>CAVYLU010000029.1:0-75884 GCA_963769365.1 uncultured Alphaproteobacteria bacterium | reverse complement strand
AACTCTGTGCGAGCGCCAATTCCTGGCGGCTATTTATGGCACGTTTCGCGTTATGGTACTGCTCGTGATGAAGTGAATGGCTCTAAGTTGGAAAGGCGCGACAAGTTTCGTCACGCAATTCGCAATTGGTGTGCTCATGATCAAGTATGTCACTGTCGATCGCGGTCGCCGCGCGCTACTCGGCGCTGCGGGAGCGATCGTGCTGCAAGGGATGCTCCGACCGACGACCGCATCGGCTCAGACGGCTCCTGGCCCCAAGATGAAAATCGGCATTATCGGCGCCGGCCATATCGGCGGCACGATCGGCGGGCTGTGGGCCAAGGCAGGCCATCCGGTGTTCTTCTCGTCACGTCATCCGGAGGAATTGAAAGACCTCGTCGAGCGCCTTGGCGCTCTTGCACAGGCCGGCACGGTCGATCAAGCGATTGCGTTTGGCGACGTCGTATTCATCGCCGTGCCTTACGGCGCCCTGCCGCAGATCGGCAGGGATTACGGCAAATCGTTAGCCGGCAAGATCGTGCTCGACGCCGACAATGCCGTGGCCAGCCGCGACGGCGCCATCGCCGACGAGGTCGAGCGCGACGGCATCGGAGTTACTTCGCAGAAATATCTGCCGGGCGCCCGGCTGGTGCGCGCCTTCAACACGCTCTCCTACATGATCTTTGAACGCGAAGCGAACCGTTCTGCCCCCAGGCTCGCGGTGCCGATTGCCGGCGATGATCAGGAAGCAGTCCAGGTCGCGGCGGGACTGGTGCGCGATGCCGGCTTTGATCCGGTGGAGGTCGGCAAGCTGGCTGATGCGAGGCGATTCCAGCGCGGCGCGCCAGGATATGGTCAGAATGTGAGCGCGGCTGAGCTCAAGCAGAAGCTATCGCTGGCGCCATGACGCCTCTGGCGGGCTGGTGGCAGCGCGCGGTGCCTGCTACGGCGCAAGAACGTTCGGCAGCGCTGTGGTCCTTCGCTTACTTCTTCACGCTGCTTGCCGGCTACTATGTGTTGCGTCCGGTGCGCGACCAGATGGGCATCGCCGGTGGCGTCAGAAACCTGCCCTGGCTCTTCACCGCCACGTTTCTCAGCCTGCTCGTCGCACAGCCGCTCTATGGCGAGCTGGTAGCGAGGTTGCCGCGGGTTAGGTTTATCTCCATCGTCTACCATTTCTTCGTCGCCAACCTGGTGCTGTTCTGGGTATTGCTGACGTTCGATGTGGAAAGGGTGATCGTCGCGCGGGTGTTTTTTGTCTGGGTCAGCGTGTTCAACTTGTTTGCGGTGGCGGTGTTCTGGTCGTTCATGGCCGATCTGTTTACCGCAGAACAGGGCAAGCGGCTGTTCGGGTTCATTGGCGCCGGTGGCACCGCCGGAGCGCTGCTTGGTCCGGTCGTCACGATCTGGCTGTCAGCGCCGCTCGGCCCGGTTAACCTGTTGATCGCGGCCGCCGTCTTTCTCGAAGCAGCCGTGTTGTGCGTCCATCGCATTGAACGCGTGGCGGACGCGCCGACAGAGGTGGATCCCCGGCGGCAGCGCGTTGGAGGCAGCGCCTTCGCGGCGCTGCCCGAACTGATCCGCTCGCCTTATCTCCTGGGCGTGGCCACCTGGGTCAGCCTGCTCTCGTTCGGCGCGACGATTGCCTATTTCGCGCAGGCCAACATCGTTTCGGCGACGATCCATGACGCGGCGACGCAAACGCGTCTGTTTGCGAGTATCGATCTCGCGGTGGGACTGCTGAGCTTGGCGACGCAGGTCTTTGCCACCGCCAAGTTCCTCAAGCGCTTCGGCACCGGCATCGCGGCCGCAGCTTTGCCCGCTATTTATGTGGTGGGCTTCGCAGCGCTGGCGATCGCGCCGAGCCTGTCCGTGGTGGTGACACTCCAGGTCGCGCAACGCTGGATGAACTTCGCCATCGCAAATCCGGCACGCCAGGTATTCTTCACCGTGGTCGGGCGCGAGGAAAAATATAAGGCAAAAAACCTGATCGACGTGGTGATCTATCGCGGCTCGGACGCATTGTATGGCTGGGTCTACGACAGCCTGCAGGTGCTGGGGTTGAAGCTCGGCGCCATCGCGCTATGCGCGCTGCCGATAGCTGTGGGCTGGCTCGTTCTCTCAGCCGCGCTGGGTCGAACGCAGGAGCGTCTTGCGACGAAAACAGATGACAAAGGAGTGCCGGGATGGCAATCCGAATCACTCGCCAAATAACCCGCCGCGACTTTGCCGCACTGGCCGGCGGATTTCTGCTGGCGACCAAAGCCGTTGCCCAAACCGAGACATTGCTTCTCAGTCGTGCAATTCCCGGCAGCGGCGAGCGCATTCCCGCTGTTGGCCTTGGCACCGCCTATGTTTTCGATGAGAATAACGAAGCGACGCGGAGCAAGGCCGATGCAGTCATACAGGCTCTGGTCAAGAATGGCGGACGGCTCATCGACACGGCGTCAACCTACGGCGATGCCGAACGCGTGCTGGGCGAGGTCACCGCAACTGCCGGCTTGCGCGACAAGCTCTTCATCGCCACCAAGCTCGAGTTGCCCGACTCGGCGGAACTCAAGCGATCATTGGCCCGACTGAAGACTGCAAGCGTCGATCTGCTGCAGCTTCACAACGTCACGAGCAAGCGGCAATCTCTCGAACGCTTCAGGGAGTGGAAGAAACAAGGCGTGTGCCGCTATGTCGGCATCACTTCGACAACCCCCCGCGACTATCCCGCGGTCGAGGCCGTGCTGGAACGGCAGAAGCCTGATTTCGTCCAGATCGACTATTCACTGGATAACCGCGGGGCTGAGAAAACCATCCTGCCACTGGCCGCCGAAATCAAAGCCGGCGTGCTCACCGCCGTGCCTTACGGCAATGGCAGACTATTCCGGTCAGTGCATGGCAAGGAATTGCCGGACTGGGCGCGGGTGTTCGCGAACTCGTGGGGACAGTTTTTCCTGAAATATTTGCTCGGCGACCCGCGTGTGACAGCGGTGATCCCGGGGACCGGCGATCCCGGCCACATGGCGGACAATGCCGGCGCGATGCGGGGCCCGTTGCCTGATCCCGATCAACGTCGTCGAATGGTCGAGTTCGCTGAAGCGCTTTGACCGATGATCGATTTGCACTCGATGGCGTTGCGCGCCTGCCGGGCCAGGGCAAGCCGCTGCTGGCGATCGGATGTCCGGAACCTAGAGCATGATCCGGAAAAGTGGACACCGGTTTTCTCTCGCGACAAACGCGGAACGCGTTTGCGCGGAGATCATGCTCAAACAAAAAGATAAGCGGGATGACGATTCGAAGAAAAGTCATCCTGCTATAGCGGATCTGCCAGGCCGCCGTCGAGATTGAGGCCAGCCGCCGGTGCTCCGGGCTACAACAGGGCTTTCGCCGCCGTGATTATTGTCACATGATGGCGGCGCATCGGCACGAGGCGACCATGAGTTCCGGACACGGCCTGCGTCACGTCGGATATTTTGATTGTCCGGGCGGCGGCCAGATCGTCGTCGCGGGCACGACCGCATTCATCGGCCACATGCGTGCGCCCGCCGGCACCTCGATCGTCGATATCGCCGACCCTGCCCATCCGCGGCTGCTGGCGCGGCTTGAGATACCGCCCGGCACCCATTCGCACAAGGTGCGCGTGGACAATGGGCTGATGCTGATCAATCGCGAGCGCAACCAGGCCGACAAAAACGCTGCCCCCGATAATTTTCGCGGCGGGCTCGGCATCTATGACGTGACGAAGCCGGCGAGCCCGCGCGAGATCACCCGCTGGGAGACCGACGGCATGGGCGTCCATCGCTTCGATTTCGACGGGCGCCACGCCTATATCTCGCCCACGGTGGAGGGCTATCGCGGCAACATCGTCATGATCCTCGACCTCGGCGACCCCTCGCACCCGCGCGAGGTCGGCCGCTGGTGGGTGCCCGGGCAGTGGACCGCCGGCGGCGAGCAGCCGAGCTGGCAGGGCACCGCGCACCGCTGCCATCATCCGCTGCGCCAGGGCGACCGGCTCTATGTCAGCTATTGGCACGGCGGCTTCGTCATCCTCGACATCGCTGACATGGCAAGGCCACGCCTTGTCTCTTCGTTCGACTGGAGCCCGCCATTCGCCTGTCCGACGCATACGACCTTGCCGCTGCCGTTCCCGCTGCATGGGCGGCGCGTCATGCTGGTCGCCGACGAGGACGTGGCGCGCACAGCACCCGGACCGCCCGCCTGCCTGTGGCTCGTCGACATCACCGACGAGCGGCACCCGATGCCGTTTTCGAGCTTCCAGGTCGACGGCCTTGACGACGGCACGCCGCAGCCGGAGTTCACAGCCTGCCATCAGCCGAGCGAGAAGGTGACCGGAACCGAGATCCCGGCCGCTTGGTTCGCCCACGGGCTGCGCCTCATCGACATTGCCGATCCGCGCCGGCCGCGCGAGGTCGGCCATTTCCTGCCCGACGTTCCGCAAGGCTCGCAGCGTGTCCAGAGCAACGACGTCACCACCTGTGACCGCGGTCTGTTTTATCTGCTCGACCGGCTGCGCGGGTTGACCATTCTCGAGCGCTGCTAGAGCGTGAATCCATAAATCCAGAGCGCTCGGCGAACGTCCGCTTTGGTGCGTGCGCATTCCGGACTCAGGTCGGACAGTGCGGGACTTCCGGAAAGTCGATATTGTTGCAAAAGTCTTTTTGCGAGGTGGGACTCAAATTCTCTGACCCGTAGATGCAGCGATTGAGTAATGATGTGGGGGACCACGGTTGTGAAGCGCTAAACTCACGGGCGATTCTGGTAGCGCGTTTGAAGCCCTATTGATCGGCGATTTTCTCTTGTTTCGTTCTTTGGCGGGAAATTAGCCGCTGCGCCTTTTGGGACTTTTGCAACAATATCGGCACGAAACCGACCGCCTGCAATGTCTGCAGTTTGGTCGCTATCGGGGTGAAAGCGGACATGGCGTGGACAGCCAAATTTGGTCGCGATTGACCCGAAGCAGGCATTGGAATTGCTGCTTCTTATACCACCTCCATAACGGCGTGAATCGGTCTATTCGGAAGGTGGTTGGGAGGATGGGTTGTATTCCTCGCGCGAGGTGTGATTCGCTTGGACCATCTGATTCGGGGGAAACAGATGGTCAAATGCAGCAAGGCCGAGGTGCGGCGGCTCAAGACTGCGCTGCGATGGAAGATACCGGCGGCGCAGCGCCAACGCATCCAGATGGTGCTGTTGCGTGAGAGCGGGATGTCGCAGCCGGCGATTGCGGCGGCGATGGGCGTGTCGCTGAGCACGGTGAACCGTGCCCAGATGGCGTATGACCACGGTGGCATCAAGGCGCTCAAGCCCAAGCCAAATGGTGGACGCAAGCACGAGAACATGACGGTGGCCAAAGAGAAGGCATTGCTCGCGCGTTTTGCCAAAACGGCCGGAGCCGGTGAAATGCTGAACATCCATGATCTCAAGGCTGCCTACGAGAAAGCCATCGGGCACGCGACCAGCGACAGCACGGTCTACAACCTTCTGCATCGGCATGGCTGGCGCAAGCTGATGCCGCGTCCACATCATCCCAAGCGCGACCTCGCGGCCCAGAATAATTTTAAAAAAACGGCTTTCCTGATGCTGTGAGGAAGGCCCGGCGGGTTGCCGCGATGCGCGGCCGACGCCTGCGCATCATGTTCGTTGACGAAGCGCGCTTCGGTCGCATGAATCGGATAAGGCCCTGTTGGGCACCGGTCGGCACGCGGCCTGAAGTGGCCGCCCAACTCATCCGCGAATACATCTATTTGTACGGCGCTGTCTCTCCCAAGGACGGCACTTGCGTCTATTTGATTATGCCAACCTCGAATACCGCATGCTTCCAGGCCTTCCTCGATGTGCTGGCCCGCAGATTTACCCGTCAAGACATCTTACTGGTTCTCGACGGCGCGCCCAATCACCGCTGCAGCGACCTTGCCGTTCCCGATAACATCACGCTCTTGTATCTTCCGCCCTATTCACCGGAACTTAATCCAAAAGAAAATCTCTGGGATGAAATTCGTGAGAAAATATTCAAGAACTATGCGCTCAAATCCATGGACGCCGTGCGCACCAAGCTCAAGCAGGCCATCCTCTACATCGAACGCAATCCAGGGCTCGTCCGCTCCATCACGTCCTTTCCCTACATCATCAACTCACTCTGATGTAGAATTGGTATTAGATGTCGGAAGTTAGCAACCGGTCATACTGGGTCTTCACCGCGCTGTAGCACTCGCAGGAGGTTTCGAGCAAACCTGCCAGATTTAAAATGCTGATCTGCCCACGGCTGTATCGAATGTAACCGCCCTGTTGCAGATTGTGGGCCACAAGTGACACAGAGTTTCTGCGAGATCCTATCATCTCGGCAATTTGTTCTTGCGTCAGAACAAAGTTGTCGCTGCCAGAAAGATCACGGACCCGTAAAAGACAGCGCGCAAGGCGTTTCTCCACCGGGTGCATAGCGTTGCAAGCTGCTGACTGCTGGGCCTGCGCGAACAAGGCCTGCCCGTGACGCACCAGCGTCTGGCGCAAATGTTCGCTCCGATTAACTGCCTCTCGAAGCCTATTTACGTCGAGTATCGACACAACGCCCGGGATTAAGACGTTCGCATCGCCCAATGAGCGCGGATCCCCGAGCGTGGAAAACGCTCCCAACAGGCCGTCGCGACCGACCATGGCTATCTCGACCCTCTCACCGCCTGCCAGCTTTACGATAAGAGAGATAATGCCGCTGTGCGGCATGAAGACGTTCTTGAACGGATCGCCCACCTCAATCAATGCGCTCGACGGCTTAAGCTCAACCACATGAAGATGAGCGCGGATCAGTCCGAATTCGTCCTCCGGCAACGACGCCAGGAAACCGTTTTTTGAACGAAGGTTCGCTGCCAATCGCCACCTCTGCTCTTCTCTGAAATTTGACCACGCCCAGTCCAACTGTGGACGGACCCAGGAGACAAAGTCTTGAGCAAGTTGCTGATCGATTGCAATTGACGGTCGCACATTAATTATAGCCTGTGTGCCCTGCATCGTGCATTGAGTGAAGAGTGGAAAGTGCGGACGAAGCGCCGCAGCTAATTGTCTCATGGTCCACGGAACTAAACTGTTCCATGCTCCATTGTAGTGACAGGTCCAGAACGGCCGCAAACGAATTGGGTAATTCTGTGCCTCTTTACACATTTCGTATATTTGATGGGGAGCAATCAGTCACTTCCGAACCAGCTGTTTTTTTCACTGACCGAGATACGGCTTGGGTAGAAATGGTCAAGGTTTGCGCTGATCTCGTCGGCGGAATCGCTCGCAATCTGAAACCGGACTCCGATTGGTACCTTGAGCTATTGGACGAGGCTCAAAAGCCGCTGTTCAGGATCAACCTCACTGCAATGTCGCTGTAGCATTGTGGATGGTCGGCTTCGGAACGGTCAGCCACCGACCGAAAAACAAGTGCGCATGTCTGGGTTTGGCACGAACCGGACCAATGGCGATGCCTTGTGCTTCCCCTTTTGGGGGACAAGCGGAAGTGACCTGAATGGTCGATTTCGGTCGCGATGGACCCATTTCGGACATCGCGGCGGGTGTATTTCTCTTGCGCTCACTTATGTGGAACGCAGCGCCCCCAAAGATCGCATTGGTGCTCTTGTCACTCGTCAGAACCATGCGTTTGCCGTCGTACATGTTGACGGTCAAGCACCAGGGCTAAAACACGCACAACTATGTTGACTAGCGCATCTGGTGCCGAAGGACGTTCGTCCGGGTCGAATGCAAGTCCAATGACGGCCTTCTGGCCTTCGGCCGTCTCCACAGGCCAAAAGTCAAACCGCGAGGCCAGATTCGGGTAAACGCCGCTGCGAACTACTGTTCCAGTCGCCAAGGACGATCGGGCCGCATCCAATTCGGCCTCCTCGGGTCCTAGGTCGCCGACTTGTTCGAGGGAAACCACCCTGTCCTCCGTGACGAGCATCACGACAACAGGAACTTGGAAGAGTGCTGCAAGAGCTTGGGAAGTGATTGAGACGATCTGGTTCGTATTATCGGCCGCGACGACGTCACTGCTATAGCCTTGCAGCACAGTCGCCTGCCTTCTTAACAGTGCCGCCTCGGTCGCCCTCTGACGGGAGGTGAAGGCAACGGTACTCACGATGAGACCGACGACAAACAGCAGTCCAATCGCCCAGATGTTCGCCGGGTCGTCGACGGCCAGCGAGTAGCGAGGCTCAGTAAGGAAAAAATTGAAGGCTAGAGCGCCAAGTATCGCCGAACAGAGTGACGGACCCAAGCCGAGGCTAACGCCCGCAACGATCACTGGAACTACAAATACTAGGGATAGGTTGGGGATGGCCACCTTGCTGTCGACAGCGACAGCCACGACCGTCGCGATGGCGGTCATTGCAATTGAAGCAAGGTAGCGCACCAACTCCGATGCTACCGGGCCAAAAAGCGGGTCGCCATCTGGCGCCGGTGTGACGGCCTGCCGCAGCTTCGATTCAACATCGGCCACCGCTTCAACTCCTGCCTAGCACTAGGCGACAGCTCGTTGGCTGAAGAGCAAACCAGCCAAAGCGAGGTCGCGGTATAAACTAACCGAGTATACATCAACTTCATTGGCGCTCCGCAGCGAGAAATCGAACATCGCGCCGCAATTATGAAATTCCTATAACGTTGCTGGCGCGAGCTGGTCGAGACGGAAATGAATTGGTGACTGGCACATCCGATATTGGTTCTGAAGTTCCCAATAAGCCCCAGTGTCCTAAGTAGAAATCCGGAGTGTCCTAAATAGGCTGTTCATGGTTCGGTTCAAAACTTTTGAACTGGATCAAACACCATGGAAGACGACCGCCCTATGGGCGAAATGAGAAATCTAGTTTTCACCTGCCCCGTAACCAATCAAAACGTGCGGCACGGTTCGAATCCTCTCCGGATCACGATTACGAATCCGTGACATGCCTCTCCTGCGGCGGGGTTCATTTCATCAATTGCCAAACTGGCAAAGTGCTTAGGAGCGGCTAGAAATAGGCGCGGCTTAGCTCTGTAGCCTTGAAATCGGAAACGGCGGTTTTTAAACTTGCGTCGGGTAGCGGACAGGCCACATGAGTGATAAACTCAATCAAGAGTAGCCGGGAGACCGCCCGTGGAGCGCTTCATTCACAATGAGAACATCCGCCGATACCGAAAGCTCCTTGAAGAGGAGCCGAGCGAGGAGAAGCGGAACGTCATCCGGAAGCTGTTGGCCGAAGAAGAGGCCAAGGAAATAGCTTCGAGCCCGAGAGGGCGAGATAAATCGAAACATCCATGAGGGTCAGGGGCCGCCTCAGTTGGCGGCCTCTTTCATGTGTGCCGAGTATGAACGACAGCTTGGAGGTGGAAGTCCTCTATCCAGCCTGATGACGGCGAAGGATTAGCGAAGCGCAAGGGCGTCATCGCGAGGTGGGGTCTGAAGAAAGTGTGGAGCAAATCCGCGGCCCGATGGACAAGAACCGGATAACGAGGCCTACCCGACCGGACGAGCGAGCATGTGATCGCGAAGTCCACGGTCATCGAGGGTCGGGGTGGTAAATCCGGCGGGCGTGCGGCGAAGGTTGTCGGTCTTACCTCGGGAGGTCTGCGCTGTGTCTTGGCAACAGGACTGAGGGCCGTCGCAAGGCGGCCTGACCGCAGCGCAGAGGTCGGCAGAGGGCAAAGTAGGCGGCAGCGCGCCGCCGAAGGCCCGAACAGTGGAAGTGGTTAGTAGAGCGGTCTATCTCGCGCGAGCCATGCGGCAGAAGAATCAGATCGAGCTGAACTCGGGCACCGGAGCGGAGGGTGAAGCCCAAAGCGCCGCCGTTCGAGAGACCGAAGCCAGCGCGGCGAAGGCCAGTCTTGAACACCCGGCGGTCGCAGGGCCGTCGATGGAAGCAGTGGTCGAGCGTGAGAACCTGAAGAAAGCGCTGGCGCAAGTGAAGCGCAACAAAGGCACGGCGGGCGTCGACGGGATGAGCGTCGGCGAACTGCCGGGCTACCTGAAGGAGCACTGGCCCACGATCCGAGCCCGGTTACTTGACGGCACCTACAAGCCACAGCCGGTGCGGCGGGTGGAGATACCGAAGGCATCAGGCGGCCTGCGGCCGCTCGGCATCCCGACGGTGCTCGACCGCTTCATCCAGCAGGCGGTGATGCAGGTGCTGCAGGCGGACTGGGACGGAACGTTCTCCGAGACGAGCTTTGGCTTTCGGCCGGGGCGCTCGGCACATCAGGCGGTGGAACGGGCGCAGGCGTATATCGCGTCCGGGCACGCCGTCGTCGTGGACATCGACCTGGAGAAGTTCTTCGAGCGGGTCAACCACGACATCCTGATGGGGCTGGTTGCCAAGCGGGTTGCTGACAAGCGTCTCCTGAAGCTGATCCGCGGATTCTTGAACGCGGGTGTGATGGAGGCAGGGTTGGTCAGTCCGACGGAGGAGGGTACGCCGCAAGGCGGTCCGCTCTCGCCGCTGTTGTCGAACCTGATGCTGGATGTCTTGGACAAGCGGCGTCGCATTGCGCCGCAGGCGCTCACCCGCTTCAAGGCGAGGGTGCGGGAGCTGACGCGACGCACGCGCGGTCGAAGCCTCGCGCAGATTGTCAAGGAGCTGTCAGTCTATCTAATCGGATGGCGCGGCTACTTCGGCTCCTGCCAAACTCCGTCGGTGTTGCGCAAACTTGACGAGTGGATCAGGCGGCGGTTGCGCGCCATCGCCTGGAAGCAATGGAAGTATGGACCCGCTCGCTTTGCCGAGCTGCGACGCCGCGGCGTCGGCCGGAATCTGGCGGCACAAACCGCCGGGAACCCACATGGCCCCTGGCGGCTCGCAAACAGCCCCGCACTCACCATTGCTCTGCCAAACGGCTTCTTTGTCTCACTCGGCTTGGCTTCCGTCGCGGCAACGCAATCCGCATAATCCGCTGAACCGCCGGATACGGGCCCGTGTGTCCGGTGGTGTGGGAGGGGAGGAGCCGCGAGGCTCCCCCCTATCCCGATTTCGAATGTCACCTGTTAACGGGAGAGTTTGAGACGTACTGACACGCAGTAGTAGAGACGAATTCACGATTCCATCAGCGCGGTGACGTGCGCTGCGACCGAGCGAGCCAGGCTCTGGAGGGCATAGCCGCCTTCGAGCACTGAAATTACCTTGCCCGCTGATCTCAGATCAGCGATCTCCATAATCTTGCGGGTCGCCCAGCCGAAGTCCGCCTCCGAGAGATTGAGGTTTGCCAGCGGGTCTAGCCTGTGTGCGTCGAAACCAGCTGAGATGACGATAAGGTCAGGCGCGAATTTTTGAAGTCTGGGAAGAATCGCGATGTCGAGCGCTTCGCGAAACGTTTCGCCCCAGTCGCCGGCTCGCAGCGGCGCGTTGACGACGTTGTCGTACTCGCCGCGCTCAGACATCGCGCCGGTACCTGGAAAGAGTGGCATCTCGTGAGTTCGAGCAATACATCACCGTCCGATCGCTCCAGAAGATTTGCTGGGAGCCATTGCCGTGATGGGCATCGAAATCGACAATCGCCACGCGCTCGGCGCCATAGCGTTGCTGCGCATGACGGACCGCAATGGCTGCATTGTTGAAAATACAAAAACCCATGGCAGTGGCGGCTTCTGCGTGATGACCGGCCGGGCGGATCGCGACGAACGCGTTTTTCGCCTTTCCAGACATGACCTCATCCACCGCATGGATTGCGCCACCCGCGGCATGCAAAGATGCCTCGAAACTACCGGCGGACAGCACCGTGTCATCGTCGAGCTGTACCAGCCCGATCTGGGGTACCGCCCTGCGAATCCGCTCGATGTATTCCCACGGATGGCATAGGGCAACGATTTCTAACTCTGCCCGTAGGCATTGCTCGCGCTGGAGGTATGTGAATTTCTCGTGCTCGAGCACCTGCTCGATCGCGCGTAGCCGGTCCGGACGTTCGGGATGGTCCGGCGGGGTATGGTGCTCATGGCAAGCGGGATGAGTGATAAAAAGCGTCATTCAGCGACACTCCATTTTTACGTGTGGCATGGTCGGCCGTCGTGCGCTTTGCGCCAAATCAATATTCGATCGAAACTTCAGCAAATCTATTTCTGCTTTCACAACGCCCACAGCCGATGTCGCGCTCACCGAGGCGAGACTGAGCCTTGGTCAGATGAGGCTCTGCTGGCACCTCGCTGATTGGCGGAGGTGTTGGCTTTCTCTTCTGCGGCCGAAACTGCCGGCCGGCTCTGAATCCCAATCGATGACCGCTTATGGTGCCAACAGCGGAAGAACACTATTCACATTGCGATCCGCCGCAGCGTGGGATTTACTGGCGGCCTCCGCAGGTATTGAGGGAGGTCGATATGAGCCAACGGCAGTCAATTCGGGACGCCAGTCATCTTTACGAAGTGGAGCGTCGCGTTCAGCATGCCGCGCGCCCGGGCTTCCGCATTATGGAGTTGCAGCTCTCGCCGACGCAGAAGGTGCCGTGGCACAGCCACACCAATATCACCGATACTTTTTACGTTTTGGAAGGCCACATGAGGCTGTTCTTGCAGGACCCGAAAGAGGAAGTGAATTTGAAGCCCGGCGAAATCCATGTAGTTGGGGCAGCGCGACCTCATCTAGTGACCAACGGTGGCACCAAATCGCTCACGTTTTTGGTTCTACAAGGTATCGGTGAATACGATTATGTTCCTCTGACATCGAGTTAGCTTCTCGGCCAGCCGCTACTTGCGCCCGAACCGGAAATAGCGATCCGAGGATTGGAGGCAATCATGTTCAATCCTACTCAAATCGTCATCCAAGCGTTTGTCGGGGAGCTTAAAAATAGGTACGGCCAGATCTATGGAATCCTTGAGCCCGCCTATCCGGACATCATTGGTTTTGTTGGGCGCCTCGCGTTGGAGAATATTGCCAATAGTGACGCGGCCTACCACGACATGAACCACACCATCATGGTGACGTCAGTCGGCCAGGAGATTTTACTTGGGAAACACACCAGCGAGGGCGGCGTTACCCCACGCGATTGGCTCCATTTTATGATTTCGCTCTTATGCCACGACATCGGCTATGTACGGGGGGTATGCCGGGGCGACCGTAATGGACATTATATTTGTAACGAAGACGGTGATCTCGTGCTGGTATCCGCGGGAGCTACAGATGCATCGTTAACGCCCTATCACGTCACGCGATCCAAGCTTTTTGTCCGCGAGCGCTTCGGCAAAAGTTTGATCCACATCGATACGCGAGAGATTGAGGCAAACATCGAACACACGCGGTTTCCGGTACCGGAGGACGAGCAGCATACCAGCACGGCGGATTATCCGGGCCTGCTTCGTGCCGCGGACCTGATCGGCCAATTAGCCGACATTGATTATTTGCGCAAGACGCCCGCGTTGTTTGCGGAATTCCAGGAAACCGGCGTGAGCGAGAAGCGCGGATATCAGACTCCGGATGATCTAAGAGCAGCGTATCCTGCTTTCTTCTGGCAGGCGGTCCATCCCTATATCGGCGATGCACTCCGGTATTTGCAGGTCACGCAGGAGGGCAAGCAATGGATAGCTAACCTCTATGCCCACGTGTTTTCAGAAGAGCACCGGGGAGCATTCGGGGCCCACTGAGGTGCGTCTCCACACCCGTGCGGTCTGTCTCAGGCATCTCCTCACCTTCGGGTCATTCCTGACCGAATTGGGCTGTCAGCGTCATGTCCGGTTTATCCCCGCCTCGCAGAATGCTCGACCTCGAAAGCCTGTCCATCAACCACTTGAATCCGCCGACGAGACGGTTGACAGCGCCCGGGCGTTCGGCCGCAATGGGCCTGCCAGCCTGAGGTGACGCATGGACATTCAGACCCGTCCGGACCCGCTCGCCCGCGCCCGCGAACTCGGGGCGGAGATTGCTGCTAGCGCCGACGAGATCGAGCGCACGCGGCGCATCCCCGAGGCATTGTTGAAGCGGCTCCATGAGTTGCACCTGTTCCGCATGCTGCTGCCGCGCTCGGCCGGCGGCGACGCGACGGAGCCTGCGGTTTACGTGGCGGCGATCGAAGAGCTCGCCGCGCACGACGCCTCGACCGCGTGGAACGTATTCGTCGCCAACAGTTCTTCCCTGATCGCCGCCTATCTGGAGCCTGCGGTCAATCAGGCCATCTTCGCCGATCCGCGCAGCATCGTGGCCTGGGGACCGCCAAACGCTTCGCGCGCGAGCGCGGTTGACGGCGGCTATCGCCTGACCGGCAAGTGGGATTTTGCCAGCGGCTGCCGGCAGGCCCGCTGGATGGGCGCGCACTGCCATGTGCTTGAAGCCGACGGCCGGCTGCGGCTCAACCGCTTCGGCCGGCCCGCGGTCCGCACGCTGCTGTTTCCGGCTGGTGAGGCGACCCTGCTCGACACCTGGCAGACGATCGGGCTGCGCGGCACGGCGTCGGACTCCTATCGCGTCGACGATGTATTCGTGTCCGAGGCGTTCAGCTCTACGCGCGAAGACCCGACGCTGCGCCGCGAGCGCGGCCCGCTCTATGCCTTTACCATGCAGTGCCTCTACGCGACCGGGGTCGCTGCCGTGGCATTCGGCATCGCACGCGCGATGCTGTCCGAGTTCATTGCGCTTGCGTCCCGCAAGGCGCCGCGGGGCCTCGCCCGGCTCGCTGACAACGCGGTGGTGCAGGCCGACGTGGCGCGCGCGCAGGCGCGGCTCGGCTCGGCCCGCGCCTACCTGATCGAGACGCTGACTACGATCTACGCGCAGGCTGACGAAGTGGCGCCGATCGAGGTAGCCGATCGGGCCCACGTGCGGCTTGCCTGCACCAACGCGATCCAGGGCGCGGCCGAGGTGGCGGACTTCGCCTACAAGGCAGCCGGCGTCGACGCGATCTTCCCGGGCAGCCCGTTCGAGCGCCGCTTCCGCGACATGCACACGCTCTCCCAGCAGATCCAGGCACGCAACGCCCATTTCGAACAGGTCGGGCAGATCCTGCTCGGCGTGCCGCCCGAGGTGTTTCTTTGAGAAGCGTTTTCGAGCGAAGTGGGTACCCGGTTCGCGTGAAGAAAACGCGTAAAAAAAAGAAACTATAGCTTTGGTTCTGATTCTATCAGAACCAAAGCTCTGAAGCGGCGAAGGTGGATCGGCGCGGACAGGTAAACGGCCTTCAACCTTAAGGCGTCTTCTGTTCCAGTTTGAGGCATCGGCTATCCCGCCAGCAATCAAGCGTTCCGATTTTCGGAATTTTGCCTGACGGCTTGGTAGAAACAGCAGTAGTGTGATTTGGTCTCCTCCCACCAGAGGGGCGGCTCGCGATCGTCACGAAACGCGGGGCGGGATGCGGTGGACGCGGGCGGCGCCAAAGACGAAGGCGCTATCCTGCGGACGGCAAAGGCGTGTGGTCCTGACGTCGCGACGCTGGGGTCAAGTCTGCGATAAGAAGCGCAGGCGACGGTGGCTAGCAAGCCCGGACAGCGGGGAGAGCGCGCTATAAGCCGTAAACCGTTGCGCAGGGAAGGTCGGGATGTTTCCGGTGAACCTGTAGTGACTAACTCGTGTGCTTTCTACTTTTGCACGCGAGGCTGCGGGTGCATTGGGCACCCGGTCTTCCCTGCGCCCTCTGATCGGGAGGGTAAGGAAATTTCTGGCAAACCTCGGGCATATCGACCCGCGAGATCGCAAAGCTGTGTCTGGAGGAAGCTGTGTCTGGAGAACGTCGCCACAAACACATACTCGTCGTGCCCGGGCTTGACCCGGCATCCATCATTCTTCGCAAGAACGCTTTTGAAGGAGATGGATTGCCGGGCATAGGCGAGCGGAAGCACGCCGTCCTTTGGACGGCTATGCCCGGCAATGACGGAGTGAGTTATGCGGCTGCTGTTTGAAAATTGAATCTGAGAAAAGGATGAACGGCGCAGGCGCTCGCGCTACCGCGCGATGCTGCCGAGCTTGAAGCCGACCGCGATGACCAGCAATACGCCGCCGGCATAAGCGAGATATTCGGGGTGCTGGCAGAACAATTTTGATGTCGAGCAGACGTCGTTGGCCCAACCGGTGCCAATGGCGATTTGGTCGGCGGCCTGCTTGAACAGCAGCGCGGCTCCGCCAAGCACAAACGCGAATATAATGAAAAATCCGGCCCTCGTTCCCTCCGCCGCGACTCAGCCCCGGATTGTGGGCGCGCGTCGGCGGAAAGCAATCTCCGGTCAACTACGTACTCGCCGGGTACGCGTTGAGCGCGCGCTTACTCCTCGTCCGGCTTCTTGCCGCCGATCGTCTTCAGCTTGGCGAACACGGCATCGACATTGAGATCCTCGCGCTGCTTCTCGGTCGGTTCGAATTCCACCTCCTTGCGGGTGGTCTCGGAGGCCGGCAGTAGCGTAGCGCCGCCGTAAGCGGTGTCGGCCGGCTTTTCCTTCGCCGCGCGCTGCACCTCGAAATCGAGCTCGATCTGCGAGCACAGGCCAAGCGTCACCGGGTCCATCGGCGTGAGCGTCGAGGCGTTCCAGTGGGTGCGGTCGCGCACGCTGGCAATGGTGGTCTTGGTGGTGCCGACCAGGCGCATGATCTGCGCGTCCTTCAATTCGGGGTGGTTGCGCACCAGCCACAGGATCGCGCTCGGCCGCTCATGGCGGCGCGACACCGGGGTGTAGCGCGGGCCCTTCTTCTTGGCCGCCGGCGGCAGCATCACCTTGCTCTCGCCGAGTTTTAAGCGGTAGTTCGGGTCGCTTTCGCCCCTTTCGATCTCATCGCGGGTCAGTTGCCCGGTCGAAATCGGGTCCATGCCCTTGATGCCCTGGGCGGCGTCGCCGTCGGCGATCGCGCGCACTTCGAGGGGGTGCATTTTGGTGAAATCAGCCACCTGATCGAAGGTCAGCGCGGTATTGTCGACCAGCCACACGGCAGTTGCCTTCGGCATCAGCGGTGCATTGCTCATGGCAGTTCTCCTGGCAAATCTCGTTTGTGCTTCGCCCACCTCTTTTTGGGAGGCGAAGTCTTTGGTCATCGGCGATGACGGGATTATCTCCTATATAAGCTGTTCAGGGCCTTTGGCGCAATGGCCTGCTAAAGTGCCTTGACAGCGCGGCAAACCAGTTCCAATTCCTACCCAGAACCGACCGTTCCCTGGCCCGCCGGTAAAGGGGTGATTCGGTCCCGAGATATCTTCATGGCAGCCAAACCAGAGCTGAAACTCGTGCTTTGCTCACCGCGGGGCTTCTGCGCCGGCGTGGTGCGGGCGATCGATACCGTGGAACGGGCGCTCGCCATCTATGGCGCGCCGGTCTATGTCCGCCACGAGATCGTCCACAACCGTTATGTCGTGGACAGCCTGAAGACCAAGGGCGCGATTTTCGTCGAGGAGCTGGCTGAAATCCCCGACAATACCGACGCGCCGGTGGTGTTCTCGGCCCATGGGGTTCCGAAATCGGTCCCGGCCGAGGCCAAGACGCGCAATTTCTTTTCGCTGGACGCGACCTGCCCGCTGGTCACCAAGGTGCACCGGGAGGCGGCGATCCATTTCAAGCGCGGCCGCGAAATTCTCCTGATCGGCCATTCCCATCATCCGGAAGTGGTGGGCACGCTCGGGCAGTTGCCGGCCGGCGCGGTGACGCTGATCGAGACCAATGAGGATGCCAAGACCTTCACCCCGAAGGATCCCAACAACCTCGCCTTCGTGACCCAGACCACGCTGTCGATCGACGACACCGCCGAGATCGTCGCCATGCTGAAGGAGCGGTTTCCGAACATCTCCGGGCCGCACAAGGAAGACATCTGCTACGCGACCACCAACCGCCAGCTCGCGGTGAAGAAGGTGGCGCCGGTGGTTGATGCGCTGATCGTGGTCGGCGCGCCGAACTCGTCGAACTCGCAGCGCCTGCGCGAGGTCGCCGAGCGTGCGGGCTGCCCCATTGCCGTCCTGGCTCAACGCGCCGCCGATCTCGACTGGAAGCGCTTCGAGGGCATCAAGAGCCTCGGGATCACCGCGGGCGCTTCCGCCCCGGAAGTGATCGTCGAAGAGATCATGGGCGCGTTCGCCGAGCGCTACCAATTGCACGTGGAGACGGTCTCGGCCGCGGAAGAGAACGAGTTTTTCCCGCTGCCGCGCTCGCTGCGTCCCGACGCGGCGTAAAAAATATGGCGGTCTATACCGACGTCGCCACTGATGAGCTGGTGGAATTCCTCAAGGGTTACGACATCGGCGAACTGTTGTCCTACAAGGGCATCGCCGAGGGCGTCGAGAATTCCAACTTCCTGATGCACACGAGCACGGGCGCGTTCATCCTCACGCTCTATGAAAAGCGCGTGGCGGATGGCGACCTGCCCTACTTTTTGTCGCTGATGGCGTATCTGGCCGAGCGCGGCGTTCGTTGCCCGCAGCCGGCCAAGAACCGCAGGGGTGAAGTCTATTCGACCTTGGCAGGAAGGCCGGCGGCGATCATCAATTTCCTGGAAGGCATGTGGCCGCGGCGGCCGAACGCGGCGCACTGCGCGGGCGTCGGCGACGCGCTCGCCAGGATGCACGTCGCGGGCAAGGATTTTCCTCTCTTCCGCAAAAATCCGCTGTCGGTTGCCGGCTGGCGTCCGCTGTTCGACCTCGCAGCTGCGCGCGCCGACAGCGTGCAAATTGGCTTGCGCGACTTCATCGCGGCCGAACTTGCGCATCTTGAAGCGCACTGGCCTTCGGATCTGCCGGTCGGCGTGATCCATGCCGATCTGTTTCCCGACAACGTCTTTTTCCTCGGCGACCGGCTTTCGGGGCTGATCGACTTTCCGTTTTCCTGCAACGACATCCTCGCCTACGACGTCGCGATCTGCCTCAATGCCTGGTGTTTCGAGCCGGATCGTTCCTTCAACGTCACCAAGGCGCGCGCGCTGCTTAACGCCTATGGCCGCGCGCGCAAGCTCTCCGAGGCCGAGCAGGGCGCGCTGCCGCTGCTCGCGCGCGGCGCAGCACTTCGCTTCCTTTTGACGCGGCTGGTCGATTTCCTCAACGTGCCACCGGGCGCGCTGGTGAAGCCGAAGGACCCGCTCGAATATGCCCGCAAGCTGCGCTTCCAGCGGGGCGTGAAAACCGCGCGCGATTACGGGCTCAGCTATGGCGGATGTGTCGCGTGAGCGAGCGGCCGCATGTGACCGTGTTCACCGACGGCGCCTGCTCGGGAAATCCCGGGCCCGGCGGCTGGGGCGCGATCCTGAAATTCGGTGACCGTGAAAAGGAATTGAAGGGCGGCGAGGCGCACACCACCAACAACCGCATGGAGCTGATGGCCGCGATCTCGGCCCTGGAGGCGCTGAAAAAGCCCTGCGTGGTCGACCTCTCCACCGACAGCCAATATGTGCGTCAGGGCATCACGGGGTGGATTCATGGCTGGAAGAAGAACGGCTGGCGCACCGCCGACAAGAAGCCGGTCAAGAATGCCGAGCTATGGCAGCGCCTCGACGCAGCGCTGAAGCCGCATGAGGTGCGCTGGCACTGGATCAAGGGCCACGCCGGCCATCAGGAGAACGAGCGCGCCGATCAGTTGGCGCGCGAAGGCGTCGCGATGGCGCGGTTGAAGGGATAGGCCTGTCATTCCGGGATGGCGCGTTAGCGCCAGACCCGGAATCTCGAGATTCTCCGATGCGCAATTGCGCATCGTAGTTCGGTGCTTTCGCACCGCCCCGGAATGACCATGAGAACTAAAGCTGCCCCAGCAGCGTCTCGCCGCCGGAAACCTCGACCTTGCCGGGCGCCGGCTCAAGGTTGAGCTTCTTGACCACGCCGTCATCGACCAGCATCGAGTAGCGGTGGGAGCGGATGCCAAGGCCGTTGCCGGAGGCGTCGAGCTCCATGCCGATCGCCTTGGTGAATTCGGCATTGCCGTCGGCGAGGAAGGTGGCCTCGTCGCGCTGATCGGTGTCGCGCTTCCAGGCGTTCATGACGAAGGCATCGTTGACCGAGACGATGGCGATGGTGTTCACGCCCTTGTCCTTGATGGCGTAGGCGTTGAGGAAAATGCTCGGCAGGTGCATCTTGTGGCAGGTGCCGGTATAGGCGCCGGGCACCGCGAACAGCGCGACCTTCTTGCCCTTGAAGATGTCGTCGGTGGTCCTGACCTGCAGACCTTCCGCGGTCAGCACGCGAAACTTTGCCTCCGGCAGCTTGTCGCCAACTTTGATGGTCATCGTCAATTCTCCTTGGATGAGCTGGAGTTTCTTAGAGCATTTTCGCGCGGAGAGGAAACCACTTCACCATCGTTTGATGGGGTAGCCGTCATTCCGGGGGCGCGAAGCGAACCCGGAATCTCGAGATTCCGGGTCTGGTGCTGCGGACCATCCCGGAATGACTGAGTGGGAATTGCTCTTCCCCATGACGGGGCGGCCCGGTCAGGCCGCCGCCTTCTTCTCGTCGCGCAATTCGCGGCGCAGGATCTTGCCGACATTGGTCTTCGGCAGGTCGGTCCTGAACTCGATCTGCTTCGGCACCTTGTAGGCGGTAAGCTGCGTGCCGCAGAACTTGATCACCTCCTCGGCGGTGAGGCTCGGGTCCTTCCTGACGATGAAGGCCTTGACCGCCTCGCCGGATTTGGCATCCCGCACGCCGATCACGGCGCATTCGAGCACGCCGCGATGGCTTGCGATCACTTCCTCGATCTCGTTCGGGTAGACGTTGAAGCCCGACACCAGGATCATGTCCTTCTTGCGGTCGACGATCTTGGTGTAGCCTCTCTCGTCCATCACGCCGATGTCGCCGGTGCGGAAATAGCCGTCCGGGGTCATCACCTGCGCGGTTTCGTCCGGCCTGTTCCAGTAGCCGGCCATCACCTGCGGGCCCTTGGCACAGATTTCGCCGGGCTGGCCGAGCGGCACTTCGTTGCCGTCATCATCGCGGATCGAGAGATGGGTCGAGGGCACGGGAATGCCGATCGTGCCCGAGAACTCGCTCACGGTTGCCGGGTTGCAGGTCAGGGTCGGCGAGGTCTCCGACAACCCGTAGCCTTCGGACAGCGGGCAGCCGGTCACCGCCAGCCATCTCTCGGCGACCGGTTTCTGCGTCGCCATGCCGCCGCCGTTCGAAATCTTGAGCTTGGAGAAATCGATCTTGTCGAAACCGGGCGTGTGCAGCAGGCCGTTATAGAGCGTGTTGACCGCCGGGAAGCTGTTGACCTGGTATTTCGACAGCTCCTTGACGAAGCCTGCCATGTCGCGCGGATTGGGGATCAGAAGATTGACACCGCCGGCGCGCACCGCCAGCAGGTAGCAAGCCGTCAGCGCAAAAATGTGGTAGAGCGGCAGCGCGCAGACGATGAAGAGCTGATCGACATGCGGGGGCAGCGCCATTGCCGGCTGCAGCCAGGCGTCGTTCTGCAGCACATTGGCGACGATGTTGCGGTGGAGCAGCGTCGCGCCTTTGGAGACGCCGGTGGTGCCGCCGGTATATTGCAGGAAGGCGACGTCGTCGGGCACAAGCTTCGGCTTGTCGAGCTTCATGTTGCGGCCGGCGGCAATCGCATCGTTGAAGCTTATGGCGCGCGGTATCGAATAGGCCGGCACCATCTTCTTCACCCGCCGCACCACCAGATTGACGATCACGCCCTTGAGGCCAAGCAGGTCGCCCATGCTGCCGACGATGACGTGCTTGAGCGAGGTCTTGCCCATCACCTGCTGCACGGTGGTCGCGAAATTCTCCAGCACGACGATCGCCTCGGCGCCGGAATCCTTGAGCTGATGCTCGAGCTCGCGCGGGGTGTAGAGCGGGTTGACGTTCACCACCGTATAGCCCGCGCGCAGCACCGCGGCGGTCGATATCGGATATTGCAGGACGTTCGGCATCATCAGCGCGACCCGCGCGCCCTTCTGCAGGCCCTTGCTTTGCAGATAAGCGGCAAGCGCGGTGGACATTTCGTCGAGGTCGCCGTAGCTGATCGATTTGTCCATGCAGATGAAAGCCTTGCGGTCACGGAACTTCGCAAAGCTTTCTTCCAGCAGCTCGACGAGCGATGAGTACTGGGTGACGTCGATATCGGTGGGCACGCCGGCCGGATATTGCTTGAGCCAGATTCGCTCCATGGTACTTCCCCTCCGTTCGATTTGCCCCGCTCATCAGGACGGGACGTCTTGTTTAGGGCAGTATTGAGCAAGCAAGCCGCCCATGGCAAGCCGGCGCTGCCATGCATGACAAACGGAAAGCGGGCACCAACCGGCCCGAAGCCGCCTTCATAATGGGTGGGAAAGCCTGTTAACCAGCCGGTTTGGTCTCGCCGCTGGTGCTCTTGGGCTTGGAAGGCTTTGCCGCGGTCTTGGGCTTTGCCGGCTTTGCCTCGGTCGCTGCCGCGGGCTTGGCGTCCGGCCTTCCGTTGGCGTGCCTGACCGGAGGTCTTGCATCGGATTTTGCCTCGGCCGAAGCATCCGGCCTTTTCGCCGCGACGCGCGACCTCTTGCCGCGCCTCGTCGTCTGCTTTTCGGAGTTGCTCGCGACCGCGGCGATTAATGCGGCGCCGCTCTTGGTCGGACCGGTATAGACCGGGATCGGCTCGGACGGCGCGGGCGACGCGGCCAGCCATTCCGATGGCTTCGGCAGCGGTGCCTGCAGCCCGGCGGCGAAGAAGGTCACGCCGGTCTCCCCGCTGTTGGATGTCCCGGCGTTGCTGGCGACGATGCCTGCATCGTCCTCATCGCTGGCGGGCTTGTGGTGCCTGCCGCCACACATCTCGTCGCGCAGGTTCGGCGGCGAAGCATCGATCGGCACCAGATTGTTGACGATGCCGAGCGAAGGCCGCAGCCATGCCAGCCCGTTATTGGCAAAGCCGCGATCCAACAGCTGTGCAGCCCTCACCGCGCGCATGGTGCCGGAGGAGGCCCCTAGCACCACCGCGATCAGCCGCTTTCCGTCGCGGGTAGCGGACGCCACCAGATTGTAGCCGGATGCGCAGATGAAGCCGGTTTTGAAGCCGTCGGCGCCCGGATAGCGCCCGATCAGCCGGTTGAAGTTCTGTGTGATCTTGCGTCCATAGCGGATCGAGGGGATGTGCACGAAATATTCGTATTCCGGCAGGTCGTGAATGATGGCGCGCGCCAGAATCGCAAGATCGCGCGCCGAGGTGATCTGGCCGTCCGCCGGCAGCCCGTTCGGGTTGACGTAGCTGGTCTGCGTCATGCCGAGTTTTTGCGCGGCTTGGTTCATCTGGGCAGAAAAACCGTCGACCGAGCCGCCGACGCCTTCGGCGAGCACCACGGCCATATCGTTGGCCGATTTCACCAGCATCATCTTGAGCGCGTTATCGACGGTAACTTGCGTGCCGGGCCGAAAACCCATCTTCGATGGCGATTGCGAGGCGGCGACCGGCGATACCGTGAAAAGCGTATCGAGCGTGATCTTGCCATCCTTGATGGCCTTGAGCGTGACGTAGGCCGTCATCAGCTTGGTAACCGAAGCCGGATACCACGGCACCGTGGCGTTCTCGGCCTCTAGCACCCTGCCGCTATCGGCTTCGATCACCAATCGCGCTTCCGCATGCGCGAGTTGCGGCGCGATAGCCGCGAGCGCCACGACAACAACGATCCAGTTCAACGGCGACTTGCCACGCAATGGGGGAAGAAAATGCACTATCCGGTTCCGGTCCTCTGAGACCCGCCTTTGAAAAAGGAGGTCCTGACATGTGAAGTTCGGGTTTCAAGCGTGTCCGGCGCCGTCGGTTACGGCGGCTGCAAACCTATACCGGCTTGCCGGTCCAGAACAGAGGTTTCCCGCGATTAATTGAGCAACGAAATGGGCTGAATTCGGCGAACCTAAGTCTTGACATCGGCGTTCGCGCCGCAGGCAGCGGCTCCGGAATTATGAATTTGCGAATTTGCAAGTGACTTCGCTTCCTGAAGTTCGTCCTCACGGCGCTGCTGGCGTATGCGAACTTCGGAAAGCGGGCGCTTGCGCGCCTGCGTGCACCATGAATTGCGCGCGAGCGAGTTCCGCGAACCGGCCGCCCTTGGCCACCAGCTCATCGAAAGTTCCGCTTTCGATCACGCGACCGGCGTCGAACACCAGGATGCGCGTGGCGTTGCGAATGGTCGAGAGCCGGTGGGCGATCACGAATGTGGTGCGCCCCTTCATTACCTCGTCGAGCGCGGCGTTGACTTTCGCCTCGGTGACCGCGTCGAGCGCGCTGGTCGCCTCGTCGAGGATCAGGATCGGCGGATCCTTCAATAACGCGCGGGCGATCGACAGCCGCTGGCGTTCGCCGCCGGACAGCATCCGTCCGCGTTCGCCCGCCTGGGTCTCGAATTTATGCTCGCTGCGCTCGATGAATTCCAGCGCCTGCGCGCGGGCGGCTGCGACCCGCAGCTCCTCGTCGGAGGCATCGGGCTTGCCGACGCGCAGGTTGCTTGCGATCGAGCGGTTGAACAATAGCGCCTCCTGAAACACCACGCCGATGTTCCGCCGTAGCGCCGTCAGTTTGAGCCCGCGCACATCCATACCGTCAATCTTGATGAAGCCGGACTGCGGGTCGAACGCGCGATGCAACAGCGCGATCGCGGTCGATTTGCCGGCGCCGGTCGGTCCGACCAGCGCGATGGTCTGGCCGGGCAGCGCGCTGAAGGACAGGTCTTCGACCGCCGGGCGCTTGCCGTCATAGGAGAACGAGACGTCGTTGAATTCGACCAGCCCTGCGAGCCGCCCGGTATCGATCGCGTCGGGGCGGTCGCGGACCGCAGGCACCGCATCCAGCACGTTGAAGAATTCCTGCAGGCGCGGTGCTTCCATGAAGACACTGTTGATGAAGCCGACGACCTGCTCGAGTTTCTGGATCAGCATGGTGGCGAAAGCGACGAACATCACGATTTCGCCGACCGAGGTTAAGCCCTGCCCGTGCAGCGCGATGCCGACAGTGAAGATCGCGAGCACGGTGATCGTGGTGGAAGCACGCGTGATAACGGTGACGAGCGCCCACCACGACAACACCGGCATCTGTACGGCCAGGAGATTGTCGGCGACGAAACGCAGGCCCTGCACCTCGGCGTCGATCCGCACAAAACTTTGCACCAGCGCCACATTGCCGAGCGCGTCGGAAGCGCGCGCGGAGAGATCGCTGTAATGCTCCTCGACCTCGCTCTGCATGCCATAGGTCTTGCGCACCACCAGCGTGGTCAGCACTGTGAACACCACGCACAGCAGGAACAGCAGGATCGCCAGCCGCCAGTTGATGTAGAGCGACAGCGGCAGCAGCACGACCACCGACATGATCGCGGCGAAATGCTCGCGGAAGAATCCGAGCCACAGCCGCCACAAGGAGTTGGTGCCGTTGAGCATCACCTTCATCAGCCGGCCGGAATGGGTGCTGGTGTGGAAGATCAGCGGCAGCTGCATGATGTGCTCGAAATAGCTCGTCAAGACCGCCTGGCGCTGGCGGTGCGCCAGCCGGTCGGCATGCAACGCGACCGCTGCGCTGCAGCCAACGGTGAACAGGCCGAACGCGACCCAGGCCAGCAACAGCGGCCAGGGCGACGACGACGCCAAGAAGCCCGTCGATTGCTTACCGGACAGCACATCGACGATGCGGCCGAACAGGACCGGTTCGGCGAATTGCGCCCCGGCCAAAAGCAGGTTAGCGCCGGCAAGAATCCAGCCTAGCCGCGCCTCTCTGCCGAGCAGCTCGAGCACGCGGGTATAGAGGCGAAGCAGGGACATGCGTTGAGGGGCCGGCGCAGCTGAAAGGTGTCGCAAGGCCCATTCTAATCAGGGATCGCAGCAGAGATACAGGCCGATTTAAATAATTTGGCGCGCGATCGGACGCAAAACCGCTGCTCACTGATCATGCCCTAATTCATCAGCCGGCCGGCGACGGGAGGCAGGAAGGAATTGTCGAAAATGTCCGCCGCTGCCGGCCGCTTCCTGAATTTGTGCTCCTCGCCGATCTGGTCGATCGAGCGCTCGAGGCGGGCAGGGTCGACGCCGCCGAGCCCATTGCGCTTGACCTCGCCGGTCAGGATGTTGTCGGAAACCACGGCGGCGAGCCGCTCCAGTTCGAGATCGCGCGTCCCGCCGTCCATCCGGCTCACGACCTCGTCCACCGCGCGCTCCGGATCCTTGATGGTGAGATGCGTGCCGGCGATCACCGCGCGGACAAAGCCCTTGATCGCCTCGGGCTTGGCGGCTGCGAGCGCTGGATTGACGATCACGGCAAAGCCATAGGCCTCGCAGCCATGGTCGGCATATCGCAGCACCGTAAGGTCGCTCGCCGGTACGCCACGATCGCGCAGATTGACCGCGGCCAGATAGGAGAAGCCTGCGACCGCGTCGACCTGTCCGGCCGATAGGATCGGCTCGCGCACCGCCGCGCTTATCCTGTTCAGTTTCACGTTCGCGATCTTGATTCCGTTCTGCCGCGCCAAGGCCGGCCACATCCGGATCGAGAAATCGCTGTCGGCGACGCCGATCGTCTTGCCTTCGAGGTCGGAGAGCGCGCGGATGCCCCGGCTCTTGCGGGCGACGAACGCGTAGGGCGACTCGTTGAACAACACGAACACCGCCTTGACCGGCGGCGCATTGGCCTGGTCGCGAAAACGGATCAGCTCGTTGATGTCGACCATCGCGAGATCGCTGGCACCCGAGGCGACGCGCGCGATCGCTTCCGGCGATCCGTTGGCGATATTGGTACCGACCGCGAGCCCCTCCGCGCTGAAGAGGCCGTGGTCCTGCGCCACCACAAAAGGAGCCATGCTGGATTCGAGCGGACGGTCGTAGGAGAACTGGATCGCGACCGGTTGCCTGGCTTCGTCGGCCGCTTGGCCGTTTGCCGCGCCAACACACGTCAGCGCCATCGGGCCCGACAATAAGGCCAACATGCACCTTGCAGCAGTGGTCTTAGCTATACGCATCTGACTATGCCGGGACCGGACTGGCATAGAGATGCCCATGCGGTCGTTTCTGATTGTGTGACGCCTGGTGCCTTCGGCAGGCGCATTGTGGCGCATCAAGCATGAACGGTCCATCAGTGCCGAACATCCGGATTTCGGGGTCACGATTGCGACATCGATCGGGCTTCGGATTCGGGACACTAGCTTGCATTCAGGCAAGGGAACCCAACATGCGTATTGGGGTTAGGTACCAGAGGCCGAGAGGCTCGTTACCACCCGAGGATACTACGATGTTTGCCCGAAAAGGTGTGTTTTCGTCGATTGGCCGAACCGCGGCCATGGTGAGCGTCGCAGCACTGGCGCTGACGGCGATCGAGCCGTCGCTGGCTCAGGCGGGCTCCGCGCGCGCAGGAAAGGGCCTTCCCGCGGCCTCCGGGACCAGCGGGGCCACAGACATCAGCGCGCGTCGCAGGGGCTTCCCGGGCGGCGGCGGTGGTGCTGCCGCAGCGGCCTTTGCCGGTATTGTCGGCACTGGTCTTGCGTTCGCAGCGGCCCAAAACCGGCGGGCCTATTATGACGATTATTACGGCGGTGGTCCGGTCTATTACGGAGGTCCGGCGTACGGCGGCGGCCCCGTGTACTATGGCGACCCGGCTTATGGCCCCAATCACTATGGGATGGACACACCCTACGTGAACGGCCATCCGATCGCTAACTGGTAAGTGCGCAAATTTCCGGATTGAATTAATCCGCCGGTCACCGCGGCCGGCGGATTTCTTCCTTTTAATGTTGCCGTTAACACGCGGGGCATCGGTTTGGATTAGTTTGTGTGATTATGAATGATTTGCTTGAGCGGCTTTATCTGGCGGTGCTCGCGGCCAAGGATCTCGATCCGGCTACGTCGCGTACCGCCCGGCTGTTTCAGCGTGGCCCATCCCAGATGGCCAAGAAGCTTGCCGAAGAAGCCATCGAGGTCGTGATCGACGCCGTCAATGGCGACGCCCAGGCGGTGGTCCGCGAAAGCGCCGATCTGCTCTACAATCTCACCGTCTTGTGGGCGTCGGCCGGCGTGCGGCCCGATGACGTCTGGCGCGAGATGGAGCGGCGCGAGCACCTGCTCGGAATCGCCGAGAAACTGCCGAAATCGACCGTCAAGCTGCTGCCAAAAGCCGCACCCCCACGGCGACCAATTGTCGCGCTCGACGGCCGCGGTCTGCGCAAGCGCCACTAAGACTTCCCAAGCCTCCGCTTATTGCGGGCATGGACAAATCCGTCACATGGTGGTTGATCGCGCCATGCTGAGACGGATTTATGACTGGTGTGTCGCGGCTGCCGACAAGCCTTACGCGCTTTGGGTGCTGGGAGCGGTCTCCTTCGCCGAAAGCTCATTCTTTCCGGTGCCTCCAGATATCATGCTGCTTCCGATGTCGCTCGCGCGGCCCAAGCGGGCATGGCTGTTTGCGACGCTGTGCACCGCCGCTTCGGTCGCAGGCGGCGTGCTCGGCTACGCGATCGGCGCGGTGCTCTATGACTCGGTAGGGCATTGGCTAATCAATCTCTATGGCCTTGGCGACAAGGTCGAGGCCTTCCGCGCCGGTTATGCCGAATGGGGCGCATGGATCATTATTGGCAAAGGTCTGACGCCGATCCCCTACAAGCTCGTGACCATCACTTCGGGCTTTGCCGGCTACAATATCTGGCTGTTCGTGATGTGTTCGATTATCGCCCGTGGCGGCCGGTTCTTCGCCGTCGCCGTCCTGCTCAACCGTTACGGCGACACGATCCGCGCCGAGGTAGAGAAACGCCTCGGCTTGTGGGTGGCGGTGCTCGTCATCGCTCTCGTGCTTGGATTTGTCGTCGCGTTTCGAATGATCTGAAGCCGGCCTTGAAGTGCTTTGCCGGCCGGCGGCTTCGGGTTACGCTCGATGTCATGATTGCTCGATCCTGCAGCCTTTTTGCGCGGTCCAGGACGCCTGTCGCGACCGCAGGCGCGGCGTTGTCGATGATTATGATTGCCGCAAGCGCCGCCTGGTTGCAGGGGACGCAAGGGACGTCAGCCGCGCCCGCGCTCGGCGTCCGGGGGCCGCCACAACAGGCCGCGCCGCAGCCGAGCGAACCCGCGCCGCCACCGCCGCCGGCCCACGACGAGAATTCGGGCCTCATGAATGAAATGGGCAAGCTGTTCGAGAAATCGCTGTCGATCCTGCCGAAAATGAAGAGCCCCGGCGAGACGATCGACGATTTCAACGCGCGCGCCAAGGATGCAGGCGAAAGCCTGTCGAGCCTGGCCAAGCCATCCACCATGGTATCGGGACGCTCGGTCTGTCCGGTTGCGGCCAACGGCGCCCCCGACTGCAAGGTTGCCGCCGACAAGCTTTGCCAGGGCAAGGGCTACAAAGAGGGCAAGAGCCTCAACATGGATTCTGCGGAGACCTGTTCGCCGAAAGTGTTTATTCCCGGCCGAACGCGAAAGCCGGATGACTGCCGGACCGACAATTTCGTCACCCGCGCGATGTGTCAGTAGCGGCTGCCGCTAGAGCGTTTTCCAGCGAAAGCCTGCCCCGGACATGATCCGGGGTGGATACCGGTTCGCGTGAAAAAAACGCGTCAAACAAGAAACAGAGCCTCCGTTCCGATTCAATCGGAACTGGCCGCCAGGTCCTGCCGATATCGTTCGCTATTGCGTCGCCAGCTCGGCGCTGATGGGAGCGCCGAACAGCTCGCCATGTTCGCCGTTGAACCGCGTCATCTGCATCTGCTCGATCGGGAAATAGTCGGTCGGGCCGGTGTTGATCCTGATGCCGGGCAACAGCAGCCCGAGCTCGAAATCCTTGAGATTGGCCGCCTGCTTCATGATGTTCTCGCGCGTCAGCTCGTCGCCGCATTGCTTGAGCACCTGGACCATGGTCTGGGCGGTCGCATAGCCGTAGACGCTGAAGGTAGAGGTCTTGTCGCCTTCCGGAAAATACTTGTCCATGCGGCCCATTCCTTGATCGCGGGATCGTCCTTCCAGGCCGGATCGGTCGGATCCTTGATGTAGTTGGTCGACAGGATACCCTTGGAGTTTTCGAGCCCCGCGGGCCTCAGCACCGAGCCGACGGAGTTCGAGACGCTGGCGAGGAACAGCGTGGGCTTCCAGCCGATCTCGGCAGCTTTGCGGATCGCTTGCGCGGCAAATTTGGGCGACGCCTCGTCGAAGAAAATATCGGCACCCAGCGTCTTCAGCGAAACGATCTGGGAGTCGACCGTGGGATCCGACGGATCATAGGGCAACTCGGCCACGATCATGCGCTTGGCCGCCTCGGCGCCCAGCCCGTCCTTCAGGCCCTTGAGATAGTCGCGGCCGGAATCATCGTTCTGATAGAGCACGCCGATCTTGCCCTGCGGCAGGTTCTGCAAGATGTATTTGGCGTAGATCCGCCCCTCCGTCTGGTAGGTCGGCTGCCAGCCCATGGTCCACGGAAAATTCTTTGGGTCGCCGAATTTTGTCGCGCCGGTGGCGACGAAGAGCTGCGGCACCTTCTTCAGATCGAGATATTTCTGGATCGCATTGTTGGTCGGCGTGCCCAGGCTCTGGAAGATCAAGAGCACCTCGTCGCTTTCCACGAGCTTCCGCGCCTGCTCCACGGTCTTGGGTGGCGAGAAGGCGTCGTCATAGGAGATGAAGTTGATCTTGCGGCCGTTGATGCCGCCCTCGTCGTTGAGCTTCTTGAAGAACGCGGCCTGGGTCCGCCCGATTAGCGCATAGGCCGACAGCGGACCGCTATAGGGCATGATGTTGCCGATCTTGATTTCGGTATCGGAAACGCCGGGATCGTATTTCTTTTGTGCCGCGGCGGGGTTTGTGCCGACGCAAACGCCCAGCAGGATCGACGCCAGTAGAAGGATTTTCGTTTGCGCCATATCGGCCTCCCGCGATGCTGCCGGCTGTCCGCCGATCTTAGGCCAGTCTATGGTTCGGATGCTGTGCGAGTCCAGCCGACGAGAGCGGGCGGCGGGCAGATTTATCCGCTTAACGGAGGGCTGCTTTGCTTGGCCTCAGTGATTGCGTTCTTGGCATGATGTCTGGCATCTTTAGCCCGGCGCTTCGCGCGCTCGCCGCGAACAAAGGATCGTCTTGTTCATGTCCATGCCTGCCTTGTTCAAGGGCCGTCTGTCGATCCCCGTGATCGGCGCGCCGCTGTTCATCATCTCCGTGCCCGATCTCGTAATCGCGCAATGCAAGGCGGGCGTGGTCGGATCGTTTCCGGCGCTGAACGCCCGTCCGCCCGCGCTGCTCGACGAGTGGCTGGCGCGGATCAGAGAAGAGCTTGCCGCTCACGACAGGGCGCATCCGGATCGGCCAGCGGCGCCGTTTGCGGTCAACCAGATCGTGCACCGCTCGAACAACCGGCTCGAGCACGATCTTTCGCTTTGCGAGAAGCACAAGGTGCCTGTCATCATCACCTCGCTCGGCGCCCGCGAAGAACTCAATCAGGCCGCACATGGCTGGGGCGGCATCGTCTTCCACGACGTGATCAACCAGAAATTCGCGCACAAGGCGATCGAGAAGGGTGCCGACGGCCTGATCCTGGTCGCGGCCGGTGCGGGCGGCCATGCCGGGGTGATATCGCCGTTCGCCTTCGTTGCGGAGACGCGGCAGTGGTTCGATGGGCCGATCGCGCTGTCGGGCTCGATCGCCAATGGTCGCGCAATCCGCGCGGCGCGGATGCTGGGCGCCGATTTCGCCTATATCGGCTCGGCCTTCATAGCCACAAGGGAAGCCAATGCGGTGGAAGGCTACAAGCAGATGATCACCGGTTCGTCGGCGGAAGACATCGTCTATTCCAACCTATTCACCGGCGTGCACGGCAATTACCTGAAGCCATCGATCATGGCGGCCGGCATGGACCCGGACAATCTGCCGACCTCCGATCCATCGAAGATGAGTTTCGGCACCGACCCCTCCGGCGAGCGCGCGAAGCCCAAGGCCTGGAAGCAAATCTGGGGTTCAGGCCAGGGCGTCGGCAGCGTGGCCAGGATCTTGCCGGCCGCCGAACTGATCGGGCGCTTCAAAAAGGAATACGACGAGGCCGTCGATCCGCCCTTGTGAGGCGGCGCTTCGGGCGAAACCTGTTGCTTGAGCAGGATCTCCGCGCAAACGCGTTTTCGCGCTTGTTAGCCAAGGGAAAACCGGTAGCCGCCCATCGGGACGTGGCCCGAGGGCATGCTTTTTCGGATCATGCTCTACGCCCGATGAGCTTGATGCTTATTCCAGCTCCAACGCCTGGTAGTGCCCGCTGTCGTCGATCGCCGTTCCCCAGATCTTGTGCGACGCCTGGTGTTCGGCGCGGCCGAAGCTAAGGGGAGCACCGAGGCCGAGATCGAGATTGCGCGTATTCTCGAGCACGTCGATCAGCCTTTCGGTGTCGATCTGCGGGCCGGTCTTTCTCAGGGCCTGGATCAGGACGTTGGCGGCAACATAGCCTTCGAGCGACACGTAATCCGGTGACTCGCCGGGCGAATATTTGGCCAGCGCGTTCTTGTATTCGAGCACGGCGCTCGAATAGCCCCCCACCGCCGGCACCACCTGGGTCACGATGACGCCGCTCGCATAGCGCGATCCAAGCAGCATCAGCTCTTCGGCGAGCGAGGTAGAGCCCACGAACGACACGTTCGAATAGACCATGCCCGGAAACTGATCTCGCGTCTTCTCGATGAACTTGGCGGCGGCCCGATAGGTTGCGACCATGACCACGGCCCTGATCGCGAGCTTCTGGGCTTTCAGCTGATTGACCGCATCGTCGACGTCAACGGTATTGCGCTTGTAGTTGAGCCGCAAAATGGCGCCGTCATTGATGCCGAGCCCACGAAACGCCTTGGCGACGCCGGCAAAGCCCGCGTCGCCATAGGAATCCTGCTGGGCGAACACCGCGATCTGTTTCGGCTGCAGCCGGCGCAGCTTGATCAGATAGTGCACGACGGCGGCGGTTTCCTCGGCATAGCTCGCACGATAGTTGAAGACATAACGATCGGGCGGATCGTTGCGCAGGATATTGGACCCTGTGAATGCGCCGAAGAACAATGTCCGCCGCTCGAGTGCGTAGGGGATGGCGACGGCCGCCGTTGGCGTGCCGACATTGCCGATAAAGCCGAACACCTGCTCCTTGTCGTAGAGCTGCTTCATGCCGTCGAGCGTCCGCGCCGGCTCATAGCCGTCGTCCGCCGAGACCAGCTTGAGCATTCTGCCTTCCACGCCGCCGGCCTCGTTGACCCGGGCGAACGCGGTGTCGATGCCGAGCTTCATCTGGCGCCCGAGTTCCTTCGCGGGGCCGGAAAATGGCGCCACGATCCCGAACCGGATTTCGTTGGCGGTGACCCCGCGCGCGGTGGAGGTGGGAACTGGCTGCGGCAGCGGCGCGGTGGGTGCGGTGGCGGCTGCGGCCGACGACGGCGCGACCACGGCGGCCAGCGACGGCGAGGGTGACGGCGCCTTGCCGGCGAGCGATTGTTCGAGATCGGCAAGCTGGCGCTCCGCCGATCTGCAATCGGTGCGGCCCACCGTCACGGCACTACGGCCGTCGGCGACATAGCGATCGAGCAGTCGCGAAAGGTCGTCGCGCTCAGCCTCGTTGGACGAGGTTTCCCTGATCACCGCCTGGAACTTTTCGGAGATAAACTGAATTCGGGAGCGCGCGATGTCCGGGCATCCCAACGCCGAACCTATGATGGGTCCGACGCGGCCCGCCAGGTCGCGCACGATATTCGCATTGTCGCCGGCTGCTGAACCCGCGGTACCCACGAGAAGGGCGCCAAGCAGAGCCGCCATCCAGCGGGATCGCGAACTCCGAACGGCGGTCATATTGGACCCGATATCAGGCATCATCGCTGTTTCCGTGTTTGCCGTTTGGATTATTGAGGTGTTTCCACCGCGTCGGCCTTCTGCCGCCATTGCATGAATTGCTGAAGCAGCTTTTCAGACTGCTCGTGCGGAGCGGCCTGGCCGGCCTCGGTTGAAGCAAGCAGTCCGCGGAACTCGGAAAGGGTCGGCTTCGATCCGCCATCGCCTTGCTGCGGCTGCGTGCTTTTCAGCGACTGTACCGCCGCAGCAAAGGATGCGCCAGCGTCCGGTTTCTGGGAAGCATGGATCATCAACACCACGAACAGCGCCGCGAGCGCCGAAACGCCGATGGCGGCGGCCCCGAACAACGCCTTGCGGCGATCCACATGGTCGCGCGCGAGCGCCGTGACCTCTTGCATGACCTCAGGGTCGAGCGAGCGGGGCGGCGGCTGGTACACCGAACTTGATGATGGCTCGGAATTTAAAGGCGGTTCCAGCCTTTCGCGCAATCGGCGCGGCGCATAGTAAAGCGGATCGCTCGGGTTGGGCGGGTCTTGCTCCAAGGCACTCATACGCTACTCCTCTGACGCTTTTTCTATTATCAGTTGGTTCCCGTGACTGCTCTAGACAAAGCTTCAAAGCAAATTGGGTAAGCCACGGAAAAATCCGCGGTCATCCCGATCGAGCCGTAAACATCGGCTGGATAACTCGAATCAAAACGTCGGGAGGCCGACCCAACATCCCCCAATACGGCCTGCATCGGGCCTCGAGATGGGTTTCGAGGCTGCACCTTCCCAGCTGATCCCATTGCCAGTCCCCGGCAACTATCCGCTTTTGCAGCGGATAGGCGCTCTCCCAAATTACGGCAGAACGTCACCAAGACGTGATGGAATCGTGGCGCGACATTATTAAGTTCGAATCGCGGCAGAACTGAGTTGAGTTTTTGTCCGACAACAACTTCCCTTAACCAATCGTAAACTTCGAGAGGTTCCTGACGCTTTTTTTGCAGCCATTAACCCGGCATTAACCGTGCCGGTCGACTTTTAACTATTCAATAACAAAGGCTGAGTTGATCGCCATGGACGTAAATACCGAGCCCCCACGCCAACTGGTTCGCCTGCGAGGCCGTTCCTACGTTGCGTTTGTCTTTTCTCCGGTCGTTCCGATTGTCGAATGGCTCGCCGAGATCGACGCAACGCTTGAGCGCTCACCTGGCTACTTCGTCGGCAAGCCTGTGGTGCTTGACCTTGCCGCCGTCGACCTCAGCCGGCCGGCGATCGCGCACCTCGTCCTCAGCCTGGAAAAAAGAAGCATCCGCATCCTCGGGATCGAGGGCGTGGAATCCGAGCGACTCACTTCCAACATGCCGCCGCTTCTGACTGGCGGACGACACTGCGCGATCCAGCAGGTCGAGCCGGAAAAGCCCGAAGTCAAACCGCCGTCGACATCGCTGCTGCTCGACAGCCCGGTCCGCTCCGGTCAGTCGATTATCTTTCCCGACGGCGACGTCACGGTGCTGGGAACGGTCGCCTCCGGCGCTGAGATCGTCGCCGGTGGCTCCATCCACATTTACGGAACGCTGCGCGGCCGCGCGATGGCGGGCGTCAGCGGCAATTCGTCGGCGCGGATCTATTGCCAGAAGATCGAGGCCGAGCTTCTGGCGATCGACGGTTATTACCGGACTGCGGAAGATTTGGACGAAGGTTTACGCAATCGGCCGGCGCAGGCTTGGCTTGAAGGCGACATCATGCGGATCACACCGCTCAACTGAACCAACGGATAGAGGAGGTAAGAAATGGCCAAAGTGCTGGTTGTGACGTCGGGCAAGGGAGGAGTCGGAAAGACGACTTCCACGGCCGCGATCGGTGTAGCGCTTGCGCAGATCGGTCAGAGGGTCGTCGTGGTCGATTTCGACGTCGGCTTGCGCAACCTCGACCTCATCATGGGCGCCGAACGACGGGTTGTGTTCGACCTCATCAACGTGGTGCAGGGCGTTGCAAAGCTCCCGCAAGCGTTGATCCGCGACAAGCGGCTCGAAAATCTTTGCCTGTTGCCGGCCTCCCAAACCAGGGACAAGGATGCGCTGACCGAGGAGGGTGTCGGACGTGTCCTTGACGAATTGCGAACAAGCCATGACTGGATTCTCTGCGACAGCCCGGCCGGAATCGAGCGAGGCGCGACGCTTGCGATGCGCTTTGCCGACGAGGCCATCATCGTCACCAACCCCGAGGTCTCTTCGGTGCGCGATTCCGACCGCATCATCGGGATGCTCGATGCAAAAACCGTGAGGGCCGAGAAGGGAGAGCGGGTCGAGAAACATGTCCTGATCACCCGCTACGACCCCGCCCGCGCCGCGCGCGGCGAGATGCTGTCGATCAACGACGTGATGGAAATCCTGGCGACCCCGCTGCTCGGCATCATTCCCGAGAGCCAAGATGTCTTGCGCGCCTCCAATGTCGGATCGCCGGTCACGCTGAACAATCCCGCGAGCTCGCCGGCCCGCGCCTACGTCGATGCCACAAAGCGCCTGATGGGCGAAACGATCGCCATGACGGTTCCTGCCGAGCGCTCGGGGCTGATGAATCTGTTTCGAGGAAGGAGGGCGGCATGAACATCTTACGGCTTTTTTCCAGCCGTTCCGCCCCCGCCCCCGCGCCCCCCTCGGCGCCGATCGCGCGGGAACGGCTACAGATCTTGTTGGCGCATGAACGCGGCATGCGAGGCCAGCCCGATCTCTTGATGCTGCTGCGGGAGGAAATTCTTGCCGCGGTCTCGCGCCATGTTACGCTCGATCCGGACAAGGTTATTGTCAGGATGGATAGGGGAAAAAATGTTTCGACGCTCGAAGTCGACATCGAGCTTCCCAACGTGCCCGGACCGGCGCTGGCGGCGACGGGCTGACGGTCGCCGAACTGCATCGATCTCGTAGCGGGGCTGATCATGAGCGCGGACCGGCCTTCGCTTCCTTTAACCGGCGGCTGCTCGTGCGGCGCGATCCGCTACGAGATCACCTCCTTTCCGCTGTTGCTTTACACCTGCAACTGCACGAATTGTCAGACCGCGTCGGGCAGCGCGTTTGCGCTGAACATGCCGGTATGGGCGAAGGATTTTCATGTTCTGCAGGGCCGGCCGAAGCCATGGCACCACATTTCGCCGACGGGCGTTCCGGTCATATCCTGGTTCTGCAACGATTGCGGCGGCCGACTTTATGGCGACCGGACGGGGCGTGAGGAAATCGTCAACCTGCGCGCCGGCACGCTCGATGACACGACCTGGTTGGTCCCGGTAGCGCATATGTTCATGAAGAGCGCTCAAGCCTGGGTTCAGCCGGCCGCCGATGCCGAGTGTCACGAGATCGGGCCGAAAGATTTTCTGCTGCTCGCGGAAAGATGGCGCGCGGAGTGGCCGGAATTCTTTCCGCCGACCTAGAGCGCGAGGCATTCCACCTCGGCGTTACCAAGGTGCTTGCGGTCGACGATCGCGTGGCGCGCACCATCGCGGAATATCGCGGCGGCCACGCAAGCGGGTCGTGAGTTGATTTTCGCGGTCCGGTCCTCCGGCGTAACCCGCCATTAACCATCCCATCCAACAATCCGGCCAGGGTCGTTCACCCAGGGTGGAGGCCGCGCCGGCAGGCGGATTTGGAAGGGATGCGCGATGGATTTTGAGAGGCTGTTTGCAAAGACCCCGGCAACGCTCGCAGAGATCAAGGACCGGGTGGGCTACGCGCTTGCCCGCCATCCGCTGTGCCGCAACGTGCAGTTCGACATCGTCAGCGTGCCCCGTACCTCCAGGGGCGGTAACTGGACCATCAGCCTGCAGGCGGTCGATCCGCGCGCGCTCTGGGAAGCCTCCGATATTGTCACCGACATCCAGGCTGCCTATGATCTTGCCGCCGCGGCCTGATTCTCGGCAGTTCCGGCTCGTTTTTCATACAATTTTCGTGTGCCGCTGGCACGGTTAAGCCTCAATTGGCGTTCAGTTTTCGCCCCGATTTGGCTGCGCCTGGGCGGGGGGTAGGGAGCACTGTTTGACGAGAGCCATCACCATCATCGCGATGACCTGTTTGCTCGTGGCGGGCACCGCTGCCACCAGCATCCTCGGCCGCGACAGCGTGCCTTCCGCCGGCGTGGCATCGCCCGTCGTCAACAGCCCGGTCGTCGCTAACCGCGAAGGCAAGGCCGACAAGTTGACGGTGATGAGGCTCGCGCTGGCATCGGTCGAGCCGCCGCCGACCACCGGCAGCCTGAGCGAGACGCTGCGCCAGGCCTATGCAGCGAGTTCAGCGGCGGATGTCGAGGCGGCGAAATTGGTAATGGCGCCGGCGACGCCGGCCGCGCCGCAGGTACCCGCGAAACCGAAGGCGGCGAGCAAGCCGGCCCCGCAAAAATCCTATGCGCTGCTCAGCGACGTCCAGATCGCCGGCATCAAGGACCGGCTCAGGCTTTCTGCGTCACAGGAGCCCTACTGGCCGGCGGTTGAAACGGCGCTGCGCGCGGTGGCGCGCAAGATCCACGCTACGCGCGAAGCCGAGCCGAATGCGAGCGGAATGCCGGTCGATCCGGACTCGGAGGAAGTCCAGCAGCTCAAATCGGCGGCCATGCCGCTGCTGTTCCAGCTGCGTGAGGACCAGAAGGACGAGGTGCGCAGGCTTGCCCGCATCATCGGCCTGGAAAAGGTCGCGGCCGCGATCTGATCCTGCGCGTCGCTTCATTCACATTGGGCGCAGCCTCGCTCGGCGGAACGTCAGCGATATGGGTCGGCATGATCGCCTGCGCGATCAGTCAATCCTCGCGCGAGCGTGACGCATTCGCCAAGTTGGGGGCCGTTCCAACCTCGGATGAAGAACATCACGCCGCTCTTGCTGCCGAGATCTCCGCTATCGTTCGCCCGTCGTACCCAAATGCAGTGGCCGGCACTTCCTCGAAGGTGACATAGAGCGGAAAAATGGGTTCGCCCAGTTCCTTGCGCAGAACAGCGGTCGTCTCGGCGATCATTCGAGACTTTCGCTCGTCGGAATTCACACCCGCGATGACCCGGATCACGGCTTGCGTGCCGACAAATCTGTCTCCGGTCGGACTCTCGCCGCCTGCTGCCCAATCGATGCGGGCGAGGCGGAAAGCGAGACCACGACGAGCTTTCTCGTGGGACCCAGCACGTCCACCATGAGATCGGTGATCTCGGCGAAGACAGCCTTCTTCTGGACTTCGGTGGGGGCCTTGCCGATCACCTGAATATTGACTTGGGGCATGTTGAATTTCCTCGGTTTCAGTGTCGCCGCCGGCAGGCGGCCAATATGGAGGGTAGCCGTGGTGGAAATTAGATACTCCCTAGTGAGTATACATCGGATCACGAGGCATCATGGTCAGGTTCGGACGCGTCGAATTGGAAAAGCGAAGGGCGATCTCATGGCACACGACACCGAGGTCACACGCCGAGAAATTCTGGAGGCGGCCGATGAGCTGTTTTACGGGGTGGGACTTCGCGCGGTAAGCGTTGACGAAATCTCGGCAAAGGCCGGTAGGACGAAGAAAACCGTATACTATCATTTTGGTTCGAAGGACCGGCTGATCGCCGCATATCTCGAAGCGAGAGATCGGCCGACGCTCGAGCGTTTTCAGCGATGGGCGGGCAACGAAGGTACCGTTGCCGAACGTTTGGAGCGAATGTTTCGGCGCCTCGGCAGATGCGCAAAGTCACCGACATGGAAAGGTTGCGGGTTCGTGCGCGCCACCGGCGAACTGGCCGATAGTCCAAACCATCCGGCAATCAAGATCGCTCGCGCGCACAAGGCAAACTTCGAGAAATGGCTGCGGGAGAATCTCGCGGCCGAAGGTCATCGGGATTGCAACGTTTTGGCTCGGGGCTTGATGGTCCTCATAGACGGAGCGGTAACGCAGATGCTGCTTCATCGGGATGCAAGCTACGCCCAGGCGGCAGCGCGCGCAGCGCAGGCGCTGCTCCGGCCCTGAGCGGGTCGCGGCCGCGATCTGATCCTACGTAATTTCATTCATTAATTTGATGACGCGGCACGTTGCGTGATCAGCCCTCCCAGCCGCGCGGCGGCTGGAACGATCAGGGCCTGCGGAAATCCGCTGAAGCCCAGCATCAGCCCTGAGCGAGGTGACCTCGATCGATAGAAGCGGCTGATGGCGTGCACCACGATGCCGGCTTGTCGTGCCTCGGATTCGATCGCGGTGTCGGAAAATCCCTTCGCAAGATACGCGACGAGGTGCATACCCTGATCGGGCACGTCGATCTTGAGGTGATCGCCGGCGCGCCGCTTCAGCGTCGCCACCAGCGCATCGCGTTGCTCGCAATAAGCGTGTCGCATGCGCCGGATATGCGCGGTGAAATAACCTTGCTGCATGAACTCGGTCACGACGGCTTGCTGGAGAGAAGGCGGCTGCCGATCCATCAGATAGCGGGCGCGCAGGAAAACCGGCAGCAGCGCATGGGGAACTACCGCATAGCCAAGGCGCAGGCCTGGAAACAGCGCTTTATTGAGGGTCCCGATGTAGATGACGCGCTCGGAATCATCCAGTCCCTGCAACGACGAAAGCGGCGGCCCCGAATAGCGAAACTCGCTGGTGTAATCATCTTCGATGATGAACGCGTCGTTTTCCCGTGCCCAGGACAACAATTCCAGTCGCCGGGCCATCGATAGCACGACGCCGGTCGGAAATTGATGTGATGGGGTGATGAAGGCGGCGCGGGCGCGCGGAGCGATCCGGATGCCTGCATCCACCACGATACCTTGCGGATCGACCGGAATGGGTGACGGCCGAACCTTCGCAAGCACCAGCTGGGCATGGGTTAGGGGATAGCCGGGTTCCTCGACCCATACTTCGTCATTGGGTTCGAGCAGTACCCTGATCGCGACGTCGATGGCATGTTGGGTGCCCGATGTAACCATGATCTGCTCCGGATCGCATCGGACCGCCCGCGCCGCACGCAGGTACTCGCAAAGATTTTGCCGAAGTCCGACCAGGCCGCGCGGATCGGCGTAGCCGAGGTGATCATTGCGCGGCGACCGCATCACCTGATTCGTTATTTTCCGCCATGTCTCGACGGTGCGGGCGTCCATCAGGGTGCGGCCGGTATTGAACGGGCGCGCTTCCGCCTGCACGGTTGCGCGTTCGAAATCCTGAAACGCGCGGCGCAGGCGTGGCCTCGACGGCGATTTTGCAACTCCGGGCTTGCGATGCCGCGGCGAGATGCGCGGAAGGCCGGCAAGGTCGACCCCGACAAAGGTTCCCGATCCGCGGCGAGATTCGATATAGCCTTCGGCCAGCAATTGATCGAAGGCCGCAACGACGCTGGTCCTTGCCACACCGAGCCGCTCCGCCATCGCCCGGCTCGACGGCAATTTGGTGTTTGGCTTGAGCGCTCCCGCGACAATCGCGGTGCGAAGCTGCGCAAAGATCTGCCGGACCAGCGGGACGTCGCTGCCGCGGTCCAGTTCCCACCCGTAAAGATCGGCCCATCCGTTCGAACGCATTGGTCTCCCAGCGGGGTTTTTGAAGTGGACTGCAATGATCGATAAAAATGGACCTATATAACAGTCCAGTGTCGAAGTACATTTCGAAGGTCCAAAATGGAGAGAACGTTGAAAGCTGCGGCAGCAGATGAGCCGTGGGAGCAGATGAGAAGCCATGAGCAGTTTACCCGAGATCCGCCGCAGCGACCGGGCGATGTCCGACGACGAGGCAATGCGGCTGCTGGAGAGAGGATATAGCGCACGCGTGGCGACGATCGACGCCGGTGGTTATCCTTACTGTGTGCCGATGCTTTACGTCGCGATCAACGGGCGCTTGTACATTCACGGCACCAGCGCACGCGGCCACCTGAGAGCCAACGTCGATCACTGCGACAAGGTCTGCTTCGAAATCGACGAGCCCAGCGAGGTGTTCGCCTATGGTCGCTTCGAATGCGACACTGGGCTCGCCTACAGAAGCGTGATCGTGTTTGGCACCATTCGAGTGGTTGTAGCCGATAACGCCAAACGCGAATTCCTCGATGCGCTGATGGCCAAATATGCCAACCCAGCCTGGAAGCGCCCCCAGGGCTTCTATCCGCGCCTGACTGCGATCACGGTCTACGAGATCGCGATCGAGCGCGTCAGCGGCAAATTCAGTGCGCTGCCCGACATGAGCCAGCAATGGCCGGCGCGGGATCGGACCATGAGTCCGAACGCCATCGCTCCATCGTCGACCGTCGCGCCCACGTCGAGCTGAATTGAACGCAGGGGACGACATGGCGCTGGCTGTGCGAGAGATGAAAGTTTCCGAAGTCGATATCGTCATCGACTATTTCCATGGCGCACCGCCCGAACACCTCGAGATGCTCGGTGTTGATCCGACACGACTGCCGACGCCGGGCGCCTGGCGCGAACGCTTGCATCACCAATTTTCGCTGCCGATGAACGCGCGAGAGTACCTGATGCTGATCTGGTTGCTGGATGAAGCGCCGATAGGATTTTCGAGCTGCGACAAGATCAAATATGGCCAGCGCGCTAACATGCATTTGCACATCGTAAGATCTGACAGGCGTCACGAAGGATTGGGCACCGAGTTCGTCAGGCGAAGTATCGACATTTATTTCAGGCTCCTCGAAATCAAGGCGCTCTACTGCGAGCCGAACGCGCTGAATGTCGCGCCGAATCGCACGCTGCAGCGGGCCGGCTTCAAGTACCTGAAGACGCATTGGAGCGTGCCCGGACCGCTCAACTATCACCAGGCCGTCACGCGCTGGGTCGTCGAGCGTTGATGTGACCGTGCCGGGGATTATCGTCCGACTCGAGCGGCCGAGACCTCGCTCGCCGCTCGACCAGACCGATCTCGTAAGTTACCGTTGCTCCATCCAGACTTGCCGCAGGAAATCGTCATGTATGTTCCTACCTATCACGAAGAGACCGATCCCTCGGTCCTGCACGCACTGATCAGGGCGCACCCGCTTGGTACGTGGGTGACGCAAGGCGACGGAGAGCTGATCGCGAACCACATTCCGTTTCTGCTTGATCCCATCAGGGGAAAACACGGCACGTTGATGGGCCACGTTGCCCGGGCCAATAACGTCTGGCAGTCGTTTTCGACGTCCGTTAGCTCGGTCGTCGTGTTTCAGGGTGCCGAGACCTACATCTCGCCGTCCTGGTATCCAAGCAAGCACGCCCACGGCAAGGCCGTTCCAACCTGGAATTATGCGGTCGTTCACGCCCATGGGCTGCCACGTGTGATCGCGGACCGCGATTGGCTGCTCGCGCATATCAACCAGCTCACCAACACGCACGAGGCAGGACAGGCCGTGCCCTGGAAGGTTTCCGACGCGCCGCTGGAGTACACGGAGCGAATGTTGCAGGCGATTGTCGGAATCGAAATCCCGATCGAAAGGCTGGTGGGCAAGTGGAAGGTCAGCCAAAACCGGCCCGAGCCCGACAAGCTTGGCGTCGTCGCCGGATTGCTGGCGCGAAAGGATCCGGCGTCGCGCGAGATGGCATCGCTGGTCAATCAGCATGTGTCGCTGTCGCAAGGCTAGTGTCGCGAATTCGAAGTTCGTCTCATTTTGCTGCTTCTCAAGCGAAGACGGCGCTGCGACCGTGACCGGTGCTGCACGCCAGGTTCCACCTGTCGTCGCGCGGGCCTGCCTGGGAACATCGGTCCGGCCCAGACGTTGCCCGCAGGGAAAAAACGGGAGCCGTGCCATGCGCACTTCGATGGCCTATTTCGCGGGGGCGGGAACCGTGGTCGTTGCGATCGCCGCCGGCCTTGGCGGCGGACTGTTGTTTGCCAACATCGTTAGTCCGCATTCGCCCAAGGCCGAGATGACCAAGCTCGAGCGGCGTATGTCACCCGAGCCGATCCCGGCCGCCAACGCGCCGGCGGAGCCGGTGCCGTATCTGGCGACAACACAGCCGCCTTCGGCTGGCCCAGCGGTTGCTCCGGCGCCAATGCAAGCGGAACAAACTCAGCCGCAGACGGAAGCGGCCAATCGCGCGCCGGCCGCCGCGCAACCGGCCGAACAGACCGCCGCGAACCAACCGACGGTGAAACCGCAGGATATGCCGAAGCAACAGGATGCGCCGAAGCAACAGGATATTCCGAAGCAATCCTCAGCGCCGGCTGAACAATCTGCGACGCGTGAGCAGTCTGCGACGCGTGAGCCGGCGGCGAAGCCCGAAGAGGCTTTCGCCAAAGCGCGCGAAGTCGATGCGAAGCGAACGACGGAGAAGCGCAAGGCCGAGCGTCGCCAGCAATGGGTCGATCGGCGGCAACTTCAGCGACGCGAAGACCAGGAACTGCAACAGGTCGAGCGAAAGGTGAGGGAAGACACCGAGCCGCGCGATTTTTCGGAGCAGCCCGTGAGAGCCTTCACTGAGCGGCCCGTGACAATAGAGACGCCACGGATGAGGCTGCTCGGGCCGGATGAGGACGAGTAGTGATCGCTTGCGCCGATCATGCAGATCCGGCTACCGCGGCGCGAACTTGTAGCGGAAGGTGCAGCTCGGCGCGCCCTGCATGATCGTCTGGGAACGATCCAGGCTGACCTCGCCGCCAGCCGCCGCGGCAATGTCGACGTCGGCATGGCAGACCAGCAGCGCGCCGAGTTCCGGCTCGCCGAGCGCACGAAAGAACTCGGCGAAGCGGCAGCTCGTCACGTCGATATGCAAGGCTTCCTCATCCTTGCGCAGGATGTCGAACGTGACTTCCCGTTCGGTGACATCGTTGAAGGCGCCCTGCATCGCCGCCCATTTGCGCCGCGGGCTGCCTTCGACGTCGTGGCCGATTGCCGCAAAGAGCTGCTTCGACCAGTCGCGCAGCGCGTCTTTGACGATGGCGTCGGCCTTTTCCTTGCCGATTTCGGCCCGCAACGCGCGCATCACCGGAACCAGGACCTGGGCCTGGATACGGGTCTTGTCCAACATCGATATGTTCGGATCCACCAGATAGCTGTCGAGCAGGCTCATCACCGTTTCCTCATGGAGCGCAACCGCCACTGGCCCAGCCCCGCGGCACCCTAGTGTGATGGTTGCGAACTTTGGATTCGGGACACTAAATCGATGCCGCGGCGGCGCCAAATCAGCATTGCTCTTGCTGTGCAATAGAAAATCTATTGCAGGTTTGCGATCGATGCTGCGATAATGGCCGGGCCATGACGTACCTGCTCCCGCCGCTGAATCCGCTGCGCGCCTTCGAAGCGGCTTCGCGCCATCTCAGCTTCAAACTCGCCGCCCATGAGCTGCATGTGACGGCGGGTGCTGTCGGCCAGCAAGTGAAGGCGTTGGAAGATCGGCTCGGCGTGCGTCTGTTCGAGCGGCTGCACAAGCAGCTGATGCTGACACAAGCGGGGCGGGATTATGTAGCGTCCGTGCGCGACGGCTTTCGCCGCATCGCCGACGCCACGGCGCGGTTGAAGCCCCACGGGGTCGCTACGGTGCTGACGATCGGCGTCCATCCCCAATTCGATCTTGGCCGTCTGGCCCCGGAGCATTTTCGCGCCGCCAATCCGACGATCGGCTTGCGCATCGTCGAGCCGGCCGGGCCGCACGAACTCGCAGAGGGCAAGGTTGATGCGCTGATCGACCGCAGCCTTGGTCACCACCCCGGCCATCGGTGCGATCGCCTCGAGGCCGGTTCCGGTGTTGGCGACTACTTGATCTGTCCGGAGGGAACCGCCGATTGCCCGGAGATCGCAAGCTTGCGGGGATGGCTTCGCAGCGCCGATTCGGCCGGACGTGTCGCGCGCTTCCCGCGGGCGGCCGTGAGCGGGAGGGGCGGCGACTTGCTCAAGTCGGCCCGATAGCCTGTCCAATGCGCCACGACACCCAAGTGGGATCAAAGTTCCCCATGCAAACCCGTTGCGCAAAAATCGGGGCGGCCCAACATCAGGCCAATGACGCACCCGGCAAGCCGCATCATCGGGCACTATGAAAAGCATGCAATTGCGTGGGATGGCGACCGCCAGAACAGCGGCTGGAACGATCAGGTCTGGCATGATCGTTTCATCGACAGCCTTCCGCAAGGTGCAAAGGTTCTCGACCTTGGCTGTGGCTCGGGACGACCTGTCGCACAGCACATGCAAGAGCGCGGCCTGCGCGTGAGCGGCGTCGGCTCCTCTCCTACAATGATATCGCTTTGCCAGAGCCGCCTGCCCAATCACGAGTGGATCGTAGCCGACATGAGACGGCTATCGCTGTTGCCGCCGCTTCGATGGCATCCTGGCCTGGGACAGTTTTTTTCATCTGAACCACGATGACCAACGCCGAATGTTTGCGGTGTTCGCGGAGCACGCGTCCGTCGGCGCGGTGCTGATGTTCAATACCGGACCCGAACATGGCGAGGCTGTCGGCAGCTATCGGGGTGATCCGCTTTATCATGCGAGCTTGGCGTCGGCTGAATACCTGGCCTTGGCCAACGGGATCGACTTTGAGGTGATCGATCATGTCACCCATGACATGCGAGCGGGTGGACGCACCGTGTGGCTTTGCAAAAGACCCGTCCGCTATTGGTCAAAACAAGTCATCGTGCGGCGGTCCCGTGTTGGCGGCGGCGAAGCCGGACGAGAAGCGTTTGGCTCAGGCAAGCTGTTCCGCGATCGCTTTGCGAACTTCCGGCCGTTCGGACATCCGGCTTCGGTGGTCGATGACCTTTGGAAATCGGGAAGGATCCACGCCGTCCTGCTCCAGCCACTGCGCCATCGTGAACAGGCAGGGATCGCAGATCGTATACATCTCCCCCATCACCCAAGGCCCCCGCAGCATTTTACGCTCGATGAGATCGTAACACGACGCCCCGATTCCGGAACCTTGCGCTGCATGGCTTCGATGGCTGCTCCATCGTCGGCCCATCGATATCCGCGCATGCGGTGGGCATCGGCGACGTCCAGCGTCGCGCATAAATAACTGTTGAAGGATTGTACTTGCGAAAACGCGAACGGCTGGTCGAGCGGCGCCCGGGACGCAGGCGACCATCAAGGGCTACTTCGCGACCTTTCCCGACATGCACATGCAGCTCGAGGACACCGTCATCAGCGGCGACAAGGTCGTCGCGCGGATTACGCTGACGGCGACCCATAGCCATCCGGTTCAGCTTGGTCCCGGCGCCCCGGTATTTCAGCCGACCAGAAAAAAATTGACATGGGGCGACATCGACATCTGGCGGGTCGCCGACGGCAAATTCGTCGAGCATTAGGATCAAGCCGATCTCGCGGGCCTCGCCAGGCAGATGCGCGGTGATTGAAACCGGATTTATCGAGCGCCACGAAGCGAACGGCGACGTTGGTCTGCAGGACCACGCCACGACGGCGCCGATCAGCTGGTCTGCGTCTCGTCGTATTTGACCCGCCGCCGCGCGAGCGGCGCGTGGACCGCATTGATTATGACCGGACCAGTTGGTACCAAGGTTGACGAATCTGCTGCAAGCAGCGGACCGGATCCAATGGACCAAGAAAATCGAGCGACCTGATCCAGCAGACTGGGTGCGTAAGACGCCGGTCTGCCAGAAGGACCTAAATGGTGAAGACACGACTCAAATCCGGGAAGCCGGCCGATGCATCATTCAAATCTCCATTGCGGGAACGCGTCCTGAACGCCGCATTTTCGGCGTTCATGGAAAAGGGCTACGCGGCTGCCAGCACCCTCGAGATCGCGACCCGCGCCAAAGTCTCCAAGCGAGAGCTTTACCAGATATGCGCGGACAAGCCCGCGTTGCTCCGGCAGGCGATTGCGGAGCGCGCGCAGCGGATGCGGCTGCCGCTGCTCGATCTTCCCCCCGCGACCGACCGCGAGGCCCTTGCGGCCACGCTTAAAGCGCTAGGCACCGCGACGCTGGCCGGCATCTGCGATCCGGCCGTGCGCGCGGTCCATCGGCTTGTCATCTCTGAATCTGTTGAGGCACCGGAAGTGGCTCAGACACTCTACTCAAGCCGCGCCGCAGGCCGCGCGGCGCTTGCCCGGACGCTCGCGCGCGCCCAGGCCGATCGCCTGCTCGGAAAAGGAGATACGGCGGCGATGGCAGCCGACTTTTTCGCCCTGCTGATCGGTGATCTTATGGTGCGGCTGTTGTTGCGTGTGGCCGACCCGCTCTCGCCACAGGCAATCGAGCGCAGGGCGCGCGATGCCACCGAAAAATTCCTGCGCCTATATTCTTAAGATCCGGACCGATTCCGCCCTCTACTCATAAAATTCAGGGGCATGGCGCCGCGCATCGCTCGACGGCTTGTCGTGGTTGATCCAGAGTTGGGCGTGCTTCTCGTCGAGGATATGCGCGATTTTTTCCATCGACGCGGACGATTGATCCTTGTCGGTGTTGAACCCGGGAACCGTGCGGTTATCCCAGTTGGATTGAAAGTGCACGGCATCTCCCGACAGCACGACATAACCGGTCTTTGGGAGATGGACGAGCAGCGACTGATGACCGGGGGTGTGGCCGGGCGTCGACAAGGCCGTCACGCTGCCATCGTCGAACAGATCCTTGTCGCCCTCGAGCAACTCCAGCTTTTGCTCGGGGCTGAATGGTTTCAGCGGCTGTTTAAGCCCGTACTCCCATTCCGCCTTCTGCATCACCAGCGTCGCGTCGGGAAACTGGTCGGCATTGCCGATATGATCGGGATGGACGTGCGAGATCGCGAGATATTTTACGTCCGCGGGCTTGACGCGGAGTGTGGCGAGGGCCGCCGCCAGCGTCTGACTGCGGTGCCAGGTCTGGTTGAGCGCCGGTGCCGTGAAACCATCAGGCAGCGCCGCGACGCGGTCGCTGATCCCGGTGTCAAACAGCAGATAGCCTTCGCTGCTGTGATGAATGAGATAGCAATTGTCGGAGAGATCGATCGGCACGCCAACGTTGATACCCGGTGACCAGCGCGACTGGTCGGCTGTATGCGCCCAACCGCAATCGATGACGTAGAGCCGATCAATCTGGCCCGCCCTTGCGGTTGGCGCGACAACCAGCAGGATCACGGCCAAGAGTACGCTGCGCATGATTGCCTCCATGCAGGATATCGTGCCGCCGGCTCTCTCAACGGTTCCGCCGGGTCCTTCTCGTGCGGTTCGTTCGCTTAGGGATCAGTAGGTGATTTTGATGGCGATCGACTTGTCTTGATCGCCAACGTCGAACGATGCCTTGGAAAACTGCGGCGGAGCCGCAACTTCACGCGCGTCGTTCGACACACCGTATCCCTCGCTTGGTGCGCCAACGAGATCGGTGTCCAGCTTGCCGTTGTCATTTTCGTCATGATACGCGGTCATCGCATATTTTCCGGGCGGCAGATTGTGGATGGTAAAGCTGACGGGACCGCCGGATGCCTTGATCCGAAATGCACTGAACGGTGTTTTTCGAAAATCGGCCTCGCTGTTGAAGAGCGCCGCGGCCACCGAACCATTGGAATTTTTCAGCCCGCTCATGGTCACGGTCAGGTCGGCGGCGCTGGCGGCGGTCGCGAGTGGCAGTGTCAACAAGCCGGCACCGAGGAACTTCCACATCGTCTTCTCCCTGGACGTTTCGCCGCGCGGAACTGGCGCCCTAGCGAACCCGAACCGCTCGGTGCGGTTCGGTACCTAATAGTACCAATGATGTAATACGCGCGGGTACCGGTCAAGGAATTTGTTGATGGCCGGTCCTGCCGGGAGGCCTTGCGCCTGACGCAAATGGTACCTATGGGTACCGCTCGGAATGAGGCTCGCGGCGGTGTTCGCCCATGCAACGACGGAGCACGGCATGACGTCCGACATTCCGGAGCACCAAAAAGAATCTGGTGACGATCCCGGATATCGGCATTACGAAATCTACGGCAAGGCGCGATGAAGCCGACCGGCTCGCGATCGGTTAGTTTGACAAGAATCTGAAATGATAGCGACGGTCATTCGGCGCAATACGCGAGCGCTATTGCGCCTCTCGTACGCGCAACTCGACAAAGCCGATTTCCTCCAGCTCAAAGCGATAGTCTGCATCTTGTTCCGGAAATACGGTTTTCATGACGCTTCCGGTCATCACGACTTGACCCGCGATCAGTCCCGCGCCCCGCGAACCCAGCTGCGTGGCAAGCCACGCCACGGAATTGAAGGGATGCCCAAGGATGTCGCGTCCGTGCCCTTCGCCGGTCGCAACGCCGTCCTTTGCTGCACGCCCGAGCACACCCTTCAGATCAGGCCATTTCGTCGCAAATTCCGACAGCACAATGCCGCCGTTCCAGGAATTGTCCGCAACAAGCGAATGAACATCGAGGTTGCCATAGTCCGCGCCTCGATCGTCCACGAGTTCGATGGCCGCGCAAACGCCGTCGATGTGCGGCGCGATCATCTCTGTGGTCCACGGCAGGCCTGTGATCGGGACATCTGATTTGATGCGAACGGCGATTTCAAATTCGAGGCCCAGTCGCCCGAAATCCGAGCGCCGGATGGTCGCTCCCGACCGGTACACACGTCTTGCGAGCACGACACCCGCGATCGGATGGTCAATCCGGCAAAACACCTGCATCGGAACCGACGTCAATCCGACCTTGTAGCCTACGGCATCGCCGTGCTCGCTTCGGAGAAGCGCCACGTATTTGTCCTGGATATCGTAGGCGTCGGAGATCGTGGCGGGTCCGTCCGGCGGACCCAGCGGCTTGAACCGGACATTGGCCTTGTGCTCAGCGAGCAGCTGCTCGGCCGCGCGCCGGGCCGCGACATCCTCCATGGGTTTTCTCCCTTTTTAATTTTGGCGTCTTGCTTACGCTGCGCCTTTTGCAATTTTGCGACCCTGGGTAAACAAGACTTTCATTATCTCGTCCATCAAATATTGTGTTCATCGATCAACCTCGATGTGGAGCGCCAGGCAAACGTGATCCGGATGAGCCAAGGCATGATCGGTGAACCAAGCCCACGTGCAGCGTATGGCAGAGGGAGCGTGCGTGCCCCGCGCTAGAGCAACCCCGGAACGATTGAGCGCGTTGTCCGACGGCGTGTTCGCTGTCCTTATCACCGTGCTGGTCTTGGAACTCCGCCCGCCTGAACTGCCGACCGTCAAGGCGCTGCTGTTGCTCTGGCCCACATGGCTAAGCTACGCCGTGAGCTACCTCTTCATCGCCATCGTTTGGACCAATCACCACCAACTCATGCGTTACGCGACAGCGGCGACGCCGCGCCTGATGTGGTCCAATTTCGCGCATCTGTTTTCCGTGTCGCTGCTCCCGCTCTCTACCGCCTGGATGGCTGTGAGCAAGTTGGCGCCACAGCCGGTTGCCTTCTATACAGCGGTATTCTTCCTGGTCAACGCGACCTACATCTTTCTGATTTGGGAGATTATTGACCGCGCTCCGGTCGATGACGTGCCGCCGAAGGCCCGCAGAATCAGCATGTCCGGTCGATCGTAACGCTTTGCCTTTTCGGAGTGGCCGCTCTTGCAGCCCTCAAATTTCCGTTGGTCGGGCTCGGAATCTGCTGTTGTTGCCTGATCGTTTATCTGAAGCCCGAGGCACCGGGAGCGGCCGCATAACCGGAGCGAAGCGCTTGGATTGATATCAGCAAGCCTTCCCGGCTGAACGAAGGTCGCATCGACATCCAGGATGCAGTCCAAGATGCAAGCCCACGGTTCACGCCACAGCGAAGGGAAACGCGACCAAGCCAGAAGTGCGGGCGGCGAAGGAACTTTTTGGTCCGCCAGAGCTGTTTGGACGAAAAGCCTTTGCGCGGCTTTTTGAAGTACACATGGCAAATGATCTTCGAGAGCAATTCGTCGGCAGGAGGGCTCTTTCAGATCGGCAACCGTAATATTCCCTAGCTCTGGTTGGGGGCCATCGTCATGTCCTGGTAGATCGGGGACGTGAAAGGTCGTTCCGTCTGCAGTCCAATCTTTGAGAGATATCGCGATGGTGCGAATCCTTTTATCTGAGACCACATAAACGAGCACGCCGCCTCTGCTGTACCGAGCGAACGTGTACTCTCTTCTCTTCGAGCCTACTTTGATGCTGAAATGATTGCGACCTCGGGACCACCAAGTCACTCCGTGACTTTTTCAAACGGAGTATCTCGCTCTACGGATCTCAAAAAGGTCTGCGGCCAGTGGCAGAATTCGGCTCCTTGAGCGCGATCTGGGAATGCAGCTCTTCCAAAGGTTGCCAAGAGGCTTGAGCCTGACGAACGCCGGAGAGGAGTATTTCGCTGCGCTGGGTCCCAGCCGGGAGACTTTATGCAATGCGACCGAAGCGGCCCGGGTCAAGGTTCGTCGCAGATCGCTCAAGATCAGCGTCATGCCGACATTCGCGGCGAACTGGGTGGTTCCGCGATTAATGCGGTTTCCTTTGCGCATTCGTGGCGCATCGGCTCAAGAAGGTCGTCAGAATTCGCGGGAGGATGTTGATTAGCATCAAAGAGGACCGTCGGTTTCCGGCCAATATCGTATTCGGGCGGCGTTGACCGCCTTTTCCAGCTGGTCGGAGGGCCATTGACCCAAGCACAGTCAACGAGGCGCAGCGAGAGCATTTCGTTGCACCGGACGTTCCCCAGTGCGATCGCAGGGGCGATATCGCCTATCGACCGCTCAATTGCTGGATATCAATCCGGATGTCACATCAAAGTACCGCATTATCTCACCGCGCATTACTGGTGGGCTTATGTGCACCCCAGCGCGGTATGGTTTTTCGAGCGGCAGTGGCTGGTCAATCTCATCCTGTGGGGCAACTACACGCGGCTGCGCAATGCCGCGATGGTGGAATTGGGCGAAACCCTTCCGGGCGCCACCTTGCAGGTGGCCTGCGTCTACGGTGACCTCACCGGCAAGTTGATCGATCGGGTCGCGGCCGGCGGCGGCCGGCTGGATATCGTCGATGTCCTGCCGACGCAGCTGGACAACCTGCGCAGCAAGCTGCCGCCGTGCGCGCCGGCGCGATTGCTGGCAATGGATTCCGCCCACCTCAAGATTCCGGACGCCAGCTACGATCGGGCGCTGCTGTTCTTTCTGTTGCACGAACAGCCTAGGCATTATCGCGAGCGAACGCTGAGCGAAGTCTTCCGCGTGGTCAAACCGGGAGGCAAGATAGTCATTGTCGACTATGCGTTGCCGCGGTGGTGGCATCCGCTTCGCTATTTGTGGCAGCCCTTGCTCGCCATGCTCGAGCCTTTCGCGCTGGATCTATGGCGCCACGAAATCACCCATTGGCTGCCTGCCGCCGCGCGAGGCGGATGGCGCAAACAGTCCTTCTTCGGCGGGCTCTATCAGAAAGTCGTCATCAGGCGCTGAGGCGACCGCGGGAGTGGCAAGGCTGGGAGTAATTTTTCTGACCGGTCACAGCGCAATCAGCGCGGCAGCGGCAGCGAGCATCAGCAGCCCGGCCGTACCGTAACATGATGCCTTGATGGCGATGCCGCCCCCCAGGCCGAGATCGTGAGCTGTCATGCGCAGACGATGCGCGGCATGCCAGACTGGGAGCGCTATCGCGCCGAACAGAACCAGCTTGCCGATCGGATTGTGTGCAAACGCCGCAATCGCCTCATAGTGCAAATGCACGAAGCCCAACGGCACCAGCACGCCGGTGATCAGGATCAGAACTGGCGTCAGCAGCGCCGCGACGAGCCCGCCCCCGGCAAAGGGCAGCCACAACAGGGGCTTATTCGACCTCGCCATGACTCACATCCCCGCTGCAATCAACACGACGATCGATACCGCTGCCCAGGCGACGTAATGGGCGCCGACGATCGCCATGTCGGGCACCGGTTCGTCCTTGATCATCAGCGGCATCGCTTTCGGCGTCAGTGCGAACCAGGTCACGCTGTGATAGATGGCGAAGGCGAGGCATACCAACTGAAACGATACGCCGAGGGGACTAGAGAACGCCGCGACGAATCCGTCCCACGCCGCCTGCCCTTGCGCCAACCGGATAAGCCCAACCACCAAAAATAGGCAATAAAGACCGACGAACAGGCTGGTCAGTTCGCGAACCATGTAGGCGACATAGCGGGGATGGTGAAGCCACCAGCTGCGTTCGGCTTTGCGCACGTAAGGGCGGCGGCTCATCGACGTGCTCCCGGCGTTAGCAGCTCCTTGAGCCAGTCGACCGAGGCGGAAATCTTGGTCTGCTGGATCGCGGCGGCGGGATCGACGCATTTGGGGCAAACCTGGGAGCAGGCGCCGACAAAGGTGCATTCCCAGATGCCTTCATTGCTGGCCACCACATCGGCGCGCGCGTCCTTGCCGCCGTCACGGGAATCGAGATTGTAGCGGTGCGCCAGCGCCAGCGCCGCCGGACCGACGAAATTCTCGTTCAGACCTACTTGCGGGCAGGCGGCATAGCACAACAGACAGTTGATGCACTGGGTGTATTGGTGGAAGGCGTTGAGTTCTCCCGGCGATTGCAGATATTCACCCTCGCTCAGCGGCTTGTCCTGTTTCGGGATCAGATACGGCTTCACGCTCGACAGTTTGTCCATGAAGCTGTCCATCACGATCACCAGGTCGCGCTCGATCGGAAAGTGGTCGAGCGGCTCGACCCGGATCACGCCGCCGCGGTAGTCGCGCAGGAAAGTATGGCAGGACAGTTTCGGCTCGTTGTTGATCGTCATGCCGCAACTGCCGCATACCGCCATATGGCAGGACCAGCGGTACGACAGCGTGGCGTCGAGATTGTCCTTGATGTGATTGAGCGCATCGAGCACGACCCACTCGTCCTTGTAAGGCACGGCGTAGCTCTGGAAATGCGGCTCGCTGTCGGTCTCCGGATGATAGCGCAGCACCTCAAGCGTGATCATCTCGGTCATGTCGCGGCTCCCCCATAGACGCGTTCGGCTGGTTGTGACTTGGTGATCACGACATCGACGTAGCTGATCGATGGCGGTTCGGCGCCGCGATAGCTTGCAAGGCTGTGTTTCAGATAATTGGTATCGTCGCGCTTGGGATATTCCAGGCGCTGATGCGAGCCGCGCGACTCCTTGCGCTCCAGCGCCGAATGCGCCAACGCCGAGGCGACATCGAGCATGCAGCCGAGTTCCAGCGTTTGAATCAGATCGGTGTTGAAGGCATTGCTGCGGTCCTGCAATTGCATCTTGCGATATCGGGTGCGAAGATCCGCGAGGATGCCGCAGGTCTCTCGCAGCGTGTCTTCGCTACGGTAGATGCCGGCGCCGCTCTCCATGGTGTCGTTCATCGCCTTGCGCAGTGGCGAAAGCGGCCGCGCTGCGTCCGGCGCGGGCGCCGAACACGACGATTTCGGCGAGCGAATTGGAGCCAAGGCGGTTGGCGCCATTGATCGAGACGCACGCACATTCGCCGGCAGCGAACAGGCCCGGCAGGGAAGTTGCGGTGTTGATGTCGGTGTGAATGCCGCCCATGGTATAGTGCACCACCGGCCGAACCGGGATCATCGCATACACCGGGTCGACGCCGACATAGGCTTCCGCCAGTTCTCGAACCATCGGCAGCCGCTCGTTGATTTTCTTTTCCCCGAGATGACGGATGTCGAGATACACCACATCTCCTTGCGGCGTCTTGATGGTGCGGCCCTTCTGCTGTTCGTGCCAGAAGGCCTGGCACAAACGGTCGCGCGGGCCAAGTTCCATGGCTTTTTTGCGCGGCCAGGGATCAGGCGGCCCGAGATTGTAATCCTGCAGATAGCGATAGCCGTCCTTGTTGACCAGGATCCCGCCCTCGCCGCGTGATCCTTCGGTGATGAGAATGCCGGTGCCGGGCAGCCCGGTCGGGTGGTACTGGATGAATTCCATGTCTTTCAGCGGCACACCGGCCCGATAGGCCATCGCCATCCCGTCGCCGGTCTTGATGGCGCCGTTGGTGGTGAAAGGAAAGATCCGCCCGGCGCCGCCTGTGGCGATGATCACCGCCTTGGCGCGGAATCCAACCATCCGGCCCGATCGCATTTCGATCGCGATCGCGCCGGTGCAGCGATCATCCTCAACGATCAGATCGGTCGAATAAAATTCATCGAAGCGCATGATCGAGGGATACTTCAACGAGGTCTGGAACAGCGTGTGCAGAATATGGAAGCCAGTCTTGTCGGCAGCGTACCAGGTGCGCTCGATCTTCATGCCGCCGAACGGCCGCACCGCGACCTTGCCGTTCGCTTCCCGGCTCCACGGACAGCCCCAGTGCTCCAGCTGCAACAGTTCGAGCGGTGCGGTGTTGACGAAAAGCTCGACCGCATCCTGGTCGCACAGCCAGTCACCGCCGGAGACGGTATCGTTGAAATGGTTGTCCAGGCTGTCGTTGTTCTTGATCACGCCGGCAGCGCCACCCTAGCGGCCACCGTGTGACTGCGCATCGGATAAACCTTGGAGATCAGAGCGAGCGAGAGAGCGGGATCGGATTCGGCTACCGCGATGGCGGCGCGCAAGCCAGCGCCGCCAGCCCCTACAATAGCAATATCGACTTCAATCATGTCCATGAGGCACGGTCTCGGAACGGCTTGCGGCCCGAATATTCTCCGCATGCAAGTCGATCATGGCGCCGAGAAAACGGCGTTGATTTAGCTCAACTCGTTGGGCGAGATAGATTAGACCGCAATCGAATGTCTGACACAGGAGTCGCGCAGGTAACTGTCGAACACCGCTGCTACGACACGCGCCAGCGGGATTCCTTCGGGCGAAAGCAACACTTTCCCGTCTGTATAAGTCAGCAGGCGATCGTTCTGCATCTGCAGCAACTCGGCAATCCCCTCGACATACCAATCGTCTGCGAACCCCAGGGCGCGTCCGGTTGCGGGAAGGTCGACCGATCCGTCGCACATAATTCGCTCAATCACGTGACCCCGCAACTGATCCTGCCCGCGCAAGGCGTGGCCGCGCGCAACCGGTAATTTTCCCGCCGCCACGGCGCGTGACCATGCTCCCGTCTCGCTGGCGTTCTGCACGTAGCCCTGGGGTGTTTGTCCGATCGCGGTCGCACCGATTCCGATCAGCGTTCGGGCGGCATCACTGGTGTAGCCTTGAAAGTTGCGATGCAGGCGTCCCTCGGCCGCGGCGATGGCGAGGCCGTCGTCCGGCAGCGCGAAATGATCGATGCCGATCCGGATGTAGCCGTGGGCTGCCAGCGTCGCGGCTGCGGCCCGGGCTTGCGCGGCGCGCTCGGAGGCAGTGGGGAGACTGCCGTCATCGATCATGCGCTGGTTCTTGGCGACCCATGGCACGTGCGCATAACCGAACAGCGCAATGCGGTCCGGCTTTATTGCGACGCATTGCTCGACGGTTCGGCACAGCGCCGCCGCGGTTTGATGCGGGAGCCCGTAGATCAGGTCGAAATTGATGTTGGGCACGCCGGCAGCCCGAAGCCCGCTGGTCGCGCGCTCGACCATTTCCGGCGGCTGGATCCGATTGATGGCAGCTTGCACGTTCGGATCGAATTCCTGCACGCCGAAGCTGGCGCGGTTGAAGCCAAGTAAGCCAATCTGTTAAATCATCGCATCGGCAAGCGTGCGTGGATCGCTCTCAATGGCAATTTCCGCATCGGGCAGCAGCGGAAAGCGCTCGGAAAGGCGCGCCATGATGGCGGCAAGATCGTCGGATTCCAGCACCGTCGGTGTGCCGCCGCCGAAGTGGAGATGGGACACCGGCATCAGCGCCGGAAGCGCGTCGGCGATCAGGTCGATTTCTGCAAGTAAATGCCGAACATACGTGGCGACAGGCGAATAGCGTGCCGCCAGCTTCATGTTGCAGCCGCAATACCAGCACATCTGCTTGCAGAACGGCACGTGCAGATACAGCGAGATCGGCTCGATCGGGTCGAGCGCCGCGAGCCATTCGCGATAGGTTGCAGCAGGAAAATGCGCCGAAAAATGCGGCGCGGTGGGGTAGCTCGTATACCGGGGTACGTTGACTTTTGAATATTTTTCGAAGGCGGAAGGCATCGCAATGTCTTTCAGATCGGCTGCCGGCCCGCGATCGAAATCCTTGGCCACAAGTCCCTAGTAGCAGGGCGGGTAGGGATAGAAGAGGACCGAGTCAATGCAGCGCGGGATTCCGTCGGCGACAGGACCACTTGTAGTGACGATTACCGGCACCGCGGCAGGAGGTACGGCCGCCGCACGGTGATGAACGGCTTTTTTATGTGCGAAGGCGTCCGTCGAAACCATCGTGATCGATGCGGCAGCGACGATGACAGAAACGCCAAGCGAAATAATGGTCCGGCGCGACATGACTTCTCCCTTTCTCGGTTAGAACCGCATTCGTCGGCTGGCAACCTACACTAATTCCCGCCAGTCAATTGTTCTTCGCACCCTCGCGAATCCATGCCCTGATGGCATCGCGGTCGCAGATCGACAGTTTCTTCTTCCCGAGCGGCATGTGGGTTTCGGGAGCGCCGCGCCAGTCCAACAGCCACATCAAATTGCTGCCCTCTGGATCGCCAGGGATAACCATCTTACCCATTTTCGTGCCCCTCATGACGCCTTCGTAGGTGCTGAGATCGAGCCCGCTCTTTTCATTTCCCTGTCCGCCAGGTTGATGGCAACTGAAACAGCGGCCGACGAAGATCGGCATTACATCCTCTGAAAAGCTGGCCTTTGCCTGCGCAGCGCAAACCTGACCGGAAGAATTCAGAATCCCATAGCCGATCGTGCCTCCGATTGCCAGAAAGATTGCTCCGCCCAGAACCAATAGTCGCCGCCTCATGTGAAAGCCCTTCCTTAAATTGCCTGCCTCTTCCCGATAGCTCGTCCAGAAAATGGGAGACAACGCTAGCCTACCGGCAGAGATGCATCCGACGTTGACCCAAGTCAAATGTCAGCATTCTCCGACGCACGAGAAAAAGTGCCGCGCTGCGGCAACTGCCTGCTGCTCATGACGATTGCGCCCCGCGAAGTCTAGCGGATGGGTCCCAAATTCCTACGATCTTGATTTGGCTCAATGAAGCGGCGAGCCTCAAGCGCTAGGCTTTCTCAACAATTGGGGTCGAGTCGCCAGCTGCCATCCGAGCTACGCGGGCCCAGACCTTGTTGGGGGCCAGGCCTTTGACAGAGCAGGACATTTGGTACGTTTCCTATCGTTCGAATATCACGCCCAAACGCGCGGACGAAGACAGGTGCGTGCGAGCAACTCGCAGATTCAAGACAGAAGCCGAAGCGAAGCAATTCGCCCAGGAGATAATCAACAAAGGCTGGAGTGCGATCGCCGGCACGTTGAATCCCTATTTGCCGAAGAAGACAGTGCCGTCCACCAAAATTCTCGATTGGATAGCAGGTGAAGACTAACGGCCCACAGTGAGCAAGCTTTTCGCGCCGAATATGGATGTCGGCCGTTAAGTGAGGCGCAAACAAATCGGGCCTTTTGCGATGCGGTCGATCGAGGATTGATTGATCTGCATGAAAATTAGAGTAGCATCTCAATGTTCGCTGCAATCAACGGGGATAAAAAAATGAATTTGAAAGTGCTGGGGGCCTTCGTAGCAGCCCTGACGGTTGGATCGGCGCTGGTAGTTGCTGCTCCGCGTTCCGCGCACGCAAAACCGGAATTCGCGGCCCAGACCGGGAAGCCGTGTGGTGCGTGCCATCAAAATCCTGCTGGTGGAGGCGCGCTGAAACCGTTTGGGGCCGCATTCAAGGCGAACGGTTTCAAGGTGCCGGAAAAGAAGAAATAGCGTATTGCGGAATCCAAAGCTGCGTTGAGGCTTCACGTCTAAGCCGCGGGCAGCTCTGTTTACTTCCCCGCGGCTGGCATCGTCGCGCATATGCACGATGCAATGCATAGGTGCGAGCTAAGCGCACTGCAAGCGAAGCTAATTGAGAGCGTCAAAGAAATACTTTGAACTTGGGGTGATTACGACAAGGGCGAGACAATCGTGATATCTGGATAGTCCTTTCCAGGGTTTGGGGGCTGCATGACTGATTCGGGCACGAGCAAGAATGCGTGGTTCAAGCGAGCTTGGTCTTTTCTTTGGCGTCCCTCCTCGATGGCCTGGAGCGTTCTGGTGGCCGCAGGTGTAGTCATCGGCGTGCTGTTTTGGGGCGGCTTCAACTGGGCGTTAGAACTGACCAACACTGAATCCTTCTGCATCTCCTGCCACGAGATGCGCGACAACGTTTACCCGGAGCTGCAGCGCACCATCCATTGGGCAAACAGGTCAGGCGTTCGCGCGAGCTGCCCGGATTGCCACGTGCCGCACCCGTGGATCTACAAGATCAAGCGGAAGATCGAGGCTTCCAACGAAGTGCTGCATAAGATCCTCGGTACCATCGACACCCGCGAGAAATTCGAAGCGCACCGGCTCGAGCTCGCCGAGCACGTATGGGCGACGATGAAGTCGACCGACTCGCGGGAGTGCCGCAACTGTCATGCGGTCCAATCGATGGACCCCCACAAGCAGAAGCCCGAGGCTGCAAAAATGATGCAGGACGGCTTCAAGGCCGGTTTGACCTGCATCGATTGCCACAAGGGCATCGCGCACCAGCTGCCCAAGGATCCTGACGACACTGACGAGCCTGAGAAGAAAACAGATGAGCCTGAGAAGAAATAAACCAGGTTAGTTTCGCCGAAAATCTTCGAGTGTGACTATTTAACAATAGCCCGGGAGCGCTTAACGGCTCACAAAATAGTGAAACAATCGCCAGCGTTGTCTGGCGTCGGCGCAGGGGCGTTTTTTGATGGGCAGGGCGAAAAGCTTCGAACGGCGCTTGCGCGCGACGATACAACCTGAGCGTGTTTGGTATACGCAGCCCCTGATCCAGTTTCTCGGGCTCATGAAGTGGATCCTGGTCGGTGGGGCGGTCTTGGGCTTGGTCCAGCCGGCCTTGGCGGTGGGGTTAGAAGTTACCCAGGCTCAGCGCATTTTCCCGACATCGGGACAAGGCGTTTACGCTGCATTGCAGGATCTCGACCGCTCCAGCGGGAGCGCCCCGCAGTCTCCCCGAGACGACGAGGCATTTTCCGCGCTCTCCGGTTTTGCGCAGACCATTGCGGCCGAACCAAAACGCGTGGAGGGCAAGACCTCAAAGGCGCGGCAGACTGAAGACGCAATCTTTTCCGAACTCGCCGAATTCGCGAAATCGGTTGGCGCCAGGCGGCAAGCCTCAAGTAAGCCGCTCGTCAAGCTCGCCGAAGCGGACAACGCGGTTGACGCGCTGAAGGATTTCCTTCGAGGCAATGCCGCACCGTCCCCCGATGCGCCAAAAGCGCCTGCCCCGGCCCCGGCCCCCGTGAAGGTAAAGCCTGACGGTCCCGCGGTTGAAGCGCATTTCGTCGGCGAGAAGGTGTGCATGACCTGTCACGCCAATTACGCCGAATCGTTCTCGAAGACTTTGATGGGACGCATCGGCAGGAATCAGCCCGGCAAGTTCGCGTGCGAGAACTGTCATGGCGCAGGCTCGGAGCATGTGAAGTTGGGCGGCGGTCGCGGTGTCGGCGGCATCATCTCGTTCAGGGCCGACGATCTGTCGCGCAGCGTCCAGGAAAACAACGCGATCTGCCTCACCTGCCACGAAAGAGGCGAACGGACCTACTGGAGCGGCAGTACGCACGAGGTCCGCAACGTGGCCTGCACCAATTGCCATACGGTCATGAGGAAGGTGTCGGAAAAATTCAACCTCAAGACCGTGTACGAGCCGCCGACTTGCTTCCAGTGTCACAAGCAAAAACTCGCACAGACGGCACGCTCGTCACACATGCCTCTGCGTGAAGGCAAGATGGTCTGCTCCGACTGCCACAATCCGCACGGCACGGCGAACGAAGCTCTGCTGCGGACGGCTACCATCAATGACACTTGCTACAAGTGCCATGCCGAGAAGCGCGGACCCTTCCTGTTCGAACACACGCCGGTTCGCGAGAACTGCCTGAATTGCCACGATCCTCACGGCTCGATCAACGAGTTCATGCTGAAGGTTTCGCGGCCGCGGCTGTGCACGGAGTGCCACGGGTTTGGTCACTCTCCGAGCGCTGGATTCAACAGCTATCAGATCATTGGACGCGCCTGTAACAACTGTCACACCCAGGTTCACGGCACCAACAGCCCGTCGGGAGCGCTTCTCCACCGGTAGGCCATTCTAGACCAACGAACTGCTCGACTCGAACTAACCGCCCATGGGGGCCGCAATGAAATCGCGATCTGGCCTACTTCTTACAAGTGCAACTGGGATGCTGCTGATCGGCATGGCGCCGATCATGCCCGGCGCACTGGCGGCCGACGCGGACCTTCCCGTCAAGGCTCCGGTTGTGGTCGAGCTTCCCTGGTGGACACACGGTTTCGTGGAATTCGGCGGGCGCGGCTTCGTCAACGATCCCCAGAGAGGCGGGCACATATTCCAGGGCGGCAGCAGCCTGGCGAAGTACTACGAGTACAGCACCATCAAGCCGGGTCCGTTCGGCGACTTCAATTTTGCGACAGGCAGCGGAAACGGTCTCTACGAGATCGATGCCTGGGGCCAGAACGTCGGTTACAGCGATCAGCGTTATAACGCCTATCTGTCGAAGGCCGGCGAGCAATATTTCAATTTCCAGTGGGATCAAACGCCCCACATCTACAGCACCAGCGCCAGCACGTTGTTCAATACCAACGGCAACGCGCTGACGCTGGCCAATCCGAATATCGGCCAGCAGATGTTCACTGCGGGCGGCGTGGGTTTTCCCACTGCCACTAACAGTGCTGCGGCTATCGCCACCCTCAATACCAAGGCCGCTGCGGTAGGCGCCATCATCAATCAGAATGTCCATCCCACCGATATCGGCATTCGGCGCGATACGGCGTCCGTGGATTATCGCTATACCCCGACCGATAACTGGGACTTCAGGGCCAACTACTCCGATATGAGGAGGACGGGAAGCCAGGTCGACAGCGTCCTTTTCACGGCCACGAACACCGGTTCTCGTGTTGATGTCGCCAAGCCGGTTTCTGACAGTACGCAGAATTTCGGCGTGAATGGCGAGTATATCGGCACGTCGCCATGGGGGCAGAGGTTCAATGCGATGGTCGGCTATAACGGCTCGATCTACAAGGACGACTTCCTCGGCTACACGGTCCAAAACCCGTTTTGTAACACCGCTGGTCTGTGTGCGGGGGCGCCGGGTACGCCAACTAGCCCCCTAGCGCTGATGTCGACACCGCCTGACAACCAAATGAACGGGGTCTCCGGCACGGTTGGCATGGATTTGCCGCTCAACAGCCGCTATATGGGAACGGTCTCCTATAGCGGAATGCGCCAGAACTCTCAGTTTCTACCATTCTCGATCAATCCCGCGCCCCTCCTTCCCAGCGGACTTCCGGGTGCGGCGTTGTCCTCGCTGCCGCAGCAGAGCCTGAACGGCTCCATCAACACGGTGTTGTCGAACAACGTAGTGACCACCCAGATCAATCACGATCTGAAGACCAAGGTGTACTACCGCTATTACGATTACGACAACCAGACGCCCCAGTTTACAATCCAAGACTGGATCATCACCGATGCCGCGTCGCCCCAAGCAACCGGCCACCCACAATATTCGCCGGTGAACCCGCTCATGGTCGGCTATATCAGACAGAATGCCGGCGCCGAGGCCACCTGGAGGCCTGTCAATTCGGTCAATCTCGGCGCCGCCTACGGCTACGAGAGCTACGACTTCACGCGGTTCGACGCCAGCTCCACGGGTGAAAACACCGGCAAGATTTACGCCGACTGGAAACCGGAGAAGTGGGTCACCCTGCGCGCCAGCGGGTCCTATGGCGAGCGCCGCGCGGGAAATTACGATTATCTCGGCAATGTCGGCATGTTCCAATGGCCAGTGCCGAGGACAGGCCTCGGGGTCCCAGGAGCCCCGGTGTCTGGTGTCTCGACAACGCCTTTGCTCGGATGGCCGAACGCCCCGAACTACTCGCCGGCCTATCGGCAATTCTACCTTGATGACCGCAACCGCGCCCAGATCAAGTTCCAGGTCGACGTCGACGTGCTCCGCAATTTCACGGTGACGCCGACCGTCAACTGGCGCGACGATGAGTTCCTGCTTTCGCAAAACCAGCTGGGACTGACCCACGACCGCTCGACGGCCGCGGGTATCGAGACGGCCTATGCCGCCACGCCCGACCTCAAATTCCTGTTTTCGTACATGAATGAGCAGCGCGGCCAGTTCCAACGCGCATCGAGCACGTACCTGTTCCCCTTTGCGACGAATAACGTGAATGGCGGCGCGACGTATCTCTGCCCCAACACCAGCCCCAACGCCATCGGTGCGCCCGCCACCTATTTGTGCCAAGCCTATAGCGCGAATATCGACGACAGGGTGAATACCTTCATCGTTGGTGTGAACTGGGCGGCTATTCCGAGAAGATTCGAACTGGGTCTGAACTACACCCTGTCGATGGGAAAGGATTCGTCGCCGCTGTTCATGCTGAATGGAACCGGACCGGTCGTTTCAAACACGTTCGGAAACAACATTGCGAGCCCGCAATTCCCGGATGTGACGACCACGTTTCAGCGGCTTGAGGCGAATGCGAAATACGTGATCGATCCCGATCTTATCCATAGCCTCGGCTGGAAAGGCGAGGTCGCCTTCAGGTTCCGCTACGCCTGGGAACGCAACAGCGTGACCAACTGGAACAACGATTTTATGCAGCCCTACATGTACCAGACGCTGCAGCAGAGTCAGGTCGCGTACTACCAGGCGCTGGCATTTAACAATCCCAACTACAACGTTCACATAATCGGTGGGGCGATCGCCTGGGCGTGGTAATCCCGACACCCCGCAAAATAGTATAGCCTCCAGTCGGCGCGCCGTTTTGACGGCCCGCCGCTTTGACCGACGCCTGATCTATGTCAAAGGTTGGGTTCTGCCAACCGGGTATCAGGATGTCGCGTTGGCGAACGAGGCTGCTTGGGCAGCACTAGGTAAAGTGACGAGATGATCCTTTGGCCGATCTTCGCAGTGATGACGCTTGCGGCGGTATTCGCCGTCTGGTGGCCGCTTGCCCGCCGTCAGAAGTCGGTCCGTTCGGGAAGCGACGTCGCAGTTTATCGTGACCAGCTGACGGAGATCGACCGCGACGAGGCGGCAAGCCTGATCGGCAGCGTAGAGGCGGAAGCCGCGCGGGTCGAAGTATCGCGTCGCTTGATCGCGGCGGCGGAGACCGCCGAAGCCGCCAAACTTGTCGCCGCTCCCGCGCCGGCCGGAACCTATCGTTGGGCAACGATTGCAGCCGCCATCGTTCTGCTGCCGCTCGGCGCGGGTATCACCTATCTCTCGCTGGGATCGCCGAATCTCGTCCCCGTTTCGATGAGCGCCGAAGCCGTCGGACAACAGCTTCCCGAGGGAATCGAGCAGACCGTCGCCGAGGTCGAGAAATTTCTGGAGAGCAATCCGAAGAATGGGCGCGGCTGGGAATTGCTGGCGCCGGTCTATTTGCGTCTTGGTCGCTTCGACGATGCGGTGAGGGCGCGCCGTACTGCGCTGGAGATTTTCGGTCCGGACGCCGCGCGGCTCGGCGATCTCGGCGAAGCCATCATCATGGCTTCCGGCGGCGTTGTGACCCCGGAGGCCAAGGAGTTGTTCACCCGCGCCGAAGCCGCCGATCCCGAAGACGTAATGGCGCGATATTATCTTGGGCTCAGCGCCAAGCAGGAGGGCCGCCGGGACGAGGCGGTGACGCGGTGGAGCGCGTTGGTGTCGACGGCCCGCGAGGGCGCTGAGTGGCTGCCAATGGTCAAGAATGCCTTGGCGCGGATCGACGACAAGGGACCATCGGTCGCGGTCGCCGTCGCGGCTCCATCGACGGGGGGCGCGCCGCCGGAACACAACGGCTCCGTTGAAGCGATGGTCGAGCGCCTCGCCGAACGACTAAAGAAGGACGGATCCGACGTCCCGGGCTGGATCCAGCTTGTGCGCTCCTATCGCGTCCTGGGAAAGGCTGACAAGGTCAAAGCCGCTATCGCCGATGCGCATGCCGCGCTGGCCAGCGATCCGGAAGCCTTGCAGCGCCTGGACCGTAGTCTCCAGGGGCTCGAAGCCGAGGTCGCCCCAGGCGCCTCCGGTCCCGACGTCGCCGGAGCGCCGTCCGTAGGGGCCATTGCGCCGCCGGGACCGAACGCGAGCCAAGTCGCGGCCGCCGCGCAGATGGCGCCGGTCGAGCGCAACAGCATGATCGAAGGCATGGTCGCACGCCTGGCCGACCGCTTGAAGAAGGACGGCTCCGACGTCCCGGGCTGGATTCAGCTGGTACGCTCCTATCGCGTATTGGGCTACGCCGACAAGGCGAACGCGGCGATCGCCGACGCCCGCGCAGCGCTCGCCAATGATCGGGAAGGCTTGCAACGCCTGGAGCAGGGGCTTGAAGCGCTTCAAGCCGAGGCCCCGCTGAGCGCGCCTGCGCCGGCGCCTGCAACGGCCGCCGTCAGCATTCCGCAGCCCGGACCGAATGCGAACCAGATCGCCGCCGCCGCGCAAATGGCGCCGGCCGAGCGCAACAGCATGATCGAAGGCATGGTCGCACGACTTGCCCAGCGCCTGGCTGACAACGGCTCCGACGTCGATGGGTGGCTTCGCCTGATCAAGGCCTATTCGGTGCTCGGCGAGCGCGACAAGGCGCTTGCCGCCGCCGGCAATGCCCGCAACGCGCTTGCCGGCAACAGCGACAATCTCCGCCGCATCGGCGAACTGACGAAAGAGCTGGGACTCGAAGGCTCATGACACGCAAGCAGCGGCGCCTGATCTTGATCGGGTCAAGTCTCGGCGTGCTCGCGATCGCGGTCGCTTTGGTGCTCGGCTCGCTGCGCGATTCGATCGTCTTCTTCAATTCGCCGACCGACATCGCCGATAACAAGGCCGCTGTCGGAAAGCGCGTTCGCCTTGGCGGCATGGTGAAGATGGGCAGCCTGGAGCACGGCGACAACCTGCAGGTCCGCTTTGCGGTAACCGATGGCAACAAGGACATCCCGGTCAGCTACCGCGGCATCGTACCCGACCTGTTTCGCGAGGGGCAGGGCGTCATCGCCGAGGGACACGTCGAACCGGGCGGCACGTTCCAGGCCGAAACCGTGCTCGCCAAGCATGACGAGAATTACATGCCGCGCGAAGTCGTCGAAACGTTGAAGAAGCAGGGACGCTGGCAGGAGACCGCGGCTCCGAACGCGGTTCCCGTCAAGGCAAGTGCACAATGAATCGGGAGCCCTCGCCATGATCGCCGAACTCGGTCACTACGCGCTCGTGCTGGCCCTTGCGCTGGCGCTGATCCAATCCTCTTCGCCGGTCATCGGTGCACGCAAGGGCGACGTCGCGCTGATGAAACTCGCCAACTCGACCGCGCTGGCGCAATTTGCCTTCGTCGCCTTCGCCTTCGCCGCGCTGACCGCCTGCTACGTCACGTCCGACTTCTCGGTCGCCAATGTCTACGAGAATTCGCACTCGCAGATGCCCTTGATCTACAAGTTTACCAGTGTCTGGGGCAACCACGAAGGCTCGATGCTGTTGTGGGTGCTGATTCTCGCGATATTCGGGGCTCTCGTCGCGGCGTTCGGTGTCAATTTGCCGTCCACGCTTAAGGCAAATGTGCTTGCGGTGCAGTCCTGGATCGCCTCCGCCTTCTATCTCTTCATCCTCCTCACCTCGAACCCGTTCAAGCGGCTCGCCGAGGTGCCGGTCGAGGGCCGCGATCTCAATCCGATCCTGCAGGATTTTGGGCTCGCGGTGCATCCGCCGATGCTCTACCTCGGCTATGTCGGCTTCTCCATCGCGTTCTCGTTTGCCGTTGCCGCCTTGCTCGAGGGTTGCATCGACGCGGCGTGGGCGCGCTGGGTGCGGCCATGGACGCTGCTCGCCTGGATGTGCCTCACGGTTGGCATCGCGATGGGTTCCTATTGGGCCTATTACGAGCTCGGCTGGGGCGGCTGGTGGTTCTGGGATCCGGTGGAGAACGCTTCGCTGATGCCATGGCTCGCCGGCACGGCGCTGCTGCATTCGGCGGTAGTGATGGAAAAACGGAATGCGCTGAAAGTGTGGACCATTCTGCTTGCGATTCTCACCTTCTCGCTGTCGCTGATCGGCACGTTTCTGGTGCGCTCCGGAGTATTGACGTCGGTCCACACCTTCTCGAACGACCCGGCGCGCGGCGTATTCATCCTCATGATCCTGATGGTGTTCATCGGCGGCAGCCTCGCACTGTTTGCCTGGCGCGCGCCACAGCTCAAGCAGGGCGGCCTGTTTGCGCCGATCTCGCGCGAAAGCGCGCTGGTGTTCAACAATCTATTTCTCGCCACCGCCTGCGCCACCGTCTTTGTCGGCACGCTGTATCCGCTGGCGCTCGAGGCGCTCACCGGGGACAAGATTTCCGTCGGCGCGCCGTTCTTCAACCTTACATTCGGGCCGCTGTTCGTGCCGTTGCTGATCGCGGCGCCGTTCGGGCCGCTGCTGGCGTGGAAGCGTGGCGATCTCTACGGGGTTGCACAGCGCCTGCTCGCGGCATGCGCGATCGCGATGGTTGGCCTCGCTGCGACCTTCGCGTTTGAGGGCACCAAAGCGGTGCTCGCGCCGTTCGGAATCGGACTGGCGCTTTTCGTGATGGCTGGCGCCATCACCGACATTGCCGAACGCTTGAGCCTGCGCACCATGTCGCTTGAGACAATCGCGCACCGCGCGGCGGGACTGCCGCGCTCGTCCTGGGGAACAGCGGTGGCGCATTTTGCGCTCGGCATCACCCTGCTCGGAATTGTCGGCGCCAGCACCTGGGGCAGCGAGCGTATCATCGCAATGAAGCCGACGCAGACGGTTTCCATCAGCGGCTATGAGCTGAGCTTTGACGGCATGGTGAGCCGGGACGGCTCGAACTACCGCGAGATCGCCGCGCGCTTCACCGTGCGCAAGGGTGGCACGGTGATCGGCGTGATGGAGCCGTCGAAACGCGTCTTTCCGTCGCGCGATGGCATGTCGACCACGGAAGCCGCGCTGCTCACGCGCGGTGTCAGCCAGCTTTATCTGTCTCTCGGCGACGGCAATGCCGACGGCTCTATCGCGCTGCGGCTCTATCATAAGCCCTTGGTGCTGCTGATCTGGCTTGGCGCTGTGGTGATGGCGATGGGCGGCGCGCTTTCATTGTCCGATCGGAGGTTGCGGATCGGCGCGCCGAAGCCTGCGGCGAGGCTCTTGGCGCAACCGGCTGAATAATTTTCTCTCGCCCGAGGCGGTTGCGCCGTACCGTCGGGCACTGAGGTCAAGGACTTCGAATGGCTTGGAGCGCTCGGTTTCTCTTGGTGGTGCTGACGCTTCTCGGCGCGGCGCCTGTACATGCCGTCCAGGTCGACGAGATTCTCGTCGATAACGGGATGGAGACTCGCGCCCGCGCGATCTCGCACGACCTGCGATGCATGGTGTGCCAGAACCAATCGATCGACGATTCCGAGGCGCCGCTGGCGCGCGACTTGCGGCTGCTGGTGCGGGAGCGGCTCAAGGCCGGCGATAGCGACAGCCAGGTGGTCGATTACATGGTGGCGCGCTATGGCGAGTTCGTGCTGCTGAAGCCCCGGGTGAGCTGGCATACGGCCATCCTGTGGGGCGCGCCGTTGACGATATTGATCATCGGCCTGGTTGCGATCGGCTTCATGCTCCTGCGCCGGTCTGCCGGAGTTCCACAGCCAGAAATTGTGAAATTGAGCGAAACGGAGCGGCTGAAACTGAGCGCCATTGAGCGGTCGCAGTTGGATAGCGTTTAGTCCAGGAGGACGGCTAGCCCGACTTCCTGATCTAAATCAAGGTAATGGCCGGTGATCTCGGCTCCAATTCAGGCAAGTTGGTGCGGGATGAATGCAAGAGTAAATGAAAGAGTACACCGAGGGCGCGAAAGCATCATGGATTATAATGTCTTTTTCGATCGGGCTTTGAGCCAGCTTCGGGACGAGCGGCGCTATCGGGTTTTCGCCGATCTTGAGCGTCTGGCGGGCCGATTCCCGCATGCGATCTGGCATTCGCCGGAGGGGCCGCGTGAGGTGGTGATTTGGTGCTCGAACGATTACCTCGGCATGGCCCAGCACCCGAAGGTGGTGGGGGCGATGGTTGAGACCGCCGCTCGGATGGGCACCGGGGCCGGGGGGACACGCAATATCGCCGGCACCAATCATCCGTTGATCGAGCTGGAGCGCGAACTCAGCGAGCTGCACGGCAAGGAGGCCGCCCTGGTCTTTACTTCAGGGTACGTCTCGAACGAGACCGGCATTTCCACCATCGCGAAACTGTTGCCGAACTGCCTGCTGCTTTCGGACGCCCTGAACCACAACTCCATGATCGAGGGCGTGCGCAAATCCGGCACTGAAAAACAGGTCTGGCGCCACAACAATGTCGAGCATCTCGAGCAGTTGCTGCGCGCCGCCGATCCCGACCGGCCGAAATTGATCCTGTGCGAAAGCCTGTACTCGATGGATGGCGACGTCGCGCCGCTGCACAAGATCTGCGACCTCGCCGAGCGCTACGGAGCGCTGACTTATGTCGACGAGGTGCACGCCGTCGGCATGTACGGACCGCATGGCGGCGGAATCTCCGAACGGGACGGGGCGACAGCGCGCATCGATATCCTCGAAGGCACGCTGGCCAAGGCCTTTGGCTGCCTCGGCGGCTATATCGCGGCCAATGCCAACCTGATCGATGCCGTGCGTTCCTATGCGCCCGGCTTTATCTTCACGACGGCGTTGCCACCGGCAGTTTGCGCCGCGGCGACCGCTGCCATCAGGCATCTCAAATCGTCGCAGTGGGAGCGTGATCGCCACCAGGACCGGGCGGCCCACTTGAAATCCGTGCTCAATGCCGCGCGCCTTCCGGTGATGCCGAGCGACACTCACATTGTGCCACTACATGTCGGTGACCCCGAGAAATGCAAGATGGCATGCGATCTCTTGCTGTCGGAACACGGCATCTATATCCAGCCGATCAATTATCCGACGGTACCGAGAGGCCTGGAGCGGCTGCGGATCACGCCGTCGCCGTATCATGATGATGCGCTGATTGATCGCCTCGCCAAGGCCTTGGTCGATGTTTGGGATCAGCTCAAACTTACGCGTCATCCTCATATCCTCGCCGCGGAATAACTCCGTCTCTAGCGCTGCTCATATTCCAGCAAAGAGCTTTTTGATTTGCCTGCTCAATTTGTGTTTCCGCGAGCTTTTTCAGCCAAGTCAAACACGCCACAGCTGAAGCGAAAAGATTACGCCAAGGCAAAGGGCCTGGATCTGGAGCCGAACCCGTCAGGTAATTGATTTAGCGCAAAAGCCGGACATCGAATCTGCGCTACGCAAATAAGAAACCGCGAACCGCGATAGGTCGGGCGTATCGATGCCACAGATCATTGATATCCTGCTTGAGGAGCATCGCAACATCGAGAAGCTGCTTCACGTTTTGGAGCACGAACTTGAGATATTCGATCGCGGCGACCGTCCGGACTATGAGATCCTGCAGACGATCATCCAATATTTTCAGGACTACCCCGAAGATTGCCATCATCCCAAGGAAGAGATGATCTTCAAGAAACTGAAGTCCCGGGACGCCGTTGCAGCAAGCCGCTTCGGTGACGTGGAGGCCGAGCATGAAATTGAGACCAGGCGATTGCGCAGCTTTGCTCACGTTGTCGATTATATCCTCGCGGACCAGGAATTCCTGCGGGAAGACTTTCATTTTGCGGTGCACGACTTCATCGAGCATCAGCGTCAACACCTGAAAAAGGAAGAACAGCTGCTGTTTCCTGCTGCCGTGAAGGCCTTGCAACGGGAAGACTGGGCAGAAATAGATGCACGACTGGACGACCGGACGGACCCGTTGTTCGACCGCGTGGTGGAAGAAAAATTTCATACCCTGCAAGAGACCATCCTGCGGTGGGAGCAGGAGACCGAGAAAACCCGTCCAGCCAAAACGTAAGTGCAGCTTTGAGGACGGACAGCCGAGTTGATCCGGATCAATTCATCCCGGTCAGTTTAGGCATAGAATTATGGCTGCGTAGTTGATTTGTTCTATCGGTTTTGACCGCAAGGCAGAGGAGCTGTCTATGCCTGTCTCAAACGTGGGTGTTGAAATTCGGAAAAAAGGGCACGCGATCCCCGATCGGAGCAGCCCAGGTCCGATGCCACGGCAAGATGCCGGTGGCTCTTACGACCATGAAATGCATCCGCAGGAATTGATGCGGTTGGTTGGTTGTCACGATCGAAATGCAGGGAGTCATGACGTAGCCCATCGTCTGCACTAACTTCAGTTGGGAGACTGAGATCGTTGCGAGCGGGAGCTGCGTTACGGCGATTACTAGGCTGGGATACTCTCATGGCAGCATCATGCGTAAGGATGAGGGTGAGGAAGGGATACTTTATTGGGAGCTATGCATGCGAAAAGTTCCGAACCTGTCCATTTCACCGGAAAAAGTGTTTTTCATCGTCTCGAAGGCCCGCCAATCCGACATCAAGGCTACAGGATTGGAATTCGCCTCCGATTTGATCGACGACGATATGGTCTATGGGATTGATGACGGTAGCAAGGAGACCGATCGCACGGAGCTTTCGGGTTTCATTCGAGATCTGAATGTCGACGAGCAAATCGACCTCGTTGCCCTTACCTGGCTCGGCCGTGGTGACGGCGATCTCGAGAACTGGCGCGATCTCCGCGCGGAGGCATCGCGTGCCCATAACAACCGTACGGCACCGTACCTGCTCGGGACGCCCATGCTTGCCGACTATTTGGAAGAAGCCCTGTCGAAATTCGGCAAATCGTTTGAGGATTTCGAAGAGCACCTTTGATAGGTTCTCGAACGGAAGACCTGCGAACGGAAGACTTGCGGTCGAACGAAGTCCAGCAGACGATCAAATTTTCTTGTGGCGCAGAGCGTGATCGCATCTGGGGCTGAGCGCCGCCGTGGCTTCAAAGTCTGGACGGCGTTTCAGTGGCTCACCTCGGTGAGGCGTTTTCAATCGGTCGATCGATAGGCTCGTATAGCCGCTGGGCGCGTGTCACGAACGAGGCGATGATATCGTTCATGCCGGCAGACACCACTTTGTCCACCAGTCGCTCGAGGAGATAGGAACGGAATTCCAGTTCGGCCTTCAGCGTCACGCGACAGCGGCCTTCCGGACGCGAATCGAAAAGCCAGGAAAGCTTGAATTTTCGGAAGGGCGGTTCGTTCGCAGTCACGTCGATCCGCTCCGGTCGACGAAGGATCGTTCTCGAACTCGAATTCTACGCGAATCGGGCCGATGCCCAGGACTTGGTCGGTGTAGTAAACCTCGGCCTCCCGTTTTCGGACACGCGCCGTGATCCACCAGTGCAGAAACTCCGGATAGCGCTCGACATCCGCGGCGAGATCGAACAGTTGCTCGGGGCTATAGGGCACGATGCGGTCGACCGTTTCGCTCAGCATTGCCAAATCCTCCTTGAGATATTTGCCTCCTTTCGGCGAGCCCTGGATTCTGGCAGTTCGCCTATCTTGTTCCAATGATCTAGATCAGAGAATCAGTCGAAAGCCTTGCGACACCCCGCGCACTGGAGAGCGACGACCTCAGGCTGCCACCGAGCGTGGCATTGCGGGGCTGGAGACATTTCTCTCGGTCTTTGATCTTAATCAACGCTTCCTGTCTCAAACGGCGGACGCTGACAGGTAATTCATCAACCGCCTTGGGAGGAATGTTATGAGCGTGTCGGTCCGGACGAGGGCTCCCTTGAGGCCTGATTCACTACGCGGCATGGCGCTATTGCGCGATCCACTACTGAACAAGGGTACCGCTTTCACCGAGCAGGAACGTGATTCGTTGGGATTGCGCGGCCTTTTGCCCGCGCATGTGCTTTCGATGGAAGCCCAGGCCGAACGAGTGCTGACCAATCTGCGCAGCCTGCCTGACGACCTGCAAAAATACATCGTGCTTAACGCGTTGCACGACCGCAACGAAACGCTGTTTTTTCGCGTCGTGTGCGATAACATCGATGAAATCCAACCCCTCATCTATACGCCAACGGTGGGCCTCGCGTGCCAGCGGTTCGGTCACATCTTCCAGAGGCCGCGCGGTCTATTTATCGGAGCAAACGATCGCGGGAAGATCGCGGAACTTGTTGGCAACTGGCCATATCCGGCAAAACTTATCGTCGTGACCGACGGCGAACGCATCCTTGGCCTCGGCGATCTCGGCGCCAACGGGATGGGCATTCCCGTCGGTAAACTTTCGCTTTATTCTGCCTGCGCGGGCATCCGCCCCGAGTACTGCCTGCCGGTGACACTGGATGTCGGCACCAACAACGAAACCTTGCTGAACGACCCCTATTATATCGGCCTGCGCCAGAAGAGATTGAGTGGCAACGCATACGATGAGTTCGTCGACGAATTCATCACCGCTGCTCGAAAGGTGTTTCCAGGAGTGCTGATCCAATTCGAGGATTTTGCCAATCACTCGGCCTTTCGTCTCTTGCACAAATATCGCGACAAGATTTGCACCTTCAACGACGACATTCAGGGAACGGCCGCGGTGGCGCTCGCGGGTCTTTTCTCGGCGCTGCGCGTGAGCGGCGGCAGGCTTATCGACCAGAAACTTCTTTTCCTCGGCGCCGGCGAGGCCGCAACCGGTATTGCCGACCTCGTTGTCTCAGCGATGATGGCGCAGGGCGCGTCCGAAGCCGATGCCCTACGGCGCAACTGGCTGGTCGACTCGCGCGGGCTGGTGGTCAAGGACCGAGCGGGCCTCACACAGCACAAACTTCGCTACGCACATGATCACGCGCCGATCGGCGATTTCCTCACCGCGATCGAGACGCTCAAGCCCACGGTGATCATCGGCGTTGCGGCAGTCGGCGGCGCCTTCACGCCCGAGGTACTTAAGGCCATGGGGCGGATCAACCAGCGGCCCATCGTATTTGCGCTGTCCAATCCGACCTCGAAGGCAGAATGCTCCGCCGAGGAGGCCTACCGCCACACGGAAGGCCGCGCTCTGTTTGCATGCGGCAGCCCATACGATCCAGTGGAATTCGACGGCAAGACATTCGTGCCGCGCCAGGGGAACAATTCCTATATTTTCCCCGGTATTGGACTTGGCGCGATCGCGAGCGGAACAAGGCTGGTGACCGACGAGATGTTCATGGCCGCCGCACATACACTGGCTCATCTCGTGAGCGAATCTGACATCAAACAGGGCAGCCTATTTCCTGCTCTAGCGAGGATCCGTGAAGTTTCGGCCCACATCGCTGCGGCTGTTGCCGAGGTCGCTTACAAGCGCGGACTTGCGACGGGTCAGCCACCTAAGGATCTCAACGCCTACATTCAATCGCAGATGTACGACCCACACTATTAAATTAGTTAGCAGCCTACTATCGTCAAATCCAAAAAACAAAACGGAGCAAAGATTACGAGGAAAGCAACAGGAGGATAGTCATGTCGGCGCCAAAAATTGCGACTCTGTTCGGAGCAGCAGGGTTATTCGGTGTGGTAGTTTCGGTCATGCTGGGAAAGCTTTGGGGGGCGGATTACTTGCTGGATGCATCCTTTGTCTGCCTCGCGCTTGCCGGTATCATCATGGTCTTGCATGTCCTCATTGGACTCTGGGCAGATTTTACCAGATCAGTCTAGAGCAGCATTGCGTGCCTTACTGAAAAACGGGGCGAACGGCCGCGTAGCCGGAAATGCGACTTTTGTCTGTCGTTATTGACGAAAATGGACATTGGCGGATGAGGGCGGACGCCCGACTGGTGCCTGGCCGGAATCGAGTTGCGAGCATAAGATATTGATTGCAAACTTGTTTATGAGCGTCGCTTTCAGCCATACCAACACGAATACCATCGGGTCCGGCGCCCGCCCATCCTCATAAACGGCGCGAAGCGCTGCCTTGGCAAGAACCGAATGCTGCAGGGCTGGAAGAACATGCATGCTGAGCAGCACTACATTCAGGATCATGTCGATCTCCATGAGCACGACGACCCGGCATACCTCGCAAAGGAAGAGACTTTCGAGAGCTGGTACGAAAATCCGATTGACCTGCCGGGACGCTGGTATCTCCAAGTGATCAGCCAGATTTTCAAGGAGAATCGCCTTGCCAAGGGCGAATTCATCGGCCTCGGCCGCAGGCTCGATCTCCACAATATCAATTGCCCCACCTATTTGCTGGCGGGCGCAGGCGACGACATCACGACGCCGGATCCTTGATGCTACAAAATATACAGGGACTGCAAAGGACCATATCGTTCAAGAGACCGTGCCGGGCGGCCATATCGGGCTGTTCATGGGAGCGAACACGCTGAGAGATCACTGGCCACAGATCGCCCGGTGGATTGGCGCCCAGTAAATGGTTCACCGCTTCGATCTTCCGAAGCTTATAGCGCCTTGTCTTGCCCCTGTGTTTAGGACTGAGACCGCTTCGGCGGCGGGTATGGCATCTGTCCGGGTGATTCCACGAGATGAAGATCTGATGATTTCTACTGGGTCTTATTGAACCGACAGGAAGCTAACTCCTAAGGGATGGCGAAA
>CAVYLU010000028.1:0-77136 GCA_963769365.1 uncultured Alphaproteobacteria bacterium | reverse complement strand
TTTGTCAGTGTATTTACTCCAGGGAAAACGGTCGCCAGAGTGCCAAATCATCGTGGAGGAACAGCAATGCCAACTTCAACCGTGATCCGCAACTTGGAATCAGAAACAATCCTTCGGGTTTCTTGGCGTCTGTTGCCATTCCTGATTGCTGCTTATCTGGTCAACTACATCGACCGTGTGAATGTTGGTTTCGCCGCGCTGCAAATGAATAAGGCGGTCGGCATTGATCCTAAGACGTATGGCCTCGGCGCAGGCATCTTCTTTCTCGGCTATTTCCTTCTCGAAGTACCGAGCAACCTGGCTCTGCAGCGGTTTGGCGCGCGCACCTGGATCGCCCGCATCATGATCACGTGGGGCGTCGTCTCTGCTGCGTTCGCACTAATTGGCGGACCGACCTCGTTCCTAGTGTTACGATTCTTACTTGGCGCTGCCGAAGCTGGCTTCTTCCCTGGCGTGATCCTTTACATCACTTATTGGTATCCCGCGCATTATCGGGCGATCATCGTAGGCATCTTTATGGTGGCCCTCCCGGTGGCAGGCCTGATTGGCTCACCGATCTCGGGTGCTATCCTCTATATGGACGGCATCCTCGGACTCGGCGGCTGGCAGTGGATTTTCATTCTCGAAGCCGTGCCGGCGGTGCTGCTCGGAATCGCGACCTTCGTTTATTTGACCGATGGACCAGAGCATGCCTTGTGGTTGACGCTTGAGCAGCGCCAATGGTTGATGGCCACGCTGGAGATTGAACGCAAGCGCGCGCCTCGCATTTCTCACAACTCGGTCTGGCGTGTGATGTCCAACAAATACGTGCTGATCATGGCGCTGGTTTATTCGGGCGCCGCCGGAGCTTCGACTTCACTCGCGTTGTTCGTGCCACAGCTGGTCAAGTCGTTCGGACTAACGAACTGGCAGACCGGCCTCGTCACCGCTGTGCCTTTTGGCATTTCTGCTGTGTGGATGGTGTTATGGGGTCGCAGCTCTGATCGCAGCGGAGAACGGGTGTGGCACAATGCGCTGCCGCTCGCGTGGATGGTTGCCGCCATGATTGCGACGTTCTTCGCGATTGGCAGCCTTTGGATGATGATTCCGCTCCTTACTCTGATCGCGGCTGGTACGTATGCCAGCAAGGGGCCGTTCTGGGCACTGTCGTCGGAATGGCTTGGTGCAACATCGGCCGCAGCCGGGCTGGCGCAAATCAATGCACTGGGAAATCTTTCCGGGTTCGTCTTCAACTACCTGGTCGGCTGGATCCAGGCTGAGACCGGCAGCTTCCCGCTAGCCATGATGCCGATCGCCGCTACAGCCATGGTTGGCACGATCTGCGTGTTAGCCATTGGTCGCCGCCAACCGCGCGCCGTACCGGCGGTGCAGTGAAGGCCAAAGACTGTATCGCCTTCAAAGTACTTGTCTGTCATGGCCGCTGATGTCACCGGGTTTTTAGCGAAGATGGAGCGAGTTTGCGGCTCTTCGGGTAGACGGCCCGCGCGCGCTCGAAACGCCATCTGCGTTGCGTTGGACGCGGCCGGGATACCCGAGTAATTTTCCAACTTGGGTCTCCAGCATGTTCGCGTGTGACACAAAGCGGACGTATCCGTCGCTACGACGAACGTCCGCCATTGAGGCAAAAGCGGAAGGGCATGATGAACTGTCGACAGGAGACGCTGTCCAGCTTTTCTAGAACATGCCAACCTTTCAAGGCGCAAACCACAGCATTATCATTGCCCTGTAACCGATGGAGGCCACGGTGCTCACTGTCACGCGCGATATGATTCTGCCCACCACCATCACCGGCTCCTACCCGCGACCGCTTTGGTTTGATCGCAGCCTGGCCGGTCGATCGTTCAAGTCCGCGCTCGGCGATTCCTTGTTCCGCGAACAATACCTTGACGCGGTCGCCAGCATCATCGCCGAACAGGAAGCTGCAGGGCTCGATATCGTGACCGACGGCGACAGCCGCTTCGATCTGACCGTGGGCGGCAAGTCCTGGTTCTTCTATCCAATTGAACGTCTCGGTGGCGTCTGCGGCCACCGCGACACCTCGCGGGGCTGGATGTTGCGGCACGGACTGCGGCCCGGGAAGATATTGTGGGAGGTGCAGGAAGCCTATCAACCCGGTGTTGTACGTGAGAAGCTTACACGCGGTCCGCTGGAATACGCAGCGCTTTGGCAGGTCGCTCAGCGCGTAACGGACCGGCCGGTGAAATTCGGCGCCATCTGCGCCCCCGCCCTCGCGTCGATGCTATGGAACGAGTTCTATGACGACGACAAGGCGATGATCCTCGATCTCTGCGAGATTATGAACGCCGAGCTCCGCGATATGGCCACCGCGGGCTGCCCGTTGATCCAGGTCGAGGAACCGCCGCACCACATGCGCGCGCAGCAATCAGACTGCACGGATCCCGATCTCGAATTCCTCACCGAGGCATTCAATCGCCAGCTCACCGGGGTGAACGCCGAAATCTGGGTGCATACGTGCTGGGGCAATCCGAATCAGCAGCGCGTACATTGGAAAGTGCCGAGTTACGAACGCGCTCTGCCGCACCTGTTGCAACTTAACTGTGACGTATTGACGATCGAATGCGCGAGCTCAGACGGGCAGGATCTGCATCTATTCAAGCATATCAAGACCGACAAGAAGATCGGCATCGGGGTGGTCAACCATTGCAACACTGTGGTTGAACCGGCGGAGCACGTTGCGGCGCTGATCCGCAAGGCGCTGGAATATATCCCCAAGGATCAGCTCGTCATCAGCACCGATTGCGGCTTTGGCCGCGAGGGGCTGTCACGGCGCATCGCGTTTTACAAATGTGTGGCACTGGTCGAGGGTACGAATATCGTTCGCCGCGAGCTCCGGCTCCCGGAAGCGCGCGTCCGGGCGGCCGATCCGAAGCTGTGGTTCGCGGGGCGAGAACCCATCAGGTGAATTTCGTTTGATGTCCGCTTCTGGCGGATAGTGTTGCAAAAGTCGAAAATCGAACGACGCCAAAAATCTCGCGAAAGTCGATTTTCATACCGTTCCGTCGCTGCAAGGGTCCATAGCTCCGATGTGAAGGTCGCTGCTCGTTTTTGCGTGAAACGATGTGGTCCAGCGCGCCAAACGCATCAGCGGCCCCAAAAAAATTTCTCTCGTCGACGGAAAAAGACTTTTTCAACACTATCGGCGCGAAGCGGTAATTCACTTGGGATATGATTTCGCGCCTTTTCGTTTAAGAGTGCTGACTTGAACTTCTCAGGTTTGCTAAATCTGGAGGAGTTGAAGCAATCGCTCCTGGACCCACGTTTCACAAGGCAGCGAGCCGAAATCAGGCTGTCCCCCTCGACGCGAATGAAGGGTTAGTCGCAGTCTCGTTGGCCCGCGCGCCTCTCGTCCCGTCGGCAGCCAGCTGGTTGACGCAAGTTAGGTGTGGAGATTCGGAACATCGTAAGCCGTCACTACAGAAAGCATCCAGGAGCGAAACAAATGGCCAGCCCATTCTACACGGCCGAGCACGAGGCCTATCGCGACGTGGTGCGCCGCTTTGTCGAAAAGGAGATCGAGCCCTACGCCCATGAATGGGACGAAGCCGGCGGATTTCCGCGGGCGCTCTACGAGAAAGCCGCCGCAATCGGCCTATTGGGGTTGGGCTTTCCGGAAGAGTATGGCGGCACCCAAGTCGACAATTTCATGTGGATCGTTGCTGTCCAGGAACTGGCGCAGGCCGGCGCCGGTGGCGTCAGTGCCAGCCTGAATAGCAGTTCGATCGGCGCCCCGCCGATTGCGCGCGCCGGCACCCCGGAATTGAAGGCGCGGGTGCTGCCGCAGATCCTGTCCGGCAAGAAGATTTCCGCGCTCGCGATCACCGAGCCAAGCGGTGGTTCCGACGTCGCCAACCTGCGCACATCGGCGCGCCGCGACGGCGATGTCTACGTCGTCAACGGCGAGAAGACCTTTATTACGTCCGGCATGCGCGCCGATTATATCACCACCGCGGTGCGCACCGGAGGGCCCGGGCCTGGCGGCGTCAGCCTCCTGCTGATCGAAGGTGACACCCCCGGGCTCTTGCGCACGCCGTTGAAGAAAATGGGCTGGTGGGCTTCGGACACGGCAACCTTGCATTTCGACAATTGCCACGTGCCAGCCGGAAACCTGCTTGGGGAAGAGGGCCGGGGTTTCAAGCTCATCATGCACAATTTCAACAGCGAGCGGCTGACCATGGCGGCCGGCTGCACCGCGGCGGCGCGGATCTGCCTCGAGGAGGCGACGGAATACGCCAAACAGCGGTACACTTTCGGCAAGCCGTTGGCGCAGCATCAGGTGATCCGGCACAAGCTGGTCGATATGGCGCAGCGTGTCGCGGCGTCGCAGGCGATGCTTGAAATGCTGGCGTGGCGGCTCGATCACGGCGAAAGTCCGGTCGCCGAGATCTGTATGCTGAAGAATCAGGCGACGCAGACCATGGCGTTCTGCGCCTCCGAAGCCGTACAGATTTTCGGCGGCGCCGGTTTCATGCGCGGCATCAAGGTCGAGCGTATCTACCGCGAGGTCAAGGTCAACGCGATCGGCGGCGGCAGCGAGGAGATCATGAAGGATCTGGCCAGCCGGCAGATGGGATTATGACAAGGGGATAAGATGTTCTTCACCGCCGATCACGAAGAAGTCCGCCGCGCGCTGCAAAAATTCATCACCGCCGAAATCAATCCTTTTGTCGACGAATGGGAGAAGGCGGATATTTTCCATGCGCACGAACTATTCAAGAAGCTCGGCGAACTGGGCTTTCTCGGCCTCAACAAGCTGGCGGAATTCGGCGGCCAGGGGCTCGATTACGGCTACGCGCTGATGACGGCGGAAGAATTCGGTACCATCCAGTGCGGCGGCGTGCCGATGGCGATCGGCGTGCAGACCGACATGGCGACGAGGCGCTGGCGCGGTTCGGCTCCGAGGAGGTGCGCCGCGAATTCCTGGCCCCTGCCATCGCTGGCGATGCGGTGGCCTGCATCGGCGTCTCCGAACCTGGCGCGGGCTCCGACGTCGCCTCGATCAAGACCAGCGCGCGCTCCGATGGCGACGATTACGTCATCAACGGCGGCAAGATGTGGATCACCAACGGCATCCAGGCCGACCGGATCTGCCTGCTCGCCAATACCAGCGATGAACCCAAACACCGCAACAAGTCGCTGATCTGCGTGCCGATGAAGACCAGGGGCATGCAGGTCGCCCGCAAGCTCGACAAGATGGGCATGCGCTCGTCCGACACCGCACAGATTTTCTTCGACGATGTCCGGGTGCCGAAGCGCAACCGGATCGGCGAGGAGGGCCACGGCTTCACCTACCAGATGTTGCAATTCCAGGAGGAGCGGCTGTGGGCAGCCGCGGCTTGCCTCAAGGCGCATGAGTTCATCATTACCGAGACGATCGAATATACCCGTAACCGAAACGCGTTCGGCCAGAGCATTCTCGACAATCAGGTCGTTCACTTCAAGCTCGCGGAGATGCAGACCGAAGTCGAATTGCTGCGCGCGCTGACCTATCGCGCGGCCGAAGCTTTGATCGCCGGCGAGGACGTCACGAGGCTTGCGACCATGGCCAAACTGAAAGCCGGCCGGCTGGCGCGCGAACTGACCGATGCCTGCCTGCAATATTGGGCGGCATGGGCTTCATGAACGAGACCCCCGTCAGCCGCGCCTATCGCGACACCCGCCTGACCTCGATCGGCGGCGGTGCCGATGAAGTAATGCTGTCGGTGCTGTGCAAGATGATGGGCACGCTGCCCGGGGATAAATCAGAAGTGAAATGAATCAAAACCAGGGGACGACGACGTATGATTACGCTTTATCACTGCTACGCCGCGCGCTCGTTCCGGCGCTGTGGATGCTGGAAGAGATGGGGCTGCCCTATGACCAGCAACCGTTCCCGCCGCGGGTATTCGCCAAGGAATACCTCTTGCTCAACCCGCTCGGTACCATTCCCCTGATGATAGACGGCGAGACCAAGATGACGGAGTCTTCCGGCATCTGTCACTATCTCGGCGCAAGGCAAGGCCCGACGCCGCTGATCGTCGGCGTCGACGAAGCGGCCTATGGCGCATTCCTGAACTGCATGTATTTCAGTGAAGCCACGCTGACCTTTCCGCAAACGCCGGGTGCTGCGCTACACCCGGCTCGAACCGGAAGAACGGCGCAATCCGCAGGTCGCGACCGATTACGCCAAATGGTTTCTGGCGCGGCTGCGGGCGGTCGAGGCCGCTACCGCCAATGCGGAGACGCTCGCTGCCGGCCGGTTCACCGCAGCCGATATCGTGGACGGTTATGCGTTGCGGCTCGCGGAAAATATCGGGCTGGCGAACGATTTCGGACCAAACGTCGCGGCCTATTGGCAACGCCTGCCCCCCGCCTCGGCGCGTGAACTCCCGAGGCGCTTCCGTCTTTCCGGGTTCGATGCTTCGCATCGGCCAGGAAAGGCGCTATGGTTGCCCCAAGCACGGCGGCCGAAAAGAGTTGCGTGAGGAGGTTCGATCATGGACAACGAAGGCCGCGAATCCGGCCATCTGATGCTGATTACCCCCGAACGTGTCTTTTATGCCGGCCTGCTCGGCCGTCCGCACCAACGTTGCTCGGGCGCGTTTCACGTCTATGTTGCGATCAAGGGTGGTCTTCGGTTGGCCGCGGAAGGCGCAGTTGAGGGTTACAGCGAACTGGCGGTGGTGCCGCCGAATCTGCGGCATACCATCGCCAGCGACTATCGCTCGGTGATTTGCGTCCTGATCGAACCCGAAACCGTCTGCGTTGGCGCGCTGGATTTGCTTGCGAAGCGGCTCGCGGGAGCCGAACGCCAGTTTTTCGTGGGCCGGATCCACGCTGCTTGCGAGCAGCTGCAGCATGAGCCACGCGACGGCGATATCTTTAGTTCCGCGTTTGACATCATGTGCTTTGGCGACGCGCTGCCACGGCGTATCCTCGATGCGCGCGTGGTGAAGGCGATCGCGCAAATCGGCCGGTTTTCCGGAGATCCGGTGACGGCGGCAAGCTGCGCCGCGGAGGCGGGGCTGTCATCGTCGCGCTTCCTGCACCTGTTCAAGCAGGAGACCGGCATCTCGTTTCGTTCCTTCCGCGCCTGGAAGCGCGCGCGCCACCTACTGCACTTCGCCAATCAGGACCTCAATCTCGCGCACCTGGCACAGCATATCGGCTATCCCGACTCGACCCATTTCAGCCACTCTATCCGGCGCTTTTACGGGCTGAAGCCGCGCGCGATCTTCTCGGGCTCCCGCGATCTCGCGATCTACCGCAGCGGCCGGGCCGCCGCTGGCGATAGCGCGTGGACGCAAGAAGCCGGATGATGCCTGACGCATGATCCGCCGGACCTCGGGTGGAAACCTCAAGAGAATCAAGGCGGCGCTATGAGCGACAAGGCTGTCATCACCTGCGCGCTGAATGGCGTGCTGACCGACCCGAAGCAGCATCACGTCCCGGTTACGCCGGAGGAAATGGCGCGCGAGGCGAAATCCGCCTTCAACGCTGGCGCCAGCGTGATGCATATCCATTTGCGCCAGCAGATGCCGGGCAAGGGACACCTGCCGTCCTGGGATGTAGCCGTCTCCGGGGAGATTCAGCAGGCGATCCGCGAGGCCTGCCCAGGCGTAATCATCAATCACACCACGGGAACGTCCGGGCCCAACTATCAGCGCGCGCTCGACTGCGTGCGCGAGACCAGGCCGGAAATGGCCGCCTGTAACGCAGGCTCGCTGAATTATCTTAAAGTAAAAGCCGACAACACCTGGGCCTGGCCGCCGATGATGTTCGATAACGCGGTCGAGAAGGTGCAGGCCTATCTCGACGTGATGAAGGCAGCTGACACGATCCCCGAATTTGAATGTTTCGACGTCGGCATCGTGCGCTGCGTCGGAATGTACCGGCAGACCGGCATGTATTTCGGGCCGCTGGAATATAATTTCGTCATGGGGGTCGCCTCCGGCATGCCGGCCGATCCCGAATTGCTGCCGATCCTCTTGAAATTAAAATTGCCGGAAGCCCACTGGCAGGTCACCGCGATCGGACGGGCGGAAATCTGGCCACTGCATCAGCGCTGCGCCGAACTCGGCGGTCATTTGCGCACCGGGCTCGAAGACACCTTCTATCAACCCGACGGGAACAAGGTGACGTCTAACGGCCAGTTGATTGAAAGCATCGCGGCCTGCGCGCGCTGGGCGGGGCGCGACATAGCGACTCCGGCCGAGGCACGGCAGATTTTTGGAATTCTCCACTAAGCCGTCAAACCGCATCGCGCGAACCGGGGTGACCTAGATGAGGGAGTGTGACGTCATGACCAATCTTGCGGCAACCGGCGGCGTACCCGGTCCGGGACGGATCGGCCGGGTGGCGATCGGCGACCTCCTAAAACGCGCGGCGACGCGCTTTCCCGATCGAACCGCCGTCACCGACGGCGCACGGCGGGTGACTTTCACCGAGCTCGAGCGCGACGCCAATCGCTTCGCCAATTACCTGGTCGCGCGTGGCCTCAAACCCGGCGGGAAGATTTCCACCATCTGCAACAATTCAGTCGAATTCGTAAAAGCACTGTTCGGCATTCATCGCGCCGGCTTAGTCTGGGTGCCCGTCAACACCATGCTCGGGCCAGCCGACATGGACTACATCCTCGATCACGCGGAGGTGCGTTTCGCGATGATTGACGACAATCTCTACGGCCAGCCGGAGCGGCGCGCAGCGTTGCAAAAGCACGGCATCGACCTGATCGCGGTCGATCTAGCCGGTACGGCCGCCGCGGCAGGCCTGGAAAATTTCAACAATCTGCTGAAAGGCCGTTCCGAGATCGAGCCGGAGATCGACATCGACGACCGCGATCTGGCGGTGATCATCTACACCTCAGGCATCACCTCACGGCCGAAAGGCGCGATGCATTGCCACCTCGCGGTGATCATGGCCGTCAGCCGCGATGACGGCATCACCGGCCAGTTTCCGCTGTTCCACTGCGCCGGCCATGTGTCGCTGCTGAGCTATCTGTCGGTCGGTGGCCGCATGGCGCTGATGCGCGGCTTCGATCCGGTAGTGTGCATGGAAGCCATCGTACGCGACAAGCTCACCATCTTCGTCGGTTTGTCGCTGATGTATCAGGCGATTCTCGATCATCCGCGCCGCAAGGAGTTTGATCCCTCCGGCTTGCGGACCTGCATCTACACGATGGCGCCGATGGGCCGTCCGCTGCTCGAACGCGCGATAGCCGATCTGTGCCCGAACTTTGTTCTCACCAGCGGTCAGACCGAAATGTATCCGGCCACCACAATGTCGCGCCCCGAGGTCCAGCTCAAGCGGTTCGGCAGTTACTGGGGCGAGTCGCTGATCGTCAACGAGACCGCGATCATGGACGAAAACGGCAATCTCTTGCTGCGCGGACAGCCCGGAGAACTGGTGCATCGCGGGCCGAACGTCATGATGGGATATTACAAGGATCCGAAGGCGACCGAAGAGGCGCGCAAATTCGGCTGGCATCATACCGGCGATCTCGGCGTCATCGACGAGCATGGCGAGGTGCTGTTCCTCGACCGCAAGAAGGACATGATCAAGTCCGGTGGCGAGAATGTTGCCTCCGTCAAGATCGAGGAAACCCTGCTCGTCCACCCCGCCGTGCAGAACGCCGCCGTGGTCGGCCTACCGCGCCCGCAATGGGGCGAGGCGGTATCCGCCTTCGTCAAACTAAAGCCGGCCGTGCAGGCCGATGAAGCCGGAATCCTCGAGCATTGCCGCAAGCATCTCGGCGGCTTCCAGGTGCCCAAATTCATCAGGATCCTCGACGAAATGCCGATGACCGCGACCGGCAAGCTCCGCAAGGTCAAACTGCGCGAGGCGTTTGCCGAACACTTCGCGAAAGAGGGCGCGTAGTCCCGGAAAGTGTAGTCGGAAATGGCCGTTATTGAATCGACGATCGCGCCCGGCAGCGACGCCTACAGGAATAATCGCGCCGGAATGCTGGCGTCGATTGCGCGCATGCGTGGACTGGAGGAGCGAACGCGAGCGGCTTCGGCCGCTGCCAAGGACCGCTTTCATAAGCGCGGGCAATTGCTACCGCGTGAGCGCGTGGCGCTGGTGCTCGATCCCGGCGCGCCCTTCATCGAGCTCTCCACGCTTGCGGGCTACCGGTTCGATGTGCCCGACCCCGACAAGAGCGTTCCCGGCGGCGGGCTGATTGCCGGCATCGGGTTCGTCGCCGGCATCCGCTGCATGGTCAGCGCCAACGATGCCGGCATCGATGCCGGCGCGCTGCAGCCTTACGGCCTGGACAAGACGCTGCGGGTGCAGGAACTGGCGTTGGAGAACCAGCTGCCTTACGTGCAGCTGGTCGAAAGCGCTGGCGCCAACCTGTTGCGCTACCGGGTCGAGGATTTTGTCAGGGGCGGCAACATCTTTCGCAATCTTGCGCGGCTGTCGGCGGCAGGCTTGCCGGTGGTCACGGTGACGCATGGCTCGTCCACGGCCGGCGGCGCCTACCAGACCGGGCTGTCGGATTACATCGTGATGGTGCGCGGCAGAACGCGGGCTTTTCTTGCCGGGCCGCCGCTGTTGAAGGCTGCGACCGGCGAGATCGCCACCGAAGAGGAACTCGGTGGCGCCGAGATGCACACCAGAGTTTCCGGGCTCGGCGACTATCTCGCCGAGGACGACCGCGATGCGCTGCGCATCGCGCGCGACATCATGGCCAACCTGCAATGGGACCGGCCCAGCGCAAGCACCACACCGCATCGCTGGCCTCGCCACGACCCTGAGGAATTGCTCGGCATCATGCCGATGGACCACAAACGGCCGGTCGATATGCGCCAGGTTATCGCGCGCATCACCGATGATTCCGATTTCGTTGAGTTCGGCGCCAATTACGGCCCTGCCACCGTTTGCGGCCATGCCCGCGTCGAGGGGCAGGCGATCGGGATCATCACCAATAATGGCCCGCTCGATCCCGATGGCGCCAACAAGGCGACGCATTTCATCCAGGCTTGCTGCCAGTCGCGCACGCCGCTTTTGTATCTGAACAACACCACCGGCTATATGGTCGGCAAGGCCTATGAAGAAGCCGGCATGATTAAGCACGGCTCGAAGATGATCCAGGCCGTGACCTCGGCCACCGTGCCGCAGATCACGATCTATTGCGGCGCGTCCTTCGGCGCCGGCAATTACGGCATGTGTGGACGCGGCTTTCACCCGCGCTTCTGTTTCTCGTGGCCCAACGCCAAGACCGCGGTGATGGGCGGAGAACAGGCCGCCGAAACCATGGCGATCGTGACCGAGGCCGCAGCGATCCGGCGCGGCAAGCCGATCGAAAAGGAAAAGCTCGATGCGATGAAGGCACAGATCATCGGGGTATTCGACGGCCAGATGGATGTATTTTCAACCAGCGCCCGAGTGCTCGACGATGGCGTGATTGATCCGCGTGACACAAGGGCGATATTGAGCGAGGTGCTGGCGGTCTGCCGCGAGGCCGAGTCGCGCATCCCCCAACGCATGCAGTTTTCGGTCGCGCGCCCATGAGCAGACCGACGCAGGTTACGGCGTTCCGCAAAATCCTGATCGCCAACCGTGGCGAGATCGCGCTGCGAATCATGCGCACCGCGCGCCGGCTCGGCTATGGCGTGGTCACGGTCTATTCCGATGCCGACCGGGAAAGCTTGCATGTGCGCGAAGCAGATGAGGCCGTGTGGATCGGCGAGGCGCTGCCGGCGCAATCTTACCTCAACATTGGTGCGGTCATCGCGGCGGCCAAATTAAGCGGCGCGGATGCGGTTCACCCGGGCTACGGCTTTCTCGCTGAGAATGAAGATTTTGCGCGGGCCTGCCGCGATGCAGGTCTGGTGTTCATCGGGCCGTCGCCGGAAGCCATCAAGGCGATGGGCAACAAGGCCGGCGCCAAGGAAATCATGCAGGCCGCGGGGGTGCCCTGCGTACCGGGCTATCAGGGCGCGGACCAGAGCGATACCGCGATGCTGGTTGAGGCCCACAGGATCGGCTTCCCCGTGATGATCAAGGCCGTTGCCGGCGGGGGCGGGCGCGGCATGCGGCTGGTCGCGGATGCAGCAGTCTTCCCCGATGCCTTGCGCGGTGCGCGCGCCGAGGCGCAAGGCGCGTTCGGCGACGCCACATTGATCCTGGAGCGCGCGATCATCGATCCCCGCCACATCGAAATTCAGATATTCGGCGACGTCTTCGGCAATGCCATCCATCTCGGCGAGCGCGACTGCTCGGTTCAGCGACGGCACCAGAAGTTGATCGAAGAGGCGCCGTCGCCGAAAGTCACGCCGGAATTGCGGGCGCGCATGGGTACCATTGCGGTCAACGCGATCAAATCGATCGGCTATGAGGGAGCCGGCACGCTGGAATTCCTGCTCGACCAAGACGGTGAATTCCACTTCATGGAAATGAATACGCGCTTGCAGGTCGAGCATCCCGTCACCGAGGCGATCACCGGGCTCGACCTGGTCGAATTGCAGTTGCGCGTCGCTAGCGGTGAGCCGCTAGGGCTTCGGCAGGAGGATATCCAATTCTCCGGCCACGCCATCGAGGTCAGGTTATGCTCGGAGGATGCGGCCCTTGACTTTATGCCGCAGTCCGGCCGGATGGGTTTGTGGCGGATGCCGGACGGGCTTCGCGTCGAGCACGCACTGCAGTCCGGCTCGGAGATTCCGCCGTTCTACGATTCGATGATCGCCAAGCTCATCAGCCACGGCACCACTCGCGACGAGGCGCGGCGCAGGCTTATTCACGGGGTCGAACAACTCGCAGCGTTCGGCGTCACGACCAATCAGGCGTTTCTAGCCGCCTGCCTGCAGCATCCGGAATTTGCGGCAAGGGGGGCCACCACCGCCTTCATTGAACGAAACCGCGCCGATCTGCTTGCCCCGCGCAAGGGTGCGCATTCGGATACAGCCTTCGCGGCGTTGCTGCTCTACATTACGGATCCTTTCGCGCCGCCATGGCGGAGCGGACGGACGCTGGCGGCGACGTTTCCGCTTCCCGCCCGCGTTGGGCTGGATCATGGCATCTACGATCTCGAGATCATGCGGGAGCGCGATGGCGGTTATGCCGCCCGCCTCGACGGGGCGGAGTACAGGTTCGAGATCGATGAGCTCAGTCGCGAAGCCATTCGTTTCTGCAGCGACGGCCTCACCGAATCGGCAAGATTCTTCCGCGACGGTGATCACCTTTATATCCTGCGCCAAGGCATCACGCTTTCGGTCCGCGATCTCACGATGTCAGCACTGGCGACCACGGCGGCGAGCAGCGGCGATGGCAGGATCCGTGCCGCGATGAACGGCCGCGTGGTCGCGATTTTGGTCAAACAAGGAGCGCGCGTGACGGCCGGCCAGCCGGTCGTTACGCTGGAGGCGATGAAAATGGAACATGTTCATTATGCTCCGGTTTCAGGCACGATTGCCGCCATCGACGTCACAGAGGGCGAGCAGGTGACGACCGGAAGGATCGTCGTCGAGATCGAAGCCTCGGGCGCGTGACTTGTCGTGACGTCTGGAATTGATACGTCGCGTCATTTCGCTGCGATGCAATGACTTATCGGTTATGGGGCGGAGCGCAACCCGCACCGTGCATTGATGAGTTCATGGCCTCGATTGTCTCGGCTGGAGATGACTTTTGCCGGGATGGACGCGATGCAAATAATCGATAATTCTATCTGTCGCGGTCCCGCTCACGCGCCGATCTGGAAAGATGCAGGTGCGGATCGAGATCTCGGCTCCAAGAAGAGTTCAATGAAGAATCTGGGGAAACGAGACATGTGGAGGACAGAGAATGGCGGGCATACATTCGCTCGATCGACTTATCGGCAACGAATATCCGGTTTTTGCCACAGAAGCCGATCTCCGCGCCTTCGAACAGGTCCCTTACGCTGATCGCATCGCTGCCCAGAGTACCTATGATGCCATCAAGCTCGGTGCGGCCAGGAATCCCGACGCACCCGCCATTCAGTTTCTTCCCAATGCCGACCCGACAGACACGCCAATAGTCGTTTCCCACCGCGATTTCGTCGCGCGCGTCACGCAAGCGGCCAACATGTTCCACGCGCTCGGAGCCTCCGGCAACGACGTGGTGAGCTTCCTGCTTCCGTTGTCGCCGGAGGCCTTCATCATGCTGTTCGGCGCCGAAGCCGCCGGCATCGCCAATCCCGTCAACCCGCTTCTGGAGCCGTATCAAATCGCGGAAATCCTGCAAGCCGCCAACACCACGATCCTTGTCACCCTCGGCCCGGTGCCCGGCACGGACATATGGACGAAGGTGGAGCAAGTTCGCGGGAAACTGAAGCACCTCAAAGCCATCGTGCAGGTCCACGGCGCCGGCGATCCGGCGAACAAGGTTTATTCCTTCAGCGATCTCATCAAGGAGCAGCCTTCCGACAGGCTCGTCAGTAACAGGCGGATTTCCGGCGAGCAGATCGCGGCTTACTTTCATACGGGAGGCACTACCGGCACACCGAAGCTTGTCTGCCACACCCACGCCAACCAAGTCTATCAGGCCTGGGCCTGCAATCTCCTGCTCAAGTCGAGACCCGGAGCCAATCTGCTTTTCGGCATGCCACTGTTCCACGTCGGCGGCTCGCTCACGCAGGCGTTGAGCAGCCTGGCAGCCGGCAATTGCCTGGTCGTTCTGTCGCCCTCCGGATGGCGAAATCCCGCAGCCGTAAGGAACATCTGGGACCTTGTCGAACGCTTTAAGCCCCAAGCGCTGTCCAGCGTCCCGACGGTGCTGGCCGCAACGTACGCCGTCCCGCCCGGCAATGCCGACTTATCGAGCTTGCAATATGCGGCCGGCGGCGGATCGGCGATTCCCGTAGCTGTCGGAAGCGCGATCCAGGAAAGGTTCAAGATCCCGGTGATCGAGGTCTACGGCATGACCGAGACCTCAAGCGTCCACACTATGGCTTATCCGGATCGTCCCATCCGTCTGGGGTCTGTCGGCCTCCCGGTGCCCTATAGCCGCGTCCGTATCGTCAAGCTCGATGAGAACAATCGCGTCGAGCGCGACTGCGAGCCCGACGAGATCGGCGTCGTGATCATGGCCGGACCCGGTGTCTTCGGCGGCTATCTCAACGAAGCCCACAACAAGAACGCGTTCGTGGATGGAAATTGGGTCAACTCCGGAGATCTAGGCCGTCTCGACAAGGATGGCTACCTCTGGATAACCGGCCGCGCGAAGGATCTCGTTATTCGCGGCGGCCACAACATCGATCCCGGCCCGATCGAGGATATCATGTTTCAGCATCCCGCCGTCGGCTTGGCAGCCGTGGTCGGTCAGCCGGATCCCTATGCAGGCGAGTTGCCTGTTGGCTACGTGCAATTGAAACCAGGTGCAAGTGTTAAACCAGGCGAGCTGGAAGCTTGGGTCCGTGAGCGCACGCCCGAGCGCGCCGCCGTTCCCGCGCAGATTATCCCAATCGATCCGATGCCGCTCACCGGCGTCGGCAAGGTGTTCAAACCTAAGCTTCGGTGGGACGCGGCCAAGCGGGTATTCACCGGCGTTCTCGCGCCTCTCGTGGAGAGAGGCGTCAAGTGTGAGGTTCACGTCGGTCCGCATGGCAGCCATGGTAGCATCGCCACGGTGACGATCGCGCAGGATTCGAAACAAGAGCGCGAGGCAATCGCTGACGAGGTGCACACCTTGCTTGCCTCGTTCGTGTTGCGTCACCAGATCGTCTACGTGTAGTTAGGCTAAGTCGTGGTGGTGGCACGATCCACCAAGCTCGATACTATTTACCCGCGCCTGATCGGCTGGGAGGGTCACGAAAACTCTGCCGCTCCTAGTCAGGTGTTTCAGATATGGTGACACGCGTTGAATGAAGGAAACTGGAAACCCACATGGAGAAAATATCGGTTACGCGCAGCAATCAGAATAAGTCCGGCCATCTTAGTTATCTGACCTGCTAATCTTTGCTATTGCCGATACAGGCTGCCAATCCATAACTTACAAACAATTTACACGATCATCCTGCTGCGGAACGCTTCGAAACATCGGGAACCGTACAAGTCGGCGCCCCCATTTGGCCGGCGGAGCCATCAACCCAAAGACGATTTGTGGCTACGGGCGAATGACCGCTCCTGGCGGCTAGTGTTGCAAAACTCTTTTTGGATCGCTGAAGACAAATTTTCCGGGCTGTGGGCGTGGCGATCGAATAATCGTGCGGGGGGACCACAGCAACTAGCGATGACCTCACCGGCAACTTCGGTAGCGCGCTTGAGGACACATCGATCGGCGATTGTCGCTTGGTTGCTCTTTTCGCGGAAAAATCGCTGCAAGCCATTTTTGGAGTTTAGCAACGCTATCGGCGCGAAGCGGACGTTCAAAAACACGGGCGTTAGGTAAATGCCGCAAAACGGAATTGGCAAAACACCGTGATCACCATATGCCTCGGCGATATTGCGCGCCGATCGACCTACGAACCCAAAGGCCAAGGAAGTAAAGCCGATGCTCGCGTCCAAGACCCGCGGCGGTTTTTGCGCGATGCAGCACAAAGCGACTTCGCAAAGCCGGATCAAGCTGGTTAACGATCATTAATCGCAATGCCAAATGACGCGTGCTTAGGACAGCGCCGAAACCTGGCACTCCAGCTCTCCTTCGGTTCGTTCACGAGATTTGAAAATGCGCAGACTTCGGAGTTTGCCTTGCTTTTAACCGTAAATACATCCTCGCGCGGTAATTTGTCAGGGACAATCGTTCGCTCTGGCGCCGATCGGTGCACCTATTTTTAACCTGCGCTTTTCGCTGTGGCGCTTCCAAAGAACCATAGACTCATGCAGGCAGAGCAGCCAACAGCGAACCAGCCGGCCGGCCCAGGCGCCGCCTCGGAAGATTTATTTCAGCTTTTGTTCGACGCCAACCCGGTTCCGATGTGGATCTGGGATCACGAAACCTATTGTTTTCTTGCCGTCAACGACACCGCCATCGCGCATTACGGCTACAGCCGCGAGCGCTTTCTGAGCATGAGGTTGTTCGAATTAAAACCGCCCGAGGATCACGGCGGGATCAGGGAAATTGCGCAAGGCAGTGGCGGATATCAGGAAGGTCGGGTTTCCCGTCACATCAAAGCGGACGGCGGATTGATCGATGTGGCCATCTATGGCCGATCATTGAACTACGGAGGTAGGCCTGCATCCTTGGTGGCCGCCGTCGATATTACCGCACGCAAGCGCGCCGAGGACGAAGCTCGCCGCACCCGCGAGTTCCTGACCATCGTTATTGAAAACGTTCCTGTATCCATCGTTGTGAAAGATGCGGTTGATCTTCGTTATGAGCTCGTCAATCGAGCCGCGGAGGAATTTCTGGGTCTTCCACGTGACCAGATCGTTGGCAAGACAGGTCACGACATTTTTCCGAGCGCGACCGGAGACGCCGTGCTCGCACGTGATCGCAACCTGGTTACGATCGAAAACTGCGGTCCTTTGGAAGGGTATGAAATCGAAACTCCACGCAATGGTGTCCGGACTGTCAACAGCAAGAGGCTAATTATTCGAGGCGCGGATGGGCAGGCTCAATATCTGCTCGTAATGACCGAGGACGTCACGGAAAAACGCAGGGCGGAAGCCCAGATCAAGCATCTGGCACACCACGATCCCTTGACTAACCTTCCCAATCGGGCGAGCTTCAACGCGCACCTTGCCGAGGCCATCGACCGTGCCAATGCTTCCGGCGGAGGCTTCGCCGCCCTATGCATCGACCTCGACAGGTTCAAGGAAGTCAACGACGTCTTTGGCCATTCCGTCGGTGACGCGCTGCTATGTCAGGTTTCCGCCCGCATGCGGGAAGTTGCCGGCAATGCATTCATCGCCCGTCTCGGAGGTGATGAGTTCACGATCATTCTCCAGGGCAGCGACCAACCGGAATCCGCCGCGATTTTCGCCGATCGCCTGCTCAAAGCAATGGGGCCCGAATTCGAAATCGAAGGGCAACGGCTGCGCGCTGCCCTAAGCGTCGGAATTGCGGTCTATCCGAACGACGGGACAAACGCCGCGACCCTTCTCTCCAACGCAGACGCCGCACTTTATCGATCCAAGGAAGATGGTCGAGGGACCATCCGCTTCTTCGAGGCTGAAATGGACAAGCGGCTGCGGGAACGCCACGCCATTCAGCAGGACTTGCAATCGGCGATCGCAAGAGGCGAACTCGAATTGTATTATCAACCGCAAGCGGCGATCGGAGGAGGAATCATCGGCTTCGAAGCACTGCTGCGCTGGCATCATCCCAGCCGTGGATTAATTGCACCGATGACTTTCATTCCAATTGCCGAGGAGAGCGGCCTCATCGTTCAGATCGGCGAATGGGTCCTGCGCGAGGCATGTCGGGAAGCAGCAACATGGCCGATCCAGCTCCAGGTCGCAGTGAATCTCTCACCTGTGCAATTCCGACACGGCGAGCTGCCGGCGCTCGTGCATACGGTACTTCTGGAAACCGGTCTCGTGGCCCACCGGCTGGAACTTGAGATCACCGAGAGCGTGCTGATCGCAGATTTTACCCGAGCGGTTTCGGTCCTTCGCCGTCTCAAGGCGCTCGGGGTGAAGATCGCCATGGATGACTTTGGAACCGGATATTCCTCATTGTCCTATCTGCAATCCTTTCCCTTCGACAAGATCAAGATCGACCAATCCTTCATCTCGAACCTAGAGCACAATCACCAGTCCGCAGCCATCGTACGGGCCGTGGTGAGTCTTGCGCATGGCCTCGGACTGCCTGTCATCGCGGAAGGCGTCGAAAGCTCCGCCCAGCTCGAATTCCTGACGCGCGAAACGGTCGACGAAGTGCAGGGGTATCTTCTGGGCCGGCCCTATCCCATCCAGCATTATGCTGAGCTGATCGGCCATCCCGTTGATGCGACGAAAAGCCCGAGTCGTGCCAGCTGAGAATGAATGCCGTCCAAATGCCTGCGTCGGGTGAACCCCAGTAGACGCGCCCGTTTGGTCATCGCTTGCGCCGCTCGCATAACAGATACCGATGAGCGTCCTTGGTACATTTGCTGGCCAAGGGTGAATGCCCGTTTGAGTCGGAAATTGACCTCATTGCAACGACCGCTCCTGGGCGCAAAGCGGCCGTTCGGCTGAGTACTAATCTGCTGGAGCTAGCTAACTTAACCTATAGTCTTTAAGTTCGGCAAGCTAACGCTCAAGACCTGCTTCATCCGGCCTTATTTGCCGCAACAGATCGGCATGAGATCCAATTTCATCGAAATTCCGACCCGCCGGTCACCACAATCCGGATCAGGGTCCACAAATTGCGGATGGGGTGCAAGCCGGAAGCGAAGAGGACATAACAATACTCAAACACGTCGCGTCGCGGGAAGAGAAGCGCGCGGCGGAAGAAATCACTAATCGCACGCCTTGCGAAGACTTTGCGAAGTTCAAACCGCTGTTCGATTAGGTTAAGCGCGATCTGGATCAGGGCGTGCGCATGACGCGAGAGTTTCAAAGAACGGCCGAGATTAAGCAGGGCGAATTCTTTATTGTCGGGGGGCAGATTGCGTATGTGGCCGAACTCGGAGGGGAGTTCGTCACCGAATATGAGCGTAAGGGTCGACGGCTCCGTGTCATTTACGACAATGGCACCGAAAGCAACGTGCTGGCGCGCTCCCTGCAAAAAGCTCTCTATCGCGATGGCGCGGGACGTCGCATCACGAATCCGTCAGCCGGACCTCTGTTCGGAAACGAGGCGGCGGGTGACGATCCTGAAAGCGGCACGATCTATTTATTACGAAGCCGATCCGATCTGCCGGAGATTGCAGCGCATCGCGAGTTGATCCATAAGATAGGCGTTACGGGCGGCTCGGTCGAAGCGCGCATTGCCAAGGCTGCTCAGGACGCGACATATCTGCTAGCGGACGTTGAAGTCGTCGCCACTTACAAACTGTTCAATATTAACCGCGCCCGGCTCGAAAGTATATTCCATCGACTGTTCGGGGCAGCACGGCTCGACCTGACGATCCTTGATCGCTTTGGACAGCCGGTTAAGCCGAAGGAGTGGTTCTTGGTGCCGCTTCAGGTCATCGACGACGCAGTCGAAAAAATCCGTGACGGTTCGATCACCGAATTCTCGTACGATCCTCACACCGCGAAATTAGTCAAAGCCGTGGAGTGAGCGCGTCGCCCGGCCGCGTAACAACCAATCAGCGAATTCAGCGCTCGTCATCGGTTTTTGAAGCTTCATATTATATAATTACCAAAACGGACGCAGTCATCAGCAGAATTCAGCGATCAAACGAACCGGCGGGTTGTGCCGTTCGAGCGGAATTAAAGGGATCTCTTACAAGTTTAATGTTTGATAGTCGCTCCTGAAGTCAGGACTAGTTTCGAGCGTATTGGGAAACGGACTACGTTGCGCACGGCAATGGTCGGGTAGTCGTGGTCCGGATTGGCCACCAGTCGATGGTAGTAGACGGATTGTTAGCGAAAATGCATGCGAGAAACGGAGTATTCATTACTGCTTGGAACCCATTTAGCAAAAGCCAGAGCTTGGGGGTTAACGAATACTGTAATCGTGAGCTGAAACGTTATCTGATCGTTCGTGGATTTACCTTTGTCAAAGGAGAAGGTCGCGGGAGAACCGGAGAATGGCCTCCGGAACCCAGCATCTTTGTTTTGGTATTTCACGAGTAGAGGCCTCTGCGGTTGGTCGACGATTTCGGCAAAATGCCATTGTATATGTTCCGATGGGTCGACCAGCCGAATTAGTTGTGCTGCGATGGTTGGGGTAACAGATGTCAGAGTTTGCCTGATCCAAGCAATGATATTGTGCGGAGTTCGTTGCTAACCCATTTCCTTGGCGCCCGGTTTCCAATATCCGGGCTTGACGCAGTAAGCACAGCGACCAAACTCGAGCGCCCCGCGTGCATGTGGTTGTGCCTATAGAAGCGGCGAGCGCGATTCGCGTCCTCGATATGATGCCGCGCACCCGCCTAGCTGATACATCGCGTTGAACCGTTTCCGCGTTGCCATGGGGTCGAAGCAGCGTTCGAGCAGGTCTGGATGTCGCGCGACAGCCATCTCGACAAGGTGCCGGGCTTTGTAGAGTTTCACCTTCTCAAAGGTCCTGAAGCTGCGGTGACACGCTTTATGCCTCTCACACCGTCTGGGAACGCAGGAAAACATTTGCTTCAGGCGGCTTTTTCTCATGTCGCAGTTTTGGTGACGGTCTTCGATTTCGGAGGTGATCCGGCAGCGGACTTCGTGCGAATGCGCATAGAGCCCCCTTTCGGATGATCGATTTCGAACGAATTTGTCCTTCGCACCAGATCGCTTAGCTTGCGAAAGCCGAATGTTCTCGGATCGAAGTCGGAAGCTAGGTTGGCAAGCTGTTTTCCAACTTCGCCCAGAGGCACCCACCCGTCTTCGCTTTCCATCTGTGTGATGACCTTCATAATGATGGGCGTGGCTGCGCTAGGGGGCTGAAGAGGTTTTGAAGTTGAGGCGGAATCTTGACTGTTCGAAGCACCGGTAAGCAGGTTCTCGGTGTACACGAACCTTCGACAGGCCTGCCGGAAACTCTCCGGAGTTTTCTGCTCACCGAACCCAAAAACATCAATGCCTTGCTCACGGATGCGGGCGGCAAGACGGGTAAAATCACTGTCCGAGGAAACCAGACAAAATCCATCGAACCGACCGCTATGAAGCAGGTCCATTGCATCGATGACCAACGTGATGTCGGATGCATTCTTTCCGGTGGTGTAGGCAAACTGCTGTTGAGGTATGATGGCATGTTTCGATAGCGTATCGGCCCAGCCCTTAGAGCGAGGATTGGAGAAGTCGCCGTATATACGGCGAACGCTTGCCTCCCCGATCTTCGCAATCTCCTCGAAAAGTCCATCCACGATCTTCGCGGAAGCATTGTCCGCATCAATTAGAACAGCGAGACGAGGCGAGCGGAGTTCAGAAGGCATGACGTATCCCCACGATAGATGGTGAAGTAACCAGAAAATCTGGAGACGGCGATGGTGTTGGGTCAGCCAGCCAAATGGGCGCGTTCATCGGCTGTCTCAGGACACAGGATGTTTGTTGTCGCGCGATCGCCTCAAATGCTTCCTCCATCCCGGCGTTCACCCGCTGGGTAAAACCATGTCCATCATCGTCCCCTCTGCTATTTGGGCCCAATGATCCTATGCTAAGACCCCGCCGCGCGCCAACTTGCCAGACTATGCATCGAGCTATGTGTTGAGACCATCAGGAAGAGGAGACCCACTAATGTTCATTGCCATGAACCGCTTTCGTGTTGCCAAGGGGTCCGAAGCAGCGTTCGAGAACGTATGGATGTCGCGCGACGGCCATCTGGAAAAAGTGCCGGGCTTCGTAGAGTTTCATCTTCTCAAAGGCCCCGAAGCTGATGATCATACGCTCTACGCCTCCCACACGATCTGGGAAAGCCGTGCTGTGTCGAAGCATGGACCAAATCAGAGGCGTTCCGGGCAGCGCATAGTCGGGCGGGGGACAACAAGCCGCTGTATCTGGATCACCGCAGTTCGAGGGGTTTGAGGTGCGCCAGACCATGGGACGTGGCGGGACGGCGTGACACTTACTTGCTGAGCAGCGGACAAGAACTCTGACGATGTCCGTTGTTAGGGGTAACCCGGAGAACATTTACTCCGGGCGAGTACTTCGCATTTTGACCCATTTCGGAAGTCGGCACCCACCAAACATATTTCAATCGACCGACCCAACCGTCTTCCAACCGTCGCCCTGGCAGGTAGACTGCCGTAATCCGATCGTTGAGGCGGGCATGGCCTCATTCTGCCGCCTGCGCTGTTTGCCAGAGCCGACGAACTGATCGAATGATGAGTTGCAATCGCTTTTTGACAGGTCACGCCTCGAGAAGAGCCATGAAATGGTTTCGTCTCTCCATAACGACGGTAGCAACCATTGCAGCCTTGGTATCTGTCCAAGCGGTCGCGCAAAACGAACGGGAATTGCTTGCGCCAACCGGTAGATTGCGCGTCGGCGTTTATCTTGGAAGTCCCCTGTCGATGGTTCACGACCCCGCAACTGGTGAAGCCCGTGGCCTCAGCGTTGATCTAGGTAAAGAGTTGGCGAACCGCCTTGGTGTCCCGTTTGAACAAGTTACCTATCAGCGGGTCGCCGAAGTTCTCGCTGCCATGAAGGCTGGGGCTGTCGATTTCACCATCAGCAACGCGACGCCAGCGCGGGCAACCGATATAGCTTTTAGCCAAACGCTGCTTTCGCTCGAACTCGGATATCTTGTGCCTGCCACTTCTTCGGTCAAGACATTAGCGGATGTTAACAAGTCCGGGGTCAGGGTCGGCGTTACCAAGGGCAGCACGTCGGAGCGCACTCTTCCGAAAATCTTGGCAAGCGCCAGCGTCGTGCCTGCAGAAAATCTTAAGCAAGCAATCGATTTGCTGGCGCGAGGAGAATTGGACGCCTTCGCAACAAATAAGCCGATCCTTTTTGAAATGTTAGGTTCCTTGCCTGGGGGACGGGTACTGGATGGCAATTGGGGACAAGAGCACATAGCCATCGCTATTCCCAAGGGTCGGGACAAGGGAATGGAGTACGTGCGTCACTTTGTCGACGATGTTCAAGCAAACGGCACGTTGGCACAAGCTGTAAGTCGTGCGGGGCTAAGAGGTGTCCTCGAAGTACGCAATTGATCACTCGCGATATTGGTTGCCCACTTCCGGAATTGGCACCAAACGGACATGCTGCCGCAGTTGCGCATGTCCGGGCCCGTCGCGCTTTGGAGCTGGACCCGCGGTTCGGCCCGGTCGTTGCTCGGGCAGCTGTCTGTCACATGAATAACGTCTATTGGGGTTATTCCACCGATCCTCAATTCGAGCGAACGGAAGCAGTGCGGCTTGTTCGCCTGGCATTGAGCATGGACGATGATGATCCGGACACGTTAGCAAGGGCCAGCCTAATCACGTCGTTCATGGTCGGCGATAGTGAGAGTGCGATCGAAATGGCCGACCGGGCGGTCGCGCTCAATCCAAATTCATTTAGCACGTGGAACGCCAGAGGCTGGGTCCATACGAGTGTGGGACTTCATGAGGAAGCGGTTCGGAGCTTTGAACGTGCCTTGCGCGTGAGCCCGGGCGACCCGCAGTTGCACCTGACGTTTGGCGGGATGGGGTTTGCCTTTATTGAGCTTGGTCGCTTTGACGGGGCCATCGTTTGGGGGAAGAAAGCCCAACGTCAGAACCGCTCCTTTCCGCTATCTTATTACTGTCTCGCATCTGGCCATCTCGGACGCGATGCTGAGGCGCGTGAGGCGGCGGCGCGTCTGCGTGAGATCGATCCCGCCTTTACAATATCTGCGTGGATTGCTCGAGGCGGGCTATCGAACGCGAAGCTGCTGATTGAGGGCCTTCGGAAAGCGGGATTGCCCGAATGAGCCCGTGCGCTCGCCCGCGCCGACGAGGTGATCGAACGATGCGGCTACTTCCGGAATTGCCTCGCCATTGTCCGTGCGAAAGTCGGCTATCGTCTTGAAGTCCGGCATCAGGCGTCCGGTCGGCCAAACCAAATCAATGTTGCGCTGGCACTCCCGCTCCAGGCGCCGGCTCGATTGCACCCGGTTGAGGTAGCCGTAGACGTAAATCTTCAACAACGTCCCCGGATGGTAGGCCGGTCTTCCTGTCGCCTCTGGCTCAACGCCGCCAAAGCCCAGCTTGGCCAGATCAAGGTCATCGACAAAGACATCGATCGCCCGGACCGGATTATCCTCGGACAAATAGTCTTCCAGTCGCTCGGGAAACAAAGTGCTTTGACTGCGGTCATCGCCAACGACAAGGCGCGTCATCGAATCCTCCGGCCGAATCGCCGGAGAATCATATCATCGAGGAGGTTTTCACACAGTCTGGACCCGGACCGGACATTCCCCTGGTCGCAATCAAGGTCATGAACTTGGGCGATGGCTATCAGGCGCGGTGTCCTATCGAACCTGTCTTGCAACGCTGCAGTGATCCTGGCTCGACGTTCGTGCGCGGATCGTTTCCCGCGCTCGGGCGTTATTGATGCATGCGGGGCCGGGTATGATAGTGGCAAGACGTTCTCCAATTGCCTGAGGGAGAATATGGATGCGGGATGATCGAGGTAGACAAGATCAGAGAAGCGGCGGGGTGCTCGCGCTTATTTTTGCGGCGCTCGTCCTGTTGTTTGCAATCATTGTGTGGGGGCCATGGAACAGTCCCCACGTCGAAAGTAACCCTGGGCCGAGTGGTACCCCGGGATCTACTGCTGCCCATGAGCCACCACCGCCGGCAACCGTTCCGTCCGAAACAACAACCGGGGCGGCGCGGTGAAGATGCATTGGAATGGTGGTTATCCTGCAGCAGCTTCATCACCGCGCAACGCGTGCCCGATCGCGGCGGTGTCCAGATCGTGAATTGGAACCAATACCTAAGTATACTTTTCGACCTTTCCTCGAATTCCCATTTGCTACCTAACGTAGACAATTGCGCGGAGAAGCGCGGTGTCCAGTGGACAAACCAAGTTCCTGTCTGAGAATCTCATGGCCGACGTTTATCTCGGCATCGCGATCGCTGGCGTAAATACACTGATCGTTATGGGTGCAGCTTTCGCGTTCGTGGTCATCTGAGACCTCGTCCCGACGCCACGCCAGCCGCCAACGGTGGGCTTTGCCCTCTGCCTCTAAACCAACGGATAGTTGGCCCCATACGACCGCGCAATGGTGTCAACTGGCGCTCGATCTTAGAGTCTTAAAATCGCAGCGGAACCGGACCCGCGAGCCGGCAGTTGCAAGAAGAGGTCGGCGGCGTAGCGCCCGCCGGCCTTTTCATCGAAATCCCCTAACGCTGAGCGCGCCACGGCCTTGGGCTGGTGATCACCCATACGCGAGGTGAAACGCGCATGTGTGCCCGCCGCTCCTCGAGCGGCGGCCGTCCGATCTCGATTCCAGGAACGCTTCCGGCGATAGTGCCATCGTTCCCACATGGGCAACCAGTCTCCAGAACAGTCTCAGCAACAGCAACCCGCGTGCTGGTGGGGCGCTATGACAAGGGCTCGGTTTATGCGTCCTTCCATTTGATCGAGCAGCCAATGGACGCCTTTTGATCAGCCGGCGCCATACCGGTTTTCGCAATCGCGCGCATGGCCTCGACAAGCTCTCGGGGCGCCCCCGCGCGGGGCGGAGTTGTGCGGCCTTCGTCGAGCCGGCCGCGGTATTTGAGCTTGCGGTCGGCGTTGTAACCGAAGAAGTCCGGCGTACAGACGGCCCCATACGCCCGCGCGATTGTTTGGGTCTCGTCGCGAAGATAGGGAAACGGGAAATCATGAGCCTTCGCGAAATGCTTCATATTCTCAAATGAGTCTTCGGGATAGCTCGCCGCATCGTTCGAGCAAATCGCCGCAAAGCCTACGCCCTCCGACATCAGCACGCGGGCGTCCCCAACCATGCGGTCGATCACCGCTTTGACATAGGGGCAATGGTTGCAGATGAAGACGACGACCGTGCCATTTTCGCCCGCAACGTCGTCCAGTGCGTAAGTCTTGCCGTCGGTGGCCGGAAGCCGAAACTCCGCCGCCGGCGTATCGAGAGTGACCTGGGTCGCGGTCGTCGCCATCTCGCACCTCCTGGTGTCCCAAATATATGCCCGCACGACGTTGACGCCAGCCGTGGGAAGGCGCGACCGCCATGCAATTACTATCAGCAAGCCGCGACGACCGCTATTTGCATGAATGCAAGAAGCGCACGGCCGCTCGTTTCAAATAAAATTACAATCAGGTAGAATTTGCTTGGTTGCGGTCCTCATTGTTTAGATTCGAGCCGACCTGTAAAGTCTCGCGCATTTTTGGGTTGCGCCTTCATCAGCCGTCACATCAAATTCGACCCGCCCTTGCCGAACGGACAGAGCTTGCTGTCAAGACCAGGCCGAACTCCCGCGCGCGCTTTACGGTTGGCAACAGGAAGTTGCGCGGTCAAAAACCTGTAGCGATCCCCACTAGGCGGCGATAGGCACTTTTGCGCGCGTCGCCGATCGGTTCGGCCGGTCCAGTGGTCGGGCCGAGTGGGACAAAGCGCACGTTGCTGATACCGACGAAGCGGAGCGCCTCGCGCAAATAAGGCGTCGCCATGTCGACGCGACCGCGGTTCATGCCGGTGACGAAATCGCCGCCACTGGCGAGGATCACCAGGGTCGGCCTGTCCTTGAGCAGAGGCAGGTAGCCCTGCGCCGGGTCGAAGCGGAACGTCAGTCCAGGCTGGATGATGACGTCGAGCCATTGTTTCAGTTTGTAGGGAATACTGAAGTTCCACATCGGCGTTGAGATCAGCACGCGATCAGCGAGGGACAAGCGAATCGCGATGCGCTCCGCTTCCGCAAAGCCATCGCGCTGCGCGTCAGTGAAGGCCTTTCCGTTCAGGCGGGCGTATTTGGCGTCGAGGATCTCGCCGGTAAATTCCGGCAGATGATCCCGCCAGAGGTCCATCAGGTCGATGTCCCAGTCCGGCCGCACGCGGCGAAACTGATCGAGAAAGACACGCGCACCGGCCGCCGATTCGGAATTGGCACGGGGTGAGCAGGCGAGATGAAGCAGCTTTGGCAACCTCCGGGCCTTTCATCCGAGCGCTTTGATGACGGTATCGGCGTTGGTCACGACGGAGACGTTCTGCAGCGCGAAATTGACCGAGGCGTTGTGCCAGTCGGCATTCATCGTCGAACAACAATCCTCCGGCACGATCATGAAATAGCCCTTGTCGGCGCCGGTACGGGCGGTATGCTCGACCGACATGTTGGTCCAGGCGCCGGTATTGATGATCATGTTGCGGCCCGTCGCCTTGAGGATGGTTTCCAGCCGTGTGCCCTCCCAGGCGCTCATGCGCATCTTTTCGACGACGAAGTCGCCCGCGCGCGGCTCCAGTCCTGAGACCGGGGCCGCACCCCAGCTGCCGCGCACCATGGCCTTGCTGTCGACAAGCCCCTCGAACAGGGGCGCGTTCAGCGTGACGCCGGGCGCCCCCTGCTCGACGATAAACCAGACATGGATGATGACGACGCCACGGGCCCGCGCGACCTCGGACAGGCGGCGGACATTGTCGACGACGCGCTGCTCGCGTGCATGCGCGGGCGCCCCGGACTCTGCGAAGGCGCCGCCTTCCATGATCACGTCGTTCTGCAGATCCTGGATGATCATCGCGCAGCGTTGCGGATCAAGCTGCATGTCGGCGCCGGTCAGGTTGGGTGCCGGAGCAGCGGAACTTGCACTTGCGCCAGCGCCGCCGCGCCTGCCGCTCATATAGGGCTCGTGATGCGGCCCGACCTTGGTCGGGATCGCATAGACCGAATGGGTCGCGGTCAAATACAGCGTCCGGAAATCGGGGCCGCCCCAGGCAAGATTGGCGACCATCTCGGGAAGGCGGACCTTGCCGAGCAGATCGCCGGCTGGTGAATAGACCCAGACGCCGCCGGGCGCGGTCACCCAGACATTGCCGCGCTGGTCGCATTTCATGCCGTCGGGCAGCCCAGGCTCAAGTTCAGAGCGAATGCCGCTGGCAAAAACGCGCGGATTGGCAAGGGAGCCATCGGCTTCGACGTCGAAGGCGCGGATCAGCGCCTGCACGGTGTCGTTGACGTAAAGCACGCGCTGGTCGGGCGAAAAGCACAGCCCGTTCGGCTGGTCGAACAGTTCACGATCGACCAGGAGTTTCGGCGGGCCGCCGGCGGGCGGCACGCGATAGACGCCTTGGAATCCGAGCTGCCGCGGCCGCTCGACGCCATAAACCGGCATGCGCCCGTACCAGGGATCGCTGAAATAGATCGCGCCGCTGGAGTGGACGCAGACGTCGTTCGGGCTATTGAGCTCCTGGTTGTCGAAATGCGAAGCGAGCACCTCGCGCCGGCCGTCGGGCCGTTCGCGAATGAGCGAGGACGTGGCATGCTCGCAGACGATCAGGTTCAGCTCCCCGTCGTAGGTCATGCCGTTGCATTTGTTCGACGGGCGCCTGACCTCGACGATGCCGCGTCGGGCGTCCCAGCGCCGGCGTATGTCGGCGGGCATGTCGGAAAACAGCAGATACTGATCCACGGGATGCCAGATCGGTCCCTCCGTGAACTCGAAGCCCGTCCCCACTTGGCCGACCGGCGCATAGGGATCGATCAGATCTTCGAATTCCGAGCGCAGGGTGACATGAGTCATCGGTTGCGTCCTCTACGCTTCACGCCGGGAACCAGTTGCGCTGCGGCAGGCTTTGCACGACGGGGCCCGGCACCTGGTCATGCAGCCGTCCGACCACGGTGCCGCCTTCGATCTTGGCGGGTCTGTCGTGAACGGGGAGCAGATAGCGCGATCCGCTCAGGAGCTTTTTGATCGAGGCCTTTTCCGCCCTCTTGCTGGTACCGTGGTTGCCGGTGGTGCGCGGCTCGGCGTCCTGGATTTCGTTGAAGGGCGTCACGATCTGGTCGTTGAAATCATAGATCACGTCGCCGCAAATCGTCGCGATGCCGTCGGCGGTATGAACGTGAATGTTCATCGAACCCTCGGTGTGGGCGTTGGCGGCATCGCAATAGACCCCCGGCATAAGTTCGACCGGCCCGGTGATCTCGAGATCCAGAAACCGCAAGGCGCTCTTGGTGTGCAGGCGGTCGATCAGGTGCTTGATGTCGGGCGCCGGATATTGCGGATGCATCAGCCCCGACACTGAATATTCGAGTTCACGGCGGTTGAGGACAACCGTCGTATTCATCGGGAACAGATCGTCCTTGCCGGCATGGTCGATATGGAGATGCGTATGGCAGACGAAGCGCACGTCGCCCATGCGAACGCCATGCCGCTGGAGCTGGTTTTCGATCATGTTCTCGTGGAACTGCAGGCCGCGCATACCGAGCGTTTCCATGATCTGGTTGGAGCGATAGCCGGTGTCGACCACGACGGGATAGGGGCCGCCGACGATCAGAAAGCCGAGCGTCAGGACGCGGCGGGTGCGGCCGCAGTCGCGCCCAAGCACGAGAAAACTCGATTCCAGCTCGATATCGCCATAGTCCAAAATCTTGATTTCCAACGGCATCGCTTCCTCCAACTCTCAATTATTTCTATGATTTGAGGCGATAGACGCGCATGGCGGTCGTCCCAAAAATCGCGTCGCGCTGGTCCGCGCGAAGTCCCGCGGCAGCGGCGCGATGGGCGTCCACCAATTCGCGATAAGAGGTCCAGAGTTTTTCGATCGGAAAGTTCGAGCCGAACAGGCAGCGTTCGGCGCCGAAGATCGCAACGGTGTCGGTCAGGACATCTGCGATATGCACGGGATCGTTGCGATGGATGAAGGTGCCAAGGCCGGAGAGCTTTGCGACGATGTTCGGGCATTTCGCAAGCTGCGCCATGCCGGTGCGCCAGGCGGCGCGGCCCTGCGTCGAGAGATCTTCCCACATCCCTGCGTGCTGAAGGACGAAGGTCACCTTGGGACAAGCTTCGGCAAGGTCCGCAGCATCCGTCATCTGCGGTGCGAAAACCTGCAGATCAAAACTCCAGCCGTAATCGGCAAGCCGCGCGATGTTGCGACGGATTTTTGCGTCAGCGCAGAGGTCGGGCCGCGCCGCAAAGCGGTACAGCGGGTTTTCGTGCCAGTGCAACTGCATGCGGGCGCCGCGTACCAACGGATATCTGGCAAGCCGGTCCAGTTGCGGACGGGCGTCATCCACGTTGAAATCAGCAAAGGCGACGATGCCGTGCGGCCATCCATGCTGGTTCGCGGTCTGCTGCACCCAGGCCGTCTCGTCCTCAAAGCGGTCGTTGGCCCAGTTGGTCTGAACATAAACCGATTTGGTCACGCTTGAGCTTGCGAGATCGGCGAGATATTCCTCGATCGGATAATCGCGGCGGATCGGCTCATAGGGCCCGAAGATGCGCGGTTGCATCGGGCCGATCAGCCAAGGCAGGTCCGCCTGACGCCAGATGTGATGATGGGCGTCGACGAACTCGCTCACGCGGCTCTCCTTGTTCCAAGCGACAGCAGATGCGCGACGATCGCTGCGCTTGACCCGCCATCGACGAGATCATCGACAAAGCGCTGGATCGCGATCAGCGCCTCGGTTTGCGGCTGAAAGCCTGCCGCCGTTGCCAGCGGCGTCAGCCAGCTGACGCGCCAGGCCCGGCGCGACAATTTCGCGATCGCATCCCGCAGGGCGGAAACATCGCCGCGCTCCAGACCGTCGGAAACGATCACGACCGCGGCGCCGCGTGCATAGCCGCCGAACCGTGGCACGGCCAAAAACGCCTGAAGCGCGTCGCCGATACGGGTGCCGCCATCCCAGTCGCTGACCAGATGCGCAGCCGCGTTCAGGGCCTGCTCGCGGCGTTTGAGCCGCAAGGCACGTGTGACGCGCGTGAGCCGAGTCCCGAAGGTGAACACTTCGGCGCCATGGGCCGCCTGGAGCAGGGCGTGCGCTAGCTTCATGTTTTCTTCGGTGCGCGCCTTCATCGAGCCGGAGACGTCGATCAATAGCAACATCTTGCGCGGCCGTGCCCGACGCCTCAATCGTCCAAGCCGCAGCACCTCGCCGTCATTGCGCACGCTGTCGCGCAAGGTGCGGCGCAGATCGGCAAAAGGACCGCGACGCGCGCGCATGCGGCGATGGCCGCGGCGCCGCGGCAATCGGGCGGGTGCCTCGCGCGACAGCCGGCGCAGCGCATCGCTGGTTGCGCCTTGCGCAAAGCGGCGCTCGACCAGCGCTTCCGCGCGCGCTGCCTCGAGGCCGGATTGATTGGCTTCATCGGCCAGCGGCGGCTCATCGCCACCACGGCCCTCCTCCTGCAGGCGGACCGTTTCCTCATCTTCACCCCCCGCCCGCTCGATTGCTTCGCTGCCGCGGAAGTGGACATCGAACAGTCGATCGTAGGTCGCGCGCCGTTCCGGCGATGGCGCAAGGGTTGCCAGTCCGGCCTGGCGGATATGTTCGAGGCTGCGCGGCCCGAGCAGTTCGATGGCCGCCAGAAAGGCGGTGGTCTGCTCCGGTGCGACGGCAAAGCCGTTGGAGCGCAGCAGCGCGACAAAGGAGATAAAGACGCGCGCGGCACGCGGCAGCTGAAGTTCGTCGCTCACGCGGCAGCCTCCGCAATCAGCGCGTCGAGCCGGGGGGAAATATAGTGAAGATCCTCCTCATCCTTGAGCGCGACGCCGATCGATCGCTTGAAGGCGTCCGGCCAGCGCGCGCCGCCCTTGTGGAGGAGCGTCGCGGCCTCGGCCCAGTCGACAGCTTCCGCGATGCCGGGCGCCTTGCTGAGCGGCTCGCGCCGGAGCTTGCCGACGGCTGCGACCACCGCGCGGGCGGTGGCCTCGGCGACGCTCGAAGCTCGCATCATCACGATGCGCGCCTCGCGCTCGGCGGTGGGATAATCGATCCAATGATAGACGCAGCGGCGCCGCAGCGCCTCGTGCAGGTCGCGCGTGCGATTCGATGTCAGCACGACGACCGGATGTTCGGCCGCACGTAGTGTGCCGCGTTCGGGGATGGAGATCTGGAAGTCGGACAGGAATTCGAGCAGGAACGCTTCGAACTCCTGGTCGGCGCGGTCGATCTCGTCGATCAGGAGCACGGCCGCGTCCGGCGCGCGCAGGGCCGCGAGCATCGGCCGTTCGATCAGAAAAGCCTCGCCATAGATGTCGATGCTCTCCTCGCCCGCCTGCCGGATCGCGAGCATCTGGCGCGGATAGTTCCACTCATAGAGCGCGGCCGACGCGTCGATGCCCTCGTAGCATTGCAGGCGGATCAGCTTGCGGCCGAGCACCGCGGCGATGGCCTTGGCGGCTTCGGTCTTGCCGACGCCCGGCGCGCCTTCGAGCAGCAGCGGTTTGCCGAGTGCGAGCGAAAGATAGGCCGCCGTCGCCAGCCCCTCGTCCGCAAAATAATAGGCGGCCCGCAGCGCCTTCTCCAGCGCCTCGGGGCTGTCGATGCCGACGATGGTGCCGCGGACCGCCATCTCAAGACCCTCAGCGTCGCGCCTGCGGACGCGCGCCGCCCTGGGCCTTGATCGCACGCAGCACTTTTTCCGGCGTGATCGGCAAATCGTCGATGCGGACGCCCACTGCGTTGAAGATCGCGTTCGCCACCGCCGGCAGCACCGGGTTGGCGCACATTTCTCCGGGCCCCTTGGCGCCGAACGGACCGTCGGCGGCGGGGCGTTCCAGCACGGCAATGTCGTGCGGGCAGATGTCGCCGGGCCCGGGCATCAGATATTCGACGAAGTCGCGCGGCCCGTGAATCGGATCCGGATAATAGGGTTCGGGCGTCTCGTAGAGCGCGTGGCTGACGCCCATCCAGGCGCCGCCGACAAGCTGCTGCTCGACCAGCCGCGGATTGAGCGCGCGCCCGAGCTCGTAGGCGCTGTCCATGCGCACCATCGCGACTTCGCCGGTCTCGTCGTCGACCTCGACCTCGGCGACCAGGCACGCATGCGCATAGCAGGTCGCGGGTGACATCTCGCCGGTCTCGGGGTCGACATTGGAGAGCGGCACCAGGAAGATGCCGCGCCCCGAGATGGTCTTGCCCTGCTTGAATTGGGCCGCGATCGCCACGTCCTTGGTCGAGATCGAGCGGTGTGGCGCACCCTTGACATGGATGTTGCCGCGCCCGTCGGTCTCGAGGTCGGCCGCATTGACTTCCAGTTCTTCGGCGGCCGCTTCCATCATGACCCCGCGCGCTTCCTTTGCCGCCGCCATCACCGCGTTGCCGACCCGGTGCGTGCCGCGCGAGGCAAAGGAGCCCATGCAATGCGGCCCGGTGTCGGAATCGGCGGTGTCGACATAGACGTCTTCGACGGGCACGCCGAGCGTCTCCGCGCAGATCTGACGCGTCACCGATTTCATGCCCTGGCCGAGGTCGATCGATGACAGCGCCACCGTGAACTTGCCGCTGGGATTGGAATGGACCAGCGCCTGGCTCGGATCGCCGCCGAGATTCATGCCGATCGGGTAGTTCACTGATGCGATACCGCGTCCGCGATGCCTGGTCATGGTCAGCGCCTCCTGGTGCCAAAGACGGAAGAGAAGCGGGTGGCGCCATGCGATGGCGCCGCCGGCGGCCGCGAAGCAGGAGGAGGTGGCGGCGGAGGAGGCACAGCTGGCTCTCGCGTGCCTGCAGGTGTGCGGTCGTAGCTGGTCCGCTGCTGCGAAGCCATCGCAGGCTGCGGCCGGGCTTCGCGCGGTGTCGGCGGCACGACCGCGCGGTCGCCGCCGCCATCCGTCCGCGACGAGGCGCGCTGGAACTCCTCGCGCAGCGGCCATTTGGCTTTTTCGGCAGCGACCTGCACGCACTCGATCAACGCCGTGTTCTTGGCCTCGCGCCGGTGCGCCTTCATGTCGCCGTCGCGATAGGCGTTGAGGATGCGGAACTCCATCGGGTCCATGCTGACGAAATGTGCGAGCTTGTCCATCTGGCATTCGATGGCAAAATCCATCGCGGTGACGCCGAACCCGCGCATCGCGGTCGCCGGCGTGCGATTGGTGAATACGCAATAGATGTCGCCATAGACATTGGGGATGGTGTAGGGACCGGGGAGGTGCGCGGCGCATTTGACAGCGGCATAGCTGGAGAGCCGCGTATAGGCGCCGCTGTCGAAATAAGCGCGAACCTTGCGCGCCACAACGCGGCCGTCACGCATCACGCCGTCCTTGATATAGATGCGCTCGGCGCCGCGGGGCGGGCCGTATTGCATCTCTTCTTCGCGACCGAACACATAGCGCACTGGGCGCCCGGTCAGCATGGCAGCGAGGATGCAGAGCGGTTCGGTGAGCGTATCCACCTTGCCGCCAAAGCCGCCGCCCACCGTGCCGCCGATGAAGTGGAAGGTGTTCGAGGGCACGTCCAGGATCTTGGCGCAGGTATCGACCGAGAAAAACAGGGCTTGCGTCGAGGTGTAGACGACATAGCGGCCGTTGGTGTCGGGTGCTGCGATCGAACCGTTGGTCTCGGTCGGGGCATGCTCGATCGGCGACATCTGGTAGCGTTGTTCGAGCACATGATCGGCCCCGGCGAGGCCCCGTTCGACATCGCCGAAGCGCAGCTTCTGGTGATCGTAGACGTCGTAATAGGTGAAGGTGTTTTTGGGATAGGTCTCGTTGACCACGGGTGCACCGGGCTTCAGCGCTTCCTCGACATCGAACACCGTCGGCAATGGCTCATAGTCGACGTGCACTTTCGACATTGCCTCAAAGGCTTCGCGCGGGCTGTCCGCGACCACGGCGACGATCGGCTCGCCCTTGTAGCGCACCTTGTCGACCGCGAGCGACGGCTCGTCATCCTTGCCGAAATTGATCAGGCTGAGCAGCGTGTTGAGATTACGCGGCACGTCGGCGCCGCGAATGATCCGGCGCACACCGGGCGAACGTTCGGCTTCGGTGGTATCGATGCGGCGCAGGCGCGCATGCGCATGCGTGCTGCGCACCGCCTTCAGATGCAGCATGCCTTGCAGCTTGTGGTCGTCGAAATAGGTCGAGGTGCCCGTGACATGCCCGAGCATGTCCTGCCGCTGCGTTCCCTTGCCGATTTCCTTCAGATTATCGTCGCGCTCGTCGGCGAAGATGTCCTTGCGCAATTCCAGCATGGAAAATGTCCTTCAGGCGCGGGCGCGGCCGCCGGAGGCGGCGAGCACGGCGTTGATGATGGGTTCGTAGCCGGTACAGCGGCAGATATTCCCCGAGATCGCCTCGACAACCTCAGTGCGGCTCGGCGAAGGATTGCGGTCGAGCAGCGCCTTGGCGGCCATCAGCATGCCCGGTGTGCAGTAGCCGCATTGTGCGGCAAAATTCTCGGCAAAGGCGCGCTGCAACGGATGCAGGTTGGGCCCGTCCTTGATACCGTCAAGCGTTTCCACACTCCGGCCGGCTACGGTTTCGGCCAAGGTGAGGCAGGAAAGATGGAGCTCGCCATCGATCAGCACGCTGCAGGCACCGCAGCCGCCCTGGCCGCAGCCGAATTTCGGCGTCACGTCGCCGATTAGTTCGCGCAGCGCGACCAGGAGATTGGTGCCGCCGTCGACGAAGATCGCGACGTCGCGGCCGTTGTGGCGGAATTGCAGGGCGGTCTTGGCCATGGCGATCCTATTCCTGACCGGACAACAGACGTCGCAGGTGAACGCCAACGATCTCGCGCCGGTACCAGGCGCTTGCGAGAGCGTTGTCGCCGGGGGAGGTTCCCTCGACGGCGGCTGCGGCAGCGGCGCCGATCGTCGGTGCGTCGAGCGAGCGTCCCTCCAGCGCGCGTTCGGCTGCGCGGGCGCGGGTCTGCGTCGGCGCCATCGAGCCGAGCGCAACGCGGGCGCCGACGATGCGGCCGCCGCTCATCGGCAGGTGGGCGGCGAGCGTGATCACCGAGCCGCCTTTCGGCTTGATGCGGGCGATCTTGCGGAAGCGGAACGCCTCGGCACTCCCAGGCTTCTGGCAGGAAATTGAAAGCACCAGGGTGCCGGTCTGCCGTTCGCGCGATTGCAAGAACTCCTCGATCGGTACGTCGCGGCTGCCAAGGCCGCCCTGCGCGGAAACCATCGCGTCGAGCGCAAGCAGGGCAACGGTGAAGTCGCCATACGGATTTGGCGCGAACAGATTGCCGCCGACGGTGCCCATGTTGCGTACCGCCGGTCCGCCGATCGAGCGGGCAGGGGCATGCAGGAAGGAAAGATCGCGCTCGGCCAGGATGCGCGCAAAGGTCACGCCCGCGCCGATCGTGACGCGCGGTCCCGACGCCTCGATCCGCGTCAGCGCGTGGTCACTGGCGCGCACGATGGTGGAAATCGAGATGTCGCCCTCGTTCACCGCGCGCATCACCAGCGTGCCGCCGCCGAGATAGCGCGCGCCGCGATCGGAGGACAAGGCCGCGGCCGCCTCACCGGAACTCGCAAACGTCCTTACCGTGACGGGCATGGGATTTCCTCCGCGCTCATGCGGCCTCTTGCAGGTGGCGGCGGACGGCCTCGAATCCCGCCTGATATATCTGCTCCGCCACCATGTGCGTGATGCCGTCCCGATCGTCGGGCCGCGTCGTGAACCGTGATTCCCATTGCCAGAAGGTGCGGTCTCCGTCGGTGACGGGAAGCAGACGGACATGCGCCACGTAGTTGAACATCGGGATCGGCGTGTCGAGCAGGCAATAGCTGAATGTCTGCTCGAGATCGGACAGCGCCAGCAATTGCTCGCGCAGCTCCGAGCCGTCCTTGAGTTTGAAGCGGCGGACGCAGCCGATCTTGTCGGCCGCCTGGGCCCGTTCGATCGCGCTGGTCGCCACCGCCGGGTGCCAGCGATCATGCCCGTTGAAGTCGCGCAGCACGTTCCAGACCGTATCGGTCGGTGCATTGACGATCGTGCTTTTGACGATATGCGGCACGGCTTAGCCTCCGAAAGCACGTTTCAAGGCGTCGAAGCCGCCCTGGAAGACGCCGCCGCCGATATTGCCGACGAGTTCGGTTTCCCGTTCGGGCGCGCAGTCGAACTCGGCGGTCCATTCCAGGAAAGTCTGGTCACCGTCGGTGACGGGCGTCAACCGCAGCGTGGCGACGTAATTCTCCACCCCCATCGGCGACTCCAGGATGGAGTAGGTGCAGATCATGTCGTAGTCGGAAAGGCCGAGCAGTTTCTCGCGGATGCGATCGCCATTGCGCAGGCGGAAGTCGCGCACGCATCCAATCTTGTCTGCGGGCTCGCCGCCCTCGATCCGGCTTTCCGCGATCGCGGGATGCCAGTTCGGCAGGCCGTTGAAGTCGCGCACTCGCGCCCAGACGCGGTCGTTGCGCGCGTTGACGACGGTGGACACATAGACCCGGGCCATGGCGCGTTACGATCCTTTCTTGCGCGGGCCGCGCTCGGCGGGGGCTTCGCCACTGGTGGGCGCGCCGGGACTTGCGGCAGGAGGTGAGGCGGGCTTGCTGTCATCGCCCCCCTTGCGCGAGGAATCCCGGATGCCCTGCATGTCGCGCGCCTCGCGGATCAGGCCGGGCATCTTGGCAAGGCTGCCACCCTCGACGCCGATGTCGGCGAGAAGCGAGTCGATCAGCGGCGCCTGCACGCGGTAACGCAGCGCCGAATCGATGACCTCGTCGGTGGCGCTGCGACTGCCGCCGCCGCCGCCATTGAGGCCGTCTACCTGGAGGATACGGATACCCTCGATCTTCTCCATCGGCTTGACGCTTTCGCGCACAATGCCCTCGATCCGGTCGAGCAGTTTGCGGCGGAACAGCGAGTAGCGCGCCTGGTCGGTGAGCACGTTCTCCGCCTCGTTGAGGAGGCGTTGCGCCTCGGCCTCAACCGTGGCGCGCACGCGTTCGGCTCCAGCGGCGATCCGGGTCTCCTCAGCCTGTTTCTCGGCGAGCAATACCTCGACGGTCTTGCGTCGCTTGGCGATCTCGCTCTCGCGTGCGGTCACGACGCGCTCGGCTGCCTCGGTCGCGCGCGCGCGAGCGTCTTCCGCCGCCGCCCTGGCCGCCGATTCCTCCAGCGACTTCTGGTGAAGGGCAATCGCCTTCTCCATCAACACCGTCTCGACGTCCCTTTCGCGGTTGACCTCGAGCTTGCGCAGCTCGCGTTCGCGGCCGATCCGGGCCTCGTCCAGGCCTCGGTCGGAAGCGATGCGCGCACGCTCGACCTCCTCGCGCGAGACGATCTCGGCCTCCTGCAGCGACTGGACGCGGGCGACCTCCAGTTGCTCGATAGCGCGCCGGCGTTCGATCCGTGCCACCTCCAGCGCCTGCTCGCGCGAGACGTCGGTGGTGTCGACTTCCTTGCGGGCAATGATCTCAGCCTGCTTGACCTGCCGATCGGCGTCGATCCGTTCGGATCGCTTGGCTGCGAGCGCGATCACGCGCTCCTCGTCGGCGATCTCGATCGCCTTCTTCTGGTCGATATTGAGTACTTCTCGGGTCTTGGAGGACGTGATGCGTTCGCTCTCGAGCGCCAGTTCGACGTCGATGCGCTGCCGCTCGATCGCGTCGCGGCGCTTCAGTTCGGCCGCCTCGATCGCTTCGGTGCGATCGATCTCGAGCCCACGGGTCTCCTTTTCGGCGCGAATGCGCTGGGCCGCGATCGTTCTTTCCTGCGCAATCCGGGCCGCTTCGATGGCCTCGCGCGAGGCTATGTCGGCTTCCTCGACTGCACGATTGCGCGTGATCTCGAGCGCGCGAACACGTTCTTCCTGGGCGATTCGCGAGGCTTCGGTGGCCTCGCGCGCGGCGATGCCGGCGATCTCGATGGCCTGGTTGCGCTCGATCTCGAGCTTGCGCGTGGTGTGGTCGGCGCCGATGCGTTCGGCCGCCAGCGTCCGCTCGCGGACGATTCGCGCGGCTTCGACCGCCTTCTGTGCCTCGATCTCGGCCTCCTGGATGGTGCGCACCTGCCTGATTTCGAGAGCGCGCGTGCGCTCGTCGGAGGAGATGCGTTCGACATTGACTGTCATGGTTTGCGCGATGCGCGCCTTCTCGGTTGCCTCGCGTGCCACGATTTCTGCTTCCTCGACGGCGCGCGTGCGCTCGATTTCGCGCCGGCGGGTCTCTTCCTCATTGACGATGCGCGCATCGGAGACGACGCGATCCTGCTGAATGCGTGCCGTCTCGATCAACTCGCGCGCCGCGATCTCCGCCTCCTCCACCGTCCGCATGCGTTCGATCTCGCGCTGGCGTACCTCGCGCTCGGAGGCGATGCGCGCGGTGTCGACCGAACGTTGATTGGCGATTCTCGCCTTTTCGATCTCCTCGCGCGCCTGCAGCTCCTTCTCCTCCACCGCGCGCGTGCGTTCGATTTCCTTCTGCCTGGTCTCGCGCTCGGATGCGATGCGAGCCTCGGTGATGGCCTGCTCGTTGGCGATTTTCGCCTTCTCGATCGTTTCGCGCGCGGTGATCTGCGCCTGCTCGGATTCGGTCTCGCGCAACGCGCGCTCGCGCGCGACCTCCGTGCGCTGCAGGGCGCGACGCATCTCGATGTCGCGCTCCTGCTCGAGGCGGGCGGTTTCGCTCTCGCGCTCGATATCGAGCGCCTGCCGTTCGGCTTCGAGATTGCGGGAGCGGATCCTAATCATCGAATCCTGTTCGATGTCGTTGCGCAGTTTGCGCCGGGCCTCGATATCCTCCATCAGGCGGGTCAGACCTTCGGCGTCGAAGCGGTTCGAGGGATTGAAATATTCAAGGTCGGTCTGGTCGAGGTCGGTGATCGCAACCAACTCGAGCTCGAGTCCGTTCTGCGCCAGCGCTTCGGCGGCGGCAGCCTTGACGCGCGCGACATATTCGCCGCGCTGCTCGTGCATCTGCTCCATGGTCATCTCAGAAGCAACCGAGCGGATGGCGGAGACGAATTTTCCGGAAAGCAATGCGTGAAGCTGCTCGGGCTCCATGGTGCGGCGTCCGAGCGTCGCGGCGGCGATCGAGACGGCTTCGCGGGTAGCCTCTACGCGGACGTAAAAGTCCGCCTCGATATCGACGCGCATGCGGTCGCGGGTGATGACGGCGTCCTGTTTGGCGCGCACGATCCCCATCGGCAACACGTTCATGTTGACGGACGTGTAGTCGTGAATGAAGGGCAGCACGAAGGCACCGCCGTTGATCACGACGCGCTCGCCGAGGAAACCGGTGCGGACGAAGGAGACCTCCTTCGACGAGCGATGGTAGAGCCAGTTCACGATGTACACGCCAATGACGATGACGACGATCGCGACGATGAGCCAGAGGATCAATTCACCAGCGAGAATCCCCGACATCTTTTCCTCCCTTGGTCCCGGCGCTCAACGCGCGCCGATCGCCTTGAATTTCCGAACCTGTTCCGTGAGCGCGCGTTCCACGGGTAGGCGCTCCATCGAGGAGGCGCCGTAGAAACCGTGGCAATAGCGGGTCTTCTTCATGATGAAATCGGCGTCGGCGGGGTCCGCAATCGGACCGCCATGCGCGAGCACGAGGATGTGTGAGTTGACACTAAGCGCGGCTTGCGCCCAGGCATCGATGCGCGCGGGGCAATCTTCGAGCTTCAGAGCGGTCTGTGCACCGATCGAGCCGCCGGTGGTGAGGCCGAGATGGCAGACGATGATATCGGCGCCGGCGATCGCCATTGCCGCGGCTTCCGCTTCGCTGAAGACATAGGGCGTCGTCAGCATGCCCTTGTCGTGCGCCTTCGAGATCATCTCAATCTCCAGCGCGTAGGACATGCCGGTCTCTTCAAGATTGGCGCGGAAGATGCCGTCGATCAGGCCGACGGTCGGAAAGTTCTGCACGCCGGCAAAGCCCAGCGCCTTCAACTGATCCAGGAACATGTCCATGTCGCGGAATGGATCGGTGCCGTTCACGCCCGCGAGCACCGGCGTCCTGGTCACGACCGGGAGCACCTCGCTGGCCATCTCCAAAACGATCGCATTGGCGTCGCCGTAGGGCATCAGTCCGGCGAGCGAGCCGCGGCCGGCCATGCGGTAGCGGCCGGAGTTGTAGATCACGATCAGGTCGACGCCGCCGGCCTCCTCGCATTTGGCCGACAGCCCGGTGCCGGCGCCGCCGCCGACGATCGCTTCGCCCCTGGCCGCCATCTCGCGAAACTTCTTCAACAGCGCGGCGCGTTCAAACCTGGCCATGGGTCACCTCACCATTCTCCGTCGCCCTCCGGCGCGCCCGAGCAGGGGACGGAACGCGCTGACAACAGCGGCGGCGAATTCGGGATCGTTGATGTTGTTTCTGATACGAATGAGCTGGCGGTTAGCGGTCTGGCGCACCGTCCGCTCCAGCGCGCGGAACAAAGCCGCGTCGGCGTCGGCATCCCAGAACGGCTGGCCCGGCGCATCGAGTGCGGAGACGCCGCCTTCGGGGAGGAAGAACCGCACCCGCCCGTCCATCTGGTTGAGCCGCTCGCCGATCCATTGTCCCATCCGCTCGTTTTCTTCCGGCGTGGTCCGCATCAGCGTGACCTGCGGATTGTGAACGTGGAACTTGCGCTGTCGGTAACGTTCGGGAATCGTGTCCGGCGCGCCGAAATTGACCATGTCGAGCGCTCCGACCGAGCCGACATAGGGCACGCGGCCGCGGATGACCGCGCCAAAACGGTCGTCCGTGGCCGGAAACACGCCGCCCATCAAGAGGTCGCAGACCTCGGTAGTGGTCAAATCGATGACTCCCGCCAGCTGGCCGGAATCGACGAGCTTCTCCATTGAGCGGCCGCCGACGCCGGTGGCGTGGAACACTAGGCATTCGAACTCGTCGCGCAGGTCGGCCGCGATCTTTTGCACGGCGGGCGTCGTCACGCCGAACATGGTGATGCCGATGGCGGGAAGGCTGGCGCCCGCGTCGCGTGGTTTGGCGGTGCGGTCGTCGAGGCGCGCCTTGACCATGCCGGCCAGCGCGTTTGCGCCGTTGGCAAGCACCGCGCGCGAGATCGAGTTGAGGCCCTGCACGTCGGTCACCGAATACATCATCGTGATGTCGGCAGGTCCGACATAGGGGCCGACATCGCCCGAAGCGACCGACGAGACGATCAGCTTCGGCACGCCGATGGGCAAGCTGCGCATGCCCGGCGCGACCAGCGAGGCTCCGCCGGAACCGCCTGCCGAGATGATGCCGGCGATATTGTCCTGGCGGCGCAGCCATCTGGCAAAGGCATCCGCCATCGCCGTCACCGATGCCCCGCGGTCGGCGCCGAATACCCCCGATCCGCCGCGGCCATGGTTCAATGCGATCTCCTGGGCGGAGACGTCGCAGGCGGAAGCTTTGCCGCTGGTTGAGACGTCAATCAGGCGGGTGCGCAGGCCGCTGCCTGCGATGATGTCGCGGATGAAGCGCAGCTCTGCGCCTTTGGTGTCGAGTGTGCCGACGACCAGCACGACCGGCGGTCCGGAGGTCTGGGTCGTAACCAACTCGCGCCTTCGCTGCGCGACCTCCTCAAGTCGCGTGACGCCCACCGAGACGGTGCGGGCGGCGGCTTCGATGCGCGCGATCGGTACCGGCTGCGACCAGCGCGTCGGCAGCGTCGGATTGGAGATGAAGATCCGCACCGGCCCCTTGTTCCGTGCGGGCTGTGGTGCGCCGGCCGTATCTGCCTCTGCGGGGCCTGCTTCGACATCCGATTCAAGGTCGCTGTGGAGCCCGACGCCCAGCAGGCGCTGTTGCAGGTCGCGATCGGCGGCAAGGCGCGCGGAACTCGATGATGCGGTTGACGCGGCCGTTGACCATGATGGCGACATTCCCCGACACCGCCGTCGCCACGCCGATATTCTGCTCGATCACGAGCACCGACATGTCGCCGTCCTCGCCGAGGCGCACCAGCATCTCCTCGACCTGGGTGACGATCACCGGCGCCAATCCTTCGGTCGGCTCATCCATGATCAAAAGATGCGGATTGGTCACTAGCGCGCGCGAGATCGCGAGCATCTGCTGCTCGCCGCCGGAGAGTTGACTGCCGCCGTGGTCCTTGCGTTCGGCAAGCCGGGGGAATGTTTCGTAGATGCGGTCGGTGGTCCAGGGTCCGCGCCGCATCCCGGCAGCCAGGCGCAGATGCTCGTCGACGCTGAGTGAGCGCCACAGGCGCCGACCCTGCGGGACGTAGCCGACGCCGAGACGTGCGATCCGGGCCGGGCTGAGCCCGGTGGCCTCCTCGCCGCGAATGCGAACCGAGCCGCCGCTTGTCCGCACCAGGCCCATGATGGCCTTGCAAAGGGTGGTCTTGCCCATGCCGTTGCGGCCGACCACCGAGAACACGCCGGTATCGAGCGTAAGGTCGACGCCCTGCAGCGCGTGCGAATGTCCGTAGTAGACATCGAGGCCCTTCACCTCGAGGGCAGGCGTGGAGCGGCGCGCTTCACTCACGTCCGCCTCCGAGATAAATTTCCTGCACCTCGGGATCGGACTCGATTTCGCGCGGCAGGCCCTCCTTGAAGATGCGGCCATTGTGCATCATCGTGACGCTCTCGACCACGCGCAGCGCGACATCCATGTCGTGTTCGATAATGATGTAGCCGATATGCGCTGGCAGCGAGGTCAGGATCTCGATCAGCTCGAGCCGCTCGGCCGGCGACAGCCCTGCCGCCGGCTCGTCGAACAGGATGAAACGCGGCGCGCCGGCGAGCGCCAGGGCGATTTCGAGCTGACGCTGTTGGCCGTGGGCGAGCTCAGCGACGCGCTGCTCCTTTATCGCGGTCAGATGCACCGCCTGCACCAGCGCGTCGGCGGCATGCATCAGCGCGTCGTTCACGCCGGGGCGCAGTGGAGAGAAGCGCCCGCGCGAAATACCGCAACAGGCGAGATAGACATTGTCCTGGACTGTAAGACCGGGGAACAGCGCGGAAATCTGGTAAGTGCGTCGCAGGCCACGGCGGATCCGCTCATAGGGCGGGAAATGGGTGATGTCTTCGCCAAAGAAGCGGATCGTGCCGGAAGAGAGCGGAAAGTCGCCGGTGATGCAGTTAAACAGCGTTGTCTTGCCGGCGCCGTTCGAGCCAAGCACCGCGCGCCGTTCGCCCGGCCGCACCGTGATGGTGACATCGGTCAGCGCCGCGAGCGCGCCAAACAGCCGCGTCACACCGCGCAGCTCCAGCGCGGCGCCGGCGCCGACCGTGTATAGGCGTTGCGCGACGCTATCCATGGCGGCTCCCATCCGCGCGGGTTGGGGCGGTTGAGTTGACGCGGCGCCATCGCTCCCAGAGCCCGACCACGCCGTCGGACGACCAGAACACGATGGCGAGGAAGCCGAGCCCGATCAAAAGCCGGAAGCGATTGCCGTCGAGCCCGAACTTGACCAGCAGGTCGAGTGCAAAGGTGCGCAGGATGACGAAGATGAAGGCGCCGATGAAAGGACCGACCGGCCGCGTGATGCCGCCGACCACGGCAATGATCAAAATGTCGATGCAGGCTCCGACGCTGACCGAGCCGGGCGAGATCTGCCGGTAGTTCCAGAGCTGCAGAACTCCCCCAAGCCCGGCAACGAGCGACGCGAACGCATAGGCCGCCACTCGATGCGCATTGACATTGAAGCCGAGCGCGGCCATGCGGCGGGGATTGTCGCGCACGCCCTGCAGCGCGAGGCCGAACGGCGCGCGCGAGAGGTACTGCACCGCGAAATAGCACAGCGCCGCGACGCCGAGCGTCAAGTAATAAAAGGGAATGTCCGAGCGCCAGTCGACGCCCCAAAATTGTGGGGTGGCGACGGTGTTGATTCCGGTATGGCCGTTGAAGATCGCCCAGTTCTGGTTCGTGAAGTAGTAGAACGCCGCGCCGATCGCCAGCGTAATCATGATGGTGTAGATGCCCTCGGTGCGCACCGCGAGCGCGCCCCCAAGCGTGCCGAAGAGCGTTGCAAGCGCGAGCGCCATCGGGGTGGCGAGCCACCACGGCCAGCCGAGGCTGATATTGGCATTGCCGCTGACGCCGAACACCGCGACCATGTAGCCCGCGAAGCCGGCGATGGTGAGCTGCATCAGGCTGACCATACCGCCATAGCCCGCGAGGAACATCAGACTGAGGGCGACGACGCCGAGGATCAGCGTGGTGCCGAAAATCTCGATCAGAAAGAAGCCGTTGGCGATCAGTGGCATGATCACAAGGATCAGCGCGACCAGCCAGGCGGCGGGATTGTCGAGTTCCGGCCAGGCACGGATGATCGCGCGCCGCGCCGCCGAGGCGGGTTGGTTCGCTTGAAGCTCGGCGCCCTGGGTCAACGACATGTCATCGCCTCGCGAGCAGGCCCTGCGGCCGCAGCGCCAGCACCAGCACCATGATCAGGAAAGTCACGACGATCGCGTAGGTCGGGATGTAGACGGAGCCGAGTTGCTCGGCGAGACCAATGATGACGGCGCCGAGCGCCGCACCTGGAATCGAGCCCATGCCGCCGACAATCACCACCACCAGCGAGGCGAGCAGGAAGCGCGTGTCCTCACCCGGCGAAATCGACTGGAACGTGCCGCCGACGACACCGGCGACGCCGGCAAGGCCCGCACCGAGGGCGAAGACGAATACGAAGACGAGCTGTATCTGCACGCCGGTCGCCGCCAGTATGTCGCGATCGTCGACGCCGGCGCGTACGATCATGCCGATCCGCGTGCGATTAAGCGCGAGCCACATCGCAACGCCGACCACGACGGAGGCGGCGAAGATCACCAGCCGTACCAGCGGATATTGCAGATAGACCGGCTCGCCGGAGGACTTCACCGCGGTGACGAGTGGCAGTTCAATCGGTCCGATCAGCCAACTCGGCGTCTGGATCTGATAGAAGTCCCCGGCAAATACCCACAGCATCAGGTCTGCAAACACGATCGAGAGTCCGATCGTGACCATGGTTTGACGCAGATCCTGGCCTTCCATGCGTCGGAAAACGAAGATCTGAAGGAGGACGCCGACCAGCGCCACGGCCAGGAACGCGACGACGAAGCTGAGGATCCAGGAACCGGTCCACGCGCTGATGGCGTAACCGACATAGCCGCCGAACAGATAAAGCGAGCCATGGGCCAGATTGACGTTGCGCATCAGGCCGAAGATCAGGGTGAAGCCACTCGCCACCAGGAAGTAAAGCGCGCCGAGCGTAATGCCGTTGAAGACAGCGTTGAGAAAGACCCGCTTGCGGCCGATGGCGGCCTCGAGCCCCGGCGGCCAGACCACAAAGATCAGCCACAGCAGGACCGCGACCACAACGAGGGCGATCAGCGCCCATGCCGGATGGCGTTCGATGAACCTGTTCACGAAACCAGTCCGGTCGCGCCGGCAGTGCCCGGTCGGGTGACCGCCGGTGCCGCAAAATCCGCCGCATGCCTTGCCATCGACGTGCATCCTCCCGAGGGCCGCGACCTTCTTTGGGATCGCGTTTTGGGCATCCTAACGGGAGGGAAAGCGGCGGACTTGATCGAGAGTATCTTTTATCGCTCCAAAGGGCGCCCCTCAGGGACGCAACACCTTGGCCGCACGGCGGTAATCGGTCGGCGCCATCCCGACATTGGCGGCGAAGAAGCGGGTGAACCCGCTCTGCGAGGAGAAGCCGAGGTCAAAGCTGATGTCGGCGATCGGCACTTCGGTTGCGACCAGCGAATCGAGTGCCTGCTCCATGATCAGCGTGTTCAGGTAAAGATGGGGGGTGACACCGGTCTGGGTCCGGAACAGCCGGTAGAAATGCGGCCGCGAAAGGCCGGAGGCGCGGGCGATCGAGTCCAGTTCGATCTCGGCGCCGGGGCTTTCGGACATCAGCTTGATGGATTTGCGAACGCGAAAATCCGTGATCGCCGCGGCGGCGCGCGCCTGTTGTGCCGTCTCCGACTGCTGCCAGCTTTCCTCGTAGCAGCTATCGATCAGCCGCCTGAGTTCGCAATCGAGGCTTCGGAGCGAAGGTGCGCCGCAGACCAGCGCCGCGGTGCGGCGAATGTGCTTGTCGAGCACATCGGTGCGTTTGAAATGGGTGCAGCCGAAGCGCAGGTTTTGCGAGTTGGCCGCGTCGGGCGCAAACCATTCGGCATTGACGTACAGCACGAAGAAGATCGCGCCATTTCCCATGTCCGTCGGCAGGAAGTTGTGCGGTTCCCAGGGATTGACCGCGACGACGAAGTCTTCGGTGAGCAACCGGCGCTGGTCGCACACGTCGATCTGCGCCGGCGTCCCGCCGACATGAAAGATCAGGTGCCCCTCTCGGTGCGCGTGCACGTTGAAGGGACGGTTCAACTGATAGACCGTCGCGCGGCCGAACTGGCCGTGGAAGACGGCAAGCGCCTTGCTCATGCCTTCCCTCCCGCGGGATGTCTTTTTTCTTTTCGACCAGCGTTCAACATCCGGGAAAAGAATGCAAGGGAGAGAAGATCTTGTTCTGGAACCGCGCCACTCTGTCAGCGGCTGGTTCGCATCTGCAAAAAATACGTCAGTACTTCTTGCACTCCGGGACGGTTCGGCTTGGCAGGCCGATCTTGGCGAACACCGCCGGATCGTAGCCTAGCGTCTGGTGCACATCCGGAATGACCTTCACGACCTTGCTGAACAGGGCGCCTTTGCCGTCGTCCACGACCTCGGTCACGAAATTGGTGCCGATCGCCTGCCGGTTAGAGTCGAGCTTGATCTTGCCGTTGGGAGCGTCGAGCTCGATTTTCGCCAGGGCATCCTTGAACTTGGCCTGGTTGTTGCTGAGGTCGCCGTTCACCTGCCGCAGCCCCAGGATCAGCGCCATGGTCGAGCCATAATAATTGGTGGCGAGCAGGGAGGGGCTCGGGAAGCGTTTGTTCTCTGGGAAGGAGTCCTGATAGGCCTTCACGAACTTCTGCCAGCGCGGATCCTCCCAGGTGTCGGCCTGACCGCTCGCTGCGAGCGTCCCGAGCAGGGCGTTCTTGGCGTTGCCCTTGGCCGAAAGGATGGTCTGGTCGACCATGATCGATCCACCCATCAGATGGGCCTTGCCGCCGGCCTGCTGGTACTGGTTCAGGAAATTGACGGCGTCGGCGCCGCCGAGACCGAGATAGATCGCATCGACATCGTCGGGCAGGGCGGCGATGACGGAAGCGAAATCCTTTGTTCCGAGCGGAACCCATTGCCGGTTCGTGACTTGTCCGCCGGCGCCGCAGAACTCGAGCACCAGCCCGAACACCTGCGTGTAGATAAAGGAGTAGTCCTCGCCGACGGTTGCGATCTTGCGATAGCCTTTGGTTTCATAGGCGTATTTGCCGAGACCGACCTGCCATTGCGCTCCATCCATGTTGTAACGGAAGAAGTTCGGCGCCGGGTCGACATAGGTCGTCTCCTGCGCCCCGGAGGCGGCGTTGATGAAAGTCAGCTCCGGGTGCGTCTTTGCAAAATTCTTGACCGCGATGCCTTCGTCGCCGGAGAGCGGCGAGAGCAGGATCTGGACCTTGTCCTGCTCGATCAGTTTGCGCACCGCGCGAACCGCGGAATCGGGCGTCGCATCCGTCGAGGCGATGACGAACTCGAGTTCCTTGTCACCGACCTTTTTGCCGAGCGTGTTGAGCGCTGTCTGGAAGCCGCGGATGCCATCCTCGCCGAGCACTGTGTAGGTGCCTTCGAGGGTTGCGGTAACGCCAACCTTGATCTTCTCCTGGGCGGCTGCGGCCCCCGAAAGCAACAGGCTGCTCAACGCAATCAGTCCCAAACTGCCCTTCAACATTGCCTCCTCCCTTGCTCGCCAAATTGTTTTGTGGCGCGATCGCAACGCGCGCGATCGAACCCTTTGGACGTCAAGGGAAGGCTAGCCGATGGTGGATGCAGCGTGGACGTCTCTGCGCCATGTGGCTTAACGGGCAGTCTCATTTTGCATGCTGCGCCGCAACGAGATTTTGTGGCTCGGTGTAACTCGTCCGCGATGATCTTGTAGAACGGGCGGGGCATCGATTTTGTCCGCGCTCTTTCAGGCTCTGAGTTTACTCCTTGTGACGTGGGGCCGCGCTATTGGGCGGCCCCTCGCGAGCTCGGGTCGGCGCGTGCTACTCGCCGTAAGACGGCTACCGGAGCCACGGTACCCCGTGTCTCCGCCCCTCGGGTAACGCCAGGCCCGCGAAGGTGGTAGAGCAGCGCAAGCGCTCTTTTCGATGGAAATGTCGAGCAGATTGTCGAGCAATCTTATGGCTTTTTGCGCAAAACCTTGATCATAAGGTGATCCACCGATCCATTTTATGGAGCGCGCGTCGGATTCCGGATTTCTTCAAAAAATGTCGCCAATACTCTGAGGTGAATTAGATCCCCGTCATCGGGTCGAGGAGCGCGACTTGGTCCGAACGGCCGCTGTTGGCGCGAAGCGGACATTCGAAATTGGCAACAAGGTTAGGCATGCTCAACCGTGCCAATCGCTGAGGTTGTCATCAAGCTGGGAGGCCACCGTCGATCATGAAGGTAGCTGCCGTCACATACAAGGCTTCGTCGGAAGCAAGCCAAAGCATTGGATAGGCAAGTTCCTCGGGGTCCGCCCAACGCTGCAGGACGCAGGGTGGAACCAGTTCGTCGACTTTGGCGGTGCCAAGCCGATTGACGTGGAATGGCGTCCGCGTAAAGCCCGGGCAGATTGCATTACGCGCACCCCGTGCCCGCCTTCCTCGAAGGCGAGGGTGCGGGTCAACGAGAGCACAGCGGCCTTGGTCGCGTCGTAAGCCCCCATACCTTTGCGGCCGTAGACAGCGTAGGTGGACGAGACGTTGATGATACTGCCGCGCCCGCTCTGTCGCAAAGGCGGAAGCGCGGCCCGCGCCATGGATACGAAGCTGAGCAGGTTCACCCGCACGATGTCGTCCCAGGTATCCCATGGCGCGTCGGCCAGCGCCCCATAGCGCCGGATCCCGACGTTGTTCACCAGCACGTCGATCTTTCCGAAGGTCTGCAACACCTCGTCTACGGCAAATTGCGCAGCCGTCTCTGTTCCAAGATCAACCACCAAGGGCAGCACTTGGGCGCCCGGGACGCAGCGACGAATGTCTTCGGCGACCGGTTCGACAGTTTCAGCGGCCCGATCGATGAGCGCGACCTTGGCGCCTTCCGCGCTGAAGATCCTGCCGGCCGCTGACGCGATGCCGCCGCCGCCGCCAGTGATGATCGCAACCTTACCTTCTAATCTCTGCTTAGACATGATTACCCTTTATTGATTTCCGTCGCTTCCACTCAACAGCGGATCCGCGCGGACTGCTCAGTTCTGCTGGACGATAGCCGTACCGCTGGAAATCAGATCGTCTATTTCCTTGGCAGATAGCCCAACTTCGTGAAGCAAGACTCGCGTCTCAGAGCCTCGAGGTTGCGCGGGCGAGAACCGCGGCGGGTACTCGCCGTCGATGCGAATCGTGGAACGGATCGCAGCCACCCGACCTTCCGTCGGGTGGTCTTCCATCTTGACGAGATCGACTGCAACCAGGTGCTCGTCTCTACGCAAAGTCTCAAGGCTGTGAACGGGCATTGCTGCGATGTCGACAGCCTGGAATACCGCCAGCCACTCCGCCGTGCTCTTGCTTGAGAGTGCGGCGCCGCGGACAGCAAACCATTCCTTCACATTGCGCGCACGAGCGGCAACTGTTGCAAAGCGCTCGTCACTCAGCACCTCGTTGCGCCCGACTGCCTGCAGGAAGGCTCGCACTTGCGGATCGGTATTGATTGTTACGGCAATCCAGCCATCCGCCGTTCGCAACGGCTTATTGTTCGGATTTAGCAGGCGCTGATCGCCCGGAGGACCGACCGCAGGATCGAAGCTGATCTGCGCAAGATGCTCCTGCATGACGAAGGCTGCCATGGTCTCGAACATCGGGACTTCGAGTGTGCTTCCAATCCCCTGTTTGTTGCGCTTGACGAGCGCGGCAAGGATTGCGCCGGCCGCAATCTCGCCGGCGACGTGATCGCAGATCATCATCGGCACGTAGGCGGGTTGGCCGTCCCTGACGAGGGGCAACCCGGCCACGCCGCTTACGCCCTGCACCACGCTGTCATACGTGGGCCGTCCGGCATAAGGACCGTCAGTGCCGTAGCCCGTGATCAGACAGTAGATTTTCGCGGGATGTTTCGCTCTGATGATTTTTGCGTCCAGCCCGAGCCGCTCAAGAGCCCGCGGCCGCATATTGGCAACAATGATGTCTGACCTGGCGACGAGCTTTTCCATCACGGCTGCGGCGCCAACCTTCTTCAGATCAAGGCAGACGTTCCGCTTGCCGCGATTTAGATGCAAGTAGGCGCCCGAATGCTGGCCCGTTGGCGAGAGCCCGCCGAGCCCGCGCATGAGATCTCCCTCCGGCGCCTCGACCTTGATGATCTCTGCGCCATACTGGCCGAGACGCCAGGTGCATCCTGGGCCGACCACCACGCTGGTGAGATCCAGGACACGAACTCCTTCGAGTGGTTGCCCGGTCATTGGGTTCTGGTCTCCCTGTCGTCCTTGAATTGCTTTGAGGGTCTTTCAGCGTCTGTCCCAAATGGGGAGAAGCGCCAAAGTCGCGAGCTTTCGAGAGTCATGGCCGCGCCTCAATGTCCACAGCCAAGACGTTATTGTCGTCGAACGCACGCAGTAGCCACGCGTCGTTTTGGCGTTCTCCCCAAAGCGAGATCGGACGACCGCAGAACAGTGGCGCTACATGTTTGGCTGTGAGAGACGTAAATGCACCCTTGAGCTCAAGCCGTAGGACTTCTGTAAGCAGCAGCGTCGCAAGCCCGCCATTGACCACCAGGTCAGGGAAACCTTCCGTCTTGCGTGCAAAATTGCGATCGAGATGAATCCTGTGGGAGTTGAATCCAAGCGCGGAATACTGAAACAGTAAGGTCTCGTCTGGCAGGATGCGCTTCGTGGTGCCGGGCGGCATCACGGCGGCGGAGCTCGTCGCTTTCCGGCTGGAGGGCTTGGCCCCTAAAAGGATGTAGCTTTGCGTCTCCACAAGAATGGGACCCTGTTCCTCGGCGGCATGAAGGGCATGCGCCACCGTTACGAAAGCCATGGGGCCGTTTGCCGTTTCCTTGCGGGTGAGCTTCTGAATCCGACTTTCCCTGCGCAAGACGGTGCCGATCCGGATATCGCCGTTGTAGTGCACGGTACGACCGCCCAGCATGAGACGAGGTAAGCCGAGATCCGGCAGGGAAACGCCAAGTCCGGGAAACCCGTCTTCACGCAGGTCTGACCGTTTCGTGTCGGCGCCAAGCAGAATGAACTGCCAGCCGCGCGGCAACAAATCGCCTTCGGACCATTTGTCCGGGTCCTGGTTCAGCATCGCGGCGATGCGCCGAACGGTCGCGAGGCTGCACGTCTCCTGGCGCACGACAGGAAGCTGGAGATCACCGATTGGTCCCAAATCGCTCATTTGATGTCACGCGATTTCATTCATGAGATTTAACGGTTACGGCGTACGTCGCAGTACCTATTCGTCTCGATCTAGATCGACGTAACGCGTCTCGGGGCTGGCCAGCAGCGCGATAAACGAAACGAAGATGAGGGTCACGCACATGGCAGTGACAGTCCAAACCTGACCGCCGGATGTCTGCATCAGCCAGGCCGCAAAAAATGGTGATGGACCTGAAAATACGAGGTTAGCACCGGTATAGGCCAACGCGGATCCGGTATACCGGACAGAGGTAGGGAAGGGTTCGGCGAAAAACGCGGGCAGTATGCCGCTCTGGGCCTGGATCGCACCGGCAAAGATCGACATGGCGAGGAAGACCACAATCCCACTGCCAGTGCCCAGTAACGGGAAATAAGCGGCCGCGATTGCCAGCATGACAAGCGAAGCCACGATTGCGGGTGGCTTTCGGCCGAAACGATCACTTGCGGCGCCCGCGATGAGCGTGGTCGAGATTGCGACCAAATTCGCGCCGGTCAGGCACAGGAAAGCGGTTTGATTTGAGATGCCAACCGTTTTTGTGAGATACGCGAGCGAGAAAACAGTCACGACGTAGAAGCAAGCGGATGGAGCGGCCCAGTACATCAGCAGTCGCAGAACGGTGCCGCCGTGAGTTCGAAGGACGGATACCATCGATGCTCGGCGATGATCGCCCGGCTTAGCTGTTTTCCGGTGCTCCTGCAGGTGCTGAAATGCGGGCGTTTCTTCCACCTTGAGGCGGATATACACACCAAGCAAGACCAACAAGATACTCATCAGGAACGGGATCCGCCAGCCGAAGCTCATGAACTGCTCGGAGGTCATCGTCGCCGCAATCAGAAACAACACTCCGTTCGCGAGAACTTGGGCTGCCGGCGCTCCGACGTTGATCAAGGATCCGAAAAATCCTCGCCGATCCGCGGGCGCGTGTTCCATCGTCAGCAGTTGCGCGCCCGTCGATTCACCGCCGAGAGCGAAACCTTGAAGAAAGCGAAGAAGCACGAGGAGACCGGGTGCCCATAGCCCGATACTGGCGTAGGTCGGCAACAGGCCGATCAGGAACGAGGCGACGCCCATCAGGATCAAAGTGTATAACAACACTTTCTTGCGTCCGAGCCGATCTCCCAGGATCCCGAGCACCACGCCGCCGGCTGGGCGGGCGAAGAAGCCGACGCCGAAAGTCGCGAAGGAAGCCAGGATAGCGGTGCTTGGGTCCATGGTCGGAAAGAATTGTGTGGGAAGAACAGTCGCCGCCACCGCGCCATAGGCCGTGAAGTCGATCCACTCAAGCGCCGAGCCGAGAGTGCTGCTGATGGCGGCACGCCGCGCCATAGGCGACATTCTTTTCGACTCTCTTGGAGCCCGCGAATTCAGGGCATCATAATCTATCGCTGACATTATCCATTTTCTCCCATATTCAATCGATTTACACGCGAGTACTCCGTCCCGCGTATCGAGCACACGCAGGCGAGCTTTGATCGGGCTCAGTCAGAAGGCGATTGTGAGGGACCGGACCGCAGATGCCGCGGAACTGCGCTTCGCAGCCTGCCTCAGGTTACTTGACGTCGGATTTTTGGGTGGGTTCACCAACCTGGTGAACCTCGACGATGTTGCCCTCAGGATCGTGGAAGAAGATCTGATGCCATCCTTCGATGGCCCATGCACCGAAATCAGCAAAGGGCACGTCCCTTTCGGTCAGACGGCGCTTGATGCCTTCGATGTCATCCGTCCGGAAAGCGATGTGGCCGCGCTCCAGAGGGTTGATTGGCTGCTTGGTGCGAAACGCCACATTGAGGTCGAGCGTGGACAAGTGCATTTCGCTTTGGCCGTCGGTCAGGAAAGCCACGCGTCCGCCATATCCCTGGTTCTTGATCTGCTTTTGATTGCCGGTGTAGGCGTGGCTCTCAGAAAGCTCGAGCACGTGCTTGTAGAAATTTTCCAGATCGGAGGGATCTTTGGCGCACAGGTTGATGTGATGAAATTGCGTCGTCATGGTTAAGCTCCTTTGGGGGTTCACCTCAGTGGATATGGCTGCCGCCATTCACATCCAGCGTGGCGCCGGTGATGTAGGATGACAGATCGGAAGCGAGGAACATGCAGGCCGCGGCAACCTCGTCCGGTCGGCCGGCCCGGCCGAGCGGAACGGCAGTCATCAGATCGCGAATACGATCATTTGAGACGGCGCTGGTTACGAAATCGGTTTCAATCAAGGATGGACAAATTGCGTTCACGCGAACGCCCATCGGACCGAGCTCGCGCGCCAAAGACTTGGTCAGGCTGAGCAGCCCGCCTTTCGAAGCGGCATAGTGGGCGCCACCGACCAGGCCGCCGCCGCGCTGCGCTGCGACCGAGGCGATATTGACGATGGACCCGTTGCCTTGCGCTGCCATCATGGACGCGAAGGCACGAATGATGTTGAAGGCGCCTGTCAGATTGACGGCGATTACCTCGTCAAAGTCCTTGCTGTCGATTTTGTCATACGCGCCGGAGCGGATAATGCCGGCGCAGTGAACAAGGGCGTCGACACGATTGAAAGCGCTCTTGATCTTTACGGTTGCTTCCTCGCAGGCCGTGGGCGAAGCGATGTTGCACTCAACCGCCAGGATTGATGATGCCGGATGATCCACGGCGATCTTCCGGGCTGCGTCACCCACGTTCGCGCTGACGTCGATCAGCGCGACATGGGCTCCATTCGCGGCCAGCATACGGGCTGTCGCATTGCCAATTCCCTGAGGAGACGCCGCGCCTGTAACGACGCATACCTTCTGCTTCATCAGCACTGAGTTATTCCTCCCTCGTTTGTTGGAGCGAGGGATAGGCTATTTCATATATGAAGTCAACAAATCACATATGAAAATGAGCCATAGGCCCATGCGCTCGCGCGACAGAAAAGGGAAACGGTAAAATGGATTGCCGTTGCGTAGTCGGATCAATGGCTTGCGGCGGCACGCCCGCGGCTCGCACGCCCGAAAGCCGAGGAACTTTCGGCATCGCCCGAAGCGGAGTTCACGTAAGTCGACGTTTGAAGGCAGCTAGGTTCTAGCGACGGATCGCCCGTTGGCGCCCCTTCGAAACGACCGAAGTGTCACTTGGCTCTCGGAGAAAGCCTGATGAAACTCCGTCGCGCCAACCCATCCGCTCGGACAAGGTGCGGGCCGCTCTTCCAAGCGCAACTTCCACATCCTTAACTGTCTTCCGGTTGTTTAAGTCCAGACGTTCAGCATAGGGGACTGTCAATGCTGCAATCGCGCGATGCTGAGTATCAAAGATGGGATACCCTACCGCGTGTAGTCCCTTGATTTGCAGGCTGACGATCAACTCGAAGCCGCGCTTGCGTACCGATTCAAGAATTGCGTCGATGTCGATGCTTGAATGTTCGTGACGGCGCCGGACCGACTCCCGGATCCGAAGCTCCGTCGTTTCTGGGTCCTGGAAAGCCAGGAGCGCTCGTCCGGAGGCAGAAACAAGCACGTCAAGTTCGGCACCCACCCGAAGACTGTAGCCCATGCCGCCCGGATTATCGACCTTGGCAATTACGATCTGCCGGCCCTGGTTATAAACGGTCAGATGACATGATTGCTCGAGTTCTGACGATAGCTCCTGCATGATCGGGCCAGCCTCAAGAAGGAGCCGGTTTGTCGGAGGATTACTGTGCGCAAGCTCGAAGAGCTTGGTGGTGATCGCGTATGTGTCGCTAATGTTGAGCACGTAACCCCGGTCTATCAGGCATGTGAGCATACGGTAAATTTCGCTGACGCTTCGCCCGAGCTCCTCAGCTATTGAGGTCTGTGATAGCGGCGCGTTCGAGCGACACAGCACCTCCAGAATATCGAGCCCCTTTTCCAGAGCCGGCGCCGAATAGGTAGGGCCGGACGGAGGCGCAGCCTTTGCTGTCCTTCCCGGTGTTTTCGCCAGTTTGGTCGTTTTTTTCATTTTCCAATCCAGTGGAGAGCGTGACCGCGCATAACGCGTCTTCGTTCTAACGATACAGATAGCCTTCCGCACATCACAAGCCCCAAGCCGCCGCCGGCATGTTCGCTAATTCAAGCCTCGCAAAGGGAGTTTTATCGGGTTTTTTGAGTTTCATATATAAAGATTTGACTTGATATATGAAATATGATTAAGCCGCATTGGAACTGATGGCGGTTCGGAGCGCACGGTCAACTCATCCTCACTTGAAGGAGGGTGGTCCAGTTCGTGCGAAGCCCTGCAAGGCATCAGCTGAGCGCCAGCAAGGGCTCAGACAACAGCAGGAGGGAATTCGTGACACGCTTGACGTTTTGCGCCTTGGTGCTTTCGCTCTAGCGGGCACGGCTGATGCCCAATCACCCAACCCCGTCAAGATCGGTGTGCTCAACGACCAGAGCGGCATTTACGCAGACCTCGCAGGGCCCGGCTCCGTCATCGCGGCTCGTTTAGCCGTCGAGGACGCTGGCGGCAGTGTGCTGGGCAGGCCCATTGAAGTGGTCGTTGCCAATCATCAGGGCAAGCCCGACATTGGAGCAGCCATTGCGCGTCGCTGGTACGACGCTGACGCCGTTTCGGCTATTTTCGACGTACCGGTGTCTTCGATCGCTCTCGCCGTCCAGGAAGTCGCACGCCAAAAGAACCGGATAGCGATATTCTCAAGTGCGAGCGCTTCTGACATCCTCGGCAAGTCTTGTAATCCGACAACCTTCCAATGGACATTCAATACCTTGTCCGCAGCCCGGAGCACCGCTTCCGCCGTTTTCGACCAGGGGGCAAATTCTTGGTACTTTGTCGCGGCGGATTATGCCTTTGGGCGGGCAATGGTGCGCGACGCGACCAACGTGATCAATGAAAAGGGAGGCAAGGTGCTCGGCACCGTCTGGCATCCGCTCGGGACAAGCGACTTTGCTTCCTATTTGCTGCAGGCACAAAGCTCCGGCGCCAAGGTCGTGGCCTTCGTCAGCGGCGGCTCTGATTTCATCAATGCGTTAAAGCAATCCAACGAATTCGGTCTCGCAGCAAGCGGACAAAAGATCGTGTCCATGCAGACCTTCATCTCCGACATTCACGCCATCGGTCTACCGATCGCCCAGAACCTCACGCTGACTGCTGCCTTCTATTGGGACTTGGATGATCAGACCCGCGCATGGTCGAAACGCTTCGGTGCCCTCAGCGGTGGAAAGATGCCTACCATGGCTCAGGCGGGCGTCTACAGCGGGGTTCGACATTATCTCAAGGGCGTCGCCAAGGATCTCAAGGGCGTCGCCAAGGATCTCAAGGGCGTCGCCAAGGCTCAAACCACGGACGGCTCAGCGGTGGCGGCCGCGATGCGAGAGATCCCGGTTGAAGACATGATGACGCACGGCGCACGCATACGTGACGACGGCTGGGTTATGCGTGATCTTTATCTTTTTCAGGTCAAGACGCCGACCGAGTCCAAAGCGCCTTGGGATTATTACAAGCTACTCTCAGAAATTGGGGCCGAACAAGCTGCGCCGCCACGCCTTCCGGAGTGCAAGTAGAGAAGAGGGCGGCGTCCCGTAAGCGGCCGCTTTTGGCGCAAAGCGGCCGGTCATACGCAAACGGCATTTCGTAACTGCCAGGGCGTGAGTTGAGGGCCTATTAGTTTGGAATCAGGCTCGGGGGAGGAGCGCTCTGTAAAATTCCCTGTTACGTCCAACAAATTCCCTGTTTCTGAAAATATTTTCCCTGTTAGTTCGCTTAGGGAATTGCTCATGAAGTGGTTGCGGCACGGGAGCTTCTTGCGTCGAAATCGGCCCTAAGAGACCTAAAATCGCAGAATTCCCTGTAAAATTCCCTGTTAGCAGGGAATTTGCGTGGAGACTGGTTCGAATCCCACTGCGTCGCCAGCCAACCAGTTCGACCATCAGAGAAAATGGCCCTGATGCCTGCAGAAAGCCCCGCCAATGGTGGGCTTCTGTGAATTCCTGGCCGGTCTTCAGAACTCGGAAATTGGCCGGTGTGGGCCGAACTCGCCGAAAGTCTCCTGCGGATATTTGAAATATTCCCGATTTCGGGAGACAGCGGCCGGAGGCCGGGTTCGATCGGGACTGCGTGGCCGGGGTGGCCGTGGTATTTGCTCCAGAGGGATTCCGGCGAGCCGGACGGAACGACGCCACCGACCGCGACCTTCAGGTTGGGCTAAAACTGCCTGTATCGAGGACCGAATCGAACCCTTGAGTCCCGACAAACTGCGTGACACCCTGTCCCCGAACCTCCGGGGAATCAGGGGAATCACATGACGATCCCGTGCCGCGTCCTGATGGTCTATCCGAAGTTCATTCCGAACTCGTTCTGGAACTATACGGAAGCCTGCGAACTCGTCGGTGCGAAGTATCCGGCGGCGCCACTCGGCCTGATCACGGTCGCCGCCATGCTACCGAAGCATTGGGACATCCGTCTCGTCAACCGTAACACCGAGTCTTTGACGGACGCGGACCTCGACTGGGCCGATCTCGTGATGATCGGCGGCATGCTCAACCAGCAGCCTGATTTCCTCTACCTGATCGGTCTCGCCCACCTGCACGGCAAGCCAGTGTGTGTCGGTGGGCCTGACGTCTCCTCAAGCCCGCATCTTTACGCGGACGCGGACTTCCAGGTGATCGGCGAGGCCGAGCAAATCGTCGAGCACTTCATCGCCGCCTGGGAAAGCGGCGAGCGCAAGGGCGTGTTCATCGCCGAGAAATTCAAGATCGACGTCACGCTAAGCCCGATGCCCCGCTACGATCTGATTAAGTTCGATCACTATCTCTTCATCGGCGTGCAATATTCGCGTGGCTGCCCATTCACCTGCGAGTTCTGCGATATTATCGAGCTGTATGGTCGCGTGCCGCGCACCAAGACCAACGATCAGATTCTCGCCGAGCTGCAAGCGCTCTACGATCACGGTTATCGCGGACATGTCGATTTCGTCGACGACAATTTCATCGGCAACAAGAAAAACCTCCGCACGCTACTGCCGCGGCTCAAAGCCTGGCTGGAAGAGCGCGACTATCCGTTCGAGTTCTCGACCGAAGCCTCGATCAATATCGCGGACGACGTCGAGCTGTTGCAGGCGATGAAGGACGCGAACTTCTTCGCGATTTTCGTCGGCATCGAGAGCCCGGATCCAGAGACGCTCGTGCAGATGAAGAAGAAGCAGAACACCAGGCGCAACATCGCCGAGTGCATCCATAAGATTTACGGCTACGGCATGTTCATCACCGCAGGCTTCATCGTCGGGTTCGATACCGAGAAAGTTTCAATGGGACAGGCGATGATCGACTTCATCGAGGAGACGAACATTCCGGTCTGCATGGTTGGACTACTCTATGCGCTGCCTGGCACACAGCTGACGCGGCGGCTAGCCAAGGAAGGCCGCCTGCACAAAGGCCATGACCTCATGAAGGTCGAGCAGGCGGGCGACCAATGCACGCTCGGCTGCAATTTCGACACCAAGCGTCCGCTTCGTGACATCCTTGTGGATTACAAGGCCGTGCTCGGGCACGTGTTCTGCCCGACGGCATACGCGGGACGGCTGTCACGGCTCGCCGTCATGCTCGACCGCTCCGACCGCTGCCGCGACCTGCCAGATGGCGACATGCGCAAGAGGCTTGGGGGCATCGACAGCGTACACAAGATCATGCGGACCCTACCGGAGGTTCGCGAGCCGTTCTGGAAGACCTTCGTCGAAGTCGCCAAGACCAATCCAGGCGCGCTGCGTTACATCGTGATGCAGATGGCGCTGTACCTGCACCTCGGGCCGTTCTCGAAGCAGGTCATCAGTGAGATTGACCGCCGCATTGCCGAGCTGGACGGTATGCATCCGGTGAGGGCCACGGAGTCGTCTGCTCGTCCTCGTCCGGTAAAGGCCACGGGCAACAATAACCGGAGGAATGAGCAAGTTTAGCACTACAGTTGCAATTTTTTCTTGAGATGGGCCCTGCGCGCGTTGGCTTGATGAGCCCTGCGCCAGGAGGACCAAGCAAGTAAGTATGCATGCGAGATGCGTCGCTGGGCGAGCTTCATGGCGATGCGCCTGACTTCCTGGATCGACCAGCGGATTAAGAACGAAGCTTCGGTCGAGCCCGCGTTCGCGTTTTTTTGGGCGCGGTGTTGGCCCGAGAACGGATAACGGCCATTATGGCAAAGGCAAGCATGACGAGTGAGACATGGCGATGCCAGCCATGCCAGGAGCGGGTTTCGTTGTGGTCAAGACCGAGCTCGTTCTTGGTCGTTTCGAAGCTGTCCTCGACGGCCCAGCGATGGCCTTCCACTAACACCAGCTTTTGGATGGACGTGCCCTTAGGGCACCACGTGGAGTAAAATGCCAGGCTGCCGTCGGCAATGTTGCGGCGGATCAGAAGACCTCGCGTCCATTCCCTGGCAAGGTCATCATCGTATTCACTGCCGTCGAGATCGGCAAGCTCGAGATAGGCCCAGTCGTGCCAGCGCGGACCTTTGGTCCCTTCGCCGGACGACAGGCGACGCCAGGCATGCTTGGGAAGGCTCTGTGCGATCGCGGAGGCGGTGCCGGCGACAGGCTGCCCCTTGCCCCAGGAATAGAACACGTGATTGGACGCAACACCCAGAACATAGCCGTTGCACGCCTTGCGCAGCAGGGTTTCAATCTCTCCCGTGCCATACACGCTGTCCGCCGCAACGAACGAGAACGGCACCTTTGCGGCGATCGCGCGAGCGATCATGCGACGCGCGATTTTAGGCTTCGTCGCAAAGCCCGCATCGCGCGGCACATGCGCTGCCTTCAGGCGAACGCGGTTGTCCGTCCATTCCTTTGGCAGGTAGAGCGCACGGTCGATCAAGACATGGCCATACCGCGACACATAACAAGCGAATACGCCAATCTGGCAATTGGTGATCTTGCCCGCCGATCCAGTGTACTGACGTGCCACCCCGCACGACGCCTTGCCCTGCTTCAAAAAGCCGGTCTCGTCGATCACTAGAACCGCGTCTTCATCGCCAAGCGTTTCCAGCGCGTACTCTCGTACGATGTCGCGTAGCGCGTCGGCATCCCACCGTCCCCGACCAAGGATCGCCTGCTGGCGCCACGGTCCCTGATCACCGGCTGCCTCCGCCCTCATCCAACCCGTCTTGCGCGGCTCGCTGCCCAACAGTCCATCGAGAAACTGCCCCGCCGAGATCGCGACCCGCTCCTGCGTAAACAGCGGGCGAATTCGTTGCTTGGCCTCTCGCAACAAAGAAGCCCACAGCGTCAGCGTATCTTCGACCGACGCGCCACCAATCATCAAATCCCGAATCATGGTCGCCCATTGATTTAGAACCACCCAAAACTTGCAACTGTAGTGTTAGGCCGTGAACTCATAAAGATGCTGTTGGATGGACGGCAAGGTCCGCTATGCCTCCGATAGCTGCCTGGCGGAATCACCTGCGGGCGGAAAGGATCAACTCCTTCTGGGTGTCGCACTGTCCCATGGGGACTGTTCCACTGCTCTATCAGATGGCTCAGGCGGTCTCCCGACTGGCTAAAAACGCCCAAAACGCAATGGTTGGTCAGGTAGCGCCGAGAGAGTGGCACCCGCTGTCCCACTGCCTCATGTCCCATCCGGTGTTTCACTATTTCCCAGGGTGACTCACTGCTTTCCCGGGGCTGCGGGTTTCCAAGTTGGTCACGCCGAAAGAGGCCGGTGATTGATCGCTGATGTCGCGGAATACCGGATCATCCGTTTTCGCGGATGATGACATTGCGTGAATGTTGAGCAGGCGTCGCGTTCGTTCCCGGATATCGCATCGTTCATCCGGGCTACGATGTGGAGCGTTTACCGCCACCTTCGGTGCAGCCACAGCCACTGATCCGGATATTCGCGGATCCAGCCCTCGATCACCGAGGTGACGGCCTGCGTGGTGCCCTGGATGTCGATCTGGCCAGCGGCGTCGCGCACCGGCTTTACTTCCTCGGACAGTTCGCCGCGAAAGCGGTGACCGGGCAGGCGGATGATGCGTACGCCATGAATCGGGCACTCGATCTGCCGCAGCAGCCGGGCCAGCATCGGATTAGCTCTGGTCTTGCGGCCAAAGAAAGTAACCTCGACGCCGTTGGTCAGATACTGGTCGACCAGCATCGCGACGTGCTGGCCCTTTTGCAGCGCTTCGGCGAGCCTTAAGGGTGCGTCGCGACCGGCCGGGATCAGCGTGCCCATCTTGATCTGCCGCATCTCCTGAATGATGCGGTCGGCGGAGGCGATGTTGGGCCGGCGATACAGGATCGCGACGTCGAGCCCATGCGCGACTGCAGCCAGCGCGGGAAGTTCCCAGTTGGCGAGATGGCTTGCAAAGATCAGCGCCGGTTTGCCGTCGAGCCGCAGCTGCGTAAACAATTGGTAGGAGCGCGTCTCGATTTCGATCCGGCTATCCTCGGGGTGCGCGGGATCGTGCTCCCAGATATGATCGAGATGCGCGAATTCGGCGCCGACGCGACCAAGATTGTCCCAGACGCCTGCGAGAATGGCCTCGATCTCTGCAGGCGATTTCTCCGGAAATGCGGCGGTCAGATTGGCACGACCGATCTTTTGCTCCCGCAGCATGGGCCCAATCGAGCGGACGATCCGGCCGAACAGGTTGGCGGTCTTGATCGGATCGAAATAACGGGCGGTACGCAGCATTCCGATCGTCAACGCACCCGCCGCGGCTCGGCCCAGCGGCTTGGTCGCGTCGCGAAGTCTGGCCTTGGCGCGAAGCAGCAGACGTTGCATCAGAAACCAGCGACGATCTTGCCTAACACTTGTCGGCCTTCACTTTGCTTCAGCGTGCATCGTCATACCACCGCTGCGCGATACAGTTCAAGACGCCAACGAGTTGCGCCGCTTGGCCCGATGTTGCACTGAGTTACGGACAATGAATAGCAGCCTTGGACGCGAACAATACTGGCGGCCGCCTGTCCGACCTCGACACCAATCGTAGTATCCCCGTGAGACACCTGAGATATCGCGCGTGCTCAGCGCGAGCCCTATGTTTCTCAAAGCTTGCTGAAGTTGGGTGCTCTTCCATGTTGTTCGGCTGAATCCAAGCTCCGATGGTGGCGAATGCAGTATTTTGAAGAGTGACTCTTTGGCTCGATCCCGTTCAGCTTCAGATATTTCGCGCCTTTTCGGACCGCGCCGCTTTGGTAGCAGATCCTCAGCCGCACCACTAGCTTAGCTAGCTAGCGGTTGTAGTACTTTCGAAACGTTTGCGAGCAGGTTCCATTATGTTTGTAAAGTCGCCGACCCGAGTTATGATTGGGATGCCTTGACCTTCGCGCGCAAGACAGCGCGTGAGCTGCGTGTTTGGTAAGGCATAGAGCAGGCCGACCGTGCAGACGGGGGATGGCCGCTTGTTTGAACTCGATCATGGCATTCGCGATCGAGACTTTCTCGCTATCGAAGCCCACAATGAAGCCCACGGTGACGAGCATCCCGGCGCCGTATATCTTGTGAATACTCTCAGCGATATTGCGCCACGTATTCTGCTTCTTCTTCATCGCGACCAGGGCTGCCGGGTCCGGACTTTCTATGCCAACGAAAATGCCGAAGAAGTTGGCCGCGGCCATCATTTTTTGGGAGTTCCGGATCAACGGCCAGATTGACAGAGGCTTCTGTCGAAAACTCGAACGGAGAGTCATGCGTGCGTTGCCATGCGGCGAGTTCAGGAAGAAACCGCCTGAGCGACTTCTTGTTGCCGATGATGTCATCGTCGACGAAGTCGAGATGGCCGCGATATCCCATCTTATAAATCGCTTCGAGTTCGGCAAGCATTTGCGGGGTCGTCTTGGTTCTGGCACCCGCCCGTAAATTCAATGATATCGCAAAACTCGCAGGTGAAAGGGCCGCCTCGCGAATACTGCACACCGAGATAAAGATAGTCTTCAAATTTGAGCAGGTCGAAAACGTGGCACTGGGGCCTTGGTGACGTCGGCCTGGAAGTTGGGCGCTGTAAACACGCCCGATCGGGCGCCGTTCTCCCAAGCCGCAACGAACTCGTCAATCACAGCTTCGGCCTCACCAAGCACCTAAAATCGGATCCGGCGTAAATGTGCGGGCTCGAAGTGGGATCGGGGCCGCCCAATCACCGCCGGCTAGCCCCGCGAGCGACAAAGCTCGATCAGCCGCAGCGTGTCGGACTGTTGCGGCAGCATTCCGCCCGTGAAGACGAGGTCAGCCCAGGCAAAATCGCCGTCTGTGATTGACGCGGTATTGCAGTCAACAAGGCGCACCGCCCAGCTGCCAGGCAACATCGCAGCGACGGTAATCAGGCTCAGGGGAGCTGCCGGGCGGCTAACTCCCATCAATCTGCAGGATTCGGCAAAGCTCCAGAAGGAGTCCGCAGCGAAGAGCGGATAGAGCATGAGCACGTTGCACGGGCACGGTGCCGTCCATGACGACCCTTCGCACCTGAGGGCAAGGCAACAAGCCCCGGCGAAGAGGCAAAAGCTAACGATCGGAATCCAGTTGTACTATCTGGCGCCCACCGTTTAGTGCTTTGAGCTGGTTTACGTATTCCTCGGGCTTTAGCAAATGGAATGGAACTTTGAGGCCCATAAAACTCGCTATGCGACCGATGAATGCAGTGCAGTTGGTTGTTTCAGCATTCCATATCGGCGAGGTTGCCTGAAGATGCTTAATATAGCTGAAGATTTTTTTGGCGTCGGCCTCACTCAAGTAGACGCGATAGCTAGCCGTTAGATACTCCTCATCAAGATCACCGTAGCTCGCCCCCGTCTCCGAGGGCACCCACATGAGATGTCCCAATATGTAGGGCATCGTATCGCCGGCCGGGTGCAGGCCGGCAACTTCAACCTGCTTTTCACTCGTCTTGCCGAACCAGACAAAGGCATGCCCGTAGGATGCCGCGGTGCGGGCACGAAAATCCACGTAGTAGGGTCCTTTGGACGCAGACTGAGGCCGTCGAACCGGTTTGACCTCCGACGAGGCGGTCGATGCGGCAACAACTGTTGTGACACCAGGTTTCATCGACGGTTTGGCGGGAGTGCTCTGTTGCTGCTGACGATCAGCGCGGGCCGCAACTTGTTGTGCGCTACTAGCGCCAATCCCGAAGGCAACCGAGGCCGCAAACACGCTGATCCCGACAAAAGCTCGCAGACCGGCCTGCTTCTGATTCGCTCCTGCCACCTTCAAACCCTCATAAACCTGAGATGGCCAATGTCACAAGACTGGCCAGTCTGTCCGAGTTTGCGAGCCAAAACCCTTCGGCCGCAAACGGCCGAAGACGCATGCGTCCCGGAGGAATCTTCGGGTTAACCCCTGGTGGTTACCACCGGGGCTTTGCCGACCGGGTATTTGCCAACTGGAGTTTTGCCGACAGGGAATTTGCCAACTGGCCCCGTTTGTACAACGGGCTGCGGATGAGGGAGGTCCGCAGCAACGGCTGTTCCCATAAAGGCCAAAGATGCAGTCCCAACGATCACGAATTTCAACATCGCAGTCTCCTGTTGCCCACCTGCCCTAACTAACCCGAACATTTATCACGAGGCAATTAGCAGAGCCCAGACCAGCGATCGCACGGTCTCTTTTTTGACGGGATGTTGCAGAAATAACACGCACTTTGGAGGATTGGTATTAGTTTTAGGGAAGGCTTGCGGACAGGTCTCGGTTCAAACCGATAGCTGGGCCGCGATCTCGTGATCCTGCTCGACTTGATCACGCGGCTTGGCCGCGCCTACAACACGGTGGTGCCGTCATCCGGCAAGGTTTTGACCGGTGGTGTCGACGCCAATGCGTTGCAACGGCCAAAGCAATTCTTCGGCGACGCGCACAACATTTTTCCCGCTTTCCTTCGAGATACCGCAGCTCTCGAGATGTACTTCAAACCTGCTTCAGAAGATCAACGGGAAAATCCGGCCGGTCCGCGCCGTATAGGCGCGATAATTGTCGCCGAAGGTTTCCAGCATCATTCGCTCTTCCCTGGCAACGCGGCCGAAAAACAAGATCCCAAAACCGACCAAGCCCGCGCCCGCGGCAACCCAGTTCGGCAGCAGCAATGCCTGAGCGATAGCCCACAGCCAAAATGCTGAATACATCGGGTGTCGAATCCTCCGGTAAATGCCGTCCATAACAAGTTGATGGCCTTCCCTCACATCAAGACTGATCGACCAATTCCGGCCGAGCGCCCGATGCGTCAGTTGAAACATACCCAAGGCCGCAATCGCAAAGAAAACTCCCAGCCAAGCTGGGATGGGATGGAAAGTGTACGCCGCGAAATGAGGAATTGCCGTCGCCACGTAGATGAGCGGCAGAATACCAAGACCGGTAAGGGATATGAGCAGTAGCGCAGTTTCGCGGGGACCCCGGGCGCTCCATACAATCGTTTCGCGGCGCGAACGGCGCGCGTATTCGTAGCGTATGAGGTACCACCCGATGACCAATACAACAAACGCAACCTTTGAAAGGGTGGGTGTCACTTTTTGATTGGACCGCTGCGTCGGCTCACCGCTGACGGCGGCACGCTGATAAGGGCTCCATCGTCCCCGAACATCGAAACGGCGCCGTCTTGAGCGAGCGTCTGAGATTTGGCTGAAACAGGCCCGCATACAAGCATGAAGTAATCGTACGCTGCTCGCCTATCATTTCCGCTGATGAATTGGCAATGCAACCGGTAGAAATTAAGGCGGATGCGTCGATACATGGCGCGCTCAAGCATTCGACTGAATTCTACGAGCCTGACGACAGGCTCGCTTTCTGTCGGCAACGCCATTTCGGCCATCGGCCTGGTATCATAAAAATTCAACACGTCAATCCGCGCCTGATAGTCAGCCCAGAAAATACCGGGTGCTCGTGCGACGCTCTCCACCGCCTCGCGAAAGCGGGTTGCCCCGCGGTGCAACCCGACCTTGAGTATCGACGATCCGATCGTGATGAACATGACCGGCATTTTGCGCGCACCAAGGGTGGGGTCTTGCCTCGCCGCGCGATTGAGAAGATCAACCCCGATTACCGCGCCAAGGCTGTGACCTATGACCAGGATCTCGTCTAGGTCAGAGCCACGAGCTGCGGCGACGATCTCAGCGGCCAATCTGTCTAGTCTTTGCTCGATGATCGAACTACCGCTCCGAACATACTCGCGAGAGAAAATCCAGTCGTCGAAAAGGTCGCCCAGGTGCAGCCAGCGCCATGGACCAACCAGAAGCGCTGCGAGTGCGGGGGGACCGATGCCGATGGCGACAGGTATTGATCCGCCGATTTTGAGGGCAAGCAAGCTAATAAGAAACGCGGCCAGGATGAGGGCGGCGAACATAACGAATGGATACAGGAAGAAAACTGCGTAGTGCCAATTAGTTCTTACGTAACCCCGGAAAGCGCCAGACAGAATGAAATCCAGGAAGGCAATAAAGCCGAACAGAACACGGTATCCAGTTGTTCGACGCTTAAAGGTTTCAATTACGTCGTCCCATCGAACGAGACGGTAATCGGTTTCGACCTGCCAATTGGGACCAGTCGTCGTCACTTTCCATTTTATCTGATCGGTACTATCACGCAAACCATCGATGAAGGCCTTCACTGACCAGGTACGTTGGAACCGTCCCATTTCGCGCACAAACCGTCGTTGCGCACCGGCAGGTGGCATGGTTGGATCGTAACCGCCGATATGAAACACCAGCCGCTTTGCGACGGTGGTTCTTGCCATAGTTCTACCTGCGAATTTTTGCGTGCAATTACTCAACGCCCGGCCTTCAGTCGATCTATAATTGCAGGAGGTACCAAGCAAACGTTGGCACAAATGGTTGTCAATAGGGAATCGGCCAAATCATCAAGGGAACGCGGGTCGGGTTGCTTTGCTCTCCGTCCGCGGACCGTTACCGACATCTTATGTCGAACTGCCGGAATAGCGTGCGTCGGCGCAACGATGCTTGCCGGATCGTCTAGCGCGGCGCTCTCTCAAGCACAGAGTGGCGTCCCCTCTGCCGAGAGATGCCTTGCGGCAAATCTAGATCTTTCGCTGGGTCCACAATTGTCCCGCACAGCCGCCCGTCTCAAATCCAGTGAACCCTTGAAGATTGTGGCAATCGGCTATCCTCGACGGTAGGGCTCTGGGTGCTTAGAACGGCTGACACCTATCCCGAGGTGATGCGTCGAGAACTTTTGAGACTTAGGTCCAACGCCAGGATCAACGTCATCAACAGCGGTCGTATCGGCGACACGATCCCAGGCAATATCGCACGTTTCGAACGTGACGTTCTGGCCCACGCGCCCGACCTTGTCGTATGGCAATTGGGCACTAATGACGTCGCCAGGGGTGGTCAGCCGGACTACCAGCTCAAAAGCAGGGTTGTTGAAGGAGTAAGGTCACTTAAGACAGGCTCTGCTGACGTAGTGCTGATGGACCTGCAATATGCCCCGTGGGTGCTCGCGTCGGCTTACACCTCAATTATGGAGGCCATCATTGTCGATGTCGCGAAGCAGGAGCGTGTTGGTCTATTTTCTCGTTTCGCACTGATGCGAAATTCGATCGATTCTGGAGTGGCACAAGGCGAGCTTGTGTCCTGGGACGGATTGCACAATACCGCCGACGGGTACGATTGCATTGGTCGAGCCCTTGCCAGAGCGATCTCAAATAGTGCGCGTTGACCGCCTCTCGGAGAATGCGAAGGCCGCGATGGGCAACACGTTGCGGCCCATGCGGCTCGCGGCGTGACAATGACCGTCTGATTTCGGCAGCTATGATGATGGTGACGCCCCAATATCCTTCCGCTTTAGAGGCATGCAAGTTTTAACGGTTCTATAGAAATGCGTGGTGGTGAGTGGAGTGCGCTGTAGTCCTGCGGGCTGTTGCACGCCCAACACCTATTTCGGAGATCGATTATGCGGGTCTATATCATTGTTGCGAGCCTAACATTTTCGGTCATCGGAGATGCCAGCGGCATAGCCGTCGATACAGGAGCGGATGCGCAGCGCTATTGCCAGCTACTTGTTGAAGGCTCGTTCCACGATCACGGCGAGGCACGGTCGGTCGGCTCATGCGAGGGAATGGTCGAGACTGCGATGCTCTTTTCACCAAACTTGCCAGATGAGGTGCGAGCATGCCCCCCGACGCAAGGTAGCATTTTGGAAAGTGTCAAGGTCCTGTTGCGGTACCTCGACAACAATCCTGATCGATTGAACGAGCCGGGAATAACCCTCGCTATCGAGGCATTCAGAAATGATTGGCCGTGCCGTGGTGACGACGCCGAGGCCTCAGGAGGATCTGGGCCGAGACCAAAAAAGCGCGCGCCGAAAAAATCAAAATAGTTTCCGGGGCCAACCTGACGATGGCCGTATCTGACGGCTGCTCATTCATCCGGCTCTTCCATGGAGTTACTTGGATGATCGGCGACCGGTCGCTGGCCTTTTCAGAACACGAAAACTATCTGACTGCCAACGCAAGCTTACACATTTTCCTTATGCAAACGGCCTAACCGCCGGATTCCGGAATCATACACCGGCCATTTTTGGAGGGACAATTGCGCTCGATGGTTTGGCTGCTGGCGCGCACTGAATCCTCCCGCTGTGGATATTCGGTGGTACTGTAATCGAAGCTTGGATGTGGCACTCAATGCGATCACCGGCGTATCTGGATCAGAGAAAGTCCCGCAGATCCTCGTCGAAGATGAGGCGGCGCTGGAACGATGTCGGCGTCTCGTGAAGAGCAACAAACTCGCAGGCTCGGGTTCACACGGTCTGAGGCCGATAGCGCCGCATGGTGTGAGAAAGAAAAAATCGTACCGCGAGGCAAAGGCTTTCGGGGAGGTCTGCCGTAACCAACGGAACGCGATTAACCAATCCGACAGCGTGGCATGCCGAAAGTGACAGTCGGCTTTACTCATAAAGAGACGCGGTTGCTGCGAAGCAGGGAAATGACACGAGGGTCATGAACGGACGTAAATTGTCTCGCACTTACTCAACAGCCTGCTAGAGCCCTTCTTCGTTGAACTCGTGGTGCAACCTCTGCCGCCGAAACGGGGCATTTAGCGGCAGCATTTCTTACTGTTCGGCGTTACTTCAGCCCGGTGCGAGCGCAACTATACTCCTGAGGTCCTGATCGCGGCTGTCATTGTCGGAAACTCAATCCGGCGAGCAAGTGAAGTCGAATTGGGCGATGCTCTGGGCTGATGAGAGATGGTTGCAGGCTGATTTGCTTGGCGCTGATCGGATTGTTCCGGTCGCGAGCGTCGCTGCAAGCAGAGATCTTGATGCTTCGTCATCAACTCAACGTGCTGCGATGTAAATCGCCGCAGCGACGAACCTTCACCAGCATCGACCGTCTGGTATTTGCCGGGTTGTATCGGCTGGCACCTGGCGTTCTGGACGCTTTGAAGATCGTCAGGCCGGAGACCGTGATCCGCTGGCATCGTGCCGGCTTCCGAGCGTATTGGCGCTGGAAATCAAGACCGCGCAGTGGCCGTCCAAAGACGCCGCTGGAAATCCGTCAGCTCATTCGCGAGATCAGTCTCGCCAACCCATTGTGGGGCGCACCACGGATTTATGGCGAGCTTCTCAAGCTCGGCATCGATGTCGGACGAACCACCGTTGCAAAGTATATGGCGAGGGGAAGGCGCCCGCCGTCCCAAGGGTGGAAGACGTTCCTTCATAATCACGCCGACGGCGTCGATGGACCTATTCGTGGTCCCGACAATCTCATTCCGACTGCTCTACGGGTTGCTAATACTGCATCACGATCGCCGCCAAATCCTGTGGCTGGGAGTGACCGCGCACCCAACGGCTGAATGGATCTCGCACCGGCTCACCGAGACCTATGGTTGGAAAGTAGCGCCGCGATACATCATCGTGACCGCGACGCGGTCTACGGTGACGTCTTCCTCCGCCGTCTTCGGGCGATGAGCATTCGGGATCGGCCAGCCGCGCCGCGATCTCCGTGGCAGAACGGATATTGTGAAAGGGGCGATCGGTTCGATCCGGCGGAAATGACTTGACCACGTTGTCGTGTTCGGCGAACGGCATCTTCGCCATCTGCTGCGATTTTACGCGACCTATTATAACGCGGCTCGCACGCACCTTTCAGTCAACAAGGACGCGCCGTCGCCGCGAACAGTACATGCCGTTGGTCGGATTTTGCCTAAGCCATTTCTTGGCGGACTTCATCATCTGTACGTGCGAGTTTGAATTCCGACAGGCACAGGCGTGCTGATCGCCGAATTGATCCATCCGAATCGGGACCATATCGGCGGCCGCGGCATCAACACACTCACCGGGCGCCGAAGCGGTGGCGCCGATCGGCGGCGCCGCGTTCCACGACAACAAGGTCTGGGTGAAGAAAGCGATCGCTTAGGACAGCCCCTGTGGATCGTCGTTCCTGTTGCTGATCCGCCACGCGGTCCCTTCTTGGTGCCGAAAAAGGCAAACTCTATTTTGACGACTCTATTGACCGCTTATGTGATGCCGGGTTGGGTGCGGCGAGCCGTGATGACGCGAGCGCGATCTCGTCGTGACGGCTATTTTTGAGCATGATTTTGGCCACCATATCCGGAGCCTGCCTCGTATGAATGCCTTCTTCCGGCGCCAGTTGGCAGATTACGTCGAATATCATCGTGACCCTCGGAACTGCGCCGCGCATATCTTCGGTATCATTTCCCTGTTTCTGGCGGCCATTCTTCCCCTGACGATGTTGCCGCTTCCGGGATCTGGCGGCCATGCCAGTCTTGCCACGCTGATGGTGCTGCCTGTCCTGATCTACTGGCTCGCCTTGGATGCAGCGCTCGGGATGGCGATCGTTGCCGCGGCCGCACTTTTATTGTCGACTGCAGCAATAATTGTAAATAACGCAAGCGTCCCCGGCGTGTGGATATTGACCGCGGTCCTGATTGTGATGGGCGTCACTTCCCAGATTGTCGGACATCGGGTATTCGAACGTCGCCAGCCAGCGCTGGTGGACAATCCCTCTCATTTGCTGCTCGGACCGATGTTCGTGATGGCCAAACTGTTCATCGCGCTCGGATTTCGGCCGGATCTGGCCGCCATCGTCGGGCCGCCCGCGCGCCCTGTTTCGTCGTATGCGGGCGACCGCTGAAACGGACGGAATCTCCGATTTATGCCACGTGTCCTCGTTACGGGCGGCAGTGGCTTCATCGGCCAGCACTTGGTGTCTGAACTGGTCGCTCGGGGCCGACAAGTGCGCGTTCTCGATATCCGCGCGCCCAGTCGGACCTTACCCGTGGTGGAATATATTGAAGGTTCAGTCCTCGACACGCGTCTAGTGCACGACGCCACGGCGGGCGTTGACGAGGTTTATCACCTGGCCGGGCTGCCTGGCATGTGGAAGCTGGATAGGATGGAATTCCACGCCGTCAATTTCATCGGTACCCGGAACGTTCTGACCGCCGCGCGCCGTCGTGGTGCAGCACGGTTCCTGCACTGCTCAACCGAGTCCATTCTCTTCAATGCCTCCAAGCCGGATGCGCTCTTCTGCGAAGAAGCTTTGCTGTCCGTTGACGAAATGCCGGGGCCATATACGCGCTCTAAAATGCTCGCGGATGAATTTGCGTTGCAGGCTGCCGCCTCGGGTTTTCCCGTGATTGTTGGCTGCCCCACCATGCCGATCGGCCCGTACGATCACAGTGTCACGCCGCCGACCGCTATGCTTCAATATTTTCTCCGCACGGGAATCTTTCAGTTCTATCTCGATTTCATCGTGAACATGGTCGATGTGCGCGATGTGGCGGCGGGACTTGTCCTGGCGATGGAAAAAGGCCGGGTTGGGCACCGTTACGTGCTTGGCGGCGATAGCTTGCCGCTCAGGCAGATACTGGCGCTGATGGCCTCGATCAGCGGCCGCCGCAAGGTTCTCGTTCCGCTTCCCGGACCACTTGCGGAACTGGCGGCTTCGATCATGGAGTTGACGGCCGACTATGTGACCTGCCGCCAGCCCTCGGCCACGGTCGAGGGGGTCCGGATCGCGCGGCGTGCGGTCGCGCTATCGAGCGAGAAGGCTAGGCGCGAGCTCGGCTATGTGCCCCGACCGGTCGAGCCCTTGCTGCAGGAAATCATCGCGCACATGGTGAGTGCATCCGCCGGCGAGGTCCTCAAGCATGGCTAGCCGTCTTGGCGAAATCAGCGATGCGGTTTTCAGCGGCTGGATCGTGACCTGGCCCACAAGATTGTTGGCGCTGATCTGGCTCGCGTGGATTGTCAGTTGGGTCGTGGCGTCGTTCTGGTCGGGGCGGACCAAGAGGCATGTACGAACGTGGGATTCGTTCGTCTATCGCGTGCCCATTCTGCTCGGGGCGATCCTGTTTTCTCCCTGGACGGCGCGAGCGCTGGGGGAAACCCGGATCTACGATCCCGGCAATTTCGGCACCTATGCGCTGGCCATCGTGGTTTTGCTGGGTATCTCATTCACCTGGTGGGCGCGCATCCATCTCGGGCGGTTCTGGTCCAACGCTATCACCCAAAAGGAAGACCACCGTATCGTGGATACCGGGCCCTACGGGCTGGTGCGCCACCCGATCTATGCCGGCCTGATCCTCGCAATCCTGGCCACGGGCGCCGCGGTTGCAACCTGGAGCTCGTTGACCGGCGCACTCCTGATTTCGTTCGGTCAATGGCGGAAGGCGCGTATGGAGGAAGGTTTCCTTACCGCAGAGCTTGGTCCTGAGGCTTACGGGCCCTATTGCCGTCGCGTGCCGATGATCGTGCCGTTCCTGCGGCGTTCTCGCTGAATCCCGCGAGGCGACATCAGTGCCTTGACGAAATCGGCTCGGAAACCGCAGCAGGCGGCGCCAGATAGCGCGGGAGGATGACGCGCTGCCCGGCCGCGAGCAGGGCTTTTTCCGGCATCGGGTTGACCTGGGTCAGCGACCACAATGGCAGATGATACTGCTCGGCGAGCGTTTGCAACGTGTCGCCCGCACGCGCGGCGACGGTCGCGCCGCTGTCCCATAGCTCGATCTCCATCTCCGGCGGAACCACATAGCGAAGGGGGAGGGTCTCGCTGTCGTCCTTGGCGGGTGTCGCTGCGAGCTGGACGACCTTAGCGACGAGCTGCTGATGGAGCTGGTCCATCTTGTCGATGTTGACGTGTAAGACTTCGTCATGCCGTGCCAGGTCGTAGCTGGCATAATGGCCGCGAAAGCCCAGCGTCGGCTTGATATCGCCGCCACCGAGAACGGTTTTCGACAGAAAGATGTTGATGAAGCGCTCGACGTTGAGCGGCACATCCGGGCTCAAATGCGCCGGATCGATGGTAACGACCAGAGAGGCAGGTATGCCCTCATCCCGCAGCTTCTCCGAGAATTCGAGGGCGCAGCGTCCGCCCATGGAGTGGCCGATGAGGATGATCGGGGCAGGATCTTGGCGGTATTTCGCGATTGCTGCGGCAGTGACGAGGTCGCAGAGCGTGAATTCGTAGACGCTGGCTGTGACACCGGCGCGCTGGATCTTCTCTGTCAGCCTGTCCATGCCGCGCGAGAATATCAGGCCCATCGCGCCGCGGAACAGATAGGCGCGCCCACGCGGCGGGACGGCCTGGGGGAGCGCTGCGGCCGAGCTTGGAGGTGTGTCCGGCGCGCCTTTGGGCGGCAGGGTTGACCGATCGCCAGCGGTTTGTGCAGCGGTCTGCTTGATTGCCGCCGTCTCGCCGGCGATCGCAAGATGCGCGCAGAAGAGCCAGGCAAGCATCGCCGCCGCCACGAGGCCCGCAACTTGCCTTAGACTTGTCTGTCTAGTGTTCACTGCCCGCACATTTGTCGTTGTCGGCGCCGACAACGCCAAGGCGCGCCGCCTGGTGCGCATCCATCTTGTATTGCCGATGAATAGGCGGAATTTGAGGCGTTTCCGAACGCCGGCTCTGGCGTCCGGAAGCCGATCAGTTGGCCGCGGCTGCGCGCTTTGCGCTTGCGGCCTGTGGCGCTGTGCGGGGACCGGCCTGCGGCTTGTTCTCAGAGGGCGCTCCGCCCGGGGCGCTGAACACGGCGGCGTCTATGGCGGCGATTACCTTTTGCTGCATGATCTCGTTCTTGTCGATCGAGAGATGGGAGACGCCCGGCACCCTCTCGACGTCGACATTTTCAAGCGTGCCGCGGAAATTCCCGGTCTTTTCCACGCGCGTCCCGGCGCCATTGGCGACGTAGAAATTGATATAGCGCCCGACGCGACCGGCGAGGCTGGTATGGAATACCGAATCCAGCCCGATCGCCAGCTTGACCGGGACCCCCTGTTGATCCATCCGGGCCACGATATCCGGCAGACTCGTCGCGCCGGAAGAGTGCCCGACCAGAATGATCGTCTTCGCACGCCCGCTCTTGTATTCGGCCGCCGCATCGTCCGCGATCGACGCCCACGCCAGATGATTGTGGACGGTCGCGTTGATACCCTGCTGCTGTAGCCTGGCGGCGATTTGGTCCATGCCGAGCGAGAAGATATTGAGAACGCCGCGAACCAGATAAACGTGGGCGCCTGACGTCGCGGGTGCCGCATGGGCCGCATCGGAACCAAGCGGCAGGCCGAGCAGCATTGCAATCGCCGCAGCTCTTAGCGCGCCCCACCATGGCGCGGACAAGAATGAAAAACGCGCCATACCGACGTGATTTGACTTCATGAGTGCCTCTACCAGCCGCTGCGTTCGTCGACGTATAGTTGCCACGCTCGCTTCTGCAACAAAATAGGCTCAACCGGGCCATTTATCCTGGCATGCGCGACTCCCTTGCAACAGGCCCGCCCGTTCCATGACGGTATTTTGGGTGACAGCGGAGGCCCCGCATCGGCAAATGAAGGGGGAGGGGCCAAATCGCCCTTGCAGTCGTCGGCGCTCCTGCGGCAAATGGGTACGAGAGACCAACGGGCGGGCACGGCAATGACCGCCGCAGCATCCCCATCTCGGCGAAGATCATCGGCCCGCCGTGCTCGGCCGCCCGCGTAACGCAATGCGCTGCGGTCTGGACCTTCTCCATTTTGTGGTCTGACTTCGAGGACTCCCTTCGCCAGCCAGGCCCTGGCCAGAGTCCGAGCTGCCGGAATAGCGTGCGTCGGCGCAGGGGGGGCTCGTGGGGGCGAGTTTGTTTATGCGGGCACGCTAGGAGAATAGCCGATCACCTTGACCGGCCTTTCCAATAACGGCTTTGTTCCGACGCCGTTAGGGCCGCCGGTTGATGGTTGCCATGATCCGCGGTAGCAAGGTAGCAGCAATCATCGCGTGGCCTTCGCCCGTGAGGTGGATGAAGTCGAAGGTGTAGTAGCGAAGGGGGATCTCCTCGTCGTAGACGATCACTTTGATCGAACGGTTTTGCAACCGGCGCTCTATCGTCGCAATGTTGGCGGCGCGCTGTTCCTTCGTCCCAAGGAAACGCCGGTCATTGGCCCCCGGTTGCAAAATCACGATGTCGGTTCCGCTTGGTACATCGCTATCAATACGTTTGAGCATGCCCGCGCTGGTGTCGAATGGCACGCCGGCATTGATGACTTGCGCATCGATCCCCTTGGCTTTCAGTAAGGCCTGTAACTTAGCCGGATATGCGCCCTGTTTGCCCACATACC
>CAVYLU010000027.1:197500-278498 GCA_963769365.1 uncultured Alphaproteobacteria bacterium | reverse complement strand
TGTCCCTGTCGGAAACCTAATCCGGCTGGCAAGTGAGGCCGAATCGCGCAATGTTTCTGGCTTATGAGAGAAGCTTGCAGCCTGGTTTGGTCGGTGCTGGTGCTGTTGTTCCAGTCGCGGGCCTCGTTGGAAGCTGAGATCCTGATCCTTCGTCATCAGCTTAACATCCAGCGACGGCACCTGCCAAAGAGACTGACTTTCAGTGCCATGGATCGCCTGATCTTTGTTGGGCTGTCTCGTTTGGCGCCAAGTACCCTCCATGCGCTGGCGATTGTGAAGCCGGAGACTGTCGTCCGTTGGCATCGTGCCGGGTTCAGATCGTACTGGCGCTGGAAATCACGACCTCGTTCCGGCCGACCGACGGTTGCGGTCGAAATACGACGGCTGGTCCGCGAGATGAGCATTGCCAATCCGCTGTGGGGAGCGCCTCGGATCCATGGAGAGTTGCTCAAGCTCGGCATCGAGATCGGCCAGACCAGCGTCGCCAAATACATAGTCAGGCGGAGACACCCGCCGTCGCAAGGCTGGAGAACCTTTATCCGCAATCACGCGGATGGGATCGCTGCGATGGATATGTTCGTCGTGCCGACAATCTCGTTTCGCCTGCTCTATGGATTGCTGATCATGGGGCACGGCCGGCGACATATTCTGTGGTTTGGCGTCACAGCGCATCCAACCGCAGAATGGATCGCAAATCAGGTCACGCAAGCATGCGGTTGGGAGCAGGCTCCCCGCTATCTCATCCGTGACCGGGACGGGGCTTATGGTGAGGTCTTTATCCGCAGACTTCGATCGATAGGCATTCGCGATCGACCGACGTCGCCGCGCTCCCCTTGGCAAAATGGATATGCTGAAAGGCTGATCGGTTCGATCCGCAGGGAATGCGTTGACCACGTCATTGTATTCAGCGAGCGCCACCTCCGTCACCTACTGCTCTGTTACATGAAATATTACAATGGGTCTCGCACGCATCTCTCCCTGGAGAAAGATGCACCGGTCTCACGCGCCGTCGATCACGCCGGGCACATTCTTTGTCGCCCAATCTTGGGCGGACTCCACCACCGATATTCCCGGATTTAATTTACGACAGGCACAGCGGGCGCTATCGCTACTACACCTGCTCAACCAAGGCCCGCCAGGGCGAGATCGGCTGCAGGGGCCGTACTGTCCCCATGGAAAAGCTCGACACCTTGGTGGCCGATCACATCGAGCACCGCCTCTTGCAACCGAGCCGTCTTGAGAGAATCCTGTCCTCGGTTCTTAATCGCCGGGAGGAGCGCACCGAGCGCCAGGCGACACATATCGCCGAATTGCGCAAGCGGGCGACCGAGGCAGACGCCAAGCTCAAGCGACTTTACGACGCCATCGAAAACGGCGTCACCGATCTCTCCGACCTGATGCTGAAGGATCGCATCGCCGAGCTGAAGGCGATCCGGGACCAGGCCCGTGCTGATACTGAGCGGGCCGGGGCGCGATCGAGCGACTGGGGCCGACCATCACTGCCCAATCGATCAAGGCCTTTGCCAGGACCGCCCGCAAGCGAATGCGGATCGAGAGCGGCGGCTACCGGCGCGACTACCTTCGCGCACTCACCCAGCGCGTCGAGGTCGACGCGAAAGAACTTCGCATCATGGGCTCGAAAAGCGAATTGCTGCGCACGCTCGTCGCCGCTTCAAGCGCAAAAACGGCAGGTTTTGGCGTGCCCAGTTCTGTACCGAAGTGGCGCACCCGACACGATTCGAACGTGTGGCCTTCGCCTTCGGAGGGCGACGCTCTATCCAGCTGAGCTACGGGTGCTTACTGCTTACGCAGTGCTTACGCAGATTTCGCGTATGAGTTAGCCCCAACGCGCAGCCCTCGCAAGCCTTTGCACTTCAATACTCTTTCTTCCTCACTTTTCGCATCAGCCGGCTTGACACGTGCCTTCGGAGGGCAGGACTTAACAAAGAAGTGATCACTGCGCCAGCTGATACCTGCGCTTGGTTGTAAGTCTCCTCGATGAAGTGAGAAAGTGTTCGGCGACGTTGCCGAAGCTTTTCGAAGTCCATCGGATAGACAACTCCGGTACATTGATGGGTACACTGAAAAATCGTCATTCCCGGCGACATTGTCGAGATCAGGAGCGCGTTCGTCGAGATCCGCGACAGACCGATCCGCTTCCTGCACGAGATGCGCAAGCGTCGACGACTATCACATGAGCTTGCCACGGATCGAACCGGGCAGCATCAACCGCGCCTGAAGATAGCTGACTCAGGCCTGCGTGCCGCGCTTGATCGGCATCACCCTCTTGGGATCGAGCCAGCGGTCGATCCGATCAGCCCAATGCTGCATCAGCTTCGTTCGCGAGCCGATCAGCGCGAGCGGTCCGTGCTTCTTGTAGAGCCCTTCCACAGTCGAATTATCGAGATGCGCGAGCTGCAGCTCGACGACATCGCCATCCCATGCCTTGGCGTCCTTGATCTCTTCGTGGTGAGACAGGGTCGAGAAGGTGGTCCGGAATCCGTGGGCACAATGATCAGTCTTGGTGTCAATGCCAAGCAGCCGCAAGCGCTTGTTGAGCGTGTTGTTCGATAGCGGCGCGTCCTTCGAGCAGGAAAACGCGTACCGGCGATGGCCGGTCAGTTTCTGAACGCTGCGCAGGATTGCGAGTGCCTGCCGTGACAAAGGCACGACATGGTCCCAACCGGTCTTCATTTTGGCGGCTGGAATAGTCCAGCGTTCGGCATCCCAATCGACCTCGCTCCACTCCATTTCATTGACCATGCCGGGGCGGGGAATGGTCAGCGCATCGAAGCGCAAGGCAAGGCCAACAACGTCACTAAACCTCGCTCTCGTCCACGGTGCGCTGATGAGCTTGAAGACGCGCGTCACGTCGCGTGGTTCGGTGACGCCGGGACGCGGCGTCGAAATGTTGGCAATCATCTGCCCATTCAGGTTGCGGAATGGATTGTAGCCGTCGCCTTCGACATCGGCATAGTTGCAGATTTGCTCACCGATGCTGCGCACGCGGTCGCGGGTTTCCAGCTTTCCCTCGGCTTCGTATGAACGCATGAAAGCGAGCACGTCCGGACGCTTGATGTCCTGCCTGTACAGCTTGCCGAAGCGATCCTTGATGTAGCCGACGCGCAGCTCAAGCACCTCGATGGTCTTGGGGTCGCGCACCGCGACGATCCTGCCGCGTTTGACTTTCTCCACCTTCTTCTTCGCGAGCCACTCGTCGGCCCATTGCTCGAAAGGCCGGGCGGCCGCCTGCCTGTGCTTGTCGAGCTGCTTCTCGGTGCTCGGGTCTTTGCCGTCCTTGAGCAGGTCTTTGGCCTTGTCGCGCGCGCGCCGCGCGTCGGCGAGCGAGAACGTGCCATCCTTGCCGTTGCCGTAAGGGCCGATGGAGTAGGTTTTCTGGCGGCTGTGGAAGCGGTAGCCCATCCGCCAGAGCTTGGAGGCAGCGTTGCCGGGCCTGCTCTCGTCCGGCGTGACGAAGAGATAGAGACCGCCGCCGGTCACGTCGGAAATCTTGGCGGGACTCCACGCGCCATTGTCGAATTTCGGTCGGGCGGCGCGGCAGTCGACATCGGTCCTGATCTGCTTGGGGTTGGCGCACGCGCCATCGTTCTTGCGGGCCATCTGCTCAATTCCTTCGTTCGGAATAGCGAAAGTCGCCGTGAACGTTTGTTCTCCCGATACCAACAAAAATACCAACAAATCGGATGGCTGGGAGCGAATGAGAACAAACGGTGACGAACACCGATGTACGCGGAAATGCCTGTTTTTCAAGGGTTTCTGTACGCTGCGCGGACGGCGGCGGACCATTAAGGACGGTCGCGAACAGCCTAGTTGGTGCCCCTGGCCGGAATCGAACCAGCACTCCTTGCGGAACTCGATTTTGAGTTCGAGCGCGTCTACCAGTTCCGCCACAGGGGCCTTCGCAAAGCTTCGGCCAAAACCCGGCCGGGCCCCTCGAAGCCGGCGGAATATAGCGGGCGGGAAGTACCGGTCAACCCGCGCGTATGTGATTGCTTGTCACCTCGACAGTATGGCTGGCGCGGGATAGGACGCTTCCACCACAGGGAAAACCACCGTGACGCTGGACGCCACCGCAAATCCATCCTACGCGCGCAACGCCACCCCGGCGCTGACCGCCTCGCTCGCCATCATGGCGATCGCGGCAGCGACGCTCGCGGGCGCCTGGTTCTTCCAGCTGGTGCTGGAAATCCTGCCTTGTCCGCTCTGCCTCGAGCAGCGCTACGCCTATTATTTCGCCGTGCCGTTCGCAGCGCTGGTTGCGCTCGCAGCAGCGAAGGGCGCGCCGCGTCCTCTCTTGCTGGCGGGCCTCGCATTGCTGGCGCTGGCGGTGCTCGCCAACACCTGGCTCGGCACCTATCACGCCGGCGTCGAATGGGGGCTTTGGCAGGGACCGACCGATTGTACGGGGCAGATCGGGAATTTCGGGAGCGCCGGCAATCTCTTGCAGCGTCTCGACACCGTCAAGGTCGTGCGTTGCGACGAGGTGCAGTGGCGCTTCCTCGGCCTGTCGCTCGCCGGCTACAATGTGCTGATCTCGCTGTTGATGGCCGCGATCGCGGCGTGGGGCATCGTTAGGACAGCAAAGACCTAATCATCCACATCCTCCTGCGGCCGTCCGAACAGGTGGACGATGCCGGGCGTCGCGATGGTGACGAACACGAAGCGCGACAGATGATGCGCGCCGACGAAGATCGGATCGATGTGCAAGGTCAACGCCAGCGCCAGCATGGCATCCATCGCGCCCGGCGCGAACGCGACGACGATGTTGGCGATCCCTACATGAGTGGTCAGCACGATCAAGGCGACGAAGATCGCGGAAATGGCGATGGCGATGGCGAATGACCCGAGCCCGGCATGGACGTGGCCGAGCAGGGTCTTGGTCTTCATCCGCGCGAACCGCGTGCCGATCAATGCGCCGATCCCGACCAGCGCGACGCCGCGCATCCACGGCGGCAACCCGCCTTCGACCAGTCCCGTGCCGTGCAGCACGCTGGAGGCAATCATCGCGCCGAACATCCAGCTCGCCGGAAATTTCATCAGCCGCAGCAACAGCGAAACCGCCACGGCGGCTACGATCAGCTCGACCAGTTCGCGCGGCGAGGCGGTGGCCACCGCGGCGACCGGCGGGGAGGATGGCGCGATCCCGGTCAGCGACAGCATCAGCGGCAACGCGGCGGTCAGGATGATCACGCGCAAGGTCTGTACCACCACGATCGCCGGCACATCGGCGCCGCGTTCGGCCGCAAGGATACTGATCTGCGACAGCGCGCCGGGACTTGCCGCGAGAAACGCGGACGTCCGGTCCCAGGCGTGAACGCGCTGCAGGTAGAGGCTGGAGCCGAAGGTCGAGCAGAATGTCGCCAGCGCCAACAGGCCGATGGTCAGCGGATAGGCGCTGATATGCTGGATCAGCTGCCGCGAGGCCAGCGAGCCCAGTGAAATTCCGAGCAGCACCAGCACGGTTTGTGTCATGATCGGCGGCACCGCGAGCCGCCGTCCGGCCAGGGCCGCGATACCGACCGCGACCATGGCGCCGGAAATCAGCCCGCCCGGAAGGCCTGCCCAAACAAACAGCAGGCCGCCGGCGGTGCCGATCGCCAGCGTTTCAAGCGCGCTAAAGATTTTGGCGCGGCTCGGAAATGCAAACGCCGTCGCTATGGGAAATTGATTCACGGCACCTTATGGCAAATCCGTGAGCGCGGGACAATTGCGCCAACGCAGATGCAGCAATGCGCGCGGTCATTGATGTTTTACCCTCCCCTGGAGCGGGATGGTCGGCTCACATTGAGCCAACGGTTCGCGCGAACGCGCGACCGATGACAGGCTCCGCGAGATGTGAGACGGGATGGGGTGATCTCTCCACTCGGGCACCGTTCGAGAGGAGAGACTGTCACCCGACCTCGCCGCTCATATCATTTGCGTCGACCCAGAGAGCGAGCTTCGCTCGTCTCGACCCCTCCAGGGGAGGGTAAGCAAGATCACTTTGCCTTGGAGGCCGCTTCCTTTTTGCAATCGGCGCGGAATTTCTTGCGCTCCTTGCCATGCAGCCCCTTGGCGTCGGCTTCCTTCGAGCATTCCAGCGAGGCCGCCGTGCGGGGCTTTTCGGCTTTCTTTTCGGTCGCAGCAGGTGCCGCGGCGGGCGCCGTGGTCGTCTGCGCATAGGCCGAGCTCAAGAGCAGCAGGGATGCAAAGGCTATGGCTGCGGCCGTGCGGGAAGCGATCGTCATCATGGATGCACCTCAAGGGATTGAAAAGAGGCGCAACCTCGGCTTGGGATGATGAACCGCCGATGAATAAAGCTATTCCGCCCGCCGATGGGGCCACGATATTTTCGCGGGCCTGTCGTGGCGCTCCGTTGTCATGCGCGCGCGCTGCGCTAGGATGGCACCCCCAAAATATGTCCCTGAGGGAGACCAAGGATGTCCATTCAAGCAAAATTATTGTGCGCAGTCGCGGTGACGGGCTTTGCCGCGCTGGTTGTGAGCGCGCCGGCGCAGGCCCTGTCCACGCAGGAATGCAGCGCAAAATATAAGGCCGCCAAGGCCGCTGGCACGCTCGGCGACCAGAAGTGGAATGATTTCCGTAAAGCGCAATGCGGCGCGGACGCAACCCCTGCTGCGGCGCCCGCCGCTGCAGCCCCTGCCGCACCCGCCGCGCCGAAAGAGGCGAAGAAGGAAGCAGCACCCGCCGCGGCGCCGGCAGCACCTTCCGGGCCCGCCGTATTCCCGTCGGCGGTGGACCCGAAATACGCCAAGGAAAGCGCCGGCAAGGGGCGCATGCATACCTGCGTCGATCAGTACAATGCCAACAAGGCCACGGGCGGCAACGGTGGCCTGAAGTGGATCGAGAAGGGCGGCGGCTATTACAGCGAATGCAACAAGAAGCTGAAGGGTTAAAGTCTCGCCTGTCTAATCGGGCTGGCCGGATGTCGAACATCCGGCCAGCTAGCCTTCGTCAAATAGCTTCCCGGCCGACTTCGCGATCCGTAGTGCGCGCTCGCATGCGCCGCGGCGCCGGTTCGCGTGAAGAAAACGTGCCAAAAAAAGCCGGTGTCGACTTGCAGTGGAGTCTTCCGTCTTGATGGTCTCCACGACGCAAAGCCTGTTGGGACTGGCATCGGGAGCGTTGGTCGGATTTTCGCTCGGCCTCGTCGGCGGCGGCGGTTCGATCCTCGCGGTGCCGCTGATGGTCTATGTGGTCGGCGTGCCCGAACCCCATGTCGCGATCGGGACCAGCGCGATCGCGGTTGCCGCGAACGCCGCGGTCAATTTGTCCAACCACGCACGCGGCGGCACCGTGGTGTGGTCGTGCGCGCTGACGTTCGCCGCGGCGGGGATCATCGGCGCCTTCTGCGGTTCGATCCTCGGCAAGATGCTCGACGGTGAGAGGCTGCTGGCATTGTTCGCGCTGGTGATGCTCGTGATCGCGATGCTGATGCTGAAGACGCGAGCGCGGGTCGGTTTGCCTGACGTCAAGATGAGCTTGACCAACCTGCCCGCCATCATCGGCCTTGGTCTTGCCACCGGGACGATGTCCGGCTTCTTCGGTATCGGCGGCGGCTTCCTGATCGTGCCGGCGCTGATGCTGGCGACGGGAATGTCGATCATGAACGCCGTCTCGTCTTCGCTGGTCGCAGTGACCGCGTTCGGCCTGACGACCGCCGCGAGCTACGCGTATTCAGGCCTGGTTTCGTGGGGGTTGGCCGCGCTGTTCATTGCCGGCGGTATCGCCGGGGGACTTGCCGGCACGCGCTCGGCGCGGCAGCTGTCGGAGCGGCGCGGCGCACTCAACATCGTATTCGCTACCGTCATAATTCTCGTGGCGCTCTATATGCTGGCACGCAACTTATCCCTATCTTGAGCGTAGATAGGGCAAATGGGCCGTAACGAGAACGACAGATGAATAATCCGACCAAATCGACCGGATTGAACCGGCGTAGCGCGCTCGGCGTGTTCGGCTCCGGTGCGGTCATGGCCGCTGCCGCCGCCATACCTCGTTCGGCCTTCGCGGAAGGCGACGATGAGAAGGTGCTGGCCGAAGCCCAGGTGCTGCGCGACCCTGACGTTCCCGTCGCCGGAAATGTCACCGGCGACATCACCATCGTCGAATGGTTCGATTATCAATGCCCCTATTGCCGCAAGCTCGAGCCTGAGCTGCGGCAGGTCGTGCAGGACGACGGCAAGGTCCGGCTGGTATTGAAGGATTGGCCGATCCTCGGCCCCGTCTCGGTGGTCGCGGCGCGGATGGCGCTGGCCTGCAAATTCCAGGATAAATACAACGAGGCGCATGACGCGCTGATCGGCGTCAACTCGAAACTGACCGAGCCGCGCATCAACGAACTGCTCACCGGCGCCGGCATCGATCTCGATCGCGCCAAACGCGATCTTGCCGCCAACGCAACCGCCATCGATGCCATCCTCACGCGCAACAACGATCAGGCCACCGCGTTCGGTTTCCGTGGCACGCCGTCCTTTATCGTCGGAAAATTCCGCGTGCCGGGCGCATTGACCATTGCGCAATTCGAGCAGGTCATCGCGGACGCGCGCAAGGCGAAGATAAGCAATTAGCCTCAAACAGAGGCGCCCCCGCCGGGCAGCGAAGGTACCTCGTTTCGTAGTGGCGATAAAACGCCGATTACCTCGACGAGATCCTGATCCAGTCTTCGCGGGCGCGCGCCTTCAGCGCGTGCCAGTCGCTTGCAGCGACATCCCAGTTTACGATGGTTCGACTAGTCTGTGCGACCTGGCCGTTGGCGACGCTCGAGGTTTGCATCGAATCGTAGGCGTAGACGCCCGCGACCAATAGCAGTGCACCCAAAATCATTCCTAGAAAAACCTGCATGGTAGATCTCCCGTCCTCCGGCGACGGCCAACAACGCGGTCGGGCAGCGATGGTTCCATTGGTCCTTCCTGCTTTTGCCGGGATCGCGGCACGATTCGATCATTCCCCGTTCAGCCATTTCAGAATTGGCGCGTTCATCTCGCGCGGGTAGCAGTGGCTGAGATCGTCGAGCTCGCGGTAGGTCACGCTCGCGCCGGCCGCCGACAGCGCGTTTTTCGCCTGCCGCGCCACCTGAACCGGAAACATCCAGTCAAGGCGGCCGTGAACGATATGAACGGGCAGTCCGCGCAATCGTTCGGTGTCGGCGATTTCCGCCATCAGCGGATGAAACGTGGCTGCGATCGGGGCGAGGTGCGTGAAGGGTGAGGTGCTCTCGAATCCCGTGACGTAGCAAAAGGTGCCGCCGTCGCTCATTCCGGTCAGCAGCATCCGCTTCGCATCGACGTTCCAGCGCGATCGAATTGAATCGAGGATGCGCCCAAGATTCGGCGTGTCGTTGTCGTCCCCCATCAAGGCCCACGTCGGACCGGTCGCGGTGGGCGCGGCGAGGATGGCGCCAAAGCTGCGGGCGTCGCGCAGCCAGCTCCACAGAAAGCCGCTGCCATTGCCGCTGCCGCCATGCAGCGCCATCACCAGCGGCCAGGCGCGGTCGGGAATATAATATTCGGGCACATAGAGCGAGAAGCCGCCGCGGCTGCCGGGGTCGTTGTGGTCGTGAATGATCCCACTCTCCGCGTTTGCAGGCTGAGCGAGGCGCGCCACAAGGCCAGAATCCTCGCGCAAGGCGGGATCGAGGAAGAAGCTGCTTACCGGCGGAAATCTTGTCGCCAGCGGATACAAAGCCTCTTGCGCCCGTGGCACATAACGCAGCGCGCGAAACACCGCGACCAGGTCGCCATCGGCATGCTGTACCGCGCGCAGACAGGCGAAAGCTGCAAGAGCTGCGTCGCTCGCGGCTTCCAGCGGGGTCCGGATGTTGGAGAATTCCTCCGGCCATTCGGCGAGCCGGGAAAGCGCCGCCTGCAATGCTTCGTCCGGCGCGCCGGCTGCATCCATCACGCGGTCGAAATCCGGGGGATTGAGATGCCGCGCCACAAAACCGAGTGCCTCCAGTGATTGCAGCAAAGGCGGCAGCACGGCCACGATGTCGTCCACCACGGCCTCGCTCATTGCATTTCCTTTGGCACTTCCTCTTGAATCTCAATGCAGCCTTGATTGGTGCAACCTTGATTAGTGTAGTCTTGATTAGTGTAACCTTGGCGCCTTGAGCAGCCTGGCGCGGTCGGTCGAGGCCAGTACCACGTCGAAGGTGACGCCCTCGTGGTGAACCGTGAGCGGCACATCGACGCCAGCCGGCCCGAGCGCCCAGAGCTTTCGGTAGAACGCGCTCTGACTGGTGATCTTTTCGCCCTTCACCGCCAGGATGACATCGCCGGCCTTGAGCTCGGCGCGCGCCGCGGGCCCGTTGCCGGAGATGCCGATCACCACGACCCTGTTGTCGATCTCGGTCGAAAACATCCCGAGCCAGGGACGCGCGGGCTTGTTGACGCGGCCGAATTTGCGCAAATCGTCGATCACCGGCTTGAGCAGGTCGATCGGCACGATCATGTTGACGTGCTCGGCCTTGCCCTCGCGCTCGCGTTCGAGCTGCAGCGAGCCGACGCCGATCAACTCGCCGCCGGCCGAGATCAGCCCGGCGCCGCCCCAATTCGGATGCGCCGGATAGGTGAAGATCGCTTCATCGAGCAGATATTCCCAATAACCGGCGAACTCCTGCCGGGCGGCGATCTGGCTTGCCACGGAGCGCGTGCGTCCACCGGCGCCACCGACCACGACGCGATCGCCGATGTTGGCCGCGGCTGACGAGCCGAACGGCAGCGGATCGAGATCGATGCGGCCGAGCGCCTGCACCAGGCCAAAACCTGTGACGGAATCGAAGCCGAGCGCGTGGCCTTCCACCACGCGGCCGTCGCCGAGATGCAGCCAGACGGCTTCCGCCTCGGTGATCAGATAGCCGATCGTCAGCACCAGGCCGTCGTCGATCACGACGCCATTGCCGGCGCGTTCGGTCCCGAGCGTCTCTGCGGTAAAAGCGTCGGCGGGGATGATGGAGTGCAGGCCAACCACTGCGGAAAGCGCGCGATCGAGATCGAAACTGTAGTCGCCCGGGCGGGGCTGATACGCGGGTGGCACTCTCCATTCGGTCAAAGAGGGCATCGAGGTCTCCCGGCCTTTAAGCGTTAGAGAATTGTGAGTAAATCCGAGCTTTCGCCGACAGGGAAGAAAAAAATCTTCGTGTCGCGGCCAAGCCAACGCGAACCGGCGCGGCGGTTGGCTCGGCAAATACATCCCGATTATGTGGCACTCGTTCCTATTCCCGCAAGGCAAGGCCGTATTCCCGCAAAGCGGCATTTCAATCCGCCCTAGCTCGCGCAGGCCTCGGCATGATCCGAAAGCCGCGGTTTTCCTTCAGCCACACCGCGCGTTCGTCGCGCAGCAATATGATCGTCGCGCAGGCCGGCTTCCTGCCAACGGCGAGCACTTCACCAAACGCAACGATTGTGAGTCAAGACGCGCGTTAATTGCGGAAAAGGAAGCCCGCCCGAGCTTACGGATCGAGCTCGGTGTCCCAGTATAAATAGTCGAGCCAGCTATCGTGGAGATAGTTCGGCGGGAATAGCCGGCCATTGCGGTGGAGCTGGTGCACTGTCGGCGCGAACGGGTGCTGCCTTGGAAACATCCGCGCCTGATGCGGTGTCAAATTGCCCTTGCGCAAGTTACACGGCGAGCAGGCCGCCACGACATTTTCCCAAGTGGTCTGGCCGCCCTTGCTGCGCGGAACAATGTGATCGAAGGTGAGGTCGTCGCTCGCCGAACAATATTGGCAGACGAAACGGTCGCGCAGGAACACGTTGAACCGGGTGAAGGCGGGATGCGTGGTCGGCTTGACGAAGGATTTCAGCGAAACCACGCTCGGCAGCCGGATTTCGAACGAGGGGCTACGCACCGCGCGGTCGTAGTGCTCGACGATGTTGACGCGGTCGAGGAATACCGCCTTGATCGCGTCCTGCCACGACCAGAGAGACAGCGGGTAGTAACTCAGCGGCCGGAAATCCGCATTCAGCACCAATACCGGCCAACCGCCTTGCGAGACATGTGCGTTCAAGTAACGCTCCTGGCCCCCATATAAGCTGCGAAGCAGCATGCGTTGACATACTACAGGCAGCGTGACGGGATTGTGAAGAGCGTTGAGGGGCTTATCCGGTGGCCCGCACGCGATTGCAAGATTGGCTTAAAGGCGGCTAAACGAGGGCTTTTAGCCGCGGACGGACGCCACAAATGATCACCTCGTCGCGTTATCTCGAAGCGCCGCGTCGGCTGCGGGCCTTCGTTCGCGCGCATGAAACCAGCCTGGTCGTTCTGGCACTGTTGATCGGGACCATAGGCGGATTGGTGGTGGCGGCGATGAGCAACGCGGTGGAGGCGTTGCACGTGGTGCTGTTCAACCTCGATTGGGGGGACCGTCTTTCCAGCCAGTACAGGATCGATCCGCTGCGCGCCCTTCTGGTTCCGAGCCTCGGCGGGTTGCTGCTGGGGCTGGCGTTCCTGCTGTTGGCGCGATGGCGGCCGGCTCGTGAGATCGATCCGATCGAGGCCAATGCCCTGCATGGCGGCCGGATGTCATTTCGCGGCAGTGTCATCGTGGCATTGCAGACCGTGTGGTCCAGCGGCGTCGGCGCATCGGTCGGGCTAGAGGCCGGCTATACCCAGCTTGCGAGCGGTCTCGCCGCCTCGCTGGGCCGCGCCTTTCATCTGCGCCGCGTCGACCAACGCATCATGGTCGGCTGCGGCGCCGCGGCCGCGATCGCCGGCGCCTTCGGGGCGCCGCTTGCCGGCGCCTTCTATGCCTTCGAGCTTGTGATCGGCGGCTACACGCCGGCCAGCCTGACGCCGGTCGGCGTCGCCGCGGTCGCCGGTTATTTCGTCGCCCATGCCTTCACGGTATTGTCGTTCGGCGTCGGCGTCGGTGCGGTCGGCGACGTGCTTGGCCGCGACCTCGCCATTGCATCGCTGCTCGGAATCCTCGCGGCGCTGGTTGGCATCGCCATCATGCGCGGCGTGGCGCTGTGCGAGGCGTTGTTGGCGAAGACCCGCCTCTGGCCGCCGCTGCGCCCGGCGCTGGGCGGTCTTCTCGTCGGCCTGCTCGCGCTTGTGACGCCGCAGGTGATGTCGTCGGGACATGGCGCGCTGCATTTCGCCGGATTTGTTTCGATTCCGCTGACCGTGATCGCGACCATGTTCGTCCTGAAAGCGATCGCGTCCGTAGTGTCGCTGGGCAGCGGTTTTCGCGGCGGGTTGTTTTTCGCAGCCCTGTTTCTGGGCGCGCTTGGCGGTCACCTATTTGCCGCCGGCTTTGACGTAATCTGGCCGGGCCTCAATCTTAATCCGAATGTCTATGCGATCATCGGCATGAGCGCGTTGTCGGCATCGGTGATCGGCGGGCCACTGACGATGTCGTTCATCGCGCTGGAATCCACCGGCAATCTCTGGCTCACCACTGCCGTTCTGGTCGCCGTCATCATCTCGACCCAGATCACACGCGAATTGTTCGGCTACTCGTTCGCGACCTGGCGGCTGCACCTGCGTGGCGAAACCATCCGCAGCGCTGCGGACATCGGCTGGATCCGCGATCTGACAGTACGGAGCCTGATGCGGCCGGACGTGGTAACAGCGAACATCGACATGGCGATTGAAGAATTCCGCAGCAAATTTCCGCTGGGATCGAAGACGCAGGTTGTCGCGGTCGACGCTGCCGGCCGCTACGCCGGGCTGGCGCTAGTGGCCGAGGCGCACGCGCCGGATATTGAGCCGAGCAATGGTCTGTCCGGCATCCTGCACTATCGAGACGTCGTGCTGTATCCTGTCATGAACATCCAGGAAGCCATCGCCGTGTTTGATTTCGCGGAGGCCGAATTGCTTGTCGTAGTCGAAGGCGACGACGAATGGCGCCCGATCGGGATTTTGAACGAAGCCCACGCGATGCGGCGCTATGCGGAGGAATCCGAGCAGCGCCGGCGTGAGGCCATCGGCCATATTTGATCGGCGGCGCGAAACGCGCCAAGATTGAGCAAATCAAGAATACGTAGATGAGAAGCCGGTCTGCGGAGGAGACAGATGCGCAAGCTAGTGGCGGCCCTGATCGCCGCGTTGATCGGCCTGGCATGGGGTGGCTTGGCTGTGGCGCAGGATTATCCGGTGCGCCCGATCACGATGATCGTGCCGTTTCCGGCCGGCGGTGCCACCGACACCTTGGCGCGGTTTTTGGGGGACCGTCTTCGGGCCATACTCGGCCAGCCCGTCATCATCGAGAACGTCGGCGGCGCTGCGGGGAGCATCGGCGTCGGCCGCGCGGTCCGCTCGTCTGCCGACGGCTACAATTTGAGCATCGGCACTTCCACCACGCATGTTTTGACCGGCGGCCTCTACAAGCTGCCGTTCGATCTGCTGACGGATCTCGATCCGATCATCCTGATCGGCAGCGAGCCGTTATTGATCGTCGGCAAGAAGAGTCTTCCGGCCGACGATATGAACGGCCTGATCGCCTGGCTGACGGACAATCCCGACAAGGCCTCGGTCGGCATCGCCGGCGTCGGCGCTACCGGTCATCTCACCGGAATTTCGTTTCAGAGGGCGACCGGCACCAAATTTCAATTCGTGCCCTATCGCGGCAACGGACCGGCGATGCAGAATTTGCTGGCCGAGCAGATCGATTTCATGATCGAGCCGTCGTCGAACTTCAAGGCGCTGCTCGGCGCCGGCAGCGTCAAGCCGTTCGCGGTGACCGGCCGGACCCGGCTGCCATCGTCGCCGGACATTCCGACGGCGGACGAGGCGGGCTTGCCGGGCTTCTTTGCCTCGCTGTGGTACGGGCTATGGGTGCCCAAAGGCACGCCGAAGAACATCATCGCCAAATTGAGCGCCACCATGGTGCAGGTACTCGCCGATCCTTCCGTGAAACAGCGCCTCGGGGAACTCGGGATCGAGATCACGCCACTCGCCCAACAGTCGCCGGAAGCCCTGCTTGCGTTCCAGAGGGCCGAGGCGGAACGGTGGTGGCCGATCATCAAGGCGTCCAACCTCAAGGTGGAATAGGCGCACCGCGAAATTGGCGCATTCGCGCGCTTTCCTTGGCTGGATCGCGGAGGGTTCCGCCCATGAAAGTTCGCGCCATTCAGACCGGCTTCGTCCGGATCAAGACCGCTCAGGTCGAGGGACGCGGCCACGGCCTGTCGCGGCGGCTTGCGATCTTCACCGATCCGGACTGGACCGACTGGGTACCGACCTATGCATGGCTGATCGATCATCCCGAAGGCATCATCGTCGTCGACACCGGGCAGGGCGCGCATCTGCTCGAAACCGGCAAGTCGCTGCATCCATACGTCCGCTGGGAGGTGGCGTTTCGCATCGACCGCGAACAGGAGATCGGTCCGCAGCTGCGCGCCCTCGGCCTCGGCCCGCGCGACGTCAAGCGGGTGGTTCTCACCCATCTGCACATGGACCATGACGGCGGGCTGGCGCATTTTCCGAACAGCGAAATCCTCGTCGCGCCCGGTGAATTGAAAACCGCGAGCGGATTTGCCGGCCGGCTGCGCGGCTATCTCCCGCAGCGCTGGCCGTCGTGGTTCGACCCAAAACCGCTCGATCTCGTCACTGAGCCGTTCGGCCCGTTCGCCGCGAGCCGACGGCTGACCAGGGCGGGCGATGTTGTCGCCGTCGGCACGCCCGGCCACACCGCCGATCATATCTCGGTCATCGTTCAGGACGGCGGCACCGCTTATTTTCTGGCGGGCGATACCTCCTACAACGAGGAGCTGATGCTTGCCGGCAAGCTCGACGGCGTCAGCGCCGATGAGCAGGTGTCGGGTGCGACGCTGGATACGATCCGGCGATTCACCCAATCCCGCCCGACCGTGTATCTGCCGACGCACGATCCGCAAGCCGACGGGCGGCTGGCGAAACGTCAGGTGGCCGCAATCGGTGAAGCGGCGCGGTCTATCGCGAGGGCGTGAGATTTCTGCCGGCATCAGGCCTGCAGATCAAACGACCCGTCGATTGATTTGCTCGACGGGTCATCGACAAGGGAGGTCAACCATGAAGATCGTCGTGATCGGCGGCACCGGCCTGATCGGCTCGAAGACCGTCGCCATTCTGCGCCAGGCCGGCCACGAGGTCGTCGCCGCCTCGCCCAAAAGCGGCATCAACACCATCACCGGCGAGGGGCTCAAGGAGGCCATGGCCGGCGCGCAGGTGGTGATCGACCTTGCCAATTCGCCTTCATTTGAAGACAAAGCGGTGCTGGAATTTTTCGAGACTTCCGGGCGCAACCTTCTCGCGGCGGAGGCCGCCGCCGGCATCCGGCACCACGTCGCGCTATCCATCGTCGGAACCGACCGGACGCCCGACAATGGCTATTTCCGCGCCAAGGTCGCCCAAGAGAAACTGATCGAGGCCTCCGGCATCCCCTACACCATTATCCGCGCGACCCAATTCCTGGAATTCCTCGGCGGCATCGCCGCCTCAAGCGCGGATGGAAATAGGGTCAGACTCTCGCCCGGCCTGTTCCAGCCCATCGCGGCGGACGACGTTGCTCCGATCGTCGCCGAGGTAGCGCTCGCCGCCCCGCGAAGCGGCATCGTCGAGATTGCCGGGCCGAAACGAGCACCGTTCAACGAAATTGTTGCCCGCTATCTGAAGGCGGTCGGGGACCCGCGCGAGGTGGTGTGTGACCCCGAGGCCCGATACTTCGGCGGCCGCGTCGAGGAGCGTTCGCTCGTGCCGTTGGGTGAAGCGCGCCTCGGCCGTATCGGTTTGGATGAATGGCTCCGCCGCTCACAGGCAGCAGCCTGATCCGCAACCATCGGGCTCCATGAAACGAATCTTCCGCTCACCCCGGATGCGCGGGGTATGACGACCTTGTGCGGCTAGACGAGCGAAAGCGAAATCCGGGGTCGGGCGCGACGCCAGTCCGCCGCGTGCTTGCGTTATTTCGCTGAAGTGCCGCGAGACGCGCAAGCCGGTCAAACCTTTTCTAGCTTCTGCAGGCAACGGACGACGCGGACCTGCGGCGGCATCGGCGTATCGGGAAAGCTGGTCTTCCAGTTGGTGACGCCGACCTCGCCGACATAGATGTCGCCTTTGGAATCCAGCGCGAGCCCATGCGGTGCCAGGAATTTGCCGGTCTCAACGCCGGGGCCTTTCTCGCCGCCGAGCCGCGCAATCCGTTTGCCCTTGGCATCGACAATGGAGAGGCGCGGGCCGAGATTGGGTACCTTGCGATTGACCGGCATGCCCGGGCCGAGTTCGCCGACGATGAAGATGGGATGCTTGCCGCCGCAGCAATGCAGCGCGCAGGGCCGGTGCAGATTATTCCACTGCGTCTCGTATTTGCCGTTGCCGTCGAACACCTGCACGCGGTGGTTCTCACGATCGGCTACATAGACCCAGCCATCTGCATCGGTCACGATATTGTGGACAATGTTGAACTGGCCCGGGTCGGTGCCGGGCTCGCCCCAACTCATCATCCGTTTGCCGCCCGGCGTGTATTTGTGGATGCAGGCGTTGCCGTAACCGTCCGAGACATAGATCTCGCCCTTCGGTGACAGCGCGGTATGGGTACAGCGGTGAAACGGATTGCCGCTCATGAACGGCGCCGGTCGGTTTGGAATGCCGATGGTCAGCAAGACCTTGCCGTCGGTCGTGCACTTGCGCACGGTGTGGTCGCCGTCATCGGTGCAATAGAGATTGTCTTCGGCATCGATGGCGAGTCCATGCGCGCGGGTGAACACCCCCTCGCCCCAGCTTGTGATGAAATTACCCTCGCGGTCGAACACGACCACCGGATGTTCGCCGCGGTTGAAGACGTAGATGCGGTCCTTGCTGTCGACCGCAACGGAAGCCACATCGGTGAGTTTCCACCGCTTCGGCAGCTTCGCCCAGTTTTCCACCACACGGTAGCGGTGCTCGCCGGAACCGAGCACGGCTGGCTCGGCGGTGGAGATCGTCGCTGCGGGAAGATTAGCGGCCATGCGGCAATAGTCCTTCCTCGATCGCCTTGATCTGCAAGGCCAGATGTTTTGAGCCGATCCGGCATTGCGCGAGGCCGCCCGCGATGAACCAGAGGCCCGCCTGTCCGGTGCGCACATACATGTTGCGCAACTCCTGCTCTTCGCCGAATCCCCAGATAGTACCGACGCGCCTGGTGACTTCGTCGCCGAACAAGTTGCGCACCAGCTCTTCCTGGCGTTTGTATCCGGTCGCGAGCACGATCAGATCGGCTGCTATCGTCTCGCCGCTCTTCATCCTGGCGCCGGCCGCGACGAAGGTGTCGATATCGGAAAATTGCTTCAGCGCGATCTCCTCTTTGACGATCAGGTCGGAGCAGCCGACATTGAAGTAATAGCCGCCACCTCGGGTGAGATATTTGAACTGCCAGCCGGTATTGTCCTCGCCGAAGTCGAGCTTGAATCCGACCCGCTCCAGGCCTTCGAGCAATTCCCTGTCGAGTTGTTTCGATTGCTCGGTCACCATGGCGTGGCTTTTGCGCGCCAGCGGCAGCGGCATCGAGGTCGCAATCAGGTCGTTGTCGTCGAGCGTTCCCTCATTGTAGGGCGAGTAGACCAGTTGGGCCGACGGCTCGATCGAGACGATCAGCGTCGGACTGCGCTGCACGATCGTCACCTCGGTGCCGCTGGAATAGAGGTCTTGTGCGATGTCGTGACCGCTATTGCCGGTGCCGATCACGAACGCGCGCTTGCCCTTCCAGTTTTCACCGTCGTCATACTGGCTGGAGTGCACGACCTTTCCGGTAAAGTTCTTGAGCCCCGGAATATCGGGCAGGTTCGGGATGCCGGACACGCCGGTGGCGAGCACGACATGGCGCGGACGCATCGTCCGCGTGACGCCGGCGCGGCGCAGCGTCACGGTCCAGCGGCCTTCGTGCTCGTCATAGCTGCCGCCTTCGAATTCGGTTTCGGTCCAAAAATTCAGCTCCATGGCCTCGACATAGGCCTCGAACCAGTTGGCGAGCTTGTCCTTGGGGATGTAGGTCGGCCAGTTCGGCGGAAACAGCATGTAGGGCAGGTGGTTGACCTGCACCTGATTATGCAGCGTCAGTGCGTGATAGCGCTTGCGCCAGTTGTCGCCGATGCGCACCTCGCGATCGACGATCAGCGTATCGACATGGAGCTGCTTCAGCCGCGCCGCGATCGACAGGCCGGACTGGCCGCCGCCGATGACGAGCACGGTGGGGTCATGGTCGGCATATTCGGCCGACGCTTTTCGCAAGTCGAACCAGTTCGGTCCGCGGAAATCGCGCGAATAGGCGTTGCCGCGGGGGCGCGCCACGCCGAGCTGTTCTTCAAATCCTTTTAATTCCTCAAGCGTGGTCAGGAGCGTCCAGGCCTTCAGCCGGTTGCCGTCGGTGGCGTCTGGCGTGAGCCGGATGATGCCATTGCCGCGCCCGACGGCGGTTTCGAATTTGAACATCGTTTCGATCGAGGTAATCCCGGCGCGCGTCACCCGGCGCGGCGCGGCGCGGCCGGGATCGATCTGGAAGTTTTTCGGCGCCGCGCTGCGGCTGCGGCCTTCCAACTCTTTCAGGATCGCCTCGGCGCCGTTGACGGTCTGAATGTTCCAGCTCAGCGCCAACACATCGCGCCAATAGCTTTCGGAATGAAACAGCGCCTTGAGCTCGCGCGTGTTGGCGAGCGCGCTTTCGAATTGTGCCAGCCAGCTTTCCGCGGCGACCGAAATATCGTCTGTCTTGTCCAGCATGCGCGTCTCTCTTGGGACCGTCTTTCTGCGGCCTCCCCCGGGAGACAAGACTATACCCTTTAGGATCGCGCAGAAAGCGCGGGAGTTATGGTAGCGAGACCATGTGCCCTTGCTCTGGCGGCATGCGGCCGTTGAGCGTATCGAGATAGACCGGTTTGACTACTTCGCCGCTTGCGGAATGCTTTTGGATTGTCCTGGTTCAAGGTGCTCGAGCGGCAATGGTGCGCCTGCCTTGAGCGTCTGGATCGCAATGTTGCTGCGTACCTCACGCACAATTGGCAGATTGAGCAGTTTGCCTACCAGAAAGCGCTGGTAATCGCCAAGATCAGGCACGACGACTTCGAGGAAGTAATCCGCCTCACCGGAGACGAGGTGGCATGCAATGACCTCAGGCATCTCGACGACGGCTTTCTCGAACGCCAGCGCGCGCTCGTTGGTGTGCCCGTCGATCTTGACGCCTATAAAAACCGAGAAGCCGAGCCCGACGCGGTCGCGCCGCAAGGCTGCCCGATAGCCTTCGATGTACCCGTCGCGCTCCAGACGCTTGACGCGACGCAGACACGGCGATGGCGACAAGCCGACCTTGTCGGCCAGCTCGACGTTGCTCAATCGACCATTGGCCTGCAGCTCCGCAACAATGCGGCAGTCGACCGGATCAAGGTGAGATTTTGGCATAACAACGCATTAATTAGCTACCAAAGGGCATATCATTGCTTTTTATCGCCGATATTAGCGTAGTTCGCAAGGACATGCCTCGCGATCTCGTGTCACGTTGATGGCATCGAGCCTTCGACAACCAAGTGAGCCTGCGATGCTTGACCGTGCCACCTACCACTCTCTGCTTGACGCCGTTGCGCGTTATTTCGACCTGATGTTTGACAGCGACGTATCGCGTTTCGACGATGTGTTTGCCTCGACCGCCCAATTGCACGGATTGCGAGACGGAAATCTGCGACTGTTGCCCGCGCAAGACTACAAGAGTGCGCTTGCTTGCGGACCGTCGCCGAAATCCAAGAATGCGCCGCGCCAGCAGGAGATATTGCTGGTGGATTTTGCGTCGCCCACTCAGGCAGTGGTGAAAGTTCGCGTCAGAATCGATACGCTTCTATATCTCGACTATCTCGCATACCATCACATCAATAGCGCATGGCTGATCACGGCGAAGTCGTTTCATGTCGAACACAGATACGAAGTACCAAGGAACTGATGCATCCTGCCTGACGTGAAGCGAGGCGCGGCCTATTCCGCCAGCGACAGCATGTTGCCTTGATCTGGCGGAATGCGGCCGTTGAGGGTATCGAGATAAATCTGCTTTGCCGCTGCGAGGCCGCGGCCTTCGATCACCTTCAGCCGCCGGTCCAGTGTCGGCGCAAAGCCCGACCAGGCGACGCCAAACCGCTTGTCGACGCCGCCCGGTCCCCATTCCTTGGCGCGTTTGCGAATCTGGTCGGGGGCGAAAAACCATCTTGGTTTGGCGCCCGGAAGTTCCGGCTCATCCGGCGAGGAGCTGCGGTGGGTGAGCCCGATGCGCCCGGAATATTTCATTTGGTCGCCGAAATGCCGATGCAGGGCTTCGCGCAAGCTGCTGTTTCCCGCCATGTCCACAAACGCGACCGGCGAATTTGCCGGCAGCGAGGTCACGCGGTCATAGGTCACGACCTCGTGGTAGCAGCCCAGTGACTTGACGAAATCAGCATTCGCCGCCGAGGTCAGCCCGATCACCTTGAGATCGGCGCGCCCATGCAAGAGATGGGCGAGCCCAAACGCGGTCTTGCTCGAGGCGGACGACAGCATCACGCTCCGCGCGCCGTAAAACGCGTTCTCGGCGAGATAATCGTCAACCAGGAACGAGAGCATGAACAAGGGCCGCAGCAGCGCCTGATAGTCGCCCTGCCGCCCGGCGAAAGCGGGATCGCCGGTGATGCGCGCATAGGCGTTATAGACCGGTGCCACGGATTGCCGGTGCGTGGCGGCATCGCGCAGGCCCTGCTTGCTAACCTCGCTGGCCTCGATCACGAGATGCGTCGCCATCGGGAAATAGCCGAACAGGCGTTCGCCCTCAGCAACGCCAGAGTGTTTCGAGGCGATCACCTCGCCAAAACCCCAGACCGGGATATTGCCGAAATTTTGCGGGGCCGGAAACAGTTGCCAGTATTTCAGCTCATCGCCGAACACCGCGTAGGTGATGTTGTTCGCGGTGAACGCAAAGCGATCGATCCTGATCAGCAGCGCGTCGCTCGGAAGCGCGGCGCCATCCGGCAATTGCGTTTCGATCGATTTGCACTGTTGCAGATCGTCGCGGGCGACGACGAAGTCGATGGATTTCATGTTTTCGATCCCGTTGCTTTTCGTGCTGCGATCTTTGCTTTCACCGACGGCGGCTTTGCAACAGCAACATAGTTTGAAACGCTGTTCGTTTCTTGCGCTCTTGGCTCGCCCGCGATCACGCCTTCGCGTTTCTTGATCGCGCGGTAATAACTCCACCACAGATGCGCGGCGGCGCCCCGCAGCGGGCGCCAAGGCTCCGCCAGCGGCGTCATCTGTTTTGCGGTCGGGCGCTGCTTCAGCTTGAGGCCGATCTTGACCGCTTCCTGCACGGCGAGATCGCCCGCGGGCCAGGCGTCGCCATGGCCGAGGCAGAACAACAGGTACACGTCCGCGGTCCACGGACCGATGCCATGCAATGACGTCAGCGTGTTGTGCGCGGCGTCGGCGTCTTCGTTTGCGAGCACGTCGATGTTCAGCCGCTCCGCGGCGAGCTCGCGCGCGAGACCCTTCAGGGTCTTGATCTTGGCCGCCGACAGGCCGAGCCGGCCGAGGCGATCGGCACGGACGCGGCGCAGCGCGTCGGGATCGAACGGATCGAACGCCGCCGTGAGGCGGCCCCAGATCGTAGACGCGCTCGCGGTCGACAATTGCTGGCCGCAGACGATATGCGCAAGGCCCGCAAAGCCGGGCTCGCGCCGCCGCAATGCCGGCATGCCGGTGATTTCGAGAATCGGCTTCAACCGCGGGTCCTGTTTGACCAGCGCATGAATCGCGTCCTCAAGATCGGCCTGGGAGTTGAGGTGGACGAGCATTTTGGAGATATCAATTCACTGGGTCGTCATGCGCGGGCTTGACCCGTGCATCCATCTCATTCGGAACAGAGTCTTCGAACGATGGATTGCCGGGAGCGCAGACAAGTATACGCAGTCTGCGCAAGACAGACTACTATGCCCGGCAATGACGAATATTGGGAAGCAATGCCGCCCACCTTCCGTTTTGCGCCAAGCCCGAACGGCTATCTGCATCTCGGCCACGCTTATTCGGCGCTGCTGAATTTCGATTCCGCGCGGGCGACCGGCGGCCGGTTCCTGCTGCGGATCGAGGATATCGACGCGACGCGCTGCAGGAGCGAATTCGAAACCGCGATCTATCACGACCTGGCCTGGCTCGGCCTATCCTGGGAGGCGCCGGTGCGCCGGCAGTCCGAGCATCTTGCCCGCTATCGCGACGCGGTTGAAAAATTGTCAACCCAGGGTCTGATCTATCCGGCCTTCGAAAGCCGCGCCGAGATTGCAAGACTGGTGGCGCAGCGGGAGGCTGCAGGCGCCTGGCCGCGCGATCCGGATGGCACGCCACTCTATCCAGGTACCGCGAAGTCGCTTGCGTCCGATCAGCGGCGGCGATTGATCGAATCGGGTGCGCCTTACGCGCTGCGGCTCGACATGGCGGCTGCACTCGGGCGTGCGGGCGCGCTCGGCTGGAGCGAGCACGGCGGAGGGCCCGGCGGCGAGACCGGCCAAATCAGCGCCCGGCCCGAACAGTGGGGCGACGTCATTCTGGCGCGCAAGGAAACCCCAACCAGCTACCATCTGTCGGTCGTGATTGACGACGCCGTGCAAGGTGTGACGGAAGTGGTGCGCGGCCAGGATATGTTCCACGCGACCAGTGTGCATCGGCTGCTGCAGCAACTGCTCGGCCTGCCGCAGCCGGCCTATCGGCACCATCGCCTGGTCATGAATACTGCCGGGCAAAAGCTATCCAAATCCACTGACGCCACCGGCCTGCGCGAACTGCGGGCGGCCGGCGCGACCCCGGCAGACATTCGCCGTTTGATCGGCCTCGCCTGAGTTTCACGTGGAGCAATCGAAAGGCCGCAGTGACTCAGACAGCCCGGCCATGGCATGGTGGCGACAGCGCGGGGCTAAGGGGAATCATGGCGGTAATGTCGCGCTTCCGGCGCAGCAAGGAGTTCCAGAATAGGCGGCCGACGAAGACGCGCGTCCCCAAATCTACCGCAAGGACACGGGGCAAGCGTCCCAAGAAGTCGGCGGCGCCCGGGGTGGTCGAAGCGGCGCTCGCCGCATTCGCCCACGAGGTGCGCACGCCGCTGACCGGAATCCTCGCCATCAGCGATTTGCTCGCGACCTCGGATCTCGATGAGCGCGAGCGGCGCTGGGTCGACACCATCAAGGCCGGCGCCGAGCACCTGGCGAGCCTTGCGACCTTGTTCGTCGATGCCGCCAAGGACGCTACCGGAGCGACCGGCCTGCGCCAGGATGCGTTCGACCTGCGGGCGCTCGCCCGCAACGCCGGCGATTCGCTTGCCGGCCGGGCGGCGGCGAAAGGGTTGCAATGGCAGGTCGAGGTATCGGACGAGCTTCCGGCGCTGGTGGTCGGCGACCCCGTTCGCCTGCGCGCGGCGCTGGAAAACCTGATCGACAATGCGGTGAAGTTCACGGAAGCGGGCGGCGTTGCGCTGGAAGTCACGCCGATGCGCGGCACCAGGGGCAAGGTCGGCATCGCCTTTGCGATTTCCGACAGCGGGATCGGCCTCACGCTTGCTGAGATCAAACGCCTGTTTCGTCCGTTCTCGCAGGCCAACGTCTCGATCACCTCGCGTTTCGGCGGTGCCGGCCTTGGGCTGTCCTCGGTCAAGCAGCTCGCACGATCGATGGGCGGCGGCATCGAGGTCGCGCAGCGGCGCGGTGGCGGTGCCACATTCACGCTGACGGTAACCTTGAACCGCGCGAAGGCCGGCGAAGCGGCGGGGTCGGCCGCGGCCGAGGCCGCCGCCCCCGATCAGGTTCCGCCGCTGCGCGTGCTCGGCGTTGAGGACAATCCGTTTGGCCGCGTCGTGCTCAATACGATTCTGAGCGAGCTCGGCCATCAGGCGGAGTTCATCGGGCGCGGTGAGGCCGCGACTGAGCGTATCGCGCAGGGCGCGTTCGACGTGGTGCTGATGGACATGGTGTTGCCGGGCATCGACGGTATCGAGGCCATCCGGCGGATCCGCGCCTTGAGCCTGCCGCACGGCCGCATGGCGATCATCGGGGTGTCGGGCCGCGGTGAGGATGAAGCGGCTTCGCTGGCGGCCGGCGCCGACGCCTTCCTGCTCAAGCCTGTGTCTCCGCGGGCTCTAGCGACTGCGCTGCTTGAAGCGTTACGCCGCGTGGCAGCCGCGACTTGATGATCGCGGCGTTCAACTCGCCGCCATAGACGAAGATCGCGGCGATGAAATACAGAAACACCAGCGCGATGATGACCGACGCGAGCCCGGCATACATCGTGACGTAATTGTTGGCGAAGCGCGCGAGGTATTGGCCGAACACGATGCCCGAGATCAGCGACGCCACCATGGTGAAGATGATGCCGGGCAGGATCTGCAGGAACCCGCGTCGCCCCGCCGGAAGCCAGGCGTGCAGGATGAGGAGGGCGACGATCAAGGCCGCGATGGTGATGCCGTAGCGCGAAACATTGAGAAATTCCTCGTTGTTTTCCACGACCAGCGGAATATGCCGCCGCACCGCCTCGATGATCAGCGGCCCAAGCACGATCAGGAACGCCATCGCGAGCGAGGTGATGGCGGCGATCAACGTGTAGCCGATCGATTCCAGCCGCAGCCAGTACCAGCGCCGCACTTCGAGCACCGAATAGGCGCGGTTGAGCGCGACGCGGAGCGCCTCAACGCCGTTCGAGGCAAAATATACCGCAAGCACCGCGCCGATGGTCAGGATGTCGCCGCGGGTCGTCGTCAGCACATCGTGAATTTCCCCGGAAAGCGAATCGGCGACTTGCTTGGGCCAGACCTGCAGCAACAGCCCCACGGCCTGGTCGGCAAGCTCCTTCGATCCGAAGAAGCCGGCCAGCGACGTCAGCACGATCAGGAAGGGAAACAGCGCCATCAAGGTCGACAGCGCGATGTGGCTCGCGATCGCCCAGCCGTCGTCGGCGAGGAACGTGTAGAACGCGTCCATGACAATGAGGTAGACGTAGCGAAGCTGCCTCACATTTCAAACTCACATTTCACCTGGGCCAGCGGAGGCTCATTGTACCATCTGATATTATTGGGCTAAAAGCCAGATCGTTGCGGCCCGTTCGGGTGCGATGGCCCTTCGCCCTGCACGGTGTTATTGACGTTCAATGGCTTCCTTTCTGAGTTCTATACTGCTTCCGCTGGCTGTCGGCGCCGTCGCGCTGGTGCTGCTGCTTGGTCTCATCAATATGATGCGCGGCGGCTCGCCGAACCGGTCGCAGAAATTGATGCGGTTACGGGTGCTGTTGCAGTTTGTCGCGATCGTCATCACCATGCTCGCGGTCTGGGCGATGGGACGCTAGAGGGCAAAGACATGGTCGTGCTCAATCGGATCTACACGCGAACCGGCGATGACGGCACCACCGCGCTCGGCTCTGGCGAGCGCCGTCCGAAATACGATCTGCGGGTGAGCGCCTATGGAACCGTCGACGAGACCAACGCCGTGATCGGCGTCGCGCGCCTGCATCTGACGGACGCGCGCGAACTCGACGCGATGCTGGGTCTGATCCAGAACGATCTGTTCGATCTCGGCGCCGACCTCGCGGTACCCCAGCGCGAGGGCAAGGCCGAGCGGTTGCGGGTGCTGTCGAGCCAGGTCGAACGGCTGGAGCGCGACATCGACGGCCTGAACGCGAATTTGGCGCCGTTGACCTCGTTCGTGTTGCCGGGCGGCACGCCGGCGGCGGCCTATCTGCATCTGGCGCGCACGGTATGCCGCCGGGCGGAACGGATCATGGTGGAACTCGCGGCCAAGCCCGACGAGCCGGTCAGCGACGCCGCGATTCAGTTTATCAATCGCCTGTCGGATTTCCTGTTTGTCGCCAGCCGTTCGGCGAACCGTAACGGCGCCGGCGACGTGCTCTGGGTGCCCGGCCAGAACCGTTAGTGTATGATCCGGAAAAAGCCGGCCCCCCGCACTTGGATAGCGGGACTGATACCGGTTTTCCCTGCGACAAACGCGGAACGCGTTTGCGCGGAGATCATGCTCAATCCGGCTCAAGTGCCGCAATCGGGGCGATTTTGCCCTCTCGCGCGTTGACCGGGATTGGCGGGACCTTTAGGTTCCATTCAAGCTGACGAAACCCCAAGAAATTCAAGCGAAAGAGGATCGATGAAGGTTCTGGTGGCGGTAAAGCGGGTGGTCGATTTCAACGTCAAGGTCCGCGTCAAGAGCGACGGATCGGGCGTGGAACTCGCCAACGTCAAGATGTCGATGAATCCGTTTGACGAAATCGCGGTGGAGGAAGCGTTGCGCCTGAAGGAGGCCGGCAAGGCGACCGAGGTGGTGGTGGCATCGATCGGACCCGCACAGGCCTCCGAGACGATCCGCACCGGCCTTGCCATGGGCGCCGACCGCGGCATCCTGGTCAAGGCCGAAGGCAATGTCGAGCCGCTGGCGGTAGCGAAAATACTCAAGGCCGTCGCCGACGAGGAGAAGCCGGGCCTCATCATTCTCGGCAAGCAGGCGATCGACGATGACTCAAACCAGACCGGCCAGATGCTGGCAGCGTTGCTCGGGTGGTCGCAGGCGACCTTTGCGTCCAAGGTCGAAGTCGATGGTTCCGATTTCAAGGTGACGCGCGAAGTCGACGGCGGCCTGCAGACGGTGAAGCTCAAGGGACCTGCGATCGTAACTACTGATCTGCGGCTGAACGAGCCGCGCTACGCCTCGCTGCCGAACATCATGAAGGCGAAGAAGAAGCCGATCGCCGAGAAGAACGCCGCCGATTACGGCGTCGACCTCACCGCCCATCTCGAAATCCTCAAGACATCGGAACCGCCGGGCCGCAAGGGCGGCGTCAAGGTCAAGGACGTCGCTGAACTGGTGTCGAAGCTCAAGAACGAGGCTGGGGTGCTCTGATGACTACGTTGCTGATGGCCGAACACGATCGCGAGACCCTGAAGGACGCGACCAACAAGGCGCTGACCGCGGCTACCCAACTGGGCGCCGACGTGCATGTTCTCGTTGCCGGCGGCGGCCAGGGCACCAAGGCGGCGGCGGAAGCCGCTGCCAAGCTCGCCGGCGTGAAGAAGGTTTTGGTCGCCGAAGGCGACGCCTACGAGAACGACCTTGCCGAGCCGCTGGCCGCGCTGATCGTGGCGCTGGCGCCGTCTTATGACGCCTTTGTCGCGCCCGCCACCTCGCGCTTCAAGAACGTGATGCCGCGCGTCGCAGCGCTGTTGGACGTCATGCAGGTGTCGGAAATCATCAAGGTGATTTCGCCCGACACCTTTGAGCGGCCGATCTATGCCGGCAACGCGATCCAGACCGTGAAATCAAAGGATGCCAAGAAGGTCATCACGGTGCGCACCTCCACCTTCCAGGCAACCGGCACAGGCGGCAGCGCCCCGATCGAGAATGCCGCATCGGCAGCCGATCCCGGCCTCTCCAGCTTTGTCGGCGAGGAAGTCGCCAAGAGCGATCGCCCCGAACTGACGTCGGCGAAGATCATCGTCTCCGGCGGCCGCGCGATGCAGAGCCGCGAGAATTTCGCCAAATATATCGAGCCGCTCGCCGACAAGCTCGGCGCCGGCGTCGGCGCCTCGCGCGCCGCGGTCGATGCAGGCTATGCGCCGAACGACTGGCAGGTCGGCCAGACCGGCAAGGTGGTGGCGCCGGAACTTTATGTCGCGATCGGTATCTCCGGCGCCATCCAGCATCTCGCCGGCATGAAGGATTCCAAGGTGATCGTCGCGATCAACAAGGACGAGGACGCGCCGATATTCCAGGTCGCGGATTATGGCCTGGTCGCGGACCTCTACCAGGCGGTTCCGGAGCTTACCGAAGCGCTTGGCAAGCTCGGAAAGTAACGATGATTCCACCGGCCTGATGCGAAAGCTGCGGCCAGTGTATAGTTTGGGGGATGAAGGGCAGGCGCCTGTCGCGCGCTGTTCCGATGGATGAAAAGATGGCAGCTTTGATCAACAAGGTCGGCGTGATCGGCTCGGGCCAGATGGGCAACGGGATTGCGCATGTAGCGGCGCTGGCCGGGCTGGACGTGGTGCTCAACGATGTCTCCGCCGATCGCTTGAAGTCGGCAATGGCGACCATCAACGGCAATCTGTCGCGCCAGGTCGCGAAAAAGGTCATTTCCGAGGACGCGCGCAATCAGGCCCTGAAGAAGATTGTTCCGGCCGAGACCATGGACGGGCTTGCCGATTGCGACCTCGTGATCGAAACAGCGGTCGAGAGGGAAGAGGTCAAGCGCAAGATCTTCCACGACGTCTGCGCGGTGCTGAAGCCGGAAGCGATCGTCGCCTCCAACACCTCGTCGATCTCGATCACGCGGCTGGCCGCCTCGACCGACCGCCCCGAACGCTTCATCGGCATCCACTTCATGAATCCGGTGCCGTTGATGGAGCTGGTCGAGCTGATCCGCGGCATTGCCACCGACGATTCGACGTTCGAGGCGGCCAAGGAGTTCGTGACGAGGCTCGGCAAGCAGATCGCGGTATCGGAGGATTTCCCGGCCTTCATCGTCAACCGTATCCTGCTGCCGATGATCAACGAGGCGATCTACACGCTCTATGAGGGCGTCGGCAACGTCGAGGCCATCGATGCGGCGATGAAGTTAGGGGCGCACCATCCGATGGGGCCGCTGGAATTGGCCGACTTCATCGGCCTCGACACCTGTCTGTCGATCATGCAGGTACTGCATGAGGGCCTGGCGGACTCCAAATACCGGCCTTGCCCGCTGCTCGTGAAATATGTCGAGGCCGGCTGGCTGGGGCGCAAGACCCAGCGCGGTTTCTACGACTATCGCGGCGCCAAGCCGGTTCCGACGCGGTAAGGCACCCAAAGCCGGGATTCGTAGGATGGGTTGAGCAAAGCGATACCCATCGCCGCATTGACGGCCATTGATGGGTTTCGCGTCGCTCAATCCATCCTACATACCGCCGTCGCCCCGATCTCCAATTCGTTAACCACCGCCCGGTAGGGTACCATCCTGCTCTGGGGTATTGCTCATGGACATGAGTCTGGTAGTGGCCGTTCTGGCGTCTCGGGCAGGGGCGATACAGCAGCAGGTTGCAAATTCCGTGCTGAAATCGAACCTCGATACAGAGAAGTCGACGGTTCTGACGTTGCTCGGCGCCGGCCATCAAAGCCCCTCGCTTGACAATGTTGGCCCCGGCATCGGCGGCAATCTCAATATCGCGGCATAATCTGATTCCCCTGTCATTCCGGGATGGTCCGAAGGACCAGACCTCAGATGCGCAAATTGCGCATCTGGGAATCTCGAGATTCCGGGTTCGATGCTTCGCATCGCGCCGGAATGACGGCCCGATTTAATATCCGGCGGCCGGCGGCAGCACGGCCTTGATCAGCTTGATGGCGTCGTCGCTGCCCCATTCGGCCGGGCCGGCAATGGTGCCGATCTCGCAACCCTGGCCATCCACCAGCACCGAGGTCGGCATCCCCAGCGCCCGGCCTATCTGCTTAAGATCCTGAAAAACCCTGGCTTTTTGATCACTGAAATAGTCGAGCCGGGACAGGTTGGCCTCTTTTAGGAAATTCTTCGGCTTTTCGGGGTCGCGGGTGTCGATATTGATGGCGACCACCTCGAAATTCGCACCCCCAAGTTTGGTTTGCAGGCCCTCCAGCGCCGGCATTTCCTTGCGGCAGGGCACGCACCAGGTGGCCCACAGGTTCACCAGCACGGTCTTTCCGCGCCAGTCGGAGAGCTTTCTTGGCTTGCCGTCGGCATCCTGGAAGGCGAGGTCCGGCAGCCGCAACGGCACGGTCGCCATCGTCAGCGCCGCGACTTCACCATGCGCCAGGGGCGCTATCTTGCGCGCCACATCGACGGCGGAGCGGCAAGCGGGATCGCCGGCCGCGTCGCGTGCGAGCCCGCCGACCCCGTATATGACGGCAAATCCTACTCCCACCCCGATCAGCACCGCGCCGATCGCAAGCGGAATCCGTCGCGTGACGGCGGGCCGGGGCGAGGGCGGTTCAGGCATATCGTTTGTCATCCTGTATCAGTTACGGCTATGCAGAGCGGCCGGGTTTGGCCGGCAGGCACAAAATGCGCCGCGCGGGTGTGACGCTGAACGACAAGTCATGAACAATAAGTCATGAGCGGCAAGACATGAGCAACAACAAGCCATGAGCAACAAGATGTGGGGCGGCCGGTTCTCGGCGCGTCCCGACGCGATCATGGAGGAAATCAACGTCTCCATCGACGTCGATCGTCACCTTTATGCCCAGGACATCGCCGCGTCCAAGGCCCACGCGGCGATGCTCGCCGCACAAGGCATCATAACCGCCGTTGATGCAAAAAATATCGGCAGGGGTCTAGACACGATTTTGTCAGAGATCGGCAAGGGATCGTTCGACTTCAAGCGCGCGCTCGAGGACATTCACATGAATGTCGAGAACAGGCTCGGCGAATTGATCGGTCCGGCCGCAGGCCGCCTGCATACCGCGCGCTCGCGCAATGATCAAGTGGCGACCGATTTCCGCCTCTACGTCCGCGACACGATCGACGAGCTGGACGCGGCGCTGGCCGCCTTCCAGCGCGCGCTGGTGGAGCGGGCGATCGAACATGCCGCTACCGTGATGCCGGGCTTTACCCACCTGCAGACCGCGCAGCCCGTGACATTCGGACATCATCTGCTCGCCTATGTCGAGATGGCGTCGCGCGATCGCGGCCGCTTTGCGGATGCGCGCAAGCGCCTCAACGAATCGCCGCTCGGCGCCGCAGCACTCGCCGGCACGTCGTTCCCGATCGACCGCGACGCGACCGCGCAAGCGCTCGGCTTCGACCACCCGATGGCCAATTCGCTCGATGCGGTCTCCGACCGCGACTTCGTGCTGGAGACATTGGCGGCGGCGTCGATCGCGGCGGTGCATCTGTCGCGTTTTGCCGAGGAGATCGTGTTCTGGACCTCGCCGCTGGTTGGCCTCGTTCGGCTGTCGGACAAGTTCACCACCGGCTCCTCGATCATGCCGCAGAAGCGCAACCCGGACGCGGCCGAACTGGTGCGCGCCAAGACCGGGCGGGTGATCGGAGCGCTCACCGCGCTGTTGATCGTGATGAAGGGCCTGCCGCTGGCCTACCAAAAGGACATGCAGGAGGACAAAGAGGGCACCATGGGGGCGCTCAGTGCGCTGTCGCTCGCCGTCCGTGCCATGACCGGGATGGTCGGCGATCTCGAGCCCGATGAGGCGCGGATGAAGCGTGCCGCCGGCGAAGGCCACGCCACCGCGACCGACCTCGCCGACTGGCTGGTGCGGATCTTGAAGATGCCGTTCCGAGACGCCCATCACGTCACCGGGCGCATCGTGGCGCTGGCGTCGAAGCAGGGCGTTGCAGTGCACGAATTGCCGCTGGCGGCCATGCAGGAGGTCGAACCCAGGATCACGGCCGAGGCTCTCAAGGTCCTGTCGGTGGAAGCCTCGGTGAAAAGCCGGACGAGCTTTGGCGGCACCGCGCCGAAGAACGTGTTGGCGCAAGCCAAGGCCTGGCTGAAGCGGCTCGAAAAGCAGCGAAAATTGGGCTGAGCACTTAAATTTCGCTGCAATTCCACCGCACTCCTCCTCTCGCCAGAACAGGGCAATCTTTGTATGGTGCGGCCTGCATTGGGGATGTCATCGTGATAAGCAATTTCCGCCCGACGTCTTCGGGATGGGCTATTATTCTGGTGAGCGCGGCAGCGCTCGCGCTTGGGGGATGCGGGCGCAAGGGGCCCTTGGACCTGCCGCCGAGCGCGACGTCGCCGTCGGCTGCAGCGGCCGCCGACAGCGAAACCGAGGCTGCGAGCAGGCCGAGCGTGTTCAATCCGAATTACGGGGCCGATGCGCCGCCGACTGCCCCCAAAGGCAGTAAACGGTCGTTCGTTCTCGATCCGCTGCTCGGGCCGGATCGCGATCGCTAGCGGCACTAGAATCATAGATTTGCTGGTACCCTTTGCTTTCCGAAGTTCGTCCGAGAGCGTGGGGACTTCAAATCGAAATGCGGCGTCCGTCATGAATCACTTCGACTATCGCAACGGCGTGCTTCACGCCGAAGCGATCAATCTGTCCGATCTCGCTGGTAGCGTCGGCACGCCGTTCTATTGCTATTCGACGGCGACGCTGGAGCGGCACTACCGCGTGTTCACCGAAGCCTTCGCCGATGAGAAGGTCTTGGTGTGCTACGCCATGAAGGCCAATTCGAATCAATCGGTGCTGCGCACGCTGGCAAAGCTGGGAGCCGGCGCCGACGTGGTCTCGGGCGGCGAATTAAAGCGCGCGCTGGCGGCCGGCATCCCGCCGAACAAGATCCTGTTCTCCGGCATAGGCAAGACCGAAGCCGAGATCCGCGCGGCCCTGGCCTTCGACATTCTCTGCATCAACGTCGAGTTGGAGCCCGAGCTCGAATTGCTGTCGCGGCTCGCGGTCGAGACTGGGAGGACCGCGCGCATTTCAATACGGGTCAATCCCGACGTCGATGCCGGCACCCACGCTAAAATCTCCACCGGCAAGTCCGAGAACAAGTTCGGCATTCCGCTGAGCCAGGCGCGCGAGGTCTATGCTCGCGCGGCAAAACTGCCGGGAATCGAGGTGACCGGCGCCGACGTGCATATCGGCAGCCAGATCACCGATCTCGGCAAGATGGAGGCCGCGTTTCGGATTCTGTCCGAGTTCGTGCAGACGCTGCGCGCCGACGGCCACACCATCTCCCATGTCGATTTCGGCGGCGGCTTGGGCATTCCCTATTACATGGATCGCGAAGCTCCTCCCGCGCCCGATGCCTATGCGGCGATGGTCAAGCGGGTGACGCTTAATCTCGGCTGCACGCTGATGTTCGAGCCGGGGCGGATGATCGTCGGCAATGCCGGCATCCTCGTCACCCGCGTGATCTATGTGAAGCACGGTGAGGCCAAGAATTTCATCATCATCGACGCCGCGATGAACGATCTGATCCGCCCGACGCTCTACGAGGCCTATCACGACATTCTGCCGGTGGTTCAGTCCGCGGCGGGCGCGAACCGGATCGTCGCCGACGTGGTCGGCCCGGTCTGCGAGAGCGGCGATTACCTTGCGCTCGACCGCACGATGAGCGAGCCCAAGGCCGACGACCTGTTGGCGATCATGACCGCCGGCGCCTATGGCGCGGTGCAGTCCGGCAGCTACAACACCCGCGCGCTGGTGCCCGAAGTGCTGGTCAAGGGCGATCAATACGCGGTGGTGCGTCCCCGCGTCGAGGTCGAGGCCCTGATTGCGATGGATAGACCCGCGCCTTGGCTGTGAGCCAAGTGTCGTTCCCGCGAACGCGGGAACCCATAGTCACCGATGTTAATTGCTGCGCTAAGCTGGGGCTGCAGCTCCCACAACCACGAAGATCTGTGGTCGTGGGTCCGGGCTCCCGTCTGCGCCAAGGCTTCGACGGGCTTTTCGATGCCAGGCCTCCGTAGCTTTAGCGAAGGCGGCAAGGCCGGGACGACTTCTCGCTTCGCCGCGTGGCCGCCTCTTGCTCCACCGACCACCACACCCGCTGCTTTCTCGATCGGCTTGATCGCGGTGGTGAAATTGGACTCCGCGCCCATGTCGCGGATCACGGTTGGTCATTCCACGGGTTCAAGACCGGTACGTGAGCTCTTTCATATTCGTTGACGTCACGCGATACCACCGTCAGCCCGTGGTGGAGCGCCGTCGCCGCAATGATGAGATCGGGCTGTGAGAAGGTATAGCCCGCCTTCCGGCCCTCTTCGACGAGCACGCGCCATTTCAGCATGATATCTTCGGTGATCGCGAGCACGCGCTGCTCGAACATCGGTCGAACCTTGTGCGCGAGCCAGTCATGGAGTTCAGCGCGACGACCAGCGTCGGTGACGAGTTCGATGCCGAAGCGGATTTCGGCGAAGGTCACCGCGCTGACATAAAGAAGTTCGAGCGGTTGGGCTGTTACGAAGGCGATGACCTTGCGTTCCGGCTTTGGGCGGCGCAGTTCGGACAGAATGTTGGTGTCGAGAAGCCAGCCGGTCAAAAGAGAACCTTGCGCACGGGCAGGGGTGTGCGCTTCGGTTCGACCTCGATATCCCGATGCGGCGACGCCTGCATGACGGCTATCAGCGCTTCGCCGCTAAGATCGCCCTTGAGACGACGAAATTCTTCGGCCGAGATGACGACCACTTCGTCGCGTCCGTGCACGGTCACATGCTGCGGTCCTTCGCTGCGGACGCGCCGCACGAGTTCGCTGAAGCGCGCCTTTGCGTCCTGCAGCAGCCATTGACCGGATTTCGGACTGCGCCGCCGTGGTTTCGCCGATGATGATTTTGAAATTCTAGTCATGCTGACTAGTATAGACTAGAGCGCTCGAATTTCAATGATTATTTGGCCGCGTGGCCGCCTCTCTTGCTCCACCGACCACCACACCCGCTGCTTTCTCGATCGGTTTGATCGCTGTGGTGAAATCGGACTCCGCGCCCATGTCGCGGATCACGACCTCCCACAGCCGCCCGACCGCTTCGGCGACTTCCATCGACAGTCCCAGCGACTTCATCTCTTCGAGGCACAGCCGGACGTCCTTCACCATCAGCCCGGTTGTGAAACCGAAATCGAAGCTGCGCGGCAGGATCGCGCGCGGAAACTTGTCGCGGCTCGCCGTGTTCATGCCCGACCCCGCATTGATCACCTCGATCATGACGTTGGGGTCGAGGCCGGACTTGACGCCCATCACCACGGCTTCCGAGGTCGCGACCACGGCGGCCGCCGACAAGAAATTGTTGGCGAGCTTCATGGTCTGGGCCGAACCGGGCTTGTCCCCGATAAAAAACACCTTGCCGATGATTTCGAGCGCAGGCCTCACCGCTTCGGCATCCGCCTTCGGGCCCGACACCATCACCGCAAGCGTTCCCTTCTCCGCGCCGGCGACGCCGCCCGAGACGGGGCTGTCGATCTGCACGATGTCGCGCTTTTTGAGCAAATCGTGAATCCGCACCGCCATGTGCGAACCGACGGTGGACAGGTCGACGAAGCGTTTGACGCGGCTGCCTTCGATCACGCCGCCATTTCCGGTGGCGACCTCGAGCGAGGCCTGCAGCGACGGCAGGCTCGCCATCACGCTCTCGACGCGGTCGGCGACCTCTTTCGGCGACGATGCGGCCGCCGCACCCATCGCGACCAGCCTGTCGGCCGCCTCTTTTCGCGTGTCGAACACAACGAGCTGATGCTTGGCCTCAATCAGCCGGCGGGCCATGGGAAAACCCATTTTTCCCAAGCCGATGAATCCGATGTCCATGATGATGTATCCCTCATTTCGTCATTGCGAGGAGCGAAGCGACGAAGCAATCCATTACCTGCTTGTGGACGTTTGGATTGCTTCGCGGAGCCTGTCATCGGGCGGCGCTTTTGCGCCGACCCGTTGGCTCGCAATGACAGTCAACCCTTGTCGAGTTCGGCGAACACTTCGCGCGCGATCCTAAAACTGTCGACGCCGGCCGGCACGCCGGCATAGATCGCAACCTGCATGAAGATCTCGCGGATCTCGTCCTTGGTGACGCCATTGATCAGCGCGCCCTTGATGTGGACCCGCAATTCGTGGGGACGGTTGAGGATCGAGATCATCGCGAGATTGAGCATGCTGCGGGTCTTGCGCGGCAGCTCTTCGCGGCCCCAGACCGCGCCCCAGCAATATTCGGTGACCAACTCCTGGAACGGCTTGTTGAAACTATCGGCGTTTTTCAGGGCGTTCGAGACATAGGCCTCGCCGAGCACGGCTTTGCGAATTTCCAGTCCCTTGTCGTGTGTTTTCTGGTCCATGAGCTTTCCTCTGACGTTTCCCGATGGTTCGGCGGCCGACGTTACGGGGTGGCAGCAGGGTAGTCACGCCTTCGTGTTATGCGTGTTTTGGGGTGTGGGATACCGTACTGGAACGGGTGCCTCACGGCCGCCGTTGTGCTAAGCTGTTGTTCGGTCAACCCGGAGAGATTGTTGAGCGGCGCCACCCCTGACCCCTCAGAACCAGCGCGCGATCCCGACGCCATTTCGCGGCTCAAGCTGACGCGGGCGCTGCGACGGGCAAGATACGCCATCGCGTGGGAACGCGGCTGGCCGCACCTGGCGCGGCTTTTGACCGTCACCGGGCTGTTTCTGGTGGTGTCCTGGGCCGGTCTGTGGCTGGCGCTGCCGTTCGTTGCGCGCGTCGTCGGCTTCGGCTTGTTCCTGGCGCTCGCGCTTGGCTCGCTGTTTCCGCTCTGGAGATTTCGCTGGCCGAGCCGCGAACAGGGCTTGGCCCGGCTCGATCGCGGCTCCGGCATCCCCCATCGCCCCGCTACCGCGCTCACCGATACGCTGGTCACGCAGGACCCCGTGGCGCAGGCGCTGTGGCAGGCGCAACGCGAGCGCACGCTGGCCTCGATCAAGCGCATCCGCGCCGGCCTGCCGTCGCCGCGGCTTACGATCCACGATCCCTGGGCGCTGCGCGCGCTGGTCGTGGTGATGCTGGTTGCGACCTATGTCGCCGCGGGCGACGAGCGGGCCATGAGGGTGGCCGCGGCGTTCGACTGGAACGGCGTATTGTCGCCGGCCAATATCAGGGTCGACGCCTGGGTGACACCGCCGATCTACACCGGCAAGCCTCCGATCATTCTGTCCGCGGCAAACAAGGACGCCGCGATGCCGGCGGCCGGATCGTTGCCGGTCCCGGCGGGCTCCACGCTGATCGTCCGCTCGAGCGGCGGTTCGCTCGATGTGGTCTCAGGCGGCGGCGTGACCGAGGCCGCGCCGGCCGAACAGCCCCCCAAGGGCACCAATGAAAAGCACTTCGTGATCGCCGGCGACGGCACGGTGCACGTCCGCGCACCCTCAGGTCAGCCGCAATGGAAATTCACCGCCATCCCCGATCGCGCCCCGACCATTGCGCTGGCCAAGGATCCGGAGCGCCAGGCCCGCGGCTCGCTGCAGATAGTCTACAAGATCGAGGACGATTACGGCGTCACCGAAGCGCAGGCGCATTTCGCCGCGCGTCCCCCCGAGGCGCCCAAGGGAACGGAGAAGGGATCGCAGGACAAGGCATCGCAGGACAAGGCATCGCAGGACAAGGCATCGCCGGAAGCACGCCCGCTGTTCGCCCCGCCGCAATTTTCGCTGATGCTGCCGAACGCGCGGACCCGCAACGGCGTCGGCCAGACGGTCAAGGATCTTAGCGAAGACCCCTATGCCGGCGCCGACGTCACGTTGACGCTGACGGCGAAGGACGAGGCCGGCAATGAAGGCAAGAGCGAACCGTTCAACATGCGCCTGCCCGAGCGGCTGTTCACCAAGCCCTTGGCGCGCGCATTGATCGAGCAACGCCGCATCCTGGCGCTCGACGCCAATGCCAATCCGGAGGTCTATACCGCGCTCGATGCGTTGATGATCGCGCCTGAACTGTTCATGGCGGACGAAGCCGGGCAATATCTCGGTCTCTACAGCGTCACCCGGCAGTTGGAGGTGGCCCGCAGCGACGATGCCTTGCGCGAGGTTGTCGCGAGCCTCTGGGCGCTCGCCGTTACCATCGAGGACGGCAACAGCACCGATGTCGACAAGGCGCTGCGTGCCGCGCAGGACGCGCTCAAGCAGGCGCTGGAGCGCGGCGCCAGCGACGAAGAGATCAAGAAGCTGACCCAGGATTTGCGCGCGGCGCTGGATAATTTCATGCGCCAGTTGGCCGAGCAGCTGCGCAACAATCCGCAGGCCTTGGCCCGGCCGCTCGATCCGAATACCAAGATCCTGCGCCAGCAGGATCTCAACAACATGATCGAGCGGATGGAGCGGCTGTCGCGCTCGGGCGACAAGGACGCCGCGCGGCAATTGCTCGAACAGCTCCAGCAGATGCTGGAGAACCTGCAGATGGCCCAGCCAGGTCAGTCCGGCGACAACGACATGGAGCAGGCGCTCAACGAGCTTGGCGACATGATCCGCAAGCAGCAGCAGTTGCGTGACCGGACCTTCAAGCAGGGCCAGGATTCCCGTCGCGACCGGGCGCGCGGCAAGCAGGGCGACCAAGGCATGAGCGATTTGCAGCAGGACCAGCAGGGCCTGCGCGACCGGCTCAAGAAGTTGCAGGAGGAGCTCGCCAGGCGCGGCATGACCCAGGGCCAGCGCGGCGAAAAAGGTCAGCGCGGCGAGCAGGGCCAACGCGGCGAGCAGGGCCAGCAAGGCGAACAGGGCCAACAAGGCGACCAGGACGACGGTGAGGATGGCCTTGGCGAAGCCGACACCGCGATGGGCGACGCTGGCGGCAGGCTCGGCGAAGGCAACGCCGATGCCGCGGTGGATTCGCAAGGCAAAGCGCTGGAAGCGCTGCGCAAGGGCGCGCAGAGCCTTGCCGATGCCATGCAGCAAGGCGACGGCGATGGCCAGGACGGCCCAGGCATGCGTGCCGGGAGACAGCAGAGCGGCGGCAACCAGACCGATCCGTTGGGCCGGCCGCTGCATGGCCGCGAATTCGGCGACGATCTGACGGTGAAGATTCCCGGCGAGATCGATGTGCAGCGGGTGCGCCGGATACTGGAAGAACTCCGCCGCCGCCTCGCCGATCCGGCGCGACCGCAGATCGAGCTCGATTATATCGAACGGCTCTTGAAGGATTATTGAGCGTTGCCCGCCGCCGCTGTCATCGCCCGCGAAAGCGGGCGATCCAGTATTCCAGAGCTCTCACTATTGAATGATAGACCGCAGCGCACTGGATACCCCGCTTTCGCGGGGCATGACGAGCTGAGGGCGTGGCGAGTTGTGGATGCGGCGTCTTTCGACGTAGCTTCGAAGCTACTCCGCTTTCCCTGCCGCCAGCGCGTCGGCGACCGCGGCGCGGATATCGGCCACCGAAAACGGCTTCGTGATCACATCATGCGCGATGGCGTTGAGATTGGAAGCGCGTTCGCGCTGATCGGCAAAGCCCGTCATCAGCAAAATCGTCAGCCTGGGGAAATCGCGCGCGGCCGAAAGCGCGAGCGCGATCCCGTCCATCACCGGCATCTGGATGTCGGTGAGCAGGAGATCGAAGGCGCCTTGCTCGCGGATCAGGATTTCCAGCGCTTCGGCGCCGTCCTGGGCGGTGACGATGTCGTGGCCGTCCATGCCGATCGCCCGCGCTACCAGCGCGCGCATGGAATCTTCGTCGTCGGCGATCAATATCCGCGGCATCGCTCGCGCCTGACTTGTTACGCGCTGCCGCCGGCGAGACCCCGGCGGTTGAAGAAGCGTATATCGATATTGCGTCCTTCGGGGGGCGGCGAGGCAAGGCGCGATTTGAACCGGGCGCGTTCACCCGGGTTCAACACGGGCTGGTCCAGCACCGTATCCCAGGCGTAGATTTCGGCGCCTTGGGCGTCGTGAACGGAAAAGCGCAGCCGCGGCAATTCGACCGGCTTCTTGGTCTCGCCGACGATGACGCCCTCGATCACCAGCACCGGCTTGCCATCCACGGTTTCCGTCGTGACCTTGACGTCCTTGAACAATACCCCGCGCAGGTTTACCTCGAGGCCAACCATCCTGTAGAATGAAGCGGTCTGCGGCAGCAGGCGCACCACGTCAGCGCGCCAGATGATCAGTGCCAGCGCCAGCGCGCCCATGCCGGCGCAGGCCGTCTGCAGACCGATCCTGGGCCTCAGCCGGCCGAGGAGCCCCAATGGGCGGCGCTGCCTCGCGCCCTGCGCATCGTGGCGGGCCATCGACTGCCAGTCGTTTGCCTCTTGGTCGTTCGCTGTCGTGGACCAGCCCCCGGCAATCGGGGGGCTGTCGACGATAGGGGATTCTTCGGCTTCCTCGCGGGCGAGCGCCTCCCATCCGGCGGCGGCATCCGGGTTCGAATCAGCCCGGCCGGCCTCCGCCATCGCGGGTTCCGGAACGACCGCCTCCATCGCTGCCTCCGGCCGCGCCAGCCAGACCTCCTTGCAGCGGGAGCAGCGCACGGTGCGGCCTTCCGCGCCCAGGGTGGCCGGATTGACGGCGTAGGAGGTTGTACAATGGGGACAAACGATGTGCACGGAGCCGGTCTCCACAATGAGGCTGCCAATCGGAAACGGGACGTTAGGATGCTACAAGCCGACCGTTAACGAATCGGAAACCATAGCGGTCGCAAATCCGGTTTGTTGCGGGCCCCTCGCGGCCGGTTTTGGGGTTCCGGCCGCGCCACACCTCGCACGGAGCTGAGCTTGGTTCGGTTCGAAAATGTCGGATTGCGTTACGGGCTCGGCCCGGAGATTTTGCGCGACCTCTCTTTCCGGGTCCCGGCCCACTCCTTTCAGTTCCTCACCGGACCGTCGGGTGCCGGCAAGACCTCGCTCTTGAAATTGCTGTTCCTGTCGCTGCGGCCGACGCGGGGCCTCGTCAATCTGTTCGGGCAGGATATTTCACTGCTCGGCAAGGACGAGATCGCCGATTTGCGCAAGCGGATCGGCATCGTGCTGCAGGATTTTCGGCTGCTCGACCACATGACCACCTATGAAAACGTGGCGCTGCCATTCCGCGTGATGGGCCGGGAGGAATCGAGCTATCGCAAGGAGGTCATCGATCTCCTGAAATGGGTGGGGCTGGGCGAACGAATGGATGCGTTGCCACCGGTCCTGTCCGGCGGCGAGAAGCAGCGCGCGGCGATTGCGCGCGCGGTAATCTCGCGCCCGCAATTGTTGCTGGCAGACGAGCCGACCGGTAACGTCGATCCGACGCTGGGCCGGCGCCTGTTGCGGCTGTTCATCGAGTTGAACAAGTCCGGCACCGCGGTCATCATCGCGACCCACGACATCACGCTGATGGACCAATACGATGCGCGGCGACTAGTGCTGCATCAGGGACGCTTGCACATCTATGAATAGGACCGACGAACAGCGCCCATTGGTGGATCTCGGACATGAGCGTCCGCAGCTGCCGGCGCACGCGCGTAACCTGGCGCCGATCGTGCCGCGGGCCACGATCGCGGGCCGCGCGCTGGTCGCGGTCGTCGCCATCATGACCTTTCTGGCATCGATCACGACCGGCACCGTACTGCTGGTCGGCGCGTCCGCGGCGGAGTGGCAGTCGGAGGTCGGCAGCGAAATCACCATTCAGGTGCGGCCTCAAGGAGGGCGCGACATCGAGCGCGACGTCGCGGCGGCGGCCGACGCCATGCGCTCGCAGCCGGGAATCGTCGAGGTGAGGCCCTTCACCAAGGACGAATCGGCCAAATTGCTGGAGCCGTGGCTTGGCAGCGGTCTGTCGTTCGACGAGTTGCCGGTGCCGCGGGTGATCGTCGCGCGGGCCCAGCCGAACACCACGCTCGATCTGGCGGCGCTGCGCTCGAGGGTGACACAGGCGGCGCCGACCGCGAGCGTCGACGATCACCGCGCCTGGATCGAGCGGATGCGGTCGATGACCGGGGCGACCGTGCTTGCCGGCATCGGCATTCTCGCCCTCGTCATCATCGCCACCATCATTTCAGTGTCGTTCGCGACGCGTGGCGCGATGGCGGCCAATCGCCCGATCGTCGAAGTCCTGCATTTCGTCGGCGCCGGCGACCGCTATATCGCCAACCGGTTTTTCCGGCATTTCCTGCGGCTGGGCCTCGAGGGTGGCGTGATCGGCGGCGGCGCGGCGATGCTCGGTTTCGGCTTCTCCGAATCGATCGCCGGCTGGTTTTCCGGCACACCGGTCGGCGACCAGTTCGCGGCATTGCTGGGGACGTTTTCGCTGCGCGCTTCGGGTTATCTGACGCTCGCCGTGCAGGCCGTACTGATCGCGGCAATCACCGCCTGGGCGTCGCGGCGAACGCTGTTTGCCACACTCGATGACATCGATTGAGGAGTGCCCGTTTTGCGCGAATGCGGCGTCGAACCGGATATCACTGCGCCTGAAAGCCTTCTAAAATTGCGAGGGGGAGTGTTATAGACAATCGCATGAGTCCGCAGGCCGACGATCGTTCGCCGAATGCGTCCTCGCGTGCGCCATGGGGCTTGCTGCGCGCGACCGTCGCTGCGGTGCTGGCAATTGTCTTCATTGCGGCTGCGATCGGCTTTGTCGGATTTTTATCGCAGTTGCGCGGTAGCGAAACCAAGCCTGACCGTCGAGCCGACGGCATTGTGGTGCTGACCGGCGGCTCGTCGCGGGTCTCCGACGCCATGGAATTGCTGGCGGCCGGCTACGGCAAGCGGCTGCTGATTTCCGGGGTGCGCCCGACCAACGACGCCAGCGATATCTCGCGTTCGCTGCCGGACAGCCATTCATGGTTGGCGTGCTGCGTCGACCTCGACCGCTCCGCCGTCAACACCCGCAGCAATGCCGCCGAGACGCGGCGCTGGGCGCACGAACGCGGCTTCAAATCGCTGATCGTGGTGACATCGAATTACCATATGCCGCGCGCGAGCGTGGAATTGTCGCACGCGATGCCGGATATTGTGCTTATTCCATTCGCGGTGGTTGGCGACAAATGGCGCGACGAACCATGGTGGACGAATGGTGCGACAGTGCGGCTGGTGCTGTCGGAGTACGTGAAATATGTCGCCGCCGAGGTGCGGGTGCGTCTGGCCGATCTCGGTCTCGACCTGACGCCGGAATCGCCGGACCAGCCCAGCGGTTCGTTGTCCCAGCACCGCCCGGCCACGGCAGAGGCTAACTGATCGGGTCTTCAATGGCTTTGGTTTTTCTGCGCTCGCTCGTCTTCAACGTGCTGTTCTACCTCGTGCTTGTGACCCTGATCATCATAGCGATCCCCACCTTGGCGATGCCGCTCCCGGCGCTGTTGACGGTCGCCCGGTGGTGGGCGCGCAGCAGCATCTTTTTGATGCGCGTGGTCTGCAACATCAAGGTGGAATTCCGCGGCGCCGAAAAAATTCCGAAGGGTCCGCTGATCGTCGCCTCGAAACATCAGTCGATGTGGGAGACTTTTGCACTGCTGCAATTCTTCGAGCGGCCGCTGTTCATCCTCAAGCGTGAGCTGGTGTGGATTCCGGTATTCGGCCTGTTTCTGCTCAAGGCGGACATGATCGCGGTCGATCGCAGCGCCGGCGGCCGCGCGTTGATACGGATGACGCGCCGGGCCGGCGAGGCGGTTCGCCGCGGCCGCCAGCTCGTCATCTTTCCGGAAGGCACGCGCAGGCCGGTCGGCGCGCCGCCGCGCTACAAGGCCGGCGTCGGCCAGGTCTACGTCGACAGCGGCGTCGCCTGCCTGCCGGTCGCGCTCAATTCCGGGCTGTTCTGGCCGCGCCGAACCTTCATGCGGTATCCGGGAACGCTGGTGGTCGAATTCCTCGACCTGCTGCCGCCCGGGCTGTCGCGCGATCAATTTCTCGCCCGCGCCCGCGAGGTGATCGAGGACGCCACCAACCGTCTGGTCGAGGCCGGGCGTGCCGAACAGGCACAATTGTTCGGCCGCGTGCCGAGCGCGGCCTCGGGAAAGCCTGGAGCATGATCCGGTTGCGGACACGCCCGATGAGGTCGTGCTAAATGCCGACATTTCCCGAACGCGGCCGGCGCTGGGAGCTACATACCGCTGGAGCGCCGTCGAGATTTTACAATTCGTTCGACAGGCCTCAGGTTGCCATGTGCCCGTAGCTGGCTCGGGGTCATTCCTGTCCAGCGCCTGAAGGCGTGCGTGAACGCGCTGATTTCACGGTAGCCAAGCAACCAGGCGACCTCGGAAATCGGCAGATGGCCATTCCCCAGGTAGTGTTTGGCAAGATTGCCTTTCAACTCTTCCGAAATCTTGGAGAAGGTCAATCCCTCCGAGGAAAGCTTGCGCGCCAGCGTGCGGTGGCTCATGCCAATCCGGCGTGCCGTTTCCACGGCCGTCGCTTTTCCATGGGGGAGCAAGGGAGCCATTGCATTCTCCACGCTTGAGCGCAGCGTGTTACGCTCTGGTCTGCGGTGCTCAAGCGCCTCTTCGCAGTATTTTATCAAGAGTTTGTTGAGATAGGGGTCAGAGCCGCTGATCGGCATCAGTTTGACGGCTCCGGGGAAAACGACTTCATCCACACTCGACGCAAATTCGATCGCGCATCCCAGAAACGACTTCAATTCGGCGGGCGTGTTCGAGCGATGATGCGTGACCCTTATTCGACTGGGCACCAATCGACGATTGGTGAGCTGACGGCACAAGCGAATGATGGACACCATCCAAAATTCAGCGTGGTGACGATCCGATTGTCGTTCGACCCCGACGTAGTCTAGGTCAATGGCGGCTTCCTTCGTGGCGCGGAATTTGAGCGAGACTCCCTCATTTGCGATACCGCTGTAGCGGACCACCCGGTGCAAGGCTTCATTCATAATCTCGGAGGACGCCAAAACATAATAAAGCAAGCCGATTTCGCGAAGATCATACCCGCGCGCCAGATGAAATCCCAAGAGATTGTCCTGCAATGCGTCGGCCGCAAGCTCCAACAACTTAATCTGGCTCCGGGCCTTCACGCGGATGGTTCGGTTGTCGATTTGCTCAACGGTTAGTCCGGCTTTCGACAAAAGAGGATCCAGATTAATGCCAGACTGGCGCATGCGGGCGCATACCAGCCGGGCGATCCCGCCCGTGGCGCTTGGAATCGATTGGATGCTCGTCGGTCCAGATGCGCGCACGGGGCCACCATGCTTGTTGTGTATTCGTTTGCGATCTGTTCGCCAGGTTGGGCAATGCTGGCGCAGAAAATCAAATTATTGGCACATGATAACAAGCTTCGTGCGCGCTGTCTGCTAAATCTGCCTTGCCGCTTCCAGCCAGCCGGCGTCCGGGCTTGTGCAATTTGTGCTGCGGCATTTTCAGCGATCAAAGAATTGGCATGCACTAGCGGTACGTGCGGCGCCGAAGTCCACACGGGCATTCTGCCGCATTCAGGGTTCGATCGTGAGCAGAACATCCGACAAGATGCTTAGCAAACTCCGAATTGCGAGAGCCTATGTCAAGCTCTTGTGCATTCCGGAGGGTAGCTCCGAAACATCGGTTTCGCTCACCTGTATCGGAAATTGCGAGATTCGAATTTTTGAAGGGCCGCAAGTCACCTCGGACGGCACGCCGTTGTTTTGGCTGGAGCTGTTCGATCACGGCGCGGGAATGTCGGTCGACAGTTTCAGTTGCCGCGATATCGAAGACGCCGTGGCCATCTTCGAAGATTTTATCTCGCAGGCAGCTCACTTGAAAGAAGCGTCCGGGCCGGACGATGCAGAAACGCAGAACTGAACTGATTCATTGATTTTTCTGGAACAAACTCCATTATGTCCACACCAAACTCCAACAGATACGTGCTCTTGATCGATGGCGCCAACCTATACGCCACCGCCAAGACGCTTGGTTTTGACATCGACTACAAGCGGCTGCTCAAGGAATTCCAGAGCCACGGCACGCTGCTGCGCGCGTTCTACTACACCGCCGTCATTCAAGATCAGGAATTTACGTCGATCCGGCCCTTGATCGACTGGCTGGATTACAACGGCTTCACCGTCGTCACCAAGGCGACCAAGGAATTCGTCGATGCCAGCGGCCGGCGCAAGGTGAAGGGCAACATGGACATCGAACTCGCTGTCGATGCCATGGAACTCGCCGAGCATGTCGACCAGATCGTGCTGTTTTCCGGCGACGGCGATTTTCGCTCGCTAATCGAGGCGGTGCAGCGGCGCGGCGTTCGCGTCACCGTGGTCTCGACAATTTCGAGTCAGCCGCCGATGATCGCCGACGAGCTACGGCGCCAGGCCGACGTCTTCACCGACCTTGTCGAGCTGCAGTCCAAGATCGGCCGCGATCCCGCCGAGCGTCTGCCCCCGCGCAATGGGATCGAACGTTCGGAGGCCGAGCGCCGACATGGGGCGAAGTGCCAATCACCGAGATGAGCCGTAGACCGTATCCAAAGTCCTGAAGGTTGGCTCGTACCCCTGTTTGCCGACAGTGTTAATGCGCCAGGGCGACTTCTCCCGATGACTGCTCTCGTCTTGCATCAATGCGCAGGGTTAAAACGACGGCTGCGCCAAGCACAGCGCACCCGGCCAGCAGCAGCAGCCCCACGGTAAAGTTGCCAGTCAGATCTTTTAGATATCCCATCGCAAATGGACCGGCGAAACCGGACAAATTGCCCAGCGAGTTGATTGCCGCAATGCCGGCTGCGGCCGACGCTCCGGTCAGGAAGCTCGCTGGCAACGGCCAGAACATCGGTGGCACCGAGGAGACACCGATCTGTGCAAAGCACAGCAGCGCCATGACAATGATGGGATTGGAAATGAGTCCGGACAATCCTATCCCGATCGCTGCCATCAGCAGTGCCGCAGCGACGTGTCCTTTTCGCTCCATGGTGCGGTCGGAATGCCGACCGAGCAACACCATGCCTATGCCCCCGAAGATAAAAGGCAAAGCGGCCAGCAAGCCCGTCTGGGTATCGCTTACGCCAAAGTTCTTTATGATTGTCGGCAAGAAGAACGCCACTCCGTAACTCGCCGCATTCAGACAGAAATACACAAGAGCGCAAAGCAAAATGCGGACATCCGTGAGTGCTTGAAACAGAGAAAGATGTTCGACCTTCTCCTTGTTCCTCTTCTCTGTTGCTTGCACGTTCTCTAGCCATGCAATTTCGTCTTCCTGCAGCCAGCGGGCTTGGCGCGGAAAATCGGTCAGATAGAACAGTACGCAAAGTCCTACCAGAACCGATGGCAGCGCCTCCAGAATGAACAGCCATTGCCAACCTTCCAATCCCCAGCCGGAGAAGTTCAGCAACATCCCGGAGATCGGGCTCCCGACGATAGATGAAATCGGGATGGCCAGCATGAAGAAGCTAACGACCCGAGCACGATACACCGCCGGAAACCACAAGGTCAGATAAAAGATGATGCCGGGAAAGAAGCCGGCCTCGCACGCGCCGAGCAACAAACGAAGGGTATAGAAAACCACTTCGTTCGAAGTTCCGGTCGCTCCTGCTATTGAAGGGATAAAGGCGAACGCAGCCGAAACGATCCCCCAGGAGATCATGATGCGGGCAATCCAAACCCGCGCGCCAACCCGCTCCAGAAAGATGTTGGAAGGCACTTCGAACAGAAAATATGCAATGAAGAATAGTCCGGCTCCCAGTCCAAAGGCCGCCTCGCTGAAACCAAGCGCCTGGTTCATGTGAAGCTTGGCGAAGCTGACATTGACGCGATCGAGATAGGCAACGAAGTAACACAAGATCAAAAACGGTATCAGCCGCCGCATCACCTTTCCGATTGCACGCCTTTCTACTTCTTCCATGGCGTTCTCCTCCCGCTTTTGCATCTTGATACCCTTACGGGAACTTCAGACAAGTTTTTGCGCCTAACTGTGACGCTCTCTGGCCAAGAACGCCAATGGTATTTTTCCGATGCCCCGAGTGCGGTATGGCGCACTGCAGTTGAACGCGAACATGACCAAGGCAAGTTCCAACGAGCCGCCGATCAAATAGCAGGCATGTCTCAAGCGTACCACGAACGGACGAACTCTAACCTGGCGGCTATGGGAGCGAATGCTCGAGGAAGAAACGCAGCATTTCCCTCGTGGCGTCCGGTCCTCGAGGATCAGTGTAAGAGCCAGCAGGGCTGCCTCCCGACCATGCGTGTCCAGCTCCATGGATGTTCCAGTGCTCAAAAATTCCGCGCCCGCTCGCGTCGGTATGGATCGTGCGGGTAAAGGCGTGTCCTCCGGGTACCCGCCCGCGATGCACGTTCTTTTGCGTGCTCGTTGTTCTCATAGACTGCTCAAGAATATGGTCGCCGTTATTTGGATGCACCGTGATGTCGCGATCACCGTGAAAAACAATGGTCGGCACGGGTGGCCCGTCACCTAGAATTACCCTGTCATCAAACCCGCCACCCTGTCGCATGGCGACAAACGCAGAAGGAAGATCAATGGCGGCCCCACAGGCGAGGCCGGAATGCACGCCGATTGCAGCGTACAGATCGTGGTAGGTTGCTCCCATGATAGCAGCTGCGGCCGCTCCGGCCGACAGTCCACCAACGTAGACGCGCTTTGGATCAACCGAATAGTCGCGCATGATTTGGCGAGTGATGCCCGCGATAAGCGAAGGTTCACCTTTGCCCCGCTGCTGGTCGGCTGTGCGAAACCAGTTCCAGCATTTCGCCTGGTTTGCCTCACTACGCTGTGCAGGATAGACCACAAAGCAGGTTTGTTCTTCTGCGATGAAATTCATCCTCGTACCGGCGGCGAAATCGTCGGGCGACTGGGTGCAGCCGTGCAGCATGACGACCAAAGGAAGCGGCTGCCCCTGATAACGACTGGGGATGAAGAGCCTGTAAGCACGGCCTCCCGCCGGATTGCTGTAGGTACGTTCGATGAACCTTGCGCCCTCCGGCACGACGTCCGACTTGGACAACGGGGCGCGCTTGATCGCTCTGCGCTGTCCGAGCACTGAGCGTTCCGTTGTACGATCAAGCAATGCGCGCAGCATGCGTGGTTGAGCAGGTGTGGCCCGCGCCAAGTTCGGATTATCGGCCCGCTCGATGGTATCGGCCTTCGCGTCGATAGTTGGCGGCTCGCGTCCGGCAAGAGCGCTGCGCACGGTGGTGCCTGATGTCGCGTCTGGCGCGGTCTCGCCTCGAAGCATACGCTGAAGGAGAATAGTGGCTTCGACGAGTTGGCCCGCCCGCGTGAGCCGTGTGGCTTCGCGAACTATGTCCTGTTTTAGCATCGCCTTCACCGCATCTTGTCGGCGAGAGCAGCCTTGACCGCCGGACTGGCATGCAAAGCTCCCAGCACAGAGATTGAGGCAATTGTCGCTCGAGCAAGCTCGGGTGTGACGTCTTGGGCGATACTGGCAAGGCCCAAAACATTGATGTGCAGCATCTCACCGGCTCGCCGCGCCGCTTCGAGATCCTCGCGGCTGTAGTTTCGCAGACCCAGGTCCAGATTTTTTCGTGCTGTGGACTGCTTGACCACGTCTGAGTGACGTTCGAGCTGGTTGCGGATTGCGGTTCGAATGAAGTCGGTGCGGTTCGAGTAGAACCCTTCCTGCACCATTAAATCGACGTGACCAAGGTCGACATAACCAAGATTGATCGTGATTTTTTCGGTGTCAGCGGGCTTTGGTCGAAGTTCGTGGATATTGCCTGCCATGATTTTTACCATCCATTAAACATCTGTACGGATGGTATATGGATGTCGGCAAGCGCCTGTCAAGCTCTACGTCCGCGTCAGCCCAATAACCGTGCAGGATCATTTCCGGCCTCGGGTCTTGCCCGAACTGGGTCCCGTTCATCCCTCCGGAGCGGATATTCGGTGGGGCGGGTTTTTTGGCAGCACGTTCTACCTTCTCAGACACTCCGAGGCCTACGAGCTCGCAGCATCTAATCTTCAAGCCAGCACCGAAGCTGCCGATATTCTCGGCCCTCTGATATCGACCGGCCTTCCGTTAGGCTCAATTTCGATCAGCCTTCTGCTAGGCTCGATTTCGACCAGCGGCACTGGACTTGCGGTTCTCCGCTTTTCGGCGACGAGTTCCGACCGGCGAAGCCGGACGCGCCCTCTAAACTAGTCTTCAGGTCGGGTTCCGAGAGCTCTGCTTCAGCCAGTTATCGCGGGTTACTTTCCACTTCTCCGTTCTCGACTGGCCGTTGTGATGCAAAAGTTCGATATACCCGACAAATTCGGCGCCGGTCTTTTGCTTGACGCGACGTGAGGCTTCGTTGGTAGCCACATTGCAAACAAAAAAGCTCTCAATGCCGAGCGAGTGGAAGGCAAAGTCGTTAACGGCCGAGATGGCTTCAGTCATCAATCCCTGATTCCAGTATGGCTCCGCAAGCCAAAAGCCACGGTGGCCTTTTGGATTTTCCGCCTGTGGCCGGAAGTGGATATTTCCGATGGCTTCTCAATCACCGAACCGCAACACCAAAACCCAAAGATATATCTCTTCGCCCGCGGAAATTTTTTCTAGCTGCAACCGAACCAATGTTTCCGCACCATCATCGGGATAGGGTCAGGGAACGACGGAGGCCAGATTCCTGATGATATTCCAGTTATTGAAATGGCGCTGGATCGCCGGCGCATCGGTGAGCGCCAGCGGTCGCAAAATGAATCTTGCGGTTTGAATGATCGGCGTATGCATAATCTCAAGCTAGCACGCAGCATTAGCAAACCAAACCACCGGCCTCAGCAACCGGTCGCAACGAGGTAGAAGTGATCGCCCAACGAGGACCCCCACGCACCACACGTTATCCGACCTCGGTATTCGCAACCCTCTTCTTCCAGGCTGGCTCCGGCAAAAAGATTTCATCGCTCTCGTCGTAGACAACGGCGTGCCCGATTCCAAATCCACCCCAGTGCCACATCGCGAAACGAGGCTCGCCCGACGACGGCAGCTTCGACACATCCTCAAGATAGCTGCGGCGCATCGCTTGGAAATGGATTCTCTCTCCGGTCTCCATTGCAAGTGGCCAGATGGTGCCGGCATTGGCGATTGCGACAAGCGTGGCGAGCGGTAGAACTGACATCGAGACTGCCCGCCGCCAGTCGCGGGCAAGTGCTGAAAAAATCGTTATTCCTAATGCGAGCAATGCCGAGCAAGCCCATGTCATAAACAAGACGGGTACGCCTAAGAAGGCCAGATCGAACGGCCCAGTCCAAAGAACGATCAGAATCGCCGGAAAACAACAGGCCAACGCGGTCGGCCACATTGTGAAGCGATCCTTGCGTACGCTTGTGGTGGCCATGTTCCCGCTCCGCGATGTCAGACTGGTTGAGCCGGGCGGCGGCGCCGCCCGCGTCCCGTCGCGCCGCAATCAGCTTTGTTGTGCGCGAATGCCCATCCGCTGGCAATTGAATTTGTAACGCACGTTTCAAGCTGAGTTGATTAGCTAAAGCGGAATTTAAATGGAACGGGGGCGGTCTCTCCCTACATCGATCGCGAAAGCATCCGCATCGGATGCTGCAATCTGACAGCTCGCGTTCGGACAGCACGCTTGACTTACGAGGCGTGATCACTTCGTCTTGTGTCCCCACGCGGGCCTGCGACCGATCGACACAGGAGAAACGAAAATAATTTCATTCAAAGCTCTTGCAGCGGCCGTGCTGCTGTCCGCGACCGTAGCGATGCCGGCATTCGCGCAAGCTCCTGCGGGTGCGGGCGCCGCGTATATCAAAAATCTACACGACTCCGGGTACAATCCGAAGAACGACTTCAATCCGAACGGGACCATAAGGGCTGCCATCCAGGAGCCGGGCCTGTTCGCGTTCTATTATCCCAATCTGGACGTTCTGAATGGAGGAACGCCAACTCCTGCTGCCAGGTTGTCTCCCGACTGGCCCGCATTGAAGGGCGCGTGTGCGTCGGCCGGCGGCGGCGTCTCTTACTGCGGCGGCCGCTACGGCTCTTATGATTTTTCGCCCGACGCATTCCCGCGTCATCATGCCCGCCGCCATCACCGGCAGTGACTCGACCGCGCGAGAAGCGATGATCCTCGACGCGTGATGCCGCGAGCGTCTACTTGACGGCTGGGCTCAACGACGATCCGGCCTGATGATCGACGAGGGGGAGGCGCCCGAGGTAAAGCGATGTCGGCTTTGCGCTCAAAATGCGACCTCGGCGCGTGATCTTGGCGTGACCGCTTCTATCCGACAGGTGACGTTCGAAATGAGAAAGGCTCTGCCAGCTTAAGACGGCCTCACCTCTCGAGGGCTTGGATCGCGCGCGCCGGACCTTTTCGATGAACACCTGTATCACGCGGTCATCGTCGGTCGTCAGCTTTGAATCATCTGCCCGTTCTGCATCGAGCGAAAATGGAACGCGCTCGGTACGTTCGTCGCTGCGATCCAACATGTCCTTTACGCTGGTGATACTGGCTCTTTGAAGTGCATTACGGGATCGACGAAGCCACAATAGCGTTTCAGTGCACGAAATAGGTTTTCCCCGTGGTGCGACTTTCGCACCACGCGTGCACCTTTTATGACATGCTCATCGACTTTACGGCCAGTGTGCACGATCACCGGAATATGTTTGGTTTCCTGTGTTTGTCGCAATTTGCCCAGGAGATACTCGGCATCACCGTTCGGCATGTAGTAATCGGTGACGATCACGGCAGGGCTTTCACTTTTCGCTATCTCGAAGGCAGTCACTCCGTTCGACGCAACAACCGATTCGACCCCCAATTGGTCCAACCTGCTTGAGAGGAAATCCGTCGTTGATTTATCGTCGTCAACTAGAAGAACTGCAGTTCGCTTGCGCACCCGGGCGTCGAACGCGCACATTTCGTTCAAGATGTTTGTCGAAGAAACTTCGAATAGCGCATTCGCGAATTTGGCCCAGAAATCACTTCCTTTCGCGACGCATGTTGCGCCAAGTACTCAGAGCCGGCTCCGCAAATTTGAACAGGTCGATAAGTGGAATTTCTGCCTGACAACGGCGATAGTCGCCGCGAACAGGAGAGACCATGAACAGACGACCGCGCCGGAACCATACCCCGGCCTTTAAGGCAAAGGTGGCGCTTGCCGCCGTCAAGGGCGACCGAACGATAGCTCAACTGGCCGAGCATTTCGACGTCCACCCCAATCAGATTACGGCATGGAAGGCGCAGTTGGAGGGAGGCGCTTCCGGGGTTTTTGGCACGGGGAGCGCAGCGCCGGCGACGCCTGCCGTCGATGTGAAGTCGCTGCACGCCAAGATCGGGGAGCTGACGCTGGAGAATGATTTCTAAGAAACGGCGACGCTTGATGTTGGCTCCGCGGGCTGTAGAACAAACCCGAATGCCTTCGCGCGCCGATGCAGATTGTCCACTACCCGCGCGCGATAGCGTGTCTCATAGAACGACGCACCAGGATCTACATACTCCATCCCATGTCGGACGGCATTATAGAACAGCACTGCGATCTTGCGCGCCGTGGCGGTCACCGCCTTGGCTTTGCCGATGCGCGCCGAGAGCCGCCTGTAGAACGCGCCCAGGGCGGTGTCGGTCCGTCCAACGGTTACGGCAGCGAGCCGCAGAAGCGCCGCGGCCCGGCACCCGGAGCGGCGTGTTCGTGACGAGAGCACCTTCCCACCGGAGATCTTATTGCTCGGCGCCAAGCATAGCCAGGAGGTGAAGTGTTTTGCGCTGGGCCAGGCGGAGAGGTCATCGCCGCACTCAGCAATCAGCTTCAGTGATAGGTAAGGACCGAGGCCGTTGATTTGGGTAACGTCCTTTCCGAGCAGCGCGAAGAGCGCCGCACGGACATCGAAGGCCATTGCGTTCGTTTGATCGGTTCGCCGACGTGACGACGGCAACGAACCTGATCCACGGCCGCGACCGATGCTGAGTTCCTTCAAGACGGCTTCGATCCTCACGTCGCAAGCAGACACCTTCTCGTGGTAGGCGTCGAAGAGGGCGAGTGCCTGCTCGAGCGCAAACAGGTGCTCGGCGCGGTAGCTGCCGGTGAGCGCCTTCTCGATCGTCTCAGCACTGGCGTGGCACCGGTAATCGCGCAAGTGCGCCAGCGCTTTGGGGTCGTGCTCACCGGCGAGGATAGCGCGGATGATCCGTTGGCCAGTCGCACCGGTGATGTCGGCGACGACGTGGTGGAGCTGAAGATTCATCTCCGTCAGTGCCTTCTGCATATGCTGGATATGTGAGGCCGCATATTCGAGCAGACGCTCGCGCTGACGCACATATGCTCGCAGCTCGGCGATCTGGCCTTTGGGCCGAAAGCTGGCACGCAGCAGGCCGTAAGAATGAAGCCGCTGGAGCCACTGCGCGTCGCTGACGTCAGTCTTACGTCCGGGCACGTGCTTGGCATCGCGCGCATTGACAAGGAACACAGTAAAGCCACGGGCATCGAGGAGCTCGAAAATAGGAATCCAATACACGCTGGTCGATTCCATAACGACCGTCTCGACGCCACATTCCTTAAACCAATTCACCAGCCGATGTAGATCGGTCGTAAAGGTACCGAAGCTGCGTACGGGCTCAGGCGTACGATCTGTCCTTACGGCAGCCATGTGCATAGTTGCCCCAACGTCGATGGCCGCCGCATTCGGGTGGACCATCGGCATCGCGCGGTCTAACTTGGATTTTGTCCTTTTTCGATTCATCTCCAATCCTCCTGCTGACGACAGCGGAAGGGCTGGGCTGCGCTATTGCTCAGATTCCTAAACGGGATCGCCGGATGGCGTCACCACTCTCAAGTGCGCAACAACCCATGGACCATGTTTTTTAACGGGGTACATGCCACCAAAATCGTAACGGCCGCTCCCTTCCAGGAGCAGTCTAGCGCAAGCCCGTTTCTGCTCCCACAGGCGGCGCGCAGCGCCAAGCTAATGTTTTTTAGAAGGAGCGCTCACCAAGGCGGGATTGCTGAGCGCAAAGCGATGATCGACCGTGAACATGATCTGTCGATCACCAGGCAGGCCGAAGTTTTGAAGATCAGCCGCGGCAGCGTTTATTATCTGCCGCGACCAGTGTCGTCCGCCGACCTCGCCATCATGCGGCATCTGGATCGGCTGCACCTGGAGTTCCCCTTCGCCGGTTCGCGTATGTTGCGAGGTCTGCTGGCTTTGCAGGGGTGCAAGATCGGCCGCCGGCATGTGAAGACGCTGATGCGGCGGATGGGGATAGAGGCGCTCTATCGCCGTCCGCGCACCACCAAGCCCGAACCCGGCCACAAGATCTATCCGTATCTGCTGCGCGGCATGGAGATCACGCGTCCGAACCAGGTCTGGGCCATGGACATCACCTACATCCCGATGGCGCGCGGCTTCGTCTATCTCGCCGTCGTGCTCGACTGGGCGACGCGCCGGGTTCTGTCGTGGCGGCTGTCGGTCACGATGGAGGCGGCGTTCTGCGTCGAGACACTGGAAGATGCTTTGGCTCGTCACGGCAAGCCGGAGATCTTCAACACCGATCAGGGCTCGCAGTTCACCGGCGCGGCCTTCACCGGCTTGCTCGCCGGCAACGGCATCGCCATCAGCATGGACGGCAAAGGGGCTTGGCGCGACAACGTGTTCGTCGAACGGCTGTGGCGCAGCGTCAAATACGAGGAGGTCTATCTGCGGGCCTATGAAAGCGTCGGCGAGGCACGACATTCGATTGGCCGGTATCTCGACTTTTACAACGACCGACGTCCACATTCGAGTCTTGACGACATGACCCCGGATCAAGCCTACTTCAACCTTCCGCCGCTCCGCGCGGCGGCCTAACCCCGGCAGAGGCTCCACTTATCGACGCGGAGATTCTGTTCAGACAAGCGGGACCAGCTCACTCCCCATCGTTCGACTTCAAGCGGAGTAAAGTGCCCACTTATCGTGATCACCTTCATCGACTTCCCAGACGGGTCGAGGTGTGAAGCGACTGAAAACCCGGTTACCTCGGGCAAATGGACGTCGACGACAAGAATGTCAGGTTTGAACTCCAGCGCCTTCAAGATGGCCCTCAGGCCGTTCGTCGCAACTTTGACCTGAAAACCCAGCTGTTTGCACTTCGTCGCCAGAATTTCGACAACGCATAGATCGTCATCGGCGATCAGCATCTTCCTGGATTCGCGACGTTCGGCAACGCTCATGGGCTACGCTTCTTTAACACGCTAAGTGTGTCTGTCGACCGAGCAAGGACAATAGCTGGTCATTCCACTAGTCCCGAAACAATGGGCAGTTAATTATCTCCTACGTAGTAACACCGGTCATCCTTCGCCTTGCGCGCATGCCGCGCTGAAGACAGACTAACCGAACTATACGCACCTATATCGCCAGCCACAGCGTTGGCGAACGAAACCGCCAGTCGGTGCCAGCGGTCCTTTGTTTTCAACATTCGCACGGACGCCTCCTGCAGCGGGATGCGAATATTGGAATCGGACCACTGGCGATCACTTCTCCGCCGCCGGGGCAGGGTGAAGCGGATGCGCGTCGCCGTGCAGCATCGATGCGAGCCGGTGCAATTGCTCGTCGCGAAAGCCTTGCGCCTCGATCGACCTCACGGTCGACAGCACGTAGTCGCGATTGTTTCCGGAACGGCCGTGTCCCTGTTGGACAAAACGTAGCTGCTCGGCGAGCGACAGCCGCCCGGCATACTGCACGTGGCCGCGATCGACAACATAGGTCAGCGCACTGACGCGCTGGCGCGGCTCGTTGCCGAGCCAGACCGAGCGCGACACTTCGCGATAGACATTGGTCGTCTGTTCGCGGCTTCGCAGATATTCCACGGTCTTGCCGCGCAGCTTCGAGGCGACGCGGAACGCGACGCCGCGGCAGGCGCCGCCGCGATCCAAGCCCAATACGAGGCCCGGTTTTTCCGGCGTGCCGCGATGATCGAAGGAATAGACGCAGAGTGCGCGATGCTCGCCGATCAGTCGCGCCGGGGTCTGTTCGATGAATTCAAAGCCGGGCCGCCACATCAGCGAGCCATAGCCGAACACCCACAGGTCCCCTTGAGAGAATTCGGCTTCGGAAGGGGTAATTTCTGACATGTTGCAGGAGGGTGAGTTGGCGAGATGAACACGCATTAACTTGATTACAGCTAGCATGTCCCCTTAATTGACAAAATTGCTGGTCAAAGGGGTGGCTGCATGTCCGATATCACGCTTGCGCCGCGCCGGCGCCCGCTTTGGCGCCTCTTCATCGCTCCCGTCCTGCTTCTTGCCGCGGCCGTCGCGTGGAGCGCGTTCTGGTTCTATGCCGCCTCGCAGGTCGATGTCCAAGCCGACGCTTGGCGGGCGCGCGAAGCCAAATCCGGCCGGGTTTACGACTGCGCCAAACGTTCGGTGGCAGGCTACCCGTTCCGCCTCGAAATCCGCTGCGATGGCGCTAGCGTATCGCTGATTTCGCAGACCGCGGGCGCCGAGGCGCCGATCACGGCCAAGCTCGGCGAGATCCTCGTCGTCGCCCAGATCTATGACCCGAAGCTGGTGATCGCGGAGTTTAAGGCGCCGGCGACGATTTCAGATCGCGGCACGGCGCCCCTTGTCGTGAATTGGAGCAAGGGCCGCAGCAGCGTGGTTGGATTGCCGGGCGTTCCGCAGCGCGCCTCGATCGTGTTCGATGATCCCGCCATCGACCGCGTCAACGGCGCGACGCAGACGGCGTTGGCGCTCGCCAAACACACCGAGATCCATAGCCGGCTTGCCGACGGGTCGCCATCGGATCATCCCGTCGTCGAGGCGGTTTTGCAGATCGCGCAAGGTAGCATTCAGGAGTTGCATCCGCTGCTTGCCGAGCCCTTCAATGCCGATGTTCGGATGATGCTGAGCGGCCTGAAAGATCTTTCGCCAAAACCCTGGCCACAGCGGTTTCGCGAGGCGCAGGCCGCGGGCGGCCATGTCGAGATCGTGCAGTCGCGGATCCAGCAGGGCGATCTGCTGGCGGTAGCCGTCGGCACGCTCGGTCTCAACGCCCAGGGCCGCATCGACGGCGAATTGCAGATGACGGTTGCCGGCATCGAAAAGGTGATCCCCGCGCTCGGCATCGAAAAAATGCTGGACGAGGGCGTGCCGCAGGCGACGCTCGATCGCGTCGCGCCCGGGGTCAAGACGCAGGACATCAACAATCTGTTCGGCGCGCTGGACCGCGCGATTCCCGGTCTCGGCAAGGTCGTCAAGCAGAACGCCAATGTCGGCGTCGCCGCCGGGATCAACTCGCTTGGCAGCGAAGCCGTGCTGGAAGGCAAGAAGGCGCGGGCCTTCCCGCTGCGCTTTGTCGACGGCGCGGTCTATCTCGGCCCGCTCCGGGTGGCGCAGATCCCTCCGCTGTTCTAAGAACGCTTCGATAACGCGTTGATCGCCGAAGCGTGATCGGCGTTTCCCGCTGCGCCGGGAATGCAACAGCCTAGATCTCACTCTTGCTGTCAGACGGTCGGCATGGTTGCACGGCCGGTGCAAGGGAGAAGATCGATGACGACATTCAAACTTTTCAGCGCGGCGCTCATCCTGGCCGCTGCAGTGGCAACGCCGGTGGCCGCACAGCAAGCGATCCAGGAGCCCGGCAACTACGCCTTCTATCATCCGAACGCCGATGTGCTGAATGCCGGCTCCTCGCGGCCGGCCGACGCGATGGCTTCGCAGCGCGGCGGCGATTTCGCCGGCATGCAAATGGCCGTGAGGCCGCACAAGACGCTCGCCGTACGCGCGCCCGCCAAGCGTTACTGAGGGGCTAGCCCCCACGAGATAACAAAAGTCCATCTCTCTGTCGTACCTCCAAACCGGGGCTCAGCCATGCCCGGCCGAGCCCCTTTTTCTTGTCGTCCATCGTCTCGCAATCGCGACGCGATCAGGATTTCGCAAAAAAATTCCCACACATGATCGCGAGCAGAACGTGATGAGAAAAAATTCGACGCGCGCGAATATCGGCGGTCGAACTCAAGTCTCTTGCCCGGGGAAACACGCACACACCTGACCGAGGTGCGATGTGCGGAAGCGAAGTAGCTTCCTCCTGGGCGGGAGGTTCAAGTGAAATTACTCAAATGCGTACTTGTCGGCGGGGCACTCGTTGCGGCAAGCCAGGCCTTCGCGGGAGAGGATACGGCATCCGAAATTCGTTTACTCAAAGCCAAGTTGAAGCAACTCGAGCAGCGCGTGGAGGTTCAGGGACAGCGAGAAAAGCGGTTTGAAGCGCAGGCAAACGCTACCGGCCCGACACCGCTTCCCTATAAGGCCGGGATGAGTGCCTGTCCGGACGGAAAGATCTGCTACAAGGGCGTCACCCTGACCTTCGGCGGCTGGGTCGACCTCACCAACATCTATCGGACCCGCAATCTTGCGTCCGATACGGGGTCGATCTACAACTTCATTCCGTTTGCGCAGAGCAAGAACTTCTTCACGCCGGAATCGCGGTTCTCGGCGCGCCAGAGCCGCTTCTCGGTTCTGGCCGAGGGCAATGTCGGCTCGGATACGCATCTTGCGGGTTACGGCGAAATCGACTTCGAGGGCGCGGCGCAGACCGCCAATTCGGTCGCGACCAACTCGTTCAATCCACGCATGTGTCGCTCGAGATCGATCGAACCGATCGGGTTTCATAACTCGCCGGCCAATCATGGTCGCTCAATGCCCCGAACAAGGCCGGTATCGATCCGCGCGGCGTGGATGCGCCCGGCGTGATCGATTTCGAATCCGTTCCCGGCTTCCTTGCCGCGCGCCAGCCCGGCATTCGCGTCTGGCAGGATATCGGGCCGGAGTTCAAGATCGCGGCGTCGGCCGAAAATCCCCAGACGTCGTTTTTCGGCGGCAACACCCCGACTGTCGGCACGCCTGCCGTCGGACCGCAGGGAGTGCTGAACCCGAACCTTCTAGTCAACCTGACCGGTCCCGGCGGCAGCTTCTTCAACAACGCCAACAATGTCAGCTTGAACCAGGTCCCGGATGTCACGGTGAAGGCGGCATGGGATCCGCGGCTCGGACCTTACCATTTGCACATCGAGGCGTGGGAACTCTATCGCCAGTTCTTCGATCGTTTCAATTTCGCCAATCACACCTTCGACACCGGCTCTTTCGGCGGCCATATCAATGCCGAGCTTATTCCCAAGACGCTGGACCTGCAGGTCTACGGCGCCCATGGGGCGCTCGGCCGCTTCACCTCAAGTCCGTTCCCGGATGCGACGGTCGCGCAGGACGGCACCATCCTGCCGTTGACGATCACGTCGGCGATGGTGGGGTTGATCTGGCACACACTGCCGACGCTCGACATCTACAGCTACGCCGGATTGGAAAAAACCGACGCGGCGTTCGCGAATGTCGGCACCGTGCCGTTCGGCTATGGCAACCCGCTCTACAACAACACCGGCTGCAACGTCGAGAATTCCCCGGCCGCGACCTGTAACGGCAATACCCGTGAAGTCCGGCAGATCACCGCCGGATTCTACGACACGATCTACCAGGGTGCGTACGGCACGGTCAAAGCCGGGGTGCAGTATTCCTACAATCAGCGCCTCGCCTTCGTGGGTGTCGGCGGCGCGCCGAGGACGGACGACAGCATCGTCATGAGCCAGATCCGCTACTACCCGTTCTGAAATGAAAGGAGCTGATCATTGCCTAACCAAAGAAGAAGCCGGATGGACGACGTGTTGTGTCTCTCGTCATTGCAAGCGCCAGCGAAGCAATCCATTCTTTCTTGTCGCTCCATGGATTGCTTCGTCGCTTCGCTCATCGCAATGACGATGGATGGCAGGCGCTCACTCCGGCTTCTTCCCCAGTGGCGCGTGCCGACGGCCGAAGTCGGGCGCGGCGGAATCCTGGCCGATCTCGACGATGCCGCGGCGGATGGCGCGGGTGCGGGCAAAGTGCTCGAACAGCGCCTCGCCGTCGCCGCGGCGGATGGCGCGCGTCAGCTTCGAGAGGTCCTCATTGAAGGTGCCGAGCATTTCCAGCACGGCGTCCTTGTTGGTGAGGAAGACGTCGCGCCACATCGTCGGATCGGAGGCCGCGATGCGGGTGAAATCGCGAAAGCCGCCGGCGGAGAACTTCATCACTTCCGACGAGGTGACCTGGCCGAGCTCGTCGGCGGTACCGACGATGGTGTAGGCGATGAGATGCGGCAGGTGGCTGGTGATCGCGAGCACCAGATCGTGATGGTCAGGCGTCATGATCTCGACCCGGGCGCCGAGCGCCGCCCAGAATGCACGCAGTTTTTCGACCGCGCTCGGATCGGTTCCTTCCGGAGGCGTCAGGATGCACCAGCGGTCGATGAACAGCTCAGCAAAGCCGGAATCGGGACCGGAATGCTCGGTGCCGGCGACCGGGTGCGCCGGCACGAAATGCGTAGTTGCCGGCAGATGCGGGGCCATGTCCTTGACCACCGCGCCCTTGACCGAGCCGACATCGGAGACGATGGCGCCCGGCGCAAGATGGGGCGCGATCTCCTGGGCGACCGGGCCGCAGGCGCCGACCGGAATGCAGAGGATCACGAGGTCGGCGTCCTTGACGGCTTCCGCATTGGTCTCGACCGCGGCATCGACGATGCCGAGCTCGGTGACCCGCGCGCGGGTCTGCGCCGTACGCGCGGTGGTGACGATCTCGCCCGCCAGTCCTTGCTCGCGGGCAGCGCGCGCGATCGAGCCGCCGATCAGGCCGAAGCCGATCAGCGCGAGCTTCTTGAATTGCGGCGACGTGCTCATTTGCCCGCCATGAAGTCGCGCAAGCCCTCGACCACGAGGCGATTGGCCTCCTCGGTGCCGATGGTCATGCGCAGCGCGTGCGGCAGGCGGTAGTTGTGGAGCGCGCGCAGCACCAGGCCACGCTTGGTGAGGAACGCGTCGGCTTCAGCCGAGGTCCTGCCCTTCGCGAGCGGGAAGTGGATCAGGACGAAATTCGCCACGCTCGGCGTCACCTTGAGCCCGAGTTTGCCGATCTCTTCGGTGAGCCAGTTGCACCATTTTTCGGTGTGCGCCTTCGACATCTCTTGATGCGCGCTGTCCTCGAGCGCCGCGACCGCCGCGAGCATCGCTGGCGTCGAGACATTGAAGGGACCGCGAATGCGATTGACCGCGTCAACGATATGCGCCGGACCGAACATCCAGCCGACCCGCAAGGCTGCGAGCCCGTGGATTTTTGAGAAGGTGTGGGTCATCACGGTGTTGTCCGTGGTCGCCACCAGCTCGATACCGCGCTCGTAGTCGTTGCGCGACACGTAGTCGGAATAGGCGGCGTCGAGCACCAACAGCACCTGCGGCGGCAGGCCGGCGCGCAGCCGCTTGACCTCGTCGAACGGCAGATAGGTCCCGGTCGGGTTGTTGGGATTGGCGAGCCATACGAGCTTGGTGCGAGGGCTGACTGATTCAAGGATCGCGTCGACGTCGGCGGTGAACTCGGTCTCGGGCGCCACCACGTTGTTGGCGCCGTTCGCTCTTGTCGCGATCGGGTAGACCAGAAAGCCGTGGGTGGTGGAGATCGCCTCGTCGCCATGGCTGAGATAGGTGTGCGCCAAAAGGTTGAGGATTTCGTCGGAACCGGCGCCGCAAATGATGCGGTCGGGATCGAGCCCGAAGGCGCGGCCGATCGCCTCGCGCAGCACGCGCGAGGTGCCTTCCGGATAGTCATGAAGCTGTGCTGCCGCCGCTTGATAAGCCGCGATGGCCTTCGGCGACGGTCCGAACGGCGTCTCGTTGGCCGACAGCTTGAATACCTTGGAGCCCGGCCGCGGCGCCGGGCTCTTGCCGGGCCTGTAGGGCGCAATATCGAGAATGCCGGGGTTCGGCATGGGGCGTGACATTTTTGGCTCCGGAATCGCGGGGGCGGCTTATGGTCGGGCCACCTCGTTTAGGGGCACCGTATAGCGCGTTGCATGGCTGCCGACGAGAGCCGATGAACGCACCGACGCGCCGGCCTCGATCAGCGCCAGCTTGATCTTTTCGAGGCGGTTGGAGCCGGCAATCGATACCAAAAGCGCCGCGCCGTCGAAAGCGGTATCCGGCACGGCCACGATTTCGGCCAGCGGCGACAGCGCGCGCGCGATCTCCGCATTCCAGCCCGACACGCGCATGCTCCACATCTCGACCTCGGTCACCATCGCATTGTCGGCGACGCGCGACACCACGAATACCGGCAGCGCCGCCGGATGGTCGGCGCGCTCGACAAACGGCAGACGCGCGATGATTTTTGGCGCGCGACCGCCCTCCAGCGTGATCCACCAGGGCGCGCGGCTCGAGGTCGCCGACACCAGCGCGAGATCGCCCTTCGACTTTGCGACCGCCTCGACCGCAGCAGGCGCGCTGAAATGCGAGACATAGGGAACGGTGAAGCCGAAATGAAACCGCGCCGAATCCCGCATCGCGGATTCGCCGAGCGAGACGTCGGCATGCACCGAAAACGGCGCCTGGACATAGGTGAAGGTCGAGATGATGACGCGCCAGATGCTCTCGACGGTGTCGAGCGGCAGGATGCCGCGATGGCGCTCGACCAGGCGCCGCATCATGTCGGCTTCGCGCGCCGGGCGAAACGCCGACCCGACTTCCTGGGTCTGTTTGACCTGGATCAGGCGATCGATGATGTCGCCGCGCGCCATCAGCAGGCGGTGCACCTGCTCGTCGATGGTGTCGATCTCCTTGCGTAGCTCTTGCAGCGACGGCGGAGCGGGAGGTGCCTTGGGCATGTTGAACGACCTGACGCAAATCCTGAAGGCGCGGCGCGGGCCGCGTCTCGAAGGATGAAAGCCCGTTCTCCCTCATGGTTGGAGATGGCGCAAGAGCCCTCACCAAGCGGGCTGGCTGCCCGGTTAACCATGGCCCTGCCTTGACGAAAAGCCGGCTTCGGACTAGCTTTGTCTTGTTCCGTGGTCATTTGAGCCGGCCGGCTTGCAGCCACGTTAAACAACTCGCTAAACAGGCCGGGGACAGAAGTGATCCCGGTCGAACCTTTGTTCAGGCCGGGTTTTTTATGGCCTGATTTCTGTTCGAAAATCCTCCCTTTGAGGGGAGGCCGGTGCTTTAGATGACAGAACTACGGCCGATAGTAAGTCCTGCGATCCACAGCGACGAACGCGCGCAAGAGGCGGACCATCCGACGTCGCCGGTCGCGAAGTTCGGCGTGGATCAACCGTTGAAGCTCGATTGCGGCATCGATCTTTCGCCGTTCCAGGTCGCCTACCAGACTTACGGCGAGCTCAACGCCGATCGTTCGAACGCCATTCTGATCTGCCACGCGCTGACGCTCGATCAGCACGTCGCCAATGTGCACCCCGTCACCGGCAAGCCCGGCTGGTGGGAAATCATGGTCGGCCCCGGCCGTCCGTTCGACACCGACAAATACTTCATCATCTGTTCGAACGTGATCGGCGGCTGCATGGGCTCGACCGGGCCGGCTTCGACCAATCCTGTGACCGGCAAATTATGGGGCCTGGATTTTCCTGTCGTCACCATCCCCGACATGGTGCGGGCGCAGGCGATGCTGCTGGACCGTTTGGGCATCGAGACGCTGCTGTGTGTTACCGGCGGCTCGATGGGCGGCATGCAGGCGCTGCAATGGACTGCGGCTTTTCCGCAGCGCGTGTTCTCGGTGCTGGCGGTGGCCTGCAGCACGCGCCACTCCGCGCAGAACATCGCGTTTCACGAACTCGGCCGGCAGGCCGTGATGGCCGATCCGGACTGGCGCGGCGGACGCTATTTCGAACAGGGTACGCTTCCGCACCGCGGCCTCGGCGTCGCGCGGATGGCCGGGCATATCACCTATCTCTCCGACGCCGCGCTGCACCGCAAGTTCGGGCGGCGGATGCAGGATCGCGATCTGCCGACATTTTCGTTCGACGCGGATTTCCAGGTCGAGAGCTATCTGCGCTACCAGGGCTCGTCCTTTGTCGAGCGCTTCGACGCCAACAGCTATCTCTATCTGACGCGGGCGATGGATTATTTCGATATCGCCGCCGATCACGACGGCGTGCTGGCGCGGGCGTTTCGCGGCATCAAGGCGCGGTTTTGCGTGGTGTCGTTCACCAGCGACTGGCTGTTTCCGACCTCGGAATCGCGGGCATTGGTGCATGCCCTGAACGCCTCGAGCGCGCGAGTGTCGTTCGCGGAGATCGAGACCGATCGCGGGCATGACGCTTTCCTGCTGGATGTGCCCGAGTTCTTCGATATTTCGCGCGCGTTCCTGCAATCGGCGGCGACCGCGCGCGGCCTCGGCAAAAACTCGGGGGCGCCGACATGAGCATGCAGCAACAGGCGCTGCCGCTTGCCGGCGTAACCCCGCACCGCACTGAGAATTATCGCAGCGATCATCTCCTGGTCGCCGAGATGGTCGAGCGCGGCTCAAGGGTGCTCGACGTCGGCTGCGGCGAGGGCGATCTGTTGCAACTGCTCGAGAGCCGCGGCATCGACGGCCGCGGCATCGAGCTGTCGCGCGAGGGCGTCAATCGCTGCGTCGCCAAGGGGCTCGCGGTGGTGCAGGGCGACGCCGATACCGATCTCGTCAACTATCCCGACGACGCCTTCGATTATGTGATCCTGTCGCAGACCCTGCAGGCGACACGGCAGCCGCGCGTGGTGCTGGAGAATCTGCTGCGGATCGGGCAGCGCGCCATCGTCTCGTTTCCGAACTTCGGCTACTGGAAGATGCGGCTGCAACTGTTGATCGGCGGCCACATGCCGCGCACCGAAAACCTCCCGGCCACCTGGTACGATACCGCCAATATCCATTTCTGCACCATCAAGGATTTCGTGCAGCTTTGCGATGAGATCAACGTCAAGATGGAGCGCGCGGTGGCGCTCGATCTCTATGGCCGGCCGCTGCGGCTCAATCTGCCCTGGTGGTTCTGGAACATGTTCGGCGAGCAGGGCGTGTTCTTGCTGAGCCGGGCGGGGAAGGGGCGGTAACACCTACCGTCATTCCGGGGCGATGCGAAAGCAACGAACCCGGAATCTCGAGATTCCGGGTCTGGTCCGGAGCCTGTCATCGGGCCGCGCTTTGCGCGGGCCCGTTGGGACCATCCCGGAATGACGCTCAAGTCTGGACCACCGACCTCGGGTCGCGCGCGCTCCAGCGGCCGGCTTCGACCAGTGCGATGAAGCGCTCGACCATTTCGTTGAACAGCGCGGGCTCTTCCAGATTGAGCACGTGGCCGACCTTCGGGAATATCGCCAGCCCCGACGCCGGCAGATGCTGTTTCAGGAACAGGCTTGGCCCGATGCAATTCTCGTCCTCATCGCCACAAATGATCAGCGCCGGCGTCGGCACTTTCCTGATTGTCTCGGTCAGGGTGTAGATCGAGGGCCGGCCGCCCTGAAAGCCACGCATGGTGTTGGCCGAGCCCTTGGAATCGTGCCGCGCCAGCGCAGCGTAGAAATCCGCGTGTCCGCGCGGGTCCTTCAGCATGAATGAAATGCGGCTTGGCGCCTCGCGCGTGACCTTTGCGACTTCCGCCGAGCCGATGGTCTCGAACAGTTCGGCATTGGCCTGGCACTGCTTGCGGAAGGCTTCGAGGTTGCTGAGCTCCGAGCCCGAGCCGACCGCGGCCAGCGTCATCGAGCGCGCGCGCTCCGGTGCGTTCAGGCCGATCTGCAGCGACGAATAGGAGCCCATCGACAGGCCGACAAAATGCGCTTTCGCGATATTGAGATGATCCAGCACCGCGAGCGCGTCGGTGTAGAAATGCTGGTAGGTGTAGACGTCGGCGGATCGCGGCACGTCAGACGGCGCATAGCCGCGCGCGGAATAGGCGATGCAGCGGTGGCCGCGGGAGAAATAGCGCATCTGCGGCTCCCAATTGGTGTGGTCGGCCGCGAATTCGTGCAGGAAGATGATCGGCGTTCCGCTGCCCGCCTCTTCGAAATAGAGGCGGACATTGTCGCTCGTGACGGCATGGGGCATTTTGAAATTCCTCTCGTGAGCCGCTGCGAGAAAATCGCAGTTAATGCTCGCGGCGGCAATGAGGCGCAAGCCGAGTTCCATCGTCAAGGAATCATCTCGGAATGACCCCGAAACTGATCTCGCACTGCCGCATCGCATCTTGCTCTTGCCACATCGCAACTTTTTACGGGACCGCGGATGCCGGCCGTCGAAACGCCCGGCGGGGAACGGGGGTGTTGATGTAAGGATCTGGTATGCTTGAGTTCTCTTTCTCTGCGTTCCGCCGGCCGCTTGTCGGGCTGGCTCTTCTCTCCGCGGCTGTCGCCGCTTCCGCTTCTCCCGCTTCAGCAAGGTCGCGTCACCACGTTTATCGCTACACGCATGCGCACATGGCGTACCATTACGTTCGGCGACATTTTGCGCAGCCGCAATACTTTGCTCAGCCGCAGTTCTTTGCCCAGCCTTGGGACCCGCAAGTCGCGTCTCACCCACAGGTCGCGTACCGCCAGCGCGTGGGGCGCAGCGTGGCGCTGACGCGGTTGCGGCGGCTTGCGGATACGCAAGCGAGCGGGACGCCGTATGGGTCGGGAGGAGGAACGGCGATGTCGGGAGCCTCGTCGACCCTCGTCATGGAAGCGCGCCACTATCTCGGCGGCAATCCGACCGGTCGCGGCAGCCTGTGGTGCGCGCGTTTCATGAACATGGTGCTGGAGCACACCGGCCATCGCGGCACCGGCTCCGACATGGCGAGCTCGTTCGCGCATTATGGCCAGCGTATCTCCGGCCCGCAGGTCGGTGCCATCGCGGTAATGGGCCGACGCGGCGGCGGCCATGTCGGCATCATCACCGGCATCGATGCCCAGGGCAATCCGATCATGATCTCCGGCAATAACGGCAACCGGGTCCGGGAAGCGCCGGTTTCGCGCGGCCGGATCTACGCTTACGTGATGACGAACTGATACCCGTCATTGCGAGGAGCTAGCGACGACCCGCCGTCGCTAGCTATGCGAGCTATGGCGGGCTTGGAGTCCGCCGAAGCCCTTGCGCGTAGGCGGAAGCAATCCAGCCTTCTTCGCGGCTCTGGATTGCTTCGCTGCGCTCGCAATGACGAGATAGCCCCACGATCTGATCTGAGCTCGGTCGCATTCACTTGGTCCTGCATGGCCATACTGCTCGGCTCGGCGAAAGCGGACTTCGCGTCTGGCCCAGTGGTAAGCGACCTATAGCGAATGGTCCCATTTCGGAAATCTCGCCTTTCGCAGGTGGCCTTCGTGCCGTTGCCGCCGATTTTAGAGTCGGAAAAACGGAACAAAAGCTAATGCCGCCGCTGCGAACGCTGGTGGTGCGAAGTCTGCATATCTTTCGGCCCCGCCCCCGCCACCGTCCTGGGGTTATTACGGGAGCCCTCAAATCGTTTTGGACTATGCTCTCGCGCTATCGCTACAGACACGCTTGATAGATGACTGTCCTAATACTCCCTACTATACGAGATTCATGTACAACTATTGCGACTTTCGAAATTGCACTTTGAAACGCAAACAGGTTGTCAATAAGGATGGTTCCCTCACTTTTAGTTGGGTCCCGGTCTGGTATGGACCTTTCGACTGAGACAAAGCCAGCGATGATGGCCGTTTGGTCTGCCGAGAGGTTTGAAATCGAGCGCCGCCTTAGGGCGGCTTTTTGTTTTGATCGCATCTGCTGTGACTTCCGAGTTGGCGCATAGCGTCAGTTATTGAGGTGCATCGGCATGTTCGGAGTTGGGTGCAAACCGGAAGTGATCAGCACACAGCCAAAATGACGCGATTGACCCAACTCGGGCATTGGCCACACCGCGCGCTTTCTCACTCATCCGTACCGCGCGAGATCGCAATCGACGCCTCGGTCTTGGTTCGGGCGCATTCAAAGTCGAGGCGGCGATAGCGCATCTTTATAGTATCGCCGCGCAGCAGCCCCATCCGCTTGATGCAGCGCGTCGCGCCGGTCAGGATTTCGTCCTTCGTCAAGCTAAAGATGATTGCGGCAGCGCTGCTGACGAGGTCGAGGAAGGCGGGTTTTGGGTTTCGGCTGTCCGCCTTCGCATAAAGTTCGTTCTTAAAATTGCGACCTGAACAGCCCAACGAGAGTTCCATGGCTTGCCGGTGAGACAGATAGATGGTGTTGGCGGCGGTGATGCCGACTTTGAGGCCGTCGACGTGGTCTTTGAGCTGATTGGCTATGTCGTCGCAACGTTGGTAGGCGCGCGCCGGTGAAGCGTCGAGCGCAATCAGAGTGACGGCGGTCAGCAGGGCAAGCGTAGCGAATATCGAGTGTGTGGGCGGTTTTTTTGCCATGATACCTCTGCACCATTGAAGCCTGCGCGCGGCGGCCTGGCAAGGTGTTGCGCTGAAACCGGTGATCGCCGATCTCCGGTGTGGCACTTTTCCGACCGAGCGCGATGTCCGACTTGAGTCGGCTTTCAGGGGCAAAGCGGAAGTCATATCCTGGGGCCTCCCGCATAAAATCATCTCCTTGATGGAGAAGCTCGATCTGACGGCGGCCTGCGCGCAATCGATCAGCGCATTTGATCAGGATGCGAGCAATTTGAAATGAATTCTGTAAACCAGAAAAAACGCTTTACGTAAATCAGAAAGTGTGCATACTGTCCGCTATCCCGAACTCGGCAAGAGGGGCGGACGCGTCGTCACGGACGTTGAGGCGGGATGCGATGGACGCTTGGGTCGCGCCAGACGAGCGATGGCCACAGCGGACGGCTAAGGCGTGTGGTCCTGATCTCGCGACGCTGGGATCAAGTCTCGCTCGGGTCGACCGGCGAGGCGACGGTGGCTAAAGAGCCCGGACACCGGGGAGAGCGCGCTATACGCCGTTAAAACCATAGGAAAGCCGGGTCGCTCCGTTTGAACCTGTAGTGACTACACTGGTGTGCTTTCTTACATGCACGCCAGGCTGCGGGTGCAGCCAGCACCCGGCTTCCCTGCGCCCTCTGTTATCGAGGGACAGTATTTAAAGCAGAACTCGTGCATTTGGTGCCGCGAGAACGAGAACGCATGAGATGGCAGGGTGGGCAAAGCGATCCCAGTTCGCGGTAACTCAACAAGCGAAGGCGAAGGCGTGCCCACCATCTCGAGCGGTGCATGCAACGGTGGGACGGCGCTGACGCGCCCCTGCCCACCCTACAAGAACTCCGGCTCTTCATCCGCGATCTTGTCGCCGACGGCGATCTCGCCGCCGGCGATCACCTCGGCATAGATGCCGCAGTCGGAATGGCCCAGGCGGCGCATCAGCGTCTGTGGGATGTCGAGGTCGCGCGCGGCGGTGTCGGGGTCGACATTGACGGCGGCGCAGCGGGTGATCCGTTTCACGACCTTCAGCCGCGCATCGCCAATCGCCAAGGTCTCGCCGAGCAGCTCGAACTCGTGCCAGGCCGGCCATCCCCGGACATAGAGGTTGGCGCGAAACCGCAAGGGATGGACCGACGTGTAGACCATGTTCTCGATCGCACGGAGGCTGCCGAGATTGATGATCGAAACGACCTTTCGGGCGACGTCCGAAAATCGGTGGCCGGGGCTTGTGAGAATCTTTGGCGGTCCCTTGATGTCGCCGGCGTAGGCCTTGGCAAAGAAGTGCTCGATGGCGGCCCGCCCCTCAGGCGTCTCCAGATCGCCCTGGGCCAAAATCTCGCCATTTCGGCGGATGGTCAGGGTGTGGTTCGCATCCTCGAAATGCGTGTGCAGGGCGGCCAGCCATTCGTCCCGCATCAGCATCAGGAAATGCGGCTTCGCCAGCCAGGCCGGGGCGGCAGGGTCAAAACCGCTGGGCCCGTTCTCGATGGCATAGCGGCGGTCGGCAGGCAGCATCTCGCTGGCGGCGAGCGCGACGTTTGCCAGCGGCTCCGGGGAAAGGCCTTTGACGGGGTAGCGGTAAAGGCCGACGATCTCTGCGGATGGGATCAAAGACATCCGATTTTATTAAGAGATTCCGCCCGCTCGCGCTACCGCACACGAATTTGTGAAGCGGCCTCTTCCGTTTCGACAAACCGCTCCCACATTTGCCGCAGGCCGGCACAACCGTCGGCCGATCCGACCCGCCGGCTGGTTGAGGAAAGTCAATGCGGCCGCGCGGAAACCCAATGAAGATGCCGTTGCTGTGCTTCGCGCGCGCTCGGTGAAAGTGCGGGCGGTTTCGCGATCAGACCACGCGCCAACTTAAATTGGGGGCGCGATCGGACGCAAAACCGGTGCCCGCTTTTGCTGATCGCGCCCCCGGGCAGGGCGGCAGGCTGAGGGAAATTACGATGAATATTGAAAAATACACCGAGCGGGCGCGCGGTTTCATCCAGTCCGCGCAATCGCTGGCGGTGCGCGACGGACACCAGCAATTCTCGTCGCTGCATCTGCTTAAAGTCCTGCTGGACGACAGCGAGGGCCTCGCCGGCGGGCTGATCGACCGCGCCGGGGGCAATTCCCGCGCAATCCTGAAAGCGACGGAAGAGGCGCTCAACAAGCTGCCGAAAGTGTCCGGCAGCGGTGCCGGGCAGGTTTATCTCGCGCCGGATCTGGCGCGCGCGTTCGACGCTGCGGAAAAGGCGGCCGAGAAGGCCGGCGACAGTTTTGTCACCGTGGAACGGCTGCTGCTGGGGCTGACGCTCGAGAAGGCCAGCGAGGCGGGCAAAATCCTGAGCAAAGGCGGCGTCACGCCGCAGAACCTGAATGCGGCGATCGAAGCCCTGCGCAAGGGCCGTACCGCCGATAGCGCGACGGCGGAGAACGCCTATGACGCGCTGAAGAAATATTCCCGCGATCTCACGCAGGCGGCGCGCGACGGCAAGCTCGACCCCGTGATCGGGCGCGACGAGGAGATCCGCCGCACCATTCAAGTTCTATCCCGCCGCACCAAGAACAATCCGGTGCTGATCGGCGAGCCCGGCGTCGGCAAGACCGCGATCGTCGAGGGGCTGGCGCTGCGCATCGTCAATGGCGACGTGCCGGAGAGCCTCAAGGACAAGAAGCTGTTGTCGCTCGATCTGGGCGCGCTGATTGCGGGCGCGAAATATCGCGGTGAGTTCGAGGAGCGACTGAAAGCCGTGCTGCAGGAGGTCACCTCCGCCGAAGGTTCGATCATCCTGTTCATCGACGAGATGCATACGCTGATCGGCGCCGGCAAGGCCGACGGCGCGATGGACGCGTCCAACCTCTTGAAACCAGCGCTGGCGCGGGGCGAACTGCATTGCATCGGCGCCACCACGCTCGATGAATATCAGAAACATGTCGAAAAGGACGCCGCGCTGGCGCGGCGCTTCCAGCCGATCTATGTCAACGAGCCCTCGGTCGAGGATACCATTTCGATCCTGCGCGGGCTGAAGGACAAATACGAGCAGCATCATGGCGTGCGCATCACCGATTCCGCGCTCGTCGCGGCGACCACGCTGTCGAACCGTTACATCACCGACCGCTTCCTGCCCGACAAGGCCATCGACCTGATGGATGAAGCCGCGGCGCGGCTGAAGATGCAGGTCGATTCCAAGCCGGAAGAGCTGGATTCGATGGATCGGGAAATCATCCGGCTCAAGATCGAGCAGGAGGCGCTGAAGAAGGAAAGCGACGCCGGCTCAAAGAGCCGCCTGCAGGCGCTGGAAAAGGAGCTTGTCGACCTCGAGGAGAAGTCGGCGGCGCTGACGGCGCGCTGGAGCGCGGAAAAGAACAAGCTGTCGAACGCGCAGAAGCTCAAGAGCGAACTCGATGCCTTGCGCATCGAACTCGCCAATGCCCAGCGCCGCGGTGAATTCCAACGCGCGGGCGAACTCGCCTATGGCAGGATCCCCGAGCTTGAGAAGAAGCTTGCCGAGATCGAGGCCAACGAAAACGCCGGCGAGATGATGGAGGAAGCCGTCACCGCCAATCACATCGCGCAGGTGGTGTCGCGCTGGACCGGCGTTCCCGTCGACAAGATGCTCGAGGGCGAGAAGGACAAGCTCTTGAAGATGGAGGACAGCCTCGGCCGGCGCGTCGTCGGCCAGGCTGAAGCCGTGCATGCGGTTGCAACCGCCGTGCGGCGGTCGCGCGCCGGTCTGCAGGACCCGAACCGCCCGATGGGCTCGTTCATGTTCCTAGGGCCGACCGGTGTTGGCAAGACCGAGCTGACCAAAGCCTTGGCGGAATATCTGTTCAACGACGAGACCGCGATGGTCCGCCTCGACATGTCCGAATACATGGAGAAGCACTCGGTGTCGCGTCTGATCGGCGCGCCGCCCGGCTATGTCGGCTATGACGAGGGCGGCGCGCTCACCGAAGCGGTGCGGCGGCGGCCGTATCAGGTGGTGCTGTTCGACGAGATCGAGAAGGCGCATCCCGACGTCTTCAACGTGCTGCTGCAGGTGCTCGACGACGGCCGCCTGACCGACGGTCAGGGCCGCACCGTCGACTTCCGCAACACGCTGATCATCATGACCTCGAATCTCGGCTCGGAATTTTTGGTCAACCAGCCGGAAGGCGAGGACACGTCCGCGGTGCGCGAGCAGGTGATGGGCATGGTGCGGGCGCATTTCAGGCCTGAGTTCTTGAACCGCGTCGACGAGATCATCCTGTTCCATCGCTTGCAGAAGAGCGAGATGGGCCGGATCGTCGAAATCCAGTTCGCTCGCCTGCAGAAGCTTTTGGAGGAGCGCAAGATCGTGCTCACGCTCGATGCCGCGGCGCGCGACTGGCTCGCCGCCAAAGGCTGGGATCCCGCCTACGGCGCGCGTCCCTTGAAGCGGGTGATCCAGCGCAATCTGCAGGACCCGCTGGCCGAGATGATCCTCGCCGGCGACGTTAAGGACGGCGACCGCGTCGTCATCTCGGCGCAAGGCAATGTGCTCACCTTCAACGGCAAGGCGCCGCAGACCGCCGAGATCGCGCAGTTCGAGGCCCCCGCGCCGAAACGCAAGCTGCACTAATGGGTATTGCGAAGCCTTCGATGTCGGCATCTTTCCGCCAGGCGGAGGCGCGCGCCTGTTTCTCCAGAGGAATGTGCGCTCGCGCCATGCATCACGCCAGGCGAGTGCTGTCTAAAAGTAACACGCTGAACGTTTCTCACTCTCTGGATGTGGAATCTTCTTGAACAATCTGTAGCTTCGCCACCACAATCCTTAACGAGGAGTTAAGGGGGCGTGGCATGTTGGTCAAATTCCGAAGTGTTGTCGGAATCGTCCTGATCGGTGGTGCGGCGGCGGGCTGCGCGAACAGTGACGAGATCAAAGCTAGATTTAACGGCCGCTGGGGGCCGGATCCGGCCATTCAGGCGGCGAGCTTTGCCACAGAGGTTCAAAATCAATCACTCGTCTTGAGCTATCTAGGAAGAAGCGCAGGCCTCATCGCGAGCGATGGAACGCCAATCCGGCCGCTGTTGCCCGCCGATTATGCTGAAATCGCCCAACGGGGGTTCAACATCGGCCGCCAAGACTGCGAAATCTATATGGATAACCTGTTCCGGCTGAGCCGAGAGAAGGGACGGAACGACAATATTATTTTGGCGGCCGCGAGCACGGCAGCTGCCGCGATCGTGACGGGAACCACCACGGCGCAAAAGCCGCTTTCAATCCTGGCCGCCGTATTCGGACTCTCCATCGCGCTCAACGATGCCATTTTCAAAGCTATCTTTTCACCCAGGCGCCTGGGCTGGTAGCGAAGAAGGTCAGCGACTTGCAGGAGGTATTTCGAAATTCGGTCGTTTCCAGCCAAGTCAAGATCACCAGTGCCGCATCGGCCTATTATGCGGTCCAAAGCTATTATCACATCTGCCTTCCCCATTCGATCGAAGGTGTAATGCTTCAATCCATCGCCAACGCTAATCCGGTGACCCCGCTCGGATCAGGTGGCACGAATTTTATCGCGGGAGGAGCGGGCTCCACTCCGACCACCGCAATACGAACACCAGAACTCCAATAGGAATTCAAAGGTAGACCGATTCCGTCCGGATCAACGCAGTCGGCCCCCGCCGCGAAGCGTGGAGCGTCGATACGCAGCCGAAGCTTTACGTAAATTCACCAAGCGTCAGCGGTTGGTGACCTGCAGCGGACCGCCGGTGGCATCCGAGATGCGCGCGCCGCCGCCGCGGCCGGCCATCTGCGCATCGAGCCGGTCGCGTTCCTTCTCGAAGCCCGCCATGACGGGGCCCTCGAGCGAGCGCCCGCGCGGCAGCTTGATGCGCATCGGATCGACGAAGCGGCCGTTGACCAGGATTTCGTAGTGGACGTGGGCGCCGGTCGACATGCCGGTCGATCCGACGAAGCCGATCACCTGGCCCTGGCGGACCCGCTTGCCGACTTCCATGCCCTTGGCGAACGCCGACATGTGGCCGTAAGCGGTCTCGTAACCGTTGTTGTGTTTCAGGCGGACATATTTGCCGTAGCCGCCCTCCCAGCCGACTTTCTCGATGACGCCGTTGCCAGAGGCGAAGATCGGCGTGCCGTAGGCGGTGGCCCAGTCGACGCCGGTGTGCATCTTCACGTAACCGAGGATCGGATGACGGCGTCCGCCGAAGCCAGAGCGCATGATCGCGTTGTTGACGGGCTTGCGCACCAGAAACTTCTTCGCGCTCTTGCCGGTCTCGTCGTAGTAGTCGACGACCGCATCGTCGGGGGTCTGGAAGCGGTAATATTTCTTGGTCTCGCCGCCGACCGTCAGCGAAGCAAACAGCACTTCGTTCTTTTCGGTGACAGCGGTGCCCTCGTCGTCGCCGGCATAGAACACGTCGAAGGAATCGCCCGGCTGCACCTTGCGCTGGAAGTCGACGTCGTAGGAATAGATCCGGATCATGTCTTCGATGACGGGCGCCGGCACCTTGTTGCGCATCGCGGTCTCGTAGATGCTCTGATAGAGCCGGACGCCGCTGCCATCGTCGTCGTCATCGTCTTCGCTGCTCTTGTTGTCCGCGGTGTCGGTGACGGTGTTCATGCTCTGCACGTCGACCGCGACGTATTTGCCGAGATCGGACAGGGCGGCGACAGCCTCGACAGCGGAATCGTTGGCGACGATCACGCGGTAGGGCTGCAGCCGCGCGCCGGGAGCGGGGCCTGAGGGCGCCATCAGGATGCGCAGCTTCTCGCCTTCCTTCAAGCCGCCGTCGCGGCCGCGGGCGCCAAGCGTCGCTGCGATCGCCTTGGCCTCGTCTTGTGTCGCGCCCTGATCCTGCAGGATCGAAGTGACGGTGTCGCCCTTCTTGACCGCGTGGACGCGCTCGCCAGAGGGATTGCCGCCGGTTACCTGCTCCTTGGTCTTCGGCAGCAGCGTGACGTTTTCCGGAACCACGCGGGTTTCAAAACCGGCATAGGGATCGGAGGCGCCGCCCTCGGCGGCGTAGGCCAGTTTCATATCCGTCTGCGCGCCGGTGGCGTCGGCCGCGGCGTTGGCGAGCGCGGCGTAACGCACGCCGCCGCCGTTGCCGTGCCAGTTCGCGGCATCGCGTACCCGCATCAGGACTTCGTCGAGCGCGACCACGGCGGCGACCTTCGCCTTGGGCAGGATCGCCGCGAGATCCTTGGTGACGAACGAAACCTCGGCATCGGGTTCGGCGGCGTCGGCGTTGGTCGGATCGTCGGTGGCGGCGGGCGCGGTGGAACCGACGTCGGTCAGCATGCGCTGGGCATTGAACGGCGGGATCTTGGCGGAAAGATCGCTCGTCGTCATCGACAGATTGCCGGAGATGCGGACGAACGGCCGCACCCGCATCACGTCGCGGTTGCCGACACGGGTGACGGTCGACACCCGAACCACGCTGCGCGCGGCGGTCGATTCACCCGGCGGCGGCAGGCGGTCGCTCTTGCGCAGGCTGGCGGTATGGTCGTTGGCGCCGAACGCGCCGCGCAGCGCGCTCTCGACCCGTTCCGGCACCCTGGCAAAGGTCATCTCGCCGTCGAGCGACGCAAAAACGGCGCCGCCGATGAGGGCCGCGCCGCACAGACCGGTCAGGATGGTGCCGCTAAACCATTGTACGGAGACGCGGCGGCGATCGATCACCGCGGCTTCGGAGCCATCGACGGAAAGCGGCGGCTCGTGACCGAGATCAATGATCCCGGTCTCGCGTCCGTAGCCGCCCCCGCGTGACGTCCTTTGGTTCAACCCACCGTCCCCCCAAGATCCATTAACATACGATCAAGACCTTTGCCGTTCCCGACTTGACCTTTCACCCTCTTAAAGGGGGCGATCGGGGAACATGGCGTGCCGCATGGTGTCCGGAAATCAGAAGCCAAAACAATGGCCGGAATCGCGAACGACGATGCTGTGCAGATCTCTCGATGTTTCCAGGCTGTATGGAAAAGGCGATGAGTTCATTTTGAGATCGCCTGTCCCTGACTTTGAATCCCGGCAGCCCCCACTGGCAACCCGCGATTCAATGCATATTTACACGTCAGAACGTCGCAGGATTGTGGCTCAAGTACGGCGCAAGGTCCGCAAAAATCGAGACTTCTTTGCGTCGCGAGATTCTGCTGCATGTTGCGACGATTTGTTGACAACAACCGTTGACAACGCCGATCGGGCGGGCTTATAAACCGCCCACTGAGCGCGGCGCTGTCTTGGCCCTTGGCCAAGGCATGTTTTCGTGCCCGTGAAGCTCCTCATTTAGATGAGTGAATGAACAGCCGATGTCCATCGGTTGTCATTTGCCGTCGAATGAAGTCTTCCGGAACTCCCTCACGGGGAGAGGGGTCCTCGGATCCCGGGCTGTTTGACAAGTGAAGATGAAGAAAGAGAAACGTGGACGGCGGAGTCCTTGCGAGTCTCGATTACTTGGAAACTTCGGTTTTCATTGGTCGAGGCTGGACGAAAGACTTCGGCGGTACACGTTTTGAATAAGGTTACACCATGATCTCTTGATTGAGATCGCGTCGTCATCGATGTGAATCGCGGGCGATAGATATGGTGGGACCTCGTCAAACGTTGTGATCAGCCGGTTCAAAGTTTCAAGTCCAACTTGAGAGTTTGATCCTGGCTCAGAGCGAACGCTGGCGGCAGGCTTAACACATGCAAGTCGAGCGGGCGTAGCAATACGTCAGCGGCAGACGGGTGAGTAACGCGTGGGAACATACCTTTTGGTTCGGAACAACACAGGGAAACTTGTGCTAATACCGGATAAGCCCTTACGGGGAAAGATTTATCGCCGAAAGATTGGCCCGCGTCTGATTAGCTAGTTGGTGAGGTAACGGCTCACCAAGGCGACGATCAGTAGCTGGTCTGAGAGGATGATCAGCCACATTGGGACTGAGACACGGCCCAAACTCCTACGGGAGGCAGCAGTGGGGAATATTGGACAATGGGCGCAAGCCTGATCCAGCCATGCCGCGTGAGTGATGAAGGCCCTAGGGTTGTAAAGCTCTTTTGTGCGGGAAGATAATGACGGTACCGCAAGAATAAGCCCCGGCTAACTTCGTGCCAGCAGCCGCGGTAATACGAAGGGGGCTAGCGTTGCTCGGAATCACTGGGCGTAAAGGGTGCGTAGGCGGGTCTTTAAGTCAGGGGTGAAATCCTGGAGCTCAACTCCAGAACTGCCTTTGATACTGAGGATCTTGAGTTCGGGAGAGGTGAGTGGAACTGCGAGTGTAGAGGTGAAATTCGTAGATATTCGCAAGAACACCAGTGGCGAAGGCGGCTCACTGGCCCGATACTGACGCTGAGGCACGAAAGCGTGGGGAGCAAACAGGATTAGATACCCTGGTAGTCCACGCCGTAAACGATGAATGCCAGCCGTTAGTGGGTTTACTCACTAGTGGCGCAGCTAACGCTTTAAGCATTCCGCCTGGGGAGTACGGTCGCAAGATTAAAACTCAAAGGAATTGACGGGGGCCCGCACAAGCGGTGGAGCATGTGGTTTAATTCGACGCAACGCGCAGAACCTTACCAGCCCTTGACATCCCGGTCGCGGACTCCAGAGATGGAGTTCTTCAGTTCGGCTGGACCGGAGACAGGTGCTGCATGGCTGTCGTCAGCTCGTGTCGTGAGATGTTGGGTTAAGTCCCGCAACGAGCGCAACCCCCGTCCTTAGTTGCTACCATTTAGTTGAGCACTCTAAGGAGACTGCCGGTGATAAGCCGCGAGGAAGGTGGGGATGACGTCAAGTCCTCATGGCCCTTACGGGCTGGGCTACACACGTGCTACAATGGCGGTGACAATGGGACGCTAAGGGGCAACCCTTCGCAAATCTCAAAAAGCCGTCTCAGTTCGGATTGGGCTCTGCAACTCGAGCCCATGAAGTTGGAATCGCTAGTAATCGTGGATCAGCACGCCACGGTGAATACGTTCCCGGGCCTTGTACACACCGCCCGTCACACCATGGGAGTTGGTTTTACCTGAAGACGGTGCGCTAACCGCAAGGAGGCAGCCGGCCACGGTAGGGTCAGCGACTGGGGTGAAGTCGTAACAAGGTAGCCGTAGGGGAACCTGCGGCTGGATCACCTCCTTTCTAAGGATGATCCTTCAGAAGAGCTTTGTGCTCATCTATCGGATCGTTTTAGAAACATCAGGGGCCAACAGTTTCAGGATTGTTGAGCTCCATTGGCGGGATTTCGCCGTCTTCGTTTCTCTTTCTTCGCGGACGAACACGCGCCAGGGGCTTAGCGCTTGTGCGATGCATCCGGCGCGAGCCGGTCAGCGCGCGCATGCTCCCGATTCTTTTGAAGGATAAGCGTTAGGGGCTTGTAGCTCAGTTGGTTAGAGCGCGCGCTTGATAAGCGTGAGGTCGGAAGTTCAAGTCTTCCCAGGCCCACCACTTTGCTCGGCAGCGAGTGAAGGCTGCCGCGCCGTAGCCCAACGGGCGAAGGCGGGCTGGTTAGCGCGAGCTACGGCTCGGCAAGCCGAGCGAAATTCGGGCGGGCGCAACGAAAGCATTCGTCTTCTGGTACGGGGCCATAGCTCAGCTGGGAGAGCGCGTGCTTTGCAAGCATGAGGTCGTCGGTTCGATCCCGTCTGGCTCCACCAGACTTCGCTGGCTGCGCAGCTACGGCTCGGCAAGCCCTTACGTAGCGAAGGCTGCCGCGTCGAAGCCCATAGAGCGAAGACGGGCTGTTCAACGAGAACCGATCGCCAAACCAAAAACGTCCGCGAAACATCACTTCGCATGCGCCGTCCTCACGGACGCGCATGCGGGATTTCTGACATCGTAAAGAGGAGATCGATCCGAGTTGGATCGTGCAAGCAATTGCGCGCCCCATCACAATCTCCAGGTCATTTCGGCGCTCGGTTCATCGCAAGATGAGACGAGTTGTAAATGATCCTGTTAGCGAAGCTTGACCGCCTCGCTATCGGTTCGATCTTACGAAGCAAGCTGGTCTTTCTAATCAGTGTCCGGCCGCATATCAGCATTCATCGAGGGTGCGCGCTGTCGAGGTTTCGATCTCTGAGGCAAGTGTGCGGACATACATTCTGCCGAGTGTGTGGACATTGATAATGAGAGCAATCAAGTGCCTTAAGGGTGTTCGGTGGATGCCTTGGCGCTGAGAGGCGATGAAGGACGTGCTACGCTGCGATAAGCCGTGGGGAGCTGCGAAGAAGCTTTGATCCACGGATTTCCGAATGGGGAAACCCACCTTCGATAGCCGGAACTCCAAGACCTTGTGTCTTGGGGTTCGAACAGAAATGATCGGGGACCAAGCCGTGAAGGTTTTGGATTTCCAGTTATCAAGTGAAGGTATGAGACCTCCGAATAAAATAGGAGGTTTTAAGCGAACCCAGGGAACTGAAACATCTAAGTACCTGGAGGAAAGGACATCAACAGAGACTCCGTTAGTAGTGGCGAGCGAACGCGGACCAGGCCAGTGACACATCAAAGACAACCGGAACCTGTCAGGAAAGCAGGGCCTCAGAGGGTGATAGCCCCGTACGGGTAATGCGATGATGTGTCCTTGAGTAAGGCGGAACACGTGCAATTCTGTCTGAAC
>CAVYLU010000027.1:0-192500 GCA_963769365.1 uncultured Alphaproteobacteria bacterium | reverse complement strand
CTCTCCGCATGCCCGCTACGCCGTTCTCACCAGGCGGAACGGCAAATGGGGCGCGGAAATGCTTGCGCTGGAATATGACTGGGCGTCTGCCGCCGGCCGCGCCCTCGAAAACGGCGGACCGAGATGGGCGATGGCCATCGCGTCGGGCATGGTCGAATAAGGGCTTCGAGGGGCTAAGGCCCTATCTTCCTTCGGGAGCAAGCACGAACGCGGCCTCCATCGCCCGGCGCGTCTTGATGGTCTCGTTGCCGGCGTCGACCTCGACATCGACCCAGCGCACCACCGCGCCGCGCGCGACGTCATTCTTCAATTTGACGCGATGTGCGAGCCCGATCGGTAGCGCCCCGGCCTTCAGGCTTGCTGCCGCCGGCATCAATTTGCCCCACACCGTATAGCCGCCTTCGCCGTCGAGCATTTCGCCCGCGCGCAAGTTCCGCTTGGCGACGGCGGCGACGTCGCCGCGAAAGCCATGCGGCTGCCCGGTCGGCTCATGGCGCAGCGCGGCCGACAGGATCGAGATGTTCAGTTCGAGCCCAATCAGATGATAGGGCTTGTACATCGCCGCATACCGCCCGCTGACATCGGTCTTCAGGCCATATTGCTTGAAGCAATCCGCGGCGTAATCGTTCGGCGCCTCGAGCACGACAAAGACGCCCCAGCGCAGGTCGCGAAACACCGGCCGGCCGTCGCGCTCCAGCGACGATACCACTTCCACCACGCCGGATTTCTCCAGCACGCCGCCCGCCTCGCGCGGCCGCATCACATGCGGCAGGTCGTCGACACCGCAGGGCGGAAACAGCAGCCCGTCGGTGGGGACGTCCAACCCGGCGGCATTGGCAATCGCCGCCATCTCAATCGCCGATTTGGTGCCATCGAGAAACGAATTGAACATTTGCGGGTTCATGCCGGCCGATTGCGCTTCGCCCGCGGTCAGCCCGTAATGCTGCCAGACGCCTTCCGGCGTCACATCATGATAGGCCGGCAGATATTTGGTGCCTTTTCCGGCGGCGACCACGCAAAATCCTGTCGCGCGCGCCCAATCCACCATCTCCGACGTCAATGCCGGCTGGTCGCCATAGGCCAGTGAATAGACCACGCCCGCCTGGCGCGCTTCTTCGGCAAGCAGCGGTCCCGCCAGCACGTCGGCCTCGACATTGACCATGACGATATGCCTGCCCGCCGCAATCGCCGCGCGCGCATGCTTGATGCCGACCGCGGGATTGCCGGTGGCTTCCACGATCACTTCGATATTGCCGGACATTGCTTTATCCGGGACGGCGGTGAAGGTAGTTGCCGCGATCCGCGCTTCCTCCCAGCCGACGGTTCGGCAGGCATCTTTCGCCCGCTGAGGATCCAGATCGACGATGACGGGCACTTCCAGTCCCGGCGTATGCGGCACCTGCGACAAGAACATCGAGCCGAATTTGCCGGCGCCGATCAGCGCGACGCGGACCGGTTTGCCGGCGGCGCGGCGGGCGTCGAGGAGACGATGAAGATTCATGGAGGGTAGGTTTCCCATTTTTTGTCATTCCGGGGCGCGCCCCTTTGGCGCGAGCCCGGAATCCATACTCCCGATGGTGGTTATGGATTCCGGGCTCGACGCGTGCGCGTCGCCCCGGAATGACAGCTCAATATATCAAGGCTACTCCGCCGCCTCGCGATGCGCCCGCGCCAGCCGCAGCAGCGCGTCATCCTCGACGGTCTGGATCGGTGTGAAATCGCGATGGGCGATATAGTCCGGCCTCGTGGGGTTGCGGATATAGTTCGAGACCGCGTTCAGCGTCAGATAGACGATCTTGCGTGGGTAGGGCGTGATGTTGCCGGACGATCCGTGCACCAGATTGCCGTGGAACATCAGCATGCCCCCGGCCTTGCCGGTCGGCGCGACAATGCCGCCCTGTTTTACCAGCCGCGTCACAGTTTCCTCGTCCAGCGCCCACAAGGGATAGGAGGTGGTCTCGACGTCGTGCGAGGCCTTGAGGTCGCCGGCATGCTGGCTCTTCGGCACCAGCATCAAGGGGCCGTTGATCGGCATCACCTCGTCGAGGAAGATCGCGATGTTCATGGCGCGCGGCTCCAGCATGCCGTCATCGCGCTTCCAGGTGCCGTAATCCTGGTGCCATTGCCAGACATCGCCGGTGAACGCGGCTTTGGCGTTGATCTTGAACTGATGCATGTAGAGCTTTTCGCCAAAAATCTGCTCGATCGGGTCGATCATGCGCGGATGCGCGCCGAGCACGCCGAACGCTTCGTTGTAGAGATGGGCGGCAAACGCGGTGCGCGGTGCGCCGCTCTTCTCGCGCCAGACCTCGGGACGGTTGGCGTCGTAGATGTGCTCCGCCTCGCGTGCCAGGAAGGCCACCTCCTCTGGGCTGAACAGCTCGGGAAGGAACAGCCAGCCTTCGCGGTTGAAAAATTCGATCTGCTGCTCGGTCAGCTTCATGACGTTTCCTCCTTGTTAAGTTGTCATTCCAGGGCGCGCGAAGCGCGAACCCGGAATGACGGCGTCTCAATTACGCCGCCTCGTCGGTCGCCCTCAGTCGCTCTTCGGTCTTTCGTCCCGCGGTCAGCGCATGCGCCAGGGCCGCCGCCTCGGCGGCCTTGGCTTGGCCTGCAAGAATATGCGCGGCGATCGCCGCGTGCTCGCTCCAGGCGCTGTCGCGATAATCGAGCTCGGCCAGCACGGTCGCCATCGAGCGGCGCATATGCGGCCACTGCGGCGCGATCATTTCCTCGATCGCGGGATTGCCGGCAAGCCGATAGATCGCGCTGTGAAACTCGACGTCGAGCGCGATCAGCCGCGCCAGCGGCGTTTTCTCGTCGATCGTGCGCCCGGCGCGCAGCGCGGCCTCGAGCTTCGCACGCCCGGCGGCATCGGTCTTGGCGCGTCCCGCCGCGAGCTTGGCCGCGAGCGCGTCAATCGCGCCGCGCACCTCATAGAGTTGGCGAATGCGCAGCGGATCGAGCCCAGTGACTTCAAAGCCGCGGCGGCCGCTCTCGGCGACCAGACCCTGCCGGTGCAGCAGATGCAGCGCATGGGAAACCGGCTGGCGCGACACGCCGAGTTTTTCCGCCAGTTCGTTTTGCCGGATGCGATGCCCCGGCGGCAGCGTGCGCTCGGTAATTGCTTCCAGAATTCGCGCATAAACCTGGTCGATCAGGTTGGGGAGCGGATCTAACGGGATCATGCCGGGCGCCCAGTTTGGAATACGGAATTCAGAATTCGAACGCTAGCGGGAGGATGGGGTGCGGTCAAGCGCCGCCGTTGATCATGAACACGGTAGCCGGCCCCCGCGGCTGCGTTATGCACCGGCCGAAAGTCCGGAGGTCTATCATGAGCGACGACGCAGCGGGTTTCGTCGGCAACATACCGCGGTACTACGATCAGGGCCTGGGGCCGATGGTCTTTGTCGATTATGCCGCCGACATCGCGCGGCGCGTCGCCGCGGGCAATCCGGCGCGGGTGCTGGAGACGGCGGCCGGCACCGGCATCGTCACGCGAAGGCTGCGCGACGCCTTGCCGGCTGACGCGCATCTGACTGCAACCGATCTCAATCCGCCGATGCTGGACGTTGCCCGCTCGAAATTTCGAGCCGGCGAGCAGGTCGAGTTCCGGCAGGCTGATGCAACGGCGCTTCCATTCGCGGATCGAAGCTTCGACGCCGTCGTGTGCCAATTCGGTGTGATGTTCTTCCCTGACAAAGCCAAATCCTATTCCGAGGTCTATCGCGTGCTCGCCCCCGGCGGCCGTTACCTGTTCAGCGTCTGGGACTCGCATCGCTACAATCCGTTCGGCCGGCTCTCCCATCAGGTTGCGGGAAGCTTTTTTCCTGCCAATCCACCTCAGTTCTACAACGTGCCATTCTCCTACTATCAGATCGATCCTATCAAGGAGTCCCTGATCGAGGCTGGCTTCACCGGCATCGACGCTGCCGTCGTTGGCCTGGACAAAGAAATCCCTGACGTAGCGAATTTTGCGCGCGCGGCGATCCATGGGCAATCCGCTGATCGACCAGATCCGGGCGCGAGGCGGTGTCGAGCCCGAACTTGTGGTCGAGGCGCTGGGGCGCGAATTTCGTCGTGAATTCGGCGCCGATCCGGGACACATGCCGCTTCAGGCGGTGCTGTTTTCTGCCACAAGGCGAGCCTGATGACGCTTACAGGGGCAGGTGGTCTCCCATTGGTCCCAAAATCACCCTGCCAAAAACTCCAGCACGATCTTGCAAAATTCCTGCGGCGCCTGCTCGAACATCCAATGCCGGGCGCCCGGGATCATCGCGGTCCGGGCTGCGAGAACGTGTGGGGAAAGCGCGCGGGTTATTGCGGGCAATTGTCCCTTGGTCTCGGCGCCGCCGATGAATAGCGTCGGTGGTTTGATGGATTGCGCGTCGGCTTTGCTGTAGGGCTTGCGGTTCTCATGGATCTGGCCGATCAGCGTAAAGGCATTGTCGCGCAACTGCTGCTTCGCCGCTGCGGGCAGGCGCGCCCAGGCGCCGTCGCCGTCGATTCCGTCGAAGAAGCCCTGCAGCGCGCCCTCGATATCGCCGGCCTTGACCTTCTCGGCCGACGCCGCGATGCGCGCGCCCAGCGCGGAGGGTGCGACAGGCGCTGCAGCAGGATCCAGTGTCGCATCAAGGTCGCCGCCCGGTTCGGCCAATATCAATTTGCGCAACAATTCGGGCCGCGCTTCCGCGACGCGAAACGAAATGTGCCCGCCGCGCGAATGCCCCATCAGGTTGACCGGCTTCGGCTCGATCTGCTCGATGAAGGCGATGACGTCGGCGACATGCTGGCTCATCCGATAATCGTCGCCGACACCGTTCCAATGTTCGGGAAAGAAGTGCCGCAGGCTGACCGAGATCACGCGATAGCTTTGCGACAACGGCCCCATCACCGGCGACCAGGTGCGGAAGTCGCCAAGCGTGCCATGCACGCAGACCAGCGGTGGGCCCGATCCCAGTTCGAGATAGGCCATGTCGTATCCGTTGACGTGAAGGGTCTGCATGGGGACTCGCGATGGATCGGGGGGAGGGGAGTGACGCATATCATTTCACGAAATGCACCGCTTGCCCAGTTGGCGGCGGCCATTCGCTTTACACCTAGTATATCGAGGCATATTATGGCGAGGTATGGTAACAACCAGCAGGAGCCCAAGCATGCCGGTCGCCAAGGTTTACGTGCCACAAGGCATCCTCACGCCGGATCAGCGGCGTGAGATCGTCAAGGGGATTCACGAGGTCATCGTCGGCGTCGAAAAGCGCACCCTGGATTTTCCGACCTATGTGCTGATCAATGAGGTCCCACCCGGCGACTGGGCTTTCACCGGTAACGTCTACGCGCCTCGAACCTGACCATCGGTCACGATCCCTCACCGTGAAATTGGAGCATGCGTATGATCAACAGCCCGAACAGCGACGTGGAATTGCCCGACAGCCCTGGATTGAACCGGCGCGCTGTCCTTATGACCGCGGCCGTCGCCGCCGGCGCCGCGGCCGGTGTCGCACCGGCTCTCGCCGACGCCGTTCCGTCCGGCAATTTCGGGGCACCGTGGGTGGAACTTCAAGTTCCTGTTGGCGCCCTCACCCTTGAGCAGAAGGCGGCCATGATCAAGGGCATGACAGATGTCGTTCTCAACGTGTTGAAGCTGCCGCCGGATCCCTCAGGAAGGCATTCGCCGTGATCCTTGAAACGGCGGAGGGCGGATTTGGCGTCGACGGTCAGGCTTTGGTGCGGCGGCCCAAATAGGCGGATCGGTTCGGCTCGTAAAGGCCTCCTCGTCGTCGGCCAAGCCCGCGGCTTGACCGTCTGTGCTTCAAAGCCTAGTAATACAAGGCATGGAAGGTGAAATGCTCAAGGGGCACCTCGACATGATCGTGCTCGCCGCACTGGCGGCGGCGGGCTCGGCTCACGGCTATGCGATCATCGAGGAGATCAAACGGCGCAGCGGCGGCGCGTTCGATCTACCGGAAGGCACGATCTATCCGGCGCTGCACCGGCTTGAGCACGCGGGCCTGCTCAGGAGCACCTGGACCACGGCCGACAGCGGGCGTCGGCGTCGGGTCTATACCCTGACCCGAACCGGCACCCGGGCGCTGGTCGAGCGGCGCGCGGTCTGGAAGCAATTTTCCGACGCCATTGGAGGTCTGCTCGGGGGAAGCCGCCCACGCGAGACCCCGGCATGATCCCCGATTACCTTGAATTGCTGGCGCGCGAGCTCGATTTCGATCGATCTCTGTCGCGATGCGTGCGCCGGGAAGTCGAGGATCATTTATGGGAAGCCGTCGCGGCCGAACCGTCGGGGAACACGCGTCAGGTGCAGCAGCGCGTCATCGCGAATTTTGGCGATGCCCGCGCCATTGCCGCCCAGTTCGCGGTGGTCTCGCTGGCACAGCGCACCCGGAGAGCCGGCATCGCCGCGGTTCTCGTTATCGCCGGCGACTTGGTCGCCATGAAGGCCCGCGTCGCATGGTACGCGGCGGCGCAGTGGGGCATCAGCGACGACATGAAGGCGCTGCGCGGTCTCGTGATTTTGATCGATCGCTATGCCTTCTGGATGTCGGTCATTATCGGGCTCGGCGCCTTGGCCTATATCTTCAGCCGCGAGATCCCTGCCGCGTTTTATCCGGCTTATCGACGGCAGCTTCGCTGCTTCTCTCTGCTGTGCAGTGCAACGGCAGCCGCGCTATTGGTGTCGGTCATCAGCGATGGGGTGCTGACGGCGCTCCAGTTGCAGGGAATGGAACCGTCGGTGGAAATTTGGGTCGCGATCTTCACGATGGCGGTCGAAATCGCATGCGTCGGATTTCTCGTCTTCCATATCCGCAGCAACACGCGACGGGCGGCTTCCGCGGCGGCGCTTTTGAAGGCATGAGGTCCGGTAACGGGCGGAATGGGACTTAACGAGCTGCCAAGAAATCCAGCTCGATCTCGCGATATCTCTGCGGCGCCTTGGCCGACCTCGAGATAGGCCATGTCGTAGCCGTTGAATCCCTTGATATGGCAAGCTGTTGATGCCGCCGGTTCCGTCAGAATCCGGGTGGATAGCAACATTGTCCAAGTCTAGATTTGAATCCAGCATCAAGCTCGAACAGTTGGAGCAAGCCATGACCGGACAAAGCTTTGCAATATTCGACACCGCGATCGGACCCTGCGGCATCGTGTGGGGCGGGCGCGGCATTAGTGGCGTGCAACTGCCGATGGGCAGCGAGGACAAGACCCGCAAGCGTATCCACCAGCGCAACGGCGATATTCCGGAAGCAGAGCCGACGGCTGAGGTGCAGAGCGCGATCGATGCGATCAAGGGACTACTTGCGGGCAAGCCGAACGACCTCTCGGGTGTCGCGCTCGATCTTGACGGCGTGCCGGAGTTCAACCGGGGCGTCTACGACATCGCGCGCACCATTCCGCCGGGCAAGACCATGACCTATGGCGATATCGCGAAAAAACTTGGCGGCGTGGAACTGTCGCGCGACGTCGGCCAGGCGCTTGGGCACAACCCTTGCCCGATCGTGGTGCCCTGCCATCGCGTGCTCGCGGCGGGCAACAAGCCGGGCGGGTTCTCCGCCAATGGCGGCGTCGTGACAAAACTCAAGATGCTCGAGATCGAAGGCGCGGCCGTCAATCACACGCCGAGCCTGTTCGACTGAAGTATTCTAGCCCACCGCCTCGCAGGTAAATCCGACGTCCGAACGGCGGATCTTGCCGGCCGAAGGCGAGGGGAAATGCGCCGTGCAGCACAGCGTATCGGTGTCGCAATAGCGCTCGAGGAAACTCTTCCGCGTCGTCGCGGCCTGCGCCGGATCGACGTCGAATTTCGGTGACAGTTCAGGATAGTGCGTCTGCAGCCGGGTATGCATGAGGTCGCCGGAGAATACCGCCACATCCTTGGCCTTGCCGAAGGTGAAGGCGACGTGGCCGGGCGTATGGCCCGGCGTCGGCAGGATGCGGGCGTGGTCGCCGATCCCGTGGTCGTTGGTCACGATCTCGGCCTTCCCGGCTTCAACGATCGGCAGGACGCTGTCACCGAACGGCGGCACGGGCGTCTTGGCGTTTTGCTCGGTCCAGTAGTCGAACTCGCTTCTGGCGAAGACGTAGCGCGCCTTCGGAAAGGTCGGCACCCAGCGTCCGTTTTCCAGCCGGGTGTTCCATCCGACATGATCGACATGCAGATGCGTGCACATCACGAAATCGATGTCGCCGACCGAAAAGCCGGCGGCCTTCAGCCCCCGCATATAGGTGTCGTCGGTCTTCATGTTCCATTTCGGGCGCAGCGGCCGCGGCTTGTCGTTGCCGATGCAGCTATCGATCAGGATGGTGTGATGCGGCGTCTTCACGATGTAGGACTGGAAACACAGGATCAGCACGTCGTTGTCGTCGATCGCACCGGCCTTTTTCATCCAAGGCCTGTTCTCCGCGAGCCGTTCCGGCGTCAGGCCGGGCAGCAGGTCCAGCGCCGGCAGGAACGTGGTTTCCTGCTCGATAATGCGATGAATGGTGAGGTCGCCGGCAGTAAGTTTGAGGCTCATGAACTGCTTCCTTGACTGGGATTTTCGCCTTATTGCTTGTCGCGAACGGACGGGATGACGGAGTTTGCGAGGATATCGAGCGCCGCCATGCCCTCCTTCGGCCTTCCGAACAGACCGGAGGTGGTCATCATGACGATATCGAGATCGGGGATGACAAGGATTTGCTGGCCGCCCCAGCCCATGGCGGCCACCCACTTCACTTCGTTACCCTCCGCTAGCGAGCGGCCCATCCACCACTGATAGCCGTAGAAGAACAGGCCGCCGAAATAGCCGGTCGCCTGGAAACGCGGGATGACCGATTGCATGATCCAGTCCGGCGGGATGACTTGCCGGCCGTTCCAGGCACCATCGTTCAGCAGCAGCTGGCCGATCTTGGCGGCGTCGCGCGGCCGCAGCCGAAGGCCGGCCGCCGCCGCGATCTTCCCGTTTTTCGGATAGGACTTCCATTCGAAGTCGGTGACATCAAGCGGCTTGAACAAATAATCGCGTGCGAAGGCCTCCAGCGATTTCCCCGAAACGCGCTCCAGGATGGAGCCGAGCAGGTCGGTCCCGCCGCCGTTGTAGACCCACGCCGTGTCCGGAGCCGCTGCGATCGGCTTCGACAGCACGTAGTGAACGGGATCGGCTTCATAGCCGAGATGAGGCTCATCGTTTTTGGGATCGGTCCAGGAAAGCGTCTCGTCCCATTGAATCCCCGACGACATGGTCAGCAGATGATGGAGTGTGACGTTGTCCCAGCCGGCCGTCTTTAGCGCCGCGTATTCCGGAAAGAATTTGACGACCGGTTCGTTGACGCCTGCAATCAGCCTGCGATCGATCGCGATCCCGACCAGCAGCGAGACGATGCTCTTTGAAGCCGACCGCATGTCGTGCCTGGTGGTCGCGTCGAAATCGTGTGGGCCCTCCGGTTGTCCCCAGGGCTGATCGAGGCCTGCGAAATACTGCTCGAACACCAGTTTACCGTGACAGGCGATAAGCACGGCGTGGACGTCGGAGTCGGTGAATTTCAGCCGTTGCTCGATGCCGCACAGGCGCGCGCCATCGAGGCCGACGCTTTCGGGTGAGGCTACGGTCCAGCCATCGTCGAGTGTCACAGGCATTCCACAAGCCGAATTTGTTTGACCTTGAGCTAACGCACAGGAAGCCAGCGTGAAGGCGGCGATGAAGCCGAGGTGCTGGAGTTGATGGCTACTAGCCTCGAACATCGTTACCGTCTCCGATCGGATTCTACGCCGGCGGCGGCTGTGAGATCTTTACCGACGGCCGTTTCAGCATCCGCTGATGGAACGCGTCAAGCTTCGGATAGGCTGTGCGCCAGCCGCTATCGGCGAAACGGAAATCGGCGTAGCCGAGCACGCAAGTGAGCGCGATCTGCGAGATGTCGAGCGGGCGCGACAGCATCTCCGTCTGCTGTTCGAAGCGCGCCATGCCTTTCCAGGCCCGGTTCCAGTGATCGTCGGACCACGCTTTCCAACGGAGCGCCTCGGGCCGCACCACGTTCTCGTAGCGGCACAGCAGCATGGAATCGAGCATGCCTTGCAGAAGAGAATGATCACTTCTGACCTTCCAGCGCACAGCGCCGGAGGCCGGAACGAGGTTTCCGCCGCCGGCAAGCTCGTCGAGATATTCGACGATGACGTAGGAATCGACGAGGACCTCGCCATTGTCGAGGATCAGGGCCGGCAGTTTCTTCAGCGGATGGATCTTTGAATATTCATCGTTAGGCGTGCCCGGCACGACCGTGGTCGGCACGAATTCGATGCTGTCAATCAGGCCGAGCTCGATCGCCGCGATGCGCACTTTGCGGGCAAACGGCGAGGCTGGGGAGAAGGTGAGTTTCATTTTAGGGCCCCTAAAGACTTAAATGGAATTTCCCGTCATTGCGAGGAGCGTTAGCGACGAAGCAATCCAGTTTGGTTTCGCTCTGGATTGCGTCGTCGCTAACGCTCCTCGCAAATGACGATGACGCGCGCAGGCGTTCGACGTCACCTCACGCTGCAACAATCTCCTGCCGCTGCTCGCCGAGCCCTTCGATGCCGAGCGTGACGACGTCGCCGACATTGAGGAATTTCGGTGGCTTCATGCCGGCGCCGACGCCAGGCGGGGTGCCGGTAGTGATAATGTCGCCGGGCAGCAGGGTGAGGAACGTCGAGACATAGGAAATGCACTTCGCCATGGAAAAGATCATGGTCGAGGTCGATCCGGTCTGGCGGCGCTCTCCGTTGACGTCGAGCCACATCGACAGTTTTTGTACATCAGGTATTTCATCTTTGGTGACGAGCCACGGGCCGACCGGCCCGAAGGTGTCATGCGATTTGCCCTTGGTCCATTGCCCCCCGCGCTCCTGCTGGAAATACCGCTCGGAGACGTCGTTGCAGACGCAATATCCGGCGACGTGGTTGAGCGCATCGGCTTCGGAGACGTATTTGGCGCGGGTGCTGATAATGGCGGCGATCTCGACCTCCCAGTCGAGTTTTTTGGATTCGCGTGGCTTTTCGACATTGTCGTTCGGGCCGCAGAGACTGGTATTGGCCTTCAGGAAGAAGATCGGTTCTGGCGGAATTGGATTTCCGGTCTCCTTGGCGTGATCGATATAGTTCAACCCGATGGCGACGAATTTCGAGATGCCGGTGACGGGCGCGCCGAGCCGCGGCTTGCCGCTGACGGCGGGAAGCTTGGAAGTGTCGAGCTCGGCCAGCTTCTTCAGCGAGGCCGGCGCGTAGGCGACGCCGTCGAGGTCCTTCACGTGCTCGGAGAGGTCGCGCAATTGGCCGGATTTGTCGATCAGGCCGGGCTTTTCCGTACCCTTCTCGCCGTAACGAACAAGCTTCATGTTCTCGCTCCTTGGGGGTTTTTGACCGGGTTTCTTGCACGCTTCATGGAACAGCGCCGGCCAAAATTCAACCGCCGCGGCGGGATTGCAGGTAACGGTTTGGGCATGGTCCATGCCAAAAAGCCGGCCCCACCTTTCGGGGTAATGCCTAACCGACGAATTTAAAGGCATCGCTGTCGCGCTTGATATGGCCTGCGGAAAAATGCCCGCCGATCACGAGCGTCGGAGTATCGGCGAAACGCGAGAACAAGTTTCGCCGCGTCGCCGTCGATTGCGCCGGGTCGGAATCGGCGGTCGATGCCCAGTCAAGATGCGCCATCTGGCAGGGGTGATGGGCGACGTCCCCCGTCAGCAAGCCTTCTTCGCTGTCAGACCTGATATGAATGCTCATATGGCCGGGGCTGTGGCCGGGCGTCGGGATCATGGTGATTTCTTCGCAGAGCTTGTGGTCGCTCGGGATCAGCTCGGCCTTGCCGGCGTCCACGATCGGCTTCACGGAATCGTTGAACACTGCCGCTTGGCTCGGTTCGCGGCTGTGATCGCGCCAGTGCTCATATTCGGTCCTGCCGAACACGTAGCGCGCCTTCGCAAAAGTCGGCACCCATCGGCCGCTGACGAGCCTTGTGTTCCAGCCGACATGATCGACATGCAGATGCGTGCAGAGCACGGTATCGATGCTGTCGGGCGGGAAGCCGGCCTGGGTCAGCGTTTCCAGGAATGGTCCGTTGCGGTCATTCCAGGTCGGCACATTGCGGCCTTGCTTGTCATTGCCAAGCCCGGTGTCGACGACGATGCGATGCGACGGCGTCTCCACCACCAGCGAGTGGATCGACATCTTCAGGCGCCCTTCCTCGGTGGCGAAATCGGCAATCAACCAAGGCAATTTCCGGATTTCTTCATTGGTCGCGAGCGGCAGGATGAACTTTGTGCTACCGACTGTTTCCAATTCCGCCACCTTCGTGATCTTGACCCTGCCTACTTTCCAGCGCATCCGGCGTTTCCTCTTCGAGATCTATCGTTTCTTGAGCCGAAAGATGCTGATTTCCGCTGTCCTACGCAATGGATCATCCAGGGCCATGCTGCGTTGTCGGGAACTCGTGGTCCGATTCTAACATTCGCATTCCGTTTCGGCAGGTGTCATTTGCGAATGTTAGAATCAAAGGACCACCCGCTGCACGAGGAGCGCGCGATGCCAGAACTCACGATTTCGCCCGAAAAAGTTGGGTTTTTGATCGAGAAGGCGCGGGAATTCGACGCCAAGGATGTCCCGGCCGATCCCGATTCCGGATCGAACGGTGCGGACGATGGCATGATCGACGTGCTCGCAGGATAACGGTGCTGATCCCGTGGTGCGCGAGATCACGGGTTTCATCGACGCGCTCACCGAAGACGAGCAGATCGATCTGGTCGCCCTGATGCGGCTTGGCCGTGGCGACGGCACCATCGAGGAATGGGACGAGCTTCGGGGTGACGCCGCCGAGGGACGCACCGCCCGCACCGCGAGCTATCTGTTGGGGAGCCGATGCTCGGCGACCTGCTTGCCGAGGGTCTCGACGCGTTCGGCTTGTCGTGGAGCGACGAGCGGACCACGCCCGTCCAATAACTAGTCCTAGCAGATTGCGCGATGATGCAGGAGTGCCGCTGATTTGCTCGACGTGTCAAATTGCTTTTCAAAGCATCCATGCCGGCGACTGCCTGCTACCTTGCATGGGGTTGTTTTCGGTATTTTTGGTTGGGAGCCAAAACCTCGTCGGCCTGGCGGCTCTCTTGTTTCCGGCTAGCTTTTGCTTTTAGAGCATGATCCGGCAAAGCATGCCCTCGGGCTACGACCCGATGGGGGGTGCCGGTTTTCCCTTAGCTAGCAAACGCGCAACGCGTTTGTCGCGGAGATCATGCTCAAACAAAAAGTGAGAAGCGGGATGACGATTCGAAGAAAAGTCATCACGCTCTAGCGCGCACAATCGACGATCACGGTGCCGAGCTTGTCGCCTTTCTCCACCGCGAGATGCGCCTGCGCCGTGTCCGCCAGCGCAAACTGCCCGGCGATATTGTGGAGCCGCCTGCCCGCGGTGAGCCATTTCGTGATGTCGGCCTGCGCCGCCGCAAGCAAATGCCGTGGCAGCGCGAACAGCACCAGCGTACGCAGCGCGATGCATCGCTCCATCAACTCGCGCATCGGCGCCACGGGCGTGCGGTTGCCGTTGGTGGCGTAAACGGCGATGGTGGAATTCATCGCCATCAACTTCAACGTGGTTGCGATGTTGCCGCCGAAATCGACATCGGCCACGCGGTTCACCCCGAGCTGATTGGTGAAGGCCAGCGCCCTCGCCACGACGTCCTCCGTCTTGTAGTTGATGACGAGATCGGCGCCGGCAAGCCGCGCCTGCTCGGCTTTGGCGGCCGAGCTGACGGTCGCGATCACCTTGGCGCCGCCCCATTTGGCGAATTGTACCGCGTAGTGACCGACCGCGCCGGCGCCGCCGGTGACCAGCACGGTCTGTCCCGCGATCGGCCCATCGCTGAACAGCGAGCACCACGCCGTCATGGCGGGAATGCCGAGCGTGGCGCCTTGCGCGAATGAGAGACTGTCCGGCAAGGGAGTCACCAGATGTTCTGATAGCGCGATATATTCGGCCGCTGTGCCGAAGGCGCGGCCGTTGCGCTGGCCGTTGAACAGCCAGACGCGCTGGCCAAGCTTCAGCCTCGTGACGCCGTTACCGACCTGATCGATGATGCCGGCGCCGTCGCTGTTCGGGATCACGCGCGGAAATTCCATTGCGCGATAGGCGCCGCCGCGGCGGCCGACATCGGCCGGATTGACGCCCGAAGCCTCCAGCCGGACGCGGACTTCGCCGGGACCGGCCGTAGGCGTTGGCATCTCGCCGAAGGTCAGGACGTCAGCCGCAGGTCCTGCGCGCTCGTACCAGACCGCCCTCATAACGTTCCCGGATACGCGCCGCCGTCGAGCAGGATGTTTTGCCCAGTGATGAAGCCGGCCTTGGCGCCGCACAGGAACGCGCAGGCCTGGCCAAATTCATCAGGATGCCCGAAGCGCCCGGCGGGATTGAGCTTGGCGCGTTCCGCCAGCATCTCATCCTGCGTGATGCCACGCTTCTCGGCTTCGGCCTTGGCCGTGCCGCGCAAGCGGTCGGTCTCGAACGGTCCGGGCAACAGGCCGTTGATGGTGACGTTGTTGATCACGGTCTTGCGCGCGATGCCCGCAACGAAGCCGGTCAGCCCGGCACGCGCGCCGTTGGAAAGGCCCAGTATCTCGATCGGCGCCTTTACCGCAGCGGATGTGATGTTGACGATACGGCCGAATTTTCGCGCCATCATGCCGTCCACCGTCGCCTTGATCAGCTCGATCGGGGTCAGCATGTTGGCGTCGATCGCCTTGATCCAGTCGTCGCGGGTCCAGTTGCGGAAATCGCCGGGCGGCGGGCCGCCGGCATTGTTGACCAGAATGTCCGGATTGGGACAGGCCTTCAGCACCGCTTCGCGGCCGGCCGGCGTTGTGATGTCGCCGACGATTTCCGTCACCGTCACGCCGGGATTGGCCTTGCGTATTTCGTCGGCGGTCTTTTTCAGCGTGTCGGCACCGCGCGCGGTCAGCGTGACGTGCACGCCTTCGTTGGCCAGCGCCATTGCGCAGGCGCGGCCCAATCCCTTGCTCGATGCGCAGACGATGGCGCGGCGGCCTTTGATCCCAAGATCCACTGTTTCACTCCCGTTGCGTCAGATGATTTTTTAAGGTTCGGCCAGTGTAGCCAACCTCGACGGCCCTGATAAGGGACCGAATTGCATATCTGGGAGGGTGACGGTTGCGCGACCGAAGGTTAGATCCGCTGCTCTCGCTTGAGGCGGTCGATGGTGGCGGCGATATCCGGCGGTAGCGACTTGAAGCCACGTTGCCCGGCGGCCGAAAACAACGGCCGCAGCTGCGAGCCGTTCAGGAACGCCGGCTGGCGATCGCCGGGTATGAGCTGATCGAAGATTAGCACCAGCGTGGTCGCCACCAGGCCAACACGCACCGCGCCAAGCGCGGCGCCGCCGAGGCGATCGCCAATGCCGGCTTTCGATCCGATGGTTTCGTCGAGCGAGATGCGCATTAGCTTTGCAATCCCGATACCGATCGCAAGATAGGCGCCAAAGAACAGCCCCCAATTCTGGGTTATCGGCGAGGTGCCCGGGCCGCCGATTTGCGGCGCAATCGCCGACATCGCCCACACCGCCATTGGCGCCGCGATCAAATAGCCGAGGATCGTGATCGCGCTGCGCAACAGGCCTGTGTTGAAACCGGTGACAACGGCAATGGCCAATCCGGCATAGACGGCGATATCGAAGCGGTTCATGACTGATTATTCCTTGCCTGCTCTTGGTGGCGGCGCTTGGTCAATGAACAGGATTTGCGATCGCTAAAATCGTCTGTATCAATGTTGCGCACACACCTTCAGGATTTCCGCCATGTCCGATCTATTCGACGTTCGTAAAGAAACCATCCTCGTCACCGGCGCCAGCCAAGGTTGGGGCGGCAATTCGCGCGCGTCCTGGCCGCGCATGGCGCGGCCGTCGTGCTGGCGGCGCGCCAGACCGCGAAGCTCAAAAGCCTGGAACAAGAGATCAGGAGCAAGGGCGGCCGCGCCGCGGCCGTGCAATTGGACGTCACCGATATCGCCTCGATCGGCAAGGCCGTCGATGCCGCGGAAGCGGCGCTTGGGCCGATCAGCGTGCTGATCAACAATGCCGGCATTGCCATCGAGAAGCTCTCGACCGACCAGACAGGCGGACTGGGACGCCGTCATCAACGCCAATCTCAAGGGCGCGTATTTCCTCGCGACCGAGATGGCGCGGCGGATGATCGCGGGCAAGCAGGACGGCAACATCGTCAACGTCGCCTCCGTGCTCGGCACTGCCGCGATGAAATTCCTCGCTCCTTACGCGATCTCGAAGGCGGGCATCGTGCAGGCGACGAAAGCGATGGCGCTGGAGCTTGCGCCCAACCGCATCCGCGTCAATGCGCTGGCGCCGGGCTACATCGACACCGAAATTAATCACGAATTCTGGGCGACGCCCGCGGGCGAGAAACTGACAAAACGGATTCCGCAGCGCCGGGTCGGTGCCGAATCCGACCTCGACGGCGCGATCCTGCTCTTGGCCTCGAGCGCCTCGCGCTACATGACCGGCAGCGTCGTGACGGTCGACGGCGGGTTTTTGCGGAATTGACGGCTTAGCCGTCATTCCGGGGCGATGCAGGAGCATCGAACCCGGAATCTCGAGATTCTGCGATGTGCAATTGCACATCGCAGTTCGCGCTCCCGCGTGCCCCGGAATGACTGCCGGATTACCTCGTCGCGTGCGCTCCTCGCAATGACAGCAGTCAATTTGCCCGCATCTCGGCCTTGATCATGTCGGCGGCCTTCTCGCCGATCATGATGGTCGGCGCATTGGTGTTGCCGCCGATCAATGTCGGCATGATCGAGGCATCGACCACGCGCAAGCCTTCGAGCCCGTGGACTTTCAGTTTCGGATCGACCACGGCCATGGGGTCATTGACGCCCATCTTGCAGGTCCCGACCGGGTGATAGACGGTGTCGACGTATTGGCGCAGGGTTTTCCGGATATCGGCATCGCTCTCGACGCCTGCGGTGAAGACATCGGAGGTTTGCAGCGCCTTGAGCGCGGGTGCGTCAAGCAGCCGTTTAGTCATCTTGAAACCCGCGACCATGGCGTCGAGGTCGGCTTCCTCGCCGAGGAAATTCGGATCGATCGCGGGCGCGGCAAACGGATCGGCGCTTTGCAGCCAGACGCTGCCGAGACTTTTGGGGCGCAACAGGCAGACGTGGCATGAGAAGCCGGTGCCCCAGCGCGGCTTGCGGCCGTGATCGGCCACCATCGCCATGCAGAAATGCAGCTGGATATCGGGAACATCGAGGTCGGGGCGGGTTTTGAGGAAGCCGCCGCATTCGGCGATGTTCGATGTCATCGGTCCGCGCCGTTCGCGCCGGTATTGCGCAATTCCCTTGAAGATTCGCGCGATGCCACTGAGCGACAGGCCGGCGAAGTACGGCGCGTCGGAGGTGAAGCCGAACACAAAATCCGGATGATCCTGCAGGTTTTGTCCGACGCCGGGCAGATGATGCACGCTCGCGATCCCGTGTTTTGCCAACGCGTCACTTTCGCCGACGCCGGAAAGCATCAGTAATTGCGGCGACTGGAACGCGCCGGAGGAAAGGATCACCTCACGGCGGACGCGAATCTGCCTTGCCTCCTTGCCCTGCCGGTATTCGACGCCGACCGCGCGCTTGCCCTCGAACAGGATTCTTGTCGCATGCGCCTTGGTCTCGACGTGCAAATTCGTGCGCGATCCCATGTAAGGGTGAATGTAACCACGCGCCGCGCTCCAGCGCTCGCCGTCGTGCTGCGTCACCTGGTAGCTGCCGAGGCCTTCCTGGTCCTCGGCGTTGAAATCCTCGCGGATTCGGAATTGCGCCTCGCGCGCGGCCTGCAGAAACGTTTCCCGCACCGGATTGTCGGAGCGCGATCCTGAGACGCGGAGCGGGCCGCCCTTGCCGTGATACTCGCCGCCGAGTTCGGAATTGTCTTCCGATCGTTTGAAATAGGGCAGCACGTCGGCGTAGGACCACCCCTGATTGCCGAGCGATGCCCACTGGTCGTAGTCGCGTCTGTGGCCGCGGATATAGACCATGGCGTTGATGGCGGACGAGCCTCCGAGGCCCTTGCCGCGCGGCTGATAGCCGATGCGCCCCTGCAGGCCCGGCTGCGGCACCGTGTCGAACGCCCAGTTGTTGACTCCGCCTGCGAGCATAAGCACCAGCGCGCCCGGCGTGGTCACCACCCAATTGTCGCATCTGCCGCCGGCATCCAGCAGCGCCACCGATGTCTTCGGGTCTTCCGAAAGACGCCCCGCCACAGCGCAGCCGCCGGAGCCGCCACCCACCACGACGAAATCGAATATATCGGTCACGCGCGTTTCCCCCTGCTCTTGTCGTTTCCGGGTTGCCACCATGGCGGTACCCGATTGCTGGTTGAGCCGAGGCTGGGCCATCGTGAAACTTCTGGCAAGAGGGCTCGTTTTGAGGGGTTTTGGCATGATCCGGCTGTCATAAAACCGGAAAAAACGCTGCCTCGGCCCTTTCCAAAGCAGGTTTGCGTTGGTACATACCGCCCGCACCCCTTAAGGCTTTGGCCCGGGGTTGCCTTCTCAGGAAGCCTTTAAGACGGGATCGATCGGCACCTTCTCGGCGCCAGTTCGGAACCGTTTCCGTCAGCGGTTTTCTTTCAAGGCGCGCAATGGCTTATCGCGGGGTGGAGCAGCCCGGTAGCTCGTCAGGCTCATAACCTGAAGGTCATAGGTTCAAATCCTATCCCCGCAACCAGATTAATCCCGTTAACTCAATAAGTTAGCGGGATTTTTCATTTCGGGATTTTTATCTCAAAAAAAGTATAAACAGGTATAAACTTTTAGAGGGACGGATTTGTGCCCCCGAAAATGGCTTCTTCGCAATTGGATTGCGGTTGATGGTCTGCTCTGTAGGCAGCTGCAGCGCTGACCTGGGGACGATGTGGTCTTTGAATTGCCACCTGAGGTCTGCAGCGGCATCATTGCCTAATGGGACGTGAAAGCACTCAGCAAACGAAGCCCGACCCATTCTCGACCGATACGGTTCGAGAAGCTTCTGCAGCGTCGATAAAGAGTGGCTCTGACAGAACGGCAACGGTCCCTTCCGCTTCGCAGCGACACGTTCTGCCAGAAAATCTCGATCTTGCTGTTAAACAACTGAATGATGATGAGCTGATGCAGCTAATTGAGGTTGCTCTCAAGGAAGCTAAAGGGCGAGGCAAGTCGCTGTTGCAAACAGGGGGTTCAGCGCAACCGTCTAGTCCAACCGAAACGGTGCAGAAGCGTCGATCGACCGAAAAGACTACTAGCGGAAAGCAAATCAACGTTGCTGAAGTCACGTTATCAACGGGCAAACTGAATGCCGTTCGGGCTGCTTTCAAGGCGGGAGTTACACCGTCACGGATAGCGAGACAGTTCGGAATTTCTCAAGCGAATGTTCGAAAAGCATTAGCTGTGAAATAACCAAGAGCGATGTGCCAACGACGAAAGCGATATAACAACTGGTTCGAAAACCGCCAGGAATCTTGGAACGAGTACGTTTGGTTGATTGACCCACCAAGCGGTAAGTGTGCTAAGTACTCAACCTTAGCGAATGGCGGACCCGCTATGATCAGGAAAGCATTCAAAGACGCTTGATCAATGTAGAAAAGAGTATGAACCGGCTTTTGCGATGCTGCCTCCGCAAATCAGAGGCAAGCTAGAAGCGATCCAGCGTAGTCAAGACGCAAAGGTTGCAGAGTTATACAATGGTAAGATCACTTTTGGGCACTTCAACGTCGCTATAAGTCAATTGACCGCAGACGTTGTCACTGCATTTTCTGGACTTTTGCAGCCACCTAAAGCTGATCCGTCTGCGAGCCTCACTGCGGACGTCTCGAAGCCAATTGCACCGTCTCCCAGCGCCGTCAATAAGCCTGCTGTTCCTCCTGAGTCTCGAATTGCGCTTGTAATCGGGAACAGCCGTTACTCAAGTTTACCGAAACTTCCAAACCCAGCAAATGATGCCAGAGCCGTCGCCGAAATGGTCGAGGCAATGGGATATAACGTCCGTTTGCTGATAGATGGTACTGAGCAAGGCATTAGAAAAGAGGTCCGGCAATTTGCGAGCGATTTAGAAAAAGCGGATGTAGCGCTGGTTTTTTATGCGGGACATGGAGCGCAGGTGAATGGCAACAATTACTTGCTGCCTACCGATATGGATATTCCTCGCACAGAAGTTGATATTCAGTTCTCTGCTTTAAAGGTGGATGATCTCGTCAACAGCATAAGTTCGAACACCAAGATAGTGTTTCTTGACGCTTGCCGTGACAACCCGGTGCTGTTCAAGAATATTGTCAAAGGGCGAGGTAGCTCACCCGCCGGACTTGCTCCGGCTTTGAGCTCGAATTTCGATCAGAAGCCTGGAGGAGGTATCTTTATCGCATACGCTACCGACGCCGGGTCTGTTGCTGACGACGGTAGCGGAAAACATAGCCCTTTTACTCAAGCGTTGCTGCGAAATATGCAAAAGTCGATTTCCATCGACGACATGTTCTCATTGGTGACCAAAGAAGTCCGACTGGTTATAAAGAATGCACAGAGGCCCTATAAGTACGCTTCGCTGGAAAATATCGTTTGCGTTGCTCCGAACTGTTCGACTTCCACCAATTCAGTTCCCGTCAGTCCTATCGAGCAAGCTCAACGATCCGAGACCGATGAGCTGCAAGTGGCGAAAGATTCAAACAAAATTGCGGCTTGTTGACCGTCCTCCATGTTAGGAATTCCTTATCTGGATGCAGCGTAGCAGAAACACGAATTTTCAGAAAGTGCTATTTCGATCGGCTCGAAAAGAATGGCATTGGCATTGGCTCAGAACCGTTTCTAGACGTTATTTTAATCAGACCGGTGTCCATCGACGGCCGACTTGCACCAGTGGATTGTTCGTGGGAATTTAGCGCAGATCTTAGGTCTTTTAACTGTCGAGCCTTTAATGGAATGTCATAGGTCTTTTCGTTGATCCAACCGTTGATCAGGTCCAGCAATATCGACGTTCTAGTCCGATGATGAAATCTTGATAGCTGATCTAGCGTTTCAATAACGGATTTTGGTGCTCGGAAATTGACCAGCATTGCTTCATCAACAATTGGGTTTGTATCCATATAATATCTCCTCTCGGTATTTATTGTGTCTTCGTCCCTTCCATCCTTTGGACAAATATCTGAGATTAAAGATTGCCAGAGCCGGCTCCGCAAATTTGAACAGGTCGATAAGTGGAATTTCTGCCTGACAACGGCGATAGTCGCCGCGAACAGGAGAGACCATGAACAGACGACCGCGCCGGAACCATACCCCGGCCTTTAAGGCAAAGGTGGCGCTTGCCGCCGTCAAGGGCGACCGAACGATAGCTCAACTGGCCGAGCATTTCGACGTCCACCCCAATCAGATTACGGCATGGAAGGCGCAGTTGGAGGGAGGCGCTTCCGGGGTTTTTGGCACGGGGAGCGCAGCGCCGGCGACGCCAGCCGTCGATGTGAAGTCGCTGCACGCCAAGATCGGGGAGCTGACGCTGGAGAATAATTCCTAAGAAACGGCGACGCTTGATGTTGGCTCCGCGGGCTGTAGAACAAACCCGAATGCCTTCGCGCGCCGATGCAGATTGTCCACTACCCGCGCGCGATAGCGTGTCTCATAGAACGACGCACCAGGATCTACATACTCCATCCCATGTCGGACGGCATTATAGAACAGCACTGCGATCTTGCGCGCCGTGGCGGTCACCGCCTTGGCTTTGCCGATGCGCGCCGAGAGCCGCCTGTAGAACGCGCCCAGGGCGGTGTCGGTCCGTCCAACGGTTACGGCAGCGAGCCGCAGAAGCGCCGCGGCCCGGCACCCGGAGCGGCGTGTTCGTGACGAGAGCACCTTCCCACCGGAGATCTTATTGCTCGGCGCCAAGCATAGCCAGGAGGTGAAGTGTTTTGCGCTGGGCCAGGCGGAGAGGTCATCGCCGCACTCAGCAATCAGCTTCAGTGATAGGTAAGGACCGAGGCCGTTGATTTGGGTAACGTCCTTTCCGAGCAGCGCGAAGAGCGCCGCACGGACATCGAAGGCCATTGCGTTCGTTTGATCGGTTCGCCGACGTGACGACGGCAACGAACCTGATCCACGGCCGCGACCGATGCTGAGTTCCTTCAAGACGGCTTCGATCCTCACGTCGCAAGCAGACACCTTCTCGTGGTAGGCGTCGAAGAGGGCGAGTGCCTGCTCGAGCGCAAACAGGTGCTCGGCGCGGTAGCTGCCGGTGAGCGCCTTCTCGATCGTCTCAGCACTGGCGTGGCACCGGTAATCGCGCAAGTGCGCCAGCGCTTTGGGGTCGTGCTCACCGGCGAGGATAGCGCGGATGATCCGTTGGCCAGTCGCACCGGTGATGTCGGCGACGACGTGGTGGAGCTGAAAATTCATCTCCGTCAGTGCCTTCTGCATATGCTGGATATGTGAGGCCGCATATTCGAGCAGACGCTCGCGCTGACGCACATATGCTCGCAGCTCGGCGATCTGGCCTTTGGGCCGAAAGCTGGCACGCAGCAGGCCGTAAGAATGAAGCCGCTGGAGCCACTGCGCGTCGCTGACGTCAGTCTTACGTCCGGGCACGTGCTTGGCATCGCGCGCATTGACAAGGAACACAGTAAAGCCACGGGCATCGAGGAGCTCGAAAATAGGAATCCAATACACGCTGGTCGATTCCATAACGACCGTCTCGACGCCACATTCCTTAAACCAATTCACCAGCCGATGTAGATCGGTCGTAAAGGTACCGAAGCTGCGTACGGGCTCAGGCGTACGATCTGTCCTTACGGCAGCCATGTGCATAGTTGCCCCAACGTCGATGGCCGCCGCATTCGGGTGGACCATCGGCATCGCGCGGTCTAACTTGGATTTTGTCCTTTTTCGATTCATCTCCAATCCTCCTGCTGACGACAGCGGAAGGGCTGGGCTGCGCTATTGCTCAGATTCCTAAACGGGATCGCCGGATGGCGTCACCACTCTCAAGTGCGCAACAACCCATGGACCATGTTTTTTAACGGGGTACATGCCACCAAAATCGTAACGGCCGCTCCCTTCCAGGAGCAGTCTAGCGCAAGCCCGTTTCTGCTCCCACAGGCGGCGCGCAGCGCCAAGCTAATGTTTTTTAGAAGGAGCGCTCACCAAGGCGGGATTGCTGAGCGCAAAGCGATGATCGACCGTGAACATGATCTGTCGATCACCAGGCAGGCCGAAGTTTTGAAGATCAGCCGCGGCAGCGTTTATTATCTGCCGCGACCAGTGTCGTCCGCCGACCTCGCCATCATGCGGCATCTGGATCGGCTGCACCTGGAGTTCCCCTTCGCCGGTTCGCGTATGTTGCGAGGTCTGCTGGCTTTGCAGGGGTGCAAGATCGGCCGCCGGCATGTGAAGACGCTGATGCGGCGGATGGGGATAGAGGCGCTCTATCGCCGTCCGCGCACCACCAAGCCCGAACCCGGCCACAAGATCTATCCGTATCTGCTGCGCGGCATGGAGATCACGCGTCCGAACCAGGTCTGGGCCATGGACATCACCTACATCCCGATGGCGCGCGGCTTCGTCTATCTCGCCGTCGTGCTCGACTGGGCGACGCGCCGGGTTCTGTCGTGGCGGCTGTCGGTCACGATGGAGGCGGCGTTCTGCGTCGAGACACTGGAAGATGCTTTGGCTCGTCACGGCAAGCCGGAGATCTTCAACACCGATCAGGGCTCGCAGTTCACCGGCGCGGCCTTCACCGGCTTGCTCGCCGGCAACGGCATCGCCATCAGCATGGACGGCAAAGGGGCTTGGCGCGACAACGTGTTCGTCGAACGGCTGTGGCGCAGCGTCAAATACGAGGAGGTCTATCTGCGGGCCTATGAAAGCGTCGGCGAGGCACGACATTCGATTGGCCGGTATCTCGACTTTTACAACGACCGACGTCCACATTCGAGTCTTGACGACATGACCCCGGATCAAGCCTACTTCAACCTTCCGCCGCTCCGCGCGGCGGCCTAACCCCGGCAGAGGCTCCACTTATCGACGCGGAGATTCTGTTCAGACAAGCGGGACCAGCTCAGCCCACGCAACCAATCTCATCGGTCAGATCAAAGGTGAAGGCAGCGTTGGTGGGAGTATTTACTCAACAATCACGGTGTAAATTCTGCCAGTCTATGGAGCCAGGATAGTTTTCTTTCTGCGATAGCTTGGTAATGTAGCCGATCCAGCCAGCCGGCTTGTCAAATTCGAAGTGTATCTCACGATATCCCCAAAGCGTACGGTTCCAGCAGTCGCTGACAATGCCTTTGAAATTGTTTCGAGTGACATGAGCGCTTCGGTCAATCACCGTGTGATAATGGTACCGTTGGCTGTGACTCCGCTCCAGTACAGGAATCATGTGAATGCGATTGCCATATCGAGTAAATGAATTTCGCAGGATGGCCTTCTTAAGCCTGTTTGAGAAATGATTGAAGTTGCGTGAGCAAGCTATCGGGTCGAGGTCTATGGACCCGACTCTCTGCTTCATTGTCAGTGTCACAGCGCATGGATCGTTGAATTGGCACGTATTGAAGTATTTGACCACAGCGTTTCTTATCTTCCTATCATCGTGATGCATTCGATAAAACTGCCTTTCTCGTAAAGATGATTTCTATCAAAGCTATTTATGCTTTCAGGCATCAGAATCCGTTGAGCCAAATCGACCCTTTTCGGATATTCGTCCAACGCAAACGAACGTTTACGTTTTAAGCAGCGAAACCGACTGCCGCCCGTATCGTGCAAGTATCTGTGCAGTTTCTGTCGTTCATTTTGCCAGTTGTCTTCTCGGTGCGGTCAGGGGACGCTCAGTCAGCGTCATGATGCACACCGGATGTGGCAACTATGGTCGACTACGTCGCCTATTATCGAGTTTCGACGGAGAAGCAGGGCAAATCTGGCTTGGGGCTTGCTGCTCAGAGGTCGAAGCTTGATGCTTTTGTGTTGGCAACCGGCCGCATTCTGCAAGAATTTGTCGATGTCCAATCGGGACGAAAGGACGACAGATCGGGACTAAACAAGGCTCTTGCGTTTGCCAAAGCGAAAAAGGCAACGCTGCTAATTGCGAGGCTGGATCGATTTTCGAGGCGAGTTAGCTTCATCGCAAGGATCATGGATGAGGGTATATCTCTTTGCTGTGCTGAAATACCAAATGCTTCAGAGTTTCAATTGCATACCTTTGCGGCACTTGCGCAGGAGGAGAGGCGATTAATCTCCGAACGTACGAAGGCAGCTCTGGCTGAAGCGAAGAAGCGAGGTCGAATACTTGGTGCCAATGGAGCCAGATTAGCTTTGATTAATAAGCAGCAAGCAGACGGATTTGCTGGCTCGATTAGAGAAGCAATCTGGTCGATAGGTTTAGAAAAGTCGTACTCTGAAATAGCTCGTACGTTGAACGAACGAGGAGTTCGGACACGAACGATTGTTTCACGCTCAGACTGTTAAGAATGTTGCATTTCGGCTACGTAATCAGAGCGGTCCAGCTCACGCAGTCTGATTGCCGTCGATACCGGGAGGATTATGCTATGGTCCTTATTAGAAATGGTACGGGGGTTAATGCAGTAGAGGCAGAGCTTAGTCGATCATTAGGGCTGACGCTGAAAGAACTTTTACCGATCTTAAAGCGTGGTGGCGATGCGGCGGAAAAAAGGTTCATGGAATGCTGCTGGTGCTTGTGGAAGGCTAATGGAAGTGAATTGGTGGCGCCGTTCATCGAAGCCGCTTTCAATATCTTGCCCAAAAAATCCCGCTCTATCCTGTTCGAGCGAATGTTGACAATCGTATATGTGGCGCAAGATAGCGTTGTTAAACATCCGACCGTGTAGGCACGGGCATACGCTGCGGCGATCCAAACAATCTTGCCAACCTAATAGACCGAAGCGCTGACCTGCCTGCTGTGCGTGGTTGAGTGGTGGGCATCTGAAGCTGCACGGCTAGCCGAAGAAACAAGCGTGATCATCTTCTTCGACGATCAGGAGGAAATCCTCGATAGCGTCGACTTCAGGGAGTGGGTCATATCGATGCCATTTTAGATCAGCTCGTTGCCAAAAAATCTTCCAACTGTGGTTGCTCTTGTTGTAGGTCGCCTTTGCGATGGGACGTTCTATTGGCTTGCCTCTTGCCGTCCAACTCGGACGAATTTCAAATATCTCGACGCTCTGCGCTTTGATCCGAAAAGCAAGATCAACGTCCTTACGGAGACGTAGAGGTGGTCGACGCCGTTCAATGAACTCGGCGACCAATTTTTCGCATCGTTTTATTTCAAATTCGGGGAGCGTCATTCTTTAGCGCATCAACGGCCTTACGGACGAATGGCGTGGTCATCAGAACAAATGGTATCATAATAGCCTAAGCGATGATCCACGAATTGAACCAATGACGTATAAAAACACCAGGAATCGTCATGAATGACTACGAGGACTTTTTCTCGAGCTCGGTCGTCGTCGAAATCGTCCAGCGTGTAGCCCCAGATCGTTCGACAGACCGAATTGAACTCTCCATCGATTTCTTCGTCGGTACCCCACAAATGCAGCCGCTCCAGTATGCGTGTTGTCGATCGAAGGCGGGCAACCCCTATGATCCACGTGACCCATTTCATATTCTGGATGCGATCCGGTTTCATAAACCGGGTTTGCCTCGCCATAGCCATTTCGTTGTTTTCTTGTGCGGCTTCGGCAGAGACCTACCACGTCTAATGATCTTTTCCGACAACAGGCGATTTGAGGTGCGGGGAAATTATCCTGCGGAAAGAACAGTCCAATCTGTCCAGAGCGCAACGGACGGCCGCTTTCGAATCACAGAATCACTTGGCAAGCGCTGGTCGCCTTTGTTCAAAAGACCGTTTTTCACGCTGAAGATTGTTGACGCTTCCACCATCGAAGTTGCTGAAGGAAACATCAGCACTCGATTCTTTCAGTGTTCACCCAACAGCCCCTCACTTTGACTGTAGCCCATTCTCGACGTCCAGTCGCTTCCGATCAAATGCTCTCACGGAATTCACGCTGCGGGAGCGCCCGATGGCCCTGATCAAATCGGGTTGATCTGTGAAGTGTCTTACAGTCAGTTGTGACCATCAGGTGTTTGCTGAGCGGCGGCAATTGACCTTGGGCCAGCAGAGGAGGCACACATGGCAACTTTTGCGCAATCGATTAGCAATAGTGACGAGTTGCAACTCATCGGAGTGGTCGCAAACTGCTCCGGCATTCTTTCGAGCGCCTTGGGGATCTATTCCTTCGTCGAATCTGAGCAGCAGCCGGACAACGCCACAATCCTGGATGCGATTAACAAGTTGCAGCAAACTCTGGACACTGATTTTGCCCAGCTAGGTGATCTGATCCAGCAGCAAACTCAGATTATTGTCGACACGGTAAATAGGGACGGTATGGCCTTAGCTCTTTCCAGCTCTGACGTCGCTACCGATAGAATCCAGGCCTTTCTGAGCAACGGTGACAACAACGCATTAGAGACCGCTGAGACTGAATCCATCGCAGGATTTCAATTCTTCAACGAACTCGGTCTTAGCTCGTTTGCCGATATGTTGTTCTTCCTTCCCGGCTTGGTGAAGGCGGCCTCGGTCAGGATTTTCGTGCTTGCTTCCGAGCCTCTGAAAGTGAGGGAACCCCGCAATGTCATCATCGATAACATCAGCTCCATGGTCATCCTACTCGCTAACATGATTAACACCATCAAGAGTACTGTCGATGCGGCGCATACCGTAAACGAAAAGAGTCACACCGTCCATTGTGCGGTCCACCAACCGATCCATGGGCCAGGAGGACCTCCGGCAGGCGCACCTTTCAGAGAAGTTACCGTGATAGACGGTTACTTTCACGAAGAGCGGGGGCAAGTTTTGGCATTCTTTGATGCGCAGCAGGGAGCCAATCCGTGTGAGCAGCCCTCGGGCCACGAAGCGGCGGCTCTGGCAGCCGCCCAGCAATCCCGTGCTCAGGGTGTTACTGACGAATTGGCCTTCATCGGTATCCCCCATTTCGAGGCGATTCTTCAAACATGGCAAAATCTTATTGCGATCAAAACTCGCATCGATCTCAACGGTAAGTGGGCAAGCGGTGGAATCCCTGGGCCAGTGATCTCGGTCAACAGCCCCTTTATCTCGGTTGATATGTCCGCCTATCAGCGCCCAACAGCCAGTGGGATGATTGTTGATAGCTCCGACATCACGGTGACCTTCCCGGACGACAAGACCTACACCGGCAAACTACAACCGCCAGATGAGATCCTCTGGTCGAATCACTCGGCCTGGACGAAAGTCGAAGTGAAGCAACCGGTCGTGTCAAAGTCATCCGCAGCATTAGTGCATTGATAGCCTGGCCTCGCCGTCTGTCGTCGTTTCTACAAAACCCAGTCGGTTCACAACTTGGTTTTGCTTCTGAACCGAACTCCTCGAGTCCTAAATGCTAATTTCGCTGCAAGAAACCGGCAACCCCTATGATCCACATAACCAATTTCAAATTCAGCATTCGATCCGGTTTCGTCAACCGGGTGTGGCTTGCCATTGCCATTTCGTTGTTTTCTTGTGCAGCTTCGGCAGCGACCTACCCGGTCAGCGGCGTATGGCTCGCAAGAGACGATCGCTTTCCCGGTTCGACGAACGGGGCGTGTTTTATTCTCAAAAAGATCGGTATCGATGCCGTCTCATCTCAGCCGTTTCCACGTCTAATGATCTTTTCCGACAACAAACGATTTGAGCTGCGGGGAGATTATCATGCCGAAAGAACAGTCCAATCTGTCCAGAGCGCAACGGACGGCCGCTTTCGAATCACAGAATTGCTTGGCAAGCGCTGGTCGCTCTTGTTCAAAAGACCGTTTTTCACGTTGAAGATTGTTGACGCTTCGACCATCGAAGTTGCTGAAGGAAACATCAGCACTCGATTCTTTCAGTGTTCACCCAACACCCCTTCACTTTGACTGTCCACCGATCGATCAGGATCGGCTGTTACTGGAAAACAGGCGCTTCTTTGTTTGTTGGCAAATAGGGGCGTTTCCCTCTTGTCGTCCGCACAAAGTAGACTATCGGAGCATCCGGCTCAGGTCTAAATTTCAGCTGTTAGGGCTCGCCCGAGGGGAAGAAGAAGCCGCACCAACCAAGGAGCGAATGAAGATGTTTGCTTTGGTGGAAGGACACCCGAACATTGATCTTATGATTTTGTACGTGATTGCGTCCGGGATACTTGCGGCGACGCTCTACTACCATCATCACAAACAGGTTTGATTGGTGGATGGCGTCCGAATTGAAGCGTTTGCAACTATTCTCCGCTACACAACGCTTGGACCGCACTCGTATTGCTCAGCCTGAATCTGGGGCGGCCGGTTGTTCGGGGTCTGCCACCGGCGGACTTTTCGCAGGCATTCTTTCAAGTTCAATTTCTTTAGTGACAGCAGAGATCGAGTTGCCTACCTTTTCGATTATCCTTTGAAGATCACTCGTGGAAAGTCCCAATCGCCTTTTCCAGGCTCGAACCTGACCGGGATCAGACGAATCAATCTTATTGCGAATTGGCGGATGTTTGGCGCAGCGCATGTCAGGTCTCCAGGAGCGTCTGCAGTTCGCACGTGCGCAGTGATTCATACCCGCACAAGCACTGGTTCGATTAGCGATTGCCAAGCCTTTTCGCATTTACTGCAACATGATGCCGATATCGATGAATTATTTCGTCGCCAGAGGCACCGGTCATCAAACTCGTTGCGGCTTCGAACGCTGCATCTACCTTTTCACTAATCATTAGTCGGGCTTCGTCCATCGCAGCGCCGTCTCCGGTCATCAACTTCATTGTTCGCATCGCCATTACGTTGCTCGATTCGGCCGCCAGCAATACAAAGGAAATGAACATCGAATATCTCCAGGAGCGTCGGCATTTCGCAAACAATCGTCTAAACGGCTCGGAGAGTTTCCGAGCCGTTGAAGGGACATTCTAGTGGTGCATGAACAACGCTAGAATGAGGATGATCGGAAGCGGGATACCAATCAACCAAAGCAAAGCGCCTCTACCAAAGCCCATGTTAGCCTCCATAATACTTGCCTCCCATCAAACCCGGGAAAGCTCCAAGGGTTCCCTTGCAGCGGAAAAGCCCCTAAATATTTAGGAGCGTTCGGAACGCCCCTTCCATTTTAGCATTAGCTGAGTGGTGACGGTACCGAACCCACGGCAGTCCCAATTAAGGCCATGCGGTGTAACGCCCGTATGGCCTTAATATTTTGAAGAGCAGGTTCGTCCTCAACTGGAAAAGCCATGTCGTCACAAACAAACGAAGACGTCCTCGTTTCTCGCCTCTCGAGCCGGCACTCGGTTTCACCGGACGCCATTCGCACGATCCTCCAGGCACTTCGTTCAGGCGGGGGTAGCATGGCTCAGTTCAGCCATTCTGACTTTGGAGGAATGTCACAATGGTCGCCTGGAATGACCATGGTAGGGGACATGTTCAACAACGACTTGAAATCGAAACTCGCTTCAATCTGCACCGAATTGGCGGCTTACGTCGCTCAAACTCAATCAGGTGCTTTTGGCCGTGACCGCCAAACCGTCGAGGCCAGCTATCGGGCGGTGAACCGAGGGGCAAATTGGTGGCCAGCTCATCTTGGGAAACCAAGTTCAGTCGGCGTACAAAATGACCTTAGGTATGCAGTATTCCCACGACGACTTGTTATCGATGATGGTGGGCACGTCGAAGTTTACGATACGGGTAATCATCTAATCTTCGGTGTGGCCCAAGCGCAAAGCGGCGATCAAACGCTAACATTTACGAGCCAAAATGGTCTCGTGCGGGTAAATGATTTGCCAAAGGTTCGAGACGAAGCGTAGTGGATTGTCGGCGCCCTCATCATGTTGAAGTCAAAGTCCGAATAATCTGCGGCCAATTGGCGAAGGATCCCGGAATGAGGAGAATATGAGCAAAAGCCTATCGGAGTTCGAACGATTGTTGGGCCATGCAGCACTTCAGCTCTGGCCCGAACTACCCCGTGAAGTCCAAGAGAAGCTTTTCGAAACAGCTGTACCAATTGATCCTGCTATTCGGAACCGTTTAGCAATTTTTCTTCACGATCGTCACCCACGAACTGCTCAGCCGCCTAAGCCAACACAGTCGGCGTAGTCGATACGCCTGAGCCGATAGCAGCCAGGGCTCGCAGAGAAAAAGACGCTCAATCGCTTGCTCCAAAACTTTGAAGATTGCGAACTAGTTCGGCGGATAGTGGTGGGTTTCTAAGCGTTCGATTTGGTTTACGATCGTGCCTGCGTTCTTAGCAAGAGTGTTGATAACCCAATAAACCGAAGCGCTGACCTGCTGTGAGTGGTTGAGCGGTGGGAGCGGCTAGGAAATTTTGGGCGTGTGAATTACCTCACAGCAAATGAACTATACTGCGTATAGTTTTTAGCCACGTTGCTGTGGCCGTGAGATCTCAGACGGGATGTCGGACGATACCTTAAAAAAGTTCATTGTGAGTATTATTGCTTTGATGGTTTTTTCGCTATGGGCAACTCGCCATGATGATCGCTGCAAATACAATTGCGTGACGGATATTTCAGCTAGCCGCAAGTGACGCATCGCAATATCGCCAAGCTTGGGTTCGTCGTGCTCAGTCAGTCATTTGAAGCTGCAGGGCTAAGGTTTCAACAACGAGGTTGTCCTCGTCCTCTGGAAAAAAATAATCCACCGCCTTCAACGCTAGCCAAATAGTGAGAGTGAGAGCTGCCAAAAAGCCCACTGCCCAAACTACAGCTTCTCGTTTGCTGAACACACGCATGCGAGTCTAAATTCTCACAGTGTTTTGCGGTTGCCGTCTTGATCTAGATCGTCGGACGTGCTCGTGAATGCGCAATTATGGACAACAGTTTGCAATAGTTCACGGTACGAAATCCTGATCACCGCATTAACAATCGGTAACAATCGCTATCGCAATGAAACCCAATGATGTGATGCAAACACGAACAAATCTTGCTGCTTAAACAGCGACAGAGAGTTACCTTTGGACTTCGGATGAATGCGTCCCGCTCACATGGGAGGATGACCATGATCGACATTGAGAAATCGTCGGATGTCACGCTTTCAATGATGATCAACAACGTTGAACAAGCTCATCGGGAGATTGACAATTATTTTCAGTTTGTAGAAAAAGCAATATCGGATTCGCCGTTGGGTACGACGGATCGGACAACAGCATTTCGAGCTTGCGTAGAGCGGAGCGTTGCTGCGAGCTTTGAGCTTTCTGACAAGCTGTTGCGTGCGAAGGACCTCAAAGACGTTTTGCGTATCCAGACGGACTTTTTCCAAACACAGCTGCGAGCGCTGACCGAACAATCGAGAGACCTCTGCGAGGAGTCGGTGTCGGATGTTACTCACGTGCAAATCAAGTGATGGGAAATACTAGGGCGGCTTAGATCGCCGCCTACTCCAGCAAGAGAACATCACGGTGACTAAGGGCGACGGCTAGTGTCGCTGCTCTGGTCTGGTCATAGTTTTCGTGAGTTTGGTGCCGCAGTCAGAGCATTTGAAGGTGAAGTCGATCTTTGCCATGCGCCGATGTGGGTCAACGTTCAGCTGCTTGCCCCGAAGCTCTGCAGGTTGCGAACGAGTTCAGCGGACAGTGGCAGATTACGGGCATAGAAGCGTTCAATCTGGTTGACGCTTGTCCCTGCATTCTTTGCAAGGCTGTAAATATTCACACGACCCTTGCTAAGCGTCAGCCGCATGCAAATTGCTGTATGACGTAGTGAATACAATGAGTGCTTGTATTCGAAAATCGGATTTTCCTTTAACGTGCATCGCTTAAGCAGAGCGTTGAACAGTCGCTGGGCAATGCGTTTTGCACTGCTTCGGTTCTTATATTGCGGAAAGAACAGGTAATCCTCAGGTCTCGACATATCTGGATTTCGCTTCTTGATCTTCTCATAAACTGTGACGGCAGCAGGCATTGTGTTTGACAGTCGAAATCCTGTTTTTCCATCTGCGATTGTCAATAGCAAACCCCGAGGATCATCAATGATGCTGACGTGCTTATGTTTGAGAGCATAGAATTCTGTTTCGATCGGGCGAACGAATGAGTGAACCAAGAACATGATCATGTCGTGAAGTTCTTCGGTTACGATCGTTTCCCTGACACGAACCTCTTCGTTAGCCATTTGTTTGGCAGTATCGAGAAGCTTCTTGTATTCGTCGTCTTCCTTTGCGACCAATGGATAGAAACGGAAATACGGCCGGGGATTATCCTGTCGGGAGGTCCGTGGAAGATCGGGAACGGTGACGATCGCTCCTCGGTCCCGTGCCAGTTTTAAGACCTTCGAGAATGCACTCGACAGGTGGTTCATCGTAGCTGGCTTAAGTGCATTGTCTTTCGTGCGAACCCATTCCAGATAGCCAATGTAGTCGGTCGTGGTGATCGTACCGATTTCGACCTTGTCGAAACGTTGCGTGACCCCCCAAACCTTGTGGTGAAGATAAAAGCTCGTATTCGCCCATAGGCGTTTGTGGAGCTCGCCTCGTTCTCCCTTTAGCTTTTCTAGGGAGGTCAGTTCGTCGGCGAAATATCCAAATGTTCGGTCTTTCGGCACTGCAAGGGGGCTATTGCGAATGACGCTTAGAAATAATTCCTCAGCAACCTTGCGTGCTTTTAGCTGTGACGTTTCCTTGGTCGACCTGACAATATGCCGTTTGGTAGAGGGGTCACGGATGCGAGCGTACCAATACGGGGAGGCGTTAACCTGGTAGATGGCCAGCCCTTTTTGGATGCGCTGGATCTCGCCTTTCAGGGCGTTTGGGGAAGCCATAAATCGATCTTTACATTTGGAAATCGAAAGTATAAACAAGAGTATAAACTATCGGAAAATATCAAACAAATCTACATGAGTCTGTATCCTCACAACCTGAAGGTCATAGGTTCAAATCCTATCCCCGCAACCACTTTTATTATAACTCACTCACCGTCCCGGTCTGATCACCGGGGCGGAATTAATTTTCGGCACGCACCTTGAAAAAAATAACCCGAAGGGCCTGCAGGACGAACTGGTCCGTCACCTCAAGGAAGATAGCCAGATGAGCTGGTTTGACTTTCGAGTCCAGTTCCTTGACACCAGCAAAATGACATATTGGGGTGGGACGCGCGACGCCAACTTCTGGATGGAAAACGCGAGCGTGGAATGGAGCGAAGCGGAAGCGCCCTTCCACACAGTCGCGAGGCTTACGCTCCTGCCAAATTCGCAGCTCCCGGCGGAAGCCAGCGAAGCTGTGTATTTCGATGTTACGGGCAACTCAGTACCTGACAGTAAGCCTGTTGGAAGCATCAATCGCGCCCGCTGGGCCGCAGAAGTCGCGAGCAGAAAGGCACGCACACACGGACCTATAAGGCCGGCGAGGTGATCACCGAAAGCACCGATGTTGAACACTGGGCCGAGAACACTTCGGCCGAGCCGGCCACTCTCATCAGCGTTGACCTATTCAAGGAGTGAAGCGGATTCTCGGGCACGATGTCCATCGGCCGACGCGTCTGGAGTGACAAGCATGATGTCGACAAAATTGCCGCTTTGGCTTCGCTTTTTCCTGCTTATCGGTGTTGCCATCTTTGCGGCAGGCGCAGGCCTCCTTTCCTATCGGTACTACACCCGCCCGGTAGCGCTGACCGTGGCGGTCGGCTCGATCGACGGCGAGGCAGCCAAGGCAATGTCGGCGATAGCAAGCGAGCTTGTTTCGACGAACGCGCCGGTGCGGCTCAAGGTTATCGACAGCGGCACGGCACTTGAGGCCGCTAATGCTTTCTCCGCGGGCAAAGTCGATCTCGCCGTGGTTCGCGGCGATGTCGGCGATTTGTCGCAGGCCCAAGCCATCGTCGTCGTCAGCCACATGGTCGTACTGATCATCGCGCCGCCGGGATCGCCCATCGACGACATCGACGGCCTGAAGGGACATACGATCGGCGTGGTCGGCGGAGCAGCGAACGCCAAAATTGTCGACGCGTTGACTAAGGAATATGATCTGGCGAGCGCAAAAATTGTATTCAAGAACCTTGCCTTGACGGATGTCCAGCAAGCCGTTCAGTCAAAACAGGTCAGTGCCCTGCTTGTCGTGATCCCGCTCGCCGAAAAATACCTCTCGCTCGTTCGCGGATTTTTTCAGCTCGACCATAAAAAGGTCCCGGTACTGATCCCCATCGAGTCTGCGGCAGCAATTGCAGAGGCCGAACGTGCCTTTGAAAGTTTCGACGTCCCGAAGGGCACGCTGCGGGGATCGCCGCCGGTTCCGGAAGACGATCTGACAACCTTGAGGACCTCGCTATACCTGGTTGCGCACAAGAAGCTCGGCACTGATCTGGTAACCCGCCTCACGCAGGCGATTATGAGGGTGCGCAGGGATCTTCTGCGCGAGCAGCCGATTTTCGCGCAGATCACCGCGCCCAGCACCGACCAGGATGCCTATCTTCCGCTGCACCCTGGAGCGGCAGCCGTCTACAACAGCACCACGCAGAGCTTCATGGATGAGTACGGCAACTGGATCTATTTGACGCCGATGGTGCTGGGTGGTGCTGCCACCATGCTTGCGGCGGCGTGGAAATTCCTGGGCATCGGCAACCGCGCGACCGAAGGCCCGCTGGATTCTCTCTATGCACTGGCGCGCCGGATCCGGAAAGTCGAAGCTGAGGCTGAGCTGTCGGATATCGAAGAAGAAATCGACGGCATTCTAAAGGCGGAACGTGCCAAATCCGCTGCCGGAGACGAGAGCGGGGTGGATGATGCCACACTGAACGTGGCAGCCCATCGGCTGGAGAGCTTGATTCACGACCGACGCACATTGATCGCTAAGAGACCCGCAGTTGCCTCCACGGCCTAGGACGATATGTCCGAAATTGGAGGACCAACCATCCGGTTTCGCAGCGCCGCTTATTCGGGATAGGCTGGGGCAACCTTTGGCCAGCCGCCCAGCCGCCCCTGCCTGGCACGCCTGAGGATCGTTTATACGGACTTCTTATTTCGATATGAAGGATGGAGTCTCGGTCAGGGACTGAATTGGATTGCAATTTCCTACCACCGCGGCTGCGATTGAGCATACCAAAGAGCTTGCACGGCGGTTTGGCCACGAACAACCGGACGAAGACCGCGATCTTTCGACGAGTTCGGGCAGCGAAATTCATCGTGAACGAGCATAGTTGCCCCATCACCATCAGTAAGTCGCTAATTCGAGCGCACGATTGATTTCCCTCAATCGCGACGGCCGCATTTTCGGTGAGAAGCTGCCGATGGCGACATGAGGACGGAACAAGCGATGTTATCTGAACGCGTCCTGCGTTGGGCACTCGTCGCCATCGCCATTGCCGGGTTGGCGGCGGGCATTGCCGCCCGCGCCGGCGGTCGATCGGACCTCGCCGATCTCTGTTGGACGTTTGCGACCACGCCGGTGGTCGCCGGATTGGCGATTTCCATCGTTCGGGATTTTTTGGCCGGCCGGCTTGGGGTTGACGCGATCGCGCTGGTATCGATGAGCGCGGCGTTGGCGCTTCGCCAGCCGCTCGCGGGCGCTGTGGTCGCACTGATGTACTCTGGCGGCAACGTGCTCGAGGAGATCGCCGTTGCCCGCGCCGAGCACGATCTGCGCTCGCTGATCGATCGTGCGCCGCGCGAGGCGCATCGCCGCATCGGTGACCGTATCGGGCAGGTGCCGATATCGGATGTTGCCGTCGGCGACCAGCTTCTGGTGCGAGCGGGCGAAATCATTCCAGTCGACGGCGTCGTCACATCGAGTGCGGCGACCATCGACGAGTTGGCATTGACGGGCGAGCCGATTCCGGTGGTGAAAGCGCGCGGCGCCGCCGTCCTCTCCGGTTCTTTGAACGCCGGCGAGACTTTTGAACTAACGGTATCCGCGGCCGCTGGTGAAAGCACCTATGCGGGTATCGTGCGGCTGGTGACGGCTGCGCAGACCGCGAAAGCGCCATTCGTGCGGCTGGCCGACCGCTATGCGCTAATTTTTCTACCCATCACGCTCGCGCTCGCCTTCGTCGCCTGGCTGATCTCGGGCGATCTGATCCGCTCTCTCGCTGTCCTAGTAGCGGCGACGCCGTGCCCGCTTATTCTGGCAGCGCCGGTTGCCTTCATCGCCGGTGTGGCGCAGGCAGCGCGGCGCGGCATCCTGGTCAAGGGCGGCGGACCGCTGGAGGCGCTGGCGCGGGCCCATACCGTGCTGTTCGACAAGACGGGGACGTTGACGGTCGGCGGCGCGCGACTTCTTTCCGTCGAAGTTGCGCCGGGAGAGACGGCCGAAGAGGTGTTGATGCTCGGCGCTTCGCTTGAGCAGGCGTCGCATCATGTTCTCGCCAGCGTCATCGTTCAGGCGGCCTTCGAGCGCGGCCTTGGTCTGAAAGTGCCCGAGCAGGTCAGGGAATCCATGGGCTCGGGCCTGCACGGTGTGATCGAGGGACGGCATGTATCTGCGGGCTCGCGCGACCTGATTCTTGCCGGCGGCCATGTCAGCGAATGGGCATCGCGAGCCATCCGGCGCGCCTCGTGGCGCTCGGCGCTCGTCGTCTTCGTTGCAGTCGAAGGACGGCCGATCGGTGCCTTGCTGCTCGCCGACGAGCTTCGTTCGGACACACCGCGGGCGATCCGGCTGCTGCGCGAGGCGGGGGTTGCCCGCATGGTCATGGTCACCGGCGATCGCGCTGCCGCCGCGCAGGCAATCGGCGCCGCGCTCGACCTCGATGCGGTGCTGGCCGACCGGGTGCCCTCCGACAAGGTCGATGCCGTGCGTTCCGAGCAGCGGCTGCATCCGACCATCATGGTCGGTGACGGCATTAACGACGCCCCGGCACTGGCATCGGCGGATGTCGGGATCGCGCTTGGTGCCCGCGGCGCGAGCGCTTCGTCGGAAGCTGCCGATGTGGTGATCCTCGCCGACCGCCTCGATAGGGTCGGCGAGGCAATCGCAATAGCGCAACGGGCTCGGCGAATCGCGGTCGAAAGCATCGTCGCGGGGATGGGCCTCTCAACGCTCGCGATGCTGGCCGCCGTGCTTGGCTGGCTGACGCCGGTGCCGGCCGCCATTGTTCAGGAGGTGATCGACGTTACCGTGATCCTTAATGCACTCCGCGCCTTGACTCCTGCCTGCGGCCACACTGGAAGGCACATCACCGCCGCTGCCGGACGCGAACTGCATCGCGACCACGTCTCGCTGATCAGCAACCTTGACCGGCTGCGATCGATCGCCGACGCGCTTGATGACGCCACGCCGCAAAATGGCGCGGCGCTGATCGCGGAGGCCAACAAGGTGGTTCAGGAGCAGGTGGTCGCGCACGAGCGCGATGACGAAGGCAACGTCTATCCGAAGCTCTCCAGGATTCTCAAGGAGAGCCACGGCCTTTCCGCCATGAGCCGGGCGCACCGCGAGATCCTGCATCTTGCGCGGCTACTTGCGCGCGTCGTGGAGGACCTGCCGACGGAGAATATCGACCGCTATCTCATTCGCGACGCCCAGCGGATCATCGAGGCGATTGAGACCTTGGTGCGCATGCATACGGCGCAGGAGGAGGACATCTATGAGGCCGTAGCGGCGCGAACTTCGACGTAATTCGATGGAGCGCGCAACCGGCGTGAAACAAAGCGGCGCGGCCTCGTGACTTGAGTTCGAGCCGCGCTTTGGATTTTCACCAAGGCCAATTTTGCAAAATCCGGCCGCCAACCACTTTGACTTGCCTCAATAGGCCGTGGAGTACCCGAAAACCCATGAAATTGTGGAGAGCTCAGGGCAGGTGCATTCGTCCGGTTGGTTTCCTGCGCCATGCACCACAAACTGACTTAGGGATTTTGCAGCTCAAGAATTCACCGGTGTGGCATCCAGTGGGCTTTCATCCCAAGCCGCGATAAAACCCGCCCGCAGGAGACGTTGAAAGGGACGCGAATGAATAGAACACTCTCGGTTTTAATTTCGGCAGGAGTAGCTGGCTTCGGCATGTGGATCATAGGCCACACCATTGCGTCGGGATCGCCCCTGGGCTGGACGCTGATGGGAATTCCGCCAGCTGCCGTGGGCTTGGTCAGCCTTTATCAGGCGATCGCTAAAGCTAAGCCTGCGTAGAATACTTACCGGCAACGATCAATTGAATCAGCCTGCGTCAGGCGGCGCAGCGGCCAAACCGCAGCCAAGACGGCAAAGCCGCGATCAACCGCCTTGGTATCGTGGGGGTGCTATTCAAGCGACTTCAGGAACGCAAGAAAGTCATTGATCTGATCCGGATCAAATCGAAATTCCGGCATGCTGGGGTGGCCGGTGACGATTCCCTCTGCCAGGGCTTCCTGCAGCGTTTCGACCGGATAGCGCTCGTGCAGTGTTCGGAACGGCGGGGCGATCTTGAGCGGACTTGGACTGACCTTGTCGATCGCGTGGCATCTCGCGCAGTAGACACGGGCAAGGCGACGACCCTGTTCTACATTCGTCGCTTTCGCCGGGAGGGCGAAGGCCGAACCGGCGGCAAGAACCAACACGGCAGCACGGATGATAGTCGCTAGGCTCATTTCGGAGTGTCCTTTGGGTCATCGTAAATGGCGGAGGGCGGTTGCTGGCGGAGTAGAGGTCAATGGGACATCAAGGTCGGCACCGTCATCGATTGAAGCATGGCACGGCTCACGCCGCCCAAAAGGCGCTCCTGGAAGCGTGAATGGCCGTAGCCACCCATCACAATGAGATCGAGGCCATCGTCGGCGGCGATCGACAGAATAGTCGGTTGAATCTCGTTCCGATCGGCGACCATGCGTTCGATGCGCGGGGCGAGGCCCCGTCGCGCCAGATGCGCCGCCAGCGACGTTGCGGAAGCTTCTTCCGGTACTTCAGTATCGTTGACGCTGATGATGGTGATTGTCTGTGCATGAGTGAGGAATGGCGCAGCGTCACGAAGCGCGCGGGCGGCCAAGCGGCTTCCGTCCCACGCGATCCCGATCCGCTTTGGCACGAGGGGGCCTCTGTGCGTATACGGGACGAACAGAACCGGGCCCCCCGACTGAAACAGAATTTCCTGCGGCATAGTATTATCGAAACCGCCTGATTCCGGCTCCGGCTGCTGCACGATGGTCAAATCATACAGGCGGGCCATCGCGCCGACGGATGCCGCCGCCTCGAACGGGAGGCTTGCAAGGGGTCGAAGGCTATAGGCGATACCCGCATGGCGCGCTTCCACTTCGAATACGGCAAGCGCCGCATCGGCACGTGCCAAGGCGTTTTTGTGGTCGATCTCGAAGGCGGCCGCAACCGCTGCTGCTGCGCCGCCCTCGGCAACGAGCCCCATATTGGCGGTTTCATATCCGATCGAGACCGCGTCGAGATGGGCGGCGCGCGAGACCGCGAGCGAGATGGCGGCATCGACGACCGGGCGGATCATCTGCTCGGAGGGAATGTGAACCAGAAGATTCTTCAGCATGGCGTTCTCCGCCTTTTCATGGCGCCCTGGCCGCAACTCGGCCGCAGACCCATTGAAACCAAAAAGCGCTCCTGCGATTTGATCCATCTCAAGCTGGCTTGGTCATGGAGCGTCTAGTTATCCGGCGTCTTACCCGCATCTGGTGCCGGGCTGGCAATGGAGAGTGAAAATGGCAGGGCTCGCATTGGTCGCGAATGGCACGGACGAGATAGGTACCACGATTTCCGCATGTGGATCCGCGGGCGCGGCGCTTGACCCCGCAGCCGCTTCGCTGCCCCAGGGTGCTCGCACCGAGGCGATCCCTGCGCCCGAGGCGCTTGACCGCGCCTTGCACGCGGTTGCCGCCGGGTTAACCGGCGGACTTTCGCCCGCTGCGATCTCGCTCGCATTCGCCGACTGGCTGCTTCACCTTGCAATTTCTCCCGGCAAGCAAATGACTCTGATGGCGGATGCCTTGCAAACGTCCTCACGCCTCGCGCAGCAGTTATTGCAGCCGGCCACGCTGTTTCAACCGTGGAGGCTGGCTTCCCCGCCGCCCGGCGACCGACGCTTTTCTGCGCCGGACTGGGCCCTGCCGGCGTTCAATCTGACGGCGCAGGCATTCCTGCTCGGCGAACAATGGTGGCAGACGGCAACCGACGTGCGCGGTGTCTCCCACGCTAACGCCGCAATCGCAGCCTTCGCCTTGCGTCAATTGCTCGATACTGTCGCGCCGACCAATTTCGCTTTCACCAATCCGGAAGTGATCCGGGCAACGTTCGAAACAGGCGGCGCCAACCTTGCCGGTGGTTTTCACAACTGGCTGACGGATTTCCGGACTCCACTGACCGGGGCGGGTTTCGTCGATGACGCTGATCGCTTTGTTGTCGGAAAAGACGTTGCCACCGCGAAAGGAAAGGTGGTCTTCCAAAACAGGCTGATCGAGCTGATCCAGTATGCGCCGACGACCTCAACCGTGCGGCCGGAGCCGGTGTTGATCGTTCCGGCCTGGATCATGAAATACTATATTCTCGACCTTTCCCCGCACAATTCGCTCGTCAACTTTCTGACCGGACAGGGCTTCACCGTGTTCATGGTTTCCTGGCGCAATCCGACCTCGGATGACCGGGACCTGTCACTCGAAGACTATCGCGAGCTTGGCGTCGAGGCAGCGCTTTCCGCCGTGCAAACGATTGTGCCGGGGCACGCCGTGCATGCGACGGGTTACTGCCTCGGTGGCACACTTCTGGCCATCGCGGCGGCAGCCATGCCACCGGAGCGCCGGGCGAGGCTTCGGACGATGACACTATTGGCAGCGCAAACGGACTTTACCGAAGCGGGCGAACTCACCCTATTTATCAACGAGAGCCAGCTCTCCTTCATCGAGGATATGATGTGGGAGCGGGGGGTGCTTAGCGCACAGCAAATGGCCGGTGCATTCCAGATGCTGCGTTCGAACGACCTGATCTGGTCGCACGGGGTGCGCGATTATCTGCTGGGCGAACGAGCGCCGCCAAGCGACCTCATGGCCTGGAACGCCGATGCAACGCGGATGCCGTTTCGGATGCACGCGGATTACCTGCGGAAGCTGTTTCTCAACAATGACCTCGCCGAGGGTCGCTATATCGCCAACGGCAGGCCGATCGCGCTGTCCGATCTGCATGCGCCCATGTTCGTGGTGGGGACCGAACGCGATCACGTTGCGCCGTGGCATTCGACGCACAAGATTCACTTTCTTGCCGAGGCAGACGTAACCTTTGCGCTGGCAAGCGGTGGGCACAACGTCGGCATCGTCGCGCCTCCCGGCGGAGAGGGACATCACTATAAGATCATGACCAAGAAGGCTGACGGGCCCTATGTCGGTCCGGAGGAGTGGGCGCGCATGGCGCCCGCGGTGGAAGGCTCGTGGTGGCCCGCCTGGGCTCAATTTCTTGCCGCACACTCCGGGCCGCCGGTCGCTCCGCCCGCATTTTCGCAGGTCGGGAGCGGTGAAACGCCTTTGGCGGATGCGCCGGGAGCCTATGTGCGCCAACGCTAGACGGTCAGTTCGGGAAAAGCTTGGCTAGAACGGGCGCGCAGCGCGCCAGCGTCTCGGCGGGCGTTCCGCCAGCCTCGATCCGTAGCCAATCGAGATCGCCTTCCGTCACGGCTTCCTGCGCGATGGCTACCGCTGCGGTCGCGTCGGAAGCATCGTTCTTTCGCGTATCGATGCGCGAAAGCCGTATCGCCCGGTCGGCCTCCAGAAACAGGCTGATATGGTGGTCGGCCGGCGCGGTTGCGGTAAACGCCGCGCGTTCTTCCGACCGCAAGAACGCCGCATCGAGCACGACGGAGCAGCCTTGTTCAGTGGTGTGGCGCGCTCGCTCCATCAAAGCCTCGTACACCGCCTTGGTGACCGCGGGCTCATACGCCGAGGTTGGAAGGTGCGTCGTCTCCGGAACGCCAAAGAGCGCTTTGCGGATCACGTCCGAACGAACAATCAGGGCGCCAGGCGGCCGCCCAAGCAAGGGCGCAATTGCCCGGCTGAGGACACTTTTCCCGGTGCCCGATAAACCACCTACGGCGACCATACAGGGTGGTTCGGGATCGATGAGGCGAACGGCGAGATCGAAATAGTTTTTCGCTTCATTCCACGCGGATCGGTCGTCTTCGGTCTGCTCGCTCTTCGTAAAAAGCACATGCGCGCGGATCGCCGCGCGCATGGAAAGGAAAAGCGGGAACAGCAGCAGCGCATTGCGGCTGGCTTCGTCGGCGATATCCAGATAGCGGTTGAAGAGGGCGTTTGCCGCCGCTGCCTGACCGAAATGGATCAAATCCATTAACGGAAACGCCAGATCATAGAGAATGTCGGTCGTGGCAATGACCGGGTCGAACTCGATGGCGTCGAACATGACCGGCTTGCCGTCGATGAGAACGATATTGCCAAGATGGAGATCACCGTGGCAGCGCCTCACGCAGCCGGTAGCGCCCCGTTCCGCGAGGAGGGCGGCCTGCGCAGCCAGCGCGGCATGGCTGAGGGCGTCCAAACGGTCGACCGCATTGCCCGGCAGTCCGTGCACCGCGCGAAACCTCGTCGTGTTCCGGTCGATGATCCCGGCGATCGAGTCCAGCCATGGGCCGCTATGTGTGGGAGGGCATCGGTCATGGGCACGGCGGATTGTGTCGGCCAGCGCGACGGCGAGTGCCGGCTGTATTTCCGAAGTTGCCGCGACGCGATCGAGGCCAAGCGTCTCGTCAAATCTTGCGATCTCGACCGCCCATTCCACCGGTGTGCCCTTGCCGTCGATGGCAAAGCCCGCTTCCCCCTGCGTTATGGGGACGACCCGGCGGTAGAGGTCAGGCGCAAAGCGAGTATTGACCCTCAGTTCCTCCTCGCAGGCACGCTTGCGTTTTTCGCGGGTCGAATAATCGAGAAATGGCAGGCGGACCGCGCGTTTGACCTTGAGCACGCGGTCCTTGCCAAGAAAGACGATGGAGGCGTGGGTGTCGACCCGCCGCGTACCGGGTTCGGCGCGGGCGAGAAAGCAAAGCACCGCTCCCTGATCGGTGTCATGCGAGATCGTTGTACCGTTGTGTGTCATGGCCGCAGCACTGCGGCACCGAGCAGCTCGCCGCTCCTGAGCGCAGCAAGAGCGGTGTTGGCGTCGCGAAGCGGGTATACGGTTGTGTGCGTCTTAATTCCGGCTCTAGGTGCGACGGCGAGAAACGCCTTGCCATCCGCGCGGGTCAGGTTGGCGACCGAGACAATTTGCCGTTCTTCCCAGAGCAAGCGGTACGGGAAGGCCGGAATATCCGACATATGAATTCCGGCGCAGACCACGCGTCCGCCTTTTCGGACGGCGCGCAACGCGGCCGGAACCAGCGCACCTACTGGTGCATACAGGATCGCGGCATCGAGCGACACCGGCGGCGCCTCTTCCGAGGTGCCGGCCCAGGCGGCACCCAGTGAAAGCGCAAGCTGCTGGGCCGCCGTATCGCCGGTCCGCGTGAACGCATAGACGGTGCGCCCCTGCCAGCCTGCGACCTGTGCCACGATATGGGCCGCCGCGCCGAACCCGTATAGCCCGAGTTGTTTTGCGCCACCTGCCATGGTGAGTGAGCGCCAGCCGATCAAGCCTGCGCAGAGCAGCGGCGCGAGTGCTGCGTCTTCTCCGGTCTCGCCGAGCTGGAAACAGTAGCGCGCGTCGGCCACGAGCTGCGAGGCAAATCCGCCGTCGCGCGTATATCCGGTAAACACAGGGTGGTCGCAGAGATTTTCGCGGGCTTCCAGGCAATAGGGACAAGCGCCACACGTCGCGCCCAGCCATGGGACGCCCACGCGCTCGCCAAGGTGCAGCGACGTCACGCCCGGTCCAAGTGCGTCAACCCGTCCGACCACCTCGTGACCGGGCACGATCGGATAGGGAATATCGGGCAATTCACCGTCGACAACGTGGAGATCGGTGCGGCACACGCCGCAGGCGCCGACCTGGATGCGGACCATGCCGGGACCCGGCGCCGGATCTGGCCGCTCGCGCAAAACCAGCGCTTTGCCTGGCGCCTCCAGTACCATGGCCTGCATCGCAATGTCCTTTGCTGACAGGGAAACTTAGGGAGATGAGGCGAGTTCCTCTTTGATCTCCATCAAAGTAGCAGACCTTGGGTTGGGCTAAACATGATCAGTAGCGCCCAACCCTGGCGCAAGGAGGTTGCCATGACAGAGCCGCAGGAAATCACGAGAGACGAGCCCCTTGCCAACGACGCTGCTTCGCAACTTACCAAGGCAAACAAATATGCCCTCTATTGCTTGGCCGACGCTCGCAACGTCATGCTCGACGAAATGATGTTTGCCGGCACCGAGTTCCTCGATCGCGCGATGACGGAGACACAGCTCTTCAATGAGTTCTTGTCAAAGATGGCTGAGGCGCATTCCGTCAGGGATCTCGGCGCGATGTATCGGGAGTGCAGCCGGCATCAGGTGGACTTCATTCGCAGGGATACGGAGCGGCTCCTGAAACACGGCGAGCGAGTGATCGACAACACGTCCAAGCTAATCGAAACCTGGCGGCAGAACTGAACGGCTGCCGGCGGCACACAAACGATCGTCAAGATTTAACGCGGTCGCAAAAGTTGGCTCCAAAGCGATCCTGGGTCTCCCGTGGAGGCGTAGAAAACAAACGAAGCACCAGAAAGGTAGCCACGCCTAGCGCCAGGAGCGTCAGCGAGAGACGCCTGAGCCGTTTGGTCATGACCGCTACGCCCGGCGTTCGCAGGTCGACACTCCCAGAAGACTATAGGCCGGACAGCTCCTGAAGAAGGCAGTCAGCAGAAGAACGAAGCCCACCAACCCGAACCAATGCCATCCTTGAATGGAAGAGCCGTCCTGGAAGGCAAACGCCACCAGCGCCAATCCGACGACTATCCGCACGTATTGATCGATTTTCCCTACGTTCATCGACATGGCTGCCTCCGGCGTTGTTTACCCCAAGGACATTCGCATGAAGTATTCGCTTTGGCCTTGATCTGTCTCAAAACCCCCGAGGTTCAGCCAAGATTAGCGGCGCCAAGGCTAGCGACCTCGTCCGCCGCAGTGGCACTTTGTGATGTGACAGTGGAATTGTAATGCACTTGAATGCAATGGGCGCCGTTACACTCACTGGGCGTTTATCGCGCGACCAGGCTTTTGAACTGGCGCGCCAGTGCCACCAGCGTGACGAGGGCCATTCCGATTAGACCGAGATTTTGTACCGACGCGAGGAGGAAGGCGACTTGAACTTGCCAACCTGGTTGCTCCCCGTCCGCGATCGGCATGGCATCGGGGACGACGGTGACGCGGGCGACATAGGCGCACAGGAAGATCGAGGCGAACAACAGCAGCAATTTGAGAAAAATGCGCATTTGGTCCTCCGAAACTATAAGCGACTCACCGATACGACGCGGTAGGTATGCATCTTGCCGCCCTCGTTGATCGAGACATATTCGCCGGATGCGAAACGTTCATCGGCGAAGTGAAATCCGACCTCGTCCGGCATATTGGCGCTGCTGTTGTAATGGAACGCCCAGCTGCCACCTTGACGATGGACGAGATGACCGTGGTCGTCTTGCCCATTCGGCCGTGATCGCGCGATCCGGCATGCTTCGCGGTGCTGCCGCCAGAGCGTCGGATCGATCCGGTCGTCCGCGCCGAGGGGCGCGATGATGACAAAGGCGACGCCAGCGTCGCCTTCGGGATGGCCGGGCTCGCGTGCAAGTTCGATGTGAATCTGCCGGAACTGCGGGGGCAGGGAAGTGTTCAGGATCGATTTTGGACGCGCGTCTTGCATTTTGGTTTGACTCTCTCAGTTCAGGGCTTGATACGGATGCCGCGGCGCAGGGTCATTTCTGCTCCGCTGCGGTTGCCGCTGCGGTTGCCGCTGCAGGGGTTGCGGCTGCTGCGGGTTTCTTGAGGCTTCTGACGATGATCGTGATCAGCGGCACAATCAGCAGGGGCAAGATTCCGTTGAGCGGATGATGGATCATTCCAGACAGCTCCGCCTGCAACGCGCGCGCCTCGAGCTGCAGCGCATCGACAGAGGTACCGTGGATTTCGGTCGCGAGCTCAAGTTCACGACCCGACGGCGGTCTTGCAGCAATCATGAACAGGATTGCGGCAATCACGAAGTTGAGCGCACCAAGAATTGCCGCCGCTGTGATCGCGCTCCAGATCTGGACCAGCGCGAAATAGGCCGATAGCTCCAGCATCAGCAGCCCGAACGCCGCGATTAGCGCCGCGAAGGCCCGCAAGCCCAGGCCGAGCAGCAGATGCCGCATCTTGATATCGGCGATGATCCGGTCGGTGCGCCAAAGCACGCGCAGGTTCTTGGCGATGTTCTCGGTGTTCACCTCAGTGCCTCCTCATCATAAAGCCGACCACAACACCAAGCGCGAACGCAGAAGCAAGCGAGGCGACCGGCCGGTCCGATATGAAATTCTCTAAATGGTCTTCCTGCTCGCCCAAGGTCTTGGAGAGGTCGCTCAATGCGGCCTTGATTTGGTCGGCCAGCGCCTCCGCGCGATCCTTGGAGGCATCGAATAGTCCCTCGCCCGTCGTATTCAGCAGGCGCGACACCTCGTCTTTGAGCGCCAGGAGTTCATCGCCCAAATCGCTCGCATTGAACATCGACGCGTCCTCATTTCCGTTACAATTCAAAGTCTACGCGAGTACACGAACGCACATTTGATTTGCGTCAAAGGCCGCCCCGCGGCAGCCCTCGTTTTGAGGTAGGTCAAGAGGCGTACCCCAGCGGGAGCTAGGTTTCCCCAAACCGTAAAGGAACGCAGATTTTGGCGACTTCACCTCTTTTGGCAGCGACGCCTACCGGCGATGCAGTTGAGCTGCGTCCGGGCGGCTCGTGGATCACAGCCAACGTTACGGCACTGGAGACCCTGTCCGCCGCGATTGCTCCGCAGCTTGAGCAGTCGACGGTTGTGACGGTAGATCTGACCGATGTGCGCGAACTCGACACGCTGGGCGCCTGGTTGATCGAGAAAATGTCGCGCCGGGCGACGGCAGCCGGCCATCGCGTCGAAGTAGTGGGTGTTGCCGACAAGTATGCCGGGCTGATCGAGGAGGTCCATCAGGTCAATCGTCGCAATTCCGTCCCGGCACCTGCGCTTAACCCGATTGTGGCCAAGGTTAACGACATCGGCCGCTCTGCGGTCGGCGCGAGAGAAGACGTCAGCGTGTTCCTGCAGATGTTGGGTTCGCTTTTCCTGGCGCTCGCCGGCGTGTTGCGCAGGCCGCGATCGCTGCGGCTGACATCTCTGGTCTATCAGCTCTACAGGGTCGGCTGGCAGGCGATACCGATCGTGGTACTGATCACCTTCCTGATCGGCGCGATTATCGCGCAGCAGGGCTTTTTCCATTTCCGAAAGTTCGGCGCCGATTCCTATGTCGTCGACATGGTCGGCATTCTGGTGCTGCGCGAGCTTGGCGTGTTGATCGTCGCCATCATGGTCGCCGGCCGCTCGGGCAGTGCGTACACGGCCGAACTGGGATCGATGAAAATGCGCGAGGAAATCGACGCGCTGTCGACGATGGGACTCGACCCCGTCGAAGTTCTGATCTTGCCCCGGGTCATCGCGCTGGTTTGCGCGCTACCGATCCTGAGTTTTATCGGATCAATCGCAGCGCTCTATGGCGGCGGCCTGGTGGCGCAGTTCTATGGCGACATGGGCCCGGCGATCTACATCGCGCGCCTGCATGACGCCGTGTCCGTGACCAGCTTCAAGGTGGGCATCATCAAGGCGCCGTTCATGGCGCTGGCGATCGGCATCGTCGCCTGCAGCGAGGGCTTGCGCGTAAAGGGAAGCGCCGAGTTGCTCGGCAAGCAGACCACGACCTCGGTAGTGAAATCGATCTTCCTTGTGATCGTGCTCGACGGGCTGTTTGCGGTGTTTTTCGCATCGATCGGAATGTAGTAATGCAGCAAACGGCTTCTCAGTTCGCCATACGCGTGAGCGATCTTGTCGTCGGCTTCGGCCAGCAGGTGGTGATCAACCATCTGTCGCTCGACGTTCGCCGCGGCGAGATCCTGGGCCTGGTCGGCGCTTCAGGCGGCGGCAAGACGGTGTTGATGCGAACCATTATCGGGCTTATTCCGCGGCGAAGTGGGGAGATCGAGGTCATGGGCGCCGCGATCGGGCGAAGCGAAGATCGTAGCACCCAGAATGCCGCTGGACGATGGGGCATCCTGTTTCAGCAGGGCGCGCTGTTTTCTTCCCTTACGGTGCGGCAGAACATCCAGTTTCCGCTTCGCGAGAATCTGGTGTTGTCGCAGGCGCTGATGGACGAGATCGCCACCGCCAAGCTCGAAATGGTTGGGCTTTCGCCGGAGGACGGAGACAAGTTTCCTTCCGAATTGTCGGGTGGCATGACCAAACGCGTGGCGCTCGCCCGCGCGCTTGCGCTCGACCCCGCGATCATGTTTCTCGACGAGCCGACTTCCGGCCTCGACCCGATTGCGGCCGGCGATTTCGATGCCCTGATCAAGACATTGCAAGAGACACTGGGACTGACGGTGTTCATGGTGACCCATGATCTCGCCAGCATGTATACCGAATGCGATCGCGTCGCCGCGCTGGCGGACGGCAAGATCGTCGCCATCGGACCGATGCATGAACTTCTTCAATCCGAGCATCCCTGGGTGCGGGCCTATTTCCATGGCAAGCGCTCGCAGATGCTGCAACCCAAAGCGAGCTAAAGAGATGGAAACCCGCGCTCCCTTCGTCGTTGTCGGCGCCTTCGTGTTGGCGACCATCATCGCCGTATTCGGCTTCGTCTACTGGCTCAACAACATCGGCGGGCTCGGTCCGCGCAAGGCTTATCACGTCCAGTTCGATGGCTCAGTGCCCGGGCTCTTGATCGGCGCCGGCGTACTGTTCAATGGGATCCGCGTCGGCGAGGTGACGGATCTCGCGCTTGCGGCGGACAACCCGCGCCGCGTCAATGCGACGATTTCGGTCGCCTCCAACACGCCGGTGCGAGCCGACACCAAGGTCGGTCTCGAATTCCAGGGCCTGACCGGCGTCCCCGTGATCGCGCTGGAGGGCGGCACGCAGGTTGCGAACGCCGGTGAGGTGCCGACGTTGATTGCCGATCCCGGGGCCGGCCAGAGCATGACGCAGGCCGCCCGCGACGCGCTGCGCCGGGTCGATTCCGTTCTGAGCGAGAATTCGGAACCGCTGAAGAATACGATCGCGAACCTGCAGGTTTTCTCCGAAGGGCTGGCGCGCAACACGGGAAAACTCGACGGCATCGTCGCCGGCCTCGAAAAGATGACCGGCGGCGGCGCACAGCCGAAAAAAATTACCTTCGATCTGCGAGCTCCTGCCGATTTCGGGCCGCCGGGTAAGATCATCAAGGGACAATTGGCAGTCCCGGAGCCCACGGCGGTCGTGATGCTCGAGACGCAGCGAATCCTGTTTTCTCCGGCAAGGGATTATCCCGGCTTCGACGAAGCTCTGTGGGCCGACAGTATTCCCAAGCTGCTCCAGGCCCGACTGATCGAAGGCTTCGAGAACTATGATATCGCTCACGCGCCGTTACGCACGATGGACGTCGGACAGGCCGACTTCCAGCTCCTGATCGATATCAGGCGCTTTCGGGTCGCAATGGATTCGGTGCCGATGGCCGAGATCGAATTGTCGGCCCGGATTGTCGACAAGAACGGAAAAGTGATTGCGTCCCGCTTGTTTGAGGAGAGCCAGAAGCTCGACAAGGTCGAGCCGCCGCTGGCGGTCGCCGCATTCGACGATGCGTTCGGTCGGATCGCCAAGGGCATGATTTTGTGGACGGTTCAGATGCTGTGAGAGCTGCCCACTTGGATTCGAGGGGCCTTCAGCAACATGGAAAGACGCGATTATCTCACGCCAGATGAGTCGGTTCGAATCCCGGTCAGTGCCGCATCAGCACTCGACCGCGATATCCGCCTGGATGCTTGTCGAGGGGTCGCCCTGTGGTTCATCTTTCTTGACCACATACCGGACAATATCGGTAGCTGGTTGACGCTGCGTCACTACGGTTTCAGCGATACCACTGAAGTCTTCATGTTTGTCTCCGGGGTCACTTGTGCGTTGGCATACAGCAGGGTGCAATTGCATGACGGCTGGTTTGCCGTTGTCAGCCACACGCTGCGAAGAAGCTGGCAGATATACGCTGCATTCTTGATATTGATCATTGCCTGCGTGGTCATGGTTCATCTGGCGGGAGATGGCGCATTCGCTGACGAAACCAATACTCGCATTCTGCTCGAACTTCCGGGATCAACGCTCGCGCATGCGGTTATACTGCAGTATCGAGCGGTCAACACCGATGTCTTGCCGACCTTTGTGGTCTATCACCTGCTATTCGCGCCATTGCTTTGGTTATTGTTCAGAAGTCCCAATGTAGTGCTTGGCGCTTCGCTGTTGCTCTACGTTCTTGTCCGGATTTGGGGCTGGAATCTCCCGCAATGGCCGACCAATGACTGGTATTTCAACCCGTTCGCCTGGCAGTTGTTGGTCGTGCTGGGAGCGTGGTGGGCGATGGGTGGCCGGGAAAGGTCACGACCACAGTTGACCTCACGCATCGTAACAAGCCTGGCCTCGATCTATTTGGTGTTTGGCTTGGTCGTTGCCCTGAGCTGGAGCATCAAGCCATTGGAGGCCGCGATTCCACCGCTGCTGGCGAAACTGATTTATCCGATAGATAAGTCTGATCTGGATCCCTTGCGGCTGCTGCACTTTCTGGCGATCGCCGTTCTCGTTGCGAAATTCGTTCCGCTCAACTGGCCTGGACTTGCAACCTCGGTCCTGCGTGGCGCAATTCGCTGCGGCGAGAACTCCCTCGAGATTTACTGCCTGGGAGTGCTGCTGTCGCTTGGAGGTCGCATGGTGCTGGTGGAGTTCTCGAGCGGTGTTACCATGCAAATCGCCGTAAGCGTTGGCGGCGTTATGGCCATGATCGCTGCGGCGACGTTTCTGACGTGGGTCAGGATCGCAAGCCGTCAGCAGCCAAAACTACTTTGAGCCGAAGCCGTTCGCGTAATGCGTGTTCACGAGTTAAACCCGGCCTTGAGCACTACGCGGTCAGTCTCGGAATAGATCTCTCGACGGCGGGAGTTTCGCGTTTTCGAGTCTTTTCAATATGCCGCGGCGCAGGCCAACACAGCGGTCAACAAAGAGGCATTGTCTTTCATGATGTGAATTTCCCGAAACTGAAGTCGAGGCTCAACCCGTTCCAAGCTCCCCAATGTCGAGCTTGCCTTCAATACAAGTCAATATCTTGCCGCCTATCCAGACGTTTTCCCCCTCGCGCTCGACATGGACGCGACCGGCGCGACCGAGCACCGTCCCCTGGCTAGCAATGTACGAGTTCGGGGCTAGCCCGGCCGACGTCAGCCATTGAGCGAGACCCGCGTTGAGGCTACCTGTCACCGGATCTTCGGTGGCGCGACTGGGAATAAAGGCACGCACCTCGAAATGCGCTTCGCTGCCGTCTCTCTCAGCGTCCCAAGGCGCGATCACACCGAGCACCTGGCCAGCTAGTGCCGCATAGTCGGGTTTAAGCGCGAGAACCTCGGCGCGACTCGACAACATCACGGCCACCCAACCGGGGCCGTTGTCGACCCATTGCGCAGCCTTGATGGTTTCGCGGCGTATCTTCAAGCCATTCGCGACGGTCTCAATTGTTGCACGGTCGACCTCGCCACTGCGCAGGAGCGGCGGAGCCGCGAAGGCGAGGCGGTCGTCATCCCGCTTGATCTGCATAAGGCCGACGCCGCATTCCTGGACAATACGGGACTGTATGGTGGCGCCTTTGCTGTTCAACCAGACCTGACAGCTTCCGAGCGTCGGATGGCCGGCGAAAGGTAACTCGCCCGCAGGCGTAAAGATGCGCACGCGATAGTCCGCGCCCGGCACCGTTGGCTTCAGAAGAAACGTGGTCTCGCTCAAGTTCGTCCAGTTGGCGAGGGAGGCCATGGTCTCGTCGGAGAGCTCATCGGCATCGACGACAACGGCCAGGGGATTTCCCTTTAGCGGTAGGTCGCTGAACACGTCTACCTGGTGGAAGGCAAGTCTGCGCATCAAATCCGCCTCTTTCACTTGTCGGGGGGTTGTCAGGCCGCATTCGGGCCAGCTTGATGCAAGGTCGTGGTAAGCACGTCGAGAGCCGCGTCCAGCTCCGCTGGAGCAAGCCGGCCGAAACCGAGACGAAAAACGCGCGGTTCCTCACCGAACCAACTGCCAACTCCGACCCGGGCGTTACTTCGCGACAAGCCCGAATAGAAGCGCATGACTCCGGCGGCGTCGAATGCGTCCGGCCGCAACCGGATACAGCACAAAGCGCCCGCGTCCGGTCGGATCCATTCGACCAGCGCTGCATTGCGTTCGACCCACGCCGCGGTCTGTGCCAGTCCCTCGCCCAGCCTTCGGCGCCGTTCTCCGATGATCTTGTCCGCCTGCCGGAGCACGCGCAGCCCTAGCATCTCGTCGACTGCCGAATTAGAGGCCACGGTGCTGAACTTGCCGATCACCAGCTGTTCGCGCAATTTTGCGTTCCGGGTGATCGCCCAGCCAATGCGAACGCCGGGCACGCCATGGCACTTCGAAAACGAGCCGGTAACAACAACCTGAGGACTAAGGGTCGCGACGCTCGGAATAATCGCATCGTCGCCATAGACGGCAAATCGGTAGGTTTCATCAATCAGCAGGACTGCGTCGGGGCAGCGTGCAGCCATGGCCGAAAGGACATCCACCAGTGCAGCGCGCCGTAACGCGACACCCGAAGGGTTTTGTGGCGAGGCGAGGGATACTAGCCGTGTCGCAGGCGAAAGCAGGCTTGCGAGCTTTTCCGGACCGAGCTGATAGCTGCCATCAAACCCGAGCGGCAATGCGCGAAGCTCTGCGCCGACGCTTACCAGGGTATCGCGCGCGGGCGGAAATACCGGCGTGGTAATAACCGCTTCTTCGCCGCTGCCGCACAAAATATAACCCAGAAGGAACAGCGCGTGAATGCCGCCCATCGTGACGACGACGTCGTCCGCATCTACGCCATGGAGATCGGCGATCGCAGCCCGGAGCGCTGGGGCGCCCGCCGCCGTGCCATAACCAAGGCCGGCCTCATTCCAGGAACGATCCGCGCCAAGAAGTTCGCCGAGCCGCAGGTTCGGACCCACACTTTTGGCGAGATCATGCAGCGGCGCGTCACCAACCAGCGAGATAATATCGTTTCTGACGAACTGCGGCATTGCTTCCCCGTCTTTAATACGAAACGGAATAGCAGGCCGGTGCAGACCAGTACAGTTACAGAGGATGACAATGTTGACCGATACAGTTATCGTGAGCCATGCGAATGGAAGCGTATCGATACGAGGAACTGGCACTCTTCATCACCGCGCTTGTCGATGGCGGCACGCTTCTTCCGGGTGCGCGTGCGCCATCGCTGCGCGAGATCAGTCGCGACCGAAAAGTCAGCATGGCGACCGCCCTGCAGGCCTATCGTCTGCTTGAGGACCGCGGCGTTCTTCAGGCTCGGGCGCAGTCCGGTTTCTATATCGCCCAACGGCCTCCGCCGCGCAAAGCGCCGTCAATGTCTCGACCGCCGGCGCGTGCCAGCGATGTCAGCGTCTCCGACGTCATCGTCAAGCTGCTCGAACATGCCTCCGATTCCGATCTCGTACCGCTCGGCTGCGCCGTCCCAAGCGCCGATCTGCTTTGTGCTGGCCGGCTTGATCGGCTGCTGGCGCGCACCGCGCGGGAAAAGGGCGCCGTCTACAATACCTACACGGGTCCGCAAGGCGACGTTCGGCTCCGGCGGGAGATCGCGCGACGTGCGCTGCGTTGGGGCCCCGCGATTTCGCCGCCCGATCTCGTCGTGACCGTTGGCTGCACCGAGGCGCTCGTGCTCGCGCTGCGCGCCGTGGCCCGACCGGGCGATACGATTGTGATCGAATTGCCGACCTACTTCGGCCTTCTGCATGCACTGGAGGCACTCGAACTCAAAGCATTCGAACTGCCGACCGACGCGACGGAAGGGATCGACTTGAACGCTCTGCAACGCGTGCTGGCGACGAGGCGCGTAGCAGCGTGCCTTTTTTCCTCGAGTTTCAACAATCCGCTCGGCTGCACTATGCCGGACGCGAAGAAGCTCGCCGTGCTGGATCTTCTCGCGCGTCACGATGTGCCGCTGATCGAGGATGATATTTACGGGGACATCTATTTCGGCAGCGAGCGCCCGCGCCCGTTCATGGCGCTCGACCCGCGCGGAAATACGATCTACTGCAGCTCGTTTTCGAAGACCGTGGCGCCTGGTTATCGGATCGGCTGGATCGTTGCGGGTCGGCATCTGCCGCGCGTGCTCGAGGCGAAGACGGCCTTCACGCTGTGCGGTTCCGTGCTGCCGCAGGCCGCGTTCGCCGAATTCCTGGGATCCGGCGCCTATGATCAGCACCTGCGCCGTATCAGGCGTATGTTCGCCGACAATATCGAAAGGATGACGCGCGCAATCGACAAGTACTTCCCATCGGGAACGCGGGTCAGTCGGCCGTCCGGCGGCTTTGTGCTATGGCTCGAATTTCCGTCAGTGATAAAGACCCGAGAGCTTTTCAAGAAGGCCCTCGATCAGGGTATTTGTTTTGCACCGGGCGAGGTCTTTTCGGCAAGCGGGCGCTTTGCCAATTGCCTTCGGATTAGTTGCGGACATTCGTGGGATGCACGGATCGAGCGCGGCGTCGCACGGCTTGGAGCACTTGCGGCGGACGCTCTCGCGAAGAGCGGCAAGTAAACCGCCGAGACATAGCCACACTTTAAGATTCCTGACCCATTTCGAACCTGGAGGGATTGAGGAGAATTTGGTGTTGCATCTTCCATGGTCGACGCCTTCTTCGCGGGAGATCAAAAGAACTCCAAGGCCGGCATGATTCGGTAGTCGTCACCGTCTCTGCTTGCTGGGGATCAACGGTGTCCAACCATCCAACCATATTTCGACGATTTCTGCGGCACGCTCCGGCTTCTTTTCGATCCGAGCCAACACCGCCGCACCTTGAATCACGGCGAGAGCTCCGTCTGCGAACTCGATCGGGCTTTGAACGTCGCTCTCCGCTGCATATGCTTTCGCAAATCGTGAGCGGACTGCCGAGACGTAGTGCCTAAGCGCGCGCAATCGCGGCAGACCCTGGCATCGCATCCTGGGCGAGGACTGCGGCGAGCGAGCCCCTGGCATTCTCACTTCGTCGAATTCCCTCCGCGGTGTAGCGCGCCAAGCCCTCGACCATCATGCGAACTCCCCCGGGCGCAAGATCATCAAGAAATCGCGTGACTTCATCCTCGATCCATTGCATCGCAGCGACCGCAAGTTCTTCCTTGCCGCCAGGGAAGTGGTGGTAGAGCGATCCCTTGGTGGCGTTCGCTCGTTGGAGAACTGCGGAGAGTCCGGTACCGTGGTAGCCGAAGACTTGGAAATGAAAGACCGCCGCTCGAATCAATCGCTCACGCGTCGGTCGGGATTCCGCCTGTATCCGCCTCTCAGTTGCAAATCGGATCATCACCCAATTCCGCCGCGCACGGCCGCGACATAGATTGCGTCGCTGTTCCAGGCCACAGGGGCGTCTGCCCAATCCACGCGCAAAGCTGGCACACGGTCAGGACAAAAGCCGCAATTTGCCCATGCGGAGAGTGACCGATCGGAGTGCCGGACGCCAGAGGATAGACACCACGCACGAAACCAACATCAAGGTCGCATCGTCCGACGACGATCGGACGTACGATAGCCTCGCCCGGGCTCTGTAAAATGGGATCCTCAGTCTCCCGCCACTCGACCTTTCCGGGTTGGACGAAAACAGCGTGCTGCACGGGGAACCCCCTCCGGTTGATTGGCACTAGACCAATCAGTCTAGTCGAAGAAATTCCGCCGCACCATATAGTCCTTGATTTCGTTACACATGTCGCACCGCGTCGGCCGCGGTTCTTTGCGGTACCGCGCGATCCGATCTAGGCAGTTATCTGGAGGCGTTCGTTATCGCGGGTTTCCTATCCTTGGCGGCCGCGACGATGGTCTTGTTCGTCTGCTCGACGGACGTAACTGGCAAAGGCAGGCACAGACGCGAGCTGCCGGGAACAGCCAAAAATACGAGGCGCTACCTGAGCATCGGACCGCAAGGCCACGCCGGTCGTTCGATATCCGAGCTGAGGTCCCGCATCAATCAAGGGGCCAGGCGACGAACTCCGGCAGCGCTTCGGCCCGCTCCGAGAACCGGCACAATGCGGGATAGTCTCCGGCCGTGACCACATCGCTGATCGTATAGCCGGTGAATTGCCAAGCCACCGCGGCGGTGATATCGGGTTGAAGAGGCCGGGAACCGAAGAGCCAATCCTCGCCTGTGCCGAGTTCGCGCTCCAGGAGATCGTACGCCGACAAAACCTGACTCCGTACCCGATCAAGCCAAGGCTGATGCTGCTTCTCCGCTGGTCGCAGTGCGCGTTCATAGACGATCTGCACGGTTTTATCGCAGGCCGCCAGCGCCAGTCCAATGATACGCTGGGCACGAGCATACTCGGCGACGCCGAAAGGCGTGAGCCGCCGCTCCGGCGGAACAAGTCGCCCGATATAATCCAGAATGAGGCTTGAATCCATCAGCACCATGCCATCCTCGGTCACAAGGGTCGGCGTCTTCACAACAGGATTGATACTCGCAAAGGTCTCATATTGCCGAAATACCGAGACACGCTCTGATTTGAAAGGGATGGCCATGAAGTCCAGGGAAATCGCAGTCCGCCGCACGTAGGGCGAATCCATCATCCCGATCAGACGGATTTTCTTGTCGCTCCGCCATCCCCAATCGAGGCACACTTGCCCTCGAACGATCTCTATGCTGGCATCGCGTGTTTGCAAACGACATGCGGAGTCATCGGCGAAATACGATATGTGCCGATGATTTCAAGGACAAGGATGCGATGCCCCAGGGAAGTCTAGACCCCAAAGACCTGGCAATTCTCGAGGCGCTCCAGGCAGACGGCCGCATCGCGCTTTCGGAACTTGGACGCAAGATCGGGCTCTCACAGCCCGCAATGTCCGAGCGCGTCAAGCGCATCGAAGATCGTGGTATCATCACCGGTTATGGCGCGCGGATCGATTGGCAGGCGCTCGGCCTCAATATGACCTCGATCGTTCGACTGAAGACCCACCCATGAGCATATCCGCGCCCGCCTCAAGACCTTCGGCGAACTCCCCTTTATCCTGGAAGTTCACCGGGACCGGCGACGATTGCTTTGTTCTCAAGGTCACCGTTCCAACCCCTGACAAGCTTGCGACGATCGTCGATGCAATAGGGCGATTTGGCGCAGTGACAACCTCCGTGGTGCCCGCAGCGAACCGCCCAAGCCTATAAGTCGCGAACTTATATTGGCGGCGCAACGAAGATAGGCTTCTTCGATCGAGCGGGGATGACTACCGGGCGCAAGTGTTATGGCTTCACCGGCCAATCCGCTGTCGATCGGGCGCATCATCATGGCGCCGTCCAGCATGGTCATTTCGTGAAGCGTGGAAGCCTCCGATCAGGCGGTGGAGGCAAGCGTGGCAAGCAGCGATCCAGGTTCGATCACGCAGTTGGCGCCCAATTCGATTTTGACCCGGCCATCCGCCGGCGCGACGATGTCATGCAACGCTCCCTCGATGCGGATCTCCGCCACGCGATGGCCCGCACGAGCCAGCTCACCGTCCGCGATGAACCACCTCACCAAGACGCCTTCCGGCAACATATTGTTCTGCCACAGGGCCTCGTCGGCCTTGATTGCGATGGTCTTCATGATCTCTCTCCTCGATATCACAGAGCCAAACCCGGCTCCTGTTCCTGTCGGATCGACCATCGCGTCATTCCTGTTTGTCTTCTTTGAGGTAGCGCAAACCGGTCGCAAACTTTCGGCGGAGCCTGCAGAAAATTCAGACCTCCACAGGCGTGCAAAGCGCGCGTCCGTAGAGCGCGGCGAAGCCTAGGAAGGCAACAATCCAGCCGACCGCAGCGGCAGCTAGAAAAGCGTGCATATGATCAGGGTCAATCGAGGCGCAGATCCGCATTAGCGCGGCTGCGATGACTGAGGCGTAAATGCATTGCGTACCGGCCGAAGCTTCGAGGGTTCGTCCGGTATGCCCAAGGGTGGCGCGGGTCATCATTGCGATGGTCATCGAACCGATCGCGCCTCCGGTCCAGGCGTGAACGCCGGCGCCTGCCGGAACGACGTCGAAGGCGGTCAAGCCGGTGAGAAGAAAGCCGGTTGGTATGAACGCATAGGCAAGATGCAGGATGAGGACCAGACGGTCGGAGGCGGTTCGATAGCCCGCCCAGCGTGACAGGCGAACGACGTGCAGACAGGCCGCAACAATCAATAGCACACCTGTTACGGTGGATCCCGGCGCGGCAATCCAGCCGGTGAGCGCTGGAACGCTTGCCGTCATCACGGCGGCATCGAAGCGCCCGAATGGCGCCGGCATCCGTCCGGGCCGCTGCCGCGCCAGCCAGTTTCGTGTGAAACTTGGAACGATACGTCCGCCGATCAGCGCGACAAGGGTAATGACGAGCGCGACGGCAAAGCGTGTCGAGTATTCGGCAATGCCATCGAAATGCGCTTCGAGATGGAACGCGAGGTTGCCGAGGCATAATAACGATACTATTCCCACCACCGGCAGGTTGCCCCACTTTCGGCCCGCCATGATCTCACGCGCCGCTGCCGCCGCGAGCAGGCCAAGGAATGCCGCATCGATCGCGCACGCGATCGCCCATCCGATCCATCCGGACATGCAGACCGCGATGCGTCCGGCGAGCCAGGTTGAGACCAGCACCGCAAGCGGAAAACCCTGTAACGGCAGGCGCCCGGTCCAGTTTGGGATTGCCGTGAGCAGGAAACCACCGACAACTGCGGCGACATAGCCGAATAGCATTTCGTGCGCGTGCCAATCGCGCGGCGCGAATGCCGTAGGAAGTTCCATCTGCCCGTCGAAGACCGGCAGCCAGATCAGAATCATGGCCCCGGCATAGATCGAACCGAGGAAAAAGAATGGCCGGAAACCGTACGAGAAAATCGCCGGGCCTTTGTAGTCCCGAAGTCTGGGTGTCGACATGCCAGGCCTTTCGGGGTCGCTCTATGGATTTAATCCAGACCAAGACTCCGGATCGCACTTTGGACCCTGACGCATCGGCGACCACATCAATAGCGCTCGGTCGCACGGCCGGATTTGAGCTAGCGCAATGTTCCCTGCGAATTGGTAGGTTTCGATTGGCGGGGTGGCACGGGCGATGGCGCTACAGGGGCATCCAGCGACGGTACGCGTTTGACATAGGTCAATAAGTGCGAGCTGCCGCGCGGCTATCTTGAAAATCTTAAAAAAGCTGAGGCCAGAGCGGCAACACGACGCAGATCGAGGCTTGGGTCAGCGTGACCCGGAGCACCCGAAAAAACGCGAGGCCAGAAGCGCGCGAGACCAGAAACGATGGACGATCGTCCGGTGTGGGAAGCGATTTCAACGGCGCCGTTTGGCCGCGATCTTGAACTGGCAGTGATCGAAGGGGACCGCGTGCATGCGCTGATCTTCGCCTGCCGCCGTGCGCCGGACGGCTGGATCAAGGGTCAGACATCGGAGCGCATTGTAGTCAATCCGACCCATTGGCGCCCATGGAATACCATGGACTAGGTCTTAATTCTGCGTTTCGTCTTTTTTGGATAGAGCAAGCGCCAGTTTGGTTTCTTCCTCGGCAAGCAGCCGTTCGATCGTCTGCCGTTTGACTCGGTCTGTTTCGACCGCCAACAGCCTTCTGTAATGCTCGATGTTTAGGTCCGCCACGGTCTTATCCATGGCCTGCCTCCGCTTCCACTTGCTCGAAGACCGCTTTATCTGACATAAATTCCATGGCGATTAAAGGGCTTTGGGCATTTCGATTTCGGGCGATGTTGCCACGCGCCGGGATAGTTTTTCACCCATCGCGAACATTCATGTTTGAACATGACTATAAGATGCCTAGGGAAGAAGATGCCTAGGGAAGCCGGGTCGGATCGTTGATGACAGCGCAGCGCCATCTGTGGTTTCGCTACGGACCGGCGGCCTTGGCTGCCATCCTGGTATTCGTCCTTCGCCTGATGCTGGACTACTACTTCGAAGACCGAACCTTTACGGTAATCTACGTGCCCGTGGTGGTATTCGCCGCGTTCGCGGGCGGTAGCGGCCCAGCCATTTTTGCGACGATCCTATGCCTTTGCATCAGCTTTTTCTTTCTCAGAGAATCCATTTTTGCGAACTCAGCGAACCTGATCGATCTGTCTTTTTTTGCGGTGATGGGGCCGATTCTGGGTTTCATCGGCAATCGTCTTTTGCGCGAAACGGAAGATTTGCGCTATCGGCAAGCGCACCTCCAGTCGATCCTGGATACCGTGCCGGAGGCTATGATCGTGATCGACGACCACGGCGTCATGCGCTCCTTTAGCGCCACGGCTGAGCGGCTGTTTGGCTGGGACGCTGCGGAGGTGATCGGGAAGAACGTCTCGATGCTGATGCCGTCGCCCTATCGGCAAGAGCACGATAGTTATCTCCACCGCTACCGCGACACAGCGGAGCGCCGAATTATCGGCATTGGCCGGATCGTAGTAGGCGAACGCAAGGACGGCTCAACATTTCCCATGGAATTGGCTGTTGGTGAAGCCAAGGTCGGTGCCGAGCAGTTCTTCACTGGCTTTATCCGTGACCTAACCGAACGCAGGACGCAGGAAAGACGGATGCACGAGCTGCAGTCAGAACTGGTTCATGTTTCTCGTCTAACCGCGATGGGTGAGATGGCATCTTCGCTGGCGCACGAGCTCAATCAGCCGCTGTCGGCTATCACAAGCTACCTCCGCGGCGCGCAGACCCTGCTAAAGGTCGACCAGGCCGACAAGGAACGCATTCACGAGGCGTTGGACCGCAGCGCGGTGCAGGCGCTGCGTGCCGGCGATATCATCAAGCGCCTCCGAGAGTTCGTGGCCAAAGGAGAGACCCAGCATTCTCTGGAAAATCCGGCGATACTTCTCGAGGAGGCCGCGGCGCTCGCCTTGGTCGGAGCCAGGGAGCAAGGTGTGCGAGTGTTACTTCGATGCGACCGCGATCTTCCCGACATCGTGGTCGACAAGGTCCAGATTCAACAGGTTGCGCTCAATCTCATCAGGAACGCAGTAGAGGCGATGGAAACGACGAGCCGCCGCGAACTGACGATAGCGGTCAAGCGCGAAAAAGGGCTCGCGCTGTTCTCTGTCGTGGATACCGGTACCGGTATCAATCCCGAGATTGTGCAGCACTTGTTTCGACCTTTCGTGACCAGCAAGGTCAACGGAATGGGCGTTGGCCTCTCAATCTGCCGAACCATTATTGAAGCGCATGGTGGCCGGATCTCGGCCGCTCCCAATAATGGCGGCGGCACTATTTTCGAGTTTACGCTACCATTCGCCGAGCTGGAGGCGGGCCATGAACGATAAGACGGTCGTCCATGTCGTTGATGACGACGCGGCGATGCGCGACTCGATGGCATTTCTGCTTGATGTCAACGGATTCAAGCCTCGGGTCTACGATTCGGCCAGCGCGTTCCTGGCGGAATCCCCAATCGATGCATTGAGCTGCGTGGTCTCCGATATCCGGATGCCGGGAATGAACGGGATCGAACTCGTACATGAGCTGAAGAGCAAGGGTTCGACGAGCCCCGTGATTCTGATCACCGGTCACGGCGACGTGGCGCTTGCCGTCGAAGCGATGAAAGCCGGAGCCGCTGATTTTATCGAGAAGCCTTTCGACGACGCCGTCCTGCTTGGTGCGATCCGGTCCGCGTTGAACGCCCGGCCGGCAATTCAAGGCGACAGCTCGGCGAAAACGGAGGCCGAAGCACGGCTGGTCGGGCTATCTCCGCGCGAGCGCGACGTCCTGCAGGGACTGGTGGCGGGAAAGATAAACAAGGTAATCGCGCACGATCTCGGAATCAGCCCGCGCACGGTTGAGGTTTATCGGGCAAATCTAATGGCGAAGACGGGCGCACGCAGCATGTCTGAGCTGATGCGTATCGCGCTGGCGGCAGGTTTATGAAACGGTGGGCCCGTCGCCAATGCGCCGGTCCGCTGTCAGGCGATTGCATAGTAGCCGACAGCCGGCGCGACCAGCGGCAGGGCTTGGCGTCGGTTGCAGAAGGCGAGCGCCCGTATGACGTCCTCACGCGCGATCATGCCCTTCAACCGCCTGTTTTGATCCACGACCGGCAGGCTCTTGAAGTGATGGGCGCCTATCAGATTCAGGACGTGTTGCAGCCTTGTCTCGGCATCTACTGTAATGACATGACGCGTCATGATCTCGTCGACGGTCGTTCCCATCATGTCGTCATAGTGTGGAAGGATACTGGCAGGGGTGAGCGTAAAGGCCCTCAAGGCATCGGCCTTGGAAACGATGCCGACTAGCGTCCCATTGCTGACGACCGGATAGGCGTCGAGATCGTCAACGGCGAACAAGCGCAGAAGATCACCTACGGTCATCTCCGGTACGACAGTCTTGGCGGGGCTTCTCATGTTGCGCTTAACCGTCTCTTCGAGGAATTCGTACATCGCAACCCTCATGCTGGTGTGGTTCGGACTACATACGAAATATGCCCACCGCGCCGGTCTGATAGTTTGACCCAGATCAAGCGGAGCGGTGCGTTCGCCGGCCTTATTGATCGGCGTTTCGTTTGATGGAGATCAAAGGCAGATGCTCGCGAGCGGTTCAAATTGCGGCTTCAATCAATCGGGAGATTGGAAAATGCCCCGCAATATCGGAACGATCGATCAGGTCATCCGCGCCTTTCTGGGCATCGCCCTCATCGCCTATATCGGGAAGGACGGCACGCTTACGCCGGCTTCCAGCCTTGCCGTGCTCGCCGGCATTTATCTGCTCGCCACCAGTATCCTCTTGCGCTGTCCGTTCTACGGTATGTTGGGCTTCAGCACGTTCGGGCGTCTGGATCGTTCAGTCTAACATCGTCGGGCAGGATGGAGGTAAATGGTGTCTCGCCTTCGTCGGGTTGTCCGGTTTCGGCAGCGGCTGTTCGGTATCCTCGATCAGGGTTCCGGCACCGGCCTCGGGGCGGTTGTGAACTGGACGCTGATCGGCCTGATCGCTGTGACGCTGACCGCGACGGTGCTCGAATCCGTGCCGAGGCTGGCCGCCCTGCATGGGAAGGCGTTTGAAGCGATCGAATACGCTGCCCTGGGCATTTTCTCGGTCGAATATGCGGCGCGGTTGTGGACGGCGAGCGAGCACCCACGCTGGCGGCGGTTCAGCGTAATTCGGTCACGCCTGCGATTTGCGGCCAGCCCGGCCGGGCTAATCGATCTTGTGGCGGTGCTGCCGTTCTGGCTATCGCTGTTCGTAGCGGCCGATTTCAAGGCCTTGCTGGTGCTGCGGCTGATACGCTTCTTCAAGCTGACACGCTATTCGCCCGCGATGCGCTCGCTGCTCGAAGCGCTCTACACCGAGCGCCGGGCGCTTATTGGCTGCTTCGTGATCCTTTGCGGTGCAACACTGATCGCGGCAGCGTTGATGCATGTTGCCGAGGGTGCCGTCCAACCGAACAAGTTCGGCACCATCCCCGACGCCATGTGGTGGGCTATCGTAACGCTCGGAACGATCGGCTACGGCGATGCCGTGCCGATTACCGCAGCAGGGCGGCTGGTAGCTGGATTGACGATCTTTGCAGGCTTGCTGATGGTGGCGCTGCCGGTTGGCATCGTGGCGACGGCGTTTGCCAACGAAGTGCATCGCAGGGATTTTGTCGTCACCTGGGGCCTGGTGGCAAGGATTCCGTTGTTCAGCGAGCTCACCGCTGTGCAGATTGGCGACGTAATGAAAATCCTGCGCGCGCAGAAGGCGGACAAGGGAACAATTATTGCGCGCCGCGGCGAGCCGGCCCATTCAATGTATCTGATCGTAGACGGCGAAGTCGAAATCAGGCTGCGCCACAAGCATGTTCACCTCGGCGCCGGCGATTTCTTCGGAGAAGTAGCCGCTTTGCGGCAATCGCGGCGTTCTGCAACGGTTGTCGCGCTGCGACCCACGCGGCTACTCGCACTCGATGCGTCCGATCTTCATGTCCTGATGGACCGCGAGCCGCAAATTGCGGCCCGGATCTGGGATGCAGCGCGCACACGACTGGGCGGCGAACTGGACTTGGCGACGGGCGATATTCTCGCGGCCGAGCTCCCGGAAGCTGACGAGGTCGCCGGGCGACGTCAGATCTAGAACGGCCGCCTCTTGGGACGGATGGCGGCGCTTGCGGAAACGGGAATGCCGGTAGGATGGCGCGTTTGCAGCTGCGCCCACGCCAGCGCACAGGCAAAAATCGCAAACGCGGCGACGATGCCGGCAAGCACGATCAGGGTTGAGACGGGCATAAGTCATCTCCTCTTCAAGGCCAGATGACATTCGCACGATCTACTCTGCTTCACGTTGACCTGGATCAAAAGGCGGGGTCGCGCGAGCTGTATGATCCCTCCAATCGCAAAGCCAAGGAGATCACCATGCGCGCGCACCAGATCATGACCAGGAGTGTCATTACCGTCGGACCCGGCACGTCGATCGTCGAGGCAGCCAAGCTGATGCTCGACAACCACCTCAGCGGCCTTCCGGTGTTGGATGAACATGGGAAATTGGTCGGAATCGTCTCCGAGGGCGATTTCGTGCGCCGCTTTGAGATCGGCACGCAGCGCAAGCGGCCGCGTTGGTTGCAATACATGATCGGGCCGGGCCGCGCCGCCAATGAGTTCGTCCACGCGAGCGGGCGCAAGGTCGAAGAAGTGATGACGCGCGACCCGCTGGTAGTCACCGAGGACACGACGCTCGAAGAAATTGTGCAGTTGATGGAGAAGCACCGGGTCAAGCGCCTGCCGGTCATGCGCAACGATCGGCTGGTCGGTATCGTAACGCGCGCTAACCTGCTGCAGGCCGTTGCGAACCTGGCGCGCGATGTGCCCGATCCGACCGCCGACGACGACCACATTCGGGAGCGGGTTTTTGGCGCGATTGGCAACACGGACTGGCGGCCGATCGGGTTGCAGGTAACGGTGCGCAACGGCGTCGTCCATCTGCATGGCATCGTCGTCAATCCGAGTTCGCGGCAAGCCGCGATCGTGGCTACGGAAAATATCGCGGGCGTGAAAGAAGTGCATGATCACCTCTGCTTCGTCGACACCTATTCGGGCTTCTATGTCGAGTTGCCGGAAGACATGAAGGCTGCCGGCTAAGCGGTGCTCATCAAATCGACGGTGAATCCATGATGCAGATCATAAGTCAATTACTTACTGTGCCGGAGTTGGTGGCGGCGTGGTTTGTTGCAACTGACGCCCTTAGTTTGGGCCTCATTGAAACGGTCGTCGTTGTCACGCTGATCATCGGCTTTGCCGTCGTAGCGACCGGTTGGACCATTCGTCGGGATGTATGAATTCGATTTCGGTCGGAGCAGGTGCTCCCGAATCTGCGTAGTTGGGCTTAGAGGAAAAGGAGATTGACGTGCCGTCATTCGATGTACGTTTCATAAAAACCGTTTGCGACGACACCGGCCACGAACATCGCGCCTGTCAGGCCGCGTTTACGATCGATGCCGAATCGTTGACGGAGGCGGTGCAACGGGCGGAAGCCGATTTTTGCAGTCAGAAGCGCGTCCACGACTGGACCATCTTCGCAGACGCCGTGGAATTTCGATCCCCGACGGCGCTATCGCGGGCATGGGCGCCGTAGCGTGTCGCGCCCGAGACAGTTGCGTCGAGCTCGCTCTCTCGCGGCCGCGTTGTTGATCTTGATCAAAATGCCCACGGCACGCATGTGATCTCCTGATGCGGTAGGCCCAGAAGGAAAGTCGCACCATGACAACTTCGTCCATTGGTTCGAAATCGATGACGATCGGTGAGGCGATCCTCGCCCCGTTTTTTACCGTGCTCGCGTTCCTGTGCATGGTTGGGGCGGCATTGGCGCACGACGCTCCCTTTGCCTTTCACGCCTCGCTTGCATGCGCCGCGAGCCTGCTCGCGGCGTTCACGATCCTCAATCGCTACTATGACCGGCCGGCGGAGCTCCCGCCCCAGGAGATCAACGGACGGCCCAATTACGCCTTCGGACCCATCAAATTCGCCACGGTCGCGGCGGTGTTTTGGGGCATCGCCGGCTTCACGGTCGGACTGATCATCGCCTCGCAACTGGCATGGCCGGCACTCAACCTGGACCTGCCCTGGACCACCTTCGGCCGGTTGCGGCCGCTGCATACTTCGGCGGTGGTCTTCGCCTTTGGCGGCAACGTGCTGATCGCGACCTCATTCTACGTCGTCCAAAAAACCTGCCGTGTTCGCCTCGCAGGCGACCTCGCGCCATGGTTTGTCGTGCTCGGCTACAATTTCTTCATCCTGATCGCCGGCACCGGCTATCTGCTCGGAGTTACGCAATCCAAGGAATATGCCGAGCCGGAGTGGTACGCGGACCTCTGGCTGACGATCGTCTGGGTCACCTATCTCCTGGTGTTCCTGATGACGCTGGTGAAGCGCAAGGAGCCGCACATCTTTGTCGCGAACTGGTTCTACCTCGCCTTCATCGTCACTATCGCGGTGCTTCACCTCGGCAATAATCCCGCGCTGCCGGTCTCGTTCCTCGGTTCGAAGTCCTACATCGCCTGGGGCGGCGTGCAGGACGCCATGTTCCAGTGGTGGTACGGGCACAATGCCGTCGGCTTCTTCCTGACCGCGGGCTTCCTCGCGATCATGTACTATTTCATCCCGAAGCGCGCGGAACGTCCGATCTATTCCTATCGGCTTTCCATCATCCACTTCTGGGCGCTGATCTTCCTCTACATCTGGGCTGGTCCGCATCACCTGCACTACACGGCGCTGCCCGACTGGGCGCAGACGCTCGGCATGACGTTCTCGATCATGCTCTGGATGCCGTCCTGGGGTGGCATGATCAACGGCCTCATGACCTTGTCCGGCGCCTGGGACAAGTTGCGTACCGATCCAGTGCTGCGAATGCTGGTGGTGTCGGTCGCCTTCTACGGCATGGCCACCTTCGAGGGGCCGATGATGTCGATCAAGGTCGTCAATTCGCTGAGCCATTACACCGACTGGACCATCGGCCACGTGCATTCTGGTGCATTAGGGTGGGTCGGCTTCGTATCGTTCGGCGCGCTGTATTGCATGGTGCCCTGGCTCTGGGACCGCAAGGGCCTCTACAGCCTCAAGCTGGTCAACTGGCACTTCTGGATCTCGACCATCGGCATCGTGCTCTATATCTCCGCGATGTGGGTGTCGGGAATCTTGCAGGGCCTGATGTGGCGCGCCTACACCTCGCTCGGCTTTCTTGAATATTCCTTCATCGAATCCGTGGAGGCGATGCACCCCTTCTACATCATCCGCGCGGCGGGTGGTGCGCTGTTCCTGGTCGGCGCGCTGATCATGGCCTTCAATCTCTGGATGACGGTCAACGCGAGCGAGGCCGAGGAAACGCAAGCCGCCGGATTGCTCCAGCCTGCCGAATAGGACGTCGCATGTCTCTCTGGAACCGACACGCTATTTTCGAGAAGAACTCGATCATCCTGATCGCGGGAATCCTCGCGGTTATCGCGATCGGCGGCCTCGTCGAGATCACGCCGCTGTTCTATCTCAAGAGCACGATCGAAGTGGTGGACGGAATCCGTCCCTATACCCCGCTGGAGCTGACCGGCCGCAACATCTATGTCCGCGAAGGTTGCTATCTCTGTCATTCGCAGATGATTCGTCCGCTACGCGACGAGGTCGAGCGCTACGGTCATTACTCGCTGGCGGCGGAGAGCATGTACGATCATCCGTTCCAGTGGGGGTCGAAGCGCACCGGTCCCGATCTCGCGCGGGTCGGCGCCAAATATTCGGATGACTGGCATGTCCGCCATCTGATCGACCCGAGGGCGATCGTGCCGCAATCGGTAATGCCAGGATATCCGGCGCTGGCCGAAACCGAAGTCGACTTGGAAAATATCTCGGCGCATCTGAGCACCAGCCGCGCCGTCGGCGTTCCCTACACCGACGAGCAGATCGCCAACGCCAAAGCCGATCTCAAAGCCCAGGCTGATCCCGACAGCCCGGACGCCGGTGCGTTCCTGAAGCGCTATCCGAAGGCGGCCGCGCGCAATTTCGACGGCAAGCCAGGCAATCCGACCGAACTTGATGCGCTGGTCGCGTATCTGCAGATGCTGGGCACCCTGGTCGACTTCAAGCTCTACGACGAAAAAGCGAATTTGCGCTGAAGAGGTTCGAACATGAAAGCGATCGTTTCCATTGAAAACCTGGCGTCGAGCCTGGTCCTCACCTTCTGGACGCCGCTGTTCGTCGCGATTTTCATCGCCATCCTGGTGTATGCGCTGCGCCCCCGCAACAAGGCGCTTTTCGACGACGCGGCAAAATTGCCGCTGCGGGAGGATTGACAGGTCATGAGCGAGCACCACGAGGTTGACAGCGTCTCCGGCCGTTCGACGACAGGCCACGAGTGGGACGGCATCAAGGAATTGAACACGCCGCTGCCGCGCTGGTGGATCCTGACGTTCTACGCCACGATCTTGTGGGCGATCGGATACTGGGTCGTCTATCCGGCTTGGCCGCTGGTGACCGGCTACACCACTGGGCTATTTCACTACTCGACCCGCGCCAGCGTCGCGGACGAGCTTGCCAATCTCGAAACCCTGCGCGGCGAGAAGATGAAGGTGCTGGGAAGCACATCGCTTGCGGAGATCGAGAAGGACCCGGCGCTGCTTTCGCTGGCGCGGGCGCGCGGCAGGACGGTATTCGGCGATAATTGCGCGCCGTGTCATGGCAGCGGCGGAGCGGGGGCCAAGGGATTCCCCAACCTGAATGACGACGACTGGCTTTGGGGCGGCTCGCTCGACCAGATCATGCAGACGATCCAGTTCGGTGCCAGGTCCGGACATGCCAAGGCCCATGAAGGCCAGATGCTGGCCTTCGGCCGCGACGCCATTCTGAAGAAGGACGAGATCGCCACCGTGGCAAATTACGTACGCTCGCTGTCGGGCCTGTCGACCGCGCCCGGCTTCGATTCGGCGGCCGGAAAGAAGATCTTTGCCGAGAATTGCGTGAGTTGCCATGGCGAGGAGGGCGAGGGGAACCAGGAGTTCGGCGCGCCAAACCTGACCGACAAGATCTGGTTGTACGGTTCCGACGAGGCCACGCTGGTAGAGACCGTCACCAACGGACGTGCCGGCGTCATGCCGGCCTGGAACGGACGTCTGGACCCAGTCACCATCAAGGCACTCACGGTTTTCGTGCATTCGCTGGGTGGCGGCAAATAGCAACCGGAAAAGCAACTTTAATGGCCGTGGCGGCCGGTTGATGTAGGTCAAGCACCGCCGCTGCCACGCGCGGTAAGTTCACCCAAGGACGTTCTGTGAGTCCTTTGGTATGAACAAAATGGTTTCACCCAACGATCTGCTGATGGACGATGATGGGCCGCTTTATGTGGCGCAAAAGAAAGTCTATCCGCAAAGCATTTCCGGCACCTTTCGCAACATCAAGTGGAGGCTGATGGCGGTCTGCCTCGGCGTCTACTACTTGCTCCCGTTCGTGCGCTGGAACCGCGGCCTCGGCGCACCGGATCAGGCCGTGCTGATCGATTTCCCCAACCGCCGCTTCTATTTCTTCTTCATTGAGCTGTGGCCGCAGGAGATCTATTACTTCACGGGGCTGCTGATCCTGGCCGCCGTCGCCCTGTTTCTGATGAACGCGCTCGGCGGGCGGATCTGGTGCGGCTACCTATGTCCGCAGACGGTCTGGACCGATCTGTTCTACGCCGTCGAGCGCTGGGTCGAAGGCGACCGGCGTGAGCGGATCAGGGCCGATGCGGCGGGCATGAGCGCCAACCGCGCCGCAAGGCGCGTGTTGAAGCACTCGATCTGGCTCGTGATCGCCTGGTGGACCGGCGGCGCGTGGGTTCTCTATTTTTCCGACGCGCCGACGCTGGTCAAGGACCTCGCCACGTTCCAGGCGCCGGCGATCGCCTATATCTGGATCGGCATCCTGACCCTTACGACCTACGTGCTGGCCGGCTTCATGCGCGAGCAGGTCTGCGTCTACATGTGTCCGTGGCCGCGCATCCAGGCTGCGCTGACGGACGAATGGGCGCTCAACGTCACCTACAAATACGATCGCGGCGAAGCGCGCTGTTCGCTAAAAAAGTCGATCGATCTGCGGGCGCACGGCGAGCACGTCGGCGACTGCATCGATTGCAACCAGTGCGTGGCAGTCTGTCCCACCGGCATCGATATCCGCGACGGCGCCCAGCTCGGCTGCATCCAGTGCGGGCTTTGCATCGACGCCTGCGATTCCGTGATGAAGAAGATCGGCCGCGAGACGCGTCTGATCGGCTACGACAACGACATCAATATCCAGCGCAGGGTCGCCGGAAAGAAGGAAATCTTCAAGCCGATCCGGGCCCGAACCGCCGTTTATGCGGGTTTGATTGTCGTGGTCTGTTCGGTGATGCTCTATGCGCTGATGACGCGGACGCTGCTCGACGTCAACGTGCTGCACGACCGCAATCCCGTGGCGGTCAGGCTCAGCGACGGTTCGATCCGCAATGGCTATACCTTGCGTTTCCTCAACAAGCGCGGATTCGATCGCGTGATCGCGGTCGACATTGACGGCCCGTCCAATGCGCAGGTCCACATCATCGGTGTCGATTCAGTCACCCCGGACCGGCCGATGATCGTTCTCGGCCGCGACCAAACCACCGAATTGCGCGTGCTGGTAACGGCGCCGTTCAACGAACAACCGGAGAAATCCGTACCCGTGACGTTTCGCGTGACCGACATCGGGCTCGGCGAGGTCGCCGCCGCCACCGATCACTTCGTGACACCTTGAAGCCAAGACTTAAGTCAAGACCTGAGCCAAGTCCGCCGAGGACCGACATATGACAGCATCTGCGTCCACCGTTCGCCCGCTGACCGGGCGCTTCGTTTTCATCGCCGTGGTTTCGTTCTTTGCCGTCGTCATCGGCGTCAATGTGGTGATGATGCGGTTGGCGATCACCACCTTGCCCGGGACCGATATCGACAGCGCCTATAGCGCGGGCCTCGCTTACCAGCGGGAAATCCTGGCGGCGCGCCAGCAGAATGCCCGGGATTGGAAGGTGGATGCACACATTGAGCGCAAGCCCGAGGGCCTTGCCGCCCTGAGTATTCACGCCCAGGATCGGAGTGGAGCGCCTCTCGCGGGCCTCGCCATCTTCGCAAGGCTTCAGCGCCCCACGGACCGGCGCGCCGACCAGGTCTTCGAAATCGCCGAGAGCGGCGGCGGCAACTATCGCGGCACCGCGCAAAGCGTCGCGACGGGACAGTGGGACCTGGTGATCGAGGCCGACACCGACGGCAAGCGCATGTTCCTGTCGCGGAACCGGATGGTCCTGAACTGACGAGTGAAAGCCATGTCATCGACGCTGGATTTTTCGCACTACCTGAAAAGCCCCGGGGCCGGCCTGCTTCGTCTCGATCTTGCGGTCGAAGGCATCAACTGCGCCGGCTGCATGGCCAAGATCGAGCGTAATCTGTCGAAGATCCCCGACGTGACCTCGGCGCGGGTCAATCTGACCGACCATCGTTTGGCGCTGGAATGGAGAGCTGGATCCGTCGACCCGGTCATCTTCGTCGATCGCCTCGCCGAGCTCGGCTACAAGGCCTACCCGTTCGAGCGGGCAGGAGCGGAGACACAGGAGGCGGAGCGTGCGAGGTCGCTGCTCCGTCGGCTCGGTGTTGCTGCGTTCGCGGCCATGAACGTGATGATGCTGTCGATACCGGTCTGGTCCGGCAACGCCAGCGATATGCTTCCCGAACAGCGCGATTTCTTTCACTGGCTGTCGGCGCTCATCGTGCTGCCGGCCGCCGCCTATTCCGCCCAGCCGTTTTTCTCGTCGGCCTTGGATGCGCTTCGCGCACGCAGTGTCAACATGGATGTGCCGATCAGCATCGGCATTGTGCTCGCGCTTGCCATGTCGCTGGTCGAGACGGCTGCTCATGCCGACCACGCCTATTTCGACGCCGCCATCATGCTGATCGCCTTCCTGCTCGCCGGCCGGTATCTCGACCAGAACATGCGGCGGCGGACCCGTGCGTTTGCCGGCAATCTCGCCGCGCTCAAGGCCGAGACGGCCACCAAATTCATCAACGATACGGAAATTCGGACCGTCCCCGTCGCCGCCATCAGGCCGGGGGACATCGTGCTGCTGCGTCCCGGCGAGCGCTCGGCGGTCGATGGCAACGTCATCGAGGGACGATCCGAGATCGATCAAAGCCTGATCACGGGAGAAACCCGGCCCACGCTGGCGGCGCCCGGCGGCGCCGTCTTCGCCGGCACGCTAGTTCGAACGGGTGCGTTGCGCGTCCGCGTCGCCGCGGCATCGGAAGAGACGCTGCTGGCGGAGATCTCGCGCCTGCTCGAGAATGCATTGCAGTCGCGCTCCCACTACCTTCGCCTGGCCGAACGGGCCTCACGGCTTTATGCGCCAGTCGTGCATGCGGCTGCGCTGCTGACGCTGCTCGGTTGGCTGCTCTATGGCGCGACCTTGCACGATGCCATCGTCACCGCGATCGCGGTGCTCATCATCACCTGTCCATGCGCGCTCGGCCTCGCCATTCCGGCGGTGCAGACGGTGGCTTCAGGCTCGCTGTTCAGCTCAGGCGTGCTGCTGAATTCCGGAGACGCCATCGAGCGCATCGCGCGGGTCGATCGGGTCATCTTCGACAAGACGGGAACGCTCACTTTGCCCGAGCTCGATGTTGCCAATGCCGCCAACATCCCCGCGGACATCTTCGATCTGGCCGGCCGCGTGGCGCTCTCGAGCCGCCATCCGGTGGCGGCCGCGGTCGCACGCGCCGCAGCCGCGAAATCGCCGTTGCCGGGGATCGAGGAAGAACCCGGGCAGGGCGTCCATGGCCTGCTTGACGGGCTGGAGGTCAGGCTCGGCCGGCCGTCTTATTGTGGCGCCGATCGGCTTGCCAATGAGATCCTCAGCCATGATCCGGAGGCCTCCGTGGTGGCCTTCAGACACGGCGAAACCTGCCATGTGTTCGCGGTGAGACAGCGGCTGCGCCCGGATGCGGCCGCGGTCATCGCGAAGCTTCATCGATACGGCATCGTTGTCGAGGTGCTTTCCGGCGATCGCGAGCCGGCCGTGCGAGCGGCCGTTGCGACACTGGGCATTCACGAATGGCGCGCGGAGGTGACCCCGGTCGACAAGATCGCGCGCATCGATGAACTCACCCGTCACGGCTTCAAGGTTTTGATGGTGGGCGATGGCTTGAACGACGCCCCTGCGCTCGCCGCGGCCTATGCCTCGATGTCGCCGGTGAGCGCCGCGCATATAAGCCAGTCCGTCGCTGATGCGGTATTCCTCGGAGAGCGGCTGGCACCCGTCGCCACTGCGATCGGCATTTCGCGCAAAGCGCTGTGGCTGATGCAGCAGAACCTTTGGCTGGCCGTGGTTTACAATGCTCTCGCCGTACCGGTCGCGGTGGCGGGATTGGTAACCCCGCTGATTGCGGCAGCCGCGATGTCCGGCTCCTCGTTGCTGGTGATGCTCAATGCGGTTCGGGCACGCGCCTACAAGAGGGAAACGGCCTGATGGAAGTTCTGGTGTTTCTCGTTCCGCTCGCGATCACCCTTGGGTTTATCGGCCTGATGGGCTTTCTCTGGTCGCTCAAAAGCGGCCAGTACGATGATTTGGACGGCGCGGCCTGGCGGGCTATCGCCGATGACGAACCAGCCGAATCATCTAACGGCCAGCAAAATCCATAACGTCAGGATCCATAGCGCAATGGTGATCCCTTATACCAAATCTCAGCAATTGTGACTCGTTGACGATTCCCAAATCAGTTTCGCTCTGATTCATTGGTGGCGAACGATGGAGGTTCGTCATGTCTATTCCAGTGTCGTTGCGCGGGGACTTCAAGGCATCGCAACTGCGCGCGCTCGCGAGGAAGACGAAGGATGGCCCGCAGGCTCGGCGGCTTTTGGCGCTGGCGGCGATTTACGAAGGGGCGACACGCACCGACGCGGCGAAGATCGGGGGCGTGACGCTGCAGATCATCCGGGACTGGGTGATGCGGTTCAATGCGCGGGGTGCTGCCGGCCTGCTTGACGGCAAATCGCCAGGTCAACCCTCGAGGCTCAATGATGTGCAACGCCAGGCGATTGTGCGGATGATCGAGAGCGGCCCGATCCCGGCGGTCCACGGTGTCGTGCGCTGGCGGCTGATCGATCTTTCGCAATGGATATACGAGGAGTTCCGCATCACGGTCGCCAAGCAGACGCTGAGCCGGGAGCTTCGCGCGATGGGTTACCGCAAGCTGTCGGCCCGCCCCCGTCATCATGCGCAAGCCGAGGGAGCAATCGAGGATTTTAAAAAAAGTTCCCAGCGCGCCTGGATGAAGTCGCGTGCGAAAAAGCGGTCGATGTCGGGAAAATAGAGATTTGGTTCGCGGATGAAGCGCGCATTGGTCAGAAGAACAAGATCACCCGCAGGTGGGCCAAGCGCGGCACTCGCCCGAGCGCTCCGCGGGATCAGCGCACCGCATCGACCTATATCTTCGGTGCCATCTGCCCCAAGCAGGGAAAGGGCGCAGCTCTGATCCTGCCCTCCTGCAATACCGAAGCGATGAACCTGCACCTCGTGGAAATCGCCAAGGCGGTCGCACCAGGATCCCACGCCGTCCTTCTCGTCGATCAAGCCGGATGGCATCTGTCGGCAAGATTAGTAGTTCCCGCCAATATCACCATTATCCCGCTGCCGTCGAAATGCCCTGAGCTCAATCCGGTCGAAAATATCTGGCAGTATATGCGCGACAACTGGCTCTCGAACCGCGTCTTCAAATCCTACGACGATATCGTCGATCACTGCTGTTATGCCTGGAATACCCTTGTCGACCGACCCTGGAAGATCATGTCCATCGCACTGCGCCAATCGGCGCACGAGTTCTAATCAATGAGACTTGGTATTACCCAGGCAATGACGTGGTCCAGTCGACGCGCTTTCGCCGACTCGCGATTGCATGAGAAGGAATGCGATCATCTTTTTCATCGGCTGTCCTCCTTGTCGGGACAGATTGAGCCGCGCGATTCTGGCACGCGTCAGCAGCAGCCGACCGGAAGAATAGCGGGTTGCAGGTAGCGCCAATGCGTCGCGGCCACTGACACCGGCCGCAATGTTTCCGCGTCGAACCATGCATCGCCGTGGCGCAGGCAGGGATAGCCCAAAACGCCGATATCGCGGTCGATGACGGCAAGCTCGATCGCGCGGTCAAACGGAGCCGTTGCAATATCGCGCCATTCAGGCGCCCTCACGAGGCGCGACAACAAGGCGGTTACCCAGTTCATGGCTAGCGGGCATCCTCGCGACCAACACCTTCACTTTGCGAAGATATCTCGCTCGCCGCTTTGACATGCCTCAACCAGCCGCGGTTTGGGTAACCCGTAAAATTACGGAGGGCTCCGGGCTTATACTTAGGGGAAATATCCAAATTTCGGCAATCGCGGAAACGGGCCAACTTCGGGCCACGAACGATCAAACCGGAGTTGTCCCATGCTCGCCGCGACCGCCAATTCTTCGATGCACGCCCGCCCCCCCGTTGTCCGTTCGGGTCCGCTTCCCGAAGGCCCGTTGGGCATGATCGGGGCTCCGATGCGTTTCGCCCGCAATGCCGAGGTTTACGGTGAGGACGAACCGGCAGAGTACCTCTATCAGGTCATTTCCGGTGCCGTGCGAACCTATCGGATGCTGGACGACGGGCGGCGCCAGATCTGCGCGTTTTATCTGCCGGGCGACATCTTCGGCGTCGAGGCCGGCGACGTGCATCTTTCCTCCGCTGAGGCCGTGATCGATGCGCAAGTGCTGGTGGTCAAGCGCAGCAGCGTGTTGGCGCGCGCGGAGCATGAGAAGGATCTTTCCAAGCAGCTTTGGACGCTGACGGTGCGGGAACTGCAGCGCGTGCAGCAGCATTCGCTCGTCCTGATCAAGAATGCGGAAGAGCGGGTCGCCGGATTTCTGCTCGAGATGGCAGGCCGCAGTTCCGGTAATGCGGCGATCGAGCTGCCGATGTCGCGTCAGGACATCGCCGATTATCTCGGACTGACGATCGAAACGGTGTCCCGGACCATCACCCAGTTCGTACAGTCGGGACTGATCGCGCTGGAAACGTCACGGCGAATCGCCTTCCGTAATCGCGCGGCACTCAACCGGCTCAATGCCTGATAGGCCCTGAGGGCGCTATTCCAGCGACTTCAGGAACACAAGAAAGACGTTGATCTGGTCCGGATCAACCGAAATTCGGCATGCCGGGATGGCCGGTGACGATTTCGTTTGCCGGGGCTTCCTGAAAGGTTTTCTGCTCATCAGCAAAAGATATGTGGCGCCGCCAGGGCGATCGATAACACCTCGAAGTTGATCAAAAAGCTGGCGGCATCGCTGAGCGCTTGCCGGTCGCACAAGTAGCCGTCAAAATTGGAGGCTATTGTGCAGGCTATTCCACAGCCAAAGCGACTTCGGGCCTCCCGTGGCAGCAAAAGGCACGATCGGCGAAAACAAATGAAGCACCAAAAAGGTTGCGACGCAGAGCGTCAGGAGTGCCAACGAAAGATATCTGATATGAGACGTTTGGTCGTGATCGACATGGCGGTGCTCCGGGTGGTGCTTACCGTTGAAAGCCTCGCATGAGGCATCCGCTGTGGCTTTGATCTGTCTCAATCTTTAGGCCTCGGTCAAGTCTAGGAAGTTCGCACCCGCCAAACGAGGCAATCGCAAGAGATGTCGACCTATCGTTTAACCAATTTGCTGTCGCCGCATTCGGTCGCGCTGGTGGGAGCAAGTCCGCGGCGGGGCTCTGTCGGGCGGGCTATACTTGGAAACATTCGCAAGGCCGGATTCAAAGGCGACTTCGCACTGGTGAATTCGCATTATGCCGAAATCGACGGCGTGGCGACCGTCGTTAGTCTGACGAAATTGCCGTTTGTGCCCGAACTCGTCATCGTCACCGCGCCGGCGCCGGCAATTCCGGGCATCGTCGATGAAGCCGGAAAAAAAGGGACGGCGGGTGTCGTCATTGTTTCCGCGGGGCTTGGCCACGGCGCCGGTTCGCTCGCGGACGCGGTCGAGCGTGCTGCGCACCGATACGGAATGCGGCTCATTGGGCCCAATTGCCTCGGCGTCATGATGCCGGGGGCAAGCCTCAACGCAAGCTTCGCCGCGCACATGCCGGTTGCGGGAAATCTGGCCTTGATCACGCAGTCGGGTGCCATTGCCGCTGGCATGGTGGACTGGGCGGCGCAGCGCGGCGTGGGATTTTCCGGAATCGTGTCCATTGGCGACCAGCTCGACGTCGATATCGCCGATCTGCTTGACTACTTCGCGCTGGACGAAAAGACGCGAGCGATTCTGCTCTATGTCGAAGCGATCAAGGACGCCCGCAAATTCATGTCGGCGGCGCGCGCCGCCGCAAGGATCAAGCCGGTCATCGTGGTGAAATCCGGCCGCATGGCGCAAGGGGCCAAGGCCGCCGCGACCCACACCGGCGCGCTCGCCGGTTCGGACGCCGTCTACGATGCCGCGTTCCGGCGTGCGGGCATATTGCGGGTGTCGGATCTGCGTGAGCTGTTCGATTGCGCCGAGACACTGGGTCGCGTCGAGCCGCCTCAGGGGAAGCGGCTGGCGATCCTGACCAATGGCGGCGGCATCGGCGTGCTTGCGGTCGATCGGCTGGTCGAGCTGGGCGGAATCCCCGCGGCCATCGCGGACGCCACCCGCGAGAAGCTTGACACGGTATTGCCGCCGACATGGTCGGGCTCAAATCCCATCGATATCGTCGGCGATGCCGATGCCGCGCGTTATCAGGCGGCACTTGAGGTGTTGCTGGCAGACACCGGCAACGATGCGATCCTGGTGATGAACGTCCAGACCGCGATCGCTCCGGCCGACGCCATCGCTGCTACCGTGACCGACGTCGCGAACAAGTACCGCCAAAGTCATCGTGGCTCAGCCAAGCCATTGCTCGCCGTGTGGGTCGGCGCGGACCAGAAGATCGGTGATCTCTTGAGCGCCGCAGGAGTTCCCAACTACCCCACGGAGGACGATGCGGTAAGGGGCTTCATGCATCTGGTGCAGCACCGGGAGGTGGTAAAGTCGCTGGCGCAGGTTCCGCCGGCGATGCCGAGCGCCTTTGTGCCGGATATCGAGACCGCCCGGCAGATCGTCGCCGCGGCACTGGCCGATGGTCGCGAGTGGCTCGATCCGATCGAAATCAAGCGGCTGTTCGATGCCTATGAAATTACGATGGTGCCGACATTCGCGGCTGCGGATGCCGAACAAGCCGTCGCGCACGCATCAGTGCTGTTCGCGCAAGGCATGACGGTCGTGCTGAAGATCATGTCGCGGGACATCGTTCACAAGTCCGATGTCGGGGGCGTCGTTCTCAATCTCACCAGCGCTGACGCAGTGCGGACCGCGACGGCCGATATTCTGTCGCGCGCGAGGACGCTTTGCCCGCAGGCGCGGATACAAGGCGTCATCGTCCAGGCCATGATCGTGCGCCCGAGGGCGCGCGAACTTATCCTCGGCCTCGCTGATGATCCGACCTTTGGTACGGTAATCGTGTTCGGCCACGGCGGCACGGCGGTCGAAATCATCAACGACAAGGCATTGGCGCTCCCGCCGCTCGATCTCCATCTGGCCTGTGATCTCATCGAGCGCACCCGCGTCGCACGGCTATTGCGCGCCTATCGGGACGTGCCGGCGGTCAAGCAGGACTCGGTCGCGACGGTTCTGGTGAAGCTTTCGCAGATGGCGGCCGATATTCCCGAGATCCGCGAACTCGACATCAATCCCTTGCTGGCCGATGAGACGGGCGTGCTGGCGGTCGATGCGCGTGTCGCGGTTCGGTCGGCAGCGCGGAAATTCGGCGGTTCAGGCCCGGCCAACTTCGCGGTGCGGCCCTATCCGTCGCAATGGCAGCTGCATCTGGAGGTCAAGGACGGCTGGCGGATCTTTGCGCGCCCAATTCGTCCCGAGGACGAGCCGCTAATTCACGAGCTTTTGCGGCACGTTACCCTCCAAGATACGCGGCTGCGGTTCTTTGCGCCGATGAAGGAGTTTAGCCACGAGTTCATCGCCAGGCTGACCCAGCTCGATTACGCTCGCGCCATGGCCTTCGTCGCATTCGACGAAACCAGCGACGAGATGGTTGGCGTGGTCCGGATTCATTCGGACTCGATCTACGAGAACGGCGAATTCGCCATCCTGCTCAGGTCCGATCTCAAGGGCAGGGGGCTCGGCTGGGCATTGATGCAGCTGATCATCGAATACGCCAGGTCCGAAGGACTAAAGGTCATTTCGGGAGAAGTCCTTCAGGAGAACACGGTCATGCTGCAGATGTGCCGAGAACTGGGCTTCGAGATGAAGACCGATCCGACAAACCGCGCTATTTGCAATGTGACACTAAAATTGTGATGCACTACAACGTCGGCATTCAGTACGTGGCTCCTCTGGAGTTGTTTCAAGTGGGACGCTATCCCGAAGCAAGAGGATGTAATATGATTTCGCGAAACGTTACGAAAGAGCAGCCTCCGTTTTGACGGAATTGCTTGCTCATCGAACGAGGCGATGAAGAATGCGTCTGAGAACGCGGCTTGGATAAATCTCATCGAGCGGCTTGCCATATCGATCGGAATAGACGCGCCGAGTCATTGCTTCCCGCGCATCATCGCCTATGAAGCTGATTGCAAAATCGTTGGCACCCTTGCGGGCAATGACGGCTGGGCTCTCGATCCGTCCAAGGATGACGTTGGCTGGAGAGCCAACTGGGTCTGATATCTCGCCCGCCAGTCGCATTCCGCTGGCGGAAACGTCCGTTACTTCGTAGACGCGCGCCTGGTCTCCGATCTTGATGAGCACCCTCTCCTTGGTGGAAAATCGTTCATCGAGCCGACGTCGCGGCTGCTCGATGCAGACCAGGCAGCAAATCGTCAAGACGAGGAGATTATACCAGGCCCAGAACAAGTTGAGTGCTCCGCCATCCTCAATCAAGTCTGCGTGGTCGAAGGCGAAGCCCTTGGCGAGACCCAGGATCGTGACGGAGGCCAAGACGAGGAAGCGGAAGAGTAGCCGCCAGTGAACATTCAAGCCGGCGTAGTGAATTCCCTTGGCAGTGACTTTGAACTTGTGGCCGCCAGGGCGCATCAAGGTAAGGGCTACGACCGTGATGATCTCGGGAGCGATGAGCATTTGGTAGACGTCGGCGATCAAAGGCAGCATGCGTCCGCCCCCGAGCCATGCCGTAATAGCAGCCTGCGTTATAACCATAGGGGCGAAGTGCGCGATCGCGTCCGAAAGGTCGGCTTGCACCATGCGAATGTTGAACAAAAAATAGAGGATGGGGGCCAACATGCAGCACATGCGAAATAAGAAGCTCGCACCCCAGTAAAGGAACGTTTCGATCAGGCTGATCCTAAACAAAATCGGAAGCCCGTGGCCGAGCCGAAAGGGACCGGACCGACCTCGGCAGATTTGTACTAGACCCAGGCACCAGCGCGCGCGCTGCACCGCGTATTCATTGATGCCCTCGGGTGCGAGTCCGGCGGACAGCTTTTCATTCAAGTATAAGGTCTTGTAGCCGCGCTCTCGGAGACGAACCGTGAGCAGGAAGTCTTCGGTGACGGAATCCGTCGGAAAACCGCCGATCTCACGCAACGCCGAGAACCGAACGATAGACGATGTGCCGCAGCAGAAGGCCAACTCCCACGCGTCCTTGGAAGGCATGATGATATCGAAGAAAAAGCGCTGCTCGTCCGGAAAGACCTCGGAAATTGCCAGGTTGTTTTGAATCGGGTCCGAATTGAAGAAATGCTGCGGCGTCTGCACAATCCCGACGGCCTTTTCCTTGAACAGACAAAGCCCGCGCGAGACGAAATTGGAAAAAGGCACGAAATCCGCGTCTAGCAATGAAGTCCGGCGGCGACGGAAGCGCCGCAAGGTGCCTAACGGCATGGTTGATGTTTCCGGCCTTGGCGTGGGAATTGTCTGGCCGGGTGAGATAGTGGCAACCTTTTTGCGCGCAGAGATCCCTCAACCAGTCACGTCGACCGTCGTCGAGCCCCCAAACCCTAAAGTTTGGATAGTTCATGCCCATTACGCCGATAATGGTGCGTTCGAGAATGGTCCGGTCCTCATTATAGGTGCAGATCAGGATATCCACGAGTGGCCGCGTCTGAACTAGCCATGGCATATTGGCTGCGACGGTCGGAGATCGCGAGGAGCTGCGCGACAAAAAAATCCATGTGATGGTTGCTCCGATTCCAGTCAGGAGCTCCGAGCTCAGGAAGGCTGCTCCACAGAGCCAATCCGCGGTGAAACCGAATGGCGGGAGAGTTTGGGTGATCCGCCAAAGCAGGTAGTTCCAGGTCAGCATCAAGGAAATCGCGACGAGCGTACCGCGGGCCCAAGGGTTTTCGCGGTTGGCCCAAGGAAGAAACAGGCTAAGAAGGCCAGCCGCCATTAGAGCTGGTGCGATTTGTTCTGACCAGCCGGGCATTTGCGTCAAGAGCTGGGCAGAAAGAACGAAATAGCCTCTCGAAGCGACTGCAAGATTCCGCTGGAGCTTGCCGACGAGGCGTTGAATACCACCGTTCCGGTGCGGCCGACTCCGCATTGTGTCGACGCGAGGTCGGGGACCGACACAGCGATCCGATATCCCCCGGAAGAAAGCGCTGTCGGCTGGATTGCAAGATTGTCTGGAGGCGCCGCGCTTCCCGACATCCGGACGATCGTCCCGTTGTATATGCCCGACTGACCAAAAAAGCGGAATTGCGCCTTATCGCCAATGCGCAAATGATTGAAGACGGACTCCCGCACCGTGACGGTGACGAGGGCGCCGGAACAGTCGAGAAGGCGCAGGAGATCTTGGCCCTTCCTCACCTCTTCGCCAGGAGAGACCATTACCTCCCAAACCTGTCCGTCGATCGGAGACGCCAGGACCGCATTCGACAATTCGGAATATCGCGCAGCCTCGGCGTCCAACGCGGCGTGAAGCTTGGCGAGCCGCTCGTCGCGGGAGCGGAGCTCGGCCTCGGTCTCGGCAATGCGAACGGATAGCTCATCGGCATGCTGGAGCGAGCTCGGGCGATCATTGTAGGAGTCGCCTACATATTCGCCGCGGCGCGCGGCCTCAAGCTCGACCACGCTGGCGAACAGCCTGTGATTAAGAGACGTTTGGGTTTGGGCTGCAATCTTCGCATCGCGTTCCGCCCGCTCGACCGCCACTGTCGTCTGGTAGCCGGACGCCGCCAGCGATTTCGTGCGCACAAGCGTCGATGTAGCTTCGGACTCGGAAGCCTCGGTGGCGGAGACCTGCGCCTTCAGGTCCATCATGCGCTCTTCGAGCTCTTTGATTCGTCCGGCTTGAAATGCGCGCGCCTGCCGGGAAATCTGTTCGTGGATTTCCTTTAGCCGCACAAGACGTTTGGCGGTGGCCGGGCGCTCATCCTCCATTTGATCCGTCAATCTTTGCAAATCATCCAGCCGCGCCCGATCAGCCCGGCTGCTGGAAATGTGCAACATGAGCCTGCCCTTGGGTACCGCTGCACCGATAGTCGGAGCAAGATCCTCAACCCTGCCGTCGATGGGAGCGCGTAGTGAGATGAGACGAGCGTTAACGACCGCTTCTATGCTTGAAAACTGGAGCAGGCGCTGTACCGGACCCACACCGGCAATGACGATGACCCCAAGGCCGAGCACGGATTTGACCGCGCGCCACCCGAACCGCTCAATAAAGCCGCGGCGTTGGGGTGACGGAGTGGGATGTGCGACTTCGAGCGGATCTGATGGCTCGAAAGCCTCTTGCAGAAGTGCCGATTGAGCCCGCACATCCAGGCCCGCCAGCCGATGTCCGGCCTTTTCGGCGATGGTGGCGTCCGAAGCCGGAACACCAAATGTGGAAGATTTGGACGGCTCTATGTCGATACTGGGTGCCTTCTTTTCTTCGGCGGGCATCGGCAAGTCCATCCCGCTTCCGCGGCTCCATTTGCGGGTACAGCAATAGGGCGAATAGTTTTTCTTTGCGTTTACGAAGCAAGCAGTCTGCTCCGCCCACTCCGGCACTTGGTTAAGCAAAACGTAATCAGCCAAATCGTGTCGGGACGGCTCGTCAATATCTAACAGTTCGTTAAGAGCTTTCATTTCTCATTCATCAGAACGCAGATTTCTCGACCACTGCGTTGCAATGCGCGAAAAGCTTTTGACACCCGTCGGCGAAGCCAGATGGTCTCCAAGACCAGCTGGGTATGTCGGGACCGCCCGACTCAATGTGGACATCATCGACAGCTACGAATCATCGGTAGCTGGGCTGCTCGTGAGTCTGCGCGATCACGCGGCCGATGATCGACAGGCTGAATGCATGAAATCTGTTCGCGTACTTTCGGTCGTCTCGGAAATATCGCCCCTGATCAAGACCGGTGGAACTCGCCGACGTCACCGGCGCACTTCCGATCGCCTTGAAGGCGGAGGGCATCGAGGTCCGCACCTTAGCGCCGGGATATCCCAGCGTGATGAATTCGCTCGGGCCGGTTGAAGGCGTGCTTCATCTCCCGCATTTTTTCGGCGGAGAGGCTCGGCTGCTCTGGGCTACATGTTGTGAACTCCGCCTGTTTGTTCTCGATGCACCGCACCTGTTCGCGCGTGCAGGCAATCCTTATCTCACGCCTGACGGCGTGGATTGGCCGGACAACGCATTGCGCTTTGCGGCGTTGGCGCGAACCGCCGCCGATATTGGACTTGGAGTCGTCCCGTCCTTCGTGCCTGACATCGTTCACGCCCACGACTGGCACGCTGCTCTTGCGTTGGCGTATTTGCATTACAGCAACAGGCGACGTCCGGCCACGGTGATGACGGTTCACAACCTTGCCTATCAAGGCGTGTTTCCGCGGGAGATGCTTGCCGCGATCGGTTTGCCGCCGGAGTCGTTTGCAATTCACGGTGTCGAATATTATGGAAAGATCGGATTCTTGAAGGCCGGTCTTTATTTTGCCGATCGCATCACGACGGTCTCGCCGACCTATGCCAGGGAGATCCTGAGCGACGAGGGTGGCATGGGGCTTGGCGGTCTGCTGCGCGAGCGATCCTGTGACCTCAGCGGAATCCTCAACGGAGTTGATACTTCGGTCTGGGATCCTGCGACAGATCCTCACATCCCCGGGTGTTTCTATGCAGACATGCCGAGTTGTTTCGAATCAGACGTTCTTGAAAATAGGGCGGCCAACAAGGCTGCCTTGCAGCGGCGGCTTGGTCTTAAGCCCGCGCCTGATGCGTTTCTGCTCGGTGTTATCGGTCGCATGTCCAGGCAGAAGGGGCTCGACCTCCTTCTCGAAAATCTCGAAACGATCGCAAGCGAAGGAATGCAGTTGGTCGTGCTGGGGAGCGGGGATCGCGGTCTGCAATATCGCTTCAGTGCGGCCGCACAAGCCAATCCGGAACGGCTTAGCGTTTCGATCGGACATGATGAAGGTCTGGCCCACCTGATTCAGGCCGGCGTGGATGCGCTCGTGGTGCCGTCGCGGTTCGAGCCGTGCGGTCTGACGCAGCTTTGTGCGTTGAGGTACGGCACGGTTCCCATCGTGTCCCGCGTCGGCGGGTTGGAGGATACGGTCATCGATGCTGGGGATCTGGCCGTCACCGGCGGCAAACAAACCGGGTTCAAGTTTGGACCGGCCACCGCCGAGAATCTTGGCGGCGTCCTCAAACGGGCTTGCGCCACGTTTCACGACGTCGCGGCTTGGCGACGGATTCAGAGCAACGGCATGTCGACAGACGTGTCGTGGCGCAATCCGGCGAGGCGCTACGCCAATCTTTATCGCAGATTGGTCGAATTGCCTCAGGAGAAAGTTGCTTAAAATCGACCCTGCCGGAAGTTGTTTCAGGCAAGGCGCATATCACCGTTGGGCCTGTGTTCCGCCGTCACGTCATCGCGGGCTCAGGACCGAACGTCGCATCGGTCGCCCATCGAGAAAATTCCTGAGAAGATGGTTAATGCCAATTGCGGAACGCATGCTGGCTGCGCCGGCATGCCGGAACTTCTATCGAAATCTTCATGTTTCCTGTCACTTAGATCAGCCGTCGCGGACGTGCCGGCGCGAGATTCCGAGCCGGCTTCGTCGCTCGCGTGGGGCGAAGGCGTGCTTGTCGATGTGGTTACACGTGCAACCGGTCGCACTTAAGTCGAATTGTTTGCCGTCACTGCGAGCTCGACTTGGCGTTTGCAAGTTGGAGACTACAATGAACAGTCCTGCTACCGCCCGCTCGCCAGGACGCAGTCGATTGGCGCTGATCGCCGCAGGCTTTCTCGCATTGCTCGGTTCGTTCGTGGTCACAGCACCTGCGCAAGCTGGTTACTATGGCAATTCCTATTACGGTTACAACCCCTGTTCCTACCGCCCCCGCTGCGGCGGCTACGGCTACGCGCCCTACCGCCGCTATGGGTGCTCCGGGTGCGGCGGTTGTTACCGGCGCTGCGGTTCAGTCTATCGATCCGGCGGTGTTTACGAGCGTCGCTACGTCGAGCGCGAATATGTCGAGCGGCGCTATGGTTACGGGGGCTACCGCCCTTCCTACGGCTATAATACGTACGGGCGCTATAATCCGTTCGTGGGCTATCAATTCGCACCGAGCGGATTCCCGTGGGGCTATGGTGGTGTCAGAAACTGGCGAGCGCCGTATGGCTACGGATACCAACCGTCCGCCTATGGATATGAGGAGCCGCCGCGGCCGCCAGCGCCGGTTTGGGACGGCGCCGGTTATCAAGCGGCTCCTGATGGCTACGAGGGGGCCTATTAGAATGCCGGCCAATGCTGGCCACACGATCCAACATTGCCGGCACCCGTTGCTTCATCTGGAGCAGCAGATGTGCCGCAACCGCTCGCGCGGACCGTTAGCGATGCTCGCGTCCGGTCTGCTCGGATCTCTCAACCTCGGAACACCGCGAGCAAAGCTGGAAGGCCGACTAGTGCTTCGCTAGTGCCTTGAGCCCGCGAGCACGACGTAGGCGGCGATCGCGAACCAGAAGGCGTAATTGCTGACAATCGGTATCTCGATGAACACGCTAAGGACGGCAAGGATCACCACTAAGAGCGAGATTATAACCCCAAAGTTCACTGCGCATATCTCCTCGCGCTGCGACGAAGCGCCCAAAACCTTGCTTCGATGATCGCACCCCGCAACGAGACATTGTCGCAACTTCGGAGACCGCGTCTGAGATACGCAGCCTGACAAGCATGCTTCTTCACTCGCAATGCGCGTACGCTTAAGATTGTGGTGCTAGAGTGACTATGAATGCTAGCTTTCTGCCCCGTACGTCCGCGGCAAGCCATTGCGCGTTGCCCTCAAAATGACGCCCGATTCGGGTATTTTTGAGGGCATTAGTTGGAGCGTTTCAAGGCCGGTAAAACTTTCGTTCCGCAGAACACTGGTTTCGGCAGGGGTTTATCGGACGTGACAGGAAACTCATAGGTGGAACGACACCTCCGAGAGCGTTCGCTGGCTTTGGCGGCGAGCCGGCACTCGCGTTGATGGACGCCGTCGTGTGACTGGAGGACTTCGCATGCTCGTGACCGAACAAGACGCGGTAATGATGAAATGGTGCCCCATGATCCGGCTTCGCTGGGAAACCAGGCCATTTGCGTTCAATCGCTCCAATCCGGGCCCCAAAGCCCGCCTTAGAAACCTGCTGTATCGAATATTTTTCCCACGCCTGCATCACCAGATGAGGGGGCATTTCTTCCGATGCCAGGGGGCGGGTTGCATGATGTGGCGATGGGAGACAAGAGATCCGCCCCCAACGGAGCCGCGCAAGGGATATTGTGGCTTGGCAGGCACGCCCTTCACGTTCACTGCGCAGTGATGGACCGCCGCATTGCGTGGCACAGGGCCCTGTCGAAATTTCGACACCGTATGGGCAGGCGGTGCGTCAAGGCCACATCATAGGGCCGTTGCCGAATCGCCGCAGCCGTCACACAATTGGGCTCGGCGAATAATCGAATCCCGCGCGGGAAACGATGGACTGTCGACCACCAACGCCCAGCATGGGCCGCGCGAAGAGCGTTGTGGAATATGGTAAATAATTGGCGCCGGTCGCTAACTGCCCGGCGGTACAAGCAGTTTGCGGTCGCTCCGCGAGCAGACCAGCGCGCGCACAGATTCCCGGTGCAATTTAGCCAAAAAAGAACCCCGATTCATTTGCCTTATCGACAAAGCAAGAACCCGTGGAGTTCGTCATGCGTCGCCATGCCGTGATCCTCGCCGCAGCACTGGCATGGCTAATCAGCATCGAAAGCGCCGAGGCAAGGCTCGACATCCTTGTCGATAAAGCGACGCAGCGCATGATGGTGACCCAGAACGGCTACATGCGTTACGTGTGGCCCGTCTCCACCGGCCGCGATGAGACGGCAACCCCGAACGGAGTTTACTCACCGCAGCGATTGGAGCGCAATTGGTTCTCTACCGCCTATTACAACTCGCCGATGCCATATTCGATCTTCTTCCACAACGGCTACGCGATCCACGGCAGCTACGCGATCGATCGATTGGGCGGACCGGCATCGCATGGCTGTGTACGGCTGCATCCCCATCATGCCGCACTGCTGTTCGACCTGGTGCAACAGGAGGGGCCGGACCAGACGACCATCGAGATTACGGACGAAGCAGGCCCCGGTGGGCCGTCATTGCCGCCGCGCGAGATCGCGGCGGCACCGGACTTGGAGCCGCCCATGCCGGGGATCATGCGCGCACGTCCCGACGGGCTGCCATTGCCGGCGCGCGAGATCCCGGCGGAACGAGGCTTGTACCCGCCCGTGCCGGGGATCGTACGTGTACGTCCAGACGAGCCGCCAATGCTGGCGCGCGAGATCCCGGGAGAACGAGGTTTGTACCCGCCCGTGCCTGGGATTTTGCGCGCACGTCCTGACGGGCCACCGATGCTGGCGCGCGAGATCCCGTCGGAACGAAGCTTGTACCCGCCCGTGCCGGGGATTTTGCGTGCACGTCCTGACGGGCCGCCAATGCTGGCGCGCGAGATTCCGGCGGAACGAGGTTTGTACCAGCAGCCCGCGCCGGGGATGGTGCGCGCACGTCCTGAAGGGCCGCCAATGCTGGCGCGCGACATCCCGGCCGAACGAGGCTTGTACCCGCCCGTGCCGGGGATCATACGTTACCGGGAAATCGGCGACACGCCTGAGCTACCCCCAGCACAGCGCGGCAATCGGCCGATTGCCGCGAAGAATCCCATTCCGCCGCTGAAGCCCCCACCAGCGCCCCCGCCGGCCAGTCGTCGTCTGCTGAGCGAGGTCAGGCCCGCCAACGTGCCGCGCGCACCTTGCGAGGCCGACACGGTAAGCGGCTCTCCACGGCTGTCGGACGAATCTTCCGATTGTCGTCCTAAGCCGAAGGTTGCCGAAGCATCGCCGCCAGAACAGGCGCAACAACCGCAGAAGTCGCAACAAGTGCCAACGAATTCCGGCTTCAAGCTCCTGCCTGCATCCTGTTGGTCCGGGGGCGCGTCGCGATGGCGGTGGTGGGGATCGGGCCAAGCAACTCCATGCAAGTAATTTCTCGCAAGATCGAAAGCCGGGCGATTGCAATCGCTACCGGCACCCAGCCAGATCCTGCAGGCGTATCGCGATCTTGTAGATTAGCCAGATTCGCCTGACGCGGCAGAACGTCAGTATTGACCACCGCCCCAGTAGCAACCACCGACGCCACCGACACACGGTCCCCCCATGCGGGAATTGCGGCGCATCCGTTCTGGTATCACGTCCTCCAAAGCGCGCGGGCGATCGTCTCCGGATGGTGCGCAGCAACAAGACCAGGGATAGCGATCCTCCCGCGCCGGACCACAGTTCGTTGCCGACTTTGAAGGGGGGGCACCCTTGCGACGCGGCGTTGAAACCGGTGGACCAGCAGGGGCAGCCGGCGGAGGTGCGGGAGCCGCCGACGACGGCGCGGGAGGAGCCGATTCATTTGCAGAAGGAGCAGGCGCGGTTGCGGAAGGAGCGGGCACGGTTGCGGGGGGAGCCGCCGGGGTTGCGGACGGCGGCGGCGAGGGGGCCACAGCCGAAGGAGACGGGATCGCGGCCGGGGGCCTCGGCGGCGCGGCAGCCTCCTTGGATTGCCGCAAGATCTGTTCATGGATGAAAGTACTCACCGACGACACCGCCTTGTCCGCGCCTTGGCGGACGGCGGTAATGTCATCGAAATATCCCGAAACTTGCTGGCCGAGGGCAACAAAGCCACGCAAGGCATAGAACGGCAAAATGACGATGAGTGCGATCACGAGGGACCGTATGCGATGCCGCAGCGGATACAAGAGAATGTTCGCGACAACAGCGAGCGCTCTCCGCCACGCGGGCGCATCCGGCTCGCTCGCCGCCTGGTGCAGCGGCTCGCTATTCTGCACCAGATCCACGTATCGGGGCGCGAGCCGGTCGGTATATTCGATTGCTTCGGCAATTTGACGAAAGCTCTGACCTTCCTTCCTGAGCGCGTTGCCTGTGTCGCGGAATGCCGCGTCTCCGAGCATGCCGGGTTGATCCATGCGTTTGATGCGGGTCACGATCATGGGTCGCAGCAGCAATTGACGCTGTTCGATCAACTCGGCCATTTTCGAGAAGTTCAGCTTGGCATCGCTGAGGATCTGCGCGGCACGGTCCTTGGCGGCCTGGGCCACGGCAGGATCCTCCGAGTCCATCTGCTCCATGGCCTGTTTCAGGGATGCCATGTCATCGATCATCGCAAAACCTCTCCGGCGACAGTCGCATCGATGGCGCAGCCCGTTCGCCGTCGCCCGTTTGGCGCAGCGAACCGTTGCGTTCGAACGTTTTCGACTATCGCCGGTCTTGCGGGAATCAGACCGAGGCCGTCAGTCGCAGCGGTAGCAACACTCTTCATCGGGAACTGCGCGGGCAAGCTGCACTTACAGTGACAGGCAACCATACCAGCGGACGGCAAACAATAGCCAGCCGGGCCGCTTGGGGCCAAGGGATGTCGCCCAAAAAAGATGGCGCCCACTCACAAATGGGGAATGCGCAATTCCCGTCATTGCGGGGCATGTTCGTTCATTCGCCGATTGAATCTTCCGGTAGGAGGATTCGATGCGACGATTGAGCGGAATTATCTCTTCAGAAGTGCGATTTCTGATTCCGGAATAGGAGGCGATTAAAGCCGGGCGATCCGAAATCTCCGTTGCAGCTTGTTTGACGGGATCAGGCGCAAGATGCGAGTACCTCGCAGTCGTTTGAGTAAGCGCATGTCCAGGCAGTTTTCCGATCGTCGCTATGCCTTGGCCGCCGGACGCGAAGCGATTTTCGTGTCTTTCGTCTTGTCGATTATTCTATAGCCATAGGCCCAATCAAATATATCGGGATCTCGTTTTCTCTCTACTATTTCAAGCCAAACAGTAACGTTATTGATAATCACGGGATGCCAAGCAAACCACCTTTGCCATTCTGCTCTATCCTTGGGTCTTAATCTCATTTCATTATTCCTTCATTTGGTTCGCGGATGAAGCACGCATAAACTGGGAGAACATCACCCGCAGATGGGCCAAGCGTGGCACTCGCCCGAGCGCTCCGCACTGGGATCCCATGCTGTCCCTATCGTCGATCAAGCCGGATTGCATTTGTCGGCGAGATAAGTGGCTCCCGCCAATATCACCATTATCCCGCACGTCAACTGGCTCTCGAACGGAGTCTTCAAATCTTGCGACGATATCGTTGATCACTGCTGTGACGCCTGGAATCCCCTTGCCGACCGACCATGGAAGATCACGGCTATCGCACTGCGCCAATGGGGGCACGGGTTAGGTGCAGCGCGATAATCAATCAGCTTCGAGCTCCACTTTTCGGATGCAAGCTTTCGGCAGGGACCTGATCCGTGAAGTCTGACTCAGCAGGCAGTTTATGTTGCGGTGCAACTGTGGGTAACTGATCAGTAGTACTACCATGGCGATCCTATTTCTTCACTTTCCTCTTTAGTTGCAGATATGGCGCTCGTATATTCGCCGCCGTTTCGAACAACGGGGGTTCGACGGTAAGGGGGATTGTCATGGGCCGGAATGATTCGAAGCAGCCCTATGATCCTGCGAAAGCGGTGATCACGGCTGCGTATCAAGGGGACGTCAAAAGGGCGATAGCTCAGCTTGACGAGGGAGCCGATGTGAATGCGCGCGACTGCGACGGCGACACGGCACTTATGCTTGCCGCCGAACGCGGCCACATCGAGCTGGTGAAGGTGCTTCTCAAGAACGGAGCTGATGTCAACGCCGAGAACCACAACGGTGAGACCGCGCTGATGCGCGCGGCGGAGAACGGCCGAGCGGCAGCGGTCAATATTCTGCTTGCCCATCACGCTGACGGCGACGCAGGGGACATCGTCAACAGTACGCCTCTGATGCGGGCCGCGTATCGCGGTCACGTTGATGTTGTGAAGGAGCTGCTTGCCTGTGGAGCCGACGCGAATGCTCGCAATGCATTTGGCAATACGGCCGCGACCCTCGCAGCGCATAGTGGCCACAGCAAGATCGAAAGCATGCTGCGGCAAACCGATGACATCGGTTTTGTTGATTCAGTCCAACCCAAACTCCGCGCGGTGCGACGCTAGACCCTCACCGAGACGCATCGCATAAACGATGCGTATCGAGGGACTGGGGACCCAATCGCGGCCTCATGATTCTCGCGGCAAGGCGAAGCTTGGTCCGGCGCAGATCGGACGAGGCGATGCCACCGGCTCGCGCGAATGCGCGCGCCCCGGTGACAGGACCCGCCGAGATCGAGCATTCGCTGGTTGAGGCCTGCTTTTGACCCAAACTCAGACGTTTGAGTCGAACGAGTTTTGCCGTCAGATCACGCATTGCTAATCGCAAAAATAGCCGTGGCGCATCAAGTCGACCTTTGGTCCACGGGAATTGGGAAACCAATTCAGAACAGAGACTTTTCACTTGTCTTCGGGAATCCCACCCAATTCGATCAGCAAAAAGCGAATGAAGTGACGTTCTCAAGACTGTCAAAAAGTCCAATCGCCAGGCGGTCTGAAATCTTGGTTGGCGCGTGGATTGCAACCGAAGCGCGACGACCGGGTTAGCTGCAGCGCGTCGCTTAGGTCACGTCATCTGAACTCGCCATCTTTCCATTTCCAGTAGCCGATGGGCAAATCGAGGAGACTTGGGGAAATGTCAATGCGCTCGACGGCCGTCCCACTCATGTCGCTGATACAGACGGAGAGCGCATACGCGACTCTGTGGTTCGGGCCGGCCTGTGTAGGCCAGAAGCCTTCGAGCAAGTCCATGACGTTGTGGAGCGCTGTGTCCACCGCCGTGTTGACCTGCGCGCGGAACTCTTCCGCGTTCATCGGAACCGCGGCAAGCTCCACCGCTTTCAGTGCCTCGCCGCGACAGTGTTGCATCAGGTGACGGCCGAATGTGTATGCGGCGTCCTCGGCGCGGTCGAGCGAAGCTGTCCCCCACTCCTTGTAGGGTCTTGGTGTGTCTGAAGTGTTCATAATGGCCTAACGGAGACTGCGGTTGAGGGGCCCGCCCGGCGCGACGCTTACAAAGCCCGACGGCGCCTCGCGCGTCCCCTCGAACCGCGGGTCGACGGACATTAACATCATGGGTGGGATTTTGGCGTCAAACGCAATCATAGCCGCGGAAGCGGATCAAGCCGCAAGAGCGATCGTGATCCGTGGCGAAGGCGACATGTTCACGCCCGGCAACGATGTCGGCGAATTTGCCGCCATCGCTACCGGCGCCTTCCAGGGCGAACGGCATGTTGCGCGGTTCGTGCAGGCGATCGCGCGCGCGACCCGGCCCTTGGTCGCTGCCGTCCAGGGCCGCGCCGTCGGCATCGGCACGACGATGCTGTTGCATTGCGATTTCATCCTGCTTGCCGAAAACGCCCAGCTCTCGACGCCGTTCGTCAATCTGGCGCTGGTGCCGGAGGCCGCGTCGAGCCTGCTGATGCCGATGCACGTCGGCTATGCCCGCGCCTACGAGATGTTCGCGCTTGGCGAACCGGTCGATGCCAAGACGGCGCTTGCGCTCGGTATTGCAAACAGGGTTGTGCCGCTGGACAAGCTGCATGCCGAGGCCGCCGCTGTCGCCCAGCGCCTTGCGAAGCTGCCGGTCGGCTCGCTCGCCGCGACCAAGCGGCTGATGCGCAATCCAGCCGTGCTGATGGCGCAAATAGACGCCGAAACCGAGCTCTTTTTCGAACGGCTGAAGACCGCCGAGGCGCGCGAAGCGTTTACCGCGTTCGCCGAGCGAAGGCCGCCGGACTTTACCGAATTTGCGCAGTGAGATGCACTCGCATGGCGAGCGGCCTGAGAAACCGCTCGGCCCGCGAGAAGCTTACTTCTGCTCGAGCACGTTTTTCAGGACGAGATCGGACAGTTGGACCACAAGCGACCTGAGCCGTGCATTTTCCTCGAGCAGCGACACCAGCTCAGAGTCCACATCGGTGTCAAAGCCATCATCCTCGCGTTCAAGTGGCGCGGATTCGCGAAATTGATTTCCGGTTGACGGCGAATATAAATTACCCATGACTAAAACCCCCTGGCGAATACGAACTAACCCCAGCCAAGTCGATGACGAATTTTGATTCGAATGTTCGTGTGAATCGGCGTCGAAATTTCGACGGATAAAAGGGCAAATTGGAGCAGGCTTACAGCGAAGTGTGGGCGCGCGCCCCGACGTGACGTGTACATCACGCTCTGCGCCAACTTTCGCGCGATCAAACCACACAAATCGCACGCGATCCGCGATCCCGGCAATGACTGCAACCAGCAAGCACTTGGCGGGCTTCAATTTTCACACATTCTCTCCTCACCAGGAGGCCGCTGATGTCGTTTTGGACCTGCGAACAATGCGGCGCTCAATTTTTCGAGAGCATCGAGCCGCCATCATCCTGCCCGATCTGCGAAGACGAGCGGCAGTTCGTCAACTGGAAGGGCCAAGCTTGGCTCACACGCGAAGAGTTGTCGAAATGTCACAGTCTTGTCTGGCGCGACGATCTCGGCATCCCCGGCATCGGCGTAGAACCCCGTTTTGCCATCGGCCAACGCGCGCTGCTGCTCAGCGAAGGCGACGGCTGTGTGATGTGGGATTGCATTCCGCTCGCGACTGATGAGGCGGTGCAATACGTCAAGTCGCTCAGCGGGTTGAAGGCGATCGCGGTATCGCATCCGCATTTTTATGGCGCAGCCGCCGACTGGAGCGAGGCGTTCGGCGGCGCGCCGATCTATTTGCACGGCGATGACCGCGCCTTCGTCACCCGGCCGCATCCGGCCATCGTGCCGTGGTCCGGCGAAACCCTCAAGCTTTCGGATGACATCATGTTGGTGCGCACTGGCGGGCACTTTGCCGGCGCCAGCGTATTGCACTGGCGCAAGGCTGCAGGGGGACGGGGCGCCCTGTTCACCGGCGATGTCGCGATGGTGGCAATGGATCGCCGTTTCGTCAGCTTCATGTACAGCTATCCGAACTATATTCCACTCAACGCCGCTGCTGTCAGGCGGATCGCCGATGCCGTCGCGCCGCTGGCATTCGATGCGATTTACGGCGCCTGGTGGGGCCGCAACATCGCTTCCGGCGCCAAGGCTTCGTTCGATGCGTCGGTCCGGCGCTATTTCGCCGCCATTTCGTAGTGGTCCGCCCGCACCAAAATGTATCCAGCCTGCCATGTCGAAAGCGCCACATTTCGTTCGTCTTGCATGTACGAAGGGAGAAAAGGGAGTGTGATATGCCGTCGTCTTATCGCTGGGTGATCGTGGCGGCCGGTGCGCTGATGACCTGCGTCGGCATCGGCGCGATGTTCTCGCTCGCCGTCTATCTGGCGCCGATGTCGGCCGACACCGGCTGGTCGCGCACCGGCATTTCGAGTGCGATGACGCTCGACTTTCTGGTCATGGGCGTTGCCGGCTTCGGCTGGGGCGCCGCCAGCGACCGGTTCGGACCGCGCGCCGTCGTGCTGGCGGGCGCCACCCTGCTCGGGCTTGGGCTGGTGCTGGCGAGCAGGGCAACCTCGCTGACGCAATTCCAGCTAACTTACGGCATGATGGTCGGTCTTGCTGCCGGCGCCTTCTTCGCCCCGATGATCGCGGCCGCCACCAATTGGTTTACGGACAACCGCAGCCTCGCGGTATCCCTGGTCTCCGCCGGCATGGGGGTGGCCCCGATGACGATCTCGCCATTCGCGCGCTGGCTGATCTCGACCTATGACTGGCGCACCGCGATGATGACGATCGGCATCGTGGCATGGGCGCTGCTGATCCCCGCCGCGCTATTGGTGCGGCGGCCTCCGGGCCCAGCGCAGGGCACTGTCGCCGGCCCCGCGGCCACAGCCGAACCCTCGATGTCGGCGGGGGAGGCGTTCCGCTCGCCGCAATTCATCGTGCTGGCGCTGACCTTCTTCCTCTGCTGCGCGGCGCATTCCGGCCCGATCTTCCACATGGTGAGCTATGCGATCGGCTGCGGCATCGCGCCGATGGCGGCGGTGTCGATCTATAGCGTCGAAGGACTTTCGGGCCTTGGCGGCCGGTTGTTGCTAGGACTTCTCGCCGACCGGTTCGGCGCCAAGCACGTGCTGATCGCAGGGCTGTTGGTGCAGTCGGCCGCGATCGCGAGCTATCTCGTGGTCAGCCGGTTGGGCGAATTCTACTCGCTGTCGGTCGTCTTCGGCCTCGCCTATGGCGGCGTGATGCCGCTTTATGCGGTGCTGGCGCGCGATTCCTTCGGCCAGCGCGTGATGGGCACCGTGTTCGGCGCGATGACCATGGCGTCCTCGATCGGCATGGCATTTGGCCCCTGGGCGGGGGGACGGATCTTCGACGCCTTCAACAGCTATATGTGGCTCTATATCGGCGCCTCCACCGTGGCGCTCGGCGCGGTTGCGGTCGCCTTCACCTTCTCGGTGCGACCGCAAACGCCGCGGCTGCAACCGGCGTGACTACGGCGGCAACAGCGTCCGCTCCTCCGGCGTGATATCGGCGATCTGGTCGGGCCGGATCGCCGCTGGAAGATTGACGGGCGCATATGGCGTGTCCGGAGCGCCGAACACCGTGCATTTCTGCCCGAGCTTCTTCATGACGCTCCAATGCACACGCTCGTTGACGTGTTCTTCGTCGGGGTTCGCCGTATTGGTAAAAAGTCCATGCTCGATCGCATCCGGTGACAGCATGACCCGGCCATGCGGAAAGGTCTCGTCGATGAACCAGCCCTTGGAGCTGTCGACAACTTCGCCATCGACATTTGGTTTGGTCACAGCCTTTACCCGCGCAATGTCGAACTCCAGGCCAGTGAGGGCCTGTATCCGCGCGATCATCCAGATCAGCGCTTGATCCGAAAGCCCGGCATCGGCGTAGCCGCCGCCGATATTGACGTGAACGCCGGCAAACCATGTCTGCTCGACATGGGTGCTTGGCGGTTGTGCCTTTGGCGCCGTCCAGAAGGTGGGGACAAAGGGACGGCGGCGTTCGTCCACGGCCACGGCATGCAGACCGATATCGACATGCGATCCGATCTCGGTGTCGTGGAAGCCGAGAAACGCCAGCGTGACGTAGCGGCCCAGCGCCGCCAGTCCGATGCCGGCGGGAACGCCGTAGGATCCGACGGTGTCGAACACGCCAACGCATTTGATCCGCGGGCTCGGGTCAATGGTGTTTTGGGCCGCGACCTTATTGAAGGAATTGATCGCCTTTTGGTCGCCCGAGCTTGGGGCCTTCGTGCCGGCACGGACCTTCGGGTCGATGCGAAAGTGGTCCCAGATGGCGTCAAAACCCTTATCAAGACCTTGGGGATCCGCGGATCGCTGGATTCCCGACGCGCCGATCAGGCCGGCGAGGGCGCGGGCGGCATAAGCGCCGCGGGAGAATCCGAGAATGTAGATTTCATCGCCGCGCTCGTAGTTTGTCGCGACCGTATGATAGGCATCCTGGACGATTTGCTTTAAGCCGATTCCGATAGCCCCGCCGAGCAAATGTTTCAGCAGATCCGGATCGTTGCCTACCCCGGGGTGATAAAATGCCTTCTGCACGATACCATCGGTCGCGGAGAGTTTGATAAGGGGCGCGCCAGCGGCCTTATAGTTCGGATCAAGCTTCGCAATGTTGGTGTCGTTGCCCTTGCCTTCCTCGTTCCAGGTGCCGTCGATCAAAATGACGATGCGCTTCATGCTACCCTCACTAAAAAGCCTCAGATCCGCACACGTTTAAGTTGATATTATACGACGAACTTGCCACCCAAGATAGCGTTGCTATATCGGAGTTTTCCACAAATCCGCCGCCATCGAACGAGCCCCGTTATGATTGCCACCGATACATCAGCCGTCTCCCAGCCGTTCCAGGCCGAGGTGTCCGAACTGCTGCACCTGATGGTGCATTCGGTCTATTCCGAGACCGATATTTTCCTGCGTGAGTTGATCTCGAACGCTTCGGATGCCTGCGACAAATTGCGCTATGAAGCGATCGCCGATCCTTCATTGATGGGTGACGGCGCGGCACTAAAAATCCGAATCCAGCCGAACAAAGAGGCCAGCACGCTAACCGTCGCCGACAGCGGCATCGGCATGGAACGGCAGGAGCTGATCGACAATCTCGGCACCATCGCCCGCTCCGGCACCAAGGCGTTCGTGTCGCGCCTGACCGAGACCAAGGACGGGGCGGGGTTGATCGGCCAGTTCGGCGTTGGCTTCTATTCCGCCTTCATGGTGGCGGAGAAGATCGTCGTCACCAGCCACCGCGCAGGCTCGAGCGAAGTCTGGACCTGGTCGTCCTCAGGCGGTTCCGGTTTTGAGATCGCGCCCGCGAGCGAAGAGGATGCCAAGCGGGTTACGCGCGGCACCGAGATCGTGCTGCGACTGAAGCCGGATGCCGCGAAATATCTCGAAACTTACGAGATCGAACGCATCGTCGGCGCCTATTCCGACAATATCCAGTTCCCGATCCTGCTGGTGGGCGAAGAAGGCGAGCCGCGGCAAATCAATTCGGCGAGCGCGCTATGGCAGCGGCCGAAATCGGAGTTGAAGGGCGAGGATTACACCCAGGCCTACAAGTCGATTGCCGGGGCCTTCGACGAGCCGGCGCTGACGCTGCATTACCGCGCCGAAGGGCGCTATTCCTACGCCGTGCTGCTGTTTGCGCCGTCCACAAAACCGTTCGATCTGTTCGAGCCGGCGCGCAAGGGCAAGGTAAAGCTTTATGTGCGGCGGGTGTTCATCACCGATGATGCCGATCTCCTGCCGGCCTATTTGCGCTTCATGCGCGGCGTGATCGACAGCGAAGACCTGCCGCTCAATATCTCCCGCGAAATGCTGCAGAATAATCCGCAGCTGGTCCAAATCAGGAAAGCCGTGACCGGCCGCGTGGTCAGCGAATTGGAAACGCTTAGCGAAAAGCAGCCGGAGAGTTTTGACAAGATCTGGGATGCTTTCGGTCCCGTGATCAAGGAAGGCATCTACGAGGATTTCGAGCGGCGCGACAAGCTGCTGGCGCTGTCGCGTTTTTCCACCACAACAGGCGAAAGGCGCTCGCTCAAGCAATATGTCGCCGACCTGAAACCGAACCAGACCGAAATCTATTTCCTGGTCGGCGACAGCATCGATCGGCTGAAATCAAATCCGCGGCTGGAAGCAGCAAGCGCGCGCGGCATCGAGGTGCTGCTGTTGACCGACGCGGTCGACGCGTTCTGGACCTCGGCGCGGCTCGAATTCGAGGGCAAGCCGCTGAAGTCGCTGAGCCAGGGCGACCTCAATCTCGATCTGATTCCGCTGGTCGACGAAGAAGCAAAGGACAAGTCCGGGCCCGCGGCCGATGAAGCGGACACCATCGCGGTCATCAAGGCGAGCTTGGGCGATCGTGTCACCGATGTGAGGGCCTCGACGCGGCTGACCACCAGCGCGTCGTGTCTCGTTGCCGGCAGTCACGGTCCTGACCGCGAGCTTGAGCGGATATTGTCGCAGCAGGCTCGTGGCGTCAGGACCAAGCCGATCCTCGAAATCAATCTGCGGCATCGGCTGGTCGCCGCGATTGCGAAGGCGCAGGCAGACCCAAAAACCGCCGACGATCTGTCGCTATTGCTGCTCGAACAGGCGCAAATCCTTGACGGCGAATTGCCGGAAGATCCGGCCGCCTTCGCCGCACGGCTCAATCGTCTGGTGTTGCAGGGGATGGCGTAGGGCCCTCGTTCCTTCCTCGGGCCCGAGAGCGCAACGACCTCGGGTTTTTTGTGGCGAAACCCGCAATAATAGTGATGCGCCTCACAATACCGGCAGCGGTCGTCCTCTAGACTTTGCGGGAAACTGCACCCGTCGAGAGGACACATTTCATGAGACCGAAGCTGATTGCCTTTGTGCTTTCGCTGCTGGCCATGGTTGCGACCGAAGTCCCCACATGGGCGGCCGAAGCAGATGCGGCATCGAAGGATGTGACAAGCCTGATGCAGCCGGTGGAGCGGGCATCGGCGGACGATTGCGCGATCATTGTCGCCGTCGGAAGGAACAGAATGAATTGGGGCACGGCACCTCCGGATTATGCGTACTACCGGGAATTCGATCGCGACGGCGGAGGAACCTATCTGGAAGATTGTTCGTGGAAGCAGCTCGGTGTGGCTAAACCCCTGACCAAGGTGCAGCAACCGGAAAAGGGATTTTCCATCACCCGCCCGCGCTACGCCGGCGCATCGGCGACCGTCGAGCTGCAGATCTTCATTTCCGAACAGATTGTCGACGGCAAGAGAACTCCGCCGTTCATCAGCGTGGAGACGTGCTCGCTCGAAAGGCAGGGCGATCGCTGGCAATTCAGGGAATGCAAATTGAGGCTCATTACTTAAGCGACGCTGCGGTTGCGCACACCCAGGAACCACACATTGCCGTCTCGTTAGGTTTCGAGCACCTGGAGGTAACCCGTCGCTATTCGGCGGCGTGCTTGATCTCTTCGGCGGGCGGTTCGGAATCGTCCGGCCTTTTGGCCTGGGTCCAGCTCGACAGCGCATTCGAGAGCCTGTCGAGATAGAGATACACCACCGGGGTCGTGAACAGCGTCAGCGCCTGACTGACGATCAGGCCGCCGACCATCGCATAACCCAGCGGCTGGCGGATTTCGGATCCGGTGCCGGTGCCGAGCATCAGCGGCACCCCGCCGAGCATGGCCGCCATCGTCGTCATCATGATGGGGCGGAAGCGTAGCACGGCCGCCTTGCGGATCGACTGCTCCGGCGACAAATGCTCTTCGCGTTCGGCGGCGATCGCGAAGTCGACCATCATGATGCCGTTCTTCTTGACGATGCCGATCAACAGAATGATGCCGATCAGGGCGATCAGGCTGAAGTCGAATCCAAACGCCATCAGGATCGCGAGCGCGCCGACCCCGGCCGACGGCAATGTCGAGAGAATGGTCAGCGGATGGATGTAGCTCTCATAGAGGACGCCGAGGATCAGATACACCACGACCAGCGCCGCCAGGATCAGGAGCGGCACGGTGCCAAGCGATTGCTGGAACGCTTGCGCGGTACCCTGAAAACTTGAGCTCAGCGTTGCGGGCGCGCCGAGGTCGTAGACCGCCTTCTGGACCGCATCGGTAGCCTGGCCGAGCGCCACGCCCTGACCGAGGTTGAAGCTGATGGTGATCGCCGGGAACTGGCCCTGGTGTGCGATCGACAGCGGGCGCACCGGGACCGTGGTCCACTTGCAGAACACCGACAGCGGCACCTGATCGCCCGTGGTGGGCGATCGGATGTAGAGCTTGTCGAGCGTATCGAGCTTGCCTTGCAGCTCGGGCAGGATTTCCAGGATCACGTGATAGCTGTTGAGCTGGGTGAAATATTGCGTGACCTGGCGCTGGCCGAACGCGTCATAGAGCGTATCGTCGATCAATTGCGGCTGGATGCCGTAGCGCGAGGCGGTATCGCGATCGATCGTCAGCGTCAGGGTCGTGCCCTTGGTCTGCTGGTCGGTGGCGACATCGCGTAATTCCGGCAGCGTCTGCATCTTCGCCAGGATCTTCGGCGCCCACTCGTTCAGTTCCGCAAGGTTCGCATCCTGAAGCGTGAACTCGAACTGCGTGCGCGTGGCGCGGCCGCCGAGGCGCACATCCTGCGAAGCCTGCATGTAGAGCCGGGCGCCCTCGACCTTTTCGAGTTTCGGCCGCAGCCGGGCGATGATCTGCTCGGCGTTGGCTTTCCGCTCGTCGTGCGGCTTCAACGTGACGTACATGCGGCCGGAGTTGAGCGCGGTGCCGCCGCCGCCGATGAACATGGCGATGCTGTCGACGGCGGGGTCGGCCTGCACGATCGCGCTCAGTTCCTCCTGGTGCCGCTCCATGTCGGCAAAGGAAATGTCCTGAGCCGTTTCCGACACCGCGGTCAGGAAGCCGTTGTCCTGTTGCGGGAAAAAGCCCTTGGGGATGATCACGAACAGATAGACCGACAACGCCACCGTGGCGAAGAAGATGCACAGCGTCGTCAGGCTCCAGCGCAGCGCGAGATCAAGGCCACGCTCATAGGCATGCAGCATTCGCTCGAAGGCGCGCTCGCTCCACTGATAGAACTTGCCGTGCCTGGTTTCGCAGCGCGCGCGCAGGAAGCGCGACGCCATCATCGGGGTCAGCGTCAGCGACACCACCAGCGAGACGAAGATCGCCATCGCCAGCGTCACCGCGAATTCGCGGAATAGCCGGCCGATTACGCCGCCCATCAAGAGCAGCGGAATCAGCACCGCGACCAGCGAAACGCTGATCGATACGATGGTGAATCCGATCTCGCTGGCGCCCCGGAAGGCGGCGGCGCGCGGCCTCTCGCCTTGCTCGACATAGCGCGTAATGTTCTCCAGCATCACGATGGCGTCGTCGACGACGAATCCGACGGCGATCGTCAGCGCCATCAGCGAAAGGTTATCCAGCGTATAGCCGAACACCCACATCAGCGCGCAGGCGCCGAGCAGGGCCAGCGGAACCGTGACGCTCGGTATGATCGTTGCCCAGACACTGCGCAGGAAGACGAAGATCACCATGATCACCAGAACGATGGTGATCAGGAGCGTGATTTGCACATCTTCGACCGCGGCGCGGATGGTGAGCGTGCGATCGCTGATGATCTTGATCTTGATCGCCGGCGGAATGGCCGCGATCAGCCGCGGCAACTGTGCCTTGATCCGGTCGACGGTGTCGATGACATTGGCGCCGGGCTGCTTGAAAATGACCAGGAATACGCCGCGCTTGCCGTCGGCCCAGGCGGCCTGCTTCATGTCTTCGGGTCCCGCGATGGCCCGACCGACGTCGCGAATCCGCAACGGCCCGCCGTTGCGATAGGCGATGACGACGTCGTTCCAGTCCTTGGCGTCCAAGAGCTGGTCGTTGGCGTAGATCGTATACGCCCGCTTTTCACCGTCGATGTTGCCCTTCGGGCTGTCGACCGTGGTGATCGCGATCTGGTTGCGGACGTCTTCGAGCGATAGCCCTTTGGCCACGAGCTTGGCCGGATCGATCTGAACCCGGATCGATGGCTTCTGCTGGCCTCCGATGAACACCTGCGCCACGCCTGAAATCTGGCTGATCTGCTGGGCGAGCTGGGCGTCGACCGCATCGCTCACCTGGATCAGGGGCACCGTGTCTGACGTCGCCGACAGCAGCATCACCGGGGAGTCCGCCGGATTGACCTTGCGGTAGGTCGGCGGTGACGGCAGGTTCTTGGGCAATTGCCCGCTCGCGGCATTGATGGCGGCCTGGATATCGTTGGCGGCGCCGTCGATGCTGCGGTTGAGATCGAACTGGATCGTGACCGCGGTCGAGCCCAGCGAACTGGTCGATGTCATCTGCGCGACGCCTGGGATCTGCGCGAGCTGGCGCTCCAGCGGCTGCGCCACCGAGGACGCCATGGTTTCCGGGCTGCCGCCCGGCAATGTCGCCGAGACCTGGATGGTCGGAAAGTCGACCTGCGGCAATGGGGCGACCGGGAGCAGCGGAAAGGCGACCAGGCCGACGAACAGGATCCCCGCCATCAACAGCGACGTCCCGATCGGGTATCTGATAAACGGCGACGAAATGCTTTCGTTCATGCGTCAGATCCACTGAACGGCTGGCGCATCTTTTCCCGGAGACCGGGGGTCGTTCCCAGAGTCCGAATGTGCGTGTTCCTTGCCCTTGGTCAGGCGGTTCTTGGGATCAGGGAATCGACGACCGCCCGTTACCGGCCAGCATAATCGCTCCCGCTCATGGCGCGAACGGAAACCTTCGCCCACCTATTCGACCTTCGTTCTATCGGTCGTCTCAAGCGCATGACGAATCTCGGGTTTTCGGCGAACGGCAAGGCCGCTTTTCAACCGTTCTGGTTAACACCTGGTCAGGCCAAGGCGCATCCTCCACCTGGAACATCAGCACGCTAGAATGACGTGTTGCTCGGTCAGTGCCCTTTTCGGGCATAGATCTCGTAGAAGGTGATGACTATCTCGAACGCGATCAAAAGCACGATGATGATCTCAAGCCGCAGCGAGCGTTGTGTATCGATGATATCGGCGAGGGTGGTAGCGGTCTCGGCGATCACCTCGAGCTTTCGGTTCAATGTCTCGAACCGTTCAGAGAGCTCATATTCGTCTTCCAGGCGCGCATAGAGGCGCTCGAGATCGGGCCGGTCCCAGAGCACGTCGGGTTTTTCGGAGACAGCGACGCGGCCTGAGACACGATGCTGGACCAGCAGGGCGTTACCCATCAGCTTAAGCAGGTCGGTTCTGTTCCGCGAGGTTTTTCCGAAATTTGCGAGTTCGCGGGCGAACGGCTCGATTGTGTCGAAGACGTTTGCGACCTCTCGCTCGTCGTGTCCGAGCACGACGCTCTTGGCGAGCGCGTCGGACACCACCAGCAATCTCTCCAGCGAAAATTCGCGGATCGGAATTGGGCCGCCGACCGGGATCGGCTCTTCGCCCTCCTTTGCGACCTCAAGCTTCGCCGACTCCTCCTCATGCGGCGTTATCTTGCCGAAGGCGCGGAGCTGCAACCGCTCCAGAAACTCCTTCTCCTCCTCAGTGGACAGACCGATGAACACCGCGACGCCGTAGCGAAACACCACCGCCAACCCGTTTTGCCCGACGCGCACGGCCAACGGTGTGTTCGATAACACCTCGCCTTCGAAGCCGGCCGTATTGATACGATCGCCGATCTGGAGGGCGCGCGCGGTCAGTTGCCGGGGGGCTGGATCCGAATTCGTCATCCTCCAAGCCTAGAGCATGATCCGGAAAAGTGGACACCGGTTTTCCGAAAATCTAGCAGAGCAGCAGCGCGCTTTCGATGACGGGAGGGCGGGGCTAACTCCTTGATCGCTGGCGGGGCAATGCCGCCCTTGTTGAAAATAATGCTTGTTGCAACCTTGCCGATTGTCACTCCTTGCGTGTTGGTCTTGGGCTGCACGCTCGGCAAGGACTGGGCGGAATTGGGGACCCCCGCCCGAAGCGGTCGCGCAGCTGTGGTCACAGCTCGTTCAGAAGCACGGAAGCGCCCATTTCGACGACGCGTCCGGCAAATCGCTCGAATGGAAAAAAATCGTCTTTCAGCTCCTGACCATCGTCTACGATTTGCCCAGGAATTCGTCTGACGATCAGTTGGAAGAATCCCGCAATATGGCCGCCGTCTATCGATTTTTTGAACGCCAAGTGGCCAGCACGTCGTATCAGTCAAAGCACCGTCGCTGGCTTTTGAATGGCGATCAGATCCGCCGATATCATCTCGGGCATGTGCTGGATCCGAACTGCAAATGGTGGGAGCAGATCGACGTCAGCTCCAGACATTGCGACGTGATGCTGTTCAGACCGAAGGCCACTCTCTCGGTCCTGATCTGCGAAGACCTTGCCCGCTACGATCCCGTGCTGACGGTCATGAACGCGATCGGGCCCAACCTCGTCATCGCGCTCCTGATGGATGGCCCGCAGCTCGAGAATCGAGGCCGGCCCGCCGTGCTCACCATGACGTCGCTTGGCATGGTGCTGCGCTCCAATAGCCTGGTGAGCCGGAAAGCCGCGAGATCGCACTCTGGAAGGAGCCGAGCGGTCGGGCAAAGGCCTTAAAGCTTCCCAGAGGCGACCAAGCATTGTTGGTGACGTTGACAAGCCGGATGGTGGAGCAATTCAGCCTTGATGGCCGCGGAGACGGAGGGTCGACGGTGCAATTCGAGCTTGGTGCGGCGCAGGGCGTTCGATTTCGGGGATCGCTGCCCGACTGGGTGGAATTCAAGGATTGAGCATGGTAGGATATTGCTTACGTGGTGGCGACTGGAGATAGAAATGGCTGATTCAGCCATACTGTTGGGCATCTTGAAGTCCAACCTTGAGTTGGTCGAGAAGCCTGCGAACTACGAGAAGCTGCGCCAGAAGCTATCGACCATCAAGCCGAACCGTCGAGCGCCATCCGTCAAGGAAAGCCCGGAAAACGTCGACGAGATCAGCAGTCTCGACAAGTTTTAGCGCGCGGGTTCTCGGCCAGTCATCGGCCCGTTGACGTCAGTTAACCATGCGCCGGCTGTCCCGCGGATTTCTTGTTTTGCATCCAGGCAAGGTTCGCCTGGGTCAGCCCGCGGGAATCGGCTCCAAATCTTGGCACCGCTAAATCTCGACACAAAAGAATAAATGTCGCGAACCCGATACAATGGTTCGTCGTATTTGTTTGACGGCGGCAAAATCCGAACTATTCATCGCCAATGGCCAGTTCCGACGGCAGCGATCGTTTCTATAACAGCATCCCGGTCTTTCGCGGCTTTTCCAGCCTGATGGACCCGGCGTTGTATTCGCCGTTGCCGGACGACTGGGCCGTCGGCGTCGCCGATATCGTGGAATCCACCAAGGCGATCGCGGGGCAACGCTACAAGGCGGTCAACATGGCCGGCGCCGCCGTGATCGCCGCCGTCACCAATGCGCTTGAAGGCCACGAATTTCCGTTCGTGTTCGGGGGCGACGGCGCCAGTTTTGCGGTATCGCCGGATGATCTTAATCGTGCCCGCGACGCGCTCGCGGCCACCGCAAGCTGGGTCAGGGACGACCTCGACCTCCTCATGCGGGTCGCGCTTGTGCCGGTCGGTGCGATCCGTGCGCAGGGCTTCGATGTGCGGGTGGCGCGGTTCGGGCCGTCGGCGAATTTGTCCTATGCGATGTTTTCCGGCGGTGGGCTGGGCTGGGCGGAGGTGGCGATGAAGCGCGGCGAGTTCGCGGTTCAAGTGGCGCCTCAAGGCACGCAGCCCGATCTCACCGGCCTATCGTGCCGTTTTGAGGAAATACCGGCGACGCGCGGGATCATTCTCTCCGTGCTGGTGGTGCCGGCGCTTAACGCCGATCCGGCCGCCTTCCGTAAGCTGATCGAAGACGTCGTCGGCCTGGTCGAGCGCAGCCCGGATGCGGGAAGGCCGGTGCCGCCGGGCGGTCCGCCGTTGCGCTGGCCGCCGGCTGGCGTCGACTACGAGGCGCGCGCGGCGCGCGGCGGGACGCTGCTGAAACGGCGGGCCTTCGTGCTCGCCAACACGCTGTTCGCCTATCTGGTCATGCGCTTCGGCATCACCGTCGGCAATTTCGTGCCGAAGCTCTATGTGCAGCAGGTGGTGGAGAATTCCGACTTCCGCAAATATGACGACGGGCTGCGCATGATCCTGGATTGCACGCCCGAGCTTGAGCGCGCGCTGGCCCACCGCCTCGCTGCCGCGGCCTCAAACGGCATCATCCGCTACGGCCTGTACCAGCAGGACGCAGCGATGATGACCTGCTTCACGCCGTCGGCGATACGCAGCGATCATGTGCATTTCATCGACGGTGCCCGTGGCGGCTATGCGTCCGCCGCAACCGCGCTGAAGGCGATGGCGGCCTGAGGCCAGGCGTTTTCGAGCGAAAGCCTACCCCCGACATGATCGGGGCGGACCTCATAGCAGCAAATCGGTTTTGCGCAATGCCTGGTGGAGTAGAGTTGACACCTTCGCTGCACAGTTGCGGCGGACTACCACGGCAGGCCGCATAGATCGATGATGCCCTGTCGCGGCGCACGCTTGAGGTCATAAACATAGGGCGCGATCGCGGTGAAGCGAGCGCGGCCACTGGGTTGCTCGGCATAGATCTCGCCGTCGAACGGCTTCCAGCCGCGCCCCTGGTAAAACGGCGCGTTGTGCTGTTCGCAGAACAACAGCGCGAAATCGATCGAGCCTTCGTGTTTCATCGTTTGCACGGCGGCGTCGACCGCGATGCTGGCATATCCGCGGCGCCTGAACGCCTCACGAGTCGCCACCCCGCCGATGCCGCCGGCGCGCATCTTGCGTCCGTTCCATGTCACCTCACGGCGAAAAATGCCGACATGACAGGCGACGTCGCCGGATTTGGCACGAACGAATACCCGCAGATCGGCATGGGCAAAGACAACGTTGCCCCACGGCAGTTTTTCCAGCACCTGCGGCGGCCAGACCTCGTCGAACACTCCTTCTGCGGTTTGCCACGACGCATCCCCGTTCAGGACGTCGATTTCTATGCTCATTGAACCTACCGGTCTTGCCAAATTGCGGTGTTTTGCGACGTTGGAACCTTCTATAAGGGGTTTCCGTTAAATCACGTCTTCCCCTCAGTTGCGGACATCATCCCATGACCTTTACGCTTCCCAATCTGCCTTACGCCCATGACGCCCTCGCGCCCCATATGTCGAAGGAAACGCTGGAATTCCACCACGACAAGCATCACCAGGCCTATGTGACCAACGGCAACAACGCGATCAAGGGGACCGAATTCGAGGGCAAATCCCTCGAGGAGATCGTGAAGGGTTCGTTCGGCAAGAATGCCGCCGTCTTCAACAATGCCGGCCAGCACTACAACCATCTGCACTTCTGGAACTGGATGAAGCCCAATGGCGGCGGCAGCAAACTGCCTGGCCGTCTGGAAAAGAAGATCAACGAAGATCTCGGCGGACTGGAAAAGTTCAAGACCGATTTCGCCGCCGCCGGCGTCGGCCAATTCGGCTCCGGCTGGTGCTGGCTACAAGTCAAGAACGGCAAGCTCGAAATTTCCAAGACGCCGAACGGCGAGAGCCCGCTGGTCCATGGCGCGACCCCGATCCTCGGCTGCGACGTCTGGGAGCACTCCTATTACATCGACTATCGCAACCGCCGGCCCGACTATTTGAAGGCGTTTGTCGATCATCTCGTGAACTGGGACTACGTCGACCAGTTGTTCGGCAAGGCCTGACCTTGCAACTAGTCATTCCGGGATGGTCCGAAGGACCAGACCCGGAATCTCGAGATTCCGGGTTCGCGCTACCGCGCGCCCAACTCTTTTGAAAGGGCGGCAGCACAAAACTGCTGCCCTTTTGTTTTGGCCGCCCGTTTCTTGATCCTTGCGAGCATCGCGCGCATGCGGCACAACCTGCGCCGCCGGTCGCGGAGAATCCGATGAACTACATCCTGGTCTTTGTCGGCGGTGGCCTTGGTGCCTCGCTGCGTCACTTCATCAACGTGGCCTGCGCGAAAGGTTTTGGCACGAATTTTCCGTTCGGCACCTTCATCATCAACATCACGGGCTCGACGGTCATGGGTCTGATCGCGGGCTACCTCGCCTTCAAGGGCGAGGCGTCGCAGCCCTGGCGATTGTTCCTGATGACCGGCATTCTCGGCGGCTACACCACCTTCTCGGCGTTCTCGCTCGATGCCGTGCTGCTGTACGAGCGCGGTGCGATTGGGCTCGCGGCCTTTTACGTCGTGGGATCGGTAGCGTTCTCGATTGCCGGGTTATTCGCCGGCCTCGCATTGATCCGCTATCTCGCATGAACGCCGGCCGTGGCGGTCGCGCATGGGCACCTATGACCTGCGCATAGGTGCTGTCGTTCTTCCGTTTGCTTCGCGCTTGCCGCAAGACTAAGCAGATCAGGTGCTTCACGCTGCGCCAGACCGGATTCCTTGTCAGAACTTCCCGTAAAACACCCGGTGCAGGCCTCCGACGCCGCGGAAGGCGAACCGCGGCCCGGGCGCATCCGCAAACCGATCGGCTGGTCGATGATCACGATCGGTGCGTTGGTGGCGGTCAGCGCCACGCTGGTCTGGCGCCGCGACGGCATCGGCGGCGTACTTGATATCCTGACCCACGATGTCACGCTGTTCGGCGGCATCCTGCCGCGCGTGCTGGCGGGCTGCCTGCTCGGCGCCTTCATCGCCGAGATCTTGCCGCATGAGAAAGTCTCGCGATCGCTCGGGCCGAACTCGGGCCTGAAGGGACTTTTGATCGGCGCGGCCTTCGGCGCGATCCTGCCGGGCGGGCCGTTCACCGCCTATCCGGTGGCCAGCGCATTGCTCACCGTCGGCGCCGATTTCGGCGCCACCATCGCGATGGTCGTGAGCTGGACGCTGATCGGCTACGGCCGCGCGGTGGCCTGGGAATTACCGATCATGGGCACCGACTTCACGCTGTGGCGCATCGTGATCTCGCTGCCGCTGCCGGTGCTCGCCGGCGCGCTCGGGCGCTTCGTCTATGTGCGGATGTATCCGAAGGACGTCGAATGAGCGCGGCGCTTCTGATCGACCTCATCCTGTGGGGCTCGGTCGCAGCCGTCGGCTTCATCGCCTTTCAGCGCGGCCCCAAGGTGCTGAAGGCATCGCTGCGCGAAGGCAGCATGGACTTCATCAACGTCGTGCCGCGCATCGCGCTTGGCGTGATCGGGTCGGGCTATATCGCCGCCATCATCCCCCAGGAAATCATCACGGGATGGCTGGGGCCCAACTCCGGCTGGTTCGGCGTCCTCGCCGCCGTGATAGCGGGTGCGGCGACGCCGGGCGGACCGGTGGTCGGCTTCTCCATCGGCGCGGTGGCGCTGAAGGCCGGCGGCGGCCCGCCGCAGGTGCTCGCCTATGTCATCGCCTGGGCGCTGTTTGCGTTTCAGCGGCTGTTATTGTGGGAAATCCCGTTCATGCCAGCGAAGTTCGTCTGGTTTCGCGCCGCGGTGTCGCTGCCGTTTCCGTTTCTCGCCGCCGCCATCGCCATGGCGATCGGGCGGCCCTGAGGGCCTGCCAAAAAAGCCCCACTTGGTCCGGCACGAATTGGATGAGTTCAGGAGTCGGCCAAGTCTCCAGCGCTGTCGGAGGCTTCCTAAACGGTGGTGAAAGCTCTATATTTTGAGCATGACCCGATTGCTCGAACAGGCTATTGAGGCAGTTTCCGTCCTTCCATAGGACGTACAGGACGATCTTGCGCGGATGCTTCTCCAACTTGCGGGCTCGATCAGCCGCCTTACGAACTGACACCGGAAGAAGCAGCCGACATCGACGCCTCACTAGCCGAAGCCGAGCGTGGCGAGTTTGCGACGGACGAAGAAGTTCGCGCCATGTGGGCAAAGCATGGCCTGTGAAAGTCCGCTACACACGCCGGGCAATCCGGCAAATGATCGACATACTCGACTAGATTGAAGCCCGTTCGCCGCAAGGCGCGTCAAAACACGGCTAAAGGCCGCCATTGATCTACCCGCTAACCATCCCAATAGCGGACGCGCCACGAACAGGAGCGACCTCCGCCGCCTCGTGGCAAATCCGTAACCCTTATGTCATCTTCTACCGAACGGACGCGACCGGGATTGTCATTCATGGCGTTCGGCACGCCGCCCGTCGGCCCCGTTAAAGCTGCAGCCTGCTTCAGTTGCTAGACATCTGTAATGTTATAATATAACATTCCCAGATGGTTCCACCAGATCCCCACAGCCACGACCACCATGGTCAAGGCCACGCGCACGCCCATGGTCCGGCTTCGCCGCATCCGGCGCAGGCTGCACCCTGGTCGATCCTGCGCATGCCGGTCGTCTCAAGGCTTGGCGCGGCGCTCGCGGTCAGCGCCTGCCTTTGGACCGTTGTCTGGCTCGCAACGAGATGAGCATGGCCGCGCAGATACAATTCCACGATGTCACGCTGGGCTACGACCGGCATCCGGCTGTGCATCACCTCGACGGCGAGGTCGCCTCCGGCGCGCTGCTTGCGGTGATAGGCCCCAACGGCGCCGGCAAGTCGACGCTGTTTCGCGGGCTCGTCGGCATTTTGAAGCCGCTCGCGGGCTCGATCGCGACCGGCGGCCTCGACGTGAGGGATATCGCCTATCTGCCGCAGACCGCCGACATCGACCGCAGTTTTCCGATCTCGGTATTCGATTTCGTCGGCACCGGGCTGTGGCGCGCGACAGGATTTTTGGGCGGCATCGGCAAGGCCGCACGCGAGAAGATCGCACAAGGGCTCGCCGCCGTAGGCCTCACCGGCTTCGAGAACCGCGCCATTGGCACGCTGTCGGGCGGGCAGATGCAGCGCATGCTGTTTGCGCGGGTGCTGTTGCAGGACGCGCGGCTGATCGTGCTCGATGAGCCCTTCAACGCCATCGACGCCAAAACGTCCGTCGATCTGCTCGCGCTGGTAAAGCGCTGGCACGCGGAAGGGCGCACGGTGCTGGCGGCCTTGCACGACATGGATCTCGTGCGCGGCAATTTTCCGCAAACCCTGCTGCTGGCGCGCGAGCCTGTCGCCTGGGGCGCGACATCGGAGGTGTTGACCGCGGAAAACCTGGTTGCCGCGCGGCGGATGTGCGAGGCGTTCGACGACAGCGCGGCCCCCTGCGTCGCCGACGACGTGCCGTCGCAGGCGGCTTGACTCACATGATTCATGATGCGCTGATCGCACCGTTCACCGAATTCGAATTCATGCGCCGTGCGCTTGCTGCGGCAATCGCGCTGTCGCTCGGCGGCGCGCCGATCGGCGTGTTCCTGATGCTGCGGCGGATGAGCCTTGTCGGCGACGCCATGGCGCATGCGATCCTGCCGGGGGCGGCGATCGGCTTTCTGTTGTCAGGGCTCAATCTGTTTGCGATGACGACGGGCGGATTGATCGCGGGCTTTACGGTCGCGATCCTGGCCGGCGTGGTTTCCCGCACCACCGGGCTGAAGGAGGACGCCTCGCTCGCGACCTTTTATCTCGCCTCGCTCGCGCTCGGCGTCACCATCGTCTCCATCAAGGGCACCAATATCGATCTGTTGCACGTCCTGTTCGGCAATATTCTCGCAATGGACGACCAGACCTTGCTCGTCGTGGCCTTCAACGCCACCATCACGCTCCTGGTGCTGGCTGTGATCTATCGGCCACTGGTGGTCGAAAGCGTCGATCCGCTGTTCCTGCGCACGGTGAGTCGTTCAGGCGGGCCTGCGCATCTCGCCTTCCTGGCGCTCGTCGTCATCAACCTCGTCAACGGTTTTCAGGCGCTCGGCACCTTGCTTGCGGTCGGACTAATGATCCTGCCGGCTGGCATCGCGCGGTTCTGGTCGCGCGATATCACCGGCATGATCTGCATCGCGGTGTTATCAGCCATCGCCTCCAGCTATGCCGGGCTGGTGCTGTCGTTTCAGACCAAGGTGCCGTCTGGGCCCGCGATCATCCTGGTGGCGACGGTGTTTTATGTCGGCTCGGTGCTGTTCGGCAGTGTCGGCGGGCTGATCCGGCAGATATTTCCCGCACCTCACCTCGAAGCGTAGCGGTCGATATGATGCGGCGGCTTCAATTCCGGATCTTCTGTCTTGCGATGCTGGCCTTTGCATCTCCGGTGCAGGCGGCAGGCGCCCTCGAGGTCGTCGCCAGCTTTTCTATTATCGGCGATTTCGTGAAGAATGTCGGCGGCGACCGCGTCAATGTCACGACGCTGGTCGGGCCCAATGGCGACGTGCATGTCTATGCGCCCGCGCCGGCGGATGCGAAGAAGATCGCGGATGCAAAACTCCTGGTCATCAACGGCCTCGGCCTCGAAGGCTGGCTGCCGCGGCTCTTGCAATCCTCAGGCGGCAAGGCGCCGATAACAGTGGCGACCAACGGCGTTGCGCCGCTCAGGCTCGGCTCCGACGCCGATCCGCATGCCTGGCAATCGGTTGCAAACGCGAAGATCTATGTCGCCAACATCAGCGATGCGCTCGTTGCCGCCGACCCTAGGGACGCCGCAGCGTTTCGCGCCAATGCCGCTCGATATGCGGCAGAGCTTGATGCCCTCGAGGCCGAGGTACGGGCAGCCGTCGCGCAAATCCGTCCCGAGCACCGCAAGGTGATCTCCACCCACGATGCCTTCGGCTATTTCGCATCCAGCTACGGCATCGATTTCATCGCGCCGTCCGGCGTTTCCACCGAGGCGGAGCCAAGCGCGCGCGATGTCGCTAAAATCATCAGCCAGATCAAGTCGGCGAAGATCCCGGCGGTTTTTCTGGAGAATTCTGGCGATCCCAGGCTGGTCAGCCGGATCGCGGCCGAGACCGGCGCAAAAGTCGGCGGAACGCTGTTTTCAGACGCCCTGACGGACGAAAAGGGCCCTTGCCCCACTTACATTGAGATGGTCAGGCACAATATAAGGACCCTGACCAGCGCGCTCGGCAATTAGAGCAGGGGCCACCCTGCCGCCGGCGCCAAGTGCAGGCTTCCGGAGTTGCTATGGCTGAATCGTCGTCTCAGAAAATTCCCGTGACCGTGCTGACCGGCTATCTAGGCGCCGGCAAGACCACGCTTCTCAACCGCATCCTGTCGGAAAATCACGGCAAGAAATACGCCGTCATCGTCAACGAATTCGGCGAGATCGGCATCGACAACGACTTGATCATCGGCGCGGACGAAGAAGTGTTCGAAATGAACAATGGCTGCGTCTGTTGCACCGTGCGCGGCGATCTCGTCCGCATCCTCGACGGCTTGATGAAGCGCAAGGGCAAGTTCGACGCCATCATCGTCGAGACCACCGGTCTCGCCGATCCGGCGCCGGTGGCGCAGACTTTCTTTGTCGACGAGGACGTCCAAAAGAATGCCCGCCTCGATGCGGTCGTGACCGTCGCCGACGCCAAATGGCTGAGCGACCGGCTCAAGGACGCGCCGGAAGCCAAGAACCAGATCGCGTTCGCCGACGTCATCGTGCTCAACAAGACCGACCTCGTCTCCAAGGGAGAACTCGCCGAGGTCGAGGCGCGGATCCGCGGCATCAACCCTTACGCCAAATTGCACCGCACCGAGCGCTGCAAGGTGGCACTGTCGGACGTGCTGGAGCGCGGCGCCTTCGATCTCGATCGCATTCTCGAGATCGAGCCAGATTTTCTGGAGGCCGGCGATGATCACGATCACGATCACCACCACGGCCATGATCACCATCATCACGATCACGATCACGGCCATGGCCATGGCTTGAAGCATTATCACGACGAGGAAATGCAATCGCTGTCGCTGCGGTCGGACAAGCCGCTCGATGCCACCAAATTCATGCCGTGGCTGCAAAACCTCGTCGCCAGCGAGGGCCAGAAGATCTTGCGCTCGAAAGGCATCCTCGCCTTCAGCGACGACGACGACCGCTACGTGTTCCAGGGTGTGCACATGATGCTGGAAGGCGACCACCAGCGGAAATGGAAGGACGGCGAGCCGCGTGAGAGCCGGCTTGTCTTTATCGGCCGCGAATTGCCGGAGCAGACTATCCGCGACGGCTTTGAAAGCTGCATCACCTCGTGATGAGCGGATTCGCGCCCGGCGGCGAACAAGCCTCCATCGCTTCCGTCACCGACCGGGTGCGGCCGGTCGCGATCGGCGCGCCCGTCACGTCAATTCATTTTCTTGGGCCGCGCGCGGCCTTTGTCGGCGCCGAGGAAAGCGTCGCCCTGGTGGACGCCCAAGGGAATGGGCAAGACGAGATCTCGCGCGTCACCGTTCACGACGGCGGCATCCTCTGCACGGCGTCCGACGGCACGCGCATCGTCATGGGCGGCGATGACGGCAAGCTTGCCGCGCTCGACGCCAAGGGTGAAGTCACGCTGCTGGCGCAAGATGCAAAACGGCGCTGGATCGACAATGTCGCGCTTCATCATGATGGTGCGGTGGCCTGGTCGGCCGGCAAGACCGCCTTCGTCCGCGGCGGCAGGGGAGAAGACAAGACGTTCGATATGCCCTCGACCGTCGGTGGCCTGGCGTTCGCGCCAAAAGGCCTGCGGGTTGCGGTCGCGCATTATAACGGCGTGACCCTGTGGTTTCCCAACATGGCGGCGAACCCGGAATTTCTGGAATGGGCGGGCTCGCATCTTTCCGTGGTGTTCAGCCCGGACAACAAATTTCTGGTGACCGCGATGCACGAGCCGGCGCTGCATGGCTGGCGGCTCGCCGATAGCAGGCACATGCGCATGTCGGGCTATCCCGGCCGCGTCCGCTCGATGTCGTGGAGCGCCGGCGGAAAATTCCTGGCGACCTCGGGCGCCGATGCCGTGATCCTGTGGCCGTTCGCGAGCAAGGACGGCCCGATGGGCAAGGAGCCCGCGATGCTCGCGCCCTTACAGGCGCGCGTCTCCGTGGTCGCCTGCCATCCGAAGCAGGACGTGCTGGCCGCCGGCTATAGCGACGGCACCATTTTGATGGTGCGGCTGGAAGATGGCGCCGAAATCCTGGTGCGCCGCAACGGCACCGCCGCGGTCGCAGCACTGGCCTGGAATGCGAATGGCAGTTTGCTGGCGTTTGCCGCGGAAGACGGCGATGCCGGCTTGTTGACGCTCTGAGTTCCATCCGGAACTATTCGGCGGGAGTGGCCGTTGATACCGGCGAACAAGATCGCGGGTCGAGCGCCATGTCTTCAAATGCCAAGTCTCCCGACGACAGTAAACGTGTCTACCGAAGAGATTTGCTGCTGGCGTCATTGCTGGTGACGACAGGGCTTGTGATGTCGGGCTTGTCGCTGATCGCGCTGATGGCGCGCGATCCGCAACAGATGGCGCAGGCAACGCAGCCGTTGCAATCCTCGCCCCCTGAAGTTCAAGACAACAAGCCCGCGGAAGCAAAACCCGGCGGCGACCGTCCGACCACGCCGGCGCCCGAGCCGGCTCGCCCCGATGCGCAGGCGCAAAAGGCCGGCACTCAACCTGTGCTGCCGCCCGCACCGGCCGAAAAGATCGCCCCGCCGATCAGGGACCAACAGTAATTCCGGGATGCGCCTCTTGGCGCAGGCCCGGAATGACAGCTCACCACAGAATGACAGCTCACCATAGGGAGACATGACGTCAAGGTGACGATGCTGCTGATTTTACAGCCTCGCTTGTGCCGACACCCTGCTCCATAATCGTGCGACAGCGTGGATGACGCACGAGGCGAACCATGAAAATCGATGACGTCAGGAAAACCGCCTATTCGATGCCGCTCACCAACCCGGCGTTTCCGCCGGGGCCCTACCGGTTCTTCAATCGGGAATATTTCGTCATCACCTATCGGACCGATCCGCAGGCGCTGGCCGCTGTGGTGCCGGAGCCGCTCGAGGTCACCGAGCCGATCGTCAAATATGAATTCATCCGCATGCCCAACTCGACCGGTTTCGGCGATTACACCGAAACCGGTCAGGTGATTCCGGTTCGTCTGAACGGTGAGGACGGCGGCTATACCCACGCGATGTATCTCGACGACGAAGGGCCGATCGCCGGCGGCCGCGAGCTCTGGGGGTTTCCGAAGAAACTTGCCAGACCGAAGATTGAAGTCGAGAGCGACGTGCTGGTGGGCACGCTGCATTACGGTTCGGTGCTCTGCGCCTCCGCCACCATGGGCTACAAGCACCGCCCTTGCGATCATGACGCCGTGCTGAAGAGCCTGAAGGCGCCGAATTTTATTCTCAAGATCATTCCGCATGTCGACGGATCTCTGCGGATCTGCGAGCTGGTGCGCTTCGCACTCGAAGACATCACCTTGAAAGAGGCGTGGACCGGCCCGGCGGCGCTCGGCCTGTTCCCGCATGCGCTCTGTGACGTCGCGCGGCTGCCGGTGCGCGAGGTCGTCTCGGCCCTGCATTTCAAGGCGGATTTGACGCTGGGGCTGGGGACGGTGGCGTTCGATTATATGAAGAAGTGACGAAGTCATTCCGGGGCGACGCCGACGGGTCGCGCGAATGCGCGCCCGATGACAGGCTCCGCGATGAACCCGGAATCTTGTGCCGCAAACATCGAAATCCGGGTCTGCGCGCTTCGCGCGCATCCCGGGATGACTCCTGCGGGGTCACCGTACCAGCACATTCCGGAACTGCCAGGGATCCGACGTGTCGACGTCTTCCGGGAACAGGCCGGGGCGGTCGGTGAGCGGCGTCCAGTCGGTATAAAAACCCTTCACCGGGCCGAGATACGGCATCTGGATTTCGAGGCAGCGGCGGAAATCCATTTCGTCGGCCTCGACGATGCCTTGATCCGGATTTTCCAGCGCCCACACCATGCCGGCGAGCACGGCGGAGGACACCTGCATGCCGGTCGCGTTCTGGTACGGCGCGATCGCGCGCGTCTCCTCGATCGAAAGCTGCGAGCCGTACCAATAGGCGTTCCTGGCGTGGCCGTAGACCAAGACGCCGAGCTCGTCGATGCCGTCCTCGATTTCGTTCTCGTCCAGAATGTGCCATTTCGGCTGCATCTTGCCGGTCGCGCCGAACATCTCATGCAACGACAGCACCGCGTCGTTGGCGGGGTGATAGGCGTAATGGCAGGTCGGGCGATAGATCACCTTTTGGCCGTCACGCACCGTGAAATAGTCCGCGATCGAGATCGATTCGTTGTGGGTGACGAGGAAGCCATATTGTGCGCCCGGCGTCGGACACCAGGAGCGCACGCGGGTGTTGGCGCCCGCCTGCTGCAGATAGATCGCAGCCCCACAGCCGTCGGGATGGGTGCGGCCATTATCCGGCATCCATTTCTCATGCGTGCCCCAGCCGAGTTCGGCCGGCTGCATGCCCTCGGACACAAAGCCTTCCACCGACCAGGTGTTGACGAACACGCTCATCGGCTTCGGCCGCTTGGAGCGCTGGGTGTCGCGCTCGGCGATATGGATGCCCTTGACGCCGAGCTTGTGGGCAAGCTGGCCCCAACCCTCCCGGCTCTTCGGCTCGTTTAAGGCAGTATTGGTGTCGCGGGCGATGTCGAGCAGCGCCTGCTTGACGAACCACGACACCATGCCGGGATTGGCGCCGCAGGTCGACACCGCCGTCGGGCCGCCCGCGCTCTTGTGCTTTGCCGCGAGCAGGGTCTCGCGCAGCGCATAATTTGAGCGCTTCTCCGTGCCGATATTCTTGTCGAAATAGAAGCCGAGCCACGGCTCGACGACAGTGTCGATATAAAGCGCGCCGATCTCGCGGCACAGCGTCATGATGTCGACCGAGGAGGTGTCGACCGACAAATTGACGCAAAAGCCCTGGCCGCCGCCGGCGGTGAGTAGCGGCACCAGGAGCTCGCGATAATTGTCCCGCGTCACGCCCTCCTTGATGAAGCGCACGCCGTGCTGTTTGGCGATTTCGCCGTCCTCATGCGGGTCGATGATGACAAAGCGCGATTTGTCGTAGGCAAAATGCCGCTCGATCAGCGGCAGCGTGCCTTTGCCGATCGAGCCGAAGCCGATCATGACGATGGGGCCGGAAATTTTCGCGTGGATCTGCGCGGCGGGGCTCATGCGTGGGGTCTCCGGAGAATTGGGAAGGCGAAAAAAGAGGCGATCAGGTGGTGCGCCGCTTTGCGGTGACTTCGATTTCGACCTTCATCTCGGGCTTCAGGAGCCCGGCGACGACGAGCAGCGTCGCGGCCGGCCTGATATCGCCAAGGTTCTCGCCGCAGATCGCGAGCACGGCGTCGGCATCACTTGGGCTGGTGATGTAATAGGTGGCGCGGACGATATCGGCCATCGCAAACCCGCCATCCTTCAGCGCTGCTTCGATGGTCTCGAAGCAGTTGCGTGTCTGGCCGGTGACATCCGCCGGCGTGGTCATGGTTGCGTAGTCGTAGCCGGTGGTGCCGGCGACAAAGGCGAAATCGCCGTCGATGACGGCGCGGCTGAAGCCGGCGGCTTTTTCAAAGGGCGAGCCGGTGGAAATGAGACGGCGGGACATCTGGCACCTCAGTTCATAGCGTTTTCAAGCGAAGTGGCTACCGGTTCGCGTGAAGAAAACGCGTCAAACAAATACAGGGCTTCGGTTCTGATGCAATCAGAACCGATGGGTTTTCGCGCGCAGTTTACGGGCTTTCCGGCGCTGCGCGAAAGCCCTTCGCTATATCAGGGTGAACGCTCTGTCACGTCGGGGCGCGCGGGCGGGGCCGGGCCCCATCGGCGCACCAAGATGTCCCTGACGATCATGGCGCTCAGCATGATCAACAGGATCGTGGTGACGGTGCTGCGCGGGCGCGAGTGCGCGGCATTGTGCCTGGTGGGGAGGTTTTCCGGCATGATGGTGAGCGCCTCAGGCCGCGCGCGGCACGGCGCGCAGCGCCTTTTTGGCCCGCGTTGTCGCAATTTTCGGCAAAGACGCGCCGGTCGGCACGATCATGCCCCAGGCGCCGTCGAGCGCGCCGTCGGATAGTTCGAGGCCGAGCAGGCGGTCGCGCTCGAACGGGCCGGGCAGCGACAATTCGCCGGTCTTGGCTGTCGAAAAGCCGAAGCGGGCGTAGTAGGCCGCGTCCCCAAGCAGGATCACCGCGCGATGGCCACGCGCCTTCGCCGCTGCGAGCGCGCGGGTAATCAGCGCAGCCCCGACGCCGAGCTTGCGGCAGGTTTCATCTACCGCCAGCGGGCCGAGCATGAGCGCTCGCGTACCCCCGGCGCTGACGTGCCACAACCGCACGGTCCCGACCAAGCGGCCCTGTGCCACGGCCGAGAGCGCAAGGCCTTCGGCGGGCGCGCGTCCGTCGCGCAGGCGCTGGCAGGTGCGCTGCCGGCGGTTTGCGCTAAAGCAGGCATCCAGCAGCGCCTCACGCGCAACGACGTCGGACGCCTGCTCGCTGCGGATCGCGAACGAAGCGGCATTCGAAGTGAGGGCGACAGGGGTCTTGCGCAATATCGTCATGGCACGTCAGTCCTCGGCAAGCCGCGAGAAGCGTTGTCGACAAATTCGCATTTACAAGGGAGGGAGCCGGCGGGCCGGCTCCCGGTTATTCAGACCTCGATAGGGACTAGGTCAGATGTGGTAGGTCCTGAGCGGCGGAATGCCGTTGAAGGCCACCGACGAGTAGGTCGACGTATAGGCGCCGGTGCCTTCGATCAGCAGCTTGTCGCCGATCTCGAGCGTCACCGGAAGCGGATACGGCAGCTTCTCGTACAATACGTCGGCGGAGTCGCAGGTCGGACCTGCCAGCACGCACGGCGTCATATCCGCTCCGTCATGCGGGGTGCGGATGGCGTAGCGGATCGACTCGTCCATCGTCTCGGCGAGACCGCCGAACTTGCCGATGTCCAAGTACACCCAGCGCACCTCGTCCTCGTCGCTCTTCCTGGAAATCAGGACGACTTCGGTCTCGATGACGCCCGCATTTCCCACCATGCCGCGGCCCGGCTCGATGATGGTTTCCGGGATCTGGTTGCCGAAATGCTTGCGCAGCGCGCGGAAGATCGACCGGCCGTACTGCACGACCGGAGGAACCTCCTTGAGGTACTTGGTCGGGAATCCACCGCCCATGTTGACCATGGTGAGGTTGATCCCGCGCTCGGCGCAGTCGCGGAACACGGTCGAGGCCATCGCCAGCGCGCGGTCCCACGCCTTCACCTTGCGCTGCTGCGAGCCGACATGGAACGAGATGCCGCACGGCTCGAGCCCGACACGCTTGGCGAGGTCGAGCACCTCGACCGCCATCTCCGGGTCGCAGCCGAACTTCCGCGACAGCGGCCATTCGGCGCCGGCGCAGTCGTACAGGATGCGGCAGAACACCTTGGCGCCGGGGGCGGCGCGGGCGATCTTCTCGACCTCGGCTGAGCAATCGACCGCGAACAGGCGAATGCCGAGCGCGAAGGCGCGCGCGATGTCGCGCTCCTTCTTGATCGTATTGCCATAGGAGATGCGGTCCGCCGTCGCACCCGCGGCGAGCGCCATTTCGATTTCGGCCACCGTCGCGGTGTCGAAGCACGAGCCCATCGAGGCGAGCAGCGACAGCACCTCAGCCGCCGGGTTTGCCTTCACCGCGTAGAACACGCGGCTGTCCGGCAAGGCCTTCGCAAAGGTCTGGTAGTTGTCGCGCACGACTTCGAGGTCGACGACGAGGCACGGCTCGGTGTCGAGGCCCTCCTTGCGGCGGTTGCGCAGGAATTCCTGAATACGTTCGGTCATGGCACTCTCCCAAAACGGTCCCAGCGACGGGACCCGCTCCAAGTGGTTCTCGGGCGTGAGTTGGTTGGCGTTGCCGCATGATGGAGACGCGACTAGGCCTTGAACTCAGACCGAATTGTGCTGCCGTGGATTGGTTGGGAATTCTCCCGCCCGCACACCTGGCAATGAAGGACAAGCCTTTTCAGTAGCCCGCGCCGGCGGTGGAATGCCGGTAGAGACCAAAAAAGCCCGATCCGTCGTTGCTTTAAGTCGCGTCCCCCGTTGAGAGCGGGGTGCGCCGGTTCGCCTCCGGCTGCCAGTCACGGTTGCAAGGGAATGGAGAGACCTTCAGCGGCATCTCTTGAGAGAGATGCTGGCCTCTTAAGTCTTCGACCTTAGACTCAAGCGACCCTCGGTTCTTCATCCCTTGGCGGCTGTCCGGCCTCTTGTCCGGATACCTACCGACTGACACACGACCACAGGCACGTGCGAAATTGGGCAAGAATGGAAATAAGACTTTTGAGTCTGCTTCGCAACATTTTTTTTAGGCTGTGGGCAAATTTGCCTAACAGCACCTTGCAGAGCCGCGCTGAAGATGAACAGACGTTAAGTTCTTTTGAGAGTGCGCGCGCGTTTGAGCCAAGCGGCGCAGGGCTTTCTCGCAGCCAGCGGAGTTAGGCACGCCGCGTGAACGGCTCGACACGCTGCGCGGCGCGGATGAACGCCACCATCACGAAGACGCCGACCGCAAACAGCACGGCCTGTAGGATGTGGGCGCCGGTGTCGTCGAGCCCGAACAGGATCGCGAGCGCCCAGCCACCGGCAAATGCCGCGCCGAACACCTCGGCACCGATCAGGATCGCGGCAGAGATGACGGTGACGACGCTTGGCCAGACGATCTCGCGGGAAGTGGTCGGGGAGGGCTGCACGCTCATGGGTTTTCGTCCTGTTTGAGGGGCGCAATCTCTCCGAAAAGGCCCGTGCCATCAAGCGCAAAAGGCTGAAAAAAAGCCCGATCGCGTGATATAAAAGGCCTAAATCAAATTGGGACGAAATCGGGATTTGTGATGTCAGAAACCCTTGAAAATACGGCCTCCGCGCCGGCGCAGGCCAACCCCTTGTTGGCCGCCTGGCAGACGCCGTTCGAAACTCCGCCGTTTGCCGAGATCGCGCCGGAACATTTCATTCCGGCCTTCGAGCAGGCCTTCGCCGACCACTCAGCCGAGATTGCCGCCATTACCCACGATCCCTCGTTGCCGGATTTCGCCAACACCATCACCGCGCTGGAGCGCTCCGGCAAGCTGCTCGCCAAGGTCTCGGCGGTGTTCTACGACCTGGTCTCGGCGAACTCCAATCCCGCGATCCTTGCAATCGACAAGGAGGTCTCGTTGCGGATGGCGCGGCACTGGTCCCCGATCATGATGAACGCGGTGCTGTTCGGCCGCATCGCCATGCTGCACGACAACCGCGCGAGCCTGACGCTGACAGGCGAGCAGATGCGGCTCCTGGAGCGCACCTATACGCGCTTCCATCGCGCCGGCGCGGGCCTAAGCGAGGACGCCAAGAAGCGGATGGCCGAGATCAATGAGCGGTTGGCCCATCTTGGCACGGCCTTCAGCCATCATTTGCTGGGCGATGAGCAGGACTGGTTCATGGAGCTTTTGGAAGGTGACCGCGCCGGGCTTTCCGACAGCTTCATCGCCTCCGCCAAGGCCGCAGCCGAAGAGCGCGGCATGACAGGCAAGGCGATCGTGACGCTGTCGCGCTCCTCGGTCGAGCCGTTCCTCAAAAGCTCGGCCCGGCGGGACCTGCGCGAAAAGGTTTTCAAGGCGTTCACCGCGCGCGGCGACAACGGCAACGCCAACGACAACAACGCCGTCATTGTCGAGATCCTGAGCTTACGCGAGGAGAGCGCGAGGCTATTGGGTTTCCCGACCTTTGCCGCCTACCGGCTGGAAGATTCGATGGCGAAGACGCCGGAAGCGGTGCGCTCCCTGCTGGAGCGGGTCTGGAAGCCAGCCCGGACCCGGGCGCTGGCCGACCGCGATGCCATGCAGGGGCTGATCGCGGAAGAGGGCGGCAATTTTGCGCTCGCCCCCTGGGACTGGCGCTACTACGCCGAGAAGCTCAGGCAGGCCAAAGCCAATTTCGACGATGCGGCGATAAAACCTTACCTCGCGCTCGACCACATGATCGAGGCGGCCTTCGACTGCGCTGGCCGCCTGTTCGGCGTCACCTTCACTGAGCGCAACGATATCCCGGTCTGGCACCCGGACGTCCGCGTCTGGGAGGTCAAGGACGCCGAGGGCCACCACAAAGGGCTGTTCTACGGCGACTATTTTGCTCGGCCTTCCAAGCGCTCGGGGGCCTGGATGACCTCGCTGCGCGACCAGCAGAAGCTCGACGGCGCCATCGCACCCCTGATCATCAATGTCTGCAATTTCGCCAAGGGCGCCGACGGCGAGCCCTCGCTGCTCTCGCCCGATGACGCCAGAACCCTGTTCCACGAATTCGGTCACGGCCTGCACGGCATGCTTTCCAACGTCACCTATCCCTCGCTGTCGGGGACAAGTGTGTTCACCGATTTCGTCGAGCTGCCGTCGCAGCTCTACGAGCACTGGCAGGAGCAGCCGCAGGTGCTGCAGCAATTCGCCCGGCACTACCAGACCGGCGAGCCGCTACCGGAGGATCTGCTAAAACGGTTCCTGGCCGCGCGAAAATTCAACCAGGGCTTCGCCACCGTGGAGTTCGTGTCCTCGGCGCTGATCGATCTCGAATTCCACACCCAGCCGGCCGTGGCCAGCCGCGATGTGCGGGCGTTCGAGCGCACCGAGCTGGAGAAGATCGGCATGCCCGAGGAGATCGTGCTGCGGCACCGGCCGACCCAGTTCGGCCACATCTTCTCCGGCGATCACTATGCGGCGGGTTACTACAGCTACATGTGGTCGGAGGTGATGGACGCCGACGCGTTCGGCGCCTTCGAGGAGGCCGGCGACATCTTCGATCCGGAGGTGGCAAGACGGCTGCATGACGACATTTATTCCACCGGCGGCTCGGTCGATCCGGAAGCCGCCTATGTCGCCTTCCGCGGCCGCGAGCCGGAGCCGGAGGCGCTGTTGCGCCAGCGCGGGCTCTTCGAGACACCAGAGGCCGCCTGAGGTGAGCGTCGCCGCCCGCTGCCGCTCAAGCTTGCTGCTTGCCGGGCTGCTCATGGCAGGCAGCGGCGTGGCGCAGGCGCATCCTCATGTCTGGATCACCGCGGCGAGCGAGCTGCTTTACGCCCCGGACGGATCGATATCAGGCGTGCGCCACGCCTGGACCTTTGACGACATGTTCTCGACCTATGCCTTGCAAGGCATCGAGACCAAGCAGAAGGGCGTCTATAGCCGCGAGGAACTTGGCTCGCTGGCGCAGACCAATGTCGAATCGCTGCACGAATTCGCCTTCTTCACCTTCGCAAAAGCCGACGGCAAGAAGCAGAAATTCAACGAGCCGGTCGACTACTACCTTGAATACAAGGATACGGCTCTGACGCTGCATTTCACGCTGCCGCTGAAGACACCGGTCAAACCGAAAGAGCTTGTGCTTGAAGTGTTCGACCCGGCCTTCTTCATCGACTTCAAGCTAGCCGAGAAGGATCCGGTCAAACTGGTCGGCGCTCCCGAGGGTTGCCAGATGAAGTTGCAGCGGCCGAGCGACGGCACCGCCAGCGCGCAAAAGCTCAACGAGCAGACCTTCATGGGCGACGGCGCCAACGCCAATTATGGCGCGATGTTCGCCAACAAGATCACGGTGGAATGCCCGTGAGGTTCGAAATCCGGTTTTGCGCGCACGCTGGTGCTTGGCGTCGCCGCGGTGGCCGTCGTTCTGGCGTTCGACGGCGCGGAGCATCTGCTGATGGCCCAAAATCCGTTTGGCGGGCCGCGTCCACCTGCCGCCGCCGAGCCGCAAATCGGTGGCATCGTCGGCTGGATTTTGGCACGGCAATCGGAATTTTATCGCGAGATTTCTGCCACCATCCGCGCCGCGAAGTCGGACGGATCGGCGGTCTGGACCCTGCTCGCGATCTCCTTTGCCTACGGGATATTTCATGCCGCAGGTCCCGGCCATGGCAAGGCGGTGATCTCGTCTTATCTGGTCGCGAGCCAGGAGACCGCGCGACGCGGCATCGTGCTGTCGTTTGCCTCCGCGCTGATGCAGTCGCTGGTCGCGGTCGTCATTGTCGCGATCTGCGCCGGGCTTTTGAATGCCACCGCCAGCACCATGTGCAATGCCGAGAAGATGATCGAGATCGCAAGCTACGCCCTGATCGCGGCGTTCGGCGCGCGGCTGGTCTGGACCAAGGGCGGCGGGTTCATCCGCGCGCTGCAGGTCCAGCGGCCGGTGCCGGCGATGGCCGCCGCGCAACAACATCATCGCGACCACAATCACCACGACGACCACGACCACGATCATGTCGATGACGCGCATGGCGGCCACTCCCATGGTCCTGTGCCGAGCGAGCTCGAAGGTCCCGGCGGCTGGCGGCGCGGCCTGGCCGCGATCCTCACGGTGGGGGTGCGGCCGTGCTCGGGGGCGATCCTGGTCCTGGTATTCGCGCTAGCGCAGGGCCTGTTCTGGGCCGGCATCGCCGCGACCTTCGTGATGGGGCTCGGCACCGCGATCACGGTTGCGACCATTGCGGTGATCGCGGTGTCGGCCAAGGACGTCGCGCGATGGCTGAGCGGGGCGGGCGAAGGCGGCGGCACGCTCGTCATGCGCGGGATCGAATTCGGCGCGGCGGGACTGGTGCTGCTGCTAGGTGCGGGCCTGTTGTTCGGCTACCTCGCCGCCGAGCGGGTGACGTGCTTGTAGCGCAGGCCGGACCATCTCGTTACCGAACGTATGACACTGGCCACCGAATCTGGCGGTCAGAAGTTCGAAATCTCCTCGGGCGCGCCATCATACGATTTCATTGTCGCGTGGCGTCAGCAATTGCCACATCACGCCGCCGACACCTGCACGTGCAACTTCATGAACTGCCGTCTTCACCGCTTGGCAAAGGCTGCGCTGCCAGTAATATGGCAGCAGCCGCCGACACCGCGGGATATCGCGGTTGCTTTGGAGATCGATGGCAAAATAATCGAGGGGGAGTGCCATGTTCAGCCGCAGAACCTTCTTGTCGCTCGCCGCCGGCGGCATCGCCGCGCCCCGATTGGCTTCTGCCCAGCAAGCATCCCGGAGGGTCGCGCTATATGCAAATGTGGGGGCCGACCTCACGCACTACGACGTCGATGCCGCGGGCGCGGAGTTGATCAAGAGAGAAACGGTCACGCTGCCTGCGGGGGTGCAGTATGCTTGGCCGCATGCATCGAGACGCTATCTGTATGTTGCGTCCAGCAGCAGTGCTTCCGGTTATGGCAAGGCCGGGACCGAGCACCACGTCACCGCGTTCAGCATCGACCCGGCGACTGGTGCTCTCCGCCAGCAAGGGGCCCCGATAGGGCTGCCGACGCGCCCCATCCACATAAGTACGGACATTCCGTCTAACTATATTCTGGTGGCGTTCAACAATCCGAGCGCGGTGCGCGTCTACCGCATCAACAAGGACTTCACGCCGGGTGAAGAGGTGACCCAGCCCGCTCCGATCGACACCGGTATCTTCGCCCACCAGGTGCGCACGACACCCGACAATCGGCTGGTGATCCTGGTCACCCGCGGCAACGAAGGCAGCCCCACCAAGGCGGAGGACCCGGGTGCACTGAAGGTTTTCAACTACAAGAATGGCGTGCTGACGAACGAAGTGTCGATCGCGCCTAACGGAGGCAAAGAATTCGGCCCGCGGCACCTCGACTTTCATCCGACCAAACCTTGGATGTACGTGTCGATCGAGACGCAGAACAAGATGTTCATGTATCGGATAGGGAAGGGCAGGATCAGCCCAGAAATTGCATATCGCTCCGAGACGCTGGCCGAGCCGAACAACATCAGGGCGCGTCAGGCGGCCGGCACGGTCCACGTCCATCCGAATGGCCATTTTGTCTACGGGGCCAATCGCGCCGAGGCCACGATCGAATTTCAGGGCAAGCAGGTGTTCAAAGGCGGTGAAAACAGCATCGTCGTGTACGCGATCAATCAATCCACCGGCGAACCGATGCCGATCCAGCACATCGAGACCCAAAAAATACACCCGCGCACCTTTCACATCGATCCGAGCCGGCGCCTCCTGGTAGCGCAGCACAATCTGCCGGTAAACGTGCGGGACGGTGAGGCGGTAAACACAATACCCGCTGGCTTGTCGGTGTTCCGTATTGGCGGTGACGGCAAGCTGACTTTCGCGCGCAAGTACGATATCGATGTCGGTGACAAGACGATGTTCTGGATGGGGATGGTGCCGCTGTAAGCGAGCATCCGGCGCAATACGCGATCGCTGCGCGCCCGATTTCGCATTCCGGCCGATCTGCTCCTTTCGCCGCTAAACAAGACACCGCGCCGTCGCCGGCGAAAGCAGGCCGCAGCCTGAAAGAAGGATTTTGGCGTAGTGCGTCGGAGGGGTCGTGGCCATGGTGGCGTGTCTCGAGATCGCAACGGATAGCTCGTCATAGCGCCACGGCGAAACAATAGTGCCCATCTTCATCGGCCGTGGCGCGCCACTTACGCTACAGCGGCCCCGCCGGCGTGTGCGGCTTCAGGCAGGATTCTCGCAGCCACGCCGCGTCGCTTTGGCTCCCAACCAAAAAATGTCGAAAACAATCCCATGCAAAGTAGCAGGCGGTCGGTGGCAAGCGGCGTCGGGTCGCCTGAGCAAAATCGGGTGGAGCTAGCACAAGATCGCACGTTCGCTCATCCCTCGTTTAACAGACATCGTCGAGGCGGTCGAACGCGTCAACCGCGTATTGGCGAATGTGCTGTCGAACCGAACCGCATGGGTAGTTTAGCGCTACGCCTGCGCGCCACGATCTCACAATCGCCCTACGACCGCTGCGCTCCTGCCTCGCTTCTGTCAAACCGTGAGGGCCTCTTCCGCCCTGATTTAGGAAGAACTGCCGCTGGAGGTAACCAATGCAATACTCCCAAAGTCCGCCTCTCGCGGAGGCGTCCGATCTGGACTCCGTATCCGAACAGCGCATTGGTAAACGGCCCGAGAGGCCATCGATCCATTCTCCTCGCTCTTTCAGGGATGATCGGTTCGTGAGCCAACGGCCGTCGTTTTTCACGCGAATGCTGCGCGCCCTTACCCGGTTTTTCATTACAGTTCTCATCGGTGTCGGCGCCACGCTTGGCTGGCAGGCCTACGGCGACGAAGCAAGGGATATGGCGATAGCCCAAGCTCCAACGCTGGCCTGGTTGTTGTCAATTCCGACGACGAAGCCGGCAGCAATGGCCGCAACTTCACCGGACCCGGCGCAACGGCTTGAGCCGTTGGCGTTCAATCTCGATGCCGTGCGGCGCAGCGTAGAGCAACTCGCTGCCAAGCAAGATCAGATGGCCCAGAACATTGCGGCCCTGCAGGCTGTCGAGGAGGACATCAGGCAGAAGATGTCATCCGCGCCTCCGTCCGTGTCCCAGCAGACGGCCCCGATCCCGCCGCCCAAGCCGCCGCAACCCCGCGCGCAGTCGCCGGCTGTGCAGTCGTCGTCGGCGCCGCGTCCGGCTCCGCCCGCCGGCCCCGTCTTGCTGTCGCGCTGAGCGCGTCGTCGATCTCGATATTGGTGCGCATGACTATCCATCGCCAATGTGCATCATTGGATGCTCGCCGTCTTATGGCGTTACCGGCAGTTCGATCAGTCCGAGATGGCGCGCCATCGGATGGAAATCACTTTCATTGTGTAGCAGTGGCCTGCGGTTCTCGATGCACCAAGTGCCGATCAAGAGGTCGATGGTCTTGCGGATCGTGATCCCGCGCTTGCGCAAGGAACGGAAATTCCGGGCCGCGGCGACCGCAATCGCGTCGCCGGCCATTGGCACAATGTCAAAGCGGCGCAGCAGCGCCTCGACTTCCTGGGCCACCCGTTCGCTGTCGAGGCCCCGCAGTACCTCGCACGGCATCAGGTCCCCGACGATGACCTCGTCGGTGCCGAGGGACGCGCGCAGTCGCCGGACATGGGGCGCGTTCCGGCCATCGAGGAAGTCGATCCAGACGCTGCTGTCGACAACGATCACCCGGTTCCTCGCCCTTTGCGGCTCCGGGCGAGGTTACCGCGCCAGCGGTACTTGCCGAACGCGGCGTCCGCCTCATGCTGCCGCCGCAGCCTGATCAGCAAGCGGAGCGCCTGTTCTACCGTCTGCTTCTTGGTCGCCTGTCCGGAAGCCTTTTGGGCTTCCGCCATCAGCGTATCATCGATCTCGATATTGGTGCGCATCGCCGTCCATCGCAATGTGTATAATTTAATACCATCATACACATTGCGTTCCCGCAATGGCCGCATGTTCTAGAACGGCAAGTGGTTGCGCAATGCCGGCATGAAGAAGATCGCGATGTTGATCGCAAAGCCGATGCTCCACAGGATCGAGCGCAGCGTCGGGCGGTTGCCGAGATAGGTGAAGACATAGGCGATCCGCACGATCAGGAACAGGATCGCAAGCTCGTCGATCAGCCGTTGCGGCGCGATGCGGAATTCCGCCAGCAGGACGGCGGCCGCAAAGAACGGAAACGCCTCGATGCCGTTCTGATGCGCGCCCAGCGCGCGGGCGCCGATCGGGTCGTCATAGAAATTCGGGTCGCGCGGCCTGGCATTGTCGAAACGGCGAAATCCAATCCACTTGATCGATGCAATCGTCAAGAGATAGAGCATCAGCGTTCCGAAAACGCACCATTCCGCGACCGTCATGTTCCTCCCCGCGCATCGTGAGAAGTAACTTATCGAACCGCGCCTTGTCTTGACAAGGATGGTGCAACGCGCGATGCCACGGGCATTATGACAACGGTCGTTTCCATCGAGAGCGCAAGACCTGTAACCGAGGCGAAGCCGCAGCGCGTCGGCGTGCTCCTGGTCAATCTCGGCACCCCCGACACCGCCGATACCAGGGGCGTGCGCGTCTATCTGAAGGAATTCCTGTCCGATCCCCGGGTGATCGAAAATCAGGGGCTGTTCTGGAAGCTCACGCTGAACGGCGTCATCCTGCGCATCCGTCCCCGGCGCAAGGCGCGCGATTATTTGAAGATCTGGAACACCGCGAACAACGAATCCCCGCTCAAGACCATCACGCGCTCGCAGTCGGAGACGCTCGCGCGCAGCATCGCCGACCACGACCACATCGAAGTGGATTGGGCGATGCGCTACGGCAACCCGTCGATCCGCGCAGGGATCGAGGCGTTGACTGCGCGGGGCTGCGATCGCCTCCTGGTGGTGCCGCTCTATCCGCAATATTCCGCGGCGACCTCGGCCACCGTGTGTGACGAGGTATTCCGCGTGCTCGGCAGGATGCGCGCGCAACCGACCTTGCGCGTGACGCCGCCCTATTACGACGACCCCGACTATATCGAGGCGCTGGCGGTCTCGATCAACGCGCATCTTGCTACGCTGTCGTTCCAGCCCGAAAAGATCGTGGCGTCTTTCCACGGCATGCCAAAGGCCTATGTCGACAAGGGCGATCCCTATTATGCGCAGTGCATCGCAACAACGGAAAGCCTGCGCAAGCGCATGGGCCTTGATGCCGGAAGACTGATTCTTACATTCCAGTCGCGCTTCGGCTTCGACGAGTGGCTGAAGCCCTACACCGACCAGACCATCGCGCAACTGGCGAAGGATGGTGGGCGCCGCATCGCCGTGGTCACGCCCGGCTTTTCCGCCGATTGCCTGGAGACGCTGGAAGAGATCGCGCAGGAAAACGCCGAGATCTTCAGGCATCACGGTGGCGAAGAATTCACCGCGATCCCCTGCCTCAACGACAGCGATGCCGGCATGGACGTGATCCGCCAGCTCGTGTTGCGCGAGCTGCAGGGCTGGATTTGACGTTTACAGCGCCTTCAAGCGAAAGCCGGCCCCGCGCTTGGATTGCGGGGTGGGTACCGGTTCGCGTCAAGGAAACGTGTCAAAAATAAACAATGTGACAGCTGAGGCATCCATGATCTGGCAGCTGCAAAACCCCTCCATAGCTATATAATCGGAACTTGAGAACGGCCGGGCTGAACCGGCGCCGGCGGTTTTTCGACCAAACAACGACATTCGCGACACCGCGGGCCGCCGGGTCGCGAAGGCGTTTTGTGCCCGCATGGGAGGGTTTATGACTGGTTTCGACATTTTCGCGATCGTGTTTGCGCTGCTCGTCGTCGTCACGCTGTTCGCGGGCGCCAAGACCGTACCGCAAGGCTACGACTGGACCATCGAGCGGTTCGGCAAGTACACGCGCACGCTGCCGCCGGGGCTGAACCTGATCGTTCCCTATTTCGATCGCGTCGGCCGCAAGATGAACATGATGGAGCAGGTGATCAGCATTCCCGAACAGGAAGTGATCACCAAGGACAACGCCACGGTGACGGTGGACGGCGTCGCCTTCTACCAGGTGTTCGACGCGGCGAAGGCGAGCTACGAGGTCTCCAATCTCAATCAGGCGATCATCGTCTTGACCATGACCAACATCCGCTCGGTGATGGGCGCGATGGATCTCGATCAGGTGCTGTCGCATCGCGACGAGATCAACGAGCGCCTATTACGCGTGGTCGATGCCGCGGTGTCGCCATGGGGTCTCAAGGTCAACCGCATCGAGATCAAGGACATCGTGCCGCCGGCCGACCTCGTCGAGGCGATGGGACGCCAGATGAAGGCCGAGCGCGTCAAGCGCGCCGACATTTTGCAGGCGGAAGGCCAGCGCCAATCCGAAATTCTTCGTGCCGAAGGCGCCAAGCAGGGCCAGATCCTGCAGGCCGAAGGCCGCCGTGAGGCCGCGTTCCGCGATGCCGAGGCCCGCGAGCGCTCGGCCCAAGCCGAGGCCAAGGCGACCCAGATGGTCTCTGAAGCCATCGCCAAGGGCGACGTCGCTGCCCTGAACTATTTCATTGCCAGCAATTACATCAAGGCGTTCGGGCAATTTGCGGACGCGCCGAATCAGAAAGTGATCATATTGCCGATGGAGGCGACGAGCCTGCTGGGCTCGCTCGCCGGCATCGGCGAGATTGCGAAAGCAACCTTCGGCGAGAGCGCGATGTCCGCGCAGGCCGCCGCCCGCCGCGCTTCGGTGCCGTCGGCCGGCGCGACGCCGCTGCCGGTCACGCCGCCGCCGTTCACGCCGCAATGATGGAGAGAGCATGATCCGGAAAAGCATGCCCTCTGGCTACGCCCCGATGGTTGGGTACCGGTTTTCCTCGGGACAAACCCAAGGCGTTTGCGCGCAGATCATGCTGCAATAATTACGGGAGGCTGTCATGACCGAGATGTTTACCACCCTAGGCACCTGGAACTGGCTGATCTTCGGTTTCATCCTGATGGCGCTGGAGGTGGCGGCACCCGGTATCTTCCTGTTCTGGCTCGGACTGGCGGCGCTGCTGGTTGGGCTGCTGTCGTTTGCGATCCATCCATCCTGGCAGACGCAGCTCCTGATGTTTGCGGTGTTCGCCGCCGCCGCCGTCCCCATCTGGCGGCGCCTCGCCCACAGCGACACCTCCGTCAGCGCGAGCAATCCGTTCCTCAACAAGCGCGCCGACGCGCTGGTCGGACGGGTGTTCACGCTGGAAAAGCCGATCATCGATGGTTGGGGCACGGTGCGGATAGGCGACACGATCTGGCGCGTCGCAGGTCCCGATGCGCCGGCAGGTAGCCGCGTCAAGATCGTGCAGGCCGATGGCGCCAATTTGACGGTGGCTGCGGCCTGATTACCTCGCCCCGCTCTTGTCCGTCGAAGCCCGCCTTCGGGCGAAGGCGGATGCGGGGAATGGGAGAAGTTAGCGCCTGCTCCATCGATCGGCAAAACGATGCAGCGGCAGGAGGTCTTCTCGCAATTCCTGGCCCATGGCAGTCAACCGATAGCCGCCGGCGGAGACGAGCTCGACCAGGTCGGCTTGGCGCAGCTCCGACAATCGCGCCTGAAGCACGGTCGGCGAGGCCTCGTCGCAGGCCGCCCGCAAGGCTCGCGAGGTCAGCGGTCCGTCGCGAAGTTCCCACAATATCCGCAAGGTCCAGCGCCTGCCTAAGAGATCGAGCAGCGCCATGATCGGCCGGCCCGTCCGCGAGCCCCGGACGGCGCGTTGCTTCACGGCCGGTATCGTTTTTGGCATCGGCAGCCCTCTTGCATCGCGCTACAGATATTGTAGCATCGCTGCTACTGATACTGTAGCACAGGAGTCCGCCATGTCACGCATCGCGCCGCTTGCGCCGCCTTACGCGGCCGAAATCCAGGAACAGTTCGACAAGGTGATGCCGCCGGGCAAGGCGCCGCTGCTGCTGTTCCGTACCATTGCGACCAGCCTGCGTGCCTGGGGAAAGCTGCGCGGCGGCAGCATGCTCGATCGCGGGCCGCTATCGCTGCGCGAGCGCGAGATCGTCATCGACCGTACCACCGCGCTCAACGCCTGCGAATATGAATGGGGCGTGCATGTCGCGATTTTCGCCGGCCCCGCCAAATTGAGCGAGGAGCAGGTCAGGGCGACGGTTCTGGAGAAGGCCGACGCGGCGTGCTGGAGCGTGGCCGAGCAGGCCCTGATCGCCGCCGTCGACGCACTCCACCATCGCTCGACCTGGAGCGAACAGGAATTCGCGACCCTGCAAAAACACTATGACAACGACAGGATTCTCGAGATCATCCAGCTCAGCGGCGCCTATCGCACGATATCGTATTTCGGCAACGCGCTCGATCTGCCGCTGGAGCCGAATGCCGCGCGGTTTCCGAAGTAGGGCCGTAGATGGGGTAACGGGCTCCGATCCGGCCTCCAAGCAAGCCGCGCTTGCTATGGCGCAATTGATGGCGCGCTGCGCGCGACTTGCTTGGAGGGCGGGCGGTCGTCCCTCACATTGATGGTGTGACGGAGTCGAGGGATTGCCCTCTCGCTCCAAACATCGAGGAGAGACGAGCTTGAAGCACTATGCCGGAATCGACGTGTCATTGGAATACTCCAGCGTGTGTGTCGTTGACGCAAACGGCAAGATTTCGCGCGAGGCCAGGGTAGCCAGCGAGCCGGAGGCGCTGATCGCCTGGTTCCGTTCGTCCGGCTTTGACCTTGAGCGGATCGGGCTGGAGGCCGGTCCGTTGTCGCAGTGGCTTTTTGCGGCGCTAACGGGAAGCGGGGTTGGCGGTCGAACTGCTAGAGACGCGGCACGTGCGGAAGGCGTTCGAGGCGATGCCGGTGAAGTCGGATCGCAACGACGCTTGCGGGATTGCGCAACTGATGCGGCTGGGCTGGTTCCGACCGGTACACTGCAAATCGATGAGCGCTCAAGAGACCCGAACGCTGCTGACGGCGCGCAAGCTGGTGCAATCGAAGCTTCGCGACGTGGAGAACAGCCTGCGCGGGATCCTGCGCGGCTTTGGTCTCAAGGTAGGCAAAACCACAGAGCGGGAGTTCGCCGGACGGATCGAGGAGCTTGTGGTGGGCCATCGGCATCTTCAGCTGATCGCCAAGGCACTGCTGGCGGTGCGAGCGGTGCTGCGGACCGAGTTCGCAGTTTTCGAGAAGCAGGCAGGCAAGATGGCGCGATCCGACATGCGGACACGGCTGCTGATGTCAACGCCGGCAGTCGGCCCGATCGTGGCACTGACCTATGCCAGCGCGATCGACGATCCGACCCGGTTCAAATCGTCGAAGCAGGCAGGAGCCCATTTCGGGCTGACCCCGAAGAAGCATCAATCCGGCGAGACCGACTATACCGGCCGGATCAGCAAGATCGGTGACGGATCGGTGCGGACCGTGCTCTACGAGGCCGCCCACAGCATGCTGACGAAGCCGGTTAAAGGCTGTTCGCAATTGAAGAGCTGGGCGATGCGGATCGCCAGGCGCGCCGGCATGAGCAAAAGCCAAGGTGGCGCTGGCGCGTAGGCTCGCGGTGATCATGCATCGCATGCTCGCCGACGGAACACCTTTCAACGCCGCCGCTGCAGCAGCCTAACAGGGGAGAGGCGCAACAGTTTTCGAGCGGGTCACGACACCAGGCCTTCTCGAAGCGAAGTCCCTTCGCCGGGACGATGGATCAGGTCAGACCGTTGCCCACCAGGTAGCTTCGTGAGCACGCGAACGTAGATTGGTCGACCTATCCTCTTCCAACCCCATCAGGTGGCGGCCCTGCGCCGACCCCGTACAGAAGCGAGACCCCGGCGAGCGGACAACGCAAAAGGGATTGACTATTCGAGGCCCGTTACAGAAGGGTGGGCAAAGCGAAGCGTGCCCACCACTCAAGACAACGATCTCGTGATAGATGGTGGGCACGGCGCAAGCGCCTTTGCCCACCCTACAAAATTACGCCACGCCGGCGCGCAACACATCGTGCACGTGAACGATGCCAACGGGTCTCCTGCTCTCGGCGACAATCAGCATCATCACCGCAGGCTTCGAGGCCGTGACGCTCTCCCGCATGATTTCGCTCGCGAGCATGCCTGGGGCGATCGTCCTGGGATTTTTGGTCATCACGTCCTCCACCAGGGCCGTCATCAGGTCGGGCCGCATCTGACGGCGCAAATCGCCGTCGGTGATGATGCCGGCGATTTCGCCGCTATCGTCCACGATGCAGACGCAGCCGAATCCCTTCGCCGACATTTCTACCAGCGCGTCCGACATTTTTGTGCCGAGCGGCTTGATCGGAATGGCATCGCCGGTATGCATTATGTCACGGACGAATTTCAGCATCGCCCCCAGCTTGCCGCCGGGATGGAAATTGGCGAATTCCAGCGCCGTGAAACCGCGGCCTTCGAGCAGCGCGATCGCGAGCGCATCGCCGATCGCGGCCTGCATCAGCGATGAGGTGGTCGGCGCCAGATTGTGCGGACAGGCTTCGCGCGCCTTCGGCAATTCGAGCACGATCTGTGCGGCTTCGCCAAGCGGTGAGGCCGCATTCGAGGTCACCGCGATCATCGGGATCGCGAAGCGTTTCGAATAATTGACGAGGTTCTTCATTTCCGGCTGCTCGCCCGACCACGACAGCGCGACGATGACGTCGTCCGGCGTGATCATGCCGAGGTCGCCGTGGCTGGCCTCGGCCGCGTGCACGAAGAAGGCGGGAGTGCCGGTGGAGGCAAGCGTCGCTGCGATTTTGCGCGCCACGTGGCCCGATTTGCCAAGCCCGGTGACGATGACGCGGCCCTTGGCCTGCCGGATGATCTCGACGGCCTCAGTAAAGGCCTGCCCGAGCGAACCCCGTAGCGCTAAAGATATCGCACTGACACCGTTGACCCCGGCATCGAGCGTGCGCAGCGCCGATTGAACGGCGGCATCAAGGTGATCAGTGCCGGATGATTTTGCCATCAGCGGTTTTGGATCGGCCATGTCGCGTTCCAGGGAGGGTGGGGCAAACGGCCCCGCCGCCTCCTTAGCATGGTCAATTCCGGCAGGCGACGCGCCAAGCCGCCCTCAACGGCTCATTAACCATAATTGTTTTAACTCCATTAACTGACGTTTTCCGCTTGATGTGTTCGGGTGGGGCTGGAACCGTCCATCTAAGTAGATGAATTCGTTGGGGTATTACTATCGTGACGTCAGGTCCAGCCGAGGGCCGCAAAAGGCGCGGGAACCTGTTCCGCGCGCTCTTGCCATGCCTTGCGCTGGCCGCGCTCGATACGACTTCGGCACAGGCCCAGACCGTCACGCCTGATCTGTTTAATCCGGTCCGCGGCGGCTTCGTCTCGCCGCAGGATTTGCCGTTGCGCAAGACCGCTGACAATTCCGGTGACGCGGAAGGCGATCCCGGCGACCGTCAGCGCGGCCGCAATCGGCCTGCGCCATCGCGGATCGGCCAGATCCCGACCTATGGCCTGCCTGCGGCGAGCGGCGCGAAAGATTCCGGCTACGACTCGCTCAACCGCAAGCGCAAGTCGCCAAAGTTCTATCCCGGCCAGGCCAGGCCAAAACCGCCGCCGGGTCCCGGCACGCCGCCGCCATCGCCGCCACCGCTCAACGCCGCCGGACAATTGCGCCTGTCGGTGCCGCCCGCTGAAGGCGCCAACAAGACGCCGCTGCCGCCGGCGATGGCCGGCACGATCGTTGGCCAGCCGCCGCGCAAACGGCTCAAACTCGACGACGATCCGTTCGGCGCGGTCGGCGACTATGCCGGCAGTTTTTTGATCAAGTCGGCGGTCGAGCTCTCCGGCGGTTACGACACCAATCCCGGCCGCACCTTCGAGCCGCACGGATTGCCGTCCTATGTCATCGCGCCGGAATTTCTGGCGGTGTCCGACTGGGAGCGTCACACGCTGGTGGCTGATCTGCGCGGCTCCTTCACCGGCTATGGCGGCAATCTGCCGGCGACAATCGACGGCCTGCCCAATTCGGCGCCGACCGACGTCGACCGGCCGGATCTCACCGGCCACATCGACGGCCGGCTCGATGTCACGCGGGACACCCGTCTCACCGCGCAGGCCCGCCTGCGCGTCTCAACCGACAATCCCGGCAGCCCGAACGTGCAGGCGGGCCTCGCGCGCTATCCGATCTATACGACGCTCGGCGGCACTCTTGGCTTCGACCAGAGTTTCAATCGCCTGGACGTCGCCGTCGGCGCCACGGTCGATCGCACCGATTATACCAACTCAAAACTCACCGACGGCAGCACGGCCTCGAACGACGACCGCAATTTTAGCCAATATGGCGGCATCGGCCGCGTCAGCTATGACCTGACGCCGGGCGTCAAACCGTTCGTGGAGGCGGAGGGCGACACCCGCGTGCATGACCAACAATTCGACCGCAGCGGTTTTCAGCGCGATTCGACCGGCGGCTACGCCAAGGCCGGCACGTCGTTCGAATTCACGCGGTTGTTGACCGGCGAAATCGCGGTCGGCTATGCCGCGCGCAACTATGTCGACTTAAGACTCGACCGACTGCAGGGCCTTTTGACCTCGGCCTCGCTGATCTGGAACGCGACGCCGCTGACGACCGCAAAATTCTATTCAGACACGCAGATAGCGGAGACCACGCTGCCGGGCACTTCAGGCGTGCTGGTGCACACCTATACGTTCGAAGTCGATCACGATTTTCGCCGCTGGCTCGCTGGCATAGGCAAATTCACCTACGGCACCTACGACTACCAGGGCGACAACCGCAACGACAAAACCTACTCGCTCGAAGGCGATCTGATCTACAAGCTCAACCGCAATTTCTGGATCAAGGGCAGCCTGCGCCACGACATCCTCGATTCCAACGTGCCGCTGGCAAGTTCGAACGCGACGGTGGCGATGCTGGGGGTGAGGCTGCAGAATTGAGGGCGGCTGCTGCTACTCCGCCATCCTCGTCATGGCCGGACTGATCCGGCCATCCATCGCTTCGGAAAACGCTTCTCGTGAAGATTGATGGATACGCGGGTCAAGCCCGCGTATCGAAGTGCGAGGCGTCGCTGCCTACCGCGGCAGATCCGTCTTCCCCATCAAAAACGCGTCGATCGCCCGCGCGCACAGGCGCCCCTCGCGGATCGCCCACACCACGAGAGATTGCCCGCGGCGCATGTCGCCGGCGGAAAACACGTTCGGGCGCGAGGTCTGATAGTCGGACATGTTGGCGCGCACATTGCCGCGCTGGTCGAGATCGACGCCGAGCATCTTCAATAGCCCCTCATGCACGGGATGCACAAAACCCATGGCGAGCAGCACAAGCTCGGCGTCGAGCTCGAACTCGGTGCCCGGCAAAGGCTTGAACTTGTCGTCGACCTGCACGCAATGCAGCTTTGCGACCTTGCCGTTGTCGCCGGAAAAGTGCTGCGTCAGCACCGCGTATTCGCGTTTTGCCCCTTCGGCCTGGCTCGAGGAGGTCCGCATCTTCAGGGGCCAGTTCGGCCAGGTCAGGCCCTTGTTCTCGTGCTCGGGCGGCGCCGGCATGATCTCGAGCTGGGTCACCGACTTGGCGCCTTGCCGGAACGAAGTGCCGATGCAGTCCGAGCCGGTGTCGCCGCCGCCGATCACGACCACGTGCTTGTCGCCGGCGAGAATTTCCGAAACGTTGCCGAGCGGCTCGTTGCCGACCCGGCGGTTTTGCTGCGGCAAAAAATCCATCGCAAAATGGATGCCGTCGAGATCGCGGCCGGGGATCACGAGGTCGCGCGGCGCTTCGGCGCCGCCGGTCAGCGCCAGCGCGTCATATTCGTTGAGCATCTGGCGCGGATCGATCGCGGCCCGACCGTTGCCTGGCGCGCCGCCGCCGACATGGACGCCGTAGTGGAAGGTGACGCCCTCGGCCTCCATCTGCGTCACGCGGCGGTCGATGACGTTCTTCTGCATCTTGAAGTCGGGAATGCCGTAGCGAAGCAAGCCGCCGGCCTTGGCGTATTTCTCGAACAGGTGCACGTCGTGGCCGGCGCGCGCGAGTTGCTGGGCGCAGGACATGCCGGCGGGACCTGAGCCGATCACCGCGACCTTCTTGCCGGTCTTGGTCACCGGCGGCTCCGGCTTGACCCAGCCATTTTCCCAGGCGCGATCGACGATGGCGCATTCGATCGTCTTGATGGTGACCGGATTGTCGTCGATGTTGAGCGTGCAGGACGCCTCGCACGGTGCCGGGCAAATCCGCCCAGTAAATTCGGGAAAATTATTGGTCGAATGCAGATTGCGCGAGGCTTCTTCCCAATTGCCCTGGTAGACCAGGTCGTTGAAGTCGGGGATCTGGTTGTTGACCGGACAGCCCGGCGTGCCCGGCGCCACCGAACCGGTGCCATGGCAATAGGGAATGCCGCAATTCATGCAGCGCGCGGCCTGGTCGCGGGTTTCCTTCTCCGTCAGGGGAACGACGAACTCTTGAAAATGCTTTACGCGCTCGGCGACCGGCGCGTACTTGCGATCGTACCGCTCGATTTCCAGAAAACCTGTCACCTTGCCCATTAAACCTGACGCCCCTGCAATCTTGTTTGGTCATTCCGGGATGCGCCTTCAGGCGCAGACCTGGAATCTCGATGTTGTTTTGCGAGATTCCGGGTTCGCGCTTCACGCTTCCCGGAATGACGCTGGTTGATACTACGCCCCGATCGCGATTTTCGGCTCGGCGTCCGCATTCGCCTTCATTTCCTTCAGCGCGCGGCGGTATTCCACCGGCATCACCTTGCGGAATTTCGGCAGCCATGTCTTCCAGTCCGCCAAAATCTCGGCGGCACGCCTGGAGCCGGTCAATTTGGCGTGGCGGGTGATCAGGACGTGCAGCCGCTCGACGTCGGCGTCGAGCAGGTTCTTGAACACGTCGACCCGGCCATGGGCCTCGAGATCGCCGGTGTGGTGATAGATACCCTGGTTGATCATCTCTTCCGACAGCACCGGTTCGAGCTCGACCATCGACAGGTTGCAGAGCTTTTCGAAGTCGCCGGCCTCGTCCAGCACATAGGCGATGCCGCCGGACATGCCGGCCGCGAAATTGCGCCCGGTCTTGCCGAGCACGACCACGATGCCGCCGGTCATGTATTCGCAGCAGTGATCGCCGGCGCCCTCGACCACCGCGATCGCGCCCGAATTGCGCACCGCAAAACGTTCGCCGGCGATGCCGCGGAAATAGCATTCGCCCTCGATCGCGCCATACAACACGGTATTGCCGACCACGATGCTCTCTTCCGGCACGATGCCGGAGTTGCGCGGCGGCTTGACAATGATGCGGCCGCCCGAAAGGCCCTTGCCGACATAGTCGTTGCCTTCGCCTTCGAGGTCGAAGGTGATGCCGCGCGCCAGCCAGGCGCCGAACGCCTGGCCCGCGGTGCCCTTCAGATTCACCTGAATGGTGTCGTGCGGCAGCCCGGCATGGCCGTAGATCTTCGCCACCGTCCCCGACAGCATCGCGCCGGCGGACCGGTCGGTGTTGTTGATCTCGACATCGATCTTGACCGGCGCGCCGCGATCGAGCGCGGGTCTGGCGCTTTCGATCAGCTTGCGGTCGAGCACGGCTTCCAGATGATGGTTCTGCGGCTCGGCATGGTAGATCTTCTGGCCCGGCCGTTCCTTCTGGCGCACGAACAGTTTTGAGAAGTCGAGCCCCTTGGCCTTCCAATGCGCCACCAGCGTCGACTGGTCGAGCATCTGGGTCTGGCCGATCATCTCGTTGAAGGTGCGATAGCCGAGTTGAGCCATGATCTCGCGCACTTCCTCGGCGACGAAGAAGAAGTAGTTGATGACGTGCTCGGGCTGGCCCGTAAAACGCTTGCGCAGCACCGGGTCCTGGGTCGCCACGCCGACCGGACAGGTGTTGAGATGGCACTTGCGCATCATGATGCAGCCGGCCGCGATCAGGGGCGCGGTGGCGAAGCCGAATTCGTCGGCCCCGAGCAGCGCGCCGATCACGACGTCGCGTCCGGTGCGGAAACCGCCGTCGACCTGCACCACGATGCGGCTGCGCAGCCGCTCGCGCACCAGGGTCTGGTGGGTTTCGGCAAGCCCGATCTCCCAGGGCGAGCCCGCGTGCTTGATCGAGGTCAAGGGCGAGGCGCCGGTGCCGCCCTCGAAGCCCGCGATGGTGACATGGTCGGCGCGCGCCTTGGCAACGCCGGCGGCAACCGTGCCGACGCCGATCTCGGAGACGAGTTTTACGGACACCAGTCCTTCCTGGTTGACGTTCTTCAGATCGTAGATCAGCTGCGCCAGATCCTCGATCGAATAGATGTCGTGGTGCGGCGGCGGCGAAATCAGGCCGACACCGGGCGTCGAATGCCGCACCCGGGCGATCACGGCGTCGACCTTGTGGCCGGGCAACTGTCCGCCTTCGCCGGGTTTTGCGCCCTGCGCCATCTTGATCTGCATCATGTCGGAGTTGACGAGGTATTCCGTGGTCACGCCGAAGCGGCCCGAGGCGACCTGCTTGATCGCTGAGCGCATCGAATCGCCGTTCGCCATCGGCTTGAAGCGATCGGACTCCTCGCCACCTTCGCCGGTATTGGACTTGCCGCCGATCCGGTTCATGGCGATCGCGAGCGTGGTATGCGCCTCGCGCGAGATCGAGCCAAAGCTCATCGCGCCGGTGGCAAAACGCTTGACGATTTCCTTGGCCGGCTCGACTTGGCTGAGCGGCACCGGCTTGCGCTTCTCGTCCTCGGCGGTCTTGATCCGGAACAGGCCGCGCAGGGTCACCAGCCGCTCGGACTGCTCGTTGAGGATCTTTGCAAACGCCTTGTAGCGCTCCAGCGAATTGCCGCGCACGGCATGCTGCAGCGTCGAGACGGATTCGGCGGTCCAGGCATGGTCCTCGCCGCGGGTGCGGTAGGCATATTCGCCGCCGACGTCGAGCGCGGTCTTGTAGACCAGCGCATCGCCGAACGCGTCGGCATGGCGGCGCGCGGTCTCTTCAGCGATCTCGACCAGGCCCACGCCTTCGATGCGGGTGTGGGTGCCGGCGAAATATTTGGCGACGAAATCCGCCTTCAATCCGACGGCGTCGAAAATCTGCGCGCCGCAATAGGATTGGTAGGTCGAGATTCCCATCTTCGACATTACCTTGAGCAGGCCCTTGCCGATCGACTTGATGTAGCGCTTGACGATCTCGTAGTCGTCGAGCGAGCCGGGCAGCCTGTCCTTCAGCGTGACGATGGTCTCAAAGGCGAGATAGGGATTGATTGCTTCGGCGCCGTAGCCGGCGAGACAGGCAAAATGATGCACCTCGCGCGGCTCGCCGGATTCGATCACGAGCCCGACCGAGGTGCGCAAGCCGGTGCGGATCAGATGATGATGCACGGCGGCACAGGCGAGCAGCGAGGGGATCGGAATCCGGTCGGTGCCGACCATGCGGTCGGACAGGATGATGATGTTGACGCCGTCGCGCACCGCGCCTTCGGCGCGTGCGCAGAGCTCGTCGAGCACCTGTTCGAGGCCGGCGGCGCCGAAGCCGGCGTGGAAGGTGGTATCGAGCGTGCGGGACCTGAAATGGGTGTCGGCGATGTCGGAGATCGAGCGGATCTTTTCCAGATCGGCATCCGTGAGGATCGGCTGGCGCACTTCGAGGCGCTTGGTGTCGGCAAGGCCCTGCAGGTCGAACAGGTTCGGCCGCGGCCCGATGATCGAAACCAGGCTCATGACCAGTTCTTCGCGGATCGGATCGATCGGCGGGTTCGTCACCTGAGCAAAATTCTGCTTGAAATAGGTGAAGAGCTGCTTCGGCCGGTCTGACAGCGCCGAGATCGGCGTGTCGTTGCCCATCGAGCCGGCGGCCTCCTCGCCGGTCGCCGCCATGGGTGTCATCAGGATGTTGATGTCTTCCTGGCTGTAGCCGAACGCCTGCTGCAGATCCAACAGCGGCAGGTTGGAGCGCACGCCCTTGGCGGGCACGTCCGGCAGTTCTTCCAGCACGAGCTGGGTGCGCTCGAGCCACTCGCTATAGGGGTGGCTTTTGGCGAGCTCAGCCTTGATCTCGTCGTCGGGAATGAGCCGGCCCTGTTCGAGATCGACCAGCAGCATCTTGCCGGGCTGCAGCCGCCACTTGGTGACGATATGCTCCTCGGGGATTTTCAAGACGCCCATCTCGGACGCCATCACGATGCGATCGTCCGAGGTCACGAGATAACGCGCTGGACGCAGCCCATTGCGGTCGAGCGTCGCGCCGATCTGGCGGCCGTCGGTAAAGGCGATCGCGGCCGGACCGTCCCACGGCTCCATCATCGCGGCGTGATACTCGTAGAACGCGCGGCGCCGTTCATCCATCAGCGGATTGCCGGCCCAGGCTTCCGGAATCATCATCATGACGGCGTGCGGCAGCGAGTAGCCGCCCTGCACCAGAAACTCGAGCGCGTTGTCGAAGCAGGCGGTGTCGCTTTGTCCTTCATAGGAGATCGGCCACAGCCTGGAGATGTCCTTGCCGTAGAGATCCGAGCTCACCGAGGCCTGCCGCGCCGCCATCCAGTTGACGTTGCCGCGCAGCGTATTGATCTCGCCGTTATGCGCGATCATCCGGTAGGGATGCGCCAGCGACCAGGTCGGAAAAGTGTTGGTCGAGAACCGCTGATGCACCAGCGCCAGCGCGCTGGCGAAATCCTTTTCATGCAGGTCGGGATAATATTTGCCGAGCTGGTCGGCCAAAAACATGCCCTTGTAGATCACCGTGCGGCACGACAGCGAGACCGGGTAATAGCCGGCCAGCCCACGGTCGCGGCGCTGATAGATCGCCTGCGAGATCGACTTGCGCAGGATGTAGAGCCGGCGCTCGAATTCATCGTTGGTCTTCGCCGCGCTGTTGCGCGCGATGAACACCTGCATATGCGTGGGCTCGGTCGGCTTCACGGATTCGCCGAGCGAGGAATTGTCGGTCGGCACCTCGCGCCAGCCGAGCAGCATCAGGCCCTCGGCCTTGATCTGTTGGGCGATGATGCCCTTGATGACGTTACGCCACGCCGTTTCTTTCGGCATGAACAGCGCGCCGACGGCGTATTCGCCGGGCTTTGGTAGCTGGAAGCCGATCTCGGCCGCCTTGCGCGCAAAGAAGGCGTGTGGAATCTGCACCAGGATGCCGGCGCCGTCGCCGGCGCGCGGATCGGCGCCGACCGCGCCGCGATGCTCGAGGTTGCAGAGGATGTTGAGCGCGTCGGAGATGATCTGATGCGACTTCTTACCCTTGATGTTGGCGATGAAGCCGACACCGCAGGAATCCTTCTCCAGCGAAAGATCGTAGAGGCCTTCGGCCGGCGGGCGCCAGTCATGCTCGCGCGCCGGTCCCTCACGCGTAACGTCGTCCGGTTTCGAGGCCACAGTCGCCGACAGCGTATCTGCCACGATGTTTTCGCGCTCGAATTCCGACCCGCTCATGTTACGTCCTCTTGATCCGGCAACCTCGTCTTTGGCGCACCTTGGGCGTTCCGCGGCACCCTCCGGGCCACCGCTCGTCCTAAGCGAGCCGCATTTTCAGAATTCAGGCTTAGCGTCCTCGACGACGGCCCCGCCTGGACCTTTTCGGCGCTGGGCGCCTATCACGCGCTGCAATCCCCGTGCCGGGATCGCTTCGAAATTGAGACAGCTACGCTGTCCTATCCGCGACCATGCCAAATTTTTCTCTATCACACAAGCGCGTGAAAGTCGCGTTTTCGATGACAGCGCGGTGGTCGCTCGCGGATTTGAGGCAAGCGCGCCGCGATCCGGCCCAAGGACCGCCGAATTCGAACAGGAGACTTATCCGAGACGATTCCCGTAAGCATAGCGGGTACGAGAGAGCGAAAAAGCTCTGGCGGCGGGGTCTTACAGGAGCGATGGCGATGAAGCAGTTCACAGGATGGGCCGTGGCGGCCGGGCTGGTTGTCGCGGCGTCAACCGCGAATGCTCAAATGCTGGCGCCGAATGAGGCCGGCAGGGCGCGCTATCAGGCAACATCCGACGTCCAGGGTCCCAGTCCCTACGCAGGGATGCCGCCGCAGGCGCCGGCGACGCGCTACGGTCCGGCCTTGCTGCCACCGCAGGAGGTCTACGCGGTCTTGCGCGAGAACGGTTTTTCGCCGCTCGGGATCCCGCATCAGCGTGGCTACGTCTATGTGATCGCGGTCGTCGATCGCGTTGGCGAAGACGGCCGGCTGATGATCGACGGCCGCAACGGCCAGATCATCCGCTTCACGCCGACATTCCGGACGGGCGGCTACTATGGTGAGGATTATCGCTCGCCCTATGGCCCGGCGGAGCCAGGACCCTATGGCGCACCAGGCCGAGAGCCCTACGGCGCAGAGGGCCCAGGGCGCTATGGCGCACCGGGCCGAGAGCCCTATGGCACGGAAGGTCCGGGTCCCTACGGCGGCGCGGGCCGAGTGCCCTACGGTGCGGCCGGTCCGAGACCCTATGGCGCCGTGGGTCCGGGCTCGGATGTTGGGTCGCCGCCGACGACCAATGTTAGAGGTGTGCCGCGTCCGCCGGGCTCGATCCCGCGCGTCGCAAGCCGCACCGTGCCAGTCCCCGCGCCAAAACCGGAGATGGCCGCCAAGCCCGCGCAACAGCCGGTGCAGCAATCGGCCGCGGTGCAGGCAAGACCGGCCGACACGCCGGCCGCGTCGTCCCCGCCGGCCGCAGCCCCCCTTGTTGTCCAGGCCAAGCCTGCGCCGACCATCCAGCCGACCCAGGAAATGCCGAAGGTGCAGGGGCTGGAATAGCGCTGCAACGGATCCAGTCAAATGACGGCCAAAAAAAGCCCCGGGCTTTGCCGGGGCTATTTGGTGGATGAATCAATTTTGCGAGCCAACTCTGCGAGTTCAACTCGGTCCTTGGCCGGCGGCGGCCAGGATCAGGTTCGCCACGTCTTTGGGGTGCGACACCAGCGATAAGTGACCTGCGTCAAGCTCCACCGTCGTCGCATTCATGCGCTTGGCCAGAAATCGTTCCAGGTCCGGGTTGATGGTCCGATCGTTCTTCGAAACCGCATACCAGGTCGGCTTCGAATGCCACGCGGCCACCGTGGTGCGCCCGGCGAAGATTGACGCGGCGGTGGGCCATTGGACCGCATAAAGGACTTTGGCCTTTTCCGGGGCGACGCCATTGGCGAAATACTTCAGGAAGGCCTCTTCGGACAGCGTCGTGAAACCGTCGTGCTGCTGAATGCCGGCGCGCACCGCACCGGCCGGGAATTTTCCGGACAAGGCGACAAAATCCTCTTTGGCATCTGGCGCACGCGCCGCGATGTAGACGAGGGAGGTGACTTTCGGATCGGTACCGACCTCGCTGATGACGGTTCCAGCCCAGGAATGGGCGACCAGCACGGTCGGGCCATCCTGCAACGCCAGGGCACGCCTGGTCGCCTCGACGGAGTCCTCAAGCGATGTCAGCGGATTCTGTACCGCGGTAACTTTCAGCCCGGCCGCCTGAAGAAGCGGGATGACTTCGGCCCAGCTCGAGCCGTCCGCCCAAGCCCCGTGCACCAGCACGACATTCCTTGCCTTGAGCGGCGGCGCCGGCTGCGCGTACGCGATGCCAAACGGCGCGGCGAACATGCCCGCAACAAGTAGTGTCAGGATCCGCAAAAACTTCATCGGTGTGTGCTCCGTCTTTCCGATCTCTCCCGCTGAGATAGGGACGGAATATCAGGCCGTGTTGTTACGGCACCTCGTGTCACGCCAGTGTGATCTCGCGACGGCTCGAAGCAAACACGAAACGCCCCGGTTCCCCGGGGCGTTTCGTGAGCAGCAACGCTACTCAAACAGCAAACGGCTTAGGCCGCGACCTTGCCGGCCGAGCCGTCGACCACCTGCGGAGCCTTCTCGCTCGTGGCGATCGGAATGGTGCGGGGCTTGTTGGCCTCGGGAATCTCGCGGACGAGATCGACGTGGAGCAGGCCATGCTCCAGCGAAGCGTCCTTTACCTGTACGAAGTCGGCAAGCTGGAAGATCCGCTCGAAGGCGCGCGCGGCGATGCCGCGATAGATCACTTCGGACTTGTCCTTGCCGTTCTCATTGGCAGACTTCTCGCCCTTGATCGTCAGCGTATTTTCCTTCGCGACGATCGAAAGCTCGCCTTGCGAGAAGCCGGATACCGCAACCGAAATGCGGTAGGTGTTCTCGCCGGTCCGCTCGATATTGTAGGGGGGATAGCCGGGGCTGCCGTCAGAGCTTGCCTGGTCGAGCAGCGAAAACAGGCGGTCGAAGCCGACGGTCGAACGGTAAAACGGGGTGAGGTCGTAGGTACGCATAGATAGTCCTCCATTGAGCGACTGTTAAAATTACCCGCCCGCCATCGGGCCGGGCTTTCGTCTGTGTGCAGCCATGTGCTCCGACTCCGAAACACAGGGTGTCCGGGTTCCGAAACACTAGTAGCGGCCTGCACGAAGGTGATATGGGAAAAGCCCAGACGGCGTTCAAGAGGGCGGCAATGGTGCCCTTTTTTGTGTTTCCACCCCCTGCCCACCCTTGATTTCCAGTCCTTTTCGCCTAGCCGGTTCCGCCCATGACGCTCGTCTCAATTCCCGCCAATCCGGTTCCGGAAGACGTCGTCACCGGCACCATCAAGACATCGGACGGCGCGGAATTACGTTTCGCGCGCTGGGCGCCGCCGGCGGGGCGCAAGGGCACGGTCTGCGTCTTCACCGGGCGCGCCGAGCAGATCGAAAAATACTTCGAGACGGTGCGCGATCTGCGCGACCGCGGCTTTGCGGTGGCGATGATCGACTGGCGCGGGCAGGGCCATTCGTCACGCCGCCTGCGCGATCCGCGCAAGGGCTATGTCCGCGACTTCTCCGATTACGAGGTCGACGTCGAGACCTTCGTGCAGCAGGTGGTGCTGCCGGATTGCCCGCCGCCGCATTTCGCGCTCGCCCATTCGATGGGCGGCGCGGTGATGCTGCGCATCGCACATGTCGGCAAACGCTGGTTCGACCGCATGGTGCTGACGGCGCCGATGATCGATCTGCCCGGACGCCGCACCTCATTGCCGGCGCGCGTGCTGCTCAAGGTGATGCGGCTGTCAGGGCAGGGCGGCCGCTACATTCCCGGCGGCAGCGACCAGTTGGTGGGCGCGGACTCCTTCGTCAACAATCCCCTGACCAGCGATCCCGTGCGCTACGCCCGCAATGCCGCGATCCTGGAAGAAGATCCGACCTTGGGCATCGCCGCGCCCACGGTCGCCTGGGCCGACACCGCGTTCCGCGCCATGCGCGGCTTTCGCGCGGTGGATTATCCCACGCAAATCCGCCAGCCGATCCTGATGCTGGCGGCCTCCAACGACAGCATCGTCTCGACATCGGCGATCGAGGAATTTGCCTATCACTTACGCGCCGGATCGCATCTCGTCATCGCCGGCTCCAAGCACGAGATCCTGCAGGAGCAGGATCGCTACCGCGGGCAATTCTGGGCGGCGTTCGACGCCTTCGTGCCGGGTACGCCGCTGTTTGGGTGAGGCGCATCTGGGCGGCGCCTTTCGATCTCGGCTAACCCGGAATGATCTCACGTTCGATTCCATACCAGAATTGCGAGCGACCAAGATCGACGAAGCGCCGTTCATCTTCGACTAGCACGCGGAGCGCCTTCATCCCCTCGTCGGTTTGTCGAACGGCGGCGATTTCCTCCAGACTGTCCCACCAGACTTCGGCACAGCCGTCAAAGGAAAACTTCCAGCGCATCGCGGCTAGCGCGGAGAGCATCCTGAAGCGGGGGATTTGTCAGCGTCGAGGTTTGTACATACCGCCTGATGCGCAACACACCGCGGGAGGAGCGCACAAGCGGCCCGTGATGATCGCGCCAGTAAGCATCGAACTCGTCGTGACTGAGATGCGGCAGTCGCCGCGCACAGCCGGTTAGTTTGATCATCGCAAGTTTCCTGAAGCCTGTTTCAAGTAGAAGCGTGCGAGCCTACACTGTGACAGCGTCAAGGGGAGAACACGGCATGCAGATCGGAGAATTTTCGCGCCGAAGCGGCGTCAGCGTGCGTATGCTGCGTTACTATGAGAGGCGGGGATTGTTACGCCCGGCGCGGCGCACGTCCGGCTACCGCCTTTATACTGAGGCCGATCTGCTCACGATAAAGCGTATCCGCGCATTGAACACTGCCGGCCTCAAGCTCGAGACGATACGAAAGATTCTCCCGTACGCGCGCGACGGCTCTCTGGAATTCGAGCCCTGTGCCGAGTTCCGGGACAGCTTGCGCCGGCAGCTTGTCGAGCTCGATAGCCGTATTTCCGAATCCGCTTAATTCTGGCCGCCTATCTCGGAGGCGGGTGAGGACTCCGCGACGCCTGGGCGCGATGCGTCAGGCCTGCGCAAGCTTGTAGATTGCGCTACCCGCGAGATAGAGCCCAAGAAGTATCATTGCGATCAGGAACCAGCGGCGGAAGGCTTCCGCCGGCATCCTGTCGCGCACGGCTTGTCCGATGAACATGCCGGCAAACGAGCAGGCCATCGCGACCGCGCCCGGTAGCGCGGTGGCCACCGTCATCAGCCCGGAAGAGGTGAGGTTGACGGTCAGCCCCAGCGTCGCCACCGTGAAGAATACCCCGAGTGCCTGCACCAGTTCGTCCTTCTCCATGCCGATCGCCTGCATGAAAGGCATCGACGGGATCACCTGCACGCCGGTCGCGGCCGAGATCACGCCGGTGGCGACGCCGACGACGCCGCCGATCCATTTCTCGTCGCGGCGCGCGACGGTGAAGCTGAATTTTTTCAAGCCGATCATCGCATAGGCCACCAGCAACACGCCAAGCGGGATGGCGCCGTAACGCGCGTAAGGGCCGGTCAGCGATCCCGCGTTCAGCCAGATGCCGAGTGCTGTTCCGATCATCAGCGGCCAGAGCCGGCGGATGATGTCGCGCAGATATGGGCCGACAAAAGTCTGCCAGATATTGGTGACGACGGCCGGCACGATGACGATCGCGAGCGCCTGCGCCGGCGGCATCGTGACCGCGAGTATTCCCATCGACACCGTCGGCAGGCCGAGCCCGATCACGCCCTTGACGAAACCCGCGAGCAGGAAGGCGCTAGCGATGAAAATAAGGAAGTGTTCCGGCATGACGCGACATTGACTGATCCGCCCATCCGGCACAATCTGGAGGTTACGGAGCAGCCTTCGTATGGAACGAAGGCAGCTCGGACGCCTGCGTTGCGCACGCACCTCATCCTGAGGAGCCGCGAAGCGGCGTCTCGAAGGATGGGCCGCGGGCCTCATGGTTCGAGACGCGCGAAGACGCGCTCCTCACCCATGAGGGCTTTGGGAAATCGTCATGCGGTTCGATCTGGTCGACCTACAATTGTTCATCGCGGTTGCCGACCAGCGCAGCATCACGCGCGGCGCCGACCGCGCCCATCTGGCACTCGCCTCCGCCAGCGCCCGGATCAAGGGCCTCGAGGAAGCGCTCGGCGTCTTGCTTCTGAAGCGCGGCCGCCGCGGCGTCGAGCTCACCGCGGCGGGCGAAAGCCTGCTCGATCACGCGCGCCTCGTCATGCACAATGTTGAGGCGATGCGAGGCGACCTCGCCAGCTTCGCCAGCGGGGTCAGGGCCAGCGTGCTCCTGCTCGCCAATACGTCGGGGCTGTCGGAGCATTTGCCGAAGGCGCTGGCTGCCTTCTTGCGCGAGCACCCCGATATCAATGTCGATGTCGAGGAACGCGAAAGCGTCGACATCGCCAATGCGATCGCGGTCGGTGCGGCCGATCTCGGCTTTGCCGCCGAGCATGCGTTGCCCGACAATGTCGAGCGGTTCCTGTTCAGCGAGGACCGCCTGATGCTGGTGACCGGAAGGCGCGGTCCACTCAGTGGCCGCCGCCAGATCGACTTTGTCGAGGTGGCTGAATTCGACTTCGTCGGGCTGACGAACTCGACCGCGCTGCAGATGCATATTTCCAAACATGCAGCCCGGCTCGGGATGCGCCTGCGTTTCCGCGCGCGATTGCGGGATTTCGACGCGATCTGCCAGATGGTGGCGGCCGATGTGGGCATCGCCGTGGTGCCGGAAGCGGCCGCCAGGCGGTGCGCCCGATCGATGCCGATCGTGACGGTCCGGATCCGCGATTCCTGGGCCAACCGCAAGCTTGTCATCTGCGCCCGCAGTTTCAAGACGCTGCCGCGGCCGGCGAAACAGCTGGTTGAATATTTGCGGAAGGCCGAACGGTGAGCGGTTTTCCGGGGCGAAGGCTGTGATTTAAGTCTTCGTCTAGAGCGAAGACAGCCTTCGCCAATCCCGGCTTGTCTCCGCCAGTCCGCCCCGGAACGATCCGCGCGGCGAGGAAATTGCAAGGGGGAGACCGGTTTGCCCGATGTTCTGGCCGAGGTGAGGAAGGGATGGGTTGCAAGCCGGGGAATCCAATTTCTCGACGCCATTCACGCTGCCATCGTCGAGACGCTCCATACCCCTGAAGACGACAATGTGTTGCGGCTGGTCGAGCATTCGCCGGAGCATTTCGCAATCCCTGGATCGGCGGGCGAGCGCTATACCCATATCGAGATTGCCATGTTTGCCGGCCGGACGACGCTGGTGACCAAACGCGCGCTTTACAAAGCGATCGTCAGAAATCTCGAGCCGTTCGGCGTGCCGGCAAATGACGTGAAGATCATCCTGATCGAGGTGTCCCCCGGGAGCGTCGGGATGCGCGGCGGGGTTGCCGCGTGCGACCTCGATATCGGCTACGAGATAAGGGTGTAGCGGCAAGTTCCACCGGGGCGCGCGCTTCCGGAGGTTACCGCATGAGTTTGCGGCTGACTCGAGTCTGCCAATTCGATATCCTGCGGGCCTTCCGCCTCGCGACACCGAGCCATGACGTCTTCGATTACCGCAGGCTATTCGAGCAAGGTGAGCGAGTATGTCGCGGGCCGGCCCGAATATCCGCAAGCCTTGCTCGCCGACCTCCCGCCCGCCGACACCATCATCGATCTTGGCGCTGGCACGGGAAAGTTCACCGAGCTGCTGGCGTTGACCGCAAAGCGCATCCTGGCCGTGGAGCCGATCGAGAAGATGGCTGCACGCATCCCTGTCGATCGACTGACGGGGGTTGAGGTATTGATCGGCAGTGCCGAATTTATTCCTGCTCCCGATCACGCGGCGGACCTCGTCTGTTGCGCGACTGCCTTCCATTGGTTCGACTATGAGAAGGCGACGCGCGAAATTCTTCGCGTCCTGAAGGCGAACGGTGCGCTCGCCCTGATCTGGAATGTGCGTGACGATCGAGTGCCCTGGGTCGCCGCGTTTTCCAGCATCATGGACAGCTATGCCGGAGATACGCCGCGGCAATCGACCGGAAAATGGCGGATCGTCTTTGACGATGCCCGCTTCAGGCATCTGGCAAGCAGAAGCTACCCCTTCAGCCAGCCCATGCCGGCGACCGGAATTGTCGACCGCGCGCTGTCGACGAGCTTCATCACGGCGCTGCCGGAGCACGAGCAGAACCTTGTCCGTGGCATGGTCGAGAGCATCATGGAGGGGGACGCCTTGCTGAGCGGGCGTGATGTGATCGAATTCCCCTATGTGACGGAGTTGCATCTGTTCGGAAGGCAAGACTTCAGAAATCTGCGAGCCGAGGGATAACCGCCGGCTACTTCTCCCGACGTCACTTCGTGGTCTCGACGCCGGCGTTCCTGATGACGTCAGCCCACTTCCTGGTCTCGGCGTCGATAAACTCTCGAAACGGCCACCGTGAGGCCCTGACCGGCGAGCTTTTGCTTCACGCCCGCGTCGGCCATCGCCGCGTTGGCGAGACGGTTCAGGGTTGCCACGATCTTCTCCGGCGTTCCCGCCGGCGCGATCATGCCGTACCAGTTTTCGATCAGGAGATCGGGCATGTCGACTTCCACTGTGGTCGGCACGTCAGGCGCGGTCGGCGCGCGCTCGGGCGCGCCAAGTGCTATTCCGCGCAAGGTGCCGGCCTTGATGTGCGGCAGGATCACCGGCAGATCGAGAAAGGTCATCTGCACCTGCTGGCCGAGCAGATCGTTGATGGCCGGTGCGGCGCCGCGATAGGGCACGTGAACGATGTCGACCTTCGCGGTCAGCTTGAACAGCTCGCCCGCCAGATGCGGCAGGCCGCCCACGCCGGCGGAGGCAAAATTGAGCTTTCCGGGTTGTGCTTTCGCCAGCGCGACCAGCTCATCCATATTGTTGGCGGGAACGTTGCCCGCCACCACCAGCATCTCCGGCACGGTCACGACCAGCGTGATCGGCGCGAAATCTTTCTGCACGTCATAGGCGACTTTTTCCATGCTCGGGCTGATGGCGAGCGCACTCGCGCTCACGATGCCGATGGTGTAGCCGTCGGGATTCGATTTGGCGACCGCGTCGGTGCCAAGCACCGCGGCCTGTCCGCCGCGGTTGTCGATCACGACCGGCTGCCGGGTCAATTCCGACATGCGCTGGCCGACCACGCGCGCGATGATGTCGTTCGGGCCGCCCGGCGGGAACGGCACGATCAGCTTGATCGGTTTGCTCGGGAAATCCTGTGCCATTGCCGCGGCCGGCAGCAGCCATAACAACAATCCGGCGAGTATCGTCCGCAAGATCTTCAAGCAAGCCTCCCTGCTCCGCGGACTTTTCTGGGCGTGCAGGAGCCTTAAATCCTGCACCGGGCGTCCGTCGTGTCTCTCGTCCTGACGCAGACAAGTATGCCGACCGGCACGGCTCGACGCCAGAGGGGCCGTCGCGCAACTCCGCTAGCCGAGCTTTCCGAGCAGGATACCGCGCGATGTATCGCTGAAGCAGGTGCGGTGCGAAACGATTCCGAGGGACGAATTTGTCGCACCCAAGTGTCGGCCACTTCACACTCATGCGGCGAATTCGAGCCTATCAGGTTAACAAGGGCCTTTTCCGCCAACCAAAGATCGGAGCGCATCATGTTCGAAACAGATCGCCGCATCTTCCTGCAGTCGTTCGCGATTGGCGCCGGCACCTTGGCCGCCTCGCAAACCTTCGCCGCTGCGCCCGACGGACATGCCGCGGGCTATGATGTTTCCGCGGCGTCGGATTATCTGAAAACAATTCCACGAAAGTCGGGCGACCCCGTCGTGTTTACGGCTTCGCTCGACAAGGGACCGATCAAGGCCACCTCCGGCGGCTGGGCTCGCGAAGTCACCGCGCGCGGACTGCCGATCGCGACCGACATTGCCGGCGCGCATCTGTTCTTGAACGCCGGCGGCGCGCGCGAGATGCATTGGCACAATTCCGCCGAATGGGCCTATGTCGTCGACGGGCATTGCCAGGTGACGGTGGTCGACGCCGAAGGCCAGGCCGAGGTCGTCAATCTCGGCGCCGGCGATCTCTGGTATTTCCCGAAGGGTCACGGCCACGCGATCCAGACGCTCGGTCCGACGCCCTGTCACGCCATCCTTGCTTTCGACGACGGGCTCTACTCGGAGCATGGCACGTTCGGCATCAGCGACTGGATGAGCCGCTACGATGCGCCGGTGCTTTCGCAAGCCCTCGGCGTTGCGCCGGAGGTCTTCGTCCAGATCCCCAAGGCCGAGACGTATATCATGCAAGGCGAAGTACTGCCTTTGGATGGCCCGCAGGCGCGCGCGGCCCGGGGATTGGATCGCGAGCGAACGCATCGCTATCCCCTGATGGCGCAAAAGCCGAAAATCAGCACGCCCGGAGGCACCCTTCACGTGGCGTCCGCCAAGGAATTCCCGATCTCAACGACGTTGACGGGGGTGGTGCTGAAACTGAAGCGCGGCGCGATGCATGAACCTCATTGGCATAGCGATGCCAACGAGTGGCACTATGTGCTGAAGGGAAGAACGCGGGTCACGCTTTTCGCGACCGACAAGCGCGTCGCTGTTGCCGAGCTTTCACCAGGCCAATGCGCTTACATACCGCGCAATTGCGCACACTCGATCCAGAACGTCGGGCCGGGAGATGCCGAGATCGTTGGCGTGCTCGACAACGCCAGCTACCACGAAAACAGCCTGTCGGACTGGCTGGCGAAGGCGCCCCGACATCTGCTGGCCAATAATTTCGGCATCGCGGAAAGGGGCGTCGCCAACTTCGGCAGGAAACGCATGGTAATTGTACCTACCCCGACTTAATGTTGATTCACCGGCCGAGGGTCGCTTGAGGGCCAAGAGCTGCAATTGCCAAGCACCGGAGGAATTTTAGCACTGGAGGAATTTTTCACACCGGAGGAATTTTCGATGATCGCAATTTTTCGTACCTTTATTGTTTGGGCGGCGCTCTTTCTGGGCACAATCTCCGCCACCTGGGCCCAGGAGCAGACGATCGATCTCAGCGTCGGTTTCAAATCGTCGCTGGTGCTCGACAAAACCTTTGAAACCGTGTTGATCGGCGATTCAAGTGTCGTCGACGTTCATACGCCCGACAATCGCATGGTCATTTTCGAGCCACTGGCTCCGGGAGCCACCAACCTCGTTTTCCTGGACGACCAAAATATCGTCGTCGCCAACATCGCGATCCTGGTTCGCCAATCGGCCGTCAACCTGGTTGGTAAAGTTCGCTGAGCCGGCGGATTTTCGACGCGAGCTTGCCGATGTACCCAGAGGCCGCGCATTGCGGCGAAGAATTTTCGCCGCCGTCAAACCTGGAAGATTCTGTTGCCACTTATTGTACAGGGCGAGTTCGATGTAGATCGTTTGCCGCACGTTGTTCTTTATCCCGGAACAATGCTGCAATCTGCGCTGGGCTTCACTCCACCGAACGCGACCGCAGCGAATTTCCCTGTCCGTCAAGTGCTGGTGTTGCGCACACGCCGCCAGAGAAGAGCCGAGGCGACACCAATGACAACAAGCGCCGAGACATGTCCCGCGAGCGGGGTTGCGCCTCCAAGCACGCTATACAAGGCCGCGGCATCGAACACGGGCAAAGCGATCGCCGCGGTCGTTAAAACAGCCAGCGGCTGCCATTGCAGGCGAAGCAGGAAGACGAGGCCGACAGCCACGATGGCGAGGTTGCGCGCCAGATAGACGCGATAATAAAGCGCGCCGTCGACATCGACAGTGGGTAAGCCGAAAAAGCGCGCCGAGGTAAACTCTGGCGCGAACAGGCCGCGCGCCGAATAAACTGCGAACATCAAAAGGAACAGCGACACAGAAATATTCGCTGCGATGTCCAGCAATCTGCCGTGCAAATGGCTTGGCGGCTGGTCGGACGGCATGGTGTCGTCTCCCTGCTGAGGCGCCGCCATCCTAAGCGAGCATGGCTGTTAAGGCGTGCGAAAATGCTTTGCGCGTCGCAAATATAATTTGCGCATGGAGAAAGCGAAGGCAGGCCACATTTGGCGCTCTAGCCGTTGAGCAGCTTCAGCGCGGCTTCGTGCACCCTGGCATCGCCGGCGGCGATGATGCGGCCGCCGCCTTGCGCGGGCCCGCCTTCCCAGGTCGTGACGATGCCGCCGGCGCCGGTGATGATCGGGATCAGGGCCGCGATGTCGTAGGATTTTAGTTCGGTCTCGACCACGAGATCAAGATGGCCCGCGGCGAGCATGCAGTAGGAATAGCAATCGCCGCCATAGCGCGTCAGCCGCACCGCCTGCTCGACCCGGGCAAAGGCCGCGCGATCGGCGGCGTTCATCAGAAGCGGACTGGTGGTGTAGGACGTCGCCTCGGCGAGCGAGGCGCAGCGCCGCACCGCGAGCCTGCGTTCGCCCGATGGCCCGTGGTAATGCGCCGATCCGCTGTCGCCGGAAAAGCGCTCGCCGATATAAGGCTGATGCATCATGCCGAACACCGGCGTGCCCTTGTGCAAGAGCGCGATCAGCGTGCCCCAGATCGGAAAGCCCGCGATGAAGGATTTCGTCCCGTCGATCGGGTCCAGCACCCAGACATACTCGGCGTCCTCGTGCTCGTTGCCGAATTCCTCGCCGACGATGCCGTGCTGGGGGAAGTGATACTTGATGATCCGCCGCATCACCGCCTCGGCGGCGCGGTCGGCTTCGGTCACCGGATCGAAATCGTGGCTCGCCGACTTGTTGTCGACTAGGAGCGACGTGCGGAAGAACGGCAGGATGGTTTCCCCGGAGACGGTCGCAAGGCGGCCGATGAAGGCAGTGAAATCGATAACCGTCACGGCTATTCCTTGAAGAGAGCGCGCCGAAGCTGATAGTCCGTTGATTCTAGCATTCGAAGCCATGTCCGCCGAAACGCGATGCGATTGTTGAAATCGGACCACTAGCTCAATCGGCGAGCCGCGCACGGCCGTCTGGCGGGAACGCGCTGCTATTTTGTACGCGAATCACCCGCGCGTGCGGTGTTTATTTTCCGTCAAAAGCAGGGATCACGAAATCGAGAAGGGTAACGCCGCTGGCCGGAAGAAGACGCCAGTTCAGTGCCAGATATGTCTTAAGATATTGAAAACAAAACATAAACTATGGATCGGCAGGACTGTTGCCCGAACGCAAGCCTCGTTAATTTTGCGTTGGAAATCATCCAAAACCACTTGCACCTTGTGCAGCGCGGTCGCATATTGTTGCGGTGCGGTAGCGCCTTGCGCTATCGCTGCCCTCCTTGGGCGTTTCCTCCCTAGACTTGGGCCGCTTGTTCATTCAAGCGGCCCTTTTTTCTTGGCCGCTAGCCTCCCGGGCACTGTCATTCCGGGCAAAGCGCGAGCCCGGAATGACAGGATTCCAGGTTGGGGTGGTCTCGCAGACGGGCCTGGAACGAGCACCGGATCGGGGATGGCGCGATTTTATTCCGCCGCGGCCTGGAACGGTCCGAGATCGCCAAACGGAACGGTCGCGAGCGCGTCCGCTAGCGCCGCGAAATCGGCGGCCACTTGCGCAAATCGCGGCCCCTTTTCGCGACGGCGTTCATCCATATAGATCGCGCGGTTGAGTTCGAGCTGGATGGCATGCAGGCCGGCGGCCGGATTGCCGTAATGCTCGGTGATGAAGCCGCCGGCATAGGGCTTGTTGCGTCCGACCGAATAACCGAGCCGGCTCATGGTGTTCTCGACCGTGTCCGGCAACAGCGGCGCGCAGCTCGTACCGTAACGGTCGCCGATCACCACGTCCGGCCGGCGCGGCTCGTCGCGCGACACGCCGATCGACGGCATCGAGTGGCAGTCCACCACGACCACCGTTCCAAACGCCTGGTGCACCTTGTTGATCAGCCGCCGCAGCGCGCGGTGGTAGGGCTTATAGAGCGCCTCGATCCGTGACAGCGCATCATCGACGGAAAGACGCTCGCGATAGATCTCCTGCCCGTCGCCGACCACGCGCGGAATGGTGCCGAGACCGCCGGCCACCCGCATCGATCGGGTATTGGCGAAGCTCGGCAATCGCCCTGAAAACATGCGCGGATCGAGCTCATAGGGCTCGCGGTTCACATCGACATAGGAGCGGGGGAAGTTGACCCGCACCGTCGGGAATCCGCGGCCGCTCAAATCGGTGATCAATTCGTCCATGAACGAATCTTCGGAGCGGCGCAGCGTGAGCAGATCGATCCGCGAGGCGCTGAGGAAGTCGTACGGATAGACCGAGCCGGAATGTGGCGAGTTGAAGATGATCGGCGCCCGCCACTCGGCCGGCTCCAAGACCTCGAACGGAGGCGGCTGTTCGCCATCAAGCTTCGTCATCGTTGGGCGCCGTTCCTCAAATCCGCGAATCGGTCGATTCGGCCAGAAAACCGCGGTTTTTGTGAGTTGGCATCATCGGTAATCGCAGCTGTCCTGCCAAGCGAAAAAAGCCTTAAAGCTGACTGGAACATATCTTAAGAAGCGGAAAATGCCGGTGTTCGTTGCTTTGGGCCGCATTCCGGTACAGAAATGGTCCTCTCAGACTGACGATCCGCCGCACGCTTTTCACCCGATATTTACCATCTATCGGGCTTAGTGTGCGGATTGATGTCCGCAGCCGGATTCGACGAGTCAGTAACCATGCATAAGATTCTCCTCGCCGAAGACGACAACGACATGCGCCGCTTCCTGGTCAAGGCGCTCGAAAACGCGGGTTTCCAGGTCTCGCCCCACGATAACGGCATGTCGGCCTATCAACGGCTGCGCGAGGAGCCGTTCGAGATGCTGCTGACCGATATCGTGATGCCCGAGATGGACGGCATCGAGCTCGCGCGCCGCGCCTCGGAACTGGATCCCGACATCAAGATCATGTTCATCACCGGCTTTGCCGCTGTGGCGCTGAATTCGGACTCTGAAGCGCCGAAGAATGCCAAGGTGCTGTCGAAGCCGGTTCACCTTCGCGAATTGGTCAACGAAGTGAACAAGATGCTGGCGGCGTAAGTCGGACCTGGAAACCTGTTGGCCCGGGATCGGGTCAATCAGGCGTCCTTGCCCGCCCGCTTTGGAGCCGATATACGGACCCCCGACCCATCAAGATTTTAGGGCACGTAGCTCAGCGGGAGAGCACTACCTTGACATGGTAGGGGTCACAGGTTCGATCCCTGTCGTGCCCACCATCAATTTCAATGCTTTAGCGGTCGTCGTAGCTTGCCTCATTTTCCTCGGCCCAAGCTTCGCCCAGAGAATCCTGTTCTCGCCTCGTTCAGATAGTCGGGCGAGTGATGCCCGTAGACCTTTTCAATGATCTTCTCCGACACCCCGGTGAATCCTGAGACTTGTCGGGTCGAGACGCCGTTCTGCAGCAGCCATGTGATGCAGGTGTGTTTCAGCACGTGAGGCGTGACTTCCTCGCCAAGTCCGGCGAGTTCGCAGGCGCGATCCCAACCCTTGCGCTCCTTTGCAATGAGGCGGCCGGCGTATTCCACCGGCCCGATCGTCGTCATCCTTCGCCAGCGCTTTAGGTGAGGCAGCAACCGATCGGGAATTGGCGCCGGCACTCGACGTTTGTTGCTGTCCTGCTCGCCCTCGCCGCGTCGATACATCACTCTGTGCACCAAATCGAACCAGCCGCCCTTCGAGTTGACGCCCCAACGCATACTAAGGTTGGCCTCGTGCCTTGTCCCGGTGTAAAGGCCAATCAGGATAAACCGGGCAACATGGTACGAGGGCTGAAACATCCTCCCCCATTTCACGGCGCGCTGTGACTTGATGTCATAGGCCGTCGCCGTGATGCCTAGCGCGCCCGCGATAAGCGCCGCCGCTTCCTGAGGCTTAAGCCAACGCTGCCTTGGCTCACTTTCTTTTGGAAGCGACACCGAAACCGACTGAGACAGCTTTCGCTGATCGACTGCAAATGTCAGCGCGGCACTGAGGGTGACAAGTTCACGGCGTACCGTGCTTTCCTTAACAGGGCGCCCAAGCTTTCCGGCCATGCGTAGCTCGGTATAGACACGGCATGTCTCGGCATTGACATCCCAACACATCATCTCGCCGAAATGCTTCAGCAACGGCACCATGTGATAGCCAACCAATTCAGGATGGGTAAGCTTTGGCGCCCGGTTAGTGCCGTAATAGGTCAACACGTCAGCCACGGCTATCTCGGTAGGATGAGTATTTTGCCAGTTGGGCCGGTGTTTTTTTGCGATGTAGTTGGCGAGAGCTTTTTCAGCTCGTTCGCGGTCACTAGCGCCGCAGCCTGTGCTGACTTCAGATGTTCCGTCGAGGATAACCCAGACGGCTTCGCGACCGCGGCGTTCGCGGTAGTAGAGACGGGACCTTGGGCTCGGCGCGGCATTGTTGCCTCATGTGTTCAATATCACCCAGCGTGACGTACTGCTTGCCGGCGGTGCGCTCACACTTAAGGCGCCCCTTCCTAATTTCAGTGCGAAGACCGCTCGCTGTCATCGAGCCGTCGGGGTAGGCAATACTCGCCGCGACCTGTAGCCGTAGTGGCTCATCCGGTCCTATCGCTGTTCGATCAATCTGAGCGAGGTTGCGCGGCATTAGGCTGCCCCTGACTGATTGGGCAGCGCGTCTGCCGCTCTGTCGAGTTCTCGGACATCCCAAGTCTTTGGCTCATCGCCAAGAGAGCGGGGCTTCGGCATCAGCCCTTGCTCGACCAGAGTGTCAAAGGTGTTCGGCGATACGCACACATAGGCTGCGGCGGCTTGGCGGCCGATCAATCGCGGCGGCAATGCAGGCGGGAGAGCAATTTGCTTTGGCATGACTTCTCCGAGAGCGACGCATCAGACGAATGGTGGCAAGTAGATGGTTCTAGCTCGTTGATGCATTTGGCACACATGGGAAACTGCGGGCCTTTTGGGCGATCTGCTTCAAGTCAAACACGTGGGCCGTCAGCCTCCTGTTTTGACGGCGTCGCAATGCAAATCCTGTTTTAGCTCCTGCGTCAAAGCATCGAGGCGCGCCAAATGGCGAGCGAAAGCCTCTCGCCCCTCATTGGTCAGAACCAACTCGGTCTGCGGCTTGCGATTAACGAAAGACTTTTGTTGGGTGAGATATCGGGCTCGCTCCAAAGCGCGCGCATGAGCCGATAAAATACTATAGTGCTCAATGCCTAGCGAGCGGCAGATTTCGACGAACGGCGCTCTCCCGCTTGCGCGAGACAACAAAAAACCGACCACCTCGAAGCGTGTCGGTTGAAGAAGCAGGCTATCGAATTGGCTTCCCATTGCAGCAGTCTCCACAAGAACAACTCAGCCTCCCGGGCCATGGTGTGTTCTCCTGCTGCACTGGATAAACTACTATCTATTTTTAGCAGGTTCAATCGGGTGAACAGCTTGCGAAGAGTTTTCCACAGGCAAGGAAAGCCGTCGAAAAACAATTCGAGAGGGGATGATTGGGACGCGCTCCGCTAGACGCGAGCAACTGCTTGATTTTCGCTCCTTGACTGTCGACCTTATCGCCGGGATCGTGGCATGACAGAAAGGCGCTGCCTTTCGTGGCCACTAGGTTCCGCAGCTCTTCTGCTAGGAGCCTGCAAGATGGACTGAAGCTCGATTTAAATCGTCTAGCGCGAAACGGTTTCATCAAGCTTGGCGCAAGCATCGGTGCGCGCGGGATTGCGTGGACGCATTGCTATTGGGATGAAATTGCGAGCGGAATAATCAGCACGGACATGAGCGGACGGAATGAGGGCTGGCTGGGGCTTCTGCTTGGCAGCTAGACCAAGTCCGCGCGAAACGACCGTCATATAAAATCGCGAGAATGAACGTCGCAGTGCCGAAAACGTCAGCCGACCGCTTTCCGCTGATCCGCCGCGATGGCGTCCAGCCACTCTTGAGTTCCGGCCGATTTCACCACCACCGGGGCCGCCGGCATCATCGTGCTGATCCGGCCCATTTTCTGATCGGCCACCAGAGGCACAGGCTTAGCCACCAGTGCGGGGTCCGGCACCGGTGGCGGAGATGGCCGCGGGTCCGCCAAAGCCACCGGCTGTGCTCCGCTCGGCGCCGTGGATGCCACCGCTTCGCCTAGCGCCGCTCCGACCGCGGCCTGCCATGCCATGCTGTCCGCCAGCACCGCCGGCACGCGCACCACGTACGGCGCCTTGTCCTGTGTCATGTCACCGCGCGATTCGACCGCGAGCAGCCGCGCATGGATGTAGGGCGCGACTTTCTCGGCGCACTGCACGGCCGCAATCATGAACTTGTGGCCTTCTGTCGCTAGCATGGCGACCTCCGACGCGCTCGCCGTCGTTTCGGCCAGCCGTTCCGCCTTGGCAAATAACGACAAACCGATGCTCTCAAAACGAAGCATTGCATCAAGCATAACTGCTTTCGGCGTCCTCATTACAGCCGCCATCGCGAGCAGTTCGCGGTTCTCCTCTGTCGACGCTAGAATGATCGGCCTCTGCTTGTTGGGAGTGCCCTTGGTCCGCCCGCCCGTCTTGAAGCCTGGAGCCATGTAGAATTTGCCCGATCTATTATTTCTATTCAGGGCGATACCCCTGCATCATATGGCCCGGTACAATTCAACTGGGCGATGGCTCAGGGAAGCCCGCTGGAGCATTTTTCAATGATGAAGCCGCAGTCGCCGAATGCCAAGTTCTTTTACACCTTGTCGTGCGTGATCGGCGTACCCATGCTTGGCGGATTGGCGAAATCAATTGAGCCAGCAAGGTGTGGGATGCCGATGTCACCAATATGGATTCGAGGTATTTGGGGGACAGTACAAAGCAATTAGGTCGTCGGTGCCCTTACGCAAGCTATCCAATTGTTTCTGATCCGGGGGATTAGCCGGTCTAAAATCAATTTGAGACGGATATTGAGTTGGTTCGCCGCTTCGATAAACAAAGAAAGTAATGTCGGGATAGCCGTTGCTACGTTCCTCTTTGGCTATTTCGTCGAAATGATCTTTATAAGGGAATTGGCCCATCTTCCCGCCGGGACGAATACGTTCAAAAAATTCCGCGTAGGTTAGAAATTTGCCTGCTATCGCGCATTTAAACAACTCCACGCGAACGGCTGCTTTCAAAACGAGATTGACCGGTATCGCTTCCTCCTCCCACCAAATCAGCTACATTAAAACGAAATCGTCCCGGACGGCTATCCGAGGCGATGAAAAACTGACAGCTCTCGCACGCCCCCTGCAATGGGGTACTTCGGGCAAGAGAGCAAGGTATCGCCTGTGCCGGATGAACCTCTTCATTCACGGTCTCGACGGCAACATCCAGCTCGGCAATTCATACACGGACGACGGGCACGCGACGCTGAAGGCCGACTACGTGCTTGCAAACCCGCCGTTCAACGATGGCTCGGAGGGTGAAAACGGTTGGGGCTCAGATAAGATTGCCGACAAGGATCTCCGCAAGCACTATGCGGCGTCGATCCTCGACTTCACCGACGAGATAACGCGCGAGACGCTGCCTGCGCTCGGACCGGCGCTGCAGCCTGCAGCGAGCAACGTCGTCAAGTTGAAGAAGCGGTGAGCATTGGGTCTCGGCTTGCTGCTATCGAGATGCTCTTCAGCGAGCGTTGTAAAGATACAGAGTGCCTACGCCGATAACGCCTAAAAGCACAACGCCAAACCAACCCCAAGCGTCTCTGATTTGGTCGTCATCGCTCGGATCGAAAAGGGCGCGGATTAGCATGATCCCGATCCCCACGAAGAAAATAGTCCCCGCAATATCGGACAACGTCAGCTTCGCCAGCGGCGTTTTCGAGATGTCAGCCGGTGCCCAGATGTACATCAGCAGGAAGAGCGCCGCGTAAGTTAGCAACCTCGTGACAAAGCCGAGGGGCCGGAGCCATCGTCTGTTCTTGGCATCCTTTGCGGCTTGGACTTGACCGGCCTCGCCGAGACGCTCCAATTGTTCAAGCACGTCTGGCTCCGCAACCACTGGCGCGGGCGGGCTCGGTTTTAGTTTGAGCGGGCTCTCGTACGTTGACGGGCTCGGCGGGGCTATCAGCAAACCAACTACCATCACGACGAACAGGACGGCCCCCAAGCACAGCACGGCCATGCCGACAAAATCGCTCATTGCAACAGCTCTCCAAAACGGCTTTCCGGCGCGATCACTGTGGCGGCTTCAACGAACTGAGGACCGCCGCCAGCTCGGCGAGGCTCATCGCCTGCGGGTCTTTCATCGGTCTGCTCCTCCCTTGCCTGTGCGCTTCTTTTGTGGCGCGCGCTTCGGAGCCGGAATAGCCTTCCTTTCTGCGTAAAAGCTGCAATACGCACCGACGCCCACTTTCAAAGCAGCCAGCAGGCAAACCGCTACGAGCGAGGTAACAAGTCCCAGCGCGATGTTGAAGCTGGTGGCGATGACCGCCGCTATTGAGGAGACGACGACCGTCTGGCTGTGCCTTCCGCGTGTCGAGAAGAACGCTGCTCGGATAGGGGCGTAGCGCCTGCTATTGGTGCACAGCAGAGCGTGGATCTCCTTTTCAACATTTCGCAACAGGCTCGGTCGCTTTGGGATCGCTGCCGTCCCTCGAAACTTTGGCGCAGCTTTCAAGGCTGCCTTCGCGCGCTTGACCCGGACTAGCTCTCCATTTCGCGCAATGTATCGGGCGTATCCATCCAGGTTGCCCTCCCAGTCTTGGAGGGTAAGGGAGCCCGGCGCATTTGCTGCAATGATCCGGCGCAGCCCCGTCTCCGTTAGCCCCAAGCCCCTGATCACGCTCGCCCCCGCTTTGCGTCAGTCGTCCGACGCGGGCATTGGTAGCATGACTCTATCCGAGCTAGAGCTATGGCGATCGAGCTATACCCAGCTTTTCGGCTTGCTCTCGCTGTTGAGATGCTAGCGCTGGATCTTTGCAACGACACGACCGACGATGCCCGGACCGATCTCGACATGCTTCGCCAGTTCGGATGTGACCGCTCTCAAAAATTGATCGCGATCTCTCGGCCGGATCGGCACGGCGGCCGACATCACCGTTGCAAGTTCGTCGTCGTCGAGCGAGAGCGGCATGGCGGAATATCCTCGCTGGATTGCCGACACTGTGCCCGCGAAGGCTGCCATGCTCGGGCACAAGCTGATGATCTTTGCTCAGTCGATCTTTGCGCAGACGCCGCCAGTTACGGCGGGGGTGTTTTCGTTGTCGTCGGTTCCATCGAAAAAGCCGAACAGCAGAAAACGATTGTTCTCAAGATTGAATTGATAATCGTGCCGAACCCCAAGGCAACGAAATCTCATCCTATCGCTGCTGAACACGACGGACACATCAGGCGTCAAACACGTCTCGGCGACCCTTCCGCGCTCCGGGGTTATTGTCACATCGAAGACCTGTGCAGGTTCGTCTTTGCCGCGAGAATCCTTCCTTGTCTCCGAGCGCAGGTGTTTCATCCGCATGACGAACTTGGCGTCCGGCTTGAACGTTGCGCCCTCCCATTTTTTTGTGCGCTCGTTGTACCGAAGACCGCCAGCAATTTCGGCAACGCAGAAATACGATGCGTCCTTTGGTGCGATGCCAGCGTGCGCGGACGTCGCGATGGAAAGGACGACCATCGAAATGAGCATCCGATTGATCATGGTTTAGCCTCAGCCAAAGTTTGCACAGCTTTGGTGCCGACAGGTCGCCCATTTTTGGGTGGGAAAGGCCCCCGCCACGGTAGATTTCTCACCTCGCGGCCGCAGGCTAGCGCTTCGCTTCGGCTCGCGCCAGCGCGGCAACCGGATCTGATCTCGCAGTCGGGTCTTCGTAAGCCGACAGTCCGGCGGATCCTGCTGGCGCTCGTGCGTGGTGGGCTGGTCGAGCAGGACGCCGAGACCCGGAGTGTCCGGCCGGAAAAAAACGCGGCGCGGCGTAGTGAGTGAGACGATTGAGTCAACCGCCGCTTCGTCCCGTATCATGAGGCACTCAAACTCCGAAAACGCTTTGCATTCTGTGTCTTAACCGCGTTGAGACACAGTGAGCCATCGGTGAGACGACCGTCTCATACCGCCGTCTCACTGTAATTCCACCGAAGAGTCGCGAACCCGAAGCGGACCTCAACAGGTAACCAGTGGTAAGCCGACTTGGACGCACCGGGTAACCGGCGCGATCGGCAGTACCGGATTTATCGAGCCCTTCGCCTATACCGAAAACCTCGCCAAACTTGATCGATGAGATCGCCTGGAATGATTGGCTAATTTCTCGACGTTAGCCGACGCGACCCTTGGTAAGCGTCTGTCGAGCATTGATCAGTCGCCCAATTTCGTGAACCCAGAGAGGGCCAGTCGGCGGTCGAGCCACCTTCGACGGTTGGCACGGTTCGATGAAGCCGGAGGGACGGCGCACGATCACTTATGGCATTTGAAGAGAAACGTACTTGGGTCATCGGCAAACGCCCAGTTCAACCATCCGGTGGTCCTGTCGAAGCTAACGACGACCGCGTGACCGGTGTAGATAGCAGCAACGCTGATCTTTGAACCGACAGAGACATCTGAATGCTGTCCTTGCGTGCTGCATTATTTTCATAAAGAAAGTTGTACGGCGTATCGGTCCCCATCGTCTGAGCGACGCGCAGGTCAACTTGGGGACGGTCGGTATCGAAGATAACTTGGTTTATATTTTTCCGGCTGTCGGAGCCGCCGCTTTCGAAAGTACATGCGAGGGTCAGCTTTTCGGCAGACGCAGAAGGCGCGCTCAATACGACAAAGGCGGCGATAACGCCTGTAATGATACTGGTCCGCATCATGAAACTTGGTCCTTGCCCTATCGTGGTCATGCTGCCGCCGCGCGATCCTCTTTGTCTGCCCCGCGCATGACGATACTGATCGCGTCATCCGACAATGGCCGTTGCAACGCCTTCGCTTCATCCACGGTGCGCGCATCCACACGTCCCGCTCTTCGTCGGTGGTCAGGATCGCCGGCATAGCCTTCGGATGGATCGGCTCGACCACCGCGTTCGGCGATGTCGTGAGAAAACCATAGACCTGATGCGGCCCCGGCACCGGCTTCGACTTCGTGCCGCGATCACCGTTGAACGTCGTCCAGATGCCAGCGAATGAGAACAGCGGTCGGTCATCGTTGAGTGCGAACCACACCACGTCTTTTTTCTTCGTCTCCGGGTTCGGCTCCGGCGCGTACTCGGCGAAGCTGTTGGCCGGGACAAGGCATCGGTTCTCCGGCTTGAGCCAGCCGCGCCAGTGCGGTGACGACGTGTTGCGGATGTTGGTGACCGGAGGCCCGCCGGTGCGCGGCGGTGGCGGCATCCCCCAACGCATCATGGTCAACTCGCGCCCGTTGTGGGTGTTGCGCACCACCGGAGCCGGATAATCCGGAAACACGCCCGGCATCGGCGCGAGGTTGCCGACGTACCGGTTGACGACGCGGAACAGCGCCGCGATGGCCGCTTGGTTGGTCGTGATGCTGTAGAGGTTGCACATGCTCAGATCAAAAATTAGAGCATCATGTTGAGGTGCTGCATCGGCAGAACGGCTCGGATTAAGCTGTCCACCGGGCACTTCAAATTTGCGATCTCCTTAGCTTCGTCCGAGCTCCAAACGATCACGTAGAGGCCGGGCACTTTTGTAAGATCAAGGTCACCCGGCGCGCGCCATTCCCGCTCGTGCGTCCAATCGACCTGCGGGGGGTCAAACCTGACTTGCCTCCACGTCTGATCATCGGGTATCCACTCGCCTTCGTCGTCAGGAATATAGATCACCGGACGACCACCGGCGCTGAACACCGCCTTCTTGCTAAGCGCGACGCCGTAGAACCTATAACGCGCACTCCCGTCCACTGGACCGGCGAACTCGTCCATTGACGCCAAGGGGATTTCTGAGAGACACACCACCGGCTGCGCCCCTTTTACAAACCCAAGTCCTCCGCGAATAGTCCCAGCGGTTAGAATTTCCTTCAAAACCTCAAATGGTGACGCGACAAGCTCCAATTTGAACGTCTTCTTGTTCATCTCTTTTCGCTCGCGCGTCAGATGGACAAGCGAGTTGGTAAAATCAGCTCGCCGGACTAAGTCTGCCATTCTGCTCGTTCCCCCAAAACGCGAGTATTAATCACCGCTCACCCGGCCACCATGTCGATGGCAAGGGTCGGTTTATGTTGTTGTGGAATTGCAGATCACTGTGCCCGTGCGAGTAGATTGCGGACTGTACTGTCGTGCCAATCCCCGCCTCGGGCTGTGCGGACGCCTCGATCATTCAGCGCCTGCGCTATAGCGCGATGGGTGGTAGCACCGGCAGCCTGTATCTGCCGCACGATAGGCAGTACATTTGACGCGAAAGCGTCCGCGGCCTTCCGGTTTGTCGCCACGCCTTTTGCCTGCGCATCCCGGAGGTTGGTGCGGTTTCCCAGAACGGTGCCCTGTGCCTTCTTCTGAGCCAGGGCCGCCCGGGTCCGGTCTGCGATCAGCGCTCGCTCTTTTTCAGCTAAGGCGGCGTAGATGTGCAGCATGAAAGGATCGGCGTCGGCCCCCAGCTCGGCGACGATGAACGGCACCTTGTGAGCCATTAGGCCGGAGATGAACGCTACATCGCGGGATAGGCGGCACAGCTTCGCCACCGCTACGGGTGCCTTCGCCTTCCGGGCCTTCGCCAGCGCTTCTGCCAGCTTGGGGCGGCGATTGAGGGCGTCATTTCCCTTTCCGGTCTCCACCTCCACAAACTCGGTGAGAACCTCTAGCCCCTCGTTCTCAATCGCAGGAGGTGCAGACAGTTGTGCGTGACCTCGGGATGTGATCCCTTCCAGCGCGTGCGATAAATCAACCAATAACGAACCGACGTGTCCTTCACGGCCCCATGGACGACTTCAAGGACATCCCCGCTCCCAATCAGCCCGCAACGATGCCGACGGCCGCCCAATATCAAAGCGGGCCGCCAATCGCACCGCTGACGCGCATCATGGGCTATGACCCGGCCGAATGGGAGGCGTTCATCCATGAGTGGGTCGCCGCGTCTTTGAAATCGAAATATAGAACCGTCTTGCGTTTTTCCGGCGCGAATGATCGCGGCATCGACGTCGCCGGATTCGTTGACGACAAACTGTTGAACGGCGTGTGGGACAATTATCAGTGCAAGCACTTTGATCATGCCGTCATGCCATCAGAAGCGTGGCCTGAAATCGGAAAAATCCTGTGGCATTCATTTAACGGGCATTACACGGCACCACGCGCTTATTACTTCGTCGCGCCGCGTGGCACCGGCCGACGCTGACGCAATATTTGGCCAACACGCCGAAGCTCAAGGAAGCATGTCTTGCTGCTTGGGATAAAAACATCGCGTATGCCATCACGTCCAACCAGACAGTGGCATTGACGGGCAAGTTTGCTGCCTACGTGGAGGCTTTTGACTTTTCGATCTTCAAGCCGATTTCGCCGCGTGAGATCATTGAACAGCACCGGACGACGCCATATTTCGTTGGCAGGTTCGGCGGTGGGCTTCCCGCACGTCCTGTTGCTGCCGCCCCGCCCGATGAAATCCATAATGGGGAAAGCATTTATGTGGGCCATCTTCTTGCCGCGTATGCGGATCACAAGAATGTGGCGGTCCCCGACCTTGCCGCGTTGAAGCCATTCCGGCCGCTCCAGGACCACTTCAACCGCCAGCGTGAGTGCTTCTACCATGCCGAATCGTTGCGGGTGTTCGTGCGGGACCACGTCGAGCCCGGTACATTCGAGTCGCTGCAGGAAGAGGTGTTCCACGGTGTCGTCGATGTCTGTGGCGAAACCCACGAAGACGGCGTGGCTTGCGTCAACGCCGTAACCATGGCAGCTCAAAACGTGCCGCTCGACAGTCATCCGCTTGGCGCCAGCACCTTCGTGCGGGATCGCCGCGGCATCTGCCATCAACTTGCGAATAAAGACCGGCTGAAATGGGCGAAGTAGCTTCCAAACGTCCTCTGACGTTCAACGGCCCGCTGGAAGCGGGAATCCGTGCAGTTGCCGTACTAGCAGCCGCATTTCCGCGTACTTACGATCTCCAACGTCTCACTGCGTTCGACTATTTGCTCGTCCACACGCATCAGCTCGGTGGGCCGGACGACCTACACCCTGAAACGCCGATACGCACGCCTGCGACCGAAGTTCGCCGCAAAATTGTTCAGGACGCTTTGAATCTGATGATGACCAGAAACTTGGTCTCCCGAAGCGTCGATAAATCCGGCATTCGGTACGGTGCCGGCGAAATGGCCGCCATGTTCATGGACTCGCTTCAAACGAGCTATTTGGCGCGCGTGAAATATCGTGCTGGCTGGCTCGTAAAACATTTGGCGGACTACGAAGACGCCTCGTTCGACGCGCTCATGCGCCAGTTCTTTGACAATTGGGTAATCGAGTTTCAGAACGCCGAAAGGAGTCTGGGGGCGAACTCATGACGACGAAGGGACTTCGCCTCAAATCCTTGGCGTTTCACGGACCATCACGAACCCCCGCGATCATTGCGTTTTCTGCCGGATTGAATGTGGTCTTCGGCGCGTCAAATACCGGCAAATCCTTCATCGTCGATACCATCGACTACATGTTGGGCGGAAAGGGTCCGTTGCGCGACATTCCGGAGCGTACCGGCTACGAGCAAATTTTGCTCGCTCTTGAAACTCTCGATAATCAGCAGTTCACGCTTGTTCGCAGCACCGGCGGCGGCGCTTTCAGGCTTCACCAAGGTCTCTTTTCTGACGCGTTGCCGCAGGGCGACGGTGAAGTGTTGGCCGACGTGCACAATGACAGGCGCGAGGACAATCTCTCCGCATACCTGCTTGCCAAGCTGGACTTGAGCCACAAGCGCGTTCGCAGAAACAAAGCTGGCGATACCAACAGCTTGAGTTTCCGCAACCTTGCGCGGCTCATTATCGTCAACGAGGAAGAGATCATTCAGCAACGGTCTCCGCTTTCGGATGGCAATCTGACTGCCGATACTTCGAACACGTCAGTTTTCAAGATTTTGCTGACCGGCGTTGACGACTCTGCGCTGGTGACGGCTCAGTCCCGCTCGCCGGAGCAACAAACGCGCGGCGCGCAACTTGATCTGCTCGACCAGCTCATCAAGGGTTACGAAGCGCAGATCAAAGAACTGACTGGCTCGAAAGACGAGCTTAAATCCCAGTTGGACAAGCTTGACGACACCATGAACAGGCATGGCGAACAGCTTGCTTTGTCGGAATCTACGTTTCGGGAGGCTTCGGCTCAACGGCGTGAGACTGCCAAGAAAGTCGAGCTAGCGCAGACGCGCGTGGCTGAAATCACCACGCTTTTAGATCGGTTCAGCCTGCTTCAAGTTCATTATCGTTCGGATATCGAGCGCCTTCGTGGAATTGAAGAGGCCGGCAGCCTTTTCAGCGCGCTCTCGGAAGCCAGATGTCCACTTTGCGGCGCGAGCGCCGAACATCACGACGTGAACAGCGATTGCGAAGCGAATGTTGATCCAATCGTCGCCGCCGCCGAAGCCGAGATTGCCAAGATTGAAGTACGGCAAGCCGAGCTGGCGGACACAATTACGACCCTTCGTAAGGAAGCCGTCAGTTTCGAACGGCGTCTTCCGAGGCTGGAAGCTACGTTTTCAACCTTGTCCGGTGAAATTGAACGCGTCATCGCACCAAACCTGCGCGAGCTGCGGTCGAGCTACAAACAGCTTGCCGATAAGGGCGGTGAGGTACGGGAAGCTCTTGGGATTTATCGCGGATTGAAAGACTTCCAGGATCGCAAGGCGAAGCTGGAAGCAGAAGATCAGGTGGATGGCACCGGCGGCGGCGCAAGCGACGTTGATTTGTCGACCTCGGTGTTGGACAAGTTTTCCACCGTCGTCCGCGACATCCTGAAAGATTGGCATTTCCCCGACGTCGATCGCGTGCATTTCGACACGAAGGCGCGGGATTTGGTGATCAACGGGAAAGCGCGCACGTCCTTCGGAAAGGGACTGCGCGCGATCACGCAATCAGCTTTCACGGTAGGGCTGATGCAGTTTTGCCGTCAAAACAGTACATCGCATCCAGGATTTGTAGTGTTAGACTCGCCCTTGCTTTCCTATCGAGAGCCTGACAGCGCCGCAGACGACTTGCGCGGTACAGACCTCAATGACGCGTTTTACGGCTACCTGGGGTCATTACCGGATGATCGGCAAGTCATCATCGTCGAAAACACGGATCCCCCAGCAGCAATTCAAACGTCGCAGAAAGCGATAAAGTTCACCGGCATAAAAGGGACCGGACGCGCTGGGTATTTTCCGGAGCCAGAGCTGCTCTCCTAGCAGCCACGGGCAGATGCTCTCCTGGTTCCTCAAGCTGCACTGTCTTCGCGCGCGAGAATGCGCTGGACCGACTTCGCATCGTACTTTTCCAGGCCGAACTTGCTCATCCAGACGAAGGCGATGCTGCGCAGACTGTCGCCATTGGCTTGCATGCCGCGCCCGTGCTGCAGCGCGGCCTGCTCATTCGCGTTCGGCACCAGCCGGCCATCGACGACGTCGAAGCCGAAGGGCCTTTCCCGTCCCTGACCGCCGGATACGCGGCCGCGTAAAGGAGCGCCGCCCTCCAACCCCTTTAGGACGGCGCCTCAATCATTTCGAGTCTCTCATATTCGATTGCAGCTTTAACTAGAGCCTCGCGAAGCTGCCCGTCACTGACCAATCGTTCCGATAGATAGGCTTGAGCGGCATCGGCGTTATTGTCAAAGCGCTCCAAAGCCTCCCTCGCCAAGGCGAGCATGGTCACTGTTCTCGTAATCGGCATGGACAGCTCCCGGTTTGAGCCCCCGAACGCTGAGTATTTGTTGCTCGCAGGGTTTTCCCCTTGTCCATTGGACGCAAATCACCTTCGCGAGAGACGGCGGAAACGGGCAGCGACAATCAGTCGCCGCCTCACCGGAATAGGGCACGAGAGCCGATTTCCGCTACTTCCTTTGGCGTTTTGTAGCGGGAATCGTCATCGAAACTGTAATCAGCTTCGTCGGTACAACACTTAATGCGAAAGTCTTGGCTCGCGTCGCAATATTGAATCCATTGGTGAAGTTAGCGAAGCTCTGCGCATCAGGTAGGCTTTCCATATTCGTGCACAAGTGACTGAATAGAAGCTTCAGTTGATCTGCGTAAGCATCTTGGACAGCGCTTGCCTCTGGGCTGATTGGAGTATTCGGCACAGTTCGACCTCCGTTGTTTTTCCTGATGTCGCGGTGAAGCGCGCATTAATAGACTATCACGTAAACCGGTCGTCGCATCAGACGGGTCCTTCAGCAAGCGATGCTATTTAACGGATTAGCTAAGGCGCTCCATGTCCGCTAATCACTCTATAGCGACCGGAAAGCGGAGGTGGCGGGATGTCCGAAAAGTGCCACAAGCAGAAGTAAGTGCGGGCTTCGCACGTGTCTCTCGCGAAACCCAAATTCCAGAGACGAGGTCAAGAACCGGAATCATGCTGCGATGAAGCGAGAGTTCTGATTTCCGCGTCAGTGAAAGCACGCTCACATTTATCGTTGTTGGATCATTTTGACTGTTCGGAGCCTCGAAGCGCCGCCCTCTGCTGCATGTCCGGGGGCAAGATCCGGTCCCACACCTTGTTGACGAAGTAGATCGCGCCCGCTTCGGTGAAATGATGCGCATCGTAGATGACGAGGTCACCCGGCGCGTGGCTCAATCGCGTCAAGCACCCGTCGGCATTGCAGATAGCGTCCCAGGTCGAGATATACTCGACGCCCTGCTCATCCGCGAATGCTCGCATTTCCGCATCGTCCCAGAGGTGCGTAACCCCCTTTACATAGCGTTGCGGCAGCACCGCATGATATTTGATGAAATAGCTCAGCGCTTCGGCCGCAAGCGTGCGCGTCCAGACCGGAGCCGGACCGAGCAGGACAATGCGAGGCACTCCCAACTCATGAAGCGCCTGAAAGGTCCGCTTGAGCGCGGGCATTTCGTCATTGGGATGGATCGTGCCTCTGCTCTGCATCACCACGACATCGGGGTGCGCGAGTGCGATTTTTTGCAGAACCACCTCATTGACACCTCGACAGGCGGGATAGCCGGGAATGTCGACCGACAGTTGGGGCGGACAACTACTCGCGTTGAACTGGGCCAGACCAAAGTGAACTTCCTGCTGGCGCTTGCGAAAGCCGGGCATGAGCGCGGCGATGGTCGAATCACCCCAGGTAAGAACGAGCGGCCGCTTCGCTTCTACGCAACTGTCCGCGAACGTCGTCTCCTGCTTCAGATCGAGGAAACATTCGTGTTGCCGCTGCTCGCGGGATATGGCCGGCACGTCGGCCAAGGCTCGAATCTCGGGCGGAAATCGCGTCTCGAATCCCGTCGCGTTGATAATCGCAACGCCAGCAACAGCCACCGAAATCATGCCTGCGCCTAGGGACGCGATCTTTGCGCGGCCAGCGGGCCCGAAGCGGATCGGCTTCTCGACCCATTCATAAGTCAGTCCGGCGAGGATAAAACTGACCGCGACGACCAGACCCCGCTCCAGGACCGTCAGCGTGACAAATTTGAACGCTTCGGCAAGCACAAGCAGCGGCCAGTGCCAGAGATAAAGCGGATAGCTGATGCGGCCGGTCGCGACAATCGGTCCCGTCGCCGTGAGATAGGAGGTGACGCCGCCCTTGCCTGGACTCGCGACAAGCAATGCGGACCCGATGGTCGGAACAAGCGCGAGCCAGCCAGGATAGCGCATCTGGCTATTGAACATGAAGGCGGCCGAAAGGATCGCAAGCAGGCCGAGAATGCGGAGCGGTTCGGTCTGTCGCGCTGTCACAACAGATGGATAATGGCGCACCAACCACGCCACCGCCGCTCCCAGCATCAGCTCCCATGCGCGTGTCAGCGGTGAATAGAAATTGGCCTCGTGGTGATCGATGGTCAGAATGTTCAGAAGGAAAGACAAGGCGGCGATGACGAGGATAGCGGCAAAGATCCGATCCGGTCTGCGTCGAAGCAGCAGGAGCACGAGCGGCCAGACGATGTAGAACTGCTCTTCGACGCCTAAGGACCACAGATGCAGCAGCGGAAAACTGTGCGCGTCCGGGGAAAAATATCCGGACTGAAACCAAAAATAAAAATTGGCGACGAAGGCCGCGCTCGAAAGCAGTTGCTTGCCCAGGCGCAGCATGTCCTGAGGCAGAAGAATCCACCAGCCGACAAGGGCTGTGACCGTCAGCACCAGTACGAGAGCTGGAAAGATACGGCGAATCCGTCGCGCGTAGAATGACCGCAGGCTGAACGCATCCGATCGCATCTCGTCGAAGATGATTCCCGAGATCAAAAAGCCCGAAATGACGAAGAACACATCCACCCCGATGAAGCCGCCGGGGACGAGGTCCGGGAATGCATGAAAGGCGATGACCGCCAGTACCGAAATCCCGCGCAGGCCATCGATATCCGCGCGATATACTGCCGTCCTTCCGGATAGCGTCTGATCCGGCGAAAGTCTCATCGTTGGCTTGGACGATCAGTTTCCAGACCAATAGCGCGGTTCATTCGAGAGGCTCCCCCAAGTCCAAACGAAGAAGTCCAAACAGACTAAGTCCAAGCACAAGACAAGCCCGACGGAGCAAGGCGCAGGCAATCTGCCGGATGTGACTAGCAGAGCGAAGCTCCGCCGTCACCGGAAACCTTATACACTATACACTAACCCGCACGACGAAAGGAAATGCGAGATGCTCGCTGTTTTGCCCCGGTACAGTGGACTTTCAGAGCATCACGAATTGAGTTAGGGAACCATGAACCCTTGATCCAAAGTAATTGCATCAAAGGACCGCTTCGGGTCAATCGCGACCGGGTCGAGCCACCAGCGAGTCTGGACATGTCCGTTATGCCCCGAAAGCGGAAGTCAGTTCAGAGCGCTAGCGTTTGCCGCGATAGACCTTTGCGGGTTGATGTTGCCGTACTGGGCGTGATCCTAATGCCCTTTCCAACTCAACTCTCGTTCACCGGTAGGGTTCTTCTGGCGGCACTTCGCTGTACTCCGTGCCCTCCGGCCTTTCAGGCGTCGATCCAACTGGCAAGCCGCCCGTAACGTGAACGCGGATTGTCGTCCCGCCCGCGCCTTGAGCCTGATCTACAGTCGATAGACGCGGGTGAAAATACGGGGCGGCATCTTTTGCGACGGCGGCGGCGCGAATGTAATGCTCGAATGCTTTTTTATCCTTTTTGTTTTCATCCGCTAGGGCCCAAAGGCTCCGCATCGACATAAGCATCACATCGCGGGGGGTCGCGCCGGACGCTGCTGCCTCGCGCTCACGTTTTGCGCTCGCTTTGTTCGGGGAATTTTTCTTCCGGCCCGAGCCCGCTCTTCTTCCACCGCGCATTTTTTGATACTTTTTCAAAGGGCCAAGCCACATCTTAGCCTATTGAATGTCTCTTTGAAATCTAGAGCCTCGCAGCGACAATTCAGTATTCCCCATCGGCTCTGAACCAGCGTCACTCGCTCAATTTTGGGATCGCTGATCGCGTCGGCGATTTCGCGCTGATATCCCTTCGTCAGCACCGCCGCGACCGCAAACGCCACGAGCGCGATGAAGATCGGCGTTTTCAATGTCCGACATGCGCCACATCAGCGCCTCGTCGCCTCTCTTGGGCGGTATCGTGCGAAGCGGCGCTCGAACTCACGGCGCAGATATGAGTCCGGCGTGGCGCGCCATCGCTTTCGGTGAGTCGATCCATTCGACCGCCTCGAAATCGCCGCTGGCATTGCCGCTCTCAACGAAATCGGCATCATGGTCCGCTGATCCCTGCAACCGTCGCCGCGCGAGCGCGCGCCCATGCGCCGGACGCGGCGACGAGCAGGTGTGACCACCGTTCGGGATTTGGCGAGCGCGCCACCGCCGACGCGACCGCTTGCAAACGCCGCCGCGCGACACTTTCGCGGCCCATAGCTTCGGCAATCCCATCTTGATCGGTCAGTCCGTCGACACGGAAACGAAGCGGAAGAGGCTTGGCAGGGAAGGTGCTGGCTTCGGCACCGTGATCCTGCCGCCCCGGTTCGGTTCTGCCGTCAGTGTTACCGTGGCACTGATTTTCCCCAATAGAAGACCTTCGGTCTATTGGCCTCGAATTAGTCTCAACAGTCTCAAGACCGGATTTTTCGGTCGCGCGGCGGCGGTAGTATGTTGCTCGGCTTATGCCTTCGTTGAGCCACGGTTGTGTCGCGGCGGCGGATTTGCGCGTGCGGGCTCGCTCCCGCTCTGGCGCGGCGGGCGCGATCTGCGGCGATGCGCTTGCGGTGTCGGCGGGTCATGCGTTTTGTCTTGCCGCAATCGCGCGCGCCGATGGTTTTGATGTTGAGCCGTGTCCGGGTCGCGTCGTCGAGGCCAAGTTCGCGGGCGAGCGCGTCGGCTTTCCATCGCCTGCCGGTGCTGACTTTGGCGATCAGCGCGTCGAGTTCGGTGTCCGGGAGCGTCGGCATCCATGTCGCGGCCCACGGTCGAAGCATGCCCGGGTCGATTTGGGCGAGATGATCGGCCATCAGGCGAAGGTCGGCGCGGCCCGCGTCGTCGTCGGGAAGGCACCTAGCACCGTAAGTGAACACGAAAATGCGTTGCAACTCGGCAATGCGAAGGCGCGGGATGAAGGCGCTATCGTTGCACCGCCGCCGATGACGGCGCGCAATTTCTCGGTGTTTGGCAATTTGCGCTGGCGTCTCGCCCGCAAACGTCCCGGCGACGCTGGGCTTGTTGGTCAGGCTGGCGCGGGTTATCTGTCCATCAACAGCCATCCGCCCCTCCCTGCTGTGGGACGGTTGGTTTTGGTTCTGCCAAGAGCCTTTTTCGCGATCTGCCCGACCATCTTGCCCGGTGGTCGGGTTTCGCGCTTTAGATGGTTGCATCCGGACCTCGCCGATACCGATTGAGCGACTGATCTGGCCGGCGCTTTCCATCCGGCTCATGCTGCCACCTCGGCGGTAGCCGCTCCGGCGCACACATCCGGCTGAATCGTTGCGTGCTCGCCCAAAAAAGGCCCAAGATTGCCGTGATCCAAACGTGAACGTTTGTGCCGTTTCTGGGAGGAGTGGAGGGGATTTTCGCTGTAGTTTCCGTCAACGCGCTGCGTTGACATGGTAGGGGTCACAGGTTCGATCCCTGTCGTGCCCACCACCAACTCTCTGTTTTTTCTGCGGTTCTGGAATCGCCATCGCCCCGATCGCCTGCAAATCTTTCTTCGTCAACAGTACGTCAACAGCAAATAACGGTCTGCCGCAGTGCTGCTGGATCAGTGCGATAACGCAATCGGTGGCCAGCGCGACATCCGCGAGCATTCCCGGATAATCTGACTCGTAGTTCGCCGTTGTGCGCGAGCCGTCACGCACGACGTGCCCCATCCACAATGAGCGCTGCTCGCGCGGCACATTCCGGAACAGCTTCTTTATTTGGTCGGCCATGAAATGGCGCAAGCTGTACTGCGAAAAGCCCATCAGTCCGAGCTCTGTGCCGATACGTCGAAACGCGCGCTTCACGGTTGCGACACGCTTGCCCTTGTACACGATGAGTCCAAGCCCTGGTGGGGTTCGGTTCTCGGCAAGGGCGGCTGCTCGCCGAGCCTCATCCTCTTTGCTCCAGACCGGTAGCCAGCCCGCGAGGCACCCGGTGAGCGGCTGGCGGGGCCGGCGCTTCTTCGTCGGTACCCAACCGACCGGAGCGAGATCAATCACGCCCCCGTTCCAATCGACCTGAGTTGCCGGATCGAAATCGATGATGGCTTGTGGCCGAGCCCATGTGCACAGACTCATTATCGCGAAACGGAAGAGATGGGGTGTTTTAAGCGAATCCAGCACCGCGGCCATCTGCTCGACGGAGAGTGTTGCCGGCCGCGGCCGACGTGCCGGGATTTTGAGTTCAGTAGCGATCGCCTCACGTTTCCACACGATTTTCGGCGCATGGCTCATCAGTGCCGCCTCGACTTCATTACCGACGGCATCCAATCTGATTTTTGTGACGCAGGCGTCGTTGAATGCAGATCTCATCACATTGAACAACCGTTCGATGTAGCCCGCGGAATGCTGGTGTTTTTCTACGCACCATTTGGCCAACTCGAGCTGGCGGGCTGCCGTCCAGAACGCGACAGGTGCATCGATCTTGCTGATGCTGGCGAGATAGTCCGTGAACAGCTCGACTGCCCGCTCGGCTGCATCCTCTGATGCAATGTGTGAGCCGCGTTCGTCGAGATACGCCTTGAGGGCGGCGACACTGAGGACCTGGTCGGGGCCGGGCGGTCCTATCCGGTTCGCGCTGCTGGGAGCGGACGCGACGAGCGCCGCGAGCCTGACTTTGGCCTCTTCGAAATCTGTTGTCTTAAGACTTCTGCGGCGGACTTGGCGAGTTCCGGAGTCATATCTGCAAGCGTACCAGTGGCCGAGATGCTCTGGGTGGGTGCGCTCGAGATAGTATCCCCCAAGTGCGAATCTATGCTCTTGCTCGGGGCCTTTCGCGGCACTCCGGGGTTTAGTTGGCATTTCAATACCCTGAGATATGAACGATCGATGTAAGCCTGCACCTGCTCTGCTGTGTAGCGAGGCCCGCCGCTTTTCTTTCGGAAAGCGTAGAATTCGATCTTCGGCGGGCTCGCTCGGCGGGCGCGCCGTAGCTCCGCTTTCGTGAGCATCGGCCATCGCTTGAGCACTTCGTCTTCAGACAAGAAATCCGCCGGATCAATGACGATCATCGAAAAATTTCTCTCGACGTACCGACGAAACACCTAGGTGCGCGTCAAACAATACTGGTCCGAGCCACCCAGACGGTTCAGAGGACATTGAACGTTGTCGGCAGCGGCATGCGACGGTTCTTGCAACAGCCTTCACGACGTGGCGCATTTTCCGACGATCTGGGGACCCTAATGCCTCGATTCGATTCTTCGTCCTTGCCGCACATCCCGGCGCCCGAACCATGATCGTCTGCGGCAATAAGATCGTAGGGTTCTCCAGCAAGAAAGAAATCAAGTGCGCCGGTATGACTGCTGGGTAGCTCTGGCGTACAAATAGGACGAATCTCAAGCTGCCTATGGTCAGGCTCATAACCTGAAGGTCGCAAGTTCAAATCTTGCCCCCGCAACCAGCCGACAAGCCTTTGAAATCGGATCGCTTTCAAGGGCTTTTCGTTTGCTTCCGATTCTGCCTCCAAATTTCGCTCGTGGAAGCGCGGTGGAAGCGGCAGGAAGTAGGCCGCGGAGTAAAATCGACGGTCTAAGCGCAGCGCGGATTTGCCGTTACCCTCTCAAGGCTGAAACAGGGGTTCGATTCCCCTAGGGAGCGCCATAAAATTCAATGACTTAGAGCTGGTGCGGAGAAGTCGTCGAATATCTGTTGAATAAGCGTCGGCGAACGTTGGCGAACTCCGCCACAATGATCCGACTAGGCAGGTTGGCGCGCATTGAGCCGACACTTCCGTCGCGATTCGAACGGCAGTGACAGGCACAACGATATGACAATCCGTCTCCAATGCACGCGAAGCGCTTGCGGCTGGTTGACCGCGCTCTATTCGTTCCATGCGCGACGTCTAGCGCCGTGATCCGAACCCGCGATGTTGTCGCAAGGGCATGACAGGCGCTTGTCCGTTGTTCACGAAGCGATCGTAGGTATCTTCCAAATCTGTTTCCTCTCGAAAGAAAATCGGTGCGCTTCCTTCGAAACGGAGGAGGGTAATTTCCTGGTCGTATCGTTCGGAGCGAATGCACATCTCAACGAGCCCTTCAGGAAATCCCCAGGCCTCGGCCGGCTGCACGAGCCCGGCCTTTGTTTCTTCGGTGAAGAGCCGCCTTTTCGCAGACGCCGCGGAAGGGAGCTCGAACACCGTTTCTTTCGTGCGAATAAACCGTCCGGATTTCAAGGCGGGATTCTCGCCCAGGCCCAGCGCATCGCCTACGAAATCCAGCAGATCGATCGTGCATCCGGCGTTGTTTGCGCCTCTGCTTTTAGTTTGGGCTGTCCGTGCCCCGGCCTGGGATGTGGTGCCCGCGCATTTGCCTGCCTTTGCCGAAGCGCTTGTCGGCAATTGATCGAAGGAGGAGACGATGACAATACGGAAGCGAGTCGCAGCGCGTTGTCCAAACGCTGCTTCTGGTTGGGGTTTGCCGCCTATCTCGTGCCGACATTCCCTATTGCTTATGTTTGGCACCTGGTGTTGTTCGCGCCGACCTACGAGGCCCTCGGGATTTACCGTCCTGATCCAATCATTCCCTTTGGTTTCGCCTCCATGGTCATTCAAAGCGTCATCTTTTCCTGGACCTATCCGCGGCTCTTTCCCGGGCGCGGCAAACTCCCACCTTCAAGAACCTACGACTTTTAGACCAAATCGAGCCAGCCAGTCCCAGAGGTAATGAATCCAGCTGTGCTGCTGCTAATTGCAGCACGCGAAACGAGGACGAGAAGCGTTGATCGCTTCGCTCAAGCTACGTCGGACACGCTTTCTGCTTGCGGTCGTGTTTGGCTGCGCCAGGCGTTCGGCCGAATCCGATTTTGATTGGTCTGAATCGACGGGTTCCAAATCAGGAACTTGACAAGCGCTCAGGGCAAGAATTTCCGGAGGTGTGAGGCGGCTCACATCCTCACGTCGCGCTTCGCACTAATCAGGTCGCTGCAAAGAGTTTCCTGAATTTCAGCCGAACAGGAGATTTCGCATGAAGCCTCTGATCATTATTTTTTTCATCGCCGCTGTCGGTCTGTTTGCAGCTGTGACCGTCATCCCGCAATCACATTCGGGCTTGACGATAGGGCGCGCCGGAACAGCAAGCATGTCGACATTACAAGACATGCAAAGCGCCCGGGGCGCAGAAAAGCTGCCGGCTGAGGACTTTGACGATCGGTCATTGGTTTTTCCGAGGGAAACTAAGCGCTAAGTAGAAGGGCCACGCGCAGACCTTCAGCCAGGGCTCGCAAATAGATCCTGCCTGAAAGAGCCTTCGAGGTCGAACGAAGCTTGGTCGAGCGGCGAGCGTTACGGGCTTAAAAAAGCAGCTTGGACGGGGTAGTCGCCCCCTAAGATACCAAACGATTCCAGTTCGCCTCGATGAGCGTCTACTTCCAGAATGGCTAAGAGAAGCGCCAGCACGACCGCGGTGTAGATGAGGGACGATGACCCTTCAGCGGGCACATCGCCATGGTGTGGCGGTATCGCATCGCGAAGTGAGCGCCACAGCGAAACGAAATGCAGATACGTTTTAGGTCGCATTTGCATGACGTCGTCCTCGACGTGCCAAATCAAGCATAGGATCAGGCTATGCCCGGTTCAAGCTGATAACGGCCATTGCGTCATTGAGTAGCGGGGCCATTCCTTCCTTGCGGTGCAGTATGGAAACCGAACAACGGCTTCAATCGTTGACAAGACCGAGCGAGCGCAAATATCCCGCATAACCGCCGGTGACATGCCCGGACGACCTGTAAACCGCAGATGAATTGGATCCCAAGTCTCCGCCTCGTTACCGCTATGCTGATGCTTCATTCAGCGTCGGCGCAAGGGCAACTGACAGGCCACGGCGGACCCGTGCGGGCGATTGCGATTTCCGGCGATGGCAACAGTGTGCTGTCGGGCAGCTTCGACACCGCCGCTATCCGATGGTCGCTCAAGACCGAATCCGCAGACCAAGTCCTTCGGTTTCACTCCGATGCGGTGAACGCGGTTGCCTTCCTGAAGGATGGGCGAATGGCGACCGCGGGAGCGGACGCCAAGGTAGCGATCTGGACGCCCGGCCGGCAACAGCCGGATCGGGTTTTCAATGGCCATGCCGCACCGATCGCTTCACTTGCCGTCTCGCCCGATGGTGCAAGATTAGCTTCAGCCTCCTGGGACCATACGGTTCGCATCTGGTCGCTCGGCGATGGCGCGCAGCAGGTGCTGGAAGGGCATTCTCAGAACGTCAACGGCGTCGCATTCGCGCCGGATGGACGATCGCTGGTGAGCGTGGGTTACGATCGTGAGTTGAGGATCTGGCCACTTGTGGGTGGCACCCCAAATGTCATCACACTGGGCTCGCCCCTTAACGCCGTGGCAGTCGCGCCTGACGGCGAGATCGTGACGGGTGGTGCCGACGGGAAACTACGTTTTCTGATGTCGGAGGGCCAGGAAAGCGGCGAGGCGCAAGCTGGCCAGACGCCGATTGTCGCGCTGGCGATCTGTCCGGACGCCACGTTGATCGCTGCTGCAGGAATTGGCGGCGTCGTGGCCGTCATCGACCGAAAGGCGCGGAGCATCGCGCGTACGCTGGGTGATCCTGGTTCGCCGGTGTGGTCAGTCGCGTTCCTGCCGGACAACGCAACATTGCTGACGGGCGGTGCCGGCGGCAAAATCCGGCGTTGGAACGCGCGGACTGGCGAACCCATTGGCTCATCGTTGCAAGCCACGCCGCGCGATCCGCTTGCCGCCTATGCGGGAGATCACGGCGCCGAGGTGTTCAGGGCGTGCGTTGCCTGTCACACCCTGTCCGAGAAGGATGCGCAACGCGCCGGCCCCACGCTAGCGGGCTTATACGGCCGCAGGATCGCGTCGCTGCCCGGCTATCGTTTCTCCGACGCCCTCAAAGGCATGGACATCGTATGGACGCCCAAGACCGTGTCAAAATTGTTCGAACTCGGTCCGAACGCCTATACGCCTGGCACAAAAATGCCGGAGCAGCGGATTGGATCTGCGGCGGATCGCAAGGCTCTTACGGATTTTCTCGCGCGTGCGACGTCGAAATAACTCGTCGTGCATCGGCTGCGCGGATGTTGACGTATTTGCGGCGCGAGAGCCACTTGATCTTTTTGCCCTTCGCTTCCGCCTTGCAGGCCACGATCGCCCGCTTGAGGGCAGCCTTGTCAGGCTTGGACGGGCTAGCAGTTTCGGCTGGCGTCGGCATCAACGCTGCCTCGCCGGCAAGAACGATGGCGATAACGCACGTAGATGGAACTGTGATGAAACGAGATATGATACAGTTTCCTTAGTTTCCTCTCCGCGATAAGCATTCTCGTAGCCCCGGTTCTAATCGTTATTTTTTCGTTGGCGCAGATAATCGTCGGTCGTGCGCGGTGGCGCGCGCTCGGCAACACCGGCGAACGGATCGAATTGCTGCTCGCTCATGGTGATGACGCGGCAATCGGCGCACATCCTGACCGCATCGAGCCGCCTGTCGCCCGCAGGATACATCCAGTGCCGGCCTTCGAGCTTCGCCGCGATCTTATCTATTGTGCTCTTCACGCCGAAGGGCTTGCCGCAGCGAATGCAAAGCGCGGGCGCCTCTTCCTTAATGATCGTAGCCGGAGCCCTGGCAGCGCGAAAATCGATCTGCGGGGCCAGCGTGATCACTTTTTCCGGGCAGGTGCTCTGGCAAAGGCCGCACTGAACGCAGGCATCCTCGACAAATTTGAGGGCAGGACGTTCGGGATCGTCGAGCAGTGCCCCGGTGGGACACACCGAGACGCAAGCCAGGCACAGCGTGCATCCGTTCTCATTGACGCAGATCGCGCCGAGCGGTGCGCCTTCGGGTAGGGCAATCACATCGGTTGGCGTCGGCGCTGCGCGGTGCAATTCACTAAGGGCGAAGCGAAGCAGATCGCGCCGCTTGCCGACGGTCCGGAATGTCGACGCCCGCTGAACCGTTGCGCCCGGTTCGATCCCGCGCAGGATCTCGCCGAGCACATCGGGATCGTCAGTTTCGATCGTGGAAACAGGACGCGCTGAAAATCCAAGTCCTGAAAGAATAGCGGCGGCCATTGCGATGGTCTGCGAAAGTCCGGTCACGTCGTGCAGGGGTTTTGCCCGCAGAAGGAAACGCACACCAGCAGTGCCGTAGCAGAAGGCGGCCACGATCACTTCCAGCCCAACCTGTGTCACCTCATTGACGGCCAGCGGCAGCACGTTGGCCGGCAGCCCGTTGCCATGACGGGCAAGAGCATCGATCAGCGCGATGCCGTGCTGACTGTCGTGGAACAGCACAATTGACCTGGAGCCACCGGCCTGATCGTAGGCGAGCAGCATGGCGCGTAACTTGTGCAGCAGGGTATCAGCAGGCGGCAGCGCATACGAGGCCGCTCCGGTCGGGCAGGCAGCGGCGCACAGGCCGCACCCGGCGCAGATTTCCGCGCTAATCTCGACGTGGTCGCCATCCGGCGTAATCGCGCTAGTCGGGCAAAGATCGAGACAGCGGTGGCAGCCGGTGATGTTTGAACGCGAATGGGCGCAGAGCTCCGCGGTGAAATCGATATATTTCGGCTTGTCGAAGGTTCCGACGAGATCGCGCGCTTTGAGCACGGCCCGCAGCATCGCCGAAGGATCCCGCGGATCGGCGCGCAGATAGCCGTCGCGCAGATCGTGCGCGGGAAAGAGCGGCGGACCGCCGGAGAGATCGAGGATGAAGTCGCAGCGCGAGGTCGCGCCATCGCGGGAAGTTTCGAAGATCAGGGCATCGCGCGAGGAGGGGCGGGGCGCCGCATAGTCGTCTATCGTGAGTTCGAAGGCGCCGAAATGGCCCTTGGCGTTGCGGATCGTTCCCTTGACGACGGGGAACGATGTGGTGGCCGGCGGTGTGATCTGCGCCGGCCTGGTAATCATAACCGTGACATCAAGATGCTCGGCCAGCAGTCTGCCGGCTTCGACCGCACTCTCGTCGCGACCATAGATCAGGATGACCCCTTCGCTCGACAGGTTGACAAGCGGGAAATCAGGCGCCGGCTCGGCGGCGGCGGCGAGCAGGGCCGCCATTTTCGGTCCCGCCTGGGCCCCTTCCGTGGACCAGCCTGCCGTCTCGCGCAGGTTGACGAAATCGATCCGCTCCGCCCGCTCGCCTGCTTCATCCGAGAACAGCGGCGCCTCCTGGGTGCAGCCGATGGTGAGCGGTCCCTCTGCCTTGGCGGCATTGCGAAACTGACCGAGCTCGGCCCGGCACAGCTGGCGAAAGGTCGCGATCTCGCTGTTGCGGCATCCCCGCTTAACGGCGGCCGTATCGAGGCGCATCGTGTCTTCGCACGAGCACATCAGGATCGTTTTCAACGGCTCCGGCATGTGCAGCTATTTACCTCCTGAAGAGGTCCGAGAACGACGGCGAGCGGACTCGCGTCGACCCTTTTGCTCGATTAAGTTATTCTCACAAGAGAAGAAAAGGAAGCTGGAGGTCCGACTGACATCCACCCCTAGGCGCTCATCGGTCTCGGAGCCAATCAATCTGCCTCCGCCATTCACGCTGGTGAGGCTGCGCGAAAGTCGTGACTCCTTCGCCCACGCCATCGATATCGCCGAAGAGAGCGGGGCAGGTACGCTGACCTATGTGGGGCGGTTCGATCTTGCCGAGTTCGCAGTCGTGCTCGAACCCAACGAGCCATTGCGTACCGCGCGCCGCGCTTTCTATGCCGGAATGGTGGCGCTGACCGACGCCTTGCGCGCCTATGCACCGCCGAACAAGTCGGTCAGCATCGATTGGCCGGACGCGATCCGCATCGACGGCGGCCTGGTCGGCGGTGGGCGGCTCGGTTGGCCTGCGTCTGCGAAAGAGGACGAGCCGCCGCGCTGGCTGGTGTTCGGCGCCATAGTCCGGACCGTCTCGATGACCGACAAGGAGCCAGCGGTTCATCCGCTTTCCTCAGCGCTGGAGCAGGAGGGGTTCGGCGAGGCGGGCGCCGTTCAGGTGACGGAAAGCTTTGCGCGGCATCTGATGTTGGCCATCGACGCCTGGCAGATCGACGGATTCGATGGCGTGGAGCGCGAATTCCTGAGCCGGCTTCCGCGTGAACGGCAGGTCAGTCGTCGGATCGACGAGAACGGTGATCTCGTCATGCACCGGATTGGTATGGACGAGACCGAACGGCATGAACTGATTAAGGCCTTGGCCGTGCCCTCCTGGCTCGATCCGAAGCTCGGAGGACCGCGACTATGAAGCTCTTGCGCACCATCGCCCTTGATCCATCCGACACGTTCATATTCGACGTGGCGGCGGGACCCGGCGACTGGGCGGTGTCGGGCGCGTTCCGTTTCTGCGATCGGGATCCGGCTGGGCTGACCGGCAAAGACCGTTCGGCCTTCCGCAGCGGCTTTCTCGGCGTGCAATCATGGGGCTGGTCGACGCTGGTGCAGATCGTGGGAGCGACGGCGGCCGATCGGCACGCCCTGGTTGAACTCCTCGCCGCGCAGTTGGTCGAGCGGTTCGGTGCGCCGGCTCTCGCAACTGCGAAGCTTGCGGCAGAAGAAGAGGTCGCCTTTGCGGAACAGCTCTGCACGCATCCCACGGGCAGCCTGATTGCGGTCCGCCGCACGGCGACTGATGGTGAAGTTCGGGAGGCATTTCGCCGATTGCAGCTGCGAGAAGGGCAGGGTCATGGCAAGGCATTTTCATTCATGGAGGTCGAGGATGACCCTGAGCCCGACAGTGATCTCAATCTTGCGGATATGAACTTGGGGCCGCGGCGCCGATGAAGGATTTCTGGATTTCCTGCGGCCATCATCTGCTTGACCACAACGCGAGCGGTGGTTTGGTGGTTACAGATGAGTTCCTGAAAGCCTATTTCGCGCGTCCCGAGCTGATGCCGCCCGAAGACGCCTGCGCGATCGAACGCAGGTTGCACCGGGAACTGCTCGCCGACCCGCGTCGGCCGGTCGGTGCGGACGAGGTTGCTGCGATTGCCAATACTGATGCGCGGGAGAACTGGCAGTTCGTGCTGGCGTTCCGCGACTTGCTGCTGCGGCATCCGACGTCGGAAGCCGCCTATCTCGCGTTGGTGCGTTCCGTATCCGTCAATTTGCCGCCGCTGTTCGTCAACCAACTCGTTCATGTCATCTTGCGAAACGCGCTCGACGATTGCGACGATCCGTTCGTCCTGCGCGCGGCCGAGCTGTTTTTCCGGCCGCAGAGGATCATGCTGCACGACCAGTCATTGCTTCTGGGGGACGAGGAGGTCATCGGCGGGCTTAAAATCACTCCGGTATTGTCCCTGATGTCTATGCTGGCTGCGACCACCGATGCCCAGATCGACGTCCTCAATGAGGAAAACGCCGACAGCTACTGGCAACTCAGCGACCAGTTTGACATGGGACTTGATCTCACCAGCGGAAAGCGGGGACCGGCGGCGCTTGCGGAGGCGATGATGCGCTGGATTTCTCACCTGCTCGGGATCAATATCGGCATCGAGCCGCTCACGGAGTTGCGCGATGCAAAGCTCACCTGGTATGTCGGGCTTGATACCGAGGCCACCAAGATCGGTGACGGGCCCTGGCGTAGTGAGGCCCTCGACGACCGGACCGCGGGCCGCGTGCTGGCGCTGTTCTGCCTCAGCGTTACCGACGCTGGATTGGTGGCCGAAATTGTCGAGCATGAGCCGGTGTATCTGATTATGGCCATGACACCGGACCTGAATCTCAGGATGAAGCCGCAGAATTTGTTGACGGGGCTGCCGATCCAACACCTGGAGGCTGCTACGTGAGCCCCGCCGCCCTTCCGTTGTTGCGCATTCCCGTCGGCGTCGTGGTCGAACGCCGCAAGGCGGATTTGCCGTGGATCGATTTCGTCTGGCGCGGAGTTGGTGTCCTGCCCGACGAGCCGGAAATGACGCCGTGGACGGTTCTGCGCGCGCAGGGTGAAGCGACGCTGTTTTATGCTGGTAGCGCCACGGTCGATCTCTATCGTTGCGAAACCCAACTCTATCGCGACAATCTTGCGACCGGAGTTCCCAGTATCTGGATCGTGTTGAGCCCTTCGGAGGGCGCCTGGCCCTACGCCGTGGCGGCCGTGACTGCCGATCCCGCGGAAGGGGAGGCCTTCACGGAAGCAGGCGCCAATCTGGTCGAAGCGGTGCCGATGCCCGAAGCTATTCGCGGCGCGATTGAAAATTTCGTCGCCGAACACCACGTCGAAAGGGAGTTTGTCAAGCGCAAGCAGAGCCGCGCCGATCCCGAGGGTCTGGCGCGACGTCATCATGAAGGTGAGCACGAATGAGCGACGAGGTATTCCTTGCGCGCTGGTCTCGCCGCAAGCGCGAGGCGAAGGCGGTCGCTAACGTTCCGCCGCCGACGGAGCCGGCTGGGACGCCAAACCCACCGCCGCTCGCCGCCGCCGAAAATCCACCGGATGCAGAGGTGGATCTGTCGAGTTTGCCGCCGATCGATTTAATCGACGCTGCCACTGACATCACGGCGTTCCTGCGCAAAGGCATTCCGCAGGAGCTGGGCCGTGCGGCGCTTCGTCGCGCCTGGGCCGCTGATCCCGCCATCCGGGACTTCGTCGGCCTTGCGGAGAACGCCTGGGACTTCAACGATCCGAATGCGATGCCCGGCTTCGGGCCGCTTGATTGTTCGGCAGAGCAGGTTGACGCGATCGTTGGCCGGATTGTCGGGGGCGTGCGTAGCGCCGCGGACAGCCTTGCGACCGCGGTCGCAGAAGGGAAGCAGGATCGCCAATCGAACAATTCAGGGCGCGCCGCTCTATCGGAGTCGCATCCCACCGAAGCGGTTGCTGATCTTGCCACCGGAGAGGAGCTTTCACTGGACGAAAGGTCGGAAGTTCCCGCTGCGGTGCAACCGGAGCCTTCCGAGACTGATCGCACTGAGGCAGGGCTTCGGCGGCGCACACATGGAGGCGCACTGCCACGCTAGGTTGCGACGAAAGGCATAGCCTCAGGCTATGTCGAATTGATTGACCACGTGGGGAACCCCGCTTAGTCTCTGTACATAAAATAAAAATCAAGCGCTTGGCCTTTTGGATGCGAGGTCCACGTGCGCGATGCAGGCCTCAATCGTGCCATCGATGCTGCGGGCGGCATAGCCCAGCTAGCCCGGAAAATCGGCATTGCCCAGCCTTCGGTTTCGAACTGGAACAGGGTGCCTGCAGAGCGGCTGATCGCCGTCGAAGCCGCAACCGGCGTGTCGCGCAAACAACTGCGTCCTGATCTCTATACCGAGCTGGCTGTGCCGCATGATGGCGTTGATCCCGTCGATGCCGGGCGCGCGCAGGAATATGCGCTGCTCGGTGCCTTGCTGTCATATGCGCCGTCGAATGCGCTGCTCAGCCAGATCGCGCAGCTGCGCGACGATGCGACTCCGCTTGGGCGCGCCCACGCCGCCGTGGCAGAGGCCGCATCGATCGCGGTCGCAGGCGAAGTCGAACGCGAGTATTTCGATTTGTTCGTCGGCCTCGCGCGCGGCGAACTGTTGCCCTACGCATCCTACTATCTGACCGGCTTTCTCAACGAGCGCCCGCTGTCGCGCCTGCGCGACGATCTCGCCGCGCTCGGCATCGAGCGGGTGGACAGCAATTTTGAGCCCGAGGATCACGCGGCGACGCTGTGCGAGGTCATGGCGGGCTTTGCGGCGGCGCGCTTCCCGGCATCGCCGGGAGCACAGCGCGCCTTCTTCGAGAAGCATGTGGCCCCTTGGATGGGCCGCCTGTTCGCCGACATGGAGAGCGCGACGAACGCCAGGTTTTACAGACCGGTCGGAACGCTCGGCCGACTGTTCCTGGAAATCGAAGCCGAAGCATTAACGTTTGCCAACTGACCAACGACCGTTGGTCCGGGAGAGATCCGATGAAGGACGAGAAGAAAATGACAGTCGGTCGCCGCGACTTCCTTCTCAAGGTCGGCGTCGGCGCGGTCGGCGCCGGTGCGACGCTGGCGACGCCGTTGATCGCGCCCGCGCAGGCAGACAGCGAGGACAATGATGAGAAACGCAAGGCGCGCTACAAGGAAACCGATCATGTGAAGGCGTACTACCGCGTCAATCGTTATCCTTCTTGAGGGAGGCGGCCGTGCTGATCAAGAGAACACAACGCCAGCGTTCTGAATTGGACCGCCGCCGATCAGTCGCGGAGGCTCTGTCGGCTCAAGGCGGTCTCGATCGCCGCACCTTCCTGCGCCGGTCCGGTCTGGCCGGCGGCGGTCTCGCCGCGCTGAGTACGCTGTCGGTGGGTAGCGTCCGCAAGGCGGAGG
>CAVYLU010000026.1:0-366103 GCA_963769365.1 uncultured Alphaproteobacteria bacterium | reverse complement strand
GTCGGTCTTGCGACCGCGCGCTTTAGTATCCATGCCGAGCGCCTCCCATTCGGGCGCCAGCGGGCTGCCAATGCCGAAGGCCGGCAGCAGGCGGCCGTCCGACAGCACGTCGATGGTGGCGCACTGCTTAGCCAGCAGCACGGGCTCGCGGAACGCCAGCGACACGACGTTCATGCCGAACCGCATGCGCCGCGTGCGCCCTGCCAAGGCCGCCATCGTGGTTATGGATTCAAGGAACGGCTGACGGCTGATGATTTGGTCAGTCTGCCAGATCGAATCCACGCCGCCGGCCTCACACATGTCGATCCAGCGCCAGTACGCTGCCGCGCAAGAAAACGGAAACTCCGCACAGCCCAGTCCGATCCCGACACTCATGCGCCGTCCTTCCTTCCGCCGCTAGGCCGCCGCGGCTGCGGTTTTGACGCGCGGCGCCACGTCGCGCACGAAGCGTTCGAGACTGCTGTTCATCTGCTCTGGCCGCATGCCCGGCGGAACTGCCCAGGTGACGAGGTCGGTGATGCCGTATTCGCGCACGAAGGATGTCAGCTCCTTCACGCAGTGCTCAACGTTGCCTACCACCCATGTCTGCGGGATGCTGGCCTCCCGCGTGTTGCCCGAAACGCCGCCGGCTGCGCTCTCGTCCTTGTTGAAGCTGCGATAGACTTGGCCGCGATAGCGCTCGGCGGCGCGCACGGCCGGCCACTCACGCTCGGCGTCGTCGGTCACGAGGCAGGAGCGGATGATGCCAACGCGATAACTGTCGGGGTTGCGGCCCGACGCCTTCAGCGCCGCGCGCCACGGATCGAGCACCGTTGACCGCGCCCCCTGCGGCAGGAAGTTGCTGTCATTGCGTGCCGCGCGCTGCGCGCCGGGTTCCGACATCGCAGCGATCCAGAGCGGCGGGCCACCCGATTGCACGTAGCGCGGCCTGATCACCACGTCGTCGAAATCGTAGCGCTTGCCATGGAAACTGAACTTCTCGCCGGTGAAGCAATGGCGCAGCACCTCGATGCCTTCGTCCGTCAGCGACACGCGGCGCGAGACGGGTAGACCGAAGCCGCGGAACTCGTGCGGCGCGTAGCCCATGCCGACGCCGACCTCGATGCGACCATTGCTGATATTGTCGAGCACCGCGAGGTCCTCGGCCAGTCGCACTGGGTGGTTGAACGGGAGCAGGCAGACGTCGCTCGATAGCCGCACCCGTTTGGTACGCGCGGCAATCGCGCCCGCCATCGGCACCCATGAAGGCAGGTAGCCGTCATCGAGGAAGTGATGCTCGGTGAACCACACGAGATCGAGTCTGAGCCCGTCGAGCATGACCACCTGGTCCATGATCGCGGCGTACAGGCTCGGCATGTCCATCCCCGATTCCGGCGTGTTGCGGAAATCGTAGACGGTGCCGACGCGAAGGAGTGGACGCATGACGCTTGTTCTCCGCTGGTCAGGATGTTTGGGTGGAGCGCAACCAGAGCGGCGCGCTCCGGGAAGAGATCGCGCAATGTCCCTGCGTCGCCAGCGTGTGGTCCATCCGCCCGCTCACGAGTCAGTTCAGCCGCGCGACCTGGGCCATCACCTCGATGGCCTCGGGCTCGCGCGCTCGCACGCTGAGCGAATCCGCGCCGCTGTCCTCCCAAGCGCCGTAGCGTTCGCGGATGCGCGCCGGTGGGCCGACCAGCGATTTCAGATCGACCCACTCGTCGGGCACGGTGGCGATGGCTTCGGCCTTGTGGCCCGCGAGGTACAGTTCCTGGATGCGCTTGGCGGCGTCGCCGAAGCCGCGCCGGACCATGATATCGTTGTGAAAATTCTTGGTCCGGTGACCCATGCCGCCCACATAGAGCGCCACCTCCGGCTTGAGGCGCGTCAGCGCCCCTTTCACGTCGTTGTCGACCTCGACATGGACGGAGGCCTGGATGATGAAATCCTTCAGGCTCTTGCCGTTGCCGGCGCGGCGGAAGCCTTCCTCCAGCCACGGGCCGTACTCCTCCATGGCGCCGGGCACGAAACCCATTGGAAGCCAGCCGTCGGCGATCTCAGCCGTTAGCTTGACCATCGCCTCACCGCCAGTGGCGAGATAGATCGGGATGTCGGGGTTCATGTGTAGGATCGACTTCAGCGGCTTAGCTAGTCCGGCGGAGCCCTCGCCCTTGTAGGGCAGGCTGATCTCGCGGCCTTCGTGCGTCACGGGGCCTTCGCGCTTAAAGATCTTGCGCATGATCGCGACGTAATCCTTGACCCGATAGTAGGGCGTGCCCCACGGCTGGCCGTACCAGCCCTCGACGATCTGCGGTCCCGAGACACCCAGGCCTGCGATGAAGCGGCCGCCGCCGGCCATCGCGTCAATGCTGGCGGCCGACATGGCGGCGTTGGCTGGCGTTCGCGCGGCCAGCTGCATGATGCCGGTGCCGAGCTTGATGCGGTTGGTCTTGCCGGCGAGGAACGCGAGCGGCGTGATCGCGTCGGAGCCATAGGCTTCGGCCGACCAGACCGAGTTGTAACCCAGCTCTTCCGCGCGCTGTACGAGTGCGACCGGCACGTCTAGATGTGCGCCCGAATAACCGATTGCCAGACCAAGCTTCATCGTCATGTCCTCCGTGGCCCGAGGATACGAAGCGTCGGGTCGCTTGAACAGGTGTCGGCGCGTGCCGGGAGGCCGCCATGAACGGCGGCTCCCCGATGCCCTCGCCGCGTGCCATGATAGCGTTTGGAAGGCGGCGATCGAACGCGCCGCTCGATCCGGGAAGGAACCGCGGTCATGAAATTCGCCCTGCACTTCGGCAACAACACGTTCTCCGACCCTGAAGGCGCGCGCCGTCTCGTGCGACTGGCCGAGGCGGCCGGTTTCGATTCGGTGTTTGCTGTCGAGCACGTCGTGTTTCCCGACAACTACACAAGCGTCTATCCCTATGCGCCGGGCGGTCGATTACCGGGCGGTCCATCGGCGAAACTGCCCGATCCGCTGATCTGGCTGACGTGGGTCGCCGCCGCCACCACGCGGCTGCGCTTCATGACGGCCGTGATGATCCTGCCGCAACGCAACCCGCTGGTGCTGGCCAAGGAGGTTGCCACGCTCGACTATCTCAGCGGCGGCCGGATCGAACTCGGCATCGGGGTGGGTTGGCTAAAAGAGGAGTTCGAGGCGCTCGGCATTCCTTTCGAGCGTCGCGGCAAGCGCGCCGATGAGTATGTCGCGGCCATGCGCGCATTGTGGGCCAGCGACGGTGCCAGCTTCGCGGGCGAGTTTGTGAAATTCGACAAGGTCAGCTGCAATCCGAAACCGGTCGCTAAATCGGTGCCGATCGTCGTCGGTGGCCACTCGGAAGCGGCCGCCCGCCGCGCCGGCCGCCTGGGCGACGGCTTCTTCCCCTCGATCGGTGCCCAGGTCGACACCATGCCGTTGCTCGACGTCGTGCGCCGTTCGGCCGAGCAGGCCGGCCGCGATCCGGCGATGGTGGAATTGATCCTCGGCTGTCCTGGTGCGCTGCCGAATTCCGGCTCCGACCCGCGCGCGGCGGTCGAGGAGCGCATCGCGCGGGGCGCGGGCCGCCTTGCGCTGCCAGTGACGGCGTTCCTGCCCGATCTCGAAACGACGCTGGCCAGTTTCGGCGAGGAGATCATCAGGCCTTACGCGAACGCGTGAGAAGTCCGAAGCGTATTGGCGTTGCGACTCCGCTGTCATCGCGAACGAACGGAGGATCTTTCGAATTTCCTTCGGCCTTTTGTCGCGATCGACACCGCCCCAAGGTCCCTCGATACGCTCCAGATGACACGGATAGCCGAGAGCTGCCGATGGTGCGAACTGAATCAGCGGCACGGATCATGCGAACGACCGTGGCGCAAAGCGGCCGTTCGGCTGAGTACCAATCTGCTGGAGCTAGCCAACGTAACCTGTCCAACTCGGAACAGTGTTTATGTGGTCCGACGAGCTGCTTGTTAGTCGCTCGAACCGAGACCTAGACTTGCATAAATGCGTCGTGCGTAGGCTCCGAATTCATCGGTGGTCTTGATCGGCAGAGTGCGTGGAAACGGAAGAGCGATCGGGAAGTACTCTGCCATCCGCGCCGGGCTGGCGGTAAGAACGGCGCAATGCGAGGCGAGAAACACCGCTTCCTGGATGCTGTGGGTGACGAAGACGATTGTCTTGCCGCTCTCACGCCAAATCCCGAGCATTTCCAGGTTCATCTGCTCCCGTGTCAGCGCGTCAAGCGCACCGAAGGGCTCGTCCATCAAGATCAGCTTGGGATCGTGAATGAAAGCCCGCGCAATCGCGGTGCGCTGCTGCATGCCACCGGACAATTGCTGTGGATATTTGTCCTCATGGCCAGCGAGCCCGACGAGGTTGAGCAAGTCGCGCGCCCGCGCTCGCGCCGCTTTCATCGGCAGGCCGATGATTTCCGCTGGCAGCAGAATATTGTCGAGGATGGTGCGCCATTTCAGCAACAGCGCTTGCTGGAAAACCATACCGATGTCGCGCGACGGATCGAACACAGTGCGCGCATTTCCGATCTGAATGCTTCCGCCGTCGGCTTCGTGGAGCCCGGCAAGAATTTTCAGGACCGTGGTCTTGCCGCAGCCTGAGGGGCCCACAAGCGAGATCAGCTCGCCTTGCTGCACATCCATGGTGACGTCGGAAACCGCAAGAAATTCCCGATCGCGCAAACGATAGACCTTGCGGACGTTGCGGAGACGGATGAAGGGCTCGACCGCCTCACTCATGCCAGCCATTTCTCAAGGTTAGCGGTGACAAAATCGTTGTCGCTGAGGTCGCTGTGTTCGTTGCAGACGCGGTCGATCTCTTGGAGTTGCCCGGAGCTGAGGCCCTCGGCGGGATCGAGGCACCAGACTCCCTCCAGCAATCCCTGTCGCCGCAGGATCTCGTGACAGCCGGCGATGCAGCCGTGAAAATTATTGGCGACGTCGAAGAATGCGCTGTTGCAATCGGTAACGCGGGCATCCAGCGCGAGCAGGTCGGCTGGCACCGCCGCCTTCCCCCGCGCAGCGCGGCACATCTCGAATTGTTTGATGGCGCTCGCGGTCCATACCGACCAGTGGCCGAGCAGGCCGCCGCGGAAATAGATCCGTTTGGTGATGTCGTGGTCGCGCAAATCGAATGGCAGCGTGAGGTCGAGCAGGATGTGGTCGTCATTGCCGGTATACAGCGCAATGCGATCGAGCGCGCCCGCGGCGGCTACGCCCCGCAGGACGTCGAGCGTGCGGTAGCGATTGAACGGTGCGACCTTGATGGCGATGACGTTGTCGATCAAGGCAAAACGCCGCCAGAACTCCGCGCTGAGGACGATACCGCCGACCGCCGGCTGCAGATAAAACCCAACTAGAGGAATTTCGCGTGCTACCGCCTCGCAATGGAAAATGATTTCATTCTCGGAAGCGGATTTCATCGCGCCGAGACTGAGCAGTCCCGCATGATAGCCGATGCCGAGCGCAGTCTGCGCCTCGGCGATAGCCTGTTTCGTCGGGCCGGTTAGGCCTGCGACCAGCGCCAGCGGGCGTTTGGTCCAGGCCGCCGCGGTCTCCGCGGCGAGTTCCAGCACCGGCCGGTACAGGCCGACCTCGCGGATCGCGAATTGCGTAGTGTGGACACCGACCGCAAGGCCGCCGGCCCCGGCATCGATGTAATAGCGCGTCAGCGCGCGCTGATGGACGGCATCCAAGGCGCGATCGGCTTTGAGCGCAAGCGGGTGCGCAGGGACTACGGTGCCATCTGCGATCAGACGCCGGACCTCGGATGTGATCTTGCTATGATGCATGCCAACGATCCTTATCCATATTCCGGGCCGGCAACCGCGAATGGCAATTCGGTGGCTGGAGCCGTGGTCGGACCGAAGCGCATGCGCTGAAACGGTCGCTCGATGGTCCAGCCGGAGCCGATCAGCCCTTTCAAGAATTCCACTTGCTCAAAGACGGCGTCGATCAGCAGAGGCCCGGTTTCGCACCAAACGACCTCGTTGACCATGGCGAGCGCGTGCTCCGGACTCTCGGCAAACAACGGGCCAAGATGCCGCGCCTTGCGGCCGTCACGGACGAGGGCAGCCGCATCGCCGTTCGACAACAGCCGGGCGCTTGAACGTCCGCTGATCTCCCTTAGTAAGGGGCCGCGATCGAAGCCCATGGTGAGGCGGTCCCGTTCAGTGAATTTCTCGATGCCGCAAGGCAATAGCGATGGACGCGCTTTCGCTTTCGGCGGCATTGTATTCTCGAACCGCAGCCGTCGCAGCTGCAACGTCGGCTTAAAGCCCAGCGGGCCATAGACCGTGGCACCCGCCGGCGTCGCATCAAGCCACGCCGTAAGCCCTTGCTTGGCCGCGACTGCGAGACAGGCGTCAACCAGTTTGGTGGCGAGGCCCCGGCGGCGCCAGTTCGTGGTCACTAGCACCATGCTGATCCAGGCGTTGCCGGACGAGTAGGGCAGTAGAGCGGCACTTGCGATTAGATGGCAGTCCTTGTCGCGAACTCCAAATACATTTCCCCTGGTCAAGAAAAAGCGCCAGTCGGCCTCGTTCTGATTCCAGTGCGCTTCCGTTGATAGCGCAAGCCCGGCGAGCGCGTCCTCTACAGAAAGCTGGACGATCGCGATCTGCTCAGTATCGGCCATCGCGCACCTCGTATTTCGTGGGCTTGCCGAGGCTGGGCATCGAGCGCGCAACCCAGTCCGCGGTCCAGGCGATCAGTTGTTCGGTATCGACGACAGGCGGCCCGAACAGGCTTACGGCCTGCGAGGTGTCGGTTACCCATGCCGTCGGCTCCTCGGTGCCGACAATGGTTGGCTTGCGGGCAAGCCGCGCGCCGAGTTTTTCTGCTAGGTCGCGCACGGCGAGAATGTCTTGGCCGCTGACATTGATGGGCGAGGTTGGCCTGTCACAATGTGCGAGGCAACGCAGCGCCTGTGCCGAGGCGTCGCCCTGCCAGATGAAATTAACGTGGCCGAGGCTGACGTCGATCGGCTTACCGCCGAGAATCTTGGTTGCGATGTCGTGCAGCACGCCGTAGCGCATGTCGATCGCGTAGTTCAGCCGGAACAACCGGCCGGGTGTCGCAAATTTGCGTGAGAAATATTCGAACATGCGCTCGCGGCCGACGCAGGATTGCGCGTATTCACCGGGGGGATTGGGTGGAACGCTCTCATCGGCGCCCTTTCCGGTGACCGGCACGAACGGATAGACACAGCCGGTCGAGAACGCCACGATCCGCGACTCCCAGAACGCCTGCGCGATCAGGGCAGGGACGTGGGTGTTCATCGCCCAAGTCAGCGACAGGCCACCCTCGGCACCGAACTTCCGCCCGGCCATGAAAACGATGTTTTGCACTTTCGGCAGCGCTTCAATGGCAGTCTCATCGAGCAGGTCGCAAGCTATCGTCTCTATGCCGCGGGCGTCGAGCCACGCTCTTGCGCGGCCATCGCTGAAGCGGGCAACGCCGATCACGCGACGATCGGGCAGGGTGGCCTTCGCCAGTCCCGCAAGCGTCGGCCCCATCTTTCCGGCGACGCCAAGGATCATGATGTCGCCGTCGACATTCCGGAGATCGTCGACCAGCGCCTGGCTCGGCCGGCACAGCAAATCGTCAAGGGCTGCGATATCGGAAATGGTGTCCGGTAGACTGTCGCGTGTGAGCAGCATATCTCTTCCCTAAATAATTCTTATTGCAGCCGTACGTCCCTGAACACGAACAGCCGTTCACAGCCAAGCACCAGGGCGTAAAGTGCCACTCCCAGCAACGTCAGAAACACGACCGCCATCACCATAGCCGGCGTGTCGAGCGAGGACTGCACCTGAATCATGAGATAGCCGAGCCCGCGTTCGGACGCGATGAACTCGCCGACGATCGCTCCCGCGACCGCAAGAATGGCGCCGACTTTCATGCCGGAAAATACGTAAGGCAGCGCGCCGGGCAGCTGAATTTTGCGGAACAATGTCCATCGCGAGCCGCGCAGTGATTTTACAAGGTCCAATAGATCGGGTTCGACCTCACTCAGCCCGCGCGCCGTGGTAAGCAGGATCGGAAAGAAGCAGATGCTGAAGGCGATCAGGATGTTCGGGAAGATGCCGTAGCTGAACCAGACGATGAACAGCGGACCCAGCGCCACTTTCGGGATCATGTTCAGCGTGACGAACAGCGGCAGCAACAGCAGGCTTACCAGCGGCGACCAGCAGAACATGACCGCCAGCGTCACGCCGACAAAAGCGCCAAGGCAGAAGCCGCCGATGATTTCCGCCGCGGTCACGGCGAGGTTGGAAAGCCATGCATATTTCGCCGAAGTTAGCGTGGCGAGCGTTGCAAGCGGCGAGGGCAGTATGAATTTAGGCACATGGAAGGCGTCGACCAGAACCTGCCACAGCACGATGACGGCAAAATGCACGATCAGGATGATCGCAAAGGATCGAGCCGAGCGCATTCCGTCCGCGAACATTGTTTACTCCCGGTCGCGCTCGTCGTCACGAGCACAGGTCATCCCAATCTATCGCGATGAGGCATTTCCAACCAGACAGTTGACAATTCGACCCGTCCCTTGTTGCATTGGTAACCCTCCAGGCGCAGCAGCGACAAGGCCATCCCGCTTGGTCACGACCAGCCGCAAACGAGGAGCTTTGCCATGAAGGGTCTTGGGATTGCCGGGTTAGCACTCGCACTACTGGCTCCCTCGTTTGCCACCGATGCAGGGGAGTCCGTCAATTTAATTCTGAATTGGACACCGACCGCGGACCATTCGCCGTTCTATTACGCCAAGGCGCAAGGTTGGTATGAGAAGGCCGGCATCGATCTCAACATCGAGGTTGGCAAGGGCTCCGGTGTTTCCTCACTGAAGGTGGGTTCCGGCGGCTCGCCATTCGGTATCGCAGACCTCGCGACTATGCTCGTGGCGCGCAGCAAGGGCGCCGATGTGGTGGCGCTGATGAGTATCTACGCCAATACCGGGCAAACCTTTTATTGGCTAAAGAGCTATGGCGTTAGCGGCGCTAAGGACTTTCCCGGTCACAAGATCGGCAATCCGCCGGGCGACGCCTCGCGGGTGATGTGGCCGGCATTCGCCAAGGCGGCGGGAATAGCACCGGACGCGGTGAGTTTCGTGAATGTCGGACCGACCGCCAAGATCGCGGCGCTGAAGAGTCACACCGTCGATATCATCAGCGATTTCTACAATGAGCACGATTTGAAGGTGACCGAGTTCGGCAGCGATCTCGGCTTCGTCAACTGGAAGACTATGGGCCTCAATCCTTATGGCAATTCGTTGATCGTCAACGGCGCTTTCCTCGAGAAAAACCCGAAGCTGACCCAAGATTTCGTGCGGCTCAGCCAGAGGGCGTTTGCAGCTTGCGTCGCGGATGCCGCCCCCTGCCTGAAGGCGCTGCTCGATCAGGTGTCCGGTCTCGACAACGAAAACCAGGAGCGCCAGTGGGAACGCATTAAGTTCCTGATGACGGACGACTTCACAACGACGAAGGCGCTCGGTTGGATCGACGCCGACCGGATGAAGAAGGATTACGATCTGGTGCAGACCTATCTCGGCATGGAGAAGCCTTTTGCGGTGGAAAGCGCGTTTTCGACCAGGCTGCTCGACCCCTCCGTCAAGATGGACGCGAGCAAGGTCAAGAACTGAGAAAAATTCGCGGTCGGCGAAATGACAGCTGGAATTTCTATAACAGCCGATTTGCTAATGGCTACTGTTGGCGCGTAAGCGACCACCGGCGTGATGCCGTGGTCGACGATTAAAGCTCGATTTGCTCGGCCATATTTAGAGCGTCATCTACCTCAATCCCGAAATATCGAACGGTACTCTCCAGCTTCGTATGGCCGAGTAGGAGTTGCACTGCGCGGTTTCCGGACCAGACCTAGCACGAAGCCCAACCGACCTTGCTCTTATCGATGAGTATCGACTCTACCTCCATCCAGTCGTACTTGGTCGCGGCAAGCCATTCTTCGCCGGCCCCCGTCCGCCGCTCCACCTTGTGACCCGCGATCTAATTGGCGAGGACGTGATGAGGTTGACGTACGTTCCTGCTTAATCGCGCGACTTGCTCGACGGACCACGCCGACGCGTCAGGTCCGCTGATGGGTCAATCGCGTTACCTCTGGCAGAACGCGAGCACGTCCGCTTGAGACCGATGACCGGAGTTGTTGCCGGGGATTTCTCGCGACAGGGAAAACAAGAAAATCACAAATCTCGAGGTGCCGCGCAGCCTCTGCAAGTACTTGCCCAACAATCGCAATCACCAAACACTCCGCAACCACCACAGTGGTATGGACCCGGTCCGTGGCATGTGTGGTCTGATGGTTATGGATGGCATTTTGGTGGATGTTCCCGGTGATGATGCTGTTCATGGTGCTCATCTGCGCTGTCGTCGTTTACTTTCTCTTCAGCCGTCTCTCCGGCGGTGCGCACCAATCGGGAGCGATGGATCGGCAGTGGGACATGGGCTATTCAGCATTGGGGATTCTGGACGAGCGCTATGCCAGAGGCGAGATTCAGAAGGAAGAGTATCAGGAAAGGAAGGCCGCGATTCTCTCCGGTCGGTTGCGTTGACCGCAACCGTGAAACGATCTTGGGCGTCCGACAGTTCAGCGACGCCAAGTTCGGGGCGTTTAGCAACGATCTTTCAGGGACGCCGCCGATCATTTTGCAGGGGGTGAGCGGCGCCCCTGGCTACGCAAGGCCGTTGGGATCGTAAGGCGTTTGGCGCAATTCAAACGTGCCCAGGCGATATTCGTCCCCCGGGTGATCCTTCGTGGCTGCGGCGTTCACGAGCGTGAATACCGCGTTCGGATTTTTTTCCAGATCGCAATATCGTCCGCTGCGATCGTGAGCCATCCAAACGAATATTGGTATCTGTCGGGCCTCGTTACCCGGCCAACCTGCCCCCAATTGACCTTGTTGATCCCCGTCAGCGTCGCCATCTTTCGCTCCAACCCTGTCTTCCGAATAAATTCAATATCGCTGGGCCGCTCGGGCGCTCCCGATACAATGCCTATTCATGGCCTATTCATGAAAATCGCCCCTAAATCGCCCGGTCTTCTCCGATATGCCGAGGCAAAATAACGCCGGAATTAAGGAAGGCGACGAGCCGTGACGGGACATGGAAGCTGCTTCCGCCACCAGCACCAAGTTCCCCGCCGACCATTGGCGGGCGATGCCATCATGGTGGCCTGGGTCGATACGCCTCAGCGGCTGCCGCCGGCCGCGTCGTCTCGGGCGGATTTGCCGGCCAGGCAGCTGCGGCAGATCATGAGCTTACGCTTGAGCTTCGCTTCGTCGGCTTGGTCGGCCGCCTGCTCTTGCTCCCACTGGTCCTTTGGTCGAACCCCGTGATTTTGCTCGGTCGCCGCAACATTGAGCGGGCCGGCGATTTCCCTCTTCGATCGCGCCTGCTGCTTTGGCCGAAGCTCAAGCGGTTGGGCTTCCTCCGTCGGGGCCGGGCCAAGCCCGTCCCATGCGACCGGGTTCCCGGCGGCGGGTGCGCAACCGCTTCCCGACGCGCAACAATTGGCCAGCATCAGCGCGGCAACGAGGAACGCTATGCTTTTCGAAATCATCGCAATGGTTTGAGAGTGAGGCAATGGAAGACCCGATTGGTGAAGGGCGACGCTAGCACACCCGCGTCGCCACATCTACGCCACAGGTCAGACTCAAAAGCCGAGCAGCGCCAGTCCGACCCAGCTAAATGCAAATATTGAGCAGGCAATCGCCGCCGCTGACGCCAAGGTTGCAATAGCTTTGACTGATCGCATGATCAGAACCCCTTGCAGGTGACGGTCAAATTCTGTTCGATGACTTGTGCCCAATCATGGCGGGAATTCGCCGCGATAAACAAAGCGGCCGGTTGTTGCGGCGTTGCTACATCAACGGGCATGTTTGCCCGCAAAAACCCGCATTTGCAGCACTTAGTGAACGAATTGGTGGGGGAATTTTGCGCATGTACCGTTTGCGGAGCGGCGGCGCTAAAATGCAATTTGTGATACCTGCAGGGCTGGCGTTGCTTATGCTCGCCGCCTGGTGGCTGAGCTTTCGTGGGTCACCGCCCGGACCCGCCCGGGATTTCGAAGAGTGCGTCGAGCAGGTCGAAGCCAAAGCCCCGTCCAATGACGAGCGCAATGCCTTGATGACCGACTGCAACGCGCGATTTGCAGGCCGGCGCAAACCCGGCGGCGGCTATAAATATTATGACTTCATGCAGGACCGGAATTTCGACATTGCGGGCCCCAATCCGACGGCACAGGAGCGCAAAGCGATCGATCGCGCATATATGGGCTTCCTCGATGTCCAACGACGGGAAGCCGTCCTGGCCGAATTGGCAAGAAGACAGATCGAACTGCTGCAGGCGGATCTGGAGGGCGCGCGTCAACCGGTCGGGCCACCGTTGGTATTGACGCCGAAGAACGCACCACCCTCAGCCGCCAAACGACCGGTCGATCGCTCGAAATCCCCGCATTGCGAGGATGGTTCGCTAACGTGCAGCTGGTCGAGGTTTTCAGCGGGCGTGAAGAATACCTTCGCATCGCCGCCCAAAACCAAGCCGTAATCTAGCGCTGATCCTGCACGTACCGCGCCACGAACGCGCCGCGCCAAAGGCCAAATCGTAAATGAAGGATGTCCCGGTTCGACGCAGACAGGGGGGACACCGAATGCGCCGCGAAAATCCGCCGATCGGCCAAGACGCGAAGACGACAACCTACACGTTCCATTTTCAAATATCGAACAAGGGCGGCAGACAGGCTTGCAGCGTCAGTGTGCAGGCGCCGAACTTTGGCGACGCCACAACATGCTTCCGGCAAAATTGGCCGATGATCGAGTCAATGGCCAGAGATGGTCTCACCGGCAGATCAAGCGACGATACGACGATCAAGCTCGCCGTGCCTTACGAGGTCATGCGTCCGTCGAGTTGAAGAGGCGGCGAATCGAGAACCCGAGCGTTCGGCTCGAGAACGGTATGGCCTATTCGCTATCCTGCGAGTGCTCCAGCCCATCGCCGTCACTTTTAGTCGGCAGACACAGCGAACGGTGCCTCTTGGCATCGATAAAGGCCAGGATTTCCGCGATCGCAGGATCTGCCCCGGCCAATTGCCTCACCTCATGCAAGCGCTCGGCGAAGGTGCCGGCGCCCTGAAACAGCTTCTGATAGAACCCCCTTACCACCGCCAGACGTTCGCGGGTGAACTTCTGGCGTTTCATGCCGACAACATTGAGGCCCGCGAGGCTGGCGTACTGGCCGCTCGCAAGACCAAACGGGATCACGTCGCCGCGCACGCAGCTTGCGGCACCGATCATGGTCTGAGACCCGATGCGGACGAACTGATGGGCGGAGGAGAAGCCTCCCATAAAAACACGATCGCCGATCTCGCAGTGGCCGCCCAGCGTGGCCGAGGTTGCGAAGATCACATCGTTACCGACCTGGCAATCGTGACCGATGTGGCTGCAGTTCATGAAGTAACCGCGATCGCCGACCCGGGTGATGCCGCCGCCGGCGGCGGTCCCGGCGTTCATGGTCACCGATTCTCGGATGGTGCACATCTGGCCGATTCGAAGCTCGGTGAGCTCGCCGCGATGGCTCAGGGATTGCGGCGGCGTGCCCAGCGAAACAAACGGGTAGATGGTGCAGCCGGCGCCGATGGTGGTCTGCGCGCTGATGTGGACATGCCCAATAATCTTGCAGTCCGCGCCGATGACGACGCGGGAGCCGATGAGGCAGTATGGACCGATCGACGTGCGCGCGCCGATCACAGCGCCATCCTCGACTCGCGCGGTGGGATCTATCGTCATCCAAATTCCCCAACAGTGGGGATTTTCCCCGACCCGCAGTCGAGCGCACGCCAAAAAGCCGGTTTCGAGTGTTCGAGAGCCGGCCTTTGTCGTCGTCGGATCGGTTCGGCCAGGTTTTGAACCGTCGCCGCAACAAGGCCGAGTTCCGGGGCGAACCAATACGATCGTGCGGCGGGCCGCAAGAATGACGCGCCGGCGCGGAATCCGGTCAAGCGGCCTTTCCGACGACGTCAGACGATTTCAGCCTTTTCGTCGCTATTTCTTTTTGACGGACGCGAAGCTCGGCTGCCATCCCGCGTTCTTTTGGCTTGGTGCCGCGGCGATCGTCTTGATTTTCTCCTTCTTGGGTTTCTTGGCCTCCCGGTTGCCTTTCTGCTCGCCTTTGGCCATGTCGATCTCCCTGGGTTTGGTGAGGATGCAGTCATTGGAGGTTGGGCTACCGTTGCTGTCACCCGGCATCTGTGCAGGACAAAAGCTGCGAGCATCTAGAGCAGATGACTTTCTTTGAAAAGTCATCCCGCTCTATCTCTTTGTTTGAGCATGATCTGTTCCGAAGAGCAGTACCCACTTTTCCGGATCATACTCTAAAGCAGAAGAGATAGCGGAACGATCACCGGTGGCACGATCCGGCCAGGAAACCGAGACAATACAGGCTCGTCCGTTTTTGGATGGAGCGCTCGTTACCCTCAGTCACCGATCAATGCCGTGGAAAGCGCGATAATGGACGACCCTACGCCGACTTTCCGGCGATAGCGAGCGTTAAACGCCACGCCACAATCGCGAAAGGGGACCCAGTGCCATGCAAGGCAACCCATCCCGGCCGCCGACATCATCCCGCGAGAAAGAGATAGCCAATCAAGCCGAAAGAGCGCATGGTCCGTCAATGCATCAAGAAGGCGTCGGCGCTCGGCCGCTTGCAAAAGGCGGGCGGGCATGACCACTCGCTCGCGGAGAGAAATAGTCACCTTCAAGCACCCGTTCCAGATCAGGGGCATCGATCGCCTGCTGCCTGCGGGCGCCTACGAGGTCGTAACCGACGAGGAGATGATCGAAGGACTTTCGTTCGCCTCGTTTCGACGCGTCGCCACCATGATCATGGTGCCCACGGCCGCATCGCGCGGCGCAACGATGGAAATGATATCAATTGGATCGGTCGATCTGTCGGACGCACAGCGGATCGACGCCAGCGTGCAATGACCGAGAAGCCGCTCGATCTCGACAAGCATCGTGGCATGGCCGCCCAGAAAGCGACCGATATCCGGCGCGTTCTGGCGGAGGTTGAGAGCAATGCAAGGGATTTGCGCGACCAGCAGGCCACCCTCGAGAGCCACCTTCTCACGGTTGCCGCCGCGTCATGGCCGGAGGCGGCCGCCAAGGCGCGCTACGTCCTGAATCTGTACGCCGCCGGCCTCGCGCCGGATGATACTCACCATCGTGATGTGGTCGCGGCGGTGCTTGCAGATTTTGCCCGGCTCTCAGGAGAGAGTTGAGCGGACCGTCGCTCGTAGATCAGCCGCGTAGCTTCTCGCGCCCGGGTTTTTCGGGGCGCTCACTGGAAAGCAGACACATGCAAAATCTTTCACCGCGTCACGTCAAAACCGAAGAATTGCTGCGGCTCGGCGTCGTATCGGGCTGGTACAGCACGAAAGTCAGCGGAACGTTTGTCTCCGGGCCTCATGAATCCGAAGCCGATTGCCTGCGCAAGATCGCCGAGATCGATCCGCCGGAAAAGGCATCGCGAGGCTCGAGAGTTACTTGAGCATCTGGGCGGTCAAGGCCTCTCGCGTGGTCAGGACTGCTTCGGCAGGAGGACAAGTCATGGCACTTACACGGGGTAGCTTTCACGGTTACGAATTTGAACGGATGGTCATCCTGTTTTCGATGATCGAGGGCGAGAAGGAGATCCCCTGCGCTATCAGCACCTCCGCCCTGGACAGCATGGAAAGCGTCAGCCGGAGCAAGGCAAACGAGCGCGAAGCGCAGTTTATGAGGCTTCGCGACCGGATCGAAGAGTGTGCCGCGCGCAAGTTCCTCGCAAGGGAGCTGGAAGGAACCCCTCCCGGCATTATCCTGCGCAGTATCGACTTTCGAACCTAGTTCCAAAGATTCTGCGCGGGCTGCCGGGTGGGCAGCAAGGTTGCCCTTCAACCCAGATCGCCCTCGGTCGCCCGCCTTCGCTCACGCCTCAGTGCGACTAGCCTTCACCAGTGCGATCAGTTCGTCGCCGTAATGTTCGAGCTTTTTGTCGCCGATGCCGGAAATGTTGCGAAGTTCTCCGAGCGTCGTTGGGCGGACGTTCGCGATGCCGTCGATCGTGGAGTTGTGCAGCACGACATAGGCCGGCACGCCGCGCTTGCGCGCGATCTCGGAGCGCCAGCCCCTGAGCGTGGTGTGCAGGGCGGAATTGACGGCTCCGCCGCCGGCCGGCGGGGACGCGAGATCGCCGCGTCTTGATTTGGCTCTGATCGCGCGGTTGCGCGAGGTGGCAGGCGCCTCGCGTAGCCACACCTCGGTCTCGCCCTTCAAGACGCCGCGCGCGGTCTCGGTCAGCTTCAATGCGCCAAAGGCCTCGCTGTCGGATCGGAGACAGCCCATCGCCACCAGCTGGCGCACCACGGCGCGCCACTGTTTTTCATTGAGCTCGCGGCCGATGCCAAATACTGAGAGCTTGTCATGATCGAACTGCTTGACGCGTTCGGTCATGCGGCCGATCAGAACATCGATCAGGTGCATGGCGCCGAAACGCTGCCCGGTGCGATAGGCGCAGGACAACAGTTTTTGGGCGGCGACCTTGCCGTCGCGGAGGCGCGGCGGTAACAGGCAGTTGTCGCAATTGCCGCAACTGGCGACGCCAAGCGTCTCGCCGAAATATCCGAGCAGGCGGCTGCGCCGGCAGCTCGCGGTCTCGGCGAGAGCGACAAGCGCATCGAGCTTGTTGATCGACACCCGCTTGAACGTTTCCGATCCGGAGGATTCGTCGATCATGCGCCGCTGCTGCACGATATCGGACAGGCCATAGGCCATCCAGGCGCTGGCCGGCTTGCCGTCGCGCCCCGCGCGCCCGGTTTCCTGATAGTAGGCCTCGATGCTTTTCGGCAGGTCGAGATGCGCCACGAAGCGCACATCGGGCTTGTCGATGCCCATGCCGAACGCGATGGTGGCGACGATCACGACGCCGTCCTCGTTGAGGAAGCGGTCCTGATGGCTGGCGCGCGTGGCGGCGTCGAGTCCGGCGTGATACGGCAGCGATTTTATGCCGGCCGCTACCAGCACGGCCGCGGTGTCCTCGACCTTGGCGCGCGACAGGCAATAGACGATGCCGGCGTCGCCGGCGTGGCGCTCGGCAATGAACGCCTTGAGTTGGGTTTGCGCATTCTGCTTGTCGACGATTTCATATCTGATGTTCGGGCGATCGAAACTCGCCACAAAACTCGGCGCACCTGAAAGCCCAAGGCGATCGACGATCTCCTTTCGCGTGGCTTCGTCCGCGGTCGCCGTGAGCGCTACTCGCGGCACGCCGGGAAAACGCTCCGCTATCTGGGACAGGCCGATATATTCGGGGCGGAAGTCGTGCCCCCATTGCGACACGCAATGCGCCTCGTCGATCGCAAACAGCGCGATTGCGACCTGATCGAGCAAGGCGAGGCAGCGCTCCGTGAGGAGCCGCTCCGGCGCGACATAGAGCAGGTCGAGGTCGCCGGCGAGAAGCCGCCGCTCGACTGCAGAGGCTTCCTCAAAGGACAGCGTCGAATTCAATACCGCCGCATTGACGCCCGCCTCCATCAACCCTGCGACCTGATCCCGCATCAGCGCGATCAGCGGCGAGACGACGATGCCGCAGCCAGGCCGCAACAGCGCCGGCAATTGATAGCAGAGCGACTTGCCGCCGCCGGTCGGCATCAGCACCAGGCAATTACCGCCGTCTGTGACATGCTTGACGATCGCTTCCTGCGCGCCCCGGAAGACAGCAACGCCGAACACGGAATTGAGGACGGAAAGGGCGTCACGGTCGCCGGTCCCGCCTTTTGGGGATGTGGCCATGGCGGGAACAGACATGGGTTCAGCTTGTCCGGGTGGGAGCTTGCGCGGGCGCTAGGCGAGGGCGGTCAAGGCCAAGTCTATTCCAGATTCGCAACCGTTCGACAGGTTCGATTGTTTTTTTCGTGCGAACTGGAGCCGCTTACGCCCTGGGTCGCGCCATTGATCACTCAAGCGTGCGCCTGATTTGCTCGCCAATCTGAAGCAGGACCAATCTCGCCTGCGGCAGGAACGCACCCATGGCGTGGAAATTATGAATCATGCCGTCGTGGCAAATGTGCTCGACGTTGACGCCGGCTGCCAACAGCTTGCTGGCGTAGGCGTTGCCTTCATCGCGCATCGGATCGAACTCGGCGGTATGGATAATCGCCGCCGGCAGCCCGGTTAATCTTGTTGACCGCAGCGGCGAGACCCTGGGATCGGCAGGGTCTATTGCCTCCGGCAGATAGTCGGCAAGATCGGCTTCGAGCGTGAGCCGGTCGATCAGGTAATTCTCGGCAAACGCCTCGCGCGACGGCGACGTCTCCTCGAAATCCAGGACCGGGCAGATCAGGCACTGCGCCAGGATGGTAGGCGCGCCGCTGCGCAGCGCGTGCTGGCACACCACGGCGGCGAGCGTTGCGCCCGCGGAATCGCCGCCCACGACGAGCTTTGCTGCGTTGATACCGAGCGAAGCAGCATGCCGGGACACGAACTCGGTCGCCGCGATCGCATCCTCCACCGCGGCGGGGAATTGATGCTCGGGCGCCAGTCGATAGCCGACCGATATCAGGCGGCAGCCGGTTGCCTCCGCAAGTGCCGCGGCGATACGGTCATGGCTGTCGATGCTGCCGGCGACCATGCCGCCGCCATGAAAGAACACGAAGCCCGGCAGCTGCTCGTCCTCATCCTGTGCCGGCGTGTACAAGCGGTAAGAAAGATCACCGGCCGGACCGGGGAATACGCCGTCGATGGTTGTCACCATCGCATCCGATCGTGCGAACTGCATCAATTTCACCAGCGACTGACGGCGCTCATCCGTGGTCGGCCTCGCTCGTTCACCGGTCGAGGCCATGGCCATCATGGCAAGAAGACGTTTTGCAAGCGGATCGAGCGGCATCACGGTTCCGGCTAACCAAGGCAAACGGCAAGGCATATTGCAAGGGTGGTCTACCGACCCTCAATCGATCACCATCCCCCGATATTGACAGTTTGTCTGCTTCATGTCGAACAAGTAAGATGGCCTGTGCGCCACGCCGCAAAGGCTCCCGAACACGGACGATCCCGATGAGCGACGAGTCCTATAAATCCTGGCAGTGCCGGACCTGCGGCTACATCTATGACGAGACAAAGGGTGACCCCGACGAGGGCCTGGCGCCCGGCACCCGCTGGGCCGACATTCCAGACGACTGGATCTGTCCGGTATGCGGTACGGCCAAGAGCGACTTCGATATGGTCGAGCTGTAGATACGAAATCACGCGCGTTCCGTTCTGGTCACTCGTTGCGGCGTGACATATCCGCTCGTGCCATCGGCCGCTCGCTCGCATCAGGGCGCGCCGGCAGCCTGATTCCAAATCGGTATTACCGTTTCAAATCCCCTACAAAACTGGCATAGCTCTGAAAGCGAGCGATGGGTGAACCCGTTTGCGCCTGGGCGCGGGCTACGAACGGATGCGGTGGAGCGGATATGGCGAAAGCGGTGCTGGGTATCATCGGCGGCTCCGGCATCTACGATCTGCCGGGCCTTGAGAATTCGCGCGAGGGGGTGATCAAAAGCCCCTGGGGCGAGCCTTCGGCGCCGGTGCGTCACGGCATCGTCGCTGGGCTTCCGATCGTGTTTCTGCCGCGCCACGGCAGGGGCCACGTGCTATCACCTTCCGACATCAATTATCGCGCCAATATCGACGTGCTGAAGCGCGCCGGCGTCACCGATCTGATTTCGCTGTCGGCTTGCGGGTCGTTCAAGCACGAGATGCCGCCCGGCACCTTCGTGCTGGTCGACCAGTTGGTCGACCGCACCCACAAGCGCGAGAGTTCGTTTTTCGGCAGAGGCTGCGTCGCCCATGTGTCGATGGCGCATCCGGTGTCGCCGCGGCTGCGCGCCCATGTTGCCGAAGCGGCCGACGCCGAGGGCCTCGCGATCGCGCACGGCGGTACCTATGTCTGCATCGAAGGTCCGCAATTCTCGAGCTATGCCGAAAGCACGACCTACAAGAACCTGGGTTATTCCGTGATCGGCATGACCAATATGCCGGAAGCCAAGCTCGCCCGCGAGGCGGAGATCTGCTACGCGACGGTCGCGATGGTGACCGATTTCGATTGCTGGCATCCTGACCATGATGCCGTCACCGTCCAGGATATCGTCCGGGTGCTGACCTCAAACGCCGACAAGGCAAAGGGCCTGGTGGCGCGGCTGGCCAAGGATTTTCCGAGGGAACACGAGCCGTGTCCGATCGGCTCGGACCGTGCGCTTGATACCGCCCTGATCACCGCGCCCGAGGCGCGCGACTTGGAACTATTGAAAAAGCTCGACGCGGTGGCCGGGAGGGTGCTGCGCGGCTGAAGTTTAAGCTAGAATAGTGCGTCATGCGAGTCGACGGCAAACACTTCCGCAGCATTTGGCTCGAGCCGGACGGCTGGACGGTCGGCGCGATCGACCAGCGCAGACTGCCGCATCAATTCGTCATCGCGCAGCTTGCGACCGTCGAGGCCGCGGCCGATGCGATCCGCTCGATGCTGGTGCGCGGCGCGCCGCTGATCGGCGCGACCGCGGCCTACGGGATGGCGCTGGCGATGCGGGCCCATGCCTCGGATGCCGCGATCGATCGCGCTTATCATTTGCTGATCGCGACGCGGCCGACGGCGATCAATCTGAAATGGGCGCTGGACGAGATGCGCATCGTGGTGCAATCGCTGCCGCCATCGGCGCGCGCGGCCGCAGCCTATAACCGCGCCGCTGACATTGCCGAGCAGGATATCGACATCAACCGGGGCATCGGCCAAAACGGTCTCGCCCTGATCGAGGCGATCGCCGCAAAGAAGCAGCCGGGCGAGCCGGTCAATGTGCTGACCCATTGCAATGCAGGCTGGCTCGCCACCGTTGATTGGGGCACGGCGACGGCGCCGATCTATCTGGCGCATGATGGCGGCCATAGGGTCCATGTCTGGGTCGACGAGACAAGGCCGCGCAACCAGGGCGCCTCGCTGACGGCGTGGGAGTTAGGCCACCACGGCGTGCCGCATACCGTCATCCCCGACAATACCGGGGGCCATCTGATGCAGCATGGCATGGTCGATCTCGTGATCGTCGGCACCGACCGGGTTGCGGCCAATGGCGACGTCTGCAACAAGATCGGCACTTATTTGAAAGCGCTCGCGGCGCATGACAATGGCGTACCGTTCTATGTCGCGCTGCCTTCACCGACCATTGATTTCAGCGTCGCCGACGGAATCGGCCAGATTCCGATCGAGCAGCGCGGCGCCGAGGAAGTCACCGACATCACCGGCCGCACCGCGGACGGTCGTATCGAGACGGTGCGGGTCGTGCCCGAGGGTTCGCCGGTTGCGAACTATGCGTTCGACATCACGCCGGCGCGGCTGGTCACCGGGCTGATCACCGAACGCGGCGTGCTCAGAGCCGATCGCGACGCGCTATCGGTCGCGTTTCCCGAACGGATCACGGCGGCGGCGGAATAGCGCGGCATGCCGGCGCTCGCGCGGGCCCTATCGCAACTCAGGCGCTCTTTACCCGCGACACAAGATCGTCGCTCTGGTCCGACACCACGTCCCCATGCATTAGATCGCGGAAACTTTCGATCGCGGCCGGGCGTCCGACTTCCTCGTGTCTGTTCCGATGATGCAAGTTCAATGTCTGGTATGACAATTTGCGCCGGCGACTATCGCAGCTTTAGCCCCGTTGCCGCCTCGAGCTCGGCAATCGCCTGCGCCGCGCTCGCCACCTTGATCGTGGTCATGCCCATCGCGCGCGCCGGCTTCAGGTTGACGCCGAGATCGTCGAGATAGACGCACGCCTTGGGATCGACGTTGAGCACTTCCACCATCATCCGGTAGATGCGCGGATCGGGCTTGCGCAAGCCGATCTTGGCGGATTCGATGACGTGATCGAACAGCGCCATCACCTCCGCGATGTAGAGCGTGCGCCCGCTGGCGCTGCCGATGGCGTTCGCAGGAAGGTTGTTGGTGATGCAGCCGGTCTTGAATCTCGCCTTGACGCGCTTGAGTGCGGTGACCATCTCGGGCCGCAAATCGCCGGAGAGCAGCGGCAAGATATCCTTGCCGCGAACTTCCGCGCCCAGCGCAAGCGATTCAGTTGCGAATAATCGGTCGAACGCCTCGATATCGACCTCGGCGCGCTCGAATTTCGCCCAGGCATTTTCCAGATGGTTGGCGGCATTGGTGCGCCGGATGATATCGGCCGGCAATCCGCGCTCGGTCTCAAATCGTGCAAACGCCTCGAATGGCGATGATGTCAATACCCCGCCGAAATCCCAGATCACCGCCTCGATCATCAATTCCTCATCGGCTTTGTTATCGTGTAGGGATTTTTCAACCGTCAGTTCGGCAGGCCGATCCGGCGCAACAGATCCTTGAATCGGGGATCGGATCGTAGAGGGTCGAAAAACGGTCGCAGCAGGATCGAGGGGTTGAATCGCGCTTCATAGGCCTTGTTCAGCCAGGTCATGGCCTGGTCCCGGTCGCCGAGCCCTACATAGATCAAGGCGATGTTGGCCTCGGCTGAGGGATTTTGATCGTTCCGGGATTCCAAATCCTTTGCAATGGTTGTCGCCTCTTGCTGTCGTCCCGAGATGGCATAGGCGTGCGCCAGACCGGAGTCGAAAACGCTGCTGTGCCCGGAGATCTCGATCGCCCGCTGAATTTCGGCAATGGCTTCGTCTTGCATGTGCTTTTGCTCGTACGCCTGGCCCAGTACATAGCGGGCGACGGCAAAGCTCGGATCGATCTCCAGCGCTCTCTTGCCTTCCTGCACCGATTCGTCGAACTGATGCGCGACGCACAAGATGTCTACCAGATCGGCGCCGATGATCAGGGAAAGAGTATCAAGGCTTTTCGCTTTTTTTAGCTTGAGAATTGCCTCGCTGGTCTGTCCCATCACCACGCTGCCTTCCACCACGGCCTCGACGTTCAGCTCACGGGCGATTTCGGCAGGGGGCTTGTGGCCGTTCTTGTAGGTCATCGCCGATGTGCGGGAGATGACGCGCAGCGCACGGATCTGGCCCAGATACGCAATCAACTCGTCGGTCATGCCATCGGCGAAATAATCCTGCGAAGCGTCGCCGGAAAGGTTTTTCAGCGGCAGCACCGCGAGGGAGTGGATCGGCGGCAGCGACTGCCGCCACGGGTAGAAGCTCCACGACAGGTAGATTGCAAGAATAAGGGCGGCCGCGAAACCGAAGAACTTCAAGACCAGCGCGCGAGACGGCGCTCCCTCCGATGCGCCGGCGTCAGTTTGCTGCGCCGGCTCGTCGTAGACGACCGCGACGTCGGCCAGAAACCGGTAGCCGCGACGGGCGACCGTCTCGATGAAACGGGGATTCTCTGCCGAATCTCCGAGCGCCTCGCGGATCTTGCTGATCGCCTTGTTGAGGCCGTGATCGAAATCGACGATCGTCTGCGGCCAAAGCTTGCGGTGCAGCTCCTCCCGGGTCACCAGCTCTCCGGGTTGATCGAGCAGCATCGCCAGCAATTGAAATGGCTGCTCTTGCAACCTGACGCGCCTGCCATGCTTGGTGAGTTCGCCAGTCCGAAAATCGGCTTCGAAAACCCCAAACTTCAAACGCTTGAAAGCTTGTGTGGCTTGCGCCATGGCAAACCTGCGCGTGACGAAGATTGACCGACTTGCCGCACGCCAAAACCGGAGTAAATGGCTGCGCGTTCACAGGGGATAAACTCCCGGAATTATTTGATTCTATGAGAGTTTTTTGGGGACCTGGTTTCCAGCAAGATAGTACTGACAGTCCATTGAAAGCAGTACGCGTTCCCAATCACACACATTGAGCTTGTTTGCAATGGTGGTTCGCCGCGCGAGCAAGCGTCGAGGCACGCTGAGCATTTCGGGCATCAGACCTTGGGGCGCGCGCCGATGCAAAGCCGATTGACGATCGTTGACGATCCACGCGCAGGTTTTCGTCAGAACATCATGCCCGAGATGGACGCCGCGTATAGCTTTGCGCGCTATCTCAGCCGCGACGACGATGCGGCGCAGGACATCGTCCAGGAAGCGTTTCTTCGCGCCTATCGGGGATATCACGGTTACCAGGGACGCGGCGCGCGCGCCTGGGTCTTTGCCATCGTGCGCAATTGCTCTCGTGATTGGGTCATCCAGCGCCGGCGAAGGGCGCGGGTGGAAGTCGATGTGCATCGGCCGGACGATTCCGAAGGGTTTTCGATCGAGAATGGGCCCTCGGGCGAGGACTCTCCCGAAGCAGCGCTGCTGCGCAAGACAGAACCGAATATGGTCCGTATCGTGATCGACACGTTGCCGCGATCGCTGCGCGAAATGCTGGTGTTGCGCGAACTTGAGGGGCTCTCCTACCGCCAGATTGCTGAAGTCGCGGAGCTGCCGATCGGCACCGTGATGTCGCGTCTCGCCCGCGCACGCAAAAAATTCGCGGAGGCCCGGCGCCGGGAGGAAATCATTCCGCAACAGGCGATCCGGCCCGCTTACCTGGTGGAGTCATAAGCGGTAAGAATCTCGTCGGCTGACTGGATCTGCGACGGAGAACCCGAAGAGGAATTTAACGATGCAGCGCTCGACCGTACTTCGCATCGCCCGACCCACCAGCGGTCTTGGCAAGATCATTCACTTCTACCGGGAAGGGCTGGGTCTGCGGGAGCTTTATCGCTTCGAAAACCATGACGGGTTTGACGGCGTCATGCTTGGTCGGCCTGGCGAGGCATATCACTTCGAGTTCACCCGCGCGCACGGGTACGCTGTCGGCAGAGCCCCGACCGAAGATAACCTCGTGGTTTTTTACATTCCCGATCGTGTGGATTGGGATGGCGCGGTCGCGCGCATGCACCGGCACGGCTATGCTCCGGTTCGTTCCTGCAATCCGTATTGGGACAGGAACGGCGTCACCTTCGAAGATTGCGACGGGTATCGTGTCGTACTCCAGAAATGCCGAATGGCGATCCGATTGAGGCGGTGGATGGATAAAGGTTTGGCGATTGCCGCGGCACAGGTTATTGCTGCGCGGATAAAAATCCCGTCCCTGATTGTTGCAGGTCTGCTGCTTCTCGCCATGCCCGCGGACGCCATCGTCGGCGGCGCGGCCCCGTCGGCCGACGGCATCGGCCGCACCATCGTCAGCATTGTCGGCTCGCGCGGTAATTTCTGCTCGGGTGCGCTGATCGCGCCGACGCTGGTATTGACGGTGGCGCATTGCGTGCAGGGAGGCGCCGAATACAAGATCGTGGAGTATGGCGCGAACCGCCAGCCGCGATTGCAGGACGTGAAAAATGTTGCCACGCATCCGCAATTCAACATGCAAACCATGCTGGCGCACCGCGCCACCGCCGACGTCGCGCTGTTGCAGCTCAGCTCTCCGGCAAAGGAAAAAAGCGCCGCGCTCGGCGCGCCGCAGCTTCCGATTGTCCCGGGCGCGAAATTCACCATCGCCGGCATCGGCGTGACCGTGCGCGGCGACGGCAAGAGCGGCGGCATTGTCCGCGCCGCCGATCTGATTGCGACCGGCAAGCCCGGCACGTTGCAAATCCGCCTGGTCGATGCCCTCGGGCAGGGCGCACAGGCAGGGCTCGGCGCATGTACCGGCGATTCCGGTGGGCCGGTGTTCGAGGACCAGCCATCCGGTCCCGTCATCATCGGGGTCATTAGCTGGTCGACCGGGCCGAACGGCAGCGCCGGTTGCGGCGGGCTGACCGGCGTCACGCCACTAACACTTTACCGAGACTGGATTTTGCAGACCGCGCGGCAATGGGGATCGGCTCTGTGATTTGGCAGGGTTGACGTCCGCCGCGGGCGCGGGTGAATAGGAGGTGAAATCAGCAAACAAGAAAGCCGCGATGAACGTCACCGTCCGCAATGTTTCCACCCGCCAGGCCGCAGAACATTTCGACGTCCTGATCGTGGGCGCCGGCATTTCCGGGGTCGGCAGTGCCTATCATCTGACTAAGCAACTGCCGGGCACGTCATTCGTCGTGCTGGAAGAGCAGGAGACGTTTGGCGGCACCTGGTGGACTCACAAATATCCGGGCATCCGTTCCGACAGCGACCTTCACACCTTCGGCTACAGCTTCAAGCCCTGGACCGGTCCGCCGATCGCGACCGCGGCGGAGATCCGCGCCTACATGGGTGAGGTCATCGCCGAAAACGAACTCGCCAAGCATATCCGCTACCGGCACAGGATTTCCTCGGCGAGCTGGTCGAGCGAAACCAATCTTTGGACCGTCGAAGCCGTCAAGCTCGACGGCGGCGAGGCCAAGACCTTCACCGCAAATTTCTTGTGGATGTGCCAGGGCTACTACCGGCATTCGGAGGGCTACACCCCGGAATGGCGGGGGATCGAAGCCTTCAAGGGCCGCATCGTTCACCCGCAGCGCTGGCCCGACGATCTCGACATCGAAGGCCAAAAGGTAGTTGTGATCGGGTCGGGTGCGACCGCGGCGACGCTGATCCCGGCGATCGCGGATAGATGCGAGCACGTCACGATGCTGCAGCGCTCGCCGACCTATTTCAGGACCGGACGCAACGCCATCGAGCTCGCCGAGACGCTGCGGCAGTTGCAGGTCAGCGAGGAATGGATCCACGAGATCGTGCGGCGCAAGATCTTGTTCGATCAGGACACATTCACCCGCCGCTCCTTTAGCGAACCGGAAGCGGTCAAGCAGGAGCTGCTTGGCGGCATCAGCGCCGTGCTCGGCCCCGATTACGATATCGCCACGCATTTCACGCCGCGCTATCGGCCGTGGCGGCAGCGCATCGCGTTCGTGCCCGATGCCGATTTGTTCCAGAGCATCAAGAGCGGCAGGGCTTCCGTCGTCACCGACGAGATCGATCGGTTTACCGAAAATGGCATCTTGCTGAAATCCGGCCAAGCGCTCGACGCCGACATCATCGTCACCGCAACCGGGTTCAACCTCAATGTGCTCGGCGACATCGATTTCACCATCGACGGCAGGCCGCTCGATTTCGCCGAGAGCGTCACCTATCGCGGCATGATGTTCACGGGCATCCCGAACATGGTCTGGGTGTTCGGATATTTCCGCGCGAGCTGGACGCTGCGCACCGATCTCGTCGCGGACTTCGTCTGCCGCCTGCTCAGACATATGAAGGAGACCGGCGCCAGGAAGGTCGTGCCGGCGCTGCGGCCCGAAGATCACAACATGCCGCTATTGTCCTGGATCGATCCTGAGAATTTCAATCCGAATTATTTGATGCGCGACATGCACCTGTTGCCGAAGCGTGGCGACAAGCCGGAATGGCAGCACAGCCAGGATTACTGGGCGGAGAAGGATCAGTTTCCGGCGATCGATCTTGCGGACGCCGCTTTCGTCTACGCTTGAAGTCCGGCCATCAAGTTTTGGCGTTCGCCGGCGCCGTCAATGCCGCTTCTGCAGCGGCTTTCGCGGCGGCGCCGGGGCAGCGGCCTCGCCCGCAGCGCCGAATTTGCCGGCCATCCGGCCGGCGGCCTGGCTGACGTCGGCGAGCGTACGCCGGCCTTCTTCCATCAAATTGGCCGAGCGCTTGTTGAAGCTTTCGGCTAGCTCGTGAATTGTCTGTACCTTCTGCAGCAGGTCATCGGCTTGACCATTGGCAATACCGGGCATGACGTCGTCGATTTTGGCAAAGACATTGTCGATGCCGGCGAAGGCATCGTCGGCTTTGGCCAAAATTCTGTCGATCGCCTCGCCCTTGCTCTTCAACGAGGCGGTATAGGTCTCGAACGAGAGCAACCCGTCTCTGATTGTCGTCCCGTTGTTGACCAGAAGCCGGTCGACATTATGTAGCGAATCGCGAATTGACTCGACGTCGCGAAGGTCGGCGGTCAGGATCGGAACGCCGTCCTCATCGAGCGGCGGTGGGGGGGCCGTCGAAGCGCCGCCGACCAGCGAAATCGCGGCGACGCCGGTCAGGCCCAGGAATTCGATACCGACGACGGTGTCTTTCCGGATCGGCGCGCTGCCATCCAGCACGACCTCGGCTACGATCTTGCGCGGATTCTCAAGCTTGATGGACCTGATCTCGCCGGCCTGGATGCCGTCGAAATTCACGGCGCCCCCCTTGCGCAATCCGCTCGCGGAGCCGCCGTCGAACACGATGCGAAGCGGGCCTTGCTGCCGCACGCTGCGGATTTTCTGGATGGTGAGAAAGCCGATGAACCCCGCGGCGATCACCGCGAGCGTCGTGGTTCCGATCATCAGGTTGGTGGCCCGCATGCCCTGATTGTATGGGCAAAGCCATGCGAAAAAAAGGCATATACTGCGTGCGATTGCCGCTGCTTGACAGCGCCGGGCGCCAGCGCCACGCTTCCCTCCGAGCTCTGCGCAAAGCAAATCAGGCGCAATGGAGGAAGACCAAGTGCCCAAATTGCTGAACGAGGAGCAGATCGCCCTCTATCGCGACCGCGGCTACCATTTTCCGGTCGATGCGCTGAACACCAGTGAAGTGGAGGGGTTTCGGCGCAAGCTTGAGGACTATGAAGCCTCAAGCGGAGGCCCGATCAAGGGCGAGATGCGCCATCGCAGCCACGTGCTGTTCACCTGGATCGACGAGATGGTCCGCCATCCCAAGATCCTGGACGCCGTCGAAGACCTGCTGGGGCCGAATATCCTGTGCTGGAATACCAGTTTCTTCATCAAGGAGGCTCGTGATCCCGGCTTCGTGTCGTGGCATCAGGACGCCACCTATTGGGGCTTGAGTTCCTCCGACGTCGCCACTGCATGGATCGCAATATCGCCGGCCAATAAAATTTCGGGATGCATGAAGTTCATTGGGGGAACGCACAAGCAGCCCGTCAAGCACGAGGACACGTTCGACCGGAACAATCTCTTGACCCGCGGCCAGGAGATCGCGGTCGAAGTCGATGAGGCGCAAGCCGTGCATGTCGAATTGAAGCCGGGCCAGGCCTCGCTGCACCACGTGCTGCTGTTCCACGGATCGGAGCCGAACCGCTCCGATGAACGACGCATCGGGCTCGCCATCCGCTATATCCCGACCCACCTCAAGCAGGCCGTGGGTCAACGGGATTGGGCCACGCTGGTGCGCGGCAAGGACAGCTATCGCAATTTCGAACCGGCGCATGTGCCCAAGCGCGACCTCGAGCCGGAAGCCATAGCATTTCACAAAATGGTCTCGGAAGAGCAAGTCAAGGTGCTTTATCGCGGCACCGGCAAGACCGCGTATCGGGCGTGAAATGTAGTCTCCGTCATTCCGGGATGGTGCGTTAGCACCAGACCCGGAATCTCGAGATTCCGGGCTCGATGCTGGCGCATCGCCCCGGAATGACGTGCTCACGTCAGCGTCCATTCCTCGGCGCTGGCGCCGGCCAGCGCCCGGACGCGGGCGTCGTCGGCGGCGAGTTCGCGCGCGGTCCCCGAATAGACCACGGCGCCGTCGTCCAGCACGTAGGCATCGTCGGCGATTTCGAGGCTCATCCGCGCATTCTGTTCGACCAGCAGCACCGAAATCCCCTCGGCCTTCATCTGCTGCACGATGCGAAACACCTCGCGGACGATCAGCGGCGCCAGCCCTTGCGACGGCTCGTCGAGGATCAGCAGCCGGGGATTGAGCAACAGCGCACGCGCGATCGATAGCATCTCCTGCTCGCCGCCGGAGAGCTGGCGGCCGCGATTTTGCTTGCGCTCCGCAAGGCGCGGGAAAAGTTGGTAAATACGGGGGATGGTCCATGGGCCATCGCGCTCGAGCGGAACCTTGAGATTTTCCTCGACGCTGAGATTGGCGAAGATGCGCCGTCCCTCGGGCACATAGCCGACGCCCGCTGCTGCGATGCGGAAGGTCGGCCAATGCGTGGTGTCCTTGCCGAAGATCGTGATCCTGCCTTCGCGCGCCGGCGTTAGCCCCATCAGGCTGCGCAGCGTCGTGGTCTTGCCGGCGCCGTTGCGCCCGAGCAGCGCGGTGATCTTGCCTTCGGCGACCTCCAGGCTGACCCCGTGCAGGATATGGCTCTTGCCGTAGTAAGTGTGCAGGCCTTCGGCTGTCAGCGCTGAAATCATGCGGCATTGCCTAGATAGGCGGCCTGAACGGCCTCGTTGGCGGCGATCTCCTGCGGCGTGCCCTGCGCCAGCATTTTGCCCTGATCGAGCACGCAGATGCGGTCGGCGAGATGAAACACCACGCGCATGTCGTGCTCGATCAGCACGATGGTGTAGTTGCTATCGCGGTGCAGCCGGCGGATCAGCTGGGTGATCTGGTAGGTCTCCTGGTCGCCCATCCCGGCGGTCGGCTCGTCGAGCAGCAGAAGATGCGGCTGCAGCGCCAGCGCCATGGCGATTTCGGCGGCGCGCTGGTCGCCATGCGAGAGCTCGCCGACCAGCCGGTCGGTCTTGGTCCCCAGCGCCACCAGCTTGAGCATCGCTTCGACGTGATGGTGGACCTTTGCCGCCTCGGCGCGGTTGAGCCAGGGCCGCAGCCGGTAGCCGCTCGCCACTTCAGCGGCGATGCGGACATTTTCGAACACGTTAAGTTCCGGAAAGATCTCGGTGATCTGAAAGGTTCGCGCCATGCCGCGGCTGACGCGCTGATGGGTCGCGAGCTTGGTGATGTCCTGGCCGTCGAAGATGATGCTGCCCGAGGTTGGCGGAAAATATCCGCTGATCAGGTTGAAAAAGGTGGTCTTGCCGGCGCCGTTCGGCCCGATGATTGCGCACAATTCGCCGGGCGCTACCGTCAGCGAGACGTCGCGTACCGCGACCAGATTGCCGAAACGCTTGCTGACATTGTTGATCTCGAGGACGTTCACGCCTTGCTCCGTTGGAAAAAGCCGAGCAGCCCGCGCGGGAAGAACAGCACCACCAGCACGAACAACAGGCCGACGAACGACATCCAGTTCACGGTGACGCTGGACAGATAATCCTGCAGCACCACGAACACGGCGGCGCCCAATAGCGGGCCCCAGAAAGAGCGCATGCCGCCCATCACCGCCATCATGACGAAATCACCGGACTGGCTGTAATGCAGGCCGCGCGGATCGGCGAAATTGTTGACCAGCGCATAGAGCGCGCCGGCAAAGCCCATGAAGAAACAGGACAGCGTGAATGCGATCCAGATGTGGCGCTCCACCGGAATGCCGAGGAAGCGGGAGCGGCGCTCATTCTCGCGGATCGCGATCATGGTGCGGCCGAACGGCGAGCGCAGAATGAATCCCATGGCGCCGACGGCCAGCGCAAAGCAGAACAACACGAAGTAGTAGAAGCTGTTGGCGTCGGTGAGAATGTCGAGCTTGAAGGCGCCGAGATCGATCGGCTGACGGGCGAAACCGCGCAGTCCGTCGTCGCCGCCGGTCAACGAGCTCCATTGGAAGGCTATGTAATAGAACACCTGCCCGAACGCGATCGTTACCATGGCGAAATAGACGCCGCGCCGCCGCACGATCAGTAGCCCAAGGATCGCACCGCAAAGGCCGCCGAGCAGCATGCCGGCGATGAGGGCCAGCGGCGTGGAGAGCGCGAGGAATTTCAGCGTCAGGCCGGCGCCGTAGGCGCCAAGGCCGAAATAGGCGGCGTGGCCGAAGGACAACACGCCGGTAAATCCCAGCAGGAAATTCAGCGACATCGCGGCAAGGCCCAGCACCAGCACGCGGGTGGCGAGCGCGGTATAGCCGCCGAGCGGCACCATCCAGTAGGGCGCGAGCAATAGCGCCGCCCAGATCGCCACCAGCACGGCTAGCTTGCGGGTTTGTTCGGCGTTCAACTCATCATTCCTTCTTCGCCGAACAATCCGCGCGGCCGCGTCAGCAATATCACCGCCATCATGACGTAGATCACGGCCTCGCTGGCCGCCGGCAAAAACACCGCCGTGACGCCTGACGCCACGCCGATCAAGAGGCCGCCCACCAATGTTCCGGGCAGGCTGCCGATACCGCCGACGATGATGGCGATGAAGCTCGGCATCAGGAGCCCGGTGCCCATGGTCGGTTCAAGACCCAGTTGGCCTGCCGCGAGCACGCCAGAAAGACCCGCCAGAAAAATCCCGACCGCAAAATTGAGCGAGCGCAGCATCCCGACATTGATGCCGAGCGCAGCGACCGTCTCGAGATCGAGCGTGCCGGCGCGGATGCGCACGCCGAGGCGGGTGTAGCGCAACAGCAGGAACAACAGCGCCACCGCGATCATCACCACCGCGACCATGAACAGCCGATAGCCGGTAATGAAGAACAGATCGTTGCTCAGGGGCTGCGCCAGAAACGGCGGGATAGTGACCGGCTTGCCCTGAGGGCCCCAGATGAAGCGGGTGCCGTCCTCGATCATGAAGGCCAGGCCGAACGTCAACAGCAGGCTGTAGAGCGGATCGCGCCCGTAGAGCGGGCGGATCAGCACGCGCTCGACCAAAAGCCCGATGATGGCGGTCAACGGCGGCGCCAGCAGCAGTGCGCCCCAAAAGCCGACATAAGGCGTCACCGTGTAGGCGATGTAGCCGCCGATGACGAGAAATCCGCCATGGGCGAAATTGATGACGTTACTCAAATTGAGAATCAACGAAAGGCCGAGCGCCATCAGCACATAGAAGGCGCCGATGATGAGCCCGTTAGTGACATTGAACAGGAGAAGCTGCGTCATCATTCACCGGAGTGGAAGGTCACGGGCGAGGAAGTCACGGGCAAGGAAGTCTCGGACGAGAAAAGTCTTGGGCAAGGAAGTCTTGGGCCTGATCCGGGATGGGTACCCCGGACCAGGAAATTTGCGGACTTAGCCTAGGCTGGCCACTGAACATTACAACCCGTTTCGCTTACCGCGGGCGCTGTCTTGTCGCCGGGGATGACTTCATCGACACGGTAGAGATCTTCCGGATCGTCCTTGCCCTTTGACTGCGCCTCGCCGACAAAGGCGGACGTCATCAATTGATGATCGCCTTTGCGGTAATAGACCTTGTTCGGCTGCAGCTTGACATCGGCAGGCAGTTCGAAATCCTCCAGCGCCGCCGCGAGCTTGACCGCGTCGAGGGTCTTTTCCTTGTTCGCAATCAGGGCAAAGGTCATTGCGGAGGTGTAGCCGAACCAGTGCCGCGCGGTCGGCACATTGCCTTTGTTGACCTTGCGGATATCGGCGACGAATTTTTCGACCTCGGGAACGCCCGGCTGCTTCCAGTACCATTCGAACATCCACACGCCGATGCGTGCCTCCGGCGGCAGCGAAGCCAGCGATTCCAGCTCCTGCTGGGTTCCCGCCACGTGGATCTGCTTGTCGAGGCCGAACTGCACCACCTGCTTCAAGCAGTTGATCATGTCGGAGCCCTGCACCAGCAGGATCATCACGTCCGGATTGGCAGCGCGCGCCTTGATCAGGTAGGCGGAAAAATCCGTGGTGCCGAGCGGCGTCAGTTCGTTGCCGGTGACGGTGCCGCCGAGTTTCTTCAAATCATCGGTGCAGGCGTCATAGAGCGTGTGGCCGAAGGCGTAGTCGGGCGTGATGAAGTGCCATTTCTTGCCGTACTTGTTGTACAGCACGCTGGATACCGAGTTGGCTTCCATCCGCGTGGTGTTGCAGACCCGGAACACGTTCCACTTGCAGTCCTTGCCGGTGATCGAATTGGTGTGGCCGCCGGATACGATATGCAGGATCTTCTTTTCCGCGGTGACCTGGGCGATTGCGGCAGCTATCCCTGAGTTGACGTCGCCGATAATGAAGTTGACCTGATCCCGTTCGATCAGCTTGCGCGCCTTTTGCACGCCGGTGCCGACGTCGTTGGCGGAATCCTCCACCAGCAATTCGACCTGACGTCCGAGAATGCCGCCCTTGGCGTTCATTTGCTCGACCGCGAGCTTGGCGCCCATCACCTCGTTGCCGGCCGGTGCGGCGTAGACGCCGGTCAGGGGATCGATCATGCCCATCCGGATCGGCGTCTCGCCGCGAGCCCGGATGATGAAGGGTGACATCACCTGAAATGCGCCGAGCGTCGCCGCGCCCTTCAGCAGCGTGCGACGATCGAATTTCGAATTGAAAATGTGCGTCATGAGTTTTCTCCCTGGTTCGTTGCGCTTCTTCTTGTCGTCATTGCGAGACAACGGGTCGCGCGAAATGCGCGCGCCCCGTTGACTCGCAATGACGGTCCCAAGTTTCGCCGCGCCTGTGTGTCAGGCCGGGGCCGGCCACTGGATCTTGCAGCCGGTGGCCTCCACCGGACCGGCTGCCTTTTCGCCGGGCACCGGGTTCTTCACTGTGAACATGTTGTCGGGATCGCCTTGCGGCGGATGCGCCTCGCCGACGAATACGGTGCTCATCAATTCGTGGTCGCCAGTGCGATACTCCGGTGCCCCCGGCTGCAGGGCAACCTCCGGCGGCAATTTGAAACCGGAAAGCGCGTGCGCCAGTTTTGGCGCGTCGAGCGTCTTCTCCTGATTGGCGATCAGCGCCAGCGTCTGGATCGAGGCAAAGCCGAACCAGTTGCGCGCGGTGGCCGCGTTACCCGTAATCTTCTTGATCGCGGTGTTGAATTCCGCGACATGCGGCACGCCCGGCTGATCCCACCACCATTCCATGGTCCACCATCCGACACGCGCGCCATCGGGCACGGCGCGGATGCTCTCCAGCTCGAACAGCGCGCCGCCGACCGCCATCTGCTTGTCGAGGCCGAACTGCACGAATTGCTTGAGGCTCGACACCTGGTCGCCGCCGCCCATCACGTTGATCAGAACCTGCGGCCCGTAAGCCTTGGCCTGGATCAGGTAGGATGAATAGTCCGGAGTCCCGAGCGGGACGAGCGAGCCGGCGGAGGTGCCGCCCGCGGCTTTCAGGACCTTTTCGAAGCCGGCCTGAACCGAATGTCCATAGGCGTAGTCGGGGGTGAGGAAATACCATTTCTTGCCGAACTTCTCCATCAGCGTGGTGGCGATGGCGTTGGCGTCCATGGTGGTCGAGTTGCAGACGCGGAACACGTTCCACGTGCAGCTCGTGCCTGTAACCGGATCGGTGTGACCGCCCGAGACGATATGCAGCACCTTCTTTTCGCTGGTGACCTGCGCCATCGCGATCGCGATGCCCGAATTCACGTCACCGACAATGAAGCTCACCTGGTCGCGTTCGATCAGCTTGCGCGTCTTCTGGACGCCGGTGCCGACGTCGTTGGCCGAGTCCTCGATCAGAAGTTCGACGGGGCGGCCCAGAATCCCGCCCTTCTTGTTGATCTCTTCAACCGCGTATTTGGCTCCGACCACTTCGTTCTGCGCGATCGCGGCATAGACGCCCGTCAGCGGATCGACCAACCCGATCCGCACCGGCGTTTCGCCTCGAGCCTTGATAAGAAAAGGGGAAGAAAACTGCGCTGCAGCAATCGCGGCGCTGGATTTTAGAATGGTCCGCCGATCGATCGACCAGGGCCGTTGCGAGATAGCCATGTTGTCCTCCCAGGAAAGGTGGCTCTGCTTATTTAGTCATCTTATTGGTTTTGACCGGTATTCTCCGGTCCTCAGCTGACAAGCGTAGCCGCTCCCGTTTGCTTTTGCCAATAGCGACCCCTTGCAACCTTCGGCCTAGTGTCCCGAATCCAAAACTTTGGATTCGTAAGGATACTAGAAATCTATGATTCCAGTGCGGTTTTGGTTCAGAAGTTCGCTTGAAGGACTAGCAGCGATAATGAAGAGAACTACCGAACCACCACACCAGGGCCTGCGCGATCGAATACGCCGTCGGCTCAATGTCAGCTGCTGCGCGGCATCGCCCCGTCGGGGACTTGGAGACCCGCTTCTGGCGGTCGTTGACTTGCCCGCCAGGCCCGTCATCATCGCGTGAAGGCCCTTGCGCGGCTAGCTTTGTTGCGAAACAATCGACTTCGGTCTCTTGAAATGCGCATTCGAGGCGCTATTGCCCTTATCGTCGTAGCACTGCTCGCAGGGGCGCTGCCTGCCGGGGCACAACAAGCCGATCAGCCCGCTGCAAACCTGCGCTCTAAAATCAAGGCGAAATATTTGGAGAAGCGCGACAAGTTCCTTCACCGAACCAAGGAGCTCTACTTCGCAGTGGGCTGCAAAGTGCTCGCAAGCGAGGCTGGCATTCTTCCGCTCACAAGTGCCGAGTCCTATCTCGCATTCATCGGTGATCAAACGATTATCGACACGAAAGACGAGAGCCTGCGTCAGGCTGCCATGCAGGAAGGCTTGGATCGTGCTTCACGGCCGGGTGAATGCGACTATTACCGGCGTCACCCCGAAGCCGCAGCGGCTGCGCGCCGCGCCGCGGCCGAGGCATCTGCCAAACGTTGAAAAGGCTTGATGGGGGTCCACGCCCCAGTCGATCGGTTGATACCCGCATCAATGGTTGGCGGCGCTCTTTGCGGCTTCGTTGTTCAGAACGATCAGGGCATCGACGGCGACGCCGGTCTTGGTATTGATCAGGAAGGGGTTGACATCGATCGACGCGATGCGGTTTTCCGCATCCGCCATCAGGTTGGACAGGCCGATAATTGCCTTGACGGCCGAAGCCACGTGCAGCGCCGGCTTGCCGCGATAGCCCTTTAGTTTCACGCCGGCCTTGGTGCGGCCGATCAATTGCTTGGCCTCGTCCGCATCGAGCGGCGCGCCGGCGAGGGCCACGTCCTTCATCAATTCGATATCGACACCGCCGGTGCCGAACAAGACCACCGGCCCCATTTCGGGATCGAGCGAGGCGCCGACCACAAGTTCAAGATCGGCCCTGACCTGCTGGGCGATCAGGATGCCTTCGAGTTTCGGTTTGTTCTTCAGCTTCTTCACCCGCGCGGTGATGTCGTTGAAGGCTTTCTTGACCTCGGCTGCGCTGTTGAGGTTCAGCACCACGCCGCCGATATCCGACTTGTGCAGGATATCCGCGCTGACGACCTTGGCGACGACCGGAAAGCCAATCTTTTTGGCGATCTTCACGGCGTCGGCCGCGCTCGAGGCGATCTCTTCCTTTGATACCGGGATGCCGTAAGCCCTGAGCAGCCTTTTCGACGCGACCTCGTCAAGCGCCGCGCCGTTGGCGCCTTTAAGCGTCTTCTCCAGCAGGGCGCGGGCGGAAGCTTTCGAGCTCGACAGGAGGTCCGGCACTTCCTTGCGCAAGGAGGCGTACCCGATCAGCGATTTGATGGCGCCGACCGCGCGGTCCATGCCCTGCATCACCGCGATGTTCGGCAGCGACTTGCGCAACCCCTTGGTGAACTCCGTAAAACCAATCGACATCGCGCTGATATAGATCACGGGCTTGGCGGCCTTGCCGGCCATGTCGTTGACGATGCGCAAATTGCGTTCGCGCAGTTCATGCGGCGCCTTCGGCAACTCCGCGTCGATGACGACGATGTCGGTGTCGGGATCGTCGATCATGATCTTGATCGACTGGATATAGACCGACGGATCGACCACGGCGGCAAATCCCGCATCCAGCGGATTGCCGACGATCGAGCCCGGACCGAGCATCTTTTCGAGCTTGTCGCTCGCGTTTTGGCTCAACGGCGCGAAATTCAGGCCGGCCGAATAGAACGCGTCGATCAACAGCCCGCGCTTGCCGCCCGACAATGTCACGGCGGCGAGGCGATTGCCTTTCGGCGGGTCGGCGTGAACGAAGCACTCGGTGGTTTCGATCAGCTCGTCCAGCCCGCGCACGCGTATCACGCCTTCGCGCGTCGAGATTGCGTCGAACGTCTCGATCGAGCCGGCCAGCGCCCCGGTGTGCGCCATTGCGGCGGCGCGTCCGCCCTCGGAGGCGCCGAGCTTCAGCGCGATCACGGGCTTTCCGGCCGCCCGCGCCGCCTTGCAGGCCTCGCGGAAAACTGCGGCGTTACGCACGCCCTCGAGATAGACCACGATGACGCGTACGCCCGGATCGGCCGCGAAGTAAGTCATCAGGTCGGGCGTCTCGAGCCCGGCCTCGTTTCCGGTCGTGACCATGTAGCCGACGCCGACGCCGCGATCCTCCAGTGCCTGGCGGATCGCCATGACGATGGCGCCGGATTGACCGGCGACTGCGACCGGTCCGGCTTCCATCGTCACCACGCGGTCGTCGATATTGGTGAACAGCTTTTCGCCCGCGCTTAAGTTACCGAGGCAGTTCGGCCCGGTGACCGCAAGCCCGGTCTCGCGAATGACCTGCTGCAGCTCGGCCGCGAGCTTCTGGCTTTCCTCGTCCTGCAATTCTGAAAAACCTGACGTGACGATGGTCGCCGAGCGCGCGCCGGCCGCGGCCGCGTCGCGGATCACCTGCACGGCAAAGCGTGCCGGCACCAGCACCAGCACATGGTCGGGCTTTTCCGGCAGGCTGGAAAAATCCTTGTAGCAGGCAACGCCCCAGATCGTTTCGCGCTTGGCGTTGACCGGAAAAAGGCGGCCTTCGAATTGATACTTGATCAGGTTGTTCCAGATGCGCTCGGCATAGTTGCCCGGCTTATCGGTCGCGCCGACCAGCACGATATTGCGCGGATGCAGCATCGCATGAATGCTCTTGACGATGTCGCTTGCGTCCGGGGGAGGCGACCATTTACGCGACGAAGCGGACGCGGTGCTGACCTGAGCTTCCATCGAATTGTACCCTTGTACCCTTACCCTGTCGTTTCCTCGTGGCCGCGGGCCAAGCGCGCCGGGCCATGATTTTCTTTGCTTTTATTGAGAGTTAAGGACGGTGGCAACTCGCGAAGGTGGGACGCAGGCCAGCCATTCGGCAAGCCTACCAGGCCGGTCGCGGGCGTGAAGGCGATGCGATCCCGGCGAGCAGGACGGCGAGAATGCCGGTTAAGAAGATGCCGTCGAACGTGCCGGCGCCACCGATCGAGGCGACGGGAGCGCCCAGGCCAGCGATCTTGTCGAGGTTGAGCAGGTCGGCGCCGATCAGCGTCCCCATCGATCCGCCGATATAGGCCAATGGCGCTGCGTATTCGCGCGAGAGGATGAAGGCAAGGATGGCCGTGGTCACCACCGGCAGAAATACCGGCACGGCAATGCCGATCCCCTGCACCGGCGTCGCCATGGAATGGATGACAAAGGCGATGGCTGCGGTGGCCAGCATTGCCTTGAACCAGAGCTGATACCGCAGCACCAGATAAGTGGACATCAAGGTCGGAATAACCGCCCCGCCGACATTGACGGCGAGCACGGTGCCGGGCCACGAGGTGACCAGCGGCACCACATAACGCATGCCGAAGAAGTCGACGATCTGCGCGGATCTGACCGGCCCCGGCAGGATGGTGATGGGGATGTTGAAGTAGCTGCCGATCAGGGAACCGAACAACAGCATCAGCGCCATGCCCGGTCCGACGCCAAGGCGTATATAGGCATAGCGCAGGATGCGAAGCTGAACGAGGATGATCAGCCCCGCGAACAAAATCACCAGGATCGAAAACAATCCCGGCGTCAGCGGCAGGTAGTGAACCTGGGAGTCCATGGTCTTGCTGCTACAGTCTCGATTGGCCCGGCTCGAAACATCTTACGGGATCGATGGAATTTAAATAGCCCGGTGTCCGGCCGATGCAAGATCAGGAATCGGGCCCAATCATGGTGGCGTGCAGCAGGTAGCGTTCGGGTCCCGGCGCCAGCGCATCGAACGGCCAACAGGTCGACAGCACCAATTCATATCGGTCGGTCAGGGGATCAATACCGGAATTGTCGAAGCGCACGATCGAAGTGGCATCTGCACGGAAGCGGAATTGCTTGCCGTCGCCTCGCGTGATCGCGATCTCGTCGCCGACGGCGACATTCTTCAAGAAGCGGAAATGGGTATCGCGATGCGCGGAATAGACGGCGACGCCGCGTTCGCCGGCTTGGGGTGTCAGTTCGACATGGCCCGGACCGAAAGCGAGCGCCTGGCCGCTTGAGCCGGCGAGCACGATGGCGCTGGCGTTGAGCCGCTTCACCTCGATGCGCGCGACCGGCCAGGTATCGGCCCAGGCCCACGGTTTTGTTGGGCGGCCGGTCGCGATGGTTTCCTCAAATGCGCGTTCCAGCAGCACCTGTGCGAGCAGCGCCTTGGCGTGGATGTAGGCGCCTTGGCCGAACAGAACGAGGCCCGCGAGCGCGAGAAGGAGAGGGGGCGTGATGCGGGGCATTCGATTGTCCTTCCGTCATTGCGAGCGAAGCGAAGCAATCCAGAAGCCACAAAGTAAGAACTGGATTGCTTCGTCGCTTCGCTCCTCGCAATGACAACGATGTCTAAAAAACCGCGCGCGCGGCCCTGGGGGATGGGAGGCCGCGCGCGCTTAAAAAGAGGAGTGGGGGCGCCTCCTCCTTTCATCCGGCGTCAACGCGCAAATAGTTGACGACGGTTGAACACAGCTAGGAACAGGCTGAGCGCGAGCAGGATTATGCCTGCGATCATCTTCAGTTCAGCGTCGGTCGCCGTCCTCGGCAGCATGACCGTGGCAGGCTGAGGGGTGACCATCGGAAGCTGACGCTTCATGGCCGCAAGTTGCGGGCGTTCGTCGCCCGCATCGGCGCGCCGTTCGGTGGGCTGCGATGGCAGCCTGCGCTGCTCGCCGAACGCTTTTGCAAAATCCCAGCCGGCCGGCAGGTTGAGCGGCAGTTCGGCGAGCTTGAGCGGCTCGCCGTCGGGACGGCTCGGCGTCTTGTCCACCGCGACGAGGCTGGTCAGCCGCGTCACCAACTGGTGCTCCAGGGCAAGCTTGAGAATGGTGTTGTCGGCGTCCTCCGGGCTCGCCTGTCGCGTGGTGCGCGCGACTTCGGCATCGCTGATCTTGCGGCGCGCCCAGAGCTTTGACAGACCCTTGCCTTCGGCGGCATTCGCCAGCGGAAGCGTCACGACCCACGGCCGGTCGCCGATGCGTCCCTTGATCTCGACCGAGCCGGCAAGCTTGTCGAGCCTGGCCGCCAGCACCAACGGCTCGTCGCGATAGATGTCGGGGATCACCGCCGGCGTGATGTCGGCGCGGCTGTCGGAGAATTTCGCGGACAGCCCCGTCACCGCGGGATTCTCGAGCTTGGCAAACAGGCCGCGCATGCGTTCCTCGACCTGATCGATGGAACCGATATGGGTGAAGGCGCCGCGGCCGAGTTCGGCGGCGCGCGTCATCAGAAAAGTGTTCGGCGCAGATCCAATTCCGACCATGAAGACGCGGGAGCGGCCGCGCAACGCGGTGATGGTTTCGAACAATTGCTGCTCATTGCCGATTTCGCCGTCGGTGAGGAACACCACCTGACGAACGGTGTTGGCATCGCTGCCGGCGCTGTCGGTCAGTGCGGTGCGCATCGCCGGCACCATCTCGGTCCCGCCGGCGGCCTGCAACGCAGTCACGAACGAGGTGGCGCTGCCGATATGCCCGGCATCGGCCGGCACGGCGGCGAGGAACAGCACGTCCATGGTGTGATCGAAGCGGATCACGTTGAAGCGGTCGGTCGGTTGCAGGCGCCCGAGCGCGTAAATCAGGCTTGCCTTGGCCTGCACGATCGAGGTGCCGCCCATCGACCCGGAATTGTCGATCACGAAGATCACCTCGCGGGGAAGCGGCGTTCGTTCGGCCTCTCCGACGGTGGGCGGGGTGACGAAGGCGAGCAGATAGTCGGCGTCGCCGACGTGCTCGCGGAACAGCCCGACCGATGGTGCGGCCTCAGTCGCAGGCTTCCAAGTCAGCTCGAAATCGCGATCCGCCGGCTCCACGCCGTCGGCGAGCTTGATGACGCGCGTCGCGCTGTCAGGGCTTTCCATCTTGATGGGGTGGTGATGGCTTTTCACTTCGCCGAGCGGAAAGCCGGCTTGCAGGCGAACCGTGATGGCAATCGGGTTGACGGGGAGATTTTGCTTAGGATCGAGTACCGGCGGGGTGATGCGGTCGCGGTCGGGGACGGGATCCGATTTGGTCGCGCCCCAGCCGGCGCCGTCGGCACGGAAGTCGACGCTCTGCACGAGAGGCGCGGGATTGTATCGGGAGCCGACGACCATCGGCACCCTCAGCGAGAATTCATTGCCGGATTGTGCGACCGGCTCCTGGTATTCGATCTGCACCAGCACAGTTTCATTGGGGCCGATATTGGCGAGCGAATTGGTGAAGATGTTCTCCCGTTCCTGTTCGGTCAGTGCGGCCTTCTGCCCGTTTTGCCGCGCCTGCTCGTAGACGACACGCGCCTGTTGCCTTTCCTTGATGTCGCCGACGATGACGCGCTCGCCGATCACCATCTTCAGCGTGTCGACGGCGGCGCCGGCCGGCAGCGGATAGACATAAGTGGCCTCGACCCAGGTCGAGGTCGGGTTACGGAAAATCTGCGTGACACGGGCGCGGACGGTCGGGCCGGACACGGTGAGATCGACATCGATGCCGAGACGGGTCGCATCGGCATAGCCGTCGTCGGTCTTGAGCAGCAGCGAGCCGGAGCGCGCATCCGCGGGCTTGACGAGAGTCACGGGCAGGCTTTGCGCCGACCACACCGGCTCGAAACTCAGAAACAATGCCGCAAATCCGACAATGGCGATGGCAATGCCTTGCACGGCAACAAACAACAAAACTGTCGCAATTTTCGATAGAACCGAAGGGCGATTATTGGTCTCGATCTCATCACAGGTCGTCATTTGTTCAACTCCCGAGGGACGATGTCGTCGCCTCAAGTTGTGCGGAAGGACCTGCCTTTACGCGAGCATCATGATCGGCATTGTTCAGCCGCGGGCCGTTACGTCCCGCCGCGGTGGAAACGGCTTTGTGCGGTTTTGTGCTGGATTGTGCGTCTGCTACAATGACGGGAATGGGAGCAGGGGTGACGATGCCGACGCCGGACAAGCAGCTTTCCGCCGAGCAAAGCCGGCAGATCGCCGAGACCATTCGCGAGGAAATCGCGCGCCGCCGCATCTCCCGGCAGACGCTGGCCGAACAGGCCAAGCTCAGCCTTTCAACCCTGGAGAAAGTGCTCGGCGGCCGCCGGCCGTTCACGCTCGCCACTACCGTGCGGCTCGAACAGGCGCTCGGCGTCTCCTTGCGCAAGGGCATGGACGCTCAGCCAGCTGCAGCACAAGTCAACGGCGACATCGCGCCCGATGGCTTGGGGGCCTATTCGCGCCGCGCGGTGATGTGGCTCGAAGGGATCTACATCACGTTGCGGCCCTCGTTCGGCGACAAGGAGGCGATCTACGCCTACCGCACCGAGATCGCCTGGGACGCTGCGGCTTCAGTGCTCGCATTCCGCGAAGGCGAACGGCTGGACGCGGCCTACACCCAGTTCGGCGAGGTCGCGGTGCCCAACCAGTCCGGCTTCATCTATCTAGTCACCAACCGCCACGGCCAGCACCGCCTGATCACGGTGTCGCGTCCGACCATCTCGGGCGAAATGTACGGCATCATCACCACGCTATTGGCGGGGCGCGGTTCGCTGCTGACGCCGATTGCGGCGCCGATCGCGTTTTTGCCGGTCAAGAGTGTGCCAAATCCAAGCGTGGGACGCATTTCCTCAGGCGACGCCAACTACCCGGTCTATCGCGAGCATCTGCGCCGCACCATCGATGAGCCGTTTGCGCTGTTTTTGTCGGTTTGACCCCAGTCATTCCGGGGCGCGCATTAGCGCGAACCCGGAATTTAGAGATGAGTTAAATAATGTCGAGATTCCGGGTTCGCTCGCTATGCGAGCGCCCCGAAATGACGCGGGCAAGAATGATGGATACCTTGCCGGGAATGAGCCAAAAGCAATAGATGGCCCTCATCCAGAGGGAAAAGGAGGACGGAACGACATGATCACGCTCTATCACTGCGACGCAGCGCGCTCGTTCCGGCCGCTGTGGATGCTGGAAGAAATGGGACTGCCGTACGAACTCAAGATGCTGCCGTTTCCGCCGCGGGCGTTAGCGAAAGAATACCTCGCGCTCAATCCGCTCGGCACCATTCCGTACCTGATCGACGGCGAAACCAGGATGACGGAGTCTTCCGGCATCTGTCACTATCTCGGCACCAAGTATGGCCCGACGCCGCTGTTCGTCGGCCTCGACGAGCCCGCCTACGGCGCCTTTTTGAACTGGATGTATTTTAGCGACGCCACGCTGACCTTTCCGCAGACCCTGGTGTTGCGTTACAGCCAGCTCGAGCCGGAGGAGCGGCGCAATCCGCAAGTCGCGACCGATTATGCCAAATGGTTTTTCGGCCGGCTGCGCACGGTCGAGGCGGCGACTGGGAATGCGGAGACGCTGTGCGCCGGCCGCTTTACCGCGGCCGACATCGTCATCGGCTATGCGCTGCGGCTCGCCGACACTATTGGGCTCGCCAAGGATTTTGGGCCGAATGTCGCGGCCTATTGGGCGCGACTGCAGCGGCGCGACGGTTTTGGGCGCGCGGTCGCCGCGGAGCAGCGGGCCGGGGTCGAGCAGAACGTGGCGCCGCGGGTGCGCGCGTGACCTTCCGCCGGCTAATCGAGCTCGCGAATAGTCTGGACGATGAAGAGAAGCGGGCGACAGGGGAAGGACTCTCCGAGGACGAACTCGCGATGTTCGATTTGCTCCAGAAGGAAGGATTGGACAAATCCGCCCGCGAGCAGGTGAAACAAGCCAGCAAGGAATTGCTGGCGTCGATCAAGGCCCGCCTGAAGCAGCTGGATCGGTTCTGGGAGAAGGAGCAGACCAAGGCGGATATCGAAGTATTCATTCTCGATGAAGTTTTCGCCAGTTTGCCCACCCCGCCATTCTCGGTGGAAGAAAAGGAGCAGGTTGCCAAAAGCGTCTACATCCATGTTTGGCAGCAAGCCGTGCGCGGTGATTTTTCAGCAGGAACGGTACATTAACCAACTTCCGGATTTCCGAATTCCACTTGACGGCCGGGTAAAATCAGGATTATGGTGATTTGGTCCCGTCCCCACTCAGAGGGGCGGCTCGCGATCGTCACGAAACGCGGGGCGGGATGCGGTGGACGCGGGTGGCGCTAAAGACGACAGCGCTATCCTGCGGACGGTAAAGGCGTGTGGTCCTGATCCAGCGACGCTGGGATCAAGTCTGCACTAAGGAGCGCAGGCGACGGTGGCTAGAAAGCCCGGACGCCGGGGAGAGCGCGCTATAAGCCGTAAACCATTGCGCAGGGAAGGCCGGGTAAACTCCGGTGAACCCGTGGTGATTTGCTCGTGTGCTTTTTACTTTTGCAAGCGAGGCTGCGGGTGCATTGGGCACCCGGCTTTCCCTGCGCCCTCTGATTGGAGGGTTAAGGAAATTCCTGGCAAACCTCGGGCAGATAGGGCCGCGAGATTGCGAAGTTGTGTCTAGCCGTCATTGCGAGGAGCGACTTGTCCGCCGAAGCTTAACGAGCGAAGGCGGAAGGGACGAAGCAATCCATACCTTCTTGTCACTCTACGAATTGCTTCGCTTTGCTCGTAATGACGCCCATTCATCCCGCCCGCCCCGTGCCGTCGTTCAACAAACACGCCACCTGATGCTGCGGCCCGGCCTCCATCAACATCGGCCTCTCGATCTTGCAGCGATCCATGACGTACCGGCAACGGGTATGGAAGGCGCAGCCCGACGGTGGATTGACCGGGCTCGGCACGTCGCCATCGACCAGCGGTTTCAGCCGCTTCTGCTTGGGATCGGCCACCGGCACCGAGGCCAGCAGCGCCTGTGTGTAGGGATGGCGTGGATTTCTGAACAGCTCGGTCTTCTCCGCGATCTCGACGATCCGTCCGAGATACATCACGGCGACGCGGTGGCTTATATGGGCGACGACCGCGAGATCATGGGCAATGAACAGATAGGAGAAGCCATGCCTGCGCTGCAGGTCGATCAAGAGATTGATCACCTGCGCCTGGATCGAGACGTCGAGCGCGGAGACCGGCTCGTCGCAGACGATCAAGTCCGGTCCGAGCGCGAGCGCACGCGCGATGCAGATGCGCTGGCGCTGGCCGCCGGAAAATTGGTGCGGATAATTCCGCATCTGGTCCGGCCGCAGGCCCACCTGCTTGAACAATTCGGCGACCCGGGCCTGTTGTTCGCGGCCGGATGCCAGGCCATGGACGCTGAGCGGCTCGCCGACGATATCGCCCGCGGTCATCCTCGGATTGAGCGAGGCGAACGGGTCCTGGAACACGATCTGCATCGAGCGCCGATGCGTGCGCAGCTCAGCCTTGCCGAGATGGGTGATGTCGCGGCCGTGGAGGCGGATGCTGCCGCTGGACGGCTCGATCAGCCGCAGCACGCTGCGCGCCACCGTCGATTTGCCGCAGCCGGACTCGCCGACCAGTCCGAGGGTCTCGCCGGCGGCAAGCGAAAAGCTGACGCCATCCACCGCATGCACGGTGCCGGCCCGCCGGCGCAGGATGCCGCTGCGTACCGGATAGTGCTTGACGAGATCGGTTACCTCGAGCAGCGGAGGCGTGTCGGTCATGGCAGATCGGCCATTTCAGCGGCGCGCCAGCACGCCGCCCAATGACCGCCGCCCCGATCCTGCAATGGCGGATACGCTTCGCGGCAGCGCGCAATCGCGAGCGAACAGCGCGGCGCAAACGCGCAGCCCTCGGGCAAGCTGATCAGTGACGGCACCGCGCCCGGAATTTCCGTGAGTCGCGTATCGGCCTTGCCTTGAAACGAAGGCACGGCGGGTATAGAGGCCATCAGGCCGCGGGTGTAGGGATGCCGGGGATCGGCGAACAGGATCTCGACGTCGGCCTCCTCGACCTTCCTGCCGGCATACATGACGATGACGCGCTGCGCGGTCTGCGCGACCACGCCGAGATCGTGGGTGATCAGGATCAATGCCATGCCGAGCTCTTGTTGCAGCTCGAGCACCAGCGCCAATATCTGCGCCTGGATCGTGACATCGAGCGCGGTGGTCGGCTCGTCCGCGATCAGCAGCGCCGGCCGGCACGCCAGTGCCATCGCGATCATCGCGCGCTGACGCATGCCGCCGGAAAGTTGGTGCGGATATTCCTCAGCCCGCCGCGCGGGTTCGGGAATCCGTACCAGACGCAGCATCTCGACCGCCTGCTCCCACGCCTGCTGCCGTGTCATGTCCCGATGCAGGCGGACCGCCTCGGTGATCTGGTCGCCGATCCGCATCACCGGATTGAGCGAGGTCATCGGTTCCTGAAAAATCATCGAGATGCGATTTCCCCGGACTTGGCGCATTTGAGCTTCGTCGAGCTCAAGCAGATCGGTGCCCTCCAGCACCACTGAGCCGCCGACGATCCGGCCCGGCGGATCAGGCACCAGACGCATGATCGACAGTGCGCTCACGCTCTTGCCGCAGCCGGATTCACCGACGATCGCCAGCGTTTCGCCACGGCCGACGCTGAACGAAACGTCATCGACCGCCCGAAACAATCCCGAATTGGTGAAGAACACCGTCTGCAGGTTCTTTACGTCGAGAACCGTCTGTCGCGGCGAGACCTCGCTCATCAGCCGCGTTGCCTCGGATCGAGGATGTCGCGCAGCGCATCGCCAAACAAATTGGTGCCGAACACCACAAGGCTGATTGCGATACCCGGAAAGATCACCAGCCATGGCGCGACGCGGACATATTCCGCGGCCGATTCCGACAGCATGCGCCCCCAGGACGGATAGGGCTCGGGAATGCCGAGGCCAAGAAACGACAGCGAGGCTTCGGTGAGGATGGTGGAGCCGAGCTGGGCTGTGGCGAGCACGATCAGCGGCGCGAGCGTGTTCGGCAACACATGGCGTAGCGCAATCCGCGTCTCGCTCATGCCGATCGATTTGGCGGCTTCCACGAACGGCTGCTCGCGCAGCGCCAGCGTGTTGGCGCGGATCACACGGGACACGGTGGGGATCAAGGGGATCGCGATCGCGAGGATCACATTCGGCAGTGACGGCCCGAGCGCCGCGGTCATGACCAGCGCGAGGACCAGGAGCGGCAGCGCCTGCAGGATATCGGTGATCCGCTGGAATACCAGATCGACCCAGCCGGACAGATAGCCTGAGGTGAGACCGACGATGACGCCGATCGATGAGCCGAGCGCGGTCGAGCCGATGCCGACCGCGAGCGATATCCGCGCGCCGTGAACGATCCTGGCCCACACGTCGCGGCCGAAGGAGTCGGTCCCCATCCAGTGCTGCCATCCGGGATGCGCCAGCGCGCGCGCGGAATTGACCGTCAGGGGATCGTAGCGGCTGATCAGGTCGGCAAACAGCGCGGTCAGCACGAATGTCACCATGATGACAAGGCCGACGGTTCCGAGCACATAACGCCGCGCAAAGAATTTTAGGCGGCGCCAGCCGCTTGTGGCGCCTGCGCCGGCGCGTCTTAGCTCGCTATCGTAGTTGATCGTGACCAATGAAACCCCTTTAGTCCGCGTATCTGATGCGCGGATCGAACACCGCATAGAGCATGTCGACCGTGAAATTTGCTAACACCACGACGACCGCGATGAACATCACGAGGTTTTGCACGATCGGATAGTCGCGCCAGCGGATGGCCTCGACCAGGAAACGGGCAACGCCCGGAATGTTGAAAACGGTTTCGGTAACGATCAGGCCGCCGATCAGGAAGGCAGCCTCGATGCCGACCACGGTGATGACGGGGAGAATGGCGTTCTTCAGTGCGTGGTTGAAATTGACCGAGGCCTCCGAGGCGCCCTTGGCGCGCGCGGTCCGGATGTAATCCTGCCGCAGGACTTCAAGCATCGAGGAACGCGTGATCCGCATCGTCAGCGCGGAGCTGCGAAAAGCGACCGCCATCGCGGGCAGGCAATAGGTGGTGAACAACTCGCCGAAGGTTTTCGGGTCCGGATTGAAGATCGGGATGTTGCCGAACAGCGAGACGGACGCCATCAGGATCAAGAGGCCGAGCCAGAACGAGGGCAGCGACAGCCCGCTCAGGCTGACGACGCGCAGGATGTAATCGAGCCTAGAGCCCTGATTGACCGCGCTGATCACGCCCAAGGGAATGCCGATCGAGGCGGAGAACAACAGTGCAAGACCCGCCAGCCGCGCCGTGATCGGAATCCGCGGCAAGATCTCCTGCAGCGCAGGCTTCTCCGAGACATAGGAATAACCGAGGTCGCCTTGCAGCAGCCCCCAGATCCAGTGAAGATATTGCAGCGCCAGCGGTTGGTCGATGCCGAGTTCGCGCTCCAGATTGGCCTTGTCGGCGGGATCGACGAAGCCCGCGGCGTCGAACAGAATGTCGACGATGTTGCCGGGCACGATGCGGAGCAAGAAAAAGATGACGATCGAAATCCCGACCAGGGTCACGAGCATCAAAGCAAGGCGCCGCACGATATAAGCAAACACCTGGCTACTCCTGTTGGCGCGCATTTCCGCAAGACCAGATAGCGGCTTTGCGATCAGAATGCGCGATAATTTACCGGCTCTGCGTCTATCGACCGCAGCCTACTTGTCCAGCCACACGTCCTCGTAACGATAGCCGTTGTAGGAGCTGTTCACCATGATGGTAACGCCCTTGACGTAGGGCTGCCAGCATGTACCCGCGTGGATATGGAAGATGATCGGGCGCGCGACGTCCTCCTGAAGCTTCTTGTCGATTTCCCAGACCAGCTTCTTGCGCTTGTTGACATCTGTCTCGACCGACTGCTCGTCGAACAGCTTCTCGATATCCTTGTTGCAGTAGTTGGTGTAGTTGCGCTCGGACCCGCAGGAGTAATTCTCGTAGAACGACTGGTCGGGATCGTCGACCGCGTTGCCGGTGAGATTGAGGCCGAGCGCATAGTCCTTGCGCGCCACCTTCGGGAACCATTGCGCGGTATCCACCACGTCGAGCTCGGCGTCGACATAGATGGTCTTGAGCTGGTCGATCAGGATGACGGCGGGATCACGGTACACCGGAATGTTGCGCGTCGAGACCTTGACCTGAACGTGCTTGTCGGGGCCATAGCCCGCCTTCTGCATCAGCTTGCGGGCTTGTTCACGGTTGGCCTCGATGTCCGGGCCGTAGCCCGGGATTGCTTCCAGCATTTCCTTCGGCATTGACCATAGCCCGCCGGGCGCCGGCAGCATGGTGCCGCCGATGTCCGCCTGTCCCTCGAACATGATCGAGATGAACGCCTTGCGATCCAGCGCCAACGCCATCGCGCGGCGGACGTCGAGATTGTCGAACGGGGCTGAGGAGGAGTTGACAATGATATTGGTGGAAACGTTGGTAGGCTCGACTACGCACACCGCGTTTGGCGCCTGCGCCTTGACGTCCTTGAGCAGCGGGATCGACACTTCGGTCGGGAACGTCATGTCGAACTTGCCGGCGACGAAAGCGAGAAGTGCGGTCGAGCGGTTCGGGATGATGGTGAACTCGATGCCGTCGAGATGCGGCAAGCCCTTCTTGAAGTAGTCGGGATTGCGCGTCAGCTTGATCAATTCATTGGCCTTGAACTCGACGAATTTGAACGGACCGGTGCCAATTGGATGGGTGCGCATCTCGGCAGGCGAGACGTGGCAGGGATAGATCGGCGTATAGCCGGAGGCGAGCAGCGCAAGCAGCGACGGTTGCGGCCGTTTCAGGTTGAACGACGCCTCGTAGTCGCCGTTGGTCGTTACGTCCTCGACTTGGTCGTACCAGCTCTTGCGCGGGTTCTGACGAAATTTCTGCGGTGACTTGCCCATCAGCATATCGAAGGTGCATTTGACGTCGGCGGAGGTGAACGGCCTGCCGTCGTGCCATTTGACGCCCTGGCGCAATTTGAACGTCAGCGTCTTCTTGTCGCCGCTCCAGGCCCAGCTCTCCGCCAGATCCGGGACAATCGAATCCAGGCTGTTCTGCGCGACATCCTGCTTGTAGATGACGAGATTGTTGAACACCGGCATGAACGGCACGTTGATCGAGTAGGTTGCACCCTCATGGATCGAGGCGCTGCCGGGGCTGTCGCGGTGATAGATCCGAAAAACGCCGCCCTGTTTCGGTTCGGCCGCGCGCGCAACGGTTGAGACCGCGAGCACAGACAACACCGCCGCGGCCAACGCCGGCACATTCCGCATGCTTCCCTCCCCGACCTATCGGCCTTGTAGCGCATAGCGCGCCGATTGGGGTGGACGATAGCCACGGCCGAAGGCGCAGGCAACGGCCATGGAAGAGTTAACATGCGCGTCCGCATTGGCAATTCGGATGAATTCAATTGCGTGTGACGGAAAGGCGCGGCGTCATTCGCGCATCCGTCGGCCATCTCTTTGCGGCGCAATGGCGGCCCGTTCATCTAGATGAAAAATCGTTTGGCCAATCGGACTGTCATTGTTTTCGTAATATCAGATGCTAGCTTCGCGCCGGTCGGTTTTTCGAACCGGCAGTGGGCGGGACTATCCCGAAGACCAAAGGAGCAATTGATGATTAGAGCATTGGTGATTGGTGCGGCGTTGGCTTTCAGCTTCGCGGCCGCGTCCAACGCGGCGATCATGCCGGTGCCGGTCGGGCCGAGTTCCGATCCCACCATCCGCGTCGCGGAAGGTCGGTGCGGGATTCTGGCGGGGGCCTGGTGGCCGCTGCCATCCATTCGCACAGGGCCGGCTCTGCCCGCCCGGATATCACGTCGGGCGCGAAGGCAGGCGGTGCTGGCCGAACTGATTGAATCGCAATACAAGACCATCTCGGCCGGACTTCCCAGTCCGGCCGCTCTCTTGTTCGTCCCGCTATACGGCTGCGATGCAGTCGATCTCGATATCGAAATGGCTGAACCAGGCCGGCACGCAGACAAAAATGCGGGCGGGCGGATCCTTGGGAAAGTAGCGCGAATAGACCGCGTTGACCGCGGCGAACTTCTCGACCGACGTGCAGTAGACGTTGCATTTCAGGACATTGTCGAGCGAGGAGCCGGCGGTTTCGACGCAAAGCTTGAGCTGGTCGAGAACCAGCTCGGTTTGCCGCTCAATCGGCGCATCGATGATCTTGCCGGTTTGCGGATCGAACGGCGGAAATCCTGAAACGTAAATTGTATTTCCGTGACGGGTGACGGCGGAGATAGGCACATTTGCACATTCCAAGTAGGTGGAGAGCGGCTCGACGCGGATGATCTCTCGTTTCACGATAGGCTCCTTGTTCTCAACCCATGGCATCGCAACCGCCATATACGACCGAAGCGCATGCTGGATGCGTAGATGACGGAATCGATCGCTGCTTCGGTCTCGATCGAAGTAACGACCGCTGGACGGGTGGCGAAGCGCGCGTGCGTCAGACGATGCGCGAGGTCTTGTTGCCCCAGTAGCGGTCGCGCAACAGCCGCTTGTAGAGCTTGCCGGTCGGCAGCCGTGGCAGCTCAACCTCGAAATCGATCGAGCGCGGCACTTTCTGCCGCGACAAGCCCTTGCTGCAAAACTGGATCAGTTCTTCGGCGAGATCGGGTCCAGGCTTGATGCCTGCCATCGGCTGCACCACCGCCTTCACCTCCTCGCCGAGATCGGCATTGGGAACGCCGAACACGGCGGCATCCGCGATCTTGGGATGGGTGATCAAGAGGTTCTCGCATTCCTGCGGGTAGATGTTGACGCCGCCGGAGATGATCATGAAGGTCGCACGGTCGGTGAGATAGAGATAGCCGTCGGCGTCAACATAGCCGACATCGCCGACCGTGCTCATGCTGCCGTCGGGCGACCGCGCCTCCTTGGTGCGGTTCGGATCGTTGAAATATTCAAACGGCGTCGCGGTCTTGAACCACACCGTGCCCGGCGTGCCGGTCGGGCAGGGCTTCATGTTCTCATCGAGGATATGCAGATCGCCGAGCAGGATGCGGCCGACCGTGCCCGGATGGGCCAGCCACTCCTCGCTGTTGCAGGCGGTGAAGCCGAGGCCTTCGGTCGCGCCGTAATATTCGTGGATGATCGGTCCCCACCATTTGATGATGTCCTGCTTCACCAGCGCCGGGCAGGGCGCGGCGGCATGGATCGCGATCTCGAGTGAAGACAGGTCGTAACGCGACCGCACCTCCTCCGGCAGCTTCAGCATGCGCGAAAACATCGTCGGCACCAGCTGGCTGTGGGTGACGCCCCAGTGCTGCACCAGCTCGAGATAGCGCTCGGGATCGAAACTTTCCATGATGATTGCCGTGCCACCCATCCGGATCGTGAGGTTGACGGCCGCCTGCGGCGCTGAATGATAAAGCGGCGCCGGAGACAGATAGATCATGCCTTCGCGGTAGTGCCATAGTTTCAGCAGGAAATCGAAGATCGGCAGGTTCTGCGCCGGCGGCTGCTCCAGCAGCGGGCGCAGGATTCCCTTCGGCCGGCCGGTGGTGCCCGACGAATAGAGCATCGCGGTGCCGGCAAACTCATCCGGGATCGGCGTCGACGGCAGCCCGGAGGTAACCGCCTGTAATCCGACGATGCACTCGCTTTCACCGGTGCCATCGGCAACGATGCAGAGTTCGACCTTTGGGCATTGCTTCAACGCCTCGCGCGCAACCTCGAGCTTGGCCACCGAAGTGATCAGAATGCGCGAACAGCTGTTGTTGACGATGTAGGCGAGCTCGCCCGCCGTCAGGTAGGAATTAACGCAGGTGAAATACAGGCCCGATCGTTCGCCGGCGCCGCAAGTCTCGAGGTAGCGGCTGTTATTCTCCATGAAGATCGCATAATGGTCGAGCCGCTTCAATCCGCGGTTGCGGAACAGATGCGCCAGCCGATTGCACCGTGCGTCGAGCTCCCGGTAGGTCACCGTCTCGCCGGTACCAGCCATGATGAAGGCGGGCTGCAATGGCCGCAGATGAGCGTGCTTGCCGGTGTACATCGCCTTTCAGTCTCCTTATGCAGCTTGAACAAGAATCTCGCGCACCTGCGCGGGCGCATCTATCTTGCGCGGGTTGCGCGGGATCCACGGCGTCGCCATCGCCTGTTCGGCGATGCGGTCGAAATGTTCGGGGCCGATTTTGACCTCGCCCAGGCTACGCGGCATGCCGAGGCCGCGGATGAAGTTGTCGAGCACCTCGGAAGCGTCCTCGCCCGCGTGTCCCATTGCCGCCGACACCAGCGCCTGACGCTCGGCATTGGCGGGCTTGTTCCAGCGCATCACGTAAGGCAGCATGACGCAGGAGGTATAGCCGTGCGGCACGCCGAACTCGGCGCCGAGCACGTAGCCGATGCCGTGGCTTGCGCCCATCGGCACGCCCGAGGCCAGCGGGCCCATCGATAGCCAGGTGCCGATCTGGCAATCCATCCGCGCATCGAGATCGCGGCCGTCGGCCTTCACCCGCGGCAGCCCCTCGGCCAGCATCGACAACGCCTTCAGGGCCTGTGCGTCGGCATAGGGATGGGCCTCGTGCGAGCAGATGCCTTCGACGCAATGGTCGACGGCGCGGATGCCGGTCGAAAGCCACAACCATTCCGGCGTGTGCATGGTGATGGCGGGATCGAGGATGGCCGCGCGGGGCACTACCAATTCGTGCCGCAGCATCTCCTTCACTTTGGTTCGCGCGTCGGTGACGCCGGCAATGGCGCTGAACTCGCCGCCGGCGATCGTGGTCGGCACGCTGATCTGGCGCACCCTGGGTGCGGTCATCGGGGGCGCAACGGCCTTGACGGCCCGGATCTGATCGATGCCCTCGACCGTGCCGACGTCGTTGGCGAGGCAAAGCTGCACCGCCTTGGCGCCGTCGGTGATCGAGCCGCCGCCCACCGTGACGATCAGATCGGCATCCGCGGCACGGGCCTGATTGGTCGCTGCGATAACGGCTTCGCGCGGGGTATGCGGCGGCATCGCATCGAAGGTGCCGGCGTAGCGCGGCCCGAGGGCTTTGCGAATCCTGTCGATCTCGTCGGTTTGCCGGTTGAGCGTGCCGGAGACCATCAGGAACGCGCGCGAAGCACGCAGCCGGTCCGTTTGCTCGACGATCGCCATGGCGGCCGGGCGGCCGAACACGACCTCCTCCATGGTGCCGAAAACGACACGCCCTCTGTGCACGCGCTTGTCCTCCCGGGACAATCTTGTTGGTTGGCAGGCAATCTAGCGGACAACTCGCGGCGGGGGGAGCCAAAAAAAGCGCCGTCATTCCGGGATAGTGCTTTGGCACGACCCGAGGTCCGCGTGAATGGATGCCGCGCGGCAGCGGCTAGCCGCCAAGAAGTGGGACGACCTCCGAAACCGCAACCGGTCGCTCTGAAAGCACGACGCTTACGGCTTCGCCTTCCCAATCGCGATTGCTTGGCGCAAGCGGGTCCTGCGGGGTCAAACGATGCTCAAGCACAAACCGCGCATGGAGCGCGCGGCGCGCGTCGAGCTCCGGCTGGGCCGCTTCCCAGCTCATGAGGATCGCGCTCGTGATATGGTAGAGGCCGCTGGCGGCCAGCCGTGCATTCTCTTCCAATGCGGGCGCGGCCGCCACCTGCTCGGCGAAGCCGACTGCGCGCTCGAGCGTGTCGCGCAAGCGATCGCGGAAAGGCGAGGGGATGGTCGCGGCTTGATCCAGCAATCTCGAGAGCGCCGCCGCAAGCCGCCGATGCGCATTGCTCTTGCCGATTGCGCGGGTGACGATATCGAGCGCGTTGATGTTGCTGGTGCCTTCCCAGAGCACGCCGATATGCGCATCGCGCACCAGCCGCGCATGCACCCATTCCTCGATATAGCCGTTGCCGCCGCGCACCTCCATGGCGCCGGTCGCAACCGGAATATTGTCGCGGCAGGCACGGAATTTTAACAGCGGGGTGAGAATGCGCAGCAGCGCTTCGGCGTCCTTGTCGCCGGCGTTGGCGCGGTCCATCGCGCGCGCCGCGAACAGGAACATCGACAGCGACTGCTCCGTTGGCACCGCAATCTTCAAAAGTTGACGGCGCAGCAGCGGATATTCGATGATGGTGTTGCCGAAGGCCACCCGCGTCCGCGCGCAGACCATCGCCTCGTTAAGGCAGCGCCGCATCATTGCTGCAGCGCGCACGCCGTGCGAGAGCCGCGACAGGTTGACCTGTTCCATCATCTGCTTCAGGCCCGCCCCGGCATCGCCGACCAGATAGGCGAACGCGCCTTCCAGCAAGATCTCGCCGCTCGCCATCGAGCGGGTGCCGAGCTTGTCCTTCAGCCGGACGATGCGGTAGGCGTTGCGGCCGCCGTCCTTCAGCCGGCGCGGCAGCGCGAACAGCGCGAGCCCCTTGGTGCCGGCGGCTGCGCGTTCGGGCCGCGCCAAGAGCAACGCGACGTCGGCATCAGCGTGCGAGCAGAACCATTTGTCGCCATAAAGCCGCCACTCGCCGTCCACCAGGCGGGCCGTGGTTTCGATGGCGCCGACGTCGGAGCCGCCGGCCCGTTCGGTCATGAACTGCGTGCCTTTCCACATCGTCGCGACATCGCCGGACAGCATTTTTGGCAGCAAATAGTCCGTGAGTTCGGGGTTTGCGAATTTCCGGACCAGATGGATCGAGGTGTCGGTCACGCTGATCGGGCACATCAAGCCGAACTCGGCCTGCACAAATAGATATTGCAGCGCGTATTTGGCAACCGCAGGCAGCGGGCGATCCATGCCGAGGACGCCGGCGCGATGGCTCATGGCGTGAAACTGGAAATCAGCGAACGCGACCTCTTCCATTTCGCGATAGGACGAATGGTAATCGATCCAGTCCTCGTCGCGCCCAAAGCGGTCGCGCGGATGCAGCACCGGCGGATGCTTGTCGGCGATCCGCGCGAGTTCATCGAGCCGGCCGCCCGCAAGCCGGCCGAGCCGGTCGAAATGCGGTTCCAGCCGCCGAAAATCACCCGGTTCCAGATAAAGCCGCAGCAGGTCGCGCAAGCCCCGATCGATCGCGTAGAAATTCGCACCCGCGCAATCGGGGGCGACGTGATCGGCGCCGCATTTGCCCGGTTGATCGGACAAGTTCGGGGATCGCTGGGGAGAAAGCGCGTCCATGTCAGGCCTCGTTCCGGGTCGGCGTGCTGCCAGTTCAGCCGTCCCACCAATGAAGGTGGCGCACTGCCACACTAGCCGTCTGGCTGGCTATTCCAACAGGATCGACTGTGCTTACCGGGCTGCCGGCGCGAAATCCCCGGTCCGTGCCCGATGAGAAAATTTATTCCACGCCACGAAACCGGCGCAAGCCGAGGTTTTCAATGCATAAGGATTTTGCTTGATCCCGGGCCGGCCCTGACGAGACTGTGAGCCGATCTCAGCTTGGTCCTGCTCGAGTTGGTCCTGCTCGAGCCTGCCCCGGGGCGGCCGCTTCGATCGATCGCGGCAAGCATGCAAACAGGAGACGGCATTGAACGCGGCTGAAGTATCGAAGCGTGTGCATAACAGCGCAACGTTCGCCATCCATTCCCTCCACGGCGCCCGCCCACTGCTCATTGTGCTCGCCGTCACGCTATCTGCCTGCGGGGACAAGCCGCCACAGCCGGCTGCCGCGGCTGCGCCGCCGGTCACGGTCGCCCAGCCGACCAAGCGCACCGTCACCGACTGGGACGAATTCACCGGGCGCTTCGACGCGGTCGAGGAGGTCCAGGTCCGCGCCCGGGTCGGCGGCTTCGTCACCAATGTCGAGTTCAAAGACGGCGACATGGTCCGTTCCGGCGACCTGCTTTACATCATCGATCCCCGCCCGTTCGAGGCGGTGGCGGCCCAGGCCGACGGCCAGCTTGCGGATGCGCGCGCCAAGATGGAGCTGGCCAAGCGCGAGCTCGATCGCGGGCTGAACCTGGTCCAGACCAGTGCAGTCTCCGAACAGGTCGTCGACCAGCGCCGCCAGGCGTTGCAGGCCGCGCACGCCGCCGAGACCATCGCCGAAGGCGCGCTAAAGGCCGCTCAGCTCAATATCGAATTCAGCCATGTTATGGCTCCGATTACCGGCCGGGTCAGCCGCCATCTCGTCAGCATTGGCAATCTCGTAACGGGCAGCGACAATGGCGGTGGCACGCTGTTGACCTCGATCGTCTCGCTCGACCCGATCTACATCTATTTCGACGTGGACGAGGCGACGTATTTGAAGAACAACAAGCTCTGGTTCGAGGGCAAGCGGCCGAGTTCGCGCGATACGGCCAATCCGGTGCAGGTCACGCTGACCGGCGAGACCAGGCCGTCGCATGAAGGCAAGATGGATTTCCTCGACAACCGCCTCGATGTTTCGACCGGCACGCTGCGCAGCCGCGCGGTGATTCCGAACAAGGATCTTTCGATACTTCCCGGCCAGTTCGGCCGCGTTCGCCTGATCGGAAGCTCGCCCTATGAGGCATTGCTGCTGCCGGATACCGTGATCGCGAGCGACCAGTCGCGCAAGATCGTGTTCGTGGTGAAGGACGACGACACCGTGGAGGCGCGCGCGGTCGAACTCGGCCCGCTGGATGAAGGTCTGCGCGTAATCCGCACAGGCCTGAAGCCGGAAGACCGCGTGATCGTCGATGGCCTCCAGCGGGCTCGCGTCGGCGCCAAGGTGGCTCCGCACAAGGCCGAGATCGGTGGCAAAAAGTCATGAATCTCGGACGCCTTTCCGTCAACCAGCCCATTCTGGCGATGGTGCTGTCGATCGTGCTCCTGATCGTGGGTGCGCTCGCCTACCGGACGCTGCCGGTCGCCGAATATCCCGAAGTGGTGCCGCCGACCGTGGTGGTGACCGCGCAATATCCGGGCGCCTCGGCGCAAACCATCTCCGACACGGTCGCTGCTCCGATCGAGCAGCAGATCAACGGCGTCGAGGACATGCTGTATATGTACAGCCAAGCCACCTCGAACGGCCAGCTCACCATCACCATCACCTTCAAGCTCGGCACCGATCTCGACAAGGCGCAGGTGCTGGTGCAGAACCGCGTCGCGATCGCGCTGCCGCAATTGCCGGATGAAGTGCAGCGCAACGGCGTCGTCACCAAGAAGAACTCACCCGACATCCTGATGGTCGTGTTCATGCTGTCGCCGGACGACAGCCTCGATCAGCTCTACATCTCCAACTACGCGCTGCTCCAGGTCCGCGACCAGTTGCTGCGGCTCGACGGCATTGGTGACATCCAGATTTTCGGCGCGCGCGACTATTCGATGCGGCTGTGGCTCGACCCCGACAAGATCTCGCACCTGGGCATGACCTCGGGCGACGTAATCGCCGCGATCCGTGCCCAAAATTTACAGATCACCGGCGGTCAGCTTGCCAGCCCGCCAATTGCCGACCGTGCCTTCCAGCCGAACCTGACCTTCACAGGCCGTTTGAAGGACCCATCCCAGTTCGAGGACATTGTCGTCAAGGCGGGCGCGGACGGCCGCATCGTGCGGCTGCGCGACGTTGCCCGGATCGAGCTCGGCGCGCTGGATTATTCCACCAACAGCTTCGAGCTGCGGAAGACCGCGGTCGCGATGCTGGTGACCCAGCGTCCTGGATCGAATGCACTTGCGACCGCAAAGGGCATCTCCGACACGATGGCCAAGCTGAAGGCCAGCTTCCCAAAGGGACTCGACTACGACATCGGCTACAACCCGACCGAGTTCATCCGCCAGTCCATCAGCGAGCTGATCAAGACCATCTATGAAGCGATGGCACTTGTCGTCATCGTGGTGCTGGTGTTTCTGCAGGGCTGGCGTCCGGCGATCATCCCGATCGTTGCGATCCCGGTCTCGCTGGTCGGTACGTTTGCGGCAATGGCGGCGCTCGGCTACGCCATCAACAATCTGACGCTGTTCGGGCTCGTTCTCGCGGTCGGCATCGTGGTCGACGATGCCATCGTCGTGGTCGAGAATGTCGAGCGGCATCTCGAGCACGGCATGAGCCGGCGCGACGCGGCCTTGAAGACCATGGAGGAGGTCGGCGGCGCGCTGGTGTCGATCGCGCTAGTGCTGTGCGCGGTGTTCGTGCCGACTGCGTTTCTAGGGGGAATCACCGGCCAATTCTTCCAGCAATTCGCCGTCACCATCGCTGTCGCGACCGCGATCTCCTGCTTCTGCTCGCTGACGCTGTCGCCGGCACTCGCCTCGCAGATCCTGGTGATGCATGCAGACAAGCGGCCGCCCGCGGCGTGGAATCTGATTGCCCGCGGCTGGAACTGGTTCACCGGTCTCTTCAACCGCGGCTTCGACTGGCTGTCGCATTTCTATGCAAGTCTCGCCGGCTTCGTGATCCGGCACCGCGTGGTGATGCTGCTGGTCTATGCGATCCTGATCGGCAGCGCAGGCTGGCTGCTTGCGACCACGCCGCAAGGTTACATTCCGGCGCAGGATCGCGGCTACGTGATCATATCCGCGCAATTGCCGGGTGCGGCCTCGCTGGCTCGGACCACCGAGATCGTTCGCAGGATTGAGAGCATCGCGCTCGATACGCCCGGAATCTCTCATATCGCGGTCTTTGCAGGCTTGTCGGGGGCGACCCGCACACAGGCGAGCAACTCGGCGGCGCTGTTTCCGGTGTTCGAAGAACCGGAAGTGCGCCTCAAGAAGGGCCTGAGCGCACCGGTGATTACGGCGAATCTGCGCAAGCGGCTTTCGGCCATCGAGGGCGCCTTCATCATCGTGATCCCGCCGCCGCCGATCCCGGGCATCGGCACTGGCGGCGGTTTCACCATGCGCATCCAGGACCGTCAGGGCCGCGGTCCCGAACTGCTCGCGGCCGCAACCGACGAACTTGTCGCCGCGGCGCGCAAATCGCCGCTGCTCCTCGCCCCTACTGTGTTCTCGCCGTTCTCGGCCAACACGCCGCAGGTGTTCGTCGACATCGATCGTGTCAAAGCGCAGAAGCTCGGTGTTCCCATCCAGAACGTCACCGACACGATCGAGACCTATTTCGGCTCGACCTATGTCAACGACTTCAACCTGTTCGGCCGCACCTATCACGTCACTGCACAGGCCGACCTGTCGTTCCGGAAAGAGCGCGCCGATCTTTCGCGGCTGCGCACACGCAACGCCAATGGCGACACGGTGTTGCTCGGCAGCGTCGTGGACTTCAAGGACGTCTCCGGGCCCGATCGTGTAGCGCGCTATAATCTGTATCCCGCCGCCGAGTTGCAGGGCGAGGGTCTGCCAGGCACGAGCTCGGCGACCGCAATCGCCGTCATGAAGAAGCTTGCCGAGGACGCGCTGCCGAGCGGCTTTGCCTTCGAATGGACCGACTTGTCCTATCAGCAGACGACCAGCGGCAACGCGGGCCTGGCGGTGTTCCCGATCTGCGTGCTGTTCGTCTACCTGGTGCTGGCCGCGCAATATGGCAGCTGGACCCTGCCTTTTGCCGTCCTCCTGATCGTGCCGATGTGTCTGCTCGCCGCAACCATCGGCGTGCGGATCATGGGGCAGGACGTCAATATCCTCACCCAAATCGGCTTTGTGGTGCTGGTCGGGCTTGCCGCCAAGAACGCGATCCTGATCGTTGAATTTGCCCGCGACATCGAGCTCGAGGGCAAGAAGCGGCTCGACGCGGTGATCGAAGCCTGCCGGTTGCGATTGCGACCGATCCTGATGACGTCGTTCGCCTTCATCCTCGGTGTGCTGCCGCTGGTGGTCTCCACCGGTTCAGGCTCGGAGATGCGCCAGGCGGTCGGCGTCGCCGTGTTCTTCGGCATGCTGGGCGTGACCCTGTTCGGGCTGATCTTCACGCCGATCTTCTATATAGTGGTTCGCAATCTGGCGGATCGATCGAAGTCGAAAACGGCGTCGCCAGTGCCGTAGTCCTCGCGCCGCCTTGTTTCGCAACCCCCCAATACTATTGGCCTATTTTAAATCGATGGGCAGCGGCGGGGTTATAAAATATAGCTTTGCGCGTCACTGAAAACGGCTGGGGAGGCAACTATGAAATCGGGATTGCGGACGCTGATCGCGGTGGGCGGTGTTTTCCTCGCTGCGCCGGCGTCGGCGCAAGGCGTCAAGATCGGTATCTTGAACGATCAATCCGGCGTTTACGCCGATTACGGCGGCAAATACTCGCTTGAAGCCGCCAGGATGGCGGTTGAGGATTTCGGCGGCGAGGTGCTCGGCCAGAAGATCGAAATCGTCACCGCCGACCATCAGAACAAGCCCGATCTCGCCACCTCAATCGCGCGGCGCTGGTATGACGTCGAAGGCGTCGACATGATCACCGAGCTGACGACGTCGTCGGTGGCGCTTGCTGTTCAGGAGCTTTCCAAGGAAAAGAAGAAGATCGACATCGTGGTCGGTGCGGCGACCTCGCGTCTGACCGGTGACGCCTGCACGCCCTATGGTTTCCATTGGGCCTATGACACCCACGCGCTCGCGATCGGAACCGGTGGCGCGCTGGTGGAGGCCGGCGGCGATACCTGGTTCTTCCTGACCGCGGACTATGCGTTCGGTTACGCGCTCGAAAAGGACACCAGCGACGTCGTCAACGCCAAGGGTGGCAAGGTGCTCGGCTCGGTCCGCATTCCCCTGAACTCGTCGGACTTCTCCTCATTCCTGCTGCAGGCCCAGAGCTCGAAGGCCAAGATCATCGGTCTTGCCAATGCCGGGCTCGACACCTCCAATTCGATCAAGCAGGCGGCGGAATTCGGCATCGTTGCCGGCGGCCAGAAGCTCGCCGGTCTGTTGATGACGCTATCGGAAGTGCATGGCCTTGGCTTGCAGGCCGCCCAAGGCCTCGTTCTCACGGAGGGCTTTTACTGGGACCTCAACGACAAGACCCGCGCGTTCGGCGAACGCTTCATGAAGCGCACCACCCGGATGCCGAGCATGATCCATGCCGGCACCTACTCGGCGACATTGAGTTATCTCAAGGCGGTGAAGGCGGCGGGCACCAAGGACCCCGACGCGGTCGCCAAGAAGCTGAAGGAGTTGCCGGTCGACGATTCCTTTGCGCAAGGCAAGGTGCAGGAAAACGGCCGCATGGTGCACGACCTCTATCTGTTCGAGGTCAAGAAGCCGGCCGACTCCAAGAAACCGTTCGACTATTACAAGCTGCTCGCCACCGTGCCCGGCGACAAGGCGTTCCCGTCGGCCAAGGATAGCGGCTGCCCACTGACGAAGTGATCGCGTTTCTCCTTTTTCGCCATTGCGACCCGTCGGCCGCTCGCAATGACGCGCGTTGCTCGTTCCTTATCCGTGCACAAGCCGCCACACAATGGCGCCAAGCGCGCCGAACAGGAGCGCCGCGCATGCTGCCGCTTGAATCAGGAAGCCCGGTCCGCGTCGCGCGGTCGCCTGCGAGTAGCCGATCATGTAGTAGATACGGCCGCTGATCCAGACGAGCCCGATCGCGGCCGCGACCTGATCGTTGATATAGATCGCAAACAGCCAGAGCGAGGGCAGGAAGATCGGCAGCCATTCCACCGTGTTCATCTGCACGCGGAACACGCGTTCGAAATCCGGATTGCCCGAAATGGCCGGCAATTTGACGCCGTAGGCGACGCGCGCCCTGGCCACCCGCGTAGAGGTGAAGAAGTAAAACAGGACCGCAGCCAGGGTAACGAGGGCGGTGAAATGATACATCGCAAAAAGTCCCGTTATTCTATCACTTCGTCGGCGAGCGCAAGCAATGTCGGCGGAAGCTCGAGCCCGATCGACTTCGCCGTCTTCAAATTGATCACGAAAAGGTAACGCGTCGGTTGTTCGAACGGCAGATCGGCAGGTTTTGCGCCTTTGAAAATCTGGTCCACCATCGCGGCGGCGCGCTCGAACGACTCCTTCAAATCCGGCCCATAGGACATCAGGCCGCCTTCATGGACGAGTTGATCATATTCGTAGATCGCCGGCAGGCGATGTGTGGCGGCATAGTCGAACACGCGCCTGCGGTTGAGCATGGTGAGGGAATCGGAGACCATTAGAATGGCGTCGGGCGGATCCCGATTCATGATCGCGAAGGCCTCGTTGAAATCGTCGGGCTCGCGCACTCCCACCGCCTGCACCTCGACGCCGATCGACTGCGCCGCTTTCGCGGAGGCCTCATAGCGCAGCGACATGCCGAGGTCGTCCTTGTTCCACAGCATCGCGACGCGATGCAGTTTCGGCAGCGAGTCCTTGAGTAGCCCCAGCCGCTTGGTGCTGAGCGTCGTCGCCACGTCCGATATGCCGGTGATGTTGCCCGCCGGCCGTGCCAGATTTTCCACGAGGCCGGTTGCAACAGGATCGCCCACGCCAAATCCGACGACGGTTGGAATATCGACGGCCTTTGCGGCAAGCACGACCGGATAGCCCCAGGCCACGATGACCTCGACCTTGTCGGCCTTTGCCTGCTCCAGCAGCTTTTCGGCCGGGGCCTGCCCGGACCCGCCGGCAGCGCTCTCGAACATCAAATTTTTTCCAAGGTCATAGCCGAGCTGGGCAAGCGCGGTGAGAAGAAATTTTGCGTTCGGATTGGATTGCGGCACCAGTCCCTGCGGGCTGATCATCGCCAGGCGATGCACTTTCGCAGGCGTCTGTGCGACCGCATGTCGAGACGTGGCAATTGCTGTGGTAGCGAGAAGGGTGATGAATTGGCGCCGTTGCATGTGCCCTCCGGGGAGTGTCTTATCCCGGGCTTAAAGCCTAGCACGGAGCCACGGGACCGAATTGGTACGGATGACAGCGGTCGATCAATAACCCGTCATCTCCAGATATCCCACACCGCTGTGGCTGCCCGCAAAGCTGATCGGTCCTTCCCAATAGGAGAAGCCTGTACCCATCCAGCTTCTCTCATTCAAGGGCGCGCACTCGATCGACAGCCCAAGCGAAGGGATCGCGACGTGCCAGGCGACCGGCAGCCGGTGACCTTTGATCTCGATTGGCGCCCCCGGCACCATGTCGATGTCGGCGGATGCGATCTGCCTTGCCTTACCGTCCGGCAAAATCCAGTTGCCGGACGCGTAATGGTGGCCGTCGGTCTGACGCATCCGGTACAGCATCAGCCTTTCGCCGGTCGCAAAATGCAGCGCGAACCAGTCCCAGCCGGTTTGATCTGACGCGAGCGGCTGGCTGCTCCACTCGCGGTCCATCCAGGCCTGACCGGTGACATCGATCGGTTTGCCGTCGATTGCGATTTGGCCTGCCGCTTTCAGGAAGGGCTGGCTGTAGTAGTACGAGGCCTGCTCGCGCTCGGATTTTTTGCTGTAGCCGCCATCGCCCTGCAGGATCAGCGGCCGATCGGCGGTCAGATGCAGGGCGTAGCTGAAATCAGCGCCCGATGCCCGCAGCTCGAGTGGCGAGATCGTCATCGCGTTGGTTTGATCCGATCCGCGCATTTCCCAGGCATCGATCCAGGCGGCAAACGGCTCTGCGACGACGCCGGCCTGGCCGACGCCGCCGCGCGCAAACGTTTCGCCAAAGCGGTGGGTGACGGCGCTGGTGACGGCGGCATGGCCCATCCAGAGCTGAAGGCTGGCCCATCCTTCCTGCTCGCTGCTGGGCGCCATCGCCTGACGGAACAGGGTCCATTGCGCGCCATAGGCGGCCCCGCTCGCATCCGCCAGATTCGCCGTCACGTACCACCATTCGATGCGGAAATCCGGATGCGGGCCGTGATCGGAGGGAAACGAAAATGTCTTGCCGGGAACGACAGGCGCGAATCCTTCTGCGCTTTCGCCAAGGCCGGCAAAACCCTGCGCCGACGTGGGCCTTCGAAGCCCGAGCAGGACGAGGCCGCCGGCAAAGGCGCGGCGCGATATCCTGAAATCAGCGCTCATCGGCAAAGACCCTTATCAGGCTTATCGGTTGCATGCGCGCCAGCCGCGCGACCGGAAGCAAGGCCGCGAACAGCGCGGCCAGCATGGCAACGCCGAGCAGCTCGAGCAGTTGCAGCGGGAAGACATCGAACGGCAACCGCCAGCCGAACGCTTTCACATTTACGATCGCAATCAGGCACCATGCGACCAATAAACCGAGCGGCAGCGCGAACAGCGCCGTGATCAACGCCATCGACAGCGTCCTGATCAATTCGATCGCCGCCAGGCGCCGGCGCGTGATGCCGATCGCCCATAGCGGCGCCAATTGCGGCAGACGGGAATTGCCGAGGGTCAACAGACTGGTCAACAAGGCGACGCCCGCGACGCCAAGGGTGAAGGCATTCAGCGCGGCCGTCACCGCAAAGGTCCGGTTGAATATTCGCTTCGATTCCGCCTTCACCGTCGCCTGGTCTGCGACGTTGCGGTCATCAAGCCCGAATTTCTCCTGCAGTGCCGATATCAGCGCGGAGATTTTGTCGCGATCGACGCGCAGGCCGAGTTGCGTTTGTGGAATGGAGGGAAAATGCCGGACCAATGCCGCGACATCGACGGCGACCTGACCTTTGGGGTTGCCGTAGTCGGCATAGATGCCGATCACTTCAAGCGGCCAGTCGCTGCCCTGCGACGGTAATTCGATGTGATCGCCGATCGCAAGCCTCAACCGCCGCGCCAATTGTTCGCTGACAAAGCCGCCATCGCCGGCGCGAAGGCGGGTCCAGGCGCTGGCGGCCGACTGCAGCAGCGGCCAATGATCGCGATAGGTCGCGTGGTCGGGCAGGCCGAGGATCTCGACCGGCGCGCCGTCGATCTGCGTTTCGGCCCGGCCGCCCGGAAGGATCGCCTGAACCTCGGCACGTTTGCCGAGCCAGTCCTTGATCGCGACGGCTTGCGCATTGTCGGACGCGTTGATGTAGATATCGGGCGTCAATCGGCCATCCAGCCAGGTCAGGAACGTTCGGCTAAAAGTTTCCACCATGGTGCCAACCCCGACATTGACCGCGAGCGCCAGCAATAGCGCCATCAGCGCCAGCGACAATCCCGACAATTGCTGACGGCTATCGGCCCAGAACCACGTTGCGAGCGGCCGCCGCGCCAGCCGCTGGCCGAGATGAAGCACCAGTTCGAGCACCGCGGGCAGGATCAGTGCGGCGCCGAGCAGCAGCGCGGCGAGCACGGCAAATCCCGCCAGGAGGGAATCGCCATAGCGCAGCAGCAGCCCCGCAACGGCGAACACGGCGAGCGCAAGCGTGCTCTGCAGCATCAGCCAGCGGTGTTGCGCCTCCCGCCAGGCCTGCGGCTGGGCGGCGGCGAGCAGCGGCAGCCGGATCGCCTTCGCGAGACTGGTCGCGGCGGCCGCGAACGCGCCGAGCACGCTGATGGCGATCCCGGCGAGCCACCATTCGACCCGGAGGGTCAACTCACCCGGAATCTGCGCGCCATAGAGTCCGCGCAGGGAAGCTGCGACGTCGGGCAACAGCGCCGCCGCAATCAGATAGCCGCAGACCAGCCCGATCAGTCCCGCGACCAGCGCCAGCGATACCAACTCGGCCACCAGCACCGCATTCAGCATGCCCGCTGACACGCCGCAGGCGCGCAGCGTCCGCAGCACGGAAAGGCGCTGCTCGAACGCAAGCCCAACAGCCGAGTTGACAATGAAAAGGCCGACGACAAACGACAACAGCCCGAACGCGGTGAGGTTGAGATGAAAACTGTCGGTGAGACGCTCGAGGTCGCTCTCCTCACTGGGTTCGACCAGGCGTAGCCTGTCGCCCGCGATCCTTTCCAGCGGTTCGTGTTGATCCCTCATCTTGCCGATCAACAGGCGGGAAATCTGGTCCGGCCGGCTCAGAAGCTTTTGCGCGATCCCGATGTCGACCACCAGAACGTCGGGCACCAGCTGCGGTTGCACATGCAACGGCGGCAGCGAGGCGCCGCTGCTCAGGGGTGGCGTCGCGCCCTCGGTGAGATGCAGATCGGAAAGTGTCTCGGGCGCGAGCAAGGTCTGTCCGGGGGGCGTGAGGAAAGCTTGCAGGCCACCCCGTCCGATCGCCGGCGCACTGCCGATCTCGGCGGGCAGCGTCACCGGCTCGATCCCGAGCAGGCGGAACGATCGACCGCCGATTTGCACGCGACCCTCGAGCACGGGTGAGACCGGCCAGCCTGCGCGGCGAAAATCGACAAAGAGTTCTTGCGGAAAAGTCGCGCCAACGCGTCCAACCAGCATGGCGGTTCGCACGCCGCCGAACGTTGCAGCCGCGCGGTCATAGGAGATGCGGGCCTGCTGGTTCAGCGCTTGCACGCCGCTCCACAGTGCGGTCGCCGAAACCAGCCCGATCAGCAAGGTCGCAAGCTGCATCGGATGCCGTCGCCAATGGCTCAGGAGCGCCGCAAGGACCCAGAGCATGCGCCTCATGCTGATAGCTTCAAATTCACCGCACGAGCCCCGTATGAAGCGTGACCTGGCGATCCAGCGTCGCGGCAAGCCGGGCGCTGTGGGTGACCATCAGCAAGCCGCAGCCGGTATGAGCCACCAGATCGCGCGCAAGCGCAAGCACACCATCCGCGGTGGTCTCGTCGAGGTTGCCCGTCGGCTCATCGGCAAGCAGCAGCAGCGGTCTTGCGGCGAGCGCGCGCCCGATCGCCACCCGCTGCTGCTGTCCACCGGACAATTGCTCGGGATAGCGCTTCAGCAAGCCGCCGAGCCCGAGCCGCTCGACCAATTCGGCATGCCAGACGGCATCATGACGGCCGGCGATCCGCGACTGGAAAGAAAGATTGGCTTCGACACTCAGGCTCGGGACCAGGTTGAACTGCTGGAACACCAGGCCGATCCGATCGCGCCGCAGCGCCGCGCGGCCGGTATCGGAGAGGTCGGTCACGGCAGCTCCCGCGATCCTGATCTCGCCGCCGTCGGCCGCATCGAGGCCTGCGATGAGATGCAAGAGCGTGCTCTTGCCGCTGCCGGATTCACCAGTCAGCGCGACCCGCTCGCCGGCCGCGACATCGAGATTGACACCGCGAAGCACACTGACTTGCTCGCCGGCCGTGCGATAGGTCTTGGTCAGATTGCGAACGCTCAGCACGATATTGTCATTGCCTGCCATGCCGGGCGCTGCAAAACCTTCACATCGGCTTCTGATACTTCAGCACGAATTCATCGACCGGCACGGCCGGCTTGAACACCGGTACGTCGCGCGGATCATCGGGATGATGAAGGAAATCCCCTTCCGCGGCGAGCTTGAAGCCGGCCGCTTCGATCTCCTGGCGCAACGCGCTTTGCTCGATGCGGTGCAGCGTCTTGCCGACCGTGGTGCCGTCGCCGGGTTTTGCCGAATGGTCGGCAATGATGAGAACGCCGCCGGGTCTTAAAGCCGCGAACATCTTCTGGTTCATCTTGGCGCGATCGACCGGCATGTAGGTCGTGTCATGATAGAAGAAAAAGAAGGTGATGATGTCGAGCCCCGAGACGTCGGGAGGGATCGGATCGTCAAAGTCCCTGACGACATGGACGACGTTCTTCATCACGGGTTTTTGAGCGCGGATATCGAACTTGTCCTTCACGAATTGTTCGATTACGTCGGCCGAATCCTGGGCGTAGATCATGCCGGTGGGGCCGACGGCGCGGGCCAGCAATTCCGTGCTGTAGCCGGCGTTGGCGGCCATATCCAATATTTTCATGCCGCCTGTGACGCCGGTGAAAGCGAGCATCTTGGCGGGCTGGCGGCGCTGGTCGGTTTGCCGGTCAGCGTCGCTGCGGTCGGGGGCGGCGACGATCGCTTCATAGTCTGGCGCGCTCGTGGCCTGCGCAAGCACAGCCCCTGCCAGGATCGAAATGGCAAATACGCTGACGGCAGCGAAAATGACCGGCTTAGCCATGAGAACTCCCTCTGGTTTTGGGCAACATATCAAGGCCGTAGTGGCAGATCACCGTCTCAATGGTGTGACGACGCGATCGTGATCGATGGCGCTGGTTGCGGCCGTAGGCTTCGAGACCCGTGTCGGGCGGTATCAAAGGGTTGAGTTGCAGCGCACGCGGGTAGGCATGCGGTCGATCCGGCCCAATTCGGCGCGCTCGAGGCGACGAGCCTTTGAACCCACAATATTTTTGCCTTGGTTATGCCCGGCTGTGGGTCTGGCGATGCAGGACCAAACCCGACGCGTTGCGCTCGCTTACGCTGCCTAATTGCGGGCTTTGAGAAGCACCGATCGTTCCAGTCTGTCAAACGATCTCTCGGCCAGCTTCCTCGCCCGTTGGTCTTGCAGCAGTTTTAGCGAGAGCTGATAGGACAGGGCGATACCGGCAAGCTCAAATGCCAATTGCTCAGGATCGGTGTCCTTGCGAAACTCGCCGTTCTTGGTTGCGTCCTCGACCACCCTGCAAATGACGTTACGCCATTCCTTTTGCGATCGAACGAGCAAGTCCCGAACCGCACCCGGCCGGTCGTCAAACTCCTGAGCTGCCGTCACAAAGAGGCACCCGCCCGCTCCATCGCCTTCGCCGATCCAGTCGAGATAGCGTAGGAAGAGGCGCCTGAGTCGGTAACGGCCTTCGGTGCCCGAAAATGCCGGCACGACCACCCTCAGTGCAAAGCGGTCTATTGCTGCTTGCAAAACCGCGAGTTGCAGAGCTTCTCTCGACTTGAAGTGTGCGAAAAGTCCACTCTTGGAAAGCTCCAGCCTGGACGCAAGCGTCCCGACCGTTAGGCCCTCGAGCCCAACAATGACAGCCTGCGAAAGCGCTTCGTCGATGATCGCATCTCTGGTCGCATTCCGTTTTTTCATGCCAAAAATGTAAGCACGAACGGTCGGTCTGTAAAGCCGACGCGCTAAATTGTCTGTCGAATTGACTGCGCGCCTGTCCGGGAATCAAAGCCTTTACGTCGCAAAAGTAAAACTTAAAAAAGCACGAACGTTAGTATAACAAACATTAACGTCGTTGCGCCGCAAAAGGAGAAAATCATGAATTGGCCGTCGAGTTTCGTTTTGGTGCACGGTGCCTGGCACGGTGGGTGGTGTTGGGATCGCGTTCGGCCGTTTTCTCGAGGCGGCCAATGCCCGGATCGTCACGCCTACCCTCAGCGGGCTGGCGCAGGATATCGAGAAACGTCGTGCAGCATTTCGAGCATTGGCGCCGGATGGGGTCTGGTTGCCAGCGCCGCCTCCCCAAATGGTGGGCGTAACGAAGCCCGAAGACGTGGCGTGGTTAGCCGGCAAGCTGACGCCCATCCGCTCTCGACATGGTTGGAGCCGGTCCATCTCCGCAACGGCGGCCACCAGGACATCAAGAAGACTTTTGTGGTCGCGACTTCCGCGCCAACCGTAATGATGGGGTACCCGATTCATGCGGAACGCGCGAAGGCCGGCGGGGAATGGTCGTGCGTCGAGATGGCTACCGGGCACGATATGATGGTGACCGAGCCCGAGAAGCTGGCTGCAGTTCTGCTCTCCGCGGCGGCTTGAGATGACAAGAGACAGCACACACGCAGGTCGATACAGCAGACCGATGAGATTAACTTCACGAGCGAACAATTATGATACTCCCAAAGCGGCGTCTGCTGGTGTCAAGAAGTTGAGTTGCAACGCCCGCGCCCGGTCAAAATGTCTCGTTGCCTTGCCGGGGAACCCATGGCTAGCTCTGGCCCCCAAAGTCGAATCTCGCGGGGTTGGCGAGCGATAAACCGGAGAACACCATGGCCACGCAAGCGACGCCGCAAGGCGCCTGGAAAATCACGTTTCTCCTGTTTTTGTTCATGCTGGTGAATTTTGCCGACAAGATCGTGGTCGGCCTGGCCGCCGTGCCGATCATGACCGAGCTGAAGCTCGGGCCGCAGCAGTTCGGCCTGCTGGGCTCCTCGTTCTTCTTCCTGTATTCCATCGCGGCTATCGTGGTCGGTTTCATCGTCAACCGCATCGACACGCGCTGGGTGCTGCTGGTGTTGGCGACGATCTGGGCATTGGCGCAGTTTCCGATGGTGGGTGCGGTCGGTCTCACGACGCTTTTGGTCTGCCGCGTCGTCCTCGGCGCCGGCGAGGGGCCGGCTTTCGCGGTCGCGACGCACGCGATCTACAAATGGTTTCCCGACGAGCAGCGAACGCTGCCGACCGCGATCCTGTCGCAGGGCTCGGCGTTCGGCGTGATCCTCGCGGTGCCGGCGCTGAACTGGGTGATCGTCAATCATAGCTGGCATTACGCGTTCGGTGCGCTTGGCGTCGTCGGCCTGATGTGGAGCGTGGTTTGGCTTATCCTCGGCCAAGAGGGTCCGCTGGTGCAGACCCAGCAGATGGCGGCGGACGAGCCGCGCGTTCCCTATTTCCGGCTTCTGACCTCACGCACCTTTGTCGGCTGTTGCGCGGCGACGTTCGGGGCCTATTGGGCGTTGTCGCTGGGGCTGACCTGGTTCACGCCGTTCATCGTCCAGGGCCTCGGCTTCTCGCAACAGGAGGCGGGGTGGATTTCGATCCTGCCATGGGTGTTCGGCGCCGTCGTGGTGCTGACCACCGGGTGGGTTTCGCAGGTCTTGATGGCGCGTGGCGTTTCCACCCGCGGCGCACGCGGCATATTGGGCGCAGCACCCCTGGTTATCGGCGGATTGATCATCGCGACACTGCCTTACATCGACGGCGCCGGTCTGCAGATCGCGCTTCTGGTGCTCGGGTCCGGCCTCTGCGGGTCGATCTATGTGGTCTGCCCGCCGATGCTCGGTGAGTTCACCCCGGTGTCGCAGCGCGGCGCTGTGCTCGCGATCTTCGGCGCGATCTACACCCTGGCGGGCATTTTGGCGCCCTATGTCATGGGCAACGTGATTCAGAGTTCGGCGAACATGCTCAACGGCTATATGATGGGCTTCACCATCAACGCCGTCATCCTGGTCGCCTCCGGCCTGCTTGGCCTGTTGCTGCTCTGGCCCAACACCGAGCGCGCCCGCCTGATGGGCGACGGCGCGCCGCAGCCGAAATTCGCGTGAGGGAATGGCCACCTACAAGCTCGATTGCAATGGCGGCTCGGGCAATTCCTACAAATTGGCGCTCTATCTGAATTGCGCCGGCCTCGATTGGCAGCCGATCGGGGTTGATTTTGCCGGCGGCCAGACGCGGGATCCGGACTGGCGAGCCGGTACCAACACGATGGGCGAGGTCCCGGTGCTCGAAGTGAACGGGCAGCGAATGTCGCAGTCGGGCGCGATTTTGATCTGGCTGGCCGAAACCACCGGCAAGTTCGCACCCGCTGGCACCGTCGAGCGTTTCGAGGCCTTGCGATGGATCTTGTTCGACAATCACAAGTTCACGAATAATTATGCGATGCATCGGTTTCAAGTCTCGTTGACGGCGGAGCCGGTGCATCCGGCCATCCTGTCTTTTTTGAGATCGCGCGCGGAGGCCTCTTGCGCGATCGTCGACAAGCACCTGATGGATCGTCCCTTCGTGCTGGGCGAGCGGCCGACCATCGTGGATTTTTCCATGGCCGGGTACATGTATTATCCTGCCGAGGAGACCGGCTTCGATATCGAGACAGATTTTCCGGCCCTCCACGCCTGGCGCCAGCGCCTTGCGGGTCTGCCGGGTTGGAAGCCGCCTTACGAACTCATGCCTGTCGGATCGTCTCCGCCGGTCCGGGTGGTGACGCAAACAGCCTAGTGCATGTTGCCCTGCGCGCCTGAACCGGGCGCGGAGCAAACCTCCGCGCCCGGACAGAGACTGTTAGTGGCTTTTGCCGCCGTCGACGTTGAGGACATGGCCGGTGATGAACGAAGCTTGGTCCGACGCGATGAAGACGATCGCGTTGGCGAGCTCTTCCGAGAGGCCGAGGCGACCGATCGGAACAGTCGTCACCAGGGCCGATTTGTTCTCCGGCGTGCGCGTAAAACGGGTCAACATGTCGGTGTCCGTCGGACCAGGCGCCACGACGTTGACTCGGATTCCGGATCTGGCGATTTCGAGCGCCACCGACTTGGTGATGCCTTCGACGGCGTGCTTGCTGCCGACATAGATGGAGACCCCGGCCGCACCCTCGTGCCCGTAGGTCGAGGAGATGTTGATGATATTGCCGCTACCCTGGCCCTGCATGACGCGCACTTCGTGCTTCATGCTCAGGATCACGCCGAGAACATTGGTGTCGAACGTCGCGGCATAGCTTTCTGCGGTCTGGTCCGTGATCGGGCCAACCTGGCCTTCGGTGCCGGCATTATTCACCGCGACGTCGAGACGGCCAAACCGCGCGACGGTCTGGTCGACCAGGGCGCGGACGTCACCTTCCTTGCGCACGTCCGCGTTGATGAACTCGGCCTCCGAACCGAAGGAGTGCAGCTCCTTGACGAGCGCCTTGCCGGCCTCATCACGCCGGCCGGCAACGACCACCTTCGCGCCCTTCTTGGCGAAGGCGAAGGCGGCGGCGCGACCGATGCCGGTCAAGGCGCCGGTGATCAATACGACTGGGTTACTCATTTTCTGGTTCCTCATGATTGCGCGCTTCCTGCCGGCGGAGCATGGATGCAAGGCCGGGAAGCTTGATGGGAGGCCCACGGGCGTTTCCCGTGGGCTCTTTCGCTGTTGGCTAAGTGGGGACCCCTGGCGGCTGCGCAAAAAGACTTCATAAGTAGGGGGGCATGCCCGGAAGATATGGAGGGCAAGATGGAGCTACGGCACCTTCGCTATTTCATCGCGGTCGCCGAGGAGGGCAGCCTGACCCTTGCGGCCGAGAAAAGGCTGCACACGACGCAGCCTTCCCTCAGCCGCCAAATCCGCGATCTCGAATACGAGGTCGGCGTAGAGTTGATGAGCCGCAGCGTGCACGGCATCGAACTGACCGCCGCCGGCAAAGCCTTTCTCGACCATGCGCGGCTGGCGCTTACCCAGGCGGAAGCGGCCACGGCGGCGGCGCGGCGAGCGGCTCAACCTGCCAAACCAACTTTCGCCATGGGCTTTCTGACCGGGCAGGAAGTCAATTGGCTGGCTCGCGCGACCAGCATCCTTCGAGACGATCTGCCCAATATCGAAATCAGGGTTTCGAGCGATCATTCGATAACGCTCGCGGACGACCTGCAGCGCGGAAAATTCGATATCGCTTTCCTGCGCCTCGAACCGAGGCCGGATCTCGAATTTAAGTTGGTGACAAAGGAGCCGCTGGTCGTGATCCTGCCGGGCGATCATCCGCTCGCCGGGCACGAGGCGATCGATCCGCGTGATCTTACAGGTGAAACCTATATCGGCATATCAAACGTGCCGCATGTGCTGCGTGCCGCTATCGACGATTATCTGAAGCGATCCGGAATAAAAATCACGCCGAACCTTGAAATCGATAATTACGCCATGGCCATTTCCCTGGTGGCATCGACCAGAGGGGTGGCTCTGTTGCCGGCCTCGGCAGAAAATTTCCTGCCCCGGTCCGTCGTCAGCCGGCCTCTGAAGGGAGAGACGCCGACCATCGATCTGGCGGTCGGATATCACAAGGCAAACACTTCCCCGATCCTGAAAACATTCCTCTCCAGAATCGACGACCTGACCACCCCATCCCGCAAGCCGGGCCGAGATCGCTAAATTGGGTCGTTGCGGCGAAGTCGGATCAGAGCGTTTGTCTAATGCGCGGCGCCGAGCAGGATTACGCCCACGATCATGATGAGGCAGCCGCCGACGCGCCAGGCGTTGACCGGCTCGCGCAGCAGCAACATGCCGAACATCGCGCCGACCATCATCGACATCTCGCGCGCTGGTGCCACCAGGCTCAGCGGGGCTCCCAGATCGACGGCGCTCAGCACCAAAATGTAGGACAGCGGCGACAGCACGCCGACGCCGACGGCGAGCCACCGGTGCCCGCACATGGCTTCCCGCGCGCGCGCCGGATTGGCGAGCACGACCGGCGCCAGCATGAAAAAGCGCAGGAAGTTCGAGAACCAGTCGAGGATGACGGGATGAATGCCGAGCACCTTGACGCCGTAGCCGTCGACCACGGTATAGCCCGCGATCAGCGAGCCGGTGGTGAAGCCCCAGCGCACGCCATCGAGCCCTTTTGGCCGGCGGAAAGCCGAGAGATCGCCCTGGATGGTGATGCAGCCGATGCCGGCGACAACCGCAAGCAATCCGAGCACGCCCCGCAACGAGGGCGCTTCGGCAAGGATAATGAACGCGCCGATCGACGACAGCAGCGGCCCGGTGCCGCGAGCGATCGGATAGACCACCGAGAGATCAGCGACCTGGTAGCCGCGCTGCAGGCACAGGCTGTAACCGAGATGAATCATCGCGCTAAACAGCAGGCAGACGGCGACCGGCCAATTCCACGTCAGTTCGCGGTTCGCGATCAGCCACACCACCCGCGGTAAGTAGGCCACGCAGGCGACGACGTTATAGGCAAAAACGAAGGCTGGTCCGGCCGCGGCAGCATGTTTGGCGAGCAGATTCCAGGTCGCATGGATGAAGGCGGCGAGGATGACGAGGAGAAGCGGCAGCAACGACATGAGACCTCCGGCCCATTCAGGCACGAGCAAAGATCTCGACGTCTCCTCCTCTGGGCTTTTGTCCCTCGGGTGCAGCCGCGGGTCTGCCGCGGTCTCCGCAACGCTCGGTCCTGCGACAGCGCACGCCGTCCGGAACCCTCGTTGCCACTCAGTCGATATCGAACGATATCCCAAGGAACGGGATTCGGGTCAAGCGGGGAGATGGTCCCCGCTGTTGTCTGTTCTGGTCCAGGTGACGGCCGGTGATGCCGAGGGCGGGGCTGAGTGTGTCGTCGGGGCGTCGCCCTAGCTGGCGGCCGCGCCGAATTGAGGCTGGCTGCCCTGCGTGCCTCTCACCAGCCGCCCCGGATGCGCGCCAGTGGCGACCCCGCCGCGCTGCGTCACCACGCCGGAGACGATGGTGGCGTCATAGCCGTCGACCTGCTGCAACAGGCGGCGGCCGCCGACCGGGAGGTCGTAATGCACCTTCGGTGGATGCAGATGCAGGCGGTCGTGGTCGATGACGTTGATGTCGGCCTTGTAGCCGGGCGCGATCACGCCGCGATCGGTTAGACCAACCGAAAGCGCGGTCTTGCGCGACTGCGCCGCCACCACGAACGGGATCGACAGTTTTTCTCCGCGCTTGCGGTCGCGGGTCCAGTGCGTCAGCAGATAGGTCGGGAAGCTCGCATCGCAGATAATGCCGCAATGGGCGCCGCCATCGCTCAGGCCCGGCACCGAGCGCGGATCGCACAGCATCTCGCGCGTGGCGTCGAGATTGCCGTCGGCGTAATTGAGGAACGGCACGTAGAGCATGCCGCGGCCCTCATCCGAGAGCATCGCGTCATAGGCGAGCTCTTCCGGCTTCTTGCCTTGAAGGCGGGCCCGCGCGCCCAGCGCATTTTTCAGCGGCTGCTCGTAGTCCGGCGGATCGCCGAGCAGATACATCTTGTCGTAGTTCGGCCGGAAGAACAGCGGATCGTCGGTCGAGGTTGCGGCCTCGCTCAGGATCGCCGCGCGCACTTCGCCCTGATGCAGCCGCTTTAGCCGCTCGTTGAGCGGCAGTTTGGCGATCGCCCGGTAGCTCGGATGGGTCTGGAACGGATTGCGCGACAATTCGAGCCCGAGCAGAAGCCCCACGGGCCTTGCCGCGATCTGGGCGGTGATCGACAGGCCGCGCCCGGCCGCCTCGTTGATGGTGTCCAGCGTCTGCCGCCAGCGCCGCGGCGTCTTGTCGTTCTGCGTGATCGAGAACGTGATCGGGCATCTGGTGTTTTCCGCGACCCGCAGCATCATGGGCAGGTCTTCGTGCAGCGTGGAGGGATCGAGCACGAATTGCAGCACACTACGGCCGACGCGGTGCATCGCGCCGGCGATCGCGGTCAGCTCGTCCTCGCCGGCTTTCAAGGTAGGAGTGAAGTCGCCGGTCGAGGTCCGGTGGTTGAGGGTGCGCGAGGTCGAAAAGCCCAGCGCGCCGGCGCGGACGGCCTCGCCGGCAAGGGCTGCCATCGCCTTGTTGTCCTCGGCAGTGGAGGGGTCGCGACGCGCGCCGCGCTCGCCCATCACATAGACGCGGAGCGCGGCATGCGGCAGTTGCGCGCCGATATCGATGTCGAAATGGCGCTTCGATAGCCAACCCATGTAGTCCGGAAAGCTTTCCCACGACCAGGGGATGCCGGCGCTCAACACCGGCTCCGGAATATCCTCGACGCCTTCCATCAACTGGATCAGCCGCTGATGGTCGGCCGGTTTGCAGGGCGCAAAACCGACGCCGCAATTGCCCATGATCGCGGTGGTGACGCCGTTCTGCGACGAGGGCGTGATGTCCTGGCTCCAGGTGACTTGCCCGTCATAATGGGTGTGAACATCGACAAAGCCCGGCGCGACCAGTTTTCCCTTGGCGTCGATTTCTTCTCTACCTTTGGCTGAAACCTTGCCAACCTCGGTGATGCGGCCTGCGGAGATCGCGACATGGGCTTCGAACAGCTCGCCGCCGAGCCCGTCAGCGATGGTGCCGCCGCGGATCACGAGGTCTGGATTGGCAGCCATGGCGTTCATCCCCGAATTTTGCGCGGTTTGACGCTATCATCCGGCCTCGCCCAAAGCTGTCAACCGCCGGCAATGGGGTTCAGGAATGCGTCGGATTTGTCGTTGGAATGCTCGGCCCGGGCGCGCGGCTTGCGCTCGGTGAAAAGCGCCAGCAAAACCGTGAGAGCCATGAAGAGGGCGGAGACGCCGAACACCCAACCCGGCTCATTCTGGTCCATGATCCAGCCAAACAATAACGGGCTCGCAATGCCGCTGAAATTAAAGCCGGTGGAGACGATGCCGAAGGCACGGCCGGCGGCGCCTGCAGGCGCAGCGTTGCGCACCAGCATGTCACGCGAGGGGGCGATCACCCCGCCAAGGAAGCCGGCGGCGGTCATCGCCGCGGTGAGTAGGATCGCGGGCAGCGTGACTGTTGCAATCACCAGCACGATTGCCGCATTGACGGCAAAACAGGCGGCGGCGACCTGGCCGTGGCGGTGGGTGCGGTCGGCGAGGAAGCCGCCAGCCAGCACGCCGACGGCGCCGGCCCCGAGAAAGGCAGTCAGCGCGATGTTGGCGGTCGAGAACGAGGTGCCATAGCCGCTCATCAGCGCGACCACGCCGAAATTGCTGATTCCGGCGTTGGACAAGCCGAGCAGCATGAAGAACATCGTCAGGACGATCAGCGTCGGCGTGACGATGTTTTGCTGTAGCGCGCGTTCGCCCGGTGTCTTGTGCTTGTTGGCGCCGGCGTCCGGAATGCCGATTGCGATCAGCAGCAGCGCGACCAGCGGGCCGACCGCGCCGCAGGCGATCAGGGCGCCGCTGCCGCCGGTGACCGTGACCAGCGCCGCGACGACGGCGGGCGCCATCGCGCCGCCGAGGAAACCTGCAAAGGTGTGGATCGAAAAGGCACGGCCCATCCGCGCCTCGTCCATATGTGCCGACAGGATCGCGTAGTTGGCCGGATGATAGACGCTGTTGGCGACGCCGAGCAGCACGGCACTCGCGATCAGCCAAGGGTAGCTCACATGCAGGCCGAGCATGACCAGCGCGAGGCCGCCGAGGCAAAGTCCGAGCAGCAGGATTTTCCGTGCGCCGATATGGTCGACGATATAGCCGAGCGGCGCCTGGGTCACGCCTGAGACCACCGCGAATACCGTCAGTGCGAAGCCAAGCTCGATGTAGCCGACGCCGAGCTGCGCCTTCAGAAAGGGAAACAGCATAGGCAGCGTGAGCATCTGGAAATGGCTGACCCAATGGGCGGCCGAAATGCCGAATAGCGTGCGCAGCGAGGCGTCCGTCTTGGCTTGTTGCGGTGCGGCGAGAACGTCGGCCATATCAATTCCGGTTCAGAGACGCAAACTATCGGTCGGGCCGGTTATTTGTCCATGAATGCCGCTGCATGGCAGCTCCCGCGAACGGCGCTAAACTCGGCGATGTTTTATTAATCATGGTCAATAGCACAGGTTCCGATGCCGCTGCGCCTGCTCTTATCAGAGGGTTCCAGCACGTCGGCGCGCGAAGCGGTGACGATTCTCGGGGCAAACGGCCACATCGTCGAAGTCTGCGATCCCAGCCGCTGGTGCCTTGCGCGATTCTCGCGGTTCGTGCGCAAATTCCACCGATGTCCGGGTTTGCGCGACGACCGGCAGGATGTCTTGCGTTCGTCGAGGAGCTGCTCGCGGCGCGGCAATTCGACGTGCTGCTGCCGACCCACGAGCAGGGATTTCTGTTCGCGCGGGTGAGCGCACGTCTGGCGGAAAAGGTTGGGTTGGCGCTGCCGGGTTTTGCGAGCTATCGCACCGCGCATAGCAAGGCGGGCTTTAGCCGGCTGCTCGACGAATTGAGGTTGCCGCAACCGAAAACGCACATCGTCAAATCCGAACATGAGTTGCGCAGTGCCATCAGCTTTCCCGGCGTGACCAAGACTTCCTTAGGCACCGCGAGCCGCGGCATCTGGTTCGTGCGCGATCAGGCTGATCTCGAGGTCGCGTCGCGGGAGCTGAATGCGGCCGGCGCCTTTGCCGATGAAGTGTTGGTGCAGGAGTTCATCGCCGGCACCACCGAAAAGGCGCAAGGGGTGTTTTGCCGCGGCGAATTGATCGGATTCCACGCCTATCGGCAAGTAGCGGCCGGCGCCGGCGGCGGCGAGGCGATCAAGCAAAGCGTTGGCCGGCCCGAAATCCGCGCGTGGCTGGCGGCAATCGGAAAGGCTTGCCTGGCACGGCCCGCTGTCGATCGATTATCTCATGCCTGAGCGCGGCGACACGCCGCGCTTGATCGACCGCAATCCGCGCCTGGTCGAGCCGATGAGCGCTTATCTCGCCGGCACCGACCTTGTCGGGCTGTTGCTTCAGCTATCGCGCGGCGAAACGCCGCCGATGCTGGGTGACAGCCGTGAGGGCGTCCGCACTCACCTTGCCATGCAGGCGCTGCTTGGATGCGCCTCGAAAGGCGGCACGCGGCGTGATCTGTTGCGCGAATGCCGGCGGTTGCTGACGGGTGCTGCGTCCTACGCCGATAGCACCGAGGAGCTGACGCCGGCGGTGTCAGACTGGATCAGCGCCGTGCCGTTGTTGATGACCGCGATGCTGCTCTTCGCTTCACCGAACCTCGCGGGCAAGCTGGCGCGAGGCGGCTTTGGCGCGCATCTGCTCGATCTTGCCAGCGTCCGGCGGATCGAGAGCGACGATTTTCGCTGATCGCCCTACAGCGGCTCATCATCATTGCCATAGCGGTCACGCTTCGGGGTCGCGATATCGCCGTCCTCGCAATCGTCGTCTCGAACAGGCGCAGGCGGTGGCTTCTTCGACTTGTCGTCGGCCTTCTCCGCAGGCTTGTTCTTCTTGCCGGCGTTGCTCATCGGATTCCCCCTTTCTTAGCCGTGAACGATCGGCCCGCCGGCCTTCTTCCAGGCGTCGATGCCGCCGGCGATATGCGCGGTGTTGGCAAGGCCGGCTTCTCTCGCCGCGGCAACAGCCATCGCCGAGCGCTCGCCGAACGCACAGAAGAACACGATGCGGCGGCCGGTTGCGGCCGCCACCTCGCGCAGCATGCCGCCCGGCTGCAAGCTTTCGTCGATTGCGGGGTAGGGCGCGTGCAGCGCGCCCTCCAGCGTGCCGTGCTTGGCGCGCTCAGAATTCTCGCGCAGGTCGACCAGCAGGATGTCAGGCCGCCCCAAGCTTTCGATCGCCTCGCGCGCGTTCAAGGCGAGCCCCTGCCTGGCAAGGTCGTCCTGGTGCAGGCCGACATGCATGTTGGCCGGCACAGCAACGTCCATCATCTTCGGATTGGGCAGTTTCAAGTTACCCATCAGCTCGATATATTCGTCGATCGAGCGCACCTGCAGCCGCGGATTGTATCGCTTCTCCTCGCCGATGGTGGAGACGGTATCGCCCTTGTAGTCATGGGCGGGATACACCAGCGTCTCGTCCGGCAGCTTGAGCAGGCGGTTGAAGATCGAATCGTACTGGGCCCGCGCGCTGCCGTTCTGGAAATCGGTGCGGCCGGTACCACGGATCAACAGCGTATCGCCGGTGAAGACGCGGTCGCCCATCAGATAACTATAGGAATCGTCAGTATGGCCGGGCGTGTACATCACGTCGAGCGCGAGCCCCTCGATCGTCACCTTGTCGCCGTCGGAGACCCGCATCGACACCACGTCGGCCTTGCTCTGCTCGCCCATGATGGTGATGCAGTGGGTGCGGTCACGCAGCACGCCCAAGCCCGTCACGTGGTCGGCGTGCAGATGGGTATCGACGGCCTTGACCAGCTTGAGGTCGAGTTCGCGCAACAATTGGCAATAGCGATCGGCCTTTTCCAGCACAGGATCGAGGATCAGCGCCTCGCCGCCGGCGCGGCTCGCCAGCAGATAGCTGTAGGTTCCGGAAACGCTGTCGAACAACTGGCGAAAGATCATGAATAGCTCCGCCGCAAAATGATCCCCGACATTATCATATTATGGCCGCACATAGCTCCGGCCCATTGTAAACTTCTTAGGGCCGGACCAGCGTATAACCGTTTTCGGTCAAGAGCAGTATCTGTCCGACGCCGACCTGGACCGGGGTCGCGGCCGGGATGATCTCCGGGCGTTTGCCGGTTTCGCGCTCGACGGTGTCGACGGTATTTAAGCACACGTCGAAACGCACGCCTTGCGCGATCAGGCTTTCGACCAGCTTGCGGTTGCCATTGTCGGTGCGCAACAAATCGATCCCGGGACCGAACGCGACCACCTCGATCGCGACCTTGTCGGGGTCGTAGAATTTCAGAAGATTGTAGGCGACGTTGATCACCAGCGCCTGCCGCTTTAGATCGTTGTCCGAGAGCTGCAGCACGATCTTGTGCTCGGCGAACGGCTTGTCCTGCAGCGGTGCCTGCTGGGCGCGGGCGGGCGCGCCCAAGGCAAACGCGGCGGCAAGGATGAGGCCAAACATCAACGCTGCGACCAGGGCGCAAGCGGGCGGCCGATAGGTCGGCAGAATCTTCATCCCTGTCCCACGATGCCCGGATTGTCGTCCACGCCCTTCGTCGTCACGCCGGGAGTTTGCCGGCTTGGCGGCGGCTTGCCCGACCGCAGATATCTCGTCACCACATCCCACACCGGCGCGCCTTTCTGCTCATTCACCGATGCCCAGCCGGCGACCTTGTAGCTCTTGCCGGCCTCAAGCGGACGGCCGCCTGCCAGCTTCAGCTCGGAGACCCGGCGGCCGATGTTTTCCGCAGGCGTGCAAGTATAGGACAGGCCGCCGACGCGGACCATGTCGCCGCCCTGCTGATAGTAGGGATCGGCGTTGAACAAATTGTCGCAGACGTCTTCCAGCACATCCTTGATCTGGCTGCCGGTCATGCCCTGTACATAGGTTTCGGGATAGGTGATCGCGGTCTCGCTGAGCACGTCTTCCATGGTCAGCGATTGGCCCGCGAGCACGGTGGTGCCCCAGCGAAAACCCGGTGACAGTGCGATCTCGGCATTCAGTTCACGGAGCAGAGCGTCGCAGATCAACTGATCTACGGGACCCGAAAAATTGCCGCGGCGATAGAGCAATTGGTCGGAGGTTGCAATCTTGTCAGACCACGCTGCCGCTTGCGCGCCGCGCATCTTGTCGATCAGCGCGGCCATTGCCGCGTCGGGCTTCAGCAATTCCGAAAACACCGGCAACAGCCGGTAGCGAAAATCGCCGACTTTTCCTTTTACGAGATCAAGGTCGAGCACGCCCAAAAATTTTCCGTTGGAGCCGGCATTGGTCACGAGCGTGACGCCGCCGGCGTTCTTGACGGCGACGGGCTGCGGAACGGCATCATGGGTGTGGCCGCCGAGGATGACGTCGATGCCGGTGACGCGCGCGGCAAGCTTGAGATCGACATCCATGCCGTTATGCGACAGCAGCACGATCGCATCGACCTTGTCATTGTTGCGCAAGCCATCGACCAGCTTCTGCAATTCCTCGTCGCGGATGCCGAATTTCCAGTCCGGCGTAAAGCGCTTCGGGTGTGCGATTGGCACATAGGGAAAGGCCTGCCCGATCACGGCCACGCGATAACCGCCGAGTTCCTTGACGACGTGCGGCTTGAATACGCGGCCCGACGCCGGATCGAACGCTTTCGCGTCGTTGAACGCGGCTTCCTCCGTGAGGTAGACGTTCTGCGCCAGGAACTCGCCCTTGAAGCGTTCGAGATTGGCGCGCAGCGCGGTTTCGCCATAGGTGAATTCCCAATGGCCGGTCATCGCCTCGACGCCCAGCAAATTCGCCGCTTCTACCATGTCGGCGCCCTGCATGGCGTTGGCAAGCCCGGTGCCCTGCCATAGATCGCCGCCATCGACGAGCAGCGAGCGCCCCTCGCCAACATCGTTGCGCAGGCGGTCGATCAGCGTCTTCAGATGTGCAAAGCCGCCGAGCTTGCCGAATCGCCCCGCCGATTTTTCGAAATCGATCGAGGTGAAGGCATAGGCGTCGGCGCTGTCGGGCCTGATTCCAAAACGATCGAGAAACGCGCGGCCGACCAGATGCGGTGGCCGGCCCCTCATTTCGCCGATCCCGATATTGACGCTGGGCTCGCGGAAATAGACCGGCAGCAATTGCGCGTGGGTGTCGGTCAAGTGCAGGATGCGAGCATTGCCGAAGCGTTCGAGATCGTAGACGCTCGGACTGTCGGCGGCGCGGGCGAGCCGCGGCAGTCCGCCGGTCAGCGCGGCCGCGCCCGAAATCTTCAGAAAGTCCCGGCGGCGGATCTTCATCGCGATGTCTCCGCGCCCTGCCAGTGCGCTTCTCAAGGGCTTTAGCGTATTTCCAAATCCTTCCAGCGTTCCTTCTCGCTGGTCGCCTGAAAGACCGAGGCCTTGGCCAGGGCTTCGGCTTCCCTGGATTGCGCCACCGCCTGGTCGAAGTCGCCGCTGTCGGCGGATTTTTTCGCGGCCGCCAAGGTCGCGGCCGTTGTGGTCCACTGGTTGCGCAAGCCGGCCGCTTCCTTGTTGGCGGCTTCGGCCGCGGCGTAGGCGGCCTTGAAGTCGGCCTCGGACGCGGCGAGAGCCGGCGGCACGCCGGATATCAGCAACGTTGCAATCAGCATCACGTCGCTTGTGAGGTTTCTCATGGGCGCGCTCCCGGTCCCGAGATCGGCAATCCATTGCTCATGTAAGACAGATAATATTCGAGGTCGCGATATTCCTCGTCCTGCGGATTAATCGGCACCGCGCGGGTCTGGCTATTGCAGGTGACAAAGCGCCGGCTGGTCGTGCCCATGCCACTCCATTCGGAGCGGTAGATCGGCAGCGCATTCATGATCCCAAGCGCGGGCGCCAGCACTTCGGCGCGGATCCGCTCGCCGGGTTCCTGCACATGGCAGGTGGCGCAGGAGAAATTGAGCTGTCCGCGCCGCGTATAGAAATATTCCTTGCCCTTCTGATAGGCGTCAAGCGCGCGGGGATCATCCGGAATCCTGATGTCAAAAGGCTTGCCGCGCGACGTGAACGCCATATAGGCGGTGAGCGACGCCATCTCGTCCTTGACATAGGAGACCGGAGGTTCGCCATTGGCCTCGCGGCAGCGGTTCAACGCGAGCTCGAGCGTGATGACCTTGCCTTCCTTCTCGTCGAAATAGGGATAGTTCTGACGGATGCCGACGCCCTTGTTGGGAAAGCAATCTCCATAGGTCTTGCCGTTCTTGAACGGCGTCGCAAACATCTCCTTGCCGGCCTCCAGCGCGAATTCGTAAGGTGGGAATTGTTCCTTCTCTTGCCATTGCTTGTACAGGTCCTCATTCATCGAATAGGGACCGTTGACGAAATCCTCCAGCTTCAGCTTGGGAAATTTTGTCGTGAAGTATTTCTGGAACGCTTTCGCGTCGGCTATGGGGTTTGGCGTATCGGCGGCGATCGCCGACGGCGCCGCAAATGCCAGCGCGAGCGCAGCTGTGACAAGTGAAATCGCTTTGCGCGCGCTCATTATTGCAGCTTCACGATATCTTCGCCACGGTCGCGTCGGTCGCGCCCTTGTTGTCGACCCAGCCGATCTCGAGATCGTCACCCTTCTTGCCGCCCTTGAACGAGAATTTGACATAGGGGTCCTTGGAGACGGCCGGGCCCCAATCGGCGACGAACACGGCCTTGCCGTCATGTTCGAACGTCAGTTCCCGGATGAAATGCGCAGGGATGACGGCGCCTTGCGCGTCCTTGACGAAGCCGGAATCCATCGGATGCTGGATCAGCGCCTGGACTTCGGTGATATCGCCGTTCGAGGTGGCGCGCACGCGAATGGTCGATGCCATCAGAACACTCCCTTAACGTTCCCGGTTCAGCCGCCGCAGCCGCCGACGGTGACCTTGACTTCCTTGGTGGCGCTGTAGAGCTTGCCGCCGGCTTCCACAATCGCGATGACATTGCTGGTCTTCTGCATCTTGAGCCGATTGGCCACGCTTGGCAGGGTCCCTAGCGGAATCCTGTAGGACGCCGCCAGCGCGTTCGGGTTTTCGCTGACGAAGAAGGCGATCGAGGTCACGTTATCGAGCGTCGTCGCCACCGAGACCGGGACCACCGCGCCGTTCTCGGCGATTTCCGGCGCATCGAGCTTGACCTTGTCGGAGGCCTCCGCGCTCTTGCCGTAGAGCGCATGAATCGCATCCGCATCGCTCTTCTGTTTGAAGGCGTCTTCGGGGTATTTGTCGTTGGCGGCGGCGCGCGCCGGAGCTGCGCCGAACGGCATATGGCCGAGGCCGAACAAGGCGACCAGGCCCGCGCCTTGCAAGAGAAGGCGGCGGGTCGCCGGAAAGCCGCTGGCTGTAGTTCTCATCTGAAGTCTCCAGAAAAAGCGCGTCGTCATCGTCGTCATAAAGACGCATCGTCAAAGCGTCTGCAGGAAATCCACCACCGCGTTGATCTCCTGTTCGGTCAAAATCCGGTTTCGCCCGAATGGCGGCATCACGGTCAGGGAATTACGTTTGGTTTCATCCGTGACGATCGCGACGAGCTCATTACGATCGGGGTATTTGCTTTTTATATCCTTGAGGGCCGGCCCGACGGTGCCGGGCAGGTCGCCGCCCCTGATCTCATGGCAGGTCAGGCAATTGCCCTTGCCGCGATCGAAAGCGATTTTTTGTCCCTCGGCGGCGGCGGATTGCGCGCGGGCAGGACCGGTGGATGCGGCAACACCAATCATCAGCGCCAAAACAAGGGCCGGCTTTACTGGGGAAGTGACGATCAAAGGCGTTTTCCGGACTTCTTTTGATGAACTGTTGCTCCAATATAGGTGGTCAAAAGCATAAAGACCATCGGCTGGCAATGCGGATGTTCGACGCAGAAAGAGATGGCTAATGCAGTCTCGCAGCGCAGCCTCGAGAAACTCGCTGACCTCGCTGCCCCGACGCTATGCGAAATCGCGGAAAATGCCTGCCAACAATCTGATTCTGATATTCGAGCGTTCGAAAAATAAGGATGACGTGCGCGCATAGCCCGCGCCCGCTTGTGCCGGTTGATCGCGCTGCCGTATCTCTATAGTGGATAGGAAATCGGGCCGTTCGGGCGGAAGTGCCGATGATTGACGTGACTGCAACCGACGAAATAGCCAATGACGCCCGCGTGCGATCCAATGTGGTGCGGCTCGCCGCGGCGCAGGCGCTCACCGGGGCGAACTCGGCGGTGATTTTCGCCATCGGCTCGATCGTCGGCGCGACGCTCGCGCCGAACATCTCGCTCGCAACCGTGCCGCTGTCGATGTACGTCCTGGGACTGGCCGCCGGAACGCTGCCGACTGGCGCGATCTCGCGCGCCTATGGCCGCCGTGTCGCCTTCATCATCGGCACCGGCTGCGGCGTGGCGACCGGCTTGCTCGGATCGTTCGCCATCCTTCATGCTTCCTTTTGGCTGTTCTGCGGCGCGACCTTTCTCGGCGGCCTCTATGGTTCGGTGTCGCAATCCTATCGCTTTGCCGCTGCCGACGGCGCCAGCGTGGCCTATCGGCCGAAGGCGGTGTCATGGGTGATGGCGGGCGGCGTGTTCGCCGGCGTACTCGGTCCGCAGCTCGTGCAATGGACGATGGATATCTGGCCACCCTATCTGTTCGCGTTCTCCTTTGTGGTGCAGGCGGCGGTCGCGCTGCTGGCGATGGCGGTGCTCTCGGGCGTCGACGCGCCGAAGCCGGCAGCCTCCGATCTGCACGGCGGCCGTCCGCTGTTCGAGATCGCGCGGCAGCCGCGGTTCATCGCGGCAGCACTTTGTGGCGTCATCGCCTATCCCATGATGAACCTGGTGATGACCTCGGCGCCGCTGGCGATGAAGATGTGCGGCCTCTCCGTCAGCGATTCCAATTTCGGCATTCAGTGGCACATCGTTGCGATGTATGGGCCGAGCTTCTTCACCGGCTCGTTGATCGCCCGCTTCGGCGCACCTCGCATCGTTGCGATGGGCCTGTCACTCGAGGCCGTCGGAGCTACGATCGGTTTGTCCGGGATCACCGCGATGCATTTCTGGGCCACGCTGATGGTGCTCGGGATGGGGTGGAATTTTGGCTTTGTCGGCGCTTCCGCGCTGGTCCTGGAGACGCATCTGCCGCAGGAGCGCAACAAGGTGCAGGCCTTCAACGATTTCCTGGTGTTCGGGATGATGGCGGTCGGCTCGTTCTCATCCGGCCAGTTGCTTGCCAATTACGGCTGGAATGCCGTCAATTGGGTGGTGTTTCCGCCGGTGCTGCTGGGGCTTGCGGTGCTGTCATTTGCGTCGTTTGCTAAGCGCCGCGCCTTCTTGCAGGCGGTCGACGAATTTCCAGACCACGGCATCTGAGCGGCTGTCCCCTAAAACGTTGGAGGTCTAATGCCCTCGCGCGCCCATCTCGATGAATTCATTGCGGTCGTCGAATCCGGCGATCACGCCGGTGCGATCGAACGCTTCTATACCGAGGACGCCAGCATGCAGGAGAACGCCGCGCCCCCGCGCGTCGGCCGCGACCATCTCGTCGGCCATGAGCGCGCCGTGCTGGAAAGGATGGCAGCGGTGCATTCGAAATGTGTGTCCTCGACCGTCGAGGGCGACCGCGTCGCCATTCACTGGAATTTCGAGATGACCGACAAGTCGGGCAAGAAGCGCTATTTCGACGAGGTCGCGCTGCAGGAATGGCGCGGCGACAAGATCTTTCGCGAGCGCTTCTTCTACGACCCGTCGAAGCCGAAATGATGATTCGCGGCCGCCCAGCAAAGACCTCATCCTGAGGAGCGGCCTTCAGGCCGCGTCTCGAAGGATGGGCCGAGAAATCAGTATCGGGGCCTCGCGGTTCGAGACGCGCGAAGACGCGCCCCTCACCGTGAGGATTACGCCTCTCGCTGCCGCAACAGGTCGTCGAGATCGAGCCGCTTCGTGAACATCGCGAGCTTGCCTTCCGGCGTGAGCGGCCATTGCTCCTTCGGCCGGTCCCAGTAGAGCTCGACGCCGTTCTCGTCGGGGTCGCGCAGGTAGAGCGCCTCGCTGACGCCGTGATCGCTGGCGCCGTCGAGTTCAATTCCGGCGCCGATCAGGCGATGCAGTGCGTCCGCCAGCGAGGCGCGGGTCGGATAGAGGATCGCGGTGTGAAACAATCCGGTGGTGCCGGGCGGCGGCGGCTGGCCGCCTTTGCTCTCCCAGGTGTTCAGCCCGATGTGATGGTGATAGCCGCCGGCTGAAATGAACGCCGCGCCGGAGCTTAGGCGCTGCATCAGCTCGAAGCCGAGCACGCCGCAGTAAAACGCAAGCGCGCGGTCGAGGTCGGCGACCTTGAGATGAACATGCCCGATCCGCGTGCCGGCAATGATGGGCGTGGGGGCTTCGGACATATGCATTCTCCGCTTGCGCTATTCTTACCTCGCCCCGCTTGCGAGGAGAGGTCGGCGGGCAGCGCTAGCTGCGCGCCGGGTGAGGGGGACTATCCGCGAGTCCTCATATGGGGAGAGAGCCCCTCACCCCAACCCTCTCCCCGCGAAGGGCGGGGAGAGGGAGAACTACCACCGTCAGCGTTTACGCCAATTCGGATACTTCCCCCTCGGGCAAGGGGAACTCAAAGGTGTTCAGCGTCATCGACACCATCGTGTAATAGCCGCACAGGCCGATGATCTCGACGATGCCGCGTTCGCTGAGCACCTTCACCGCTTCGTCGTACAGTCCCTTGGCGACGCCGTGGCCCTCATGCAACGATTTGGCGACGTCGTAGACCATCCTGGCCTTGGGATCGTCGAATTGCGGTGTGCGGCGGTCGCGGATGTCATCGATGATTTCTGGGTCAAGCCCGGCCTTCAGCGCCAGGCGCTTATGGGCATACCATTCGTAATGCGAGGTCCAGTGCCGCGCCGTGACCAGGATCGCGATCTCCGAAAGCTTTGCCCCGAATATCGTATCGAAGCGCAGGAAGCCGCCGAGTCGCGTGGCGTGCCGCGCCATTTCCGGGCTGTTAAGCCAGGCCATCATCGGCGGCGGCGGTTTGCCGCGCTTGCCCGCGATCGATTCATCGTAGGTTTGTTTTTGGTCCGCGCTCATTTCGCCAGGTGAAAGCAATCTCAGGCGCATCGCTGTTTCCTCTTTCTTTTCAATTGTTACAGCCCAAGCAAATATACAAGATTGGGGATCATGACCACATCCGCGGGCCGCATGGCGCGATACCGAGACATATTGATTGAATTCCGCTGCGCGCGGGCTAAGGTCGATGCAACGATCTTTACAATGGAAACACTAAAATGTCCGATCTGGAAAAGTTTCGCCGCGAAACCCGCGCCTGGCTGGAAGCCAATTGCCCGCCGGAAATGCGCAAGCCGATGACCTCGGAGGAAGAGCCATTCTGGGGCGGCCGCAACGCCAAATTCTCTTCCGAGCCGCAGCGCATCTGGTTCGAGCGGATGCGCGACAAGGGCTGGACGGTGCCGCATTGGCCGAAGGAATACGGCGGCGGCGGCCTCGATGGCGAGGAAGCCAAGATCGTGCGGCAGGAGATGTCCGCAATCGGCGCGCGGGCACCGTTGGTGTCGTTCGGCATCTCGATGCTCGGGCCGGCGCTTTTGAAATACGGCACCGAGGCGCTGCAGAAGGCGCATCTGCCAAAGATCACCGCCGGCCTCATTCGCTGGTGCCAGGGCTATTCCGAGCCGAACGCGGGCTCCGACCTCGCCTCATTGCAAACCCGCGCGGTGAGCGACGGCGACGATTTCATCATCAACGGCCAGAAGATCTGGACCTCGTATGCGAACTACGCCGACTGGATTTTCTGCCTGGTGCGGACCGATCCCAAGGCCAAGAAGCATGACGGCATCAGCTTTATCTTGTTCGACATGGCTACCAAGGGCGTCTCCACCAAGCCGATTCTCCTGATCTCGGGCCGCTCGCCGTTCTGCGAGACCTTCTTCGAGAATGTCCGCGTGCCGAAGACGAACGTGGTCGGCACCGTCAACCGCGGCTGGGATGTCGCAAAGTATCTGCTGCAGCACGAGCGCGCGATGATCTCCGGCATCGGCGAGCGCGGCGTGGGGCGGCCGCTCGGCCAGGTCGCCGCCGACTCGGTCGGCCACGACGAGCAGGGCCGGCTGGAGGATCCGATGCTGCGCGGCCAGATCGCGAGTTTCGAGATCGACGAGGCGGCGCTGGCCGCCGCCGCCGAACGCGCGGTCGATCTTGCGAAAGCCGGGCAATCGCATCCGGCGTTTTCCTCGGCGATGAAGTATTACGGCACCGAGCTCAACAAACGCCGCTACGAGATCCTGATGTCGGCGGGAGGCATCGACGCGCTGGAATGGGAGAGCGAGCGCTCCAGGGGCGGCGCCCGGCCGCGCGCCTGGCTGCGCACCAAGGGCAACTCGATCGAGGGCGGCACCTCCGAGGTGATGCTCGGCGTCGTCGCCAAACGCATCCTCGATCTGCCGGGGGCGTAGACTGTCATTCCGGGGCGCGCGAAGCGCGAACTATGATGTGCAATTGCACATCTGAGAATCTCGAGATTCCGGGTCTGGTCCTGCGGACCATCCCGGAATGACGACTCCAGACACTTGATCCTCTAAGCCGGAATCCCTCCCATGGCCCTCGTCCTCACCGAAGAACAATCCATGCTGCGCGACAGCGCGCGGGGACTCATCAGCGATAAGGCGCCGGTGTCGCATCTGCGGCAGCTGCGCGATGCGAAGGATGCGACCGGATTTTCCCGTGAGCTGTGGAAGGCTTTTGCCGAGATGGGATTTGCCGGACTCCTGGTTCCGGAAGACTTTGGCGGCAGCGGACTGGGTTGCGTCGAAGCGGGCGTCGTGATGGAGAAAATCGGCCGCACCTTGATGCCGTCGCCTTTCCTGTCCACCGCCGTGCTCGCAGCGTCCGCGTTGTCGCGGGGTGGCAGCGCCGCGCAAAAATCCCTTTATTTGCCGAAGATTTCCGACGGCTCGCTGTTGGCCGCGCTCGCAGTCGACGAAGGCGCAAAGCACCGCCCGCTGCAAACCAGCCTGCAGGCAAAACGCTCCGGCAACGGCTTTAGGCTGAATGGCGCCAAAGCGTTGGTGGTTGACGGCCACACCGCCGATCTCCTGATCGTGGCGGGGCGCAGCGCGGGCGCGGCCGGCGAACGCGACGGGCTGACGCTATTCCTGGTCGATCCAAAGGTAAAAGGCATCGCGACCGAACGCACGGTGATGGTGGACTCGCATAACGCGGCGCGCGTCACCTTCGACAATGTCGAGGTCGATGCCGATCATGTGCTCGGCGAAGTCGACCATGGCTATCAGCTCCTGGAAGGCGTGCTCAATATCGGCCGCGGCGCGGTGGCATCCGAAATGGTGGGCCTCGCTGACGAGGTGTTCACCCGTACCGTCAACTATCTCAAGGAACGCAAGCAGTTCGGCAAGCCGATCGGCGAATTCCAGGCGCTGCAGCACCGCGCCGCGCAGCTCTATATTGAGGTCGAGATTACGCGCGCGGCAGTGCTCAAGGCGCTGCAGACGCTGGACGGGGATTTTGCAAATGCCGGTGCGGCCGTGTCAGTGGCAAAAGCGCGCGCCGGCTCGACCGCGACGCTCGCGGTGCAGGAGGGCGTGCAAATGCATGGCGGCATGGGCATGACCGACCAGTTCGACATCGGCTTCTTCATGAAGCGCGCGCGGGTGTGCCAGGAACTGTTCGGCGACAGTAATTTTCACGCCGACCAGCTGGCGCGGGCGAAGGGTTACTAATTTTCACCGTCATGGCCGGGCTTGTCCCGGCCATCCACGTCTTTGTTTCACCACAGAAAAGAAAGGACGTGGATGCCCGGCACAAGGCCGGGCATGACGAACACAGTGCGACTGCGCTGCAGTGCCAAACGATCACCGTATCGGCGGGGCGTACTGGATGCCGCCGGCGTTCCAGAGCTGATTGAGGCCGCGCGGAATGTGCAGCTTCGATCCTGAGCCGACATTGCGCTCGTAGACTTCGCCGTAGTTGCCGACATGGCGGATGATGCGCACGGCCCAGTCGCTGGTCAGCCCGAGATCCTCGCCATAGCTGCCCTCGGTGCCGACCAGCCGCATCACGTCGGGCTTCTTCGACTTCAGCGCCTCGTCGATGTTCTGCGAGGTGACGCCGAGCTCCTCGGCGTTGATCATCGCGTACAGCGTCCATTTCACGATCATCATCCAGTCGTCGTCGCGCTGGCGCACCACCGGCGCGAGCGGCTCCTTGGAAATGACGTCGGGCAGGATGACGTGATCGTCGGGTCTTGCAAGATTTAGCCGCAGCGCATAGAGCTGGGAGACGTCAGCGGTGAAGGTATCGCACTTGCCGGATTCATAGGCCTTGATGACCTCGTCCAGCTTGGAGAACTTCATCTCCTCGTACTTCATGTTGTTGGTGCGGAAATAGTCCGCGAGATTGAGCTGCGTGGTCGTTGCCTCCTGCACGCAGACTTTGCTGTTGTTGAGGTCGAGCGCGGAATTGACGTTGCGCGAGCGCGGCAACATGAAGCCCTGACCGTCGTAATAGGCCACCGCGGGGAAATACAGATCGTAATTCTCCTCGCGCGACATGCTCCATGTCGAATTGCGCGAGAGGATGTCGACCTTGCGGCTCTGCAGCTCCTTGAAACGTTCGCTGGCATCAAGCGGGATGAACTTTGCTCTCTTCGGATCGTCGAAGATCGCCGCCGCAACCGCGCGGCAGAAGTCGACGTCGAAGCCGGTCCAGTTGCCCTTGGCATCGGGGATCGAGAAGCCGGGCAGGCCGGCATTGACGCCGCAGAAGACTTCGCCGCGCCGGATGGTCCGCTTCAGGGTGCGGGTGTCGTAGCGTTCATAGGTGATGGCGGCAGCCGCGACCAGAACGGCGAACGCGAGCCCGATCGAGAGGCCGCCTCGGAATGTGCGCATGATTATTTACTCGCTAAAATTCGGGAAAAAGAACTGGCCGGGATGCTAGAGGCCGTGTTTACAATTCCGGTTTCTGCCGCACGATCACCTTGGTGCCCACCGGGACGCGGTCGTAGAGATCGGCGACGTCGGCATTGACCAGGCGGAAGCAGCCGGACGAGACTTTGGTGCCGATGGTGTCCGGCCGGTTGGTGCCGTGGATGCGGTAGACGGTGGCGCCAAGATACATCGCCCGCGCGCCGAGCGGATTGCCCGGCCCGCCGGCCATGAAGCGCGGCAGATAAGGCTGGCGCGCAATCATCTCCGGCGGCGGCGTCCAGTCCGGCCATTCCTTCTTGTTACTGATATTCAACAGCCCCTGCCACTGGAAGCCGTCGCGGCCGACGCCGATGCCATAGCGTATCGCGCGGCCGCCAGGCTGGACCAGATAGAGATGGCGCTCCGCGGTCGAGATGATGATGGTGCCCGGCGCTTCCGTGGTGCGGTAGAACACCACCTGCTTCCGAAATTCCGGGTCCAATTCGAACGCATCATCGGCCAGCAATCCCGGCTGGTCGGCATCGGGCTGTTGCGCGTGGCCGTGGGAGGCCGAAAGGATCAAGCCGACCACGGCAATCATCATCCAGATCAGGTGACGAAACTTCGTCATGGCAAAGCTCTCCTCGTGGACATTTCCGCCAAAGTGGGCATTTCCGCCAAATCAGTCTCCGCATCAAATCTCAGGGCTAGCGCGATGGCAAGTTCAAGGCGGGTATGACCGAAATGCCTTGGTTTTCTGTCATTTAGCGGTCAATTGGAGCGAGTAGCGGGCATTATCCCGGCGCCAGCCACAGCCGCAAGCCGAGCGACAGCACGGCGAGCGTGCCGACGCCACCCAGCCAAAGCGCTGCGAACCACAACAGCCGTTGCCCCAGCGGCCGCGGGTCTTGCTCCGGGTCTCGGCCGCTTCGCATCAATGATAGCCGCTTTCAGGCCCGACCTTGCCGCGGAATACCCAATAGGCCCACGCCGTATATCCGAGAATGAGCGGCACCAGCACGGCGACGCCGAACAGCATGAAGATCTGGCTGTTTTGGGGTGAGGCCGCCTGCCAGATCGTGATGCTCTGCGGCACGATATAGGGATACATGCTGATGCCGAGCCCGGCATAGGACAGTGCGAACAACACGAGCGACAGGAAGAATGGCTGGTTATCCCGTTTCCTCGCCAGGCCGCGCAACAGCAAGAGCGTGACGGCGGCGACCGCAAGCGGCACCGGCGCGGTCAGGATGACGTTCGGCCAGGCGAACCAGCGCTGCGCATATTGAATATGGAGAAACGGCGTGGCGATGCTGACCGCGCCGATCGAGCCCAGCATCGCGAACAATAGCGACCAACTGAGGCCATAGGCCTTGTTGCGCAGCTCTCCCTCGGTCTTCAGCACCAGCCATGTTGCGCCCAGAAGCGCGTAGCCAACCACGAGTGCGAGGCCGGTCAGAATGGAAAACGGCGTCAGCCAGTCCCACCAGCCGCCGGCATAATGCCGTCCCTCGACATGGATGCCCTGCAGGATGGCGCCAAGCGCGATACCCTGCGCGACCGTCGCCAGCCACGAGCCGCCGGCGAAGGCGATGTCCCAGCGATTGCTCTCTCGCTGCGTCGTGCGCGAGCGGAACTCGAAGGCGACGCCGCGGAATATCAGGCCGATCAGCATTGCGATAACAGGCGTGTAGAGCGCGGGCATCAGCACCGCATAGGCCAGCGGAAACGCCGCCATCATGCCGCCGCCGCCAAGTACCAGCCAGGTTTCGTTGCCGTCCCATACTGGCGCCACGCTGTTCATGATCACGTCACGGTCGGCCTTGGCGGGAAACAACGGAAACAGGATGCCGAGCCCAAGGTCGAAGCCATCCATCACGACATAGACGAACACGGCGAACGCGATGATGAAAGCCCAGATGGTCGCGATGTCGAAGGTCATCATCGGGCTGACCCCTCGGCTGCGATAACGCCCGCGGCGGGCGTGATCCCGGCGGCGCGCGCATGGACATCGCGTTTCGGCCCCTGTTCGCCCTGATGCGGCGGTTGTGCCATCAGGCGCAGAATGTAAATGATGCCGGTGGCAAACACCGCGAAATAGACGACGATGAACGCGGCCAATGAGGAGCCGACCGCCGGCGCCGCCAGCGGCGAGGCGGAATCAGCGGTCTGCAGCAGGCCGTAGACGGTGAACGGCTGGCGCCCAGTTTCGGTGGTGATCCACCCCGCCAGCACCGCGACAAAACCCGCCGGTCCCATCGCGACCGCGAACCTGTGCAGCAACCTGAATTCGTAGAGCTTGCCGCGCCAGCGCATCAGCAGGCTGAGAAGGCCGAGCCCCAACATCAGAAATCCCATTCCGGCCATGATCCGGAACGACCAGAACGTGATCGGCACCGGCGGCCAGTTTTCGCGCGGCACGGTGTCGAGCCCGGCGAGCGGCGCATCGAACGAATGTTTGAGGATCAGCGATCCAAGTTTCGGAACTTCGACGGCGTAATCGACCTTGCCGGCGCTCTCGTTGGGCCAGCCGAACAGGATCAGCGGCGCGCCGTCCTTGTGGCTCTCAAAATGGCCTTCCATCGCCATGATCTTTACCGGCTGATGCTCGAGCGTGTTGAGGCCGTGCTGGTCGCCGGCGAGGATCTGGATCGGCGCCACCAAGGTGGCCATCCACATCGCCATCGAGAACATCACGCGGGGGCCGGCGAGATTCTGGTTGCGCAACAGGTGAAACGCGCCGACCGCGCCGACCACCATCGCAGTCGTGAGATAGGCTGCCAGCACCATGTGCACGAGCCGGTAGGGAAACGACGGATTGAAGATCACCTTGAGCCAATCGGCGGCGACGAACTGGCCTTCGGCGTTGAACGCGTAGCCGGTCGGCGTCTGCATCCAGGAGTTGGCCGACAAGATCCAGAACGCCGAGATCAGCGTGCCGATCGCGACCATCGCTGTCGCAAGGAAATGCAGCCTGTGCCCGACGCGTTTGAGGCCGAACAGCATGACGCCCAAAAAGCCCGCCTCCAGGAAGAACGCGGTCAGCACCTCATAGGCCATCAAGGGGCCGATCACGGGGCCGGCCTTGTCGGAAAATGCCGACCAGTTGGTGCCGAACTGGTAGGCCATCACGATGCCCGACACCACGCCCATGCCGAACACGACGGCGAAAATCTTCAGCCAGTAATTGAACAGGTTGATGAAGACTTCGCGCCCGGACCACAGCCAGAGCGCCTCCAGCACCGCAAGATAGCTCGCCAGCCCAATCGTGAAAGCCGGAAACACGATATGGAACGACATCGTGAAGGCGAATTGCGCCCGGGCGAGCGCCACGGCATCCCAGCCTTCGAACATGGCCCACCCGTCGCTGAAAATATCCGGTATGGAGCTTACCACACCGGACAGAGCGATGGTATCGCGTCGATGGCACCGATCGCCTGTTGCAGCCTCGGCGAATATCGCGCGATGCTGCGAACGCGGGTGGTGGCCCTACCGCCATAGGCGATCGCGAGCATCGGCAGCGTGGCGCCGACGGCGTGGACGACCGCCAGCACGCTCGCCGACGCGATGTCCTTGGAGGTTGCGACGAGGGTCAGGATCGAGCCAGGCACCGGACCCGCACGCGGTGTCCCAGACCAGCCCCATATGGAGGAGAAAAATCCGACACGCAAATCGACCCGGAAGGGGGGCATCCCGTTCCGGGTCGTTGGAGGCAACTTGGGAGATATCGATACCTGACGGTCATCGTTGTAACGGGTGAGCTTTTCCGCCTGATGTCGCCGATTGCTTCAATTGTTTCGTCGGCGGTAATTATGTCCGTCGAAACCTGATCGTGATTTTACCCGATTTACCCGTTAAGATATTGAATTTACTTCGTTTTATGCCGCGAGGCTGTCGACGCCGGCGCCCTTAAGCAAATCCGCCAATTGCTTGCGGGCATAGAACATCCGGGTCTTCACCGTGCTCTGCGGGATGCCGATGATCTCGCCGGCCTCTTCGACCGACTTCTCGTGGTAGTAGACGAGATTGATGATCTCGCGATGCGCCGGCGAGAGCTTTGCGACGCAGGCGCGCAGGATCGCGCTGGTATTGGTGCGGTCCAGGGAAGCCTCCGGCGTATCGGCCTCGTCGGCGATCTGACGCACGTCCTCCTGGTCGATGTCCTCGTGACGCCGCTGGCGCAGCGCGGTCAGCGCCTTGAAGCGGGCGATCGACAACAGCCAGGTGGAAACCTGGGAACGGCCCTCGAACTGACGCGCGGTGCGCCAGACGTCGAGAAACACCTGGCTGACAAGGTCTTCGGCTATGGTGCTATCGCGCACGATGCGAAGAATGAAACGGTAAACCCGCACATTGTGACGCGAATAGAGGATGTGCATCGCGGTGCGGCCGCCATCGGCGATGCTCTGCAGCAACATTTCATCCGTGGTCGCCTGAGCAGTGATGATGCTCTGGCGGGCTGCCTCGTTGATGGCAATCACCTTCTGCATGACAATCTCCCCTCGCCGCTTGTGCGGCGCTTCGTTAGGCAGATTGTTAATCAGCCAACGTTTCCGGACGTCTGCACCAAGAGGTAAAAATGGTTTCATGCAGGGGAGAATTGTTTCGTCGCCTGCCGCGCGACGAAACATTCGAGGCAAAAATGTGAATTATTTCAATGTACAGAAAATTGGAAATTCAGGACGCGTCGTCTATTTCGTCATGCCCGGCTTGTCCCGGGCATCCACGTCCTTGGTAGCTACCATGCAAGAAAGGCGCGGATGGCCGGACATCGATCACGCCTTGTCGCCGGTCGGCGAAAACAGATAGCCGCCGCCCCGGATGGTACGGATCACGGCAGGCTTGGTCGGGTCCGGCTCGATTTTGCGGCGGATCCGCATGATCCTGAGGTCGACGGCGCGGTCGAAAGCTTCGGCGTCGCGCGCATTGGCCAATTCCAGCAATCGTTCGCGCGACAGCACCCGCTTCGGATTGGCCGCGAACACTTTCAAGAGGCCGAATTCGGAAGCGGTAAGCGGATGTTCGTTGCCCTCCTCGTCGCGCAACGCCTGCGCCTCCAGATCGAGCCATTTGGTGCCGAATCGCACCAGTTGATCCTTCGCCGCCTTTGCACTGGCATCTTCCGATGACGCGGCTGCCTTGGCTGGCGTGCTTCGCCGCAGCACCGAGCGGATCCGCGCCATCAGTTCGCGCAATTCGCAAGGCTTTGCGACATAATCGTCGGCGCCCAGCTCGAGCCCCACCACGCGATCGATCGGACTTGCGGTCGCCGTCAGCATGATGACGGGAACATTGATGCGGCTCTTCAAGTCGCGAATGATCGAGAGCCCGTCCTCCTCGGGCATGTTCAGATCGAGCACTACGAGATCCGGGACATGGGTCTCGATGACGCTGCGCAGGCTTTTTCCCCCGTCGCACAGCGTTACGCCGAAGCCATGCATCTTGAGGTAATCGCCGACCATCTCGCGGGCCGGCGCCTCGTCGTCGACGATAATGATGTGCGGGCTCTGGGTCATGACAGCTCTGCTGCCGGTAATGTAACCGTAAACGTCGACCCTTGTCCGGGTCCAGCACTGTCGGCGGTCACATGGCCGCCATGCATGTCGATGATGCGTTTGACGATCGACAGGCCCAGTCCCGTCGAGCTCTCGCCGGCGGTTGGCTTTGCAGACAGCCGCTGGAAGCGGCCGAACAGCCGCCCGAGATCCTCCGGCGACAGGCCGGGGCCCTGGTCGACGATACGGATGACGGTGTTTTCACCTTCGTGCGTGACGACGACCGAGATCCTGCCGCCGATCGGTGAGTATTTGATGGCGTTGCTGACGAGATTGTCGATCGCTTCCCTGATGCGATCGGTATCGCACATGGTCACGATATTCGGCGGCGCCGAAACCGTGATGGTCTGCTGCTTGTTGACCGCCAAGGGCTTGTTGGCGTCGGTTACTTCGCTGACCAGCGCGGCGACGTCGACCGGCTCGCGGCGGATGGTGATGTCGAAGGCATCTGCCATCGCGTCCGAGATCAGGTGATCGACCATCGAGGTCAGGCGCTTGGTGGCATCGCGGATATGGTCGACCTGCGCCGTGATGTTCTCTTTCGGCGAGCTGGCGCCGATCAGTTCGGTCAGCATTTCGGTGCGGCCCAGGATCACCCCTAGCGGATTCTTCAAATCGTGGGCGACGGTACCGAGAATTTCATTCTTGAAGCCGTTGGCGCGTTGGAGGCGCAGCCACTGCGTCGACAGCCGGCGGTTGGCCTGCATCAGCGCGCGGGTGCGCTGGGCGACGCGGTCCTCCAGCTGCGTGTTGGCCGCGTGAAGCTGCTGATACAAAATGACGTTGTCGAAGGCGATCGAGAGCCGGCTACTGAAAATCTCGACCAGCGCGCGGTCGGTCTCCGACAACGGGCGCTCCGCCTGCAGCAGCACGACTACTTCGCGCCCAGAGCCGGTCCGCAAATACAGGACGCTGCGGTGGTCGGCGAACTCGTTCTTGCGGCGGTGGAATGCCGCTTCCACCATCCGGCGCAAATCCGGATCGAGCGCTTTCGAGTTGGTGGTGCCGATGAAGCGGCTATAGCAGCCGGAGCCCGCCAGCACCGAGAAATCGACGCCGTTCTTGCCGCCGTCGTCGCGCAGCACCAGAATGCCGGCGCAGTCGGCGTTGAGCAGCGAGGCGAGCTGGGTCAGCACGCCCTCGGCGAGGCGCTGCATCGACTTGAAATCGTAGAGCGTCGAGGCGGCATCGATGATGATCTCCAGGCCGCGCCTCGTCTGCACCATGCGCTCGAGCTGCTGGTAGCTGCGCAATGCCGCGGTCAGCGAGGTGAACAATTTGTCGGCCGTCAGCTCGGTCTTCGCCTTGTAGTCATTGATATCGTACTGCACGATGACGCGCCGCTCGGGCGCCTGGCCGGGCTGTCCAGTGCGCAGGATGATGCGGACCGTCTCGTTCCTGATTTCGTTGCGGATGTATTCGACGAGATCCAATCCTGCGACGTCGGTCTCCATGATGACGTCGAGCAGCACGGCGGCGATATCCGGATGCGCGCGCATCAGGGTGCGGCCTTCGGCCGCGGAATAGGCCGACAGGATCTCCAGCGTCTGGCCGTTGAGGCTATAGTCGCTCAGCGCAAAGCGCGTGCCCTCGTGCACGGCCCGATCGTCGTCGATGATGGCGATCTTCCATTTGCGGACCGACGCGTCCACCGGAGCGGCTCCGGTATCGTCGATCAGGTGGAGGACATCGTCCTGTTCGGCCATTGGGCGTTTCCGTCGGCTAAGGTCTCTGTGGTCACCGGACCACCCCTGGCGGTCCTGGGCATGATAATGCGAAATGTGGTGCCTTGTCCCACCCTTGACTCCAGCATCATGCGGCCGCCGAGCTGTTGGGTGACCAGATTATAGACGATATGCAGGCCGAGGCCGGTGCCGCCATCGTTGCGGCGGGTGGTAAAGAACGGGTCGAACGCCTGCCGTTGCACGTCCGGCGTCATGCCGGCACCATCGTCGGCAAAAATGATCTCGACGTCGTCATAGCCGCGTGGCCGCGCCGATATCGAGATCGTCCCGGCGCGGCCATCGGAAAAGGCGTGATTGGCCGCATTGAGGAAGAGGTTGGTCAGGATCTGCCCATAGGAGCCGGGATAGCCGTCGATGACGAGTCCTTCAGGCACGTCGACGGTGAGCGAGATCGGCGCCCGCTTCAGAATCGGTCGCAGGCTGGCGATGATCTGGTCGGTTGCCTCGCCAAGGCTGAACTGCCGGCGCTCCGCGTGCGAGCGGTCGACCGCCACCTGCTTGAAGGACTGGATCAGCTCGCCGGCGCGCTGCAGGTTCGCCACCAGTTGCTCGGACGCGTCGCGCGAGGAGCGCACGAACTCTTCCAGCTGCGAGCGGCGCAATGCGCCGTCGGATCTGAGTTCGGCCTCGAACATCTCGGAGCGCCGCGCGAAGCTTGACGCCACCGTCAGGCTGATGCCGATCGGGTTGTTCACCTCATGGGCGACACCGGCGACCAGGCCGCCGAGCGCGGCCAACCGTTCGGCGTCGATCAGGTTTTGCTGGGCGGTGTTGAGTTCGAACAGCGCGCTTTCGGCCTTCTCTTTCGACGTGCGCAACTCGTCCTCGGTCTTGCGCTTGGCGATGGCGTTTTCGCGGAACACCTCGACCGCGCGCGCCATCGCGCCGACCTCGTCCCGCGCGCTCGTGCCCTGGACCCGCCGGTCATAGTCGCCCGACGTGATCGCGCGCATCGCCGTCATGATCTGCTGGAGCGGCAGCCGGATCGAGAGCGCGATCAGGACGCCGGCGGTGAGGATGATGCCGAGGAAGATCACGGCGATCGACAACACTCTGCGCGAGATGTCGCCCAAGGTCCGGTCGAATGTCTCCTGCGCCTTCTGTTCGCGCTGGTGCATCTTGACCGACAAATCGTCGATGGCGCCGATCGCCTCGGCCTGGCTGGCATCGATCGTATTGCGCAACAAGTCGGTACGGCTCGAAAGCTCTTCGGACAATTTCGCCAACCCTTCCCGCAGCGCCGCCGTCCGCGCGCCCAACCGCTCCAGCGCCATGCGCTGCAGGTCGTTGTCGGCAAGGTCGGCCATGACCGGAATGGTCCTTTCGATCGTCTCGGTATTGCGCCGGGCTTCCTCGGCGGACGCCGAGGCCAGCGAAAGATAGTAGGCGTTGGCGGCGACTAGCATGGCGGTGAACGCCTCGCGGGACTTTCCGAGCGACGGCCAGATCAGCGCATCGCGGTGACCGGTCGCTCCCTCGATGATCGAATAAAGCCCGGCCATGTCCCTTGCAGGACCCAAGACCTCTTGCTCATAGGTCTTGGTGATCGTCGCCTGCACGCTGCGCAGATCGCCGAAACCGTTGAGGAAGCGGTCGGTGACGCGCTCGAGTTCCTCCACCGACCCCGACAGCATCGGGTCTGTCGAGGCGCGTGTCGCCAGGGTCCCGAGGACTGCTTCGCGCAGCAGCAGGATCTCGGCGAACAGGTCGGGGCTCGGCTGGTTGATGTAGCGATGGATCAGGTTCTGCAGCCGGCTGGTCTCGCTCTCCAGCAGCGCCAGGATCTTGTCGGACTCGCGCACCTGCCGCACGTCGTCCCAGGCCGCGCCGAGCACATGGGCGCCGTTATAGATCATCGCGGCAAGCACCACGACGACGGCCGAGTTCAGTGCCGCGATCGAGAGGATGCGCCAGCGGATCGGCACCGCGCGGAGCAGCCCGACGATGCGCGCACGGCCTCGTGCGGCGAGGTTCGCCGGCCGTTCCACAACTTCGGTTTGCCCGGGCGCTGCCAAGACGACGTTACTCCACCTTGCGGATGCGTTCGATCAGCCGCGCGGTCGCGGGGTCGCGCTGCGCCTTTTCGTAGATCGTGGCCATCGCGGCTTCGAAGGGCTTGCGGTCAAAATCCTTCACGATCGTCACGCCGGCCGCTTCAGCCCGCTTGCGCGATTGTTCCTCGAGATCCTTCCACTTCTCGCGCATGAAGCGACTGGATCGCAGCGCGCTATCGCGGAAGATCTTCTGATCCTCCGCGGAGAGGCTTTGCCAGGCCTTTTGCGACATCACCAGCACTTCGGGGCTCATCGTGTGTTCGGTCAGCGTGTAGAAGCCCGCATATTTGTAGTGATCGGTGGTGACGAAAGACGGCCAGTTGTTCTCGGCGCCGTCGATCAGCTTGGTCGCAAGCCCGGTGAGAACCTGGCCATAGGGCAGCTCGACCGGCTCGGCTCCAAGCGCCTTGATCATGTCGGACATCAATTCCGATTGCTGCACGCGAAGCCGCAGGCCTTTGATGTCCGCGATCGAGTGCAGCGGCCGGACGCTGTTGTAGATCGATCTGGCGCCGGAATCGTAGTACGCCAGCCCGACGAATCCGTAGGGCCCGAAGCTATTGAGGATTTCGTTGCCGATCGGACCGTCCAGCACCTTTTGCAGATGCTCGATGGAGCGGAACAAGAACGGCATCGCCAGTACGTTCATCGCCGGCACGAAGTTCCCGATCAGCGCCCCATTGATGCGATTGAGGTCGATCGCGCCGGCGCGGGTCTGTTCGATGGTTTCCTTTTCTTCGCCGAGCTGGCGCGAGTGAAATACCCGGATCTGGTGCCGGCCGCCGGTGCGTTCCGCAATCAGGCGGCCCATGTAGCGCAGCGCCTGTACCGTCGGATAATCTTCGTTCTGGGTGTCGGCGGCACGAAATTCGCGCGCGATCACCCCCGTTGCGGCCGCCGCCAAAAGCAGCGCAACAACGAGTGCTGCGGTCCGCGAAAGGTCGGCGCGGCTGTACACAGGCAACCTAATCCCTCTATGATGATGTCTATGACGGGAAGAAAAGGTTCAATACAATTTGGACGGCAGCTATTCTGCCGATGCCGGGATTGTCGTCAATTGTGCTAAGCGACCGGTCTCTTGACGGATTGAACCCGAAACCCCGGGTCTTATCAGAGGGTTTTCAAGCGAAAGCCTGCCCCGCATTTGGATAGCGGGGCGGTTACCGGTTGGCGTGAAGAAAGCGCATCAAGACTAAAAGTCGGGCGCGCAAATCGGTGTTGGCGCTCCTCTCGGCGGCAGATTGGAATGGTTCTATCGTGAAATCGGCGTTCAGATTTCTGCAACTCGCGGCTTTGACGGTAACGATCGGCTTGGCGTCACCGGCGCGAGCCGTCACCGAAATCCATTGGTGGCATGCGATGTCCGGCGAGCTCGGCAAGCAGGTCGAGAAGCTCGCCGCCGATTTCAACGCCTCGCAATCGAAATACCGGGTCGTCCCGAGCTACAAGGGCAACTATACCGAAACCGTGACGGCCGCGATCTTCGCGTTTCGTTCGCGCAGCCAGCCTGCCATTGTCCAGGTCAACGAGATTGCGACCGCGACCATGACGGCGGCCAAGGGCGCGATCTACCCGGTGTTCGAGTTGATGCAGGACGAACAGGAAGCGTTTTCGCCGGCCGCTTACCTTCCGGCCGTCACCGGTTATTACGCCGACCTCGCCGGCAACATGCTTTCGTTTCCGTTCAACGCCTCGACGCCGATCCTCTACTACAACAAGGCGCTGTTCCGCGATGCGGGCCTCGATCCGGAAGTCGCGCCAAAAACCTGGCCGGAGGTCGGTGAGGCTGCGAAGCGGCTGCGTGCGGCCGGCGCAGTGTGCGGCTTCACCACGTCGTGGCCGTCATGGATCAATGTCGAGAATTTTTCCGCATTTCACAACCTGCCGATCTCGACCGAGGCCAACGGCTTCGGCGGGCTGGATGCGGTCTTGACGTTCAACAATCCGCTTCTGGTGCGCCACATCGCGCAGCTCGCGGAATGGCAGACCACGAAAGCGTTCGATTACAGCGGCCGCGCGCAGGCGGCAGAGCCGCGGTTTCAAAAAGGCGAATGCGGGATCTTCATCGGCTCGTCGGCGACCCGCGCCGATATCAAGGCCAATTCGAAATTCGAGGTCGGCTACGGCATGCTGCCGTACTGGCCGGACGTCGCCAGCGCGCCGCAAAACACCATCATCGGCGGCGCGACATTGTGGGTGCTGCGCGACCGGCCGCGCGATGAATACAAGGGCGTCGCAAAATTCTTCGGCTTCCTGTCGAAGCCGGAAGTTCAGGCCTCCTGGCACCAGAACACCGGTTATCTCCCGGTGACGCGCGCTGCGTTCGAGCTGACCCGCGCGCAAGGTTTTTACGAGCGCAACCCCGGCACGTCGATCTCGACCGAGGAGATCACGTTAAAGCCGCCGACCGAGAATTCCAGGGGCGTGCGGCTTGGCTCTTTCGTCCTGATCCGCGACGTCATCGACGACGAACTGGAGCAGGCGTTCAGCGGCAAGAAATCGGCGCAAGGAGCGCTCGATTCCGCGGTCGCGCGCGGCAACAAGCTGTTGCGTCAGTTCGAGCGCGCGAGTCCGGAGCGATAGGCCCAAGAAAAACGCGTTGGATATTCTCGCCTAAAAAGAAGGCAAAGATACCCATCTGTATGCAATCACGACTCGCGCCGTTTCGCTCGGAGCGTCAGGTATTTTATAGCCGGATCATAGGCTTACTTCACCGTTAGGTTTGCGTTAAGGTTTGGCATAAACCTTGCGAAGTCCACTCCAACCGCCCGTTTTCCACGTAGCGTTGGAGCATCGCATGAAGCGCCGCGACTTCCTGAAATCCGTCTCCGGATTGGCCGCCGCGGGTGCGCTTGCACCCGCGCCTGCGATCTGGTCTGCGGCAAAAGCCGACGCCCGCGCCGAGACGCTTTTGATCGTCTCCGAGGGCGGCCCCAACAATCTCGATATTCATGGAGTCGGCACCAACGTGCCCGGCTATGAGGTGTCGTGGAATTGCTACGATCGTCTGATCAGCCACGAGATGAAGAGCGGTCCGGGCGGCGTGCCCTATTACGACCGTGACAAGTTCAAGGGCGAACTCGCCGAAGACATGAACCTCAGCGACATGTCGGTGACCTTCAAGCTGAAGAAGAACGCGAAATTTCACGACGGCACGCCGGTGGCGGCCAAGGACGTGAAGTGGTCGCTCGATCGCGCCGTCAGCGTCGGCGGGTTTCCGACTTTCCAGATGAGCGCGGGCTCGCTAACAAAACCCGAGCAGTTCGTCATCGTCGACGACTCTACCGTGCGGGTCGATTTCGCCAAGAAGGACCGCCTGACGATACCCGATCTCGCGGTCATCGTGCCCTGCGTGGTCAATTCCGAGCTTGTGAAGAAGAACGCATCCGAGAAAGATCCCTGGGGTCTCGAATACACGAAACAGCAAACTGCCGGTTCCGGCGCCTACAAGGTGACGAAGTGGACCGCCGGTGCCGAAGTGATCATGGAGCGCAACGACGCGTGGGTCGGCGGTCCCTTGCCGAAGATCAAACGCGTGATCTGGCGGATGGTGCCGCAGGCCGGCAACCGCCGCGCTCTGCTCGAGCGTGGCGACGCCGACATCTCCTACGAATTGCCGTTCAAGGATTTCCAGGAGATGAAGGCGAGCGGCAAGCTCGACGTGGTGTCGCTGCCGTTTTCGAACGGCATCCAGTATGTCGGCATGAACGTGACCAAACCGCCGTTCGACAATCCGAAGGTGCGCCAGGCGGTGGCTTACGCGATGCCGTACCAGAAGATCATGGACGCGGTGCTGTTCGGGCTTGCCAATCCGATGTTTGGCGCCGCGGCGGATAAGCCGACCGAAGTCGCCTGGCCGCAGCCGACCAAATATTTCACCGACATGGCGAAGGCGAAGGCGTTGCTCACCGAGGCCGGCTACCCCGACGGATTCGAGACCACGATCTCGTTCGACCTGAATTTCGCCGGGGTCAACGAGCCGCTTTGCGTGCTGGTGCAGGAGAGCCTCGCCCAGCTCGGCATCAAGACCACGATCAACAAGGTGCCCGGCGCCAACTGGCGCACCGAGCTCAACAAGAAGGAGATGCCGCTCTACACCAACGTATTCTCAGGCTGGCTCGATTACCCCGAATACTTCTTCTACTGGTGCTATCACGGCAACAATTCCGTCTTCAACACCATGAGCTACAAGTCGCCCGACATGGACAGGCTGATCGACGGCGCGCGGCGCGCGGCCGCGGCCGGCGACAAGGCGACCTACGACACCGACGTCAGGGGCTTCGTCGATCTCGCGTTTGCCGAGGTGCCGCGGATTCCGCTGTACCAGCCCTTCGTCAATGTCGCGATGCAGAAGAATATCTCCGGATATCAATACTGGTTCCACCGCCGGCTCGACTATCGCGCGCTGGTGAAGGGGTAAGTGGGCGAATGGCAAGTGGCGAATGGCGAATAGGGAGTAGCGAATAGTGAAAGAAAGCCGCGGCTACAATCCATTCGCCATTCGCTATTCGCTATTCGCGCGCCGGTCGCGTAGCGGGGAGCGCGGCCCATGCTGACCATGATCGGCAAGCGGCTGATGTTCGCACTCCCTTCGCTGATCGGGGTCGTGATCGTCACGTTCCTGTTGACGCGGGCGCTGCCGGGCGATCCCGCGGCCTATTTCGCAGGTCCCGCCGCGACCAAAGAGGCGGTCGAGCAGATCCGCAAGAAACTCGGCTTCGACAAACCACTGATCGAGCAGTTCTTCCGTTACACCAACGATCTTGCGCACGGCGATTTCGGCAATTCGCTCACCACCGGCCAGCCGGTCGCGGCCGAAATCCGCAACCGCCTGCCGGCTTCGGCCGAACTGACGCTGCTCGGCCTTTTGGTGTCGGTTGCGATTGCGCTGCCGCTCGGCGTGCTCGCCGCAACGCGCCCGGGCTCGTGGATCGACCATCTCTGCCGGGTCACGACCACAGCCGGCGTCTCGCTGCCGGTGTTCTTTACGGGTCTGGTGCTGGTTTACGTCTTCTATTTCCGGCTCGGCTGGTCGCCGGCGCCGCTCGGCCGGCTCGATGTGTTTTATAGCGCGCCGCCGACGGTGAGCGGCTTCTATCTGATCGACACGCTGCTCGCGCGCGATTTCGAGGCGTTTCGCTCTGCTCTCAGCCAGTTGATCCTGCCCGCGGCCACGCTTGCGATCTTCTCGCTGGCGCCGATCGCGCGCATGACGCGGGCCTCGATGCTGGCGGTGCTGACGTCGGATTTCGTGCGGACCGCGCGCGCTTCTGGCCTGTCGCCGGGTACGGTGGTCGTGACCTACGCCTTCCGTAACGCCATGCTGCCGGTGATCACCACGCTGTCCATGGTGTTCTCGTTCCTGCTCGGCGCCAATGTGCTGGTGGAGAAGGTGTTCGCCTGGCCCGGCATCGGCTCCTACGCGGTGGAAGCTTTGATCTCCTCGGACTTCGCGCCGGTGCAGGGTTTTGTGCTGACCATGGCGGTCCTGTACGTGCTGCTCAATCTTATGATCGACATCCTCTATGGCGTGATCGATCCAAGAGTGAGACTCGAAGGGTGAAATTTGAGGGCTAAGAGGTAAGCATGAGCACCGTCGCGCCTGCCGTTGATCCCGTCGCTCCCGCCCGCACGTCGGGAGTGGCGGCGATCTTCGAGCACACTTGCTATGTGCTCGGCGAGAACCGCGTCACGGCCGTTGCCTTCGCGCTGTTGATCGTCATCATCGCTGCGGCGCTGTTCGGCCCCTATCTAGTTCCCCACGATCCGCTGGCATCGGATACCGCCGCGGCGCTGAAGCCGCCATCCTCCGCGCACTGGTTCGGCACCGATCAGCTGGGGCGTGACATCTTCAGCCGCGTCATCGTGGCCACAAGGCTCGACACCTTTATCGCGGTAGCTTCGGTCGTGTTGGTGTTTTTGATGGGCGGTCTGGCCGGTATCGCGGCCGGCTATTTCGGCGGCTGGACCGACCGCATCGTCGGGCGCATCGCCGACACCATCATGGCGTTTCCGCTGTTCGTGCTGGCGATGGGCATCGTGGCCGCGCTCGGCAACACCGTGCAGAACATCATCATCGCAACTGCGATTGTGAACTTCCCGCTTTACGCGCGGGTTGCGCGCGCCGAAGCTAATGTCCGGCGCAACGCGGGCTTCGTGCAGGCAGCAAGGCTGTCGGGCAATGGCGAGTTCCGGATTCTGCTGGTGCATATCCTGCCGAACATCATGCCGATCATGATCGTGCAGATGTCGCTGACCATGGGCTACGCCATCCTCAATGCCGCCGGCCTGTCGTTCATCGGGCTCGGGGTGCGGCCGCCGACCGCGGAATGGGGCATCATGGTCGCCGAAGGCGCGGGCTTCATGGTGTCGGGCGAATGGTGGATCGCGCTGTTTCCGGGGCTTGCGCTGATGATCGCGGTGTTCTGCTTCAACCTGCTCGGCGACGGCCTGCGCGATATCGTCGATCCGCAGCGAAGGACGTGAGGATGGGTAGGCGTCAGAACGCGGCCCCCTTCACCTCGCCCCGCTTGCGGGGAGAAGTCGGCGCGCAGCGCCGGGTGAGGGGGACCCTCCGCGCACTCCTCCGTCTCTTGCATCCGCTGATAGATGCCCCTCACCCCAGCCCTCTCCCCGTAAGGACGGGGAGAGGGGGCTCACTTGCCGCGCGGAGGCACTGATGACCGCGCAGCCGCTGCTCGACGTCAACGACCTCACGGTGGAGTTTTCGACCCGGCGCGGCATTGTCAAAGCGGTGCAGCACGTCAATCTATCGGTCGCCAAGGGCGAGACGCTCGGCATCGTCGGCGAATCCGGCTCCGGAAAATCCGTCACCTCCTACGCTGTGATGCGGATCCTCGACCGCGCCGGCAAGATCGCCGAAGGCTCGGTGATGTTTTCCGGCATCGACGTCAGATGCGCGAGCGAAGACGAGATGCGCGACCTGCGCGGCCGTGAAATCTCGATGATCTTCCAGAATCCGCGCGCAGCCCTCAATCCGATCCGGAAAGTGGGCGACCAGATCGAGGACGTGCTACGCCAGCATGTGCAGCAGTCACAGGTTGGAGATCGCGGCGAGAAGGCGATCGAGGCGCTGGAGCAGGTCAAGATCGCCCGTCCCCGCGAGCGTTATCACGCCTACCCATTCGAGCTGTCGGGCGGCATGTGCCAGCGCGTGGTGATCGCGCTGGCGCTCGCCTGCAATCCACAGCTCCTGATCGCGGACGAGCCGACCACGGGCCTCGACGTCACCACGCAAAAGGCCGTGATGGACCTGATCGTGGAACTCACCAAGCGGCGCGGCATGTCGACGATCCTGATCACGCATGATCTCGGGCTCGCGGCCGCCTATTGCGATCGCGTGGTGGTGATGGAAAAAGGCCGCGTGGTGGAAACGGCCAAGTCCGCCGACATCTTTGCCAAGCCCGAGCATGCCTATACCAAGAAGCTGATGCGCGCCACGCCGCGGATCGGCGTGTCGTTGCGCGATCTGTTACCCGAGGAGGTCTCCTCTGTCATGGCCGGGCTTGACCCGGCCATCCATCCCTCTTCACAAGGCCCTTCAGAAATAATGGACCCCCGGGTCAAGCCCGGGGGTGACGAAAGTGCAAAGCCGCTGCTTCTCGTTGAAAAGCTCGTAAAAGAATATCCGCGTCAGGGCGCGACCGCCACGCTCGGCAAATTGTTCGGGCGCAAGCCGCCGGTCGAGCCCGAACAATTCCGCGCGGTCGACGGTATCAGTTTTTCCGTCGGCCACGGCGAGAGCGTCGGCCTGGTCGGCAAGTCCGGCTGCGGCAAGTCGACGACCTCGATGATGGTGATGCGGCTTCTCGACCAGACGTCCGGCCGCATCTCGTTCGACGGCGATGAGATCGGCGCCATCATGCCGCATGCCTTCGCGCGGTTGCCGTTGCGCAGTCGCATCCAGATGGTGTTCCAGGATCCGACCGACAGCCTCAACCCGCGCTTCACCGCGGCGCGCGCGATCGCCGATCCGCTTCTACAGCTCGGCGACATCAGCGGACGCGACGCCTTGCGCGCCCGCATCGAGGAGCTCGCGCAAATGGTCGGGCTCCCCGTCGACCTGCTCGATCGTTTTCCGCATCAATTGTCGGGCGGCCAGAAGGCGCGCGTCGGCATCGCCCGGGCCATCGCGCTGCATCCGAAACTCGTCATCCTCGATGAGCCGACCGCGGCGCTCGACGTCTCGGTGCAGGCGGTGGTGCTGAACCTGCTGCAGGACCTCAAGGCTTCGATGGGCATGAGCTATTTATTCGTGTCGCATGATTTGAATGTGGTGCGGTTGTTGTGCGATCGTGTCATCGTGATGCGGACTGGGCGGATTGTCGAACAGGGTCCGTCCGAACAGGTCTTGGGTGACCCCAGGGATGCCTATACAAAGGAGCTGCTGACGGCGATCCCGCATCCGCCGTTGCCGGCTTAGTTGTCATGCCCCGCGAAGGCGGAGCATCCAGTAATCGCCGGTGTTTACTGGATCGCCCGGTCAAGCCGGGCGATGACGGGAGAGGAGACGAGGTTGAGCGAGATGGCCGCAAACCCCTTGGATGACTACATCGACGCAGCCGCAAAGGCGCTGGCGTTGCCGATCGAAGACGCCTGGAAGCCGGCGGTGAGGGCCAACCTGGAAGTGTCGCTAAGATTGGCGCGGCTGGTCGATGAATTCGCATTGCCCGACGAAACCGAGCCGGCCAGTGTCTATACAGCCTGATAGCGCGATGACGACAAAATCCAACTCCCTGTCGGCAGCGGAAATCGCCAGCGCCGTAACCGGCCGCGAGCTGTCGGCGCTGGAGGTGATCGAGGCGGCGCTGGCGCGGATCGAACGGCATGATCCGATCCTGAATGCCTTCACCGACGTCACCGCGGATCGCGCACGCGCCAAGGCGCGCGCGATCGATACCGCCATTGCCGCCGGAAACAGCGTCGGCCCGCTCGCCGGCGTGCCGTTTGCGGCGAAAAACCTGTTCGATGTGCAGGGGCTGCCGACGCGCGCCGGATCGAAGATCAACCGCGACCTAGCCCCCTCATCGCGCGATGCCACGCTGGTCGAACGGATGGAGGCTGCCGGCGCGGTATTGGTCGGCGCGCTCAACATGGGCGAATACGCCTACGACTTCACCGGCGAGAATTTGCACGACGGCCCCTCGCGCAATCCGCACGATCCGACCCGGATGACCGGCGGTTCGTCCGGCGGCTCGGGTGGCGCGGTCGGCGGCGGCCTAGTGCCGATCGCGCTGGGGTCGGACACCAACGGTTCAATCCGGGTGCCGTCGTCCTTCTGCGGAATCTTCGGCTTGAAACCCACGTATGGGCGGCTGTCGCGCGCCCGCTCATTTCCGTTTGTCGCAAGCCTTGATCATCTCGGCCCGTTCGCGCGCACCGTCTCTGATCTCGCGCTCGCCTATGACGCGATGCAGGGGCCCGACCCCGACGATGCGGCCTGCACGACGCTGCCGGCCGAGCCGGTGACCCCGTCATTGGCGCGGGACGTCGGCTATCTGAGGGTAGCGATCGCCGGCGGATATTTTCAGAACAATGTTTTCCCTGAGGCGGTGGAAGCCGTCGCCCGTGTCGCCAAGGCGCTCGGCGCGACCCGAACGGTCGAAATCCCAGAAGCCGCGCGGGCCCGCGCCGCGGCCTATGTCATCACCACGACCGAAGGCGCCTCGCTGCATCTCGATCGCCTGCGCCAGCGCGCCGGCGATTTCGATCCGGCGGTGCGTGATCGTCTGCTGGCGGGCGCCATGATCCCGGCGCCGCTGGTCGACCGCGCGCAGAAATTCCGCCGCTGGTATCGCGCCCGCGTGCTGGAGCTGTTCAAGACGGTCGACGTGATCCTCGCGCCGGCGACGCCTTGCGTCGCGCCGAAACTCGGACAGGTGAATTTCGTGCTCGACGGCGTCGAGATGCCGGTGCGCGCCAATATCGGCATCCATACCCAGCCGATCTCCTTGATCGGACTTCCGGTGGTCGCAGTCCCCGTGCCGCTCGAGCCGATGCCGATCGGCGTGCAGATCATCGCCGCACCCTGGCGGGAGGACATCGCGCTGCGAGTTGCCCATGCGCTGGAGCGCATCGGCGTTGTCGCGGCGCCGCAGCCGAGGGGGCTTTGAGCATGGAGATCGATCTGCCCGACGTGCTGGCCGAAGTGACCGAACAGTTCGCGCGCTATGAAAAGGCGCTGGTGTCGAACGACGTCACCGTGCTCGACGAACTGTTCTGCGATGATCCCCGCACGCTGCGCTACGGCATCGGCGAAAATCTCTACGGTTTTAGCGCGATCACGGCATTCCGTGCGGCGCGCTCGCCGGTCGGTCTCAACCGCAAGACCGCAAAAACCGTGATCACGACCTACGGCCGTGACACGGCGGTTGCCTCGACGCTGTTCTATCGCGAGACGTTGCCTGGCCGGGTCGGCCGGCAGATGCAAACCTGGATACGATTTCCCAAGGGTTTTAGGATCGTCGCGGCCCATGTCAGCATCATCGACGAGCCCGGATCTCCTAAAGATATGGATCAAAAGACATGAGTCTTGGCGATCTTCCGGGAAATGCTCTGCAACGCGCCGCCGAGGAGGCGGTGGTCAGGCGCGTCGATCGCGCGCCGCCCAACTTGCAAAAGTTCACGCGCGCCGAGGAATTGCGGCTGCAATTGGCGGACGAAATCGTGCGCGGCCAGCTTGCGCCGGGGTCATCGCTCGACGAGACCGATATCGCGCGGCGCTTCAACGTATCGCGCACGCCGGTGCGCGAGGCCTTGCGTCAGCTTGCCGCGTCAGGCCTCGTCGATGCGCGGGCGCATCGTGGCGCGGTGGTGGCGCGGCCCTCGCTCGAGCGGTTGACCGAGATGTTCGAGGCGATGGCGGAGCTCGAGGCGCTCTGCGCCGGTCTTGCCGCGGAACGGATGATGCCGGTCGAGCGTCACCGTCTGGAAGCCGTTCACGAGGAGCTGCGGATGCTGAGCTATGCCGGCAATCCCGACCGCTTTCACGAGGTCAACGAACGCTTCCACAACGCGATCTATGCCGGTTCGCAGAACGGCTATATCGCGGAGATGACCTTGGCGACGCGGGTGCGGGTGCAGCCGTTCCGCCGCGCCCAGTTCCGCAATCTCGGACGGCTCGCGAAATCGCACGCCGAGCACGACCGCGTGGTGGTGGCGATCATGCGCGGCGACAAGGCCGGCGCGGCCTCCGCGATGCGCGCCCATATCGAGCTGGTACGCGGTGAATACGAGATTTATGCGGTGTCGGTATAAGTGGGTGAATAGGGAATAAGGAATAGCGAATCGGGATCTTTCTTCGTTACTCGCTATTCGCTACTCCCCATTCGCCTCGCTTCACTCCGCCGCCGCCTGCGCCACGAAGGCGCGCCAGCCGCCGAACGCGGAAATATCGCGCGCGTCGCTGAGTGCGCTGGGTTCGGCGAGAAAGCCCTTCACCCTGCGGCCGTCGGCGAGGCGTATGGTGCCGATCGACAGCGGCGGCGGGATCGCGGCGACGAATTTGCCGAAGGCGGACGCGGACAGGACCCAGACCTCAAGCTCGATCGGCGATCCCTTGCCGGCTTCGACGCGCAGCATGCCCGGTTTCGGCGGCGTCGTATCGAGCGCATAGAGCCTGTAGTCCGGTGCGGTGACCGTCTGTTCCAGCAGGCGGCCGCCGAGCGACTTCAGTTCGAAATTCAGCACCATGCCGGACAAATGCGCGCCGACCACCGCGATCGGGATTTCGTCCGCGTTCGCGCTCACCCGCAACGCCGCGAGCGGCGGCTGCCTCACGCCCTTCGCCCCCATCTTCAATTGGGTGTCGGCATGGAACACGCGTCCGATACTGGCGAGCAGCGCGTCATGCCCGGCTGGCGCCAACAGCGTGATGCCGAAGGGAATGCCGTCGGGCCGGATCGCCGCCGGCAGCGCGAGGCCGCAGAGATCGAGCAGATTGACGAAGTTGGTGTAGGTGCCGAGCCTGGAGTTGAGCTCGATCGGGTTGGCCAGCACCTGCGCCGTCGAATAGACCGTCGGCGCGGTCGGCAGCACCAGGGCATCGATATTGTTGAAGGCGCGCTCGGCGACCCGGCGCAGCGCCTGCAAACGATACAGCGCGGCAAACGTGTCGGCGGCGGTGAGCCGGGCCCCCGCCGCCATGATCTCGCGCGTCACCGGGTGGATCGAATCCGGCGATGACGCCAGGAGGTCGCGGATCACCAGGTAACGCTCGGCGACCCAGGGTCCCTCATAGAGCAGCCGCGCGGTTTCATAAAACGGCTCGAGATCAAATTCGACCAATGTCGCGCCCAATCCAGTCCAGCGTGTCAGCGCCTCGCCAAAAGCCTTCTCCGAGGCGCGGTCGCCGAAGAAGATCAATTGGCCGTTGCGCGGAATGCCGAGCCTCAAGGCACTCGGAAACGCGGTCATCTCGGCGAGCGGCCGGTTGCGCGAAAACGGATCGGCGCCATCGGGTCCGGCCATCGCCCGCAACGCGATCATGGCGTCATCGACATTGAGCGAAAATACCGACACGCAATCGAGGGTCCGGCAAGCCGGCACCACGCCCGCGGTCGAGATCAGGCCAAGGCTCGGCTTGAGGCCGACGATATTGTTGAGCATCGCCGGCACGCGGCCGGAGCCGGCGGTGTCGGTGCCGAGCGCGAGCGGCACCAGTCCGGCCGCTACCGCGATGGCGGACCCCGAACTCGATCCGCCCGGAATGAGATCGGCGCGGATCGGATTGTTCGGGATGCCGTAGGGCGAGCGCACGCCGACGAGACCCGTGGCAAACTGATCGAGATTGGTCTTGCCGATGATGATGGCGCCGGCCGCGCGGAGTTTTGCGACCGACGTGGCATCGTGCGATGGGCAATAAGAGAAAGCCGGGCAGGCGGCGGTGGTCGGCATGCCCTTGGCGTCGATATTGTCCTTGACCGCGACGGGCACGCCGAACAGCGGCAGCTCTTCGGCATCCTTTGCGCGCAGTGCTTGGGCTTCCTTCAGCGCGTCCTTCTCATCGCACAAGGAGATGAAGATTGCGGAGTCATTGCAATCGCGGATGCGCTGATAGCTGCGCGCAAGAGTTTCCGCCGGCGACAGGGTGCCGGAGCGATGCGCGGCGACGATCGCGGCGATGGTTTCGGTCACTCAAAAGACTCCGATCGCAAACATGCCCGGCAAGACCTGGCCATGGCGGGCTGTATCCTGACTTGAAAAGCGTCAACCGATCGAAGCAAGGCGTATGCCATGTGTACATCGGCATCGCGCCCGGGAAATGCGAAGATAACCGTTCTTGGTCAGATAGTTGAGCGATCCCTGTGGAGGTGATTGAGGGAGGTTGTGCGGCCGCGCCGACCGACCTTGCTCAATTTGTGGGCAGGTCTCACCGCGCCACCTTGCTGCTGCCCTGCGTGATCAGCCGCGCGGTGCGCTGATCGCGCGCATAGATCCACAACCAGCTCAGCGCGACACTGAGCCGGTGGCGAATGCCGATCAGGAAATAGATGTGGGCGATGCCCCATATCCACCATGCGATGGCGCCACGCAGCTTGATGCGGCCGAAATCGATTACCGCGAGCCGCTTGCCGATCTGCGCCAGGCTGCCGGCATGCTTGTAGCGGAATGGCGCGGCCGCGGCGCCGGCAAGCCGTGCCTTGATCGTCTGGGCGACATAACGCCCCTGTTGCTTCGCGGCAGGCGCGATACCGGGGACCGGCTGCCCGTTCCAGGCCGCAATGGTCACGGTATCGCCGATCGCGAAGATGTCGGGATGACCGGGCACGGTCAGATCGGGCTCGACTTGCAGGCGTCCGGCGCGGTCACACGGCGCGCCCAGCCATTCCGCGGCCGGCGAGGCGCACACCCCGGCAGCCCAGATGATGGTCCTGGCCTCCAGGCGGGTGCCGCCAAAGACGACGCCGTCGGCGCTGCATTCGGTGACGGGCTTTCCCAGCATCACCTCGACGTCGATGCGTTCCAGCGATGCTTGCGCATAGGCCGAGAGCTCGTCGGCAAACCCCGCCAGCACGCGCGAGCCCGCCTCGATCAGCACGACGCGCGCCTTGTGGGTGTCGATGTTGCGGAAGTCCGGCGCCAGCGTGTGCTGCGCCAGCTCGGCAATGGTGCCGGCGAGTTCGACGCCGGTAGGGCCGGCGCCGATGATGACGAAGGTCAGCAGCGCGGCGCGCGCGCGCGGGTCGGTCTCGCGTTCGGCGCGCTCGAAAGCCACCAGGATGCGCCGCCGCAGCGTCGTGGCATCCTCCAGCGTTTTCAGGCCTGGCGCGAACGGCTCCCATTCGTCGTGGCCGAAATAAGCGTGCCGCGCACCCGTGGCGAGAACCAGCGTGTCGTAGGATAGCGCATCGCCATCGTCGAGCAGCACGCGCTTGCCACTGGTGTCGACGCCGCTCACCGTCGCAAACAGGGTCGTGACCTCGGGCCGGTCGCGCAAGAGATAGCGGATCGGCCAGGCGATCTCGGAAGTCGCAAGCGAGGCGGTCGCGACCTGATAGAGCAGCGGCTGGAACAGATGGTGGTTGCGGCGATCGAGCAGCGTGATCTTGACCGGCGCACCGGCAAGACGGAATGCGGTCTCCAATCCGCCGAAGCCGGCGCCGACGATCACCACATGATGGGGTTTTGCCGGCGCCGTGGTCATGAAGGGGCCTCGTGTTTCAGATGTCTCCGTCCATCTCAGTATGTAGTCATTCGCGCGGTGAGGCCAAGCCGCGTTTGTGCCGCGTATGCTAATCGATCGATAGCGAAAGTCTATCGTTGTCGGGCGTTGGCGCGGCAGTAACAGCCCGGCGGGCAGGCAGCCACAGGCCAACGCAAGCCCCCGCCAGCGAAAGCGCAGCCGCCACAACCATCGCCGCGGCGAAGCCGGTGGAAAAATGCGCAGGGCTGTCGACCGCGCCATTGGCGGAAAACACTGCCACCAGCAACGCGATCCCGAACATGCCGCCCAGGAAGCGGCCCATGTTGAAGACGCCGGAAGCTTTGCCCATTTCGGTGACGGCAACCGAACCGAGAACGGCGTTCTGCGCCGCCGGCATGGCCATCGACACGCCAACACCGGCCAGCACCAGCGGCACGACCAGCGCCGGATAGGCGACATCGGGCGCAGCGAGCGGCGCGATCCAGCCGAGCCCGGCCGCCTGCATCAATAATCCCGTCACCACCAAAGGCCGTTCGCCAAATCTCTGCACCACCGCGCCCGCGATCGGCGCGGTCAGGAATAACGTCGACGTCCACGGCAGCAACCGCAGCCCGGCGCCGAGCGGACCAAAGCCGAGCGTTACCTGCAAGAATTGCGGCAACAGGAACAGCACGCCGTACATCGCCGCATAAAACAGCAGGCTCGCGGCGACACCGGCGGCGAACGATCGCGACGCAAACATCCGCATCGGTATCATCGGCGCCGGTGCCCGCCATTCCCAGGCGACGAAGGCGATCGAGAACAGCAGTCCCAGAGCGAGCGTGCTCAATACCTCGGGGCTGGTCCACCCCACGGGGTTGCCGCGCAGCAGGCTCCATACCAGCGCAAGAGCGGCGATCGCGACCAGTAACAGCCCCAAAATATCGAGCGCTGCTTTGGCGCCAAAACTTTCGCGCAGGCGGGTAAAGATCAAGACGATCGCGATCAACCCGATCGGCAGGTTGATCCAGAAGATCCAGCGCCAGCCAAGGCTCTCGGTGATAAATCCGCCGATCGCGGGGCCAATGATCAATGCGCATCCGGTGACGCCGCTGAAAATGCCGAGTGCCCTGGCGCGTTCTTCCTTTGCGAACGCGCCGCTCAGGATCGCCATCGCGAGCGGCATTACCAGCGCGGCTCCGGCGCCTTGCGCCGCGCGCGCCGCGATCAGCGCTTCCGCCGTGTTCGCCAATGCGCAGGCGGCCGATGCGAGCACGAAAAGCGCGATGCCGCCGGCAAACATCGCTCGGCGTCCGAACCGGTCGCCGAGCGCGGCGCCGGTCAATAGCAGAACCGCGAAGGTCAGATTGAAGGCGTTGACCGCCCATTGCAGCAGTTCGACCGAGGCGCCGAAATCGGCGCGGATGGTGGCAAAGGCCGTGGTGATGACCAGCGAATCCAGCGCCATCATGAAGGATGCGAGCGAAGTTACGCCAAGCACCCAGTTTTTCTCACCCCTCAGGTAGCCTTCCTGCATCGTCGTTCTCCGCCTGTTCTGATGCCGCGCCGGCTGGCGCGCTTGCGGAAAGAGACGAAACGAAGCGGACAAAGGATGCGGCAAAAATTATTTGTTTGCCCCGGATCCTTTTGCCGTGGCCGAACGTCTTGGGATTGGAACGCAAATCAGTCATGGAGAAAATGATGAAACAGAGGTTGATCAGGTATAAGGCAAAGCCGGACGTGGCTGACAAGAATGCCGAGCTGATCTCGGCGGTGTTTGCGGAGCTGAAAGCCGCCCATCCGGAAGGCGTCCGCTATCTTGCGTTGCGGCTGGAAGACGATACGTTCGTCCATATCGTGGAGACCACGAGCGATGACGGCACCAGCGAGCTGACAAAGTTGGCGGCGTTTCAGGCATTCCAGAGCGGCGTTCGCGATCGCTGTGCTGAGCTGCCGGTGGTCCGCGGTGCGACCGTCGTCGGCAATTACCGCATGCTGCTGGGAGAGTCCTGATAGAATGAAAGCGGTCCCGGAAGTGTCGGCCACGGACGGCATCGACCACCTGCTCGTTGCGATGCGCCCAAAACTGCATCGCTATTGCGCGCGCATGGTCGGCTCGGTGATCGACGGCGAGGATGTGCTGCAGGATGCGCTGATCAAGGCGGTAGAGTTGTTTGGGTCCGCCGGTCCGGTTCACAATTCCGAGGGCTGGTTGTTTCGGATCGTGCACAACACGGCGCTGGATTTCCTGCGGCGCCGCAACCGGCAGGAAGCGCTCCGATCCGGCGAGGAGGTGGACATGATCGCCGATCAGCTTGATGCCGTGTTGAGCCGTCAGATCGCAAGCACGAGCCTGCGCACCTTCATGCGGCTTCCGGTGGCGCAGCGCTCGAGCGTGATCCTGATGGATGTGCTCGGCTGTTCCTTGCAGGAGGTCTGCGAAGTGATGGATTCGAGCCTGCCGGCGGTGAAGGCGGCGCTACACCGCGGCCGCACGCAACTGCGCGCATTCGCGAACGAGCCGGAAGAAGCGCAGCCGCCGAAATTGTCCGATGCTGATCGCGCGCGGCTTTCCGACTATGTCACGCATTTCAATGCGCGGGATTTCGATGCGATCCGCAGCCTTATCGCCGACGACGTACGGCTGGAACTCGTCAACAAGACGCGGCTCAACGGCAAGGCCGAGGTTTCACGCTATTTCGGAAATTACGACAAGATCAGCGATTGGCATCTGGTGCCGGGACTGGTCGAGGACCGCCCGGCGATCCTGGTGTTCGATCCCGATGATCTCGGCTCGCGGCCGAAATATTTCGTGCTGCTGCAGTGGTCGGCTGGCAAGGTCGCGATCATCCGCGATTTCCGTCACGTGGCCTACGTCATCGAGGGCGCGGAATTTTGCGTTTGAGCTTCCGGCACGCCCTGGGCGGATCGCCAAAGGCCTGGTCCGGTTCAAGCTTCCCCGCCAGCCTGCAATAGCCATGGCTTTGCACGCCCTCTCCACTCCCCTTCATGTGCGAGAGGTGGAATTGGCGCCAGCTCATGCAGTCACTGCCGATGCAGTGATACATCTTTTCGGAGTTGGCAAACCCGCCGGTCAGCGTGTTGTGCAGTCGGTTATTGTTGTCGATGCGCATGTGGGGACACCACTTGGCCGGCGCGGCACTCTCGCACCTCAGCATGAGGTTTCTCCTGGAAACGGCCGGAGTTTGGCGGCAATGCGTCAGGTGGGCGTAAAGCGGACCAAACTTGCCTGGCGCGCAAACCCCGAAACCCGGCAACGACTGGCGATGCGTGGCGACTAAGGCTGCTGCCGCCGCGGCATTCCCGGAGGGCGCCGGCCTTCCCGGGCGACCGGAACTATAATTCTTGCCATCGCCGGTTGATACGAATTATGGTGCACAAGTACTTGCATTGAGCCGAAGGTTCTAACGGCAAGCTTCGGTTCATGCTTGCTGCCGGCCCGGGATTTCGCGCACAAAACACTTCAACAAAGCGGTGACCCGGCTGGCGGGACAGTTTGAGTTAACGAGGAGGGGAACCAACATGAGGACGGCATTCTGGTTGGCGGGGGCGACAGCTCTGGCGCTGGCGGGTCCCGCTGACGCGGGGGATACCATCAAAATCGGCTTCGTCTCGACCTTCAGCGGTCCGACCGCGGTGATCGGCAACGACATGCGCAACTCGTTCGAGCTCGCGCTCGATCATCTCGGCCGCAAGATGGGCGGCAAGCCGGTCGAGGTGATCTACGAAGATGACACGTTCAAGCCGGACGTCGGCAAGCAGAAGACCGAGAAGCTGATTCTGTCCGACAAGGTGGATTTCATCGCCGGCTATATCTGGTCGAACGTGCTGCTCGCCTCGCTCAAGCCGATCGTGGATGCGAAGACCATGCTGGTCGTCGCCAATGCGGGACCGTCGCAACTCGCCGGCGAACTGTGCTCGCCTTACGTGTTCTCGACCTCCTGGCAGAACGACCAGACCCCGCAGGCGATGGGCCTCTACATGAACCAGAAGGGCGTCAAGTCGGTGTACCTGATCGGCCCGAACTATGCCGCCGGCAAGGACATGCTGGCCGGCGTCAAGAGCACGTTCAAGGGCGAGATCAAGGGCGAGGAATATACGGTTTGGCCGAGCCAGCTCGACTTCTCCGCCGAACTCTCCAAGGCGCGCGCCTCGGGCGCCGAATTGATCTTCGTGTTCTATCCGGGTGCGGCGGGCGTGCAGTTCCTCAATCAATATACGCAGGCCGGCCTCAAGCCGCAGATGCCGCTCTATACCGCCTTTACCATCGATGAGACGACGCTGCCGCTGCAGAAGGACAATGCGATCGGCGTGCCCGGTGCGCAGGAGTGGGTGAACGATCTGCCCAACGAACAGAACAAGCGCTTCGTCGCCGATTACGGCAAGAAATATCCCGGCCAGCGTCCGTCCTTTTACGGCGCGCAGGCCTATGACGCGGCTCAGTTGATCAACAGCGCCGTGGTCGCCGTTGGCGGCGACACCAGCAAGACGGATGCGATGAAGGCGGCGATGGAGAAGGCAGACTTCAAGTCGCTGCGCGGCGCGTTCAAATACGGCAACAACCACATCCCGATCCAGAACTTCTATTTGCAGGACGTGGTGAAGGGCGCCGACGGCCAGCTCTCGCTGAAGACGGTCGCCACCATCGTCAAGGACGATCAGGACCGCTTCCACGACAAATGTCCGATGAAGTGATCGTGGGTTGACAAGATGCAGCGGTGGCGCACGCAGCGCTGCCGCTGTTTCCCTGTCGGCACATGTCTTGCGGCCGGTTATCTTCGTGGGATGGGTTGAGCGAAGCGAAACCCATCACCTTCGCCCAAGTTGCCGATGGGTTTCGTCTCGCTCAACCCATCCTACAGAGCTGTCATGCTGCTTGTCGTCGAACAATTCTTGAACGGATTGCAGTTCGGCCTCCTGCTGTTCCTGCTGGCGGCGGGGCTGACCTTGGTGTTCGGCATCATGGACTTCGTCAACCTGGCGCATGGCTCGCTCTACATGATGGGCGCCTATTTCGCCGCGACCTTCGTGGCCTGGACCGGCAACTTCCTGTTCGGCGCGATCCTGGCGCTCGGCGCGACGCTGCTGCTCGGCATCGTGCTGGAATTTGTGGCGCTGCGGCATCTGTATGGCCGCGATCATCTCGATCACGTGCTGGCGACCTTTGGCCTGATCCTGTTCTTCAACGAGGCGGTGCGGCTGATCTGGGGCCCGGCGGGTCTCGCGCTGCCGCTGCCGGCCTGGCTGACCGTGCCGGTCGCGATTCTGCCCGGCATCTATTATCCGGCCTATCGGCTGGCGATCATCGTCGTCGCGCTGGTGGTGGCGCTGTTGCTCTATCTCGGCGTGATGCGCACCCGGGTCGGCATGCTGATCCGCGCCGGCGCCTCCAACCGCGAAATGATCGGCGCGCTCGGCATCAATATCAAACTGCTCTACACCATGGTGTTCGGGCTTGGCGCAGCCCTCGCCGGTCTCGCCGGGCTGATGCAGGCGCCGATCCTTACCGTGCAGATCGGGATGGGCGAGAACATCCTGATTCTCGCCTTCGTCATCATCGTGATCGGCGGCATCGGCTCGATCCGCGGCGCGTTCCTGGCCGCGATCTTCGTCGGCATCATCGACACGATGGGCCGCGCCTTCCTGCCCAACCTGCTGCGGCAAGTGTTGAGCTCGAGCGCCGCCTCGACCGCGGCGCCCGCGCTGTCCTCGATGCTGATCTACTTGTTGATGGCGATCGTGCTGGTGATGCGGCCGGAGGGGCTGTTTCCGGCCAACCGGCGATGAAGAACCTCAACGCGCGGACCGCGGCGACGGCGCTGATGGTCGCGGGGCTGTTATTGCTGCCGCTCTATTCGCAATTAAGCGGCAACGTCTTCGCGCTGACGCTGTTCACGCGTATTGTGATCCTGGCACTCGCAGCGGCGAGCCTCAATCTCATTATGGGTTATGGCGGCATGATGAGTTTTGGCCACGCCGCCTATCTCGGCATCGGCGGTTACGCCATCGGGATCCTGGCGCAGGAAGGATTTGGCTCCGGCTTCATCCAGTTTCCGGTCGCGCTCGCGGCCTCCGCGCTGTATGCGCTGGTGATCGGCGCGCTTTCCTTGCGCACCCGCGGCGTCTATTTCATCATGATCACGCTCGCCTTTGCGCAGATGGCCTATTACGTTGCTTCTAGCCTCGCGCGCTACGGCGGCGACGACGGACTGACTATCTACAAGCGCAGCGATTTCGGCGGCCTGATCAATCTTTCGAACCGCACGCAGTTCTACTATCTCTGTCTGGCGTGCCTGTTCGGCGTGGTCCTTTTGATCTGGCGCATCGTCAACTCGCGCTTCGGCATGGTGGTTCAGGGTCTGCGCTCCAACGAGCAGCGCATGCAGGCGATCGGCTTTCCCGCCAACCGCTACAAGCTCGTCTGCTTCGTCATCTCGGGCACCCTGTGCGGGCTTGCCGGCGCGCTGCTTGCCGACAACACCGACTTCATAAGCCCCGCCGTGATGTACTGGACCCGCTCCGGCGATCTCATGGTGATGGTGATCCTGGGCGGCATGGGCACGCTGTTCGGCCCCGTCGTCGGCGCGGTGGTCTATCTGGTGCTGGAAGAGCTGCTGTCGCAGGTCACTGAATATTGGGCGCTGATCATGGGCCCGCTGTTATTGCTGATCGTGCTATTCGGGCGCGGCGGCATCATGGGCCTGCTCGGGAGGTTTTCGCGTGGCTGAACCCCTGCTCCGCGTCAAGGACCTGGTGCGCCGGTTCGGCGGCATCACCGCGACCGATCGCGTCTCGCTCGACGTCGCGCAAGGCGAACTGCACGCCATCATCGGCCCCAACGGCGCCGGCAAGACCACGTTGATCAGCCAGCTTACCGGGCACCTGACGCCGCATTCGGGCAGCATTTTTTTGGCGGGCAGGGACATCACGCACCTCGCGGCCTGGCGCCGCAGCGCGCTGGGGCTGGCGCGCTCGTTCCAGATCACCTCGCTGCTCACGGATTTCACCGCGGCCGACAATGTCGCGCTCGCGGCGCAGGCGCATCACGGCCACTCCTTCTCCTTCTGGCGCAACGCGCGGAAGGAAAGCGGTCTGCGCCAGGCCGCGCAGGCCGCGCTGGAGCGGATGGGCCTGGATCATCGCGCCGATGTGCTGGTGTCGCGGCTGAGCCATGGCGAGCAGCGCGAGCTTGAGCTCGCGGTGGCGCTTGCGACCAGGCCGCAATTGCTGCTGCTTGACGAGCCGATGGCGGGCCTCGGCGTCACCGAATCCGCGCGCATGGTCAAGCTGCTGCAAGAACTCCGCAAGGAGGTTACCATCGTGCTGGTCGAGCACGACATGGACGCGGTGTTCGCGCTCGCCGACCGCATCTCGGTTCTGGTCTATGGCCGCGTCATCGCCTCCGACGTGCCTGTGGCGATCCGGCAGAACGAGGAAGTGAAGCGCGCCTATCTCGGCGACCAGCATGTGGTGACAGCTCATGGCTGACGCCGCGCGGCTACTTGACGTCGAAGCGATCGAGACCTGCTACGGCCTAAGCCAAGTACTGTTCGGGCTGTCGCTGTCGATTGACGCCGGCGAGATGGTGTCGCTGATGGGCCGCAACGGCATGGGCAAGACCACCACCATCCGCTCCATCATGGGGTTGACGCCGGCGCGCGCCGGCGCGATCCGCTTCGCAGGGACTGAAGTCCGCAGCCTCCCATCTTACCGAATGGCACAACTCGGCATCGGTCTCGTGCCGGAAGGACGGCAGATATTTCCGAATCTCACGGTGCGGGAAAACCTGGTTGCGGCTTCCGCCAATAGGCTCGATGCGAAGGATCCCTGGACGCTGGAAAAGATCCACGCGCTGTTTCCGCGGCTCGCGGAGCGCGGCGGCAACATGGGCAACACGCTGTCGGGCGGCGAGCAGCAGATGCTGGCGATCGGCCGCGCGCTGATGACCAATCCAAGACTTCTGATCCTCGATGAAGCGACCGAAGGCCTGGCGCCGCTGATCCGCGAGGAAATCTGGAACTGCCTGTCGATGCTGAAGGCGCGCGGGCAATCGGTGCTGGTGATCGACAAGAATGTCGGGCACCTGAGCCGGATTTGCGACCGCCACTACATCATCGAGCGCGGTCGCACGGTGTGGAGCGGGACGTCGCAGGCGCTGATGGCGGAGCCCGATTTGCAGCACCGGTATCTCGGCATCTGATCAGGCGAAAGCGAAGCGAGCAATCCGCTTCGCCGCGCGGTCGTAGACCGAGAGATCGTCGAGGCTCGCCGCCAGCATCAGCGCGCCCTGCAGGGACGCGACGATCAGGGTCGCATCGTCCCGCGGGGCGTCGCTCAGCGCACCGTCTTTCAGGACCGCGCCGATCCAGGCAATATTGGCTTCGAAGAAGCCGCGAACGGCGCGCACGACCGGCCTCGGCAATCCACCGCTTTCCGCCCCCAGCATCCCGCACAGACAAATGGCGCCGTTGTTGTTCAGCGCTTCCCGATAGAGGGCGGCGAACGCGCGAAGCTTCTGCCGCGGCGTGGCCGATGCGGTGTTTGCCGCGAGCGCTTCGAAAAATCGCTCATGGTACCGCTTGACCAGCGCCACGCCGAGGTCGGCCTTCGCCGGGAAGTGATAGTCCACGCTCGCGCTCTTCACCGAGACGGCGTCGGCGAGTTCGCGGAAGCTCACGGCATTGTAGCCGGTGAGCTTGATGCGGGTCTCCGCGGCATCGAGGATCCGCTCGACGGTGGCGTTGGGTGCGTTCGAGATTTTGCGGCTCCAAACCTACTGATTGGTAGAGAGGCATTGACGGCCTATCGACAGCGGCGGTCCGCGTGGGTGCACGGTCTGGGTCCAGGCTGTGTGAAAACTCCGAAGTCAAACTTTCGCGGAGAATGTTTGTCTCGGATACGTCGAATTGGAAAGAACTGCTCTGGCCGGCACCGTCAAAATAAGAAAAGAGAGAACACAATTCTGTTCACTATCCACGCGTGCAGGTTTTCACACAGCCTGGGTCAAGACCGGACATCTGGGGCGACCGCTCGCCATTCCGCCGGCCGCGTGACCCTGGCTTCTGCTGCTGTCATGACCCCGGTCCCGTTGATCCGCGCCTTTTTCGACGAAGCGACCAATACGGTCAGCTATCTCGTCGCCGATCCCGTGACGCGCGATGCCGCCGTCATCGACCCCGTGCTCGATTACGACCACGCCACGGGCGACGTAAATGCGCGTTCGGTCGAGGCGATTCTGGCGTCTGCCGGCGATGCCGGTTGGCGTATCGTCCGGACGCTGGAAACCCACGCCCATGCCGACCATCTCTCCGGCTCGCCCCTGATCAAGGGCCGGACCGGCGCCCGCATTGGCATCGGCGTGCACATCAAGCAAGTGCAGCGCATTTTCCGGCCGGTATTCGACGCTACCGGCATGGCGGCCGACGGCGGCGATTTCGACGATCTGTTCGGCGATGGAGAACGCTTTCACGTCGGCGACCTTGAATTCACGGTGATGTCGACGCCGGGTCACACCCCTGCCGACGTCACCTATCTGGCCGGGGAGACGGCCTTCGTCGGCGACACGCTGTTCATGCCCGACTACGGCACGGCGCGGGCTGATTTTCCCGGCGGCGACGCGCGGCTGCTTTATCGATCCATCCAGCGGTTGCTGTCATTGCCGCCGGCGACGCGCATCTTCGTGTGCCATGACTACAAGTCGCCGGGCCGCGACCAATTCGCCTGGGAGAGCAGTGTCGCCGAGCAGTTGGCCGGGAATGTGCACGTCGGGTAGGGGGCGGAGGAGTTCGTCGCGATGCGCACCGCGCGCGACGCCGGGCTTTCGACGCCACGGCTTCTGTTGCCGTCAATCCAGGTCAATATCCGCGCCGGCCGCTTTCCGAAGGCCGAGGCCAATGGCATGACCTATCTGCGCGTGCCGATCCGCTTCACGCATGCAGCGGCCAGCCCGACGGGCTGATCGGCCGCAGCCTTCAAGACACCTCGAAATATTCGCGGTGCTCCCAGTTGGAGCACCGTGTCGTATTTGACCCGTTCGGTGGGTCGGATAAGATAGCATTGCCAAGAGGCCAAAAAGGGCTAAAGGCTTGACGGCAGATGCGTTGGTTTCGTGATCATATCAGGCGTGGTTCATGGCTGGCGCTGATAGCGCTTGCCGTCAACCTCGGCCTGTCCTTCGGTCACATTCATGCGATCGACGGCAAGCGCGCCGGGCACGGTCTTGCTTCGCTGGTGGCAACCGTCGCGTCGACCGACGGTGGCCAGACGCAGGGCCATCACGACGATAGCCAGGCTGACGATCTTTGCCCGATCTGCATGGCTGCCACGGCAATCGGTAACGTGGTGGCGTCGGCGCCGCCGGCGTTGCCGCAGCAGTTTGCCGAGGCATCGATCGACCGCACGATCGAGTCCGATCTTGCCGTCCCGAAGCCGCCACGAGCGGCCTTTCAATCACGCGGACCACCTATTTCCTGACGTCACTGCTTCCTCCTTTGGCGCAGCGCATGCTGTCGCTAGCGGGGTGAAGCGTTTCCGTCGTCGCACGCTTGATGAAGCTCTCAGCGTCGTCACCGGGTGTGATTTAAGGGTCAGGAATCTCTCCATGCACTGCGTGTTATTTCTGCAGCTACGCCGCACGGCTCTGCTATCGGCATCGTCGCTTGTCTTGCTTGCCGCCTCGGGCGCGCCAACGCCGGCGCAAAACGGCAACACTTCGCAAACGCCGCCCGGCACGGCAGCGCCGCAGCCGGCGGCGAGCCCGGTTCCTGAATCTCCGCCAGCCTCCGAGCCGCCGCCGCAACAAGGCGTCACGCCTGCTCCGGCGCAGCAGGCGGCGCCTGCGGCACAGCCGCAGACGACGGGTGACAATGTCCTGCCCGAGACCCGCGTGGTCGCGCCGGTCGAGCGCCGACGGCCGCGAACGCCGCCGCCCCAGCTGGTGACCAACCAGCCACCCGCGCCGACGCAGGCGGAAGTGGTCGCCAAGCAGAACCAGGTATTCGACGCTGCCCGACAGACCATTCTGGCGCCGGCCGGCGCCACGTCCTATGAGGTCAGCCGTCAGGCCATCGAGGCGCTGCCGCAGGGTACCAACGCGACGCTGGACAAGGTATTGCTGCAGCTCCCGGGCGTAACGCAGGACTCGGCCGCCAGCGGCGAACTGCATGTGCGCAACGAGCACGCCAATATTCAATATCGCATCAACGGCATCATGCTGCCCGACGGCGTCGGCGCGTTCGGGCAAATCCTCGACACCGGCATCGTCGGCAGTCTGGCACTGCTCACCGGCGCGCTCCCGGCGCAATTTGGCCAGCGCACGGCGGGTGTGCTGGACATCCAGACCAAGACGGACGCCTTCAACGATGGCGGCAGCGTCAGCGTCTATGGCGGCAGCCACGGCACGATCACGCCGAGCTTCGAATATGGCGGCACGGTTGGACAAACCCAGTATTTCGCGTCCGGACGCTTTTTGCAGAACAATCTGGGAATAGAAAATCCGACGCCGTCCAACGAAGCCATTCACGACCGCACGTCGCAGGAAAAAGGCTTCCTATACCTCTCGACCGTGCTCGATCCGACCAGCCGGCTGACCTTCATGAGCGGCGTATCGAACAGTACCTTTCAGATTCCCAACAATCCCGGGCAGCCGTCGAACAACACGGCCTTTGGGGTGTCTATCTTCAACTCAGCATTCCTCAACGAGCATCAGAACGAGTTCAACCAGTTCAACGTCCTCGCGTACCAGAAATCATCCGAAGACATCGACTATCAGGTTTCCTATTTCAATCGCTACAGCCAGTTGCACTTCTTCCCGGACCCGATCGGCGATCTGGTTTTCAACGGCGTCTCGTCGGACGTCTACCGCCAGAGCTTCGTCAATGGCATTCAGGAAGATACCGCCTGGCGCGTCGGCTTTGCCCATACGCTGCGGTTTGGATTTTCCGTGAGCGCGGAGCGTTCTCTGGTCAACAACATATCCATCGTATTGCCGCTCGCGGACCCGACCGATCCTGCCCAAGGCACGATTGACGCGCCATTCTCGATCTTTGATTCAAGCAGCAAAACCGGCTGGCTGCTTGGGACGTACCTTCAGGACGAGTGGAGGATCAACAACCAACTGACCCTGAACGCCGGATTGCGGTTCGACCAGATGTATCAATATGTCGATGCCAACCAGTTGAGCCCACGCCTCAGCCTGACCTGGAAGCCGTACGACGGCACCACCTTCCACGCCGGCTATGCGCGAAACTTCACGCCGCCGCAGCAGGTGATTGCCGCGCCGACCAATCTCGCGCTGGTTACGCCCCCCGCCGTTCCCGCAAACACGCAAACGCCCGAGGTGCCGCTCAACAGTCCGGTGCTGCCGGAACGCTCCAACGTGTTCGACGTCGGCGTCGTCCAGAAGATCCACGCAATCCCGGGCCTCGAGGTCGGCGTCGACGGATACTACAAGCAGGCCCGCGACCTGCTCGACGACGGCCAATTCGGCGCGGCCTATGTGCTGAACGGCTTCAATTACGATCGCGGCGAGAATATTGGGCTCGAACTCAAATCGACCTACACCAACGGCAATTTCCGCGCTTACGGAAACCTCGCCTGGGCCAAGCAGATCGCTACCAACGTGGTATCGAACCAGTTCCTGTTCGCCCAGGACGAAATAAACTTTATTGCGGACCACTTTATATACACCGACCATGCCCAGGTCCTGACCGGGTCGGCCGGCGCTTCCTATCTCTGGATGGGCACACGGTTCAGCGCGTCGATGATCTACGGCAGTGGACTTCGTTCCGGCTTCGCCAACACCGATCACTTGCCGTCCTACAGCCAGGTCAATATGGGGCTATCGCACGATTTCAACATCGTTGCGCCGAACAAGCCGACCACGCTGCGGTTCGACGTGGTGAATGTCTTCGACAAGATCTACGAGATCAGGGACGGCTCGGGCATCGGCGTGTTCGCGCCGCAGTTCGGGCCGCGCCGGGGCTTCTTTCTCGGCGTTACGCAGAAGCTATGAGAAGCGGGTAACAGAGCGGCCAGATCGGTCGAAGAGAGAACGACATGCAACACAGCGGCAACAATTACCGGCGCGCCAAGTATGCGACGATCATGACGATCGCGAGCTTCTGCGCGTCGATCGCAGTGCTATCGCAACCCGCCTTTGCCCAGGCTGAAAATCCGTTGTTGCCGCGCAACCTGTCGCCATGGGGCATGTTCCTCAACGCCGATATCGTGGTGAAGGCGGTGATGATCGGGCTCGCCTTCGCGTCGCTGGTGACCTGGACGGTTTGGCTTGCCAAGACCATCGAGCTGCGCGTTGCGAAGAGGGTCGCACGCCGGCGGCTCAAAATGCTGGAACGCGGCGGCGACCTCATGGCCGCGGCGCGCGCCTGCGACGGTGACCGTGACGCCGTCGCGCAGCTCGTGCTGTCCACCGTGCGCGAGGCCGAGCTGTCCGACGGCATCATGGACGACGGCTTCAAGGAGCGCGTTGCCTTGCGGCTGGAGCGTGTCGAAGCCGCGATGACGCGGCAGGTGTCGCGCGGCGTCGGCATTCTGGCAACGATCGGTGCGACCGCGCCGTTCGTCGGCCTGTTCGGCACGGTATGGGGCATCATGAATTCCTTCATCGGCATTTCGGAATCCCACACTACCAATCTTGCGGTGGTCGCGCCCGGCATTGCGGAGGCCTTGCTCGCCACCGCGCTCGGGCTCGTCGCCGCGATTCCGGCGGTCGTGATCTACAATCATTTCGCCCGCGTGATCGCCGGCTATCGCACGCTATTGGGCGATGCCTCGGCGCAGCTGCTCCTGATGATCAGCCGCGGGCAGCGTGGCCGCGCCGTGACGCTGCCGCGGGCGGCGGAGTGACGGCGATGGCGCTCCGTCCCGGTTCACGCACAGACGGCGACGATCTCGAGATCCAGCATGAGATCAACGTCACGCCGTTCATCGACGTCATCCTGGTGCTGCTCATCATCTTCATGGTGGCCGCACCTCTCGCCACCGTCGATATCGGCGTCAATCTGCCGGTCAGCACCGCGCCCGAGCAGCCGCGGCCGGACAAGCCGGTGTTCGTCACCATCAAACCGGACCAGACCATTGCGGTCGGCGAAACCGTGGTGTCGCGCGAGGCGCTCGCCGGCGCGCTCGAAGCAGCCACCAACAACCACAAGGATGCGACGATTTTCGTCCGCGCCGACAAGTCGCTGAGCTATGGCGAGCTGATGGAGGTGATGAACAGCCTGCGCGACGGCGGCTATCTCAAGCTCGCCCTGGTCGGGCTGGAAACGCAGGCCACCAAGCGATGAATGCGTTCGCGCTGCATCTGCCGGAAGGCCGCGGGCTTTCCCGCTGGACCTTGGCCGGCGTGGCGATCCTGATGGCGCACGCGGCGATCGTGGCGGCGGTGGCGTTGTGGTATGCCCGCGGACCGGTGGAACCGGCCATCCTTCCCGCCATCGCGGTGACGCTGGCGCCGGTCGAGAGCAGTTCGCCCGAAATTCAGGATCAGGACATCGCCGTCGGGCCGGCCATGCAGCAGGCGGAAGCGGCGCCGAAAGAGCCGCCCAAGATCGAAGCGAAGCCTGTCGAAAAGATGGAGCCGCCGCCACCGCCGCCGCGCGAGGCCGAGGTCACGTTGCCGAGGGTCGAGCAGGAAGTGGAGAAGCCGAAGCCGGTATTTCAGCCTCCCGCGCCGGAGACGCGCGCGGCGCCGAAAAGCCAACGCATCGGGCAGTTCACCGAAGCAGGCGCGAATGCCTATAACGCGCTGGTGTTCGGGCATCTGCAACGCTTCAAGCGCTATCCGTCGTCGGCGCAGGGTGCCTCCGGCACTGTGGTGGTGAGGTTCGTGTTGAACCGCGTGGGCGCGGTGATCGAGAGCGCGGTGACCAAGTCATCCGGCAATGCGGTGCTCGATCGCGAGGCGCTCGACATCCTTCGCCGCGCCAGTCCCTTCCCGCGATTTCCCGAGGCCAAACCGGGCCCGCAGGACAGCTACGTCGCGCCGGTGAATTTCGCGCGGTAGGGCGCTGTGTCGTCAGTCATCCTTTAAAATATCTCGAAATATTCGCGGTGTTCCCAGTCCGATACTTCCGACTGGAACCGCTCGATCTCGGCGTTCTTGATGTGCACATAGTAATCGACGAATTCAGCGCCCAGCGCCTTCCGGAAGAAAGGATCGTCGTTGAGCGCCAACACCGCTTCGTGCAAACTCTTCGGCAATAGCGCCGCCTTGGTTTCATAAGGCGTGTCGGCGGATGGACCGGGATCGAGCTTGCGATCGACGCCATCGAGTCCCGAGAGGATTTGCGAGGCCATATAGAGATAGGGATTCGCCGCGGGCTCGCCGATCCGGTTCTCAAGCCGCGTCGCGGCATCGCCGGGAGCGCCCAGCACGCGGATCATCACGCCGCGATTATCCCGGCCCCAGATCGCGCGGTCCGGCGCCAGCGAGTAGGAGCGGTAGCGCTTGTAGCCGTTGATGGTCGGTGTCGTGAACACGGCTGACGCCCGCGCGTGCTCCAGCAGTCCCGCGAGGTAACCGCGGCCGAGTGAGGAAAGCACCTCGCCGCTATCTTTGGCCGCGAACGCGTTCTCGCCGCTTGAGTGCGCGACGATCGATTGATGCAAATGCCAACCGGACGCGAATACGTTGGGTAATTTCGGCCGGCACATGAAGGTCGCATGAAGACCGTGCCGGCGCGCGATCTGCTTCACAGCCGAGCGGAACAGCACCATATTGTCGGCCGGAGTCAGGCCCCTGGTCGGCTGGAAGGTGAACTCGCACTGGCTCGGGCCGAACTCGACCTCGACCGATCGCAAGGGCAGGCCGAGCGCGAGCACATCGCGGCGGATGATCTCGAGTGCCGGCTCCATCTGGTCGTAGCGCTGCTCGGTCAGGTATTGATAGCCGTGCGAGAGAAGACTGACCGATGGCGGCTGGCCGGGCTGGCCCGCGTCCTCCGGCGACATTTTTGCATCGTCGAGTTTGAAGATGTGGAATTCGACCTCGAGTTCCTGCGACGAAATCGTAGCCGCGCTGGCCGAGCTTTTCGAGAACCGACCGATGGAGATTTCGCGTCGCGAATGGCACCGGCCGCCCGTCGGCAAGATAGATATCGCACAACAGCCAGCCGGTCGTTGGCGCCCAAGGCAGCACGCGGAAGGTTGAGGGATCGGCCACCATCAGCAGATCGGCGGCGCCCTCCATTTCCTTCATGCCGAAGCCGCCGCCGGAGGTGAACACCGGAAATACCGTGCGGTGCGCAGTGTCCTTTGCGAGCATCGTCGTGGTGATCGTGCAACCGCTCTCAAGCGAAGCGAGCGCCTCGGCTGCGACCAGCGTCTTGCCGCGCAAAATCCCGTGCTGGTCGGGAAACGACAGCCTGACGACTTCGAGCTTTTGGTCCTCAACAATGCGGCGCAGGCGTCCCGCCGCCTCTTTCTGCTCGGCCGACCAGAGCGCGTGACGCTCGACAAAACTCAAACGCGCCACTCCCTCATTGGCCGTCATTGCGAGGAGCGACGCGACGAAGCAATCCATTCTTCCTTGCCGCGGCTCGATGGATTGCTTCGCTCCGCTCGCAATGACGAAGAACTGCCATCACACCGCCTTCAGATGGCGAATCTTGTCGGCAATCTCTTCCGGCACTGGTGCTGCCCATGGCGCGCCGCGCCGCCGCCTGACGTCGACTTCCATCCAGAAAGCTTCCCAGCCCCGGGTCGGGCCGATGCCGTCCATAGTGGCGGGGCCCTGAATGCTCTTCGCATGCGCCGCATCGAGGAACATGAACGGCTTCTCGCCGCCACAAACCTTCTCGATCTCCTGCCGCAGCAATTTGCGATACTGCACGATCGCCTTGTCGGCGGTGCCTAGATGTTCGCGTGTGCGGTCCTGGATCGCGCCCATCGATTCCACTGCCCACTGATCGTGGACATTGATGTCGCTGCCCATGCCGGTAAAGGTCGCGGTCGCCTGCTCGTGCGGATCGAAGCCGTAATCGTTCGACTTGTTCTTGCGCGACCTGTAATCGGGCAATTCGTAAAGTTCGAGCCGCTGGTCCCGCATCTTCTTCTTGTCGACCGGCGTCGAATAGGAGGTGAAGATCGCGTACCAGTAGCAATTCTCGTCATCGATGGGCGCATGCCACTGTGTGATCGTCATCTCCGTGCTCATCGGGATGACGAAGGCGTGCGGGAACAGCTGATTGGTGACGCGCACATGGGTGCGCTCGTCGTCGATCTCGCGCAGCGCGATCAGCCGCAAGCCATATTCAGTCTGCTCGACATTGATGATCGGCCGATCATATTGGCGCAGGATCTTTGTCATCGGCAGATCGGTGCCTGCCGAAGCACCGCGAAACTGCCTGCCGTAGCTCGCGGAAGTATCTTCGTCCTCGAAAAAGCGGTGGAGGAAGGAAGCGTGCGAGGGATCGATGCCGACTTCGAGCGCCTGCAGCCAGTTGCAGTTGATGTGACCCTTGAATGCGAAGATGTGGCTGTCCGGCGCCACAAAGCAGTCGATTTCCGGGAACGCCGGCGGCTCGCCTACACCCAAATACGCCCAGAGAATGCCGCTCTTTTCGATCACCGGATAGGACCGCTGCCTGATGCCCTTGCACAGCGTCGAACCCTTGGGCTCGGCCGGCGTTTCCAGGCATTGGCCGGAGGCGTCGAACAGCCAGCCATGGAAGGCGCAACGCAGGCCGCCATGTTCGAGCCGGCCGAAGGCGAGATCGGCGCCGCGATGGGCGCAATGGCGCGCGATCAGGCCGTAGCGGTTTTGTTCGTCGCGAAATAGCACAAGATCTTCGCCAAGCAGGTTGACCGGGCGGACCGGCCGGGGTCCCTGCAGCTCGTCGACCAGCGCCGCCGGCTGCCAATACATCCGCATCAGCTTTCCGCAGGGATCTTTCGCATCGGTGCGGGTGATCAGGTCGTTCTGTTCCTGGCTCATCATGGCAGGGCGTCCTTTGTGCCAACCCGCGCTGAATGTCGTTTCAAATCAAATTACTAGGCTCGCCGTTTTGGGCAAGCGGTTTCCCAGTCGCCCCTACACCGCCACGCTGCGCAGGCCGAAGGCCCGCGCCTCGTTTTGCAGCACCGGCCTCACCGCATCGATCAGGCGCGCCGCCGCGGCGTCCACCGATAGGCCGGCGGTATCGACGGTTGTCGAAGCGCGGGCATACAGCGGTTCGCGGCTTGCGAGAATATTGCGCAGCTCCGCCATCGCCGAGCGGTCGTCGGCCATCGGCCGCAGATCGCCTTGGCCCCGCACCCGCGCCATGTGCTCTTCCGGCTCGGCCTTGAGCCAGATCGTGTAGAACGACGACAGGACCAAATCGAAGGTCAAAGGCTCCGAGACGATGCCGCCGCCGGTGGCGAGCACCATCAGCTCCTTTTGCGCCAACAGCTGCCGGAGCGCGCCCTGCTCCAGGCGGCGAAAACCCTCCTGGCCGTAAAGCGCGATGATCTCGGCGACCGACAATCCGTTCTCGCGTTCGATCTCCTTGTTCAATTCGACAAAGCTCCAGCCGATTTTCTTCGCCAGCATCTTGCCGAGGGTGGATTTGCCGGCACCGCGTAGCCCAATCAGCGCGATGCCGGAAAACGACATCTTTCGCTGCGCCGATGCGCTGCCCGCGAGAATGTCCTTGGCCTGCGCGATCTGGCCCGGCGAAGCCTTGCGCAGGAGATCGCGGATCACCTGCCATTCCGGCGCGGGTTCGGATGCGGGAATGAGGTCTTCCAGATGGGCCCCCATCGCGTTCGATACGCGGCGCAGCAGCATGATCGAAACGTTGCCCTTGCCACTCTCGAGCTGGGCGATATAGCGTTCGGAAATGCCGGAGACTTTTGCGAGCACCTTTCGCGACATGCCGCGCAGCGCGCGTATGGTGCGGACACGCTGGCCGAGCTGTTCGAGAAAAGAGCTTTCGGGATCGCGCTGTTCGGTCATTTTCCGGAATCATAATGCTGGAAAGGATTGACAGCAAGCGCACACAGTGCCTTTCTATGAATTATAATTCTTAAAGCTGGGGAGAACGTCGTGAGCGGCATGTCCGGTTCTTACAACGCGGTGACTTGGCTGCTCGACCGCAATGTCGATCAAGGGCGTGGCGGCAAGCTCGCTTTCACCGATAACGTTTCCGAGCTGACCTACGGCGCTTTGCAAAAACAAAGCCGCCGTCTCGCCAATCTGCTCCGCCGCCTCGGCGTCCGCCGCGAAGAGCGGGTCGCAATGATCATGCTCGACACTGTCGACTTCCCGATTGTGTTTCTCGGCGCGATCCGCGCCGGCGTGGTGCCGGTGCCGCTCAATACGCTTTTGACCTCGGATCAATATGCCTATGTCCTGGCGGACTGCCGCGCGCGCGTCCTGTTCATTTCCGAGGCGCTGTTGCCTGTTGTGAAGGACATGGTCGGGCGGATGTCCGATCTCGAGCATGTCGTCGTTTCCGGCCACAACGCGCACGGCCACAAAAAACTCTCCGACGAGCTCGCGCGCGAGAGCGACGTATTCGCGACCGCGGCGACCCACGCCGACGAGCCGGCGTTCTGGCTCTATTCGTCGGGCTCGACCGGCATGCCGAAGGGCGTTCGGCATCTGCATTCAAATCTCGAAGCGACCGCGGAGACCTATGCCAAGCAGGTGCTCGGCATTCGCGAGGATGACGTCTGTCTGTCGGTCGCAAAGCTGTATTTCGCCTACGGCCTCGGCAACGCGCTGACTTTTCCGATGTCGGTCGGCGCCTCCACCGTGCTCAATTCCGATCGGCCGACGCCGGCGACCATGTTTGCGCTGATGAACAAATACAATCCGACGATCTTCTATGGCATCCCGACGTTGTTCGCCTCCATGCTGAACGACGGGACGATGAGGGGGATGCGCGCCGGCAACCGCCTGCGCATCTGCGCGTCGGCGGGCGAGCCGTTACCCGAGTCAGTCGGCAATGCGTGGAAGTCGCGCTTCGGCGTCGACATTCTCGACGGCGTCGGCACCACCGAGCTCTTGCACATTTTCCTGTCAAACGCGCCTGGCGATATCAAATATGGCACTGCGGGTCGTGCAGTGCCGGGCTATCAGGTGCGCCTCGTCAACGAGAACGGCGGCGACGTGCCGGACGGCGAAGTCGGTGAGATGCTGGTGCATGCGCAGTCCGCCGGCGAGGGCTACTGGAACCAGCGCAGCAAGAGCCGCTCGACCTTTGAAGGTTACTGGACCCGCACCGGCGACAAATATATTCGCGACGCAGAGGGGCGTTACACCTTCTGCGGCCGCTCGGACGATATGTTCAAGGTGTCGGGCATCTGGGTCTCGCCGTTCGAGGTCGAGAGCGCCCTGATCACCCATCCCGCGGTGCTGGAAGCGGCCGTGGTGCCGCAGGCCGATCCGGAAGGGCTGTTGAAGCCGAAGGCGTTCGTGGTGCTGCGCCCTGACGCCACGACCGATGGGCTCGACGAGGCGTTGAAGGGATATGTCAAGCAGAAGATCGGCGTGTGGAAATATCCGCGTTGGATCGAAGTAGTCGACGACTTGCCGAAGACAGCGACCGGAAAAATCTTGCGTTTCAAATTGCGGGGTGGGGCGGCGAAGCCATGAGCCTCGCCCCCTCCGGCTTCCTTAACCTCGGCGCGCAGAATCTCGAATACCGCATGATCGGTCCAGTGCCCGAGCACGCACCGACCATTGTCATGCTGCATGAGGGCTTGGGCTCGGCCGCGCTGTGGGGCGATTTCCCGGACCGACTGCAGGCCGCCACAGGCGCCGGTGTGTTCGTCTATTCGCGCGCCGGCTACGGCGCCTCGACGGCCGTCAAACTGCCGCGCCCGCTCGACTACATGCACGTGGAGGCGCTCGAGGTGCTGCCGAAACTTTTGGAGTGGATCGATTTTCGCCGCGGCCTCCTGGTCGGGCATTCCGACGGCGCCTCGATTGCGGCCATCTATGCCGGCGGCGTGCAGGATCATCGCGTCCTGGGCCTCGCGCTGATTGCGCCGCATTTCATCGTCGAAGATGTCTCGGTCGCCTCGATTGCCGCGATCAAGACGGCCTATGAGACTACGGACCTGAGATCGAAGCTCGCGCGCTGGCACAAGGACATCGACACCGCCTTCTATGGCTGGAACGGCGCCTGGCTCGACCCAAAATTCCGCAACTGGGATATTTCCGAATACCTCACCTATATCCGCGTTCCCGTGGCCATCCTGCAGGGTGTGAATGATGAGTATGGGACCATCCGCCAAGTCGAGATTGCCCGGGAAGAGTGCTATTGTCCGGTCGATGTGATGGAAATCGCGAACGCCGGGCATTCGCCGCATCGCGAGGCGCCAGAGACGACGCTTGATGCGATCTCGGAATTCGCAAACGCGGTTTTGCGCGACGAGGGTTTTCGGGCCGCGTAGTTCGATCGGGGTTTCTTCCCCATGATCATCTCGCCATTTACCTAACGGCAATCTGCCGATGCCGCAATGGGCCTATGTCCCGGGCGAGACCGGCGAGGCCGACGCCGATTACGAAATCTTGGCCCAGGCCAAACTACCAGGCCAAACTAATGGTGCCGCCGCGTTTTCGCGGCTACGTGCCAGCGCGTCATCCGGCGTTGCGCTATGGGCTTGCGCTCAACGACCGCGGCTATTTCTGGGAATCCCAGGAGATTTTGGAAGCGGTGTGGGCGGCAGCACCGCAAGGCGGGCGTGAACGGATTCTGCTGCGCGCCTATATCCTGATCGCGTCAGCCAATTTGCGGCTTCGCATGCAAGAGCCCCATGCGGCGGCGCGGCTGTTCGGCGAGGCGGTGCAGGAGCCGCCCGCGCTGAGCGCGCGCAAGGTGACCGTGGCAGGCGACGGATTTGCCGACGGCTTTCCGACCGCGGCGCTGGCGGAACTGCTCAAGGGCAGGCTGGACAAGCCGTTGCTGTCCAAGGCCGATTAGATCGAAATCGGCGCGATCGACCGAACATGAAACAAAATGCATATTCTGGCGTTCCGGACTAGACCGTGTCTGGAATATGCATTATAATGCATCAGAACGATCCAGCAAACTTCAGGCAAATCTCAGGCAAATCTCAGGGATGGCTCATGGCCGATGAAGATCGGACGCTCGCGGGCGGCGCGACATACATCGATTTTCAGACCGATCCGTCGCGCTACCGGCACTGGAAGCTCGATGTCGCAGGCGAGGTCGCGACGCTCACCATGGACGTCGATGAGGATGGCGGGCTGTTCGAAGGCTATCAGCTCAAACTCAATTCCTACGATCTTGGCGTCGACATCGAGCTTGCCGACGCGGTGCAGCGGCTTCGCTTCGAGCATCCGGAAGTGAAAGTGGTGGTGATGCGCTCGGCCAAGAACCGCGTGTTCTGCGCCGGCGCCAATATCCGCATGCTGGCCGGCGCCACCCATGCGCACAAGGTCAATTTCTGCAAATTCACCAACGAGACCCGCAACGGGCTGGAAGATTCATCCGAAAACTCCGGGCAGCGCTTCATCACCGTCGTCAACGGCACCGCGGCCGGCGGCGGCTATGAATTGGCGCTCGCGACCGATCACATCATCCTCGCCGACGATGGTGCCGCCGCGGTGGCGCTGCCGGAAGTGCCGCTGCTCGCCGTGCTGCCCGGCACCGGCGGGCTGACGCGGGTGGTCGACAAGCGCAAGGTGCGCCGCGACCATGCCGACTATTTCTGTACCATCGAGGAAGGCATCAAGGGCAAGCGCGCTGTCGCATGGCGGCTGGTCGACGAGATCGCGCCGAACAGCAAGCTCGAGGCGAAACTCGCCGAGCGCATCAAGCAATTCGCGAGCGCGTCGACGCGTAACGCTGGCGGCACAGGCATCGCGCTGACGCCGCTTAGGCGAACCATCGACCAAAACAGCGTGCGCTACGGCTTTGTCAGCGTCGACATCGATCGCGCGGCGCGCATCGCCACCATATCGATTCATGCGCCGGAAGCCGCTCCACCTGCCGATATCGACGGCATGATCGCGCAGCGAGCAAAATTCTGGCCGCTGCAGGTGGCGCGCGAGCTCGACGACGCGATCCTGCATTTGCGCATCAACGAGCTCGAGATCGCGATGCTGGTGTTCAAGTCGCATGGCGAGCGCGCCAATGTTCTTGGCCACGACGCCTTCCTCGAATCCAACAAGGCGCACTGGCTGGTCAACGAGATCAGGCATTACTGGAAGCGGGTGCTAAAGCGCATCGACGTCACCTCCCGCACCCTGGTGACCCTGGTCGAGCCGGGGTCATGCTTTGCCGGGACGCTCGCCGAACTCGTGTTCGCCGCCGACCGCTCCTACATGCTCATCGGCTCGCGGCAGGGTGACAACCGCGCAGCCCCATCGATCGAACTCTCCGCGATGAATTTCGGATCCTATCCGATGAGCCACGGCCTGACGCGATTGCAGTCGCGCTTCCAGGCTGATCCTGCGGATGTCGAACGCGCGCGAGGTTCGATCGGCAAGGCGCTCGATGCCGAGGAGGCCGAAGCGCTCGGGCTTGTCACCTTCGCGCTCGACGATATCGACTGGGACGACGAAATCAGGTTGTTCTTCGAGGAGCGCGCTTCTTTCTCGCCCGACAGCCTCACCGGCATGGAAGCGAATTTGCGGTTCGCCGGACCTGAGACCATGGAATCGAAAATCTTTGCTCGCCTCACCGCGTGGCAGAACTGGATTTTCCAGCGCCCCAACGCGGTCGGCGAGAACGGCGCGCTGCGCCGCTACGGCACCGGCGAGAGGCCGCAATTCGATATGACGAGAGTTTAAGGGGCGAATGAAGGGGCGAATAGGGAGTAGCGAATAGCGAATAGTTTTTCTTCTTACTATTCGCTACTCCCTATTCGCTACTCGCCAAGCCAAGGAGCACGGCGATGAATTACATGCAGGTTGATTACAGCACAAAGATTCCGAACAACGTGAATCTCAGCGAGGACCGCCAGGTGCTTAAAGCCCTGGAAGGCTGGCATCCCGGCTACATGAACTGGTGGAGCGACATGGGCCCCGAGGGCTTCCAGCAATCGCTGGTCTATTTGCGCACCGCCTACTCCGTCGATCCGCGCGGCTGGGCCAAGTTCGACTATGTGAAGATGCCGGATTATCGCTGGGGCATCCTGCTTGCGCCGCAGGAAGAAAATCGCGTCATTCCGTTCGGCGAAAATTTCGGCAAGCCGGCCTGGCAGGAGGTGCCGGGCGAACATCGCGCCATGCTGCGCCGCCTGATCGTGATCCAGGGCGACACCGAGCCCGCCTCGGTCGAACAGCAGCGCCATCTCGGCAAGACCGCGCCCTCGCTTTATGATCTGCGCAACCTGTTCCAGGTCAATGTCGAGGAAGGCCGCCATCTCTGGGCGATGGTTTATCTGCTGCAGAAATATTTTGGCCGCGACGGGCGCGAGGAGGCGGACGAGCTGTTGCGCCGCCGCTCGGGCGATGCCGATTCGCCGCGCATGCTGGGGGCCTTCAACGAGGCGACGCCGGACTGGCTGTCGTTCTTCATGTTCACCTATTTCACCGACCGCGACGGCAAGATGCAGTTGCACTCGCTCGCGCAGTCCGGCTTCGATCCGCTGTCGCGCACCTGCCGCTTCATGCTGACCGAGGAAGCCCATCACATGTTTGTCGGCGAGACCGGCATTAGCCGCGTGGTGCAACGGACCTGCGAGGCGATGAAAGAGGCCGGGATGGCCGATCCCGCCGATATCGCAAAAGTGCGCGCGCTGGGCGTGATCGACCTTCCGACCATCCAGAAGAAGCTGAACCTGCACTACTCGCTGTCGCTCGATTTGTTCGGCTCGGAAGTCTCGACTAACGCTGCGAATGCGTTCAATGCCGGCATCAAGGGCCGCTATCGCGAAACCCAGATCGAGGACGATCACCGGCTGCAGAACGCGACCTATCCGGTGCTCAAGCTGGTCGACGGCGTGATCAAGCGCGTCGACGAGCCGGCGCTCACCGCGCTCAACATGCGGCTGCGCGACGATTACACCCAGGACTGCGCCAAGGGCATGTTGCGCTGGAACAAGATCATCTCGAGCGCCGGCTACGGCTTCAAGCTGAGCTTGCCGAACGTCGCGTTCCATCGCGCCATCGGCGAGTTCAGGGATATCCACGCCACCCCCGACGGGGTCTTGATCGACGAGGCGGCCTGGAACAAGCGCCAGGGCGAATGGCTGCCGTCAAACGCGGACGGCGATTTCATCGCATCGCTGATGGCGCCGGTGACCGAGACGGGCAGGTTCGCGCCGTGGATCTCGCCGCCCAAGGTCGGCATCGACAACAAGCCCGGCGATTTCGAGTATGTGAAGATCGAGACCTGAGGTCCGGCCGTCCCGGCGAATGCCGGGACGGTTATTCGCTAGTCGGCAGTCATTTCTGCAAAATGTTGCAGCATCCGCTCGACGTCAGGCTCCGTGCCGCTGAACAGGCGGAACGCGTCGGCGGCTTGAAACACCGCCATGCCGGCGCCGGACATGGTGCGGCAGCCGCGCGCCCTGGCTTCGCGCAGCAACTGGGTTTCCGTCGGAAAATAGATCACATCGGCCACCCACGGCTTGCTCGAGAGCATGCCGGCCGGCAGCGCCATGCCAGGAAACTTGGCCATGCCCACCGGCGTGGTGTTGACGATGCCGTCGGCGGTCGACATCGCCTCGGCGACATCTTCGCTCGCCACCGCCCGGCCGGCCCCGAACCGCGCGCACAACGCTTCCGCCAGATCGCCGGCGCGGTTGCGGTCGATATCGACAATGGCGATCCGGCAGGGCCCGGAGCGTCAGCAGCGCGTGCGATACCGCGGCACCGGCGCCGCCGCGCCGAATTGAGCCACGCGATCGCGGCCGACGTCGGAAAGCGTGCGTCGAAAGCTTCCCGCAAATCCCGACCAGTCGGTATTGTAACCGAACGACGCCCGTCCCTGAACAGCACGGTGTTGACGACCCCGATTGCGCGCGCATCCGGAGCGACCTTGTGGAGGTGTTCAATGACGGCCTGCTTGCAGGGATAGGTGATGTTCAGGCCGGTGAAGCCGAGACGTTCGGCTGCCGTCAGCAGCTCTGGCAGGGCTTCGACCGACAGGCCCAGCACATCCAGATCGATCAGCCGCTAGAGACAACGCAAGCCCTGGTCGTCACCTTCCTTCTCGTGCCGACGAGCCGCGCGCGAGGCCTCAATGCCTGCGCCGATGAGGCCGACAAGAATTGACTGGGTTGGCATTGGAGCCTCCATCGTTGACAATGTCGTCGGAGGGATCACGCCCGGTCGATGTGAACCCGGATCATGGAAGGAACATCATGCGCATTATGATCATCAACGGCCCCAACCTTAATCTGCTCGGGGTACGGGAGCCGCACATCTACGGCACGACGACGTTGGACGCCGTCAAGGTGAGTTGCGAGGAGTTCGCCAAATTCGCCGGTGCGCAACTGGCCTTTCACCAATCGAACCACGAAGGCGTGCTGGTCGATCTCATTCAATCGGCGCGCACCGACGCGGATGCCCTGATCATCAATCCCGCCGCCTATTCCTTCACCTCGATCGCGATGTTCGACGCCATGAAGATATTCGAAGGGCCGATCTATGAAGTGCACATCTCCAACATTCACGCTCGCGACGAGCTGCATCGGCATTCGAAGCTGTCGGCCGCAGTCAAGGCCGTGATCGCGGGTCTGGGCCCCTATGGCTACATCGTTGCGATGCAGGCAGCCTTTCAGGGCGCCGGAAAACTGCCGGCGGGTCTGCCTCCCGCCATGCGGGTTGGCCCGAAGTAGCCGGTTCAACCTGCACAAAATGCTGCTTCCGCCGGGCCGGCTAATCTCCCCTAATCCCCGCATTGGCATAGGCGATGCCGCCATCGACGGCGATGGTGGCGCCGACCACGTAATCTCCGGCGCGCGAGGCGAGATAGATCGCGGCGCCCGCCATGTCCTCATCGGTGCCGATGCGGCCCGAGGGCACGCGCTTTGCCACCTCATCGGCATGGTCGCGCGCCACCTTGTTCATGTCCGACTTGAACGGCCCCGGCGCGATGGCGGCGACAACGACGTGGTCCTTGATCAGCTTTACCGCCATCCGCCGCGTCAAATGAATGAGCCCCGCCTTGCTCGCGGCATAGGGGTAGGTCTCCTGCGGGTTGACGAAAATGCCGTCGATCGAGGCGATGTTGATGACCTTGGCGGGCCTCGCAGCGCTTGCGGCGGCGCGCAACGGCGCGGCCAGTGCCTTGGTCAGGAAGAACGGCGTCTTGACGTTGAGGTCCATCACCTTGTCCCAGCCGCTCTCCGGAAACTCGTCAAAGTCGGCGCCCCACGCCGCCCCCGCATTATTGACGAGGATGTCGAGTTTCGGTTCGCGCTTTTTGATCTCCCCCGCCAGCATGTCGATGCCGGCAAGGTTCGAAATATCGATCGGAAGCGCGATGCATTCGCCGCCATATTGCGCACTCAGCTCCTTCGCGGTCGCCTCGCAAGGCCCCGCCTTGCGCGCGGTGATGTAGACTTTTGCGGCGCCCTGGCTAAGGAACCCGGCAGCGATCATCTTGCCGATGCCGCGCGATCCGCCGGTCACCAAGGCGATCCGGCCCTTCAATGAAAACAGGTCGTTGAACATGATGCCTCCCTTGCTTTGAACCTTCATTCGTCATTGCCGGGCTTGACCCGGCAATCCATCCAATTGAAGGCATCTTGTGAAGATTGATGGATGCGCGGGTCAAGCCCGCGCATGACGAGCTTTTGCCGAGCGGCGCGTTTTTCGCTCGCAGCGACGACAGGAAGGGCCTACGCCGCGTCGACGCGGCGAAAGCCGTTCCACATCGCAGTCGCGGCGCCCGAGGTCAAGACCGGCAAGATCCGCACGTCCTGATAATTGCCATTGAGCGAGACCCGCGGTAGCGCGGTGAGATGGTCGGCGCTTTCCGCAAACACCATGCCCGGGCGTGTCGTCACCGCGGTCTTGAATCCGCACGTGCGCGCCAGCGCGAATTCGCGCGTGCCGGCCGCGATCCTGTCGCCATAGGGGTAGGCAAGGTGCAGCACGGGGCGGCCCAGCGCGCTCTCGATCCGGGCGCGGCTGACCGCCATCTCTTGGGCGGCGATCTCCTCCCGCTCGCTGGCGAGATTGCAGTGGGTGACGGAGTGCGCGCCGACGCCGACAAGGGAATCCTGGGCAAAACGCTTCAGTTCGTCCCACGACATGCAGAGATCGCGGCAGATCGCCGCTTCATCGACGCCGTGACGCGCGCACAGTGCGCCGACTTCGCGCTGGATCTCGTGATTGCCGGGCAAGGTGCGCAGCCAATCGTGCAGGCGGTCGAAGGCGGCCTGCTTGGCCGCCGGAGTGCCGGTATCGAAGCGGGTCGGCGCGTCGCCGATCCTCACCTCGATGAAGGAAGCCCTGGCGATTGCGATCTCCAGCGCGATCCACCACAGCCGGCCACTGCCTTCGGCGAAGTCGCTCGCGACGTAGAGCGTGAAAGGTGCGTCAAATTCGCGCATCACCGGCAGCGCAAAATCCCGGTTGTCGCGATAGCCGTCGTCGAAGGTGAAACACGCAAAACGCCGCGAAAATTTCCGCTCGATCAAGCGCTGATGCACCTCGTCCATGGTAATGATATCGATGCCGCGCGCACGAAGATGCGCCAGCATCGCGCGCAGGAATTCGGGAGCGACTTCGAGATGGCGATTGGGCTGGAACTGGCCGTCGCGGCGCGGCCGGACATGGTGCAGCATGAAAATGGCGCCGACGCCCGAGAGGATCGGCCGCAACAGGTAATGCGCACCGCTGAAGTAGAGCGCGCCCAGGCCGGCGCGGATAACGGTGTTGCGCAATTGCTTCATCGATGGAAGGTACCGGCCGGTTGGGTGTTATCATGACGTTAGCGAAAGACCGCTGAAGAAACCCTTAGCCATGCGAATTGAGGCAGCCTAGCCTGGCCGTGTTATTTCCAGTTTGACAGCGCCGCAAGGGTTTGTTTTCTCTCGTTTTCCTTGACCCTCAGGATGTCGAATGCGCGGACCTTTCAGGTGGAGCAGCAAATGGTGGCCAGGTGTTATTCCCCTTGCCGTCCTTTGGGCCATCGCGGCCTGGACCGATACCGCTCCGCTTGAATCCGATCTCGTAGCCCAAAGTACCGCCGCGCTGAAGGATATCGTGCTGGACAAGACCAGGATCACGGTGGCCGGTCGCGACGTCACGCTCGGCGCGGATGCATTTTCGGAACAAGGCCGCCGCAGCGCGGTGGCGCAGGTCGAAGCCGTGCCCGGCGTGCGCCTGGTCGACGATGAAACGCATCTGGTGCCGGAGGCGAAGCCGTTCGTCTGGTCGGCCGAGCGGGACGTCGTCAGGGTCACGCTCGGCGGCAGCGCGCCGCTGCCGGCCAGCAAGGGCAAATTGCTGGAGGCGGCGCGCGCCGGTCTCGGCGGCGTCGAAGTCGCCGATCAGATGAATCTGGCACGCGGCGCGCCGGCGCGCTTCGATAATGCGGCGCTGCTCCTGATCGACCAGATCGGCAAGTTGAAGGACGGCAAGATCACGATTTCGGATGACAAGGTCAGCCTCTCGGGCATGGCGCGCGAGCTTGGCGGCAGGGAAGCGATCGCGGCCGCGCTGAAGAATTTGCCGGAGGGCTTTTCGGTCGCCGCCAACGAGATCAGGGCGCCGCCTTATATCTTCGAGGCCTACAAGGATCCGGTCGCGGTGACGTTGACGCTGTCCGGCGATGTGCCCGACAACAACGTTCACGCGACCATCGCTGCCGCAGCGGCGCGAAAATTCTACTCGGAAAAGGTGGTCGACAATCTCAAGGCGAGCGTCGGCGCGCCCGGCGGGTTCGCAGCCGCGGTGGTGCCGGCGCTTGGCGCATTGTCGCGGCTGTCGACCGGCACGCTGGTTGTTTCGGATCGGGAGGTGAAGCTGTCGGGCGATGCGCTCTATGATGCGGCGGCCAACCAGATCCGCGCCGGCTTGACCAAGGATTTTCCGCAAGGCTTTCAACTCAAGGCCGATATTTCGGTCAAGCCTCCGGCAGCACCGGTCGATGCCACCGTCTGCCAGCAACTGTTCTCCGAATTGCTGGCCAAGGGAAATATCCGGTTTGAATCCGGGCGTGCCGACATTCTTGCCGAACTCGGCGGGCCTGCTCGACGGACTGATCGAAACCGCGCTGCGCTGTCCGACCGCCAATATCGAAATTGCCGGACATACCGACACCGACGGCGATGACGCCTCCAACAAGATGCTGTCGGAAAGGCGCGCGCAGGCGGTGGCGGATTATCTCGTCAGGGCAGGGTTACCGGCGGACCGCTTCACGGCGGCGGGTTACGGCAGCACGCAACCCGTCGCCGCCAATGATACCGATGAAGGCAAGGCGCAAAACCGCCGCATCGAATTTCTGGTGAGGTAATCGCGATGGCGTTTCTCTTAGGCTTTCATTGGGGCTGGCTGTTGGGCTCGCTGCTGCTCGGTCTCGCCGCCGGGTGGATCGCCGTGGTTCATCGCGGAAAGGGCGTATCGAAGGAGCTGTCGCGCTGGCTGGCGGCGCTGGCCCTGGCTCTGGTTGCTGCCGCGCTCACCCGCGTGGTTCCCGGCCGTCCCGGCTATTGGCTCGATCTCGGCCTCTCCATGTTCGCATGCTACCTCGCAGGTTGCGCGCTTGGATCATGCTTGCGCGACTGGGTGCTTGCGCGCGGCGCGCCCGCCGCGTGACATTTCGGCAGAAAGCAGCCAGGCCTGACCGGGCGAAATCATCAAAACTTCATTACCGCATGCGTGGAATGACGTCCGGGATTTCGCCTGAGTGGGAATGCACCGGCAAAAAGGCATGCTCCGCGGTTGCCGATGGTCCCAATGTATTACCCTAATATGTTGAAGGAACGCGTTTTTATTCACACTTCGCGAATTCCACTCCGGTTAAAAACGCGCTACCACTGGGGTCGGAAGCAAGCGCGGGCCGCAGCAGGTACCGAGGCCCACCCTGCGCCGTCATCCGCGGGATCGTATTCGAGGTCTAGATGCTGGAAGCAATACGCAGGACGATCTCGTTGCTGCGCCAGAAGCAAGTCCTGCACAAGCTGGGAGTTGCGATCAGCGTCACGGTGATTGGGATCGCTTGCTATGTGCTTTATCACATGCTCCGCGGCATCGACACCAATGAGGTCATCGAGGCCATCAAGAGTACCGAAACCCGCCAGATCGTGCTGGCGGCGCTGTTCGTTACGGCGGGCTATTTCACCCTGACCTTCTATGACCTGTTCGCGGTGCGCGCGATCGGCCGCAGCGATATTCCCTACCGCGTCAACGCGCTCGCCGCCTTCACCAGCTATTCGATCGGCCACAATGTCGGCGCCAGCGTCTTCACCGGTGGCGCGGTGCGCTATCGCATCTATTCCAGTTGGGGGCTGAACGCGATCGACGTTGCCAAGATCTGTTTTTTGGCCGGACTGACGTTCTGGCTCGGCAACGCCGCGGTGCTGGGGCTCGGGATTGCCTATCATCCGGAAGCTGCCTCCTCGATCGATCAGCTTCCGCCCTGGCTGAACCGCGCGGTCGCGGTCGCCATCATCCTGGCGCTGGTCGGCTACGTGGTATGGGTCTGGTCGCAGCCGCGGGCGGTTGGACGCGGGCCCTGGAGCGTGCTGCTGCCCGGCGGCCCGCTGACGCTGTTGCAGATTGCGATCGGGATCGTCGATCTCAGCTTCTGTGCGCTGGCGATGTATGTACTGGTGCCGGATGAGCCCAATCTGGGCTTTGTCGTGGTCGCGGTGATCTTTGTCTCGGCAACGTTATTGGGCTTCGCCAGCCATTCGCCCGGCGGGCTTGGGGTGTTCGATGCCGCCATGCTGGTCGGGCTGTGGCAGATGGACCGCGAGGACCTCTTGGCCGGCATGCTGCTGTTCCGCCTGCTCTATTATATTGCGCCTTTCGTCATATCTGTAATCTTGCTGACGTTTCGGGAGGTTATTCTCGGAGCGAGATCGAAGCGCCTGCGTCAGGCTGCGCTCAAGCTCGATCCCGGACCTCGGCCTGAGGCTGCCTATGTGAGAGAGCGCAGCGACACTGGTGCCTGATGAAGCGGACGCGAACGGAGAAGCCGGCCTGATGGCGATAGACGCTCCTTCCTCCTCTCCCCCCTCGCTTTCGCCGTGGTCCGACCGGTTGCGGCATTCGGCGATCATCCTGCTCGCCGCGGGGCTTGCGCTTTCCGTCGTGGTCGCGATCGGCGAATTGTCGCCGATGCGGGCTGCCGTGGTCTTCATCTGCATCGCGGCGGCCGCGCTGGTCCCCTGGCGATTGCACAATGTCGCGACCTCGCGGGAAGACGTCCGCGGCGTCAACCCGGTCGAAACCGCAGCCGTCAGTGCGGTCGTCTCCGGGATGCCGGATCCTGCCGTGCTGCTCGACCGCGCCGGCCGCGTCATTCACCTCAATGCCGCAGCGGCCCAGCTTGCGCCCGCCTTGCGCAAGAACGAGCTCGCCCAGTTCGCGCTGCGCTCGCCCGAAATCATCACCGCGCTTCGCGAAGCCATCGCCACTTCGGAGCCGCGGCGGGCGATGTATCTCGATCACGTGCCGGTCGACCGCTGGATGGAGCTGATCATCACGCCGGTGCCAGTGCCGACGCTGTTCGGCGGCACCGACAAGTGCATGCTGATGACCTTCCACGACCAGACGCCGCTGCGCCGGGTCGAGGAAATGCGCGCCGACTTCGTCGCCAATGCCAGTCATGAATTGCGCACGCCCTTGGCGGCGCTTTCCGGCTTCATCGATACGCTGCAGGGCCAGGCCAAGGACGATGCGAAGGCCCGCGAGCGCTTCCTCGGCATCATGCATGCGCAGGCGACGCGGATGGCGCGGCTGATCGACGATCTTCTGTCGCTGTCGCGGGTCGAGCTGTCGGCCCATGTCCGGCCCGACACGTCGGTGGATATCGTTCCCATCATCCGGCAGGTCGCCGACGGGCTGGAGCCCTTGGCGCGCGAACGCCAGGTCGTGGTCGATATCGATCTGCCGGAGACGCAGGTACAGATCGCGGGCGACCGCGAGGAACTGTTGAGGCTGTTCGAGAACCTGATCGAGAACGCGCTGAAATACGGCGCATCCGGCGGCAAGGTCATGGTCTCGCTCACCTCGGCGTTGTCGGGCGAAGGCACGCCGGAAGTCCGCGTCTTGGTACGCGATTTCGGTCCCGGGATCGCGCCCGAACATCTGCCGCGGCTGACCGAACGCTTTTATCGGGTGGACGTCGGCGACAGCCGCGCCCAGGGTGGAACCGGGCTCGGTTTATCGCTGGTCAAACATATTCTTAACCGTCATCGCGGCCGTCTCTTGATCGAAAGCGTGCCCAAGAACGGCGCTACTTTTACCGCCTGTTTTCCTCAGGCGCGGACCTCGATATTGGTCTAAAGCCAAGTCTTTTCAATTGCTTGGTGCTGTCATCCAACTGTCATCCTACCTTCGTAAAAGGAGCATTGACCGCTTCTAAACGGGCTGATGTGGGCGCGATCAGGCGTACAGGCGCTTCGCTCACCAAGGGGAGACGAGGATGAATTTTGTGAGGACTATCGTCGCTGCCGGCCTGGTCGCCGCATCGACGTCGGCGGCGTTCGCGGCCGACATCACCGGAGCGGGTGCGACGTTCCCGTTCCCGATCTATTCAAAATGGGCTGACGCCTACAAAAAGGACACCGGCAACGGTCTGAACTACCAGTCAATCGGTTCCGGCGGCGGCATCAAGCAGATCCAGGCCAAGACGGTTACCTTTGGTGCGACCGACATGCCGCTCAAGGCCGAGCAGCTCGAGAAGGACGGCCTGGTGCAGTGGCCGATGGTCATGGGCGCGATCGTTGCCGTGGTCAACCTCGAGGGCGTGAAGCCCGGCGAGATGGTGTTCGACGGCGAGACCCTCGCCAACATCTACCTCGGCAAGATCGCCAAATGGGACGATCCGGCGATCAAGAAGCTCAATCCGAATGTGAAGCTGCCGTCCGACGCCATCACCGTGGTGCGCCGCTCCGACGGATCGGGCACGACGTTCAATTTCACCGACTATCTCTCGAAGGTCAGCGCCGACTGGAAGAGCAAGGTCGGTTCCGGCACCGCCGTCGAATGGCCGACCGGCGTCGGCGCCAAGGGCAACGAAGGCGTCTCCGGCAACATCAGCCAGACCAAGAACTCGATCGGCTACGTCGAATACGCCTACGCCAAGCAGAACAAGCTGACCTACGTCGCCATGGTCAACAAGGCCGGCAAGACCGTGCAGCCGACCGTGGAGGCGTTCCAGGCCGCCGCCTCGAACGCCGACTGGGCCAACGCGCCCGGCTATTACGTGATCCTCACCGATCAGCCCGGCGAGAAGTCGTGGCCCGTCACCGCGTCCACCTTCATCCTGATGCACAAGGATGCGACCGACAAGGCGGCCTCGCAGGAAGCGATCAAGTTCTTCAAATGGGCCTTTGCCAACGGCGACAAGATGGCTGAGGAACTCGACTACATCCCGATGCCTGACAACGTCGTCAAGCTGATCGAGAAGACCTGGTCGGCTGAAATCAAGAGCTGACGACTGCCAACTCTTGCCCCCTCCCCCGATAAGGGGGAGGGCTGCAGGACCGGTCACTGCGCCGCCGGGTCTGCCGCCTCCCTTCGAGTGAAGCTGTTTGGAGGGTGAGAGGGGAAAAGTAAGCGGACCCACTGAACGCGATCCGAATGGCGTAGTATACCAAGACAGGGGATTGGCGTGGCAGACATGGCCGTTCAGAGCGACGTATTGGAAGCCGCCGCACCTTACGATCGCGCCAAGGCGCTCAGTGCTTTCAAGCTTGGCGACCTCACATTTTACTGGATCACGCGCATCTCCGCGATCTCGGTGCTGCTGGTCCTCGGCGGCATCATCCTGTCGCTGATCGTCGGCGCCTGGCCGGCGATGAAGGAGTACGGCTTTGCGTTCCTGTGGACGCAGCGCTGGGCGCCGTCGGCCGATCCGCCGGTGCTGGGCGCGCTCGCACCGATCTACGGCACGCTGGTAACCTCCGGCATCGCGATGCTGATCGCCATTCCGGTCGGGCTCGGGATCGCGATCTTCCTGACCGAGCTTTGTCCGCAATGGCTACGCCGTCCGATCGGCATTGCGATCGAACTGCTCGCGGGCATCCCCTCGATCATCTACGGCATGTGGGGTTTCTTCGTGTTGGGTCCGTTCCTGGCCTACACCTTCCAGCCCTTCATGATCGGGTTGTTCGAGCACGTTCCGGTTCTGGGATCGATTTTCGCAGGCCCGCCGTCCTATCTCAGCCTGTTCAATGCGGCGCTGATCCTCGCGATCATGGTGCTGCCGTTCATCACCGCGATCTCGGTCGACGTGTTCAAGACCGTGCCGCCGGTCCTGAAAGAGGCCGCCTACGGCGTCGGCTGCACCACCTGGGAAGTCGTCCGCAACGTGGTCATCCCCTATACCCGCGTCGGCGTCATCGGCGGCATCATGCTGGCGCTGGGCCGCGCGCTCGGCGAGACCATGGCGGTGACCTTCATCATCGGCAATTCGTTCCGCATCACCGGCTCGATCTTTTCGCCGGGCACCACGATCGCGGCCGCGATCGCATCCGAATTCGCCGAGAGCGACGGCCTGCATCAATCCGCCCTGATCCTGCTCGGCCTCCTGCTGTTCGTGCTGACGTTCTTCGTTCTCGCCTGCGCGCGGCTGATGCTGCTGCGGCTGGAACAGAAGGCGGGGAAGTAGCATCATGAATCCGATTTACGCGCGCCGCCGCAGCAAGGACATCGTCATACGCGGGCTTTGCTTTGGCGCCGCGCTGTTCGGCGTGACCTGGCTCGCGCTGATCCTCTTCACGCTGTTTTACAATGGCCTTGCCGGCATCACGCTTCAGATCTTCACCGAAAATACCCCGCCGCCCGGCTCGACCGAGGGCGGTCTGTTGAACGCCATCACAGGCTCGATCATCATGACCGTGATCGGGGTGGGCATCGGCGCGCCGCTCGGCATGTTCGCTGGCACCTATCTCGCCGAATACGGCAGGAATGACCGCCTGACCTCGGTGATCCGCTTCATCAACGACATTCTCTTGAGCGCGCCGTCGATCATCATCGGCCTGTTCATCTATGGCGCCGTGGTGGTGCCGATGGGCGGCTTCTCGGCCATCGCCGGATCGCTGGCGTTGGCCGTGATCGTCATTCCGGTCGTGCTTCGCACCACCGAAGACATGCTGCTGTTGGTGCCCAATCCGCTGCGCGAGGCGGCGTCCGCGCTCGGTCTGCCGCGCTCGCTCGTCATCAAGCGGATTGCCTATCGCGCGGCGCGCTCGGGGCTCATCACCGGCGTGCTGCTCGCGACCGCCCGCGTCGCCGGTGAAACCGCGCCCTTGCTGTTCACCGTGCTCTCCAACCAGTTTTCCAGCTTCAGCCTGACCAAGACGATGGCAAACCTGCCGGTGACCATCAACAACTTCGTGCAAAGCCCTTACGCCTACTGGAAACAGCTTGCCTGGAGCGGGGCGTTGCTGATCACTCTGACCGTGCTCGCGCTGAATATCGGCGCGCGCATTCTTGGCGCCGAGAGGACCGCGAAATGAACGACCTTTCCTTATCGATGAGTACTGCGGGCGCCCCGGCTCACGCGGCATTGCCCGAGGCTCCCGCCAAGGTGACCGCGCGCAATTTGAACTTCTATTACGGCGAGAACCATGCGCTGAAGAACATCAACCTGACGCTGGGTACCCATCGCGTCACCGCCTTTATCGGGCCGTCGGGCTGCGGCAAATCGACCTTGCTGCGGATCTTCAACCGGATGTACGACCTCTATCCGGGACAGCGCGCGGTCGGTCAGCTGATGCTCGACCAGACCAACGTCCTCGACCCCAAGCTCGATCTCAATCTGTTGCGGGCGCGGGTCGGCATGGTGTTCCAGAAGCCGACGCCGTTTCCGATGACGATCTATGAAAACATCGCGTTCGGTATCCGCCTTTATGAAAAAATCTCCAAGTCCGAAATGGACGGCCGGGTCGAGAAGGCACTGCGCGGCGGCGCGCTGTGGAACGAGGTCAAGGACAAGCTCAATGCCTCGGGCTTAAGCCTGTCCGGCGGCCAGCAGCAGCGGCTTTGCATCGCCCGCACGGTTGCGGTGCGGCCCGAGGTGATCCTGTTCGACGAGCCGTGTTCGGCGCTGGATCCGATCTCGACCGCGAAAGTCGAGGAATTGATCCAGGAACTGTCCGAGGACTACACCATCGCCATCGTCACTCACAACATGCAGCAGGCCGCGCGCGTCTCGGACAAGACCGCCTTCATGTATCTCGGCGAGCTGATCGAATTCGACGAAACCAGCAGGATATTCACCTCGCCGGGCGACCGACGAACCCAGGACTACATCACCGGCCGCTTTGGTTGAGGAGAGAGACGATGGCTTCCGAACATACCGCCAAGGCGTTCGACAGTGATCTGCAGGAATTGACCCGGCTGGTGGCGGAGATGGGCGGGCTTGCCGAACGCATGCTCACCGATTCCGTCGACGCGCTGGTCCGCCGCGACGTCGCGCTCGGCCAGCGCGTGGTTGCGGCCGATTCCGAGATCGACGGCCTGCAACGGCTGATCGAGGAACGCGCGGTGCTGACGATCGCGCGGCGCCAGCCGATGGCGGTCGACCTGCGCGAGATCGTCGGCGCGATGCGGGTTGCCACCGACCTCGAGCGGATCGGCGATCTCGCCAAGAACATGGGCAAGCGGGTCGCCGCGCTGGAAAGCGATTTCCACCCGCTAAAACTGATCCGCGGGCTCGAGCACATGACCGACCTCGTGCAGTCGCAGGTGAAATCCGTGCTGGATGCCTATGCGGCGCACGATTTGCCGGCGGCGATGAACGTCTGGAAGAGCGACGAGGAAGTCGACGCCATCTGCACCTCGCTGTTTCGCGAACTGTTGACCTACATGATGGAAGACCCGCGCAACATCTCGTTCTGCATTCATCTGATGTTTTGCGCCAAGAACATCGAGCGGATCGGCGACCATGCCACCAACATCGCCGAAACCGTGTTCTACATGATCGAAGGCCAGCAGATTCTCGACAAGCGCCCGAAGGGCGACATGACGACGTTCGCAACTACGGTCCCCGGTAACTAGAGCATGATCCCGAAAAACCCGTCCCCGGTCCGGATAGCGCGGTGGTTGGCTGTTTTTCGGATCGGGGCATGCCCAAGCAAATGGAGAAGACGACGCCATGAGCGCACGCATTCTGGTGGTGGAAGACGAGGAAGCGTTGACGACCCTGCTGCGTTACAATCTCGACGCCGAGGGATACGACGTCGAAACGGTAGGGCGCGGCGATGACGCCGACACCCGCTTAAAGGAACGGGTTCCCGACCTGATCGTGCTCGACTGGATGCTGCCCGGCCTGTCGGGCATCGAATTGTGCCGCCGCCTGCGGGCGCGTCCGGAGACCCGGCAATTGCCGATCATCATGCTGACCGCGCGCGGCGAGGAGAGCGAGCGGATCAGAGGTCTTGCGACCGGCGCCGACGACTACATCGTCAAGCCGTTCTCGGTGCCGGAGTTGCTGGCGCGGGTGAAGGGCCTGTTGCGTCGCGCGAGCCCCGAGCGGCTTGCCACCGTGCTCGCCTATGGCGACATCGAGCTCGATCGCGAGAAGCGTCGCGTCGCGCGTTCGGGGCGGCCGATCGATCTCGGCCCGACCGAATATCGCTTGCTGGAATTCTTCCTGGAGCATCCAGGCCGGGTGTTTTCCCGCGAGCAATTGCTCGACTCGGTCTGGGGCCGCGACATCTACATCGATGAGCGCACCGTGGACGTGCATATCGGGCGGTTGCGCAAATTGCTCAATCCGGGCCGCGAGCAGGACCCGATCCGCACCGTCCGCGGCGCCGGCTACGCGCTCGACGACCGCTTTGCGAAAGCGGAGTAGTAATTCTCTGCCCGTCGTCCCGGACAAGCGCAGTCAGCGTAGGATGGGTTGAGCGCACGATACCCATCACCTTATCGCAAGCCGCTGATGGGTTTCGCTCCGCTCAACCCATCCTACGCTCGCTTACCTTGTCGGCTTCGGCGGCTGGCGCCGACGGTCGGTGGCGGGCTGGTAGGCGACGCGCGAGTGATGCGCGCAGTAGGGCAGCCCCGCCAGCGCCTTGCCGCCGCAGAAGAAGAAATCGGGGCTGGACGGATCTCCGACCGGCCAGTGGCAGGTAGCCTCGCTCAACTCCAGCAGCGACAGCCGCTGGCTGATCGGCACCACATTGTCGAAGGCGATCGGATCGGGCTCCAGATCGACTTCGAAAGCATGCGCGAGCGCGGTGTTGCCGCGCGAGGCCGGACGCGAGACCCGCATCATATGCTGGGCGGGGCGCGCCTTGCGCTGCCGCGGCGCCACCGAGGGGCTCTTGGCGCGGCCGGAAAGACCGAGCCGATGCACTTTGCCGATCACGGCATTCCGCGTCACATTTCCGAGCTCCGCGGCGATCTGGCTCGCCGAAAGCCCGGCCTCCCAGAGTTTCTTCAACTGTTCGACGCGATCTTCGGACCAGGTCAATACCGTCATCGCATTCTTCCCTTCGCATGGCGCCGGCCGGTTCTCGGGCGGTGCTGCGATGCCAAATCTCAAAAAAATCCCTGTACGCAGAATCCCTTAACCCTCGCCGACCGCGATTGGCGCGCCCGAACGTGTACGCTAATCACCAGAACTCTGGGGATCAGAACTGCCGCACGAGATGTCGTACCTAACAGCCCAAACGCTACAATATGGCGTGACTCCCGCGCAGAGTCCGCTGGCGTGCGTCCACATGTTCCGTCATTTAAGCCTTGCAATCGATTTTTCCACCACACCGCAATCGTACGGGCTGGATGAGCGGCGCCGGAGGCTTGTCCGGCGGCATTGACAGTTATCGGCGCGCGCCTAAAATGGTTGCCACGTGCCGCCCCGAAAAGGCGGCACGTTTTGTTTTCGCGAAAGATAGGCCGTTGATGCGATCGCGCCAATGCGCGCATGATGGCCGATCTTAACCCTCAAGTGAACGCCAAGTGAAAGCCATGACCAACAGCGCCACGTCGCATCTGCTTCCCGTATTCGCCAGGGTCGATCTCGGCTTCGAGCGCGGCGAGGGCAGTTGGCTGATCGCGACCGATGGCGAGCGCTATCTCGATTTCACCTCCGGCGTCGCGGTCAACGCGCTCGGCCATTGCCATCCGCATCTGGTCAAGGCGCTGCAGGAACAGGCCACAAAACTGTGGCACATGTCGAACCTGTTCAAAAGCCCGGACGGCGACAAGCTTGCGGCGCGGCTTTGCGAGCAAAGCTTTGCCGATCTCGTGTTCTTCTGCAATTCAGGCGCGGAAGCGATGGAATGCGCGATCAAGATCGCGCGCCGATATCACGCCGCCAAGGGGGGTCCCGAGCGCTATCGCCTCGTCACCTTCGAGGGCGCGTTCCACGGTCGTACGTTGGGAACACTGGCTGCGACCGGATCGGCCAAATATCTGGAAGGTTTCGGCCCACCGCTGGATGGTTTCGATCAGGTACCGCATGGCGATCTGGAAGCCGTGAAGAAGGCGATTGGCCGCGAGACCGCCGGCATCCTGATCGAGCCGGTGCAGGGCGAGGGCGGCGTGCGCTCGGCGCCGCCCTCGTTCTTCAAGGCGCTGCGCCAGCTCTGCGACGACAACGGCCTGCTGCTGGTTTTCGACGAGGTGCAGACCGGTATGGGCCGCACCGGCGATCTGTTTGCATATCGGCGCATCGGCGTGACGCCGGACATCATGCCGCTGGCGAAAGCGCTCGGCGGCGGCTTCCCGATCGGCGCGTGTCTCGCCACGGCGGAAGCCGCATCCGGCATGACGCCGGGCTCCCACGGTTCGACCTTCGGCGGCAATCCGCTGGCAATCGCCGCCGCCAATGCCGTGCTCGACGTCATGCTGAAGCCCGGCTTCTTCGATCACGTGCAGAGGATGTCGCTGCTGCTGAAACAGAAGCTGGCTTCCGTGGTCGATCGCTACCCAGGCGTGCTTGCCGAAGTGCGCGGAGAGGGGCTGTTGGTCGGCGTCAAGGCCGTGGTGCCATCCGGCGACCTGGTGACTGCGCTGCGCGGGCAAAAGCTGCTCACGGTCGGCGCCGGCGAAAACGTCGTGCGCTTCCTGCCGCCCTTGATTGTGACCGAAGTCGAGATCGAAGAATCCGTGAAACGGCTGGAGCACGCCTGCGCTTCGCTGTCGGGCGGTCAGTTGAAGCAGGCGGCCGGGCAATGAACAAGCCGCGTCACTTTCTCGACATCAGCGAGCTTCCGCTTCCGGAGCTGCGCAACATGCTCGCCTTGAGCGTCGACATGAAGGCGAAGCTGAAGGCGCATGAAAAGGGCAACAAGCCGCTCGACGGCAAGACGCTGGCGATGATCTTCGAGCGGCCGTCGACCAGGACGCGGGTGTCGTTCGACGTCGGCATGCGCCAGCTCGGCGGTGAATCGATCATGCTGACGGGGGCCGAGATGCAGCTCGGCCGCGGCGAGACCATTGCCGACACCGCGCGCGTGCTGTCGCGCTATGTCGACGCCATCATGATCCGCATCCTCAATCACGAGGCGCTGCTCGAGCTCGCCGCCTACGCTACCGTCCCCGTCATCAACGGGCTGACGCGGCGTTCGCATCCCTGCCAGGTGATGGCGGACCTGATGACGTTCGAGGAGCATCGCGGGCCGATCGAGGGCAAGACCGTGGCCTGGAGCGGCGACGACAACAACGTGCTGGCGTCGTGGGCGCATGCCGCGGAGCGCTTCAAATTCAAATTGAACGTCGCGACCCCGCCGCAGCTCGCACCGAACAAGACGATGAAGGACTGGATCAAGGCGACGCAGGCGCCCATCGTGCTCGGCAGCGAACCGGAAGCGGCCGTGCGCGGCGCCGATTGCGTCGTCACCGATACCTGGGTGTCGATGGGCGACAAGGATGGCGAAAACCGCCACAATCTCTTGAAACCCTATCAGGTCAATTCCAAGCTGATGTCGCTGGCAAAGCCGGACGCGCTGTTCATGCACTGCCTGCCTGCCCATCGCGGCGAGGAAGTCACCGACGAGGTGATCGACGGCCCGCAATCGGTGGTGTTTGACGAGGCCGAAAATCGCCTGCACGCGCAGAAGGGCATCCTGGCCTGGTGCTTCGACACGGTGGGGTAGCGGCTTACGCTCCGCCCGGCCGCATCCAGCGTGATCTGGTTGGGCAAGGCAGTGGTAAGCGCGCGGTCTTGAAAGGCCTTCTGCGGCGATTGGATAGCGGTCAAAGCGCAATGCTCGAAGAAATGCGCGCAATCCGCCATCAAGTTACAAGGATGAATGACCGCATACGCAAGCTGGAGGATCATTCGGAAGAATTGCGATGACGGCGAAGCAGATAGTTTTTTGCGCGTTGATAACCGCCGTGATGTTTGCGGTCCTTCGGTCTATGCGATGATGTACGCTGACAAACTTGCGCTGCTGTATTCTTTTTATAGCGCTGATAGGCGTGGTGGGTTGAGGGGAAAATTACGATGCGAGAAGAGCAGACTGTTCACGATCTGCCGAAAGATGACCCTCGACATCCGGAGCATCCGCGCCAACTGGAGCAACGGCCTGAAGCCTCTGTCGGCCGCGTGCTTGAGGCTATCTTTTCCGGCTGTCTGTTTGCCGCGCTGTTTTTTATCCTGCTCTCTATCGTGCGGGCCGTGGGGATCGACCCGGATCGCTTGTCGCTGGCCGTTCAGCTAACCGTCGTGACCGGCCTGATGATCGCGAGCATCGTTCTTGCAAGAATTGTGTTCAACCGGCTCGGCGTACTTGAGGGGACCTATGACGAAAAAATCGAAATGAAGATCATTCGGAAGAATTGCGATGACGGCGAAGTGGATCGTTTTTTGCGCGTTTAGCGCGTTGCCGACCCGCCGTGACGTTTGCGCTCTTTGCGCTGGTGTACGTTAACAGGATTGCGCTGCTGTATCTTTATCTGTGGCTGATAGGCCTGGTTCCGGCCGGGCCGTGATCGACATTCACGCCGAGCGTCTTTGCGGTATTCGCTAGATTCCGAGTCGCCAGCCGAAAAGCCGCGACGCCTTGAGCGGTAGGACGTTTGGACAACGCATCGGCAATCTTCGCCTATCTGGACAGGCTGGATGCGCCCGCTAGCGATGCCAACAGCTTCGACGCGGGATAACCAGCGCCGGCTCCAAGCGCCAACATCTGGTGCAACAATAAAAATCGATGGTTATGGATCCCTGCCTTCGCAGGGACGACATTGGCCCCCTTTCGTTTCGCGCGTTCCGACCCCAGATAAGGCGCCATGGTCTCACAATCCCCCGAGCCGAAAATCTCCATCAAAGGCCCGATCCGTGCACCGTCCGCGGTTCCGGTCGACGACGCCGTGCTGCCGTTCGAGGTCGACGCGCTCGATCTGCGCGGACGGCTGACCCGGCTCGGCCCCGCGCTCGACGACATCCTGACCAGGCACGATTATCCGCCCGCCGTCGGCAAGCTGCTTGGCGAAGCGATCGTGCTCACGACCTTGCTCGGCTCGTCCTTGAAATTCGAAGGCCGATTCATCCTGCAGACCCAGACCGATGGCCCGGTATCTTTCTTGATCGTGGATTTTCAGGCGCCGGATCGTCTGCGCGCCTACGCGCGGTTCGACAAGCGGCGGCTCAAGGAGGGACAGGATTCCGGGACGCTGCTCGGCAAGGGCCATCTCGCCATGACCATCGACCAGGGCGCGGATATGAGCCGTTATCAGGGCCTGGTGGCGCTAGACGGCGGCAGTCTTGAAGACGCCGCGCATGAATATTTTCTGCGCTCCGAGCAGATCCCGACAAGGGTGCGGCTTGCGGTCGGCGAGGAATGGCGCGGCGGCGATGGCCCAAAGCATCGCTGGCGCGCCGGCGGCATGCTGATGCAGTTTTTGCCCAAATCGCCGGAGCGGGCGCGGCGGGCCGATCTGCATCCAGGCGATGCGCCCGAGGGCGCGGCGACGCATATTGTTGCGGAGGACGACGCCTGGGTCGAGGGCCAGTCCTTGATCGGAACCGTCGAGGATGTCGAGCTGATCGATCCGGGCTTGTCCGGCGAGCGGCTGTTGTACCGCCTGTTTCACGAGCGCGGCGTGCGGGTGTTTCGGCCGCTGCCGCTCAAGGCGCAATGCTCGTGCTCGCGCGAGGCGGTCTCCGCGATGCTCAACAGTTTTGCAGCCCAGGACCGAGCCGAAATGGTCAAGGACGGCAAGGTGGTGGTGACCTGCGAGTTCTGCTCATCAGTGTATCAGTTTACGCCGGACGAGGCCGGCGTGGCGTAGAGGCAACCTGATGCTCCCGTCACACCGGGACGCCGGTCCCCTGATTTGATCGGAAATGATCCGGGCACCCGCGCGTGGTCCACATAGGGCGTGACCTCATCAATCCGTGGGGGTTGGCTGGTTTGCCCTTCCGGTCAACGTGAAAGCCGATCCAGTGCCTCACGAAGTATAATGGCGGTCCGGCCGCGCTCGTCTTTGGACATCAAATGCGGTTCTAGCTCGAGCCTGAGATGCGGCTGCTGCGCGCGAACGGCAACGTCGCCGGCGGCCAAATTGGTCTTCAGATCGACCACCCGATAGGTCGTTACCGGATAGGCAATTCCTCTGACCCGAATATTGCCGTGCTCCTCGCAGTGAATTTCATTCTGCACGTGCGCGTAGGTTTCGTAGGAAATGACGACCTCGCCGGGCGGCGCCTCATGTTCCAGACGGGAAGCTAGATTCACCGCGCCGCCAATGATGGTGTAGTCCATTGGGTCTGCGCTGCCAAAGTTGCCCACCGTGCAATAATCAGTATGAATTCCGATCCTGCACCGCAGCGGCGCTTGCATTCCGGCGTCGCGCCAGACTCCCGCAAGTTCCGTCATCCGCCGCTGCATCGCGATAGCCATCTTGACGCAGGCTAGCGCGTCTTCCTTGACGCCGCGGCTCTCGGGATCGCCGAAGAACATCACGATGGCGTCGCCGACATATTTGTCGATGGTGGCGCCATACTCGGATGCGATCTTCGACATTTCCGTGAGGTAGTGGTTGAGCAGCTGGGTTAGATCTTCCGATTCCATCCGGTCGGTGGTCTCGGTAAAGCCGGCAATATCCGAAAAGCAGATGGTAAGCTTCTTGCGCTGACTGGTGATCCTGACATCCTGGCGACCGGCGAATATCGAGTTGTAAACCTGAGGCGCCAGATACTTTGCGAGCTTTCCGGACAGCGCCTCAAGTGCCGCCGATTTGTCAGAGAGGCTTTCCTCCCGCTGCTTCAGCTCCGAAATATCGGAGTAAACGGCGACAGTGCCGCCGTCGATCGTACGCCGCTCGCTGATCATGACCCAGCGTCCGCCGCTGCGCCGCTGCAGCTGCGTCGGACCGGGATGACGGTGCTGATGCAGACGCTTGGCGACCCATTCCTCGATCTGACCTTCCGCGTCGATAACATCACCGCGCTCGGCGGCGTTGCGGATAATTGTTTCAAAACTGGTTCCCGTCGCAATATCGGCATCGACGCCGGAATAGAGCATTTCGCGATAGCGCGAATTGCAGAGCACAAGCCGATCATCCGCGTCGTAGTAGGCAAATCCTTCGGAGATGCTTTCAATTGCCTCGACCAGACGCTGTTCACTGCGCAGGCGTGCGTCCTCGGCTTTCTTCAGTGAGGTAATGTCGTAAAGCCAAAGCACCCGCTTGCCGCCGACAAAGCTGATGTGTCCGCCGTGGTAGGCGACCTGGGGGTACGAAACCAGCACGTGAACCGGTTCGCCGTGTTTTGTTTTCCACAGCGCCTCATGATTGACGACGTGTTCGCGGCCCTCCCGCAGGCTTTCGATGATACGGCCGCGCTGGTCGAGATCGACCCAAAACTTGCTCGTGTCGAAACCTTCCATCTCCCCTTGGCTGTAGCCTAGTAGCTGCCGGATCCGCGCGTTGTGAAAGAGCAGACGACCTTCCTCGTCAACGACGTTAAGGCCGGCCGGGCAATAATCTAGAATCTCCCGGAATTGACGCTCGTGTTCAGCGCTCTGCGCCTCACGCTCTCGCAGCGCGGTGATGTCGTAAATCCAGAGCACACGTTTACCGCCGGCAAAACTGATGTGACCGCCGCGATAGGCGGTTTGCGGATAGGAGATCAGCACGTGGACCAACTTGCCCTGCTTTGTCAGCCAGATTGCCTCTTCATTCAGGATTTGATCCGCGTTATCGTGCAGGGCTTCAATAATGCGAGCACGCTGGGCGAGATCATGCCAGAAGTTTTCGGGTATCGAAGAGGTGCAGCTCATCCGTGGAATAACCGAGCAGCTCGCGAATACGCCGATTGTGGAACAGCAGACGACCATCCTCGTCGACAACGTTCAGCCCGGCGGGGCAATGTTCGAGAATCTCCCGAAATTGGCGCTCGTATTCTGCAATATCCTGGTCGATCGATTTATCAATGGGAGCTGTGCTTTTGTCGGGATACCCCCAATCCCTCCGGTAACGCCTCAAGCTCGGAAGGCGGCATCTTAGCCACTGCAACGAGCACTTAGCTAGGTTTAAACCAGCATCGTCCGCCAGATGGCGACCGAGACGGATACGCGGGACGTCTCAAACGGTCCGGGTTTGGACTTGGCCTACATCGAGAGCGCCGTGGCTGTTTGGGAGCGCGACTGCAGAAGACATGGTGCAAACGCGGGCTTGCGCGTATAGCGTCCCGAGGCTCGTGAAACCGGGTGCAAGATGCGTTTGCGCGACTGCCACAACTTTCATGATTTCCGCCGGCTGGCCAGACGACGTCTGCCGCGTCCGATCTTTGACTACATCGACGGAGCGGCTGACGACGAGACGACCTATCGCCGGAATACGGCGAGCTTCGAACGCTGCGATCTGGTGCCCAACGTGCTGCGCGGCGTGGAAACCATCGATATGTCGGTGACCGTCATGGGGCAGAAGCTGGCGATGCCGGTGTATTGCTCTCCGACCGCGCTACAACGTCTGTTTCACCATACAGGCGAACGCTCCGTTGCCGCCGCGGCGGCGAAGTACGGCACGATGTTCGGCGTATCCTCGCTCGGTACGGTCAGTCTGGAGGAACTGCGCAAGGCGCACGACACTCCGCAGGTTTTTCAATTCTATTTTCACAGGGATCGCGGTCTCAACCGCGTCTTGATGCAGCGCGCGAAACAAGCCGGCGTCGAGATAATGTTGCTGACCGTGGACAGCATCACAGGCGGCAATCGCGAACGCGACCTGCGCACCGGGTTTACCATTCCATTCGGGCTGACGCTTGGCGGTATGCTGCAATTCGCGATCAAGCCGATGTGGGGCATCCACTATGTCACCCACGAGGGATTCAAGCTGCCGCAGCTCGACGAGCACATCGACATGAGTGGCGGGCCGCTGTCGATCGGCAGGTATTTTACCGAGATGTTGGACCCTTCCATGAACTGGGACGACGTGGCCGAAATGGTTCGACTTTGGAACGGTCAATTCTGTCTGAAGGGGATTATGTCGGTCGCGGACGCCAAGCGGGCAGTTCAGATCGGCTGCACCGGCATCGTGGTGTCCAATCATGGCGGCCGGCAGCTGGATGGCTCGCGAGCGGCATTTGATCAGCTGGCTGAAATTGTGGATGCCGTAGGGGACAGAATTGATGTGATCATGGATGGAGGAATCCAGCGCGGGACGCATGTACTGAAGGCGCTGTCGCTTGGGGCCAAGGCCGTTGGGGTCGGACGCTCTTATCTCTTTCCTCTTGCCGCGGCCGGCCAGGCCGGCGTTGAGCGCGCCCTTGGCCTGATGCGGGCGGAGATTGAGCGGGGAATGAGGCTGATGGGGTGTACAGCGATTAGCCAGCTTACTCGTGAAAATCTGCGCTTCAGATAATGTCTTCGCAGGCGACCGTGCTCCCGCTTGCCAACGCGCAAAAAGCACAACTTTAATCAATTTCCGAATTACAGAAATTTTCCTTGACGGCGGGGCCAAATCAGCACTATAGCGATTTGGTCAAAGGGGCGGCTCGCGATCGTCACGAACGCGGGACGGGATGCGGTGGACGCGTTGGTGTCGCGAGGCGAGCGACGCGAATGCGTACGGCGAAGTCGAGTGGTCCTGACTCCGCGACGCTGGAGTCAAGCTCGCGGGTAGTGACCTGCAGGCGACGGTGGTGAAAGAGCCCGTTCACCGGGGAGAGCACGTTATAAGCCGTCGACCCATCGTGCAGGGAATGTCGGACTGTTCGGCGTACCTGTAGTGACTACGCTCGTGTGCTTTTCACTTTCGCACACGAGGCTGCGGGTGCTTCGGGCACCCGGCATTCCCTGCGCCCTTTGATCTCAAGAGGGCAGACATTCAGGGTAAAACTCGCGCGCAAGGCGCGGCGAGATCGCGAAGCTGTATCCAGCCGTCATTGCGAGCCAACCGGTCGCGCGAATGCGCGCCCCGTTGGCTCGCAATGTCGGTGTTAGGCTGTTTGAAAATTGAATCGGTAGGGTGGGCAAAGGCGCATCTGCGCCGTGCCCACCATGTCGCTCCAAATAAGGATGGTGGGGCGCTTCGCCCACCCTACGCAATCGAAGAACGTAGATTGCCGGGTCAAGCCCGGCAATGACGCGCGAAGGCGCGCGTCAATTCAATACCCGCTTGGCCTCGGGGCTGTCGAGCGAGAAGGTCGGCACGTCGATCTCGAAGTTTTCGCCGCTTTCGCTGGTCATCTGATAGCGTCCGGTCATGAAACCCGACGCGGTCGTAAGCGGCACGCCCGAGGTATATTCGAAGCGCTCGCCCGGAGCGAGCACGGGCTGTTCGCCGACCACGCCTTCGCCGCGCACTTCCTGGCGATTTCCCGAAGCATCGGTGATGATCCAGTGCCGCGTGCGCAGTTGCACCGTCTCATTGCCGGAATTGGTGATGACGATGGTATAGGACCAGAAATACCGGGAGTTTTCCGCCGACGAGCGGTCGGGCATGAAGTTCGGCTCGACGGTGACTTCGATCTGGTGGGTGACGGCGCGGTACATGCAGCCCATCATATCGAAAAGTGCGGCCGGAACCAATCGCTGGCGCAGGCCTTGACGAGACGGGACGCGGCTCGAATTCAATCGTTTCGACACAGTTCCAATTTAGGACGCAACCGCCGCCTAAAGACCTTCGTAACTTTGCTTGCAAGCCGCGGCCCGATACTATGATTCGCTCAGGCTCAACACCGGTGCCAGATGACATCCATTGCCGATCGAGTTGCCAGGCCACCGATTGCCGCAGCAGCGGACGCGGTGGCGCGCGACGAGGTGGCGGCGCCGGTCGCTGCCGCGCCCGCCATCTCGTTTCCCGCGGTCAGCGAGCGCGAGCTTCGGCTCGATCTGTTTCGCGGGCTCGCGCTGTGGCTGATCTTCATCGATCATTTGCCGCCCAATATCCTGACCTGGTTCACGATCCGCAATTACGGATTTTCCGACGCCACCGAAATCTTCATTTTCATCTCGGGCTACACCGCGGCGTTCGTGTACGGCCGCGCCATGGTCGAATCCGGCGTCGTGGTCGCGACCGCGCGCATCCTGCGGCGGGTCTGGCAGATCTACGTCGCCCACGTCTTCCTGTTCACGATCTTCCTGGCGGAAATCTCCTATGTCGCGACCAGCTTCGAGAACCCGCTCTATACCGAAGAGATGGGTATCATGGATTTCCTCAAGCAGCCCGACGTCACCATCATCCAGGCGCTGCTGCTCCGATTCCGTCCCGTCAACATGGACGTGCTGCCGCTCTATATCGTGCTGATGCTGTTCCTGCCCCTGATCCTGTGGTTGATGAAATGGAGGGCCGACCTCGCGCTGGCGCTGTCGGTTCTGCTCTACGCCGTCACCTGGGAATACGATCTCTACCTGTCGGCCTATCCGAACGGCTACTGGGCCTTCAATCCACTCGCCTGGCAATTGCTGTTCGTATTCGGAGCGTGGTGCGCGTTCGGCGGCGCCCGGCGCATGAAACGGATTCTCTCCTCGCCGGTCACGCTGTGGATTTCGGGCGCCTATCTGTTCGCGGCGTTCTGCGTGACCATGACCTGGTATTTCCCGCAGCTCAATCATTTGATGCCGCGCCGGCTCGAGCAGTGGATGTATCCGATCGACAAGACCGATCTTGACGTGCTGCGCTTTGCGCATTTCCTGGCGCTGGCGGCGATCACCGTGCGTTTTCTGCCCAAGGACTGGCCAGGCTTGAAGTCGCCCTGGCTGCGGCCGTTGATCCTGTGCGGGCAGCATTCCCTGGAGATTTTCTGCCTTGGCGTGTTCCTGGCATTCGCGGGGCACTTCGTGCTGGCCGAGATCTCCGGCGGTGCTGCGCTGCACGCGCTGGTCAGCGTATCCGGAATCCTCATCATGTCCGCCATGGCCTGGGTGATTTCATGGTACAAGCAGGTTGCCGACAAGACCGCTTCACGAAAGGGTACCATCGGTAACGCTGACATGGCGGGAGGAAGTTTATGAGGTCGCGGGGCCTTCTTGGCCTGATGGTGCTGACCGGCTGTCTGGCCGCGATGCCCCTCTATGCCGAGGAAGATCCGCCGGCTTGCGAAGTGCCCGACTATCTCTTGTCTACCGAGAGCGCGTTGCCCAAGGTGGCCGACGCCGTCAAGGGCGGCCGTGCATTGAACATCCTGGTGGTGGGCAGCCGGTCGTCAACCATCAACGCATCAGAAGCAAGCGCCTATCCCGCCCGGCTGCAGGCGATGCTGAGGGAGAAACTGCCGGCGACGACCGTCAACGTGTCGGTAGAATTGCGGGTCAAGAAGACCGCCGAAGAGGTCGCGAGCGGTTTCGTTAAGCTTTTGGAAGACAAAAAGCCTACTTTGGTTATCTGGCAGACCGGCACCGTCGATGCTATCCGATCGATCGATCCCGACGATTTTCGCGGCGCTGTCGGCGAAGGTGTTGCTGCGCTGCAAAAGGGAGCCGACGTGGTCTTGATGAATCTGCAATATAGTCCGCGGACGGAGACGATGATTTCGGTGCCGCCTTATCTGGATAATTTGCGCGTGGTGGCGCAGGAGCATGACATACCGTTATTCGACCGCTTCGCCATCATGCATTACTGGAACGATCAGGGGGATTTCGATCTGTTCAGCGCGTCGCACGGCATCGAGCTTGCCAACCGCGTTCACGATTGCCTCGGCCGCGCACTGTCGAAGTTTGTCATCGACGCTGCCCATATTGGCCCGGCCCAGCAGAACTAGGATTTTGCGTTAATGACGCCGTTGCGGTTTCGTTACACTTTTACGCGTGTCACGTCGCTGGCTGCATCCGCGGTCGCGGCGCTCGCGCTGCTCGCGCCGGCCGTGACCTCGCCGGCGCGCGCGCAGTCGGTGGCTCAGGCCGCGCCATCCGACACCAGGGCGGCCGCGCCGCAGTCATCGGTTACGATGGGCGCAGCGCCCGCCGACCAGACCAAACCATCGGAGCAAAAGAGCCTCACCGCGAAAGCGATCGACACGGTCAAGCAGGTCGCGAAATCGGCCAGCGACATCTTCAGCCGGGTGCCCTGTTTGCCACCGAAGGGCGGCGCCCAATCGTTGGGATCGCTGCCGCATGTCGCAAGCAAGCTCGCCGCGGGTCAACCGGTCGTGATCGTCGCCTTCGGTTCGTCGTCGACCGTGGGCTATGGCACGAGCTCGCCCGAATTCACCTATCCCAATCGCCTCGCGGCGCAACTGCATCGGCAATATCCGGCCGCCGACATCACCGTCGTCACGCGCGGCAAGGGCGGCGATGACGCGCCGGAAATGATGAAGCGGCTGCAGGCGGACGTCATCGACTTGCATCCGGATCTCGTGATCTGGCAGGTCGGCACCAATGCCGTGCTGCGCAACCTCGATCCCGCGGAGACCGCAAAGCTCGTGGAAGAAGGCGTCGCGCGCATCCAGGCTTCAGGCGCCGACGTCGTGCTGGTCGATCCGCAATATTCGCCGCGGATCACCGAACGCGGCGAGAGCGCAAGCCGGATCGTGACGCTGCTCGGCCGGATCGCCGCTCTCCGTCACGTCGGCATTTTCCCGCGCTTCGAGGTGATGCGCGACTGGCATGAGAAGCAGTCGATCCCGATCGACAGTTTTGTCATTGCCGACGGGCTGCATATGAACGATTGGGGCTATGCCTGCTTCGCCCAGCTGCTCGGCGACGACATCATCAAGTCGGTCGGCCAGATCAAGCTCGGCGTCAATGTGCCGGCCAACGTGCAGACCTATCGGCCGATGTGACGCCTCTTGGCGTCATCCCGGCCAAGCGAAGCGCGAGCCGGGACTGTGGCCGCTGGGGCGAGGTCGACGCCCCTCACACCCGCTCCAGCGCCGCATCAAGATCTTCGATCAGATCATCGGCATGCTCGAGCCCCGCCGAGAAGCGAACAAAACCTTCGCTGATGCCGAGCTCGGCGCGCGCCTCCGGCTTTAGCCGCTGATGCGTCGTTGTGGCGGGATGGGTGACGAGGCTCTTGGCGTCGCCGAGATTGTTGGAGATCCGCGAGATCCTCAAGCCGTTGAGGCAGCGGAATGCGCCGGCCTTGCCGCCCTTGACCTCAAACCCGACCAGGGTCGAGCCGGCGCGCATCTGCTTCTTCACCAGATCGGCTTGCGGATGATCGGCGCGGCCGGGATAGCGCAGGCGCGAAATTTTCGGGTGGGTAGCAAGCGCGTCCGCCACCTTGGCGGCGGTCTCGGTTTGCGCGCGCACGCGCACGGCGAGCGTCTCCAGCCCCTTCAACAGCACCCAGGCGTTGAAAGGCGACATCGACGGGCCGGTCTGGCGCATGAAATTGTGGATGTGCTCGGCGATGAAGGCTTCCGAGGAGAGGATGACGCCGCCGAGACAGCGGCCCTGGCCGTCGATATGTTTGGTCGCGGAATAGACCACGACGTCGGCGCCGAGCGCGAGCGGACTTTGCCAGATCGGGGTCGCGAACACATTGTCGACGATCAATCGCGCGCCGCCGGCGTGGGCGATCTGCGCGATGGCCGGGATGTCGAGCACGTCGAGCGTCGGATTGGTCGGGCTCTCCAGAAACAAGCTCCTGGTGTTCGGCCGCATGGCGCGTCGCCACTGGTCGAGATCGAGCCCGTCGACCAGCGTGGAGGCGATGCCGTAACGCGGCAGCAGATCCTCCACCACGTAGCGGCACGATCCGAACATCGCCCTTGACGCCACGACGTGATCGCCGGCTCTCAACGGCGCCAACACGGCGGTCGTCACCGCGGCCATGCCGGTTGCGGTGGCGCGCGCCGCTTCGGCGCCTTCGAGCTCGATCATCCGCCGCTCGAACATCGCAATCGTCGGATTGGAATAGCGCGAATAGATGTAGCCGGGGTCGTCGCCCTTGAAGCGCGCCTCGCATTGCTCTGCCGAGTCGTAGACATAGCCTTGCGTGAGGAACAGCGCCTCGGACGTTTCGCCGAATTCCGAGCGTATGGTCCCGGAATGGACCAGCCGCGTTTCGGGACGATAGCGGACAGTGGGCGAAGCGCACGTAGACTTGGACGCGGGTGACTTGGATGCGGGTGACTTGGACGCGGGCAACTCGGACATGTGACCTCCGTCGTGACCACCAAATGGTCACAAAAAACCGGCCTGGAAAAATTCCACAGGCCGGGATCACAATGGTCCCCGGCCTGTTTAGCGACTTATTTAACGTGGCTGCAAGCCGGCCGGCTCAAATCACCACGGGATAAGTCATGCTCTTATTCGCACCTGACCTTTCCGTCAAGGCGGGCATCGGATAACCGGTAAAAGGCTTGTTTTCGGGGTTTGGATGACATCAGGGCAACCGCCCAAGGACCATATCGTGTCGTTTTCGCTTCCTACCCACGCCAACGGCATCTTGCCGGATCGCATGATCGCGGCAATGGCGGACGCCGGCCTTATATTGCCGGCCTATCCGTTCGTCGAAAGCCAGATCCAGCCCGCGAGCCTCGATCTGCGCCTTTCCGATATCGCCTATCGGGTCCGCGCGAGCTTCCTGCCGGGCCCGGGTGCGACGGTGGCCGAGCGCATCGACGAATTGAAGCTGCACGAAATCGGCCTTGCCGACGGCGCGGTGCTGGAAACCAACTGCGTCTACATCGTGCCGCTCATCGAAAGCCTCGCGCTGCCGCCGAAAATCGTAGCGTCCGCAAATCCGAAAAGCTCGACCGGACGGCTCGACGTATTCACCCGCGTGATCGCCGACGGCACGCGCCGCTTCGACATGGTCGGCGCGGGCTACCACGGCCCGCTCTACGCCGAGATCAGCCCGAAGACCTTTCCGGTATTGTTGCGCGAGGGGTCGCGGCTCTCACAAGTCCGCTTCCGCACCGGTGAAGCCATTCTCGATGTTGATGAACTCGAGGCCCTGCATGCAGCGGAGAGCCTGGTCGATAGCGACAAGGCAGATTTGAACGGCGGGGTGGCGCTGTCTGTCGATCTTTCCGGCGAAAACGCACAAGGCTTTGTCGGCTACCGTGCCAAGCGCCACACCGGCGTGGTCGACATCGATCGCCGCGGCGGCTATGCGGCCGACGAATTCTGGGAGGCGATCCCGGCGCGGGGCGACGGCAGCCTCATCCTCGATCCCGGCGAGTTTTACATTCTCGCGTCCAAAGAGGCGGTCCAGGTACCGCCGGATTACGCCGCCGAGATGGTACCGTTCGATCCGCTGGTCGGCGAATTCCGGGTGCATTATGCCGGCTTCTTCGATCCCGGTTTCGGCTATGCCGGGGCCGGCGGGCAAGGTTCCCGTGCCGTCCTGGAAGTGCGATCGCGCGAAGTGCCGTTCATCCTCGAGCACGGCCAGATCGTCGGCCGCCTGGTCTATGAGAAAATGCTGGCGCGCCCAGCTTCCCTGTACGGCCAGCGCATCGGCTCCAACTATCAGGCGCAGGGCCTGAAGCTGAGCAAGCATTTTCGGGTGTAGGCAGCGAAGCGTCAGCGACCAAGCAATCAAGTCTTCGTGCGTCTTTGCTTTTGCAACGCACCGGCGTCACCTAAACGTCATTGCCGGGCCCTGTGCAATTTTCCTGCGCTGCAGCAATATGAATGCCTCCGGCGTGATGCGCCTTCCGGTTGCCGCGAGCTGATTGTAGCATGCACCTTGATGAACCGCCGAGAACGGTTCTCGCCACGGGGGAAGTAAAGCACAAAACACCAAGGGGAAGTTCGATGACTACACTCGTCACCCATGCGAATTTATCCGAATCGGATCACAGCGCGCAGCTGCGCAAGGCGGTGATCGCATCTACCATCGGCACCGCCATCGAGTGGTACGACTTCTTCCTTTACGGCACGGCTGCGGGGCTTATTTTTGGTAAGCTCTACTTTCCCAACGAAGATGCTTTGACGGGGACGCTCGCGGCCTTTGGTACCTATTTCATCGGCTTTGTCGGGCGCCCGATCGGTGCCGCGATATTTGGGCACTACGGCGATCGCATCGGACGAAAGGCGACGCTCATCGCCACGCTTTTGTGTATGGGCATCGCGACCTTCCTGATCGCCTTCGTACCTACCTATGCGTCGATCGGCATCTGGGGCGCGGTCATCCTCACGGTGTTGCGGATGCTGCAGGGTATCGGTGTTGGCGGCGAGTGGGGCGGGTCGGTCCTGCTGGCGATGGAATGGTCGCGCACCCATGGTCAACGGGGTTTAGTGGCATCCTGGCCGCAATTCGGCGTGCCATGCGGCCTGTTCCTGTCAAACCTTGCCGTCCTCGCATTCAGCCAGTTGACTGGCGATCAGTTCAACACCTGGGGCTGGCGGCTTCCATTCGCGCTCTCGATTGTTCTCGTCGGGGTCGGACTATGGATTCGCCTTGGCATTCTTGAGACGCCCGTGTTCCAGCAGCTCCTGGACAATAGGAAGATCGAGAAGACCCCTATCATCGAGGTCTTCAGGAAGCATCCGAAGGAGATAATCCTGTCGGCATTGCTGCGGATGTCCGAGCAAGCGCCGTTCTATATCTTCACGGCATTCATCTTCGCTTACGCCGTCGGGACCTTGCACATGTCGCGCGATCTGATCCTGAGCGCCGTGCTGGCTGCCTCCTGCGTCTCGTTCGTCACCATCCCGCTGTCGGGCCACATCTCCGACCGGATCGGGCGCAGGAAGATGTATTTGATAGGCGCGGCGGCCACGGGCCTGTTCGGCTTCCTGTATTTCGGAATGGTAGACACCGCAATTCCGTTAGCCGTGTTCGTCGCGATAGTGCTGTCGCTGATCCCGCACGACATGCAATATGGGCCGCAGGCAGCTTTAATCGCCGAGGCCTTTACGCCACGGTTGCGCTACAGCGGTGCTTCACTAGGCTATCAACTTGCATCGGTGATTGCCGGCGGTCCGGCGCCCCTGATCGCCACAGCCCTATTCGCCGCCTATCACTCCGGCTACGCGATTTCCATCTACATCGCCGCTTGCGCGGTCATAAGCCTGGTGGCGGCGTCGTTCATGCCTGACTACACCGGCCAGGACATTTCGAGGGAGTATGACGAGGGAGCATGACGACGTCGGGTGACTGAGGTGGCTGACAGCGCGCAGGAGACGAAATGGCTCGGGTGGCGAGCCGTCGCCGACCTCTACCATGCCTATTTCACCGGCCTCATTCTGCTGGTGGTGACGCGGCGCGGCACGGCGGATGCCGCCGAATTCGTGTTCCGGGTGTTTCGCCGCCAGCAACAGGAACGTTTTCTGCCGGGCCTCGAAAAGCTTGGGCTAAACCATCTGCCGCCGGCGGTGGCGGCCGCGCAGTATCACTATCTCTCCAACTGGATCGGCGGCGTCCACGTCGAATACATGTACGAGACCGACCGCAAGGCCTGGATCCGCTATCCGCCGCCGCGCTGGATCTGGAAGGGCACGGCGATCTGCGGCGTGCCCGGCGAGGTGTCGCGCGCGATGCTGCTCGGCTGGCACGCCAATAATGGCGCAGCGCTCGGCAATTTGAAACTCGGCTTCGTCTGCACCAAGCAGAGCGTCGACGGCCAGGACGGGCTCGAAGGCTATTACTGCGAATACGATAATGAACTCGAACTCGATCAGCGGCTGGTGTTCGCGCGTCATCTCGAGGCGCCGCGCTTCGATCCAAAAAACGCACCGGTCTTGCCGGTTGCAAGCTGGCCGAAACCGCGGCTGGAGAAAGCCTATCGCAACTACGCGATGGAATATGTGAAGACCGCAGCCCCCGTGATGGTGCAATTGTTCGGGCCCGAAGACGCCGGCAATCTCCTGCATCTCACGGGAAAACTGATAGGCATGCAGTATTTTGACGAGGTCGCACAGGCCCTGGCGGAGCGGCGCGGGGCGGCAAAAGATTTCGCAAGCTTCCTGCGTGCGCTGTTCGATGCCGAGGGCGACGCCGTCGCCATCAGCTCTTCCGAAGGTCAATTCGAGATCAGCCAGCAGACATGGAAACTGATGGCCGATGTCGGCGATTACCACCCGGCCTGCGCAAAGGTGCTGGAAGGATTGTTCGAGGGTCTGGCCGCCGGCTGTGGCCGCCACATTCCGGTCCGGCTGAAGTCGGCTGCGGGCGGCAAAGCACCGTTCGTCTGGTCGATCGGTTAAGCCGGAGTGCCCTGACTTTTTCTCCCTCTCCCCGTTCTTTACGGGGAGAGGGCTGGGGTGAGGGGCACTCTCACGGTTCATCAAACTCGCGGAGAATCCCCTCACCCGGATTGCTTCGCAATCCGACCTCTCCCCGCAAGCGGGGCGAGGTGAAAACGAGTCTGCAATCGCGCAGGCCCCCAATGCGTCCCGTGCACGGGGAATCGGCCGCTGCCGTGTTACCAAGCATCGCGGCGCGGCATGCGGATCGGGCCGAGGGAGAGATATTTGCCCGACATCGCGGTCGCCGAAATACCTGTCGACGAAGAGGAACGTCCGCTTCCGCCGCCTGCGCCACTCCTGCGCAATGCGCTGGTCGATGGTGCGATCCTGCCCACATTGCTGCGGTTGGCATGGCCGAACGTGATCGCGCTCTCGGCCGGCACCTGCGTCGTCATCGCCGAGACCTCCTATATCGGCCGCCTGGGCGTGGAATCGCTGGCGGCGATGGCGCTGCTTTTTCCCTGTGTGATCCTGACCATGACCATGTCGGGCGGGGCGATGGGCGGCGGCGTTGCCTCTGCCATCGCGCGGGCGCTCGGCGCCGGCGATATCGACCGCGCCTCGACGTTGGCCGCCCATGCACTGTTGATCGGCGTCTCTTTCGGGCTGACGTTCATGCTGGGCATGTTGATCTTTGGCCCCAGACTTCTGGAGCTGCTCGGCGGCCGCGGCAACGTGCTGGCGCAGGCGACGGCCTATATGCAGATCTTCTTCGGCGGCGCGGTGGTGCCCTGGCTGATGAACACGATGGCGGGAGTCTTGCGCGGCACCGGCAACATGAAATTGCCGTCGCTGATGATGCTTTCTTCCGCGGTCTGCCAGATCATTCTGGGCGGCACGCTGGGCTTGGGTCTTGGTCCGATCCCGCAATTCGGCATGCGCGGCGTCGCCGCCGGCTCGCTGACGGCTTACCTGATCAGTATTTCCGTGATGGGCTGGTACCTGTTTTCCGGCCGCGCCCGCGTCGTCCCGAAGATCAGGGGACTTCGCATTCAAGGGGCGATGTTCATCGACATCTTGAAGGTCGGCGCGGTCTCCTGCCTGTCGCCGTTGCAGTCGGTGCTGACCATCAGCGTCTTCACCCACCTATTGGCAGGCTTCGGCACGGCGATCCTCGCCGGCTACGGTATCGGCGCGCGGCTTGAGTTCATGCTGACGTCGATCTCGTTCTCCGTCGGCATCGCGTCGGTGCCGATGATCGGCATGGCGATCGGGGCGGAGCGGATCGCGCGCGCCCGACGCATCGCCTGGACCGCAGGCCTGATCTCGTTCGTCTCGGTCGGCGCGATCGCAAGCATCATCGCCGTTTTCCCCGACCTCTGGGTCAATATCTTCACCGGCGATGCCGGCGTGCGCGCGGCGAGCCGCCAATATCTCGCCACGGCGGCGCCGATGTACGCCTTCATTGGCCTTGCGATGTCGATGTACTTCTCCTCGCAGGGGGCGGCGAAGATGCTGGGGCCGGTGCTCGCGCAGACCGCGCGGCTGATGTTCATCGCGCTCGGCGGCTGGTGGCTGTCGACGCACGACGCGAACGCTGCGAACTTCTTCGCGCTTGCCGCCTCGTCGATGGTGGTGCTCGGCGTGCTGTCCTGCTCGAGCGTCATCCTGACGCGGTGGGGACCGAAGCACGCGGCGGTCGAAATCCGCCCGGCGCTGTCGGCGATAAGCGAGTAGGTGCAGCGAGGCTAGCTGCCATTCTAGCGGGTGAGAGTCCCGCCAACAGAGGAGTCCAGTCGCTGTTGTAGTTATATCCTGCAGCGGGAAGGGCGACCAACCCGCTGGAAGCCCGGATGTAAAAGCCCCGCTGGCTGGGCAACCGGTCAGATCCGTGCAGGGGGCGAGCAAACTGGCAGACCGTAGCAGATGTGTGAACCAGGAAGCCACGAAAGTCATCGCCCGCGTGAAACGGATTGCGGGAGTTTTGGGAGTGCCGAGCCGGTCTACTCTCGGCAAAGGCCGCGTCGACATCGCTGCGCTGGAACTGACGATGATCGAACTCCCCGGGGTCGGAGAGGACGGTATGCCAGGACAGAATGGCTAGCGAAAGCCCGGAACCACTCGTGGGTCGCCTCGGCGCTCCCGCACAGCGAAGGCATCGGGTATAAGCCGCCATGCGGTGAAAATGCGATGTGCCCACGAGTGGGACGGATGGGGTCGATTAAGTGATGACGGCTCGAGACAACATAACTCGGGCAAGAGCGAGGACCCCTGGGGTTGTGGTGATCCCACTTCATGGCGGTGCACGATCGAATCCGCGTCGCCCGATCCGCGCCTCGATCCTACCCGACCGCGCATCTCTGCGTCAGTGTTTGCGGTGACGCCGGTGGCTGCCGCCAACATTCGCGATCTTCATCAGCGGCCCGATCATGCCCATCATGTCGCCACCTCCGCCGCCGCCCCCGATCATGCCCATGATGTCGCCGCCGCCATAGCCGCCGGGGATGCCACCGCCGTAGCCACCCGGGATTCCGCCGCCGTAGCCGCCGGGAATCATCCCACCAAACCCGCCGCCGCTGCCATCCATCATGCCGCTCATCATCGGGCCCATGGTTTGCATCAGCGCGGCGAAGCGGCGCTTGCCCATTTTCGCTTTCATCATCTCCAGCATCGGCGCCATCTGGGTCATCATGTCGCCGCCGGCATCACCTCCGCCGCCGCCGCCCGCGAATTGAGCCTTCGCCGGCGCGCCGGTCACGGTAAACAGCAGCAGCACCGCTGCCAGCCGGCAAATGACCTTGTGTACACCCGTCATGATCTTGCTCCTGCGCGGCTCCGCGGAAGCGGCGTAAAGCTAACGCACCCGAGAAGGCTTAAGGGAGGGTGCGCGCTAACTCTGTGAGGAAGATCACATTCGGGCGCTGACCTGAACGCCTTCCGCCGCCTGATCCATCTGGCCGTCGATGGTGGGCGCGATTTCGTGCGGCAGCAGATCGACGATCCAGATCAGGCGGCAGCTTGCCTCGCCCTCGGCGATTCACCTGTACCGAGGCGCCGTGTTGTTTCATCCGCTCGCTGATCACGGCGTAGACCAGCCGCCGCCTCGTGTCGTCGCAATCGACCAACAGCTCGCGCGCCACCGTGCCGTTAGCGAAGGAGACGATGCGCGCCTCGCCGTCCAGCTTGGTGTCGAGCACGAAGCCCGGCACCAGCCTTGCATGCAGCGCGCCGAAATCGCGCACCGCAATGACGAGCGAGAGCGCGTCAGCGCTTATGGTGACGCCGGTGGCCGCCGCCAACATTCGCCATCTTCATCATCGGCCCGATCATGCCCATGATGTCGCCGCCGCCATAACCGCCGGGGATGCCACCGCCGCCCGGGATTCCGCCGCCGGAGCTGCCCGGGATTCCGCCGCCGGAGCCGCCCGGAATGCCGCCGCCGGAGCCGCCCGGAATGCCGCCGCCGCCGCCCGCGAATTGAGCCTTCGCTGGCGCGCCCGTCAGGGTAAACAGCAGCAGCACCGCAGCTACCCGGCAAATGATTTTGTGTGCACTCGTCATGATCTTGCTCCTCGCGTGCGTGGCTCCGCGGGAAGCGGTGCAAACCTAACACACCCGAGAAGGCTTAAGGGAGGGCGCGGGCTGGCTCTGTAAGAAAGATCACATTGGGAGAAGGCAGGGCTAGGCGATGCGCGTGGCCCTGAACTCCGTGACCACACGCCAGCTCGCGCCCGCATCAGCGGAGTTTTCACCGAGCCACAGAAAGGAATCGGGCGTGATCTCCGAAAAGGTCCATCGGATCAGATGGCCGTCCGCCCGGGTCCCAAGCTGAACGATGTCATCACCCTGCGTGCGGCCGATCATATGCAGAAAATTCTGGGTGACCGGATCGCTCCACTGAACTTGCCAGGCGTCGATGCGGGGGTCGAACACCCGCAGCGTGGTGCCGTACGTATTGACGTTGGCCGCAGCATTGCCGCGGCGCCGTTCGCCGCGCGGCGGGACGATCCAGACGTCCTGGATCGCGCGCCCTTCGAGCACCCAGCCGAAATGCCATTCGCCTTTGCGTCGGCGCGGCGCGCCGTCTCTGGAGAACTGCGTGACATCGAGATCCCAGGAGCCGACGAAGCGCGCATAGATATCCATCTTGCCGGCGCGATCGGCCGCCGCGCCATCCGCGCCGAGCGCGTCGAGAAAGGGCGACACGGTCATTTGCTTCCCCTGTATCTACTTAGCGCGCGATCGGACGCAAAACCGGATTCCACTTTTGCCGATCGCGCCAGGGCCTTTTGCATTGCGAGCGCCGCCTGATCCATCTGGCCGTCGACGTATGGCGCGATTTCGTGCGGCAGCAGGTCGACGATCCAGATCAGGCGGCAGCTTGCCTCGCCCTCGGCGATCACCTGTACCGAGGCGCTGTGTTGTTTCATCCGCTCGCTGATCACCGCGTAGACCAGCCGTCGCCTCGTGTCGTCGCAATCGACCAACAGCTCACGCGCCACAGCGCCGTTGGCGAAGGAGACGATGCGCGCCTCGCCGTCCAGCTTGGTGTCGAGCACGAAGCCCGGCACCAGCCGCCGATGCAGCGCGCCGAAATCGCGCACCGCGTCCCAGACGTTATGCGCGGGCGCGTCGATTGGGATGTCCTTGTGAATGGATGCCATGGGGTGGTCCTGTTGCTGGAATTGGAGCCGAACGATCGTCAACATTGATTGCCGTCATTCCGGGATGGTCCCAACGGGTCGCGCGAATGCGCGCCCGATGACGGGCTCCGGACCAGACCCGGAATCTCGAGAATTCCGGGTTCGCGTCTCCGACGCGCCCCGGAATGACGTTGGAGCGCGTGTATTCGCGCAGCTACGTACACACCGCCTCGACATTGTTGCCGTCGGGATCGATCAGGAACGCGGCATGGTACGTCGGGCTGTAATCGGCCCGCGGGCCGGCCGGGCCGTTGTCGCGGCCGCCGGCCTTGATGCCTTCGGCGTGAAATTTGGCGATCGCGCCGTGGTCGGGCGCGCGGAATGCGATATGCGCGCCTTCGTTTCTGTGCCCCTTATGCAAATAGAGCCACAGCGCCGGTTCGCCCTTCGGCCCGAAGCCGGCGCCATTGTCGTCGCGCGAGCACAGCACATAACCGAGCGGGGCGAGCGCTGCGGTATAAAACCGCACGCTGGCGTCGAGATTGCCTACTTTTATTCCGATGTGGTGGTACATGATCGTCTCCATCAAGACGCGCGTGGGACGCGCGAGCCGGAGAAACCCTAGTCAGTTGAGGGTAAGGCGTTCTTGGAAAATCTTGCGCTTGCCGCGAGAGGCCTGACGGAACTTTAGCGGCGGGACGCCGGCCGCGCGATGGAAGGTGCGGACGAAATTGGAGAGATCGCCGAAACCGACATCATAGGCGATATCGGTGATGGAGCGCTCCTCGTCGGCCAACAGCCGCGCCGCGTGGCGCAGCCGCGAGCGCACCAGATATTGGTGCGGGGTGACGCCCAGCACGCCCGAGAACAGCCTTAAGAAATGGAACGGGCTGATGCCTGCCTGGCCGGCTGCGCCTTCGAGGTCGATTTCGCGTTCCGAATGCGCATCGATCCATAGCGCGGTTTCCACCGCGCGGCGGCGGTCCCGGGACGTCGCCTGCGCCGCTTTGGGCGATCGCCCGGCCACCAGATCGACAAAGCGGCTTGCAAAAATCTGCCCGACCTCCTCGAGGCTGACATCGCTTTTTCCGTCGGCCGCGGCCTGCGCCAGTTCGCCCAGTACCATCAGTTCGGGCAGCGGCGGCATGGCGCCGACCTGCCAGATTTCAGGCCGCGCGCCGATCGCTTCCACCAGTTCGGGGTCGAGGAAGAACGACAGGCACTCGTCGCCGCAGACGTGGTCGTGGGTGCAGACATATTCGTCGCCGGGATGGCCGACCAAGACCGATCCCGCCACCAGTTCGAAGAAGCGGCCGCGGCTGTGGCAGCCAAAACTGCCCTTGCGCACATAAGAAACCGAGTGGCAATGATAGCGCTCCGCGAACGGCGGATCGCCGGGCACGGCGGTGCAGCGGAAATCGGACACGGTAACGGACGGGCGATCCAGCAGGATAGTTTCGGTCATGCCGCAAATCTAGTTATGCGGGCGCGGCGGGGCAACCGGGAGCAGCACGCCGAACAGGGTCTTGCTGTGGGCCGCATGGCTGCCCTCGATCGACAGCAAACGGCGTTTCGAGATGCTGCCGCCATTCGGCGAAATCTTGTCCTCATAGCTGTCCAGCACGCGATGACAGGGCACGATGATCATGAACGGATTTTTGGCAATCGCCTGCTCCACCGAACGCGCGGCGCTGGGAGCACCGAGGCGCGTCGCGATTTCATCATAGCCGCGGGTCTCGCCGCGCGGAACCTTGCGCGTGATCTCGTAAACGCGCTGGTTGAAGACGTGGATGCCGATCATGTCGAGGGTGACGTCGGAAAGATCGCTTGCCTCGCCGCGCAACAGCGCGACGATGCCTTCGATGGCGATTTCGGTATTCATCGGTGGGCGAAGCTCGCGCGCCTCGGCGTAGAGCCGAAACAGGCGCCGGCGCGTGTCGATCTCCCGCGCCTCGGGCAGATGCACGCCGACGATGCCGGCATCGCTCCAAACGATCGCGCTGCGGCCAATTGCCGTGTCGAATATGGTGTAACCCCGCCCCATGACGCCGCCCAACCCCCGCGAGCGTCATAACACTGTCATAAACGGCTGCACCTGGAATCTTGCGGTTGGGTTAAGGGCTTGGACCGGCGATGGACACTTCAGCGCCACTGGCCGACGAAACCCGCTCGTTGTCGGGGGCGCCCCACAGGCATATCCTCGCAACAATTGGAAGCGTAGGGGAGATTGAGATGGATGATCGAACCGTGCGGGTGGCGCTAGAGCGCCATTGGAATGCTTCGGACGCGAGCGATTTCAAGGTCGAACATGAAATCTACCGCGAGGATGCGGTGCTTGATTATCCGCAATCGGGCGAGCGAATCCGCGGTCGGCACAACATTCAAGAGAGCCGATTCGTCCAGCCAAACAAGAAGCGTTTTACGGTCCGGCGAATTATCGGCAGCGGCGATCTCTGGGTCACTGAATTCGTACTCACCTATGACGGCATACCGTCTTACGCGGTGAGCATCATGGAATTCCGCGAAGGACTGGTCGCCAACGAAACGCAATATTTCGCCGATCGGTTTGACCCTGCACCCTCGCGTGCGCATCTTGTCGAGCGAATGGGGGAAAACGCGTCATCCTGAATACCCCGCCGAGCACTGGCGGTGCAACGTGGCTTGCCGCATGGGATCGGAGCAGCCTATAAAACGCATTCGGCGCGCACCGTTCGCGATACGGCGCCGAGCGAGTGTCAGCTAAACGTCAGCCAAATTCGAGAAGTCCGATTTGCTAAGTACCTGATCTTGCAAATGTTGCGGGCGTAGTTCAATGGCAGAACGGCAGCTTCCCAAGCTGCATACGAGGGTTCGATTCCCTTCGCCCGCTCCAATCTTTTCAGTGACTTAGGCGATCTAGCCGGCGACTAGGACGAGCCCGGCTAACCAGCGGCTAACTGAGGTGCCAATCGCCCGGAAACGTGCATTTCCGCGCCGGCGCCGGTGTCTCGGCCCACCCGACCCGGGAAATCGTGCGTGGCGAACCTTTCTGCTCGATTGCCGACGGGTCCTGACGACGTCGACGCCGGCGGAGGGCATAACCGGCCGGGCGCGGCCCTGTCTTACCTCGCCCCACTTGGTGAGACGGAGCCGCGCTTCGCACGCTGGTGCGTCCCAATCGACCGCGCTGCGTTTGTTCTACCCGCTTGTCGCAGGTCCGTCACATTTCAAAAACGGACTGTTGCCCAAGAGTTACGCCTTTTCCGGGAAAATCATGCAAATTTAGAGTTGCAGTTCGGGGGCCATTTACAACGCTTGGGGTCGCGCAAGGCGACGGGATGGAGAAAAAGACTATGAAGAAGTTTTTGTTGGCTACGGTCGGATCAGTAGCTTTGTTGGGCATGGCTGTCCCCGCGTTGGCCGCTGACATGGCCGTCAAGGCACCGCCGCCGGCGCCGCTTCCGGTGATCTACAATTGGAGCGGCTTCTACATCGGCGCCAATGGCGGCTGGGGCCAGAGCCATAGTTGCGTGGATTTCTTTAATGCAGCCGGGACAGATTTCATCGGCGGTTGCGGTGATCGTTCCGGAGGCCTCTTCGGCGGGCAAATCGGGTATCGCTGGCAAACTAATCAGTTTGTGTTCGGACTGGAAGCACAAGGCGATTGGGCCGACCTCAGCAGCAGTCGCGTCAGCTTGTTCAACCCGACGCTCTCAACCAACGTGAAAACTGACGCCATCGGCCTTTTCACGGGCCAAATCGGTTGGGCGGCGTGGACTGCGGCGCTTTTCTACATCAAGGGCGGCGCGGCGGTGACCGACAATCGCCTTACCGTAATCGACAACCTCACCGGCATCGGTCTGGTCTCGGCAAGTGCGACGCGCTGGGGCGGTACCCTGGGTGTCGGATTTGAGTACGGCTTTGCGCCGAACTGGTCGATCGGCGCTGAATACGACCATCTGTGGATGGGAAATGCAAACAACTCCTTCTCCGTGGCCGACCCGCGCCTCGTAGGCATACTCAACGACCGGATCAGCCAGGACGTGGACATGGTCACCTTGCGCATCAACTACCGTTTCGGTGGTTACGGCGCACCGCTGACCGCGCATTACTGACCTCGATTTACATTTCCAGCAGAACAAAGGCCGACAGAAATGTCGGCCTTTTTGTTGAGCGAAAATGTTTCAGAAATCCGTCTGCCAACGATCGGGTCGCGAGCCCGTTATTCTTTTTTTAATCCATTGATTGATTTCCGAGGCTGGCCCGCAGCGAAGGGCCGCGCACGGTTACTTCGCGCCCGCATCCGCAGCGGCAGCGCCACAGAGCGGATGCATGGCCGGGCACCGATGTATAATTTCCCGCATAGGCAACCACGCGCAACCGGTCAAAGCGCCAATACGCTCGTGCATGGGCACGCTCAGACATCGATAAGGTCGCCGACCGCGGTCACCCGGAATGCCTTGGCCACGACCCAGCGCGCTTCGCCGGATTGATTTGTGGCCGCACGAGGCCGCGCTGCTGGGCGATGACGAGTTGCTGGGGCGTCAGCAGCTTGCCAATCGTGTCGGGACGATCGTGCAGCTCGATGCCTCTCCCATCATTACCTCCCGAATGGCTTGCGAGAGGCGGCGAACTTTGTTTACCTCAAGTCGAGCGGGAGCATCTATCTCGACGCCCTCCTTTCTCTCATCTCAAGTCCCATCGCGAAGGCATGCTGTTCGGTCTTGATTTGATCGTCTCTCGCAGCGGACGCCGAAACGCCTTTGAGCCTCGCCACTATTGCGTGGCTGCAAAAGCCGGTCGCTGTCACAGCAATAGCTTGCAGGGAACTAGGTGTAGTTCCTTGTGGCTCCAGAAGCCGAGCGACCTCTTGACGCAGACAGTCTTCCCGAGCATTGAATTCTGCGTTGCTGATGGCGGGTTGAGCTTGGCCCAGATCCGGTGGCGAGTTGGTCCTGCACGACGCGCAAAGCGTGGCAACCGCGAACACCGATAGAGCGCTGACTATCCGCGGATAGCGCATAATTTGATCACAGACTTAAATGTGCGAGTTTTTCCCGGTCGAGGAGCACGATCTGCCGCTGGTTGGGACTTAAAAATCCCAGAATTCCCTGATCATGGAGATGGTGAAGCTCGCGGCAAACGGTCTCAACCGTAAGTCCAAGATAGTCCGCGATATCGCGTCGGCTCATTGGTAGCGCAAAGAAGCCCGCCTGCGTCAATCGCCGGTCCATCTCGAGCAGGAACGCGGCGACCCGCTCCAATGCGGTCTTGCGTCCCAAAAGCAGCATATGGTCTTCGGCATGCTGAAGATTACTGGTCGTCACATTCAAAAGATCTCGTACGACCAGGACGTCGTTTTCCGCTATGAGCTCCATGCTCTCGCGTTTTACGAGACGAACTCTGGTGTCGACGATCGCCTCTGCGGTAAAGCGATGGACCGCCGCATTCTCCAGACCGAAGACATCGCCAACCAGGTGAAAGGCACCAATCTGCCTGCGGCCGTCCGACAGGAGCTTGTAGCTTCGTACTGCCCCCGTGGCCACTTGGTAGACGTAGTCGGCCGGCTCATTTTCTCCGAATATTTCCCTGTCTTTTCTGTAACGGAACTCGCTAAAGGCGACCCTCGTTCGCGCGACGGCAACCTGGGCCAAGGAATCAGGCCTACTCAGACTAGCAAACATGGAGTGTCTCCTTGTTTGAACGACAATAGGTCCGAAATTTTGCAATTCCGGTGCCAGTTTCGCACGGACCATGGTTTACGACGAACGCCGTTGCGTGCACTATTGCCCTAAGAGGCATTGTCCTTAAGGACAGGTCGGTCGGCGCGGCCTTCTCGGTGGCATCCCGTCCTCGAGCAGATCCGGCCACTCATTCTCGGAGAAATCGCGGCTGAACTTTCCCGGAACTTGGTCTGGCTTCTAACGCAATGTTCAGAGCAATTTGGATCACCGGACTAGTTGTTTGGCTAGCGGCGCCATGGCAGCCGGTGGGCGCTTTCGCCGATGCGCCACGCCCGCGCTCGATCCTCATTCTCGACCAGTCCGAGGCGCGAGGACCTAACGAAGAGAATCTGCATCGCTTTCTCCGTGAAAAATATCGCGACAGGCCGGTCGGCGTTGTGATCGCGATCGGCGCGGCCACCCTCGATCTTGCACTACGTTGGCGAGGGGAGCTTTGGCCCGAAACTCCCATTGTCTTTGCGACGTTCGATAAAGGCGACCTCTCGCGACTGAAGTTGCCACCTGGCGTGACTGGCGGCATTGTCAGAATGAGGCTTCAAGACACAATCGAAGCCGCTCGCGCAGTGGTGCCCGGCCTCGACACTATTTTTCTTGTCGGTGACCCCTGGGATCGCCAGGTAATTTTTCACAACTGGAAAGGCGAGATTAATTCGGTTGCCGCCGGTTTGAACGTGGTCGAACTCGTGGGCTTGAAGATGCAAGAGCTGCGCGAACGCGTCGCCATATTGACCGATCGCAGCGCGATAATTTATTCAGCCATTTATTCTGACGGAGAAGGAAACTTCTACCCTCCTGCCACCGCGCTGGCGTTGATGGCAGAGAGGGCAAATCGGCCAATCATTGTGGCCGCTGAAACGTTCTTGTCCCCCGGGGGCATCGGTGGCTTCGTCTTGCTTCCCACGGTGGTTGGCTCGGCTATCGCAAGGTTGGCGCTTCGAATTCTCAACGGCGAGCCTTCGCCGAGCGCTCCGACGCAATTGACCGACGCTATTAAGCCGATTTTCAACTGGCCGCAGATGCAGAAATGGCATGTCAGCGAATCCAGCCTTCCGCCGGGCAGCGAAATCCGATTTCGCGAACCGACTTTTTGGCAGAAATATCGGTGGCAAAGCATAGTCGTTCTGGCAACTATTCTGGTGCAGACAGCGCTCATCACAATCCTGCTGCAAGAGCGGAGGCGGCGACGCTACGCCGAGGTCGAAGCCCGTAGCCGAATGTCGGAACTGGCGCATATGAACCGGCGCGCAACAGCAGGAGAAATGTCGGCGTCGATCGCGCATGAGCTCAATCAGCCATTGGGCGCGATCCTGACCAACACCGAAACAGCGGAGTCAATGCTCAGATCGGCGACGCCGAACCTCGGCGAAGTCAAGGAGATTTTGGCCGATATCAGGCGTGACGACCAGCGGGCGAGCGAGGTGATTCGTCGGCTGCGCAGTCTTGTGAAACTGAAACCCTTCGAAACCAGGATCATCGATCTGAACGATACCGTTCGCGAAGTCTTCCAATTCCTTTCGGTGCAGGCATCCACTCGCAGCGTGACACTAGACCTGGAGGAGGGGCCGAAAATTCTGCAAGTCAAGGGAGACCCGATTCAGCTGCAGCAGGTCATCCTGAATCTGGTCGTCAATAGCATGGACGCGATGGCATCTCAGCCGAACGGACGAGTTGTTACGGGCCGGACGGAATTATGCAATGGGACTTCAGCAAAAATTTCAATCTCCGATTCTGGTCACGGCATTCCATCGGAACAACTGGCCCGGGTGTTTGATCCCTTCTTTACGACCAAGGAGCAAGGAATGGGGATCGGACTCTCCATAGCGCGCACGATTGTTCAGGCTGATGGCGGACGGATCTGGGCCGAGAACCAGACTGGCGGTGGCGCGATATTCCGCCTTTCTATACCCTTGGCCAAGGCATAGGATAGCAAAATGCCAGGTCTCGTATATGTCGTTGATGACGATGCCTCATTTCGGACGGCCATCGAACGCCGGTTGAAGAACGCCGGCTACGAGGTGGTTGCCTATCCGTCGGCACAGCGACTGCTGGATAATTTACCAGACGAGAGCAGACCAAGTTGTATCCTGCTCGACGTCCAGATACCCGGTTTGAGCGGTCCAGATTTACAGGCCCGCCTTAGCGATCTCAACTTAACCTTGCCGATCGTGTTTCTCACCGGTCATGGTGATATTCCGACCACTGTGCAGACAATCAAAGCTGGAGCGCAGGATTTTCTCACCAAGCCGGTGTCGTCCGATCAGCTGCTGGGGGCGGTTGAGCGCGCGCTGGCAAATCATCAAACCGTTCGCGACCGGCGGGGCAGGCTGGATATCCAGCGCGCCCTCATAACGTCATTGACCCCGCGGGAAAGACAGGTTTTCGAGCTCGTCGTCCGGGGCAGGATAAACAAGCAAATCGCAGCCCAATTGGGGACGACGGAACGCACGATAAAGGCTCATCGTCAGAAGGTGATGGAGAAAATGAAGGCTCAAACTCTGGCGGAACTGGTCTCCACAGCGGAACGCCTCGGCATGTTTGAGATGACCAACAAGAACCGCAGCTGACGTCCGCTACCGGACATTCCGGCCTGTCCCTGAGGACAATATGAAGATCGAGGACGAAGGAGTAGCACCTTACTGCTCCGGCGGCTCTTGGTAGCTGAGTGATTGCCTGGCGCAGCAATACGGCCAAGCACCTCTCTGATGCGAGCGCCGTTGACCAAACCGTATACAATTTGAAGGTCCTCATTCTTGTCGAAGCGAAAGGCCGTTTTTGTTGTCGATGATGATCCTGGCATGCTCCGGGGTCTCAAACGCCTCTTGAGGGAATACGGCTTTAATGCCGTCCTTTTTGATTCTGCTGAAGCATTCCAGAGTGAGGCAAATCTCGAAGATGCGTTTTGTATCGTGCTTGACGTGAATTTGCAGGATAGTTCGGGAATTGATTTGAGGCAGCAACTGAAATCCCGCGGTATTTCCGTGCCGGTGATATTCATAACGGGCAATGACAGCGAAGCGACGCGCGCCGCCGCGCTGGAATCCGGTTGTTCGGCCTATCTGACAAAACCGTTCCCGGCGCAGTCGCTTATCGATCCGATTGAAAAGGCGTCGGCCAGTCTTTCATAGGATCGCGCGAGCCGGCACCTACGATCTGCGCCATAGACGATCATCGCCCCAGCTTACGACGATACTGATATTTTCGGGGAAGCTTGCCGGCAATTCAAGCATCACATATCGAATTTGATAGCCACGCGGCTGCAGATAATCCGACCAAAGCCGGTAGATTTCCTGTGGCGCTCCGGCAAGTGTATCTTCCCATCCCGCAGCATTTTGACTGATCGCCAGGCCGCCGTCCGTACAAAGCAAATTCGAAAACCGGTAAACTTGAACTTCGGTGTTTCCGCCTTGGGCGGCCCTTTTAATTATTGCTGAAGCAAGCTTTACCGTACGCTCTTCGAAAATGCCCGGCTTCTTCTTCCCGAGGCTCTCGATGAGAGCTCTCTTCTCCAGTTCTGCTTCAGCCAGAAGGTCCACATATTCATCAACCTTCTTTGCTTTCTCAAATTTTGCACGTCTTTGGAGTTCGCCCGCGTCGGGCAGCAAATCGTCGATCTTTCCGGGCATGATCGATCCTCCTGGATGACCGGCTCGCCACGCTGCAAAATGCCAATGGAGTGATTCTCCAATTGCAGGGCGTCAAGGTCGGGGTGGAATTGTCGGCCAGCGTGAGTCGTGTCCAGATTGCGATGGAGTGACCCGAGCCTAAGCTCATCGCGGGAATCAATCATCGTTTACCGCGATGAGCAGAGAGCGAGTGGCCAGCACCAGCCGGCCGCCCGCTCTGCATTCCATCGGCGTGCCACCCCGGCAACGCTCACCGGGGTCAGCGGTCGCCCCACGCGTGCTTGCGCGCTGACGACGGACAACGAAAGCCCGTTGCTCTGCGACCAGTCAACCGAACCGGCTACTCCGCAGGCGACAACGGCTGCGCTAAAAAACATTCGTCTGAAGGTGACTTGCTTCATGACAACCTCCCTTTTTTGGAAGGTCATCATCTTCCGCCGGCTCGCGCGACGCTTGATGTGGATCAACATTCGGCTTTCGGCGCTCGCCCTTCGCGCACAGCAAGAATTTTCAAAATGGCGATTCACTCAGGGGTAAACTCGATCCCGCTCAGGTTGGCCTTCTGCCATCCCCGAGCCTCCCATATTCACGTTTAGCGATCGAGGCAGCATTAAATTGATCCAGATCAAGCAAAGACGGAGATTTCCGTGCGTTTGGAAGGGTGTGCGGACCGAAGCGGCAATGTCCGCAAATCTTTGCAGACCTTTGGAGGAGAGGGATGAGATCTCTCGCGCTATTGATCGCCCTATCCACATTTTGCGAACCAGCGATCGCTCAAACTGCCGAATGCCAGTCGATCGCGAAGGCCAGCGATCGCCTCGCTTGCTACGACAAGGTCGCGCCACCAGCCAGCAGGGCCAGGCCCTCCGCGGCAGCAACCCCGGCATCTCAATCGCAGCCGGGTCAGGTTGTCGATATGCTCGAGGTGGAAAATTCTCGTTTAGACGCTAAGATCAAGAATATCTGCCGCGGCTGTTGAGGCGGATCGGTGGCGCCGAACAAGTCGGAGGAAAGCGCTATGCCAACCTTTCAGCTGAGCCTTGTATCGCCTGAGAGCCTGTTGTTTTCCGGCCAGGTCGATCAGGTTGACCTGCCCGGTCTTGAGGGCGATTTCGGCGTCCTTTCTGGCCACGCGCCGATCGTTGCAGTGCTTCGGCCGGGGATCGTGACGGCGATGGCTGGGAACGTCAGCGAAAAATTTGTGGTCTTGGGAGGCTTGGCTGAATTTTCGGACGAGCAGCTCACGATCCTGGCGGATGCCGCCTCACCCATTGAAGATTTTGACCTTGCCGCGCTCAGATCCAAGATTGAGGAGATACAGCAAGGTCTGGAGAAACAACCGGCAGGCGATGAGCTTGATCGCGCCGTTGCACTGCTGGACCACTACAAGTCCATCCATACAACTTTGGCACCCACCACCGCGTTCTAGGCGCGCGCCACAAACTCGGATGCAATGAGGACCGGCATTATGACAACTTTCGATAAACGCGAACAGGGCTTTGAAGCCAAGTTCATGCACGACGAAGAGTTACGGTTCAAGGCCACCGCAAGATGCAACAAGATGCTGGGCAACTGGGTTACTGCGCAGCTTGGTCTGACAGGAGATGCCGCAGTCGCCTATGCGAATGAACTCGTCACGGCGGACCTGGAGAGTCAAACCAATGACGAGATCTTGCGCAGGGTACTGAAAGACCTCGCGCCCAAGGGTATCTCGAAGCAGCAGGCCGCCCAGAAGATGGACGAGTTTTATCGCATCGCGCTGGCGCAGATTGAAGCTGGCAATTGATTGGCGTTGTGCCACAACGGCCTAGGCCATTGGATGGCTTAGGCCAGAGGCTCATGTTAGCAAGACGCCAGGCTCGGCAGGTGCATTGAGGTAGATCAACCTGCTGCGGCGCTGGCCGTTGCTCTCTCGCGTTCGCGAGCAGGGTTCCGTCGCTCACGCCGCAACCAAAATGGCTGATCGAAAAGCAGGGAATCCTTCGCAAACTTGATTAGGAACGACGTGTTGTGGAGGGTTTGCGATGCCCAAGGCAGCTACATTTTCCACGCGTGAGACGTTGCGCGATGGACGGTCTATCACAATTCGTGCTCTCCAACCCGATGACCGCAGCGCAATGCTTTCGGCTGTCGGGCGCGTCAGTGCGCAATCTCTGTATCGCCGCTTCTTTGGTCCCAAGCGCGGCTTTACCGAGAAGGAGACCGATTTCTTCGTCAACGTCGATTTCGTGACGCACGTCGCTCTGGCCGCCGTTATCGGTGACGGCGGGCACGCCACCATCATCGGGGCCGGCCGCTATATCGTTTCGCAGCCGGGCAAAGCCGAGCTAGCCTTCGCGATCGTCGACGAATACCAGGGGAAGGGTATCGGTGGAGCGTTGCTCCGCAACCTCATCTTGGTCGCGCGCGCGGGCGGGGTTCAGCAACTGGTTGCGGAGGTATTGCCGGAGAACGCCCCGATGCTCGCGCTGTTCCGCAAATGCGGCTTTGGCGTGCAAAGGAAGGGTGGCGCAGGGGTCGTGCACGTAGAGCTGGACCTGAACGGCAACGCACGCAACTCCTGAAAACGCCTATTTTTCTGATTTCAGATATGACGCAATGCGATCCGATCGAATGACGGCATTGCCGAGTTCGGCAAATCCGGCGAGGTCGGCGGGAGCCGCAGCCAAGCCGACTTCCTTGGTGTCACCAAGCCGGGGCGCCCATACCTCGCGAGTCTCGAGAAGGTAAACGCCGTAGACTGCCCGTAATTCAGTCAGATCATCGGCGACAAACTCTTGTTGTATCGAATAGGCCGCAAGGGCCGCGTTGGTGACGATCGATCCCTCTATCAGCGCTTGCCGGTATCCCGGGTGGCGCGTGATATCCGGCCCGAACGTCGTGAAAAGCTTGTTGGCCGACGCCTGGACGACAACAAGTGAGCGGTCGAGAATAGTCCGAAGCGAGTGCTTTGTGGCGAGTGCCAGGTAATTGGCGGGATTTAGGAACACGTCCACCGCCGTGGTCAGAGCCCCGCAGCCACTGTGTCCCAGCACGACGATGAGCTTCAACGTGCCCCCCAAATGCTCCACGGCATATTTCAGGCTGCCAAGCACCTCTGTTCCAAGGCCGTTACCGGCCACGCGGATAACAAAGAGATCGTTCGGTCCCTCATTGAAGATGAGTTCGATTGGCACACGGGCGTCGGAGCAGCCAAGGACGGCGGCAAATGGACGCTGCTTTGGCGCGCCGGGGCCGCCTGGCGCAAAACCTAGATCCCGCGCGTCGACCGGGATGATCTGCTGGATCACGCCCGTCTCGTCCTTGACGTGGTCGAGAAGCGCCGCGAAACCCCGATTGCCGTCATCGAGCCTAAGCATTGCCGCGTTGCTGTCCGATGGCATTGGTCGTGCCGAAACGTCTCGCGCCTCGTAGCGATAGATTATCTCGACCGTTTTCACTTTGACCTCCTGCCGCTTGTGCAGACTGACGAGCTATTGGTCGCTATCCCCCACCGTGAGCAGGCTTGTTGGCGGGGTTCCGGCTTCCGAGCAAGTACGCTACTGCGAATCCGACACCGAGGGTGATGAAAACCGCCATCACGCACATCACCGTCGCGCGCTGGTCGGAATTGGAAACCGACAGCAGCGGTGCGATGGCGGCGCCCACGTTACGGGTGCAGAGACCCAGCGCGAGCGTGTTCTTTTTCTCGCGCGAGAGGCCGAAGCCAAGGCTATAGGCGGCGGCAGCGAGCAGACAATAGTAAAGGATCTGAGCGCCAATCGCATAGGTTCCGACCGCACTCAGGAAGTCGCGCCAGTACAGCAGCAGGACGATTCCGAGCATCAGGATGATGTCGACGCCTGTGATTTTCTTCACGATCGGATGAGATTTTTCGGCGACTGTGCGGGCGACAAGCCGGACGCAGATGCCGACCGCCAGCGGCAACGCGATGAACAACAGCAGCGGCCGGGCAATCGTCCAGGAGTCCGCGGTGAGCTGCGGCGCGAGAATTGGGATCATGATCGGCAGGATGATCAACGTTCCAAGCGCGGCCAACAGCAGATAGGCGGCGACATAGTTCAAGTCCGCTCCGGCCTTTTCCGCTAGCAGCGGCACGAATGGCGCGCACGGTGCGAGACCCAGAAGGATGAGGCCGAGCGCGTAGGGTTCAGCGAGAGGCAGTCCCTTCGCCAGCAGCATTGCCAGTGCCGGGCCGGCAACGAAACTCCAGAAGAGCGCCGCGACCATGAAGCGGATATCGCGGAGCGCATGACCGGCTCGTTGCAAATCGAGCTTGAGGCCCATTTCGAGCAGGCTCCCGGCCATGAAGACCGCGATCGTCAGGCCAAGCAGCTTTTCAAGCAGATCCGCCATGCCTTTCCCTTTCCAAGCTCACCCCGCCGTAAATGAGCTGCAAGCTGTGCCTGCAGATGCATTCAGTGCCTGGGCTTTCCGGAATGCCCTCCGAGACCCTGGGCATCCGCGATGCGCGCGAGCGCAAGTTCCTCCGGGTAGACGAAATGCTTATCGATTTCGCGATCGAGCAGACTTAGCTCTTGAAGCAGCGCTGCATGACGGTGTGCCGGCAATGTCTGCATCAGGTTGTCGATCATCGCCCGCAGCCTTCTGACAATTTGCAGATTTTTCGAGCCGCAGGCGCGGATCTCGCTGAAAGCCAGATGAACAAAATCTTCCCAATTGGGTGTCCGGAAAATCATGCGCAACTCTCCGGATTTTCCCCGTATTTCGTCGGTGCGCAAATGGCGTTTGCCGACCGTTCGCAGCATGCGGTGGAGCTGGTCGATCGCGAGCACAGCCGTCGTCGGATCGTTGATCGCCGCCGACAAGGCCCTAAGCGCAATGTCGACGACGATGCGGAACGCAAAGGTGGGATCCTGGTCGATTGTGCGTTCCGATCCGAACGCGACCGCCGCACGCAGCGTTTCCCCGTCGATCGAGCCGGCGCCGCCGTAGAGGTTGAACAGAGGCTCGTCGACTGCGACAAAATCGCCCACCTGCGGGACGAATTCGATGACGCCGTCTGACTTTTCCGCTTTGGCCATAAGCGTTTTGAGGTTGATCGCCAGCACAATGTCCGACGTTCCCTGATGTTGAATAACGCGATCGGGAGGCTCGAACGGGAGACGTTCGTCCCGCCGGGCGTCCGGGCCGACACTTTGATCGGGATAAACGCTTTCAATGACCGCGAGTCCGGCGCTACCGACATGCGCCAGGATACTGATGGGGCGTAACAAGCGCGATGCATAGTCGATCAGATAGAAGAACGCGGCGAAGGAAAGGATGCCAAGCAGAGCGGCTACGAGCATGACCAACTGGTGGACCTCCTTCTCCATCTTGTTTTGCGCGCTCAGCGCGAACATTAATGTAAATATGAAGAGGCCGACGGTGTATTTGACGACATTATTGCGCAGCAGCGTCGTTGCGATGATTCGAGGCGTCATTTGCGCGCTGGCGACCTGAATGGCGACCAGCAGGGAGCCGAACGTGAAGACCACGAACGAAAGCGTTGCCGTGACGAAAACCTGGAGCAGCGCCTGCGCGCCGGTCACGCTAAGGCCCAGGAGGGTCCATCCAAGCCAGCCGTCAAGCCAGTGCAGGAATCGTGTGACGACGAGCTCAAGCGGAATGGCGATAAATGGAACAACCCAAAGCGACGACTTAAGATAGCTCCTCAGACCGTACAGTTGATTCCAAATCATCTGGCAATTCTGTTCGGTTTGGTCGCTCCACTATTTTCCAGCTTCGGATCAAATGGCTCAAATATGTTGATTTGAATCAAGCGAGCCCGACGTTGGGCCCATATTCAGAATCTAAGCATTTCATGGCTTTGGGCTCGCATGACGGATACGACTGAACGTCAGAAGGGATCGACGTGGCTTTGGTGGTTTCCGCCGGCCCGGTGGTTGGCTGAATACCGCGCGGCCTGGTTGCCCAGCGATATCGTCGCCGGGATAACCTTGGCGGCCTATGCCATTCCGGTTTCCCTTGCCTATGCGGGCCTAGCAGGCTTGCCGCCGCAGGTCGGCATTTATGGTTATCTGCTGGGTGGTATCGGCTACGCGCTGTTTGGATCCTCGCGCCAGCTCGCCATCGGACCAACTTCCGCGATCTCACTCATGATTGCAGGCACAGTGGGGGCGATGGCTGAGGGAGATGTGCAACGTTATGCGCAGATCGCCAGTCTTGCTGCCTTCACGGTGGCGGCACTCAGCCTGTTTGCCTGGCTATTGCGGCTGAGCGTGCTGGTGAAATTGATCAGCGACAGCATTTTGGTGGGTTTCAAGGCCGGCGCCGGCCTCACCATCGCCATGACCCAACTGCCGAGCCTTTTTGGCGTGAAAGGCGGCGGCCACAACTTCTTCGAACGTGCTTTCCTGCTGGCCGGGCAGCTCGGTGAGGTGCAATATCTCGTTCTCATCGTCGGCGTCGTCGCGATCGGGCTCATCGTGCTCGGCGAACGCCTTTTGCCTGGAAAGCCCGTTGCGCTTGGCGTGGTAATACTGGCGATCATTGCCGCCACCGTGCTCGGGCTACCCGCGCTTGGGGTGCCAATCACAGGGGAAATTCCGGCAGGCTTACCCTCCCTGGCTGGCCCGGCCCTCAGATTGAGGGATGTCGAGGGTATCGTTCCATTGGCCGCCGGCTGCCTTTTGCTGGCCTACATTGAGGGCGTATCCGCTGCCCGCACCTTTGCGGCAAAGCACGGATACGCACTGGATCCAAGGCAAGAGCTCCTTGGTATCGGCGTGGCCAATCTCGCAGCGGCGTTGGGGCAAGGCTATCCGGTGGCCGGCGGTCTGTCGCAATCCGCGGTGAACGACAAGGCCGGTGCACGCACGTCGCTGGCGCTTGTCTTTGCTTCGATCACCCTTGCGCTGTGCCTGCTCTTTCTGACCGGCCTGCTTGAGAACCTGCCGAAGGCGGTGCTGGCCGCGGTCGTATTGACCGCTATATACGGGTTGCTGGATTTTCCAGCCCTGTTTCGCATGTTCAAGCTGAGCCGGCTGGACTTCCTTGCCGCAACGATCGCTCTCGTCGCTGTGCTGCTGCTTGGAATACTTGACGGCATTCTGCTTGCCGCCTCGGCCTCCATCCTATTGCTGCTCGCACGGGTGTCGCGCCCGCACGTTGCGTTCCTTGGTCGTGTGCCCGGCACTAACAGCTACTCCGACCTCGACCGCCATCCCGAGAACGAGCCGCTGACAGACGCGATCGCATTTCGTCCTGAGGCGTCGCTGATCTACGTCAATGCCGATGCTGTCCTGGAGTCAGTCCTGAGCCGGCTCGAAATGGCCGCGCCCGCCGTCATCCGCCTGGCCGTCTGCGATCTTTCCGCCGCACCATATCTCGATCTCGCCGGCTCCCGCATGCTGCACGAGCTCCACGCCGAACTCACTCGCCGCGGCATTATCTTGCGCATCGTTGGCGCCCATGGGGCGGCGCGGGATCTACTGCGAGCCGACGGGCTCGAGCAAAAAGTCGGAGGGCTCTACCGCGCCGCGACCCTCGATACCGTGCTTTCCAGCGATATTGCGGCTTGAGCAGTTGACGGAGGAGCGGCCCATTTCAAATATTCTGACTTTTCATAATTGAAGAAATTCTCTGGATCGATGATCAAGCAGTCGATCAAGCGGCGGATTGTTTCGATCGCCGTCGGACTGGTCTTCCTCATGATGGCAACTTCGCTCCTGTCGATGGTGATGGTTGGGCGGGTAGGCCACCTGCTCGATGAATTGACTGAACGGTATATTCCGGCCAATGCGAGTCTAATGCGGATCAATATTCTGTCGCTTGAGCGCGCGCTCGCGCTTCGCCGCATGGTGATAGCGAAAATGCAGGAACCCCCCGATGAGAGCGGGTTCAAGGCTCGCAAGGATTCGTATGAGGCAAAAAGCGCCGAAGTGGAACGTGAGGCGCAGGAAGCGCACAGGTTCATCAATGCCATCATCGATGACAAGAGCACTCCTTCGGATAACGCCGCGCTGGCGCGCATCGATAGCCGGATCGACAGTCTCATGACTGATGCGCGCCGCTACCTCAAGGAAGTATCGGTGGAGTTGGTCTCGCAGCTAGAGGCGCGGGATTTCGAAGCAGCGAGACATAGCCTTGCGCGCGCCGACGCGCTGCGGGACGAGTTGAACGAAAAAATCGAAGTGCTTCGCACCGAGATGGTGAAGGTAGGATTTGGTGCCATCGCAACGATCAGGTCGGAACAATCCCAGGCGGTCCTGACATCCGCGATCGTGACGGTACTTGCCGCAATTGTCGGATTGATCTTCGCCAATCTTGTCAGCGGCGGAATCATTCGCTCTGTCCGCCAATTGCTCGATGGTACTCGCGCGGTCGAGGCAGGACATCTCGATCGATCCATCGATGTAACGACCGGAGATGAGATTGGACAATTGGCTTCTGCGTTCAACCGGATGGTCATGCAATTGCGCGAGAATCAGCGGGTCCGGGAGACGTTTGGCAAGTACATTGATCCACGGGTCGTGGAAGGATTGATCGACCGCCCGGAATTGACGGCCGCTGAAGGTCAGCGCCGGGTAATGACTGTCATTTTCTGCGACCTGAAGGGGTTCACGAGCCTGAGCGAGGGCATGACACCGCAGGGTCTGGTCAAGGTCATGAACCGCTACCTCTCAATCATGTCCGAACCGATCAGGGCCAACCGGGGGATCATCGACAAGTATATCGGTGACGGCATCATGGCCTATTGGGGCCCTCCGTTCGTCGGCGAGCCAGACCATGCCCGCCTTGCGTGTCTCGCTACGATGGAGATGGTCGAACGTATCGAAACGTTGCGTCGGGAAATCCCCGAATTGCTCGGCGTGCTGGGCACGCCGATGGAAAAATGCGATCTGCGGATCGGTGTTGCGACCGGCGAGGCACTGGTCGGCAGTATCGGCTCCGATGTGATGATGAGCTACACTGTGATGGGCGATGTGGTGAATCTCGCCTCGCGGCTGGAAGGCGCGAACAAGGCGTATGGCACCCGCAACCTGGTTTGCGGGCGAACCGTTGCCGCGGCAGCCACAGCGATTGAGTTCGAGAGATCGATCGAGTGGTGGTGGCCGGCCAGACGCGCCCGGAGGTAATTTTCGAGATTCTTGGACGCGAGGGGGAACTCACGCCGCAACAGCAGGCATTGCGGGACAGCTATCTCGAAGGACCCGCGTCCTACCGGGAAAGGCGGTGGGACGATGCGCTTCGCGCGCTTGACGCATCGCTCGAAGCACTACCCGGCGACGGTCCATCGATGACGCTGATCGAGCGGATCGAAAGCCTCAAGGCAAACCCGCCGCCACGGGACTGGAATGGATCGTGGCACATCGAGAAATAGTCACTGCAGCCCGCTCTCCACGGCCAGATTTATTGCTCCCTTCACAAATCTGTCGTTGGTTGGCTGACACATCTCATGCCGGATGCAGTGGAGGAATGAGACCATGATTTTCATGATAAATAGTCGCCCGAAGGCGGGCGTAAAGCGGGCTCAGCTCATCTCTCACCTTACACAGCGCCTCGATCCTGGGACTTGGGATTTGATTCGGAACGGGGTTCTGTCGTCCGTCTTCTACAAAGTTGGCGGCGAGCCGGGCTTCTTCGCGGTCCTCAGCGCGCCAAGCATCGAGGAGGCCCAAGCAATGGTCGACGACAACGCGCAGAAGCAAGACGTTTTTGACCTGGAGATAATTCCGGTCAAACAGTTTCCGCACTTCGACTGATCACCTGCTTCGACGACAGATCATTAAGATCGCAGTCCGCTTCGCGTCGTATGTGTTCAGGCCGAATGAAAATCAGCAGATGTTCCCAAGTACTCGCTACTCATCGATGATCTGTTCGAAAGTCTCTGCGGGGGGCCCCCTTTGGGCAGATTCGAATTGATCTGTCGGAATTATCGCCTCAAGCGCGACCAGGTTTGTATCCAGAACCTCCACTGCGATGGTCCGCGCTTCTGCGAGCCTTGCGATCGCAGCTTTGCTGATTGGTGCCGCAGCAACACAAAGATTCGAGAAGCACCAGGAGTAGGGAAGGTGGATGTCGCCTGAATTGTCCCCGAGCCGCAGCTTGACACCCGCCTGAAGATAAAGACCAACCGGAAGCAGGATCTGAATGCGAGCGCTTCCTTCCCGCCCGATCACGTCGAGGCGGATCGCCATCTGTCCGGTGTCCCACGTGCCGGTGATCGTCGTTCGGCAGAGCAAATCCTTTCCCGGCGCCTTGAAGCACAGCTTGCGCCATGGAGAATATTTGATGTCTCGTGGCGCATGACGCCCGCGCGGTGCGACTTCCGGATCAGGAAGCGGCGAATCTTCCTTTGGTGCCGTCAGCGGTGCCGCCGACGCCAGTTGCGGCGCCGCCGCCAGAACGAGGGCAAGCAGCGTCACCCATGAGGATTTTCGCCTTACTCCCATATTGCTTCCTCGTAGATCATTGTTGCCGTTCCAGGAACTGGCTGACGAGCGGAGACCAAATTCTCACGCCTTCGGAAGCATCGATCAGGGAGTGGCCTTCGGTTCCGAAAGGATCCAGCAGATGGTACTCGGCGTTGCCGCCGGCGCTGACGAATGCCTCGTGCATGCGGGTGGACAGGTCGGGCCCGAAATAGCTGTCGTTGCGGGTGTAGATCCAGAGCATCGGGACCCGTGCGGTTCGCCCGAACTCGGCGGTGGCCGCGACCAGCTTCCCAGGAGCGCAGTTGTTGTTTGGCTTGCCGTCAACGCGTCCTCCGCGACCAGCAGCGAAAACGACGACCGCCTTGACGCCGGATGGGTTCTGGCTTGCGAGTGCGATGGATCCCCAGCCCCCCGCCGACTGCCCGACGACGATGGTTCGATTGGGCACAATCAGCCCCTGTTCCGTCAGATATCGGATCGTCGAAAGATCGTACCTTGCGATCGCCAGCCCGGCGTCCCGGAAATTGGGGTTGGTGCATTTTCCGATCTTCGAGAAGAAGGCGCCATAGAGACCACGCTCCGGGATATCGAGTCCGGCGGCGCCATAACCTGGTCCCGCGGGCGCGACAACGAGATAGCCGCGGCGGGCGAACCAGAGTGCCGCATCTCGAAACTCGATCAGTGGAAAGAAGCTGCGTTCTTTGGGGTCCATGGCTACTCCATGGTTCATGATCGCCAGGGGAAACGGCCCTTTTCCGGCAGGTCGAATGACATAGGCGATCGATGGAAGCGCCAGCGGTAGGACCCAGGTCTCTTCCTGCAACACGGGCGGCGTCTCACCCGGCGTTGCGATCGGCTCGGCCGGGGACACCGAAGCATTGGCGGCAACGGCCAAGACCGAGATCATCAATAGAGCCAGACGGCTCATCATGGTCCGTCTCCCGGTCGCCTCACTGACACGCCCTCGATGATAGATAGCTAGCGGCGACCTTCCATTGATTTCAGATCAATACCTTGCACCATGGAAGACGTCTGCTGGTGGTGCGTTGCCGCCGCTCGGAACGCAACAAAAGCAGCGAACGATTGGGAGAGTGCCATGGAAGGTACAGCCGGACTTTCAAAGAACCTTCGTAACGATCGTTGCTGGCGCGATTTCAAATACGGCAATTGGTGCGACACGATCGACGTGCGCGACTTCATCGTTCGCAACGTTGCGCCATATACCGGCGACGAGACGTTCCTCGCCGGACCATCTAGCCGAACCAAGGCGGTTTGGGCGAAGCTGCAGCCCTATTTTCAGGACGAGCGGAAAAAAGGGGTTCTCGCTGTCGACGCGAAAACGCCTTCGACGGTGCTCGCGCACAAGGCGGGCTATATCGATCGCGACAATGAGGTGATCGTCGGTTTGCAGACCGATCAGCCGTTCAAGCGAGCCATTTTTCCATTCGGCGGCCTGCGCATGGTCGAGGCGGGACTGAAGGCGGCCGGCTTCGAGCCGGATCCGCAGGTCCACGAGGCCTTCACCAAGTATCGCAGGAGCCACAACGACGGCGTCTTCGACGCCTATACGCCCGAAATTATGAAGTGCCGAAAGTCCTCGATCATCACCGGCCTGCCCGATGCCTATGGCCGCGGCCGGATTATCGGCGACTATCGTCGGGTTGCGCTCTACGGAACAGACCGCCTGCTCGAGGTCAAGCGCGCGGAACGTGCGCAGATCGACGACATGTGGCCGACCGACGAAATCATCCGCTCGCGCGAGGAGCTCGCCGAGCAGATGCGTGCGCTGCGTGATCTTGCTGCGATGGCGAAACTCTACGATTGCGATATTTCGCGGCCGGCCGCGAACGCGCGGGAAGCGGCGCAGTGGACCTATCTCGCCTATTTGGGAGCGATCAAGGAGGCCAACGGTGCGGCGATGTCGATCGGCCGTATCTCGAGCTTCCTGGACGTCTATATCGAACGCGATTTGCACGAGGGCGCACTCGACGAGGCCGGCGCGCAGGAACTCTGGGACCAACTGGTTCAGAAACTCCGTATCGTTCGCTTCCTCCGCACGCCGGATTATGACGCGCTGTTCAGCGGCGATCCTTACTGGGCCACCGAGTGCGTGGGCGGAATGGATCTGAACGGGCGTCCGCTGGTGACCAAGAGCAGCTACCGCATGCTGCACACACTGACAAATCTAGGACCGGCGCCGGAACCGAATATCACGGTGCTCTGGTCGAAGCACCTGCCGGAAAGCTTCAAGCGGTTTTGCATCAAGGTCAGCCGTGATACGTCATCGCTGCAATACGAGAACGATGACCTGATGCGTCCCTACTGGGGCGACGATTACGGCATTGCGTGCTGCGTGTCGGCTATGCGGCTAGGCAAGCAGATGCAGTTCTTCGGTGCGCGGGTCAATCTTGCGAAGGCGCTGCTCTATGCGATCAATGGCGGCCGCGACGAAATCTCGGGCGAACAGATCGCACCTGCTACGCCGCCACTGACCGGTGAATTCCTCGATTACGACGAGGTACGCGAAAAATTCGACATCACGATGGATTGGCTCGCGCGCACCTATGTCCATGCGATGAACTGCATCCATTACATGCACGACAAGTATTTCTATGAGCGGCTCGAAATGGCGCTGCACGACCGTGACGTGCTGCGGACGATGGCCTTCGGCATCGCCGGCCTGTCGGTGGTTGCCGACAGTCTCGCTGCCATCAAATACGGGAAGATCCGCGTCATCCGCGACGACAGCGGCCTCGCCGTCGACTACCGCAATGAAGGCAAGGCGGCAGTGCCGCAATTCGGCAACAACGACGATCGGGTGGACGGCATCGCGGCCGGCCTCGTCACGCAGTTCATGCAGGAGATCCGCAAGCACCCGACGTATCGAAACGCAACGCATACGCAAAGCGTGCTGACGATCACTTCGAACGTCGTTTACGGCAAGGCCACCGGAAACACCCCGGATGGGCGGCGGAAGGGCGAGCCGTTTGGACCGGGAGCGAACCCGATGCATGGCCGGGACAGCCATGGCTGGCTTGCCTCCTGTCTCTCGGTCGCCAAGCTGCCCTACGGCGATGCACAGGACGGCATCAGCTACACCGTTTCTGTCGCGCCGCAGAAGGCGCATCTATCCGAGCGCGAGCTACTTGATGCGGCGTCCAAGGCCTTTGACGCCTACTTCGACCACGGCGGATTCCACATGAATTTGAACGTCATCGACAAGGATGTGCTCGAAGATGCGATGAAGAATCCCGACAAATATCCACAACTCACCATCCGCGTATCCGGCTATGCCGTCAACTTTATCCGGTTGACGCGTGAGCAGCAGCAGGACGTCATCAGCCGCACCTTCCACGGAAAGGTGTAGGGGGAGCGCGATGTCACACCTTGGAACGCTGGAGCCTGGCAGCCGGCATGATCTGCGCGTCGGAATTTCCCCCGACGCGCCGGATGAAAGCCAGCCGCCGGAAGAGACCGGCGGCGAATTCGGATACGCTCATTCCTACGAGACCGCATCGCGCTACGATGGGCCCGGCCTGCGGGTCGTGCTGTTCGTCTCGGGATGCCTTCTGCGCTGCTCCTATTGTCATAACCCCGATACCTGGCACTTGAAGGACGGCACCTACGTCTCGGCACAACAGGTTATCGACCGCCTTGGCGGCTTTGCGTCCGCGCTGCGCGCGCTTGATGGCGGCCTGACCATCTCGGGCGGCGAGCCGATGGTGCAGCTTGCCTTCACCGGGCGGATATTGGCTGCGGCCAAGAAGATGGGCCTTCATACGGCCATTGAGACGTCCGGATATCTCGGCGCCAAGGCTGGCGACAAATACCTGTCCAATCTCGATCTCGTCTTGCTCGACATCAAGAGCTCGAATCCGGAGACCTATCGCAACGTCACCGGTCGGGAACTGGCGCCGACCTTGCAGTTTGCCGAGCGGCTCGCCGCGCTCGGCAAGCGCGTGTGGGTGCGATTTACGCTGGTGCCGGGATTTACGGATGATCCGGCAAACGTTGATGGAATAGCGCGGTTCGTCGCCCCGATGAAGAATGTCGAGTGGGTGGAAATACAGCCGTTCCACCAGCTTGGCGAGTTCAAATGGAAGGCGATGAAGCTCGGCTACAAACACCTCGAAACGCCGACGCCGACGCCCGATCTCGTCAATCGCGTGATCGAACAATTCCGTGCTGCCGGCTGCAACGTCCGCTAGCCGGCCGTCGCAAATTCCCAATTCATGCCAGGAAACCTTCTCATGATCGATCTTGCTCGCGACATCATCGGGACCCAGCCCATTCTCACGATTTTTCTGGCTATCGGTTTGGGCTATCTGGTGGGCCAGATCAGCATTGGCGGATTTTCACTCGGCGTCGGCGCCGTTCTATTCGTCGGCCTGGCGCTTGGCGCATTTGCGCCGAAAGCCCAGATCATCGGTCCGATTGGTCTGACCGGGTTGATCATGTTCCTGTACGGGATTGGGATTCTTTATGGGCAACAGTTCTTTGAGGGAATGAGGGGGGCTGCCGGCCGAAAATACAATCTGCTGGCGCTGATCGCTTGTATCGCAGGCCTTCTGGTGGCACTCGGACTGGGTCACCTATACGGGCTCAAGTTGGGTCACACGCTCGGCATCTATGCCGGATCGATGACAAGCACCGCCACTTTGCAGGCAGCGCTCGACGTCATGCATAACAAGGAACCGTCAATCGGATACTCGATTAGCTATCCGTTTGGGGTGATCGGTCCGATCCTGTGTATCTATTTCATGACGAGGATGTTGAAGCCGAAATTTCCCGCCAAGGCGCAGCGTTTCCACATGGGCGAGATCTCGCTTGGAGAGCAATTCGGCCGCCGGAAGCTCGATGAGGTCAGCGGCGACCTGCCAGGCGGCGTGCAGGTGACGATGGTTCGCAAGGGCGGCCAAAACATCGTCCCGGCTGGAGACGTAATGCTGTCTTCCGGAGATGGGTTGCTGGTCATAGCCGAGCGGGAAGACGCGATAGCGGAGGCGGCAGCTCGGCTGGGGAAACTGGAGCCTGGCCAGATCGTCAAGGATCGCGCCGATCTTGACTATATCCGGGTGTTCGTCGGGAAGGCCAACGTGGTCGGCGTGCCGCTTGCCCACCTGCCATTGCCCGCCGGCTTTCCCGTCCATCTGCTGCATGTGAGGCGGTACGACGCCGATCTTGTTCCGGCACCCGATCTCACTCTGGAATTCGGCGATCGCGTCGGCGTGCTGATGCCGCCTGAGCGGAAGGAAGAAGTCAGGAAGTATTTTGGCGACACCATAAAGGCTACCGCGGAATTCAGTTATGTGTCGCTCGGGATTGGCATGGTGCTAGGCGTATTGCTTGGACTGATACCGATTCCAGTTCCCGGCGTCGGCGTCGTCACGCTTGGCATCGGTGGTGGACCGCTGATCGTTGCTCTCATCCTCGGCAAAATGCGCCGCACCGGCCCGATGCTATGGGTGATGCCGCTGCCGGCAAATCTGGTGCTGCGAAACTTCGGGCTGGCGATGTTCCTTGCCTCGGTCGGGGTCAACGCGGGTGCGCCGTTCGTCCGTACCGTATCGGAAAGCGGGCTGACACTGCTTTTCATCGGCGTCGCCGTCCTGTCGACGACAGTGGCTATCGTATTGCTGGTGGGCCATTTCGTCATGAAGATTCCCTATGACGATCTGGTTGGCGTCGCATCGGGCGCGACCGGGAATCCCGCAATTCTGGTTTATTCCACACGGATGGCGCCGACAGAGCGTCCAGACATTGGATATGCGATGATTTTTCCGTCGATGACCATCGTGAAGGTGATCGCGGTTCAGATCGTCGGTCTTCTCTTGGGAACGGGAGCGGGCGGCTGACGAACTGAGAGGGCGCGGCGGACCAATGGAAAAACAATCATCTCCAGACAAGATCGCCCCGGCTCAGACTGTGACTTTTGACGCCATCATGCCGGCCATGATGGCCCTTCGCGCCGAAGAGAGCGGGGTCAAGCGGGCCTCCACCGACCCCCTGACCTTGCTCGTGCTCGGCGTCATGGCAGGAGCATTCATCTCCTTTGGTGCAATTTTCGCAACGACGGTCAGCGCGGGGACCATCGCGATAACAGCCGCTGACGGCAATTTGGCATTGTCTACGGGTTTGCCCTACGGAGTTGTGCGTCTTCTCACCGGGGTGGTGTTTTCCGTCGGACTGATACTGGTTGTCATTGGAGGGGCGGAGCTTTTCACGGGCAACAATATCATTGTCATGGCCTGGGCCAGCGGCAAGGTGAAGACACGTGCGCTTTTGCTCAATTGGGTTCTTGCGTTCATCGGGAATTTTGCCGGCGCGATTTTGACCGCAGCGCTGATGTTCTACACTACGCAGTACACCTTCGGCGGCGGCGCAGTTGGACTGGCCGCGTTGAACACCGCAAACGCGAAAGCCTCGCTGGCTTTCATTCCGGCACTGACACTCGGCGTCATGTGTAACGCGCTGGTGTGCCTAGCGGTATGGATGTGCTTCAGTGCGCGGACGACTGTCGATAGGGTACTCACGATCGTGCCCCCGATCGCGGCATTCGTGGCGGCAGGTTTTGAGCACAGTATTGCGAACGTCTACTTCATTCCGATGGGCTTGTTCATCAAGGCCGGTGCGCCGGACTCGTTCTGGCAGACCTTGGGCAAGACGCCGGCGGATTTTCCGGAATTGACCTGGGGTAATTTTTTTGTCGGCAACCTGCTTCCGGTGACCATCGGCAATATCATCGGCGGGTCGGTCATGGTCGGCGCCGTATACTGGTTCGTCTATCTGCGTCAGAAAGCGCTGACTTGAGCTTCAACATGCGTTGGACCAGTATGGCCGTGACAGCCATTTTGTGGTCGTGACGCTGATTTTTTCAGTGCAGAATTTTCAAGGCGTTACGGTATCTTTCCTCGGGGCCGTCAGCGCGCCGCAGGCGGCTTTTTGAACGTCGGCTTAAGGCGGCGTGTTGCCGCCCTCAAGCGTTGTATCTCTTCGTCGGCAGCCCTGATTTTCTCGTCAAGCTGTGCGGTTTTCGAGGGTTTTGGCGCATCGTTGCTCCGCAGTTTAGCGAGCACCTTGCCGACGGATAGTTTGTTAATTTCAGCCATAGTGAACTCCGGTTAGGAAAATCCAACTCGAGCAAAGAAGGCGGCTCAGGTAACCGCTTTCTTGTACCTGCACACCCTTCTATCTGGTTCGCCACGTCCGCAGCTGAAAAGCGTGCCGCTGCACTATGCTCGGAGCGGACTTGGTTGAAGAGTTCAATACCGCTCGGCCACGAACTTCATTCGACGCAAGGTGGCTTGGTCGTTGTATCGACCCTTGTCGGATCTCTTTGGTAGTTTGACCTTTTCGTGCGACAGGCGCTTGTAGGGGATCGTCTTCAGCAAGTGCGAGATGCAGTTCAGCCGCGCGCGCTTCTTGTCCTCGGAACGAACGACGTACCACGGCGCATGCTTGGAATCGGTGGCCTTGAACATCAGGTCACGCGCCCTGGAATAGTCATACCAGCGCCGATAGGATTCGACGTCCATCGAGCTGAGTTTCCACTGCCGCAGTGGATCGTCGATCCGGGCGGCGAACCGTTTGTCCTGCTCCTCCATGCCGGCTTCGAGCCAGAGCTTGATCAGGATAATGCCGCCGTCCACGATGTATTTTTCAACCTGCGGACAAAGCTCAAGGAAACGCTCGTGCTCTCCCGGGGTGCAGAAGCCCATGACGTATTCGACGCCGGCGCGGTTATACCAGCTTCGGTCAAAGATCACGATTTCCCCCGCGGCGGGGAAATGCTGCATGTAGCGCTGGAGAAACATCTGGCTCTTTTCGCGGTCGGAAGGCGCAGGGAGAGCCACGGTCCGGAATACGCGTGGGCTAACTTTCTCGGTAAGCGCCTTGATCGTGCCGCCTTTGCCGGCGGCATCGCGTCCTTCAAACAGGACGATGACCCGTAGCCCCTTGGATGTTACCCATTTCTGGAGATGGCAAAGCTCGACCTGAAGCTTGCGCAGCTCCTTTTCATAGAGCTTGCCCTTCATACGTTCTTCCTTTGCCATCGCGACCAGCCCCCTTGAGGTCCAACTACGCTCTGTTTAATGATCGATTGAGATCGCGAATGATCGCCATCACCAACTCAGCGTAACGCCGATATCTCCGGGTATGCCGCCGGGAAAATCGATGATCTGGTAGGCGATTTTGTAGCCACGCGGCTGCAAGTAGTCCTTCCAGAGCTGATAAATCTCCTGCGGGATTCCGGTGAGTGTCTTCTCCCAGCCGTTTTCCATCTGGTTGATCGCTCGACCGCGGTCCGTACAGAGGATGTTCGGGAACCGATAGACCTGAATTTCGTGGAGACCGTTTCTCACCGCGCGCTGGATGATTGTGGAAGCCCGCTTGATCTTTTCTTCCTCGGAAAGCCCCGAAGGCTTGGAGAGCTCGTCGATCAGTGCCTGCTTTTCGGCCTCGGCTTCGGCCAAGTGGCGCATCTCCTGGTCGGCTTTTTCAGCCTCCTTCAGCGCGGACTGTTTCCGGATTTCTTTCGCCGTTGGCAGCAGTTCGTCGAGGTTCGCCATGATGGAACTCCTGAAGGTTCACTTTTTGAGCGCTTTTCGGGACCTATTGGAATAGCGGGGACTTCGCCGTCACAAATAGCTCGCTCGTCAAGGCATCTGTTGAGGTAGATCAACAGGTGCCTTGCTGCATCGCCTAACTGGGGGATCAGGAAATTTCGAAAAGATGGAGCGAAATTATGTCCAGCGACAACCAGCAGGTATCGGGCAGCGCGCCCCTTGGTCTTTTCGGTCCCGCCATCGAATATATGACGGACGCGGCCCAGCGCAGTGTTCTGTTCCTCGACGTGATGCGCCAGCGGAGCGACCAGTATCGCGAGCATCTCGCGGAAACCGTCCCTAACGTTCTCGACTACAAGGCGGAATTGGTGATGGACGGCCGGACGCTGGCGCGGCCGGTGAATTATCTGCTGGTGTGCATCGTTCCGCCGGCGGGCGTCGAGATCGATCCCACGCGACGGCCATTCGTGGTGGTGGATCCGCGTGCGGGCCATGGACCTGGCATCGGCGGTTTCAAGGCCGACAGCGAAATCGGCGTTGCCATGAAGGCAGGGCATCCCTGTTACTTCATTGGTTTCCTGCCCGACCCCATGCCGGGCCAGACCATCGAGGATATCGCCCGCGCCGAAGCGGCGTTCCTCGAGAAGGTCATTTCGCTTCATCCCAAGGCGGACGGGAAGCCGTGCGTCATCGGCAACTGCCAGGCCGGTTGGGCCGTGATGATCTTGGCTGCGACCAGGCCTGAATTGTTCGGCCCGATCATCCTTGCCGGCGCGCCGCTGTCCTATTGGGCGGGCGTTCGCGGACAAAATCCGATGCGTTACTCCGGCGGTCTGCTCGGCGGAAGCTGGCTGACGGCTCTCACCGGCGACATGGGCGGCGGCAAGTTCGACGGCGGCTGGCTGGTGCAGAATTTTGAGAACCAGAATCCGGCCAATACACTTTGGAGCAAGCAGTATAATGTCTACTCCAAGGTCGACACCGAAGCCTCGCGATACCTTGAGTTCGAGCGTTGGTGGGGCGGGCATGTCAACCTCAACGCCGAAGAGATCCAGTTCATCGTCGACGAGCTGTTCGTCGGCAACAACCTGGCAGCGGGCCGCATCGAGACATCGGACGGCACCGCCGTCGATCTTCGCAACATCCGATCGCCGATCGTGGTGTTCTGCTCGAAGGGCGACAACATCACTCCGCCGCAGCAGGCACTCGGCTGGATCCTCGATCTTTATGACGATGTCGACGAGATCAGGTCGTTCGGCCAGACCATCGTCTACACGGTGCACGAGACGGTCGGCCACCTCGGGATCTTCGTCTCCGGCGGCGTTGCCAAGAAGGAGCACAATGAATTCTCCAGCAATATCGATCTGATCGATATTTTGCCGCCCGGCCTCTACGAGGCGACCTTCGAGCGCAAGACCGGCGACACCTCGAACTCCGACCTCGTTGAGGGCGAGTGGGTAATGCGCTGCGAGCAGCGGACGCTGGATGATATCCGCGCCATGGGCGGCAATTCGCCCGAGGAGGAGCGCCGGTTCGCGACCGCGGCACGCGTCTCGGAAATCAATCTCTCGCTCTACCGCGCATTCGTACAGCCGATGGTCAAGGCCATGGTCACCCCGCAGGTCGCGGATTGGCTGAAGCGCTGGCATCCGGTTCGAATGTCATATGAGGCGTTCACCGATGCAAATCCGTTCATGCCCGCGGTTGCGAAGGCCGCCGAGACGGTGCGCGAGCAGCGCAAGCCCGCGGCGTCGGACAATCCTTTCATCGTCGCGCAGGAAAAGGTTTCGGCCGAGATCGTGAAGGCACTGGATAGCTGGCGGGAAAGCCAGGAAAAACTCTCCGAGCAGATGTTTCTCGCCGTGTATGGATCGCCGGCGCTTCAGGCAGCCGTCGGTGTTAACCCGGAAGCCGGCCGGCCGCGAAGGCCGGGAAAATCCCTCATGCATCAAGAGCTGATGGAGAAGCGTATTGCTGAACTGAAATCCAACATCACCAAGGGCGGACTTCAGGAAGGCACCATCCGCGGCCTGATCTACGTCGGCATGGCGCGAGGGTTCGTCGATGAGCGCGGCATCGCCGCGCTGCGCCGAATTAGGCTGACGGAAGATGCTTCACGAATGACGCTGGCGCAGTTCAAGGCGATGGCGCGCGAGCAGTTCTTGATGCTGCTGCTGGAGCCGGAAGCCGCGCTCTCGGCAATTCCGAAATTGCTGCCCGTGGACCCGGCCGAGCGACGTAAGGGCCTTGCGGCCATCCGCAACGTCCTGAGTGCCGGCGGTGAAATCTCAGGTGACGTTGCCGAACGGCTGAAAAGGGTCACAGCCCTTTTCGAGGCCAATGATGCCGGGTTTCCCACAATCGAGCGAGCCAGGGCCTCATAGCCTTGTTGCAGGCGAACCAATTGGGAGCAGAACCATGAGCGTAGTTCCGGTCGAGGCCGACGAAATGCAGCCGCAAGGGAAGTATGACCGACTGCTCGCGGCGGCCAAGCAAGTGCCGGCAGCCGTCACTCTAGTAGTGCATCCCTGCGACGAGGCGTCGTTGCGGGGCGTCTGCGAAGCCGCCGCCGGCGGTATCATCAAGCCAGTCCTGGTAGGACCTGCGGGCAAGATCAGGGAGGTGGCGGCGAAGCACAGTTTCGATATCTCGCAATTCGAAATCGTCGACGCTAGCCATAGTGAAGCTGCCGCAGCAAAGGCCGTTGAACTGATCCACGAAGCCAAGGGCGAGCTGTTGATGAAGGGTAGCCTTCATACCGACGAGCTTATGCGCAGCGTGACCGCGAAATCGACCGGCCTGCGCACCAACCGGCGCATCAGCCACGTGTTCGTGATCGGTGTGCCCGGTTATGCCCAGACCTTGTTCATCACGGACGCGGCGATCAACATTTTCCCGGACCTCGAATGCAAAGTGGACATCGTTCAAAATGCGATCGATCTCTGGCAGGGAATCGGTTTCGGCACGCCGAGGGTCGCAATCCTGTCCGCCGTGGAAACGGTAACGTCCAAAATTCCCTCGACCATCGAGGCCGCCGCGCTGTGCAAGATGGCCGACCGCGGCCAGATTACGGGGGCCTTGCTCGACGGGCCGCTGGCGTTCGACAACGCCATTGACCCGGAGGCCGCCAGGATCAAGGGCATCAAGTCGGCCGTCGCCGGCCAGGCGCAGATCCTGGTTGTGCCGGATCTCGAGGCCGGCAACATGCTGGCGAAAAATCTCACCTTCATGGCGAAGGCCGACTCGGCCGGCATCGTGCTGGGCGCGCGGGTTCCGATCATCCTCACATCGCGCGCGGATTCGCTTCGGGGTCGCATGGCCTCCTGCGCGGTTGCGGTGCTCTATGCCGATGCCCGCCGCCGTTCCTCAAGCGTAGCGGCCGCGTGAGTGTCATGGACACTATCCTCGTCGCCAATGCCGGCTCGTCGAGTGTCAAGTTCCAGGTGTTCGGGATTGGACAGGACGGCAGCCTGAAGCGCCAGATCAAGGGCCAGATGGATGGCGTCGGAAGCCGGCCGCGGCTGCGCGCCACCGGGGCCGACGGCGCCGTGTTGATCGACCGCAGCTATGAAAATGAAGCCATCCACGATGTCGCCGCTGGGATCTCGATAACGGGTGCATGGTTGCGTGAGGAGCTGAAAATCGAGCCGATTGCGATCGGGCATCGCGTGGTGCATGGCGGCCCGGACTTCGATCGGCCGGTCCGGGTTGATCAAAACGTCCTGGCGCGGCTGGAAAAATACACCTCGCTGGCGCCGCTTCATCAGCCCTACAATCTGGCGCCGATCCGCTCGATCCTGGCCCGTTTCCCGAATCTCCCTCAGATAGCGTGCTTCGACACCGCCTTTCATCGCGGCCACGGCGCCCTAGCCGACCGCTACGCGATTCCGGAAGCTCTCTACGCCGAAGGTGTGCGCCGCTACGGCTTCCACGGTCTCTCCTACGAATATATCGCGAGCATTCTGCCCGACGTTGCGCCGGACATTGCGTCGAGGCGGGTGATCGTCGCCCACCTCGGCAGCGGCGCCTCCATGAGCGCGCTCGACAACGGCCGCAGCATCGAGAGCAGCATGGGGTTCACCGCACTTGACGGCCTGCCGATGGGCACGCGGCCCGGCCAGATCGATCCGGGCGTGGTGCTCTATCTGATTTCCGAAAAAGGCATGGCGCCGGCCGACGTCCAGAATTTCCTCTACCGGGAGTGCGGGCTCAAGGGCCTGTCGGGCATCAGTAACGACATGAGGGAGCTTTTGACGAGCGATAGCCCGCGTGCTGCCCTTGCCGTGGACTACTTCGTTTACCGCGCCAGTCTGTTTGCGGGAATGCTGGCGGCTGCCCTGCAAGGGGTGGACGCATTGGTATTCACCGCAGGGGTTGGTGAGAATTCCGCGCCTGTACGCGCGGCGATCGCGGCAAAGCTGGGCTGGCTCGGGGTTTCGATCGACGCGGAGGCCAACGAAAAACACGTGCGCCTGATCTCGCGGCCGGAGAGCCGAGTCGCGGTCTACGTGCTGCCGACTGATGAGGAGCTGATGATCGCCCGGCACACATGGTCACTGCTGTCGAAGAGATCAGAGAAGCACGCGAGGGTGTCATGACAATACCTGTGTATCCGGAAACCGCGACGGCGCTCAAAGGCCGCAAGGGATTGATCGTCGGTATCGCCAACGAGCAGTCGATCGCCTGGGGTTGCGCCAAGGCGTTCCGCGCGCTGGGCGCTGATCTTGCCGTGACCTATCTGAACGAAAAAGCAAAGAAGCATGTCGAGCCGCTGGCGCGCGAACTCGAAGCGCCGATCTTCATGCCCATGGATGTCGGCGCTCCCGGTCAGACGGAGGCGGTATTTGAGCGAATTGGCAAGGAGTGGGGCCAACTCGACTTTCTCGTCCACTCCATCGCATTCTCGCCCAGGGAAGCCTTGCACGGACGGGTGATCGATGTCGGCCGGGAGGGTTTCCTCGCGACCATGGATGTCTCATGCTGGTCGTTCATCCGCATGGCGCACCTGGCAGAGCCCTTGATGAAGAACGGCGGCACGCTTTTCACCATGACCTATTACGGCAGCCAGATGGTGGTCGAGAACTACAACATCATGGGTGTCGCCAAGGCGGCGCTGGAATGTACCGTCCGTTATATTGCGTCCGAAGTCGGGCCCAAGGGCATCCGGGTTCACGCCATTTCGCCCGGTCCGTTGGCGACACGCGCGGCCTCGGGCATTCCCGAGTTTGACGAACTGATGGCGAAGGCGCAGTCTAAAGCGCCTGCGCGTAGTCTTGTGAGCATCGACGACGTTGGCAAGGCGGTTGCGTTCCTCGCGCTCGACGGCGCGAGGCTGATGACGGGAGATACGATTTACATCGACGGCGGTTATCATATTATCGATTGAACGGGAGCCGGAAATGAGTTCGCCGGATTGCGCTTCCGAGAACGCATCGATTTGCTGCGACTGGGGTTGGTTTGAATCAACGGATGAAGGAGAATCGACGCACTCCTTAAGTAGTTAGCGTTGTTCGTATTTGCGGAGAAAGCGCCTATGACAGCCGCACCTAATCCAATAGCGACACACCACCTGCCATTCTTCGTCACGGCGCCCGGCGACACCGACGTGCTCTTCAATGTTACGGTGGTGTTTGTCGTTGCGAGCATCGTGATGACCGGCGTCATCTTCCTGACGATCCATTCGCTCCCGGAAAGAATGGCGCACAAGTCGAAGAAAGTTCAGCTCGACATCGTCGCTTTGCTCTGTTTGCTCGCTCTCCTTACGCACGAGCATCTCTTCTGGTTTGCGGCGATCCTGCTGGCTTTCATCGACATTCCCGACTTCCTGACGCCGTTCAAGAGCATCGCAAGTTCAGTGGAAACCATTGCCGGGCAGGAAGCACCCGGCGGCGTCGTTGATCATCCCGATTCAAGTCCGCCGAAGGCCGTACCCGCTGATCAACCCCGTCAGGATCGGAAGGGGGCCGCCCGTGCTTGAACTCATGCTGTGTTCGATGCTGACGCTCCTCCCGGACTATCTGTTCCGGCGCTATGTGCAGGGCAGGCGCATCGGCCACGAGATCACGATCTTCTCGGTCTGGTATGAGCTTCGCTACGGTATTACGACGTGCCTGATATTGACCGTGCTCCTGATAACGGTCGTGCTCTACAACCATCCCTCGTCGACCAACGTCACCTCACTCTTTCGAACCATTTCGATTTTTCCCGAGGTCGGTGGTCGGGTATCGGAAGTTTATGTCGGCTATAATGAGAAGGTGAAGAAGGGCGACCCCTTATTCAAGATGGACACGACGAGGCAGGAAGCGGCGGTCAAGACCGCTCGCGCCAAGATCGCCGAAGTAGAAGCTGCGATGATAACGGCCAAGGCCGACATCCTGACCAGCGAGGGCAAGCTCGATGAAGCAAAGGGCGCCCTCGGGCAGGCGCAGGATGAATTGCGGACCAAGACGACCTTGCAGCAGCGTAATGCCGACATCGTTGCCGCGCGCGAGATCGAAAAGCTCCAGACGCTCGTGGCGACACGGCAGGGAGCCGTTGATGCCGCGGCGGCAGCCAAGCTATCGGCGGAAACGCGCATTTCGTCGGTTCTGCCTGCGCAGAAGGCCAGCGCCGAGGCTGACCTCGCCGCAGCTCAAGTCGAGCTCGACAAAATGGTCACCTATGCCGGTGTCGACGGGCGGGTTGACCAGTTCATCTTGCGGGTCGGAGACATCGTGCAGCCGGCGCCTGTAACCAGGGCGGCGGGCATCCTCATCCCAGAGGCCGCGGGCGAGAACAGGCTGTTTGCAGGATTCAACCAGATCGAGGCGCAGATACTCAAGGTCGGCATGGTGGCCGAGGCGACTTGCGTCAGCAAGCCGATGACCATCATCCCCCTTGTGGTCACCAAGGTGCAGGATGTCATTGCCGCCGGCCAGATCATCCAGTCCAATCAGCTGACCGAGCTGCAAAAGATCGGTCCGCCGGGAACCGTCCTGGCTTTCCTCGAACCTCTCTATCCGGGAGTATTGGATGATGTCCCCCCGGGTAGCAGCTGCATCGCCAATGTCTATTCCAACAACCATGACCTGCTTCAATCGAAGGACATTGGTTTTCTGACCAGAATCTACCTGCATATCGTCGATACAGTGGCGCTCGTGCATGCGTTGATCATTCGCCTGCAGGCGATAGTGCTGCCGCTGAAGGTTCTGGTGCTAGGAGGCCATTGACCTCTATCTGGCTTCAATTCCTTTGGAGAAATGAGAATGTTCGCGCGTCGATTGCTAGCGATGACCATCATGCTGTTTTCCTCGGGTGTCCTCTTGCCCGCTCGGTCCTATGCGATCGAATTGACGGGAGCCTGGGCATCGCAGGCCGACCTGTGCAAGCTCGTGTTCACAAAGAAGGGCAACGGGGTTGTGTTCGCCGAACTCTCTGACCTCTACGGCTCGGGCTTTATCATTGAAGGAAACCGGATCAGGGGAAAAGCCGCGCGATGCACCATCACCTCGAAAAAGCAGGACGGTGACAATCTGGAGCTAGGTGCGGCCTGCGCCAGCACCATCATGAACCAGAACGTTCGTTTCAGCTTGAAAGTGATCGACGACAACAATTTGGATAGGCAATTCCCGGACATTCCGGGCATGACGCTCAAATATACAAGGTGTACGTTCTAGAGATTATTGCCTGTCGTCCGAACGTTGCTGCCGGTGCATGCTGCTCGGTCGATTTTCCTTTCGTGCGGACAAGCGTTTGCTGAAGAGCTGGCTTCCGTTGACTTAGATCAAGACAAAGGAAGCCGGCAGGTCAAGAATTCAAACAACAAGAGTGTGTGTGACAGCGGGAGGATAGGATGATGCGTCGAACAACGGTCGAGCCATCACGAAGCAGCGTCGCCGGATGGGCCACGAAGGTTGCGGTGGTCGCTGGCGTCGCCCTTTCGGTTAGTGCGACCGCGTGTGCTGCGGACGATGCCGCCCAGATCCTCAAGGCAATGTCCGATTATGTGGGCAGTCAGAAGTCCATCTCGGCGACGTTCGATAGCGACATCGAGGTCATCACGCCGGACTTGCAGAAGATTCAGTTTACGAGCTCCGGGCAGGTGCAATTGGCCCGACCGGACAAGATGCGGGTTCGACGAACCGGCGGCTACGCTGATGTCGAGCTGGTGTACGATGGAAAGACCGTAACCCTCTCTGGCAATAACACCAACACCTATGTCCAGCAGGATCTGTCGGGTTCGGTCGACCAGATGATCGACCAGGTACAGGCCAAACTAGGCGCGGCGATGCCGGGCACAGATTTGCTGCTCACCAATTCCTACGACGAACTTATGGGGAACGTGCTCGATGGCAAGCATATCGGCCAAGGTGTCGTCGACGGCGTCGAATGCGAGCATCTCGCCTTTCGCGACGCCGACACGGATTGGCAGATCTGGGTGGAAGCGGGACCGAAGCCGATACCCCGCAAGTATGTGATCACCAGCAAGGCGCTCGCCGGTGCTCCTCAATACACGCTCAGGATCAAGGACTGGAAGACGGATGTTGCCGTGGCCGCCGACGCGTTCGCCTTTAAGCCCTCTGGCGAAGCCAAAAAAGTAGCGATCGAATCCTTGAGGGATATTGACGAAGTTCCGGCAGGTGTGGCGGTAGGAGGCAAAAAATGACGATCTCATCACGCAAGACCGCGATCCTGGTTCTGGCAACTGCGGTTGCAGCAGGCGGCCTGTTCTTTAGCGAGAAGGACTGGTCTGAAGGCGGGCCTGTCTCGAGCGCCGAAGCGCGCGTCGGACGACCTCTCACGCCCATGAGCTATGCCGGCGTTGCCCGCAGGACCACGCGGCGTGCCGTCGCGGTTGGAGCAGCCGGCGCGGCCGCTTACGGCGCGTATTCATCCTGTTCGCAGGTTGTCGACGCTTATGGCCAGATCACCACACAGTGCTACTGACGATCAACGCCAAGCGCCAACAATACCTTCTCGCTGCCGGCGCCTGCTGCCGCTGTGGTCAATCGCACCAGCCAGGATGTGGACATGGTCACTCTGCGCCTGAACTACAAATTCGGTGGCCCGGTGGTCGCGCGTTACTGATCTTCGCTAGGCAATACCAAAGGCCGGGCTTCGCAGCCGGCCTTTGTGGCGTCGTCGTCATTGGGGGACAGCAGCCTCTCGCGATGAGAGACAGGCAGAAGGAATGGATTTGACGATGGCGCCCTTCTCGGACGCCAAAATTGACTTGGATCATGTAGGTTTCGGCAGTTGCGCTGTGGAAACGCCTGATCAACCACGCAATCAGAGCTCTCCTCATGTTACGCCAATTTCTCGTGGGCGGCCCCGTGCAATATCGCGATCCATGCATTGGTAATGGCAACCGCGATAAAGGTAACGCGTGCCGTGGGCAAGATAGCAGCGCCACATCCATCGCTTCGCTTGATAGCGGTCATGATTTCGACCGTGTCAATCTTGATGGTCGCGCATCTTGCCGAGGTACTCGTCTGGGCATTGGCCTATGCGGCTGTCGGCGCTGTCCCCGCAGCGGGCGATCGCATCGAATTTTATTTTGCCTTTGTAAATTATACGACGCTAGGCTACGGAGACGTGGTGCCCGTGACGCGCTGGCGTTTGCTGGGGCCACTGACGGCGATGAACGGAGTTCTGTTATTCGGCTGGTCAACTGCGGTCATTTTTGAGGTGCTGCGGAATGCCCTGATGACGAGCGGTAGCGAAACAGAAGGTGCAAAAGGTCGCATATGGCCTTAGTGGCCGTTCATGATTGGCGTCCCGATTCCAGGTGGATGCGGCGGATATTTTCATTGCATTCTCCAGACCGCATTTTGCGGTCCGTCCGAACTTCCAGCGCTGTTTGTGCACCGCAGCTTCGGCACTTGATCTGCATCAATCTGCCTCTCGGTAGCGTCTCTAGCGTTCATCTTGCCGTTATCCGTATTATTTCAACCTGGAGATCGAGATGACGCAGAATCGCGCCGGAACCGTTCGAACGCTTATGAGCGGAGCAATGCTAGGTCTGGTGGCGGTGGCGAGCCTTTCGACGGTGTCGCGGGCCGAAACCGGTCAGGTTGCCGTCGTGTTCACGAAAGGCGGATTCATCGTCGGGGTCGGCGGCGGCGAGGGCGTGCTGATCTTCCGAGGCAAGCGCTATCCTTTCACCGTATCGGGCATGAGCGTCGGCTTCACGATCGGAGCCTCGACAACTAAGCTGGTCGGACGGGCCCTCAATCTGAATAGCCCGGCTTCGATTGAAGGCACTTTTAGCGCGATCGGAGCCGGCGGTGCAGTTGCGGCTGGGGCTGGAGGCGTTCAATTGCAGAATGCCAATGGCGTGATCTTGCAGCTCAGCGGCCCAAAAGTCGGCGCTGAAGTGTCGGCTGCAGTGGGCGGGGTAACGGTCCGTTTGAAATAGATGTGATGCGATCAGGCCGCGGCGCGGCCTGATCTGCTCAAAAACTCAGCGATAGTGCTGGCCGATGACCTCGGCAACACAGGCGGGACACTTGCCACCCTCGATCTCGATGGAGACGTTGTAGGTGACCCGCAGGGCGTCAGGCGGCACGTCCTCCGCTGCCGTGACGGCGACACGCCCCCGCAGACGTGAGCCGGCGGGGACCGGGTGAGATAGCGAATCCTGTTGGTTCAACGTATTTTTCAGGCCTTCAAACCGATGATCCCCTGCATGAACATCGGGATCAGCGACAGCGAGAGCAGCCCATGCGCGATCGTTCTCCCGCCAGACGACTCGCGTGCGGCGCGTTCCACATCGACGTCGATCCATTGCTCGTCGCCGGCCGCTTCGGCGAATTTGTTGATGCGATCCTGCGTGATCTCGATCCACTCGCTGACACCGACCTCGGTACCACGCGCCGGTGTTTCTTTGATCCGCCTATGCGTCGGAGCGAACCCTTACATAGGATCCCGGCGCATCTTCGATGACCGACAAGCCCTCGCCGGGCGTCCGGGCCGCGACTTGTCCACCCGAGAACGTCATCATCCACTCGTTCCAGTGAGGCCACCACGAACTCCGACGCTCGGTCGCAGTTTTGAACCATTCGTCGGCCGTCGTGGGATTCGACGAATTCGTCCAGTGGCCGTATTTCGAGCCGGGCGCACTAATCACTCCGGCCATGTGGCCAGACGCTGACAGCACAAACTCAATCGGACCACCATAGAATTGTGTCGCCCGATAAGCTGATTTCCAGGGTGCGATATGATCTTCCTTTGTACCCAGAATAAAGGTCGGCGTCGTAATTTTCCGTAGATCGATTGGCGTGCCGTCGAGAGTGATGCCCCCCGGCTTGGCCAGATTGTTCTCCTGATACATGTTGCGCAGGTAGAAGGAGTGCATGGCCGCAGGCATGCGCGTCGCATCTGAATTCCAGTATAAAAGATCAAATGGAACCGGCTCCTTGCCGAGCAGGTAGTTGCCTACGACGAACGACCAGATCAGATCATTCGCGCGCAACATGTTGAACGAGGTCGCCATGTCCTGCGCATCAAGGTAGCCCTTCTCGTTCATGCGCGCTTCGAGCGCCGTGAGTTGCTCTGTGTCGATGAAGACCGACATGTCCCCGGACTCCACGAAATCGACGAGCGTGACGAAATAGGTTGCGCTCTTCACGCGATCGTCGCCTTTCGCTGCCAGATAAGCGAGCGTCGATGCGAGTAGCGTTCCGCCAAGGCAATACCCGACGCAATTCACTGCACGCTCGCCAGTGGCTTTCTCGATTGCCGCCATCGCCGCGATAGGGCCCTCGAGCATGTAGTGCTCGAAGCTCTTGCCTCGCTGACGTGCGTCCGGATTGATCCAGGAGATGACGAAGACCGTGTGCCCCTGTCCGACACACCAGCGGATGAACGAATTCTTTGGCTGGAGATCGAGGACGTAGAATTTGTTGATCCACGGCGGAATGATCAACAGAGGCGTCTTACATACGTGCTCTGTCATCGGCGTGTACTGAATGAGTTGGATCATCTCGTTCTGGAAAACGACCTTGCCTGGCGTCGTCGCAATATTTTCGCCGAGCCGGAACGCATTCATATCCGTCATAGTAACGCTGAGGCGGCCCTTTCCGCGCTGCAGATCGTTGAGCAAATTCGTCAGGCCGCTGAGCAGGTTCTCGCCGCCGGTCGCAATCGTCTTCGATAGCACTTCAGGGTTCGTCGCTGCGAAATTCGTTGGCGCCAATGCATCGACGAATTGCTTCGTATAGAATTCGACCTTCCTGGATGTCTCCTCATCAAGCCCCTTTACGCCGCGGACGGCAGAGAGGATTGCGCGAGCGGAAAGAAGATAACTGTCGCGGATGTAGCTGAATATGGCGTTTTCGGTCCATTCCGGGTGCTTGAAGCGTTTGTCCGGCGCGCTGACCGGCAGGGGCTCGCCGTCAAGCAGATTTCGTAACGTCTGCGCCCACAGGCTGACGCTCTGTTCCCAAAGCTCGAGCTGCGCGCGCACGACCGGCCGCGGATCCGCCATGAGCTTGGTTGCCAGCTCGAAGAAGGCTTGACCGATCTTGGCCGGATCGCCCATGCCGATATTGGCGACGTCTGGCTGATCTGCGAGGAATCCCTGTACGGTAGCCTGGCTTTTGGTGGCCAGCGCCTGAAATCGTTCCGCCAGAACAACGGGATCCAAAGGCGCAGCCGTTTTGCTGTCGGTCATGGCAGCCAACTCCCTTCTCGTTCCCCATATGCGGGCCGGCGATCTATCTGCCGCCTTCCCGCTACGCCACGCCAGTGCCGGCACTGGCATCGCGGCTCGATCAATCCTGCCGTCGGCTTTTCGACGCTGCACCGCGCGACGGCGAAGTCGGATCCGGCACTTAGCATGAACCAGTTCAGCGATAGTGCTGACCAATCACCTCCGCAACACAGGCGGGGCGCTTGCCACCCTCGATTTCGATGGTGACTTTGTAGGTAACGCGCAGCGCATTAGGTGGCACGTCCTCCGCTGCCGTGACGGCGACACGCCCCCGCAGACGTGAGCCGGCGGGGACCGGGGTGAGATAACGAATTCTGTTGGCGCCATAATTCAGCGTGTTTTTCACGACTTTCAGCCCGATGATCTCCCGAATGATCATCGGGATCAGCGAGAGCGAGAGCAGTCCGTGCGCTATCGTTTTCCCGCCGGGCGATTCGCGTGCGGCGCGTTCCACGTCGATGTGGATCCATTGCTCGTCGCCGGTCGCGTCGGCGAACTTGTTGATGCGATCCTGGGTTATCGCGATCCACTCGCTGACGCCGACTTCGGTACCGACAGCGGCCTTGAGTTCGTTGAAGTCGTTGAAAACGTGCATCTCGCTACTCCCATGGTTCGACTTCCAGACGAGCCGGGATGTCAGCTCAAATCGCCATTTCCGGCACCTTGGCAGGCACAACAAGCTCGGCCTCGGTCTTGGTGATCACGTCCGCCACACTTACGCCGGGCGCAGTTTCCATCAAGGTAGCGCGGCCGTTCGGGAATGCGATCACCGCCATGTCGGTCACGACCAGGTCAACGGGCCTGATGGATGTCAGCGGCAGCGTGCATTTTTCCAGGATCTTTGGCTTCCCTTTGGCAGTGTGTTGCATTGCCACGATCACACGCTTTGCGCCGGTGACGAGGTCCATCGCCCCGCCCATGCCGGGGACCATCTTTCCGGGGATCATCCAGTTGGCGAGATGGCCCTTGGCGTCCACTTGCAGGCCGCCAAGCACGGTCATGTCGACATGGCCGCCGCGGATCAGGCCGAAAGACATCGCACTGTCGAAGGTGGACGCGCCGGGCAGCGCGGTCACGGGTCGGCCACCTGCATCCGTGAGCAACGGCTGTTCCATTCCCTCTTCTGCCATCCGTCCGGTGCCGATCAATCCGTTTTCGGACTGGAAGAATACGTTCAAACCATCCGGAAGATAGTTAGCCACCAAGGACGGAATGCCGATCCCGAGATTGACCAGCATCCCCGATTGAAGTTCGCGCGCTATGCGCTTGGCAATGATCGTTTGTGCATCCATTGTCTTCATCCCTTCGTGACGAGGAAGTCGACCAGCGGAGCGGGCGTGACGACATGGTCGGGTGCGATCAATCCTACCGGCACGATGTGATCGACTGTTACGATCGTGGTGCTCGCGGCCATGGCCATGACGGGATTGAAATTGCGCGCCGTGAGCACATAGGACAGGTTGCCTGAATAGTCAGCGAGAAAGGCATGGATCAGCGCGAAGTCCGCGTGCAGCGCCGTCTCCAGCAGGTAGGATTTCCCGTCCACTTCGATCTTCTGCTTACCCTCCTCGACGAGGGTGCCGACGCCGGTTGGCGTCAGCACCCCGCCAAGTCCGCAACCACCGGCACGAACGCGCTCGACGAGCGTGCCCTGTGGGACCAGGTCGACCGCCATCTTGCCGGCGATCATCTGTCGCTGCGTCTCGGGATTGAGGCCGATGTGACTCGCGATGGTCCGACTGACTAGCCCGGCATCGACAAGCTTGCCTATTCCCAATCCCGGCTTTGCCGTGTCGTTGGCGATTACGGTGAGATTGCGCTTGTCCTGACGCACGAGCTCGTCCATCAGCCGTTCCGGCGTGCCGACCGCCATGAAGCCACCGATCATCAGGGTCGCGCCATCCGGGATCATTGCGACGGCATCTTGCACCGAAACAGTTTTCATGGCCGAACCCTCTCGCATGCTCTGAAGCGAACTATCCTTGGTTCAAGCAAGGTTCACGGTGTTGATGCAGATCAACACAAGCCTAAACAAGGGCCGGAATACTCATAAGCTCGCGCTAGTGCGGAGGCCGCCAGATGAGAAATGATGACTTGAGGCGAGCCATGCGACTCGACTAGCCTAACGAAGGAAATGGGGGAAATGACAACTGGTGTCTTCAGAATCAAGAATGAAGGTCACGAGAACGGCGTATGGGTCACGGCTGGCGAAATTGCGCTGGAGATTCCCGAATCTCGCTATCGGCGCAGCTGGAATTCCCCACCTGTCGAGACCCTTCCATGGGGCAAGGCTCCCGATATGTCGGGGGCTGACCAGGGCATAGGAAGCGGCGATATTGCATCCTTGCCAGTGCAGCCATCGACCGACGATGACCAACCACTCGACTGATCATTCCCGGCGCACGCCGATGCAACTATGCGGGAAACGCCCCGATCAATCAAGCGATCAAGGCTACACCGTGACCGAGATGGCTTCACCGCATCTATCGCGTTGGTTGATGGCGGTCATGATTTCGACCGTGTCAGTCACGCCACGCTGGCGTTTGCTGGGGCCAAGGACGGCGCTGAACTGCGTTCTGTTGTTCGGTTGGTCAACGGCGGTCATCTTTGAGGTGCTGCGGAAACGTCCTGATCAGGGGCCTGGCGAACGGATTGATCTGAATCAATACACGAGGCTTTCGGCTAACTAGCGAAATAAGCTTGCTTGACGCGGAGGCGCACATGAATACGTCAACGACGCGGTCAATTATTGCGATAATCCTGTTGACGGTGATGCAACTCGCAACCGCGCAGGCGCAGACGCCGGCGTCATCGCCTGCCTCCGATCAGTTGCTGCAGGCCGCGGAGCTCGACCAGCTGGTGGCTCCCATTGCGCTCTATCCAGATGCGTTGCTTGCCGAAGTTCTGATGGCATCGACCTATCCACTGGAGATCGTACAGGCGGATCGATGGGCGACCGAGAACAAGGCTCTCAAGGGTGATCAGCTGAAGGCTGCCGTCGACAAGCAAACCTGGGACGAGAGCGTGAAGTCGCTGGTCGCGACGCCCTCCGTGCTCGCAATGATGAGCGAAAAACTCGATTGGCTGCAAAAGCTGGGCGACGCCGTTCTGGCCCAGCAGCCCGATGTTATGGATGCGGTTCAGCGCCTGCGGGCCAAAGCCCAAGCAAACAACAAATTGACGTCGACCAAGGAACAGAAAGTCTCGGTCGCGCAGCAGGGGAACAAGCAAGTCATCGTCATCGAACCGACCGTTCCTGACACCATTTATGTGCCTTATTACGATCCAGCGGTCGTCTACGGCGACTGGGGCTATCCCGCCTATCCGCCATATTACTTCGCGCCGCCGCTCGGCTATGTGCCGGGCGCGATCCTCGCAACCGGGATTGCGTTCGGTGCGGGCTACGCTCTCGGGCGCTGGGCGTCAGGCGGTAACTACTGGGGTGGCGGCGTCAACTGGGGCGGCAACAACATCAACGTGAACCGCCCGATCAACATCAATAACATCAATACTGGTGGCAACAATTGGCAGCACAATCCCGCTCACCGCCAAGGCGTGAAGTACGGCAATGCGAACGTGCAGCAGAAGTTCGCCAACAACAATGCGCGGGCGGGCAGTCAGGAACGTATGGATTTCCGTGGCCGTAGCGGCGAACAAGTGATCAAGCCCGGCGGTGGCGGCGCCAACCTTGGCGACAAGGCGGCCAACCGCCCCAGCACGGCCGATCGCACTCCTGGCAAGCCAGGCGCGAGTAACAAACCATCCACTAGCGGGAAAGGCGCTGTCGCAAAGGGCTCTACCGCAAACCGTCCTGCCGGCGGCACTCCAAAGCGCGACAGCGCCATGGGCAATATCCAATCCGGCAAGGTGGCCAATGCTCAGGCCGCGCGCGGACGGGAAAGTCTCGGCGGCGGAGGCGGCGCAGCAGCGCGTGTCAGTGCCGGCGGAGGTGGAGGTGCGCGCTATAGTGGCGGCGGAGGCGGTGCAAGGATGGGCGGCGGCGGAGGTGGCGCAAGGATGGGCGGCGGAGGTGGTGGAGGAGGTGGCCGCGGCGGCGGAGGCGGTGGTGGACGTCGCTCGGACATCAACGCCAAGCACTACATCGTTCTGATTGGACAGCTCGAGAACGGACTTGGCTTCTATCGCTTCAGCTACAACGGCAGCGATAAAGCCTATGTCGGCGTCATGGCGCAGGAGGTGCAAGCCGTCATGCCGGAGGCGGTGGTGCGCGGTCGGGACGGATACCTGCGAGTTTACTACGAGAAGCTCGGGCTAAAGTTCGAGACCTACGACCGCTGGGTTGGCTCCGGTGCGCGGATTCCGTCCACTATCGGCATACGACACACGCAAATCCAATATTGGTGAGATCGTCATGACCCCGATATTCTCGTTGATTGGCAAATTGACCTGCTGGACCGCCGCAGCCGTCATCTTGGCGTCGGTTTCAGTTGCCAGCGCGCAGCAATCCTTCAAATCTCCCGAGGAGGCCGTGGCAGCCCTGGTGAGCGCCACGAAGGACAATTGGCCCAAGGGCGTGGTCACGGTGCTCGGAGCAGACGGCGCCGACATCGTATCTTCCGGCGACAAGATTGCCGATGAAACCATGCGAGAAAAATTTCTCGCCGCCTACGACGCAAAACATCAGGTGACGATGGAGGGCGACACCAAGGCGGTGATGGTTATCGGGCCAGAGGGCTTTCCGTTTCCGATTCCGCTCACGCGCAAGGGCGCGGCCTGGCAGTTCGATACAGCCGCCGGCCGGCTTGAGATCCTGTATCGGCGGATCGGCCGCAACGAGCTCGACGCGATCCAGGCCTGCTTTGCCTATGTCGACGCGCAGAACGAGTACGCCGACAAAAATCGCGTCAGCGGCGCCGGCGCCACTTATGCGCAGCGCATCGTCAGCCGTCCCAACAAGAAGGACGGGCTCTATTGGCCGACGGAGCCCGGCGAGGACGCAAGCCCGCTTGGCGAGCTCGTCGCCCATGCGACGACTGAGGGCTATGCGATCGGCGACGACCGCATCCCCTTCCACGGGTACTACTTCAAGATATTGACGCGCCAGGGACCGATGGCTGCGGGCGGCGAGGTGGACTACGTCGTACGCGGCAAGATGATCGGCGGCTTTGCTTTAGTGGCTTATCCGGCCGAGTACGGCAATTCCGGCGTGATGACCTTCGTCGTCAATTACGCCGGCACCGTTTTCCAGAAGGACCTTGGGAAGCGCACGGAAAAAATCGCCGAGCGCATGACGTCGTTCAACCCCGATCAGACCTGGAAGAAAGTGGATGTGACATCTGCGGGGCGATGACGAAAGCCTTCGGGAAAGAGATCGATATGAAGAGCAATCTTGCCCGATTTGTTCGAACGCTGACGTGCGGAGCACTATTGAGTTTGGTGATGGCGGCGAGCCTTCCGACGGCATCCCACGCAGAAACCGGTTCCGTTCAAGTCAAATTTACCAAGGCGGCGCTTATCGTTGGTTTTGGAACGGGTCGGGGAATGCTGACACTCCGCCGCTATCCATTCAAGATTTCGGGCATCAGTTTCGGCGCCACATTCGGGGCGTCGACTAATAAGATGGTTGGGCAAGCTTTGCATCTGGACACTCCGGGTGACATCGTCGGCATCTACGCTACTGTTGGCGCTGGCGGAGCGTTGGCCGGCGGCGCCGGCGGCGTGCAGTTGCAAAATGCAAAAGGAGTGGTCCTTCAATTACACGGCGTCAAGGCTGGCGTGGAATTGTCAGCCAATGTGGGCGGTGTCGAGATTACGATGGAGTGACGCACGAGCGGGCGCGATCAGCCGACTGCGCGGCCGAGAGCACGAGCGACTGCTTAAATTGGGAGCTGTCACGCGCCCTTGACGTAGCCTTGGGCCTCGACGATCCGCCCGTTGCGAACGTGCGCATGAGGTTGACGCCCCGCACCGAGCTTGCGTGATCCGGTCCCCAGATCGGCCGCCATCTGATCTCGCCGCGGTTGCCGCGCGCGATGATGCCCTCGGGTTCGAAGCGAATTCCTGGATTGGTGGCGATCTGCGTCCAAAGTTCGATGCAGGCTTTCTTGCCCTCGTGGCGGGAGCCATCGGGGGGCCGGCTGCGTATTCTCGATGACGCAATCGTCAGCCACAAGGTCTGGCAACGCCGCGGGATCGTGACTGAGGAAAACATCATTGAAGCGCTGCAGGATCGCTTCGGTCCCGGCGCTCTCGGTGTCGTTGAAACTGCTACGTGTCATACGCGTCTTCCTACTGCACTGCTTCGCACAAGATTATATGCGAAATAGTACAAAAATAAAACGAGACCGGCCGCTGGCGCGTTGACAATTTCTTGATGTGACGGAAATCATGCATTGGTGTCCCGGACACGGCAGCAGCGCACAGCGCGTCGAAGACGCGCGTGAATGCGCTTATGGCGCCGCGTCCGGGCACGTACGTCACGCCCCCGGCGGAATTTGATCCAAAAACCCGGTGATGCTGCGGATTCGCCCCTCCTTCAGTACGGCGAAATCCGTGCCCTTGATCGGGCTGTCGACACCGTCGGGCCCAAGGCCCCAGGAAAAGCGGATGTGGTCGCCATATCCATTGGGTTCGCCGATCAGCTTGAACCTGAAATCCGGGAAGCGCTGCTGGACGCCGGCGATCAATGCGTCGACGCCGTCAAGGCCGTCGCCGTTCATCAGGGGGTCGACATATTTCGCATCGGTGGTCCAGCTCTCGCTGAGGATCTCGCGGCGGCGGCTCGGCGTCCGCTCGTTCCACAGATCGATATAGCCGCGGGCAATCGTATTGACGTCGGTCATCACTCTCTCCTTCGATAATGCCGGATGGATCGACCGACCCACTATCGAAGGTTGGCGCGAGCTAATCGATTACTTCGAAGGTCATGGATTTCGAAGGCGTGGATTATGCCGCCCGTTCCAGCATCGACTAATGCTTCAGCCGCCTTGGGGATCGCGCCGCCAGGTCCTTTCCGGCCGCCAAGCGTTTGGCTGATGGCATAGGTGCCCTCGACGAGAAGCAGGAGGCCGTCGGCGAGTTGTATCGGCCGGGCGACGTCAAGCGCGCGAGCGATGCCGAGCAAGCGCCGCTGCATCTCTCGCTTGTTGGCCTCCACCACCTGATGCCCGGGATGCGCGGCGTCGGGAAATTCCGCGCAATAATTGATGAAGGGACAGCCGCGATAGCCGGGCTGGGTGGTTCGGTGCGCGAGATAGCTCATGATGGCGCGCAACTGCGCGAGCGCATCGTTATCGTATCGGCCGAAGTTTTCGTCCCACTGTCGCCAAAAGGAATTGTTGCGTTCCCGCAAGTAGGTGACGATCAAGTCGTCCTTTGACGGGAAGTTGCGGTAGAGGCTGATCTTGGCAACGCCGGCCTGCTTGACGATGGTCTCGACCCCGATCGCCCGGATACCCTTCCGGTAGAAAAGGTCGGCGGCCACCGCGAAAATCTTGTCGCGCGCCAGCTATTCCCGCGGGTGGAGGCTTCCTGATCGCCCGTGCCGAATCGTTGGAAAAATTGCAGGAGCTATTGGCCGAAGAGCCGTTCACCGGCGCGAAGAAAATGCGCTTCTCCAGGATCACGGAGTTCAATCCGGTTCAACACCAGCCGGCCTTGAAGGACTGGTTCGCTACATCATTGTGATCGCCGTCTACGGCTCGATCTTGAGCACGGCCTTCATGTTGGGATGGAAGCGGCAATAATAGTCGACGCTGCCGGCTTTCTTCAAAACCAGCGTCATCGTTGTCTTCGGCGGCATTGTCACGTCGAAGTCGCCGTTGCGCGCCGTCGCGGTGTGGGCGAAGACATCCTTGTTCACCCACTCGACGGTGTCACCGACCTTTGCCGAAGTCTCCGCCGGCGCGATCACCAGGTTTTCCATGGTGATTTGAATGGTCGCCGCATGCGCCGGGACCGACCCCGCGAGCGCCAGCGCTGCAACGATCGAAAGGGTGCATCCCGGCGTCATACGAGGCTCCTTACTTCAATTCGGCGGCGACATGTTCGGCGTGCTGCTCGTGGCCCTGAAAGATCTTCAGGCCGGTCTGCAGCAGGCTCTTCAGCTCCGCGTTGGTCGCATTCGGAATGAGCGTCGTCTCCAGCGCGCTGTCGACGGCCTTGTGGTAGGCGACTTCGTTGGCGACATAGGCCTTGTCGAATTCCGCGCCCTTGAGCTTGCCAAGCCCGGCGAGTTTTTCCGCGGCGTTCTTCGACAGGGTCTTGCTGGTGTCGTTGTCCTCGGGGCTGACTTTCAGCTTCTTGACCAGGTCCAGCGCCTGCTTGTTCACGGCTTCATGGTCGCGCACCATGTCTTCCGCGAACGCCTTGACATCCTTGTTGCCGGTCTTGGTCAAGGCCTGCTTGGCGGCGGCGATATCGATCACGCCGGCCGTATAGGCGATATGCGCGATTTGCGGATCGGTCGGCTTGGCGCCTTGCGCCAGCACCGCGATGCTCAAAAGGCCGATTGCGGCGATCGCCGCGCTTAATCGAATAAACATGGGTTGACACTCCTGTGGCGCCGGACGCGCATGCGCCGGCGGCTTGTTGGCTGACAGGCATTGGATGCGGAGAGCGGGCGGAGGTTCCCGGAATAATTAACTGAAGCCCAGCCGCCTCAACACGGCGTCCGTCAGGCGTTCGCAGCGCCGGCCGGCGAACGGAAACGCCTCCATCACCACCGGACCGATCTTTTTCTCGACATTGTCGCGCAGGAGGCTGCGGGCGCGGTGCAGCCGCGTCTTCACGGTTTCCGGCTTGAGCTTAAGAATCTCCGCGGTCTCCTCGACATTCATGCCTTCGAGCACGCGGGTGACGAAGACGAGACGGAATGCCTCGGGCAATTCGTCGATCGCGCGTTCGACGACACGCTGGATTTCACGCTGGGCCATGGATTTTTCCGGATCGTCTGCGGCGGAAGAAAGGGGGAACTGGATGATCTGGGCCTCGAGCGTGCCTTCCGGCAGCGAGGACCATTCGACCCCGGACCGTCGGCGGCGCAGCCGGCCCAGCGCCTCGTTCATGGCGATCCGCGACAGCCATGTGGCGAGGCTCGAAGTCGCCGCGAAAATCCTTAAGATGCGTAAACGCCCGGACGTAGGTTTCCTGCACGACGTCCTCGGCCTCGGCGTCATTGCGCAGGATGCCGCGGGCGAGCCGGTAAAGTCTTCGATTGTTCGCCGCGATGATGGCGCGAACCGCCGCCTCGTCGCGCCCAAGCGCGCGCCGGACCAGTTCGGTGTCGCCGCCGGTGGCGGCAACAATTTGGGGGGCTTTTGCCTGGCGCATGATGGGTCGCCTTCAGTGTCGCATGTTACTACTCATGGGTTGGATGCGGCAAAGCCAAATAGGTTCCCGGCCGGCGGCAGAGGAATCGGGTTCTCCCGGAGCCGGCGATGACCTAAGCTTGCGACCCAAAAAGAAGCGTTGCTCGCAACAGGGAGGGTATCATGACGGACGACGGAATCTTCTTGCGAAATTCCTGATATGTCGCGGCCTGGAATCACGAATTGATCGACGGCAAGAAGCTCGCCCGCACCATCCTGGAACGGCCGATCGTGCTTTATCGGGGCGCGAGCGGAAAAGTCGTCGCGCTCGACGATTGCTGTTGCCATCGCGCGGCCCCGCTTTCGATGGGCCGGATCGAAGGTGACGATATCAGGTGCATGTACCACGGCATGAAGTTCGATCCGGGCGGCAAGTGCATCCAGATCCCCGGTCAGGACATGATTCCGCCGAAGCTCGGCGTGCGAAGCTATCCGGTGGTCGAGCGCTACAACCTGATCTTCATCTGGATGGGCGATGTTGAAAAAGCCGATCCCAACCTGATCGTCGATTATCCCCCGCTCGCCGACCGCAAATGGCGCGGCGCTCCCGGCTACATGCACTACAAGGCCAACTGGCTTTTGATCGTCGATAATCTCAGCGACTTCGCTCATCTCGCCTTCGTGCATACACACACGCTCGGAGGTTCCGAGGAGTACGCCTACAAGACCAAGCCGGTCGCGATTGAAAAACTCGAAGACGGTTTTCGCGTCGAGCGCTGGCACATGGGCGCCGAACCGCCGCCGTATCATCGAAAGGTGATTTCCAACAGAACCGACAAGATCGACCGCCGCAACATCGGCCGAATGCTGATTCCGGGTATCTTCCTGCTCGACACCATGTTTGCGCCCGCCGGAAAGGGCGCGGAGAAAGGCGTTGCGGTCGAGGGCACGCGGCAATATCGCAACGCCCAGTTCATGACGCCGGAGACGCGGAACTCGACCCATTTCTTCTGGAATTATCTGCACGATTTCGACATCGACAATCCTAACATCTCGCTGTCGCTGCGAAATAGCCTCGAAGAGGCATTCATGGAGGACAAGGCGATCATCGAGGCACAGCAGAAGGTGTTCGACGCCGACCCGAACTATCAGCTTCTGGCGATCGGCGCGGATGCGGCGCTGACATATTTCCGCTGGGCGCTGGCGCGGCGGATCGAGGCGGAGCGGAACGCCGCGCGCGCCGCCTGAGCCGAAAAGACCACGGCGGCCGCGAAGGCCGCCGTTCCTGTTTCGAGGACGTCCGCGGTTACTTCGCCGCGACCACCATGATCTCGACGAGATATTGCGGCGCCGCCAGCTTGGCCTCGACGGTTGCGCGCGCCGGCGTGTTGCCCGGCGACACCCAGGCATCCCACACCGCGTTCATCTCCGCAAAATTCTTCATGTCGGTAATGTAGATGTTGGTCGACAACAGCTTCGACTTGTCGGTGCCGGCTTTTGCCAGATGACCGTCGATGATCGAAAGAATCTCCTGGGTCTGCTGGGTGACGCTTTCGCCCTTGGCCTTGTTGGCGACCACGCCCGCGAGATAGACGGTGTTGCCGTGGACGACGACCTGGCTCATACGCGGCCCGGTTTCAAAACGCTGGATGCTCATACGGTTCTCCGGTTGGAATGGCGGCTTTTAGCGCGCCATGTGCTTGAGCGCTACTGGGCTCGCCGTCACGGGAAGCGCTTGAAAAACCCCCAGATGGTCTCGGCGCCGTCGATGTCGTGATTTTGCGGGCCGAGCAGAAGGTTCACCATGCGCGCAAACCACGCGTCGGGAAAACTGCCCGGCATGCGGTGGCCGCCATCATTGACGCGGTACAGCACCACGTCGCTAGCCCGCGGGCAACTCGAAGAGATCCGCGTCACCGTGCTCTGGTCGGCCGTGTCGCGGTCTTCGAGAGCGGCGGCGCCGGCGTCGTTTGTTTCGCAGCCGTTGACGCGCCGCCAGAACCCGAGCGTCCTTTCAGTCGACCAAAATCCGTCGACCGCAAAACGGCTGGTGCCGCGTCCGCCCTGGTAGGGAATCAACGGATCGGCGGTGCCGTTCATCATCAGAAACGGCACCGGGCGGGAAGGATGGCAGGCAGCCGCCGATTCATCGGTCAGGTTCATGATGACGCTCGCGGCCGCGGCGAACAGATCCGCGCGCACGCAGAGCATCGCCATCGTCATGGCCCCGCCATTGGAGAGCCCGGTGACATAGATGCGCTTGGGGTCGGCTACACCGTCGGCGACGAATTCCTCGGCGAGGCGGACGATGAAGGCGGCGTCGTCGGTGCCGTCAGGCGGGGCGCGGCCGGCGCGCCGGTTGCTCGACCGCAGATCGGCCCAGGCGCGATTGAGGCCATCGGGAAACACGACGCCGAAACCTTCGCGCTTTGCGACTTGCGGCCAGGAGGTGCGTTCCACCATGTCGGCGCCGGTCTGGGTGCTGCCGTGCAGAACAATGACGAGCGCCGCCGGCTTGGTTTCGGGAAGCTGCGCCGTGTAGGTTCGCGTCGCGCCGCCGATGTCGATGGTGTCGGCCAGCACTGGATTGGTGCAGGAGATGATCGCTGCCATAGCGGCGAGCCCAATCAGGCGCAACCCTCTATTCATCGTTTCGAGTTCCGGTTTCTCGATCAAGCCACCGCCTTCGCCGCCGCACGTCCGGCGCTCCTGCCTGAGAACAGGCAGCCGCCGAGGAAAGTGCCCTCCAGCGAACGATAGCCGTGCATGCCGCCGCCGCCGAAGCCGGCGGCCTCGCCGGCCGCATAGAGCCCGGGCATGATCTTGCCGTCGCTGCCGAACACCCGGGAGTCGAGATCGGTCTCAAAGCCGCCCAGCGTCTTGCGCGTCAATATATTGAGCTTCACCGCGATCAGCGGCCCATGCGCGCGATCGAGGATCCGGTGCGGTTTCGTGGTGCGGATCAACCGGTCGCCGATATAGTGGCGCGCGTTGTGGATGTTCATCACCTGCGTGTCCTTGACATAAGGATTTTCGATTTCGCGGTCGCGCGCCTCGATCTGCGCCTTCAGATGCTCGAGTTGCAACAGATTGTCGCCGGCAAGCGCGTTCATGGCGCCGACAAGCTCCTCGATTGTGTCGCGCACGATGAAATCCGCGCCATTTTTCTTGAACGCCTCCACCGGCGCCGGCGCGCCCTTGTTGGTGGCGCGCCTGAGAGTCATCCGCCAGCTTTTTCCGGTCAGATCAGGGTTTTGCTCCGAGCCCGATAGCGCGAATTCCTTCTTGATGATGCTTTGCGTGAGCACGAACCACGAATAATCGTAACCCGTACTCATGATGTATTGCAGTTGGCCGAGCGTATCGGAGCCTGGAAACAGCGGCGAGGGCAGCCGTCTGCCCAAGGCGTCGAACCACATCGGTGACGGTCCCGGCAGAATCCGGATGCCGTGCCGCGGCCAGATCGGCGACCAGTTCCTTAATCCCTCGACATAGTGCCACATCCGGTCGCGGTTGATCAGCCGCGCGCCGGCGGCCTCGGTAATGCCGATCATCCGGCCGTCGACATGCTCGGGCACGCCGGAGATCAGGCTCTTGGGCGGCTCGCCAAGCCGCGGCGGCCAGTTCTTGCGGACCAGATCGTGATTGCCGCCGATGCCGCCGGAGGCGACGACCACAGCCTGGGCGCGAAGCGCGAACTCGCCGATGACGTTGCGCGAAGAGCTTTTTCCCCGCTCGACATTCGAAGGCTCGAGGATCGCACCGGTTACGCCGTCGATGGCGCCGCCTGTGATCGAGAACGCGTCGACCCGATGGCGGAAGCGAAAGCTCAGATTGCCGTTTGTCTCGGCTTCGCGCACGCGGCGCTCGAACGGTTCGACAACGCCAGGGCCGGTGCCCCAGGTGACGTGAAACCGCGGCACCGAATTGCCGTGGCTCATCGCGTCATACCCGCCGCGCTCGGCCCAACCGACGATCGGAAAGATCCGATGGCCCATGGCGCGCAGCCAGTCGCGCTTCTCGCCGGCCGCGAACGCGACATAGGCCTCCGCCCAGCGCTTCGGCCAGAGGTCTTCGTCGCGATCAAAACCCGCCGATCCCATCCAGTCCTGCAGCGCGAGGTCGTGGCTGTCCTTGATGCCGAGCCGCCGCTGCTCGGGGCTGTCCACCAGGAACAGGCCGCCGAACGACCAGAACGCCTGGCCGCCAAGGCTCTGCTCGCCTTCCTGGTCGATCACGATGACATGCTTGCCGGCGTCGGCAATCTCGGCGGCGGCGACCAGGCCCGAAAGGCCCCCGCCGATCACGATCACGTCTGCATCGTCGGCCATTGCGCCCTCACCCAGCGGCCTCAATAGAAGCCCGCGGTCTCAAGCTCCGTCAACGGCAAATGGCGCTTGGCTGCGGCTGCAAAGCATCTAGTATCCCAAATCCGAAGTTCGCAGACGTTAACCTGTTCCAGTTCGGGACCTTTCGGCGTGCGGGGGTGCAGCGCGCCTGCAACACTTGATTTGAATTTGACTTGATACGTCTCGCCGGTCTGGACAAAAATCCGATCTCGCAACACGCTGTTTGTGCATCACGGAAGATCATCAGATTTCGGTTTCGACAGTTGAACTGGGGCTGGACATGAGGTTTGTGACGGGCTTGCTCGCTGTGGTTGTGCTGCTGGCGGGGGTGGGGACAAGCAATGCGGTGGTCCGGATCGCGGATGACCGTGGCGGCAGGATCGGCACCTATGTCGACAAATATCAGGGTCTGCGCTCCTCCGGCGAAACCATCATCATCGACGGTCTGTGCGCTTCGGCCTGCACCATCGTCCTCGGCGCCATCCCGCGCGACAAGATCTGCGTGACCTCGCATGCGATGCTCGGATTCCACGCGGCCTGGGATTTCGGCGCCAATGGCCGCGCCATCACCAATCCCGAGGCAACCCAGATGCTGTACTCGATGTATCCCTCGCCGGTCCGCCGCTGGATCGCCGCCCGCGGCGGGTTGACCCCGCACATGATCTTCCTGCGCGGCAAGCAGCTGCAGGCCCTGTACAAGCCCTGTTACCTCGACGCCCAGGCGTCGGTGGCCAAGATCCAGCTCTCGCACTAAACCCAGGGGGATTCCGCGTGAAGTGATGGGCGCCCGCCGTCCGGCGCTTGCCCGACAGCGGGACTTTGCCTATCTCAAGGTCATGGCGCAACAGGTCACCTCGCAGCCCGAGATCTTGCCTCAATCCCGTTCATCGGGCGGGATCGGGTCGGCGATCGCCTGGGCAATCACCTGGACCATGGCCGGCCTCGGCAGCATCGTGCTGCTGGGCGCGCTGGCGCTCTGGTTCCACTACGGCAGCGCGGTGTTTTTCGAGATGGTCGCCTCCGGCGTCTCGGCCTGCTTCTGACCGCGAAAAGGACTTCAGAATGGACCGGACTACCCGCCCGCTGGTGATCGTCGCAGCTTTCGGCACGAGCCTGGTTTTGGGCCTGTTGCTGATGCTGTGGGCGCTTGGCGGGGTGCGGGGGGTCACCGCGCCGGCGGCGATCGGCGGCCCGTTCCAGTTGACCGATCAGGCCGGCCAGAGCGTCACCGAAAAGACCCTGCAGGGCCGCCCGACCTTGGTGTTCTTCGGCTTCACCCACTGCCCCGACGTCTGCCCGACCTCCCTGTTCGAGATTTCCGAAGTGCTGCGCGCGATGGGCACGGACGCTGACCGCGTCAACGCCTATTTCATCTCGGTCGATCCCGAGCGCGACTCGACGGCCGCGATGAAGGATTACCTGTCGAGCTTCGACCCGCATCTCAAGGGGCTGACCGGCGCTCCCGATGCGGTCGCAAAGGTCACGACCGAATACCGGGTCTATGCCAAGAAGGTCCCCTTAAAGGACGGCGACTACACCATGGACCACACCGCGCTGGTCTATCTGATGGACCGCGACGGAAAGTTCGTCGCGCCCTTCAACCTGAAGCGGACGCCCGAGGAAGCGGCGGCGGATCTGAAGCGGTATCTTTGATCGCGCCCGTCGGCATACCAAGCCGCAAACGGCTCTCGAATTATCGGCCGGATGGTCTATAAGGCCGTTTGATCCCGGACATTCGCCTTACAGATGGCCTTGTTACCAAAGAGAAAATTGCTTCGATCGCTGCCTGCGGGGCTTGTGGCGGCTTTCCTGCTGGCTGCGGCCGCCTCCTGCGATTCCGTGCGGGGACAGACCGTAGCAAAACCCGTAGAAGCCGCCCCGCAGGCGGTTCCCGGCTTCTGGGACCCGAGGCGGCGTCCGGACCGGCCCGACCTGTCGCGCATCACGCTGATCCGCTTCCTGACCGAGACGGATTATCCGCCGTTCAACTTCACCGGCGCCGACGGCAACCCGGCCGGCTTCAATGTCGACCTGGCGCGCTCGCTGTGCGAGGAGATCAAGGTCACCTGCACGGTCCAGATGCGCCGGTTCGAGACCTTGATCGACGCCATCGCGAGCAACCGGGGCGATGCCATCATCGCCTCGATGGCGGTGACGCCGCAGCTCCGCGCCAAGGTCGATTTCACCGATCCCTATTATCGCGCGCCCGCCCGCTTCGTGTCGCGGCGTGACGCGGCGATGGCCGAAATTCGTCCCGAATATCTGGAAGGCAAGAAGGTCGGCGTCGTCGCCGGAAGCGCGCACGAGGCCTATCTGAAGGCGATGTTCACCGACGCCGAGATCCGCTCCTACGCCAACGACGATGCGGCGCGGCTGGCGTTGCGGCGCGGCGAGGTCGATTTCATCTTCGGTGATGCGATCTCGCTGGCGTTCTGGATCAACGGCACCGACTCCGGCGATTGCTGCGCCTTCTCGGGCGGACCGTTCGTCGAGAGTCGCTATTTCGGCGAAGGCATCGGCATTGCCGTGCGCAAGGGCAACGATCTCTTGCGGCAGGCGTTGAACTGGGCGCTGTTTAGAGTTTGGGAAAAAGGCCGCTACACTGATTTGTGGCTGCGCTATTTTTCGGTGAGCCCGTTTTAGGATGCCGCTGTCATTCCGGGGCGCGTCGAAAGACGCGAACTACGATGTGCAATTGCACATCGGAGAATCTCGAGATTCCGGGTCTGGTCCTAGCGCACCATCCCGGAATGACGGCTATAATGCTCATTTCCGCGCCTCTGGAGACCCTTCTTAGATGTCCACCATCGATCCGAGCGATTTGCGCTCGCTCGCCGAACAATCCAACGCCTGGCCGTTCGAACAGGCGAAGGCGATTGTGGCGCGGCTGAAGAAGAATCCGAAGCACGAGGTGCTGTTCGAAACCGGCTACGGGCCGTCGGGCCTGCCGCATATCGGCACTTTTGGCGAGGTCGCCCGCACCACCATGGTGCGCCATGCGTTCCGTGTGCTCACCGAGGACAAGATCGAGACCCGGCTGATCGCCTTCTCCGACGACATGGACGGCCTGCGCAAGGTGCCCGACAACGTGCCGAACAAGGAGCTGTTGGAGAAGCATCTGGGTCAGCCATTGACGAAGGTGCCCGATCCGTTCGGCACCCACGACAGTTTCGGCGCGCACAACAATGCGCGGCTGCGCGCCTTTCTCGATCATTTCGGCTTCGACTACGAGTTCGCGAGCTCGACCGACTATTATACCTCGGGCAAGTTCGATGCCGCGCTGTTGCGCATGCTGGAGCGGCTGGAAGTCGTGATGGCGATCATGCTGCCGTCGTTGCGCGAAGAGCGTGCGGCGAGCTATTCGCCGTTCCTCCCGATCTGCCCGCGCACCGGCATGGTGCTGTATGTGCCGATTGTGGCCCATGACGTGAAGGCCGGCACGATCTCTTATGTCGATCCCGACACCAAAGAGCCGGTCACGCTGCCGGTGACCGGCGGACATTGCAAGCTGCAATGGAAGCCGGATTTTGCGATGCGCTGGTTTGCGCTCGGCGTCGACTATGAGATGTCCGGCAAGGACTTGATCGATTCAGTAAAACTGGCGGGCAAGATCTGCAGCACGCTGGGCGGCACGCCGCCGGAGGCGTTCATTTACGAACTGTTCCTCGACGAGCACGGCCAGAAGATTTCAAAGTCCAAGGGCAACGGGCTCACCATCGACGAATGGCTGCGCTATGCCTCGCCGGAATTGCTGTCGCTGTTCATGTACCGCGAGCCGAAGGCGGCGAAGCGGCTGCACTTCGACGTCATCCCGCGCAACGTCGATGACTACCAGCAATTTTTGGAAGGATTTCCGCGCCAGGACGCAAAGCAGCAGCTCGCCAATCCGGTCTGGCACATCCATGCCGGCCATCCGCCGAAGGCCGACATGCCGGTGACGTTCCAGCTGTTGCTGACGCTGGTGTCGTCGTCGAACGCGGAGAATGCCGCAACGTTGTGGGGATTTATCGGGCGTTATCGCCCGGGTGTGACGCCGCAAACGCATCCGAAGCTCGATGCCATGGTCGGCTATGCCATCAACTACTATCGCGATTTTGTCGCGCCGGCGAAGAAATTCCGCGAGCCGATCGATGTCGAGCGCGCCGCATTGCAGGATCTGCGCGATGCGCTGTCGCAACTGCCGGCGACCTCGACGGCGGAAGAGATCCAGAACGTGGTCTACGAGATCGGCCGCCGCGAACCCTTCCTCGATCAGAAGAAGGCCAAGGACGGCAAGCCCGGCGTCTCGCTCGACTGGTTCAACATGCTCTACCAGGTGCTGCTCGGCCAGGAAAAAGGCCCGCGCTTCGGCTCCTTCGTCGCGGTCTATGGTCTCGCGAATGCGGTCGCCATGATCGACGGCGCGCTGGCGCGGTCGGCGTAGTTTCACGGCTCGGAGGGCGGTTTGCCTCGCCCGGGGCCATCGCTGGTCGCGCGCAGAAGTGTCAGGAGCGCACGATTGAGCGGTGTCTGCATACGATGCCGCTCGCCGGCGGCCACCACTGCGCCGGTTAGGGCTTCGATCTCAAGAGGGCGCCCCGCCAGGCGATCGAAGTACATCGACGTGCCGGCGTCGGGCGGATAGGTGAGGAGCGTCGCCAGCAATTGCTCCGATTCATCCGCGTGCAGCCGCGCGCCATCGGCGCGTCCGATCGCCGCCGCCTCATCGAGGATGGCAAGGCAAAGCGCCTTGACGTCTTGGCGCCGGAACACCGCCTGTCGTTGCAGGGTGAGCGCCGTGATCGGGTTGGCAATGGAGTTGAGGAGCAGCTTTCTCCAGGCCAGCGTCTTGAAATCAGGGCTGCGAAGGATCCGCATCGAGGTCCCATCGAGAAGGTTTGCGAATGCCCGTCCGTCCGGATCGTCGGCGACGGCAAAGTCATGCTCGCCGGCGCGTCGGTAGCGGACGCGATCAGGGCCAAGGCGCTCGCCATTATAGTAGACGATGGTCGGGACGACGCTCGCCTGCCCGACGAACGGCGCCAATCGATCCGCATGACCGATGCCATTTTGCAGCACGGCGAGGCGCGTCTGCGCCCCGCAGAGCCTCTGCAGCCATGGCGCGGTTGATGGCGTCTCGTGCGTCTTGGTACACAACAACACCCAATCCACCGGCTTAGCCTCGGCCGGATCGGTCAGCGCCCGAAGGCGAACCTCAATCGCGCCCTCCGATCGTTCGACGGTCAGCCGCTCGATCGGGCGCCGGACGCAGGCGACGACGTCGCGCCTCTCAAGGGCAGCCGGCAACCCGGCGATGACGCCGCCGATGCTGCCGAGGCCGATCACGGCAACGCGCGTTCGTTCTGGACCTTGAGCGCTATCGCCTAAGGACATCAGCTTGCAAACCTCCGGGGGCGTTGCTGTAGAGCTGGTATCGACAGCGGTATTGGCTAAAATTGCGGGCCGCAGTGCTACGGCATCGGGTGGCTCAATCAACTCGCCCGCGCGGCCTCTGCGAACTGTAATGGCGTGATTCCGTAGCAGCGTCTGAAGTGCTTGGTGAGTGCGCTTTGGTCGCAGAATCCGGCGGCCAGCGCGCTCTCGGCGAGAGGGCATCCGCGCCGGAGGTGACGGCAGGCGGCATTCAGCCTGATGTGGATCAGATAGGCGTGCGGTGTAAGCCCGATGGTGCGTTTGAACAGCCCGATCAGCTGAAAGCTTGTGAGCCTGGCAAAGCCCGCAAGATCATCAAGACGGAGATTTTCCGCATAGCGCGCCCGCATCAGCTCGGCGATCCGGTTGAAAGTGGTCCGGTCTTGCCCCGCGCGCTCGGGGCGGCCGACGTCGCTGCCGTACCGCTGGAACAGCATGCCGAAGGCGTCGACGACGATCTCGTCAGCGCGGAAATCGTCGCGTTCTGCCTCGAAGGCGCGGTGCAGGCGGCCAAACCGTTCTATTACCTCAATATCATCGACCATGTTCCGCATGAAATAAGGTGCGGCCTCGACACCCAGCTTGTGGGCGACGGCGTCGATCGCCGGTCGGGTAAGATAGAATGCGCGATAGATCCACCTGTCGCTGTCGGCCATTCGTGCCGATTGCCGTTCCTCCGGGTTGGAGACGAACAATGTGCAAGGACGGACCTTTTCCGCGATGCCCCGGCTCTGGATTTCGGCCCCGCCCGCTTCGGTAACCGCAATTACGAAGGCGTCATGCGTATGCGGGCCATATTGGTGGGTGGTGAAATCCGCGCGCAGCAGGCTCATGCCGGGGATGCGCTTGTCTTGCCAATAGGCTGTATGATTTCCGGTGTTTCGGCGCGCCATCTCAGCAACCCTCCGCCATTTCCAATACCGCCGCCGGCCGCCTGTTGGCGCCGCATCATCGCACCAATGCGGCGGTGAAGCCGCAAATCGAGATGGGAGGCCCGCGGCAATTTCAACCAATAAACGATCAAAATAGGATACGATACTGCCACAACAAGAAGCGTCCGGGCCCCCGCTGTGGGCGGCGATGCGGACGAGTCCGCCTCAAGAGGGAGCAAGCCGATGCAGTTCAGGGTTTCGCCGAAGACGCTTTCTGAATGCAGCACTGAAGAATGGCAGGCGCGCCTCGATCTCGCGGCCGCCCATCGGCTCGCCCACATGCATGGCTTCAGCGAAGGTATCTTCAATCATTTGACCTTGGTGGTGCCGGGCCGCAGCGACCGCTACTACCAGATCCCGTTCGGGATGCATTGGTCCGAGGTGACCGCGTCTTGCTTCATGGAGGTCGGCATCGACGACGGCCTGGTCAAAAGTGGCGTCGGCGACGTTGAGCGCTCCTGCTTCTGCATCCATGCGCCGATCCACAAGGCGCTGCCGCAGGCGAAAGCCGTGTTTCACACCCACATGCCGTATGCCAGCGCGCTGACCCGGCTAGAGGATCCGCGCATCAAGGAGATCGGCCAGACCGAGGTCGGGATGTCCGGCGAGATCGCCTATGACGACGAGTACACCGGGCCCGCGCTCGATCCGGCGGAAGGCGCGCGGCTGGCGCGGGTGATCGGCGACAAGTCGATCCTGTTCATGGCCAATCACGGCATCTCGACGGTCGGCGAGACCGTCGCCGACGCCTATGACCGGCTTTATTATATCGAGCGCGCCGCGCAAGTTCAGATCTACGCTATGTGGACCGGGCAGCCCTTGAAGAAGCTGCCCGAGCCCGTGGTCGAGAAGACCAAGCGGACTATCGGCGGCGACAGCCTGTACAATCCAGGCCCGGCCCAGCGGCATTTCGATGCGTTGAAGCGCATCCTCGACCGCAAGGAACCGGACTACGCGTCGTAGGTTTTCTTCCTTCTCCCCTTGTGGGAGAAGGTGGCGTGGACGAAGTCCGCGCCGGATGAGGGGTTCTTTCCGCGAAGATAGACCCCTCACCGGGCACGAACGCGCTTCGCGCCTCCGTGCCACCCTCTCCCACAAGGGGAGAGGGAAGAAACGACTGCCTCACCCATACAATGCGTGAATGGCGCAAGGTCAGCGACCGAAGCCCTTGAGTTGGGCAGGGCGCGCCGATACGGTCGCGGGCTGGCCTTAAGAACCTCAAGAGCAGGCGTGCCCAAAATCTACAAAATTTGTTCCGCTTCCGCTTGGCACGAGGCCGAGCGGGAAGGCGTGTTCCGGGGCAGCGCCGACGATGCGCGCGACGGCTTCATCCATTTCTCTTCCGCCGCGCAGGTCGCGGAAACCGCGAGGAAGCATTTCTTCGGCGAGCGAGGCTTGTTCCTGATCGAGGTCGACGCCGACGCGCTCGGCGAGCGGCTGCGCTGGGAGCGCTCGCGCAACGACGAATTGTTTCCGCATCTCTATGGCGAGCTCGATCTCGACGCGGTCCGAGCCGTGCTCAACCTCCGCGCGCGCGCCGACGGTACCCACGACATCCCGGAGCTTGCGCCGTGATCCGCGCCTTCGACGCCTTTTCATTACCCTTGCTGCGCTGGCTCGATCCGGAGGATTCCCACCGTCTCGCGATCCAGGGTCTAAAATTGCTGCCTTCGGCACGGTCGCGGCCGGACGATGCGAAACTGGCCGTGCGCGCGTTCGGCCTGAACTTTCCCAATCCGATCGGCATGGCCGCGGGCTTCGACAAGAACGCCGAGGTGCCGGACCCGCTATTGCGGCTCGGGTTCGGGTTTGTCGAGATCGGCACGGTGACACCAAACCCGCAAACCGGTAACCCGCGGCCGCGATTGTTCCGCCTCGAGCGTGACGAAGCCGTCGTCAATCGCATGGGCTTCAATAATGACGGGGCCGATGCGGTGCTGCGCCGGCTCGCCGCGCGCGCGCATCTTGGCGGCATCGTCGGCGTCAATGTCGGGGCGAACAAGGATTCGCCCGATCGCGTCGCCGATTACGTTAAGCTGATCGAGATGTTCGCGCCGGTCGCGAGCTATTTTACGGTCAACGTGTCGTCGCCGAACACGCCTGGCCTGCGCGATTTGCAAGCCGCCGCGGCGCTGGACGATCTGCTTGCGAAAGTCATCGATGCGCGCGAACGCGTGCGTGAGAAGGCCGGCGACTCGCCGGTGCTGCTCAAGATCGCGCCTGATCTCAGCCTCACCGAACTCGATGACGTCGTGCATATCGCGCGCTCGCGCCGGGTCGACGGCATGATCGTCGCCAATACCACGCTGGCGCGGCCGCCGACCTTGCGCGAACAGGCCCGCGCGAAAGAGCAGGGCGGGCTGTCGGGCCGGCCGCTGTTCCGCTTGTCGACGCGGATGGTGGCGGAGACCTATGTGCGCGCCGAGGGCGCGTTTGCGCTGGTCGGCGTCGGCGGCATCGACACCGGCGGTGCCGCGCTGACGAAAATCCGCGCCGGCGCCAGCCTGATCCAGCTTTATTCGTCGCTGGTCTACAAGGGTCTCGGCCTGATCGACAGCATCAAGCGCGATCTGGCGTCGACGCTGCTGCGCACCGGGCGGGATCAGCTGTCGGAAATCGTCGGCGCCGATGCCGCCACGATCACCGCCGAGGACTGGCCGGTTTAGAAAACGTCATTGCGACCCGTTGGCTCCTCGCAATGATGGAACTAAATCCATCCAGGGCCATTCACAACTCCACGATCATCCCGTCGCTGGCTGCAGTGTGGGCGAGCCTACCCAATCGCCCCAGCATGTCGTCGCTCATGTGTGTCAGCACCAGCCGCTTCGGCCTGATCTCGGCGAGATGCGCCTCGAGCGTCGTCAGACTGAGATGGTTTCTCACCACCTTGTCGTAGGTATAGGCCTCGGCAATGAACAGGTCGGCATCGCGCGCCGCCGGAATCAGCGTCTCCGTCCATTCGGTGTCGGCGCTGTAGGCGATGACGCGGCCCTCGGCCTCGACCCGGTAAGCCAGAAATGGCCCGCCGGATTCGCCGTGCACCACCGGAAACGGCGTGACCGTTACCGCACCGAAGCTGCGCGTTTCCTCTGGCTTGAGCGCGACAATAGAGAGATCGAAGCGCTGCTTTGTTTTGGACGAGTGCTCGAACAGCGCTTCCATCACCTGCGTCAGCCGCGCCTCGATGCCTTCGGGTCCGGCGATCACCAGCGGTCGGCTGCGGCGCGTGAACTGCGCGTCCAACAGCAGAAAGGCAAGCCCCGCAAAATGATCGCCGTGAAAATGCGTGATCAGGATGAGGTCGATGGCGTCGCGCGCGATATCGAGCCGCTTCAAGGCCGGCAGCGAGGAGGCGCCGCAATCGATCAGGAAATTGACCCGTTCGCCGGTGACGTGAAAACAGGTGTTATACCTGCCGCCCGAGCCGAGCGCATCGCCGCAGCCGACAAATTGCAATTGCATCGGTTCGATTCCTCAGGAACGGAAGGAGGCACGCAGCATCGCCGGATAGCGCAGCGCCTCCAGGCCGCCGCGCGCGGCGTAATGCACCAGCAGCGCACCCCACAGCCCGGCATTGCCGAACGGGCGCAACGCCAGCCAGGCGCCGAAGAAAATCACGAGCGAGGCCACCATCAGATTGCGCATGTCGCGCGCCCAGGTGGCGCCGATATAGACCCCGTCGAAGCCGAAGGCGAAAACGGCGAGCAGCGGCGAGACGCTGACGAAGATCAGATAGAGGCGCGCGTCATGGCGGACCTGTTCGTTCGCGGTCATGACGTCGATCAGGACCGGGCCGAGCAGCGCGAATACGGCGGCCACGGCGAGCGCAAACACCATGCCCCAGAGTATGACCAGCCGCGTCGCGCCGGAGAAGGAAACCCGGTCGCGCGCGCCATAGGCGCGGCCGCATAATTGCTCGGCGGCGTTGGCAAGGCCGTCGAGGAAGAAGGCGCTGACCAGCAGGAAATTGTTCAGCACCGCGTTGGCGGCGAGTGTCACGTCGCCGGTGCGAGCGCCTTGTGCTGCAAAAAACAGCCATACCGTGATCAGCGCGGCGGTGCGGATCATGATGTCGCGGTTGACCGTCAGCATGCGCATCAATTTGGCGCGGTCGAGCAGCCTTGCCCATGGCAGGGCCAACCCGCCATCCGACAAATGTCGCGCAATGACAACGCCGATCAGGAGCCCGCTGGCTTCCGCGAGCACGGCCGCGATCGCCGCGCCGGCGATCCCGGCCTTGAACACCAGCACCAGCAGCACGGTTGCGAGCGCGTTGATGACGTTGATCGCGACCTGCGTCGTGAGCGCGAGCTTCGCGCGCGCCTGACCGATCAGCCAGCCGAGCACGACGTAATTGGCCAGGGCGAACGGCGCCGACCAGATCCGGATGGTGAAATAGGTTTTGGCGGCGCGGGTGACGCCTTCGCTGCCGCCCATCGCCTCGAGCAGGATGCCGGCGAGCGGCATCTGCAGCGCGATCAGGCCACTGCCGATGATGCCTGCGACGATAAATCCGCGCACCAGGATGGCGCACAATTCCTGCACTTCGCCCGACCCGAGCGATTGCGCCGTGAAAGCCACCGTGCTCATGCGCAGGAAGGCGAACAGCCAGAACAGGCAATCGAAGATCACCGACGCCATCGCAACGCCGCCGAGCAGCGCGGCATCGCCGAGCCGGCCGATCGCCGTGGTCGAGACGATGCCGATCAAGGGCGTGGTCAGGTTCGCGACCATCGCGGGGCCGGCGATGGCGAAGACCTGCGCGGTCGTCACCCTGGTCGGGGGAACTAGCAATCGACAGACTTGCGCGAAAGATCTATCGCCCGCGGGGCGCGCTGAATAGCCGCGACAGCAACCAGATCGGCAGCACGATCACGGCGCCGAGCAGGAAGTAGCGCCACAGCCCATTGATGGCGTCAAAGCCGAGGTCCCACAGGCGCTGGAACAACAGGCGGATGCTGTTGACGATATTCCAGGGGTCGAATCCGATCGCGGCGAGCACCACGCCGACCAGGATCGATAGCAGGGCGAGCCGGAACGCGACCGCCAGCGGCGATCCGCCGAGAAAGCGGTGCAGGCCGTCATTGCTTGCCGGCAAGTCTCTGACATCGTTGGCCATGTTGGTCTCCTCGCGGATTCGCGTAGCCGATACTACTACGGCGAGCAGCACATGGGGAACCCGTTAGCTGCCGTCAATGGCTCCCGATGTTATTAAACCTTCATCTATCGGCTGCGGCTTCAGCATCTTCTCCAGCGTTTCCAGCCGGTCGGCCTCGCGCGGCGGTTTGTCCCAGCGCAGCCGGTTGATGCGCGGAAACCGCATCGCGACGCCTGATTTGTGCCGCGGCGAGCGCGCCAATCCCTCGAACGCGACCTCCAGCACCAGGCCCTGATCGGGCTCGTGCACGACATGGCGGACGGGGCCGAACTTCTCGGTAGTATTGCGGCGGACGAAGCGGTCGATCTGCAACAGTTCCTCATCGGTGAAGCCGAAATAGGCCTTGCCGACCGGTACCAATTGCTCGCCGTCGTCGCCCCTGGTCCACACCCCGAACGTATAGTCGGAATAATAGGACGAGCGTTTGCCGTGGCCGCGCTGCGCATACATCAAGACGGCGTCGATGATGTGGGGATCGCGCTTCCATTTCCACCATTGCCCCTTCGGGCGGCCGGGCAGATAGAGCGCGTCGCGGCGTTTCAGCATCACGCCTTCGACCGCTTCCTTGTCTTGGCCCGCACCGGCGCCGGCCGGATCGGCGCGCGCCGCGCCCAGCGCCTGCCAGCTATCGAAGGCAATGGTCGGCGACAGGTCGATACGGGGGTCGTCGAGTCTTTTGACGAACGCTTCCAGCCTTGCCCGGCGCTCGGCAAACGGCAATTCGCGCAAATCGTTGTCGGCGTCGGCCAGCAGGTCATAGGCGCGCAGATGGATCGGATAGTCCTTCGTCAGTTTTGGCGAGACCGCCTTGCGATTGAGGCGTTGCTGAAGAACGTTAAACGTCTGCACGCGGCCATCGCGAACCACCAGCAGCTCGCCGTCGATCGCACCCGGGAGATGTAAAGAGGGCAGCAGGTCCGGAAAACTCTTGGTGATGTCCTCGCCGCTGCGCGAGTAGAGCCGCACTACGCCGTTGCCGCGCGCGTCACAGCCTGCGACCGCCTGCACGCGGATGCCGTCCCACTTCCATTCCGCGATGTAGTCGGCAGCGTCGAGGTTGGCGAAATCCGCATCCTCGATCGCGTGCGCCAGCATGACGGGGCGAAACGGAGCGGGGTCCAGATTGACCGGCTTTTCCGAGCGGCCTTCCAGCCAGGCGAACAAATCGAGATAGGGCGGCACGAGCCCCGGCCACATCAATTCGATATCATGCGGATCCTTGTCGCCGAGCGCGGCAGCGGCGGTTTTCGCGAGCCGCGCCGAGATGCCGATCCGCATCGCGCCGGTGACGAGTTTCAACAGCGCCCAGCGGCCGATCTCGTCGAGCTCGTCGAGCCAGCGCGCAAGCTGCCTTGGCAGTTCGGTCTTGCCGAGCGTGCGAAGCGTGGTGACGACTTCGGTGAGGGTGGGCGGGGGAGGGTTGTTGTGGCCAGCGACAGCGGTCGCCTTCGGCCACATCAGCGCCACCGTCTCCGAGAGGTCGCCGACATAATCATAGGACAGCGCGAACAGCACCGGATCGGCGCGGGCGGCGATCAGGTCGCGGATCAGCCCGGGTTTGGCGTGCTTGAATGATAGCGCGCCGGTCAGCGCCGCCAGCGCGTAGCCGCGATCGGGGTCGCCTACCTCGCGAAAATACGCCGATATCAGCCGCAGCTTGTTGTTGCGGCCGGGCTCATAGGCGAGGCGATCCAGCAGTTCGGCGAAGCGGTTCATGCCTCGGCCTCTTCGCCTTCTGGCAATGTCTCGCTTTCTTCTTCATCGCCATAGCCGACCAGATCGAGCGGCCGCGCGGCGAGGCCTTTTGTTTGGCACCAATGCACCAGCGCGTCTTCCTGGCCATGGGTAACCCAGACCTCGCCGGCGCCGGTGGCGTCGATCGTCGCGGTCAAGCCGTGCCAATCGGCGTGGTCGGAAATCACCAGGGGCAATTCGACGCCGCGCTGGCGGGCGCGGGCGCGCACCCGCATCCAGCCCGACGCGAACGCCGTGACCGGATCGGGGAATCGCCTCGTCCAGATGTCCGAGGTGGCGGTCGGCGGCGCCAGCGTGATGGTGCCGGCGAGATCGGCTTTCTTCATGCCCTTCACGGCGCGCAACTCGCCGAGCGCCACGCCGCGGCTCTCGTAGTAGTGCGTAATCTTCTCCATCGCGCCATGCAGATAGATCGGCGCGTCGTAACCAGCCAGACGAAGCAGCGCGATGACCCGCTGCGCCTTGCCGAGCGAATAGGCGCCGACCAGATGCGCGCGCTCCGGAAACAGCGCGACGGACGCCAGCAGTTTCTTGATCGCGTCGGCGGCGTCGCCGTGACAAAACACCGGCAGACCGAACGTGGCTTCCGTGATGAAGACGTCGCAGCGCACGACCTCAAAAGGCGCGCAGGTGGGATCGGGCGCGTCCTTGTAATCGCCGGAGGCGACGATGCGCGTGTCCTTGCAGGACACAGCAATTTGCGCCGAGCCCAGCACGTGACCGGCGGGATGGAATTTGACGGTGACGTCGCCGAGCCTGATCTCCTCGCCATAGGAAATGGCTTGCGTCGCCGCTGCGAAATTATCGCCATAGCGCAGCCGCATCATGTCGAGCGTCTCTTGGGTAGCCAGCACCGCGCCATGGCCGGCCCGGGCGTGGTCGGAATGGCCGTGGGTGATCACGGCGCGCTCCACGGGACGCACCGGATCGATATGAAAGCCGCCCACCTTGCAAGCTAGCCCGGCGGGAACGGGCATCAGGATGTCTTGCGGACGCATCCCGGTTATATAGGCCGGCCTGCCCCGATTTTTAGCCGTCATGCGCGGGCTTGACCCGCGCATCCATCTTCCGGAAAAATCTTCATTTTGATGGATTGCCCGACCAAGTCCGGCAACGACAAAAGTGGTTCAAATGCCCGCGCGCCTGTTTCTGTCTTCCGGCGATCTGGTCGCCGACCGCCGGTTCGAATTCGCGCGCGATCTGCAATTGAAGGGCGATCTTGCGGCTGCTGCCGATTTGCTCTTGCAGGCAACCGAGCTGGCGCCGAATTTTGCCTCCGCCTGGTTCACGCTCGGCGAGATCCGCGTCGAGCTCGGCCAGCGCGACGCGGCGGTCGCGGCCTTTCGCAAAGCACGCGCGGCCGATCCGGAGGACCGTCATGGCGCAAGCCTCTATCTGATGCGGCTTGGCGCGGAAGAAATCGCCGCGATGCCGCAGGCCTATGTGCAGACGCTATTCGATCAATATGCGCCGCGATTCGAGGCCGCGCTGGTGGACGATCTCGGTTATCGCGGACCCTCGCTGCTGTTCAAGGCGGTGCTCGCGGTTCGATCGGCGGCGAAGAAGCCCGCCTTCTTCAGGCACGCCATCGATCTCGGCTGCGGCACCGGGCTCGCCGCTGGCGCCTTTGCCAAGGAGGTCGATCACTTCACCGGCTTTGATCTATCGCCGAAGATGATCGAGTGCGCGCGCGCCACCTCCCTTTATGCGGAGCTTGAGGTCGCCGACATGGTGCGGGGGCTGCGCGGCCAGCCAGACAGCAGCGCCGATCTCGTTCTTGCGGCGGACGCGATGGTCTATCTGGCCGATCTAGCGCCGGTCCTGAACGAGGCCGGGCGCGTGCTGATCCGGGGCGGCTTGGTCGCCTTCACCGTCGAAACCCATCAGGGCGACGGCGTGATCATCGGCGGGGGGCTGCGCTACGCGCATGGCGCCAATCATGTGCGCGCGACCATCGCATCCGCCGGGCTTACGCTGGCGCATCTGGAAGATTTGTCGGCGCGCAACGAGGACAATGTGCCGGCGCCGGGGGTGGTGGTGGTCGCGGTCAAGGGCTGATCGCCGGCCGAACGCACCCTCGACGAAGCGGCCACAACGGCATACCTGTTGAGCCGTGTCGCTGCTTAGCCTGCCTGAACCATCGGCCGAGACGGCCGCGCTGCTGCCGGACCGCTTTTTGCGCTGGTTTGGCGCGCGGGGATGGTCGCCGCGCGAGCATCAGCTGGCGCTGCTCGCAAAGGCCCGCGCCGACCGCTCTGCGCTGCTGATAGCCCCGACCGGCGCCGGCAAGACCTTGGCCGGATTTTTGCCGACCCTGGTGGAGCTGTCCTCACCTTCTGCGGGCCTCATCTCCACCGGCCGAAGCGTGCAGAAGAGCCGCGGCCTGCACACCCTCTACATCTCGCCGTTGAAGGCGCTTGCGGTCGATATCGCGCGCAACCTGGAAACACCTGTTGGCGAGATGGGGCTGCCGATCAAGATCGAGACCCGCACCGGCGACACGCCGGTGTCGCGGCGGCAGCGCCAGCGGCGCTATCCGCCGGATATCCTGCTCACCACGCCGGAACAACTGGCGCTGCTATTGTCGTCCGACGACGCGCCGTTTCTGTTTTCGTCCCTCAAGCGCATCGTGCTCGATGAATTGCACGCGCTGGTCACGTCCAAGCGCGGCGATCTGCTATCGCTCGGCCTGGCGCGGTTGTGGCGGCTGGCGCCCGAGATGCGCGCGATCGGGCTGTCGGCGACGGTCGCCGAGCCGGAATCGTTGGCGCGGTTCCCGGTGCCGCAGCGCGACGGCAAGGACGCGGCCGATATCGTGATTGCTGGCGGCGCGGCGGCGCCGGTCGTCGAAATGCTCGACACGCGAGAGCGGCTGCCATGGGCCGGTCATAGCGCGCGCCACGCGCTACCCGAGGTCTATGACCTGATCAGGCGCAACAAGACCACATTGGTGTTCGTCAACACCCGCAGCCAGGCCGAGACGCTGTTCCAGGATCTCTGGCGCATGAACGACGACGGACTTGCGATCGCGCTGCATCACGGCTCGCTCGATGTCGCCCAGCGCCGCAAGGTCGAGGACGCGATGGCGGCGGGCAAGTTGCGCGGCGTGGTCTGCACCTCTTCGCTCGATCTGGGCGTCGACTGGGGCGACGTCGATCTCGTCATCAATATCGGCGCGCCGAAGGGTGCCTCGCGGCTGATGCAACGGATCGGCCGCGCCAATCACCGCATCGATGAAGCCTCGCGCGCGGTTCTGGTTCCGGCCAACCGTTTTGAGGTGCTGGAATGCGCCGTGGCGATCGATGCGATCGCCGAGAATGCGCAGGATACGCCACCATTGCGCACCGGCGCGCTGGATGTGCTGGCGCAACACGTGCTCGGGCGCGCCTGCGGCGAGCCGTTCCTCGCCGACGAGCTCTATCCCGAAGTGCTGACCGCCGCACCTTACTCGGGGCTGACCCGCACCGATTTCGACGACGTCATCGATTTTGTCGCGACCGGTGGCTACGCGCTGAAAACCTATGAGCGTTTCGCGCGCATCAGGCAGGACAAGCAAGGCCGCTGGCGCGTCGCCAATCCCAGGGTGCGGCAAAGCTATCGCCTCAATGTCGGCACCATCGTCGAGGAGGCGATGCTGAAAGTGCGGCTGGTGCGCTCGCGCGGCGGTGGTACGGGCTCTACCGGCGCGTTGGGGCGTGGCGGGCGCATGCTGGGTGAGATCGAGGAATATTTTATCGAGGGCCTCGTGGTCGGCGACACCTTTGTGTTCGGCGGCGAAGTCGTGCGTTACGAGGCGCTGGTCGAAGACCATGTCTATGTCTCCCGCGCCAACGATAAAGATGCAAAGGTGCCGTCCTATATGGGCGGCAAGTTTCCGCTTTCGACGTATCTGGCCGAACGCGTCCGCAAATTGCTCGACGACAAGCGCCAGTGGAGTGCGCTGCCGGATCAGGTGCGCGACTGGCTGCGTCTGCAAAAGGATTTTTCGCGCGTGCCCGGCGTGCGCGAGCTGTTGGTCGAGACCTTTCCGCGCGGCAACAAGCATTACCTGGTCTGCTATCCCTTCGAAGGGCGGCTCGCGCACCAGACGCTCGGCATGCTGTTGACGCGGCGGCTGGAGCGCGCCCGCGCCCGGCCACTCGGCTTTGTCGCCAACGAATATGCGCTAGCGATATGGGGCCTCGGCGACATGTCGTTCATGGTCCGGCACGGCCAGATCGATCTCAATGCGCTGTTCGAGGCCGACATGCTGGGCGACGATCTCGAGGCGTGGCTGGCGGAATCCGCGCTGATGAAGCGCACTTTTCGCAACTGCGCGCTGATCTCCGGGCTGATCGCGCGGCGCTTCACCGACGAAGACAAGACACGCCGCCAGGTGCTGTTCTCGACCGATTTGATCTATGACGTGCTTCGCAAGCATCAGCCCGATCATGTGCTGCTGCGCGGCGCGCGCGCCGATGCCGCGAGCGGACTGCTCGACCTTCGCCGGCTCGGTGATATGCTGTCGCGAATCAAGGGGCGGGTCGTCCACAAGGAACTCGACCGCGTTTCGCCGCTGGCGGTCCCGGTGATGCTGGAAATCGGCCGCGAGTCAGTCTATGGCGAAGCTTCCGACGAGCTTTTGGCGGAAGCCGCCGATGAGCTCGTCAAAGAGGCGACGTCGTAATTGAGATGAATCTGTTGCGCTCCAATCCATCAACATCGTCATGCCCGGGCTTGTCCCGGGCATCCACGTCTTTCTTAAAGCGGCCATGACGAGTATTGCTATCCAAATCGCTCATCAATCTTCGTTGGACATCGCCGGCGTCACGCTGCTTGCCGATCTCTCCGGCGCGCTGTTCTGGGAAGAGCAGCGCCTGCTCGTCGTCTCCGACCTGCATCTGGAGAAGGGTTCGAGCTTTGCCGCGCGCGGCGTGCTGCTGCCGCCTTACGATACGGTTGCGACCCTGAGCCGGCTCGCGGGCGTCATCGCGCGGCACGACCCGGGTATGGTGATCGCGCTCGGCGACAGCTTTCATGACCGCGACGCGCATCAGCGGCTATCCCGCACCGATCGCGATGCGCTGACGGCGCTGCAGGCGCGGCGCGACTGGATCTGGATTTCCGGCAACCACGATCCGGTTCTGCCGTCCGACCTCGGCGGCGTGGTGGCGAGCGAAGTCGCGATCGGCCCGATCGCCTTTCGTCACGAGCCCACGGGAGCGTCCGGCGAGATCGCTGGCCATCTGCATCCCAAGGCGCGCGTTCCGACCCGCGGCCGCACCATGGAGCGGAGATGTTTTGCCTGCGACGGCGAGCGCGCGGTGATGCCGGCATTCGGCGCCTATACCGGAGGTTTGAGCATCCGCGACGCGGCATTCGCAAAGATATTCGCCTCGCTTGGCTTCACGGCGCATGTGCTCGGCGACAACCGCGTGCACACCATCACCGCGTCGCGCTGCTATTGATCCTTGAAAGTCGGATATTGAGGTGGTCTTCATCTCTCCCCTTGTGGGAGAGGTCGGACCGCATCGCGAGATGCGATCCGGGTGAGGGGTTACGCTTTATCGATAGACCGTGACCCCTCACCCCAACACTCTTCCACAAGGGGAGAGAGGGCGCACCTTCTCCGTTGCCCGCTAGGCCGCCTTCGCCTGCACGGTGTCGCAGAATTCCACGAGACGATCGGCAAGCCGCAGCGTCGCGGGGCTTGCGTCGGGCGAGGCCACCAGCGCCACCTCGGTCTTGTCGATCGGCGCAAAACCATCCTTGGTGAGCACGCGGTGATCGGCCTGGATCGCGATCTCGGACAGGATGCTCAAGCCCATTCCGGCGGCGACCGCGGCCTGAATGCCGGAGAGGTTGGACGAGGTGTAGGCCATGTGCCAGGCGCGTCCGGCGCTTTCCAGCGCATGGATCGCGCCCGCGCGGTACAGGCATCCGGCGGGAAAACCAATCAGCGGCACCGAGCCCGCGCGTGTATCGCGCGGATGGGTTTTGCTGGTCACCCAATGCACGCGTTCGGGCCACGCCGCGATGCCGCCTTTTTCGCCAGCCGCGCGCTTGAACAGCGCCAGATCAAGTTCGCCGCGTTCGAGATCGCGCTTCAAATAGGTGCTTTGATCGGCGCGGACATCGAGCCGCAGGGTGGGATGCGAGCGGGAAAACGCCGCCAGCAATTTCGCCAGCCGGTAGGCAGCAAAATCTTCAGGCACCCCGAGCCGCACCGCGCCCTCATTGCCCGGCCGCGTCACCACATCGCGGGCTTCTTCCGCGAGCGACAACAGCCGCCGCGCATAGGACAATAGCCGCTCGCCGGCCTCCGTCGGCGTCACGTCCTTGCCGTTACGATGGAGAAGCGGCTGTCCGATATCGTCTTCCAGCCGCTTGATCTGCTGGCTGACGGTCGATTGGGTGCGGTGGACGCGCTCGCCGGCGCGCGTAAAACCGCCGGCATCGACCACCGAGACGAAACTGCGCAACAGCTCAAGGTCGAGCATGGCGGTCTCCATTCGCGCAACCCTAGATCAAGCGGCAAAGGAGATTCCGAATGTCGCTTGCTCCGTCGATCGCGATTCCACGCGCCCGTTTCAATCCGCTGCCGCTTTATATCGGCCTGTTCTGCCTGCTGTGGAGCTTTGCCTTTGTCGCCGGCAAGATTGGCGTCACCGATTGCCCGCCGCCGATCCTGCTCACCGCGCGGTTCTCGCTCGCCGGCCTCCTGATTCTCGGCATTTCAGCGCTGCGCAGCGAGGGTTTTTCGCTCACCTGGCGCGATGCCGCCGTGTTCGCGATCCTTGGCGTCGCCAACAATGCGCTCTATCTCGGTCTCGGCTATACCGGGCTGAAATCGGTATCCGCCGGCCTTGGCGGCCTGATCGTTTCCGCCAATCCGGTGTTCACGGCGGCGCTGGCGGCCTTGTTCCTCGGCGAGGCGCTGACCTGGCGCAAGGTTTCGGGTCTCCTGCTTGGGATTGCCGGCGTCGCTTTTATCGTCTGGCATCGGATGTCGGTCGGATCGGACAGTTTTCACGGCATCCTGTTCACGCTCGCGTCACTCGCCTCGATCGTGGCCGGCACCATCCTGTTCAAGCTGCTCACGCCAAAGGGCAGCCTCTGGGTCGGCAACGGCATGCAGAATCTGGCCGGAGGGCTGGCGCTGCTGCCGTTCGCGTTCACGCTCGCCGACGTCAATGACATCGTTCCGAGCGCGCGCCTGTTCGGCGCGTTTGCGTTCCTGGTATTTGGCGGCTCGGTCCTTGCCTATCTGCTCTGGTTCCATCTGCTGAAGATGTGTGGCGCGACCGCTGCGAGCGCCTATCATTTCCTGATGCCGCCGCTCGGCATGCTGTTCGCCTTCCTCGTGCTCGGCGAGCACGTCGAATTCCGCGATCTGCTCGGGATCGTTCCGGTCGCGCTCGGCATTTATCTGGTGACGCGTCCGGCTGCCGCGGTGAGCGCGTCAGCGCAGAGGAGTAGTTCATGACCCTATCGATCACGCTGATCGGCGGCCCTACCGCGCTGATTGAAATCGACGGCTTTCGGCTCTTGACCGATCCGACCTTCGACGCGCCGGGGGCCTATCCATTGCCGCATGTGAAGCTCGAGAAACTGGCCGGGCCCGCATTATCCGCCGAACAGATCGGCCTCGTCGACGCGGTGCTGCTCAGTCACGATCAGCACGCCGACAACCTCGACCATTCCGGCAAGGATTTTCTTGCAAAGGCCAAGCGCGTGCTGACGACGGAAGCCGGCGCCAAACGGCTCGGCGGTCATGTCGAAGGTCTTGCACCATGGGCCACCACCGAACTGACCGGCCAGGACGGACGCGCGCTCACCGTCACCGCGACGCCGGCCCGCCACGGCCCGGCCGGCATCGAGCCGCTGTCCGGCGACGTCATCGGCTTTGTCATCGCCTCGAACAAGGCGGGCAGCTGCCCGATCTATATCAGCGGTGATACCACCTGGTTCGACGGCGTCGCGGAAGTGGCAAAGCGCTTTAGTTGCGGCGTGGTGCTGCCGTTTGCGGGTGCGGCGCAGACCCGCGGTCCCTTTCACCTGACCATGGACACCAACGACACCATCGAGACCGCGCGCGCGTTTGGCGATGCGGTGATCGTGCCGATCCACACCGACGGCTGGGCGCATTTCCGCCAAAGCGCGCAGGATTTGCGGGCGACCTTCGATACGCTCGGCTTTGGCCAGCGTCTGAAATTGCTGGAGCCGGGCATCGCCACCGTCATCGAGATGCCGCGGGCACCGGCCTCATCCTGAGGAGCGCGCCGTTGCGCGCGTCTCGAAGGATGGCGGCAGGGTGCAAGCGTCCATCCTTCGAGACGCGGCCAAGTGGCCGCTCCTCAGGATGAGGAGTCCCTTTAATCCTTCCGGAACACGATCGAGGCCATCCAGCCGGTCATCAGCGCCATGGCGGCGGTGATCAGCCCATAGATCAGGCCGTTCTGGCGCGCGGTATTGGCGACGAACTGCTCGAACCCGACCTTGACGATTTCGAACGCGGTTTCGGTCCGCGTCACCAGGCTGCCTGCGGCAAACAGCTTGATCTCGACGTCATAGGTGCCGATCGGCACCTCGGCCGGCAGCGGAATCCCGGTGCGAAACAGCGTCGGCGTCAGGAACGTCACCGCCGACGTATCTTCGCGATAGAGCCCGCGCTCCAAGTGCAGCCGCACGAACGCGCGGCGGAACGCATCGTTCGGCACGACGTCGGCGTAGTCGGTGCCGACGCGCTGGGTCAACAGCACGTTGTTGAGGCCGAGTTGCTGGCGCCGCTCGACTTCAGGCGAGGCGATGTCGGCGAACGGGCGGTTGGCGAACAATGCGAGATAGCTCGGCACCTGCAGGAACTGGCGGTAGTCGGTGTTGATCCAGATGCCGAATTTGCGCTCCTTGCGCCGCGTCACCATGTCGGCGCGCGGCCCGGAGACGGTGACCACGAGGTCATAATTGGTGCGATCGGCCGGCGTCGAGGCGTCCTTTTCGACCGAACCGAACAGTACCAGCTCCTCGCCGGAATAATTCGACGTCACGGTGACGCGGTGGTTCGAGACCGACACGATCAGCCGCTCGGCATGCGCGGAAGCGACGGCGAAGGCCGTGCCCAATAGCATTAAGGCGACGCCCGCGAGATGGTGCCGCGCGATCATCCGCCTACTCCGGTTTCCCGGATGGTGAAGAGATCTTCGGGCCGGATCACCAGTTCGATTGCGAAGCGGATTCCGACAGCGAGTACGAGAAGCCCAAGCAGGAGCCGCAATTGCTCGCCGCGGATCTTCTGTCCCGCCCGCGCGCCGAACTGGGCCCCGGTGACGCCGCCGACCATCAGGATCAGCGCCAGCACGACATCGACCAGATGGTTGGTGATGGCGTGCAGCAGCGTGGCGAAGGTCATGGTGACCAAGGTCAGCACCATCGAGGTGCCGATCACCGTGGAGGTCGGCACCCGCAACAGGTAGATCATGATCGGGACCAGGATGAAGCCGCCGCCGATGCCCATCACCGCGCCGATAAAGCCGATGACGACGCCGACGACAACGACCGGCATCACCGACAGATAGATTTTTGAGCGCTTGAACCGCATTTTCAGCGGCAGCCCGTGGATCCAGCCATGGCTGCGGCGCGGCGCAGCCACACCGCGCCGGGTCCGCATCATCGCCCGCAGGCCTTCCCAGAACATCAGTCCGCCGACGGTGGTGAGCAGCGCGACATAGGACAGCGCGATCATCAGATCAAGCTGGCCGAGTGCGCGAAGCTGCGTAAAAGTCCAGACGCCGAGCGCGGTGCCGATCGTGCCCCCTGTCAACAGCACGACCGCCAGCGCCGGGTCGATGGCGCGTCGGCGCCAGTAGGATATGGCGCCGGAAAACGACGAAGCGGCAATGTGGCTGGCGACGGAGGCGACCGCGACCGCGGGCGCGATGCCGATGAAGATCAACAGCGGCGTCATCAAGAACCCGCCGCCGATGCCGAACATGCCCGATACGAAGCCGACCGCCGCGCCCATCGCCAGGATGAGGAAAATGTTGACCGGGATGTCGGCGATCGGGAGATAAAGCTGCACGATGGTCTGCTTCTTGAATTTAGCCTTGAAGCAAGCCGGGACCGCTCATGGCTGGTTTCTGATCGGGAGAAATCCGGTCTCCCACGCAGACGGCGAGCGAGCGCGGATCGATTGCCGCGCCCCTGCATAACCGAAATTGCAGGCCTGAGGGACTAAAGAATCCGCTGCCTGCGGCTTTTTTTGCCGTCTGCCGTTTGCCAATATTCGACATGGGGAAAAATTCAGATTAACGCGTTGCCGCGCTCAAGGCCGCCTGACCGGATCGCTGATGAGGTTCATCGCCGAAGCTTCCTTTGCGCCGAGCCAGCGCACATCCTTGGTCTCGGACATGGCCTCCACGACGGCGGATGAGACACCCATCTTCGTCATATAGTTTAGAACAATGCCCGCGGTCCGCTGGGTGTCACCCACGGGGTCGCGAACCAGCGCAGATGCCACAAACCGATGAACCCCCAGCACCGAGCCCTCGATGCCAACGCGAGGCTTGCCGCCGGCATAGACGAGCACGCAGGCGCTGGCGCAATAGGAGGCGCTGATGCGACCCGAACTATCGGCGACACCGACGGCCGTCGCGAGCCCGCGCGACCGAACGACCTCGCCCATGATCATGGCCTGATCCAGATCCCCGCCCGGGGACGATATCAATACGGCATCGCCCGGCATCAGATGGGCGTCGTTGAGCCTGTCCCGGAACCAGCTCGCAGTGGCGGCCCCTATCGTCCCGCTGATGGCCAGTGCGGGTCGCGAACGGCCCGAACCGTTCAGATCGGCAGCGGCGATCAGCGACGATGTCATGCTCGGTGAGAAATATAAGTCCTTCCAGTAGGCCCAGGCCTCTGGCCGCGACAGGTCACTGTACACGCGGTTTCCCAAGCCGGAAATCAGGACAAAGACGAGGACTGACCATAAGCGCCGCTTATTGGCGGCGGTATAAAGCGGCCGCGCCGTGGGCTGGTCGGCTGGCTGGCGTGGCGGGACGACCCAAGGGCCGGTCGGCGGCCTTCGGAAACGATTTGCCTCGTCCTGATCGCCATCGACAGGCAACTCGATCCTCCCCGCGCGCCAAAACGATCCTCGACATCGAACCGCCGGGCAAAAATCGTTCCATCGCGTTTTCGAGCGAAGCACGCCCCCAGACTTGATCCGGGGTGGGTACCGGTTCGCGTAACGAAAACGCGTCAGAACCAAAGAGGTTCTCGCGCGCTTGTCTACACAGCTTTGTTGGGGAGGTAAATGACGGCAAGGCTGGTTCGGCACCGCCAACCGCCAACCGCCTAACGCGCGGCAGCGGTGCGCTTGATCGGTGCCGGCTTGGCCGAGGGCTTCGCGGTGGTGGCCTGCGCCGGTGCGGCGTCCCATCCGCCCGGCGGGGTCGCCACGTTGATGGCGTCGTCGGGCTGCGGTTCGGTGGTAAAGGTCTGGATCGCGAGCTTTGCCGCGGCCAGCGACTGGGCATCGAGGCGCTTTGCAATATCGTCGCGTTTATGGGCCGCGTCCGCGTCGCCCTGCGCCGCCGCGAGGCTGAACCATTTGAAGGATTCGGCGAGATTCTGTTCGACGCCGATGCCGCGGGCGTAGAGGATGCCGAGGTTGAACTGGCTGTCGGCGACGCCGCGGTCGGCGGCTTTACGGAACCACTGCGAGGCGCTCTTGTAGTCGGCGCCCTTGCCGCCGCCATCGGCGTCCAGCACGGCCAGATTATGCATCGCTTTCGCGTAGCCGCGTTCTGCGGCCTGCAGGTAGTAACGCCGCGCGATATCGGCGTCCTTCTTCACGCTCAATCCCTTTTCGTAGAGGGTCCCGAGCCGGAAGATCGCCGGCACTAAGCCTGCCTGTGCCGCGCGGTCGTACCATTTCGCGGCTTCATCGAAATTCGGCGCGACGCCTTTGCCTTCGGCGAAACGGAGGCCAATCTCATAGGCCGCGGCAGGATCACCCTTGAGCGCGGCGGCGCGCAGCACCGGTCCGCCAATCGCGTCCGGCAAATGCTCGGTCGGCCGGATCGTGCCGGTAATGTCGGCGGGCGTTAGCGTCGAGGCGGGAGCCATCGCGGGAGCCTGCGGAATCGCCACCGGCGCACCCTCGAGCATGTTCGGCGCAAGGCTGTTGTTCGACTGCCGGCCGATCGGCGTCGGCGAGGTCATGGAGGGAGCTGCCGGTGCCGGCGCGTCCGACTTGTCAGCTGGCGATTGCGGCTGCGGCGGGTCAATCGAATGCTCCATCGCCGGCGGCAATTGCCGTGCGCCGCTGCTATCCAGCAACGCCATCGCCATCTTGAATGTGCCGAGCACGATCACGACCACGCTCGCGCCGACCAGCAGCGAGCGGATCTTTGAGGTGATGGTCGAGGGCTCTTTGCCCGCGGCGCTCGTGTCTTTGTTCTTGGGCGGCGTCCGCGCGGCTTTTTCGTTGGCAGGCGCGGCCGCGGCGGCCTGGGCGGCGCGCCGGGCGGCCGCGATGAAGCTCGATGAGGAGACCTTCTCGCGCGGCGCCGCCGGAATCTCGCTGATGACGCTCTCGGAAGCGGCGATCCGCTCCGACGGTGAAGCGACGCGGCCGCTCGGACGGGTGCCCGGCTCCAACGGGTGATCCGGCGGCAGATCGGGCGCGATCGCGGGACGCACCAGCGCGGCATGCGGCTCGAGGATTTCGCTGATCGCGTTCGGCGGCATCGGGGCGGCGAGGGGCGGTGCGGGCGGCGGTGCGACTTGGAATTCGCGCGGCGCGGCCGCGAACTGCGCCTCAGCGGCAGCAGGATTTGGCAATTCGGGCCGCGACTGCTCCGCCGCCGGCATGGTCTCGTGCGAAGCCGGCAGTAGCTCGAAGGCGGCGGGGGCGGGGACGGGGGCAGGCAGTGCCGCCGGTTGAGCCGGCGCCGAACGAACGCTGCGCAGATCGCCTTCGATCATCGCCAGACGATCCACCACATGGCCGAGGGTGTTGTGAACGGTTTCGAGCGAGTCCTGGGTGCGACGATCGGTTTCCGACTGGCCGAAGCGGAGGTCGGACAGTTCGCGCTTGACGATATCGACCAGACCGGAATCCATCGGCGGCGGCGGGCTTGTGTTCCTGTTGTTCTCGGCCAGTGCGGCGAAGCTCGCGTGCTGGTTCTCGAGGTGACGCAGGATGTCCTGCAAGCCGTCCTCGACCCGTCCGAGATTGCCGGCACGGTGATCGCTGGAGGTCTCCAGGCGTTCGAGCAGGTACGACACGCGCTGTTCGAGATGGGCGAAAGCGGCCTCGCTGTCATTGACGACCGGCATGCGGTCGAGGCGGTCGGACAACGCCCGCAGCGCGCCTTCGAGATATTCCGAATGGTCATTTGCCGCCGGCCGTTCGCGGCTTTCCAGCGTCGAGGTCAGCGCCGCGATGCGCTGCTCCAGGATTGCATAGGAATCGTTGTTGGCGCCCGCCTGCGCCAGTTGGTCGACCTTGGACGACAGCGTGCGGATGTCGTCGGAAAGCCGGACCAGGGCGTCGTTGGAGGCTATGTTGGCGACGATGGCGCGAAGCGCCGCGATGGCGCCTTCGAGCTGCAGCACCGTTGAGGGATCGTCATTGGCGCGCAGGATCAGGTCGAGCTTGGCGCCGAGATTGCGGATCGCCTCGTCGTAGCCGGCGAGTTGCTCGGCCGGCGTCAGCGAGCCCAGCACCTCGCGGATTTCACCGAGCGCGCGCTCGATGCGCTCCAGCGCCTGTTCGTCGATGCCGTTCTGGCGGGTATCGTCGATGCGGCGCGATAGCGAGCGGATTTCGCTTTCGATCGATTCGATCGCGCGGCGCGGCATCGCTTCGGTGATGGCGTGGCGGATTTCAGCCAATTCGCCGCGGAATGCGGCGATCGACTGCTCGATTCCGTCGGGTCGCTGCAGCGCCTCGATCTGGCTCGTGATCTTGAGCAGATGGCGCTCCAGCGCGGAAAAATCCGGATCCGCCGGCGCTGACATGGCTGGTGCGATGGGCGGCGCGCCGCGCGGCGGCATCGACCGCGGCGGACCGTCAAGTTCGCTCTGGCGCGCGGTGATTTCTGCGATCGCGGAATCGAATGAGGCCGGGCTCAGCGGCGGCGAGGGGCGATAGACCTGGCTTGCCGAGCGCTCGACCATCTCGGTCTGGCGCAGCTTGTCCTCAAGCGGGGCCTGCCGCGGCGCGCTTTGCGGATTCGAGATTTGCGACAGCCGTGCATCCAGCCGCGTGATCGCGTCGTTCAATTGGCGGGCAACGCCCTGTTCGCCGCGGGGCGCGTCGCTGCGCGGCCGGAGCTGTGAAATCTGCTCGATCTGGCGGGTAATCGAATCGAGCCGCTGATGGATGTCCGCGACATCGCGGGCTTCCCGGCTCGGCGACGGCTGCACCGGGTTGCGGAAATTCGGAGGGGCGGAATCAGCGATGGTGGAATTGAGCCAGTCGTTCAGCGACATTCCGGCGCGGCGCGCCGCAGCCTCGGCCCGCTCGCGCACGGATGAATCTATATTGTCAACGCTCCACGATACGCGCGAATTCATGCTTCTGTCCGGTTCCGCCGATCCGGCGCTCCACCTGCGCCTTCAGCCTCCCCGCGCGTCCCACTGAAGAGACAATCGAATTTCGCGCGGGTCGTCTGCCTCAGTTCCCGATTTTTTCGTGTTACGGTAAAGAACGGGTTAAGGAATGGGGCTGCCGGCGCCGAAAGTTGGTCTTCCGGCGAAATCGGCGCTGTTTTGGCTGCCAAAAGCCGCAACAGCCATTTAAGGTCCCTTTTTGGAACTGAAAGATTGCTGCGGCGGAACATCTCGCTTAAGCGGTCTGCCACCCGAGTCTGCCTGTCCGTCCGTCTGCCTTGCCGGGAGAACATCATGCCAATCTACAAAGCCCCCGTGGAAGATATGAGCTTCCTGCTCAACGACGTCTTCCAAATCGACCGCTACGACAATCTCCCCGGTTTTTCTGACGCTTCCGCCGATGTGCGCGAGGCGATCCTTTCCGAGGCGGCAAAACTAGCTGAGGAAGTGCTGCAGCCGCTCAATCGCGCAGGCGACATCGAAGGCTGCACCCGCCATGACGATGGCAGCGTGGCCACCCCGAAGGGATTCAAGGAAGCCTTCAGGCAGGTCGCCGAGGGCGGCTGGCTCGGGCTTTCGTCGCCGACGGAATATGGCGGGCAGGGGCTGCCGGTCACGCTGATGCAGGCCGTCACCGAATTCCAGTCGGCGGCCAACATGGCGTTTTCGATGTATGGCGGGCTGACCATGGGCGCCACCGCGGCGCTGATCGTGCACGGCAAGCCCGATCAGAAGAAGATGTTCGTGCCGAAAATGGTGGCGGGGGAATGGACCGGCACCATGAACCTCACCGAGCCGCAATGCGGCACCGATCTGGGCCTGTTGCGCACCAAGGCCACCAAGCAGGCCGACGGCAGCTACAAGATATCAGGCACCAAGATCTTCATCTCGTCCGGCGAGCATGATCTGACGGACAACATCATCCACCTCGTGCTCGCCCGCATCGAGGGCGCGCCCAGTGGCATCAAGGGCGTGTCGCTGTTCGTGGTGCCGAAGGTGCTGGTCAATGCCGACGGATCGCTTGGCGAACGCAATGGCGTCACCTGCGGCTCGATCGAGCACAAGATGGGCATCCACGGCAATTCCACCTGCGTGATGAACTTCGACAACGCCACCGGCTGGCTGATCGGCGAAGAAAACAGGGGCATGCAGGGCATGTTCGTGATGATGAACGAGGCGCGGCTTGGTGTCGCGGTGCAGGGCCTCGGGCAATCCGAAGTCGCCTATCAGAACGCGGTGGCCTATGCCCGCGATCGCCTGCAGGGCCGTTCTCTCACCGGACCGAAAGCCCCGGACAAGCCGGCCGATCCGATCATCGTGCATCCCGACATCCGCCGCACGCTGCTCACGATCCGCGCCTTCAACGAGGCGGCGCGCGCCATGGTGATCTGGACCGCGTTGAAGAGCGACGTTGCACATCGCTCCTCTGACCCGAAGGATCGCGAGGCAGCCGACGATCACATGGGGCTGATGACGCCGGTCATGAAGGGTTTTCTCACCGATACCGGTTTCGCCAACGCGGTGCAGGCGCAGCAGGTCTATGGCGGCCACGGCTATATCGCCGAGCAGGGCATGGAGCAGTTCGTGCGCGATTCCCGCATCGCCATGATCTATGAGGGCGCCAACGGCATTCAGGCGCTCGACCTCGTCGGGCGCAAATTGCCCCGCGACGGCGGCCGCGCGGTGATGTCGTTCTTCTCCGAGGTGATGGCGTTCGCCAAGGATCACGGCGCGGAAGAAGCCATGAAGCCTTATGTCGGCCCGTTGAGCACGGCGCTTGGCCATTTGCAGCAGGCCACCACTTGGCTGATGCAGAATGCGCTTGCAAAACCCGACAATGCCGGCGCGGCAGCCACCGATTATCTGCATTTGTTCGGCTTCGTCACGCTCGGCTATATGTGGGCGCGGATGGCGAAAGTCGCCTTGGACAAGATTGCGGGCAATGGTGCGACGCCTTATCTGACGACCAAGCTGGTGACCGGCCGTTTCTTCATGGAGCGGATGCTGCCGGAAACTCACGTGCGTCTCGCGCGCATCCAGAGCGGGTGCGCCACCACCATGGAATTGGCGGCGGAAGCGTTCTGATCTCAGAAATCCTTCCACCGCCGGGCGCATTCGGCTATTAAATTATGATCCTCATATAAGGAGGGCATCATGCCTGAGGCATTCATCTACGATCACGTTCGCACGCCGCGCGGCCGCGGCAAGGCCGATGGCGCGCTGCACGAGGTGACCGCGCTGGCGCTCGCGACGGTGCCTCTAAAGGCGCTGAGAGAGCGCAACAACCTAAAGGAAGACGTCGTCGATGACGTCATCCTCGGCGTGGTCGATCCGGTCGGCGAGGCCGGAAGCGATATCGCCCGCTTCGCCGCGATCAAGGCCGGGCTCGGCGAATCCGTGCCGGGCGTTCAGATCAGCCGCTTCTGCGCCTCCGGCCTCGATGCGGTGAATTTCGCGGCCGCCCAGATCATGAGCGGCCAGCACGAGCTCGTGATCGGCGGCGGCGCGGAGTTGATGAGCCGCGTCGGTATTGGCGCCTCCGGCGGCGCCTGGCCGATGGACCCTTCGATCGCGGTGCCAGCCTATTTCATGCCGCAAGGCGTCTCGGCCGACCTGATCGCCACCAAATACGGCTTTTCGCGCGACGACGTCGACGCCTATGCGGTGCAAAGCCAGCAGCGCGCCGGCAAGGCCTGGGACGAGGGACGCTTCAACAGGTCGGTGGTGCCGGTGAAGGACGTCAACGGCCTCACCATCCTCGCCAAGGATGAGCACATGCGCCCGACCACGACCATGCAGTCGCTGGCGTCGCTGCAGCCGTCATTCGTGACCGTGGGGCAGATGGGCGGCTTCGATGCGGTGGCGATCCAGTCGCATCCGGAAATCGAGCGTATCAACTACGTGCACCATGCCGGCAATTCGTCCGGCATCGTCGACGGCGCCGGCGCGGTGCTGCTCGGCAGCAAGGAGGCGGGCGCCACGCACGGCCTGAGGCCGCGGGCAAAGATCCGCGCCTTTGCCAATATCGGCTCGGAGCCGGCAATGATGCTGACCGGCCCGGTCGACGTCACCGAAAAGCTGTTCGAGCGCTCGGGGATGAAGAAGTCCGACATCGACCTGTTCGAATTGAACGAAGCTTTCGCCTCGGTGGTGCTGCGCTACATCCAGGCCTTCGATATCGATAACGCCAAGATCAACGTCAACGGCGGCGCCATCGCGCTCGGCCATCCGCTAGGGGCCACTGGCGCGATGATCCTGGGCACCGTGCTCGACGAGCTCGAGCGCACCAACAAGCAGACCGCGCTGGTGACACTGTGCATCGGCGGCGGCATGGGCACCGCGACGATCATCGAGAGAGTTTAGAGCCGTAGGGTGGGTTAGTTAGCCGAAGGCGTAACCCACCCTGTCGCGGCGAAAAAAGTGGTGGGTTACGCTTCGCTAACCCACCCTGCGAAGATAGCGACAACCGCCGCGCCAATGGGCTGCCGGCATCGAGGGAGCGACACATGGCCTTCAAGAATTTCAAGATCGAAACCGACGCCGACGGTATTGCGCTCGTCACCTGGGATATTCCGGGACGTTCGATGAACGTGCTGGATGAGACCACGATCACCGAGCTCGAGGAGATCGTGAAGCAGACCTCCGCCGACGCTGCGGTCAAGGGCGTCGTCGTCACCTCGGGAAAGGAGGCGTTCTCTGCCGGCGCCGATCTGTCGATGCTCGAAGGCATGAATCGCCGCTATACCGACCTGCTCAAGGCCAAGGGCGAGGTCGCGGCCAACCAGATGCTGTTCGACGAGAGCCGCAAATCCTCGCTGGTGTTTCGATCGATCGAAACCTCAGGCAAGCCGTGGGCTGCGGCCATCAACGGGCTTGCGCTCGGCGGCGCGTTCGAGTTGACGCTGTCTTGCCACTACCGTGTCGCCGCGGAAAATCCCAAAACCCGTCTCGGCCTGCCCGAGGTCAAGGTCGGGCTGTTCCCGGGCGCCGGCGGTACCCAGCGGGTGCCGCGCATCGTGCCGCCGCAGGACGCCATGCAAATGCTGCTGAAAGGCGAGGCGGTCAATCTCGACAAGGCCAAGGCCCTGAAGCTGGTCGATGCGGTCGTTCCCGCGAGCGATCTCGTCAGAGCGGCAAAAGACTGGATCAAGGGCGGCGGCAAGGCGGTGGCGCCGTGGGACGACAAGAATTTCAAGCTCCCGGGCGGTCCGGTCTATTCCAAGGCCGGCATGATGATGTTCCCGGCCGGCAACGCCATCTACCGCCGCGAGACTTTTGACAATTATCCGGCGGCGCGCGCGATCATGAGTTGCGTCTATGAGGGATTGCAGTTGCCGATCGACGCCGGCCTGCGCGTGGAATCGAGGTATTTCGCGCAGATCCTGCGCTCGAAGGAAGCCGCCGCCATGATCCGCAGCCTGTTCCTGTCGATGCAGGAATTGAACAAGGGCGCGCGGCGTCCGCCAAACGTGCCGCCGACCAAGGTCAAGAAGCTCGCCGTGATCGGCGCCGGCTTCATGGGCGCCAGCGTCGGCTATGTCTCGGCGCGCGCCGGCATCGACGTGGTCCTGATCGACCGCGATCAGGAAAGCGCCGACACGGGCAGGGGCCACGCAAAATCCGTGATCGACGATCTGATCAAGAAGGGCCGCGCCAAGGAAAGCGATCGCGATGCCATTCTGTCGAAGATCAGCGCGACCGCCGATTACAATGCGTTAAGGGATTGCGATCTCGTCATCGAAGCGGTGTTCGAGGATCGCAAGGTGAAGGCGGAAACCTACGCCAAGGCCCAGCCGCTTCTGAAGGGCGATGCGATCTTCGCCTCCAACACCTCGACCCTGCCGATCAATTCGCTGGCGGAAGAATTCAAGGACCAGGGCAAGTTCATCGGCATTCATTTCTTCTCGCCGGTCGAGAAGATGATGCTGGTCGAGATCATCGTCGGCAAGAACACCGGCGATACCGCACTCGCGACCGCGCTCGATTATGTGCGCGTGATCGGCAAGACGCCGATCGTGGTCAATGATTCCCGCGGTTTCTTCGCCAATCGTTGCGTGCTCCGATTTATCTCCGAGGGCAACGAGATGCTGCTCGAAGGCGTGCCGCCGGCGATGATCGAGAACACCGCGAAGATGGCGGGCATGCCGGTCGGGCCGCTGTCGCTGTCGGACGAAGTGGGGGTCGATCTGGGTTTGAAGATCATGAAGGCGACCGAGGCCGATCTCGGCCCCAATGCCATCGACCAGGCGCAGAAGAAGCTGATGATCGAAATGGTCGAGAAACAAGGGCGCTTCGGCCGCAAGAACGGCAAGGGGTTTTACGATTACCCCGAGAAGGGCAAGGGCCAGAAGAGCCTGTGGCCGGAGCTTTCCGGCTTGCAGCCGAAGCATCTCGATCCCGACACGCTCGACGTCGAGGAATTGAAGCAGCGCTTTTTGGTGGTGCAGGCGGTGGAGGCGGCGCGCACGGTAGAGGATCACGTCATCACCGACATGCGCGAAGCCGATGTCGGCTCGATCCTGGGCTTCGGCTTCGCGCCGTTCACCGGCGGCACGCTGTCCTATATCGATTTCATGGGCACGACGAAATTCGTCGAGCTGTGCCACAAGCTCGAGGCCAAATACGGCTCGCGCTTCACCCCGCCGAAACTTTTGGTCGACATGGCGGCCAAGGGCGAGACCTTCTACGGCCGCTTCCCGCCGAAGAAGATGGCGGCGGCGTGAATTGCTAATAGGGTAGGGTGGGTTAGCGACCGACCAATGTCGCGAGAGGTGGTGGGTCACGCTTCGCTAACCCACCTTGCGAATTCTCACAGCGAAGCTCACGCCGCCTTCATCAGGCCTTCCTTGGTGAGCGCTTCCTGCACCTTCGGACGCGCGGCGACGCGGGCCTTGTAGGCCAGCAGGTCAGGCAGGCCGGAGAGATCGAATTTCATCCGGTCGGCCCAGGTCAGCATCGTGAACAAATAGCCGTCGGCGACCGTGAACTGCTTGCCCATCAAATAGTCGCGCCCCGGAAGCTGGCTGTCGATATACTTGAATTTGCCCATCACGCGGTCCTTGAAGAAGGCCTTGGCGTCATCGGCCAGCACCGGCGAGAACATCGGGCCAAAGTTCTTGTGCAGCTCGGTGGTGATGAAGTTGAGCCACTCCAGGAGCTTGTAACGCTCGGCGCTGTCGCGCGCGGGCGCAAGGTTCTTGCCCGCAGCCTTGTCGGCGATCATCTGCACGATGACCGGGCCTTCGGTCACCAGTTCGCCGCCGTCGAGGCTGAGAACGGGCACCTGGCCCTTGGGGTTCACTTTCAGGAAGTCGTCGCCATTTTCGAGCTTCTTGGCCCGGAGGTCGACCTTGACCAGATCGTAGGGGAGGCCGGCCTCAAGAAGCGCGATATGGGGGGAGAGCGAGCAGGCGCCGGGAGAATAATAAAGCTTCATCGAATATCCCTCCTGGGGAATTTCCTTGGGATTGGATCGTTGGACTCTTGCGGCCCGATGACTAAATGCGTCTGCATGAAATAGTCAAGATTGATGCAGATGCATTTAGTGCGGTACACTGACCTGTGAAGATATGGGCTAAGCCATGAAACGCAAACCATCGACCGAGGCGACCGCCGCCTGGATCCGCCTGATGCGGGTGCAGAGCCGGGTACTGGACGCCGTCGAGCAGGATTTGAAGAAGGCCGGTTTCCCGCCGCTCGCCTGGTATGACGCGCTGCTCGAATTGTCGCGCGCGCCCTCGGGCGAGTTGCGCCCCGTCGAGCTCGAACGGCACATGCTGATCCCGCAATATTCCACGTCGCGGCTGATCGACCGGCTGGTCGACGAGGGCCTGGCGGCGCGCCGCGAATGCAAGATCGACAAGCGCGGCCAGTTCGTCGAGATCACGGACGCCGGGCGCGAACTGCATAAGAAGATGTGGAGCGCGTATTCGGCGGCGATCGAAAAGCATGTCGGCTCGAAATTGTCGGATGCGGATGCGACAAGGCTCTGCGGTCTGCTCGACCGCCTGGGCTGTTCCTGCAACGAGGCGCCATCGCCTGCCGCAAACGACGGCGCGGCCCCACGATGACCCTGCGACCCGTCTTTCACGTCCGCGCCGAAGGGTTCGCGGACATCCCTGACACCGCGCGCGATCGGTCGAAGCGCTCTTGATCCGGAACTGACATGGCGCGTGACCAGATCGATATGACGCCGCTGCAATCGCGCGACGAATTGGTGGCGTGGCTGGAAGCGGGCGTGAAGCCTAGATCCGAATTCCGGATCGGCACCGAACACGAAAAGACGCCGTTCACGCTCTCCGGCCACCATCCGGTTCCTTACGAAGGCACGCGCGGCATCGGCGCGCTGCTCGAAGGCATGAAGCTGCTGCTCGGCTGGGAGCCGATCATGGAGCGCGGCAACATCATCGGGCTCTACGACGTCACTGGCGGCGGCGCGATATCGCTCGAGCCAGGCGGGCAGTTCGAATTGTCGGGCGCGCCGGTCGAGACCGTGCATCAGACCCAGGCCGAGTTGATGGCGCACCTGGCACAAGTGCGCGAGGTGGCATCGCCGTTGGGAATCGGGTTTCTCGGACTTGGCATGACGCCGTCATGGTCGCGGGCGGAGATTCCGGTGATGCCGAAGGGCCGCTACAAGATAATGACCAGTTACATGCCGAAGGTCGGCCAATACGGCCTCGACATGATGTACCGGACCTGCACGGTGCAGACCAATCTCGACTTCTGCTCGGAGGCAGACATGGTCAAGAAATTGCGGGTTTCGGTCGCCTTGCAGCCGGTGGCGACGGCGCTGTTCGCCAACTCGCCGTTCACCGAGGGCAAGCCGAACGGCTTCCTGTCGTTCCGCTCCGAGATCTGGCGCGAGACCGACAGCGCGCGCTCCGGCATGATTCCGTGGGCCTTCGAGGACGGCATGGGGTTCGAGCGCTGGGTCGATTATGCGCTCGATGTTCCGATGTATTTCGTCAAGCGCGGCGAAACCTATATCGACGTCGCGGGATCCTCGTTCCGCGATTTCTTCGAAGGTCGACATCCGGCGTTTCCGGGCGAGCGTCCGACGCTGTCGGATTGGGCCAACCATCTTTCAACGATTTTCCCGGAAGTGCGGTTGAAGCGGTATCTGGAAATGCGCGGCGCCGACGGGGTGCCATGGAACCGGCTGCCGGCGCTGCCGGCGTTCTGGGTCGGGCTGCTCTATGACGACATAAGCCTCGACGCCGCGTGGGACATCGTGCGGCGCTGGAATGCCACCGAGCGCCAGGCACTGCGCGACGACGTGCCGCGGTTCGGCTTCAAGGCGAGGATCAAGGACCGCTACCTGTTCGAGATCGCCAAGCAATGCCTGGCGCTGTCCTATGCCGGCCTGAGGCGGCGCGGCCATATCGATCACGTCGGCCGCGACGAGACCCGCCATCTCGAGCCGTTAGAGCGGATCATCGATGGTGGCCGGACGCCCGCCGAGGAGATGCTGGAGAAGTTCAACGGCCCCTGGGGCGGCTCGGTCGACCCGGCCTACACCGAATATGCGTTTTAGAGCGAAAGCCTCCCCCTGCACCGGATCGCGGGGTGGATACCGGTTCGCATAGCGATCATGTCTGCGCAGATTGCGTAGAATTAATCTGCTCTGGGAAAACGCGTCAAAACAAGACGCTAGCGCCTCGGTCCTGATTTAATCGGAACCGGTCAGTGGACCGGATTTTGGGCCGTTCATCCGCCGTACAGGTTCATGGCCATCAAATGGCGGCACAAAAAAAGCGGCGTATCCAGATAGTTGAAAGCAATCTGTATGGGGAAAGGCCGCCTGCTCGGGGCATGTGTGATGTTGCTTGTGGGCCTGGCGGCCGCCATCGGCACGCCGCAGGTCGCGGCGCAAGCCAATTTCGATCGTCCGGGCGGCGACTACTCAAGTTCGCCGGTGGCTTCGGGCGATCCTGCGGATTGCGCGCTGGTGTGTGAGCGCGACCGGCACTGTCGGGCCTGGAGTTTCAGCTATCCGACCGATACCACCAGCGGCGCGGTGTGCTGGCTGAAGAGCAACGTGCCGGCGCGCGTCCAGGACAATTGCTGCGTCTCCGGCGTGCGCGGCGCCGGCGTCGTCGAGCCGCGCAACGGCGCTGAAGAAATTTCGATCGACCGGTTGGGCGGCGACTACAAGAATTTCGAAATCAAGGGCGGCGAGGGCGACGATGCCTGCAGGGCCGCCTGCACCGGCGACAACAAATGCCGCGCCTGGACCTATGCGAGGGCGGGATATGTCGGCAGGCAGGCGCACTGCTTCCTGAAGAAGGAAATAAAGCCGCCGCGGCGCAAGGCCGGGTTTATTTCCGGCGTGGTGCGGTGACGACTACGTCGTCATTCCGGGGCGATGCGACGCATCGAACACCGATGTGCAATTGCACATCGGAGAATCTCGAGATTCCCCGATGCGCAATTGCGCATCTGAGGTCTGGTGCTAACGCACCATCCCGGAATGACGGCTTGATGCTTCGCTGGCTTCGCTATCCATCCGTCGCCAGCACCGTAAGCTCGGGCCACAGCTTCTTCCACCGCGCAGCCTTCGTCTCATAGTTCGCGGCCGAGAAATTCGGCCCGGGATTGGGCCGCACGATCAGGCCTTCGATGTCGGAAAAGCCATTCGGCGCGTAGACCTCGTAGCCATCCCCCGCGCGGCGGAGTCCGACCTGCGTATTTTTGGTCAGGAAGCGGTCGATGCCCTCGGTCGAGCATGCGAGCGGCGGATAGGGCAGGCCGTGCTTTTCGGCGTACCAGAGATGGACGCGGGCTTGATTGCGGGCCTCGATCGTGACGCCGAGCGCATCGAGCCGGTCCTGCAATCGGCGGATCACGGCGTCTTCAGCCGCCCACGAGGTATCAGGATCGAAATAGAAAAGATCGTAATCGGCGATGCCATGATCAACCGCGCGCCCCGTGAGGACATTCCAAACGGTCTGCACCAGGCATCCGGATACGATCCACGCATCCGGCAGCGCAAGGTGAAACGATTCGACCGCGATCGCCTTGTTGACGGGGTTGCGAAGCGCTGCGGCGAGAAAGGCGTCGGTGTTCATGTCGTTTTGTAGGGTGGGTTAGCCGACCAAATGCGCCGCAGCCACAAGCGAAGGCGGAAGGCGTAACCCACCATTCCCGCCGCCGCTCGCAATATCGGCGGGTTACGTGGAGCCTGTCATCGGGCGCGCATTCGCGCGACCCGTTGGCTAACCCACCTACGATCCCGCATCAATGCACGGCGGTGAAAAACCGCGCGAGGCGAAAACCGGACAGCCAGGTCCAGACCGGCTGGCTGCGCATGCCGAGGTCCCACGAGCCGACCACGGCATCGGCACGGCCGACCAGATTGTCCATCGGCAGCAGCCCGACGCCGCCGTCGCGCACCGCGACACGGCTGTCGGCGGAGTTGTCGCGGTTGTCGCCGAGCACGAACAGGTTTCCCGGCGGCACCGTCACCTCGGGCGTGTTGTCAAGCCGGCCGTTGTCGCGCATCTTGAAGATCTCGTGCGAAACGCCGTTCGGCAGCGTCTCGACGTAGCGATAGGCGGCCTCAACATTGCCGTTGTCGTCTTCGGCCTCGCCGGTGCCGTCCGGCTTCAGCGAGGCGGCACGGTTGTTGATGAAGAGCTGGCCCTGCCGCATCTGGATGCGGTCGCCAGGCAGCCCTACGACGCGCTTGACCCAGGCCTGCGAGCGGTCGCCCGGCCAGCGGAACACCACGACATCGCCGCGCTTCGGCGTGCCCTCGAACACGCGTCCGGTCTCGGGCAGATTGATCTGGATCGGCAGCGAAGATGTGCCGTAGCCGTAAGGGTATTTCGTGGCGAGCAGCGCGTCGCCGATCAGGAGCGTCGGCTCCATCGATCCCGACGGGACGTAAAACGGTTCGGCAAGCGCACCCTTGGCGATGAACACCGCCAGCACGATCGCGGCAAGCTGCAGCGCCTGGGCGCGCCAGCCGCCAGACTTAGCTTCCAGTTTCTTGGCGGCCTCCAGTTTCTCAACGCTCATGCGCCGGTGCCTCCGACCGTGATCCGTTCCATTCGCAGCGTCGGCTGGCCGACCCCGACCGGCACGCCCTGGCCATTCTTGCCGCAGGTGCCGATACCGCTATCGAGCGCTAGATCGTTGCCGATCATGGTAATTCGATGGAGATCGGTCGGGCCGTTGCCGATCAGCATCGCGCCCTTCAAGGGTGCTGCGAGCTTGCCGTTCTCGATTTTGTAGGCCTCGGTGCACTGGAACACATATTTGCCCGAGGTGATGTCGACCTGGCCGCCGCCGAAATTGGCGGCATAGATTCCGTTCTTGACCGACGCCAGGATTTCCGCGGGATCGTGGCTGCCCGCCAGCATGTAGGTGTTGGTCATGCGCGGCATCGGCACATGGGCATAGCCCTGGCGCCGGCCGTTGCCGGTCGGCTTCATGTTCATCAGCCGCGCGTTCTGGCGGTCCTGCATGTAGCCGACCAAAATGCCGTCCTCGATCAGCACGGTGCGGTTGGTCGGCGTGCCCTCGTCATCGATCGATAACGAGCCGCGCCGCGAGGCCATGGTGCCGTCGTCGACCACGGTGACGCCTTTGGCCGCGACCTGCCGGCCCATCAGCCCTGCGAACGCCGAGGTCTGCTTGCGGTTGAAATCGCCTTCCAGCCCATGGCCGACCGCCTCATGCAGCATCACGCCGGGCCAGCCAGCGCCCAGCACCACATCCATCTCGCCGGCCGGCGCCGGCACCGATTCAAGATTGACCAGCGCCTCGCGGATCGCGCCGTCGGCGGCCTCGCGCCACGATTTGCTCTCGATGAAGCGCGCATAGCCCTCGCGTCCGCCATAGCCCTTGCTGCCGCTTTCCTGGCGGTCGCCCTGGCCTGCGACGACAGAAATATTGACCCGCACCAAGGGGCGGATGTCGCGATAGCTCTCGCCGTCGGGCCGCAGGATTTCGACCACCTGCCAGGTGGCCCCCAGGCTGACGGTGACCTGCCGCACCCGCGGATCTTTGTCGCGCACATAGGCGTCGATCTCGGCGAGCAGCTTTACCTTTGACTCAAAACCCGGCGCATCCAGCGGATTGTCGTCGCCATAGAGCCGCACGTTGGTATGCGGTGGCGCCGCCGCTATGGTTCCGGAATATCCGCCGCGCACCGCATGGACCGCGTCCGCGGCGCGGATCAGCGCCGGCAAGGAAACATCTGAGGAATGCGCGTAGCCGACCGCGTCATCCTTGACTGCGCGCAGGCCAAACCCTTGCGAGGTATCGTAGGTCGCCTGCTTCAGCCGGCCGTTGTCGAACATCAGCGCTTCGCTCTGGCCGTATTCGAGGAACAATTCGCCGTCGTCGGCGCCGGACAAGCCGCGCGCGATTTCATGGCGGACCTGGTCGCGGTCGAGATTGGCGCGGTCGAGCAGCGAGGTGGTGGCGGGATTGGTCATGAGAACAGTCCGTTGTCGGAGAATTGTATCCAAGATAGTTGTTTCGCCGTCATTCCGCGAGGGGCGGAATCAAACGCATTGGCAGAACGATGGGCGTGGTCGAAATTGTTCCGATAACACAAGATCATATCGATGGCTTTCACCGGGCCCTCGATTTTGTTGCGCGGGAGGGGCGATATCTGGCGTTCGTCGAGGGCCCGCCGCTGGAGAATACGCGGGCATTCGTGCTCGACCATATCCAACGCGGCCATCCCCAATTTGTCGCAATATCGGCGGGCGAAGTGGTGGGTTGGTGTGATGTCACACCCAAGGAACGGCCGATTTATGCCCATGGTGGCGTTCTTGGGATGGGTCTGCTGCCGCAATTCCGTGGGCAGGGGATTGGCACGAATTTGATCCGATCGACGCTCGCCGCGACCCGAACCATCGGACTTCACCGGGTGGAATTGACGGTTCGGCAGAACAACACGCGCGCGATCGAACTCTACAAGAAAGTCGGTTTTCGGGTTGAGGGTTTGCAGCGCGACGCCGTTCAAATCGATGGCGTCTATGAAAACGTGGTCTGCATGGCTTTGCTGTTTTGACAGTCCGCCCTCACGGCAGCTTGTCAAACCCGTCGCCGAGCCCGTTCAGGCTGAGCGGGAAGCCGATACCCTCTTCGGGGGTCTCGAAGATGATGAAGGTCGCGGTCTTGGCGGTGCGCAGTTGATTGAGCAGCTTGTCGTCCATCACCACTTCCGCCACGCAGCCGTTGGGCAGGCATCGCACAAACCCGGCGCGGCCGACGTCCTGATTGTCGAGTTTCAAGCCCAAGCCCGAAGGCAACAGCACGCCGAGCGGCGCCACCACCCGCATCAGCTTGCTCTTCTGGTCGGCGGTCTTGAGCACGATGACGGTCAACCCGGCATTGGAGCGGTCTTCGGCCACCACGCTCTGAATCAGGGCGCATTGCTCGGCCTGCGCGCCCGGCGGGGTGTCGCAGCGGATCTGCCAGTCGCCATGCACCGAGCGCACCGCGCCCTGCGCGTGGGCGGCAGCGGTGAGGCCGATCGCAAACGCAGCGGCAAGGAGGGTCACCAGCAACCCGCCGAGACCAGCGGTAACCCGATGGCCACGGCCGTTGCTACTCGTGCTGTGCTTCAAACACCCCATCGGGGTTGATCCCTTGTATTTGCAGTCTCGCGCGAAACAATCGACTTATACGGCAATGACGGCGTCATGAGGGCGCTCTCCAAGCAATCCCTGTGCCGCCTTGTTCCACCTTCCCCAAGCGAATCAGGTCCCTCGGGAACGTTCGTCCTGTGCCTACAACGGGCAATCCCGCTGTCAAGCGGCCCCTGGCGCAAGAACCTTCACTTTCGCCCGGTTTTTGCGGGGAAATATGACGCCTGTAAGATCGCCGGTGACGCCTTGCGTTCGACCTTACTACTGCATTGCGACAGCCGGAGAATTATGGTTTGAGAGGCTGGATTTCGGCGTTCCAGCGATCTGCCCCCGGGTACCTCTCAAGGCGCACCGAAAGGCCGTTTGTCAAGGGGCGGATCGTGCTGCATTCCATTGGCCATCCTTGGGCTATCCGACGGAATGTTTGGAGTTGATTCGGAAAAAAGGAGCGCGAGCGGCATGAAGGTGTCGAAGGGCCAAATGGGCGCCCGGTTGCTGGGATTGGCTGTGGCCGGCGTGGCGCTGACAGCAAACGGGGTGGCATCAGCCGAATTGGGGCAGCCAGCGCCGTGGGAATACAAGCTGCAGGGAGCAGCTTCCCCGGTGATGGAGCAGATCACCAAGTTCCACGATGGGCTCTTGATCGTCATCACCTTGATCACGTTGTTCGTGCTGGGGCTTCTGATCACCGTCGTCGTCAAGTTCAACGCCAAGGCCAACCCGGTCCCGACCCGCACCACCCACAACACCTTGATCGAGGTGGCCTGGACGCTGATTCCGGTCATGATCCTGGTCGGCATCGCGATTCCGTCGTTCAAGCTCCTGTTCCAGGAACTCGATATTCCGAAAGCCGACCTCACCGTCAAGGCCACCGGCAAGCAATGGTACTGGAGCTACGCCTATCCCGATAACGGCAAGTTCGAATTCGATTCGCTGATGGCGCAGGACAAGCAGCCGCGGTTGCTCGGCGTCGACAACGAGATGGTGGTGCCGGTCAACAAGGTGGTGCGCGTGCAGACCACCGGCGCCGACGTCATTCATTCCTTCGCGGTGCCGGCCTTCGGCATCAAGATCGACGCCGTTCCCGGCCGCCTGAACGAGACCTGGTTCACGGCGACCAAGACCGGCATGTTCTACGGCCAGTGCTCCGAGCTATGCGGCAAGGATCATGCCTTCATGCCGATCGCGGTGCGGGTGGTGAGCGATCAGGAATTCGCGGCCTGGGTCGAGGCGGCGAAGAAGAAGTTCGCAAGCGCCCCGGGCAGTACGTTCGCCTCAGCGGCGGGCGCTGCGCAGTAGGCCCCTCGAGGGTTTTGCGGCGCGCATCGAAGGGACAAGGGCGAGGGGACCGCAAGGTCCGAAGGGACTGCAAGGCAGGATTTGAAAATGGCAACCAACGCAGCGACACACGACGATCACGCGCATGACGATCACGCGCACGACCATCCGACCGGCTGGCGGCGCTTCGTCTATTCGACCAACCACAAGGACATCGGCACGATGTACCTGGTGTTTGCGATCATCGCCGGCGTCATTGGTGCCGCGATGTCGATCGCGATCCGCGCCGAGCTGATGTATCCGGGCGTCCAGATCTTCCACAATACCCATACCTACAACGTGTTCGTGACCTCGCACGGCCTGATCATGATCTTCTTCATGGTAATGCCGGCGATGATCGGCGGCTTCGGCAACTGGTTCGTGCCGTTGATGATCGGCGCGCCCGACATGGCGTTCCCGCGCATGAACAACATCTCGTTCTGGCTGCTGCCGGCCTCCTTCGCGCTGCTTCTGACCTCGACCTTCGTCGAGGGCGAACCGGGCGCCAACGGCGTCGGCGCCGGCTGGACGCTGTACGCGCCGCTGTCGACCTCGGGTCATCCGGGACCGGCGGTCGATTTCGCCATTCTGTCGATACATCTGGCCGGCGCCTCGTCGATCCTGGGCGCCATCAATTTCATCACCACGATCTTCAACATGCGCGCGCCCGGCATGACCTTGCACAAAATGCCGCTGTTCGTGTGGTCGATCCTGGTGACGGTGTTCCTGCTGCTGCTGTCGCTGCCGGTGCTGGCGGGCGCCATCACCATGCTCTTGACCGACCGCAATTTCGGCACCACCTTCTTCTCCGCCGAAGGCGGCGGCGACCCCGTGCTGTTCCAGCATCTGTTCTGGTTCTTCGGCCATCCCGAAGTCTACATCCTGATCGTGCCGGGCTTCGGCATGGTCAGCCAGATCGTCTCGACCTTCTCCAAAAAACCCGTGTTCGGCTATCTCGGCATGGCGTACGCGATGGTCGCGATCGGCGGCATCGGCTTCGTGGTGTGGGCGCACCACATGTACACGGTGGGCATGTCGTCGGCGACGCAGGCCTACTTCGTCGCCGCCACCATGGTGATCGCGGTGCCGACCGGGGTGAAGATCTTCTCATGGATCGCCACGATGTGGGGCGGCTCGATCGAGTTCAAGACGCCGATGCTATGGGCGATCGGCTTCATCTTCCTGTTCACGGTCGGCGGCGTCACCGGCGTCGTGCTGGCCAATGCCGGCGTCGACCGCGTCCTGCAGGATACCTACTACGTGGTCGCGCATTTCCACTACGTGCTGTCGCTGGGCGCCGTGTTCGCGATCTTCGCCGGCTGGTATTACTGGTTCCCGAAGATGACGGGCTACATGTACAACGAGACCATCGGCAAACTGCACTTCTGGTTCACCTTCGTCGGCGTCAATATGGCGTTCTTCCCGCAGCACTTCCTCGGGCTGTCCGGCATGCCACGCCGCTATGTCGACTATCCCGACGCGTTCGCCGGCTGGAACTTGGTGTCCTCGATCGGCGCCTTCATCTCCGGTTTCGGCATGCTGATTTTCCTCTTCGGGCTGGCCGAGGCCTTCCTGCGAAAGCGGCAGGCCGCCGACAATCCGTGGGGGGCGGGCGCCACCACGCTGGAATGGACGCTGCCGTCGCCGCCGCCGTTCCACCAGTTCGAAGTGCTGCCGCGCGTGCAGTAAATTCAAGAAGCGCGGCGCCTCGACGGTGTCGCGCTTCTCCTTAGGAAGAAAGACCAATCTTGTCGGTTGTCGGCCATAACGCCATCGAGCTCGCGCCCCGGATTTCCGAGGCCGACGTCTCCGATTACGTCGCGCTATTGAAACCGCGGGTGATGTCGCTGGTGATCTTCACCGCGCTGGTCGGTCTTGTCGTCGCGCCGGGCCATGTCCACCCGGTGCTCGCAATCACCTCGCTGCTTTGCATCGCAGTTGGCGCCGGCGCCTCCGGCGCGCTGAACATGGCGCTCGAAGGCGACATCGACGCTCTGATGTCGCGCACCGCCAACCGGCCGATCCCGCGCGGCCGCATCACCCCGCCGGAAGCGATGGCGTTCGGCGTCACGCTTTCGTTCTTTTCGGTGATGACGCTCGGCATCCTCGTCAACTGGGTCGCAGGCAGCCTGCTCGCCTTCACTATCTTCTTCTATGTCGTGATCTACACGATGTGGCTGAAGCGCTGGACCGCGCAGAACATCGTGATCGGCGGCGCCGCCGGATCGCTGCCGCCGGTCGTGGCCTGGGCCGCGGCCACCGGTTCGCTGTCGGTCGAGCCGCTGTTGTTGTTCCTGATCATCTTCTTCTGGACCCCGCCGCATTTCTGGGCGCTGGCGCTATTTCGCTCCGACGATTACGCCCGCGCCGGCGTGCCGATGCTCCCTGTGGTCGCCGGGCCCGATGCGACGCGGCTGCAGATCCTGCTTTATACCATCGTGCTGGTCGCAGTCGCGGCAGCCCCCTGGCCGCTCGGCTATTTCGACGCAGCTTATGGCGTAACCTCGCTCATTCTAGGCAGCGGCATGCTGGCGCTGGCGGTCAATGTCTATCGCCGACGCGCCAAGGCGGAATTGTTGCGTGCCACGCGAAAGCTGTTTGCCTTCTCGATCTTCTATCTGTTTGCGCTGTTCGCGACCTTGGGCCTCGAGGTCGTGGTCCGCGCCGTCGCACCGGCGATCTGGTAGGGGGCGCATGGCACGCGATGGCCGACAACCGGGAGCCAGATGGAATTGTCCTCACCGAGGCGCAGAAAAAGAGCCGCCGTCAGCGCTCGATTGCCATTGCGCTTGCGCTTGGCGTTCTCGTCGTGCTGTTTTTTGCGGTCACCCTCGTCAAGGGGCCGGCCGTCTTGAACCGGCCGCTATGATCGAAACGCTGTGATGGATATGGAGCCGACCAGAAAGCCAACGCCGACCGCGCCGCGCCTTGGCCGCGATGCGCTGGTAGCCGCGATCTGCGGCGCAGTCGTCGTGCTGATGGTCGGCGCGTCCTATGCCGCGGTGCCGTTCTACAACTGGTTCTGCCGCGCCACCGGCTTCAACGGCACCACGCAGGTGGCGACCTCGGCGCCTTCCGCCGGGCCGCTTGCGCGCAAGGTCGCGGTGCGGTTCGATTCCAATGTGGCGCCGGGGCTGCCGTGGAAATTCGAGCCGGAAGCGACCGAGATCGAGGTCAATATCGGTCAGGTCGTCACCGTCTATTACAACGTGACCAACCAGTCGGCGCGGACCACGATCGGGCAGGCCGCTTACAACGTGGCGCCGCTGACGGTCGGCGCGTATTTCCAGAAGATCAACTGCTTCTGCTTCACCGAGCAGACCATGGCAGCGGGCGAAAAGCGCGAGATGCCGGTGGTGTTCTATGTCGATCCCGCCCTGGTCGGCGACCACGACAATGACGGGCTGAACACCATCACGCTGTCCTATACTTTTTATCCCGTGCGCGATCCGGCGCCCAAGCCGCTCGCCGCGAGCGAAGCCGACAAGCGCAAGGGCAACCTGTGACGGGATAGTTCTTTAGATTTGATTTTTGAGACGAATACGTGCCGAATGGACCGGCACCGCCAATGGAGAGACCGCAAATGGCTACGGCGCAAGTCAAGCATCACGACTACCACCTTGTCGATCCGAGCCCGTGGCCGATCGTCGGCGCCGTCTCGGCCTTCATCATGGCCGTGGGCGCCATCCTCTGGATGCACCACATGGTCTCGGCGGCGCCGATCATCTTCGGCGTCGGCGTCATCGGCGTGCTCTACACCATGGCGAGCTGGTGGGGCGATGTGATCCGCGAGGCGCAGTACAAGGGCGACCACACCCGCGTGGTGCAGATCAGTCATCGCTACGGCATGATTCTGTTCATCGCCTCCGAGGTGATGTTCTTCGTGGCCTGGTTCTGGGCCTTCTTCAACTCCGCGTTATTCCCGGCCGATCCGGTGCACGCCACCCGCGAGGCGCTGTTCGGCGGCGTCTGGCCGCCCAAGGGCATCGAGGCCTTCGATCCCTGGCATCTGCCGCTGTTGAATACGCTGTTGCTTCTGACCTCCGGCACCACGGTGACCTGGGCGCATCACGCGCTCTTGGAAAACGATCGCCAGGGCTTGAAATACGGCTTGATCCTGACGATTGCGCTCGGCGTGAGCTTTACCTGCGTGCAGGCCTATGAATACAGCCATGCGGCGTTCTCGTTCGCGGGCAATATCTACGGCGCGACCTTCTTCATGGCGACCGGCTTTCACGGCTTTCACGTGCTGATCGGCACCATCTTCCTGATCGTGTGCCTGGCGCGGGCCTATGTCGGGCATTTCTCGCCGACCCAGCATCTCGGTTTCGAATTCGCCGCCTGGTACTGGCATTTCGTCGACGTGGTGTGGCTGTTCCTGTTCGTCTGCATCTATGTCTGGGGCCACGGCGCGGAAACCATGGCCCACGGCGCAGGTTGATTCTGTCAAACGTGTTAAGAAAGGGTGGCCGCGCGGCTGCCCTTTTGCTGGCTAGTGCGTGGCCCCACCCGAAGTCAGCTCGTTCAAAATTGATGGCTGATCGAAGTGGAACGGCCATCCCACTCAGGCATTTACCTCCCGTTCTCAAGGAGAAGTCCCATGCCTAAGTCAACGCTTTTTGCCGCCGTTGCCCTGCTCATCAGCGTCGCACCAGCGTCCGCCGCACCCCGCGTCGTTACAGAACCCGGCTGGTGCGCACAGTTTTACCCGAACGCCAACTGTCAGAACTATGGTCCCGGCAACCCCTACAGGAGCTATGGCTGGGCGCCTCGGCGATGGCATCGTTGGCCCCATTACCGGCACTGGCACGGTTGAGGCGCCGACCGCGGGGCCTCGTATACCCAATCCAAAGTTCGCAACATTGCCCGGCATCGTCTTTTGATTCTAGTGCGGTTTTGGTTCAGAAGTTCTCTTGACGAACTCGCGGCAACACTGAAGAAACTTCTGAACCACCACACTCGATCTCGGCCGCTATTTGTGAAGGACAGGGCCGTAGGGTGGGTTAGCGAAGCGTAACCCACCATTCCCGCGACGTTGATGGGTTTCGCTTCGCTCAACCCATCCTACGATCGCACCCCTTCCCACAGGACGAGAGGGGAAGGACACAATATGCCGGACGAGAATCTGCCCACATGGAGCGAGAGCGCGATCCGCGGCATCGCTTGCCGCTGTCCGCGCTGCGGCAGGGGCAAGCTCTATGGGGGATTCCTTAACCTGCGCCCGAGCTGCGAATCTTGCGGGCTCGACTACGCCTTCATCGATACCGGCGACGGCCCGGCCGTCTTCATCATCATGATCGCCGGCGCCATCGTCGTGGCCGCAGCATTGATCGTGGAGGTAAAATACCAGCCGCCGTTCTGGCTGCATGCGGTGCTCTGGCTGCCGCTGATCCTTGCGACCACGCTGCTGCCGCTGCGCGCGATGAAATCGCTTCTGATCGCACTGCAATACCATCACAAGGCCGCCCCTGGCCGGTTGATTGATCGCGCGCCGGAATGAGCGGGACCGTCGAACGGCGGCATGGCGTTGCCGGCTTTGCCGCGTTCACGCTTGCGATGGTGGCGCTGTTCGTCGGCCTCGGGTTGTGGCAATTGCAGCGCCGGGTCGAGAAACATGCGCTGATCGCGGCGCTGACCGAACGGCTTGCCGCAATCCCTGTGCCGCTGCCGCCACGCTCGCAATGGAGCGCGCTCGGCCCGGCAAAAGACGAGTTCCGCCGCGTCCGTTTCGCGGCGACCTATGCGAAGCTGCCGGATGCGATGGTCTATAGCGCAGGCTCTGCCGTGCGCGAGGATATTTCCGGCCCCGGCACCTGGGCGTTCCTGCCGGCAAAGCTCGCTTCGGGCGAGATCGTCGCGATCAACGCCGGCTTCGTGCAGAATACCATGCAGGATCGCGGCCTTGAGGATCGTGCGGTGGTGCGGCTGATCACCGGCGAGCCTGTGACGCTGACCGGCTACATCCGATTTCCCGAGAGCGCCGGCATGTTGACGCCATCGGAAAATCTCGCAAAACGGCTGTGGTTTGCGCGCGACCATCTCGCGATGGCGCATGCGCTCGGCTGGGGCGAAGTCGCTCCGTTCTATATCGACCTGGAGCAGCCGATGCCCCAGAGCGGCATCCCAAAACCCGGCCCGCTTGACGTCCATCTGAAGGACGATCACCTGCAATATGCCATCACCTGGTTTACACTGGCCAGCGCGGTCGTGATCGCGTTCGCCGTGTGGTGGCGCAAGCAGCGACCAGGGTAACGCCGATGAATGAGACTCAAGCAGCATCCCTTGCGTGCTTGCCGGTCAGCCTTCGCGATGTCGAGGCGGCGGCAGGCGTGCTGGCGGGCGCCATCAGGCAGACGAGCTTCGATCGCAGCCGCACGCTGTCCGACATCACCGGCGCCGGGGTGTGGCTCAAGTTCGAAAACCTGCAATTTACCGCGACCTTCAAGGAGCGCGGAGCGCTCAACCGGCTGTCGGCGCTGTCTGTCGACGAACGGCAGCGAGGGGTGATCGCCTGTTCGGCCGGCAACCACGCGCAAGGCGTGGCCTATCACGCAGCGCGCCTCAAGATCCCGGCAACCATCGTCGTGCCGCTGGGAACGCCGACCGTGAAGATCGAGAACACGCGCCGGCACGGCGCGACGGTAATCGAAGGCGGGGCGACGCTCGAGGAGGCCGCGACGCTGGCCGCCGACCATGGCCGCGAGCAGCGGCTGACCTTCATCCATCCCTACGACGATCCCCTGATCATCGCCGGCCAAGGCACCATCGCGCTCGAGATGCTCGCCGCGGTGCCCGACCTCGACGTCCTGGTGGTGCCGATCGGGGGAGGCGGCCTGATCTCCGGCATGGCGGTGGCCGCCAAGACGCTGAAGCCCGGTATCGAGATCATCGGCGTGCAGGCGGCGCTCTATCCGTCGATGTACAATCTCGTCAAGGGCGAGCAGCTTCCGATGCGCGGCGACACGCTCGCCGAGGGCATTGCGGTCAAGGCGCCCGGGGAAATCACGTCCGAGATCGTGCGCCGGCTTGTCGATGACATCGTGCTGGTGAGCGAACAGCAGATCGAGCAGGCGCTGAGTCTTCTGATCGGAATCGAGAAGACGGTGACCGAGGGCGCCGGCGCCGCGGGTCTGGCGGCGATCCTCGCCAACCAGAAACGCTTCCGCCGCCGCGCGATCGGCCTGGTATTGACCGGCGGCAACATCGATGCGCGGCTTCTCGCCGGCGTGCTGACCCGTCAACTCGCGCGCGAGGGCCGCTTGTCGCAACTCCGGTTCGACATCGTGGACCGGCCCGGTCAGCTCGAAGCCGTCGTCGCGGTGCTGAGCAAGACCGGCGCCAACATCGTCGAGGTGTCGCATCAGCGCATCTTCACCGATCTGCCGGCGAAGGCGGTGCTGCTCGAGGTGGTGATCGAGACCCGGGACCGCTCCCATTTGGCGTCGACCATTGCTGCCCTGAAGGCAGCCAGCATCGAGGTCGAGGTCGGCGAGCACTGATGAGGGGGCATACGCCTGCGTGGCGCGGATTGAGCCTCCCCGTCGCGCGACGGAAAAGCCGGCGCCGGGCCTGCAAGGGCCGTCTGCCGCTTGATTGAGGCTTGTTCTGCAGCGCAGTTTAGCGTTAGGCTTTTGCTTTCAGCGGCCTCGGCCGGGGGCATTTTTTAATGCGATTTGAGCAATTTGGGCTGCGTTCCGTCCGTTCTGGCGTTGGCCAAATCGCGGCGCTCAGCTTCCTGATCGGATCGACGGGATTTGCGTTTGCGCTCTCGATGGAGGCGGCCATCGAGAACTGCCGGATGACGGTCGGCAGGCCGATCGTTATGGCTTGCATGCAGTCAGGTGGCGGAACTCTCGAATCGTGCCGCGCCAGGGCAAAGCCACGCGTTCAAGCCTGCGTCAAAACGGCCATGAATGCCGCCAATGGACGCGCCAATGTGGCGGTTGCCGCTCCGACGGAGGCCGCGCCAAAGATTTCCGCAGGGACTGGACTTCCTGCCGGCTTCGTTGCTCCGCCGCGCACGATTACCGACATCACGGCGATCCTGGATAGCGAAAAGCCCGACCTTAAGGTCATTCAGGAATTACAAGCGACCGCCGATGCTGCTCCCATCGGCAAGCAAGCGCGAGAGGACCTTGCGCAATTCTACTTTGACCGTGGCAATGCGCGTGCGCAACTTGGCAGATTGGCAGATTCCATCGCGGATGCGAGCAAAGCCGTCGAGGTCGGACGCGGAGTTGTTAGTTTCAATTTGATGGGGCGGTTTACGCAATTGCTCGCGCTGGAGTATTCCGTCGCCGGTGATCCGAAGAAGGCGCTTGAGATCTATCAGCGTATTTTGCGCGAGACTGCCAATGCGCCCGGAGCCAAAGGCTATCAATTCGCAACCAACCGACAGATCAGCAGCATTCTCATCCAAATGGGCGACATTGCTCAGGCGGAGGCCTATCTGCGCCGCAGCTTGTCCGCCATTCAGGAAGCGCGGACCAGTGGATTGCCGGGATGGCGGGCATCCTATGCCAAATTCGGCCAAAACTGGGAAGCCGAGATCGACTTCAATCGCGCGGTGATTTTTGAAGCGCGGGGACAATTCGCCGAAGCCGAAGCGGCCTATCGTCTTGCCGAACAGCGCAAACGCGCGGGGATGAAAGCGTTGCTCGGGGCCGATAATCCGCCGTCGGAGTCGGTCGTTTTGCAAGGAATCGACGCTACCGTTCTCAGCCAGGCCAGAACGAAGGCGCGTCAGGGACGCCTGGAGGAAGCCGAGGTCGATGCGCGTCGCGCCCTGCTCGCAAGACTAAAGGACACCGGAAAATTCAATCCCGTGACACCGCGCTACGTCGTCGGTCTTTCCGGAATTCTGGTCGAGCAAGGACGCTACGCAGAAGCCGAACAGCTGACGCGCGTTGCCATCGAAATCAACAAGACGATCGGCATATCGGAAGATTCACAATCCACCGTGCAAATACTTTCGCAGCTTGGGGGGATCCTGACGCTGCAACGCAAGCGCGAGGCGACGGCGATTTACGATCGGATTGACAAATCAATCGCCAACTGGGAGCCGCAGCGGCGTCAAATCTTCGAGCTCAACCCGTCGCGAATTCTCTCGCTGTATTCCTCCGGCCAGATCGAGGCCGGCGTCGCCGCGGCGGAGCAACTGGTGAAAAGGCAGATTGCTCGTGTTGGCGAAGCCCATTTCGACACCGCGTCCGCGCGCGGCACGCTCGCCATCGGGCTGATGCAGGCGGGACGCGATGCACAGGCGCTTCGCGAATTCAAAGCAGCGATACCGGGAATGATGGCTGCCTCCCGGGAGAACGCCGATGACGACAATACGGGGACGGTCGCTGCGCAAAGCTTTCGGTTGCAGGTCGTGGTCGAAAGCTACTTTGCCATGCTGGCGCGTAATTCCGGCTTGACCGACGACATCGGCGAAGAAACGTTCGGCCTTGCCGACGCTATTCGCGGTCATTCGGTTCAGCAGGCGCTGGCAGCGTCGAGCGCGCGCGCTGCCGCCAAGGACCCTGCACTTCGCGAACTGGTCCGCAAGGAACAGGATCTCTCGAAGCAGTACAGCGCTCAATTGGGAACATTAAACAACGTGCTCGCGCTCTCATCGGAAGAACGCGACGAGAAGGGCGTCCAGGCGATCAATGCATCCTTGAGCAGCCTGCGGGCGGAGCGGGACAGGGCGCATAAGGAGATCAATCAAAAATTTCCGGCTTACGCAGATCTGGTTTCGCCAAAACCGCCGACGGTCGCCGAGATAAGAGCGGCCCTGGCCGAGGGCGAGGCGATGCTCTCTTTTTACTTCGGTCAGAATGGCAGCTTTGTTTGGGCCGTTCCGAAGGTTGGTCCCATTGCGTTTGCCGAGATCAAGGCGAAGATCGGCGACATTGAAACCAAAATTCGCAAGCTCCGCGAGGCGCTCGAGCCGCAGGCGGCGATGATTTCGGACATCCCGGCGTTTGATTTGAAACTCGCTTACGAGCTCTATGGACTACTCTTGAGGCCGGTCGAGAGCGGCTGGAAATCCGCCAAAAATTTGATCGTCGTCACCAACGGTGCACTAGGTCTGTTGCCGCTTTCGTTGTTGCCGACGGCGCCGGCCGAAATAAGGGACGACGATGATCCCTTGTTTTCGAGCTATCGGGGCGTGCCATGGCTCGCCCGAACCCACGCGGTGACGACGGTGCCTTCGGCGGCGGCCTTACGTACACTGCGGCAGCTGCCGCCGGGAAAACCCAATCGCGAAGAGCTCGTGGCATTTGGCGACCCGATCTTCAACCCGGAGCAACAAGCCGAGGCGGAATCTGCTGAGACCAAAGTCCACGTCGCTGATGCGGCCGGCAATCTGACCCGCGGGATGCCGTTGAAGCGGCGCAGCAGCCCGAAGCTCGAGGGTGTAGATAGCGCGGAATTGGGACTTTTGCCGCGGTTGCCCGACACCGCGGAGGAGTTGAAGTCGATCGCTCTCGCATTGCAGGCCGATCCCGCAAAAGTGCTGTACCTGGGCATGGATGCGAAGGAGAGCACGGTAAAGACCCTGAATCTTTCCGGTTTCAAGGTGTTGGCTTTCGCGACGCACGGTCTTGTCGCGGGTGAACTCAATGGCCTGACCCAGCCGGCGCTGGCGCTTTCTTCGCCGGCTTTGACCGGAGAAGATGGTGACGGCCTTCTGACAATGGAGGAAATCCTTGGCCTCAAGCTGGACGCGGATTGGGTCATCCTGTCCGCGTGCAACACGGGCGCCGGCGCCGGTGCTGGGGCCGAGGCTGCCTCCGGCCTTGGCCGCGCGTTCTTCTACGCGGGAACCCGGGCGCTGCTGGTGACGAACTGGTCGGTGCACTCGCAGTCCGCACGACAATTGGTCACCGACTTGTTCAAGCGGCAGGCAGACAATCCGAAGCTCGGCCGCAGCGAAGCACTCCGGCAAGCCATGATGGCGCTTGTTGACGGACCCGGTTACCTTAACGGCGAGGGCAAGACAGAATTCGCTTACGCCCATCCGTTGTTTTGGGCACCATACACGATTATCGGTGACGGCGGCACGCGCTGAAAGCAACACTCCGACTGTTGGAATCCTGGACAAATGATGAAGAGGATCTGGCCGATATTCGTTGCGACCAGCCTTGCGATGTCAGGCGGGGCGAATGCAACCAAGCTTATTACCGAAGCGGAAGCCCAGCTGCCGCCACCGAAGGGAGCCGTGGCGACGGACCGACGGGGAATTCTGCGCGCACCGAAGGTGGAGTTCGTCCCACCGGGTGATGCGGTGCATTCGCCATTGCGATTGCAGTTGAAATTCGAATCATTTGGCGGCGCAAAGATCGACCCGGAATCCGTCAAGATGACGTTCCTGCGAACGCCAAATGTCGACCTTACCGCACGAATTAAGCCGTTCGTGCAAGCAGCCGGCATCGATATGCCCGATACGGAGCTGCCGCCTGGCGAATATATGCTTCGCGTCGACGTCAAAGACAGCGATGGCCGGATTGGCACTGCGAGCTTTGTTCTGAAAATTGTGCCCTAGTCCCGCGATGACATGTCCCTATTGCCTCTCGCTCAATGCCGAAGCAACGCTCGTTTGCGTCACCTGCTCGCGAGATATTGCGGTCCCGGCAACGCTGGTGAACGAACGCGACGAACTTGTGCGCAAGCGGGACATGATTCGCGAGGAACTGCTCAGGGCGCGGCATGAGGTCGAGATGATCCGACATCGCAAACAATCTCGATAGCCGCGATGGAATGTCCGTTTTGCGCCGAGACAATCAAGGACGAGGCCATTGCCTGCAAGCACTGTTCGCGCGACTTGCGTGTCGTCCGCCCCATGCTTCTTGAAATTCAAGATCTCATCACGGAATTGGATCGACTGAGAGACGACCTCGATCGTGTCAACACGCGGCTGGAGCGATACAAAAATCCGTTCCGCTATTTTTCCGCTCACATCGTGCTGTATGTGCTTGTTCCTACCGTACTGCTGGTGATCGCGCATGTGGTCGTCACCATCCTGCTGAACATCTCCCCGCTGCCGCTGCGGCTGGCGTCGGTTCTGATCCCTGGCTTGTTTGGCTTCGCGGCCTATCCGCTGAACAAGGTCTGGTTCGAAGGTGCGTTTGCGCTGGGGTTTGCAACCGCCGCGCTGAGCATCACGCTGATGCTGACGGTGACAGGACTTCATGACCACGTCGAGATCGTGCCGGATTCGTTCGTTGAATGGCGCGAAGTCATTGAATACGGCAGCAGTATCTTGCTGGCCTTCGTCTCGGGTAACATTCTCGGCGTCCTGGTCTTTCGGGTGATGCCGAAGGTACTGGCGCAGGGTGGAAAGCCAAATGCCGCGGCTTTCAGGATGGCGCGGTTGCTCGGCCAGCATGTCGGCGAAGAGCAATTGCGACGCAGGGCGCGTCTCATCCAGGACCTCATTCGAACAGCGGGTCCGCTTGTCGGCATAGCGGTCACGGCGATCGGGTCGCTCTATGCCGGACTCAAGGGCATCCTGGGTTGATGCTTCTTGAGCGTGGGATCAACGCGATTCTACGGCGGCGCGTGAGACGAGCGAGGCCAACGCGGACGGCGAAGTCGTGGTCCTGACGCCCCGAACCGTTTCCCCTTCCCTGCAAATTATGGTTGCGGCCCATCCACCCTACGCCAACTACGACAACATAATTAAATCAAAGGCTTAAGGCGCAGCCAAGGGCCGTTGGAGGGCTTCATTGGTTCGACTCCACCTGCGCTGGTTGCAGCGTGCCTGCGCTGACAAGCGAACCGGTATGTCCGGCAGCCCCCAATGGCCGTTCCGTGGGGCCATTTCGGTCAACATGCTGACACGTTTCTTGCTCTTTCTCCGCGCGGCGGCAGGGGATTTCGCAAACTAGAACGGAGTCTCCCTCGATGTGGAAAACGGTGTGTCCTGTAGCGTTGTTGTTGCTTTTTTCCGGTCAAGCCGAAGCCCGTCCCTACCATCATCATCGCTATCAACATTTTCGCTCTATGATGTTGTCGGTCGGTGATATCCAGAGCAACGAAAGAGTGGTCAGCGGTCGCCCGTCGGGATGCCCGCACGCGTTCTGTGGGTGCGAAGCCTCGCTATTCCGCTTTGGCCGGATTATTCCCGAATTAAATCTCGCTTCCAATTGGCGGCGTTTCCCGCGCGCGGCACCGGCGACGGGCATGGCGGCGGTACGGTCAGGCCATATCATGATTTTACAACAGCATGTCGCTGGCGACATCTGGTACGTGCATGACGGTAATTCTGGCGACCACGTGACCCGAGAACACCCCCGCTCGATTGCCGGTTACACCATCGTTGATCCAAGCTCAGCGTCCTCATTTAGCCTTACGAGCGCAGGCCCGACGTGGCCGTCGCATTCGAACCGCCGCGCGATGGCTCGCAGTCTGATGTGAGCAGCAAACCTACCCCGGATGGAGCCAACGGGTCGCGCGAATGCGCGCTGATAGCGCATGGTCGCTTGAGGTACCGCTCGCCCCTTCAATGAAGGGCGGCGATCACATCGGCGACGAGCCGTGGGATGCTCCCATCGTCGCCGAGGTCCGGCGCTTGGGTCACGCCGAGGCGCACCACGACAAGCCGCTCGGACCGAACAATCAGGATGAATTGGCCGAGGCGGCCGTTGGCGAAGAAGGTGCCCGGCGGCAATCCGGTTCCGACCGGCCCACCCTCCGCTCCGGTTGGCGCAAGACTGGTCCAGACGCCCGCCGCATAGCCATAGAAGGCGCCCGGGGTTGACCGCGAGGAATAGCGCACCCACCCCTCGCGCAGGATGCGTCGCCCGCCGACCACGCCATCGTCGAGATAGAGCATGCCGAGGCGGGCCCAGTCGCGTGCGCTCGCGTAGAAGAAGGACGAGCCGAGCGGCGTGCCGGCTGCGTCGAATTCGAGGGTGACGTTGCACAGCCGCGGGTCATGCGGATCGCGCCAGGCCGGCACCGGCGCGGGTTGATCGACGGCCAGCCGGCCGTCACGCACGAGAATGCCGATCAGCGCATTGATCACCGTCTTGGCCATCGAGAAGCTGAGTTGGGGGGTATCGATATCGTAGCCCGGCGCATAGCGCTCGGTGATGACCCGCCCGTCGCGAACGACGACCACCGACTTGGTCAATCTCTGCGGGGGGCCGTACGGCGGCTCGGCGAAGGCCCGGTCGACGGCCGCCTCGAGCGCAGCCTTGGCCGACGTAACCTTGGCCGGTCCGGCGATATCCGGTAGCGACGGCGGTGCACCGGCGCCGGCAAGAAGATCCTTTGGCAGCGGGGCCTCTGGCGGGGCGGTCTGATGCACGAGGATGCAGCCGAGGCCGTCCCGATAGACCGCGCGGCTAAAGAAGCCGCCGGCGATGGTCGTGGACACCTCCCGCTTGATCGGGTCGACATGGTAGCGGACCAGCCAATCGATCAGACCGTAGGCGGGCGTCGTCGCAATGGTCTCGGCGTAGACCTGGGCGGCCGGCAAGCCGGAGATGAAGGTCTCCGAGCAGATCGTGTGGCTGGTATAGGACGATGCGGCGCGCACAGGTTGCAGCGGCGAACAGCCACCGAGCAGGCACGCAAGGGCGGGAACGGCAATGGCGGGCTGGACGAACGCGGATCGGTGCATTTGCGATTCTTCTTCGGTCGGTGACGCCAAGTCGTATGCCATGCCGCAGCCGATGGGCATGCGCGGCGTCCGATTATCCGAAGCACGTGCGCAGAGCTTGCCGAATTTTACAATCAGGCCAGCCGGAATCGAAGTCGACCAATGCCAGCTGCATCCTCGGGAGGTTCGCCCTCGCCATCGGACAGCGGCGATTTCCGCGCCGCTGGGCGGCGGCCTTACTTCGAAGCGCCGGCGATCTTGTGTCCCAAGTGGCCGGTCTCATGATCGCGGCGAAGCTGGCTCAGTGATGTCTCGTTCAGCTTGAGGAGAACCTCGCTCAGCTTCTCAGTATCAGGATAGCCGGCTGCGAAACCCTGTCCGTAAACCTTGCGCAAAGTGCGGATGAGCGTGTTTCCGTGTTTGCCGCTGATTTCGCCGTCCTTGTTGCGGTGGCGATTGTCGAGGCTTGCCTTGCTCATGCTGCCCTCCCTTGTGCCCGTGACCGACAGCATCCGCCCGCGGGGATCGAATGGCAACCAACGCCTGCTCGGGAAATTGCTTTTTGCACTGCATGGGCTTAAGGGGAAGCGATGATGGGCTCGTTGGCGCCACAATGAGTTGGCTGAAAAACTTCTTGAGTGACCCAATGCACGCAACTCACATGCCGCTAAATGCGGCGACCGATGCCCGATGAAGGTTGCGCTGCATTAGGTCAGCCTCGCTGACGCGTTCCTGCGCATGCGTAGATGGATCTAACGCAAGCGCCAACTCGCGTTCACTCGCCCACGCTTGGAAAGGCAATTGGGTGCATTGCATCACTGCGCGGTCCGCGCTAGAGCGGCCGTAAAATTCTAGAGGTAGACAGATGTCATATGCCTATAAGCTGAATGAAGACGTTCACCACCGGCCGCAAGGGCCGCAAGGTCGTGCCGCGACCGATCCGCCGATGATTTACACCATCGTTCAGCGTATGCCGATTGAGGCGGACGGACGTCTTAGATACCGCATCAAGAGCAAATCGGAGAATATCGAGCGAGTGGTCACGGAAGATCAGCTTTCGTATTCGCAGTGACGGGCACGCGCGGTGAAGGAGTCCAGTCTTGCTGAATGATCGAGAAAATATCCTGAGCGCGCTCCGCGAGAAGCCGCTCAAGGTCCACGAAGTCATGAAACGCGCCAATGTCGCGAATGAGGAAGCGTGCCAATCCCTGCTGCTGAAAATGCGCGACGAAGGCCTGGTGAAATTCGATATTCACAAGGGGCGATGGCTGATCGGATGACTAGAGCGAGATGACTTTTCGGCAAGAGTTTATTTGATCGTTGTCTCGGCCGCGATCAACTCCTTACCCTCCGCGGTCCTGATCGTCAGCCGTACCTGTTCGCCGCTACCGCCTGCAGGAATCGTCGCGGAAATGCGATTGCCGTTTTTCGGATCGGCGTTCACGGCCTCGTCAAACAATACCGCGTCGCCGTGTTTCAACGTTACGCGTAGCGGCGTGGCCGGTTCGATACTGAAGAACTGAAGAGTAACGTCCGCACCCTCGGCCACGAGGTTGATCAGGATGTTATCGTTCGCATGCGTCACATTGCTCATGCCGACGGTCGGGGCGTAGGTTTCCGATATGGACACTTCGCCCAGTGCGGGAAACCTGGCGCTGTGGAAAAACTGGTCCGACACCCCCGCCCACAATTCGATGTAAGGCCGCTGTGGGTTCGGGTCTTTGCGCGCGTCGGTTTCGTTCGTAAACGACGGAAATCCCCAGGTCCACATTTTCAAGCCCGGCGTGACCGTATTGTCGGCGATGCGGATGATCCCCTCTTCGTTGTCGTGGTTGATCACGCCCCAGAAATTCGCCGCCCCCATATCGGGCGCCGCGTAGGCGATGCCCATCGTCGGCCAGTTCCTGAAATAGCGCAGTTTTTCGAAACGGCTCTTGCCGGCACCTAAGCTCTCGTCGCCGTCGGCCAGGTTGGCCGACCAGTGCGGCGTGCTGTAGGCCTTGATCGGTGCGATGATTTCGGCGCCGCCAGTCGTTCGTGGGCGTTTCGGATCCGACCCCGGCGCCAGCGTCGTGCAGGTCCAGTACTCGTAGTCGATAGCCTTGTCTTGCGAATTTTTCAGCACCACGCGCGCATCGAGCGCGGCGCGATCGGCTTTCAGCGTGACGTAGGTCGTCGCTTCGATGCCGGTCGAGCCCGGCTTGAACTGCTGCGGCGCCGCGGAAAATGCGAAATCGTCTTTCAGCGACATCGACACCGTCACTTCACTGGGGCTCTCCTTCACCACCTTGAAATCCCACGGTTTCAGCCAGGTCTTGCCGTGCTCGGGATCGGGGAAGGTGGGGAAGATCCCGCCAAAAACCATCATCCAGTCGTAATAAAAAATGCCGCCCTTGATCCCGTAAGGCACACCGACCTCGGTGCGATAAAGTTGTTCGTGGCCGGTCGGCTTGTAGACGATGGAAAGAATGCGCCCGCCAAATTCCGGCAGCAGCGTTACCTTCAGGTAACGATTCTCGAGCACGTGGGTCGCAAACGTACGATCGACGATGGTCTTGCTGTCCAGCGACCCGCCAACTAGTCCGTTCTCCGCATCGGTCGCGTACTTGACGGTGCTCCACGTAATCGTCTGCTCGCTGAGCGACACTCTGTCGGGCGCCGCCGACGCCGCATGCACGACGGCATGAAACGCGCACATCACCGGAAGGACTGCCGCGGAAAGCACTGCAACCGCGAAACCGGCACGGGTAGTCGAGGGAGCATGAATTGTCATTTACATCGACTTCGAATGAGCGGGAGCGAGAATTCTACTACATCGTAGGATGGGGAAGGCGACTTGTCTGCCGTAGCTCAAACGAGCGAAGGCGGAAAGCGTGCCCACCATTTTTTCGCACCCGATGCGGCGTGGTGGGCACCGCGCAGGGGGCGCCGTTGCCCGCCCGCCGCGAGAAGGTTACGGCCGGAGGTCTCGAAGAACTCCAGCACCGCCTTGAGCCGACCAGGCCGGTGCAGCCGATCACGACGATCTTCATGGTTGACCCTCCGTTGTCGATGACTGGAGATCCTTAGATGAGTGGAGATCCTTAAATGGGTTCGAGAAAGTGTGGGCGCCCCTAACAGCCGCAGTCATTTGCTCGTGACTTCACCCAGGTTGCAAGACCCCATCTACGTCAGTAGCACTTCCGCACTTTTTGAGTCTGGCGCTCAAGGCCGCGCGTGCTCGACCGGAATGCGTGATCAATCCGAGACACCATCCGGGATCATCAAACTGTCGCGCCAGTCCAGTGTCCGCTTGGATTTGTGATCGATTTAAGGTTGACGTTTTGAAGTTGAGCGGAGATCTCGCTCAGAAACGCGCAACAGTATCTGTCATGAAGGGACCTATGGCGCGAGCTGGGAATACTCAGCAACGCGCCCAAGGTAGTCCGCTATCCGCCTTGATCCATATCAATTGAGCTTTCTGAATGCCCTCCGATACTCAAGAAAAGTGATCAGGGAGGACGAACATGCGCTCGAGCCCTTTCTCTCGATCCATCGCCGCGACACTCCTCTGCCTTGCAAGCTCATTCGTCATCGCTGGCCAGGCGACGGCGCAACAAGTTAACGGCACCTTGGGTTCGCCCAGCGCGACGACCACCATCGATGGGAAACAACTCCCGCCGCCCGATCCCAAGTTCGGCGGCGTGATCAAGGACGGCGCCCTGCAGTCGAGGCCCTGGTGGCCCCCGCGTGTCGTGCCGCCCAAGGGCGCGCCCAACGTGCTGCTGATCATTACCGACGACGCCGGCTTTGCCGTGCCGTCCACCTTCGGCGGCGTCATCCCGACGCCGATCATGGATCGGATCGCGAATAGTGGCCTGCGCTACAACCGCGTCTTCTCGACCGCGCTGTGCTCACCGACGCGCGCCGCGCTGATTACCGGGCGCAACCACCATTCGGTCGGCTTCGGCGTGATCTCGGAGCAGGCGACCGGCTTCCCCGGCTACAACAGCATCATCGCCAAGGACAAGGCCACGATCGGGCGCATCTTGCTCGACAACGGCTATTCGACGTCCTGGTTCGGCAAGGACCACAACACGCCGGCCTTCGCAGCCAGCCAGGTCGGGCCGTTCGACCAGTGGCCGGGAGGCATGGGATTTGAGTATTTCTATGGGTTCGTCGGCGGCGACGCCAATCAGTGGGAGCCGAACCTCTTCCGCAACACGACGCAAATCTACCCGTTCCTGGGCAAGGAGCCGGGGACCTGGAATCTGGTCACGGCGATGGCAGACGACGCCATCGACTGGATGACGCGGATTAATCAGACGGACCCGAGCAAGCCGATCTTCATCAAATACGCGCCCGGCGCCACGCATGCGCCGCATCACCCGACCAAGGAGTGGGTGGACAAGATCGGCCAGATGCACCTGTTCGACGAAGGCTGGAACAAGGTGCGCGATCGGATCTTCGAGAACCAGAAGCGGCTCGGCGTGATCCCGCAAGACACCAAGCTGTCGCCGTGGCCAAAGGATATTCTGAAGGAGTGGGACCAGCTGACTGCGGATGAACAGAAGCTCTACATCCGCCAGGTCGAGGTCTTCGCGGCCTACGCCGCCTATAGCGACCACGAGATCGGGCGCGTGATCCAGGCCTTCGAGGACCTGGGCAAGCTCGACAACACGCTGATCATCTACATCAATGGCGACAACGGCACGAGCGCTGAAGGCGGCCCGATCGGCACGCCGAACGAGGTGGCTTTCTTCAACGGCGTGTCGGTGCCGGTCGATGTGCAACTGGCGAAGTACTACGACGTGTGGGGTACCGAGCAAACCTATAACCACATGTCGGCCGGCTGGTCGTGGGCCTTCGACGCGCCGTTCTCCTGGTTCAAGCAGAACGCCTCGCAGCTTGGCGGCACCAACCAGAACATGGTGGTGTCATGGCCGGCGCGCATCAAGGACAAGGGCGGCCTGCGCGAGCAGTTCATCCACGTCATCGACGTGTTGCCCACGATCCTTGAAGCGGCAGGCATCCGCGCCCCCGAAATGGTGGATGGCATCAAGCAGGCGCCGATCGAAGGCATCAGCTTCGCTTACACTTTCGACCCGGCAAACGCCAAGGTGTCGACGCGGCACAAGACCCAGTATTTCGAGATGATGGGCCAGTGGGCCCTCTATAATGAAGGCTGGTTTCTGAGCACCAAGGTCAATCGCGCACCCTGGGAGGCCTTCGGCCCCGCCAATGCCGATCCGCTGAACAATCAGGTACTCCAGCTCTTCAACCTGAACCAGGATTTCAGCCAGACCGAGGACCTTGCGACGAAGAATCCGCAGAAGGTCAAGGAGATGAAGGATATGTTCATCGCCGAGGCCAAGAAGTACCAGGTCTTTCCGATGGACGCATCGGTCGCCGCGCGCGTCATCGCGCCGCGTCCGAACATCACCGCCGGCCGCTCGGAGTTCGTCTACACGCGGCCAATGACCGGTTTGCCGCAGGGTGACTCACCGCTGCTGCTGGACACTTCCTATACAATCACCGCCGACATCGAGGTGCCGACCGGTGGGGCGGAGGGCATGATCCTGACGTCGGGAGGACGCTTTGCCGGCTACGGATTCTATCTGCTGCAAGGCAAGCCGGTGTTCCTGTGGAACTTGCTCGACCTCCAACGCATCAAGTGGGAAGGGTCCGAAGCGCTTTCGCCCGGCCGGCATACTGTGGAGTTCGACTTCAAGTACGATGGCATCGGCGTCGGTACGCTTGAGTACAACAACTTCAGCGGCCTCGCCCAACCCGGGACCGGCACGCTGAAGGTCGACGGCAAGGAAGTTGATACGAAGCGAATGGCGAAAACGCTGCCGATGATCCTGCAGTGGGACGAGAGCTTCGACATCGGCTCCGACACGCTAACCGGTGTGAACGACGCGGACTACAAGCCGCCGTTCCCGCTGACGGCCAAACTCAACAAGCTGACGGTCAAGGTCGACCGTCCGCAACTGTCACCCGCTGACATCAAGAAGCTCCAGGGGGCGATGCATGCAGCGAGCGACGGACCGGTGGGAGAGGATCTCAGTTTGGTCCAGAAGATCGAGATGCGGATCGACAAGAGAGAAGATTGCCGCAAGCAGGCTGATGCAAAGAAGCTTGGTCCCGTCGAACGCATTGGTTTCGTGCGAGAATGCATGAAGTGAGGACTGTCCGTTGAAGACGCCATCCCGCCGACTCGTGCCGATAAGGTCTGCGGAATTTGTGGAATCGGCGGGCACTCCCTGCAGGGAGTGCCCGAATTGCAAATAACGGATGGGAAGGCATACCCGGTTGCAGGAAAACGAGAGCGAGCCGCGTCATCAAGGGCGGCTCATATTCGTGTTCCATGAACTATTGTTCTCGCTTTGCCCGCCGCAAGGCAGCCCCATGGAAGCGATCTTGCGGCTGCACATCTCGGGTTCGCACGGTGCTGAACAAGCCGAATCCCTAACGGCGGGCGCTTTGGTCGCAGTGAATGTTGAGCGTAAAAGACCGCGGAGGCGCTCAGCCTTGAAATGCCGTAGCCACTGCTCGCGCGCGTCGAGGTGGGCCATGGTCCCCGTTTAAAGAATATACATGCGCTTGGCTACGGAAAGTGCCCGGCTGCAGCCAGCGCGATCGCCCTTGGCATCGAGTTGTTTGGCGCGGGCCATCGCCGCCGAGAATTTTGCTTGCAGGCGCTCTTGGGCCCGTTTCAAGGACTCAGGTGTTGGCTGGCGATCCAGTTGGGCGCTAACCGACTGTGGTGCCGTCAATCCCGCGTTCGGATTTCCCGCGGACTGGCGCATGGCCGCTTCGAATTGGGCGATGTTTTCGCTGCAGGGACCGGCTTGGGCGGCGGTCGCGCACAGGCAGAGAACCGCGCAAATGATTGGAGCCGTTGTTCGAAAGGTTGCCATCCTAGCTCGCCCTCTCACTTACTCAATATAGCATCATATAGCATCGCCAATTGCCCGGGCGCTATGGTCGAACTTGTCCGGCTGGATCCGCTGATCGGCGCGCAACGCCACTGATCTTGCAAGGCTAAAGTTACGACCGACATGCGACTGATTTGCCCGACGTCGGGCAAATCAGTTTGATCAATTCGCACCGATTCACCTCGCTGGTCCACTCCTTGAGGCGCGAAATCGCCTGCGCCTGAAAGCCAATTTCTTTAACGGATTCAATCGGATCTGGATTTCCAGTCCTGGCCCTGAAAATAGCGCTTTGCGAAAATCAGAAATTGTGCGCTTCTGGTGTCCCGCCTCGACAAGAGGGCGCTCGCGATCGTCACGAAACGTGGGGCGGGATGCGATGGACGTGGAGGGGCCGTTGACGAGTGGCGCTGAAGCGGACGGCAAAATCGTGTGGCTGACTCCGCGACGCTGGAGTCAAGCCTGCGGGGAGTGACCTGCAGGCGACGGTGGCAAAAGAGCCCGTTCACCGGGGAGAGTGCAGCCGTAAACCATTGCGCAGGGAAGGCCGGGATGTTTCCGGTGAACCTGTAGTGACTAACTCGTGTGCTTTTTACTTTTGCACGCGAGGCTGCGGGTGCATTGGGCACCCGGTCTTCCCTGCGCCCTCTTTTCTCAAGACGGACAATGTTCGAGCACAGCTTGGGCGCTATCTGCGCCGCGAGAATGTGCAGGTGTGCGCTGCATTCTCCGCCGTCATCGTCCGTGAACGTGAAGAACCTTCGCAGGGTGGGCAAGCCAACCGGTTGCGCGAATGCGCGCCCGACGAGCGCAATAGCGCTCGCGCAGAGATGACAGGCTCCGCCTGCCCACCATTTTTTCGCGCCCGATGCGGCGTGGTGGGGCACGGCACAAGGAGCACCTTGCCCACCTTACGGATTTTCATACGGGCTACCCTTTGACGCGTCGATCTTCTATGGTGCCGCCCGACTCTGCGATCGGCAGACTAGGATAATCTATTTAAATCAAAGGCTTGATGGGGGCATGAGCCTTTGGAGGACGGCGTGACGCGGTATATTTCCACACGGGGGGAGGCCCCGGAACTTGGCTTCTGCGACGTGATGCTGACCGGGCTTGCCCGCGACGGCGGCCTCTACGTGCCGCAAACCTGGCCGCAGCTTTCAGCCGAAACCATCGCCGGATTTTTCGGCCGCCCCTATTGGGAGGTCACGGTCGATGTGATCCGCCCGTTTGTCGGCGGCGAGATTTCGGATGCCGATCTCGGCCGCATGGCGAACGACGCTTACGCCACGTTCCGCCATCCCGCGGTGGTTCCGCTCGGCCAGATCGGTCCGCACCAATTCTTGCTCGAACTGTTCCACGGTCCGACCCTGGCGTTCAAGGACGTGGCGATGCAGCTGATCTCGCGGCTGATGGATCATGTGCTGGAGCAGCGCGCGCAACGCACCACCATCGTGGTCGCCACCTCAGGCGACACCGGAGGTGCGGCCGTCGACGCGTTCGCCGGCTCGCAGAATGTCGATCTGGTCGTGCTGTTTCCGCACGGGCGCATTTCCGACGTGCAGCGGCGGATGATGACGACGCGAGGTGCGGCCAACATTCATGCGCTCGCGATCGAAGGCACGTTTGACGATTGCCAGGCGATCGTGAAGGGGCTGTTCAATCATCACAATTTTCGTGACGCCGTCGCGCTATCGGGGGTGAATTCGATCAACTGGGCGCGGATCGTGGCGCAGGTGGTGTATTATTTCACCTCCGCCGTCGCGCTCGGCGCCCCGGCGCGCGCGGTCGATTTCACCGTCCCGACCGGCAATTTCGGCGATATCTTCGCAGGGTTCGTGGCCAAGCGCATGGGCCTGCCTATCAGGCGGTTGCGGATCGCCGCCAATGTCAACGACATCCTGCCGCGCACGCTCAAGAGCGGAATCTACGAGGTGCGCGAGGTGCACGCCACGGCGTCGCCCTCGATGGACATTCAGGTATCCTCGAATTTCGAACGGCTGCTGTTCGAGGCGAGCGGACGCGATGCGGCGGCAGTGCGGAGATTGATGGCATCGCTGAAGCAATCCGGGCGTTTCGTGCTGCCCTACGCGATGCTGGCCGCGATCCGCGAGGAGTTCGACGCCGGGCGCGCGGACGAGACCGAGACCGCAGCCGCCATCCGCGCGGCCTGGCGCGAGGCAGGCCAACTCGTCGATCCCCATACCGCGGTCGCGCTCGCCGTCGCCGACCGCGACACCACGGATTCGAGAATCCCCAACATCGTGCTGTCGACCGCGCATGCCGCGAAATCTCCCGATGCGGTCGAAGCCGCCTGCGGCGTGCGGCCGCAATTGCCGGCCTGGCTGGAGGGCCTGATGACAAAACCGGAGCAAGTCCAAATCATGAAAAACGACCAGGTCGAGGTCGAGCGCTTCGTCACGTCGGTCAGCCGCGCTGCCAAGCAGGGGGTGGCGGGATGAGCGTCGATATCACCAGGCTCGATTCCGGCCTCACCGTCGTCACCGACACCATGGCGCATCTGGAAACCGCGGCGCTCGGCGTGTGGACCGGCGTCGGCGGCCGCGACGAAAAGCCGAACGAGCATGGCATCTCGCATCTGCTCGAACATATGGCGTTCAAGGGCACCACCAACCGCTCGTCACGCGAAATCGTCGAGGAGATCGAGGCGGTTGGCGGCGATCTCAACGCCGGCACCTCGACCGAGACCACCGCCTATTATGCGCGGGTGATGAAGGCCGATGTGCCGCTGGCGCTCGACGTGCTGTCCGACATTCTCGCCAATCCCTCCTTCGTGCCGGACGAGCTGGAGCGGGAAAAGAACGTGATCGTTCAGGAGATCGGGGCTGCGCAGGATACGCCCGACGACGTCGTGTTCGAGCATCTCAACGAGCTCTGTTATCCGGACCAGCCGATGGGGCGCTCACTGCTCGGAACCGCCAAGACGCTGAAGCGCTTCGACCGCGATATGCTGCGCGGTTATCTCGCAACCCATTACCGCGGCCCCGAGATGGTGGTGGCGGCGGCAGGCTCCGTCGATCACAGGCAGGTGGTCGAGGAAGTCGCGCGGCGCTTTGCGAGCTTCAACGGGGAGCCGGCGCCGAAGCCGCAAGCAGCGACGTTCGGCCAGGGCGGCTCGCGCGTAGTGCACCGCGAACTCGAACAGGCGCATCTGACCTTGGCGCTGGAGGGCGTGCCACAGACGGATCTGTCGCTGTTCTCCTTGCAGGTCTTCACCAACACGCTCGGCGGCGGCATGTCGTCCCGGCTGTTCCAGGAAGTGCGGGAGAAGCGCGGGCTGTGCTACTCGATCTACGCATTTCACGCGCCCTATACCGACACTGGCTTTTTCGGGCTTTACACCGGTACCGACCCGGGCGACGCGCCCGAGATGATGGAAGTGGTGGTCGACGTCATCAGCGACGCGGTCGAGACCCTGACCGAAGCCGAGGTCGCGCGCGCCAAGGCGCAGATGAAGGCTGGACTATTGATGGCGCTGGAAAGCTGCTCTTCGCGCGCCGAGCAGCTGGCGCGCCACGTGCTGGCCTATGGCCGGCCGCAGACCGTCGAAGAGCTGGTGGCCCGGATCGACGCCGTCAGCGTGGAATCGACCCGGAACGCCGCCCGCGCGCTGATGTCGCGCAGCCGCCCCGCGGTGGTCGCGCTCGGCAGCGGCAGGGGTCTGGACACGGCGGTGAATTTTGCCGAAGGATTGACGACGTTGAAGGCCAAGGCGCGGCTGCACTAGGGCATGATCCGGAAAAAAACTGTCCCGCACCTGGTCGCGCGGTGGGAACCGGTTTTCCGAGAAGATCATGCAAACTAAAGAGACGGGATCATGATCCGATTTAGTCTGATCGGATCATGATCAGGTACGGGAGCATCACATATGGCGCTGTTTCGTTTGCCATCGAGCGGACCTGCCACACTGGCGCCGCGCGGCAATGGCCTGTTGCTGCGGGCGCCGCAGATGTCGGATTTTCTGCAATGGGCGCATCTGCGCGAACATAGCCGCCAATATCTGACGCCATGGGAGCCGATCTGGCCATCGGACGATCTCACCCGCTCCGGGTTCCGGCGGCGGCTGCGCCGCTACGCCGAGGATATCGCGGCTGACCGGTCCTATCCCTTCATCATCTTCCGCGAGTCCGACGGCGCGATGATCGGTGGCATCACGCTTGCCAATGTCCGGCGCGGCATCGTCCAGGCGGGTACCATCGGCTATTGGGTCGGCCAGCCCCATGCCCATCGCGGCTACATGACCGGGGCGCTGCGGGTGCTGCTGCCGTCGCTGTTCGGCGAGCTCAATCTTCACCGTATCGAGGCCGCCTGCATCCCCTCCAATGCATCGTCGATCCGGGTGCTAGAGAAATGCGGCTTTACCCGCGAGGGCCTGGCGCGGCGTTATCTGTGCATCAACGGCGTCTGGCAGGACCACCTGTTGTTCGGGCTGCTGCATGAGGATTTTCGCGGCTAGGGCAGTCCAAAGCAATCGCCAAGGAGATGACGGCCGGCGCCTTGGGTTCGCCGTCATCGCGCTGTTATAACGCCGCTGGGGGGAGTGACGGTCGACGTGGGAATTCAAGGTCGCATGGGTGACAAACGAGCCATGAAAATCGCGGGCGTGGCCGCAGCCATGTTCACGGCGGGCTGCATTGTGTTGGTTTCGCCGGCGTCGTCGCAATCCCTGAGCGATCGCTTCAAGAGCCTGTTCGGTGGCAAGCCGGAGGAGCCCGCGCAGAGCGCGGCACCGGCCGATCCGTCCGAGGGCCAGATCGAGGAGAGCTGTCCTCCCGTGTCCATCCGCGCCGGCGCATCGACCTACGCGGTGGGAGCATCCGGCAAGGCGGCGACCGGCAACGACGTGCGCTTTCAGGCGACCATCACCAAGACCGCGCGCGATTGCACCAAGGCGGGCGGCGAAATCACCGCCCGCATCGGCATTCAGGGCCGCGTCATTGCCGGCCCGGCCGGGGCGCCGGCGTCGGTCGAGATTCCGCTGCGCGTTGCCGTGGTGCAGGGCGGCGTGTCGGAGAAGGTGATCGCCACAAAACCTTACCGGACCACGGTGGCGATGTCGGAGGAGGGCAACGTGCCGTTTACGCTGGTGGCCGGCGATCTGGTCTATCCAATACCGCCCGGCGCGACTGGCGACTCCTACATCTTCTATATCGGCTTCGATCCGCAGGCGCTGGCGCCCGAACCGAAGCCGAAGGTGGCGAAAAAGAAGAAGTAGGGCGCAATGGTGCGGGGGCGGCGGCCGAAATGCCGTCAGTTCAGCTTTGTGCGCACGTCCTGAATGCCTTTCGCAAGCAGATCGTCGGCGACCTCGCCTTTCACCGATTGCGACAGGATGGTGGAGGCAGCCGCGATCGCGGCGTCGGCGGCCGCGGCGCGGACATCGGCCAGCGCCTGGGCTTCCGCCAGCGCGATCTTGTTCTCGGCGGTCTTGGTGCGCCGCGCGACAAAATCTTCCATCTTGGCCTTGGCTTCGGACGCGATGCGCTCGGCTTCGGCCTTGGCGCCGGTGATGATCTCTGCGGCCTCGCGCTCGGCGCTGGCGCGACGGGCCTTGTATTGTTCGAGCACCTTGGCTGCCTCTTCCTTGATGCGGCGCGCATCGTCGAGCTCGGCCTTGATGCGATCGTGGCGATGATCGAGCGTCGTGAGCACCGTGCGATGGACACCGAGATAGGCGAAAACGCCCATCAGGATGAAAAAGGCGACGGCAACCCAGAATTCCGGTTCGGCGAACATCTGGCTATCCCTTCAAGGAACCGTCGACGGCGGCCTTCACCGACTTGCCGTCGGGCGCGAGGCCGGTGAGCCGCTGCACGATCGCGGCTGCCGCATCCGCGGCGATGCCGCGGACATTGCGCATCGCGGCCGTGCGGGTCGTGGCAATGGCCTTCTCGGCTTCCGCGAGCTTGACTGATAGCCGCTGTTCCAGCGTCTTGCGCTCCGCCTCAGATGCCGCATTCAGCTTTTCGCGGGTCTCGGCGCCGATCGCCTGCGCGCGCGCGCGCGCCGCGGCGAGCTCGCTTTCGTACGCCTTCAGCGCGGCGTCCGAGGCGTCCTTCAGCTTCTCGGCTTCCGCAAGGTCGCCATCGATCTTGCCCTGACGCTCGTCGAGCAGGCTGCCGACGCGCGGCAGCGCGATGCGCGAGACGATCAGATAGAGCGCGACGAAGGCGATCGCCAGAGACACCAGTTGCGAGGCAAAGGTGTCCTTCTGGAACGGCGGAAACGGCGCCTTATGGCCGCCATCGGCTGCGGTGTGGGCGGTCGCGTCCTTTGCGTCGCCATGACTTTCAGCCATGGGCTACTCCTATACGGCAGGCCCGTTCTTAGAGCGCGAACAGCAGCAAGAGCGCGATCAGCAGCGAGAAGATGCCGAGCGCTTCGGTCACGGCGAAGCCGAAGATCAGGTTGCCGAACTGGCCTTGCGCTGCCGACGGGTTGCGCACCGCGGCGGCAAGATAGTTGCCGAAGATGATACCCACGCCGGCGCCCGCGCCACCCATGCCAATGCAGGCAATACCAGCGCCAATGTACTTTGCGGCAATCGGATCCATGAAACGAACTCCTGTTAGAGGTTTGGTGAGAGGGGCCGATCAGTGGCCCGGATGGATAGCATCGTTGATGTAGATGCAGGTGAGGATGGTGAAGACATAGGCCTGCAGGAAAGCGACCAAAAGCTCAAGCGCGGTCAGTGCGACCGTCAGCGCCAGCGGCAATACCGCGCCAAGCCAGCCCACGACGCCGAATGCGCCGAGCATGGTGACGAAGCTTGCGAACACTTTCAGCGTGATGTGGCCGGCCAGCATGTTGGCGAACAGGCGCACGCTGTGCGAGACCGGGCGCGACAGGAAGGAGATCACCTCGATCGCGACCACCAGCGGCAGGATCACGATCGGAACGCCCTGGGGCACGAACAGCTTGAAGAATTTCAGGCCGTTCTTGTAGAAGCCGTAGACCAGCACGGTGAGGAACACCAGCGACGCCAGCGCCACCGTGACGATAATGTGGCTTGAAACCGTGAAGGTGTAGGGAATGATCCCGATCATGTTCGAAACGCCGATGAACATGAACAGCGAGAACACTAGCGGGAAGAACTTCATGCCTTCCTGGCCGGCGGTCGATCGCACGGTATTGGCGACGAACTCATAGCTCAATTCCGCCATCGACTGGATGCGCCCGGGCACCAGTTGCCGCCCGGCCACGCCGCCGATCATCAGTAGCGAGATCAGTGCCACCGAACCCAACATGTAGGCGGACGAGTTGGTGAAGGCGATCTCCTGATTGCCGATGTGGCCGATCGTGAAGATCTTGTCGATATTGAACTGATGGATCGGATCGATCATCCGCGCGGTGTCTCTCGGGTCGCCGGCCACGCCGGCGTTCTACATTTCAATTCGTCTGGCCTCCGTGTCGCTCAGCGGCCGGTTCGGTCCGGGGCTACGCCTGCCGATCTCATCACGTTGATCACCCCGGCCACGAAGCCGAGCAGAAAGAACACGATGAGTCCCCATGGCGATGTCGACAACAAACGGTCGAAGCCCCAGCCGATCGCCGCCCCGACAACAACGCCGGCGATCAACTCGGAAGAAAGGCGGAAACCGCGCGCCATTGCCGATGCTCTGGCCGCTCCGTCTCCGCTTCCATTTGCGGGTTGGTCAGTCCTGATTTTCCGGCTGTCGCGAATTTCAGACAACCGCTGATCGAGACTTCCGAGCCTTGCGGAAAGCGCAGCTTCGTCGGGCGATTTATCGCGACTTCCATTTCCGCTTTTGTCCGTGCCTTCAGCCATGCTGTGCGGACCCGAAACCAAGCGGGTGATTGGAAATGACGCCCTCGCCCTCAAGAGCCGCGCGGACCTTACTGACCGCCTCCAGCCAAGTCAAGATTGCGTGTTAATCGCATAGCTATTTGATTCATAAGGATTTATCGGTAACAGCCGGGGCGACCGGGAACCGATCCCGCACTGCAAAAGCTCCAAGCCACGCGTGCAATAAGGCTGAGCTTGGGAAGCGATTCCGGCCGGCGCGCGCTGACGCAAGGTCCGCTGATCGAGGCGTGGCTGATGAAAAACGATTTCCAGCCGGTGGTCGGCCATCGCTTCAACTTCCGCGGCGATCCCAATCCGCATTGGAATGGTGCGACCGATTGCGAGGTCCTGGTCGTCGAGTCCATTGGTTGCTCGCGCTCTTGATCACAGCGGTGTGCGCCGGCTTGGGAAGTCGTTCGGCCAAATCAGCCGATCGCCTCCAGCCGATCGACTTGCATCCAACCAGCGGGTCTGTTGGGATAGTCCGCAAGCGAAAAGCCGTTCCAGGGGGAGCCTGCATGCCGCGTCAGGTCGACTATTATTTCTCGCTTCAATCTCCCTGGGCCTATATCGGGCACAAGATTTTCCGGGCGCTCGTAGCGACCCACGGTCTCAGGGTGAACCACAGGCCGGTGGTGCTGGTCGATTTGTTTTCGGAAACCGGCGGTCTGCCGCTATTGAAACGCCACCCGGTCCGGCAACGCTATCGGATGGTCGAATTGCAGCGCTGGCGCGACAAGCGCGGATTGACGTTCCACCTCGAGCCGGCGAATTGGCCGTTCAACGCGCGGCTCGCCGACGGCGTCGTCATCGCGGCGATCGAGGCCGGCCACGATCCCGATCCGTTTTTGCGCCTGGCCTTTCCGGCGATCTGGGAGGACCAGCTCAACCTGGCGGATTCCGCAACGATTGCCAAAATCGCCGATAATTCGGGGCTTCCCGGCAAGCAACTGGTCGAGCGTTCGGGATCGCAAGAGATCGGCGCGGCCTACGAGCAGAATCGCCAAGACGCGCTCGCGGCCGACGTGTTCGGCTCGCCCGCCTATGTGCTCGATGGCGAGGTGTTTTGGGGGCAGGACCGGATCGAATTGCTCGCAGACGCGTTGAAGTCCGGCCGTGCGCCCTACCGTTCGCGGGTGTAGGATCAAACTAGTGCCGTCGATTTGAAAGCTCCTGCATCGGTCGCCACAACCTCGATCAGGAACTTCAGAAAGCGCACTGGAATGATAGATTAGCTAGTGGTCGGTTTTGAGCGGAGCAACGCCATGAGCACGTCGCCCCCGAAATTCCCCAAAACAGTCGCGGCCGCTGCGGTCGCAGCTTGCATTGCCGGAAGTAGCGCGATCGCCGAATCGATGCCGGATAGTGAGAACGGCCGCTATACGCTCTCCCCGGTTGCCGATGGCATGATCAGGCTCGATACCCGCACCGGCACGGTATCGACCTGCAACAATTCCGGCACCGGCTGGGCCTGCTACGCGGTTCCCGACGAGCGCGCCGCGCTCGATGCGGAGATCGGCCGGCTGCAGGCCGACAATGAGAAGCTGAAAGCGGAGCTCGCCGCGCGCGAACCCGCTGTCGGCGGCAAGACCGATGAAGCGCTGCCGAAATCGGACTCGCTGAACAAGAGCGAACCCAAAGCTACCGAACCCAAAACCGCCGATAGCAAGCGCAAGATCGAGATTCCCCTGCCGAGCGACCAGGAGGTGGATCGCGTAGTGTCGTTTCTGGAGCGGGCCTGGCGCCGGTTGGTGGAAATGGCCAACCGGATGCAGAAGGATGTCTCCGGCAAGATTTGAGGCAGGCGTCAAAATTGTGGGGTGGGCAAAGCCAACGGGCCGCGCGAATGCGCGCCCGATGACAGGCTCCGCGTGCCCACCAAATTTTCAACGGAAAAAGCGGTAGGCACGGCGCGAAGAGCGCCTTTGTCCATCCTGCGAGGCCTTCATTCGCCAGAACGACATGTTGAGAGATCATCCATGACCTCACCCAGATCGATATTCCGCTCAGCGTCATCGACGATCAGCACAAATACGATCGTCTCCTCGCTTCTCGCGGTCCAAACCTCCGGACGTGGCTTTGTCGATCTCACCGGTGAGGTCGCAAAGTTCGTCGACGATGCGGCTGCGAAGGAGGGGGCGGTGACGCTGTTCATCCGTCATACCTCGGCTTCGCTCACGATTCAGGAAAACGCCGATCCGTCGGTGCTGTCGGATCTGACGACGGCGCTCGCAAGGCTTGCGCCGCAAGATGCCGGGTGGAGCCACGACACCGAAGGTCCCGACGACATGCCGGCGCATGTCAAGACGATGCTGACCGCGACTTCGCTGCACATCCCGGTCTTGAACGGCCAACTCGCGCTTGGCACGTGGCAGGCGATCTACCTGGTCGAGCATCGCCGCCGCGCGCATCGGCGCGAAGTCGTGCTGCAGTTCATCGGACAAGCCAGAGCATGATCCGGAAAAGCATGCCCTCGGGCTACGACCCGATGGGTCGGCACCAGTTTTCCCTTAGCTGACAAACGCGGAACGAGTTTGCGCGGAGATCATGCTCAAACAAAAGGATAGAGCGGGATGACGATTCGAAGACAAAGTCATCCTGCTCTAGTCAAAGCAAAACCGGCCGCGGGAAGCGTTTCCCGCGGCCGGTGATTGGATGAAGCGGTTCCGGCGGCCGTCGCCGCCGACCGCTAGTTCGATTTGATGTCGACGTCCTTGGTCTCCGGCAGGAAAAAGAAGCCGACGACCGCGGTGATCGAGGCGAAGACGATCGGATACCACAGGCCCGCGTAGATATCTCCGGTCGAGGCCACGATCGCGAACGCGGTGGCGGGCAATAGTCCGCCGAACCAGCCGTTGCCGATGTGATAAGGCAGCGACATCGAGGTATAGCGGATCTTGGTCGGGAACAGTTCGACCAGCATCGCCGCGATCGGGCCGTACACCATGGTGACGAAGATCACCAGGATGAACAGTAGCCCGATGATCGCCGCAACCTGCGGACGGAAGATGTCGAACGGGTTCGCCATCTTTACGATGCCTGCATCGCCTGCCTTTGGATACCCCGCTGCGGCGACCGCTGCCGCGACCGCCGGGTTGCCGGCCTTCGCATCGGTGTAGGGCACTTCCTTGCCATTCACCGTCACCTTCACGCCGGAGCCTGCGGGTCCATTGGTGGTCGAATATTTGACCGAAGATTGGGCCAGGAAGGCGCGCGCGGTGTCGCACGGTAAGGTGAACACGCGGGTGCCGACCGGGTTGAACAGATCGCCGCATCCTGCGGGATCGGCGACGACCTCGACCTTGGTCGCTTCGATCGCCTTTTCTAGCGCCGGGTTGGCACTGGTCGTGATCATCCGGAAGATCGGGAAGAACGTCAGCGCCGCGATCAAGCAACCGCCGAGGATGATGGGCTTGCGGCCGATCTTATCCGACAACGCGCCGAACACGACGAAGAAACCAGTGCCGAACAACAGCGACCACGCTATCAGAAGGTTCGCCGTGTAGCCGTCGACCTTCAAGATCGACTGCAGGAAGAACAGCGCGTAGAACTGGCCGGTATACCAGACCACGCCCTGGCCCATGGTGCCGCCGAGCAGCGCGAGCAGGACGATCTTGCCGTTGCTCCAGTTGGCAAAGGCTTCGGTCAGCGGTGCCTTCGAGCTCTTGCCCTCGTCCTTCATCTTCTGGAAGATCGGCGACTCATTGAGGCGCAGCCGGATCCAGACCGAGATCGCCAGCAGGACGACCGAGACCAGGAACGGAATCCGCCAGCCCCAGGCGGCGAAATCGGCTTCGCCGATGGCCGTGCGGGTAAACAGGATCACCAGTAGCGACAGGAACAGGCCGAGTGTGGCGGTAGTCTGGATGAACGAGGTGTAGTAGCCGCGTTTTCCGTTCGGCGCGTGTTCGGCCACATAGGTTGCGGCTCCGCCATATTCGCCGCCGAGCGCCAGACCCTGTGCCAGGCGCAATCCGATCAGGATGACCGGCGCCGCAAAGCCAATGGTTGCGGCATTGGGCAGCAGGCCGACGATGAAGGTCGAAAGACCCATGATCATGATGGTGACAAGGAAGGTGTATTTGCGTCCGACGATGTCGCCGACGCGTCCGAACACGATCGCGCCGAATGGGCGCACCAGGAATCCGGCGGCGAACGCGAGCAGCGCGAAGATATCGCGGGTGGCAGGCGGATAGGCTGAGAAGAATTGAGCGCCGATGATGGAGGCGAGGGATCCGTAAAGGTAGAAGTCGTACCACTCGAAAACGGTGCCGAGCGAGGAAGCGAGAATGACGAAACGTTCGTCACTCGTCATGCCGCCTGTTCGAACTGGCGTTGCAACCATTGTGGACATTTTGGATCGCTCCCCGTAAAGCGTTGATGCAAAGCCCGTCCCATGCGCCGGACTTGGCCGAATTGATCCATGGGGGCTTAGTTTACGGTAACATCGCCGTGAAAGCTCCCCCAATAAGACTTTCGGCCTTTGCACCGCTGGGAAAGGCCGAACTGTTCCAGCTTGTTCCGGCTGATGGGTCGGAAAGCAGGGCCAAGACGCCTATTGCGGCGCACAAGGCCCGCGGATTAACTGCTTTACCCCTGGCCGATATTGCGCGCTTGCATGCGATCGGCCATCGGGCGAGAATCGGATTTCTTTGGCGCCTTTTTGGAAATCCCAGTGGCAATGCCGCCAAGGGGCCGTCACGGGCTCACACAGGAAATAAATGACTGCAGCCAGCACCACCCGCCTCGTCATTGCCGACGACCATCCCCTGTTCCGCGATGCGCTGCGGCAGGCGATTGCGAGTGTCGTGTCGCAGGCCAAGATCGACGAGGCCGGATCGTTCGAGGATCTGACCGGGCTCTTGGAACAGGATTCCGATGTCGATCTGATCCTGCTCGACCTGGCCATGCCGGGGATATCGGGCTTCTCCGGGCTGATCTATTTGCGTGCGCAATATCCGGCGATCCCGGTGGTCGTCGTATCGGCCAGCGACGACGGCGGCACGATCCGCCGGTCGCTCGACTTCGGCGCCAGCGGATTCATTCCCAAGCGGTTCGGGGTCGAGACGCTGCGCGACGCTATCCTCAAGGTGATGGAAGGCGACGTCTGGGTGCCATCGGACATCGATCTGTCGTCGGTCGCCGATCCGGAAATGACGCGGCTGCGCGACCGGCTAGTGACGCTGACCCCGCAACAGGTGCGGGTGCTGATGATGCTGTCGGAAGGCCTGCTCAACAAGCAGATCGCCTACGAGCTCGGGGTCTCGGAAGCGACCATCAAGGCGCATGTGTCGGCGATCCTGCAAAAGCTCGGCGTCGAGAGCCGCACGCAAGCCGTGATCGCGGCGGCGAAAATCGCCGGCCACCAGTGGCGTCAAAGCACGCCGAGCGAGGGGTAGACACGTCATTCCGGAGCGAAGCGCAGCATCGAACCCGGAATCTCGAGATTCCCCGATGCGCAATTGCGCATCTGAGGTCTGGCGCTAACGCACCATCCCGGAATGACAGCAGAAACGACTCGCTTATTCCGCGGCCACCATCTGCCGGGAGCGCCACTGGCCGATCAGGGCCCGCAGCGATGCCGGTTTGACCGGCTTGTTGAGCACGGCGATGGTCTCCTCGCGCGCGGCGGCTCGCACATGCGGACTGCGATCCGCCGTGATCAGGATGGCCGGAATGTTTTCACCAAAGCGGCGGCGGATGTCGCGGATCGCGGCAACGCCGTTGCCGCGATCGAGATGATAATCGACGAGAAGACCAGTGACCCGTCCGCCCGCCGCCTCGATCGCCTCGATCGCGGCCTCCGGATCGCTGACCGCGATCACCTCGGCATCCCAGGCAGTGAGTAGCGTGCGCATGCCGTCCAAAATCGCCGCATCGTTCTCGATGCACACAATCAGCGCGCCGCTCATCGGCGTTCGCGATAGCGGGGTCGCGCTGGTGACGGCGGCGGTGTAGTTCACGGCTTTCGCAGTCGGCACTGCCACTGAAAAGACCGAACCGCCGCCCGGATTGGCGTTGATGGCGATGCGGTGGTTGAGGACGCGCGCCAGCCGCTCAACGATCGAAAGGCCAAGCCCGAGCCCGCGCGCAATCCGCGCGCCCTGCTCGAGGCGATGGAACTCCTTGAAGATCTCGCCCCGCTTGATGATGGGGATACCAACACCCGTATCGTAGACGCAGATTTTCAGGGTTTGGCCATCGCGTCGGCAGCCGACCAGCACGCGACCGTGCGGGGTGTATTTGATGGCATTGGAAATGAAGTTCTGCAACAACCGCCGCAGCAGCGAGCGATCGGATTCCACCGGCAGCGAGCATGGCACGAAGGTCAGTTCCAGCCCCTTGGCACGCGCGCTCGGCGCGAACTCGATCTCGAGCGAGCGCATCAGGTCGCCGATCTTGAAACTCGTGATCGAGGGCGTCATGGCGCCAGCATCGAGCCGCGAAATATCCAGGAGCGCACCCAGGATCTCCTCGATCGCTTCCAGGGAATCGTCGATGTTTTCGACCAGCCGCGAATCCTCGCCCCCGTTCTGGCGTTCGACCAGGCTCGTCACATAGAGCCGCGCCGCGTTCAGCGGCTGCAGGATGTCGTGGCTTGCCGCCGCCAGAAACCGCGTCTTCGAGATGTTGGCATCCTCGGCCGTGCTCTTGGCGAGCGCCAATTCGGTGTTGAGGCGGGTGAGTTCCTCGGTGCGGTCCCGCACGCGTTTTTCCAGCGTCGCATTGGCGCGCTCGAGCGCCTCGGCGGCCTCGAAGCTCGGCGTGACGTCGGAGAAGGTGATGACCAGTCCGCCGCCCGGCATACGGTTGGAACGCATCTCGATCACCATATGGCGATCCGCTAGACGCTCCAGATAGGGCTCGCCGTCGGTAGTGTAGGCGGCAAGCCGCCGCTCCAGCAAAGCTTCGCGCTCGCCGAGGTCCGGAGGGCCGACCGCGCCCATGAATTCCAGAATTTCCCTGAGCGGGATCCCGAGTTGCACCAGGTGCGGCGGCAGTCCCAGAATTTCGCTGAATTGCCGGTTCGAGCAGATCAGCTGCAAATCGGCATCGAACACCGCGAGGCCCTGTCTCACATGGTTGAGCGCGGTCTGCAATATCTCCCGGTTGAAGTGGAGCGCGGCATAGGAATCGTCGAGCAGCTTCAGCGCAGCCTTGGCGGAGACCGTGCGCTTGCGAAGCAACAGCGACATCACCAGACGCGAGGAGGCGGCGCCGATCGAGGAGGCGATCAGATGTTCGGCATGCTGCAGCAGCTCGAAATCGGCCGGTGCAGACGGTTCGAGACGGGCATGGTGGGCGGCGGCGAAGGCCTCGAATGAACGCCGGGCGCGGTCGGGGCCGAGATATTGCGCCACCGTGGTCTGGATATCCTGCACGGTGACGGTGGAGCGCCAGCGCCGCAATGTCGGCGCGATCGGCGTCAGCGCGTTCGGCACGAACAGGTCCGCTTGCACCAGTTCGATCGAGGAGGGCTGCCGCGCCAGCGACAGCACGACATAGGTCAAGAGGTTGAGCGACAGCGACCACAGCACGCCGTGCAAGAGCGGCGGCAGGTCGGCGCCGAACAGCACCTGCGGACGTAGCGCCTCGATGCCGAACGGACCGTGCTGCAACAGCATCAGACCTGCGGTGTTGCTGTCGAGGAAGCTTGGCAGGAATAGCGTATAGATCCACACCGCAAAGCCGACCAGCATGCCGGCCATGGCGCCGCGCGCGGTGGCGCGCCGCCAGAACAGGCCGCCGAAAAACGACGGCGCGAGCTGGGCGATCGCCGCAAAGGACAACAGGCCGATCGCCGCGAGCTGGGTGTTGCCGAGCGCGCGATAGTAGAAATAGGCCATCGCCATGATGGCGAAGATCGCCAGGCGGCGCACTCGCAGGAGGAAATAGCCGAAATCCTTGCCTTCGCGCGATGCGCCGCTTCGCTGCAGCACGAGCGGCACGACGATGTCGTTCGAGACCATGATCGAAAGCGCGACGCATTCCACGATCACCATGGCGGTGGCCGCCGAAAGGCCGCCGATGAAGACGCCGACGCTGAGCAGAGGGGATTCCGCCTCCATCGGCAGCGCCAGCACATACATGTCGCTGTCGACGGCGCCGAACGGGAAAGTGACCAGGCCGGCAATCGCGATCGGGATCACGAACACATTGATGGCGATCAGATAGATCGGAAACAGCCAGCGCGCCCGGCTCACCTCGGAATCTGAGGAATTTTCCACCGCGCTGACGTGAAACTGGCGCGGCAGCAGCATGATGGCGCAAAACGAAAGCCCCACCATGCACAGGAAATTGCCGATCGACGGCGTGTACTCGATCGTGCGCACCGCCTCCGGGGTCTTCATCGCGCGCTGGATCAGTTCATGCGGATCGAACATCCAGAAGGTGACGAACGCGCCGGCGGCGAGAAAGGCCACCAGTTTCACAATCGATTCAGTGGCGACCGCGAGCATCAGGCCGTGCTGGTGTTCGGTCGCATCGGTGTGACGAGTACCGAACAGCACCGCGAAGGTTGCCATCGCGAGCGTAACCATCAGCGCGATGTCGCCGATGATCGGAATGTGGGAGAACGCCTCGTCCTCGCTCAGAATGGTCTCGAGCGATGCCGCGGCCGCCTTGAGCTGGAGCGCGATGTAGGGAACCGATCCGATGATCGCGATCAGCGCCACCGTCGCCGCGACCGCCGGGCTCTTGCCGTAACGCGCGGCGATGAAGTCGGCGATCGAGGTGATGTGCTGCGATTTCGCAAGCTGGACCACGCGTCGAAACAGCGGCGTGCACAGCCCGATCATCAGGATCGGGCCGATATAGATCGCGAGGAAGTCGACGTTGGTGCGGGTCGCAAAGCCGACCGAGCCGAAGAAGGTCCAGGAGGTGCAGTAGATCGCGAGCGACAGCGGATAGATCAGCGCGCTGGCGCGGCCGCGCTGGGCCGGCGAGAGGCGGTCGCCATGGCTCGCCACCAGGAACAGGAAGCCGATATAGCCGAACGCGGCGGCGATCACGCCCCAGTCGTGCAGCATTGCTGCTTGTACTCCTTGAACCGGCGCCCCTCGATCGTTGGGTGAATTCTAGCGCTTGGCGCTGTCGCAAGCGACAGCGATTTTCCCGCTAAACCCGGGATTTGCGATCGTCGTTAAGCTAGCTGTGGCGCGGCAACAAAGGCCTGCCAGAAGGCCTATTCGGCCGCCAGCGACTTCTCGTGCAGCGGTAGCGCAAGACGCTCCCAGACCTGCAGAAGCGCTTCGGCGAGGGCATCGATCAGGCCGTCTTCGTGATAGGGCGAGGGTGTGATCCGCAGCCGTTCGGTACCCTTGGCAACGGTCGGATAATTGATCGGCTGGATATAGATGCCGTGCTCTTCCAAAAGCATGTCGGACGCCCGCTTGCAGGCTTCCGGATCGCCGACGAACAAGGGAACGATGTGGGTGTCGCTCGACATCACGGGCAGCCCAGCTGCGGTCAGGATCGCTTTCACACGGGCGGCGCGGTCCTGATGGCGTTCGCGCTCCCAGTTCGAGGTCTTCAGGTGGCGGATCGCGGCGGTGGCCGCCGAACAGATCGCCGGCGGCAGCGCGGTGGTGAAGATGAAGCCGGGGGCGTAGGAGCGCACGGCATCGACGATATCGGCGCTTGCCGCGATATAGCCGCCGAGGCAGCCAAACGCCTTGGCGAGCGTGCCTTCCAGGATGTCGATGCGGTGCATGACGCCGTCGCGTTCGGCGATGCCGCCGCCGCGCGGACCATACATGCCGACCGCGTGCACCTCATCGAGATAGGTCATGGCGCCATAGCGTTCGGCGAGATCGCAGATTTCTTGCAGCGGCGCGATATCGCCGTCCATCGAATAAAGGCTCTCGCAGACGATCAGCTTGGGCCGGTCGGGGCCGGCCGCGCGCAGCAATTCCTCCAGATGCGCCATGTCGCTGTGGCGGAAGATCTGGCGTTCGCGACCGGCCTGGCGGACGCCTTCGATCATCGAATTGTGGTTGAGCGCATCCGACAGGATCAGGCAGTCCGGAATGAGGTTTGCGATGGTCGCAATCCCGGTCTGGTTCGAGACATAGCCCGAGGTGAACAATAGCGCGGCTTCCTTGCCGTGCAGGTCGGCGAGTTCTTCTTCGAGCTGCACCAGCGGATGATGGGTGCCGGCGATGTTGCGGGTGCCGCCGGCCCCGGTGCCGACGCGGGTGGCGGTCTCGACCATGGCGCCGACCACTTTCGGATGCTGGCCCATGCCGAGATAGTCGTTGGAGCACCAGATCACGACGTCGCGCCGGCCCTTCGGGGAATGCCATACCGCATGCGGAAAGCGGCCCGCGATCCGTTCGAGATCGGCGAATACGCGGTAGCGCCGCTCGTCGTGCAGGCGGTCGAGGGCGGCACTGAAATATTTGCTATAATCCATCGCGAAACCTGGGGCGCAACCGGGGGGCGTTGAGCCTTTTTAGAGCCTTTCCAGCTTTGCTGTCGAGAACGAATCTGCTCTGTTCGCCGTGCTAGAGCGGGATGACTTTTCTTCGAATCGTCATCCCGCTCTATCTTTTTGTTTGAGCATGATCTTTTCGGAAAACCGGTGTCCACTTTTCCGGATCATGCTCTAGCGGCGAATTCGCAAGGAAGGCAAAAACTGATCTGGATCAACGCGCTAGCGGGGACCGAAATCCCAATCAATGCGCAGCTTTGCCTTTGCCCTGGTTAATTGTAGGCGAGGCACCAGCCCGATCCGCGCAGCCAGCAACGCTCCTCGGCAATCTCCTGATCGCGGTAGAGGCGTGTGACCTTCTGCCAGCCGCCTCTTGCGAAGGCTTCGGCCAGCGAGCGTTCGGACACCTCGTCGCGGCTTCCGGCGCAAGGAAAGATCGCGACCGGCGAAATCCAGTGTGCGAAATAATCATTGCCGCGGCGCTTGATGCGAAACACCGCACCGGTGCTCGCCGCTCGTTCCCGCGATTTTGCCGAAAAACCATGGTCCGAGGTCAACGGCAGGATCAGGCGCCCGCCATCGGCGAGGCGATCGAGCCAGTTTTCGGCCGGCCGCGTGCAGCCGGCGTTGGCGTAAATGACATCGGCTTGATCGAACGAAACCAGAGCGCCGTCGCCCTCGACGATTTCGACGTTTGGATAGGCCGCAAAATTGGCTTTGGTACGCGCGGCAAGTTCCGGCTCATATTCTATTCCGGTAACCCGGCCTGATGGCCCGACGAGGTGGGCCAGGATGGCGGTGTAATAGCCAGTACCGGTGCCGATGTGCACGACGTGTTCGCCTGCGGCCGGCGATGCCTGGTGAATGAGATGCGCGTGCAACGACGGTTGTCCGTTGTTGATCCGCCGTTCGGGCAGGATGCCTACAAGATCATCGGTGTACAGATAAACCGGATCGGCGTCGGGCGTGGTGACGTAATCCCGGAACCGTCGCAACATCCACCATGGACCCGGCCCGAGAAAGCCCTCCCGGCGCGTTGCGCTTAACGCGGCCTCGAGACGAGCATTGTTCACCACCGACGCGGCGGCGAGAATCTGTTTGGCGTAGGCCGCTCGGATGATGCTGAGTTCGCCCTCGCGGTCCATCGGTCCCTTTCGCGCCCTCCGGGCAGATGTTAGGCGCAAAATCGTAAGCCAAAAAGCCTTCGCCGTAACGGGGCGCTTTGTCAGGAACTCACGTCGTCCGGAAGCGCAGCACGCCGTCGGTTTCGGCGGCCGTCAGCCGTCCCTCGACCAGCATGTAGTTGACATGGGCGATCAATTCGCCGGCGGCAAAGCCCATCTGGTGGGCGTCCAGCACGTGCTTGTGGAACACCACCGGCACCAATTCCTTGGACGTCTGCGGAATTTCCCGGCAGGCGTCTGCGATCAGCCGGCAGCGTTCTTCGTGATGGTCGGCCAGTTGCTTGATGCGGGTCTTCAGCCCGTAAAACGGCACGCCATGGCCCGGCAGCACGATGACGTCATAGGGCAGCGTGGTGGTGAGGCTTGCCAGCGAGGCGAGATACTCGCCGAGCGAGTTCTGGTCGGGCTCGACCGCCCAGACGCTGACATTGGGCGAAATCTTGCTCAAGACCTGGTCGGCGGAGAGGAACAGCTTGTCGGTCGCACAATACAGCATCACCTGGTCGAGCGCGTGTCCGCCGCCCGTGATCACCTTGAAGCGGCGTGTGCCGATCGTGATCTCCTCGCCGTGCGAGATGCGGCGGTAGGACGGCGGCAGGATGGAAACCCGCTTCAGATAATCCTGGCCGCGGCCGAGCAATTTGTCGGTCAGGCCTTCGTCCATGCCGTGACGGCGGAAGAACAGGCGCTGGGCGTTCCTCCGCTCCTCGGTGCCGCGGTTCTGGTGATAGACCGACTGCAGATATTCGACCTGCGACATGTGCAGCGTGCACTTGAAGCGCTCGACGATCCAGCCCGCGAGCCCGACATGGTCGGGATGCGAATGGGTGACGATCAGTCGCGTGATCCTCACATGCTTGAGCGGACCATCGAACAGCGTGGTCCAGGCCGCGATCGACTCCTCGTTGCCGAATCCGGAATCCACCATCGCAAACCCGTCGCCATCGGCGAGCAGATAGACGTTCACATGGTTGAGGCGGAACGGCAGTTTTAGCCGAACCCACAATACGCCAGGCATCACCTCGACGACCTGATCGGGGCCGGGGTGATTTTCCCAGGGATATCGCAGGGCCTCGGCCGAGGACTGAATGGTGTCTGTCTTCGAATGCATGATGTATCGACTTAGCTGTACCGGCGGCGCTGCGCCAGCCGAAAAAACAGGTGCGGGTTGGGGCAAATCACATGGGTGCTTGATTAAGCTGTCATTCCGGGGCGATGCGAAGGCATCGAACCCGGAATCTCGAGATTCCCAGATGCGTAATTGCACATCTGAGGTCTGGTGCTAACGCACCATCCGGGAATGACGAGGTCACTACGCCGCCCTAATGTTGGACAGGAAGGCGTCGATTTCCGAACGCAGCATGTCGGCTTCGCGGCGAAGCGCGTCGGATGCGCTTAGCACTTCCGTGGCGGCCCGGCCGGCCTCGGCCAAGGCGGTGGAGACGCCGACGATGTTGCTGGAAACCTCGCTGGTGCCGCCTGCGGCGTGCTGGATGTTGCGGGCGATCTCGCGCGTCGCCGCGCCCTGCTCCTCGACCGCGGCGGCGATCGCGGTGGTCACGTCGTTGATCTCGCCGATGGTTTGACCGATGTTCCTGATCGCGCTGACGGCCGACGTCGTCACCTGCTGCATGCTGGCGATCTGCGAGCGGATTTCGTCCGTGGCCTTCGCGGTCTGGTTGGCGAGGCTCTTCACCTCGGAGGCGACGACGGCAAAGCCGCGGCCCGCTTCGCCGGCGCGCGCGGCCTCGATGGTGGCGTTGAGCGCGAGCAGATTGGTCTGCGAGGCGATCACCTGAATGAGATCGACCACGACGCTGATGCGGCTCGCGTTGTCGGCAAGCCCCTGCATGGTGGCATCGGTGGCGCCCGCCTCTTCGACGGCCTTGCCGGCGATTTGCGCCGACGTCACCACCTGGCGGCCGATCTCGGCGATCGACGACGACAATTCCTCGGTGCCCGACGACACCGTCTGCACATTGACCGAGGTTTCCTCGGCCGCCGACGCCACCGTGTTCACCAGCGCGCTGGACTGGTCGGCGGAAGCCGACATGCTTTGCGCCGTCGTCTGCATGGAATTGGCCGAGCGCTGCAGATTGTCGAGCGCGGCGCGGACCGCGGTTTCGAATTCGACGATGCGGGCCTCCATGCGGGTGGCGCGTTCGGCCTTGGCGGTGCGGTCCTTGTCCTGTTCAGTAGAGATCGCGCGGCCCGCGATCATGCTTTCGCGGAAGACCTGCAGCGCGTTCGCCATCGACGCGATCTCGTCGTGCTGGCTGGAGCGATAGATCTCGGATTTAAGATCGCCGTCGGACAACAGCTGCATCGAGCGCTGCAGGTTGCCGATCCGGCGCAGGATGTTGCCGCCGACATAGCGCCATACGAACACGATGGAGCCGATCAGGGTCGCCACGCCGAGCGCCAGCATGATCAAGGTCGCATAGGAGATTTCCCGGCGCGCCTGCCAGGTCGAGGCGTTGGTGGCGGACTGCACGCCGTCGACGAGCTGCTGCACGCTGATGCCGAGGCCGACATTGAGCTTGCGGTTTTCATCCAGCACGGTCTGGCCGTAATCGTTGGCGTCGAGCTCCTTCTGGCGCACCTTGAAGACGCGGCTCTTGCCTTCGCCTAGCGCCAGCAATTTTATCGCCGCATCGCCGAGCGTCTTGGCGGCGGTGTTTTTCGGCAGCAAATCGAGATTCGATTTGACGCGTTCCTGGGTCGCCTTGAATTGCTTCTCGATCGCCTCCAGCGTGTCGCTGCTGTTGGCCGAAAGCGCAGCCGACATGTCGGCCGCGGCCAGATTGCCGCTGGCGATCAAGTTGCCAAGCTGCTCGACCGTTCGCGCGGCTTGCGTCGCGTCGTCGGCGGAAGGACTGGCGGACGACAGGACGGCGTTGAGCTGGGCCTGGGCATCCATCATGGCGGGGCCGGCGGCGGCGACAAAGGCCGCCTGGGCTGCCCGCAGCGCGTCATATTGCTTGTCGTGCTGGGCGGCGGCTTCGAGACGCTCGTGGGATGCCGAGACCAGGCTCTTGGTTGCCTCATCGATGTTCTTGACGGTTTCGCCGAGCGCCTCGACGACCGTCTTGTCGGCGCCAAGCTCGACGATCTCGCCGAGTTTTTCCTGCGTACCGCGCTGGATCTCATTCATCTTCTTGATGCGCTCGTTCAGCGCGTCATCGTTTTGCGAGACCAGCAGCCCCGGCCCCTGACTGGCGAGGCTTGCGCTCTGCGCCGACAGTTGCAGGCTCGCGGCCAGACGCGGGATGTCGCGTGCGCTCAGATCGACCATGGTCCCGGCGAGGTGGTGCAACACCATGCCGGCGCCGGCGCTGATGACGATGGCCATGCCCGCGATCACGGCGAACGCGGCGAACAGGCTGCCTCTAACGCCCCAACGGAGCCGCAGGAAGCCGAACAAACCGCCAACGCTCGATCGTAACGTCATGCCTTCCGCCTCACGCACGCTAGATCCCAGCGGGATCGACCGGCCGGCAGTATCGCGTTACCTGGTTAACAAAATTAGGAAAACTACGGATTCGGGCGAAATTTCTGCAACAAAAAGGCCGGCGCTGCGCCGGCCTTTCCTTACTTTCTTGCGCAAGCCGATCAGTACCTTCCGGCCACCGGGCCGCCCCAGTTGATGCGATAGTTGACGCCGGCTTTCACGGTATGGTCGTCGGTGGTGAAGCTGCCGAACGGAACCAGCGCGGTCGGCGTGATGAAGTTGGCGCTGCCGAAATTATAGTACTGATATTCGACCTTGGCCGACCAGTTCGGCGCGAACATGTATTCCAGACCGGCGCCGACGGTGTAGCCGTTGCGATGGTCGCCATTGATCGCGAACGCGACCGGAACGCCGCCAAGCCTCACGCTCTCGTTGTTGTCGGAAAAGGCGTAACCGCCCTTGACGTACAGCAGCCCCGGACCCCAGGTGTAGCCGACGCGGCCGGTGAGCGAGCCAAGGGCGCGCTGGTTGTTGTTGTAGGCGAGGCCGCCGGGGAATATGGCGCCGACACTGCCGCTTAGCCAGCTATACTGGCCTTCGGCGCCGGCCACCCAGTTCGGAGCGAACTGGTAGTCCGCGCCGGCCTGCAGGCCGCCGAGGAACCGGCCGCTGTTGCCGGTGGTCACGCCGTTGAAATTATTGCTGCTCGAGAACGCGCCGCCGACATGGCCGCCGATATAGAAGCCGGTCCAGTTATAGATCGGCGCCGCATAGAGCGGAGCGTTGGTATAGGGGCCGCGTGCGCCGAGATCGGCTGCAAGTGCTGGCACGGTCGCGCCGAGAGCGACGAGCGCCACAGTAGCAGTGAGAAGCTTCTTCATTGGTCTTGTCTCCAAAAGCTCCGACAGGCGCCGCGTCCGGGCGTCATCCATCGGCGCAATTAGACAGGTCTTGGAAAAAATGCTGTCACTCGCGGGTCACAGCGAGCCATAACCCAACCTGTTGGGAAACAACCATTTTCTGTGCTTAATGCAGGCCTAACGAAAGCTGAAGGAAGCCTTAATTTCTGGCTTCGCCGATGACGCGCCGGTCACTTCGTCTTAACCAAGACGGCGGCGTACTTCGTCGCGCATCCTTTCGCGGAATTCTGCCCGGCGCGCGGGCCGATCCTGTTCGCGCACGTCATGGCGGTCGAACACATTGAAATTTTCCAAAATCGGATGGCGATCGCTGGCCATCGCCAGAATGCGAAGCAGCTCCCCAGCAGGGCCGCTCGGGCCCGAAACTTCCCATCGCCGGATCGTATCGGCGCCGCCTTCCGCCAGGCCGCACAGCTTCGCCATGTCGGCTGCCGTGAGCTCCTTGGCGATCGCCTCGGAAAGATCGCTGCGGAGCTGCTTCAGTTCGGGGCCGGTCATTTGAATTGATTCCTTGCAAAATTGATTCCGGCAAAATCGGGAGCGCAGGCGCTACGCCCGGCAATCGGATTCATCGGCAATGGTTACGGCTGAAAGATGGTGCTGCCAGACAGGATTGAACTGTCGACCTCTCCATTACCAATTAGCGGGCGCATTGATGATCTGCGCAAGGTCGATGCTGCCGTCAGGTTTGTTTCGTTCGAGCCTTTGCTCGGTTCGGTGGCTCGGGCCGATCTGAGGGGCATCCACTGGGCAATCGTCGGCGGGGAGAGCGGCCCGCGTTCGCGTCCGATGGCGGAGCAGTGGGTCGCGGAGATTAAAGCCGCATGCCGCAAAGGCAGGGACGGCGTTTTTCTTCAAGCAATGGGGCGGCGTTCGCAAAAAGAGCACCGGCAGGCACTATCGCGGGCGCACGTTCGATGAGATGCCGCGCGCCGTCGCGATGCCCTGAAGGGTTTCGCCGGAAACTTCGGCTGCTACCGTTCGCTCCCTGCGGTCGGGTAGAAGCTGTTTATCCAGTTTTGCTTTAAGAACCGCGCTCCCGGCGTACGCACCTCCTTCGACATATATCAATCGAGTTGACATAGATCAATCGAGTGTCCCGTTTTTATCGTCCACCATACAGAGCCGGTTGGTCTGGGCACATCTCACGCTGGCCAAGTGAGTGAGGGGCTTTCGCATCTTTTTTTGGGAGAATGACCTATGATGAAGAGTATCTTGGTAATTGGTGCCGTACTACTTCTCTCCGCACCGGTCGCGATGGCAAAGGAGCGGTCAATTGGGGTCTGTGCGGCCGACGTCAAGGCAAAATGTGCGGAAGTTAAGCCCGGCGAGGGCCGCATTAAAGACTGCGTGAAAACACACGCCGCGGAATTTTCCGACATGTGTAAGGCGAGGCTTGCGCGGGTCGCTGAGATCAGCAAAGGCTGCACGCCTGATGTAAAGGAAAGTTGCCCTGACAAGGAACGAAGTTGCATCCTGAAAAATCTTGGCAACTTCAAAGACCAATGCAAGGAGGCGCTCGCGCAGTCAGTGGCCGGGACAAAATAGAAGTCCACACGAGCGCTCGACCTAGATCAAACCTCCCGTTCATCTACGTGAACGAAGGCTCCTTCGACGGCAGGCACGGTTCTATGAAGCCGGAGGGACGCCGACGCTGGACCATGGCCGGAGGATAGTTTGGGTTAAGGATTGCCACGTCATGAATTGGGGACCGAAATGGATTCCATCAACTTGAGAAAGGAGACTAGAACCGATGCGAACAGTAGTAGACTTGTTAGCAACGCCGGGAGGACCCACAAGGATGATGTAAAAGTTCGGCGTCCATTGGAAATGGAGCATATCAAGCCAAACGCGGCGGCGAAGAGTCCCAGCGATAGTACCAACTCCAGTATAGAAGTGAAATGCATCAGGGGATTCCGAGGCACGGGTAAAATTCATATACGCTTTGAGCCAGTGTTTTAGTTTTCGCACGGAAGGTGTCCTTTAATTGGGCGTTCGACCGCATGGGCAAGATAGTCTAGGGGGTTTGGATCGACTGAAATCCAAGACCGAGAACAGAATAATACGCCAGTCGTGAACGATCGATACGACCAGCCGCGCAAGCTGATCGCTGTGATCCATTTCCCCAAATCGTCAACTAAACTCTTCATCGAATTGGTTTTTACTTTTTTAGGTCGAGCCTGCGCGAACGGCTCGGCGCCAAGGCATGCCCTAGCGCATCAATACCATCTCGCGCTCGGTCCCGGCTTTCCGCACCACCGTCGCCCGGATAATCTGGAAAGACGTCCGGCATCGGTGCGAGGTTGCCGACATAGCGGTTGATGACGCGGAACAGCGCCGCGATGGCTGCTTGGTTCATCGTGATGCTGTAGAGGTTGCACATGCTTAAGTCGATGATGTCGTCCAAGGTCGATCATCTTGCGGTAGCTATTCCTTCGACGTCGGCCAGACTGCCGTCGCCCTCTTCGCGGTAGGGCTGACCGGTCGGGTTGTCTTCGTGGTGTACAGTTACGTAGTTCGCTGGGGTTTCCCATCTATACCCATTTTAGTCATCCTCCTGTTCTTCCGGTACCTCCGGTACAAGGTCCGGTGACAGCCAGTGAAGGAAGGCAAAGGTGGCGACCACGATTAGGATGAGGCCCACCGTCAGGCCAACCGTCATTGCCCAACGGGGAATTCGCCGGACGAGTGTTGGCCATCTTCTCTCTAGGAGAATGAGGCCGTAGAAGTATCCGCTGAGTACCGCAAACATGACCACTTGGCCGCATAGAGCGGCCAAGTCTTCGAGCGTGAACATTCAGCCCTCCCTGAAACGCCGACTAGGGAAGTCCGAGGCGACGTATCCACAGGCTCACCGTTGATCCCACAAATCCTTGTCCAGCGTAATTGGCTCGACATTTGAGCCAACTGGGTAGCGGTGGCGAGGCCATAAGAGATAGAAAACGCTCTACACCATGGCCCGAGCGATCATCCGGCAATCGCTGACCTAATATACCGCAAGTTGATTGTTGCCGAAGAGATCGAACACAACTGTCGTCTGGCGGAACTTATCCGCAGGACGCAAAGTGAGCCAACGTGATCGTTCGGGTTTTCCGTACAGCTTGGGTGCACAAATGTGCCCGTAGTAGAAACAAGAAATTTCGCCACCTGAACGCCTCGGATAAAGCCACCATAGTTCCGTCATGGATTTGCTTGAAGCTTCAAACGTCTAGGAGGCGGGAAACATGGGCAGGCCGATTGGCTCTGTTAACCGACAAAGGCCGTTCGCTGATGCTTTGCGGATGGAAATCTGCGCTGGCAATGATCTTCGCCACTTGCGCGCCATCGCACGAAAGCTAATCGAGATGGCCGAGGGTGGCGATTTGCAGGCGATCAAAGAGGTCGGGGACAGGCTGGACGGTAAGTGCGCGCAGACGATAGAGCGCGGCGACGTTTCGGTGGACGAGCTGTCGGACGCTGAACTGTACGCGATTATCCGGCAAGGATCACGAGAACTGTTAGACGAACCGAGCTACGCGCAGATTTGCGGGCCAGTTCCAGCAAAATAGGTTTGCGTGGTTACGCGGTGGTTCCTTCAATCCCGTTGCGAAAACGAGATTGCAAATCGATCAAAGAAACATCATTTTTTTCAAGAAGATGAATGGTGCTGCCAGACAGGATTGAACTGTCGACCTCTCCATTACCAATAAATCGTGTTACAAAAAATTTTGATATATCAAGATGTTATTACGACATATTTCGGCGTAATATTGATGTAATATGATATCTCTTCGTTGCCAATCAGGACGTTCCCAAGATCTTCAGCTCGATGGACCAGCTGTTAGGTGATCGGGCGTCTAAGGATCGGTCTCTTCTGACAATGGAGTGCTCTCTGCGCCGTAGAACGATTGCGGAGAGAAGGTCGTGCAGGTCGGTGATAGTCGGTATGTGCAGTAATCGTGGGACGAAGCACAAAACCCAAGCGCTGCCTTGCTGTGGGCGATTGAGCGGTATCGGATGCAGGTTCAGGAGCACGCTATCGCGTTGCAATCCACGTAATGGTGGAAAAGAGACTCGTTTTTGATCTGTATCAATGCAGATCGTCGAATTGGAGATGCCACTATATGAATTCAAAAACTGACACTCTCAGCGGAGAACAAGAATAAGCAAGGGAGGATCGCCATGACTATGAAGTGTGTCAAATGTGGTGAGGCGCTGCTTGCTCCTGATTGGTCAGAAATCGATAATGAGCGGTTGGTTGTTAATCTGTGGACTTGCACGAAGTGCGGGGATCGGTTCGAAACCATGGCGTACATGCCTGATGGCGAGCCAAAAATGAGCAAAAAAGATTGGGAGCAGATGTTTCCGCCGCTATTGGTGGCGTGAACGGCTGTCTGTCGCAAGTCTGATATAGTACAGGAGCAAATTGACTTCACACGGCAGGAGTGAAGGTCATGAAGAACGGTATGGAGTTTCGGGCGCAAGCTAGGCTGTGTCGACAACTTGCAATACGCGAGCCAAAGAACGGAATTTATTGGCTTGCAGAGGCAGAGAGGTGGTCGCGCCTCGCACAGGATGAGATTTCCTACCATTACGAAGAATGCAACGTCATTCAGTTGCGTGATGCAGCTTCCCGCCCGAATGTTGTGGCTTGAACGGGAGCGACTTGCCGCAGGGTAAGCCACAAACCTAAGCGCTGCCCTGCTGTCGGCGATTGAGCGGCGTCAGCGAACCAAAATTGGGTTTCAATTGATCCTGACAACGCAAACGGACGCTCCTGGGAAAAAAGCGTCCGTCTTTGTCATTGAGAAAAGTTCTTTGAGTCTCTCAGAGAGAGAGAGCGTTCCTCAATGTTCGAATATCATAATTTGAATCTCGCCACGGCGTCTTTGATTTGGGTCAATGTCAGATCAGAAGCCACCAATCCCCTCGTCCTAGGTAGTTCTTGACTCTTGCAACGCAAAAATGGTGCGATGCGCCAACACCATTTTGTGTTGGGAGCGGGGTTGATGGATGACGCTGTTGATCGAGTAATGGCTTCTTACGAAAATTTGCCCGCTCTTGAACGTTTGGGGCGTGAAGAAATCAGAGTGAAAGTCAGTCAATATCTTGAGAAGCTTTCATCTGCAGGTCACAGCGATGCCGAAGAACTTACCTATTATGGCTTAGCCTATCTGCGTATTCTGCACGAAGGTCCCGATCCTCGTTACACGGGCTGCTGAGAGCCTTTAATGCTGAATGATCGAGAAAATATCTTGAGTGCACTCCGCGAGAAACCGCTTAAAGTGCACCAGATAATGAAGCGCGCCAATGTGGCGAATCAGGAGGCATGCCAATCCCTCCTATTGAAAATGCGCGACGAAGGCATGGTGAAATTCGATATTCACAGCGGGCTATGGCTGATCGGATGATCCGCGGCGCGTCTTGCCGCCGTCAAACGCAGCGAGAACGTCGTACACGTCGGCGATAGTCGGCATGTGCGGATGTCGCAGACTGACCTAAAAACCAAGGGCTGCGTTGCTGTGAGCGATTGTGCGCCATGTTGGGCGGAAGTTACTTCGCTCGAGGAATGCTCGTTAAATAGATGCTCCACTCGTCGGGATCGTCGCCAGCATCCAAGTCAATTTCCTCGTCGCTGATTGCTTGGTCGCGAGACTGCTCCCATTCAGCATGTTCTGCCGCCGATGCCTCTCGCATATGAATGGCAGACTTTCCGTCCCACACCGGCTTTCCGTCCGCACCAACGAGCGCCGTCAGATCAGATCGGATGCCGCCTTCTTGGTCATCGATCAGCTCGCGCGCCCTATCGCCACCTTCAGCACGAAATGCCAATACCGCTTTTCCGCCAATGCAGGCGACGTAGGTTTTCATGGTAGATCTCCTTGCAGGCGGTCGTGTTGAAAATTATAGGGCTTGTTGAGACCCGCCGCCACATTCAACTCGCGGAGCGAATGTCTTAAAGGTTCGGCTCCGTCGTCGGGGTTGAAGTACGAGCAAACTAAAGCCTAAGCGCTGTCTTGCTGTGGGCGATTGAGCAGTATCGTGGGTTGAAACCCTTTCTTGCGACAATCCCGTTGCCACATTTTGCGAACGGCGGCATGATTGCCGTATGGGCAGCGGGCGCACGGGATCAACGGAAACACCTGATCTGTTCTCTACGGCATCGCCGGAGGAGACCGCCTCACGTGCCCCCAAACCCACTGCATCGTTGCGTCATGCCCTACCTAAAGACCTACCAGCGGCTATCAAGTACCTCAACGATCAAGAGCTTGAGCAGTTGTTCGCTGCAGTGATTGCGGAGCAGCAGCGTCGCGGAAAGAAGCAAACCGCGCCAGGTAAGAGTCTGAGCAAGCGGGTGGAAGAACCCTCAACAACTTTGACCATTGGCAAGTTGAATGCGGTTCGTGCCGCCTTCAAAGCTGGCGTTACACCTTCAAAGATCGCCAAGCAGTTCGGAATACCTCGGGCGGACGTTCGGAAAGTGATCGCCAATGAGGGAATAAAGCGGTGATCTTTGGGAAGAGTTCGGCAGGAGCCAACGATGTGCGCGAACGGATAAATGAATGCCCGACACGCTCGAAGCCAGAAACCCAACATGGTCACGTGATGAGCTAATTCTCACGCTCGATTTGTATTTTCGTTTCAAGGGCAATCCGCCAGGCAAGACCAGCAAGGATATTGTCGAGCTTTCTGAACTTCTGAACAAAATGGGCGCGCTGATTTCGGACCGCAAAGCGGATTTTCGCAATCCAAATGGCGTCTACATGAAAGTGATGAATTTCAGACGTTTCGACCCGACGTATATTTCGCAAGGCAAAAAGGGATTGCAGAGAGGTGGAAAGCTGGAAGAGGACGTTTGGCGCGATTTTGCCGCTGATCCTCATAAGCTATCCGAAACAGCCAACGCTATTCGTCTCATTGTGAATAAGGGAGAAATCCCAGAGGCTTCTGAAGAAGAAGACGAGGAATTTGCAGAAGCCGAAGAGGGGCGCATTCTCACACGAATTCATCGAAGCCGTGAACGTAGCCGCAAATTAGTAGAGAATAAGAAGGCGTCTGTGGTTAAGGCAAACGGACACCTCAAATGTGAAGCCTGTTCTTTCGATTTTGAAGTGACTTACGGGGAGCGTGGCAAGAGCTTCATTGAAGCCCATCATGTCAAGCCAGTTCACACGCTAGCAGCTGGAGAGAAAACGAAGTTAGAAGATCTCGTACTGCTATGCTCTAACTGTCACCGCATCGTACATACACAGCGACCCTGGCTCACGGTTGAAGAGTTACGACAGCTAATTAAGGATTAGGCGTCTCCTGCAACTCAAACGCAAAGGGAAGGTGGTGCTGGTCGGTGACAGTTCCGCATGTCCGGGATGGTGAGGCTGAACTAGAGCCTAAGCACTGCCTTCCTGTGAGGGGAGCGACACCAAGCCGCTCCCCAGGTCGTCACAATCAAGCCGCTTTGTTCTTCGCAATCAAGGCTTCTAATGGCTTCGTCGTCTGCTTGAAGAGGTCAGCATAGAGTTCGGAGACTTTCTTCGAGTCCGCTACGAACGTTTCATAGGAGTTCTTCACGTATTCCCTATGAAGCTCCATCACTTTGGCGGGCTCTTTAACGCTGGTCAGCTGAGAAATGAACTCAGAACCATGTTCCATTGCTTTCTTGACGTAGTCTGCATGGGCGCTCGCAATTGTCTGAAGACAAGTTGCGAAGTTATTTGCCGATGCCGTTGCGGTATCACCGAAGTCTTTAGTGGTCTGCTGAATTTGGTCAACGTTTTTCATTTTACATTTCCTGTGAGTGAAAGCCTACGCCATTATGGCTGCACTTATGGCTGCACTCAACATGGCGCAAGCAATTCTTAAGATTGCGGTTTTTGAAACCGACAGCTCGAACAAATCGGCTCTGTCGTTTGTAGAACCATTGGCATGCATAGACGAACTCCGAACCTAGAGACACGTTTCCTCTGAATTATTCGTAGTCCGTATTTTGTTAGTATCGATCAAATCTGCAGCGGTGTCTTTGATTTATATCAAGCAGCGACTTCAACTCAATTTCGTATGTTGTTGCTGAGTTGGCAGTCCACGGAGGAAAGCCTATGACGTTTCAAGCCCATCTTGTCGAGGTAGAGCGGCGGCACCACGCATTGAAAAAGAAAATTGCCGAAGCGTTGAAACATAAGTCGGTCGATGATTTGGAGCTTGTGGAGTTAAAACGTCAAAAGCTCCATCTAAAAGACGAGATAGAGCGCCTGCGTCTCGAACAGAAGTTATGAGGCAAACCATGGGAGGCGAGCATGAAAATCATAGTGAAGGAATTTGCTGTCGAGATGTTCGTCTTGCCGCCTTCAAACGCAGCGAGAACGTCGCACCGTGCGCTGCTACTCTGCGTGTGTGATGATCGCAGGCTGCCTTAAAGAACCAAGGGCTGCTTTGCTGTGAGCGATTGAGCGGTACTGCGCCACACTTAACTGTTGGCGTTCGACGGAACAAAGAGTTGCATTGCAAGGAAATAGAGTTCTTCTCAAAGATCGCTAATTTTGCTCCAATTGTTCAAATGCCGAGTCAGGTCTCGGTCTTTGCTAGTGAAGGTGTTGTGCGCTATCCCTTCGAGATTGCTCTTCGAGGCACCACGAGTCAGCCAAGCCCGATTGTTTTTTGTGACCCAGACGTAGGTTTGATAGCGCCGGGAAAGTCCATGTAAACTGTTCAATCTGCTCATCAGTTGTTGAGGCTGTATGATTATGTAATCATATGTGTGCTTCTCAAAACCGAGTAGCACAAGAACCCAAAGATCAGCTTTCGAATGGCTGAGTTTATTAGAATCCAAGGTAAACCACGTACATGACTTTAGCGTGCTTTGGGCTGTCGGCTCCAATTTCATGATTGGAAGAAAATCACGTGAAAACTTCACTTGAAGCGAGATCGTTTTTTTTGTTCGACGAGTTTGTTACCAGAAGATCGATGCCTGAATCTTTCGTTGGAACCCAGACATTCTTGTCTTTGAAAGACGTCTCGATGTGCTGACCCACCAAAAATTCGCCAGCGTGAATTGTAAACATCGGGCGCATACTGTCCCCTAGGTCTCGAAGATCAAGCGACGGTGAATAGTTTGGTATCGTCGTTTTGACGTCGTCCTCGTGTGTCGAAGAAATTCTTCTATATTACGAGAAGCTTTCACTTCTTGCTTTACCAGCGCAAGCATGGTTCTCCATTCCTGTGCAGTTGCATTCTCACCACTCCATGTAGCCATAAAATCAAAATAGGCGCCGTGGCGGAACAGGCGCCCTGCTGAGCTGGTCCCGCTTGTCTGAACAGAATCTCCGCGTCGATAAGTGGAGCCTCTGCCGGGGTTAGGCCGCCGCGCGGAGCGGCGGAAGGTTGAAGTAGGCTTGATCCGGGGTCATGTCGTCAGAGACTCGAATGTGGACGTCGGTCGTTGTAAAAGTCGAGATACCGGCCAATCGAATGTCGTGCCTCGCCGACGCTTTCATAGGCCCGCAGATAGACCTCCTCGTATTTGACGCTGCGCCACAGCCGTTCGACGAACACGTTGTCGCGCCAAGCCCCTTTGCCGTCCATGCTGATGGCGATGCCGTTGCCGGCGAGCAAGCCGGTGAAGGCCGCGCCGGTGAACTGCGAGCCCTGATCGGTGTTGAAGATCTCCGGCTTGCCGTGACGGGCCAAAGCATCTTCCAGTGTCTCGACGCAGAACGCCGCCTCCATCGTGACCGACAGCCGCCACGACAGAACCCGGCGCGTCGCCCAGTCGAGCACGACGGCGAGATAGACGAAGCCGCGCGCCATCGGGATGTAGGTGATGTCCATGGCCCAGACCTGGTTCGGACGCGTGATCTCCATGCCGCGCAGCAGATACGGATAGATCTTGTGGCCGGGTTCGGGCTTGGTGGTGCGCGGACGGCGATAGAGCGCCTCTATCCCCATCCGCCGCATCAGCGTCTTCACATGCCGGCGGCCGATCTTGTACCCCTGCAAAGCCAGCAGACCTCGCAACATACGCGAACCGGCGAAGGGGAACTCCAGGTGCAGCCGATCCAGATGCCGCATGATGGCGAGGTCGGCGGACGACACTGGTCGCGGCAGATAATAAACGCTGCCGCGGCTGATCTTCAAAACTTCGGCCTGCCTGGTGATCGACAGATCATGTTCACGGTCGATCATCGCTTTGCGCTCAGCAATCCCGCCTTGGTGAGCGCTCCTTCTAAAAAACATTAGCTTGGCGCTGCGCGCCGCCTGTGGGAGCAGAAACGGGCTTGCGCTAGACTGCTCCTGGAAGGGAGCGGCCGTTACGATTTTGGTGGCATGTACCCCGTTAAAAAACATGGTCCATGGGTTGTTGCGCACTTGAGAGTGGTGACGCCATCCGGCGATCCCGTTTAGGAATCTGAGCAATAGCGCAGCCCAGCCCTTCCGCTGTCGTCAGCAGGAGGATTGGAGATGAATCGAAAAAGGACAAAATCCAAGTTAGACCGCGCGATGCCGATGGTCCACCCGAATGCGGCGGCCATCGACGTTGGGGCAACTATGCACATGGCTGCCGTAAGGACAGATCGTACGCCTGAGCCCGTACGCAGCTTCGGTACCTTTACGACCGATCTACATCGGCTGGTGAATTGGTTTAAGGAATGTGGCGTCGAGACGGTCGTTATGGAATCGACCAGCGTGTATTGGATTCCTATTTTCGAGCTCCTCGATGCCCGTGGCTTTACTGTGTTCCTTGTCAATGCGCGCGATGCCAAGCACGTGCCCGGACGTAAGACTGACGTCAGCGACGCGCAGTGGCTCCAGCGGCTTCATTCTTACGGCCTGCTGCGTGCCAGCTTTCGGCCCAAAGGCCAGATCGCCGAGCTGCGAGCATATGTGCGTCAGCGCGAGCGTCTGCTCGAATATGCGGCCTCACATATCCAGCATATGCAGAAGGCACTGACGGAGATGAATCTTCAGCTCCACCACGTCGTCGCCGACATCACCGGTGCGACTGGCCAACGGATCATCCGCGCTATCCTCGCCGGTGAGCACGACCCCAAAGCGCTGGCGCACTTGCGCGATTACCGGTGCCACGCCAGTGCTGAGACGATCGAGAAGGCGCTCACCGGCAGCTACCGCGCCGAGCACCTGTTTGCGCTCGAGCAGGCACTCGCCCTCTTCGACGCCTACCACGAGAAGGTGTCTGCTTGCGACGTGAGGATCGAAGCCGTCTTGAAGGAACTCAGCATCGGTCGCGGCCGTGGATCAGGTTCGTTGCCGTCGTCACGTCGGCGAACCGATCAAACGAACGCAATGGCCTTCGATGTCCGTGCGGCGCTCTTCGCGCTGCTCGGAAAGGACGTTACCCAAATCAACGGCCTCGGTCCTTACCTATCACTGAAGCTGATTGCTGAGTGCGGCGATGACCTCTCCGCCTGGCCCAGCGCAAAACACTTCACCTCCTGGCTATGCTTGGCGCCGAGCAATAAGATCTCCGGTGGGAAGGTGCTCTCGTCACGAACACGCCGCTCCGGGTGCCGGGCCGCGGCGCTTCTGCGGCTCGCTGCCGTAACCGTTGGACGGACCGACACCGCCCTGGGCGCGTTCTACAGGCGGCTCTCGGCGCGCATCGGCAAAGCCAAGGCGGTGACCGCCACGGCGCGCAAGATCGCAGTGCTGTTCTATAATGCCGTCCGACATGGGATGGAGTATGTAGATCCTGGTGCGTCGTTCTATGAGACACGCTATCGCGCGCGGGTAGTGGACAATCTGCATCGGCGCGCGAAGGCATTCGGGTTTGTTCTACAGCCCGCGGAGCCAACATCAAGCGTCGCCGTTTCTTAGGAATCATTCTCCAGCGTCAGCTCCCCGATCTTGGCGTGCAGCGACTTCACATCGACGGCAGGCGTCGCCGGCGCTGCGCTCCCCGTGCCAAAAACCCCGGAAGCGCCTCCCTCCAACTGCGCCTTCCATGCCGTAATCTGATTGGGGTGGACGTCGAAATGCTCGGCCAGTTGAGCTATCGTTCGGTCGCCCTTGACGGCGGCAAGCGCCACCTTTGCCTTAAAGGCCGGGGTATGGTTCCGGCGCGGTCGTCTGTTCATGGTCTCTCCTGTTCGCGGCGACTATCGCCGTTGTCAGGCAGAAATTCCACTTATCGACCTGTTCAAATTTGCGGAGCCGGCTCTACCTGATCTGCGCCCAACAGGATTTGACGAGGTCACAGGTTTTTCGACGAAGCATCGCCGAATATTTGAAGAACCAACAGATCGAGATTATCGAACCGGCACCACCGACCGAGCAGCCAAAGCGAACTTGGTCAGAAGCACTCTATAGGCGGGCACGATGATAGGAAGGCAGAGGAAGCCTGAAATCACTCGGATGAGCCAGCTTCAGGATGAGTTACGGAACGCCTCGTTCGACAAGCTCAAGGTGTTTGAAAAAGTCACGTCAGCCCAGCAGATCGACAGCTACCTCCGCCAAAATCGTCAACTGACCCATGACATCATCATTCTGAGTCATCGGTAGAAGGGAGAGAAAGAAATGACAATCAATCAGATTAGCTGGAAGAAGCCGTCGAAACTGATGAAGTTCAGTAACTTTGTAGCCAGCGCGAATGGCAAGGATCGAACAGGGCGGCTGGCGTTGCGAAGCAGGTTAGTTGAAGAAGCAGAAGATATTGAAAGTGAAGATACCAACTCTGCTTTCTGCGTCATCCTCGACGGCGACAGCCCGTATCAGGACCGCAAGGCAGTGATGGACCTATTCGATAAGCATTGTCTGGAATCCTGCGAGGGTGGGGGTCGGGTTTTCGCAACGGCGGTGGCAGTGCGGTGATCAGCAAGAGCAAAGAGGAGAGATCAAGAATGTCGGAAAATAACTGGCGGCAGCGAAAGGTTAAGTGGTGGTGCAGCGATGGGTTGCTGGAACTGATCAATGCCGAATGCAATCGGCGTAATACGACTTTATCGGCGTTTATCCGCTATTCGGTCACGAAAGAAATCGACATTAAACGTCATTTGGCGCAGTACGCTTGTTATTTTTGGCGGATCATTGAGGGATGTTCAGGCATTAGCAGGTCATGCGAGCTTGACGACCACAAGTCGCTACATTGAAATGGATGCTGAAGCGCAAACGAAGTTGGTGAACGTTGTTTGATAGAGGCGACGGATGAGCGTCGGCATGAAGAAAAATAAAAGCGATCTAGATCTAAGCCACTTGAAAATTGCGCGATCACAATTGCTTACGGCGATCGACATATTTTTTGTAGATGGTGATCCGATATCAGTTCATACGCTCGCGGGAGCATCACGCGAAATATTGGAGAGTTTGTGTAGGCTTGACGGGATTGAGCCGATGACAGATTTTATTCTGAAAGATCACCCGACAAAGTCTCAAAAAGATATTTGGGCGGCGATGAATTTGTATCGGAATTGTTTCAAACACGTGGGGAAGACGCCTGAAGAGCGTGAGGCAGACCAAGCTACGCTCGACCAATTTAATGACACTCACAACGAATTTCTGCTCTACGTTTGCGTGGAGGATTACGTCAGGTTGCGCAAAGCAATGCCCGTTAAATATCAGGTGTTTCAAGCTTGGTTCGCAGCATTGCACTTGAATTTGCTCGTGGATGCAACGCGCTCAAGTGAGCTGGTCCCGCTTGTCTGAACAGAATCTCCGCGTCGATAAGTGGAGCCTCTGCCGGGGTTAGGCCGCCGCGCGGAGCGGCGGAAGGTTGAAGTAGGCTTGATCCGGGGTCATGTCGTCAAGACTCGAATGTGGACGTCGGTCGTTGTAAAAGTCGAGATACCGGCCAATCGAATGTCGTGCCTCGCCGACGCTTTCATAGGCCCGCAGATAGACCTCCTCGTATTTGACGCTGCGCCACAGCCGTTCGACGAACACGTTGTCGCGCCAAGCCCCTTTGCCGTCCATGCTGATGGCGATGCCGTTGCCGGCGAGCAAGCCGGTGAAGGCCGCGCCGGTGAACTGCGAGCCCTGATCGGTGTTGAAGATCTCCGGCTTGCCGTGACGGGCCAAAGCATCTTCCAGTGTCTCGACGCAGAACGCCGCCTCCATCGTGACCGACAGCCGCCACGACAGAACCCGGCGCGTCGCCCAGTCGAGCACGACGGCGAGATAGACGAAGCCGCGCGCCATCGGGATGTAGGTGATGTCCATGGCCCAGACCTGGTTCGGACGCGTGATCTCCATGCCGCGCAGCAGATACGGATAGATCTTGTGGCCGGGTTCGGGCTTGGTGGTGCGCGGACGGCGATAGAGCGCCTCTATCCCCATCCGCCGCATCAGCGTCTTCACATGCCGGCGGCCGATCTTGCACCCCTGCAAAGCCAGCAGACCTCGCAACATACGCGAACCGGCGAAGGGGAACTCCAGGTGCAGCCGATCCAGATGCCGCATGATGGCGAGGTCGGCGGACGACACTGGTCGCGGCAGATAATAAACGCTGCCGCGGCTGATCTTCAAAACTTCGGCCTGCCTGGTGATCGACAGATCATGTTCACGGTCGATCATCGCTTTGCGCTCAGCAATCCCGCCTTGGTGAGCGCTCCTTCTAAAAAACATTAGCTTGGCGCTGCGCGCCGCCTGTGGGAGCAGAAACGGGCTTGCGCTAGACTGCTCCTGGAAGGGAGCGGCCGTTACGATTTTGGTGGCATGTACCCCGTTAAAAAACATGGTCCATGGGTTGTTGCGCACTTGAGAGTGGTGACGCCATCCGGCGATCCCGTTTAGGAATCTGAGCAATAGCGCAGCCCAGCCCTTCCGCTGTCGTCAGCAGGAGGATTGGAGATGAATTGAAAAAGGACAAAATCCAAGTTAGACCGCGCGATGCCGATGGTCCACCCGAATGCGGCGGCCATCGACGTTGGGGCAACTATGCACATGGCTGCCGTAAGGACAGATCGTACGCCTGAGCCCGTACGCAGCTTCGGTACCTTTACGACCGATCTACATCGGCTGGTGAATTGGTTTAAGGAATGTGGCGTCGAGACGGTCGTTATGGAATTGACCAGCGTGTATTGGATTCCTATTTTCGAGCTCCTCGATGCCCGTGGCTTTACTGTGTTCCTTGTCAATGCGCGCGATGCCAAGCACGTGCCCGGACGTAAGACTGACGTCAGCGACGCGCAGTGGCTCCAGCGGCTTCATTCTTACGGCCTGCTGCGTGCCAGCTTTCGGCCCAAAGGCCAGATCGCCGAGCTGCGAGCATATGTGCGTCAGCGCGAGCGTCTGCTCGAATATGCGGCCTCACATATCCAGCATATGCAGAAGGCACTGACGGAGATGAATCTTCAGCTCCACCACGTCGTCGCCGACATCACCGGTGCGACTGGCCAACGGATCATCCGCGCTATCCTCGCCGGTGAGCACGACCCCAAAGCGCTGGCGCACTTGCGCGATTACCGGTGCCACGCCAGTGCTGAGACGATCGAGAAGGCGCTCACCGGCAGCTACCGCGCCGAGCACCTGTTTGCGCTCGAGCAGGCACTCGCCCTCTTCGACGCCTACCACGAGAAGGTGTCTGCTTGCGACGTGAGGATCGAAGCCGTCTTGAAGGAACTCAGCATCGGTCGCGGCCGTGGATCAGGTTCGTTGCCGTCGTCACGTCGGCGAACCGATCAAACGAACGCAATGGCCTTCGATGTCCGTGCGGCGCTCTTCGCGCTGCTCGGAAAGGACGTTACCCAAATCAACGGCCTCGGTCCTTACCTATCACTGAAGCTGATTGCTGAGTGCGGCGATGACCTCTCCGCCTGGCCCAGCGCAAAACACTTCACCTCCTGGCTATGCTTGGCGCCGAGCAATAAGATCTCCGGTGGGAAGGTGCTCTCGTCACGAACACGCCGCTCCGGGTGCCGGGCCGCGGCGCTTCTGCGGCTCGCTGCCGTAACCGTTGGACGGACCGACACCGCCCTGGGCGCGTTCTACAGGCGGCTCTCGGCGCGCATCGGCAAAGCCAAGGCGGTGACCGCCACGGCGCGCAAGATCGCAGTGCTGTTCTATAATGCCGTCCGACATGGGATGGAGTATGTAGATCCTGGTGCGTCGTTCTATGAGACACGCTATCGCGCGCGGGTAGTGGACAATCTGCATCGGCGCGCGAAGGCATTCGGGTTTGTTCTACAGCCCGCGGAGCCAACATCAAGCGTCGCCGTTTCTTAGGAATTATTCTCCAGCGTCAGCTCCCCGATCTTGGCGTGCAGCGACTTCACATCGACGGCAGGCGTCGCCGGCGCTGCGCTCCCCGTGCCAAAAACCCCGGAAGCGCCTCCCTCCAACTGCGCCTTCCATGCCGTAATCTGATTGGGGTGGACGTCGAAATGCTCGGCCAGTTGAGCTATCGTTCGGTCGCCCTTGACGGCGGCAAGCGCCACCTTTGCCTTAAAGGCCGGGGTATGGTTCCGGCGCGGTCGTCTGTTCATGGTCTCTCCTGTTCGCGGCGACTATCGCCGTTGTCAGGCAGAAATTCCACTTATCGACCTGTTCAAATTTGCGGAGCCGGCTCTTTTGCTCGTGGATGCAACGCGCTCAAGGTCGTTCCAGCAGGCATTTCCTTTGATTGAGAAAATGCATCGCGCCGAGCAGAAGAGATGTGGGCGGGAAATGATACGGTTGATGGAGGATGACACCATACTTCTGTCAGACCCACGAACAGAACCACTTGAGCTAATGTAAGCCAATATGATCGGTGCTCTTGATCAAACACTTGCGATCAACCTATGACGGGCGCGCCTCAATGCAAATGCGGGGTAAGAAATTGATTTAAGCTTTGGCATTGAGCGCAGCGTACACCATCCCCATTACCGTGCTGTATGTAAGCACCATTGCGAACGAAAATAGCGCGGGCTTAACACCGAGTCCGATGTTCCACGCAAAAGGACCGAGACCCAGGATCGGGAAAAATAGCAATCCCATTATTAGCCATACGAGTATACCGACCAGAGTTCCTTTGGTTATCCCGTATGCGCCAGGAAGGAACCGATAGCTGCTACCAAACAGCAATCCCACAATTGTCATGCCATTCAGATATGAGATAATCCAAGGAACAATTGGAGGAACCGCTTCACTTATCAATCGGCTGAGCGCGCTCTGGAGCGCTTGGTACGGCTGGAAAGAAGGAAGCCATCCGGCTCGGACCTTTAAAAATATGAGGAGTGTGTGAGCTATTGTCCCGCACAGTCCCGCAACGAGCGATTTCCAAATCCAAGCATAGGATCGGTTTGTATTCATGTGCCGCGAACCGTGTTGCAATCCCCTTTAGCGCTCAACGCAAGCGGTAATGCGCGTGACAAGCCTCGCAAGCGGTAGTGACTTCATGTAGGGCTTTGTTGATATCACGGAAGGCATCAGCCGTGGGCGTAACAGAGGCATTCTGCAGCCCAATGGCTAATCGACTTGCTGCGTGATGCATACTCGTTCCAATGTCTTGCATCGGCTGATGGAGGAACGGTGCTAAATGAGCGGCGCCGTGAAGACTGAGAGAGCTCATTCCCAGTCGTTGCTCGGTAACTTTTGCGGCGTCTTCAAACTTGTCATTCGCCACGTCGCCTATGATTTCGTTCAATGTGGCGAGATGGTCACGCATGTTGGCAAGCATGTGCTCTTGCATTGGAGCCTGCAGGTGGACCAGTTCACGCGGATCCTGAACCTCGCCTTCACAAGGAGCGGTCAAAAGTAGGATCGCAGACAAAAGCATGGGATATCGCATATCGACTCGTAACAGCCCCTTGCTCCGATAGCGGTAGCATTAGACGCAATGCAGACCGATGTTGGAATGCACTGATTATCACTGGAAAGGATGTTGTCGAATGCCCGTATCCCTACTTCTGCTTGAGACTCAGGATATAAGCGATCAGGTCATTTGACACAGCGCTTGAAAGTACGAAATCAGGCATATTTCTGTGGTTTGAATGAAGAAACGCATTCAGAGAAATGCCTGTAGTCGACGGCAAGTCAGCAATGCTCTGGAAGCTTGGCGGGTCAGCCCTGTCCGATAAAGTCATCGGCAGAACGCGATGACATGAACTGCAGAGCCTTGTCGCAAGCAAGCGACCAGACCCTGGATCGCCGTCAACAGGCTGAGCGAGTACTGGAAACTGTGCCGCTAAAATCGTCGAGGCGACGAGGTATGGTAGTATCATCCAACGCATGGTGATCACCATCGGTCGTGTGGAAGTGCTAGGAGTTCAAATCTCTTCGACTACCAGAGGTCCGCTGAAACGAGTTGCTGATTCAATCGTCCAACCCTCAACCACCAACTCTTCCTCCGAAAGAGCCATAAGACGTTCGCGCTCTTCTAAAGCTAGCTCATTCGGAAAAAATGAGGTTTCTTCGGATCCATCCAGGACTTGATGCTCCTCGAACTCAAATTCTTCAAAGATGCTAACACCCTCGTCTGGATTGTAACCGCTCAAATCCGGCAATTGGTCAACGACAATCCAACCCGTGCGATAGACTGTCAGGTGTTCAATCTTTAGGTCACCCTTTTTCCAAATATCTATGTCTACAACAGACTGACTAATTTCGGGGCTGATCTTCCACGCGGTCTTCTCTGTAGCTGTTTTTATAGCGCGCTTATTAGCAGCCTTTTTCACCGACGTTTCTGCTGGCTTCCTCCCGCCCTGCTTTTCTTTGTTTACTGTCTTCTTAGCCGGAGATGTTTTGGCAACTACCTTCTTCGCAGTTTTTTTGGCTGCGGGCTTCTTCGTCCTTTTTGCCTTCTTAGCAGACGCTCTGACAGCGGGTTTCTTAACCTTTTTTGCCCTCTTTGCCTTCGTCGTCCTTTTAGTCTTTAGCATTGGTCCTGCTCCTCAGTTCGATGACTTTCTAAGCGAGGATTTGACGACCAAAAAGTGGTCGCGGTAATAGGCGTTGAAAAAATAGCAATTCCAGAAAAATGCAAATTGATCTGCGTCAAGCTTCGGACGTCGCTCACTCGCGTTCCGATTAGGTGAACGTTCGGGAATTTTGTACGGCTAATCGTTGTGATTAGCGACCTGCAGATTTGACAGGCGGCAGCGACCAAACCCGGATTAGTGTCGCGTTACAGTCTTCTTGATTTCAGTGCCGCAGTCAGAGCATTCGTAGGTGAAGTTGATCTTCGCCATGCTCCAATGGGGCTGAACTTCTACCACGTGCATAGGGAGCCCTATGCAGTTCGGGCAGACAATCGCAAATGGCTCAACTTCGTGATGCTGGATGTAGGCTGGCATTTCGGCTCTCCTTCACAGCGGAAGCATTCACCGTTAGTCCTCGAGCCCAGAAGCTGCTTACCGCGCCGCAGCAGTGTGTATCATCAACTTTTGCGAACACACGAAGAACGACCCCGCAATCTTCGTGAGTGTGGCAAAATGTACACAGTCAAATCGTCCTGCTTTGCAGCACCTTTTCGCTGAGGAGCCGCTCACGGATAGCCTCTTCTACTTGAAGAAGCGTCTGTTTAGCCTCATGCAGCTGTGCTTCGCTGACTGCGCACGGAATTCCAATGCCGTTACTTTATCCTCAGCCGCCACTATACGCGCTTGCGCATTCTTCAAGGCTTTCGATGCATCTTCCAGCTTGCGTCCGGCGTCATTGATGAGTGCACGCCGCGCTTGTTCAGCTACCGCGGTGCGCTTTTCGGCAAGCTGCGCTCTCTCAACAGCGCTTTTGCACATGGATTGTGCGCGAGCTTCCGTTTCCCGTACCTGCTCCTCCATTCCACTGAAAATTTCAGCAGCCTGAAACACAAGGTTCAGCACCGTCCTACCGTGATCACTGGGCGAAGACCGAGTAAAACTCAGCAGATTTTCTTCGTTGCCGAAGGATGCGTCCATTTGCGCGGCTGCTTTCTCGGAACAACTGTCGATAAAGAAGTACGGCACACTTGGTAAATAGAGCGTTAATCGTGATTTTGGCAGTAGAAAATCATGCAGCCTATCGTGGAAGAATGTCCTGAGTTGCAAACCTGGTATGAGGTGTCGCTTCGCAAATCCCTCCCGCGCGTGCGTCGCAAACTCCTCGCAATCGCTTTAAGCGCGCCATTCGCTCGGCTATTTCAGCGCAGCGTGATGGTGATCGCATTCTGTGTCGAAACGCATCAGCACCAAGCGTTGAGCGTGAACAGCGAACGCTCAAAATCATAACCTGAAGAAATGCATCATTCTTCATGTAACCGGCATAACCACTTGATCTGACTCCACATCATTTTCCGTCGGCTTCGCCTTGTGCCTACAAGTGCTGAATATATGTGACGATTTCGATCATTTATTCAGGAAACGGAAGCCGTCATGGCACAAGCCTCTGTTCTTACCGACACTGAAATCCGTCGTGTGTTTCGCATCATCGAGACGACACGGCACGCTGAAAGAAATCGTCTCGCCTTTACTTTATCGATTTTTGCGGGGCTTCGTGTCGGCGAGATTGCTGCTCTCACGATTAGTGATGTGGCAACGCCTGATGGCAACGTCCGACGGGAAATCAAACTTGACGCCCACCAAACCAAGGGATCGAAGGGGCGTACCGTTGTTCTTGCCACTCGTGTGCGCAAGGAAATCGAAGCGTATTTGAAAGCACGTTCAGTTTGGCGGCATGATAGTCCACTTATTGCATCGCAGCGCAACGGGAGAGCATTTTCGACGGTGAGCCTGTCAATGCTATTCAAAGAAATCTATGAGACAGCTGGAATACGGACATCGTCTCATTCGGGACGCCGGACGTTTGCCACTCGCTTGAACGCTAGAGGGGTGGGAATGCGGACCATTCAAAAGCTGATGGGGCATCGCAACATTGGAACGACAGCGCTATACTGTGACGTTTCCGACGAGACGATGCGGAATGCAGTGGAATTGGTTTAGTGTTGAAATTCCAAACAATGTTTCGGATGGCACTCACTCTCTCGCTATTGTTTTTCTGCTTTGCGCCAGTAAGTGCTGCTGAGTTGCTCCAATTAATACCTTCCCCGAATATTCCTATTCAGCGGTACGGTGAGAGCCACAAGCGATGCATGGCATGGACCGATGGCTGCATTACGTGCACTCGACAAGCGTGCTCTAATATTGGGATTGCTTGCCAGCCGAACAATATAAGCTGCACAGAGCTTCAAAAGAGACCAGAGAAGTGAAGCTCGGGGTTTATTGGCTGTTCAAGTCACAGCGGGCGACGTAGTTTTATTACCCAAGCAGCAAGGAAGGTATCATTGGTTGGTGGCTCATTGCGTGATGTTCAGTCGTTGGCAGGTCATGCGAGTTTGACGACGACGAGCCGATATATCGAGATGGACGCTGAAGCGCAGTCGAAGTCGGTGAACATTCTTTGATGGGCGGACATGATGTGCGGAACTGACGAGCCAATATTTGATCCCAATCATCATTACTTTCCAGAATTTGATGAGCCTTCGATGGTTGCGTTTTTGATGCCCTTTGGTCGTTTGATGTTTGGCTATGCGAACCTTGATCGGGAAATCGTAGATATAGTCAGCGCAGCAACGGGCAGAGATGATTTTGTACGACGAGATGCAAGTAACGTTTCAAATCAGGTCGAGAAGTTCATCGTCAAACATGTGGGTGGAATTGCAGAGATAGAGGCGATCAAAGAACAGCTGGATCGTTCAATAAGACTGTATCACCTACGTAACGATCTTGCGCACGGTCATTGGTGGCGATTTGATCCGAGCAATGAGAGCATCGAGATACGGCGAGACAGAATTCGAGATGGCGAGCAATTTATAACTGTTACACGATCCCAGCTTGAAGAAGCGGCGGAGCAGTTCGAAGATATTGAAGTCAATCTTTTCAAGATCAGGCGAGCAATCGAAGCTCGTCGAATTGAGGAAGCGGACAACGTTTAGATAAGCCGATGGTGCATAAGAGACGATTTCGAAAGAGTTTGCAGATGGGAAAGCTTGGAAGGCAAATAACTTGCATGATTGTTTGCTCGATGTTGTTGTCGGCGGTTTTTTCGTCAGCATCGAATGCGCAAGAAAATATAGACGCATCGTATTTTTGTGCAGCAGAAGTATCTGGAGGCTTGTGGTACAACAATTCGTCCAAGAAATGGGAGGGGGCAACATTCAAGGTAGATACAAAATTCGTTTTGAAATTGAAATTTTTCAGGACACGGAAGCAGAAAAACATTTTGGGCAATGATGAAGTGGTCGCGGATTATATGGTGACGTCTACACAATCAGGCGAAAAATTCGCTGCGCCATGTCTCGGTGAAACAAACGGCGAGGTAACGAGCGCTCCCAAAGGTGAGGCTGCAGATCCCAAGGGAAAAACTTGGTGGGAAAAAGATGAAGCAATAGCGGCGGCAAAAGTGACAGTAGGAAAGAATGAAATTCTGAATTGTAGTTGGTCGTATCATGACCTTCAGTTCAACAGGAAGAACAATCGTTTTTTATTATCGTATTTGGTCGGGTATTTAGATGGGGCAAATAATAACGAAAATACACCGAGTGTGTCAGGCGGTGTTTGTACAAAAATTGATTAATGAGCTTGTGTGTCACAACAAGTGTAGTTTGGAGCGTGCGATGAAAAACATGCAAATTCATGTTGTCGCATTGAGCATATTTATATCGGGCTTAATGGGCGTGGATGCGTCATGGGGCGCAGATATAAAATTCGATGGGAAAAACTACTTCACTGCACCTGGCGGTTTAGCTGTTGCAATTTCGGGAACGATGAAGGGCGACGGGGTAATATACAAGAACAATAGCTATGCGATTTGGTGCATCAAAGACCGTAACGAGTGTCTTGTGACGTCGATTGCGCAGATTGGCGACAATCTTATGGGGCGACTGGACTATCCATATAGTGTGCCAGTAGTTAGATGGAATGATTATGAGGTAGTTGCGGCGACCGAGGTGAATGATTGGACTTGCGTAAGGACCACGATCACAATCATGCGCAACAGTCAGACCGCGACATGGGTGGATGAGAGAGTTAATGCGGGGAAGGCAGCATGTTCGAATGATAAGTGGGTTCACAGGTGGTCAATTGAATAGAAGCCGTCCGCAGCCCCATCCAAAATCAAGCAGCTTTGGTTTTCTTCACCATTCCGACCTTGCTGCCCTGCACCAACTGCTCATCAAGTTCACCGTTGCGAACAGCCGTAATCAAGGTGTCGATCACGGAAGGCAGTTTATCGAGTGACGGCACCGAAATTGCTGCCTTGCCCTTCTCGAATTCGATTGGCTTCAACCCGCTCCTAACAAACAAAGCATAGCTACCGTTCGGGTGTTGCCTCCACCACAGCGGCACTCGTTGCTGTTTCTCCACCATCACCCTCTCGCCGTCCTTCTTCACCCAGTTTCGGACGATGCGGGTGTAGTTCGGGTCTTTCAGAATGAGCTTTTGTTCTTCGAGGCGAGCGATGAGTTTGGTGCGGCGATCAAGGACTGGGTCACCGCCAGGGTTTGGTATGGTCGTGAAAGTAAGAGATTTTAGAACAGCCATTTTATCCTCCATCGAGTTGATCGAGGATAAGGGATTATGATTCCATTTCGGAAAAGTGCAAATGAAGTTTTGGTTTGGTCCTACCATGCGAACCATATTGGCTACGTCTTCATGCAAACAGAAGGTCCAAAAGAGTATCGATCTTTATTTTCGCAATGCCCACATGCCAGCGCCCTTTCCCTCGGGCATGAAAAAAAGATCAGCTGCTCTAAAGTTCGCGGAATCGGATGAGTGATCTTCAAGGGTCCTGCGGACAACGGCTTCTATCGTGCGCGGAACGGATCGCCCAGCCTTCTTCCTGATCAGCTCAACTTGATCATAAATCCGATGCAACGGTGCTTGCCCGCCTAGCTGTTCTAGAGCTGTTCGCAGATCATCACGCCACGTAGTCTCATCATTGTTTGAATCTTGATCGGTTATGACGGTTGATTTTGGTCCCGAGATACTGTCTTGAGCATGGCGCTTACGCGCGGCGATCGTAGTGGGATCACGCATTTCCGAAACTGGCAGTCTCTGACCCGCTTGATCTGTAAAGAACCAGTTCTGCCAAGCATTTTCTGTTTTAGCGCCGATGGTGCGGCTGAGTTCATTCAGGCTACCACCCTCTCTTCCATCCGCTAGAACCCATCTACCTCCGACAGCTTTGGCTCTATAATCGGCACCGAGGTATGTTCGATATATCTCAAATCCCTCCGAAAAAACCACATTATGGCGCGCATCAAATAGACCGCGGTCCGCCCTATCCTCGGGCTTCAGGAATGGGGTATGTTCGGGTAAAGACCACAAAACTCGTCTCAATATGGCATCTTCTGTGTCCTCCCCCACCTGGCGAAGGGACCATATTCGAGCGAAAACATCCGTGGATACTGAGAGGGGCTTCATAATAACCTCCATATGATTATATGGAGGTATACTTGAAATAGATAGAATGAGTCAAAGCCCGAAGCTGATGGTGATCTAGGGGAAATAGCTAAACAAAATCAAGGGAGGCGTCGTTCTGGCAGCTCATATGTGAAGTTTTGTCAACTCGAATTGTTGTTTCACTCCCACGGCAGCACCTTCGGCTTCTTGACCTTCATCTTTGTCAGCTCATCAGCCATCGCACGGTTCGAGGTGTGTCCGTAGAAGTTCTCAAGCATCTTCACTGAAGTGCCCATGTTTCTCGCCAGGACATAGTGGTTGACGCCTTCTTGTAGGCGGAATGTTGCATAGGTGTGGCGTAGCGAATAGAGCGTCCGCTTCTCACCATCTCGGTCAACTTCAACGCTCGCTTCAGTGATCAATGTCTCGAAACCCTTCTTGAACGTATGAATTGGCGTGCCGTCTTTGTGGCAGAAGACGTAATCGTCCCTCGACGGTTTCTTGCCGATCTCTTCGGTGCGTAATTCCCAGATGCGCTGGGAGTAGGTCTGCACCTCTGATGTTCGTGCAACAACATCCCGTGCTCCCGTTTTTCCTTTCACGTGGAGGATGATGTTGGACTTGCCGGGCGTCTCGGTTGGCTCGGTGTCAATGTCACGCCAGCGAAGATTACGAGCTTCCCTTATTCCGGTGTTGGCGAGGATCAGGACGTAGTTAGTCAGCATGATCCGGTCCCGGACGATAGGACCGGACTTGCGCTCGCCCTGCTTCACCCATTCACGAAGGAAACGGGTGAGCTTCGTCCAGTCTTTCGTGTCAAAATGCGGTCGACGCTGCCCGTCCTGCTTTGGTCTTTCAAACTCGATTTTCCTGTCGAGATGTCCACGCTGGTAGCACCAGTTCAGGAACGTCCCGAGTTGGCTCATCTCGTGGATGATCGTTGCATCCCTCGGCGCCTTCTTGACCGAGTTCTGCCGCCGCCAGTCGAAGAACCGAGCGATCTCCTGCTGGTTTAATTCGGTAATCTTTCGCTTGGCGAAGTAGGGAACAGCATAGAGCTTGAGCAGCGCTATTATGGCGATGTCCCGATTGCTCTGTTTGCCCGTCGCCTTTGAGTATTCATCGAACTCCTCGACCAGGCGCTTTAGGTTGGGTCCTGTGATCGATTTGCCGAGCTTCACATTGATGCGGAGTTCATCAAGGAGCTCATCAGCGAACTTCCTAGCCTCGTAGAGGTCAGTCGTACCGGTCCCCCGGTAAATGTACCCCACCCCGTTGGGGACCTTCATACGGCACAGCCAGAGGCGTTTGGGGCGGTTCTCCAGCTGATAGAGGACAACCTTCCCGTCATGGAACGACTGCTGGTTGATGACCTTCGAAACGGACATGGGGTCACGATAAACCCTGCTGTGAAAACCCGATATCGTAATATGATTGTAATACGGCAGAAAATCGGTGTTCCGCTGTCGATGATTTCCAGAATATATTGATAAGGTTAGGAAAGATGGTGCTGCCAGACAGGATTGAACTGTCGACCTCTCCATTACCAATGGAGTGCTCTACCACTGAGCTACGGCAGCATGCCCGGGACGTAAGAATCGGCCCAAAAACGGCCCCCACATGGCGGGCCGATCCTTGCCACAAGCCCCGAGGTGGCGCAAGCGCGCGGCGCCGTCAAAACCGACCATGAATCAGCATGGCGCCGCTGCTTGCTGCATCAATGGGGCCGATCGCGGGCCGATCCGGTTCCCATTTTTCGGCGGTGACGGGGAGGTGAGTGCCCGTCCTTTGGACAATCGTCTATTCTGCCGGGAAATGATCCCAAGGCGTTCGAACAGGTTCACGATGAAGGATGACAGGGATAAGCGCGAGCGGCAAACCGGAAGGCCCGCGAAAAATCCGCGAGCGGATCGGCTGAAACTGGCGCTGCGTGAAAATCTCAAGCGGCGAAAATCGCAGGCGCGGGCGCGAGACGATGCCACGATGGCGCCTTCCAATGGTGATGATGTTTGCTCGGATGATTTCAGCGGAAAAGAACCGGGCAAATAGCCGGGTTCGGACTGCTGCGGGTTTTGGTAGCTTCTGATCCTTCTGACGATGTGAGACGAATATGGGCGGCGACGCGACTGGAAGCAAAACCAATGGTGGCGCCGCGCAGCCAAGTTCGCCGTCAAGGGTGTTTGCCCGTCCCGAGCAGACCTTTCCGGAGCTGACGGCGAGCGAAATCGCGCGCATGCGCCGGTTCGGCGAGATCAGGAAATACAACAATGGCGAGCGGCTGTTCGAAACCGGCAAGCCAGGACCCGGCATGTTCGTCGTGCTTTCCGGTCATGTCGCGATCACAGAGCGTGACGGGCTTGGCCACGTCACGCCGGTGATCGATCAGGGGCCCGGGCAGTTTCTGGCCGAGATCGGCCAGCTCTCCGGCCGCGTCGCGCTGGTCGACGGACACGCCGAGGGCGAGGTCGAGACGCTGCTGATCCCGCCGGACAGATTGCGCGCGCTTCTGGTCGCCGAAGCCGATCTTGGGGAGCGCATCATGCGCGCACTCATCCTTCGGCGCGTCAGCCTGATCCAGGGCGGGGTCGGCGGCCCCGTGCTGATCGGACCTTCGAATTCCACCAGTGTCGTCCGCTTGCAGGGATTTCTCACCCGCAACGGCTTTCCGCATCACCTGCTCGACCCGGAGCGCGACCACGACGCGGCCGAGATGATCGCGCGCTATTCGCCGTCGCCTTCGGATTGGCCGCTGGCGGTGACCGCCGACGGCACCGTGCTGCGCAACCCCGCTGAAACCGACCTTGCCCGCGCGCTTGGCATGATCGGCGGGCCGCGGGGTGACAGGGTCTATGACGCCGCCATTGTCGGCTGCGGTCCGGCCGGTCTTGCGACCGCCGTGTATGCGGCCTCGGAAGGTCTTTCGGTGGTGGTTCTGGATGCGCGCGCGTTCGGTGGACAGGCCGGCGCGAGCGCCCGCATCGAAAACTATCTGGGCTTTCCCACCGGCATTTCCGGTCAGGCGCTGGCGGGCCGCGCTTTCACGCAGGCGCAAAAGTTCGGCGCCGACATCATGATTCCGATCAGCGCGAAGGCACTCGATTGCACGCGCACCGACGGTGCCTTCGCGCTCAAGCTTGATGGCGGCGAGGCATTGCGGGCGCGCTCGGTCGTGGTCGCGAGTGGCGCGCGATACCGACGCCCCGAGATCGAGAACCTCGCGAGCTTCGAAGGCCGCGGCGTCTGGTATTGGGCATCGCCGGTCGAGGCGCGGCTGTGCGCCGATCAGGACGTCGTGCTGGTCGGCGGCGGCAATTCCGCGGGCCAGGCGGCGGTGTTCCTGTCGGGTCACGCCCGCAAGGTCTACATGATCATCCGCGGCGGCGGCCTCGGGGCCAGCATGTCGCGCTATCTGATCGAGCGCATCGAGGCCACGCCGAACATCGAGCTGATGTTCAATAGCGAGGTGGTAGCGCTCGAGGGCGCGGAAGGCGTCTCGCTTGAGCGCGTGCGCTGGCGCAGCCGGTTGTCCGCTGAGGAGAGCACCATCGACATCCGCAACCTGTTTTTGTTCGTCGGCGCCGATCCGGCGACCGGCTGGCTCGACGGCTGCGGCGTCGCGCTCGATCGCGCCGGCTTCGTGGTGACCGGCGCACAGTCCGATCTCAATCTGGGGCGGCCGAGATCATCGCTGGAGACTTCGGTGCCCGGCGTGTTCGCGGTCGGCGACGTGCGCTCCGGCTCGGTCAAGCGGGTCGGCGGCGCGATCGGCGAGGGCGCCCAGGTGGTGGCGGCGCTGCACGGTTTTCTTGGCGACGCCGCGAAACCGGCGCTTTAATGCGCGCACCATAAGGGTGCCTGCTTCAAAGGGAGAAACGCAATGGCCGAAGTCGTAGTGTTATACAAAACGCCAAAAGATCCGGCTGCCTTCGACAAATATTATGTCGAAACCCATATCCCGCTCGCGAAGAAATTGCCGGGTCTTCGAAAATATCAGGTCAGTAAGGGGCCCGTTGCGACGCCTGCCGGGCCGTCCGGCGTTTATCTGGTCGCAATACTGACGTTTGACAACATGGCCGCGATCCAGAACGCCTTCGGGAGCGCCGAGGGCAAAGCCACTGCGGCAGACGTACCAAAATTTGCAAGCGGTGGCGCCGATCTCATGTTCTTCGACACCAGGGACGCCTGAGCCGGCCGTGGCAAAGGGCTGCACTCACATCGCCGGCATCCGCGACGTCACGCCGAGCGCGCTGGGTTGCGAGGAATGCCTGAAGAGTGGCAGCGAATGGCTGCATTTGCGGATCTGCCGCTCTTGCGGCCATGTCGGCTGCTGCGACGATTCTCCCAATAAACACGCAACCAAGCACTTCCACGCCTCGGGCCATCCAATCATCGAGGGCTACGATCCGCCGGAAGGCTGGGGCTGGTGTTATGTTGACGAGGTGCTGTTCGACCTGTCGAACCGGAAGACCCCACACAACGGTCCTATCCCGCGCTACTATTGAAGCCAGTCTCCTTTGGCTCAATCGCTAGCGCATGATCGGGAACGGGGGGTGCCGGTTTCCCGAAAAGATCATGTTCACACCAAAAGATAGGGCGGGATCAAGATTTGAAGAAACCATCCCGCTCCGCCGTTGGTTGATGACGATCGGGCACAGGATCCGGGCATTCCTTCTGCCGGTTTGCGTTTGTCGCGACATGCCTGAGTAGCGATGTGGCAATTTGCCCGGGAGAGCGGTACCATTTCGCATCCGTCCAATAGGGGAGTGCAACATGGTCCTCGGTATGAGCTTGGCTAATTTTACGATGGTCCACGTGATCATCAGCCTGATCGGTATCGTCTCCGGCATCATCGTCATGTTCGGAATGCTAGGCTCCAACCCGATGCCCGGCCTGACCGCGATCTTCCTGTTGTCCACCATCCTGACCAGCGTCACCGGGTTCGGCTTTCCGTTCACCCAATTGCTGCCGTCACATATGATCGGCATTCTCTCGCTGGTGCTGCTGGCGATCGCCTGCATCGCGCTTTACGCCGTGCGGCTCGCAGGCCCCTGGCGCTCGATCTATGTGGTGACGGCGCTGGCCTCGCTGTACCTCAACGTGTTCGTGCTGGTGTTCCAGGGCTTCCTCAAAGTGCCGGCACTACATGCGCTGGCGCCGAGCGTGCCGCCGAGCGAACCGCCCTTCGCGGTGGTCCAGGGCCTCGTTCTTCTGTTTTTCGTCGTCGTGATCATCGGCGCGTGGCGGCGATTCCGTCCCGCGGCGGCGCTCGCCTAGCCGAACGCGTCATTCCGGGGCGATGCCAATGGGTCGCGCCAATGCGCGCCCGATGACAGGCTCCGCATCGAGCTACGATGTGCAATTGCACATCATAGTTCACGTTGCGCGTGCCCCGGAATGACGGCGTAAAAAAGCAGGAGTGCGACATGCCAACGCTCAAGACCAAAGACGGCACCGAGATCTATTACAAGGATTGGGGTTCCGGTCAGCCCATCGTCTTCAGCCATGGTTGGCCGCTGTCGGCCGATGACTGGGACGCGCAGATGCTGTTCTTCCTCAATCACGGCTATCGCGTGATCGCCCATGACCGCCGCGGCCACGGCCGGTCCAGCCAGACCGGCGGCGGCCATGACATGGATCACTATGCAGACGACCTTGCGGCCCTGACGGCGCATCTCGATCTGAAGAACGCCATTCATGTCGGCCATTCCACCGGCGGCGGCGAGGTGGTGCACTATCTGGCACGACGCGGCGAGAGCGGCGTGGCAAAGGCGGCCATTCTCTGTGCGGTGCCGCCCTTGATGGTGAAGACGGAAGCCAATCCAAAGGGCCTTCCCAAAGCGGTTTTTGATGATTTTCAGGCGCAACTCGCCGCCAATCGCTCGCAATTCTACCGCGACGTAGCGGCGGGTCCCTTCTACGGCTACAACCGGCCGGGTGCAAAAGCCTCAGAGCCTGTGATCGCGAATTGGTGGCGCCAGGGCATGATGGGCGGCGCCAAGGCGCATTACGATGGCATCGTCGCCTTCTCGCAGACCGATTTCACCGAGGATCTCAAGAAGATCAGCGTGCCCGTGCTGGTGATGCATAGCGAAGACGATCAGATCGTTCCCTATGTCGCTGCCGGTCCATTGTCGGCAAAGCTCTTGAAGAACGGCACGCTGAAGACCTACAAGGGCTTTCCGCACGGCATGCCCACCACGGAAGCGGCCACGATCAACGCCGACCTGCTGGCTTTCATCAAGGGATGAGAGCCGGCGGCGCCGCAAAGGTGCCGGAAAATCTCAAGGCTTTTTCCCTAACCTCGTTTGCCCTATACGTCGCCGCTTGCAACGGCAGCAATTTGTAACGGCAGGAATTTGCTATGGATCGCATTCGCATCACCGGCGGCCGCAAGCTCAACGGCATCATCCCGATTTCGGGTGCCAAGAACGCCGCACTGCCGCTGATGATAGCGGGGCTACTCAGCGAGGAAACCCTGATCCTCGACAATGTGCCGCGGCTTGCCGACGTCGCGCAATTGCAGCGCATTCTCGGCAATCACGGCGTCGATATCATGTCCGCGGGCAAGCGGACAGGCGACCGCGAATATCAGGGCCAGACCCTGCACATTTTTGCCGCCGACATCATCGACACCACCGCGCCGTATGAATTGGTGTCGCGGATGCGCGCGAGTTTCTGGGTGATCGCGCCGCTCTTGGCGCGGATGCATGAAGCAAGGGTCTCGCTGCCCGGCGGCTGCGCCATCGGCACCCGGCCGGTCGATCTGTTGATCATGGCGCTGGAAAAGCTCGGCGCCGACATCGCGATCGATAGCGGCTATGTAGTCGCGAAGGCAGCCGGCGGGCTCAAGGGTGCCGCGATCGATTTTTCCAAGGTGACCGTCAGCGGCACCCACGTCGCGATGATGGCCGCGACCCTTGCCAAGGGTACCACCATCATCACCAACGCGGCCTGCGAGCCGGAAATCGCCGATGTCGCCCGTTGCCTGAACAAGATGGGCGCGCGCGTCAGTGGCGCGGGCACGCCGCGCATCAGCATCGAAGGCGTGGAAAAACTCCACGGCGCGCGCCATACCGTGCTGCCCGACCGGATCGAGGCCGGCACCTATGCGATGGCGGTGGCGATGACCGGCGGCGACGTGCAGCTTGCAGGCGCGAGGCCCGAGCTGTTGCAGTCGGCGCTCGACGTGCTGACGCAGGCAGGCGCCGAGATATCCGTCAATGACGAAGGCATCCGCATCGCGCGCAATGGCGCCGGTATCCGGCCGGTCAAGGTCTCGACCGCGCCGTTTCCAGGCTTTCCCACCGATTTGCAGGCGCAGCTGATGGCGCTGATGATTCAGGCCGAGGGTTCCTCCGAGATCACCGAGACGATCTTCGAAAATCGCTTCATGCATGTGCAGGAGCTGGCGCGGTTCGGGGCGCGCATCTCGCTTGATGGCGAGACCGCCACCATCGACGGCATCGCGAGACTGCGCGGCGCGCCGGTGATGGCGACCGACCTGCGCGCCTCGGTATCCCTGGTCATCGCGGGCCTCGCCGCCGAGGGCGAAACCATGGTCAACCGCGTCTATCATCTCGACCGCGGCTTTGAGCGGCTGGAGGAGAAGCTGTCGGCGTGCGGGGCATCGATCCAGCGCATCAGCGATTGAGGTGCGTATTCCGCAAAAGCATGCGCTCGGGCGTGATCCGGGGATGGAAGCCGGTTTTGCTTCGCAATCAAGTTTAGGCAGATTGCGTATACTTGTCCGCGGTAGAATACGCGCAAACTTGAGGTCTTTTTGCTTATGATGGCGACCACCCAGCTCAAATTGATGGCGCTCGATGCCGACGACCTCGCGGTGATTTCCGCGCATGTGCAGGACGCCCGGGTGCGGACCTCCGAGATCATCTGGCGGCAGGGCGAGAAGCGGCTGGTGATCGGCATGAGGCGACTGGACTGGGAACAGACGTTATGCGGCGAGACCACGCAGCGCCGCCTGTTCGCGGCGCTGCGCTTCGACCGGGTGTTGTCCTGCAAGTCCCGCCACATCGATCTGCAGGCGCAGGACGCGGTGCTCGATCTGGTGGGAATTGAGTTTCACGAGGGCGAAGCGCCCTCGGGCAGCGCGCTTCTGGTGTTCGCGCAAGGAGGGGCGCTGCGACTGGACGTCGAATGCCTGGAATGCGAGCTGACCGACCTCGGTGTCGACGATCTCGGCACCAGCGATCCCGGCGAGCCCGGGATGGGCGGTTAAACCGCGTCATTCCGGGGCGCGCGATAGCGCGAACCCGGAATCTCGAGATTCCCCGGGGCGCAATTGCGCCCCTGAGGTCTGGTCCTATCGGACCATCCCGGAATGACTGGTCGGTTCAAGGGTTGACGGACGTGGGCTGCCGCGCCATTGCAGTAGAGTTGCGCAGCAATCTTGCGAATCCCGCCGGATAACCTCCATGCCCCTTCGACTGGACCGACGCAGCGCCGATTTCGACGAGCTGTTCGCGACATTTCTCGCCGCCAAGCGCGAAGTGTCGGCCGACGTCGAGCGCTCGACCCGCGCCATCGTCGAGGACGTCGCGGCGCGCGGCGATGTGGCGCTGCTCGAGGCGACGAAAAAATTCGACCGGCTCGATCTTGAGGCGAGCGCCTTGCGCATCTCCGCGGCCGAGATCGACGCCGCGATGAAGGCCTGCGACGCCGCCACGATCGATGCGCTGAACTTCGCGCGCGAGCGGATCGAGACGTTCCATCGCCGGCAACTGCCGAAGGACGAGCGCTTCATCGACCTGCTCGGTGTCGAGCTCGGCTGGCGCTGGAGCGCGGTCGAGGCGGTCGGGCTTTATGTGCCGGGCGGCACCGCCGCTTACCCATCCTCGGTGCTGATGAATGCGGTTCCCGCAAAAGTCGCAGGTGTCGCGCGCGTGGTGATGGTGGTGCCGGCGCCCGACGGCAAGCTCAATCCGCTGGTGCTGGCGGCGGCACATCTTTCCGGCGTCGCCGAAATCTACCGGGTCGGCGGCGCGCAGGCGGTGGCAGCGCTCGCCTACGGCACCGCGACGATTGCCCCGGTCGCGAAAATCGTCGGTCCCGGCAACGCCTATGTCGCCGCGGCAAAGCGGCTGGTGTTCGGCAAGGTCGGCATCGACATGATCGCGGGCCCTTCCGAAGTGCTTGTCATCGCCGACGACACCGGCAACGCGCCCTGGATCGCGGCCGATCTATTGGCGCAGGCCGAGCACGACACCAGCGCGCAGTCGATCCTGATCACCGAGAGCAAAAAGCTCGCCGATGAGGTCGAGCGCGCAATAGAGGCGCAGCTTTCGACCTTGCCGCGCGCGGCGATCGCGCGCGCCTCCTGGAATGATTTTGGCGCGATCATTCTGGTCGGGAGCATCGAAGATGCGGTGGCGATCGCGAATGCGATCGCGGCCGAGCATCTGGAAATCATGACGGCGGATCCGGAAATGCTCGCGGCGCAGATCCGCAATGCCGGCGCTATTTTCTTGGGGTCCCATACGCCGGAGGCGATCGGCGACTATGTCGGTGGTTCCAACCACGTGCTGCCGACGGCGCGCTCGGCGCGATTCTCATCGGGCCTGAGCGTGCTCGATTTCATGAAGCGAACCTCGATCCTGAAATGCGGGGTGGACCAGTTGCGCGCGCTGGGACCGGCAGCGATGACGCTAGGCCGAGCCGAGGGACTGGAAGCCCATTCGCGCTCGGTCGGACTTCGCCTCAACCAGCCATGACCAAGCCTGCCGCAGGGGACGATTCACAAAATCGCATCGTCGCGGTGACGCTCGACGAAGAGTTGATCGGGCGTTCCGGGCCCGACATCGAGCACGAGCGGGCGATCGCGATCTACGACCTGATCGAGCAAAACCTGTTCGCCCCGGAAGGCGCGGCTGACGGGCCGTTCACGTTGCATATCGGCATGACCGGCAACCGGCTGATGTTCGACATCCGCCGCGAGGACGGCGCGCCCGTGGTGGCGCATCTGCTGTCGCTGACGCCGTTCCGGCGCATCGTGAAGGACTATTTCATGATCTGCGACAGCTATTATCAGGCGATCCGCACTGCTACGCCCGACAAGATCGAGGCCATCGACATGGGCCGCCGCGGCATCCATGACGAAGGCTCGCGCACGCTGCAGGAACGGTTAAAGGGCAAGGTGCGGATCGATTTCGAAACTGCGCGCCGGCTGTTCACGCTGATCACTGTGCTGCACTGGAAGGGTTGACGCGCATGATCCCGAAAAGCATGCCCTCGGGCTACGACGACCCGATGGGTGGGGACCGGTTTCCCGCCTGCGCGAAGCCCTGGAACGGGGCCGTCCTGTCGCACAACGCTTCGGCGGGCGAAGCCAGGTCGGACCAGATCATGCGCAAAACAAGAGGCATGACCCGAAAAAGTGGGCACCGGTTTTTCGAAAAGGTCATGCCCCGATCAAGAGAAGCGTAAGCACATGGTTGTTGCGCCTGCGCGTGCGCGCAATCCGCAAGCCGTGCTGTTCGCATGCGGCATGAACAGCGTGCGTTCGCCGATGGCCGCTAGCCTCTTGCAGCGGATGTTTCCACACGCGCTTTACGTCAAATCGGCCGGCGTCAGAAAAGGAGAGCTCGATCCGTTTGCGGTCGCGGTCATGGCCGAGCTCGGCCAGGATATTTCCACCCACAAGCCGGTCACGTTCGAGGAACTCGACGATTGGGAAGGGCTCAATTTCGACCTGATCATCACGCTGTCGCCGGAGGCGCATCACAAGGCGCTGGAGCTGACGCGGACGCTGGCGGCCGATGTCGAATATTGGCCGACCCACGATCCCACCACGACCAGCGGCAATCGCGAGCAGAAGCTGGCCGCCTATCGCGAGGTCTGCGACACCCTGCTCATGCGCATCCGCAAGCGGTTTGCCAAGGCGGGTGCGGCGAGCGGGTAAACAATTTTGCGTCGCCCCGGCGAACGCCGGGGCCCATAACCACCGGCGGCTGTCATGAAAGCGAAATCTTACCGCTGCTATCTCTCAATTACTCCGTCACGGAGCATGGATCCCGGCTTTCGCCGGGATGACGATGGGTTGTTAAAGACGAGTCCTTCCGTTAGGTTCCGCGCGAAATTTCCCCGAATCTTCTGCTTTAAAAAATCCGCATGCTAGGCCGTCCCAAATTCGTTCTTGCTTCCGGCTCGCCCCGGCGTCTGGCGCTGCTCAATCAGGCCGGCATCGAGCCCGACGCGTTGCGTCCGGCCGATGTCGACGAGACGCCGAAGCGGGGCGAGCTTCCGCGCGCCTGCGCCAATCGGCTGGCGCGCGCCAAGGCCGACGCCGCGCTGAAATCGGTGCAGCTCGACGACGAGTTGCGCGGCTCCTTCATTCTCGCCGCCGACACCGTGGTCGCGGTCGGCCGCACCATCCTGCCCAAGGCCAATCTGGTCGACGAGGCCTCGCAATGCCTGCGGCGGTTGTCGGGGCGCAACCACCGCGTCTACACCGCGATCTGCCTGGTGACGCCGAAGGAGGCGTTTCGCCAGCGCCTGGTCGAGACCCGGGTGCGCTTCAAGCGCTTGAGCGAGGACGATATCCAGGCCTATATCGGCTCCGGCGAATGGCGCGGCAAGGCGGGCGGCTATGCCGTGCAGGGCATCGCCGGCGCGTTCGTGGTCAAGATGGTCGGCTCCTACTCTAACGTCGTCGGCCTGCCGCTCTATGAATCCACGGTGTTGCTCGGCGGCGAAGGCTTTCCGATCCGCTTCGGCTGGTTGAATGCCGCCGGCTGAGCGGCCAAAAGGCCGTCCGAAGGGCAAGCGGTGCCCGATCTGCGGCAAGCCGGCCTCGCCTGCGACCCTGCCGTTCTGCTCGCCGCGCTGCCGCGCTGTCGATCTGAACCGCTGGCTATCCGGCACCTATGTCGTTCCCGGCGCCGACAATGACGACGACGCCGGATAGAGCATGATCCGGAAAAGTGGGTGCCGGTTTTTCCTCGCGACAAACGCGAAAACGCGTTTGCGCGGAGATCATGCTCGAACAAGAAGTGAGAAGCGGGATGACGATTCGAAGAAAAGTCATCCCGCTCTAGCGACACACCTGCGGCGATTGCGCCCGCCGCGCCGCATTGATTTTGCGCCGGCCGGTCTTCACACTCCGCGAAACAAATGACCCGAGGCAATCGGGCGATCCGTTTTGGTTGAAGGAGTGCGCCCATGCTGAACCGCCGTCGTTTCATCGGCCTTGCCGCGTCCAGCTTGGCCGCGCCGTCGATCCTTTCATCCGGCGCGCGCGCCGCCGACTGGCCGGCCAGGCCGGTGCGCGTAGTGGTGCCGTTCACCCCCGGCGGATCGACCGATATTACCGCGCGCCTCGTCAGTAACCGCCTGCAGGAGGTCTGGGGGCAATCGGTGGTGGTGGAGAACAGGCCGGGCGCCGGCGGCAACATCGCGGCCGATGTGGTCGCCCATTCCGATCCCGACGGTTACACCATCTTCATCGTCGGCCCCGGGCTCGCCACTAACCAGTTCCTGTATCCGCAGCTCAGCTACGATCCGGTTGGTGACTTCGCGCCGGTGACGCTCCTGATTACCCAGCCCAATTTGATGTGCGTGCCGAATTCCTCGCCGGCGAAATCGGCCCAGGAATTCATCGCCTATTGCAACGCCAACCCTGGCAAGGTCACCTACGCCTCGTCCGGCAACGGCACCACGCTGCACTTAAGCGGCGAGCTGTTCAAGCGGCTCGCCAAGGTCGAGATGATCCACATCCCTTATCGCGGCGGGGCGCCTGCGATCAACGACCTCATTCCCGGCCGCGTCGATGTCATCTTCGACAACATGCCCTCGATCCTGCCGCATGCGAAGGCAGGCTCCTTGCGCGCGCTCGCGGTGACGACCAAGGAACGCGTCGCCGTGGTGCCTGACATCCCGACCATCGCGGAATTGGGCGTGCCCGGCTTCGATGTGTTCTCCTGGTTCGGCTTCTTCGTGCCGGCCAAGACGCCCGAGGGCGTCATTGCAAAAATCAACGCCGACACCAATGCGGCGCTGGTCTATCCAGCGGTCAAGACGCGGTTCGAGGAACTCGGCGCGACCCCGAAAGGCTCGACACCGGCTGAACTGGCCACTTTCCTGAAGTCGGAGATCGACAAATGGGGTCCGGTGATCCGTGAGGCCAAGATCAGGGTGGAGAACTGAGGGCGCGACAGGATCATCGCCAACGCGATGAATAGCCTTGATTCTCCAGCAATTTGCGCCCAGAGGCGAAGCGGGGCCTGCGTTGCGTACCCGAGGGCGAAGCGTGGTAGACAGGCCCGTCCCGCCTGACTATAAACCGCCCGCTCCCGGCGCTAGCCCGGGAACATGCCCAGGTAGCTCAGTTGGTAGAGCATGCGACTGAAAATCGCAGTGTCGGTGGTTCGATTCCGCCCCTGGGCACCATTTCATCAAATGTCCGGCCCGGACACATAGGTGACACGCCGTACCTAAGACATAGGTGACAACCTTGTGCCGAACGGGTTGTCGAGGGGTTGTAGGGTTTTCTGCTCCAGGTCGAAGTACCCGAGATCATAATGCATGAAGCTCGCAAGCCAAATACCGTCGTCGACTTCCTTGATGCCAAGCTTCTGACCGGCGAGCACAGTTGAGATGTTGATCCGCTTGCGATGCAGACAGAGCCGCCCGCAAGCTGTGACGATGACGTCGCGGTCGTGGAACGGATAGGTCAGTTCCGGCAATCCGTCATAACGGCGTGTTGAAGCCGCGTAGAGTTCGGCAGGGCACTTCATACCGAGTGCCTCATGCGGCCGTTCAGCATTGAACTCACCCACGAAGGCATCGAAGCGGTCCTGCTGTTGCAGGCTGTTGAAGCCCGGTGGGCGGGTTGCTTCCTTCTTGAGGGTAAGGTGCATGCGCTCGTGGCGGCCGTTCTGTTGCGGATGGCCCGGCTTGATGCGCTCGATCGTAATGCCGAGCCTGAGCCACCAGAGCGAGAGCTTCGAGAGATTGAACAGGGCATTGGGACTGGCGAAGGGCACGCCGTTGTCGGAGCGAATGGCAAGCGGCAAGCCACGCTCGCGGAACAGCTGCTCGAAGGCCGTAAGAGCTGTGTCTTCGCGGGTCGAATCGAGCGCTTCACACAACAGCAGGAAGCGCGAGGCATGGTCGGTGACAGTCAGCGGATAGCAGTACCGGCCGTTGCCGAGCTTGAACTCGCCCTTGAAGTCGGCGCACCACAGATCATTGGGGTCGTTGCCCGCGGACAGCGGCGTGCCGCGCGCGCGGTGGCGCGGCCCGCCGCTGCGCTTGACCAGGCCATGGCGATCGAGGACCGTATGGACGGTGCTTTTAGCCGGAACCCGGACGTCGCCGTCGAGCCTCCTGACCAGTAGTTCCCGGATCTTGCGCGCGCCCCAGTGCGGCTTCTCGGCCTTGAGCTGAACAATCAGGCTTTCGACCTGCTACTGGGGCAGCTGGTTGGCATAGCGCACCGGGCGCCTCGAGCGGTCGCTCAGGGCCTCAAGCCCGTGCTCCTTATAGCGATCGAAAATCTTGTAGCCGGTCTTGCGGGATACCCCGAATTCCCGGCAGACCTCTGTCATGGCTCCCCGTCCAGCAGGCGGGCGACAAAGCGAAGGCGTTCTTCCATAACCGAACTCGCTTTCCACGGCATCCACACCTCCCGCTTGCAAAAAAGCGAAAAGTGTAACCCATGCGTCCGGTACGAAATGTCACCTATGTCTCGGGCCGCTCACCAATCGCGAGAATCTCGAGAGTGCCGCGTGTCTGCGCTGTGTCTGCAAACGAGTTGCCGCCCTCCCCGCTGCAAGCGATTGGCGAAATGAAATAGCCTCTCCACGACTTTAGGAAGGCAGCTGGTGCGCGTTTGGTTTGCGGGGCGATGGTGTCAGTCGACCGATTTGGCGGGCGGGGTGGAGTCCCCCAGTTATCGGCAAGACATCCCATCTTCCATGCTGCCCCAGAAGCCACACCGCGGGGTGTGCGCGTGTAGCTCGGCCCGAAACACCAATAGAATTGTAGCCGCTAAGAGCGTCGCTGATAGTAGGAGATAAAGTCTCGTTCGCATGCCCAAATATACCCTCCAGCTCGCCAGCCCCAACTAAGCTGTCCCATTACCCGGACCACCTTGAGGAGGTCAATCGCCGGGCTTGAGAGAGTCACTGGCGCGAGTCCAGTTTGGTGGCCGACATATGCCTTTCCGATCCTGGCCGTCGCTGGTCAACCCACTTCGCGAGCAATCTGCTCGAGATATTTGGCGGCGGCATTGCGCAAGCGTTCAGACTGATGCTCGTCGCGGATCTTCTCGAGCGCCGGCACGGCGGCTTTCAAAATCTGGGCGGGCCCTACGTTTGTTTTCGACGTCGGGCCCGTGAAAAACCTTTATGGCAAGCCCGACCCATCTCAATCTGTCGATGGCGTTCGTTCTCGGGCTCGAAAGCCCAGATTCGATCGTAGCCGGCATTCCTGCCAGCGCATTGCGAAGAATCTTTTGCACCTCTTGGTCATCTGACATGGTGGTGAGTCCCTCTCGCCGCTCAAAAAGGCTACCCCTGAAGGCGTCCCGCTGCGAATCCTAACAGTGAGGTGCCGGATCTGAGCTGAGTGCCGGCTAGGCTTTTGCCGAGTCTGGAAAGCCCGCTGGTGAGTCCGGGATTCCGGGGCTGTCAGAGGCCGCCCAGCCTCGGTGGCATGGTTCGCCAGCGCTGCTTTGCCGCTACCAGCCTTTAGACGTGGGCCTTGATCGAGATAGTCGCGGCACTATTTGCCGTTTCCAGCGTCAGCGTTTCCCGGCTCACGCATTTGATGGGTATCGCGTTCGCTGGGGAACTTTTGTTCTGCGTGAGGTGTCGGATGGCAAACTCAAAGGAACTTGCTGAGCGCGCTCGTATGTTCGAGGAGCGAGCAGAAAAAGCGACCGATCCGATATCCCGGCAACATTACCGGGAAATGGCGGCCCACTATCGAGCGCTTTCAGTCGAACATCAGGACATGGTGGTCGAACCTCAGAACGTGGTCGGATAGACCGCGGGATCGAAGCCCCGCGCTCCGGGCTGACCGGCGACCGCGTAGCCGCTCAGCGGATCTTCAAATTTTCGGCCGATTCCTTGCCACGGTTCGGGACGACGTCGAAGCTCACCTTCGCGCCTTCTGCTAAACCAGTGTAGCCGGCCCTTTCCACCGCCGAGATATGGACAAACACGTCCTTGCCGCCGCCGTCCGGCTGAATGAAACCAAAACCCTTCGTCGTGTTGAACCACTTCACCGTCCCGGTCGCCACTTCGCATCTCCCTTTGAATGAAACGTCAGTATCGATAGCGTCCGGCTTTTTCGCAATAAACAAAAAAAGCCCCCGTGCTTGGGCCGCCCGGCACGAAGCGAGGCGGCACTGCACGACCGCATGGTGTGATCAGATTTCAACACCGGCGGAAAATCAACTGCAGTTCTTATTCGGAACACACTTGTGCCCATTGCCATCCACACGCCTCCAGGAAGCTGTTGGTGACTGAGGCGTGGAATTACTGAAAACCCGGAGTTGTTATGAGTGTTATCCCCCTGGACCTTCAAAGAAGGTTCGAACAGCGGTGGGCCGCCAGATTCCTCCAGCCGACGCCGAACACGCCTCAACGTCAGTTTGAAAGGCAGGATCAAGAGCTGGCCACGCCTGGCAAGGCCAAAACAATAACTTACTGGGTCAAGCCGGAGGGCTTCAGAGCCCCAACGGGGTGAGCGCGGGACCGAAGCCCGGCACCCTTGTCGCTACCGCTTCAGCCGCCTTGCGTGCGCGGCCAGCCGTTGCCGGTTGCGCTAGGACTTCGAGGTAAAGCCAAATGAGTGTTGCAGGTTCTATCGAAGCCACGCGCGAACTCTGCGTCGACTTGGACAACTTGATCGAACTCGCCAAAGAAAGTCGCGCACCAATTCGCGCACTCTCGTTTATTGAGCGGACGCGCGCAGATCTGCGGGCCTACCTCGATGAGATTGAGCGGCTAGTCGAGCTCGGGTCGAAGGCGAAGGGAAATAGGAGAACCGATGAACGGGAATATCTTTAATAGCCGAGGTGCTCACGTAGCGACCGTCATCGGTTCCTCTATTTTCGGTCTCAGAGGTCAAAAAAACTTTACGATCTCAAGGGCACCAAAATATATAAGCTTTCTGGGGAGCTAGTTGGGCACCTTGCGAACGTGAGCGGCGAAAGACACCTAGACCGAGCAACCGACAAGCTATTTCCTGCTTCCTGATTAGCTTAAGGCCATCCGCCGCCTGGTCGAGCTCGGGCTTAAGGCGAAGGGGAAATAAATATGCTTAAGCGAGCCTCGGAAGAGCGCATTTTTGATTTTGACAGAAAGGCGGTCGGGTTTTGGATGGTAGTTGAAGACATAGGACCCGTTCGTCCTGTGCGCATTTTGTAACTCATGAAGCCTTGTCAGGGATTGATCCCCGCGAGGTGCGCGACGTCGACGGATCTCTTTCTATATTCGACAAAATCGTGACCGCATTGAACAGGCCGCAAATACAAAATTTGATGACGGCAAAATCGAAGATTGGCCTCACGAGGGGCAACCCGTAATAGTCCTCAGAGACAGCGACTTCTAGCGCCAAGCCCTCACCGGCGGCTTTCGCGCGTTCTCCCTTGTCGTCGACCGCAGGTTGCGCTTGGATGGCATCGGGTCCGGGGAAAATCACTGAAATGAGAATTCTAGGAATTGTGGCGCTAGCCGCCGCGCTGACCGGCTGCGGTGTCGTGGCCCGCATGGAGGATCGGCAGGAATACGTCAAAGCGCGCCAGCAGTACGAGGAGTCCACAGGGGCTTACCGCACCTGTCTAGCGCGAACCAAGCCAACCCTCGCGCCTGTGAAGCGCAGCGCCTCGCGATGGAGTTGGACGAACGGGCCTTCAACAATATCTCAGGTCATGCTGCTAATATAAACGTCCAGCAGCGCTAGGCTGAATGTCCTGGTTGAGCTCGGGCTGAAGGTGAAGAAATGAGCGATCTACGGCCGTATTATTCTAAGACGGAATCACCGCTCACTGCGGGCGCCCGGTTCATTAGGGCTTCAAACGTCTTGGGATTGTGCTCGGCGCGTTGACGCTATTTGGCGGTTTATACCAAGTCTCATTGATTAGAACTCGTGCGCCGATTGGCGCAGTGCGATGGACATGATCTTCCAGGGTCGGTCGACAAGGGTATTCCAGGCATAACAGCAGTGATCGACGATATCGTCGTAGGATTTGAAGACGCGGTTCGAGAGCCAGTTGTCGCGCATATACTGCCAGATATTTTCGACCGGATTGAGCTCAGGGCATTTCGACGGCAGCGGGATAATGGTGATATTGGCGGGAACTACTAATCTTGCCGACAGATGCCATCCGGCTTGATCGACGAGAAGGACGGCGTGGGATCCTGGTGCGACCGCCTTGGCGATTTCCACGAGGTGCAGGTTCATCGCTTCGGTATTGCAGGAGGGCAGGATCAGAGCTGCGCCCTTTCCCTGCTTGGGGCAGATGGCACCGAAGATATAGGTCGATGCGGTGCGCTGATCCCGCGGAGCGCTCGGGCGAGTGCCGCGCTTGGCCCACCTGCGGGTGATCTTGTTCTTCTGACCAATGCGCGCTTCATCCGCGAACCAAATCTCTATTTTCCCGACATCGACCGCTTTTTCGCACGCGACTTCATCCAGGCGCGCTGGGAACTTTTTTTAAAATCCTCGATTGCTCCCTCGGCTTGCGCATGATGACGGGGGCGGGCCGACAGCTTGCGGTAACCCATCGCGCGAAGCTCCCGGCTCAGCGTCTGCTTGGCGACCGTGATGCGGAACTCCTCGTATATCCATTGCGAAAGATCGATCAGCCGCCAGCGCACGACACCGTGGACCGCCGGGATCGGGCCGCTCTCGATCATCCGCACAATCGCCTGGCGTTGCACATCATTGAGCCTCGAGGGTTGACCTGGCGATTTGCCGTCAAGCAGGCCGGCAGCACCCCGCGCATTGAACCGCATCACCCAGTCCCGGATGATCTGCAGCGTCACGCCCCCGATCTTCGCCGCGTCGGTGCGTGTCGCCCCTTCGTAAATCGCCGCCAGCGCCAAAAGCCGCCGAGCCTGCGGGCCATCCTTCGTCTTCCTCGCGAGCGCGCGCAGTTGCGATGCCTTGAAGTCCCCGCGCAACGACACTGGAATAGACATGACGAACCTCCATCGTTCGCCACCAATAAATCAGAGCGAAACTGATTTGGGAATCGTCAACGAGTCACAATTGCTGAGATTTGGTAT
>CAVYLU010000025.1:0-117533 GCA_963769365.1 uncultured Alphaproteobacteria bacterium | reverse complement strand
CACTGGGCGCGCTGCGTTGCGAACGGATCATCGAACGGGTTGGGCACATCCGCGCCTATGCGGCCCTCGCAGGGATCGTCGTCGCCGCGACCGCGGCCATGCCACTGCTGGCGGGGCCGCTCGCTTGGTCGATCCTGCGTGCGGTCATCGGTTTTGGTTGCTCTGGTCTTTTCATCGCCACGGAGAGTTGGCTCAACGCCAAGGCCGAGCCAACTGAGCGCGGGAAGATCTTCTCAGCCTACATGTTCGGCACGTTCCTCGCACTTGCGTTGGGACAGTTGCTGATCGGCCACGCCAAGGTTGAAACAGCAGAACCCTTCAATGCAATCGCTGTCTTGTTCGCTGTGGCGCTAGTGATAGTGAGTACGACGCGGGCCGAACCGCCCCGCGTGACCACGTCGACTTCGCTGCCGTTCGGCCAATTGTCCCGCGCGGCGCCCATTGCCTTCGCCGGCTGCATGGTGAGCGGGCTGCTCAGCGCCAGTTTCTACTCGCTCGTTCCCGCGTGGATGCAGGATGAAGGCATCGCACGCGAGACGATCGCGACCTTCATGTTGTTCGCCGTGCTTGGCGGGCTCGCGTTCCAAGTTCCGATCGGCCGACTGTCGGATCAATTCGACCGGCGCATCGTGTTATCGATGCTGAGCTTTGGCTTTGCGGCCACCGCAATCGCGGTGGTCAATTTGCCGCACTCTCGCCCGGTGATCTTGCCCGCCGCCGCGCTGCTCGGCGGCTTCATGTCGACCATGTACCCGGTCTGTGTCGCCAACGCACACGACCAAATGCCGGCCGATCAGGTTGTTGCAGTGAGCGGCCAGCTCATCCTGGTCAGCGGGCTGGGCTCGATCCTTGGGCCGCTGATCGGCGCAAGTGTGATGGCGCGCTTCAACATCGACGGCGTGTTCTATTTTATGGCTGCAGTCGGTCTGCTGCTGGCCCTTCTAGCCGGAGCCCGTCGCTTGGTGACAGCGCCGCCGGCACACCAGCAGCGAACCTTCGAGATCCTAGCCCCGCAGGCAACGCCGCTCGCGCACGATCTGTTAGGCCCTCCGATGCGTGTCTCCCCTTCACAAAAACCCGAGTGAAGCCCGCAGCTGCGACACGCGAGAAGATCATCCTCACGGCTCGTGCCAAGCACCTGACTGGTCGAGACAGTTAATTGGCTCGCCTGATGTGGGCGGGACTCCGGATTACTAAGTCCGGTTTTGGCACTAAACCGACATGTCGCCGTAGGCGCCTATGTCCGTTGTTGAGGGGTGAACGGACTTAGTGCGAGAACAGCTTCAGTCAGTGGGCTTCTGGCTCAGATGTCGTACTTCCCACGGCAGGATTACTTGACGGAAGATCACCGGATCCGGCCAAGTCGAGGCCGTGCGCCCCATATGTCCGCCTGCCGGGTTGATCCATGCCTCGCGCGGCTCGCGGCCGCTATTGATCAGTAGCTCGAGATCATCGATCGGCACTTGGGTATCTTTCGTTCCGCCTACCACCAAGATGGACGTCGTCGGCTTGCCGAGCAATTCCTGGGCTTGCAGCGACATCTTCGGCAGAAACGCGAGCAGTTCGTCGGTCGAATTCAGGCCGTAGACGAACAAGCTGGCCGGAAGGAGGTCGAACAGATATTCGCGCGTGTACATCCGGCTACGGAAGAAATCCGCCTGGAAAGTACGGTGGATTGGCGGTGACTGGGCGATAGCGCCAGCCAAGCGCTTGGCCTCGGTGTGCGCGAGCTTCGCTGCCCAATAGGCACCAAAGCTCTGGCCATGCACAGCGATGCGATTTTTGTCGATTTCCGGTCGCGTCGCGAGATAGTCGAGGACGCGCGAAAACATCCGCTCGGAAGTCTCGCCTGCCTTGAGGGGCGCCTGCCCGGTGCCAGGACTATCGACCGCAAAGAATCCGATGCCTTGTGGCAAGGCCGCCGCATAGGTCTCGGCAACGGTTTCCTTGCGGCTGTCCAAACCAGAGATAGCCAACACCAACGGCACCGGGCGAGGGGCATTTGCGGGCAGCCGCAGGTAGCCGACGATTTCGCTACCCTCGAATGGAATGCGGACGACTTCGAGCGGCGGATCGAAAAACCTGGCATGCTGAAGATAGGCGTCGATGGCTCGCTGGTAAGCCGCTCGTTTGCCGGCAGATGTCGGCGCCGGCCACTGCCCGAAATAATAGAGACGCCAGGCACGCACTAGGCTTGCATCGACCTCCCTAGCGTCACTCGCGGCCTTTGCTTTTGCCATGTAGCCATCAGCGACTGCACTCCAGGCTGCGGCCCATTCGTCGGGGTCGCGGGTCTTGATGCGACTGAACGCAGCGTCGGCGTCGCTCGGCTGGATACCCAGCGCCGGGTAGGCCCCGGTCTGCGCCCTTGCAATCGTTTCCGCCTTAATCTCATCGATAGTTCGATCTGCGGTCTGCGCAGACACGGCCTCGCTGGTGAGGGACATTAGCGCAGCAAATAGAACCAAGGAGAGTGCGTGCATGGCTTTTTCCCGGGCTTCCTCTTCGAGGCGACGTTTGCCAAGATAATAGAAGCCGGTTTATTGCGATGGCAATGTTCTCGTGATGGCACCCAAACACACATCGTCCGCTACCAGGGGATGAACGGACCTAGCTTCGACGCGGCCCTAGGTCCGAGTTTGACCCATCTCAGAGTGCGCCAGGAAGCTGGCAAAGAATAGGAGGTGAAAGTCCCCCACGGGGAAGGTCTAAACGGCTTGCCCGCTGATGGATGAAATCAAGGGCCAGTTCGCAGCGAGGGGTTGAATTGGGGGAAGCGGCGCGATCAAGTTAATTTGCGCTTCCAAGGGTACTTCCTTGAAGACCCGCTGGACGACGCTGGTGCCGATACCAAGTTTCTTGCCAATCTTGAGGATGCCATCACCTTTGGCCCTCAGTTCAACTATTTGAGCTTCCACCGACGGCTTAACCCGACGGCGTCCTAGTCTCACGCCGTTCGCGCGCGCGCGAGCCAGACCTGCGTTTACCCGTTCCCGGATGATTCCCCGTTCAAACTCAGCGAACACGCCGAGCATTTGAAACATCGCCTTACCGGCGGTCGTCGTCGTATCGAGTCCTTGTTGGTGAAGGAATAGACCGACCCCCTTTTCATGGAGACCCTGGAGAATGCTGAGCAGGTTGGTAAGCGATCGACCGAGCCGGTCCACCGACCACGACGCCACCATGTCGACGAACTCTTTGGCATTCACCGCCTTCATCATCGCGTCGAGGCCGGGGCGCTTGTCGCGGCCCTTGGCGCCGCTGATACCAGCATCCTCGTAGACCGCGACTATCTTCCAGCCGGATCGATCCGCTACCGCCTTCAACTCCCGCCGTTGATTTTCAGTATCCTGCTTCGAGGTGCTGACTCTAATGTAGATCGCGACGCGCTTCATGGAGTCCTCCTGCCCACTCACGAAACCATCGTATATATTAAATGCGATAAGGAAAACGCTTGGAAACGCCCCTTCCCTTCAAGCGGATTTCGATAGGTTTTCCGTATAGGCCGGACACGAACGGCAAGCCGGTCGATGTCCGTTATGCAGGGTCGAACGGACTCTCCGCAAATTCATCGCCACTTCCGAGTTTGTGTAGGTTTTTGGACGCCGGAATGACGATGCGTTCGTCGGGCTGAGCTGGCCGGCGTCCAAAAAGCGCCAAGGCACGAAGTCGCGGGAGGTTGGGCACCGGCGGGGCAGCGGGCGCTATGGGGATTTGATGGCGGCGCTGAGCTCGGGGGTGAATGTGATGCCGACAGGATGCGGCCGGCGGATCTGCACGCTGGTGAGCTCGGAAGCGTGTGGTAGGCGTCTGGGCAAGCGCTTGGAACTAACCAACGAACGCACGGTGCGTTGACCGCGGTGACTGGGGCGAGAGAAATCGTTGCCGGCGTGAGGCCAGCGCATCAGAACGGGGAGTTCGCGACGCTCACGGGAGGTCTTGGTCATGATGTGTCGATCCTGCTCGGCATCGGGCGCCAGCTCGGCTCGCAGCCGGGCGCGAAGGTCTCGATCACGATCATGCGGCCACCACAGCGCGGGCAAGGGCAAGGCAGCACACGTGGCGTGTCTGTGGCGATATCCGGCGGCTGTTGCGGGTCGGCGGCAGGCGGGGCGACGTTGAGGAGTGCGCGGGCGGTCGCGATGTTCTCGGCGCGGTTGGCGTTGGCAAAGAGCCCGTAGTGGCGGATGCGGTGGAAGCCTTTGGGCAGCACGTGGATGAGGAAGCGGCGGATGAACTCGTGCGGGTGAAGCCGCATCGTCTTCCAGCGGTCGGGGCCGTTGATGCGATAGTCCTTCCAGCGAAATGCAATCGCATCGTCATCGGCTGCAACGATACGGCGGTTCGAGATGGCGACGCGATGGGTGTAACGGGAGAGATAGCGCAGTACCTGCTCGGGCCCTGCGAATGGCGCCTTGCAATAGACCACCCACTTGATGCGCCGCAGCGGGGCGATGAAACGCTTGAATGTTTTCTTGTCGGCGAGTCCGGCATGGCTGTTGAAGAACTTCAACTCGCCGTCATCGTGCGCCGCCATGAGCAGGGCCAGCATCTTGCCGCGGAACAGGCGCGCCAGCACCTTGACATGGATGAGGAAGTCGGGGCGCGCGGCGACCCATCGCGCGTTATCGAACGAAAGGCCTCCACCTGGCACGATCATGTGCATGTGCGGATGATGGGTGAGCGCTGAGCCCCAGGTGTGCAGTACTGCGGTGACACCGATCCGCGCGCCGAGGCGCTTGGGATCGCTTGCGATGGCGAGCGTCGTCTCGGCCGCCGCCTTCATCAGCAGGTTATAGACCACGCGCTTGTTCTGGTAGGCGATGTCACGCAGCTCGCTTGGCAACGTATATACGACGTGAAAATACGGCACCGGCAACAGTTCCGCTTCGCGCGCGGCCAGCCATCGGCGTGAAGCCGCACCCTGGCACTTCGGGCAATGCCGGTTGCGGCAGGAGTTGTAGGCGATCTCGGTATGGCCGCATGCCGCGTTCTCGCAACGCGCGACATGCCCGCCGAGCGCCGCCGTGCGACAGCGCTCGATTGCACTCATCACCTTCAATTGGCCGAGGCTCACATGCCCGCGGTCGGCCTCACGCCAAGCAGGGCCGTGATCGCGGAAGATATCTGCGACCTCGAGAGCTGGTCGAGCCATGGCTGGCGGCGCTAGGGCGCCGGCGGCTCCTCACGGTCTCGCCTCGTAGGCCTGCGGCGCGGCGTGCTCAGGGTATCGAGTGGGCTCTCGATCTTAGCAATCATTCCGATCGCCACGCGACTGTAGCGGGCTGTCGTCTCGAGCCTGTCGTGTCCGAGCAACGCCGCAATCACACGAATATCCCTGCCGCGCTCGAGTAGATGAGTTGCGAAGCTGTGGCGCAGCGAATGCAGAGAGACCGTCTTGCGCAGCCCCGCGGCTTTCGCGGCCTCCTTGAATAGTCGGCCGAACTGACGCGTGGTCAGAGGCCGATGATCACTGCGACCTGGAAACAGCCAGCGGTGTTCCGGGGCAACGCCGGCGTCATAAGCGCTCGGCCGCACCTTCCACCATTGCCGCAACAGATCGAGGACCTCCCTCGGCAGCATCACGTGCCGGTCCTTGCGGCCCTTCGACTGCACGATGCGGATGATCTTTTGCTCACTGTCAATATCACCCGCTCGCAGCCGCACCACCTCGCTGGACCGCAGCCCGCAACCATAGGCCAGCGTTAGCATCGCTCGCGCCTTCAGGCTCGTCGCCATGGTCAGAACACGTTTGACCTCCTCAGGGCTCAGCACCGGTGGCAGCCTCTCGGGCTCCTTGATGTGCCAGACCTCGGTCGCCAGATCGTGGCGACGTAGCGTGACGCGGAACAAGAACCGCACCCCGGTCATAATCCGATTGCGGTTACAGATGCTCGTCCCACTCTCGATGAGGTGCAGCTGGAATTGGCGCACCTCGTCGGGCGTTGCCGTATCGGGCGAGCGTTTGAGCCAGGCGGCGAACCGCTTGCAACTGTGGAGGTGGCTGCGCTGCGTGTGTGCGGCGAGCTTGCGCGCAGTCATATCTTCGATCATTCTCTGACGCAGCGGACTGACAATGTTGGTCTCGCTCATGGGGAGCTCCATTCTGAGTGAGGTTGACGACACACCCTCGATTCTCAGGACGGAGCTCTCCAGCGCTAGCGCTATCCTCGGCTACTGGCTTCTCGGCTCTTGCTCCCGCGCAGCGGGCTGGAGCGCAGCGACTTTGTGCTATGACCCAAAGCGGATATTTGGCAAAACACCTTGGTTTTAGCCGAACACCGCATAGTTCTGATGACCCACCAGCACCCGTTTGCCGGTCGAACTCCAAACAGTCATTACTTGGCTTGAATAGCCGCTCAACACACTTTCAGCTGACACCCGGATAAGCCACCAGCCACCCTCAGTCTCAAGGTCGTCCGTCAGAAGATCGAACGCCCAAGTCATGGTGCTGACGGGCGCTTGCTGGTCGAAAAGTACTTGTGCGGCAGGGGGCGGCGCATCGGCTAATGCGACAAGTGCCGTTGGCGAAGGTGTCAGCGCTTCATCCCTATGGCGCATCCAAAGTAACATAGTCGGATCAGCCGCCTTGCTGAAAGGCAGATTTCCGCCTCCCAGCCGATTGTCAAAATGCTGTGCAAAGTTGACCTTTCGCGAAAAAGGCGTGCTTTGCTCCGGCGTCTTGACTTCCGGCATCGCGTCTATCGCGTAATTGTAGGCGGAAGGTCGCGGGGCGGCGAAACCGAAAGTCGCCCGCGTTGCGAGCCCGTCTTCGCCGAAAAGGTCCGCACTAACAAACGCGGTTGACTTGCCTCGACGCAGCATCGACAGCCGAACCACGATCTTACCGGCCGCCGGACCTACAAGCGCGAACTGCGCCGAGCGCAGCGGCGGCAAATCGATGAACTCGCGCTTTGCCGCCTCCAAACACAGCGCCCCAGAAAGTCCGCCGAAGAGGGTTCGGCCTTGCCGCCAATCCTCACTAACGTCCGTTGTCCATATGTCGCCGTCACGATGTACGCCGCTAATGAGTTCGGAAAAATCGGTCATCGGCTGCTCCGTTTCGTTTTGATGTTCTACGTCACGGCACGCAAAATCGCATCTCGCACTATAGGCTGTTGGCGCGGCAGCCAAAGGTGGGGAAAACTAGCACTACAGTTGCAATTTTTTCTTAAGATGGGCCCTGCGCGCGTTGGCTTGATGAGCCCTGCGCCAGGAGGACCAAGCAAGTAAGTATGCATGCGAGATGCGTCGCTGGGCGAGCTTCATGGCGATGCGCCTGACTTCCTGGATCGACCAGCGGATTAAGAACGAAGCTTCGGTCGAGCCCGCGTTCGCGTTTTTTTGGGCGCGGTGTTGGCCCGAGAACGGATAACGGCCATTATGGCAAAGGCAAGCATGACGAGTGAGACATGGCGATGCCAGCCATGCCAGGAGCGGGTTTCGTTGTGGTCAAGACCGAGCTCGTTCTTGGTCGTTTCGAAGCTGTCCTCGACGGCCCAGCGATGGCCTTCCACTAACACCAGCTTTTGGATGGACGTGCCCTTAGGGCACCACGTGGAGTAAAATGCCAGGCTGCCGTCGGCAATGTTGCGGCGGATCAGCAGACCTCGCGTCCATTCCCTGGCAAGGTCATCATCGTATTCACTGCCGTCGAGATCGGCAAGCTCGAGATAGGCCCAGTCGTGCCAGCGCGGACCTTTGGTCCCTTCGCCGGACGACAGGCGACGCCAGGCATGCTTGGGAAGGCTCTGTGCGATCGCGGAGGCGGTGCCGGCGACAGGCTGCCCCTTGCCCCAGGAATAGAACACGTGATTGGACGCAACACCCAGAACATAGCCTTTGCACGCCTTGCGCAGCAGGGTTTCAATCTCTCCCGTGCCATACACGCTGTCCGCCGCAACGAACGAGAACGGCACCTTTGCGGCGATCGCGCGAGCGATCATGCGACGCGCGATTTTAGGCTTCGTCGCAAAGCCCGCATCGCGCGGCACATGCGCTGCCTTCAGGCGAACGCGGTCGTCCGTCCATTCCTTTGGCAGGTAGAGCGCACGGTCGATCAAGGCATGGCCATGCCGCGACACATAACAAGCGAATACGCCAATCTGGCAATTGGTGATCTTGCCCGCCGATCCAGTGTACTGACGTGCCACCCCGCACGACGCCTTGCCCTGCTTCAAAAAGCCGGTCTCGTCGATCACTAGAACCGCGTCTTCATCGCCAAGCGTTTCCAGCGCGTACTCTCGTACGATGTCGCCTAGCGCGTCGGCATCCCACCGTCCCCGACCAAGGATCGCCTGCTGGCGCCACGGACCTTGATCACCGGCCGCCTCCGCCCTCATCCAACCCGTCTTGCGCGGCTCGCTGCCCAACAGTCCATCGAGAAACTGCCCCGCCGAGATCGCGACCCGCTCCTGCGTAAACAGCGGGCGAATTCGTTGCTTGGCCTCTCGCAACAAAGAAGCCCACAGCGTCAGCGTATCTTCGACCGACGCTCCACCAATCATCAAATCCCGAATCATGGTCGCCCATTGATTCAGAACCACCCAAAACTTGCAACTGTAGTGCTAGTTTCCTGCCTGTTGCTGCACCCCCGGGTCTGCTTATGGCACGAAACGGACCAACGGGACCGGTCTGACGATGTCAGTTCTTGAAGGTAAAGCCGAATTCCCGGTGGCCCACCCAGACTTCTCAGTTTGACCCTCCTGAGACATGAGCGAGCCCATTTGCCTGTGCCAGCCAGCGGAGAAGTGATAACCTAGAAGATGCTCGATCAGGCTTCGGGGGGGAAAGTCCATGAGACGGCGCGAGTTCATTGCATTGCTCGGCAGCTCGGCAGCTGTCTGGCCGGGAGCCGCGTTCGCGCAGACGCCCGGCAAACGACGGCTCGTCGGGCTCTTGGAGTATAGCCGCCCAGACGTCCAACGCGTGCATCTCTGGGACATCTTTCGGCAACGGTTGCGGGAACTCGGCTACGTCGAAGGCGACAACATTGCCTTTGTGCAACGCTGGGCGGATGGCAATGCCGACCGCCTCCCAGCTCTCGCGGCAGAGCTCGTCGAAATGAAGGTCGATATTATCACGACCGCGGGAACACCCTCCGCACAGGCCGCTATGCAGGCGACAAGCACGATCCCCATCATCATGGCAACGGGGAACGACCCGGTGGGTGTCGGGATCGCAAGCAGCCTTTCCCGGCCAACTGGGAACATCACCGGGGTCGTCACGCTGGTATCGGAGCTAGCGCCAAAGCGGCTGGGGCTTCTCCAAGAACTAATCCCACACCTCACCCGCATCGCCACCCTGGTGGATCTCGGCAATGCCTCGAGCGTGCTTGCTGAGCACGAAACCGAACCGGCAGCCAAAACCCTTGGGATATCGCTGCAGGTTGTGAATGTGCATGGTCCAAAGGAGCTCGAAAGCGCATTTCGGTCGATGCTCGAACCGCGGGTCGATGCCCTTGTCATCCAGGTGAGCGCGATGTTCTTCGGTGAGCGAACCCGGCTTGCCGAATTGGCAGCAAAGGAAAGGATACCGACGATAGTCAGCGAAAGAGCCTATGCCGAGGCCGGCTGCCTCATCACCTACGGGGCCGGCTTCGCAGATACCTTCAGCCGTGCTGCGGAGTATGTCGATAAGATCCTCAAGGGGGCAAAGCCCGCCGATCTTCCAATCGAGCAGCCCACCAAATTCGAACTCGTGATCAATCTCAAGACCGCTAAGGCGCTTGGCCTGACCGTGCCGCCCGCGCTCCTCGCCCGCGCCGATGAGGTGATCGAATAGAAATGCTGTTTGCTGCGGTGCTTGAGTCCGTTCCTGTATAGTTTTCGGATGCCGGCATGGCGAGACTATCCCCACGCTCCGACGGCCGGCGTCCGAAAAGCGCCAAGGCACGAAGTCGCGGGATGTGGGGCACCGGCAGTGCAGCCGGTGCTATGGGGATTTGTAAGAGGTGCTCGACTTAGGAAATTCGAAGAGTAGCGACTTCGAATGCGTGCACAACTTAAGCGATTTGGCACGATTGTTGCCCAAGAGGGGATTTAATGTTTTTGGCCCGTGTGATTTCAAATAGTTGCACGTAGCAGAAATGGCACATCCTACAACTGCTGCGCGATTAAACGGTTGATCCACATTCAGTGGCATGGCTTGAATCAATTTCTTGCGAGCAGAAATATACACGGCACATTCAAGCAACCTGGCTGGCGCTTTCGTCAAGGCTTTTTTGTATTTGCGTTATAGGCCGGGTCGATGGTTCGTCGTGAAAGGGTGGCTGGCTTCAGATGATCCTGTTGTTCTTGATCATGCGTTGCACGCCGACAATACGCCAGTTGATCGAGGCAACCCTGCTATCGCTGTCCTCTCCATCGGCTACCAGTCTCTCGGCTCTTGCTCCCGCGCAGCGGGCTGGAGCGCAGCGACTTTGTGCTTTGGCACTTAACCGACGTGACCAGCCGCGCTGACGACGTCGGTTCGCTGAGGTAAAGCGGACATCGCAATCGCTCCCAGGACTTTTCACACAGTCTGGACCCTCATCGGACATCCACAGTCATTCTCCGAACCCTGACGATGCTCGAAGCAGCATCAGGCCGCCCAGAGCAGACGCTCTGAAGCGCCGTCGAGAAACGGCCACGGATGCTCGCGACATTCTCTCGCTGATGCGCCGTTTCTGCATAGTCGTCATTCGCGACGCCGCTTATGCTCATGCAACGGGATGCGGCACTCGGCTCCGTTGGAGTGTTCAATCGGATTTGTTTGCAGCTCGCATCCGGTACGTGCCGAACGACTACCGCAGCTCCCGGCCATGGGCAGCCAGATCAGGAAAAGGGGCGCGTCAAGAGTAAATCTTGGAGGTGGGTGCATGAAAACGCTAGAGCAGAAAGGACTCGACTGGATCGAGCGGGCACCGGTCTCGTTCTCCGGGTCGGTGACGACGACGGCTTCGCCACAGGCGGTCTTCGCTATACTGGCAGACCACGAACGCTGGCCGGACTGGTTCCCCCTCCTGAAGAAGGAGGAGGTGCTTGGCCCGCGCCGGGAAGGCGTCGGCACCCGGCGCTTGGCGACCTTCCCCGGCGGCAAGATTGAAGAACTATTCATCGTCTGGAACCCCGGCCAGCGGTTTGCCTTCACTGCCACCGCAGTTAGCCCGGGGATCGTGCGTGCCCTGCTTGACGACTGCCGCATAGAACCCGCCCACAGCGGCACCCGTGTCGCCTACACCACTTACCTCGATCCGGTGTCAGTGTTCCTCCCGCTCTTGGGTCTGATGAAGGGGCCGTTGGGCAAGCAACTCGACAAGGCCATGCGGGCGCTCGCCGCCCGCGCTGAGGGGCGCTGAACGGTCCTACGCTCCGGGCGAAGCCCTGATCGAAACATAGTCGAACCGGAACACCTGCATTCCTCCGCCTGCGGTGGTGGTCCGATAGCCTCGTCGAGCACCCGTTCGTACTGGGCTTGAGGCCATATCTGTATCTGGCACGAAACGGACCAACCGGGCCGGTCTGACGATGTCCGTTCTTGAAGGTAAAGCCGACTTCCCGGTGGCCCACGCAGACTTCTCAGTTTGACCCAACTGAGACATGGGGCCTGACCAGCTTCTGAGGCCGCTTGTTTGCCATTTCTCACTCGCCGCCCGATTGCAAAGTGCTAGGCTTAGGCATTGCAGCACATGGCGCACGTCATCAGGAGCCCTCCATGCCGGAGATAAACACCAGGTTTCTGTTCACGCTCGCTCTCGAAATTCAAGTATCCAGTCTCGGCGATACTCCCTACGGCCGCCGACGCATGTTTCATTTTGATGGCGGCAGCTTCGACGGGCCGAAACTAAAGGGCAAGGTGTTGCCAGGCGGCGGGGGTTGGTCGCTCATCCGCCGCGACGACGTAATGGAGGTGGACGCGCGGTTGATCCTCGACACCAACGACAACCATCAAATCTACGCGGCCTGGAAGGGACTTCGCCATGGTCCGAAAGAAGTCATGGATCGCCTTTATCAAGGCGAGATTGTCGATCCGGGAGCCTACTATTTCCGCACCACGCCTTACTTCGAGACGAGTTCAGAAAAATACAGCTGGATGAACGGCATCTGCTCGATCGCCAGCGGCTCGCTTTCTGTGAATGCACGAACGCTAGATGTTTTTCAGGTGTTGTAGTCGACGCATCGAACGTCGCTGCTGGCACCAAACGGAAATGCTGCCGCATCGCCTCAGGTCTGTTGTTGGGGAAAGAACGGACCTAGCTCGGATACGCCCCGAGGTCTGAAAATGACCCCCAAGCCGACGTCGCCGTCCTTAGCCTCAGCGTGCTAGGCTTTTGATTTATTTACTTGGTCTACTGCTGGAGGCGGCAAATGCGGCGGCGCGATACAAGACCGGCCAGCGGTGGACGCGCGATAAAACGTAAAGTGCCCAAAGCGCACGGTCAGGTTTCCACCGACAAGGGCTCGAAATCACCTAAGCCTCGTAACGGGCCAAAGTCCGTGCACGTTCGCAGTTCCCCTGTTGCTGTCCAGGATCAGGAGCTCGCGCGGCTCACCCGCGAGCTGAACGAGGCGCTGGAACGGCAGAAAGCTACAGCGGAGATATTGCGCATCGTTTCCAGCTCGCCCACCGGCGTGCAGCCTGTTTTTGATACGATCTTGCGCAACTTTGTCTTGCTTTGCGGCAGCATATTCGGGGCCATTTATACATTCGATGGCGAGCTTGTACATTTTGCAGGAGGTTACGGCTTCTCACCGCAGCAGCTTCAGGCAGCAAGGACAAAATATCCGGTACGAATCAATGATCGTTCAGTGCTTTCCTCCAGGGCAATACTGGCAAAAGCGCCTTTGCATATTCAGGACATCAAATCCGATCCGGACTACGATCGCGAACATGCGGCGGTCGCTTCGTGGCGAAGACTACTTGCGGTGCCGATGCTCCGCGACGGCGTTCCCTTGGGCGCCATCGTCGCGGCATGGGCCGAGCCTGGCGCCATCCCAAAACAACACGAGGACCTTCTAAAGGTTTTCGCTGCGCACGCCGTCATCGCCATCGAGAACACGCGCCTGCTTAATGAGCTGCGGCGGTCGTTGCAGCAACAAACTGCGACTGCCGATGTGCTTAGGATTATCAGTCGCTCAACATTTGACCTAAAATCGGTGCTCAACACTTTGGTTGAGTTGGCCGCGGAACTGTGTGAGGCAGACATGGCATCGGTTCCGCGATTGAGCGGCGCAATCTTCGATCAAGTCGCGAGCTACGGGTATTCTCCCGGCTTCCATGAGTTTCTCCAAAGCAATCCGATCGTGCCAGGGCCGGGTACCGCCTCCGGTCGTGCCGTGACAGAGGGCAAGACCATTCATATTGCAGACGTTCTGGCCGATCCGGAATACGAATACACTGAAGGACAGAAAGTTGGTAGATTTCGAACCCTTCTTGGCGTTCCCCTGACGTGCGAAGGCGTGGCCGTAGGCGCCTTGGTCTTAGGGCGCTCCAAGCCGCGACCGTTCACGCCGCAGCAAATCGAGCTAGTTGAAACCTTTGCCGACCAGGCTGCGATCGCGATCGAAAACGCGCGGCTGTTCGAGGCGGAGAAGCAGCGCACGCGTGAACTGGGCAGATCGCTTGAGGATTTGCGAACCGCACAGGACCGCCTCGTTCAAACGCAGAAGCTTGCGTCCCTGGGTCAGCTTACCGCCGGCATCGCCCACGAAATCAAGAACCCGCTCAATTTCGTCAATAACTTTTCCGGGCTTTCCGTTGAGCTGATCGACGAGTTGCAGGAAACGCTCGGACGGGTGACGGCCGACAAGAAAACGCGTGAAGAAATCGCGGAATTGGCCAATACCCTTCGCGACAACCTCGAAAAGATCGTGCAGCACGGCAAGCGCGCGGACTCTATCGTTAAGAACATGCTGCTGCATTCGCGCGAAGGCTCCGGCGAACGTCGGTCGGTCGACGTCAATGCGATCGTCGAGGAAAGCCTCAATCTTGCCTACCATGGAGCCCGCGCCGAAAAGCAGGGTTTCAAGATTGCGCTGGAGCGATCTTTTGATCCCGCCGCTGGTAAGGTGGAGGCTTTTCCCCAGGAGATCACCCGCGTCTTGCTGAACCTGATCTCGAATGGATTCTATGCGGCAACGAAGCGCCAAGGCCAGGAAGGCGACAGTGGGTTCGAGCCAAACATTGTGGCTCGGACCAAAAGCCTTGGCGACCGCGTGGAGATCAGGATTCGGGACAATGGTATTGGGATTCCGCCCGAGGTGCTGGAAAAGATGTTCAATCCCTTCTTCACCACCAAACCGGCTGGCGAGGGCACCGGCCTTGGCCTCTCGATCAGTCATGACATCATCGTCAAGCAACATTCCGGGTCTATAGAGGTTGCGACCGAGCCCGGCGAGTTCACCGAGTTCAGGATCGTATTACCTCGAACCGCAGCGTAATTTGCTAAAAATAAGCGGACGAGTGGCAATCGTAAAACCGCCCGCGAGGCGTTTTGACATAGCGCCGCAAATAACATCCGTCACGGAAATACTGATGCAGTTTCTTGCCGAACAACACCTTATCGCAGCTAAACTTGTGCGAAAAAATGGAGCAACACGCACTGGCGCCGAGCGCGAATTATTTGTCAGGAAGTCGAATAGCCTTGTTGTTTGCGTGCGCCTGTCGGCGGAAGACCGAGGCGGTGTCAGTCTAGACAATTTCGATTGGTGGTCGCTTACGCCCGATTGGAATGAAATCGAGCAACAAGTCTTACGGCTCGCGCCGCCGCACATCGATGGCCCTCCCCTCGTTCCCGAGCCTGAGGTTCATCAATAGCTTGGATTCCGATGTGTTCGGCAGTCGAATGGACCATCCGAACCCGAGCCCGATCGGTGCGCCAGCGCAGCAGGAGCATTTTCAATGACTGAAAAGCCACTCCCTCTCAACATAATGATCGACAACCCAACTCCATTGGATTTGGCGATCCTAAGAAGAGATGCGACGGAAACCAGGACCTCGGGAGCTCCGGTCGGTTGAAGGCTTCGAAATCGGCTGATACCGCGACCATCAGAGCCGCCGCTACATGACAAGCGCAACAACTATCGTCTCAGGCCGTCAGACTACCGATCCTCACCTGGATGCACCCACTTGTAAGGTGTGATCTCGCGTCCTTCGGTCAGCTTGATAATGTGGACAGGCGGCGCATGACGCCCCTTCATACACGATCGGCATTTCAACGATGCTTCGAGCTTCCATAGAGGCGTGTCGCGCGGCCGGCGAATGGCATCCAGCGGCAAGCTCGCTCGGGTCTTGCAGCGATTGCACTCCACTTCGAGCCAGCCGAGCCCGCCGTTGAGACATTGCCCGATTGTCGATGACGGCTGCGCCGGCCCGCCGTAGCCCTCCATGCGGATCGACCAGGCTTCGGCCTCGGCACGATCGGCATCTCGGGCGGCCCGCTTGGCCGCCTCCCGCGCGCCCTGAGCGCGTATTTCGGCGCCCATGATCCGACCGCCGTAGATCGTCTGGCGAGACTTGGTGCTCATGGCGCGAGATTACAGCGGCCTTTGCGAGCATGGGCAATGCCACTAGAATTTGAGGGCGGACAGGCATGACCACACCACGGGTTTGTCAATGTGCAATCTCTATTCGATCACGACGAATCAAGCCGCTATCGCCGCTCTGTTCCGCGTGATGAACCGAAACGTCGGCAACTTGCCGCCGATGCCCGGCGTGTTTCCTGACTACCCGGCTCCGATCGTGCGCAATGCAGGTGACCAACGCGAGTTGGTGATGATGCGCTGGGGCATGCCGCCACCGCCGCGCACAGGGGGCCCACCTGTCACGAACATCCGCAACACCTCGTCGCCGCACTGGCGGGGCTGGCTCAAACGAGAAAGCCGGTGCCTGGTCCCGTTCAATAGCTTTGCCGAGTACGCGCCGGAGCCGAACCCGGAGACCAAGAAGAAAGACGTCGTTTGGTTTGCGCATAACGATGACAGACCGCTGACCGCCTTCGCTGGTATCTGGACCGAGTTCAAAGGCGACCGGGGCACGAAGTCAAAACCGATTCCCGGCCCCCACCTCGTCTACGGTTTCCTGACGACCGCGCCCAACGCGGTTGTCGAACCGATCCACTCGAAAGCAATGCCGGTGATCCTGACGACCAACGAAGAGCGCGATGTCTGGATGCGCGCACCCTGTGACGAGGCAAAGGCGCTGCAACGGCCGTTGTCTGACGACGCGCTGAAGATTGTAGCCCGTGGGGCCGACAAGGAAGATCAGGCAGCGGCCTAGCGGCACATCGAGAAGAGCGCACAGATGGGCGGATGCCGATCAGTACCTAAAAAGGGAGGAAAGTCATGACGAAATTGGCCCTCTACCTTCTTGTTGTTGGTATTGCTATGCCTGTCGTGAATGTGAGCGCGAAAGATACCTGTACCTTCCGCCTTAAAGCGTGCGTGAAAATCATGAACGAACAAATCCGGACATTCGGCAAGGTCAAAGGTGTGAGCCCAGGTTTCAATCATGTCTCCAGACCGGCATTTGGGTTGACATAAGAGGCCAGAACAATTTGGTCGCGAAAGAGTGACCGGTGGACCGGCAGTGCGACGTATGGAGGTGACGCAACGGCGACCGCGTGCGCCCTTGATCACGCCCACCGGATACGACTAGACCAAGCGATATTCGTGAGTCGCCGAATCCGCGCTGACTTCCTCCTCTCCGTTTGTAAGGAAGAAAGGCGGGTACGAACCATCCACTGGCTCACGCCGATTGCGCGGGGTGCTCTATCTTCTTTCGCATCTCGTCGCAGACCGATCTAACTTCGGCGGTCATCACCGATGCTTGTTCGATGCGGTCGAAGATCAGCTTCGCCTCTTCGCGGTATTTTTGTGCAGTGTCTTTGACGTAGGTGATGGCATCCTTGCATCCAGCCGCCATCTTCTCCGCGCGGTTCACACAATCGATAAGCGTTGTACCCATCGCTTCAAGGGCTTTAACAGCGCCCTCATATTGTGAGATCACGGCTTCGGCAGTGAGTTTGCCTATCTGATCAACATCGGCGTGATGCTCAACATATGGAGGCATCGGCGGCGTTTGCGCTCGTATCGCAGGCGCAAAATCTACTCGACGGTGATCGCGCGGCGGCGGGCTGTTTGCCAGTGCCTTGGCAATGTCATGTTCGACATCGACTAACTCCAAAACTTTACCATTAGTAGTGAACTGTACCATTATTCAATACTCCCTTAGCTATGGAAAACTTACGCACTACTTCAGGAGCCGAACGCGACCGATCTCTACGGCCCGGCGCGCGGTGAGTTGCGGACGACATACGCCGGGTCTGACCAAGACTCCCCGGGGTGGCCAAAATCGAACGTGAGGCTGATTTGTGGCGAAATCAGAACGGACAAAAAAAGCAGGGCCGGGATTATTTGACGACCACGAGGGCTCCGAGCCCGCCGATATCGTTGCCCGACAGTCGCCAGCTTGTCACCCTGCGGGACGCTGGCGACTACATCACGAAACTGCCGAAGGCCGAGCACGAGGCTCCGGAATGGCAGGCGGCCACGGAAGCATTGATCTTGGTGGCGACGCAGGGCGGCGCGACGATGTTCGCTCGGATTGGCGTGATGCAGGCACTAAACCGCCACCATGAACTGGACCGCAAGCCCCCACCATAGGAGAAAGCGAATGCTCACGAGGGACCAATGACCATTTGGATTACCTGCTGGGTTCGTCGTGGGTTATCTGTTGGCTTGTCGCCGGCCTCCGCCCTTACCCTGATTTCGCGCCCTGCTTCGCCGCCCGTCTCGCCAGTAGCCGGAACGTGTTTTTTGCCATCGCCGCGATCTTCTTTACCTTTTTCGGGTCGTCGCTCTTCTTCGCCCGCTCGTCCAGGCGTTTTGCCATTTCCATGTGCGACTGCGGACTGAATCTCATCCCGCTTCTATAGGCCGCCCACTGGGTTAGCGCCTGGGTTCGATCTGGGTTCGGGGTTTTGCCGCCGCCCTGCTCGCCGAAGCCAAGGCAATGTCGTTCGACCAGTGCGCCGAAGCCTACGTTGAGGCGCACCGCGCCGGATGGAAGTCCGACAAGCATGCCGGCCAATGGGGCGCGACGCTCAAGACCTATGCGACACCAGTCTTCGGCAAAATTGATGTCGCCGCCGTCGGCGTCGGCTTGGTGCTGAAGGTGCTGGAGCCGATCTGGTCGAGCAAAAACGAGACCGCGCATCGCGTTCGTGGCCGCGTCGAGAGTGTGTTGGATTGGGCCAAGGCGCGCGGACATCGTAGCGGCGAAAACCCTGCGCGTTGGCGCGGCCATCTCGATCAACTGTTGCCAGCACGCGGCAAGGTTCACAAGGTCGAGCATCATGCCGCCCTGCCCTATGCCGAGCTCCCCGCCTTCATGCGCGATCTGCGCAAGCGATACGGCGTCGCGGTGCTGGCGCTGGAGTTCTGCATTCTTACTGCGACCAGGACCAGTGAGACGTTGAACGCGGCATGGTCCGAGATCGACGGCAGCGTGTGGACGATTCCGGCCGAGCGAATGAAAGGTGGTCGCGAGCATAGGATTCCGCTTTGTGATCGAGCGCTCGCCATCATCAAGGAGATGAAGGCGGCGAAGCACGGTGCCTTCATCTTTCCCGGCGCAAGGCGCGGCCGGCCGCTTTCCAACATGGCGATGTTGACGGCGTTGCGCCGGATGGAGCGCGGCGACCTGACGACGCATGGATTCCGCGCCACGTTCCGAACCTGGGCTGCAGAGCGCAGCAACTTCCAGCGTGAAGTGATCGAGGCTGCGTTGGCACACGCCATCGGCGACAAGACCGAAGCGGCGTATCAGCGCGGCGACCTGTTCGAGAAGCGCCGCCGCTTGATGATGGCATGGGCAGCCTATTGCGAAAGCAAGCCGGCCGCCAAGGTCAGCAACGTGACGGCGCTGCGGTCATGACACAGACGCGCGACGATTGGGCGGCGTTCGAGTACGCTTGCGAGATGATCGACAATATCCGCAAGCGGCTGAAGGCTGGCAGCGAAGCATCAGGTATCACGCTGACCGCTGATGAGTGTGATCTGCTGCTTCGCAATCTCAAGACTCCATCAGCGCCCAATAGCCGCAAGCCGCAAGCCAATCCCATCGATATCAAACTTTACTGCCTCCAGCTTCAACGCGGTGGGATGTCGCCGAGCGATGCCGTCGCCAAGACGGCCACGCATTTCAGCTGCTCGAAGTGGTCCGTGAACGCCGCCCTCAGATTGCGGACGTTGAAGAAGTAGTGGGTACTTCCTCAACCTCGTTGTGTGCTGACACGCTTTGAAATGCGTGTATCTACAGTGTCATCTTGGAAAAGGATGGCACATGGCGAAGCCTCACACCAAGTCAAACACCAAGCCGCTGCCCCGCTATGGAAAGCTCGATGGCAAGCCGCCATCGCGCCCGCGTGGACGTCATGCTGTCGCGCGTTCCGATACTTCTTCTGAAGATGATGACGCCGCACGCGAGGTCGTCACTATTCCCGTGAATCAGCGTCTTGGATTCCGCGTCGGCGAGTTCGCCGCGTTGTTGGGTATTTCGCATGTTTCGGTGTGGCGCGGAATAAAAGCCGGGAAGATCGACGTGATCGATCAGAATGGAATCACGATCATCCCGAGATCATTCGCCATCAAGGCTGGATATATCACAGCCGACGACAACGTGTGAATGGAGCCACCTGATGAATGGCCCCGCCGGCTGAATGGTGGGGTCATTCTTCACCAAGACGCAGGACGAAGCCGACGTCATCGAGATAACCGAAGACTACCGCAAACGAGGCATCCTCATTGACACCGGGCACAAGTACATGAGCGAACGCGGTATGGAGTTCGATCTTTGAGGTCGCCTCCAACGCGGCGGAGCTCATCGCCCGCGCCCGCAAGGAGAGGCTCACATGACCAAACCTCCCGACGATGTATTGCGATGTCTCACCGAGAAGGGTCGCAAAATGCTTCGCGATGATACCCAGATGAGCGATGAAACTCGGCTGATGATCGAAATCGTGAATCATATCGATGCGATCGACGATGAAAACCTCGAGCTGATCTACGAGGAGATGGTGGAAGCCCATGGAAGCGCCGCGGCCGCCGTCGAGGACCTCAAGGCCGGCCGAGTTCGCCTGTATTGGGAAGAAGACTGATGAGCAAACGTCGGAGCAACTCGCACATCTGGGATCGCGATCCAAATGACTGGTACCTTGAACCTCCTTGGGTGAGTCAGCGGTTGTCCGACGTCGAGCGCTTTGATCGCGATTCCGCAATCCTCGAGCCTAGTTGTGGCACCGGGCGGGTTGCCGACGCTGCCAAGGCGGCCGGCTATCGTGTCCTTGCCGCCGACCTGATCGATCGCGGCTATCCAGGTTGCAAAATCCAGGATTTCCTGACGCGCAAATCGGCGCCGGCGTCGGTTGTCGGCAACCCGCCTTTCGGCGACGTCGAGGCCTTTGCCCGGCACGCGTTCGCGATCGGTACCAACAAGGTCGCGCTGGTCTTTCCGGTTCCTTGTCTCAACGCGGCGGCATCCTGGTTGCGCGAGCTGCAGCTGCGGCGGGTCTAGCTGCTGACGCCGCGGCCCTCGATGCCGCCCGGCGACTATGTGCTGGCCGGCGGCGAGGTCAAAGACGGTAAGCGTGATTTCTGCTGGATCGTTCTCGAGCGCGGCTATCGCGGCGAGCCGATTATCCGCTGGCTACATCGTGACGGGAAATAGGAAATGAGGGATGGGGACAGCAATAGCTGACGGCCCTACTGCGGACCGGACCGATGAGTGGTCACACCATTGAAATTGGGTCGACGGCAATTTGTCGAATTAATTAACCTGTGATAGTTTCTGGCTTACCGCCGAAGTCAGCCGGGATCCACCCTGATTGAGGGAGCACCGGCCAAGCTGTTGGATACTGGCGGACAAGCGCATGCGCAAAGCAGGTCCAAAACCAGATATCTTCGAGCCGAGGTCACTTGATGCCAAATCGGCCCATGAATGGCGGCACCTGGCCGCTCAGGTGATGGGTAAGCGTCGTGAGGGCGTGTGTTCGAATGCTAACAATGCGCTCGAAACCGCGATCGAACGCGAGCCGCAATCACCCGCAGCAGGCGCCTATTGGCTGTGGACAGCTGACAATGTCGCCCGGGACGGCAATCGAACGCAAGCGCTCCTCGTTTATGACAAGGCCATCGAAGCCCTTACCAGCAATCAATCACTGATCCCTTCGATTGATGGGGTCCGAGGGGCACTCCTTCATAAGGCGCAAACTGCGGCACTTGCCAATGACGCGCGGACGGCAATCGAGACCTATCGCGCCCTGGCGCGTCGTGCGCCAAAACATCCAAACCCGCTCTTCCAGGCCGGACTGATCATGGAAGGTGCGCGCGATTTCAAGCGCGCGGCCGACCTCTACAAAAAGGTCGCGAACAAAGCGGAATCGTTCAAGACCGACGATCCGGCCGAACTCGCGCGACGTGGACTTGCACGACTTTCGCTGCCTGACGACGCGCTTAAGTCGACGGCCGAGCAGGTAGTCGATGCGATCGAAATTGCGTTGTCGCATCGCAATGGTGAACAACTTCGCCGTCTAATCAGCTCGACCCACTTCGAGATCGGACCGCTTGGCGGACACACAGCGTTCGAGACCGAAGCTCTGCTTGAGCAGCTGTGCAGCGATCTTGGTAGCGGATCGATCGAGGTCGATCGCAAGCTCATCGGGCGTGGCGACAAGAAGTACCTGCGCACCTTTGGCTGGCGGGGTCGCTGGTTTACCGGCGATGTCATATTCCTGATCCGGCGGTCACCGCGTGGGTGGCAATGCACTGGCTGTGGCATCGCGACACCAAATGAACTCTGGCTCGAGCACTGGCGGCCGGCCACTCTACAGACGAACCAGCCTTTGCCCTTTGAATTGCTAGCGCCGTGGCCCGACGGACAGTGTTTTGCGGCGGGTGGACTTGGTCCATTTCTCAGAGACCAAATGATTATCGCCTACGTGGCGGCTACATATTGGCCGTTCGGTGCGATAGTGGCCGCTGGGATCGCGTTTGGGCTTTCCTTACGTGATTGCGGTTTCGGTGTGCGGGGCTTCTACTATAACGACAGTAGCACACACGACGAAGACGAGGCCTTCGCCATCGACTTTACGCAGTATCGCCGTTTCGTGCCGTACGACAATATCAGCGGCGGTACACCTGTCCTGACCCCGCGCAGCGGCATTGTGAGCTTTGTGTCAGACGGCACCCCAACGGGAAGCAGCACAGACTCGAACACGGTCGAGATCCAGCATGGCGACCCAAACGATCCCACAAACATCGACCGCTACACATCGCGCTATCTGCATATGGAGGGACCAGGGCAAATCATTCCCTCGATGATGATGCCGATCTATACGGGCAACCGCATTGGCTTGATGGACGATACCGGCAATTCGCTGATCGACCATCTCCACTTCTCAATTCATGACCGTCAGATCAACTACCCCGGCGCGCCTCTGGGCGGGAGCCTGCGGCCCACGCCGATGAACGGTGAGGCGCTCGAAGATGATGATTCCGGCAAGTGCATCTGTTCGACCAACGTCGAAACATTTGGAGCTCCTGAGATGATTTACCCCACAGGTTTCGCCGCGCAAAACTGGGTGATCACGCCCGTCGCGACAGCCGTCGGCCAAACTCAACCGACGAAGATCCAAGATCAAACGTGGGAGCTTCTGCTTTCAGGCGTGGTGCTCATCGACATGAAAGGCGTGACCACCGCGCAATGGCGCCGAGAAACCATTCTCATCATGCCAGACCTCAGTGGGCCGATCCTGCAAGCAGCCGCACACTACGGCATTCCGCTGCCCCCGGGCACGAGCGGTTCAAACTACTACTGCAATTTTCAGGTCGAACAGCATGCGCCGTTTTCGACGGTCAGTTCGATCTACAATCAGGGAGAGTCGATCAATTCGGGCTTTGCGGTCGATGTCTTCCGCCCGAACCCATATTTCACGGCGACCGATTTTTTCACCAATGCCGCCAGGAACAACTTGTTTTCGGGAATTCAAGTCGATGCCGCCGTGCGGGACAGTGACGCCTACCTTTATCGGCTGGGTTATCGCATCACGCTGGTCGGCAAGATCGTATTCAGCCCCAACATCATCGTGTGACTACGCGCTCGGCGGGGGTGCGGCCTGCCAAGTTCAAATCTGCGGGTCTCACAACGTTATTACTGCCCAAAAAAGGCGCGCGTAATCACCACGTAAGCAAGCCACCGCGATCGGCCCGCGGGACGCACCGATTTAGATTGAGCAGTCGAAGGTGTCAGGCGGCACATTTGACGGCGGCGTGACCGCGTCACGGGTGTTGGCGAAGTCCCCGATAGTTGCGACGTCTGCGCAATCGGTCGCGCAATGGCCGCAGCCCGCGCAACCGATGCAAGGTGGACGGCGACTCGGTGCTTCCGGGTCGCTTAGCGGGCACAGCATGGACTTGGCGGCAATCGAAGCCTTTGCCGACACGCCGTGTTTCTTTGCCGCGCGCGTGGTCGCTGACGTCACCGCCGTCGACGGGGCGACCGTACGTCGACGCCAAGCGGTGCGCCTTGACTGCGTGCTGTCGTCATCCTGTCGGAAGCACGGAGCAGCCGGAGACACCACTGCTGATCGTTCCGGAGAAGTGCTTGGTGGCTTGCCCATCGTTCGGGATCGTCAACGTTCCGACCTAGAGGTCCGCTTCGGCCGGCAGAACCGGGACTTCGCGTGGAACCGCGCCTCTTACGGAAGTCGCGCACTGTGCCAGGAGGAGAGGCGAACTTGGTGATCTCGCCACTGGTCACGACATGGGCGCAGTGATCGAAGCCAACGAACACGGAAACCGGCGCGCCGCTGTTCTTTCGGCTGCTCTGGCAATGATACCAGAAAACTGATTTGGGCTGACCGGTGGCGGCCAATCAGTCAGCTCCGCAGAGACAGCCGGGTACAGCTATATGGTTTCGCCATGAGGGAGTACTCTCAACCGGCGCACCTCGGTGTCGGAAAAGCGAAGAGAGCGGTCGAATTCAACCGGCCTCTTTGTCCAGATTTCTTCTCCGTCCTGTCGCGGGTCGTCGCTGCGCGTTGCTTTCCACTCAACAGTTATAGTCCCACTCGCGGTCAGATCGCACCGCGGATCGCACAGCGGGGCGCTAAGAGCCTCGGCGGCGCCATTGACTGGCACTTCGGACCGCAAGGAGCAACGTCGGTTCTGATTGTGCCCGGGGACCCCTAAGTCAATCGAGAGATACTTCATGTACCGCCACGTCGCCTTTTGGGACTTAGCCGACATGGACAGATTGGTCGAATGTCCGCTTCGCGCCAGGAGCGGCCAATCCCGAATGGTCTGCATTCGACGTCATGCACTGGCGTGAGAGTCACGCGGCCGAAACTCCGCTTGCGCCTGTTGCAGCTTCCTTCGCTCGATGCGGCAGCGTCCATTCTGGCCGAATGAAGTGACAAGTGTAGCCGTCAGGATATTTTTCAAGATAATCCTGATGCTCGGGCTCGGCCTCCCAGAACGGTCCCGCAGGGGCCACCTCGGTGACAACCTTGCCCGGCCAAAGGCCGGAAGCATCGACATCGGTGATGGTGTCTTCCGCGATCCGCTTCTGGTCGTCGTTGGTATAGAAGATGGCGGACCGGTAGCTCGCTCCCCGATCGTTGCCCTGGCGGTTCAACGTCGAGGGATCATGGATCTGGAAAAAGAACTCGAGCAGCTTTCGATAACTTATCGTCTTCGGATCGAAGGTAATCTCAATGGCTTCCGCGTGATTGCCGTGGTCGCGATAAGTCGCGTTTGGCACCTCGCCGCCGGTGTAGCCCACCCTGGTTGAAATCACGCCCGGATACCGGCGCAGCAGATCCTGCACACCCCAGAAGCAGCCGCCCGCAAGCACCGCGCGTTCCGTCGTAACTGTCATGTCAGTCCTCCCTGGGTTCCGCAAGTTCGTTCCGTAAACCGATCAAGGCGTATAATGAGGCCGAACGATGCAAAAACCAAATATCGGCGAATGGGTGGCTTTGCGCCAGAAGCAGGCAATCAAACGATATTGATACTGACGGGGTTGGCGGTTTGCAGCCGCAGCCGGAGCACGCATTCGCCGTAGTCGGTGGGTCGTCGGAACAACTTGCCGAACAATCGACCGCTTTAAGGTTTCACTTCGACCGTTTCGAGGAGGACCAGTCCTTGTTAAGAATTGAGACCTCGTCACTGATGGCGTCCGGCTTTACGGTCGTTACGAACATCACGAAGCACAGCCCTCCGATGGTGAACGTGGTGAGCCTCAAAACGTCTTTCATATCAGCTCCTATCCATTTTCCATTTCGCGCCGAACCGCGCATCAACAGCCGGTTCTGTTGCAAATTCTGATGCCGCCGGATTTTCGTGACCGCCACCTGCACGATCGGAATGGGCGCTTGTCGCCGGGCGCGCTGGATTGTCATAGCTCGCCAAAAACCGGCGTTTGTGCGCGATCCCTGCCCGCTCTGGAACTCCATCATTTGGGCAAACGCAAATCCCGGGCTCGCAACACCGAATTTCGCGATTGGCTGAACGGGCAATCCATAGCCCGTTCCGTAACTCGATCGTGCCGCGAGCTTGTTGTCCGTCTCGCCCAAGTAGACGATGGGAACCGGTACCAACACCAACATCGGAAGGGCAGCTGATCAGCGGCCCCTTTTTGCTTGGATGTTGCGGACCCGACTCAGCGCTGCATCTGCATGATCTGGTCCATCGGCATCATGTTGTGATTGAGGTTCGCCATGATCCACAGCGACCCTGCGATCACCAGAAAGACGATCAGAAGGCCGAAGGCGAGCGCCAGTACGTTGTTGGCGTTATCGGGACCTGTGGTGATGTGCAGGAAGAATACCAGGTGCACGCCCATCTGCGCGATCGCCAGCACGATGATCGCAACGGGAATCGAGGGTTGCCAGACGAGATCGGTTCCCGCGATGAAGAACGATGTCGCGGTGAGCAGGACGGCAAGCCCGAGGCCGACGAGATAGCCGAGCAGGCGAAGCTTGACGCTGACGACTTCCTCATCGCCGGGGGCCAGATCGGCTTGTTGGGGCAATCCATGACTGTCGCTCATGCCGCACTCCCCAGGAGATAGACGACCGAGAATATCGCGACCCAGATGATGTCGAGCGCGTGCCAGAACAGCGCAAAGCACAGAAAGCGGCGCAGGATATCGGCGCGAAAGCCCTTGGCAAACACCTGAGCCATCATGGTCAACAGCCAGAGGATGCCGGCCGAAACGTGCAAGCCGTGGCATCCGACCAGCGCGAAAAAGGCCGACAGAAATGCGCTGTGCGAGGGACCTGCGCCGCGCGCGATGAGATCGGCGAATTCGCGAAACTCGATGACAAGGAAACCAAGCCCAAGCAGGCAGGTCACGGCCATCGCGATCTGGAACCAGAGAGGGCTGCGCACCTCGGCCGCGATGCTCGCCATGCCGCAAGCGAAGCTCGACAACAACAAGAAAGCGGTCTCGATCGCGACGTTCCGCAGGTTGAACAGCTCCGCACCGCTTGGGCCACCCGCCGTCTGCCCCAACAGCACGGCATAGGCTGCGAAGAAGCAGGAGAACATCACGATGTCGCTGAGCAGGAAGATCCAGAAGCCGAAGCCGGTGATGATTCTTTTCGGCGCCGGCCCTGGATGACCAACGTCTTCGAGGCCGATCACACGCGCACTATGTCCGTCTGCCACGGCTGCCATCGACATCACGCACCCCCCGCGGCAGTGACGAGAGTGCGGCGCGCGGCAATGTTGGCGCGATCCAGCCGCGCGACCTCCTGGGCCGGAATCTCGTACTCGTCATGGTCGCGCCAGGCGAAGACCACGAAGGTTGCGTACGCACCGATGAGGCCGGCAATTACCATCCACCAGATGTGCCAGATCAGCGCAAAGCCCACTAGGGTCGCAAAGAACGCGCAGACAAAGCCAGTCGGCGAATTGCGCGGCATCTCGATCGGCTGATAATCCACCTCTTTCGTGCCCTCCGTGCGCGCGCGCCGTTTCATCTCCCAGTAGGCGTCCCCGCCGGTCACGTCGGGCATAACGGCGAAATTGAACGCCGGCGGCGGCGAGGCGGTGGCCCATTCCAGCGACCGGCCGTCCCAGGGATCGCCGGTCAGGTCGCGCAGTTCCTCGCGATGGCGGATGCTGACGACGAGCTGCGTGACCTGGCAGATGATGCCAATCAGGACCAAGCCTGCGCCCACGCTCGCGATGTGCAGCCAGGGTGTCCACGCCGCCACGTCGTAATGCTGCATGCGGCGCGTCATGCCGAGGAAGCCGACCGCATAGAGCGGAAAGAAGGCGACATAGAAGCCGATCAGCCAGAACCAGAAGGCGGCGATGCCCCAGCCTTCCTGCAGGCGGAAGCCGAAGGCCTTCGGAAACCAGTAGGTGTAGCCGGCGAATGCGCCGAACAGCACGCCGCCGATGATGACGTTGTGGAAATGCGCGACCAGGAACAGGCTGTTGTGCAGCAAAAAGTCCGCCGGAGGCACGGCGACCAGCACGCCGGTCAGGCCGCCGATGATGAACGTCACCATGAAGCCGATCGACCACATCATCGGCGTGGTAAAGCGGATGCGTCCGCCGAACATCGTGAACAGCCAGTTGTAAATCTTCACCCCGGTCGGAACTGCGATGATCATGCTGGCGATGCCGAAGATGGCGTTGACGTCGGGTCCGGCACCCATGGTGAAGAAGTGGTGCAGCCACACGGTGAAGGAGATGACGCAGATCGCCATGGTGGCGAGCACCATCGAGCGGTAGCCGAACAGCGGCTTGCCGGAGAACGTCGAGACCACCTCCGAATAGACGCCGAACGCCGGCAGCACCAGGATGTAGACCTCTGGATGACCCCAGGCCCAGATCAGGTTCATGAACATCATCACATTGCCGCCGCCCTCGTTGGTGAAGAAATGAAAGCCGAGGTAGCGGTCGAGGATCAGCATCGCCAGCGTCGCGGTGAGGATCGGGAACGCGGAGATGATCAGCAGGTTCGAGGCGAGCGTAGTCCAGCAGAATATCGGCATGCGCATGTAGCTCATGCCCTTGGTGCGGATCTTCAGCACCGTCGTGACGAGGTTGATGCCGGCGACCAGCGTGCCGACCCCCGAGATTTCCAGTGACCACGTGTAATAATCGACGCCGACGCCGGGCGAATAGGTCATTTCCGACAGCGGCGGATAGGGCAGCCAGCCGGTGCGCGCGAACTCGCCGACCACAAGCGAAATATTCACAAGCAGCGCGCCGGTTGCGGTCAACCAGAAGCCGACCGAGTTCAGCGTCGGAAACGCCACATCGCGCACGCCAAGCTGCAGCGGCACCACAAAATTCATCAACCCGATGACGAACGGCATCGCGACAAAGAAGATCATGATGGTGCCGTGCGCCGAGAAGATCTGATTGTAATGCTCCGGCGGCAGAAAGCCGTTCGATTGGAAGGCCAGCGCCTGCTGCGCGCGCATCATGATGGCGTCGGCGAAGCCGCGCAACAGCATCACGCTTGCAAGCAACACGTACATCACGCCGATGCGCTTGTGATCGACGCTGGTGATCCACTCGCGCCAGAGATAGGGCAAATGGCCGGCGATCACGACCCAGGCCAGGACCGCCAGGATCACCACCAGCACCACCGCGCCGGTGACGAGCGGAATCGGCTGGTCGAGGGGAATAGCCGCCAGGCTCAGCTTACCGAACATTGCCAGCTCCGGTATTTGCCGCTTCTTGCGGACCAGGACCCGGCGGAATCTTCTGGGTCGCGATCGCCATGAACAGTTCGGGGTCGTCGAGCCGATAGACCGTCTTGTCCTTCGGCACCGATTGCTTGAGCAGGTCTTGTCTGTAGCTGTCGCCGTTCAGGACACGATCGCTCTTGACCGTATTGGAGGCGAAGCTCGCAAAGTCCGGCGCGGAGACGACGTGAACGTCGAACAGCATGTCCGGAAAACCGTCGCCGCTGAAGTGAGCCGAAAGGCCCTGATAATTGCCGACCTGGTCGGCGCGCAGCTCAAGCCGCGTCACCATGCCGTTCATGGTGTAGATCATGCTGCCCAATTGCGGGATGAAGAATACGTTCATCACGCTTGCCGAGCTGAGCTGAAAATGCAGGGGCGCGCCGACCGGAACGGTCAGCGTGTTGACGCTTGCGATCCGCTGGTCCGGATAGATGAACAGCCATTTCCAGTCGAGCGACACCACCTGGATGGTGACGCCCTGCCCTGTCCCGGCAACGGGCTTTGCCGGATCGAGCTGATGCGAGCCGATCCAGGCAACGCCGCCAAGCAGGATGATGGTCAGCGCCGGGATCGACCAGACCACGAGCTCGAGCCGGCCGGAATATTCCCAGTCGGGCCAGTGGAACGCACGCGTATTGGATGCACGGAAATACCAGGCGAAGGCGAAGATCGCGGCGATGGTCGGAAGCACGATCGCAAGCATGATCGCGATCGAGTCGATCAGGATCTGCTTGTCGGCCGCAGCGATCGGGCCTTGCGGATCGAGAATGTTCATCGGCAGATCCAGCTTCCGACGAAGCGCCCACGGCAACCGTGAACCGTGCCCGCGTAGCTTCAAAGAACGGTGCCTGCGCTTCGGCCTACCCGCGAAAGTTGACCTCGATAGGAACATCAAGCCGGAAAATCCTTTCCCTCGCAAGCCCCAATTTGGCGTCGCGACGGCCGAGCAAGTGCATGTGTCTGCCCACCGAGACAGGATTGTCACTGCGATAATTTCGCTCGTTATTCCGAAGGTTTGCGCGATTGTGCTGATGCTGAAGATCCACGATCGACGGCCCCGAGATCAAATCCGCCGATCAGCTGCACGCACGGCCTGTGTGTACCGAAAACCTTATCCGAGTTGATGACGTGATGGAATCGCCTAAGCTGGCGGAATGATCGGGCTGTTCTGTTTCGCTCTGGCCGTCCTGGCCTCGCCATTCAAGTCGAAGTTACGGCTTCAAGCTGAGAACGCGGTGCTTCGACATCAGTTGATTGTTTTGAGGCGTAGCCTGCATGGTCGCGTCCGGTTCACGAACCATGATCGCTGGTTCCTCATCCAGCTGTATCGCTGGTTCCCATCAATCCTGCAGGTTCTCACAGTCATCCAGCCGAGACGCTCGTGCGTTGGCACGAGGCGGGCTTTCCTTGCTACTGGCGTCGGAACTCCTGCCCATTGGGAGGGCGACCGCAGATAGACGCGGAGCTGCGCGATGCCGCGTTCTCGATTTGTGAATATAATGTTCGGGCCGACGACGATTGCCAGGAGGTATACGCATGAGCGCACAATGGAAGTATCAAATACGAATCTATCTCGATGGGCACCTCGCCGAAGCTGCGCAATTCGACCCGGGCAGCCAAAAGCTCAAGGGGCTGTCTAGCGTGCTGGCCAAAAACCGCGCAAAGTTGAGATGCCAGTTCGATCTATTTGCTGAGTATGTAGCTGAGGCGGAGAGGGTGGGAACTGAAGACTATCATCTTTACGAATGGACCAAGGCGACGATCGAAGATCCTATAAAAAGAGCAAAATATATAGAATCATTTTCGCTTTACGTCGACGATCAAGAAGTCTACGCGAAGGAAATTGCCGACGCGCTTGAAGCCGACCTGACGCCGTTGGTGGAGAACGGCCAGATTAAAAAACTATCAAAACATGATAGTAATCCGGCAAACAACCCTCAGCCACCCGCGCGAACTCAGAGATAGCAGGGCGTATACTATTTTGGATTGGACCTGGGTTGCCGGTGAGGTACAAGGACGCCGGCTTACGGAAATTCACCGGCAGAAGATGGAATCGCCTAAGCTGGCGGAATGATCGAACTATTGTGTTTCATCCTGGCCGTCTTGGCCTCGCCATTCAAGTCGAACACCCTGTGTGTACCGAAAACTCAAACCCGGACCTAATGATGGTGGAGCCCACCGAGGATCGGGTGTGAACGAATGATTCCGATCTGTTGAATTGGACGAAAACTCGGCGCATCCTTGTCCAACGACCGATGCGTTCTGACGGAGTTGTACAACGAGGTTTGAGAACGCCCACAGGACCGTTCTTCGCGAGATTCTTTATCGGCATCATCCTTGGTTTGAGACAGTCGACAAAGCTGGTTATGTCGTCTTCCGCTGCACGCTAGAAGGGTCGCAAGCAGATCGGTGGCTTGAAGTCCCGGCATGGATGTTCGACCGCACGGCACACCCTGACCCCGGGCTTTTGGCAGCTCAACCGTATGTTAGCATCGAGGCACTTGCGGCGCTCTCTGCGCTGCTCGATCTGGCGTTGAAAGATCAAACGCCATCAGCTGTCCTGCTTTCTAGCGCATCCAGAGCCTCTCACGACCAGAATCGGGGAGAGACCCATGTCACGCGTGACGACAAACTCAGGGAAAGGGTACCGACACAATCGACGACCGCGCCCGCAGCATCAGATAGATCCGTTCAGGAGCGGCCTGTCGAACGACGCCAGCAGCGCGCCCGCATGGCCGGAGCTGCCGGCGGAAGCGCGGGCAGCGCTCACAAGCCTGATGATGCAGTTGATCCTCGACTATGCTGCGACGATAGCGACGCCGCGCGCGAAGGAGGTTGATCATGATCTCTGACAAGGTCAGGCCTCATCATCTGGAACGCAAGGCGATTCTTTACGTGCGCCAATCCTCAGCCCATCAAGTATTGCACAATCGCGAGAGTAGCGCGCTGCAATACGCCATGCGGGACCGGCTGACGGCGCTCGGTTGGTTAGAGATCGAAGTGATCGATGATGATCTCGGTCGTTCAGCCGCCGGCGGGGTACAACGCGCTGGCTTTGAGCGGATGGTAGCGGAGGTTTGCCTGGGTAAGGTTGGTGCGGTTTGCGCCCGCCAGGTCTCGCGCTTCGCTCGCAACAGCCGGGATTGGCAGCAACTCATCGAGATGTGCCGCGTGGTCGACACCGTTCTGGTCGATCAGGAGACCATCTATGCGCCGAGGCACGGCAACGACCGCCTGCTGCTCAGGCTCAAGGGCAGCCTCAACGAGTACGAGCTGGATTTGTTGCGCCAGCGCTCGCTTTCGGCTCGCTACGAGCTTGGGGATCAAACCAAGCAACACAAACTACCTACGGTGTCCCGTCATGCCACTTCGACAAATGCCGGCAGCGCCCGTTCAACCATCTCATCGGATGCCGTCAGACTGATTCGGAAGTAGCCTGGGGAATTCATGACGCTACCCGGGAGGACGAAGACGTCGCGATCGGCGAGTGCGTTCCATTGCCGTTGCGGATCGCTATCGGTCCATTTGCTCCAAAGGTAGAAGGTACCTTCAGGCACAAGAACTGAATATCCGGCTCTCAAGAGTGCCGCCATAAACCGGTCGCGCCGCCGCGTTAGTGCCACCTGGTCGATCGAGAGCTTGTCAAGATCAGGCACCGCATATTGCATCACGGCATTGGGAAAACACCAGCCGAGGGCCATTTGGGCAGAAAACAAAACGGCCCGAAGAGAGTGTCGATCCGCAGTTGGCATCAAGGGCGACAGAGCGAGATAGCCGAGCCGCTGGCCCGGCGCGAGCAGCACCTTGCCATAGCTGTAGGAGATAAGTGTCCAAGGATAGAGCGCCGCCGGACTCGTGAAACCGTGCCCGTCGAAACGCAACTGTCGATAAGGCTCGTCCGACAGGAGAAAGATTCGATGGCCAATTCTGGCCGAGGCGCGCTCGAGCAGATCGGCCAGGGCTTCGAGCGAAGCTCTGCTATAGATCCGTCCGGTCGGATTGTGGGGTGTATTGACGATCACCAGCCGCGTCCTGGGTCCAATTGCAGCTTCGACTGCAACGAGATCGAGATCAAACGTGGGCGACCGCAAATTGACCTTTCGCGGCACGGCATTCGCGGCCAGCAGCATCGGCTCATAGCAGAACCACGCCGGTTCGGAGTAGATCACCTCGTCGCCAGCATCGACCACGAGCCGAAAGGCGATCATTATGGCTGCGAACGCGCCCGCTGTCAGTGCTATGTCTCCCGGCTCAAAGGCAAGATCCAGCTCGAGACCCAGCCGCTCGGCGATAAAGGCCTGCGGCTCCGGCTCGCTCGCCTTATAGGCGAACCAATTCTTGTCGTGCGGGATTGCCCACTCTCTAATCGCGGTGACGACACCTTGAAGTGGCATTTCGTGCGGATTGCCGAGGGTGAAGTCGCATATGGCAGGCATAAGCCTCCGCTCAGCGTAGCGTGAGTTAAAGAAGAACGTCCTCACAGCCTCGAAGGCCGCGTCTGTCGTTCTCATGCGAGCCGAAATAGCCGACATGCGTTGCCCGATCGTCAGGACTGCTCAAGGATTAAGCTGAGCACTTGGCGTCGAGCGTGAAATATTGAGTTCTTCCTCATTCATGTCTGCCGATACATCCGCGAAAAGAGGGGTGCTCAAATAGCGCTCGCCGGTGTCGGGAAGCATGCAGAGAATGTTGGCTCCTTTCTCCGCCTCAGCTGCAATTTTGAGCGCGCCGGCGAAGGTCCCGCCCGAGGTAATACCGACAAAGATGCCCTCCTTTGTAGCAAGGTCCTTACTGCAGCGAATGGCGTCGGGGCCAGAGATCGGCAGGATGCGATCGATAACTTTCATGTCGACGGCATCGTCGGTGAGCTTGGGGATAAAATCCGGCGTCCAGCCTTGCATTGGATGAGGCTTGAATGTCGGATGTGGTGCCGCCGGTGTACCGTCCGAGTTCCGCGACTGCGCGATGCCACTTCCCAGCAGCTGCGCATCTCCCGGCTCGCAAACTATAATCTTCGTTTCGGGACGCTCTTTGGTAAGCACCCGCGCGACGCCCTTTAGTGTTCCGCCAGTTCCGTAACCAGTAACCCAATAATCCAGCCGCTGTCCGGCAAAATCGTCGATTATCTCGCGCGCCGTTGTGCGCGAATGAAAATCGGGATTTGCTTCGTTCTCAAACTGCCGGGTCATGAACCAGCCATGCGCCCTGGCAAGCTCGATGGTCTTGGTGATCATGCCCACAGCTCGTTCGGCGGCGGGAGTTACGATGACTTTCGCTCCGAGGAAGCGCATGAGCTTGCGTCGCTCGACGCTGAATGGCTCCGCCATGGTGACCACAAGCGGGTACCCCTTGGCCGCACAAACCATGGCAAGGCCAATCCCGGTATTCCCGCTGGTCGCCTCTATGACCGTCTGGCCGGGCTTGAGCTCTCCCGACTTTTCGGCGGCCTCGATCACCCCGAGAGCCAATCGATCCTTCACCGAACCGAGTGGGTTGAAGGCTTCAATTTTTACGAACAGGTTCACGCCCTGCGGTGCCAAACGATTTATTCGCACTACCGGTGTATTCCCGATTGTTTCGAGGATACTTTGGTATCTCCGCCCCATATTGCCCTCCCGACATTGCGTTGTTGGCGACGAGGAACATTGCGCGCCCGGTCTGCAGGCCCCGGCACTGTGCAGAAGCTAGTTGGATTCAGCCGTTCCGGCAATCGGTGGTGCTAAGTGGATTTGCCGCGCGCCGCATGCTTCTGTCCAGTTTCGGACAATTTGTAGGGCTTAAGCCGATAGCGCGCATCACCAAAACCTTCGCCGTGGCCCGCGGCGGCAACGATCCGGGACTTGGCGGGGTCGGCTATGGCGTGAGCTACCCGATTTTCTGGATCGATGTGTTTCACCCACATGGAACGAAGCAGCACACCGCCTTTCGAGCGGGCAGCCGCGGCGAGGTCGAGGACTTTCACCGCGCTGCGATTTCTTCTGGCGGCCAAGATAATGGTGGCTCGGGGCTCCGCTCCGGCAACTATCCCCTTGGCTACTTCGCGGCGTTCGTTCTGGATCCAGACGGCAACAACATCGAGGCCGTCTTCCGGGAGAGCTAATGGAGGTACTGGCAGATAAGTCGAAAGTTGCATCAGTCCGCATTTTTAGTGAAACCTTAAAACGCGAAGCGATCGACGATTCGGATAACCTCAGTCGCGTTACCGAAGTCGCCAATGAGTTTATCGTGAGGCGATGAGGTCCGTCAGGTTTCTACACGAAAACCGCGCCTACGGCCCTCAGAATTTTTGACACCTTCAGCAAAACGACTTTTGCAACACTATCGGCACTTAGCTGAAGTTGGCATCTCGGCTGAACGGCCGCTTCGCGCCAGAAGCGGCCAATCAGGAATGGCATTGGTGAGATCATGGCGCATTTTGTGGCTACGATTGGTCGCTCACCATAGAGCGCCGCGGAGCGTAGAATGGCGGAGAAATCGTTATGCTTACTCACCCTTGCCTAAAGTGGTTCAGTCCCGGTCAAACCTCACCTCTCAGGAGCGTTTGCCTTTGGGACCAAACTGGGCACAGACGCACCTTCCTAGCCGCCGCGCTCGGAGCAAGCAGGCTTTGTCGCCTTGCGAGACCAGGGCAACTCAGTTCACAATGGTGCCGCTCCGAAACGGGCACTGAATACGCCACCTCAGGTCGGTTCAGGGGAAGACCAACAATGCGCGGGATGCCGGTTCTCCGCCGCGAAAACCGGGGAAGCCATTAAAAAAGCAGCCGTTGCGACGAGCGCGACGCTCGTGCGGGTTGGCCTTCTTGGTATCGGTTTCATCGTTCGCCCGGCCACCACGTTGAGGGCGGATCGCTCGCTGATATTTTCGTTGTCCGCAGCGCTATCAGATGGCTGCGCTTATAGGGATAACCCCTAACCTCCGAGCAGTCCCGACACCGCATGTACCGCTCCAGTTCATGGATCGGCGTGGACTTTGGCCGTCGCACGCTTGGCCGGATGTGAGCTCGAAGCGGGCCGCGTGATCCAGATCACGGTAGCGATCCCCTTTCTCTGATTGATACCCGTGCGCTTCACCGTAGGAGGCGTGAGCATCAACCTTGAAGGGACAGACCATGGAAAAACGCAACGATGAACTGACAATCGACGAACTCGGCCTTGCGTCAGGAGGCTCCCCCAACATCGGAATTGACTATTCACACTCATCGAAGGGGATGGCCAAAATACAATGGGCAGACAACGGCGGAACCTGGGTGATGACGGAAGGAAAGAATGGTCTTACGTGGGTCCCGAACTAAACATCAACCTGAAGGAGAAAGAGATGATCTTGCAAAGGACTAAAGAAACGCGCGATGAGTTGACCACGAACGAACTTGACCTCGTTTCGGGAGGTGCCCCCGGCCTCGGAATTGGCTATGGCTCAAATGGCGGGCAGACCTTTATATCCTGGGGCGACGGCACCGGAAAAGGATACTACGTTATGAAAGAGGGACAGAAAGGTTATACTTGGGTCCCAAACTGACATCAGAAGTAAACATTTTGAGGGTGAGCGCATTACCATGGCGGCGACCGCTACTCATGCCAGGATCGTCAGCGTGGATAAGACCTCCTGCCAACATTTGCTTCACCGCTTGGATTTGGTCGGGGGCTCCATTCATGGCGGGTCGCGTCACTGGCGGGTTCTCCTTAAGGAGGACGAATCAGGAAAAGGCGGGCGTCCGACACGCTGCCCCCGGCGGCAGAAGGCGGCAAGTCGAGTCCTTACGGCGTCCGCTGAGAGGCGCCCCGCTGGCGGGCGCAAGAGGGGTGCCGCTCCCTCAAAAACACCGCGCAGGCGCCCCTCTCCCGCTGGCTGGCGCCCCTTCAGACAGGTGCCATACCCTTGACCAAACCCTGAGTCTATCGCGATCGATGAATTTGCTGCGGCGCATGGGTTTCTTGCCATGATTGATATCCCACTCCTTCCGCCAATAGATCAATGACTTAGGTGCTCCTAGGCTGCGGCGATCGTTATGACAAATTTGATTAAGGGTAACTACGGGGGTAACGATCGGCGCGCGGAGTCGCATGCGACGGACGGTCTTCGATAGTGACCAACGGCGACCCAAAATGAGGGTTTGAATTTGTCCGGCGAACGCATGGGCGGCGTCTTTCCGGACGATCTGGGAGTCATCCAGGGAGACGGGGTGGTACCAGGCTCGACGGCACGGGATCGGAGCCTGTGGCACCTGATTGAACGGCTGGATTCGTAAAGCACGGTCCGGTCCTTGGGGCCTGGAGGCAAGATGTTAGGCGGGACCGTGCCGGACCACGGACCAGCGCGGTTGACGTGGCCCGACGCCGCTCGCCGCACGATCCTGTAAGCCTTTGCGCGCTTGCGGCGCGGCCCGGGCTTGGGCGCCGGCTTGCTATGGTTCAGCGCTCGCATTACGCCCAACATCGAGAGCAGTTGCTGACACCGTGAAGGAGGCAAGACTGAATGTCCTCAATTTGGAATTTTATTGTGCGGTGGATACTGATCTGCTGTGCAGCGATCCTTCTTTTGATTGCCGTAGGATTAGCTTTGATAGACCATGTTGCAGCCGGATCGTTGGTTGCTGGGCTGTTTGTTATTGTGGCGCTCTTCCATTATTTGCCGCAGATGGAAAGCTTCAAGGCCTACGGCGTTGAAGCAAAATGGCGTGAAAAAATAAGTGAAGCTGATGAAATACTGCGAAAACTTCGGCAATCGACACTAGCTTCTGACAGCGGAGATGATCCTGTCTGCGACATTAGCCAACCTTTGTTCATTGATAGTGCAATTGTTTATTTCACGCGAAAATCATCTGCCCCCGACGAAGAGACCCAATCAAAGCGACAACGGCTATTCCGGTGGAGAGGATAGACGCAAGTCGGTCCGTCATCATGCAACGATTTGACAGCGCACTCTTGAAATGTTCCGGTTATTTGCTTTCCCCGGACGATTAGACCGCCCGCGTAGAGATCAGCATCTTGCTTGAACGCAAGCTGGTTATTCTCCTTGGTAAACACCTTACCGCAGGCCGAGGCGTCGATCGTCCAAGCTCCGTTTAAATCCGCAGCCTGTGTCGAGGCCGGTTGTGCAACGAGAAGTGTTAACAGCACCAACGGCTTGAAGGTTCTCATCAAAACTCTCCGATTAAGTGGTCAATACAGGAGCCACTTCGATCGAACTTAGAAGTGCCGCTAAATCGAGCTAGCGCTAAATATCAACGCCAACTGATCCGCACGGCTTGAAGGTTTCGAGCGAGCGCCCGCGTAAGCACCCCTCATGCTTCTGGGCGTAGGCAAGCATCACCATGACAACCAAAGCCACTATGACAAATCCCCTTACGAATTTCTCCGTCATGGCTGCCACTCCAACAGGTTAGCGCGGCTAAGTAGCGATGCCGGCCAGATATGATGAACACCATGGACACGGCCCGTCAATGCGCCCCAAGCCGAGAGGCGGGACCGGGGTCAAAACGTATCGTCCTGGCGAGCCCGAATGCTGACCGTTATCCTATCAGATCAGCTAGTTGGAGGAGGGAAGAATGTTCTTCAGGCACGAAACGGACCTCCCGCGCGGTGTCCGCAGTTTGGTCGCTATCGGGGGTAACGCAGACATCCCATTTCAATGGCGTCAGGACCGTTTTTGACCCTGGCTGCGTGAAAACGAGCGTTATCACGCAACCAAGACCCTTAGCTGACCTCCGCGATGGTGATCCGCTGCCGTTCGGATTGGCGCCAGTCGCCAACTCGGCCATGTCGTCGGTCTCGGCACAGAACCTCATTTCACCTGCGTCACCCCCGGAGGTGACCAGGTGCCGTCGAGCACCTCAGGCTTCGGCCAATAGAGTCGCATGTTCATCGTGAAGGAACCACTCGCCGGGGCCGGCAGCCAATTCGACTCTTTGTCCCTGCCGGGCGACTCGCGTTGAATGTAGAGATCGAGCGAGCCGTCGGGATTGAATGCGAGCTTGTCGCGATCGCCAATGGCAAAGCGGTCGATCGGATTGGCCGCGAGGAGCTGCTTTTCGTTGTACATCGTGAGCGACCAGAAGGCGCGTACCGGCGGTATCTGGTCCTTGTTGAAATGCAGGACGTAACGGCTGTCGCTGCTGAACGGCTTGCCCTCAGCATCGGTGAACGCCGTCGGATAGACGGCGTCTTCGATCGTGTTGGCACCGATACCGGCATAAGCGATCCCCGCCCGGTTCAAATAATCCGCGCCGTAAGTGCCAATTGCGGTGAGATTGGTACGCCATCCTGTCTTGGCGACGCCTGCTTTCGCAAGCCTTGCCTTGATGGTGTTCAGCGCGGCAGGCCCAGCTTCGGTCAGAGCGCGCTGAATCTCCGGTGATACCCTATCGAACGCGAAGGGCTTGCCCGGCTCGATCCCGATGCGCCGCATCTGGTGGAGGATCGGGTAATCGTTCGCATGCGGCGGGTTGAGCGCGGTGAGTTCTGCGAAGAGCGAGAAATATGCAGCTGGACTAAGCTTTTCCACCTGCGCGATGGGCGGTGTGGCCATGTCCCAATCGGGATTGATGCTGCCGGCCGGTGGCTGGTACGGCTTGCCCCATTGGCTGAGCGGCGTGGCGATCAGTCCGGCCTGGAATTTATGCACCGCGTCGTAGTCGGCCTTGCCGTTGGTCTGGGTACGTCCGATGATCCAGCCGATCGCCGTGGGGCTATGAATGAGCGTAGCTTCCGCAGGAAGCTGGCCTTGCCAGCCTGGCCCGGCGATCGCCAGCACCTGCCCGCTGGTCCCGGTCGTTCGCTTGCCCGGGCTGTCGAACACGTCAGTCCACATGTCGCACATCTGGAGCAGATAGAAGCGGCCGCCCGAATCCGGCACGCTGATCAGCAGCGGCTCCTGCGATACGTCGAACCACATTAGCGAATAGAGCGTGTCGACGTTCGGCCGCGTTACATCCGTGAAAGTGGCGTCAGGAAATGCTGGCACATTTGCAAACTGGTTCATCGGCGCCCTGGCGAACGTCCTGATGTTGGCGACATTGGTGCCGATCCGGCGCGTCATTTCCATGAAAATGAGCGGATAGGCGTAGATATAGGCACTGGTCGCGATGTCGCCGATCAAATCCGCAGGGACAGCGCTAGACGTTGCAGCCGCCGCCTGAGCATTGGCCGGCTCGCTGGTTGCAGGCACAAATGGTCCGCCCATCAGTACCGAAGCAGCGAGCAATGAACTGCCGCTCAGCACATCGCGGCGTCCGACGCGATTGCTCACGTGTTGAGTTGTTTTCAGATCAAGGGGACTGTTACTCACGGATTCTCTCCCATGTCGGAGCAAAGGTGAAGGCAAGCCCCTCTCGATCTCCTGTCGTTCGGAGTGCTGACGGCATGTTATCAAATTGCGGCAACCCGAGGAAATAGTCTGACTGTCGCTCATCTGCTGAATGATGCCGAATTCGGACAGCTGAACATCCGCTGAATTGCGGTCGCCAAAGTCCGCTTCTGTGAAGGGTTTCGGATGCCGGCCGCTTGAAGGACCTCGCGGCGCGTTCGGCGGCCGGCGTCCGAAAGCCTCCAAGGAAGGTAACCGCGCTTAAGGGACGTAGAGCGGTGCCGCAAGCGCTATGGGGATTTGAGCGGCGGGTGAGGTGTGTGATTGGGGTCGGGCCGATCCAGCAAGTGGGCCGACGGTGAAGCGGCTCAAGAACGAGCCATCGCTCGCATCGGCAGCAAAAGAGCCGGAATGTTGGCAATCCGACCAAATCAGTTGTGATGCCGCCTTTGTGAGTCTACGCCGTTTAGGCGCTCGCTACCGGAGGAGCTGGGCGGCGTCTGCCGGTCCAAGCATGCGTTATTGCGGCGGTCGGGTTAGATGTTGATGCGTTGCTCGGCTGTTCGCACCTGGGAAGCATCCGATCGGCTCATTCCCAAGGGACAAGGTAAAAAGGTTGCATGCTCGCAGACCGATAAGGTGTCGCAGTTTCACCACGACGACCGGCACCGCGGCACTCTGCACCTTGTGATCGCTTTGTTTTCTGCAACGCCAAAAGACGCGAGTGGCACCGAACGGACATGCCGACCCTATTGAGCGATGTCCGTTGTTGGGTGAACAGCGGAAAACATCTGCTCGCAGCGAGTATTTCGCCTTTTGACCCGACTGAGACATGGGTGACAGTCGCAAACGACGCCTATCCATGGCATCTGACGTAACTACGCCAATATCCCGGACGTCTTCCGCCGGAACTGAAAAGCGCTCTCTCCGCTTCATCGGGAGAACACCGCAATCGCTCCCCAACGTCTTCGATTTTGCGGCAGAAATCCTCGTAAATTTCAGGATCGTTCTCAGCGACACTTGGGCCTTGGGTAAGTTGGATTGTTTTGCCATAGAGCAGATTGATTGATCGCGCTGTCCATTGATCCATAATGTATCCGCCCAGAGTCGGGCGAACAAAGAAGATCAGTTTTGTAAAATAGGCTGGCCCTATGCCGGGAAGATTGTTCTCAGCACGAAGACCGGAGAATAACAGATACGCTTCGCGTCTGTTTGGGCAGTCAGTCTTCAATTTATCAATGACGGGAACCCATTCGTTAGCGGAAGCGCAAGTGCTCGCAAGCGCGATGACGCGGCGCAGATCGAGCGGCTCTATCTGCTGCGGCGCGACCTGCTGCGCCTGCGAAACGCCGTGGGACCCTTGGTGGAGGTCTGCCGCAGGCTCGAGCATGACAAGCTGCCAATGGTGCGGTCCACGATGCAGCCGCTCTTCCGCGATGCCACAGACCATGTCCGGACGGTTCAGGAGCAGATCGACTCGCTTCGGGAGGTTCTTGCCTTTGCCTTTGAGGCGAGCCTGCTGGTCGGCCAGGCACAGGAGACCGCGGTCTCGAAAAAACTCGCCTCATGGCTTGCCATCATCGCGGTCCCGACTGCGATTGCCGGCATCTACGGGATGAACTTCAAGAACATGCCCGAACTGCAATGGGAATACGGCTATTTCGCTGTAATGAGCGCGATCTTGATTGCGTGCGCGGCGCTATATTGGCGATTCCGGCGCGTGGGGTGGCTGTGAGCTTGCGGGCGATTAACCAATTGGAAGCTAGCAAAGTTGGCATCGCCCACTTTCCGACCCGCTGAACTTGATCACAGCTCTCGATATGTAAGTCCGCCGTTGAGAGCGCTGAGGCGCGTTCAATTCCGCCCTTCGCTTGTCTTTTGATTTTCTTTGACCTCTCGGTGCACACATCATGCACATGCCGCTACGTGCGCTTCATCTTGCCAATGATCTCGCGCGGTCGATGCAATGCCTCATCGGCTTTGCCCTTTCTGCACAGGATCACGAGATCATCCGCATGCCAAACAGCAAACGGGATTGGAATCAGTCGGGGCGCAAGTCCAGCCTGGTGCGCAACGGCCCCAAGAAACTCCTCGTAAGAGTAGACGCGCGGGCCACCGAACTCGAAGATCGTTGAAGGCGTCACCGCTCGCTGCATGGTCCGGCCAATCGCCTCCACAACATCCTCCACATAGGCCGGCTGCAATCTGGTCAGGCCGCGGCCGAACATCGGATAGATCGGAAGCTGGCGCAGGAGCCTGAGGATGGTAGTGAGAAACGCATCGTCCGGTCCGAACATCACTGCCGGGCGGACGAAAAGAGCATCGCCGAAGGCGGCCTGGACCGCCAGTTCGCCTTCGCCGCGCTTTCGGATGTACCGTGATTGTGAGGCCGTATCGGCGTCGATTCCTGAAATGTGAATGAGCCGATCGACACCGGCACGGAGTGCTTGAGCCGCTACCCGTTGGGCAAATTCGACGTGAACAGAATGAAAAGTCTCCTGTCCGTACTCGACGTAAAGGGTAACCGCATTTACAACGCCGTAGGCGCCGGCAAGCGCATCCGCGACTGACCGTTCGTCGTGAATGTTGGCTCCTACGGATTGAAGCTGCGGATTATCAGGGCCAAACAGTCTGTGCCCCCGATCCGGGTGCCTTGACGCGGTCCGAACAGGAAATCCGTGAGAGCGCAGATGCCGAACGATGCGCCGGCCGAGAAAGCCGGTTCCGCAGAACACGGTGACTGCGATCGGTCGTTGCCACCATGATTTAAATGCGCCAATTCAGGTGGATTCGAACGGTGCTCCGGATGCGGTGGCCGCTTGCGGTTAGCTATTGATTCTTTGCTGGTGCGCCCGGAAGCACGGCTGCCACTCCTTCCGGATTGATGTTGAAAGCCAGGAATATCAACGGCTCGTTGCCTGGGTTTCCCCATTGGTGCACGAGGGCGTACGGTTCATAAATCAGGGAACCTGGTCCTCGTGCTTCCGTCTTACCGTCGACCGTATTCGCTCCGGTGCCGGAAATAATATAGTACAGAGCCGCTCCTGACCGATGGTGTGGCGGGTTGGAGGGCATCTGCGCCGGAAATATGAACTCGTGTGAGATTGAGATCATAACCGCCTGGCTTCAGGTCGGGGATCGGATTCGCTGTGCGATATAATTCTGTGACGGCGGCAGGTGCCGCCTCAACAGGCCGACCCACGTCGACAGCGGGGACAAGGAAGAAGTGGAGAAGAATTGACGGCCCTCCCCTGCCCGCCGTTAGCGTCGCGGTCTTTCCGCCGGCGATAAACAGCCCCTCGCCGGCGTTGAGCGTTTTAGCCTCGCCATCGAGCGCGACCTCGGTCGATCCGGACATCTGGTAGAGGATGCCGTTGGCCGCCGAGACGCCGCTCTTCGTGTCCAGCTGAAGAGTGATGCTCACCGCTTTGAAATGGAGCGGCACCTCTGTGACGGTCGACAGTTTGGTTGCGGCGATCACTGTTCGTGTAATTGCCGGTGGAGCGGGGGTGGTCTGCGCGGTCCCGGCGGCAGGCAGCGCCATCGCGCCGAGCAACAGTAGCCCGATTGTCCTGAACTGCATGATTGCCTCCCAGGTTCAGCGGATAATCGGAGCACCATACGCTCTCCCAGCGCCTCTTGAAACGGCAAGCCGCTTCGAGCTGTTATTGGACAGAAACCGGGAGCAAAGGCCGAGCGAAGCTGAGTTCGTGACCGTCGGGGTCAGTCAGATGGAAGAAGCGCTCACCCCATTCGGCGTCGCGGGGCGCGGTAGCTGGTTGGTATCCCGCTGCGAGTGCACGGTCGTAAAGTGCGTCAACATCGGCAACGTATAAGATTACCCGGCCCCACCAACACCAGCGCCGCCCGGCAGGCTGGGCGATGAGATTGAGATAGCTCGTCCCTGCTCGAAAGCTGGTGAATGACGACTCATCGCCGCCATGCAGGACCTCAAACCCTAGCGAGCGGTAGAACCGGACAGCTCGCGGCATTTCGTGGGTGCCCAGTGTGACCGCGCTGATCCCTTCAATCATGGAAAGAACCCTCCTAATTAATTTCCTGCGAGCTTTCGAGATGTCCGCAATTGGCACCACTTAGGCGACGTCGCTATTTCGGCGGATGGCCGCTTTGCGCCAAGAGCGGTCGGTCTTAAAGATCGTTTCTCGACCCAAGCGGGACATGCTTTCGACGCCGCCCGGGGGCCATCCATCTTTGGCGGGTTCGCCCTCGCGGAAAAAGAGTCTCTTCCGCAAAATGAGAATCTCCACCCCAAATGCAAACCCCTGCCGGTACCGCCGACAGGGACAACCTGTGGATGAAGAACGGCGAGCGGTGTTACGCCCGGTGGCTCCTCAAGGACCATGCTTGTTGATTGAAGCGCGAACGAAAACTTATGCAAGATTGTTTAGTAGGCAGCCAGGAGCCGAATGGCGCTTGCCACACCTGACGAAGAAGCCTCGCACAGTCTATCGAACCTGGCCCAAGCTTATCGCAGTCAGGCGGACGCGCTGAAAAAAAGCAAAAAGCTGAAGAAAGCAAGAAAATGTTCAGCGGAAAAGGGGAAGCTAAAGGTGAAGAAAATGAGCGCTCTGGGGCCTCCGTGGACACCTAAAGACGGGCTGCTACGATCGATGGGGGCGGCTGGCGAAAGCGCCGCCGCGATTACAACTCTGCTCAAGCCCAGCCCCCACGCATACGAACCGGACGTGCAGATTCCCCGCATCCGGCTCTCGGGCAAGACCTCACGCCTTCACCCACGGCACGTCGTGCCCAAGCCTGCTCAGGCGTACGAGCCCAAAGTGCCCGTAAAGATATGCGCAAGCATTGCCGTCGCCATTGCGAAGATCGGAGAACGCGGTTGGCAAGGCGACACTTGCATGATCACACCCGATGACGCCGGGCGCGCAATGCTGGAAAAAGCACTGAAGGGGGTCGCCTATGACTGCGTGGTGATCGGCGGCGGCCTCACGATTCCGCCAAAAAGCCTGGCCCTGTTCGAGATGGTGGTCAACGCCGTCCATAAGGCAGCACCTGGCGCGACAATCGCATTCAACACGCGCCCAGAGGACACTGCCGACGCTGCAGCCGCCAACTCGATGCCGGCTAACGGCCTGCAAAATGCGACTACGCGGTCGGCATATGCCGTGCCATGGCTGCTTTCTGCCGCCAGCGCGTGGCATTTGAAAATGAGAATGATGCATTCTGGATTAGAGAAGCACAATCTTTGTTATTGGTCATGGCATTTTGTCAACATCTAGGCGATGTCCTCCTGGCCAGAGCCGGCAAGGGTCCACCGAAGGCATGTTCGTATCGCGTCGAAGAGGGAACCGCGGATGCGCCAAAGCTCGCGTTCGCCGCTTGATTGGGCGCTTTGTATGCGAAGGCGCCGGTGATGCATCCAGATGCGATCGCTACGGGCTTTGGGACTGAGGCGGTGTTGCGGTTATGGCGCATTGCAATTTTTCGTACAGGTTTTCCTTCGGGTGTGGATTGATGGCGACGTGTTTTCATGGAAGGTTGCGCGCGACTCGCCTAGAGGAATAGCCATATCGGCGCGCAAGCGCGCGCAAATGGGAGCCGACTTTTGATCGGTTTGGGCCTGTACGACATCGTTGTCGCCGCCACGATTTTGACGTTGGTGTGATTGTTGTGACGCGTTTAAGGCTATTTGTATATGAGTACGAACGGAGCAGGCGTTACCGAGAAAGTTCAGCTCCCGATCTTGATCGGCAATTGGCTCAGCCCGGTTGGATCAAGCGCTTTGCGTGGTCTACCGGTGGTTTCCTCTGAGGGGGCACGACTGGAGCTGGCGGTTCCCGCAGTCGATCCCTGCATGAGCGCCGCTTCAAAAAGGGCCGCGCCTGCCGCTTTTGCCGGCGCCTTTCTCGGTTGCTTGGCAACGCTTCATCTCAGTGCTTTCGGGGTTGTCCCAGAGATTGCGTCTGCGTTGGTGACGACGCTGTTAGGAGGACAGCTCCTGGTCGCGCGGTCAACAATCCTGTTGACGCGCGAATTCGTCCCGGCCGTCTATGGCGGCGCCTTTGGGGGCATGACGTCGGTCCTTTGGCTGAGCGGCATTGGATCAGATCATCCGATTGTGTTGGCCGGGGCGTTGTTCATCTCACTATCGATCGTTTGCGGCCTCGCGTTTAGCGCTGTTGCAGTCTTCGACGCCTACTCTGACCGCCGGTTTGCCAATGGCTACGGCGGAAGATCAGGGGCCATAGCGACGGTCGCTTGCGTGTTCTTCGTCCAGTTGGCCATTTTATGTGGCGCGGACGACAGACTCTTTCATGCCGCACGTGCGGATCTGACCGACGTTAATCTTGGCTCGCTCGCCCCTATTATTGCTGCCTGCCTCACAGGAACGATGGTGAGTTTGCTGGTGCTGCGGCGAGAGCGCGTTGCGGCCGCCGACTTGGCCGACAAGACGTTTGTTGCTTCCGCGATTGCATTGCTAGGTTTGATTGTAGTTCATCGGATTAGCCCGACCGACGCGCGGCTGTTGGACGCCTATTATGCGGGATGTTTCTTGGGAATGTCGTCGCGTGAGCGGCTGAAAGGATGGATCGAGACGGTGTTAGGGGCGGTCGTTCTTGCAAGCCTGATCATTCAGGCCAGGATATTCTTGCCCGGCATCGGTGGTGGCCTTGGCCTCGCCGCTTTCGTCACGGTGGCAGTATTGGTCACCTTGAAACAATTCACACGCTTCGTCCTCCCTATCAACAGGAGTGAGAACATGACCCAACTGTCTACCGTTCGCAGCCGAGCCGGGCATAGCGTAGCGAATCCTCAGTTTGAGAGGCGAAGAAGCACTTGGAGTGAAATATCATGGCGGCCAGCAGCTGCTATCGCAAGTCTCGCGGTGGCCGCCGCGGTGATTGGCGGATTGGTATGGCCATCGAAAAAATCAATCTCGGTTGCGACCGCATCAGTGTCGGTCGTCGACGAGGTGACGCCGGATCCCGCCGCGCCGCAGGCTGAAGTGCGGAGCGGCGCAATCGATGCCGCGACGCCGCTCGGCACCGCCGAGGCTAGCCCCGGATCGACGGCGTCCGGTCAAAACACGTCGAGCGAAAATCCATCGGAGATCAGCGCCGCTAGCCCTGCGGGGCTGAGATTATCCAGTGCGGCTGTCGACGAGCGGGCCGCGGGCTCCGAAGAGCCCAAGACCGCGCCACCGGTCACATCAGAAGTTATCGCCGCTCGTGAACCTGCCCTCGGCGAGACTCAAAAGGCCGAGGATGACGTCACTCACTCAGCGCTCTTTCGCGAGTTTCTGCAATGGCGAGCCGCGCGCGTGTCGGGCGTTGTCCCAACTGCCCGGCAAAACGCAGCCAAGAGCCATCATCGTTTGCGGCAACCAGCCGCCATCCCGACGCCCGCAGCAACAAACTCTCAGTCGCGATCCACGCACCCGTCGTCAGCTGCGCAGGCAACGCCGACCACGTCGCCGGTGGTGCGTCCACGCCGGCCTCATCTCGGTAACACGACGCGCGCCGCGATTGAGCAAGTGGCGCCGGCATCCGCCACCGCCAGCGCGCCATCCCTCTAGCCTTGCCTTTCTGACGTCCTAACCTGCGACGATTCGATTTCCGCTTCCGACGCAATGCGCGCGAGTGCAAGGGTCGCTGGGTCGTCTGAGCCTGCTACCATTGTGGATATCGATGTCGCGTCAAAATTGGGTTCGTTCTGCCAAACGCCACCCGCACTGCTGAAGCGCCTGCCCTGCCAAAACGTGCGGGAGCGTCGGCGGTCCGCGGCTGGTGATCGAATTGCCGGCAACGAGCCGCGGACGGCAAGCCTGACCTATCACCCGCGACCCGGCACCGCTTGACATGAAAATTGGGTTCGCCAAAAAAAATCCGTCAGGAGCCACCGCTTTTCAAAGTTTGCGCGACGCCCGTCGGCTGTGTGTACCGAAAACCTAGACACGGGCGTAGTGGTGACGGAGTCCGCCCAGGATGGCGCGTGAACTGATGACACCGGTCCGCTGAATTGGGCGAGAAACCGGCGCATCCTTGTTCAAAGATCGATGCGTTCTGACGCCATTGTAGTAGTCGGCGTAGGATTTCAGGACCCGACACAAATGCGCCTCGCCCCTGATCACCACATGATCCAGACACTCGCGTCGGATCGATCCGATCACCCGTTCGGCAAAGCCATTCTGCCAGGGCGAGGCTGGTGCGGTCGGCCTGTCGCGAATTCCCATGGCACGCAGCCGGCGTGTGACGACGGCGCTATAGATGCGATCCCGGTCCCGGATCATGTAGTGTGGAGCCTCAGTCCAAGGAAATGCCTCCGTTATTTGACGTGCAACCCATTCGGCGGTCGGATTTGTGGTGACGTTGATCCAGACGAGGTCTCTGCGATCGAGCCGCACGACCACGAAGCCATAGAGCATTTTAAAGCCAATGGTCGGGACTACGACCAGGGATGGCGGACTTTTCTTCACATGATGCGGGTGATGCTCTACGAAGCTGCGCAGAGCATGATGCGTTCGAAGAAATGGTCATGGCTCAAGGCCTGGGCCATGCAGATCGCCAGGCGCCGCGGAATGAAGAAGGCGATCGTGGCCCTGGCACGCCGGCTGGCCGTGATCATGCACAGGATATGGGTTGACGGCACCGAGTTCCGCTGGACCCGCGAGCAAGCCGTGGCAGCAGCATGAAAACTGTTCAGAATCAAACTCGATAGGAGAAAACCGAGATTCCACCGAGCAGTGGAAAGATGTCCCTCGCGGGACGATGGATGAGGTGAGTTCGCATGTCCGCTTGGACCTGCCGTTCGTCGGACGGCAAGGCCGACTAACAGATTGTTCCGCCTCGTCTTCGAACCCCATGGTGGAAGGGCCCTGGTGCCGATTCCGAAGAGAAGCAAGAGCCCGCAAGCGACATCGACATTGCAGTGGTGGATAGTCTGAAAGTGCTTGACCCCGAATGGCCGATTAGAGAAGCGGCTATTGAACTGGATTTGAGGCTCGCGCTCGCCAAGCCGCGCTTTCGCTGGTTACGATCCACGTAATCCAGCACGCCGCTGCCGTTCTGAGCGTTACCTCAACGCGCGCTGAAGGTGAGGCCGGCGCGTTCCTTCAGACGCTTGCGCAACGCCGGACCCATCAGCGCGCCCGGCGTCCAGGTGCCGCCCTCGCCCTGCACGTCGCGCACGAGGCAGAGAGCGCTCTCGGCGATCATCTTGCTGGTCGAGCCGTAGCCCGGATCGCGGTCGCCCGTGACTACCGCCTCGACCCGTCCGCCATCCGGCAGCTCGCCCAGGAAGAGGATGTCGTAGAAGCCCTTTTCGCGCTCTTCCCGAGTCGGGCCTGCGCCGGGTTTGAGACCGCCGGTCCCGAACAAGGAAACCATCGTGGCGAACGTCTCCGTCGTCACGCGAGCGATTTCCCCAAATCCCGGCGCGACCATCATCTCGTCGTAGACGAAGTCCGTGCCGTAGGGATGACCTAACAGGAAATTCGTGCGGTGCACGTTCTTGGTGTTGATCGGCGCCATTGGGAACGGCACGAGCCACACGTTCATGCTCGGGTCGTATTCGGGGATGAGGCCCGACGGCTGAGACGGCCCGGTGAACCCCGGCGTCAACGCGAAGGGATCGGTCAGCAGCCGGATCAGGGCCGGGTCGCGCGCGGCGGCGGCCAACGTCGCCCGAGCGCTCGCCGCGGTGCCGCCAGACATGCCGCCTTTCACCTTGCGCAGGCGGGCTTTGACCCGCCGCGCCGGGCGTCCGAATTTCTCGCGCGCCTTCTCCTGCAATGTGAGCACGCCGAGATCGAACGGGATGGAATCGAAGCCGCAGGAGAAGACGATGCGCGCGCCGGTCCGTTTCGCCTCTTCGTGATGGGCGTCGATCATGCGCCGCATCCAAGCCGGTTCGCCGCACAGATCAACATAAGCCGTGCCCGTGGCCGCGCAGGCCGCCACAAGCTCGGGACCGTGGAGCTGATAAGGCCCGACCGTCGTGATAATCACGGCCGCACGCTCGCACATCGAACGTAGGCTGGCCGACTCGGCGGCGTCCGCCTTCACCAAAGGCAGATCGTCCGACGCGCCGATCTTGGCACGCACCTTCTGGAGCTTGTCGGTCGAGCGTCCCGCGATCGCCCAGGACGGAGCATCGTCGCCGCGATAGGACGTCGCCAGATATTCGGCGATGAGACGGCCGGTGTAACCCGTCGCGCCATAGACGATGAGGTCGAAGTCCCGCTTCACGACGTTGGTCCTCCTCGAGACCCGGGAGAGCTATCTTCAGATCCGTGTGCAATCGCTCCGAGGCGCCGATCGACGATGTGAATAGCCACCCTTGCATTTGCCTCAGCCGGCTTGCTTCACCCGCATGTACCATTCGACGAGGCGGCGAACCTGACGCTCGGTATAGCCGCGTCCCACCATGCGCGCGACAAACTCGCCATGCTTCTTTTCGGTATCGCCGTCCTTTTTCGAGCCAAACGAGATAACCGGAAGAAGGTCTTCGACCTGCGAAAATATCCGTTTCTCGATGACTTCTCGAATCTTTTCATAGCTGGTCCAGGACGGGTTTTTGCCGCTGTTCTGTACCCTCGACCGCAGCGAGAACTTGACGACCTCGTTGCGGAACTCCTTCGGGTTGGTGACGCCCGCAGGCTTCTCGATCTTGGTCAGTTCCTGGTTGAGAAGGTTGCGATTGAGCATCTGGCCGGTATCGGGGTCCTTGAAGTCCTGATCTTCGATCCAGGCATCGGCATAATCCACGTAGCGATCGAACAGGTTTTGACCGTAGTCCGAATAGGATTCCAGATAGGCTTTCTGGATCTCGTGGCCGATGAATTCCGCATAGCGCGGCACGAGCTCGGCCTTGATGAATTCGAGATAACGATTTTCGACTTCCTCAGGAACCTGCTCACGGCGGATCGAATGCTCGAGCACATACATTAGATGGACGGGATCGGCGCCAAGTTCCGCGGTATCGTGATTGTAGGTCGCGGCTAGGACCTTGAATGCAAAGCGCGTCGAGACGCCGGCCATGCCTTCGTCGACGCCGGCAGCATCCTTGTATTCCTGGACGCTGCGGGCCTTCGGACCGGATTCCTTGAGGCTTTCACCGTCATAGACCCGCATTTTCGCGAACAGGGTAGAGTTTTCGTGCTTGCGAAGACGTGACATCACCGAGAAGCGCGCGAGCGTTTCCAGGGTTGCCGGCGCACACGGCGCGGAAGCGAGTTCCGATCCCTGGATAAGTTTCTCATAGATCTTCTGCTCCTCGGTCGCCCGCAAGCAGTACGGCACCTTGATCACGCAGATGCGATCGATGAAGGCTTCGTTTTTTTTGTTGGCCTTGAAGCTTTGCCATTCGGCTTCGTTCGAATGCGCGAGAATGACACCGGTGAATGGAATGGCCCCGATATTCTCGGTACCGATGTAGTTACCTTCCTGGGTCGCCGTTAACAGCGGGTGCAGCATCTTGATCGGCGCCTTGAACATCTCGACGAATTCGAGGACGCCCTGGTTGGAGCGATTCAAGCCGCCGGAATAGCTATAGGCATCAGGGTCGTTCTGGGCGAAGGTCTCCAGCTTGCGAATGTCGACCTTGCCGACCAGCGAGGAGATGTCCTGATTGTTCTCGTCGCCAGGCTCGGTTTTCGCGACCGCGATCTGCCGCAAGCGCGAGGGCTGGATTTTGGCGACCCGGAATCGTGAAATGTCGCCGCCGAATGCTTCCAGCCGTTTGTAGCACCACGGACTCATCAGTCCATGGAGGCGACGGCGCGGAATGCCGTACTTTTCTTCAATCATCGGCCCCAGCGATTCCGGATCGAACAAACTCAGGGGGCTCTCGAACACTGGACTGAGTTCGTCGCCGGCCTTCAGCACGTAGATGGGATGGACTTCCATCAACGATTTCAGCCGCTCCGCCAGCGACGATTTTCCACCGCCCACCGGCCCCAGCAGATAGAGAATCTGTTTCCGCTCTTCCAGACCTTGAGCTGCGTGCCGGAAGAAGCCGACGATGCGCTCGATGGTTTCTTCCATGCCATAGAATCCGGCGAAGGCCGGATAGCCGCGCATGGTCCTGTTCAAAAAAATACGGCCAAGGCGGGCGTCCTTGGCCGTATCAATCATTTGAGGCTCACCGATCGCAGCTAGCAGGCGCTCGGCCGCATTGGCATATCGCATCGGATCGCCTCGACACGATTCCAGATATTCCGCCATCGACATGTCGGTTTCGCTTCGAACCTCAAAGGACCGAGCGAAAGCATTGAACAGAGAATTGTTGTGCATGATCCCTCTCCTATGAGGTGAACTGCTGGAACGCGCGGCAAAGTCCGACGGCCGACCGAACAGATCGTCCGACTGCCGGAATCAGTTAGGATCGCGCGGGATCAACTAGTCAGCGACTTGCTGCTTGGCCGTGGACGCGCGAAAATCCCGGGGCGGTTATCTTATAGCCCAAGCAAATCTAATCGACGTAGGCCGCCCTAGCGGCGATCATTTTTGGCCTTCGGGCGCTTCGACCCGTTCTCCGCGCTGGGCTGCGTGTTGCGGACGCAGCATCTGGCGCAGCTCAGCCTTCGTCTTCGGCGGCTCCCGCGTAAAGCTAGATTTTTGCCATTGGGTCACGGTCACTATGTGGGGATGCCCGAGAGAGAAGTAAATGCCACTGGGGCCGCAAAATCATTGGCAGCCGACATCAACTATTTTGAGGATAATCCACGTCCGCTCGGGAGCCCGGCTCGCCAATGTGCCGCGGTGCCTGATCGGAATCGAATCATGCCTTGGCCCACATGGCATTTGAGCGGGTCCAGATTTCAACGAACCGCGCGGTTCAAGGCATGGCTGAGTGGGAGCGAGCGTTGGCGCTCGCGCGACAGCGCCAACGACTTGCTAACGGGGGCGCTCTCATGGTTTGAATTTATCGAGTTCCGCCGCGATATCGTCGTCAGTAGCCTTTTCAGCCGTCATCAATTCCTGCAAAAGGCCCCGCCGAAAATCACGCTCCGCTGTTTCCATCAGGCCGACCACCAAATCTTCTGGCACTCGGTTGAGAGCAGCGTCCTGATAGATTTCGGAGTTGACCGAATAAGTGAAGCCATTTGCCGCGATGCCGTCGATGAAAATGCGAACCATCCAGCCGTTTAACGTCGGTATCGCGCGAATTTCGTAAACCCTGCCGCCGTGTTCGAAGGTCGTTGTCTTAGTCATCGCACTCTCCTCCAGACTGCCATGGCCAGCACCCGCGCAAACGCACAAAGTTCCCCAGCGGGGAATCAGCAAATCAGCAGACCGCGCCTAACCTTCCGGGAACAGCTTGTCGGTCGTTTTGTCCAAACGCTTCTCCTTGCCGCGCGCATCCGACAAATGACCAACTAGGTCGCCATTCAACTTGTAAATGTCCGAACCCCTAAGATCGTAAAGCTTTTGACCTTTGAGGCCGAAGACCGCGGCGCCCGTGACCACGCCGACATGGACGCCTTTGCTGTTGAATATATTGCCGTTCACGACCGACCCCCTATCGAGGTGCTCCACGGGGCAAAGGCTGCGCTTGTTGGGCTGCGATAGCGAGACAAATCGCGCGCTCCGGCTATTTCCCCTTCGTCTTCTCCAAACGGCTTGCCCGGCGGCGTACCGCAAAAATGGTCCGGTTTAGAGCCTGAGCAATGGGGTCGACGCTGTTCGCACTCAGGACGAGCGCTCGGAGCTCTTTGTCCTGCTCCGGGGTCCAAGGCGCTCGTGGCGTCCTGGTCATTTCCGCTTCGCCTCATCAGACCAATTTCGGGTGAGGCAGTTGTTTTCCGACCAACAGTCTCCCCATCACATCCTCCACTTCTTTGCTAAGCGCGATGTATTGCTCGCGGAGACCTTTTAATCTCTTCCGGTCTTCGTCGGTAGCGCTTCCATCTTGGATGGACTGGTATATCGCAGCCATTTGCTCGCTGACGTTTTGTTTCGCGTTCAAAAACCTATCGATCGCGAATTGAGCCGCATCAAGCTGGGGATCGTCCCATTTCTTCGAAGTCATCTGATACTCCGCTTCGCCCTCAGCCCACGCTTGACAAGACTGCCCGCGCTCGCTGGTTTCAGTGCTTCGTCCGCGACATGTCCCGACGGTGACGGGCGCTCGGCCCTATTCGCTTGGCATACCCTTCATGCCAATGTCGCTAATAATCTTCGCAATTGTCTCCGTAGGTTTTAGGCTTTCCGTCTGGACGTTTAACCAACTCGAATGTGGGAACGTGGGTGGTTCCCAGCCATGACTTTAGCGTAGCCCCGCAGACTTTACAGGGTGCGTGACCGGTGTGCGGTACCAAGAACTTTGTTTCAGTGCGTTTGTATTCAGCACCGCAATCGCATTGGACGATTGTCGTCATTCTCAGAATATGCGCCTACGGCGCGCCGGTTCAAGCCGGAATCAACTGCCCACGTCAAAGCTCGCCAGCAATACGAGGAGTCCACGACGGGCTATCGAACTTGCCTTGGCACCAACCAAGCGAACCCGCGCGCCTGCGAGGCGCAGCGCCTTGCGATGGAGTCGGACGAACGGGCCTTCAATAATATCTCGGTGTCCCCTCCGATGCACCACAGAATCATGGTCCGCAGCGAAAGGCACTTTTCGGACATAGTGCCGCCGTCCCCGTACGTCCGCTGTTGAGGGATGAACGGACCTAGCCCAAATGCATGCCGAGGTCTCTTGATGACCCAGGCTGTGTGAAAACTCCGACCTCGAACTTTTGCGTAGAACGTTTGTCTCGATTACGTTGAATAAGAAAAGAACCACTCTGGTAGGCACCGTCGAAAGAAGAAAAGAGAGAAAACAATTCTGCGCATTCTCCGCGCGTGGACGTTTTCATACAGCCCGGACCCGCAGCGGACATCATGCTTAAGCAAACTTGGCTTTCAGCAAAACACTCTCTCACCTCCGAAACTTCGGACCTCCAATATTTCGGAGGTATTTGAGTGATTGGACGCGCGTGCCAGCTCACGTCGGAGTTCTATTGCACCGCTGTTTAGTGGACGCTTTCTTCTTAGCCGGGTTTCACTTGGTGCATTGGCCTGCTTCTTGCGACACGTGGGATGGTTCTGGACGGAACGATCAAGCTTGCGGCTCTTATCCCACCTGCGCTTTTGATCTGAGTCAAAGTTTAACCTGATCAATTCGTCCAGTGTTTCCAGATTATGAGGTGGACAAGATGTTGGAGCGGGCGCGGGAGGTCACGCGCAATGGCAAGTACACCTACATCGAATATGCGAGATTTGCTGACGATCTGGTGATCTTGATCGGCGCCTACAAGCGACATGACTGGCTGCTCGGGGCTGTGGACAAGCGGCTTCGGGAGGAGTTCTGCAAGCTGCAGGTTGGGGGCGCGCAGCGCGGGACATCCGCATGCTGCGTGCGACGTGGAGGGGACTGGAAACGTGGCACGGTCGAGCGGCCTGCCGGCGCGCCAGTCCTCGACCCTACCTGTGAGAGGCTCAGGGTAAAATTCCCTGGGCCTACTCGGCAAACTGAGAAGAACTCAGCATGAGCACATGTCTTCCGGGTTACCCCAGAGAGCGGACGTTCGATGCGGTCCGCATGTCGCAAACGTGCCAGATTCGGAACTCGTTGGCAGCGCCGTGCTAGCCTTCGTCGCGACATGGTTGCGGTTGTATCGGGCCGCAGACAGTGCATTCGTTCTGGGAGAAAGCAACATGCGCTACGCCTTTCTGTTCGTGGTCGCACTTGCCTGCGCCAACGATTTCGCCTCGGCTCAAACCTTGGAAGGACGGCTAAAACAGATTGGCGAAACCAAGGTTGTAAAGCTCGCGTACCGATCTGACGCAAAGCCCTTTTCCTTTGTGAATCCGCAAGGGCAACCGGACGGCTATACGGTCGACCTCTGCAAATTTGTCGTCCACTCGCTCGAGCTGCAACTAGACGCCAAACTGACGATCGCGTGGGTTCCTGTCGACACTCAAACCCGGTTCGATGCAGTTGTCACCGGCCTGGCCGACATGGAATGCGGCTCAACTACCGTGTCCTTTGAGCGGATGGCGAACGTTGACTTTTCGAGCTTTATTTTCATGGAAAATACCGGTTTGTTGGTTCGAACAGATTCCGGAATTTTCAGCGTCGGAGACATCGGCGGCAAGAAGATTGCCGTGATCGCCGGCACGACAAACGAAACCGCGCTTATAAAGGAATTGCAGCGACGTCAGCTTCAAACTTCGTTGGTTCGGGTCAAGGACCGGCGAGAGGGTATGGCAGGGCTGGAAAGCGGCGCGGTCGACGGGTTTGCCAGCGACAAGCTTTTGCTGATCGGCGCCCAGAATGCCGATGGGTCAACCTACAAGATGCTTCCGGAGAACCTGTCTTACGAACCCTATGCCATCGCCCTCCCACTCGGCGACTGGGCATTTCGGATTGCTGTCAATAAAGGGCTCTCGCAACTCTACAGCAGCCCCCAAATCCTCGACATCTATCTGAAATGGTTCGCGGCAATCGGTCAACGTCCGGATCTGCTGCGTGCGGCGGTCTATATATTTGGTACGTTTCCCGAATAATGCTGCCCAGATAGCACTTGCTAGTTCTGGCTGGAGCCGAATAGCTCAAGTGACGTCCGAGATGGTCAAACGCGTCGGTTTAGCGCCCTGCCTTCAAGAACGGACATGACACCGAATCCTTGCATTGTTCGGCGCCCTGTCCATCGGGGCTCACAGGGGACGACCGCGACATCTGAAACGGCCCCCTTGTGGGCGCAGCGCGCCAGGTCGCAGGCAGTCGTATATTCTCGGGTTCCGGCGTGTGATGGGCTCCGCTGTCATAGCGCTACGGCGACGCAATATTGCTCATCATCGTCGTTCGTGGCCCGCCAGCATCTCCTTTTGTCCGGCCCGGAGAGATAGGTAACAGGGCGTAGCTGAGACATGGGTGAGCATCGGTTATGGGACTGAGCCTCAACGATGGATCGGACGGGAGGGCGGAGCGACGGGCACGCTCCCCGAAGCTGGTATCACGCGACGAGGCCGACTGCCTTCCGATTGCACCTGGCCCGCTGCCGCGGTTGCGAGCGGTCCGACAATCCGCGAAGAATTACGCTTCTTTTTGAGCGGGTGCTGTGAAGGCTCGGCAATTCCGGCAGAATGGGCGGCGCGCCACTGCAGGAATTCACGAAAGATCACGGATTTTCTCACGTCATCGGGGACGCCGTTGATATCACGTTGGGTGGTTGGCGGCGCCGCAGCTTCCGATGCCGCTGGCTTTGCCGTATCAGCCCGATCCTCGGGTTGCGCCTGGCCGTTGATACCTCGGTCGGCGACCGAAGGATCCTGCGTGATCGTCACGTCGACTTTATTGGCCTCGAGGGACGACGTGACGAACGGAATAGCATCATCAACCGTCTGAGGTTTTGCCTGGAACAAAACCGGCTGCTCTGAAATCAACGCCGAGCCTCCGGCGACCTGCATTGATGCCGCCATATTCAAGATTGGTCCTTCCGGCCCGAGGAGAACCGGCAGCACAAGACAGCCCATCGCGAGCGATGCCAGGATCGCGTTCGCGGTGGCGCGCGTGCGACATCCCACCATCCCCTCCGTGGAAGGCGCCTGAGGCTCGAACCAAGGACTGACTCCGACCGCGATACGATCATCCGCAACCGGCTGGGTCACCGTTTCCAAATTTTCGTTACGACCTGGAATTGCCCGCGCCACGAAGACTGTTATCTGGCGCAGCACAGCGAACACGGCCACCGTGAGGAACGCCGCCAAACCAAGGCTGCCGCCGACGCCAGGCAAGAGCCTCTTGACGTGAACCAACAGGGCGGCAAGCACCGCTGCCGCCAACACAGCCTCCATCCGCCCGTTCAGCCGTTCGGGTGTCGCCATGCCCAAGAAGCACCCCGCGTAGAAACCATCCATGGTGCCGGCGTCGTTGAGACCGCTCAGGTGCAGGCCAGTCAAACCAATGAGCGCTATCGTCGCGGCGAGAAAGACTCGTTCTGCCGTTGTCGCGGACTTGAGGCTTTGTCCCCGCAGCGGGAGTAAGACGGCAAACGTCCCAATCAGGCATGCGGCAAATGCCAAAGCCGCTGACGTCGGATTTGCATCGAGGATATCGGCACGTACGGCGCGGAAAAGTGTGTTATCCGCGCCAGCGAGCGACGCTAACTCCACGAAGATAAGGCAAGCCAAGGCTGCGATCGCGCCCGACCTTCCTCCGTAGCCAAACGCAAGCGGGCGCTCTGTCCGGGTGTCGATCACGGCAACAATGCAGAAAGCAAAACCGCAGGCAGCCGCAAGGGAAGTCGCCAGGATGCTCAGCTGTAGAAGCGGCGGATCGGACGCATTGTTGCTGAACCAGAGGAGCGGCGTCATCCCGCCAAACGCGCCGCCAAAAATCGCGGTGAATAATTCATCCGAAGGCAAACTTGTTGTCTGGAGGATGAGTGCCTGACCACATAAGAGGGTCGTCGCGAGCGCGGAGGCGATTGCTGGATCAACGCCCAAGGCGCTCAGATACGAAGTTGCTAAACAACCCAAAAAAGCGCCAGCGAATGCCGCACCCGGCGAGTTGTGCAGGAGATCGCCGCTTGAGGGTTCTTTCGTGGAGATCCGGCACTCTTGATGGCGTTTCGAGAAAACGTCAACAAGACCGAACAAAGACGCTGAAACCATCATTTCTACTTTGCGAAATCTACTTTGCGAAAATGAAAAAACTCAAACCTTGATCCCGCTGGCCTGATACAGCCCGCGGCCTCAAGGATTTCCGCCACAAAATGTCGACAGGAGCACCACGAAGGACTGTCAACTACGACCGGCGCAGCCCGGTTTCCGGAATGGCGCGGATGGAAACGTTCGAAATCGAGTTCATCGCAATCTCCAAATGCTAGAATAAAAGAAGCAACCGTTCATTGAAGAAATCGCTGTACCGCAGGCATAACTTGAATTTCGATTGTGGCTAACTTGAATTTCGATTGCGGCGATTAAGAGGATATCCCTGATGAATGCACCGATCCGTGCCACTTGCCTTGACGTGATTGTCTAGCCCGGAGACATAGCTAACTCTTGGTACCTAAGACATGGGTGACAAGCTGGCACCGAACTGGTTGTCCAGGGGGTGACAACCTCGTGCCGAACGTGTTGGGCGCGCATCGGCGCATTCCACCAAGGCCTGCCGCATTTGCGCGAGATGACGCTTCGCTTAGCCTAAGCTGTCAGCCGTCGTGGATCGCATAATCGACCGGCTGGCACACCCTCGTTGTTGATCTCGATCCGGAAGATTTCGGACAAGCCCGCCCTTCCAGACGACGTTAGTTGGAGTGCACGGCTGCCCGACACACATTTGAGCCATCCGAGCTCGAATAGACGATCCAAAATCCGAGCTCCGACGAGTCCCTTGAGATGATAACGACGCTCGCTCCAGTCGAGACAAGGCTGGCAGAAAATCCGCCGAGTCCGCGGCCTCAGATCAGCGCCGAACGCGGAAAGGAAACGCCCGCCCGAAGACGTGACCTGACCGCCTTCATCGGTGAGCACGATGTGCCCCATGGCCACAAGCGCATCGGTAACCGCAACTCCTACCTGACCAGCCAGGTGATCGTAGCAACTCCGGGCAAAACGGAGTGCATCATCGTTTGCTGACCGCGGCTGACGGCGGGGTGGCACCTCTATGGCGGCGACGACCTTGATGCTCTCCAGCATTGTCGCGACCAGCGGGGACGCGATCCGGTAATAGCTGAAGCGGCGCTTGTGAGTGACAGTCAAAAGCCGCGCGGCAACCAGCTTGCCCAGGTGGCCGCTCGCCGTCGAGCGAGAAACATTGGCGCAGTAAGCAAGCTCGGTGGCCGTCAGCGACTGGCCGCCCATAAGGGCGTTAAGCATCGTCGCTCGCGCAGTGTCACCCACGAGAGCGGCCACTTCCACCAGATTTGCCGCCGCGACCATCCTTGACCCTACCGCTGATACCGGAAGCATATCAATCGATAACAGTTCGGCATGAGCCGAACTGTTCGCGCGAGACAATTGCGAACCTCCGAGCCAAGAATGCGCTGTGTTGATCCGCATCCTTTATTTCGAGCGCGCAAGTATCATTGCTGCCGTGGTTTGCAGCCTGATCGTCGCCGGCCTCCTGAAGGGGATAATCGGGGTCGGCATGCCAGTCGTCGCGCTGCCGCTGCTGTCGCTGTTCATCGATATCAAATCAGCGGCCATGCTACTGAGCATGCCTTTGATCTTCAGCAACTTGCCGCAGGCGCTGGAGGGCGGAAAGACTGGACGGTGCCTCATGCAATTGACGCCGGTGATTCTCGGCATGATTCCCGGCGTCTTCCTTGGAGTTCGAGTCCTGTTGGCGCTCGATGCGAACGTTGCAAAGACTATCGCAGGCCTGGTGCTTATGGGTGTTGGTGGCGTCACGCTGCTCGCGCCGAAGCTGCAGCTTCAGTCTCGCTTGGTTTTACCAACCGGCATCACATTCGGATTTTTCGGCGGAATTCTGGGAGGCATCGCAGCGATGCCGGGACCGCTTGTTTTCATATTTCTGCTTGCAAAGGGACTGCGCGGAAAGGCGTTCACAAAGGAAGCATCGCTATATCTCGTCGTTTCCGCCGGCTTGCTGGCAATTCTTCTGACGGCCAGCCGCCAGTTCAATTGGCTTGACGTTTCAGTCTCGACGGCTGCGATGTTGCCAGTCGTGCTCGGCATGTACGTCGGACAACATATGCGCGATAAAATTGCGCCTGACACATTCAAGAAGCTGGTGTTGATTGCGGTCATTGCCGCGGGCGTTGATTTACTGCGACATGGTTTCTTCAGTTGACGGGCTTGCCGGTGCGGCTGCGGTTGGTTGGCCCCGCCCCGACCCTTTTCAACCGGCCCTCAGCCCGGCAACCCGACTGGACGGCCAGCTCCTGGGCGATCCAGCGGCCGTTTGGACGGGAGTTAGCGGCTAGCCGCATCCAACGATTGATTAGCGTTTTGTAACTTGTCTAACGGCGCTGACTGTATTCGATAGGACATCCAAGCTCCGACGGGGGGATTTAATGCGCGGGCTCGTTTCGATCCTTGGGATAGCAATGATCTTCGCCGCATCGCCGGCATCGGCTCAAAGGTACGATCCGAGCTATCCTGTTTGCATGGAAGTATACGGAGCGGATGGCAGCCGCATCGAATGCTTTTTCACATCGATGGAGCAGTGCAAGCAAGGGACCACGGCCACGGCCTGATGTGCTTCAATAACCCCTATTACGTCGCTCCCCCGGCAGAAGCGGCACAAACGGCACCCGCGGCACAACCGGTACCCGCACCCTCGGCGACCCCGACCAGATCACCGCGGCGCTGAGCCTGCCGCGATGTGGGAGCCGATATCTCCGACAAGAACGCTGCCGGGCAGAGCCGTCCGCAAGCGGTAACGAGTTGCCGACCTGCACGCCGCCTGATCGCGCACCTCTGTTGGGGAAAAGCACGCTTCTGTCAGTGTGCCTGCATTTTCCGAATCAGCGAAAGATGCTGGTGCTCAAAAATTGAGGGGTTGCGGAGTTATGGCAATGAGTTGGCTTTCCCTGGCGTTTCTTATCGTGACCAGCTTGGCGCTCACCGCATATTTTGGTTCGGTTGCCTGGCGACTTTCCGATGATGGCAGCGACGATATAACTGGTCGCATCTCGGTGGGACAAGGCAACGGTTGGAGATCGCCGCCGGCAAAGTGAGACGCCGCGGCGCAAATAGCGCCTTCGAGGTTACCCCGGCCGGAACACGCCGGCTATCGCGGCTGGTCGGTCTTGCTCGACTTTTTGCCGAAGAAATCGATGGCCATCAGCATGGCCATGACGCTTGCGGCGATCACGGCGGTGTTGCGGATTTGCTCGCCTGAGAAGCCGAGATCAACATCGGCGACATGGTCGAGCATGATGGCGACATAAGCCGCGACGCAGATCGCAGTTACAATGGTTAGGAAGTCGACCCTGTTCTTCATGTTGGCCACCCGTATTTGCACGGGCTTCGGTATAGCCCGCAAGGCCCATTAAGGGATGTGAGCTGGTTCACAGTCGGGCGGAGCGCGCGCTTGCGCGCCGCCCAATGACGAAACCCACAGCTAATTTCGGTTCAAGCGCCCCAAGACGACGCAGCGCTATTGTGCCGGCTCGCAAGGTGCGAAACAGTTCGCCCCGGGTGCAGTGTGCGTTCGCTGGGGGGCGTTACATGCGTTCGCAGGACGCGGGGTTCGATTATCGTCGCTATCAGCAATTGCTTGCCGAGGCTGTCGACGAAAACAAGCGGCTGGCATTGATCGCTCTTCTGATCGAGGAGCGCGCCAGGGATCGCCTGGCGGCGCAACGCGCTTCCGACCGCGCGGCGACGACAGCGAGCACGATCGCCAGGGTCGTGGGTACGCGGCGCTGATTTTAGCTCGTCTCGGCCCCCTACCCTCCGTCAGCCCGTCGTTACCGATCAAGGCGCATTTTAGCATTTAATTAACGATGCCTGGCAATCGCCCATCAACATATCAGGCGTACAAGCTCCCGGCCTGAATGGACTTCTGCACCAACCAATAGGGGCCGCCATGACCATGATTTCCATCGTTTCGGTTCCAGAGATCGCTGCTGCCGATCAGTCTCTCAAGATTATCGCGCTGTTCTCGTGCATCGGCCTGGTTGCGTCATTGTCTCTGATGACCGCCGGCATCGACCTCGGCACCGCCTGGGCCTGAGCCGCCGCCAATATTCCGCATCTGTTTCAAAGCCGGCTGCTCCACAAAGCGCAGCCGGCTTTTTCAATGGCGTTTTTAGTAGCGTTGGTGTTTTTCTTGGCGTTCTTTCTGGCGTTGCCGCGCGGGATTGCCAGGCCGTCGGTTTCGGGCTAGCGAGCGCTATATTTGACCCGCGTATCGAGGCCCGATTTTGGAGCACGCTGTTGACCGTCATCCGCCGCATCGTTGCCGCCGCGTTTCTCGGCCTGCTCACCGCTTTCCCCTGCAGTGCCCTGACCGATCGCGCCATGCCGCAGGACGCGGCGCTGGCGGCGCAGCCGGTATCCCTGCCCGACATGGCGCTCGGCCCCGTCAACGCGCCGGTGACGATCGTGGAGTTCTCTTCCCTCACCTGCCCGCACTGCGCGGCATTCGAGCAAAACGTGTTCCCGATGCTGAAGTCGAGATATATCGATGCCGGCAAGGTGCGGTTCGTGTCCCGCGAATTCCCGCTCGACATCAAGGCCGCGTCGGGATCGATGTTGGCGCGCTGCGCCGCGGGCGGCGATGTGCCGAAATATTTCGAGGCCGTCGACATGCTGTTCAAGCGGCAGGAAGGCCTCTTGGAGAATACGCTTGAGACCATGAACGACATCGGCCAGCATTTTGGAATGAGCGATGAAGCGGTCGCTGCTTGCGTGAAAGACCAGACGCTGCTCGACAAGCTGTCGGCCGATCAAAAATTCGCCTATGAGCAGTTGAAGGTCGACGCGACGCCCTATTTCTTCGTCAATGGCGAGAGGTTGAGGGGCGCGATGTCGTTCGAGGAGCTGGAAGCAAAGATCAAGCCGTTGTTGGCGCGCTAAGCCCGCACCGCCGCAAGCTCACGTCTCATCGACGAAGGTCAGGCCGATCCGGTTTTTCTGGATCCAGGCGATCCTGCACTCGCGCACGTCGGACGGTTCGTTGGCGATCACCAGACGAAAGCACTCGGGAACGAAGGCCGGGTTTTCGACGTCGATGGCCGCACCCTCGGCCGAGATATTTCGCACCACGCAGCTCATCACCGAACCGCCGGAGCAAACATAGCCGGGCTGGTTGATCTCGGTCCGCGGATGCTTGCGTCGTTCTTCCATCGAATTCTGCCGGGCCGTGGTGTGTGTGTCGACGCCGGTGTGGCGAATCCAGAATTCAGCACCATAGCTGCAAACATTTAATAAATCGGGTGCCTTTACGCTCCCCGCACTGCGAATGGATGCAAAGCGCAACCGCAATCGCGATCTTGGCGCGCGTCAATCGGCGCATGCAATTTTCAGTCGCGGCGATTTCAAGGCCGTTCCGGCCCCCCTCGCGAACGCGCATGTGGCGCACCTGCCCCGCGTCCCGCTGGGCTTGCCGTTCGCGGCGTCGGCAGGGTAGCCTTCCGGTTCAGGCGGTGCGATGGCGCGACGGCCGCCCAAAAAAACGAACAGGCGCCAAGGGGAAACGCCATGTTCGAGTTGCTCGATCGCCGGACCAATTTGACCGGAAACCAGATCAGGATTCTCACGGCCGCCATCATTGGCGACGCCCTTGAATTCTTCGACTACTTCCTGATCGCCTTTGTGTTGGCGTTTTTGATCGGGCCCTGGAAGCTCACCTTCGGTCAATCGGCCATCGTGCTGCTGAGTTCGGGTGTCGGCGCCATCATCGGCGCCTATGTCTGGGGCTGGCTTGCCGACCGCATCGGCCGCCGCAAGGTGTTTATCGGCACCGTGCTGAACTTCTCGATCGCAACCGGCCTGCTCTATTTCACTCCGGACAATGGCTGGGTTTATCTGGCGATCATGCGCTTCTTTGTCGGCACCGGCGTCGGCGGCCTCTATTGTGTGGATCTGCCGCTGGTGCAGGAGTTCATGCCCTCCTCCAAGCGCGGGTGGGTCGGCGGCATCGTCACCTGCGTGATCCCGCTGGGCGTCGGGCTCGGCGCAGTCATCGGTGCTCAGGTCGGCGCAGGGGAGTGGCGGCTATTGTTTGCGATCGGCGTGCTGCCCGCGCTGCTGGTGCTGCTGGTCCGGCTCTGGGTACCGGAGTCGCCTCGTTGGCTGTGCCGTCAGGGCCGTTATGAGGAGGCGCGGAAGTCGCTGGCCTGGGCGCTGCAGATGGAGCCATCCGCGCTCCCATTGCCGACGGCGGCCGACGCCGGCCCGATCATCAGGAGCAACTGGCTCGACCTCTTCAAATATCCGCGCAGCCTGATCGTCTCCTGGCTCGGCAACGCCGGCGCGCAGACCGGAGTCTACGGCATCACATTATGGGCGCCGTCGCTGTTCGTGCTGTTGTTGAAAGTCACGCCGCAGGAAGCCTCCAAGATGATGATCCTGCTTACCGTGTGCGGCTTTATCGGGCGGCTGTCGTTCTCGTACTTCTCCGAACTGATGGGACGGCGCAAGGCCGGCGGCCTGCTTGGCCTCGGCGCTGGTGTCCTCACCATCGTAGCAGGCCAGTACTACGACGCCACGCTGTTTGGCGTGTCGGCTTTTTGGCTGATCCTGGCGGTGGCCTTCTTCTTCGCCGACGGCGGCTTTGCCATCGTCGGTCCCTATGCGGCGGAGGTCTGGCCCTCGCATCTGCGAACATCGGGCATGGGCTCGGCCTATGGCTTCGGCGGTATCGGCAAGATCATCGGCCCGCTCGGGCTCGCGCTGATCGTCGGTTCAAATAACTACCTCAAGCCCGACGTGCCGTTGCCGCAAATCCCGATGGCCTTCGTCTATCTCGGTTGCTGGTTCCTGATGGCGGGGTGCGTCTATTATTTCTTCGGCATCGAGACCAGAGGCAAGTCGATCGAGGAGATCGACCGCGAGCTGGCGGTTACAACCGATCTGGCGACGACGGCCAGGGTCCGGCAGGCGTAAGTCCGTGGAGACGCTGGCCGCGAATTCCGCAGACCTTGCCGGTGACCGGAGCGTGATCGCGCGCGCCGAGGCGGTCAGCGCAGCGGTCGCAGCCGCCTCCGACGAGATCGAGCGCAGCCGTCGTCTGCCGCCAGCCCTGCTCGACAAGCTGCATGAGGCGGAACTATTCCGCCTCTTGCTGCCGCGCTCTTCGAACGGGATCGAGACCGATCCCGTTACCTTCTTCCATGTGATCGAGGCCATCGCACGCGCCGACGGTTCGACCGCCTGGTGCCTCAGCCAGGCCGGCGGTTGCGCGATGTCGGCGGCCTATCTCGACCTGCCGGTGGCGCGTGCGATCTTCGGCAACGATCCGCGCGCGGTGCTCGCCTGGGGCCCCGGCCCCAAGGTCAAGGCAATCGAATGCGACGGCGGATATAAAGTCACCGGGGTGTGGGCATTCGCTTCCGGCGGCCGTCACGCCAGCTGGCTCGGCGCGCACTGCCCGATCTTCAAGGCCGACGGCTCGTCTAAACTCGAAGCCAACGGCGTTCCGGAGGAGCGCACCATGCTGGTGCGCGCCGAGGACGTCGAATGGACCGACATCTGGAACACGGTGGGCTTGCGCGGTACCGCCAGCGACCAGTTCGCGCTGAACGATTTCTTCGTTCGCTCGGATCACTCGATTACGCGCGAGTTCGACCGGGAATGCCGCGAGAGCGGCCCGCTCTATCGGATGGGCTCCGGCACCTGCTATCAGGTCGGCTTCGCCGGCGTCGCTTGCGGCATCGCGCGCGGCGCGCTCGACTGTTTTGTCGATGTCGCGCGCAACAAGGTGGCGCGCGGCACCAAGAGCCCGCTGCGCGAAAATGCCGTGGTGCAATCCGGCCTTGCGCAAGCCGAAGTCAATCTGCGCGCCGCGCGCGGCTTCGTGCTGCAGTCGATGGCTGATATCTGGAAACATCTGTGCGCCGGGGCCTCGATCACGGTCGAGCAGCGCATCACTGTGCGCATGGCCGCGACCCATGCCATCCACAAGGCGCGTGAGGCGGTCGACTTCGCCTATAACGCGGCCGGCGCCACCGCGATCTTCGAGAACCACCCGCTCGAGCGCCGCTTCCGCGATATCCACACTGTAACCCAGCAACTGCAGGGGCAGATCAGACATTTCGAAACCGTCGGCGCCTGGATGATGGGCGTCGAAGCCGACCTCACATTCGTCTAATCAAGGAGAACAACCATGCCACTTGGCGGACTGCAGCACTACACCATCGAACCCCAGGATCTCGAGCGCACCAAGAGTTTCTATGTCGACGTGCTTGGACTGGAGGTCGGCGACCGGCCGCCGCTCGATTTTCCCGGCTACTGGCTCTATTCGGGCGGCACCGCCACAGTGCACCTGATGGGCACGCGCAAGCCGCGTGAAGGCATTGTGGTGCGCGGCACCGAGAAGAAATACGCTGACACCGGCCGCTTCGACCATATCGCCTTTGCCGCCACCGACGTCGAAGGCATGCGCAAGCGGCTACAGTCGAAGAATGTCAAATTCCGCGAGAGCACCGTGCCGCGCACAGGCGACACCCAATTCTTCCTCTACGATCCCGATGGCGTTGGAGTTGAATTGAATTTCGCCAAGACCTGAACGCGAGAAAGCCAAGACCGAGACACCAAGACTTCGACGCCAAGACTTCGACGCCAAGACGTGGATCGGGCCCGATCTCAGCTGTTTGGTGGCGGCAAATCGGCCATCGCGTCGTTGGTCGATTTTCGCCTGTTCAACGAGCACACGTTTTGCACGAGTTCCCGACAAGGCCGCGAGAGAGCCATCACTCGGGCGTGAGTCGGCCGGTTTTTCTTCATCATTGCGTGACGAATGAAAGAGCCGCGCCGCTGCGGCAGGATAGCCGGGTCTCTGCCCTTCAACCTACCCCAGGGCACGGGTGCCCGGCTATTCGCCGCCGGCGCCTTGGCGCTGCGCGGCATGCAGGCAGGTATGCCCGGCCTGCGCAAACTTGGCTGCGCGCGTCTCGAGCCACGAGGCCATGGGATAGGCGATCATGGTTCCACTGCAGCGGAGAACGCCTTAGTCGAGTCCGCGCTCGTGGCTCAAGCGCACCATTTCCTCGATGAACATTTGTTTCTGCTTGTCGTCGAGGCTCGAGTACAGCGGCTCGGCCGCGTCGGCGACGCTGCGTTGATCGATGGCGCGGTCGTTGAGGAATTGAGCCTCGTTGCGCATCTGCTCGATGATGTCGTCCGGCGGGTCGCGCTTGGCACGAGCAATTCGCAAGTTGAGGCGGTCGGCGCCATTGTGGCCGAGGTAATGCATCGCGCTCGAGAAAGCGGGCCAGTTCTTTTCCTGTTCGGGCGTCAGATTTAATTCGGCCTTGATCCGGTCGATATTGGCATCGCTGTTGGTGACGATCTGCTCGGCGGTCAGCGCCGGCGTGCCCTGCTGGGTGAGCACCGCCGGCGTTTGTTTGGCGACTTTCGTTCCCTTGGGTGTCTTAGCCGCCTTCGTGTTGTCCTTGCTCTCCTTCTTGGCGTCGTTGGGCGCTGGCGCCTGCTGTCCACCCTTTCCGGTGAGGACCCCCGTCACGCCGGTGACCACGCCGACGACGCCGCCGATCGCGCCTCCCAGGACGCCACCGACCGGGCCCGCGGCCTTGTTGCCTTCGCGGGCCCCTTTCTCTACGCCCTGGACCACTTGGGCGTCGACCATCGCAGGTGCGCCAAGCAGCATCGCAACCACGGCCCCAAGCGCAAAACGCAATCTCGCTCGCGCTGTCGGTGTCGGGCTGCTCATAATTTAATCTCCGTGGTCGGTCTGATTGTTTGGAATGGAAGTTTTCTGGCGGGCTGCAGCGTGCTGGCGAGTCGTGACTTTAGCGTTTCGACGTGAGCCACGTCTACCGCGGCGCGGTTTCGTCCAGGATCAAAAAAGCTCAAGAAAAGCTTGTGACACGAACCCTTTCACGCAAATTGCAACGCAAATTGCGCGCGGACTGCGGCGGGATTGCGCAACCGCCCGACCGCGGCGCCGGAAGATCAACGTGTGCGGCGCAATATCGGCACACGTCCAGATCGTCTATTGCGCGCGAAAATTTGCCGCAGGCCGTTTTTGTAAACGTTAGTTCTAGGAGCCTACCCACCTGATTTCTCGACAGAAGCTATCAATTCTGCTCTGATCACACAACGATATCCCCGCAGGGCTCGCACGCGTGCGCGCAATCGGCGTGAGCCCAAGCGGAGGCTGAAAAATACCAAGCAAAATCTTGGCTCATAAAAGAGGAAACGCCATGTCACGGAGAAAGCTCACTCGCCGACAATTCGTAGCCGCCACCGCCCTGTCGTCCGCAGCGCTGATCACAGCGCCCTACGTTCGAACCGCCCACGCGGCCGGCAAGCTGACGATGGGCTTTTGGGATCACTGGGTTCCCGGCGCCAACAAGGCCTCGACCGATCTCGTCAATGAGTGGGCCGAGAAGGAGAAGGTCGAGGTTTCGATCGACTACATCACGAGCCAGGGCAACAAGAACCTGCTGACGATTGCCGCGGAAGCCCAGGCCAAGTCCGGTCACGACATCCTTGCGATTCCGACATGGTGGGCGCATGCCAACTCGGAACTGCTCGAGCCCGTCAACGACATTATGGGCCCGATCATCGCCGAGAATGGCGAGGTGAACGGCACCGTCAAATATCTCGGCCAATCCGAAGGCAAGTGGCTCGGCGTTCCCGCCACGATCGGGAGCCAGATCAAGGGTCCCTGCTCCCGCATCGACCTGATGAAGAAGTACGCCGGGATCGACGTGCAGGAAATGTATCCGGCAGGCTCGCCGCCCAAGGCAGACAATTGGACGCTGGATACCTTCCTGAAGGCGGCGGAAGCCTGCCAGAAGGGCGGATTCCCCTTCGGCATCGGGCTCGGTGAGACCACCGACAGCGTCGATACCTGCGGCGCGATCTTCCAGTCATACGGCGCACAGCTCGTCGATGCCAAGGGCAACCTGACGGTCAAGACCGACGCGGTGCGCCAGGCGCTGGACTATTACAAGAAGCTGATCGCCTTCCTGCCGCCGGACGTTGCTGCATGGGACGACGCTTCCAACAACAAGTGGCTGGTGTCCGGCAAGGGCGCGCTGATCATGAATCCGCCGAGCGCCTGGGCGGTTGCCAAGCGCGACGCACCGCAGGTCGCCGAGCAATGCTGGACCCATGGCTTCCCGTCCGGGCCGAAGGGTCGTTTCGCGCCGTTCCTGCCTTTCTTCTGGAGTGTCTGGAATTTCTCCAAGAACAAGGAATCCGCCAAGAGCCTGCTCGTGCATCTGTCGAAGCCGTCCTCGATCGAAAAGCTGGTTGTCGCCAGCGGCGGATATGACCTGCCGTCGTTCGAGAAACTGACGACGCTGAAGGTGTGGCAGGAGGAAGGGCCGCCGAAGGGCACGCTCTTCAGCTACCCGGACCCCTATAAGCACCAGACGCTGTCGATCGCTACGTCGCCTGCGCCGCCCAAGATCGCCCAGCAAATCTACGCACAGGCGACGCTGACCAAGATGTGCCTGCGTTACTACCAGGGCGAATCGATGGAGCAGACGCTGGCGTGGGCGGAAGGCGAGTGTGAAGGCTTCATGCGGACCTGAGGCTTTGGGGGATTGCGCCTTGAGCCCGCTTGCTCGCGGGAGACCCGGCGTATCCGCTTCGGCATACACCTGACCGCGAAGCCGGCATTTGCCGGCTTCGCGGACGAATTATCCCAAGAGGGATATCGAGAGGGACATGCATCATGGTCGACGTCGCATTTCAGCAAGGCAACCTTGTCCGCGAGGCGAGCCCACGCAAGCGCTCCAGTCTAAGGGCCTCGCTCAGGCGCAAATCGACCACGGCATTTCTGATGACGCTGCCGCTGATCCTGCTGATTTCGATCCTCGTCCTCTATCCCGCGTTCTATTCGCTGCATCTGGCGACACTCAACAAGTCGATGTCGAAGTTTGTGGGGCTGGGCAATTTCGAATTCCTGTTCAAGCGCGAGACGTTCTGGCTGGTGGTGAAGCAATCCTGTATTTTTGCGATCACCGCCGTCATCTTCAAGGCGCTGATCGGCTTCATCGTCGCCCATTTCGTTCACAACATCCCCGCCAAGGGCCAGCGCAAATGGCGCGGCATGCTGCTGGTGCCCTGGGTGATTCCGCCGGCGATGAGCACGCTGGCATGGCTGTGGCTGTTCGACCCTTCCTACAGTGCCTTCAACTACACCCTTTCGTTTTTCGGCATCGGACCGATCCCCTGGACTGGCGAACCCAACTGGGCCCGTTTTACCATCATTCTGGTCAACATCTGGTTTGGCGCGCCCTTCTTCATGATTTTGTACCTGGCGTCGCTGAAATCGGTGCCGGAGCAGCTCTACGAGGCCGCCGCGATCGACGGCGCCAACTGGTGGCAGCGCATCTGGTACGTTACGCTGCCGATGATGCGCAACATCATCGCGATCACGACCTTGTTCTCGCTGATCGTCACCTTCGCGAATTTTGATATCACCCAAATCCTGACCGCCGGCGGCCCGCTCGACCACACCCATATCTTCGCCACCTGGGCGTTTCGCGTCGGTATCGAGGGCAGCGATATCCCGCTCGGCGCCAGCGTCTCGCTATTCATGGTGCCGATCCTTGCGATCGCGGCGATCTTCATCCTGCGCGACGTCAACAAACGCGGGAATGAAGCCTGATGAGCACGATCGCGATCGACAAGGGGGCGCCGAGGCGCAACGTCAAGTACGGCAGCATGAGCCGCGACCGTACCTGGGCGCTGCGATGGTCATACTTTTTTCTCACGCTGTTTGCGATCTTCTCGCTGGTGCCGCCGCTCTATATGCTGATCACCTCGCTCAAGAGCAGCGCGGAGATTTCGGCGGCGACCAACCCCTGGTGGGTGTTCCATCCGACGCTGTCGAACTACATCGAACTATTGACGTCGAACCAGTTCCTGATCTTCTTCCGGAACTCGGCATTGGTCTCGATTTTCGTGGTGACCATCACCATGCTGATAAGCGTGCCTGCCGCCTTTGCGCTGTCACGGATGAGGTTCTGGGGTTCGGCGACGCTGGCGACCGGCGTATTCCTGACCTATCTCATCCCGGATACGCTGCTGTTCTTGCCGTTGTTCAAGATGTTCGCCGTGATCGGCGACTGGACAGGAATCCAGCTGATCAACCGCTGGTACGTCCTGCTGTTCATCTACCCGACGCTCACGGTGCCGTTCTGCACCTGGATCATGATCGGTTACTTTGCGTCGATCCCGAAGGAGCTGGATGAGGCCGCCATCATCGACGGCGCGTCCTGGTTCCAGACGCTAACGCGCATCTTCATCCCGGTTGCGCTACCCGGCCTGATTGCCGCGACCATCTTTGCCTTCACGGTATCCTGGGCGCAGTACCTTTACCCGCTGGTGTTCACGACCTCGACCGACCAGCTGGTGCTGCCGGTCGGCATCATCACCTCCCTGGTCAAGGGCGACGTATTCAACTGGGGACAGATCATGACCGGCGCGCTGCTCGGTGCCGCCCCGCCGCTGATCATCTACGCATTCCTGATGGACTATTACATCGCCGGCCTGACCGCCGGCGCGACGAAGGGCTGAGATTTCATGGCTGACGTTACGTTGCGTAAGGTTGTCAAGCGTTACGACGAGGTCGAGGCGGTGCGCGGCATCGATCTCGATATCGCCGATCATGAGTTCGTCGTGCTTGTCGGACCGTCCGGTTGCGGCAAATCGACGACGCTGCGGATGATCGCAGGGTTAGAGGACATCACCGACGGGGACATCATGATCGGCGGTGACGTCGTCAATGACGTTCCGCCGAAGGATCGCGACATCGCGATGGTATTCCAGAACTACGCGCTCTATCCGCATATGACGGTCGCGGAGAACATGTCGTTCGGCTTGCGGCTGAAACACTATCCGAAGGCCGAGATCAAAAGCCGGGTGACCGAGGCCGCGCGTATGCTCGACATCACCGATTTGATCGACCGCAAGCCGAAGCAACTCTCCGGCGGCCAGCGCCAGCGCGTGGCGATGGGTCGCGCCATCGTGCGCAACCCGAAAGTGTTTCTGTTCGATGAACCGCTCTCCAACCTCGACGCCAAGCTCCGCGTGCAGATGCGGATCGAAATCAAGAAGGTGCACCAGAAAGTGCGCACGACCACGGTCTACGTGACCCACGACCAGGTCGAGGCGATGACGTTGGCCGACCGCGTCGTGGTGATGAACAAAGGCCGCATCGAGCAGATCGGCACGCCTAACGACCTCTACCACCACCCGCAGACACGCTTCGTGGCGGGCTTCATCGGCTCGCCGGCGATGAATTTCCTGCCCTGCCGGCTCGAGGATGCCGGCGGCAAGCTCGATATCCGTCTCAACGACCGGATCGCCTTTCCACTGCCGCCGGCGCGCGCGGCGCAATATCGGAGCGTGGCGCGGACCGACAAATTGCTGCTGGGCATCCGGCCCGAGCATATCGCGGAAACCAGGCCGCATCCGGAATCGGGTGTCGAGAGCTTCGATGCCGTGCTTGACGTGACCGAGCCGATGGGAATGGAGACGCTGGTTTACTTTACGCTGGATGGGACCCAGGTCTGCGGGCGGGTCAATCCCAACGCCGGCGCCCGCGATGGCGGCCCGTTCCGCTTGGCCATAGACCTCAATAACATGCACCTGCTAAACGAGGTGACCGGCGTCGTCATTTGACGACCGCAGAAAAGAAAACGCCAGTGTTAGGAAATGGGTCAGGAAATGGCGACCAACAAGAAGAAAATACTCGTCACTGAATCGATGTCGCAGCAGGGACGCGCTCTCCTCAACGAGCGGGAAGATATCGAACTCATCGAATTCCCCAATATGATCTCGGCCAAGGATTTCGAGGCCATGCTGAAGGCGCAGGCGCCGGTCCACGGCGTGGCGCTCGGCTCGACCGGTTTTGGCGAGACCGAGCTCGAAGCCTCCCAGGACATGAAGGTCGTGACCCGGATCGGCGTCGGCTACGACGCTGTCGACGTGCCGGCGCTGTCCCGTCGCAAGGTGCCGCTGATGGTCGCCGGCACCGCCAATTCTCCATCGGTCGCCGAACAAGCCCTGTTCATGATGCTGATGCTCGCCAAGCGCGCGGTCGAAATGCATTCCATCGTCAAGCAAGGTCAGTGGGCGTCCCGGCTCGGCAAACTGCCCTTCGATCTGTTCGGCAAGACGGTGCTGATCGTGGGCTTCGGCCGCATCGGCACACGCACTGCCAAGCGCTGCCTCGCCATGGAAATGAACGTCCTGATTTACGATCCCTACAAGGTGGCCTCGGAAATCACGGCGGCCGGCTGCGAACCAGCCGGCGATCTCGATGCCGCGCTGCCGCGCGCCGACTTCGTCAGCATCCATTGCCCGAAGACAGCGGAGACGGTGGCCATGTTCAACGCGGCGCGTCTCAAGCAGATGAAGCCGTCGGCCTATCTGATCAATACCGCCCGCGGCGGTATCGTCGAGGAGAAAGCGTTGCATGAGGCACTGGTGTCGGGACAGCTTGCCGGCGCAGGCCTTGACGTTTTCGAGCAGGAACCACCGGCGATGGGTCATTCGCTGTTCGCGCTCCCCAATGTCATCATGGCGCCGCATGTCGCGGGCGTGACGCGGGAAGCCGTCGACCGCATGAGCGAGCAGACCGCGCGCAACATCCTGAGCGCGCTCGACGGCGCACCGATCCGTCAGAACGTCATAAATCCAGACGTGCTCGGCTGATTTCTGGTGTGCTAGCCTTAAAAAGCGGCCGACAGTCGGCTTCGACGTTTCACGTCAGCGGGTATCATCATGGCCTTTAAGGAATATGGCAGCTATGACGCGGTCGGCCTCGCCGATCTCGTCCGCAACAGACAGGTCAGCGCCCGCGAGCTTTTGCACGAGGCGATCGCCCGCACGGCGAAGGTCGACCGAGACATCAACGCGGTGGTCGTGAAACACTACGACCATGCCGAGCGGCAGATCGACAGCGGGCTTCCCGCCGGTCCGTTCACCGGCGTGCCGTTCCTCCTGAAAGACCTCGAACTCCTTGAGGGAACGCGGACCACATCGGGCGCAAGCATTTACAAGGATAATGTCGCCGATCATACCGGCACCCTGGCCCAGCGCTTTCTTGCTACCGGCGTCGCCATCTTCGGAAAAAGCTCAACTCCGGAATTCGGGTTGATGCCGACCACGGAACCGCGCCTGTTCGGTCCGACCCGCAATCCCTGGAATCTCGCGCATTCCTCCGGTGGTTCATCCGGCGGTGCGGGTGCGGCGGTGGCCGCGCGCATTCTCCCGGTCGCGCATGCCAGCGATGGCGGCGGCTCGATCCGGATTCCCGCCTCCGCCTCCGGCGTGTTTGGATTGAAGCCGACGCGGGCGCGCAATCCGATCGGCCCCGATCGCGGCGAAGGCTGGAGCGGATTTTCCACCGGTCATGTGATCAGCCTAAGCGTGCGCGACAGCGCCGTGATGCTGGACGCGATCCAGGGGCCTGAAATGTCGAGCCCTTACGTCGCGCCGCCGCCGGAGCGGCCTTACGCGGAGGAAGTCGGGCGCGATCCCGAACAGTTGCGCATCGCCTTTACCGACAAGTCGCCTTATGGCGATGCCATCGATCGCGAGATTGCCGGGGCGGTTCGCGACGTCGCCCACCTGCTGGCGAAGCTCGGTCATCACGTCGAGGAGCGCGCGCCGGCGCTCGCCGCCGATCCAGCGGTGGTGATGGCAACCATCGTCAGCGCCAACACCGCGCTGAATGTGCGGGTTGCCGAGCAACGCTTCGGCCGCCCCATGACCGACAAGGATTTCGAGTGTCTGACGCTCGCGAGCGCGCATAACGCAAAAAAGACAAGTGCGACCGATTACGTCGCGGCCCAGCTCGGCGCGTTCAATATCTCCCGCGCCCTCGCCGCGTTCTTCCAGAGCTGCGACGTGTTCCTGTGTCCGACGCTTTGCCTGCCGCCGCTGCGCATCGGCGAGCTCAATTCGATGTCGGAGGATCTGTCGCACATCGCTCCGATCCTGCGGCGCTACATGCCCGGAACCAGCATGTTCAATATGTCGGGACAGCCGTCGATGTCGATGCCGCTGGCATGGAATAGCGCGGGATTACCGCTCGGCATGATGTTTTCCGCGCGCTTTGGCGGTGAGGCGGCGTTGTTTCGTTTGGCGGGACAGCTCGAGCAGGAGCGCCCCTGGCGGCAAAAACTGCCGCCAGTTTGCGCATAAATAGCCAAAACTCAGCCGCATTCGGGATAGCGAATGGAGTCTGGGCCGAGATGTGGCGTCGCGCCCCGCTTCGCGCGAACAAGGGGAGAATGAAATCTTGAGTCAAAGTGACCCAACCAATCACGTGCTCGCGGCGATCGCGAGCATTTTTGATTACCAGCAATCCCATCGCGAGACAGACAAGGCCGGCATCGAGGATAACCCCGTTACCCCGGTGCCGCAGGAGGCCGACGGCTATTCGAAAATCGGGCCTGGCCCGATTGCGGCCATTCGCTTGAAATGGTCGGTTCGCCTCGCCGACGACGGCGCCTATTACGTCGATGAGACGATCGGGGAAAATTCCGTGGCTGTCGTCACGGGTCCGATCACCAGAGATGCCGCGATCAGGCTGGTGGACGATCGCGAGAGCGAAGCTCGGCGGCGATTCGAAGAGCTCAAGAGCGAAATGGCCGGACGAAGCACCGCAGCCCTCGTGCTTCAGAAATAACGGCGCCTAGAGAGCATGATGGCTTGGAGTTGAATCGCCTCGTCGCAGCGCGAAGCATTAACGGTCTCGTGTCCCGGACGCGGCGGGCGCTGCACCGCTGAGCCGGGACCCAAAATTGCGAAAACAACCCCATGCAAGGTAAAGAAGGCGCCGGCCCAGCAGCGCACCGCTACCGCGCCGCGTCCGGGGTACGAGAAAAAGCGGCCCATCTCGCAGCCACCAACCTAATTTCATCCCGCTCTAGTTCTAGCCGCCCGCCGCTCAAACCTGTCGCGGCGCTCCCAAAAAGTCCTTCTTGGCGAGATCAACGCCTGCGTGCCGCAGGATGTCGTAAGCCGTGGTGACGTGAAAAAGAACTGCGGCACGCTGAAGGTCAGCAGCAGCGACCGCCCGGTAAATCTTCGTTCCATGCCGCTCCTAAATCTGAAACTGACCTCACGGTCGGCGGCACCGTCGATCGCATCTCGCGGCAAGCCTTCAATGAACTTGACCGCAGCAGCGATGCGCGACTTCAGCTCGGCGATATCGGGTTCGGCTTCGGAAAAGGCGCAGGCGTCGCGGCCGGCGAGAAGCGCGCAAGCGACGACGGCGTGACGGTTGGCCTCGCCGACCTGCCGCGTAAGATTGTACATGTTCGGATAGAGCCGCATGTTGAGCAGGATTGCGGGATCGATCTTTCGCAGCTCCGCATGGGCCGCCGCACGATCCAAAAGGCCGGACAAATTGGCAAGGAACGGCACGAAAACTCCGACCGATGATTGGTGCATTGAGATGGTCACGGTTTCGGTTCTCCAACTCGCCCGCGGCCGGCCGGCGCGATAGGCTGTCATCGAATGCCTTCGCAGAGAAGACATGGTGCTGGTTCCAATAAGTGGTTTTATCGCAGAAAGCGCGCAATTCCCGAAATTGACCGCGGCAGAGGTCCGCCCTTAAACTGGCTGGCGAAGCCGTGTTCAACCAATCCGGCCAGCTTGCGACTTATTGATTGAAAGTGATCTGGATCACGTTGCGCAAAACGGCTGACGCCTAGGGTCCGACAGGGATCTGCGCTCAGGAGGTTCAAGATGAAGAAGCTGTTGGCTATCGCCGCGTTTGTGCTGGCGAGCACCGCCGCACAGGCTCAATACACCTTCGAATATGGCGGCCACACGATTCGTATCGATCCAGACCGTGGCACCATTTCCATCCCTGGTGTCTACGACAACACCGGACGGCGAGCCAAGCGCGCACGCGGCGATCAGGACAGCGACAAGTCGCGCAAGCAACAGACCCCGCAAGACGCGAAGGCCGATCCGCAAACGCCGAGCCCGGCTCCCGCGCCGGCTGAGCAGGCGGCGCCTCCGCCCGCGGCGGCAATCCCGCCACCGCTGCCGGAGCCTGCGACCACGACCGCCAACAACGCGCCGGCAGATACCGCTGCAGCGCCGCCTCCGTTGCCGCCACTGCCTCCGCTTCCGGCTCCCGCGCCACCGCTTCAGCAGGATGCGGCTCCCCCGCCAAGGCCTGCGCCGGCCCCGGCCGTCGCCGCCGTTCCTCCGCCACTGCCGCCGGCGGCCGCAGCCCTTCCCGCCCCTCCCGCGCCCGCCGCAATTCATGACCCGAATTCACCACTCGGCATCTGGTTGACGGAGGAGAAGGAAGGCAAGGTCCGGATCGAGCAATGCGGCGCCAATCTCTGCGGCTACTCGGTCGACACGAAATCGAACAAGAACGGCGAGCAGGTTCTGATCAACATGAAGCCCGGCAAGGATTCCATGTGGAGCGGGCGGATCCTCGATCCGAACTCCGGCTCTACCTACGATTCGACGATTGCGATGAAGGGCACCGATACCCTGCGCGTCCAAGGTTGCGCGTTTGGCGGCATGTTCTGCGGTGGCCAGACCTGGACCCGCGTGAATTAGCACGCCGGCAGCGTCCCCAAGCAGAAACGCCCCGCTCTGGCGGCGGGGCGTTTTGGCTGCGCCTCGGCTCGGAAGTGTGCGCGGCGTCACGTCGTGTCCGGACCGCAATCGGTTCACCGGGTCGCTTTCACGGTGCCCGAGTGACTCCCAAAGAGTGACTCTCACGCGTGACTCCCATCACATTCTCCGGCGACGCGCCGTGTGATGTTGCCCTGTCCGAACAGCAGGGGGCACGTCATGGGACATTTCAAGAAGCTAATTTTCGCCAGCCGCATTCTTCTTCTGGGTCTGCCGGCCGCCACACCGGCCACGGCCGCGACATTCGACGGTAACTGGAGCGTCCAGATCGCTTCGTCGAACTCGGCCTGCAACGCCGGCACCAGCGTCTCGATCGGAATCAGCAACGGCCAGGTCGTCTCGAACAACGCGATGGTCGCCGCTTCAGGCCGCGTTGCCGAAGCCGGCAGTATCAGCGTCACCCTGATCAGCGGAATCAAGCGGGCTGTCGGCTTCGGTCATCTCGCCGGTGCGTCCGGATCGGGCACCTGGCGCGCCGCCTTGTGCTCGGGCACCTGGGTAGCGCAGCGGATCTGATCGGCAACGACGCGAACGACTGACCGCAGGAGGCCACCGTCGAACCGCCATCGCGGTAACTTGCCTATTTTTCCAAATCCATCTGCAGGCGCGGGAGCATTCGTCCGGCAATCGATTGGGAGCGAGCGAAGCCCGCATGGCGCGCGCCCATGCGTTCGTAAAAGGGAGTCGCGCCGGGATCGGCCTCAATGATCATGCGAATAGCGCCAAGAGCTCGGGCGGTAGCGATTGCCCACCCGAACAGCAGGCGACCAACCCCTGATCTCAGGAGCGCAGGCTCGACAAAGAGTTTCAACAGGTCCGCATCGACGTCGGTGACTTTGACCTGAGCCAGCCCAGCAACGGCCGTTTCGCGTTCGGCCACTTGGAGGTGGGTGGACTGGAGTTCGTCTGGACGCAGCGTCAATTCCATTTGACACGCAGTCATGAATGCGTCCTCGTACCCCCAAACAGCTTTTGAGCGGAGGCACAGTTCACTCAAACTTGGCAACTCGTTCGGTCGAGCGTCACGGAGCCTGATCACCGGAGTATTCTACCTTGAGCCCGTGAAGCGGCTCAACAGAGCCACTCCCAAGTACATCCTGTTAATGCCGGCCGTCACGAGACCCCGGCTATTCTCCCAGCTTTGCGGAATATTCCGCGTCGGACACGTACTCCATCCAGGTGACGTAACTGTCATTGTGCGATTCCTGCATCGCAATGTGGGTCATGCCGTTGGTCGGCGAGGCCCCGTGCCAATGTTTTTCGTTCGGCGGAATCCAGACGACATCGCCCGGCCGGATTTCTCTGACGGGTCCGCCCTTGGCCTGAACCCGGCCGACGCCCGAGATCACATAAAGCGTTTGTCCAAGGGGATGCGTATGCCATGCCGTTCGCGCACCCGGCTCGAAGGATACGCGATTCGAGGCTAGCCGCGCCGGTGCTGCGGTTGCGATGATCGGATCCTGCCAGACCGTACCGGTGAAATATTCCTTCGGTGCGCGGCGCGTCGGCCGCGAGCCGGCGAGATGGATATCCATGGGTCGTCTCCCTTTCCGTGTTATTTGCGCTGTCGATTGGCCGGTTATTTCTTGGAAGCCGCGTAACGCGCCTTGGTCTCGGCATTCATGGGATAGAGGCCGGGCAACGCAGCACCGTTGTTCACTTCGTTGACGATCCAGGCTTCCATCCGTTCCTGCTCCGGCCCCTCAGTCAGGATATGGTCGAGCTGCGCTTGCGGGATCAGCACCGCGCCGTCCTCGTCGGTGACAACGATGTCGTTCGGAAATACCGCGACGCCGCCGCAGCCGATCGGCTCGCCCCAGCCGACAAAGGTAAGGCCCGCGACCGAAGGCGGCGCGGCAAACCCGTCGCACCAGACCGGAAGGCCGGTGCCGAGCACGCCCTCGACGTCGCGCACTACGCCGTCGGTGATCAGCGCCGCGACCCCGCGCTTGACCATCCGTGCGCACAAGATATCGCCGAAGATGCCGGCATTGGTGATGCCCATGGCGTCGACCACGGCGATGCAGCCCGCCGGCATCGCCTCGATCGCCGTGCGGGTGGATATCGGCGACGACCATGATTCCGGCGTCGCCAGATCCTCGCGCGCCGGCACGAAGCGTAACGTGAAGGCCGGCCCGACCAGCCGCTTCTGTCCGGGCCGCAGCGGCTTGGTCCCGCGCATCCAGACGTTTCGCAGTCCCTTCTTGAGCAGAACCGTGGTGATGGTGGCGGTGGAGATGCGCGAAAGCGTCTCGATGGCGTCGGGGGTCAGGGACATCTGGAAAGCTGGCTCCGGGAGGGATTGGCGGCTCGCATCTTGCGGCGCGGGACGAGCGCGTCAAGGGCGGCCATGCGTGGCGGGATTCGTCGGATCATCTTATCGGTCACCCGTTGATTAATTTATTGAATTTGCAGGGCCATTTTATGCGAAGCGAATTCCGCTCCGCAACAAAATGAGTTAGCTTGAGGGCCATGAAGAAGTGCATGAGGCCATGGCCGTAACCCTTTCCCCGCCCCGCCTTTTGCCGAGTGGCGATGCCGCCATCACGGTGGAATTTTCCCGCGATATCGACGATGCCGCCAACCAGCGCGTGCTGGCGCTCGATCGCGCCCTAAATGGCGCGCCGGTTTCGGGCGTCATCGAGACCGTGCCGACCTATCGGTCGCTACTTGTGCATTATGATCCCGTCCAAATCGGCTTCGATGCCTTGGGCGAGAGGCTCCTCTCGCTGGCAAAACGCCCGCTTTCGCCGACAATGAAATCCCGGCGCTGGCGCATTCCGGTCGCCTATGGCGGCGAGCATGGCATCGATCTCGAAGCGGTCGCCAGAGCGCTCCAAACCACACCCGAGGAGGTTGTGGCGCGACATGTTGCCTGCGACTATCGCGTCGCCATGATCGGCTTCACGCCGGGATGGTCTTATCTCAGCGGACTGGACAAATTCCTGTACATGCCGCGACGGCAAGATCCGCGGCTGCTGACGCCTGCCGGCACCATCTCGATCGGCGGCGTCCAGGCCGGCGTGCAGTGTCTCGCCGGCCCCAGCGGCTGGCATCTGTTGGGCCGCACCGCCGTGCGAACCTATCAGTTGCACCGCGATCCCATCTTTCTGCTGGAGCCCGGTGATCGCGTTGCGTTTGTCCCGGTCGACGCCAAGACGTTTGCGGAGCAGGATCGGGCCGCCGAAAGTGGCGAGATCGTCGCCGAATTGATGGCGTCATGAGCAAGCTTGTCGTGGCTTCGATCGGGCCGGCAAGCTCTGTCCAGGACGGCGGCCGGCAGGGTTCGCAGCGTTACGGTCTGACCCCAAGCGGCGCGGTGGATCGGCTCGCGCTTGCGGCCGCCAATACGCTGGTCGGCAACGCGTCGCTTGCCGCTGGCGTCGAGATCGGCCCGTTTGGTGCGGCGTTCACCGCGCGCGGCGGTGCGGTGCGGATCGCGCTTGCGGGCGCTTCGCGCAACGCCGATATCGCCGGACGTGTGGTCGCCATCGATACGTCGACAACACTCGCAGATGGCGAGACGCTGACGCTCGGCTTTGCCCGCGGCGGCGCATTCAGCTATCTCGCGATCGAGGGCGGCATTGCGGGCGAGCCGATGTTCGGAAGCCTGGCGGTGAATGCGCGCGCAGGCCTCGGCAGTCCCTATCCGCGCCCGTTGCAGGCCGGCGATGAATTGCAGACGGTGGCGGCAGGCGGCGCGGCCGAACAGCGTATCGAGCTTCCCGCTGCCGAGAAGGGACCGATCCGTGTCGTGCTGGGGCCGCAAGACGATGAATTTTCTGACGATGCCAAAAAGCTCTTCCTCGGCAGTGAATGGAAGATTTCGGCAACCAGCGATCGCATGGGTTACCGGCTGGAAGGCCCCGTCATCAGGCATTTGCACGGCCACAACATCGTCTCCGACGGCACCGTGAACGGCAGCATCCAGGTGCCCGGCAACGGCGCGCCGATCGTGCTGATGCCGGACCGCGGCACCAGCGGCGGATACCCCAAGATCGCCACCGTGATTTCGGCCGACTTCGGCCGTTTCGCGCAAATCCCACCTGGAACCGGCTTCCGGTTCAAGGCGGTCGGTATGGCGGGAGCGGAGGCGGAAGCGCGAAGGTTCGCAACCCTGTTGCACAGCCTGCCCGACCGCCTGCGCGGAATCGAAAACTTTGATCTCAACATCGAGGCGCTGCAGCATGCTAATGTCGCCGGCCACGCCGTCAGCGCGGTCGACGCCGCGACGTGGCAATAAGCAGTCAAGACAGCCCCTCGAGCCAAAAGCGGACAACCATCATGACGACTATCGATCTCAACTGCGATCTCGGCGAAAGTTTTGGTCCCTGGGAAATGGGCAACGATGCCGCCATGATCGAGCTTGCGACCTCGGTCAACATCGCCTGCGGCTATCATGCCGGCGATGCCGATATCATGCGCAAGACGGTGGAGCTTGCGAAGGCGCGCGGCGTCAGCATCGGCGCCCATCCCGGTTACCGCGACCTGCACGGCTTTGGCCGCCGGCCGTTTCCCGGCATGAAGGCTTCCGAGATCGAAAACCTGGTCGCCTACCAGATCGGCGCACTGCAGGCGATCGCGATCGCGGCCGGCCACAAGGTCACCCACGTCAAGGCGCATGGCGCGCTCTCCAATGTCGCCTGCGAGGATGAGCCGACCGCGCAGGCGATTGCAAACGCCATCAAGGCGGTCGATCCCAATCTGGTGTTCGTCGTGCTCGCCAATTCAATTCTAGTGAAGGCCGGCGAACGCGCCAACCTGCCGATGGTGCACGAAGTATTTGCCGATCGCGCCTATGAGGACGATGGCTCGCTGGTCTCGCGCAAGAAGCCCGGTGCGGTTCTTCACGATGCAAAAGAGATCGCGCAGCGCGTGGTGCGGATGGTGCAGGACGGCGCGGTGGTCTCGGTCACCGGCAAGGTGATCAAGATGCGCACCGACACCGTCTGCATCCACGGCGACACGCCCGGCGCGGTTGATATCGCGCGCGGCGTACGTCAGGCATTGAAGGAAAACGGGATTGACGTGGCGCCGTTCAAGCGAGCGGCTTAGAATTGTAGGGTGGGCAAGGCGCACTTGCGCCGTGCCCACCAAACCAGAATTCAAATGTTGGGCGAAAATGGAAGGTGGGCACGCTTCGCTTTGCCCACCCTACGATTCCTGCAAACTTAGAACGGATGCACCGACAGCGTGCCGAACACCACGCCGGCAATGATCGCCAGCGCGCCGTAGAGCGCGGCTGTGTGAATTCCCGCACCGGTTCGCCGGGACAAGGCGCGCGCGTAAAAGTGTATCCGGGCTTCCGCCGATAGCTCGCGCATGGTCGATCTCCAACGCCCCATCGCTAGCAAAGGAATACTGTTCACAGCGGGATGCAAGGCGGCGTCGGAAATAGCGATAGGAATCCTTCAATAGATTCCGTTCCCAGTCAAAAATTCTCTGCGCCGGAGTCGAACGAGAATTTTATTCGACTGCATTTGAAGCAGATTGGAAGCACTCAATAAACGTCCTGCTGGAATCGTCCCTTCTTCTTGAGTTCCCCGACGAAGCTCACAGCCTCGTCGGTGGAACGCGCCCCGAACTGGGCGACGATATCGACGAGTGTGCGTTCGACATCCTTGGCCATCCGCTTGGCATCGCCGCAGATGTAGATATTGGCGCCCTCGGCGAGCCACGTCCACAATTCGCGGCCGACTTCGCGCATGCGGTCCTGCACGTAGAATTTCTTGGTGCCGTCGCGCGACCACGCCAGCGACAACCGCGTCAATAGGCCCGATGTCTTCATGGCGTTGAGTTCGTCGGAATAGAAGAAATCGCAATCGCTGCGCTGATGACCGAAGAACAGCCAGTTCTTTCCCTGCGCGCCGGTCGCCTTGCGGTCGAGCAGGAAGGCGCGGAACGGCGCGATGCCGGTGCCGGGCCCGATCATGATGATCGGCGTCTTCGGGTCCGGCGGCAACGCAAAGCCATGGGCCTTCTGCACATAGACCTTCACTTCGTCACCCGGGTTGATGCGTTCGGCAAGGAAGGTCGAGGCAAGTCCCAGGCGCTTGCGTTTTCCCACCACGTAGCGGACGCAATCGACGGTCAGCGACAGTTTTCCGGGCGTCGCATTGTGCGACGACGAAATCGAGTAAAGCCGCGGCTGCAGGGGCTCCAGCGCTTCGACGAACGCTTCGGGGTGCGGGCGCACATTGGCGAATTTCTGCAGCACCGCCATGACGTCAAGCGTGGCGGCGTCACCGTCGGGGTCCTCGCCCTGCGCCAGCGCGCGCGCCTTCTCGCGCTGCGCGCCGCCGGTGAGGTAGGAGAACAGCTCGAACAGCGAGTCCGGCGCGGGCGCCAGCGAAACATCCTCCGACAACACATCGCGCAACGTCTTGCCTCTCACTTCCGTGGTGTGGGAGGCGCCGAGCAGCGCGATGATCTGATCGACCAGGCCGATATGGTTCTTGGCAAAAATGCCAAAACTGTCGCCGACGACATAGTCAAGGCCGGCGCCAGAGAGATCAAAGTCGATGTGCCAGGTTTCTTTCTCCGAGCCTTGCTTGTTGAGCAGGTGGCGCGACACGAAGGTTGCCGCTACCGGATTGTCGCGGGAACGGCCGGGTTCGGCCGTCGTGGTGGATACCGCAACGGCTGCCGCAACGGACGCGGATGACGCGGCGGCAGGCGTCTTGTCGAGCTCCTCATACAGCGACTTCAGCATCCGTGCGGTTTCCTTGCCGCCGGGGACGCAGAGGTTGAGCCGCGCCTCGCCTTTGCCTGCGATCGCGTCGGAATAATCGTTGCAATTATAGCCGCACTGGCCGCAATCCTGCTGCGCCATCGCCGCCATCATCCGCCGCCGCAAGGGACGGCCTTCCGCTAGCTTCATGCGGTCCGCAATCGGGATGGTCTGGTCGTGCCACGGCGTTTCGCCATCATCGCCGCCGGCGGTCGGCCCCAGCATCGCGCTGGTCTGCTCCGGTGACAGCGGCGTCGTTCCGTCGAGCCCGAGCATTCCGACCAAAAAACCGTTCAGCCACAGGCGCTGGGTCTCCGAGAATGGCGCACTGGCCGGAATGATCTCGATCCGCGGCGGGGTGGTCATCTGGTTCACGGTCATGCCTCCGCTTCGGCCAATTTGCGCAAGGTCTCGCCGTCGTGGCGGCGAGCGAAGGCGAGGAACGTCTCATTGGCCGAGGCACGATTGGTCAGATATGCCTTGAGCAGACGCTCCACCGTCTTCGGCGTGTCTTCCGCCTTGACGTCGCGATAGACCTCCTGCCCGATCTCGGCATCGGGTCCAAACCCGCCGCCGGCAAAGAGGTGATAGCCCTCCACCGCATCGTCCTCGGTTGCCCCCGGCACTTTCGCCGCGAGCAAGCCGATGTCGCTGATGTAGTGCTGGGCACAGGAATGATGGCAGCCGGTGAGATGGATGTTGAGCGGGCTGTCGACATTGACGCGCCTTTCGCACCAATCGCCGATCTCAGCGGCGTGGCGCTTGGTGTCGGAGGCCGCGAATTTGCAACCGGTATTGCCGGTGCAGGCGATTAGCCCGGCGCGGATCTGCGAGGCCTTGACCGCCAGGCCGAGCTTGTCGATCGCGGCACTTGCCAGCGCCACGTTCTCGTCACGCACGCCGGAGATCAGAAGATTCTGCCAGACCGTCAGCCTGATCTCGCCGTCGCCGAGGTCTTGCGCGATCTTGGCAAGCCCGCGCATCTGATCGCCCGTGAGCTTGCCGAGCGGCAGCACGACACCGATCCAGTTCAAGCCTTGCTGCTTCTGCTGGTGGACGCCGATATGCGCCATGCGGTCGAAGGCCGGCCGCGGCGCGATCGCGTCCGCCGGCGCGCGCGCGAGCTTGCGGCCGAGCTTGTCCTCGACCGACGTCATGAACTTGTCGACGCCCATGCCGTCGAGCACGTATTTGAGGCGCGCCTTGAGGCGGTTGGTGCGGTCGCCGGTGTCGATGAACACCCGCACGATCGCATCCGCCACCATGGTCGCCTCTTCCGGCTTGACGATGATGCCGGTCGCCTTGGCGAAATCCTTGTGACCGGTGATGCCGCCCACGCCCAAGCGGAACCAGATGCCGGGCGCAACGCCAAAGCCGTCCTTCACCTCGACCGCCGAAAAGGCGATGTCGTTGGTATCCTCGAGCACGGCGATCTTGCCGGCGCCGTCGAAGGCGACGTTGAACTTGCGCGGCAAACCGTAGAGCGAACGGTCGTTGAGGATGTGGTAGTGCCACTCTCGCGTATACGGCCTGGTGTCGATCAATTCCTGGGGATCGATGCCGGCGGTCGGCGTGCCCGTGACGTTGCGGATGTTGTCCGCGCCGGCGCCGCGCGAGCACAGGCCGATGTCCTGGATGCCCTCGATCAGGGCGACATTGTGCCTGGGCGGGATCTCCCTGATCTGGATATTGGCGCGGGTCGTCACGTGGGTGTAGCCACCGCCAAAACTCTCGGCGAGACCGGCAAGGGCCGAGAATTGCCAGTGCTTCAGGATGCTGTTCGGCATCCGCAGGCGGCACATGAAGGAGTCCTGCGCCGGCGCCACATAAAACAACCCGTAATAACGCCAGCGGAAATTATCCGCCGGCGACGGCGGCGCGTTGTGCCTCGCCTGGTCTTTCAAGCGCTCATAGGCATCGAACGGATGCTGTTCGCGCTTGAACTTTTCCTGGTCGGCGAGTTTCCTGCCCGACGCAGCGATCTTGTCCTGTGCCTTGATATGCGCGGCATCGGGTCCGGTCGGCTCCGCGTTTGCCTTGTCGGCCGTTCCGCCCGCCACGCCGAGATTGCGCCCGACGCGGGCGACCTGGAGGCCTGACATGAAGCCTTCCAAGTAGCGCTTCTGCTCGTCGCTGAAATCGGTGGCGGTTGGTGCTTCGAGTTTCATGATGACAACGACTATTCCGCTGCGGCCTGGACGACGACCGACGTCGCCGGGGCGGGCTGCTCTGCCGGCTTGAAGGTCGTGTAGAGCGCTAGCCCCGTGAAGACGAAGCCGCCGACCAGATTGCCGAGCGTGACCGGAATCTGATTCCACACCCACCAGTCCCAGACGCTGACCTTGGCGCCGAGCAGCATGCCGGTCGGGATGATGAACATATTGACGACGGCATGCTCGAAGCCGAGCGCGAAGAACAGGAAGATCGGCAGCCAGGTTGCGGCGATCTTTCCGATCGTCGAGGTTGACGTCATCGCCATGACGACGCCGAGACACACCAGCCAGTTGCAGAGAATGCCCTTGACAAACACGCTGACCATCCCGGCGGTGCCGAGCGCGGCGTTGCCAACGGTCTTGGCCTCGGCGGCGGCAACGATACGCGCCGCGACGCCAGCGACATCGGCCTTGCCCATGTTGGTCAGAGAGATCGCAAGCAACGCGCCGAACGCGATGCTGCCGAGCAGGTTGGCGACAAAAACCCAGGACCAGTTGGCGATGACGGCATTCCAGGTCGCTTTGCCTTCGAAACGCGCCAGCGGCACCAGCGCAAAGCTCCCGGTAACGAGCTCGAGGCCGAGCAGCACGATCATCACGAGACTGACGGGAAAGATCAGCGCGCCGACGATCGGCTGGCCGGTGGTCACCGCTCCGGTAAAGGCAAGTGCCGTCGCCGCACCGAGCAGCGCACCGGAAAGCGCACCGCGGATCATGAGATCCTTGGGTCCCAGCGCCAGCTTCTTGATGCCGGCATCGACCATCGAGGCGACAACGTCTGCAGGTTTTGCGTAATCCATCTTGAGGCTCCAGCTGCCACGCGCGCGTGGTCACAACGAGGGAAAAAAGAACGTGCGGTCACCCGGCATTGCGAGCGATCCGATCAGCCTCGTTGCTGCGGAAATCCATCTTGGACGATGGCCAGCGGTCATCACCGGCGGCTGGCCCGCAATCTCCTATTCAAATTATGTGCCAGCGCAGCAATCCTTGTAAAATCGTTTGCAAACAATATGATAGGTATATTGCGATGCATCAAACGGATAAGAGTTCATGCTTTTTGAAAGGCAAAAAGCGCAAAGAATAAGCTTCGAATCAAGGTGCCTAATATCTGGACAGGCGCGGTTTGGCCGAGCTAACGCGGCCGTCGCTGCACCGTAAATGAAGCCAGATATCCCGCGACATCGTCCGGGTTGAACGCGGGGCCTGCGAAGGCGCCGATCGAACCGGACGCGCCACGCTCGGCAACTCCGCCCATGCCAAGCGCCGCGTCGTAGAGATCCGGCCGGAACACCGCTCTTGCCGTCTTGAGCGCCTCCGGACTGACCGAGGTCTGGCCCCAGCGGACCATCTGCGCATAGAGCCAGGCGGCCTGAACGGGATCGGGCCGCGAGGCCCCTTCCCTTCCGACCAGCAGATAGCGGCCGCTCTCGCGGATCGTCCCGTCAGGTGAAATCTTCAGGCGGCCGTCGAGGGTGCGCAAGATCACTTCCGCATCGACCCCGATCCGCTCCGGGTGCGCCAGCATTCGCGCCACCTCGGTGCGGTTTTGCGGCTGTTCGATGAAGTCAGCGGCGCGAACCGCGGCGCGGATCAGGCTAGCTACGATCTCGGGATTTTTCTCCGACCAGCTCTGCCGGATCGCGAGCACCTTCTCCGCCGCGCACACCAGGATGTCAGAGACGAAATGCAGGATGTGGCCGACGCCGCGATCGACCGCGATCGAATTCCAGGGCGCGCCGACGCAGAACGCATCGACCTGTCCGTTGGCGAGGCTGTCGACCATGTAGGGCGGCGGCAGCACCACCAGGCGCACGTCCTCGTCCGGATCGACGCCGCCTGCGGCCATCCAGAACCGCAACTGGTAATTATGCGTCGAGAACGGAAAGGTCATGCCGAAGGTGAGCGGCTCGGCATCACTTTTGCGCCGTTTTGCAACGACGCGCGAAAGCGCAAGCGCCGTTGCCATCGGATCGTAACGGTCGCCTTCAAGCTCTGCCGCGATCGCCGAATGCAGCGCCGGCGACACCGTGATGGCATTGCCATTGATGCCGAGATTGAAGGGCGCAACGATCGGCACCTTGACATGGCCGAGCCCCAAGCTTGAGGCGATGGCAACCGGCGCCAACAGATGCGCGGCATCGAACAGGCCGATGTTGAGCTTGTCGCGGACGTTGGACCAGGAGACTTCCCGCACCAATGTCACATCGAGCCCTTCGGCGGCGGTAAATCCCTTGTCGACGGCAATAATGAGCGCGGAAGCATCGACCAGCGGAATGAAGCCTATGCAGATCGGCGCGCTCATTTCAGCATCTCCGACGCGGTGATGATCGATTGCGCGATCTCGCTGATCTTCTTTTTCTCTCGCATGGCGGTGGAGCGCAGCAGCACATAGGCCTCATCTTCGGTGAGGCCCTTCAATTTCATCAAAATGCCCTTGGCGCGATCGATCACCTTGCGGTCCTCAAGCGCGGATTTGGTGCGATCGAGTTCGTCCTGCAGTTTCGCAAAGGCGTTGAAGCGGGAAACGCAGAGATCGAGGATCGGCTTGATCCGTTCCTTCTTCAATCCATCGACGATGTAGGCGGAGACGCCGGCGTCGACGGAGGCCTGGATCGAGGCCGCATCGCTCTGATCGACGAACATCGCGATCGGCCGCCGCACCGCCCGGCTGACCTGGAACATCTGTTCCAGCACGTCGCGGCTGGGGTTTTCCAGGTCGATCAGGATGATGTCGGGATCGAGCGCGTAGATCCGCGTCAAGAGGCTCTGCATCTCGCTGATGTGGACGACACCGGTATAGCCCGCCTCGCGCAACCCCTCCTCGAGGATGGCGGCGCGGATCGGGCTCTCGTCGACAATCACGATTTTGGGCGACGGTTCGGCGCTCATCGATCACTCACAACCCGGCAACCGCATCCATAGCACGTCACGGGCTAGCTCAAAGCCTTGTAATTATGAGCAATTGGGACTAGCTCGTGCGGATTAATCAGGCAGATGAAAATATGCAGCAGGCCGCCGCGCCCAAAGTCAGCTTTGTTTCGCTCGGGTGCCCCAAGGCGCTAGTGGATTCCGAGCGCATCATCACGCGGCTGCGCGCGGAAGGCTATGAGCTTGCACGCAAGCACGACGGCGCCGACCTCGTCATCGTCAACACCTGCGGCTTCCTCGACAGCGCCAAAGCGGAGTCGCTCGGCGCCATCGGGCAAGCCATGGCGGAAAACGGCAAGGTTATCGTTACCGGTTGCATGGGCGCGGAACCCGAACAGATCGAGCAGGCCTATCCGGGCGTATTGTCGATCACCGGGCCGCAGCAATATGAGAGCGTGCTCGATGCCGTGCATCGCGCGCTGCCCCCCGCTCATGATCCGCATCTCGATCTGGTGCCGCCGCAGGGGATCAAGCTGACGCCGCGGCATTACGCGTATTTGAAGATTTCCGAAGGCTGCAATAACCGTTGCACCTTTTGCATCATTCCAAAACTGCGCGGCGATCTGGTGTCGCGCCCGGCCGGCGACGTGCTGCGCGAGGCGGAGCGGCTGGTCGATGCCGGCGTCAGGGAATTGCTGGTGATCTCGCAGGACACCTCGGCCTATGGCGTCGATCTGAAATATGCCGAAAGTCCGTGGAAGGATCGCGAGGTCCGGGCGAAATTCTTTGATCTCGCCAAGGAGCTCGGCGAGCTCGGCGCCTGGGTTCGGCTGCAATATGTCTACCCCTACCCGCATGTCGATGAAATCATCGGCTTGATGATCGAGGCCAAGGTTTTGCCTTATCTCGATATCCCCTTTCAGCATGCGAGTCCGGAAATCCTTAAAATGATGAAACGTCCGGCGGCACAGGACAAGACGCTGGCGCGGATCAAGGCGTGGCGCGAGCAATGCCCCGATCTCACCTTGCGTTCGACGTTCATCGTCGGCTTTCCCGGTGAGACCGATTCCGATTTTGCCTATCTCCTGGACTGGCTCGAGGAAGCCGAGATCGACCGCGTCGGCTGCTTTAAATATGAGCCGGTTAAGGGCGCGGCGTCGAACGCACTTGCCGGCGCCGTGCCCGATGACGTCAAGCAGGAACGCTGGAACGCGCTGATGGCGCGGCAGCAGAAAATTTCGGCGCGCCGGCTCAAGCGTAAAGTGGGCACACGGCAGCAGGTGATCATCGACGAGGTCGGCCCGACGGTGGCAAAGGGCCGCTCGAAAGCGGACGCGCCCGAGATCGACGGCGCGGTCTACCTCTCCAGCCGCCGTCCGCTGAGGATCGGCGAGATCGTCACCGCGAAGATCGAGCGCGCAGACGAATACGACCTGCACGGCGGCGTCGCGGGGTTTTAGGTGGCCCAGTTCGTTTGAGACTGTAACCGACAGGCTTTGGCAGAAGCCTGTCAGAGCGAGCGAGCAGCAAAATGCCAAAACCGCTGAAGGTCAAAATCTTTATGGACGCGACGGCGCGCGTGATCGAAGAGCAAATTAATGCGTGGCTGAACGGTCTCGGTTCGGCGACCATCATCAAAACGGAAACAGTGGTCACGGCGGTAGCTGAGAGGCCGAATGAGGGGACGCATCCCTGCATCGTTGTAACGGTGTGGTATGAGCCGACGTCAAATTAGGACGCTGTCCGACTCTTGATCTGCTTGACAACGCCCGCCGTTCGGCTGTATGGGCGTCCGCCATGATCCTGAATCGGACCAACCGCCGCGCCATCTTCCGTCGTCGCACCCGCGACGATGACGGGTTGCGCCATGTCCGACGACACCGCTGAACACTTAAGAAAATCAGCCACGTTTTCGAGAAGGCCGCACCCGAAAAAAGTGCGGCCTTCTTGCGTTTCGGCCGTCCTTATCAACCCAACGCCTCAAGGAGCACGACATGACCAACGCCGCCCATCCGTTCGACGCGCTGATGGAGATCACCGCGCGCCCGCCCGCCGTTTTCGTGAAAGGCGAAGGTTCATGGCTGTGGGACGATACCGGCAAGCGCTATCTCGATTTCATCCAGGGCTGGGCGGTGAACTGCCTCGGCCATTCGCCGCCCGCGATCGCCGAGGCGCTTGCCGCGCAAGCCAAACTGTTGATTACGCCAAGCCCCGCTTACTACAACGCGGTCAGCCTGAAGCTCGCCAAGGCGCTGGTCGACAAGAGTTGCTTCGACCAGGTGTTCTTCGCCAATTCCGGCGGCGAGGCCAATGAAGGCGCCATCAAACTCGCCCGCAAATACGGCGCGCTGCATAAGGGCAGCGCCTACGAGATCATCACCTTCGAGGGCGGTTTCCACGGCCGCACGCTTGCGACCATGTCGGCCTCGGGCAAGAAGGCGTTCGAGCCGCTGTTCGAGCCGAAGGTACCGGGCTTTCCAAAGGCAAAGCTGAACGATCTCGCGTCCGTCAAGCGGCTGATCTCGGAGAAGACCGTTGCGGTGATGCTCGAGCCGATCCAGGGCGAAGCCGGCGTCTGGGCCGCCACCGATCAATTCCTGAAGGAGTTGCGGGCGCTGACCGAAGCCCATGGCCTGCTTTTGATCTTCGACGAGATCCAGACCGGCATGGGCCGCACCGGAAAGCTATTCCACTACCAGCATGCGGAAATAGAGCCCGACATCATGACGCTCGGAAAAGGCATCGGCGGCGGCGTGCCGCTCGCAGCGTTGCTTGCAACCAAAAAAGCCTCGTGTTTCGAGCATGGCGACCAGGGAGGCACGTTCAACGGCAATCCGCTGATGTGCGCGGCCGGACTTGCGGTGCTCGAACAGGTCAGCCAACGCGAATTCCTGAAAGCGGCCGTCGATGCCGGTTTGTTTCTGGAGAGTGAGCTGCAAAAGCTGTCCGCGCGGCATGGCCTCGGCGATGTCAGGGGCCGCGGACTATTGCTGGCGCTCGATCTGAAATTGCCGATCAGCGCTTCGATTGCTGCGGAAGCGTTCGAGGCGGGCGTGCTGCTGAACGCGCCGCAGCCCGAGGCGCTGCGATTCATGCCGGCGCTCAACGTCACACGGGAAGAGATCCTTCTGATGATCGAGCGCCTTGATGCGATCCTGACCAAAGCGGGCGCCGCCCGGCGCGTGGCGTAGCTACCAAAGTCGTCATTGCGAGCGCAGCGAAGCAATCCATCGTGCGGCATACTGGATTGCTTCCGCCCACGCACAAGGGCGCTTCGGCGGACTCCAAGCCCGCCATAGCTCGCATAGCGAGCGACGGCGGGTCGTCGCTTCGCTCCTCGCAATGACGAGGAGGCGCGCCGCCGGCGGTAACCCCTACGGCTTGAGGATCGAAGCGCCCGTGGTATTGCGGCTTTCGAGGTCGATATGGGCCCTTGCCGCGTCCTTCAGCGCATAGGCGTGGTTGATCGGCACGTGCAGTTTGCCGTTGATGACGGCGGCAAATAATGTGTCAGCGCCTTCCAGAAGTTCGGAGCGCTTGCCGATATAGTCGTTGAGTTTCGGACGGGTCGCAAACAGCGAGCCGTGGTTGTTGAGTTCGGCGATAGCAAACGGCGGCACCGGGCCTGAGGCGTTGCCGAAAGAGACGAACATGCCGCGCGGCCTGAGGCAAGACAGCGAGCCCGGAAACGTCGACTTGCCGACGCCGTCATAGACGACGTCGCACAGTTCGTTGCGGCTGATCTGCTTGACACGCGCGACAAAATCTTCCTCGTCATAGAGGATGACGTGATCGCAACCATTGGCGAGCGCGAGATCGACCTTCGCCTTGGAGCCGACAGTGCCGATCACATGGGCGCCGAGCGCCCTCGCCCACTGGCACGCCAGTAAGCCGATGCCACCGGCGGCGGCATGGATCAGCACCCGATGGTGCGGCTCGACTTTGAATGTCTTGTGCAGGAGATACCAGACCGTCAGCCCCTTGAGCATCAAGACCGCGCCCTGCTCGTAGGTGATGTGGTCGGGCAGCTTGACCAGCTTGTCCGCAGGGATGTTGCGCTCGGTGGCATAGCCGCCGAGATTGAAATAATAGGCGACGCGATCGCCCGGGTGAAAATTGGTGACGCCGGGCCCGACGGCGACGACCTCGCCGGACGCTTCGTTGCCGGCGATGAACGGCAGTCCCGGCGCCTTGTAGAGGCCGGTGCGGTAATAGACGTCGATGAAATTCAGGCCGACGGCGTGCTGGCGGATGCGAATCTCGCCCGGTCCCGGCGCCGGCAGGTCTATCGCCTCGTAAACCAGGGCCTCCGGACCTCCCACCTTGTGCACGCGCACGGCCTTGGTCATATCGACTTCTCCCTCCGGATTCCCGCTGAGACCAAGCGAAAGCGATTGAGGCCGCCTTGTCAACTCGGCTGACCATAGGCGGGTTTAATTCGGAGCCTTTTTGCGATTGCGTTTGGCAAGCACGTTGAAGAACTCGACAGCCGCCGAGAACGCGATCGCGAAGTAGATGTAGCCGCGCGGAATGTGAAACTGGAATCCGTCGGCGACCAGCGCCACGCCGATCAGCACCAGAAACGCCAGCGCCAGCATTTTTGTGGTCGGGTGCTCCACGACGAATTTCGCAACCGGGCCCGACGACACGTACATGATGAGGCAGGCGATCACGACGGCCGCGATCATGATCGCAAGATCCTGCGCCATGCCGATCGCGGTGATGATGGAGTTGAGCGAGAATACCATGTCGATGATGATGATCTGCACGATCACCCAGAAGAAGGCGCTCCGTCCTGATGCGCGATCGCCCGCTTCCTCGCGCGCCTCCATTTCGCCGTGAATTTCGTGGGTCGCCTTCGCGATCAAGAACAGCCCGCCGCCGATCAGGATGATGTCGCGCCACGAGAAGTCCATGCCCTTTAGGGTCAGCACGGCCTGGGTCAGACCGATCAGCCATACCAGGAGGCTGAGCAGCAGGATGCGGAAGATCAGCGCCAGCGCCAGCCCAATCTGCCGGGCGCGTCTGGCCTGTGCTTCCGGGATGCGCGAGACAATGACCGAGAGGAAAATGACGTTATCGATGCCGAGCACGATTTCCAGCGCCGTCAGGGTCAACAGCGCCGCCCATGCCTCCGCGCTAAACAACAATTCGATCATGCCTTAAGTGACCTCAACAGTCGGATCGCGGCGTCGCTGCCCACGACATAAAGGGCGATCGCGCACAGCGTGACGGTGACGGGCAAGCCGACGTCGAAATCATTCACCAGCACATCGATCGCCAACGCTCCCCAGAGCGCGACCAGCGTCAAGGTGAGCCGGCGCAGGCGCGTCACGCGGATCGGATGCACGAAGCGAAAGGGAACAAACGTCAGCGCTATCAAGATGAGCGTCCCGAGGCTTCCAAGCGCCGGAGCCGGATGAATCAGAAACAGGTAGAACGCCGCGACATTCCACAAGCCCGGAAAGCCACGAAAATGATTATCCGCTGTTTTCATTCGGCGGTCGGCGAAATACAGCGCGCCCGACACGGCGATGCCGATGCCGAGCAGCGGAGCCGCCAACGGCAGCAGCAAGCCGCTGGCGGTGATCGCATAGGCCGGCACAAAGACGTAAGTGACGAAATCGACCACGAGATCGAGCACCTCGCCCGACCAGTTCGGCTGCATGCGCACGACATCGAGCCGACGCGCGATCGGGCCATCGAGCGCATCAATGATGAGCGCCACCCCGAGCCAGGCAAACATGGCGGCCCAGTGCTCGCGCACGGCCTCGAGCATGGCGATCAGGGCGACGCCCGCGCCGAGCGCCGTGAAGACATGCACGGAAAATGCGGCAGCCCGGATGGCGGGCGGGCTTTGCGAAGAATCCTGGTCCATATCCTGATTCATGGCTGCGCAGTGCTATCAGGAATCGCCGGGATTTGCATATTTTGCATTTGAGATGTCGAAAGGGGATTTCCCGCTCTTTCCGGACGGGGAGCAGACGCTTTTCAGGCGGCTAGCGCGTTCGCATTTACCTGCCGGTTGGCGAGCTCGGTGAGCTGGCCGTCGACCCGTTTCCCTTCCTTAAGACTTAGATGCAACATTTTCTGTTCGTCGCGCAAATTCAATTGGCCGGCGAGCGCCGCCGCTCTGCCGCACCGCGGCAATTGCGTCCACTCCACAACTGCCCACCGGACGGAATACAGAATAGAACCGCTCGGTGGGCATTGATCGTGATTGGATTTTCTTCAGCCAGTCCGCTGGAGGCCGTCGCGCCGGCCGGAAAGCGCGGCTCAGCAGGCGTCAACTAGTCTGGACTGATGCCGAAGCGAAATCCCGGTCCATCACCCGGCCGCCAATAGTAGCCGCGATCATTGTCGTCATAATATCGCGGGGACACATAGTACCCGTCCGTAATGGTTGCGCGACGACCGTCCCGTGCAAGCCAGCATTGGCCGTCGCCCCTACAGACTACCCCTACCTGGTGGAGCAGGGGCGGGCTGTCTCCGAGTGGAATCTCGTCAGCCGCATATGCGCTCGAGGCTATGAGGGCCCCGGCGCCGGCGAGTAATGTCAGTGACAGTTTTCTCATGTCCATCTCCTCTGAGTGGGAAACGCCTCAATCGCGGCGCCGTTCCACCAGAAAATGGCGCTTGTCGTCGGCAAGTATGAAACTCCCGGTCGGAACTCAAAGCCAGTTTCACCGGGGGGCTCAAGCCAGCACCAACACTTCTAACGCCCGGCGAAACATTTTCAGGCCGATTCATTTGCTCCTTTAAGCGGGTGGCGGGCTTGGCGCCGCTCTACGGCGTCATGCTCCCACAAAAGAAGATTTGTCGAACCGGCATGATCGAGCGATGAGGCGGGCCCTGCATTGCCCGCATTCGCTTTCGCCCACCGGCGGGGCCGCGTTACCGGCAGAAGTGCCGCAACCCGTCCTCGCCCACATACCAGGTGCTCGGCTCACAGCCGCCGCTGTAGTAGGCATAGGTTTCAGGTGCGGTCACGATCGCTGCGCCGGGGACAACGGCTACATAGCCGGGACCGTAGTCGCCGTCATAGCTGCCATACTGCCCGCGCGAAGTGCCGCGCGCGCCATAGCCACCGGTAAGGTAATCGACAAATGGATGCGCCTGACCTAGCGCGCCGGGCTCCTGGGTCGCCTCCTGAGCGATTGCAGAAGTTGCAACCAGGCCCGAAAGAATCGCTGCCGCGCTCATAAGTTTCAATCTCATCATCCGTTTCCTCCTTCCTCGTAACGCGAGGCCAACACATCGCGGAAACAGAGGTTCCCTAGGCGCGGAGGGGCGCCGTTCAAACGGCCGTTAGAATCGATCCGGAAAGCGCATGCTGCGGAAACTCTGCTGCGATTGGAGCGTTCGCCTTTGGGCAAAACTGCAGAGGTAACCATGCCGTTTTCGCTGGGCTCATACCTTTTGGGAGTTGGAACCGTCGTGGGCGCGATTGCTTTCGCCCTCGGCAGCGGCGCACTCCTGACCAACACCGCCATGAAGGAAACCGCGGCAACGCCAACAAGAGTCGAGCGGGTTGCGCGCACCGAGCCGAAGCCTCCGGCCCAACAGGACACGAAGGAAAATCCGGCACCGCCTGCCGAGGCGGCTGCTGCCGCTCACCCCGATCCAGCTCCGACGACTCAGGCAGCGACACCGCGGTTTGACGCGCGAAGCGAAACCGAAAGCGCTAAGCAGCCGGAGCCGAAGAAGCAAGAAACCGAAAGCGCCAAGCAACCGGAGCCGAAGAAGCAAGCCGAACCAGCCAAGCCGCGCGAAACGGCAAATCAAGCGGTACAAAGAGAAGCCCAGCAAAAGAAGGCAGCAGAGCGCAAGGTCGATCGGCAGAAACACTATACGGAGCACGACGCCAAATCGTATACAGAGCAAAAAGCCAAATCATCCTTTGCGGCCTCCAGGACGAGGCAACCGCCGTCAGTGCAACAAGACGAGCCCGAGCGGACAGGTTTCGTGTTCGGTCGGGAAGAGCCGCATTTCGACCTGTTTCCAAACGCCGGTCCGCCTCCCTTCGTTCGTTCATACGATTGGGCGCCTTTCGATCGCGACGATTGATGGTTCAGCTGCCGGTCGCATTCGGCAACAGATCGCGACCGCACCGGTCAAATCAACCGAAGCACCGCGATTTGTCGCCATTCCTATCGGCTGACCGGTCCCGCGCTCAAATCCGCAGGAATACTTAAAGGTCTGATAGCTTGAAAATGCCGCCGACAACGTCAAATGTAACGGGATGAACGATGTGTCCGTAACATTCGATGTCGCCGTGGTCGGCGGCGGCCCGGCAGGTCTCGCAACCGCCATTGCGCTGGCGCAGGTCGGCGCCATCACGGCGTTGATTGCCCGCCGCGTGCCTTACGCGGATAATCGCACCACCGCGCTGCTCGGCGGGTCGATCGACTTCCTGCAGGAATTGGCTGTTTGGCCGCATTGCCAGGAGACGGCGGCGCCGTTGCGGACGATGCGGCTGATCGACGATACCGGCCGTTTGATCCGCGCACCCGAGGTCAGGTTCTCTTCCGACGAGATCGGCCTCGACGCTTTCGGCTACAATATCGAGAACAGCGTGTTGATCGCGGTGCTGGAACGACGCGCTGCGGAATTGCCGAGCCTGACCCGGTTCGACGACGAGGCCGATACGATCGACCCCGACGATGCGATCGTCGCCATCCAGACCGGCAGCGGAAAAAGATTGTCCGCGCGCCTTGTCATCGGCGCCGACGGACGGCAATCGCCCTGTCGCGAGGCCGCCGGTATCACGGTTAACCGCCGCGAGCTCAATCAAGCGGCGCTGACCTTCAACGTCGGTCATGCGCGGCCGCATCGCGACGTCTCGACCGAGTTTCATACACCGCAAGGTCCCTGCGCGTTTGTGCCCCTGCCCGGCAATCGCTGCAGCGTGGTGTGGGTCGCCCGTCCAAAGGAGGCCGAGCGGCTGTTTTCGTTGAGCGACGATGAATTGTCCGAAGCGGCCGAGCGGCAATCACATTCGATTCTCGGGCGTGTCCGCGTCGAAGGTGGACGTCACCTCTTTCCGCTTGCGATCGAGCGGGCCGCTCAGTTTGCGCAACGCCGCGTCGCCCTGGTCGGCGAGGCCGCGCATGTGATCCCCCCGATTGGCGCGCAGGGCTTGAACCTGGGATTACGCGACGCCGCCGATATCGCCGCCATCGTGCGGGAGGCATTGGCGTCGGGCGAGGACCCTGGCGCGCCGCAATTGCTCAAGCGCTACGATTGGGCACGGCGCGGCGATGTCATGAGCCGCACCTTGGCGATCGATTGGGCGAACCGCTCGCTGCTGCACGATTTCCTGCCGTTGCAATCGCTGCGCGCGGCCGGATTGCATTTGATCGGTTCGGTCGGCCCGATCAGGCGGCTTGCCATGCGCGAAGGGCTGGCGCCGTCCTGGCGATCTCGACTTAAGGATTACGGGTTAAATCGGGGCGCCACCCCTAGCAACCGCCACAATGATGGTTTATTCGACAAGACATGATCAAAGCGAGAACCGCTAAATTCCAGATCGGACAGATCGTGCGTCACCGGGTGTTTTCTTTCCGGGGCGTGATCTTCGACATCGATCCGGAATTCAACAATACCGAGGAATGGTGGCTGTCGATCCCCGAAGAGGTGCGGCCGCACAAGGATCAGCCGTTCTATCATTTGCTCGCGGAAAATTCGGAACAGGAATACGTCGCCTATGTTTCCGAGCAAAACCTTTTGCCCGACGATTCCGGCGAGCCGATCCGGCATTCGCAGGTCGCCGAAATTTTCGTGAAGGACAAATCCGGCAGCTACCGCCCGCGCAATCCTTCGCTCAACTAAGCCCGTTATTCAGTATCTTCCGTCATTGCGAGGAGCAAAGCGACGGTTGAACAAAAAGGCGCCCACCTCGGGCGCCTTTTGCGTCGGTTGCGATCGACCGGCTGCTACTGCTTGGCTGCAGCGCCGCCCCCGGGCTGGGTGGACTTCGAGCTTCTTGCGCGCTTCCTCGGCGCGCTTCTGCAGCTCTTCCTGCAGCTTCTTCTGGTTTTCCTCGAACACCTTCGGATCGGTCGGCGGCCCGTCATAGGCCTTGGCAAAGCCGCTGCCGCTGGTTTCCTGCAACGGCAGCGGCAAGGTCAGCGGCGCGCCGTTCGCATTGATCGCTTGCACCACCAGATTCTGCCCCTTCTTCATATTGGCGAGCATTTCCGGGGTAACTTCGTAATCCGACATGCAGCCGTTAGCGAAGCAGATCACGTAAGGCGACTGCGCAGGTGCATTGTTGTCAACGATCACGCGGGTTCCGTGCACGAGCTGCATGCCGAGCGGCAGCGTGACGCGCAGGATCTTCTTGGGTTCGCCTTCCGGCTCGATAATGACGGCCGCGATGACCGGCTGTCCGGACTCAATACGTCCGTCCTTGCCGGTGAAACAGATCTGCTTGGCATTGGCGTCCTGGCCCTTCAGGCAGAATTTGGTCCACGGCGCATAGATGAGCTGGGGCATCTGGTCCTGCTGGGGCTGGCCGCCCGGGGCGGGCGCCTGCTGCTGGGCTTGCGCCGCCGGGGGGGCCTGCGCCGCGGGCCCGGGAGCCGCCGGAGCGGCCTTTGGCGCTGCCTTGGGCGCGGCCTTGGCCTTCGGCGTCGCGGGCGCGGGTGCCGGGGCCTGGGCTTGAGCCTGATCTTGGGCTTCGAGCGCAAAAGGAACGGCGAGTGCGGTTACCGCCAACAGCGCGAGAAACCGCCCACGCGGCCGGGCCGACGCGGCCAAGATACGGAAATTCATTGCGGAAAACCCTTTCTGAGCGGGAGCACCCGTAACCGTTGCAGGCGCCAACATCTGGCCGCTTCAGCGCGGCTGTCTCCTAGGCAATTGAGGCGGATACGTGACAGGCCCTGCGATCTGGCTCGATCGCCCGCTTTCATACAGCGACGAACGAAAAGATCAATGCCGACGGGCATGTTTGGGACAGGCGATCCGCCCGATGCAAGAGCCTATGCTAGAACGCGCCCGTGAGCCGTTCCGAATCAAATCCGTGCGTTCCAACGTTAGCTTTTAGGCGCATAGCCGTTCGCGCGCTGATCGGCTTCGTGATGGCGTTCGGGCTGTTGCCTGCGTTGGGCATGAATCGGCTGTCGGCAGCTGAAGCCTACGCTATTGCGATGCATGGCGCCCCGGCCCTGGCGGCCGATTTTACCCACATGCCCTACGCCAATCCCGATGCGCCCAAAGGCGGACGTCTGGTATGGGGGCTCTCCGGTACCTTCGACAGCCTCAATCCCCTGATCGTCAAAGGGCTCGCCGTCCAGCAAATCAGGGGGTTTGTCGTCGAAAGCCTGATGGCGCGCGGCTACGACGAGCCGTTCACGCTTTATGGGCTCCTGGCCAAGAGCATCGAGACCGACGACGCCAGGAGTTCCGTCACCTTTCGTCTCGATCCAAAAGCGCGTTTCTCGGACGGCCGGCCGGTGCTGGCCGAGGATGTGCTTTTTTCATGGAACTTGCTGCGCGACCACGGCCGTCCCAACCATCGGCAGTATTACGCCAAGGTGACAAAGGCCGACGCGCTCGATCCGCTGACGGTCCGTTTCGATCTTTCAGGCGCCAACGACCGCGAATTGCCGCTGATTCTCGGCTTGATGCCGATATTGCCGCGACATGCCACCGATGTCGCAACGTTTGAGGAAACCACGATGGCGGGCGCGGTCGGTTCCGGTCCCTACCGCGTCAGTGCGGTCAAGCCCGGCGCCAGCGTGACGCTGACGCGCAATCCCGATTATTGGGGCCGCGACCTGCCGGTCAATCGCGGATTGTGGAATTTTGACGAGATCAGGCTCGATTTCTATCGCGAGGCCAATGGCCTGTTCGAGGCCTTCAAGCGCGGCCTTTATGACTTCCGCGTCGAAACCGAGCCGCTGCGCTGGCACGACGGATATGATTTTCCCGCCGCGCGCAAGGGCGAGGTGATCCGCGACACCATCAAGACCGGCGTGCCGCAGCCCTCGGAATTTCTGGTGTTCAACACCCGCCGGCCGGCCTTTTCCGACACCAAGGTGCGGCAGGCGCTGACGCTGCTGTTCGATTTCGAATGGATCAACCGCAACTACTTCTTTGGGCTCTATGCGCGAAGCCCGAGCTATTTCGCGGGCTCCGAATTGTCGGCCTATGGCCGCACCGCCGATGACCGCGAACGGGAGCTGCTCAAACCATTCGCGTCGCACATCGAACCCAATATCCTCGACGGAAGCTACCGCCTTCCGGTCGGCGACGGTTCCGGGCGCGATCGTTCAACGCTTCGCAGCGCGCTGAGCTTGCTGTCGCAGGCCGGCTACGATCTCGACGGCACGGTGCTGCGGCAGCGCGCGACCAAGGCTGCTCTCAGCTTCGAAATCCTAGTGACGACGCGCGACGACGAGCGGATCGCGCTCGCCTATCAACGCGACCTGAGGCGTGCCGGCATCGAGGCGTCGGTCCGCGTGGTCGATCCCGTTCAATTCGATCAGCGCCGGCTTGCCTTCGATTTCGACATGATGCCCAGCCGTTGGGATCAGTCGCTGTCGCCGGGCAACGAGCAGTCGTTCTACTGGGGAAGCGAAGCCGCCGACCTTCAGGGTACGCGCAATTATATGGGCGCCCGGGACCCCGCTATCGACGCTCTGATCGCTGCCATGCTGGAGGCGCGCGAGCGCACGGCCTTCGTTTCGGCGGTTCGCGCGCTCGACCGCACCCTGATGTCCGGTTTTTACGCTATCCCTTTGTTTAACGTCGTCGAGCAATGGATCGCGCGCTGGAATCGGGTAGAACGGCCGGCAACCACTGCATTGACCGGGTATCTTCCGGAAACCTGGTGGCAGAAGCAGGATACTCGGTCGAAGTGATGACCCCGCCCAACGCATCGCCAACGCTCGACGCACTGTTTCAGCGGATCCTGGCGCGCAAGCCGGACGCGCTGGCATTGCTCGATCCCCCCAACAAGCACCGCATCACCGGCCAACCGCCCAAGCGCCTGACCTACCGCGAGGCCGATCGCGCCGTCTCGGCGCTGGCAGCCCACTTCGTCGAATCCGGTTTGCCGGCCAATTCCATCATCGCGGTGCAGTTGCCGAACACGATCGAATTCGTGCTGACGGTGCTGGCGGCCCATCGCGCCGGTTTGGTGGTCGCGGTGCTGCCGCTGTTGTGGCGCCAGAGCGAGCTTGTGGCTGCGCTCAATCGCACCGCGGCCCGCGCGATCGTGACATCAAGCAAGACCGACGGGGTTAATTACGCCGACCTCGCCATGAACGCCGCGGCCGAAGCCTTTTCGATCCGCCATGTCGGCGGCTTCGGCGACGATCTGCCGGACGGCATGGCATCGCTCGACCGGGCGATCGCCAAGCCGTCGGCCACCACGCGCGCCGTGATCCAGGACGGCCGCAAGGCGGCGATGGTTTCCTTCGATGTCACCCCTGAGGGCTTTCGCCCCGTCCCGCGCACACATCTCAGCCTGATTGCCGGCGGTCTCGCGCTGTCGCTTGAGAGCGATGTGCCGCAAGCCGCAACCGTGATGTCGGCGTTCGCACCAACTTCCTTTGCCGGACTTGCCTCGTCGCTGGTGGTCTGGCTGCTCTCGGGGGGAGCGCTGGCGCTGCATCATCCGTTCGAAGGCGATGTGCTGGAGCAGCAGATCGGCGAGCATGCATGCGACACGCTGATTGCACCGGCGCAACTGGCGTTGCGGCTCGGCGAACTCAACCTAGCGGCACGTCTGCCGAGCCTGCGTAACGTCATCGGACTGTGGCGCGCCCCTGAACAGGTCGCATCGAGCCCCACCTGGGTCGGCCAGCCCGCGTCGCTGACGGATGTCTACCTGTTCGGCGAAGCCGGCCTGTTCGGTGCACGTCGGGCAGCCGATGGCGCGCCGTCGCCGATCATGCCGGGGCGGCATGGCGCGCCGCGCGAGCTGCCGGGTTCGTCGATCGCGGGCGAGATCCTGCTGACAGCAAGAGGAACGTTGGCATTGCGCGGACCGATGGTTGCGGTGGCGGCTTACGCTCCGCCACAGCCGCCGGGCGATACGCTGACGGCCCAGGCGCCGCGCGATTACGTCGATACCGATTATGCCGCGCGGCTCGACCGCTCAACCGGCGCGATCTGCATCACCGCGCCGCCCTCCGGTGTCGTCACCGTTGGCGGCTACCGCTTCCTGTCGCAGGACTTGGCCGAATGGGGCCGGCGGCTCGGACACGGCGCGCTGTTGACGGCACTGCCTGACCGGCTGAGCGGCCATCGCCTCGCCGGACGCGCTTCGGACAATGCGCGTGCCCGCGAGGCGCTGGCGGAACTAGGGCTTAACCCACTGATGGTGGAGGCGTTTCGGGATCGCAGCAACCCGCCTTGAGGAAACCTCCAAGCGCTTGCGTTGACGCGGCATTAAGCCCCCGCGAACTAGGATCGCGTGCTTTTTGATTTGCGCGTCCGACCCGAGTTTCTCAGATGTCCCAGCAAGGCCCGATCCTCGTGGTATCGAATGCCGGGCGGCCGGCATTTGCGAGCGTGCTCGACGAGGCCGGGATGTTTCCCGTTGTCGACGCCGGCTGGGCCGATGCCGGCCGCGCGATCGAGCAGGTGCAGCCGGCCGCGGTTGTAGCCGCAACAACGGGCGCGGGTGAAGCGCGCTTCGTGGCCCTCGCCAAACAGGTTGCCGCCCAAAGTCCCTATTTGCCGCTGATCGCAGTCGATCCGAAAGGTCGGTTGCCGGAAAACGCCATTCCGTTTTCGCAAAATGACGGCAATTTCGGCCGCCTCGTCGCGCGCCTCAACGCAACGCTTCGCATGAGGACGCTGCATGCGACCGTGATGCGGCGGCAAGATGAGGATCGGCTTGACCCCATTCCGCTCGCCGACACCGATGCCGCGCGCGACGCTACCGTGCTCCTGATCGGCCGCGGCGCCGCCTACCCCGCGCTCTCGGTTTCGCTCGGCCAACGAATGGGCGTCGTCGGAGCGCTGAGCATCGAGGCGGCGGCGAAACACCTCAACACCCGCGACATCGACGGCATCGTGCTCGGCGAAGGCTTTACGGCGCGCGTAATGGATGCCTTCCTCACCGTGCTCTCCGAGGACTCGCGTTTTCGCAACCTGCCGGTCGTGCTGACGTCGCAGCACCTCGCTCCCGACTACGATCTCCCAAATCTCGAAATCATACCCGGCGAGCCAGCGCTTGTGGCTGCCAACGCGCTGCCGTTGATCCGCCAGCACGCCTTCGAAGCGCATCTGAGCCGTGCGCTGCGATCGATCGATGCCGGCGGTTTGCTGGATGCGCGCTGCGGCCTGTTGACGCCGGAGGCGTTCGGCCGCGATTTCGCAACCGCCTTGTATCAGACCTCCTCGCGCGGCGGCGGCCTGTCGGTCGCCCGTTTTGCCTTCGATCCCAGCCATGAACGCGCGCAGCTCGACGGCGCGCGCATTATCAGCCGGCTGATGCGGCAGATGGATTTCGGCGCGATTCAGCAAGACGGTTCGGTCATTGTCGCCTTCGCCGAGACCGATCTGCGCAACGCTCACATGATCGCACGCCGGCTATCCAGCGTGATGCGCCATACCTCGCACGGCACGCGCGAGGTTCGCGCCGAGCCAACAGTCACGGTCACCACCATGATGCCGAACGATTTGGCGAAGTCGCTGTTGGCGCGGCTTTACGATGAGGCGCGGCGCGCGGCGTCGTGACACACCTCAATCGTCTTGCGGAACATTCGTTCCGTCCTCGCATTGTAGAACCGCAATTCTGCACTGGAGGATAATATGAAGAAAATCGCACTGATCGCCGCTTCGCTTGCGGTTCTCGCAAGCCCCGTACTGGCGGAAGAATCCCGCACCACCGGCGCCGCGCCGGCCGAGGCCAAGTTCTCGACGGTCTCGAAGGACGAGATGTTCTCTTCGAAACTGAAGGGCCTGAGCGTCACCAACCAGAAAGACGAATTGATCGGCGAGATCACCGACCTTGCGATCAAGAACCATCAGATCGACGCGCTGATCCTGTCGGTCGGCGGCTTCCTCGGCATGGGCGAGCACTATGTCGCGGTGTCGCCGTCGTCGGTCAACGTCCGCCACGACGAAAAGAACAACAAGTGGCTGGCGTCGATGAACACCACCAAGGAGGCGCTGAAGGCCGCGCCCGAGTTCAAATATCCGAAGTAAGCGTTGCGTTTTGTTGCATGGGAACGGCTGCCGGCAGTGATGCCGGCGACCGCTTTCGTTTGCGTGCACTCGCGCGATGATGTTGCGGCACGCCCCGTTGTTCAACTAGCCTTGCGATCCTCGGAGAAAGGCTGGAACCGTGGGGTCGTTGAGGTTGATGCTGGCGTTCGCCGTCGCCGGTGGCCACGCGCTGGGAGCTTTCAATTTTCCGAATATCTATTTGGCGGGAGGCGAAGCCGTCCAAATATTCTACATGATCTCCGGTTTCCTGATCGCGCTGATCTTGCGCGGCAAGTACGCCGACTCCGCAAACGGAAATTGGATCTTCTATTCCAACCGTGCCGCGAAGATCTTCGTGCCTTATCTGACGCTGCTTGGTCCAACTGTTGCGCTGTCTGCGCTCTTTTATGTCTTCACGGGAAAAGCCGCCGCGCTGAATTCGTTTGTTGAGGAAGGTCGACCATGAGCCTTGGGGCATGGTTGTTTGCCGTGCTGACGAACCTGTTCATCCTCGGTCAGGAATGGGCGTTCCTGCTGATCTATCGACCTGGCGAGTTGTTTTTCTCGCTGCACGCTTTGGATCAGCCGCCGAGTGCGGCACAATTCACGATCATAGGGCCGGCCTGGAGCCTGTCGATCGAGCTGGCATTTTACGCCATCGCCCCCTTCATCTTGCGCCGAAACTTCCTGGTGATCGCGGCCGTCGCTCTCGCAAGCAATTGGCTTCGCTTCGAAGCCTACGGCGCGGGATATTACAGCGCCGCCACCGACTGCCGCTTCTTTCCGTTCGAGCTAAGCCTCTTCCTGTTTGGCTCGCTGAGCTATTTCCTGCACGACCTGTTGAACAGAAGAAAGCTGTTCCGTCCCGCGTTATCGGCGTGTTTGACGGGGCTGCTGTGCGCTGTTGCGCTGCATCCCGCTGGGTCGATATCAAGCCATCAATTCTTCGTCCTGGTGGCGCTCTTGCTCCCGGCACTTTTCGATTTTTCGGCCCGGCACAAATGGGACCGGTGGTTGGGCGAACTGTCGTATCCGCTATACCTCGTTCATTGGCCTGTTCTCGTATTCGGGGTCGCCATTTCGCAACTGCCCCATATGGCCGCGTTGGGGCGATCACAAGCGTATCCTTACGCGCTGATCGCGGTTTCGCTGATTGCGTCACATGCGATCAACCGATGGATCGTGAACCCGATCGACTCCTGGAGGCAGGCGCGCATTCGGAAATCGGCGACCGGACTCGCTGAAGTCGCAATATCGACGACGGCACAGCCGGCCACCGGCTGAGGCGGCGCGCCCTATGCCGCCTTCCTGTCCTCGGCGAGATTGGCGAGCTGGCGCAAAATCTCGGTGGTGCCGGTGAGCCGTTCTTCCGGCGTCTCCCAGTCCTGGAAGAACACCACCTTCATGTCCGGCCGCACCCGCGCCGCCTGGCCGTGCTGGCGGATGAAATAGACGAGGCGATCCGGTTGTGCGAATGTGTTGTCGCGCAAGGTGATGACGGCGCCCTTGGGTCCCGCATCGACCTTCTCGACATTGGCCCTGCGGCAATAGCCTTTGATGGCCGCGACCTTGAAAAGATAGCGCACCTCGTCCGGCAACACGCCAAAGCGGTCACGCAGCTCGGCGGCAAAATTGTCGAGCTCTTCGTCGGTGTCGAGATCGGCAAGCCGCCGGTACAGTGACAGCCGCACCGACAGGTCCGCGACGTAATCCTCGGGGATCAGCACAGGCATGCCGATCGTGATCTGCGGCGACCAGCGGTCGGCCGCGGGCTCGGCGACGCCGGCCTTGAGGTTGACGATCGCCTCTTCCAGCATCGACTGGTAAAGCTCGAAGCCGACCTCCTTGATGTGGCCGGACTGCTCCTCGCCGAGCAGATTGCCGGCGCCGCGGATATCGAGATCGTGCGAGGCGAGCTGGAATCCGGCGCCCAGCGTTTCCAGCGACTGCAGTACGGTGAGCCTCCGCTCGGCCTGCGCCGTGATCTTCTGTAGCGCCGGCAAGGTAAACAGCGCATAGGCCCGCAGCTTTGCGCGCCCCACCCGGCCGCGCAGCTGATAAAGCTGCGCCAAACCGAACATGTCGGCGCGGTGCACGATCAACGTGTTGGCGGTCGGAATATCGAGGCCGGATTCGATGATCGTGGTCGAGAGCAGGATGTCGTATTTGCCGTCGTAGAACGCCGACATGATGTCCTCGATCACGGTCGGCGCCATCTGGCCGTGGGCGACGGCGACCTTCATCTCCGGCACGTTCTTGTCGAGGAAATCCTTGACGGCCGCGAGGTCTTCGATCCGCGGCACCACATAAAACGCTTGCCCGCCGCGATAGCGTTCGCGCAGCAGCGCCTCGCGGATCATCAAAGGATCGTGGGGTGCGACGAACGTTCGTACCGCAAGGCGATCGACCGGCGGTGACGCAATGATCGAGAGATCGCGCACGCCTGTCAGCGCCAGTTGCAGGGTGCGCGGGATCGGCGTGGCGGACAGCGTCAGCACATGGACTTCGGCGCGCAATTGCTTGAGCCGCTCCTTGTGACTGACGCCAAAATGCTGTTCCTCGTCGACGATCAGGAGCCCCAAATCGCGGAACTTGATCGATTTGCCGAGCAGCGCATGGGTACCGACCGCGATATCGATCGATCCATCGGCAATACCCTTCTTCACCTGCGTCAGCTGCTTCGGCGCGATCAGGCGCGAGGCCTGCGCGATGTTGACCGGAAAGCCGCGGAAGCGTTCCGCGAAGGTCTTGGTATGCTGACGCGCCAGCAATGTGGTCGGCACCACGACCGCGACCTGCTTGCCGTCAAGCGCAACCGCGAACGCCGCGCGCAGCGCGACTTCGGTCTTGCCGAAACCGACGTCGCCGCAGATCAGCCGGTCCATCGGCCGGCCGGTTTCGAGATCTTTCAGGGTCGCATTGATGGCGCCAAGCTGATCCTCGGTTTCTTCGTACGGGAACCGCGCGCAGAACTCGTCATAGGCATGCGGCGCCACCTGCATTTTCGGCGCTTCATGCAGATGGCGTTCGGCGGCAATCTTGATCAGCTCGCCCGCGATCTCGCGGATGCGTTTCTTGAGTTGCGCTTTACGCGCCTGCCAACCGGTGCCACCCAACCGATCCAATTCTACATTGGTCTGGTCGGAGCCGTAGCGCGACAACAGCTCGATGTTTTCAACCGGCAGAAACAGCTTTGTCTCGGCGGCATAATGCAGTTCGAGACAATCATGCGGCGCGCCGGAGACCTCCAGCGTCTGCAGGCCGATGAAACGTCCGATGCCGTGCTCGACATGGACCACGAGATCGCCGCTGCTGAGACTCGTGACCTCGGAGATGAAATTGTCGAGCTTGCGGGTCGCCTTGCGCGCGCGCACCAGGCGATCGCCCAATATGTCCTGCTCGCTGATGACGGCGACATCGCCGGTCTCAAAGCCGGATTCCATGCCGAGCACGGCGAGCATGGTTTGGTTGCGCGGCGTTGCCTGCACGGTGCGCCAGGTGTTGACGCTGGTGACGTTCGATAGCTTGTGATCGGCGAGCATGCTCGCCATGCGGTCGCGCGAGCCCTCGCTCCACAGCGTGATCACGACTTTCTTGCGGTTCGCCTGCAGCGCCTGCACATGCGCCACCACAGCCTCGAACACGTTGACATTGCCGTCGGCGCGCTCAGGCGCAAAATTGCGCCCGGCCCGCGCGCCGGCATCGACGACGCCTGTGCTTTCGTCGGGCACGGCGAATGGCGTTAGCCGCGCCAGCGCGGCTTCGCCGAGCCGTTGCGACCATTCGTCGTCGGTCAGATAGAGTTGATCGGGAGGCAGCGGCTTATAGACTGCGCCACCGGCCGGATGTTCCAGCGCCTCGCGCCGGGCCTCGTAGTAGTCGGCGATTTGCTTGAAGCGTTCGCGCGCGGCGTCCTCGCCCTGCGGCTCGATCGCGATCGGCGCATTGCCGAGGTAATCGAACAGCGTGTCCATCCGCTCCTGGAACAGCGGCAGCCAATGTTCCATGCCGGGATGGCGACGCCCCTCGCTGACCGCCTCATAGAGCGGATCGTCGCGCTCCGGCGCGCCGAATTCGGCGACATAGCCCATGCGGAATCGGCGAATGGTCTCGGTGACCAGCTGGAATTCGGAGATCGGCACCAGATCGAGCGAGCGCATGTCCAAAAGCGTGCGCTGGGTTTCGGCGTCGAACGAGCGAATCGATTCCAGGCTGTCGCCAAAGAAATCGAACCGCACGGGCTGATCGAGGCCGGCCGGAAACAGGTCGAGGATGCCGCCGCGCACGGCATATTCGCCGGGTTCGCGCACCGTGGACGACCTGACGTATCCATGGTGCTCCAGCCAGGCGACGATCGAATCCATCGGCACAACATGGCCGGGGGCGACCGACAGCGCCTGCGCCGCGACGGTCTCTCGCGCGGGCAGGCGCTGCACGATGGCGTTGACGGTGGTCAGCACGATCAGCGGTCTGTCGCTGCCTTGAAGGCGCACGAGCCGCGCCAGCGTGGTTAGCCGTTGTGCCAGAATGGCGCCATGCGGCGAGACCCGGTCATAGGGCTGGCAGTCCCAGGCCGGAAACTGCATCACCGCTAGTTCCGGCGCGAAGAATTCCAGCGCGCGGGCGAGCTGCTGCATGCGCGCCCCGTCCCGGCATACGACGGCAAGGCTGATCGCAGGCCGATTTAGCCGCGCCGCGATGGCGCGCGCAAGGTCGGAAATGACGAGGCCTTCGGCCCCCTCCGCGACATTGGCAAGCGTCAGCGCGCGGCCGGGCGCCAACAATTCGGCGGGCGATTTGAGCTGCTGTTTCATGCTTCCTGATCTGACGCGCGAAACGCTTTGATGCGCAGAAACAGCGCGGTATCGTATTCAGCGCCAAGCGGCTGGTCGCCGGTCAAGGTCAAGGCCGCATAGAGATCGGGATCGGGCACCTCGATCAGACGCTCGAACTCGGCCAATTCGTCGTTTGAGAGATCGGCGATCTCGGAATCGGCAAAGCGGCCGAGGATGAGGTCCATCTCGCGGGTGCCGCGATGCCAACAGCGAAACAATAGCCGCTTGCGGCGGTCGTCGAGGCCGCCGCTCGATCGTGTCGATCCCGTCATTTTCCGCAAACCCATCCAAACGCCAAAAGCCCGGACGTGCCGGGCGGGGTTGATATAGCGATGGCGACGACGAATGTCAGCACTCGGTCCGGCGAATTATCGACTGTGTTGCAGCAGCAACATTCCCCTGACACACCTTCTCGATCTCGCGGCGCGATGCGCCCGAGGTTTGCCAGAAATTTCCTCAAACCCTCGAAAGCAGAGGGCGCAGGGAAAGCCGGGTGCCCAATGCACCCGCAGCCTCGCGTGCAAATAAAGTAAAGCACACGAGCAAATCACCACAGGTTCACCGGAGTTACCCGGCCTTCCCTGCGCAATGGGTTTACGGCTTATAGCGCGCTCTCCCCGGTGTCCGGGCTTTCTAGCCACCGTCGCCTGCGCTTCTTATCGCAGACTTGATCCCAGCGTCACGAGATCAGGACCACACGCCTTTGCCGTCCGCAGGATAGCGCTGTCGTCTTGAGCGCCGCCCGCGTCCATCGCATCCCGCCCCGCGTTTCGTGACGATGGCGAGCCGCCCCCCTCTGAGTGGGACGGGATGGCCAAATCAATAATGCTGATGTGGCCCCGCCGTCAAGCGAAATTCCGAAATTCCGAAAATGAGACAGGTGCCGTAGCTGAGCGATGGCCGCGAAGGGAACGAGACGGCGGCGGATACCGGAGCGATTTGGGCTGGGCAGACGGAACCGTTTCAACATCGGAAAGCAAGGCGGCTGTTGTCAGCCCTGGTTCCCAGTTATCAACCGCGTTGTCATTGCCGGGCTTGACCCGGCAATCCATCGTCTTTTGAAGATGATGGATGCGCGGATCGAAGTCCGCGCATGACGGATTGTGTGCCACGAGATATTCCCTGATGCGCCCTCTCCCGCTCAATCCGCTGTTTGCGCCGGTCACGAGCCTTGCCGGCGTCGGGCCCAAGCAAGACAGGCTGTTGCGCTATCTGCTCGGCCGCGACGAGACGCCGCGGCTGGTCGATCTCTTGCTGCATCTGCCCGCAAGCGTGATCGACCGCCGGGCGCAGCCGAAAATCCGCGATGCGGTTCCGGGCACCATGGTGACGCTGGAAGTGACGGTCGACCGGCATCGGCCGCCGCCGCGCAATTCGCGCGCGCCGTATCTGGTCTATGCCAGCGACGACACCGGCGATGTGGTGCTGACCTATTTTCGTAGCCTGCCAGGTTATGTCGAAAAACTGTTGCCGGTAGGCAGCCGGCGCTACGTCTCCGGTACCTTGCAGATGTATGACGGCGTGCCGCAGATCGTTCATCCGGATCGCGTGGTGGACGAAGCGGCGTTCGCAAAGCTTTCCGGCATCGATCCGGTCTACCCCTTGACCGAAGGCCTTGCGCTGGGCTCGCTACGTCGCGCGATGGCGTTGGCCCTGCAAAAGCTGCCGACGCTGCCCGAATGGATCAGTCCCGAAATCATCCGCCGCTGCAAGTTTCCGCCGATTAAAGAAGCCTTAAGCCGCGTCCATGTGCCGCTCGAGCTCACGGACATCCTACCCGATGGTCCGTTCTGGTCGCGGCTCGCTTTCGATGAACTGTTGGCCGGTCAATTGGCGCTGGCGCTGGTGCGCGCGCAGTTGCGCCGTCCCACCGGCGACCGCCATGCCGGCGACGGTCATTTGCGCAACAGGATCATCGACGCGCTGCCCTACGCGCTGACATCCTCGCAGCGGCAAGCCGCGGCGGCGATTGCGGAAGATCTGCGCCAGCCGGTGCGCATGCTGCGGCTGTTGCAGGGCGATGTCGGCTCGGGCAAGACCGTGGTGGCGCTGCTTGCGGCAGCCGCGGTGATCGAGGTCGGCAAGCAGGCGGCCTTGATGGCGCCGACCGAAATCCTGGCGCGCCAGCACATCAAGACCGTTGCGCTGGCCGATCGCGCCGGCCTTCGCGTGGCGATCCTCACCGGCCGGGAGAAGGGCAAGGAGCGGCGCGACATATTGGAGCGGCTGGAGGCCGGCGAAATCGACCTGCTGGTCGGCACCCACGCGCTGATCCAGGACGATGTGGTGTTCAAGAGTTCTCGCGCTTGCCGTCGTCGACGAGCAGCATCGTTTCGGCGTGCGCGAGCGGCTTGCGCTGACCGCCAAGGGCGACGCCGTCGATGTGCTGGTATTGAGCGCAACGCCAATCCCGCGCACCTTGGTGCTGACTTATTTCGGCGACATGGACGTCTCGGAATTGCGCGAGAAGCCGGCGGGACGTCAGCCGATCGATACCCGCGCGGTGCCGGACAGCCGCCTCGGTGAAATCACCGACGCCATCGGACGCGCGCTTTCCGCGGGCAAGCTCGTCTACTGGATCTGCCCGCTGGTGGAAGAGTCCGAGGCGGAGGGTACCGATCACCTCACCAACGCCACCAAACGCTTCGAGAGCCTGCAAAAGCGCTTTGGCGACAAGGTCGGCCTCGTGCACGGCCAGATGAAAGGCGCCGAGAAAGACCGCGTCATGGCCCAGTTCGCCTCAGGCGAGATCGGGCTGTTGGTGGCGACGACCGTGGTCGAGGTCGGCGTCGATGTGCCGGCTGCGACCATCATGGTGATCGAAAACGCCGAGCGCTTTGGGCTGGCGCAACTGCACCAATTGCGCGGCCGGATCGGGCGTGGCTCGGAGAGTTCGACCTGCCTCTTGCTCTATCACGAGCCGCTCGGCGAAATGTCCAAGGCGCGGCTCAACGTGATCCGGGAAACCACCGACGGTTTTCGGATCGCGGAAGAAGATTTGAAGCTGCGCGGCGAAGGCGACGTGCTGGGGATCAGGCAAAGCGGCCTGCCCGGCTACCGGATCGCGCGCTCCGACGTGCATGGCCAGCTCATCGCGCAAGCGCGCGACGAGGCGCTGCGCATCATGAAGGACAATCCAAAGCTGAAAGGCGAGCGCGGCGAGGCGCTCCGTTGCCTGCTTTACCTGTTCGAGCGCGACGAGGCCATTCCGCTGATCGGGGCGGGATAAGGCTCGAGCGCATAGCCCGCCTTTTGCCAGCCGCGGCAACCGCCTTGAATGACCGAGACATCAGTAAAACCCATTTCCTGCAGCGCGCCTGCGGAAAGCGTGGCCTTACCGCCGCCGCCGCCGGCCAGGATGATCTTCTGCTGCCGGTCGGCAAGCGCCGGATCGCGACGCGCCTCCTCGGTATCGGCTTTGATTTCGAGCTCGCCGCGCGTGATGTTGCGGGCGCCGGGGATGGTTCCGCGCTCGCGCAGTTGCCATTGCTCGCCGACATCGATCAGCAATACCCCACCCGCATCAAGCAGACGCCTGGCCTCTTCGGGCGTGAGCATCGTGACAGATTTGCGCGTCTCGTCCACGCGCTCGCGAAAGGTCTTGCCTTTGCGATCCACCTACTCGACTTTCGCCGGCACCGGCTGCAGCGGTGAGGCGTTCGCAATCCGCGCGGCATTCGCCAAGCCGGCAAGGGCCGCGACCTTCTTCTGCGGATCGGAGCCCGGCTGCACGACGCCCGCCGACATGATCAGGGTCGCGGCATCTTCCGCGCTCATCTCGACCTCGATGATCTTGCTCCTGGGCACATAAAAGAAGAACCCGGTGGTCGGGTTCGGCGCGCAGGGCAAAAATACCGAGATGTGCTCCTCCTGCCCGGGCAGGCTCGCCGCGATCTCGACGCTCGGCGACTGCGAGATCAGCACGATCGACCACATGCCGGGCGAAGGAAATTCGACCAGGCCGACCCGGCGGAAGCTCGAGCCCTGCCCGGAGAACAAAGTCTCGAACACCTGCTTCAGGCCGCGATAGATCGCCCGCACCGCCGGAATCCGGCCGAGGATCTTTTCGCCGAGATCGACCAGCGTCCGGCCGATCAAATTGGCGGTGAGAAAGCCGAGCAGCGTCAGGGCGATCACCGCGACGATCAACCCGGAGCCCGGCAGCCCGAACGGCAGATAGGTCTCGGGGCGATAGGCGACGGGCACGAACGGGCGGACCAGGCCGTCAACCCAGGTCACGAACCACCAGGTGAGGTAGAAGGTGATCGCAATCGGGCCGGCAACGACAAGGCCGGTAAGAAAATAGTTCCGGAACCGGGCCATCAGGCCGCTGTGGACTTCCGGCGTCGGCGGTTCAACCGGCGGCGGAGTCGAAGTGAGATCGTCGCGGGAGGTCATTCGGGTTCCAGGCGGTCCAGAATGTACAGCTATGATCTTCTAGCAGGTTTTGGAAGACCGGCGGAGTCGGCCGATCGCGACTTATTCGACCGTGACCGATTTGGCGAGATTGCGCGGCTGGTCGACATCGGTGCCCATGATCACGGCGGTATGATAGGCCAAAAGCTGCACCGGGATCGCATAGACGATGGGCGTAAACGTCGCGGCCATATCGGGCAGCACGATCGTCACCAGCTGTTCCATGGTCGCTTCGGCCGCGCCCTTGGCGTCGGTCATCAGGATGATATTGCCGCCACGGGCGGCAACCTCCTGCATATTTGAAACAGTCTTTTCAAAAACCCGGTCGAACGGCGCGATCACCACCACCGGCATGTTCTCGTCGATCAGCGCGATCGGCCCGTGCTTGAGTTCGCCGGCGGCATAGCCTTCGGCGTGGATGTAGGAAATCTCCTTCAGCTTCAGCGCACCCTCCAGCGCCAGCGGATAGCTGGTGCCGCGGCCAAGATAGAGCACATCCTTTGATTTGGCGATGTCGCGCGCCAATTTCTCGATCTGCGGCTCGGTTGCAAGCGCCGCGGCCATCAGGCGCGGAATTTCAACGAGGCCGTGCACGAGCCTCGCCTCGTCGGCGTCGGACAATTCGCCGCGCGCTTTGCCGGCGGCGATCGCGATCGCGGCCAGCACCATCAACTGGCAGGTGAACGCCTTGGTCGAGGCGACGCCGATCTCGGGACCGGCCAGCGTCGGCAGCACGGTCTCGCTCTCGCGCGCGATCGTCGAGTTCGGGACGTTGACCACGGAGAGCGTGTGCAGCCCCTGCACCTTGGCGTAGCGAAGTGCGGCCAGCGTATCGGCGGTCTCGCCGGATTGCGAAATGAAGATCGCGAGATCGCCCTTGCGCAACGGGGCTTCGCGGTAACGGAATTCGGAGGCGACGTCGATTTCGACCGGCAGGCGCGCGAGCCGCTCGAACCAGTATTTGGCGACATAACCCGCGTAGCTCGCGGTGCCGCAGGCCGTGATCGAGAGCCGCTGAACATCGCGGAAGTCGAACGGCAGCTTCATCGGCAGCGCCACGCGCTCGGTCGCCATGTCGACGTAACGCGCAAGCGTGTGGCCGACCACTTCCGGCTGCTCGTGGATTTCCTTAGCCATGAAGTGACGATAGTTCGCCTTGTCGGCCAGCGACGTGGTCGCGATGTGCTTGATCGCGTCGCGATGCACGATCGCATTGTCCTTGTCGTAGATAACCGCGCTGTTGCGCGTCAGCACGACCCAGTCGCCATCCTCGAGATGGGCGATGGTATCGGTAAGCGGGCCGAGCGCGATGGCGTCCGAGCCCAGATACATCTCGCCCTCGCCGTAGCCGATGGCGAGCGGCGGCCCGTTGCGGGCGCCGATCATCAGATTGCCGTCGCCTGCGAAAATAAACCCCAGCGCGAACGCGCCGCGCAGCCGCGGCAGCGACGCCTTGACGGCCTCGATCGGGTCGAGTCCCTTCAGCAGGTAACTATCGACAAGATGCAGGACGGTCTCGGTGTCGGTCTCGGTCTTGAAGGCCGCGCCGTTTTTCGTCAACGCTTCGCGCAATTCGCGAAAGTTCTCGATGATCCCGTTGTGGACCACGGCGACGCGATCCGTCGCATGCGGATGCGCGTTGTTCTCGGTCGGCTTGCCGTGGGTAGCCCAGCGCGTGTGCCCGAGGCCGGTACGCCCGGCAAGCGGCTTGGCGTGCAATCGCGCTTCAAGGTTTTTCAGCTTGCCTTCGGCGCGGCGGCGCTCGAGGTGGTCGCCTTCCAGCGTCGCGACCCCAGCTGAATTGTAGCCGCGATACTCGAGGCGCTTGAGCGAATCCACGATCTGGTCCGCAACCGGACCGCGCCCCAAAATGCCGACAATGCCGCACATGCGGTTCAATATCCCCAAATCGACGAGCGTAGCGTCGAAAACCCGCGTCCCTCTTAACGAAAAACGCAGATCGACATATACTCAATAATT
>CAVYLU010000024.1:0-187706 GCA_963769365.1 uncultured Alphaproteobacteria bacterium | reverse complement strand
TTAACGAGCTGTTAAAGTGAATCGGCATAGGCTGCTGCGAGGGATGAATAAAGTCGCGTACGCCTGACATGACCACAATTCCACTATTTCCAGGCCTCGATGGGTTGATGACGCTCTCCCGCCGCGAGGGCGTCGATATCCGTCCTACCCTGTTGCGAGTGCTGACCGATCTCTACGTTCAGGCCAGCAAGCATTCGACCGACGAAGAACGGCAGTTCGTCGAGCTGACTTCACGGCTGATCGACGAGGTCGACGATGCAACGCGTGCGGCCGTGCGCGCCCGTCTCGCAATTTACCCGAACGCGCCGGCCGAAATCCTGGGAAAGCTCGGGCTGAGGCCGTTCAATCCCGCGCACAGCGTCCCCTTCGCCCGGGAGATTGCATCGCCGCCGGTTGTGCCGGCGCAACCGAGCCCACTGAGCGAAGCGCAATTGCGGATGCAGGCGAATTTGTCGATGCAGCCGAAAGACGCCGCCGAAATCCACGACATGTTTTTCCGCGCCAGCGGCAGCGAGCGCGTGCTCATCCTGCACAACCTTGCCGAGACCCCGCTCCGCGCCTCGGCGCGAATCCCCGCAGCACGCACCTCTCGCGCCGTCGAAACGCTCGAGATGGCCGCGTTCGCAACCGACATCGAAAGCTTTACCCTCGAAATCGGCGAGACCCTGATATTGCCGGCGCGCCTGGCCGCCCAGATCGTCAACGATCCCGGCGGCGAGCCGCTCGCTTGCGCGGCACGCGCGCTCGACATGCCGAGCGCGGTTTTTCAGCGGGTGCTATTGTTCCTGAAGCCCGAAATCGGCACGTCGGTGCACCAGGTCTATCGGCTGTCCCGGCTCTACGACCACTTGAGCGAACGATCGGCGCTCGTCATGCTGGCGGCCTGGCGCGGCTCGACCATGGCCGTTACCCGTGCCAAATACCGTCCCACGCTTCACGACGACGAACGCCACCGCGCGCGCATCACACAAGCGCAGGCCCGCCCCGCATTGCAGCCCGGCTCCGCTCCCGCCGTGCGCACGGGCACGCAGTGATCGGGGCGTTAGCCAAACCGTCATTGCGAGTGACGAAGTCTTGGATCAGGTGCGTGCCAGATCCAGAAAGTGGCGCCCTGCCCGGTCTTCGGTTTCGACGATCCAGGCGTCGGGATCGAAACGGATTTCCTTTGCCAGGCGCTCTTCCACCGACGGTTCCGGCAACGGCTCGCGCGATGTCGGCATAAATATGCGCTCGATCGGCCGGCTGTCGTCATAGACGGTCTGCGGCGCCGGCACATACAACATCGCATGGCCATCGAGCAGCCCGACCTTCACCAGGACAGCGCCGGCCTCTTCCGCGCCGCGCCGGCGCACCGCGCCGAACACGCCCTCGATCTGGCAGCGGCGAAGATAGGCGGCAACCCAGATACTTGATTTCAATCTCATGGAATCGACGATAGGCCAGCGGAAATTTTGTAGCTAGTGTCGCGTATCCGGCACACCTCCACGTCGCCGCCGATAAAGGACAGACCGCGCGCAATGACGATTGACCGATCTGCAGCCACCGTCGCGGCCATCACCGTCGCTCCGGCGGATTTGTCCCCCTCGGAGCGGCAGACCATCTTCCTCTATCTGGGCATCCTGATCGTGCTATTGGCGTTCGGTGGCCCGTCAGGCGGCCTGATCGACATCCCGGTCAGCTTCTTGCTCAAGAACAGGCTGCATTTGACGGCGCATGAAGTCGCCAATTTCCGGCTCTCGGCCGCGATCCCGCTCTATCTGTCCTTTGTGTTCGGTTTCATCCGTGACATGTGGAACCCGCTTGGGATGCGGGATCGCGGATACATGCTGTTGTTTGGCGGCGCCAGCGCCTTGCTCTACGTCTGCTTCGCATTCACCCCGCTGACCTATGTGACGCTGCTGGCTGCGATCGTGCTGCTGACGGCTTCATTCCTTTTCGTCGCGAGCGCGCAGAACGGGCTTACCTCGACGATCGGCCAGCAGCACGCGATGACCGGTGAGGTCAGTGCGGTCTGGAACGTGTTTTTGTCGATCCCGACCGTCGGCGCGCTGCTGATCGGCGGCACGCTGAGCGGCATGCTCGAAGACAAAAACCCGGATCAGGCGATCCGCATCCTGTTTTTTGTCGGCGCTACGATCATGGCAACCGTCGCGCTCTATGCACTGTGGAAGCCGGCAGAGGTGTTCGACAATGTCCGCGTCGAAGGCGGCGTGGACGGTCACCCGCTGAAAAATCTCGCGCGGCTGGCACGGCACTGGCCGATCTATCCGGCGATGCTGATCTGGCTGTTATGGAATTTCGCGCCGGGCTCGACCACGCCGCTGCAATACCATCTTCAGAACACCCTTCACGCCACCGACGCCCAGTGGGGACAATGGAATGCGATATTCGCAGCGTCCTTCATTCCGACTTACATCGTGTACGGACTTCTTTGCCGCAGATTTCCCCTGAAAACCCTGCTGTTGTGGGGCACGGTTCTCGCCGTTCCGCAGATGGTGCCTCTGCTCTTCATCGATACCGTGACGCAAGCCCTGGTCGCTGCGGTGCCGATCGGCCTGATGGGCGGCCTTGCCACCGGCGCCTATCTCGATCTGATTATCAGGTCCTGCCCGCGGGGCTTGCAGGGCACGACGCTCATGATGTCGAGCAGTCTCTACTTCGTCGTCGTGCGATTCGGCGACGTGCTGGGAACCAACCTTTACGATCGCTACGGCGGCTTTACCGTTTGCGTCATCGCGATCACTATCGTCTACGCCCTGATCCTGCCCGCGCTGCTGCTGGTACCCGGACATCTGATCGCCACCGCCGACGGACAGGCGCCCGAGGTCGGATCTGCGTTGGATTAGGGTCGACAAAGGCACCGTGGCCGGGCAGTGCCGCACTAATCGATCGGACGGCCGACCATCGCGGTGAGTTCGCGCACCAGGCGATCGGACATTTGCCCGGTCGGCGGCATCTTGTGGTCGCGTTCGAACTTCAAGATCGCAGCCTGGGTGTCCGAGCCGATCGTGCCGGTCGACTTCAATTGACCATAGCCATATTCCGTCAGCACGCGCTGCACCGCTGCGACGCGGCGCGAGCCGATGTTCTGACCTGCATCGCCGCGGGAAACCGTCGGCATTGGCACCGGCGGCCGCGCGAGAGTTCGAGGACGCTGCCGGCGCGCCCGCGGTGCCCTTGACGAGATGGGCAATTGAATCGGTGGATTTGGGATCGGCCGCCTTCTCGGAGGCTTTGGATTCGGGGGCCTTGGAATCAGAGGCCTTGGATTCGGCGGGTTTGATTTCGGTGGGCCTCGGCTCGAGCAGCGTGCCGTCGGCCTCAACCGGGCGCGGACGCGGCAAGGGATTGGCCGGCGTCAACGCCGCGGCGGGGATAGCGAGCGAGCCGAACATCGGCGCCGGATGGCGGCCAACTTGCAGAAAAAGAGCGTTGGCGATGATGGCGCTCACGGCTGCGAAGGCGACAAGGCCCGCGATGGTGTCCTTCGGGCTGTGCAGCAGGATGCGCACGAGCAACCCGTGCTCGGCTTCCGCTTCGGCCGCAACCGCGTTTGCTGCACGGCGCCGGCGGCGGCGCGGCATCTCGTCATCGCTGGCAAGTTGTCTAGGCACTTTTCTTCACCTGAGGGGGTTGCTCTTCCGATGGGGAACGCGGCGTCAGCGTCGCGATATTGGTCGATGGTTGGCGTATCGCCGGCGCGGTGAACACCAGCGGCAGCGCGACCGTCACCGTGGTGCCTTCGTCGATCTTGCTTTGCACCGTCATTTCGCCCGAATGCAGGCCGACCAGGCTCTTGACGATCGATAGCCCAAGGCCGGTGCCTTCGTGCCGTCGCTGATAGGTCTTGCCGGCCTGGAAGAACGGGGCACCGATGAGCTTGAGATCTTCGGCCGCAATGCCGACACCGGTATCGCTGACGCGAAGCACCAGTCGCGGGCCCTCGACATCGGCCGATACCGTCACCTTGCCGCTGCGCTCGGTGAACTTGATCGCGTTGGCCACGAGGTTCAGCATGATCTGCTTGAACGCGCGCGGGTCACCGGTCATGTCAGGCAGATCGTGCGGCGCGCGGGTCACGAGATCGATGCCGTTTTCCCGCGCCTTCAGCGCCAAGAGGTTGCAACAGCCGACCAGCGCCGCACGCGGCGCGAACATCTCCGGCGATATTTCGAAATTGCCGGATTCCATCTTCGACATGTCGAGGATGCTGTTGACCACACTCAACAGATGCTGGCCGGAATCATTGATCAACTGGGCGTATTCCTTGCGCCGCGCCGCGTCCAGCATCAAGGTATCTTCCTGGACAATCATTTCAGAGAAGCCGATGATCGCATTGAGCGGCGTGCGCAACTCGTGGCTCATGGTCGCGAGGAATCGGGTCTTGGCGGCATCGGCCTGCTCGGCGTCGCTGCGCGCCAGATCGAGCGCCTGCTCCTGGATCTTCCGGTCGGTGACATCGCGCATCACGGCAACCACTTCGGCCTCGGGTGACGTCGCAGCCTGCCACGCCTGCTCGAGCGGCCGGCAGCGCATTTCGACCCAGATGAAATCGACCTGACCGCGCTCACCGCCGCGCGACAGATCGCGCCTGAGACGGAATTCGACGCTGCCGGCCTCGCCGCCGCGAGCGGCGTCAGACAAGGCGGTGAGATAGGCCGGGCGATCGCCGACATGGACACGGTCGAACAGGCCGTGGCCGAGCAGGCGCGCGACCGGCACGCCCAGCAGCGTCTCCGACGCCGGCGAAATGAATTGGACGGCGCCGTTGCGGCGATGGCGCGAGATCACGTCGCTCATATTCCGCGCCAGCAGGCGATAGCGGTCTTCCTCGACATTGAGCAGCGCGACGCTGGTGCGCGCCAGCGATTCAGCGCCAAAGGCAAGGCCGGCTGCGTAGAGCGCCGCCGAGGCGACGCCGAGCCCCATCAGGATGGCGCGCAAGGTCGGGCTGATTTCCGACGCCGGCAGCATGTCGAGATATCCGGCGGCGATCAACAACGCGGCGCACGACAAGGCGAGCGTGGATGCGAACGCGACCAGTCGGCGCGAAGCCGACAGCGCTGCTTCCAGCGGAACGACAACGAGCCAGATCGTGGCAAAGGATTCGATGCCGCCAGTGTTCATCGCCACCACCATGACGAGAACGGCAAGCGCCAGCGACGACAGCGCATGCGCGCCTTCGTAGTGGCCGGTGCGCGACAGGAACCATGACAACAGAATTGGCGCAATCAGCCAGGCGAATGCCCCGACCTCCAGCGCCGTCGGCGCGCCCCGCATCGCAAGATAGATCGGGAATGCAGCGAAAGCGACGAGGCTTCCGAGCAGCCGCGGCGCCATGAAGACGCGCTGGCGCGCGCGCATCAACGCGTCATAGCGCGCCGAGGGATGCAGCAGCGCATCAAGACAATCGCGGATGATACTCAAAACGGTCACGGCTCTCGCGCCTCGGCTTGTTCGTCGATCAGACGCGCCGGAACGCCCCCTTATCGTTGCGCCAACCTGTCAGAGCGACATTAAACGAACGCTAAGGCGCGCCCGGCCCGCGGCAAAACGCAGGGTGTTTGCAGGCTTTTCGCGCAAGCTGCGCGCTGCATTTGATGCAAATGGTGAACGTCGGGTTTCCGGAAAAAAACCCGGTATGGTTTCGAAATGGTGGATGCGGCAGACGCGTGCCGCATTTCTGGCGCAGCCGGGGCATCAATCGAGACTTTTCGGCGGATCGAATCAGTCGGATTTCTGGCGAAATTTCGAAGAATTAAGCCCAATGCAATGACTTGCGATTTATCGATGACTGCTAGGTGAGAGCCATTGCGGGATCGATCGCAACAGGTTTGGAAGACGGATCGCGAGATGTTTTTTCTGCTGCGCATGGTGTTCTGGCTTGGACTGGTGCTCGTCCTGTTGCCGAGAGACAAGACGCCTGAATCGGAAAAGCTGCCGCAGATCGGGACCTCGGAAGCCGTGCACGCCGCGACGGCGGCGGTGTCGGACATGAGCCAGTTCTGCAAACGTCAGCCGGCGGCGTGCGAAGTCGGCGGCCAGGCCGCGACCATGATCGGCCAGCGCGCCCAGCAAGGCGCGCGCAAGCTCTATCAGATCATGCTCGACAAGAAGCCGCCCGACCACACCGGATCCATCGGCGACGAGGATGTCGGGCCAGCGCTCGCGGACAAGGCGCCACGCGACACGCTGACGGCTGACGATCTCGCCGCGGAGTGGCACATTCCGCCAACGCCGTGACCGGAATCCAGGCCCGGAACCGCCTTCCATTTTCGCCACGCCGTATCGCTTTCGACACCCACGATCCTATATAGAGACTTGGGATCGGGACGCAGGCCATCATGACGATCGACGAAATCAGAGAGAATTTTGCGCTGCTGGACGATTGGGACGACCGCTACCGGTACGTCATCGAACTCGGCCGCATGCTGGAGCCGATGTCCGAGGCCGAACATTCCGCTGCAAACAAGGTGCAGGGCTGCGCGAGCCAGGTTTGGCTGTCGAAGCGGATCGATCGCAACAACGGCAATGAGCCCGTGTTGAATTACCTCGGCGACAGCGATGCGCATATCGTGCGCGGGCTGATCGCCATCCTGCTCACACTTTATTCCGGACACACGCCGCAGCAGATTCTTTCGACCGATGCGATCGCGCTGCTCGATGAGTTCGGATTTCGCGAGCATCTGACACCGCAGCGCTCCAACGGCCTGCGCTCGATGGTGGAGCGGATCCGCTCCGATGCGCGACAGGTGCTCGCGACCGCCTCCTGACAAGCGGCTCGGTCCGGGCGCTATTTGCGCTTTTTTATTTCCGTCGCGGGCGCTACTTATTTCCGCCGCGGGCGCTGTTGCCCGAGCCCCATCTTCTTCGCGAGCTGCGAGCGCGCCACCGCATAGTTCGGCGCCACCATCGGATAATCCGCCGGAAGCCCCCATTTCTCGCGATATTGCTCCGGCGTCATGTTGTACTGCGTGCGCAGATGCCGCTTCAGCGACTTGAAGCGTTTGCCGTCCTCCAGACACACGAGATAATCGGGGGTCACCGATTTCTTCAGCGACACCGCCGGCCTTGCCGGCTCGAGCGGCGCCTCGGCCCGGCCGGTTGAGACCCGCAGCAAGGCGGCGTGAATCTGGCCGATCAGGTTCGGTATCTCGGAGGCCGCCGTCGGATTGTTGCTGAGATAGGCGGAAACGATACCCGCGGTCAACTCGATGAAGTTTTTGCCGGCAGTGTCTGTCATTGACTTCATCCTTCGCGCGACGACGTGACGTCAATTCGTAGTATTCCAAAGCGAAACCCGCCTCGAATCTTCCGCTATTCATTCAATTATGATCGCATTACTGCCGCCGTGACAAGAAGGACAGTATTGCGTTTCGAAGGGCCGTTCCGGCCAAAGTAGAGTCCCGTTCAGGGACGCTGATCGAGATGGGCCCGCAGCTCGTCGATCGAGGCAAACCGCATCATGCCTTCAGGCATCTGCGCCTCGATCGAGCCGTCGGAGTACAGCGAATACGCCATGCCATCGACAACGCCTGATTTCAGCACCGTCACCGGCGGCCGGTCGGGTGCGGCCACGTTCGCCTCGGGAAAGGTTGAAGGAGCCCGGCCGCCGCGACGCTGCGGCGGCACTTCCGCGCCGCGCGCCCGCTCGGACTTGGGCCAGGCGTCATCGAATGTCGCGGGCGGCGCGTCGGCCGGTTCCGGCGCCGCAGGCGCGACCGCCACTGACTCGGCCGTACGTGCCCCGGCGCGCTCGCGCTCCTTCCGCGACGTCGAGGAAAATAGCAGATTGCGCCGTGGCTTTGGGGGCCGCGCGGGCTCGGGTTCCGGCCCCTCGCGAACGCGATCACGCGAGGCGGCTTCTTCATGCCAGGGCGGCGAAGACGAGGTCATCGCTCCCGACTCGGCGTAGCCGGCATTTTCCGCCGCGGCCGGATCGCTGCCGAAGGGGAATTCATCGTCGCCCGTGATCCCCTGCCCAACAGCGCCAGGTCCGATCGACGGCAATGCCGTTCGCGCGCGCTGGCCCGCCGGACGCAAGCGCTGCGAAATGATTTTCAACTCGCGCACGACCAGCGACAGGGCAAGCACGATCATCCCGGTGCAAACCGCAACCACGCCGACCAGGATCAAGGTGTTGCCGAAACCGAATTCCTTGATCGGGATCCCGAAGGCGATCGCCAAAAGACCGGCCAGCGCGGCGCCGATCCCAGCGATCAGCAAGACGATCATCATCAAACTTACCCCCTGGCGTGGTGAGTGCGAAGCTCTCCTGGTTTCAACAAGCAAGCCATGAGAACTTCTGAACCAAAACCACACCGCCTATTGCCACGATACCGTCATAATGTGCGTAGCGCCAACCGCCAATTGGCGAAGGCGTTCCTTAAAAATCGGTGGATCGACCTGGCGCCGCAAGCTCGCTGGCCTGAAGACGGCCAAACCTTGCCGGAATTTCACCTTTGCAGGCCTGGTTGCTGCACCGCATCAGGGAAATTGCGCCACAATTCCCAATTACTTGGAAAGGGAACTGCGCTATATGGATGCCGGGGAACGAGGCTCAAAAGCGCCAAAGCTGGGCCCCAGGGGACCGGGTTACCAATAGCCATGTCATCCATCACGACTTCGGCCATCGACACGCCAGCGCGGCGCTCGGTCGAACGGACTTGCGACGACCTCGCCATTCTTGTGTTGGCGGCGGTTGCCGTCGTCGCGGGATTAACCTTCCGCGATTACGGATTAGGCTGGGACGACTACACCCACGCTGAATATGCCGACCTTCTGCTGCGCATGTACGGTTCCGGATTCAAGGATACCGGCGCGCTGTCATTCGCCAATCTCTATATGTATGGCGGCGGCTTCGACATGGCGGCCGCACTTCTGCACAAGGTCATTGCGCTCGAACTGTTCGAGACCCGCCGGCTGCTGGGTGCGATCGTGGGCGTGACCGGGCTGGCGGTGACGTGGCGGCTCGGCCGCCGCGTCGGCGGACCGCTTGCCGGCCTCGCCGCCCTGTTGCTGCTGGCGCTGTGCCCGATCTTCTACGGCCACATGTTCATGAATCCGAAGGATGCGCCGTTCGCGGTGGCGATGGCGATCCTGATGCTGGGCCTCGTTCGGCTCGCCGAGGAATATCCGCAGCCCTCGCCGCGGACTATTCTGATTGTCGGCCTCGGCGCCGGCCTGTCGATCGGGTCGCGCATCCTGGGCGGATTGGCTCTGATCTACGCCTTGGTGGGATTCCTGCCGTTGTTCGTGGATGAGTTTCACAAGCTCGGCACGCGTGAAGCTCTCCACCGCTTCGCCCACGTCGTCCATGTGCTGGTGCCCGGTCTCATCCTCGGCTACCTCATCATGGGGTTGATCTGGCCGTGGTCGGTCATCGAACCGGCCAATCCGTTCCGCGCCCTCACCTACTTCTCACACTTCTTCGAGAAGCCGTGGAAGGAAATGTTCGACGGCGCACTGGTATCGGTGCCCGATATGCCATGGTCGTATCTGCCGACGCTGTTTGCGCTCCAGCTTCCCGAAGTGCTGCTGGCCCTCACCATCGCCGGCGTTATCGGCACGTTCATGGCGCTGCCGCGCGGCGATGTCGCGCCTCGCCGCAAGACCATTTTGCTGATGCTGATGCTCGCGGCCATCTTTCCGATCCTGGTCGCAATCGTGAAGCGCCCGGCGCTCTATAACGGCATCCGGCATTTCATTTTCGTGGTCCCGCCGATGACCGTGCTCGCCGGTCTGGCCTTTGCCAGAGGGATGAACTGGCTCAAGGAAAATCGCCGGAACTGGCAGCCGGCAGCCGTTGCCGTGTTCTCGTTCGGCCTGTTGTTGTCGCTCGGCGAGATGATCCGGCTGCACCCCTACCAGTACACGCATTTCAACCATATCGCCGGCACCGTTCGGGCCGCCGACGACCGCTACATGCTGGATTATTGGGGTCTCGCGTTGAAGCAGGCCTCCGACGGCCTGCGCGAACAGCTTGACGAAGAGCAGGAAGTGCCGCCCAAGGGGCGCAAGTGGAAGGTCGCGGTGTGCGGCCCGCAACGCCCGGCGCAGGTCGCGCTCGGTCCCGATTTCACCATCGGCTGGGACAGCCACGCCGCCGACTTCGCGATGACGCTCGGCGAGTTCTACTGCAAGGGCCTGACCGCGCCGGTCATGGTGGAGATCAAGCGCGATGACGTGGTGTTCGCGCGCGTCTACGATATCCGCGGCCGCAGCATTTCGAGCCTGCTGTCGATCCCGGCGCCGTAGGCCTTCGCTTCGGGACACCCGAGCTACGGGAATTGAAAATCCGGAATTTCCGGGTAGTATCGCCTCGAACGACCTCTGCACTGCCGAAATCAAAACGCCGCCCAATCCCGGGCGGCGTTTTTGCGTCTGACCCTCAATATCTTTGTCCGGTATTCGCTTTAGGTGATTCAACTTTGACATTTGTGGCATCGTTCGTTGCCTGTTCCAGTGCCCGGACAAGACGCTGGAGACTTTCGCCTGGTTTTAAAGTTGAGTTCATAATTGGCTCTACTTGAAGGGGTAAAAGCTGATCAATAATACCGCGGTCAAAGCGACAGGGTTCAGTGATAAACTTCATTCTTTTCAATGTGTTATTAGTCAGGAAGATCGTGCGACGGCTCTCCTTCGAGAGCGCGGCATGGCGCGCCTGTCTCACCGCCACGACCATTTCACGCATGGACTTCTACAAGCTGGAAAAGCTGACGCCGGCTGACGTAGCCCTAATCGAAAATCTCATCATTGCGCCCGCGCATCCTCTGGCCAAGCAGAACCACGAGAATCTGCTGAGGCAATTTACGCTACTGGCGCGCTTCGTAGAGAAAAACAGGGACCGGCTGCGCAATCTCGACAAGATAGAAGAATTGCTAGATCTCCATCACACCAATGTCCTTGAGAACTATCATGCGGGAATCGAAAATTCGTTCTTGCCCACATTGGAAGACATACTGAGAAACGATCTTTCATTTTGAGAATACCCGTCAAAACACTCCTCGCACTGTTATAATATATAAATATGCCTCGGTCCGCACGTTGTCATGACGCGGCAGGTGCCCGAATGAGTCGATTGCTTCGTCACGCAGAGATGCAATACTGAATTCCGCAATGATCTCGAAGCTATCGCCATGACCGTTCCGACACTCCTCTCTCTTTTTCCAAAGCCCGAAGACTTGCTGGCTCTCACACCAAAAGACTTCGGAGGCGTTATCATCGAGGTTATGCCACCGCTCCTGCAAAATGGCATGTTCAATCCTGCTGCCTTGACCGCATCGTTTTTCCAAATCGTTGGGCCATCCTATCCGCCCGGATCGAAACGCGCCGTCGAGTTGGTTATTGCCGAAGCGCTTTCTTGGCTGGTCACACAAGGTATTCTCGTTCCCGATCCAGGCAGCCCTCATCTGGCTTCTATGTGCCGACACGTCGCGCACAGAGCTTGCGCACCCGCGCTGTTCGCCGAAAAAGTCGTCCCGTTGTTTCGTCGCGGTGACTACGACGTTGCAGCATTTCAGGCCTTCAAGGAGGTTGAGGTCGACGTCCGGAAGGCAGCCAACGCCAAGGGAGCCGGCTGTGCTGATTCCGAGATTGGCACGACCTTGATGCGCAAGGCGTTTCATCCTGACACCGGGCCCCTTTCTGACCAGGGACGGCTTCCGGCCGAGCGCGAGGCCGAAATGCATCTCTACCGCGGCGCCTCCGCGAGCGCGGCCAGAATGCGCGCCCAGGAGCGGATGCCCTTGTGGAAGCTCTTCAGGTCATACTTCTCGTTCGGCGAATGGATGTTGTCGTCCTCGAGGCCAAAGCCCACCAGCACGGTATCGAGGCCGAGCGTGCGCTTGAAATCTGCGACGATCGGGATCGAGGCACCCGAGCCCATCAGGACGGTCTCCTTGCCCCACTCCTCGGTCAATGCGCGCTTGGCAGCAGCGAGCGGCTTCATGTTCCAGTCAAGCGCAATCGCCGGCGCGTTGGAATGGTCGCTGAACTCGGCCCTGCAGTCTCCGGGCAACCGGGCGGTGACGTAATCGCGGAAGGCTTTTCGGATCTTGTCGGGCTGCTGTCCCTCCACCAGGCGGAACGAAATCTTGGCCGAGGCTTCCGCGGGGATCACCGTCTTTGAGCCTTCGCCGGTATAGCCCCCGACAATGCCGTTGATATCGCAGGTCGGACGCGAGGTGATTTGCTCGATCAAGAGCCGATCCTTCTCTCCGGCGGGGATCGAAAGCCCGATCGGTTGCAAAAACCTCTCCGGCGTGAGGTTAAGCTTCTTCCACTGCGCCAGGATGTCGGGCGGCACATCCTTCACGCCGTCGTAGAAGCCGGGAATCGTAATGCGGCCGTTCTCCTCGAACAGGCTGCCGAGGATGTAGGTCAGCACCCGGATCGGATTGCGCGCGCCGCCGCCGAACACGCCGGAATGCAGGTCGCGACTGGCGGCCTTGATCTTGACCTCCTCGTAGACCAGTCCGCGCAGCGAGGTGGTGATCGCCGGCGTGTTCGGGTCCCACATGCCGGTGTCGCAGACCATCGCGAAGTCGGCGGCCAGCTCCTCCTTGTTGGCCTCGAGAAACGGAACGAAATTCTTCGATCCGATTTCCTCCTCGCCCTCGATCAAGATCGTCACGTCGATCGGCAGCGAACCGGTCACCGATTTCCAGGCGCGGCAGGCCTCGACAAAGGTCATCAACTGGCCCTTGTCGTCCTCGGCGCCCCGCGCCACGATGATTTTTCGGCCGTCCGCATGGTCGGTCACGACCGGCTCGAACGGCGGACGATGCCAGAGATTGAGCGGATCGACCGGCTGCACGTCGTAATGCCCGTAGAACAGCACGTGGGACCGCCCACCGTCGTGTGCTTTGCCGTCTGCCTTGCTATTGCTCTTGGCGACGATGGCGGGATGCCCGGCCGTCGGCCTGACGTCGGTCGCAAAACCCAAACTGGCGATATCCTTCGCAAGATGATCGGCCGCCGCCTTGCAATCACCGGCAAACGCCGGATCGGCTGAAATCGATTTGATCCGCAGCAGCGCAAACAGCCGCGTGAGGCTGTTGTCGAAATCGGCATCGATGCGGTCGAGGACCGGCTGAAGCTGCGACGAGCTGGACATGTGTGATCTTCCCTCAGCTGACGGGATTATTCTGTGGCTCGCCTTGTAGCGCCGCGGGCGAGATCAGGCCAGCGGCAGTTTCGGCTAATGGATGCAGGATGTGCCAGACCAATCCCGCCGCTATGACGGCGGTCGCGGCGAGGTTATTGCCATAGGCCTGGATGTCGTTCGGGAACGCCGGCAACGAGAGGCACATCAACAGGCCCGCGATGGCGAGCGTGGCCCAGCTCCAGCCCCGCACGCCGGCGCGCGGATCGAAGGTTGCCCGGTGGATCAGGATGGTGACGGGAAAGAACAGCCACATGAAATAATACTGGCGGGCCAGCGGCGAAGCCACCGTCATCAGACAGAACAGGATGCCGATCTCCTCCGCGTCCGACCGCGCCGTTCTCTTCGAACTGCGCGGCATCACCGCGATGTAGCCAAGCCCGATTGCGAGCGATATCGCCAACACGATGAGATTGGCCGTCTTGAAGTCGAGATTGACGAGATTCATGGTGCGCGGGGGCTTTGCCGGATCTTCCTGATTGTAATTGATCGGCCGCGTCAGCCGGTGCGTCATGGCGATGATGGATTGATTGACCCAGGACCAGTTCTGCTCGCCGCGCTGGCCAAATCCTTTTTCCGAGCTCGAGGCGATCATGCCCTGATACCAGGTCTTGAGCTCGGAAACATTGTGCTGGAAGCCGCGTATCGGCGCGGGAACGATGAACAGGAAGACTCCCAAAAACGCCACCGTGCTCGCCACAGTCGCCCATTTCCGCCGCCAGACCAGATAGGGAAATACCGCCACCGGAAAAACCTTGATCGCGGTCGCCAGCGCAAACATGCTTCCCGCCAACCAGGGTCGGTCGTGTTGCAGCCACCAGAATCCGTACAGCATCATCGCCAGCAGCACGAGGTTCGGCTGCCCAAGGTCGAACATGTCGAACACCGACGTCACCGTGACGATGCTGGGAAGCGCAAACAGCAACGGGCCGGGTGTCCGCCCCGATCCCGTCATCGCGTTTGAGAGCTGCGCCGTCATCCACCACGCGGCCGCGTTGACGAGCGACAGGCATGTATAAAGGGTGATCTTGCCGAACCAGCTCGGTAGCGCGAGCAGCACGGCGGACAGCGGCGGGTAGATGAAACCGAAATAGCTGTTAGGATCGCTGGGGTAGAGATCCCTCCCCTGCAGCACCTGCTGCCCGGCCCAGAACCACAGCGGATAGTCCTTGGTCTTTCCGTTTCCCCAGATCTCCGGAACGAGAACGTCCGCCGTCAGTGCGATACAGCAGACCAGAAACAACAGATCGAGCGGCGCTCGCAACGATGGGTATCTCTGCACGCTCGACTTTCTTTGCAAAACAGAGGAGGAAGGATTTACCGTCGCAGCAAACCGCCGAGCGCGCCGCGCACCAGCGCGCGGCCAGCCGAGCCGCCGATCGAGCCGCCGACGGATTTGCCGAGATCGGCCACCACCCCGCCCACGACCTTGTTCGTGACGGAGCGCGTCACGTTTCGCGCGATGAGCTGGCCCGTCGACAACCGGTTGCGCCCGGTATTGGTGCCGAAAATCATCCCCACGATAGCGCCAAGCTGCCCCAGTATCCCCCCGCCGCCCACCGGTCCATCGGAGCTTGCCGTGGCTCCGGCGATGCGCTTTTGCAGGATCTCATAGGCGGATTCGGAATCGATCGCGGTGTCGTATTTGCCCTTGACCGGGCTGTTGTCAATGATCGCCTTGCGTTCTTCCGGCGTGATCGGCCCGATCCGCGCCGACGGCGGGCGGATCATGACGCGCTCGACGATCGCCGGCGTGCCGTTGCCCTCCAGGAACGACACCAGCGCTTCGCCCTTGCCCAATTCCATGATGACCTTCGCCGTATCGAGCTTCGGATTGGGCCGGAATGTCTGGGCTGCGGCCGCAACCGCTTTCTGGTCCCGCGGGGTGAAGGCCCTGAGCGCATGCTGAACGCGATTGCCCAACTGACCGAGCACCCGGTCCGGTACGTCGATCGGATTTTGGGTCACGAAATAGACGCCTACGCCCTTGGAGCGGATCAAGCGCACCACCTGCTCGATCTTGTCCATCAGCGCCTTGGGCGCGTCGCTGAACAACAGATGCGCCTCGTCGAAGAAGAACACGAGCTTGGGTTTTGGCGGATCGCCGGCTTCAGGCAGTTCTTCGAACAGCTCCGACAGCATCCACAGCAGAAAGGTGGCGTAAAGCCTGGGGCTCTGCATCAACTTGTCCGCGACCAGGATATTGACCATGCCCCTTCCGTCGCGATCGGTGCGCATGAAATCCTTCAGCGCCAGCGCCGGCTCGCCGAAGAATTTCGTGCCGCCCTGGTTTTCCAGCACCAACAGCTGGCGCTGGATGGTTCCGACGGTCGCCCTTGTGACGTTGCCGAAACCCTGCGCCGCCTTGCGGATCGAAGCCAACGGATCGTTATCGGCGTCTTTGCCGGCCGCGCCTGGCACGATCGCATCCAGCAGCGCACGAAGATCCTTCATGTCGACCAGGGCAAGCCCGTTCTCGTCCGCCACGCGGAACGCGACATTGAGCACGCCTTCCTGCACATCGTTCAGATCGAGCATTCGCGACAGCAATAGCGGGCCCATTTCGGTGACGGTCGCGCGCACCGGATGGCCCTGCTCGCCAAACACGTCCCAGAACACGGTCGAAAACTGGTCGGGCTGGAAGGCGAGGCCCATATCGGTGGCCCGCTTCAGGATAAAATCCTTGGGCTCGCCGGCTTCGGAGATGCCCGACAGGTCTCCCTTGATGTCGGCTGCGAATACCGGAACACCGGCCCGCGCAAATCCTTCGGCCATCACCTGCAGCGAGACCGTCTTGCCGGTCCCGGTGGCGCCGGTGACGAGCCCATGGCGGTTGGCGAGCGCAAGCGTCAGCCAGGCCAGCTGTTCACCCTTGCCGATGAAAATTTTCTCGTTGGTGTCGGCCGTCATCTGTTCGGATGTCGCCATCGCTGTCCACCTGCCGCACGGATAAGGGCTCAGCGGCCCGGCCGGCCATCATATCGCATCTTGCCAGCCGATTAAAACCGGTCAAAGCTGCTCGAAGCGCGCCCTCGTCGAAGCGCGATCATGTTTCTCTCCGTGGAAAGTAGGCAACGAGAGCATTTTTTTCGTTATTCGTGTGCTTGCTCTTGCATTGCTGCAACACTCCCCACGCGATTGAAGCTGAATCGTGTCTTGTTATGAGGTCATCGCTTGTAATTCATTTCGCGGAAGCTCAAGATAAATTGGGACTGAGAAGGATCCGGCTTTTTAACCGGCTGAGGCGGGGCAAGATGGACGAATTGATAGGGCGGCTGGCCACAGAGGCCGGCATCGATGATGCTATGGCCGAAAAAACTATCGGCATTGTGCTGGGCTTCCTCCGCAGCGAGGGTCCCTTCGACAGCGTTCAAGCCTTGATCGACAACATTCCGGGCGCGGAAGCCGCCATCACGGCCGCAAACAATGGCGGTGGTCTGGCGAAGCTGATGGGCGGCGGCTTGATGGCGGTCGGCACCAGGTTGATGGCTCTTGGCCTCGGCATTACCGAGATTCAGAGCGTCGCGCGTGAACTTTTTACCTTCGGCCGCGACAAAATCGGAGCGGATCAAATGGGCGAAATCATCTCGGGGACACCGGGCCTTGGCCAATTCGCCTGAAGCACCTTCTTCATATTGAGTATCATGACATATCCTATCTCCGAGATAGAGGGCCTGTCCGCCTTCTCCGCATCAAAACTGAAATCACTCGGCATTCGCACCACGGACGCGCTGCTTGAGGCGGCCCGGACCGTCAAGGGACGCAAGGCGCTGGCGGCGAAGACCGGCATCAGTGAGCAGCAGCTCCTGGAATGGGCGAATGTCTCCGACTACATGCGGATTCCCGGCATGGGCAAGGCCAAGGTCGGCCTGGTGCGCGCCGCGGGCGTCACCACGGTTCGCGAACTGGCGCTGCGCAACCCGGCGCGCCTGGCGCAGAACATGAAAGAAGTAAATACCAGGCGCAAACTTGTCCGGGTGTTGCCTTCGGAGAAGTCGGTCAAGCAATTGGTCGAGCAGGCGCGCAAACTGCAGCCGAAGATCACCTATTAGAGCTGGCTGAGAGCCGGCCAGGTCAGGTCGCGCAGACCACCTCCTCCATCTTGACTCCCCTGCGGGGACCGCGCAAAGCGGCCGCATGATCGCAGCCATGTCCAGATCCGGTTTGACGGCCGGCCCGGTGCTTCATCCGGTGCTGCGCGCGATCTTGTCAAAACCCCAGCCGGCCGTGATGGGTGCCCTCAACGTGACGCCGGACTCGTTTTTCGACGGCGGGCAATTTATGGCGCCGGAGTCGGCTCTTGCGCAGGCGCAGCGCATGATCGTCGAGGGCGCCGACATCATCGACATCGGCGCGGAGTCGACCCGCCCCTACGGCGGGATGCAACCGATTTCCGCCGAACTGGAGATGGAACGGCTGCGGCCCATACTGGCCGGCGTGGTGGCGCTCGGCGTGCCGGTTTCGATCGACAGCATGAAGGCAGACGTCACGTCCTTCGCGCTGGACGCAGGCGCCTTGATCGCCAACGACGTGTGGGGTCTGCAAGGCGACCCCGCCATGGCGGCGCTTGTTGCGGCACGCAATGTACCCGTCATCGTCATGCATAACCGCGACCGCGCCGATCCCGCGATCGACATCATGAAGGATATCTCGGCCTTCTTCACGCGCTCCCTGGCGATTGCGGATGGCGCCGGCCTTCCGCCTGGAAATATCGTGCTCGATCCCGGCATCGGCTTCGGCAAGACGGCGGAGCAGAGCATGATAGCGCTGGCCCGGCTGGACGAGTTGCGCGCGTTCGGCCTGCCGCTTTTGGTCGGCGCCTCGCGCAAGAGTTTTGTGGCGTCGGTCACCCCATCGGAGCCGCAACAGCGGCTGGGCGGCTCGATCGCCGCGCATGTCATTGCGGCAAGGAACGGGGCAAGGATCATACGGACCCATGACGTGGCCGAGACCGCGCAGGCGCTGCGGATCGCAGCCGCGATCGAGGACAAGCGATGACCGATACGATCTTCGTCACCGGCATCGTGATCCATGCCCGCCATGGCGTGATGGAGCATGAGACCGAGGTCGGCCAGCGTTTTGTGATCGATCTCGAGCTGTTCGCCGATCTCCAGGAATCCTCGCGTACCGATCGCCTGGCCGATACCGTGTCGTATTCCAATGTGGTGGCGACCGCGACCTCGGCGTTCAAGAACACCAATTACAAGCTGTTGGAACGCGCTGCCGGCGCGGTGGCCGACGCGATCCTCGCCGCATTTCCGCGCGTCCGGGCGGTCAAGGTCACGGTGCACAAGCCGCACGCGCCCATCGCCGCGATCTTCGAGGACGTCGGCGTGGTGCTGACGCGCAACCGGCATCCGCCGTCCAATGGCTGATGCTCTGATCGCGCTCGGCGGCAATGTCGGCGACGTTCGCGCGACCTTCAAGAAGGCGATCGCCAATATCTGCGGCATGGCGCAGGGCGTACTGCTGGCGCGGTCGTCCGATTATGCCACCCCGCCCTGGGGCAACGAGCAGCAGGCGCGCTTCGTCAATGCCTGCATCGAGATCGAGACCAGCCTCGATCCGCACGCGCTGTTGTTCACCCTGCACAAGATCGAGCAGAAGTTCGGCCGCGACCGCGCGCACGAAGCGCATTGGGGTCCGCGTACCCTCGACCTCGATTTGATCGCCTATGATGATCTGTCGATCGACAAGCCGGAACTGACGCTGCCGCATCCGCTTCTGTTCGAGCGCGCTTTTGTGCTGGTGCCGCTTACGGAGATCGCGCCGGATCGAACCATCGCGGGACGCAGCCTAAAGGCTGCACTGGCGCAGGTATCGACCGAGGGGATCGAGCGGTTGCCGGATATGGGTTAACCAAACGGGCTCCCAAACAACTGTTTGGCTTGGCGGCCGGCCCGTGGCAATTTCCGGCCCAAGAAAACCGGCAAGACAACGAGAGTTGCGGGATGACGACGACCGACGATTTGCCGCTGGCAGCGGATTTTCCGCCTGCGTCCTATGACGACTGGCGCAAGCTCGTCGACGGTGTGCTCAAGGGCGCGCCGTTCGAGAAGCTGGCCGGCAAGACCTCAGATGGCCTTGCGATCGAGCCGATCTATCCGCGCGCCAAAGGCGCTAGCCCGCTTGCCGGCCGTGCCGCGGCTGCGCCATGGCAGATCATGCAGCGGATCGATCATCCGGATGCGGCCAAGGCCAACGCGCAGGCGCTGCATGACCTGGAGAACGGCGCGAGCGGACTGCAACTTGAATTTGCAGGTGGGCCAGGCGCGCGTGGATTTGGTATCGCCGATGCCACGCCGGAAACGCTCAAGCGGGTGTTCGACGGCGTCCACTTCGGTGCGGGAATTGCGATCGCGCTCAATCCGGTGCTCGGCCGCGGGAACGCTGGCGTCAACCTCGCGGCTCTGATCGAAGCCAAACGTATCGACCCTTCGAAGGTCGACATCCGCTTCAACTATCAGGCGCTATCGACCATGGCCGTGCGCGGTACCACCGCGGCGGCATGGCCGGAAATCGAGAAGCCGTTTGCCAAGATGATCGGCGAACTCAAGGGCCGCGGTTTCAGGGGCCCGTTCGCGCTCGCCGATGGGCGCCCGGTGCACGACGCCGGCGGGTCGGAGGCGCAGGAGCTCGCCTTTGCGCTCGCGATTGCCGTCAGCTATTTGCGCGCGCTCGAAGCCGGCGGCATGGCGCTCGATACGGCGCGATCGGCACTGTCGTTCCGGCTCGGCGCCGATGCCGATCAATTCATGACCATGGCAAAATTCCGCGCAATGCGGCTGTTGTGGGCGCATGTCGAACAGGCCTGCGGGCTAGCGCCGAAGCCGGTCTTCGTTGCCGCCGAGACGGCGTGGCGGATGCTGACCCAGCGCGATCCTTACGTGAACTTGCTGCGCGGCACCATGGCCACATTCGCCGCCGGCCTTGCCGGCGCCAATACCATCACCGTATTGCCGCATACGCTGGCGCTCGGGTTGCCCGATGCGTTCGCCCGGCGGGTGGCGCGTAACACGCAACTGGTGCTGTTGGAGGAATCCAACCTCGCTAAGGTATCCGATCCCGCGGCCGGTTCCGGCGGCATCGAAGCTCTGACGGGGCAGCTTTGCGAAGCGGCGTGGGCCCTGTTTCAGGAGATCGAAAAGGCGGGTGGGGTGTTTGCGGCGCTCCAGCAGGGCCTGATCCAGAGCAAGGTCTCGGCGACGCGAAAACTGCGCGAAACCAACATTGCCAGGCGCAAGGACTTGCTGACCGGCGCCACCGAATTTCCCAACCTCCATGAAACTCCGGTCACGGTGGAAGACGTGAAGCCGGTCGCCTCTGCGCCTTCCAGCGAAGCCATCAGCTTCGAGGCGCTGTCGCCGATGCGGCTAGCGGCGCCGTTCGAAGCTTTGCGCGACCGCTCGGATCAAATTCTCAAGGAAAGGGGTGTGCGACCAAAAGTCTTCCTCGCCAATCTTGGTCCCGCTGCCGACTTCAGCGCGCGCGCGACCTTTGCCAGGAGCTTTTTCGAGACCGGCGGGATCGAGGCGATCGACAGCGAAGGATTTACCGACCCGGCGGCGCTCGCCGCGGCCTACAAGGCCTCTGGCGCCAATCTGGCCTGCCTGTGTTCGTCGGACAAGGTCTATGCCGCCCTCGCCGCCGACGCAGCCAAGGCCCTTCAAGGCGTTGGAACACGATATATCTATTTGGCAGGCTGGCCCGGTGAACGGGAAGCCGCGTTCCGGGCCGCCGGCGTTAACGATTTTGTCTTTGCCGGCGGCGATGCGCTGGCGACGCTACAGGAAGCCTATCGATTGGCGGAGGGAGCATGACGGCGGCCAGAAAGGCTATTCTGACGGGCGGCTGTCAGTGCGGCGCGGTACGCTTCGCCGTATATGCCACGCCGGTGAAAGTAGGCTTGTGTCATTGCCGGATGTGCCAGAAGGCGGTTGGCGGTCCATTCATATCGCTCGCCGATGTCAGGCACGAGGATTTCGCGTGGACACACGGCAAACCGGCGGCCTTCCGCTCGTCGTCGATCGCCGAGCGTGATTTCTGTGCAGCCTGTGGAACGCCGCTCAGTTATCGCGCGATCGGCGGAGACATGATCGAACTCACCACCGGCAGCTTCGACCGACCGGACCGCGTGGTCCCGACCTATGCCACGGGAACCGAGGCGCATTTGGCTTGGGTCGGCAGGATTGCCGATCTACCCGGCAGAAGCACGCTTGAAGTTGCCGGCGCCGAAAAGCTTGGCCGCATCGTCAGCCACCAGCACCCCGACCATGATTGAGACTGGCGACCTCCGGGGCCGCGCATGCTATGATGGTAAGCCATGAGCCGCATACCGAACTTTGCGAATATCGCATTTGAAAACGCCACCAATGCCCGACCCAGCGGCGGCGCCGAGCCATGGCTCACGCCGGAGGGAATCCCCGTAAAATCCAGCTATTCGGAAAGCGATCTCGACGGCATCGATTTCCTCAAGACCTGGCCTGGCATCGCGCCGTACCTGCGCGGCCCCTATCCCACGATGTATGTCAACCAGCCCTGGACCATCCGGCAATATGCCGGCTTCTCCACGGCGGAGGATTCCAACGCATTCTATCGGCGCAATCTCGCCGCTGGCCAAAAAGGCTTGTCGGTCGCCTTCGATCTTGCCACCCACCGCGGCTATGACTTCTGATCATCCCCGCGTCACCGGCGATGTCGGCATGGCCGGCGTTGCGATCGAACTCGATCTACGACATGCGCACGCTGTTCTCAGGCATCCCGCTCGACCAAATGAGCGTGTCGATGACCATGAATGGCGCGGTATTGCCGATTCTCGCGCTGTTCGTCGCTGCCGCCGAGGAACAGGGCGTGCCGCCGGAAAAGCTGTCGGGCACCATTCAGAACGACATTCTGAAAGAGTTCATGGTGCGAAACACCTATATCTATCCACCTACCCCCTCGATGCGGATCATCTCGGACATCTTTGCGTACACCTCGCAAAAAATGCCGAAATATAACTCGATCTCGATCTCCGGCTATCACATGCAGGAGGCCGGTGCGACGCAGGACCTCGAGCTCGCCTATACGCTCGCCGACGGCGTCGAATATTTGCGCGCGGGCCTTGCGGCCGGCCTCGATGTCGACCGTTTTGCGCCGCGGCTGTCGTTCTTCTGGGCGATCGGCATGAATTTTTTCATGGAAGTCGCCAAGATGCGCGCGGCACGGCTGTTGTGGGCCAAGCTGCTAAAGCCGTTCAACCCGAAAGACCCGCGCTCGCTGTCGCTGCGCACGCATTGCCAGACCTCGGGCTGGTCGCTGACGGCGCAGGACGTCTTCAACAACGTGATGCGCACCACCATCGAGGCGATGGCGGCTACCCAAGGCCATACCCAATCGCTGCACACCAATGCGCTCGACGAGGCGCTGGCGCTGCCGACCGATTTCTCCGCCCGCATCGCGCGCAACACGCAACTGTTCCTGCAGCAGGAGAGCGGCACCAACCGCATCATCGATCCCTGGGGCGGCTCGTATTATGTCGAGCGGCTGACCCGCGATCTCGCCGCAAAAGCCTGGGGCCACATCCAGGAGGTCGAAGAGCTCGGCGGCATGGCGAAGGCGATCGAGGCCGGCGTCCCAAAACTGCGGATCGAGGAAGCTTCCGCCAAGACCCAAGCCCGGATCGACGCCGGCAAGCAGGCGGTGATCGGCGTCAACAAATACAAGCCGGTCGACGAAGCGCCGATCGAGATCCTCAAGGTTGAAAATTCCACCGTGCGGCGCTTGCAGATCGACAAGCTCAAGCGGCTCAGATCCGAGCGCAGCCAGAACGACGTCGACGACGCGCTGGCGGCACTGACGCGCAGTGCGGGCGACGGCAACGGCAACCTGCTCGCGCTGGCGATCGATGCCGCGCGCGCCAAGGCGACCGTCGGCGAGATTTCGGACGCCATGGAAAAGGTTTTCGGCCGGCACCGCGCCGAAATCAAATCCATCACCGGCGTCTACAAGCGGGAGGCATCGGGCATGTCCAACCGGGTCGAAAAGCTGCAGGCGCTGATCGACGCCTTCGAGGAGGCGGAAGGACGACGGCCGCGAATTCTCGTGGCCAAGATCGGCCAGGACGGCCACGACCGCGGCCAGAAGGTGATCGCATCGGCCTTTGCCGATGTCGGCTTTGACGTCGATATCGGGCCCTTGTTTGCGACCGCGGAAGAAGCGGCGCGGCAGGCGGTCGAGAACGACGTGCATATTCTCGGCGTATCGTCGCTGGCGGCAGCACATCTCACGGCCGTGCCGGAGCTGAAGGCCGCGCTGAAGAAGCAGGGCCGCGACGACATCATGATCATCGTCGGCGGCGTGGTACCGCCGCAGGATTATGATGCGCTCCACAAGGCCGGCGCCGAGGCGATCTTCCCACCAGGTACCGTGATCGCGGACGCCGCCGAAGAGCTGATCCACAAGCTCAATGCTCGGCTCGGGCATAGCGAGGCGGCGGAGTGAGTGATGAATTCAACCGAGCCGGCGGGCAATTACCGAAAATGGTTTCCCGTTTTCATTGATCATTCCACGTTCGACATAGTTGGTTTCGGTGAAGAGTAGATAGGACTCCACAAGTTTGCGACGCTGGATCTGAAAAGAAAGGTCCTCATGTTCCGCGATCCAATCGCGTCCGATTGAGTGTCTTGTTCGAATCGTTAGGTCGGCGAGCCTGCGTTGAGTAGCTGGGACACCGCCGTAACCAATTGCGCTGGAGCAAAGGGCTTTTTCAGCAAAATGCTGTTGGGCACGCCTTCCGACGCCCAATCGTCGGCGGCAGCGCCCGTCATGTAGACGATGGGAAATGCAGGATCGATTTGCCTGACCAAGCGCGCAATCTCCCAACCCTTGATCGGCCCCTTGAGGTTGACGTCGGTTACGAGCGCAGAATACTTGACCACGCCACTTTCGATCATCGCCACGGCTTCCTGGCCGGAAGCGACTGTCGTCAAGTCGAAGCCGCCCTCCTTCAAGGCGTCATGAACGATTTCCTGCAATCGTTCTTCGTCCTCGACCACGAGAACAATAGGCACGTCTTTCAATTCCCCCTCCGCGCACTCAAACCACAGCGGTTCCATAAGGCAACGCAACGGGGGACGAAATGTTCAAAAGTGAACGTTAGGTTGGGGGGAACCATCGGGCGGCCCCACGCTTTTGCTTTTCGGCATTCCATCAACCTCCACGACAAGGGGGCTTACCCGGAGGACGCCCTATGGCGCTGAAGGCAATGTCGGCCTTCGCAATGATAACAATGATCGGGCTCGGGGTTCAGGTCGAAGCGCGGACGCCGTGCCAGGAATACCTGCGGCTGCGCAACGCGGCCACGGAGGCCTGGAAACAGGCGATGCGAGCACCGCCATCGGAGCGCTGCGGAGCATTGCATCATGCCTCCCTGGCCGCGGAGGCGACACTCAAGTACGCAGACAACAATCGCGAATCATGCGACATTTCTGCTCAATTGTTGAACCAAGTGGAAGGGTCCCACCGCGAGGCGGTACAGGCTCGCGACAATGCTTGTGCTGGACGCCCTCTTCGACCATATCCAGCAGATATCATCCAACGGTGAGATCATGGGAAACTTGGTTCAGCGCACGCCGGTGCCGGCACGTGATGTCCGAGTCACGCCTGAAGGGCGATTTCGCAAACAAGCCCTTCCGAAGGCCAGTCAAAACGTGCTTTGCCGCCTAATTGGCTGATCGTACGTTCGATGAGGCGACTGCCAAAGCCTTGGCGTTCAGGCACTTTTACGCTCGGGCCGCCTAATTCGGTCCAGCGCAGCGTCAGTTGTCCATCCTCGGCGCGCGACCACGTCAACTTGACCTGGCCTTTCGCGCCAGATAGCGCTCCATACTTGGAAGCATTGGTCGCCAACTCATGCAAGACCACGGCAACTGCCTGCGCGGCGTCGGGCTCTAACAAGGCTTTTGGACCCTCCATGCGCACTCGCGCGTCGTGCTCATCGAGATAAGGAGCAAGCTCCTGCGTCGCGATGGCCGAGAGTTCGGCGCCTATCCGGCGCGATTCAACGAACAGCGAGTGAACGTTTGACATCGCTTGAATGCGCCCGCCGATCACGCGTTTTAGTCGTTCGGGAGTGTCAGATTGCGAAAGATTAACGATTGCCTGTACGTTCGAAAGCAGGTTCTTGCTTCGGTGCTCGGCTTCCCGAGCCAGAACGCCAATGTGCTCCTGATTTCGTTTCTGCTCGGTAATATCTCTCGCAACCTTTGATGCTCCGACAATTTTTCCCTCAACATTTTTCACGGGCGAAACGGTCAACGAAACATTGACAAGGCTGCCATGCTTGCGTTGCCGGACCGTCTCAAAATGATCGATCCGCTCTCCTTGCCTGAGGCGGGCCAGAATTAGACGTTCCTCGTCAAGCCGGTCTTGTGGAATGATTATAGTGATGGGTTGGCCGATCGCCTCTTCTGCCGTGTAGTTGAAGAGGCGCTCCGCACCCCTATTCCAGCTGGAGATGATGCCATCCAAGTTTTTGCTTACAATCGCATCATCACTAAACTCGACGACGGAGCCAATCCAGCGCAAGCGCTGCTCACTTTCGCGAAGCGCAGCTTCGATCTCTATACGTTTGGTAATATCGCGATTGGCTTCGAGCACCAGGCTGTCACTGAATAGCTGCATGCGGCTCTCGACGACGACTTTGCTGCCATCTTTGCAGGTGTGATGCAGCTCGCCCAACCAGTTCCGCCTATCTCGGAGTTGCGAGCGCAAGTCAGAAAAATCAATCGGAAATTCCGTCTGCAGCAGAACGTGGCTCGTACGTCTGACCGCTTCCTCCTGCACGAAACCGTAAAGCCGCTCGGCCCCTGCATTCCAGAACTCGATTGGCCCGTCCAGTCGCCACACGAGCATCGGTTCGTAGGATAATGTCAACAGAGCGGCCAAGCACTCGGCAGTGGGAGACTCGCGCTCAAATCCTAACTCACTTTTCCGCTTCACAGGACCCCCGGGACCCGACGCCGCGCGGCCTTTGGTAATAAAACTATAGCACTTATGATCGTCTAGGGATGGCGTTTTGCGATGTCTTTTTTGGTCAATGCCGGAGGGCGCGGTGCTAGGTGGACTGGGCTCATTGCCATCCGGCCACCCGTGATGACTATGCCCGGTCATGACCGACGAAAGACGGCACTTTAATAAAAATTCCGATTTTCAGAATTTTGCTTGACGGCGAGGCCCATTCAGCGCTATAGCGATTTGGTCCCGTCCCACACAGAGGGGCGGCTCGCGATCGTCACGAAACGCGGGGCGGGATGCGGTGGATGCGGGCGGCGCCAAAGACGAAGGCGCTATCCTGCGGACGGCCAAGGCGTGTGGTCTTGATCTCGCGACGCTGGGATCAAGTTTGCGATAAGAAGCGCAGGCGACGGTGGCTAGCAAGCCCGGACACCGGGAGAGCGCGTTATAGGCGTTAAAACCATTGCGCGGGGAATGCCGGGTGATCCCGGTGTGACCGTGGTGACTAACTCGTGTGCTTTTTTATGCTGCACGCGAGGCTGCGGATGCTTCGGCGCCCGGTATTCCCTGCGCCCTCTGATTGGAGGGTGAGGAAATTTCTGGCAAACCTCGGGCGCGCCGCGAGATCGCGGATGCACATCTGAAACTGCCGAGCGCCCACGCCCCCTCGCCTGCTGCGCGTCGCCGTTGTAAAGCAAGACATGACCTTGCCGAACGCTCCTCCCGACATCAAAGCCCTCGCCAAAGAGCTCCGCGCCGGCCACCGCGCGGCACTGGCGCGCGCGATCACGCTGATCGAGAGCCGGCGAAGCGACCATCAGGCAGCTAGCCGCGACCTGGTCCAGGCGCTTTTGCCGGATACCGGCAAGGCGGTGCGCGTCGGCATCACCGGCTCGCCGGGCGTCGGCAAATCCACCACCATCGACGCACTCGGCATGTTCCTGATCGAGCGCGGCCACAAGGTCGCGGTGCTCGCCGTCGACCCTTCCTCGGCGCGCACCGGCGGCTCGATCCTCGCCGACAAGACGCGGATGGCGCGGCTTTCCGCATCCGATCACGCCTATATCCGGCCCTCGCCCGCCTCCGGCACGCTCGGCGGGGTTGCGGCGAAAACCCGTGAGGCGATGCTGTTATGCGAGGCGGCCGGCTTCGACGTGGTGCTGGTAGAGACCGTCGGCATCGGCCAATCCGAGACCGCGGTCTGCGACATGACCGATTTCTTCCTGGCGCTGATGCTGCCCGGCGCCGGCGACGAATTACAAGGCATCAAGAAGGGCCTGGTCGAGCTCGCCGACATGATCGCGGTCAACAAGGCCGACGGCGACAATCTCAAGCGCGCCAATCAGGCGGCCGCCGACTATCGCAGCGCGCTGCATATCCTGAACCCGCGCTCGGAACACTGGCATCCGCCGGTGGAGACCTATTCGGCTCTGACCGGCAACGGCATCGCAAAACTCTGGCAGAAGATCCTGGATCACCGCACCGCGATGAATGCTGCGGGCGATTTCGCCAAGCGGCGGCGCGAGCAGCAGGTGAAATGGATGTGGTCGATGCTGGAGCAGCGCATGCTGGCGCGGCTGCGCACTGAGCCGTCCACTCGCGGCAGGGTAAGGAAGATCGAGTCTGAAGTGGCCGACGGCCGTATCACGCCGTCGCTCGCCGCCGAACAGATCGCGGAAATGCTGAAGTGAGCGCCAGCGAGCCCCATCTGAGAAATCGTCCGCGAAAGCGGACGATCCAGTATTCCAGAGCCGTCGCCGGGAATCACAGGCGCATCAGCGTTTACCGGATGCCCGCTTTCGCGGGCATGACGACGGAAGGAGATGCTGAAGTGAGCGCGAAACTCCGTCTCCTCATCACCGGCTTCGGCCCGTTCCCCGGCGCCCCTTACAACCCGACAGAGCCGTTGGTGGCGCGGCTATTGCGCTTGCGTCGTCCGGCGCTCGACGATGTCGAACTCGCTGGCCACATTTTTCCGGTGACTTACAAAGCGGTCGATCGACAGTTGCCGGAGTTGCTGGCGAAGCATCGTCCCGAGGGGCTCTTGATGTTCGGGCTTGCGGCGCGGACGCCCTACGTGCGGATCGAGACCCACGCCCGCAACGCCGTCACCACGATCTGGCCCGACGCCGAACATGCGCGCCTGTCCAAGGGATCGATTGCGCGCGAGGCAGACGCCATGATGTTCGGCCCGCACACCGCCAAATTGCTGCGCGCGGTACTGTCTACCGGTATCGATGCACGCGCCTCGCGCAACGCCGGCAGTTATCTCTGCAACTATCTGAGCTGGCGCGCGATCGAGGCGACCGACCGTGACAGCGGCCCTCGCCTCGCCGCCTTCATCCATGTGCCGCTGCTAGCGCGCGGCGGCACCTCGGAGCGCAAGCGCAACGGCCGGCGCTGCATCAATTTGGAAGAACTGGTCGACGCCGGCGAAGCCATGCTGATGGAGATGGTGAAGCTCGCACGGCAGGCGGAGCACGCCCGAAACGCGTTTGCGCGGAGATCATGCTCAAACAAAAAGTGAGCGGGATGACGATTCGAAGAAAAGTCATCCTCTAGACAGCATCCAGGAGAGGTGGTTCGGTGTCGTACCACTATCGCACGAACACGTACCACCATGGGGGTAAGCATCGGGGCAAGGGGCCACGTGAAGCTAGCGCGTGCGTTTTGGGTGGACCTCGTGTGGTGCGCGAACGCGGCGGTCATCTCATGTTGGCTCAATTAATCCGGAGATCAAAATACAGTTTGCTGGAATCTTAAACTTCAGATTGCAAGCTTAATTTTCGCAGCGGAGCTTTGGTAGTCATGATCCGGACCGTTCACATCATCTTGCTTCTTTTGTCGACATTGCTGGCAGGCTGCGTCACCGATCAGACAACGCCAACGGCGCGTGCCGTGGGTCCAGGGCAGGCCACCATCACCATCAGTCGGGCAAATTCATTATACGGAGCGGCGATGGCGGTCGACATCGATGCTAACGGCTCCAGGATTGCGAGCCTCTCCTCCGGCGGCAGCTATACTGGGCCCTTGCCTCCGGGCCCCGTGGTCCTGACACTACCTGCTGGTCGAGTCCAGGAAAACGACGGCGGCCGGCAAGCGCTACGCGTTCGAAGTATCGCCACGGGGCGAGCAATTTGCGGCTGCAGTGATCGGCGGCGTCATCGGGCTCGCAGCCGACACGGCGGCTAATGGCGATACTTCTGGCTCCTTCAAGATTACGGGAGCGCCAAGCAGCTAATCCTTGGAGCAGTTAATCCTTGGAGGTCCCTCGAAGGCCCATTAACCCTAGCCCCAACAATCGCGACCGTCCGCCCTCGTCTTCACCATGCTCCGCCCCAGTTTTACGTTACCTATCAAGTGCGAACGCCGCTCGCGTTCGCGAGGGTTTTCGTGGGTCATGGACGTCAATCGCCGCCATCTCTTAGGGGTTTCCGCAGCCGGCGCCGCCGGCGCGCTCGCGATGCCGCCCGACGCGGCACGCGCCGCGACGTTGACCTCCTCGCTCGGCCGCGACATCACGCAATATGGCGTCCGACCCGGCAGCCCCGACGACCAGACGCGCGCGCTGCAGCGTGCGATCGATGAAGCCGCACGCACGCAAACTCCCCTCGCGCTGCCGGGCGGCCTCTACCGCACCGGAATGCTGCGCCTGGAAAGCGGCACGCAACTGATCGGCGTGCGCGGAGCGACAAAACTCGTCTTCAGCGGCGGCGCCTCGATGTTGTCGGGCGAAGGCGCTGATCGCGTTGGCCTTACCGGCATCACGCTCGACGGCGGCAGCATTGCGTTGCCGGCGCGGCGCGGCCTGATCCATTGCCTCAGCGGCCACGACATCCGCATCATCGATTGCGAAATCACCGGCGGCGGCGGCAACGCGATCTGGCTCGAACAGATCTCCGGCGATGTCAGCGGCAACATCATCACGAGGACGGCCGCGACCGCGGTGGTGTCGTTCGACGCCCGGGGCCTGATCGTGTCGCGCAACACCATCAACGTGACCGGCGACAACGGCATCGAGATCCTGCGCACCGCCATTGGCGACGACGGCACGCTGGTCACGGACAACCGCATCGAGGACATCAAGGCCGGCGCCGGCGGCTCCGGACAATATGGCAACGCCATCAACGTGTTTCGCGCCGGCAACGTGATCGTGCGCGGAAATCGCATCAAGAATTGCGACTATTCCGCGGTGCGCGGCAATTCGGCTTCGAACATCCAGATCACCGGCAACAGCGTCAGCGACGTCCGCGAGGTCGCGCTTTATTCGGAATTCTCGTTCCAAGGCGCCGTGATCGCCAACAATACCGTCGACGGCGCCGCGTTCGGTGTTTCGGTGTGCAATTTCAACGAGGGCGGGCGCATCGCGGTGGTCCAGGGCAACATCATCCGCAACCTGCTGGCCAAGCGCCCGATCGGCACCGCGCCAGATGACGACGCCGGTATCGGCATCTATGTCGAGGCCGATACATCCGTCACCGGCAATGTGATCGAGAATGCGCCGTCATTCGGGATCGTCGCCGGCTGGGGCAAATATCTGCGCGACGTCGTGATCTCGGGCAATGTGATCCGTAATGCCTTTGCCGGCGTCGGCGTGTCGGTGGCGGCGGGCGCTGGCACCGCGCTCGTCAACAACAACATGATCTCGGAGACGCCGCGCGGCGCTGTGGTCGGGCTCGATCACGCCCGCGCCGTCACGACCGATCTGTCCGTTGAAGGCGCCCAGCGCTTCGCGCAGGTCGCGATCGGGACCAACGCGGTGCGGCGGTAGGAAATAAAAGACCCGTCCGGGGGGACAACCGGACGGGTCAAGCCATATTGGCGCTTGGGGTGGATGGGCGCTCGCGCCGAATACAGCCGATGGGGAGGGATTTTCCGCTCCCACATGTATTGTGTCGCCGGGGGCGCGCCGCGCGTTCAAAATGGCGGGCAGATTTTTAACTGTTCCGGAAGGAATTTTCGGGACGAAAATTTTATTGCGCGGCCGGGCGATTGACGTTGATCACACTCGATTTATCCGACGCGATGGTCGCACCCGGCAGGCTCAAGTCGCGGCTTGCCGGGATATCCTTCTGATCCGAAACGCTTTCCTTCCCCGCGGGCTCCGGAACCGCGGCGACGGGCGCCGCCGGCGGAAGTGACCGTGGCCTCTACCGCTGCATAGGCGTCGGCTTCGCCGGCGCCGAACAAATCATCACGACCTGGTGATCCCAGGTCGCGGGCGGTCTTCATCAGCGTCGCGCGCAGCTCGTCCCGCTTCAACGCGGGATTGCGCTCCAGCATCAGCGCCGCGACGCCGCTGACATAGGCGGCGGAGAACGAGGTGCCCGGCGCCATCTGGTATTTCTGGTCCGGCGCCGGCAGGAAAATGTCGACGCCTGGTGCAGCGACCGCGATATGGCCGCCGCGATTCGAGGCGGCGAAGGGCCTGTCGTGTGCGTCGGCGGCGCTGACCGCAATCACGTTCGCATTGGCGGCAGGATAAAGCGGCGGCGATTTCGCGCCCGCATTGCCGGCCGCGGCGACGAGCACAATGCCCTTGGCGGCCGCCGCCGCGATGGCGCGCTCGATCAACTCGTCCTTTGGACCGGCAAAGCTCATATTGACGATTTGGGCGCCGCGAGCGACGGCGTAGTCCAGTGCCTTCAGGACACATAGGAATTGCTTTCTGCAGCCCCCGATGTCGCGCCGAACGCGCGGATCGCCAAAATCCGCGCCGCCGGCGCACTTCCCATCAGCCGTGCATGCGACGCGATGGCGCCCGCGACGCCGGTGCCGTGGACGTGCGGACCTTCCTTGGATCCAAGCGCGTCGAAGGCGTCGGCGATGGAGTTCGCAAGTTCCGGGTGTTTGACGTCGATGCCGGAATCGATCACCGCAACCGTGACATTGGTGCCATGGGCGAGCATATGCGCCTGCGGCAGCCGCAGTTTCGCAAGCGCATATTGCGCCGGATCGCCCTCGAGCGGTGCCGTGGTCTGGTCCTGCAACAAATAGCGGAAATTCGGCTGCACGACGCGAACGCTGGCATCGGCAGCAAGTTCGCGACGCACGGTATCCACCGAGCGGCCGTCGGTGATGCGGAACAGGCCGAAGGTCGCGACGAGAAGAAGCGGGGAATTCCGGGATCCGATCCGCGCCAGCCCATGGCGCCGCGCCAGTTCATCGGCCTGCGCGTCCGTCAGCGCGCCGTCGATTTCCGCTACCAGTTGGTTGGTGATCGTCGGCGCATTGAGCACGATCTGCACGACGTTGCGGCGCGGGCCAGCATTCTCTCCCTTGCTTCCTTTGCCCGACGATCCACCAGAGCCTCCGCTGCCGCCATCGGCTGACGACCCGGTCTTGTTCAAGCATTCGCCGTCGCTGTCGCGGTAGGCGTAGCTGCAGGCCTGATATGTCTTGAGGTTGGGTGTCGTTCGACCGACGCCCGTGACCGCCCCTGCGACGTTCGGGTTGATCCGCGGGCGTCAGCGCGATGGTCGGAACTCGCGGCTGAATGTTGAGGTTGGGCGCGCAAAATTTTGCGCATGAACCGGCGGACCACTGAGCGATACGAAGGTCGATGCCGTCGTCAACGCCATGCCGCTCGCCAAGCCTTCATATGCCAAGCCTTCATTCGCGAAGCCTTCGTCCGCCGGCTCGCATCATCGTCGACCATCGGACCTCCGGTTCATGCGTCAGCGGATTCAACAAGCCTGCAGCGTTGCACGGCTCAGGGCGTCGGCACAGCGAGGCTGACAATCTTCTCGTTTTGCAGCCTGCTCAAGAGGCTCGCCGCCTCGTCCTTTGTCATCGCGCTATTGCCGAATTGCAGCCGGAACAGGCCGCCCTTCGCGCCGTCGATGATCGAGGCGTGGTAGTTGTCAAGTAGTGCAGCGATGTCGGCGACGCGTGCCTCCGGCGCGAAACGCACCAGAGCGCGCGGCGATGATGCCGGTCCCAAGGATCCCAGGGCGCGCGTGACCGGCTCGTTCATGCTCAGCGACGCAGTCTGGTAGGAGGCAGGCTGGTTCTTCAACAGCACCGCGCCGATCACGCCGGCCTGCAACAACAGCACCAGCGCGCCGAGGCTCGCCGACCACGCGAGCGTCCGCGGCGAAAGGCTCGCGAAAAACCTTGACACGCGCGAAGCCAGATTGCGCGAAGCGGAAGGCTTGCGGACCGGCTCCGCGTCGATTGCGACGAACAGCTTCTGCATGGCGCGTACGGACGGTGCGCCCAGGCATTCGTTGAGATGAATGGTCTCGGCGTATTCTTCCCGGATGACGGCATGTTGCCTGGCAAGCTCCGGATCGCGGGCGAGTGCTTCCTCGACACGGCGGGCGTCGCGCGCACTCAGCGTGCCCGCCGCATACCATGGCAGCAACATTTCCATTTCACTGGGCTCTTGCTCCAGCATTTTTTTCTTGCTCAATGCCATCATGGCCAGCCTCGCTCCACGCCGGCTGCCGTCAGCAGTTCGGCCAATTTCTTGCGCGCATAAAACAGGCGCGTCTTGACAGTGTTCTCCGGAATCCCGACGATTTCGGCCACCTCTTCCACGGATTTCTCGTGGTAGTAGACAAGATCGACAATTTCCTGATGTTCCGGCGAAAGCGCCGTCAGGCACTTGCGCAACGCTGCACTGGTATCCTTCTTCGTCACCGTCACTTCCGGATCGTCGGACGTATCCTCGATCGCGTTGGCGGCCTCGTCTTTTAGTTCAACATCCTTCCTGCGCCGCAAAACGGACAGGGCCTTGAATCGCGTGATCGCCAACAGCCAGGTGGAAACGGCGGATCGGCCTTCAAACTTGCCGGCCTGACGCCACACATCGAGGAAAACCTCGCTGATGAGGTCTTCCGCAACCTGTTGTTCGCGAACGAGCCGGAGCCCGAAACGAAACACCCTGACATGGTGCCGTCCGTACAGCACCTGCATGGCAAGCCGGTCGCCTTGAGCGATCCGAGCGATCAGGACTTCGTCCGTAGCCGCTTGTGCCGCACTCAATGGCCGTCTCGTAGGGTTGGTCGGATTGGGTTGGCCGCTGGTTCGACGGCAAAGGCAAGATTCTTCAGACTACCGTAGTAATCCCGGGACATCTGTGACCTAGCGCACAATTGGCGGCTTTCTTGCCGCCGCGCGCGGTGACGCACGAAGTCCACCCCCAGATTTGGTATCATGATACAGAAGTGCCTTGCGCGCCCACTCCCAGCGCCTTAGCAAGGCCGAACGACAAGGCAGTATTTGTACTGCCTCTCCGCTTGGCCAGCCGAATCCCGTTCTCGGCCAATTTCCGTTGCCAAACAAGGGGCTCGTCCGACTTTGGCAGACGCTGAATAGGTTGCAAAAGATACTAAACCTAAAGGCTTTCCCACTTAGATTTTAGCGCCGAGTTCCATCACTGGCGATATTTATGGGCACTGCCGCCTCCTCATTTCTGAATCCGATCGCGGCCGAACGCGTGGACCTGAGTTCCACGCTGTCCCCGAAGACACTGGCGCGTCGCGCCAAGCAGCGCCGCCAGATCCAGGGAATGATCGCGGTGAGCTACCTCGTCGATGCGCTCGTACTTTTGATCTACGCCCGCGCCGACACGATACCGCTGTCAGTCGGCCCGGCCTACGCCGCCACCGGTCTGAGCTCCGTGCTCCTCTACACCATGCTGTCCGAGCTGGGCTTCAACGATCGCTTCAAGGATCACTACATGGTCGCGCAGCAGTCGACCGCGAGCATGGCGATCATGATCGCATTTGCCTATGTCGTGCCGGAGGCCGGCGTGATGTTCCTGTGCACGCTGTTCACGGTGTTCGCCTTCAGCTCACTACGCTCAACGCCGCGTCAAACCGCGACGATCTGGATCGCGATGTCACTGGGCCTGGCCGGGCTGTTCCTGTTGACCGACAAGCCGATGTCGATGCCGCACGGCAATTACCTCGAGCGCATGGCCACGATGCTGGTATTCATCCTGACCATCGGGCGCTGCATGTTCATCGGGATATTCTCAAGCGCGCTGAAACAGTCGCTCTACCAGAGCGGCCTCAAGCTGAAGGAAGCCTATAAGCGCATCGAGGAACTCGCCGAGCTCGACGAACTCACCGGTTCGTTCAACCGCCGGTCCATCATGCGCATGCTGGGCGAGGAGATCGACCGCGCCCGGCGCAACGGCGCGCCCTGCTCGATCGCCCTGATCGATCTCGACTGGTTCAAGCGCATTAACGATGCCTTTGGCCATCCGACCGGCGACGAAGTGCTTAGGACATTCGCCATCACGGTTTTCGCAAACGTCCGCCCGGTCGACAGGTTTGGCCGTTACGGCGGCGAGGAATTCCTTTTGGTGCTGCCCGATGCATCGCAAGACGGCGCCTGCCGCATGCTCGACCGGCTGCGCGCGATCATCGCCGACCTCGACTGGAGCGCATTCGCGCCGAGCATGCGGGTGACGATCTCCGCAGGCGTGGCGACGCTCCGCCCCGACGAGGGCCCCGACACGTTCCTCGCGCGCGCCGACAGTGCGCTGTACGCCGCCAAGGCAAGAGGACGTGACCGCATCGCCTATGCCTGAAACCACGTCACCTTCATTTCCAGAGGTGGAGAACCGCCGGTCCACCTGTCCAAACGCTCCAGGATAGAGTCATGAATTCGAAATCCGTCGCACCTTCCGAGAACCTGCTCGACGAGCTGCAGTCCGCGCTCGCCCATGGAACCGTCGCGCGGCGGGTCGAAACCCTGCGCCGGGTGACCGATCTTTTCATCAACGGCGCGGTGGAATTTTCGAACGAGCAGATCGCGCTGTTCGATGATGTGTTCCAATGCCTGATCCTGCACATCGAGACGTCGGCCAAGGCGCTGCTCGCCAACCGCCTGGCGCCGATCGACGCCGCGCCTCCGCTCACCATCCGCACGCTGGCCTTCGACGACGTGATCGAAGTCGCGGGTCCAGTGCTGTCCAGATCCGAGCGGCTCGACGATGAAGCACTGATCGAAACCGCACGCAACAAGAGCCAGGCTCATCTGATGGCGATCTCGACGCGCAGGGTGCTGAGCGGCGCGGTGACCGACGTATTGGTGCTGCGGGGCAACGACGAGGTGATCCACAGCACGGTCAACAATCCCGGCGCGGAGTTCACCGAGCGCGGCTTCGACCGGCTGGTCCATCGCGCTGAGGGTGATGACAATCTTGCGACCTGCATCGGCCTGCGGCCGACGATCCCGCGCCATCTCTATCTGAAGCTGATCGCGAAAGCCTCGGCGGCGGTCCGCACGCGGCTGGAAGCGGCCAATCCGCAGCGGGCCCGCGACGTGCCGAACGCGGTCAGGGAGGCCACGCAGCTCGCGCGGGCCGCACCCGCAGCGGTCAACGAGGAAACCGTGATCGCCCACGCCCTCGTCAAGTCGCTGTTCGAGGACGGCCGGCTTGACGAAAACCAGCTGACGGCGTTTGCCGAGGGCGGCAAATTCGACGAAACCAATGCCTCGATCGCCGCGCTCGCCAACGTGTCGGTGTCGATCGTTGAAAGCATGATGGTGGAAACCCGCACCGAGGGGGTCATGATCCTGGCCAAGGTCGCCGGGATTTCGTGGTCGAGCGTGAAGGCGATCATCAACATGCGCGACCAACTCTCGAGTGGAGAGCCGACCGACCTTACGGCCTGCAAGGACACCTATGAGCGGCTGCGGCCATCGACCGCGCAGCAGGTTCTGCGCTTCCACCGCATGCAGCAGGCCGCGGTGCCTGCAGCTTGATGCTGGTTTCGTCGATCGTCGCGACGGCGCAAGACTAGAACCTCAGCACCTTTGATCCGGCCAGCGCGCCGACCGCCATGACCAGCGCGGTCGCGATCGTGTACCAGGTCGCCACGAATAATGGTGAATTGTCGGTGCAGTGCGAGGCGTAGAACGTCGCAGCCAGCCCGGCGGACAGCAATCCGGCGATGGCGCCGGCGAGCGCAGGCCTGGTCGGCGCGCCATGCCGCAAGCCGACCAACGCCGCCGCCAACAGCGGCAGCGACATCGCCGGAATTGCGGTCATGCACACGCGCGAATTTTGCCCGACCAGGCGCGTCATCATCGGCAGCCGCTGCGGCATCATCATTTCACCGGATATGCCGGCGACCAGAAGCCCGGCCGGAATCATGAACAGCCAGCCCCAGCCCCGCATCGAGGCTTCCGGCCGCGACAAATGCAGGCTGACCAGGATGGCCGACGTCGCGAGCGCCAGCGTCACCGCAAACTTCAGATCGAAGAACGGATTGCGCATCGCGGTCATGACATCGGGCCTGACACCCAACTCGGTGAAGAACATCAGAAGCGAGACGGGCGCCGCGGCGAGCAATGCCAGCGCCAGCACGAAGCCGACCGGCCGGGCGCGCGCGTTATCGGCGGCGAGGGTACGAATGAGTTGATCGGTATCCATTCTCATTGTTGTCGCTCATTGTTCCCGTAGTCTGGCAGTGAGGCTCGCAAGCCCCCGATGCAGCGCGACCCGCACCGCACCCTCGCTCATCGAATACTTCGCAGCCGTGTCCTTGATCGATGCGCTCTCGACCGCGATCGATTGCAAGACCTCGCGCTGACGCGCCGGCAGGGATTCGAGCTGGGCTGCGACCTCGCTCGCCGACGCCGTTTCAGCGGCGGGCTCGCCCGGAAGGATCTCGGCGAAATCGTCGATGTTGACGAACACCCGCCTGCCCCGCCGGCGCAGTGCATCGATCAATTTGTTGCGCGCGATCGCAAACAGCCAGGGTGCGAACGGAGCGCTCGCGTCCCAGGTATGCCGCTTCAGATGCACCGCCAACAAAATCTCCTGCACGATATCCTCGGATTGATCGACCGGTTGTCCTGCCCGCGCCAGGCCGCGACGCGCCGCGGCCCTCAAAACCGGAGCAACGGCCTTGAGCAGGCGGTGATACGCTGCACTGTCGCCGGAGATGGCCGACCGCATCAGGCCGGTCCATTCGTCTTCACGCTCGCGCACGCGCGCTCCCAGATTACAATTCGGTCGATCTTTCAATTTGTTACGTCAGAGGGCTACGATCACGAAGCCGTGATCCAATCTCTCCGGACGTGGCGCAGGCGCTGTCTGCCCTTGGCCCCAACAGGCTCATAACACCGATCCCTTCGGCTGGCACCGGCGCCGTTGATTCCAAAACGATTTCACCGACGGAAGCCGGGCGTATGCGTCCGAACCAGGGAGGCCATCGCCCAGCTTTCGCCCGCGGTAACCTGAAGATTCCCTTCTTTTTGCCCCGCTGCGGACACGCCCCGGGGTCTCTTTTCGCAGTCGGGGACTGGCAACACTGGAGATTGCCACATGAAAATCAACGCCAGGGGGCGGGCGGCATTGATCCTGGCAACAGGGTTGTTCGCGTGTTTCGCCGCGCCATCGCTTGCCCCGGCAGGCACGGACGGCTCGAAATCGGTCAGGCACCATCGGCACTACGTGCACCACAGGTCCGGCAAGGTGGCGGTAAAATCCTCCGACAGCAACAAAGAGGCAGCAGCCGATACCGCCGAGAATGCCGGCATCAATCCGACCACCCTTCCCCTCTCGGTCGCCAACGCCAATGCGCAACTGGCCGCCGCCAATACGCTGGCTGACAGCGCGAGAGCCATGACCGCGCATGCCAACGATATCGTGCAGGCGGCGGCCGACAGCCGGCCGGCCCCCGAGAGCCAGATGGTCGCGCCCGATCAGCTCAACGATGTCGATCGCGCGTTGCGCGAGGATCCGCCGCCCCAGCAAACCGCGCTCGCGATGTCCTCGGCCGACGCGGCGGCCGCGTCCGCCACGCCGGTGATGGCGAGCAGCGAAAGCTCCAGCTGGGACCAGAGCTCGCTGATCGGCGAGATATGCATCGCCGCCGGCGCCCTGCTGACACTGGCCTCCGCCGCGCGCATGTTCATGGCTTGAGCCGCAACAGCCCTGTTCGTCATTTGCGAGGAGCGCAATGACGGGACGAAGTATCATCCTAATCTCCACTTGAAGCCCATCCTGCCAGCGGGCACATTGCCTGCAAAGGCAGGCGGTGCGGGGTTAAGCATGAGTACGTTCGAAAACATCATTGTCGAAACCAAAGGCACGGTCGGCGTCATCACGCTCAACCGCCCGAAAATGCTCAACGCGCTTTCCTTCGGCGTATTTCGCGAGATCGCAGCCGCCATCGACGATCTCGAAGCCGACGACAACATCGGATGCATTCTCCTGACCGGCAGCGAAAAGGCATTTGCCGCCGGCGCCGACATCAAGGAAATGCAGCCGAAGACCTTCATCGACATATTCTCCAGCGACTTCACGGCTGCCGGCGGCGATCGTGTCGCCAAATGCCGCAAGCCAACCATCGCCGCGGTCGCGGGCTATGCGCTCGGCGGCGGCTGCGAGCTTGCGATGATGTGCGACATCATCATCGCCGCCGACACGGCGAAATTCGGCCAGCCCGAAATCACGCTCGGGACCATTCCCGGCATCGGCGGCACGCAGCGGCTGACGCGCGCGGTCGGCAAATCCAAGGCGATGGATTTGTGCCTGACGGGACGCATGATGGATGCAGCCGAGGCCGAGCGCTCAGGCCTCGTCAGCCGCGTCGTGCCGGCCGACAAACTGATGGAAGAGGCACTTGCCGCGGCCGAAAAAATCGCCTCGATGTCGCGCCCGGCCGTGACCATGGCCAAGGAAGCGATCAACCGCGCATTCGAGACGCCGCTGTCCGACGGACTCAACGTCGAGCGCAATTTGTTTCACTCGACCTTTGCGCTGGAAGACCGCTCCGAAGGCATGGCGGCGTTCATCGAAAAGCGGAAGCCGGTCAACAAGAACCGCTAGCTAGCTTCCAGTCCGAATTCTTGGCGAACGATCCGCCCGCTGTCTTGCCAGTTTATAATGAATGAGCTTTTTCGCCGCCTGCGCATGACAGCAGAGCATGATCCGGAAAAGTGGACACCGGTTTTCCGAAAAAGATCATGCTCAAACAAAAGGATAGAGCGCGATGACGATTGGAAGAAGAGTTATCCCGCTCTAGCGTCGCACGCTGAGCCATATACCGGCGAGGATCAGCAGACCGCCGATGAAGTGGTAAGCGGAAGGGCCCTCACCTAAGAACAGCATGGAAAGCAGCACACTTGCGATCGGTACGACGTAGGTCATAAGCGAAGCGCGCACGGAGCCGAATTTCGCGGCAAGGTACGCCACCTGCATACGCACCAATTCCAGGTACAATCGCGGCAAACAAATAGGTGAAGAATGCACGAGCCGAGAACACGGCCTGTGGCGCCTCCAATGCCTCGTGTAGGCAAAACGGCAGGCTGAAACCCGCGCCCGCTGACGCAAACAGGCAAGTACGCGAGATGGAGGACACGTCGGGCAAAGTTCTTACTCGCAACAGGTTGTAGCCTGTCCAGCCGAGCATGGCGATGAAGACGAGAATATCGCCGAGAGCAAAATTGACGGTGGTCAGTGTTTCCAGTGAGCCGCGAGCCAAGATTAAGGCGACGCCCGGCAATGCTACAGCTATACTGGTCACCTGCACGGGCTTGATTTTCTCGAAGCCAATGATCCATGCGATCAAGAGCACGTTGACGGGCGCCGCCGCCATGATCAGCCCGATGTTTATCGCCGTCGTCGTGACACCTGCCACATAGACGGGTCCTCCGCAGAGAAACATCCCGCAGAAGACCGCGGCCGCGACCCTCCCCAGACGCGGTGAAATCGCTGGCCACTTTGCCCTTATCTCGCGAACCGAGAACGGTGCGAGGCCCAGCGCAACAATCATCCAGCGAAAGAATGCGAGCAAGAACGAGGGCACCTCTCTCGCATTTGCGCGTGCAAGGATTGTATTCGTAGAAAGCGCACAGGCAACGAGGATGAAGCCCAGGATCGCGAGTACCCCCGACGACCGCACCTGCTGCATGTCCTCTCCATTGTGCTTCATCGAGCCATGGTTCACCCAACGACGATGAACCAATGATTGCCTTCGTAGTCTGACACTCTAGTAGCCCGCCAGCGCCGCACTCACCAGCGCATGGTAGACGCGTTCGGCAAACGTCGCGGGGCGGTCGAGGCCGAGCCGCGCCAAACATGCTTGATCGGCAGCATCGGGTGTTCGTCTCAATCCCCGCCACAGCAATCCCAAAAGCCGCAGCGGCGTGCGCTGCGCGTCCTGCAAGATTTCCAGGGCCGGAATCAGACGCTGTTCGACATCGGTAAAATCGCTGCCGAACGGAAACGACGGCAACAGACCCGCTTCCCGCGCGGGCTTTAGCGCATCAGTAATCCGCTCCGGCAGGTTCTCGCGATGCGCCGCTGGAATTTCATAGCTCTTCGGCAGCTTGCCGGCATCCTTGGCGGCGCGCGCCAACTCGCCCTGAAAGCGCGAGTCGGCGACGGCAAGCATGGCCGCGATGACGTCGGCGTCCGATTGCCCCCTCACGTCGGCGATACCGTATTCGGTGACGAAGACGTCGCGCAGGTGCCGTGGAATGGTCTCGTGGCCATAGGCCCAGCGGATGTTCGATTGCGCCCCGGCGCCTGCCTGTCGTGTCGCTTCCAGTGCAAGTATGGAGCGTGCACCCTTGAGCGCAAACGCCTGCGCCACGAAATTGTACTGGCCGCCGACGCCACTGACGACCTGGCCATTTTCGAGGCCGTCGGAGATTGCCGCCCCCATCAAGGTCGCCATCATCGCATTGTTGACGAAGCGCGCGTCGACGCGGGCTCTGCGCTTCTTGTCCTCCTCGCCATAGATTTCATTGGTGAACGACACCGGCATCATCTGGATCCGCCCGATCTGATCCGGCGTCATCTCGCGCAACGCGCGATAGAACGATTTCGGCCCGAGAAAGAATGCGCCGTGCAGCACGGTGCCGTCGACCTCACGCTTGAGGATGCCGGACTCGATCAGGCCCAAGAACGCCTCGAACAGCATTTCGCTGACGCCATAGAGACCTTTTTCGAAGGACCCGGTTTCCAGCGCCGAGGATGGCTCCGTTGCAGGCGAAAGCCGCTTCATGATCGCGTGAAACTGCGCGTTGTCCTTGTGACGTATGACGAGGCCTTGCGCCAGCGCGTCGCCCACCTGCCCGATGCCGATCTGCAAGCTTCCGCCGTCGCGTACCAGGCCAGCGGCGTGCAGTCCGATGGCGTATTTGGCATCGCCGATCGGCTCGGCGGGCGGCGCAAACAGGGGAAAGTCCGTCGCCGGGCTGTCGAGCACCGAGGAAAATTCATCCGCCGGCAAATCGCCTGACCCCGGCATGAACGGCAGCTCGGAATTGACCTGGCCGATCAGCTTGAACGACGCGGACCCTTGCGCGCGGGCACGCAGGATATCGAGTGTCGTATCGGTGTTGCAGCTCAGGCTATAGCGCGTGACGCCGCCGACGACGCGCTTGGCGACCAACTGGGCGACGACATTGAGCCCGCGCGCCAGCAGGTATGACACGGCGTGGGTGTAGTTTGCCGAAATATAATGTTGCTGCGCATAGGGCATGTGCAGCCATTTCCCGGCAAGAAAGAAGAACTCGATCACGCGAATGTTGGGTGGCAACGCGCCCTTGTGCAGCGCGTCGGCATAGGCGAGATCGGGATAGCCGCCGAACAAACGGTCGATCACGGGCTCGATGAAGCGGCGCTCGAGCAGGTTGTTCGGTTTCGGTTTTTCCAGCGTCAGCGCTGAAAGGAAGGTCAGGTCGATCGAGCGGTCGGCGACCGCGCGCGCATAGAGCGCATTGACGACGTGGTTGGCCTTGCCGAGCCCGAGCGGCAGCCCGACCACCAGATTGGTCCCGACATCGCGGATGATATCCTCGGCAACGTCATCGGGGTCGGAGAACAGTTTCGGCATGAAAATTCCGTCTGGGGCGACGCGAGCCGCAAGGCCCAGGGGGCCAGGTCAAGGGGTAATTCAAGGGTTGAATTCAAGGATTCGAGGAATTGGGTGCCCCTGCTTCAATTTATTATACTTCCGCTCGTGTTAGCGGAATTTTGTCGAGCGCGCGAATTTCGGCCTCGCAATATTTCCTGAAGCGCAACGATGTTGGCCGAGCCCGCCCCCCTGCGCCAGATCAGGACGGTGTGCGCGTGGCTCGCTGCCCCTGCCGGGCGATGGACGCTCACGCGCTTACGCTCCGGGAAAGTCGTCAGCACGCTCTTTGGAATCAGGGATATTCCCATGCCCGCGACGACGCATGCGAGCGTGGCATGATACGACGACAACTCTACGACACGCTCGGGCATTTCGTTGCGGCTTGCGTACCAGTCTTCGAGACGTTTCCGATGCGGGCATCCGTGTTCGAACACGATGATGGTTCGCGGCAGTTTGCCCTTTTTGCCGATTGGCGGATGATTGGCCGGGGCAACGATCACGAGCTCTTCGTCAAAGGCGAACATCTTCTCGAACGGCGTATCCGCGATCGGCTCTGCGACCAGGGCCGCATCGAGATCACCCGCCAGAATGGCGCTCCCGAGAACCTGCGGATTGCCGGTAGACAGCTCCAGCACCACGCGGGGATGCCGTCGGTGGTATTCGGTGAGCAGGCCCGGCAATCTGACGGCCGCCGTGCTCTCCATCGAGCCCAGCCGGAACGTCCCGCGCGGCCTTGCGTCATGGACAGCGCCACGCGCTTCATCGGCCAGCGCGAGAAGCCGGTCGGCGTAGCCCAGCAAAACTTGACCGGCAGGGGCCAGGTGAAGCCGTTTGCCTTCACGGATGAAGAGCCCAACCGAGAGATCTTCCTCGAGCTGCCGGATCCGCGTCGTGACGTTGGACTGGACGCGATGCAGCCGTTCGGCTGCGCGCGTCACGCCGCCCTCGCGAACGACGGTGCTGAAGATCAGCAGATCGGACAGGTCCATTCATCTCTCCAAAGGATCATTAATATCATAATTATTCATTTTATTTGATTATCGCCGCCGGGTAAAGAACCATCCGCGACAGGCGATGGTGTTGTCGCCGTTGTCCGCAAACGCCGAAGGCAAACGACGATGTCGATGGCTCATTGGATTGCACGCGTCTCTAGCAGATGCACCCCGAATACCTCGCCGTCACGGGGGGCAGCGTTCCAGAGTCGCCGGGAACGGAGGCAGTGCCATGATCGTCACGGTGTTTCGCAAACGGATGAACCCCGACGCCCAGGGTGAATATGATTCGATGGCGGCGCGGATGAACGAACTGGTGCGGACCATCCCGGGTTATGTTTCGCACAAGGGATTCGTCGCGGCGGACCGAGAGCAGGTTACCATCGTCAAATTCGAATCCGAGCAAGCGCTCGACCAATGGCGCATTCACACGGAGCATCGCTCGGCGAAGCGGCGTGCGATCGAGACGCTCTTCAGCGAATACAAATTCCAGATTTGCAGCGTCCTCCGGGAACGCGCGTGGACCGCGAGCGCGAAGCCCGGCGCTCGGGAATGACCGCCCAGCGCCTTTTTGGACCCGAAAGTCATGGCTCGTCGACGCCGGATGTCGGCGCGCCCTGCCGCTCAAGGAGCGATCACGCACGAGCTTGGCTGAACCGATGGGTTTCAGGCGCCGCCTAACAGCCGGCGCCTTCCGAATCGAGCTTTGGCTGCAGCTATGCGTTGTCTTCGCTCGCTATGCGTCTGTGACGAACCGGCAACAGCGACGGATTGAATTCATTGGGTTTCTGCCTTCGGCGGTTTGCCTGTGGCCGTGGCGCCCTCTAAACAGGTAAAAATGTCGCAGCCGTCGGCGGACGGCTGGGTTTGGCTTCGAAAATGACATGATCGGGCGTGCCGCGAATGCTGGCGAGGTGAAGGGGCACGTGCTTCGATTGGGCATTTGCCTCGGCGTCGTGACATGCGTCGCATTTGCAACCGGATCAGCTTCGGCCGAGAGCCTTCCGGAAGCTCTCGCCAAGGCCTATCAGACCAATCCCGAGCTCAATGCCGAGCGGGCGCGCCAGCGCGCCACCGACGAGAACGTGCCGCAGGCGCTCGCCGGCTACCGGCCGCAGATCATTGCCAGCCTCAGCACCGGATTGCAGGCGGTCCGCAACCTCTTGCCCAATAACACGGTGCAATCGGCGACCCTAAAACCCTGGCAAATCGGGGTGACGGTGACGCAGACGCTGTTCAACGGCTTCAAGACCGCAAACAGCGTGCGGGTGGCGGAATTGCAGGTGCAGTCAGGCCGCGAGGCGCTACGCAATGTCGGGCAAGGCGTGCTGCTCGATGCCGTCACCGCCTACACCAACGTGCTGGCCAACCAGTCGCTGGTCGAAGCTCAGCGCTCCAATGTCGAATTCCTGAGGGAAACGCTGCGTATCACCCAACGGCGACTGAAGAACGGCGATGTCACCGAGACCGACACCGCGCAGTCCGAAGCGCGGCTCAGCCGCGGCCTTTCCGACCTCAACGCCGCCGAGGTCAACCTCGCCATCAGCCAGGCGACCTACGCCCAGGTGATCGGCAACCCGCCGGCGCAGCTCAGGCCTGCCCAAACCGTCGATCGCTTCGTGCCGCCCACCCGGGATGACGCGATCTCGATGGCGTTCAAGGAGCATCCTGCAGTGGTGGCGGCGGGTTTCGACGTCGATGTCGCCTCGACCTCTATCCGCGTCGCCGAAAGCAGCCTGATGCCGAGCGTTACCGTGCAAGGGAGCGCGAGCCGCAGCAGGGATACCAACTCAACGCTTACCACCACTGCCACCGACCAGGCCTCGATCATCGGTCAGATCAACCAGCCGATCTACGACGGCGGCACGGCAGCGTCGCAAACCCGACAGGCCAAGGAAGTGGCCGCGCAGAGTCGGATGGTGCTCGACCAAGTCCGCAACCAGGCGCGCACCGCGGCGATCGGCGCGTGGGTCGCCAATGAAGGCGCCAAGATCGCCGTCGGTGCGTCAGAAGTCCGAAGTCCGCGCTGCGACGATTGCATTGGAGGGCGTTCGCAAGGAGGCGCTGGGCGGCCAGCGTACCACGGTCGATGTGCTGAACTCGCAACAGGATCTGATCTCGGCGAAAGCGCGGCTGATCGGCGCCCAACGCGATCGCGTGATCGCCTCCTACACGCTGCTCAGCGCAGTCGGCAGGCTCGACGTCAAGACGCTCGCGCTCAATACGCCGGACTATCTGCCCGAAGTGCACTATCATCAGGTGCGCGACGCCTGGCACGGCCTGCGCACGCCGTCGGGGCAATGAGACTTTAGGCGGGCGTCATGAAAGCTGCCGCAATTATGGGAGCGTCAGGAACCGGCGTTACGACCCTTGGCCGCGCGTTGGCTGATGCTTTGGCCATCCCCCATCACGACACCGAGGATTATTTCTGGCAGCCGACCATACCGCCGTATCAGATCAAGCGCGAGCCGGCCGAGCGTCTTCGGCTGATGCAAGAAGTATTTCTGCCGCGCGCGGACTGGGTGCTGAGCGGATCGCTCGAGGGCTGGGGCGATCCTGTCGTCCCGCACTTCGATCTGGTGGTGTTCCTGTCGACATCAACGGAGCTTCGCCTGCAACGTCTGCGCGCCCGCGAAGCCAGGCACTTTGGCGCCGCTGCGGTCGCTCCCGGCGGCTGGCGGCACCGGGAGACCGAAGAATTCGTCGAATGGGCGTCACATTATGATATCGGGGATCGCGAAGGCCGCAGTCTCGCAAAGCATCAGGCGTGGCTGGCCGCACTGCCCTGCCCCGTTTCTGCGTCTCGACGGATCGCGGCCACTATCCGAACTCGTGGCGGAAGTCTGCGGCGCGATCGGTGGCTGGCGCCGAACCCATGGCCCTTTCCGCCCAGCGCTCCCATCTATAATCTTCCCCTCAATATCGCGGCATCTTGAACGTTTGCGCGCGTCAAAAACAAGAACGGAAACCTGAGGGAGTGAAACGATGTTCACCAGACGCGGTATTTTGCTTGCCTCCATTGCGGCTGGAGTGATCATGCCCAACCGAAACGCGCGCGCCACTGCAGCACAGCCATCGACACCGGTAAATTTCGATGTGCCGGCCGGCTCCTGCGACTGCCATACCCATATTCACGGCGATCCCGCCAAATTTCCGTTCTTTTCGGGGCGGGTCTATACGCCAGAATTGGCGTCGCCTGAGGAAATGACGGCCGTGCACAAGGCACTGCACATCGAGCGTGTGGTGATCGTGACGCCGAGCGTCTACGGCCCCGACAACTCCGCGACCTTGTTCGGCATGAAGGCGCGCGGCGCGACCGCGCGCGGCGTCGCCGTCATCGACGACAAGACGCCGGACGGCGATCTCGACACCATGAACCAGTTGGGCATCCGCGGTATCCGTCTCAATTTGGCAACCGGCGGCGTCAATGACCCCAAGGTCGGCCGCCCGCGCTTCCGGGCCGCGGTCGAGCGGGTGAAAACCCGAAACTGGCATGTCCAGCTGTTCACCAGTCTTTCGATGATCTCCGCGATCAAGGACCTGGTCGCGACTTCACCGGTGCCCGTGGTGTTCGACCATTTCGGCGGCGCGCAGGCGGAGCTCGGTGCGGAGCAGCCGGGCTTTGCAGACCTGCTCGAACTGGTGAAATCGGACAAGGCGTATGTCAAGATCTCGGGCGCTTATCGGGCGTCAAGACTAGCGCCCGATTACTCCGACGCTGCACCGCTGGCGCGGGCGCTGATTGCCGCCAATGCCGACCGCATCATCTGGGGCACCGACTGGCCGCATCCGGATTCGGTCACGCCGCCCGGGCGAAAGAACAGCGACGTGACGCCGCTGCTCCAGATCGACGACGGCCGTCTGCTCAACCAGTTGCCGATGTGGGCGCCGGACGAGGCGACCCGCAAGAAGATTCTGGTCGACAATCCGGCCAGACTCTACGGCTTTTGAGAGTGCGCCGCCGGGGCCGCCTGCTCGATCTGCCGCAGCGTTTCCTCGGGATAGCTGTGCAGCCAGTCGGCCGTCTTGCGCAAACCCCCGAACGGAAACAGCTGGAATCCCGCGATATCGGCGGTCGCAGCGGTTGGCGCCGCCTGCAGGCCGCGCACCACGTCGTCGGGCCCGGCATCGGTCAAGAGCCGGCCGTAACGGCCGATCTGGCTGCGCAGCGACCGCATCGAATTGCCGATCCCGCAGCGGAGCGCAAATTTCATCAGCGTGGCGGGGGTCGCAGGACCGGCAAGCCCGACGATCACCGGCAAGCCGATGCCGCGCGCGGCGAGTTCGCCGAGCCATTTGAGGATCGGCGCGCTTTCGAAACAGAACTGCGTCAGGACATCGACGCGAATGTTGGCCTGGCGGCCCCAGTCCTGCCAGGCCTCAAGCGCCTTGAAGGTCGCGGCCGCGCTCAGATAGGGATGGCCTTCGGGGTGGCCGGCGACGCTTAAGCGCGCGATGCCATGCGCCTCGATCAACCCGCTAGCCGCCACATCGTGGCTCGATTTGAACGGCCCCTTGGCGCCGACCACGTCGCCTGCGATCAGGATGACGCGCGTGACGCCGGCCTCCCCGCGCGCCCGGCCCAGGAAATCGTCGAGCGCCTCGCGTGAGGCGATCTCGCGTGCGGCGATATGGGGCACCGGATTGAAGCCGGCGCGGCGCAGCGCGGCAGCGGTCTCGATATTGTGGCGATAATTGTCGCCCGGCAGAAAAGTGATGGTGACATCGGTGCCGGCTTCGAAATGATCCCGCAATTGCTGCAGTTGATGGCCGCGCGAGGAGATCTCGACCGAGGCGGATGCCAGCAACGCTGCGAGACGGCCGGATGAAGCAGGATCGGGCACGGTCACGGGCAGCTCCTTCGAAAAATCAGGCCGGCGCGCGGCGGCGCGAAATCACATAGGTCTCGTCGTTGAACCACAGGCCGCCATGCTTCTTCAGCACTCGGTCGGTCGCTTCCAGATAACGGCCGTCGCGGACGACTTCCGACAGCCTGACGTCCTCGATCTGCGCCACATAGATCGCGGCGTTCCAGGCGGCGAACAGCGTCGAGGTGCCGATTGGACCAGAGACCTCGTCCGGCAGCGTGTGCATGTGATAGCGGAAGATCGAGCGGGCATCGGATGAGGCATTGAAATTGTAGTGCCGCGCGGCTGCGCCAAGCTCGTGCTTGACCTGACGCAGGATTGCGTAACGATCGGTCTTGAAGGGATCATCGCCCCGCCAGACCTGGTCGATGATCTCGATGCCGGGATCGTGGCCGTGCGAATGGATGCCGATCAGCCGGCCGCCGGGCCGCAGCGCCCGCACCAGCGGCGTCACCACCTTTGACGCCTTGAATTCGACGCTGGCGCGCGCCCGATAGGGCTGCGAGGCCAGCACCAGATCGTAATCGGCCATCACCCGTCCGGGCCGCGGCATGATCGGATCGAGCAGGAAGGAGTGATCCTCGCGCCGCAACGTCAGGACGATGGGGCGCGTATAGAGCGGGTTGCCAGTGGTCGGGCTGATCCCGGCCCGCCAGTTCTCGGTCAAAAACCCTTCGAGCTCGCCGATCTGCTCGGCAAAGCCGTGCGCGGTATTGCCGGTGAGCGCCACGTCCTTCCAGATCAGGCCCTGCGCCGCGGTAGCCGAGCGCGGCGTCAGCCATGGCGCCTCGGCATAATAGAGGTTGGTGACGACAAGCACGGTCGCCGGATGTTCGAACAGCCGGTCCGCCATCTTTTCCAGCATCATGCGCACGTCTTCGAAGGAGATCTCCTTGGCGACGACGTAAAGCGGCATCGTGGGAAACCGCGCGTGCAGCGCGCGCATCACCCGCGACAGCACGGTGCCGTCGCCGACCCCGGCGTCGAACAGCCGCAGCGCGGGCGGCGCGGGTTGCAGATTGCCCAGCTCGAGCGAGACGCGGTTGGCGATCTCGGTCTTCTCGCTGCAGGTCGAGACGAACAGCAGATATTTTTGCCTGTTATCGAAGAACCTGAAACCGGGCGGCGCAATATCGGCGACGGCGGCCACGCCATTGACCGCCTTGGCTGTGGAGGGCTTGCTTTGCGGCGACGGCGGAGCGGCGCGATGCTCGGACAGATAGGCGCGGACCTTGTCGAGCGTGCCGGTCGTGATCCTGGCGCCGTCGCGCAGCCGCGATACCAGCTTGCCGTCGTTGACGACGAGGCGTCCGAAGGTAGACTCGGCGGTCCGTGTCGCGCGGCAAAACTCCCGGATCTCGCCGAGAATCTGGTCGGAGGTTCCGGCGACGACGCCGCTTTGGCGTTCCTCGATCCGCATGGTCTCTCCCCGCGGTTTTCATTCCCTGTGTTCAAATCAAGGGACAACTGCTACGAGGCGTCAACCACAAACCGAGTGGGCAGGATTTATGGGCATATGCCCACAAAATCCCTGGTCCGGCCAAGCCGAAGTCAGCGCGCCCGCCGCGAGAAGAACGAGATCAGGACTGGCAAGGTCACCAAAATGACGAGCGGCGCCAGCATCATCCCGGTGACAACGACGACCGCGAGCGGCTTCTGCACCTGGGACCCGATGCCGGTCGACAGCGCCGCCGGCAGCAGCCCGACGCCCGCGACCACGCAGGTCATCAAGACCGGCCGCAGCTGCAATTCGCCAGTGCGGATCACCGCACCGACGCGGTCAAAACCTTCGTCGATCAGTTGATTGAACTGCGACAGGATGATGATGCCGTCCATCACCGCAACGCCGAACAGCGCGATGAATCCGATTGCGGCCGACACGCTGAACGGGATGCCTGAAATCACAAGCCCCAGCATGCCGCCGAAGATCGCCATCGGGATCACGCTCATGGCAAGCAGCGTGTCGACCATCGAGCCGAAGTTGAACCACAACAGCATCGCGATCAGCGTGAGCGAGATCGGCACCACGATCGACAGCCGCTTGATGGCGTCCTGCAGATTGCCGTACTCGCCGACCCATTCGATCCGCGATCCCGGCGGGAGCTGGACTTGGGCCGCGATCTTGTCCTGGGCTTCGCGGATCGCGCCGCCGAGGTCGCGCTCGCGCACCGAGAACTTGATCGGCAGATACCGCTCCTGCTGTTCGCGGTAGATATAGGCCGCGCCCGACACCAGGTTGATCGAGGCCACTTCGCTCAAGGGTATCTGCGCGATGGTGCCGTTCGGGCCGGCAGCACCGATCCGCAGGTTCTGGATCGCTTCGGCGCTCTTGCGGTATTCCGGCGCCAGGCGAACGATGATCGGGAAGTGGCGGTCGCTGCCGGGCTCATAGAGGTCGCCGGCGCTGTCGCCGCCGATCGCGACCTTGATGGTGGCGTTGATGTCGCCAGGCGCGAGCCCGTAACGGGCGGCCTTGGCGCGGTCGATATCGATCTGGATGGTGGGCTGGCCGAGCGAGGTGAACACCGCAAGATCGGTGATGCCCTGGACGGTCGCAAGCACCGACTTGATCTTGTTGGCGGTATCGCTGAGCGCCTGCAGATCGTTGCCGTACAGCTTGATCGAGTTCTCGCCCTTCACACCGGATACGGCTTCGGACACGTTGTCCTGCAAATATTGGGAGAAATTGAACTCGACGCCGGGAAACCTGTCATCGAGTTGCTTGAGCAGCTGCGCGGTCAGTTCTTCCTTGTCGTGGGTACCCGGCCATTCGCCGACCGGCTTTAGCGGCGCAAAGAACTCGGCATTGAAGAAGCCCGCGGCGTCCGTGCCGTCATCGGGACGGCCGTGCTGCGACACCACCGCTTCCACCTCGGGGCGGCTGCGGATCAGTTTGCGCATCTCGTTGACATAGGTGTTGCCTTCCTGCAGCGAGATGGTCGGCGGCAGGGTGGCGCGAATCCAGAGATTGCCTTCCTCGAGCTTGGGCAGGAATTCCAGTCCGAGCAGGCGACCGAACAAGACGGTCATCACCACCAGCGCAACGGCGCCCGCCATCACCAGATTGCGGTTGCCGACCGCCCAGTGCAGCGCGGGCACATAGATCCGGTGCACGAACGCCATGATCCGCGTTTCGGACTCGTGCACGTGCGAAGGCAGGATGATTGCGCTTAGAGCGGGCGTCACCGTGAAGGTTGCGAGCAGGCCGCCGGCCAGCGCATAGGCATAGGTCCGCGCCATCGGCCCGAAGATATTGCCCTCGACGCCGCTCAGGGTGAACAGCGGGATGAACGCCGCGATGATGATACAAGCGGCAAAGAAGATCGACCGCGACACGTCGGCGGCCGCGCTGAGAATAGCGTGGCTTTTCATGCCCATGATGGTCTCGGTCGAGATGTGGCTTTGCTCGGCTTCCGAGAGCGCCGTGGTCTGCGTCAGCCGCCGGAAGATCGCCTCCACCATGATCACGGTGGCATCCACGATCAGTCCGAAATCGATGGCGCCGACCGACAGCAGGTTGGCGGATTCGCCGCGCAGCACCAGGATGACGACCGCGAAGAACAGCGCAAACGGAATGGTGGCGCCGACGATCAGCGCGCTTCTGAGATCGCCGAGGAAGATCCACTGCAACAGCACGATCAGGAGAATGCCGACTACCATGTTGTGCAGCACGGTCGACGTGGTGAGGTCGATCAGATCCTTGCGGTCGTAGATCCGCTCGATATGGACCCCGGGCGGCAGGATGCTGGAGCCGTTGATTTGCGCGACCAATTGTTCGACGCGCAGGATCGTGGGCGAGCTCTGCTCGCCCCGGCGCATCAGCACGATGCCCTGCACGATGTCGTCGTCGCCATCGAGACCGGCGATGCCGAGCCGCGGTTTTTCGCCGACGGTGACGGTAGCGACATCCTTGACCAGCACCGGATTGCCGCCGCTCTGCGACACCATGGTATTGGCGAGGTCGTCGATCGAGCGGATCAGGCCGACGCCGCGCACCACGGCGGCTTGCGTGCCGATATTGACGGTATTGCCGCCAACATTGATGTTGGAGTTGCCGACGGCCTGCAGCAGTTGCGGCAGCGTCAGGCCGTTGGCGATCAGCCTGTTGAAGTCGACCTGCAATTCGTAGGTCTTGGTCCTGCCGCCCCACCCGGTGACGTCGATGACGCCGGGTACGGAACGAAACCGCCGCTGCAACACCCAGTCCTGCAGCGTTTTCAGGTCAAGCACGCTGTAGTTCGGTGGCCCCACCAGCCGATAGCGGTAGATTTCGCCGATCGCGCTGACAGGGGAAATTCCCGGCTGCACGTTGCCCGGCAGCGGTGCCAATTGCGATAACCGGTTCAGCACCTGCTGCAGCGCCTCGTCATAGGTGTAAGCGAATGAAAATTGCAGTTTGACGTCGGACAATCCGTACAGCGAGATGGTGCGGATGGTGGTCACGTTCTTGATGCCGGCGACCTGGGTCTCGATCGGTATGGTGATGTAGCGTTCGATCTCTTCCGCCGACAGCCCCGGACTTTGCGTCACGATGTCGACCATCGGCGGCGTCGGATCCGGATAGGCTTCGATGTTGAGCTCCTTGAATGCAATCAGGCCGCCGACAAAAACGGCGACGAACATGCCGACCATTAAGTAGCGGCGCTCGACGGCGATGGCGACAAGGCGATCCATTCAGGTAGACGCTTTCAATGGCCGACTAGCTGCCCGACGCCGCGCGGTCGATGAACAGGCTGCCCCTTGTAACAATCTGCTCACCGGCTTTCAAATTGCCATCGACCTCGACAAGGTCGCCATTGACGAGGCCGGTCTTGATCAGACGCAGTTCGACCGATTTGTCGTCATGCGCGACCCAGACCCGGACCTGATCGCCCTCGTAGATCAAAGCCTGCTTCGGCACGGCGGGCGCCGGATGATCTCCGGGGGAGTAGATGGTGACGTTGGCAAACATTTCCGGCTTCAAAAGACCCGCCTTGTTGTCGATGATGGCGCGGACCAGGAGCCGGCGCGTTGCGGGGTCGATCGCGGCGGAAACGTAATTGATACGCGCGGTCAGCGGGCGGCCCGGCAGCGCCATCACATTGACGGATATCTCCTGCCCGACCGACACCACCGCGGCGTCGCTCTCGCGGACGAAGGCAATGAGCCAGACGGTTGAGAGATCGCCGATCACGAATACCGGATCGCTGGCGCCCGCGTTCACATATTGGCCGGGACCGATCTTACGTTGCACAACGGTGCCTGAGATCGGCGAGAAGATGGTGATTTCCGGATTGATGGTACCCCTGCCCTGAAACGCCGAGATGGTCTCATCGGTGAAGCCCAGGATGAACAGTTTCTTGCGCGATGCCTCGAGCGCCGTTTCCGAGGAGCGCAAATCGTTCTGCGCCTGGATCAGATTGGCCTGGGTCTGCTGATAATCCTTGAGCGGAACGGCCTTGCCCTCGAACAGATCCTTGGCGCGCTTGTCCTGTATTTGCGCGAGGTCGAGCGCCGACTTGGCCTTGTTCAGCGCGGTGATGGCGGCGATGTAATCGTTCTGCGCCTGCACGGTATCGGCGGCTTCGATCGTGAATAGCGGCTGCCCCTGCGTGACGTTGTCACCGGGCCGGGCCAGGAGCTTGGTGACGCGGCCTGCATAGGGCGAAAACACCGGCGTCGAACGATCCTCATCGACCGCGACCTTGCCTTCGGTGACATGCTCGGCGCGGAACGTCTTTTCGGCCACCGGTTCGATGGTAAGCGTAGCCCATTCGGACGGCGTCGGCGTGAAGTTTTGCACGCCCTTGCGGGACTGGCTGGAGACCTCGGAATTTTCATTCCTCGCTCCGCCGATCTGCGACAGCCCATAGACTGCAGCGGCGGCAACAAGCAGCAGCAAGGCTGCGGCCACCGCCTGCTGTTGCCGGGTAAGCCTCTGCAATCGCTGGATAAATTCCGATAACATGGGTCCAGTCACTTCGGCGATGATTCCGGCAATGACTGCCTCATCGGTGCGCTAATAGTGCCCAATTGACGTTACAGACAACCTAAAAAGCACCGGTAGCCTTACCGTTTTGCGTTAAAATTCCGAAAGGCGTCAGCCGCGCGCGGGCCATTGCGGCGCGTGGCTGCCGAGCGGCATCGCCGGGCGCGTCCAGAACGCCGGCGTCTTCGACAGGACGGCCGAATGGCTGACCGCGCGCAGAGTACCAAACCCCGACGGCATCTCCTCGAAGAACGGACGCACGGCTTCACCCTTCAACTCCCCGGTTTTCAATCCTCCCGCGACGCGGCCGAGATTCCACAGCCAGCGTCCGGTCTGCGCCAACGACACGCGGACGTGCCAGCTTCCGCCCTCGTGCGACTGGCGCGCCTTTGCCATCATCGCGCCGAGCGCCATCAGATAACCGGTGGCGTGATCGAGCATTTGCGCCGGCAATTCCTTCGGTCCATCGATGCCGGCGGCCTGCCCTTCGGCATGATTGAAGCCGGTCGTGGTCTGCACCAGCGAGTCGAAGCCGCGGCGCTCCGACCATGGTCCGGCATGGCCATAGGCCGACAACGACACATAGACGATGCCGGGGCTGATCTTCGCCGCATCTTCCGGCGAGAAGCCGAGCGAGGCGATTGCCCGCGGCCGATAGCCTTGCGAGAAAATATCGGCCTGCGCGAGCAGATCGCGCAAGGTGCCCCGTCCCTGCTCGCGCTTGAGTTCGATGAAAGTCGTGAGCTTGCCGCGGCCGGTGTCGATGGTCAGCCAGGGAATCGCCGGCAGCTCGGGTCCCGAGATCAACAGCACGTCGGCGCCGTGGACGGCAAGCGTGCGTCCCGCGACCGGGCCAGCGATCACCCGCGACAGATCGAGCACGCGCACGCCCGTAAGCGGACGCTTGCCCGCGGGCCATGGTCTTGGCGGCGCTTCGCCGATCTTTTCGATCGAGAGCGGCGGCAAGGTGGAGAGCGCCCTGGCGTGCGGCGTCGCCGACCATTCGTCACGCGAACGCATCAGGGCTACGACCGCGCCGCCGGCATAGGCCGCGGTCTCGAACGCCTCGCCGTTCCACTGCATCAGCGTGGCCTGGATATCGTCGCGCTCGGCTTCGCATGCGAGGACCTTGCAGACGGCCGCGCGATGGTGCGGAAAATTGGTATGCAGCCGCACGAAGCGGTGATCGCGCGTGCGGTAGATTCCGGCGGTCGGATCCCAGGCCGGCGGCGGCGGCTTGCCGTCGACGCGCAAATAGCGCTCGCTGCGACATTCAGCGACCGCGTGAACCATGTCGACCGCGACATCTTGCACTTCGCCGCTGCGCAATTTCCAGATTTCGGCCGCGGCAAGCCCGGTCGCGGCGATCGAGGCTTGTGCTGCGGCGGCGACCCGAAACGATGATGGCAATTGCGGCTCTTCGCCCGTCAGTGTGACGGTATCGAGCGCGGACGCCTCGCCACCGGCGAGCATCCAGAGATCGGCCAGAATTTCACGTGGCGTTTGCATGGCAAAACCCTTGGAGGTCTTGCGACATTATCACTGTCGTTATCATCCGCAAAAGCGGGGCAATCGTCATTGCGAGGAGCCCGGCGGCGCTTTGCGCCGACCGGGTGACTCGCGATGACTCCCGCGGCGCGGATTGCGCCCGAGTTTGCCGCGCGTTTTTGCCCTGCGAGGCGAGCGGCGCCCACAAAATGCAACTGATTTGCCCCCGGGCAAATCAGTGGGGTCGGCAAAGGCGCTTCTACCTCACGATTTCGGAATCATTGCTTCGACGCGCCGATGAGATGATCGATTAGACACCGTTTGCTGCGCCGCCTGCGCGCAGGTGCGTGCATGAATTCACGCAACGGACTCCTGACCGGTCTTGTCATCGACGCATATTTGTCACGCAAAATTCAAAGTCTGGGGTTGCTGGCCGCGCAAACGCCGTCCTGCCGCTGTCAGCTCTCGCGCCTATCAACTGGGGACAGGGAGGGAGCTGGCCGTGACGAAGTCGCGCACGATCGCAATGCTGATCATCTATGTTTTGATTTTGGTCGTACCGGTCAGCCTGCACGCGCAAAGCGCGCGCGATCCCGGGCCTCGCGCGGGAGCCGCTGCGGCCGGCAAGCCTCTGGACGGCTTGACGGAGCCTCAGACCAGCTTGTTCAACGCCGGACTCGACGAGTTCAAGATTGTTGACAAGGTCCCTGACGGCTTGGGGCCGAGAATGAACCTCGATAGCTGTGCCGGCTGTCACGCTCAGCCGGCTACCGGAGGTACCAGCCCTCCGAACCTCAATCCGCAGTTCGATTTCTTCCAGAAGAATCTGCAAAAGTCCAACCGTCTGCCGCGCTTCATTACCGAGCATGGCCCAGTGCGCGAAGCGAGGTTCAAGCTGAACGCGGACGGCAAGACCCCCGATGGCGGGGTCCATTCGATATTCACCATCACGGGACTTCCAGGCGCGGATGGCTGCATTCTGCAACAGCCCAACTTCGCCCGCGAGCTGCGACGTGGGAACGTGATCTTCCGGATTCCAACGCCCGTGTTCGGCGCCGGACTGATCGAGCAGATTCCCGACCAGGTCATTCTGGACAACCTTCCGAAGACGAGAGGCAATCCTTACGGAATCCGGGGCCGGGTGAACATCATCAATGCGGGTCACGCGGTGACAGCTCGCCAAAATCGAAACGGCAATGACGGCACCATCTCGCGGTTTGGCTGGAAGGCGCAAAACAAGTCGCTTCTGACATTTTCCGGTGAGGCCTACAACGTGGAGATGGGCATCTCAAATGAGCTGTTCGAGACGGAGCGGGAAGAGAATGCGAAGTGTCAGTTCAAGCCCCCGCCAAACGACACGACCAACCCCGACAAGAGCGGCCTGGATGTACTGAGCGATATCGAAAAATTCGCCTCGTTCATGCGCTTTCTTGCGCCGCCGACGCCCTCGCAAGACACGCCGGGCGGAGCCGCTTCCATTGCACACGGCAACAAGCTCTTTGCCGAGGTTGGCTGCGCCGTATGCCACACGCCAACCCTTAAGACCGGCACCTCCACTGTCGCAGCTCTCAGCAAAAAGGCGGCAAATCTGTACTCCGACCTTGCGCTTCACGACATGGGGGATGGTCTCGCCGACGGGATCAGTCAGGGCCAGGCCACGTCGAGAGAGTTTCGCACCGCACCGCTCTGGGGATTAGGGCAGCGTATCTTCTTCCTTCATGACGGCCGAACCTCGGATTTGAAGCGGGCAATTCAGGAACACGGGAGCAGAGGGTCCGAGGCCAATATGGTGGTGAGGAGATTTTTCAATCGGCTTAAGACGAACGAGCAGCAGGATCTTCTGAATTTCCTGCGGTCGCTCTAGCTCACCGTCATTGCGAGGAGCGTAAGCGACGACCCCTCAATGAAAAATGTTGCCTAACGTGGAAGTCATCGATCTTGCACCAGGTCTTTGGATCTGGAGGCTCGAGCACCCCGCATGGAATCCGGACGCGGACTGGCAGCAGGTGGTGACCTGCGTCTGCGTGGACGCGGGCGGCGAACGGTGGCTGCTCGATCCACTGCTGCCGCCGGATGACGCAACCGAGGTTTGGGACCGCCTCGCCAGGCGGCCGCCCATGGCGGTGGCGGTACTCAGTCCGGATCATATGCGCCCGACCTGGGGCGATCGGCAGACGCGGAGCGTGGACGCCGTGGTCCGTCGCTATGGATGCCGAGCATTCGGTCCCGCAGTCTTCGATCCCGATGATGGGCCCCCCGAGACCGAGGTGCAAACGATCGTGCCGAACCGCGAGCTTCCCGGTGGCCTTTTCGCGCTCCGCGACCCCGAGGCTGGAGCGAGACGCCGCTCTGGCTTGCCGAACACCGGACCCTGGTATTCGCCGACGCACTGACCGAGCGGGCCGGCGTGCTGAGGGTATGGATGTCCCCCACGCACGAGGATCGCGCCATCCCTGATTTGCGCGCGATGCTCGACCTTCCGTTCGAGCGCGTGATCATCTCCCATGGAAAACCCGTGCATACGCGCGATGCGTTCACGCGAGCGCTGGAGCTGCCGCAGTGGCCGGCCGGGCCTCTGCACCAGCAAGCCTACCGTGGCAACCTTGACCGGGTCCGGAGCCTCGTTGCGGCCGGCGCGGATGTGATGGCGCGAGACGAGCGGTTCGCTGCGACCGCACTGGACTGGGCCGAGTGGACCCAACAGGACGCGGTGGTCGCCTACCTCAAATCAGTCATGAAGAAGGCCGATCACGGTGATGATTGATGGCGTGCATGACATGGCGCGTCGCAAGTTGCCGCCGACGCGCAGACCGATCGGCTGCGGCGCCGTCGACGTGATCAGCGATGTCAGGCGATAGCGATGGAATAGAGAGACGATGCCGAGCTGTAGCGACAGGGCAGCAGGAAAAGGGCCGCCGCTATCGCGTGTCTATACATGGGATTGGGATTAGCTAATACTGGTGGATTGAATTCCTTCCTGACTTCGACCTGCGATCTCGACGCCTGCGAGGTCGTCGACGCCCTCACGGCCGTCGGCGCGCATCTCGCCGCAAGACAGCTTGAAAAGGTCGTCCAAGGTTTGGGGAAACCATTGCCTCGATCATCGCAGGTAGAGCGGAAAACCTGTTGGAGCAGTATTGGACCGAGCAACTTGATGACGTTCATTCGAGTGAAGCGGATGCCGAACTAGTGGCGGCCTTGAAGCAGCATGTCCGTGAAAATGAGACTTTCTATCTTGGCTTGGACAAGACCCAACCTTAGGTCCGCTCTCGGCTGCCGCACCAAGCGGACATGGCGCGCTGTCCGACGTTTGAGTCCGTCATGCGCTAATGAAAATCCCTTGACGGGGGCAGGATGCGCACGTTGCGGGGATGGCGGATTTTTTGCGCCGGGTTTTGTGGATGGTCGCGGCGATCGTCGTTGAGCGGCTCAACCAATGCAGGTCCTGCTGGCACGGGAGGTTTTCGGCGTAGCGCGTCGTCGGCAAGCCCGATCAGGTCGCGCGAGCGATCGAACATCCGCTGCGCGACCAGATGCGTCACCTCTTCGGGGCTAGACTGGATATAGCCCTCAACCAGAATGAGGCGCGCGCCCATCACCTCTTTGCGAAAGCGTTCCATCACCTTTGGCCACACCACGATATTGGCGATGCCGGTTTCGTCTTCCAGCGTCATGAAGACGACGCCCTTGGCGCTGCCCGGGCGCTGCCGCACCAGCACCACGCCGGCGCAGCGGACGCGGCGTCTGTCATTGGCATGGCAAACATCCTTGCAGGCGACGACGCCTTCTCCCGTAAACATCGATCGCAAGAATTGCATCGGATGGCCTTTTAGCGACAGGCGGATGGTCTGGTAGTCGGCGACCACTTGTTCCGGCAGCGGCATCAGCGGCAGGGATTGCGCATTCTCATCCGGCTGCTCGCGCGCGGTCGCTGCTTCGAACAGTGGCAGCGGCACGTCATCGGGCAGCCGCCGCACCGCCCATAGGGCCGCGCGGCGATCGAGCCCGATGGAGCGGAACGCATCGGCATCCGCCAAGAGGATCAGCGCGCGCTTGGGCAATCCCGTGTCGCGGGCGAAATCTTCCAGCGAGGTGAACGGACGCCGCGCCCGCGCCGCGACGATGCGCTCGGCCCAGTCGTCGAGTTGAACTTCGTCGTCACTGCGGGGTGTCAAAATTTCTTCGTCATTCCGGGGCGCGACGAAGTCGCGAGCCCGGAATGACGATGTGGATGCATTATCCCGGAATAACAATTGTTGTCGCTTCAATCGATCTTCATCCTCATCGGCCCAGGAAAAACCGTCGATCTGGCGAAAGCCGAGCCGCACCGCGCAATATTTTCCGCTTCCCTGCTCCAGCGTGTTTTGCGCAAAACTGAAGGACACGTCGATCTCGCGCACCTCGACGCCGTTGTTGCGGGCATCGCCGACGATCTGGGCCGGGGCATAAAAGCCCATCGGCTGCGAGTTCAACAGCCCACAGCAGAAGGCCTCGGGGTGGTAATGCTTGAGCCATGACGAGACATAGACGAGTTGCGCAAAGCTTGCGGCATGGCTTTCCGGGAAACCGTAGGAGCCGAACCCTTTGATCTGCTCGAAGCAATTTTTGGCGAATTCGGGCGCATAACCGCGCGCGATCATGTTGCCGATCATCTTGTCCTCGAATTTGCCGATGGTGCCGACGTTACGAAAGGTCGCCATCGATCGGCGCAGCCCGTTGGCTTCCTCGGAGGTGAATTTCGCGGCCTCGATCGCGATCCGCATCGCCTGTTCCTGGAACAGCGGCACGCCGAGGGTCTTGTGCAGGACTTTATAAAGCTCATCCTTCTCCCCATGCTCCGGCGAGGGTGAAGGGTAGTTCTCCTTCTCGACGCCGTTGCGCCGGCGTAAGTATGGATGAACCATGTCGCCCTGGATCGGGCCGGGCCGCACGATCGCCACTTCAATGACGAGATCGTAGAAGGTCCGCGGTTTTAGGCGCGGCAGCATGTTCATTTGCGCGCGGCTTTCGACCTGGAATACGCCGAGCGATTCCCCGCGGCACAGCATGTCGTAGACGCCCTTGTCGTCCTGCGGGATGCTCGCCAGTGCCCAGCGCTCGCCTTTCTGGCCCTCGATCAGATCAAAGCATTTGCGGATGCAGGTCAGCATGCCCAGCGCCAGCACGTCGACCTTCATCATGTTGAGGGCATCGACGTCGTCCTTGTCCCATTCGATGAAGGTGCGGTCGTCCATCGCGGCGTTGCCGATCGGGACATAGCTGTCGAGCCGGTCCTGGGTCAGCACATAGCCGCCGACATGCTGCGACAAATGCCTGGGAAATTCGATCAGCTCGGTGGCAAGCTCGACCGCCAATTCGACCATCGAATTTTTGGGGTCGAGCCCCGCCTGGCGGACCTGCATGTCGTTGAGGCCCTTGCCCCAGCTTCCCCACACGGTATCGGCGAGTGCTGCGGTGACATCCTCGGTCAGCCCGAGCGCCTTGCCGACATCGCGGATCGCGCTGCGCGGACGATAGTGAATGACGGTTGCAATGATCGCGGCGCGGTGGCGGCCATATCGCCGGTAGACATATTGCATCACCTCCTCGCGCCGCGAATGCTCGAAGTCGACGTCGATGTCGGGCGGCTCCAGCCGTTCCTTGGAAATGAAGCGCTCGAACAAAAGATCGACCTTGGTCGGATCGACCGAGGTCACCCCGAGCACATAGCAGACGGCCGAGTTCGCCGCCGATCCCCTGCCCTGACAAAGGATGCCCTGGCTGCGGGCGTAGCGCACGATGTCGTGCACGGTGAGGAAATAATGCGCATATTTGAGCTCGGCGATGAGGTCGAGTTCCTTGCGCAAGGTGGCGCGAAGCGTCTCATCGGTGCCGCCGGCAAAATATTTTTCAGCGCCTTCCCAGGTCAGGTCTTCCAGATGCTGCTGCGCGGTCTTGCCCGGCGGCACCGGCTCGTCCGGATATTGGTATTTGAGCTGATCGAGCGAGAAATGGATGCGGCGGGCAAAGCGCATGGTTTCCGCGATGGCTCGCGGAAAATCGCAAAACAGCCGCGCCATTTCATCCCGAGGCTTGAGATAGCGTTCGGCATTGGCCTCGAGGCGTTTGCCGATCGCCTCGATGGTCGTCTTCTCGCGGATGCAGGTGAGCACATCTTGTAAGGGACGGCTCGCGGGATGGTGGTACAGCACCTCGTTGGTCGCGAGCAGCGGCACCTTTGCCTTTGTTGCGATGTGATGGAGCCGCGTTAGCCGCCGCCGGTCGTCGCCGCGATAGAGCAGGCTTGCGGCAAGCCACACCCCCTCGGCCCGGCTTTCTTGCAGTTGGTCCAAAATCTTGTTCGCTTTTGCCGCCTCGAACCGATGCGGCAAGCTCATCACCAGAAGCTGGCCTTCGGAAAATTCCAGGAGGTCGTCGAGCTTGAGATGGCATTCGCCTTTCTCGATCCTTTCAATGTCGCTGCCCCGCTTGCCGCGGGTGAGCAGCTGGCACAAAAGGCCGTAAGCCGCGCGGTCGCGCGGATAGACCAGGATATCCGGCGTGCCGTCGATGAAGACGAGGCGCGCGCCGATCAGCAGCTTCGGCTTATGTTGAATTTCCGGGTTGTCGAGCTCCTTGTAGGCCCGCACCACACCGGCGAGCGTGTTGTGATCGGCAATGCCGATCACGGCAATCCGCAATGCGCTTGCCTGATGCACATAGGCGCGCGGATCGGAGCCGCCGCGCAGGAACGAGAAATTCGTGGTGATGCCGATTTCGGCATAGCCAAGCCCTGGTTCGACGCCGCTAGTCATGCGAACAGCCCATGCACGAACCAGTTGGCGGGCTTTGGCTTGCCTTCGTCGTCGGCAAGTTCGCTGCCGTAAAGACCATCGCGAAAGATCCAGAAGCGCAGGCCCGCTTCATCCTCGATGCGGAAATAATCGCGCGTCAGCATTTGGCCGTCCTGCTTCCACCATTCCATGGCGATGCGTTCGGGCCCTTCCACCCGCACCACCGCATGAACCGCGCGCCGCCAGGTGAAGTGATGCGGAGGCCCGTCCGGGACCGTTGCAAACGGCACCTTGATCGGCTCGGGCTTTTCAAACAGCCGCAATGGGCGGAGCGGCGGCTCGCTCTCGGCGCGCGCCGGCCAGGCCGCCTGAGCTGCCGCGGCAAGATGATGCTGCGCCGGTGCCGCCAACATCGCGCGCTCCGGAATATGGGTGTCCTGCGGCAGGTGCACGACCACGCGCTTACCGCCGATCCGCGCGGCGATGCGGTCGATCAATGCTGCCAGCTCGTCATTGTCATGGACATTGGCATCGAGATCGCGCTGCTCGTGCACGACGATCTCGGTGCGGCTTGCGGACAGGCGAATGAGATCGAAACCGAAACCGGGATCGAGCGGATCGTTCAGCGCCTCCAGCCGCTCGCGAAACAGCCGCTCGATCACCTGAACCCTGGTCACGGGCTGTCCGGTGTCGACCATGATCGCGCGCACCGCACCGTCGGTGCGGAAGAAACCCGCCTCCAGCCGCCGCGCGCCCTTGCCCTGCTTGGCCATCGCCTTAACCAGCATATGCGCCAGCCGCGACAGCGTCATCGAGATCACGCTTTCGGTGATAACCGGTTCAGCAAAGCGCTTCTCGACGATATAATCCGGCGGCGGCTTTCGCGGACTGATCGGCGCATCGCCCTCGCCCAACGCGTGCGCCAGCAGGGTCGTGAAGCAGCTGCCGAAGCGCGCGGTGATTTCATAAGGCGCGCGCGTGGCAACATCGCCGATGGTTTTCAAGCCGGCGCGGCGCAGGCCGCGGGTGATGGCCTCATCGGCGCCGAGCGCGGATACCGGTAACGGCTTGACTGCTTCGGCTTCCTCGCCGTCCTCCACGATCTTGCCGGGGCCAGCGCGCGTCAGCGTGCGGGCGCAGATCGAGGTGCCGGCAATCGCCGCGCTGACGACAAAGCCTTGGCCGGTCAGCGCGCCGCATATCATTCGCATCAATGCGGCCTCGCCGCCGAACAGATGGGCGCAGCCGGTGATGTCCAGAAACAGACCATGCGGCGGATCGAGCGCTACCAGCGGCGTGAAACGGTCGCACCAGTCGGCGATGTCGCTCAAGATTTTGGCGTCCGCCACCTCGTCGGCATCGAACACCACTAGCTCGGGGCAGATGGCGCGGGCATTGGCGAGCGGCAGCCCGATCTCAAGGCCGCAGCGCGCCGCGATGTCGTCAAGCGCATAAATCTGCAACGCGTTGTTTTGCTTGGCGACGACCACGCTGGGAGCATTACCCAGCGCGACGTCGCTGCCCGCGAATTGGCGCTTGATGTGGTCGATGGGCAGGCGCGGCAGCCACAGGCTGAGGATACGCCGCTGGTTCGGCGAAAAGGCGCTCATCACATTTCCATTCCATGATCCATCGCCCGACAGGGCCATGACGATTGCGAACGAGCTCGGCGGCGAACACCGGCGCGCCCCACGCGCTCCCGTCTGCGGAAGGCGGCGAATGCGCCGCGCGCACGATCCATCTGGTCTCCGCGGTCGAGGGTTTTTGCTGCGCCGCCACCCGCAGCAACAGCCCGGTGACGCCGGAGGCTTGCGCCGCCAAGGTCAGCTTGCGGCTGGCGACAAGATCGAGCTGACGCACCTCGCCCCAGACTTCCAGCACGACAACGCCGACCGCATCGCAGGCCAGCGCGTCGGCGGCGGTCCGCAACGCGGCCTCGGCATCGGCCGCGCGCACGCTCACCACAGAGCGCGGATCGAGCCCGAGTTCGGCCCATCCGCTCATCGACAGCCGGCCCAATTCGATTTCGCTAAAATCCTGCCGCACCCAGACCAGCGGCCGGCGCGGCGCCACCCGCCCGGCAAGGCCTGCGATAAAACCCGTCGCCGCAGCACTCTGATGGCCTTCGGCAAACACCTCGTGCACCGCGGCGAGCGCGAGGCCGCCCCGCAGCGCCGCGTCCACGCCGGCGTGTCCAAGCGCCGCCTTGTGTAAGGCGTAGCCATCGCCATGCGCTTCGAGGCGCTCGATGTCGCCGCGCAAAGACGCAAGCGTGCTCGTGCGGACGCTTATCATGCGTCGCTCCTGAGAATTTTGGGCCGGTGCCGGTTCTCGCTAATAAACCCGCGTCTGGCTTATTTGTTCATGATATGTTCTAATATAAAGCTAACAGGCCCGGAAGAGTCAATCGGAATTGGCACTTCGGAGATTCACCAGCGGAATCAAGGGGTTTAAATGCACTTCATCACCCTCAATAGCGAGACCGATTTCGACGGCTGGCGAAAGGCCGCGCGTGCGCTGGCGCTGAACGAGATAAAACCGTCCGATGTGACATGGAGGGTGCGCGGCAACCAGTTCAAATCGATCGGACCACCGGCGACAGATCGACCGCTTCAAACGCCGCAAGGGAGCTTTCAAGGCAGCTTCAACGTATCGGCCAAATTCGTCGAGCTGGCGCAGTCCGCGATCCTGCATCGCGATCCCACCCGCTTTGCCCTGCTGTATCGCCTGGTGTGGCGGCTGCGCAGCCATCATGACCTCTTGAACGCAGCGACCGATCCGGACGTCGCGCAGGCGATCGCGATGGCCAAAGCCGTGCATCACGATCAGCACAAGATGCAAGCTCTCGTCCGCTTCCGCGAAATCGGCCGTGAGCAGAACTCGCATTACCTCGCCTGGTTCGATCCGGAGCACCACATCGTGGAGGCGACCGCGCCGTTCTTCGCGAGCCGTTTTGCCGACATGCCGTGGTCGATCCTCACCCCCGACGTCTGCGCGCATTGGGACGGCCATGCCGTCTCGCTGACGTCAGGCATCGCCAAGGCCGAGGCACCGACCGAACACCAGCTCGAGGAAGTTTGGCGGCGCACTCACGCGAGCATCTTCAATCCGGCCCGGCTGAAGGTGAAGGCGATACCGACGGAAAGGCCGAAGGAGTATTGGAGGAACCTGCCGGCAGCCTCGATCATTAAACAGTTGATCGCCGATACCGAATGCTGGATTGGCGCCGGAATTGCCGATGCCGGAACGGAACCACGGGCAGAGCCTTCGATGAAACGAAAATCCGCCGCATCAACCGAAACTATCGAAACGCTGCGCGAGGAAGCGGCTTCCTGCCGGGCCTGTCCCCTCTGGAGGGATGCGACCCAGACCGTGTTCGGCGAAGGCCCGCAAGCTGCGAAAATCATGCTGGTCGGCGAGCAGCCCGGCGACAAGGAAGACCTCGCAGGCCACCCGTTCGTCGGGCCGGCAGGCCAGATGCTCGATCGCGCGCTGCAACAGGCCGGCATCGATCGCAAGAAGGTCTACGTCACCAACGCGGTCAAGCATTTCAAATTTGTCCCGCGCGGCAAGATCCGCCTGCATCAGAAGCCGAATACGCCAGAGATCAAGGCCTGCCGGCCATGGTACGAGCGCGAACTCAACTCGATCAAACCCGATCTGGTGGTGGCGATGGGCGCGACCGCTGCTCAATGCGTGTTCGGAAAAATCACCCCGATCAACAAGAACCGCGGACGCCTGATCGATCTTGATGACGGCATCAAGGCGCTGGTGACGGTGCATCCGTCCTATCTGCTGCGGCTGCCGGACGAAGACGCGAAAGTGCGGGAGTATGCGCGGTTTGTCGACGATCTGAAGATCGCGGCTGATCTCTTGAGGAAATCGGCGCGGGCGGCGTGAACTCTCTTCTCCCTTCTCCCCTTGTGGAAGAAGGTGGCCATAGGCGGCCTTTGGCCGTCGTTCCTTAATTAGACGCCGATGCTTTGCATCGGCTATGCAAAGTCCGCGCCGGATGAGGGGTCTGTATCCGTGGAGAGAGACCCTCACCCGGCTTCGCTTCGCGAAGCCACCCTCTCCCACAAGGGGAGAGGGAAAGATGCTTCGCGCACCGCGTCCGGGACATGAGGAAAAATCACGCCGCTGCGGCGAGGTTGACGGCGGCCTCCGCAAGCGAGGTCAGGGTCTCGTCGGTCTTCTTCTCCTCCTGCAGCGTCTCGTCCAATAGTCGAACCGCATCTTTCATCCCTAGCTGCTGCGCCCATTGTTTCAGCGTGCCGTAGCGGGAGATTTCGTAGTGCTCGACGGCCTGGGCTGCAGCCAGCATGCCGGCATCGAGCGCCTCAGAGCCTTTGTACTCGTCCATGATCTCCTTGCCTTCGTCGAGGATGCCCTGGATCGCGTCGCAGGTCTTGGCGCGCGCCGGCTTGTCGATCAATTCGAAAATCTTCTCGAGGCGCTCGACCTGGCCTTCGGTCTCGCCGTGATGCTTTTCGAACGCCGCGCGCAACTTGTCGGAACTGGCGGCCTTCGCCATCTTCGGCAGCGCCTTCAAAATCTGCTTTTCGGCGTAATAGATGTCCTTCAGCGTGTCGAGGAAAAGGTCGTTGAGGTTTTTGTCTTTCGCCTGCATGGCGTACTCCATTGGGGTGAGGTCTTGTTGGCCCCCACGGCCCAACGCCACCCGGCGGGCAATGTTCCAGGAATTTCAAAAGCAAGCCGGCCCGATGCGCCCGCGTCCACGGGCCCTGCCGCCCCGATGCGTTTCACGCTGCTGTCACAAGGGGCACGCTAAAATCCTGCCCATTGGGACAGGGAGAGTTTGACATGAGCGATATGGCGTTACCCGGTTCGATCGAGCCTGCATTGCGCAGGGGTCCGGATCTCGACAAAGGCTTTCATCCATTAACCGGCATTATCTATATGGGGGTGGTCGCCGCCGCCCTCTTGTTCGTGGCCTACAGCATCTATGCCGACATCGATGCGACCGGCACCAGGGTAACGAATTATCTGCCGTACCTTCTGCTCCTTGTCGCACTTCTGATCGCGCTCGGCTTCGAGTTCGTCAACGGCTTCCACGATACCGCCAACGCGGTCGCGACCGTGATCTATACGCGCGCGATGCCCGCCCACATCGCGGTGGTCTGGTCGGGGATGTTCAATCTGATCGGTGTGCTGCTTTCCAGCGCCGCGGTCGCCTTCGGCATCGTGTCGCTGCTGCCGGTCGAACTGATCCTGCAGGTCGGCTCCAGCGCGGGCTTCGCCATGGTATTTGCGCTCCTGATCGCCGCCATCATCTGGAACGTCGGCACCTGGTATCTCGGGGCTGCCGGCCTCCAGTTCCCACACCCTGATCGGATCGATCATGGGCGTCGGCATCACCAACGCGCTGATGCGCGGCCGCGACGGCGCCTCCGGCGTGGACTGGACGCAGGCGACCAATATCGCCAAGGCGCTACTGTTATCGCCGCTTTTTTGGTTTCGCGTTGGCGGCGATCCTGCTCTATGTCCTCAAGACCATCCTGCTGCGCGCGACGCCGGCGCTGTTCGGCGAGCCGAAGGGTGACCAGCCGCCGCCGTGGTGGATCCGGGGCATCCTGATCCTGACCTGCACGCTGGTCAGCTTCTTCCACGGCTCGAACGACGGCCAGAAGGGCATGGGCCTGATCATGCTCATCCTGATCGGCACGGTGCCGACCGCCTACGCGCTCAACCGCGCGCTGCCGTCGAGCCAGATCGAGAAGTTCACCGCGAATTCGGCGGCCGCGAGCAAGGTCATCGAGGGCAAGGCCGCCGGCTATAACGTCATCGGCAACCCGCGGCCGGCCGTGACCAATTATGTCGCGCAGCATCAGCTCAATGAGGGCACCTATCCGTCATTGGCGGTGCTGGTGCGCGACATCTCCACCCAGGTCAACCAGTATGGCTCGCTGGCGAAATTCCCGGCGGAGGCCGTCGGCAATACCCGCAACGACATGTACCTGGTCTCCGAGGCCATTCGCTTCCTGATGAAGGACAGGGAAGCCGAGCTTTCGGCCGCCGACGTGGCCGCGCTCAACAGCTACAAGGGTTCGCTCGACAGCGCGACGAAATTCATTCCGACCTGCGTGAAGATCGCGGTTGCCATCGCGCTCGGCCTCGGCACCATGATCGGCTGGAAGCGCATCGTCGTCACCGTCGGCGAGAAGATCGGCAAGACCCACCTGACTTACGCGCAAGGCGCCTGCGCCGAAATCACCGCGGCTGCGACGATTGCGGCGGCCGATGGCTACGGCTTGCCGGTCTCGACCACCCACGTGCTGTCATCCGGCATCGCCGGCACCATGGCAACCAACGGATCGGGGCTGCAATGGTCGACGATCCGCAACATCGCAATGGCGTGGGTGCTGACGTTGCCGGCGGCGATGGCGATCTCCGGCACGCTGTACTTCGTGTTCTCGCATCTGTTCTGAGCGAACGCCCCGCTCCTTGCCACGACACAAACGACAAGTCACACATCGGGATAGGGGGGAGCCTCGCGACTCCTCCCCTCCCACACCACCGTACATACGGGTCCGTATACGGCGGTTCACTGGGTTGAGCGCGAACGGTTTTTTGTTCGTCCGCGCCAGAGGCTCAGACAGTGGGCACCGTCGGGTTGGCTTCGGCTCCTTTGAACAGCGCCGTCTGGGCTTCACCCTTTCCCGCCGTTCCGAAAGGCCAGCGACCTGGATTTTCAACCGTATGGCCACTCGAGATTCCCATATCCAAGTGTCTTTTCCAGCGTTCGGGCCTTCAGCGAAACTCGTTCCGCCTACTATGCCGTCTGCTGACTTCTCCGCCGCGATCACGAGCCTTACGACTCGCTCAGTCCGCTTTCCCGGACGCGACGGAGATCTCCCGAGGTAAGATCGACCGCCTTCCCTGCACGCCCGCCGGATTTACCACCCCGTCCCTTGATGACCATGGACTTCGCGATCACTTGCTCGCTCGTCCGGCCGGGTAGGCCTCGTTATCCGGTTCTTGTCCATCGGGCCGCAAGTTTGCTCCACGCTTCCTTCAGACCCCACCTCGCGGTGACGCCCTTGCGCTTCGCTAACCCTTCGCCGCCATCAGGCTGGGTAAAGGACTTCCACCTCCAAGCTGTCGATCATGCTCGGCACACAAGAAAATGGCCGCGCTGGCTGCGCGGGCCTTCGTTTTACGAGAAACCACTGATGCCCCTAATCAATGAGGCGCCGATCCGGCTCGCGGGTGGGACGGAACTGACGACCAAGCGAACGACCGGCTGTGATCCGGCTTGACAGCGCGCGTCCATCCGGAGAGCATCGCCTTTGTCGCCCAGGGCGACACATTGCGTGAAACCGTGAGCAGAGGAGGTTCGATGACGCCACCTCAGCAGATGAGCCGCGGAGTGCGATAGTACCCGTTCGGACTATGGCATAGCGGTAGAGCACGCGAACGGCGCGCCGGGAAAAGGTTAAGCGGGCCGCATCAGTGAGGCATGGCCCCTTGCCTTCCCGGCGGTGTCTTTTGGCCCCAGACCGCTCGTCCCTCGAGCCCTCCACTCAATCCGGTCGAGGTGCCGGCCGGCGGTTGCCCCCCGGTTACGCCCTGTCAGCTCGCGCAACCCGCGCGCCCCTCGTTTTGCGAGGTTTTCGGCGTTCACGATTTGCGGCAATCTCGTAACTTCCGAACCGAACCTTAGGGGAGCGTTCATGACTGGCGCGAGGCTCAAACATTATGGCTGGGGGCGCGAAGGCGAAGGCATGAGCGCAGAGGAACGCAGCTTCGTGCTCGGCCGCTACCATGCGAAATTTGCGCGTGACGAATTCGAGACGATCAAGGTCCCGCGCCTGGAAGAGCTCGTGTTGAGGACGCCGCGCGCGGTGCCGCCGGCCTCACTAGCCGCATTTTGCACGAGCGAACGCTACGACCGCGCCGCTCACACTTACGGCAAGTCCTATCCGGACTACGTCAGGGCGATGCTCGGCGACTACGACTGCGTGCCCGATGTGGTGGCCTATCCCCGCAACGAGGCGGAGATTTCCGCCGTGATGGATTGGGCCGGCGATATCGGTGCCTCGCTGACGCCATTCGGGGGCGGATCGAGCGTTTGCGGCGGAGTCGAGCCGCGCGTCGATGGCATCAAGCACAAGGCCGCCGTCACGCTCGACATGCGCAATCTCTCTGGCGTCGTCGAGGTGGATTCAGTATCTCGCGCCGCGCTGATCGAAGGCGGCACCTATGGTCCGGCTCTGGAAGAGGCGCTCAAGCCGCACGGCGTCACCTTGCGGCATTTCCCGCAGAGTTTTGAATATTCAACGCTTGGCGGCTGGATCGCGACGCGATCGGGCGGTCACTTCGCAAGCCTCTATACCCACATCGACGATTTTGTCGAAAGCCTGCGGATCGTGACCCCGCGCGGCACCATGGAGACGCGCCGATTGCCGGGATCGGGTGCGGGGCCGAGTGCGGACCGCCTGTTCATTGGATCGGAAGGCGTGCTAGGCGTGATCTCGCGCGCCTGGATGCGATTGCAACCACGTCCAAAATTCCGCGCCAGCGCATCGCTCCGCTTTCCCGCCTTGTTCGACGCGGCGCGCGCCGTGCGCGCCGTCGCACAGGCCGGACTTTATCCCTCGAACTGCCGCATTCTCGATCCGCAAGAGGCCTTCAATACCGGCGCAGCCGAAGGCGGCGTCGCGATCATGGTGCTGGCGTTTGAATCCGGCGATCATCCGCTGGATGCCTGGATGGCGCGCGCCCTTGAATGCTGCGCCGACCATGGAGGAACGGCGGAGCCGGCAAAGGGCGGCGACGCGCATCTGCAAGGGCCAGCGGGCCTCTGGCGCAATGCCTTCATTCGCATGCCCTATGCGCGCGAATTTCTGACACCCGCAGGGCTGATCAACGATACGTTTGAGACCGCCATCACCTGGGATCGATTTGAAAACCTGCACGACACCATCAAGGCTGCGACCGAGCGCGCCATTCTGGAAGCCACGGGCTTCAAGGGCGAGGTCACCTGCCGCTTCACCCACATCTATCCGGACGGCCCCGCTCCCTATTTCACGTTCCACGCCCTCGGCCGTCACGGCGCGCTTCTCGAGCAGTGGCAGGCCATCAAGACTGCGGCCAGCGATGCGCTGATCGCGGCCGGCGGCACCATCACCCACCATCATGCGGTCGGTCGCGATCACAGGCCGTGGTACGATCGACAGCGGCCGCCGCTTTTCGCCGCGGCACTTCGGGCAGCCAAGCAAGAACTCGATCCGCGCGGCATGCTCAATCCGGGAGTGCTGATCGATCCGTAAAGCGCACGTGGCGCAGCGTCTCAAGCCGCGAGCGCATTCTCCACCAGCCTGATCCAGTACGAGGTGCCGAACACGATCGCCTCGTCGTTGAAATTATAGGCCGGATGGTGCAGACCGGCGCTGTCGCCGTTGCCGCAGAAGATGAACGCGCCCGGCCGCTGCTCCAGCATGTAAGCAAAATCTTCCGCGCCCATCATCGGCGACATCTCGCGCACATTGGACTCTCCAGCGATTTCCTTTGCCACCTGGGTCGCAAAATCCGTCTGCGCGGCGTGATTGCTGGTCACGGGATAGCCGCGTTCGTAATTGAGATTGATCCTGGCGCCGGTCATCTGGGCGACGCCGGCCGTGACCTCGCGCACCCGCTTCTCGATCAGTTGCCTCACCTTCGCCGTCAGCGTCCGCACGGTGCCCCTGAGTACGGCGGTTTGCGGGATCACGTTGCGCGCGTTGCCGGCGTGGAATTCGCAGATCGAGATCACGGCCGAATCCAAGGGATCGACATTGCGCGAAACGATCTGCTGCAGCGCCGTGATCAGCTGCGCGCCGACCATCACGGAATCCACGCATTTGTGCGGGCGCGCCGCATGGCCGCCCTGCCCCTCGATCTCGATGTCGATCGCGTCGGTAGCTGCCATGATCGGACCGGAACGGATCGCAAAGGAGCCGACCGGAGAGCCCGGGTAATTGTGCATGCCAAACACCTGGTCGATGGCGAAGCGGTCCATCAGCCCGTCCTTGATCATCGCCGCCGCGCCCGCGCCGCCCTCCTCCGCCGGCTGAAAAATCACGACGGCATCGCCGGCGAAGTTCCTGGTCTCGGCGAGATAACGCGCCGCGCCGAGCAGCATCGCGGTGTGGCCGTCATGGCCGCAGGCGTGCATCTTGCCGGGCGTCTTCGAGGCGTAAGCGAGGTTGGTCTCTTCCTCGATCGGCAGCGCATCCATATCGGCGCGAAGCCCGATCACCTTGATATTGCCGCCGGCCGGCTTCTTGCCCTTGATGACGCCGACCACGCCGGTCCTGCCAAGGCCGGTGGCGACCTCGTCGCAGCCGAATTCCTTCAAACGGTCGGCCACGAATGCCGCAGTGCGATGCACGTCGTAGAGCAGCTCAGGATGCTGGTGGATATCGCGGCGCCAGGCCTGGATATCGGGTTGCAAATCGGCGACGCGGTTGACGATGGGCATGGGAAATCTCGGTCGTTGCGGTTGGCTTGCTTTGCCCCTGTCTAGCACGCGGCCACGATCCGCAACACGGCCAAAGGCCTGTACAGTAGGCAGCGACGCGGCTATGGCCTTAAAAACAGCAGGCTGGGTAACAAGTTATGAAACAGCTTGAAGGTAATTTCGATTATGTCGTCGTAGGCGCAGGCACCGCCGGCTGCATCCTCGCCAACCGCCTGTCGGCCGATCCCAAAAACCGCGTGCTGCTATTGGAAGCCGGCGGCAACGACAACTGGATCTGGTTTCACATCCCCGTCGGCTACCTGTTCGCGATCGGCAATCCCCGGTCGGACTGGATGTTCCGGACCGAGCCGGAACCCGGCCTCAACGGCCGCGCGCTCGCTTATCCCCGCGGCAAGGTGATCGGCGGCTGTTCCGCCATCAATGCGATGATCTCGATGCGCGGACAGGCCGCCGACTACGATCACTGGCGCCAGCTCGGGCTTGCCGGCTGGGCGTATTCCGACGTGCTGCCGCACTTCAAGCGGCTGGAGGATCATTTTCTGGGCGAGAGCGAGCATCACGGCAGCGGCGGCGGCTGGCGGATCGAGGCGCCGCGGTTGTCGTGGGATATTCTGGACGCGGTGGGCGAGGCCGCGGGAGAGATGGGAATTCGAAAAATTCCGGATTTCAACACCGGTGACAATGAGGGCGTCGGCTATTTCCACGTCAACCAGAAGCGCGGTCTCCGCTGGTCTTCCGCGCGCGGCTTTCTCAAGCCCGTATTGAATCGTCCCAACCTGCGCCTGGAAAAGCAGGTGCTGGTCGATCGCCTGATCGTCGAGAACGGCCGCGCCGTCGGCGTGCGCTTCATCCGGGACGGCGAAACCGCCGAGACCCGAGCGCGGCGCGAAGTCATCCTCAGCGCGGGCGCGATCGGATCGGTCCAGCTGCTGCACCGCTCCGGCATCGGCCCCGCCGACTGGCTTGGCCCCCTCGGGATCGATGTGGTGCTCGACCGGCAAGGCGTCGGACGCAACCTGCAGGATCATCTGCAGCAACGCGCGATCTACAAGGTTTTTGGCATCCGCACGCTGAACGAGACCTACCACTCGCTGATCGGGCGCGGCCTGATGGGGCTCGACTACGCATTCCGCCGCCGCGGGCCGCTGACCATGGCACCGTCGCAGCTCGGTATCTTCACCCGCTCTGATTCCGCCCGCGCGCGCGCCAATATCCAGTTCCATGTGCAGCCGCTGTCGCTCGACAAGTTTGGCGATCCCTTGCACCGCTTCCCCGCCATCACGGTCAGCGCCTGCAATCTGCAACCGACCTCGCGCGGCACCGTGCGGATCCGCTCGGCAAGGGCCGATGAGGCGCCGTCGATCGCGCCGAATTACCTTGCGACCGAGGAAGACCGCGAGGTCGCAGCCGATGCCATTCGCACCACGCGGCGGCTGATGAAGCAAAAGGCGGTTGCGCCCTATCGCCCCGTCGAGTTCCTGCCGGGGCCGTCGGTCGGCGACGACGATGCATCGCTCGCCAAGGCCGCCGGCGACATCGGCACCACGATCTTTCACCCCGTCGGCACCGCGAAGATGGGTATGGCCAGCGATGCCGCTTCAGTGGTCGACGAACGCTTGCGGTTTCACGGGCTCTCCGGGCTTCGCGTCGCCGATGCCTCGGTGATGCCGACCATCACCTCGGGCAATACCAATACGCCGACCGCGATGATCGCGGAAAAAGCCGCCGCTATGATCCTTGAGGACGCACGCTAAAGCGCTGAAAAAGCCCTCTCTGTCGCGCAGTGGATGGCGCGATGTGGCACAACCACAGCTTGAACGGCTCCAATTCATTTCGATGCTGCAGCGCAACATCCAACACGGGAACCGGCGCGTCGATGCCGCACCCAACATACCGAGCTTTCAATTCGAACGGATGGAGCATGGGTTGCGCCACGCGGCCACGACCTCATGGTTGACTATCAAATAAACGACGGGCTGGTTGTTCGGCAGCCATGGGTTCTGTCTACCGATGGAAAGACGGCCTCCTACCGGAACGATCCGGTAGGAGCTTTTGCGATCGATACCGGAAGGCGCGACACTGAAGGTCGCCGTCGCGGACAAAGGCAATATCCGCCGTGAAGCAACCTTCGAGCTCGCCGGACTATCGGGCGTTCGGGAGAAAGTCGCGACGACCTGCAAGTGGGCGCCCGTGACCGCTACCTGGTCAGAAAAGCATTGAGCGAGGAACAGAGATCCCGGGCGCGCATGATCTTTTCGGAAGACCGGTCCCCACCCCGCTATCCAGGTGCGGGCCAGGCTTTTTCCGGATCATGCTTTAAGCCTGTCAGGGCCGGATGTAGCTCCAGCCGTTCTCTTGCGATTCCATCAGATGGATAACGCCGGAAGGAACAATCACCGCATCCGACATGATCTCGATCGGGTGACCTTCCTTCTTCTCCATGCCTTCCCTCGTGACGTTGCACGCAGAAAACTGAATCGTGCTCGGGAATGCAAAGTTCTTCAATTGCTTGATCCGGTCCTGTACCGGGGACGTATCGGCTCTCAGCATGTGCAGGCCGGGGCCATAGGTCACGACATCCACAGCCACTTCCTGGCCCTTTGAACGATAATATTCGATGACGTTAGTCGCATTGTTGAGGGCGAGATTCATGAGGGCTGGGTCGTTCTGATCGACCTGGATAAGCAGGTGATGCTGCGCCTTCGTGTCGGCCGCCAAAGCGACCGAAACAAGGGTCAGCGACGCCAAAGCCGCAGCTGCTGTTCGATGAAACCATGTACGCACGATAAACCTCCGCAATTCACTTTTGGCCAAATAATACGTAAGTCGCTGTAACCCTTATTAAATTCGATTGCGATCGGCATGCCAACCAAAATCGAGCCGATTTTCGGTCTTTCGGCCGCGCTTAGGGCCTGTCGGCCGCGTTTGAAGCCTTGACTACTGGCCGAGCCAAAAATGCGGCCGATATCGCCCCGGCGGCGGCGGATCTTCAGGTCACGGATTCGTCATTAACCTCCGGCGGCCACATCCATCTTTCAGGAAATGGAGGGAATAAATCCGGCCCCTCCACGATCACATCCTCGGAACCCAATCACGGGTCCAAGGAGAAAGCGCAATGAGCGATCACGATCACCATGATGACGGCCCAAATAACAAGGATTCGGGCGTCAACCGTCGCCGGGTGCTGGAATGCATGACCTGGGCCGGTACCGGCGTACTCTGGACCATTTCAGGCGGCGTACCCCGTTCGCTGGGAGTTGTCGGTTCCGCAGCGGCCGCCGAGCCCACCGGCATGACCTTCCTGCAGATCAGCGACAGTCACGTCGGCTTCGACAAGCCGGCCAATCCGAACGCCCTCGGCACATTGGAAGAAGCAATCAACAAGATCAACGCGATGCCGAACAAGCCGTCGTTCATGATTCACACCGGCGACGTCACCCATCTGTCGAAGGCCGCCGAGTTCGACAATGCCGAGCGCATCATCTCGCAGGCCAAGCTCGACGTGCACTACGTGCCGGGCGAACACGACTTCCTCGACGAGGAGATCAAGTTCTACAAGGAACGCTACGGCAAGGGCACCAAGGGTGCCGGCTATTACTCGTTCGACGCCGACGGCGTGCACTTCATCGGCCTCGTCAACGTGGTCGACCTCAAGGCCGGCGGCCTGGGCAATCTCGGCGCCGAACAGCTTGAATGGCTCGAGGACGACCTCAAGGGAAAGTCGAAATCCACCCCGGTCGTGGTATTCGCCCATATCCCGCTCTGGACGGTGTATCCGCAATGGGGCTGGGGCACCGAGGACGGCGCCCGCGCGCTGGAATATCTCAAGGGCTTCGGCTCGGTGACCGTGCTGAACGGCCACATCCACCAGGTGATGCAGAAGGTCGAGGGCAACGTGACCTTCCACACCGCGCGCTCGACCGCGTTCCCGCAGCCGGCACCCGGCACCGCGCCCTCGCCCGGGCCGATGAAGGTCGAGGACAGCAAGCTGCGCGGCTTGCTCGGGATCGCCAGCGTCAACTTCAAGCTCGGCGATCAGCGCCTGGCGATCATCGACACCCCGCTGCAGGGATAGAGATAGAGGAAGTACATGATGACGTCCTTAAATTTCCGCCGCCTCGGCGTTCGCCTCGCCGTGGCTGCGGCCATCATCCTGCAGTTCGGCGTGATCGGCGCCCGTGCCGAGGAATTGAAGGTGACGATCGACAATTTCACGTTCTCGCCGCCTGAGCTCAAGGTGAAGGTCGGCGACACCGTGACCTGGACCAACCACGACGACATCCCGCATACCGTGGTGTCGGCGGGCAAATTCAGGGCGAAGACGATGGATACCGATGGCACCTTCTCGTTCACTTTCACGGCGGCGGGCGATTACAAGTATTTTTGTTCGCTCCACCCGCATATGACGGGAATGATCAAGGTTGAGTAGCGGTCCAAACCAAGGCATCACAATCATGTCCGGCCGGTGGATTCCAGCCGGCCAGACATACGCAACTTCCGCACAAGCCGAGCAAAAGGCGATGCCCGTCACCGCTGCCAACGACGATCCCGAAAGGGCACGGCGCTTTCGCGAGACGGCGCTGCCGCATCTGGACGATGTTTACACGTTGGCACGTTACCTGCTGCGCGACGCCGCCGACGCCGAGGACGCAGTTCAAGAATGTTACTTGCGCGCGCTGAAACACTTCGATGGTTATCGCGGGCCGGCGATGAAGCCGTGGCTGTTCGCAATCCTACGCAATGTCTGCCGGGCCGAATATGGGCGGCGGGCAAGCTCGCCGACGGGTGCGATCGAAGACATGCCGGAGAGCGCCGAACAGACCCCGCTCTGGAACGAGGCGCAGGAGACGCCGGAAGCCCAGGTGCTGCGCACGCGCGATGCGGCCACCATCCGGCGGCTGGTGGCGGCACTTGCCGATCCGTTTCGGGAGACGTTCGTGCTGCGTGAAATCAACAATCTTTCGTATCGCGAAATCGCCGAAGCGGTCGGTGCCCCGGTTGGCACCGTGATGTCCCGCCTCGCGCGGGCCCGCGCCATGCTGCGCTCGGCGTGGATGGCGGAAGAGGAGCAATCGAGATGACTTGCGAGGAGGCCGAAATCCTGCTTCACGCGCTGATGGATGGCGAACTCGACGCCGGACATGCCCGCGAGGTCGAAGAACATATCGCGGGATGCGCAGCTTGCGCGGCGAAGCTTGCCGCCTATCGCGAGATGAGCCAGGCAATCGCTACCGCCAAGATGAAGTACACCGCGCCATTGGCGCTTCGCCGGCGCATCGAGGCGTCGCTGCCGCAAACTCAGGCGCCGAGCCGCCGCGCGGTGCTGCGGGGCTTTGCGCTTGGATCGGCGGTCTCCGCGATAGCGGCGACCGGCCTGGTCGCGATCGTGCTGCGCGAGGATGAGCTGCAGCGCATCCAATCCGAGATCGTCTCGGCGCATCTGCGCTCCTTGCAGGCCGGGCATCTGACCGACGTAATCTCGACCGACCAGCACACGGTCAAGCCCTGGTTCAACGGCAAGCTCGACGTGTCGCCTCCGGTGATCGACCTCACCGCGCAGGGCTTCACGCTGATCGGCGGCCGGCTGGACTATGTCAACGCCCGCGCCATCGGCGCGGTGGTCTACAAGCGCCGCGCGCATGTGATCAACCTGTTCGTCGCGCAGACCTCGAACACCGAACGTCGTGCGGCGAAAATCGAAACCCTTCAGGGATTCAATATCAGGTGCTGGCGCGACCGCGGACTGAATTTCTGGGCGGTCAGCGATCTCGGCGCCGACGAGCTCGCCGAGTTCGGCGATAAATTCGAAATCCGCGATGCGGGCGAATAGCGAAGGCTAGTGCTGAGCTTTCAGGAGGTCGTCCATCTGGTCTGAACCGAGGAAACTGAGGTTGCGAAGCTTCAAGTTTCCCCGGAGAGACCGGCGCGGTGCTCAATCAGCGACCGGAAAAGCCGGAACCGCCGGCACGCGCCTCGGCGCGATCGACATTGAGAAGCCGCGCGACACCGACTGCATGTCCGCGGTATCCCAGAGCGCGACGGCTTCCGACAGCACCGCGGCGTCTGCCGCCGGAAGGCCGCCGGCGTTGAAGGTCCGCACCAAATGCTTTGTCATGCCGTGGGCGCGGGTCGGCCCGGCGACGAGACGTTTGGCGAGCGCAAGCGCTTCACGGTGCAGGATTTCATCGGCGACGATCCGGTTGACGATATTCCAGCGCTCGAACGTCGCGGCACTGTAAATGTCGGCCGTATAGACAATCTCCAGCGCGCGGGCGTCGCCACAACGGCGCGCCAATCGCTGGGCGCCACCAAGAAAGGTGGTCGCGCCAATCAACGCTTCGGGCTGCGAGAAGCGAGCCGACTGCGCCGCGAGGATGAAGTCGCAGGCCAGCGCGAGCTCAAGCCCCGACGCCTGGCAGAGCCCCTGCACGCCGGCAATCACCGGAATCGGCAGGGCTTCCAGCGCGCGCGTGATGGTGAAGTAGCGCTCCAGAATTGCCTTTGCCTCGCTGGAGCCGCGCTCGTGGAATATCTTGAGCTCGGCACCGCGCGAGAAGTTGGGGCCATTGGCCTTGATCAGCAGCGCCCGATGTCCGGCGGTCGAAGCCCTGGTGACCACCGCGATTGCCTGTTCTCAATGCTGTTCGCCGAAGACATTCAGTGGCGGGTCGTCGAAAGTGATAATTCCAACGTCGCCGTCGGATTCGTACAGGATCTTGTCCACGTCTGGTCCTTTCGAACCCAACCCCGAGAACGCTGCTGGTTGGCGGCCGCCTCACGGTTGCCGAAAATGTCAAAATTGGCCGAACTGTCAAGCATCAGACCGCAGGAGATATTTTCGCGCGCGAAAACCGACCGCGGGAGATTTTTTTATGCGAGAAAACGCCGAGCGCGTGATGGCCAAACCAGGAGCAGGCCGCCAGAACCCGCTGTGGCTGGCTCGCTTTGCCGCGCTGGACAAAAGACCGGGCGGAAGGACCTGGTGTGAGAGCCTACGCCGATCGGCGCACCGCGTTGTCGACCAGCGTCTTGCCGAGCGACCAGATCGCGCCCGGCACCTTGTGGCTGGAGGCGATCACGGAATCGAACGCCGCCTCGATCCACTTGCAGTCGTCCTCGGTGATGGTCAGCGGCGGCAACAGCTTGATGGTGTGGCTGCCGTGACCCGCGACCTGGGTCAGGATCTTGTGGTCCTTGAACAGCGGCACCGTGATGAGCTGGCAGAACAGCCCCTTGCTGGCGGTCTCCAGCACGCTCCACGAGGCCTTCAACCGCAATGACTTCGGCGGACCGAATTCGACGCCGATCATCAGCCCCTTGCCCCGAACCTCCTTCAGCAATTCATAGCCGGGAACCATTCGCGTCAGCGCCAGGCGGAGTTCCGCGCCGCGTTTGGCGGCCGCCTCGATCAGCTTTTCGGACTCCAGCACTTCAAGCGTGGCGATGCCGGCCGCCATCGCGAGGTCGTTCTTCGCAAAGGTCGAGCCGTGCACCACCGCGCGTTCCATTTGATTGAAGATCTTGTCGAAGATGCTCTTGCGCGTCAGCAACGCGCCGACCGGCACGTGACCGCCGGACAAGGCCTTGGCGAGCAGCACCATGTCGGGCTCGACGTTCCAGTGTTCGACGGCGAGGAAGCGCCCGGTACGTCCGATGCCGGTCTGGATTTCGTCGGCGATGAAAAGCGTGCCGTACTTGCGGCACAACGCGGCTGCGCCCGGCAGAAACTCGTCGGTGGGCATGTTGACGCCCTTGCCCTGGATCGGCTCGACGATGAAGGCGGCGACCTCGCGCGAGGAGAGCGCCTGCTCGAGCGCGGCAAGATCGTTGAAGGCGATAGCGGTGCATCCAGGCAAGAGCGGCTCGAAACCGCCACGGAAGTTGGGATCGTCGGTGAGCGAAAGTGCGCCGTACGACAAGCCATGGAATGCGTGCGCGCAGTACACGATGCCGGGACGCCCCGTAGCCCCGCGCGCGAATTTGATCGCGGCCTCGACGGTCTCGGCGCCGGAATTGGCGAAAAACACCTTGTCCAGATAAGGCACGTATTTCAGCAGCCGCTCGGCGAGTACGCCGGCGAGCGTCGAGACGTCGAGCTGCACGAGATTGGGCAGGTCGCTGTCGAGCACGCTCTTCAACGCCTTGCGCAGCGCCGGATGATTGCGGCCGATCGCGAAGACGCCGAACCCGCTCAACAGGTCGAGATAGCGCACGTCATCGCGATCGAACAGATACTGGCCTTGCCCCTTCTTGAAACCGACGTCATAACCGATGGTCTTGAGAACGCGTACGAGCTGCTCGTTCAGGTGGCGAGCATGCATGGAACTGCGCTGCGCCTGCCGGTCCACAAACATCTCGGAAACGTCTAGATTTGAATATAGCATCGGCTACATAGTTCGGTTGATGGTCATTTCGTCAACAGGAAATGCTGAATGCGGCGTTTTGCCCTTATCCCGTCCATCCAAGCAAGCACAGGTTAAACCATGTTGCACTGCCCAAGGAATACCATGCGCACCGTGCTTTATTCCGTTATAATTTTGGCATCCGGATTTGCGTCAGCCGAGGCCGCGGACCCAACCGGCGATTGGCGGGTTGCCGATGGCGTTGCCAACATCAGGGTTGCGCAATGCAATGGCAGCATGTGGGGCGCCGTCAGCTGGGAGCAAACGCCGGGCGGCCGCGACACCAACAATCCCGATGTGTCAAAAAAGAGCAGACCGTCACTCGGCATGCCGATCCTGATGGACATGAAGAAGAAGGCAGGCGTCGATCAGTGGGAAGGCCAAGTCTATAACGCCAAGGACGGACAGCTCTACAGCTCCACGATCACGCCGACCAGCGCCGATCAACTTGAAATCAAGGGCTGCGTGCTTGGTTTCCTCTGTGGTGGAGAAACCTGGACCCGCGTCGCCCCGCCGATTCCCAGTAGCCCTGCCAACAGTATGGCCAACAGCGTGACCAAGGGGGCGCCCAAAGGCGCAGCACCTGCCAAGAACGCGGCCACGACGGGAGCAGCGGCAACCGGGCCCAAGACCACGGCACCTGTGAACCCGGCCGGAAAGAAGACAGCCGCCGCGCAGGCGGCCGATCCGGTCGGTGATATCTGCCTACTCCCGGACATCGCGGGGTTTTCCCATTAGCGCCGGCTGGAACAAGAGCACCGCGGCAAGCGTGGTGAGCAGCGAAAGCGCGAGTAGCTTGCCCATGCTCGAGGTTCCCGGATGCGACGACAGCCACAGGCTTCCGAACGCGGTGGCGGTCGTTAGCGCGCTGAAGAAAATCGCCCGTGTTAAGCTAGTCTGCAGCAGGTTTGTCCGCCCCGAGCGCCAGGCCGTGACATAGTAGATCTTGAACGCGACGCCGATGCCGAGCAGCAGCGGCAGTGCCACGATGTTGGCGAAGTTGAGCGGCAACCCGATCAGCACGCAGATTTCCAGTGTTACTGCGCCTGCTACCAACAGTGGCACCAGCGTCAGCAGCACGTCGGTGATCCGCCGCAGCGTGATCCACAACAATAGGCCGATCACGACCAGCGCGTAGATGCCGGCATGGATGAACGCCCGCACCACGGTATCGCCGGATTTCAGGATCGATACCGGTCCGCCGATCGCGGTCGGCTCGGCCACCAGCACCGCGTTGGCGAATCTTCGCAGATTGTCGTTGTCGTTGGGATCGCCGCGCGGCAGCGCCTCCACGCGCATCAGGCCATCCTTGGCTTTCCAGGCGCTGACAATATCGGAAGGCAGGGTCTTGAGACTGACCGGCTGCGCCTGCAATGAACTCCTGAGCTGGTCGAGCACCACCTGCAGCGGCGTCACGAAGATCGCCTGCGCCTTGTCGCGCGTCGTCTCGTCGGACTCGGCGAGCTTGGAGAGCGCGTTGGCAAGCCGCCGCGATGCCACCGCGCCGGGGCCTTTTCCATCGCCGGCGACCCTGCGCAGGGCGTCCGCCGATCCTCTCAGCGACTCGACGTTTTCCTGGTCGGTCGGCGGCGCATCGATCGAGTCCGGATTAAGCGCGGGATTGAGCACCTTGGCGCCCTGCCCGATCAGCTTCAGCTTCGCCGGCTGGTCCTCGGGCACAAAGCTGTCCAGCGACTGGACCCGCAACACTTCCGGCAGTTTCTCCAACCGCGACGCGATCTTCTTGGCGTCGGCTTCGGAGTTTGTCAGCACGTCGATGGCGTTGGCGCCGGTGTTCGCGTCTTTCCTCAGATCGAGGAAGGTGGCGATCGATTCGGCGCTCGGATTGCGCAGGTTCATCGGGTTGAAGTCGAACTTCATGAAGTACAACAGCGGCAGGCCGGCGACCGCGATCAAAAGCGTGCCGGCGACGATGATGACGCGGTGCTTTTCGAGAAAGTGATCGACCGGCGCCAGAAACGCGTAGCCGACAGGTTCCTTCTCGCCTGGCGGGTTGAGCAAGCGCAACAGCGCCGGCAGCACCGTGATGCTGGATGTGAACGCCACCAACATGCCGACGCCGGCGATTTCGCCAAGTTCCGAGATGCCCTTGTAGTCGGTCGGCAGGAAACAGAGGAAGCCGGCCGCGGTCGCCATTGCCGCCAGCGAAAGCGGTACCGCCGCGCGGCGCGCGGCTTCGGCGAGCGCCTCTCTCAGATCGTCGTTCTTGAAGCGTTCGGAGCGATAACGGACGCTGAACTGGATGCCGAAGTCGACGCCAAGGCCTACGAACAGCACCGCAAACGCGATGGAGAGCAGATTGAGGGAACCTACCATGGCAAGACCCGCCGCCGTCGTGATCGACAGACCGATGAACAGATTGACGAACACGGCGAAGATGATCTTGGCCGAATGCAACGCCATCCACAGGATCACCAAAACGACCAACACGGTGCCGATGCCGTTGCGGATCGCGCCGTCCTGAACGGTTGCGTATTCCTCGTTGGCGATCGGAATCGGCCCGGTCAGCCTGACGCGCGCCTGATACTTGCCGGGTAAATCGAGATCGGTGGCGGCATTGCGGATCGCGTCGGTCGCGTCCTTGCCTGGCTCCAGCGCGTTATAGTCGAGAATGGGCTTGAATTCGATGAAGGCGCGGCGATCGCCGTCGGTCAAAGGCTTGTCGCTCATCAGCTCGCGCCAGGAAAACGTGGCGGTGCCTTTGTTCAAGACGTCCTCGACCGTTTGGGCGATCAGGTTGAACGGCCGCGCGGTGCCGTCGAGCTTGATTTGCCCGCGCTGCACGCCCGCAAGCCCGGTTTCCAGCGCGCCGGTCAGACCGCGGATAGAGGGATCGCCGGCCATGATCTCGATCAGGGGCGCGGCCGACTCGAACTGGCCGGTGAGCTTTGCGAGCTCGTCCGCCGGAAGGAACAACAGGCCGTTCTTGTCGAAGAACTCGCCGGAGCCGAGCGGCTGCAGCGAAACGAAATCCTTGGAATCGCCCTTGAGCCTTTGTTCAAGCGCGCTGGCCGCCGACTTTGTCAGCTCGGGCGTCGGCGCCTCCACCACCGCAAGGATGGTGCTGTCCCGATCGAACGCCTGGTCGAATTGCTGGTCGCGCTGGCGCCAGTCCAGATTCGGCGAGATCAGCTTATTGATATCGGTATTGATCGAGAAATGTTTCGCTGTGTAGAAGCCCGCCGCTACTGCAAGCACGAGCGCGATGAGCAGGGTGACAGTGGCAAATCGGGTACAGCCTTTAACAATCGAAACGACGGTCCTTGTCAGCACGTTTTTTCTTTCTAACGTTAACAGCTCGCCGGAAACGTTCGCTGTCTACCGAAGTTCCGCAGGGCGGGCCAACGTTGTTTTGGATGGTTTTTCCCCGCCGACACCAGGTAAAGACGAAAGCGGGCGAGACCGGCGGCCGGGCTGATATAGCGGGGTTTGACAGGCGGTAAAGTGACGAACAAGTGAGGATTTCGGGCGTTATCAGCTATGGTTTCTGCATTGCAGTATCATGGTACCTACATTGGCGGCCACTTTGGCGATCGGGTGCGATATGCCTTTTCCGGCCGGCGATTTTTTGACACAAAGCCTTGTAGGGCCGTGCGCTTGACGATCCGGGGTGAATGCGGGAACCGGGTACTGGTGCAGATATTCCCGATATCCGGGGTGCACGAGGATATGGGGATCAGTTTGGTACAACTTGCGTAATGGTGGGGCGTCCAATGGAAGTCTATCTGGCGCAGCCGCGCGGCTTTTGCGCGGGCGTTGTTCGCGCGATCGAAATCGTGGAACGGGCGCTCGAGAAGTATGGCCCGCCGGTCTATGTGCGCCACGAGATCGTGCATAACAAATACGTGGTCGAAAACCTGAAGAACAAGGGCGCGATCTTCGTCGAAGACTTGTCCGAGGTGCCGCCCCGTGCCGTCACCGTGTTCTCTGCTCATGGCGTCGCGCGAACGGTGGAGGAGGAGGCGGCAGCGCGCGGGCTGCCGGTGCTCAACGCGACCTGCCCGCTGGTCACAAAAGTTCACAATCAAGGCAAACGCTATATGTCGAAAGGTCGGGCGTTGATCCTGATCGGGCATGCCGGCCATCCCGAGGTCGAGGGCACCATGGGTCAGGTTCCCGGCCCTGTACTGCTGGTACAAGACGTTGATGACGTCGCGGCCTTGACGCTCCCGGCTGAGACCCCTGTTGCCTATATCACACAGACCACGCTCAGCGTGGACGACACCAAGGACATCATCGCGGCGCTCCAGCAGCGATTTACCGATATTCAAGGCCCGGACATCCGGGATATCTGCTATGCGACACAGAACCGCCAATCCGCGGTAAGGGACCTCAGTAAGCTCGTCGACGTCATCCTGGTGGTGGGCGCCGCCAATAGTTCCAACTCAAACCGGCTCCGCGAAATCGGCACCGAAGTCGGCGTCGCGAGTTATCTCGTGGCTGACGGCAGCGAGCTCAATCCGGACTGGCTCAAAGATGCCAAGGCCGTCGGCATCACGGCCGGTGCCTCGGCACCGGAGGTTCTTGTCGACGACGTGATCGAAGCCTTGCGGCGCATCGGACCGGTCGCGGTGTCGGTGCTCCCGGGTCGGGAAGAAAATATCGAATTCCGCCTTCCGGCCGAATTGGCTCCGGGCTGATCCACCCCATCCAGAAAGAAAAGAGTAATGGCAATACCCTTCTTCAAGGAACTGAGTATCGGCGGCTATCTGATCAAGCAGAAGCTGCTGGGCCGAAAACGCTATCCGCTGGTGCTCATGCTGGAGCCGCTGTTTCGATGCAACCTCGCATGCGTCGGCTGCGGCAAGATCGACTATCCCGACGCGATCCTCAATCGGCGCATGTCGGCGCAGGAATGCTGGGACGCCGCCGACGAATGCGGCGCGCCGATGGTGGCGATCCCCGGCGGCGAACCTTTGATCCACAAGGAGATCGGCGAGATCGTGCGCGGCCTCGTGGCGCGCAAGAAGTTCGTCTCATTGTGCACCAACGCGCTATTGCTGGAGAAGAAGCTCGATCTGTTCGAACCCTCGCCCTACCTGTTTTTCTCGGTGCATCTGGATGGTTTGAAAGAGCACCACGACAAGGCGGTCTCGCAGAAGGGCGTGTTCGATCGCGCAGTCTCGGCGATCAAGGCGGCGAAGGCGCGCGGCTTCACGGTCAATGTCAACGCCACGATCTTCGATGGTCATTCGGCAGAAGACATCGCCAAATTCCTCGACTTCACGACCGAACTCGGCGTCGGCGTCTCGATGTCGCCGGGTTATGCCTATGAGCGAGCGCCCGACCAGGAGCACTTCCTCAATCGCACCAAGACCAAGAGGCTGTTCCGCGACGTGTTCGCGCTCGGCAAGGGCAAGAAGTGGAATTTCATGCATTCAGGCCTGTTCCTCGACTTCCTCGCCGGCAATCAGGACTATGAATGCACGCCGTGGGGCATGCCGGCGCGCAACATATTCGGCTGGCAAAAGCCCTGTTATCTGCTCGGCGAGGGCTACACCAAGACCTTCAAGGAGCTGATGGAAACCACCGACTGGGACTCGTACGGCACCGGCAAGTACGAGAAGTGCGCCAACTGCATGGCCCATTGCGGCTACGAGCCGACCGCGGCAAATGCGGCGCTCGCCAGTCCGTTGAAGGCGATGTGGGTGGCGCTGACGGGCATCAGGACCGAAGGTCCGATGGCGCCGGAGATCGATCTCTCCAAGCAGCGGCCGGCGCGATATATCTTCGCCGAGCAGGTTCAGAAGAAGCTCTCAGATATCCGCCGTGACGAGGCCCTCGCCGCTCAGCAGAAAGCCTCGACAGCCGCGTAGGCTCTTTAGCGCGCGGTTAAAGTCGATTCCCGTCGAAACCAGCGAGCGCAGCGTCAATGGATTGCGCGCGACGCCGCGCAGCACCTTGCCGAGGTCGATCTCGCCGTTCGGCTTGATCGCATTGCGCGCCAGCGCCGGCAGCGCGCGGCCGGCGGGGTCGCTGATGACGCGCAGAGCCGCGAATGGAAGGCCCTCCTCGGCTGCATAGCCGGCTGCGATATGGCTCTCCATGTCGACGGCGGCCGCGCCTGTTTCCAGGCGCAACGCGGCCTTGCAGGCCCGGGCGGCGACCAGCTGCTCGACCCCTGCGAGACCGCCCCGGACCACGCGGCGGCGTCGCAACGCGACGCTGGTGATCAGCTCGTCGCTCAGCGACAGGCCGGCTAGCCAGCGCGTGTCGCCGGCCAGAACCTCGGTCGCGACTACCACATCGCCTGATTTCAATGCGGGATCGAGGCCGCCGGCGACGCCAAAACTGATGACGCCCCGGAACGTCGTCGAATCCAGCGTGGCAAGCAGCGCGCGCAGCTGCCGGGGATCGCTGGAACTGCAGATAACGAACATGCCCGGACCGGCCGCGATGCGGGCCTCCTGCACCAGGCCTGTCACAATCAATACCGGCCGAGGATCAACCAATTTGTCCGCGGTTACGATAGCCACCGCCCCCCAATTCACATTCCGACCCCTACCACCCTGCTGTTCGTGCTCCTCAAATTTCGATACCGCGCCAACGCCCAGAGCGGAAAGAACTTGGAGTAGCCATGATAACGCAAATAAAACACCCGCGGAAAGCCCGTCGCCGTAAAGCGCGCCTCGTCCCACAGTCCATTTTGGGTCTGTGTGTCTTTTAGGTACCGCACCCCGCGCGCCACCGCCGGGTGCCCGACCTGGCCCGCCGCCATCAATCCAAGCAAACCCCATGCCGTTTGCGAGGCGGTGGAGGGCGCGGCCTCCATTCCCCGATAGTCCAGCCGGTAGCTGACGGCATCTTCGCCCCAGCCACCGTCCCTGTTCTGGACCGACACCAGCCAGTCGACGGCCTTGCGGATCATCGGGTCCTGGTGGCTGACGCCGACGGCATTGAGCGCGCACAGCACCGACCAGGTTCCGTAGATGTAGTTCATGCCCCAGCGGCCATACCAGGAGCCCTCGGCATGCTGGGTGCGCCTGAGATATTCGATTCCCCGGGCAACCGCCTGGCAGCGTTCGGCGGTCTCACCGAGCTGGGCCAGCATCGAGACGCAGCGTGCCGTGACATCCTCGGTCGGCGGGTCGAGCAGCGCGCCGTGATCGGAGAACGGGATGTTGTTGAGGTAGTATTCGAGATTGTTGATGTCGAAGGCGGCCCAGCCGCCGTCGCGACTTTGCATGCCTTCGATCCATTCCCGGCCGCGCGCGATCGCGGTATCGTATTCGCCGCTTGCGGACTGGCGGCGTACCCGATCCATCGCCATTACGACGACGGCGGTGTCGTCGAGATCGGGGTAATAGGCATTGTTGTACTGGAACGCCCAACCGCCCGGACGCGTGTTCGGGCTTTTCACCGCCCAGTCCCCCTTGAGGTCGAGCACCTGCTTCGGCTTCAGCCAATCGAGGCCCTGCCTTGCTTTCGGCAACGCGTCCTCGCCCCCCGCCTCGATCAGCGCGTGGCAGGTCAGCGCCGTATCCCACACCGGGGAGACGCAGGGCTGGCAATAGGCCTCGTGCTCTCCGATCACGAGGAGCTTGTCGAGCCCCCTGCGCGTGACCGCGCGCGGCGGATAGTCCGCAGGTCTGCCGAACGCCTCATACATCATCACGGTGTTGGCCATCGGCGGAAAGATCGCACCCAGGCCATCCTCGCCGTTCAACCGCTCTTCGACGAAAGAGACCGCACGCTCGATGGCGCGCTCGCGCAACTTTTTCGGAAACAGCGGCTCCAGCGCCCGCAACACGCCGTCGAGCGCGCGGAACAGAATGAACCAGCCCCAGCTCTGATGCGGCGCCTTGGCGGTCATTCCAATCGAATGCGGCGGCTGCAGGAACAATTCGTCGAGGCCGACACCTTTGGGATTTTTCGCACGCGGCTTCAGCGCCGCCAGAACCATCAGCGGCACGATCGTGGTGCGCGCCCAGTATGAAATCTTGTTGATATGAAACGGCGACCACATCGGCAGCAGCATGATCTCGACCGGCAGCACCGGCACGGCGCGCCAGGTCACCACGCCGAACGCAGCCAGCAAGAAGCGGGTGAAAACGTTGCTGTTGACGGCGCCGCCATGGGCGTGGACGGCCTCGCGCGCCCGCACCATGTGCGGCGCGTCGATGGGATCGCCGATCATCTTCAGCGCGAAGTAGGATTTGACGCTCGCGCTCATCTCGAAGGGGCCGTCCTGCACCAGCGGCCAGCCGCCATGGGCGCCTTGGATGCGGCGCAAGTAATTGGCGATCTTGGCCTCCAGCACGGCGTCGACCGGCTCGCCGAGATAATAGCGCAGCAGCACATATTCCGCAGGGATCGTGCAATCGGCTTCCAGCTCGAACACGAAATGTCCGTCCCCCCGGCGATAGGAAAGCAACGCCTTCGTCGCCGCGGCGATGGCGGGCTCCAGTGCTGCGGGATCGACTGCCATGCTGTGATTGTCGGATTGCATTTCGCTCGACATCCCCAATGTCGGCCTGCTCAGGCCTGCTTCATTTCAAGAACCAGATCGGCGGCACGGTTTCCGGAACGTACAGAACCCTCGATCGTGGCAGGCAACCCGGTATCAGTCCAATCGCCGGCGAGGAACAGGTTTTTCCAGCGTGTAACCGCCCGCGGACGCAGCGCATTCTGCTCGGGCGTCGCCTCGAAGGTGGCGCGGCGCTCGCGAACGATCTGCCATGGCGGCAATTCACCCGCGACGCCGGCGGCCCTGCAGACGTCCCACCAGATCGCTTGCGCGAGCTCTTCGCGCGGCATGTCCACCAGCCGGTCGCCATTGCTGATGGTGACCGACAGCCGCCGCGGAAAGGCGAACAGCCACTCCACCAGTCCGCCGACAACCCCGAGAACGGGCGGTGCATTTTGCGGCGGATCGAAACGGAAATGGGCGTTCACGATGGCGCGGAATTTGGATGGGGTTTTAAGGCCGGGCAGCAGCGAGGCCGCGGAGCGCGGCGGAACGGCGACCACGACGGCATCGTCGGGCCGGATCGCGACATGGTCGTCGGCGCCGAACCTCAATGCGCCAACTCGGTCCGCCGGAAAGACGAGCTCGCGCAGCTCATGGCCAAACTGAATGCTGGCGCCCTTGTCCTGCAACAGCTTGATCGCCGGCTCGACCAGAACCGCGCTCAAGCCTTCGCGGGCGACCAGCGGCCGGCAAGCCTGTCCGCCCGCGAGCAGGGTCTCCCGCACCACCGCGCCGGCGAGGCCGGCGGAGCCCTCGGGCGGGTCGACGTTCAGCGCCGCGAGCAGCAGCGGCTGCACCAGGCGATCGTACAGCGTGCCCTTGCAGGGGATGGCATCGCCGACCAGCCTGCCGGTCGATGCCCAAATCAGCGGCATAAGCGCGAGGTAGTCGATCACACCGGTATCGGGGACGCGTCGAGTCTCGTCGAACACCCATAGCGGCAATCGGCTTTCGCCGAGATCGAGCTGCCAGCGCTGCCCGGTCGACAGATCGACAAACGGGAATTGCGCGCGCCGCGGCCCGACCAGCCCTGCCTCGGTGCCGATCGACCTCGCATAAGCCAGCGCGTGGCGATTGCCCGACAGCAGGAGATGGTTGCCGTTGTCGATGGTCAGGTCGGTCGCCGCATCGAAATAGGAACGGCAGCGGCCGCCGGCCTGCTGGGTCGCCTCATGGACATGCACGCGGCAATTCGCGTTCGCCAGCCGCACCGCCGCCGAGAGACCGGAAATTCCGGCGCCGATGATATGAACGGTCTGTCGCATCAGATGAAGGCGTAGCGCAGGACGATGGCAAGGCGCGTGAGCTTGCTCACGCGGACCGGCGCACGCGGCGCCGAAAATCCCCTGGCCACCAGCAATGCCAGTATGGCGCGATAGTACTTCGACATGATCCGGGGCGCCCGCACGACCCGGCGTGGATTGCGCGCCATGACCTCATCGGCTTGCGCAAAATGCTCCCGCGCCCGCTCGGCCAGCGCCGCGCAGGCTTCAGGCAGCGCAGGATCGGATGTCGCTTTGAGCGGGTCGTCGCTGGCAATGCCGGCGCGCAGCAAACCCTCGCGCGGCAGATAGAGCCTGCCGATCGCGGCATCTTCATCGATATCGCGCAGGATATTGGTGAGTTGCAGGGCCCGGCCAAGATGATGCGCAAGCCGAATGCCATCATCCTGGGCGAGGCCGAATACCCGCACCGACAATCGCCCGACGGCGCTGGCGACGCGGTCGCAATAGAGATCGAGCGTGGCAAGATCCGGCGCCCTGATGTCCTGCGGCACGTCCATTTCCATGCCGTCGACCACGGCCAGGAAATCCGCGCGCTGCAGGTCGAACAGCCGAACCGAGGCGGCATAGTCCTTCAATCGCGCCGGAGGATGGCCCTGATAAAGCGCGTCGATATCGTTACGCCATTGCTGGAGTGCGGCCAAACGCTCGCCCCGCGGGCCTTCGGAATCGGCGATGTCGTCGACCTGCCGGCAAAAGCTGTAGATCTGGAACATCGCCTCGCGCTGCTCGCGCGGCAGGATGCGCATCGCGGCGTAGAACGAGCTGCCGGAGGCGGTCGTGCCGTAGTTCGCATTGGTGGCGGTCGCCTCGAGCGTCATGCGCCGGCCGCCGGTCTGGATTGGGGATGGCGACCGATCGCGCGGCGGGCCATCTCGCCGGCGACGCCACGGCTGCTGAAGGCGAGCAGTTCGATCGGGTTGAGATGCACCCGCTCGCTCAAGGGATCGCGCACCTTGAGAAGCCGGACGATCCTGTCGGCAAACGCCTGGATCACCGAGATCTCGAGCCCGAGCCGAAAATCCTTCACTTCGGCGGCAAGCGATTTGCTCTCGCCCAGCAACAGCTCCGTCCGCGCGGCAAGCGAATGCAGACATTGCAGCAATGGCGCAGGCGCCCTCACCCCGCCGAGCGCCTCGGGCGAAGCACCCGCTGCTTGCAGCGCATCGCGCGGCAGGTAGACGCGATTGAGGCTTTGATAGTCCTTGCCGCAGTCCTGCAGATGATTGTTGATCTGCAGCCCCGCACATAGCGCGTCCGACGCCGCCCAGGTCGAGGTGCTCTCGCCATGGACGTCGAGCATGAACCTCCCGACCGGCATCGCCGAATAACGGCAATAGTGAATGAGTTCGTCCCAGTTCTCGTAACGAAGCTTGGTCACGTCCATCCGGAAGGCGATCAACACGTCGAGGGCGTGGCGCGGCGGCATCGACCTTTCCGCCAGCGCGCGCCGCAGTCTGACGGCCTCGGGCTGGGTGTCGCCTTTGCCGACGAGCTCGGCTTCGAGCAGATCGAGAAGAGCGAGCTTGTCCTGGGCTGCGAGCGTCGCGTGGTCGGCGATGTCGTCGGCGGTCCTGACGAAATTGTAGAATGCCAGGATCAGCGCCCGGTGACGCGGATGAATGATCCACGAGGCGACCGGAAAGTTCTCATCGCGGTGTCCCTTGCCGGACCGCAATTCGCTCGCGCTTGTCATCAAGAACCGGTCAAAATTGTCCAAGCAGAGAGGTTTCGCATGGCGCCGTATTTTGCGCGCATGCAATGGGCATCGCAGACCCATATAGGGGAATACGACGCCAAAACCAATGCTATCTGCTGCTCGCGGCAGGCCTTGGAACGCATCCGATGCCGCCGGCGGTGGCCGATGAAGGGGCGCGAACGCGCCCGCTATTGTCCGTGAGTTTTCAGCACCGCATCGCACGCGGCGGAAATCTTGGGACGATTTTGCTGCAGGCACGCCAGAACCGTGAAGTCACCCTGATCCATCACCGGGCGGCAATGGCGCTGCACGTCGCGCGCGCAAGCCTTCTGCTCCTCCGGCGTGCCGCTGCGCTGCGGGGCGATTTGCTGGGCGAAAGCCCCATTGGAAAGCGATAGCGATAACAGGGCGAGTGCCAGGAAAAACTTTTGCATCTTGTTCCTTCATTCTGACGGCAGAGAGTTCCGCTTCCCGATAAAAAGCGATGAGCGGAACGGACCATTCGGATTGCACGTGCGCGGGATGCCGCACCTCGCGAGCAGAAGCACTGGTAATACGGCCAAATTTACGGCGGCCAGACCGATACACGGGATGGATGGAAGGTCAATCCGCCCTCACTCTTAACGCACTGATTTTACGTAATTTTTCGGACGTTGGGATTTTTTGCAATTGGCTGTTGCGGGCAAGGCCCGCGCAACGTTACATGGGCCTTGCAGACAACTTCGCAAAAATCCGACAGGTTTTGATTTTGCGGAGCCAAAAAACCTTCGTCGGGTCTTCGGCCTGCGGAGTCCGGCGGCGGCGCGTCATTTGAACCTAACACACTGCGGCGACACTAAACCTCGATGCGGCGAGACGTATCTGATTAGAACGTCAAGATTTGAATGGGAAACTCGATATGAAACGGTTTGGTTCCAGCCTGTACGGACAGGCGATCAAGGCTGCCGGCGTCGGCGCTGCATTGTTGTTGTCGGTGTCGATGGGCCATGCCCAGTCAGGACCGTTCGCCGGTTTCGACGGCGCCTGGTCCGGCAACGGAACGGTCGCGCTGTCGGACGGCACCACCGAACGCATCCGCTGCAAGGCGGACTACAAGGTCAACGGCACCGGACTGGGGTTGAAGCAGAGCCTGCACTGTGCGAGCGACAGCTACAAATTCGATCTGACCAGCGATGTCACGAGCCAGGGCGACCGTATCTCCGGCAACTGGAGCGAAGCCAGCCGCAATATCTTCGGCAACCTGCAGGGCACCGCGGGCGGCGGCCAGATCGAAGTCTTCGTCGAGGCCAACGGCTTTGCCGCCAACCTCACGTTGAAGACCTCCGGCAACAGGCAGACCGTGCAGATCAACTCCAAGGGCGAGATCAGGGGCGTCAACATCACGATGGTGAAGGGCTGACGCCGCCGCGGATCTCGATCTCGATTGATTACTTTGTGTGGCTTTGAGCCCCGGTTCTGATGCGATCAGGACCGGGGCTTTTGCCTGGTGACTAAAGCGCCAAGGCTAAAGCGACTTGACCAAAGGGACTTGACTAAAGCGCCTTCTAAAGCGATTTGGCGCGCGCCCCGCGGATCCGTTCCGACAGATTGATCAGGAACATCGCCGTCGGCCGCAGGATGAAGAGGTCGGCGGCCAGTGCCGCGACCATCGCGAACGCGCTGAGCCAGCCGAACAGGCGCAGCGACGGCAGGTCGGAGAACACCGTCACCACCAATCCGCAGGCCAACACCACCGTGGTCAGGATCAGCGCTGGGCCGACCAGCACGGTCGCGCGCTCGACCGCGACGGCCGAGGTGACGCCGGGTTTGCTCTCGAGCCGCAAGCGGTTGAGGAAGTGGATCGTCGCCGAAAGGCCGAGGCCGAACGACACCGTCAGCGCAACAACGCTGGCAAATTGCAGCCCCTCGCCCAGTGCATAAAGCACGGTGCCCGAAAGCACCACCGGGAAAATGCCGGGCAGGATGCAGGCGAACATCACGACAAAGGAACGGAACGCGAGCCCGATGAACATGGCGACGAGCGCGAATTCGACGGTCAGCCCGCGATTGAGTTTCTCGATCATATTGGCGCTGTTGCGCGCGGCGATCGCGGAAAGGCCGGTCACTGCGATCTCGTAGCCGGGATGCTGCGTGCGCACCGTATCGAGCGCATGATCGAGATTCTCGACGACGGGAAGAATCTGACTTGAATCGAGATCGGGAACCCGGCCCGACACCACCACGGCATCCTGATTGGCGGAAATGAAGCGCCGCACGAGGTACTCAGGGATAACGTTGACATATTCCTTCAAGGTCGCGACGTCGCCACTTCCGGCCTTTTCCGCAAGCCACCGCCGCAGCGTCTCCAGGGACCAGACATTGCCGACACCCGCCTGCTTTTCGACCGCGGTGTGAACGTCGGCGATGGTTTGCAGCGTATCGGGAGCATATAGCGAGGCGCCCTTGGGGAATTCGATCAGCACGTCGATCGCATTGGCGCCGGTGAGCTTGGCGTCGAGGCGTCCGCTTGCGGCCACCGCCTGCTGCTTGTCCGGCACCTGGTCGGCGAGCCGGTAACGCGGCTCAAGCTGGGAATAGATCACCGCCAGGCCGCCGACGAACAGCACGGCGATCAGGCTGAACAGCCCGGGCCTCGAGACCATGCGCACCGCGATCCAGTAACAAAAGTTACGCAGCGCCTGAACGCCGACGTCGGCGCTCTGGAATTTGACGGCAAACACTTTCTCGTTGCGTACGAACAGCACGCCGAACACCGGCACCAGCGAGAGCACCGCGATCAGCGCGATGATGGTGGCGGCAAGTCCCGCCTCGCCGAACTTCCGGATCAGGTCGGAGTCGGAGAACTGCAGGGCGATAAACGATATGCCCGCGGTGCCGTGAGTGAGCACGCAGGCGGGTCCTACCACCAGCACGGCGTTCTTGAACGCGGTGAATTTGTCCTGGCCGGCGATCAGGCGGTCGCGCGCGGCGAAGGTGAGCTGCATCGAGTCCGAAAAACTGATCACCATGATCAGCGGCGTCATCACGTTCAGGAACATGTTGAGGTTGAAATGCGCCCAGCCGAGGCCGCCGAGCGCGAGCAGGATCGCGATCAGCGGCGGGAAGGCGGCCGCGATCATGAACGATATCTTGCGGAAGAAGACGATGGCGATGATGCAGCCGGCCAGGATGCCCAGGATGTTGTAGGTCAAGCCGTCGCGCTCGACCGCGTTGCGGATTTCGAGCTGCATCACCGGAACGCCGGATAATTCCGCGTTGAGCCCGCTGCCCGCGAGATCGTCCTTCATCAGCTTGCGGATATCGCCGATCGTCTTGGTGAGCTTGTTGCTCGCGACCACCTCGGGTTCGAGCGCCAGCACGATCAGCGCCAGCGTGCCGTCTTCGGACAACAGCTTGCCACGGATGATCTCGTTGGTCTTGACGGTCTCGATGAATTTGGCGTACTCGGCGCCTTCCGGCAGGTCCGAGGGGAACAGCGCCGCCGGCAGCTTGCCCGGGGCCGGCGCCTGTCGCGCCGAGAACAGCGAAATGATCCCGCGCGTGCCCTCGACGAGCTGCAGGTCGGTGACGAGATCGCGCAACTTCTCGAGATTGGGGCGCGACAGCAGCGTCTTGCCTTCGACCACCACCAGCACGTCGAATTCGGTCGCCGGGAAGCGCTTGGTTTCCGCCTCGTATTGTTTGTAGTCCTTGGAATTGGAACGGAACAACTGGCTCAGCGAATTGTCGATCTTGATGCGGTCGATACCGAAGATCGCGCCGATGATCAGCCCGACGAGAACGATGCAGGACAGGATCGGCGCCTTCATCGGGATCAGGCCGATCCGCTCCAGCCCGAACGCGATGCTCTTGGTGGGCGGCTCCTCGACCATCTCGACATGGATTTCATTGTCGCGGATTTTTTCGAGCATGCTCTGTCCAGTTCTCACATGGGCTCAAGTCTTTGGGCTCAGGTTTTATCGCTTAAGTTCTGGGGGTGCGCGGCTAAGACCTGAATTGGCCGTGTCTGGTCGGCGCTAGCCCTTGATAACATGCAGAAAATTGTCAGGCCCCGTTTAGCAGGTCTCAGCCGAGACTCGCAAGCACACCCCATAGCGCAAAAAACGCCTCGATGCGGCGATTTCCGACCTCAAGTCGCTGAATTATCACCGGACGGCCTGATTTAATTCTAAGTGATGCACTGCGGCGTTCGGTCGCCGCTCTCATCCTTCAGCGCCACCCCGGTCACTTGCCTTGCGAGGCCTTGGCGGATCAGCCAAGCGATCTTGTAGGCGGCCTCATCGTAGCTTAATCCCGCGCGGTGAATGTTCGAAACGCAATTGCGCTCCGCATCGGAGAGGCCAACGCGCGGCGCGAAGGTCAGGTAGGCCCCCAAACTATCCGGAGCCGACAGGCCCGGCCGCTCGCCGATCAGCATAACGACCATCCGTGCCCCAAGGATGGCGCCGATCTCATCGCCAAGCGCGACACGCGCACCCGTTGCCACCGCGACGCCGGCGAGCTTGATCCCGTCGGCCGCGAGTTGCGGAATGAGGCCGCGGACCAGTTCGATCGCATGGGCATGAACGGCCCTCGGCGACAGCCCATCGCCGATCACGAGCGCGAGCTGGCCCGCCCCGCCGCTCTTGCTCACCAGGACCTGCTGCGAGGCCTGGTCAAGCCTGCGCCCCAAATCGGGACGCCTGAGATAGTCGGCGCGGTTGCCGGCGCGGCTCCTGACATTGCAGGCTTCAAGACCGAGGTCGCCGAGAGCTGCGATCAGGACCTGCGCATCGAAGGCGGCATGGACGGCGTCGCGGGCGCGCGCGTGGTCGAGAGTGAATGCGAGCAACGCCGTGGTCGGCAGGCTCGCGCCGGCGCGGCCGAGACCGACGCGCGCCGGCGTCAGCTTCCGCAGGTCCATCATCGAACGGCACGGCGGCGCCGGCGTGTTCATTTCACCTTACTCGGCAGGGACCGACGCCTCGCGCAGCCGCAGCGAATAGTTCGAGGCGTTCTGCTGACCGCTGGAAGCCTTGCGCGCGAACACGATCAGATGATGGGCGATCAGCGCCGGCCCGAGCAGGCCTTCGATGTCGCGGTGGCGCAGGCGTCCCAGCGCGAACTTCCAGAACACCCGCTTGTAGTCGCCGAGGATGCCCACCTTCCAGATGATGTTGCGGAGCATGATCAGCCCGCGCCTGATATTGGCCCAGGTCTTCAGTTCCGGGCTGACCGCCACCTTCAGGCGGTTGGCGTAGGTGTAGTCGCACTGATGCTGGAAGCGCGCATAGAGTCTTTCCGGCTGGTAGGCGGCCTCCATGCATTTCTTCCACGCCGCCAGCACGTCGTCGTAGGGCAACAGAAAATCGACATTGGAATCGCGGCCGTCGTCATCAAGGACAAGCCGTTTCTCGCGCTCGAGGCGATCCCACAACGGGGTCTTCGGCAGCGCCTGCAGCAGGTTGATGGTCAGAAGCGGAATCCTGGATTCATCGATAAACGACAATAGCGCCTCGCCGGTCCCCGGCTTGTCGGTGTCCAGACCCATGATGATGCCGGAGACGACTTCCATGCCGTAGCTGTTGATGGTGCGCACCCCCTCCAGGATCGGCACCATCATGTTGTGGTCCTTTTGCATCGCCTTCAGGGCGTCAGGATCGGGGGTCTCGATGCCGCAGAAGATGGTGACGAAAAACGCCTCCCGCATCTTCTCGAGGATTTCCGGCCGCTTGGCGATATTAAGCGTCGCCTCGCAGGCGAAGCGCATCACATAGCCGTTTCTCTTTTGCCATTCGATCAGGTGCGGCAGCAAATCCACCGCCGCCTTGCGGTTGCCGATGAAATTGTCGTCGACGAAATAGACCGTGTCGGTCATTCCGCATTGGCGCAGCTTTTCGATTTCGGCGATGATCTGCTGCGGCGACTTGAGGCGCGGGTTGCGGCCGTAAAGGCCTGGGATGTCGCAGAATTCGCACTGATAGGGACAGCCGCTCGAGTACTGGATGCTGCCGAGGAGATACTTCTTCATCTCGGCGAGCTCGTAGGCGGGAATTGGAAACTCCGTCATCGGCACGCGATCGGCGGTCGTCAGGACCACTTGCTGTTCGGGGCGGGAGCAATCGCGCGCCAGCCGCGCAAGCAGTTCGTCGGTCGCATCGCCGAGCTCGCCGACATGAAGATAATCGAACGAGGGATAGTAGTCCGGGCAGGCGCTTACCGAAGGGCCGCCGATCGCGACCGGCAGATCGAACGCGTGCGCCCGGCGGCAGATGTCGTTCATCTGTTGACGCTGGATGTGCATGCCGGAGACGAATACCGCTTCCGCCCACTCGAAGTCTTCCTTCGTCGCGTTGCGGATGTTCTCGTCGACGAAGCGGACCGGCCAATTTTCCGGGAGATAGGCGGCAATCAGCAAAAGGCCCTGCGGCGGCATGAACGCCCGCACGCCGTCGGTCAGGGGATAGGAATATTCGAACGTACCGAACGAGGACGTATAGCGCGGAAAGACGCACAGGATATGCCGACGTGCCTCGATACTCTCAACTCTCATTAAACTTCCTCTGCAAAGCCTCGCACAGACTGAACAAGATAAGCATGCGCCACAAGCCTGTTCCAGAAATTCCTCAACATTGTGGCAACTGCTCTAACCTTCGGACGCATCAATGGTTGCGTCGGTTCGACCTTAAACGCGCGCTAGGCGATCAGCCGCGACGCGAAATCGGGTAGCAGCCCGGCGTTGCCGGCAAGGCGGAAATCGGCGTCGGCAAGCCCGGTGCGAACCAGCCAGTCGTCGAACTCGGGCGCCCGCTTCAGACCGAAGAGGTCGCGGACATAGAGCGCATCGTGGAACGAGGTCGACTGATAGTTCAGCATGACGTCGTCGGCCCCCGGCACGCCCATGATGAAGGTCACGCCGGCGGCCGCGAGCAGGGTCAGGAGATTATCCATGTCGTCCTGGTCGGCCTCGGCGTGATTGGTGTAACAGACGTCCACGCCGATCGGCAGGCCGAGCAGCTTGCCGCAGAAATGGTCCTCGAGGCCTGCGCGGATGATTTCCTTGCCGTCATAGAGATACTCCGGACCGATGAAGCCGACCACGCTGTTGACCAGCAGCGGATCGAAGGCGCGCGCGACCGCGTAAGCGCGCGCCTCGCAGGTCTGCTGATCGACGCCATGGTGGGCATTGGCCGAAAGCGCCGAGCCCTGCCCGGTCTCGAAATACATCAGGTTCGCCCCGACGCTCCCCCGCCGCAGCGACAGTCCGGCATCACGGGCCTGCCGCAGCAGCGCCAGATCGACGCCAAAGCTGCGGTTGGCGGCTTCAGTTCCCGCAATCGATTGAAACACCAGATCGACCGGCGCGCCGTCGGCGATCAATCCGAGCGTCGTCGTCACATGGGTGAGAACGCAGCCCTGTGTCGGAATCTGCAGGCGGCCGATGATCTCATCGAGCAGGCGCAGCAGCCGGCCGATCACGGCCGGATCGTCGCTTGCCGGATTGATGCCGATACAGGCATCGCCCGATCCCAAGAGGATACCGTCAAGGATCGAGGCCGTGATGCCCTTCAAGTCGTCGAAAGGATGATTGGGCTGCAGCCGCACGCTCATCCGCCCGCGCAGCCCGATTGTGTTGCGAAAGCCGGTTGTTACCTCGCACTTCTTCGCGACCAGGATGAGATCCTGATTGCGCATCAGCTTTGAGACCGCCGCGGCCATTTCCGGCGTCATCCCGCGTGACGTCTTCTTCAGCGTTTCGACTGTTGCGGCATCGGACAAAAGCCAGTCGCGGAATTCACCCACGGTCAGCGACGATATGGCGGCAAAGCTCGGGCCGTCGTGGCTATCGAGGATCAGGCGGGTGACCTCATCCTCCTCGTAGGGGATGACGGCCTCGTTGAGGAATTGCTGGAGTGGAACATCGGCAAGCGCCATCCGCGCGGCGACCATTTGCTCGGCGCTTTCGGCCGCAACTCCCGCCAGACGATCGCCGGAGCGCGGTGGCGTCGCCTTGGCGAGGAGATCGCGCAGGTCGCCGAACGTATAGGTGGTGGCATCGATGGCGTGGCGATAGACCATGGTGGCTCCCGACCATCAGCGCCCTAAACCGAGCGCCGGCTTTGATGCTAGCACCGGCGGGCACGCTCGCCTTGGGCTGTTGCGACAGTGCACCTTCAAGGGCCGCCTTGATTGAAGCCCTGCTTCCGCTTCGCCTTGAAGGGCCCAGCTTCTCCCATAAGTAATTGGTGTCAATAACATATCTTGCAGCCATCGGCGGCCGCCAAATTCCCCGTGCGTTAAGGGATTCTCCATTAACATCCCGCATAATTTCTAGACGGCCGACCCTGCTGGCCGACAGCTTCGAACGGCCGCATGACGTCATCATGAAATCCCAAAATCGCTATTCCATCGGTTCGATGACGTCCAGACTTTCGCTCGCGACGAGGCTCTACTCGATATTCGCGCTATTTGCGCTTCTGACGGCGGCGATGACCGCGCTGTCCGACTACAACACCCGCCAGAGCGGGGAGCTCACGAAAGTCATCGAGATCGCCGGCCGCGACGCGCTGAATGTCGAGCGTGTCAACTCGCTGGTCTATGCGGTCGTGATGGAATCCCGCGGCGTCTACATGTCGAGCGAAGCCGGCGCCGTGAAGAAGTTCGGCGACGGGCTGCTCAAGTTCAACGACCAGATCCTTGCCGTCGTCAAGAACTGGGAATCCATCGTCCAGGCCGACGATGCCGAACAATTCGCCACCTTCAAGAAGCGCATCGAACAGTTCGTCGACTTCCGCAAGGAGCTGGTTCGCCGCGCGATCGAGGTCAGCCCCGCCGCAGGCCGCGAGTGGGGCGACAACGACGCCAATCGCGCCGTCCGTTCAGCCCTCAACAAGGACCTCGAGGCGCTCTCCAAGGTCTATGCCGAACGCGGCAAGCGGATCGCCCGGCAAACCGACGTCAACCAGCAACTGGCCTTCGTCCTGACGTGCATCGGCGGCTTCGTGCTGCTGCTGGTCGGCCTTGGCGTCGTCATCATCTCGCGTTCGATCGCGCGTCCGCTTTCCGCGATCACCACGACGATCAGGCAGGTCGCCGAGGGAGCCGAGAATGTCGAGGTTCCCTACCACGATCGTGCCGACGAGATCGGTGCGCTGGCCCGCGCCATCCGGATTTTCCAGGAAGCGATGGATCGCAACCGCAAGCTCAATTCCGAGGTCTCGACCGAATCGAAAGCCCGTGAAGCGCGCGCCCGGCACATCGAAACCTCGGTCGAAGCGTTCCGCGGCGCGATCGGAGCCGTGCTGCGCGCCGTTACCGACAATGCGTCGAACATGCGCAATACCGCGCAGTCCATTACCCGCGTGACGTCGCACGCCGAGGGGCGCGCGGTCACCGCCGCCGACGCGACCGAGCGGGCCTCCAGCAACGTATCGGCCGTCGCCGGCGCCACCGAGGAACTGTCCGCCTCGGTGCAGGAAATTGGCCGGCAGGTTCGCCAGTCCGCCAGCGCCGTCGAGCAAACCGGTCTGCGGACCGAGAAATCGATCAACGAAATCGAAAGCCTCGCGGCCGCCACCCAGCGGATCGACGGCGTCCTCACCCTGATCCAGACGATCGCCGAGCAAACCAACTTGCTGGCGCTGAACGCGACCATCGAGGCCGCGCGCGCCGGCGAAGCCGGCCGCGGCTTTGCGGTGGTGGCGCACGAAGTCAAGGCGCTCGCCGGGCAGACCGCGAAGGCCACGGCCGAGATCGCCGAGAATGTCAACCTGATCCAGGCGTCGACGCGCAATGCGGTCGATGCGGTGCGTGAGATCGGCGGCGCGGTGCGCGACATCAACGATGCCACGTCGAACATCGCCGGCGCCGTCGGGCAGCAGGATGCGGCGACCCGCGAGATATCGGTCAATGCGCAAGCGGCTGCCGAGGGCAACGCGACGCTGGTCGAGAACATCGCCTCGCTCCGCGATGCCATCGGCCAGACCAACACCGCCGCGGCGTCGGTGTTGTCGGCGTCCATCGACCTGACTTCGACGGCGGAAACCCTGTCGCGCGAGGTCGATAAATTCTTCCACAATCTGCGCGCGGAGGCGGACGGGCGGAAAGTGGCGTAAGGCGCGAACCTCCATGTCCGGCGCGTCAAACGCGGCTAAGGAGACTGGAGTGGATAGGCCGGTACGCCTCACGAGCGATGAATTCGATACCATCTTGGGGGTTCCGAATTATGCACTAAAGCGGCTGGGCCGCCCTAAGGTTGTCGGACTTCGCACCCGCTGACGGCCTTCTGCGTAGCGTATCCGAAGTGTTAAGGAACGTTTCCTTCAATCGTCTGGGATTTCTGCCGTTTCATCGCGGTAAAGCAGGCCAGCGTCCACGCATGGGCCTTGGTGAGCAAGTAGATCCCGCCTCACTCCACCGGCAGCACATCAGCGGCGACACCGAGCTTTTGCTTGCGCGAGCCGGACGATGATGCCGTCGACCGGCGAGACGTCGGAAAAATCTGCCCGACCGCCAGCACGATGTGATCGTTCTCGAGCAGAAGGTAAGGTTGACTTGTTAGGTTAAATCGCGATCCTGGTTGTATTGTTTTCATCCCTGCTCAAAGTCTCGGTGTCTTTTGAGAGGGTTTTTTGTGGCCAAGAAAAGAATTTCGAACACCGACCTGATCTGGATTTTTCGGGACAAGCTATCGGCATTTTCGGACTGCCCCGGATCGATCAAAATGGCGATTGTACCGAGCGATGCCGGATGGACAGTCGTAATCGCCCACCGCGATCGAAACGCATATCCCGACTGCGTCAAGCGTATCGAGCAGATGCAAAAGCAGCTTCGTGATGTCTACATCCTGGCAGATTGAGATCGGCCACGGCGGCTCCGGCGTATCAAGAAATGCGCCGGAACTCGCGCCCGATCAAGTCTTCCGGGAGAGCCAAACCGTTACCTTGGCAAGCAGCATGAAAATGAGCGTGAAACCGAGAAAGCATACGTTGGGACCATCCCGGAATGACGATCGCAATAGGCTCTTTGAAATTTGAATCGGTAGCTGTCATCGCCCGCGAAAGCGGGCGATCCAGTATTCCAGAGACGTCGAGATCAAATTGAAAAGCCACGGCGTACTGGATCGCCCGGTCAAGCCGGGCGACGACGTCAGAGTAGGCTCTTTGAAATATGAATTGGAAATTGTGCGTGAGGGTCGGCGATCGCCTCCCCCTCACTCCACCGGCAGCACATCGACGGCGACGCCGAGCTTTTGCTTGCGCGAGCCGACGATGATGCCGTCGACCGGCGAGACGTCGGAAAAATCCCGCCCGACCGCCAGCACGATGTGATCGTTCTCGACCAGAAGGTCGTTGGTCGGATCGAAGCCGATCCAGGAGAGCCCCTCGCCGCACCAGAGCGAGACCCAGGCATGGGTCGCGTCCGCGCCCTGCAGGCGCGGCTTGCCGGGCGGCGGGATGGTGCGCAGATAGCCGGAGACATAGGCCGCCGGCAGGCCCAGCCCACGTAAGCCAGCGATCATCAGATGGGCAAAGTCCTGGCAAACGCCGTGGCGCTTCTCGAGCACCTCCTCAAGCGGTGTCGAGATGACGGTCGCCTTGGGATCGTATTTGAACTGGTTGCGAATCCGGTGCATCAGATCGACCGCGCCGGCAAGGATCCCGCTGCCTTTCGGAAAGCTTACCGAAGCATAGGCGGTGACGGGGCTAAGCACCGGCACCAGCGGGCTCGCAAAGACATAACCGATCGGCGAGGAAGGCCCCAGGCTGGTGGCCTCAAAGGCTGCGCCGCGAACGGTCTCCCATGCCGGGCTTGGCGCCGCGCGATCCAAAGCCTGGCGGGTAACCTTGACCCGCGAGCGGGAATCGATGCGCAAATGGCGATGCGCCGTTTCGATCAGCACGCTCTCGGTGTGGGTGCCGAAGAAATCATAACGCGCGGTGCGGTCCGCCGGCCGCGGCCTGATCTCGACGCTGTGCGAGAGAAGTTCCTGTCCGTCGCCGCTCCTCGGCTCCAGCCGCAGCGAGCAGCGCGCGAAGCTCACCGGATGTTCGTAAGAATAGGTGGTGACGTGGCGGATGTCGTAGATCACGCGAGGCCCGTCAGCTTTTCGGGCCGGCTGGCGTTGGGTCCGTGCGGAAAGTAATGCAATCCGATGGCCTCGGCCAGCGTCAGCAGATCCTGTTCCAGTACGAACAGTGTCTTGGCCTCGAGCGCCTCGGCCTCGGTGGTCGCGAGCGTCGCCTGTAGCGCCACCGCAAGGCGTTGCGGCCGCTCGATCAGGCCATGCTCCTTCAGGCTTGGAAGGGCGGCGATGTGCTCGTTCAGCGCGGAGACCTGGAACGCCACCGAGCGCGGATTATACGGATCGAGCACGGCGAGATCGCGTACCGGGGCGAGCAGCGGCCCGACCAGATAACGCGAGCGATAGGTGATCTGGCAATCCACCAGGGTCAGGAGCACGTCGAGGTCCTCGTCGCCGGCTTCGTCATAGGCGAATTGGCGCGCGAAACGCACGGTGTTGATGGCGCGCTCGGCGCGGCGGCCCATTTCCAGAAACCGCCAGCCCGCCGCCCGGTTCATGTTTTCCTGCGCGAGGCCCGCAAAGCTCGCAAGCTCCTGCAATGTCAATTCGGCGGCGCTGACGACGCCATCGTCGTCCTCGACCTCCTCGGCCAGGCGCTCCACCATCTCGGTGATGACCTGCCAGGCGTCCGGCGAAAGGCGCTCACGCAAGGAGGTCGCGGTGTGCTGGGCCGCGCGCACCAGCGACAGCGCGGAGCCGAATCTCTCCGAACTCTGCAGCGCCTCGGCGACGATCCGGGCCGGCTGCGCCCGCGTCGCCAGCGAGGTTGCGCCCCAGGTCACGAGCAGGCGCTGGATGCGCTCCACGGAATGCAGTGCGGTCGACAGCCCCTTGCCGGGATCGCGCGTCGGCGTCCCCAGCGCCCGTATCAGCCGCAACGTCGCCTCGGCGCGCTCGAGATAGCGGCCGAGCCAGAACAGATTGTCGGCGGCGCGGCTCGGGACCACGCCGGCGATGCGCCTGATCCGCACCGTATCGACCGCCGGCAGCAGCGTCGCGGTCGAGATCGCCTTGTCGGAGACCACCCAGACGTCGGCTGCCCGCGCGCCGTCGCCCATCGATACCGCGCGGGCGTCAAGCTGTTCGGCGATCCGGCAGAAGCCGCCCGGCATGATGGTCCAGCCGTTCGGGGTTGCCGCCGCAAAGACGCGCAGCACGAACGGGCGCGGCGTGATCCGCCCCTGATCCCACACCGGCATCGTCGACAGCCGCACCAGCTCCTGGCCGACAAAGTCGATGCCGCGCTCGTTGATCGCGGCCTTGAGCCGCTCGCGCTCGGCCGGCGGCAATTCGCCCGCCAGCACCGGCCCGTTGCTTTGGAAACCCGGCACGCTCCTGCCGTAGGCGCCCTCGATCGCGATTTCGTCGAGCCGCGACAGCACTTCCTCGCGGGCAGCCCTCTGGCCGCACCACCAGGTCGCGATATGCGGCATCTTCAGGTCTTCGCCGAGGAAACGACGACAGAGGCTCGGCAGGAAGCCGAGCAGCGCGCGGGCCTCGAGCACGCCCGAGCCCGGCATGTTGGCGACGACCACGCCGTTCTTGCGCAAAACATCGATCAGGCCGGGGACGCCGAGATGCGAGGAGGCGTCGAGCTCCAAGGGATCGAGAAAATTGGAGTCGACCCGGCGCAGCAACACGTCGAGCCGCTTCAGCCCGGCGACGGTGCGGATATGAATGCGATCGCCGGAGACGGCGAGATCGTCGCCCTCGACGAGGAGGAATCCGAGATAGCGGGCCAGCGTGGCGTGCTCGAAATAGGTTTCGCTGAAGATGCCCGGCGTCAGTAGCCCGATGCGCGGCTCATCGCGATCGGCGCTGCCGCGCAAACTATCGCGAAACGCCTCGAAGAACGGGGCGACACGCTCGACATTCATCGATTTATAGAGCGAGGCAAACGCGCGGCTCAGCACCAGCCGGTTTTCCAGTGCGTAGCCGGCGCCAGAGGGCGCCTGCGTGCGGTCGCCCAGCACCCACCAGCGGCCGTCCGGTCCGCGGCCGACATCGGCGGCATAGAGGTTCAAATATTGGCCGCGGGGCGGCTTGATGCCGCAAATGGGCCGCAGATATTCGGTGCTGCCGGCAATCGCCGCGGCGGGTATCGCGCCCTCGGCGACCAGGCGGCCTTCGCCATAGAGATCGCACAGCACAAGCTCCAGCAATTGCGCGCGCTGGGCGATGCCGGCGGTCAATTGCTGCCAGTCGGCCTCGCCGATCAGGAGCGGCAGATGGGAGAGCGGCCACAGCCGGTCGGCGCTTTCGCCCGGCGCGCGATAGGTGACGCCGGCGTCCCGCAAATGCCGGTCGGCGGCGCCAAATCGCCGCTCGATTTCAGGCGGCGAAAGGGTTGCGAAGGCGTCGAAAAATCGCGCCCAGACCGCGCGCGGCGTGCCGTCCTGGGCGATAAATTCGTCGGGAATTCCCGGCAGGCGGACATAATCGCGCGTCCATTGCGCGGCGCGCCGGTGGGCCGGGCGGGTCTTGCTCCCTTGCGCTGCTCCTTCGCCGGCCTGTCCCGCCATATCCGACCCTCCCGCTTTATCTTTATTTCAATGCAGGAGCGGCGTTCTCAAGTCGAGGGTCAAGGGAAACTCAATTGTGCGTTCCTCGCGCGGCGGATCGATCTTGCCGGGCGTGTGGCCATGATCCTGAAAACGGGCAAGCCTGCGCGCTTCCGCCTCGTAAGAATTGACCGGTTTTGTTTCATAATTACGACCGCCGGGATGGGTGACATGATAGACGCAGCCGCCGAGCGAGCGGCCGTTCCAGGTGTCAATCAAATCAAAGGTCAGCGGCGCGTGCACCGGGATGGTCGGATGCAGGCCAGAGTGCGGCTGCCAGGCCTTGAAGCGGACGCCTGCCACCGCTTCGCCGGAGCGGCCGGTCGCCGTCATCGGCACGCGTCTTCCGTTGCAGGAGACGACGTGGCGGCCCTCGACAAAGCCCTCGGCCTTGACCTGCAGCCGTTCGACCGAACTATCGACGTAGCGCACGGTGCCGCCGGCCGCTCCCTCCTCGCCCAGCACGTGCCAGGGTTCCAGCGCCTGGCGCAATTCTAGCGCGACACCGCCGTGATGCACCCGGCCGAACGCGGGAAAGCGGAACTCGAGCTGGGCGCGATACCATTCCGGTGAAAAATCGTACCCGGATTGCTTCAGCTCGGCGAGCACGTCGAGAAAATCCGCCCAGAGGAAGTGCGGCAGCATGAAACGGTCGTGCAGCGTGGTGCCCCAGCGAACGAATTTGCCGTCTTGCGGCTCACGCCAGAGCTTTGCGATCAGCGCGCGCACCAGCAATTGTTGGGCTAGCGACATGCGCGGGTCCGGCGGCATTTCCAGCGCGCGGAATTCAACAAGCCCGAGCCGGCCGGTCGCGCCATCGGGCGAATAGAGCTTGTCGATGCAGATTTCAGCGCGGTGGGTGTTGCCAGTGATATCGACCAGGATGTGCCGGAACAGCCGATCGACCAGCCATAGCGGGATCTCGCCGCCTGGCGGCGGCACTTTTGAGATCGCGATCTCCAGCTCATAAAGGCCGTCATGCCGCGCCTCGTCGATGCGCGGCGCCTGGCTGGTAGGGCCGATGAACATGCCTGAGAAAAGGTACGACAGCGACGGGTGCCGCTGCCAATACAGCACTAGGCTCTTGAGCAGATCGGGACGGCGCAGGAATGGCGAGTCCTTTGGCGTGCTGCCGCCGACCACGACATGATTGCCGCCACCGGTGCCGGTGTGCCGGCCGTCGATGAGGTACTTGTTGGCCCCCAGCCGGACCTTTGCGGCGTCCTCATAAAGGCCGAAGGTGATGTCGACCGCCTCGCGCCAGCTTTTTGCCGGCTGGATGTTGACCTCGATCACGCCGGGATCGGGCGTCACCTTGATCACCTCGACACGCGGATCGTAAGGCGGCGCATAGCCCTCGACATGCACCTGCAATTGCATTTCCTCGGCGGTCGCTTCAACTGCGGTCACCAACTCCAGGTAATCCTCCAGCTTTTCCACCGGCGGCATGAAGGCGCAGAGCACGCCGTCGCGGATTTCGATCGACATCGCGGTGCGCACGCCGCCCGATCGTGGCTGCTGCTCCTGCACCATTTGTTGCGGAGCGCCCGCCGCGGCAGCGGCCTGATCGTAGACCGGCAGTTCCTCGCGCGGCTCCAGCGGATCCTGCTCCACAATGTAAGGATAGTCGTCGGGCGGAATATAGGGCAACGAGGCGATCGGCAGCCGCAGGCCGAGCGGGGAATCGCCCGGCATCAGGAACAGATTGCCGCGCCGAAGTTTCCAGCGCTCGCTCTTCCAGCGCGCGGCGTCCGCATTCCAGCGCTGGATCGGCAGCACAAAGCCCTTCGGCGTGTTGAGGCCGGAATCGAACACCCGCGCCATCCGCGCGCGCTCTTCCGGATCCGATAATTTGGAGTCGGTAGGATCGACGTTGGGCGGCAGGCCGGCTTCCTTCTGTAGCCAATGGCCGGGATCCTCGAAGGCCGGCAGCACGAACTCGGAATCGACACCCAACCTCTTCGCAGTACCTTCGGCAAAATGTTCGGCATCGTCGATATCGGCCTTGCGCGGGTTCTCAATGGTGGCGATCAGGTCGGAATTCTTCCAGATCGGCACGCCATCCTGGCGCCAGTAGAGACCGAACGCCCAGCGCGGCAGGCTTTCGCCGGGATACCATTTGCCCTGGCCGTAATGCAGCAAGCCACCCGGCGCGAACCGCGTCCTCAAGCGGCGGATCAGATCGTCGGCGAGCGCGCGCTTGGTCGGGCCGACGGCCGCGATATTCCACTCCGGCGATTCCATGTCGTCGATCGCAACAAAGGTCGGCTCGCCGCCCATGGTCAGGCGCACGTCATGCGCTCCAAGATCGGCATCGACTTCTTCGCCGAGCCTGTCGAGCCGCGCCCAGGATTGATCCGAAAACGGCCGCGTGATCCGTGGCGCCTCGCGGATGCGCTTGACGTTCATCTCGAAGGCGAATTCGACCTTGGCTGAGCCGGCGCTGCCTGAGATCGGCGCTGCCGAGCGATAATGCGGCGTGGCGGCGACCGGGATATGGCCCTCCCCGGTCAGCATGCCCGAGGTAACGTCGAACCCGATCCACCCCGCGCCGGGCAGATAGACCTCCGCCCAGGCGTGCAAATCGGTGAAATCATTTTCGACTTCGCGCGCCCCCTCGACCGGATCGATGTCCGGGCGCAACTGGATGAGATAGCCGGAAACGAAACGGGCGGCGAGCCCGAGATGCCGCAGCGCCTGGATCAAGAGCCACGCCGAGTTGCGGCACGACCCGGCGCCTGCACGAAGGGTCTCTTCCGGCGTCTGAACGCCCGGCTCCATCCGGATGATGTAGCGAATCTTTTTCTGCAATTGCGCGTTGAGATCGACCAGGAAATTGACGGTCGAGTCCGCTTCGCGCGGAATGGATGCGAGGTAGGCCGCAAGCAGCGGCCCGGGCTCCGACGCCCCCAGATAAGGCGCGAGCTCTGCCTTCAGCCCGTCGGTATACTGAAACGGAAAACTGTTGGCGTAGGGCTCGACGAAAAAATCGAAGGGATTGACGACGATCATCTCCGCCGTGAAATCGACCTCGATTTTCAGCTCGGTCGCTTTCTCGGGAAAGACGTAGCGCGCCAGCCAGTTTCCTTGCGGGTCCTGCTGCCAGTTCACGAAATGGTTTGCGGGCAGGACCTTGAGCGAATAGCTCAGGATCGGCGTGCGGGTATGCGGCGCCGGGCGCAGGCGAATGGTTTGCGGGCCGAGGTCGATGGGTCGGTCGTATTGGTAATGCGTGACGTGGTGTAGTGCGACAAAGATCGACACAGGCCAGGTGCTCCAGCAGCTTTTTAAGCAGAACACTGGGCGCCGCTGACATCAAGCACTAACAACGGGCAATGGATGCCTATGGTGGCGGCGAAAATCCACCCGTCGCCCCCGCGTAGTGCGCAATAGCGCACCGGAGGCCCGGGGGCCCATACCGCGAGATCCATCGATGAGGCAGGTCCGTACGCGGCGTTGCCCTTCGGGACCTGCCTCATCCGGGTCAGCATTTGGTTGACAGCTACCTCACTATAGTAGATATCCTATAAACTCAAAATCGATGAGCAAGACCGATACACCACTGGAATTCGTTGGCCCCTCACGGGATGACCTGAGCGAATTTCCAACGGAGGTCAAATATTGCATCGGCTTTGCGCTTCGCATCGCTCAAAAGGGCGGCAAACATCCCGATGCTAAACCGCTGAAAGAATTCAAAGGAGCTGGTGTTCTCGAAATCGTGTCTGATTTTACACGGTGAAAATAAAAGGCGTAATTTACGTGCTTCACGCATTTCAAAAGAAATCCAAGAAGGGCATCGCGACGCCAAAAGCAGAGCTAGACAAGATCAAGCGCAGATTGAAAGAAGCGGGGCAAGCGAGTCTGGAGAGAGAGCGATGAAAAAAGTCAGGGTCACGAAGAGCAGCGGCAACGTGTTTGCGGACATCGACCTGCCCAATGCTGCCGAGCATTCCATCAAGGCAGACCTTGTGCTGCGCATTGCAGCGCGGATCAAATCGAAAGGCCTGACACAGGCCAGGGCCGCATCATTGCTCGGTCTGGCGCAACCGGATGTATCGAAACTTTTGCGGGGGCATTTTGCTGGATATGCTTACGAACGCCTGTTCGGCTATCTCAATGCTTTGGGGGAACGGGTCTCGATCGAAGTATCGCAAGCCAAAACCAAAAAAGACGCCCGGCTTGAGCTGGAAATGACAGACTGAGGCGAGCCAGCCGGAAGCCTCTGCGTTTTTAAGGCGCGCGGCCGCCGCCATAGGCCCCATGTACGAACGCTTGATGTGCCCTGTTTCCAGGAGTCCCGGCGAATACGTAAATCTGTGAGCCACCGGATCCGCCGAAAGTGCTCTGGGCCCCGTCACAATTAAAACCCGCTTCGTCGATCGCCCAATCGGTTTGTCCGTCGCCGTTCAGGTCAGCGCTGACCAGGAAAGAATCTTCCAGATTGATCGGCTCGCCTCCCGCATCCCGGCAATATTTCTTCATACCCTCGATGTGGGCAGCGACCTCCGGCGGCATCGCCGGGGTTGCGGCCGACGCGGCGAAGGGTGGCAGCATGCAGACGACCCAGACGATGACGAAGCGATTCATGATGTATCCCGATTGAAAAGGCACCCGCCCTTACATCGTCGCCCCTAACACCCAGGGCGCGAATTCGGCGCCACCGAAATCAAAGCTCTCGCTCTTGGTGGGCTGGCCCGACGCGGTCTTCAGCATCAGATCAAAAATGCGCTGGCCGCATTGCTGCACGCTCTCCTCGCCGTCGAGAATGGTGCCGCAATTGACGTCCATGTCGTCTTCCATGCGCTTGTACATCGCAGTGTTGGTCGCAAGCTTGATCGACGGCGCGGGCTTGCAGCCGAACACGCTGCCGCGCCCGGTGGTAAAGCAGACGAGATTAGCGCCGCCGGCCACCTGCCCGGTCGCGGCCACCGGGTCGTAGCCCGGCGTATCCATAAAGACAAAACCCTTCTTGGTGACGGGTTCGGCGTAGTTGAGGACATCGACGAGATTGGTGCTGCCGGCTTTCGCCATCGCGCCGAGCGATTTCTCCAGGATCGTGGTGAGGCCGCCGGCCTTGTTGCCGGGGCTCGGATTGGCGTTCATCTCGGCGCCCTCCCGCGCCGTATATTCCTCCCACCAGCGCATCAGGCCGACGAGCTTCTCGCCGACCTCGCGGCTGACGGCGCGGCGCGTCAACAGGTGCTCGGCGCCATAGGTCTCCGGGGTTTCCGACAGGATCACGGTGCCGCCGTGCCGCACCAAAAGATCGCTCGCAGCACCCAGCGCCGGATTGGCGGAGACGCCGGAATAACCATCCGAGCCGCCGCATTGCAGCGCTACCGTCAATTCGCTCGCCGCGACCGGCTCGCGCTTCACCCTGTTGGCATCGGTCAGCGCCTCGCGCACGAAGGCGATGCCGGCTTCCACCGTCTTGCGGGTGCCGCCGATTTCCTGAATCTCCAGCTCGCGCAGGCGGCCGGCGAGCTTTTGTTCCTTCATCAACCCGCCGATCTGGTTGACCTCGCAGCCGAGGCCGAGCACGACGACGGCGGAAAAATTCGCGTGCCGCGCGTAGCCGCCAAGCGTACGCCGTAGCAGCGCCAGCGGCTCGTCTTGCGTCATGCCGCAGCCGCTCTTGTGCGTGAGCGCGACCACGCCATCGACATTCGGAAAATCGGCCAGCGGATTGTCGCCGCTGAACGGATTCTTCTTGAAGACATCGGCGACGAGGCCAGCAACATGGGCGCTGCAATTCACCGAGGTGAGGATGCCGATATAGTTGCGGGTCGCCACGCCCCCGCCCGGGCGGCGGATGCCCTCGAAGGTCGCAGGCCAATCGAAATTCGGCACCGGCTTGACGTCGACGCCGAACGCATAGTCCTTGGCAAAATCGCCCATGCCGCAATTTTGCGTATGAACATGCTGGCCGGGTGAAATCGGCGCGGTGGCAAAGCCGATGATCTGACCATAGCGCCGGATCGGCTCGCCCACTGCAATGGGTTTGATCGCGACCTTGTGGCCTGCGGGAATCCGCTCAGCCGTCGTCACGCCTTCGGCCACCACCAAGCCCTGCGGCAGGCTCGCGCGTGCGATCAGCACGCCGTCGTCAGGATGCAGTCGGATGACGGGTGCTGGGGCCATGGTTTGCTCTCTCAATTGAGGCTGCGGATCATGAAAAGGAAGGCGAATAGCGAGTAGCGAATAGCGAATAGAAAAGACTACTCTACCCCTATTCGCTATTCGCGCTCTTACGCCTTGCCGCCGGATTCTTTGCGGGTCTGCGCCACCTGCATTTTTGCGTAGGTCGACATCAATCCGACCTCGTTCGACAAGGTCACCAGCCTGAAGCCCATGTTGATCGCGCGCAGTGCGCCTTCGGCGCCGCTGCAGTGGATGCCGGGATTGAGCTTGCGCTTGTCGCACTCGTTGATGATCTTCTCGTAGATCTTGAGGATCTCCGGCTCGTCGCGGTCGAGCTTCGGCACCAACCCATAGGAGAAACCGAGATCGGATGGGCCGATATAGACGCCGTCGATGCCCTCGACGTCGAGGATCGCTTCCATGTTGCCGACCGCCGTCTTGGTCTCCATCATCGGCAGCAGCACGATCTCTTCGTTCGCCGTTTTTTGGTAGGTGCCGGCCGAGCCGTACATCCCTGCCCGGATCGGACCGTTGGAGCGCACACCCATCGGCGGATATTTGGAATAAGACACCAGGTCCTTGGCTTCCTGCGGCGTGTTGATCATCGGACAGATCAAGCCATAGGCGCCGCCATCGAGCACCTTGCCGATCATGCCGGGTTCGCTCCAGGGCACGCGGACCATCGGGGTCACCGGATGGCCGTGCATCGCCTGGAAACATTGCACCATCGACTGATAATCCTGCACGCCGTGCTGCATGTCGACGGTGACGCTGTCGAAACCGCATTGCGCGATCATTTCGGCGGAAAAGCCCGAGGGAATAGCGAGCCATGCGTTGACGACCACTTTGCCCGAGGCCCAGACTTTCTTGACGTTGTTGGCCACGATTTTATTCCTTCCTTTGCCATTCACTCCATCATTGCGAGGAGCAAAGCGACGAAGGAATCCAGTTTGCGCTCGGCTAGATAGATTGCTTCGCTGCGCTCGCAATGACGTCCAAAAATCATTCCACGGCCCTTTGAATGCTGACTTCGCTGACGCCGACTTCGCGCGCGGTATTCACTATCGCCGCCCAGGTATCGTCGGGCAAGGGTACACCGTTCTTGGTGCGTTCGGCGCGCATCTTGGCTTCCGGCTCGCCCGGAATCAGCACCGCATCGAGGCCCGCGGCGGGCTTGGTGTCCTTGAAATAGGCGATGTAGCGCGCCACCTCGCCGTCGAAGAAATTAGCGGGATCGACCACCTTCGGATCGATATAGATTGCAAACATCCCATTGGCGAAGCGCCGATCCGGCGCGGTCGCGCCGGTCCCGGTCAGCGCGCCGCCGAGCAGTTCGCATATCAGCGCGAGCCCCGAACCCTTGTGCTCGCCAAAGGCGCGGATCGCACCTCTGCCCCGGCTGTGATCGCGCGGACCCTCGGCGATGTGCGGCCCGTAGAGCACCGTCGGGTCTTCGCTCAAGGTGCCGTCGAGGTCGATCAGCGCGCCATCAGGCAGTTTCTTGCCGCCGCGGCTTGCGACCAGCACCTTGCCTTCGGCAACGATCGAGGTCGCAAAATCCAGCACGATCGGCCCCTGCCCATTGCGCGGAATGCCGACGCAATAGGGCGCGGTCGAAAGTCTCCGCTCGACACCGCCGTAAGGGGCGACCAGCACCGAGCCCGCGGCGTTGACGAAATGCACCGACACCAACCCTTCGCCGGCTGCCATCTCGGCCCAATCGCCGACCCTGCCGATGTGACCAGCGTTGCGCAACGCGATCGCAGCCAATCCCGCCTTCTTGCATTTCTCGATGCCGATCTTCACCGCCTGTGGTGTCACCGTCTGCCCATAGCCGAACTTGCCATCGATCACGGCGAGCGAGGCCGTATCGACGACAACTTCGACTTTCTGATCGGGAGCGACCGAGCCCATCTTTTTCCATACGATGTAACCCGGCACCCGGATCACGCCGTGGCTGTCATGTCCAGTGAGATTGGCCGTCGTCAGATAGGTCGCGATGCGCCTGGCTTCTTCGGGCGAGGATTCCGAATGGACGAAAACCTCGGCGACGAAGTCGATCAGTCTCTGAATTTGCACGGTAACCATGTGTGGATTTTTCGGCCTCTGCCTTTTTTGCCCTTTTTTCCCGGATCAACCACGCTGCGCGCCGCGTCGTCCATCCCGTCGCCGATTTTCATGACCGGCTTGGTCGGCACTTGAGCGAAAAATCGTGTGCGTGTCTATGGCCTCGACGCTTGGAACAATCGCGATTGCGCCGATCTGGACGGCCGCTATGCGCGGCGCCGTTAGCATCATGCAAATTTGCGCCGTGCATGGCGCTTCCGGCAATCAACAGAACTCTATTTCGCGCCAAAACTCCGATGCCGTGCACTGCACAAGTTTGATCCTCCAATTCCGTTTGATCGGCCACAGCGAACGATGTTAGTCGTTTCCCTCTGTCAGTTCACGCAAAGCATTGGCTCAGACAATTTGGAGTGATCCCGCGATGCCGCATTTCACGATCGAATATTCAGCCAATCTCGATGCCCGCATCGACATGGGAAAAGTCGTCGAGGTGGTCCGCAAGGCCGCGGTAGAGACCGGCATCTTCCCACTCGGCGGCATTCGCGTCCGCGCCGTCAAATGCGAGCACTATGCCATCGCCGACGGCCGGCCGAATTTCGGCTTCCTCGACATGGTGCTCCGGCTTGGCGAGGGCCGCGACCTCGCTACCCGCAAGACGGCGGGCGAACATATCTTCAAGGCGTTGTCCGCCTATCTCGATCCCGTCTATACGCAAGGCAAGTTAGCGCTGTCGTTCGACATGCAGATCAACGACAGGGAGACCAGCTGGAAGCGCAACAACATCCATGAGGCTTTGAAAGTGGAGACCGTGCATGGATAAGGTCACACCGCCGTCATTCCGGGACGCGTCGTAGACGCGAACTGGGGTGCGCAATTGCGCACCTGAGAATCTCGAGATTCCCCGATGCGCAATTGCGCACCTGAGGTCTGGTCCATCCAAGTCGGCTGTTGCCGACTTGGACAATAATATCGCCGATCTCGGGTAAACCCGGGTTCGGTAGACCATCCCGGAATGACAAGCTCAAATAGGGCACCCTATGCCGGTTCCGCAACAAATCTTCGATCCGCCCTTCAACATCGTCAGGAGCAGTCACGCCGTGCTCGACGTGACCGACCTGAACGCCAGCCGCGAGTTCTATGAAGGCACCGTTGGGCTGCACGTCGAGGATCGCGACGACAACGCCGTGTACTTGCGCGGCAGCGAGGAGCATCAACATCACTCGCTGGTGCTGCGCAGGGCGCAAGTCGCGGCCTGCAATCGCCTGGGTTTTAAGGTCGGCGACAATGGTGACCTCGATAAAGCTGCCGCGTTCTTGTCCGAAAATGGCATCCACTACGCCTTCGCCGAGCAACCGTTTCAGGGCCGCACGCTGCAATTTTCCGATCCCTTCGGCTTCCAGATCGAACTCTATGCCTCGATGGAGAAGCGTCCGCACCTGTTGCGCCGTTACGATCTCTACAAGGGTTGCCACCCGCAGCGGCTCGACCACTTCAACGTGTTCGCGGCCGAAGTGCAGGACACGATGGACTTTTACGTCCGGCTTGGCTTCCGTCTGACCGAATATGCCGAGGAAGACGGGCCGCAGGGCCGCATCGCAGCCGCCTGGCTGCATCGCAAGGGCAATGTGCATGACTTCGCCATCACCAACGGCAAGGGTCCCCGCCTGCACCACTTTGCGTACTGGGTGCCGACCGCCATGAACATCTTGCACCTTTGCGACGTGATGGCGTCGAGCGGGTTCCTGAAGAACATCGAGCGCGGCCCCGGCCGCCACGGCATTTCGAATGCCTTCTTCCTCTACGTCCGCGATCCGGACGACCACAGGCTCGAGCTCTACACCAGTGATTACTTCACGGGGGATCACGATCACGCACCGACGCGCTGGTCGCTGAAGGATCCGCGGCGACAGACGCTGTGGGGCGCACCCGCGCCGCGCTCCTGGTTCGAGCAGGGATCGCCGTTTCCGGGACAGAAAGTGCGTGACCCGCTGTTCGTTGCCGACGTCACGGTCGCAGACTAGGATCTGCCGCAATGAAACATGTCGCAATCATAATCAGTTTGGCGTTATCCACGATGACAACAACTCAAGCCTCCGAACTCAAGCTCATTGCCGGCGGGTCCCTGGCGGGCTTGTTCAACGAACTCGGCCCGCAGTTCGAGAAGGCCTCCGGCCACACGCTATCCATCCACTTCGATTCCACGCCGAATATCATAGCCCGCGTCAATTCGGGCGCGGCTTTCGATGTGGCCGTGGTGCCCGTCGACGTCTTCAACGACGCGGCCGCGAAGGGCCGCTTCGCTCCCGGACCGACGATCAACATCGCCCGCGTCGGCTATGGTGTCATCGTGCGTGCCGGTGCGCCCAAGCCCGACATATCCACGCCCGATGCCTTCAAGAAGGCCCTGCTCGATGCAAAATCGATCGCCTCGGTGTCGGCGAGCGCGGCCGGCGCCTATATCGCCAAGGTTTATGAGCGCCTCGGCATCGGCGAGGACATGAAGGCCAAGACCATGGTGCAATCGGGTCCGACCGCAATCGCGCCCGCCGTCGCCAAGGGCGAGGCTGAGCTCGGCATCTTCCTCACCAACGTATTCAACACGGCCGGCGTCGAACTTGTCGGCCCCTTCCCGGCCGATCTGCAGCAGGAACTACTGTTCGCTTCGGCTATTGCTGCCGATGCCAGGGAGACCGACGCCGCCAAAGCTCTTGTCGATTACTTAAGGACACCAGCGGCGATCGCGGCGATCAGGGCTGCCGGCATGACGCCAGGCTGAGCGGCGATTGGACCAACCATGACATCCATGACCGGCGGCGAAGCGATCGTAAGCGGCCTTGTCGCGCACGGCGTCGACACGGTGTTCGGGCTGCCCGGCGCACAAATCTACGGCCTGTTCGACGCCTTCCAGCAGGCGCAGTTGAAGGTGATCGGCGCACGGCACGAACAGGCCTGCGGCTACATGGCCTATGGGTATGCGCGCTCCAGCGGCAAGGTCGGCGTGTTCAGCGTGGTGCCCGGTCCCGGCGTGCTCAACGCCGGTGCGGCGCTACTCACGGCGTTCGGATCGAACGAGCCGGTGCTTTGCCTCACCGGGCAGGTGCCGACGGCGTTCCTCGGCAAGGGTCGCGGCCATCTGCACGAGATGCCGGATCAGCTCGCGACGCTGCGGACATTCGTGAAATGGGCCGAGCGCATCGAATACCCGGATGTCGCGCCGGCCATGGTCTCGCGCGCCTTCCAGGAAATGCTGTCAGGCCGCCGCGGGCCGGTATCGCTGGAGATGCCCTGGGACGTCTTCACCCAACGCACGGAGGTCGGCCCATCAAGACCGTTCGACCGGTTTCCGCCGCCGCAGCCCGATCCCGATCATATCAAATCCGTCGCCGCGCTGATCGCAGCCTCCAGGACACCGATGATCTTTGTCGGCAGCGGCGCGATCCATGCGCGCGAGGAAATCCTCGAGCTGGCCGAATTGATCGACGCGCCGGTGGTGGCGTTCCGCAGCGGCCGCGGCATCGTCTCCAATGCGCACGAGCTTGGGCTAACGATGGCGGCGGCCTACCGGCTGTGGCCGAACACCGATCTGATGATCGGGATCGGCACCCGCCTCGAACTGCCGACCATGACGCGCTGGCCCTATCGTCCCGATGGCCTGAAATCGGTGCGTATCGATATCGACCCGTCGGAAATGCGCCGCTACACGCCCGATGTCGCGGTGGTCGCGGATGCCACGGCTGGGACCTGCGACTTGCTCGCGGCAGTGAGAAAGGCCGGCTACAAGAAGAGCAGCGGCCGCCGCGCGGCGATCCGCGAAGCTAGCGCTGCCGCGCATGAGGAAATCCAAAAAGTTCAGCCGCAGATGGCGTATCTGAACATTTTGCGCGACGTGCTGCCGCATAACGCCATCGTCACCGACGAGCTGTCGCAGGTCGGCTTTGCCTCCTGGTACGGCTTTCCGATCTATGAGCCGCGCACCTTCATCACCTCGGGCTATCAGGGTACGCTGGGCTCGGGCTTTCCGACCGCGCTTGGGGCCAAGGTGGCACATCCGGACCGGCCGGTTGTCGCGATCACGGGCGACGGCGGATTTATGTTCGGCGTGCAAGAGCTTGCCACCGCTGTGCAGTTCAAGATCGGGGTGGTGACACTGGTGTTCAACAACAATGCTTACGGCAATGTGCGGCGCGACCAGCGCCAGCGTTTCGATGGGCGCGTCGTGGCTGCCGACCTCGTCAATCCGGACTTTGTAAAACTCGCGGAATCCTTTGGCGTTGGAGCTGCGCGCGTGACTTCCCCCGATTATTTCCGTCCCGCGCTGGAAATGGCGCTGGCCGATGGCGGTCCTTATCTGATCGCGATCGAGGTACCCCGGGATTCGGAAGCAACGCCGTGGACCTTCATCCATCCGGCAAAGCCCTGACGTCGTTCCGGGGCGATGCGAAGCATCGAACCCGGAACCTCGAGATTCCGGGTCTGGTCCTTCGGACCATCCCGGAATGACGTCTACGCGCCGCGCATCCGCTGCATGCCTTGCTGCATCCTCGCGGCCGCGATCACCAGAAGGCCGCAGCCTGCGACCGACCAGCAGGCCACCGGGGCCCAATGCAACAGCGGCGCGTATTCGGGCAGCTTCTGCAATCCGCCCGCGACCGCCGCCATCCGTGCAAACGTCGCCAGCGCCAGCGCGGAAAACACCAGCCCCGTGACCTTGCCTTCGGCACCGCTGTCGCCGATCGCAAGCGCCGCCGAGATCGCGCTCATCAGCATGCAGCCCCAGGCCGCACCCGCGATGAATTGCGTCACGATCAAGGTATTGAGACCGTCGGCGGCCTCGGCGCCGAGGATCGCCAGCGCACCCAACAGCCCCGCCGCACCCATCACGATCAACCCGCCGCGGCGTTTTACGACGGCGCTCGCCGGAAATATCGCGATATTGAAGCCGATCCAGAACACCGGCATCAGCCATTGCAGATCGTCGGGCTTTGCGAACCGCAGATAGAACGGCGCGCTGTTGATGGAAAAATGCAGTTGATAGCCGAGCGCGAGAACGACCATCGCGGCGATGAAGATCACCGGCACGGTGCCGAGCGGCTTTGCCGGCGCGGGCCGTCTCGCCGGGGTCTTATCCGCAACGCCGCGCTCGACCCAGGACAGTGCGAGCGCAGTGATCAGCACCACAACACTAGAGATCACGAACGGCAGCCGCGCGTCCTGATTGCGCAGCACCACGCCGAGATAGGGCGAGACCGCGCCTGCGACCCCGTAACCGAGCATGGCGAGCGCCGACAGGAACGGGATCCGCGGCTTGGCGCAATGGTTGCCGAGCAAGGTCAGCGGCGGCGCGCGCAGCGCCGACGATGTGATCGCCCAGACCACGATCAGCGCGATGAGCCAGATTTGCGCACTGTCGCCCACGCCGGCGACAAACGGCAGGGCTACGAACGCGGCGCACGAGACCGCGGTCAACAGGCCGACGAACAGGCCGAGCTGGCCGACGAACGGCGCGATCTTGTCGGCGGCGGCACCCATCGCGGTATCGGTGATGGTGAAGATCGCCTGGTCCAACATCAGGATCAGGATCACAGCCGACGGCGCGATCCCTACGTCTGCGGCAAGTTTCGGCAGGTAGATGACATAGGTGGTCCAGCCCAGCGTGAACACCAGCTGCAGGATGGCGAGATAAAGCCCGGTGCGATTGGCGCCGGTGCCGATCTCGGCGTCGTCGAATTCCGTCGTGGTCATGGCGTGAGCATAGACCAGACGAGGGCAAGTGGAAATGCGGCATGGTCTCTTCCCCGCTTGTGGAGAGAGGAAGAAGAGTACGTCAATGCGCCTTGCGGAAGGTCAGATTGATGCGCTGGCGGCCCAACAAATTGTGTTCACCATCCCCAAGCGGCGCGACACCGTGAAAGAACAGCCGCGACGGGCCGCCCCACACCACGACGTCACCGTGCTCGAGCCGATAGCGCCGCGGCTTGTCGGCGCGCTTCAATCCACCGAACAGGAAGATCGCCGGCAATCCCAGCGACACCGAGACGATGGGATTTTCGAAATCGCGCTCGTCCTTGTCCTGATGCAGAGACATCCGCGCACCCGCCTGGTAGCGGTTGATCAGACAGGCATCCGGCGCAAATCCTTCGAAGCCCCCTTGCGCGGCCGCCTGCCCGGCCAGTGCGCGAAAGGCTGATGGCATTGCGGGCCATGGTTTTCCGGACTCCGGATCGGCGGCGTCGTAGCGATAGCCTGAGCGATCGGTCACCCAGCCCGCATTGCCGCAATTGGTCATCGCCACCGACATCTGATGTCCGCCTGGCGTTACCATGTGGCGGAACGGCGCTTGGGCGGCGATGTCGCGCAGCGCTGCGATCAGATCGCGCTCGATCGGCCGCGCGAAAGCGCGCAGCAACACCGCGCCCTCCGCCATGGTTTCGCGCGACGGGCGGACATCGCTTGAGCTATCGAACAAATCTGCAGTCATTTCGCATCGTGAAAAATCACGCCGACGGTATGACGGTGGCCGGAACGGAGCCGGCTGACGCCGTGACGCAGATTAACGCGATAGAACCCGCGCGTCCCCTGCACCGGACGGTGATGCACAGCAAAGGCGACCGCATCGCCTTGGCCGAGCGGCACCACTTCGGGGCGCGACTGCATGCGCGGGCGCTGCTCGGTCAGCACGAACTCGCCGCCGGTGAAATCGCGGCCCGGCTCCGACAAGAGGATCGCGACCTGCAGTGAGAACACGTGCTCGCCATAGAGGTCCTGGTGCAGGCAGTTGTAGTCGCCCGCCTCATATTGCAGCAGCAGAGGCGTGGGGCGGGTCTGGCCCGCTTCACGGCAGCGTTTCAGGAACGCCTCGTGGCGATCGGGGTAGCGGATGTCGATCCCCATCGCCTCGTTCCAGCGATTGGCGATGTCTTGAAGCCGCACATAAAGCGCGGGCCTGAGCTGCGCGATCAAGTCCGGAAGCGGATAGGCAAAATATTTGTATTCGCCGCGGCCAAAGCCGTGGCGTCCCATCACGATCCGGCTGCGAAAATGCGCATCATCGCCGTAGAGCGCGGCCAGCGAGCGGCACTCATCCGGCGTCAGCAGGCTCTTGAGGACCGCGCAGCCCTGCGCGTCGAGATCGTCAGTCGCCTGCGCCCAGTCGATCGCATCGACGCGGGTGGCGGTGTCGGGCGTGGGGCGAATGATATTTTTCGCGGTTGCTCTCATGGTGGCGAATTTCGCAGATCGGTTCGACTTGCACCACCCGATTTCCGGGATTGATTTTTCCCCGTCATTCCGGGACGATGCCAATGGGTCGCGCGAATGCGCGCCCGATGACAGGCTCCCGCATCGAACCCGGAATCTCGAGATTCCGGGTTCGTTTCGCTTCGCTACACGCCCCGGAATGACGGTGCTATGGCTACAGCTAGCCCAGCACCGGCAGCGTGATCACGTCATAGGCGTGGCGGATGGTGCGTTTCAGCACGGGGTCTTCCAGCTCATATTCGAACCGGTCCGCGGGGCGGATGCCACCCTTGGCGGCAAAGGTGCCGCCGTACATGGCGCAGCCGTCGGGCAGCTTTCCGTCCGCAAAACCGCGTGCGAGCAACTCCTTGACCGGCAGCATGGCATCTAACGTGCCCTCCTGGTACAGCACGCGCTTACCATCGATCCAGGCAAAGGCGCGCAGGATCATCCGGTCCCAATGGCCGATGACGTCTTCCAGTTCCCACAATTCCGGCGCGATCGACTTGTCGCACATCTGCTTGGAAACCGTGACGCTGTAGCTTTCGACCTTGCGATCGGTATGGTCGGAACCGCAGCCTACAAAGATACGGCCTTGCCAGCCGATCAGCACGAACTCGACCTCGCCGCTGGAATCTTTGCCGCAGACCTCGATGCGGTCCTCCAAGGTCAGCCGCCGCGCCGCGACCCGATAATAGATCGGCGTCGTCGCGGGGGGCGCGATGCCGATGGCCTCGAGTTCGGCGATGTGCTTGTCGCGCGCCACGGGATCGCGCCCGGTCCACCCCGCGATCACGGCCTGATCGATCGGCAGGGTTAGCGGCGTTGGCGCGCCCTTGTCATCGATGGTGAAGGTGAGATCAAACACGGATAGCCCCCTCGATTCCGGCGGCGAGCTCGAAGATGTGGCGATCCGATCCGCCCGATGCCGCCAGCATCAACCCGACCGGCACGTCGCCCTCGCGATGGGCGGGAAGCGAAATCGCGCAGCCGTCGACCATGTTGATCAGCAAGCAGTTGCGCAAGGACCGCAGGTTGGCCACGGCGAACGCCTTGTCGTCGGCGAGATCGGCGATGCGCGGCGGCGTGTTGGCGGTGGTCGGCATGACCAGCGCGTCATAGGGCGCAAGCCGCGCATTGGTGCGCGCGATCAGCGATCGACGTGCGATGACGAGGTCGACATAGTCGGCGGCGCTGAGGGCTTCGCCGCGCAGGATGCGCACGCGGACGCGGGGATCGTATATGTCGCCCTTGCTGGAGATGAGATAGCGATGCCAGGCATAACTTTCCGCCGCGGAAAATCCGCCCTTGGCGTTCATGACGCCGACGTCGTGGAATTCCGGCACCTCGATGCGTTCGATCAGCGCGCCCTGCCGCGACAGCGTCTCCAGCGCGCGCTCAAAGGTCTTCGCCACGGAGTCGTCGAGATCGTCGAGCACAACCGCGGCCGGCACCGCGAGCCGCATGCCCTTGATCGGGCGGGCTCGCAGCGGGAGGACCGGCTCTGCGGCAAGCACCGCATCGAGCACCGCGCAGCAAGCCGTCGAGTTTGCCAGCGGCCCAAAACTGTCGAGTGAGAATGACAACGGCACGCCGCCGTCGAGCGGAACGCGGCGCTGCGTCGGCTTGAAGCCAACGATGCCGTTATAGGCCGCGGGAATCCGGCAGGAGCCGCCGGTATCGGTGCCGAGCGCGCAAAAGGCCATGCGGTCGGCGATCGACACCGCCGCGCCCGACGACGAGCCGCCGGGCACATGGCCCTCTTTCCGGTTCCAGACGGACTTCGGCGTACCGAAATGCGGATTGATGCCGATGCCGGAATAGGCGAACTCGGTCATGTTGGTGCGGCCGATCACGATAAAGCCGGCCTGGCGCAGCCGCGCTACCACGGGCGCATCGGCCTCTGCCGGCGCAGAATCTTCCAGCGCTCGCGAGCCGGCGCGCGTCACCTGGCCCTTGATGTCGAACAGATCCTTGATCGAGACCGGAATGCCGGCAAACGGCGATGGCGCGGCATTGGCTTTGCGCAGCCGATCCATCGCGTCGGCGGCCGCGACAGCCGCCTCCCGGTCGACATGGATGAAGGCGCGCTGACCTTCGCCCGCGGGGTCGGCGATCCTAGCAAGGCATTCCTCGACCAGTTTGCGGGCGGAGGTAGCGCCGCCGGCAAGATCGGCAGCAAGTTGCGCAAGCGTGGGGTTCGGCATGATTGTTCTCGCGATTATTTGTCGCCCGAGAATGCCTCGATTTCCAGATCGAGCAAGGCCGAACTTAGGGATTTGCCATGCGCATCGAGGGCAAGGGAACGCGTCACGCCGCCGCCGAGCGTGCCCGTCATGACGAAATTCAACGCGGAAATGTTGGGAAGTTCATAGCGAACCACCTCGCCTTCGACCACACCCGCGAAATGCGCCTTCACCCGTTCGCTGGTGACCTGTTGAAGCAGTAACGGATAGTGTTTCGCTTCATAGGCGATCACCGAGATATTCGACGTATTGCCCTTGTCACCAGTCCGGGAATGAGCGATTTCGCGGAGCTTCACGTCGCGCTCCCGAAAAATCGCACCTCGGGCCTGGCCAGCTCGCGCGGCAGCAGCACGGAAGCCACTGCGACGACATCGCGCGCCGATTTCCACGCGCCACCGCCGGCAGCCGGGCCATTGGTATAGAGCGTCTCGACCTCGTTGCCGATACGAACCGCCTCGCGCAGGCTTTCGGTGCGGCCGGCGACGCGCACGCGGACCTCATAGGGCTCGTTATGGGGTTCGTGCGCACGCGAGGAGACCTGTGCCCCGTGCATGGAGTCGACGCCGATCAGATCGAACCGTAATTCGCTTGCGGCAAGGCCGGTGAGCTTCAGCCGCTCGCGGACAATCTCCAGCGCCAGCCTTCCGCGCGCCAGCGCACCCGGCCCCGCATAGGAAATCTGCCCCTCGCCGATAAAACTGTCGACATAGCCGACCGAGACTTTCAGCGTGCCCGTTCGTTTGCTGCCGCGGCCGCCGCTAACCCGCACGCGATCGGGCCCGATCTCCTCGACCCTCACTTGCGAGAAGTCCGCGACCACGTCGGGCTGGATATATTGTCTGGGATCGTGCACCTCATAGAGCAGTTGCTCCTTGCAGGTCTGCGCCGTCACCGCACCGCCGGAGCCTTCAACCTTGGTGATGACGAGCGAACCGTCCTCGCCGACTTCGCCAATGGGAAAGCCGAGCCGCGCCAGATCAGGGATGTCCTTGTAAGGAGGATCGGCGAAATAGCCGCCGGTGATTTGCCCGGCGCATTCCAGCAAGTGCCCGGCGACAGTGCCCTGCCCCAACAGATTCCAGTCATCCATCGTCCAGCCGAAGGCGTGGATCATCGGCGCCAGGAACAGCGCGGGATCCGATGCCCGCCCGGTGATCAGGATATCCGCTCCGCGACGTAGCGCGTCCGCCATCGGCTCGGCACCGAGATAGACGTTGGCCGACAACAGCCGATTGCCGAGCTTTCCGATGGTGCCGTCGAATTCCATGATCGCAAGGTCGCCTTCCTTGCAGGCGTCGAGGACGTCGTCCCCAACGATGGCGGCGATCTTGAGCGAGATGAGCCCGAGCGACTTCGCGATTTCGGCAGTCTTCTTTGCCGCGCCCTCGGGATTGGCGGCGCCCATATTGGTGACGATCTTGATGCCTTTGGCAGCGCAGATCGGCAGCACCGCCCGCATCCGCTCTTCCAGCAGCGGGTCATAGCCACTCTCCGGATCCTTCATGCGCGCCTGTTGCGCCAGTGCTACCGTGCGCTCACCGAGGCATTCGAACACGAGATAATGGATATCGCCCTGTTCGGCGAGTTCGACCGCGGGCTCGATGCGGTCGCCCGAATAGCCGGCGCCGGAGCCTATGCGAATGGTCCGCATTATTTCAGTCCAAAATAGGCGCGTCGCAAGGCTTCGTTGTCGGTCATTTCCGCAACCGTGCCGGAAAAGCGGATGCGCCCGCCTTCCAGCACGAACACGCGCGTTGCCACTTCAAGGAAACCGATATTCTGCTCGGCGATCAAGAGCGCCAGCCCGCGGCCGCGCAAATCGCTGAGAATTCGGATCACTTCCTTGACGAACAGCGGTGACAGGCCGGCCGAAGGTTCGTCCATCACCAAGAGCCTCGGCTCGGCAGCCAACGCTTTCGCAATGCCGAGCATCTTGCGCTGGCCGCCGGAGAGGCTGGAGGCCGGTGCCCGGCGTTTTTCGCGCAGTGCCGGGAATAGACGATAGAGCTCCTCGACCCGCGCGGTTGGATCGGCGTGTCCAAGCGCCTGCGCGCCGACGCGGATGTTTTCCTCGATCGACAGGTCCGGAAATACCGCAAGTTCCGACATATAGGTCATGCCAAGCCGCATGCGGTCGCTGGAACGCATCCGCGTCACGTCCTCGCCACCGAGCTTGATGTTGCCCTGCCGCGCCTCGATCAGCCCGACCAGCGATTTGAGGAAGGTGGTCTTGCCCGCGCCATTGGCGCCAAGCAGCAGCACGGTCTCGCCCGGCCGCACGTCAAGATTGACGCCCCACAGCACCTGCATGGTGCCGTAGCCGGCGTCGACGCTGGTTGCTTCGAGCAGCGAGGCGGCTTCAGGCGGCATGCTCGCCTCCCAGAAATACCTCGATCACCTGTGGCTCCTGCACGGCCGCCGCAAGCTTGCCTTCAAATATCTCCTTGCCGGCATTGAGCACGATGACGCGATCGGTGACGTGCTCGATGAAGCCCATCAGATGTTCGACCACGATGATGGCGATGCCTGTCGCCGCCAGCGCCTTGATACGCTCGGCGATCCAGTCGAGCTCGGCCGGATTGAGTCCGGCGGCGAGTTCGTCGAGCAACAGCAGCCGTGGACGGGTGGCGAGCGCGCGGACCAGGTCGAGCATCTTTTGCTGGGCGCTGTTGAGGCCGGTGGCCGGGCGATCGGCCACTTCAACGAGCCGGTATTCGCCAAGCAGCTCCGCCATCGAAGGCGGCGCCACGGCCGCACGGCCATAGGCCAGCGCCACCTCGATGTTCTGGCGCACCGTCAGCGACAGGAACGGTTTTGGAATCTGGAAGGTGCGGTTGATGCCGCGATGAACCAGCCGGTGCGAGGCGACGCCACCGATCGGGGCGCCGTCGAACACGACCTCACCGCCGTCGGGCGCGTAAAGCCCGGAAATGACATTGATCGCGGTGGTCTTTCCGGAGCCGTTGGGGCCGACCAGTCCCAAGATCTCGCCCGGGGTGACATGGAAGCTCAAGCCATCGAGCGCGTAGAAGCCGCCGAAGCGTTTTACGAGTTCTTGCCACGTTGAGAATGGGCGCGCTCTCAAGGGACATGCCATCCCCTTCGCGTTGCCAGCGAGACGAGACCCGCCGGCAGGAACAACACCAGTCCCATGATCAGGAGGCCATAGATCAGCTGGAAATATTGCGGCGTGGTAAAGCCGATCAGGTTGTAGACGCCGTACAAGATGATGACGCCGACGATGGGACCGGTGATGGTGGCGACACCGCCGAACAGCGCGAACACGATGGCAAAGATGCTGAACTCGCCCGAGAAGACGTTGTCGGGATAGAACACCGAAACATACCAGGCGTAGACACCGCCGGCGAGGCCCGCTACCAGCGCAGATAAAAGCCAGGCAATCACACGCATCTTGACGACGTTGACCCCCGCCATCGAGGCGGAGACCGCATCCTCGCGCACCGCCTGCAGCGCCAGCCCGAAGCCCGAGTTTTTCAGATAAACCACCGCGCCCAAGGTCAGCGCCAGGATGACAAGCGCTGCGGTATAAGCGTCGGTCGGATTGAAGGTGCCGGTCAGCGAGACGCCATAAGGTCCGCGCGTGATATTTTCCAGCGCCGGATTGGCGACGAAGTGCAGCACCGCGAGCGAGGCCGCCAGATTGGCGATCGCGAAATAAGCGCCGGAAAGCCGGAGCAGCGGCGTCAGCAGCAGGCCGAGCCCGACGCCGACCAGTCCCGCCACCAGCACCGCGACGACGGCGGGCGATTGGTAGTGCATCACCATGATCGCAAAGCCGTAGGCGCCGGCGCCGAAGAAGCCGACATAGCCGAACGGCAGATAGCCGGTGAAGCCGTAGATGATGTTCACGCCCTGGGCGAGGATCAGGAAGATCACGAAGTTGAACAGCAGCAGGTGGTTTTGGTAGACGCCTGGCGCCACTGCAAAGACCGCGATCAACGGCAGCAAGATGAACAGCATGTGCTTGAGGATGCTAGGCAACGCGCACCCGCCTTCCCAAGAGGCCGCTCGGGCGCAACAGCAGGATCAGGATCAGAAGCACGTAAGGAAGAAGATCCGCCCATGAAGAGAGATAGGTCTGCACCAGCATGTAGCAGACACCGTAGACGACGCCGCCGAGCGCTGTGCCGAGAGGGTTGCCGAGCGAGCCGAGCACCACGATCGCAAACGAGGTGACGGTTGCGTCCGCGCCGAACGCCGGCGTGACCGATCCGAACATGAAGGGCGCGAATACGCCGGCGACCGCCGCCAGCCCAAGCCCGATGCCGAAGGCGGCGGCCGAGACGCGGTCGACGTCGATGCCGCTTGCGAAGGCCTCGTCGCGGCGTGACATCACGGCGCGGGTCAGGGTGCCGAGCCGGGTGCGGTACAGATAGAGATAGACCAGCGCGATCGCGATCAGGCTGGTGACGGCCGCAATCACCCAGGGCGCCGGAAATCCCTGGCCGAAGATCTGGACGGGACCTGCTCCGGCAGGCTTGCCGCCGAACAGTTTTACCTTGATGGTCGAAAAGACGGTGCCGAGCGCGCGGCTCTGGATCGAGCGCTCGCTGGTGCCGGCGAAAATTGTGGTGATGGCTTCGATCACCTGCGATAGTCCGAAGAACAGGATGATCGAGAGCATCTCGGGATTAACTGAGCCCTGCAGCCGCGGCACCAGCACCCAGTACAGAAGCACGCCGGCCAGCACGAAGACGACGAACGCCAGCGGCACCGCAAATAACGGATCGACCCCAGCCAAGGTCACGACGCCGAAGGCGACGAACGCGCCGAGCATGAGGATGTCGCCATGCGCAAGGTTGACGATGCGCATGACGCCGAACACAAGGTTGAGACCTATACCGACCAGGCTGAAGTACAGACCGAACAAAACGCCTGCGACGAGCGCGTAAGTCAACATTTCAGCGCCCTGCCCCGGGCGTTTCTTTCGTCGGGTCGCAAATGCCTCATGGAGCCGGGTAGACCGGCTTGCCGGTCGCGGTTTCGTGCGGATAGATCGAGATGAACTTGAGGTGTTCGTGCTCGTCGAGCGCAAGTTGCCCGAGCGGGGTCAGTTCGCCGATCTGGCCGCCCGTCTCATCGAGCGCGAAAGTACCGTCGAGGGTCTTCAGCTTTCCGGAGAGGCTGAACACGGCGCGACGCAGCTCCATCTGGTCGAGGGAGGTGGCAACCGACAGCGTCTTCTCGAGCACGAGGCCGGTGGTGTATCCCGCCACCGCGTTGAAGCCGAACTCGATCTTGCCGTCGGAATACTTCTTGTCCCAGGCGGCTTTGTAATCCTTCATGGTCATGCCGAAATTGACGGGATAGTCCAGTTCGGATGGCGGCACGTAGGTCCAGACGTGTTCGAGCCCCTTCTCGCCGACGTTCTTTTCGAGTAGCTCGGTTTCAAGACCGGCATAGATCGAGAACAGCATCTTGAACTTGATGCCGACGTCCTGAACGTTGCGCAGGAACGCGATGTCGTTGGGCGCGTAGCCGAAATGGATCACCGCGTCGGGATTGGTGTTGTTGATGTTGTTGATGATGACGGTGTAGTTGGTGGTTTCGGTCGGAACGCCCTGGTCGTAGACGATCTCGATCGGCGCGCCGGAATCCTTGACGAACTTGCGGAACGCATTGGCCTGGGTGCCCGTGAACTCGTTGGTGCAGTAGAGGATCGCGATTTTTTTGATGCCAAGGCTCGGCCCGTCATGCGAGATGAAGTCGGCGACCGGCTTCGGCCAGATGGTAGAGACCGGGTCAGCCATCAGCGCGATATAGGGATTGTCCTTGGAAAAGAAGCTGGCGCCGGTTCCGGTCTGATCGAACAGGAACATCTTGTGGTCGCGCGCGATTGCTACCGCGGGTGCGGTCAGCACCGAGCCGGAATCGGCGACCAGGAGATCGACCTTGTCCTGTGTGATGAGCTGATTGTAGAGCGTGGATGCGGTCGCGGTGTTGCTCTGGTCGTCATAGGCGACAAGCTTGACGGGAATTTTCTTGTCGAACGCCTTCACGTAAACGCCGCCCTCTGCATTCTTCTGGTCGGCCCACAGCTTGAGCGCGCTGTGAACCGGCATCGAGATCGATGCGAAACGCCCGGACGACGCGTAGAGCGTGCCGATCTTGATCTCCGACGGCGCGTCTGCTGCAACAGCCGGCGTGGCGAAAACGAGGCCCACGGCCAGCGCTGTACCCATCACCTTGAACATGTTCTTGATCCTCCGAATTTTCTTGGTCTGGCGGCCCTTCTACCGCGCCGGATCAGCGGGACACAAGCGTCTCGCCTCATCTCTTATGGGTTCGGCGGAATATGCGGCATGCGCAAGAGGTGGCTGGACCGTTGACGTCCGACCGTCCAATGTCGCGTCAGGATCGTCAAGGGAGGAGTTGGAGATATGGCCGAGGCCGTGCGCGCGCGACCGAAACCGACACCCGAAACCCAGCATTTCTGGGATGGCACGCGGGCGAATGAATTGCGGTTGCAGCGCTGCGATGCCTGCGCCAATGTCTATTTCCCGCCGCGCCCGTTCTGTCCCGCCTGCGGCGGCCGCAAGGTCGCTGTCTTCAAGGCCAGCGGCAAAGCAAGACTTTACAGCTACGTCATCCATCACCGCCCGGCCCCCGGCTTCACGCCGCCTTATGCCATCGCGGTGGTGGAACTGGACGAAGGCCCGCGGATGATGACGAACATCGTCGATTGTCCGCAGACGCCCGAGGCGCTCGAACTCGACATGAAGCTTGAAGTCGCGTTCGAGAAGCTCGACGACAACATCACCCTTCCCTTGTTCCGCCCGGCGAAGGGTTAAGCATCATGCGCAGGAATCAGGTTGCCATCGTCGGCGCAGCCGAGACCACCGAACTCGGCGTCATTCCCAACATGTCGCAGATCCAGTTGCATGCGGATGCGGCGCTGAATGCAATTGCGGATGCCGGGCTGAAATTGTCCGACATCGACGGCTTTGCCACCGCGGTCGAGACGCCGCAGCAGATCTGCCATTACCTCGGCATCACGCCGACCTGGGTCGACGGCACTTCGGTGGGCGGCTGCTCCTTCATGCTGCATGTCCGCCACGCCGCGGCCGCGATCGAAGCCGGACTGTGCAAGACCGTGCTGATCACGCACGCCGAAAGCGGCAAATCGAATATCGGCCGCACCCCGCGCATGACCGGCCCCGACAGCCTGAACGGACAGTTCGAGTTTCCTTACGGTGTCACGACACCGGCGAGCATGTTTCCTATACCTGTGCTGCGCTACATGAAGACCCACGGCATCACGCATGAAGAGATCGCGATGGTCGCGGTGGTGCAGCGCGAATGGGCGGCGAAGAATCCGCGCGCCACGATGAAAGAGCCGATCACGGTTGCGGACGTGCTGAACTCGCGGATGATCGCCTATCCGTTCCGCATCCTGCAATGCTGCCTCGTCACCGACGGTGGCGGCGCGCTGATCCTGACCTCGGCCGATCGCGCCCGGGATTTTCCGACCAAGCCGGTTTATATCCTCGGGTCAGGCGAGAGCGTGGAAACGCCGATGGTCAGCCAGATGCAGACCTTCGATTCCTCTCGCGCCTTCAGGGTGGCGGGGCCCCTTGCGTTCAAGGAGGCCGGCATCACGCACAAGGATGTCGATCACCTGATGGTCTATGACGCCTTTGCGCATCTGCCGCTCTATGGGCTCGGCGATCTCGGCTTCATGCCGCATGAAGAAGTCGGCAAATTCATCGCCGCCGGCCATACCCGGCCCGGCGGCAAGCTGCCGCTCAACACCAATGGCGGCGGCTTGAGTTATATGCATTCCGGCATGTATGGCATGTACGCGCTGCAGGAGAGCGTGCGGCAGATGCGCGGTGTCGCGCCGGCGCAGGTGCCGGGTGCGAAAATTTCGGTCTGCCACGGTGTCGGCGGCATGTTTGCGGCGTCCGGCACGATCATCTTTACGAACGAAAGATAACCACCTTCGTCATTCCGGGATGCGCCACTTGGCGCAGGCCCGGAATCTCGAGATTCCGGGTTCACGCTTCGCGTGCCCCGGAATGACGAAAACCAACGGGAGGCAATTATGGCGCAGGCCAAATCGCTCGAAGGCAAATCCATCATCGTCACCGGCGCCGGCCGCGGCATCGGCCGTGAGATCGCGCTATTGTGCGCCGCCGAAGGCGCCAAGGTGGTGGTCAACGATCCCGGCGTTGCCGCCGACGGTTCGGGAACGAGCGCCGCGCCCGCCGAAGAAGTGGTCGACGAGATCAAGAAGCGCGGCGGGACGGCGATCGCAAATTTCGAGACGGTGGCGGAAGCCATTCCAGCGAGCCGGATCGTCAAAATGGCCACCGATCATTTCGGCAAGCTCGACGGCGTCGTCAACAATGCCGGTATCCTGCGCGACATGATCTTTCACCGCATGAGCGTGGAAGCCTTTGAATCCGTCATCAAGGTGCATCTAATGGGCTCATTCTATGTCGCCCACGCCGCGGCAAGACTGTTCCGCGAGCAGGAGAGCGGCTCGTTCGTGCACTTCACCTCGACCTCGGGCCTGGTCGGCAATTTCGGCCAGGCCAACTATGCGGCGGCCAAGCTCGGCATCGTCGGCCTGTCGAAGTCGATCGCGCTCGACATGAACCGCTTCAATGTACGCTCGAATTGCATTTCGCCGTTCGCCTGGAGCCGGCTGATCGGAACCATTCCGACCGAAACCGAGGCCGAGAAAGCGCGCGTCGCAAAAATCCAGCAGATGGGGCCGGAAAAGATCGCACCGGTCGCGGCCTATCTGCTTGGCGATGCCTCCAAGGACGTCACCGGGCAAATCTTCGGCGTGCGGATGAACGAGATTTTTCTGATGAGCCAGTCGCGACCCCTACGCTCGGTGCACCGCGGCGAAGGCTGGACGCCGCAGACCATCGCCGAGCACGCCATGCCGGCGCTGAAACCGTCGTTCTACAAGCTCGATCGATCCGCCGACATTTTTAGCTGGGACGCGATCTGAGGTTCGAAAACCCGGTCTATTTGCGGTTGTTCGCCCGCTTTATGCCGGATTGCGGGCACATGATTTCCTCCCAACAAAAAACGTCGGAGGAAATCATGACAACTCCACTCAACTATCCCGAACATTACAACAAAGCCGGCTCTGGCGGTTTCAACCGTCGCCGCCTGCTCAGGGGCGGGGCGGCACTGGCCGCCACGGCCGTGACCATGAATGCTGCCTCTGCGGCGACCGTAACGCCGCTCGGCCAAACGGGCGCCCCAACCGCGTCAACCGATCCGCTGCCCCTGGGGCCGCTATCCGGGAGCCGCTATCCGGATTCTCACCTGGAGTCGCTCAAAAAGCCGAAGGTTTCGTTCGGACCAACCGATTTCCCGGCCTTCGCCGGCACCATGGCGGTCGAGCGCGTCGCGACCGGAATGCGCTGGGCCGAGGGCCCGGTCTATTTCCCGGCCGGGCGCTACGTACTGTTCAGCGACATTCCCAACAACCGCATCATGCGCTTCTCGGAGGATGACGGTCATTTGAGCGTGTTCCGCCAGCCGTCGATGAACTCGAACGGCAACACCATCGATCGGGAAGGCCGCCTGATCACGTGCGAACATAGCGGCCGACGGGTCACCCGGACCGAACTCGACGGCTCGATCACCATCATCGCCGACAAGTACAATGGCAAGAAGCTGAACTCGCCGAACGACGCGGTCGTCGCTTCCGATGGTTCGATCTGGTTCACCGATCCGGTCTACGGCATCGGCGGCTATTATGAGGGCGTCAAAGCCGACCCCGAGCAGGAAAAGCATAACGTCTATCGGGTCGATCCGAAATCCGGTGACATCAAAGTTGTCGTCGACGACTTCGTGGAGCCCAACGGCATTTCCTTATCGCCTGACGAGAAGAAGCTCTATGTCATCGACACCGGCTTCACGGACGGACCGGACAACCCGTCGCATATCCGCGTGTTCGACCTGGATGTGGCGGCCGGAAAAGTCTCGAAGGGCAAAGTCTTTGCGGAAATACCCAAGCCCAGCATTACCGACGGGATGCGCTGTGACACCGACGGGCGTGTTTGGTGCTCCGTGGGTTGGGGCGATCCGAACGAGGACGGCGTACGCTGCTACACGGCTGACGGCGATCTGCTTGGCAAGATCCACATACCGGAAACTGTCGCCAATCTGTGCTTCGGCGGTCAGCAACGAAACAGACTATACATCTGCGGCTCAACATCGCTCTATGCGGTGTACACGAGTGCGCAGGGCGCCATGAAGCCGTGACTAGCTCCGTTATCGACACGTAAAACTCTCAACGTCATGGCCGGGCTTGTCCCGGCCATCCACGTCTTGACGTCAGAGATACAAGGACGTGGATGCCCGGCACAAGGCCGGCCATGACGACGGAGCCGGTGGTGGCACTTCGCCGGTCCCTCACCCCGTGTTCCGCAACCCCGCCGAAATGCCGTTGATGGTGATCTGGATGCCGCGCAGCAGCTGCTCGTCCGGGTTCTGCGCGCGATATTCCTTCATGAGTTCCACCTGAACGTGGTTCAGCGGATCGAGATAGGGGAAGCGGTTGCGCACCGAGCGTTCCAGGAGCGGATTGCCCTGCAGCAGCCGCTCCTGTCCCATGATGTCGAGCAGCGTTTCGATCGAGGTGTGCCATTCGCGGCGAATGCGACCAAAAATGTTCTCGCGCAACGCTGCGTCGGACACCAGTTCGGCATAGCGCGAGGCGATCGCGATCGAACTCTTGGCCAGCACCATGTCCATGTTCGACAACAGCATGCGGAAGAACGGCCACTCGCGATAAAGCTCCTGCAGGAACGGCATGCCCTGCTCCGGGTGCTCGGCAACCCAGGTATCGACCGCGCTGCCAAAGCCGTACCAGCCCGGCAGCATCAGCCGGCATTGCGCCCACGAAAACACCCAGGGAATGGCGCGGAGATCCTCGATGGCGCGGGTTTTCTTGCGCGACGCAGGCCGGCTGCCGATGTTGAGCGTCGCGATTTCATTGATGACGGTAGAGCCCCAGAAATAGTCTACGAAACCTTCGGTCTCATAGACCAGCCCGCGATAGGCCTTGAACGCCAGCGCCGACAGCTGCTCCATCGCCGTCAGATATTCGCGCCGCGGCGCGCTTTGCCGTGGGTGCAGCAGGCTCGTTTCCAGCGTCGCGGCGGCGAGTATCTCCAAATTGCTGCGGCCGACCTCGGCGTTGGAATATTTGCTGGAGATGATCTCGCCCTGCTCGGTGATGCGGATCTGGCCGTTCACGGCGCCGCCGGGCTGGGCGATGATGGCGTCATAGCTCGGTCCGCCACCGCGGCCGACCGAACCGCCGCGGCCGTGGAACAGGCGCAGCCGCACGCCATGGCGTTCGAACACCTCGACTAGCCCGATCTCGGCCTTGTAGAGTTCCCAGCCCGAGGTGACGAAACCACCGTCCTTGTTGCTGTCGGAATAGCCGAGCATCACCTCCTGCACCGAGCCGCGGCTGTCTACGAGCCTGCGGTAATCGTGCAGCGCCAGCATGCGGTCCATGATGCCGGCACAGGCCTGCAAGTCTTCGATGGTCTCGAACAGTGGCACGATGTTGATCGCGCTGCGGCCGGAGGGATCGACGAGGCCAGCCTCCTTCAACAGCACCGCGACCTCCAGCATGTCCGACATGCCCGTGCACATCGAGATGATGCATTGGGGGATGACGTCGGCGCCGTATTTGGCATGCGCCTCGGCGGCGGCGTGGAATACCGCAAGCTCGCCGAGCGTCTCCTCGCTGTACTTCACGAAGCTTGAGGTGAGCGGCCGCGCGTTGCGCAGCTCGTTCGACAGCAACGCCACGCGCACCTCCTCGCTCATCGCGAGATAGGAATTTCCGGGCATCGCGGCATCGATCAATTCCGCCACCGTGCGTTCGTGCACGGCGGAATTTTGCCGGATGTCGAGACGGGCGAGATGGAAGCCGAAACAGTCGACGGCGCGGCGCAGCAGCCGCAAGCGTCCGCGCGCGATGACGCGCGAGTTGTTCGCGATCAGCGAGCGGTCAAGCACATCGAGATCGATCTTGAACTCTTTGACGCCGGCATAGGGTGCCGCCGCGCCGACCGGCCGCCTTTTGGTTTCGACCTCCAGCCTCACGGCCGTTGCGAACAGCCGGGCATAGATGCCGGAGACGGCCAGCCGATAGGGCTCGCCGCTGCGGTGTAGCGACGGATCGGGTGAGCGCTCGGCAAGTGCGCGCAGCTCTTCGGAGACGTCGACCAGGTGTGCGGCGAGCGACAATTCGCCGCCGAGCGCATGCAGCTCCTCGAGATAGAAGCTCATCACGCGGCTAGACTGCAGGTGCAGCGTACCGCGCATCACTTCGGCCGTGACGAACGGATTGCCGTCGCGGTCGCCGCCGATCCAGCTTCCCATCTTCAGGAACGACGCCAGCTCGCCGGCGGCGCTGTCGCCTTCGTTCAGCCGGTCTTCCAGAGCGCAGTGCAGCCGCGGCACCTCGTGCAGGAAGGTGTAGTCGTAGAACGACAGCCCGTTTTCAACCTCATCGAGCACGGTGAGCTTGGTGCGGCGCTGGAGGTTGGTCTGCCACAAGGTCAGCACCTCGCGGCGCAACTGCTCATCGCTGGCCTCGGCCTCTTCCGGCGTAAGCTGGACCCGCTCGCGCCGGTCGAGCAGCGCCGCGATCTCCATCTCGCGATCCATCGTGCTCTTGCGGCGGACTTCGGTGGGATGCGCGGTCAGAACCGGGCTGACGAGGGCGTCCTTGAAGAAGCGCCGCAGATCGGCGGCGCCAAAGCCGGCCTCGCGCGCGTGCACTAGCGTCCGGGCAAGCGGGCTTAAGCGCGGCGCTCCCGCAAGCCCCCGCGCGCGCATCTGGCGGATATTGTTCTGGTCCTCGGCGATATTGGCGAGATGCGAGAAATAGCTGAACGCACGCACGATGCGCACGGTCTCGGCGATCGACATGCTGTCGAGGATGGTTTCCAGTTCCCGCCGCGCCAACCTGTCTTCGTCGCGGTGGAACCGGATCGAGGTCTGCCGGATGCGCTCGACCAGGTCGAACACGTCGGCGCCTTCCTGATCGCGCACGGTGTCGCCAAGGATACGCCCCAATAGGCGGATGTCGTTCCGCAGCCGGGCGTCGTCCTCGATCGCCTGCGCATCTTCGTTGCGATTGGACCGCAATTCGGTGTTGGAAGGCAGGCTCTGGGTCGACATGGTGGCTACTCCAGAAAACGCCCAGCAACCCGCAGTCTGCAACTTTTTTGCCGCAGCGCAAGATGAAGATAAAGGCGAGCAGGCCTTCAAGTCCTTCGCCTGCCCACTCCCAGCCTGGACGCGGTTTGCCTGGATTGCACCACTATCCGGCGTCGGCAAAACGCGGCGCGCGTTTTTCGATATTGGCGCGGACCGCCTCGGTCTGATTGGGACTGCCCAACAACTTCTGCTGCTCGACGGATTCGGCGAGCAGCGCCGGACCGGGATCGACGGATAGATTGTTCAACAGCCGCTTGGCGGCGCGGATCGCGTCCGGACTCCTGCCCGCGATCTCGCGCGCGACCTCAAACGCCGCCGCGCGCGGGTCGTCGCAGATCCGCGTCGCAAGGCCATAAGCCATCGCCTCCTGTGCCGAGAAAATCCGCCCCGTGTAGGTCAGCTCGCGCAGGATATCGTCGCGCACGAGGCTCGCCAGAATCGGCGTCCCCGCCATATCCGGCACCAGCCCCCATTTGATTTCCATGATCGACATCCGCGCATCGGGCGAAAGGAAACGCATGTCGGCGCCGAGCGCGAGCTGGAGGCCGCCGCCGAACGCCACGCCCTGGATCGCGGCAATCACCGGAACCGGCAATTGCCGCCAGCCCCACACCGCGGCTTGGGGGAAATTGGCGAGGCCATGGGTGCGCGCGGCAAGGTCGCGCTTTTCGCCGCCCGCCACCCCATTGCCGCCCGTCTCCTTCATGGCGACGAAGCGGCCCATGTCGAGACCGGCGCAAAAGGCCCGCCCCTCTCCCGACAATACTACCGCTCGCACCCCTTTTTCGGTGGCGAGCCGCCCGGTTGCGCCAACAAGCGCGTCGAACATTGCTGCATCCAGCGCGTTCATCTTGTCCGCCCGCACCAGGCGGACGTCGGCGATACCGTCCGAAATCGATATCGAGACGCGTTGCTCCATCAGATTCTCCTCAAGGCCTTATTCTTTTTCTTTGTAGCAGCTTTACAGAAAGCCGTTGTGCGGATGTAGTCAATCGACCAGTGGGCAGACAATTCCTTGGGAGAAACGATGTTCAAGGATCAGCTTCTCGCAGGCCGCCGCATTCTCGTGACCGGAGGCGGAACCGGCTTGGGCAAATCGATGGCCGCGCGCTTCCTTGAACTCGGCGCCGAGGTCCATATCTGCGGCCGCCGCAAGATCGTCTGCGACGAGACCGCAACGGAACTGATGGACCTTCATGGCGGCAGGGTGACGAGTCACGGCGTCGACATCCGAAACGCCGCCGCCGTCGAGGAGATGATCGAGACGATTTTTCGCGAGGCTCCCCTCACCGATCTCATCAACAATGCCGCCGGGAATTTCATCTCGCGCTCGGAAGAACTAAGCCCGCGCGGCTTCGACGCGGTTGCCAATACCGTCATGCACGGCACCTTCTATGTGACCCACGCCGTGGGCAGGCGCTGGATCGCCGCCAAGCAGCCCGGCAATGTGGTGTCGATCACCGTGACGTGGGTGCGCAACGGTTCGCCCTATGTGGTGCCGTCGGCGATGAGCAAATCCGCGATCCATGCCATGACCATGTCGCTCGCAGTGGAATGGGGCAAATACGGCATCCGGCTCAACACCATCGCGCCCGGCGAAATCCCGACCGAGGGCATGAGCAAGCGCATCAAGCCTGGCGACGAAGCCGGCGCGCGCACCAAGGCGATGAATCCGATGGGCCGCGTCGGCACCATGGAGGAGTTGCAAAATCTCGCGGTGTTCCTGATTTCCGGCGGGTGTGACTGGATCAACGGCGAAACCATTGCGATGGACGGCGCCCAGGCGCTGGCGATGGGCGGCAACTTCTATCAATTGCGCGACTGGACCGACGCCGAATGGACCGCCGCGCGCGAGTCCATCAAGGCGGAGAACGAAAAGGATCGCGCCAAAAGGACGTGATGGGACTCGAACGAGAGGTCTTGTTCGCGCTCGACCAATCTTAAGGGCTAAGCGTCGCGACGGCCACTGGTCGAGAGACCCGCGGAGGCATGGCGGCCTTGCTGTCGGCAATCTCACCGAGCAGCTTAGTGTTCATCGCCTCGCTGATGTCGTCATTGGAGTGCAGGTACTGGCCCGGAGCTTTCATCGTGTCCACCCCGTAGAGATACATCACACTCGCCCAAATGCGCTCTCTTTCACGAGCCGGCGAGTATGTCACCACGTCGGTTTCTTCCTGCCGCACTACCGCGTAGGCCCAACGGTCCGCCTGCTCTCTCGAAATGGAGCCGCTCAAGACACCCTCGAATACCCGGCGGACGGTTTCAACATCGACGTGCATCTACCAACCCCCCCTGTACCGGCCGTTGCTGTCAAATTGATAGTGGCGCGTGGTCCCATCGTTCCGCTCGGGACGAACTTGCCGAACGTTGCCCGCCCAATCCACGGTCTCATGCCAACCGCGCGTGCATCCGGTCATGGTATCAAACTCGTGCACATAGCGACGACCGGCCAATTCGCCCCCATCATTCGCGGGCTGAATCAAGCCGTAGTAGCGGATACGATCATTCTCCAGCGCTCTGTCTCCTCCCATACCGTACTTCTCTCTGAAGAACGGTCCAAAGAAGGCGCGATCGATCTCGTGCAGGCGCTCGTGCGAGAGACGCTGGCTGGGGGAGGGGGAGGCCTGTTTGATCTGCACGACGACGGCGGCAAAGGCCGTCCGTTCGGTCGTGGCGTCCGCGCCAAGCAGGATGTCCAACGAAGGTGCGACGTCAACACCGGAAATAAGATCAACGGTCATGGCAATCCTCCTTCGCCACCTCCGCTACGACTTGAGCGTTTCTGTTTGTTGGCGCATCGGCGCGCGCAAGAACTCACACCACCAAGCATACAGTCGACACACGAATCTTGACCTCTACTTGTAGTTTATGGCCGCAGAATGGCCGACGTCACTTACCGCAACGCAGCACGGCCCAGGCGTCTCTTGCTCTTCAAGTGCCGTGCGAAGTTCGGCGCGGACGATATGGTGAGATAATGCGCTCAACTCGTCAATGCTTCCCAGCGCCCATATAGCCGAACAAAAACCCCGCGACTTTCCGCTTCTGGATCTCCTCGCTGCCCTCGGTGATGCGGTAGCGGCGGTGGTGGCGATAGATGTGCTCGAACGGCTTGTGGCGCGAATAGCCCATGCCGCCATGTACCTGCATGGCGCGATCGGCGGCCTCACAGCAGAGGCGGTTTGCCCAGAAGTTACACATCGAGACCTTGTCGGAAAGCGCGTGCTCGACCTCGGCCTGGGTGAGCTGATCCATCTCCCACGCGGTCTTGCGGATCAACAGCCGCAGCATCTCGGCTTGGGTCGCAAGCTCGACCAAGGGCCACTGGATCGCCTGGTTCTCAGCCAGCGCCTTGCCGAACGGTTTTCGCTCGCGCGCATATTTGACGCTCTCATTGATGCAATAGACCGCGGCGCCGAGCGAGCTCGCGGCCTGCCGGATGCGGTTCTCATGCACAAAACATTGCGCCAGCGACAGGCCGCGGCCGACCTCGCCGAACAGCGCATCTTCCGGAACGAACACGTCGGTGAAACTAACGCGCGGGTGATCCGTCGGCATGTTGAAAGTCCACATGTACTGCTCGACCTTTACGCCTGCGCTTAGGGCCGGCACCAGGAAGCAGGTGATGCCGCGCGCCTCGCCATCGTTGCCCGAGGTGCGAGCAAACAGCGCGCAATGGGTCGCGACATGCATGCCGGTGGTCCACATCTTCTCGCCATTGATGATCCAGCCCTTGATGTTGTCACGTGTCGCCTGCGCCGCACGGGTTTCCATGTGGGTCGCGTCCGAGCCATGCTCGGGCTCGGTGAGGCCGAACGTGATGCGGTATTTGCCCCTGATCGAGCCATCGATCATCGCCTTCTGCGCGTCGCTGCCATAGCGGTCGAGCATCGTTACGATTGGAAAATTGCCGACGATCGAGTGCTCGTTCTGAAGATCGTTGTGCAGGCCAAGGCCCTTGGCGGCAAAATGCTCGCGGATGACGGCCATCCAGAGATTGGAACCGTCCTTGCCGCCATAGCGCTTCGGGATCGCAAAGCGCAGATGGCCGGCGGCGTCGGCGAGATCCTTTGCTTTGCGCAGCAACGCCTCCCATTCATGCCGCGGCAGACCGCCATTGTCGAAATCGGTCCGCGCCCATTCGCGGCGATGATCGAAGAAACGGATGTTGTCGTCGGCCTCTTGCAGAGGCTTGATCTCGCGCGCAATGAAGCGGTCGAGTTCGTCGAGATAGGCGACGAGGTCTGCCGGCAATGCGAAATCCAAGGCGCTCTCCCTAAAGCGTTATGCTCCTTCGGAAGCGATTAAGGTGGGAAGCGAAACTCTAGTTAAGGCAAGGTGACGCGCGGCTTGCCCGCGTAATCGGATGGCGCAGGCGCGTGCAAGCGGGATAGTATCGCCAACGAAATTCACAGAAAAATCCAGGGAGCAAACATGGATCTGAAATTTTGCAAAGTCGCGCGCAAGGGCCCGGTCACGATCGTGACGCTGTCGCGCCCCGAAGTGTACAACGCGCTGCATATCGACGCGCATTTCGAGCTCAACAAGGTGTTCGACGACTTTTCCGCCGACCCGGAACAATGGGTCGCGATCGTCACCGGTGCCGGCGACAAGGCGTTCTGCGCCGGCAATGACCTGAAATGGCAGGCGGCGGGCGGAAAGCGCGGCTGGGACAAGGGCGGATTTGCCGGGCTGACTACGCGCTTCGACTGCGACAAGCCGATCATCGCCGCGGTCAATGGCGTTGCGATGGGCGGCGGCTTTGAGACCGCGTTGGCCTGCGATCTCATCATTGCCTCCGAAAATGCGACATTCGCCCTGCCCGAGCCGCGCGTCGGCCTCGCCGCACTCGCCGGCGGCCTGCATCGGCTGCCGCGGCAGATCGGGCTGAAGCGCGCGATGGGCATGATCCTCACCGCACGCCATGTCTCGGCCAGGGAGGGTTTTGAGCTCGGCTTCGTCAACGAGGTGGTGCCGGCAGGCGAAGCACTCACGGCTGCCGAGCGCTGGGCCGAGACGATTTGCAAGAACTCGCCGATGTCGATCCGCGCCTCGAAGCAAACCATCCAGAGGGGCCTTGCGGTCTCGGTTGAACAGGCGATCGCCGAGCAGCGCGAATACCCGGCCGTGAAGGCGATGGTGGCGTCGCAGGATTATATCGAGGGGCCGAAGGCGTTCTCCGAAAAGCGCCCGCCGAAATGGACGGGGAAGTGACGCTTCGTCATTCCGGGGCGCGACGAAGTCGCGAACCCGGAATCCACACCCACCATCGGGAGTATGGATTCCGGGCCTGCGCCAAGAGGCGCATCCCGGAATGACGGTGATGGATGGTTGGGCGCTAATTGCCGTTGCCCTCCAATTCCCTCTTGTACGAGGCATAGTTCGGCTGATCGACCGCGAGCTTGGCAAGCGTGGTCTGCCACAGATGCTCGGCCAATCCGGGCGTCTGCAAATCGACCTCGCCTTTCGCGATCTTGTCTGACAGCGCGCGGTTGAGCTCGATCAACGAGCCCTCCATGCCAAGCAGTCGCGTGAGCCGCGCGGCTTCAGCCGCGTCGCTCTCCTGCCCCAGCTTCAGTTGCCGCGTGACGAGGTCGAGCACGTTGATCGCCACGCGCAGCTTGAACGCGTTGTGTCCGCCGATTTCTGGCGCGATATCGTTGCGCAGGAAATCCGCGACCGCTTTTGTCAGTTCTTCCGGTGTCGGTTCGTCCTGCATGTTATTTCCCCCGTGGGGCTAATAGTCGCAATAAATCAATCTCGGTCTCCGACGAACGCCGCCCGATCATGGCGCGCTCCATGGAATGATCGGGCGCGGCGCGAAAACGCTGCATCATGCCGCAGCACATCACGCCCCAGCGCAGCGTGCCCATCACTTCCCAGAATCTTACCCGCTTAGGATCGACGCGGCGGCCGGCGGATTCATATCCGGCGAACAATTCCTCGCGCGATCCAAAACCACCAACCGGCTTGTCGATTTCGCCAAATCGCCAAGAGTTGACGCAGACCCAGCCCAGATCCTCCATCGGATCGCCGAGATGCGCGAGCTCCCAATCCAGCACCGCATGAACGCCGTCGGGGCCGATGACGAGATTGCCGTGGCGGAAATCGCCATGCACCAGCGTCATCTGATCGGGTGGACCGGGATCGCGACACTTCAGCCAGCGCAGCGCCAGTTCGAACACCGGACGCGGCCAATTGAACCCTTGGTATTCTCGTGTGAGATCCCAGATCTCCGTGGTCGCCGTGACATGGCGAAGCTTCGGCAATTTCGATGCGGCCAAGCCGTGGATGCCGGCCAGCACGCCGCCGAGCTGGCGCGCCAGCTTTGGTCGGGCCTGCGCAAATTCTTCATCGCGAAGAATCTTGCGCGCGATGGTTTCGCCCTCGATTCTTTGCATGATGAAGCCGGTGCCGAGTTCATCCTGCGGCTTCAGCACATGCAGCACGCGCGGCGACGGTAGCCCGGCGTCATGCGCGAGCTGCATCAGCGTTGCCTCGGCATCGAGCCCGGCCGCGCGCGTCGGCGCCGCGCCGTAGCCCGGCGGCGCCCGGCGCAAGATCGCGCCGATGTCGCCATTCGGGTGCACGATGTCGAATGTCCACGTCTCCTGGCTGGCGCCGCCGGAAAGTCTCGCGGCGCCGGTGATGTCGGTGGCGCCCGGGCACCACGCGGCAACACACCGGAATAGCTCGGTCTCGATCATTTGCCTTTGAATTTTGCCGGACGTTTCTCGAGGAACGCGGTGACGCCCTCCTTGAAATCTTCCGCGCTTCCTGCGATCCGCTGCGACACGAATTCGAGGTTGAGCTGATCCTCGAACGAATTGTCCGGGCTTTCCCAATACAGTTTCCGGATCAGCGACAGCGCAATGGTCGGCCCGTTGGCAAGCTCATGCGCGAGCTTCATGGTCTCGTCGCCGAGCGCCGTATCGTCATGGACGCGATTGACGAGTCCCCATTCCAGCGCTTTCTCGGCCGGCAGCCGCTCGCCCATCAGCGACAATTCGACCGAGCGCGCCCTGCCGATCAGCCGCGGCAACAGCCAGGTCGATCCGCAGTCCGGCACCAGGCCGATGCGGCGGAAGGCTTGCAGGAAATACGCCGACCTCGCGCATAAAATCATGTCGCCCATCAGGGCAAAGCTCATGCCGGCGCCGGCGGCCGGGCCGTTGACCGAGGTGACCAGCGGACAATGCAGGTTGCGCAGCCGCCGCAGGAACGGATGGAACCCGGTCTCGAGCGCGGCACCCGCATTGCTCTTGCCCGGTTTCTGCTGGTTACGACCTTGCAGGTTGGCACCGGTGCAGAACGCGCGCCCTGCCCCGGTCAGAACAACGCAACGAACTTCGGCTTTTTTCTCGTCGATCGTGTCGAGCGCTTCGGCGAGCCCGCCGAGCATGTCCATGGAGACCGCGTTCATGACTTCCTGGTGGTCGAGTTTCAACACCGCGACCGGTCCGTCGAAATCGAGCGTGACGTGCTTGAATTGCATTGTTTCCTCGTGCGGTTGCGACCCGCGTTGCTATCGCGGCGCGCCAATTTGAGCTTCTGGAAGCCATATTTGATTTTCCGGGCGGGCTTGTCCATGCTTGGAAACGAATATCTGACGCGCGTCATGCAAAAAGCGGAAAACGCCCCGAAGGAAACATCCATGAACATTTTTGACCTCACGGGCCGCGTGGCCGTCATCACCGGCGGCAATGGCGGCATCGGGCTCGGCATCGCGCAGGCGCTCGCGGCAAGCGGATGCAACGTCTCGATCTGGGGCCGCAACGCGGAAAAAAACAAAAGCGCCGCCGCGGCCATGGCCGCCGGGCCCGGCAAGGTCGATACCCGCATATGCGACGTCACCGATTCCGTCTCGGTGAAGCAAGCGATGAAGGCCACGCTGGACGCGTTCGGCCGGGTCGACGGCTGCTTTGCCAATGCCGGCATCGGCGGCGGCGGACGCCGCCCCTTTATCGACCGCACCGAGGAAGAATGGCGAAGAATGTTTGCGACCAATCTCGACGGCGTGTTCCATGCCTTTCAGGTGGCCGCACGCCACATGACCGAGCGCGCCGCCGCCGGCGATCCGTTCGGCCGGCTGGTCGCGACCTCGAGCCTCGCCTCGCTGTTCGGCACCGCCCGCAACGAGCATTATGCCGCGACCAAGGCCGCCATCAACGCGCTGGTCCGCGCGCTCGCGGTCGAACTGGCCCGCCACGGCGTCACCTCCAATGCTATCCTGCCCGGCTGGATCAGGAGCGACATGACCGCAAGAGTGCTGGCCGACGACAAATTCGTCGGCGCCGTGATGCCGCGGATTCCGGTGCGGCGGTTCGGCGAGCCTTCCGACTTCGGCGGTATCGCGGTGTATCTGATGAGCAAGGCGTCGTCCTATCACACCGCCGATTGCTTCGTGATCGACGGCGGATATACGGCGTTTTGACGTCATGAGGGTAGGCAAAAGGCGCAACTGCGCCGTGCCCACCAAAGCCATTTCACGGCGAAAGATCGTGGGCACGCAGAGCCCGTCACCTGGTGCGGGTTTGCGCGATCCGGTGGTTTTGCCCACCCTGCGGCACCGACAGCACCTTTAAGCGCTCAGATTGAGCGGCGCTCCGGTGACATTTCGTGAGAATAGTGCGAACACTCGACGACGCCCAAAAGAGCGCGCATTTGCAGGACTTTCGGATCTCGCTCGCCCTTGGCGGCGCATGCAAGAATCTGCGACGCTATCTCAGCTTTTACCGACGAGGTTCGCTTCGCTTCGGGGAGCGTTGCCACCGCTCCCTCAAGGACTGCCCTCATCAATTCGATGACTTCGGGCTGATACGCTGCGCCTGTTGCGCTCATGGTTGCTTCCTCCCGTCGGGCCCCCCCTTTTGCCGGATATTAGGTCCAGAGTTTTTGAACGTGCAACTAACAAAACAAGCCGCGCGGGGATTTTTCGGGCCTTCCGCTGCAATGCGGGAGCCTGCGGCGTTTTCATCCGGTCTCCGAGCGTATGCGCTCGCCGATGGCTCTTGCATCGGTGCGAAAAACGATGTCCCAAAAAATCGTCGTCACGCCGTAATTGCAATTCTCGAGGCGATGATGCGTGAGGTGCCGCAGCTTTGCTGAGTAGAGCCAGGAGTTTGGCTCGATCGGCCAGCGGTGCACGGCATAGTGGACAAAGATGAAAACCAGATAGCCTGAGAGAAGTCCGGCGAAAATCGCCGACCCATCTTCCACCCCTGCGGCGCCAATCAGCAGACATCCGATCGGCAATGCGAACAACGGCGTGCTGAGGCTGGATCTTTCCGCGTCCGGATCGCTTGGATGGTCGTGATGAAGCTGATGAAGGCGTCGGCCCACAGCAGAATAACAATGGAAGGCAAACCGGTGCACCAGATATTCCAAGAGCGTCCAGGCCGCGCCGCCCATCAGGACCAGATGGAGACGATGGATACCAGCGAGCCCTAGGAAAATCGCGATCGCAAGCGGTATGGTGACGAAATCGCCGAAGTGTTTGATACGCCGAATAGCCTCGGCCGACAGGCTCGTCATAGCTGTTCACCTCATTGGATCATCTCGCCGCCGCCAAGCGCGGCTTTTCCCGCTTCATGGATCTTCAGGCTGGGGATTCATGGATCTTCAGGCCGGGGATGGGAACAGATTTGCATGACGAAATTGCTGGCAGGAGATCAGTTTCGGCTTTGCCAACGTTGGCCCGCGGGGCGGGTTCCAACGCCTCCGCGCCAGACGCGGCCCGAGGAGCGGAAAAGCCGCAACCCACCTCTTATGTTCGCTAGGCGACGGATGAAGCTTCCGCCTTCGCTCTGAACTATGGCGGACGGGTCGCTAGCCCGCCCCTGCGACAACAAAGCCGATTATCGTCAGCGTGTTAATGGTGGCCGGAATCATTCGCATCCCGTTGCCGTAGGCGTCTTTGCAACCACTAGCAAATATATGTTTCTAGTGGAGTTTTGGATTTCACATTCGCCTTACGAGCCCGCGGCACCACACTCGGACGGCTTGATCGTGATGCGCCTGGGCCGGTATTGTTCGGGTCACCATCATGCTCACGCACAGAGCCGACCAAGGTGAGCGAGACAGGGACGCGTCGGTGCCGCGGATTGCCAGTGCGGACGCATTGCGAGGACATGGCAAGAATGCGGGATAGTCTTGTTTCAATTTGGTCGACCGATGATCTATCGCACCCGGAATTCACGCGTGCACGGCACCACACCTTTGCCTTCGAACCGCACTTCCATAGTACTGTCTGCCTTGCACTCATTGTGTCCGGCGCATTGAAACTCACCATCGGGCGGCGGACGGAAACCGCGGCGAAGGGCGCCTTCGTGTTCCTCAACGCGGGAGACGTGCATGCGGGTCATGCGATGTCCGCAGCTCAAGGCTGGGTCATGCGGACGCTCCACGTCGCGCCAGGCAATCTTGCCGAGCAGATGCGCAACCACGGCCTCCGGGCTGAAGCAGATTTGCCGATACGAAGCGGCATCCGCAACGAGCGCGCGCTTGCCGATCTCTTTTTCGGCATCCATGCCTGTGCGCAGACCGATGACGATCGCCTGAAGCGGGACGAGTTCTTGGAGCGGTTGGTTTCGGTTCTTGCTGTCCACGCGGAACCTGCTCACCGCGGAGAAACCGGGGTGCCGAGCGGAAGCCGCACCGATGCAAAGCGCATTCGCGACTACATCGAAGATCGCCTGTTCGAGCAAATTCGCCTAAGCGACTTGTCGAAGCTCGTGTCAATGCCGCCTTTCACCGTCGTTCGTGTATTCAGGCGGACCTTCGGAATCCCTCCCCATCGCTATCACACGCAACGGCGCGTCTACGCCGCCCAGAAGCTGATTCGCGACAGGGTGCCGCTGTCCGGCATCAGCCATCTTTGCGGGTTCGCCGACCAGGCGCATCTGACACGCATCTTCAGGCGTACGCTTGGCTCTACACCTGGCCTCTACGCTCGCTCGATCCGATAAGCGGGATGCCTTTTCTTCGTCATCCCCGCGCTCTATCTTTTTGTTTGAGCATGATCTCCGCGCAAACGCGTTCCGCGTTTGTTGCGAGGGAAAACCGGCACCTTAGGGATCATGCTTTAGCTGCAAGGACGTTCAAGACCCGATCCGGCCGTTCTGCGAGGTATTGCCGCAGAGGAGGACGGAGCGATGCCCATCACGCAAGACGAGTTCGACCAGGCCTCCTGGCCGTTGTCGATGCGTTGTGTTGCCGTTGTCGATGATGCCCTCCCGATCGGCAAGGCGGCCAACGCGGCGGCGGTCATGGCGCTAACCATGGGCGCACGGCAATCGCATCTCGTGGGTGAACCGCTGGTTGATTCCGCAGGCAATCATCATCCGGGGCCTGACCCCGATCGGCATACCTGGGCTCGGCGCGCCGGCCGCGGATTTGCCTTCCCTCCACGACCGGGCGCGCCAAGCTGGCCTCGAGGTCGTCGATTTTCCGGCGCAGGGCCAGCAGACGAATGACTATGCGGAGTTCCGCAGAATGGTCGGCGAGACGGCTCCGGATCAGCTCCGTTACCTCGGCGTGATGATTTACGGCGAGAAGAAAAAGGTCAGCCGTATCGTCGGCAAGTACGGTCTGTTGAGGGACCGAGCGGTGAATGAGGCGGCGGAGAGATGAAAAGTCACCTCGCCCACACCCCGCCCGTGGGCTTCATCGGCCTTGGGGCGATGGGTGAACCGATGGCGCTGAACCTGGTAAAGGCCGGCACGCCGCTCCTAGTCTGGAATCGCTCACCTTTAAAGCGCGACATCCTGGCCGAGGCCGGGGCGGCTGTCGCCAAGGAGCCGGCTGACGTCTTTGCGCGGTGCGAGGTCGTGATCCTGATGCTCGCAGACGGCGCGGCGATGGATGCCGTGCTCGCGCGAGGTGAGCGCGCTTTCGGCGATCGGGTCAACGCCCGCATCGTGATCAACATGGCGACCGTTGCGCCGAGCTATTCCACGGCGCTGGAGACCGATATCCGCGCCGCGGGCGGCCACTACGTCGAGGCGCCGGTCTCCGGCTCGCGCAAGCCCGCGCAGGAAGCACAGCTCGTCGCGATGCTGGCAGGGAAGAAGGAAGACGTGGCATCGGTTCAGCCGCTTCTCGCCGCGATGTGTCACCGCGCCATCGACTGCGGCGCCATTCCCAATGCGCTTCTCATGAAGCTCCCGGTAAACCTGTTCCTGATCACCATGGTGACGGGTCTCGTCGAGGCAACCCACTTCGCCGATTGCAAGGGGTTGGATCTTGACCGGTTCATCGCCGTTCTCGATGCCGGACCGATGGCGAGCGACGTGTCGCGCGTCAAGGCGGCGAAATTGCTCGCGCAGGATTTCACCGTTCAAGGCGCGATTGCCAATGTGTTGCAGAACAACCGTTTGATCGCCGAGGCGGCGCGAGAGGCACATGTTGCCTCGCCGCTGCTCGACGTCTGCCACGCCCTCTACGCCGAGACTTTGGCTCTCGGACTGGGCGACGCCGACATGATTGCCGTGATCCACGCGATCGAGCAACGTACGGCGGCTGGCCTCATGCTGGCTGACGGCGCCGCCGCGGGCACCTCGGGATGACACCAGCCGGATGCGAATGTTACAGTCGGGCCACGCGTCGGGGAAACCGGTTGGACAAGGAATGCACCATGGAATACGCGCCTGCCGATCTCACCGCTCGCGAGCGCTACAAGGTGCTGACGGGATTCGTGCTGCCACGGCCGATCGCCTGGGTGACCACAGTTGGCCCCACCGGCGTGGTCAACGCAGCGCCGTTCAGCTTCTTCAACGTGTTCTGCGAGGATCCGCCGCTCTGCATGTTTGCCGCCAATTTGGGGCCCGACGGCCTTCCCAAGGACACGACGGTCAACATCCAGCGCACCGGGGAGTTCGTGGTCAACCTCGCCGATGAACCCTTGGCGCGGGCGATGCACGAGACCAGCGGCGACTTTCCCGCTGAGATCGGCGAACCCTCCTATCTCGGCTTGAAATTGGCGCCCTCTACCAAAATCGCCGTGCCGCGATTGGCCGATGCGCCATGGGCGATGGAATGCAGGACCTGGAAGACCATCGATGTAAATGGCGACCGCCAGCTCATCATGGGCGAAGGCATCAATTTCCACATCCGTGACGAATTGTGGGATGGCGCCTCGATGCGCGTGCACACGGAGCGCTATCACCCCGTCGGCCGCATGTTCGCCGACCGCTACTGCCGGACCGACGACCGAATCGTGTTCCCACCTGCCCAAGGGGCACCTCGCGCATAAGTTCGTCATCGCGAGGAGCTGCGTAGGGTGGGTTAGCGAAGCGTAACCCATCGTTCCCGCGAAAATTTGGTGGGTTATGCCGGAGCCTGTCATCGGGCCGCGCTTTGCGCGGACCCGTTGGGCTAACCCACCCTACGCCCTACGGTCTTAGGCGGAAGCTGGCCGATGCGCGCGGAGGAAGGAACGGATCTGGCGCACCGCCAAGGGAATCCGCTCCTTGGGCTCCTTCCATGGAAACATGCTCACCTCAGCCTTGGGCGCGAGCATTGCGGTCTCCATGGCCACCGCATAGGGGTGGGCCGGGATATCATCGGGGAGGATCAGGACCGGCGTCTGGCAATGGCGCACGAAATCGCGCGTCACGGTGAACACGAAATCGGGGTCGGTGCGATACATCCGGTTGAGGAATCTATCGACCTGCTCCATCGTGATCTCCGGCCGGCGTTTGATAAGCTCCGGACCCCAGCCCTTCCTGTTGTTATCGTAGAACAGGTCGCGCATCTCGGGGCGCGATCCGCTGGGTTGCGCCAGCACCGCTGCGACAATGCGATCGGGCGCCCGCTTCAACAGACTCCAGATGAGAGGACCGCCGATGCAAAAGCCCAGCACCATGAACCTGTCGATGCCGAGGTGATCCATCAGACCGAGCTGGTCATCGGTGTGTGAATCCCAGGGGCGCTCGATCTCGAGCGGGCCTGAGGACTGACCGGCATTGGCGTTACGCAGGTCGAACGCGATGCAGCGGTACTCGCCCCTAAACTCCTCGATCGCGTTGAACGGCGGATAGCTGCCGGTGATGCCTGAGATCGTCGAGTTCAATCCGCCGCCGGCGATCAGCAGCAACGGGAAGCCGGACCCGGCCTCCTCGTAGTGGATGCGAACGGCGCCTCTTTCGAAAAAGCTCATGGGCTGCTCCTCATCGCTCAGCTAGTAGGGTGGGTTAGCGAAGCGTAACCCACCACCTTTCACGGAATTGGTGGGTTACGCTGCGCTAACCCACCCTACGGTCTGACAACGGCATCTTTTGCGGCCGCGTCGCCGCTGTCATCGCAAAGCCCTCATAGCCCTTGGCGGCGATGTCGTTGCAAATCTGCCGATATGGCCCGACCCCGCCGATATAGGGCATGAAAATGCGCGGCTTGCCCGGAATGTTGGCGCCCATATACCAGGAATTAGCCTGCGGATAGAGCGTGGTGTATGCGACCTCGTTGACATGGGCGACCCACTTGTCCTCGGCATCCTTGGTCGCCTCCATCGCCTCAAAGCCGCGATCGCGCATGTAGGCGATGCAGTCGGCGATCCAGTCGACATGCTGCTCGATCGACACGATCATGTTGGAGAGCACCGACGGGCTGCCGGGACCGGTGATGATGAAGAGGTTGGGAAAACCGGCGCTCATCAGACCGAGATGGGTTTTGGGGCCCTCCGTCCATTTCTGGTTCAGCGTTTGCCCCTGGCGGCCGCTGATGTCGATTTTTGCAACCGAACCCGTCATCGCATCAAAACCGGTCGCGAGCACCAAGGCATCGATCTCGTAATCCTTGGCCCCGGCGCGCACCGCGTTCGGAAGAATCTCCTCGATCGGATCGGACTTGATGTCGACCAGCGTCACGTTTGGCCGATTGAAAGTCTTGAAATAATCGGTGTCGATGCAGATGCGCTTGGTTCCGATCGGATAGGTGGTGGGCTGCAATAGCTTCGCTGTCGCCGGGTCCTTGACGATCTCGGCGATCTTATCGCGCACGAAATCGGCGGCGGTGTCGTTGGCCGCCTGATCGAGCGCGAGGTTATTGTAGACCGACATGAAGGTGAGGCCGCCGTGCTGCCAGCGCTGCTCATACCTGGCGCGGCGCTCGTTATCGCCATCATCGAGCGCGCCGCGATCGGGCAGATCAGTATAGATGCCGTTCTTCGCCTCCTCGCGCGCAAAGCGTCTGATCTCCGGATAGTTTTGCCGGAATTTTTGCCGCTCCTGCTCCGTCAGGATCGCGTTGCGGGCGGGGATAGAATAGTTCGGCGTGCGCTGAAACACCGTGAGATGCCTGGCCTGTTCGGCGATCACCGGCACCGACTGAATGCCGGACGACCCGGTGCCGATGACGCCGACGCGCAGGCCCGTGAAATCTATCGGCTCATGCGGCCAATGGCCGGTGTGATAGACGTGGCCTTTGAATTGATCGAGACCCTTGATGTCGGGCACTCGCGCGTTCGACAGGCAGCCGGTGGCGAGCACGACGAATTTCGCGGTCACCGTCCTGCCGTCGGAAGTGGCCACCTGCCAGATATTGGTGCTCTCGTCGAAGACGGCCTGTTCGACGCGGGTATTGAATTGAATGTCGCTGCGGAGATTAAATCGGTCGGCGACGTGGTTGGCATATCGCAAAATTTCCGGCTGCGGCGCGTAGCGCTCGCTCCAATCCCACTCCTGCTGCAATTCGTCGGAGAACGAATAGGAATACTGCATGCTTTCGACGTCGCAGCGGGCGCCGGGATAACGGTTCCAGTACCAGGTGCCGCCGACGCCGCTGCCCTGCTCAAAGACCCGCACCGATAGCCCGAGCCCGCGCAGTCGGTGCAGCATGTACATGCCGGCAAAGCCGGCGCCGACCACGACGGTATCGTAAGCCTCCGCCGCCTGGCCTTTGCCGGGCATTGATTGCAGGGCGGACATCCTTCGGCGCTCCCTCGAATTTGCTCTACTTTCGGGTCAGCATTCCACCGCTCGCGGTCAAAGCGCAAGAGACAAAAGCGCAGGCTGAGGTATCCCGACAGTCATACCCGCGAAAGCGGTATCCAGTAATCCCAGCGGAGGAAAAATCGCTGATGTCACGGCGTACTGGGTCATCCGCTTTCGCCGATGACGACATTGGAGTTTGGATCGGCACCTCCAGCTTGGCATGCGTACCCTCGATGCGCTAGCGTCGCAGCGCCCGGCCGTTTCAAACAAGACAACAAAACCGCCGCAGGGAGCACCGCCATGAAATCGCCGATCTGCGACATGCTGGGAATTGAATTCCCGCTGCTGGCCTTCAGCCATTGCCGCGACGTGGTCGCAGCCGTCAGCCGCGCCGGCGGCTTCGGCGTGCTGGGGGCCACCGCGCATTCGCCCGAATCGATCGAGCAGGAACTGAAATGGATCGACGATCACGTCGACGGCAAGCCCTATGGCCTCGACGTGCTGATCCCCGAAAACATTTCGACGGCGGGCGAAAAGGACGTCACCTGGAAAAGCCTGGAGGCGCGCATCTCGCAACAGCACCGCGATTTCACCCGCAACCTCCTCCACAAATACGGCGTCGAACTGACGACGACCAACGTCGCCGACAACCAGCCGCAGCCATTCGACGCCAAGCGCGCGCTGGAAGTGCTCGAAGTAGCGTTTCGCCATCCGATCCGGCTGATCGCGAACGCGCTCGGCGTGCCGCCGAAAGAGATGATCGAGATGGGCAAGCGGCACGGCGTCCCGGTCGCGGCGCTGGTCGGCGCCAAGGAGCATGCGCTTCGTCAAGTGGCGGCCGGCGTCGATATCCTGGTCGTGCAGGGCACCGAAGCGGGCGGGCATTGCGGCGAGGTCTCCACCATGGTGCTGGTGCCCGAGGTAATCAAGGCGATCAAGCCTATCCGCGACGTGCCGGTGCTGGCCGCGGGCGGCATCATGACGGGCCGGCAAATGGCGGCCTGCATGGCGATGGGCGCCGCCGGCGCCTGGACCGGTTCGGTGTGGCTGGCGACCGTCGAGTCGGAGACATCAGAAATCTTCCGCGAAAAAATGATCGCGGCCTCCTCGCGCGACGCCGTCAGATCAAAGGGCCGCACCGGAAAGCCGGCGCGGCAGTTGCGCTCGGCCTGGACCGATGCCTGGGACCGTGGGCCCGACAGTCCCGGCGCGCTGCCGATGCCCTTGCAAAGCATCATCAGCCGCGACGCCTTCAACTCGATCGATCGCTCGGCCGCCGCCGGCAATGCGCGCGCGCGTGATCTCGTGAGCTATTTCGTGGGGCAAGGCGTCGGGCTGATCGACAGCGTCAAGTCCGCGGGCGCGGTGGTGCAGGAGTTCAAGGAAGATTTTGTCGAGGCGGTCGAGCACATGAACGCGCTGGTGGCGGAGTAGCCGTCATTCCGGGATGGTGCGCTAGCACCAGACCCGGAATCTCGAGATTCTCAGGTGCGCAATTGCGCACCATAGTTCGATGCTGTGCATCGCCCCGGAATGACCGTTGAACGAATGAAAAGCGAAAACAAGAAATGATAGCTACGCCGCAATCCGAACACCGTATCCCCGTCATCGTCGGCGTCGGCGAGATCGTCGACCGCCCGAAGGAAATCACGGCAGGCCTGGAGCCGCTGACGCTGATGGAACAAGCGCTCAAGCACGCGGAAGCGGACTCTGGCGGCAAGCTTATCGGCGACATCAGCTCGCTCGACGTCGTTAATCTCCTGAGTTGGCGCTATCGCGATCCCGAGCAACAGCTGGCAAGACGTCTCGGCATCAAGCCGGTGCACCTCTATTATGGTCCGGTCGGCGGCGAAAGCCCGATCCGCTATCTGCATCAAGCGGCAAAGCGCATCGCGCGCGGCGAATGCTCTGTGGCCGCAGTCTGCGGCGCGGAGGCGCAGTCGACCGCAACCAAGGCCGAGCGCGCCGGCATCACCCCGCCATGGACACCGTTCGCCCATGACGTGGAAGAACCAAAGCGCGGCGCCGCGTTCCAGAAGCCGCTAGCCGTAAAGCTCGGCGTGTTCCGCCCGCTGACCGTCTATCCATTCTATGAAGCCGCAACCTCGGCGCACTGGGGCCAGACCCCGCGCGAGGCGATGGCCGAATCCGGAAAACTCTGGTCGACCTATTCGGCCGTTGCGTCGGAAAATCCCAACGCCTGGCTGAAGCGGCGCTTCACCTCGGACGAAATCACCACGCCGACAGCAGACAACCGCCTGATCGCCTGGCCCTATACAAAGCTGATGGTCGCCAACCCGACGGTGAACATGGGCGGCGCGGTGCTCTTGACCAGCCTCGCAAAAGCGAAGGCCGCCGGGATCGCGGAGGATCGCCTCGTTCACATCTGGGGCGGCGCGTCGGCGGAAGAGCCGCGCGACTATCTCTTGCGCGACCAGTTCTACGAGAGCCATCCGCAAAACGCCGTGCTCCAGGCGGTCATGGATATCGTCGGCGGCGACGGCAGGAAATTTGACGCGATCGAGCTCTATAGCTGTTTTCCCTGCGTGCCGAAGATGGCGCAGCGGACGCTTGGTCTCGGTGCCGACGTGCAGCCGACGGTAACGGGCGGGTTGACTTTCTTCGGCGCGCCGCTGAACACCTATATGACGCATGCGGCCTGCGCGATGGTGCGAAAACTCCGCAGCGGGGCAAAACTCGGCCTGCTCTACGGCCAAGGCGGGTTTGTGACAAAACATCACGCCCTGGTGCTGTCACGGCAGGTCCCGGAAGAGGCGCTGGCGGAAGACTCCAGCGTGCAGACTGCGGCCGACCGCAACAAGCGCGCGGTGCCCGACTTCGTCACGGAAGCCAAGGGCAAGGGCGCGGTCGAGAGTTTTACGGTGATCTATGATCGAGGCGGCGAGGTCCAGCATGGCGTGGTGATGCTGCGCACGACGGAAGCTGCCCGCACGCTGGCGCGCGTGCCGCCGCGCGACGGGGCGACGCTTGCGCATCTGTTGAACATGGATCGCACGCCGGTCGGCTCGTCAGGCGACATCGCCACGGCTGACGATGGTGTGCCGGAATGGCGCCACCCGTAGCCGTCATACCCGCGAAGATACGTAGATGGGGTAACGGGCTCCGATCCGGCCTCCAAGCAAGCCGCGCTTGCTATGGCGCAATTGATGGCGCGTTGCGCGCGACTTGCTTGGAGGGCGGGCGGTCGTCCCTCACATTGATGGTGTGACGGAGTCGAGGGATTGCCCTCTCGCTCCAAACATCGAGGAGAGACGAGCATGAAGCACTATGCCGGAATCGACGTGTCATTGGAATACTCGAGCGTGTGTGTCGTTGACGCAAACGGCAAGATTTTGCGCGAGGCCAGGGTAGCCAGCGAGCCGGAGGCACTGATCGCCTGGTTCCGTTCGTCCGGCTTTGACCTTGAGCGGATCGGGCTGGAGGCCGGTCCGTTGTCGCAGTGGCTTTTTGCGGCGCTAACGGGAAGCGGGGTTGGCGGTCGAACTGCTAGAGACGCGGCACGTGCGGAAGGCGTTCGAGGCGATGCCGGTGAAGTCGGATCGCAACGACGCTCGCGGGATTGCGCAACTGATGCGGCTGGGCTGGTTCCGACCGGTACACTGCAAATCGATGAGCGCTCAAGAGACCCGAACGCTGCTGACGGCGCGCAAGCTGGTGCAATCGAAGCTTCGCGACGTGGAGAACAGCCTGCGCGGGATCCTGCGCGGCTTTGGTCTCAAGGTAGGCAAAACCACAGAGCGGGAGTTCGCCGGACGGATCGAGGAGCTTGTGGTGGGCCATCGGCATCTTCAGCTGATCGCCAAGGCACTGCTGGCGGTGCGAGCGGTGCTGCGGACCGAGTTCGCAGTTTTCGAGAAGCAGGCAGGCAAGATGGCGCGATCCGACATGCGGACACGGCTGCTGATGTCAACGCCGGCAGTCGGCCCGATCGTGGCACTGACCTATGCCAGCGCGATCGACGATCCGACCCGGTTCAAATCGTCGAAGCAGGCAGGAGCCCATTTCGGGCTGACCCCGAAGAAGCATCAATCCGGCGAGACCGACTATACCGGCCGGATCAGCAAGATCGGTGACGGATCGGTGCGGACCGTGCTCTACGAGGCCGCCCACTGGGCAAAGCGAAGCGTGCCCACCACTCAAGATCTCGTGATAGATGGTGGGCACGGCGCAAAGAGCGCCTTTGCCCACCCTACGACTTGTCTCCCTCGGGGAGAGGTTATGAGCCCCTACCCCTTCACGTCCTGTCGTTCGGAAATTTTCGCGGGACCCGCCTTGCCCTTGGCGCTGGCGATGCGCACCTGATCGCCGTCGGCGAGCCCGTCCGGCGGCGCGACGATGATGCGATCGTCGGGCGCGAGGCCGGAAGCGAGTTCGATTTCGCGGCCGAGATCGCGCGCAATCGTCACCGTCTTGAACAGCACCTTGTCGTCCGCGCCCACCGTCGCAACCTGCAGGCCGCTCTGGTTGAACATCAGCGCGCTCGCCGGAATATGCAGCGGCACGCCCTCGCGCTGCAGGCTCAGCCGCACATTGGCGTAGCCGCCCGGCATCAGTTCGCCGCTGGAATTATCGAGCCCGAGCTGCATCCGCGTGGTGCCTGAAGCGACGTCGACGGATTGCGAGGAGGCTTCCACCGTCGCCGAAAACGTCCGGCTCGGATATTCCGGCATGCTGATCACGGCCTTGGCGCCGATCCTGATCGCCGGAACGTAAGTCTGCGGAACGTTGACATAGACGCGCAGCTTGCTGATATCGGAGATCACGAACATCGCCGGGCCCGCGCCGCCGCCGGCATTGATCAGCGCGCCGACGTCGGTATCGCGCGCGGTGACCACGCCATCGAACGGCACGGTGATTTTCTTGTAGGCCGCCAGCGCCTCCAGCCGCTCGACATTGGCCTGGCCGGAATTCACCGCCGCCTTCTTGTTGGAGAGATCGGCGGTGCGCTCGTCGATTTCCTGCATCGACACGAAATTCGAGGCGATCAGCGTTTTTCGGCGGTTCAGGGTTGCTTCCGATAGTCTCGCGCTGGCCTCTTGGCTCGCGAGATCGGCGCGCGCCTGCAAGAGTTGCTGATCGAGGTCGGGCGCTTCGATTTCTGCGATCACCTGGCCTGCCTTGACCCGCGCCCCGATGTCGGCGCTCCAGCTCTTCAAGTAGCCAGAGACGCGCGCGAAGATCGGCGCACGATAATAGGCCTCGAGCCTCCCCGGCAGATCGAGCGTGGGGGTGAGAGCCCTGGCTTCGGGCAGCACCACCGCTACCGTCGGGATGGCCTGGTCGTCGGTCCATTCCCGCAGCTTCGCATTGGCGTCCTCGCGTGCGCGGATGCCAGTCACCACCACGAGCACCGCAATGACGCCCGCTGCCAGACCAAAAAAGCCCGCTTTCCGGCGAGAGACCGGCGAGCCTTGTTCAGTGGGCATTTGATGTCTCCGATGGGGCGGCGGCCTTGGCGCCCCTTCTCTTGTGTACCATACTAAAAACCACCGGAACAAACATCAGCGTCGCCGTCGTGGCGAAGATCAGCCCGCCGACCACGGCACGGCCGAGCGGCGCGTTTTGCTCGCCGCCGTCGCCAAGGCCGAGCGCCATCGGCGTCATGCCGATGATCATCGCAAGCGCCGTCATCAGCACGGGGCGGAAGCGTACGAAACCCGCCTCGATGGCCGCGGCGACGGGGTCGCCCAGCTCCTCATAGCGCTCCTTGGCAAAGCTGATCACCAGCACGCTGTTGGCGGTGGCAACGCCCATGCACATGATCGCGCCGGTCAGGGCCGGCACGGAAAGCGTCGTTTGCGTCGTGAAAAGCATCCAGATGATGCCCGCAAGCGCCGCCGGCAGCGCGGTGATGATCACGAACGGATCGGACCAGGACTGGAAGTTGACCACGATCAGGAGATAGATCAGCACGACCGCGGCGAGCAGTCCGAACAACAGCCCGGAAAATGCGCTGTTCATGGTCTCCACCTGACCGAGCAGAACTACCCTAGAGCCTTTCGGCACCTGCTTTGCGGTGTCCGCGATCGCGGCCTTGACGTCGGCGGCCACTGCCCCGAGGTCGCGCCCGTGCGGCGTCGCGAATATCTGCACCATCGGCTGGATGTCGTATTGGGAGACCACCGCGCTCGAGATCGACCGCGAAATGCTGGCGATGCCGCCGAGGATCGGCGGGTTCGCGGTGGTGCCTGCGGTGATCGGTAGCGTCTCCAGCGCGCTCAGCGAATCGATCTGGAATTGCGGTGTCTGCATCACGATCGAGTACGAGACACCGTTGTCCGGATTGAGATAGTAGGTCGGCGCCACCTGCCCGCTGCCGGCGAGATTCACGGTCAGGCTGTTGGTCACATCGCGCTCGGTCAGGCCGACATATTGGGCGCGGGTGCGGTCGACATCGATGTTGAAGGTCGGATTGTTGGGCGATTGCTGGATCCGCGCATCCGCAATGCCGGGAATGCGGCGAAGCCGGTTGAGCAAGTCGTTGGCATAGACGAAATTCGCAGCCACGTTGGCTCCACGAATCTGAAGGTCGATCGGCGCCGGCGCGCCGAAATTCAGAATCTGGCTGACGATGTCCGCCGGCAGGAACGCAAAGGTCATGCCGGGAAAGGCGCGCGGCAACTGCGCGCGCAGGGCCTGGACGTATTCGCCGGTCGGCCGGTGACCGTCCTTCAGCTTGATCTGGATATCGCCGTCCTGCGGCCCGATCACGCCGGTGTTGTTATAGGTCATGTTGATGCCAGAGATCGGCATGCCGATATTGTCGGCAAGCGTGTCGATTTCACCGGGGATGATCTTGCGGATGGTCTTCTGCACCTCGGCGAACTGGTTGGCGGTTTCCTCGACGCGGGTGCCGATCTGAGTGCGGACATGCATCAGGATCGATCCAGTGTCGACCGCCGGAAAGAAATTGCGGCCGATGAACGGCACCAGCAGGAACGAGACGCCGACAAGGCCCAAAAATCCGAGCGTAAAAAGCGCGCGTCCCCTGATCGCCATGGCAAGCAGCTCGCGATAGGCGTTGCGCACGCGTTCGAAACCCGCCTCGAAGCGGCGTTGAAACCTAACCAGAGGGTTACGCGACGGCGGAGCATCGTCACGATGTTCATGCGGGTGCAGCATATACTTCGCCATGGTCGGGACCAGCGTGCGCGACAGCACGAACGACCAGAACATCGCGAACATCACTGCTTCCGCCAACGGTACGAACAGAAAGCGCGCGACGCCGGAAAGGAAGAACATCGGCACGAACACGATGCAGATGCAGAGCAGGGAGACGAACGCCGGCACCACGATCTGGTTGGCGCCGTCCATGATCGCCAGCTCGACCGGCTTGCCCTGCTCCAGATGGTAGTTGATGTTCTCGATCGTCACCGTCGCTTCGTCGACCAGGATGCCGACCGCGAGCGCGAGCCCGCCGAGCGTCATGATGTTGAGGGTCTCGCCGATCGACCACAGCATGACGATCGCGCCAAGCACCGAAAGCGGGATCGACACCGCGATGATCAGCGTCGAGCGCCAGCTCCCGAGGAACAGCAGGATCATCACGCTGGTCAGCAACGCCGCGATCACGCCCTCAAAGGCGACGCCGTTGATGGCGCTGCGGACGAACACCGACTGGTCGCCGATGAATCCTATTCTGAGCGCCTCCGGCATCTGGTCGCTGACCTCGATCACCTTCTGCTTGATGCCGGCGATGATATCCAGCGTCGAGATGAAGCCGGCTTTGAGCACCATCATCAGCACCGACCGATTGCCGTTGACGTGAACGATATTGGTCTGCGGCGGATTGCCGTCGCGCACATGAGCGACGTCGCGGACATAGACCATCGCGCCGTTGACGGTCTTGATTGGCAGGTCGCCAAGCTCCTCCATCTTGAGCGGCGAGTTGTTGAGCTGCAGGTTGTATTCGAACCCGCCGATCTTCTGGGTGCCGACCGGCGTGATCAAGTTCTGTGCGGCCAGCGCGTTGGCGACGTCCTGTCCCGACAGTCCGCGGGATTGCAACGCCTGCGGATCGATGTCGATCTGCACCTGGCGCTGCTTGCCGCCATACGGATAGGGAATCGCGGCACCGGGCACCGTGATGAGCGGCGTGCGCAACTGGTTGATGCCGATATCGGCAAGGTTTTGCTCGGTGAGCCCCTCGCCGGACAGCGCTACCTGGATGATCGGCACCGTAGAGGCGTTGTAGTTGAGGATCAGCGGCGGCGTGGCGCCGGGCGGCATCGCCTTGATCAGCGTCTGCGAAATCGCGGTGACCTGGGCGTTGGCGGTGCGGATGTCGACATTCGGCTGGAAGAATATCTTGACGATGCCGAAGCCGTTGTAGGAATTGGCGACGATGTGCTCGATATCGTTGACCGTGGTCGTCAGCGCCCGTTCGAACGGCGTGACGATGCGGCCCGACATTTGATCCGGCGGCAGGCCGGTATATTGCCAGACCACGCCGATGACGGGGATTCGAATATCCGGGAAAATGTCGGTCGGCGTGCGCAGCGCGGCCAGCGGTCCGATGATTAGAAGCAGCAGCGCAAGGACGACAAACGTATAGGGTCGGCTGAGTGCAATTCGGACCAGTGCAACCATAAAGCAGGCAATCCCCGGGAAGGATGGGACCGGCCGCTCCGTGGGCCGGCTCGCTGGCGCCGATTTACCCGAACCACGGCAAAATAGCCAATTTCCGGGCCCTTGCGAGCCTTCAATTCCCTGCTACCGGGTTGAAAATCCGGCCTGATGAAGGCCGGACCGCACGAGGTCAGGCAGCCCTGACCGTGCTGAGAAACTTGCTGACCTCGACCTTGAGGCGGTTGCTGTCGCCGGACAGCGACTGCGCGGCGGTCAGCACCTGCGCGGAAGCCGATCCGGTCTCGGTGGCGCCGCGCTGCACGTCGGTGATGTTGGCGGATACCAGCTCGGTGCCCCGGGCCGCTTGCTGCACGTTGCGGGAGATTTCCTGAGTCGCGGCGCCCTGCTCCTCCATCGCCGCAGCAATGGCGGAAGCGATCTCCGAGAGCTGTTCGATGGTGCCGCTGATCTCCTTGATCGCCCCGACCAACTCCTGGGTCGCCGCCTGGATGCCGGATATCTGCTGGCCGATCTCGTCGGTGGCCTTCGCGGTTTGTTCGGCCAGGGCCTTGACTTCGGACGCCACCACCGCGAAGCCGCGGCCGGCATCGCCGGCCCGCGCCGCCTCGATCGTGGCGTTCAGCGCCAACAGGTTGGTCTGTCCCGCGATCGTGTTGATCAGTTCGACGACATCGCCGATCCGGCTTGCCGCCTTGGACAATTCGCTGACGCGGTCGGTGGTGGTGCGCGCCTGTCCGACGGCATCGCTCGCGATGCGCGCCAATTCCTGCACCCGGCGGCTGATCTCGTTGACGGAGGAGGACAGTTCCGTGTATCGTAAGTTTCACAAAAACTCACAACGCCTCACAGTGTTACAGAAACACCTGCCCTGCAGCGGCATCTTAGGATCACAGAGGCTCTTGTAGTATCTGGACGTCTCACCAGATATCATGCCAAGGTGTACACGAGGGTGTGCCCGGCGACCACGGCGGAGGAAACGGCAGATGGCAGGCAGGACAGGTAAGACGAGTGGCAAGTTGACGGCGTTGGGGGTCACCGCGGCGAAGGCGCCCGGGCTCTACGGCGACGGGCATGGGCTGTACCTGAAGGTCGACGAAGGCGGATCGAAGTCCTGGATCCTGCGCTACAAGCTCAACGGCCGGCCGCGGAAGTTCGGTTTGGGCCCAACCCACACCGTCGGACTGGCGCTGGCCCGGGACAAGGCTGCGGACGCCCGCCGGCTGCTGCTCGACGGTCGGGATCCGATCGAGGAGAAGCGCGCCGGCAAGGCCGCGGCAATGCTCGAGGCCGCCAAGACCATCAGCTTCGACCAATGCGCCGCGGACTACTTCGAGGCCAACAAGGCCGCCTGGCGGAATCCGAAGCACGTCAAGGAATGGCCGGCATCGTTGCAGCGATACGCATCGCCGGTGTTCGGTCATCTCGCCGTCGCCGATGTCGACGTTGGCCTGGTCGTCCGCGCGCTGGAGCCGATCTGGACCACAAAGCCTGAGACCGCGGCGCGGACGCGCGGTCGCATCGAGACGGTGCTGGACTATGCCGCGGCGCGCGGCTACCGCGCCGGCGAGAACCCGGCACGTATGAAGGGCAACCTCGCTCACATCCTGCCGGCGCATAACAAGACGATCAAACCGGTGGTGCATCACCCCGCGGTGCCTCATGCTGATGTTGCCGCGGTGATGGAGAAGCTGGCCAACCGCCACGAGGTTGCCGCGAGCGCGCTCGCCTTCACGATCCTGACCGCGGCGAGATCCGGCGAGGTGATGGGCGCAAAATGGGAAACGGAAATCGATCTCGAGGCCAAGCTGTGGACGGTGCCGGCCGCGCGGATGAAGGCCGGCCGCGAGCACAAGGTGCCGTTGAGCGACGCCGCGATCAAGATCCTCACCAAGATGCGGGCCGAGCATGGCGCCGGCGCCTACGTGTTCCCCGCGCAGAAGCGCAATCGGGGTCTGTCCGACACCCGCATGCCATTGCTGCTGCGCAGCCTCGGCACTGCCGAGACGGTGCATGGATTCCGGAGCTCGTTCCGAGACTGGGCCGCAGAAGCGACCGCCTTCCCGCGCGAGGTCGCCGAGGCCTGCCTGGCGCATGCCATCACCGACAAGACCGAAGCGGCGTATCGGCGCTCTGATCTACTCGAGAAGCGCCGCAAGCTGATGGATGCATGGGCGCGCTACATCAGCACGCCGGTGCCGGCCGCCACGGGCGGCAAAGTGGTGGCGATCGGGCGCCGCGCCCGCTGATCGAGCCGCGTCTTGCTAACGCTAGCAAGACGGGAACAACCCGCCCCGCGGAATGATTTCGTCTTGCTCACGTGAGCAAGACGGAAATGATTTCGTCTTCGTCACGTGACGAAGACGGTTTTCCCATATGGCGATTCCCGCAAAATACTTTTTTGTTTGTTTGGGACTCCGCTGATTTCCTGTGAGACATAGACGGCCGCAATAAATCTTAACGGAGCATGCGGCTCATGAAGAAATCGAAGAAGAAGCCCCGGCTTGATCTGGCCGGGCGTGTCAGCGTCAGCGTCGCCGAATGGTGCGCTTCGACCGGCACCTCCAAACCCTCCGCCTATCGATTGATGAGCGCCGGCGATCTGCACTTCGTGCAGTTGAGCCCGCGCACGCGTCGGATTCCAACCACGGAATATGAACGCCTGGGCCTGGTTCCGGCGTGAACAACGAAAAGCCCGCCGGGCAAGGGCGGGCCTGTCGCAACACAATGTTCGAATGGGGATTCGAAGATGGCCTTGATACCAGAATGCCGGCCGGCCAAGCAAGCCGCATGCGTGACGTCACGAGTGACATCTCGCCTCCGCGCTAAGTCGTTGAAGGGCTTCACGTGTGACGGTGTGACGGCATGACCAAGCCCCGCAACGAAGTCATCGTTCGCTTCGACGAGGAGCTGCTCGGCAAACTGCTGCGCGCGCTCGGTAGCGATAACACCCACGAAGCTGAAGCGGCACGCGCCGGCATCGGCCGGCTGCTCGAGAAGTTCAGCAACAAGGGTCATTTCAAAACCCTGGGCTGGGCTGATCTGGTCCAGCTGCTGTCGATCGGGACGGTGAGCGTTCCGCCGGATCTCATCGCCGACATCGCCGGCCTGGGTGACCCAGATCCTGTTCAACGTGCCGCCGCCCGCGGTCGCATCGATAATCACCTCGCGCGTCACCGTAAGAACTGGAATGATTTTGTCGAGGCGTTGTCCGGGGCGGCGCCGGCGAAGTGGCTGGGCACGCGGAAGGTCGATCCGGACCGCGTCGATCCGCTGGCGCTGATCATCCACGTGCTGAAGGAGTACGTCGAGCTTCGCGACTACCACGAATACCTCGCGGTGGCGCTGTGGACGATGCACTCGCACATTTATCGCCAGTTCATGGTGACGCCGCGCCTGGCGCTGATCTCGCCGGTTGCCAACTGCGGCAAGACCACGCTGATCGACATCCTGGTGAAGCTGACGGCGCGAGCGGAAAAGTTCGACAGCATCACCACGGCCGCAATTTTTCGCCTGATCGATGATTCACATCCGACGCTGTTGATCGACGAAGCCGATAATCTCGGGATTGCGCTGGCGCCAAATGGCCGGCTGCGTGCCGTGTTCAACTCGGGCCATCGTTCCGGCGGCACCATTGCCATTTCGGAACGCGGTGATCCGCGGAAGTTCTCGACCTTCTGTCCGCTGGCGCTGGCGTTACCTGATGCTTCGGGCGGCTTGCCGCGCACCCTGAATAGCCGCTGCATTTCGATCGGCATGCAGCGCGCGGTGCGCGAGCTCCGCCGGCTTGAACCCAACCGTCCCGATAAGGCACTCGACGAAACCTACGAGCAGATCTTGCTATGGCGCAACGACCCTGATCTCGAGCTCGATCCCGATCCGGACATGGTGGGGATGAGTAATCGATTTGCCGACAACTGGCGGCCGCTGATCTCGATCGCCGACAGCCTCCCCGGCTGGGGCAAGAAGGCGCGCGATGCGATGCGTCTGTTCGCCGCCGGCTTCCAGGACGCCGACCCGCGCATCCTGTTGCTGACTGACATCCGCAAGGTGTTCGACGCCTGCATGCTCGACCGCATACCGACCAAGGCACTGATCGATGCGCTGCTCGCCATGGATGATGCCGACTGGACCGAGTTCCGCGGTCTTCGCGGCGACCAGGCGCCCCACAAGCTGAAGGACAGCGAGCTCGCCGTCATGCTGCGTGAGTTCAAGATCCGGTCGCGCGTGATCTGGCCACCGCATCGGAAGCGCGAGACCAAGAGCGCCCGCGGTTATCTCCGCACCGCCTTCGAGCAAATCTGGGCCACGTACTGCAGCGATGAAGCCGTCACACCGTCACAGTCAGGCAACGTCAAAGGCTTGCAGCCGACGGAAGGTGACACATGAGCGTCACGAGAAGCATCAACAGGCAAGCGGCACAGAAAGGACATGCAATGAAGCGCAAGCTGGAAGTTGGAACGGTGATCAAAACTCAAACCTTCATGGCCAGCGACGGCCTGCTTTACTGGTTTGAGGAGCCGGAAGGCTTCACGCGAGAGGATGGCGTGCCGCCTGATGTGGAAATTCACGGCCCGTTCAAGACAGAAGCCGAAGTCAAAGCGAACCAGACGTTAGTCCTGTTCGGCTCGCAGTGCGAGGTTACCGAAGGCGACACGTGGGAGTGGGACGACCCAGCATGGAATAAGCCGCAATGACCAAACCCCGGCGAAAGAACTCGCACATCTGGGACCGCGATCCGCATGACTGGTACCTTGAACCGCATTGGGTCAGTCAGCGGCTGTTCGACGTCGAGCGCTTCGGTCCCGTCATCCTCGACCCCTGCACCGGGACCGGGCGCATCGCTGATGCCGCCAAGGCGGCCGGGTATCGTGTCATGACCGCCGACCTGATCGACCGCGGCTACCCGGGCTGCAAGATCCAGGATTTCCTGACGCGCAAATCGGCGCCGGCATCGGTTGTCGGCAATCCACCATTCGGAATCATCAAGGACTTTGCCCGGCACGCGTTCGCGATCGGTGCCGATAAGGTCGCGATGATCTTCGTGGTTCCTCATCTCAACGCGGCGAAAACCTGGTTGCGCGAGCTGCAGTTGCGCCGGGTCTGGCTGCTGACCCCGCGGCCATCGATGCCGACTGGCGACCATGTGCTGTCCGGCGGCAAGGTCGGAGGCGACCAGCGAGATTTTTGTTGGATCGTTCTCGAGCGCGGCTACCGCGGCGAACCGGTCATCCGCTGGCTGCATCGTGACGGGAAATAGGAAATGAGTGCTCGCCGGCGCAGTCCGCTCGTCTATCATCACACTTCGACGCGGCATTTGCCTTTCATCGTCGAGGATGGCGAGTTGCGGCCTTCCGGCTGCGGTTATGACCAGTGGTTCGGAAAAACTTTTATCTGGGGCTCGACGGTGCCGAATGGGGATCCGTCAGCCGCCATCCATCGCCCCGAGCGCGGACCGCACCGTGCCCTGGACTACGTTTTGATGGTGCGCTTCGTGTTTCCCGCTTCCTGTTTCACACCGTGGGAAGAAATCAAGCGCAGATACGCCAAAACCAAAAAACAGAAAGCCGCGCTCGAGGTCTGGCGGATAGCAGACGAGGAGATCGGCGTCGACACTACCACCTGGTGGCTTCGGCTTGAACCATTGCCGATCGCCGAGGCGCTACGCGTCGAAGTCAAGAGATACGGCCGGCGCGAGCGCTGGCGGGCGATCGATCTGTCGCCGGCGAACTATTACGAGGACTTCCAGAGTTGCGAAGGGAACGACTGGGATCATCCCGGGTGCGATGGCGACGAAGGTCCGACCACTAAGGGGATCATCATCGGCGACAAGGTTTATGGCGCGACGCTGATGCGAACCGCGAGCTCCGCGCTGTACGCCCGCGGCCCCTGGGGGTTCTTCTGCACAGAGCCAACGCCGGACCGTCAACTGTGGGAGCCGATCAGCTTCCAGGTGCCGATCAAATCGCGAAAACCCGAGAACGATAATGATTGGTGAAATAGAGGAGGACTTGAAATGTTGAACTATCGAGTGACGAGAGACGAAAGCGAAAATGTAGTTCGGATGCTGTGCGATAACTATCCGAAGTGCTTCTTTGATAATCCGAGACATCGCCGGCCGTTGAAAAAAGATATCGCGATGGATGTCATCAAAGATAAAAACTTCGATGTTGAACCCGAGCTGATTCACGCGGGGATCGATTGGTACAAGTCGCATATTGGTTATCACATTGTGTGCTCAACACCTGGCACTAAGCGTGTTGATCTCAACGGCAAGATAGTCGGAACGATATCGGAGTCGGAAGCGATCGCAGCCCAGCAAGAAGTAGAGAGCATCAACAGATCGAAGCTCAGACCCAAACCACTTGTGAAGTCGAGCTCAACGATTGCCGATCCCGTCGAGGTGGTCAACAAACTGTACGCCGACGGTCGGATCCCAGACGACGCAGTCAAGAAACTGGACGCAACTCCTATGCCCAAGAGCAAGACAACCCCGGCGCCGATCGCGCCGGCCCCGATCATCCCGGCCGCATCGGTCGCGCCCGGGGCGACGGAAGTGGCGAAGATCGCACCGGAGTTTGCCACGGTGCTGGAGACCCTCAACCAGGCCAGCGCGGCCGTGCTCGGCATCACCGTTCCGGCGATGCGCCTGGCGGTCGCCCGGGCGACGCTCGACGAGGTGATCAAGCAGGCCCAGCAAGTGAAAAATGAGCTGGCGAAGTGAACCCCAACCCACAACGCAGAGATGATCCGGAGACCAAGACCCTCAGCGAAGTTCCCGGATAGCCTTATTCTTCAAGCTCTTTCTCAAACTCGCGCAACAGCTTCGCTAAATCGGGGCTCAGAGATAGATCGGGCGTCACGGCTTTGAGATATTTGTCGATCAACATACGCCAACACGTTCGCTGTTCCGCTTGCGAAAGTTTTGCTTCCTCCATCAACATCCTGAGGGTGGTTGCTTGATGGACGGCTGACTCTGGAGCGCCGCGGCCCCTCATAATGAGAGGTGCATACCACAGCGGAATAATGACTATCATAAAGTACCAGGACTCGACGTTCATAAAGCTCAGCAGCCCGAGGTCGGGATAGGTGTGTGCTGATAGGGAAACAGCTCCTTTAGCTAAGAAGCTAGATGAAACTCCTAGAACTAGTCTGATAGGATGTTTGCCTCCCAGGGCTCCCATAAACAAACGCAAAAGAGCAGTTGACCAATCCACTGTCATGCTCCCTTCCTAACGGCACCAAGTACTTCGGAAATTACTTCTTCCTTAGCCTGGTAATCCAGGGATACACGAGTACCAGGCGGCCCCCGCCCCTTGTCGTTTTCTTTCAAAATAAATTCGATAAGCTCCACCGCTTCATCGAAATTGGAGCCGAAGACACCACGCCTGACGCGGTATTCAGTCACTACCCCGTGCGCGATCAGGACCCCAGCCAGACAAAGGCAGGTGCACAAGGCCACAACATCGCCCGCATACTCTGCGCCGAGTGCCAAAGCTAGGAGTGGAAGACTACAGAGATAAGAGGTTCGTCCTGATTGGGCTAAGAATTGCTTAGTTACCACATCGGGACGTGGCCGGTCCTTCCATCGTGGTAATTTCCTCAGAAAGTCCACGTTTCGCTCAAGACGCGCCGTCCGGCGCACGCGGCGGCGGTCAAACAGCGCCCTGATGGAACGGGACCACCGACCTACTCCGATCCTGTCGTCCTGGAGGCGAGGGAAAAACAAACGATACAACCACCGCCTATACGACGCGTAAGCAACTTTTACAGTTTCCCAACAACTCATGTTTGTTCACCCCCAGACACGACAATCAAACTATCTGCGACGCGGCCATAGAGCAATCTACAAGTCCGAGGAAAGCGATATCGCACCGTCCGCGACGTGGTGGCGGGTCGGGCTGGCGACAGGATCTGAAGCGGCACTACGCCGCAGTTTTTGCCGGCGCCGAATATGCCCGTTTTTTCTACCCCTCCGGCGCCTAAAACAGACGACTTGAAATAAACAGCACGACCGACCTTGCCTAGGCAGGGGAATCACCTAGACTTCCGAGTCCACAGGAGAAACTAACGGCGATTTTTTCGCCCGCAGTTTCTCCTTTTTTTTGGCGTCACAGGAGGAGCCCGCAATGAAACGTCTGGCCGAGAAACCCGGCGACATTGTCCAGCCGAACCTGCAAATCCGCGAAGAGCTGCGCCAGCGGCTCGAGCGCGAAGCCCGCAAGAATCAGCTTTCGTTAAATAAGGAAATGATCCGCCGGCTCGAGGCGAGCTTCGAGGCGGACGCAATGAAGTCGATCGAGCAGATTGCCGCTGAGCTTCAAAAAAGCTGGAGCCGGGCCCGCCGTCGCCTCGAGCTCGCCGAATAAAAAGGGGCCCCGCACCGTGTTTGGAATCGGGTGCGAGGCCGAGCTGACCAATGTCCGTGTGAGGACGTCCTATGGATACCATGCCGAGCGGAACTCGGGCAATCCCTATCGCCGGCGAGGCGCCCAAGCCTGATTTCCAGCGCGCGGTGCGCGCGGCCGTCAAGAGCTATGAAAGGACCGGCTCGATGCTGGAAGCGGCGTTGGCCTACGCCAAGCACGGCGTTCCGGTGTTTCCATGCGATGTCAAACTCAAGACCCCACTTGCGCGCAAGCTCGAAGATGACGACGGCCAACCAATCGTTGGGAGCGGCGGGTTCTATCGCGCGACGACCGACCCGGATCAGATTCGCGAGTGGTGGAGCGTCAAGCACTGGCCGGGCGTCAGTCACCCATATCTGATCGGCGTGCCGACAGGCCGCCGGATCGGCATCTGGGTGGCTGACGTCGACACCGGGGACGAGCATGCCGTCGACGGGATCCCGGTTTGGGAACGGCTACAGGCCGAGCATGGTGCCGTCGACGTCAAGCGCAGGCACATCACCAGCAGCGGTGGCCTGCACGAAATGTTCGTATGGACCGAAGCAAACCCGATCGGCCTCTCCACCGGCTCGCTGCCGGCTGGCATGGAGGTCAAGGCGGAAGGCGGCTACATCGTAGTGCCGCCGAGCCGGCGTAACGGCAAGGCCTATGTGGTGTCGATCGACGGCAAGCCCGGGGCGGCGCCGCAATGGCTGTACGATCTGATCGGAGTCCCGCGGGAGAAGTCCGCCGGCGGATCATTGAAAACGAGCTCGGCATGGGGCGATCATAACGCGATTGTCGATCCCGAGCTGCTCGCCGACGCGATGAAGTACATCCCTAACAGCCCGCCCCTTATCAAAGGCTGGGTCGAGTGGAACAACTTTATACTGGCGATCTTCCGCGCCTCCGGAGGCAGCGCGCGCGGTTTCCAGATCGCCGTTGCGTGGTCGAAGACGTGCCCGCAATTCACCGAGGCACACACCGAAGCATACATGCGCGAGCGCTGGGAGGAGATCCGCGGATCGCCGCCGAACCGCACCGGCGCCTCGAAGATCTGGAACGCCGCGATCGCGAACGGTTGGAAGGCTAAGGCGACTTACACGAAGCCGAAGTTTGATGGGCTCGCGGCCGCCCGGGACAAGCTCAGGCAGGTGATACGCAGGTTTCTCGGCATCGGGCTGAACATCTGGCAAGCGTATGGGCATGCCCATCGCAGCGGCAGCACGGAGGCCGTCAAGGTCACGACCGGCGTCGGCAAGACTTCGGGCGCGGCCAAGGAGGTCGCCGGGCTGATTGCACAGATAGCCGGCAAGCGGGTCGGGCTTGCAGTGCCGACGCACAAGCTCGGCAGGGAAATCGCGCAGCGCTTCATCGATCTCGGTGTCGACGCCCGCGTGTTCTACGGCCGCAATGCGCCGGACCCGGATAGCCCGGGCGATGCGATGTGTCTCGATCCCGATAAGGTCGAGGTGGCAACGCAGGCAATGCAAAACATCACCAAGTCCTGCTGCAGGTTCAAGAACGTCGAGTGTGCGTTTTACTCACCTTCGGCGCCGCGGCAGTGCGGTTACTGGAGACAGCAAGAGGGCGACAAGCCGCAGGTCGCGATCTTTGCTCGCGATCAGCTTTTTCATGAGCAGCGCGCTCTAGGTGATCTTGATTTTCTGTTCATCGATGAGGCGTTTTGGGACGCGCAGTTGCGCGGCATCGATGCACCTTGGGAGTTGCCGATCGAAAGCCTGATGCAACCCACCGGCCTTCCCGTCTCTGCGGCTCGGAAAATGCTCGGGAGGCTGTTGGCCGAGCATCCCGAAGATGGCGGGCTGCGCCGTGATCTCGTCACCTTCGACACCGACGCGAAGGAGCAGAGTGAAGAGATCAGGAACGAGTGGAAGCATATGCCGGAACTGGGGCTGCGGCCCAACATGAGCAAGGCGCAATATAGATCACTCAATGCAAAACTGATCGGCGAGATCATCTTCGCGCGGCGCATCATCGTGGTGCGCGAGGAACTGCGGCGCATGCTACTTGATCCCGACATCGATGTATCCGGTCGCCTGGAGCTCAAATGGTCCAGCAAGCTGCAGCAGCGTGTCGTTACCTGGCGCGGCGTCGCGGAAATCGCCGGGCGCTTCCAGGTCCCAACCATGTTGATGGATGCAACATTGCCGGCGCTCAACATCCTGCAGGTGTCGCATCCAAAGGTGAAGATCGTCGCCGACATTCAAGTTTTGATGCCTGATATCGTTCGCATCTGGCAGATACCAGACGCGCCAACCTCCTCGGAAAAGCTGGGCGCTAATGTCCCATCGACGAAGCTGACCAAAGCCAACATCAAGCACCTCGATGAGATGCGGCGTTATATTCTGCAGCGCTGGTACGAGACCGGCCGGCAGAAGACGCTGGTGATTGCGCAGCAGAAGGTTCACGCCTGGCTGGAAGGGAAGTTGCCGCCGGAAATCTCGATCGCGCACTACAAGGCGATCTCTGGGCTCGACCAGCACAAAGACGTGCGCTTGCTGATCTTGCTTGGCCGCACGGCGCCCGGTCCCCAAGCGATCGAAACCCTGGCCGCGGCGCTGAGCGGGCGGATGCCGCCGAGCATCGTCAACCCTGATCCCAATATTTTCTCTTGGTATCCGCAAACCCGTCGCAGCATCACCGTGAAAGGCCGCCGGCTCGGCCGCGCGGTGATGGGCGATCAGCACCCCGATGCATTCTGCGAGTCGATCAGATGGCTGAGTAATGAGGGCGAGCTGATGCAGGCGATCGGCCGGCCGCGCGGCGTCAACCGCGACAAGGGCTCGCCGCTCGATATCGATCTACTGCTCGACACCGTGCTGCCGATCGAGGTCGACAAAGTCATGAACTGGGAACGGCCGAGCCTATACATTGCAACCGCGGCCGAAGGCGTCATGCTCGAATCGGTGGCCGACATGAAGAAGCTGTGGCCGAAGCTGTGGAATAAAGCGGGCGCCAAACGCAGTGTCGCCGGCGGCGTTCCGGCCCTACCCGGCTTTGTCCGCGTCACCTATCAGTTGGAGACCTTGAAGACGAACCAACGCATTGGTCACTTCGACCTGACCAAGATCCCCGATCCGAAAGCCTGGCTGGAAAGCCGCCTCGGGCCTTTAAGGATTTTGGCGGGATGAGCCGGTTCCAAAAACCCCCTTTAAGGAAAATGAGCCAACGAGAACCCGTCTGGTTGGCTCAAAATCCTTATAGGAATTTATATAAGGAAAATGAGCCAACGAGACGTCCTGAGACATCCCCCTCCAAATGCCCAGCTAAGCCGGTCGCCGGCACTGCTCGGGCACCCAAGCCCCGCCCCGCCCGCCCACCGGCCGCTCCCGACGTTGACGGTTTCGCAAGCAGCACCGCGACGTTTGGAGCGACCCCTAGTTCCACCACCACCACCGCGCTATGATCAGGCGCAGATCATCATCGACCGGCTGGTTGAGGCGGTGCGGACCGGCGCGTATTGCGGCACGTCGGATTCTGGGCCGCGTCGGCACGCGGCCATCAGTCCACGCGGGCTCCACCTGCTCAGCAAGTACGATACCTGGCGCGAAGCGATGCAGCGGATCGCCGAGATCGAGAACCCGCACCCGCGGGGCGCAGGCCCGGTTCTTGAACATCTGGCACAGCCGCGGTTGGTCGATCCGGGGCTTGTCAAGAACGACGATGCCATGTTCGCGGGCTTACGGGTATTGCTACCGAAGTATGTCGGCCCACCCGTCGTGTTGTTTAGGGGCCAGGTTTGGGGGCAAGGCGTCGGCCCATCGTGGACACGCAGTTATGCGGTCGCACGGAGGTTCGCACTCTACGAAATGAAGTGGTCTGCAAAGGAACGCATCCCCTGCCATATCCAACCTCGAACGGGCGCGGTCATCCTCAAGGCGACCCTGCACCGCGAGATTATCTCGGGTGAAATCCACCTTAAGGGCAAACCCAAGGAAGCTGAGTATGTCGTCGATCCGCGCGGCGTGAAATACTTGAAGAGCTTCGAGATCGAGGAGTTGTCATAAGCCATGCTTGAGCGCACCGACCATACGCGACGACTTGATCGGCTTCGCCGGGCCAAGTTGGAGGGCCGCAAGCGAGACGGCAGGCGGAAGCACGATCAGCTAAGATTTTATCCCCTCGGTAAGGGATTTGTCCCTCTGATCGTAACCAGACGGAACAATAATACCGGGGGGCCGAGTCAATTTTCGGAGGGTGGGGTCTCGTCGGACCGCGTGCTTAGGTTTAGCATCATAAACGTCCACTTTTTTCGGTGTAGACCATGCGAAAACGCGGCAGGATATCATCAGCGGAATTGGCGACCGTCGTCATCGACGCTGGGCGACGCATGCCCTCGTCACCGCCACCCGAATTGACCGACGCGCAGGCGACGGTCTGGCGTGATGTTGTTGGCTCACTCCCCGATGGCTGGTTCACGCGGGCAGCATATCCAATCCTGGTCGCATACTGTCGACACGTCTGCCGCGCGCGATTGCTTGAGATGCAGATCGCGCAGTTCGAGCCGGAATGGACCAGGGTCGATGGTGGCCTGGAACGGCTCGACCGGCTGCTGGCGGTCGCCGAACGCGAGACGCGAGCAATGACGGCATGCGCACGAGCCTTGCGTCTGACGCCACAGGCGCAAATGCACCCCCGCACCGCAGGTCGCGCCGTCAGCAATCTGCCGAGCGGCCCGCAGCCTTGGGACCGCAAGGAGTAATGGCGCACGGTCGTCTACAATAAGATCTCGCAGATCCGACGTTAAGAAAACGTCGATGTCCGCTCTTCCCCCGACATTCAGCAACACGACGGCGATGTCCGTTTTGTGACTTTTCGAACATCGCGGTCGCATCAACGAATTTCCGCTTTTGGGGTGCCGGCTAAAGCGGACCTCCCGCCGGGGAGCAGATACGTCCGCTTGTGACCATCGCATCAGCACGTTGGCGCGGCAAACGGTGTATCGGCTCGTGGCGTTGTTCCAGCCCGCTGGCGTCACCGCGCTCGACGATCGCAGCGGGCCGCCCGGTCGCCACCGCCTCGAACAGCGTTTCAATTCCAAAGTCGGGCCGATGACCCACTGGGAAGGCTTACTGTTCCACTGCCTCATGGACTGAATCGAGACAGTGACTTTGGATTGAGACAACGCAAGGCAATGTCTCGCCCTCCTTGCAATGACGTGACGAATTTTTAAGGTGAGCAAAGGCGCGCGGCGCCGTACTCAGCTTACTACTGGAATTGGCGGGCACACTGGGCGTTGCCCGCCCCCAGCTTCGGACGCTTCTCGCATGCGCGGTGTCCGACATAGGGACCGCAAATCCTGCGACCTGAGATTGGATACAAACGATGTTCGTTTCATTTTTCCCCCGCCCGAAACTGTTCTTTCTGTCGGCCATCGTCTGGACGGCGCTGGCGATGGCGTTCTGGTATGGCTTTGCCGGCAATCTCATCGGGTCGTCTGCGCCCGGAGGTGTCGGCGTGGAGATATTCTGGTCGGCACCGTCGCTTTGGTTCGACCTCTATTTTGCCCTTTGCGTTGCAATCTTCGCCGGCGCCTGGATGGTGTTCGCGCCGCATCCCTGGGCGCCGTGGTCCATTCTCGGTTCCGCGCTGATCCTGTTCACCTCTTATTTTCAGGTCCAGGTCAGCGTCGCCATCAACAGCTGGTACGGGCCGTTCTACGATCTCGTCCAGGCCGCGCTTTCGAAATCGAAGCCGGTCACGGTCGAGCAGTTCTACAGCGAATTGTCGACCTTCGCCGGTATCGCCCTGGTTGCGGTCGTGGTCGGCGTGATGACGCGGTTCTTCGTCAGCCACTACATCTTCCGCTGGCGGACCGCGATGAACGACTTCTACATCGCAAACTGGCCACAACTCCGCACCATCGAGGGCGCCTCGCAGCGGGTGCAGGAGGACACCATGCGGTTTGCGACCACCATGGAAGGTCTCGGCGTCAATCTGATCAGTGCCGTGCTGACGCTCTTGGCCTTCCTGCCAGTTCTGATGCGGCTCTCCAGCAATGTCACGGAGCTACCGCTGATCGGCTCGATCCCCTACCCCCTGGTATTCGCCGCAGTGATCTGGTCGGTGCTCGGAACCGGCGCGCTGGCGCTGATCGGCATCCGGCTGCCCGGGATCGAGTTTTTCAACCAGCGGGTCGAAGCAGCCTATCGCAAGGAACTCGTGCTCGGCGAAGACGATCAGGCCCGCGCCGATCCACTGACCGTGAACGAGCTGTTCGGTGCCATTCGCCGGAACTATTTCCGGCTCTACCTGAACTTCATGTACTTCAACATCGGCCGCATCGTTTATTTGCAAACCGACGTCATTTTTCCTTACATCCTGCTCGGTCCAACAATCATTGCCGGCAAGATCACACTCGGTTCGATGAACCAGATCCTGAACGCCTTCACGCAGGTCAGAACCTCGCTCCAGTATCTTGTCAACTCGTGGAGCACGATCGTCGAACTGATTTCGATCTATCAGCGGTTGCGGGGTTTTGAGGCCAAGATCGGTGGCGAACCTCTGCCTTCGATTGAGACACGGACGGAGCCAAAGTCGTTGTGATAGTCATAGGGTGGCCAAAGGCTCGCCGAGCCGCCGAACACCCGCACCCTGTTTCTTCAGATTGACAATCATCTGACCAAAAACTGCAAAGATCCATTCGCTCAATAGCGACATGGACTGCAACGGCTGAAGGCCGTCCGTAATCGTCCGTCGCTTACACGCGCCTCAGCGATATCGTCCACCACGGCGCCGTGGTGATCAACGACGACCTTCTTCGCGTTCGAGCAGTGGAAATATACCTGGGTCATGTTCAACCTCCTCCAAATAAGAGCTAGCTACGAAGGTATCATCGTCGCTGACTCGATGCTCCGAGATGAACGGGGAGTGGCGACGCCGTTAAGATCTGAAACCACATCCAAGTGGTTATGAGAGGGAAGAGGATCATCTGAACCTCGCGGGCTGATATCTGCCTGGAAATAGGGAGCTCAACCGCCGCACCTCGTCGCAAACAGGTCGTTGAAAGCGTTGACCACGGAATCGAGGGCAACCAGCACGCGCGCCCCGTCAGTGCGGCTCGCAACAACTTGCCGCAGCATCAGAGACTGGTAGAGTGAAGCCGCGTAGGCGCGACAAGTGTTCTCCTTGTCCGCCGGTTGGCCGTTAACTGCCGCCGAGCGCACGCAGGAGGCGTCGATACCCTTGATCGACGTACATTCAGCCGCGACCGCAGGAATTGTGAACGCATTGATCGCCAAGGAAGCGATAAGAACGGCTATTCTCCTCATGATCGAACTCCGCAAAGTCGAATTGTTGCGAGGAGAGTTACAGTTCTGGGGGCCTATGTTCTATTGCACGCGAGTCGCTCCGAGTACGACTGTGGTTGTACCGACTGAACCTTGGCTTAGTTGGGGGGAAGCTCACGACAGGCCGGAATACAGCCACGCCGCGCCAATGCTTTGCCGACCAATCCGATGAACCTCGTCTTGAGTTCGGCGCGATCATGTTCGACCTCCGTCAGTAGGACGACTGGCCTAGCCAATCGCTACATCTTCGGCTCTTGGGACCTGCAACCTGCGAGAACGACGCACCTTCCTTCGCTTCAAGAGAACATGAGTTGCGCCGGCGGCACGTTGCTCGGATTCAGTCATTGGGAAGGTGAGAAGGAAGGAAGACCCTTCAGCAGCGCAAGACGCATGAACGCGACCACCCAAACTGCTGGCCAACTCGCCGACGATCGTTAGCCCGCGACCGCGCACAACGAGATCAGATGCCGAGCCATTGTCAGAGACCGAGCACCTCACGACGTTACCTGCAAGCAGCAACTTCACTTTCGCTTCGAGATGTCTATCGTCGAATTGAGCATGTCGTGCCACATTGGTGAGCAGCTCGGATACGATCAACCCAAGCTTCCAGCAGCGTTCGCCCTCAAGCCGCAAATCATCCGCCGAACACAAGAGACGTATACTCAGCCGATCCAATCGGCATTTCGTGATGGAGAAGCAAAGATGCTGGAGGTACCTTGCGGCGTCGGTCAGGTGCCCTGGATCCGGCATGCGTAGTGCCTTGTGAACATCGGCGTAACCATGCAGGAGGTCTACCACATCGAGGAGCGCGGCCTTGACCGCCACGTCATCCGAGGCCACCGCTTTGGCTGAAATCGTGCAGATAATGCTAGTGAGCTCGTTATTTACTCTGTGGTTCAACTCACGAAGAAGCAACGATCCGTCCGGATCCGGTAACGGTGCAATGTGCTTTGTCATTTCGAACTCCAACGATCTTTCTCTCTGGCACGTGCCGCAGGACCAAGCAGGGAGCCCTATAGGTCCACGCCGCGGCGCTCCAATTCGGTCTCTATCGCGTCAAAGACGATCCCGGCAGGCACCACTGCAAGGCTCGTCCAGAAGATGATCGCGGCGCGCGAGGCGATCAGGTATTCGGTCATGCGGACGCTCCTCCCAATACGAGGTGGCAGCTTTGACTATCTTATCCATTGCTGATGCATTTAGACGGTTGGCTTGGTTCAGATTGCTCGAGAGCAGTAGTCCTCGTCGGTAACTTTGAGTTATTCGCGCGGGGATGACTGGACAGGCTTGCGCCGGCACCCGTTTCCAAAGGCGCGTCAGGCGTCGGCGATCAATGAGGCGATGTCCTCGAGCGGATGCCGGCTGAAGTCCTTCGCGAACTCGCCCATGATCTTGCCTCTCAGGTCGCGGTGGAAGTGCTTGCGCATCTCCCCCAGGGTCCTGGGGTCGGAGACAACGACCAGGTGCTTTATGGTCCCATCCAGGCTCAGCTTGTTCAGGAACGCGGCCGTAGCTGCCGCGAAGTCGTCCTCGTCGAGCCGCCTGCCATCGGGGTTGGCAGAGCCGGTGTGATGGCGCGCACCCGAACCTGAGTGGGCGGGCGCAGGCGGAGCCGCCGTGATCTCGACCAAATGCACCCCAGGTTTTACACCCATATTGCGGAACAGGCGGACCGTCTCGCCGTCAGCGACTGCTACTGTCGCACCGGTAGGTAGAATCATCGAAAGACCTCCTGTTTACGATCCTGCATACGGGCTAGATACTTGCGTGCTGGCGCACTGCGGCGCCTCTTCGATAAGCTCCTGACGCGAAGCTCCCCAGAGCAGCGCAGTCCCAACGACGGCCGAAACAATCGACGCGGCGAACACGGCGATCTTGGCGGCCGAGAAGTCGAGAGTGCTTGGAAACGCCGGCCCGGCGATAAAGAGCGACATCGTGAAGCCGATGCCGGCGAGGGCTCCCGCCCCGGCCAACTGCCGCCACGTGTACTCTGCCGGCTTGACGGCTATGCCTGCGCGCACGGCCGCAGCAGCCGCGAGGAAGATGCCGAGCGGCTTTCCTATGGCGAGGCCAGCGACGATCGCGGCCATGAGCCAGCCATGCCCAACAAAGACGCCCGGATTGCTCGCCACGCCCGCATTCGCCAGTGCGAAGATCGGGAGGACAGCGTAGCTCGACCGCGCGCCGGCGTGCCGCAGCAGCCGGTCGGCGGGCGATTCAAGTCTGTCGTAGATTGCGTCGAGCGCGTGCAGCGCCGGCGTGGAGGGGCCGTGTCTGAGAACCTCACCCTCGTGCCGGGCCTCGGAGGCGATGATGGTGCTGGCCTGCGTCATCAGGGCAGCCAAATTTGCAGGCGGGCGCGTCGGAATGAACAACGCCAGTACTACGCCAGCCAGCGTCGCGTGGAGACCGCCCGCGTAGACGAATGCCCACAACGCGATGCCCAGCAGGATGTAAGGCGAGAGAAAGTAGAACTCTCGACCGGCTCAGCAGCGCCAGCGCAACGACCACCGCTGCGGCCGAGGCCAGGTAGCCCGGATGGACATCGCCGGAGTAGAACACGGCGACGACGACGATCGCACCGATGTCGTCGACGATCGCCGCCGCCGTGAGGAAGATGCGCAGCTCGACGGGAACGCGGGCACCCATCGCGGCGATCAAGGCAATTGCGAACGCTGTGTCGGTCGCCATCGGAACGCCCCACCCGTGCGACCACGGCCCCGCAGGGATGACCATCGCATACAGAAGCGGCGGCACGACCATGCCGCCGAGCGCGGCGGCGATCGGAAGCGCGGCGGAGCGGCGGCTTGCGAGATGGCCAACTGTCATCTCGCGCTTCACTTCCAATCCCACGACGAGGAAGAACACCGTCAGCAGGCCGTCGTTGATCCAATGGAGGATGGACATCTGAAAGGCTGCGTCGCCCAAGCTCACGCCGAGCTTCTGGCGCCAGAGCGCCTCGAACGCCGGCCCGATCGGCGAGTTCGTCAAGACGATCGCCGCCACGGTCGCGAGGATCAGCAAAATGCCGGCGGACGGGCCCCAGCTCGCGAAGTCCAGGGCTGCCGTACGGACGCGGTGGCCGAGCGTGCCAAGCATCGCGTCGACGAGGGAACTCTCGTCCCAGGGTCCGTCGTAGCGCCGGCGGTTGATGTAGAAGGTCGGCGTAAATCTCACCCCGCTCGCGCGTGAGCTTGCGACGTCCGCCTCGACCCTCGCCCTCGCGCGCCGCACGGCGTCGCTGTCGCCGAGCGCGAAGTTGGCGTTCACGCCAAGATCGGCGGCTACCGCGACGAGGTCGTCCGCTGTGAGCTGCATCGACCTCGTCATCAGCTTGATGTGCGCGGACCAGAACGCCTCGGGCGTCTGCGCAAGCTCAACGAGCTCGGCGGCACGAAATGAAAGGCTGTTGTCCGTGAGCGGCCTGTGGCGGAAGGCGTAACAGACGCGGTCGCCAAGTTGGTCGCGTGCTTGGGCGATGCGCTCGTTGGCAGCCCTGCAGTGCGGGCACGCGTAGCTGCCATACTCGACGAGCGTGATCTCTGCATCGGCGGGGCCGAGCACGTGGTCCTTCTCGTGGTCGACCGGGCGGTCGAGGCGGCCGGGCGGAATCATGAGCTGCATCGCTGAACCGATCTCCAGGTGTTCGCGCCGGCTACGAAGTCGGCGCAGCCGTCGCCGGGTTGACGACATGGAATACGCCGCCGTCGGGTGACGGCGCGTACGCGATCTCCGCGCCGACGATATTGCCGGGGAGCCCAGCTGCGTGCACGCGCGGGAGGAAAAGGCGCACCAGCGTGCCGTTACCCAGCTCGCTCTCAATACAGACCGCGCCGCCTCGTCCTTCGGCGAAGCGCTGGACCTGGACGAGCCCGACCCCCCCCGACGATCTCGACGAACCCCCGGACCGCGCCGGCGGACGGTTCGACGTTCCGCGCTGCGACGGTGATCGCCCCGCCCCCCGGCATAGCATCGGCCGAGTTCCGGCAGAGGTTCAGCAGCGCGAAGTACAGCTCCTCCGGGTCGGCGTCGAAGTCCCATAAATCAGGGGCGATATCGGTGCGGACCGTGATGTCGGGACGCAACGCCTGGTCCAGCGTGCCCGCCAGCGCTGCGAGGCGGCTGCCTGCGATGAACCCGCCGATCGGCTCGGGGCACGGTCGCGCAGCGTCGAGAAGCTGACGGCTAAGCAACGCTCCTCGCGTGATCGCGTGCTGCATCTTGCTGACGATGGCCTTTCGGTATGCGGCGTCGCCCTGGCACTCGAGCAGCCGCAGGCCGCCACCGATCACGGCGAGAAGGTTGTTGATGTCGTGGACGACGAACTGCACCACGTCCCCGATCGTCTTCGCCCCCTCCCGCTCGCGGGAGGAGAACACGCCGCGCGTGTCGGACCGCGGGACGGTCCGGCGCAGGACCCCGGAGATCTCGCCGTCGCGCCCGACGAGCGGGATCTCGACGCATCTGGACGCGATGAGACCGCTGCCGTCATTGCGGACGCTCCGCACCCTCGCGCTGAATGAGCGCTGTACTCCAAGCGCGACGCCGGCGCTGTCCGCGAGCACGACGACATCGTCCAGCAGAGGGCTCTTGACTACGCCGGGGAAGGAAACGTCGGGCGTCTCTTTGATCTGCATGTCGGACCTCCTGGGTTGCGATCGTTCAACGGAACGCCGACTTCGGCCCCTACACGAGGGCGGGCGACGACAGCTCGAAGATTGAGTCCATGGCGGTCTAAAGGAAAATCACCTCTTGCCATGGACTCGATAGCCGACCGTTATCGGAAAGGCTGAGAGACGCTTGGCGCGCGCTTCGGCCTGTGTCCGGCGCTTCCCTCCGCGAGCACTCGCCCGCCCGGAACTCTCGGCGACCGCGACGAGGCGTTCACGTTCCTATCGTCGGGGCAGACCTGTATTACACGCGGTTATCGAGATCATAGCTTTACCAGCCAATTCTTCGGCAATAGCGCTGTCTCGGCGAGCGCGGTCGTGAGGCAGTGGCCGACGGCATACAGCTCGCGGCAATCAGAATTGCGAGTACACTCATGACCCAAAAGGGCAGATTGTTTTCTCTATTTTTTTTTCTGTGCCAGCGTTGTTCAAAGCATCGCTGGACAGCCTGCCCCTGAACTCACGGTCCCCTACTGGATCGATGCTGCGGGAAAGAAACGCCCGCCTCTCACCCTGAAGGAGCTCGGCGCGCGGCACAGGCTCCTCTTCTTCTACCAGCATTGGTGCGCCGGCTGCCACTCGCACGGATTTCCAACCCTCCAGGCGCTGGTTCAAAATCCCCGCACCAGGAATCTCGGGATCGCAGCAGTCCAGACTGCATTCGAAGGCGCCTACGTCAATACGCGCGACAAGCTAACCCTCGACCAGCAGCGCTACGGCCTCCGAGTTCCCTTCGGCCATGAGGGCCGTTCTTCGTTCGATGTCCTTCCCACGACGATGGAAAACTACCGCACCGGCGGCACACCGTGGTTCGTGGCCATCGATCCTGACGGGGTGGTCCTGCAGGATGGGTTCACCATTGACGTCGATCGGCTTGTCCGAGCGATCGCTGAAAACGGGCCAACCGCGTGATGTGTGGGACGCGAGGGCTCTCTCGCCAACATCAACGAGAGCACGCCGTTGCTTCCCGCCAGCACAGCGCACTCTTTTTGAGGGTGGATACCTTGCGAACGGATCAGGGCGGCAAGCACCGTGCCTGCACCGCTTTGTCTAAGTCTGCAGCTGGGGCGACTGTCCTTCGGCGATCAAGTGAACGGCGCAATCGGTCGCTCCCGCAGCACCCCATCGACGTACAGATCGACGCGCTCGTTGTAGAAGCTGAGCAGGTTTTCGATCTTCGGGCACTCGGGAATTGGCGCTGGATAACTCCACACGATGTCCTTGACGAGCCTGTCGCCCACCCGAGCCGACCAGTAGCGCGCCACGCCTTTGTACGGGCATCGTGTGACAGACTCGGTGGACTCGAGCAAGATTCATGCGCACGTCGAGCTTCGGAATGTAATAGCGGATCGGCAGCCCAGTCTCGAAGAGGAGGATGGGCCGGAGAGTTTCAGCCAGTGTCACACCTTCAATCTCCACGCGCACGTGCCTTGAGCTGTGGACCGTGTCAACTCTTGTGTACGGATCTCGAGGATGAACGAAGACCTGCTCGTCCTCCTCGAACCAGGCGTCCATCGCATCCCAGTAAAAGGTGAGGTGACCTTCCAATGCGGCTCGATCGCCGGTCGATGTGATGTAAGCGCGGGCTCCGTTTTGCGCGATGCGATCCTTTACCACCAAGCGCCAGCGAATGGTATCGGCCGGTTGCTGTGACTGCTCCAAATACTCCATTCGGACATCCGCAATCGGAAACCAGTAAGCCGGCGGCCGCTTCGTCTCATAGACGAGGAGAACGTGCTCGCTGTCGGCGATCAGCCTTCCGCCAAAGTACGTCCGTACCCGGCGAGCGCTGCGTTCGATATGCACTCCCTCCTTCAACCGGGCCCGCTCCTCGGCAGCCGGAACAACAGGTTGTGCGAGTGCCTCAGTCATCTTGAAGCTCCTTCCTTTTGGGGACCACGGATCTGACAATCGATGATGCAGGATCGATGCTGTCAGCCCACCGTTTCAGGCTGTCTCGTAGCGGGCCGGATCGCAGGAAATTGATCTGCGGTCCGCCGGGACAATTTCAGGAATTGCCAACCTGGCGCGGATTTTTGCCTGTCCTTCGACGGCTGATCGAGCATGTCGGCTTCCGTCGGCGATATGTCTCACATCGCCACTCTAGCTGATCCATCACGATCCATACTTGGGATTCCACAAGTATGGAGTTCAGCGTACAGGCGCCGAATTCGGACAGGACAATCAAAGCGCAGCAAACGACAAACGGTGTGAGCGCATGCCCCTTTTGGACACTCGTCGATTTAAGTGCCCATGCCTATCCGATCCAGTGCCGTTGCCCGACGGCCCTGAGGAGGAGCGGCCGGTCCCCGGGAGGGAAGGACCGGCCGCGGGCGAACCGCGGCGAAGGGGGGATCGCCGCGCGCCGAGCACTTAGGAAGCTGTCCGCCTCCGTGAGGCGAATTGGTATCCGACGAGGAATGTCGGTGCGAGCGAAGCAATCCAAATCTCAGCAAATCGTCCCAAAATCGTATGCCAGTGGATCGACCACATGATCGCGATCATGATAGGCCCCCTCGCCGCGATGAACGCCTGCGCCGATGCGCCCATGGCTTGCGGATGCCTTGTTCCGATGCTCGCGGACGGGATCACACGGCGGAAAGACGCTGTCGTAGATCGCTCGGGCTTCTCGAATAAGGCGAGCTCGCTCCCGCTCGGCCTTCGGGACAAATCGAACAAGCTCACCCATGTTTTCACTTCTGTTATATTGCAATAATCATCACATCCCGTCGTCTAAGTCTGCTGACGCCGACTTCGAAGCCCGCGGAGGTCAACCGGACAGCCCGAAGATGGGAGCGGTGACGCTGTGATGATCTGAAACCACATCCAGGTAGTTATGAGCGGGAAGATAATCATCTGCGGACCTCGTGGATTGTCATTGTCAGAAAATAGTGAGGGTCAGCTGCCGCATTTCGTCGCCAACAGGTCATTGAAAGCGTTAATCACGAAATCGAGCGCCGTTAACACCCGCGCGCCGTCGACGCGGCCAGCAGCGGCTTGTCGCAGCATCATGGACTTATGGAATGAGGCGGCATGGGCGCGACAAGTCTTCTCGTTGTCGGCCGCATTAGCGGGTTTGCCGTGTAAAATCGCCGAGACCGGGAGCGCGGGGTCAACATCCTTGTTTGACGTGGACTCCGCCGCAAGCCCCGGAATTGTAGATGCATTGATCAGAGCAGAAGCGATGAGAACGGTGATTCTCCTCATGAGCGGCCTCCAGAGTTGCTACGAGAAGACTTGCATTTCCGCCGGTCTATCTTCTATTGCACGTGGGTTGTTCAGGGTACGGCTGTAGTTGCGCCACATAAACCTTGGCTTAGAAGGCGAGTGGCGGTTTCGGATGCCGGTAAAAGAGCAGCCGCCGTCGCTCTCCCAGCGAGTTGACGGCCATACCCAATCGGCAGCGGACGCGGTCGCCCGCAGGGAACGGCCGCCGTACTATCGTCGCGACCACGGTAATGCCTCACCGAACTTTCCGATGCTGCGCCGGTTGCGCTCAATTCCCGTGAGCCGACATGGCGACAGAGGCGACGAAGCAGTAGCCGCGTCCAGGGATGTTGACGATGAAGCGATTCCCATCCTGACCGTCACGCAACATATGAACCGTGAGGTTGGCGGGCTCGACGAAAACATTGGGCCAAACGCGAGCCATCAAGTCCTGCTTGCTGACCAACTCTCCGTGGCGTTCAAGCAAGGCAATCAGGATTTCCAGAGCCCGACTTCCGAGAGGCACGGGCTTGTCGCCTTCCAGCAAAAGGAACTGCGTTCGAAGCAGGCGAAACGATCCGAACGAAACTTCTGTTGGC
>CAVYLU010000023.1:0-304773 GCA_963769365.1 uncultured Alphaproteobacteria bacterium | reverse complement strand
CAACCCTCAGGACAGGGACCGAAATACCGTAAATCTCCAAGATGAACGCACCGATCAGCAATGATCCCACCATCACGAAGAAAGCATTCAACGCAATGCGACGCGCAAGCGAGCGCCGCTCGTTGGCGGAGGCATATTTCGTCATACTCAAAAATACCAGCGCCGCGCCCGGTGGATTGACCACTGGGAATACGGCCGCGAGCACGAGCAGAAAGGTCTCGATCATCTTCAATTATCCAAGTTTCCGGATGAGTTGCGGTGTTTTCGGAAAGGATGCGGTCGCCTTCGTTCTCGGTCGGCCGCTTGATGGGTTTGTTTACGTCGTTGAAGCGGATAGCAGAGGGCGGACACCGAAAGCTTCCGCAGCTCTCATCGGAAACGCCTGCGGCAATGGCCAGCCTCGTGTCCAGTTACTCCGTCGACCGACAAGAACCTCATCAGCTGGCTTTCGACAGCTTTTGCGTTCAAAGGTGGAGTGCTTGTCATGATTCGCTCCTCAATTCCCGGGTGCGGCGTTGAAGATTACGAAGTTGGCTTGCTCGGCTCCGGCATTTTGTTGGAGCCCCAGGTCTTATAGCCCCCAGGGTAAGCCTAGCAGGTACCAACCAGCGAAGAAGATCGTCCAGACAATCGCGATCCAAATAACATAGGGCAGCATCAGCGCTACCACCGTGCCAACGCCCGCCTTTGCGTCATATTTCTGGGCGAACCCCACAACCAATGCGAAATAGGCGTTGAGCGGGGTAATGGAGTTGGTGGGTGAATTGCCAACGCGGTAGGCCGCCAATACCGCCGACGGGTCGACCGCTAGATGCACGAACAGGGGCACGAAGACCGGGGCGAAGATGGCCCATTTGGCAATGGCGGGCGTGAAGAACAGATTCAGGATCGTTACGACGACGATGAATCCAAGCAGCAACCAGAGTGTACCGATGTTCGCGCTTTTCAGCACGTCTGCCATAGTCACAGCCATCAACGTTGGTATGTTGCTGTAGTTGAAATAGTCGACGAACTGGCTAATCACAACAAACAATAGGATCGTGCCGCCAAGGCCCGAAACTGCTTTCGTCATGGCGCCAATAACGTCTGCCACCTTGTTGATTGTCTTGGCGCCGATGCCGTAGGCGACGCCGGTGGTCAGGAACACCGCCATGATGAGCGCGATCAGACCGTTCATGAATGGTGAGTTGCCGATCAATATGCCAGTCTGCGGATTACGCAACGGCGCGCCGGCTGGAACGGCAAGTAGGGCGAAGAAGACTAGAACACCGAGTAGTCCAATAGCCGCATATCTTAATCCTCTCGACTCGTCTGGAGAAAGCTGTGCGCTCCCTTGCGTCGACGCCTCGGCGGTTAACGTTTCGGCTTGATATTTACCCAATCGCGGCTCCACGATGCGCTCGCTGACTATGGCTATTACGATCGTCAGTATTATGACCGAGGCCATGGAAAACAGCATATTCGCTGTCAGGTCGATCGATATCGCCGGGTTGACCATGTGGATTGCGTCGTTGGTAATCTCCGTCAGAACAGCATCAAGCGGCTTGACTATCATGTTGATGTTGAAAGCGCTGGCGACGCCAGCAAAGCCAAGCGCCAGCCCCGCCAATGGATGCCGGCCGACGCTTAGAAACGCTGTGCCCGCCAGCGGGATAAGCACGAGATACCCGGCATCCGATGCGATGCTCGAAAGGATTCCGACAAACGCGAGGATGTAGATCAGGGCCCAGCTCGGCGATACGGCCACCAATTTGCGGATCAGCGCGTTCACAAGGCCCGCCTCCTCCGCGACGCCAACGCCGATCATGGCAATTATCAAAAGACCGACGGCGCTAAAGCCCAGGAAATTCGGTACGATTCGTGTATATATGTGACGAATGCCGTCGCTCGTCAGCAGGCTGTTGCCGACGGTTGTCGCCGTTTCGACCTTATGAGTCTCCGGATTAATGACCTGATAGGAGACACTCGCTCCGAGCATGTAGAGGATATGGGAAAGCACCATAACCACAACGATCAGAATGAGAAAAATCACTACCGGATGGGGAACGCTGTTCCCAATCCTTTCCACGGCGTCGAGAATCTTCTGCGTCGTGGATTTTGATGTCGCCGCTTTGACTGTGTCGCCCGCGTGGCTCATGACGCTATTCCTCCTTAGAGTAAGCTAACTGCGGCGGTCTTGCAGCGGCGTTGCGATATCCCGTACTCGTCACAAAGCCCGCGGGTTACACAGAGATATCCGGCGAATTGTTTGTTGCCGTCGCGCACCCCGCAAGCGCTCTACCGTGACAGCGCGTCCAGAATGCGCGCCCATGAGCGGATGCCCTTGTGGAAGCACTTGAGATTGTACTTCTCGTTCGGGCTGTGGATGCGGTCGTCATCGAGACCAAAGCCCGCCAGCACCACATCCATCCCTAGCGACTGCTTGAGCTGATGCGTGACGGGAATTGATCCGCCGCCGCCGATGAAGACCGCGGGCTTGCCCCATTCGGCGCTCAGCGCGTCGCGCGCCTTGCCGAAGGCGGAGGCCTCGATCGGGAAGCGGATCGCCTGGCCCGAGCCATGCTCCAGGAACTCCACGCGGCAATCGGCCGGGACGCGCGCCCGCACATGCTCCCGGAAGGCAGCGCGGATGGCATGGGGGTCCTGGTCGAAGACAAGTCGGAAGGAAACCTTGGCCGACGCCATGGCAGGAATCACCGTCTTAAAGCCGGCGCCCTGGTAGCCGCCGCCCATGCCGTTAATCTCGCAGGTCGGGCGCGACCAGACCATCTCAAGCGCGCCGCGGCCTTTCTCGCCGGCGGGAATTGAAAGTCCGATGGCGCCGAGGAAGGACTCCGTGCTGAAGTTCAGGCTATCCCATTGCTCACGCAGGGCCTTCGGCAGCTCAGGCACGCCGTCATAGAAGCCGCGCAGCGTCACGCGGCCGTTCTCGTCGTGCAGGTCGGAGAGGATGCGCGCCAAGATGCGGTTCGGATTGGCGGCGGCCGAGCCATAGAAGCCTGAATGCAGGTCGCGGTCGGCGGCGTGGATGATCATCTCCTCGCCGCAGAGCCCGCGCAGCATCGTCTGGATCGCCGGCGTCTCGGGGTCCCACATGTTGGTGTCGCAGATCAGTCCGATATCGGCGCGCAGCTCATCAGCATGGGCATCGAGGAACCCCGGCAGGTTCACCCCGCCTGATTCCTCCTCGCCCTCCAGCAGGATCGAGATCGGGATGGGCAATTTGCCAGTGACAGCCTTCCAGGCCCGGCAGGCCTCAACGAAGGCCATCAGTTGGCCTTTATCGTCGGCGGCGCCGCGGCCGGTGATTATCTTAGTGCCGTCGGGCATCGTCTGGATCGAAGGATCGAAGGGATCACGATCCCAGAGATCGAGAGGATCCACCGGCTGCACATCGTAATGGCCGTAGAACAGCGCCGAGGAGCCGGGCACGCTGCGGTCGTGCGCCACGACCATGGGGTGCCCCGGCGTGGGATACACGGCGGCGTCGAAGCCAATGCTCTTCAAATCGGCCACGTGCCACTCGGCATTGGTCATGCACTCGGCGGCATAGGCCGGATCGGTCGAGATCGACTTGATACGCAGGATCGCGAAGAGACGCTCCAGTGCAGCGTCGAGATTCGCGTCGACATTGGACAGGACATCGTCGAGCTTGGTCATGGAGCCTCCTGTTTCTTGAGCCGCTTCATCTGCCGTGCCGCGAATTTAAAATCGCCTAGCCGTTTTTTCGCGCGGTTTCGCGGCCGGATCAGGCATCTCCCCCGGGATATAATTCGGAAGCTGCCCTGCCGGGAAGATCGCAAGCATCGCAACGCCCGACATGATGAGGAGGCCAATCTTCAGCGCCCGCAAGCGTGCGTCCGTGTTGACGCGCACCGCTTCCGCGACCTGAGCAGGGGAAGCGGTGGTGCTTTCCATCACGCTTTGCAGCCGATCGTTACTTATGAAGTTGATGTTCTCGAGGTTGAGCTGCGACTGGATCTCCGACGGCAATTTCGGATTCTCGGCAATATTGCGGAGCACGGCCGCACTCAACAAGCCGACAAGGACCGCCCCCGCCACCGCCGTACCGACAGCAGCCGCCAGATTGTTCGTAGTGCCGCGCAGCGAGCCGACGTCGCCGGCAAGTTCTTTTGGCGAGGCGGTCACAAGTACGTTGAACAACAACGTGACGAGCGATCCTTGCCCGATGCCGAAAATCACAAGTCCGAAGAGAACGGGGACCGCGCTCCAGTCATTATGCACCACAAAGGCGAGCCAGATGAGCGCGGCTGTGCAGAGCATGAAGCCGTACCGTCCGATCTGCCTCGGCGTCAGTCGATCGTAGAACCTTACGATCAGCATCGCCGCGAAGAATACGGTGAGGTTGAACGGCATCATGGCAACCGCTGTAGCGAGCGGTGAGCGGCCCTGCACGATCTGGATATACAGCGGCACCGAGAAATTGAGCATGGCCTCCAGCGCGACGACGGCAAACATCGCATAGACCGCTGCCCGCTCCAGCGGAGAATCGATCACTTCAAGCGCGAGAAGCGGTGTCTTTCCTGCAGATTGGCGCCTGTGCGTCCACATCAAGAAGGCCTGACCGAGTACAATGCCCAGCACAATCATGATTGGCGCGGGCGACAATCCAAGGACATCGAATGGTGCGCTCGCAGCCGCCAATCCCAATCCCCATCGGTTCAGGTTGTTGAAGCCGAAACTGATAAGAACGATGGCGGCTGCCGCGAGAACAACGCCAACCAGATCGATCCCGACCTCCGGACGTCCCTCATCCGACTTGAGACGGAAGCTCAAAAGGAAAACCACGGCCGACACAGCGATCAGAATCCCGAATGCCGGGCGCCAGCCAAAAAACGTGCCCAGAATGCCACCGATGACGAACGCCAACACGCCCGCAGCCGCACGCGCGGAACCTAGCGCGCCGACGGCTGTCGCCTGCTGCCGTCCTTTGTAGTTTTCGGTGATAAGCGCCACCAGCGACGGGACGATCACCGCACCAGCCGCGCCGGACAAGGACTGCGCTGTAATCATTAGATTTGCAGTGGGACTAAATGTCATCAATACCTGCGCGGCGCCGAACACGGCGACGGCAGTGCGGAATACCCGTGTCGCCCCGTAGCGCTGTGTGAGCTTCGCGCCGAGCATAACGAAGCCTGCAACCAACATCGAATATGCCACGATGCCGGTAGCGATAGTTGTAGGCGGAACGCCGAAACTGTTTACCATCCCTCCCAGGGCAACCGGCAGAGAGGCGACGTTGAAAGACATAATCATCTGGCCGAGCGCGATGGTGATCATCGGCACCCAAGATTCTCTTGCTTCTGTTGCCGGGTGACCAGTTGCGGATATCGTTGTCATGTCGTGACATCCCTCTCCTGGGTGACTTTTAAAGTGACGACCAGTGCCGCCCAATGCAGTTACACGACCCTACGCTTCCCAGGCTCATGTTTCTGGTTTTGACACGAAGAGATCCATCCCTAACCGTTGCGACAGATATTTCGCAACCAGCTGTCCCTTGACGCTGTTGCCCGCAGCATCAAGGGGCGGAGCGAACGTGCCAAGACCGCCCTTGCCCGGAGAAACGGTTACAATCCCACCGCCAATTCCGCTCTTGCCCGGCAGCCCGATGCTATACAGCCAATCACCGGATGTCTCGTACAAGCCGGCTGTCGTCATCACAGCCAGCGCGTAGTGGCAGATGGCCGGGTCGACGATGCGCTCTTTAGTAACGGGATTCACCCCGCCGTCAGCCAGCGTTGCACCCATCACAGCGAGATCCTTTGCACTGACATTCAGCGAACATTGCCGCGTATACAAATCCACAGCCTCCATCGGATCACAGTAGATGCTGTTCACGCTGAGCAGGAATTGCGCGATGCTTCGGTTGCGGAAGTTAGTCTCCGAGGCGGATTTGAGGACCTCTTCATTCATCGGTAGCTTGCGCCCGGCAAATTGGGACAGACCATCGTGGATGAACTTCCACTTGGCGTCGACGGTCGCGCCCGGCACCAAGCTAGTGGTCGCGATCGCGCCCGCATTGACCATCGGATTTGTACGCCCGTTCGGGCTGCGTTCGATGCCTGCGACCGAATTGAACGCATATCCGGTGGCGTTCGCGCCGAGCTTCTCCCGGGCCTGCTCCGCGCCTACGACGTGGCAAACCAGAGCGAACACGAACGGCTTGGACACGCTCATGATCGAGAACTCGTACTCTGCGTCGCCTATGGCGTGGACCGCGCCGTTGGTGCCGACCACGCAAATACCGAACATTTCGCTCGGAACAGCAGCCAGCGCCGGGTAGACCTGCGAATTCCTTCCGTCAGTGTTTGACTTGTAGCGCTTGTGGGCCTCGTCGAGCAGCCTGACAACCTCCTCGGCGGGGGGCAAGTGACCGGTTGAAACATAAAGATAGTCGGCGAGATCGGCTTGTGAGTTCATGGTTCACTCCAGACTCTTTCTGCCTCAGACTCTTCGGTCCTTTTCTGCCTCAGACTCTTCTTCTGCCTCAAACTCTTCGGTCTTTTTGCAATGCGAAATCTTCGCGAAATCTTCTTGCACTGCGAAATTTTGTACGGCTGGTCGCTAATACGAAATATTTTTCAGATCGAGTTTGATTTCTCGAGAAGCACTTCCACCCTGGCGTGGCTGAATGAACGCGAGCGGCCGAAACGCACCATCGTGTTCGCCCGCGATGTCTGTGAACAGACCATGGCGAAAGAAGGCCTGCCCGACTTTATCTAAATCGCATCGACTAATTTATCTAATCGAATCTAGTAGATCCGCACACGCAGCAACAGTTGGCGGACGAGCCGGTCAAAAGCATCCTCAAGTACACGTGCTGAAAGCTATCACCGCCATAAGCTTTATTGCAAGCGTGATAGTGCCGGGATGAAGCAACCACTTAAGCGCAAACCTTCTGCCGACGGAAATCGTCAGTCTCGCTGCACCGCCACAAAAACCGACCCTGAAGTGATCGCGACGAACCGCGTTGGTCATCAAGGTCATTTGGTTGGACGCAGTCACATTTTGTTTCACACCGCCACGACCGGCGTTACGGTGCGGGCACCACCTGCACCGAAACATTCATTCGGTTGAAGGCGTCTGCCGGCCCGTCCCACGAACCGGAAAGTGGAGAAGCCTTCTCTTGTTCGCGCGTCACTGCTACGGGGATGTGCTCGCTGCCAACGAGCTTATTGTTGGTCGGATCGAAGCCGCGCCATCCAGCACCGGGGATATAGATCTCCGTCCACGCGTGCGTGGCGCCATGCTGACCCTCAGCCATCTGGATATACCCGGTGACAAAACGCGCCCCGAGTCCCCAGTACCGCGCAGCTTCCATCATGAACACCGCGAAGTCACGGCACGTCCCGCTGCCGCGCGAGAGCGTCTCGTTGGGCAGCTGAACCCCAAGCGCGTCGCGGGAGTCATACTTAAATGAGCGATAGATGTGAGTGTTTAGATTATTCAGGAGATCAAGCGTGTCGATGATCCGGGCGGGCTCGTAAAGATCGCGCAGCCATCCGAGCAGCATCGGCCCATCGTATGGGTAACTGGGAAGCCGATATGTCATCAAATCGACCTGCTCTTCCGGAGGGTACTGGAAGGGGAAAGATCGGGCAAATGGAGCGATGGGCCATTCGTTCAGACTGTCGGAATAAAGGTCGACGTCCACCTCGCTCAGGATCCTGAGCTTATCGGAGGCGTCTGCGAAAGTGAGAACGGCAATGGAATTGTCGTAGATGTCGCGCAGCCAACGCACCTCCGCCTTCGGCTCAACATCAACGCGCGCTCTCACAATATGGGCATCGTGCCCCTCGCGAGGCCTCATCAGCGCACGATGGGGACCGAATGTAACGGGCTGATTGTAGAAGTACTCGGTCTTGTGGATGATTCGGATGCGCTTCATGCATAGATTCCTTCCGCATGGCGAGGATAGTATCGGGCGTGGTCGCATATAATGCGATCAGAAGATAAATTTGACGCGTCACCCAACGTGTTTGCAGCAAATCCTGTGATCCAGCCTACTCCCGCTACTGCCGCGATGTCAGATGCCAATCGAACACCGCTCTCGGCCGCAGCGCTGATTTCCAAGCAGCTCTGATTTCACAGAGACATACCACCCGATAGAGACATTCCACCCGCCCATTTGGCAGCAGCTCGGGAGCCGCACGATGGCTGCGACCATGAAACGGTTGGCGACGCCATAACCCAAGCCTGCCGCGCCAGTTGCGGTCGCGCTGCCAAATACATCAAGCTTAGCATAGATATATTCAATGCCAGCATCGAGCCATCCCGCATGCAAGCGCAACGCGCGTCTGGGCAGCGCGTAATTTCATTCAGGTTCAACGAGCGACCAGCATTTGCCGTTCTAGGCAAATCCATATAGCCTCACCTGGACTATCTTCTGCTACTCTCGGCTAGCGTGAGGTTCGAATGTTGTTTTCATTCCAGCCCCGTTCGTTTACCCGGCGCTGGGCCCGCCTGCTGCTCGCTGCGGCCCCCGCGCTTGTCGTGATGCTCTCGGGCTGCAAGCGGGAGACGGCCAACGAAGCGCCGCCGCCGCGTCCTGTCCGTACGGTCGTCGTCGTAAAGGGCGGCCTGGGCGGATCAATTGTCCTTACGGGACAGATTCAGGCGGAAAAGGAAGTCGCTCTCGCTTTCCGTATTGGCGGCCGGATCACAGAGCGCTTGGTAGATACGGGTGATCGCGTCACGCCGGACCAAGTGGTGGCAAAGCTCGATCCGCAGAACGAATTGAACTCGCTTCGCTCCGCGCGCGCTGCGCTTTCTGCTGCCAACGCTCGGCTGGAGCAGGATTCCAATCATTTCGACCGTCAGGACACGCTGCTGAAGCAAGGCTGGACGACACGCGTGAATTTCGATCAGGCCCAGCAAGCGCTGCGCACGGCGCAGGCGACGGTGGATGACGCCAAAGCCCAGGTCGAAATCGCAGAGGACCGCGTCAGCTATACCCAACTCAAGTCTGGCTTGAACGGCACGATCACCCGCCGCGCCGCGGAATCCGGTGAGGTGGTGCAAGCCGGACAGATGGTGTTCACGGTCGCGCGCGATTCCGGCTGGGACGCTGTCTTCGACGTTCCGGCTCAAGTGTTGCGCACTGCTCCGGGAGACGCAGATGTGATCATCGCTCTGACCGACGATCCCAGTGTCACCGCAAAGGGCCGAGTACGGCAGGTCGACCCGCAGGCCGATCCTGTCACGCGTACGTTCAAGGTCCGCGTCGCGGTCAATGATCCACCGTCGGCCATGCGGCTTGGTGCAACCGTAACGGGCCGGATGGAGGTCGACCATGGCCACGGAATCTCGCTCCCTGCGAGCGCCTTGACGGCCACAAACAGAAATCCGGCAGTTTGGGTGGTCGACCCGGACAGCATGACCGTCGCTCTCAAGCCAGTCGAAGTCTTGCGTTTTGATCCTGGGACGGTGGTGCTTTCGGGGGGGCTCGACGGCGGCGAGATCGTTATCACAGCCGGTGTGCAGGCGTTGCATCCGGGCCAAAAGGTTAGGCCGCTGGGAGTGCGGTCGTGATCGGCCCCAATCTTTCCGACTGGGCGCTGAAACATCGATCCTTTATCATTTTTACGATGATCGCAATCGTGATCGCTGGCTTGTCGTCCTATTTTCGTCTTGGACGCAGCGAAGATCCGGCCTTCACGTTCCGCACTATGATCGTACAGGCGGCTTGGCCAGGGGCAACGCTCGACGATACCTTAACCCAGCTCACCGAGCGCCTTGAGCGCAAGTTACAGGAGACAAAGGGCCTGGATTTTCTGCGCTCTTATACCAGTCCGGGCCTGACGACGATTTTCGTCAATCTCAAAGGCTCGACCTCCGCAAGGGAAGTGCCAGACATCTGGTATCAAGTGCGCAAGAACATTGGCGACATACGCCGGACCTTGCCTCAGGGCGTGGTCGGCCCCGGCTTCAACGATGATTTCGGCGACACTTACGGCCTTATCTACGCATTTACCGCTGACGGCTTCAGCCATCGTGAGTTGCGCGATTATGTCGAGGACATGCGCTCGAAGCTGTTGCAGGTTCCGGACGTCTCCAAGATCGAGATTCTTGGCGCGCAGGACGAGCAAATCTTTGTCGAATTCTCGACAAGCCAACTTGCGGGCCTCGGGATCGACCGCGCTGCGCTGGTAGATGCACTGCAGGCGCAAAACGCGGTGATTCCAGCCGGGTCGGTCCAGACCGGCGACGAGAAATTGTCGATCCGCGTGACCGGCGCCTTTAAATCCGAGAATGATCTGCTCGACGTCAATTTTCCATCGAACGGGCGCCTGGTCCGCTTGCGCGACATCGCCGAGGTTCGCCGGTCGTTGTCCGATCCGCCGCAACCGATGTTCCGAGCCAATGGTAAGCCAGCGATCGGCCTTGCCATCGCCATGCGCGACGGCGGCGACATTTTGGCGTTGGGCGAAAATGTAAGGAAGGCGATCGATTCCAGCATGACCGATCTGCCGCTCGGCATCGACGTGGCCTTGGTGTCCGACCAGCCGGTGGTGGTGAAAAACGCTATTGGCGAGTTTATGGAATCCCTCTGGCAGGCCATCGCTATCATCATGGCCTGCAGCATCGTCAGCCTTGGATTCCGGCCCGGCGCAGTGGTCGCCTTGTCTATCCCGCTGACGGTGGCGATTATTTTTCCGATCATGGAATTTATCGGAATCGATCTGCAGCGTATTTCACTCGGTGCGCTGATCATCGCTCTCGGCCTGCTGGTCGACGACGCGATGACAACGGTCGATGTGATGACCTCACGCATGGCGGCAGGTGACAGCAAGGAAAGAGCAGCGACTTTCGCCTATGACACCCTGGCATTTCCCATGCTTACCGGCTCATTCGTCACCGCCGCAGGCTTCGTGCCAATCGGCTTCGCGCGGTCTTCGGCCGGCGAATATACTTTTTCGATCTTCGCCGTCGTAACGATCGCACTGATCGTCTCCTGGTTCGTTGCGGTGCTGTTCGCGCCTTTACTCGGAGTTTGGCTACTCAAAGCTCCTGAACAGAAAACAGACGAGAAGCCAAGCCGTATCATGAGCGCATTTCGCGCGCTTCTGCTGACGGCCATGCGCCGCCGCTGGATGACTTTTGCAATCGCGCTCACATGTTTCGTCGTGTCGCTTTTGGTTCTGCCGCTGGTGCCCCGGCAATTCTTCCCGGCCTCGGACCGTCCAGAGCTGGTGGTTGATCTGACCTTGCCACAAAATGCGTCGATCTTCGCCAGCGACCGTGCGGCGGCCAAGCTCGACGCCGTTCTCAAGGACAATCCCGACGTCTCCAGCTGGAGCACCTATGTCGGGCGCGGCGCGATCCGCTTCTATCTTCCGCTGAACGTGCAACTTAACAACGATTTTTTTGCGCAGGCCGTGGTCATCGCCAAAGATGTTGCCGCGCGCAAAAGGTTGCAGGCGACGCTTGAGAAAAAGTTGGCTGAGGAGTTCCCGAGCATTGTTTCCCGCGTCTCGCCGTTGGAGCTTGGACCGCCAGTGGGATGGCCGGTGCAATATCGCGTCAGTGGCCCGGATTTGACCGAGGTACGGAGGATTGCCTTGCAGCTCGGCCAGATTCTCGGCTCCGACAACAATCTGCGACTGGTAAATTTCGACTGGATGGAGCCGGCGCGTAAGGTGCGAGTTGAGATCGATCAGGATCAGGCTCGCCTCCTTGGGCTGAACTCGAAGTTACTTTCGGCCTATCTGAACACGGTCATGACCGGCTCCCCGATCACCCAGGTGCGTGACGATATCTACCTTGTGGATCTCGTCGCCCGCGCTCAGGACGAGCAACGTGTCTCGCTTGACACCATCCAATCTTTGCAGGTGCCGTTGCCTAGCGGCCGCACGGTGCCCCTGAGCCAGATTGCGCGGTTTGAGTATGACCAGGAATATCCGCTGATCTGGCGGCGCGATCGCGTGCCGACCCTAACCGTCCAAGCCGACGTCATCCCTGACTCGACCCCGGAGGAGGCTGTGGCTTCTCTGACTTCAGCGGTGAAAAAGCTGCAGGCCAACTTGCCGGTGGGCTATCGCATCGCCGTGGGTGGCACAGTCGAAGAAAGCGCCAATTCACAGGCCTCGGTCTATGCGATGGTGCCAGCAATGCTATTCCTGATGCTGCTGTTCCTTATGGCACAGCTGCACAGTTTCAGTCGGCTCGCCATGGTTCTCAGCCTCGTGCCGATGGGACTGATCGGTATTGTCGCGGCCCTGCTGATTTCCGGCCGGCCTCTCGGTTTCGTCGCAATTCTCGGAATTCTGGCTTTGATGGGCATGATCGCGCGCAATGCGGTCATTCTCATCGAGCAGATCGAGGCCGAGCGCGCGCAGGGTCGTGAGCTGTGGGATGCGGTTGTAGAGGGCGCAGTCTCGCGTTTCCGGCCGATCATGCTGACTGCAATCTCGACCGTTCTGGGCTTTATTCCGATTGCACCGACTGTGTTCTGGGGGCCGATGGCCTTCGCTATCATGGGCGGCCTATTCGTAGCGACCGTGCTGACCCTCCTCGTCCTGCCGGCGCTCTACGTGATTTTCTTCCGCGTCAGGGAACCCGAGAACCGGCTAGTTTCGTGAGACCATCGGCGTCAGCAGGGCCAGGATAATCAGAAATAGTGGGACGCCCGCGGAAGTCTTCACAGCACCATTCAACCGCTGCGCCGGAGGTTGGCACAGCTCCGGGAGTTCGCTATCCTGCGCGCGGAGGAGACCCGTTGTTGTGAGCTACGTGGAGCGCGTCCTGCAGCCTGGTGAGCAAATCCGGCACATCTCGTCTATTCATTGGATCGTGTACTGGGCCGGCGTTGGGGTTGCGCTTTTGGCGGCGGTCGCTTACTGGCTCAGCGAAACGCAGCCCCTGACGAGATTCTGGCTATATACGGCTTGTGCGCTCGCGCTCGTTGCGGTCGCTCTCCTGGTCCAAGAATGGTACAGATGGTGGATCACCGAGATTGCGGTCACCAACCGGCGCGTCATCTACAAGAAAGGTTTCATCCGGCGGCGGACCAACGAGATGAACATGCACAAGATCGAGAGCGTGCAGGTCTATCAGTCGATCCTCGGGCGCATGCTCGGCTACGGCACCGTGACCATCCTTGGGGCCGGCGCAGGCTTCGAGACGCTACGGACGATCGCAGGCCCGATTGAGCTGCGAAACTCCATCACCGGCACCTGACTGGGCCGAATTGCAAGGGCATCGCGTTAGGCGAAAATGCTTCATTCGCGTCGATTTTGCTATGCACCCGAGGAGTCCGTTTCACTCTCACGAACGGACATCGTCAGCTAGACCAGCCGCGTCCGAAGGGTGCCAGAGGCAGAAATTCGTGCTCTATGCGATGCGCGTCTCTAAAAAGAAATCTGCGTCGGGTTTGACCATTGAGTTCATCGCTACATGCAGCCCGGCGCGATAAGCGATCCCGATCCTGACCCGTTTGCCGAATGCGACTGCATCGTCTGCTACGGCAATGCGCACCTCGCCTCCACCATCCATTGCGTTGACGATGAGATTATTCCGTGGCTGAAGCACCGTTAGCGACGAAGGAGACTGCGAGCGCGCATCACGAAGAACCTGATCGTAGGCGCCAGACCACCCCGGCCACGACGGCAATGACGAGAATGATCCAAATCACCATGTGGAATTGTCCGTATCCCCCGTAGCCCCATGGCTCCATCGTTCCGAACATGATTAGTCCTCCGGTTCCTTTGGCATGGTCGTCTTGCCTCAAAAGGTGTGTTGCATTGATGTCAATCCGCTTTCAGCAGCCGCATGGTTGCACGGTATCGAAGGCTTCTCTTACCCACCAGCGCTGTGGCTTCGAATTCGGCACCCTCATCGGTATACGTTCCGGTAAATCCGGCGCTGACGTTCCATCCCGCTGTCGCGAACGTATGGGGAGCCGGGGTGTGCTCCTGCTGAGTCGCCTCACCCTTCCACCTTCCGCCGGAACAACTGTAGGTGCCAGTGAAATAAAAGAATGAGCCGCCACCGAGAATGCTGCCGTCGCGCAGCACCACGACGCCTCTATAGCCGCCGTCCCCGCCATCCAGCGCCTTTGAGTCATACGAATAAAGCCCGTTCCTAATCATAGCTGAGCCCTTCCGAACGTGCCCGCCAGGAGGTTCCCGGAATAAACCACGACAATCGCAAATTTGGGACTGAGTCTCCCCGTTGACATAGTTCACGTTATGTTCTCATAGTCGCCCATCATGCCCAAGCCGCTCTGGTACGACCCGGAAACCGAACCATCTCAGTTCATGGCTGCGATCTGGAAGGTGCGGCATCTCTGCACTCGGGCCGAGCATGTCCGTGCGACCGTGCCCGGCAGCGCCGTACTGGTGCAGGCGATCATGGAAGCGATTGACGATTTTGCGGAGCGCGAGACCGGCAACCGCGAGTACTTCTGGAATAAGCCGCACAAGGCGGGTTGACGCATGAGCGTCACGTCCCCTCCAACCAGGGGCGCGCCAATCAATGTCCGCTTTGCTGGCGCATAACGGACTCAACTCAGATATCGCGCCATGTCCGAAAATGTGAAGGTTTTCGGATGCCGGCCCCATGAAGGTGGTGCCCGCACATCGGGGGGTCGGCGTCCGCAAACCTCCAAGGGAGATGCTATGGGGCGGCGGCGAGGAAATTGCATCCATCGTCGCTGATGTGAACAGATGGAGCCCCCAATGCAAAAGCCGAACGACCTAAACCAATCCCGTATCGTCCTGAAACAGGACAGCACACTGATCGCAGTGATCGAAATGAGTTTGTCGAGCTGGCTTGTTGCCGGCATCGTGCCTGGCGTCGAGCGCCAGCCGTTGAAGAAGCTTGCGGTCGACGAGAGCGCATTGCTGAAGCTGCTCAATCGCTGGCGTGAGGAGGCGGAGAAAGCAGGACGCAGGATTGAGCGCATTGCCGTCGCCTTTGAGGCCGGCCGAGACGGTTTCTGGCTGGCGCGCTGGCTTAGAGCACGCGGCATCGAGGCCCAGGTTATCCACGCATCGAGCGTAGCCGTGTCGCGCGAGCACCGGCGCGCCAAGACCGACCGTCTCGATACCGAGCTCCTCAAGCGCGCCTTTCTCGGCTGGCTGCGCGGCGAGCGAGATCACTGCAAGATGGTGGCGATCCCGACTACCAAGGACGAAGATGCCAAGCGGCCCAACCGCGAGCGCCAGAGCCTCGTCGGAGAGCAAACTCGGATTGTCAACCGAATGAAAGCAGCGTTGATCCGGCTGGGCATCCGCGGCTTCAATCCCAAGCTGAAGAAGGCCGCCGGGCGCCTTGAAAATTTGCGCACGCCTGAGGGCGAACCAATACCGCCCAACACGCTAGCTGAGCTGCATCGCGACATGGAGCGCCGGCGGCTCGTCAGTGATCAGATCCGCCAGATCGAGGAGGCTCGCCTGGAGCGTATGGAGCAGGCGCCCGGTGATGGACCACACGCGATGGTCCGACTGATCGCTCGCGTTATTGGTGTTGGTATAGAAACTGCGGACATGCTGGTGCACGAGGTCCTCTCGCGGAAATTGCGGGATCGACGAGCCGTAGCGCGCTATGCTGGTCTCACTGGCGCACCCGACGAAAGCGGCAGCAAACGGCGAGAGAAAGGGCTCGCCAAGGCGGGCAACGCACGAGTGCGCGGCGGAATGATTCAGTTGGCTTGGCGCTTTTTGCTCTTTCAGAAGGACAGTGCATTGGCCCAGTGGTATCGGACTCGAACTGAGGGTGGCAGAAACCGCAAAACAATGATCGTAGCTCTGGCGCGCAAATTGCTAATTGCCTTGTGGCGTCTGGTAACCACTGGCGAGGTTCCGGCTGGCGTCGTATTGCGAGCGGCGTGAGGGAGAAGACTTAGAAAAGACAAGCTCTCGGAGGCTGACGAGCAGAACATCGTCGGTGTCCGATGACGATCCGAGGTGGCGATCACCCGAAGCAGGCCATGGTTTTGAAACCGGTTTCGAGAATGGGTCCGCCGCCGAGGAGCTTCGCCGCCGATGCGCATGACTGCATCATGGTTCGGGTCCTTGAACCCACCGAATACAAGGTTGTGGCGCGACTAGGCCGCGCCCAAAAGCGGGCTCCCCTCTGATCGTCATCCCGATCGCACCAAACGTGCCGTCGTGCTCGAAGCTATCAAGGTGTGGGCCTGGCAACGGCGGAGCCTGTCGCAAGGTTGGTGCGACGGCCAACCTTGACAGCTTCTGCGCGCGACGGCGCAAGCGAAGTGCGGGTCGGGACGAAGAAACGGCTTTGAGATCGAACAAAGAAACTGACGAAGGGCAAAGATTTGCCGCTCTGGTGGAACTCCTTGACAAAAAATGCCCCATACAAGGAAACCGCGGGAGGGGATAGGTTGGTGATGCGGCGTGCGTTATGGGGATTTGAGTGCCGCGAGCGTTGTCGCTGATTGTGGGCGGCGCGAATGCGGAGGTGGTGCGAGAGCGAAGCGGTGCATGAATTGGCGCTGGTTGGAGTCGAACGCAGTAGGTGTTTGCCCGATTTGAGAGGACCGCCGGATATCTGAGCGCGCTCTGCCGTGGCCAGTCGAGAACCAGCGAACGCGACGAGCAGATTTGCGGGATTGTGACGCGGTCATGAGGTGTCGATCCTGATGATCGTTGGACCTGTTGGCCGATGCCGTGAGGTTGCACCACGCTCGAAGACTTCGATGATAATCATGCGACCTGAGATGACAATTGGCCTCCAAGCATCACAATTTCGTGTGTCACGTTGCTCGACTTCCGACGTGAGTCGAGGCTGCGTGGAAACACGCTCGAACCGAAGATGCACAGAATTGTTTTCTCAATTGCCTTTTTCCGACCGAAGCTGCCAGGTCTCCGCATCGACCAAATTGAGACGGAAAATCCAAACGAAAGTTGAAGTTGGAGTTCTCACACAGCGTGCCACATCCGAACTCATGCAGCGCAGCATCATTCGGTTAGATCGTCGACGCGGTCAGCAGGGCTTGGAGGGATGGAGAGGTCGGGCTGGCGTTGCCGCTAGACGGCACAATAGGCACGTCGGTCATCCTGGTCCTAAACCAGTTGCGCAGTCTGGCTTTCGGGTTCAAGATTTCCGACCGAGGCGAAGGCTGAGTGGGGTTCAGAAACAAGTGAGGATGTGGCATGACAAGGTTGAATCAATTGGTGACCTTTGGCGCGGCGGGCGCACTCGCCTTTGTCGCAAACGTTAGCAGCGCGGCGCCGCTCAGCCATGGAGCGGACGCTATAATTAAGGCCAACGCGACGTTGAACTTGGTTGAGCAGGCGCATGGTACTCACCGCGCGTGTGTGCGGGGTCGGGTTCCACGCTGGGGAGTCGTGCGCTGGCATCGCCATGTTGGGTTGGCCCACAGACCTGTCCGTTGTTGAAGGTTCTGAACTGCAGCTTGCCCATCGGAATGATCTGCGGTCCGATCCCGAGGACGTGCGACCCGAGGCAGCCGACCCGGTCGCCGCTGCCGTTGTCGCATGACAATTGCTGATACGCGTAGCCGACGATGCCGATCTGCGGGGCTATCTCAATTTCAAAAGCCTATCTCAATTTCGACGTCTACGGTGCGGCCGACTACCTCACGTTCATACGGCTGCGCGTTAATGAGTTCACGCCCTGGGGCGGCGATGTCTGTTGCGGGAGTCATGAAATGACCCGAAGCGATGTTCGCGCCGAGTTGGCTTAGCCCTTAATACCGGAGATTTGTCGGATCGAATGGCAGGTCAGCTTTTATGCCACCTCCGGATTCCAATCACATTTGGATTACTCATTCCAGTCATACTCGAAAAAACTGAACGGGGGCTTCGTAGCAACTACTACCTTGACCCCATCGACCGGCCTGGAGCCTATCGCTCGGTCGCTGACAGCCACTGATTTGCTAAAAAACATTAGCTTGGCGCTGCGCGCCGCCTGTGGGAGCAGAAACGGGCTTGCGCTAGACTGCTCCTGGAAGGGAGCGGCCGTTACGATTTTGGTGGCATGTACCCCGTTAAAAAACATGGTCCATGGGTTGTTGCGCACTTGAGAGTGGTGACGCCATCCGGCGATCCCGTTTAGGAATTTGAGCAATAGCGCAGCCCAGCCCTTCCGCTGTCGTCAGCAGGAGGATTGGAGATGAATTGAAAAAGGACAAAATCCAAGTTAGACCGCGCGATGCCGATGGTCCACCCGAATGCGGCGGCCATCGACGTTGGGGCAACTATGCACATGGCTGCCGTAAGGACAGATCGTACGCCTGAGCCCGTACGCAGCTTCGGTACCTTTACGACCGATCTACATCGGCTGGTGAATTGGTTTAAGGAATGTGGCGTCGAGACGGTCGTTATGAAATTGACCAGCGTGTATTGGATTCCTATTTTCGAGCTCCTCGATGCCCGTGGCTTTACTGTGTTCCTTGTCAATGCGCGCGATGCCAAGCACGTGCCCGGACGTAAGACTGACGTCAGCGACGCGCAGTGGCTCCAGCGGCTTCATTCTTACGGCCTGCTGCGTGCCAGCTTTCGGCCCAAAGGCCAGATCGCCGAGCTGCGAGCATATGTGCGTCAGCGCGAGCGTCTGCTCGAATATGCGGCCTCACATATCCAGCATATGCAGAAGGCACTGACGGAGATAAATCTTCAGCTCCACCACGTCGTCGCCGACATCACCGGTGCGACTGGCCAACGGATCATCCGCGCTATCCTCGCCGGTGAGCACGACCCCAAAGCGCTGGCGCACTTGCGCGATTACCGGTGCCACGCCAGTGCTGAGACGATCGAGAAGGCGCTCACCGGCAGCTACCGCGCCGAGCACCTGTTTGCGCTCGAGCAGGCACTCGCCCTCTTCGACGCCTACCACGAGAAGGTGTCTGCTTGCGACGTGAGGATCGAAGCCGTCTTGAAGGAACTCAGCATCGGTCGCGGCCGTGGATCAGGTTCGTTGCCGTCGTCACGTCGGCGAACCGATCAAACGAACGCAATGGCCTTCGATGTCCGTGCGGCGCTCTTCGCGCTGCTCGGAAAGGACGTTACCCAAATCAACGGCCTCGGTCCTTACCTATCACTGAAGCTGATTGCTGAGTGCGGCGATGACCTCTCCGCCTGGCCCAGCGCAAAACACTTCACCTCCTGGCTATGCTTGGCGCCGAGCAATAAGATCTCCGGTGGGAAGGTGCTCTCGTCACGAACACGCCGCTCCGGGTGCCGGGCCGCGGCGCTTCTGCGGCTCGCTGCCGTAACCGTTGGACGGACCGACACCGCCCTGGGCGCGTTCTACAGGCGGCTCTCGGCGCGCATCGGCAAAGCCAAGGCGGTGACCGCCACGGCGCGCAAGATCGCAGTGCTGTTCTATAATGCCGTCCGACATGGGATGGAGTATGTAGATCCTGGTGCGTCGTTCTATGAGACACGCTATCGCGCGCGGGTAGTGGACAATCTGCATCGGCGCGCGAAGGCATTCGGGTTTGTTCTACAGCCCGCGGAGCCAACATCAAGCGTCGCCGTTTCTTAGGAATTGATCCCCTTTCGGGGTGCTTTTCGCGGGTTCGGCCCTTGCCGTCGACACCTTGTTACGTTTGGATAACGACTTGTCGGATGACCGGTGTCATCAACGTCCACCTCCATGCGCAGGACCATATTGGTTTTGTTGGCCATGGACGGTCAAGCGCGCCGGGGTTGAGGGGGAGTATTCATGTCGCTCGCGATTGGGCTCCTGATGATATTGACAGGGCTCGCCATCATGGCATTCGGCCTTTTCATGTTCTATGCATGGCTTCCGCTACTCTATGCCCTGATTGGTTTCGACGTCGGCCTTCTTTTGGGTCGAACATTTACTGGGGATGTTGGTACAATGGCGATTGTTCTCGGAATTGTCGGTGCCTGTGTTCTTGGTGCCGCGTCTTATTTTCTTGAGCCCTATCGGCGCGTTTTGCTCGGCGTTTCCGGTGGCATTCTGTTCGGCCTTTCTGTAGCCGTCGCTTTCGGGCTCGAGGGTTGGTTTGGCGGCTTCTTCGGCAGGGTGCTGGCGTCAGTCTGCGGCGTGGTCGGAGGCTTTCTTGTGCCGCGATTCTTCGACTTATTCGTTATAGGTGCATCTGCCATCAGCGGTGCAGCTATGGTGATGACAGGCGCAAACCACATTCTCCCAGGTGTCGGATTGTTTGACCGTGCCGCCGGCGGCGTGTTGCCGTCGTTCGTCACAATAATCCTGGCCGTTGTCGGAGTGAGTTCGCAAAGCAGCAACATCGCAAAGTGGAATCAAATGAATTCAAATAAATGATGTCCGCGGACCGCGATCTCCCGCTCTGTCGTGAGCTTGATCATGGCAGGCTGCGATCCAGGCGCTCAATTCGGCAGAGACCGCTTTCGGCGTCCCTTGGGCGTTTTGTAGGGTCATTTGGATTTACGAAGTTTCGTAACGAAGAACTCCATGGCTATCAGCGTGGCAAGGAGTGTGGCGATCAGCAATGCGCCAGTTCGTATTTCTTGCCTCGAAAGGCCCAAACCATAGTGAGCTACAAATCCCAGACACCCGGCGGCCAAAAACACCACACACACGGCCGCGGTATAATTTATAAACCGCGTAGTCTCTTCGTTCATCCCGCAAATATGCGCCAGTGGCCGGCGCGATCAAGGCAGATTCGCTGCCACAAACAGACCCTTCCTACGCGATTATCTAGGGCGGCCTAGTGTGCGTGCGTTCGTTTATCGAGCAGGCTGCCGCCCGTTTTAGGCCAAGCCCTTTCGGGCGGCTTTCGCGCGTGCGCAACCTGCGATAGTCTTGCCTGATAGAAGGGGAAAATGATGTGCGGATTTAGAAGACAGCGCCGCCCACGGAGATGATCACCGCCATAACAATCGTTTCGCTCGCCGGAGCGGTCGGAAGCGCAAAACTTTGCTGGAAATTCATCAAGCCCTGGTATCTGGCCGCACAGGCTCAGGGGGACGCCCGCTACCGGCGGGCGCGTATAGTTACACCGTGGTGCGTGGCTGGCGCCTTTTTTGCCGGACTGTTCGGAACAGCATTCATCCTGCACTGGTTCGTCTAGTTACAATTTAGGCTATCCAACATGAAAGTTGTCTCCGCGGCGGCGGCGCACGCGAGCCGCGCAGTGTTGCGACGGTCCCCAATGTCCGGTAATGGGATGGTCCGGCCGTGCTCCCGCCCCACCAGCAAGCGATGCTTGCGCGGGGCACCAAAGACAAGGAGCACGCCATGTCCCAGATAGTCAACGCTGCAATCTCCGTGGTTGGCATCGATATCGGCAAGAATTCTTTCCACATTGTAGGCCACGATGAGCGCGGTGCGATTGTGCTGCGGCAGAAGTGGTCAGGTGGCCAGGTGGAAGCGCGCTTTGCCAACCTGCCGCCATGCCTGGTCGGCATGGAAGCCTGCGTCGGCGCGCATCATCTCAGCCGCAAGCTTATAGCCTTGGCCACGATGCCCGGCTGATGCCAGCGAAGTATGTTCGTCCCTATTCCAAGGGACAGAAGAATGACTTTCGCGATGCCGAGGCAATTGCCGAGGCGGTGCAGCGGCCGACGATGAAGTTCGTGGCAACGAAGACCGCCGATCAGTTGGACCTGCAGGGGTTGCACCGCGTACGGGAGCGGTTGTCAGCCAGCGCACCGGCATCATCAATCAAATCCGTGCCTTCCTGTTGGAGCGCGGCGTTGCGGTGCGCCAGGGGTTACGGTTTTTACGTGCCGAGCTGCCGCGCATCCTGGCCACGCCACCAGATGTCCTGTCGCCACGCATAGTGCACATCATTGAAGATCTGGCCGGCGACTGGCGCCGGCTCGACGAGCGCGTCGAGAGTTTGTCGAACGAGATCGTAGCCATCGCGCGCCAGGACGCGAGCTGCGAACGGCTGATCAGCGTGCCCGGTATCGGACCCATCATTTCCAGCGCGATGGTAGCGGCGATTGGCGCTGGTGATGTGTTCACCAAAGGTCGTGACTTCGCCGCCTGGCTAGGCCTTGTTCCTAAGCAAATCTCGACCGGGGACCGCACCATCCTCGGCAAGATATCCAAGCGGGGTAACCGCTATCTGCGGGTCATGTTCGTGCAGGCGGCCTGGGTGGTGCTGATCAAGCCGCAAAGCTGGGAGCGTCATGGGCTCAAATCCTGGATTGAAGCCGCCAAAAAGCGGCTGCACCGCAATGTGCTGGCGATCGCGCTCGCCAATAAACTGACCCGGATCGCCTGGAGCGTTCTTGCGCATGGGCGCTCCTTCGAAGCGAGCAAACTCGCCGCGACCGTCACTCAACTCGCCTAATTGCCGGGCGCATTGAAAGGACAAGCGATGACGTAGTCCCAGATCCTTTACCCGTTACCCGCCGAGGTCTGCGAGAGGATGAGAAGAGATGGAGGATCGGTCTTCCCGGCGCATGCGAACACTGGTGACCCAACTGGCCCATTTGAGGTCTGTCCGATAATGAGACCGCACGCGCGCTGATATCCATGATGGTCCGGAGCAAAACAACTCCAATCAGAGACCGGATACATTGATGCAAGACCGCTGACGCCAGCTTGACGAAACCTCTTGCAACGCACGGCCGGACCATACATTGGGTCAAACTGAGAAGAACTCAGTGCGAGTATATGTTTTCCGCTTTTGCCCTTCAAAATCGGACATTGCTCGACGCAGTCGGCATGTAAGGGTCGAGACGAAGCATTCGGAATGCTCTCCACATTATCTCCGATCAGTGGATGGAGTCCTGCCCTGCAATGAGTTGTAGCACCCCCCACCCTTCCTGCTCCAACTTCGCCAGTTTTCTGATTCCAAATACGTGCTATGCTTAGGCGCGGCGGATTTAATGAGATACATCTCGGCAATCACTTTAAGCGATGGATCCAGATGAGGACGGGTAAACATTGGAACCCTGGCCCGGCGCAAAACGTTGCCTAGATTATCGTGGCTCAGAAGTGTTAAGGCTCCTCCCCAGATTCCACGATGCAGGCTTGGTCACATTCTGCCCTATCGCCCGCCGTACAAAAATAAAATCCAGCGGCAGCAGCTACCGCAAACGCGGCCAAAGACCCGAATATCCGCTGCAACACCTCGACGATTCTATTGGCATCCGCCTGCATTCAATCGCGGATATCGTTCTATCCGCTACGTTAGACCTGGGCCAATGGATGCTGCTCCCTACGCATTTGGGATGGGTCATTTGTCCCTGCGACACTTCTCGCTGAAGAATTCTACAGCAACCAAATCGGCAAAGATGCATGCAGCGAACAGGGCTTCCGTGGGAATTTCTTGGCGAGAAAGGCTTAAACCGTCGCATTTCAGGACGATGAGTTCGCCGAATATGGTGAGGGTTAGGGCCAATAAATTCATCACGTCGGCAGCGGATACCTAACTTTCCTGCCCGATACAACCCAAGTGTGAAAAAGCCTTGGCGAGGCTGTCGTCGGTTGAAGGCCCTAAAAATCTTCCGGAGCGTCCACAACATTGTGTTGCTGCCTTAACAGCCGCCACATGTTTTCGGCGATCATAATGCCCTTGTCTTTGGTCGCCGATCTAGCGCTGGTTTCAAAACCGTGCAGTGACGGAGCCGAGAACACGGTTACCGGTGGCGAAGCCCGCGCCAGCCGTGGACGTAGCTGCAGCGCCGCCGAACACGTTCCGTCGTGTGTACACATATTCGAGGCCGACATCGAGCCATCCGGTCCCGACGGTATTGCCGCGAAGTTCCGCGAAGGGGCTCCAGATCAAGTTGACGATCGCCTGCTGCATGGTGCCGTTCAACGAAGTGGCCGAGGTCGATCCGGGCACAAACAACAGCGCATAGGATGGATATTGTTGCCATGCATAGGAATAGACGAAGTTGCTACGCCACTGTGGCGTCCAGAAGCGGCGGTAAGCTGCGGTCGCGCCATACGTCGGCAGCGGGTCGAGGGTAAAGTCGGTTACGCCGAGCAAGCCAATGTTCGACAGCGCGTCCTGGCCGAAGGTATTGCCGGCGAAATAGCGCCCGATCCCCTCGCCGTAGTAAGCCATGCCAATAAGCTCATCTGGACCGAATGCGTCTGAGAGCCACCGCATTGGAAACCTACCCGTTCCCGCCACACCCCAGCCAGCGGCATTACGTGTGAGCGCCGGTGGCGCGGCTGCCGTGCCCTCAGTACGGATACTAAGGTCGCGCAGCAGGCCGCGCATGTCGAGGACCAAGCCGTCGTGGCGATATTCCAGCCGACCAAGCAGATCGGGCAACGAAGTAAATGAGGGACTGAGACCTGAAAAACCGATCGGAGTGCCGGTCTGCGTGAACACGCCGGCCACGGAAGTATACTGCGTGTCCGGCATTTCGAGCGAGACTTGGCCGGTTAATCCTGGGGCCAGCGTTCCGGTCGCGCAAATCTGCGGCTGGCGCACAAAGGACTGGTTGAGGTTGGTGCTGAAGTTCACAGTTTCATAAACGCCTTCGTTCCATAGGCTGTTCGCCCACCCGACCAGCGTGCGGAATTCCTCGGTGCCGAATTCGGCCCAAGCTTGACGCAGCCGAAAAACCGCATTGGTAGAGGCTGGTGGCGCGCCACCGCCGAAGTCGCCTTCCAAGCGAGTCTCAAGAGTGCCCCAGCCGATGGCTGAGCGCGTATCCATGCCTATGCGGCTAAACCGCGCGGACAATCCGAAATCGCCCCCTTGCATGGCGGCTGGGCTGTTGGCGAGGGGAATCGTTTGTGCTGTCGGCGCATCGGTCTGGTTACGGCCGTTAAAGTCACCGTACCCATTGAGGTTCGCAAAGCCGTAAAATCGCACCTCGGATTGAGTACCGGGAATACGCAGTGAGAGGCCCGGGAGATCGGAACGCAAAGCATCTCCGCCTTCCCCTTCGTACTGATTCCCCATCGGTTCGGGCGGAAGCAGGCCCGGAATCGCCGCTACGTTAGGTTGCGGGGCGACCGCAGCGGTCGCAGGCGACGGCAGTTGTGCCGACGCTACCGAGGCCATCGTTGGCCTTTGCCCCGCGGCTGGCGCGGTCGTCTCGTAATGTTTGGCAGTGTCGCGGGACTTGGCATGTCGCTCGTGGGCCTCGAGCTCTTCTACTCGATGCCGCAATGCACTGATCAGCTCATCACCTGCTGTTGCATGGCGCTGCAGCGCATCCATGCGACGCAGCAACTCTTCCATGGAGGGTTTCTGCTTCGGCTCGGCTGGAGTCTGCGCCAGAACTGGGCTCGCAAGTACTGCGATGGACACAACGCCGCAAAAGGCTCGTAGCATATACTCGACGCCCCCCGGTTAGCACGCTGACCGCAGGTCAAGTTCTTCGCCTGAATATAAGATGCCTTGATTGCAACCAGCGCAAGGCGGCTCAATCGTTGCATCGACAATTCCGATTGGGGTGTGCCATTTCAGCCGCAATCCAGCGCAACGCAGAAGGTGAGGGTTCGGTCGGGCCCCGCGTCTAGCCGCGCCTACATTTCGTTCATGCGTCGGTCCAGCGTTCCTCGACTTCGCTGTGTTCTCCTTCGCGTTCGTGATTATCGTATTTCGGTATGAACATATCGCCAGACGGAGCAGTCAATTCGCGGTGTCGGTCAAAAAGAGCGAAAAAGGGGGCCGAACTTGACCGTTCGGTTGACGTCGAAAGCACCAGTTCGCTTCGGTTTGAATTGCGTTGCGCGTACAGAGATGATGACTAGAGTGCTGACCGTGAAGTCCATTACGGACTGGAATGTTAAGGGGGCAACTGGATCATGGGCCCGCTGCAGCGGAAGTCCAAGATCTGCTGATGCAAGACTTGAGTCAGCAGAAAAGATTGTCGTGCGCCATCGACGGGAAATCAGTTGTACTTGAACGGATTGCCTATCGCCAGACGTGTCGCCGCCGATCAATCTTCCCAAGTCGCCGTCGTCTATGCCGCCGGCACTGCACCATGACCAGGCAGTCTAATCACGAGTGCAACGAAACTGCGGTCGCGGTAGACCCGTGCAATATGCGCTGACTGTGGGGCGAATCTGTTAGCCCGTCGCAGCAACACGACCACCCCGCGAGAGGAGTTGTCGGGTTCGAGCACGAACGAACGATAGAAGTCCTTGGGAAAAAGTGCGACGGATCGACCTGGACTCCCCCTCAAAATATCGGTTGATGGGAACACCGCTCTTCGGCCGTCAGTTTCTGAGAGACTTCAAGGCGAAGGTCCTTAAAGATTCCGGATTCCTTCGCAAGATACCCATCCCAGTCCGTCTGATCGATCCTTTCTGCATCAACTCCCGCGGCACATGATACGGAGTTCGCGTAGTTTTCGGCGTCGATCAATGGCTGAATTTGATGCCGTCAAATACCCGAATAATTGGCTGACGCGCGTCGCGCCTGTCATTCTCGATGGGGCCTAGCAACGCTGCACGCAGCCGGACCCAGGAAAGACAGATCCGTCCCGGCGGTTAGACCGGGACGGTGAGTGAGTTATAACAAAAGTGGTTGCGGGGATAGGATTTGAACCTATGACCGTGAGGTTATGAACGATCCATCCTCAAACGTGAGGTTTTCTGTAGTTCGGCGCAGAATGCAGGGGACTCTACTTTCATCTGGGTAAAACTTGGGGCTCAGAACGGAACTGGAATAAAGCTTCTAAGCTCATCAAAGATTGAACGAATTTCTTGATTCGGCGCAACGCACAGAGTTCGATACGTATCCAGGAACCCCAGCCATCCATCCTCGCGCGTGAGGGTTCGCCGCGATAGCGGCTGCCAAATCCTGGTTGTTTCATCCAGAAGCGCGTCACTGAACTCAGGCACGCACAGCGCGCGAGATTGTTCCGGTGCTTCTTTCCTGATGCGAGCCATGACCGCACCCTAGCAACGCATTCAGTCTGGGAAATGCAGGCGCTTTGCAGACGCCAAATGGCACGTGACGTTCGTGACGTATTTTTGCTAAGGCTGCTAAGGACCGACCTTCCTTTCGAAGACGTGGCCCGGCAATCACTTACACCAACGCCATCCTGAGCTCCCGCCCTACGATCTTGGCGGCGCGCTGAAGGCTTTCAATGGTGGCGTTGCCGTTATCGGGATCAAGGAGGCGATCGAGCTGCGCGCGGCTGGTGTTCATCAATTCAGCCATCCGTTTTTTGGACAGCTTCTTTTTCTTCATCTCGGTGGCAAGCTGATGCGCGATAACGGACTTGATGGCGGCAACTGTCACCTCCTCCCGGATGCCAGCTTCATCCAGCCAGCTTTCCAGGCTTGACCCGATATGCGGGTTCTTCTTTTTGGTCATGATGTCATCTCCTTCAGTCTCTGCCGCGCAGTCGCCAGCTCAAGGGCAATTTAGCCGCGTTTCTGTTGACTGGAACGAGGCGGACCATTCTGCCCCGTCCCATTGTTGAGTGTCCCGTCACACGGGGGTCACCACCGGCAGCTTCTCGATCGAGCGAAGGCCAGGCCGCCTGCGCCAGTGAATTTGCGACGGTTTTACCGCGAGCTGAAGTTTTGGCCAGCGGGTGAACAATGCTTGCAGGGCGCAGATGGCTTCGATGCGCACCAGTTGATGACCAAGGCAGAAATGGATTCCGGTCCCGAACGACAGATGCCGGTTCGGCCGCCGCGCCAGATCGAGCTGTTCGGGACACTCATTCGCCGCGGCGTCCATGTTGGCGGCGACGATCGTCGCCATCACCCTGTCGCCCTTGTTCAGACGAACGCCGTCAAGCTCGATGGCTTGGCGCACATAGCGCGGCTTTGAAAATTGCACCGGCGAGACGAAGCGCAGAAATTCTTCTATCGCGAGGCCGGCGCGGCTCCAATCCGCCGCCAACCAATCGCGGCGGGCGGGGTCTTTGAGAAGCTCGAAGACCGATCCGCTGATCAAATGGGTCGTCGTCTCCGAGCCCGCCACCAGCAGCAGGAACACCATCGACACCATTTCCTCGCCGCTGATGCGGCCGCCCGCCATTTCGACCCGCATCAGCTCGGCGATCAATCCCTCGCCGCCCTGCTCGCGGACCATCCGCAGGCGCCCCTCCAGATAACGCATCATCGCTTTCGCCGCCCGGATCATGCGCAGAAAGCCGATGACGTGCGAGGACTGCGCCATCGAATTTGCCCAGGCAATGAACTGCGGCCGGTCGGCCTGCGGCAAGCCCAGCAGCTCGCAAATCACCGACAGCGGCAATATCCGCGCGTAGCTCTGCACGAGATCGGCGGTGCTTGCTTGCGCAAACAGGTTTGCGGCAAGAGCGTCGGCAAGCTCGCGAATGCGCGGCTCCATCTCGAATACGGCGCGGCGGCGGAAGGCCTCGTCGACGATCTGGCGCAATCGGGTATGGTCCGGCTCATCCATCGTCAGCATATTGCTGGCGATCGTCGCAAGCGACGCCGGCATCCACCAGCGGAGCCCGGCCAGCGCCCCATCCTCTTTCCTTAAGCTGAACGTCGCTGAGTCCTTCAGCACACGGGCTGTCGCCTCATATGTCGTGGTGACCCAGATCCGGCCTATGATCGGGAACCTGGTCGCGACCACTGGCCCGGCCGCACGCAGCGTTGCGATGCCGGCGGCAGGATCGCGAAGAAACGCCTCGCTGGCGAAGTCGACACGCACCGCCATCGATCACTCCAGGCTCGCGTTCACGCCCTCGCAAATGGGGCGCGGCATCGTGGATGCAAGCCTGGCTTGGATGCCTATTGCACTTTTATAGTGGCCGGCTGGAAGGAAGGCCGTCAAAAAGTGACTTCAAAAAACAATTTGTCCTCGACCACATTCTCGGTCGTGGCCGGCTTGGGCTTGTCCACACGCAAGACCACACCCTTGGCCTGCTGGTTGAGCGCTGCCACGAGCTCGTCGAGCGGCATCTTGCCCCAGCGTTTCTTGACCGCCATCTCATGGTCGACCGGAATCATCGCGACCCGCAGCCGAGTTCATCTCCTCAAGGCCCTGCGCTTTCAGCGTCGCGTTGTGGCTGCCGTGATGGCCGACCTTGTAGAAGATCGTTCGATTGAGCAGATCCGGCCCGGTGACGGTTTTGCCGTCCACCGTCCATGAACGGTCCTGCCAGGACAGCCAGTTGCCCACTTGCGCGTCGGCCACGAACAGCAATACGTCGCCGCCGGGCAATTCGATCGCGATCACAAGGCTGGTATTATTGGTCAGGCTGTCCAGTTGCAGCGCCAGGTCGGACGCCCCGCCCAGCCAATCGGCATCGATGCGCCGCCATGCATCGGGCGCGGCGTTGCCCGGCTGCCAGTAATTCTTCCTGAAGAAATCGAACTCAGGCGCCGATTGCGCATAGGCCAACGGAATTTCATATTGCTGATCGAACGGACGGCCGTCGTCGACAGCCGCCAATGCCGTACCCGCGCCATCCAAGAACATCTGAAAACTACCGAGCGCGAGCCCATAGGTCTCCTTGTTGCTCGCCGAGGGGTTGATCTTGCGCAGCATCTTCTCGTCATAGGGCGGCCCGAGCACATAAAAGCGCGCGTTGATGCCCGCGGGCACGACCGGCGGATCGGTCGGAAGGCAGTAGCGCGGCTTGGAAGCCTTCGCCTTGGCCCGGACATTGTCGAGGGCGTCCGCCGTCGTCGGACCCTTGGCCGCGCCGAAGAATTCCAGAATTCCGCCGAGTTCCGCCACGCCGTCCGAATCCCCGGCCAGTTGCATCTGGCTCATCCCCATCCGCAGGGCCGCAAGTGCCTGGCCTTTTTCCTTCTTCAGTTTCTGGGTCAGCTGGTCGTCGGGGTTTTCCGTCCAGGCAAGCCAGACCTGCCCGACCTTCGTCAGCTTGTCGAACGACGGCTTGGCCTGAACGAAGCCGGAGAGATGGTCCCAGTGTTCGTGGGTCGCGATCAACAGATCGATTTCCCCGCCGGTGACGGCGACGATATTGTCCATCACCTGCGTCACGATGGTACCGGGATCGGCGGTGCCGAGCACGACGCCGCAGTCGATCATCACGTAAAACGGCCGGTTGCTGCCGTCGGTGCGCGGCAGCGAGATCAGGAAGCAGTCGCCTAACCCCTGGCGATACATTCTGACCTTGGCCCGGTAAGGCGAAGCCGACGTCGCCACTGCGGTCGCTGCGCCCTGCGCCGCCGGCGCCCCGCGCCGGGTTCGCCGCGGCACGGCTGATTTGCCGGCCGATTTCCTTGCTACCGTCTTTGCCGTCCGCGCCAATCGACTTCTCCTATCCGTGCACGTGATGCATCAAAGCGAAGGGCTCGCGCGCCGCAGCTCCGTCGGCGAAGTAATTGGCATACAGCCCGTCGCTGCTCGCCATGCCGAACTTCATCTGGTCGGCAAAGCGGTAGGGACTGACGACCTTCTTGCGGACCATGTAGCGGACCTCCGCCGTCGCGAGGTCGATGATCAATGTGCAGCCGCCGCGGAATTGCGCGCCCGGCATTGCCGTCGGCCGGAAAGTCTGCGTGATTTCGACAACGAGGTCGGAGCGTATGTTGCCTTCCGGGCCGACCCGCCGTACCGGCCGCACCGAATGAACCTCGATCGGACGAAGCTCGCCGTCCTGATCACCGATCTTGAAGGGCTGCGCCTTGGGGATTCTGAGCAGGCCGAGCGCCGCCATCTCGTCATCGTTGACCAAGTCCCGGTTCATCAGCCAGTCCCAGAAAATCCAGCGGTTCTTCTCCGATAGCTTGTAGGCCTCTTCTCGCTTGCTGTTGAGATCCCAACCGGTCGACATCTTTTCCAGAACAATTCGCACCTTTTCCTGACGCAGCGGCAGCGGCGGCGCTTCCCAGAGCAGACTGCCGGGCGACAGATGCTTCACATCGCTGGGGTAAATGCCGCGATCACGGAATGCTTCGATAAATGCCGTGCGGTATCCAAGCTTGTCATAGGGCACAAGATCGGTATCGGCCGTAATCAAGGCGCGCAGATACTCGCCGAAGACGATATCGACCGGCGGGCAATAATCCAGCGCACGAATGCATATGTTCAGAATCTGTGCGGCAACCTTGCTCGCCTCGCGCGCGAGCCGATTGATCAGATCCACCGAGATCGCGCCGGCGGGCAAGACGCCGGTGCCGCCAGTCGCCAGCCGGAGGAGATCGTTGGTTCGGCGCCTGTAGATCTGCAGGAACGCATCGAATACCGCGGCGACAAGGACGGCGCCGTGGGCATGGGGTTCGTCCTTTGTATCCTCATAATCGGTTTGCTTCGGCCGGCGGCGGACCCATTTGGCGTCGCCCGCACTGCCATCCTTCGGCGGTTCGACTCCGCCGATATAGTCGCGCAAGGCACCGTAACGACCGGTCGCCTCGCCGAACTGGATGGCGAGCTGCCCGAGCAGGTTCTGCTGTTCGAGGTCGCCGCGCGTTGCCGCGATCTGATGGCTGAGCGCTTCGGGAAGCGTGAAGTGCTGGAATATCGCGACGATATCGGCAAAGGCCTCGTGAAAGGCGAATACGTCCGGATTGGTCGCTTCACGGAAGCGGCGGTGAACGCCGTCGAGCAAGGCGTGGGTCGTCTCGTGAGCGACGACATCGTGAGAAACCGCCGTGAAGACCACGCTGCCCTTCATCAGCCCCTCGCCGCTGGAAGCCGGGGCGGTAAAATAGCCGAGCAGCAACGCCTTGTGCTCCGGACTGTAATAGGCATTCTTCGCGCGCAGCGCGTGCGGGTAGATGCGCAAGCGGTCGACATACTCCGTGGTCGTTTCCTTGCCCTCCTGGTGAATCTCGCGCGGCGCCCACTGTGCGACGCGGCCGAGCGCCTTCTCGAAATGTTCGATCGTCTTCATCGCCACGGCGTAGGCCATCTGCTGATGGAACTGCGGGCTGGCTTCGGATGGCGGCAGGCCCGATTTCGTCAGGATATACGGATTGTTCAAGTCGACCGGCGCATAACAGCATTGGCTCGCAGGATCGACGTCGATCACCTCGATATATTTGCCGATCGGGCCCGGCTTCAGGTCGTCTTCCCAGCGCACTTCGAGCGTGCCTTCGTTGATGCCGACGGTATCGAGCTTGGCACCCAGCGACGGATCGTAGGCATAGACGCGAAGCGGTCGGGAGGCCGGGATCGGCACGCGGGGATTGACCGCATGGTCCAGATGAAGTTGCTCGATGGCGTTCAGTCCGCGAGGCGTGCTTGCGGGTACGCTGACTTGCACGCTCCGGACCACGCCGGTCAGCGCCTCGCGCAGCGCATTCGATGCACGCGGGTCGGCGGCCAGCGCTTCGGCGAGACGACGCAGATCGGCCGGCGAGGCGCCGGTCGAGTCGACCGGCAGGATGTCTTCAACGGCCGCGCTCTGCGAAAGCTGCAGAGCCTCGAGCTCCAGCATCTGCTGCTGCGGTCCGGACGCAGCCGGCTGCATCCCGAGACCGGTCAATCCCCCCAGGATCGGGAAAGAAGCGGAATCCCGATCGGTCTGACGAAGCTCCGACGCCGCAGCCGGCGCCTTGCCGAGCGCTTCATTGGCGCGCAGTTCGCCACGCCCGAGGCGTTGCAGCTCCTGCGGATTGAGCTTGGCGCTGCCAAACAGCGCGCTGCGAATCGCCTCGACCCGCATCCACGCCTGCGGAAAGGCATCCACGGCGGCGCGGTTCTTTTGCAACCAGATCGCTGCGGCGGCTGCGACCTGCGGTGTCGCGGCCGAGGTTCCCTGGCCATCGAAATCGACGATATCGCTGCAGCCGAACCGCGCCCAGGGCACGTTCGGGGTCGGTGCGGCTACTGCGGTCGCCATTTTGCTGGCGGGACCGTAATTGCCGGCCATCAGGCGAATGCCGAGATCGGCATAGGGCTTGCCGTCCGCCATCACACCGCAGGCGGCAACGACACGGTTAAACCGCGCGGGATAGACGATGTTATGGGTCGGCAGGTTGCCAAAATTGTTGCCGGCCGCGGTGACGATGAAGACGCCCCGCTCGTACAGCGCGTTCACCGCATCCGCCCATGCCTGCGACGCTAGTCCTCCCATGCTCATGGTGATGATGTCGACCCGATTGGGGCCATTGGCGTTGAGCGAATGTACATAGTCGAACGCTTGCGCGATCGCGCTGTTGCTGAACAGCACGACCCGATTGGCGACCCGAACCGGCACGATTTCCGCAAACGGCGCGCCGCCCAGCAATGATTGTCCCGGCAGCGCGGTGCCGGCGAGGATCGAGAGCGTGCCGGTGCCATGGCCAAGATTGGTGAGGAGCCCGCCGGTCTGGTCGCTCGCATCGTTCGGATTGCCGTCATCGACGAAATTGTGCCCGAGATCCCGCCGCAGCCGATTTGGCAAAGTATGGTGATTGGGGTCGTAGCCGGTGTCGAAATGCGCGATCCGCACTTTCGATGCCACCTGCGGTCCGCCAATCGCGGCAATCGCGCTGTCAAATTGCGAGTGCGAGGCGGCGCGGAACCAATAGGGGTTGCTGTCGAGCGGAAAATCGGGGTTTTGCGGATCGGCGTTTTCACACGGCTGCGCCAGGGACTGGCCGCCCTCGGCGGAACTCCCGGTGATCCATCTTTGCTCAAAATCCGGCTCGGCAAAAGTGGGCGCTGGCGCGCCTGCAACGCCAAAACCTTGCTGCAGAAGCGAATGACAGATGTCCCAGGCGTTTGCTTCGGCAACCCCGGCCGGCGGCGTCAGGACGTGCCAGACGTCGCCGCTGGCGGCGCCAAGCGCCGGCTGGGTGTCGATGCTTTTGAACAAGCGGGTGGCCGTAAACGTCACCGCTGCAGCGCCGAAGGTGAGCTGCGGCGCCGAAAGCCCCGGCGCAGCCTTGACTAATATGCGCTGCATCAAAATGCTCCATCCGGGCGGTCAATCCACGGCCCGGCGTCACTGCTTCAATATCGGATCATAAAATGACTTAGCTCTAGCCTGTGTGAGCTGAATAACACATCTAACGGAAACACCGCAACCATAACGCGTGTAGCAGGCATATAACCGCCTGGCGTGCCGGCGCCCACGGTAGCGCGCGCCTCAAACCGGCGGCGTGCCGTGGGTGTGAAAGGACTCGATCGTCTTCAAGCCCCAGGCCTGGCCCTTCCTCCGCTCCTCCTCGCTCCACACGATCGGCTTCCAGTCCGGCGCCAGGATCAGCCGCGCGCCGGCGTTCGCCACCTCGATCCGGTTGCCGCCGGGCTCGTAGACATAGAGGAAGAAGGTCTGCTGGATCGCGTGCTTGTGCGGGCCGGTCTCGATGAAGACGCCGTGCTCGAGAAAAATATCGGCGGCGCGCAGGATCTCCTCGCGGCTGTCGAGCGCATAGGTGACGTGATGGAATCGCCCGGGCTTGCCGAAATGGTCCCGTGTGTAGGCGAAATCGTAGCTCTTGTTCGACATCGTCATCCACATCGCGGCTTCCGTGCCGTCGTTGAGCACGATCTGCTCGGTCAGCCGGCAGCCGAGATATTTTTCGAAGAAGATGCGGTTGGCCTTGATGTCGACGGCGAGACAATTGAGGTGATCGAGGCGGCGGACATTGACGCCGCGCGCCGGAAACCGCTGCGCCTGGTTCTTCAGCGCAGGTCTTAGCTCCGGTGGCGCCTGATACCACTCGGTTTCGTAATAGAGCTCGATGATGTGGCCGTCGGGATCGCGGCAGCGGAACGCCGGCCCCTGCCCCATATCGCCATCGGTCCAGCCGATCTCGAATTCGGAGCCCTTCAGCGCCGCGACGCGGCGTTGCAGCGCCTGCGGGCTGCGGGCGCGCAACGCCATGTGCTCCATGCCCGACGTCTTTGACGCCGTCAGTTTTAGCGAATAGCGCTCGTAATCGTCCCAGCCGCGCAGGTAAACCGACTCGTCCTTTTGGCCGCTGACGGTCATGCCCATGACGTCGACAAAGAATTTCAGGCTCTCGTCGGGTTTTGGCGTCAGCAACTGCATGTGGCCGAGATGGGCGAGATCGAAGATCGGTTCCGGAGTCATTTTGAAATCTCTTTCTCGAGCACGGCGTAGGGTGGGTCAGCGAAGCGTAACCCACCATTGCCGCGAAAGGTGGTGGGTTACGCTTCGCTAACCCACCTACGACTACGATATCCGCGTCACGTCGTCGAACAATTCATCGACGTCGAACGCACGTGGAATGAGGCCCTGCTGCGCAGTGTATTGGATGATCAATTCCAGCGAGCGATGCATCTCATCCGTGCTGAACCGCGGCGCGGCCGGCGAGGTTTTGGCGGATTCCACAAGCAGCCGATGAACCTCGCGTACGATCTCGGGATTTTTTTCGGACAGCGACCGGCGAACCACCGCCATGTGGTTGATCGGCAAGACACCATGCCTTGCAAACCATACATTTTCCTCGCTGGCCGCATCCGGAAATAGCGGCTTCAGGCCGGGGTGCTCCACTTTCTCGCCGAGCACCGCATCGAGTTCCCCCTCGAGCAGCATATCGATGATCTGCTTGCCCGCGGGGGCGCGCGCGGTCGTGTCGCGAAATTCGGCGACGTGCGCCTCCTCGAAGGTGACCCAATAAATCGAGCTCAGGTCGACCCGATAATCGTTGGCCAGGATGCCGCGCAGCCAGGCGCCGGTCGTGGTGGTGAAAGAGCGGATGCCGACGCGCCTGTTATTCAAGTCGCAAGGTATCAGCGTTCCGAATTTTGCGTTGTAGAGGGCGTACTCATGCTGAAACCGCGCCACCACCACGTTGGGCAACAGCACCATCGGCTTGCCGAAACTTTTCGCCATTAGATAGGTGACGATCGCCATCTCGGAGACGTCGAACGCCCCTTCCCGTACCATCGGCTTAAAACCCTTGTTGGTCGGCGAATAGTCGACGAAATCGAATGCGACCAGATCTGATTTGATCGATCCGTTCTTCAGCGCGGCCGTACCGGGATGGTCGCCGAGCAAGGTGCGCAGGCGCATCGCCACCTCAGTCGGACTCCGGTTCGTCGAGATAGACGAGACCCGCTTTCGCAAGTGGCTCGCGCATATTGTACATGTCGAGGCCGAGCACGCCCGCGGCCAGCTGCTTGCGCTTGTTATCCTCGTCGGCGTGGCGTTTTTCGCCCTTGATCACGACTTCGGCGGCATCCTTGCGGCCGACGACGACGACGCCGTCGTCATCTGCGACCACGGCATCGCCGGGCATAACGTTGACGCCGGCGCAGACGACGGGAACGTTGACGGCCCCGAGCGTCGCCTTGACGGTGCCCCTGGCGGAAATCGCCTTTGACCACACCGGAAAGCCCATTTCACGGAGTGATTTTGCATCGCGGACGCCGGCATCGATGACAAGCCCGGTGACGCCGCGCGCCATCAGCGAGGTCGCCAGCAGGTCGCCGAACATGCCGTCGGTATTGTCGGCGCTGCAGCCGACCATCAGGATATCGCCGGGCTTGCACTGCTCGACGGCGACATGGATCATCCAGTTGTCGCCGGGATGCACGAGCACCGTCACGGCCGTGCCGGCCGCTTCGCCGCCAGCCCACACCGGGCGCAGATAAGGTTTCATCAGGCCGAAACGGCCGTACGCCTCGTGCACGGTGGCGACGCCGAGCGCGCCGAGCCGTTTGACCAGCGCCGCATCCGTGCGCCGGATGTTTCGGATCACAATTGTTTTCACGCCAATTCCTCCACCGCCATAGGAAACAGCCGCTGATAGGCCTCGCCATAGGTCATCGCCTTGCCCGAATTGCGCCCGCCCTGCATGCCCCGCTGCAGCGCGACCCGCTCGTAATAGGCCCAGAGATGCTTTTGGGTGGCCAGGATCTCGAACGTCCTGCGCTTGATCTCCCAGACCTCGTCGATGTTGAGGATCACCTGCGGCTTGAAGTTGCACATCTCGGGCTGATGCGGCTCGAACAGGAAGACCGGCGGTGCGTTGTAATTGTAGTCGGCCTCCGGCTTGTGGCCCATAGCCTGCGCCACGATCCGCGCCTCCTGGGCATACGCGGCGGCTGCCGGATGATCGACGTTGTAGGGATCTTCCAGCGAATGGGTGAGAACAAAACTCGGATTGAGCTCGCGGTAGATGTCGATCAGGCGCTCCCTATGGGCCTCGCCAAGACGCAACGGATAGTCACCGGCGTCGAAGAATTCGATCTCGGCGCCGAGCGCAGCCGCCGCCCGTTCCGCCTCGTCCCTGCGGCCGGCCTTGACCTTTTGAAGCGTCATGCCCGGCTCTCTCCAGGCAAACTGGGACTCGCCGCGCTCGCCGAACGCCAGGCAAACGATCTTGACGCAATAGCCTTTTTTGGCGTGCAGCGCGATCGCGCCGCCGGCGCGCCAGACGAAATCTCCGGGATGGGCTGAGACCACCAAGCCGGTCCTTGCCATGGCTTTTCCTTCCGCATTGCCGTTGCTTTTGGGGCAAGCGTAAGGGGACTCGGCGCCAAACGCAAAGCTGTCGCAAGCTTAGCGCCAATGCCGCGTAGAAAGCTCAACTCAAGTCCACGATCTCCCTGGGCGTTCCCGCCGCTTCGCTGTTTCGACTTGCTCGCAGCCTTGGCGAGCCAGGGCTCCCGGAACCTGTTCGCGCTTCATCACATGGTCGTCATGACGGCTTCGGTTGACGCTAGCTCCATAAGACCCGAAATACCGCGCGATGAAATCGCAGTTCACTATCGTTGCCTATTGGTCGTGGCTTGTGCTCGGGCTTGTTTGGCTGCCGGGTTTCTTCATGAGCAAGAGCACCTCCACCGTGCCTCAACTCGCTCTGCAAATTCCGGCTTCGGCCCTGCTCGCCGTCGGATTCGTCTTCTTGCTCGATCCAAGGATGCGATTTCTGAGCGTGCCGATCACGCCGCACGATGGGCTTGTTGGACTAGGTAGTCTTGCGCTTGATCTTGCCGGCATTGGCTTTGCCATTTGGGGCCGCCTCGCCCTGGGAGCCAACTGGTCGGGAATAGTCGCGACGACGAAAGAGGGACACGAACTCGTTCAAACCGGGCCGTATGCGATCGTTCGTCACCCCATCTATGCCGGGATTCTGCTGGCAATGATCGGCACGGCACTGACGCTTGGAACATTGGCCAGCTATATCGGCCTGCTGGCGGGCTTCGTGGCGATCATGATCCGCGTCAACATCGAAGAAAGACTTATGAGCCACCAGTTCAACGAAGCCTTCGAAGCTTACCGGCGACGCACCAGGAAGCTTGTCCCGTTCCTATGGTGAGACCAGCAGACTTCGCGTTCGCCGGCGCCTGATCAGGCCTATGCGTGCGCCCGGCGCTTTTTGGTGCGCGGCTGAAGCTGCGGAGAATTCACCGTCGGGGTGACCAGGGCGACGATCTCGGCGGGTGAAACCGGCCTGCTGAACAAATATCCCTGCAGCTCGTCGCAGAAATCGCCCCTGAGGAAATCGCTTTGTGCCTCGGTCTCGACGCCTTCGGCCACGATGTTCAAGCCCAGCGCCTTGCCCATCGAAATGATCGCGGTCGTTATCGCGCGATCCTGCGGGTTTTTCTCGAGATCGCGAACGAAAGAGCGGTCGATCTTGATGGTGTCGATCGGAAACTGCTTCATCATGGACATCGATGAGTAGCCGGTGCCGAAGTCGTCGATCGCAAGGCGAACACCCCGCGCGCGCAGCGCCGTCAGCAGCTTGATCGCCCGCTGGACGTTTTGCATCACCATGCTTTCGGTGATTTCAAGCTCCAGCAGCGCCGGCTCTAGCCCAGTTCGCTGCAAGACCTCGTCGATATCACGCAACAGATTTTCGTCCTGAAACTGGCGGGGCGACAGATTGACGGCGATTGAGAGCGGCGGCAGCCCCTGCTTCTGCCAGATGATCGCCTGCTCGCAGGCCGTCTTCAGGACCCAGCGGCCGATCGGCACAATCAGTCCGGTTTCCTCGGCGAGCGGAATGAATTTCACCGGCAGCAGATTGCCGAGATCGGGGTGGTTCCATCGCAGCAGCGCTTCGACACCCGAGACGGCGCCGGTTCGCACGTTCTGCTCCTGGCATGGCTGGCATCGCCATGTCTCACTCGTCATGCTTGCCTTTGCCATAATGGCCGTTATCCGTTCTCGGGCCAACACCGCGCCCAAAAAAACGCGAACGCGGGCTCGACCGAAGCTTCGTTCTTAATCCGCTGGTCGATCCAGGAAGTCAGGCGCATCGCCATGAAGCTCGCCCAGCGACGCATCTCGCATGCATACTTACTTGCTTGGTCCTCCTGGCGCAGGGCTCATCAAGCCAACGCGCGCAGGGCCCATCTCAAGAAAAAATTGCAACTGTAGTGCTAATCATCATGAATGAAATGTAAATTTTGCGATGCCGCCGCTAGCGCGCATTCGCCGGCGCGTGCACGTGCCACAAATCTGCGCGCCAATGCAGCACGATGATCAGCAAGAGCGCCAGCCCCGAGGCCGCGTAAAGCGTTCCGGTCGCGGCAAACCCGATCAGATCGATCAGGCTGCCAGCCGCCAATAGACCCAGCGGCAGGCCGTAGATCACCATCATGCGCACGCCCATCACCCGGCCGCGGAAATGCTCGCTCGCGCTGCGCATCAAGATGACCGCGATCGAAATCATGGTCAGACTTTGCGAGAATCCCGCCAGCATCAGGCAGGCCATCGCGGCCGGCACGGTTTGTATCTCGGCGAACACGAGCAGCATCGCATACCACGCCACGGCGGCGCCGATCATCAGCCGGGCCACCCGGATACCGCCGGCCAGACTCAATACCATCGAGCCGATCAGCGAACCGATCGCGAAGCTCGCGGAGAGATAACCAAGCGCAGTCTGCTGGGCGCCGTAGATCTCGCGCACGATATAGGGCAGCAATCCGTTGGACATCGGATAGGCGGTGAGATTCGCAAGGAACGCGATCCACATCGCGGCGCGCATCCGTGGCGTGGTCCAGACATAGGCGAGGCCTTCCTTCAGGTCGCGCAGCGGCGAGCGGTAGAGCGGGCCGTCAGCGAACTCGTCGGCGGGGTGCGGCTTTGCCGGCGCCACGACGCAGAGCGTCAACAGCGATGCAACCAGATAAAGGACGACGATCGCCACATAAGCCGGCCCGATGCCGAGCGCGGCGAACAGTCCGGCGCCGCTTAGCGCGCCCGCGATCCGCGCGGTATCCATCGTGGTTCGCGACACACTGATGGCGCCGAGCAACAGATCGTGCGGCATGATGTTGGCAACCAGCGCACCGCGCACGCCGAGATCGGACGGCCGCACCAGACCCATGATCGACACGATGACCATGACCCAGGCAGGGGTCAAACGGCCCGTCAACGCCAGCGTCATCAGGGTTGCCGCGAGCACGGCATAGGTCGCGCGCATCAAGGCCAGGAGATCGCGATGGCCGATGCGATCGCCGACCACGCCGAAGAGAGGCGCGACCAGCGTGCCCACATAATTGAGCGAGGCGAACACGGTCAAGAGCAGCACCGATCCGGTCTCGACCAGCACGTACCAGCCAAGGATCAGCGTCTCCATCTCGAACGCCCACGATGTGAGCAGATCGGCCGGCCACTGAAAGCGATAATTGCGGATGCGAAAGGGCGCCAGCGCGGAAGCCCGCGCAATCCCGCTCAAAACGCGCTGACGCGGTTCATGCGTTCCACCCTGCCCTGTTGCCTGCTTCTTGTTAAGTCCAGATTTACCGCTTCGCAGCGGCGCTGGCCAGCCCCGCCGGTTCCAACCCGCGGCGCGCCTGCTAAGGCCCTGTCGGCAATTGGTAAATCAGATGTTAAGCGGGCTTGGCGGGCGGCAAACCGCGAAATCCCTTGATTTTCGGGGCAATCCTGCCGCGCCGCACCCAAGCGCCATCGCCTGAGACGGGAAATCCCAGGCAGAACTCGCCGATTTAAAGGATCGGGAGCGGTCGAGGCTTAACCGTTTGTCCAACCACGGCCCGCATAGTGATCGCCAGCCCATTCATGAAATGCCAGGTTTCATCCCCATGACATCTTTCGGACGTGTGATTTCGGTGCGCGGATCCCTCGCCCGGGTGGGCCTTCTGGCCACAACCCGGCTGGCCGCCTCGGAGATACGGGCGACCGTCGGCCGCTTCGTCAGCATCCGTTGCGCCAACTCCACCATCGTCGCCATGATCACGGACGCGACCTGTGAGAACCTGTCGAGTTCCGACAATTATATCGCTAGCGCCGGCGTCGATCTGCTCGGCGAAATCCAGGGCGGCGAGCGGCCGAAATTCCAGCGCGGCGTCACCCACTATCCAACCATCGGCGACGCCGTCGACCTGATCACCAACCAGGAGCTGCGCACGGTCTACGCCCCGAGCGGATCGGATCAGATCCATGTCGGCACGCTGCAGCAGGATCCCTCCGTTATCGCCTATGTCGATGTCGAAGAGATGCTCAGCAAGCACTTCGCGGTGCTCGGCTCGACCGGCGTCGGCAAATCGACCGGCGTGTCGCTATTGTTGAACGAGATTTTGAAGTCGCGCCCCAACCTGCGGATCTTCCTGCTCGACGTCCACAACGAATATGGCCGATGCTTCGGCGAGCGGGCGCTGGTGCTCAATCCGCGCAATCTGAAACTGCCGTTCTGGCTCTTCAACTTCGAGGAAATCGTCGACGTATTGTTCGCCGGCCGGCCCGGCGTGCCCGAAGAACTCGACGTCCTCGCCGAAGTGATTCCGGTGGCGAAGAGCATCTATACCCAGTACCAGAACTCCGACCGCCTCGGCTTGAAGCGCGTCGATCCCAAGCAGGTCGGCTATACCCTCGACACGCCGGTGCCCTATCGCCTGGTCGACCTGATCTCCCTGATCGATGAACGGATGGGGAAACTGGAAAACCGTTCTTCCCGCATCATCTATCACAAGCTGATCTCGCGCATCGAAACCGTGCGCAACGATCCGCGCTACGCCTTCATGTTCGACAACGCCAATGTCGGCGGCGACACCATGGCCGAAGTCATCAGCTATCTGTTCCGGCTGCCCGCGCAAGGCAAGCCGATGACCATCATGCAGCTTGCAGGTTTCCCCGCCGAGGTCGTCAATTCCGTGGTTTCGGTGCTGTGCCGTATGGCGTTCGATTTCGGGCTGTGGAGCGACGGCGTCTCGCCGCTATTGTTCGTCTGCGAGGAGGCGCATCGCTATGCCTCCGCCGACCGGAGCATCGGCTTCGGGCCGACCCGCAAGGCGGTTTCGCGCATTGCCAAGGAGGGCCGCAAATACGGTGTCTATCTTGGCCTCGTCACGCAGCGCCCCGCCGAGCTCGATGCCACCATCATCTCCCAATGCAACACGCTGTTTGCGATGCGGCTGGCCAACGATCGCGACCAGGCGCTGTTGCGCTCGGCCGTGTCCGACGCCGCGGCCAACCTGCTCTCGTTCGTGCCATCGCTCGGCACCCGCGAAGTGCTGGCGTTCGGCGAAGGCGTGGCGCTGCCCACCCGGCTGCGCTTCAAGGAAGTGCCGGCGCATCAATTGCCGCGCAGCGAAGCCGCGATCAAGACGGTGCCGTCGGTTGCGGCGGGCCACGACATGCATTTCGTCAGCGCCGTACTCGAGCGCTGGCGCGGCGCCACCTCGCAGCGCGACGTTCCCAACGATCCCGGCCTCAACGAGCGGCCGGCTCCGCGCACACCGGAGCCGCGCATGGTGGCAGCTCCCTTGCTGCAGCCCTCGTTGGGGCATGATCCCGACCGCTTTTCGCTGTTGAAGAAGCCGCTGCGCTAGGCGCATCCCGGAAGGCGGGCTCGTGCGCACGCTTTGCGTGGATCGCGTCATCGACTATGGTTCGCGATCACGCCGGAACCAGCCCATGACGCAACCGTCCGCCAGCCGCTTTCCCACGCCCGCCATCGACAAGCTGCCGGAAGATATCCGCACCCGTCTGCTTGAGGTGCAGGAGAAATCCGGATTCATCCCGAACGTGTTTCTGACGCTGGCTTACCGGCCCGACGAATTCCGCGCCTTCTTCGCCTATCACGACGCGCTGATGGACAAGGACGGCGGCCTCACCAAGGCCGAGCGCGAGATGATCGTGGTTGCGACCTCGAGCGCCAATCAATGCCAATATTGCGTGGTCGCGCACGGCGCAATCCTGCGCATCCGGGCGAAGAATCCGCTCATCGCCGATCAGATCGCGGTCAATTACCGCAAGGCCGACATCACGCCGCGCCAGCGCGCCATGCTCGATTTCGCGATGAAGGTGGCGACCGCGTCGCAGCTGGTTTCGGACGCGGATTTTGCGGCGCTGGCCGGCCACGGCTTTTCCGACGACGACATCTGGGACATCGCCGCGATCGCGGCGTTCTTTGCGCTGTCGAACCGGATGGCCAACGTCACCGGGATGCGCCCGAACGACGAATTTTATATGTTGGGGCGGCTTCCGAAATAGGCGGCACCAGAGCCGTCATCCTCAGCTCGTAGGATGGGTGGAGCGCAGCGATACCCATCGCCTCTCGATGCGCGCGTCAAGATGATGGGTTTCGCGAGGGGCTCAACCCATCCTACGAGTTCTTCGATTATGGGCACTAATCGTCCGATGCCGGTCCGCACCAGCCTGGCAGATAGACCGCGTCCTTGCTCTTGGCGAACCCCAGCACCTTTTCGGTCGCTTTCGCGAAATTATCCTCCACGCTCTCGCGCGACATCTTGCGGCGCAGGAAATCCGCCCAGAGGAATTCGCTGAATGGCGTGGTGTCCTTGGCGAAACCGCCGACGCGCCGCAATTCGCCGGCGAGGCTGCGGAACGGGTCGTCCTTGAGGTCGGTCACCGATTTCGGGAGATCTTTGAAGTGCCGGCGTTCGCCCTTGGCGTCGTAGGGATAGACCCATCTCTTGTTGTCCATCACGCCCCAGAACGCGTCTCGTCCGACCATCGTGAGATCGCCGATGATGGTGACGAGAATTTCTTTTACGTCTTCGTCGTGAAGCGCGCGCGCCAGATGGTGGTGATCGACAACATAGTAACGCTGGTCCGGCCCCAAAACAACCGGGATCATGTGCTTGCCGCTGCTTCTTCTTCGATCCATGATCGCGCCAGCGCTTGCGCTTTTCCTTGACCTCTCGCATTCCAACCGTCATCGGCACCGGGTGCAGGATCGGTTCGCGCGTATTCGCCATGAGCTAAACCCCTATTTGAGTTTTCGAAAAATTGCTCTGAAATCCCAACGATTATGCCATGATGGCACAAGCGGTTAAATGCCCTCAAGAGACGCGGAGACGATGATCAGACAGCAGGGCGAGCGAACAGCGAAGGCGCGGGTCGTCCGGCTTGGAGGCCGCGAGATCATCGTCGCGGAAGGCCAGCATCTCAGTTTCTGGGCCGACATCAGTCATCGCTCCATGACCGCCTCCTGGCCGTCTTTCATCGCCGGAGCCGCACTGGTGTTTGTTGCCCTCAACGCGATTTTCGCGCTGTTCTACTGGATTGCGGATCAGCCGGTTTCGAACGTGCCGGGCGGCGCCTATATCGACTATCTCTATTTCAGTATCGAGACGCTTTCGACCGCCGGCTACGGCGACATGCATCCGCAGACCTCCTACGGACATTTCGTCGCCGCCGTGGAGCTGTTCACGGGGATCTTTTCGATGTCGCTGATGACCGGGTTGATCTTTGCGCGGTTCTCGCGGCCCAACGCCCGGTTGCTGTTCGCCGACCACCCGGTCATTTCAAGCCATGAGGGCAAGCCGACCCTGATGATTCGTTTCGTCAACGAACGACACAACATCATCGGCAACGCCACCGCCAAACTGTGGCTGTTGAGGAACGAGGTGAGTTCGGAGGGCGGGTCGCTTCGGCGGTTCTACGAGCTGCCGCTGTTGCGCAACGAGCATCCCGCGCTGGCGTTGAGCTGGACGATCTACCATGTCCTCGACGCGCAAAGCCCGCTTTACGGCCTCAAACCTGAAGACTTCGCTGCATCCGACGTTTCGCTGATGGTCGTGGTGTCCGGATACGATGTTGTTGCGGCGCAAACTGTCCACGCGCGAAAATCCTACGATTATCCTGCCATTCGTTTTGGGCAGCACTACGCCGATATCCTCGACCGCGCGGAAGACGGCCGGCTTCGGATCGACTACGGCAGGTTCCACGAAACGTTGGAGGGATAGTTTCGCGCGCGCTCCCATGCCAACATTTTCTGTGAGACGCGCCACCAGCGTGCTAGATAAGATCAGGACGCTCCGGACCGGCACCAGTGAAAACCCAGCAGCCCATTGCATCGGAAGAAGAGCATCGCGTGCTTCCATTCCGGCCGCGCGGCCCGCTTTACCCGCCCGCGCGACGGACCAACATGGGGGTCCAGCCTGAGCATGGGGATAGCAAGGGTGAGCCGCTCGACCTGTCGCGTTACGAACGGCCGCGGGAGGAGCCGGACGATTTTCGCCACCGCATGCTTGCGAATATCGCCGCGTTCGCCTTTACCGTCGCGCTGACGGCGATCGGGATATGGCTCGCGATGAGCATCGCCGATCTGCGCAGGACCCAGGATTGCGTGTTGATGGGGCGGCGCGATTGCGTGCGCATTTCCACGCAGCACTTCTAGCAGTTTGCTGAAAAAGTTGGAAATTTGAGTTTCTTTGTCTCAGTGGGACGGTCGATCAGGTTTCATGTGCTGTGTTCACTGGCTTGAGGCAGTTTTGTTTACCTGGGCGCGGGCGTTGCTCGCCGGCGCCGCTAGGCAGCCATCAGTTTGGGGATGCGGATCAGGTTATAGGCGATCAGATTGAGCAGGAAGTTGGCGGCAACGCGACCGATGCCGCGATGTTTGGTCTTGCGCATGGTACCGTGCTGCTTGCCCCAGCCGAAGATGCACTCGATCATCGCCCGGCGCGATTGCGACATGCCGTACCCCGGATGCCGCGTGGTTCGTTCGTCGATGGCGCTGTTGCGGGTCTTGCCGGTTTTGGTGACGGCCTGGTTCTGCGTCACATGCGGTGTCACATTGATGGCGCGAAGATTGGCCACATGATCGGCGGTATCGTACGCCTTGTCCTCACCGGCCGTAATGCGGTGGCCGGCAGCTTTGCTTTTGGCCTTTAGCATGATCTCCGAGGCTCGGCGTTCGGCGGTGCCATTGGCGTGCGTGACCATGCCAGCCACCGCGAGCCCATGCCGGTTCTCCATGGTGACGTGGCCCATATAGCAGAGCTTCGCCTCCCGCCCGGCCGCCTTGCGGTAAAGCCTGCTGTTTGGGTCGCTGGTACTCGCATGGGTGTCGTTCTTGCGCTTCTGGCCATGGAAGTTCGCACCGTCATCATCGTCGCCGCTGCCGTCCTTGGGACGAAAGCTCTTCTGTGAAGCCCAGGCTTCGATCAACGTTCCATCCACCGAGAAATGCTCGTCCGACAGCAGCGGCTTGACCTGCGAATGGTTCAGAAGCCTGGTCATGAACTTCTTAAACCTCGCCGTTCTGCAGCCGGTCCCGGTTCTTGGTGAAGGTGGTCGGGTCCCAGACCGGGTCGTCCGGCGAAAGCCCCACGAACCAGCGGTACAAAAGATTGTAGTCCAGTTGCTCCATCAACTGGCGTTCCGACCGAATGCCGTAGAACACCTGCAGCAGCAAGGCACTCAGCAATTGCTCCGGAGGGATCGAGGGTCGTCCTTCGCTGGCGTAAAGTCTCTCAAGGCTACGGTTTAACTCGCTCAAGACATCCCAGACCAGCGCCCGGATCTTCCGCAGAGGATGGTTGGGAGGCACCCGGGCCTCCGACGAGATATACGAAAACATCCCGCCCTGATCCGCAAACCTGCCACGCATGCTCGTCTCCAGCGATTCGAGATGACAAAGTGAATCACCAAGTTCCCACCGTGGCGAGTGGGTTCTTCAGCAAACTGCTAGCGGTCCCCAGCCCCTCGCCCGGCCCAAATGGACGTGAAATCGACCAGAGCCGGTCCAGCCCGCCTCCATTGAACTCAGGGCGTCGCTCCGTTATACGGGCACTCGACTTTCGTCCCAGCAGGCACCGGACGCTTCCGGGGTGAGACCCGCCGCCCCCCGCCCGCGGCGCCATCTAGAATTTATCTCCAATATATCAAAGGTTTAGTGTGATGTCCTCAACATTCGATCAGGTCGCCACGATCATCGCCGAAACCTGCGACATCCCGCGCGACACGATCACGCCGGATAGCCACGCCATTGACGATCTTGGCATCGACAGCCTCGATTTTCTCGACATCGCATTCGCCATCGACAAGGCCTTTGGCATCAAGCTGCCGCTGGAAAAATGGACTCAGGAAGTCAACGACGGCAAGGCGACCACCGAGCAGTATTTCGTCCTGAAAAACCTCTGCGCGCGCATCGACGAGCTGGTCGCGGCCAAGACCGCGGGCACCTAATCGCCCGTCATGCAGCTTGAATATTTCCATCTCATCGATCGCATCCTCGACCTTGACACGGTAGCGAAGACGATCACGGTCGAGGCGCAGGTTCCGACCGCCAGCACCATTTTCGAGGGGCATTTCCCGGGTCACCCGCTGATGCCCGGCGTGTTGCTGATCGAATCCATGGCGCAGACGTCAGGTTGGCTGTTGCTCGCGCTGATGAAATTCGAACGCATGCCGTTTCTGGCCGCGGTCAAGGAAGCCAAGATGCGCGGCTTCGTCTCTCCCGGGGAGTTGTTGACGATCGACGCCAACATGCTGCACGAAGGCTCCGGCTACGCGATGACCGAAGCGCGGGTGAAGGTCGGTGGCAAGCTTCGCTGCAACGCCACGCTGACGTTCAGCCACATCGCCTTCCCCAATCCGGATATGCGCGGATACATGGACGCGATGGCCAAGCGCCTCGGCTTTCCGCAGCAGGTTGTTTCGCCATGACCGAGACGGCGCCTTCCAGACCGGAGCCGGCGGAAGTCTGGATCACCGGCATCGGTCTTGCCACCTCGCTCGGCGAGGGGCTGGATGCGAACTGGGACGCCCTCAACGCGCGGCGCATCAACGTCGATGAGAAGGGCTTTGCGCCCTATGTCGTTCATCCCTGGGCCAAGGTCAGTCTCGACGCTCAAATCCCGAAAAAGGGCGATCAGCGCCAGATGGAGGCGTGGCAGCGGATCGGCACCTATGCCGCCGGGCTTGCGCTGGATTCCGCAGGCGTCAAGGGCAACAAGGAAATCCTGGGGCGGATGGACATGATCATCGCCGCCGGCGGCGGCGAGCGCGACCTCGGGGTCGACACCGGCATTCTCAATGCGCAGGCCAAGGGCAATGCCGCTCCCGGCTTCCTCAACGAAAGGCTGATGAGCGATTTGCGTCCCACCCTGTTTCTGGCGCAGCTCTCCAATCTCTTGGCCGGCAATATCGCCATCGTCCACGGCGTATCCGGGACCTCACGCACCTTCATGGGCGAGGAAGTCGCGGGCGCGGACGCGGCGCGTATTGCGCTCGCGCGCATCGCGGCCGGCCAAAGCGACATCGCGCTGATCGGCGGTTCGCATAATGGCGAGCGCAAGGATCTTTTGGTTCTCTATGAGTTCGGCGATTTCAACCTCAAGGACAAGTTCGCGCCGGTATGGGCGCGCGGGCCTGGGTCAGGATTTGCGCTCGGCTCCGCCGGCGCGTTTCTCGTCATCGAGTCCAAGGCGCATGCGACCTCCCGCGGTGCGAAACCCTATGCGCGCCTGACTAACGTCGTTGCTGACCTGTCTAAACGCGCCCGCACCGGCGACGTCAGGACGACACTGGAGAAACTCTGGTCAGCGCTCGGCAGGCTCGATGGCGGCGGCGCCATCATCACCGGAGCGACCGGCGTCGAGCCGGTCACCTCGGAGGAACGCGCCTTCCTCGCCGGACACCCGGATTTTGCGGTGCGGGCCACCGGCACCAGTTTCGGTCACACCATGGAGACGCAGTTTCCGCTCGGCATTGGGCTTGCGGCGCTGTCGATTTCGCGCGGCGCGCTGTTTCCACCGGGCGATTCGTCCGGCGCAGAGATTGAAATGTCCAAACCGCCGACCCAGATTGTCGTGGTGGGGGCGGGTCATTGGCGCGGCGAAGGCATGGCCCTCGTCGAGGCGATCAAGTGATCTCGACATCCTGGGCGTTTTGACTGGTGGGGAAAACATGACAGCACCACGCGACAAACTCGGAAGGCCGCTCGTCGTCGTCACCGGCATGGGCATCGTTACCTCGCTCGGGGCCGGCAAGAGCGATAACTGGGCGAAGCTGACCGCCGGCCATTCCGGCATCCGCACCGTCACCCGCTTCCCGATCGACGGTTTGAAGACGACGATGGCCGGAACCGTGGATTTCGTACCCGTCGAGCCATTTTCGTCGACCGGTCTCACCGAACGACTCGCCGAAATGGCGACCGAAGAAGCGCTGGAGCAGTCGGGCGTCGGCGCCAAGGGCGATTTTCCGGGACCGCTATTTCTCGCGGTCGCCCCGGTGGAAGTCGAGTGGCCGCAGCGGCTGGAACTCGGCCGCGCCACCGCGAAAGAGGATATCAGCTACGACGATCTCCTGCGCATCAGCGGCGGCGGAAAATACGCGCCCTATCACCACCGCTTCATGTTCGGTTCGGTGGCGGCCCGTCTTGCGGAAGCCTTTGGCACCAAGGGTTCGCCGATTTCACTGTCAACCGCCTGCGCGTCGGGCGCGACCGCGATTCAGCTCGGCGTCGAGGCCATCCGCCGCGGCGAAACCGACGCGGCGCTGTGCGTTGGGGCCGATGCGACCGTCAATCCGGAAGCAATGGTGCGGTTCTCCCTGTTGTCGGCGCTCTCGACGCAGAACGATCCGCCGCAGGCCGCCTCAAAGCCGTTCTCGAAAAACCGCGACGGCTTTGTCATGGCGGAAGGCGCGGGCGCGCTGGTGCTCGAAAGCTATGAAGCGGCGACAGCGCGCGGCGCGCCGATCCTTGGCGTGCTGGCCGGTTGCGGCGAGCTCACCGATTCCTTTCATCGCACCCGCTCGAGCCCCGACGGCAAGCCGATCATCGGCTGCATTAGCAAGACGCTGGCGGACGCCGGCATGACGCCGGAACAGATCGACCACATCAACGCCCACGGCACCTCGACGCCGGAGAACGACAAGATGGAATATCTGGCGACGTCGGCGGTGTTCGGCGAGCGTGCCAAGCAGATTCCTGTATCCTCGAACAAATCGATGGTCGGCCACACCATTTCGGCGGCGGGCGCGGTGGAAGCGATCTTTTCGCTGCTGACGCTCGAACACCAGCGCATTCCGCCGACCATCAATTACGACAACCCGGACCCGGCGATCCCGTTCGACGTGGTCGGCAACAAGGCCCGCGACGCCAGGGTGACCGCGGTGATGTCGAACTCGTTCGGCTTCGGCGGCCAGAATGCCTCGCTGATCCTGACGCGCGAACCGGCCTAGCCGGCGCCGCCTGCCTGCGATGCATCCGCGGCTTGCCCGAACGAAGGCTCGCGTGCGCGAGGCGGCCAAATCGCTTGGCGTGGCCGCGGTCGGCGGCCTGACCATCGGCATGTTGCGCGCCACCCGCTATTTCGATCCCGTCAACACGGCCGATATGTTCGGCCGTATCACCTGCCTGATCGCACCGGTGATGCGCGAGCAGAAGATCGGGCGCGCCAATCTGACCGCCGCTTTCCCGGAGAAACGGCCTGAGGAAATAGAGGCCATTCTCGCCGGCGTCTGGGACAATCTCGGCCGGGTCGGTGCCGAATTCGCCCATCTCGATCACGTCTGGGAATATGATCGCGCCCATCCGGAAAAAAGCCGCATCGAGATCCAGGATCGCACCCACGAGCTGTTCGCGCAGCTTCGGCTCGACGGCAAGCCGGCGCTGATCTTTGCCGCCCATCTCGGCAATTGGGAATTGCCGGCGCTCGCCGCCGTGGCGCACGGCCTCGATGCCGCGATCCTGTATCGCCGTCCGAATATCGCCTCCGCCGATGCATCATCCAGGAGATGCGCCAGGTGAAGATGGGAACGCTGATTCCTGCGGGGCGCGACGCGCCGCTGCGGCTTGCCGAGGCGCTGCAAAGGGTCAGCACGTCGCCATGCTGGTCGACCAGTACCTGACCGGCGGCGTCGAGGTCACGTTCTTCGGCCGCAAGACCCGTGCCAATCCGATGCTGGCGCGGCTGTTACGGCAGGTCGAATGCCCTGTTCACGGCGTGCGGATCATCCGCCTGCCCAACCATCGCTTTCGCGCCGAACTGTCCGAGGAAGTAGCGCCGGTGCGCGAGGCGTCGGGAGTGATCGACATCCAGGGCACGATGCAGGCCGTCACCTCGGTGGTCGAGGGCTGGATCCGCGAATATCCGGATCAGTGGCTCTGGCTGCACCGCCGCTGGCGGTAGCAGGTCACATCTGCGCTCTGTGGCGCTCACCGCATAGTCTAGCTCCCAAGCCGTCGCATACGGACGCGGCCGGGCTCGATGACCGAAAAGTGGCCAGCCCAATCGTCTCGTCCCAATATTAGATCGGCAAGTAGACCGCCGATCTTCTCGGGCGCCAAGGCGCAGCAATACGACACCGCACACGGCCGGCAATGTCGATGCCTTGGCCAGCTCACCAAAGTCTTTGTCGAAGGTGAGCGGAATCCGTTCCTCGCGGACGGCCTGCGCCAGCACTTCGGAGTCGCTGCTGTCCGGTGCCGCTATCCTGATCCAGACAATATCGCTCCCGGCCGCTCTAAGAGCCGCTACGGCTGTCCCGGGAAAATTCTCGTCGGCAAGAAAGCGCATCTCAAGCTGCGCCCGGATAAACCTTCTCGGCGCTCAGCATATCGCGCGCATAGGCAAGACACGCGATTACGTCGTCATGCGTGACGTTCGGGTAATTGGCCAGGATATCAGCTTCGCTCCATCCCTCGGCCATCAACCCGATCACGAACTCAACCGAAAGCCTGGTCCCGCGGATGACTGGTTTGACGAGCACGTCCGGCGCTAGCGAAATGCGAGAATGCTCTGTCATTGCCGATTGACACTCCATTGTCCAAGCCGACCTTACTCGAATTGAGCGCGAGGCGCGATGCCAGAATTGTAGTTTTCGTCCATTAAGTGCACGATTGGAGAAGCGCCATCCCCTTGAAATATCGGGACGTTGACGAGCCGCTAGCTCACGGCATCACCGCCCCGTCTTCACCCTGGTCCAGAGCCGGTTGATGATGCGCTGGGTCGCGGGATCGCGCGCCGTGATCACGAATAATTTCTTCAGCGTTGCATCGTCAGGATAGATGTTCCTGTCGTTGAGGATCTTGGCATCGACCAGCTTCTGGCTCGCCAGATTGCCGTTGGCGTAGGACAGGAAGTCGGAATTTTTTGCAGCAACCTCCGGCCGGTAGAGATAGTTGATCAGCTCATAGGCCTCCGCGACGTTCTTGGCATCCGCCGGGATCGCGAGGTTGTCGAAGAACATCTGCGCACCCTCTTTCGGGATCGCATAGCCGATCTCGATGTCGCTCTTGGCCTCGGCCGCGCGGCTGCGCGCCTGCATGATGTCGCCGGACCAGCCCACCACGAAGCAGATCTCGCCGGTCGCGAGCGCGCTCAAATATTCCGACGAATGAAACTTGCGGACATAGGGCCTGATCTTCAACACGAGGTCGGCGGCCTTCTTGAGATCCGCCTGTTTGGTCGAATTGGGATCGAGCCCGAGATAGCCCAGTGCTGCGGGGAAAATATCGTCGGCGGAATCCAGCATGTGGATGCCGCAATCCCTGAACTTGGCGAGGTTCTCTGGCTTGAACACGATATCCCAACTGTCGATCTTGGTCTCAGGGCCAAGGATTTTCTGCACCTCCTTGACGTTGTAGCCGATGCCGGTCGTGCCCCACATGTAGTTGGCGGCGTATAAATTGCCGGGGTCGTAAGTCGCGAGCCGCTCCGTCACCACAGGCCAGGCATTGGCGAGATTCGGCAGCTTCGACTTGTCGAGCTTCTGGAATACATGCGCGGCGATCTGGCGCTGCAGGAAGTAAGCGGTCGGAACGACGACGTCGTAGCCGGATTTGCCCGCCAGCAACCGCGTTTCCAAAGTCTCGTTAGCATCGAAGGTGTCGTAGACGACCTTGATGCCGGTTTGCTTGGTGAAATTCTCCAAGACGTCGGGCGCCATATAGTTCGACCAATTGTAGAAATTGACGACCCGCTCCTCCGCCTTCGCGGGCAGCGAAAAGTGCGCCAGCATCGCGGCGGCCGCCGCAGCGTAATGGAAACGGCGCCGGCGTCCACCGTGCATCATGAAACCACCTTTCGTCGGCGGTGCACCGCGTCCGACAGCCGCTCCAGCGCGGTGTCGAGCGTTGCATCCTTCTTGGCGAAACAAAAACGCACCACCGTCGTGACGGCGTCTTTTTCGTAGAAGGCGGAAACCGGGATCGCCGCGACCTTGTAGTCGGTCACGATCCGTCTACAGAACGCTTCGTCGGTTTCGTTGAGGCCAAGCGGCGACAGATCGACGGTGAGGAAGTAGGTGCCTTGCGATTTGAGAACCGGAAAGCCGATGCGCTCCAATCCCCTGGTGAGGCGGTCACGGCTTGTCGCCAGCTCCTTGCGCATGTCATGGAAATATTCGTCGGGCTTGTTGAGCCCATAGGCCACCGCGGCCTGCAGATTGGGCGCCGTGGTGAAGGTGAGAAACTGGTGCACCTTGGCGGCGACGCGCAACAGCGGCGGTGCCGCGCAGATAAAGCCGATCTTCCAGCCGGTGAGGGAAAAGATCTTGCCGGCGGAACCGACCTTGATGGTGCGATCGCGCATTCCGGGAATGGTTATCAGCGGAATGTGGTCGCGGCCGTCGAAGATCACATGCTCCCAGACTTCATCACAAATCGCGATGGTGTCGAACTCCTGGCAGAAGCGGCCCAAGAGCTCGAGGTCCTCGCGCGGGTAAACCACCGCGGCCGGATTGAGCGGATTGTTGAACAACACCGCCTTGGTGTTGTGATTGAACGCGCTTTTCAGCATCTCCTCGGAGAGCCGCCAATGCGGCGGTTCGAGGCGCAACAGCCGCGGAATGCCGCCGGCCTGGCGGATGATCGGCAGATAGGAATCATAAACCGGCTGAAACACCACCACCTCGTCGCCGGGCTCGACCACGGCGAGAATGGCGCTGGTCAAGGCCTCGGTGCCGCCCGAGGTCACCATCACCTCCGTCATCGGATCCAGCGTGAGCTGGTGCCAGCGCCCATAATGCGCCGCGATCGCCTGCCGCAGTTCCGGAATGCCCATCATCGAGGGGTATTGGTTGTAGCCGTTGAGCGTGGCGTCCGCGGCGGCGCGGCGGATGTCCTCCGGGCCGGGGTCGTCGGGAAAGCCCTGACCGAGATTGATGGCGTCGTTGTCGCGCGCAAGCTGCGACATCGCCTCGAAGATCGTGACGGGGAGGTCGGCAAAGACCTTGTTCATGGAAGTCATGATAAAAAAGTCATGGCAAAGCGTCAGCCGCCGGTCTTGGTCGGCAATCCCGCAGCCTTCCAGCCCAATATGCCGCCCGCGAGGTGCTTGTCGTAAGCCAATCCCGCGGCCTGCGCCGCCAACGACGCGGTTACCGAACGTTTGCCGGATCGGCAGGCAAAAACCACTTGCTTGCCTTGCGGGTCCGGTATGGCCTTCGGATCGAAGGTCGAAAGTGGCACCACGACGCCGCCGGGATAGGCCTCCGCGGCAACTTCATTTGGCTCGCGGACATCGACGAGGAGATAGCGTTCCTCCGTCATTCCCTTCGCGACGTCTTCCGGCATCAAATCGTGCACCTTGTGGTCCGCCACGAAAATCCTCCCGACAACCTGTTTTGAGGGGTCCTGTTCGCCCCGTCAGCCGGGTGCCAAAGTCGCCTCTCGCGCGGCGAAAATCAAGCGCCGCAGGCGCTTAAAAGACCGTCGAAATCTTGGCCACGTCCCCACCAGGGCATAACGCTTTATAGGCTCGCGCGGGCCTCATTTCAGGTCAGAAGTTGCTTCGTGATGGGCCAGGCTCCCACCGGCGTTTGAGTGCCGACCTCCCTGTAGCCTCGTCGAAGATAGAAAGCCTTGGCGTTCGAACTTGCTTCCGCGCGAACTGCATCAACGCCCCGTCCACGCATCAGCGTTTCGAGCCGGTCGAGTAGCGCTGAACCGACACCCTGCCCGGCATATTCGGGGGCGGTGTACAGTCCCTCGAGGAAGTCGCCGCGAATGGCGCCCCACCCGGCCGTCGCACCGTCGAGCTCGGCAATCCATATTTCCAGTTCGCGAAGCTTTCGCTCCATTCCGCAGGGCGTGAGCCGCTTCGCCCACGCCTTCGCGTCTTCGACGGACATGCCCGACGGCGCCAGTTCGAGAATTGATTTCCGCCGCACCTCAAACAGACGCGTCGCGTCATCAAGCTTAGCCGGGCGGTAAGCGGCAGCACCCATGTTGAAATGTTCTCCAACGATGAGACGCAGACGCGCGCGGGCACTCTCCTGGATCGTGACCTTACTAGACCGTCACCTGCGTTCCCACCTCGACCACCCGTCCGCTCGGAATTTGGAAATAGTCGGTGGCGTCGTTGGCGGTCCGGCTGAGCCAAATGAAAAGGTGATCCTGCCAGCGCGGCATTCCGGAATGGGCCGCGGGCTTGAGCGCACGGCGCGAAAGAAAGAACGACGTCGACATGATGTCGAATTGCCAGCCGAGCTTGCGCGCGATCGCCAACGCTCGCGGCACGTTGGGCGATTCCATGAATCCAAACCGCAAGGTGACCTTGGAGAAGGTCGCGCTAATCGGTTCCAGCTTCACCCGCTCGGCCAGATCGATGCGCGGCGTCGGCGCGGTCTCTATGGTGAGAATGACATTCTTCTCGTGCAGCACCTTGTAGTGCTTCAGACTATGCATCAGCGCGGTCGGCGCGCTGACGGGGTCGCTGGTCAGGAACACGGCGGTACCGGGAACCCGCTGTGGCGGCCGTTTCTCCAGCATCGCCACGAGATCGGCCAGCGGAAACTCCAGCTTGCGCGATTTATCGAACAATAGCCGGCTGCCGCGTCGCCAAGTGTACATCAGCAGCATGACGAAGGCGCCAAGCGCCAGCGGTACCCAGCCGCCTTCCCAGACCTTCAAGAGGTTCGCCGCAAGGAATGTCAGATCGAGAAACAGGAACGGCGCGATCAGCGCGGCGGCGGCGAATGGCGACCACTTCCAGACTTTCCAGATCACGACAAAGCCCATCATCCCCGTAACCACCATGGTGCCCGTGACCGAAATGCCATAGGCCGACGCCAGCGCGCTCGACGAGCGGAACATCAGCACCAGCACGATCACCGTGATCAGCAGCATCCTGTTGACGCGGGGAATGTAGATCTGGCCGGAATGGGATTCCGAAGTGTGGCGGATTTCGAATTGCGGCATCAGTCCGAGCTGGATGGCCTGGCGCGTCAGCGAATAGGCGCCGGTGATCACGGCCTGGCTTGCGATCACGGTTGCGGCCGTCGCGAGAGTGACCATCGGAATCAGCGCCCAGTCCGGAAACATCAGGAAGAACGGGTTTTCGACCGCCTTGGGATCGAGGAGGACGAGAGCACCCTGCCCCAGATAGTTCAGCGCCAGCGACGGCAGCACGATGAACAGCCACGCGGTCTGGATCGGCCGTTTGCCGAAATGGCCGAGGTCGGCGTAAAGCGCCTCCGCACCGGTGACGGCGAGGAAAACGGCTCCGAGCGTGACGAAGCCGATCATGCCGTGATGGATCATGAACGAAACGGCATAAAACGGGTTCAGCGCCAGCAGCACTTCGGGCTGCCGCCAGATCGGATGGATCGCGGCAATCGCGATGACGCCGAACCAGACGCACATGATCGGCCCGAAGAAGGTGGCGACACGGGCGGTGCCGCGCGACTGGACCGCAAACAGCGCCAGCAGAATGATCACCGTTACCGGCACCACATAGGGATCGAGCGCCGCGGTGACGAGCTTGATACCTTCGATGGCCGAGAGCACCGACAGCGCCGGCGTGATCACGGCGTCGCCGTAGAACAAGGCGCCGCTGACGATCCCGAGCAGCACGATCGCGCCAGCGCCCTGGGTAACCCCGCGCAGCGCCAGGGCCATCAATGCCAGTGTGCCGCCCTCGCCATTATTATCCGCGCGCAGCAGGATCACGACATATTTGAGGGTCACCACGATGATGAGCGCCCACAGAATTAGGGAAAGCACCCCGAGCACGGCTTGCGTGGTCACGGCTCCGCCGGGTCCGCTGGCCGCGATTACGGCTTCGCGCAACGCATAGAGCGGGCTTGTGCCGATATCGCCGTAAACGACGCCGATGCTGCCAAGCGTCAGCGCCGCGGAGCCAGCGGCGGTATGGGTATCGCCATGCCCATTGGCCGCCGCCGTTTCCGGCGCGGGAGCTACAACATCGCTGGTCATTGGAAAGCTTTATCGCCTCAAATGCTTCAATGCACTATGGCAAAGCGAGGCGGCTTATAGACCTGCGTTCCGGACATAGCCAAGCCTATTTTGAGAGCACACTATGCAAAAATGCATAAAGTCTGCGATAGCGATGCGTCAGACCGCGATTCTTTAGATTGCGATTTTCAGATGGTCACTTGGGTGCCGACTTCGACGACCCGCCCGGTCGGAATCTGGAAATAGTCGGTGGCGTCATTGGCCGCGCGGCTGAGCGCGATGAACAGGTGGTCCTGCCACAGCGGCATACCCGACTGCGCCGAGGGTTTTAGCGAGCGCCGCGACACGAAAAACGACGTCGACATGATGTCGAACTGCCAGCCGAGCTTGCGCGCGATCACCAGCGCCTTCGGCACGTTCGGCGATTCCATGAAACCGAAACGCAGCCGGACGGTCGAAAATTTGTCGCTGATGATTTCCATCTTGACCCGCTCCGACGGGTTGACGCGCGGGGTCTGCGTGGTCTCGATGGTGAGGATCACATTGTGCTCGTGAAGCACCTTGTTGTGCTTGAGATTGTGCAACAGCGACGTCGGCACAAAACTTGGATCGCTGGTCAGGAAGACCGCGGTGCCCTTGACGATATGCGGCGGACGCTTTTCGAGGCTCTTGATCAAATCTACCAGCGGAACTTCGGTTCGCCGGGTCTTGTTGATCAGGATCACCGAGCCGCGCCGCCAGGTCCAGATCATGATCGCCATGCCAAGGCCGAACAACAGCGGCACCCAGGCGCCTTCAAACAGTTTCAGGAGATTGGCGCTGAAGAAGGTCATGTCGACGACGACGAACGGTAGGATCAGCGCGGCTGCACTCGCCACCCGCCAGTTCCACAATTTCCAGATCACCACGAAGCCCATGATCCCGTCGGCGACCATGGTGGTGGAAACGGCGATGCCGTAGGCGGACGCGAGACCGCTAGAGGTGCGGAACAGCAGTACCAAGAGCAGCACGCCGATCAACAGCAGCCGGTTGACGCGTGGCAGATAGATTTGTCCGGCATGCGCCTCCGAGGTATAGCGAACCTCGAAGCGCGGCAGCAGACCGAGCTGCACGGCCTGGCGGGTCAAAGAATATGCGCCGGTAATCACGGCCTGGCTCGCGATGACCGTTGCCGCGGTCGCAAGCGCCACCAGCGGCAACAGCAGGACTTCCGGCACCATCCGATAGAAGGAATTTTCGATCGCGGCCGGAACGGAAAGCACCAGCGCGCCCTGGCCGAAATAATTGATCAAGAGCGACGGCAATACGAAATAAAGCCAGCTGGCCTGGATCGGCTTGCGGCCGAAATGGCCGAGATCGGCATAGAGCGCCTCGCCGCCGGTCACGGCCAGAAACACCGCGCCAAGCGTCACCAGGCCGATCGTGCCGTGCGAGAGTAGGAACTGAATGGCGTAGTAAGGATTGATTGCGGCAAGCACCGACGGATCGTCGCTGATGTGGACGAAACCCAAGATAGCCAGGCTCGCGAACCAGGCGACCATGACAGGGCCGAAGGCGGATGCGACGCGCGCCGTCCCGCTGCTTTGGACCGCAAACAGCAAGACCAGGATGAAGATCGTCAGCGGCACCACGTAGTGCTCGAGCGCCGGCGTTGCGAGCTTTAGACCTTCGACCGCCGACAGCACCGAAATCGCCGGCGTGATCATGGAATCGCCGATGAACATCGACGCTCCGATCACGCCCAACGCCAGCAACAGCCAGCTCCGGCGGCCCAGCGCGCGTTGCCCGAGCGCCATTAGCGACAGTGTGCCGCCCTCGCCATTGTTGTCGGCGCGCAGCAGCAAGAGCACGTATTTGGCGGTGACGACGATCACCAGCGCCCACAGGATCAGCGAGAGCACCCCGAGAACAATGATGCGGGTCACCGGCTGACCTTGCGCCGCGCCGGCCACCGCCTCGCGAAACGCGTATAATGGCGAGGTTCCGATATCGCCAAAGACCACGCCGATGCTTCCGAACGCCAGGCCCCAGAAGCCCGAAGTGACCGGTGCATCATCGGCTTCGGTTGATGTGGCGCTGACGGCCATTGGCTGGGAAAAACACTCGATCGGTGGGTTGGATCCGGGCCGCTATCGACGTTTCCCGAATGCCTGTCAATCGATCCACCATAGCAGCGCGGGCGGCGCTGAAAGGTGTCGGTCACGCCACGCGACAGCGGCAGGATGCCGCGAGGCCACGGTATTATGGTAGCGCCCTGTCGACGTTACGGCTTCAGATCGGGTGGCAATGGCGGGTCTTCGCGCATCAGCGTGATGGTCACGCGGCGGTTCGCCGACAGCGAGGGATCGTCGGGAAACAACGGCTGCGTGTCGGCCTTGCCCGAGACCGCGAAGATGTTGGCCGCAGGTAGCCCTTCCTGCTCGAGGATCCGGCGAACCACGTTGGCCCGATCGGCCGAAAGATCGAACGCGCCGTACTCGCTTCGCGTCGGCACGAAGTTCGCCGCGGTGTGACCGACGATGGAGACGCGCAACGGCGTTGCCTTGAGCGGAACGGCGAGCTTTTCGATTAGCCGGCGGGTGCGCTCATACGGAGCCTTGGAACCATCGGCGAACATCGACCGTCCGTCCTGATCGACAATCTCGAGATTGAGGCCCTGCTTGGTCTCCTCGAATATGATGTTCTTGGAGATTTCGGTCAATTCCGGCAGGTCCTGCAATGCCTGCCGCAGCGACGCCGAGGCCAGCGCGAATTCGCGGTCGACCTTCAGAGGCGCGCCGGCGTTTCGGTTGCGGTCCTGCTGGTCCGGGGTCGGCGTGTTCGAGGCTTCCTCGGGATCGATATGCGCGGTGTTCTTCAGTTTGGGGCGCGTCGGGAGCCCATCGGATTCGATGATCCCGGAATAGCGCGCCTCGGTCTGCACGCCGAATGCGTCCCGCATCGAGCCCGCGACAATTTTCAGCTTTTGCTGGTCCTGGTTCGAGAAGGCGACGAGCATCACGAAGAAGCTCATCATCAACCCCATCAGATCGGCGAAGGTGACGAACCAGCCATGTCCCCCGCCATGTCCATCGCCGCGTTTTTTCTTGGCCATCGTGCGTTTCCCGGAATGCCGTTACTCGGCCGTCAAGCCGGTACCGGCTCGCCTTCCTGGTGGCGATGTTTCTCCGGCAGGTAGGCCAGCAGCATTTCGCGGACCAGCGTCGGGCTCTTGGAATCCCGGATCATCAGAATGCCGTCGATGATCAGCGTGCGGTTGGTTTCTTCGTCGAGCAGCTTGCCATGCAGCTTGTCGGCGATCGGCAGGCAGAACAGGTTCGCGACCAGCGCGCCGTAAAGCGTCGCCAACAGCGCGGTTGCCATGAACGGGCCGAGTTTGGAAGGGTCGGTCATGTTGGCAAACATCTGCACCATGCCAATCAGCGTGCCGATCATGCCGAACGCCGGCGCGCAGTCGCCGATGGCGCGGTAGATCTTGCTGCCCTCGTCGAGGTGCATCAGGAAATTGTCGCGGTCGCGCTCGAGATTGTCGCGGATGAATTCGAGATCGTAGCCGTCGGCGACAAAGCGGATCCCCTTGGCGAGGAACGGCTCGTCGGTCTCGACCTTTTCCAGGCCGACCGGTCCCTGCTTGCGCGCGATCTCGGCGATGCGGGCGAGCTCGTCGACCAGGTCGTGCGCGGTCAGCCGGCTCATGGTGAAAGCGTACTTCGCGCCGAGCGGCAAACCGTGCAGCATGACGCCGAGCGGAAAGCGGATCATGGTGGCCGCAATCGATCCACCGAAGATGATGATGATCGCGTGTTCAGAGACGAACATGTGGATGTCGCCGCCCAGGAGCATCATCGTTGCGATGACACCGAAGCCGGCTACGAGCCCGACGCCCGTCATAATATCCATGAGAGACTCCAACGCGCACACAGCCCCCCAAAGGTGGGGAGGCGGGGCCCGTTCGAGGCCGCCGATGGCGACCCTACGTCGGCGCCATTAAAGACGCGTAAAGGATAAGTGTGCGAACGCGCCTTTCACGGCAAGACGCAGGCATAGGGCACGCGGTGCGGCCGATCGTCCGGCATCCCGGCACGATCTCAACCTTGCGCTAACCATAAAATAAGGGCGCCCCTGACTTGCGCGCCGCCTGTCAGGCCGACAAGCCCGTGAGCTCGAGGCTGAGCGCGCGCAGCCGCTTGCGGGCGGCGGCGTCATAGGCCTGCGGGTTGGCTTTCGCCTCGTTCATGCCGTTGAAGAACAGGCCGCTCTTGCCGGCGACGTCGTCGCCGGTGGCAAGATGCAGGATCGCCGCGCCGCCCTGCTCGATCGTGGAGGTCGGCGTGATGCCTCCCGCGCGCACCATCGTGGTATTCATGTAGGTCGCCGGATGCAGGCAATTCACGGTGACGCCCGATCCCTTCAACTCCTCGGCGAGATCGATGGTGGACATGATCTGCGACAGCTTGCTCTGGGCGTAGGCGCGCGAGCCGTTATAGCCCTTGGTGATCATCAAATCGTCGAAATCGATCGGATGCTGGCCGAGCGAAGCGACATTGACGATACGCGAGGGCGCGGCTCCCTTGATCAGCGGCAGCAGGAGATGAGCGAGCAGGAATCCGGAGAGATAGTTCACCGCGAACCGCAGCTCATAGCCATCGGCGCTGGTTTGCCGTCCCGCTCCGCCGTTCTGCGAGCCGATTCCGGCATTGCTGATGAAGACGTCGAGCCGCTTGTGATCGGCCATCACGGCGCTCGCCAATTGGCGCGTGCCCGATAGCGACGACAGATCGGCCTGATAGAAGGCTGGCGCGGCGTGCCCGTCGCGCTTGATGTCATCGGCGAGCGCCCTGGCGCGCGCCGCGTCGCGGCCGTGAATCAGCACCTTGGCGCCGCGAGAGGCGAGTTGACGGGCAACATAGCGCCCGACGCCATCGGTCGAGCCGGTTATCAAGATCGTCTTGTCGTTAACGTCCATCGCAACGCACCTTCAAACCAGTGAATCTCGCAAACCATCAGTGAATCTCGGCCGACCGCTTCAGCGCCTCCTTCAGCCTCTCGAGCGTGAAGTCTTTGCTGCGGGCGATTTCAAGGATCGGCGTCTCGCGCCGGCCACAGAGTTCGGCCGCGTCGGGCAATTTGGCGGCAATGTCGGTCGGAATTACGATGGCGCCGTGACGATCGGCATGAACGAGATCGTCCGATCGCACGGTCATGCCGGCGACGCGAACTTCGCCGCCGAAACTTTCGGCATGCACCCAGGCATGCGACGGTCCGATCGAGCCGGCCAATGCCTGAAAACCCGGCGCCCATTGCGCGATATCGCGGATCGAGCCGTCGGTGATGACGCCGAGGCAGCCGAGCGCCTTGTGCACGTTGCTTTGCACCTCACCCCAGAACGCGCCGTAGCCGACATCGGCGCCATCGATGTCCTGGATGACGGTGATGCGCGGACCAAAGCCGGTGCCGACATATTCGTAATAGGCGATCCGCCGCGTGGCCTGCTCGGCGGCCGGCAGACCGGACTGCAGCACCGAGCGGATCGTCACCGTGCGCGCGTAACCGACCATCGGCGGGAAATCCGGAAACGGGCACACCAACGGCTTCGTCGTGTAGCCGATCAGCCGCCGCTCCGGGGCGACGATCTCCATCGCGTTGCAGATGGTCGGCGTGTCATAGCGCGCCAGCGCTTCGAGCAAGGATGGAGGTAGCGGACCGCATGCAGATGTCGTCACGGCGTTTTCTCCTGATGTTGTCCCCGGCTGTTCTTTCAAACGCCGTGTGTCCACGGCCGTATAGCGGAGATTGGGTCTGAACCCAACTCGCCGATCGCTCATGGCAGCTATTTCAGAAATTGCAGACTCAGTGCAGCCGATCCGGCCGATCGTCCTCGGACGCATCCGCGATCGCCGGCGCAAACGGCGACGCCGGATTTGCCGGCACCATACCGGCCGGCGCCGCCGTGGACGCAGCCGCCGCGCGCGCCTGGTCGCGATAGGACTTCCACCCCAAAGGCAGGCTCAGGAGAAAAAGCACGGAGCCCGCGGAGAGGATGTGCCAGGGATAACCGATCAGAAGCGCGATGAAGAAAATCACCGAGACGAAAACCGGCAGCACCATCTCCGGCGGCACGCGCATGCGGATGGTCTTGCCGGAAAACACCGGCAGCCGCGACACCATCAGGAACGCAACCAACAGCGTATAGAGCGCCGTCAGCGTGGCCGGCGGTTTCGGCAGACCGAGAAAGGCGAGGTAGACCGGAAGCAGTACGGTGATCGCGCCGGCGGGCGCGGGAACGCCGGTGAAAAAGTTCGCAGCGAAGGCGGGCTTGTTCGGATCGTCCATGGTGGCGTTGAAGCGTGCAAGTCTCAAGCCGCCAGAGATCGCAAACACCATCGCCGCGATCCAGCCGCCATTATTCAGTTCATGCAACTGCCAGAAATAAAGGATCAGACCCGGTGCGACGCCGAAATTGACGAAATCGGCGAGGCTGTCGAGCTCCGCGCCGAATTTGGACTGGCCCTTTATCATGCGCGCGACGCGGCCATCGATGCCATCGAGCACGGCGGCGAACACGATCGCCGCCACCGCAAGCTCCATCTGATCTTCGGTGGAAAGACGGATCGCGGTCAAGCCGGCGCAGATGGCAAGCAGGGTGATGACGTTAGGCAGCAGCATCCGCACCGGGATCGGGCGAAACCGGCGGCGGCGCATTTCGGTAGAGTTCGGGTCTGACGGCATCATGGCCTGGCCAGATATAGCAAGCGCGGCCGAGTTGTGCCATTGCGGCGGATCGTCAGCGGAAGCGACCTTTCGGATAGTTAATCGGCCCGATAGGTCCGGCCAGTGTCATTCAGCCTGAAATCGGCCAAAATGGTCTCCCCGGCGACAGCGGTCTGGCCTTCGGACACCAGCGGCTTGGTGCCCTCGGGCAGAAAGACGTCGAGGCGCGAGCCAAAGCGGATCAACCCGAAACGCTCGCCGGCGCCGATCGTCTGCCCTTCACGGACGAACGAGACGATCCGCCGCGCCACCAGGCCTGCGATCTGGATCACGCCGATGCGGCCCTGCGCCGTCGAGATCACCAGCGAGTTGCGTTCATTGTCCTCGCTCGCTTTATCGAGTTCGGCGTTGATGAAGGCGCCCGGCCGATAGGCGATCCGGTCGATCCGCCCCGCCACCGGGCTGCGGTTCACGTGGCAGTTGAACACACTCATGAAGATCGAGATGCGCGGCAGTGGCCGGTCGCCGAGGCCGAGTTCGGCCGGCGGCAACGCTTGCGTGATCTTCGAGACGCGGCCGTCGGCCGGCGCCACCACGATGCCCTCGCGCATCGGCGTCACCCGTACCGGATCGCGGAAGAACAGCGTGCACCAGATGGTCAATACGGTTCCAATCCAGCCGAGCGGCGTCCAGATCCAGAACAGGATCAGGCTCGCCAGCGCGAAGCCGCCGATGAACGGATAGCCTTCGGGATGGATCGGCGGGATCTGCGCGCGGATGGAATTGGCGATCGACATCGATATCACTCCGCAGCGGTCACGAGCGGATCAACGACCACCGGCGGCACCCGGTTCGGCGCTTCGTTCTCGTCGGCAATCCGCGCCAGCCGCTCGCGCGCCTCCTGCGCCTCGCGCTGCCGGTTCCACATACTGGCATAAAGCCCAACCGTTGCCAAAAGCTGGGCATGGGTTCCGCGCTCGGCGATGCGGCCCTGATCGAGCACGATAATCTCGTCGGCGCCGACAATGGTGGAGAGCCGGTGAGCGATCACCAGCGAGGTGCGATTGCGCGAGACGCGCTCAAGCGCCTCCTGGATCTCGTGCTCGGTATGGCTGTCCAATGCCGAGGTCGCCTCGTCGAGCACCAGGATCGGCGGCGCCTTCAATACCGTGCGCGCGATCGCGACGCGCTGCTTTTCGCCGCCTGATAATTTCAGGCCGCGTTCGCCGACCTGGGTCTCGTAACCCATCGGCGCCATGCGGATGAGGGGATCGATCTGCGCGAGCTGCGCCGCCTGTTCGACTTCGGCGTCGCTTGCGTCCCAGCGGCCGTAACGGATGTTGTAGCGGATGGTGTCGTTGAACAGCACCGTATCCTGCGGCACCATGCCGATCGAGGCCCGCAGCGAGGCCTGCGTGACGTCGCGAATATCCTGGCCGTCGATCAGGATCTTGCCGCTGGAGATGTCATAGAGCCGGAACAAGAGCCGCGAGATTGTCGACTTGCCGGCGCCGGACGGTCCGACGATGGCGACCGTCTTTCCCGCCGGCACCTCGAAACTGAGACCTTTCAGGATCTGGCGCTCCGGCTCGTAGGCGAAGCGGACATCCTCAAAGCGCAGATTGCCGGACGTGACGACCAAGGGCCTTGCGCCGGGAACGTCCTTGATTTCGGGGCTGCGCTCCAGCACCTTGAACATCTTCTCGATGTCGATGATCGCCTGCTTGATCTCGCGATAGACCATGCCCATGAAATTCAGGGGCTGGTAGAGCTGGATCATCATGGCGTTGATCATGACGAAATCGCCGACGGTGTTGCGTCCGCTGCGCACGCCGAACGCGCACATCGTCATGGTCGCGGTGAGACCTGCGGTGAAGATCGCCGCCTGCCCTGTGTTGAGCAACGCGAGCGAAGTGTAGGTCTTCACGCTGGCCTGTTCGTAACGCTGCATCGAACGATCGTAGCGTGTGGCCTCGCGCCCCTCGGCGCCGAAATATTTGACGGTCTCGTAATTCAACAGCGAGTTCGATTGCCTTGGTATTCGCATCAGTATCGGAATCGTTCATCCTGCGGCGAATTTCGATCCGCCATTCGGTCGCGGAATAGGTGAAATACATGAAGATCACGACGGTGATCAGCGTGGCCAGCACGTAGCGCCAGTCGAACTGCCACAGCAGCACCGCCATCAGAAGCGAAACCTCGACGATGGTCGGCACGAGTTGCAGGATCACCATCCGCACGATGACCTCGATGCCGGAGCGGCCGCGCTCCAGCACCCGCGTCAACCCACCGGTCTTGCGCTCCAGATGGAAGCGCAGCGACAATTCGTGCATGTGGACGAAGGTGATATAGGCGAGCTTACGCACCGCATGCATCGCCACCCGCGCAAAGATACCGTCGCGCCATTGGGTCAACACCGCCATCAGCACGCGCAACGCGCCGTAGCTCAAGGTCATGATCAAGGGCGAGGCGATCAGCCACAGCTTCCAGTTCGATGCCGCGACCGGCGCGGTGTCGGCGCCGGTCAGCGCGTCGGTCGCCCATTTGAACGTGAACGGCACTGACACGGTGGCGAGCTTGGCGACCAACAGCAATACCACCGACCAGACCACGCGCATCTTGAGGTCGGCGCGATCGCTGGGCCAGATGTAGGGCCACAGATGCGCCAGTGTGCCGATCAGGGTCGCCTGTTCGATCGATTTACTGGAAGCCGGCGCTTCTCCGGCGCCTTCTTCGGAACCTGGGGACGAATCAGTGTGAGCCATTAACGGGAGCCTGGGACACCAGCTTTTGCGCGCTTTGCCACTTTTTCATCGGTATTTGTTCCGTCATATAGAGTGTTTAATCGCCGGGTGCACCCTCGCGAAGCGCAATTCTTTCGCGAGTTACCGCGATTTGCGGATAGATTTCCCAAAGGCGGCGAATCAGCCGCTTGACGCCCTTACGCTGCAGTGCCACATGGCCGGAATGAATGATATTCGAACTGTCTGTGTCTATTGCGGCTCCGGCCCCGGCACAAATCCTCACTTCATCGCAAGTGCCAACGCCTTGGGAAAAATTCTTGCCGAGAACAAAATCCGTCTCGTCTATGGCGGCGGATCGATCGGCATGATGGGCGCGGTCGCAACCTCCGTGCTCGATCACGGCGGTACCGTGACCGGCATCATCCCGGATTTTCTCACCGCCCGCGAGAACGCGCTGACGCGCGTGCAGGAGATGATCGTCACGCCCGACATGCACGAGCGCAAGCGGCTGATGTTCGAACGCTCGGATGCGTTCGTCGCGCTCCCCGGCGGCATCGGCACGCTGGAAGAGCTGGTGGAGCAATTGACGTGGCAGCAGCTCGGTCGTCATACCAAGCCGGTGCTGCTTGCCAATATCGACGGCTTCTGGGAGCCGCTGCTCGCACTGCTTGCGCATATGCGCGCCACGCAATTCATCCGTCCGAGCCTGTCGATCGATATTTTGAAGGCCGAGCGGGTCGAGGACATCCTGCCGCGGCTCCGCGCGGCCGCATCCCGCGCGCCTGAAGGCACCCAGGAACTCGCGCCCGAAGTCGCACGAAGGCTTTAAACCTCGCGGCAGTCATTCGGCTGGAAACGTCACCGCTTCGATGCGATTGCCGTCGGGATCGGTGACGAAGGCTGCGTAGTAACGCACGCGATCATGCGGCCGCAGGCTAGGGGCACCGTCGGAGCGGCCGCCGGCACGAAGCGCCGCAGCGTGGAAGGCATCGACTTCATCGGTCGATCTCGCGCGAAGACAGATGTGGGTACCACCGCCCTCCTCGACCCGCGCCATGTGTTCACGCAAATTGATCCAGAACTCCGGATATTTCTTGCCGAAGCCAATGGTGGCCGGCCGGGTCACCAGGCACGTGAGCCCGAGCGTCGCCAGCGTCACTTCATAGAAGCGCGCGGAGCGTTCGAGATCGCTGACGCCGACGGAGATGTGGTCGATCATTTTGAGATGTGTCCTGGACATTGAAGGCGTCATTCCGGGATGGTCCGCGAATGCGCGCCCCCGACGAGTGCAATAGCGCTCGCGCAGAGATGACAGGCTCCGGACCAGACCCGGAATCTCGAGATTCCGGGTTCGCATCTTCGATGCGCCCCGGAATGACGGGCGGGCCCGTCACACCGGCGCGCCCGATTTCACGAGCTTGTAGATCACCGAATCCATCAGCGCCTGGAACGAGGCGTCGATGATGTTGGGCGACACGCCGACCGTGGTCCAGCTCTCGCCCTTCTCGTCCTCACTCTCGATCAGGACGCGCGTGATCGCTTCGGTGCCGCCATTGAGGATACGCACGCGATAATCGATCAGTTTTAGCCCTTCGATGTATTTCTGGTACTTGCCGAGATCCTTGCGCAGCGCGACGTCGAGCGCATTGACCGGGCCGTTGCCTTCGGCCGCCGAGATCAGCCGTTCGCCGGCGACGTCGACCTTCACCACAGCCATCGCCACCGTGACGCGCTGGCCGTTGGCGTTGTAGCGCTGCTCGACATTGACGTCGAACTGCTCGACCCGGAAATATTCTGGCACTTTTCCGAGCGTCCGGCGCGCCAGCAGATCGAAGGAGGCATTCGCCGACTCGTAGGCAAAGCCCGCGGCCTCGCGCTCCTTCAATTCCTCGACCAGGCGCGCGAGCTTCGGGTCGCTCTTGTTGTAGGGGATGCCGGCGCGATCGAGCTCGGCGATGACGTTGGAGCGGCCGGCCTGATCGGACACCAGCACCTTGCGGCGATTGCCGACGGCTTCGGGCAGCACATGTTCATAGCTTTGCGGATCCTTCAGCATGGCCGAGGCGTGAATGCCGGCCTTGGTGACGAACGCGCTCTCGCCCACATAGGGCGCGTGGCGGTTCGGCGCGCGGTTGAGCATATCGTCGAGCGCGCGCGAGACCCTCATCAGCGTCGCCAGCTTGCTCTCAGATACGCCGATCTCGAAGGCATCGGCGAATTCGCGCTTCAGCCGCAGCGTCGGGATCAGCGAACAGAGATTGGCGTTGCCGCAGCGCTCGCCAAGCCCGTTCAGGGTGCCCTGGATTTGCCGCACGCCCGCGCGCACCGCGGCGAGCGAATTGGCGACCGCCTGCTCGGTGTCGTTATGGGCATGAATGCCGAGGTGATCTCCGGGAATATGTTTCGTCACCACGGTGACGATGCTCTCGACCTCATACGGCATGGTACCGCCATTGGTGTCGCACAACACCACCCAGCGCGCGCCGGATTCGTAGGCCGCTTTGGCGCAGGCCAGCGCGAATTGCGGATTCTCCTTATAACCGTCGAAGAAATGCTCGCAGTCGAGCATCACCTCGCGGCCCGCGGCTTTCGCCGCAGCCACGCTGTCACGGATCGAGGCGAGGTTTTCCTCATTGGTGGTCTCGAGCGCCACCCGCACCTGATAGGCCGAGGATTTCGCGACAAAGCAGATCGCGTCGGCCTTGGCTTCCAAGAGCGCCGCAAGGCCCGGATCATTCGAGGCCGAGCGGCCGGGACGCCGCGTCATGCCGAACGCGGTGAAGCGCGCGTGGTCGAATTTCGGCTTCTTGGCAAAGAATTCGGTGTCGGCCGGATTGGCGCCGGGATAACCGCCCTCGACATAGTCAATGCCAAGTTCATCCAGCATCTCGGCGATGATGCGCTTGTCATGCAGGGTGAAATCGACGCCGTTGGTCTGCGCGCCGTCGCGCAGCGTGGTGTCGAACAGATAAAGGCGTTCGCGGCTCATGTCGGAACTCCCGGCGCGGCATTGTCGCCGAGCTTCTTCTGCATCGTGGTGTTGGCGAGCCATTCGCCATTGACGGTGACGGTGTTGCGCTGGTTTGCCACATAGCCGCGCTTGAGAAAGAACTCGGTTGCGTTGTCGCTGGCATCCACCGTCAGCGCCCTCGCACCGCGACCGCCGGCGAGTTTTTCCAGCGCCTCCATCAACATCGACGCCACGCCCTGCCCGGCCGCGCCCGGATGAACATAGAGCATATCGATGTGATCAGCGCCCTTGAGGGAAGCGAATCCGACCGGAGAATTCTGCAACGTCGCGATCAGCGTCAACTGCCCGGCCAAGCGTTTGCCGAGCGCCGCTTCATCGTCGGCGGCGCTGGCCCAGGCCTGCTGCTGCGCTTCGCTGTAGTCGTCGCCGGTCAATTCCTCGACGCTGGCTGCAAAGATCGCCGCCAGCACGGGCGTATCTTCCGCGAGAAACGGCCGTAACGCAGGTTTGGGCAGCGCCTGTCCCATCGCGTCTACCACATGCCGTAAAGTTTCAGGACCAGCGCTATAGCGCCGGCAATGAGCAGAATCTTCAGCGCGATATAGTAAAGCCAGTGTTTTGGGAAAGGCGTGTCGGGCTTGCTCATCGCGCAATCTCCCAGGTGGTCACGGGGTTACCGTCAGTATCCTTTCCGTCCTTCAATACGACGCCCATCGCCGCGAGTTCATCGCGGATGCGATCGGATTCCTTGAAGTCTTTTCGCGCGCGGGCGGCGGCGCGATCGGCGATCAGGCTGTCTACCCGCTTGGCGTCGACGCCGCTTGCCTGCTGCTTTCGTTGCTTCCACTCTGCGGCCGTCTCCGACAGGAATCCGAGAAGCCGCAAAGAGGCCGCTAACTCGTTGCGACCCGGCTCATTTTCCAAACCAGCATTTCGCAGACCATGCAGCGAGGCGATCATCTGCGCCGTGTTGAGATCGTCGCACAACGCCTCGATCACGACGGAAGACGGCTGGCCGCTTTTCGGATGAGCAGCGATCGCATACCAGTCGTCGAGCGTCTTGGCGCTCTCTTCCATACCCTTCACGGTCCAGTCGATCGGCGAACGGTAATGCGTCTTGAGCATGTTGAGCCGCAGCACCTCGCCCGGCCAGTCCGCCAGCAGTTCGCGGATGGTGACAAAATTGCCGAGGCTCTTCGACATCTTCTCGCTCTCGACCTGCAGAAAGCCGTTGTGCATCCAGATGTTCGCCATGCGACTTGAATGGAACGCGCAGCAGCTCTGCGCGAGTTCGTTTTCGTGATGCGGAAAAACCAGATCGATGCCGCCGCCATGGATGTCGAACTGTTCGCCAAGATGCTTCCACGCCATCGCCGAGCATTCGATATGCCAGCCTGGACGGCCCGCAGCCTTGATGCCCGTCGGCGACGGCCATGACGGCTCGCCCGGTTTTGCCGGCTTCCACAGCACGAAGTCGGTAGCGTCGCGCTTATAGGGCGCGACATCAACGCGGGCGCCCGCGATCATCTCGTCCAGCGTGCGGTTCGCGAGCGCGCCATAGCGCGGCAGCACCGAATTTGCCGCGTTCATCGCCTGAGGCGAGAACAGCACGTGATCCTCGGCGACATAGGCAAAGCCGCCCGCCACCAGTTTCTCGATGAGCGCGCGCATCTCCGCGATATGTTCGGTGGCGCGCGGCTCGACCGTCGGCCGCAAGCAGCCGAGCGCGTCGACGTCTTCATGGAATTGCTTCTCGGTGACTTCGGTCACCTTGCGGATCGCCTCGTTCAGCGATAGCTGCGGAAAATCCCGTGCGGCGCGATCGTTGATCTTGTCATCGACGTCGGTGATGTTGCGGACGTAAGTGACGTGACGCTCGCCGTAGAGATGCCGCAGCAGGCGGAACAGCACGTCGAACACGATCACCGGGCGCGCATTACCGATATGGGCGAAGTCGTAGACCGTCGGTCCGCACACATACATGCGCACGTTTTCGGGATCGAGCGGCACAAACGGCCGCTTTTCCTTGGTCAACGTATCGTACAGGCGTAATTGCATGGATATCCCGTATGCCTTGCGGCCGGGCGTCCAGTGATCTCTGTGTGAGAAAAGACGGCCTCAGCCAGCGAATCGCTAGCTAATAATCTCGCGGCAAATGCTGCAGATGGCGAGGAAACCGTTCATTTTTCCAGCATGGGGCCATCGGGGCGCGGCGTCAAGAGGAGGTTGGGGTCGGATTTCCACCCTCGAAATCAAAGCGCCAGAGCCTAAGGTTAATCATTCTTAATCTTTCGGGTTTATTGAATGAGGGTGGCCCACTCATCCATCGGTGCATCATGCGATCCTTCCCGGCGCTTTTGGCCTGTGTGTCTCTCCTCGCCGCATCGCAAGCGTCGGCCGAAACCAAAGTTTTCATCATTGCCAACCAGGCCGACGGCTACGGCGTCGACCAGTGCCTCGCCAAGGGCGACAAATGCGGCGCCCATGCCGCCCTGTCCTATTGCAAGTCACGAGATTTTGCCCAAGCCTCGTCCTACCGTCGCGTCGATCTGGATGAAATCACGGGATCGGTGCCCAAAGCCGGCGAGGACTGCAGGCGGGGCGTTTGCGATGAATATGTCGCCATCACCTGCCAACGCTAAAGTCTACCTGGAAAAGGGCTTTTCTGCCATATCGGTGCCCCGGAAACGACGTGACGCTGCCGCGGGAAGCGGCTATGTGAGGCGCGCATTTGTGGCGGCATGAAGAGCCGCGGCGGAAATCCTGGTAACGGCCGGATATGGCGAGATCGTTGACGACCCTCCTCCTTGGACGAATCCTGGCCTGCGCCGCCCTCATCGGCTGTCTAGCGCTCGGTTCCGGCGCCTTTGCGCAGATGGATCCGGGTGCAACGCCCGCGCCCCCGCAAGGCCCAGCGGGCAATTCGATGTGCCCGCGGCTGGAAGCGCAACTGGCGACGATTGATCGCGGTGGCGGCAGCGGCGATCCCGCCAAGGACGATCAGATCCGCCGCTATCAGGAGGCCCAGGCCAAGCAACAGGGCGAACTCGATCACGCTACCCAGCAAGCCAGGCGCATGGGCTGCGACAGTTCCGGATTTTTCTCGCTATTCTCAGGCCGATCGGCGCAGTGCGGTCCGGTCAACAACCAGATCCAGCAGATGCGAGGCAATCTGGATCAGATCACCACCAGCCTCGAGCGGCTGCGCACCGGTGGTATCGGCGGCGCTGATCGCGAAAACCAGCGCCGCCCGGTATTGCTCGCGCTGGCGCAGAATAATTGCGGGCCGCAATACGCCAACGCCGTGTCGCAATCCGGATCAGGCCCGGGCTCCTTCCTGAGCAGTCTGTTCGGCAACAACAATCCGGGCATGCCCGGCGCAGACCTCGGGCCGCCGTCGGGGACCTATCGCACGGTCTGTGTGCGCACCTGTGATGGCGCCTATTTCCCGGTTTCGTTCGCAACAGTTCCCGCGCGATTTCCCGACGACGAGAAGACCTGCAAGGCGCTTTGTCCGGCGACCGAAGCGACGCTGTTTTCTTACCGCAATCCCGGCGAGGACATGAACCAGGCGGTCTCCGTCAACGGCCAGCCTTATACCGCGCTTCCGAATGCGTTCCGCTTCCGCCAGGAGTTCAATCCGTCCTGCGCCTGCAAGGCTCCCGGTCAGACCTGGTCCGAAGCGTTGAAATCGATCGACGACAAGGCCGCCGCCGAACAACAGGGCGATATTATCGTCACCGAAGAGAGCGCGAAGAAGATGCAGCGGCCGCAGGGCAAGCCTGCCGCCGCCAAGAAAGGCGCTGTGCCTCCTGCGGCCGCCGGCACAGCGACCGCGCCCGCCCCTGGCACGTCAACTCCCACGGATTCAGCGGGTGCCGCCAAGGACAAGCCGATCCGTTCGGTCGGCCCGACTTTTCTCCCCAATAATTCGACGACGCGCTGAAGCTATCCGTCGAAGGCCTCAGCCGAGGCCCGGCCGGCCCGCGACACCAGCTTCTCGTCAGGTTCGGGCAACGCCTGGCCTGGATCGCGAAAGCGGTTGGTAATGGGATAGCGGCGATCGCGGCCAAAATTCTTGTGCGTGACCTTGACGCCGGGCGCGGCCTGCCGCCGCTTGTATTCGGCGATGTTGAGCAGCCGGTCGACCCGCGTCACCACGTCGCGATCGAAGCCGCTGGCGATGATCGAGGCCAAGGGCTCCTCGCGCTCGACCAGCCGTTCCAGGATTGCGTCCAGCATGTCGTAGGGCGGCAGCGAATCCTGGTCGGTCTGGTTTTCGCGCAGCTCCGCAGTCGGCGGCCGGGTGATGATGTTGACCGGAATGACTTCGCCTGACGGGCCGAGCGCGCCGTCCGGCTTCCACGAATTGCGCAAGGCGGAGAGCCGAAACACTTCGCTCTTGTAGAGATCCTTGATCGGATTGAAGCCGCCGTTCATGTCGCCATAGAGCGTGGCGTAGCCGACCGACATTTCCGACTTGTTGCCGGTCGTGACCACCATCGCGCCGGTCTTGTTCGAGATCGCCATCAACAGCGTGCCGCGCGCCCGGGCCTGCAAATTCTCTTCGGTAATGTCGCGCGGCAGGCCCGCGAAGGTGCCGGACAGGATTTTCTCAAAACCGTTGACCGCGTCGGCAATCGGCAGCACCTCGTAGCGGATGCCGAGCGCGCTTGCCAGCTTGGCCGCATCGTCGAGCGAGACCTGCGCGGTGAAACGAAACGGCAGCATGACGCCGCGGACGCGCTCGGCGCCCAGCGCGTCGACCGCAATCGCCGCGCACAGCGCCGAGTTGATGCCGCCGGACACGCCCAACAACACGCCGGGAAATCCGTTCTTGCGGACATAGTCGCGCAGTCCCAGCACGCAGGCCGCATAATCGGCCTTGTCACCCTCGGCGAGCGGCGCCATCGGCCCGTTGCAGCGCCAGCCGGCCTCGCTCTTGCTCCAGCGCAACGTCGTGATGCTTTCTTCGAACGCCGGCAGTTGCGCAGCGACCGAAAGATCGCCGTTCAGCGCGAACGACGCGCCGTCGAACACCAGTTCGTCCTGGCCGCCGACCTGGTTGAGATAGACCAGCGGCAGCGAGCTTTCGGTGACCCGTGCCACCGCGATCGAGAGCCTTATATCGCCCTTGTCGCGCGCGTAAGGCGAGCCGTTCGGCACCACCACGATCTCGGCACCGGTCTCGGCGAGACACTCGACGACGTTTTCATAGTCCTCGGATTCCTCGACCCAGACATCCTCGCAAATGGGAACGCCGACCCGCACGCCGCGGACCGTCACCGGCCCGGCAGCGGGCCCGCGCGCGAACAGGCGCTTCTCGTCGAACACGCCGTAGTTCGGCAGATTGGCCTTGAAGCGGATCGCTGCGACCCGTCCCTCGTCGAGCAGCGCGCAGGCATTGTAGAGCTTGCCGTCCTCGACCCAGGGACTGCCGATCAGCACGGCCGGGCCGCCGTCAGCGGTTTCCCGCGCCAGTGCCTCGACTGCGGCGCGGCATGCCGACTGAAACGCCGGCTTCAGCACCAGATCCTCCGGCGGATAGCCGGCGATGAACAATTCCGGAAACACCACAAGATCGGAACCATCGGCCTGCGCCCGCGCGCGCGCGGCACGCGCCTTGGTGGCGTTACCCTCCACGTCGCCGACCGTCGGGTTCAGCTGGGCCAGCGTGATCGTGAATTGAGCGGTCATGGGAGGATGGTGCACCGCATCAGGTCAAACTGCAATTGCCGGCTTTAGATCGCGCCCATGCGCTCGGCGAGGGCGAACAGCCAGAACAGGCCGGCCATCACCAGCGCGACGCCGACCGCCGCCGAGCCCATGTCCTTGACCCGCCCGATCTGCGGGTCGTGATTGGTGGTGAGCCGGTCGGCGAGCTTTTCGATCGCGGTATTGAGCAGTTCAATCACCAGCACCAGGACCACGGTCGCAACAAGTTCGACGCGCCGCATGGTGGTGGCGCCGATCAGCCACGCCAGCGGCAGCGAGAGCACCAGCGCACCCAATTCCTCGCGGACGGCCTGCTCGGAGCGGAACGCAAAGATTAGGCCGTTTCGCGTGTTGATGGTGGCCCGCCAGAATCGCAGCAACTTAAAATCCCGCAGCCGCCGGCACCGGCTTCGCCTTGCCGCCGCGCTCCTGCTTGAGCAATTCGGCGATCAGGAAAGCCATGTCGATCGATTGTTCGGCATTGAGCCGGGGATCGCAGACGGTATGATAGCGGTCGCTGAGACCCTCGTAGGTGATGGCGCGGGCGCCGCCGATGCATTCGGTGACGTCCTGTCCGGTCATCTCCAGATGCACGCCGCCGGCATGGCTGCCTTCCGCCGCGTGGATCGCAAAGAACGACTTCACCTCCGACAGGATGCGGTCGAAGGGCCGCGTCTTGTAGCCGGTGTTCGAGGCGATGGTATTGCCGTGCATCGGATCGCATGACCAAACCACCACGCGGCCTTCGCGCTGCACGGCGCGGATCAGGCTCGGCAGATGATCGCCGACCTTGTCCGCGCCGAACCGGTTGATCAGCGTCAGCCGCCCCGGCTCGTCGTCGGGACTGAGCACCTCGATCAGCCGCAACAGATCGTCGGGCTTGAGCGAGGGCCCGCATTTCAGGCCGATCGGATTCTTGATGCCGCGGAAATATTCGACATGACCGTGGTCGATCTGGCGGGTGCGATCGCCGATCCAGATCATGTGGCCCGAGGTCGCATACCAGTCGCCGGTCGTGGAATCGACTCGGGTGAAGGCCTGCTCGTAACCGAGCAGCAGCGCTTCATGGCTTGTATAGATATCGGTCGCGCGCAACTCCGGATGGCTTTCGAGGTCAAGCCCGCAGGCGCGCATGAAATTCAGCGCCTCGGAAATGCGGTCGGCCAGCTCCCGGTAACGCCGCGATTGCGGGGAATCCTTCAGGAAACCGAGCATCCATTGGTGCACGCTGCCGAGATTGGCGAAACCGCCGGTGGCAAACGCGCGCAGCAAATTGAGCGTCGCCGCCGACTGGCGGTAGGCCATCAACTGACGCTGCGGATCGGGCGTACGCGCCTGCGCCGTAAACGCGATGTCGTTGACGATGTCGCCGCGATAGCTCGGCAGCTCGACGCCGTTGACCGTTTCGGTCGGGGACGAGCGCGGTTTAGCGAACTGGCCTGCGATGCGGCCGAGCTTCACCACCGGCACCGCGCCGGCATAGGTCAAGACCACGGCCATCTGCAGGAAGACGCGGAAGAAGTCGCGGATATTGTTGGCGCCGTGTTCGGCGAAGCTTTCGGCGCAGTCGCCGCCCTGCAGCAGGAAGGCTTCGCCTTTGGCAACGCGCGCCAGCGCCTTTTTCAGGTTGCGGGCCTCACCTGCAAACACCAGCGGCGGAAACGTCGCAAGCTGCGCCTCGACGTCGGAGAGCGCCTTGGCGTCGGGATAGTCGGGCACTTGCAACACCGGTTTGGCGCGCCAGCTATCGGGTGTCCATCGCTCGGACATGACGTTAACTCCTGTAGCAAAAACCGCTACTTACCAATGGAGAGTGAAGCGCAGCGTTATACACAGCCTGGCGCCGAACCGCTAGTTGCAATTCACCTCGCCGAGACAAGCCCTTGCGGCAAAAGCCCAATTCGCATCTGCTCGAGGCCAAGGAGAAGCACGGGGGAATCGCGGTGAGCGAAGCTGCGCTGGACGACGTTTTCGCCGACGACATTACCGTGCCCTCCACCGACGGATACCCGCTCGCGGCGACCCTGTTCCTGCCCCGCGGCATCAAGCGCCACGCCGTCCTGATCAATTCGGCAACCGCCGTGCCGCGCAAGATCTATCGCGGCTTTGCGGGCTACCTGGCGCACCGCGGCTGCGCGGTTTTGACCTACGACTACCGCGGTATCGGCAATTCCAGGCAGAAGTCGATGGAAGGCTATAACCAGCCGAAATCGCTGGTCGGTTTCAAGGCCTCGATGTCGGACTGGGCGGCGCTCGATATCACCGCCGCGGTCACCTGGATGCGCGAGCGCTACCACAACCTTCCACTCGGCTATGTCGGCCATTCCTTTGGCGGCCAGGTGCTCGGGCTTCTTTCCAACAACCGCGACGTGTCGCGCGCTTCTGATCGCGGCCCAGCCCGGATACTGGAAGCTGATGGCCTCGCCCGAGCGCTACCGCGTCTACACCATGTTCAATTTCGTCGGCATCCCCCTCGCCCGTCTGCTCGGCGGCACCTCCGCGTCCATTGCATCCCGCCCCACGTTTCGTGACGATCGCGAGCGCCCCTCTTGTCGAGGCGGAACACGAGAAACGTACCACAATTTCTGATTTTCGCAAAGCAATATTTTCAGGGCCAGGACCGGAAATGAGCTTAAATCCGTTCAAGAAATTGGCTTTCAGGCGCAGGCGGTTTGGCGCCGTCGAGGCCGGACCAGCGAGATGAGTCGGGGCGAATTGATCAAACTGATTTGCCCCGGGCTCTGCTGAAGTGGCAGTTACCGCCTCAACGGGCCTGTCGATCAGAGAGCGCCCGCAAGCCTTCTCGCCAGGCGGCAAGTACGGCGCCTTACTCCATCTTGATGCCGGCCTCGTCTATGACCGCTTTCCACTGGCGTGCTTGCTCTTCCAGCGCTGCGGCGAACTGATCGGCGGTTCCACCCCTTGCGTCCACGCCGAGAGCATCCAGGCTGGCGCGGACCTCTGCCGACTGCAGTCCTTGGTTGATCGCTGTTGAACGATTGGCACGGGAGTCCCTGCCGGCGCCAGCAAGCCGAATATGACCTCCGACGGGAATCCCGATAGGCCGACTTCCTCCATCGTCGGCGTTTGCGGCAGCTCCGGCCAACGAAGGCGGCTGGTCACGGCGAGCGCCTTGAGTTTCTGCTCTTTGAAGTGCGCCAACAGCGTGGACTTGTTGCCGAAAACCATGTCGATATGTCCGCCGAGCACGTCGGTCACGGCCGGCGCTCCGCCCTTGTAGGGCACGAACAAAATCTCGGTACCGGTCTTGGTCTTGAAGAACTCGCCCGCAAAGTGCGTGTAGATGCCGGGAGGGGCGCCATACTTCAGTTGTCCGGGATGATCCTTCGCGTATTTGACAAGCTCCTCCCAGGTGTCGGCCGGCACGTGCGGCATAGGGCAAGCGCCAGGGAGTCGGCATAGATCGCAGCAATCGGCGCGAACGATTTGATCGGGTCGAAGCCTAAATTGCGATAGATCGCGCCCGTGATCGCATTCACGTTGCTCCCGCCGAGCAACAACGTGTAGCCGTCCGAAGGCGCGGTCGCGACCACCTTGGCGCCAATTCTTCCGCCTGCGCCGGACTGATTTTCGACGATGACGCTATGGCCGAGGCTCGAGAAGAGCGACTGCGCGACCAATCGGGCGGCAACATCGGTCGGTCCTCCGGCCGGAAACGGAACAACGATCTTGATGGTTCGTTCTGGATATCCTTCAGCTCGGCTCGGCTGGGTGGGTGGACACCGTGCCGAGGGAAGTCACAAATACGGCGAGCAGCGAAGCCGCTACACCCCGCCGTCGAACGACTGCCAGCCGAATTGCCGCACACGCTAGTCCAACAGGCACCATCTTTCCCAACGTTTGACGCGCTCAGACGGAGGACTCTGTCCTGCGATACTCGCCGATTGTGCACCGTAAGCGCGAAACATCAACATCGAAAAATCGATGCTGCAAGAGAACCGCCCGACGGGTCTTGTCTCGAACAAGGCGATTTTGGAGCGTATCTTCACGAAACCCGTCACGTCCCTGGCGCGCGCGCGACCAGTCGCGAATTACCCGACCCGGATCCTCGGCGGCAATCTATTGCAAAGCGGACCTCTTCTTTGTCGCAGCATCGTAAATCAAGACCTGCAACATCGGAAACCTGCCGAACAGTTCAGCGCCGGCCTCTCGAGCGGCCTTTTCCTCATCGTAGTTGGTCTTGAAGTGACCGTCGACCACCAACGAGAAGCCCTCGGCAGGCGGCACATCCGCTCTTTGAATACTTCTTGGCTGAGTTTCGTCGGCCAGTGTAATTGTTTTTCTCATTTGGAAGCCTCACGTCGTTAAAGAACAAATGGCCTCGTTCCCGAGGTTATGATCGTCACATCTCGTAATGATGATGGGGCTGACTGCCCCGATTGGCAACGAAACGACGCACTTAATGTTCCGCGGCGCGCAGGAGCGTTTCGATCTTTCTGCCCGGCTGCCTCACTCGTCCCGCCTTATTTCAGGTTTGTCGTACAAGACCGCGTTCAAGAGCGAATTATGGACCTCGATCGTCCCGTTGTAGGAGATGAAGCCGAGCTTGCGAAACTTATTCATGAAAAAGCTGACACGGGAACGTGTTGTGCCGATCATTTCTGCCAGCGTTTCCTGGCTGACCTGCGCGGCGATGGGTTGTGGGGTACCTTCCTTTCCGAAATTTGCCAGGAGAAGGAGAAGCCGCGCGAGTCGCTTCTCGCTGGAATTGAACAACTGGTCGATCAGGTCTTCCTCGATGCGGCTGTTGCGGCTCAGGAGATAGGCCATGAACAATTCCGAAAACTTTGGCTCGCTGTGAAGCACCCTTAGCATTGCGTCTTTCGCGATCGAGGTGATCAGGCATTCTTCCAGGGCCGTGGTTGTTGAAATCCGCAACGGATGGCCATTGAGGCATCCTTCGCCAAAGAACTGTCCAGGTTCCAGGATTCCGACCACGGCTTCCTTGCCCTGCTCGGAGACAACGAGAACCTTGATCCTTCCCTTTTGAATATAGAAGACGGTATCTGCGGCGTCTCCTTGCGCGAAGACAACCTGGTTCCTGTCAAATTTCAAAATGGTTTTGCCCTCGCCGACCATGGCGAGAAAGAGTTTTGGATCAAATAGGGTCTTCGCCGCTTTTGACATGAGATCCTTTGGCATGAGATCCTCGCTGCGTGATTATACCTCCTCCGCAGCGAATCTACCTTAAAAATCTGTACCAACCAGCTCGTAGCTTTTGCGGCCCCGCGAATGCACCGCCGCGGCCGTCTGGCAAATCAGATCGCGATTTGCATCGAACGCACCGAGAAAGCCCTCCTCGTCACGCCTGAGATCCGGTTCCACCCGCTCAAGGGCAGCGACGGTGACAAAGAAGGAATATTCGATCGAGGTGTCATACCCCCAAAATCGCACAGCCTGCCGGGTTCGGTCGTAACTTCGGCTGTAATTCGGAAATGTCAGGGACATCGATGTCCTTCCGGTTTGAATAGGCCGCTCCAATGGCGAAGCCATGGATGCCCTCCACGGACGAGCGCGGCAATAAATCGCGATACGGCTCGCATCGGCTCAGTGCTTCACGATCGTTTGATTCTGGTCCTTCATGAGCGCGGCGTCCAGCTCCGTCTGGCTGATCGAAAAAGACTGAATCTGTCGCTGCGAGGCAGAAATCGCCGGCGTTTGAAACAGGGTTACCAATCGCCGATAGGCAACTCTCGACAGTCCTTCGATCAGTTCGTCGTCGATGAGGACAACATAATCACCGGCAGGCTGAACGCCCTCCAGGTTACGAAGGGTGAACGGACTACTGAACGAGACGGTGCTCCGCGTGGTCCTGATGGTCAAAGTGAGATTTCCTGGATGAGCCAGCATTGCTGGTGGTTCAAGCCAATTGCCGAGCCTGCTCGTCGCATCGGTTCGGAGGGCGCCTGTTACCTGAGCCTATCGGTTATCTTCCGCTAGCGCTGAGCAAAATTGCACAGGTTTCTCGCTAGAATGGTTGGCGGCACGCCGCTCAAACGAACGACATCTGGGCAATTTTGCACAGCATCCGCCCTTGGCGTGACCGAGTTGGTCCGACACTGCGCGCTGCCCTGATTTGGGGAATTATAGACTTGATAGGTAGGGCTGCTCTATGTGGGCGGCGAGTCGAGGTAGACATAAAGAGCCGCGATCTTGCCGTCCCGTGCGATGATGAAATCCACACCGGTGTACTGGGGCGCTTCGCCTTTCGGCCCCGAGCCCCACGCCAGCCGTCCCGAATTGTGCAGAACCTGGGGCGCGCCATGAGGCGTATAAACATAGTGGGGATGCGTCGCTCGGAGATCGCCGGCAAACTTGTCCAGTGCGTCGTGACCGACGAAAGTGCCGGGCGGCACGCACAGCACACAATCTTCGGCGTAGAGTTCCCCAATTGCGGCCCTTCGGCGAGCCGGATCACCTTCACCGAAAACTTCCGGAAGATTGCGGTTGAGCAGCGTCTCGATACCACTCACATCTGCGCCCACGGACGGAGGGACGCTCTTTTTACCGGGATGCTGGTTCATCAGAAGCCTCCTTGTACGCGCGACCAGATGCGGTCATTGGGGCGATCGCGAAACAGCAATAATTGAAAGTCATCGTTTCAGGTTTGTTGGTGTATGGGTCGATGGCCGGCCAGCAGGCTTCGGCGTCTTTGCCAGCCGTTAATAATTGGGCACCCGCCCTGGTAAATCAAAACCGTGTGCTTGGAACCAATGTTGCCGGAGTTACTTGGTAATGCAAGACCGGGTGTAATGCCCCCATAACATCCGATGAACGACGGCCCCAGCTCGCCCCCCGTGCTGGGGTCGTTTTCTTTCGGGCGCTCCGGATCAAGCGGCCCGTTTAGCAGGCGGACAGGCAATCGGCCTGCGCCATTTGAGATTGCGCATCGACCTCAAGAAAAAGCCGCGGACTGATCCGCGGCTCTCGAACATGACGTCTTTCATCAATGTCGTCAGTAGCGGTCGCCGCCGCCGATGCCAATGCTCACGCCGGGAGCGCGGAAACCGATGCCACGGTCTTCATAGCGTCCTTCATAGCGTCGGCGCTCGATATAACGCTCGGGAGGGGCGTATCCGTATGCATCACGGGGCTCACCGACGATGACACGGCCATCACCACGTTCGAGCCAGCAGCTGCCGCTTTCATTGCAGACCATGCGAACGTTGTGAATGTTGCTTTGCTGTGAGACTGGCACGTTGGTGGAAAACGGTGCGGCGGAAGCAGCAGTCATGAAGAGCGCACTTGCGCCGACTGCCAGAGAGATCGCGAGATTATTCATGGCATTTCTCCAAAGTTGATTGTGTCAAAAGACTAACAGGCTCGCGAACCAATGGTTCCAGGAGCAGGTTCGTGAGTGTCATCAGTCGCGTGATGCAAGCGTGCTCGCGGAAGCACGGATTAACCAAACAACTGACCTCACGCGAGCGTGGCGGCGAGCGCCTCTCCAATCGTCCGTGTTCGAGCTTGCGGCTGGATTGGATCGCAGCGGGACGAGAAGTCCACTCAGCGGAAGGACTGCGATCCTCGGGTGGATGGCAAAAACAAATCCGCCATCGCAGGAACCTTTATCGGCCGGCTCTATTTGCCTCCTGTCCAATGATGGACGCACGACAACTGGTAGACATCATGAAGAAGATTCTCTTGGCGACGGTCGCTACTATCGCATTCGCTGCACCTTGCTTCGCAGCTGAACCGGACAAGACTGTCGGTCAAGCCCCGCCATCAGGTGCTTCCTCGTTTTACCTGACTCAAGATACCGCGACGATGAAGTGCCAAGTTGTCAATGCGCAGCCTGCCGCTGGCGGCAACTGGAAGGTTGTCGGTACCGCTCATCCGACACACGCGTCAGCAGAGACAGCTTTGGCGGCTGACAAGACCTGCATCAAGTGACCCGCATCAAGTTAATGAGGTGACGGCGCAAGTACACGGGGGCGGGTCTATTGGTCCGACAAAACGACTGACCCGCCCCCGCCAACTCTCATGATGCAACTATATCGGCGAAGTGAGGCGGCTGTTTTGCCACTGCGCGTTGCGGGTCTTCCGCCCGACACTTCGGACAGCATGGCCGTTCAATCGGAAGCAGTGATGGATCGGAGCGGGTATGAGCTGGGGGCATGTGATGCTCCTTGCGGATCAGGCGTGCCGTACTCTCAGGTGCCGGTAGCAGGCGAAAAACCGGGCGGGCGTGGAACGAGCATGCCGCATCGCGCGGCCAGTTGCTGACCAATACTGCTGACGTTGCCAAGAGAAACAACGGCAGGTCAGGCAAACCTGTTCGAGCGAATCTGGTCCATCCCGAGCGCAGGATTGCGGCCTTGGATTTTTCGGTGTCGTGAGCGATTGTGTTTTCAATTACCGGTGCTAATTTTATCGAGGATCGTCTCGGCACTCTCAAACCGACGCGCAGGACGGCGGGCAGCCGGGCGTCTGGGGAGAGAGATGGCCGATGTGTCGCTCGACGCTCAAGGCGCCGCCCACGGCAGCGTTCCGGACAAAATCCACAGAGCCGGCCACGATCATCCCAAAGGTGATGCACAGGACTGGCTGAGCGGAATCGAGAAGTCCAATCTCACGCCGCGCTACTATCTGACGATCGCGCTACTCGTCCTGCAGGAGATGTTCGAATTCTACGACTTCTTCCTGGTAGGCTATCTCGTCTCGGTGCTCGCGCCCGGCTGGCATCTCACCTACGGCCAGGGCGCGATCATGCTGCTGTCGTCCGGGGTCGGCGCCATCTTCGGCTCACTTGTCGGCGGCCGGATCGCCGATACCGTCGGGCGCAAGAAGACGATTTGGGGCGGTGGCTTGATCTTTTCGCTTGGCGCCGCCGGATGCGCACTGATACCGGACGGCGCCTGGATTGTGTTTTCCATGCTGCGTTTCGTCGTGGGCTTTGGATCGATTGCCGCGGTGAGCGCCCAGAATCCTCTGGTGGTCGAGATCACGCCGACCAGACACCGTACCTTCGTTTCCAGCATGATGGTCGTGCCGGTTGCGCTCGGCACGATGTTCGCCGCGATGATTTCGGCCAACCTGCTGCCGGTGATCGGATGGCGCGGCGTTGCGGCCACCGGTGCGACGCCGATCGTCACTTCGCTGTTGATCGCGTGGATTGCGCCGGAATCGGTGCGCTGGCTGTTGTCGCGCGGCCGCAACGCCGACGCGCGGCGAGAGGCCGCCAAGCTAGCCGGCGTTCCCGAGCAAGCCGTCGCATTGCCGACCGCGATCGCACCGGCCAGGAAGCCGGCGTCGTTGTCGGAGCTATTCCAGGACCCGAAGCGATTTTGGTGGGTCGTCGTTATCTGGACCGGGATATCGACCGGCACCTATGGCGTGGCGCTGTGGGGACCCACTATTCTGTCCCAGCTTCTGAAGATCACGGCGCACGAGGCCGCGCAGTATTTCGTCTACGCAAGCATCGCCTCGATACTCGGCCGCGTGCTGTTTTCGTTTCTGCCGCTCTATATCGGGCGCCGCCGCGCCGCACTGGTCGGAACCTTCATGTCGGTCCTGATCATGCTGGCGATTTTCGTTTTTTATCGCGAGTTCATCGGCGGCTGGTCGGTGTTTGCGCTTCTGGTGGTTTTTGGCGCGGCGTTCTACAGCGGCTCCTTCTCCAACATCACTCCGTATGTTGTCGAGGTGTTTCCGGTCTCGCTTGGCGCCCGGGCCTTTGGACTGGCGCAGGCCGCCAACGGTGTAGGCAAGATCCTGGGACCCGTTTGTCTGGCGCTGATCGCAGGAAGCAACGATGTGGTTTCGCCGAAGGCGACCGCCGATGCTATCGCACCCGCCTTCCTGTTCCTCGCGGCTTGCGAATTTGCGGCGCTGATCGCAATTTTCAGCTTTCGCCGGGAGCCCCATGGCAAGCCGATGGATATCGGATAATTCAGGCACGCAAATCCAAACAAGGAGAAGAGATGCTCGACATCCCCGTCCTCATTTCCGGTGGCGGTCCGGTCGGCCTCACCGCCTCATTGCTGCTCTCCCAGCACGGCGTGCGCTCGCTGCTCGTCGAACGTCACCCGGGCACGGCGCTGACGCCCAAAGCACGCGGCATCAATGCCCGCACCATGGAAGTCTTCCGACAATGCGGCATTGATACCGCGGTCAGGAACGCAGGGTTGCCGGAAGGACGGTTGGGGCTGATCGTCTGGACCGAATCCCTTGCCGGCGAGGAGATCGAGCGTCGCGTGCCCGGTCGCGCCACGGCAAAGAACATGGCTGTGACATCCGTCAGGAATTGCCTTTGTGCCCAGGACGACCTTGAACCGGTCATTCGCCGGTTTGCGGAGGAAGCCGGAGGGCCGGAAGCGCTGCGCTTCAATACCGAGCTGACCTCGTTCAGCCAGCGGCGCGGTGCCGTCACGGGCACATTGACCGACCGCACGACAGGAGCGCAGCAGCCTTTCACGGCGCGCTATCTGATCGCCGCCGAGGGCGCGCAAAGCCGGGTGCGACGCGCGCTGGACGTGAAGATGACCGGCGAGGAGAAAGTCTACGACAGCGTCAATATTCTGTTCCACGCCGATCTCACCCGATGGGTCGAACACCGGCCCGCCGCGCTGTATTTTGTGGAGCAGGAAGACCTGCGCGCCACCTTCCTCACGATCAACGGCACAGATCGCTGGGGTTTCCTGATCCACAGCCCCCAAAAATTCGGCTGGCAGCCGCAGGACTTCACCCCGGAATTCTGTACGGCCTTGATCCGCAAGGGCGCGGCGTTGCCCGACCTTGCCGTATCGGTTCTGGGCATCAGCCCGTGGGAAGCCTCTGCCATCGTTGCCGACCATTATCGCCTCGGCGACGTTTTCCTGGCCGGCGACGCGGCGCATGAGATGCCGCCGACCGGGGGTTTTGGCCTCAACACCGGGGTGCAGGACGTTCACAATCTGGCCTGGAAGCTCGCCGCCGTGATCGGCGGAAGAGCCGACGACAGGCTACTCGACAGCTACCACGCCGAACGCCAGCCATTCGGCCGGATTGTCACCCAGAACGCACTGGCCAATGCCCTGTCGATGGGACGCAACGCGCGGCAAAGCAAGGTCCTGCCGCGACCGGAGTTTTTGAACGAACAGGGGCTTATCTTCGGGGCCTGCTATGAATCGACGGCGGTCATGCCGGACGGCACGCCACGGGTCGTGCTCGACGATCCGGTCACCGAATATGTGCCCTCTGCCCGGCCCGGAAGCCGCGCGCCCCATGTCTGGCTCAAACGCGGCAACGAGCAAATCTCGACCATCGACCTGTTCGGCCCGCACTTCGTGCTGCTGGCCGGCTCCGACGGCGAGACATGGCAACGGGCGGCGCAAGCGATCGGCCCGTCGCGGCCTCCGCTGCTTGCCTATACCGTCGGACAGGACGGAGATCTCGGCGACCCCGAGGCGAGCTGGCACAAGGCTTACGGCGTCGACAGCGATGGCGCGGTGCTGGTGCGACCCGACGGCCATGTCGCCTGGCGCAGCCGTTCCCGCGCTTCGAATCCGTCGGAAGTCTTGCGCACGGCGCTGGATTGCGTGTTCGGCAGGATGCCCGCAATTGCGTGACGGGGTATTTTGCGCGCACCGGACCCGGGATCATCATCCGCGGCCGTTGCAGGCGGCCTACGGACATCTGCCGCAAAGCGTAAAACCAATAAATTTCAAGGCAAGAACCTAACGGGAACTTAACGAAATCACCTGCAATCTGATGACCAGCTTTGACGATCGCCCGGCCGACACGCAAGTCTCACGCTCTGGTCCAACGACGGATGTCACCATGATCATTGATAAGCCAAGGCCAAAGGTACAGCGTGAACCGCGACGGCAAACGCATAAACAGCCGGCCTGGATTTCGTTCGACGACGGAACGAGGCACGAATGCTTCGTGTTGGACGTCGCGCCGGGCGGCGCCAAAATCATGACCGATGCTGCGATCGCTGTCAGCGACAAGTTCGCATTAGCGCTTGTACCGGCCCATCCGACCCGCCAGCCATGCGAAGTCGTCTGGAGTCGCGGCAACATCTTCGGCGTAAAATTCCTGCCCTGATATCGCCTGCCCGAAACTATTCCGCGGCCGCCTCGCGCACATATCGCGCGGTCGGCGCGCGCATGGTCACGAGCTCTTCCGCGGCCGTCGGATGCAGCGCGAAGGTAGCGTCGAAATCGGCCTTGGTCGCTTTCATTTTGACGGCGATGGCGACCGCCTGCACAATCTCGGCCGCGGTATCGCCGACGATATGGCATCCGAGCACGCGATCGGAAGTGCTGTCGACCACGAGCTTCATCAGGATGCGCGTGTCGCGGCCGGACATCGTCGACTTGATCGGCCGGAACGCGGTCTTGTAGACGTCGACATGAGAAAACTGCGCGCGGGCCTCGACCTCGGTCAGCCCCACCGTGCCGATTTCAGGCTGCGAGAACACCGCGGTCGGGATGCTCGAATGATCGACCTGAACCGGATGCTTGCCGAACACGGTATCGGCGAACGCGTGGCCCTCGCGGATCGCGACCGGCGTCAAATTGAGGCGGTGGGTGACGTCGCCGATCGCGTAAATGTTGGGCACCGACGATCGCGACCAGCCGTCGACGGCGATACCGCCGTTGTTCGGATCGATAACGACGCCGGCCCTCTCGAGGCCGAGACCTCCGACGTTGGGATGCCGGCCGATCGCAAACATCACCTTGTCCGACGCGAGGCTTGAACCGTTCGACAGATGCGAGGTGAATTCCTTGAGGTGCTTGTCGACCTTGTCGACGGTGCAGCCGGTCAGAATGGTGATGCCCTGCATTTCCAGCTCGGCGCGGACATGGGCGCGGACGTCATCGTCGAAGCCGCGTAAAATGTTGTCGCGGCGATAGACCACCGTCACATCGCTGCCGAAGCCCGCGAAGATGCAGGCGAACTCGAGCGCGATATAGCCGCCGCCCTGTATGACGATGCGCCTCGGCAGCTCGGCCAGGTGAAAGGCCTCGTTCGAGGAGATCACGTGTTCGATGCCGGGGATCGTCGGCCCGTGGTTTGGGGCGCCTCCAGTCGCGATCAGCACGTATTTCGCGCGGACGCTCTCGCCGGTAGCGAGCCGCAGCCTATGCGCATCCTCGAATACCGCACGCGTCTTGACGATGCGCGCGCCGGATTTTTCCACATTGGTGGTGTAGAGGCCCTCGAGCCGCGCGATCTCCTTGTCCTTGTTGGCAACCAGCGTCGGCCAGTCGAAGGAGACGGGCGGGATGGTCCAGCCGAAGCCGGCGGCGTCATCGATCTCGTGTCGCACATGCGAGCCGATCACGAACAACTTCTTCGGCACGCAGCCGCGGATCACGCAGGTGCCGCCCATCCGGTATTCTTCGGCGACCATGACGCTAGCGCCATGACCGGCGGCGATGCGGGCGGCGCGAACGCCGCCCGAACCTCCTCCGATCACAAACAGGTCGACGTCGAATTCAGCCATGGTCATCCTGCCCGAATTCTATTTTTTGACGCGTTTTCTTCCGGTTCCCACTTCGCTCGAAAACGCTATGCAAATCAAATCTGCTTGCCTCGCTTGCGCATCTCGGCGCGGAATTGGGCGTTGACTATTTCGGCAAAGCTTTGCGCCCACTGGTTCATATAGGCCATGCTGAGCTGGATAGCCTTGGGCTCGCTTACGAGCAATTTCTGGCCGAGCGGCGATTTGTAGAACGTCACCAGGTCTTTTAGTTCCTGATCGGTGAATTCGCTGGCATAGACCTGCGCCATGCCCTCGCCGATTTCCTTCTCGCGGCCGGCCAGGCTCTGGGCGACGATCACGGCGACCTCGTTGAGGTCCTTTTGGTAGTTGAGGTTGGCCTGCAGCAGCAAATCCTTGGTCTGCGCCACGATGTTGGGCACGGCGTTAACGTACATCTGGTTCGCGTTCTTCATCGCAAGGATCTCCTTGGCCGCCGCGAGCGCGGCCGGCGAAGCAGGCTTGGGCGCGGCCGGCTGCTGCGCCGGCGCCGGAACAGCGCCGAAGGCCAGTCCCAACGCGAGGCCCGCGGCCCGCAAGATTCTCAAATAGCTCTTCATTCCGGTTCTCCTAAGGTTGCGGCGCTAGAATGCTAGTCCCGCTCGATGACGCGAATGCCTTGCCGCCCCGCCAGTATGGCCGTGCTGGCAAGGCCGATGAACAGTCCATGCTCGACAACGCCCGGTGTCGCGCTCAGCAATCCAGCCAGGCGTGATGCGTCCTGTATCCGTCCGAGGTGGGCATCGACAATCCAGTGGCCGCCATCGGTGACAAAAACGTGGCCGTCCGTGCCCTTCCGGATCACCATTTGCCCGGAAACGCCGCATTTCGCAAATACCTCCGCCATAGCGCGCCGGGTCGCGGCAAGACCAAACGGAATGACTTCGACCGGTAGCGGAAAGCGGCCGAGAGCACTGACCCATTTGCTATCGTCGGCGATCACGATCATGCGATAAGAGGCGGCTGCGACGATCTTTTCGCGCAGTAATGCGCCCCCGCCGCCCTTGATCAGATCAAGCCTGGGATCGATCTCGTCGGCGCCGTCGACGGTCAGATCGAGCCGGTCGACGTCATCGAGCGTGGTCAAGGCGATGCCGCAGCGCATCGCGTCCGCACGCGTCGCTTCCGATGTCGGCACGCCGATGACCTTCATCCCGGCGCGGACCTTCTCGCCCAACAGCTCGACGAAATGCTTCGCGGTCGAGCCGGTCCCGAGGCCAAGCTTCATGCCGTCGCGCACCGCTTCAAGCGCGCGCGTCGCCGCCTGCCGTTTCAGCTCATCCATGGTCACGTGCCGACGTCCCCTCAAATGCCGGCCGCCGCCGGCAGGGGCATGTCTAGCGTCGTTTTCGGGGCGGGAATAGCCGTGAATGGACCGGAACGGGGTGACTTTGGATTAACCGGCCGTCGCTTTGTCCAGTGCCGCTTGGATCGCGGCAAACCGCTCATCGACCTCGCCGCGCATGTCCGGATGCGTGAACACGTAAAGTTCGTTCTCGCGGATCGCGGTCAGCGCCTGTCGAGCGATATCCGACGGGTCGAGCCCTGATTGCAGCCGTATTCTAATATTCGCGGCCATCGCGCCCGCCTGGCTTGCGGGATCCGGCGTCTGCGCCGGACCGTAGCGCTCCCCACGATTGCGCCCGCTGTCGCCGATGCGCGTGCGCACAAACCCGGGACACAGGACGGTTACGCCAATGCCGAGCGGCTTCAACTCTCTTGCCAACCCCTCTGACATCGCGACCACTGCAAATTTGCTTGCGGCATACGGGCTAAATCCGAGACCGGCCTGCAAGCCAGCCATCGCCGCGGTGTTGACGATCTGGCCGCCCTCGCCATGGGCGCGGATATGCGGAAGGAAACTGCTGATGCCGTGCAGCACGCCCATCAGGTTGACGTCGAGGACCCATCGCCAATTATCGAGCGAGATATTGTCGATGCCGCTGCCGCCGGCGACACCGGCATTGTTGCAGAGGACGTGCACCTTGCCGAAGGCCGCAAACGCCGCCTGCGCGGCGTGCTCGACACTATCGGGGTCGGCGACGTCGCAGGCCACGCCGCGCACGGTGGGGCCGAACTCGCCGAGCTGCTTCAGTGCCTGATCCAGCGCGCCTTGCTCGACATCGGCGAGCATCACCTTCATGCCTTCCGCCGCAAATGCCCTCGCCATCGCGAACCCGATGCCGGAAGCTCCGCCGCTGACGAACGCCGTTTTTCCCTTGAGCTCCCGCATGAAACTCCTCCCCGACACCCTTGAAGTTGGCGGTGTTTAGCACATCGATCTTGCACGATCGCGCGGAGATCGATAGCGCTGCGCCATGGCAAAAACCCCGACCCAAGCCGCGACCATCGTATTCGATCTCGACGGCACGCTTGTCGACACGGCGCCCGACCTGATCAATGCGCTCAACTTCGTTCTCGAACGCGAGGGCTTGTCCCCCGTGCCGCTTCATGCCGCGCGCAACATGATCGGCGCCGGTGCCCGCAAGCTGATCGAGCGCGGACTGGAGCTCGACGGCCGCTTGGTAAGCCCGCAAGACCTCGGCCGCCTGACCGGCGACTTCATCGATCATTATGCCGCCCATATCGCCGATTTTTCAAAACCCTTCGAAGGCCTGGAAGGTGCGCTCGATGATCTCGAAAGCAGCGGATATCGCTTTGCAGTCTGCACCAACAAGCTCGAATGGTTGTCGAAGCTGCTGCTCGACCGGCTCGCGCTCAGCTCACGATTTGCGGCGATTTGCGGCGCCGATACTTTCGGCGTCTCAAAACCTGACCCGGCCATCCTGCGCGAGACGGTCGCCCGCGCTGGCGGGCAATTGTCCTCCACCGTCATGGTTGGCGACGCCGGTCCGGATGTCGGCGTGGCGCGACGCGCCGGCATCCCGGTGATCGGGGTCGGATTTGGCTATACCGATATTCCGATCGCCGATCTCAAGCCGGATCGACTGATCAGCCATATGCGCGAGCTGCCAGCGGCCGTCGAAGCCCTTATACTGCCACGAAAGCCGGCATTAAGGCACTGATTTTATTCAATATGTTCCTCAATCGGTCCGTTAACCATCAATTAACGATGGGAACCCGCCCCGTTGCGCGGGTGTCCGGACGCTCCTATGGTTCGGCCGGGGATTGTGGCCTTTGGCCGCAATGGAGACGGGTTGATCATGCGTCGTGTCATCGCGATTGCCGTGGCGGCAGCGAGCCTCGGCGGCTGCTCCTCGATGCCTTCGCTCTCCTGGGACGCCTTCAAGCCGACGCCACCCGCCATGCAGGTCCAGCTCGAGTCCACCCCGCCGGGGGCGGATGCCAAGACCTCGGTGGGACCTTCTTGCAAGACCCCCTGTTCGGTGAGCGTGCCCGCGCCGGACGCCGGTTTTTCGGTGACCTACACCCTGAACAGGTTCCAAACGGCAACTATTCCTGTGCAGATTATCCGCAATCCCGAAGATTCCTCGACGATCACCGATCCCAATCCGGTGTTCGCGGAACTGCAGCCAGCCGGTCCGCCGCCGAGGGCTTCCGCCAGACCCGCGCACAAGCCAAAGAAGCCGAAGCCGCCTAGCGGTGCGGCGTCCGCTGACTCGCCATTCCCGGATCCCGGTGCCGCGCCTCCGCGCGGATCATCTTCCCCGACCCGCTGATTGCTTGCACCGCAGCAAGCCGCGGCAAGTTGTAGGCCGGGTGCATCATGCTTAGATTGGAGCAAGCCCTGCCGTGCCGATAGGGCTTGCGTCCCCGCGTGTCTCTGACAAGGCCTGTTGAATGAACGGACTGCCCGCTCCCCTGCCCTCGTTGTCCGGCCCGATGACCGATCCGTTCGGTCGGACCATCAGCTATTTGCGGGTATCGGTGACGGATCGCTGCGATCTGCGCTGCTTTTATTGCATGTCGGAAGACATGACGTTCCTGCCGAAATCAGACCTGCTGACACTCGAAGAGCTCGACCGGCTCTGCTCGGCCTTCATCGCCAAGGGGGTGGGGAAGTTGCGGCTGACCGGCGGCGAGCCGCTGGTCCGGCGCAACGTGATGTCGCTGGTGCGCTCGCTCTCGCGCCATCTCGAAACCGGGGCCTTGCGCGAGCTGACGCTGACCACCAATGGCTCGCAGCTTGCGCGTTTTGCGACCGAGCTGCGCGACCATGGCGTCCGCCGCGTCAACGTATCGCTCGATACGCTCGACGCCGAAAAATTCCGCGCCATCACCCGCTGGGGCGATCTCGACAAGGTTATGGCCGGCATCGAAGCCGCGCGCTCGGCGGGCCTTGCGGTCAAGATCAACGCGGTGGCGCTGAAGAACCTCAACGAGGACGAAATCCCCTCGCTGATGGAGTGGGCGCACGGCAAGGGCATGGCGCTGACGCTGATCGAGGTGATGCCGATGGGCGAGATCGGCGAGGGCCGCATCGATCAATATGTGCCGTTGTCGCTCGTGCGTGCGCGCCTCGCCAAGCATTACACATTGACCGACCTCGACGACAATACCGGCGGCCCTGCGCGTTACGTCCGCGTCAGCGAGACCGGCGGCAAGCTCGGCTTCATCACGCCGATGACCCATAATTTCTGCGAGTCGTGCAATCGGGTGCGGATCACCTGCACCGGTACGCTGCACACCTGTCTCGGCCAGGAGGATGCCTCCGATTTGCGCAAGCCGTTGCGGGCCTCGGCCGATGACGAACTGCTTGCGGCGGCGATCGACCGCGCCATCAGCGGCAAACCCAGGGGTCATGACTTCATCATCGATCGCCGCCACAACCGGCCGAGCGTCAGCCGCCACATGAGCGTGACCGGCGGCTGAGATTGCCTCCGCCTCGCAGGCAAAATTAACTTTCCCGCCCCGCCTCTATTTGCCCATTTTCCAATTGACGGCGCCATGACGCGCTGGAATGGTGCCCTTGCTTTTGCATGCCCGGCAGCATAGCCGCTGCGCCTTAACCGGCGCAGTCAAGACGGAAAAAGCATTTTGGGGGAGGACGATCATTGCAATCGCTTCAGCAGATGAGTTGTGGCTTCACGCGTTTGGCGCGTGGTGACGGAGCAACGCCCGCTGAAGCAGTCGGCGCGCACTCCTAGGTGGCGGCCGCGGAGAACACGATGCGCCCATTGTTGGCAGTCAGCGCAGCCATCGACAAGCTCAATGAAAAGATCGGCTATGTCTGCAACCTGCTGGTGCTCGCCTCCTGCCTGGTGAGCGCCGCCAACGCCATGATCCGCTACGCGTTCGGCTATAGTTCGAACGGCTGGCTCGAATTGCAATGGTACATGTTCGCCATTCTGGTGATGTACGGCGCGTCCTATACCTTCAAGCGCAACGAGCACGTGCGGGTCGAAATCTTCTATCTTTTCCTCACCGAACGCGGCCAGCTCTGGCTCGATATGATCGGTACGCTGTTCTTCCTGATCCCGGCGTGCCTGCTGCTCTCCTACCTGTCGTGGCCGTTCTTCGAGCAGGCTTACGCCGTCGGCGAGGTGTCGGGTAACGCCGGCGGCCTGATCCGCTGGCCGATCAAATTCGTGGTCCCGTCCGGCTTCGTCTTGCTGGCACTGCAGGGCGTCTCGGAAGTCATCAAGCGCATCGCCGCACTTCAGGGTGAAGTGACGATCGACGCGAAATACGAAAGACCGACCCAATGATTACGCTGGAAATGATGCCGCCGATCATGTTCGGCGGCCTGATTCTGGCGATGCTGATCGGCTTTCCCGTTGCCTTCACGCTCGCAGCCGTAGGGCTTTCGTTCGGTTTCCTCTCGATCCATCTCGGCTTCTTCGACCTCAACTTCCTGCAGGCCATCCCGGGCCGCGTGTTCGGCAGCGTTCTGTCCAACGAACTCCTGCTCGCGATCCCGTTCTTCACCTTCATGGGCGCCGTGCTGGAGCGATGCGGGCTCGCCGAAGACATGCTGGATTCGATGGGCCAGCTGTTCGGACCGATCCGCGGCGGCCTCGGCTACTCCGTCATCATCGTCGGCTTCATCCTCGGCGCCATCACCGGCACGGTGGCGGCGCAGGTGATCGCCATGGCGCTGATCTCGATGCCGGTGATGATCCGCTACGGCTACAACATGCGCTACATCACCGGCGTGCTGGCGGCGTCCGGCACGATCACCCAACTGGTGCCGCCCTCGCTGGTGCTGATCGTGCTGGCCGATCAGCTCGGCAAATCGGTCGGCGACATGTATCTCGGCGCGTGGGGGCCCTCGGTGTTCCAGATCGCGCTGTTTGCGGGCTACACCTTCCTGCTCGGCCTCTTCAAGCCGGACCACGTGCCACCGGTGCCCAAGGAAGCGCGCACCCTGACCGGCTGGGCGCTGTGGAAGAAATGCCTGCTCGGCATCATCCCCTCGGCGGTGCTGATCTTCGTCGTGCTCGGCACCATGATGATGGGGCTGGCGACGCCGACCGAGGCCGGCGCCATGGGCGCGGTCGGCGCCATCGTGCTCGCCGCCATCCACCACAAGGATTTCAGTTCGGTCGGCAACAAGATCCTGATCATCGGCACCATCGCCGCCGGTGTCGGCACCATGGTCGGGATCTTCCTGACCGAAGGCATCCTGTTCAAGCTCGCCTTTGCGGTTACCTATTTTGCCGTGGTCTGGATCGGCCTTGAGGCGGTTCGGATTCCCGACCTGCGCAACCTGATCAAGCAAGGCTATGAGACGACGATGCGCATCACCACCATGGTGGTCTTCATCCTGATCGGCTCGACCTGCTTCTCGGTGGTGTTCCTCGGCGTCTCCGGCGGCGTTTGGCTAGAGCATCTGCTCACCTCCCTGCCCGGCGGGGTCTGGGGATTTTTAATCTTCATCAACATCTTCATCTTCTTCGTGGCGTTCTTCCTGGATTTCTTCGAGATCGCCTTCATCATCCTGCCGATGATCGCCCCGATCGCGCAGAAGGTCCTGGCGCCGGTTGTCGGCCCCGACGCCGCGCTGATCTGGTTCGGCGTCATGCTCTGCGTCAACATGCAGACCTCGTTCCTGCATCCGCCATTCGGCTTTGCCCTGTTCTATCTGCGCGGGGTTGCGCCCAAGGAGGTCAAGAGCTCCGATATCTACTGGGGCGCCATGCCCTGGATCGGGCTGCAGGCGATCATGGTCGTGCTGGTGATCGTTTTCCCGATCACGGTGACCGCCCTGCTCGACAAGCCGCTCAATGTCGACCTCAACAAGGTCAGGATCGAGGTGCCGCAGATCGAACTTCCGCCGCTGGATTTCGGTCCACCGCGGAAACAATAACGAGCAGTTATTCGGCGCAACAAAAACCCCGGAGCCTTCGCTCCGGGGTTTCGTTTGATCGCATGGCCGGCGCTTCAGCTTAACCCATGCCGCGCCATGAAGCTGTCGAAGCTGAGCTCAGCGACCTGGTACCATTGATAGCCGTCGTTCGCGAAGTCGGTCATCGACGCATAGACCTTCTTGAAATTGGCATTTGTCGAGGAGATTTCGGCGTACAGTTCCATCGCCGCCTTGAACGACGCCTGCATGATCTCCGGCGAGAAGGCATGCAACTTGGTGCCGCCCGCCAAAAGCTTCTTCAAGGAGGCCGGGTTGAGTTGATCGTATTTCGACATCATCCAGCCGTTGGCGAAGGCCCCGGCCTGTGTAAGCACCGCCTGATAGTGCTTCGGCAGCGAGTTCCACTTATCCAGATTGACGATTGCAAGCAGGATCGGTCCGCCTTCCCACCAGCCGGGATAGTAGTAGTGGGGTGCGATCTTGTTGAAGCCGAGCTTCTCGTCGTCATAGGGACCGACCCATTCGGCGCCGTCGATCGTGCCCTTTTCCAGCGCCGGATAGATATCGCCACCGGCGAGTTGCTGCGGCACGACGCCTAGCTTTTGCAGCACCTTTCCGGCAAAACCGCCGATGCGGAATTTCAGGCCGGAAAGATCGGCGACCGTCTTGATCTCCCTGCGGAACCAGCCGCCCATCTGGCAACCCGTATTGCCGGCAAGCAGCGAGATCACGTTGTAGTTCTTGTAGAACTCATCGAGCACTTGCTTGCCGCCGCCGTTGATATACCAGCCCTGATTCAATCGCATGTTGGGCCCGAACGGCAGGGACGTGCCGAAAGTGAAGGTCGGATCCTTGCCGAAGTAATAATACGACGCGGTATGCCCCATTTCGACCGTACCGTTCTGCACCGCATCGAGCACCTGCAGGCCAGGGACGATCTCACCGGCGGCGAAAAGCTGTATCTGGAATTTGTTGTCGGTGGCTTCGGCAACCGCTTTCGCCATCACATCGGCGCCGCCGTAAAGCGTGTCGAGCGATTTCGGCCAGCTCGCCGTCATGCGCCATTTGATCTCGGGCATCGACTGCGCGATCGCCGGCGCCGCGATCGTCGCCGCGCCCGCCACGCCCAATCCCGTAACCTTGATAAAATCCCGTCGTCTCATGATTGCTATTGCTCCCTTGTGTGGTGATTGTGCCGGCCTTCGTGTTGAGGCTTGGTGTCAGCATGGAACATCCGGTTCCCGATTTCCATGCCGAACTAGGCTAACGCGACAAAAAGCCCGGCCTCCAGGGAGGCCGGGCTCTTCCGAGCTACGACTTAAGACCTATAAGCCAAGGCTTTGGAAGCGAAGGCCTTGGAAGCCAAGGCCCTGGAAGCGGAGGCCTGGAAGCTCATCCGCGGGTGCGCGAGCGGATCATGAAACTGTCGAAGGTATATTCGGCCACCTGCCACCACAGATATTCGTCGGAGCGATAGGCCTGCATCGCGTCGATGGATTTCTTGAAGTCGGCGTTCTTTGCCGAGATCTCGCCCCACAATTCGTTGGTCGCCTTCAGACAGGCTTCCAGCACTTCGTTGGTGAAGGGACGAAGCTGGGTGCCGCCGGCAACCAGACGCTTCAATGCCGAGGGGTTTTGCATGTCGTAGCGCGCCGCCATCCAGCTATTGGCATTCGCCATCGCGTTGGCGACGATCGCCTGATAGTTCTTGGGCAGCGAATTCCACTTCTCGAGATTGCAGAAGGCGTGCACCATCGGACCACCCTCCCAGAAGCCGGGGTAGTAGTAATATTTGGCGACCTTCTGGAAACCGAGCTTCTCGTCGTCATACGGTCCGACCCATTCGGCGCCGTCGATCGTGCCCTTCTCCAGCGCCGGATAGATGTCGCCGCCGGCAAGCTGCTGCGGGACGACGCCGACCTTCTGCAGCACCTGGCCGGCTATTCCGCCGATGCGGAACTTGAGCCCGGAGAGGTCGGCAACCGTCTTGATCTCCTTGCGGAACCAGCCGCCCATCTGCGTGCCGGTGTTGCCGCAAGGGAAACCGATCACGCCGAATTTTTTGAAGAACTCGTTGCCGAGCTCCTGGCCTCCGCCCTGGTACCACCAGGAATTCTGCTGGCGCGCATTGAGACCGAACGGCACCGAGGCGTAGATCGCAAACGTCGGGTCCTTGCCGACATAATAATAGGAGACGGTGTGGCACATCTCGACGGTGCCGTTGGAGGTCGCATCCAGCGCCTGCAGGCCCGGAACAATTTCGCCAGCGGCGAAGACCTGGATCTGAAACTTGTTCTCGGTCATTTCGGCGACGTATTTGGCAAGCTCCGCGGCGCCGCCGTAAATCGTGTCCAGCGACTTCGGAAAGCTCGACGTCATGCGCCATTTGATCTCGGGTGAGGACTGCGCAATCGCGGGCGAAGCCACCGCCGTTGCCGCTGCACCGGCTGCCGAAACCTTCAAAAAATCACGACGCTTCATCAAGGTATCTCCTTGTTGGGGCTTTTCCCATTTCGACTGGCATTCTTCCGGCAACACGATTTTTTCACGTCAAACCGAAGGCGCGCTAGACGTTCTCGAACTTGAGGATTCGGGACACGGGCCGCGGGCTTAACACGGAAGCTCGGCCGCGAAAACGCGACAAAGGCATGACTGCACTGAACGAAAGTCGCATGCTCAAACGGTGGCGTAGCATGCTCATGGGTAATGTCAGGCCGCCGCGATCACGCCCTTGAGCTGATCCCAGACCTTTGCGCCGATGGCGCGGTAGATCTGCGCATGCGGCCCATCAGGATCGCTTTCCACCACCGGTGTGCCCGAATCCGAGGTGACGCGTATCGACATGTGCAGCGGAATTTCGCCCAGAAACGGCACGGCGAGCCGTTCCGCCTCGTGACGTGCGCCGCCATGACCGAAGATGTCCGAGCGCGTGCCGCAATGCGGGCATTGGAAATAGCTCATATTCTCGACAATTCCGAGAACCGGGACGTTGACCTTCTTGAACATCGCCAGTCCCCGCCGCGCGTCGATCAGCGAGAGATCCTGTGGCGTCGAAATGATGATCGCCCCTTTCAGCGGCACGTTCTGCGCCAGCGTCAATTGCGCGTCGCCGGTGCCGGGAGGCATGTCGACCACGAGAACATCAAGCGTACCCCAGACGACGTCGCGCAGCATCTGGGTGATCGCCGACATCACCATCGGCCCGCGCCAGATCATCGCGGTATCCTCCTCGACCAGAAAACCGATCGACATGATCGCAAGCCCGAAGCGCTGCAGCGGAATCATCTTCTTCTGATCGTTGAGCTGCGGCTTTTCGCGGATGCCGGTCAGCCTCGGCACCGACGGCCCGTAGATGTCGGCATCGAGCAGACCGACCCGCAGGCCGAGGTCGCGCAGGCCCAACGCCAGATTGAGCGCGGTGGTTGATTTGCCGACGCCGCCTTTGCCGGAAGCCACCGCGATCACGGCGGCCACGCCCGGAATTTCCGCCTGCCGCGCCATCGGCGACGGCGCACCCTGCGGCGGGCGATGCGAGGATACCGGCGGCACGCCGGGCGCGTGACGATGCGGCGCCGGCGCAGCGCCCGGGCCAGCCTTTCGCTCGGCGGTCAAGGCGATCATGGCGGTGGTGACGCCCGGAATGGCGCGCACGCTGGCTTCCGCCTGCGCGCGCACACTTTCCCATGCCCGGGCCTCCGTGGCGTCGACATTGATCGAGAAGAATACCTTACCGTCGCTGACCGATACGGCCGACAACACATTGGCATTGGTCAAGGCAACGCCGCGCGGCGACATCACCTTGGCGAGGCAATCCAGAACCTGTTGCTGCGTCACGCTCAAAGCGCATCTCCTATGCTATTTTGATGCGACCCAACACGTGGTGCAGATCAAAAGGCTATCTCGCCCCAACGTCATCCCGGCGCTCGGCGGGCGCCGATCCGCCCTGCTCCTTGGCGGCCTCGTAATTCAATTCGATCATGACGCCGTTGGGATCATTGACGAAGATCTGCCAGAGATCGCCCCCCGGAACCTGCCGTGCCTCGAATGGCATTCTCTTGGATTGAAGCCGCTGTTTCATGCCGGCAAAATCCCTGCTTGCGAAAGCCACGTGATGGACAACGCCGGAATCGGGCTTTTGCGGCTCATCGGTCTTGGAAATATCGACCAGATGCACCACCGGCTTGCCCTCCGAGTACATCCAAGCTCCGGGAAAGGCGAAATTCGGCCGGGCGCCTTTCTCCAGTCCCAGGATATCTTCGTAGAACCGGACCGTATCGCCGAGCTTGCGGGTCCGGATATTGAAATGATCGAGCATGCCTACGCTCATGCGAGCCACTCCCTTTTTTGTGAACTTCGTTAGGGGCATATCCTAGCACAAAACCCCGCCCCACCGCCAAACGAAGCCGTTGCCCTTCGTGGCGCAGGGGCTAAGGTGCGGCGGCTGTCCCCCTCCTCTAAAATACTGTCCGGCCAGTTCAATGCCGGCAAAAACCCAACGTCACAAAACAAGGTACCACACATGGCTAAAGTCGGTTTTCTCGGTCTCGGCGTGATGGGTTTCCCGATGGCAGGACACCTCGTGAAAAAAGGCGGCCACGAGGTAACGGTGTACAACCGCACGGCGGCCAAGGCGAAGCAATGGGCCGACAAGTTCGGCGGGCGCACCGCGGCCACCCCGAAGGCTGCCGCCGAGGGTCAGGATTTTGTGATGTGCTGTGTCGGCAATGACCATGATTTGCGCGCGGTCACCCTTGGCGCGGACGGCGCGTTTGCAGGGATGAAGAAGGGCGCGGTTTTTGTCGATCACACCACGGCGTCGGCGGAAGTGGCGCGCGAGCTCGACGCAGCCGCGGCTAAGGCCGGCTTCGGCTTCGTCGATGCGCCGGTGTCGGGCGGACAGGCGGGTGCGGAAAACGGCGTGCTGACCGTGATGTGCGGCGGCAAGCAGGACGCCTATGCGCGCGCCGAGCCGGTGATCGCGGCTTACGCGCGGATGTGCAAGCTTCTTGGGCCCGCCGGCTCCGGACAATTGACCAAGATGGTCAATCAAATTTGCATCGCCGGGCTGGTTCAGGGCCTTTCCGAAGGCATTCACTTTGCCAAAAAGTCAGGGCTCGACGTCCAGGCGGTGATCGACACCATCTCCAAGGGCGCCGCCCAGTCATGGCAGATGGAAAACCGCTACAAGACCATGAACGAGGGCAAGTTCGATTTCGGCTTCGCGGTGGAATGGATGCGCAAGGATTTGTCGATCTGTATCGCGGAATCCCGCCGCAACGGGGCGAGCCTGCCGGTGACGGCGCTGGTCGACGCTTTCTATGCGGAGGTCGAAAAGATGGGTGGCAAGCGCTGGGACACCTCGAGCCTCTTGGCGCGGCTGGAACGGTGAGCGCGCGCCTCGCCCGGTGCCGTGCCGCTAGTGTGTCTCGCTGATCCGGCGGGCGTCCGCTCGAGAGAGGTTAATTTAACTTCTCGTTAACGTAATTTTTTGGTTCCTTAAGGCAGCTCTTAAGGATTTAGCGCCAGAGATAGACAATGCAAGAGTCCGCGCAACCGCGGACAGGATTTGTGTTGTTTGATGAGTAATCCCGCCGATAAGCCCGAAATCGTCCAGCTTACGGTCGAGGCGCCGGTCGCCGCGCCAGTCAATAGCCGCAGGGCGGCCGCGCAGCGGGTGCGCGAGGCCCGCGACCGGTTAACGTCATCAAGCGGAACCCGCCCGGCCTTCGATACCGAACTGCTCCGCCAATATGCGCAGACGCGGCTGTCGGCCTCCTACGTCGTGATGCTGCTGGTGGTGGCAACCGGCGTCTTGTTCGGCTTCTGGATGCAGCCGTTCTCGGCCGCCGCGTGGACCTTCGGCATGCTCTGCATTCATGCCGCCATCATCCATAATTGCACAAGATTCCTCGCCGAGCCGGCCTCGCCCGCCGCGACCCGCAAATGGCGCACGCGGTTCGTGCTGCTCGACCTGCTCTATGGCCTGTGCTGGATGGTGATCCTGATCCATCCCGCGCTCGATGCGGTGTCGGACACCTTCATGATGTTCCTGATGCTGCTGGTGATCGCGGTCTCGAGCATGCTCGCCGCCAATCTGCCGATCGCAGCCTTGGCTGCGACCGCGCCGATCACCGCGGCGATCGCGCTCAATTTCGCGCTTGGCGGGACGTTCGACGATTATGTGCTCGGGGTGCTGGCGCTGGCGGCAGAAGGATATTTTGCGCTGCTCGCCCACCGCCTGCATTCGACGACGCTCGCGACCCTGGAAGCGCGCGCCGAGAAGGACGCGCTGATCGGCGAGCTCGAGCAGGCGAAATCGATCTCGGACGAGGCGCGGCATCGCGCGGAATCGGCCAACGTCGCCAAGTCGCGGTTTTTGGCGCAAATGAGCCATGAATTGCGAACGCCGCTGAATGCCATCCTCGGATTTTCGGAAGTGATGAAGAGCGAGATCTTCGGCGCCCATGCGGTCCCGGTTTACAAGGAATATTCCGCCGACATTCACAATTCCGGCGTACATCTGTTGAATCTCATCAATGAGATTCTGGATCTGTCGCGGATCGAAGCGGGCCGCTACGAACTCAACGAGGAAGCGGTGTCACTGGTCCACGTCGTCGCCGATTGCCATCATCTGTTGAAGCTGCGCGCCACGAGCCGCGGCATCACCATTCACGAGGTGTTCGAGCATGGCATGCCCCGGATTTGGGGAGATGAGCGCGCGTCGCGCCAGATCGTGCTCAATCTGTTGTCGAACTCGATCAAGTTCACCCCGCAGGGCGGCGAGATCTGGCTCAAGGTGGGCTGGACCGCATCCGGGGGACAGTATCTCAGCGTCAAGGATACCGGATCCGGCATCGCGGAAGACGAGATCCCGATCGTGCTGGCCTCCTTCGGCCAGGGCTCCAATTCGATCAAATCGGCCGAACAAGGCGCGGGCCTCGGCCTGCCGATCGCGAAGAGCCTGATCGACATGCATGGCGGCACGTTTACGCTGAAATCGAAGCTGCGGATCGGCACCGAAGTCATCATCACCTTCCCGCCGGAACGCGTGATGTCGGCGTTGGCGCCGCTGGCCGAGGACGCGCCGCCGCTGCAGCCGGAAAATGCCGGCACGGTTACCTCGGACGAAAAACGCCGGGCGCGCAACAAGCCGATCATGAGCGCCGGGACCGGCCTGTAACGGGAAGAGAGCCTCTGAACCACCACGCTAGAACGCTTGTGCAAGCGGCTGAATAGGTTTCACTATCCAAGAATGAGCAATGAAACGCCGTGCATCGCAGTCTGTCTGATCAGTCCCAAATCCAGCCTTTGCCTCGGTTGCGGACGTACGCTTCCCGAGATTGCGCGCTGGCACCGCATGGAAAGCGCCGAGCGGCTGGCCGTGATGGCGCTGCTGCCGCGGCGCATGGCGGATGCGGGGCTCGCGCCGATGGCAGCCCGCGCCGAACCAGATTAAGCGGCCACAGCCCTCACGCCGGAGGCGCGTCGTGATCCGCTTTATCGTCGTTTTGTTGGTGCTCGCGTTCACCGCCGGGGCCGTGGTCGCCTACAAGGACCAGGAAAAGGTCGTGCGCGCTTCCGACACCGTCTCCGATCCGGTGCGCGAACGCGCCTCCGCGCGCGCCGTGCAGATCTCGCGCGGCCAGGGCGGCGAGTTCGCGCTGCTGGCCAAGATCAACGGCGTAACCGCGCCGATGGTGATCGACACCGGCGCCACCTCCGTCGTGCTGACTTACGAGACCGCCAAGGCCGCAGGCCTGCCGCTGGAATTGCTCGAGTACAATGTCGATGTCGAAACCGCCGGCGGACATACCAAGGCCGCGCGCCTCACGCTCAACCGGCTCGCGATCGGCAAGCTCGTGGAACGTTCGGTGCCGGCGCTGGTGGTCCCGCACGGGCAGATGAAGACCAACCTGCTCGGCATGAGTTATCTGGACCGGCTGGAAAGCTGGGAAGTGCGCTCCGACACCTTGATGCTGCGTGGCTTCCCCGAGCCCAAGCTCTCGCGCGGCGATCGCGGGCGCGGCAGGATCGTCGACTAGCGCTCCTCACTACGTCCTTCACCGAACTATCTCGTATCGATAGTGGCGTAAGCATGCCGCGTCTCAAGCGGTGTGCCTTCATGAACGTCAACTCCATTACTGTCGCCCCGGTACAACCGGCGGCCGCCGAACTCAATCCGAAGATCCGCCGGCTGCTCGAAGGCCCGATACTGCCGACCCTGCTCAAGCTGACCGCGCCGAATCTCGCGGATGCCGCGGCGCGCGTTACATTCCTGACGCTGGATGCGTATTTTGTCAGCCTTCTCGGCAGCGATGCGCTGGCGGGCGTCGCGCTGGTGTTTCCATTCTTTCTTTTGATGCAGACAATGGCGACCGCCGCGATGGGCGGTGGCGTATCCTCAGCCGTTGCCCGCGCGCTAGGTGCAGGCAGACAGGACGACGCCAATGCTCTCATTTGGCACGGCGCGGCCATCGCGCTCGCGATGAGCGTGGCGTTCCTGATCATCTTAGTGTTTGCGGGACCTGCGCTCTACCGCGCGATGGGCGCGAAAGGCAAGGTGCTGGAGGCCGCGATCACCTACTCCCAAGTCGTCTTCTGCGGCGGCATCTTTGTCTGGCTGATGAAACATCTTCGCCAATGTCGTGCGCGGCACCGGCGCGATGCTGATCTCGGCCAGCGCAGTTGTCATCGCCGAGATCGTCCATGTTGGCTGTGCGCCGGCCCTGATCCTCGGCCTCGCCGGCCTGCCGTCGCTCGGCGTGGCCGGCGCGGGCATCGGCGTGATCGTGTCCTACGCGGCGGGAACCCTTGCACTCGTCATCTACCTCGCTTCGCGCCACGCTTTGGTTCAATTCGCTCGCCCAAAATTCGAGCGGCGACTGTTCGCGGCAATTCTGAAAGTCGGAGCGTTGTCGTCCGTGAACATCCTGCAGAACCAGGCCACCTACATCGTGCTGGGCATCCTCGTCACATCGTTCGGCGGATCGGCATTGGCTGGCTTCGGGCGGCCGTACGGGTGGAGTATTCGATGACGGCGCTGGTGTTCACGGTCGGGGTCGCGACCGTGACGATGATCGGCGCGAATGTGGGCGCAGGCCAGATGCAGCGCGCAATCCGTATCGGCTGGACCGGTGCTGCGATCGGCGGTTCTATCGCCGGGACGGTCGGCACGCTCGGCGCACTGTTCGCACCGCAGTGGATGGGGTTGTTCACGGCCGATCCGCAGATCAAGGCCATCGGAGCAAGCTATCTCGCGACCAATCAAGTGGCATACGCGTTGTTGGGCGTGGGCTCCGGGCTGTTCTACGCCTCGCAAGGTCTCGGCAGCGTATCGGGCCCGTTCCTCGCGCAGACCTCTCGGCTGGTGCTGCTTGTCGGCTAGGTGGCAATGCCAATCTTCGGACTGGGGCTTACGGGACTATTCGTCGCCAATGCCGGCACGATCGCATGGGTCGGCATGGCGATCATATTCGTGTTCTAGCGAGGGAGCCGAGAACTGACGCGACGCAGCGGTCGCGGCAACGACACGGGCGTCGACCAGCGCTTGTGGCGTCCCGCAACACAACGCCGTCCTTAAAAAAAGCGTCTCAGCCGTGGGCGAAGGCTGAGACGCTTTGGAGGTTGCGCCGGACGACCGACCGCGGGATTTATTGCCACGCTCCCTCCGATAACAAGACGGATATCTGGTCGCGATATTCCCTGGATCGCCGTTCCGTGAATACGTCCGACAGCTCGCACCGCGACGGCTTGGAGAATTCCAATTTCTGCAGGTTCGGGAATATCCAGACTCTGGCTCAGGTCTTTCTGCCGGTGGCGTGCACGCGCACGATACAGAAGTTGCATCCTGACGTGCAGCCGTTTGGCACGATGACTTACGCGGGGAAAAAAGATGCGCGGGAATTCCATTCAATCCAAAAACGCCAAGTTGCTGCAATTTCTGATCGGAATTCGAATGGCGGGACTTTCGCCAGCGGCGGTCGCATTGGGTGTGGCCGCTTGCCTGTCGCCCGCAACGGTTCGCGCGTAGGAATATCCGTGGTGCTTGTCGCGCGAAGGCTATCTCTATTGCTTCTATAAGACCCAAAAGCAATGTCGGTGGACGGCATCGGCCATCGGCGGCTGCGCCTTGAATCCGCGTCTGCGAACAAGCCGCGCGATTCCGGCCCGAGCCCGGTCGGTCCAAAGAGCCGTTGAGCCGGGCAAATGGGACCCGACTTGAAGCGCCCACCTGACAGGGCCATCATCAAACCACTCCTTCCGAGCGGCGAAGCAAGGTATGGGGTTTACTTTCGCGGCCTGCCCCGCTTGGCAAAGACCAGTCCCCGCGCATCGGCGGTGCAACGAAGTTGGCTCGCCAATTTGAGGGCCTCGTTGCGTTCCGGGCCTGGGGCATCAGGCGGGCAAGCTCCAAGGCATCGGCCGCGAGGCTGTCCCAATCAAGCCTGGCAGGTAAGCGCGGTGTTTCGTTGCTCATCACTTCGCAGAGTTCCCGCTTCCCGGACTTGTTGAAGTCCCTTGGCAGCCAGACTCTGATAGGAGCGAGTTTATTCCCGTGCGCGGCTTCCTTGAGCTAAAGCGTCACGCAGCAATCGCAGCCACGGCACGGTCGTCGACCAGCGCCATCGCATTCCGCAACACCTCGGCGCCGGCGCCGGGCTTGACGCCGTTCTCGGCGAGATGACGGCGGAAGGCGCGCGCCCCCGGCACAGCATGGAACGCGCCGACGAAATGCCGGGTGATCGAATGCAGGCGTGTGCCTTTGGCGAGTTCGCGTTCGATATAGGGCATCATCGCCGCGAATACGTCCTTGATCGTCGCAGAGGGCGCCGGCTCGCCGAAGATTTCGGGATCGACCGACAACAGCCGCCACGGCTCCTGGTAGGCCGTGCGTCCCAGCATGACGCCGTCGACATGCGCGAGATGGTGCTTTGCCTGCGCAACGCTCGCGATGCCGCCATTGATGATAATAGGCAGGTCGGGTAGAGCCCGCCTGAGCCGATAGACCCTGTCGTAATCGAGCGGCGGAATGTCACGATTTTCCTTCGGCGACAATCCGTTCAGCCAGGCCTTGCGGGCGTGCACGATCAGCGCGTCGGCGCCGGCGGCAGCGACGCCGCGCGCGAGCACATCGAGCGCCGCCTCCGGGTCCTGGTCGTCGACCCCGATCCGGCACTTGACCGTGACCGGAATTTTCACCGCGCGCTTCATGGCGGCGACGCAAGCCGCGACAAGCTGCGGTTCCGCCATCAGGCAGGCGCCGAACCGGCCGTTGACCCGGTCCGACGGGCAGCCGACATTGAGATTGATCTCGTCATAGCCGAAGTCTTCGCCGATCTTCGCCGATGTCGCGAGGTCGCGCGCATCCGAGCCGCCGAGCTGCAGCGCAACCGGATGTTCGCATCCGTCAAAGCCAAGCAATCGATGGCGGTCGCCACGGATGATCGCGCCGGTCGTGAGCATCTCCGTGTAGAGCCGCGCACGCCGCGTCAAATGACGGTGGAAGACGCGGCAATGCCGGTCGGTCCAGTCCATCATGGGTGCCACGGAAAAGCGATAGCCTTGATATTTCAATCGTTTACCCTACTATCTCAATGGGATGGAAGAAGAACGTGTGCACTCCAAACTAGACGAAATTGCACACGTTTGTACCCGTTTTGACCTCTCGGTGCACACATAGTGCACACGAAAGCCGGAGTGCACACGCGTGGCGACCTTCACTCAATTGGCATCTGGAAACTGGCGCGTCCAAGTCCGCCGCAAGACCCGTTATGTGGCGGAGACGTTCCGGCGGCGCAAGGACGGCGAAGAATGGGCGCTCGAAATGGAGCGCAACATGATGCGGATTTCGTCACAGCCGAAGACATGCTGGCCGAGCTGAAGAAAGACAACCTAGCGCTCACACAGCGCATGCGGCAGACCCGCAATGTCTGCGACGAGCACGGCGATGTCGCCACGGCCAGCCTGATCGAAAACTGGATCGACGAGGCGGAACGTCGCACATGGTTTCTGTTCGAGACGACCAGGAGAGCTTGACCCCGAGCGCACGCTCGCGGCCGAGAAGCAGGCGTGATTCCCGAGCGAGGCCGCACGGCCGCGCTGATCGTCGACGGATGCGCTGAGCCGAAAGTCCAAAACACGATGCCGCGAGTCCGAAGTGGCAGCGTGTGCGCTACACTCTCGGCCATTCGAATCCAGAGTGAGAGCAGGTCTAGGCGGACGTTCGCCCCCGCGCGTGCGCGGACAATGCGATCAGCGCACGCATTTCGACCGGCGGCACAGAATGGATTGGATGCTGACTTGAGCGACACAGATCTATTGCAGGACCCCCTAGGCGTCGACATCGGCGGCCAAGGCGTCAGCGCCTTCCCGTGAAGAGGAGTTCGATGTCGACTTGTTCGTGATTGGTGGTGGGTCAGGAGGCATCCGCGCTGCGCGAATCGCGTCGGGACACGGCGCCAAAGTGATGCTCGCCGAGGAGTATCGGCTGGGAGGGACGTGTGTCATCCGCGGCTGCGTGCCGAAGAAACTGTTCGTCTACGCGAGCCGTTTCAGCAGACACGTTCGACGAGGCCGCGGAATTCGGCTGGCACTTGTCGGTCCCGCATTTCGACTGGCCGTCATTGGTCGCCGCGAAGGACCGCGAGATCACACGCCTGGAAGGGCTCTACAGCACCGGTCAAGAAGGCGCGGGCGTCGAGGTCGTGGGATCTCGCGTTGTGCTCGAGGACACGCATACGGTGCGCCTCCTCGAAAACGGCCGCCGCGTACGTGCGCGCACGATCTTGATCGCGACAGGCGCACGGCCCGAACTGCCTCCCTTCGACGGCATCGAGCTCGGTATCACCTCGGACGGCGTCTTCGACTTGAAGACTTTCCCGAGAAAGCTTGTCATCGGCGGCGCCGGATACATGTCTGTTTGCCGCGCTGGGAAGCGACGTCACCGTCGTGTGCCGCGGGAGCAATGTGCTCCGCGGCTTTGACGAGGACGTGCGCCAGGCGGTCGCCGGGTCCTACACGAACCGTGGCATTAAGCCGATGTTTGGCGACAGCATTCGCCGCCTCGAACGACGGGACGGGGACGTCGGCGGTGGCGACCATGCAGGAAGGATCGACGTCACGACCGAACAGGGCGGAAGGCTGGTGGCCGACCAGGTGCTGGTCGCCTTCGGCCGCACCCCGAACAAGACCTCGCTCGGGCTCGACCGCGCCGGGGTCAAGACTGGGGCAGACGGCTGTGTGTACCGAAAACCCTATCGGGTTGATGACGTGACGGAATCACCTAAGCTAGGGGAATGATCGGGCTATGTGTTTCGTCCTGGGGATTTTGGCCTCGCCATTCAAGTCGAAGATCCGGCTTGCGGCTGAGAATGCGGCGCTCCGACATCAGTTGATTGTTTTGCGGCGCAAGTTGCGTGGCCGCGTCCAACTCGCAAACAGTGATCGCTGGTTCCTCGTCCAGCTATATCGCTGGTTTCCATCAATCCCAAAGGTCCTCACGATCATCCGTCCCGAGACCCTTGTGCGTTGGCATCGGGCTGGTTTTCGCAGCTACTGGCGCTGGAAGTCACGATCATTGGGAGGGCGGCCGCAGATCGAGGCGGATCTGCGCGCGCTGATCCGGCGGATGAGCATCGAAAATCCGCTTTGGGGCGCGCCACGCATTCACGGAGAACTCCTCAAGCTCGGGTTTGAGGTGGCCCAATCCAGCGTCGCCAAGTACATGGTCAAGCGCCGTGGACCGCCAAGCCAGGAATGGCGAACGTTCCTGTGTAACCACGCGCCGGACATCGCCGCGAGGGATTTGTTCGTTGTTCCGACCATCGGCTTTAGCCTGGTCTACGCCTTCGTGATCGTCCGCCTCGACCGCAGAGACCTCCGTCTGGATCAATGTCACCACAAACCCGACATCGGATTGGATTGCGCGTCAAATGACCGAGGCGTTTCCTTGGGATGATGCCCCCAAATACCTCATCCGCGATCGGGATCGCATCTATGGTGCCGTCGTCACACGCCGATTGCGCGCCATGGGCATCCGAGACAAGCCTACTGCGCCAGCCTCGCCTTGGCAGAATGGCTTTGCCGAACGACTGATCGGGTCGATCCGCCGCGAGTGCCTGGATCATATCATCGTTCTTGGTGAGGCGCATCTGCGCCGGACCTTGCGATCCTATGCTTGTTACTACAACGACATCAGAACACATCGGTCACTGGATAAAGATGCGCCGGTCTCTCGCCCGGTTCAGCGCACTGGAATTATCAGTTCGCACGCGATACTCGGCGGACTTCATCATCACTACGCCCGGGGCCTAGGTTTTCGGTACACACAGGGGTGTGGTGGGTAAGCGCACCAAGCAATTCAACAGCACATCGGATCGGTTGCTGCGGCGACCATAAATTTTCGACGAGAGACCAAGCGATGCCTGCGCGGGAACCCACCCTGTCCTCACCTTGAGCCGTCGGATTTCGCAGTCCGTTCAATTCTGATTTTCCAGCGTCGGGCCAAGTTGATACTCTCTGCCTGACGGGTGACCCTCGATGCCGCGCGAGATGGACCGCGCCGCGATGGATGCCTCGCGACATCCCTCAGTCCGGAAATTGCTTTAAATGTAAAATGTCTCTTTTCATACGCCGCGGGCCTGTTAGCATCGGCAAGTCCAAACGTACCGGAGACCCGGCGTGGCTGTGTCTAGCCCCATGAAAACTAAGGACGGCCGGTTCGCCTATGAGGCTGCGGGCGATCCTAACCTGCCGGCGCTGGTGTTCCTGCACGGGATCGGCGGCGCGGCGCGAGCATGGCGCGGCCAGCTCGATACCTTCGGCGATCGCTATTGCACTATTGCATGGGACATGCCGGGCTATGGCGGCTCGGTGCCGCTTGCTGCGGTCAGCATTGCGACGCTCGCCGATGCCTTGCAGGATTTCCTGCATCAGATCGGCGGGACCAAGCCCGTTCTCGTGGGGCATTCGATCGGCGGCATGATCGTCCAGCAATGGCTGACAAAGAACCCGCGTGTTGCCGGCGCCGTCGTTCTTGCGCAGACCAGCCCGGCCTTCGGCAAGCCGGGCGGCTGCTGGCAGAAATCTTTCATCGACGCGCGGCTTGGCCCGCTCGATCGCGGCGCGACCCTGGTTTCGCTCGCGCCGACACTGGTGAACGAATTGGTGGGCGACGATCCCGACGCTAACGGCGTGGCGCTCGCCCGCGACTGTATGGCTGATGTTTCCGAGGCCAGCTATCACGCCAGCATGCTGGCGCTGCTGGGATTCGACCAGCGCAATGCGCTCAAGAATATCAACATACCAACGCTGGTATTGTCAGGCTCAAAGGACAAAAACGCCCCGGCGCCGATGATGGCGAAGATGGCGACTTACATACCCTCGGCGAGTTATGTCGAGCTCGAAGGTGTCGGCCATCTCGCCAATCTCGAACGCCCGCGGGCATTTAATGCGGCTTTGGATCAGTTTCTGAAAACAATAAAAGTGGTAGGGTAATGACGGCACCAGTCAGCAAAACTGCAACCGCAATGGACAAGGTCGCTCTCGATGCGCCGATCTTCGATCCAAGCGCGTTTCGGCTGAGCGACGAGCAGGCCTCGATCATTTCGCGAGCGCGCGAACTCGGCCAGACCGTGTTCGCAGGCCGCGCCGCCGCCTACGACCGCGATGCGAAATTCCCGACCGAGAATTACAGGGATCTGCATCGCGCCGGCCTGCTCGGGATCGCTATTCCCAAGAAGCATGGCGGCCTCGGCATCGACTACCAGACCTACGCCATCGCCGCCGCCGAAATCGGCCGCTATTGCGGCGCCACCGCGCTGACCTGGAACATGCACGTCTGCTCGACGCTGTGGTCGGGTCCGCTTGCCGACGACCTCGACATGGATGCTGCCACCCGCGCCGAACACGAGCGCCGCCGCGCCGTGCACTACAAGCGTATCGTCGATGACGGCGCGATCTATTCGCAACCGTTCTCGGAGGGCGGCGCGGCCGCGGCAGGCGGCGTGGCGTTCGGCACCGAAGCAAAACGGGTCAAGGCCGGCTGGCTTGTCAACGGCAAGAAGATTTTTGCTTCACTTTCGGGCCACGCCGATTATTACGGCGTGCTCTGCACCGAGATCACGGAGGGCGAAAAGGCCTCCCGCCGCAACACGCTCTACCTCGCGCTACCCGCCAAGTCCGACGGCGTGTCCGTGGTTGGCGACTGGGATCCGCTGGGCATGCGCGGCACAGTTTCGCGCACACTGCTGTTCAAGGATGTCTTCGTGGCGGAGGACGCCGCGCTGATGCCGCGTGGCGTCTATTTTCAGGCGGCGATGCGCTGGCCGCATATGTTCCTGACGCTGTCGCCAACCTATATTGGACTCGCGCAGGCGGCCTACGACTTCACCGTGCGTTATCTGCGCGGCGAGGTACCGGGCATGCCGCCGGTCAAGCGGCGGATGTATCCGACCAAGCAGATCGCGGTGGCCCAGATGCAGATCAAGCTCGAGCAGGTCAAGGCAATCTGGTTTCAGGCCATAACCGAAGCCCGCGCCAACCCCACCAAAGAGCAGGTTCTGCGCGCCTACGCCGCGCAATATTCCGCGATGGAGGGTGCCAACGAGATCGCCACATTGGCGATTCGCACCTGCGGTGGTCAGGCGATGCTGAAATCGTTGCCCTTGGAGCGGATCTATCGCGACAGCCGTTGCGGTTCGCTGATGCTGCCATGGACCGCCGAACTCTGTCTCGACCGCATTGGACACGAGGCGCTGTACGAGACCGGCGAGACGGACGACTAGTTCGAAATGGACCTTTCCGATCTCATCGAACGGAACGCGGCGTTCACGCCGGACAAGGCCGCGACGGTTTTTGAGGGCGAGACTCTGAGCTATGCCGCGCTCAGCGCCCGCGTCGAGCAGGCGGCGCGCGCGCTGAAGGCCGAATACGGCGTCAGCCGAGGCGATCGCGTCGCGATCCTCAGCCTGAACCGGCCGGATTATCTGGTGCTGCTCTATGCCTGCGCCCGGCTCGGCGCCATGCTGGTGCCGCTGAATTGGCGGCTTGCGGTAGCCGAACAGCTGTTCATCCTGTCGGATGCTTCGGTAAAAGTGCTGGCGCTCGAACAGGCCTTTGCGGAAGTCCTGCCCGCGCTCGAAAGGCGCCTGCCCGACACCAGCATCATCGGACTCGATTTTGCGCCGCTGCGCGGAAGCCCGTTCGACGCTTTGCTGGCCTGCGCGCGCGGCGACGGGCACAATCCGCACACCGATCTCAACTGTCCGCTGCTGATCGTCTACACCTCTGGCACAACGGGAAGACCCAAGGGCGCGGTGCTGCGCCAGGAGGCGCTACTGTGGAACGCGGTGATGAGCCAGCATATGCATGGCCTCACGTCGGATGATCACGTGCTCGCCGTGCTGCCATTCTTTCATGTTGGCGGCCTCAACATTCAGACCACACCGGCGCTGCATCATGGCGCGACCGTGACGATCCATCCACGCTTCACGCCGGATACAACGCTTGCAGCCATCGCGCGTGTCCGTCCGACATTGACGGTGCTGGTGCCCGCAACCATTCAGGCGGTAACCGACCACCCGGATTGGGCCACGACCGATCTTTCCTCGCTGAAGGCGATCTCGACCGGATCCACCATCGTGCCACCGCATATGATCGACCGCTTTGTCGCGCGCGGCGTGCCGGTGCTCCAGGTCTATGGCTCGACCGAAACCTGCCCGGTCGCGGTCTACACCCGGCTTGGCGGCGATCTTTCCCGCATCGGCTCGACCGGCCTCCCCGGGCTGTGCTGCGAAGCGACGGTGATTGACGACGCTGGCGATGAGCTGCAACCGGGCATAGCGGGGGAAATCGCCGTGCGCGGCCCCAACGTGTTCTTCGAATATTGGGGCAACCAGGAAGCAACCCGGGAGGCGTTGCGCGACGGCTGGTATCGTACCGGCGATATCGGCTTGCGCGACGCCGAAGGCTATTTCTGGGTGCACGACCGCAAGAAGAACCTGATCATTTCCGGCGGCGAAAACATCTATTCGGCGGAGGTCGAACGCGTACTGCTGGAGCATCCCGACGTCGTCGAATGCGGCGTGATCGGGAGGCCCGACCCCAGATGGGATGAGGTGCCGGTCGCCTACGTCATCCGGCGCGCGGGGTGTGCGGTCGAGGCGGAGAATTTGAAGGCGCATGTGCAGACGCAGCTTGCCCGCTTCAAGGTGCCGCGCGATATCGTGTTTGTCGACGATCTGCCGCGCACAGCCCTGGGCAAGGTCCAGCATTTCATGTTGAGGCGGCTTGACGCGCCGGGGTCTTCGCAAGGAGAAGCAATTTGAAGATCGCGGTGCTCGGCGGCGGCAATGGCTCGTTCGCAGCTGCGGGCGATTTTGCGTTTCAGGGCCATGAGGTGCGCCTGTGGCGACGGGACGCCGCACAGGTGGCGGAACATCGCGCGGCGGGCTCCCGCATCACCCTGAAGGACGCCAACGGCCGGCACAACGTGCAACTGGCCGCGGTGACGACAGACATTGCCGAAGCCGTCCGCCATGCCGAACTGATCCTCTGCCCTACGCCCGCCTTCGCACAGCACGATATCGCGAGGCTGCTTGCGCCGCATTTGGCCGACGGCCAGGTGGTGTTCCTGCCGCCGGCAACCTTCGGCTCGATGATTTTTGCCGCCGCCGCCCATGACGCCGACAATAACGCCGCGGTGAGCTTCGCCGAAACCGGCACCCTGCCCTGGCTGACGCGTAAGCACGGACCGTTCGAAGTGGCCATCACGATCCACGCCAAACGGCTTCCGGTCGGCGTATTTCCGCTCGTTGCCGCCGATCATGCCCTCGACGTGATCGGTCGCGCCTTTCCCGGCGTGATTGAGCCCTGCGGCGATGCGCTGTCGGGCGCGCTTATGAATGCCGGGCCGATTATCCATCCGCCGCTGATCGTCATGAATGCCGGACCGATCGAGCATTTTGAAAGTTGGGACATTCACAAGGAAGGCACACAGGCTGCGATCCGCCGCGTTACCGACGCGCTCGATGCCGAACGCATCGCAGTACGCAAAGGTTTTGGCTATGGCGGTCCGCACTTTCCGCTGGCCCATCACTATGCCAGCGAGGGCGAGCAATGGATGTATGGCCGCGGCTCGCACGACCGCCTGACCGATTCAGGCGACTGGCGCGAGCGGATCGTGCTGACCGAACATCGCTACATGTGGGAGGATTTGCGCCTTGGGCTGTCGTTGCTGGTATCGGTGGCCGAACTGGCCGGGGTAGCGACCCCCTTGGCCTTTTCGTTTCTCGCCATCGGCGGCGCCATCTGCAGCGAAGATTTTTTGGAGGGCGGGCGCACGCTGGCAAGTCTCGGTCTCGGCCACCTCGATCGCGACGAGCTGCAGTCCCTATTGCGCGAGGGCTTTGACGGATGACCATTCCCCGCCCCATGGTCGCCTGTCTCGGCGCCGGCCGCATGGGACGCGGTATTGCCGTGGCGTTCGCCTATGCCGGCCACGCCGTCACAATGATCGACGTCAAGAGGCGCTCCAAAGGCCAGTTCGTGATGCTTGAAGCCGAGACGCTCGGCGAGATCAGGAAAACGCTGGCAAGTCTGGCGCGGTTCGGGTTGCTGACGGAGAATGACGCCGAGGCGGTCATCGCCCGGGTCTTGGTGGTGCCGGCGCAGAACATGGCCGCCGCGCTGGCCGATGCCGGCATCGTGTTCGAAGGCGTGCCCGAGGTGGTCGATCTCAAGCGCGAGGTACTGGCTTCAGCCTCGAAATGCGTGGGGGCTGAAATCATCATCGCCTCGACGACGTCGACGATTCTGGTCGACGATCTCTCAGGCTCAGTCGAGCACCCCGCGCGCTTCCTCAACGTGCATTGGCTCAATCCCGCCTATCTGATCCCGCTGGTCGAGATATCGCCGGGGGCTGCGACCGATCCGGCTGTCATCACACGGGTCAAAACGTTGCTCGAAGGCATCGGTAAGGTACCGGTGGTGTGCGCGGCTACGCCCGGCTTCATCGTGCCACGGATCCAGGCGCTCGCCATGAACGAGGCGGCGCGGATGGTGGAAGAAGGCGTCGCCAGCGCCGAAGATATTGACGAGGCGATCCGCTACGGGTTTGGCTTCCGCTATGCGGTGCTGGGGCTCCTGGAATTCATCGACTGGGGCGGCGGCGACATTCTCTATTACGCCAGCCGCTATCTGGAAGGCGCACTCGGCAGCGACCGCTACCGCGCGCCCGAAGTGATCTCACGCAATATGCGCGAGGGCCGCATCGGCCTGCGCACGGGCGCCGGCTTCCTCGATTATACCGGCCTCGACGTCGATACCTATCGCGAGCAGCGCCTGGCGGCGCTGGTCGACATGCTCAGGCATTTTAAGTTGGCGCGACCGCCGGTGCTCGACCGCGACTAGCCGAACACGTCCTGCAGCACGCCTTCGCGGACCACGGCTGTGCCGTCGATCTCGATCGTCGTCCCCATCATGGGCAGATCGAAATGGCCTGCGGTGTAGCGGCCGGCGAATTCGTTGGCGCCGGTGGAAAACAGGAAGTTGCCCGCTACCGCGCGCAGCTCGGTGCCGTTGGTATCGCGGTGGTCGTACATGGTCAGCGCCTCGTAGCGCGCAGCGGGATTCATGCCGAATCCGACGTGCGACACGGCATAGGCCTCACGGTCGCCCCAGGCCGCGAGATAAGCACGCATCATCATGGCATCAGCGCCCTCGCCTCGCAGGTCGATAACGTAGTCATCCTTCAGCGTCATTTTGACCGGCGAGGTCAGATAGCGCTTGAAGGTGAGATTGATGTCGCCGGGTGCCATCACCAGCGTTCCATTGACGGTGCCGCTCTTGGGAAAGCTGACGACGATACCGCCGGGCCAATGCGCCAGCGTGCCCGGTTTGTCGGTCCAGCCCCAGACACCGACCGTCGAGGCGCCGACCATGTCGACATCGAGCTCGCTGCCGGCCTTGGAGGTCACGCGCATCCGCTTGGTTCCGCGCAGCATCTTTGCTGCCGCCCGTACACGCTTTTCCAGCGCCGTGTCCGGCACCATGCGCTCCAACGCTTCGGGGTGTTCGTTAGAAATCACCAGGATGCGCGCGCCGGCTTTGAGGATTTCCGGCGTCTCCACCGCATGCATCAGCCCTTCGATGGTGCAATCGACAACAAAACCTGCCTGCTGCAGCGCGCTGACGACCGGCGCCAACCGCTGGATCGCCTCGCTGGCGCCGGTGGAGCGGATCGGCACGATCTGGCGGTTGCGCGGGGTCGGCACGATAATGTGAAACGGTTTCGCCCCCATCCGCAGCAGCGCCAGTTCGGCGAGGTGAACGTTGAGCGCACGCGACTGCGTCTCCGAAAGAATGGCAGCGGTATCGCCGGATTTGACTGCGCAGCGCTCAAAGATCTCGCAGAACGCGTCGATCCATTTAGCTTCGATGCGATCCGCCAGCATGCTTATCTCCACTTCACCCGTTGCATCAGACTTCCGGGAACCCGCGCAGCAGATAGGACCGCAACCCCTGCAACAGGCCGTTAAGAATGAGGCCCAGCAGTGAGATGGTGATCAGCGGCACGAACATGTCGACAGCCTGAAAGGTTCGCGCCGCTGTCACCAGGAGATGGCCGAGGCCATCGGTCGAGGTGATCATCTCGGCGAGAAACACCACGATGCAGGAGATCACGAGCCCAATTCGGCAACCGGTGAGGATCGACGGTACCGCGGCAGGCAGCACTACCTTGAACAGGATTTGACCGCGCGGCGTACCTGCCGCCATCGCCGACCAGATCAGCTTTTGCTCCACCATCGACGCGCCATAGTAGGTCGAAAGCAGTATGGGAAACAGCGCATCCGCGGCAACCAGCGTGATCTTGGATTCGTGACCGAAACCGAGCAGCAGCAGCAGCGCCGGATACAGCGCGACCTTGGGCAGCGGCGCCAGCACCCGAACGATCGGACGCACCACCGCGTTGATCGCGGGGCTCGCCGCCGCGGCAACGCCGATGGTAACGCCGAGGACCACCGCGATCGAAAATCCCGTGAACAGCCGAAACAGCGTGGCGCCGATCTCCTGCTGAAAGCCGCCGGTGAAGAGCTGCTGCACGAGACGCATGAATACGAGGCCGGGCGGCGGCAGCAGCGTCACAGCCGCATAGCCGAACGACGAAATCGCCTGCCACAGCGCGACCAGGAGCACGATCGGCACGATCCCAAGCAGCACATCGGTGGTGAGCGCGCGTGGGTTCATGCAAAGCTCAATGGAATTTCGAAGCTCGGTTCGGACCATTTCACCAGCCGGGCACGCAAGCGTTCGAACGCAGCGTCGAGCCCGATCCCCATCGCGCCGATGATGATGATCATGGCGTAGACGGTGTCGTATTGTCCCATATCGAGCGAATTGAACAGGATATTTCCGGCGCCGGACTGCCGCGCGATCATCTCGCTGGTGACCATGGTGATCAGCGCCAGCACGAGCCCGGTGCGGCAGCCGGTGAGAATTTCCGGCAGCGCCGCCGGCAGCACGATCCGGATCATGCGCTGCGCTGCCGAAAGGCCCATCGCGGCGCCCGACCACAGCATCTTTTCCTCGATCGCTTTGGCGCCCTGAAAACTGTGATAGATCACGGGCAGGCTAACGCCGAGAAAGATCACTAGCATTTTCGCCAGGTCGCCGACACCGAGCCAGAGCATGATGATCGGCATCAAGGCCGCCTTCGGTACCGGATAAGTGACCATCAGCAGCGGATTGAAAAACGACGCCACGCCGCGGCTGCGGGCCATCATTAATCCAAGCGGAATAGATGCGACAACCGCCACGCTAAAGCCGATCGCCATGCGGCGGAGCGACGCCAGGATATTGATCAGAGATTCCTTGTCGCCGAGGATCGACGGGATCGCGCGGATCGCTTCGATCGCGGTCGGAAAGCTGTCGTTATTCAGCGCAAGCGAGGCAATTTGCCAAACAGCCAACAGACCGAGACAGGTGAGCACGGGCGCGGCGCGCGCAAGAACTGGACGAGATGACATCATGGCCGCAATTCGTTTTCGCTGGTGTCGTCGATCATGCGTTCGATATCGACCACATATTTCTGGTAACGCGGATCGAGCAGGAGCTCGGACCGGCGGCGCGGACGCGACAGATCGATATCGACGATTTGCTTGATGCGGCCGGGCGCACGCGTCATCACCACGACCTTGTCGGACAGATAGACCGCCTCGTCGACCGAATGGGTGACGAACAGCACCGTCTTGCGGTCGCGTTCCCAGATATTGAGCAAATCGTTCTGCAGCCGCGTGCGGGTATGCGCATCCAGAGCGCCGAACGGCTCGTCCATCAACAGCACCGCGGGGTGATAGGCCAGCGTGCGCGCCAGCGCGACGCGCTGCTTCATGCCTCCGGACAATTCCTTAGGGTAAAAATCCTCAAAACCCTTGAGCCCGACCATCTCGATCAGCGCGCGGCTTTGCGCCTCCGCGTCCGCGGGTCTTACGCCTTGCTGACGAGGACCGTACATCACGTTGCCAAGCACGCTCTTCCAGGGAAACAGCGCAAACTCCTGGAACACCGGCCCGCGATCCGGACCTGGGCCCGTGATCGCCTTGCCCTTCATCTTGGCCAAGCCTTGGGTCGGATTAACAAAGCCGCCGACGATATAGAGCAACGTCGATTTTCCGCAGCCGGATGGGCCCAGGATGGAGACAAATGCGCCATCTTCGATGGTGAGCGAGATATCCGACAATGCGAGATGGTTTTGACGCCCAGAGGTCTGAAACACCTGCGAGACGTGGTCGATCGCGATCATCGCGGATGCCGGCTCGCGCGCCGGTTTAAGTTCCGCCTGAACATTCGATCGCGATGGCAATACCGTCATTCTCGCTTCTCTGGCACAACTGCCTTCCTGGCTTTCGCTGGTCGGATACGAACATAGCTGAAAACCGGCAGCATTGGCGATGCGGCTTTCCGGCGTAGAGCGCCTGCTTCTAGTCGAACCACGGCCACTCCGCAGCACCTGCATGCGTGACCGCGCCGCCGGGGGCTTGGCCGACCAGACGGGCATATTTGGCGAGCGCCCCTGCCGGATGCCGCGGCGGCCGCGGCTTCCAGGCCTGCCGCCGTCGTGTGAGTTCTTGCTCGTCAACCAGAACATCCATACGGCGTGCGCCGGCATCGATCCTGATACGATCACCATTGCGCACCAGCGCCAGGGGACCACCGATAAAGGACTCAGGCGAGATATATCCGATGCACATGCCACGCGTGGCGCCGGAAAAACGTCCATCAGTAATCAGCGCGACCTTCTCACCCATTCCCTGACCATAGATCAGCGCTGTGACGCCGAGCATCTCGCGCATGCCGGGGCCGCCGACCGGACCCTCGTTGCGGATCACCAGCACTTCGCCAGCCGTATAGTCCCGCTTGCGCACGGCCTCGACGCAGGCCTCCTCATCCTCGAATACGCGCGCGGTGCCTTCGAACACGAGGTTCTTCAGGCCGGCGACCTTGATCACGGCGCCATCGGGACAGAGATTGCCCTTGAGCACGGCCACGCCACCGTCCGACATGATCGGCTTGCTCACAGCATAGATGACCTCGCCGTCGGGTGCATTCGCGCCGCCATATTCCTCGGCAATCGTCTTTCCGGTGATTGTCAGGCAAGTACCGTCGATGTGACCGCTTTCAACCAACGCCCGGGTCACCACGGCGGCGCCGCCGATGTCATAGACATCCTTCGCGGTATACTTGCCGCCGGGACGCAGGTTGCCGATCAGCGGTGTGCGCGCGAACACCTGGCCGACATCATCGAGGGTGAAGGTGATACCGGCTTCGTTGGCAAGCGCCGGCAAATGCAGCGCGGCGTTGGTCGAACCGCCGGTGGCGGCGACAATGGCCGCGCCGTTTTCCAATGATTTCCGCGTTACGATCTGGCGGGGCAGCGGACCGCCCCGCTCAAGCATGTGCATCACAAGGCGGCCGGCCCGGCGCGCCGCTTGTGCGCGCTCGGCGTAGACGCCGGGGATCATCGACACGTTGGGGATGGTCAACCCCATCGCCTCGGAAACCATCGCCATGGTGTTGGCTGTGAACTGTCCGGCACAAGCGCCGATCGTCGGCAAACAAGTGCGCTCGATGCCCTCAAGCGTCGCTTGATCGATGTCGCCGGTCATGAAACCGCCGACCGCTTCATAGGAATCGAGCACGGTCAGCGTCCGCCCCTCGAACCGGCCCGGCAGCGCGCTGCCGCCATAGATGAAGATCGATGGTACGTTGCAGCGGATCATCCCCATCATCACGCCGGGAAGCGTCTTGTCGCAGCCACCGAAACCGATCAGGGCGTCATAGGCCAGGCCATGGACGACGGCTTCGATCGAGTTGGCGACCAACTCACGCGAAAACAGGGAGAATTTCATCCCCTCATGGTTCATGCTGATGCCGTCGGAGACGGAAATGGTGGTGAACTCACGCGGTGTGCCGCCAGCCTCCGCGATACCGGCCTTCGTGGCCTCTACCTGGAAATCATGGGTCATGTTGCAGGGCGTCTGCTCGCCTTTCATGCTGACCACCCCGATCATGGGTTTTTCGAGTGCCGCATCGTCGAGTCCCATCGCCCGCATAAAAGCACGATGCGGCGCCCGATCGAGGCCATCGGTCGTCACGCGGGATCGCCATTTCTTCATGCGCACAAGTTCTCCCGACGGTCCGGCCCCATAACGCCCAACTTTGCCTGAGGCATCGGCTGCTATTGCAGCGGCGCGACGATGGTCGGGTGCTTGAACTGCGCGACGTCGAGCTTTGGCAGCATTCCGGTCTCGGCGTAGATGTCGAGCATCTTCTGGATCGCCGGGAAATTCGGCGCCGCACCAGGATCGCGCCCGAAATCATTGTCCTTGAGGAGGTAAGTGTCGAGCACCGGTATCGGCGCCTTCAGCACCTCAGAAACGACTTTTAAAGTCTCTTCGCGGTTGGCGAGTGCCTTCTTCATGCCGGAGGTGATATCGCGCACGTAAGCTCTTATTAGGTCGGGATTCTTGTCGACGAAGTCGGCGCGGCAGGCCTCCAAGATGTGAACAATATTCGGCATTGCCTGCGACAACGAAAACAGCTTACGGGTGCCGCCCTTGGCCTCAGCGCGCGCCGCGAAAGGCTGGTTCATGTTGACGGCATCGACACGGCCCTGACGCAGTGCATCCTCGGAGACGGCGAAGCCCACTTCGACTAGTTTGATGTCCTTCGTAGGATCCACACCGTTCTGCTTCAGAAGCATGTTGAACGGCCCCTGAGTGCCGCCGCCGATGACGGAAATACCGATGATCTTGCCCTTGAGGTCGGCGATGGTCTTGATCGGCGAGTTGTCCATGACCGCCCAATAGACGGAGAAACCGCCGGGCTTCTCGAACACATGCTGCGCAACGATATAGGCCTTGAGGTTACCGCCGACCACGCCGTTGGCGAGCGACAGCGGCGCCTGCGTCGCGCAATCGAGCGCGCCGGCCGCCAGCGCCTGCGTCATCGGCGCGGTACCCTGAAACTGCGTCCATTCGACATTGTAGGTCTTGCCGAGATCCGGGAATTCCGCAGGCCTTCGCATCATCCAATATTTCGATTCCTCAGCCGGGATGGTCCATCCGACGCGGATCATCTGTTGCGCCCGCGAGGCGCCCACACTGCCAAAGACACAAGCTACCGCCGCGGCCGCCAGGACTAACCTCGAAACCATACGCATCATCCCCACTCCGTTCTGTCCGGCGCCGACAGGCCCCATCGCCATCGTCTGAGCTGCAAATGTTTCATGGTTCAAACAATCAGGCAAGCTATTGGAAGCTCGCCCAGTTTCGCCCGATATGGTCAGGATTTGTGCTAAGGCGCTTACAGAGCAGGCGTTTCGAGGATGAAGGAGAAGCGGAATGACCGGACAAGGAGCCGAAAAGCTCGGCTATCTCGGGCTTGGGATGATGGGATTTCCGATGGCGCGGCGGCTACTCAACGCAGGCCACGACGTCGTGGTCTGGAACCGGTCGGCCGCAAGGCGGCTCTACTGGTCGAGGCTGGTGCGAAGCTTAAGGCCCATCCGCGCGACGTCGCGAGCAACGCCAGTATCCTTTTCATGTGCGTGTCACCGACGCAACTGCTGTGGAGTCAGTCGTGTTCGGTCGCGACGGTCTTGCGGCAGCGCCTGGCGCTGGAAAGCTGGTCGTGGATTTTTCATTGATCCATCCGGACGCGGCTCGCGATATCGCTGCGCGACTAAAGGCCGCCAACGGCATGGCATGGGTCGACGCCCCGCGTTGCCGGCAGCTTCGCCAATTTTGCGAGCAACGCACCGACCTCCGGATCAGCCTAAATCCGCGTGGGCGACGTTAGCGTGCGGCCAACCCGTAGTGTCGGATATCGATTGAACCCATTTTGCTTCATCTTAGCTTTGCCCTGCCGGCCAATTGGTTTGAACATATACGGATTTGACGATGTCACAGCCGGAAGCATCGGCGCGGTATTCCTCGATTGGATAATCACGGCATATTGCTTCGTACGGACCGAAGATGCGCGAGACCTGAGGCCCCGACAGCCACGTCAAATCCTTCAATCTCCAGATATGATGATGACCGTCGATGGTTGGAATGCTCTTCAACTGCGCTTCCTCTGCTTTAGTCTCCGCATGAAACGGTCGGTCGAATTTCAGCTAGTCTTCGGTGTCGGCAATCCCGCCATGGCCTCTATCACGGCAGCAACTGCGGCTGTATCCTGATCGCCATATCCGGAAGCGACCGCCGCGTTATAGAGCGGGACGGCCGCGGAAAACATCGGCGTCGGGCACGCCAGCGAATTTGCGAAGTCGGCGATGACCCGCATGTCCTTTCTCCAGAGTTCCAGCGGCATGGTTCTGATCGGTAGATAGTGATCTGCGATAAGCATCTCTCCGCGCACATCGAGCGCTCTCGAGCCCGCGGCGCCGTCGCTGACAACCGCAAACATCTGCGCCGGATCGAGCCCGGCCTTGCGCGCCAGCGTAAAAGCCTCGCCTGCGGCCACCGTGTGCACCGCCACCATCAGATTGGCGACGTATTTCATCTTCGAACCGTTGCCGAACGGGCCAAGATAGTGCGAAGCGCGCGAAAATCCGTTGAACACCGGCAGGCAGCGATCGTAAGCCTCTCTCGGACCGCTGCCGTAAACCAGCACGTCCCGCTCCAGTGCCTGAACGCCGGAGCCGGAAAGCGGGCAATCGAGCATGACAATGCCGGCTTGCGCGAGCTGCCGCTCGGCCGCCGACTTGTCCTCCAGTGTGAAAGTGCTGGTCTCGGCGACGATGCGCTCGGCGCGAGGCAATGCCTTTAGTTGCCGGACCACGTCAAACAGTGCAGTGGCCGATGGAAGCGATGTGATCAGGATGTCGGCGCCCGATCCGACTTCACCGATCGATCCGGCGGCCTTGCCGCCATAGCCCACGAAGGCTTGGACCGCTTTTGGCAGGACGTCATATCCGATCACAGAAAACCCGGCCTTGATGAGGTTTTTGCTCATCGCCGATCCCATTATTCCGAGACCGATCATACCGACCGACATTCCATTTTGCTTTGGCACGAAAAAAACCTTCGATGCGAGTTCAGGCTTTATGGCGGCTGGACCAGAAGGCGGGCAATTCGGTGCAATCCTTGCTGCCCCAACCCTCTTGGCTGGCCTGATCGTAGACCGCAAGCGTGCGCTCGGCGAGTGGCAACGCAAAGCCGCGCGACTTCGCTTCCGCGACCATGGTCCGCAAGTCCTTGCGGATGGAATCGCAATCGAAGGTCGCAGAGCCTGAATCCTTGTCCTGCAATGCCAGCGCAACCGCGCCGCCGCGGGCGCGCAGCACGTTGGGACCTCCCGACGTATCGGCGAACAATTCGACCAGCCATGCCGGATCGAGATTTAGGTGACAGCACAGCGCGAAAGCTTCGCCAAAACTTTGCCAGAACGTCGCCAAAGGCAAATTGATCGCAAGCTTCATGCTCGCGCCCGAGCCGATTGGTCCGACAAGATCGACACGGCGGCACATCTGTTCCAGGAGCGGTTTGGCTCGCGCAAAATCCTCCGGCGTCCCGCCTGCGACGCCAAGCAGCTTGCCGCTCAACGCCGGACCGACCGTGCCGCCGACCGGGCATTCCACCAGTGTTGCACCTTTGGCCTTGACCTTCCTGGCCAAGGCGATTTCCGTCTCCGGCTGCACTGTGCTCATTTCGACGAACAGCTTGCCGGATACAGTTGCTGCAAGCAGGCCGGAGCCGCCTTCGTACACGCTGGCGATGGCGGCAGTGTCGGTCAGGATCGTGATGATAGTCTCGACACGGCCGGCGAGTTCGCTCGGCGTCGATGCGACTGCGGCGCCCGCGGTAGCCAGCGGCCTAGTCTTTTCCTGATTTCTATTCCAGACCACAACCTCGTGCCCGACCTCGATCAGCCGCTTGCCGATGGCACTTCCCATTCGACCCAATCCGGCCACACCGACCTTCATTATATTCTCCTTGTTGTTCGACTGCTCACCCGCCCAAACCCCGTCGAACTCAAATTACCGCGTCGGTTGCCGGATCGATCAGATGCATATGCGCCATGTTGGCGACCAGTCGCATCTTCTCGCCGGAGGCCGGCACCGACATGCCGGAATCGATCCGGCCGGATACGGCCTCGCCGCCGAGTTTGAAAAACACCATGGTCTCCGTGCCCATCGGCTCCACCACATCCAGGACGACTGTGAATTCCGAGAACATGCCGCGCACCGAACCGCGCGGCTCGGTGATGTGCTCAGGACGGATACCGAAAAGCAGCGGTTTTCCCGGTGCATCCCGATAACGCTGCAAGTGGCTTTCCGGAACCGGAAAGCCGGTGCCGTCGGCAAGACGTACTGTCAACGCCGCGGCATTCTGTTCGAGCAAACATGGCAGAAAGTTCATCGCCGGCGAGCCCATGAAGCCGGCCACGAAACGGGTTTTCGGCGAATGATAAAGTTCCTGCGGCGTGCCGGCCTGCTCGATCCGCCCGCGATTCATCACCACGACGGTATCGGCCAGCGTCATCGCTTCGATTTGATCGTGCGTGACGTAGACCGTCGTGGTCTTGACCTGCTGATGCACCCGCTTGATCTCGGTCCGCATCTGGACCCGCAGCTTGGCATCGAGATTGGAGAGCGGCTCGTCGAACAAAAACACCTTGGGATGGCGGACGATGGCGCGGCCCATGGCGACGCGCTGGCGCTGCCCGCCGGAAAGCGCTCTCGGCCGCCGGCCGAGCAAATCTGAAATATCGAGAATGCGTGCCGCGCCTTCGACATTCTTCCGAATCTCGGCCTTCGACAGGCCGCGCATCCGCAGCCCGAATGCCATGTTCTGGAAGACCGTCATGTGCGGGTAGAGCGCATAGCTCTGAAACACCATGGCGATGTCTCGGTTCTTCGGCGCGACATCGTTAATGACTCGCCCCCCAATGCAAATGTCCCCTTCCGAAAGATCCTCCAGGCCTGCGATCATGCGCAGCGTCGTGGTCTTACCGCATCCCGACGGGCCGACCAGCGCCACGAACTTGGTATCGGGAATTTCGAGGCTGATCCCGCGCACGGCCTCGTAGTTGCCGTATCGCTTGACTACGTTTCGCAGCAGCAAATCAGCCATCAAGCGGTTTCCGTCCGTTTGCGATCTGCGGATCGTGGCTCATGCGGCATCTTGCGGGTGAACATTCTTCGCGCCCATCAGGTCTTCGAAAAAGCCTTCTCGCTCCAGCGTCAGCACCGGATTGAGGTCAACAGCATCCTCTGGAGCCACCGGCTTCGGCAGCGCGCCGACGCGATGCAGAATTGCGGAGGCGTTCCTCATGCCTTCCAGACTCGGATACATCATGCCACCCATGTAGCGCGCAAACAGTACCCATGTCGGCCTGAGAACATCGACATCGGTTTCGCCGCTGTATTTCCGCAGCACGTGGATGCCGAACTGCGCATCGCGGCGAAACCGGTGAACGGCCTGGCAGAATGCCCGCACATAGCGCAAGCCGATCTCGGGATTGGACTTTAAGGACTGCCGAGTGCTGGCGGCGCAGCTGTTCTGGAACGAGACGTCGAGCCGCCCAAAATCCTCGACAATATGATAACCGCGTTTCGGCGCCTGAAAGGTTTCCGGCGCATGCATGATGGCGGCGTCCACTCGCCGTGGATCGAGCAGCAGGTCAAGCCTGGCGCCACCGGTGCCGACCACGACAATCTCCGCGTCCTTGTCGATTGACCAGCCCCAGCGGTCGAAGGCCATGATGATCGCGCATTCGTCGGCGTCATTGCGCGCACCGACACCCCATCGCTTGCCGCGCAGCTCTTCCCGCGTCATGATACCAGGTACCGCGGCAACCTGCTGGGCGCTCCGTGAAATTGCCGATGCAAGGACAACGGCATCGCCTTGATGCCTGTTGTTGGCGAGCAGCAGTTCGGCCCCGACCGCATTGGTGAAATCCGCTTCGCCGGCGATCAGCGCCTTCAGCGAATTGCTGTGGCCGTGATAGGGTACGAGTTCGGGTTCGAGACCCTGCTCCCGGTAATAGCTGCCCTCGATCGCCGCAAATACCGGAGCAACCCCAGCTCCTCGGTGAGGCATCGCTATCCTGATCTTGTCCACGTCAGATTTCCTCGAGTTATGTTGCATGAAAGCCGCGCAGCAGCGCTCACGCGACGGTCCGTATCAATTTCTATTTAAGTCCGCTCAAGCCAAACCCGCGATTGATCGATCTCTGCAAGACCATGAAAAGAAGGAAGACCGGGAGGGTGGCGAGCACCGCGATCGCCATCTGTTCGGTGGCCGGGTTGCCGTATTCCTCGCCGAACTGGACCAGGCCGAGCGGATAGGTGCGAAGAGCATCGATCGACACCACCGTCAGCGGCCAGAGAAACTGGTCCCAGCTGTCGCGGAATGAGAAGATCGCGAGCACCGATAGCGCCGGCAGGCATTGCGGAACGATAATTTGCAGCAGAATACGCAGTTCGCCCGCGCCGTCGATCCGCGCTGCCTCGATATAGTCGGACGGGATCGAGAGAATGGATTGACGCATCAGGAAAACGCCGAACGCATCGATCAAGAGCGGCGCAACGATGCCCTGATAGGTGTTAATCCATTCAAATTTGTGCACGATCAGGAAGGTCGGAACCAATGTCACCTCAAGCGGCAGCATCAGCGTGCTCAGGATCAATAGCAGCACCAATCCCGACCCGGGAAAGCGAAATTTGGCGAGACCGTAACCGGCAAGCGTGCAGAACACCACGTTGCCGAGCATCACGGTCAAGGAAACGATGCCGCTATTGAGGAAATATTGCAAGAACGGTGCGCGCGACATCGCGTTCGGATAATTCTCGAAATGCCAGACTGCCGGAATCCATTCGGTGCGAAGGTCGAACATCTTGCCCCCTTCCTGGAACGACATCACGGTCATCCAGAGGATGGGAACGAGAAACGCAAATGCCAGCGCGGCAAGCAGCGCCAGCCCCACCCACTTTCGCAAGCCCGAAAAGTAGCGCATTGGGCTGTTCGTGTTGCGTATTTGGTCAAAAGCTTCGAGCGTCGTCATCACATGTAAACCTGTTCGCTTCGCGAGAAGAGGCGAATCTGAAGCGCCGTGAAGATCATCATGATCGTGAACAGCACCACCGAGATCGCGGCCGCCTGCCCCATCTTCAGATATGAAAATCCGGTCTCATAGATCAGCATGGAAAGCACCCGCGTCGCGTTTCCCGGCCCGCCGCCCGTAATCAAATACGGCATCAGGAATATCCGCGCGCAGAGCAAGGCTGAGACTACCACGACAAAGCATACGGTCGGCATCAATAGCGGCAACGTGATATGAACGAACCGTCGCATCGCGCCGGCGCCATCGAGCTCGGCGGCTTCATAATAGTCCTCGGGCAGTGCCAGCAGTGCTGCCAGGAAAATCACCATGAAATACGGCGCGAACCGCCACACCGTCACCATGATGATGGCCGGCATTGCCGTCGACGAGCTCGTCAGCCAGTCGATGCGGCCGAATCCAAGCGGCTGCAGGATCTGGTTCACCAATCCGTAGGGATGCAGCAGAAAACGCCAGACCAGGCAGACGGCGATGATCGGCATCAGATTAGTGAGGAACATCGCTGTCATGCAATGGCGCGCCCCGGGAACACCGGTGTTGATGGCGAGCGCAAGCAACAGCCCGATCACTGTGGTCAGGATGGTCGAGCCTGCGATGTAAACAAAGGTGTTAAGCAGGGTTTCCCGGAAGATCGGATCGGCGGCCAGCGCCCGATAATTGTCGAGCCCGACAAAATGCGGCGCCGAGACCATGTCATAGGAATTGAAGCTGAGTTCGATGGCCCACATCATGGGCCCGTATTTGAAAACCGCGAAGAACAGCAGCGTCGGCAGAACGAACGAGAAACCCCATAGCCTGATACGCTGCCGATGATGGATCTGCCAGAATCTGCGTGCAATGGGCGGCGGGCCGGAAAGACTTCCGTATGGCTGGCTCGGCGTCAGTTCAACCATTTTGCAACTCTTTACCTATCCGCTACACGCGCTTTTTCCGGTAGACCGGCCTTTTGGAGGAGACCTGTCGTCCGCTCTCGAACCCCGAAAACTCAGGCTCTCTTGTAGGCCGCGCTTGCGCGATCAACTTCTGCTGCCGCCTCATCGAGCGTCGCCTTGATGTCAGCCTTGCTCAGCATGATCTTTTGAACGGCGCGATGCATGGAGTCCGCGAGCTCATTGAACACCAGCGATCGCGGCAGGAAGACGCCCTCGTCCTTGGCGCGAATAATCTCATTGACGTATGGAAACTTCTGCACTTCGGGTTTGTCAGCCCATCCGGTCTTCTTTGCGAAGGTAAAGGGAGCGGCATCCTTCCAGGCATCGACGAGGTCGCTCATCATGAACTTGTAGAGATTATGAAGTGTCTCCTGCTTCTCAGCGGCGGCCTTGGCGTTGATCACGAGGTTGAAGCCGTAGGTTGTCGAATAGCCCTTACCCGTTTGAACTCCCGGATATTGGACGGGCCGAAAATAATTTTCGGCGGCCATCGCCGGATTCTCCGCGGTGACGAGGCTGATCGGCAACGGATGGCAGAAGAACATTGACGCCCGCTCTTTGAGAAAATCCATGCCCGGGATCGGGTTGGTCGCAATAGAGTCCGCCGGATCTTCCGCGCCGTACTTCCGCGCAATCGATGCGCGGATCGTCATCGCCCGGACGCCAGCGTCGTTGTTGACGGTGCATTTGCCGCCCTCGTCGAACCACGTTCCGCCCGACTGAAGCAGGATCGGGTTGAACTGGATCATGGTCCATTGCGCCGCATGCATCGCGAACTTGAAGCCCTGACGCACGAATTTGTGGCCGTCCTTGACGGTCATCTTCTTGGCGACCTCGCCGAGTTGCTCCCAGTTCTGCGGCCAGTCTTTCTCAGCGTCGAGCCCGACCTCCTTGAACTGCTTGGCGTTGAGATAGTTGCAATAGCCATAGAACCACATTGGGTAACCGTAGACCTTGCCATCCTTGGTGGCGCCATCGACGAACGCCTTGGCAAAATCTCCGGTAAATGCCGCATAGGAATCGTAGCCGAGTTGTTTGAAATCGAGCGGAGCCAGCAGCCCCTTGTCGAGCCATACCGGCATGAACCAGTCCTGGCTGACGAACCCATCTGGCGCGGTCCCGGTGGCAAATCCGACGCTGATCTTCTTGCCGAGATCGCCGAAGGCAAACCACTGAAAGTCGATTTTGACGTGCGGGTTCTGCTCCATGAACATCTTGACCCGCTTGTGCACCCAAGGGCGCTGTTGCGGATTATCGAAGGTCCAGAAGCTGATGTTGACGGGCGTCTTGGTCTGGGCAAATGCGCGCCGCGCCAGCGGTGCGGATGCTGCTGCCCCAAGACCCGCCACACCGATGCCGCGAACGACATCGCGCCGCGTCGGACCTGCTATTGCAAGCTTGCTCATCGTTTCCTCCCCAATTTGCGGTTTGATCTATCGTCATTCCTGCTTGGTTGATGGGCGCTACTGTTGCCAAATTCCGGCCTCGACCATTGTCGCCGACCCCTTCCAGGCGCTGTCGGTGACGGTGTCCTCGAATTTGATGAAGCAGCACTTCGGATGCCGGATCGTGGTCAATTCCGCGTTGCCGGCAATCCCAGCGCCCCGCGACTCCGATGCGCCGGCGGCGTGCTCAAAAATGTCCACGGCCGCGCCGCCGCAGCATATTGCCGATGACGAGTCCGCCGTCCGAACCGCCGACAATCACCACTGTGCGCTGACGGAAGGAAGGCATGGTGTCAAAACTCAGTCCTATGAGTTCATGCGGGAGCGGCAACTGAACCTTGTCAGTGAGATTGACCTTTCGACCGCGATCGTCGTCGGCGCCAGCACCTCCTCCTCCCTTTTTTGCTCAACGGTAAGCGCTTAGGCGATCACGCGTCAAGTATTTTCGAAACTATTGCCTTCGAGGCAAAAAGTCGTGAGAATTACCTATGATCGCGATTGGCGACGTTTCCCGAACTTTGGCCGACGAGGCCTATTCCCGCATCCGCGAGGCGATGCATTCGGGACAACTCAAACCCGGGCATAAGCTTCGTTTCAGCGATCTGCAGGAATTGACCGACACCAGCGTGACGCCGGTTCGCGAGGCGCTCGCTCGACTTACCGCAGAAGGTTTTACCGAGCTTGAGGGACATCGGGGCTACAGGGTGGCGCCGGTATCTTCGACCGATCTTTGGGACATTGTCAGAAACCGCCAGCGACTGGAGTCCGAGGCGCTCAGCCTGTCGATCCAGCACGGCGACGATCACTGGGAAGCACAGCTCGTCACAGCTCATCATCTGTTGGCGCGGATGGATCGCGAGCGAGCCGATCTGCCCACCGCCGCCGATGAGCAATGGGAAAAGCGCCACCAGGCATTCCATGAAGCGCTGATCGCGGGATGTCAGTCAAAGGTGCTGCTCGGATTCTGCGGCCAGCTCTACGCCCGCGCCAACCGCTATCGCCGCCTCTCGGTTACCGTCCCGGACATCCCGCGTGACGTCAGGACAGAACACCGCCTGATTTTTGAAGCGGCGATCGAACGCGACGCCGTGACCGCGACCGAGTTGCTGAGGGACCATTTCGAGCGAACCGCGCTGATGGTCGATGAAATCCTGCGTCACCGATGGTGAGCTACTTTAGGGGGACGACGCGATCAGGACATCCATTGAACCCATCCGCCAAAAACATCTCAATTCGCCAGACCTCACGCTGGCAATAATCTAAAGGGAGTGAAGCGATGAAACATCGTTCGTTGGGCCGGACCGGCCTCTATGTGTCGGAACTCTGCCTAGGCACCATGACGTTCGGCGGCCAGGGCGCGTGGTGGAAGAACGTCGGCCAAGTCGATCAAAGCAATGCCAACGCGCTGGTCGAACGCGCGCTTGCGGCAGGTGTCAATTTCATCGATACCGCCGACGTCTATTCGGAAGGCCTTTCGGAGAAGATTCTCGGCCAGGCGCTGCGTGATCTCAAGGTGCCGCGCGAAAGCGTCATCATCGCGACCAAGGTGCGCGGACGAACCGCACCCGGACCAAATACCGTCGGCCTGTCGCGCAACCACATCATGAATTCTGTCGAAGCCAGCCTGAAGCGCCTCAACCTCGACTATATCGACCTGTATCAGGTTCACGGCTCCGACTTGGTCACGCCGATCGAGGAAACCATGCGCGCCCTCGACAATCTAGTGTCGCGCGGCGTGATTCGCTACATCGGCGCCTCCAATATGTCCGCGTGGCAAATCATGAAAGCGCTTGGAATTTCGCGGCAGCACAACTACGCGCGGTTCGAAACCGTGCAATCCTACTACACCATCGCCGGCCGCGATCTGGAGCGCGAAATCATCCCGATGCTCACCGATCAACAGCTTGGCTTGATGGTCTGGAGTCCGCTGGCCGGCGGCCTTCTATCCGGAAAGTTCGCGCGGCAAGCCGCGACACCGAACGATGCGAGACGCACGGTGCTTGACTTTCCGCCGGTCGACAGGGAACACGCGTTCGACATCGTTGACGCCATCAAGCCGATCGCCGAGGCGCACCGCGTTTCGGTGGCGCGGATCGCGCTGGCGTGGCTGTTACACCAGAAGGCCGTAATGAGCGTGATCATCGGTGCAAAGTCGATCACGCAACTCGATGACAATCTCGCGGCAACTAATATCGAGCTGTCGGCCGAAGAGCTAGCTGCGCTCGATAAGGCAAGCACGCTTCGCCGCGAATATCCGCAGTGGATGCTCGATCGCCAGCATGGCGATCGAGTTCCAACTACTTTGCGCTGACTTGCTCTCGGCTTTACGCTTGGGATGAGCTATCCGCTTGCGCAAAAATCTCCGAGGCAATGCGGGTGGTTTCGATGGCAGCGGGCACGCCGCAGTACATGGCAACAAGCAACAGGACATCCTGCACCTGCTGCTTCGTGCATCCGTTTGCCAGCGCGCCCTTGGCGTGGACGCGGAACTCCGCCGGTCGATTGCTCGCGGCGGTTATGCCGAGCATCACGAGACTGCGGATATGGTCGGGGAGGCCCTCTCCTTCCCAGACATCCCCGTAAACATAGGCGTTGATGATGTTTTGCAGAGGAGCGCCGAACTTGCCTGAAGCCGCCATCCGTTTCTCGACCTCGGCCTCTCCGAACATTTGTTTGCGCCGCGCTAGCCCGCGCGCGTACATTTCACCGGTATCCATGTTTTCTCCCCTCGTTTCAAGTCGAGTCAGCTATAGGCGACCTTCGCGAAAGGTACCAAATTGATCCTAGAAGAAGCACCGCGACAAGATCCAGATCTGGCGATGACCTTCACCTCATTCGAGGTTCCTCAATGATCCGCGCCGCAATCGCCGGCCTTGGGAGGTGGGGCCGGAGTCTCGCGGACGCCTCACTCGACCACGACCGGCTCAGGATTGTCCGGGCTGTCGAACCTGACATCGTCGGAGCACAAAGCTTTTGCACCGAACACCATCTGGCTTTAACGGACGACCTTGATGCGGTGCTCGCGGATTCGGCGATCGATGCCGTCTTGCTGGCAACTCCCCACTCGCTGCACCCCGCGCAGGTGATATCCTGTGCCGGCGCGCGAAAGCAGGTGTTCTGTGAGAAGCCTCTTGCTCTGCATCGAGCCGACGCCGTTCGCATGTTCGAGGCCTGTCGAAACGCTGGTGTTACCCTTGCTGTCGGACACAATCGCCGCTTCTGGCCCTCGATGAAGGCGCTGCGCGATCTGGTCGCAAGCGGCAAGCTCGGCAGCATCCTTCATATCGAGGGTCACAACAGTAACGAAAACTCGAACAGCATCGTTGCCGGCTGGCGACTGTCTCCGGAAGAATCTCCAGGCGGCGGCCTGACTGGCGCCGGACTGCATATTCTCGATGCATTCGTCAGCATTCTGGGCCCAGCGCGCCGCGTATATGCTCGGCTCAACCAGCTTGAGCAAGGCCCCCCTCCGCTCGATACGGCAATCGTGACGCTGGACTTCGCCAACGGCGTGACGGGCACATTGGCGACGTTAAGGGCGACCCCATTCTACTGGCGCGTTCACGTGTTCGGAACCGAGGGCTCCGCCGAGGTGCTGGATGACGTTACCCTGGTTTTGCGCACGAGCGGACATAAACCAGAGCGGATGATATACTCGGCCATCAACGTTTTGCAGGCCGAACTGGACGCGTTCGTCGATACGATAGAGGGGAAATGCCCATTCCCAGCGTCGGAGGCGCAAGTCTTGGCGACACTGTCAGCATTCGAGGCGGCACTTCAGTCGATGTCATCCGGAAACGCGGTTGAATGCGGCAATACTTAGAATCCAATCGATCTTCCAGTTGTCGCGACATCACCGCTCAGAGGAAGCAAGGCAATCCTTCATTGCAAAACAACCGGGCGTGCGCGCACGCCCAGGTATTTTGGATCCGAAGGCTACCGTCCGTTGGCCGCCACTAGATTTTCTTTGATCTCCAGGTGCACACATCGTGCACACACCGCCTTCTAACACCTTGAAAAAATTTAACTCTCGCTCCAATCCATCATGAGGAAGTTTGAGCTAGGTCCAGCCAATGCAAGCCGGTCGTTCACTCTGAAAGACGGATGGCGCTCAAGCCCACTCCCGACTTCATTAGGTCGCCGCGCGCTATGCGGCAAGACCGTTAACCTTTCTTGACCAACGGACAAGCGCTGTCCTTTAGGGAACGAAACGCCTCGTCGCCAGGAATTACAGCGCGTAACTTGTAGTAGTCCCATTCGCCCTTCGATTCCGAAGGCTTCTTGACTTCATAGACATACATGTCGTGGACCATGCGGCCATCTTCGCGAATATGACCGTTCTTCGCGAAAAAATCGTTGATCGGCATCTCCCGCATTTTAGCCATCACGGCTTTCGCGTCATCGGTCCCCGCGGCCTCGATAGCCTTCAGATAATGCATGGTTGACGAATAGTCGCCAGCATCGCCCATGTGCGGCGGCCGCTTCATCTGTTCGAAAAAGCGCTTCGACCATGCCCGCGTTTCGTCGTCACGATCCCAGTAAAAGGCGTTGGTTAGCACCAGCCCCTGCGCAACTTCCAGCCCGAGACTCTTGATGTCGGTGATCCAGACCAGAAGGCCTGCCAGAGTTTGCCCGCCTTTTGTGATCCCGAACTCCTGCGCCGCCTTGACGGCGTTGACGAACACCGTCCCGGATCCGGCCAGCCCCACTACTTTTGCTTTCGACGCCTGCGCCTGCAGCAGGAACGAGGATTGGTCCGACGTCTCGACCGGATAGCGTGACGATCCCAAGACCTCGCCGCCCAACGACTTGACTACGGCCGTGGTGTCAGCTTCGAGCGCGTGACCGAAGGCGTAATCGGCAGTGAGGAAATACCAGCTGGTGCCGCCGGCTTTCATCATCGCGGTGCCGGTGCCCTTGGCCAGTGAATAGGTGTCGTAGGCATAATGAATGCTGTTCGGAGTACAGGCATCACCGGTCAGGCGCGAGGCGCCCGAGCCATTGATGATGGCGACTCGGTCTTTTTCCTTGGCAAGTTGGCTAACGCTCAAGGCGATCGAAGAATTGATCAGGTTCGCGATCATGTCGACCTTGTCGACATCGAACCATTTGCGAGCGATCCCCGAGGCGATGTCCGGCTTATTCTGGTGATCGGCGACGACGAGTTCGATCGGCTTGCCGAGAACTTTGCCGCCGAAATCCTCGATCGCCATGCGCACCGCGGTGACCGCCCCCTCGCCCAACTCATGCGAAAACTGACCAGACATGTCGGTCAGCACGCCGATCTTGACCACATTATCCGATATGCCGTCGGCTAGGGCGGCGAATGACCCGATTGCAACCACTGTAGCCAACGAAACAGCAAGCACGGTGCGGCGAACGCATACCATGGCGTACCTCCCAATCGATCTGGCCAGCGGACTTCGTCCGCCTTTTTCTGACATGCATAACTAGACTGAATTATTTTTAGAAGTCAATCGGGCTGGTGTAGAATGCCGCACTGAGTTGGTAGATCATTCCCCGAAGGACGACGGCATGGCGATCATATGGTGCTTCGGCGCGCAGGGCTCCCCCGAAGCCGGGATGCACGCGTGATGACGCGTTCGGCGACCGCGAGAATTACTCGGGTTCGGGCGACGCCGCAGGTCCGCGCGCCACGCGAAAAGCTCTCGGGCGCAACCAGAGGCGAGCGAAACTGCTCGGTTGCGCGGACACTGGACATCGTTTCGGACGCATGGGCGTTCCTGATTATCCGCGAAGCCTTCTTCGAGGCGAAGACCTTCGGGGCGTTTCGCTCGGCGCTCGACATTCCGCGTGCGACGCTGACCGACCGCCTGAGGAAGCTGACGCGCCTGCAGATCTTCCGCCAGGTCGCGGCCGATTCGGGGCAGCGCAAACAGTACCGGCTGACCAGGATGGGCTTTGATCTCTATCCGAGCTTCATATCCCTGATGCAGTTCGGCGACCGCTGGCTGGCCGGGGAAAAGAACCCTCCGCTGGTTCTGGTGCATCGCTCCTGCGGCTGCGAAAGCCACCCGGTTGTCGCCTGTTCGGAGTGCGCTTCCGAACTCGAAGCGCGCGGCGTGCAGTATCGCGACGGTCCCGGCGCCGGCCGCAAGCCGGCGAAGCCAGGACGGAACACCCGGCGCGCCTCGGACGGCAGCCGGTTCATGCTGGGACGACCGAGCTCTGTGTCCCGCGCGCTCGAGATCATCGGCGACAAATGGAGTTTCATGGTCGTCCGTGAAGGCTTTTTCGGCAACCGCCGCTACGACTACATTCAATCGGAGCTCGGCATCGCCCCGAACATCCTAACCGACCGGTTGTCCCGGCTGGTGGCACAAGGTATCTTCCATCGACGCCTCTATCAGAGCGCGCCCGAGCGCTACGAATACCTACTGACCGAAATGGGACGCGATCTCTACAGACCGTTCATCACCATGCTGGCTTGGGGCGATCGCTGGCTTGCCAAGGGAAAGCCGCCGCTGCTGCTGCGCCATACCAAATGCGGGCACGATTTTCACGCCTCCGTGATCTGTGACAAATGCCACAAGCCCGTAATCGCCGCCGACATGCAATACCGGCTGAACTACGATCCCAGGGACTATGGGGCGCTGGGACCGAGATCCATCACCTAGAGAGCGTTTTCAAGCGAAGTAGGGACCGGCTCACGTCAAGAAGACGCGTCGGATCGAAAATCTGGACTCCTGTTCGATGCTACCGAAGCGGAGCTCTAGTCGCGGACCTTTTTCCGTGGACGCGTTCACACTTGCTTCAGCGCCTCCACCAGCCTGAAGCGCATGATCTTGCCCGAGCCGGTGCGCGGAATTTCCTCGACGATGTGCGTCATCTCCGGGATCTTATAGGCCGACAGGCTCTTGCGGCAGTGCGCGACTAGTGAGTTGACGTCAAGTTCACCTTGCGCGGCGACGACGAACAAATATGGCACTTCGCCGAGCGTCGCGTGCGGCACGCCCACCACCGCGCAATCCTTGACCTGCGGATGCAGGATGGCGACTTCCTCGATTTCGGCCGGTGCGATATTCTGCCCGCCTCGGATGATCAATTCCTTGATGCGGCCGGTGATGGTGAGGTAGCCGTTCGGATCGGATCGCGCGAGATCACCGGTGTGATACCAGCCCTTACGCAAGGCCGCCACCGTTTCCTTCGGCTTGTTGTGATAGCCCTGCATCAAATTGGGGCCGCGAACGATCAACTCGCCTTCCGTGCCGATCGGCAGATCCTCCAGCGTTTTCGGATCGACAATTCTTGTCGCCAGACCGGGCACCGGCAGACCACACGATCCCATGACCCGCGTTCCACTCATCCAGTTCATCGTGACCATGGTCGAGGTCTCGGTGATGCCATAGCCGTCGAGCAACAAGGTTCCGAACCTCTGCTCGAAGGCTTTGTTGAGCGCGGCCGGCATGATAGCGCCGGCGGAAATGCACAGCCGCATGGCCCCGAGCCGATCGACGCCCGTTTCCTGCGCGCGCTGCAACAGGTAGTGGAACATCGTCGGCACGCCCGGAAACAGGGTATATTTTCCCGACTGCAGCAGCTCCAGCACTAGCTGCGGCGAAAATCTTTCGAGGATGTGCTCGCTCGCGCCGGCGGCCAGTACGCTAAGCACCGAGAGATTGAGCGCGTAAGAGTGGAACAGCGGCAGCGGCGACAACACGACGTCGTTCTCGCCGAGGTCGCAGATCGGCGCCCAGCATGCCGCCGCGATCCACAACATGCCGCGCACAGACAGCAGCACTCCCTTGGCGCGCCCGGTAGTGCCGGATGTGTAGACGATGAACGAGGAGCGGTCGATGTCGGCGGGATCGAGCGCCGCCGTTGCGCTGCCTTGTGCAAGCTGCTCGAGGCTTGAGTCGGTCGCGCTGGCACCGCTGCCCGCGAACACCAGCGAGACCGGACCGCCCAGCTCCGCCGCGAGCTTGACGATCAGATCCCTGCGGACCGGCGTCGTGACCACCGTCCGGCAATCGGCGTCGGTCAGGCGGTAGGCGATCTCGAGTTCCGCTGCATCGTAGCTGATGGGAACGATCACCGCGCCGCAACGCAAGCCTGCGAGGCAGGCCTCGATCCAGTCGACGCCGTTTTGCAGATAAAGCGCGATCCGGTCGCCCTCGCGCACGCCCTGCGCCGACAGGCCGGCGGCGATCGAAGCGGTACGGTCGGCGAGTTGCGAATAGGTGACCGACCTTACAGCATCCCAGTAGGCAACCTTATCGGGCCGCTGCATGCGATGCCGTTCGAGCAATACGGATACCGGCGCGATCAACCCCGTATGCAACATGTTTCCCCCGTCCCGATCAGACCATACTGAAGCCGCCGCTGATGCTGATCACCTGGCCGGTGATCCAGCTACCAGCGTCGGAGGCGAGCAGCGCGACCATCGGGGCGACGTCCGATGGCTGGCCGAGCCTACGGATGGGATAGGCCTTGATCAGCTTTTCGCGGTTGGCCTCCACCCACGTCTTGTCATGCGCCGACTCGATTAGGCCAAGCGCAATCGAATTTGCCGTCGTCCCGGTGCGGCCCATTTCGCGGGCCAGCGACTTCATCAGCGCGATGGTTCCTGCCCTCGCCGCGGCTGCGATCGCGAGGCCGGATTCGCCGACGCGGGAGGAATCTCCCATGATGGAAATGATCCTGCCGCGGCCCGATGCCTCCAGCAGCGGCGCGGCGGCGTGAGAGCAATGGATCGCGCCATAGAGGCAGGTGTCGATCTGCTTGTGCCAGTCTTCCGGGGTGGTTTCGCTGAAGCGTTTGCGCAGGACGAGACCAGCATTGTTGACGAGAATATCCAGGCCTCCTAAATCGGATTTGACGCTCGTCACCATGGCGCGAACGGCTTCGAGATCGGCGATATCGGCGCCATAGGCTTTGGCCTTGCCACCGGCTTTCTGAATCCTGTCGACAACCGCCTCGGCCTCGCCTTTCGACGAGTGATAGTTCACCGCGACCGTGGCCCCTGCCTCGGCAAGGGCCAGCGAAATGCCCGCACCGACATCGCGGCCGCCGCCGGTAACAAGGGCAACACGCCCTGCGAGACTGTTCATGATTTGCTTCCTTTCGCTTGGGTACGGGCCGGCTCCAGCAGCCTGAACAGCCGCTCCGGGGTCATCGGGAGAATCGAAACTTTGATGTCGAGCACCGACAGCGCGTCGGCGATGGCGTTTGCGATCGCGGCCGGTGCGCCGATCGTTCCGCCCTCGCCCATGCCACGAAAGCCGCCGGCGACCGCGGATTCGCTTTCGACATGAACGACGTCGATCTCGGGAATGTCGACCGCGGACGGGATGACGTAGTCGACAAGGCTCGCGCTGACGAGCTGACCATCCTCCTCGTAGATCATCTCTTCGTAAAGCGCGGCGCCGATGCCCTGCGCGACGCCGCCATGAACCTGCCCATCTACGATCATCGGATTGATGATGCGGCCGCAATCCTCGGCAACGACATATTTGTGTATCTTCACGAAGCAGGTCGTTGGATCGACTTCGACGGCGGCCAGATGCGTCGCGCAGGCAGTGGTGCCGTTGACGGGATCGTAGGTATAGCTGCCCTCCAGCTCCTCACGGGCGTCGACGGGCAAGGTCCTCATATCCGAATACACCGCCTTCGCGATCCGCCTGAAGCTCACCGAACGATCGGTGCCCATGACGGTGGCGCGGCCGCCATAGACCTCGATGTCGCCGGCCGCCGCCTCGAGCAGATGCGAGGCCACCTTCCTGATTTTCTCCTGCAATATCCGCGAGGCATGTTTCGCGGCCCCGCCGCCCAGAACCGCGCTGCGGCTGGCATAGGTGCCGGTCGACATCGGAACGCCATCGCTGTCGCCCTGAACGACCCGGATATCCTCGAATCTCGCGCCGAGGTCATCGGCGATGATCTGGGCCAGCGTCGTTTCCAATCCCTGGCCGTGCGAGGCGACGCCGAACGCCGCCGTGATCGCGCCGGTCGAATCTAACCGGATCTTGGCCGTTTCCGAACCGGTGTTGATCGGCATTCCCGGTGCAACCGCAATCCGCGAACCGATCCCGGTCAGCTCCGCATAGCTGGCAAGCCCGATGCCGAAATAACGTCCCGCCGCGCGCGCCGCACTTTGCCGCTGGCGCAGTTCCTGATAGCCGCCGGCCTGTGCTGCCGCTTCCAGACATTCGACGAATCCGCATTGATCCCAGATCAACCCCGAAGCAGCCCGGAACGGAAACTCTTCGGCGCGGACGAGATTGCGCCGTCGAATTTCAAGCGGATCGATGCCCAGCGCCTTGGCGCCCATATCCATCAATCGCTCGGTTACGAAGGTCGAAACCGGCCGGCCGACGCCGCGATAGGGCCCGGTGGGCGGCCTGTTGGTGGCGACGCCGCGCACCGCGCCTCGGTAAGATCGAATCTTGTAGGGACCAGGAAGAAAGCTGACGACCTGCACCGGCTCCAGCCCGCAGGTCCACGGATAGATCGAATAGGCGCCAACGTCGCCGGTCACGTCGGCCTCGAGCGCGATCGCGATCCCGTCTTCATCAAAACCCATTTCGGCTTCGATGATTTCGGCGAAGGCCTGGCTCGAGCTCGAGATATCCTCGAGTCGATCGGCTGTCCACTTGATCGACCGGCGCAATTTCCTTGCCGCCACGCACAGTAATATCTCTTCGGGATAGAGCGAGCCCTTGGAGCCGAAGCTGCCGCCGACGTCGGGGGCGATCACGCGCAGCCGGCTGCCGGGCAGATCGAGCGAGTCCGCCAGCGCGTCGCGCACGATGCCGGGAATGTTCGAGGAGGTGTAGAGCGTGATGGCTTCTCGCCTGCTGTCGAATTCGGCCGAATAGCTGCGGGGCTCCATCGCCAGCGGGGCTTTTCGCGTCATCTCGAAGCGATCCCGGACACGAACAGCGGCGGTTGCGAGATCAGCCTGGACGTCGCCCTTCCTGAATTCCCTGGCGATCAGCACATTAGTCATGGCTTCAACGTGAATGAGCGGCGCGTCTTCGGATGCAGCCAATTCGGGATCGGTGACCGCCGCGAGCGGCGCATATTCGATATCGATCAGCTCCAGCGTGTCCTCGGCGAGATAGCGATCCTCGGCGATCACGGCCACCACGGCCTCTCCGACATATCGCACCTTATTCGAAGCCAATGGCAAGATCGGGGTCGCGTAGTAATTCGCCATCCGGGAAAACGGGATGATCGGCTTGCAATCCCCGGCCACGTCCTCGGCACAGAAAACCGCGACGACGCCCGGTGCCGCTCGTGCTTTGGCCATATCGATCCGCACGATGCGGGCATGCGGCTGTTGGCTGCGGCGAAACGCAACATGCAGCGCGCGATCGGGTTTGCGATCCGCGGTATATTCGCCGTTGCCGGTCAGCAGGCGCGGATCCTCGGTGCGCCTGATCGGCTTGCCGACATGACGCGGACGCAGCAGGTCTGAGGTCTGGACGGTGTCGTCCCTACTCATAGGCCTCTACTCCTTTGCGCAGGCTCTGCCACTGCGCATCGTCATGACCGCAGACGACGGTCGCGCCTAATTTCTCGATCCTGCGGATCTCCGCATATGAGTTCAGTAGCGCTTCCGCGTTCCAGGTATTGCGGGGCGCCGTGTCCGTATCCAGGTTTTCGCGCAGGCTCACCGCGTCCGACACCAGAAGAAACTGGCCGTCGCGATCGAGGTGCACTACAGCGCCCATCGTTCCCGGCGTGTGGCCGGGCAGCGGAACCAGCACCAGCTTGCCGTCACCGAAGACGTCGCGCTCGCCGGTCACGGCATCCGTCGGCTGCCCGTGGTCCCAATCGGCGCGCAGATAGCCGGCCGCCTCCGCCCCTGGCGCATTCGCGGCCTCGATCTCCGTGGCATGCACCAAGACGGTCGCCTTGCCAAAGAACTGGTTGCAGCCGCAATGGTCGGGATGAAAATGCGAGCAGACCACGACGTCGATATCATCAGAATTGACGCCGACGCTGGCCAGGCTCGGCAGGAGTGTGTCCTCCGCGCGCATCACCGGCGTCATCACCTTCATCAACGAGCCCCAGCGTTCGTCGCCGTGCTCGACGACGGAGGGATGGCAGCCGGTGTCGAACAGCACATTTCCCTGGCGATGCCGGATCAGTGCGCTGCTAACGGGCGCCTCGAAGGTCTCGCTGCGATCGGCGGTCTTGATGTAGACGCTCTTCTTCAGGCGGACCCGGCCGGCCGGGAGAAATTGCAGTTTCATGAAGCGCTCCCGTTTCGCAAGGCGGCGGCCGCACGGATCGCGGCGACGATGTTCTGATAGCCGGTGCAGCGACAGAGATTGCCGGACAATCCCTCGCGTATCTGATCGTCGCTGGCGAGCGGATATTTCTTCAAAAGATCCATGCCGGTCATCAGCATGCCCGGCGTGCAGAAGCCACATTGAAGGCCGTGCTGTTCGCGAAACTGGTTTTGTAGCGCGTTCAGCTGATCCGGCGTTCCCAAACCTTCGACGGTCACAATGTCGGCGCCATCGGCCCTGACGGCCAGGGTCAGACAGGAGCGGACGCTGTCGCCATTCATCAGGATTGTGCACGCGCCGCAGACGCCGTGCTCGCAGCCGACATGGGTTCCTGTAAGCCCAAGCTTATCGCGCAGAAAATCGGAAAGCAGCAGGCGAGGCTCGACGCTTGCCTGGTACTTGCGTCCGTTGACGGTAACGACGATATCCATCTTCACGGCTTCTCTCCCGCCGCGCGTTTCCATGCTTTCATCAGGGCTTTTTCGGCCAGCGCGCCGATCAGGTGTTGGCGGTATTCGGTGGAGACATGGATGTCGCCCGCGGGCGACAGGCAGCCGCGGACAACATCGGCGAATTCAGCAGCTGTCTGGGGTCCCCGGCCTGCGCCGCGCAGCACCTGCTCCGCCTCGCGAAGACGCAGTGGCGTTTCCGCGACCCCCATGACCGCGACCCGCGCGTCGGCAATCCGGCCGTCGCGACATTTCAGCGAAACCGCGATGCAGGCCAGCGCGAAGTCGCCGAAGCGGCGCGCGACTTCCTCGAACGCCCAGCCGGTATGCGAAGTCAGGACCGGAAAATCGATCTCGAACACGATCTCGTCCGGTTCGAGGCAATTGCCCAGCGCGGACACAAAAAATTCTTCGGCCGGGATCTCCCGGCGACCGCCCTGCCCCTGCACCTTGATCGTAGCCCCATAGAATACCGCCAGCATCGGCAATTCCGCCGCCGGATCCGCATGCGACAGGCTGCCGCCGATGGTCCCGCGGTTGCGGATCGCCAGATGCGCGACGTGCGGCATGGCGGCCGCGATGACCGGAAGCTTCAAAGCGACCAGATCTGAAAATTCGAGATCTGTGTGACGCGTCAGCGCGCCGATTGCGACCGTATCTCCCCTGAGTTCGATGAACGACAACCCCGGAACGTGCGTGAGGTCGACGATAATCGAGGGTCGTGTCATCCTGAAGTTCAGCAACGGCATCAGCGATTGCCCACCGGCCATCAACTTGCCGTCGCCGTCCGCCGCTGCGAGCGCCTGGACTGCGGCTTCGAGGCTGCGCGGCGCAACATAATCAAAGGCGGCAGGCTTCATGGTGCTGCTCCGGAAAGTTCGCCCGACCTCACCCGCACCCTCCAGTTTGCGCGCGCCATCTAACGCCCACGAAACCGGGGGGCTCGCTTCTCGGCGAATGCGAGCCGGCCTTCCCTGAAATCTTCACTATCGGCGGCGAGGTCGATGATGCGCTGGGCCGCAGCGACGTCGAGACCGCCATCGCCCATCGACAGCCCATTGAGCATGAATTTCGCACCCGCGATCGACAACGGCGCATTGGCGGCCAGCGTTGCCGCATATTCGACTGCAGCGGTTTTCACATCGTTGCAAACCTCGTCGACGAGGCCCATCGACTGAGAACCGGCAACATCGTAGCGCTGACCGGAGTAAAGCATCCGTTTGGCGTTTACGGTTCCGGCAATCGCCATTAGCCGCTGCACGCTCTTCACCCCGTAGACGATCGAGAGTTTTGCGGACGGAATGCCAAGCTTGGCGGTATGATCTGCAAACCGAAAATCACATGCCAGCGCGAGATGGCAGCCCCCGCCCAGGCAATAGCCGGAGACCGCGGCGATGACCGGCTTCGCCAGGTTCGCAATCGCTGCCGAGCAGGCATCGACCGAAACCTCGTATGCCGCGCTTTGGTCCTTGTTCTCGCGGATGCGGTCAAACTCCGAGACATCGGCCCCCACACAGAAATCCGGACCCGAACTGCTCAGCACAACTGCGCGAATCCCGTCATCGCCGGCGAGGCCCGAAAACAGGCTCGCCAGTTCGCGCCACATGTTCAGGGTCATGGCGTTGAGGACCTCTGGCCGGTTGAGGCTCACAACAGCGACGCTATCCCGTCTGGTCAGGAGGATATTCGGCATTTCCTACCCGAGGTTCCAGCCGCAGATGGCGGCGTCGAACTCTGCACTATTTTTTACGGTGCGGCATCGGAACTTCCCGGTCCCGCGCCCGTCGGTGTTACTTGCATAAGTAGACTTAGTCGTCGACCGCCGTCAAGCCTTCCGCGCCGGCGAAACCGTTCGCCGACGCGCGACAACCGCGATAGAACCCGAAGGAAGCGAACCGTCGCGAATAACGCGCCGAAATGGAAAGGGAGATAAAAATGTCCGATCGCTATTCCACGTACACCAGATTGGCACTCGATTATCCTTCGAAACGCATTCTTCGGCTGACCTTCAACCGGCCCGAGACCCACAATTCAGTCGACGCCGAGACGCATAGGCAGCTGACCAACATCTGGCGCGACATCAATGACGATCCCGATATCAACGCCGTTATCGTTACCGGGGCCGGCAAGGCCTTTTCGGCAGGAGGCGACTTCGAGCTGATCAAGAGCATCCTCGACAATCCCGTCGCCCGAATGGCGACTTGGAAGGAGGCCAAGGACCTTGTCTACAACGTCATCAACTGCAACAAGCCTATCATTTCGGCGATCAACGGGGTTGCGGTCGGCGCGGGTCTCGTTGTCGGCATACTCGCGGACATTTCGATCGCGGGAAAGTCGGCCCGCATCGTCGACGGTCATACGCGACTTGGCGTTGCGGCCGGCGATGTCGCCTGCATTATTTGGCCTTTGCTGTGCGGCCTTGCGAAAGCGAAATATTATCTTTTGACCTGCAAACCGCTCTCCGGCGAAGAGGCTGAGCGTATCGGCCTTGTGTCGTTGTGCGTCGAGGACGCTGATCTGCAGAAGACCGCTCTTGAAGTGGCCGAAGACCTTTCCAATGGTGCACAGAGCGCAATTCGATGGACGAAATATGCGCTCAACAACTGGCTGCGGGTTAATGGCCCGCTGTTCGATACTTCTACCGCGCTTGAGATGCTCGGCTTCGCCGGGGTGGAGGCTCGCGAGGGCCTCGCGTCTCATTTAGAGAAGCGCAGGCCGGTATTTCCGCAGCATTGCCCGATCTAGTGGTTCATCACAGTGATTTTGACTCTTTGGTGGTGGCTGGATAGGCGCGGCCGAGTTTGGCGCGGGCTTTGTCGGTTGTGAACATCCATTTGATGCGGGCTCGGGTTTTATTCCGCCGCTTTTGCCATGCTGCGATCTCGTTTCGGAGCCTTTTGGGGTCGTCGATGCGGCGGCCGAGACACTGGCGCTGCAGCACGCTGATCTCGCACTCGACCATATTGAGCCAACTGGCGTGCTTCGGGGTGAAGTGGAATTCGAGGCGGCGCAGGATGCGTCGGGCCTCGGCGGGCACGAAGGCCTCGTACAGCGCCCCAGGCTTGTGGATCGACAAATTGTCCTGCACGACACGGATGCAGGCGGCGTCGGGATAATGGACGTCGACGAGATCACGCATGCAGTGGGCGTAGTCCACGGCGGCGCGGCGGTCGGTGATCTTGACGTTGCGCCAGCCCCGATGTGGATCGAAGGTGACGAAGAGATTGGCGGTGCCGTTGCGGCGATACTCGTAATCGTAGCGCTCGCGCCGTCCCGGTTGGGCCGGGACCGGCTGGCGCACCTCGCCGATCAGCTGGACGGGGGTCTCGTCGAAGCAGACCAGCGGCCGGGCGGGATTCGGCGTCTCGGCGTAGAGGTCGAGCACGTCCTCCATGCGGGCAACGTATTCGCCGTCGACCTTTGGAATGCACCACATGTCCCTGCGCCATGGCTTGAGGTCGTTCTCGGCCAGCCGGCGACGCACGGTCTCGCCCGACAGGCTGTTGTGATCGGTGAGCTTGACCATCGTGTCGGCCAGCAGCGTCAGCGTCCATCGTTTGCGGCCGGCGGGCGGCTTGGCGCATGCGGTCGCCACCAGCAGGGCCTCCTCCTTGCCGGTCAGCTTGCGCTCAGCGCCCGGACGCGGCTCCTCACTCAAGGCCCGCTCCAGATTGCCTTCCACGAAGCGGCGCTTGGTCCGGCCGACGGTGGAGAGGCTGACACTCACGGTCCGGACAATCTCCTCGTCGCGGCGGCCTCCATCGGCCGCCAGCAAAATCTGCGCCCGCTTAAGCTTGCGGGCGGCGTGCTTGCCCCGCCGAGCATCGCCGTCAGTTCGTCGCGCTCGGCTTGGCTCAATTCGACCCGATAACGTACATTCATGCTTTGCCTCCTTGTCGGAGGCCGGGACGAATCCAACGATGAGTTCAAAAATCAGGCGCGGGCTTCACCGAGAAGCAGGGTCATTACCTGGCCTTCATCCATACCTACGCCTACATGTTCGGACATCCACCCGCCGAAGCCGACATCCAGCGTCACTTCCGCGTCAGTCCGCCTTCGGTCCACCAGATGATCGTCACCCTCGAACGAAACGGCTTCATCCGACGTCAACCCGGCGTCCCCAGAAGCATCGAAATCCTCGTGCCGCCCGAAAGCTTGCCGATCCTCGAATGGCTCGGTATCAAAACGTCAAAATCACTGTGATGAACCACTAGAAGGCGCCGCGCTCGCCGAAAGCGATCCGAGGCATCGTGTTGCTAAGCCGCAATCAGAATAGAGTTCGATGGCCCTGAGCGGTAACGCTTTGGCGTTCGCGAACCGGGCTGCGCGCCTCCCCTACCCTCGGTATCGCCACGGCGTGCCGCTGGCGGCACTCTCATCAATGGTCCATTGCGGCAGCGCCAGCCCCGGCGCGACATCGGTGAACACCATGTGGACTCGGGTACCGATGCCGACCCGCTCGACCTCGCTCTTGGGGGCGAGCACACCGTCTGGCCGCGTCAGGTTGCCGATCACGCGCAGTCCCTCCTCCTTCGTCGGCTTGCCGCTCTGGGTGTCCAGTTCGACCAGCAGCACGAGATATGGCGTGTACTGCTTGAACGCCGGCTGAATGGCATGATGAACCTCGGTGTAGGAATGCACGGTGCCGCGACCCTCGACCGACACCCATTCCGAATCCAGCTCAGCGCACCAAGGGCACGCGGTTGACGGCGGGTAGCGAAACAGCTTGCACGAGGCGCATCGCTGCAGGCGGAAATCGTGCTTCGCGCAGTAGGCGAAGTAGTCGAGGTTCTCATGGTCGAGATCATTGATCTCGAGCGGCATGCCGAGATAGTGCCCGGATATCATTTTCTCACCGTGTTTTCTCTCACATGAACTTCGGTAGCACTTTGGTCCATAATGTTTCGGTCGACTTCATCAACTTGCCGTGCGGAACCAGCGCGTTGTAGGTGTAGCAGAACAACCAATCGACCGGCTGCCGTTTCATGTTGGCCTCGAGCGCGCGCGTCACGGTATCGACGGTGCCGACCAACGCGTAGCCGAGGTCGATCGATTCCTTCGCGGTCGCGAAGTTCTTCGTCACCGGGTCCATCAGGCCGCGGCGGAAGCCGAATGGCTCGAACCACGCCCTGCCGGAGAAACGCCCTGAGTCTTCCCACAACGCCATGGCCTCCTCATCTGTCTCCGCTATGATGACATCGCGCAATAAGCCCGTGCCCTGTCCGCGGGGCTTTCCCGACGCCTCGGCATAAAGGTCGAACAGCGGTGACTCGTAGGCTTCATGCATCGGCGGCAGGATCGCGGTAACGCCCTCACGTGCAGCCCAGCGAATAGAGTTCGGCGACGACGCGAACGGCAGGAACACCGGCGGGTACGGTTTCTGCAACGGCTTCGGCACCACGCCAACCGACGTCAGCATGCCATTCTCGACGCCCTTGCCATATTTCACCGTGGTCTCGAGATCCCAAGGCGTTGCGCCGGCGGGTACCTTCCAGTACTTGCCCTGGAACATCAGCATCTCCTCGGTCCAGCATTTCTTGATGATCTGCCAGTTCTCCTCGAACGCCTCGCGGTTGGCCTGATCGATCGCATCATGATGGTGCGGCAAGGTCCCGGAGACGCCGTGCGTCTGCTGCGCCATGATGTCGACCCAGCGTCGCTGATAGCCGCGCGCGAAGCCGGCGCAGGCGCGCCCACCGGTCATGTGATCGAGCATCGCGATGTCCTCGGCGACACGGATCGGGTTGGCGGCCGGCAGCACGATACCGAGCTGACCGACGCGGATGCGCTTCGTCTGCATCGCGAAGTAGAGGTCTAGCAGCACTGGGTTGTTGGAAAGCTCGAAGCCCTCGATGTGGAAGTGATGCTCGGTAAAGCTAACCGAATCGTAGCCGAGATCGTCGGCAAGTTTGACGAGTTCGGTCAGCTCTTTCAGCATGCGCTGGTAGAGCTCCGGCCTCGTCGCAGCCATGCCCGCCTCAATCTCGGCGCGCGAGCCGACACTCGGCAGACAAAATATCGATGCTTTCATTCTGCTTCCTTCCCATCCGTTCCTGGTTGTGACCATCGCCGGTAGGACGATGATGACCCGCACGGGTCCGCTCTGCCGCGCGGGCCAATGGCGTTGCGGCACGCACGGCATTCGCCGTCAATGTGCCGTGCAGACGAAGCCTCTCGCCTCGCATCAGAACCTACCCCCGCCGCATCACCATCGCCGATCCCGTGCCCGGCATCGCCCAGCCAAGATTGGCTGATACCTCGGCGTTCCTCACCTGGCGGCATCCACCCTCGTGATAATCGTAGGTGTGCTGCCGCCTGCCATCGGGCCCGATCGGGCAGCTATCGTCCACGTCGTGGCGGAGCTGGCGAACGTTCTCAATCACCATGGCGATGCCGTGGGTATAGCCCTCACCGAGATGGCCACCCGATGTGTTGTTCGGCCTTTTTCCACCGAGCATAATGGTACCGTCCGAGACATAGTGGCCGCCCTCGCCCTTCTTGCAGAAGCCGTAATCCTCGAGCTGCAGCATGGTGGTGAAGGTGAAGGCGTCATAGGAGCCCGTGAGGTCGATGTCCTGCGGGCTGACGCCGGAATTCGGCCAGAGGATGTCCTTGGCGTAGTGGCCGGCGACGGTTGAGATCGGCCCGACCTGGTAGTGCATGTCGACCCGCGGTTTTGAGCAGCGGCCCACGACACCGCGGACCCGCACCAGCGGCTGCTTCAAGTCTTTCGCGCGCGCGGCTGTGGTCACGATGATGGCATTGGCGTTATCTGTCTCGACGCAGCAGTCAAGCAGGTGCAGTGGCTTGCAGATCATGCGGCTGCCCACGACATCTTCCACCGTGAGGCGCTTCTTGTAGTAGGCTTTGGGATTGTTCGAGGCGTGATGGCTGTGGGCAACGCGAACATGAGCGACCTGCTCGGCGGTGGTACCGAATTCGTACATGTGGCGCATGAAGGTCGGCGCGAACGACTGTCCCGCGCTCTGCCAACCGTAGGCGCGGCTGTGCAGCACGTCGCCTGAGAGGGGCGCTGCGGCGCGCACGCCGGTGCCACCGATCCGCACCTGGGAGAAGCCGTTCATCGAGCGGAAGATCACCACCGTGTTGCACATGCCGGCCTCGATTATGCCGATCGCTATGCCTACCAACGCCTCGGTCGATGATCCCCCACCGAACACATCCATGTAGAAATTGAGCCGGATGCCGAGGTCGCCGGCGACGAACGGCGAGAACACCGAGTTGTTCGATTGATACGACAGCATGCCGTCGATCTCGGAGGCTTTGAGTTCCGCATCGAGCATGGCGTTGCGCACCGCGATTGTTGCAAGCGCCCGGGTCGTCATGTTCGACCCGCGGGTGTAGGAGGTCTCACCGACGCCGACGATGGCGTACTTGTCGCGCAAGAACTTTGGCGTGGTGGCGTCGACATCTTCTTTGGGCAGCGGCATTTCCTGAAACTCCCGATCGGATCCTTCTTTGTTGTTTCCCCGGTCCTGTTCTAGCGCCTTATCGGGGATGATGCACATCGTACGCCGGCGCCACGAGACAGCAGGTGCCGTGCATGCCGCGTCTTACCGCCAGCCCCGTTGCACCGGATAATAGTACTGGCCGCCGCGCCGACGCGTATTGTTAGTCTGTGAGTTCCAATTGGGCTGGAAAAGGGACCCCAAGCCGGTGTCGCCCCAGGAGTTGTCGCTCGCGACGGCGACATCAGGCGTCGGCAGGCGCGTCACAAAGCCGCCCTGGGGCTGGTTGTTCAGCACCGCGACGAACTCGGTGCGATAGTTGGTCTCGCGGCTCAAGGGCTCGTCCGAGACGATGATCGAGGATCGCGGCAATGCGGTCGGTGCGATGCGATCGAGCACATCCTGCGGGATGGTGATGCGGTCGAGCGCGTCCTTGGCGTCGTCCCCGTTGTCGATCGTGACCGCGGTCCAGCGCAGGCCCGCGTCGTTGCCCGCCACCGCCGTGAACACATGCGTGCCGATCGGCTTGTCGGGATTGCGGATCGTGACCGGAATCTCAACGGTCGCATCGAACACCTCCCCGCCGTCCGGCCACGGCTTACGCGTGTTGCGCCGCACGTAAAGCTTCTGCGTCGCGCGGCTGACATAGACCGAGACCGGCTCGAGCGCGAGCTTCGCCTCGCTCGCCGCTTTGGCGGTGTCGGCCTTTTTGGTCTGGGCCGCCTTGGCGGCGTCCTTTGCGGCGGGGGCGGCGTCGAGCTTCGACTTCGCGTCGGCCTTGGCGGTGTCGAGCTGCGCCCCGAGGTCCGCGGCCTTGGCTGCCGCCTTTTGCCTGAGGTCCTCGGCCCGCGCCTTGGCCTCGTCCGTCTTGGCGGCGGCGAGCGCCTTGTCGACGTGGGCGAGCTCAGCGTCGGCGCGGGTCTTGAGCCATTGCAGCTTGCGGACCGAAGCCGTGAGCGATGCAGTCTCGCGCGTGGCCGTCGCGGCGGCTTTCTTCGCCTCGTCGGCCGTCTTGGCGGCCTCCGCGGCCTCGCGGGCGAGCGTCTCGGCACGCGCCGGAGCAGCCGCGATGGACTCCCGGTTCGGCACGAACAGCGCCGGATGAGAGAACTCGACCGGCTCGGCGTCGTTCGGTGAGATGATCACCCGCATCCCGATCCGCGTCTTGTCGAACAGCTTCTCCGCAAAGCCGAAGGGCATCCGCACGCAGCCGTGCGAGGCCGCGTACCCGGGCAGCGGCCCGCCGTGCAGCGCGATGCCGTTCCAGGTGATGCGCTGCATGTTCGGCATCCAGGCATCGTCATAGAGGCTCGAGTGGTGGTCCTTGTCCTTCTCGAGGACGGCGAACACGCCGGCTGGCGTCTCGCGTCCCGTGATGCCGGTCGACACCGGTGCGCGCAGGATCCAGCCGTCGGCGTCGTAGAAAGTGACCTGCTGGGTCTTGATCGATACGATCGCCATGATCGGCTCGCCTGCATCGCGCGGCGCCGTCGCCTCGGTGGGTGGCGCGGGGCGCGCCTGCCTCGCCGCGGCGTCAGCGGTCAGCGCCGTCAGCGCGGCCATCGCTGCGAGCATCACAATGGCGGGAGGCCCCCAACGCCGCATCGCCCCGGTGGATTGCGCCGTCGTAAATCGGTTTACCATGCCGTGCCCCGGTTGAAATGCCTATCCGCGTTTGCCTCGATCAAGTGTCAGATCGCGATTTTCGGATTAACTAACCGCCACCATCCACGCCGCCAATTCACTCCTGGGGACTATCGGTACGTTCCGGTGGCAAATCTCTCATATACGACAGGCCGAGTAGGAGGAAGGGTGGCTCGCGGCTGAAATTGGCACGAAGCCGGCGGACAACAGCCGAGAATTATATCCTCCAGCGCAGGGCCGCGGTATGAACCGGTGCGTCCCATAGGCGCCTCATCTCATCGTCAAGCATCGATACCGTTAACGAACAACCGGCCATATCGAGCGATGTGACGAAATTCCCCACGAGCGATCGCGCAACAGTGATACCAGCCGGTTCGAGCCGTTTGCGGACAGCATCATACATCAGATAAAGTTCCAAAAGCGGGGTCGCGCCAAAGCCGTTGATCAACACGATCGCCTCGCCTCGCGCGCGTTCCCCAAGATCGCTCGTAATCGCGTTGACCATCTCCGCCGCGATCTCGGCAGCCGGCCTGAATTTGACCCGCCGGCGCCCCGGCTCGCCATGGATGCCAACACCAACCTCCATCTCGTCCTCCGCGATGTCGAACATCGGCTTGCCGGCCGCCGGAACCGTGCAGCTCGTCAGCGCGATCCCGATCGAGCGCGTTGCTGCGTTGACGCGATCGCCCAGGGTCTTCAGTGCGGCAAGGCCGCGACCTTCTTCGGCGGCTGCGCCGACGATCTTCTCCACGATCAGCGTGCCGGCGACGCCGCGCCGTCCGATCGAAAAGGTCGATTTCTCCACCGCCACGTCGTCATCAGTAATCACGGTCTCAATCGGCTTTCCCGACATCTCGCGCGCCATGTCGAAGTTCATGACGTCGCCCTCGTAATTCTTGACGATGAACAATACGCCTCCACCGGTATCCGCGGCCTCGGCAGCGGCAAGAATGAGATCTGGCGTCGGCGAGGTGAAAATCTGACCCGGACATGCGGCATCAAGCATCCCATGCCCGACAAATCCGGCGTGAAGCGGCTCGTGTCCGGAACCTCCACCTGACACCAGGGCAACCTTACCGGGCTTGGGGTGCGCCCGCTGCACGAACGGTGCCTGCGCACCCAAACGCACGATGTCGGAATGCGCCGCGCAGAACCCAGCGAGGCTTTCGTTCACCACATTGTCGACGGTGTTGATCAGCTTCTTCATCCCGACCTCCCCGTTTTTGATTGCTTCGGCATCAGGTATCCTCAATCAGCCTTGCAACTTTCTCCGCGAACTCGCTCAGCAGCGAGTCCAGCTTGTGGTTCTTCTGTTCGCTGCCAAGATCCGGCAGCATCAGCGTGAGACGCCTGCCCCGCTCCCGCTCCTTCAAGAGAAGCAGCCGCCGCGGATGCGCGCGATGATAGGCTTCCAGAAACCGGTCCCTCTCCTTCACCGAGAAATGGCAGACCTGCATAATGGCGTGAACGTGCTGGGCCGGGATCGGCGTCTGATACGCCGGGTTGGCGATCTGCGTGATGAAGCTGCGGTTCTTACCGAGTGCTTCGGCCAGACGCTGGCGCATACCGGAAGGACGTTGATCGAGCACATCCCGAAGGATGGCCTTGTAGGCCGCGATCAGATCCTGAGAACCTGCGGGCGTTGCTTGCGTGCTCATGCGGCTGGGCCGGAATAACGGGAGATCGCGGCCTTTACCGGCCCAAGCGCGCCGGGCGCGACTGAAAAGGTGCGCAAGCCCTGATCGAGAAGCGCTGCGACTTGCTCGGGATCGCCCGCAAGGTCACCGCATAAGCTCGTTTCGCGACCGGATCGGTCCGCATAATCCACGACGCGCCTGATCAGACCGAACACCGCGCGGGACGGCCGGGCAAGATCAGCGAGTTGCGGTTCGTCCCGGCTCGCGGCCGCCACATATTGGATCAGATCGTTGCTGCCGATGGAAAAGAAATCAGCGTTGAAGTCCTCTATAGTAAGCGCTGCCGCCGGCACCTCGACCATCATCCCGAGCGGCGGCATTTTTGCATTCTGTCCCTCACGATTAAGCTCTTCGAGGGCTTGCTCGAACAGCGTGCGACACTGATCGAGTTCCTCCGGCACCGTGACCATCGGAATCATGACCTTGAGATTTCCCGCCGTCGCGGCGCGGACCAGCGCCCGCAACTGCTCGCGAAACACGTCCAGATGCCGCAACGACAACCGCACGCCGCGCACGCCGAGAAATGGATTAATATCACCGGGCTCCGTCAAACCCGCAATCGGCTTGTCGCCCCCAGCATCGAGCGTGCGGATGGTCACGGGCTTGCCGGCGGCCCATTCAACCATCCGCTTGTAGATCTGATACTGCTCTTCTTCGGTTGGGAGCTTTTCGCGACCCTGGAACAGAAACTCGGTCCGCATCAGGCCGATACCGTCGACGTGGGCAGGATCAAGCCCCTTGAGCTCGGCGAGACCGGTGACATTGATCATGACCCGAACCACTTCACCGCTCGCGGTAAGTGCAGGGCCGCTGAACGAGCCAACCGCTTGCCGAACGTCCGCCTGCTCCGCGCGGCGCCGAGAGTAGATGGCCCGCATATCGGAATCGGGATCGACGATCAGAAGCCCCGCGTCGCCATCGAGCATTGCGTCCTTGTCGTCTTCGAGATGATCGACATCCACGCCAACAATCATCGGCACGCCGCGCGACCTCGCGAGGATGGCGACATGGCTGGAGGGACTTCCCCGGCGCAATACCAACCCGCCGTCACGCCAATCGGTGGTCAGAAACATCGACGGTGGCATATCGTCGGCCGCGACGATGACCCCCGCCGGCACGGCCTGATCGGCTTCGCCTGCCATTTGTCTCCGCACACGATCGCGGAGGTCGCGCAAATCGGATGCTCGCGCCCGGAAAAAGGGATCGTCGGCTGTGTCATAGGATGCGATTTGCGGATCGATCGCAGCTCTCCACGCGCGGCTCGCCGCCGCGCCACCGGAGATCAGCGCAAATGCGGGAGCTGCGAGATTGTCGTCTTCGAGGAGCGCGATCTGGAACGAGAGAATGGCTTCCGCGTCAGTGTCTCCCACTTCGCGCGCCAGCACGGTGAGAGCCACCTTGGACGCCGCGAGTGCATCGACGAGGGCCTGGTGCTCCTCCGCCGCGGACCGGTGCTGACGGGCGTCATGCTTTGCAACAGCCAGGCGCACGAGCGGTCCCAACGCAATTCCGGGGGCGGCTGACCTCCCCTCCACGCGATGAGCAGCTCGATGCGTTCTACGGTCCATCCTGAAAATCTCCGTCGACCAGCGTCACCAGCGCTTCAAGTGCCGCCTTCGCGTCACTGCCCTCCGCGCGAAAATAGATGGTCGAATCTTTTGGCGCCTTGGTAGCCATCACCTTGACGATGCTCTTTGCGTCGATCCAGGGGCCATCCGGCGACAGGCCGAGATCGATGCGAGATTCAAAAGCCTTCGCAAGCTTGGTCAGCTTGACAGAGGGGCGAGCATGCAACCCGACCTCATGCCGCATCAGCACTGACGTTTGATGCTTATTCATCGTAGTTGCCCCGCATCACACCGGCGTCAGTTCTTCGGCGGTACGACGCACCGCCTCAAGCGTCGCGCCCGAAGCCGCTTCGGTCGCAGCCATGACTGCCCCCTCGACGACAGGCGCGTTGCAGACGACGACACGGCCGCGGCGCTCCTCGGGCAACATTTCAATCGCCATCTCGCTATTGGTTTCGGCGCCGCCGAGGTCGACCAGAATGGCGACGCCCCTTTCGGACCAGGCCTGTTCAATCGCCTTCATGATCGCTTCGACGCTCGTACCCAACCCGCCGCCGGGGTCTCCACCGCACCAGCCGAGCGGCACTTCAAGGCCGACCATTTGCTCAACCATGAGAGCAGTGCCCCGGGCGACGTCCGCCGAGTGAGACACAATGACGATTCCGACATTTTCGCTCATGCCAATCCTTCCATGAATTCTGCGACCGCATCGACGATCAGCGCGGATGATCGCGCGCCGGGATCCATGTGGCCGACGCTGCGCTCGCCGAGAAACGACGCGCGGCCACGGATCGCCCGCATGGGAATCGTTTTCTCAGCCGCGGCGTTCGCCGTCGCCTTCAGCCGCGCTGTAATGTCAGGCCCGCCCTCGCGCAGGACGCGGGCCACGGGAAAGAGCACGTCGAGCATGGTCTTTTGGCCGACATCGGACTTTCCCCGCGCCTTGACCGCTTCGATCGCGATCGCAAAGGCTTCCGCGGTCTGCTCATACGTCACCTCGTCTGCCAGCGACTTGCCGAGTGACATGAACAAGGTGCCGTAGAGCGGACCGGACGCGCCGCCGACTTTCATGACGAGGGTGGTCCCGACGCCCTTCAAGGACTCACCAAGATTCTTGGCGGAGAGCTCGTCAACGGTGGCCAGCACCGCTTCAAAGCCGCGCCGCATGTTGATCCCGTGGTCGCCGTCACCGATGGCGCGATCGAGGTCGGTAAGCTCATCGGCACTGTCGATGACCCGGTGCGCCACGGTTTCGAACAACAGTTTACGAGTCTCTCGGTCGATCATCATGCACGCCCCCCTGCTCCATCGGTACCTATTCGGTTGCCGGCCTGGTCGAAATAGAGCGGTTCGGTAAACTCGAGCGAGACCTGATCGCCTGCCTTGAGCTCTTGGACCGGGTCGGCCAGCGTCACCAGCGAATGGGTGGCGAGATTGAGATGAACGTGGTTCTGGTCGCCGAGATGCTCCACCCAACGGACCTGTGCGAGCGGTCCCGGACGATCCGCCGAGGAGATCTTGATATGCTCAGTCCGCAAGCCCGCGGTTCGCGCCTCACGCGGCATTCGGTCGCTGCCCAGTAGCTCCGCTGGAATGAGGTTGATGGCCGGAGTGCCGAGCCGGCTTGCGACATAGGCGCTGTTGGGCCGCACATAAATCTCGCGCGGAGTGCCGACTTGAATCAGCACTCCCTCGCTCATGACGCCGATCCGATCCGCCATCGTCATGGCCTCGATCTGGTCGTGCGTCACGTAAAGGATCGTCGTTCCAAATTCGCGCTGGATGCGTTTCAGTTCAAGACGCAATTCGGCGCGAAGCTTGGCGTCCAGCGAGGAGAGCGGCTCGTCCATCAAATAGACGGCGGGCTCGCGGACCAACGCCCGGCCGATGGCGACCCGCTGCATTTCACCGCCGGAGAGCGCGGTGGCCCGATTGGCAAGCTTCTGCTCGATATGCAGCAGCTCCGATACCTGCTGGACCCGGCGGCGAATTGTCTTTTCATCCATCCGCCGCGCCGGAGACCGCAGCGGAAACGCCAGATTGTCGTAGACCGTCAGATGCGGATAAAGCGAATATTGTTGAAATATGAACGCGACGTCGCGCTCCGCCGGCACTTCCGCCGTTACGTCGCGTCCCTGGATCACCACATTGCCGCGATCGGGCCGCTCAAGGCCTGCGATCAATCGCAGCGTCGTCGTCTTTCCAGCGCCGGTCGGGCCGAGCAGCACCACGAATTCGCCGTTCGCGATGGAGAGCGAGAGGTCACGGACCGCTTCGACCGCACCAAAACTCTTGCTGACTTCGACAAGGGCGACCTCAGCCATGGCGCCGCCTTGCGGCAAGCGCCGAGGGCAGCGCCTGTCCGCTGTTGGCGTCGAACAAAGAGAGCCGGTCCGGCCGCAACGCGAGACCGACCTGTTCGCCGACCCGGATCGCGTCGGCTGACGGCAACCGCGCTTTTACTTGTCCGTTGGCCGTTGTCACGGTGACGATCTGCGTCGTCCCGAGATATTCGGCGCCTATCACCCGGCCTCGCAGCTGTGAGCTATCCGCGAACGATACATTCTCGGGCCGCACGCCAAGCGCAAATTTGCCCTCAGCACGATCCTCGAACACCTCCGGCATCTCGACCGGCACGCCGTCGATCCGGATACTGCGGTCGCCGCGGCGCAATGAGCCCTCAACACCTAGGAAGCTCATGGGCGGCGCGCCGATGAAACCCGCCGCGAACATGGTATTGGGACGATCGTAGATCTCCTGAGGCGTGCCGATCTGCTCGACCCGGCCCTGATTCATGATGACGATACGGTCCGCCATCGCCATCGCCTCGAGCTGGTCGTGGGTGATGTAGACGGTGGTCGCATCGATGCGGTCGTGCAATTCGCGCAGCTCGCCGCACATCAACCTGCGAAACTCGGAATCGAGCGCGCCCAGGGGCTCATCCATCAGAAAGGCCTTCGGTCGGCGCACGATGGCGCGGCCGAGCGCGACCCGCTGCCGGTCGCCGCCGGACAGCCCGCCGACCCGGCGATCCAGGAGATGACCGATCCTCAGTAGTCTCGCCGTTTCCTCGACGCTCTTTTTTATCTCGCCGCGCGGGTAATTCTGGCACCGCAGCGGAAAGCCGATGTTCTGGCGCACATTCATGTGCGGATAGAGCGCAAACAGCTGGAACACAAAGGCAATGTCGCGCGCCGAAGCGGGCAGCGCGGTGACGTCTTCACCATCGAGCAGAATGCGGCCCGACGTCGGCAGTTCGAGGCCCGCCATCATGCGCAAGGTTGTCGTCTTGCCGCAGCCCGAAGGACCAAGGATGACGAAGAATGAGCCGTGATCGACCGTGAAGTTCACGCCCTTCACGGCGGCGAAACTACCGAATGTCTTGGCGATCTGCTCGACCTTGATCTCTGCCATATCAGCTCAATCCGGAAAATGGCTGACGATCACGAAGCCGAGCGTACCGGCTAGGATCGTGACGAAAGAATAGCTATACAGACTCAAAGATACGGGCTGCATCAGCATCACCACGCCAAGCCCGATCAGCGCCATCGCCGCAGCCTCGCACCGGCCGCGACGGAGCCAAAGCGGCCATCTCGATCCGGATTGCGCGATTCTGTCCATCATTTGCGAACCGCTCCAAAGGTGATGCCGCGCAGCAAATGGCGGCGCAGCAGGATGGTGAAGCACAGGATCGGGATGAAGAATAACGTCGTCGCGGCTGCGACCGCGGGCCAGTCCTGGCCACCCTCGCCTATGATGAAGGGGATGAAGGGCGGCATCGTCTGCGCGTCGCCGCTGGTAAGCAGAACCGCGAAGGCATATTCGTTCCAGGCGAAGATCAAACAAAAGATCGCGGTTGCCGCGATACCGGTGGACGCCTGCGGAAGAACCACCTTGAAGAAGGCCTGCAGACGTGTGTAGCCGTCGACCATCGCGGCCTCTTCGTATTCGCGGGGGATTTCATCCATGAATCCCTTCAACAGCCATACCGCGAGCGAAACGTTGACGGCGGTGTACAACAGGATCATCCCGAGCTTGGTGTCGGTCAGTCCGAGATTCCGGAACATCAGATAGATCGGGATCGCCACCGCAATCGGCGGCATCATCCGTGTCGAGAGGATGAAGAACAAGAGATCGTCGGCAAGCGGCACGCGGAAGCGCGAGAACGCATAGGCCGCGATGGTGCCGAAGCATACCGCAAGGAAGGTCGAGCCGAATCCGATCACCATCGAGTTGACAAAGCGCGGCACTACCTTCGAGGGCCCACCGATTACCATGTTACGCGAGCGCACCAGGCGCTCATACCAGGTCTGCGGCGGAGGCAAGCTTGCCAGGAATTCGGGCGTCTGCCGCGAGCGCGTCGTAAACAGGTTGACGTAGCCTTCGATGGAAGGCTCGAACAGAATCTTGGGCGGATAGGCGATCGAATCCGGCGGGGTCTTGAATCCGGTGAGGAATATCCACAATAGCGGTAAGATGGTTACAATCGCGTAGGTCGCGACGATGAACGAAGCCGTCGCCTTCGACCATCGCGAGGGTTCGGCCACTGAATGGGCGGTGACGATCGTACTCATCGCTGCTTTACCCGATTAAGGGCTTTGACGTAGATGTTTGCGGCGCCAAAGACAGTGACGAACAGAATGATCGCCAGCGCCGATGAATAACCGGTGCGCCATTTCTCGAAAGCCTCGCGCTTCAAGGTGATCGAGGCGACCTCGGTAGTCGATCCCGGGCCGCCCGAGGTCAAAAGATTGACCATGTCGAACATCTTGAAGTTTTCGATTGCGCGAAAAAGAATGGCGAGCATCAGGAACGGCATCACCATCGGCAGCGTGATCGACCAGAACTGCCGCCAGGGGGAGGCTCGATCAACCTCCGCGGCCTCATAGATGTAGTCCGGTATCGAGCGCAAACCGGCAAGACAAATCAGCATGACATAGGGCGTCCACATCCAGGTATCGACCATGATGATCGACCAAGGCGCCAGCTTCACGTCGCCGATCATCTGGAACGAACTCGGGTCCACGCCGGTCAAGAGCGCGATCGCGCTGTTGAACAACCCGATCTGCGGTTGGAGCAGAAAGGTCCAGAAGTTGCCGACCACCGCCGGTGACAGCATCATGGGCAAGAGAATAATAGTGGTCCAGAAACTGTGACCACGGAAACGACGATTGATCAGAAGCGCGAGGCCAAACCCGAGCACCAGTTCGAGCGCGATCGACCACAGCACGAAATGCGCGGTGGCTTGCATGGCGTGCCAGACCTCGGTGTCAGTGAGTATATCGCGGTAGTTGTCGAGACCGATGTACCTGATCGGTGCATTCGGACGATTGGCCCGATAGTTGGTAAAGGAGAGCTGGATCGTCCACAGCAGCGGGAAAATGTTGATCGCGAGCAGTAGCACCACCGACGGCGTAATGAACATCCACGCGATGGCCCGGTCGGACATCTTGCCGAATTGCAATGCCAATCGGCGCGGCGTCCGGGCAACGGCCTGCTCGGTGAGAGTGCTCATGTCAGTCCTGTTGTTCACGGATCCGGACACGCTCAAGGAGGCGGTCTCCCGATCGACGGATCGGGAGACCTGCAGCGGATTAAAACTAGATCTTGCCGTCTTCCTTGAACACCTTTTGCCAATCCTTGACCAGAAGATCGAGCGCTTCCTGCGCCGTCCCCTTGTCGGCCACCACGTAGTCGTGGACGCGTTTTTGCATGTCGAGCAGGAGCTCGGCATAGGAGGGCTCCGCCCAGAAGTCCTTGACGATATCCATCGACTTCAGGAAGTCGGCGGCAAAGGGCGCACTCTTCGGGAAACTCGGATCGTTGAGCACCGCCTTGTGGCAGGAGTAGCCGCCGAGCGCCCACCACTTCTTCTGCACTTCAGGCTGCGCGAACCATTTGATGTAGGCGAGCGCGTCGTCCCTGTGCTCGGAGTAGGAGACGACCGAGATCCCCTGCCCGCCAAGCTGAGTAAGGTGATACTTCTGCTTCGGATTGACGAAGAATCCGATCTTGTCGCCGCCGACATTGGGATCCTTGTAGAGACCCGGGAAGAACGCAAAGAAATTCATCTGCATTGCGACCTGTCCGGACTTGAAGGCGTCGAGGCCCTCCGACATGTAGGCGTTGCTCATTCCGGGCGCGGTGCAGCACTTGTAGAGCGACTTATAGAACTCCAACCCCTTGACCGCCTCGGGCGAGTTGACGAAACCTTCCATCTGATAAGGCTTCTTGGGATTGTCGTATTGGAAACCCCAATCGTAGAGCACGTTGGTTACGCCCATCGTGATGCCTTCGGAGCCACGCTCGGTGTAGATATAGGCGCCGTAGACCTTCTTACCGTCGATCTCCCTGCCCTGGAAGAACTCGGCGATCTCCTTGAGCTGTTCATAGGTTTCGGGCGGGGCGAGATCGCGCCCGTACTTCTTCTTGAACTCGGCCTGGATTTCCGGCCGGGCGAACCAGTCCTTGCGGTAGGTCCAGCCGATCGCATCGCCCATCGCCGGCAGCGCCCAATAGTTCGGGGTGTTCTTGGGCCATTCGGAATAGCCGACCACTGTCGCCGGCATGAAATCGTCCATCGAGATTTTCTCTTTGGCGAAGAAATCGTTGAGTTTGACGTAGTGGCCATTCTCGGCGGCGCCGCCGATCCATTGGCTGTCACCGATAATGACGTCGCAGAGCTTTCCCTTCGAATTGAGTTCGTTGAGGAACCGGTCGGCGTAGCTCGTCCACGGGACGAACTCGTATTTCATTTGAATTCCAGTTTTGGAGGTGAAGTCTTTCGAAAGCTCCACCAAGGCGTTGGCCGGATCCCAGGCCGCCCAGCACAACGTCAATTGCTTGGTCTGAGCAACCGCCTGACCGCCGAGAGACGAGGCGACAACAACCGCAGTCACCCCCAATGCACGTATCATTTGGATCATCACAACCTCCCTGTTGTCGCAGGCGATTGCCTGCTTGTCCTGCCAATCGCACTTCGCCGTTCGGCGGTCATGCACGCAGACCGAAACCCCGCCATCGCCCAAGCCGCGGGGGGTATGTTTAGTATTATTGTTAAGTGATAGATTTTCACTAAACATATTTCGAGTCAATGGACGCCGTCGGTTTCTTTTCACCCGGCGACTGACGTCCGGATTCTGCCAACCGATAGGCGATCGCTCGATTGCCCGCGCCGAAAGACGGCTGCTACCTGTTTGAGCAGCTCAGACCGGAACGCCGGAAGGACCGATAGACGGCGGACGAGGCGGCGCCCTTCAGCGCGGCACTACTGCGGTGGCCTCGATCTCGACGCGCGCCGCCTTTTCGACGAGCCTCACCACCTGCACCAGCGCCATCGCCGGATAATGCGCGCCGAAGATCTCGCGATAGATCTGGCCGAGCTCTTTCAGGTTCGAAAGATACTCTTCCATATCGACGACATACCAGGTGAGGCGCATGAGGTGTTCGGGCCGCGCACCGCCTTCGGCGAGAATGGCTGCGATGTTGCTCAGCGTCTGGCGGACCTGCGCGACAAATCCACTCGGCAAATGGTTCTTGCTGTCCCAGCCGATTACCCCGCCCGTCACCACGATGCGGCCGTCGGCCGCCATGCCGTTGGCATAGCCCTTCGGCGCCGGCCAGCCGCTCGGCTGCAAAATCTGCGCAGCCGTCGAGGTTTCGCTTTCTGCAACCGGCAGCATAGCGAAGGTGGGCGCTTTAGTGGTGCTCACGAAAATTCTCCATCACTTCAATTCATTTCCGTGGCGACGCCCGACGATGCCGCCTGGCCCAGGGCCATCTGCCGCAGGGCAAACCGCTTCAACTTGCCGGTTTCGGTCTTGGGCAATTGCGCGACGAATTCGATCGCGCGCGGATATTTGTAGGGCGCGATCTCGCGCTTGACATGATCCTGCAAGGCGATCGCCATCGCATCATCGGCGGCGGCGCCCGAAGCCAGCACCACATAGGCCTTGACGATCATGCCGCGCGCCTCATCGGGCGCGCCGACCACGCCGCATTCGGCGACCGCCGGATGCTTCAGCAATGCGGCCTCGATCTCGGGGCTGGCGATGTTGTAGCCGGAGGAGATAATCATGTCGTCCGATCGGGCCACGAAAGACAGGCGGCCGGTCTCGTCGCGGACGAACGTATCGCCGGTCAGATTCCAGCCATCGCGCACATAGTTCGATTGCCGCTGGTCCGCCAGATACCGGCATCCGGTCGGTCCGCGAACCGCAAGCTTGCCGACAGTGCCCGGCGGCAACTCGTTCATGTTATCGTCGACGATCTTGGCCTCGTAACCGGAAACCGGACGCCCCGTCGTTCCGCCGACGGCGTCGCCTACCCGATTGGTGATAAAGATATGCAGCAATTCCGTGCTGCCGATCCCGTCGAGAATCGTCTTGCCGGTCTTGCGGGTCCAGCCTTCGAAAACCGGCGCCGGCAGGGTCTCCCCAGCCGAGACCGCGAGGCGCAGCGACGACAGATCGGCGCCCTTGTCCATCGCGGCCATCATGGCCCGATACGCGGTCGGCGAGGTAAAGCAAATCGTGGCCTTGTAGGTTTCGATGATCTTGACCATCTCGCTGGGTGCTGCGTTCTCCAGCAGCGTCGCGGTAGCGCCGAACCGCAATGGAAAGATCGCAAGACCGCCGAGCCCGAACGTGAAGGCGAGCGGCGGTGACCCTACGAAGACATCATCCGGCGTGACGTTGAGCACTTCCCTGGCATAGCCATCGGCGACGATCATGAGGTCGCGATGGAAATGCATCGTTGCCTTTGGTTCGCCGGTAGTGCCCGAGGTAAATCCGAGCAGGGCGACGTCGTCGCGGCCGGTCTTGACGGCGTCGAACCGGACCGGCTTGCTCAGCGCCACCCGATCAAGCTCGGCATCATGGTTCGACGTTCCGTCGAAATTCACGACCTGCTTGAGAAACCGGCTGGTCTTCGCGCACGCGACCAATTCGTCGGCGATGCGGCTGTCGGTCAGCGCAAGCGCGATCTCCGCCTTGTCGACGATCTTGGTCAATTCACCGGCACGAAGCATCGGCATGGTGTTGACGACGACGGCGCCCGCCTTCGTTGCCGCCAGCCATGCAGCGACCAGGGCCGGATTGTTGCCGGAGCGTATCAGGACGCGGTTGCCGGGCTTTATGCCGTAATTCTCCACCAACGCATGAGCAAGACGGTTCGACCAGTCTGCCAGCTCCTTGTAGGTGCGCTGGCGACCGTTGCCGATGAGCGCGACACGATCGCCGAACCCCTTTTCGACGATGCGGTCGGTCAGTTCGACCGCCGCGTTGAGATATTCGGGATATCCGAACTCCGGCCGGTCGAGCAGCAAATCCGGCCATTGGTGGAACGGCGGAAGATTTCGCCGCGTAAAATCGTCAACGTGACCCGACGGGCCAAGGTTCCGAAGGCTCTGAATTCCACCTGACATTTTCCCTCGCCCTCGTTTTCCGGATGAAGGCTTGATATCCAGAACGCTCGGCAACGCTTCATTCCTAAACATTTTATACTTCAAGCAATTTGGTGCAATAGCCCAAATCCGACCCGTCCAATGCTTTTTTAACGGGGCGAGCGGGGCTCAGCGCCCCGCCAATTGCTTCAGGCGCGCGACCATGGCGGAGTGCGGATCGGCCAACGGTGCAATCGCGGTGAAATGATTGGCATCAGGTACGATGCCGAAGCGGGTCGGGACGCCTGCCCTGCCCCATTGTTCGACGATGGTCCGGCTCTGCCGGAAATATTCCGCGCTTTCGTTTCCGCCCACAACCGCGTCAAGACTGCCGTGCGCCGGTATCTTCCAGAATAGCGGGCTCGCGGCCTTCGCTGTCGCCTGGTCTAGGCGCAATGCCTTGTTGATCGACGTCTCGACCAGCGGCGCCAGGTCGAACAGGCCCGAAATGGTGTAGGCCGCCATGACCAGTTGTTTCGGTAACGAAGGATCGAGCGCCTGCCAATCCGTCGCCAGCATGCAGGCCGCGAGATGCCCGCCGGCGGAATGACCGCTCATGACCAGCGGACGGCCCAGCCGCGCCAACTCACACGACGCCATCCGCATCTGCCCGATGATGTCGTCGACGGTGACGTCGGGGCAAAGGTCGTAAGTGGGAACAGCGACGCCAATGCCGTGCGCATTCAGCCCTCGCGCACAATGGCTGAAGAAGGAGCCATCCAGCGCCTGCCAGTAACCGCCATGGATGAAGACGACGATCGGCCCTTCACCCTCGCCCGCAAAGAAATCGATCGCATTGCGTGCGCCGGCACCGTAACGGATCGATTGCGGGGCAAGCTGCTCGCGATAGGCGGCGGCATCTCTTGCCCATCCGGCCATCAGCACCGGATTTTCGGGCACCCGCGCCCGGTTATTGTATTCGACCTCGTAGTCGATCCCCGCCACGGGGCTTACGACGCCCGCCGGCTTGCGGCCTTCTGCGCCGAACCCTTGGTTTTGGCCAACAGCCGCATCAGGTCGCGGACATCCTTAGGCGTGAGGTCCGAAAAAATATCGGAGATCCAGGTTTGGTGCTCGGCGGCCATCTTGCGAAACTCGGCGCGGCCGGTCTTGGTCAGCCGGATGACCTGGACGCGGCGATCGGATACCGATGTGCGCCGGTCGAGATGACCGGATTCGACGAGACGCTCGACCAGCCCGGTCACGTTGCCGTTCGACACCATCATTCGTTTGGAGACATCCGACAGCGTCATACCGTCGGGCGCCCTGTCGAGCTGGGCCATCAGGTCGAAGCGCGGCAGCGTGACGTCGAACCGCTCGCGCAGGCGGCTGCGTACCGCACCCTCGATCAGGGTCGTGCAGGTCAGAAGACGCAGCCACAATCTGATCTCGTCGCCGTGATCTTCCGGAAGTTCGACGGCCTTGGTCTCGGAATCGAGGATCATGATGCAATCGTACCCGCTTGGGACGAGCACCCGCGTAACGGGTATCGGCCAATCATTTTGACCTTCAAATAATTCGGGACGACCCGCAAGTCAAAACGCTCAAACGCCTGCCATTTCGGCGAGGTTTTCCGATTTCTTTAGGCTTCAAGCAATTGGCGTGCGGCTTGCATGCCTGCCGCCGCTGCGAGTTCGTGCCCGCTGCCGTCTCGCTTGCGGCGGAAGCCTTGGTCAGAATAAGCTTTAACTTGAAAACGTGCGAGCCGCCGATCAGGAGAGAGATCATGAAACAACGATGGAAGCTGGCCGGACTGGCGGCGTTGCTAGGCGTTGCCGCGAGCCCGGCAAGCGCGCAGGACAAGATCAAGATCGGCGTGATCGTGACGCTATCGGGTCCCGCCGCGGTGCTCGGCCAGCAGGCGCGCGACGGCTTTGCGCTCGGGATCAAGGATCTCGGCGGCAAGATGGCTGGCCGCGATGTCGAGGTCGTCGCGGTCGACGATGAACTCAAGCCCGATGCCGCCGTGTCCAAGGTGAAGGGCCTGCTGGAACGCGACAAGGTCGATTTCGTGGTGGGACCGATTTTCTCCAACATCCTGCAAGCAATCCACAAACCGGTCGTCGACAGCAAAACCTTTCTGATCAGCCCGAATGCAGGCCCGTCCAGCTATGCCGGCAAGGAGTGCAACCCGCTTTTCTTCGTGACCTCCTATCAGAACGATCAGGTGCACGAAATCCTCGGCAAGGTCGCGCAGGATCGCGGCTACAAGCGTGTCTATCTTTTGGTTCCGAACTATCAGGCCGGCAGGGATTCCGCCGCCGGATTCAAGCTCGACTACAAAGGGGAGGTCGTCGAGGAATCCTACATGCCGCTCGGCACACTGGATTTCCAGCCCGAGCTGTCCAAGATCGCCTCGCTCAAGCCGGACGCCGTGTTTACCTTCATGCCCGGCGGCATGGGCGTCAATCTCGTAAAGCAGTACCGGCAGGCCGGTCTTGCCGACAGCATTCCAGTACTTTCGGCGTTCACTGTCGATGAATTGACCTTGCCGGCGCAGCAGGATGCCGCGACCGGCATGTTCGGCGGCGCGGACTGGGCGCCCAATCTCGACAATCCCCAGAACAAGAAATTCGTCGCCAGCTATGAGGCCGCCTACAACAGCGTGCCCGGCACCTATGCGATGCAAGGCTACGACACGGCCATGCTGATCGACAGCGCGGTCAAAGCCGTCAAGGGCGACCTCAGCAACAAGGATGCGGTCTCGGCGGCGCTGAAAAAGGCCGACTTCACATCGCTGCGCGGCAGTTTCAAGTTCAATACCAATGGCTATCCGATCCAGGATTTTTATCTGACCAAAGTGTCAAAACGCCCGGACGGCAAATTCCAGACCGAGATCGTCCAAAAGGTGTTCGAGAACTACGGCGACCGCTACGCCAAGGACTGCACGCCGGGAAAATAAGCAAGGGAAGGAAACGAGCCAATGAAAACCGAGGTTGCCGGCATCACTCGCGCCAATGAAGGCATTCAGGGAATTTCCTGGAACATTCTCGGCCAAACCTATGTGCCGAAGAATCGCACCGAACATTGCTTTTCCTGGCACGCGACGTTTCCGCCCGGCACCTTCGTGCCGCCGCATATTCACCCCGACCAGGATGAGTATCTCTACATCCTGGAAGGCCGGCTCGACTTCATGCTCGACGGCGCAGACGAGTTCGCGACTGCGGGAGACACGGTGCGCCTGCCGATGGGCAAGCCGCACGGCATCTTCAACAAGTCACAGCAACCCGCCAAGACGCTGTTCTGGGTGTCCCCCACCCGGCGGCTTTATGAGCTGTTCTGGGCTATTCACAATATGAAGCAGCAAAATCCGGACGACGTGGTCAAGCTTGCCGCCGAGCACAACATCCACTTTCTGCCGCCACCGCCCGCATAGCAGGGCGGTTTCTTCAGGATTGACGTGACACCACGCGCGCCGCAAAGCCAGCCTTTGCGGCGTAGCCGCGCACGATCGCCTCGCGCGCTTCGTAACTCAGGATGGTCTCGATATCGGTAAATCCTTGCGGTGCGAGCTGCTCGACCGCATCGATCACGCCTTCGGGGCCGCCGCGGCGGTTGGACGCGACAATGTCGGCTGTCATCGGCAACCGCTGCCGCTCATAGGCCATCAGCGCCTGGCGCGGATGTTCCGAGCGCGCGAGCGCGTCAGCAAGGCACCGCGCGTCGAGGATAGCTTGCGACGCGCCATTCGACCCCACAGGATACATCGGATGCGCAGCGTCGCCGAGGAGCGTGACGCGGCCACTTGACCAACACGGCAAGGGGTCGCGGTCACAACAAGGATATTCCCAGAACTCCGGCGTCGCGCGCACCAGCGCCGCAAAATCAACCTGCGGAATCGAAAAACCCGCAACATGCGGCATCAATTCTTCCGGCTTGCCGAGCCTCGACCAGTCCTCCTTGCGCGCCGGCGGCGTGGTGCCGTCGCCGATCCGCACCAACACGGCCCAATTGGTGAGGCGGCTCGCGGGGCTCGAGCCTTCCGCGATCGGATAGACCACCGCCTTGGCGTTCAATCCGCCGGCGATGATCATCGAACGTCCAGTGAGGAAGACAGGCCAATCGTGGGCGCCGCGCCACAGCATCAGCCCATTCCAGCATGGCGGTCCTTCCTCGGGAAACAGCGTTTGCCGCACCTTGGAATGGATGCCATCGGCACCGATCAGGATGTCGCCGCGCACCGTGTGCGTATGCGCACCACTTCGATCAAAGAAATAGGCGGTGACGCCGCCCTCATCCTGGGTAAATGAACCAAGCCGACAGCCGGTCCGCACGGCATCGTCGCCCAGCCGCTCGATCACGGCCTGATGGATGACGCCTTGCAGGCGGCCGCGGTGGATGGAGAATTGCGGCACATCATGGCCGGCGTCGAGTCCGCGCTTTTCGTGCCAGACCTGCTGGCCGTGACGCGTCAGATAGAACAACTCATCGGTGCGGATGGCGACGTCGTCGAGCCGGTCCAACAGGCCGATGCCAGCAAGCTCGCGGATCGCATGCGGCAACGTGTTGATGCCGACGCCGAGCTCGCGGATTGTGTCCGCCTGTTCGTACAGTTCGCAGTCGATGCCGCGCGAGCGCAACATCAGTGCAGCGGTCAAGCCCCCGATGCCGCCTCCGACGATAATCGCCTTCATCGCCCTAAACTCCACAGACGCCACGCGATCGCGGCTAAGGTCGCACGGTCCGTTACTCCGCGGCAAGCGGCTTTGACGCCTCCGCCTTCAATTCGGCCCGGGTCTTCGGCTTAGCCTTAATTTTGAGGTCCTCGAAATCCTGCCGGTCGCGCACGCTGTTGCGGAAGATCTGTTCCTTGCCGGGCAGATATTGCGGCGGACAGAACACCCCATCCGCGCCGTACCAGGCGGCGGCCTTCAGCGTGAAGGAGGGATCGACCAGATGCGGACGCCCCAGCGCGACGAGGTCGGCGCGGCCGGCGGCGAGAATGGTGTTGACCTGATCTGATGTGGTGATGTTGCCGACGCACATGGTCGCGACGCGGGCTTCGTTGCGAACCTGATCGGAAAATGGCGTCTGGAACATGCGGCCGTAGACCGGCTGCGCATCGCGCACGGTCTGGCCGGTAGAAACGTCTACAAGGTCGACGCCGGCTTCCGCAAAAGCCCGCGCGATGGCGACGGCGTCATCGCCGATGATGCCACCCTCCACCCAGTCGGTCGCGGAGATCCGCACCGACATCGGCTTGTGCGCCGGCCATGCCGCGCGCATTGCCTCGAACACATCCAGCGGAAAGCGCAGGCGGTTATCGAGCGAGCCGCCGTATTCATCCGAGCGCCGATTGGTCAGCGGCGAGATGAAGCTCGCGAGCAAATAGCCATGGGCGCAATGCAGCTCCAGCATGTCGAAGCCGCAGCGCTCGCCGCGTTCGGCAGCTTGCACGAAGGCCCTCTTGACCGCATCCATCGCGGCGCGGTCCATCTCGCGCGGCATTTTGCTGTCGGGGAAGTAAGGGATCGACGAGGCCGACACGATGTCCCAGCCGCCCTCCTCCAGCGGACGGTCCATGCCGTCCCACATCAGCTTGGTCGCGCCCTTGCGGCCGGCATGGCCGAGCTGCAGACAGATTTTCGCCGCTGAATTGGCATGGACGAAATCGACGATGCGGCGCCACGCGGCTTCTTGCTCGTCGTTCCACAATCCCGTGCAGCCGGGCGTGATGCGGGCGTCGCGGCCGACGCAGGTCATCTCGGTGAAGATCAGGCCGGCGCCGCCGACGGAGCGCGATCCGTAATGCACCAGATGGAAATCGGTCGGCATACCCTCCTGGGCGGAGTACATGCACATCGGCGACACAACGGCGCGGTTGGCGAGCTCCATTTGGCGCAGGCGCATCGGCTGGAACATCGGCGCGAACGGCTTCTCGACATCGACGTCAAATCCGTTGGCGCGCACCTGCCGCGCAAAAGCCTTGTCGACCTCGGCGACAAAGTCCGGCGCCCGCAAAGTCAGATTGTCGTAGGTGATCGCTTTCGATCGGGTCATGACCCCGAAGGCAAACTGCACCGGGTCAAACTCCCAGAAGCGATCGACATGCTCGAACCAGACCAGCGAAACGTCTGCGGCGTGCTGGGTCTTCTCGACCTCTTCCCGCCGTCCCTGCTCATATTGTTCGAGCGCGGCGCCGACCGTCGGCGCATGCTCCATGGCTTCGGCCAGCGCAATCGCATCTTCCATCGCAAGCTTGGTACCCGAGCCGATCGAGAAATGCGCCGTCGCCTTGGCATCTCCCAACAGCACCATGTTGTCCTTGACCCAACGCTTGCTGCGAATCATCGGAAAATTGCGCCACATCGAACGGTTGGTGAGGAGTGGATACCCATCGAGGAACCAGCCGAAAATCTCGGCCATCCGGTCGGCCGATTGCTTTTCGTTGAGACCCTCTAGCCCGGCACGTTTGAAAGTTGCGGGATCCGTCTCAAAAATCCAGGTCGAGCGCCCGGCTTCGTATTGATAAGCATGCGCAATGAACGGGCCCCACTCGGTCTCCTGGAAGATGAACGTGAAGGCGTCCAGTGGCCGCGTCGAGCCCATCCAGGCAAAGACGTTGGAGCGCACATCGACTTCGGACTCAAAATGCGCGATGTGTTTTCCGCGGAAGCGGCTGTTGATGCCGTCGGCGAGCACAATCAGATCGGCATCGGCAAAACGGGACTCATCGTCGATCTCGGTTTCGAACCGCAAGCTGACGCCGAGTTCGCGCGCCCGCTCCTGCAAGATCAACAATAGTTTGCGGCGCGAGCAACCGCAAAAACCGTTGCCGCCGACCCGGTGCACCGTGCCGCGGAAATGCACAGCGATATCGTCCCAATAGGCAAACTCTTGCGTGATGCGGCGGTAACTGGGCGGATCATATTTTTCGAAATTGTCGAGCGTGGCGTCGGAAAACACCACGCCGAAGCCAAACGTATCGTCGGCGCGGTTGCGCTCATATACGATGATCTCGGCCAGTGGCCGCTGCTTTCGAAGCAGGATCGCGGCGTAGAGACCGGCCGGTCCACCACCGATGATCGCGATCTTCATAAGGGCCTCCGGCGCAAGCTTCAGGGCACCATCGATATTTTAAACCTAAAACATTTATTCGCAAGCCCCGGCGCGGCTCAATTGCCCTGGAATGCCGGCTTTACCTTGCTCGAAAAGGCCTCGAAGGCGCGCTCAAAATCGGCGGTGGTCATGCACAGCGCCTGCGCCACCGCCTCTGCCTCGATCGCCTCCTCCACCGACATCGCCCATTCCATTGCCAGCATTCGCTTGGTCATGGTGTTGGCAAACGTCGGTCCTTCCGCGATCTGCCGGGCCAGGATCCGCGCCTGCGGCAGCACCTGATCCGGTGTGACGATGCGGCTGAAGAAGCCCCAGCGCTCACCCTCTTCCGCGGTCATGAAGCGGCCGGTATAGAGCAGCTCGGAAGCCCGCGACTGGCCGATAATGCGCGGCAGGATGGCGCAGGCGCCCATGTCGCAGCCGGCGAGCCCCACCTTGTTGAACAGGAACGCGACCTTGGCGCCGGTCGCGGCGAGCCGGATGTCAGATGCCATGGCGATGATCGCGCCCGCACCGGTGCAGATGCCCTCGACCGCGGCCACAATCGGCTGCGGGCAAGCCCGCATCGCCTTGACCAGGTCGCCTGTCATGCGGGTGAAGGAAGTCAAGCCCTTGGTATCCATCTTCACCAGCGGGCCGATGATCTCGAATACATCGCCGCCGGAAGAGAAATTGCCGCCGGCGCCTGTCACGACCACAACCTTGACGTCATCGTCGAATGCGCAGGCGCGGAAGAAATCCGTGAGTTCGCGGTAGCTCTCGAAGGTCAGCGGATTTTTCCGCTCGGGACGATTGAGCGTCACTGTCGCCACGCCATCGGTCACAACCAGCAGGAAATGTTTGGACGAATAATCCGCCAAGGGAATGGTGACGGGATTGGCTGGTCTGCTCATGGGACCTCCTTTGGAATTGTTGTTTATGCGCGTTTACACCTTGCGCGCGTCAAACTTCTCCGCCGGCTACCACGATAGCTTGACCGGTGATGGCGCTGGCGCCCTCGCCGCACAGCCACAGAACGGTATCGGCGACTTCCCTTGGCGTCACGAGGCGGCCTTGCGGATTGCGTTTGGAGAGTTCGGCTACGGCCTGCTCGCGGCTGCGGCCGGTCTTTTTCATGATGTTGTCGATGCTCACCGAGACAAGATCGGTATCGGTGAAACCTGGACACACCGCATTCGCCGTCACGCCGGTGTGAGCAAGCTCCAGCGCCAGCGAACGCACCAGGCCGATGACCGCGTGCTTTGCAGCGCTATAGGCGCTGACATAGGCATAACCTTTCAGGCCGGCGGTCGATGCGACCGCGACGATACGGCCGTAAGGACGACCCTTCATCGAAGGCAGCGCGGCCTGGACTGCGTGCACCACGCCCATGAAATTGATATCCATCATCCGCCTGAATAATGCCGCGTCGGACTTTGCAAACGGCACGGATTCCGCGATGCCCGCGTTTGCGATCAAAATATCGATCGGTTGTCGAGCTGCAGCTTCGGCGATAGCGGCGTTCACCGCCGCCTGATCCGCGACGTCGGCGACACCAGCGAAATGCGCAGCACCTGCAGCGATGGCCTCATCGAGGGTCGCGCGATGGCGGCCAACCACCGTGACCGTTGCGCCGGCGCGCGACAGCGCGGATGCGATATCGCGGCCGATGCCACGGCCGCCACCGGTAACCAGCGCATGTGGGGAATGCGGCAGTCCGGACATGCGCAGGTCTCCCAACGAATTTATCGGCGTCAGGTCTGCGTATATTTTAGACTTCAAGCTTTTGCAAGAAATCAGCTCCCCTTGCTTGACAGATCAAGCGCCGCAGGTAGCGTCGCGTCGACAAACAGGAGGACGGATATCATGGCCGCGCTCGAAAAAGGTATTACGCGCAACGGAACGGGATATTCCGGCAAGTCCTGGAATATTCTCGGTCAGGTTTATTTCCCGAAAGCGGTGACGGACTCGACCTTTGCCTTCGAGACCAACAGCGATCCCGGCCAGTTTGTGCCCGTGCATATCCATCCCACACAGGACGAATTCATCCTGGTGCAGGATGGCATGCTGGACCTCAAACTGGACGGCGTGTGGGTAAAGGCCAGTGCCGGAGACCTTGTTCGGCTGCCCCGCGGCATTCCGCACGGCTATTTCAACAAGTCGGACAAGCCGGCGCGGGCGCTGTTCTGGGTGTCGCCGACGCAAAAGCTCGAAGCGCTGTTCAACCAGCTGCACAATCTTACGGATGTCGCGGAAATCGTCCGTCTTTCCGCGGAGCACGAAGTGAATTTTCTGCCTGAAGACGCCAATGCTTAAGCGTTCCGGACCCGAAGCTCGCTCCGGCGCCGGCGCCGTCGTGGGAAGCGAGTTCGGTGGTCGGCTCGCTTTGTCGCCCGCCTTTTGGACGGCGGGGCCATGACGGCTCCCGGGTGCCGGCCATAGGATCATGGTCGAGCGGCCCGACGAATTACTCGTCGCTCTACAGGCTGATCGGAGCGGGTCGTCTTGCGCTCGCCTTTAGAGCCTGATCGGGACCAGCTGATTAAGGGCAATCAGCACGATTAACAACCCGATGCCGATCCCGAGACTTCCAACCGATCAGCTTCTTCTCGACAGGCAGCAGCGGTTCGACTGCGCTGTTGATTTCATTCTTGAGATCAGCCTGCGACATGGCGTTTTCCTTTCGACCATTAGCTGGCCAGCGGCGGCTTGAAACCGCTGAAGAACAGCCACGAGATCAGCAGCCCGACCCAGATCACAAATCCGAACAGGCTGACGAAATAAACCGCCGCGAGCTTGCCAAACCCCTGCTGCCGGAGTTTACGGAAATCCGACAGCACCCCGATCGAGAAGAAGGTCAGGATGAAGAATATGACCCGGAAGATGTTGGCCTCACCGGCTGCCGCTGGAAGCGCTTTTGCAATTTCCGGCGGCGAGCCGATTGCCAGCCAGAGCGACACGGCAAACACCAAGACGAATCCGAGAATGAACTTTGGGAATCGCTGCCAGATTTCCGACGGTTTCGCCTTGTCCCGGCCCCTGTCGATGTAGTTGGCGCAGATGTAGCCGAGGATGAACGCCCAAACTCCGATGAAGATATCGATGAAAATCTTTACCGTCGTCGTGGTCACGAGAATCTATCCGGGCTGATACTTGATGCCTTCCGCCGCCGTTTTCGCCATGATCAGCGACTCGGTAATGCCGCCGCCGGCGATCGCTGCGCCATCGGTTTTGATCGCAAGCCCGATCCAGGCGCCGGCTACCAGCGGCTCCTGCCACAGGAAGGTTTGCGCCAGAAACATCAGGACTTCAACGACGGCGAACACGACAACCAGCGACGACACCAGGATCGGCACCGCCGGCCGGGCCCTGATCGCTCCGCCCGTTGCAATTGCCGCCGCCACGCCGCAGATCGAGATACCGGAGGCAAGCGGCACCGACCACTCGCGGCCGAAGCCAAACCATTTGCGCGAGATGTAATAGATCACCGCCCAGTAGATCAGGTAAGCCTCGACAATTGCAGCGGCGCCGCGCAGCAGCAGCGCCGACGCCAGATTTAATCGGCCGGCCGCGGTAACGGCGACGGTCGCGCCGAGAATGACGATCGCGATCTTGATGTAGAGTTCGGGCCGAACCGCTTCTTTCAGCCAGTCGGCAAAGCGCGGAAAGAAGTTGGCGATGACCAGTCCGGAAAGCAGAGCCACGATGAAGCCGCCCTCGTTGGTGAGTTTGAGAGACCAGGCGAGCCCGAATTTCTGCTGCTCGGCCGGCGTCACCGCGGCAATGTAGGCGTAGCTGCCGAGGACCCAGCTTGCATAGGCGATGGCGAACACGGCCGTGAATGCGATGGCGAATTTCTTGACATCGCCGCCCAGCGTGATCACGCCGGCGCCGAGCACAACAAGCAATGCAGCGTAGGTCGCGAGCAGCGAGCCGCCGCCTCCGAGCCACGCGTAGGCTTTTGCAAACGGGTTCAGCGCTTGTGCGAGGTTGGTATAAACCGATGTTGTCACCGCCCAGCCCAACAAGTCGGTTCCAGTGACACTGACAAGGGCCAATCCAAAAACCAGCAATCCGATCGCGACGAGCCAGTCTTCGTTCAATCGCGCCTTCAGCGCGATCGTCTCCGATACCTTCATCGCAAGATCAGACATTCGACTTCCCTAACTGATGCTCAATAAAGAGTTGCCATCGGGCTCTGCACCAGCAGCGCCGGGCGGCAAAACCCGCGGCGATTTCGAGCCAGTATGAAGGCGAAAAAGTAACAGCGGCAATCTCACAGAATTTTCTTTGTTGGCCGACTTCAAATAATGCCTTCTCGCAAAATGCCGCGGGATAGAATGAATGACTGATCGTGCAACAGGCGCGGCTGACGGGCGCGGTTTGTTCGATTGATGCGCTTTAATTTTCCGTCAGGCAGGAGCGCGCGCAGGCCTAAAGACCAGCGCCTTTGCCGATGGCGTTGGAGAATGAACGATCGATGATATGGGCAGCGCCGAGCTTCTGTTTGATCAGGCTCGACCGGAAATGCAGGTCAATGGTTTGCTGCTCGTCGAACACGACGTCATCGTCGATCGGTGTGATACGGATCTTGGCCCGGCTCAGCCAATTTAGCGGCACGGCTGGCGGAATGCTCATCAACTTGCCCGAGGTCTCGGCGTAAGCGCGGACATTGGTCAGCGACCAGGCACGAGCCGCCGCGGCCGATCTCGGCGCCGAGGGTGGCGATGGAGCAGCCATTTTCTGGATGCTCGCGGTGGCGCGAGGTCATTCTATTGACTCAAAATCCTACTAGCATACCGGCAGCGTGGCCGTTAGAGTCGCGTCGCACAACACCAGGTTGCGCAACAATATTTCACCAGGAGGGAGACGTCATGTTTGGAGTGAAAGCCGCTTCCATTCAACGACCGCAAGAATTGGCGCAGCCACGACCGCTGCTGCGGTGCACGCTTTACCCGGCGCTGCTGCTCGGCGTCGTCTTCGGATTGGCAGCACCGGTCGACCGGTCGCTCGCCGCCTCTACGCTGGTGCGGGCGCCGGACGGCGCGTTCCAGGGCAAGCTCGACACCACCGGCGCCGTGCGGGAATTCCTCGGCGTCCGCTACGCCCAGCCGGTGACCCTCAATTTGCGCTGGAAGCCGCCGCAGCCGGTGACACCCTCGATGGTCACGCAGGACGCGACACAGTTCGGCAACCATTGTCCGCAGACCTTCACGCCCTTCGGCAACGCGACACTGACCGAGGATTGCCTGTTCCTTAATGTGTTTACTCCCAACAAGGGCGGCGATCACGATTTTGACGGCGACGACGACGGGCGCCCGGTGATGGTGTGGATCCACGGCGGCGCGAACGTGGTTGGCGAGAGCGACGATTACGACGCGACCAAGCTGGTGGGGCGCGGCGTGGTCGTCGTGACCATCAACTACCGGCTCGGGGCGCTCGGTTTCCTCGCCCATCCGGCGCTGACCGGTGAGTTTCCCAATCACATATCGGGCAACTACGCAACTCAGGACCAGCAGGCCGCCTTGAAGTGGGTGCGACGGAACATCCGCGCGTTCGGCGGCAACCCGCAGAAGGTGACGCTGTTTGGCGAATCGGCGGGCGGACTAAACACGTTCACCAACCTGGTGTCACCGACGGCCGCCGGATTGTTTCATCACGCGATTGTCGAGAGCGGCGCCTATGCGCAGACGCAGCCGACGCTGGCACAGGCCGAGGCGGCCGGAACGGCCTTCGCGAACGCAGCCGGGTGCAATCAGCCCAATCCGGCTGATGTGCTCGCATGCCTGCGCGCGCTCTCGGTGTCGACGATTCTCGGCACCGCCTTCAACCTGTCGTCGCCGAACGTCGATGGCAAAGTGCTGACGCAGTCGATCGGTCCCGCGCTCGCGAGCGGGCAGTTCAATCGCGTGCCGCTGATGAACGGCTCCAATCATGACGAGTGGAACCTGTTCGTAGCGCTCGACTTCGACCTCGCCGGCGGCCCCGTGACCGCTGCTACCTATCCGGCAGCGATCGCCGCCACGATCGGCGTCCCCATCATGAGCCCGGCGGTGGCGCGCGTCCAGACGCAGTATCCAGGCGGAAGCTTCCCAAGTTACGATCAGGCGGTCGGCGCCTTGGGAACGGACGCGATATTTGCCTGCACGGCCCGCTTCGCGGACGAGCTGGTGTCGCCGTTCGTCCCGACCTTCGCGTATGAGTTCAACGATGAGAACGCGCCGCAGAACTTCCTGCCTGCCGTGAGCTTCCCGTACGGCGCAGCGCACGCCTCGGAGATCCAGTACATCTTCCCGGTCGCCAACCCGTCGACAGTTGGTCTCAAGCTCCCGCAGACGCCGCTCAACGCCAACCAGCGGCGGCTGTCGGACAAGATGGTCGACTATTGGACCGAGTTCGCCGAGAGCGGCAATCCGAATGGGATCGGCACGCCGCACTGGCCGCGCTTCCATCGCGACCGTCAGGTGATGCAGTCCTTCGTCCCGCCGACGCCGACCACCGAGGCGAACTTCGCGACCACGCACCAGTGCGCGTTCTGGGACCAGCTGGTGGGCCGCACCCTGCCGCCCGACAATGATCACGACCACAGTGCTGACAACGATTGAGGACGAGTCCTCGCGCTGAGTTCACCCCATCGCGCACGCGCGATGGGGTTTTCGTTTAGGGATGGCCTCGACGACGGCTGCCGGTCTTGCCAACAATTGAAGCGGAGTACGCTTGATGAAGGTCAATCCGTGGTCGCTATGGCCGAGGCGACGCCGGAATCTCTTGCAATCGGGCTACCTCAACCTGGTTTGAATTATAGGTCGTGGCGCCACATGGCGCTGAACGATCGTCGCTCAGCACATTTGCGCAGCCGCGCTGATCGGTGCCGTCACTGTCCGGCGTGAACCAGGCGCCTTCCTTGATCGAAACGACGCCCGGCGCGATACGATCGGTGACATGCGCCGGCAGCACCGTGGCGCCGCGCTCGTTGAAAATACGCACGCGGTCGCCGTCTTCGATACCCCGTGCTCCTGCATCTGCCGCGTTGATCCAAACATCGTCTTTATCGAGCCGCGCCAGCTGCGGCTGATTGCCATGGATCGAGTGAGTGCGCGCCCGGGATTTTGGGGTACACAGCCGTAGCGGATAGCGCGCGTCCGTATCGCCATGTGGAATCCACGTCGGGATCGGCGGAATCCGCCCGAGGCCATAAGGATCGGGGTTGGCGGCCAGCGCTATCGAATAGACCTCGATCTTGCCCGATGGCGTGGAAAATTTGTGCTGCGCCGGATCGCGAATTTGTTTCGCGAACGCGACCGCGTCCTCTGGAGGCGGAAAGCGCGCCACGCCGCGGTCGACGAACGCCTCGAAGTCGCCGACCGCATCGCGTGTCAGCTCGCGCAGCCAATCAAACTCGGCTTTGTCGTTATAACCGTCGATCCCGACCCGCCGCGCAAGATCGGCAAAAATGTCGATATCGTTGCGGCACTGAAACATCGGCGCGATCGCCTGCTTCATGAAGATTGCATAGTGCAACGCGCCGGCCCATGGCGTTTGCACGTCGTTGCGCTCCCAGAACGTGGTCGCGGGCAGAACGATATCGGCGTAGCGCGCCGTCGGGGTCAGGAAGTGGTCTTGGGCAACGAAAAATTCCACGCGATCGAGGGACGCGGCGATCTTGTTGGTGTTCGGGCACTGGTTGAACAGGTCGCCGCCGGCCGAATACATCAATTTGATGTCGGCCGGATAGCCGCCGCTCTTGCCGCGCGCCAACAGATCGGCGAGCAGCGGCGATGAGACGCGGGCACCGGTCGGATTGGTCCCGGTCGGCAGGCTGCCAATCCCGCTGCGTCCTGTCGCGCCGTTCGAGGTGCCCGCATTGCCGCCGGGAACACCGACATTTCCGGTGATGGCAGCCAAGGCATAAAGCGCTCGATGGAATTGCTCTCCGTAACTCGTGCGCCCGGGCGCGTATCCGCCCTGCAGCGCCGTCGGCTTGGTGGTGGCGATCTCGATCGCAAGCCGACCGATCGTGTCGGCTGGAATGCCGGTGATCTCGGCGGCCCATTCCGGTGTCTTCACGACGCCATCGACCTCGCCGAACAGATAAGATTGGTAGGAGGCCCCTTGCGGCGCGCCCGGCGGAAGATGCGCCTCGTCATGGCCGAGCACGTAGCGGTCGCAATAGGCCCGATCGTTCAGGTCCTCACGCATGATGACGTAAGCGATGGCGATCAGCGCTGCGGCATCGGTCGATGGCCGGATGAAGATATGCTCGTCGGCAAACATCGAACTGGTACGGGTGCGGCGGGGATCGACGCAAATGACGCGCGTGCCCTGCTGCCGTGCGTGCCTGAGGTATTGTTGCGTGCCGGTACCAAAGGTGCCGTCGGCGGGACTCCAGCCCCACATCACGATCAGCTTCGAATTGACATAGTCGCTCGGCTCGCGGCCGGAGATCTTCGACTCGGCCGTGCTCCCGTAGGTCATCCGCAACGCGAAGATCTCCGCTTCGGCCGACAGATTCGACCAGAGATCGGTGCAGCCGCCGAACATATAGAGGAAGCGCTTCGCCGCACCCCAGCCGTGCAGCACCGAGAGACTGCCCGAGCGCGAGAGGTCAAGAATTGCCGCGTTGCCGTAGCGCGCGCCCACCCGCAACAATTCCGAGGCGACGTGATCGAGGGCCTCCTCCCACGAGATCGGTTCAAATGAACCCGAACCGCGCGGTCCCGTCCGTCTCAGCGGCTCGCGCAAACGATCGGGGTGGTAGACGCGCTCGAGCTGCCCGACGCCGCGGCCGCATGCCCGCAGCGGCGGCAGGTCCAGACTCCAGCTGCGCGGATCGGTGGAGATCTTGACGATCCGGCCATCCGCGACATGCGCATTGACCACGCAACGGCCCCCGCAATTATGACCGCAGGTGCTGGTGACGATGGTCTCGCCCGCCCGCGGCTTCAGGCGCGGCTGTTCATAGATGGTGTTGCCGTTCATCGGCAATCCGATGTCTCCTGTCACTCGGCGGGGCCTTCCACCCGGGTGGAGGTCGGCGAGGGCTCGCCCAATTCGATCGCAAGCTGCTCCATACGCTGTGCAACGGCAGCAGACAATCGTTGAATCGGGGCCGGCGGCTGTCCGGCCGCCGGCCCATGACCTCAAGCATCGTGTGACACGCGCGCACCGGACCTTTGGTCATGACAAAGTCCGCAAACGGCGCCATCCGTCGCCACAACGCGCGGGCCGCGGCGATGTCGCCGCTCTGAACGTACCGATAGAGTGCGACGCAGAGATGCGGGACAATGGTCGCAAGGCCCGACGCTCAATGCTTCGCGCCGACCAGCAGCGCTTCAAGCGCGGCCGAGTCGCGGCCCGCGAAGATGTCGATGCGGTCGCCGAGGTGCCGGCTGAGCGCCGCAGTCCGCATCAGGTCGGGGCAGGATTCCTTGATGGCGGTGATATTTTCGATGCCAGCCAGCTTCTCGACGATTGGCGGGGTCAAGTCGACGCCGGTCAATCGAGGATTGTTGTAGAGTATCAGCGGCAGCCGAACCGAACCGGCAATGGCGCGGTAATGCGCGAGGATCTCGTCGTCGGTCAAGAGCCAGTACGTGATCGGAACGACGAGAATGGCATCGGCGCCGATCTCATCGGCATGGCGCGACAAGCGTATCGCCTCGGCGGTGGTGATCGCGCCGGTGCCGATCATCACCGGCACGCGGCCCGCGACGTGATACACCAGCGCTTCCGCGGCGGCGAAAGAGCCGACGGCGCCGGTGCTGCCGAACAGGGCCACGCCGTCTGTTCCGGCGGCAATCTGCTCGTCCGCCAGGCCGCACAAGCGGTCGCAATCGATCGAACCAGCGACGTTGTCGGCGTCAGCACGAAGCTTGTCAAACCATGAACGGTCGATCGTTTGTTCACAGCACCCTCCTCCTTCAGCGCAACGGCGAAAATGACGCCGGCATCAGCAAGCGATTCTCCTGCGCGACAATCATTGGCCGCACCTGCCGTGCATAGGCTTCCCACTCCGGATTGGCCCGCAGCGTCGCGCGGCGCACGGCTCGATCCGCCAAATCCTCAAACGCCACCATGTGCACGATCTGGTTGAGCGTGCCAAACTCGGTGGCGAACACGCCGACCACGCGCCCCATCGTCTTCAGATAGATGTCGGCGCCGTGATCGGCCTCGATGCGAAAGTACTCCGACCTTTCCCGGCTGCAGCGTATACATTCGTTCCTCAACGACCACGCGCCCCTCCAACCAGCTCCGATTGCTTCCGGCTGGAGCGATTGCCGGGTGGGACTTTCACCCACTGGAAAGCGCCGCCTTTGCACGGCGCACGCCAATTGCGGTCGTTGCCTCACGTCGCCAATCGTAGCAGTAATGGCTAAGTCGCTCGGAGGAGCCTGCAATGACCGTAAGGCGGACTAGGATGGATTTTGCGGATCTAAGTGTCGGCTGGGAGGCTAAGGCCAGCCAATGGATTCAATGGGCGCGGACTCCCGGACACGACAGTTATTGGCGGTTTCACCGCGACCAATTTCTTCGTCTCTTGCCTCCGCCGGGACGGCAAACTCTGGATATCGGGTGCGGCGAGGGACGTCTCGCGCGTGACTTGAAGGAACTCGGGCATCGTATCGTTGGCATCGACAGTTCACCCTCTCTCGTAGCCGCCGCCCGAGAGTTCGACCCATCGATGGACGTGCGTTTGGTGGACGCCACCGCGCTTCCGCTTGATGATGCGTGCGCGGATTTGGCGGTCGCCTTCATGTCCCTTCAAGATATCGACGGGATGCCTGCTGCCATTCAAGAGGCAGCGCGCGTTCTGGAACCAGGTGGGAGATTTTGCTTGGCGATAGTTCATCCGATCAACTCTGCTGGAAGCTTCGAAGAAGCGACCGCCGACGCGCACTTCGTCATCAAGGGCGACTACCTCCATGCTTTCCATTATGCCGATGCGGTCGAGCGCGACGGCTTGACGATGACGTTCAATAGTCAGCATCGTCCTCTGGAGGCCTATTTCACAGCATTGGAGAAAGCCGGGTTCCTGGTGGAGGCGCTTCGTGAGCCGGGCCTTCCGGAACACGCTATTGTTACGGGAACTGGCCGCCGCTGGCAGCGCATCCCCTTCTTCCTGCATTTGCGCGCCCTTCGCCCGTAAGAGTTCCCCGCATCGAGCAGGCAATCGGCTGAAGCGATGGCCTGCAAAAAACAGGGGCCGGCTGGCTACCGGCCCCCACTTGGTTGATCCAGTCCAGCTCTGGTTGGGATCGACTATCGGAAATCCCGATCGTTGTCCCGATCGCGATCTCTGTCGAAATCGAACATGTCGAACAGGTCACCGATCGCCGGCATGTTGACGGGAACGTAGGGATTGTCGTCGTCGACCCGCGGATTGGGCAGGTTATCGCGGCTGCGCTCGGTGAGCTTGCCGAGATGCCAGTTGCGCTCGACGAACTTCACAAAGGACGAGTGTTCATTGTAGACGTGGCTGATGTGACCACCACGCGAGAACGGCGAAACCGCAATCATCGGAATGCGCGGTCCGGTACCGAAGAAGTCGACCGGCTGGATGAAGCCGGAGTCGTAGTATCCGCCACCCTCGTCCACCGTGACGAAGATCGCCGTGCTTTCCCATTGCTCCTTGTTGCCTTGGGCGAGCTGGATGATGTTCTTGGTGAACTCTTCGAACAGATTGAACTTCGATGATGCCGGATGACCATCCATGGCGCCGTCCGGTTTGGCGTAGGACACCGCCGGCAGCGTGCCGTTCTCGAGATCAGTGAACAGATCGGTGATGTCACGCATGTGGTCGGCCCGCATCGCCGGATAGTTCAGCTGATACTCGAACGGGTTGCAGATATTGCAATAAATTCCGTCGAGCGGCGTGCCTGTCCCCGAAACATTATAGCTGCCGCCATAATACTTCCACGGGATGTTCTTCGCACTCAAGAGATCGCCGATGCTGGTCATGGTCACCGGCGGAATCGAACCGGCGCCGCTCGGCGTACCCTGCGGCGTCCAGGCCGGATCGACGTTCACCGCGTTGTAGAAGTGACCCGCGTCGCACTTCGTCTGCACCTTAAAGGGCAACTTGCCAAGGTAATCCTGGATCGGCTTGACCCCCGGCGCCGTTGGATCGGAGCAATTGAACCACTGCTTGCGCGCTGTGTAGAGATTGAGCGTGTTGGGCTGCGGATCGGGATTGTAGATGGTGTTGGCGGGCGGCGTCGTGGCGTTGCCATGGCCGTCGCCGAAGAACACCTGATCGGCAAAGCCGAGCGGCACGCTGTCAGGTCCCGTCCCGCCCATCACCGGCTGATGATAATTATCGCTCATGGTGTAGTTGTCGGCGAGGAATTTCAGAAACGGGACATCGCCGTTCTGCATGTTGAAGAACGCCATGGTCTGGCCGGTATCGTGCGGCGTGCCGCCGGGCGGCGTCGAGTAGGTTGCGGTGATCGCCGATTGCAGATCGTGCAGGCAGCCGGTCGGATTGCGGCGGGTGACGTGCTCCTTGTCGATCGCGCAATCCATCTGCTGATACATCTGGAAGAACTGATGGATGGTGTCGCCGGTATAGGCATCATAGGGCATGGTCGGGCCGGTCATCTGGAATGGCCCGGGCGGCAGGGTGTTGACATTGGTGATGCGGGTATCCGGGCCTACGCTGTTGGGCAGGCCAGTGCCCCCGGTTCCGAACAGGAACTGGTCTGCGGCCGGCAAACCGGGATCGCCGCCCGGCAGAAGAAGAATGCCAGCAGCCGGCGAGTTTTGCACGCCGGCGAGGTCCGGCGCAGGCAGCGTCGTGTACAATGTCTTGTTGGCCAAATCGGCGCTGATGAAAAATTTTCCTCCGTTCGGCGCGGAGGTGATCTGAAACTGATGCCCCCTGTCGAAATTCTCGTTCGGCGAACCGTCCGCCTTGATGATGCGCTCGCTCAGCAGGTTCAAGACCCGTTCGTGGTCCGATTTTGGCCTGTAGGTGGCGAACAGATGGTCAAAGCTGCGATTTTCGCCGACAATAATAATGACATGCTTGATCGGCGACGCAGTATTGATTCGTTCAACCGAGTTCCGGGCAAAATCGTGATCGCGCCCGTCGTCCGCGCGAACACCTTGCGAAAGCGCAAGGGCCGCTACGGAAGCGCCAAGCAATAAGCCAAGCCTGCGCGCAAGCGAAGCTTTCGACATTAGCTCTCTCCTCTTTGGCTTTTTTGGAATTGGTGAGCAACAGGCGTGTTCTTATTCCCCGACGATGACACTCATTTTCCGGTTGCGTGACGACGCAAAACAAATCGCGCGACCGCAATGTCGCGGCGGCTCACCCGGACCTGTCGTCCCGCGATTTTCAGGATGAGGTTGAGACGCGCCAGATCGCCCCGGCGATCCCTGCGGGGCTCTCGGCATCGATACCGATGAGCTAAAGAGCGTGCGTGAAGAACACACCCGCCCTTGGCGCGGCGTCGACGACTGAATCTCTTGGGAATAGCGACAACGCGAATTGCGCGGCGCGACGAAACAACGACGTCTGCGATTTATTCCGACGGAGTTCGGATTTTTTTCTTCGGCATTCCCGAGCGTTGGGCGGCTCGTTTTCTCTCCCAATCGCGCACGGCCGACGGCGATTGTTGGCAACGGTGGCGCTTCAACAAGACGTCATAATCCTTTCATCGCGCTGTGACGCAGCTCTGGAAAGTTCCGCGCGGCGCTCCCCCTATTCCGTCACTGCGCCGCAGCCAATCGCATTTTTCCCACTCCAAAAGGAGGCAATCTTCATGCGTTTGCCCAGAACCCTCGGTCTGGTATCCGCCCTCGCTCTCATGGTCGCCGGCGCCAGCGCCGTCGCCGAAGATCACGACGGCGACCGCGACGATTTCCGTCGCGTCCAGACCTCGACGCCGATCAAGCATCTGGTCGTGATCTTCCAGGAGAACGTTTCGTTCGATCATTACTTCGGAACCTACCCGAAGGCGCAGAATCTCAAAGGCGAGACCCCGTTCGTGGCGAAAAAGAACACGCCGAAGGTGAACAACCTCGTCAACCCGCTCGACGTGAACCACAATTTCGGGCCGCTCGCGGGCGTCGATCTCATCAACAATAACCCCAACAACAATCCCGCAGCGCCGAATAACGGCAAGCTAAATGGTACGGGCGCGTCGAACCCCTTCCGCCTTTCGCCGGCGCAGGCGCTCACCAACGATCAGGGCCACAATGAGAGCCCCGAGGAAAGCGCGTATGATAACGGCAAGATGGACGGCTTCCCCGCCTGGGTGAACGCGTCGGGGCCGCCGCCGGCCGGTCTTGTCAACAACAACGCCCTGGTGATGGGCTATTTCGACGGCAACACCACCACCGCCCTATGGAACTATGCCCAGCATTTCGCGCTGAACGACAACAACTACACCACGCAGTTCGGTCCCTCGACGCCGGGCGCGATCAACCTGATCTCCGCACAGACCAATGGCTTTGATAGATCTATCAACGTCTTCAAGGCCGATGGCGTGTCCCTCGCGCATTCTACCCATGAGGCCTTCGGCGACGCCGCCCACCTTGCCAGCAATCTGACTGAGATCGGCGACGGTGATCCGCTCGGCGATGTTTGCTCCAACCCAACCCTCGATCAGGTCACCATGCACGGCAAAAACGTTGGTGACCTCTTGAACGCCAAGGACATCACCTGGGGATCGTTCATGGGTGGCTTCGACCTCAGCGTGGTCAACGCCAATGGCACCACCGGTTGTGCCCGCGAAACCGATCCCACCGCGCCGGGCACGCCGGCCTTCACCTCGGTGGATTACATCCCGCATCACGCCTGGTTCCAATATTATACCTCGACGGCGAATCCGAATCACTTGCGTCCGAATTCGGTTAAGGCGATCGGTCATAGCCTGATCCCGGGGACCAACAAGCCGGAACCGGCCAACCACAACTACGATATCCATGACTTCTTCGACGCGCTGAAAGCGCTCAATCTGCCCTCGGTGAGCTTCCTGAAGGCGCCGGCCTTCGAGGATGGTCATGCGGGCTATTCCGACCCGCTGGATGAGCAACACTTCCTGGTGAACGTCATCAACACTTTGCAGAAGAGCCCGGAATGGTCGGAAACCGCTGTCATCATTCTCTATGACAACTCAGATGGCTGGTACGACCACCAGATGCCGCCGATCGTCAACCCGTCGTTCAGCGGTCAAGTCGACAAGGTCAACACCGTCGATACGCTCAATGCGCCCGGCGTCTGCAACACCAGCAATGGCTTCCAGCAGGGAAGGACTACTCCGGCGACACCGCTCAACGGAGCCTTCGGCCAGCCGGTGCAGGGCCGTTGCGGTTACGGAACCCGGATGCCATTCTTGGTGGTATCGCCATTTGCGAAGCGCAACCAAGTCGACCACACGCTCACAGACCAGACCTCAGTGCTTCGCTTCATCGAAGACAACTGGCTGCGCGGTGAGCGCATTCAGCCGGGTGGTTCGTTCGACACCATTGCCGGCACGATCGAGCATATGTTCGATTTCGACGATCGCCATGAGGGCAACCCGCGCAAGGTGTTCCTCGACGAGGCGACTGGCACCGTGGTCTTTGCCACGGGCGGCGACGATGATGATCGCGATCATGATCGGCACTGACTGGCGCAGCGGCGCTAAGGCAATGCCCCCGGGGTTCGGACCCCGGGGGCATTTTTTCATCTGAAACGCGGGTATAGTGCCGAGCGAACTCCCATTCCGCCCCGCATTGCGAGCCCATGATCGCAACCATCTGTCTCGCCCTGCTCTATCTCGCAAGCGCCCTGCTCGCATGGTTCGACCTGCGTCGCGGCATTATTCCCAATTGGGTCAACCTCGCGATCGCTGTCATTGGCCTAGCCCGGGCTGCCATCCTCGACGGCTGGACAGCCGCGCTTGGCGCTGCTTGCGAGGGCGCCGTCATCGGCGCGATCGTCTGGCTGTTGCGCCGGCTCTATTTCAAGCTCCGGAAATTTCACGGCCTCGGCCTCGGCGACGTCAAGCTGCTCGCCGCGTCCGGCATCTGGATTGGCGTCGCCGGCGTTCCGGTGCAGCTCTTGGTGGCGTCACTCGCCGCGCTCGCGGCAGCCGGTGTCATGCAACTCGCAGGGCAGACGATGACGCGGCAGACATCACTTCCATTCGGCCCGTTTCTCGCGCTCGGACTATTGGTCGCGCTTGCGCTTCAGCAACACGGCTGGATCAACTAACGCTGGCCGGCCAAGCTGCGACAGCGAGTCCGCCAGTCCCTGTCCCTGCGTGACAACGCCCTCGGCCTGTCCGCGCACCAGCCCGGCAGCACCGGTACCGGGCTGCGGCAAGCTCAATATCGCGGTCTGCTGGTCGCGCTCCAGCGTCACCTCGCGGCCTTGAACCGAACGCAGTCTCCAGCCCTGATAGTCGTCGCCGATCTTCAAGCGCAGTGCGGCCTTGGTAGTTTGATCGATGAAAATCCCGAAGCTTTCGTCGCCGCCGGCGATGGTGCCGACCAGCGAAAGCTGTGGACGCTCGGCCCGCGGTTTCGGCGGCGGTGGCGGCGCCTTCGCCACCGGGGCCGACGCGACAGCGGCCGGCGGAGGCCGCCGCGACGATGAAAAAATCGGCCGCTCACGCGTGTTCGACAACGTCGCAAGCGGAATCGGCCAAAGCGGATTGGCGCTGGGTGTGCGTTCAGGCGCTGTGGACGGCGGCTCCGGAGGCCGTGGAGGCCGAACCACCACCGTCTCGGCAGCCGCCGGCGAATCCCAGAGCGACGACGCGGCGATGCCGCCGGTACGGCGTGGAGCATCCGCATCGATATCGGCGGTGTCGATCGGCAGCGCCATGGTTGAGGCGGAAATGCCAAGCGCAGACGCCAGCAGCAGGGTAAGCCTTAGGGCGAGCTTTCGCATCGTTTCGGCCCGCGTCATTTCGCACCCCGCCATTGTCCCGAGACCGCGAGCAGAATGCGCAGCTTGCCATCGCCCGACGCAGCGAAGCTCGCCGGGGCCTGCACCACGAGCTGATCGACGAACAGGAACGGCATACCGGCCTCGACATCGTAGAGCAGCTGCTGCAAGCCCGGCTGGTCGATGTCGCAGCTGGCGATAATGGTGAGGAATCCGGCCTTGGATTGCGTTCCCTGCAGGTCGACCTGGGACGACAGCACGTTGCCGTCGAGCTTTGTCACGGCGGCGGTAACGCGCTGCAGCAGCGCTGCACCGGCGACTGTCACGGTCGCGCCTTCCAGGAACGGCGAGCCGGCCGGACCGGTGCCGTCGGGAGCTTGCGCGCGGACGGCGGCAGGCCGGCGGCCTTCGAACTGCTCCAGCATGGCGGCCGACGCTGCGACATCGGCCCGCTTGCTAAAGATGTCGCTCAACGAGCTCGCGATCAAGAACAGGAGCAGGATCATAACGCCGACATATAGCGTCACCGCCGGCAGCGGCGCGGTGAGCAGTTTTCGCAACGTTACGACCGGGTTCATGATCCCGACCCAAAATATGGCGTGATGTGCGCCTCGATATGGAACCGTTGGCCCGGATCGTTCTGGTCGCGCGTCGTCGGCGCGAAGAAGGTAGCGCGGGTGAACTGCGGCGACTGTTCCATCAGCCTGATCAACGATGGCGCGTCCTGGGTCAGGCCGACGACCTGCATCTTGTCGCCTTCGACCCGCAACTCGGTCACATATGTGCTGTCGGGCAGCACGCGGGAGATCGCCTCCAGCACCATGACGCTCGAAGGCGACGTCTGCTTGCGCTTCGCCAGCATCGTCTCCGCCGATCCACCAGGCTGGTCAATACGCAGCGCCGCACGACGCTGGGCAATGCGGTGCTGCAGCTCTTGCTGCTCGGCATCGAGCGTGTTGCCGGCGTAGGCAGAGATCGCGAGCGAGGCCACCGCCGCAAGACCCGCACCGAGCAACGTCAGGCGCAACAGCCGGGGCGCGTCGATTGCAACGCCGCCCGCGTTCGTCAGGGGGTTGTCGAACACCCTGACCGGCTCCGCTTCGTGACCGGCCTCCGGCACGTTGACAAGCCCCGCGACGGACGCCGCACCGGAATCGGCGGCAAGCTTGAGCAACGGTTGGATCTTCTGCTTCGAGGTCGCCGCAAGCGTCAGGGCGATGCGTTCGTTCGCGATCGGCACCGGCGGCGTAGTGCCGAACACCGCCTCGCCGGCCGTCCATGGCGTCAGGCGGTCGATCTGGGCACGGATCATGCCGTCGAGAAAATCGGCAGCTTGTCGCGGAAAATCGACGGCACGGAACAGCACCTCGTCCGGCCTCATGAGTATGTCGATGCGGCTACCGCGCAGCGCCGCCCGCCACGCCGACGACAGAGCCGGCTCGGGCCGGCCCTGCACGAGACGAAACGATGTTTGCGGCAGAAAGCCACCCTTTCGCGCCGAGGTGACATGGGCGGTAAAGCTGTTGCCGTCGCCTTCCACGAACAGGATACGCCGCCGCGGCACCATTCGCACCACGGCAGCCCGGATCGCCGCGTCAACGGCCACGATCCACTCTCCGAACAGGTCCTTCAGCTCCGGCATCATTGCAATCAAAGCCTCACTGGCGCCCGCTGGCGCACGATCACATCGTCTTGCCACGACAAGACCCGGTAGGGGTCCTGCTCGCCTTTAAGACTGATCACGACTTCCGAGGCCGTCTCCCGGCCGTTAGGAAAATGTACCCTGATCATAATCCGATAAGCTTGGCTCTTTTGTGCCGTTGCGTTCGACTTCGCCGCCGCGCCGAGCGCGGTCGCGATCGCGGCGTTGTCCTTCGGCAGCGTAGCCCGATCCGCCAGAAATTGCTTCAGCGTCAGCGGCGTCATGCCCGGCAATGCCGCGATCACCTCGGGCGGCGCCGTCAGCACGTCGACGCCGGAGACGCCGCTGAAGATGGTCACGAACGGCAGCGCACGCTCGACCAGCGCCGGCGGAAGGCCGAGTACGAGGCCAAGCTCGTTGGCGTGGGCGAATGGCGCCTGGCGCGGCGAATAGGGCCGACCCGCCGCTCGGTATAGCGCGTCTTCGTTCCCGGTGGTCTGCGGCTTCGCTTTGGTGCGCCAGCCAATGATGCGATCGGCATATTCTCTTGCATCCTCCTCCCCCGCGCCGAGCACGGCCAGCAAGCCGGCAATCAGCTCTTTCGGCGCCGCATTGAGATCGACCCGTGCCGCTTCCGAGACAAAGGAGACGGCGAGGTCCGCGCCGTTCAGGCGCGTGTGAAACGAGCCTAGTGCCGGGCGTGCGTCCTTGCCCGCAAGCTGCAGCTGATAGGCCGTGAGTTCCACACTCGCCGACACCAGCGCTTCCGCTTGCAGAGCGGTGTCGTTGAGCGCGAGCGCCCGCGCCGAATTCGACAGGTAGAGCGAGAAGATCGTCGCCAGCGCCGCGAGTGCGGCGAGAAGCCACAACACGGCAACGATGACGAAGCCTTGCTCAGATGACGACCTTGCGCTGCGTCGGATTGATTTGATCATCAGGAGCCGCCCTGCTTCTGCGTTGCGCCGTCGATCTTGCCATCATCCTTGGAACCGTCTTTCGCATCACCCTCTTTCGCATCGCCCTTGGAATCATCATCCGAGCTTCCGGCACCGGGCCCATCGGCATGAACCGGCGTCGCCGTCGACACCGACAGCACGCGTTCGCTCCTTGCATCGCGTACGGTGAGCATGATCGCCGCCGGAAGCCTGTCCGTATCGTGCCAGCTATCCCGAAAGATCCGGTCCGGACCTGCGTAGGCGAACGACAGGCGGAACGGCGGCCGCAGCAGTACCACCGGGTCCGATACCTGGATATGCGCCAATGGCGAGACCCCGGGGGGCAGCGGCGCGAACGCCGCGCGCGTGCGCACCGTTACGAAGCCGCCCTGCTCGGCGGTCTCGCCGATCCGCACGACATCAAGCCCTATTCCGACGTTGGGGCCGAGCGCCGTCCGCACGAAGGTGACCGACAGCGCCGAGCCATCGAACAGCGGCTTGCGCCCGCTGCCATCGGGCGGCACATATTCAGCAGCAGCCAGATCCGCGGCGATCCGCTGCATCGCGATCCCGACCAGTTCGCTCTGCTGGATGCGGTCGAACCCGCGGTTCCAGCTCGGGAGCCATTGCGCGGTAATGGTGCCAAGCGCCGACAGCACGAGGCCGGTCAGCACCAGCGCCGCCAGCGCCTCGATCAGCGTAAAACCCTCTTCACCGATCCGCCTGCCCGTGCGCGCGATCCTCATTGGCTCGGCCTGTGCATCAAGCGGACGGTTTCAAGATCGACAGTGGCCCCGGATGGCGAGCGGACTCGGATCTTGACCAGTTCGGGTATCCAGGCGACGTCGGCGCCTTCCACCACCCAGTCGCTCCCAACCGGGCCGATGTCGACCTGCCAGCGAAAGTCGCGGAGCTGTCCGGAAAGCGTACCGGGAGCAAGTTCCTTGCGCGGCGGAATCGCAGTCACAAATACCGTCTGCGCGCTTTGCAGCAGCGCGACATGACTCTCCAGCGCGCGCACACCACGGGCATTGGTCGACATGACCGATCCGATCGCGACGATCGAAACGGCGACGACCACCAGTGCGATCAGCGCCTCTATGATCGTGAAGCCGGCATCGGGCCGATCAGTTGGCAAGCGGCGAACGAGAGACAATTTCGACCCTTCCGGTCAGCCAGTTGACTCGAATTTCATAAGCCGTGTCGAGTCTGCTCAGTGCGATAGAACCCCCGCACGACATCCCGTCGGCGAAAAAACTGATGGTCGACAGCGCCGCACGCTGCCGGCAGGTCTGCGGCAGCAGCGCATCGAAGCGCACATCGTCCGGAATGCGGACGATCTGCGAGGTCGCGCCGGAGCGGATCGCGCGCGATGGCGCATCGACCAGCGTGGAAACGTCGGCGCGACGCCGGATTGCGGTGTTGCGATCGGCCTTCAGCAACGTCGCCGCCTCGAGCGCATAAGCCTGCAGGCGCGAACGCGAAGTATGGCGCGGCAAAAACGGCAACAGCACGGCGGCGATCATGGCGATAAGCGCTATGACGCACACCATCTCCAGCAGCGTGAAGCCGCGCTCGTCAATCCTATTCATTCTTGCCTATTCATTCTTGGCGCTCGTGATGGTGTCCAGTGAGATGTCGGCGGCCACGCCGCTGCCACCCTCCTGGCCGTCCGAGCCGTAGGACATGATATTGTAGGCGCCATGCTCGCCCGGAGCGCGGTAGATATAAGGATGGTTCCAGGGATCGTTGGGGACGTTACCGCCCTTGAGATAAGGTCCGTTCCAGGCCTCAACCCCGGGAGTGCGGCGGACCAGCGCCGCCAGGCCCTCCGCCGTCGACGGGTAGCGGCCGGCATCGAGATTAAACAAATCGAGTGCGCTGGAGAAGCTCTGCATTTGGATCTTCGCCGCCTTGACCTTCGACTCGCTCAGGTAGTTGAGCACGCGCGGGCCGATCAGGCCCATGATCAGGCCGATGATGGTGATGACCACCAGCATTTCGACCAGCGTGAAGCCCCGCTCGCCTTGCCGGGCATCCTCTCGGGCTCGCCGGTGGAAGATTTCAGCGGAGATTTTTTTTGACATCGCGACAATCCTTACTTCATCCGACGAGCTGCGTGACCGACAGCAGCGCGGTCATGACCGAGACGATCAACCCACCGACGACGGCGCTGATGGTGACGATGGCGAGCGGCCCGATGATACCTACAATACGGTCGAGGCTGCGCTGCAGTTTCGCTTCATAGAATTCGGCGACCCGGCCTGCCAGCACCGGCAGCTGTCCGGTTTCCTCCCCAAGCCGCAGCATCCGCACCGCCATCGGCGGCAGGGTGCTCGACGCCGAGAGCGCGTCCGACAATTTGCCGCCATGCCGCACGCGATCGGCCGCCGCCGTCCAGACATCGACGTTGCCGGTAACCGCCATGATGTCGACCAGGATGCGCAAGGTGGCCGTCAGGCTGACACCGCTGCCGAGAAGAACGCCGAGATTGCGGGAGAACAGGCTGGTCCGGTAAAATTGAAAGATGCCGGCAACGCCGGGTATCCGCGCGATCGTGCCGACGATGGCTGCTCTGGTATCCGGCCGCCGCAGCAGCATCCAAATCGAGGCGATCAGGATTGCGCCGGCGAGCGACAACGCAGTGCCGTTGGCACGCATGAATTCGGAGAGGCGAATGAAAACGCTGAGCGCGGAATCCGACTTGGTACCGAAATCCTGCAGCACCGACGAAAACTGTGGCAGCACGAACAGGATAAAGAACAGCATCACGCAGACCGCCGCGATCAGCACGAACAGCGGATATTGCATCGCATCCGTCACCTTGCGGCGCATCTGTTCGGAACGCGCCCGCTCCGCACCCAGCATCTCCAGCACCTGGTCAAGCGTGCCGGACACCTCGCCCACCCGCACCAGTGCCACATACATCGGCGGAAACAGCGCCGGATGCGCACCCAGAGCTTCGGCAAGACTCTCGCCGCTCAGAAGCGCTGCGCGCAACTTGCCAACCACCGGGCGCAGTCGGCCGACATCGGCATCGCTCGCGAGCAGTTCGAGCGCGTCGTCGAGGCGCGCGCCGGCCTTCAACAGCAAAGCGAGATCGCGGGTGAACGTCGTGACTTCTGACGGGCCCGGACGGCTGAAGAGACCCAGGCCGCCGGTGGCGGAAGGGGTCCGCTTCTCCTCCACGGTCTCGATCGGCAGCAGGCGCAGATATTCAATGCGGGCCGCAACTTCGGTCGCCGTCGGCGCCGATAGCGTGCCGTGCACGACCTCGCCGCTCTGCGTCAGCGCCCGGTATCGAAAACTCGGCACAATTCACCTCACCGCACGGTTGTAACGCGGAGGACCTCTGCGGGCGAGGTCAATCCGGCGCGGCACTTGGCGATACCGTCGTCGAGCATCGTGGTCATGCCGCCGCGGATGGCGGCCTGATCGACCTTCAGCCCGTCGGTCTTTTCTCCGATCAATTCGCGCATCTCGTCATCGAGCTCGAGCACCTCGAACACGCCGAGCCGGCCGCGATAGCCAGTGCCGCCGCAACGTTCGCATCCGCACGGCAGGTGAACGGTCTGCCCGACCCGAAAGCCGAGCGTGGCAAGCCGCGGGTCCTCGGAGAAGTCCGCCGCGCTCAATTCCTTTGACGATTTGCAGCGGTCGCAAAGCTGCCGTACCAGGCGTTGGCCGATCACCGCGCGCAGCGTCGAGCGCAGCAGATAACCTTCAACGCCGAGATCGAGCAGGCGCGGCAAGGCGGCCGCCGCGGTCTCGGTGTGCAGCGTGGTAAGCACCAGGTGTCCGGTCAGCGCGGCGTGAATTGCGACGTGCGCCGTCTCCGAATCGCGCACCTCGCCGACCATGATGACGTCTGGATCCTGGCGCACGAACGAGCGCAGCGCACTCGCAAATGTCAACCCGATCGCCGGCTTGATCTGCGACTGGTTGATGCCGGGGATTTCGTATTCGACCGGGTCCTCGACCGTGAGAATCTTGCGGATCGGCTCGTTCAGGATCGACAGGATCGTCGCAAGCGTGGTCGTCTTGCCGCTGCCGGTCGGCCCGGTGATGACGATCATGCCATGAGGCAGCTTCAAAAGACGCCGCAGCTTGACTTCGTCAGCCGACGCGAAGCCGAGCCTGTCCACCACCAGCATCCCGCGATCCTTGGGCAGAATACGGATCACAGCAGACTCGCCGTGCTGGGTTGGCATGATGGCGACGCGGATATCGATGTCGGCGCGACCCACGCGCAGCCGCGCGGCGCCGTCCTGCGGCAGCCGGCGTTCCGCAATGTTGAGGCTGGCGACGATCTTGATGCGTGAGATAACGGCCTGCGGCAGCACACCAGTGGGCGTAGTTACCTGCCGCAACATTCCGTCGATCCTCATGCGGACCACGAGGCCAGTGAGAAAGGGTTCGATGTGGATATCGCTTGCTCGCAGCTCAATGGCCTTTTCCAGGAGATCGTTAACCGCGCGCACCACGGGCGCACCGCTGGCAAGATCGCGCAGACTTTCGATGTCGTCTTCGCGCAACCGCTGAAACCCGTCCGTATCACCGCGTCGGTCAGGGCTGTCGTTGACAAGACGCTGATCCAGCGCGACCGTCAGATCGTCGAAGGCGGCCACCTTGATTGCGATATTCGGCCCCAGCACGATTTCGGCGGCGCGCCTCGCGGCAAGATCGGTCGGATCCGCAATTGCGAGCACGATGTCGTGATCCGCGGTCTGATAGGGAAATACAAACGTCTCGCGGAGAAAGCGCTGCGAGAAGGATCCGACCAGCGGCGTGGCCGACAGCATGTCCTCCAGCGTGACGCGTTCATAGTCGTAGAAGCGAGCCGCCTCATCGGCGAATTCGCTGGCCGATAGATCGGTGGCCTCCCAAATCTTGCCCTGTGAGGCGGATTGTAGATCGCGCTGAGGGTCGGTTTGCGGCTGATCGACAGGCCCACGGTCCTCCAATTTGCCCGTTTCGGCCGACGTCAGGTGCCGGGCCTGTCGAAGATGCTCTATGAACTGCAACGACTTCTGGCCGGTCATACGTCTTCCAGTCGCTTGGTGGGCGGAGAATGCGGCGAGGGCTGTGCCATCGCCGCCACAGGCCATCGTTCGCCGCAGACAGGGTTATTGACCTGGACTGTGACACCTGTACGATGCGGCCGAAGCTTGCGTGGCAGGATACATCGGCGTCATCTAGCCGTCAAAGAGCGGCGCTAAGTCCCGCAAAGGGCGGCGCTAAGTACCGCCGTCACGTGTTTCTGCTGCGCATGCGAACTTGCCCGGATCGGCCTCGGCTTGATCCGCCACTTCATTGTCTAGAGTTGGATCGGCGATAGGGCGATAGTATGGTGCGCATCGGCAATCAGGTCCGGTCCCGGACGGCCGTGCGTAGCGCTTTTGCAATCGCGATGGCCCTATCCGCTGCCAATCTTCTGACATCCTGCAATCCTGCAACACTTGGAACAACAACCGCGCCGGCCGATATCGACGTGCTTGATAAAGTGCGCTCGTTAGACATTCTGCCCCGACAAGCCCAGAGCGTGAACGCTGCGTCGTCCAATGCGGGCGAGCGAGGCCGTGCCGCCGAATTCCAGGGAACCGAAATAACCGAAATTCCGGACGCGCGGGTAGAACGAGCGGCTACCGGCAACGGCTACGACCTGAATTTTGAAAATACGCCGGTGGCAACCGTTGCCAAGGTCGTGCTCGGCGACATCCTGAACACGGGTTACTCCATCGATCCGCGCGTGCAGGGCACGGTCAGCCTGGTATCGGTCCGGCCGGTGCCGAAGTCCGACATCGTTTTCGTGCTCGAGAACGCGTTACGGCTGAGCGGCGTGGTGCTGGTCCGCGACAGCGCCGGCTATCGGCTGACGCCGCTTGGCGATGCGGTCGGCACCGGCCGGGTCGATTCCGCCGCGGCTAACCCCGAGCCCGGCTACGGCGTTTCCGTGGTACCCCTGCAGTACGTGTCCGCGCAGACCGTCTTGAAGCTGATGGACTCGTTCGCCACCAAGCCAGGCAGCATTCGCGCCGACTCCACGCGCAATCTCCTGCTCATCCAGGGCACCGGCGCCGAACGCCTCTCCGCCGTCGAAACCGTGATGAGCTTCGATGTCGACTGGATGCGCGGCCAGTCGGTCGGAATCTACCCGGTCTCCAACAGCGCGCCCGAGCCGATCATTTCCGAACTGGAAAAAATCATGGATTCCGGCGAGAGCGGTCTCAGCCAGAGCGTGGTCAAATTCCAGCCGATGAGCCGGCTTAACGCCATTCTGGTGGTCAGTCGCAAGCCGGCGCTGCTGCACACTGCCGCGACCTGGATCAAGCGGCTCGACCACGCCGACACGGCACGCAATAGCGTCCACGTCTACCGCGTGAAATATGGCGAGGCTCGCCAGATCGCGCGGGTCCTTACGGAAATGTTCATCGGAGGATCGTCGGCGTCGCTCGATAACGCGGACAATCAGTTGGCGCCCGGATCCGGTTCATCCTCCTCGACATCGAGCGCTGATCGCCTGTCGTTGAACTCAAACTCCTCGTCGCCGACAAGTGGCTTCGGGCCGCGCGCGCAATCGGGAATGAACCCCGGCGGCTTGCCGGGATTTGGCCAGTCACAACCGGCGAGCGGAAATCTGTCCACAGCCGGCGCGGCCGACGCGCGAGGCGCGGGCGGCGGCCTAGGCGGGGGCGGCGGCACCGGTCAGCCGCTCTTGCAAGGGGTGCGCATCACACCCGATGTCATCAACAACACGCTGTTGATCTATGCGGATCAGGGAAACTACCGGATCGTCGAAGCGACCCTGCAGCAGATCGACAAGCCTCAGCTGCAGGTGGCGATCGACGCAACGATCGCGGAAGTCACGCTCACCAACGAGTTGAGCTATGGCGTGCAGACCTTTCTGCAGAGCAAGGGCTTCGGATTCCCCCCCGACAGGGGCTCCATCCTCAACACGCAGTCGGTGGTCCCGCCCACCACCGCGACCGTGGCGGCCACTACGACCACGGCGACCGGCGCCGCGGCGGCAGCCGGAACTGTGACCAACGCCTTCATCAACCGCGCCCTTCCCGGTTTCAATTTCCTGATCGGATCGGAGGCGCAACCGGCCGCGATTCTTGATGCCTTGCACACCGTCACCAGCGTCAAGGTGCTGTCAAATCCGTCCCTGGTGGTGATCAATAATCAAGTGGCGACGCTCCAGGTCGGTGACGTCGTGCCGGTGTCCACAGGCAGCGCAACCGTGCTCACCACCAGCAATACCGTCGTCAACACCATCGATTATCGCAACACCGGCATCATCCTGCGCGTATCGCCTCGCATCAACGTCAACGGCAATGTCAGGCTCGATGTTGAACAGGAAATCAGCAATGTCTCTCCGGCGACTGCCGCCAGCCTCACGCCGACGGTTTCCGAGCGCCGGGTGAAAAGTTCAATTTCGGTGGCCACCGGCCAGACGGTCCTGCTCGCCGGATTGATCAGCGAGCAGCAAAACGGAACGCGCAACGGAATTCCGCTGCTTGATGAAATCCCGGGGCTGGGCGACGCCTTTGGGCACCAGAACAAGAAGGGAACCCGGACCGAATTGATTATCTTCATCCGTCCCCAGATCATCCGCGACGGCACGGATGCTAGTCATGTCGCGGAAGAGTTGCGGTCAAAATTGCGTGGCAGCGTGGGAGCGAGCACTGATGATCTGCGGATTCACACGACGCGCTGATCCAGTCGACAAGGGGGTGCGCGAATCGGACGTGAGGACGGTCCGGCCCATGATGTTGCGGGTGGTTGCGGCTAGCCTGGTGCTTTTTACATTTTGTTCCGCCCAGATGCGCCCCGCGCACGCCAGCGCAATGACGCGCGCCACCGCAGCGTATGCGAGAGGCGACTTTATCGCGGCGGTCAACGTGCTAACGCCGCTCGCGTTGCGAGGAGATGCCAGCGCGCAGGCTTTTCTCGGCTTCATGTACGAAAACGGATTTGGCGCTCCCCAAGCATACGATGCCGCTTCCGACCTCTACATCCAGGCAGCGATCAGGGGCAATCCGTTCGGCCAAGCCATGCTCGGCCTGATGTATGACAAGGGTCACGGCGTGCCGCAGGATTTCATATTGGCTTACAAGTGGTTGAACCTCGCCGCGGCGCACGCGCCGAAGCGCCAACGCGAGTATTATTTGCGTCTTCGCAACGCCGTGGCGTCCAAGATGTCGCCTGCTCAGATTGTCGTGGGACAGCGGCTCGCCCTGCTCTGGGCGCCCGGGCAGCCATAAACGCCTACAAATCAACAAATACGCAAGACTAACCGTCAGCCGCAGCCTCAGCCTCAGCATATGAGGTCACGCCGCGACCGCGCCGTTCGGCGCGACGTCACGACGATCGGTGTTCCGCGCATCCCACGTGCCCTCTGAGCACCGCGCTCGAACAATTCATGCGCAATGCCGTCCAAGCGTCATGTTGGTGTCAACCAGCCGCAACAACCGGCGGGTTAGATGCCGGACGTCGGCGAAGCACGTCTAGATCGGTTCACTCAATTTTCAATAGCGCCGACTCAGGGAGATAGGACGATGAAACTATTGAAGGCTGCTGTTTGCGCATCGGCGCTTGGCCTTGTACTGCTTGGCGGCGCGATCCAGTCCGCATCCGCGGCTTGCAAGCTGAACTCCCCCGGCGGCCAGATCAAGCGGGTCGTCTACATTATCTTCGATAACGTGCATCTGCGCCGTGACAATCCAAACATTCCGTCTGACCTCGAGCAGATGCCGAATCTCCTGAATTTTCTTCAAGGAAAGGGCATCATCAGCGGCAATCACTTTACGCCGCTGATCTCGCACACGGCCGATGACATTCTCACGGGGTTGACGGGGGTCTATGGCGATCGTCACGGCAGCCCGGTCTCGAACAGCTTCGGAATTTTCAAGCAAGACAATTCCTCAACCGTTTTCCAAACGTCCTTTGTCTATTGGACGACAACCACGGCGCAGAGCCATCCTGAAGCCGGTGAGAACCTGCCCGTCCTTGTCAATGAGAACGGCAAGAACGCGCCGGCACCGTGGCCCGTCTACACCCGCGCCGGCTGCGACGTGGCCGCCTTCTCCCTGAATGGGCTTGCAATCGAGAACAAGACGGACATTGCAAACATCTTTGGTTCGTCCGTCGCTGCTGCCGCCGCAACTCAAGATTACGAAGGCATTGCGATTTACTGCGCTCAGGGCAGCCCACTGTGCAGCAACTCCTTTGCGAAGCCAGATCTTCTCCCCGATGAGCCCGGCGGTTATAGCGGCTTCTCGGCTCTCTACGGCAACATCAACGTGCAGCCCGTGATCTCGCCGAGCGGTCCTGTGACGGATCTCGATGGCGTGGTGATCACCGATCCGTTCTCGAACAAGCCGGGTTTCCCCACCAACTTCGATCCTTCGGCAACCGCCTCGCTCGGCTATGCCGCAAAAATGCTCGAAGCCGGCGTTCAGGTAGTCTATACGTATATTGCCGATGCGCACGATCCGCAGCGTCTGGACATCCCGAATGCTCCTCCCACCCCAAACAGCGGCCATGCCTATGGCCCGGGCGAGGCCGGTTATGTTGCGGCGCTGAAGACTTACGATCAGGCCTTTGGCAAATTCTTCGCCCGCCTCAAGGCGGATGGCATCAACGAGACCAACACGCTGTTCGTCGTCGTGCCGGACGAGAACGACCATTTTGTCGGCGGCCCGCCAAGCCCGGCGAATTGCGACGGCGTAACCACGCCTTGCACCTACAAGAATACCGGCGAGATCGAGCTGTCGATCGACAAGGTCCTGCTCACGCAACGCATGAACAGCGCGCGGTTCTCGGTTCACAGCGACGATGCTCCGAACATGTACATCAACACCAATCCGGGGGCGACCGACACGCTCACGCGGACTATGGAGCATGACGTCGACGCGCTGACCGCCACCAACCCGATCACCGGCAACACCGACAAGTTGTCGAAGCTGCTGGCTGACCGGGCCGAGATGAAGCTGCTGCACATGGTCACCTTCAGCCCGCAGCGCACGCCGACGTTCACGATCTTCGGCAACGACGACTACTTCTTCGAGACGGGTAACAACAGCGGCTGCGCAACCCCGACCGACCCCGTGTGCGAGGCTCCCGGCTTTGCCTGGAACCACGGCGACTTCCAGAAGGAGATCACGCAGACCTGGGCGGCGATGGTGGGACCCGGCGTGCAGCACCTCGGCCGCCACGACGAGGTGTTCACCGATCATGCCGACGTGCGGCCGACGACCATGGCCCTGCTCGGCTTGAAGGACGACTACGTCCATGAGGGCCGGGTGGTCGCCGAATGGATACAGAGGAACGCGCTGCCGGATGGCATCGAGGACCGCCAGGAGGATTTCATTGAGCTCGCCCGGATTTACAAGCAGCTCAATGCGCCGAAGGGCGAGCTCGGCCGCGCCAGCCTGGTTTGGGCGAACCGCGCTGTCACCAGCCCCGACAAGCCCTATGCCCGCTATCTGAAACAGATCGCCGACATCACCGAAGCGCGCGACAAACTCGCCGGCGAGATCAAGACGATGTTGAACAACGCCGAATTCCACGGCCAGCCGGTCAGCGAAGGCAACGAAGACGGCCTCGGTCATCGCGCCAAAGAGCTGATCGACCGCGTCAAGGACCTCGCCGGTCATGACGAGGATCGCGACGAAAGAGCCGAGAGATAAGCCTCGAAGGTTGATCGCGAAGGCCAGACCCGCCGGCCCAGCCGGCGGGTTTTCTTCTCTGCTCGATGCCTCCTCAGATCACCGCGTAAATATCAAGCGTCCGGCGTCCAGACGCTGCTGCCATTGATGGCGTTCGAGCTCGGGGTCGAGGTGCTCCTCCACGGGCCAGCCGATACAGAGATAGGCAATCAGCGTCCAGCTCTCGGGCACCTCAAGGAGACGGCACAAGCGCTCCGGCTCGAGGATCGAAATCCAGCCAAGCCCAAGTCCCTCGGCGCGCGCCGCAAGCCATAGGGTTTGAACGGCTGCGACAACCGAATATTCCAGGGTCTGGGGCATGGTCTGACGGCCGAGGCCGCTGCCCGCCTCGGTTGCCGCATCGGCGAAGACCGCAAGATGCACCGGAGCATCTTCCAGCCCCTCGAGTTTCAGTCTCGCATATTGCGCACGCTGTTCGCCGTCATAGCTTTCGAGCGCTTTCGCGTTGGCCCGGGCAAAGCTGGACCTCACCGCCTCCCGACATTCGCCGGATTCGACAAGCACGAACCTCCAGGGCTGGCAGTGTCCAACCGAGGGCGCGTGGCTGGCAAGTTCGAGCAACGACTGAATCAAGGCCGGATCGATGGGATCGCGGCGAAAGCGGCGGACGTCGCGGCGCCAGAGTACGAGATCGCGAAACGCCTGCCGAAAGGCGGCATCAAACTCCTGCGACGATGGATTCGGCGTTTCGCTCATGGCGCCACTCGGTCGATGACGTGGAAAAACGTGCCCGTTGTCGAGCCCTTGCGCGCACCCTGTTCAGGCACCTCGGCGCCAGCGGCATCCCGGCAATCGACCAACGGATCGCCGCTCGCCAAAACCGTGCGCGCATAGTGGAACTCGTGGCCGAGCACTTCCGTTCCCTCCGCCCCCAAGGAACAGGCCGCGCGAAGCCGCGCGCGGCGATAGCCCAAATGCAGCCTGGCTTTGGCGAAGGAAGTTTCGAGCACCAGCAGACCGGTCATTTCGTGCTTGTTCCCCGCGGCATCCTCAAGTCCGTGCCCCAACACCATATAGCCGCCGCACTCGCCGTGGATCGGAATTGAGCGTCGAGCAAATTTCTGAAGACCGCTTCGGAAACCGTGGGCTGCGGCGAGCACGCCGGCGTGGAGCTCCGGATAACCGCCCGGCAACCAGACGGCGTCGGCGGCGGCATCGGGAGCCTCATTGGCCAGCGGCGAGAACGGAATGATTTCCGCGCCCGCGAGCCGCCACTGCCGAAGGAGATGAGGATAGAAGAAGGAAAATGCACGGTCCTGCGCGAGCGCGATGCGCTGTCCAGGCGGCTGCAATTGTGATCGTGCGCGGCCAGATTGCTCGTCGCGGATCCCGAGCGCCGCCTGCGCTGGCCGCGCCGATTGCCTGATCGCCTCGAGGTCGACGGCAGCACCAATGACATCCGAGAGAGCATCCAGACGTTCATCGAGCGACGCTATCTCCCGGGCCTGGACGAGACCGAGATGCCTCTCGGGCAACGCGAGACGATCCTCGCGCGAAATCGCACCGTAAACCCGCATCTTGATCCGATCGAACGCCGGCGCCACAAGCGCAAAATGCCGCTCGCTCGCCACGCGATTGAGTATCACGCCTGCGATATCGACGTCGTCCCGGTATCGAGCACAACCGAGTGCGACGGCGGCAGCCGTCTCGGTCTGGCCGGCGACGTCGAGCACGAGCACCACCGGCCACCCGAGAAGCGCAGCCAGATCGGCGGTCGCGCCAGACCCGGATTGTCCGCGCGCCGCGGCGCCGTCGAACAGTCCCATGACGCCTTCGGCAATGCAGATATCCGCGCCGGCCGACACGCCGTTCGCAAGAGCGGTTATCGGCCCCTGCCCCATCGCCCAGCTGTCGAGATTGAAACTCGGCCGGCCTGCCGCGATCTCGTGGAAGGCCGGATCGATGTAGTCCGGACCGCACTTGAAAGGCTGCACCGCAAGCCCCCGACGCCGAAGCGCCCGCAACAACCCGAGCGTCACCGTTGTTTTCCCGGCCCCCGAACATGGCGCCGCGATGATAAGGCCTGGCGGGGCGAGGCTGTCGATGGGCAGCTTCATGGGAAAATCGTGATAAGTCTTGGCGCGCACCATTGGAACTGATTGTGAGCGACGCCGAAGATACAAATGAGAAGGGACCGGGTAGGCCGCTGAAGCGCGGTTGGACCACGGGTACCTGCGCGACGGCCGCAACGGGCGCGGCGTATGAGGCGCTGGTGACGGGCGAGTGCCCTGATCCCGTCGAAGTGCAGCTTCCAAATCGCGCGCATGTCAGCTTCGCGGTTGCTGTTTTCGAATCCTTCGACGGCGGTGCGACGGCGGGAATCGTAAAGGACGCCGGCGACGATCCCGACGTCACGCATGGCGCGCTGGTCAAGGCAACCGTCAGAGCGGGCGCGCCGGGTTCCGGCGTCAGCTTTGTTGCGGGTGAAGGCGTGGGAACGGTTACAAAACCCGGCCTCCCCGTCCCACCCGGCGAGCCCGCCATCAATCCCGTGCCCCGCGAGATGATGCGAACGGCGGTTCGCGAAGTGGCGGAACGTTTCGGGGCCTCCGGCGACGTGATCGTCGAGCTCTCTATACCCGGCGGCGAAACGCTCGCCGCCAAAACGCTCAACGCGCGTCTCGGCATCCTCGGCGGACTTTCGATCCTCGGAACGACCGGGGTAGTCATTCCCTATTCCTGTGCGGCATGGATTCATTCGATCCATCGTGGGATCGACGTGGCGCGCGCGAGCGGCCTCAAGCATATCGCGGGATCGACGGGATCGACTTCCGAGATGGCCGTTCAGAAGCTGCATGGTCTTTCCGAAACCGCGCTCATCGACATGGGCGACTTCGCAGGCGGCATGCTGAAATATGCCAAACGGCACCCCGTCCCGCGACTCACTATCGCGGGCGGCTTTGCCAAGATGACAAAACTCGGACAAGGGCTGCTCGATCTTCATTCCAAATCGGGCGGCGTCGACCGCATCTGGCTTTCCGAACTGCTGCGGGAAGCGGAAGCGCCGGCCGAACTCATTGAACTCTGCCGCCACGCCAATACGGCGTCGCTGGTGCTGCAGGAGGCGGAAAAGCGCGGCATACCGATCGGTCAATTGGTCGCCAAGGCTGCGTGGAAGACGGCGGCGCAGGCGCTCGATGGATCGCAGATCGCCCTCGACGTCGTCGTGTTCGACCGCGACGGCCAGATCGTCGGGCGCTGGGGCTAGGATTTCGATCATGCGCCGCTCCCGCGGAACCGCCGGCGATATCCGCTGTCGTAAAGCGCACTGTCCCGGAAATCACGCGCCGCCAGCACATCGCCGACGATGATGAGCGCCGTGCGCTCGATATTGGCGCGCTTGACCTCCGCTGCGATGGTGCCAAGCGTCGCCCTGAGGATCTGCTCGTCCGGCCAGCTGGCGCGGCATACAACGGCAACCGGGCAGTCCTCGCCGTAGGCCGGGATCAGCTCCGCAACGGTTTTCTCGATCGCGTGGATGGAGAGATGGATCGCGAGCGTCGCGCGGGTCGCGGCGAAGGCGGAGAGCGTCTCGGTCGCGGGCATCGCTGAGGCGCGCCCGGGGGTTCGCGTCAGGACCACCGACTGCGCCACTTCGGGCAATGTCAATTCCCGGGCAAGCGCCGCTGCAGCCGCGGCGAAGGCGGGAACGCCCGGGGTGATCGTGTAAGGGATTTTCAGCGCGTCCAGGCGACGCAACTGTTCGCCAAGTGCGCTCCAGATCGAGAGGTCGCCGGAATGCAGGCGCGCGACGCTCTCGCCGCAATCGGTGGCCTGCGCCATCACCGCGATGATCTCATCGAGCGACATCGACGCTGAATCAATGATGCTTGCTCCGCTCGGGCAGTGGCCGAGCAGAGCCTTCGGCACCAGAGACCCGGCATAGAGGCAAACCGGGCAACTGGCAATGAGGTCCCGCCCCCGCACGGTGATGAGGTCGGCCGCTCCGGGCCCTGCCCCGATAAAGTGAACCGTCATGGGTCCTCACTGATGGCGATGGCACAGGTTACTTTCTCCGTGGCTAGCCGCGCGCCGAGCAGCCGCGCATTGCGGCCCGCCGCGACCAGGGCTGAAGCCTCCGCGATCGACGGAACGCCTTTGAGCGCCTGAACGCGCGACGAGCGCGTCATGACCTTGTCGGCGGCCCGATCCAGATCGGCCATCGAACACCTGGCAAGACGAACCGACAGCAAGCGGGCTGCGTCTGCGATCCCGCACTCGTCCGCTTTGGCCGTTTCGGTCGCGATCACGTCGAGCTTTTCGCACGCGACGCCAAAGGATGCGAGAGCTGTGAGGATCGAGCTCACAATGTCCTCGGACGAGGTCCCGCGTTTGCATCCGATGCCGGCGACGATCATGGCTTCTTCACCCGCCATTGCGTCACCGGCATCGCCGGGCGCCAGCCGAACGTGGTGCCCACTCTGTCGGCCCTTGCGACCTGCAGGCGAACAAGGTCACCGCCAAAGCGGTGGAAATAGTCGGCGAGCCGCGCTTCGGTCTCGAGTGACACGGCGTTGGCAACGAGGCGGCCGCGAGGCTTTAGCGCCGCCCAGACCGCTTCGAACACCCCGTCGTCCATCATGCCGCCGCCGACAAACACCGCATCCGGCCTGGCGAGCCCCGCCAGCGCCTCCGGCGCGCGGCCTTGGACGATCTTGAGTTCCGGCGCACCGAGTGCCGCGGCGTTGCGGGCGGCGCGATCCGCACGATCGCTACGCGCCTCGATTCCGATCGCGCCCAAGGAGGGATGCCGCAGTAGCCACTCGATCGCGATCGAGCCGGCGCCGAGCCCTACATCCCAAAGCCGTTCGCCGTGGCGCGGTGCCAGCGATGAAAGCGTCACGGCGCGAATTTCTCGCTTTGTCAGTTGGCCGTCATGCTCAAACAACGCGTCGTCGAGACCCGGCGCGAGGGCGATGATGGCCGCCTCCGGTTCTGCAATCACCTCGAGCGCGATGGTATTGAGCGAAACAATTTCCTTGATATCGAAATTCGATGCCGTGCCGTGGCGTACCCGCTCGCGCGGTCCACCCATCGCCTCGAGCACGGTGATGCGCGATTGTCCCATGCGGTGCGTTGTGAGAAGTTCGGCGAGTTTTGCAGGCGTCTCGCTGTCCCAGGACAATGCCAATATGCGCGCGCCGGGTTGCAAGTATCGAACAATGCCTTGCAGCGCACGACCATGCAGCGTGACCAGCGCGACATCCTGCAGCGACCAGCCCATTCTGGCCGAGGCCAGGCTGAAAGCAGATGGTTGCGGCAGGCAAACGAATTCTTCCGCCGGGACAAACGCTGCGAGCTGCTTGCCGACGCCAAAATGAAAGGGGTCGCCGCTCGCCAGGACCACGACCGAACGCCCCCGATGTCGTTTGATCTCAACGAACGCGTCGCTGATGGGACTGGGCCAGGCGAGAGGCCGGCCACAAACAAGATCGCCGGCGAGTTCCAGATGCCGCGCGCCGCCGATGACCAGCTCCGCCGATGTGATCAGCCGCTGGGCAACGGGGGAAAGCCCTTCCACGCCATCCTCGCCGATGCCGACAATAGACAGCCACCGCTTCCCCGTGCAGGCTGCGGGCTCAGTATTCATGGAGATGGTCTCGATGCGCGTTCTCATCCTCGGAGGTACCACGGAGGCCTCGGAGTTGACGCGCCTGCTGGCGGCGGACCCTCGCTTCGACACAACTGTCTCGCTGGCCGGGCGCACCGCGAATCCCAAGACGCAGCCCGTTCGAACGCGGATCGGCGGTTTCGGCGGCGCGGACGGCTTGGTTGACTGGCTGACGCTGGATGCAACGCAAGCGGTCGTTGACGCCACGCACCCCTACGCCGACCAAATCTCGTCCAACGCGGTCGCCGCCTGCACACGGCTTGCGATCCCGCTGGCCTCGATCATACGCCCCGCCTGGCAGCCCCAGCCCGGCGACACCTGGCTTACCGTCGGGAACGCCGAAGCCGCTGCCGACGCGCTCGGGCCAAAACCTCGCCGCGTTTTTCTCACGCTTGGCCGCCTGGAGCTTGGCGCCTTCGCAAGCGCGCCGCATCATCACTACATCGCCCGCACGATCGACCCACCCGGCGATGTCGCGTTGCCGCCCGATCTCCGGCTGTTGTCCGGTCGCGGGCCCTTCGACCGGAAGGCGGAAACAGCGCTTCTTGAGCGCGAGAAAATCGATCTGCTGGTCTCGAAAAACTCCGGCGGCGCGGCGACCTACGCCAAGATCGAAGCCGCGCGCCGACTTGGGATTGCGGTCGTGATGGTTGCGCGGCCGCCCAAGCCGTACGGACACACCGTCGAAAGTGCCGAAGCCGCTATTGCCTGGCTCGAACAGCGGCTCGCTCATCGCACCACCTCCTGTTCGGCGCGCGGCGTGTAGACCCACGGCCTGCGCGCTCCTCGCGATATCAGCCGCGTTGCGGCGGCGCCAATGATGACAAGCGTGCGCATATCGGCAAGCGCTGCATCTGCCTCTGCCAGCACGGTCGTGACGACGCGCGCTTCCGGCGTCGCAGCACTTCTGACAAACAGCACGATGCTCTCGGGCGATTTTGCCTCACGCAACAGATCGAACGCGCGGCCAAGCTGATGCGGCCTTGCCCGCGAAGCCGGGTTGTAAAGGGCGATCACGAAATCGCCCTCCGCCGCGGCGCGCAGACGTCGCTCGATCGTTTGCCAGGACTTCAGATTATCCGACAGCGAGATCGCGCAGAAGTCGGCGCCGAGCGGTGCGCCGACCTCGGCGGCGGCCGCCAGCATCGCCGTTATCCCGGGCTCGATGCGAATATCGAGCTCCCGCCACGCGGGATCGCCGGCTTCGATGGCTTCGAAGACCGCCGCCGCCATCGCGAACACGCCGGGATCGCCGCCCGAGACTACCGCGACCTTGTTGCCTTCGGCGGCGAGCTTGAGCGCGTGACCCGCGCGCTCGATCTCGACACGATTGCCGGACGCATGCCGGCGTTGGTTGACGCTGGCCGCCGGAATTCGGTCAAGATAAGGGCCATAGCCGACGAGATCGGTGGCCGCCTTAAGTGCCCTGGCCGCCGCCGGCGTCAATAGATCTGACGAGCCGGGTCCAAGACCGACAATGACGAGCGAGCCGCTCATAGCCGCCTCCCCTGACCCGGGATCAGCACCATCGAGAAGTAAGGGCCCTTGTCTTGCGGACATTCGGACAAGGGCATGATCTGCTCTCCTGGCATCGTGCCGCGCTCGACATAGAGCGCGCGCGCGAGCAATCCGGCCGCCTCGACGGCACGGCGGACCTTTGCGAGATTTTTTCCGACCTTCATGATGACGGCGGCGTCGCTCTCGTTGAGCCGGCGGGTCAATTGCTCCTCGCCCAAGGTCCCGGGCAATATCGAGAGGATGTCGTTGCCCCAGGTGATCGGCGCATTGGCGCGCGTCCAGCAACCCGACATGCCGGTGACGCCTGGAACGACCTCGACGGGGAAGTCGCCGTCGAGACGGCGCCACATATGCATGAACGATCCATAGAAGAATGGATCGCCTTCGGCGAGAAGGCCTACGGACTTGCCTTGCCGGAGAAGTTCCGAAAGCGCAGCGACACTTTCTTCATAGAAGCAGGCGATCTGCTTCTGATACGAAGGATGCTCGGGCGGAATCTCGTCGGTAACAGGATATTCGAGCCGCAGCTCGGTTCGTCCCGGCGCCAACAGGGGATCGACGATGCCACGCGCATTGCCCTGAAGCCCTCGCTTAGCAAAAAAAGCCACGACGTCGACATCGCGCACCAGTGCTGCCGCTCGCAGCGTCAGATAGCGCACATCACCGGGGCCAACGCCGATGCCATAGAGCGTTCCGGCTCGCGCAGTTCCCGCGATCGCGTCAAGGGCCGTCATTCGTGCTCACTCGCCAGCGCATTGATGGCCGCAACGGCAATCGCGCTTCCGCCCCTGCGGCCACGCACGACAAGAAACGGCACGCGGGTCTGCGACCGGAGCGCTTCCTTGGATTCGGCGGCGCCGACGAAACCCACGGGAACGCCGATGATGGCGGCCGGAAGCGGCGCGCCCTCCTGGAGCATCTCCAGAAGCCTGAACAGCGAAGTCGGCGCGTTGCCGATGGCGACGACGGCGCCTTCAAGATGAGGCCGCCACAGCTCGAGCGCCGTCGCCGAACGCGTGTTCCCGGCTTCAGCAGCAAGCCGCGCAACGGCGGGATCATCGAGTGTGCAAATGACGTCGTTGGCCCTGGGCAGCCGGCCGCGGGTGATGCCGTGCGCCACCATCTTCGCATCACACAGGATCGACGCGCCCCGCTGCAATGCCGCGCGGGCGCCGGCGGCGAATGTCGACGACATCGCGATGTCGTCGGCGATGTCGGTCATGCCGCAGGCGTGAATGATCCTGACCGCGACCTTTTCTTCGATGTCCCCGAAACGGGAGAGGTCAACCTCGGCGCGGATGATTGCGAACGAGTTGCGGTAAATCTCGGCCCCGTCGCGAATATAGTTTTGAAATTCAGTCATCGGCTTCGCCTTTCGGCCGAAGCAAAGATCGTATCGGGATCGGCGGCAAGCTCGGCGAACGAAGCGCTGCTTGTTGGGCAATCCCCGGCGGCTCCGTTGCGAACGATCCCGTAACGATCCTCAAGGCCGACCAGCACGAGATCGGCCGCGGCGGATTTAGCGCAGCCCTTGGCACAACCGGAGACGTGAATCGTCCCCTCAAAGCCGAACCGGGGTAACAATGCCGCAAGCCGACGCGCATCGCCGCGGATGTCGAGACGGGTCGAACGGCAAGCAGGCGCGCCCGGACAGGCCTCGATCCGAAGCAACGGATCACCGGGGTCTGTGATGAAGCCAACGGACCGCGCCGCATCGAGGAGCGCGTTTCCTGCCAATGCACTCCCGACCTCGGCATACAATATGCGCCACGGCGACAGCCTGACCTCTTTGACACGGCAAGCTGCCATCTCGCCAGCGAGTTTTGCAAGCTGATCGGTCTCGACGCGGCCGAACGGCGCTCCGATACCCACCGCAAAGCGGCTGGAGCCCAACTCAAGCAAGCCGACGCGCCGGGCCAGCGATCCTACGGTCTTCCGCGGATCGAGCGCGAGCGGATCGATCCGCGAGGCCATCGCCAATCGGATCGAGGCAAGCCCGTCGGCGGAAAGGTCGCGCATGCGTTGGCCCGCTCCGGTCGGCTTCAATTCGAGAAACGCGTGCGCGGTTTCGACAGCAACTGACGCTGCGATAGCAGGAACGACCGAACCCAGCCAATCCGTTCCGGCCTGCGCGTCGAGACCAATCGCAACCGCAATTTTTGCGCCGTTGCCGACGGCCGCAAGACGGACGTCGGCCCGCTCGTTCGCCAGCGTCAACCTCCCGCCACCATCGACGATGAAACCGAACTTGGACGGCAGCGCCCACAGAGTGGGTTCGGATGCAAGCATTCGCGCCAGCTTCCGGGCGATGTCACGGATGTCAAGCACCTCAGTCGGGTCGATACCGGCGAGCGGACTGATCATGAGGTTGCGCACCGCCTCCCCTTGCGATGTCGAGTCGAGGAGCCCCAGCCGGCCGATCACGGCGTGCAGTCGCGGCAGAGTTTCTTCGCTGACGCCGCGAATCTGCAAGTTGGCACGCCGCGTCAGGTCGATATGGCCGTTGCCGAAACGCTGAGCCGCTTCGGCGAGAGCGATCAGTTCGTCCGGCGAGAGCCTTCCGCATCGCGGGCGCACCCGTACGATCAGGCCGTCGCCACTCTGCATCGGTTTTAGCGCGCCTGGGCACCAGCCCTTCACCTCGAATGGGGCTGCATGTTTCACTTTGCAGCCTCCGCCGATGGACCATTATTGCTTTCCGATCTCGCGATGGCGCGGTCGAGCTCGCCGGCAACGGCATTGCGCCGCGCAACCCAAAGCCCACGCGCCAGCGCATCGCGGATCCGCAGGGCGATGGCTCCCACGGCGGCCGGATTTGCCGCCGTCATGCGCGTCAAAACCACTTCATCCGCAATCAAGGCATCGTGCGCAATGTCGAATAAATGACTTGGCACGACACGCGTCGTTGCGGCGAAAGCGTAGAGGGCGTCGACGCCCTGGGCGATCTCGGCGACGCCGCGATGGCCGTGATCGAGCATACCGTTGATCCAGCGAGGATTGGTCAGCCGTCCGCGCACGACGCGTGCGATCTCCTCACCAAGCGTGCGCGCCTTCGGCATTGATGGCTCGCTGGTATCGAGGTGATAAAGTTTCGCATCGCTGCCGAGCAACGCCGCGGCCGCCGCAAACCCGCCGACGAAATCCGCAACCCCGTCACCATCGAGAAGATCCCGCTCACGGTCATCTTGCGGATGGACCAGCGCATTGGCCGCGGACACAAGGGCACGAAAACCATCGCCCGCCGGCGTGACCGACTGCGTGCCTCCGTAGGCATGGGTCACGGCGGAAAGGTAGGCCTCGCCAAGATCTTCGCGCGCGCGCCAGCTGCCGTCGAGCGTGAGATCAGCGGTTCCTGCGCCATAGCTGCCGGGCGCGCCGCCAAAAATGCGGGCAAGATTGTCGCCATGCCGGCGCGCGCCGGCGATCGGGTTTTCGGCGTCGTCCTCGTCGAGCGCGCCGATCTTGCGGATAGCCTGATCAAGAAGCGCGATCTGCGTTTCGAAAATGTCCCTGAACAGGCCGGAGATCCGCAACGTCACATCGATGCGCGGTCGCTTGAGTTTTGCCGGTGGCAGCACCTCGATGCCCGTGACACGGTTCGATGACATATCCCACACCGGACGCGCGCCGAGATAGCCGAGCGCCTGCGCCAGATCATCGCCACCGGTTCGAAGCGATGCCGAGGCCCAAAGATCGATGACAAGCACGCGCGGATAATCGCCGTGATCCTGCAAGTAGCGGCGCACCACCTCATCGGCGGCCCTTTGGCCGATGATCGCGGCCGTCCGTGTCGGAATCGATCGCGGATCGATCGTCGTCAAATTTCTCCCGGTAGGCAACACGTCCGCCCTGCCCCGGCTCGGCGCCCCGGCGGGGCCCGGGCTCACGCGCCGGCCGTCGAGTGCAGCCAGCAGCGCCCTCTCCTCGTGCAAGGCACAGCTACTTACGGCGGCTTCAATCTGTTCGCGCCGCTCGCTTGTATCCGCAGTGCCGGATGCCGCAATGATCGCCTCTACCAGCGATGACTGCGTTTCACTTTCAGGGGTGCGAGCGAAGACATGCAGCCGGTCGCGGACGCTGAGGTCCTTGATGTCGCATAGACGGGCATCGAGTTTTAAAATGGCATCCCGCGCCGGCTCATCCTTCGAAAGATTGCATTCGGCGGCAAGACCCGATGTCCAGGCGTTGTCGATGATCGCGCGTTCAAGCAGATCGAGCCGGCGCCGATCAAGGCCGTCGGCATCAGTATACTCCTCGACCAGCGCCTCCAGCTCGGCCATCGCACCATGAAGCCCCGCCGCGCTCAACGGCGGTGTGAGATGGCCGATGGTCACGGCACTCAACCGGCGCTTGGCCTGCACCGCCTCACCTGGATTGTTGACGATGAACGGATAGATCACCGGCACCGGGCCCAGCACCGCCTCGGGCCAGCACGCGGCGGAAAGTGCCAGCGCCTTGCCGGGCAACCACTCCAGTGTACCGTGGGTGCCGAGATGAACGAGCGCGTCGATCTCTGCCTGCTCGCGCAGCCAAGCATAGAACGCAACATAGGCGTGGCGCGGAGGAATCGACGTGTCGTGATACCCGGCCTTGCGATCGCCGGGCGAACCGCGGTCGGGCTGCAGGAAGATCCGCAGCTTTCCCACCTTGAGCACGGGAAGCGAAAAATGATTGCCTTCAACGGACGGATCGGCGGCAGGCGCGCCCCATATGTCCTCGATCTCGCTCTGCAAACTCGGCGGCAGCGCCTTCAACCAGGTCGCGTAGGAGCCAAGTGGAATATCGAGCCGCGTGGAATTTCCCGCGAGCAACATCTCGACGTCTGCGGCACGCAATTCTGCGCCAATATCGTAGCCTTCCGCGCGCAAAAGATTAACGATTTGGACGACGCTTTCGGCCGTGTCCAATCCCACGGCGTAGCCGGCACGGCCGGCGCGCGCCGGATAATCGGAAAGAACAATCGCCAGTCGGCGTTCTCCACGCGGCGTCCGACTTATTCTGACCCAGCGGGCTGCCTGGCGCGCGACAAACTCAATCCGATCGGGGCATGGCGTGTGCCGAACCGCCGCAAATTCGATTCCAGGATCGAAGTCGTCCTCGGCCTTGAACGAAACGGCACGGCTCAACAGCCGCCCATCCAGTTCAGGCAACACCACATTCATGGCGAGATCTGTCGGCGAGAGCCCGCGCGGCGACGACGCCCAGGCCTGCTGCGAGCTGCTTGCCAGCACCACCTGCAAGACCGGAACATCGGCGGCGTCGAGCACCGTCGTGCCGTCGTTGCGCAGCGCGGAGAACGCCGTCGCATTGAGAATGACGGCCGGTCGCCGCGCGGCAATCAGCTGTGCGATACCTTCCGCTGCCGCAGGATCCTTGAGACTGGAGACGGCGACCGCAACCGGCGCCAGGTTTTGTCCTTCGAGCGCCGCCATCAAGGCGCGAATGGGCGCGGTGTCGGCGGCGAGCCAGCTCGCTTTATAGAACAGCACGAGCGCGACCGGCCGGGGGTCGACTGCGCTGCATATTTTCTTGAAGGGCAGCATGCGCCCGTCGGCGGAAAATCCGGCGACCGGTCCGATCGGCATCGCATCCGTCCAGGCGATGTCGTGATCGAGAAGGCTGCCGACATATCGCAGAGCCTGGCGCAAATTGTCCGGGCCGCCTTCACGAAAGAAATGATCCAGACGAGTGAGCTTCTCTGCCGTCACCGTGGAGATTTCCGCCAACCGGGGATCGGCGCGATCGTCGCCGGGCAAAGCCGCGAACAGGACGTTGTTTTTGCGCGCGATCGAAGCGATGATTTCCAATCCATATCGCCAGTAGTCGAAACCTCCGAGACAGCGCACGATGACCGCGCGGGCATGCGCGACGACCCGCTCGACATAGAGGTCTACCGACATCGGGTGCTTGAGCTTTTTGAGACTTGCCAGCCTCAGCGTCGGCAGGATTACCGCATCCGACTGCCAGGCGGCGGCAAGCGCCGACAGATCGCTGTCGGCGAACGAGAGCACGACGATATCGGCCGGCGACTGTTCGAGATCGACGGCGGCATCCGCCTCGTCCAATTTCGCAATCGTGCTCGCCAGCAGATGCATGCGCGGGTCAGCCCTGGATAAGGTTTCGAATGGCAGCCGCATCGAGGCCCTTCTGGCCGATCACGACCAGACGGCTAAGACGCTCTTCATCCTTGTGCCAGGCGCGATCGAACCGGTGCTGGATCCGCGATCCGACACCCTGGATCAGGAGACGCATCGGCTTGTCCAGAATCTCGGCGAAACCCTTGACGCGAAGGATGTCATGCTTCGCAGCCGCCTCAGCGATTTTCGCGATCAGGGTATGCGGCGTATCGAAACGCTTGAGGTCGATGACAAAGGATTCGAAATCATCGTGGTCGTGCTCGGCCTCCGAGTTGTGATGGGAGGAGCGGTTTGCAACATCAAGTTCGGCGGCGACCCCGAGCCCCAGAAGGATTTTGGGCGACACGCGGCCGTTCTCCACCTCGATAATCTTGACCGCTCTGGAAACAACCCGCCCGATCTCGCCGACCACCCCGTGCCGTTCATCTGCCGACATGAGATCGGCCTTGTTCAAGACAATGAGGTCGGCACAGAGAAGCTGATCTTCATAGACTTCCTCGAGCGGATTGTCATGATCGAGCGATGTGTCTTGCGTGCGCTGGCGGCTGACAGCTTCCGGATCGTCCGCGAACCGTCCGGCGGCAACGGCCGCGCCGTCGACGACGGCGACGACGCCGTCGACCGTCACGCGCGAGGTGATCTCCGGCCAGTTGAAAGCCTGCACCAGCGGCTTGGGAAGCGCGAGCCCGGAGGTCTCGATGACGATGTGCTCGGGCGGGGTCGGGTGATCGATCAGACGCTTGAGCGCGGGAATGAAGTCATCCGCCACCGTGCAGCAGATGCAGCCGTTGGACAGCTCCACGATGCGGTCCTCGGGGCAGCTCTCGATGCCGCAGCTCTTCAAAATCTCGCCGTCGATGCCGACGTCGCCGAATTCGTTGACAATCACCGCAAGGCGACGCCCACCCGCATTCTCGAGAACATGGCGGACCAGCGTCGTCTTGCCGGCGCCGAGGAAGCCCGTGACGATCGTGCAGGGAACTTTGGCAAAGGATGTCATCGGGAAGCTGTCTCCAAATCTGTCGTCGCTGGCTGGGGGAGTGGCGGAACTCGCGCGATCGTGTTCTTGCGGATGTGAACGGGGCGCTCGCGCCAGACCGGCAGCCCGTCTGGCTGGGCCCGGTGAAGCCGCGCAAATCGCACTACATCATCGGCATGCTGCTCAGGGTCGAGCGCGCCGATCACGTAAGTCCATTTTCCAGGCCCCGAGATGGCGACCGTGCAACCGCGCGTGCAATTGGACAGGCACTCGACCGGCACGATCTCGATGTCCTGCTCGCCGGCTTCGAGGCGCTGCAACAGGATCTTCATCAGACGCGCGCCGGGGCGCACCTGCTCACCTTCAATCCTCTCGTCAAGCAGGCGGCAGGTGATGCAGACAAACAGCTTTGAGGCGCACGAGCGCAACGAGGACCCGTTGTCGACGAGTTCGGTCATGTGCTTGCCGCGCTCAGCTCGGGAAGCCGGCGGCTGCAGCCACGGTGCCAAGCATTGCCGCAGAAGCAACAATTACGCTTAATCTGATGGGCAAGGATCGATTGAGCCAAGTCTTCATCGCGGACCTCCGTCCTCGTGGGCTTCGCGTGCCCTGGCCAGATGCCGCTTCCGACGGAGGCCCATCCGCCACGGCATGCGCCGCCAGCGGGTGAGCCTTGACATGACCATCGCGACGCCCCGCGCGACGAGCCGGATAACAGCGTTCTCGACGGCAGGTCTCCTGGCTCTCGGGTCCTAGCGTCCGGCCACCTTCCCGGTTTCCCAGTGGTGTCTTGGCCTTCAGCTCACCGACTACAGTTGCGGGGGCAGCCGCGGATTGAGGGCCTCGTGCCTTGGCAGGCTAGCGACCCCTTGACCGCATTCCCATTCAATCCCCTTGCGGGGAACCGTCACCCGATTGATAAGGGCAAGGATCAACCCCCGTCAATCGAATTCGCCTGATATGAACGTCTCTTCCCTGCCTCGTCTGACCTTTGTTCTCGGCGGTGCGCGGTCGGGAAAGAGCCGATATGCCGAGCGATTGGTGATGAACTGCACGGCGTCCTGGATCTATGTCGCAACGGCGCAACCCCATGATGAGGAGATGTCGGCCCGGATTGCGGAACACCGGCAACGGCGCGATGGTAAATGGCGCACGCTCGAAGCGCCGCTCGATCTGCCCGAGGCGATCGCAGCCCATGGAAATGACGGACAGGCCGTGCTGATCGACTGCCTCACGCTGTGGCTGAGCAATGTCATGCTGGCCGGTCGGGATGTGCTCGCCGAACAGCAGCGGCTTGTCGCGGCCCTGAACAACGCCGACGGACCTGTCGTGGTCGTCTCCAATGAAGTCGGCTTTGGGATCGTTCCCGATAATGCGCTGGCGCGGGAATTTCGTGATGCTCAAGGCCGCCTCAACATGCAGGTCGCGGCCATTGCCGACCGCGCCGTCTTGATCGCGGCGGGATTGCCGCTCATTCTCAAATAAGCTGAAGGAATTTGCCTCATGACAGTCGAAACCGACGAGGACGCGCGCCACAAGGCGAAAATGGCCAACCGCAAGGCGGTCCAGGACGCCGAGGTCGCCGGCAAGACGATCGAGAAGGGCCTGCTCATCGTTCACACCGGTAAGGGCAAGGGCAAATCGACGGCGGCCTTTGGTCTTTTGCTGCGCGCGATCGGGCGCGGTTTTCAGTGCGGTGTGGTGCAGTTCGGCAAGGGAGCCTGGCAATCCGGCGAGCGTAGCGCGATCGAGCGTTTTGGCGATCAGGTCAAATGGCACACGCTCGGCGAAGGTTTTACCTGGGAAACCCAGGATCGCGCGCGCGACGTCGCCGCCGCGGAACGCGCGTGGAAGAGGGCGACCGAGCTGATGGAAGATCCCTCGATCCAGTTGCTGGTGCTTGACGAGCTCAACATCTCCTTGCGCTACGATCATATCGAGCTTGCCAAAGTACTTGCAGCGTTCGCGAGCCGGCGGCCTGGCTTGCACGTCGTCGTCACCGGCCGCAACGCCAAGCCCGAATTGATCGAGATGGCCGATCTCGTGACGGAGATGGTGCCCGTGAAGCATCATTTCGCGGCCGGCGTCAAAGCGCAGCCTGGCATCGAGTTTTGATGCTCGCGCGCGCCATCATGCTGCAGGGCACCAGCTCTGACGTTGGCAAGTCGCTGCTTGTTACCGGATTGGCGCGTACCTTCGCCAATCGCGGCCTCCGGGTGAAGCCTTTCAAGCCGCAAAACATGTCGAATAATGCCGCCGTTACCGCCGACGGTGGTGAGATCGGTCGCGCCCAGGCGCTGCAAGCGCGCGCTGCGCGTGTGCGACCGAGCGTTCACATGAACCCGGTGCTGCTGAAACCCCAGAGCGAAACCGGCTCGCAGGTTGTGGTGCAGGGCCGCGTCGTCGGCAATGCCAAAGGGCGCGAGTATCAGGCCATGAAGCCCGGACTGCTCGGGGCCGTGCTGGAAAGTTTTAGCCATCTGGCGCGGGAGGCCGACCTCATGCTGGTCGAAGGTGCAGGCTCGGCCTCGGAAGTGAACTTGAGAGCCGGCGACATCGCCAATATGGGTTTTGCGCGCGCGGCAAGTGTGCCCGTCGTGCTGGTCGGCGATATCGACCGCGGTGGCGTGATCGCCAGTCTGGTCGGCACCAAGGCAGTCATCGCTGCCGAGGATGCCGCGATGATCGCAGGCTTTATCGTCAATAAATTTCGCGGCGATCCGTCGCTCTTCAGCGATGGGATGGCAACCATCGCGCGGCACACCGGCTGGCAGCCGCTCGGTCTGGTGCCGTTATTCGATCTCGCACACCGGCTGCCGGCCGAAGACTCGCTCGGACTCCCCATCGGCCACCATCGCGGCGGTAGCAACCGTTCCTTGATCGCCGTGCTCGCCTACCCCCGTATCTCGAACTTCGACGACTTCGATCCGTTGCGCCTTGAGCCCGGAGTCGATCTTGTTTTCCTTAGGCCCGGCGAGCCCATTCCCGGCGACGCCGCGCTGGTCGTGCTGCCGGGCTCCAAGGCCACGATTGCCGATCTCGCTGCGCTGCGCGAGACCGGGTGGGACACCGACCTCAAGGCGCATGCGCGACGCGGCGGTCACGTGCTCGGAGTATGCGGCGGGTATCAGATGCTGGGCACAAAAATCTCCGATCCGGGCGGGCTGGAGGGTCCGGCCGGCTCTGTCGCCGGTCTTGGACTACTCGATGTCGAGACCGTGCTCGAGGGCGACAAGATGCTCGTCGATATCTTCGGCAAGAGCGCTGACGGGACCGCGCCGTTCAAGGGATACGAGATGCACGTTGGACGCACGACCGGCGCAGCGTGCGCGAGACCGCTCCTTCGCTTTGCCGACGGACGAAACGAAGGAGCGGTCGATGGCTCCGGCCGCATCGCCGGTTGCTATGTGCACGGGCTGTTTTCCGATGACCGGCAGCGCGACCACTGGCTGCGTCGCATGGCAAGCCAACCTTCCGCGCTCGCCTATGAGAGTGACGTCGAGGCGACGCTGGACCGGTTGGCGGACCACATCGAACGGCACATCGACTGCACCCGCCTGCTTGAGCTCGCACGCACGCCCGACCTCAAAGAGCCGCCATAGCAGCGGCCAGTCCCGCAACGCACGCGAATTGAATCGCGCATGCGATCCGGTATTGTTTGAGCGCCGTGCGAATGTCCGCGGCGCTCGCGGTCTCGCGGCCATCGCCGATCCAATGATCGTCGAGCATGGTTCCGTCGTAGGCACGCGGGCCCGCGAGCCTCACACCCAGCGCGCCCGCCATCGCAGCCTCGGGCCATCCCGCATTCGGCGAATGGTGTTTTGCCGCATCGCGCCACACAGAGGTGATTGCGCCGCGGGGCGAAAGGCCCGGTAATGTCATGGAGGCCGCTACCAACCAAAACGCCGAGAGGCGCGAAGCGGGCAGATTGACAAGGTCGTCCGCTCGCGCTGACGCCCAGCCAAAGGCGAGATAACGATCGGTCTTGTAGCCGATCATGCTGTCCGCGGTATTAATCGCCTTGTAGCAGAGCGCACCCGGCAAGCCGGCAATGAGCAGCCAGATAAGCGGCGCCACGACGCCGTCGGAAAAATTTTCGGCGAGGCTTTCGATGGCGGCGCGGCTCACACCCGCTTCGTCCAAGCTCTCCGTGTCGCGTCCGACGATCGTCGACACGGCTTGGCGGCCTGCCTCGATCCCCTTCCGCTCCAGCGCATCGGCGACGGCCCGGACATGCGCATCGAGGCTGCGCTGGGCAAGAAGCGTGCTGGCTGCGGCTCCCGAGACCAGCGTACTCGCGAGGCCTGGGAGAAAGTGTTGCGCCAGCAGATAGACGCAGGTCCCCGAAATACCGCTGACGGCAAGCAGCAACAGCAGTGTCGCAAGGCCAAGCAAGCGACGGCGACCGAACGAGAACTCATGCCTGTTCCACGCGCACTCGCACCGTGTTATCAGCGCCCCGATCCAGCCCACGGGATGGCCGACCCGGCGATAGAGCGTGTCCGGAAATCCAAAAACTGCTTCGATGGCGAGCGCGGCGAAAGCGAGTTCGGCAAACATGCGTGATCCGAAGCACCCGGGCAATGTAAGGGCTCTGCCTATCACGCAGCCCGCCGCCGCGGAACCCATCGCGCATGGCGGCAATCTGGACGCCGCGCGAGAGAGATTCCCGGGCGCGCCGGAGCCGTGGATCGATCTATCCACCGGCATCAATCCCGCGCCCTTCCCGATCCCTGCGTTGCCGACCGAGATATGGTCGCGTCTGCCGACGCGTGCTGAGGAGGAGGCGTTGCTGGCTGCGGCGGCAATAAGGTACCGAGTCCGCAATTCGGAGATGATCGCCGCCGCGCCGGGCGCGCAGGCCTTGATCCAGCTGCTTCCCCGTCTCTTCCCAAAATCTTCCGTCGAGATTCTCGGGCCGACCTACGAGGAGCACGAGGCCTGCTGGATGCGACAGGGACACCGCGTTTCGGTGGTGGAGGATCTCGACCGGAGCGATCGCGCCGACGTTGTCGTTGTCGTCAATCCCAACAACCCGACGGGACGTATCATCCCGGTGAGCGACCTGCGCACCGTGGCGCGGACGCTTGCAAAAAAGAATGGGCTACTCGTCATCGACGAAGCGTTCATTGATGTACTCCCGGAAACCGCGAGCATCGTCGCCGAACTGCCGCCGGCCACGATCGTGCTTAGGTCGTTCGGGAAAGCGTACGGATTAGCAGGATTGCGGCTCGGCTTCGCGATTGCCGAGGTCTCGCTGGCAACGCGCATCCGCGCCGAGCTCGGCCCCTGGGCTGTTTCAGTTCCTGCGCTCTCGATCGGCAAGGCGGCGCTTTGCGACACGCGCTGGCTTGCCGGGGCGGTCATCCGTCTCGAGTCCGATCGGCAGCGGTTAGACGCCATGCTGCAAGCCGCGGGCTTTACTGTGCTCGGCGGGACGCCGCTGTTCCGTCTTGCCCGGCATTGCGAGGCGACCAAGATCGTCGAAAACTTGGGACGCCACGGCATTCACGTTCGTAGTTTTTCCCGCGAAGCTCAGTGGCTACGATTTGGATTGCCGGGAGATGAGCAGGCATGGGACCGCCTCGCGGCGGCGCTTTCAAAGTAGCCTCTGCAGCCGCTACGCCTTGCCGAGCACGATCGCCAGCAGCAGCAGACTCTCGGTCACTTCAATACTTGCGCCGAGACAGTCACCATTGATTCCATTAAGCCGCCAGCGCCAGAACAGGCCGCCGAGGGGTATGATCACGAGCCCGGAAAGCAGCGGAAGGGCGACCCAGGCGCTGGCGCCGATCAGCACAGCGCTCCAAGCCCCGATCATCGACCAGCGGATATCCGAAGAAAACCGTTCCGCAAGGCCCGACTTCAGCGGCGGCACGGTGCAGCTCCACACCAGCGCCCCGAGGCGAGCCCAGGCCGGAATGAGGATCAGCGCCCAGGGCGCCGCGATCGTGGGGATCAAAGCCAGCAACACCAGCTTGCTTGCGATCTGCAACGCGATGGCCATGACGGCGAAGCTGCCGGCGTGAGGATCGCCCAGCACCGCCGCAAATCGTTCGGGATCTCGATGCGAGGCGCCGAAGGCATCGGCGACGTCGCCGAGGCCGTCCAGATGCAATCCGCCGGTGATCCATACCCACATCAGCACCCCGGCAAGTGCGCCGACCCAGGGATCGATTGGCCTCAGGCTCCAGACCGCGAGCGCCACGGCCGCGCCGATCATTGCGCCGACAAATGGAAAAAAAACCGCGGAGAGGCTCAGGTCGCGCGGCCTAAGATCGTCGATGCGCGGCGTCGGCAGCCGTGTCAGAAACTGGACGGCGACAATTAGTCCGCGCGGGATCATGGCTGGCTGATCTCAACGATCTCGCCCCAGACCCGCGCATCGGTCGCGACTTCGAAATTCAGGCGGATGCGCGTCCCAAATCCAATGCGCAGCGCCCACAGGCCATCGAGCGGCAGGCCGCAAACCTGATGCAGCGCCACGCGGATAGGTCCGGCGTGGGTCACAACGAGCACAGGACCTGAGTCCGCCGGATGCGCAAGACGGGTTAAAGCGCGACCAATTCGCATCTCAAAACTTGCCCATGATTCGCCGCCCGGAGGCGGATTTGTCGAAGGATCGCGATAGAACGCGGCGAGCGCCGCACGGATCGCCGGCTCCTCCTCGAGTTCGGACTTCCACCGACCATCCCATAGGCCGAAATCAAGCTCGGCCCAATCCTCATCGATCCTCGTTGTCAGATTTCGCGCCTCCGCAAGCCGCTGCGCTGCCTCGCGCGCGCGCCGCAGTGGGGAGGTCACGATGGTCAGCCAGTCGCGATGTGTCGTCTGCGCCTCGAACTGGGCCCGGCCGTCCGCCGAAAGGGGGTGATCGGTTCTGCCGTCAAGATATCCGTCGCGACCGGTCGTGCCGTGACGAAGCAGATCGATCAACATCACGCGATGCGCCCGGAGACGGACGCTTCGGCAAAAGTCGCCATGCCGTTGTGAAGCGCGCAGGACAGACGCAGGATGGGAAGCGCCAGCGCCGCGCCCGACCCCTCCCCGAGCCGAAGCCCGAGATCGAGAATCGGCCGTGCCTCGAGTTCCTCAAGCACCAACGCATGGCCGCGCTCGGCGGATCGGTGCGAGAATATCATCCACGCACGACACGACGGATTGATGCGGGCGGCCGCCAGCGCCGCGACGGATACGATAAAGCCGTCGATCAGCACCGGAAGGCCGTTCTGCGCTGACGCGATGATGGCGCCCATCAGTGCGGCGATCTCCAGGCCACCGACGGCCGCAAGCACGTCCTCGACCTTAACACCGGGTCCTGCAAGGTCGTGAAGCCCCAGGGCGTGCTTGATCACGTTCACCTTGCGCTCGCGCCCCGCTTCACCAACGCCGGTTCCGTCGCCAACGACGAGCTCGGGCCGTTGGCCGGTTAGAGCGCAGGCCATCGCCGCAGCAGAGGTTGTATTTCCGATCCCCATTTCTCCCAAAATGACCAGATCGGCTCCTTCAGCGGTCGCCCGACGCAGGGCTCGTCGCCCGCATTCGACGGCCTGCATGACCTCGGACGACGTCAGTGCGGCTTCCTCGCTGAAATCGCGCGTGCCGCATCGCGGCTTGTCGGTCACCACGCCCTGGATCTGATGTTGCGACAATGTACCGGCGTCCACTACCACGAGCGGCACACCGAGCTCCCGAGCAAGCACCGATATCGCCGCCCCGCCGCGTGCAAAATTGTGCAGCATCTGAACGGTGACATCGGAGGGGTAGGCCGAGACGCCCTTGGCCACGACACCATGGTCGCCCGCAAAGACGATGATCGGCGCCCGCAAGGCCATCGGACGGTCGGTTCGTTGCAGGCCTGCGAGATCGATCGCCAATCGCTCCAGATCGCCAAGCGCGCCCGCCGGCTTCGTCAGCTCAGCCTGCCTTTGCAGGGCGCGTTTTGCGTGCGCCTCGGAAGGCGCCGCGCAGATGCTATCAACCCAGTTCGCCATCGCTGAAGAAATCAAACTCTCGTTCCAAACCATCTTGATGAAGCTTGAGCTCGCTCCAGCAAACGAAAGCCGAACTGCCTTTTGAACAGAGCTCAATTTCCACTTTGCGCCAGAACCGGACGTTGCCTCAAGGTCGGCTTTGACCCGAAGCCAAAATGAATGTTGCGGTGGCCGTGAAGACGGGTCCTTTACACCGAACTCACACCCTCGCTAATTCGCTGCAAAGATTAAACTATCGGCGTTGCCGTTGTGGCGCTCGCGCGCGACGGCCGACGCCTCGCGCTCCAGGTGAGGCCTGGAAGACCGACGACCGTTCTCGACTGGCTTTGCGGGCTTATCCGATTACGCGCCGGCGGCAGGCAGGCTGGCGGCAGCGATGGCAACGATCTCCGCGAGCCGGCGCCGGATCAGGGACGGTGCGGTCCGCAGCAATGAATTGATCCGTCGCATGGTCCAGTTTCCTTCTGCGCCGGTGCGAGCAACCCTCCGCAACCCTATGGCGCACCAGCAAAATGGTGCCAGCCGGTGGCCGTGTCGAGGCGCCTTCAAAAATAGCAATGCGCGCCCCGCCGGACCTGTCAAAGACAGTGGTTTTGTTGCCGCGAATGGGCCGGCCGCGGTCGAAATCTTCTCCGTGGAATCGACGCCGTCGGCATCACGCGGACCATTGCGACCGCAATCCTGGACAGAGGTGGTCGGCCCAGTCCGCCCGCGAGGATGATCCCATCTTTCACGCTGCGGCGGTTACCGCAGACACCCCTTCTTCATCCCTAGCCACCCGATCGCGTCCGTCGCACACTGCAGGCCGCGCCTCGAGCAGAATGAGTAACGCCTCTCGAAGACGCTGATTGCAATCGCTCCAAGCGACGTTCGTGGCGCGTTCGGGAGACGTCCTGTCGCCGGGGGCGCCTCCTTCTATCTTTTCCATCTGCTGATCGGCGCATTGTCTATGCGTACGGGTACGTTCTATCAGCGAAACCAGATCCGACACGACCGCCCAATAGCTATCCTGCTGACGATCGCCGAATGTCATCTGGTATTCAGAAGCCGCGGGCATAGGACTCCTCCTTAACACAGCGATACGCTGTGCAGTGCTACCCGAATGTTAATTTCGCGCACCGGAAAACTACGGCAAAGTGAGAGCGCCAAAAGCCGGTCGCCAATGGCGGAATTTGCGCCACTATGCTGGCCTTATTCCGAACGCCCGCTCGAACCGTTTTGCGTAGTCCGGCCAGACCTCGGGGTTGATGATGCGCGGCGGCCGCTTGCCGTCGAAGGCATCGAGGATTTGTTCGGCGGCGATCCGGCCCATGTTTTCCCGCGCCTCTTTGGTGACACCCGCGGTGTGGGGGCTTGCCAGCACGTTATCGAATTGCAGCAGCGGGTGCTCTGGCGGCGGCGGCTCCTTGGACCAGACATCGAGGCCGGCGCCGGCGATGCGCTTTTCGCGCATCGCCTCGAGAAGCGCGGCCTCGTCGTGGATAGAGCCCCGCGCCGTGGTGATGAAGAAGGCATGCGGGCGCATCATCGCAAATTCGCGCGCGCCGATCATGCCGCGACTGTCCCCGGTCAGCGGACAAGAGATCGAGACGTAATCGGAGCGGCGCAGCAAATCCTCGAGTTCGACCTTTTCGCCGCCGCGCAACGCCATTTCCGAGGCTGACAGATAGGGATCGTAGGCCAGCACGTTCATGTGCAACAGGCCGCGGCAGAGCTCGGCGATGCGGCGGCCGACATTGCCGAGCCCGACGATGCCGACGGTCTTGCCTTGCGCTTCGTTGCCGATCAGGGCGTTGCGATTGACGTTGCGGTCGCGCCGCAGCGCGCGGTCGGCTTCGATAATGCGCTTCGATAGCGTCAAGAGCATCCCGAGCGCATGCTCGGCCACGGAGTTGGCATTGCCGCCGGATTGATTGACGACCAGAACTCCGGCTGCCGTGCAGGCATCGATATCGACGGGGTCGAAGCCCGCGCCGTTGCTGGAGACGATCAGGAGGTTCGGCGCGCGTCGCAAGAGATCCGCATCGACGTGGAAGTGGCGCGCCAGTTCGTCACGCGCCGCGCCAATTTGGTAGGCATGCGCGGCGGCGAGGATCGGCGCCGAGACCGCATCGGGACTTTCGTTGTCCAGCCGGTCGAGCCGCACGTCGGGGCGCGATTTGAGGATCGTTTCATAGATCGGGTGCGCGAGATATTTGACATAGAACACGCGCTTGTTGTTGACGGACATTCAAGGCCTTTCGTTAGGGCAAACCGTATCGCAGCCGGGCGGCGGCGGCACCTTCGGGCGCGTTGCTTCGCATGGCGGCAGGCAGGGCGGAGCCGGCATCATTCGGCCTTGATGCCGGCGGCCTCAATAATCGGCCCCCATTTCGCATAATCCGCATGGATCTTGGCGTCGAAGGCTTGCGGCAAGCTGCCGATCGGCAGCGCGCCGAGCTTGCCGAGCCGCTCCTTGACGGAGTCCGTGTTCAACGCCGCGACGAAATCATGGGAGAGCTTTGCGACAAGATCGGGCGGCATGTTGGCGGGGCCAAGCAGCCCCCACCACACTTCGGTGTCATAACCCGGCACGCTTTCGCCGATGCTCGGCACATCGGGGATGAACGGCGCGCGCGAGGCGGTCGTGACCGCGAGCGCCCGGACGGTGCCGGCCTGCAGCTGGCCTACAGATTCCGGCCCATTGTTGAACGACATCGCAATTTGCCCGCCAAGGAGGTCGTTGATCGCGGGCGCGCCGCCCTTGTAGGGAATGGCCTCGATGTCGAGCTTGGCGAGGCTCTTTAAGAGTTCGCCCGCAAGATGCGTCGATGTCCCCGTCCCCGCATGCGCGAACGACAGGCTGCCCGGCTTCGCTCTTGCCTGCGTGATGACATCGGACAGCGACTTGAACGGAGAATCCGCTCGAACAAGCAAGATGTTCGGCGACGAGGCGAGCAGCGAGATCGGCGTGAAATCCTTGAACGTGTCGTAGGGAATCTTGGAATACAGGAACGCATTGGTGGCGTGCCCGCTGGCGACGACAATCAGCGCGTAGCCATCCGGCGGCGACGACACCAGCGCTTGCGAAGCAACCACCCCGCCGGCGCCGGGGCGATTCTCGACCACGACGGTCTGGCCCCATTGCCGCGACACCGCATCGCCGAGCGTGCGGGCGAGGATATCCACCCCGCCACCGGCCGCGTATGGCACAAAAATGTGCACGGGCTTCGAGGGAAATGATTGGGCGGACGCGGCACCTTCGGCGGCAAGCATCGTCGCGACAATGGCAGCGGCCCAGAACCACCACCTGCCCATGGCATCCTCCCAATATCGGTCGCTGTTGTATCGCACACGAAGACAACCGCGAGCACCGTCGCTCCGCATAGATCACGGTAAGGGCCGGGGCATGTTGACAATCCCGCTGGTCGCGTCAAGTTCGGCACCAACCAAAACCGAGATCGTCCGCGACGGAAGGGAGAAAGAGATGGCGGCCGCGAAGCAGACTTCGCCCGAGGCTTCGCATGAGCAGAGTTGGCACGGAATCGTGCTGCAAACGCTCAAGCGCAACGAGATCCGGCTGGTGCCTTACGTGCCCGATCGCGTGTTGACCACGCTGATCAGGAATTTGCACGCCGATCCCTATTTCATGACCTTTCCAGCCGCGCGCGAGGAAGAGGCGGTCGGCATCGTCTCCGGCGCCTGGATGGGCGGCATGCGCGGGGCGGTGTTGATGCAAACGTCCGGCTTCGCGACGCTCGCCAACGTGCTGGCCTCGCTCGCCATGCCTTATCAGATCCCGCTGATCCTGTTCGTGTCGGAGCGCGGCACGCTCGGCGAATTCAACTACGGACAATCGCTGGTGTGCCGCACCATGCGGCCGGTGCTGGATTCGCTGGCGATGGAGCATCACACCGCGACCCGGCTCGATGAATTCGAATTCATCGTCGACCGATCGATCAAGCAGGCCGTCACCACGCAGGCGCCGGTCGCGCTGATCCTGTCGCCGCTTCTGACCGGCGGCAAAGTTTTTGACAAGTGAGCGACAGATGACGAGCGCAACCAGTACATCCGTCCGCAACACCAAGGTGATGAACCGGTTCGATCTCACCTCGCGGTTGATCGGAAGGCTGAAGAACGAGGAAGCCGTGATCGGCGGCATCGGCAACACCAATTTCGATCTATGGGCCGCCGGTCATCGCCCGCAGAACTTCTATATGCTCGGCAGCATGGGGCTTGCGTTCCCGATCGCGCTCGGCGTCGCGCTGGCGCAGCCGCAGCGGCGCGTCTTCGCGCTCGAGGGCGACGGCTCGCTGTTGATGCAACTGGGCTCGCTCTCGACCATTGCGGCGCTAAAGCCGAAAAATCTCACCATGGTGGTGATGGACAATGGCGTCTACCAGATCACCGGCGCGCAGCCGACGCCTGCTGCCGCCGTTTCCGATCTGGTCGCGATCGCCGTCGGCTGCGGCCTCTCCAACAGCGCCTGGGCGGCCGATGAAGAAGACTTTGAGCGCCTGATCGATCAGTCGATGTCGACCTCCAGCCCGACACTGATCGGGGTGCGCATCGACGACAAGCCGGGGGTCGGAACCACTCGGCGTGACCCCGTGCAAATCCGCGAGCGTTTCATGCTGGGCTTGGGCGTGCGGCAGGCGCTTTGATCTCGGGCCAGCGTCGTTAACTACACGGCTATCCCAAGTTACCGTGAACGGGTATCCGAGGCGTCAATCGTGGTATCCCGTCTTTATGACCACCATCCTCTTCCGCCTATTTGCTTGGCTCTTGGCAGCCGCCGTCACCTTCGCAACACTGGGTCCGCCGCACTTGCGGCCGCACTCCGACCTCGGCCAGGATGGCGAGCATGTGCTTGCCTTCGTCCTGATCGGGCTGGCATTCGGTTCGGCCTATACCCAAAGCCGGCTGCTCACATCGCCGACGGCAGTGCTTATGATCGGAGTCCTTGAGATCCTGCAGCTCTGGGCGCCGGGAAGGCACGCGAGGATCGAAGATTTTGTCGTCGATGCGCTGGCGGCCTGCTTCGGTCTCGCCGCTACTGCCGGTTTTGATTGGACACTGCAGCGCTCGCGCCGGTCCAACGACAACGCGGCCTGACAAGAAAATCCTCGCGGAATAACCATCCCGCGAGGATCAATGGCCCTCACCCGATCAATCGATGATCTTGACGACCCTGCGGGTTCGCGGCTCGACGATCACCCGGCGGTCGTTGACCACGGCATAGCGGTATTCGCCATAGCTCGGAACCGGCCGCAGCTCGACTTCTGGCGGCAGCGGCTCGCCGACCACGACGCGCTCGCGGACCACGACCGACGGCGCCCGCTCGCGCTCGACCGAGGTGATCACGGCATTCGGTATCTCGAGGCCTGCGCCGACGGCCGCGCCGACGGTGCCGCCCACGATCTCGCCGACAGGGCCGGCAACTTCGCCGCCTGCCCGCGCGCCATTGGCAGCACCAGCTGCGGTGGTCGATTGCGCAAAGGCCGCGCTCGACGCCAACAGCGAAGCGCCTATCAGCGTAACAGCAAGACTATTCTTCATTCTGTCCTCCAGTGGTTTGTGATGCGTTCAACCACGGAGGACGCTTGTATGTTCCGGTTCCGCTGCGACAAAATTCACAGCGGAACAAGTTCCCATTAGAGCAGCCCCGCCCCGCGCGCCCATTTGTATTTGGCGCCCAACACCTCGACCGGCAGCTCGGTCGAATAGGCATAAGCCGGGATGCCGTTCTGGTAGAGATACTCGGCCGCCTCCTCGACCTCGACGTCGCCGGCGAGTGAGGCGACCATCGGCTTCACGAAACCCTTGGCCTCCATCTCCTTCTTCACCTCGACCATGTTGCGGGCGAATACCATCGGCGGCGTCACGATGGTGTGCCAGTAACCCAGGATCAGCGAGTGGATGCGTTCATCCGATAGCCCGAGCTTGACGGTGTTGACATAGGTGATCGGCGGCTCGCCGCCGGTGATGTCGACGGGATTGCCGGCCGCACCGAACGGCGGGATGAATTTGCGGAAGGCCGCGTCCAGATCCGGCGGCATCGTCATCAGCGACAGGCCGTTGTCGACCACCGAGTCCGACAACAGCACGCCCGAGCCGCCGGCGCCGGTGATGATCAGGATGTTCTCGCCCTTCGGGGTCGGCAGCACCGGGATGCCGCGCGCGAACTCGAGCAATTGCCTTAAGCTACGGGCGCGGATCACGCCGGACTGCTTGAACACGTCCTCGTAGATCTTGTCGTTGCCGGCGAGCGCGCCGGTGTGCGACGAAGCGGCTTTGGCACCGGCCGAGGTGCGGCCCGCTTTCAGCACCACCACCGGCTTCTTCCTGGAGACGCGCTTGGCGGCTTCCGCAAAGGCGCGGCCGTCCTTGAGGTCTTCGCAGTGCTGCGCGATGAGGTTGGTGTTCGGATCCTGCTCGAAGAAGGCTAGCAAATCGTCCTCGTCGATGTCGGATTTGTTGCCGAGCCCAACGATCGCGGAGACGCCCATTTTCGCAGAGCGCGAGAAGCCGATGATGGCCATGCCGATGCCGCCGGATTGCGACGATAGCGCCGCATGGCCTTTGACGTCGTAGGCGGTGCAGAACGTGGCGCAGAGATTGGCGGGGGTATAGTAGAAGCCGTAGATATTCGGTCCCATCAGGCGGACGTTATACTTGTTGCCGATTTCAACGATTTCGGCCTGTAGCTCGGGCGCACCGGCCTCGGCAAAGCCGGAAGGGATGAGAACGGCGCCGGGAATTTTCTTCTCGCCACATTCGACAAGTGCCCCGGCGACGAATTTTGCGGGGATTGCGAACACCGCGGTGTCGATCACGCCGGCTACATCCTTGACGCTCTTATAGGCCTTGTAGCCGAGAATTTCGGCAGCCTTCGGATGGATCGGATAGATCTCGCCCTTGTAGCCGCCGTTGATCAGGTTCTTCATCACCGAGTTGCCGATCTTGCCGTCCTCGGCGGAGGCGCCGATCACTGCAACCGCCTTTGGTTGCATGATGCGGTTCATCGCGGTGACGATTTCCTCGTTCGAGCGCGGTGCCGGGCGCGGCTTGTGGTCGAAGTCGACGACGATGCGCACATCGGCGGCGATCGCGTCCTTCTTGCTGGCGAATACCGGGTTGAGATCGAGTTCGACGATCTCGGGGAAATCGCTGACGAGCTGCGACACCTTGACGACGATTTCGGCGAGTGCTTCGCGGTTGACGGGATCGCCGCCGCGCACGCCCTTCAGCATGTCGTGGGCCTGGATGCCGTCGAGCATCGAGAGCGCGTCCTGCCTGGTCGCGGGCGCCAGGCGGAAGGTGATGTCCTTCAGGACCTCGACCAGCACGCCTCCGAGGCCAAAGGCCACCAGCTTGCCGAATGAGCCGTCGGTGATGGCGCCGACGATAACCTCGGTGCCGCCGACCAGCATCTGCTGAACCTGAATGCCTTCGATCTTGGCGTCGGCTTTGTACTTCTTGGCGTTGGCGAGAATGGTCTCGTAGCTAGTTTCAGCCTCAGTGGCGGTCTTGACGCCGACCACGACGCCGCCGGCCTCGGTCTTGTGGAGAATGTCGGGCGAGACGATTTTCATCACGACCGGGAAACCCATACCGGCTGCGATCTTCGCGGCCTCGGCTGCCGATCTGGCCACGCCTTCCCGCGGAACCGGAATTCCGTAGGCGTCGCACACCAGTTTGCCTTCCGGCGCTGTCAGGCTGGTACGCTTGTCCGCCTTGACCTGATCGAGCACCTTGCGGACCGCGTCTTTGGAATTCGACATTGAGGCTTCCTCCCGGGCGTCGTTTTATGGCATTTGGTATGCCAGAGATGACGATGTCAAGACAAGCGGATAAATGGAAACGCCGAAAACACGGGGCAACTTGACAGTCTGGCATCTGGTATGCCAAAAATCTTGCTGGTATTCTTCGATTACAAGACGCCTCCCCCGAAGAGGAGCCACGTCGTGCTCATACGGAAACACACCAAGGCGCCGCTCACCATGGCCGACGCAGATATTACGATCGTTCGCATTGCCCCCGAGACGAGCTTCAAGAACAAGGCCTATGAGGCCCTCAAGGAAGCCATCCTGAAGATGGACATCTATGCGACGCCCGAGCCGGTGATGCTCGACGAGCGCGCGCTATCCGAGCGCCTCGGCGTCAGTCGCACGCCGATCCGCGAAGCAATTGCGATGCTGGAGCAGGACGGTTTCGTGAAGACGGTGCCACGCCGCGGCATCGTGGTGGTACGTCGGACCAAGAACGAGATCGTCGACATGATCAGGGCCTGGGCCGCGCTCGAGAGCATGGCGGCGCGGCTGATCACGACCACCGCGCGCAAAAAGGACATTTCGGCGCTGCGCGACTTCTTCAAGAATTTCGGCAGGGACCGTCTGCCGCAGGATCACGTCGAGGAATATTCCAAGGCCAACATCGCCTTCCATCAGGCGCTGATCTCGCTCTCGGAGTCGCCGGTGCTGGTCGATATGACCAACGATATCCTCTTGCATGTGCGAGGCTTTCGGCAGCTCACGATCGGTCGCGTCGACCGCATCGCAACCTCCCTGCCCGAGCATCTGGCGATCATCGAAGCCCTCGAAGAGCGCAATACCGAGCTTGCCGAGAAGCGCGCGCGCGACCACACCCTCGGCCTTGCCGCCTATGTCGAGGCGCACGGCCAGGAACTTGTGTGACCATCGCGATTTTCACATCAGACGGCAATCAATTCGTCCTCGAAGAGACGATCAGGGAGAACGGCCCATGCTGAACACCGCGACCAAGGCCGAACCGGCGGCTGACACCCAGGAGCTGACGGACGGCTTTCATCTCGTGATCGATGCGCTGAAGCTCAACGGCATCAACACCATCTACGGCGTGCCGGGCATTCCGGTCACCGACCTCGGCCGCATGGCGCAGGCCGCGGGCATCCGCGTCATCTCGTTTCGTCACGAGCAGAATGCCGGAAATGCGGCGGCGATCGCAGGCTTTCTGACCAAGAAGCCCGGCGTCTGCCTGACAGTGTCGGCGCCCGGTTTTCTCAACGGCCTGACCGCGCTCGCCAACGCCACCACCAACTGCTTCCCGATGATCCTGATCTCGGGCTCATCGGAGCGCGAGATCGTCGACCTGCAGCAGGGCGACTATGAAGAGATGGACCAGCTCGCGATCGCAAAGCCGCTCTGCAAGGCGGCGTTCCGCGTGCTGCACGCCGGCGATATCGGCATTGGTTTGGCGCGCGCGATCCGCGCCGCGGTATCGGGCCGTCCTGGCGGCGTCTATCTCGATTTGCCCGGCAAACTTTTCGCCCAGGTGATGAGCGCGGACGACGGCGCGAAGTCGCTGGTCAAGGTGATCGACCCCGCACCGGCTCAGATCCCCGGCCCGAGCTCCGTCAGGCGCGCCCTCGATGTCCTGAAAAGCGCCAAACGCCCCCTCATCATCCTCGGCAAGGGCGCAGCCTACGCACAGGCCGACGACGATATCCGCGCGCTGGTCGAAAAGAGCGGCGTCCCTTTCCTTCCCATGAGCATGGCCAAGGGCCTGTTGCCCGACCTGCATCCACAATGCGCAGGCGCGGCGCGTTCGACCGTGCTGAGGGATGCCGACGTCGTGATGCTGATCGGCGCTCGTCTCAACTGGCTATTGTCGCACGGCAAGGGCAAGGCCTGGGGCGATCGGCCCAAGAAGTTCATCCAGATCGACATCGAGCCGAAGGAAATGGATTCCAACGTCGAGATCGCCGCTCCCGTGGTCGGCGATATCGGCTCTTGCGTGACCGCGCTGCTCGAAGGCATGGGCGCCAACTGGCCGGCGCCGCCGGCCGACTGGGTCAGCTCGGTCAAGTCGAAGCGTGAGGAAAACATCGCCAAGCTGGCGCCGCGGCTGATGAACAACAAATCGCCGATGGATTACCACGGCGCGCTCGGTGCACTCAGGACCATCGTCAAGGAACGGCCGGATGCGATCCTGGTCAATGAAGGCGCCAACACGCTCGACCTCGCGCGCGGCGTGATCGACATGTACAAGCCGCGCAGGCGGCTCGACGTCGGCACCTGGGGCGTGATGGGCATCGGCATGGGCTTTGCCATTGCGGCTGCCATCGAAACCGGCAAGCCGGTGCTCGCGGTCGAAGGCGACAGCGCGTTCGGTTTCTCCGGCATGGAGGTCGAGACCATCTGCCGCTACAACCTGCCGGTCTGCGTCGTCATCTTCAACAATGACGGCATCTATCGCGGAACCGATGTCAATCCGACCGGCGGTTCCGACGTTGCGCCGACCGTCTTCGTCAAGGGATCGCGCTACGACAAGATGATGGAGGCGTTCGGCGGCGTCGGCGTCAATGCGACCACGCCGGACGAGCTGAAGCGCGCTGTGAACGCGGCGATGGATTCGGGCAGACCGACTCTGATCAACGCCGTGATCGATCCGGCGTCCGGTTCCGAGAGCGGGCGGATCGGCAATCTTAATCCGCAAAGCGTTTTGAAGAAGAAATGAAACGGCCGACCCATCGATGTCATCCCCCGCCGCCGATCCGTTGGCCGGCATGACGACGTTACAGTTATGGAGAGAGTAAGATGACCAAGGCGCTTGAGGGCGTTCGCATTCTCGATTTCACCCACGTCCAATCGGGACCGACCTGCACGCAATTATTGGCATGGTTCGGCGCCGATGTGATCAAGATTGAGCGTCCAGGCGTTGGCGACATCACCCGTGGCCAGTTGCAGGACATTCCCAAGGTCGACAGCCTGTATTTCACCATGCTCAACCACAACAAGCGCTCGATCACCCTCGACACCAAGAACGCCAAGGGCAAGGAAGTTCTGACCGCGCTGATCAAGACCTGCGACGTGCTGGTGGAGAATTTCGGCCCCGGCGTGCTCGATCGCATGGGATTTCCCTGGGAGAAAATCCAGAGCATCAATCCGAAGATGATCGTGGCCTCGATCAAGGGTTTTGGCCCCGGGCCTTACGAGGACTGCAAGGTGTATGAGAACGTCGCGCAATGCACCGGCGGCGCGGCGTCGACCACCGGTTTTCGCGATGGACTTCCGCTGGTCACCGGCGCGCAGATCGGCGACAGCGGCACCGGATTGCATTTGGCGCTCGGCATCGTCACCGCGCTTTATCAGCGCACCCAGACTGGCAGGGGTCAAAGGGTCACCGCCGCGATGCAGGACGGCGTGCTGAATCTGGCGCGCGTCAAGCTGCGCGACCAGCAGCGCCTTGCCCATGGCCCGCTCACGGAGTACAGCCAGTACGGCGAAGGCATTCCGTTCGGCGATGCCGTGCCGCGCGCCGGCAACGACTCCGGCGGCGGCCAGCCCGGCCGCATCCTGAAATGCAAGGGCTGGGAGAGCGATCCCAACGCCTACATCTACTTCATCACCCAGGCGCCGGTGTGGGAGAAGATCTGCGACGTCATCGGCGAGCCCGGCTGGAAGACGCATTCCGATTACGCAAAACCCGCCGCCCGGTTGTCGCGGCTGAACGAAATCTTCGCGCGCATCGAGCAATGGACGATGACCAAGACCAAATTCGAGGCCATGGAGATCCTCAACACCCACGACATCCCCTGCGGCCCGATCCTGTCGATGAAGGAGTTGATCGAAGATCCGTCGTTGCGCGCGACCGGCACGGTGGTCGAGGTCGATCACCCGACCCGCGGCAAGTATTTCTCGGTCGGCAACCCAATCAAGCTCTCCGACAGCCCAAGCGAGGTGGTCCGCTCGCCGCTGCTTGGCGAACACACCGACGAGATATTGCGTCACGTCTTGGGGTACAGCGATCAGCAGGTCGCTGAAATCCACGATTCCGGCGCACTCGATCCGCCGCGCAAGCAGGCAGCCGAGTAGCCGGCCACCATCTCGGTTGGAATCACCCCAAGAGCCGCCGGCTTCCGGCTGCTTTTTCGCCATTTCGAATGTCGATCGCCGGATTCTTGCTGCATTGCAAGCGACGGTATGTTTCGCCTCGCGGCCTGCGACATTAGTGCGCGGTTTCCCCTGCGACGGAAGAATGACTTGCACGCTGGCATATCACATACAAAAATAGCGACCGGCGACGCTCGGATAACACAAAAACGCGGCTAGGGAGGACCCATGACCGCCACTACGCAACCGACCGCGCCAATGGCGGAAAGTCCGTCCTTCCGCTGGATGCAACTCGCCATGGGTATCGTCTGCATGGCGATGATCGCGAACCTGCAATACGGCTGGACGCTGTTCGTCGATCCGATCGATGCGAAATATCACTGGGGTCGCGCTGCGATCCAGCTCGCCTTCACGCTGTTCGTGGTGACCGAGACCTGGCTGGTGCCGATCGAAGCCTGGTTCGTCGACAAATACGGTCCGCGCATCGTCATCATGTTCGGCGGCGTCATGATCGCGCTTGCCTGGATCTTGAACTCCTATGCGGACACGTTGGTGCTGCTCTATGTTGCAGCGATCGTCGGCGGCGTAGGCGCGGGCGCCGTTTACGGCACCTGCGTCGGCAACGCGCTGAAATGGTTTCCCGACCGCCGCGGCCTCGCGGCAGGCGCCACTGCCGCGGGCTTCGGCGCGGGTGCTGCGCTCACGGTGGTGCCGATCGCGAGCATGATCGCCTCGAGCGGCTATCAGAGCGCATTCTTTATCTTCGGAATTGGACAGGGATTGATCGTGTTCATCCTCGCCTTCTTCCTGCGTTCGCCGTCGGTGGCGATGCCGGCGAAAAAGAAGCAGCTAAATTTGCCGCAAACCAAGATCGATTTCACGCCGCCGCAGGTGCTACGCAGCCCGATCTTCTGGATCATGTATGTCGTGTTCGTGATGGTTGCCGCCGGCGGCTTGATGACCGCGGCGCAAATCGCGCCGATCGCCCACGACTTCAAGATCGCCAACGAACCGGTGAGCATGCTCGGCTTCCAGATGGCCGCGCTGACCTTTGCGATTTCGCTCGACCGTATCTTCGACGGATTCGGCCGTCCGCTTTTCGGATGGATCTCCGACCATATCGGCCGCGAGAACACGATGTTCATCGCTTTCGGCACGGGAGCGCTGATGCTGCTGACGCTGTCGGTCTATGGTCACATCCCGATCGTGTTCGTGCTGGCGACCGCGGTTTATTTCGGTGTGTTCGGCGAAATCTATAGCCTGTTTCCTGCGACATCAGGCGATACGTTCGGCGCCAAGTTCGCAACCACCAACAACGGCATGTTATACACGGCAAAAGGCACCGCCTCGTTGCTGGTGCCGCTCGCGAGCATCGTGTCCGCCAAATATGGCTGGCAGGCGGTGTTCGTGATCGCGGTTGCGCTCAACGCCACCGCGGCGCTGTTGGCCTTGCTGGTGATCAAGCCGATCCGGCGCGCCTTCATCCTTGGCAACGAGGCCGCGACCGCGGAGGCCGGGGCACGGGACGTCAAGCCCGCCTGATCATCGTTACACTCAATGCAAAGAGGCGAGCTTCGGCTCGCCTCTTTTTTGCGCGAACGGCTGTATGCAGAATACAACGGACGAATTCGGCCCCGTTGTCGCGGCCACTCGCTTGCTGTCGCCGAACCATCTGCCACTGCTGGAACGTCAATGCTGCTGCCGTTTATGTAATCCACTCGTGTCCTAAATCTTGTTCTTCGAGGACATTGACAATTGGCATATTGTATACCAAGATGCTCCCCAGCAAATGCTCGGCCGTTGACCAAGGAGGTTGCGATGCAAGTCAAAGACATCCTGCGCAAGAAAGCTTCGCGCGTCGTGACGGTTCGCATGAACGAAACTGTCGCCGTTGCCGCGCAATTGATGCGCGCCAGCAATATCAGCGCGCTCGTGGTCAAGGACGTCGTCCGAACCGAAGGTAATACCGCGGCCGGCATGTTCACCGAGCGCGACGTCGTTCGCGCGATTGCCGAACATGGCGTCGCCGGCATCAACGTCAAGGTCTCGCAGTTGATTTCAGTGCAGCAACTGGTTGCCTGCAGTTCGACCGACACGCTCGAGCACGTGCGTCATCTCATGAAGCGGCACCACATCCGCCATCTGCCGGTGATCGACGATTACAACCTCGCCGGCGTCATCAGCATGCGCGATATCAGCGCGGCGTTCGACGAAGAGGCTTCGGCCGCGGCACGATCCGCCTCCGCTGCCTGACAAGGCTCCGTCGGCCAGGAAATGGGCGGTTGACGGCGAACCGGCGCCGGCGCTCGACACGGTGCCGGCGCCGCTCGCCCGGCGCGAAAATCGCCGCACGATATGACGGAATTGTCCGCCCCGTGGAAACAACGGCCCTCGCCTTTGCATGATCGGACTGCCCGAGCCGCTTTCGCGCCCGGTAGACTTTTGCCGGGCATGCCGCCATCCTGCCCTCCGAAATCTCGCAAAACAGGCGCGTGATCAACCGCGTCGGGAGACAGAGGGCAGATATGATCAAGACGCGATTCACCGAACTCGTCGGCGTCGAACACCCTATCGTCCAGGGTGGCATGCAATGGGTCGGCCGTGCCGGGCTGGTCGCCGCCGTTGCCAATGCCGGCGCGCTCGGCTTCATCACCGCGCTGACGCAGCCGACGCCGGAAGATCTCACCAAGGAAATCGCGCGCTGCCGCGACATGACCGACAAGCCGTTCGGCGTCAACCTCACCATCCTCCCATCGATCAAGCCGCCGCCCTACGCAGAATACCGTCAGGCCATCATCGAGAGCGGCATCAAGGTCGTCGAGACGGCCGGCAACAAGCCGCAGGAGCATGTCACCGAATTCAAGAAACACGGCATCAAGGTCGTGCACAAATGCACCAGCGTCCGCCACGCGCTGTCGGCGGAGCGAATGGGGGTCGATGCGATCTCGATCGACGGCTTCGAATGCGCCGGCCACCCCGGCGAGGACGATACCCCCGGCCTGATCCTGATTCCGGTCGCCGCCGGCAAGGTGAAGATTCCGATGATCGCCTCCGGCGGTTTTGGTGACGGCCGGGGCCTGGTCGCCGCATTGGCACTCGGGGCCGAGGGCATCAACATGGGCACGCGTTTCATGTGCACCAAGGAGAGCCCGATCCATCAATTGATCAAGGAAAAGATCGTCGCCAACGACGAGCGCGAGACCGAGCTGATCTTCCGCACCATGCGCAACACCTCGCGCGTCGCCAAGAACGCGATCTCTACCAGGGTCGTCGCCATGGAGAAGGAGGGTGCTACCTTCGAGCAGGTCCGCGATCTCGTGGCTGGCGCGCGCGGCAAGATGGTCTACGCGTCAGGCGATGCCGATGAAGGCATCTGGTCTGCAGGGCAAGTGCAGGGATTGATCCACGACATTCCCTCCTGTGCTGAGCTCGTGTCACGCATCATGCGCGAGGCCGAAACCATCATCCGCGGCCGGCTCGAAGGGATGATGTCCGGCGGGCAACGACAGGCCGCGGAATGAACGGCTCACGCTACCTGGAAGAGATGATCCCATGAAAGCTTATGTTTACGGCGCCAGTGGCGCTTCCATCGCCGAGGTCGCCAAACCCGCGCCGAAGGGCACGCAAGTGCTGGTCCGCGTGCATGCCTGCGGGCTCAATCGCGCCGATCTGGGCATGACCAAAGGTCATGCCCATGGCAGCGCCGGCGGCGTCGGCACGGTGCTTGGCATGGAATGGGCCGGCGAGGTTGCCGAGCTTGGACCGGAAGCCAGGGGCGTCAAGATCGGCGACAGGATCATGGGCTCGGGCGGCGCAGCGTTTGCGGAATACACGCTGGCCGACCACGGCCGGTTGTTCCGCAGCCCCTCCAATATGAATTTCGAGGAAGCCGCCACCCTGCCCGTCGCAATCGCCACCATGCACAATGCGGTCGTGACCAACGGCGCTCTGCAGCCCGGCCAGACCGTGTTGATCCAGGGCGCAAGCTCCGGCGTCGGGTTGATGGCGATGCAGATCGCAAAGCTCAAGGGCGCGAAGACCGTGATCGGCTCTTCGACGGATGCGACGCGGCGCGGGCGCCTGAAGGAATTCGGCGCGGACCTTGCGGTGGATTCCAGCGATCCCGGCTGGGTGGATGAAGTACTGAAAGCAACGAGCGGCGAAGGCGTCGACCTGATCGTCGATCAGGTCTCCGGGAAAGTCGCGAGCCAAAATCTCGCCGCCACCAAGATCAAGGGCCGTATCGTCAATGTCGGCCGGCTCGGCGGCACCCATGCCGATTTCAACTTCGACCTGCATGCCGCGCGCCGCATCAATTATATCGGCGTCACCTTCCGCACCCGCACCATCGAGGAAATCCGCGAGATCTTCGAGCAAGTCCGCAGGGACATCTGGGGCGCGGTGGAAGGGCGCAAGCTGCAACTGCCGATCGACAAGGTTTTTGCGTTCGACGATATCGGCAAGGCATTCCAGCACATGGAAGCCAACAAGCATCTCGGCAAGATCGTCGTGACGCTTTGATGCCGCTCTTTAAAGTCAGAACGATTCGCAACAATCGCTATGCGATCGAGTAGTGGCTGACCGGCGCTTTCATGTTCGCAAGCCCCCTGCTACACCCGAAAGCGCATGAGCGCTCCCATCCACAACGTCAAATCCTCCGTCGCGGCGATTTCGATCATCGCCAGTGCCACCATGGCCGCGGCCAAATTCGTGGTCGGCATCCTGATCGGCAGCCTCGCGCTGATCTCCGAGGCCCTGCATAGTTCGGTCGACCTGATTGCGACCGTCCTCACCTGGCTCGTGGTGCAAGTTTCCGACCGCCCGGCGGACGAGGAGCATCAGTACGGCCATGGCAAGCTCGAGAGTATCTCCGCCCTCGGCGTCATCGCGATGCTGTACGTGCTCTCGGGCGGCATTCTGGTCGCATCCTGGAGCCGCCTGCGCGAGGGCGCGCCGCCGCCGACGATCTCGGCCATTCCCTTCATCGTGCTGTTGATCGATATCGCCGTGAATCTCTGGCGCTCGTTTGCGCTGCATCGCACAGCGCGCGATACCAAGAGCCAGGCGCTGGCTGCCGATGCGCTGCATTTCGCATCCGACGTGCTTGGCTCGGTCGCCGTCATCGTCGGGCTTGCGCTGGCGGGACTGGGTTACTGGTGGGGCGATGCCGCCGCCGCCATCGCCGTTGCCGTCGTGATCGCGCTGCTCGGCCTGCGGCTCGCGCGCTCCACCGTCGAAACGTTGCTTGACCGTGCCCCTGAAGGCGCGTCGGAGAAAGCCAGAGCCGCGATCAGGGCGGTGCCCGGCGTGGTCGGCGTCGAACGGTTGCGGGTCCGAATGGTCGGCCCGACGCACTTCGTCGACGCCGTCGTGCAGGTGCCGCGCACCTATCCGATCGACCGCGTCGACGACATCAAGCGCAAGGCGCAGGAGGCGGTCGGCGCCGCGCTCGGCGATGCCGACCTGACATTCACCACCGTGCCGGTCGCACGCAGCAATGAGAGCGTGCGCGAACGTATCATGGTGATCGCGCGCAATTCCGGCCTCGCCGTGCACCACGTCACGGTCCACGATCTCGGCGGCAAGCTCATCGTCGGCATCGATCTCGAAGTCGACGGCAAAATGACACTTACCGCGGCGCACAATATCGCCCACGACCTGGAACGCAGCATCCGTGACGACTTCGGCGAGGACCTCGAGGTCGACACCCATATCGAGCCGCTGCAGCCGGAATTGCCGCTCGGCACCGACGCTGCGCCCGATCGCGTCGAGACGATCAAGACGGCGTTGTCGCGGTTTGCCGCCGACAGCGCGATACAAGACATCCATAACGTGCGTGTTCGCAATACCGACGCCGGCGAAATCGTGAACTTCCATTGCCGGGCCGCGCCGTCGATGAGCGTGATCAAGGTTCACGAGAACGTCGACGAGATCGAACGCGCCTTGCGCCGCGCGTTCCCGACCGTAAAGCGCGTGATCAGTCACGCCGAGCCGCCGCACGCGTAGCAGCAACCGCCGCGTTCACGTTTCGGACTCACTTTCGGATTCACGATTTCGCGTTGGATAGCATTTATTTCGCTTTAACGAATCGTTGACTCTCGACAGCCCGCAAAAACTGGATTCAAATCGCTGTGATTCGAGAGGGCCTGGGGTTCGTTCGAACGGTGCGGAAAAGAATCCGGTGGGGGTCTAAGGCATGGCGCGTGCGCATGCGACGAACGCGTGCGTCCAATCCGATTCGATCAAGGGATTGGCGCAATCGATCGCGAAGCCGGCCTACCATAGGCTTTTGATCGCGGAGCCGGCGCTTCGGCGCGCCGTGCCTACCCTTATCATCGCCTTCCTGATCACCATCTGCCTCGGCGCTTTCGTTCAAGTGGTCGACCAGAATCGGCAAAAGCGTGCGACCAACAAGCGCGACCTGGTGGCGTTGGCGGACATGCTTTCCGAGCGCATCGACCGTCTTGCGGCGGCGCGGCAGACGCGCCTCGCCAATATTGAACAGCTGCAAACCCTGATGCCCGATCTCATTCCGCCGTGGGGCTTTGCGGTCGGCCGCCATGTCATCGTCACGGGCGGCGTCGACCGTCGTATCTTGGCCCGCATCCCCGCCGAATCCAATTTCGGCGAAGCCGATCGCGTTCTCGACGAGATCTCTACCGCCCAGTTGCTCGCTGCGCCAAATCTCCAAAACGAAACCAGCGACATGACGCTGCCGAACGGCAACGGCGCGCTGGCGATCGCGCGTCTCATCAAGTCGTTGCCCGGTCAGATCATCGTCATCCAGGAAAGGAACGACCCGCTTTGGGGATCGGATGCCGCGCTCTCGGTGACGCTGTCGGCCACGACCGGTTTCGTCGTGCTGATCCTCGGCTTTGCATTCCACTGGCAATCGACCCGCGCCCGCGAAGGCGACCTCATCAATGACGCGGTACGCGGGCGGATCGATACCGCGCTCAATCGCGGCCGCTGCGGATTATGGGATTGGGACCTGTCGCGCGGCCGCATCTTCTGGTCGCAGTCGATGTTCACGATGCTTGGTCTTGAGAACCGCAGTGATCTCCTTACCTTCGGCGAAGTCAACGCGCTGGTGAAATCCGACGATATCGATCTGTTCGAAATCGCCGACCAGCTCATTTCCTCCAAGATCGATCACATCGATCAGACCTTTCGCATGAAGCATGTCGACGGCCACTGGATCTGGCTGCGCGTTCGCTGCGAATTCAACCAGGTCGCCGCCGATTCAAGCATGCACCTTATCGGCATTGCCGTCGACATCACCGAGCAGAAGAGCCTCGCGGAGAAGACCGTCGAGGCCGACGTCCGGCTGCGCGACGCGATCGAGACCATCCCCGAGGCGTTCGTGCTGTGGGACGCGGGTGACCGGCTGGTGCTGTGCAATTCGCACTTCCAGAAGCTGCACCGGCTGCCGGACTCGGCGGTGATTCCCGGAACCTCCTATGAGACCATCATTGAGGTCGGCAGCATGCCCGAGGTCAGGACCCGGCTGCACGAGAACGCCAATCAGGCGCCGGGCGCGCGGACCTTCGAGGCGCAGCTCGAGGATGGCAGCTGGCTGCATATCAGCGAACGCCGCACCAAGGACGGCGGCTACGTCTCGGTCGGCACCGACATCACCCGCATCAAGGAGCACGAGCAGAAACTGGTCGACAACGATTTGCGCTTGCGCGCCACCGTCATCGATCTGAAACGCTCGCAGGCGGCGCTGGAGCGCCAGGCCATCGAACTCGCCGACCTCGCCGAGAAATATTCCAGGGAGAAGACTCGCGCCGAGGAAGCCAACCAGACCAAGTCGAAATTCCTCGCCAATATGAGCCACGAGCTGCGCACGCCGCTCAATGCCATCATCGGCTTCTCCGAGATCATGGAAAGCGGCATGTTCGGCCAGCTCGGCTCGGAGAAGTATCAGGAATACTGCCACGACATTCTGACCAGCGGTCACTATCTCCTGGAAGTCATCAACGACATCCTCGACATGTCCAAGATCGAGGCCGGACGGATGAAACTCGACATGGAGCCGCTCGATATCTCCAAGACACTCGCCGAATCGCTGCGCGTGGTGGCGGGTCGCGCCCACGACAAGCACCTGGTGATCGATGCGAACATCGAGCAGGCAATCTCCGTGGTGGCCGACCGCCGCGCCGCCAAGCAGATTTTGGTCAACCTTTTGTCCAACGCGGTGAAATTCACGCCCGACGGCGGCAAGGTGATCGTCCGCACCCGATTGCTCGACGACAATATCGTGCTGATGATTGCCGACACCGGCATCGGTATCGCGCCGCATTCGCTGGCGCGGCTCGGCCGGCCGTTCGAGCAAGTCGAAAGCCAGCTCACCAAGACCTATCACGGTTCGGGGCTGGGGCTCGCGATTGCGCGATCGCTGACCCATCTGCACGGCGGTTCGATGCGACTGCGCTCGAAGCTTGGCACCGGCACCGTAGTCTATGTCTCGCTGCCGCGCGATCCGCGCGACACCAAGACCGGAATATCGGCGGCGGCCTAGCGCATGATCCCGAACAACATGCCCTTGGGCCTGACCCGAGGGCATGGATACCGGTTTTCGGACTAGATCATCCCTCTATAATTGCCCTAAACACCCGCCGCACCTCGCTCTGCGTCTCCTTGACCCGAGCCTCCAGCGCCGAAAAGTCCGGCGCGTCCCCCGCCCGCGCCATCACCTGCAACAGATCTTCACCCGCCGCCTCCGGCTTGAACTTGTCGCTGACGCAAAGCCGCAGGATTTGCGTCAGGTCGTGATAGAGCCGCGTCGCGGAGCGAAGTATTTCGGCCTCCGATTGGCCGAGCACGCCAAGTTTGGCGGCATTCTCGAGTACCGCTGACGTATTCACACTCAGGATGTCCGGCTTTTCGGCGGCGTGAACCAATTGCAGGTATTGCCCGATAAAATCGATATCGACCAGACCGCCGGCAGCATATTTCAGGTCCCAAAGATCGTCTTCGCCCTTCTCCAGCGCGATGGCGCGACGCATATCGGCGACATCGTTGGCGGTGCCCGCGCGATCGCGCGGTCGGATCAGCACGTCGTGAAGGATCTTTTCGATTCGGGCGCGAAACTCGGGTGAGGCCGAAATGACCCGCGCCCGCGTCAGCGCCATATGCTCCCAGGTCCATGCCTCGTGTTCCTGGTATTCGGCAAACGACTGGATGCGCGAGGCGACCGGTCCGGCCCGTCCCGAGGGGCGCAGCCGCATGTCGATCTCATAGAGCACGCCGTAGTTCGTCCGTGTGGTGAAGGCCGAGATCAGCCGCTGGGTGAAGCGCGCGAAATATTGCGCGCCGTGCAGCGAGGGCGCGCCGTCGGAATCGGGATGTTCCGCATCGAAGTCATAGAGCAGGATCAGATCGAGGTCGGAAGCAGCGGTCATCTCACGGCTGCCGAGCCGCCCCATCGCCACGATTGCGGTCTGCTGCCCCTTGATGTGGCCGTACTGGGCCGCGAAACGTCCGGTGACGAGGCCATGCACGGTATGGACGATACCCTCGGCGACGTCGGCAAAGGCCGTGCTCGCCTGCTGCGCGGAGACCGTGCCGGACAGGATTCGCGTGCCGATCAGGAACAGGCTTTCCTGGCCGAACAAGCGGAGGCGATCGAGGAATTCTTCATACGAGTCCGCGTCCTTCAGCGTCGCCGCAAGCCGCGCCGATAATTCGCGCTGATCCGGCATCGCGCCGAAGAAGCGCGGATCGATCAAGCCGTCCATGAGCTGCGGCTGCCGCGCCAGCATATCGCCGAGCCGAGGTGCCGCGCCAAGTACCAGCGCCACCAGCGCCACGAGGTCACGGTTTTGGCTGAGCAGCGTAATCAGCCGGCCGCCGCGCTGCAGCGCCTGCAGGAAGCGGTCAAACGCGGTCACCGCGCGATCCGGTTCCTCGGCGTCGGCGAGGCCCTCGATCAGCGCAGGCACGAACTCGACAAAGGCGTTGCGCGTCGATTCGGTCCGGAATACGCGATAGTCGCCCGCCATCCATTGCTGCAGCGTCCGCGCCGCCGCGCTCGGCTTCTTGAAGCCGAGCGTGATGAGATGCTCGAGCAGTCGCGGATCCTCTGGGCCCGCATCGTAGTCGATATCTGGTAGCTTGGCGGTACCCGTGGGATCGTCGCCCTCGAACAGCTTTGCGTAATGGCCCCGCACGACGTTGAGATGACCGAGCAAATCTTTCGCGAAAGCCTCGCGGTCCTGGTAACCAAAAAAGTTCGCAAAGCGCTCCACGCCCGCGATATCGCCGGGCAGCGAATGCGTCTGTTCGTCGGCGGCCATCTGCAGCCGGTGTTCGACCCGGCGCAGGAATTCATACGCCGTGGTGAGTTCGTCGCGGGCCTGGAACGTGATCCAGTTGCTCGAAGCCAGCACATCCAGTGCCTCCAAGGTCGGCCGCACCCGCAATTCCGGATGCCTGCCACCGGCGATGAGCTGTTGGGTTTGCGCAAAGAACTCGATTTCGCGGATGCCGCCGCGCCCGACCTTAACGTTGTGGCCTTCGACCGCGACCTCGCTCTGGCCGCGAAAGAGCTGCATCTGCCGTTTCATGTCGTGCACATCGGCAAGCGCCGCGAAGTCCAGGTGCTTGCGCCAGACGAACGGCGCGATTTCCGCGACCATTGCCTCGCCCGCCCTGAGATCGCCGGCGCAAGGCCGGGCCTTGATCATGGCGGCGCGTTCCCAGGTTCGTCCTTCCCGCTCGTAGTAATGCAGCGCCGCGGCGGTCGAGATTGCCACTTGCGTCGAGGCCGGATCCGGCCGCAGCCGCAGGTCGACGCGAAACACATAGCCGTCGCCGGTGCGCTGTTGCAACAGCCGCGCGAGAGCCTGCGTGACGCGCACGAAGAACGGCTGCGGCTCGATATCGCTCGCCAACGTCGGCGCCGCGGCATCGAAGAACACGATCAGATCGATGTCGCTGGAATAATTGAGTTCGCCAGCGCCCATCTTGCCCATGGCCAGCACGAACAGGCCGCTACCCTCCTCAGGCCGATCCGGCTGCGGCGGCGACAGCCTGCCGCGCACGGCCTCCTGCCGCAAAAGGTAGCGCAGCGCCGCCTGCACGGAAGCAACCGCGAGGTCGGTCAGCCCCGCCGTCACGCGCATCACCGGCCAGACCCCGCCGATGTCGCACAGCGCGATCAGCAGCGCCGCTTCCGATTTCGTACGGCGAAGCAGACGCATTATTTCGGTTTCGCCGGGTACTGCGAACACCTCGCGCGAGGCTGTTTCGATCAGCCAAGCCAGATGCGCTTCAGGATCGCATGTGAGCAGCCGGATCAGGCGTGCCGCGTCCGATCGTATCAGGTCGAAGAGATAGGGCGAGAATTCGATGATTCCGAGCAGGATGGGCCTGACGAAGCGATGATCCAAGAGATCTTTGATCGCAGCCGCCTGTTGCGGCTCGAGCTCGGCGAGCCAAACCGTCAGACCTTGTTCGGCTTTGACGGAAGCGGCGACACGCGGTCCGTCCGCGAACCGCGCGGCCAGTGCGGTGGATTTGACCTTCGCTTCCGCGTATCCCGGCGCGGAGGAATTCATGCCACCTTCTGTGGCACATCCTGCGTTTGAACCGCAAGCCTGTCGCTGGCGCCCTTCAGCGCCGGGATTGCCAGGGTCGCGGTCAGGCCCGGGCTGGCGTCACCGAGCCTGAGCTCGCCGCCATGCAGCGTGGCGACCGCCGCGGCCAAACTCAATCCGAGGCCGGAGCCCGGCAGCGTGCGGCTTGCCTCCAACCGCACGAATCGCTCCACCGCATGTTTGCGATCCGCTTCCGGAATTCCAGGTCCGTGATCGGTGACGCTGAGCAGCACCCAGCCGCCGTCGCGCCGGGCCTCGATCAGGACCTGCTTCGCGTCCATGCTGACGACCGCCCCCACCGGCTGCGCCGGCGCAACGGGCTTTCCATATTTGATGGCATTCTCGACAAGATTCGCCAGCGCCTGACTGATCAATTCGCGATTGCCGTGGATCGGCACCGACCCGGTCTTGACGCGCAGGCTCATGCCGCCGTCTTCGGCGAGCGGCTCATAGAGTTCATGGATGCCATTGGCCACCTCGGCGGCATCAAAGTCATCCATGTTGCCGCGCGCTTGCCCGGATTCGGCGCGCGCGATCATCAACAGCGCATTGAAGGTACGAATCAAGCCATCGGATTCCTCGATGGTCCGTTCCAGTGCCGCGCGGTATTCGGCCTCGGTGGCCGATTTCGCCAGCGCCTCTTCGGCGCGATTGCGTAATCGCGTCAGTGGCGTCTTCAGATCGTGGGCGATATTGTCGGAAACTTCCTTCAAGCCCGTCATCAGGGCTTCGATCCGCTCCAGCATGGCGTTGAGGTTTCCAGCCAGGCGGTCGAGCTCGTCGCCGCTGCGCCCGACCGGCAGCCGTCCGCCCAGATCGCCGGCCATGATGCGTTGGGCGGTGCCGGTCATGGCATCGATCCGCCGCAGCACGCGCCGCGCGACAAAAATGCCGCCGCCGATGCCCAGGACGACGACCACCAGGATCGACCATTGCGCCGCCTTCGCGACGATGCCGAACAGCCGCCGCCGCTCCTCCAGATCTCGCCCGATCAAGAGCCGGAAGCCGCTGCTCAGCTGGTCGACGCGCACCAGCGCGCGGTGGTCCGTGTTGTCCTGATCGTCAAGCCGCCGGTAGGCGGTCTCGGACCAGCCGGTGGTGCCCATCACGCCGGGCGCCAGCGAGCCGACATTGCCGGCAATCGCCTGCCCATTCGGCGTGGTCAAGAGATATAGATTGGCGCTCGGCCGCAACGCCCGATTCTCGATGTTGATAACCAGGCCGCGCAAGCCCCGCCGCCCAAAGATTTCCGACAACTCGCTGATTTCCGCGTTCACGGTGGTTGATATCTGTTCGGTGATCATGCGCCGCGTATTCCAGGCGAAATAGCCCAGCAGCGAGGCGGCAAACAGTGCAAACAGCAACAGATAGACCAGCGTCAGCCGGAACGCCGTGGTTCGGATCAGCTTACCGAATGCCGTCACGGATCATATACCCAATCTGAGCGCTGCGTCTGCCATCATTGGCCATCGTCAAGATTTATATTTACCTGTACTTTCAAATTGTTATCCGCATCTGCTGTCGTCTGACTTCACCCAAAATCGCCGAACGCCGGCCGCCTTTGGCGAAAAATCGGTAAGTTGACGCGGCTCTCCCTTCCAAAGTATCCGTGACGGTCATACATTCAAAATAGGTCGCATTTGGAACGACTGACCGTCGCGAGCGAAGCATCCGTGACGGTAAGTGGTAAGCGCAAGGGAACGTTAAAGTGGCACTCAATTCGAACCAAGTTAAATCGCTGCAACCTGGCGTCCATGCGGATGGCGGGGGGCTTTATCTGGTCGTGCGCGAGAGCGGTGATCGAGCGTGGGCTTTCCGCTTCACCGACCTTGACGGCAAACGAGCGCAAATAGAGTTCGCCAAAATCGGCGACCGCGACAGCGCGGCCGGCGACGTACTGACGTTAAGCAGCGCGCGCAACAAGGCCCGCGAATACAAGGTCGCCTTGAAGCGCGATGGCGTCGATCCGCGCGTCAAGAAGCGGGCCACAACACAGGGCGGCAAGACGTTCAAGGAATTTGCCGAGGAGCAATACCCCGGCTGGTGCAAGGGTCTGTCGCAGGAAGAGGAGAAGCAGTGGGCGCGCTCCATCCGCGACATACCGAGCCTGCATGATCTGAAAGTCCACGAGATCACCACTGAGCACGTGCTGGAGGCGCTCAAGCCGATCTGGAGCGTGAAGCCGGTCACGGCGTCACGGACGCGCCAGCGGATCGAGCGGCTGATGGACGCTGCCAAAGCGTTGAAGTTTCGCACGGGCGAGAACCCGGCCGCATGGCGCGGCAACCTCAAACACCTGCTGCCCTCGCCCCGGAAGCTGCATCGCAAGAAGGGGCACAGGTCGGCACCCTACGCGAAGATGCCACAGATGATGACCGGCCTGCGGTATGATGGCGGCGTTGCTGCCCGTTGTGTCGAGATCGGCATCCTCACTGTCGCGCGCTCTCAGGAAATCCGGCTGATGGAGTGGGACGAACTCGACTTCCAAGCAACGACATGGATGGTTCCAGCCGAGAAGATGAAGATCAAGGGCGAGCTAGAGTCGAAGCCGCATCTTGTTCCGCTGTCCGATCAGGCCATCGAGATCATCCGCTCGATGCCGCGCACCGGTAAGTACGTGTTCCCGTCCGATCACGCCGAGACGCATCAGCCGTTCCGGGCAAACGCGCTTGTTGGGACCATCGAGCGAACTGGCATCAAATCCACCATGCACGGCTGCCGCACGAGCTTCCGTAATTGGGGCGCCGATAACAAGAACCACAATTTTCGCCGTGAAGTGCTGGAGTTCTGTCTGTCGCATCGCATCGGCGATGAGGCTGAACTGTCATACTGGGACAGCGAGATGATCGCGCGACGCCGCGAGGCGCTGCAGGCGTGGGCCGACTTCATCAAGCCGCGCACGAATACGTCAGGCGAGCAGTCGCCCGAAAAAAAGTGGCCAAAGCTCAAGCTGGTCGCCTAACCAGCAAGCCGCTGTGCCTACCGTAAATCACATCCGGCCATATTGGTGGTGCAGTCCGCCCAGGATCGGACGACAGATAATGCGTCCCGCGTTTTCGGCCGCGCGCGATATCGGCGCGTCCTTGTCCAATGACAGGTGAGTGCGCGTGCCGTTGTAATAGCCCATGTACGACAGCAGCACGTGGCGCAGATGGCGTTCGCCAAATATCACGATATGATCAGTGCATTCCCTGCGGATCGAGCCGATCAGCCGTTCCGCGTAGCGTTCTGCCAGGGTGAGCGGAAAGACGTCGGAAGATCGCGAATGCCGATCGACCGAACCCGGCGGACAAAGATCTCGCCATAGGCGCGATCGCGGTCCCTGATTAAGTAACGAGGGATTTGCTCCCAGCCACAGGCTTCAGCAAGCTGATTGGCGATCCATTCGGCCGTCGGGTGCGCGGTCACCCCAGGCCGCAGGATCTGCCGCCGGTCATGGCCCTCGATGAGCAATCCATAGAGCAGCCGGAACGAGATCGTCGGCACGACGAAGAGGTCCATGCGGCAATGCCATCAGCATGGTTGCGAAGGAACGTCTTCCATCCCTGCGAGGGAGGGACCCTCCTCCGCGCCATATATTTGGCCACGCTGGTCCTAGCCGATCTCGATGCCGAGCTTGAGAAGCTCTCCATGGATACGCGGCGCTCCCCACAACGGGTTCGCGATGCCCATCTCGCGGATCAGCCGGCGAATTTCCAACGGTACGGTCGGTCGACCGCAACGGTGCCTTGATTTCCAGCGCCAATACAATCTGAAACCGGCACGGTACCAACGGATCACGGTGTCCGGCTTCACAATCGTCAGCGCCTTGATGGTATTCGGCGCCAAACGATACAGCCTCACAAAGATCAAGCGATCCATGGCACTGAAGGCCAGTCTCTTCGGCAGGTGCCGTCGCTGGATGTTAAGTTGATGACGAAGGATCAGGATCTCGGCTTCCAACGAGACGCGCGACCGGAACAATAATACCAGCACCGACCAGACCAGGCTGTAAGCTTCTCTCATGACGCAGAAGCATTGCGCGATTCGGCCTTACGTACCAGCCGGATTAGGTTTCCGACAGGGACAGGTCGGGTCGGCCTGCGCATCGTCCTTTTCGAGGTTTGCTCGGCGTTTACTCGCGTTACGGCCTGCACACTCGCGCTGTCACCAATTCGTGACACGCTAACCGAAGGCTTCAGCCACTTTGTTACCTCCATGACTGCTCCGGTTGCTTCCGGTTGGAGCGGTTGCCGGGTGGGACTTACACCCACTGGAAAGCGCCGCCTTTCCACGGCGCACACCCAGTTCAGACATCGGCCGTCCCTTAAGAGGGTTCGGCGGCGAGCTACATTACGTCAAGCTGAGTGAACGCGGGTGAGTGCAATGTGCAGGCTGACAGGTGGTTGCAGGGCATTTACCCCAGTTCTATTGTAACGCTCGGACATTCTCTGTCCGTCGAGATCTTCGATCAACTCAAGGCCAACGCGTATTAGATCGTTCGCGATTTCCTTCGGATCGAACCCAGATAAAAAAGGCTCTCCCAACATTGTCACTGCTTTGACGTTCGCGTCGCCTAGCGACCGCGGTCCGCCCGAGACAAACTCGGATTGATCAACGTATGTAAAAACGAGTTCGCTTCCCGGCGCACCAACGTTCGCAACTGCATGCAGTGTTGCGAGATTGGCCTCCCGCGTGAGGTACACCGTGACGCCAAGCCACGAGAAGAATGCTGGCTCGTCCCTCCGAAACGAAGATCGCGCCAGAGCTGCTGCAAGATCTTCGTTCGCTAGGTCGGCAGAGACGAAATGTACAGACGGAGGAAGCGAAATGCCGCAATCTTTGATGCGCCGAACCTTAAAGGCCTGCGTCGCCGGATGGTCAATTTCAAAGATTTCGAGGGTCTCGGAAAAGGCTGGGCGGCGGAGCGCAAAGCTGTCGAAGCCGGCTCCTATCAAGACATACTGCCGGGTCCCTCTATTCATTGCTGCCCTTAGCGCATCCTCCGCGTAGCGTGATCGAATTACGACGCCCGGATAGGCGACATTGGTCAGCAGGAAATTGTCCAATATCGAGCCGGGTGCTCGTAGGGCGGCCGGCCTCTGAATCCATTCTCACCAAAATCCTTTCGCAAAACCCGTCCCGCTCAGAGTTTGGCACGAGGCGGTCGCCCCATGGGTCATCTAGAAGGGGAGTTGGATCGTGACGCGAGTGCAAAGCTCGCATAAGCGACGTGAAAAGTGCCGTGCGGCTAGGGCCGGATTCGATCATCGAATAATCTTCCTCGCAGGGCAGCAATACTCGCTTCCGCGCGCCACTTCACTCCAAATTTCGCTCGGTCGGTCACGCGGACAGTTACGTCGGTTCATGGCACTTCTCGGACATGGCGCGATGTCCGACTTGAGTCCGTTATGAGCTCAAGAGCGGACGAGAAGCCTGCCCGAACGAACCGCATGTCGCCTGGCCCACAGGCTAAATGACGCAGCCCGCGCTGTGGCTCGTTGCAACCACTCGAAAGTGAACTTAGCGGATCAGATAGTGGACCGCATTGATCTTACGCAATCTCACGAGAAGATTCTTTTCAAGGCTCGTGGTCACGCTTTGATTTGGATCACCGCCAACTGGCTTCGCTCATGAGATAATTTACGAGTTTCAAGGAAGCAAACGGTGGCCAGTGTGGCCAAATTACCCCGCAATCGCTGGTACGTCTCGCTCCAAGCACCGAGCGAGTGGCTACCTCTTCATCACGCGCTCCGTTTTCGAGAGAAACGAAATCCTTCTCGACTGAGAGGGAAGCCAAGCAATTTGCAAAAGCGATGGTGCTAAATGGATTCAAAGTGTCAGCGGGTACTTTGAATCCTCACCAACCAATACGACGCATCATCACCGCTTCAGAAATCGATCAATGGATCGAGGAAACAGATTTGAAATAGAAAATAGGTAGATCGCTGGGACAAGGCCATGGGCCATGGCCACTGTGCGTCGCCTAGCGGTACATCATTGGTGCAAGAGACGACGCGCTTGCCTGCTAATCCTTCGGTAGCTTTCGGGCCGACTGTTGGCCTTCAAGGCACGTCAGCAGTTCAACGTAGCTTGGCGGGGTCGAAGCGTCGCCAGTTGTTAACTCCATGCACATTTTCTTGTCGGACGGCGCAGATTGCGACCATAACGTTTGAAGCTGATCCTTTGCCGCCTGCTCGTCGTCCGCACATCTCTTTATCGTAGCGTTCAAACCTGCATTTGGGTCGAACGCGGAGGCGCTGTCGATTTTGCATCCGCGTTCAATGTTGAAGTTTGGAACATCATCCGCGACCGTAACGATCAGTTGCGAAGCGAGAACGAGGGTCGGAAATGAAATCAACATCCCATTTCTCCTGAGGCTTATCGATCTCGCTTGGCTAAGGGATGCGGCCCCGGATTGATGCCGCAGCTGCGGCTGCGAGGCGAACTATGAATTCGAAAAGCTACGGCAGAATATTCGCGCGCGCAATGCAATTTCGGCAGCAACGTTACCTTCATCGCGAACAGATTCGCCACCGACTGACCGACAAGAAAGAAAAAGGAAAGATCGCTGCTCGTAGCAACAACACCCAAGCTTCGGCAAGTTGCAGCACGATGCCGCATTCACAACGCGGCTCGCATCGCGTAGTGAGACAGCGTGGCTGTCGTGACCCCATAGGGGGCTTCTGCCTTACAGCATCGAGGGGAATTACCGGCCAACAGCAAATTTTGCGTATCCACAAAACCCAGGTATTTTTGGAATCCATGTCCGGACCGAGAACCCCGACCGCCGTGTTAGAATTGCGCGGCGCATTCAGACGAAATCCGAACCGGTTGAAAGATCGGAAATACGAACCGATAGTCGTGACTCCATTGCCCAAACCATCGAAATACTTGACGAAGGCCGCGATGGCGGCGTGGACAGAAATGGAGTCGTGGGGTTTTTGGCTCACGAGTGCCGATCAGTTCCTCGTTGCGATAGCGGCGACGTTGATTGCCCGTTATCGGATCGACGAACTTAAATCAGGCGACGTGTCCCTATTGATTGGACTGCTAGGCAAACTCGGTTTTTCGCCCAGAGAACGCGGCGCGTTGAATCTGCCAACCGACACCACATAGTTCCGCCGGTTCATCCACGCGTGCTCTATGACACACCAGCCCCATGATTGCCGAAAGAGTGTGGACAACGAGACGTTATGCGCCGTCTAAGATCACGAGGTTGCCAACAGTGCTTTTCAGCCTGAGCGAGATAATCTTTTGATAGGCTGGCGAATTGTACCAACCCTCCGCCGCTTCCCTTGACGGAAATTCGATGATTACGGTACGGGGATGAGCCCACTCCCCTTCTAGAACCGTAAGCTTACCACCCCGAGCGATGAACTTTCCCCCAAATGGCTCAACCGTCGGCATGATGCTCTTGCGGTACTCACCGAACATGGCCTCGTCATTTACGGTTTCAACCGCGATTAGGTAGGCCTTCATTTGAGGCTCCTTGGTTGGTGTGAAAGGTATTGAAGCACAGAGAGCGAGGCGCGGGCTAAGGCTTTTGCTTGAACACGACGGGTTTATCACGTCGTGCTCAACGATATCCCGCGCTTCGCAGCCATGTTTGTTGTCGCGTTAACGCTTCGCTTCAAAGCCTTGGCAATTTTCTTCACGCCTTGCTTTTCCTTCGCCATCGTCTTCAACGTGCGATGATCTTCCTTTGACCATCGGCGAACTACTTTTTTCCTGGCCATCTTAGCTCCTTATGTTGGAAGCGGCCCTATAGCATACCGATTCAATTTATCAACACCGCACACTTTCGCGGCCCGCAAAGCGGCCCGCTCATTTACAGTCACACCGATTATTTTTAGGAACATCATGGATCATATTTTTTGCCCGTTCGAAATCAAAAGCCAGCCCGGTGACGACGACGGCGCTATTTTTGGCTACGGCTCGGTATTTGGAAACGTAGACAGTTACGGCGACGTTGTCGCGCCCGGTGCGTTCGCGAAAACAATTTTGGATTCGAAGACCGGAGTCACCTCTTGGCCCGCGATGCTTTTGCAGCACGGCGGGCAGTCTGCAGACGACAAAATGCCGGGGGGTATTTGGACTTCGATGGACGAAGACGATAGAGGACTCAGGCTTCAAGGAAAACTGGCAAATACAAAACGCGGTCGCAACGCGTATGCCCTTCTGAAAATGAAGCCACGGCCTGCGTTAGATGGCTTGTCGATTGGATATCGCTGCACCCATTACGAACTGCACGGCAGGGACAGCCCGGCACGCCGCACGATTAAGGCTGTGGATCTAGTTGAAGTCTCGCTGGTCACATTCCCGGCCAACACGCGGGCAAGGATCACTGGCGTGAAGTCGGGATTTGAAGCCGTACCGGAAATGACAATGAAAGATTTGGCTTGGGCCGATTTTCAAATGTTGCGAGCCACCATGACTATGACTAATCGAAACTGGCGATAGCTGATGGCATCACGAACGGCGCGGGAACGAGTCCGCCGTACCACGCCCGGATCATACTTTTCAGCATCACGCACGGCGCGGTCTTCGTGTACTTGCTTGCGGGTTTAGGCCGACGCCTGTCATTGTCGGAAACTCAATCCGGCTAGCAAGCCGAAGTCGAATCGGGCGATGCTCTTGGCTGATGAAAGATGTTTGCAGCCTAATTTGGTTGGCTATGCCTGTCGGAAATCAAACACGCACATACAAATGATGGAGTCCGCCAAGAAATGGTGTAGGCAAAATGCGACCAACGGCATGTACTGTTCGCGGCGACGGCGCGTCCTTGTTAACTGATAGATGCGTGCGAGCCGCGTTATAGTAGGTCGCGTAAGATCGCAGCAAATGGCGGAGATGCCGCTCGCCGAACACGACAACGTGGTCAAGACATTCCCGCCGGATCGAACCGATCGCCCTTTCGCAATATCCGTTCTGCCACGGCGATCGCGGCGCGGTTGGCCGATCCCGAATGCTCATCGCCCGAAGGCAGCGGATGAAGATGTCACCGTAGACGGCATCGCGGTCACGAATGATGTATCGCGGCGCTACTTTCCAACCACAGGCCTCGGTGAGCTGGCGCGAAATCCATTCAGCTGTTGGGTGCGCAGTCACTCCCAGCCATAGGATTTGGCGGCGATCGTGTTGTAGTATCAGCAACCCGCAGAGCAGTCGGAATGAGAGTGTCGGAACTACGAACAGGTCCATCGACGCGACGCCGTCGGCGTGATTATGAAGAAACGTCTTCCACCCTTGGGACGGCGGTCGCCTTCCCCTCGCCATATACTTTGCAACGGTGGTTTGCCCGACATCGATGCCGAGCTTGAGAAGCTCGCCATGGATCCGTGGTGCGCCCCATTGCTCGCGACCGCACGGATTTTTGCCGGTGTTTGAAGACAGGCGCCGCCGTATTTTTGCACGATGATGGGATTGTTGCGCATTCTACTTACAGAAATACCTTGAAAGCGGCCTACATGCTAGCGCGAACGAACTGAGACACGCGCGGCTGCAAGCCTTTCGGAATACGAATGCGATGGCTTTGCACGCGCGAACTGTAGCGAATCCCTCTTGCCCGCGCCTTCCGACCACCACCTGACAAGGGAATATGAATGAAGCCGCGGACATGTCGGCGACAATCGCCCCTAAAGGCGCAGGCGTGAAGGTTTTTAATGCCGCTCGGCATCGCGAATTGTATTCCACTAAGGCAAACATTCCATTTGTGCGCGCGCTCTTCGTTCGCAACGATGCCGGGCCGTTGACGATAATACGCAACCTCGGCAAACCGAAGTGAGACATCTCACGTGGTTTTTTTCTTTTTTCAAAACTTGGGATCTTTGCGTATGAACCAGGACCACCGGTCCGCAGGCGAAGCCACCTAGAGATTTGACCACGCCCGGGCGCCTCGAAGCTTTGATGCGGGGAGGTTAGTTGCCGGACTTAGCCGGCCGCTGCAGTCCAAGCGGTCGAGCCGCCCTCGGTCTTCACGTTAACCGTGACCACCATGCCAAGCTCATCCTCGGCGTCTCCCCAATAGCTTCCAGAGAGCGGAATCGCTTGTTGTGGGGTTCGGGCAACTCCTACGCGGATGAGATCGCGATTACCGACTATCCCGTTCGTCGGATCGAATTCCACCCACCCTGATCCCGGTACATAGATCTGGCACCAGGCATGCGTGGAGCCTCCCCCAAGCCGGAGTGGTCCATCGCGCTTTGGTACGTAGACGTACCCCATAACGAACCGTGCCGCGAACCCGAGGGCTCGCGCCGCTTCCATCATCAGCAGCGCAAAGTCTCTGCAAGTGCCCTGTTGTTTCCTCAGGGTTTCTGCAGGCAATTGCGTTCCGCGCGAAATCCGCCGTTTGTATGAGAACCCTTCTGCTATCGCCTCGTTGAGCGTCATCAGGAGCTGCCCAGTCGGACGGCTAGTGTCCTTCCTCAAGAACGTTTTCAGCCACTCTTCTACTTCGACATCTTGCGGATGGTGTCGACGCACATAGGGCCCGAGATCCGGCGATTCATCATCGGAATATGAGAACGGATGCGAGCGCGCATAATCCTCTATTCTGAAGTCGGGAGCATTTTCGGGCGTGTGCTCGAGGCGTATGAACGTCTCGAATTCCAAAAATTCGCACTTCTCGCCAAAATCAACCAGCGTCAAACAGTTGCCGAAGACATCGTGGATCCATCTGACCTCAGCAGATTCGGGAACGACATTAATACGGCAATCCATTAATCTCTGATCGAAGCTGTCGCGCGGACGAAATAGGAGCTGATGCAAGCCTAGTTTTATCGGCCGCTTATAGCGATAAGTCGTTTTGTGATGGACCGAGAATACAGTCATGGCGGCTGCAGAGACCAAGAACTCGGGCTGCGACACCGTACTCCAACTGTCGTGCCCGTGAGAATCGTACTGATTCTATCTGACTTGTAGCGTCAAGGAAGCTCCAAAGCTCGATATTTGGTGCTGTCAGTACACCCCATCAGGCAGGAACGAGCCGTTTTCCAGCAGTACCCGCACATCAATTTGGTCGGACATTTGCTCACCATGCGCGCTTCATAGCTTTCTTGGCCAATGAGCGCATTGAACAAGGCACCCAATGTGGTGCTGGCGCCTTGTATTTACCGGGCTTGGTGGCCATTTTGACGGGAATAGTCGGGTAGGTATTAGGTATTTCGAATGAAGAATTCAAGTCGGATTCGAAATGCACTATGAGTTCCCGCAACCGACACCCATGATTATGGTGTTGGGGACGCACTTCACGCGCGCGTCAGATATCATTGTCCCCGATTATCTGACCACCAGTCCTTCAGTTAAGATCTCGCCCTATCGCGACATGTTCGGCAACTGGTGCAGCCGTATCGTTGCGCCGGCCGGCCATATGCGATTGTCCGCCGACGGCGTCATTCGCGACAGCGGACTGCCCGATCCGATGTTTCCCGGGGCCGCCCAGCACGCGATCGAGGACCTTCCGGCAGATACACTGGTTTACCTGCTCGGCAGCCGCTACTGCGAGACCGACGCGCTTTCGGAAGTTGCGTGGAAGCTGTTCGAGAGTACGCCGCCCGGCTGGACGCGTGTCCAGGCCATCTGCGATTTCGTCCACCGCCACATTGCCTTCGGATATGAGCATGCCCGCGCCACCATGACGGCGTGGCAAGTCTACAGCGAAGGCAAAGGCGTGTGCCGCGACTATGCTCATCTCGCCATTACATTCTGCCGCTGCATGAACATCCCGGCGCGCTATTGCACCGGATATCTCGGCGACATGGGCACGCTACCACCTTATGGGCCGGGCGACTTCGCCGGCTGGTTCGAGGCTTACATCGGTGGGCGCTGGCATACCTTCGATCCGCGCAACAACGTGCCTCGGATTGGCCGTATATTGATCGCGCAGGGACGCGATGCGTCGGATGTCCCGATCACCCAGACGTTCGGACCGAATACGCTGGTGAGCTTCAAGGTCTGGACTGACGAGGTCACATGATGGCGAATCACTCCCACCCCCTGAGTCCAGATGAATTCTGCGCGAAATCGACAAGGGCGACGCGCAGCGTGAAGGCTCGCAGGCCCATCCGGCCGTTTCGGGCGAAGCGTTGAGCGCCTGCAGGGGATAAAATTCTGCGGGAATTTGCAGAGCTGGCGAATTGGACCCTGAACGCGATGCTGCTCTTAGCAATACCCGAAGCTTCGACGCCGCTGACGTGGCCATCGCAGTGGACCCAACTGATTAGGTGGCTTTTTGTATTTAATTCCAGATTTGCGCGTCTAAACTAGGACTACCGGTTCGCAGGCGAAGCCACCTAGAGATTTGACCACCCCCGGTGCCTCGAAGCTTTGAGGAGCCTGCGAGCGAGATCGCGATGCCCCTGTTCATGAGCGATCTCCCTAGAGACGGGCCGCGAGATGAATCGCTTCGTTGGATCGGCGTTGCCGTTGCTGATTGCCCCGCAACACGTACGCCCTAGCCCTCTTCGGAAAGCGCGGGCCAAAAAATTCGCGCTATGGCAGCCTGCGCTTCGCTTTGAATCCTATTCAGATGGCTTTGGTCACGGAAACTTTCGGCATAGATCTTGTAAACGTCTTCAGTGCCGGATGGTCTCGCCGCAAACCATCCCATTTCGGTTTCTACCTTGATTCCTCCGAAGGACTGGCCGTTGCCCGGTGCCTTGGTTCGCGTAGCACGAACCGGATCGCCAGCTAGCTCCTTGATGTTAAGCTGTTCGGGACTCACGGCTTTGAGGGCGCTTTTTTGTTGCGCGGTCGCCGGCACGTCGGTCCGCTCGTAGAAGGGGACGCCGAGCTCTGAGGTCAGATCTCCAAAGAGCTGGCTGGGGTCGCGACCGGTCTTAGCCAAGATTTCCGCGGCAAGCAGGCCCAGGACAATGCCATCCTTATCCGTCGTCCAAACCGAGCCGTCACGTTTCAAAAATGACGCGCCAGCGCTCTCCTCCCCTGCAAAACCAAACGAGCCATTGCCGAGACCATCGACAAACCATTTAAAACCAACCGGCGTCTCGACGAGCTTTCGGTTCAACTTCTTTGCTACGCGATCGATGATGGAACTGCTGACAATCGTTTTGCCAATCGCAGCTTCTTTTCCCCACTGCGGTCGCTGTTCAAACAGATAGGCAATCGCGGTTGCGAGGAAATGGTTTGGATTCATTAAACCGTTTGAACGTGTTACGATTCCATGGCGGTCGGCGTCAGTGTCATTGGCGAATGCGACGTCAAATTTATCACGCATTTGGATCAGGCTTGCCATGGCGAAGGGAGAGGAACAATCCATGCGGATTTTTCCATCCCAATCTGCCGTCATGAATTGAAAAGTTGGATCGATCAGATTGTTGACGACGGTCGCCTTAACTCCATAGCGGTCGACGATCGGCTGCCAAAAATGAACAGCAGCGCCGCCCAGCGGATCGATCCCTATATTCACGCCTGAAGACTTTATCAGCGCCAGATTTACGATGTTGCCGAGATCGGATATATAGGGGCTGACGTAGTCGTGCAGATGGACCGATTGAGACTTACGGGCTCGCTCATAGAGCAACCTTGCGACGCCTGTGAGCCCCTTCTCCAAATAGAGGTTCGCGCTCTTTTCTATTTTTGCCGTAACATCCGTGTCGGCCGGGCCGCCGTGCGGTGGATTATACTTGTATCCACCGTCTTCCGGCGGATTGTGCGAGGGCGTGATGACAACACCGTCTGCGCGACCCCCCGTCCTGCCTTTATTGTAGGCCAAAATCGCATGAGAGATGACGGGAGTTGGCGTATAGCCGCCGTGCTCGTCGAGCATGATATCGACGCCGTTAGCGGCAAACACCTCCACTGCACTTACCAGTGCAGGCTCGGCCAAGGCGTGAGTATCTATCCCGACGAATAGTGGTCCGCTCAAACCCGCATAGCGACGATAGTCACAGATCGCCTGTGTCGTCGCCAGAATATGATCCTCATTAAAGGAATTCTTGAGCGATGATCCGCGATGCCCCGATGTTCCGAAAGACACACGCTGCGCAGGATCGGCCACATCCGGTTTGGACACAAAATAGGCCGTGATCAGCCTTGGGATATTTACGAGCGATTCCGGAGAAACAGGCTTCCCTGCGACCGGATTAAAAACACTCACTTGAACTCCTCACCCATAGGGTCTTTTCAGACGGGCTTGTTTGGTGAAAGAGCATGGGCATCACCGCAGCTTTCTAACCACCGCCTCAAAGAAGCTTTGCGCGTACGAAAAGCGCCCGCAGCGCGTTTGTCGCTTGCACCGTTAACATCGCATTTTTGGCAGCTTCCTGAAGAGATAGTATGGCATATTTTATTTAACCGCACGGTCTCTGGGTGACCCCTCCTCCATGACAGGCGCTTGAGGCGGACAGTCCGCGCTAAACGCGCGAGAGCCGCCGGGATATCCCCAGCGGCTCGCGCGTTGCGTAGCGATGTGGTGCGACGCGCAGCGTCGCGTGGTGGAACGTTGCGATGCGCCGGGGCGCGCCGCGTTGCCTACCGTGACGTCGATAAGTCCTACGCGTCCCATCGACCAAGTTAACATGGCTGGTCGGGAGGCGACTTTAAGACAGCTCTGCTGTCGTAGTCGTCATCTCTTTCGAATCGCGCCGAAAAAGCCGCGACTGCTGGATCGCGGCACCACTATCGCTCATCCAATAGATCATTACTCTGAGAGAGCCTCGTTCTACAGGATGCACAGCCCTCAAACATGGTACGCTTCGCGGAATAGCCTGAAGGGGAGAGTGACATGTCAGACCCAAAAATGACAATGGAAGGCCCCCACAAGTGCGCAACTTCGCAGTAAAGAGCGTCGACCAGGCTGAAAGAGCAATTTCGACATTTATGGAATCGGCAAGCAAATCCGTCGCAATGGTCTCGAGTCCGATGAATGACGCAGCACAACAGGCACTTGCAATCACCGAGAAGAACCTGATGGCAGCCTTTGAACATGCGCGTAAATTGATGAATGCCAAGGACATAAACGAAGTGATGCAACTGCAAACCGAATTTCTGCGAAATCAGTTTGGTGTAGCAACAGAACAATCCAAGCAGATGAGCGGTGGAATTGCTTCCCCGGAGAGATGTTGCGAAAGAAGAGCCTGACTAGATTTAACAACTCACTTGCGAGGCTATTTTCAGATTCCCGCGGGGGAATGTCAGATATTTGGAGCCGCCTATTCGATCACCTCAGTCGCGAACCCTAGGTCCTCCTGCGTGAGACTCCGGAGGACTTGCACATTTATCTCATTCTCTCGAAATGGCCTCATATTGTTCGAGGCCCAAGCTCCAACCTCCGAAATCCATGGCGGCGCCCCTGTTTCGCCTACCCCCGATCAGCCGATTTGGCGTTCCTGGCCCGCCCAGAACTTCGCCCGCAGCACCTTCTTGTCGACTTTGCCAACAGGGGTCATGGGCAAAGAGTCGACAAACTCGATACGCTTGGGTGCGTGGGCCGCGCCCTTCTTTGCCTTCACGAGCTGAATTAGCTCCTCAGGGCCCGGATTATAGCCCGGCCTGCGCACGACCAACGCGACCACCGCCTCGCCCCATTTCGGGTCGGGCGCGCCGATCACGCTAGCAATCGCCACTCCGGCATGGGTGGAGAGGACGTCCTCGACGTCACGCGGATAAATGTTAAAGCCGCCGGACACGATCATATCCTTCTTGCGGTCGAGGATGAACATATAGCCGCGCTCGTCCATGCGCGCGATATCGCCGGTGTGCAGCCAGCCGCCGCGGAACAACTCTGCGGTCTGCTCCGGCCGCTTCCAGTAAGTACCCACCGCATGTGCCGCCCGCACACAGATCTCCCCAGGCTCCTCAGTTGATACTGGTTGGTCACTGTCGTCGAGGATTGAAACGGCGACACTGGAGATCGGGAAGCCGCAGGAAGCAAAGAGTTCGGGCCGGGCGAGGTCGTGATCAGCTTTGCGTAGCAACGAGATCGGATAGCATTCAGTCTGGCCGTAAAGCTGCGAAAACACCGGCCCGATCCGCTTCAGCCCTTCCTCCAACCTTGTCGGCGACATTGGCGAGGCGCCGTAGAGAAGCAGTTCGAGCGAGGACAAATCCGTACGATCGAGATCGGGATGGTCGAGCAGCATGTAAATCATTGTCGGCACGAGCAGCGTGAAATTGATTTTTTCGCGCGCGACAACGTCGAGGACCACCTTCGGATCGAAACCCTTCATCATATGAACGGTCCCGCCAAGCATGAGGGTCGGCAGGATTTTGGTGCCGCCGACATGGCTCATCGGCGCGATCAAGAGATAGCGCGGTGCCATCGGAATTTCGAAATCGGCCAGGATCGCCGTCGTATAGCTGGCAATCTGCGCATGGTTGCGCAGCGCACCCTTGGACTTCCCGGTCGTGCCGCCGGTGTAGTTCAGGATGGCAACTTCCTCCGGCCGTGCGACGTCCTGCGCGCTAACCGCGCCCCCGCCGGCGGCGAGCGCTAACAGGTCAAGCCCATAGTCCGTTGGGCTCAGCGCAAAGACGGCTCGGAGCCGATCCTTGGTTTGCGCCGCAATCTCGCCGCCGCGAACGAGAAAATTGCCGGAGTTGACCAGAAGCGCCGTGCATTCGCCGTCAGTCACCTGATCAACTTGATCCTCGAGCGAGCCCAGCGGGTGCAACCAGGTGGTGCTAACGGCCAAGGATTGCGCGGCGACGCTGGCACACCAGGATTCCGCACGGTTGGCCGTAATGATCGCGAGCCGGTCGCCCCGACCCAGCCCTTGCTTGGCGAAGACGCTCTGCATGCGTGCGATCAGGTCGAGCGTGGCGCGGTAGGTGACCTGCTTTCCATCGCTGACGAAGGCAATGCGTTCCGGATAGCGCGCGAGCGCCCGAAGTGCCTGGGCGCCAACGGTCGGTCCCTGGTGAATGAGTTCGAGCATCTCGTTCCTCCCGTTGCGCTGCGCATGGTGCGCACCCATGCTTTTGCTTAAGCTATCGCCGCTAAAAATGGATCGCAAACTAATGGAGAGGCGCTTGGACGCGAATGCACGCGATGCACTTAAAGACAGGTTCAAACTACCATTGATTGCCGCTCCCATGTTTCTGGTTTCCGGCGTCGATCTCGTTGCGGCAGCCTGCGCGGCAGGCGTGATCGGCTCGTTTCCGACGGTCAATTGCCGTACGGAAGACGAACTCGATGCCTGGATCGCCGACATCCGGGACAGAGCTGCGCGCGCAGCGGACGAAACGGGCAATGCGCCCGCCCCATGGTGCCCAAACCTCGTCGTGCACCGCTCCAACCCCCGCCTGATGGAAGATCTCGCCGTTCTGCTGCGGCGCAAGCCCGAGGTCGTCATCACCTCGGTCGGTTCGCCCGCGCCGGTGCTGAAGCAATTGCACGAAGCCGGCGTGGGCGTATTCGCCGACGTTGCGACGGTCCGCCATGCGGAGCGCGCCGTCGAATCTGGTGCGGATGGGCTCGTGCTTCTCACCGCCGGCGCCGGTGGCCAGACCGGCTGGCTCAATCCGCTTGCCTTTGTCCGCGCGGTGCGCGCCTTCTTCGACGGTCCGCTCGTGCTCGCCGGTGGTGTCAGCGATGGTGCAGCGCTATTTGGGGCGCAAGCCATGGGCTACGATCTCGGCTACATGGGCACGAAATTCATTGCGACGCGGGAGAGCATGGCGAAGCGAGCTTACAAGGACATGCTCGTTGCAAGCCGCGCCGACGACATTCTTTTAACACGCGCTTTTACAGGGCTCGAGACAAACATGCTCCGGCCCTCGATCGTCGCCGCCGGGCTGGATCCTGACGACCTGCCTGCGCGGGGCATGATCGACATCTCTAAGGACATCAGCCTAGAGAGTTGCGACAGCCGGCCGAAACGCTGGAAGGACATCTGGAGCGCTGGTCACAGCGTGTCGGGCGTCGACGCCGTCACTTCTGTGGCCGAACTGGTGGAGACGACTCGCAGTGAGTACCAGGCTGCGCTTGAAGACTTTGAGAGAAGAATATCCCGTAACTTCCGTCGGTGAAAAAAATCTCACCGGCGTGCATGATGGGCCCCTACTGTGTCACCTCAGGTCCGCCTTAATCACGCGAAAGTGGACATCCGCCGCGCGCATCAGCATGTGGACATGGATACCGACCGACGTAGGTCAACTCGGGCCAAACGGCGACACTGCATGCCAACTAAGATATACGCCTCGGGTTGGCTTGCTCACCCACAACAAAATCTGCCTGAACCGGAAGTCGCCAACTAGGGATTTGGGGTGTAAAAACTCAATCGAGGATAATGCCGTCGTCCGGCTCCAGTCGAACGCCGGTCGGACGTCCGTTGCGTCCCCATTGCGGAATTGTCGAACCGCAAAATGAGGATGTGGGAACCGAACCTGACTTGTTCGCCGGGAATACCGAACTCCGACCATTTCTGCCGAAAGCCCTCCTCGCGTTCCTGCGTCTCCTGACCATATCGCCCGTATACAGCCCAGACGCGCTCCCCTTCCTCAACGCGGCGCGCAGTGTCGTGCGGATTATTCCATGCCACGATTGGAATTTTCGAATCGAGCTGAAATCGGTTGGCGTATGAAGCGAGGACGAACTCGGCTGCTTGGTTTTGCGTAATGATGATGTCCTGCGGACCTGCACTGTCCACGAGATACGCGGCGGCTCGGTCCCAGCGCGGCTTGGTTTCTGAGCTGTAATAGGGCGCAAGGCTTACCGTGCCCCCTACTGCGATAGCCACGGCGATCAACGGGAAAAATCTCGCCGGTAGCGCGGCGGCCCCATGCCGGCCAGCACGAAAAAAGGGCCGGTGCTCCACATCAGGTACCGTGGCACCAACATTGGCTGGAACGCGGAAATGACCAAAATCACGATCGGCATCGCCAGAAAGGCTAGGCCTATCACTGTCAGCATGGCCGGATCGGTCTTCAACCGCCACGCTCCGAACAATGCAAACATCACGACCCCCGCGCCGAATCCCGGAAGCGGCGAAGGCAGGAGCACGAACGTCATGAGATCCGATATCCTAAATAAATAAACCGCCGCGACGATCGACCAGATATTTTCCCAGGTAGTCTTGGGCACCCATTCCAGTCCGCTCAGAACGGAATCTCGGTTTGCCAACCACATAGCGATGAGTGCAGGGACCCAGAAAAGCAGGATGACGACCTGCGCTAATGCCCAGTTGCGCAATAACCCTCTTCTTTCGCAAGCCGCATGGTGAACGATCGCCAACATTGCCAAGTTCGAAACCAAGAGCCAAGGAATCGCGATGTTCAGCACTAATAGGGCCCCGACCGTGCCGAGCGTATAGGTCACCCAGGCCCCCCGCAGCGCCTCAGGCCGACTCACGGGCAGCGCAGCTACCTCAGGCCTGTTTGCGATGCGGACCAACCCCCAGATCGCGACCAGCACCAAGCACGAGATGAGTGTGTACGAGCGAGCCTCTTGGCCGAACTGGACCTCGAACGGCGACAAAGCCATCAGCAGACCCGCCCCAAGGCCGGTTCGCGGCCCCCGTATTTCGGCCGCCAGCCCCGAAACCAGCAATACACACACCGCACCGAACACAGCGGACGGCAATCGTAGTGTCCACTCATCGATATACGCGGAGGCGAATGGACCAAGGAGTAGAAAATGAGGTCGGATAATGCTTATGCTTGAGTGCGTCGATGACGAGTTCTGCCAACGGAAGATTTGCCCGATTCAACGCGACGATCTCGTCATACCAAAGAGGCTTGTTAGAAAGGCCATACAGTCGCAGCACCAATGCAAGAGCCGCCAGGAGCACGGGCAATGCGACTGTCGCTCGCACGCGATTCACGTCGGTGAACCGCTCGGCAGGCGGCCAAGCAGCCGTACCCCAGAGAAGCGGTACGCGAGGTTTCAATTGATCATCATCACGCGGCATCGGTTCCCCCAAGGACGCCAGGCAGCAAGAAGCCTATCATCAGCGGGATCGGACCAGCGGTCAAAAATTCAGCGGATGTCGCCTTCGGGTCTTGGCCGCGTGAAAACGCCGAAATTGAATTTGCGAACGGAAATTTCGTCTCGACTTCAGTCAATTTGAAAAACAAAAGCGCTGGCGACGGTTGCCGAGACAAGACAATAGAGAAAACAATTCTGCGCGCTTTTCGTGCGCGCACGTTTTCACGCAGCCAGGGTCAAAGTCAGAAGAACTCAGCATGAGCACATGTCTTCCGAGTTACCCCTGAAAGCGGACATCGCTCGATGCAATTGGCATGTGCCATGCTATACGCGAGACATCGTCGGTGCGCCCTCACGAAGAAAACGGCGTACCTCGCTGACGAAGGCGACCCAGGCCGGATCGCGAGGCAACAGGACGTGGTTGCGGCTCTCGAGCGGGACGAGCCTTGCTCGCGGAATGCGGCCGGCGATTAGTCGGCCTTGCTCGAATGGCATACAAGCATCATCGCGGCAATGCAGGACGAGCGTAGGCGCGACGATGCCCGGCAGAAGGTCGAGGACGTTGACGTCTCCAGTCGACTGCTGCAGCCGGGCTGCATTCTCGGCCGAGGCCGAGATTCGCTGCAGGTCGTTAAACCAGCCCATCTCTTCGCGCGTGGCATCAGGTAGTAACAGCGATGTCAGGATCTGCCGAATGGCGGGGTTGTCCTGCGCCCAACCCTGCCGCGTCAGGGTGATTATCGCCTCGTGCCGCTCGATTTCGGCGCTATTTCCCCTTACCCGCCAACCCTGCGCGACTGCGCCGTAGAGGACGAGGTGAGACACCCGCTCCGGGTGACGCGCCGCATAGGCCATCGCCGTCGGGCCACCTTTCGAGCTGCCAATGAGTGCGAACCGATCGAGGCCGAGCGCGTCGACGACCGCTTCGAGGTCGCGAACGAACGCATCGACCGAGAACGCGGGGGTGTCCCAATCCGAAAGACCATTACCACGCTCGTCGTAGTGAACGAAGGAATGGTCCTTTGCGAACTCTTCGGTCCAGTGACGCCATACCGGGCTTTCCCAGCCGAAGGCAAGATGGCTGAGCCAGTGCGCGGCCCACACCACCGGTGGGCCGTCGCCGACGCAGGCGTACGCGATCCGGACATCATCCGAGGTCCTGCAAAACTGCACCGCATGCAAGGCTGGGCGAGCAGGCGGCCGCTCTGCATCGGGTTGGGGCGCGATTTGATCGTCCGCGCGCGGTCGCAATTCGGCTTGAAGCGGCAGCTGCGCCGCCTGCCGCAGAGCGCCGGTGCGTACCGCGTCGAACTCTTCGAGCCGTCGCTGTGCGCTCTGAAATTGTTCCTCGGCCTCGCGCGAGCGGCCGGCGGCGCGCAGCAATCGAACCAACATGGCCTGGGCGCCTTCATTGGCGGGCGCGAGGAGGCTCAGCACCCGCGCGTGGCGTAGAGCTTCATCGGGCGCGTCCTCGAGACGGGCTACCAACGCCAGAAGAAGCCGGACGCGAAGCCGTCGCGTCTCCTCACGTTCCCCGGTGCACCAGCTCTGAAACTCGTGGCAGTCCGCCAGGTCGAAACCCTCGAGGAAATCGCCCTCGAGCACCTCGGTCGCCTGGCGCATCGCATCGGTCGGGATGGCATCCGTGCCGTTTCGGGCAAGGTTGCGCAGCGACAAGATGTCCACTGTGACATGATCAAGGTTCAGCCCGACGCTCTCGCGATCGGCGACGATCCTTCGACAGTCCGGCTCGTCGATGAGCGGCCGCAGGCGGGTCAAACTCCATCGCAGCGCGGCACGAGGATCATCCGGAACGGGCCAGAACATGGCGCAGAGCCGGTCGCGGCTGTGCGGACGGGCGGTGACGGCCAGATAGGCGAGCAGCGCCCGCGTCTTTTTTGACGGCGGCAGCTGCATTCTCGTGCGGTCGCGCAGCACAGCGAGATTTCCCAACACGGAAACGCGCAGCAACTCTGTCCCTTTCATGTCCCGGGTGCCTTTGTCTCTTGCGCACAGGCAGCCACCGGGCCGGCTCCGCAAATTCCAACGCAAGTATCCGACTTTTCCACGCTGACAACAACGGCTTTTCCTCCGATCAACCGGCAAGGAAGGGACCGCCGAAGAGACCGGCACCGGCGGCATTAGGCCGCCGCATGAAGGAGAACAGAAATGAAAATCGTACCGTGGGCCAGGGGTCTGGCTCTCGTGTTGTCAATCGCGCTCGGTGGTGCAGCGGCCGCGGACGGCCACAACCCCCTGGCGGACCATGTGCGTGACGCGAATGGCCGCTTTAAAGACGTGAAGGTCGCGGTCGCCGAAGGCTATACACCGATCCCCTGCGCGAGTGGCGTCGATGGCGGCGCGATGGGCGTCCACTACGTCAACGGAGAGTATCTGAAAGACGAGACCCCCGATATCAAGCGCCCGCAAGCGGTCATGTATGAGCCGTTGCCCGATGGCAAAATGGAGCTGGTTGCTGTCGAGTACATTGCATCCAAGGGACCGGCCTCACTGGAAGGCCAGCTGTTCAGCTTCACCGGCGCCCCCAATCGATACGGCCTGGGCCCGTTTTACGAATTGCACGTGTGGGCCTGGAAGGCGAACCCGCGCGGCACGTTCGCGGACATGAATCCAAATGTGACGTGCGAGCACGCGCACGGGAAGTAACCAACTCGCTCTCACAATGCAGGTGCCTGGGCTCTTGGGCACAAGCACTGCCGGGCCAGCCCGTGAACTCCGATGCAAGCATCCGACTTTCGACGCCGACAATAAGACGCTCACAACCAAAACGGATCGTTCGAATTGGAGATCAGTGAAACGATTGATCTTCCGGAGGGATCAAAATCGTGACGGACCTCGCATCATTTCTCTTGCTCAGCGCAGCCATCTTCGCCGGTGCATTTGTTTCGGGCTTAGCGGGCTTTGCTTTCTCAGCGGTCGCCGGCGCCATCCTGTTGCACGTGTTCCAGCCCTTAGAGGCGGTGCCGCTGATGATGGCGTGCAGTGTTGGTGTGCAGGCAGCCAGTCTTTTAGCGTTGCGCAAGACGGTGCAGTGGAAGGGAAGTCTGGTCTTGATCATCGGCGGTTTACTTGGCGTACCGATTGCCGTTTATGTCCTTCCGAATGCCGATACCAGAACCTTCAGAGTGGGATTTGGTGTGCTCGTCGCGCTGTACGCTGGATATACACTCTTCCGGCCAACCCTGACCTACATTCGGCAAATGGACAACCAGGGTCGTAACGTTCTGATCGGATTTGGCGGCGGGCTGATTGGCGGATTGACGGCGATGCCCGGCGCGCTTCCGACGATCTGGTGCGACATGCATGGCATACCAAAAAATCAGCAGCGCGGTATCGTTCAGCCATTCATCGCGGCGATGCAGATTTTCGCACTTGCATTGATGCTTTCGCGCAACGACTTGTCGTCAAAGGTCTTGATTGATTTTGCCGTTAGTTTGCCACCCCTCGTAGCCGGTACGATGCTCGGCATCCTGATGTTCCGCAGAGTTGATGAAGCGACGTTCAGACGGATAATCCTCCTTGTCTTGTTTTTTTCGGGCTTGTCACTTGTCATTTGATCGGCTGACGGCGTTCAAACACCGATCAGTCCGTGATCGACCGGTTCCTTTCCAGCGCCCGCGAGGCCAGACCGATCCATGACTCATCAACGCACGCTCACCCTAGCCCATTGGGGCGTCTACGAAGTCGAATACGACGAAGCCGGCAAGGCCATTCATCTGCATCCCTTCTCAAAGGATCCCGATCCCTCGCCGATCGGCCTGCATATGCTGTCCGACGAGGTAGCGCGCCTGCGCGTGCGCCGTCCGGCCGTGCGCAAGAGCTGGCTCGAACATGGTCCCGGCGCCTTGCCGGAGCGGCGTGGCGCCGAGCCGTTTGTCGAGCTCCCGTGGGACGAGGCGCTCGACCTGGTGGCGGGCGAACTCGGCCGCGTGAAGCGCGATTTCGGCAGCCGGGCGATCTTCGGTGGCTCCTATGGCTGGGCGAGTGCCGGGCGTTTTCATCACGCCCAGAGCCAGGTACGGCGCTTCCTCAATTCGATCGGCGGCTTCGTGCGCCACAAGGATGACTATAGCGTTGGTGCTGCCCTCGTCCTGATGCCGCATATCGTGGCGCCGTTGGAGGAGATATTGGCTAGCCACACGAGTTGGGAGCTGCTCGCCAAGCACTGCAAGCTTTTCGTCTCCTTCGGAGGCGTGCCGCGCAAGAACGCCCAGATCAATGCCGGGGGCGCCACCGTGCACAATGTCAAAAGCGGCCTCTTCAGCATGCGCGACGCAGGCGTGCGCTTCGTCAATGTGACGCCGACGGCCGATGATCTCGATACCGGCGGCGATATCGAATGGCTGGCGATCCGGCCCAACACCGACGCAGCGATGATTCTGGCGCTCTGCCACACGCTGCTGGTCGAGGGCCTCCACGATCAGGCCTTCCTCGACCGCCACACGGTGGGCTTCGAGAAGTTTCGCCCCTATCTCAGCGGCGAGCGTGACGACCAGCCCAAGGACGCTGCCTGGGCTGAAGAGATAACCGGCATTGCCGCCGACCGCATCGTTGCGCTGGCACGCGAGATGGCAGCGACCCGCACCATGGTCAGCATCGGCTGGTCGCTGCAGCGCTCACACCACGGCGAGCAGCCTTTCTGGGCGCTGGTCACGCTGGCCGCCATGCTAGGCCAGATCGGTCTGCCCGGCGGCGGCTTCGGCTGCGGCTACGGGCCGGCGAATCTGATGGGCAGCGGTGCACTCCGCCATTCCGGCCCAACCCTGCCACAGGGCACCAACCCGGTCAGCGACTTCATTCCAGTGGCCCGCTTCGCCGACATGATGCTGCATCCCAAAGAGCGCTTCTCCTACAATGGCGCCGAGCACAGCTATCCCGACATCCGCCTGGTCTATTGGGCGGGCGGCAATCCCTTCCATCACCACCAGGACCTCAACCGCTTGCGCCTCGCCTGGCGCAAGCCGGAGACGGTGATCTTCCACGAGCAGTTCTGGACGCCGGCCGCCAAGATGGCCGACATCGTGTTGCCCGCCACCACCACTCTGGAGCGCGACGATATCGGCTACGGCACGCGCGAGCCCTATCTGATCGCCATGAAGAAAGCGTGCGAGCCGGTGGGTGAAGCGCGCGACGACTACGCCATCTTCCAGGCGATCGCCCAGCGTTTGGGCGCAGGCGAGATCCACTCCGACGGCCGCGAGATCGGCGAATGGCTCTCTCATCTCTACGAGGAGGCGCGCGTCAAATCGGCCAAGGCTGGCGTCCGCCTGCCGACCTTCGAAGAATTCTGGGAGACCGGCATCGCCGAGGCCACCGGCACACAGGAGCCGCCGGTGATGCTCGGACCGTTTCGCGCCGATCCCGTGGCCGATCCGCTCAAGACACCGTCGGGCAAGATCGAGATCTATTCCGAGCGCATCGCCTCGTTCGGTTACGACGACTGCCCGCCGCATGCTGTCTGGCTCGAACCGATCGAGTGGCTGGGCGGCAAGACTGCCGAGCATTATCCGCTGCACATGCTGTCGGACCAGCCGGCCGACAAATTGCACAGCCAGCTCGATCACGGCCCGCATTCCCGCGCGACCAAGGTCAAAGGCCGCCAGCCGATTACGCTACATCCCGAGGACGCGGCCGCCCGCGGCGTCACCGAGGGCGACTTGGTGCGCGTATTTAACGACCGCGGCGCCTGCCTCGCCGCCGCGCGCTTAAACGACCGCATCAGCCGCGGCGTCGTCCGGCTCAGCACCGGCGCATGGTTCGACCCGGCCGACTCCGGCTCCAACCGGCCGCTGGAGAAGCACGGCAATCCCAATGCCCTCACCCTTGATATCGGCGCCAGCAAGTTGAGCCAAGGCTGCATCGCCCAGACCTGCCTGGTCGAGATCGAGCGCCACGACGGTCCGGCGCCAGCCGTGACCGCGCACGATTTGCCCAGCTTCGTGAAGCGAGGGGCGTAACCGCTCTTACCTACGGACCGCGCGGCGGGGTCTAGCGCTGCCGGGAAAGCAGCCTCAAATTTTTTAGAACACGGTCCCCCAATCGATATCCTTCGGCACAGTTCAGTCAGGTTGAATAGAACGCTCGGCGAGGCATCGACTATATTGCGCTTGCACCGGAGCGCCGAGTTCCTCAACTTCGGTCAACTGCTAACATACAGAGGCCAAGAGAGTTCTGCTTGGGGTCCAGGCCGTGTGGAAACGTTTTTCTTACCCCAATAGCTGCAAGTAACCGGGCGTGATGGACCTCGACGCGATCGGCTGAGCCTGTTTTTGCTGTATCGGGTCTGGAGTCAATCCGGGCGCAGCTTCGGGCCGTGCTGAGCGACCTTAACGGTGTCACGGCGGGCACCATGACACGCTCCTCAAGCCCGAATCGCCGCGAGGAACGGTTTGATACCGACGATGTTCATCACGCGCGTGAGGTTGTAGGCGAGCACGTGCAACGCCATCTCAGTCGCCACTTTGGGCAGCGTCTTCATCAAAAAGTGCGTCGCCCCCATCCGCATCTTCAGCATGCCGAACGGATGCTCGACTGTCTCGCGACGAGTGCGCATCGCGTCCGGTTTCGTGTCCAGGCGCGCCTGCACAGCATCGACAACATACTCGTCTTCCCACCGCTTGATGCGACGTTGCGGTCCCTTCGTGCACTGAGCCCTTCAGCGCGCAACTGCGGCACGCGTTGGTCCAGTAGTGGTGCAGGACCAATCCGTTTTCCTCGTTCGTGAAGTGGTGGGTGAGCTTCTCACCGGTAGGACAAATGTAGATGTCCTCCTCAGCCACGTAGCGGAAATCCTGCTTGCCGAAGCGGCCTTCCGACTTCGCCTCCGATGTCTGGGGTTTTGGCAGCGTGACCGTGATGCCAGCCTCATCGCATGCGAAGATCTCCTCGCCTTTGAATTAGCCGCGATCGGCGAAGGCTTCGAGGTTTTCTGCCTCCAATGCCGCCTTCGCCTGGTTGGCCATGTTCGCAAGATGCGACTTGTCGGTGCCGACGTTGGTCACCTCATGCGCGACGATCAGATGGTTCGTCGTATCGACGGCCGCTTGCACATTATAGCCGACCATCCCAGAGCCGTCCGCTGGTCGCCATCGAGCGGGAATCAGGATCGGTGAAGGAGACCTGCTGATCGGGCGCCGCAAGCATCACTTTCTCGATCGCTTTAAGGACGCTTCACCTCTTCTTCGAGCTTGATCAGCTTCTCCTTGAGCCGCGTGGTCCTGGCCACAAGCTCCTCCGAGGGCGCCTCACCGGCAGCTGTCTGGCGATCGGCGGTGTCGAGCTGGCTCAGATAACGCGCAACGCTCTCCTCGATCTGCGCCAGACGCCGCTCCATCTTTCCCTTCGTGAAGTTATTGTCGCGCGAGTTAACCGCCTTGAACTTGCTGCCGTCGATCGCAACGCTCGCTTTCGCCAGCACACCCATCTTGCGGCACAAGGCAACGAATTGCGCGCAGACCTTCTTGATGGCCGGGCCGTTGTCTCTGCGGAAATCGGCAATGGTTTTGTGATCCGGAACGAGCCGTCCCGTCAGCCACATCACTTCCAGATTGCGGCCAGCCTCACGCTCCAGCCGCCGGCTCGATTGGACCCGGTTGAGATAGCCATAGATATAAAGCTTGAGCATCGGCGACGGATGGTATCCCGGCCGGCCGGTCGCTGCCGGGGTGACGCCATCGAACCCCAGCTCGCGCAGTTCCAGCGCATCGACGAACACATCGACCGCACGAACAGGATTGCTCCCGTCCACCCAATCATCAGTTCCGGTAACAGTGTCGTCTGCTGGCGATCCGCCCCTTCAACGAAACCCTTCATCATCCCCCCGCGATTCAGCAAGGGAATCATAGCATCGGTCAGCTTTTCACACAGTCTGGGTCAAAAGCGGTCATCTTGAAAGTCGGCAATGACTTCCGGGCGAACCATTTACGACATCAATAGCTGATCACCTTCACAGTGGTGAGCGGGGCTCGCAGGCTCCAGAAATCCGTCGCAGCTATTGCCCTCAGTAGGGCGAAGAAATTGGGAAGTCGGGAACCTCTCCTTTCATTCGCTTTGGTATCCAATTGTACCACGCATTTTTGTCAACCATTTTGCTTCGGCACGGTCAATTGCATTCATGTGGGGGATGATCACGTTTTCCAATGCGCTTTTTTTCGCGGCTGCACCGAGCTACGCCAAGGAGGCGCGTGAGATTGTCGCCTGTGTCGGAATCGCAGGCCGAGAACAACGGTGACGAGACTAACCACACCGTCGTGGCCCACAAACGATAAGAGGCTTATGTGATGAACGAGTTCGGGCAGAAGGGAAAGATACCGCTCTCGGAACGGCTCGCGGTGTCACCTGAGGAGGCAAGCGCCCTCACCGGGATCGGGCTGACCTCCATTCGCGAGGCGATTAGCAGCAGTGCTCTCAAGGCCAAGAAGCACGGCAGCCTGCCGGACAATTTGAGAGAATGGCTCAAAACGCTGCCGGACGCCCGCAAGCAGAAGCAGATTGAAGAAAGCCCCGCCTAAGCGGGGCTTTGGTGCTGTCGAGCCGACTGACGGTTGGGAGAAGCGGTAAATAGTTGGCAATCTAAAAACAGCACGCCTGAAAAAGTACAACAATTATTGTATCTTATCTGATCCCATCACGGATCATATACCCGGCGCCGCGAATGGTATGGAGCAGCGGCCGCTCGAAACCCTTGTCGATCTTGGACCGCAGCCGCGAAATATGCACGTCGATTACATTGGTCTGCGGATCGAAATGATAATCCCAGACGTTTTCCAAGAGCATGGTGCGCGTCACCACCTGCCCCGCATGCTTCATCAGATATTCCAGCAGCCGGAACTCGCGCGGCTGCAGCGTCAATTCATCCGTGCCACGGGCGACCCGATGCGAAAGGCGATCGAGCTCGAGGTCGCCGACGCGATAGGTGGTTTCCTCGGCCGGACCGCCATGGCGGCGCGATAGCACTTCGACGCGGGCGAGCAGCTCGGCAAAGGCATAGGGTTTCGGCAAATAATCGTCGCCGCCCGCGCGCAGGCCCTTGATGCGATCGTCCACCTGTCCAAGCGCCGAAAGAATCAGAACCGGCGTGTGGTTACCCTTCTCCCGCAGCGCGCCGATCAGCGCCAGCCCGTCGCGCTTCGGCAGCATGCGGTCGACCACGAGCACGTCGTAGTCGCCACTCTGGGCGAGCGACAAGCCTTCCTCGCCGTCGCCGGCGAGATCGGCAACGTGACCGACTTCGCGAAATGCCTTCACCAAATAGTCGGCGGACTCGCGGTCGTCTTCGATGATCAACAGGCGCATATCGGGGGCGGTTGTGGTCAAGGGAGTTCTGCTTTCCATCACCATGGCGCGGCCGGCTTTGTCATGCAAGACGAGCGGACGCTAGCCGGTTAAGCGAAAAAGCAGGCGGTGAGGCTGGGGGACCTCACCGCCCTTAGACCCTTCCGACGGAGGGGGGCGTATTCCACCGGAAGGTACCAGGAGGGAGCGGGATTTGGCCCGCTCCCCGGAAAGAGCCGTCGGCGGGGGCGATTGATGCCGGCGACACCCTCCATCTCGTAGAACCCGAGCCTCAGCCCTTGGCCAAGGGCACTGCGACGAAGCGCGACGACCCGCCGCTCTTCACGCGCATCAGGACGCTGTTCTTGTTGTCGGTGCGCGCCCCATTGATCGCGTCGCGCACGTCGCCGGCGCTTGCAACACTCTTGCCGGCAACCTCGAGAATGACGTCGCCTTCCTTGAAGCCACGCTCGGCGGCCGCGCTCTTCGGATCGACCTCGGTGACAACCACGCCGTCCTTGCCCGCGCCCGCAACGCTGTTGGCGGGCGCCACCGTGAGACCGAGCTTCGGCACGTCGGTGCCGCGGGTCGCGCTGCCGCGATCGCTGTCGTCCTTGTCCGCCTTGGCCTCCAGCGTATTCGGCAACTGGCCGAGCGTGAGATTGACGATCTTGTCCTCGCCCTTGTGCAGCACGTTCAGCTTCACCGCATTGCCGGGCGCCAGGCCGCCGATGGTGCGGGCGAGCTCGCGCGCATCCTTGACCGTCTCGCCATTGACCGCGGTGATGACGTCACCGGATTCGATTCCGGCCTTGGCGGCCGGACCATTGGCCTGCGGCTCCGCGACCAACGCGCCTTCCGCCTTCTTCAGGCCGAGGCTGTCGGCGATGTCGGTCGTGACCGGCTGGATCTGGACGCCGATCCAGCCGCGGCTCACCGTGCCCTTGTCCTTGAGCTGGGCAACGATGTTCTTCACGGTCGCGGCGGGAATCGAAAACGCGATACCGACGCTGCCGCCGGACGGCGAATAGATCGCGGTGTTGACGCCCATCACCTCGCCTTCGGTATTGAAGGCTGGGCCACCGGAATTGCCTTTGTTGACCGGCGCGTCGATCTGGATGAAATCGTCATAGGGACCGTTGCCGATGTCGCGGCCAGAGGCCGAGACGATACCGGCGGTCACGGTGCCGCCGAGGCCGAACGGATTGCCGACCGCGAGCACCCAGTCACCGATGCGCGGCTTGCCGTCGGAAAGCTTCGCGAATGGGAAGTTGGAGCCGCCTTCGACCTTGATCAAGGCGAGGTCGGTACGCGCGTCGGTGCCGATCACCTTCGCGCTGAAAGTCTTGCCGTCGTCGGTCGTCACTTCGACCTTGTCGGCGCCGTCCACCACGTGGTTGTTGGTGACGGCATAGCCGTCGGCGGAAATGAAGAAGCCGGAGCCCTGGCCGGTGACCGCGCCCCGGCCGCGGGGTCCGCCGCGCATGCCGGGCGGCAGACCATCAGGTCCGCCGAAGCGACGGAAAAAGCGCTCCATCGGCGAGCCCGGCTGGAACGGCGAAGAGTCCTCGTCGCCGCTGTCGTCCTTGGCGAGCTTCTGCGTGATGTTGACCTTCACCGAAATCACCGACGGCTTCACGCGCTCCACGATGTCGGCAAAGCCGACCGGCTTCTCGACCTTGCGCACTTCATTGTTGACCTGCGCGTGCGCGGGGCTGGTGAAGACGTCAACCGAGCTGGCGGAAGGGCCAAAGCCATAGATGGCGACGCCAAGGCCCGCGACGACGGAGGCCATCAGCGCCATCTTGCGCGCAGAGAGGAGCGAGCGGCGGGGTCGCCGGTAGGACGGCAGCGATGAAAGATCGATCGGACGTTCAGTCATAAAGAATTCTCCAGAGCCTCAATCAGCGTTTGCGGGGGTGCGGGGCAAGCACCTCATGTACCCAAAACATGGGGTTTTCCGCCTTACAGCGCGCTGGCGGCGGAGTTAAACTTTCGTAATGAAGGGGCAAACCAATGCGGCGGATTATCGCAGGGGCGACAGCGGCTTAACGTAAGGCGGGAAAACCGCCCGCCGTCAGCCTAAGACGGGCTCTCAGGCGGCGGTTCCGCCGCCATCAGCCGTTGCAGCCGAGCTTCCTCGGCCGCGCTCAATATCGCCTCGGACCCGTCTTCCCCGGGGGCCGATTTTGGGCGCCGCCTGCCGTGCATCCAAAGCGCCAATCCGCCTCCGGCAAGTGCCAGCGGCGTCAACAACCAAAGCAACCAGGTCTGGCGTTCAAAACGCGGCTTCAGCAGCACGAACTCGCCATACCGCGCCACCAGGAAATCGATCACTTGCGAATCGCTGTCACCGGCCGCGATACGCTCGCGCACCAGCAGCCGCAGATCGCGCGCCAGCGGCGCCTCGGAATCGTCGATCGACTGGTTCTGGCACACCATGCAACGCAGTTCGCGCGACAGATCACGCGCGCGCGCCTCCTTGACGGGATCAGCCATGATCTCGTCCGGCTGCACGGCGTAAGCGGCCGGCGACAGCATCACCGCCAGGGCGAATAAGCCGGCAATGATCAGCCTCATCTGCTTCACTCCGCCGCCTGCAATCCGCGCAGCACTTTTGCCGGCTTTGGTGCGCCGACGCGCAGCCTCCGGTCCGACAGCGACAACAGGCCGCCGAACGCCATCAGGACGGGGCCGAACCAAATCAACAGCACCAGCGGCTTGTGATAGATTCGCACTGCGATCACGCTGTCGCCCGTGAGATCGCCAAGTGAGATATAGAGCTGGCTAAAGCCGCGCGTCAGCAGCGCAGCCTCCGTCGTCGACGCTTCGCGGGTGGTGAAATTGCGTTTCGACGGCGTCATCACACTGAGCTGCTCGCCGTCGAGGCTGACGGTGAATTGCGCCACCATCTCGCGGAAATTGGGCCCCGGCCGCTGCGTCAGACGGTCGAGCCTCAATTCGTAGCCCGCAATTTTCGCGACATCATCGGGCCTCATCGTCGCGATATATTCACTGTTCCAGGCGGTCTCGCAAACGATCCCGATCAGCGCCACGCCAACGCCCGCGTGCGCGAAGGCCGAGCCCCAGGTCGAGCGGGGCAATCCGCGCGCGCGCCGCGCCGAGATCGCAAGGGGCATGCGGAACAACCCGATGCGCTCGGCCAAGTCGCTTAGCGCGCCGGCGATGACAAATACCCCCAGTCCGATGGCGAGCGGCGCCAGCGTGCTGCCGCCGCGCGTCCATGCCCACAACAAGGCGATCGCAATCAGCGCGGCGATGCCGGCGGCGAGCAGACGCTGGGCCGCGCCAACGAGATCGCCGCGCTTCCAGGCCAGCATCGGCCCGAACGGCACGGCGATCATCAGCGGAACGAACAGCGGCGCGAAGGTGAGGTTGAAAAACGGCGCCCCCACTGAAATCTTGTCGCCGGTTAGAACCTCCAGCGCCAGCGGATACAGGGTGCCGATGAACACGGTCGCGCAGGCGGTCGTCAGAAACAGATTGTTGAGCACCAGCGCGCCTTCGCGCGAGATCGGCGCGAACAGCCCGCCCTGCTTCAACGTAGAAGCGCGCCAGGCGTACAGCGTCAGCCCGCCGCCGATGAAGATGCAGAGGATCAAAAGGATGAACACGCCGCGGGTCGGATCGGTGGCAAAGGCATGCACCGACGTCAGCACGCCGGAGCGTACCAGGAAGGTGCCGAGCAGCGACAGCGAGAACGTCAAAATCGAGATCAGGATGGTCCAGACCTTCAGCGCGTTGCGCTTCTCCATCACCAGCGCAGAATGCAACAGCGCGGTGCCGGCGAGCCATGGCATCAGCGAGGCGTTCTCGACCGGGTCCCAGAACCACCAGCCCCCCCAGCCGAGTTCGTAATAGGCCCAGTATGAGCCCATTGCGATGCCGAGCGTGAGGAATATCCAAGCGACCAGCGTCCAGGGCCGCACCCAGCGCGCCCACGCGGCGTCGATCCGACCTTCGATCAGGGCTGCGATCGCGAAGGAAAACGAAATCGAGAAGCCGACATAGCCGAGATAGAGCATCGGCGGATGCACCGCCAGACCGATATCCTGCAGCACCGGATTAAGATCGCGGCCTTCGATCGGAGGATTGGCGATGCGTAGGAAGGGATTTGAGGTGATCAGGATGAAAAGATAGAAGGTGCTGGCGATCCAGGCCTGCACCGCCAGCACATGGGCGCGGAGCGACAGCGGAAGATTGTTGCCGAATGCGGCGACAAGGCCGCCGAACAGCGCCAGGATCGATACCCACAAGAGCATCGAGCCCTCATGGTTGCCCCAAACGCCCGTGATCTTGTAGATCATCGGCTTTAGCGAGTGCGAATTCTCGAATACGTTGACGACGGAAAAGTCCGACGTGACGTGCAGCGTTACCAGTGCCGCAAACGACAAGGCCACAAACATCAATTGCGCGAGCGCGGTCGAACGCGCGACATTCATCAACGCTGGATCGCCGAGCCGCGCGCCCAGAATCGGCACCGTCGATTGGATCAGCGCGAGTGCAAGCGCGAGCACCAGCGCGTAATGACCTGTCTCCGCGATCACTGCTTGCCCCCCTGCGCCAAGCCCTGCGCCAAGCCTTGCGCTGTTTGTGAGGCGCTACCATTCGCCTTCGCCCCGTAATCGTCCTTCCAATGCCCTTGTTTCTTCAGCGCGTCCGCCACTTCCTTGGGCATGTAGCTCTCGTCGTGCTTGGCAAGCACGGTATCGGCCCGAAACACGCCGGTCGCGTCGAGCGCGCCTTCGGCGATCACACCCTGCCCTTCGCGGAACAGGTCCGGCAAAATGCCCTGATAGGCCACCGGCAGCTTGGCGCCGCCATCGGACACTTCAAACGTAACGGCGAGGTTGTCGCCGCGCTCAAGCGTACCCGGCTGCACCAGGCCGCCGAGCCGGAAGCGCCGGCCCTGGAGGATATGCTTCTCCGCGACCATGGTCGGCGTCGAGAAGAACACAATGGAATCGCGCATGGCATTGAGCACCAGCGCCGCCGCGAGCGCCAGTACCGCGAGCGAGCCGCCGATGATCGTCAACCGCCGTTGCTTACGCGTCATCATGCTCTCTCTTGTTTGCGCATGATGTTATCCGAAAACCGCGCCACACTTTTCGGCATCATGCGCTATCCATCCAGCCCGAGATTCTTCAAGCCCTCGTTGAGTTGGCGCAGCCGCTCGGCATCATTGGCAACGGCCTGGCGGGCATCGGTGAGCGCGCCTTTCGCCTTTTCGCGATCGCCCATCACCATATAGGCCCGCACCAGCCGCAGCCATCCTTCGACGTCATCACCATTTTGTTTCAGCCGCATGGCAAGGCGATCGACCATGCCGCGGATCATCGCGCCACGGTCACCCTCACTCATATCCTTTGCCGCAGCCATCGTATCACCCGACAGCGCGGGCGCCGCCACACCGCCAAGGCGTGCCAACGCCGCCTGCACCAGCGGGCGCCACCGCGCGTCCGCTGGCGCCTTTGCAAGCATCTCGCGCCAGATCGAGCCGGCATCGGTGGTACGGCCATCCTGCTCGGCGGCAAGCCCAAGGAAATAGCTCGCCTTTGCCGCGTCCCCGTCCAGCGTCATGGCGCGCTCGAATTCGGCCTTCGCCTCCGATGTCACGACGCCACCGGCGGCAGCGGCAATCGCCTCGCCAAGATCGGCCCGCCGCTCCGCGCTATCTCCGTTGTGGGTGATCGAATTGCGATAGGCCCGTACCGCGTCGTCATAACGGCCGAGCCGCAGCAGCACCGGCGCCAGCACGCTCCAGCCACGGCCGTCGGTTGGATTTTTCTCAAGATGCTGCTCGACCTGCGCCAATAGATTGTCGATCGGCTGGTTGGCGTCGGGTGCGCGGGCGCGCATCGCCAGCGAAAAATCGCCAAGCCGCGGCGAACCGAGCGGCAGATAGGTCGCAACCGCCAGGACCGGTAGTCCAACCAAGGCGAGGACGGCGGCCGCGCGACGCCATATCAAGCTCGATCGGATGGCCGGCTTGCGCTCACTGTCCGCGGCGTCCAAAAGACGGCGGCTTATTTCAACGCGCGCGGCTTCCGCCTCAGGGGCGCCGATCAGGCCGGCCGCAACGTCGCGATCGATCTCGGCGAGCTGATCCTTGTAGACGGTCGCCTCGCTGCCGTCATTCGGCGGCCCGGTACCGCGGCCAAGCGGCCAGAGCACGGCGAAGATCGCCGCAGCCGTCATCAGCGCGAACACAAACCACAATGTCATCAAGCGGGTTCCGGCGGCGCAAGGGGCACCGATGCGCCGCTTTACACTACCACCGACGAGCCCGGCAATTGACAAATCTTAACTCGCGGGCACCGCCCGCAATGCCGAAAATTGATGTGGTTAACCAATCTGGAACTCGAGGCTTTGCGCCACCTGCTGGCCATGCCCGTTCAAGACCCGGAAATATAAGGTCCCCGATTTGAAGGCGGCGGGCAATCTCATTTCGAAGCGAGCCCGTTCGGGATTGGAGACGAACTCGTGATGACGGCCTCCGGCGGCCCGATCGTCAGGTTGCGCCGGCGCGCGACGGCTTGCGTTCGCCGGTCAGCGCGTTTTCGGCCGCCCGGGTCATCAGCGATGCGTAGTCCTGACCAAACAGGACCTCACAGAAGCGGATCGCGGCCGAAACCTGCATCTGGCGGTAACCGCGCGTCCGAAGATCGCCACTGCGCAGCGATTCCACCAGTGCCTCGGTGGACTGCTCGACATAATGCTGCAGATCGGAATAGGTCCGCAGCGTGACCTCGTTGATCGCAAGCTCGCTGGCATAGGTGCGGCACACCGCGACGAAGTCGATCAGCGCGGCGACCTCGTCGACCTCGGTGCTGTCGACCCTGGCGGCGGAGGAAATTTCCTTGTCGGGACGCTGGCGCAGGAGGCGCCTCACCCGCCCGGGCACGCTGTCGATTTCCGACTGCACGGCGTTGGAGATATCGGCCCGGATCGCGGCAAGGTGGCGGCCCCAAGCGGAATCGTTACGAAGATCGAGTTCGGTGCGCAGGCCGCGGACGCCATCATGAAGCGCCTTCAGATGCTCGGCGACGTCTTCGAAACGACCGCGCCTGATGTCCACCCGCAGGCTCGCCGCCAGAACCGAAAGATCGTGCAAGGCGATGGAGACGGCGATGCCATAGGGCGTCGCGGCCACGCGAACCTCATCGTCGGACGCCGCCATCTTGATGGCGAGGCGGATGATTTGCCACGGCTCGCTCAGCTTCTGCATGACCAGCGACAGCGCGAACGGCAGCAATTGCGGGGTCTGCAGCGAAGGAACATTGAGCACGTCGCTGACAGACGCCATCTGGGGCTCGCCGAACACGCGCAGGAAACTGGGAATCCGGCTGCCGAGCGTATCGAGCGCCTCGCGGGCCCGCATGACCGAACCGATCGAGAGCAGGTCCTCGACGAACTCGGGTGGACCGACACGGGCCAGCGCGCGCTGTGTATCTTTGCCGGGCACCGGAGTTGCCAATCTCAAGACCGCCTCCGCCGTCGCGAGCTGCAGCTTGCGCACCGCCGGCTCAACTTTGTGGGTGGCGCCGGTTTCGCGTATCTCGACCAGCGCCGCCTCGAAGGCGCGGGCCTGATCGGGCGCCCCGTCACGCAACAACCATTGCCACACCAGCGAGAGCGAGGCGCGGCGGATCTGGCCCGGCCGTGCTGCGACATTGCCGTCGAGCAGAAATGGCTCAAGCGGACGGAACAACAGCCGCACCGGATCGTCGGTACGCGGACGCACATCGTCTTCAGCGCCGCGCACGATCTTACGCAATTGCCCGAGCACGAAGTTGGCGACGGTCGTGTCTTCGCCGCGCTCGATGGCGCGTTCGAACTCCCGCATCAGCAGCGCCTGCGATTGAGGCGGAAGCTGTGCGAGATATTCCCTCAGCCGCTCGGTCGATGTCTGGCTCATGCGCCCGCTGTGCACATTCTGTCGCGCGAACCGCAGAAAAAACGTGTCTGCCGGCCATAATAGATGCCCCGGCGTTAAGAAGTCGTTTAGGAATAGCGGGCTCAGACCCCCGGCAGCAGCAGTTCCGCCCGTAAACCGCCGATCGGCGCATTGCCGAGTGAAAGATTGCCGCCGTAGAGCGCGGCAAGGTCGATCACGATGGACAACCCTAATCCGGAACCCGGCTTGGACTCGTCGAGCCGCTGACCCCGGCGGGATACCTGCGCGAGCTCGGCCGCCGAGAGCCCGCGCCCGTCGTCGTCGACAAGGATTCGCAGCGTCGGCGGGGCGCCGGGCGCCGCCGGCCGCTCCACCAGCACCTCGATGAACACCCGCGAGTGCGCCCATTTGCAGGCGTTGTCGACGAGGTTGCCCGCCATCTCTTCCAGATCCTGCCGCTCGCCGCGAAATTTTGCCGAAGCGTCGACCTTGACCTCGATGATCACGCCACGACCGCGATGGATCTTCTCCATGGTGCGCTGCAATGCTTCGATGACGGACGCCACCTCGGTCACCGTGCCGATAATGGTAGGTCGTGCTGCGATGCGCGCACGTTCCAGATGATGGGCGACCTGCTCGCGCATCAGATCGGTCTGCTCCAGAACCTTGCTCGCGAAGGGATTGGCGCCATGGGCGGACGCTTCGTTGACGATGACGGATAGCGGGGTCTTGATGGCGTGCGCGAGATTCCCGACATGGGTGCGGGCGCGCTCGACAATTTCGCGGTTGGCGTCGATCAGCGCGTTGGTCTCGCGCGCCAATGGCGCGATCTCGACCGGAAATTCGCCCTCCAATCGCTCGGCGCGGCCGGACCTTATGTCGGCGATCGATTCCGAGATGCGCTTCAACGGCGCAAGGCCGAAGCGGACCTGGAAGATCGTGGTCAGCAGCAACACGATGCCGAGCGCCGCGAAGGTGCCGCCGAGGTAATAATCGAAGCTGCGCGTCTCATCGAAAATCTCAGCGGCGTCACCGGCCACACTGACCAGGAACTTGCCGTCGGCGCCGAGATCGACCGGGCGCTCCACCATGCGCAGGCTCTGGCCCTCCGGACCCTCGACATAACCTAGCCGGATGCCTGCGGCGGTCAGTTCGGCGCCGTGCTCCTCGAGCTTCGGCAGCTTCTTGTCCCACAGCGAGCGCGACGCGCGGACCTCGGGTTTTTCAGAATCGGTGCGGCTGATCTGCCAGTACCAGCCTGACAGCGGCAATTCGAACAGCGGCTCACCGAGCGACTGGAACTGACGGTCGGGTGGCTCGTCGGGGGTTGCGACTTCGGCGATCAGGGTGCGCAGATAGAGGTTGAGACGGCGATCGAAGGCGCGCTCGGTCGCGTCCTTGTAGACCGAGGACAATACGAAACCGGTGATGACGAGAATCACCACGACCCATGCGGTCGCGGACAGGAACAGGCGGGTGGCGAGCGAAGAGGCACGCATCCGCGCAGGATACCGAAAAGTATCTCCTTGGGCCAAGGCCCGATTGAAGGCCCGATCGATGGATGCCAGTGTCGGGGCGGGATCGCATCCGGACCGGAGCAAGGAGCCGCGACTGATCGATGTTTCGATCAAGTGCCGGGCGTTGGCGGCGTCAGCAAATAGCCCAATCCCCGCACCGTCTGGATGATATCGACTTCCAGCTTCTTGCGGATGCGGCCGACAAACACTTCGATGGTGTTGGAGTCGCGGTCGAAATCCTGATCGTACAGATGCTCGACCAGTTCGGTGCGCGAGACCACCCGTCCGGTGTGGTGCATCAGGTAGGCCAACAACCGATATTCGTGCGAGGTCATCTTGATCGGATTGCCGGATACGCTGACCCGGCCGGTGCGGGTATCCAGCGACACCGGCCCGCAGGTGAGTTCGCTCTGGGCGTGGCCGGCGGAGCGCCGCAGCAGGGCGCGAATCCGCGCCAGGATTTCCTCCAGATGAAACGGCTTGGCCACGTAGTCGTCGGCGCCCGCGTCGAAGCCCTGAACCTTGTCGCTCCAGCGGTCGCGCGCGGTGAGGATTAGTACCGGCATCGCGCGTCCGTTGCGGCGCCAGGCTTCCAAGACCGAGATACCATCCATCTTCGGTAGACCGATGTCGAGCACGACGGCGTCATAGGGCTCGCTGTCGCCGAGGAAATGCCCCTCCTCGCCGTCGAATGCGCGATCGACCACGTAGCCGGCATCTGACAGTGCGGTGGTAAGCTGACGGTTGAGATCCGGATCGTCCTCAACAACGAGCAGGCGCACGGTGATCTCCGAAAGTGAATTCTGCGATAGCCGTCGCCATGATGATCCCTGCGGGCGTGAACCGTTTATGAACAGAGCAACACCGCAACGTTACTTTTTCGTCACAAAGGCCTTTCGCTATTTTTAGTCGCGTTTCCACGCCGCCGGGTTCGCGGAGGCGCGCGGTTAATCCCCAACGCTGTCTGGCTCTCGATCTTGGCGAGGTAACTTGGCGGCTAACGTGCCGAGCAGGAAGCCCCAACGGGCCACGGCGCCCTCGGAAACCCCAACGGGCCATGGCGGCCCTCTTAGGTACGGAAGAACGCGAACCAGATCACGCCGAGGATCAGGATCGCAAGCCCAGTCGATACCGTGAGCAGCGCGAACACCGAAGGCCCGGGCTCGGCCTGGCGTGCTTCGGTCGGGGTCTCGACGATCTGACGTCGTTCTTTCGATGTTGCCATGGTGCCCTCAGCTATTCGGCCCGCGCCAATCTCGTGTCCGCAACGTAAGCTGCTGAGGCAACGCCTGATATCGGCCGATGTTCCGGGTCTTTCGACCCGCGACATGTTGCGCCGCGAACCCGCAATTGGACCCGTCGTCGGTTAACGGCGTTAAGAGATTCCCGAGGGGCTGCGGGTTCAAAACCGGGTTCCCCGTGCTATGATCCACGGTCGTCTGTAGCGTATCGGAGTATTGCCATGGCCCCCCGTGCCAATTGGAAGGGTTTTTTGCGGCTTTCGCTCGTGACCTGCCCGGTCGCGCTCTATCCGGCAACGTCGGATAGCGAAAAGGTCTCCTTCAACCAGATCAACCGAAAGACCGGCCATCGCATCAAATACGCCAAGGTCGATGCCGACACCGGCGAGGAAGTCGCCAATGAAGACATCGTCAAGGGCTACAAGGTCGACACCGACACCTATATCGAAGTTACCAAGGACGAGCTCGACGACATCGCTCTGGAATCGACCCATACGATCGAGATCGATGAATTCGTGCCCAAGGCCGATATCGACAACCGCTATCTGATCCGTCCCTATTATCTCATTCCCGACGGCAAGGTGGGCCACGACGCTTTCGCCGTGATCCGCGAAACCATCCGCAGCATGAACAAAGTCGCGGTCGGCCGCGTGGTCTTGACCAATCGCGAGCACATCATCGCGCTCGAGCCGCTCGGCAAGGGTCTGATGGGCACGCTGCTGCGCTATCCCTACGAGGTGCGCAGCGAGAAGGAATATTTCGACGACGTCCAGGATGTGAAGGTCACCAAGGACATGCTGGATCTCGCCAAGCATATCGTCGAGCAAAAATCCGGATCGTTCGAGCCCGAGGCATTCGAGGATCATTATGAATCCGCGCTGATCGACCTCATCAACAAGAAACGCAGCGGCATTCGCCTGCCTGCCAAGGCGGCGCCGAAATCGAGCGGCAATGTCATCAATCTGATGGATGCGCTAAAGCGCAGCCTCGCCAGCGGGAAACAGTCGGCACCCGCCACAAAGGCCAAGGGCAAGAAGGCAGGCAAGGCTGCCTCCGGCCAGCGCGAAATGCTGCTGCCGATCTCGGGCAGCGGCAAGCGCGCGGCCAAGGAAGAACCAAAAGCGCAGGAGAAGAAGGCCGAGAAGCCGGCGCGCGCCTCTGCCCGTTCCAAGAAGGCGGGATAGCGCTCTAAGGCCGCGCGATGCCGTTCGATGAACCGATACGCGTACGCCGCGGCCGCAAGCTGACTACGCTGCAGCATGGCGCCGACTACATCATGAAACTGCCCGAAGCCGTGCAGATGCGGACGCTCAACGGGGATGGCCGAGAGCGATAGTGGTGACCGCTGATCTGTCGCTATTGCAGCGACGCGTTTACTGAAGTGAATTTGGCGCTGAGCGTGGTGCCGACCCCGTTGACGGCGGCGAGGATCACGATGCTGAGGCCGGTGGCAATCAGGCAATATTCGATCGCAGTCGCGCCGGATTGATCGTTCAGGAATCTCGAAATCAGCCCACGCATTCAAAACTCCTGTCCGGTGCCTTTTCCCGCGGGATTCTCCCGCGGAAATGGCCGCCGGCGCAATCCTACGGTTGAGTAGTTGCCGGCTTGTTCACAAATGTGGTGAACGATTGGTTAAGACGCCATCGAACAGCCGTCGCAACCGACCCCGTTCGTGCGCAACTGTCTCGTGGCTTGATGGCCGTTCTGTTCAACCGCGCAGCAGGGTGGCGTAAATCCTTCGGCTTGCCGCGGCTTGCCGAGATGCAAAATGGGATATCAGAGCTTCCCTGACCCGCGACATACGCGCTTTACCGACCGACCGATTCCTGTTCCTACTACCCTCGAACGGGCCGAACCCAATATCGGCCGCTTTGGGGAGGGATCGGCATGAAACTCGGCACAGCTATTGCGGAAATCATGAAGCGCGAGGGGATCGAGATCCTCTGCGGCTATCCGGTCAACCACCTCATCGAGCACGCCGCCAACGCCAACATCCGCCCGATCATGGTGCGTCAGGAGCGCATCGGCCTGCACATGGCGGACGCGATCTCTCGCGTCACCTCGGGCCGCTCGATCGGCGCGTTCTGCATGCAGCACGGTCCCGGTGCCGAAAACGCCATGGGCGGCGTCGCCCAGTGTTTTGGTGAATCGGTGCCCGTCCTGGTGCTGCCGATGGGCTATGCGCGCCGGATCTCCAATATCGAGCCGAACTTCAATTCCAGCCAGGCGATGAAGGCGTTTGCAAAATCGTCTGAGCCGATCAATCTCGCGGCAGAAGTAGGCAACATCTTTCGCCGCGCGTTTACAAAACTCAAGAACGGCCGCGGCGGACCTGTCATCGTGGAAATCCCCTCCGACATGTGGAACGAGGAGGTGCCGGAACCCCTGAACTACACGCCGGTGCTGCGGACCCGCTACGGCGCCGATCCCGTGCATGTGAAGGAGGCCGCGGCGCTATTGATCGGCGCCAAGCGTCCGGTGATCTATGCCGGCCAGGGCGTGCATTACGCGAAGGCCTGGCCACAGCTGAGGCGGCTCGCCGAACGGCTCGCCATCCCCGTGACGACGAGCTTAGGGGGCAAGTCGTCCTTTCCGGAGACGCATCCGCTTTCGCTGGGCTCAGGCGGTCTCGCGGTGCCGCGCGCGGTGCCGAAATTCCTGGGTGAAGCAGACGTGATACTCGGGATCGGCTGCTCCTTCACCGAAACCAATTTCGGCATCGCCATGCCCAAGGGCAAGACCATCATCCATTCGACGCTGGACCCGAACCATCTCAACAAGGATGTCGAGGCGAAAATTGGCCTGGTCGGCGATGCCGGCCTCGTGCTCGATGCGCTTCTCAAAGAAATCGGCAAGAGCGTCACAGCGGACCGCGACGCGAAGCCCGTCGCCGCCGAGATCGCGGCATCGCACGCGGAATGGCTGGCGAAATGGATGCCGAAACTGACGAACAACGACGCCCCGCTCAATCCCTATCGCGTGCTCTGGGATTTGCAGCATACGGTCGACCTCAAGAACACCATCATCACCCATGATGCCGGCAGCCCCCGCGACCAGCTTTCGCCGTTCTGGAAGCCGGTCGAGCCGCTGTCCTATATCGGGTGGGGCAAGACCACTCAGCTCGGTTACGGACTGGGGCTCGCCATGGGCGCCAAGCTCGCAAAGCCGGAAAAGCTCTGCATCAATGTCTGGGGTGATGCGGCGATCGGCTTCACCGGCATGGATTTCGAGACCGCGGTGCGGGAGCGGATTCCGATCATGTCGATCCTTTTGAATAATTTTTCGATGGCTATCGAATTGAAGGTGATGCCGATCTCGACCGAAAAATACCGCTCGACCGACATTTCCGGCGACTACGCCGCGATGGCACGGGCCTTTGGCGGCTATGGCGAGCGGGTGACCAGGCCGGAAGACATCGTGCCGGCGATCAAGCGCGGCATTCAAAAGACGCAGGAAGGCATTCCCGTGCTGCTGGAATTCATCACCTCAAAGGAGACCGAGGTCTCAAGGCCCGGGACCTGAGGGGCTCAATCCGTCATTCCGGGATGGTGCGCCAGCACCAGACCTCAGATGTGCAATTGCACATCGGGGAATCCCGAGATTCTCAGGTGCGCAATTGCGCACCATAGTTCGATGCGGAGCCTGTCATCGGGCGCGCATTCGCGCGCGACCCGTTGGCATCGCCCCGGAATGACGCACCGTAGCTCTAGCCCAGCCGGCTCCCCAATGAAATAATGGGGTTCTTTGTGGCTATAGGGTACTGAATGACCGCGCTTCCCCAGGACGTGGTGGCCGATCTCAGGGAGGAAAACGCCCGGCTGCAGGCTGAGCTGTGCACTGCCCGCGAAGGCCAGACCGCAAGCGCCGAAATCCTGCGTGCCATCGCCGGCACCTCGGGTGACGCCGAGCGGTCGTTGCGGCAGATCGCGGAGATCACCGCCCGCTTATTCGGCGCTTCAAGCGTTACGCTCAATATTGCTGGCGGTGACGATTGGGCCCGGATGATCCGCGCCGGCGCCAGCTCGCAACGTGTCGGCTCGGAGGTTTCGGCGGCGCAGCTGCGGATGGGCGCGCGTAACCTGCCCGCCACGGTCTTTCGCGAAAATCGGCAGATCCACATTCCCGATATGGACAATGTCGACCCTGCGATCGCAGACTGGCCCACTCTGCCACACGCGCGCGCCGCCGGCGCCCGCGCGATAGCCGGCACCCCGCTTCGGCGCGAGGGCAAGGCGATCGGCGCGCTCATCGTGCATCGCGACCGCCCCGAGCCTTTCACGGCCGAGGAACTCGCGCTACAGCAAACTTTCGCCGACCAGGCCGTGATCGCCATCGAGAACGCACGGCTGTTCAACGAGAGCGAGGAGGCGCTGGAGCGGCAGACCGCGACAGCCGACGTTTTGAAGGTGATCGCGAGCTCCCCTTCGGACACCCAGCCGGTGTTCGAGGCCATCGCGACCAGCGCCAATCGGTTGATCGGCGGATTCTCGAGCACCGTCTTCCGTTTTATCGATGGTGTCGCTCACCTCAAGGCGTTCACGCCAACAACTCCCGCCGCGGATGAAATCTTGCAGGCCGCCTTCCCGCAGCCGGTTGCCGTTTTCGCGCCGTTTCAAATGGCGCAGGCCGGCGAGGTCGCGCAAATCCCCGACACCGAAGCCTTCACGGACGAGCTTCTGGACATCTCGCGGGCACGTGGCTACCGCAGCATGCTGTTCGCGCCGTTGATGAATGATGGGGTGTCGATCGGCTTCATTGCGGTGACCCGCGTTCAGCCCGGCAACTTCGCCGACCATCATGTCCAGTTGCTGCGGACCTTCGCCGACCAGGCGGTGATCGCCATCGAGAATGCGCGATTGTTTGAGGAGGTCCAGGCGCGGACGCAGGAACTTTCCGAGTCGCTGGAGCAACAAACCGCCACATCCGAGGTCCTGGGCGTCATCAGTAGCTCTGCCGGCGACCTGGCACCGGTATTCGAGGCGATGCTCGGCAAGGCGATGCATCTTTGCGGCGCCGATTTCGGCGTGCTTAACACCTTTGACGGTGAGCTGTTCCATACCGCTGCCACGCGTGGGCTGCCTCCCGCCTATGACGAATACCGGCGGAGCCAGGCGCTGGAATACGGCCCGGGCACGGCGCCAGCCCGCCTGCTGCAAGGCGAGCCAATAGTTGAGATTCTCGATCTCAAGGACTCGGAGGCCTATCGCGCCGACGAGCCCAATCGCCGGGCGCTGGTGGATCTCGGGGGCGCGCGCAGCCTGTTGGCCGTTCCCCTTCTCCGGGACGAACGCGTGGTCGGCAACGTGATGATTTTCCGGCAGGAACCCCTGCGCTTCTCGGAAAAGCAGATATCGCTGCTGAAACAGTTCGCGGCTCAGGCCGTCATCGCCATCGAGAACACGCGGCTGCTTCGCGAGTTGCGCGCCAGCACCGAGGATCTGCGAGAATCGCTGCAACAGCAGACCGCGACCGCCGACGTGCTCAAGGTGATCAGCCGCTCGGCGTTCAATCTGCAAGCCGTGCTCGATACCCTCGTCGAGTTGGCGGCGCGCCTGTGCGAGGCGGAAATGGCGGTAATCACGCGCCGAAAAGGTGCCGAGTATTTTCGCGCCGGCTCGTACGGCTTTTCCCCGCAGTTCATGGATTATGTAAAGGACCTTCCGGTCAGACCAGAACGTGCGACGATGACGGGACGGACCTTGCTCGACGGCAGGGTGACCCATGTGCCCGACGTGCACGCTGATCCCGACTACACTTTTTCGGAAGCGCAGAGACTGAGCGGCGACCCCCGCACATTCCTCGGGGTACCCTTGCTGCGCGAAGGCAAACCGGTTGGCGCGCTCGTGCTGTTGCGTCGAAACGTGCGGCCCTTCACCGATAAACAGATCGAGCTGGCCACGACCTTCGCCGACCAGGCGGTGATCGCCATCGAAAACGTGCGGCTGTTCGACGAGGTGCAGGCGCGTACAGAGGACTTGCGCGAATCCCTGCAGTTTCAGACGGCAACGTCGGAGGTGCTGAAGGTGATCAGCCGCTCGCCGGATGCCCTGCAGCCGGTCCTCGACGTCATCGTGGAGACCTCGCGCGAGCTTTGCAATTCGGACGCATCCACAATCTTCCTGGTGCGCGATGGACGGTTTCATGCGACTGCGGTAGCGGGAACGGTACCCAGCCATCTGGAATACATCCGAGCCAATCCGCAGCCGATCGATCAACCGGGCTCGGCTCTTGCGCGCATGGCCCGCGAAAGGCGAACCATTCACGTTCCGAACGTTGCCGATGACCCTGAACTCAGGCAAGGCACCGTCGGCATAGGCGGCCCCCGGGCTTTGCTCGTCGCCCCCCTCATGCACGACGGCAACGTGCTGGGCGGCATCGTCTTGCGACAGTCGCACCTCAAGCCGTTCACGCCACGACAGATCGAGGCCATTGAAGTGTTTGCCGACCAGGCGGTGATTGCGATCTCGAATGTGGGTCTGTTCGAGCAGGTGCAGGCAAAGACCCGCGACCTTACGGAATCACTGCAGCAGCAGACTGCGACGTCCGAAGTGCTCCGGGTCATCAGCTCATCGCCCGGCGAACTGGCGCCTGTCTTCGAGACGATGCTGGAGAACGCGACGCGCGTTTGCGGCGCGGAATTCGGATCGATGAATTTGGTCGAGGACGGTTGGGTACGTCAGGCCGCGCTCTATAATGCCCCGCCGGCATTTGCCGCAGCCAGGGCCAACGCGGTCCGTCGGCCGCATCCGCAAGGCGCCTTGGGGAAAGCGATCGAGAGCAAGCAGGTGCTCCACGTCGCCGATGTGCGGACCACTCCGGCATACCTGGAAGGTGCCCAATCAACGGTCGAGCTGGCCGAGCTCGGCGGCGCTCGCACGATCGCCGTAGTGCCGATGCTTCGGGACAACGAAGTCATCGGCGTGATCACCGTCTATCGCCAGGAGGTCCGCCTCTTCGACGACAAGCAGATCGACCTGCTCAGCAATTTCGCCAAGCAGGCCGTGATCGCGATCGAAAACGCGCGGCTTCTCAAGGAATTGCGTCAGCGCACCGCCGATTTGAGCAAATCCCTCGACGACTTGCGCACCGCGCAGGACCGGCTGGTGCAGACGGAAAAACTCGCCTCGCTCGGCCAGCTCACCGCCGGCATCGCCCACGAGATCAAGAACCCGCTCAATTTCGTCAACAATTTCTCTGCTCTCTCGACGGAATTGACGGACGAACTCAACGACGTCCTGAAAGAGGCCAAGCTCGCCGACACGATGCGCGCGGAAGTCGATGAACTGACCGGGCTCTTGAAGGACAATCTCGAAAAAGTCGTGCAGCACGGCAAGCGCGCCGACTCCATCGTCAAGAACATGCTCTTGCATTCGCGCGAGGGAAGCGGCGAGCACCGGCCAGCCGACATCAACGCGTTGGTCGATGAAAGCCTCAACCTCGCCTATCACGGCGCGCGTGCCGAAAAACCGCAATTCAATGTCACGCTGCAGCGCGATTTCGACCCGAACGCGGGGCTGATCGAGGTATTTCCGCAAGAAATCACCCGCGTGTTCCTGAATTTGATTTCAAACGGCTTCTACGCCGTGACCAAACGCAAGGCCAATAACGGCGCGGATTTTGATCCCATCGTCAGCGCTACCACGAGGGACTGCGGCGACTATGTCGAAATCCGGATTCGCGACAACGGCACCGGCATCCCGCCGGAGGTAAAGGAGAAGATGTTCAACCCGTTCTTCACGACCAAGCCGGCGGGCGAAGGGACCGGGCTTGGGCTTTCGATGAGCCACGACATCATCGTGAAACAGCACGGTGGCACGATCGATGTCGCGACCGAGCCCGGGCAGTTTACGGAATTTACGGTAGTTTTGCCGCGGACCAGCAATCTTTCAAATAAATCCAGAGGTTAGGCGTGAATGTCTTAGTGTTAGTGGTGGACGATGAGCCCGATGTCGAGGCGCTGTTCCGCCAGCAATTCCGGCGCGATTTGCGCGCGCAGCGTTTCGTGATGGATTTCGCAAATTCCGCCGCCGAGGCGCTGTCGCGCATCGCCTCCACCATCGAGCAATCGCTGATCCTGATCCTGTCCGACATCAACATGCCCGGGATGACCGGGCTTGAGATGCTGCCCAAGGTCAAACAGCTACGGCCCGAAGTGCCTGTCATCATGATCACCGCCTATGGCGATGCCGACACCAAGCGCAAGGCGCTGGAAGGCGGCGCGGAGGGCCTGCTGACAAAACCGATCGACTTCGCCCTGCTGCGCGAGGAAATCGACACAAGGCTGGCGCAGGCGAGCTAGGCGCGCACGACGCGCCCAGGAATGCTTTGCCGGAATCCGCTTTTGGGCAGTTGTCACGTTTCGGAGCGACGCAGGCCGCCCATCGCTCCCGCATCTTCATGGCGTAGAAAAACTAAGCCAAGCCGCCAGAAGGCCGCAAGATCGAGGGGCGCGTGCTCATCCCGTTCATCCAGGCGTTGCGGGATAAATTCGGCGAGCACGCGGCAGGTGAGGTCGTTGACGAGACAATTCGCAAGCTTGCCGCCGAGGACGGCGCGAGATGGGCTGCGACCTGCGGACGGACGACCGCATCAATGCGAACAATGGCCCGGGAACTCTGGGTTATCGATGAGTTTGAAGACCATCTCGATTTCAATGTGACACGCTGTGGATACGCCGAGTTCTACAAGGAGCTGGGTCTCGCTGACCTCGGCGTTCGCGTCCACTGCAATCGGGATCATGCCATGCTGGTGGGCTTCAATAACGAGCTCGAGTTGTCCCGAAGCCAGACGATCATGGCAGGCGCGACCTGCTGCGATTTCAGATTTCGCAAGCGGCCCTAAGCGTGATGACTTTGTTCGAATTGGCCTGCCTCGCCAAGCGATCCGCGCGCCAGCTCACGGCTTGAAAAAGGCGGGATCGTTGAGCGCCTTGATCATGGTGTCGACCATGTCGGCGGCGCCGTGGTCCTCGCGTTCCTCCAACAGCTCCCACATCTTGCGCAGGTTGGCGCGAATCGGCGCCTTCAGCGAGGGGTCGCGTTCGATCAAGGTCCGTGCGATGCAAAAGGCGATGGCCTCGGTGCCCATCCGGGCCTGTTCGATGGTGGGTTTGCTCATGGCCGGCTCCGTGTCGGATTGGTATGTGTGCCGGCGCCGCTGTTAGATCAAATCGCGGCGCAGGAATAGCCTACCGGCCCTACTCCGCCATCTCGACCGGTGTACTGGGGCCCGCCAGTGGCCGCTCTTCCATCAGGATGTTGCACAGCGACGCGCAGGCGAGCAGCGCCGCGGCGGCGCCGAACACATAGCGGAAGGCCGTGATCATATCGGCCGCCGGGATCGAGCTTACCGGGCCGCGATTCTCGCCGGCGAGCGAGATATCCGCGCCCAACGCCATCAACAGGATAGCGGTGAATGCTGCCACCGTGAATGAGGCCATCAGCGCGCGGAAGAAATTCATCGCGCCGGTGACGGTGCCGATCTGCGATCGCGCCACCGAGTTCTGCAGCGAGACCACGCTGACGGGGAACGCCGTGCCGAGGCCGAGTGCGAATACCGACAGCAGCACGAGCAACGCCCACAATGGCAGTACGACGAGCGCCAGTGCGCACCCTGCCAACGCTGCAACCCCCGTTCCGATGATGGCCACCCGCTTATAGTGCTTGGCGCGCGCCATGGTTTGCCCGGCGATCGCAGCACCCCCGGTCGAGACCGCCGCCAGTGGAATCAGCGCGAGCCCGGCCTCGCTGGCGCTCAAGTGATAGACCACCTCGTAGTAGAGCGGCAGGTGGACGGTCAGCCCCATCATGGCGCCGAGCGCGAATCCACCGGCCGCCATCGCATAGGGGACCACGCTTCCGCCCATCAGCGACAGCGGCAGGAAAGGCTCCTCGGCCCGACCGGCTTGCCAGACGAAGGTGAGCGCCAGGGCCAGAGATGCGCCCACCATCGCAAGGATGGTCGGCGACAGCCAGAGATAGCGGTTGCCGCCCCAGGTCAGCACCAGCATGAACACAACGGCAGACGCCATCAGCAGCACGCCGCCGAGCCAGTCGACCTTGCGTCGGCGGTGAAAGGCCGGGATCTTGCCCATCTTCGGCAACAACAGCCCGAGTGCCGCCAGACTGAGCGGCACGTTGATCCAGAAGATCATCGACCAGTGCAGATGTTCGGCGAACACGCCGCCGAGGATCGGTCCACCGATGCCGGCGGCCACCCAGACCCCGCTGAAATAGGCCTGGTACTGGCCGCGCTCGCGTGGGCTGACGATATCGGAAATCACGGTCTGCACGATCGGCATGATGCCGCCGCCGCCGAGCCCCTGCAGGCCGCGCGCCAAAATCAGCACCGGCATGCTCGGCGCCACCGCGCACAGGATCGAGCCCGCGATGAACAGGCTCAGCGCCGCGATGATCATGACGCGGCGGCCATAGATGTCGCTCAGCGTGCCGAACACCGGTGCTACCGCGGTCGATGCCAGGAGATAGGCGGTGATGACCCAGGAGAGGCTGCTGACGTCGTGGAATTGCCGGCCGATGGTCGGCAGCGCGGTCGCAACGATGGTCTGGTCGAGCGCCGCCAAAAACATCGTCAGCATCAGGCTGATCAGGATGGTGCGGACTTCATCCTGCGTCAGCGCCGCTGGAGGCGCGATCGACGGCGCGTCGCTGACGTCGACCACTTGGGTCGCCATCTCAGCCAGTTCGGCCTCGATCTCTTTGGCAAAGCTGTGGGGCTCGGCAGGGTGACGGCTCTGCCGTTCAAACTTGTTCATCGGGACATTTTTTGCTGTTTGCCGCAAAACGGCGAATGAATCATCCTATCCGTCGATATTTAGGCGGCAACTCCGCGCCGAGGCAGCGCCTTGCGCGCATGGGTGCATCCCGCGGGCGGTCAATCGCAATTACGTGATCCGTTCAGGTGACTCATCGTCAGGATTTCGGCCGTTTCTTCAGCCGCGCGCGCTTCGGCAATAATGCCGGCCACTGCACGATGTGATCTTCGAGGTCGGCGTCGGCAATCTCGTCCTCGCTTGCCTGCACCCGGCCGCGCACGGAGACGCCGGCTTCATGAACCGTGTTGGGATCGCCGGAAATAAGCGGATGCCACCAATAGAGGTCGTGCCCCTCCGCGACCAACCGGTAACCGCAACTCGGCGGCAGCCAGTTCAGGGTGCGGACGTTTTCCGGCGTCAATCTGACACAGTCCGGAACCTTGTCGGAGCGGTTGGGGTAGTCCTTGCAGGTGCAAAGGCCGGCATCCAGCAGCTTGCAGGAGACGTGGGTGAAATAGATCTTGCCGGTATCTTCGTCCTCCAGCTTTTCCAGGCAGCAGCGCGCGCAGCCGTCGCACAGGCTCTCCCATTCGACGTTGGACATCTCCTCCAACGTCTTGGTTTTCCAGAAGAATCCCTCTTGGTCCGAAACAGGCTTGGGGGGCGCGGTCATGAATCCCGATATTTGAGGTCTACGCCGTTCTAGGCGTTGTGGCGGCAAAGGCAAAGTGGGCGGCTCGCGGGCTGCCCAAAAGCCCTGAAAGCCATCAGTTGTACCGTTCAAAATCGCTTTGAGAGCATTGGTTTATCGGCCCCGCTCGGTTAGAAGATGAGATGAGTCCCCAAGCGTGCAAAAAGCGCCTTGGGTTTGCCGCAACACTCTCGCAAGACGTGTCGTAGCGCCCAGCCGGGGCGCTCGGACGCTTTCGAACCGACCAAGGGTCCCGGGTGCGCCAGATTATCCCAGACGATTGGAAAAGACGGCTCGATAATTTCCGTCTGGATCTGGACGCGCGTTTCGAACTCCACGCTGTTCTCGTCACTTAGGGGTACGCGCGAACTCTACGAGCGCTACTCGACCTTCATGGACCGCTTCTATGTCGGCCGCTGGAAGCGCTGGGTCTTCATCGAACCGTTGTCGGAGGCGGCCACCATCGGATTGGGCGGCCTGGTCCTGATGCTGGCGCTGGCGATCCCCGCCTTTCGCGAAACCGCCGACGAGGACTGGCTGAAGAAGTCCGATCTCGCGGTGTCGTTCCTCGATCGCTACGGCAATCCGATCGGCAGCCGCGGCATCAAGCACAACGACTCGATCCCGCTGGAGGATTTTCCCGACAATCTGATCAAGGCGACGCTGGCCACCGAAGACCGCCGCTTCTACGACCATTTCGGCATCGACATTGCCGGCACCGCGCGCGCGCTCGTTACCAACGCGCAAGCCGGCGGCGTGCGCCAGGGCGGCTCCTCGATCACCCAGCAGCTCGCCAAGAACCTGTTCCTGAACAACGAGCGCACCATCGAGCGCAAGGTGAAGGAAGCGTTCCTCGCGGTCTGGTTGGAGACGCGGCTCTCCAAGAACGAGATCTTAAAACTCTATCTCGACCGCGCCTATATGGGCGGCGGCACCTTCGGCGTTGATGGCGCCGCACATTTCTACTTCAACAAGTCGGTCCGCGACGTCAATCTCGCGGAGGCCGCAATGCTCGCCGGCCTGTTCAAGGCACCGACCAAATTCGCCCCGCACATCAACCTGCCGGCGGCGCGCGCGCGCGCCAACGTGGTCTTGGACAATCTGGTCGACGCCGGCTTCATGACCGAGGGCCAGGTGTTCGGCGCCCGGCGCAATCCAGCCTTCGCGGTCGACCGGCGCGACGAGAATTCGCCGAACTATTATCTCGACTATGCCTTCGACGAGATGCGCAAGCTGGTCGATACGTTTCCGAAATCCTATTCCGAGCGCGTCTTCGTGGTCCGCACCGCGATCGACATGAACGTGCAGAAGGCCGCCGAAGAAGCCATCGAGAACCAGTTGCGCCAGTTCGGGCGCGATTATCACGCAACCCAGGCCGCAAGCGTGGTCGCCGATCTCGACGGCGGCGTGCGCGCAATGGTCGGCGGGCGCGACTATGGCGCGAGCCAGTTCAACCGCGCGGTGGACGCCTACCGGCAGCCCGGCTCGTCGTTCAAGCCCTATGTCTACTCGACCGCACTGATGAACGGGTTCAAGCCGACCTCGATCGTGGTCGATGGCCCGGTCTGCCTCGGCAATTGGTGTCCGCAAAATTACGGCCACTCCTACTCCGGCGCGGTGACACTGACGCAGGCGATTACCCGCTCGATCAACGTCATTCCGGTAAAACTATCGATTGCGATCGGCAATAATCCGAAAAACCAGTGGGACTCCGCCAAGAAAGGCCGCGCCAAGATCGTCGAGGTAGCGCGCCGCTTCGGCATCAAGGCGCCGCTGCCGGATACGCCGTCGCTGCCGATCGGCGCCGACGAATTGACTGTCATCGAGCACGCGGTCGCTTATGCGACCTTCCCCAACAAGGGCAAGTCGGTCACCCCGCATGCGGTGCTGGAAGTGCGCACCGGCGCCGGCGACCTGGTCTGGCGCTGGGACCGCGACGGTCCGAAGCCGCGGGTGGCCATTCCGGCATCGGTTGCGGCCGACATGGTGGGCATGATGAGCCACGTCGTCAGCGAAGGCACCGCGCGGCGCGCGGCGCTGGACGGCATTCCGACCGCCGGCAAGACCGGCACCACCAACGCCTATCGCGACGCCTGGTTCGTCGGCTATACCGGCAACTTCACCTGCGCGGTCTGGTACGGCAATGACGACTACTCGCCGACCAATCGCATGACCGGTGGCTCGCTGCCGGCGCAGACCTGGCACGACATCATGACGGCGGCGCATCAGGGCGTCGAGATCAAGGATATCTCCGGCTATCCGGCGGCCGGTCCCAAACCGCCGCCGCCCGCGGTCCCCGCGACGGTCGCGGCGTTCGGCGCACCAAAACCTCCTGAGATCAAGCCGGGACCGCCGCCGGTCCTCACCAAGCGCGGCGCGGACATTCTGGTGCGCGTGGAGAAGCTGCTCGACGAGGCGGCCAAGACCGCCACCAAGACGTCGTCCGACGAGCCGGCCAAGCCCGCCAAGCCGGCGTCGTCGAGCGCGCTTGCATTTCCCGATAGTTTCGCGGCAGCAACGCCGGGCGGTGCGGCTCCCTCGGCGCCGCGCAAGAATTAAACCGTGCGGCTGGTCCTCATCACCCTGCTGGCGCTATTGCTCGCGACCGTGGTCGGCGTTGGCGCGACCTGGATGACGGCGACGCGCGGCACCGATCTCGGTACGCTCACGATCGGCGCATGGACCGCCCGGCCCAAGACCGGCACCGCCGATGTGGATCCCTATTCGCGTGCCACCATCGTGCGTAACGGCGAGCTGCCGATCGGAACCGGCGACGGCGTGGCGTTTTCGGCGACCACGGACGACCGCAGCAAGCCGCTCGACGGCCGCTGCGACGTGGTCGTCAGCGGCGTGACCCCCGCGGCGCGGTTCTGGACGCTGACGCTGTACGACCAGAAGGGCCACCTCATCGCCAATTCGCTGCAACGTTACGGCTTCACCAGCCAGGAGATCATCCGCGGCGCGGACGGCGCATTCGAAATCCGGGTGGCGTCGCGCTCGCGCGCGGGAAACTGGCTTCCGACCGGCGGGATCGAACGTTACGCGCTGATGCTGCGGCTGTACGATACGCCGGTCGGCGTTGCGACGCGGACCCAGCGGGACGCGCCGATGCCCTCCATTGCGACCGTGGGGTGCCCGTGATCCGCCTGCTGTTCACGATCGTCGCGGGTGTGCTGCTGGGCGGCGTGGTGCATCTTGTCAGCGTGCTGGCACTGCCGCGGATCGCGACCCAGGACGCCTATTCGCGACTGACGCCGATGACCAAGCTCAACGCCGTCACCCCTCTCCTGCTCGCCGATCCCAGTAATTCGCCGATGCCGTTCATGGATCCGGCGTTCGCGGTTGCGATTTGCCGCTACGATCTTTCCGGCGGGCCGATCAAGCTCGCGGTCCCGGTCAGCCAGGCCTATACCTCGGTGTCGTTCTATACTCGCAACGAGGTCGCCTATTACGCGATCAACGACCGCTCTGCCGGCCGCAAGGTGATCGAACTCGACCTGATGACCGAGGCCCAGCACAATGATTTGCCCGAGGATGAGGACGTAACAGCAGCCGACCGGCTGATCATCGATTCTCCAACCGCGACCGGATTGATCGTGCTGAAGGCGTTGGCGCCGGAGCCCGGCCTGATGCCGCAGGCGCAGGCTGCGCTCGCCGCGTCGAGCTGCAAGGTGCAGGCCGATGCGCCGGTGGCAAAGCAGGAAGAGCCGGCGCCGGCAGCGCCTCCGCCACCGCCCCGGGGCAAACGCTGATGGCGCCAGATCAGATTTCTTCCGAAAGCTAGCCGCGCGTCGTGAGCGCGCGGCCGATGACGGGCGCGGCCGCGACCGGCGGATTGGCGGTCTGCGCCGCAAGCTCGCCGATCAAGCGGTCGGCATCGGCTGCCATGCCGTCGGGCGCCTGGATCACCAGGCGCTCCAGCGCCCAGCGGTAGGAAGACACCCGCCGCTCCAGGCACTGCTGCACCCATTGCACGATCAGCGTGTTCTCTTGCATGCGGGCAATCGCATCGTCGCGTTCGCGCGGCGACAGCTCCGAGACATGGGCAAGGCTGGCGTTCCGCTTGCGGTCGAGCCCGAGCACCTTGATGGCGCTGGCGAAGAACGGCTCGAACCGGGTGACGTCGTCGCGCACGTCGTCGATCAGGTTGGCGTAACGCGAGGAATGCGAACGGTGCGGCTCGTCGATCAGGGCGCGCCCGTAGGCGGTGCGATCGAAGGCCGGCGCCTGCCGCCACGGCGCGGGCAGCGGCTGGTAGTCTCCGAACACGCTTCTCCAGGCCGGGCGCGAATGCGGCGGCTCGATCAGGGGATAAGCGAGATCGCGAAGCTGCCGCTCATTGTCGGTGAGCTGAAATTGCGACGGACGCAGGCCAACGCTTGAGGTAGCCTCACCGCCGATCCAGCGGTGCATGTCGTCGTTGATGAAATCCTGACGGGTGCGGCCGAAATCGCCGCCGCTGCAACCCGCGAGCGCCACGCATGCAACGAGCAGCACCGAGGCCGGAAACGTCCACCGGATCCAATGAGGCGTGTCCGGCATGTCAAAATGCCTGAACTTAGCGTCGGCGGCGACGTCGCCCCGGAGCCGCCCCCTGTTCCGGGCCGCGGCCACCGCTGGTTTCCTCGGTTTGGCGGTCGATCCGGACGGCGGGAAGAATCAGGACGGTGCCCATGCCCTCGCGCGGAGCGGCATCCATCGCGGAGCCCGCCCATCGCGACGCCGGAAAATCAATGATAGTCCCCATGTCAGCTCTCTCTGATTGCTGCTGTCCGGCAGCACGCAATCATTAAGATCAGGACGTGGTTAACGGCATCTTAATTTAAATTCAGCAAATCCGGTTTGCTACCGTCGATCACATCGGGTGGCCGCCCGAAAGCAACTCCATGGAGCGGGGTGGATTTTGCCGCTCGCCATCCACCTCGCCCGCACACTCGCGAATGTCGGATCCAAAACGCCATGAGAACCTTATACTTGCCGGCGTCCCTTCGGTTCTAACATTCGAAGACGCCGGCCGAGACCGGATGCGGATGCCAGAATCCGACCACCAGAATATGGAGACAATCTTCACCGATTGTTTTCC
>CAVYLU010000022.1:0-332308 GCA_963769365.1 uncultured Alphaproteobacteria bacterium | reverse complement strand
ACTGAAAATCGCGGTGTCGGTGGTTCGATTCCGCCCCTGGGCACCACACCGATGTTCGCACCTGTTCGCCGACGTCCATCGACGTCCACATCTCAAAATAATTTCAAAGACTTAAGTCCACAGCAAAGTGCGCGCGTTCATGCGCGTCCGTTGGCACCCGCTGGCACCGCTGGTACATTTGCATGCACCGGATTCGTGATTTGTCCGCGGTGCCAGCAGAGGACCTCATGCTGAACGACACGCGCATTCGCAACATCAAGCCGGCTGAGCGCGACACCAAGCTCACCGACTTCGACGGACTCTATCTCCTGGTCCGCACCAACGGCAGCAGGCTGTGGCGCTTCGCCTATCGCTTCGGTGGCAAGCAGAAACAGATCGCGCTCGGAGCCTATCCGCAGGTGACGCTCGCCGAAGCGCGCGAGCGCCGCGAAGCCGCCAGAAAACTGCTCGCTGCGGCCAAGGATCCCAGCCTCGAACGACGGCTGGAGAAGATCGCGAACGCGGCCGGCGGCAACAGTTTTCGGGAGGTGGCGGAAGAATTTTTGGGCAAGCAGCGCCGTGAGGGCCGCTCGGAGGCCACCCTCAGCAAGAACCGCTGGCTGCTCAAAGCGGCCTTTGCCGCCTTTGGCGATCGTCCGATCGGCGAGGTCACCGCGCCCGAGCTGCTCCACGCCTTGCGAAAATTCGAGCTGCGCGGACGCTATGAGAGCGCACGGCGCCTGCGCACCGTCGCAGGCATGATTTTTCGGTATGCGATCGCGACCGGGCGCGCCACGCGCGACATCGCGCTCGACCTCCGCGGAGCGCTCACGACACCAAAAGTCAACCATCGCGCCGCCATCACCGATCCAAACGAGCTCGGCGCGCTGCTGCGGGCGATCGAAGGCTATAGCGGGCAGCCGACCACCCGCCTGGCGCTCCAGCTCTCGGCCCTGCTGTTCGTTCGGCCCAGCGAATTGCGGCTGGCGCGGTGGAGAGAGATTGATTTCGAGAAGGCGCTGTGGACGGTGCCGGCCGAGACCATGAAGATGAAGCGGCCGCACCGCGTGCCGCTGTCGCGCCAGGCAATCGTCATCTTCCGCGAACTGCATGCCATGACAGGGCAGGGCGAGTATGTCTTTCCGGCCGTGAACTCGTTCCGGCGCCCCATGAGCAACAATACCCTGAACGCGGCACTGCGCCGACTGGGTTACGCCAAGGAAGAGATCAGCGTGTCCGGTTTGCGGGCGACCGCCTCGACGCTGCTCAACGAGATGGGGCGGTGGAATCCGGACGCGATCGAGCGACAGCTGGCCCATATGGAAGAGAATGACGTTCGCCGCGCCTACATGCACGCCGCGGAGTTCTGGAACGAGCGGGTCGAAATGATGCAGGTGTGGGCTGATTTTCTGGATCAGCTTAGATACGGGTCAATAAATCCGCAGATACGACCCTTTGCGCTTTCTCAAGGCTGAAAAGACTGCGTGGCAACACGGTGCAGTTCGAGATCTGTCGTACAAATGGTGAGTAAGCAACCGGGCCCGACCGCGAAGGCGAGCCGCTCGGCATGGAAGAAGCTCCCCAATGATTACAAGGAATACGATCTCTACACGGGCAGTGCGACGTAATCGTTGTGCGGTCGGCTGATATCAATCAGATTGTCAAACGAGCAAATTCAAAATGAAAGCTAAGGCATGTTGTTTTGCGACCGTCTATCCCAGCGGGAAATGATCGAAGCGAAGAAGGCCGGTCGCGAGACCCTTCTTGAGTTGATCCTCTCCGATTTTCGAAAAGCGTTCCCGAGTCTCACGTTCGAACTCCAGCTAAATTTCAGCAGTATTAACGCCCTCGCGATGAGGCTCCAAGACAGGCGCAGCGTAACAATTTACGGAGGGCTCGCCCTTCACCCGAACCTTGCAGCGGATTCATTTACATTTGTACTGCTCCACGAAGCTGGACATCATCTTGCCGACGGTTGTCGATTGGTGCGAGACCCTGCTTTGGCCTGTGAGTGTGCGGCCGACTATTGGGCGCTAACCAAAGGGTCTGAGCAGTTGCAGCACCAGTGCGGTCGATGCCTTAACATTAGCGCGGCGCTGGAGGAGTTGAGTGCTGTCATGGGCACTAGACAGAAGTTGCGGGTCAAGTATCCTAAGGGGAAAAATTCCGTCTGCTGGGCCGAAAAGTGGGCTTTGCGGAGCCGCGCTTTGCGCCAGCGAATCCGACCGCCGACCGACATCGGAAGCTGTGTAACTTATTCCTAAGTTATCAGGAGGGATGCTATGGGTTCACTTATTCCGACTACGTCGGACTCAGAAATCTGCGATAATTTAACCAAGCGGTTCTCCAATCAGAAAAAGCCAAACACGAACAAAACCTGGCTACAACACTTACAAGACCACAACAGTAGAGAACCACTTTTTGCTCCGAACCGTAAACTTGTTCGGGTAGCATATCGTCTCGCAGCTAGCGTCGCAGGTGCTGAGGTCCCTTCAATTAAGAAGCACCGCCAGCGCTGGTTTCATCTGCTTCACAAGCTATTGCCACCAGAAACGGACGCGGCCATTCGAAGCGTATTATCAGCCGTTCTGAATCCGGCTAACAACATTCCTTATGCTATTTTTAAGACTGAACCAGCGCCAATTGGCCTGGACTTTGAACTATATCCCCAGAATAGCGGCATTCCGTACCTGCAGCTGGATGGGAGTTGCTTGGTAAATCTTCAATGTAAGACTGATACAGAACTGCCAGACCCGACCACGCCTGAGCCGGACCCACCCCAATCGGATCCGAATGAACAACCCATTGCCGCCACAGGCAAACGCGGGACCAAGCGGGGTAAAAAGAAGGGTCCGAAAAAATCTGTCGCGAAAAAGTCCTTGGCAAAGAAATCATCCGTAAAACGACCTTCGAAGAAGAAAAAGAAATTCACCAAAGTTTCAGCCAAAAAGGTCAAGAAATCGAAGAGAGCCAAAAAAGGAAAGTTTCGGGACTAGGTACCGTCCTTGACGCTCAAGCTTATCCGGTGGAAAGCACTAATTGGGCGGATAAAGATTGGCTGTCGGTCCGGCAGGACTGGTCCGACCTCGTGGTGCAGGCGCCGCAACTTAAGAGTTCAAGCGCAAAAACGATTACGACAAACCAAGCGTGCCGGGTACAGCAATGGCGGATGTCGTTTCTGAAATTATCAATCACGGCAAGCCGCCGCCTCTAACCGATGAGGAACGAGAGCAACGCAGGATAGACGCCGAAATCCATCTGTGGGAATGCCACCGACGCGATGAAGAACGACAGGCTGCTTATCAACGTGAGCAGGCCATCAAGGCCGAAGCGGCCAGGCGCGAGGCGGCTATTGCTGCCGAACAAGAAAAAACCGGCTACGGCGCGAACGGCACGAACACTACGAACGCGAAGCCCGCCAGCGAGAATTGCGCGACCTTCGTTCGGTGGTAACGCGGCAGGAGTGGTGGGCGAAGTCTGTTGAACAAGCAGCCCGCGCCGCTGCTGTCCAACGCCAGCGGCAGGCTACGGCACAGGCGTTATATATGGCCCGGTCATTGCTGCGCTGGAACAGAGACTAGCCCCCGCGCCAGAACCGCAAGAGCCTCAAACTATCTATGTCGAGGAAAATCGGGGACCGCCCAAGTTGGACTACCCCGAACTTCGCCGCTGGTTTGAAAGAAGCTAAAGCCGCCCTCATTGCTGAGAGCGGCTAGTCTTTAAGACTGTCTGGTCGCGGCTATTGCGCTATTGCCTGCTTGCGTCAGCGAGCGCGGCACGTCCGGCAGCGTGGGCGACTGATTTGGTGACGCTTGCCGGATCGGCTAAGAGCTGGGGCGCTGCGCGCTAGCGGCGGCTCAGCTCTCGGGGCAGATCAGAAGATTACGACCCCGCTCGCAACAATGGGGGCGATAAACATATCGAAATTACAGGCGGCGCCTGCGATTGCCCCACCTGCGTAAGCGTGCTGCACGGCGCCGCCCCAGACCTCATACCACGTATTGGCATGTACCGGGATGTACAACTGCGCCGAATAGTAGGCGTCGACGTTTGTGAGGTCGAACCCAAAGCCGTCGGCCGAATTATTATATATGTCGGTAGTGATCACGAACGTCTCGTCGGTAAAGTCCTCCCGCACAAACAACTGAAGGCCAGCATAGGCGCTCGCGTATCCGAATGCCGCTTCTATTAAAGCCCTACCCCAGACGCTGGCTTGAACCGACACGCTCCATGTGTCTTCCGACTGCGAGAAAAACCAGTCGCCGACATACGCTCCCCCCGCTGCTCCCCCGGCTTCATAAATGCCTAGATCAAGGCCGACCTCTCCATTGGTCGCGTTAGGCCCGTAGGTGCTACAAATAGCGATACCGCCACAATTTTTTCCAGACCAACTAAAGTCGTAGGGCGCATAGCGTGTCGGATTGTGTCCGCGAAGTAATGGCCGCTTTGGAGGACGTCGCGTTTTCCTCACATATGCAAAGTTCGATGCAAACTGTTTTCCAACCGCCCTTTTGACTTGATCACGGTCGACGTTAAGAAGAGCCATTGACTTGTCAAGCGCGCGTGCTTTGTGCTCTGAGTCACGCAGAAACGTTTTGTGGGCTGCTGCAAACCTTGTCTCAAGCTCTTTGATCGTGCGCGCATGTGCAGTTTTGAGAAGCTTCCGGTCTGCTCCTGCGGGGTACCTAACACCTCTACGTGTGGCCATGATTCGCCTCCTGTTGAAGAGCCCGAACCACCGCGTTTAATTTTGAATTGGTGGATCGATCGAAACTTTGACTAAGATCAAAAAGAACTATCGAGAAATCTGTGACCGAGGGCACGCCGCCCGCTCAGGGAGATCCCAATCCTTCGTCGCGTGAGGCTCATCGCGTCGACTTGCGGACGGTAAATCCTTTAGCACCTCGGGGCCGGTCACGGCAACCGGTTGCACTGGTCGGAGCGTTTTCGGCTTGCTGGACAATGCGGAAAATAGCTGTTGCGCCTCAAAGGGCGCTTTGCGGCGGGAGGCCATGATGACGAACTCGGAAGTCGACGAGCCCCCGGACAAATCGACATCAGAAAATGCCGGACAAAGCGACATCGGGTCGCGATTTCAAGAGTTGACTCCGGGCAAGATTGCAGTTTGTCGGCGGGGCGCTCGCTTCGGTTGCCGCCGTCGGCGCGGTTGCTGGTGGCCTGATCGGTTATTGGACTGTCTGGAAGACGGTTCGCACGGATGTGTTTCAGGAAGGGCAAAAGACGCAGAGAGAGGCGGCAGCCCGGCCCGACGTCGCTCCCCGTTTGTCTCTCGTCGTCCTGCCGTTCGCGAACTTCAACAACGATCCGGACCAGGACTATTTCGCCGACAGCATCACGACGGATTTGACGACTGACCTCGCGCAAATGCCTGGCGCCTTCGTGATCGGACGCGAAACGGCCTTTACATACAAACGCAAGCCGATCGATCTTAGAACACTCGGGAAGGATCTTGGCGTCCGGTGGGCAGTACAGGGTGCGGTGCAGCGCAACGGGGATCAGGTACGGGTCAACGTATCCCTGACCGATCTTCCGACTGCTCGCGACGTCTGGTCGGATCGGTTCGACGGCGATCGGACGAATCTGGTCGCCTTGCAGGACCAGATCACAGCCCGGCTCGCGCGCTCGCTCAACATTGAGCTCATCCGAGCCGAAGGCCGCCGTAGCGAAAAGTCAACGAATCCAGATGCTGTGGACTTTAGCATGCGCGGCTGGGCGAAGTTCTATGAGCCCCGGTCGAAAACGACAATTGCGCAGGCAAAGGACCTGTTCAATGGTGCGTTGCACCTCGACCCGGACAACTTCGACGCAATGGTCGGGAAAGCGCAGTGTTTAGCCGTTGATGCGAACCTCGGATTCTCTGTATCCGTTGTCGAAGGGCTGCAGGCCGACGGTCAACCCACTTCGCGCGCGATCTGCTCGAGGTATTTGGCGGCGGCCTTGCGCAAGCGCTCAGACTGATGCTCGTCGCGGATCTTCTCGAGCGCCGGCACGGTGGCTTTCAAAATCCGGGCGGCCTTATCTTTGTTTTCGACGTCGGGCCCGTGAAAAACCTTTATGGCAAGCCCGACCCATCTCAATCTGTCGATGGCGTTCGTTCTCGGGCTCGAAAGCCCGGATTCGATCGTGGTTGGCATTCCTGCGATCGCGGCCCGAATCTTTCGCACCTCTTGGTCATCTGACATGGTGACGAGTCCCTATCGCAGCTTTGGGGCCCATGCGCTGGGAACGTGCGCCTCTTACTCCTCAAAGGGCAGCTTGGACTGTCCATCGTCCCAATCGATGAGGTCAAAGGTCATTCCGCGGCTGATCATTTCGGCTTCGAGATCTGCGGCGTGCTTCTTCCAATCGGGTGTCTCTCGAACGCGAAACCTGGCCTGTTCGCCGAGGCTAACAAGTTCATCGTCGGATTCGAGGGCGCCGCGGATACCCTCGTACATCATGGTGAGGCTGTCGTTTGTAAAAGCCTGATAGTTCATCGGGCTATCCTGGCGAAAAGGCCGTGAGCGAGCATGCCAAAAAAACCCGTCCGTGTGGGATGCAGCGGACGGGCTGGAGGTTTACGAGAAGCCTTGACGGCTATCCCAGCCGTCAAGGCCGGTCTTTATTACCTGAGATCTGCGATCGGCTCTGTTCACTAGTGGACCGTTCCCCCGGGCCGCCCGGCACGAAGCGAGGCCGCCGGTCCGCCGGATATCTCGACAGCAGCTCGTCGAACGCAGCGTGTTCTCAGTGGTGCGAATACCGGTACCGGTTGGCAGCAAATGGATGAGGTTCGAAGGGTGAACGCGGGACCGAAGCCCCCGAGATTTAGGAGGCAAAACTCCGAGATTTCAGGAGCGCTCCGAGATTTCGGATTACGTCGGCGGGGCGCTTGTCGCCCTTAGGACCTGGCATCATCTTCCTTCTTTTTCTCTGCGGCCCAATACTCCGCTTCTGACGGCAGTTTATCGAAATCCGGCTTATATCCATTTGCCTTGTACCTTGAGCGCGGGATCGGAATGGTAGCGCCGGTCCCGTAGTTGACCTGCACCGACCCTTCCTCGTCACGAAACAGCCCAACGGGCATAAGCTTTTTCTCCCTGCTTTGCGCTAAGTATACTACGGGAGCTAGGCCGACGCGATCGCGCGTACCGGACATCGCCGCGCGCCGGTGCAGACACGAAACCGCATAGCCCCTGCACGACTCTGGGAGGGCCGCCCGTGAGTCCGCGATTTACCGGCTTTCCGGGGCCGCCGGGCGATCCGGGCCACCGCATGGCTCCCCACCGCTACCTGATTGCGGCGAGGTTTAATCCTGGCGCGAGCGAATTGACTCGCGTTTGAAACCCCCGGAGGCGCATACTTGCACAATCACCGCTCCGCCTCCTAGGCATTACCGGTGACAGAGAGTGTTGCGCTCCCGCCTATTCGAGGGGAAGCACCATGCCCCAGTCTCAACGTCTGTCGTCCGTCCTTCCGTTCGCCGCCATTGGGCGTCCCGCCTGTTCGAAGTGCAAGGCCCCGATGATGCTCGTCAGTATCGAGCTAACAGGCCCCGGCGTCGACTTGCATACGTTTGAATGCGCTATGTGCAATTGCCTATTTAAGACCCGCGCCGCGTATGAAGACCCCATGAAGTCCAAGGGTCTTGGACGCTGGCTTCAAGGCGATTTGCACCACTGAAGTAAGGCGGGGTTCGAAGACGTGCAACCACAGAAAAGGCGCGGCCCGCCGGCAACCGGCAAGGGCATGCCGATTTAGGTCCGCATGCAGCCTGCCGAACTAGCTGCGCTGGATGCCTGGATTAGCAAGCAATCCGAGACGCCTTCGCGACCAGAAGCCATCCGCCGCCTGGTCGCGCTCGGCCTTACCGTGAAGACGAAATCGGCGCCTTCAGAGCGACGGCGCGCCGCCCTCGCGGATCTCGCATCAAAGGCGATCGATAGCGTGACGGTCAGCAAACCTAATAACGGTGAAAAGGCCAGCCGGAAGCGCCGCTTGATCAAATGGCATGAAGAAATTCGCGAGGCTCGCGTTGATTTTCCGAAGGCGAAGGCGAAAAAATGAGCGAAACAGTGGTAGCAGAAATAAAAGTCCCGACGATCGCAGATGCCGGCGGGAAACTGTCGATTGGGCGATGGTTCAAGCGTGTTGGCGATCCAGTCACCATCGGTGAGCCCTTGGTCGAGATCGATACCGATAATCTGACGCATGAGATCCAAGCGCCGGCCACTGGTATTCTGTCTAAGGTCTTGGTGAAGGATGGCGGATCTGTCGAACCCGGCACTGTAGTGGGCACGATTGATCAGGTGTGATCGGTATCACCGATCGAACAGGCCAAGCGCCGCCTACTCGAGCTGGGGCTCCAGGTGAAGAAATGACAAAGATACCGGGCGAATTTGAACCAACCAAGCCGATCACTAAAGCGGAGCGCGCTGCGCGCAAGGCATTTCGCCAAGTCGATGCCGGAAAAGCAATGACTGAGCACGAGATTGCACAGAAGGCATTTTCAGCCAATCGGGAGCGGCTCAAGGCCGAGCGGCTGATGCGAGAGGCCATAAATCGTTGAATGAAAAAGCTATACCCCGGTTTATGCCCGCATGGCTCCCCTTACAGGCTAATGACGTAGTCTGGGCTTTTTCATCTGTCAGTTACGGGAGACTGCATGGGCATAGTGGAATTGCTCTGGTTCGGGGAGGCGTCTTGATCGATGCAACAATTTTAATGGAGGCATAACGCTGTACTATTCTTTTCGTCTACGCAAATAGATGCTTTGACTCTATTCGCTTTGGAAGATGCGCAGTGTCTCGCGTGCTTATCGATTTAACAGAACAGCATCTCCCCGAGAAGAAGATGCTGGGCGCTGAGGCAGTCGTACACGGTGAGCAGACGCGGGATCTAACACTCGATCCGGTCGACGCGAACAATTGGATTTCCAAGTTACGGCTCGTGAAGAACTGCGACGACGCAAAACTCGAGACCTACCGAAACCATCTCTGAGCGCCGGTGATTTGTCATTGCCCTGCAATCTAAAGCCGACTTATTGTGCTGTGGCTCACGTTGTAGGAACGACCGATATCGACTAATGCTTCACCGGCTTCCCGCCTTGCGAGCGCCTCCTGCCGTTGGTGAGGGGTCAGTTTCGGCTTCCGGCCCATAATCACTCCACGCGCTTTAGCACGCTCCCTTCCTTCCGTGGTGCGGCTGCGAATCAACTCCCGTTCGAACTCGGCGAGCCCGCCCAACACCGTCAGCATGAGGCGCCCGTGGGGCGTGGTGGTGTCGGCCCAGGTGTCGCGCAACGATTTGAAGCCCGCGCCCTTCTCGGCGGCAGCGCCCAGCACGTTCAGCAGATCGCGTGTCGAGCGCGCCAGCCGATCGAGTTGGGTGACGACTAAGACATCACCCTTGCCTAAACGATCGAGAAGGCGGCCCAGTTGCTTTCGGTCGGACCTCGCACCGCTGATCTTTTCTTGGAAAGACCTGAGTGCACCCAACCTGCTTGAGCTCGGCAAGCTGCGCTGCCAGGGACTGGCCATCCGTCGACACCCGCGCGTATCCGATTTGCGTTATCGGGCCCTCCATTTCGCACGTAATTTATGCACAGAATAACCCATGCAAATTCAGCGTCAACGGATTTGTGCGAATTTCATGACTTTCGCACAGCGGGAGCCGAAGCGATCCCCGGCATCGCCGAGTGGGGGCCGGGGGCCAAAAACTCGCCGCTCGGGATGAGCTAGTTTGGTCGGGCGCAAATGTTGTGGAATTTGAAGAACCCATACTCATCGGCGGGCGGGGCCCAAATTCACGAGAGCAGGGCTGGATTGCGAGGGCAGACTCAATCAACATAGAGTAGTCGAGACTTGGCTCGGCGTATCATTGTGGGGAGAAATCGTCATGACAGTTGAGGGTCTGGTCATTTGGCTGGTTATTGGTGCGATTGCTGGTTGGCTCGCAGGCTTAATCATGAAGGGCTACGGCTTCGGGCTCGTCGGCAACATCGTGGTCGGCATTGTTGGCGCCTTCATTGCCGGCTGGCTCTTGCCGCGGATTGGGTTTGTTTTCATCGGCGGCATCGGCGCGGAAATTATCAACGCCGTCATTGGGGCAGTAATTCTTTTGGCGGTGATCGGGCTCGTCAAAAGGGCAACCTGAAAATCGAAGTTCGACGCCGGACGGCGCCCCCGGTGTACCCACGGGGCCCGGGGGCCAAAATTCGTCGGCCCGGATGCGCGCAGTTAAACCTCACCAAGTCCCGGCGGTCACGCGTGGTCCTTCATCTGCAGAAACATCTCCTCCTTCACGTCGGCAAGGGAGAACGGGCGAAAGCGCCCCGAAAGGGGATGGATTTTTAATAGCCCTTGGGCTTCGCCTTCACCTTTTTGAACCGGATCAGGCCTAATTCTCTGGCCTTCTTTTTCACGGGACCAACATGGCGACCGAGGGATTTTGCGATGTCCTCGGCACTAACCTTCTTCCTCGCCGATGCTCTCACCCGACGCGTCTCGGCTTCAGTCCACGGCCGAGTCACTTCATCTTCGCCTTCAGCCCGAGCTCGACCATGCGGCTTGGGGATCCAAACCTCGGTCGTCGTGAGGCAAGCTCAACTCACCAGCGGCCTTCCTGGAGTTGTGCAGGGGCTATCCGGCGCTTTGCGCGGAGGCTCAAGTCCAGGCTCGTAATCGGGAGGCTAGAGCGGCCCTACTCGGCTGATTGCAGCTGCTTTCGCTTCGCGGCGACCGCACTTAACTTGGTGCGGAACGTCCCAATTTGTTCAAGTAGAGCATGTTGCTCGACGCCGGGCGGGAGTTTGCGAGCGGTTTCCCAAAGCTTGGCGGCCATCTTCTCAAGGTCTTGCATTTTGTCTCAACTGCATCTCGTTGTGCGGAACACCCCCGAGACGACCTTAAGACCGTAATTCATGACAGTTTGATGACAGTCGACGCGCAACCGCCAGCGGATTGCCTCGCACGCAAGACGGCTGAGGCGATAGCGAACAAATCCAAAAGCCCGCCGTTAACTCCGGCGAGCTTTTCTTTATTCGTGCGCGTTGCTCAGAAAAATCCTGGGCTTAGATCCAGGCCATAGGTTGCAAAAAGCAACGAGACCAAAAGTCCGACGCCGCTAAAAATAGCGAAACCTCCGTATAACTCTCCCGATCCCTTTCGGTATCGGACGCGTACCTACGTAGAATTGAGTCATCAATCTCAATCGTTCTAGTCTCGCTGCCAATCTGGAAGAGCCGATTGCAGGTCCCAACGAGCATTGCCGAGCGGTAGGTGGTGTACCATGACACGTGAAGAATTGGCTTCTTACAGTTTCCTCGGTGTAACCGTTGCCGGTCTTTTCCTCCTTTGCTCTGGCTTGCTCGCTATCGCATTTGCCTAATCTGAGCGTGCGCCTCTCGCCAATTGGGAGGGATTATACGTCAGATCGAGCTCGGTCTGGCTGCTCATATACGCGAACAGGCCAGAATTGAAACGCCGGCTTTTGGACCTTCTCGATAGTAAACTAGGGTGCGTCAAAATGATTGAAGCAGTCACGGCAATTCTAGGCCTGTTTAGCGCTGGCATCTTTGTAGCTCACACGGTTGACGCTTATCGCGCGCCATAGGCGGCCAGTTCCCCTGATGCCGGCAATTTCGCACATCGAGATCAGAATTGCCTCGCGTGCTACCGTCGAGATCGGCACGACGACCGCGAAACCGGTTCGCTACCGATTCCGAACTGAGCACCCGCAATTTAGTCGTCCTAGCGCAGCGCGACCGGGAAGGTTTGCCGTTCCACTGTCTCATGTACCGAATCAATTCGGTGAGATGAATTGAGACAGCCAAGACGCCAAGCTGAGAGACGCTTGAGCATCTGAACAAATCGTGAGGCTTGCCGGACCTTGTGATCGAGCTTCCCGTTATCATTATTATCGTGAGGGGGTCCCAAATCGGGAGGCCCATCATGCGAAGGTTGATCACGACGATAGCGTTGCTGGCCCTGATCGACACTTCGGTGGCGATTGCGCAGACGGCTGGTTCGCCAAATCCAGCCGCACCACCTCCATCGACGAACTCAGCGCAGCAATCGCTGCCGGAGGCACCGATCGGCCACCGCCAACCGCGGGCCGATCAAGTGCCCTCGGAGAACAACCTGACGGGTGATCCGAACGATCCAATCAATCGCGAAAACGCGGAGCTTGACCGCATAGTCAAAGGCATTTGCCGCGGTTGCTAAATACTGGCCCCTCACCTCTCCCTCCAGAGGTCAAACGATGTTAGTGCAGACAAGTCAGGGCCAATCGGGTTCCGCGCATGTCGTTGTTCTAGGCAACGAAAAGGGCGGTTCGGGTAAATCCACAGTTGCCCTGCATATCGCTGTTGCCTTGATGAAAGCAGGCCAGCGCGTCGCCACCATCGACCTCGATTGCCGCCAGCAAAGCTTCACCCGCTACATCAACAACCGAAGCGCCTGGGCGCGCCGCACCGGCCTCGACCTCGAGCTCCCGGTTCACCGATGCATCAAGCCTGGCGAGACCATGCAGATTTTGGATAACGAATCGTCGGAACTGGTGCAATTCGTGGACGCCGTCAGCACAGTCGAGCGAGCATTCGATTTCATCGTCATCGATACCCCGGGATCCGACACTTACCTGATGCGTCTGGCACATGCGATGGCCGATACACTGGTGACGCCGATCAACGACAGCTTCCTCGATTTCGACGTCCTGGGGACGGTCGACCCCGCGACCTATTCGGTGACCGGCGAGGGCCACTATGCCGAAATGGTGCGGGACGCGCGGCGCAAACGCCGCCAGCTTGATGGTGCCTCTACCGACTGGATCGTGGTGCGCAACCGGCTGTCGATGCTTGAATCACCCAACAAGCAGCTCGTTGTCGACGGTCTCAATGAATTGTCGCTCCGGCTCGGCTTCCGCTCGATCGATGGTTTTACCGAGCGCGAGGTCTATCGCGAATTTTATCCACGCGGCCTGACTGCGCTTGACGACCTTGATGAGGCACTCGGCACTCGCCCGAGCATGGGGCATGGGATGGCGCGGGAAGAGGTCACGAGCCTGCTGCGCCAATTGAAACTGCCGATCGATGAGCGCGGCCGCCGCCGCGCAGCCAACCGGGCCGATTGGTTCAATCAGGTCAACAAGCCGCTCGAGGTCCATGACATCTTCGGCGCGCCGCAAATCGGATTTCAGACAGGCGATCGGCTTGGGCCGCAAGACAGATGGCCTTAAGCCAAGTTGTTTGGTCGCTACCGGGGGGGAAAGCGGACGTAACCCGGACATCGTCAACCGACGCGATTGACCCAAAATTGACATTGGAGTGCGCGCTAATCTCGCTGACGGAACTTATTGACGACCTAGAGTGTTGTTAAAGAAACCTCTAGCGCTGCCGGCCTTCCCAACCGCCGTCAATTAAGGTGGAGGAAAATATGCTGAGAGCTGGGTGCAAACAGATTTTAGCGCTTGCTGGGATCCTGGCGGGCGCAGTGGCGGGGCTCGCGTTCACAGACATAGCCCAAGCGGGCCACGGCGGCGGCGGGGGCGGCGGTTTCCACGGTGGCGGTGGTGGCGGTTTCCACGGTGGCGGTGGTGGCGGTTTCCACGGTGGCGGTGGTGGCGGTTTCCACGGTGGCGGGGGCGGCGGTTTCCACGGTGGCGGTGGTGGTGGCTTTCATTCCGCTGGCGGTTTTCGTGGCGGCGGCTTTCATACCTTCCACGCCGCACCGAGCAGGGGACGCAGTTACAGCGCGCGCGGCTTCCAGTCCCATTCCGCCCGCAGCTACCCCGGTGGCAATGCGCGCTACAGCTATCATGGTCGCTCCGGCATTTCGCATAGCTTCGTCGCAGGCAACCGCGCCGTCTCGAACCGCATGATGCAGCGCAACGCCAGTGCGGTAGGCCATGCGCTATCCGCACGTCAGATCAGGAGCGCTCTCCACACACGCGGCGGGCTACGCAATCCGATGACGCGCGCCGCCATCACGGCAGGCGTCGCGGGTGCCGCCTGGAGTCATCACAATGGTGGCTTGTGGTGGCGCCACGCCCATGGCGGCTTCGGCTGGGTCGGCCCGGTGTTCTGGCCCTTTGCCTATTACGATCTCTATGACTACGCTTGGTGGGGCTGGGACTATGACCCATTCTTCTGGGACTATGGCTACGGTGATCTTTATGCCGGCCTGTTCGGCCTTTACGACTACGGAGCCTTGAGTGGCTATGCCGGCTATCTGCCGGGCTATGCCGGACCGACGGGACGAGTACGCGCTCCCCAAGGCTCGGAGGCGGCAACAAGCCTTGCCGACATGTGCGGTAGCGAAAGCCGGGATATCGCCGGCTTTCCGGTCGAGCAGTTCCGCGATGCGATTAAGCCCAATAACGAGCAGAGCGCCGCGCTCGACGATCTCGCCAATGCCTCCCACATGGCGGCTGAGACTATTCGCAATTCATGCCCCAAGGACGTAGCGCTGACCGGGCCGAGCCGTCTTGCTGCCATGGAACAGCGCGTCGAGGCAATGCGCAGCGCTGTCACCATTGTGCAGCCTGCGCTCGACAAGTTCTACGGGCTCCTTACCGACGAGCAGAAAGCCAAGATCACAGCGCTAGCGGCGGATCAGCAGCCCGCGCGGCGCGAGGATCTTCCAAGCAACGGCAACTGCGACGCCGCGCAGCCCGGCGCGACGGACTGGCCAAGCGAACCGATCGAGCACAACGTGAAGCCGACCGATGCGCAGCGCGCGAGCCTTACGGCGTTGCAGGATGCCGCGGCGAAGGCAGCGGACATTCTGAAATCATCGTGTCCGCCGGCGGACGCGCGCACGCCGCCAGCGCGGCTTGCCGCGGTTGGAACACGGCTTGATGCCATGCTTCAGGCCATCGGGACGGTCCGCCCGGCGCTCGATAACTTCTACAGCTCGCTGACCGACGAGCAGAAGGCGGCATTCGATGCGATCGGCCCCGAGCGGAACGGCGCCACAAATGCGTTAGCCGCCGATAGAGACGAATCCCCGCGGCGTCATCAGGGCCGCCACCGTCATGGCTACAGTGTCGGCGGCATGATCTTCCGCATGATGGGGATGTGAGACACCAACGGCGTTTACAGCTTTTGCGCTGAGGGCTTACGCGCTACAGGTCTGTAGACTGCCAAAGATGTGATCGCGCGAGCAAACGCGCGGGCCTAGCGCAGGGGCATTACCGTGACGCCGGGCGGCGGCACGTCATCGTCGGGCACGAAGAAGTCCGCCGCCAACGGGACCGAGGCATCGACGCGATAGCGGTCGAAATCACGCATTCCGCTGGCATAGAGCAGCTTGTCATCGATACAGAACTGCCCGGTGAACTCGCGCGACGGCTTCGTGAGGATGACATAAGCCGCATCTCCCATGATCTCGGGCGTGCGGCTCGCGCGCATCATGGCATCGCCCCCCAGGAGATTGCCGACCGCGGCGGTAGCGATCGTAGTGCGCGGCCACAGCGCGTTGACCGCGACGCCCGCACTGTTCAGCTCGGCCGATAGTCCCAGCACGCACATGCTCATGCCAAACTTCGCCATGGTATAGGCGGTGGAGTGCTCAAACCATTTCGCCTTCATGTCGAGCGGCGGCGACAGCATCAGGATGTGCGGGTTTTCGGCCTTCGTCAGGTGCGGGATACAATATTTCGACACCATAAAAGTGCCGCGGGTGTTGATGCCCATCATCAGGTCGAAGCGCTTCATGTCGGTTGCTTGGGAGTTGGTCAGGGTGATGGCGCTGGCGTTGTTGACGCAGATATCGATGCCACCGAATTCGGCGACGGTCTTATCAACAGCTGCGATCACCTGGGCCTCATCGCGAATATCGCAGATGACTGGCAGCGCCTTGCCGCCGGCCGCACGCACCTCGTCGGCGGCGGTAAAGATGGTGCCCTTCAGCTTCGGATGCGGTTCCGCGGTCTTCGCGGCGATCGCGACATTGGCGCCGTCATGTGCAGCGCGCAGCGCGATCGCAAGCCCAATGCCGCGGCTTGCGCCGGAGATAAACAGCGTCTTGCCTTTGAGGGATGACATCGGAGGACTCCTGTAAGGGACGCACCGAGTAATTGGGCCACTCCCCCCTCGCGGGTTAGGACTTAAGACTATCCCCCTCCCACAAGGGCCCACAAGGGGGAGATAATCGTCGCCACGCGAAACGACGGACACCAAAGTCGGAAGCGCCGATGCTTTCCGATATTCGGTGTGCCTCGCGATCAATTGAACGACTGGCGCGCGGGGGGTGGTATTTCTGACAGGCGCTGCGCCCGGAGCTAGGCGATCGATGCCTGTCGCCTGCAAACATCGGATCGAGGGAAAATCACATGGTCAGCCCAAAACAGGTTTGCGTGATCGGCGCCGGCGTGTCGGGCCTGGCGGCCGCGAAAGCGTTTGCCGAACATGGTCACAAGGTCACCATCATCGAGAAGAGCGGAAATCTCGGCGGCGTCTGGAATCCGGCGCGTTGCTATCCGGATGTGCAGACGCAAAGTCCCAAGGACCTCTATCGCTACACCGACAGGGCGATGCCGGACTCCTATCCAGAATGGCCCAAGGGTCCGCAGGTCCACGCCTATCTTTCCGACTATGCGGGCGACCATGGGCTTGATCGCCTGATGCGCTTCAAGACCAGTGTGGTCGCGATGAATCGCCGGACCGATGGCAAGCCCGGCTGGACGCTGGAGCTTGAAACTCCGAACGGCAAGGCCAGCGAGGATTTCGACTTCGTCGCGATCTGCACCGGCCAGTTCAGCGAGCCGCAGGCACTGAGCCTTCCGGGCGAAGACGCCTTCAAGGCGCAAGGCGGGCAAATCCTGCACTCGTCGAGCTATAACGACGCCTCGCTCGCCAAGGGGCGCAAAGTGGTGGTGCTCGGCGGATCGAAATCGGCGACCGACATCGCCGTCAACGCCGTCGATTCCGGCGCCAGCGAGGTGACGATCGTCTACCGCGAGCCGGTGTGGCGCATCCCCTACTTCATCGGCGGCTTGGTCAACTTCAAGCGCATCCTCTACATTCGCGCGCAGGAACAGATGTTTGCAAGCTGGGGCATTGGAGCGCCGGCGCGGCTCGCGCATCTGATCGCCAAGCCGTTTGTCTGGGCGAACTGGCGCGAGCTCGAGAGCTTGCTGAAGGCGCAGTTCAAGCTCGGCAAATGCAAAATGGTGCCGGAGACGCGGATCGAAGACGGCGTCAATTGTTCGGTGCCGATCGCAACGCCCGGCTTTTTCCCGATGGTCGCGGACGGCCGCATCAAGGCGATCCGCGGCAGCTTTGACCATTACGAGGCCGACACCATCGTCATGAGCAACGGCGAGCGCGTAAAAGCCGACGTCGCGGTACTCGCGATCGGCTACAAGCTCGACGTTCCCTTCCTTCCCGAGGTCTATCGCAACAAGCTCGTCGATCCCGATGGGCAATATCGCCTGTATCGCCTGATCGCCAATCCGGACCTGCCGGATTTGGGCTTTGTCGGATTCAACTGCAGCTTCTGCACCGTGCTATGCGCCGACATGGCCGCGCACTAGCTGATCGCCCGCGTGAAACGGATTGCGGGAGTTTTGGGAGTGCCGAGCCGGTCTACTCTCGGGGAAGGCCGCGTCGACATCGCTGCGCTGGAACTGACGATGATCGAACTCCCCGGGGTCGGAGAGGACGGTATGCCAGGACAGAATGGATAGCGAAAGCCCGGAACCACTCGTGGGTCGCCTCGGCGCTCCCGCACAGCGAAGGCATCGCGTATAAGCCGCCATGCGGTGAAAATGCGATGTGCCCCCGAGTGGGACGGATGGGGTCGATTAAGTGATGACGGCTCGAGACAACATAACTCGGGCAAGAGCGAGGACCCCTGGGGTTGTGGTGATCCCACTTCATGGCGGTGCACGATCGAATCCGCGTCCCGGCTCAGTACGGGATAACCGTTGGATCACGAAGTGTACTGATAGGGGGGATCGAGGAAACGTCGGCATCATTCGAAGCCCGGTCCGCGCCTCGATCCTACCCGACCGAACCGCATCGACCCCGAGTCATGCGCAGATGCCCGCGAGGGCATCGGCGAAGCGTTGACAGGGGAGCGCATAGGCCAGCCTAACTCGCGTCCCTACCGCGAAAGTCGGTTTTCGGGCAGTGAGGATCGCTTTTGACCCAACTCGGCATTCGTCTCCGATTTCCTTAACAAAAACCCCGGGCGATGCCGGGGATTTTGAGGTGTACAAGGAGGTTCAGCCGAGATCAGGTACTTTGCAACCACCATCCCGTCTCACCTGCTTCTAATGCGTTAGCCTAAGGGCGTATGTGCGACGTTGAAATCCTGTGCCGATCCGCAGACGGCGATCCCCGCTTTATGCCGGCAATCAGGTGTTGTAGATTTGAGCGAGTTCTTCGACTTTCCATGGGGCACCTATGGCCGGCAAAACCGGCTCCGCGGCCGACGCCTATCCCTGGTACGTTACGTTTGAGCGGGGAAGCGAATGGCGCCCTTGTTCTTCGCGTGCGCCTTCTCCAAGAAAAACAAAGTCGTTCCAGAATGAGATTGAGGCCAAGAGATTTGCAAAGTCGAAGTTGTCGGAAGGATTTAGCGTCACGGCTGGGACTTTGAACCCCGATCGACCAAAACGACGAATTGCAGCCTCGGAAATCGATCAATGGCTAGATGAGATATCAGTGTCCGCCAAAAACGGACGGGGCCGTGCACCCGTAGGGGATTGAGATGCCTGTTGCCATCTGGCGCAGCGGCTTTGGCCAGCGATAGTTGGCGGACTATCACGCCAATAAGACGGATCCTGAAAAATAGAGAAAGCGCGCGCAGCGTCGAGAGAACCTTAGTGGTTGCCGGCCCAAGGACGCCAATGCGTCGGGCTCACGATGACGCGCTGGTTGGTTTGCGCGTTGATCCAGCCATTGTGGGCGCGACGGCAAGCAAACACCAAAGCGTGCAGAGAGCTGCCTTCAATCACTGCAAGCTCAAGATCACGACCAAATGGCGCGATCAAAATATCTTCCCATACCGACCGGTCATGCATCGGAGCAGTCTCGCGGATTACGGACTTCATGCAAAAACGGAGTGCAACTACTTTCGTTCGGCTTCGGCCTCTTGCTCCAGTCGCAAAATATGTGCGCGTAGCGCATCGAACCGCTCTTCGGTGACATCGCTAAACAGCGGATCCTTATGCCCAGTTACGGCCGAAGCGATCTCCGTCCAATCTTGAGGCTTGAGGGCCTTAAGCGCGGCAGGAAAGAAATCTCGATCTTCCATCATCATGTGGCGCCGCTCGTGCGTGATGAAATCGCGAACAATGGTATCGACATTTTGCCGAAGAACCTCGCTATCCGCGAGCACGATCTCGACCGCGTGAGCGACGCGGCGCAAGCGTTCAGCCCCTTTTTGGTGTTCGTGAGCGAGATCACCGACCTTCGCAGCCGCAGCCGGATCGCGCGTTCTTAGCTTGGCAAAGACCAGGTCCTCCTGGGGATGGTGATACACTTCCGGGTAGACTTCGAAATAGCTGATAACCGCGCGAATAACCTCGTAGTCGGGGCGGTCTCCGCGGTCGAAAACCTCAAGTTCCCGCTCGAGGATGGCGAGCAGCCTCTCAATATTGCGATGTTCTCGGGACAAGCGCTCAATGATCATGGCAGCGCTCCACATAGTGAACCCCAAAATAGATATTATCTCTCACGCCGTATCAGCCTTTGCGGCAGATCAAATCTGAGTCGGAATAAGGTGGGGATTTCAATTTTTCGGGCCTGCCGATATGAGACTGGCAGCGAAGCCCCAACGTCGTGTCGTGAATAATCGTTGCTACTACCTAACGACTTCCGAGTTTGGCACGAAACGGACCAACGGGACCGGTCTGACGATGTCCGTTCTTGAAGGTAAAGTCGACTTCCCGGTGGCCCACCCAGACTTCTCAGTTTGACCCAACTCGGACATTGGCCCTAGCCCAAGGGTAACGCCCTATGCTTTGATATGTCCGACGGATCTACCGATCTCGGGAGGCCGTTTTGACCGACAATCGCGTTGAACGGCGGCTTGCAGCTATCCTTGCGGCTGATGTGGCTGGATATAGTCGCCTGACCAGCTTGGACGAGGAAGGGACGCACGTCCGGCTGAGGGAGCGTTTGCGTGGACTCGCTGATCCCAAGATCAGCGAACATCGTGGCAAGGTCGTCAAGCACACGGGCGATGGCGTGCTCGCTGAGTTCGGCAGTGTCGTAGATGCGGTGCGCTGCGCCATTGAGGTCCAGCGCGGTATGGCTGAGCAAAATGCTACGATGCCGCAGGTCAAGCGGATCGAATTTCGCATCGGCATCCACGTCGGCGACATCATCGTCGATGACAACGATATCTTTGGCGACGGCGTCAACATCGCCGCTCGCCTTGAAGGGATTGCGGAGCCGGGTGGCGTTTGCATCTCTGACGACGCACAACGTCAGGTCCGCGGGAAGGTCGATTTCGCCTTTGAGGATATGGGTCCGCAGAACCTGAAGAATATTGTTGAACCGATGCGAGCGTGGCGGTTGAGGATGAATGCGAGCGGTTCTGCGGCAGCGCCGATAGAGCCGCCTGTCGAGAGCACGCAAGCTCTGGCGCTCCCCGACAAGCCGTCTATCGCCGTGCTTCCGTTCGAGAACATGTCCGGCGATCCCGAGCAGGCGTATTTTGCAGATGGGATGGTTGAGGAGATTATTACCGCGCTGTCGCGGTTCAAATGGTTGTTCGTGATCGCTCGCAATTCGAGCTTTACGTTCAAAGGCCAAGCCGTCGATGTCAAGGAGGTCGGACGCAGGCTTGGCGTGCGCTATGTCCTTGAGGGGTCTGTGCGCAAGGCTTCGGGGAAGGTTCGTATTACCGGGCAATTGATTGATGCGGTGACGGGCACGCACATTTGGGCGGATAGGTTCGAGCGTGACCTAACAGACATTTTCGCTCTCCAGGACGATGTCACGGTCGCCGTTGTCTCAGCCATTCAGCCAAAATTGCTTCAAACAGAAATTGCAATGGCGACGCGGCGGCGACCGGAGAACCTCACCGCATATGATTTTTATCTCCGAGCCATGCAACAGTTTTACCTGACGACCCGTGAAGGGGAGGCCGAGGCGATCAGGCTGGCTCATCGCGCTCTGGAGCTGGACCCTCGGTTCGGCGTTGTCGCGGCTATGGCAGGTGTCTGTCACATGCGAAACGTCACTTTGGGCTACGCTGTCGATCCGCAATTCGACCGCAAGGAAGCAGTTCGGCTTCTTCGCTTGGCATTGAGCCTCGACGATAGTGATGCAGACACGTTAGCATGGGCTGCCTTTATCTTGGCAATCATGGTCGGCGATTGTGAAAGTAGTGTCGAATTGGCTGACCGGGCGGTCGCGCTCAACCCAAATTCATTTCTGGCATGGGGCAGCAGAGGCCAGGTCTATCGAATTGCGGGGCTGCCAGAGGAAGCGGTCAGGAGTTTTGAACACGCCATTCGCATGAGCCCGGTAGACCCGCGGCTACACCTGACGTTTGCTGGGATGGGGATGGCCTTTATTGAGCTTGGTCGCTTTGACGAGGCCATCGTCGCAGGGAAGAAAGCCCAACGCCAGAACCCCTCCTATGCGGCAAGTTACCGCTGTCTTGCGTCTGCTTTCGCCCATCTCGGACGTGATGCTGAGGCCCGTGAGGCGGCGGCGCGTGTGCTTGAGGTCGATCCCGGCTTTACAATATCTGCTTGGATCGCTCGGGGCGGGCAATCAAACTCGAAGCTGCTGATTGAGGGTCTGCGTAAAGCGGGATTGCCCGAATGAACCCGGGTACGCTGCCGAAGACGGGATAACCGGAATGACCGCTTCTGGCGTGCGCCGTGCAAAGGCGGCGCTTTCCAGTGGGTGAAAGTCCCACCCGGCAATCGCTCCAGCCGGAAGCAATCGGAGCAGTCATGGAGGTAACGAAGTGGCTGAAGCCTTCGATGAGCGAAGATTACGTCCAGTTGCTACACCGGGGTATTGGCGGCGGCATGTACACAAGGAAAGCGTACGCAACACGGGAAGCCCCATGGCGTGGTCAGCGATGACCAACCGAAAGCCAGCGAGGGACAGGTCGGGCGCCGTGGGGTGGCGGAGAGGTTCGCAGTACCGCGGAGGCCGGGTAACGCCGGTGGAGGGAAGTGAGCAGCCGACAAGGCTGAGAGTCTGACAGGGTGAAAGTCCCTGTACCGTCAATTACCTGTATTCGGACGGTTAGCATATCCGGTGCGTGCGGAGGCAACAAAGCACGATAGGCCCGGACGTAAAATCCCCGGCTGCCCTGCAGCAGTATCGCAGCGGTAGGAACGATCTGGGGGGAGAGCAAACTTGGAGGCCGGAACATCAAGGAATATCTGCATCCTCGAAACACGGACCTGCGAGAAGTCGTAATTCGTGGGACAAAAACACGCGGGAAGCCGACCCATTCTTTCCTTGGGGAAGGCCGATGACATCGTGGAAGAAACAGGTGAGAGCACACGGTGTACCGCCGGGGTACGGGATCCAGCATCCAAGGAAAGATTCTCAGAGATAACGTCGGGAAGCTCCCGGGGGCAGCAGGGACTGCGTACATCCTGCCAGGACTCTTCGAACGAGGCTAAATGCCGAAGCAGGAGAGAGCCCAACGGGAGTGGCACATGAGCCCGTAGTAGCGATGACGGAGGGGTAACGCCCTCGGAGGAGATGGCACTCACATCTCCCCAACGGAGGTAGCACCGAAGTTGGGCAAAGGGGCTCAGGACACTTGGCGGCTTACTTGGCTGTATGGCGGCCGGCTTGATAAAACCGGCGCAACGCCACGACAGCTCAGGAGGCGAGGCTGAAGGCAAACCAGAATGGCGGGGGTGTACACGGACCAGCGTTTAAACCTCTCCAAACTTGGGAAGGCCTTCGGAAGAAAGCCAAGGTTTCAAACCGGACCCGGGAAATCTGGCCGTCCGGGAGTGCGTCCAGTTAAGACTGGTGTGTTCAGCAGGAGGTAGACCTGCCGGGGCAAAAGTCAGGCGCCCCGTAGTTTGGATAGCAGGGTGGAGAGAGATCAAAATCCTGAAGCCTATCGACAAGGTCTCCCTTGGGGAGACTGCGAGTTGCCGGGCCGTAATGACAGTAAACGTAAATGTGGCCTCGAAAGGCCTAGATCCGAGGGCCGAGCCTGCTTCCGTAGCGCGAAGGCAGCATGGGTGCCGAAATCTGACCGATGCGGCATCTCCACCTCGGCGGGGTGAAAGCGACAGCACGGTGACAAGGACATGCTGAGTAACTGGAGAGACCCTCCTCGTCCCAGCGAGAAATCGCCGGAGCAAGGTAGGCCGTATAACCGGCGAAACCGGGAAGTCGGCCAAAGACGAGAGGGTGTCGGGCGGGCCAGTAGTAGCGATGAAGCGGAGTAATGTCTGTGGAGCGAAGTGGCCCTGCTGTTTGTAATGTCTCTTTCAATCGGGAAGGCAAGGACGAGATGATAAAGGCGTCCAACGATTTGCAGGACCTGAGGCGGAGACTATACGACAAGGCGAAGTCTGAGACGTCTTTTCGTTTCTGGGGCTTGTACGTCCATGTTTGCAAGATGGAAACACTACGCAAGGCGTATGCGCTGGCCGAAGATAATGATGGTGCTCCCGGAGTAGATGGGGTCACCTTCGCGGCCATCGAGACGCAAGGCGTGGAGGCATTCCTCGGGCAGATCAGGGGCGAACTGGTTGAGCGCACCTACAAACCGCTGCCGGCCCGGCGGCAGGAGATACCGAAGGACGGGGGCAAAGTCCGCGTCCTTTCAATTCCTGCTATCCGGGATCGGGTGGTGCAAGGGGCGCTCAAGCTCATCTTGGAGCCGATCTTTGAGGCCGACTTCCAACCGGGATCGTTTGGATACCGACCCAAGAAGACAGCTCATGAGGCGGTCGACCGAGTGGCCAAGGCAATCGTTCAGCACAAGACACGCGTCATAGATATTGATTTGCGGAGCTATTTTGACAACGTCCGGCACGACCGACTGTTGGCCAAAGTGGCGAAACGAGTTGATGATGATGATGTGATGCACCTGCTGAAGATCATGCTGAAAGCCAATGGTCGATGCGGCGTCCCGCAAGGCGGAGTGATCTCCCCACTGCTCAGTAACCTCTACCTCACCGAGGTAGACCGAATGCTCGAGCGGGCAAAAGAGGTGACACGCTACGGCAAGTACACCGGCATTGAGTATGCGCGTTTTGCCGACGATCTGGTGATCTTGGTGGATGCCCACCCGCGGCATGACTGGCTGATGAAGGCGGTTGAGAAACGCCTCCGGGAGGAATTGGCTGCTCTGCAAGTCGAAGTCAATGAAGAGAAGAGTCGGATCGTGGACCTCGGCCGCGGCGAAAGCTTCGGCTTCCTCGGATTCGATTTCCGCCGCATCGGTAGTGGAAGGGGCGTCTGGCGAGCACATTTCACGCCAAAGCTCAAGAAACGAACGGCTCTGCTGCGGAAGCTCAAAGACGTGTTCCGCCGCCACCAATCCCAACCGGTGGATCGGGTGATCAGCTTGATCAACCCGATCCTACGTGGCTGGGTGAATTACTTCGCGGTTGGGCACGCCAGCGAGTGCTTTGGCTACATTCAAGACTGGGTGGAAAAGAAGGTTCGGCGCCATCTGATGAGGGCTCGGAAGCGAAAGGGCTTCGGTTGGGCGCGGTGGAGTAGGCAGTGGCTGTACGAGACCCTGAAGCTGTTCAACAGCTACAAGGTTCGGTGGCTTCAGCCGAAAGTCGCCCCAGCAGGATAGGTCCCATAAACCTTGCCGCGAAGCGAACAGGTGAGCGCAAAGCGGGAAATCCGCACGTTGCGTTCGACGTGGCGGGGACTGGAAACGTGGCACGGTCGAGATGATGTGACACTCGCAGACGAAAGGGCGAGGCAACAGGGAACACAAACATCGACCTAAACCGGCGCCCCAGTCTCCGACCCTACTTATAGGGGGGCTTCGGGAAACGTAAGCCACGGTGGGACTGTGAACCCGTCTTGCAATCGAAAGAGCAGGAGCGGAAACCCCTCACCTACAGCGGGGCGCGCCCGATTTCTATCCCAGTGGACCTCAGTTCAAGACAGACGCAATACGTAGGGAAGGACCATGGAGATTGGGAAACCTATCAACTCCGAAAACTGTTCAGAAACTGCAGAAGGCGTTGCACGCGAAAGCGAAGGCAGAAGCCGGCTATCGCTTCTACGCGCTGTACGACAAGATCAGCCGTGACGACATTCTGGCCCATGCGTTTGCCCAGTGCCGCTCCAACAAGGGTGCACCGGGGGTTCGCGCGACAATCTGGATGAGAACGGCGCGTCAATCTGGGTGAGAAGAGGCGGCGAGCGGAAGGATAATTGACGTTGGCCGATGTCTTGGCAAGGCTTTGATTGACGCGGAACGTCAATCAGCCATCGGCCTTCTCTGTTTTGTTGATTGTCGCGTGGGTTGGGGGCCTGCCGCGACCACGCTTTTGATCGAGGGCCTCGCGGCGGCGATAACTCTCGACATTCATCTCCAGAATCGTTGCGTGATGGACCAGGCGATCGATGGCGGCAAGCGTCATAGCCTGGTCGGGAAAGATCTTGCCCCATTCGCCAAATGGCTGATTGGCCGTTATCAGCATGGATTTCCGCTCGTAACGTGCGGCGATCAACTCGAACAGCACGCTGGTTTCGGCTTGATCCTTAGTGACGTAGGCGATGTCATCGAGGATAAGCAAATCGTAGCGGTCGAGCTTGGCGATCGCGCTTTCGAGTGCGAGCTCGCGACGAGCGATTTGGAGCTGTTGCACCAGATCGGTGGTGCGGACAAACAGCACGCGCCATCCATTCTCGACCAGGGCGAGCCCGAGGGCTGCCGACAAATGGCTCTTGCCGCCGCCAGGAGGGCCGAAGAGCAGGATATTGGCGCCCTTCTCCAACCAGGCGTCGCCGGATGCCAGCGCCATCACCTGCGCTTTCGAGACCATTGGCACGACCTCGAAGTCGAAGGTGGCGAGCGTCTTGCCGGCGGGCAGCCGCGCCTCGGTGAGATGCCGCTCGAAGCGGCGGCGGCCACGGTCGGCCATCTCGTGCTCGGCGAGTACTGCGAGGAAGCGGGCCGCCGGCCAACCTTCCCTGTCGGATTGTTCGGCGAGCTTGGCCCACATCAGCCTGATGCTCGGCAGGCGCAACTCATTCAACAAGAGTTCGACGCGGGCGGCATCAACAATGTTCGTCCTCGTCATGCCACGGCCTCCCCATTGGAGGTCGGGCTGACGGCACGGACAACCGCAAGTTCGTCGTAGCTGCCGAGTGCTACAAACGCCACCTTGATCTCAGGTACGGATGCCGGGTTTGGAGCGAACCGCTCACGCAGGAATGCCAGATCCGGTAACCGACCCGCATCCAATTCGGCGTCGATCAGTTCTGACAGCTCAGCCTCGCAGCCGCGATCATGTGCGAGCGCCAGCAACTCGACGGTCAATTTGCAGGCGCGCTTGTCGCCCACTTCCTGGTGCAATGCCTCGAAGGCTCGTGCATAGGCCGGACGCGGGAACAACTGATCACGGTACACCAGATTGTTCAGCGCCATCGGCTTCTTGCGCAGCGCGTGGATCACATGATGATAATCGACGACGTGACCGCCCTTGCTCTGCGATACCGGCTGGCCACGCCGAAGCGTCATCATCAGTGTTGCGCCGAGGAAGCACTCGATCCGGTTATCGTAGAGGTGCGCGCGCAGGCGATGGCCGATCAGCCGCGATGGCGCGGTGTAGAAGACGCGACGCAGGATGAAGCCGCCGCTCGAGGTGACGGTGACAATCTTCTCCTCGTAATCGGCCGTCCGCCGCCTGGGTAGAGGGGTGAGCATCGGCCGCTCCAACTCGATCCGTTTGCGATTGTTGGCGTTGCGTCGGCCAACGATCTCGTCGACGAAGCGGCGATATCCGTCCAGGTGGCCGAAGTCCCGACTGCCACGCAGCAGCAGTGCGTCCTGCAGCGCCTTCTTCAGATGCCCATGCGAACTCTCAATAGAGCCATTCTCATGCGCAACACCGCGATTGTTCCGGGTCGGTGTCATATCGTAGTGACGCATCAGCGCCTGATAGCGCAGCGTTAGATCCTCCTTAGCGTCGCAGTCCAAGTTGCGGAATGCCGCCGAGAGACTGTCGCTGCGATGCTCGCGCGGCGCTCCCCCAAGTACCCACAGCGCATTCTGAAGACCCTCGGCCAACGCGACAAAGCTCTCGCCACCGAGCACGACGTGGGCATGCTCGAAGCCCGAGAAAGCGAGCCGGAAGTGGTATAGCCGATGTTCCAGCACGACACCTGCGACGGTGATGCCGAGGGCACTCGTGTCGGTGAAGTCGGACAGGCCAAACCGGCCGGGCTCGTGCTCCTGACGGAAGATCACATCCTGCTCGGGGCCGGCCAGGGCTCGCCACGTGCGCATGCGCCGTTCCAGCGTGCGCCGAATCCCGGCGCTGATCTCCGGATGGCGCCGCCGGATCTCGTCGAGCACCGCAATGGCCCGAACGCCGGGAGCAGACTTCAAGATCGGCACGATCTCGCCGTCCCAAACCTCGGCCAATGGGTCCGGACGCCGGCGGCCTCGCGGCGCTTTCTTCTGCGACGGCAGCCGCGGATCATCCTCGATGCGGTAGCCGGTTGCCCGGCTGAAGCCGGACTTGGCGGCAGCAACGGTGGCTTCTTTGCTATGTCGGTAAATCATGTACAGCCTCATCTGGTGGTCGGTGATGTGAAGGCCGGGCAATCGCTGATCCCTCAATTTCGAGACGAATCAGACACTTGACCCAGTCGCTCACGACCGCCAGACCGCACTGACCCCTTGGGGAAAAGTGCGCCGCCGGGGCTGGACGAACTTCGCTCGGGCTACGCCCTCACTCCGTCCGTCCAGCCCCGGCGAATTCTCATCCTGATTGACGCTGCTGTCTCACCTTGATTGAGACGGTCAGGACTTCGCGGACATTGAGGCGTATGGCGTCGAGCGGTGGCTTGGCGAACTGGCGCTTGCGCTCCGGGAGGAAAGCTACCAACCGGATCCTATCAGAAGAGTGTTCATCCCGAAGGCCAACGGCAAGCTCAGGCCGCTGGGCATCTCGACCGTGCGAGATCGGGTCTGCATGACGGCAGCGATGCTGGTGCTGGAACCGATCTTCGAAGCCGACCTTCCACCCGAACAGTATGCCTACCGTCCCGGGCGAAATGCCCAACAGGCGGTGGTCGAGGTGGAAGAGCAGCTGTTCCGCGGCCATCCGGAAGTCGTTGACGCCGACCTCGCGGACTACTTCGGGAGCATTCCGCATGCCGAACTTCTAAAGTCGGTAGCGCGCCGGATTGTTGATCGGCGCGTGCTGCATCTGATCAAGATGTGGCTGGAATGCCCCGTAGAAGAAACCGATGATCGAGGAAGGAAGACACGCACGACTGAAGCCCGGGACAACCGGCGCGGCATTCCGCAAGGTTCACCCATCTCCCCATTGCTGGCGAATCTCTACATGCGCCGGTTCGTGTTGGGATGGAAGATGCTCGGGCTGGAGCAAAGCCTCGGCTCTCGCATCGTGACCTACGCCGACGATCTCGTGATCCTGTGCCGGAGAGGCAAAGCCGAAGAAGCCTTGCAGCACCTGCGCAAGATCATGAGCAAGCTGAAGTTCACGGTCAACGAGGAGAAGACACGAATCTGCAAGGTTCCGGAAGGAGAGTTCGATTTTCTGGGCTACACGTTCGGACGAATGTATTCTGCGAGAACCGGCCAGGCGCGCCTGGGTTATCGGCCATCGAAGAAGAGCATCAAGCGCATGGTAGAGAAAATCCATGCCCTGACGGACCGAACGGGGACATGGCAAGAAACCACAAGGCTGGTGGGTGAGGTGAACCGCACGCTGCGCGGATGGGCGAACTACTTCCAAGTAGGCACCGTCAGCAATGCGTATCGGGCACTCGACAGCTACACAGCGATGCGGTTGCGCCGGTGGTTGCAGTTCAAGCACAAAACCCAGGCGTCGCAAGGGCAGGACCTATCCACTCTCGCATCTCTACGGGCGCTTTGGGCTCGTACGCCTGAGCAGGCTTGGGCACGACGTGCCGTGGGTGAAGGCGTGAGGTCTTGCCCGAGAGCCGGATGCGGGGAATCTGCACGTCCGGTTCGATGAGCGAGGTGTGAAAACGGGGCCATGGTCGAACCAGTAAGGCACCGCCGAACGAAAGGGCGGAAACGGATATGTTCGAACCTAAAGCTACCGCGTCACACCTCGACTCTACACATTTGAGACACGTCGACTGTATCGAGCAATGTCCGAGTTCGAGAGCAAAGCGGAAAACATATGCGCGCACTGAGTTCTTCTCAGGTTGACCCACAGCAGGCGTGGCAACCCTTTGGCGGAACGGAAAACGCTTCTGGTCAGTTCCTGGACCGAGGGTAGACGTCCGACCTGCTTCCCTAATATCCATCGCCCCAACGGTACTGCCACGCGATTCCGACAGCGCTGAGCTCGCTTCCTGTGCGGGTCGTAATGCCGGTGCTGGCAGAAAGCTTCAGCGAGTTCTGTCGGTCGATCGGCAGGGCGAGGGTGAAGCCAGCCCGCGTGTTCGCTTGCTCGTTGTCGCTCTTTACGCCGTTGAGGGCGGAGCGGCCGCCCGCGAAATAGATCCCGTCCAGCGCCACCCATATGCCGGACTGGAAAGTGTAGAGGATATGTCCCTGCACGGCATAGATCGGCGACTGCGAGAAGGTGTTGCCTCCGAAGAAGTCCGTGTTGTCGCTGAAAAATGTCACGCTGGGGGCGACCTCGAATGTCCATGGACCCCAGGCCTTTGAAATCCCGAGTTCGGGTCTGAACGACCAGCGATTGCTCCCGAGGTTGAGCAGTTTGCTGTCGTCGTACTGCCCGAGCGGTGCGGAGACCTGCAGGCTCACTCCAACAATGAGATCCTGCCGGTAACTCGCGAAGTCCTTCGCCGAAAGCGCAGGTGCTCCAAACAAATTGACCGAGACACGAAATCGCGGGTCACCCAAGCCCGACATCTCGCGCTCGCGCGGCTGGCCGTTTAGGAAGCCCTGTGCGGCGAAGGACGACGCCGGCACGATCACGTCGAACTTGGCCGACTGGCCCCAGACATCAAAGGACCGAACATAGGCCAGCACCCCGGCATCGGAGTGGAATTTGGCATCGGCGATTGCCGTGTCCGGGTCGAACGCTATCTTGCCTTCGGAATAGACGTAGCCCGAGATCAGAAAATTCAGTCCGACCGGCGTATTCGTATACGATCGTGGTTCCGCCTCCTGCGCTTTCGCATTTGCGAGCCCCGACACTGCCGCGATTATTCCGAACGCCAGGCAAAGCAAGAGCCGGTTCGCGCCACACGCTTCACGCGCATCGCACATTCGATCGACGATGATAGGCGCCTCACCGATCGCTGGTTGTAAGCCAACGCAATACCTGTTCATCGAAGTATCCTACCAACCATGCCGGTCGGATCAATGGATCCGCGGCCCTTTGGCGATTCGGGCTTGGAAACCAGTGTTGGGACTATCATTTCTCACATCGTCGCGCCGATAGCGAAGCGATCGAATGGGCGCAAGTTTGCTCCGATGCATTAGTCTAGAATTGGTACGTTTGCGACATGCCGACCGCATCGAGCGATGTCTGCTTTCGGGGGTAACCCGGAAGACATGTGCTCATGCTGAGTTCTTCTGACTTTGACCCAAAGCGCGACCTCACAGCTCAGGTGGGCCAGCCCGATCGCTCGGCTCGACGCAAAGACGACTTTACGATCAGGCGATGGAAGGGCGCAATTCCCGCGATATAGGCCCGCCCTCCCAAATGATTGAAGGTCACGACCGTTGTGGCGACAAGTCGGTGGCACAAAGCGGACTCTTCAACCAAAACGGACAAACGGAAGTCGAGATGGCGATCGTCCTCGCCAAGAATAATCTCATGACGACGCCGATCGTAGACCCGAAAGAAATCGATCCTGTCGGTCGCAACGTCATCGCGCAACTCAGACGATGTCTTAAGACCAAACCCCGCAACCAAAGTGTCCCTTAGAGCTATTAGCCAGCCAACCCACCGCGCCTGACCCATAAGCATATGGGCGGCGAGGCGCTCGGCGTCGCCCGTCGCATTGCTCGGCAGATCGATCGCGAATGCGTCAGCGAAGCCCGCCTTGGCGTAGAGCGGCTTAAGCACCGAACGTTGTGGCAAATCAACTCGAGCAACGCGCGCCATAGATGTTCCGCCCGGACTGAATGGAAGCGAAGAGGTGCTGCATTCCAATAGCACGAACGGGGCTCTCCATCAAACGTAGCAAGGAACTTCTGCTGTTGGCACGTTTGCGACATGCCAACTGTATCGAGCGATGTCCGCTTTCAAGGGTAACCTGGAAGACATTTGCTCAGACTGAGTTCTTCCGAGTTTGGACCCAGAGCAGACCATTAGACTAGACTAGGTGCGCCAGGGCGCACTCCTACTGACGGCGCGCGCCCTCAAATTCACCGCTTCGGCGCAAGCTGAGCCATCACTTCGAGTGTTTGGTCCACGCGACCGCCGCTCTGGCTGAAGTTTGCGTCAAGAAACAGCTCAGTGAGGCCAGCATCGGCATAGCGGCTGATGTCATCTTAAATCTCTGCGAGAGTCCCCCAGAGCGGCCGACGATCCTTACCCTGCGGCGTGTCGTACACGCGGTAGTTCCCCCGGCAGACGATGTGAAGCAGGTCCGGGTCCTTGCCTCGCGCAGACGCAGCCTCGCGAACTGCCCGCACCAATGGCTCGACCGCGTTCAGCGGCACATTGCCGCCGCTGAAACCATCACCGAGTTCGACTGCCCGTCTGACTACCCTGGGCCCGTAGCCGCCGATAGTGATCGGTGGTCGCGGTTTCTGGATCGGCTTTGGTTCCACCCGCGAGCGCGGGACACGATAGAATTCTCCTTCAAACTCGACGACATCTTTGGTCCAGATCGCGTCGAGGCAGCGCAAGAATTCGTCTCCGCGCCGGCCGCGATCCTTGAAGGGCACACCGACCGCGTCATACTCATCCTCGGACCAGCCAATGCCGAGCCCCACGTTGAGACGGCCTGCCGAGAGTACGTCGAGCGTTGCGAGTTGCTTCGCCAGGACAGCCGGCGCGTAGAACGGCATGATCAGCACGCTTGTCCCGAGGCGGATGCTGGTGGTTGCCGCCGCCACGTAGGAGAGGGAAACAATCGGATCAAATACACACTCAAACACCTTAGGCCAGACCTTGCCCGACACCGGCGGGTATTCGTTCCTTGGCTCGAGTGCATAGAGCAGGCGCTGGAAAACCCACAGCGAATGATAGCCCAGCACTTCTGCTTCTCGCGCAACGCGGATTAGGTTATCCGGCGTTGCCCACTCGCCAGCTATAGGCAGCGCAAAACCGAGTTTCATGGAGCCAAATGATATACGAGAAAGAAAGATCAGCAAGCAATCCGTGTAATGCCCTTTCCAAGACCGACAGTTCAACGTTAGAGCCCGGCTGCGCGGGAGGTCTGGTTCTGTGTAGGGTTTCGGATGCCGGCCAACGCCAGCGGCGCGACATACACCAGTGGCCGGCGTCCGAAAGCCGCCAAGGAAAGAACCCGCGGGGGAAGGGTCGCGGAGAATGCCGCGCACTCTGCTATGGGGATTTGGCTGATGCGGAAGGTGTGAGCGCGGGAGCGCCGTATCCTTCGAGGCGGTCGGTTACGCAGCTGGTAGGCAGCCAGAGCTCGGATTGATGATTGAGACTGTTGTTGAGTGTGTCGGTTGCAGGGATGCTTAGCCGTCGGGACGGCGCATCTGCGCGAGCGTGGTCGGCGCCGGTCTGCAACCGACGTTGGGCAAGGTTGTTGGTGCGTCGTTGGAGCACGGCGATCGTGGTCATGATGTGTCGATCCTGACGGCGATGATTGGACCGGTCGGCCGATGCTGCGGTGTCGAGCCGCGCTTGAAAGTCTCGATAGTGATCATGCGGCCGCCGCAGCACGGACACGGGTTGGTCGAGTCGTCTGTCGCCGCGGCGTTATCGGGAGCCGGCTGCGTCGGCGCCGTTTGGGCAGGTGTGGCCGCAGCGATCAGCTGACGCGCCCGCTCGATGGTCTCGGTCTTGGTGGCGCTGGCTAGCAGACCGTAGTGCCTTATCCGGTGGAATCCGTTGGGCAGGACGTGCATCAGGAACCGCCTGATGAACTCGTCCGGCTTGAGCGTCATGGTCTTGTAGCGGCCGGGTCCCTCGATCCGGTAGTCCTTGTAGCTGAACGTTACGCCGGTCGCGTCGGCGGCGATGAGGCGGCTGTTGGAGATCGCGACGCGGTGGGTGTAGCGGGACAGATAGGCCAGCACCTGCTGCGGCCCGGCCAACGGCCGCTTGCTATAGACGAACCACTTGGTCCGATGCAGCGGCGCGAGATAGGCCTTGAACGCGGCCTTGCCGGCGAGGTGGGCGTGGTCGCCGAAGAACTGCAGGCGGCCGGCGTCGTGTGCGGCGAGCAGCATCTCCAGCATCAGGCGCCGGAACAGCCGCGACAGCAACTTCACCGGCAAGAGATAGTTTGGACGGCAGCCGATCCAGCGCGTTCCGTCGAGCGATATCCCACCACCCGGCACGATCATGTGGACATGTGGATGATGGGTCATCGCGGAGCCCCAGGTGTGGAGCACCGAGGTGAAGCCGATCTTGACGCCCAGGCGCTTCGGATCGGCGGCAATCGTGCGCATTGTCTGCGAGGAAGCCTTGAACAAGAGATCGTAGACGACGGCCTTGTTCTGGTAGGCGATGGCGGCAATCCGCGCCGGCAGCGTGAATACGACGTGGAAGTAAGGGACGTCCAGCAGTTCTAAGTTGCGCTGCTTCATCCATGCCAGTGCCTGCGAGCCCTGGCACTTGGGGCAATGCCTATTACGGCAGCTGTTATAGGCGATCTGCGTGTGCGAGCAGTCCTCGCAGCGTATGACATGGCCGCCGAGAGCCAGCGTGCGGCAGCTCTCGATCGCCGACATTACCTTCAACTGGCCGAGACTGACGTGGCCAGCATTGGCTTGCCGCCAAGCCGGTCCATGGTCGCGGAAGATATCCGCGATCTCCAGGGCAGGACGAGCCATGAGCGCCGTGGCTTATGCCGGCGACTTCTTCTCCGATGTCAGCGGCGTGAGCCGATCCAGCGGGCTCATGACCGCGCGGATGTCCGAGCAAAACTTGGATCAAACGCACATCGGTTTTCTCTTCGAGCAGGTGGGTGGCAAAGCTGTGGCGCAATGTGTGAGGCGTCACTCGCTTCTTGATCGCCGCCCTATCGGCAGCGGCATGAACGGCGCGATTGAATTGCCGCGTCGTCAGCGGCAGCAGCCGATCACGGCCCAGGAACAGCCAGACCGCGGGCCGGGCGATGCGATACCAATCGCGCAGCAACTCCAATAGCAGTGGGGAAAGCATTGCAAAACGATCCTTGCGCCCGTTGCCCTGCTCGATGCGCAGCAGCATGCGCTCGGAATCAATGTCCGACACCTTCAGAGCCACGACTTCGGAGACCCGCAGTCCGGCGCCATAAGCGGCGCTCAGCGCGGCCTTGTACTTCGGCCCAGGGGCCGCCTCCAGCAGCCGTGCGATCTCCTCCAGGCTCAAGATTACCGGGATCTTGCGTGGCTCCCGCACGAACGTGAGGTGCCGTGCCATCTCGGGGCGGTCGAGCGTCACGGTGAAGAAGAAACGTAACGCCGCAACCGAGCCATTGATGCTCGAGGCCCCCACGCCGGTCTGCGTCTGATGCAGCTGGAAAAGGCGAAGATCCTCAGGCGCGGCCGTATCCGGCGCGCGGCCGAGAAAGGTTGTGAACGTCCTGACGTGTCGGATATAATCGTTGCGCGTCTTCTCGACGAAGTTGCGCACCGTCATGTCTTCGATCATGCGTCGGCGCAGCGGGCTGATGGGCTTATCACTCATCGGGGTGCTCCTGTCTTGAGGTGAGGTTGGTTGACCCCTCGATTCTCAAGACAGGACGCCCGGCTTGTCACCGGACTCTCGCTTAACTCGTCACTCCATCGGCGCCACCGCCTCCGCGCGCAGCGCGCTCCTGCGAAGCGGGTTCGTTCGGTGACCCTAAGCCGACATTGACCTCGGACGAAGCTCTATCCTGAGCCACCCGTCTCTCGTCCTGCTCAATGCTGACGGGAATACGTGAAATGTGATATTGCGAATGTTCTGGAAGCGGACCCTATCATCAGCAGAGTGGTGAACCCATGCATCAGTTGGGTATCCTCGACGAAGTCCGAGAGCGCCTCATCCTCCGCCGTGGTGGCGTCGCGGTGTTTGACCGCCTGAGCCCGCGCCGCACGGCGCACATCGTCATCGATCTGCAAAACGGCTTCATGGTTCCCGGCCAGGTGGCCGAAGTCCCGGTGGCCCGTGCAATCGTATCCAATGTCAATCGTATCAGCGCCGCGTTGCGGGCCGCAGGCGGACTTGTAGTCTTTATGCAGCACACAGCAGATGCCGAGGCGATCCGCACATGGTCGGTTTACTTTGAGCATTTCTTCACACCGGAACGTCGTGCCCGCTTCATCGAGGCATTCACGCCCGGCAATCCCGGTCACGCGCTCTGGCCGGAACTGAATGTGGCCGAGCAGGATGTGGTCGTCATCAAGCGGCGCTTCGGTGCCTTCGTGCCGGGCTCGTCGGATTTGCACGCTCGCCTGCAGGCACGGGGTGTCGACACGCTTATCATTTCCGGCACCGTGACGCAGGTCTGCTGCGACTCCACGGCCAGAGATGCGATGATGATGAACTACAAAGTATTCTTCATCACCGATACCTGTGCCGCCCTAACCGATGCCGAACATGCCGGGACACTGTCCGCGATGGCGCATACTTTTTGTGATGTGCGGGATACGCAGTCAGTGCTGGGCCTGATCGCGGCAGGCTGACTTCCGGAATTGGCACCAAACGGACGTGTGACGAGGATCAGAAGCGGTTCGAGGACAAGCTGGGGAAGATTGCGAGCGCTCCGGTCAGTACGAAGCGCACCACAGAGCGAAAGGGGAAGAAATGAGTTCTCGCGTTGCCCTCAGAGGGGGGTTGCCAGTGCGGTGAAATCCGCTACCGCCTTACGGGCGAGCCCGTATGGTTGGCAGTCTGCCATTGCAACGATTGCAAGAGCCAGTCCGGAGGGGTTTTCGGCATGAGCCTCAGGATGCGCGAGGCCGATGTGAAGCTCATCAGTGGCGAGCCGAAGTGCTGGACACGCCCCGCCGAGAATGGCGGGCGGGCCAAAAACTGCTATTTCTGCGGGACCTGCGGAATACGCCTTTGGCACACCGGAGGATCAGGCTTCTTGAGCATCAAACCCGGTACGCTGGACGATTCGTCGCAGTTGGCCCCGCGTTACGAGGGATGGACGAAGCGCAAGGTGCCTTGGCTAACGATCGACGGACTGGAGGTCAGCCACTATACACAGCCGGCGCGTAAGTGATGTGTTGGGTTTGTCAAATATAATAACGCCCTTTCATATAAGGCCAAGCCTGAGATGTCGCCTGTTGGCACGAAACGGTCATGGCGGTGCTGTACCGCATGTCCGTTGTTAGGGGTGAAGCGGAAAACATCTGCTCGCAGCGAGTATTTCGCCTTTTGACCCGTCGCGGACATCTTGAAGAGTCGGTGGACGTCCACTATCCGGCGATTGCGACACGGTTGTCGATCTCGCTGCGAAGCACAACAAAATCGATGGGCTTGGTCAGGAGCGCCTCGGCTCCGCCTTCCAGGGCTTTTCGTCTGGTATCCGTGTCGCCGTAGGCCGTGATCATGATGATGGGAACGTCCGGTCGTGCTGCTTTGGCCTTCGGCAAAAGCTCAAGACCGGTCATTCCAGGCATGTTGATGTCGGATAGGATCAGTATCAATGATGCACTGGCGCATCAGTGATGAGCTTAAGGGCGTCGTCTGCCGATTGCGCAAAATCCATCGTGAAGCGGCCGTCGCGGATGTCGCGTCTGAATTGCTGGCGAAACAGCGCCTCAACATCGGGTTCGTCGTCAACAACGAGAATAAGCAAGCTCATTTGTTTGCCCCTGCTTTGCCGTTGGCTGCCGTGCGCGGAAGAATGACCTTAAATTCAGTGAATTCACCGGGCTGAGTGTCGACCTCGATCGACCCGCCATGTTGCTTCACGACAATGTCGTAGCTCAACGAGAGACCAAGACCCGTTCCTTCGCCTGCGGGCTTCGTCGTAAAGAAGGGATTGAACATCTTTTCCCTAACCTCGGGCGGAATGCCGGTGCCGTTGTCACGGATCCTGATTTCCACGCTATCGCCGATGTTTTTGGTCGTGGCAGCAAGGGTGGGCTCATAACCATCGCTGTCGGCCTGGCTCTGACGCTTCGTCGCTGCGTAGAAACCGTTGGAAACCAAATTCAGAAGCACCCGTGTGATTTCCTGAGGAAACACGTCAAACTCACCCGCGTTCGGATCAAGGGACCGCTTAAGGGTGATGTTGAAGCCCGGCTTCTCTGCCCGCGCTCCGTGATAAGCAAGATTGAGGCTTTCCTCGACGAGGGCGTTGACATCAACAGGTCTGTGCTCGCCGGAGCCTTGGCGCGAGTGCAGCAGCATGTTCTTAACAATCGCATCTGCGCGCTTGCCGTGCTGGACCACTTTCTCGAGATTGCCTTTTAGTATATGGGTTAGCTCGCTGGTTTCTTCCCGCGTCTTGCTGTCGAGGGCCGCGGGCTTGAGCACATCATCCAATTCGTCGATCAATTCCGCTGACAGAGCCGAAAAATTATTGACGAAATTGAGCGGGTTCTTGATCTCGTGCGCGATGCCTGCGGTCAATTGGCCAAGCGAGGCGAGCTTCTCGGTCTGGACCAACCGATCTTGGGCTGTTCGTAGGTCTTCCAGCGATTTCGCCAGTTCGCGCGTGCGGGCCTCGACGCTATCGAACAGGCGTGCATTCTGGATCGCCAACACGGACTGCGCCGCAAATGTCTGCAGAAGATCGACCGTGTTCTTGGGAAACTCACCAGGCTGCTTGCGCCGGACCACAAGGGCGCCAACGATCCGATCGGCCCCGAGTAGTGGTACAACCAGCAAACCGCGGAACCCGGCACGGACGATGACATCAAGGACGGGCGATGACGGATCGTTCTGAAGATCTGCAATCTGGACCGGCGTGCGTTGCTCGGCTGCCTTGCCAATCGCACTCTCGCCGATGTGCATGTGACGATCCTTGATCTCGGCGATGATCGCATCGTCCATTCCATAGGTTGCGCGCAGGCGGAACTCTTGGGCCGCGTCGTCAAAAACATAGATTGCACCTGCCTCGGTACCGGAGAGTTGCGCTGCCTTGGCGACGATCGTGTTCAAGACGGTCTCTAGGTCAACCGTCGAATTTACTGCCTGGCTGACCTCGCCAAGCGCCCGTAGCTCTTCGACCGACTGGCTAAGCTCGCGCGTACGAGCTTGAACCTCGTCGAATAACCGCACATTTTTGATAGCGATGACGGCCTGATCGGCGAACGTCGTGGCTAGTTCAATCTGCTTGTCAGTGAACGGACGCACTTCCGAGCGGGTCAAACTTAGGACGCCGATTGGAAACCCCTCGCGCAGCATCGGGATGGTGAGAACCGTGCGGTAACCGCCTAACCTTTGTCCCTCGGTCAAAGTGTATTCTGGATCAGCCTTTACATCGGGGATATGAACCACCCGGCCCTCGAGTAGTGCGCGACCGAACGCCGAGCCTCGCTCAGCTTTTATCGGAATATCTTTGACATACTCCTGGAATTCAGCAGAAAACCCGTAAGCCTCGGCACGGTAGAAGGCCCCATTTTTTTCACGAGTAATGTTGGTTTTGTCGGCATCGCAGAGCCGCGCAGCCGATTCAACAAGGGTTTGCAAAACTGCCGGCAGATCGAAAGTCGAGCGGCTAATGACCTTGAGCACATCGGCGGTCGCGGTCTGCTGCTGCAGCGATTCGCGTAAGTCCTCGGTGCGCGCCTTTAATTCGTCAAACAGCCGAACGTTTTCGATGGCGATAATGGCCTGGTCCGCAAAGGTTTGGGCGAGTTCGGCCTGGCGCTGGGTAAACGGCCCGGGCTCCGGCTTTCCGAGCGAGAATACACCTTCAACCTTGCCGTCGCGCATCAGGGGAACGCCGAGCATCGCTCGGAAATTGCCAAGCCGCTGATATCCGTGCGAGCGAAAGTCCGGGTCCGCCAGGACGTCCGGAATCTGAACTACTTTGCCTTGAAGCGCGGTGCGTCCGACATTGCTGCCCGTTCCAGGGGCAATGGGATTGGATCGTCCGTAGGTAACTATCTCTGCAGAAAAGCCGATACTGGCAGTCAGATGATAGAGGTCGCCAATTCTTTGAAAAATCGTGCCCGTACAGGCACCGCTGAGGGTAACGGCTGACTTCACGAGTGTGTCGAGCACGGTCTGCAGATCGAATGCCGAGCGGCTGATTACCTTCAACACATCCGCGGTCGCGGTCTGCTGCTGCAGAGCTTCGCGCAAGTCTTCCGTACGGGCCTGCACCTCGTCGAACAGCCGCACATTCTCGATGGCGATTACGGCCTGGTCGGCGAAAGTCGAAACGAGCTCGATCTGTTTGCCGTTGAACGGTTCCACCTTCGCTCGCGTCAAAAACACGCAACCGATAGGATTTCCCTCTCGCATAAGCGGAACGCCCAGCACGGTACGATAGCCTCCGAGTTTCTGGGCTTCGAGTTTAGTGTATCCGGGATCGGCCAGAACGTCCTCGACTTGGACGATTCGACCTTCAATCACGGCTCTTCCGGACACCGAACCTACGTCGAGACCCATTGGGTGGGCCATCATATACGCCTTGAAACTAGGCGGCATGCCGCGGGCCGCGACGATCTCAAGGCTGTCGGCCTTGAGCTGAAGTATGGTCACCCGGTCGGCACGGCAGAGACGCGCCGCAGATTCCGCCAGCGTATCAAACACCCCCTGCAGATCGAACGCCGAGCGGCTGATGACCTTGAGCACGTCGGCGGTCGCGGTCTGCTGTTGGAGGGATTCCCGCAATTCGTGAAGCAGCCGCGTGTTCTCGATCGCGATGACGGCCTGGGCGGCGAAGTTCGTTACCAGTTCGATCTGCTTGTCGGTGAATGGTCGAACCTCCGTGCGGTAGATGGAGATGGAGCCAACGACTTCGTTCTCCTTAAGCATAGGCACGCTGATATGTGACCGCGCGCCAGCCAGTTGTGCAGAGAGCGGTTTGGCCTTTTCCGCCGCTGCGTCGACGACATGCACCGTTTTTTTGTCTGCAGCATGCGGTCGAGAGGATTTCCGGGCGGCGGCGTAAATGACCGGTGCAGCAAGGCATCGACGAGGGCTGGCGGCGCGCCGACCATGACGCGCGTGTCGAACGAGCCGTCACCACTATGATGCAGCATGAGCATGCCGAATTCGGCCTCACAGATGCGCAAGGCGCTCTCCAGCATCGCCCTGAACACCGGCTCCAGATCGCCGGGCGTACTGCTGATGACCTGAAGGACTTCTGAAGTAGCGGTTTGCCGCTCCAGCGCTTCGGCCAATTCGAGTCTGAGAGTTGCAATTTCCTTTTTTAGATCAACAACCACATCAGGTGCGCGTTTCGGCTTCGTTGGCACCTTGCTTCTAGTTGGAGATCTACGCACCGCTTGTCCGCGCTTCGCCATTTGGGTGCGCTCCGGCCCGGGAAAGCTGCAATAGCATCGAAATTATAGCACCAAACTACCCAATCCGAGGGCTGCCGCATAGGTCGATCAAACGATTTCGACTTCCGGCACGAACCAGACCTCCAGCGACGTCCGCAGTTCGGTGCTATCGGGGGTAAACCGGATATGGCGCGGACATCGTAAAACCGACGCGAATGACACCATCTCGGACGTGGACCGCAGCTTTTCTGGTGTGCATTTGAGGTACTACGATGGATGTGTGGCGCGGGGTATTTTCTCATGAGACGTCGCAATTTCATCACACTCGTCGGCGGCGCTGCAGCGTGGCCGCTCGTAGCGCAGGCACAGCGAAAAGGCCGCGTTTATCGGGTTGTCCTCTTATGGGCGCCAGCGTGGCGAACGCCGATGAGACTGACTTTATCGAAAACGCTTTTACAGGGTTGGGTTGGTCGCTAGGTCGCGACCTTGAGATTGGGTATCGCTGGGGCGCGGGAGATACCGAACTCAACAAAATCTACGCGAAAGAAATAATTGGGATGAAGCCGGACGCCATTCTTGCCGCCACTAATTCGGCGATGGCTGCTCTGCATCGGGAGGCTTCGTCTATTCCGACGGTGTTTGTTATGGTCAGCGATCCGGTTGGAATGCATTACGTTGATAGTTTTGCTCTGCCCGGAGGAAATGTAACTGGCTTTACACCGTTTGAGCCATCGCTCGGCGGTAAGTGGGTGTCGCTTCTAAAAGAGATCGCCCCGAACGTCGAAAATATTGGCCTAATATTTAACCCCGAGCCGGGCAACAACTCCGCTTCCTTTGCTGGACCTATTGAAGCCGCAGCGCCATCACTAGGGGTTAGATCAATCACAGGGCCCGTCGGAGACAGCGCGGAAATTGAGCGCTTAATTTTGGCATTGAGCGAGAAGCCGAATAGCGGCTTGATATTTCTTCCAGACGCCTTCACATACGTGCATCGCGAAAAGATTGTTGCCCAGATAGCTCAACTTCGTCTGCCAGCAATCTATCCGTTGCGGGGTTACTGCGACGTCGGTGGACTGATATCGTATGGTATTGATGTACGGCAGCTACAACAGCAAGCGATCTCTTATGTCAGTCGTATATTGCGTGGGGCCAATCCGGGCGATCTGCCAGTGCAAGCTCCGACGAAATTTGAGCTCGTCATCAATATGACGACGACGAAGGCACTTGGTCTTTCCGTTCCGCCCTTCGGTCCTCGCTCGCGCCGATGTGGTGATCGAATAAGAAGACCGGCAACTTCCGTTGTTGTATAGGTTTTCGGATGCCGGCATGGCGAGACTATCCCCACGCTCCGACGGCCGGCGTCCGAAAAGCGCCAAGGCACGAAGTCGCGGGATGTGGGGCACCGGCAGTGCAGCCGGTGCTATGGGGATTTGTAAGAGGTGCTCGACTTAGGAAATTCGAAGAGTAGCGACTTCGAATGCGTGCACAACTTAAGCGATTTGGCACGATTGTTGCCCAAGAGGGGATTTAATGTTTTTGGCCCGTGTGATTTCAAATAGTTGCACGTAGCAGAAATGGCACATCCTACAACTGCTGCGCGATTAAACGGTTGATCCACATTCAGTGGCATGGCTTAAATCAATTTCTTGCGAGCAGAAATATACACGGCACATTCAAGCAACCTGGCTGGCGCTTTCGTCAAGGCTTTTTTGTATTTGCGTTATAGGCCGGGTCGATGGTTCGTCGTGAAAGGGTGGCTGGCTTCAGATGATCCTGTTGTTCTTGATCATGCGTTGCACGCCGACAATACGCCAGTTGATCGAGGCAACCCTGCTATCGCTGTCCTCTCCATCGGCTACCAGTCTCTCGGCTCTTGCTCCCGCGCAGCGGGCTGGAGCGCAGCGACTTTGTGCTTTGGCACGAAACGGAAATGCCGAGGTAGCCTGCCGATGTCTGCTCCCGAGGGTAGAACGGACATGCCGTTCAAGCGAGGCCACTTCCGGCTTTGACCGTGCAGCGAAGCTAGCTGCCATTCCAGCGGGTGCAAGTCCCGCCAACAGAAGGAGATCCAGCTACTGTTGTAGTTATATCCAGCAACGGAGAGGGAGACTGATCCGTTGAAAGCCTGGAAGTAAAAGTCCCCGAAGGCTGGGCGATCCAGTCCGATCCGTACAGGGGGGCGAGCAACCTGGCAGGCCGTAGCGGAAGCGAACCAGTGAAGCCACGAAATCGGAAACCCGCGCGGAACGGATTGCGGGAGTGTCGGGAGTGCCGAGCCGGTGGTCAAACGGCGAAGGCCATGTCGGCATCGAAGTTCTGGAACATATCGATGTTGGACTCCCCGGGGTCGGAGAGGACGGCATGGCCATTGCCGCTCTCGCACAGCACACCGGACCATCGGGGCTGTCTGGAGGGGCGACCGAGTTCCAGTTTGATCATGTCACGGCAAAGCCGCTCTCGCGGGAAACGTGGCGCGATGCCTTCGCTGTGCGGGAGCGCCTAGGCGACCCGCGAGTGGTTCCGAACTTTCACTGCACATTCCTTCCTGGCAAAAACGACCTTGTTCGGGATACCGTGGAACTTCTTACGTCGGTGGTCGTCGCACGAAAGGTAGAACTGGTTAGTAGGATCGCGCAGGATGTGCTTCCAATCCTCGGCGATCGTATTCAACTTCAACAGGTCATTCTGAACCTTGTTGTGAACGGCATCGACGCGATGAAGGACACGCCGAGCGAAAATCGCGTCGTCAGCATTCGGACTTCGTACGTCGAGAACTTTGCCCAGTTATCCGTGTCTGATCGCGGCTCGGGCATTCCCAAAGACAAATTAAAAACGGTCTTTGAACCGTTTTACACCAACAAGGCGGGAGGCATGGGTATGGGTCTGTCCATCGCTGGTGGAATGCGCTAAGGCGCGGGCTCGGAGAGCTTGGCTATGTCGAGGGCAAGAACATCGAATTCGTCTGGCGCTTCGCGGATGGAAGGTTCGAACGCTTGCCGCAACTTGCGACAGAACTCGTTGAGCATGACGTAGACATCATCATGCCTGCAACGCCACCGGCGATCCGTGCTGCGAAGGCGGCGGCGGGCACAATTCCCATTGTGTTTCCGCTCGGCTCCGACCCCGTAGAGACGGGTCTCGTCGCGAGCATCGAGCGGCCTGGCGGTAATATCACCGGAATGGCGACCATGTCGCGGCTACAAAGCCAACCGCGCCTAAGTCTGGTGCGCGAGTGCATGCCGGCGGCCCGGCGAGTTGCTTTGCTTCGCCACTCGGCGAACTCTGCTCTGGACCTTCAGGTCGAAGCGTCTCGAACGGCAGCTTCCGAACTGGGATTCGAGATGCTCGTGCTGGATTTTGCAATCGCCGAAGAGATCGGGGATGCATTCAAGGATGCAGGTGGACAAAGAGCTGACGTCCTATTGCCACTGTGCGGCGACGATCAAGCGCGCTGCGACGCCGGACTATGCAAAAACGGCAGCAAGAGTAGCGAGGTCTGTTTCAGCCCTTTTCAGAATGTCAATCTGTTTCAGCCCCTTTCAGGATGTCAATTTGATCGGTTACGATGCAATGTCCAAAGCGTGGGGATCATGGCCAATACGATCATCTCATTGCCGAGAGCGAAGCTCGCCCAAGAGGCACAACGAAAATCCCGGATCAAGACATCCTGGGCAGGTCGGGTTCCGTACCTGAAGCCAGGCAGATATGCCGACGGTATGCCGCTTCACGAGGTCGAATACTTGGCATGCAAGCTTATTCTAAAACCCAATAGGTTCAGGTCGCGCAAGAGCCTGTTTGATTTCGCAAAGGTGCTCCGGGCGCCTGCCGATAAGTGCGGAGTGAAATTCTCCACGGGGAATTTCGAAAACGCACCGCTCAAGATCCGGGAAGTCCTGTTTGTGGATACCAAGGACTGCCGGCTGTACAACGACGCGTTCATTTTGCGCCGGCGCATCCCCTATGAAGACGGCTTCCCTTCGGGTGAGCCCGAAATAGTGTTCAAGTTCAGACATCCGGACATACAGAAAGCCGCCGAAACCGATGTACGCCCCGAGATCGCTGGCGATTATCGGGTAAAGTTCAAGTGCCAGGCGTTGCCTCTCAAAGACCAGCTTGGCGGGATCCGCCTGCTCTTTTCGCACAACGTGCAGTTCCCCCGCTCACATATGGGCACTAACGACATATTCCGATTCAAGGCGCTCACAAACATTTTCCCGGCGCTGGCTGTCGTGCAGCATTCGCAGCACGACGAGATCACGATGGTCAACAATACCATCATCGAGGAAGTGCTTCAGGATATCGGGTTGCTCGATTTCGGTTCAGGACTCAAAGCGAAGACGAACGTTTCGATCTGGCGTACTCGGGGAGAACACAGGCCGCTGATCGGGGAGTTCGCCTACCAAATCCGATTCCGCGACAGGAAGCTATTGACCTTGGACGCGATGCAAAGGGCCGAGCGCTTCTTCCTAGCGCTCCAGTATGCCGCCAAGGATTGGATTGCGCTGAATACCACGAAGACCGGTGTCGTGTACCGTCTCCTCGGCAATGCCCCGACGGGTCACGAGTGACCGAGTGGGGAGTGATTGAAGGTCTGGCCGGTGGCCGAGCCTGAAAATCGACCATGACCGAAACCACGCTGCTTGGACGCGCCGACGAGGTGATCGAATAACGAAGCTTTTTGTTGCGATGCGTCGGGCGCTGTTGGCACGAAACGGACCAACGGGACCGGTCTGACGATGTCCGTTCTTGAAGGTAAAGCCGACTTCCCGGTGGCCCACCCAGACTTCTCAGTTTGACCCATGTCGGAAAATGGCTTGGGGCTGTCCCGGCCATCAACGGATGACGCGCGATGGAAATTCGCGCGAACGCGGGCGCATTACGCGAGCCCTGCCGATATTCTCTTTGAGTGGCTCGATCAGCGACTCCGCCGAGAACGGCTTTGTGAGATAGCCGAGGCACCCGGACTGAAGCGCAGCCATGCGAACGGCAGGGTCATTGTTGCCAGTCATGTAGATGACCGGCACAGAATTCCCAGCAGCTTTGAGACGATGCCTCAACTCGATGCCTGACCCATCATTTAGGTTGATGTCGAGAATGACGCAAAGCACCTCTTCGAACTCGTTGTGGTTCTGAAAAGCCTCGGCAGATGCAAACAGGACGCTGTCGTACCCGTGTTGCCGTAACAGCCGCTTTACTCCCTCAGCATCCCGGGGTCATCATCGACGACAAAGACGAGGTTCCGGTGCGGCAAAGATAACCCTCGTTCACATAACCTTCGCAATCCTACTATGCCTAGCCCGATACAGATGCTATTGTCCCATGGGACCATAACGGCTTAAAGCTGTTGATTGATCGGCTCGACGGACCGTCCGCTACAGGACGCGCCCAAGACGCAGACTTCCTCCTATGCTCAGGCCACGGCGATGAACTCGGCGCAAGTTCATCAAGCGCACGTTGGAACCGCCCGTTGCCGGACGCCGCAGCCGAATACGCTGTTGAAAAAGAGGGGCAAGATTTCCCGTTAGTAGTCGCGTCGACGCCAGCAACTGCACGGCATCGGGCGATAGCGGTCGGCACCGTCATCCTTTTGACCATCGCGGCGGCCGTTATCGCACCGTTCGCGAGCATACAGGTTGGCCGAGTTGATGCCTTCATTCCGGTTTTGCAGACCGTCGTGTGCGTTGCCGATCTTATCACGGCGGTCCTTCTGTTTGCTCAATTTTCAATCCAGCCGCAGCTGGCCCTTCTCGCGCTCGCGAGCGGGTACATATTCAGCGGCTCGTTTGCGTTCTTGCAGACGCTGGCATTTCCGGGGGCATACACCCCGGCTGGTCTGATCGGTGACGGACCTAACACCGCAGCTTGGATTTATGGGCTTTGGCATGATACGTTTCCGGCGGCCGTCCTCGTCTATGCGCTGTCCAAAGACACGATTGGAGTCAGCAAACTGCTGGGTAGATCGACAAAGGCCACCATTATAATCACGGTTGTCTGCGTACTTGCGTTGATAGCGGTACTGACTTGGATCGTGGCGACGAAAACGGAATATCTCCCGGTCCTCTTCACCACCGACGTCAGGTTTCGCACGCGGCTTCCCAATCAGATCAACCTTTTGCTTTGGCCATGGGGTGCTACCGCGCTAATTGCGCTACTATTGCGTAGACGCACAATCCTTGATTTATGGTTGATGGTGGCTTTGCTTGCCACCATGCCCAACTTCTTGGTGGCGATGATCGGCAGCTCGGTTCGATTTACCATCGGTTGGTACGCGGCTCGTTGCTTCGTTCTGGTCGGAAGTTGCACGTTGGTGACCATGTTGCTCGTCGAAAAGACGTTTCTCTATTCACGCCTTGCCAACGCCCTCATTTTGCAACGACGCGAACGCATCAATCGGCTTTTGACCGTGGACGCTGTCACAGCCGCTATCGCCCATGAGTTGCGCACGCCCTTGGGGGCTATCGCGCTTAATGCCAGTACGGCCCTCAGTCAGCTGCGTTCGAACCCTCCCGAACTGGCAGAAATGGACGACATCCTTAGTGACATAGAAGCCGAAAGCCATCATGCGGCTGCAATCATTTCGAACATCCGCGACCTGTAAAAAAAGACGGCTGATCAAAGGGTGCTGACGCGTGTTGAGGATGTTGTTCGGCTAGTCCTGAGATTGCTGCAACACGATCTTCAAATCAGTGAGGTGTCCGTTGCCACAGAGTTCCAAGACAACCTCCCCGACGTACATCTAGATGCCACGCAACTCCAGCAGGTACTTTTGAACCTCATCAAGAACGCTATCGACGCAATGAGCTCCGTGGCCCGTGAAGCACGACGTCTGCGGCTTACAGCGAGTTTCGACGGTCACGCGAGCGTATTGCTGTCGGTCGAAGACTCCGGACGCGGAATTCCCGTCAAGGAGCGAGAGCGCATATTCGATCCGTTCTTTACGACAAAAACTGGCGGTATGGGATTGGGGCTCGCTATCTGTTTTACTGTGGTCGCAAACCACGGGGGCAAATTGCGGCTCGTCAAGTCGGACTCCGACGGCTCCATTTTTGAGGTCGCAATACCAGTCGGCGGGCAACACTCGGCTGAGTAGGAGCGGATGTCCGAGTTTGGCACGAAACCGACATGGCCGGATGTCCGAGTCGAGTCCGCTTTCCGGGTTAGAGCAGAAGTCAAATTTCGGCGCCGTCAGGCGGGAAATAACTTTCGTGCTAAATTTCCAATCTAGCTGCTCGAATGGTGTGGCCCGTCGGCTCGACAAGCCCACGGCGAAACTCAGTGCGAGGATATCATGACCAGTCAGGGCCGGCGCATTGCCGGTTGCCACTTGTTGCTGCGAGGCAACCGCTGGATGCCCATAGGCGTGAACAAAGCGCTTGGAGGCAAGGATCGTTGTTCACCGGAAGGTGCGGTGATTTCCGCATACCTCTCCGCAGTTGTTGAAGGGGACACAATTGTTGGCTGGCTAGGAAACTCAGCGTTCTCGGTTCAAGAGGTGCTGCCCAATGGCACACTCGCCCCGCTCGATTTAACTCCCGCGAGGCTGGCGTTGCAAGCTTATGACACCGACATGGAAGCAGGCAAGGCGGGAATAGTTGGCGTAAGTTCGCTGATCGCGGGGCGTCGGATTCAGGAACAAAATACTGGAAATCTTCCTTCGAAGTTACGCGAGGCTGCATTCGAACGCGCTACGGTACAGATACTCGACAAAATTCAGGGTCATCCCGTTGTCGGCGTGCGTCTGTACGATTGCTTTCCCGTCCGTCGATAGATCAGGGTAGCTTTGGTGCGGCGCAGTGAATGTGTCCCGAACAGCCTCGGGTCGAGCCCGACGCTCCCAATCCACTCGGAGACGAGCCGGGCATATTGTCGGGTGGTCATACTGCGGTTAGCGCCACGATGGCCGGTGAACAAGAACTCGCCAGGCCGTTTGCCGGTGGCCTTCAGATAATCATCAATGGCCTGGCGGGTTTGATCGCTCAATTCGAACCTGACCGGCCGTCCAGTCTTCTTTTGCCGGACGGTTGCGCGATCCGCCGTATACCCGCCGGCGGCGACATCCTCGACCCGGATGGCGACGACGTCGCAGCCACGAAGCTTGCTGTCAATTGCCAGATTGAACATGGCGAGGTCGCGAGCGCGGCCCTCGATCTGGAGCTTTGTCCGGATGGACCAGACGTGTTTTGGTCGCAGCGGCGGCTTTGCCCCCGTCAGCTTGCCCTTGTTCCACGGCACCCGTTTGGGCGCTGGTGTCGCATTTACTTGATCCTGCATGGGCCATACTCCTCAGCTCGGTTACAGAGGCGAGAAGCATGGGCCACCGGGTTGGGCATTGGAATCAGGTCTGGTTTCGGGCGAAAGCGGACTCCGGGGCCGGCTCAGCGGCAAGCGCCCTGTAGCGATTGACCCGGAGCGGAAATCAGTCTTTGCATTTGGGATGGGTTGTCGCGGCTCGGGTAGCAGTCTGCTCTCCAGGTCAACACCATCGCCGTCTTTCCCGGGGTCATACTCTATGGGCGTGCTGCGATCGTTGGCGCTGGACGCTATATTCTTGTACCACCCGGAAAGACGGAGGCGGCTTTCGCTGTTATTGACGGATATCAGGGGCTTGGAATCGGTGCGGGCTGCTCGATGATCTGGCTTTGGTGGTTCCCGCCGGCCCGTTGGCTGGCCGAACCCACGCTGCCTGGCTGCTCGGCGACAGAGACTGTTCCCCAGATGAAATGATTACCCGATACGCCGACGAAATTGAGCTAGTGGATTCTTAATTCGATGTCAGAGGTTTCGAGTATTCCCTTCAAGCCCGTGCTGGATCCGGTGGAGCGGATCTCGGAGACCTTGTTCGGCCTGATCATGGCTCTCACCTTCACCTGCACCCTCGGCGTCGCAACGGCAGACAGCATTAAAGTTCACACCATGCTGTTTGCCGCGCTTGGCTGCAACCTGGCTTGGGGCATCATTGACGCCGGCGTTTATCTGTTGGCTCGTCTCAACCATCAGGCACGAAAGCATCTGACACTGCGCGCAATGCGCGAAGCGCCGGATCTTGAAACAGCGCAAGGGATAATCGCCGACGCGCTACCACCGGTGGTGGCCTCGGTTTTGCCTCCAGAGCAATTGGAATTGATGCGGCAAAAATTGCATCAGTTACCTGAGCCGTCGGGGCGTCCAAGGTTGGCGAAGCGCGACTGGATCGGAGCGCTGGGTCTTTGCTTGCTGAGCTTTCTTTCCACATTTCCGATCGTCATCCCGTTCATTTTCATGACCGACGCCAGATTGGCGCTGCGCGTCTCGAACGCCGTCGCCATCGTGATGCTGTTCTTCTGTGGCTATGCGTTCGGATATCGCAGCGGGCTTCGACCCTGGGCGACGGGTCTTTCAATGGTCGCCCTCGGTGGCGCGCTTGTCGGCGTCGCAATAGCTCTTGGAGGATAAGAACAATTGCGGCGGCGCAGAGCAATCAAGGTCAGCAGACCGATTGTATTTCGCTGTTGCGCCAAGGATGAGGAACGTCCGCCATATGATCCGGAACAGACGTCGGGTGCGCGAGGGCTCGGAACGATTGCCACTCGTCAGATTGTCTAATAAAGGCTGCTATAGTTTATTGACGGTGCGGACACTTTCTCAATGGGTCTAATGCGACGGGTCAAGTTCATGATGCTCTTGAGCGGCGCAGCTACAGCTTGGTCGCCCGCAGCGCGAACGAAATAGTGTACCTACTCGTAGACGGCAGGTGGGACTTGCGATCAGATGTCTTGGCAAAGGTTGGGCGCGCAAGTGTAGTCTCGATGGCTGCGCTTCTTGGTCTGTGGCTCGCGCCGATGACTTTTGGATCGGCGCGCGCGGAAACCCCTGAGGGTAGCTCGGGTGGCGTGATCGGCCTTGGCAGCCGCGGCTGGTCCGCTGCCGAACCGAACCGCGCGACGCCGGCGAATGAGCTCGAATTCAGCGCTCGGGCGGGGCTTGCATCCGACTACATTTATCGTGGGACGACGCTGTCCGATCACGAGCCCGCAGCCGGGGCTGCGTTCGAAGCAAGGTTTGGTCAGCTGTACACCGGCGCCACAGTGGCCAGCGTCAAGCTGCCTACCCAACCAACCGCTGAGTTCACTATGGCCGGCGGTTTCCGTCCCAAGATCGCAAGTATCGATTTCGATGTCGGCGTAACCTATTTCGCTTATCCCGGGGAAAAGCTTCCTGGCGAGACCGGTGGCATCAATTATTGGGAGGCGGTCATCCGCGGCGATACAAAAATCGGCGAGTCGATCCGTGTTGCCAGCGGGTATGCCTATTCTCCGAATGTCTCGAACACCGGCGCCTGGAGCCAATACGTGGCGGCAGGGGTTGGCTTCGACGTGCCGAGTCGTCTGCTCCCGCAGGACCTCAGCGTATCGTTTACAACCGCTGCCGGCTATTCCTGGTTCGGTAATCAGGCTTCTGAGCTCGGCGGCTTCCCGTTACCTGCCTATCTCAATTGGCAGGCAGGCGTGACCTTCACCCACAAGGTCTTCAACCTAGATCTGCGCTATTACGGCACCAATCTGTCGAAGGAGAGCTGCTTCGTCTTTACCGGAGATCCCAACGCGCGGCCGGGTGGCCGCGTTGATCCCATTACCAACCCGGCTGGCTTGATCTCAAATTGGTGCGGTGCAACGATTGTTGCCAAGGCCTGGTTCGCATTCAATTAGCCAGCCCTTGGGGCTATCTGAGGACTGCAAAGGCCACTGGCATTGAACTCCCGCCGTTGCGCTCGCAGACAAGGTGATCGAATAACGTTCACTTCCGAAATTGGCACCGAACGGACATGCCGACCCTATTGAGCAATGTCCGTTGTTGGGTGAACAGCGGAAAACATCTGCACGCAGCGAGTATTTCGCCTTTTGACCCAAATGCGACATTCCGCAATCGGTGGCGACCTCATCGCATGGCGAGTTGGCGATGTCGCATCGCGCGATTGATCTTGGGAAGGCTTACTCCGGCCATCGACTTAATCCGTTGCCAATAACGATGGCCTAGCTAGTCTCCTCAAACCAGCCCTCACCAGCGGCAGCTTCCAACGGGCACGGATGAACGAGAGGACACGCTATGCAAACGCTCACCATCGGCGACGTGACCATCACCAGCATCATTGAGCGAGACGGGCCGTGGCGGAAGCCGCAGGACATGTTCCCGGATTATGACCCGACAGTCGGCCGTCAGCACCTCGCCGAGCTGGACCCTGCAATGTTCGATCCGACCTCCGGCAAAATAGTCATCACCTACCAGACCTTTGTCGTGCGCACGCCGAAGCACACGATCCTGGTCGACACCTGCACCGGCGAGGATAAGGGCTACGCAGCGCCTATGAATTTCCCCAAGCAGCCATGGCTCGACAATTTTCGCGCCGCCGGCCTGGGCTTCGAAAGCATCGACTACGTCTTCTGCACGCATCTGCACATCGATCACACTGGCTGGAATACGATGCTGCGCGACGGGCGCTGGGTACCGACCTTTCCAAATGCAAAATACGTCTTCCACAAGGAAGAGTACGCCTATTGGGAAGCCGCGACCCGGCGGGGCGCGCATCCACCTGGCGCTATACTGGTCGGCGGCGCCCAGAATGTATGGACCTTTAATTGCCTGCCGATTGTCGAAGCTGGCCAAGCGCTCCTTGTCGACGACACCTTTGAGCTGGACGACACGTTCTCGCTGACGCCGACCCCGGGTCATTCGCCATGTCACTGCTGCGTCAATATCCGCTCGCGCGGCCAGCAGGCGGTGGTGACTGGCGACATGATGCACCATGCGCTCCAGTGCCGGGAGCCGGACTGGTCCTGCGTTTTCGACACCGACCGCAAGCAGGCCGCACAATCCCGCCGTCGCTTCTTGGGTCAGGTGGCGGATACCTCAACCCTCATTCTACCAATCCACTTTCCAAACCCGACGGTCGGCCGAGTCGCGGCGGACGGTGAGCGCTTTCGCTACACTTTCGTTAGTTAAATCTAGGAGGTCCGTGTCTGGCACGAAACGGACCACGGGACCGATCTGACGATGTCCGTTCTTGAAGGTATAGCCGACTTCCCGGTGGCCCACCCAGACTTCTCAGTTTGACCCTGGCTGCGTGAAAACGTGCGCGCACGAAAAGCGCGCAGAATTGTTTTCTCTATTGTCTTGTCTCGGCAACCGTCGCCAGCGCTTTTGTTTTTCAAATTGACTGAAGTCGAGACGAAATTTCCGTTCGCAAATTCAATTTCGGCGTTTTCACGCGGCCAAGACCCTTAGCGGACCTTGAGCATCGTCCATTTTACCTCGACCTGCGCTGATCGAATCGGCTGCAATATATCGTTTTGAACGATCTTTTAAGCTAGAGGCGTCATGCGACACGGATGCCCGTCAGTTCGGCTATCTTCTTGACGTGCGCGACGGCGGCACGTGCGCCAGTCGTCTTTGTGAGAAGGTCGAGCGTCTCATCTTCGTCTTCGCTGACCGGCGTGAGCGCCTGGTCCATATAATTGTGCGCACCTGGGCTACAGGTGATGGCTGTTTGCCAAATCAGCAGCCGTATGATCGCGCCGGTCAGAATCACGTGTTTCACAAAGGTCTCCCAACCGAAGCGCGGCCAGAATAACCAAGGGTTCTCGCGCGACATGCCCGGTCGACGCTCGGACGGATGCTTGAGGCGGAGAATCCCGCCCTGCAGCGGGTGTACTTTTTCGAGTTCGATCCGTCGTCGAAAAGGTAAGTAAGTACTTGGCTAAATTGCCAATGGGAACACCAGTGGCCGCGGCGCGGCGCAGGAGGGTCTTCATGTGCTCTGGCGTATAATAGAGCGACCAAGTCTCGTGGTAAATGTCCTGCCACTCATTCATGGTCATCGTCGGATGGGCGGTGCAGACGTGTTCTACGTCGTATCGGTTAAGGTCTGAGTCCATCGCGACGCCGTTTTTCCAGAGCGTCTGATGGTCCTCCGAGCCGGGAAGCGGCGTCAGACAAAAGAATTCAAGAAGGTCAATCGGCAATTCCTCCTTGATGATCGCTATATCGCGCTTGATCGTCTCCGGTGTGTCCGCTGGAAAGCCCAGGATATAACCGGCGATGGTCAGGATCCCCTGCTTTTTCCAAGCGAGGAGCATCTTGCGATACTCGGTGATTTTGTTCTGCCGCTTCTTCGCCGCCATTAGATTATCCGGGTTGATGTTCTCGAGCCCAATGAAGACCTTGTTGACGCCGGCTCGCTTTGCCTTTTCCATAAAATTCGGAATCTTGTGACAAAGCGTGTCGACCTGGATCATGAGGCGGAGCGGGATACCATCCCTTTCACGGAGCTCAATCAGTCGGTCGAAGGTCGATTCCCATTCTTTATTGCGTGCAAAATTATCGTCGGTGATGAAAAATTTTCGAATGCCTTGCGCCCAATTGAGGCGCACGAGGTGTTCGATATCGTCCGCAGAACGGTAACGCGACTTGCGACCCTGCACATTGATGATCGTGCAAAAAGAGCACTGATAGGGGCAGCCGCGGCCGGCGTCAAAACTAGCGCTCGCGCCGAGCGTACGCTCGATGTATCGCTTCGGAAGGAACGGCACTGGCGTGCCCTGCATTCCAGGCAAGTCCTTCATGTAGTTGTATATCGGCGCGAGGCGTTCCCCGGCCACGTCAGCAATCACTGCTTCGAACCGCCCCTCGGCTTCGCCAGCGAATATGGCGACACCCATGTCCCGGCAAGCGTCGAGATCCACCGCGCGGCCATCCAGCATCGACAGGCATCCCGACACATGAAAGCCTCCCATGGCCACAGCAATTCCAGCCGCGCGGAATGGACGTGCGATGTCGAGGGCGCGGGGATATTGATTTGATTGAACGCCGACGAGCGCAACACATCCGAAATTGTCGTGACACCTAAAGCGGGAGAGGAGCGCCGGAACGTCGATGCGTGTGTTGGTCTCGTCGATTACTTCAATGTCTATGGCCACGTCCGGACCAAGTACCCGCCGCTCGGCGCAATCGGCGGCGATGCCGTATACGGCGGCAAGCGAATTCGACGGGGTCATAGCGCGCCACCACCGGATCACGTATCCATCGTCGTCGTAGTGAGACGGTTTGATCAGGACGAGTTGAAAATGTCGCCTCGCCACCACATTGGGCTGCAGCACTAACTTTCTCCAAGTTGACCCAGTTCGATCCTTAACACAGCAGGCAGGGAGTCACCCAACGTTTGTGCTCCCTCGCGCGACCGCCATCGGATGCGGTCTGTTCGACACGGCGCTCGAACCGCCATCTGGCCATATTCCGAACAATGTCGCCTATTGTATAGGTTTTCGGATGCCGGCATGGCGAGACTATCCCCACGCTCCGACGGCCGGCGTCCGAAAAGCGCCAAGGCACGAAGTCGCGGGATGTGGGGCACCGGCAGTGCAGCCGGTGCTATGGGGATTTGTAAGAGGTGCTCGACTTAGGAAATTCGAAGAGTAGCGACTTCGAATGCGTGCACAACTTAAGCGATTTGGCACGATTGTTGCCCAAGAGGGGATTTAATGTTTTTGGCCCGTGTGATTTCAAATAGTTGCACGTAGCAGAAATGGCACATCCTACAACTGCTGCGCGATTAAACGGTTGATCCACATTCAGTGGCATGGCTTGAATCAATTTCTTGCGAGCAGAAATATACACGGCACATTCAAGCAACCTGGCTGGCGCTTTCGTCAAGGCTTTTTTGTATTTGCGTTATAGGCCGGGTCGATGGTTCGTCGTGAAAGGGTGGCTGGCTTCAGATGATCCTGTTGTTCTTGATCATGCGTTGCACGCCGACAATACGCCAGTTGATCGAGGCAACCCTGCTATCGCTGTCCTCTCCATCGGCTACCAGTCTCTCGGCTCTTGCTCCCGCGCAGCGGGCTGGAGCGCAGCGACTTTGTGCTTTGGCACGAAACGGACCAACGGGACCGGTCTGACGATGTCCGTTCTTGAAGGTAAAGCCGACTTCCCGGTGGCCCACCCAGACTTCTCAGTTTGGACCCACAGCCGACATCGGCCAAACGGCTTTCTCGCCGGTCTTCGCTTGTCGTTGCCGACTCGGGCTTACGGCGCTTCCGCAATTGCCGCTCCCTGGAGTGGGCCCCTCACGTGCGCATGTACCCTTCGATCTCGTCCTCGGCCCACGAGAGCGTTTTCTCCATCGGCTCGCCTTGCATGTGCCGCAAGATCATCTTGGTCATAATGCCTTGCGTAAAAATCTGCACCGCAATCTTCGGCGGAGCGGGCCACCCGGCGACCGACAGAGTTTGGTGGTTGTACGGGTCCGGGTAATGATAGAGCGTCCCCTTGGGTGGCCCTTGCTCTGCCCAGGTCTTGAACCTCGTCATGCCGGTAAACGGCGGCAGGTCGTAGCCGCCGCTCGCAACCACCATTGCTTCGATTGCGTCGGGTTGCGAGAGATGCGTGAGGAGACTCTTGGCCGCCGGCTTGTTCTTGCTGAACGACCATATCCCCCAGAAGAAGGGCTGGAAAGGCACGAACCGGCCCCTCGGACCAGCCGGCATGCCATGCGTCCACAACTGCTCGGCGATCTGGGGCGCATCGCGCTTGGCAACAGCCCAGGCGCTTGGCGGGTTCAAGATCAGTGCTCCGCGGCCCGAGATGAGCCACTTGTTGTTGGATGCGTTGTCCCACGCGGGGGCGTCGGGCGGGAAAAACCGGGCGAGACGCGCATAATAGTCGAGCGCCTGGCGCACCGGTTCGGACTTGACCGTGATGTCGCCGTTGGCGTCGACCAGCATGGCCCCCAACGAATGGAAGATCGCGCCGGCGGCTAGAACCGAATCCTCTGTCGTGCCGAGCCCAATTCCGAAGGGGAAACCGGCCTTGTGGCACGCCTCCGCGGCCGTGAAGAAGGCATCGAGCGTCCAGTTGTCCGCTTTCGGGGGTGCGCCGGCGGGGTACATCGCCTGGACGTCGATGCCGGCGTACCGCTTCATCAGGTCGATACGCGAGCACGGACCTAGGAGCTGACTGCCGATCGTGGCTGGCACGGCAACCCAGTGGCCGTCAGATTTACCGAGATACTCGACCGTCGGATTCACCGCGCCATTCTGCTTGATCAGCGGCTCCATGACGTCGTCGAGCGGCTCGAGATTCCTGGCATTATCGGACGGCAGCCAGCTTGTGAAGTACAAGAAGTCGTGGCCTGTCTTGGCTTGCGCCTCGGCGGCGACCGTCAACAGAAGCTTATTGCCGATGTTGTTGATATAATCGATCTGGACCTGGACCTTTTCCCGGGCTGCCCATTCCTCGATCAGCGCCTTGCTTGTGGCGTTGGCACCAGGCACCCAGTGGTCCCAAATGGCGAGCGACAACTTACCCGCGGCATATGAGCCGCGGACATACGGCGTGGCGACCAGGGTTGTGGAGGCTGCGGTTGTGACGAGAAAACGCCGTCGCGTGAGCTTGCGTGTAAGCATGGCGTGCACTCCCTCTGGAAACGAAGCACAGACGCGCCATTGTTATTGGGTCATCGACGCTACGGTCGAAGCCGCATGCGCATTCAGCGCCCGTCGTGCGCAAGCTTAGGCTAAGTCCTCCGGCTTTGTTAGTGACTATCGGTGCAGCAGCGTGGAATTTGCAGCGTGTCGGCAAAAGTGGCCAAGTCCGGAAGTGACCCTGGCTGCGTGAAAACGTGCGCGCACGAAAAGCGCGCAGAATTGTTTTCTCTATTGTCTTGTCTCGGCAACCGTCGCCAGCGCTTTTGTTTTTCAAATTGACTGAAGTCGAGACGAAATTTCCGTTCGCAAATTCAATTTCGGCGTTTTCACGCGGCCAAGACCCATATCAGAAGTCAACCCTAGCCCGGCAGCCGGCCGATATGCTTTTGATGCCTTGAGACCGAAATCACCAATCTAGGGGCAATCCTTGACGGGCGAACGGGTGGAAAGGCGTCTAGCGGCTGTTCTGGCGGCGGATGTCGCCGGGTATAGCCGCCTTATGGGTTTGGATGAGGAAGGCACGCTGGCGCGATTGAAGATTGCCAAAAAGACCGTCGTTGACCCGGCTCTAGCCTCCCATCGCGGTCGCATCGTCAAAACCACTGGCGACGGCATGCTGGTTGAGTTTGCCAGCGCCGTCGATGCGGCTCGCAGCTCACTTGAAGTCCAGCGCAGCATGGCCGAGCAGAATGCCGCCGTGCCGCAGGATCAAAGGATCGAATTCCGCATCGGTATCCACGTCGGGGACATCATTTTTGACGACAACGACATTTTCGGCGACGGCGTCAACATTGCTGCCCGCCTTGAAGGCATTTCTGAACCGGGCGGGGTCTGCATGTCCGATGATGCCTATCGGCAGGTCCGGGGCAAGGTCGAGATTGCCTGTGATGACCTTGGGCCACAGAACCTCAAAAACATTGCAGAGCCTATGCAGGTGTGGCGGGTCCGGCTTGATGGTCAAATCGCGTCAAAGGTTCAACCCGGCTCGCTTGTAGGCCAAGCTCCGGCGCTTGCTCTCCCCGACAAACCGTCCATCGCCGTTTTGCCATTTCAAAATATGAGTGGCGACCCCGAGCAAGAGTACTTCGCAGACGGCACGGTGGAGGAAATCACCACTGCATTGTCGCGATTTAAATCCCTGTTTGTGATCGCGCGAAACTCCAGCTTTACGTACAAGGGCAGGGCCGTCGACATCAAGCAGGTCGGGCGCGAGCTTGGCGTTCGCTATCTTGTTGAAGGAAGCGTTCGAAAAGCCGCTGGAAGGGTAAGGATCACAGGCCAATTGATCGAAGCCGCCACGGGTGCCCATCTATGGGCAGACAAATTTGATGGCGATATGGCTGATATGTTTGAGCTTCAAGATAGTGTGACACGCAACGTCGTTGGCGCTATCGCTCCGAGGCTGCTGCGAGCCGAGATAGAGCTAACTCAACGCAAGAAGCCGGATAGTTGGACCAGCTACGACCACTTCATGCGTGGTATGGCCTTGTTTATTCAAAATTCGGCCGAATCCAATAAGGAAGCGATCTCGGAATTTCGAAAAGTATTGGCGCTCGATCCGGGCTTTGGACCAGCGTATGCAAGAATAGCGATCTGCATTTATCAGCTTCGAAATATGTTTCTGGTCCCCGTGACCGAACAAGAGCGTATCGAAGCATTGCAAATGGCTGCCAGGGCGTCCGAGCTTGAGCCCGATGACGCGTACGTTCTGGCGATTACGTCGTTCGTGTTTGGCACCCTCAATGACGAGTTCGAGAGAGGTGCCGCCTGTGCGGAGCGAGCGGTGGCGATCAACCCCAATCTTGCAGCCGCCTGGAACGCAAGGGGGTGGATGAGCCTTCACCTCGGCGAGCCAGAAATTGCATTGGACGCGTTCGGTCGAAGCCTTCGGCTTAATCCACTGGATCCTGCGATGGTGCCCCGCACGCTTTCTGGTTTAGCCGCCGCGTGCCTTGTGACTGGTAAGTACGACGACGGTGTCAGGTGGAGTGAGCAAGCGCTTGCCCAACAACCTCGTAATCTTCTCGCACTTATCATTTTCGTTGGGAACGCGCGCCGGGCCGGGCGAGAAGACGACGCGAAAAATGGCGCTGCGCGAATTCGCAAGCTCTTCCCTACGCTTCGTGGTTCGGACGTGCGGTTGATGTTGCGCGCGAGAAAACCTGAGCACCGCAGCCTGATTGAGGAACTGATTGACGACGTCGGATTGAAGGGGTGAAATTGGATGAATTAGAATTCGTTTAATCGACCGAAACCAGTCTGAGGTATTGTAGCAGAAGTCGTTATACCTAGCAGACAGAGCCGAGGTTTCGCCATGTCTCCTGTTGTATAGGTTTTCGGATGCCGGCATGGCGAGACTATCCCCACGCTCCGACGGCCGGCGTCCGAAAAGCGCCAAGGCACGAAGTCGCGGGATGTGGGGCACCGGCAGTGCAGCCGGTGCTATGGGGATTTGTAAGAGGTGCTCGACTTAGGAAATTCGAAGAGTAGCGACTTCGAATGCGTGCACAACTTAAGCGATTTGGCACGATTGTTGCCCAAGAGGGGATTTAATGTTTTTGGCCCGTGTGATTTCAAATAGTTGCACGTAGCAGAAATGGCACATCCTACAACTGCTGCGCGATTAAACGGTTGATCCACATTCAGTGGCATGGCTTGAATCAATTTCTTGCGAGCAGAAATATACACGGCACATTCAAGCAACCTGGCTGGCGCTTTCGTCAAGGCTTTTTTGTATTTGCGTTATAGGCCGGGTCGATGGTTCGTCGTGAAAGGGTGGCTGGCTTCAGATGATCCTGTTGTTCTTGATCATGCGTTGCACGCCGACAATACGCCAGTTGATCGAGGCAACCCTGCTATCGCTGTCCTCTCCATCGGCTACCAGTCTCTCGGCTCTTGCTCCCGCGCAGCGGGCTGGAGCGCAGCGACTTTGTGCATTGGCACGAAACGGACCAACGGGACCGGTCTGACGATGTCCGTTCTTGAAGGTAAAGCCGACTTCCCGGTGGCCCACCCAGACTTCTCAGTTTGACCCATTGCGGTCTTGCTTGCACCGCCGCACGACTGCTGCGCGTACCGTCCAGAGCTCCCCACTGCTCCGCAACTTTTATTGTGGAGACCGGCCAATTGCCTGCTTGGCTTCTGATAGAAATTCGGAGGCCGTGGAATTCATCAAGCCAAAGCCTGTCCACAGTCCCAGCCTTTCCGTTAGTCAGTATCACCGCTTTGCCAACAAGCTCGGTTCGAGCCCTTTCGAATTCGACAAGAATTGTGCAGGCTCTCGCTTGAACGGCTGCCATGGTGACCATGGTGGATTGCTGGTCGGTGGACTTGGGTTTGGCTAAAAGACGAGCGCTCGTGACGGATGCGCCATTTGCATGCATCCATGTAGTCACGCGCTGCGCCCGCATTCGAACAGGAACCAGACGCGCGTTTCGGCTTCGTCGACCTGCTCCGTTTCCTGATAAAGTTTCTCGGCAAGCAACGCGACCGTCTCGATCACGTGCTCACAGCTATCGAGAATGATAAGAAGCTTTCGCGAACGAACGAGGTCGACCAGATCCAAGCCGGGATCTTTCGACTTGAGTGGAAGTCCACGACCCGGAACAGACGTGGCCGGCCAATTTGCCGAACAATCAATTTTCTGAATTGAGCAATATTGATCAGCAATTCTGGACCCTGGAGACCATGCTGGTTCCATCCCGCCTCCGGCGACTGAGAGTTTGCGCTCGCGCCTCACCTAAAGGTGGAATGCAATGACCGATTACCCAGCCGCAATCCCGCTGCTCGCAATTCAGAGACTCCGCTGCCCGAAATGCCGAACGCGCACGATGCTTGCGCGCATCTCGCCGGGGCCTGAAGGATTTGAGCTTCGCACGTTCGACTGCTCCAAATGCAGTCACGTCGAAAAAATCGTCATAGCGTTAGATCCAATGAAATCCGGGGCTGTTGGCTGGTTCGCTGGCGAACCACAGCCGCCAACATAGACCATGCCTCCGCCCGACATTGCCGCAAAGCCCGGATCGAAAACACTTGATCGCGTTCTTTCGCTGGTTGCCGCATTCATTGTCGTCGCAATCATAATCGTTGCCCATACTGACTTATAGAAAGCCGGCCAGAGGCATAATGAAGCAGTGGATCATAGCACTCGAATTGACCGCCCTTCTACAGCTTCCAGCAGCTGCGACTGAGCTGAAGCCGGATGTGATCAACGCGGCTACCTTTACCGGAAAGCTCTCATCCGAGGATCGGATCAACCCTCTCGCGGTCAAGGTTCAGGTACTGCTTGATCGGGCTCGGTTCTCTCCGGGTGAGATCGACGGCAGGTTCGGCGATAATGTCGAGAAAGCACTTCGGGCCTTCGCAGAAGCGAACAGTCTTGCGTCCGGCAAGGTTCTTACCCCGGAGATATGGTCCAAGCTTCAGCAAGGCTCAGGTGATCCGGTCATCGTTGAATACGCGCTGACAGATCAGGACGTGAAGGGACCATTCATCGACAAGCTGCCGGCCAAATTGGAGGACAAGAAATCACTAAAAAGGTTGAACTATACGAGCTCAAAGGAGGCTTTGGGTGAACACTTCCACATGAGTGAGGATCTGCTGGCAGAGATCAACCCGGGAAAGAAGTTCGATCGCGTCGGCGACAAGATCAACGTGGCAAGTCTCTCAGTCGACAAACAATCGCGTAAGGTCTCACGCATCGAAGTCGACAAGGGTCGAGAGACAGTGAGAACCCTCGCGCAGGATGGAACTCTTGTCGCGTTTTATCCGGCCAGCGTTGGCAGCCAGGAGAAACCCACCCCATCAGGCACTTTAAAGGTTGTTTCGATCGAGCCTAATCCGACGTACCGTTATGACCCAAAATACAAATTTAAGGGTGTGGAGTTGACGAAACCCTTCACGATCAACGCAGGTCCCAACAACCCGGTCGGCACAATGTGGATAGGCCTCTCAGAGAACGGCTACGGCATTCATGGAACGGCTGAACCTTCCCGGGTCAGCAAATCCGAGTCACACGGCTGCGTCAGAATGACGAACTGGGACGTGGAGCGATTGGCGAAATCAGTCAGGAAAGGCGTTGAGGTCAACTTTGTCGAAGGGAAGCAGGCATCACGGTGACGCCCAGGCTTCGCCGGTCGATGAGGTGATTGGATAAAAGCGGTCACTTCCGATGATGGCACTTTTCGACGTAGCCGATCTGACTGACGATGTCAGTTCATTGGGGCAAAGCGGACGTCCCCGACAGCGCAAGTCACTTCCGAAAATACCCTTGCGGACATTCTGAAGGTGTAGAGTTCGATCCTTGCGGTCCGCTCCAGCTTCCCTCGCAGAAGTGGCGGAACTCGAGAGGTCAGAACTCGTTCAGAATAGACTTGGCTCACCAGCGGAGGTTCGCCATGCCAGTCACCGAAATGAAGGATCACGTTTATAAGATCCTAGAACTCGTAGGATCTTCCGAAAAAAGTGTCGAGGATGCCATTCAAAATGCCATCACCCGCGCATCAAAGACCATTCGCGAAATGAAATGGTTCGAAGTCGTGCAAACGAGAGGCCATATCGAAAAAGGGTCTGTCCGACATTACCAGGTCACTTTGCGAGTTGGATTCACACTAGAGGAGTAGTTCTAGCGGGGAAAGCGGAAGTGAGTTTTAGATCGTTAAACCGGCGCCGGCGCGATTGTCCCTCTCGTTCTCGCATTTGGTTCCGGCGCGGAGGAGGAGCGTGCCGGCTTCGCCCCTGCCAGTGCAGCGGACGCCAGGATTGCGCTGTTTCGCGCCTGCCATTATCCTCTGGCCCGGTACATGCTGGCCCGCATCCAACAGGATCACCGAATGCTGACCGCGAGCTTGGCCCCCCTGGACGAGACGATCACGATCGCGGAGCTCACGCGCGATCCCTATCCGATCTACAGGCGCCTCAGACGCGAAGCGCCCGTATTACGGGTCAAATCCGTGGGCCGCACCTTCCTCACCAAGGCCGCCGACACCAAATACGTGAAGGACAATGCGGCGTTGTTCAGCTCCGACGACCCGAACACGCCCATGAAGCGCGCCTTTCTCGCTCATACGCTGATGCGCAAAGACCACGACGAGCATCGGACCGAACGCATGGCGATGATGCCGGCCCTGATGCCGAAAACGATCGATTCCGTCTGGGCGCCGCTGTATGCGAAACTGGCCGCAGCGTATCTTGACCGTCTGTCGCGCGGTGAGTTGGTCGATCTCTTTCCCGCTCTCGCAGGACCGCTTGCCGCGCGGATTCTGGCGCATGCGATGGGCGTTCCGGATGCGAGCGATGAGGACATGCAGCGATGGTCGCAGACGCTGATCGACGGCGCCGGCAATTTTGGCTGGACGCCGGGGCCTTTCGATGCGACCGACATCGCCAATGCGGAGATGGACAAATGTATCCGCGCCAACGCCGAACGCGTGCGGGCCGAACCGGATTGCTCAGCGCTCTCCTTCATGGTGAACGCGAAGAATCCGATTCCAGAAAGCCAGATGATCGCCAATGTAAAGATCGCGATCGGCGGCGGCATCAACGAGCCGCGCGACGCCCTGCTGACGATCCTCTACGGCCTGTTGACCAATCCAGATCAGCTTGACGCCGTGCGCGCAGGCGGCAAATGGCGCTCCGCCTTCGAGGAAGGGGTGCGGTGGGTAGCGCCGATCCAGGCGAGTTCACGGCTCGTTATGGAGGACACGGAGATTTGCGGCTGCTTCATCCCGAAGGGCGACACCGTGATGACGATCCAGGCGTCGGCCAACCGGGACGAAGACGTCTTCGAAGATGGCGAGAACTACAACGGACTGCGCGAGCCCAATCCTCACCAGGCCTTCGGCAACGGCCCGCATCATTGTGCGGGCGCGCACCTGTCGCGACGAACTGTTGGCGCCATCCTGCTCCCCATGCTGTTCGAGCGCTTCCCCAACATGACCTTGCCTGATCCCGCGAGCGTGCGCTGGCACGGATTCGGTTTCCGCGGCCCACTCAATCTGCCGGTTCTCCTGCGATAGGACCGACACGAGGGAGAGGCGTTTTTTGTTTTGCCTCATCCAGCGAGCGGCCCAAGGCAAATTAAATGAGTATGGCGGGTTGAATGGCGATTAGATGAAGCGGCTCTAGCAGCCGCGCAGGCGTTGATCGTGTGACGACCAGCTTCATGACAGGCCGGCTCTATTGATATCGCAATCCCGGTGAAAGGGCGATTTCATTACAAGAAACAAACGCAATCTTATTTCCCGACGTGTTTCTCACTAGGACTCGCCATCAAAGAGCTTCACGGAAAAGTTGCGGTGATTACGGGTGCGGCCAGTGGATTTGGTCGTGAATTTGCGATCCGTTGCGCCGACGAAGGAATGAAGGTTATTCTCACAGATATCGATACAGGTGGCTTAGGTACCACCGTCGCGCTGCTCAAGCCTGGCACCGAGTCCCTCGCGATTGGCAGCGACGTCTCCAGTGCCGACAGCATTGAGCATCTGGCAAGGTCGACATACGACCGCTTTGGCGCATGCCATCTGCTCTTCAACAACGCGGGCGTGGGAACGGCGGGGCCGATCTGGACGGCCACGCTCGACGACTGGAAGTGGACGTTGGGTATCAACGTGATGGGCGTGGTTCACGGGTTGCGCAGCTTCGTGCCGCGCATGCTGGCGCAAAAGGAAGAATCTTACATCGTCAACACAGCCTCCGCGGCGGGGCTGCTTGCGCCCGCGGGCTCCGGCGTCTATGCCGCGAGCAAACACGCCGTCGTCGCGATCACGGAATGCCTTCATCACGAACTGCGCGGCCAGAATGCGCCGATCGGCGTTTCCGTGCTATGCCCCGCATTTGTTGATACCGGGATATCGAACTCCGAACGCAACCGGCCCGCGGAACTCGCGGACTCCAATCCGGAACCGGAACAGTACTCGGATCGCATCAGACAGGCGATCAAATCAGGAACGCTATCCGCCGCCGACATCGCAAGGATCACGATCGACGCGGTGAAGGACGGGCGCTTCTATATTCTGACGCACCCGAACGTGAAAATCGCGGTCGAAATCAGGATGAACGATATTCTGTTGGATCGGCAGCCGACCAATACATCGCAGCGCTGACGTCGCCGATTTTCCGCAATTGTTCATTGGCGCGTCGTTGGGGCATCGTTCGCGCCAATCTCGCATGTTGTGCTGGTTTTTGGACGCCGGCAACAAGAAGGCTCCACGGGCTCAACTGACCGGCGTCCAAAAAGCGCCAAGGCACGAAGTCGCGGGAAGTTTGGCACCGGCTAAGCAGCGGGCGCTATGGGGATTAACTTGGCAGGCGCGTGAAGTGCAGCAATGGACGGCTAGTGAATTGATCGACGGGTATCGCTTCCAGAGGCGGCAACCCGGCAGAACGCTTCCACAACTTCCGCGTTTCGGCATGAGTGTTGCTCAAGAGTATTTTTAATGTTCGCGGCATGTGTAATTTCAAATAGTTGTGCGTGGCAGAAATGGCACATCCGACAACCACTGCGCGATTAATCGGTTGATCGATGTCCAGCGACATGGCGTGAATCAATTTCTTGCGAGCTGAAATATAGACGGCACATTCAAGCAAACTGGTTGGCGCTTTCGTCAAGGCAATTTTTATCATTGCGTTATCGGTGCGGCCGATGATGTGGCTGGCCGTATGTGGATGCTGACCCGCGCGCGATCATGTGTTGCACGCCAACACTACGCTGGTTGATCGTGTTGACCTTGCCACCCCGGCCATCGCTGTCCTCTCAACGGGCTACCGGCCTCTCGGTTCTTGCTCCCGCGCAGCGGGCTGGAGCGCAGCGACTTTGTGCGTTGGCACCAAACAGACATCCCGATGTAGTCGGTGCATGTCCGGTGTTGAGGGATTAGCGGACCTGGCTCAGATGTGGCCCTAGGTTGGCCGGGCACCGCTTGGCCATCAAAGAGGAGGGATCGAAAAGACTTGCCGCTCGAAACGCACAAGCAGTTTTCTCATCTGCACTCGAATGTTCTCAAATGCCGCACTTGCCGCGCGCGCCGCGAGGTCCGCCTCACGTGCGGCTGCGTCGGCGAAGGTGCACTGCCAGGCGACATCAGGCTCGCTGCCATCACCACTAGGATATTTGACGAATATTTCGCCGGCTGGAAGGCCGATCGAAAGGCGCACGGCTGAAGCCTTGCGTCGTAGATCGAGGACCTCGGCGGCCAAACCGGGCTTGGCAAAGTATTGTGTCCGTTCGACGATCATCATGGCGTTGGTCGGGATAATTGTGCCCTGCCCAAGTGCGTCCGCGGGGGACACGACCGGCAGAGCGGTAGCACCCGCCGGCAGATGCAGAAATTGTCGACGCCGAATTTTCATCGCGCGCCCGTGGTAAAGCTACATCAGTCGTTAGGGCCCGAAACAAAAGCTATCTCAATTCATGTGCCTCTGAAAGAGCCTGCGATTTCCGGATCTGTGTTGGTTTTTGGACGCCGGCGATACGGGACACTGCGCATGCTCAGCGGGCCGGCGTCCAAAAAGCGCCAAGGCACGAAGTCGCGGGAAGTTGGGTACCGGTCGGGCAGCGAGTGCTATGGGGATTTGATGCCGGCGCCGAGCTCGATAATAGACGTGACGCTGGCAGGATTCGACCTGGGTGTCTGCAGGTACGGGAGGTCAGCAGAGTGCGGTAGGCATTTTGGCGGATGTTCGGAGCGCATCGACGTGCGATCCGCGCACTGAAGGATGCCATTGGGTTGAGCGAGATCGCCGCCGGCGTGGAGCCAGCCCATCGGAACGGGAAAGCCGCAACGCTCACACGAGGTCTGGCTCATGACGAGTCGATCCTGCTCGGTGCCGGCCGCCAGCTCGGCTGGCAGCCGCGCGCGAAGACCTCGATGACGATCATGCGCGCGCCACAGCACGGGCATGGGTACGGCGGTACACGCGGGGTATCCGGCGCGACATCCGGCTTTTGTTGGGGACCGGCGGCAGGCGGGACGACATTGAGGAGTGCGCGGGCTGTCGCGATGCTCTCGGCGCGGTTGGTGGAGGCAAACAGGCCGTAGTGGCGGATGCGGTGGAAGCCCTTGGGCAGCACGTGCCGCAGGAAGCGCCTGATGAACTCGTGCGGGTGAAGCCGCATTGTCTTCCAGCGGTCGGAGCCGTCGACGCGATAGTCCTTCCAGCGGAACGCAATCGCCTCGTCGTCGGCTGCAACGAGGCGGCGGTTCGAGATGGCGACACGATGGGTGTAACGGGAGAGATAGCGCAGCACCTGCTCGGGCCCTGCGAACGGCGCCTTGCAATAGACCACCCACTGGATGCGCCGCAGCGGGGCGATGAAGCGCTTGAACGTCCTGTTGTCGGCAAGCCCGGCATGGGTGTTGAAGAACTTCAACTCGCCGGCGGTGTGCGCCTGCATGAGCATCGCCAGCATCTTGCCCTCGAACAGGCTTGCCAGGACGTCGACATGGACGAGGAAATTGGAGCGGGAGGCGACCCATCGCTTGTTATCGAGCGAGAGCCCTCCGCCCGGCACGATCATATGCACGTGCGGATGATGGGTGAGCGCCGAGCCCCATGTGTGCAGCACGGCGGTGACACCGATCCGTGCGCCGAGGCGCTTGGGATCGCTTGCGATGGCGAGCGTCGTCTCGGCCGCCGCTTTCATCAGCAGGTTGTAGATTACGCGCTTGTTCTGGTAGGCGATGTTGCGCAGCTCGCTCGGCAGCGTGTAGACGACGTGAAAATACGGAACCGGCAATAGCTCCGCTTCGCGGTCGGCCAGCCATCGGCGCGACGCCGCGCCCTGACACTTCGGACAATGCCGGTTGCCGCAGGAGTTGTACGAGATCTCGGTATGGCCGCACGCCGTGTTCTCGCAGCGCGCGACATGCCCGCCGAGCGCCGCCGTGCGACAGCGCTCGATCGCACTCATCACCTTCAATTGCTCAAGGCTCACGTGCCCCTGATTGGCCTCTCGCCACGCAGGGCCGTGATCGCGGAGGATGTCCGCGACCTCCAGAGCTGGTCGAGCCATGGCCGGCGGCGCTACGGCGTCGGCGGCTCCTTACTGTCCCGCTTCGCACGCTTGCGGCGCGGTGCGCGCAGGTCCTCCAGGGGACTCTCGATCTTGGCAATCATTCCGATCGCCACGCGACTGTAGCGGGCTGTCGTCTCGAGCCGTTCGTGTCCGAGCAACGCTTGAATCACGCGAATGTCCTTGCCGCGCTCGAGCAGATGGGTCGCAAAGCTGTGGCGAAGCGAATGCAGAGAGACCGTCTTGCGCAGCCCCGCGGCTTTGGCGGCCTCCTTGAACAGTCGACTGAACTGACGCGTGGTCATTGGCTGATACTGACTGCGGCCTGGAAACAGCCAGCGGTGTTCGGGCGAGACGCCGTTGTTGGACGCAGTCGGCCGCTCCTTCCACCATTGCCGCAACAGCTTGAGCACCTCCGCCGGCAGCATCACGTAGCGGTCCTTACGGTCCTTTGACTGCACGATGCGGATGATCATCTGCTCACTGTCAATGTCTCCCGCTCGCAGCCGCACCACCTCGCCGGCCCGCAGCCCGCAACCATAGGCCAGCGTCAGCATCGCTCGCGCCTTTAGACTGGTCGCCATCGTCAGAACACGTTTGACCTCCTCGGGGCTCAGCACCGGGGCAGCTTTTGCGGCTCCTTGATGTGCCAGACCTCGGCCGCCAGATCGTGGCGACGTAGCGTGACGCGGAACAAGAACCGCACCCCGGTCATGATCCGATTGCGGTTGCGGATGCTGGTCCCACTCTCGATCAGGTGCAGCTGAAATCGGCGCACCTCGTCGGGCGTTGCCGTATCGGGCGCGCGTTTGAGCCAGGCGGCGAACCTCTTGCAACTGGAGATGTGGCTGCGCTGCGTGTGCGGATTGAGCTTGCGCGCAGCCATATCTTCGATCATACGCTGACGCAGCGGACTGACAGTGTTAGTCTCGCTCATGGGGAGCTCCATTCTGAGTGAGGGTTGCAACACCTCGATTCTCAGGACGGGGCTCTCCAGCGCTACCACTATCCTCTCAACTGGCTACCGGCCCCTCGGCTCTTGCTCCCGCGCAGCGGGCTGGAGCGCAGCGACTTTGTGCATTGGCACGAAACGGAAATGCCGAGGTAGCCTGCCGATGTCTGCTCCCGAGGGTAGAACGGACATGCCGTTCAAGCGAGGCCACTTCCAGCTTTGACCCACATGCGACATTGGCGGCTACCAACTGAATTCATCGATGCGGGTTTCTGCCCCAACTCTGACCTAGCCAGGTGTCCGCCTTTGTGCTGCGGTTGGAGGCGAAGCGGTCTACGCGTCTACATTGAGATATAGGACGAATGAATGCGGCAGATTCCGTTGGGAGCGATAGGAGCATCGGCATTGCGGGTGCAACCCGAACATCTTGCCAACCGATTCAAGGACGCCATATTGCCGCAAGTGCTTGCGACGCCCGTGATGATTCTGATCATGGAAAATGCGGCGCTCAATGCAATCAGACCGTTTTTGGACGCAGGTGAAAGCGCGGTCGGCACTGCAGTAGATGTAAAGCACTTCGCTGCCACGCCTGTAGGCCACGAGGTGCGGGCGACGGCCGAGGTAGTCAACGTCGAGGGAAAACAAGTTGACTTCAAAGTATCGGCAAGCGACGGCAATGAGGAGATCGGCAGCGGAACCCACCAGCGAATTGTGATCGATCTTCGTTCGTTCAACGAGCGCCTTGCCAAAAAGAGCCGGTAGTAACGGAACGGTCGGCCTGACATTGCAGTCAGCTCTTGACACAAGGCGTGCGCTAATCTCGACCTCAAGACCCGTGCATAACGTATCGTGACGCGGTCTTGAATTGAGGAGTGCGCCAAGCAGCGCGGTCGATTAGCCGTTACCCGATTAGGCGTCCCCTGGTGCGATCGCGAAGCACTTGCCCGAGTGCACTCCAACGAGGTGTGAAGAACTACTGTTAGTCCGGAATTGGGGCTAAAGCGGACCTCCCACCGAGGAGCAGACACGTCCGCTTGTGACCATCGCATCAGCACGGGGCTCGTTGGCGCAGCAGCGGCTCGTGGTATTGTTCCAGCCCGCTCGGGTCATCGTCCCTCGCGTCGGGCTGTAGGCCCTATGCCAGCCTCTATCGTTCGTTCTAATAAACTTCGGAGACCAAGGAGGCTTTCCAAGCTCGACCTCAAAGCGGACTTCAGCTCGTACCGAGAAAGGCGACGGCTTCGATCTCCACCAAGACTTCCGCCGGCGCAAGAGATCGCACTTCTACAAGCGTGGAAGCAGGAAAGTCTCCGGTGAAGAACTCGCGGCGCGCTCGCCAGACCTCGGTGTTTTTCTTGATATCGACGACGTAGATCGTCATCTTTACCAGGTTGTCCATCGTTCCCCCGGCCGCTTTGATAATGCGATCAATACGTGAAAATATTTGCTTGGCTTGTTCGTACTCATCTTTTCCAACTATCTCGGTGCCGCCCTCAAAGGGACGTGCGACTTGGCCGGAGATGAACAGCATGTCGCCGGCGCGTATGGCGTTTGACCAGAGACCGGGGCGGACCTCAGCTACGTCGGGGACGGACAGCTTTGTCCTGGGCATGGCATTCTCCTTGTGAGGTCTCGCGCGCTGTTGCTGATCTGCTGACAACGCCAGCCGTAGCTGATTGCCGCCAATCGTCATCGCTCCAATACTTGGAAATCTCCAGACCTTGTCTACGGCCCGCCGCGAAGCTTTGGGCGATTGTCCTTGCAACGATCTCGGCATCATCGCTTGTGAGCCCTTTGAGGGTTTCCAGCGAGCGAACGATTTGGCGCGCGCGTGTGAGGTCCATCTCGGAGACCGGGACCGGCTTGATCGGCATTTGAGGCCCCCACAACCATGGAAATATTGTCAATCGTAACACGATTTTGGAAAATGGAGCTATGCACCGGAGCAGGCAGACCAAGAGCCTCTGTCGAGTTGGCCGCATTGCTGTCCCACGATGGTGGTCCTTCGCCCCCGATGGGATTTAATGTCTGCTGTTGGCAGATTCTGTTGCAAAAGTCGTTTTGCAGAAGGTGCCAAAACTTCTGAGGGCCGCCGGCGCATTTTTCGTGTAGAGATCTGAGGGACCTCATCGCCTCACGCTAAACTCATAGGCGACTTCGATAAGGCGACTGAGGTTATGCGAATTGTCGATCGGTTCGTGTTTTGAGATTCACCAGAGAATCCGATCCGTGCAACTTTCGACTTTTGCAACAGAATCGGCACCAATCGGACCACCACCGATGTCCGCTGTACTTCCGCTCTTGGGGGATCAACGGAAGTGACCTGAATAGTCGATTTTGGTCGCTAATGACCCAGAAGAGACATGGCCGAGGATCGGAGCGTGGTGGTACAATCACTTTTGGGTCCAATGCTTAGGGAGACAACGCCATGTCAACTTATGTTCTTCGCGGTAGGTACAGCTCGGATGCGCTCAAAGGAATGATCTCAAGCCCGAGGATCGCGAGGCTGCTATTGCCAAGGTCGTGGAAAAAGCCGGCGGCAAGCTTCTCTCGTATTACCTGACGTTCGGGGACGATGATTGGTTGGTGATCATTGACTGTCCGAACAACGAAGTCGCGTTGTCCATAGCGGCGGTTGCAGCAGCAGGGGGGAGCGTCACGGACACAAAAACCACCGTTGCGATGACAACAAAGGAGGCCATGGCTGCCTTCTGGTGAGTTGGCGAAATCGTTCAAGAGCGCCGGGCGCTGACGTGAATTCCGCACTGTCTTGACTTGATGGTCTCTGCACGGCGCCCAAGGCCCGTAATGCCGCGCGCCTGTGCGCGAGGCAAGGGCGACGATGAGACGATGACTTCCGAAATTGACCCCGAACGGACATGGGCGGCCCCTGCGGCGGTGTTTCCGATACTGGGTTTTAGCCGCTAAGATGCTGTTTCCAGAGCTTGAGAGACGGACATGAGGCGACGCGATTTCGTGACGTTGCTCGGTGGCGCGGCGTCGGTATGGCCGTTCTTGGCAAGCACCCAAAGCCGGCTGCTCGCAAGGGAGCAGGTGCCGTCATCTGATAGGCTTGAGCAGCGTCTCGCCGAGGCGATCGAGGCCTACGACGCTCAGGGCAATCATCGCACGGCGACTTCCGCCGACACCGCGTCGGCCGAATGGCTGGCGGGGGAAATTCGGCAGGCGGGCGTCCAATCAACGCTAGAACCCTTCAAGCTGAGCCGGCTCGATCCACTTTCATGTCATCTCCGCGTTGCGGGCCGCCGTATCGAAGGCGTACCTCTGTTCGATGGGACATTTACCGATGCGGACGGCATCCACGGAACGCTCGGTCCGCTCGGCAGCGATGCCGATATAGTTTGGGTGGAGACCGAGCCGTTCACACTCATCGAACCACGAAAGGAACTTGGTGGAGCGATTGCGGAAGCGAGTCGCGGTCCGCATAAGGGCGTGATCATACTTACCCGAGGAAGCAGACCCGGTCTCTTCCTGCTCAATGCCCCGTCGTTCACAGCGCCGTTCGGCCCTCCGGCAGTCCAAATTTCAAGTGCGGAGAGCCAGTGGTTGAAAGCGCAGGAGCGCGCAGAGATTAGCCTCGTCGCGCAGGTGGGCCGCACCACGCAGCAGTCAACGTGACCGCTCGCATTGCGGGTAGCGACACCGGGTTAGCGCCCCTTGTTGTTACAACACCGCGAAGCGGCTGGTGGGAATGTGCCAGCGAGCGCGGGGGAGGACTTGCATGCTGGCTGGAAGCGATACGTACGCTGGCCGCGGCTGCGCCCGCGCGCGATTTCCTGTTTGCGGCGTTCAGCGGCCATGAAATCGGGTTTCTTGGAATTGATGCGTATCTGGCATCCCGTCCCGACCTTACGAAGCGCGCGCACGCATGGATCCACCTGGGAGCGAACATCGGCGCACCGCAGCAGCCAAATCAGGTTCACGTATCCGACGCCTCCCTCGAAGATTCGATCATCGCCGCTCTTCGAAAAGAGGGACTCCGCATCGACCATAAAGCAGAGTTCTGGATCGGTGCCGCGCGGCGAAGCCGGCACGGTCCATCGCGGAGGCGCCCGCTACCTAGCGTTGGTGTGCGGCACCGAAGTCTTCCATAACACGGCGGACCGCTGGCCGGACGCCGTCGACGTGACGATGGTCGCTCGCTACGCGAAGAGCATTGCGACGTGTGCTCAGGAACTCGCATCGCAGCGGAGGTGAGTTAGCCCGCCCTAACGAGGTGATGGAATAGAATTGTTGCTTGCTGCGGCGTATGAGTTTGCTTGTGACGCGAGACGCGCCGATTTCGGCGCCGAATTGTGCTACGCTACATCCGTTGCCAATTCGGGCAGTGAAATGAAGCGGCGCGAGTTCATCACGCTTCTAGGCGGCGCGCGGTCGCATCGCCGATTGCTGCTCTTGCGCAGCAGAACCACCGCAAAAATGGATCGGCGTCTTGCTGGGGGCATCTACCGAGTGTGATCCGGAGTTGGAGGCCCGCCTTGGTTGGCGGCACTAATTGCAGAAAGTAGCAAGGAGGAGAAGGTCATGACTAAAAAGCCTCGAAAGACTGACGCATCAGCTGTCAACGTCGCTGATTACATCGTCGAGCGCCTTGCCGCAGAAGGAATTGACCACTGCTTTGGCGTTGCCGGCGATTACGCGTTTCCAATTTGCGATGCGGTCGACAGCAGCGCCAAGGTGAAGTGGATCGGCTGTGCCAATGAATTGAATGCGTCTTACGCCGCAGATGGCTATGCCCGCATCCGGGGCGCGGCGATGTTGGTAACGACCTACGGCGTCGGCGAGCTATCCGCCATAAACGGCGTCATGGGCGCCAAGGCGGAACGATCACTGGTTTTTCACGTCGTCGGAATGCCCTCCTATCAGAATCAGCGCTTGCGCAAGATCGCCCATCACACGCTCGGCGACGGCGTCTTCGGCAATTTCGTCGAGCTGTCCGGCGGTGCCGCGTGCTGTCAAGCGGTCATCAATCCGGAGAACTGCGTCGTCGAAATGGAGCGCATCATCGCGGAGGCGCGCCGGAACCATCAGCCTGCCTATATCGCGGTGCCGTCGGACTACGCGCTATCCCCAGTCGTGTCGGCTGACGTGAAGCCGATCGTGCCTCGATCAAACGACGCAGCGTTACAAAAGGCGATGGCGATCATCGCGGAACGCATCAACAAGGCGAAATCCATAGTCGCATTTCCCGCCTTCACAATTTCGCGGCTCGGCTTACAGAAAGAGGCACAGAAGGCGATCGAAGCGCTGGGCTGTCCTTTCGTTACAACGATCATGGAAAAATGCGTCATCGGTGAAAGTCATCCGCAGTTTGCCGGCATGTATGCCGGCGCGGTGTCGGAGCCGAAAACGCGCGAAATCATCGAAGGCGCCGATCTGGTTCTCGATCTGGGCGGCGTCAATTTGAACGACATCACCACGGCGGCCTATTCCGGCAAACTCGATCTGTCGCGGTTTCTTACCGTCGGCCTCGACGACGTCAGGATCGGAGACAAAATCATCGCCAATGTCCGGCTTGTGGACGTTCTATCCGGGCTGGCCAAGCTCAAACCATCATCGGCGCCATACAAGGGAAAACCGCAGGGGCTCGCGCCGGTAAACGGCAAGCCGTCCGACAAGATCACGATGGCCGCGCTTTATCCGCGCTACGCCGCGTTTCTCCGCGCCGGAGACACGGTGGTTCTCGAGACGGGCAGCTCAAGCCTCGGCGTGACGCCAACGATCCTTCCGGACGGCGTGCGGGTGGAAGCGCAAGTTCTATGGGGATCGATCGGTTGGGCGACCCCGGCCGCCTTCGGTGTCGCGCTTGCCGACCCGAGCCGGCGCACAATTCTGATCACTGGCGAAGGCTCGCATCAACTGACTGCGAACGACGTCGGCGCTATGGGACGGTTCGGAGCGAATGTTATCGTCTTCGTACTCAACAATAGCGGCTACCTTATCGAGCGCGCGCTGGAGGAAAATCCGAACTGGACGTACAATGATGTCGCGCCTTGGAACTACGCCGAATTGCCGAAGGCGCTCGGTTGTGTAAGCTGGTTCACTGCTCGCGTGACCACGCTTGGCGAACTCGATGACGCGATGAAGTCAGCCCGCGCCAGCAAAGCCGGGGCGTACATCGAAATTATGGGCGGCAAGATGGATATGCCGCCGGCCCTGGCCTTTGCCCATGGCCAGCTGAAGGCCATGTACGGCGATACGCCATAATAGGTGCGGGTCCGAAATTGTAGATGGCGAGGGCAGCTCTGCTTTCGCCATCTTTAAGTTCCGATGTCTCCTTGTGGCACTTAACCGACATAACTCGTGGGGCTGACGATGTCGGTTCGTCGAGGTATAGCGGACATCGCGATTGAATCGGGCGAAAGCAGCTCTATGAGATCGGCTTCGCTGCGGATCGCCGCTTTCAACGCGACGCGAGCGAGCCGGAAGATGTCGGAACTGCCGCACTCACGCAGCGCCATTGCCGCACGCCGCAACATGTCCTGCGGCCAATAGACCGGCCTGCCGTTCTTGTGGAGCTTTGCACCGCGAACGTACGGCCGCGTCGGCGCGCCGATCTCGGCCTTGCTCGCGCGCCGCCAGCGCGCCCCGATAGCGTTGGGATGATTCAACCGGCGGCGCTGCGCCTCGTCCAGGCCAGCGCGCTGGCGCTTGGTTTCGTCAACGAACGCGCCGCGGTCTTCTCGCCGTCGGCCATCGCACCGATGCTGGCGTCCCCAAATCCTAACGGACCCTCTGAACCCCGCCGGGGCCGCTAATCTGCGCGATGGCTCCAAGTTTGTCCTTACCCCTCGTCTCAAGGTGGACCCAAATCTGGGACCCGTTTTCTCCGATGGGTCCCATCCCTTTGGTGGTGCGTTGCGGCCCGGTATCGTCGGCTTACCATTTGCGGAACAACTGATTCTTAACCAGGAGCGCCCGATGTCACCCACACAGCTTGTCGTCGCCGAAGCAAAGATCAACCAACGATGCGAGGCGGCCCGCAGGGCCGGTGATCTTGCCGAGATGCAGCGTTGCAGGGCGGAGCTGACCTCGCTTCACCGCGTTTACTACGGCGCGTTGCGGCAACCGATGTGTTGATCAGCAGGTCGCCGTAGTTTTACGGGCGGCGATCTTGATAAATTCGAACCGAATGCGGCGTAGGCGGTAGCAATGACCATTGCCGCTCATCCACCGGCTCTTGCGTCACCGCCCAAATGCGAAGTTTGCGGCGTGCGGATGGCATACGTCGGCAAGCTCCCAGCAATCCTCAGCAAGGGGGCGCTGAGGGTTTTCCGCTGCTATGGATGCAGCGAAGTCAAGGCCGCCCCGCTCTAACGCCGCCGGATGCCTCCGGGCGGCGTGGCTGTGGCAGTCGGGTCACTGTGCGTAGCCGAAATCGACACCGCTAGTTGCAATTGGGGAGAATTGTTTTTCCTGCGCGCGTGACTCAAGTATTCTTGCGACTGCTGGGCTGGGGGGCTAATGGCGATGGCAGAGGTTGAGAAGTCGTCCCGCTCTATTTTGGAGCGGACGTTTTACACGAAGCTTGGCCCGACGCCTGCTTTCCCGCCGAGCCCGGCGGAGACCGGGCAGGTCAAGCCAGCGCAGAGGTAATGCTGGCTTCGTAGGGGCTTGGGTCTTCTGGGCTACATGGGTCGCGGCCACCGCGCTACGCAGCCCCGTGGATCGCGCCATCGCATCAGGCGGCCTTCGCGGCGGCCGTACAAGCGGCGACGATTTTGGTCTCAATGGGCGGCGGAGATATCCGGCGCGTGGCGATGTCCGTTGTTGGGGGTAACGCAGACTTCGTCGATGCGCGCGCAGAAGTGAGGGTAGAGATCCTATGCAGGCGCGGCGGGCGGGGTGATACCGTTTCGGTGTAACCCCACCACCAATGCATAGGAGAGCCTGATGACGGCCCGAACAGTAAGCAACCTACCCGCCGCAATGCATGTTGATACGGCGCGGTGTCTGTTTGCAATCGAATTGAGCAAGCAGAGCTGGGTCATTGGATTCATTACGCCCCTTTCCGCGAAGATCAGCCGCCGGATCTTGAGTGGAGGCGATTGGAAAGGTCTACTCGATTTGATGGAGGAGGTGCGCGCACGTGTCAGCCGAGAGACGGGTCGGACGGTGGATGTGATCTCGTGCTACGAGGCCGGTTATGACGGTTTCTGGCTACACCGGCTACTCGAAGCGCATGGCATACGCAATTACGTTATTGATCCGGCAAGCCTGCAGGTGGACCGGCGGGCGCGACGAGTAAAAACAGATCGGATCGACACTGAGCGGTTGCTGCGCTCGCTAATGGCTTATCTACGCGGCGAGCCGAAGGTGTGGAGCGTGGTGCGGGTGCTCAGCGTTGCCGAAGAGGACGCGCGGCGGCTGCATCGTGAGCGTGACCGTTTGGTCTCGGAACGCGTTCAACACGTCAACCGCATTAAAGGGCTTTGCGCGCTCCACGGCATCTACGATTACCAGCCGTTGCGCCCGCAGGCGATGGCGCGTCTGGAGCAGTTACGCACGGCACAAGGCCTCTCACTTCCGCCCCGGCTAAAATCTGAGATCAAGCGGGAATTGCAACGGCTGGAGCTGGTGGTCGAGATGATCGCCACTCTTGAGGCGGAGCGCGACGCGATTGTTGAGCATGAAGCATCAACGCATGTCAACGCCAAGAAAATCCAAAATCTCTATAAGCTCAAGGCGATCGGCCCGGAGTTTGCCGCGGTGCTGGTTGGCGAGGTATTCCATCGTGACTTCAACAATCGCCGCCAACTGGCGAGTTATGTCGGCTACGCGCCGAGCCCGTTTCAGAGCGGAAACGTGGCCCATGATCAAGGGATCAGCAAGGCCGGCAACCGCAAGGGGCGAACCACTGGGATCGAACTCGCCTGGCTGTGGCTGCGCTATCAGCCCGACAGCGATTTGAGCGTCTGGTTCCGGGCGCGTGTCGGTACCACGAAGGGCCGCATCCGCCGCATCGCCATCGTGGCGTTGGCACGCAAGCTGCTGGTGGCGCTTTGGCGTTATCTTGAAACTGGCCTGGTGCCGCGAGGTGCCGTCCTCAAAGGGTGACGAACGAAGATTAAATACCGATAAAAGGAGCTTATGAAATCCAAGGTGGATGTGTGACCGGATCTCGACATGGCTGAAAGACGCCGCGGTAGAGAATGGTCCCGTCCCCCTTGGAGCCCGCGCCCTCGCAACGCGCATGAGGGACCTTGGGACGGGTTGTACCCGGCCGGATATAAGTTGGTGCGGCGAGCGCCGCACGCACGCAAAGGGCTCACCTTGGATCGGAACGAAGCTCAAACAAATGAGGAGCGACAGAGTACAAATATTTGCGATCTCTTCGATGATGTTACGGATTTAGGCGCACCCTCAAGCCCTGCGCCTTTGGCGCACCGCTTCGCGGCTGCGGGACTTGACCGCGCGCCTAAATCCGTAACCAGGAGCTATCAAGATCGCTAAACGCCACCGAAATGCCCTTGACAGCGGCGCCCTCATATAAGTCGGAATGTGACGCGGTGGCTTTAGGCTGAACATATCTGTTGCCGCCTCTTTCGTCTGGCGGTGCCTTAGTGGTTCGACCATGACTCCGTTTTCACATCCCGCTCATCGAACCGGACGGGCGAATCTCTCGCATCCGGCTCTCGGACAAGAGCTCACGCTTTCGCGTGCAACGCCTTCTGCAGTTTCTGACCGTTTATCGGAGTTGATAGGTTTCCCAATCTCCATGGTCCTTCCCTACGTATTGCGTCTGTCTTGAACTGAGGTCCCTTTCCTCCACCGGAGTTACCCGGCTTCAGCGGTACTACGAACCTCTCCGCCACCCCAAGGCGCCCAGTCTGTCCCTCGCGGGCTTCCGGTTGGTCATTGCTGACCACGCCATGGGGCTTCCCGTGTTGCGTACGCTTTCCTTGTGTACATGCTGTCGCCACTACCCCGGCGCAGCGGCTGGGCGTACTCTTCGCTCTGCTTCACCCAGCCGTATCAGCCTTCCCCGAAAGGGTTGTCGGGTCGGCCTGCGCATTGTCCTTTTCGAGGATTGCTCAGCGTTCACTCGCGTTACGGCCTGCACACTCGCGCTGTCACCAATTCGTGACACGCTAACCAGAGGCTTCAGCCATTTCGTTACCTCCATGACTGCTCCGGTTGCTTCCGGCTGGAGCGTTTGCCGGGTGGGACTTGCACCCACTGGAAAGCGCCGCCTTTGTCACGGCGCACACCCGGAGCGGACATTCCAGCTATTCCCCGGTTAACCGCTGGGGTGCATTTGCGTGGGATGAGATCTTGCGTCGAACGATATCGATGTGACTGCGCAAGTTATACAGTTGGTCCGAGAAGGTTAGTGGAAAACTGATGTGGCTGACAGCCTCCTCAATGCGCTCGATTTCAGCTTGCTTCTTGGCTAAATGGTTGTCGGTCGGGTCGGTGTCGAACGAAGCTTCCAAAGCCTTGAGTTGAGCATACCAATAGAACAAACGCCGACGCGTGATCCAATTGTAAGCCACTGGCAGGAAGCGGAATAGCGGGAGGCTAAGAGCTATGGCTGTCACCATCACTGCGATCGCCCTTTGACCATGGACGGATAGCCATAAAGGCAGATGCCTCTGCATAAAGGAAGGACCGTTCTTGTAAAAATCGATAGCCGCAGGCGCAACGGGATATTCTACATCCGTGCTGTTAGGGAATTCACCGATCCGCTGAAAGATAGTTGATTCACTATGTACTTCTACCATTGTCTGCAACAGGAGCTGGACAATTTCTGGATGAAGATCGCTGCGTACCAATACCTTCGTAGTCGATCCAATGAGTTGAACGTCATTGGGTGGTATGTTTCGGTCAATATCAATCACACCTTGTGGCAATACCAGCCGAGCTAGTTCGGGGAAAATACGGGTGAAAGCCTCCGCATTTGGCAAACTCATAATGCGAACGTTAGGATTTCCAAGCAATGATTTGATGGCCGTCACATCCGGCGCGCCGATCGTCCATACAGCATCTACTTTGCCATCATTAAGTGCCTCAACTGCTGCTGATGCAGCGTAAGGCAAGAACGTCGCGGTTTCAGAATTCACGCCGCCCTTGCCAAGGATTTGTTCGGCAGAAGCTCGGGTGCCGCTTCCCACCGGTCCCACGGCAATGCGTTTTCCTTTGAGTTGCGAGAACCGGTCAAACAGCACATTCGAGGAGTAAAAGATCCAGAATGGATTGATGTTTACAGTTCCTAATGACCACAATCCTGGTGCATGTTTTCCGTCCGAGATACCGCTGACCATCAAGGAAATCTGAATGCCCGACTTTGGATCCTTCAGAAGCTCCATGTTTTCCCCTGCGCCGCTAGTCGCGCGCAGCTCAAGATCCACGTCAGAACGCGCGAATATTTCTTGATATTGGCGGCCGTAATATTCGAAAGGACCCCCTTTATTACCTGTCGCCATCGAAATTTTAGACGGCGGGGCAGGAATGAAATAGATCAATGCTAGGGAAACAATGGTCACGATACCGACGGCTGTAACCAATCCTTTAAACAGTTGCCAACGACTGTATCCCAGCATGCGGGCACCGCCTGTTTATGGCGACCGATCGATCAGCTCTAAGCGGTTATTAGACGGGAGATCTAGGCACACATCCCGCTGACCGACCCGTATTGAGGCTACAACTGTTTGCGGGCGCGCAAAAGGGTATGTGACGTCCGCTTGTGGCAGATATTGTTGCAAAATTCCCAAAAGGCGCAGCGGCTAATTTCCCGCCAAAGAACGAAACAAGCGAAAATCGCCGATCAATGGGGCTTCAGGCGCGCTACCAGAATCGCCCGTGAGTTTAGCGCTTCACGACGTGGTCCCCCACATCATTACTCAATCGCTGCATCTGCGGGTCAGAGAATTTGAGTCCCACCTCGCAAAAAGACTTTTGCAACAATATCGGCACCTTCCGGACATGGCCGGATTGGCTGACGACGTCCGTTCACGAGGCAAAAGCGGAAGTCTCGTTTGAACGGCCCGAGGTCTGTTGATGACCCAGACTGTGTGAAAACACGCGCGAGCCAAGAACGCGCAGAATTGTTTTCTCAATAAGCGTCTTGCGACAGAAGTGCCGATGCAATTCGTTTGCGCATCGATGAAATTGAGACAGATATTCTACACGCAAATTGAACTACGAACTTTTCACACAGTCTGGACCCTTAGCCGACGTTCGAACATTCCGACGCAACATCGCTCTAAAGCAACGCAAGATCGGCTGACCGGTTCGACCTCAGCTGGCGCGGCTGCTTCCGTCAGCAAATAAACTGGCGCAGGCATCGAACTGCGCGGGCAGAGCTGTGCGCGCGGGGAACAGGACATCGGAGTCAGCGGCGGCTTCGCGGCAGCGAAGGGCGCGCGTGATAAAGTCGATATTGAGCCCCGGCACGGGTCTTTCGTTCAGAAACGTCACAGCGTCTTCGTTCGAACCAATGCAGCCGGTGATCCAGCTGTAGCAAAAGCGTCCGGGATAAAGGATCGTCCGTAAGTACATCTTGTGATCCTTCGGCTGGAGGCTTTCGGCAACAGCAAAATTCCGCGCACGATCCACCCAGGTCGTAAAGATTGGGCCGCGCAAGTATTGACGGATTTCATCTAGCGTGGGTCGCGGTGGTCTCGAATGCTCGCGCTCCATCAACGCGACCGCATGATCAAGAAAATCGACGCGATCGAGCGGCGGAAATCGGCCAAGAGAAAAGTGCCGGTCGGACCAGAAGATCGAGACTTTCGAGCCCCAATCACTGGACAGCGCCACAGCTACGTTCTTCAGGCTATCGAGCGCGTCCTGCGCCAAGCCCGCCTCCGTGACAATGGCCAGGTCAATATCGCTGTAGCGCCGGTTGAAGCCGGCATGGGCGAGGCTGCCGATCAGGTAAGCGCCGAGGAGTTCTGCCCCAAGCGTTTCCTGCCAATGTTGGACAAGTCGGCGGGCGAAATCGATCGCCTCGGTTCTGGCGAGTTCATTGCGATCAGCCTGGGTCATTGTCATCGCTTGACCTTAGGAGCGCATTGGGCGTGCGGCCGTCTCGCGCGTCGAAAGCACGGCAATGACCGTCAGGATTCCGAGCGCCACTAGAATCAGCGAAACCGGCCAGGTCGCGCCAGTCCGATCCACGATGGCGGCGGCGATCACCGGCGTCAGGCCGCCACCGATAGCCGCGCCGAGCTGAAAGCCCAGCGAGACACCGCTGTAGCGCGCGTCGGCCCCGAACAGCTCGGGCATGAAGCTGGCGTGCAGCGCAAAAATGACGCCCTGGCAAAGGCAAATACCGACCACGATCGCCGCCGTCACGATGGTCGGGTTGCGGGTTTCGAACAGCCAGAAAATCGGAAAGGCCAACAAGATACCGAACGCCGTGCCTACCAGATAGACGATGCGGCGCCCGATCACATCCGACAGCCAGCCGGCGAGGGGCATGACAAGCACTTCGACCAGCCCTGCGAGGGTGATCGCTGTGAGGACAACGGATCGCTGCATGCCGAGTTGCTGGGTCAAATACGTTATGGCGAACACGGTGAGGATGCCGACCCACGCCACCTCCGTGATCTTCAAGCCGACCGCGATCACCGTCTCGCGCCGGTATTTGGTCAATGCCTCGAGCAACCGGCATCTTGACCGTCTTCTTGCTCTCCCTGAGTTTCTGGAACTCCGGCGTCTCATCGATCTGGAAGCGGATCACGAGCCCGACGACGATCAGTAGTACACTCGCCAGAAATGGGACGCGCCACCCCCACGACAGGAAGTCGTTCTCGGGCAATTGCGTTGCCAAGGCGAACACCCCCGTCGCTGCGAGGCGACCGATCGGATTGCCGACCTGGACCAGGCTGCCGAACAGACCGCGCCGCTCGGCCGGTGCCAACTCGGAGACCAGCAAGACGGCTCCACCCCATTCGCCGCCAAGACCCATGGCTTGCAACAACCGCAACACGATAAGAAGGACCGGCGCAAGGATGCCGATCTGCTGATACGTCGGCAGCAGGCCCACAAGGAAGGTACCAAAACCCATCAGCAGCATCGAAATCACGAGCATCGATTTGCGCCCAACACGGTCGCCAAAGTGACCGAAGACGATACCGCCCAGCGGGCGTGCAACATAGCCGAGCGCGTAGACGCTCAGTGCAGCAAGGGTGCTGGCCGTTGGATTGGAGGCCGGGAAGAAAAGCGGCCCGAAGACGAGAGCGGCGGCGCTGGCGTTGACGAAGAAATCGTACCACTCGATGACGGTGCCGATGGTGCTGGCCACCACGACCTTGCTCGCGGACGCTCGCTTACGCGGCGTGCTGGTGTCCGGCTGGCCGGTGCCTGCTGTGAGAGAGACTACGCCTTCCCCGACGCTGGCCATTGCCGTGCCCATCCTTCGCTCGATGATCAGGCTACGCGAAGACTATTTGCGGGGATCGACGAAGTCCAGACTTTGCTCGGCATCCCCAATCGTCCGGAGATCTGGTTCGGCCATCGAAGGAGCATTCGCGCAGGCACGAAGCGATCGCGTGGACGGTGTCGTTGTCGCCGGATCAATGTTGTTCAACGAGCGGGCGCGCGTCGGCGCATCAGCACTTGCGCACAGAATGCCGGCCATCGGCTTTATTGCGGAAATGGTCCCCTTACGGACGCTTGATGTCCTACGGACCGGACTTGCTCGACTATTTCCGCAGGGCCACCGGCTACGGCGACAAGATACTGCACGGTGCAAAGCCTGCGGACCTACCGGTCGAGCAGCCGACCCGCTTCAAACAAGTGATCAAAGTGCCGACCCACGATCATAAATGTCGAGATGGACCCAAACCGGAACTCGGAATTCCTCCGCTACTCTCAGCGACTATGTTTGGGCCGCTGGCGCGCCTGGCGGAACATACTGTCGTCATCCACGTGTGAAACAGACCACGCATCCGATAGCGCCTTCTGTGTTAGATTTAAGGTCCAGGAACCGCACATTGCCATTCGGGCACCTCCATCGAGGTGTGGCGCCGCATGCTCTCGCATCGACAACTCTCTGAATTGATCGGTATGATCTACGATTGCGCGATCGATCCGGATCGCTGGCCGCCCACGCTGGCGGCGATTTGCCAGAGTATCGGCTGCGGCTCCGGTTTTATCCTTCTGGTCGACCTGGAGCAGTCACATCACAAATTTGCGTATTCGTGGGGACTGAGCCCGGATTGGAAAGAGCGGTACTTTGCCTACTCGGATCAGCTGACCGGATTTTACAGCCTCGCCTTCAGCAGGCAATACGGGCCCGATGGCGAGCCGCTGATCATGTCCCGCTTCATAGACCTTACCGGGTTGAACGGAAAACGCATCTACGAGGACTTGCGGCGCACACTGAGCATCACCGATGTGATGCAGACGGTCGTGCTGCGCGAGGCGCGGCGCATTGCTATCCTCACCGCCAGCCGGCACCAAAACGACGGCACCCTGATCGATCAGGACGCCGCGACCATGCGCCTGCTGGCGCCGCATGTCCGGCGCGCCGTCAAGATCATCGATATCCTCGACGCAAACAAGATCGAAGCAGACACACTTGAGGCCACGCTGGATACTTTTATCGCCGGTGTCCTAATCGTCGGCGAACGGGGACGAATCCTGCACGCCAACGATGCCGCGCGTCGCATGCTTTCAGCGCGTGAACCGATAGTCGCTATCGACGGCACTCTGTCCGCGCGCAATGCGGCCGCAAACGAGGAGCTTTCGGCCGCCATCCGGCTTGCCCGCGACAACGAAGCTCAAATAGGGAGCAGCGGACTGGGAGTCCCGCTACGCTGCGACGAGCCATCCGTCGCCCATGTCTTGCCACTTGCGCGCGGCAACGTGCGTACGCGCCTCATGCCGCAGGCGACCGCCGCCGTCTTTATCACGCGCGCCGAGCGCGAGTCGTCCGCCGACATCCGGGCGCTAGTGCGAATTTTCGATCTCACGGCGGCGGAGATCCCGCTTCTCGAGCAGCTGACCCGCAATGCAACGCTTGCCGATGCCGCGAAGACACTTCGTATATCGCAGGAGACGGCGCGCACCCATCTGGCTCATATTTTTTCAAAGACAGGCGTTTCGCGCCAAGCCGATCTGCTAACGCTGGTGGACCGCCTCGCGCCGCCGATTCGCCGGTCGGCAAGCTGAAGCGCCGACATCACCAGCCAAGAAATGCTGCGTATGCTGCATATTCAAGTTTGTCACCCGTTTGGGTGACGACGGCGCTCGCCGGTTAAATATCATGGCACACGACTGCGCTTTTTCGTGTCCACTGGGAACGGAAGCCACCGGCGGCTGACGGCTGTGACCGATCCCGACATTGCGAGCACGGGAGGTGTCCAAATTGACCGACTGCGCCGATCTCGATTTTCGTAAAGCCGCCACAGGAGTTAGTGGAGACCGCACTGAACGACGCATGAAGATGGTTCGAGCGTTCATGATGGCTATTATTGCAAGCATGGTGGTGCTCGCGCTGATTGCTGAGGCGCGCATGACGCCTGAGCAGCGGACCATGGTGTTCGAATCATATGCCTATCCGTGAGGTCTCGACGGAGCCGCCCGAATACGCGGAGGAGGAACGATGTTGCGAGCCGTGATCGGCGCTGCCACGCTGGCAATGGGCCTGTTGGACGGCGCCGCCGCCCAGGAGCCGCTCAAGATTGGGCTTATTCAATCATTGACAGGCTCGTTCAGCATGGTTGGCAAGTCGACCGTCAATGGTGCCCAGCTCTACGTGCAGCAACACGGAGACGTGGTGGCGGGGCGCAAGATCGAGCTTGTCGTCAGTGATGACGCCAGCGCGCCAGATCGGGCGAAGCGCATCGCCCAGGAAATGATCGTGAATGACGGGGTTGCGATCATCTGTGCCGGCATCACGCCGTCCGCGCTTGCCATTGCGCCGCTCGTGACCGAGGCTAAGATCGCCACGGTCGTCATGGTGTCCGGAGCCTCGATCACGGTCGAACGCTCGCCCTACATGGTGCGGACGAGCTTCACGCTCGGTCAATCCTCGGCCGCCATGGCAGACTGGGTGGTGCGGAACGACGCTCGCAAGATCGTCACGATCGTCAATGATTGGGCGCCGGGGCTCGAATCCGAAACCGTGTTCAAGAATCGCATCGCCACGAGCAACGCCAGAATCGTCGAGTCCCTGCGTATGCCGCTCGCCAATCCCGATTTCGCGCCGTTCCTGCAGCGCGCGCGGGATCTTGGCCCGGATACGCTGTTTGTGTTTCCCGCCAACCAGGCTTCTACCTTCGCCAGGCAGTTCCTGGAGCGCGGCATGGACAAGTCAGGCATTAGGCTAGTCGGGACCGGCGATCTCACCGATGACGACGAGCTACCTGGCATGACCGATGCCGAACTCGGCATCATTACGGTTCACCACTATTCAGCGCTGCACGATTCGTCATTGAACAGGACCGTTGTCGAAGCCTTTCAGGCGGTCTACGGCCGGCGACCGAACTACCATTCAGTCGCCGGCTACGACGGCATGCACCTCATCTACGAGGCGCTGAAGAAGACCAAAGGCAACGTCAATGGCGATACACTGGTCGCCGCTATGAAAGGCATGAGCTGGGAAAGCCCGCGTGGTCCGATTTCGATCGATCCGGAGACACGCGACATCGTGCAGAACGAGTACATCCGTCGAGTCGAGAGGATCGACGGTCAGCTCTACAACGTCGAATTCGCTACGATACAGGCCGTCAAGGATCCAATGAAGGTAGCAAAGAAGTGAGATCAGGCAGAGCGCACATTGACGGAAGCGCGTAGATGTCGGTCAACTCCAATCCTCCATCGCCGCCTAGACCTGACGTTCCGAGGTTGCTGTCGCGTGCCCGTGCTATTGCTGAGATCGCTCGCGCTCGCGCGCGAGAGACCGAGGCGAACCGCCGTATCTCCGATGACTTCATCGAGGGCATGCACGATGCCGACCTGTTTCGCATCCTGCAGCCGGAGGCTTATGGTGGATTTGAGTACGGCTTCGATGTTTTCGCTGAGCTGGTCACCACGATCGGCCGGGGTTGCGGATCATCCGCCTGGGTCTATGGCCTGGGCGCCGTGCATCAGTGGTTGGCCGCATGCCTTCCCAGAGAGACACAGGACGAGTTCTGGGCCGAGCCCGGTGCCTTGGCGGCCGGATCCTATGCGCCAGTCGGTAGGACAGTGCAGGTCGACGGTGGCTGTCGTACCTCCGGTGTCTGGAGCTTCGCCAGCGGCTGCGACAATGCGCAGTGGTACTTTCTCGCGACAATGGTAGCGCCGCTCGATGGATCATCCGAGGGGGCGAGGCCGAGCTTTCTTCTCGTGCCGCGCATAGACGTTCGGATCGACGACAATTGGCACGCAATGGGGCTCGCCGGCACCGGCAGCAAGAACATTGTGGCGGACGATCTCTTCGTTCCGGCTCACCGCGCATTGGCGATTGCGGACCTTGCCGCCGGGACCAGCCCGGGAACGCTCGTCAACACCAACCCGCTCTATCGTCAGTCATTCCTCTCGGTGGTGCCGGTGACGCTGGTCGCGCCGGTGCTGGGCATGGCCGAGGGCGCGCTTGCCGATTTCGTCGACATGGTGAAGGGACGTACGACACGCGGAGCCGTCGGCGGCGGCAACCAACGGATGGCCGAATTTGCCACTATCCAGACGCGCGTCGCCGAAGCCACCGGATGTGTAGACGCCGCGCGCCTAATGATGTTCCGCAACCTCGCTGAAACATATGCGGTCGCCGTGCGCGGCGAGCCGACACCGCTCGACATGCGGCTGCGCAACCGGCTCGGCCACACCTTCTGTACGCGCCTGCTGGTGCAGGCAGTCGATGCGCTGTTTCTCGCCGCCGGCGGCCAAGGAATCTTCCTCGACAAGCCGCTTCAGCGGGTGTGGCGCGACGCCCATGCCGCCGCCGCCCATATCAGCCTCAACTGGGATGCGGTGGCTACCATGTACGGCCAGTATGCGTTGGGGCTCGAGCCAAAGGGACAGTATTGAACGATCGAACTTTAGCAGTTGCTACAACTTTCGGTATTGGCACGTTTGAGACATCCCGACGGGCACTGAATATGTCTGCTTGTTGGGGAAGACCGGAAGTGACCAGCCGTTGACAAAGTGGCGCTTTTGACCCATCTCGGACATTGCACGCAGGTACTCGAGGCCTCCATATGGTAGGCTGGGAGCGATGGAGGTCGGCGATGAGGTGCCTGCGTATTACCACTCCTGATGGAGAATCCCGTTTTGGAGAGGTGGACATTGTGATGACGATGACACCACCATTCCCCAACGAAGTGTCTTTTGAGGTTTCGGCTTACTCCCCAGCGGGACGCGTCCGTTTTGTTCACGTCCGCCGATTGCGCGGGAGCCTGGCGCTTGGCTGTACATCGAGGATGCTTATCGAATGGCAATAACCTCGATGAGATGCTGGTGGCGCACCATATTCGCCGCCGGTCTTTCTCTTCTGGCCTGCGTCCTGCTCGGTCTGCCGCAAATCGCTATGACAGACACTGACAAGGACGCCAAGGTTCGAGATATCGTTGAGGACAACATTGCCCCCGTCGCGATAGAAAATGACGCAGGCGGGCTCGCATCCGCAGTCTATGTCGCAGGCCATACGTGGTTCTTTAATTACGGCCTCGCTAGTCGAGCGGAGAAACGGAAAATCACCTCGGACACGCTGTTCAATTTAGCGTCTGTGCGCAAAGTATTTGATGCGACACTGGTTGCGCTCGGAACCCTTCGTGGCGAAATGAGGTTAGACGACCCGATCAATAAGTATGTCACCGAATTGCACGGTGACTACATGCGTCGGGTCACGCTTGGGCAGCTTAGCAGCCATACTTCCGGCGTTTCGCTAGCAACGGACCATCCGCCATGGCCGAGTAAATCATACGCTTTCGACGAATTCATCGACGTGCTCAACTCCTGGACCCCACACGCCGGCGAAGAGCCGGGCAAGCAACGTATCTACTCGCACGCCGGTTACGTGCTGTTGCAACTCGCGCTTGAGCGTCGGTATGGGCTTCCGATTGGTGAGCTTATCGAAAACCGTATCCTAAAGCCTCTCGGCATGAATTCGACGCTACTTCCCGAACGCGGGCCAGACAACAATTCCATCCTGAGGCCGGAACTCATGCAACGCGTCGTTCAAGGCTATTTATATAACGGCATGCCAATCGGTGCACCGGGCGACCAGAAGAGCTATTTTGATTTCGCCGGTACAGAACAGATGTTTTCGTCGGCGCGAGATCTCGCCATTTTCCTCGACGCCTGCTTCGGTGCCGGAGCGGCCGATCCGCAGCTACTTGAGGCACTACAGATGACCCAGCGGGAGATGATCCGTGTCAGTCAAGAACTCGGACAGGCGATGGCTTGGGAAACCGTCTATGTAGACGGGATAACCATCGTCGACAAGCCTGGTGGTCTCAACAACGCGTCAGCCTATATCGGATTTGTACCCGCGCGAAAGGTCGGCGTGGTGCTGCTCGCCAACCGCAGCGACTTCCCGTACGAAATCGCCCGCGACCGCCTTCTGTCGGCGTTGTCGCGATTGCAATGAGGTAGGCTTCCACAGCCAACAGAAACGCCGTAGTTCGATTGCAGTGTGAGGCGCTGCTCGTTGCCATTGGGCATTGCCAAGCGGGCGTTTATGCGGGGCGTATTCTCAAGGGCCTGAAGGCGACCTTCCGGAGATCATAATCTGTCCGATAAGTTCGAGCTTATACCTCGGGGTTGAAATGCCGCCAAAGCTTCTTGCTCCTCGCCGATGAGGTGATCGAATAGTGGCCAACGTCGCCTTGGCACGTTTCGGACCTCGAGCGATGTCCGCAGTTCGGTCGCTATTGGGGGAAAAGCGGACGTCGCGCGGACAACCCATTTCGGTAGCGATTGACCCTGGCTGCGTGAAAACGTGCGCGCACGAAAAGCGCGCGGAATTGTTTTCTCTATTGTCTTGTCTCGGCAACCGTCGCCAGCGCTTTTGTTTTTCAAATTGACTGAAGTCGAGACGAAATTTCCGTTCGCAAATTCAATTTCGGCGTTTTCACGCGGCCAAGACCCGGACCGGACATCTCTGATCAAGACGAAGTTCTTTGTCAGCGCGACAGGCCGAGACCTTGCCGATCCTCCTGGCGCGCCGTTTCCTGATCATCCGCAGTGAGATCTGAGCGATCGACGGTCAAATCGAGTTGCTTGAGATATTGCTGCACCGCCCCGATCCGCGTGTCGGCTGTCAACGAATCGGCCAACCCCACGAGCGCCGACCTCAGGCGGCGCATCACCTGCACTAAATCCGCACCGTAGTGGCGAATCTCATCGAATGCCAACACCAGATAGTCCTTCCATGTAGGCATCGGAAAAATGAGACGCAAAACACCATCCGCATCGTGGGCATAGCCGGCGTTCAAGTCATGCCCTCCCAGCCGACGCAACAAATCCTCGATCTGATCGATAGCTTGGACCGCCGTAGTCGGATCGTTGATCGCCGGCGACAGCGCCTTGATGGCAATATCAACCAGCAGCCGAATGGGATACTTCGGGTCCTGCTCGGACGTCCGTTCAAAGCCAGAGTGGATGGTTCGCATGAGGTCGCTCTCGGGCAGCGCAGTTTTAGCCCCATAAACCTGCAACAGCAGTGTATTTTCGACAAGGGTATCGCCGACCCCGCATGCCATCACGATGACGGCTGACGCTTTTTGAGCCTGGAGAACCAAGTCGTCGATATCGAACTTAACAATCGTGCGCGGCCCGGCGAAATACCTCAACGTTTGGACAACCGGACCCAAGTCAGAGACATTGTACGTCTCATGTCCGCGCTTCGATTGATTTTTCGTTTTCTCATCGAGGCGCTGAAACAACTCGCGTATGCCTTCGCGACCTTTGTCGCCGATTACGTGAAGCACGTTAGTGATCTGGAGGTCGCTCAAGCCCTTCATCAGCGCGGAAAACAGAAGCATGCTGAGCAAAAGCAATCCTGCTACCGCGAAGCCGGAGACCAGCGGCACGACCTCGGACCCATTGCGATCGACATGGAGCAGAACTGAAAGAGAATAAGTGAACGTGGCGATGAACACACCTAGCGAATGAAATAGCCTTGGGTCGCGAGCTAAAAGCAGAACGAGCCTCGGTGAGTATGCAATGGCACTGAACTGCACCATGACCAAGCCGACGGTAAACACGATGCCAGTGAGCGTGATCATGCCGGAAGCCACAGCCGAAAGGAACGCCTGAGCCGAGGCAACGGAAATGCCGGAATTGTATGGAAAGTATGCCTGCTCAAGTCGCGGCAGCGTAATCCCAATGAAGAAACTCGCAGCAGCGTATATCATTGGGACCGACCAGAGAGGCATCAGACCGCACGCCTTCAATTTGCCTGCGGTTGGACCGATTTCGTTCCGCAGCCCCTCGGAAGCATAACGCGGCATCGCTCACATTTTCAAGCTGGGATATGCTAATTCGAGCCTTCTGCCAACGTACCAAGGTGGTGACAGTCATGCTGATCCAATTTCTGGTAGGCGGCATCGTTAGCGTTTGTACCATTACAATACATTCGTTGGTGATGACCGTGGTCGTACGCGTAGCAGGAGTGTTGAGTACAACAAAAAGAAGCCACCCGTCGCTGCGCCTGATCACCACCATGATTGCAACTGTTTCGGTCTTGATGGCCGCGCATGTTCTTGAGGTGTTTGTTTGGTCGCTGGCCTACTCGATTGTGGACGCCGCGCCTGCCGGCACAAACCTCGTGTATTTCGCATTCGTGAACTACGCGACACTTGGCTATGGTGACGTGATCCCGGTAGAGGGCTGGCGGCTGCTTGGTCCAATAACGGCGATGAATGGTGCGCTAATGTTTGGGTGGTCGACGGCTGTCATTTATGAGGTGCTGCAGAAAACAATGAAGATTAGTTTCGACACCGCGGTCCCTGAATAGTCGCGATTTCAGGTGAACTGACGATCCCAGTTTGACCCGAAGCAGCCAATTACAGCGCAAGGCTCCGCGGCGGCACTGGCGGAACCGCTGCCATCGTCCGGCGGGCGCGACGCGAACAGATCGTCATCCTACACCGCCGCTTGCTGGCCATCGTGCGAGACGACGAGATGTGCCGGCACATGGCGCGTGAGCGCGCGCAACGCATTTTACGTCTGGCCCGCCGTCGCCGCGACCGAGTGCCCCTGGCGCTTGTTGCCGAGATGCAGGAACGGCACGAGCACAAACGCGAAGGCGGTGAAGGCCGCCGATGAGAGAATGAGCAGGGTCAGGCTGTCATGAAAAACGTTGTCGAAGAGGAACGCGCCGAAAGTGCCGGACAACGAGGTCGATAGATTGATGATTGACATCATCACGGCAAAAGTGAAGCCCTCCGATCGCGGCGGGCAATAATCGGCGGCAAGCGTGACCGTGGCCACGGTCGCCACCATCGCGGCAAATCCGCTGCAAAAGCTGAGGATGGCGGCGGACATCTCGCCCGCGAGAAAAACGAACGCCGCCGTCGTCACGGTGCCGAGCGCGATGCTCAGATTGAGAAGCCGCTTCGACGGCATATCTTCGAACCACACCCGGTAAAGCAATGCGCCAATGATCCAGCCGGCGGCCTCGATCGAGCCGAGAATGCCGATATAGCCCTGGGAGAATTTCAGGTTATCGGTCATGTGGTAGTAGAGCGGCGTGTTGAGGCCGGGATTGAAATAATAGAGAAAAAGGAAAAGCCCGGCGACCCAAAGCTCGCGTTTGCAAAAAGCGGTCACAAGACTACCGAACGTCGTGCGCAACGCCGGAAGGTCGATGGGCGTTTTCTTGTCGGGGATGAGAAATAACGTCCCGAACAGGACCGCCAACGGCGCGATCGCCACGATGGCCGCGGCGACATGCAGCGCCGAAGTCGGCGGCAGGCGTTGAGCAAGCGCGCCGCCGGCGATCGAGGCGAACATCGTGGCGGCGTTGAACCACAGCCACTGTTGATTGACGAATCTGCCGCTCTCGCCGAGCCGCTGTCCGTTCTCCACCAGCACGGCGCCGCACACCGTGCTTGACATCGCCATGGCGTAAGCGGTGAGCTCAAGCGCCCAAAGGAGCTCGCCGGGCGCAGTCAGCTGGGTAACCCAGAGGAAGGCGCCGGCGGCGACGATGTTGGCGGCTAAGAGGTATGGCTTGCGGCGATAGCCCAACAGCGGCACGAAATCGGAAAAGGCGCCATAGAGCGGCTTTATGATCCAGGGAAAATTGAAAATGGTGAGATAGGCGCTGACTTCGAGCGCCGTCCAACCGTGCACCTCTTTCAAATAGAAGCTGAGCGGTTGGGCGATCAGCCCGTCGACCTGTCCGACCCCTTCGACGACGTAGACCAGCGCGAAAAACACCAAGAGCCGGTTGATCACCCGCCGGTCCTCAGCCTGAACGACCGATAGCTGCGCCGAAGAAGGTCGGTCCATGGCTCTGTTGGATTGATCTGCCGTCGCCTGATGGCGACTTAATGTCTGTTTCGTTCCGATCCTAACCTGCCGCGCGATCGGTCTCTACTTTAACTTGGGCATATGCGGCGGCGCAGCCAACGAGGATGAATGTTCCCAGCGCAATCCACAAAACAGCAAATCGTTGGTTTTGCATGAGTACCTCGTCTGGATCGTTGCCGGATTTGCCCGACCAACACGACTGCCGACGAATGATCGAGATCACTGAAAATTAGTCTGGCTTATGGGCGCAGGCGTCATAATCGCCAAATCTCGGCTCGACGGTTTTCACGAAACGCAAGATTTATCAAATAACTTGGAAAGAGTCCGTTGTTGGCACGAAACGGACCACCGGGACCGGTCTGACGATGTCCGTTCTTGAAGGTAAAGCCGACTTCCCGGTGGCCCACCCAGACTTCTCAGTTTGACCCATTTCGGAACTCGCAACTTCTTGGGTGAAGTCCGGTCAGACCGCGGACCACTCTTAGGTTTGATATTGACCCACATCAAACAGTAGCTTGACGCGGCGTGTTAATCAGCAACATGGGGCGGCACCATTCGATATTCATGGAGATGAGCAAATGGTTACGCAAAGCAATATCCACTTCTTTACAAATTGGGCCAAGGAGCGTCTCGACGAAATGGACGCAACGGTGACATCGCTTGAGGGCAAGGCTGCCGAGGTGCAGGCCGATGTCAGCGACAAGGCCAAGAAGGTTCTTGCTGATCTGCGCAAGCAGCGTGATGACTTCCGCGACACCATGAAGAAGCAGTCGGAAGCTAACGAGGCCGCATGGATCCAGGCAAAAGCAAAACTAGAGGCTGACTGGCGCTTGTTCGAGGCCGAGGTCAAGAAATATGTCGAAAGCTTCGGCAAGCAAATCGAGCACCAGCAGGCGACGTTCAAGCTTCAAGCCGATGCCCAATTGAAAGCGTGGCGCGAAGCAGCCGACAAGCTTGGCAGCGATGCCAAAAAATTCGCTTCTGAGCGTCGGGGCGATATCGACGCCGCCGTTAAGCGTATGAACGCCGATGCAGTCGAGGCGGAGAAAAAACTCGAGAAGTTGAGCCAGGCGGGGACCCAATCATGGTCCGCACTCATGGCGGCTTTGACGGAAACGCGAACTGCCTTCGATCGCGCCAATGAGGCTGCGCGGGAAGCGTTCAAGCGAGCTGCTTGATCGAGCATCGGTTAGACTCGGAGAGACCGCCGCGAGGCGGTCTTTCTTTTTTTGCTCGACGAGGATCAAGAAATGACATTTGGCGGACTTCCGATTTTGGCACGAAACGGAGTTGGCTGGGCGGCCTGATGATGTCTGCTGCTGCGGGTAGAACGAACGTGCCGGTCTAGCGGGGCCACTTCTGTTTTTGACCGTGCAGCGAAGCTAGCTGCCATTCCAGCGGGTGCAAGTCCCGCCAACAGAAGGAGATCCAGCTACTGTTGTAGTTATATCCAGCAACGGAGAGGGAGACTGATCCGTTGAAAGCCTGGAAGTAAAAGTCCCCGAAGGCTGGGCGATCCAGTCCGATCCGTACAGGGGGGCGAGCAACCTGGCAGGCCGTAGCGGAAGCGAACCAGTGAAGCCACGAAATCGGAAACCCGCGCGGAACGGATTGCGGGAGTGTCGGGAGTGCCGAGCCGGTGGTCAAACGGCGAAGGCCATGTCGGCATCGAAGTTCTGGAACATATCGATGTTGGACTCCCCGGGGTCGGAGAGGACGGCATGCCAGGAAGGAATGTGCAGTGAAAGTTCGGAACCACTCGCGGGTCGCCTAGGCGCTCCCGCACAGCGAAGGCATCGCGTATAAGTCGCTATGCGGTGAAATCGCGATGTGCCTGCGAGTGGGGCGGATGGGGCCGATTAAGTGATGACGGACCGGGACACTACAACCCGGACCCGAGCGAGGGCCCCTGGGGTAGGTGGAGTATTCCACCGCATGGCGGTGCATGATCGAGTCCTCAGGCCCGACTCAGAGCGGACCACCGTAGCGACCACGAAATGCACGAAGGGTGGATGCAAACTGGATGTCGGACGGCGCATGTCGGGAGCAGGCTTAAGCCGCTGATCATCCAGGAAGGCACTGCTTGGAAAGCCAGCCTTCCAGCCGTACTGGGGAAAACCCGCCGTACGGATGATAGGGGGGATCGAGGAAACGTCGGCATCATTCGAAGCCCGATCCGCGCCTCGATCCTACCCGACCAACGTGTCTGTTCACGCTGGCTTTAGGTTGGGCCCTTCTTTTGTGAAGCCTTTCTCGCCGCCTGCCGATCGGCCATGCACTTCCGAACAGGGTCTGCTCTATTACGCTCCGCTATATTTTGCTGGACTGCTTGCTTAGTGCATTCTTCGCGATCTTGCTGACGGAGCGCCGATTTGCTCATTGGCTTTTGTGGTGTCGGATTCGTTTGCGCAGTTTGAGCAATTACGACGTTGCTTGCCAAAAGAAGCATGACGAGTGAAGTCCAGAAACAATTCGGTAAACGCAGCATCGTTTGGTCTCCGTGTGTCGGTATGGAAGCGATCAGCGTATCAGCGTATCGTCAGAATGACGCGATTTTAAGATATCGGGCAACGGACATATCAGTCTCAGCGCGCATGCGACGGTGCGAGTTCACGAAGCCGACTGTGTCTGACGCGAATGACCCTACTCGGGCATTGCAATGCACGAGCGGCACACAACAGCAGGAAGCGCGAGGCATGGTCGGTGACAGTCAGCGGATAGCAGTACCAGTAGTTCCCGGATCTTGCGCGCGCCCCAGTGCGGCTTCTCGGCCTTGAGCTGAACAATCAGGCTTTCGACCTACTGGGGCAGCTGGTTGGCATAGCGCACCGGGCGCCTCGAGCGGTGGCTCAGGGCCTCAAGCCCGTGCTCCTTATAGCGATCGAAAATCTTGTAGCCGGTCTTGCGGGATACCCCGAATTCCCGGCAGACGTCTGTCATGGCTCCCCGTCCAGCAGGCGGGCGACAAAGCGAAGGCGTTCTTCCATAACCGAACTCGCTTTCCACGGCATCCACACCTCCCGCTTGCAAAAAAGCGAAAAGTGTAACCCATGTGTCCGGTACGAAATGTCACCTATGTCTCGGGCCGCTCACAAGCACTTAGATTTACGGCTGCCGATCCCGAAAGGCTCATGTCCGCAAGGTGTCCGCAATGCCGGTGCGGGGTAGGATAGCCGTCCTTTGATCACTCGCGTGCGATCCGCAGAGGGCGCGCGCACATCACCGTGAGATCGGTGCTCGGCGTAGTCATCGCGTGCCTGTGTGTACCAAGAATCTAAATCCGAGCGTATTGATGATGAAGTCCGCCCAAGATAGCGTGCGAACTTATGATGCCGGATCGCTGAACAGGACGAGAAACCGGCGCATCTTTGTGCAAGGATCGGTGCGTTCTGACGCAGTTGTAATAATCGGCGTAAGATTTCAGTATCCGGCGCAGATGCTCCTCGCCGAAGACGATGAGGTGATCCAAACACTCACGCCGGATCGATCCTATCAGCCGTTCGGCAAAGCCATTCTGCCAAGGTGAGGCTGGTGAAATGGGCTTGTCTCGAATACCCATGGCGCGCAACCGACGTGTGACGACAGCTCCGTAAATTTGATCGCGATCCCGGATCAAATAGCGTGGAGCCTCATCCCAAGGAAAGGCCTCGGTGATCTGACGCGCGACCCACTCCGCTGTCGGGTTGGTTGTCACGTTGATCCAGACGAGATCTCTGCGATCAAGCCGTATGATGACGAAGCCATACAGCAGCTTGAAGCCGATGGTCGGGACCACGAAAAAGTCCATGGCGGCAATGTCAGGCGCGTGGTTTCGGAGAAAGGTCCACCAGCCTTGACTCGGCGGTCCACGGCGCTTGACCATGTACTTAGCGACGCTCGACTGCGCGATCTCAAACCCAAGCTTGAGCAGTTCGCCGTGAATGCGCGGCGCACCCCAAAGCAAATTCTCCAAGCTCATCTGCCGGATCAACGCGCGCAGTTCTGTCTCGATTTGCGGGCGCCCTCCTCGTGAGCGCGATTTCCAGCGCCAATAGCGACGAAAGCCGTCCCGATGCCAGCGCACCAACGTGTCGGGATGGAGGATCGTGGCGACCTGCAGGATCGACGGAAACCAACGATAGAGCTGGACGAAAAACCAGCGATCGTTGTTCGAAAGCTGGGCCCGCCCTCTCACTTTGCGTCGCAAAACGATCAGCTGATGTCGGAGCGCCGCATTCTCTGCCTCAAGTCGGCTCTTCGACTTGAATGGCAAGGCCAGCACGGCCAGAACGAAGCAGATCAGCGCGACCATCGCGCTAACTTAGCCGATTCCATCGCTCAATAAACTCGGATATGGTTTTCGGTACACACAGCACCTGGGCTTCGAGGCTGCGCTGGTTGGAGATCGCGGTGTCGTAGTTCGATTGCATACCGATCGGCCCGCCGAGCATTGTGCGCTGCCGGTCGGTCGTCAATCGGGCGTTATCGAGCGTCGCCTGTAACTGCGCCACGATCGCGTGCTTCGAAGCGAGATCGGCCTCGAACGGGCCGCGCTCGAGGCGATAGAGTTCATCTCCGGCCTTGACCTCGGCGCCCTCGACGAACAGCCGCTTCTCCAGAAACGTGGTGACACGCGCAACCACGTTGACCCGGTCGACCGCCTCGATCCTGCCAAGAAACTCGCTGGATTCGGTGATCGGCCGTTTGATCGCTTCAACGATGCCTACCGTCGGAGAACCGCTTGCGGCGGGCTGCGCCCGAGCTGCGGCGGTTGCTCCAATTGCGAGCACGCCCGCGCTTAGTAGCCCGATAGGCACTCTTGCAAGGTACATCTCGCGCGCCCTCACCATGACCTAACATATGTTGGCCCAATCCGATTGAACAGGTCACTGGCATCGATCAACCTTGTTGCGCGGGAACAATCCTAGCACTGAGTAACAGCCTACGACGCCATAGTATGTCTGCTTCTCAAATCGGCCATTTGGGGTCAAGCGCTTTCAGGATTATCCACCACCATAGTGTCGATGTCGCTCGCAGGCGAACCGCGTAGTAAAGCGCTTGACGGGTTTTACGCTGCTGGACCGCCGTTCGTGAAGCATTGTGCAAATCTCATACATTGGTGGCACCGTCGTACCAATAGGTCTTTGCACCATCGTGACCCAACGGTTTTTCACTGACGGTGAGAACGCACAAACGCGATGGCAACGTTTATGCCTCGCGGACACGCACGGCACGCGGCGATGAAAGGGAGCCGTTTTCGTTGCGAAGGTCAATCTCAAAGACGATCCTATCGTACGGAGGAACGCAGGAGCAATGCGCCGTCATGCGTGAGGTCACGCAGGCATTATCGGTAGTTGGAGTTCCTTCGCGACATCTGCGTATTGAGTGGCACTCATCTGATAATAATCGCGATTGATTATCGCGAGTTGATACAACGAAGCAGCCATTCCTTTGATGTCCATCGGAATTTTTTTCGAATACTCAAATATTTCCTCACGATGCTTCTCCCAACTGAGCTGGTCATGCATCGTCTTTTCGAGTGGTTGAAGATTAGAAACGTCCATCGGGCGTGAAATTCGGCGTATATTGGTTTGAATATCTATACTTCGTAGCTCGTTCTTTATGTTCATGACAATTTCGGCAATTCTAAGCGGCTCGTCTTGCGTCGAATTTACGTACGACAATAACTCGCAGTATAATTGGTCGATCAATTTCCTTCGAGCGTACCAAGTAATGTTTATCATATTGTAGAGAGTAAGCTCCCTCTTGTTTGCAGTGTCGTGAATTCCGAAAATCGGAATGTCAATCGGCGCCGCAGTAAAATAAAGTCTTACCGAGAAGCATCTTCGATCTCCTCATACCGACGAAGCGTCAGGCGATAAAGCTTATCGGATTTATGCGGACGCATAAAACAGCCTTGCGGAGCGTCCTTTCTGGTCGCAGTTCTCAGCATCCGTGCCAGCTCTGGTTCATAAATGGCTCCATCCACCCAATCCTTGGATAACTCTGCCCACTTCCACGCGCCTGTAGCGGCGTCCTTTCCGAAGAGAAACTGCCAATCCTGAGTGCCCATAAACAAAGCCGCGCCCGGAAGGTACTCATCCTGTAACGCTTGTGAATTCATTTCTGAATTTTCTAGTTCAATGGAGAAGTTTGGGACAAGATCGAAATTTATCCCTAGAACGTCGGTCTTATGGAACGCTTTACAGATGTCTAGCGCCGCTTTGTGCAAGAATGACGGATCAATATCCGCAAAAATATTTCTGCCCACGTATAGTTGGACTAGGAATTGGTAAATGAACTTTTCAGAGACTGGACCCGATATATATTGACTAAGCGCTTTAGGTTTGCTGACACCCGGGTCGTGGAGCACAACAATCGATCTTTTTTCGCTTTCATCGTCCTTGAGTATGGCTTGGAATCGACCGGCCTCGAGCATGCAGTAGCCCCAGTCCTGATCTTCTCCTGTGTAAAGCAAAATGAAGATGTCAGCGCTCTGTATGGCCGCGGTTATTGGCGTCAGCTGCCCCCCTTTTTGAAAGTCTTCCGCGAGAATTATTTTTATTTTGCTGCCTGAATACAGCGCGAGGAGTTGTCCAATCGACGAGGCAGCATCGCTGTCTTTCGGCATTTTGTGGCTGATGAAGATTTTTATTGCCTCGGACATAGTCCACTCCCCGCCAGGTCGCCGTTTTCCAATTCTGGATTTTGGGCGGTCGGATCCGGCGCTGCTAAATAGCGCGCAGCACGCCCGGCGAGCACCAAATAGAATCTACGCTTGGTGGAACTGGAGCACTCGGTTTGCTTACTTGCTTGCCGATGCACCCCCATGACCTAGCTTACTACAAATATATGAAAATTTCAATCATAGTAACATGCAATCTAATGCTGCAAACCACAGGAGTTGGCGAGCAAGGCCTACTGTGACTTAGTAGCTGGCGCAAACAACGTTGAAGAGCCGCATTCGGTCCGAGCAGGGCGGCAACGTTCAAGATCAACAGGAAAGTAGGGCGGCGGGAGAGCGCGTCGGCGTCCTGTGGCTCGGCAGGTTCGAGTGTATAAGGAAAATGTCAGTTGGCAGTACGTACTCGCTATTTCCCATGGAAATGTTGGAGATGCCGTGGCGAGGCAAAAAGCCGCGGCGCAGCGCAATTTCGATAGTGGCCTTACCATCCTTCATCGACTGGTGGAGCTTGATCCGACCAACGAAACCCCGAAGCGAGCAGTGCCGATGCTGCTGGAGAAGAAACCTCTTCGCTGACAGTTACGGCGACCAAGGATCAAAGCAAATTACTTTCCCACGTTGGCATTTGATTTCATTCAAGGAAAATGACTTGCGACAACAATTGAGGAAGCTAGATCTTCATTTGGTTAGGTTCTCTGGCGCGCGCAGGTGCGTTGGTGTTAGGAAAGTAGGGAACTGGCTTCGAAAATTTACATCGCGTTTCGCCACCAGCCTTCCGGCGTCAAACAGATCATTGATCATGTCGATTGCGTCTAGTTGGCGCATCGAGCTAGATCTTCGCCATCAAGACCCAGGCCGGTCAGCCCCCTTTCGGTCAATTCGACATTGTATCTCGCATAGAGAAATGCACGACCGAGTGGCGTTGAAGTCAATATCGGCGTGCCCCGTTCATCTGGATTTGCGCTCCTTTCGAGCGGCATAAGACTATTCATTTCCTGATCGAGAATGTCACCATGGACGCAACGTCCTACGGTTCGGCAAGCAATTCCTGACCACACTCATGGCGTACATCATGGCTGATGGGATTTTCGGTCCATATTGCCAAAGCCAGGATTGGCGGTCGCCGAGCTTCATTAGTTCCGGTGCGCTTCCGGTTCCGACAGACACAAGCATTATACGGTCTTCACCCGTCGGCCATTCAAGTCTAAAAGACGGGTGCGTAGCCATCCGGTACATCAGAAATGCCGGATTGTTGTAAGGCGTAATGCCGCCATCAACGAAGCTGAACATCTTATTATCGATCATTACCTGTTCTGGCGGGAAATAATGCGGCGCAGCCGTACTCGCCCGAATGATTTGCCACAATGGAAGCTTAAGATTGCAGCCGGCGCGATCAACGCGATTGTAGCGAGCTCGCGGATTGTTTGTGAGGGGCCAAGGCGAGTGGTCGTCGCGTTTCGCGTCACAGCGAGAAGGAGATTTTGCAAGCGGTCCGAACCTAAATCACACATGGACGTTACATTCTTTAGCTGCTGAGCGAGAGGTTCGTCTCGGTATTCGTTGGAAAGAAACCGAACAATTGCGCCGACGAGTGGGATTCGCCATGCTCTGGCAAATAGTCTTGGGCCGATACCTCGATATAGCTTCTCTACTTCGTCGGCTGACATTCCAAGGGATAGGGCGGTCGCGATGATTGCGCCTGTCGATGTTCCGCCGATGAAGTCAAAATAGTCGCGCAGCACGAGGCCGGGCCAGTGAGGATTGGCGGTGCGAATTGGAGTTTCGACTTCTTTTAAGATTGCTATCGTCAGAATCCCATGGATTCCACCGCCATCCAACGCAAGGATTTGGCGCTGGGTGCCGCGGCGCAAGAAGGTCGTCAAGATGACTTTTTGGAAACGTCCATTTTTGGCTTACCTCGGTCGTCGTCACCTCTTGGTCTCCAAAGAGAATGAGTTGGTGGTTGTGGTGGCCGCATCAACGGCAAAGCTGCGACCGGACGAACGCGGAACTAACCGATTAGAAGGCGCCCTGGCGCGGCGATCAAGGCGTGAGGATCAAAATGCCTTTCCAACTGCGTTGTAAAGGTTCGAAAAAAAGCGCACTCCGTGCTGGCTTGTGAGCTGAAAACTCTATTTTTACCGAATTTCCAAGTCATAACCAATTCCACGATTTGATCAAACAGCGAACATTCAAGTCTGACGTCAGTAATTTATCTCACTGGGCCATCCCAGTGAGATCACCAATGATCCTGTTAGATCCGTTCAGCCCAAATGCCAAGATAGTGAGCATTGAAATGACAAAGGTGCTTCTCTTCTCAGGTCACATGATCGATAAACCAAAACGTAAAGACGTGCGGTTTCCACCAAAAATGGAGGCGGCGGTGGCTCGCAGCATCGCTGAAGCTATTTCGACGCTGAGGCCGTCGTTGGGAATAGCGAGTGGCGCAGGAGGAGGTGATATTCTGTTTCACGAAGCTTGCTTTGCTTTGGTGTTCCCTCCGATCTCGTCCTACCCTTTGAGCCCAAGACTTTTGAAACGCAATCGGTCGCCGGAGCAGAGAGTGGGGACTGGGTCGGACGGTTTCGTGTGATCGTCGAACGTTCAAGGAAATCGGGGCGCCTTTTGGTCCTGCGACTTCAAAGTGACCACGACCCGTACGGCGCATGCAATCTAGCGATGCTAGGACGGGCACAGGCCATCGATCCAAACATACATTTGTTAGCACTTTGGAACGGTCTAGCGGACGATGCAGACGGCGGCACGTCAGCAATGATCAATGCTGTTCGTGGGTTAGGTGGGAAGGTGGATACAATATCTCCCTAGCTCATCAAGACCATTTTCGGTCCGGCCGGTTCTGCGGCAGAAATGACTTAACGATATGGACGATATGGCGGGGGAAAACCATCACAACATGAGTTTGTGCTGCTCGACAATTTCTGTGATACGTTGAGCAACATGTTGCGCGTCCACTTCATTAGGACCGCCCAATGCTCGAATTTGCTCAACCCCTCTGGAGGAATCTGGGGCTTCCGTACACTCACTAATGACTTGAATGACTTGAGTACCCAAGCCCTTTGCAAGTCCAACTTCAAGACCTGTCCAGCCGAAGGGAGAAGGAACTTCCAACTGAAGGGAGATCAAGGCGTCGCTATCGGCGATTTTTTCAAACATCCAATCTCTGAATGGTGCTCCCGCGGGAATGTCCACATCCACGAAGACGCCAAATCGTATTGGCCGTTCAAGATTTCAGCCAAAGTTCGAGCGAATTGGGCATCGGCAACCGTATATGACAAAAATACCGTGGGCCGACGCCCAGCGAACTTCAAGATTTTCCCACCGGCGCCTTGGGCTCAACGGAGCCCGAGCGGGATTTCGTTCGCAAGGGCATTGCTTCAACAAAGTTGAGCCGATGGCGAAGCGACTTAACTTCGCCGTTAAACCGATGAATCCCCGCTTGGATTTCAAATTCGCCCCAACCACTGCGGGTCAAGCGAAAGCTGTCGTTGCGGGAATTGACGGGAACCTCGGGCCGCGAGAAGCTCGGATGAAGCCTCCAAATGACAACTTTGACGTTGTCGAGCTCGTCGTCTGGAGCATCGAGCCATACTGACCAACGCTAATAGGATTTATCAATCCCTGCGACGTCCTGCGCAATCCTAATTGTCATTACACGCTCTTCAATTCAACATGGAGCCATTGAGGTGATTCGACCGAACGCCATTTGGGGCTATTTCCCACCAATATCTTTATTTCGATCGCTTCGTCCACTTTGACTCCTTGAACGATGAGAAAGACGCCGCCTGGTTTTGATCGTGCTTTTCCCTCCTGCTAGGGAGACAGGCTTCCCGAGGGTGAGACCAACCGATACTCGCATCTCGCATTTTCACTAGAGGCCGATGCAGCCGTCTGGTAGCAATCTGATCTCAAGCGACCGGCCGGCATTGAGCTTCCAAAGGCCGATCGTCTCTAACAGACGAATAATAGCTTCACGCGGGGCCGTTCGGTCTAGCGCGATGCGCTCATTTTCGGCGTACGGTCCGTTGATCTCGACCCCGGCCTCAATGATCGCAATTGCTCGCTGGTCTCGGCCGCGAGCAGAAATATATTCGCCTGATACCCACCCAGTTGGACGCCACGCCTCGCGGCCCTCGATTTTTTCCTCTCGAGTAAGAACCGCCACAAGGGCATCGCATTGCTTAATGCGAGTTTGTATTTCTAAAGGTGAGACCTTCTCCGCCGAGAATCTCACCGGTCACGAGCACTAATCCATGACTGCGAACAATGCGGTCAATGTCCCGGACTAGTTGATCGTTCTCTTCTCGGAAGGAGAACGCGAGGAAAATCTTGTTCACGTTTGATCTCTTGCAATAAATGTCCAGCAATTGGTCATCTATGACGCCCCCGGGCAGGTGATGATGTTTTGGATCTCGCGACTGGTCAAGTGTCGGACTACCGGTAACAAAAACGCGATACGAGCGGCGACCAATGAAAGAAGATCACTCTCGGCAAGTGCGATCCCGTAAATAGCTCATGCTGTGCGAAAATCATCATTTTTGCACTAGTCGTCCGATCAACGGGCCCGCCGTCCATTATCGCGCTGGCGCAAGCGTACTTCCATGCCGCCGGCGGGGCGAACCTGGACTGGCGTCTGCGTGGAGAGCCGGCGCGACACAGATACGTGGGACCAATAAAATTTTAACGGACCAGTTCGCGCAGTTCAGGCGTGAACGTAGTCTTTCTCCTCCGCCGCATCCGTCTCTGATTGCTCCAAAAGTTCTTCGTCTAATGCCTCGCGAAATTCGTCAGTTCTAATTGAAGATTTGTGAGCCTGCTCACACAAGTACGGTGCAACTACCAGGTATGATTGGGCGTGGCCGAAAGTGCATCACGTCAGCCGAACTGGCTTGCGATTGCGGACATATATCGAGCCCCACTCTGGCTCGGCCAACCGCACACCAATTTGTCGCCGCCGAAAACTCACGGTGATGCCCGACTAAACATTTACTCATGGGAGACACGCAATGGTTGACAGAAAGGTCTTTACTGACAGCGTGACGCCGCTTCCCGCTCAGGGACCCACCCTCCACGGACTGTATGGTCAATGCGGCGTCGCCCGAGCATGGGGATGAAACGATGAGGCTCCTGTTTTCGGTCGCAATGCCCGCCGCGTCACAAGCGGAGCTAGAGGACAGGGTGGCAAAGGGAGAAGTCGTTCCCCTTGACGAGTTGAGCCAGAAATATTCGCCTGTCGCGGCCGACACGAGGATCTGGTCTCGTGGCTTGAGAGTCTAGGGATTTAAAGTCACTCAGGTCGCCGCAGACAATACCGGCGTCTACGCCGAGGCCAGCGTCGACAAGATTGAGAAGAGTTTTGCGGTCAACATGGTGAGCGTCACGAAGGGAGGCCTCACTTATACCGCGGCCAAAATGCTCCGAGTATGCCGGCCGATGTCGCCAAGAACGTACAAGCCATTATCGGTTTGCAGCCTTTTCGGAAGGCGCAGAAGCATTTCAGGATATGTTCGCCGAAAGACGGCAACCGCACGTCTCTTGTGGCTAGCGATCCCGCGAATAGTCCCACGGGAAAGAAATCTTCGGGACGGGGTCGCTCGGCACGACGATCTCCATCATTGAGCGCGACGGTCGGCGCTCCTTCACCCGATGTCAAAAACGCGCCACCTTATCTGGTGAGTGAGATAATGAAGGCCTACAACGCCGACGGTTTGACCGTGACCGGAAAAGGTCAGACTATTGCGATCCTGATTGATACGGTACCTGCGGATTCCGACCTCGAACTATTCTGGAGCAGAAACAACTCTTCGGTAACGTTGAACCAGATTGAGACGATCAACGTGAATGGCGGCCCTCTACCGACTGAAGAAGGTGAGGAAACGTTAGATGTCGAATGGGCAAGTGGCATAGCGCCGGGCGCCAAAATTAGGATCTACGCGACCGGCACGCTACAGTTCGTGGATCTCGATTTGGCGCTTGATCGCATTTTTGCCGATCTGGCGACCCAACCTGGAATGCGACAGCTATCCATCAGCTTAGGTCTCGGCGAAACCTTCATGGGCGGACCTAAGGGTGAGGTTGCGACCCAGCATCAGAAGTTCTTGCGGCTTTCTGCTGCGGGCGTCAACGTCTTCGTTTCAAGCGGAGACGCCGGCTCAAATCCCGATGGTACCGGACATAGTTCGACCGGTCCGGTGCAAGCAGAGTACGAATTGACCGATTTGTGCGTGGTCGCAGTCGGCGGTACGAGCTTGACCCTCGCAGCGGGCGGTCAAGTTGCGAACGAAACGGCTTGGACCGGCAGCGGCGGAGGCAAGAGTATCTTTTTCGATCGACCGCGGTGGCAGAGCGGCACAGGTGTGCCGGCCGGCAATGAGCGGCTGGTGCCGGATGTCAGTCTCGTTGCGGACCCCAACACCGGTGCCTTTCTCGTTTTGCACAATCAGGTAACGCAGATTGGCGGAACGAGTTGGAGCGCACCCGTCTGGGCCGGTTTTTGCGCGATGATGAACGAAGCTCGCGCGACTGCGGGTAAGCCACCTCTGCCATTTCTGAATCCTCTGATTTACCCGCTGATGGGATCGGCGTGTTTTCGGGATATCCAGGCGGGAACTAATGGTGAATTCAGCGCAGGTCCTGGCTACGACATGGTCACAGGCATCGGCGTGCCCAACGTCAAGGAACTTATACGGGCGCTGACCCAGCAGGCGAGTGTTTGAATCCGCTGAGCGGGAAGGAGCACTCTGAGGCCTATATGCTCCAGGCGGCTCTCCAAGTTTCAGCAGATCTCATTTAGTACCGGTAAACTCTATTCTGAATGGCCTTTTCGAGCCGTGAGCTGGCCAACCAGACGAACCACCGCGTCGCGGGCGCTTGCCAGTGGTGCACGGCCAAAGCGGAACTCGGCTGGCTATCGGAGCGGTTCGAAGATGGTATAAAAGGGGTTGCAAACCGCGGATGATTTGCGGGAAGCGGTATCATGGCAGGCAGGATTTTCATCAATTACCGGCGCGTCGAGAGCCTCAAGGATGCGCAGTACCTAAAGACGTTGTTCGCGAAGACGTTCGGCGCGAAGCGCGTGTTTCTCGACCTAGGCGGCATCGACGGCGGCGCCAATTGGCTGCAGGCGCTCGAACGGCAGGTGGGCGCCAGCGATGCCATGGTTGTGCTAATCGGAAAGGATTGGGCCAATCTCAAGGACGAGCAGGGCAGCCGCCGCCTCGATAATCCGAACGATTACGTGAGATTTGAAATATCCCAAGCACTGCTTCGCAACCTGCCAATAGTGCCGGTTTCGATTGACGGGCGCCGATCCCGAAGCCGGCCCAACTGCCAGACAGCCTGATTCCGTTGACGCTATTTCAGGCGATGCCGCTGCGCTCGGAAAGCTTCGCACCGGATGCGGAGGCGATTGCCGAACGGCTCAGGGCGGTGCTGTCGAAGCTGCGGCCACGTGGGGTTCCGCCGTGGGGATGGGTCTTGGGTTGGCAGTAGCGCTGGCGGCGGGGGTCGCAGCAGGTCCAATGGTATTGAACCAATTGGGAGCGCCATTCCTGGATGTCGTGGTGCCCGGAGATGCTCAATTGCGCGCCGAACTCGACGCGGCGCGGCGCAGGGTGGCTGAAGCAGAAACTGCCGCGAAAGCGGCCGAAGCACGTTTCGCCGAGGCCGAGCGTGCGGCAAAGTCCGCGGACGCCGCGCGGGAGCCAGTATCGCAACGATTAGCCGCGGTCGAGAAGGAACGGAACAGCCTCGTGGAAGCAGTCGCCGCCGCAGAGAAGGAGCGGGATGACGCGCGCAACGAGGTGGCAAGCGCCAACGCGAAGGCCACCGGCCTCGAAAGACAGCTCGCTCAAATTCTGACGTCAATCCCCCCATCCAGGGACTGCTCGGATTGCCCCGAACTGATCGTCGTTCCAGCCGGCCGGTTTCTGATGGGATCGCCGAGGGGCGAGCCGAGTTGCGGTGATAACGAGGACGATGGGAATGGAAATCAGGTCGGAGTGGCTATCCCGAACCCGTTGGTCGTTGGCCGGTTTGCGGTTACTCGCGGTGAATTTGCGGCATTCATCATGGAGACGAGCCGGGGCATGGAAGGCGGCTGCAATTGGCGGAATGGCTCGGTGCAGACTTACGACCCCGACCGGTCGTGGCGCTCGCCGCCCGGCTTCGAGCAGACCGACCGTCATCCAGTGATTTGCGTCAATTTGGAAGACGCCAAGGCCTATGTGAATTGGCTTTCGAAGAAGGCGGGGAAGAGCTATCGACTGCTGTCGGAAGCGGAGTGGGAGTACGCCACGCGGGCGGGGACGACGACGCCGTTCTGGTGGGGCTATTCGATCTCGACCAGCCAAGCCAACTACAACGGCAATTATACGTACGGCAGCGGATCGAATGGGGAAAATCGCCAGAAAACGTTGCCGGTCGATACCTTCCCGCCAAATCCCTGGGGGCTGTATCAGGTCCACGGCAATGTGTGGGAGTGGGTCGAGGACTGTTATCATAAGAGCTATAGTAACATACCGGATGCGACGAAGGACGGTGCGGCGCCATGGATCACGGGCTGTGCGAAAATGGGTGCCGAAAGCAACGATGACGTCCACGTTCTGCGCGGCGGCTCCTGGTACGACGATCCACGCTACCTCCGCTCGGCCAGCCGCCTTGGGCTCGGTCGCGAGCTCCGCAACAACCGCATCGGCTTCCGTGTTGCCAGAACGCTCTGATACCTAACGATGTGGGACCATTTTTGGATTGGCTTCGCGCGATCGGCCCAGGCTCTCAAAATAAAGCACCGGCGATTTTGATGGTATCACCCTTCTCCGCCGCCATTATCTTGGTGCACGTGGCGTTCGACGGTTTTACCTTGTCCCCGGTGGGTGAAATTTGTGCGCGTCGCGGCATGGTCCCGGTTGCATTTGGCTTGCTAGCACTGACGATGCTTTACACTATTGATCAGATCGACCCTCATTGCGTTATATATGCTGATTTCGTCGGCTGCACGCATGCCATCGCGTGGCACCTTCGCGGTGGTCAAACGACGGCATCGGAGAAAGCCTGCGCTGGCTACGCCTCGACGAGGACCTCCTCGCCGATCCGGACAAACAACGCAATCTCCTCAACGAGGTGAGAGTTTATGGAGAGATTGCAACCGATTTTCTCGAACAGTTTGGCCATCCATCGCATTCGCCATGGACGTCGATCGCACCGAACATACCGTCGTTTCGCGCGAGGGCGTTTCTTCTTTGCCTTTAGCAATACGCCTATGCAACTGTTGAAACCTAAGGACTAATTTCTAGTTTCGTTGACTTAGGCATCGAGACGATTGAATTGCTCGCGGCGACATGTGAACGGACTTGCGAAAGTCCCAACACCGCCGGCGTTGGACGGCGTGGAGATACTTCAAGCGTGCGATTTATCCAATGCCCGTCAGTACATTAGAAACAAGCAAGTATTGGTCGATGTTGAGCGCAAGCTCTCGGCTTCTGCTTTAAATGCCCATGTCACGATCGCCCACGCAAAGGCCGTTGCTGCATTTGCGGCGCGGTTAGCCGATCCAGCGGTCGGATGTAAATCGGCGTGGGGTCCCGACGCCGATCGGCGAGCTAAACTATTGACCTACCAAGCGGTGGAGGGGTCAATCTTGGGGTCTGATACCACCCCGAGACTGTGATATAAGGGATTCCCAAATCAGTGAAACTCTGATCACGCTGGCTTTTGAGAGGAGCGGCATCGATGGGATGGCGGTATCGATTACCCGACTTGATCTGACGGCTTCGGAGCTTCGCAAGGCGGCGAGCGGGGAGAGAACAGTGCCGCGGCGCGTCGGATACTTGCGCTTGCGCTGGTGCTCGATGGCTTGGACCGCAAAACGGCGGCTGAAACCTGCGGCATGGACCGTCAGACCTTGCGGGACTGGGTGCACCGTTACAACGCCGCGGGACTGGCTGGGCTTCGCAATCTCAAATCGCCAGGTGCCGGATCAAAACTCACGGCGTGGCAGCAGGCCGAATTGGCCGAGCTTGTCGAGGCCGGCCCCGACCCCGCGGTGCATGGGGTCGCGCGTTGGCGGCGGGTCGATCTGCGCGACGAATTGCAGCGCGCTTCGGTGTCGCGCTCCACGAGCGTTCGGTCGGCAAGGTTCTAGCTAAGCTCGGCTACCGCAAACTGTCGGTAAGGCCCCGTCACCCCAGGCTGACGAAGAAGCCCAGGAGATGTTTAAAAAACTTCGCCGGACAGTCACGGCGCAACCCCGACCGCGCCAAGGCAAGCCGATCGAAATCTGGTTCCAAGATGAGGCCCGGATCGGCCACAGGGCACGCTGACCCGCGTCTGGGCCAAGCGTGGACAGGCCCCGCGCGCCGCACGACCAACGCTATGATTGGGCCTATCTGTTCGGCGCCGCCTGTCCGCAACGTCGCGTCGCACAGGCCTGTTCATGCCCGCGGCGAACGCCGAGACCATGTCGCTGCATCTCACTGCGATCGGCCGCAAGGTGGCGCCCGGCAGCCACGCCGCTCTCGTCCTCGATGGCGCCGGCTATCACATTGCTGCCGCGCTCACGATCCCCGAAAACATCACCCTTGTGCGTCTGCCACCTTACGCTCCTGAACTCAATCCGATCGAAAACGTCTGGGAATATCTGCGCGGCAACAAACTCGCGATCACCGTCTTCAACGACTACGACGACATCGTTGATAAAGCCTGCGACGCATGGAACTTCTTTGAGCAAGATCCAAAGCGCATCGCGTCAATCACCACCCGAACATGGGCAACAGTCAACAACTAGGGCCGTTGGTATCTCACTTTTGGTGCAGTTGCTCACGCCGCGCCGATGACACGCGCCTCGAGCAGATCAATTTTTGCACGCCCGTACATCTGACGTTTCACCAATTTGGGCTTTGTGATTTGGCCTTCGGTCTGACCGTTCGACCATGAATGGATGATTGCAGCTTTCAGGCGTCGCGATCCGCGATGATACCCTTGGCGAACGAGCTGAGTGGACTGTCGATCGCGGCGGCTATCCATAAACCGAGATCGGCGGTCTTTTGCTGGCGCATGATTTCGTGGAAACGATCGACCAAGTCGCGGGCCACGAGCAACTGCGGGACATCGTGCTCGATCTTAGCCATAATCGATGCCTGACCCTTCGGTACTTGATCACGTTCGATTGTCATAAGCCGGGCAATCTTACGAGCCGACGGAGTCTTCCTTACCCGACCGACCGGATTCGATGACGCATCAAGGCGGCGGCGGGTGGCCCATTCGGAGACGACACGAAGGGATCCCCGGAATCCTTGTATCCGCAACCGCCGCCAGAGTTCGGCTCCATTCCGGCAGCCATCCGTCCAGAGCGCGTCGAGCGTCTCAGCGTACGGCTCGAGGATACTCACGCGGCTGCGGAAGACCTCCATTCCGCCTCCTCGGGCAATGCGTCGGACTGTCTGGCGCGCAAGGCTGAGCCGGCGGGTAATCTGTTTAAGTGGGGTTCCCTGTTCGATCAGTCGCAACACCGCGTCGACCGTCTTCTTGCGGTGTTGGAAATTCTTCCACCGCTTGCGTCGGCACAACTGAGTAATGCGGGTCGATGTCGTCAGTGGCCGAAGATTTGCGGATGGCATGCATATTCTGGCGCACGACATCAAGAAAGCTCGCGCTGGCGTTTTCGAAGAGATGCCAACGATCAGCGATCTGTGTAGCCAGGGGCGCTCCCGTGGATGCGGCGTCGCCGTAGCTCGCGCCACGATCTCGGGCAATGAACTCGATGCCGGGGTGATCGCGCAACCAGGCGGCACTGGTGCCACTCGCACGATCCGGCAGGAGCGCAACGATGCGGCGGCGTTCAAGGTCGCAGATGACGGTGCCGTACTGGCATCCCTTGCGCCATGCCCAGTCGTCAATTCCGACTGCGCGCAATGGCTCGCGAGGGCGCGCCGCGCGCCGGCGAACCGTTCTAAGCAAGGTATCTTTACTGACCGGGATTGCTAGGCGGCTTGCCAAGTTATGTCCGGGACGGCCGCCTAATGCGAGCCCGAGACGATGCACGATGCTGTCCATCCGTGCAGTTCGGCGAGCGGACGGCGATGCGACAGCGTCACCGAGCCGCTGGACAAAAATGCGTCGCCGGCAGCCTGCCCCAACACATCGAAACCGGCGTGTCTCAACATTGATCTCGACAATTCGACCGTGGGCCGGCAAATCGATCAGGCGTCGCTTGTAGCGGCTGTGGATCCGACCCGAAACGGTACCGCATTCGGGGCAGGTCGCCATCTTTGTGCTCGGTCTTGCCGTTACGATAATCTTCGCGGCACCGATCTCGACGCCATCAACAGCAAGCCCAACCGGTGTCAGCGTCGCGCTATGGGTCCTACGGCACATCTCCGCTGATTCCCCCATTAGTTGAATCAGCCACAATGCCACCCGCAACACGCAGAAAACTGCACCAAAAGTGAGTCAGAGCCAATCTTGGACGCCTCTTCACAGCCAGCATGGCCAGCACAAAACGAATAAGCGCGATCATCGCGCCAACTTAGCCGATTCTTCGCTCAACAAGCCCGGACTGGATTTTCGGTACACACAACGGTGAGCAGAAAGCAGATGGTCCTAAGACTTATGGAAAAGTTGGCCGCAACGATCCATGTCCATGTGGCTCGGGAAGGAAACACAAGTCGTGTTGCTTGTTGAGACCTCCCTTTTCGTAGATGGGCCCAGCAGCAAAGGGCGTCACGGCTAACGGGTAGGCTCCTCGCCTCTGCTCAGGGGTTCAAAAGGGACCACCTTCTCTCCATTCAAGAAGCGCGTTCTGACTACATTGACATGTTCTTTTTTCGACCTCGCGATAACCTAGGTTTGAGGGGTCCGATTGCGGTAGGGCTTGCGTCATCAAGCGAGAAGCGCCCCTCACTCGCCAAAAAGTTTATTCGATGAAAGCGCGCACCCAGAAGGAGTTTCTGCATATGCAAGGTTGGCCTCGGTTTGAGCTTCAAACAACAGGTTGACAAGGCCAACATTCCACCTCAACGCGCTGCTGCGCTGGTTCTTAGCGATACCAAACGGGCTCGTGTCGTCCCAATACTCAAGACGTGAATCTCGCTAAGCGGGATACCTAGGAATGCGGTTGCTTCGACGATCCCGACCACAATTGGGCTACCTACCCAGGCCCCGCCCGTCCTCGGCCTGGCGTCGATTCCTTAGGCAATAGGAGGCGGGCATAAGTCCAACTTCATCGTCGAATGGCTGTGCCACTACCGACGCGATAGCTTGCTTCCCGACCACGCACGCTCGGCGTGTTAGCCGTGGACAGATCACGGATTCGGAGCTCACTTGCGCGAAAGACAGGAGAGGAGTACTCTTGAGGTTGTATGTTTCTGTCGTGTAGCGAGAGGCGAACATGACAAAATTCTTCAAGCTGCTAGCCGTACTCGCATTGGTCTTCGTTGTGGTGTCGACCTCAACGCACCGGTCCTTTGCGTGCGATCCAAGTCCCTGTCCTCCGAGCAGTTCTCCACCACCATAAGTGAGTGACTGAGAGATCTGAGTGGTGGTCGCCGACCTGAAGCCCTGCAATGTTGGGCGATGACTCGGGCGTTGCCCTGATCCGAGCGGCGTACTGGTGGCCACATCCTATGGATTCGATACGGTAGCGCAGGCTGGCCGTTTGGTGCCAATCTGGGCAAGCGCCTTTTGAATCTGGTCCCTGTCGGTCTTGAGATCCTCGTTGGCTGGCTGCTTCTTGATGAGGTACTCGTTGATCTCCAGACTATCGCGATAATTTTTTTCCGCGGCGTCGGGCTGCTCCAACGCTTCATAGGCCCGCGCGGAGTGTTTCAAGCTCAACGAAAGTTCGTGTGACCAGTCTAACCGTCCTGGCTCCGACTGGTGCAACTTGCGTGCAACTTCCAGCGCCTTCTCGTAGTTGAAGAGTGCCAGATCTGCTCTACAGCTTTTTTCTTCGATGCCGCCGACACGCCAATAAAGCGCCATTAAGTTTTCTTGCCATTTCGAATTGTCGGGCTGCGCCTCGCCCATGCGTTGGTATTCTTTCAGCAGTTCGGCATAAGTCGTCCTTGCGAGTGTCAGATCGCCTCGCATTTCGTTGATCTTTGCTAGCCTTTCCCGAGCGGCCAAAAGGCCGTTTTTCGACTGGAAATTGTTACCATCTTCGCTCTGCATCATAAGCCCGAGTTCCTGAGCGCGTCTGAAATATGTCTGCGCCAACGAGAGGCACGCTGGGTGTTCCGAGCAGACGACGCTTGGGTTGACCGAGCCGTCGTAATAAATGTCGCCGATGCTCACGAGCGCTCTCAATTGGAACAGTTGCCAGTCGTTAGCATCGCGGTCATCAGGATAGGATTCGATCAGCCCCGCGTAGGACTTCACGCTATTCTGAAGCTCCTCGATCGCCATGAGTAGATCCGTGCGCTGCCACCAGAGCACGTCGCCGTGAACTTTGTAGCTTTTCGCCAACGCGGCCCGCATCGTTACGTCGGCCGGATGAGAATTGACTTGATCCAACTGAATTTTGATCGCGTCGCGCGCTCGTGCCATCGCGTCAGCATAGGAACCAAGCACGCCGTAGGTAGCTGCGAATTCGGACAGCATGACAGCGCGCGAACCGCGTACCGCCGCGGCCTCACCGCCCGTCTCGAGAGACAAGAGGATATTTTCGACACCCTTCAACAGGCGGGGCTGAGGTGGTGCGGCGGATGGCGTCGCACGAACCTCAGAGGATCCCATGACCAAACCCAAATCGAAGCCTAAGGCTGCGGCCCGCTCCACTTCACGATCCACCAGCAAATCCAAGTCTCGCACTCGGCTGGCGCCTTCATCTTCAAAGACGGCGATGCGGCCCGATACCAAGCACGCCCGCATCATTGCGATGCTGCGGGCGCCTGCGGGAACGACGATTGCTGCGATCATGACCGCCACGGATTGGCAGCAACATTCGGTGCGCGGCTTTCTCGCTGGTGTCGTCCGCAAGAAGCTCGGTCTCAATCTGGTTTCCGAACAGACCGACAAAGGCCGGGTCTACCGCATCAAGGATGGAAAGGCTTCGTCCGCCACCATCGATCGCGTGAAGCAGGCGGCGTGATACGATGTTGGAGAAGCGTCGCAGCGGTCGTGCCTCGACCAAAACTTCCATTGGAGACGAGATCGCGCATCTGCGCGGTCTCGATCTCAAAGGTCTTCGTTCACGATGGCAGAGCGTATTTCAGAGACCGCCGCCCGATCACCTGCCGCGGCATTTGCTGTTCGCGATCATCGCCTATCGGATTCAAGCCGACCGCCTTGGCGATTTAGATCACGAGACCAAGCAGGTTCTTGATCGGACGGACGCAAAGAACACCGGCGTGACGATGTCCGCGCGTCTCGTCAGCTTCGATCAGAAGCGAACTGAACTAACGCCGGGAACAGTATTGGTACGTGAGTGGGATCGACGCTCGCAGCGGGTAATGGTGATGGCTGACGGCTTTGCCTGGAATGGCCAGACCTATGACAGCCTCTCCAAGGTCGCCTTCGCGATCACCGGAACCAAATGGAACGGTCCGCGCTTTTTTGGCCTGAGGGATAAAGAAGATCGGTTGGACGCAGAGGCTCGATCATGAAGGCTCCTTCGATCAGGCCCGTCCGCTGTGCCATCTACACCCGCGTCTCCACGGAACATGGACTCGACCAGGAGTTCAATTCGCTGGATGCCCAATACGATGCCGCGTCAGCTTATATAAAGAGTCAGGCCCATGCCGGCTGGACCCTGATCCGGTCGCGATATGATGACGGCGGATATTCCGGTGGGTCCACCGATCGTCCCGACCTGCAGAGATTGCTGGACGATATCCGCGCCCGGAAGCTTGACGTCATTGTCGTCTACAAGGTCGATCGCCTGACGCGATCGCTGGCCGACTTTGCCAAGCTGGTCGAACTGTTCGATGCACATGGCGTGTCGTTCGTCTCGGTCACCCAGCAATTCAACACCACGACTTCGATGGGCCGGCTGACGCTCAACGTGCTTCTGTCCTTCGCCCAGTTCGAGAGGGAGGTCACTTCCGAGCGCATCCGCGACAAAATTGCTGCCTCTAAACGAAAGGGCCTTTGGGTCGGCGGTCCCCTCCCCCTCGGCTATCACATGAAGGACGACAAGATTGCCGTCGTTGAGGACGAGGCCGAACGGGTCCGCCTGATCTACCGCCGCTATCTCGAACTCGGCGGCGTCAATGCACTGGTGCGAGACCTCCGGGAGCGGAATATCCGAACCAAATCAAGACTGCTCGCGACGGGTGCTACCCGGGGCGGCGTCCCCTTCGGCCGGGGCTCGCTATTCTATCTGCTGCGCAATCGTTTTTATATCGGCGAGGTCAAATACAAAGACGAGATCCTGCCCGGCGAACAGCCGGCGATCATGGATCGCGCGCTATTTGATGCGGTCCAGCAAAAGCTCACGGATCAGTGGACTACTCGATCCACGACGCGGAACGCGAGCGACCATCTGTTGACCGGACTTTTGTTCGACGATGTCGGTCATCGCATGGTTCCGACCCACGCAACCAAGGCCGGCGTTCGCTATCGCTATTACGTCTCGCTTCCGCACCTGCATGGAGAATCCAAAACTGCATCGGTCGGGTCGGTCTCCCGTGTTCCGGCGACCGACATCGAAAACATCATCGTTAAGTCTCTCAACGAGCATCTGATCGCTCAGAAGGAGAAGCCGGCCTTCAGCCGAACTCACGTTAGAGATGGCAAAGCGGCCTTGGAGCAGGTCGCGCGTATCGATGTGCATGAGGATCGTCTAGCTGTTCGGTTGAAGTCAGCAGACGACGAAGAAACATCTGACGCGACCGACGACCACTTACTCTCAATCCCGTGGCAGAAGCCGCCATCCAGGAAATCCAGGCAAATTCTTATCCCGCACGGCATTCCTAAAAGTGAAATCCGCCCAACGCGGATCGAACGTCGCGCGCGCCTCGTCAGCGCCATCGCCCGAGGTCGTCGCTGGCTTGACGAAATCGTTTCGGGCTCCGTGACTGACGTTCAGCAGATCGCATCACGTCAAAAGTGCAGCGTGCGTCAGGTCAACATGACGATATCGCTCGCGTTCCTCGCACCGGACCTCGTGCGCGCCGCGGTCGAAGGTCGTTTGCCACGCGGCATCGGAGTCGAGCGATTGCGCGATGCCTCAGCAGAATGGAGCCAGCAGTTCGAAGCGCTCGGATTAAATCCGCGATAATTCCGGCCCTAGCTAGTTCAAAAACGGCGTGCTTTTGGCCCTTCGAGACTCCCAATATTCCCGGGTTGCCGAACTTGTTGGCCGTGTCACCGGAGACCGAAAGAGCGGAACGATACCGGCGAAAATCCCCGGTGCGAAGAGTTTGGCGCGCTGGATCGTCATCGTTTGTAGCACCCTAATGCTGATCTACTACGGCATAGATGAAACCAAGGGCGACCTAGCGAAGCCTTCAGGCGCGACCCGCACGGTTTGAACAATCATCGAGTTGAGACGATAGGGGCCCTTGTTGATGCTTCCCGCGTTGAATCTTGGTTTGCGGGCCAATTTTTGTGATATTTTCTACCAGAATTCTTTCTGTATTCGGTCACGGTCGACAATGTCCCATATGGCCTCGTTGGCGGACCTCCCCGAAGTCATCGGCTTCTTTAGCTATTCGCGGGACGATGACGAATCATACAAGGGGCGGCTATCGGCCCTGCGGGAAGCCATTCATCAAGAGTTAAGTGCACAGCTCGGTCGCTCCAAGAAAGCGTTCCGGCTGTGGCAGGACCGGGAGGCGATCGCCCCTGGCAAGCTTTGGGAATTGGAGATCACGAATGCCGTAGAGCAATCGGTCTTCTTCATTCCAATCGTGACACCGCGGGCGGTCAACAGCGATTATTGCAAATTCGAGTTTGAATTCGTTTCTAACGCGCGAGCGCGGGCTTGGTCGCGCGGACCTGGTGTTTCCAATCCTGTACGTCCCGGTCCCGGCATTGGAAGACGAGGCACGGTGGCGCGGTCATCCCGTGCTATCGGTCATTGCCAAGCGGCAATATGTCGATTGGCAGACATTCCGTTATGCCGACGTTCACACGCCGACCATGCGGGAAGAGATCGCGCGCTTTGCTTTTAGGATCGTTGAGGCGTTGAATCAGCCTTGGGTGTCACCTCAAGAGATAAAGCGGCGAAAGGACGCCGAAACTCAGAAGCGAGCAGACGAGGAACGGCTCCGGCAGGAAGGCGAAGCGAAGCAGCGCGCCAATGAAGAGGAGCAGCGGAGACAAGCCGAAGCTCGGCAACGCGCCGAAGAGGAACGGCGCAGCAGCGAAGCGGAGGTAAGACAGCGCGCGGATGAGGAGCGGGCGTTTGCGACGGCGAAGACCGCCGATTCGATCGGCGCCGTCGACATGTTCCTCGTTGCGTATCCGAAAGGCCATCTTGCCGGGGAGGCCAAGGCGCTGCGCACGATGTTGGTCGAGTGCGACAACGCATACAAAGTAGCGATAGGCAGCCACGATCCGGCAGTGCTTAATGACTTTCTCGATCGCTATCCCACGGGCAAGCGAGCCGACAAAGTGCGCAATCGGCTGCGACGCGTTGAACGCGGGTCATGGCTGTCGCGCCGGGGGATTTTGATCGGGGGTGCCTCTCTGGGAGTTAGTGCGCTGGCGGCCGCCGCTGTAACTGTGAGTTGTCAGAATGGGCCGATTCCCAAAACAGCCGAAACGTCGCCTGTTCCCAAAACAGCCGAAACGTCGCCTGTTCCCAAAACAGCCGAAACGTCGCCTGTTCCCGAAACGGCCGAAACGTCGCCTGTTCCTTCTATCGCTCTTCCCGCCGGCCTCGACAAGGCGAACGCGATTGTCATCGACACCACCAAGGGGCGCATCGTCATCAAACTGCGGCCTGATCTCGCGCCGCAGCACGCCGAGCGCATCAAGCAGCTTGCGCGCGAGGGCTTCTACAACAACGTGCCGTTCCATCGCGTGATAGATGGTTTCATGGCGCAGACCGGCGACGGCCAGAAGTTCAACGGCACTGGCGGATCGAAATATCCGAACCTGAAGGAGGAGTTTTCCCATGTCCACTTCAAGCGTGGCGTCGTCGGCATGGCGCGCCGCGGCGACAGCGTCGAATTCCGCAAACTCGCAGTTCTTCATCATGTTTGCGGATGCGCCGAACTTGGACGGTCAGTACACCGTGATCGGCGAGGTTGTGCGAGGCATGGACGTGGTCGACAAGCTGAAGAAAGCCCTGCCGGACGCCGTCGGCGGCATCGTCATCGATCCCGACAAGATGGTGAAGGTGCAAGTCGCATCCGACATCAAATGAGAGGCGCCGGCAGCATTCGCCCCGACTGGCCATTCGCGATCGAGAAGCATTCGATGCCGACCGTTTGCCCCGCTGGCGATCATTCGGTGTTCTCAAAGAACCGCGACCGGCTGCTTGAGGGCGACATCGCGGCAAAGTTCCTGGCTGCGGTTCTGACCCAGGCAAAGGTCAAGAAGCTTGTGTCCACGGATCACTTCTCGGTCGACGGTACGCTGATCGAGGCCTGGGCGTCGATGAAGAGCGTCAAGCCGAAGGACGGTTCGGGCGAGTTGTCGGGTGGCGGCGGCGCACCAGTTCGAAGCCCTCGGATTAAATCCGCGATAACTAGGCTCGAAACGGCGCGTTCTTGGCCTCCCGAGACTCCCAATATTCCCGGCAGAACGGCCGTCGCAACGCTGCCGAGGAGAACGGAATTTTTAGACGCAGAGACGTGAGGCTAAAATCGGCCTGAGAGACCGCAAGTGTCACCAGAGACCCAAAGAGCGGAGCGATATCGACGAAAATCCGCGCAGAAACGGCCTATCCCGTGTCGACTCGCGGATTTGCGGTTTCGTAGGACTGGATGGTGGGGATGGTATGGTTCGAACTGGTCGCCCCCCACGCAGTCCTATCGAACCGCGTCTCTGCCACCTGCCTTGATCGCCACGATATCGCTATTCGCTCCGCGCGGCGTGCGGATTGGCAACTCGGCCTGAACGTGCACCAAGCGCGGCGACATGAGGAAGATGCGGTCGCCCAGCAGGCATCGCTCGCTCGCTTAGTCCGAATGAATTGGCTAGCCCCACGGCCGCGATGGCTCCATCGTCGCAAGCTGCTACAAGGGAGCCGAGGATTTTGAATCCCTGGACGGTTGCTAACGACTGGGCGGTCGCCTATCGAAAGTACTCGCGGGCACACGTCGCAGACGAGGAGCGCGAGCGCAGCGCAGGTCTCCAAATCCGGTTGGGGGAACTGGCGTCAGCAGCGGCAACACAAATGATGCCACAGCAGGAACCATCCACCCAGGAAGTACTGGCCGGCTTTGTCGAGCGTGTCACCTTCCATAATAGCGAGAACGGCTTCTGCGTTCTGCGGGCAAAGGCCCGTGGCCATCGCGATCTGGTCACGGTCATCGGCCACGCCGCCACTATCTCAGCAGGCGAGTGGATTACGGCATCTGGCGAATGGGTCAACGACCACACCCATGGCCAACAGTTCAAAGCGCGCTTCATGCGCACGTCAGCGCCGACTTCAATTGAAGGCATCGAGAAATACCTCGGCTCTGGGATGATCCGCGGCATTGGTCCAGTCTATGCGAAAAAGCTTGTGCGCGCTTTCGGCGAGAAGGTGTTCGACACGATCGAGGCGGAGCCCGAGCGCCTGCGCCAGGTGACTGGCATTGGCCTGGTACGTGCCAAGCGCATCACCGATGCCTGGGCCGAACAGAAGATCATCCGCGAGATCATGGTCTTCCTGCACAGCAACGGCGTCGGCACGGCGCGGGCGGTGCGCATCTATAAAACCTACGGTGCCGACGCCGTGCAGGTCATGACGGAAAACCCGTACCGCCTGGCGCGCGACATTCGTGGCATTGGCTTCAAGACCGCCGACGCTATCGCCATGAAGCTTGGCGTAGAGAAAAACGCCATGATCCGGGTGCGCGCCGGCATCTCGTATGCAACCAGGGATCGATCCCCGATCTGGGGTGAAGGGCGATGAGCACATGCTGCCAAAAGAACGCCGTGAAATAAGGAGGATTTGAAGAAGCGTGCCGAGTTGAAGGCTAGCCGGATGCTTCTCAAGGAGCCTAGAAAATCGCCAAAGAAATAGCAGGCGTTCGTCGAAATAATCGCAAACCGCGGAGGTCTGGCTCCCGTGCGACAAAAGCTAGGTGTCAGCCGCTAAGCCTTGTCCGCCAGGAACGGGATTTTTGGATGCGGAGACAGGGCCACCAAAATCGCCGCCAGAGACAACATACGCCCGCAGAGACCAAAAGGACCCGAAACCGGTAGCGCAAATCCGGCACAAACGCCCTATGCAAACTCGACGGGGAACTACCCGGGTTCGTGAGGACTGAGTGGTGGTGTGCGCAGTCGCGCGAAACTGGTCTCCAATGCAGGAACAGGGAATTTTCTGGGGATTCAAGCTGGTTACACAGGTATCCGAGCACTTTCCTGTTATTCCGCAAAACAGGCGTTTGAACCGCGACAGCGTCGCGTAGAACATAAGGGAACATCGCAAGTTCACAACCTACCTTTTGACGGGGTGTAAGCCTTCATCCAGTCAGTGACTAAGCTAAAGGCCCGGCATTGCTGCCGGGCCTTTCTGATTGTTGTGCTCTGAAACGGGGCTGGACTTAGAAGTCCATGCCACCCATGCCGCCCATACCGCCGCCGCCACCCGGAGGCATGCCGACGCCGCCCGCGTTCTTCTTCGGCAGTTCGGCCACCATGGCTTCCGTGGTGATCAGCAGCGCTGCCACGGAGGCCGCGTTCTGGATCGCCACACGAACAACCTTGGTCGGGTCGATGATGCCCTTTGTGATCAGGTTGACGTATTCGCCGGTTTGCGAGTCGAAGCCGAAGGAGTACTGGTCCTTTTCGAGGATCTTGCCGACGACGACGGAACCGTCCTCGCCCGCGTTGATGGCGATCTGACGGGCCGGCCAGGACAGTGCCTTGCGCACGATCTCGACGCCGGTCTTCTGATCGTCGTTCTTGGTGCGCAGGCCCTTGAGGTGCTCGGAGGCGCGCAACAGCGCGACGCCGCCGCCCGGCACGATGCCTTCTTCCACGGCCGCACGTGTCGCATGCATCGCGTCATCAACGCGATCCTTGCGCTCCTTCACCTCGGTTTCAGTCGCGCCGCCGACACGGATCACCGCGACGCCGCCTGCGAGCTTGGCCAGACGCTCCTGCAGCTTCTCACGGTCGTAGTCCGAGGTGGTTTCCTCGATCTGCGCCTTGATCTGATTGACCCGCGCCTCGATGTCGGCCTTCTTGCCGGCGCCGCTGACGATGGTGGTGTTCTCCTTGTCGATCATCACCTTCTTGGCGCGGCCGAGCATGTTGAGCGTGACGTTCTCCATCTTGATGCCGAGATCTTCCGAGATCGCCTGACCGCCGGTCAGCACTGCGATATCCTGCAGCATGGCCTTGCGGCGATCGCCGAAGCCCGGTGCCTTGACGGCAGCGACCTTCAGACCGCCACGCAGACGGTTGACGACGAGAGTAGCGAGAGCTTCGCCTTCGACGTCTTCCGCGATGATCACAAGCGGCTTGCCGCTCTGCACCACAGCTTCCAGCAAGGGAAGCAATTCATTCAGCTGAGACAGCTTCTTTTCGTTGATCAGGACGTAGGCATCTTCCATTTCAACGCGCATCTTGTCGGCGTTGGTCACGAAGTAGGGCGAGATGTAACCGCGGTCGAACTGCATGCCTTCGACGACTTCAAGCTCGGTCTCGAGCGACTTGGCTTCTTCAACCGTGATGACACCCTCGTTGCCGACCTTCTTCATGGCGTCGGCGAGGAATTTGCCGATTTCCGCATCGCCGTTGGAGGAAATGGTGCCGACCTGGGCGATTTCCTCGTTCGAGGTGACCTTCTTGGAGTTCTTGACGAGGTCGGCGACCACGGCTTCCACCGCGAGATCGATACCGCGCTTCAGGTCCATCGGGTTCATGCCGGCGGCAACCGACTTGGCGCCTTCCCGGACGATAGCCGCGGCCAGCACGGTCGCGGTAGTGGTGCCGTCGCCGGCAGCGTCCGCCGACTTGGAGGCGACTTCGCGCACCATCTGGGCGCCCATGTTCTCGAACTTGTCGTCAAGCTCGATTTCCTTGGCGACGGTGACGCCATCCTTGGTCATGCGGGGTGCGCCGAACGACTTATCGAGCAAAACGTTGCGGCCCTTGGGGCCGAGCGTCACCTTGACGGCGTTGTTGAGAATGTCGACGCCGCGCAGCATCTTGTCCCGCGCATCAACGCCGAATTTAACTTCCTTACTAGCCATGATGTGTTCCTTAAAATGGTCTGAGTAAAAGGCGCTTATGCGGCCTTCTTCTTGGCGGCTGGGAGATCGGTGAGAACGCCCATAATGTCGCTTTCCTTCATGATCAGGAACTCCTGACCATCGAGCTTAACCTCTGTGCCCGACCACTTGCCGAACAGCACACGGTCGCCAACGCTGAGATCGATGGGAATCAGCTTGCCGGCCTCGTCGCGGCCGCCCGGACCGACCGCCGTGATTTCGCCCTGCGAGGGCTTTTCCTTGACAGTGTCCGGAATGATGATGCCGCCAGCGGTCTTCTCTTCGGCGTCGATACGCTTGACCACGACGCGGTCGTGAAGCGGACGGAATTTCATGCGATCCTCCTTGGCTTTTGTGGGTGATTTTCGGATTGGCAGTCGCAATGAGCGAGTGCTAGCCACTCTGCACATAAGCCCCAGACGCTAGGGCGCAAGAGCTCCGCCCTCCGATGTTTGTCTCCATCTTCAGTTTCTCGCGGAGAACGCCTTTGCCAAAAATGTTAGCAGGTAAGGATCAATGCTGCTAGCGAGTTGATTTCAATCACCTATTGAACGTTTTCCTTTTCTGCGCATCGAGAATCATGCATTCTTTTTCAGGTTCGCTGGAGGTTGGCATGGTCGAGAAAGATGCGGTTTCCAAGACTTCAGAAAGCAGGTCTTACGCTATGGACTGACAACAGCGGAAATCGTGTATCGCCGTCCGGATCGACACTGGTTGCTGCAAACTTACGTCCGGCAGGATTACGATATGTTTCCGAATTTCCCGGCGTTAAAGGATTCCTCGCATTCTGGGAAAAATCGCTCGAGGGTCCGCTGTTCGCAGTCACCGTCGCGCATTCCAAGTTGATCAAGCCCGCCGAACTGCACGCCGTGGACGGAGTCTTCCGTCTAAATTAGGGCGAGGGCGGCCGCGGCGATTGTGGCATTTTAGCATTTTTAGCAAGAAGGCCGGCGAGGCTTGAGGTATCTGCGATTGCCGACGAAATCGGTTTTGTACGAATATTGGCTCATGCCATCCAATATCGAGCCCATCGCGCGCAAGATGACTGGACGCATCTGCCGGCGCGATGGAATGTCCGAGACCAAGATACCGCTCTGGGTCGATCTTCACTGGCCAGGTTCAGCCGCGATGCTCGAGGCTGGCGTCATGGACGGGGATGGCGAGTGGATCATCTCGGAATTGAGGTTTATCGAGAGCGCCTAGTACGCCAAAAGTGAGACCCGATGTTGGGACTCAGACCACTGACGGCCCACGGCGCGTTCGGTTACCTTTCGGTTGCAGTTTCTATAATTCCGAGCAGTCGACGACGAGCGTTCACTCCGGTACACTGGAGTGCATCCAGCCTAATCGATCTCAGGTCCGCACAATTACGTTGCGACGCGAACTTGAGAGCACTGGAACGTTCAGGCTTGAACCGCGCGAACTCGGCGAATTCACGCTTCGTAATGACGGGGTCGGGGGTTCGAATCCCTCTTGCGGCACCATATAACACCTTGATATCGTTGCAATTTATTGTTCGGTGAGATGATCGTCTCGCGGTATCCATTGAAAGGAACCACCGCGTAACCACCGCATAAGTTTAGGCTTGCCGATGCGCCGCCGCCGCATCCAATGGTGGTATGGCGACGTTCCTGGAGGCGTTGAAGATTGTAATGCGTGGCACGGAGAAAGAGGATCGGGTGAACCAGGAACTCAGCGCTGATTCGGCAGGGCAATAGCTTCCGTTCTGGGCAAGCCAATCCTTGTGAAAACAAAAAGCTCGTCGGCGATCGACGCGATCAGAAACCGAGAGCCGGCCTCGGAAAGATGGACGTTGTCTGTAGTGACCACCTCGGAAGACGAGCCATTGGCAAGCGCAAGGCATCCTTCTGGATCACAGATGGAACGTCTGGCAGAGATATACTCCACGCCGTGCGCTAGGCTGAACTCCCGCATCGTCTCGTCTGCTTCCGGCCCAGAAACACCGCTTGCAATTCGCTTTGGAAGCTCGTGCCTGAACCGGTACGTATTGATGATTGCATGGGGAAGTGTTCGCTTCCAGACCGGAACGGGGCCGAGGATGACGATGCGCGGCACATTCAGCGCTTTCAGCCGACCGATTGTCTCCTCAAGTCCGTCTAAGCTCCGATAGTCGCCCCACATCGCGTGGAGCAGAACAACGTCAGGACGCGATGATTGCAGGTACTGGAACGTGAGAGCGTTGAGACTGCCACATCTCCCGTTTTTTGGACTATCGAGTATTGGAACGCAACCCGCTTGAGAGAATCGGGCCAGCCGAAAGTGGTGCGCTGTCTCCGCGTATTTGAGGCCCGGATAGAGTGCGGCTGCTGTTGAGTCACCCCAGAGGAATACAAGGGGCCGGTCGCCGGGCTCGATACAGCTCGCATCGAGCCCGGCATCTGCCTTCTCTATGAAGCAGTGGTCACTAAATCCCGCGCCATCCTGGGTGCGCACATGAGCTATCTGCTGCAACTCGGCCGGAAACCGACCTTCGAAGCCGGAAGCCGCGACAGTGACAACGCCGATCACGCCGATGCACGCCAACCCGAACGCCAGCTTGGGCGCAACGTGAGGGCGTCGCCGAAGAGGCGTTTCAACGTATAGATAAGTCAGGGTGGAAAGGACGACAGCCGCCAGCACTGCAGCCCAGATTTCAAGAAAGTTCGGCACACCATTTCGGAGAATGTCGAGATAGGACAGCAGGGGCCAGTGCCACAGGTAGAGCGGATAGCTTATGAGGCCGATCCAGACCATCGCTTTATTGGACAGAACTACGCAATTGAGTGCCGACTTTGGCGACATGATAATGAGCGCTGCACCGATCACCGGAAGCGCTGCATAAGCGCCGGGGAACGACAAGGAGCGATCGAGGAAGAGTGCAGATCCGGCTATTGCAGTGAGACCTACGGCGCTCGAGAGATTGCTTCTCTTGCTTCGAACAAACTTTGTCTCGGCAAGTAGGCAGCCGACCAACAATTCCCACACCCGGGTGACGGGCGAGTAGAACGCCCAGTCCTTTTGGTTGATGACCGTCAGTAGGCCGGCGGCGAACGACGCAACGATAACGGCAAGAAGCCATCTGCGGCGATGCGGCGAACGAGCTAACAGCGGAAGCGCGAGCGGCCAGAAGATGTAGAACTGTTCTTCAACGCCGAGTGACCAAAGGTGCAAAAGCGGGTTCTCCGCAGCATCAGGTGCGAAGTATCCGGTTTGCCCGAGCTGAAACAGATTGGAAGCGAACAGGACGCCGGCGGCAATATTCTTGCCCAACAGCTGAAACTGTTCAGGCAGCAGGACGAGCCAGCCGACCGCATACGTTGCTGCCAGGACGGCGATCAGCGCTGGGAATATCCGTCTCACACGGCGCGCATAGAAGTCGGCGATTGAAAAGCGCCCGACATGCTGCCGGGTGAGAAGAATCTGAGTAATCAAGAAGCCCGAGATCACAAAGAAGACGTCGACCCCGACAAAGCCGCCGGGCAACAGCCAGGGGTTGGCATGATAGCCGACGACGAGCAGTATCGAGACCGCTCGAAGCCCGTCAATATCCGGCCGATAGCTTACCGGTTGCCCCATGCGCCTTTGACCTGCCCCCTTCTGCATCCAGTATCGAAATTTCATCCTGTCTACAACCTAAACGGTGACCGGGCTGTCCCCACGCGACATTATTGAAGCTGGTAGTGTCCCGGTCAGCCATCGAATGATCGCGAACGCCTATGGCAACTACGGCAGGCAGTCGCTCGATCAGACTTGGTCCATTTTCGAGAAGCTCGGAGGCGTGCGGTCGCTCGGCAAGGCCTTTGAGCTTCAGACCGAATTCGCGAAACAGGCTTACGAAGGTTTCGTTGCCGAGTCGCAGAAAATTCGCGAACTCCACCGTGAGCTGGCCAGGCAGATTGAAGATCTGGGAGGGCCTTGTAGTCCGGACGATCAACCCGCGCTGAATCCGACGCGCCACACGTAATTAGCCGCCGCGTTGATGCACTGGCGCCGTATCACGTTTCCTTCTTCATCCCAAATCGCTTGGCACAAAGGCTCTCGGTGACTGTAAAGTAGCCGTATGATGTGGCGCTGCCAGTATCATCGGTCTTCAGATCCACGACCGTGCTGGAACGATCAGTGATTACGTTCACCTTGTGGTAGCGCTGTGACGCAATTCCAACGCCGTTGCCACCGACGATATCGGTGCCACCGGCAAGCTGATACGACGCACCGCCGCTGCTCATTTTGAAGGTGCTCGCGGGCGGCCCGAACTGAGCCACCATCACGTCCACATTCTGTCCCATGAATTGATCGCCAAGCCTAGCGGCCGCCTCATGGCGCGACGCGGCACACCCCACCAGCGCGGCACTTAGCGCCGCGATTCCCAGAGTACGCATGGTCGATTTCCCAAGCCCGAAGTAGGCCCGCGCGGTCCTCGTTTTTCGGTATGCCACCATGATCTTTATCGTTGTTGCACATTGATGTTGGCGGCATGTCCGGAAATATTGTTGAAGGCTCTTTCATCCGCCTCGGCTGTGAGGCGCTGCCCTTCACAGGTTTTTAGGTTGGCTGAGTTGGCGGCGAGACAACTTCGGTAAACCGCTAAAGAATCTTCATATTGTTGGCGAGCTTTGACGTACTCCTGACGGTCTTCCATTCGGGCTACAACGCCACAGCCTGCCAGCGTAGCGCCAAGCGCCACGATCCCCAGAATACGCATCGTCGATTGCCCCCATACCCTGCCGGCATTGTTTAGCAACCAAAAGTGAGGGCAAGGGAAATTGCAGGGATGGTTACTGCGCCGCCGCGCTGTCTTCCGCGGTCTCCCGCATCTCGCTAATCAGTTGGCTGAACTGCACACCGTCTCGCGCCAATTCCCGGAGCTGCTCAAGGCTGTGCAGGTTTAGGTCCGCGTCAAACACGATCGCGTTCGAGGTGTAGCTTGACCGCTGATACTTGAGCACTGTTGGGCAGGGCGTCTCGGTCATCGACGGGCCACCTTTGAATGAGGGCCCGCGGAGCGGCACGGGCCACCCCAACTTACAAGGCAGAGCCCGCTGACGTAGCGGCGCTTTCACTCTTGCCCGCGCTAGACCGGGGGTCACGACGGTCCTCGGATTTACCATATCGCGAGATATCGCGAGATAGCGGTCGGGAAATCCCAGCTTGTGCCTTGTTTGACGTCTCAGTTGGTAAACAAATAATTAACGGAGACGCATGATGCTGAAATTAGGCAGGATAGCCGTCGTGTCCACTGCAGCTCTCACACTCGCAGCCGCCACCATTCCTACCAAGGCCGAAGCGTTTGGCTTTCTCCTTGCTCCGGCGTTGCTCGGTTCCGCGTTCCTTGGCGCGGTGGGCTCCGGTGGCGGCTATTACGGGGGCGGCGGTGGCTATTACGGTGGCGGCTGCTGCCAAGTCTATGCTCCGCCGCCTCCGCCGCCGTGCTGTGTCTATGCTCCGCCGCCTCCGCCGCCGTGCTGTGTCTATGGTGGCGGCTATGGCGGCGGTTACGGTGGCAGCTATGGCGGCGGTTACGGTGGCGGCTATGGCGGCGGTTACGGCGGCGGCTATGGCCGCGGTTACGGCGGCGGCTATGGCCGCGGTTACGGCGGCGGCTATGGCCGCGGTTACGGCCGTTATGGTGGCGGTTATGGCTCCCGTTACTAGTTTGTGGATCAAAAGCTGACTGCCACAGAAATCAGTTTCCACGCCCTAAGCCAGCACGCGGGTCGGCCGCCGGGCTGTGTATGCGGACGCCCGTCAGGCCCGCGCGCGCGGCACCACCACAACTACCGACTATGCGAACTTCATTATGGCCTGTCTCACCCATGACATCGGATACGTCCGCGGCATCGTCCAAGGCGACGAGGAAGACACCTACGTCGCGGACCTGTGCGGCGCGCCGGGCTGGCAGGGTGATGGGGCAGGCGAAAAAGGTTATTGGTACGGTGAATGAGCACCGAGAAGGAGGTGATAACTGGGTGTGATGAGGGAGATTTAATTTAATGGACACATGACGGGGTCGGGGTTCGAATCCCTCTTGCGGCACAAATCTCAAAAATCGTTCGTACAAAATCGCGGGCAAGCCGCCTGCCGTGACGCGGATGCCGCCGGATTGGGTGTCGAGCCGTGAAGCTGGTCCGGCCAAGTCCCGGGGCCCTCTACAGGTCGGCATCGGACGGTGCCTTGACGTGGTTAAATCAAATCTCCCCGAGGAAATCTGCTTGCGCACGCTTGGAGGTTGCGGAACACTCCCGCCGAGAAGAAGGTTGCTAAAGTTGCAGAGCTCGGAGACAATTGTGGCCGGGGCGAGCACCACTCAAACGACTACTCTGGTTGCAGTCGCCGGCGTGCTTGGCACTCTCCTCGGCGCAACGGTGTCGCCACTCGTCAATTATCTTACGAATGAACGACAAGTCGACGTAAAGATGCTCGAGATCGGCCTTGGAATTCTCCGCGAGCCTCCCAAGGAAGACGCGCAAGCAATGCGGGCATGGGCAATTGAAATAATCGAAAAAAGCTCAGGCCGTCCCTTTAGCGAACAGCAACGAGACATACTCCTCAAGAAGGAACTGACTGTCCGAGTCCGAAATCCTTCGTCCGACACGGAGTTAGCTACGATGTTGCTGATGTTGTCGCAGTCCATACAGCAGGCAGCAGGTAAGCCTGTCCCCCCGCCTCCAGCGCCCCCTAAATAGGCCGCTGCCACTTAGTGAGACTGCTGCCTTTTCCACTGCAAGAACTCTTGAAACATTTGCCAGCAACTCTTGGGTGATGGCGCAGGTCGCGCGATCGCGGGATCCATGCGAAGGCGCAGATCCGCGGCGCTGGCATTGGCCGATAGAATGACCGTCGAGACCGATAATACCAGAAATCTTGCAGCGTGCCTGAGCACACCCGTACAAAGCGCTTTGCCCACGGTTATTCCTCGACGCATGGAGAGTTGACCGATCAACTCGCTACTCGTTGCCCCGAGTTCAGCCTGACAAATTATGGTAAATTCTCCCTTAATGAGCGGTGTCTGCATGCCTTCCGTTATCTAAGAGCGCGTGCGAGTGAAATTTTTGTGTCGTCTGGGCAACGCTTGTCTGGTTTCTCCGATGGAACCAGCCTTTTGACTCCACAGCACGAACCATCACCGCGTAGATTGACATAGGGGCTGGGTGACAAGATCGGCGGGCGGGGGCGTTCGCGTAGCCTGGTTTTCAGCCTCGATCAGCGCTACAGAGAGACCGCCTTCGGGCGGTCTCTTTGTTTTATCGGCTGCTCGCTCTCGCGCGGTCGCCAGGAAATCCCGCTGAGATAGTTGAGCCGTCGGTTACTATCGCAGCTGCCCTGCCATCCGCGGCTTCACTCTCTTGTGGAGACCCCATCATCCCCGACTTTACCCAAAGCTGCAGACGTCACCGGCTTTGCGTGATCCGCCTCACATAAGTGCCCACCGGATTCCATTAGATCTGCCGCGTGAGGCCAACCGATCCAGAGAGCCAAGGGGAAGATTTCACATGCGCAAATTCGTTTTGATCGCAGCGATGGTTCTGGCAACCGCAACCGCTCAGGCCGGACAGTCGCGCAGCCTGACCATGGCCTCGACCGACCAGCCCGCCACCTCGACGCAGCCTGCCAGGACCGCCGACGCGGCAAGCCCCGCGGCGCCCGCGGAAACTCCGAAATTCGTCGAGCGTCCCGCCGTCGTCGACACCACGACGACCGCGGCGCCGCCGAAGGCCGATGCCGGCAAAGGGCCCTCGCGGACGGCCAGGGCCGACAGGCCGAAGCACAGGAAGTATTGGACCGAAGCGCGCATCATCGGCGAGCTGCATCGCCACGGCATTTACTGGTAAGTGGATAGAGGTCGGTAGGGTGGGCTAAGCGAAGCGAGCCTACCATCATCAGGCTGTATCTTTTGAAGAGGTGGGCACGGCCGCTAGCGCCTTTGCCCATCTACCGCGCAGATCTGTTGCGAAGCCGCGCTCGGCGCTTTTGCCCGGCCATGACGGTGAGTATGTCGCCGAAAGCTATTGCGAAACCGTCTGTACGACGCTTGAGACCGGGCGCGAGCTGATGGTCGGCAGCTTCATCTCCTTGAGCAGCGCCTCATCATATTCGCTCAAGGTCTGCACCGGCGCCTTGGCCTTCATCTGCACCACCTTGTAGCCGCCGGCTTTCAGCCGGCGCAGCAGCGTCGGCAAGGCTTCCGCTGTGTGCTTCTGGAAATCGTGCATCAGGATGATGCCCTTGCCCGTCTTGTCGAGTTTTCCCATCACCGTCTGCACGATCTTGTCGGGATTGCTGCCCTTCCGGAAATCGAAGCTGTCGAGGTCGCACGAGAACATCGCGATGTTGCGGGTGCCGAGATAGGCCATGGTCGACGGATTATGCTCCAGCTGGGGAAATCGGAAGAACGGCGAAGGGTTCGTGCCGAGCGCGAGCTTGACCGCGCTAAAACCCTTCTCGACTTCGTCCTTGGCCTGCTGCTCAGTCATCTTCTTGGAGTTCAGGTTGGCGTGCGACCAGGTGTGCGCGCCGATGGTGTGGCCGGCGGCTGCGACCTGCCGCAGGATTTCCGGATGATAGGTAGCGTGCTTGCCGATCGAGAAAAACAGCGCCTTGGTGCATTCGTCGTCGAGCGCCTTCAGCACCGCAGGCGTATTGCCCGGCCAGGGGCCGTCGTCGAAGGTCAGCACAACTTCCTTATCGGTCAGGAAGTCGAGTTGCTTGAAATGTTCGAAACCGAAACCCGGCCCGCCTGTGGTGTCGATGACGACGACGCGGCTGACCCCGAGCGCATCCGGATTGGCGCAGGTGGATTTTGGCTGAACCGGCGTGGGGATAGCCGCAGCAGCAACAGGGAGCGCGGCCGACAGCGCGGCGGTGACCGCTACGTCGTTGTCCCGGGCGGCGAGCTTCGCCGCTTCTGCGGGCAACGGCTCGGCCGGTCTGGCGGCGGCGACGGTTTGAGGCGGTGCCGCATCGGCGCGCGGCGCAAAGGCCCAGAACCATACTCCAGCGATGACAACCGCCGCCACAACACTGGCCAGCATCAGGCCCAACGCATCACGCATCGTTAGTCTTTCCAAAAACGCAACTGCAACAACGCAACTGCAAGAACGCAACTCACTCACTGCGCCACGGCGCGCCGGGCCATTAATGCGAAGGAAGTGTTAACGCCCCACCAACGCGGCGCCGGATTGCGGAGGAATCTCAGGCAGGTTGGCCTTTGTGACAAATGTCACAGTTGGGTTCCGTTAGTGAGGGTCGTCACAGTCGCAACCGGCGTTTGGGCGCATCGTATCTCCCATCAGAAACGGGCCGCCCGAGCGGCGCCAATGGGAGTCTAAAATGACCGCATCCTTCACCAGCACTGTCCGCCAGGCCGGCTTGGTCCTGGCTGTCGCCGCCTCGCTCTCCGCGCTGTCGTCGACCTCGAGCTTTGCCTTCAGCCCCGAGGCGCAGCAGATGTGCACCGGCGACGCCTTCCGCCTGTGCAGCTCCGAGATCCCGAACATTCCGAAGATCACCGCCTGCATGTTCAAGCATCGCGCCGAGCTGAGCAGCGGCTGCCGCACCGTGATGGAGCGCGACCTCGCCGCCCAGAAGAAGAAGGTCGCGACCGCCGACTCCAACTGACCCGAGATTTTGCTCCCGAATGCGATGCTCGAGCATGATCCAGAAAAGTGGACACCGGTTTTCCGAAAAAAGATCATGCTCAAACAAAAAGATAGAGCGCGATGACGATTCGAAGAAAAGTCATCTCGCCCTGGGCGGCTTGCCGTCGCCGTCGCATTGCCGCAACCGCTCACACCTTATCCCTGCTTGCGGCATGCATAACGGCGAACTAGAAGACGCTGGCCGCGTTATTGCCACAGGTGCATTGCCGGATAAGGGCGTCCCAGATGACCAGATTCCTTTTCGTCATTCCGTTGGTCCTGATGACTTTGGCAGCGTCAGCGCAGCAGCAGCCGGGACATGATGCCTGTGCGCGCGACGTCTCGCGCTTTTGCCGGGCTCATATGAATGACGGCGATCAGGTCGTGCTGGCTTGCCTGAAGCAGAACCGCGCGCGGCTCTCAAAGGCCTGCGAAAAGGTCTTGACCGAACACGGGCAGTAATTTTCCACCGTCATTCCGGGGCGCGAATGTAATGAGCGAACCCGGAATCTCGAGATTCCGGGTCTGGTCCTTCGGACCATCCCGGAATGACGTAACCTTACGTACTGCTGCCCGCGGCGGTCGCAACCACCGGCAGCACCTCGGTTGAGGCACGGTCGGGCGTGTCTTCCTTCCAGCGCACCGATCCGAACGGTCGCTCCAGCATGCGGCGGATCCGCACCGAATCGGGCCCGATATGAAAGGCGATCGCGCTCTGGTGCAGCGCGCGCTCGGATTGGGTGGAGCGGCTGCGCTGGCGCAGGTAATCGAACCAGGTCGGGCAATGATAACGTTCGGTCCATAGTTCGGGATCGGCGATGTCGCGCGCGATCGACCAGCCATAGGCGCCGTTGCGCTGGCGGCTGAGCTGAACGTCCTGCATCACATTGTGGAAGGCGCGGGCGTTGTCCTGCGCGACGCGATATTCGATCTCGACCACCAACGGCCCGCTGCGCCCGGTCAGCGACAGCCGCACCTCGGGATCTTCGAGCACTTCGGCGTCTTCGTTGCGCGCGCCGACCCGCGGCATGCCGAGCCACAGCCCAAGCAGCGGCGAGGCCACCATCAGGCCGGCGGAAACCAGAAGGGCTGTTTCCACGCCGGCGATGTCGGTCAAGCGTCCCCAGCCCCAGCTTCCAATCGCGATGCCACCGGCGATGGCGGCCTGGAATGCGGCCAGCGCGCGGCCCGCGACCCAGCGCGGCGCCGAAAGCTGCACGCCTATATTGAACAGCGCGACCGCTAGCATCCATACCGCCCCCGCGACCACCAAGGCGGCGGCGGTCAGCACCGGCTGGCGGCTCAGGGCCACAGCTGCGATGGCGCCGCCCATCGACAGCGCGCAGGCGCGGACCGCCGACTCGCCGCTTAGCCGCTGGCGGATTGCACCGATGTTCAAGGCGCCGATCACCGCGCCCATACCGAATGCGCCCAGCATGATGCCGTAGGTTTGCGCGCCGCCATGCAGCAGGTCGCGCGCCACCAGCGGCATCAGCGCCGAGACCGAGCCGCCGATCAGGCCGGTGACGAGCGTGCGCGCCAGCACGATTCGGATCGAAGGTGAGTTGGCGATGTAGCGTACGCCGGACACGATGGCGCGGTTGAGCCGTTCGCGCGGCAGACGCGATGGCTCGCTGGTCCTGTTCCAGAGGAACAGCACCACCAAGAGCGGAATATAGAGCAGCGCGTTCGCTGCAAACGCCGCGACCGCACCGGCGGTCGCAACCACGATGCCGCCGATCGCGGGTCCAAAACTGCGGGCGATGTTGTAGCTGATGCCGTTCAGTGCGACCGCCGACGGCAGGGTTTCGGCCGGCACCTGCTCTGAGACCGACGATTGCCAGGCCGGTCCGAACAGTGCCATGCCGCTGCCGACCATGAAGCAAAACGCCAGCAATATTTGCGGGGTGAGGTGGCCGAGCCACGCCAGGACCGACAAGGCGGTTGCGCCCGTTAGCCCGATCGACAGCGAAACCAGCGCCACGATGCGCCGGTCATACATGTCGGCGATGGCGCCGGCCGGCATCGAGATCAGCATGATCGGCAGCATCAACGCGGTCTGCACCAGCGCGACCTTATCGGCATCCGACGTCATCTGCGTCATCGCCCAGGCAGCGCCCACCCCCTGGATCAATAGGCCGAGATTGGAGAGCAGGCTGGCGAGCCAGATGCGGCGGAACACGGCATGCCGCAGCGGCGCAGCCACCCCATGGGCGGCGAACATCGAGTGTTTCGGCTGGTCGATCATGTTCGGTTCCGAATCACCTGTCAGGCCCAGGTCCGACTCTCCAGTGATGCCCGCGAAAGTCCTGTTCTGTCCAGTACTTAGGCGGTCGTCAATGGGACCAAAGCACAGCTAAACTTGCGCGGAATATTGAAGGGCCGCCATATCGCGGACCTGATAGGATCGAAACGGCAAACCACGAGGTCGATCAGTGAGCATAGCCGAAACCTACGATATGCCGGCCACGCGGCCGCCGCTGGTGCCGCCGAGCCCGCCGCGGGCGCCCGACAACATGACGGCCTTTGGCCGGATCGCGGCGATGCGCGAGAGCGCGATCTCGATCTGGGGGCAGCGCGCTTACGAAGAAGATATCGTTCAGGGCCGCTTCTTCGGGCGCTCCAGCTTTATCGTCAATACGCCGGACGCGATCCGGCATGTGCTGGTCGACAACTACGAGAATTACCGGCGCACACCGGCGGGTTACCGGGTGTTGCGCCCGATGCTGGGAGAAGGCCTCCTGATCGCCGAGGGCCGTGCCTGGAAACACCAGCGCAGGACGCTGGCGCCGGCCTTCACGCCGCGCGCGGTTGCCACGCTGGTCCCGCACATGGTCGCGGTGACGGAGGAGACGATCGCCAAGCTCAAGGCCGCGCCCGGCGGGCCGGTCGATCTGCGCGGGATCATGCAGCGCATGACGCTCGAGATCGCCGGCCGCACCATGTTCTCGTTCGAGATGGACCGCCACGGCGCGGCGCTGCGCGATTTCGTGATGGAATATGGCGAGCGGCTGGCGCGCCCGCATTTGTTCGATCTGATGTTGCCGCTATCGTGGCCGAGCCCGCAGGATTTCGCGCGCGCTCGCTTCCGCAAGCGGTGGACGCGGTTCATCGCCATGCTGATGGCGGTGCGCCGCGCCGCTGGAAAGAATGACGGCGCCCCGCCGCGCGACCTGTTCGACCTGATGGGCGCGGCGCGCGATCCCGAGACCGGCGCAGCTTTCACCGACGCACAACTCGGCGATGAGGTGGCGACGATGATCCTCGCCGGTCACGAGACGACCGCCACCGCGCTGTTCTGGGCGCTCTATCTGCTGGCACTCGATCCCTTGACCCAGGAGCAGGTGGTGAGCGAGGTGAAGCGTGCCAACGCGGAAGGCGCGCTCGATATCGAGCGGCTGAAATTCACCCGCGCGGTAATCGATGAAACGATGCGGCTCTATCCGCCGGTCTTCTTGATTGCCCGCGCGGCGATTGCGCCCGACGTGGTGGCGGGCCTGCCGGTTGCGAAGAATGACGTGATCCTGATCGCGCCGTGGCTATTACACCGGCACGAAAAGCTCTGGCGCGATCCCAATGCCTTCATCCCGCAGCGCTTCATGCCACCGGCGCCGCCGCCGGATCGCTTCGCCTATCTGCCGTTCGGCGTCGGCCCGCGGATCTGCATCGGCGCGCATTTTGCGCTGGTGGAAGCAACCCTGGCGCTGGCCAAATTGATCGGTGCGTTCCGCATCGAACTGCTCGACAAGGAGCCGGTAATACCGGTCGGCGTGGTGACCACCCAGCCCGACCGCTCGCCGATGTTTGCCGTCACGTCCCGTTGATGGCATTGCATGTAGGTGAGAGCGATACCATTTAGACGGCGCATGACCTTTTTCCGAAAACCGGTGCTCACCCCGCTATCCAGGCGCGGGGCAGGCTTTTTCCGGGTCATGCGCTAGGCTTTTAGCATGAGCGACCTCCAGGCCCAGTTTTCCGTGCTGAAGCAGACCGTCGATCCGGCGGTGGCCGACGCCATATTGCGGCTGATCGAGGAGGGCGAGGATCACGAGCTCAACCGTATCAATGTCCTGGATTTTGCCAAGCAGACCGGGCTCGACGAAGAGCGGGTGATCTCCGGCTTCCTCCATGCCTCGCGGCTCGGGCTGTTCGACCTCACCTGGAACGTGCTGTGCCCGGGCTGCGGCGGCGTGCTGGATGCGCACGACACGCTAAAATCGCTGAGCCCTGAAGACTACCAATGCGGATTATGCGCCTGCGGTTACCAAGCCTCCGTCGACGAGCAGGTCGAGGTCGCCTTCACGGTCAGTCCACGGGTCCGGCGGATCGCCGCGCACGACCCGAACACGCTGCCGCTCTGGGAATATTTCAAGCAGGTATTCTGGAGCTCGGGCGTCGATCTCAACAGGGAATTGTTCGAAGCGTTGACCGACGAGGTGACGCTGGATGCGCTCGAGCTGCCGGCCGGCGAAAGGGCGGTGCTGTCGCTGCAACTGCCGCAGCAATTCATCATCGTGTTCGAGCCGGTGACGCATTCCGCCCAGTTCATCGACGTTCAGGGCGAACCGACCAAGGAGCGTCAGCAGCTTTCGCTGATTTATAACAAGGTGCACGCGCCGGTCGGGACCAGGACGATGCGTCCAGGACCGTTAAGACTGTCGCTCGACAATCAGGCCGGCGTACGGACGCTGCCCACGGTCTTCATCGCCGCCGACGCGCTTCACGATCTGATTGGCAAGCGCAAGCCGTTCCTCACCGCTAAGCGGATGCTGTCGAACCAGACTTTTCGCGACGTGTTCAAGGCGGACAATCTCAACATCGATCAGCGCCTCAAGATCACCTCGCTGACCTTCCTGTTCACCGACCTCAAGGGTTCGACCGCACTGTACGAGCGGGTTGGCGATCTCGCCGCGTTCGATCTGGTGCGTGCGCATTTCCAGGCGTTGCTGGAAATCATCTCTTCGGAGAAGGGCGCGGTCGTAAAGACGATCGGCGATGCCGTGATGGCGACGTTCGTGCGGCCCGAGCACGCGATCGTCGCGGGTTTGCGGATGCGCGCCGCCATGGACAAGCTCAATGTCGAGCGCGCCAGTAACGATCTCGTGGTCAAGATCGGCATCCATGAAGGCCCGTGCCTTGCCGTCATGCTCAACGAACGGCAGGATTATTTCGGCCAGACCGTCAATATCGCGGCCAGAGTCCAGAGCCTGTCGACATCTCAGGAAATTCACATTACCGGACCGGTGATCGATGCACCTGCGGTCGCCGAAATCCTCGAAAGGCAGGCGATCAAGCCGATTCAAAAGCAGGCGGCATTGCGCGGCATCGCCGACAAGATGCTCGTCTACGAGATTCCCTGATCACCGTCATTCCGGGTTCTGGTCCTTCGGACCATCCCGGAATGACACGCTGATTGTTTACCGAGATTGCCGAAACGTAATGCAGCGGCGGAACCTGACCGCATTGCACCGTTCGTTTTTCCAATCCATATATTGGTCACGGACCGCCGCCCTTACGAACGCCTTACGAACCCTCTATGAGCCCTCGGCGGACCATTGAACTCACGCGATTTCGGTAAGGAAAGCGATGCTGGACGGACTGCGCCAATTCATTGTCGAAATTGTTTCTTCGCAGGCGCATGATGATCACGCGTTCGACGATACCGGATATCGGCTGGCGGCGACCGCGCTTCTGATCCATGTGGTCTCGCTCGACGGCGAACCGTCCGATGCCGAGAGGCGCAAGCTTCATGGCCTGATCGAGAGCCATTTTGGTTTGGATCCCGGCGCCGCCGATCAATTGATCGCCTCCGCTACGCTGGTCGAGGGCGAGGCGGTCGATCTCTATCATTTCACCAGCGTCATCATGCGCCAGGTCGACGAGCAGGGCAGGCTCCGCATCGTCGAAATGATGTGGGAGCTGGTCTATGCCGACGGCCAGGTCAGCGAGTTCGAGGACAATGTGGTCTGGCGCGCGGCCGATCTGCTCGGGGTTTCGGCGCGCGACCGGATCGATCTCAAGCACCGTGTTGCCGCCAGGCGGGTTTCTCCTTCCACGGGAAGCTGAGCGCGGGCGATCCGGCAGGCGAATGGCGGCGGTCAAGTCCGGTGTGCGGTACCGGACATGACAAATTTTTAATTTGCCGCGCGATTGGTCGCTGCCTGGCATGATAAGCCCCAAGATGTCGCTGTACATTCGGCAGTGCGCCACGTCGGAACGTGCCGATAATGGCGTCTGACATGCTTGCAGATGGCTTGCATCCCGCCTAAGGCGTATGCTCTCGTCGAGAACATCCGAAGCATATCCTGCAATCTATTTAAGAGAAATTCGATCGTGACCGAGCGTGTGACGCTGATTACCGGTGCCTCGGCAGGAATAGGCGCCGAGCTGGCACGCGTGTTTGCCGCGAACGGTCATCGCGTGGTCCTGACGGCGCGGCGCGCGGATCGGCTGGCGGCGCTGGCCGGTGAAATCACATCCGCGGGCGGTGCGGCGCCAATCGTGATTCCATGCGACCTCGAGCAGCCCGACGCCGGCGAAAAGATTGCCGCCGAACTGGCCGCCCAAGGGTTGGAGGTCGAATACCTCCTCAACAATGCGGGATTCGGCATTTTCGGCCAGGCCATCAGGCGGGACCGCGCCGAGCAGCTCGGCATCATCGCGGTCAACATCCGTGCGTTGACGGATCTGTCGCTGCGGTTCGCAGACGATTTGATCAAGAATCGCGGCGGCATTCTCAATATGGGCTCGATCGCCGGCTTCCTGCCGGGTCCGGGAATGGCGGTCTATTATGCTTCCAAGGCCTATGTGCTGTCGTTCAGCGAAGGGCTGCATGCCGAGTTCGCGCCTCGCGGCGTTCGTGTGACCGTGGTCTGCCCCGGCCCGGTGGCGTCAGAATTTCAAAAACGGGCGGGGTTCCTGCCCGGGCTTGATTCAAGAATACTCAACGTCTCGGCGGCCGATGTCGCCAAAGAGGGCTATCGCGGGCTGATGGCCAACAAGCGCGTCGTGCTGCCGGGCCTCGGCATCAAAATGCTGCCGCCGCTGCTGCGACTGTTTCCCCGCGCCTTTATCCTGGCGGCGATCGCCCGGATCCAATTGGGCAAGCGCTGACGCCAGAGTGTGCGCGAACTCACACCAAATTAACGATCACTTAGGTAAGATTGGCGCTTTGGTGCCGAAGCAAAGCCGATGCCGTTCCAGTCAAATTATGTTGGCGAAGATGTGCTGCCCTTCGTAGCGAAAGGCAACGCACTCCCGAGCCCGGAGCCCCGGCCGCCGGTGCTGGTCATCCTGCATCAGGAACAGTCGACGCCGGGCCGGGTCGGCAACGTGTTGCGGGCGCTGGGGCATCGGCTGGATATCCGCCGGCCGCGCTTTGGCGACCAACTGCCTGAAACGCTCGATGCTCACGCCGGCGCGGTGATTTTCGGCGGTCCGATGAGCGCCAACGATCCCGACGAATACGTGAGAAAGGAAATCGACTGGATCGAGATCCCGCTCCGGGAGCAGCGGCCATTCCTCGGCATCTGCCTGGGCGCGCAGATGCTAGCCAAGCAACTTGGTGCGCCCGTGGCGCCGCATCCGCAAGGCCAGACCCAGATCGGTTACTACCCGATCTGCCCCACGGCGGCGGGGTTGGCACTGTGCCCGCACTGGCCGGATCAGGTTTACCACTGGCATCGCGAAGGATTCGAACTTCCGGCCGGCACGGAGTTGTTGGCGGAAGGCGATGACTTCCCGGTTCAGGCATTCCGCGCGGGGCACGCGTTCGGCCTTCAGTTTCATCCCGATGTGACCTACGCGATGATGCATTGCTGGACCGCGCGCGGAAATATGAATTTGCCGGGCGCGCGGCCACGTCACCTTCATTTCGCCGATCGCGCGGTGTTTGACATCGCCGAGCGCGCATGGCTGATGGATTTCATCGATCGCTGGCTCAAGCGCATGCCGCTGTCGGTCCTATCGGAAGCCGCGGAATAACCGCGCGCTTTCTCGCGCTTTCCTTGACCCTTTCAAAACTGCAGATGTGGTAGTGTCGACGCCCACACGCTTGTGAGCGCAGGCTTATCTGGCGCGCGGGCCGAAGGGTTCGCGCGCCGATCGTCAACGATGAACGTGAGGGAGATCGCGGTGACCTATCAGCATATTTTGTATGAGGTGAGCGAGAAGATCGCCACCATCACGCTTAACCGGCCCGATCGCATGAACGCCTGGACGCCGATCATGGAGCGCGATGTGCGTCATGCCATGGAGCTGGCCGCTGCCGACGACAATGTCCGCATCATCGTACTGACCGGCGCCGGCCGCGCGTTCTGCGCCGGTGCGGATATGGATGCGCTGAAAGGGCTTGATCCCGACGACGTCAGGCGCGCCACCAACCTGCCGGCCTTCGACATGAACCGCCGGCCCGACTGGCAGACGCGCTACGGCTATTACCCATCGATCCCGAAGCCCGTCATCGGCATGCTGAACGGCGCCACCGCCGGCATCGGGCTTGTGCACGCGCTCTATTGCGATCTGCGCTTTGCCGCCGACAACACCGTGTTCACCACGGCCTTCTCGCGCCGCGGGCTGATCGCCGAGCACGGCATCAGCTGGATGTTGCCGCGCATCGTCGGCCACGCCAATGCGCTGGATCTCTTGATGTCGGCGCGCCGGGTCGCAAGCGAGGAGGCGCTACGCATTGGGCTCGTCAATCGGCTGTATCCGCCGGATCAACTGCGCGAGCAGACCTATTCTTACGCGCGCGATCTCGCTGACAATGTCTCGCCGAGCGCACTCGCCGTAATCAAGCGGCAGCTTTACGACACCCCGTTCCAGACGCTCGCGGAAGCGACCATCGATGCCAACCGCGAAATGGTAGTGGCGCTGCGCGGCAGCGATTTCCGCGAGGGCGTCGCGAGTTTCATCGAAAAGCGGCCGCCACGGTTTACGGGGAAGTGAGAGGAGTAGGACCCGTCATCGCCCCATAGCGCGTCAAAGACGCGCGTGAACGCGCTTTACGGGCTACGCCGGGTACGCTTCGCCTTCGGCTTTCGTGGCTGCGCCACGCGTAGCCGAAGGCGAAGCGTGGTGGAGCCAGGCGGGATCGAACCGCCGACCTCGTCATTGCGAACGACGCGCTCTCCCAGCTGAGCTATGGCCCCTCCGCGGCCGCCTCGCTAACCGATGCGGCCGACAAGCGGCGCCATTTACAATCCGCGCCAAGGCCAAGTCAAGAACGGCGAAAACCGACGTTTTCCGCGCTATTTGCCGGCAAGTTCCCTTGTTTGCCGAGCGCGGAACCGATATCTAGCTGAGGTCCCAAGCCAGAGCCCATCAGCCATGCGTGCCGTCCTCGACATCATTCTCATCATTCTCGATCTGTATATCTGGCTGTTGATCGCATCCGCGATCCTGTCTTGGCTGATCGCCTTCAACGTCGTGAACACCCGCAACCAGTTCGTCGCGGCAGTGGCGGAATTCCTGTACCGCATTACCGAGCCGGTGCTGGCGCCGATCCGTTCGTTCATGCCCAGTCTCGGCGGCCTCGACATTTCGCCGATCATCCTGATCCTGATCATCATGTTCATCGAGCGGGTGATCACCTATTACATCTATCCCAGCGTTTTCTGATTTTGGCTCTATGAACCCTTGGCGCTATTCCGCCGCCGGCATCAGCGTCGCTTTGCGGGTGATGCCGCGCGGCGGCCGCGACGGGATCGAGGGGGTCGAGACGCTCGCCAACGGACGCAGCGTGGTGAAGGTCCGGGTCCGCGCCATCGCCGAGGGCGGTGAGGCCAACCGCGCGGTCGCCGAGCTGATGGCAAAATCGCGCGGCGTGCCCAAGGCCAGAGTGCGGATCCTGTCCGGCATGACCTCGCGGCTGAAGCAGATCGCCGTCGACGGTGACCCCGCCAAGCTCGGCGAGAGCCTGCGAAAGTTAACCGCCATCAGGAAGGACTGAGATGACGGCCCGCATCATCGATGGAAAAGCCATTGCATCAAAACTTCGCGCCCGCGTCGCCGATGAAGTCGCCCGCGTCAAGCGCGATCATGGTCTGATGCCCGGGCTCGCGGTGGTGCTGGTCGGCAATGACCCGGCCAGCGAAATCTATGTCCGCAGCAAGCACACCCAGACGCAAGCAGCCGGCATGGCGTCGTTCGAGCACCGGCTGCCGGCCGATGTCGCGCAAGCCGATCTGCTGGCGCTAATCGGAAAACTCAATCGCGATGCGAACGTGCACGGCATCCTGGTGCAGTTGCCGCTGCCGAAATCGATTCATACGGAAACCATCATCAACGCCGTCGATCCCGCCAAGGACGTCGACGGCCTGCATCCGAACAACGCCGGACGGCTCGCCAGCGGCTTTGCCGCGCTGTCGCCCTGCACGCCGCTTGGCTGCATCATCCTGACGCGAAGCGTGCACGCTTCGCTCGAGGGCATGAACGCCATCGTCATCGGCCGCTCCAACCTGGTCGGCCGTCCGCTGCTGCAATTGCTGCTCAATGAAAACGCCACGGTGACGATTGCCCATTCGCGCTCGCGCGATCTGCCAAAGCTCACCGCCCGCGCCGATCTGGTCTATGCCGCGGTCGGCAAGCCCGAGCTGGTGCGCGGCAGCTGGATCAAGCCCGGCGCCACCGTGATCGATGTCGGCATGAACCGGTTGCCTGCTGCCGACGGCAAGACGCGGCCGGTCGGCGATGTCGCATTTATTGAGGCGCTCGATGTCGCCGGCGCGATTACGCCGGTGCCGGGCGGCGTCGGCCAGATGACGGTGGCGTGCCTGCTGGTGAACACGCTGCGGGCGGCGTGCGCGATTGCCGGACTGCCGAAGCCGGCGGTGTAATTTGGCGCCGTCATTCCGGGGCGGGAGCGAAGCGAGCGAGCCCGGAATCTCCAGATTCCGGGTCCGATGCTTGGCATCGCCCGGAATGACGACTACGTCGTCACTTCCCCTTCGCCCGCGCGATACCCTCCTCGATCAGCCGGTGCGCATCCTCCGCCGCGCCCCAGCGCAGCACCTTCACCCATTTGCCGCGCTCGAGATCCTTGTAGTGCTCGAAGAAGTGCTGGATCTGGGCCAGCGTGATCTCGGGTAGGTCGCCAAAACTCTTCACCTTGTCGTAGCGCTGGGTCAATTTCGACGACGGTACCGCGATGATCTTTTCATCGCCGCCGGCCTCGTCTTCCATCAGCAGCACGCCGACCGGCCGCACGCTGATCACCGCGCCCGGGACGATCGCGCGGGTGTTGGCGACCAGGACGTCGCAGGGATCGCCGTCGCCCGACAGCGTATGCGGGATGAAGCCGTAATTGCCGGGATAGCGCATGGCGGTATAGAGAAACCGGTCGACCACCAGCGTGCCGGCCTCCTTGTCCATCTCGTATTTGATCGGTTCGCCGCCCACGGGGACCTCGATGATGACGTTGACTTCGCGCGGCGGATCGATGCCGATCGGGATGGCGTCAATGCGCATGGCTGGCTCCGTAGGGCTTTTGAATAGGTGTCGGGGTCGTCGGGCCGCCGCCGCTCAGAAACGGCGGCCTAGTTAGCCCAGGCGAAGGCGACCTTGTCGAGCGATTTGGGCCCGAACTTTTCTGAACTGCGCGCGACCATGCGGCCGCCGAGCGCGCGATAAAACTCCGTCGCCGGATCGTTATCGGAGAGCGCCCATACCACCATGCTCTTCAGCCCGCTCTGCAAAAGGTCGCGCCGCGCGGCGGTGAACAACCGGCGGCCGAAGCCGAGGCCCTGGAATTCCGGGCGCAGATAGAGCTCGTAGATTTCGCCTTCGAAGTGCAGGCTGCGGGCGCGGTTGCGCCCGTAATTGGCGTATCCGGCGACCTTGTCGCCGAACACCAGCACGCTGACGCGGCTACCCTTGCGGATGGCGCTGTCCCACCAATGCGGGCCGCGGCGGTTGATCAGCTTTTCCAGCTCGGCACCGGGAATGATGCCCTGATAGGCCGAACGCCAGGCCTCGTCATGGGTAGACGCAACCGCGGCTGCGTCAGCAGCTCTGGCCGGCCGGACCTCGATCAGGGTTGTGCTCATGGGCGCGATCAAAGCAAGTCGGCGCGCCCGCTTCAAGGTCTATCCTTAATTATCGGTTAACGTGTGGACTTTTTGCATCAGTTTTGTGTTTGAATGTGCCGAAAGAGGACAGGAAGCTGGCCTCAGCCGACATCCCGATGATGCGCGGAAGCGCAAAAAACCATATCGATCGCACGTCACACAAAATCCAGTTCACGGAAAAATATGACGGACGTGATTCGCCGCTATGCTGTGACGCATCCGAACTCGAATCTGATTCGCTGGTCAGGCAATTAATGCGCTCGGCAAAGCCGTTTCTCGCGCTGCTGGTTTGCGAGAGCCTCGCCGGCCAGGCCGCGCTGGCCGAGCCGCCGCTCGGCGCGCAAGGGCCCGAAGGCGAGCCCAACCGCGAGCAGCAATGGCGGGTGCCGACGCCCGGGGCCCTGTCTCGGCACACGCGGTGCTGTTTCGCCCTCAAGGCGAAGGTCCGTTCCGGCTCGCCCTGATCGCGCACGCGACCACGCAAAATGTGCTGCGTCGCGCGCAAATGCCGCAGCCGGAATACCGTGCGCTGGCGGCATTTCTGGTGGCGCGGGGTTTTGCGGTGCTGGTGCCGGAACGCCTGGGCCATGGCGTCATAGGCGGAAAATACCTTGAGGATCAGGGCGGCTGCGACGACGCCGACTACGTCCATGCCGCGCGCGCTACCGCCGATGAGATCGCACTGCCGCTGGAATTTCTGCGCGCCCAGCCCTTCATCAGGAAAGACGGTGCCGTCATTGTCGGCCATTCGGCCGGCGGCTGGGGGGCGCCGGCGCTGGCCGGTGAGAATGCCAAGAACATCTCGGCCATCATCGCATTTGCGCCCGGGCGCGGCGGCCACGCCAATGATTTTCCCAATCAGGTCTGCGCGCCGCACACGCTTGTGGCTTCGGCGGGCGAGTTTGGCAAGACTGCGCGCGTGCCGGTGACCTGGCTGGTGGCGGCCAATGACAGTTACTTCTCGCCCGATCTGTCGCGACGGCTTGCCGGCGCCTTCCGTTCTAGTGGCGGCAGAGTGGATTTTCGCGTCCTGGCGCCTTCGGGGAGCGAAGGTCACTGGCTGGTCGAGACCGAGAGCGGGGTCAGGATCGCTGGCCCCGATCTTGATCGCGCGCTGAAGCTGCAATCTCCGGCGGCGGCGAAAAAGCAATGACGCTCTATTTCCTGGTCAAATATCTGCACGTGCTCGGCGCCATCGTCATTCTTGGCACCGGGACCGGTATCGCGTTTTTCATGCTGATGGCGCATCGAAGCGGCGACGCGGGGTTCATCGCGCGCACGGCGGCGACAGTCGTGACCGCCGACGTGCTGTTCACGCTGACGGCCATCATCCTGCAGCCTGTCAGCGGCGGGATATTGATGGAATTGTCGGCGACGGCATTCTCCGAGCGCTGGCTCGCGGCCTCGGTCGGGCTTTACGTGGTGGCCGGGCTGTTCTGGATTCCCGTGATCTTCATGCAGATCGAAATGCGCAATCTGGCGCGAAAAGCGCAGGTGGAAAGCCTGCCGCTGCCGCCGCGCTATTATGCGCTGTTTCGCCGCTGGTGTTGGCTCGGCGTCCCCGGCTTCGGCTCGGTTATGATCATCTTGTGGCTGATGATCGCAAAACCCTTCTGAGCCAGCCCATGAACGCAGAAACGCCTGCCCAAAAAATCCTTGTGCTCGGCGCGTCCGGATTGATCGGACGCTTCGTCACCGATGATTTGCGAGCGCGCGGCTTTGATGTGATCGGGGTCGCGCGAAAATTTTCCCCGTCGCACAGGGTCGGCGCGTTCGACCTGGAGCTGCCGATCCTGGCGATGAAGCCGGCTGCGCTGGCGCGGCTGATCGAAGATCATGGCGTGGATGTGGTGGTGAACTGCCTCGGCGTGCTGCAGGACGGGCCGGGCAGCGACACCGGCGCGGTGCACCACGATTTTGTCGCGCGACTGCTGCAAGCGATCCGTGACAGCGGACGCGCCATCCGGCTCGTTCATATCTCCATTCCCGGCGCGCCAGAAGAGGACCGTACCGCCTTCAGCGTGACAAAACGCGAGGCCGAGCGGCTGATCGCGGCATCGACGATTCCGCATGCGGTCCTGCGGCCGGGTTTTGTGGTCGCGCCCGCAGCCTATGGCGGCAGTGCGATGTTGCGCGCGCTCGCGGCCTTCCCGCTTGATTTGCCTCCGTGCGAATCCGGCACGATTTTTCGTCCCGTCGCGGTCGAGGATATTTCGGCGACGATCGCCTGGCTCGCCGGCCGCGATATCGACGATGCGTCCGCAAGCTCCGTGACCTGGGATCTGATGCAGCCTCAGAAAGTCACGCTCTCTGGCGTGATCGAGCAATTCCGCTTTGCGTTCGGCAGCGCCGATTACCCGCAGCTGACGATGCCTGAGTTTATGCTCGACCTCGGCGCAAAGCTCGGCGATCTCGCCAATCGGCTCGGCTGGATGCCGCCGATGCGCGCCACCGCGATCGCCGAACTGCGCCGCGGCGTCACCGGCGATCCGGCGGCCTGGATGGCCGCCACCGGCATCGTGCCCGAAACGATCTCGCAAATGGTGGGACAGCGTTCCGCCACCATTCAGGACAAATGGTTCGCCCGGCTTTTCCTGATCAAAGCGCTGGTGATTGCAAGCCTTGCGGTTTTCTGGATCGCATCCGGTTTTATCGCGCTGTTTATCTCCTATCGTGCCGCCGCCGCGATTCTGAGCTCGCACGGTTTTCCGCCATCGCTTGTTGCGCCGGTTACGATCGGCACAAGCCTGATGGACATGACAATCGGTATCCTCATCGCCTTTCGCCGCAGCTGCGCTGCCGGATTGATCGCGGGCATCGCCGTGTCGCTCGGTTATATGGCGGGGACCGCGATCCTGACGCCGGATCTGTGGATCGAGCCGCTCGGCGCACTGGTCAAGACCGGGCCTGCGATCGTGCTGATAATGGTGGCGCTGCTGACGCCGGATAGCCGGTAGCGTTTTCAAGCGAAGTGGGAACCGGTTCGCGTCAAGAAAACGCGTCAAAAATAAAGGCGCTAGCCATGAGCCAATGGCCCGATGACGAGGTCATCCTCTACGACGGCGTCTGCGTGTTCTGCTCGCGCTGGGTCCGCTTCGTCGTCGCGCGCGACGCGGGGGCGCGCTTTCGCTTCACGCCGATCCAGTCGCCTTACGGTACCCGATTGGCGCAGGCCCTCGGCATCGACGTTGGCGATCCCGATACCAACGCCGTCATTCACGGCGGCATGGCTTACTTCAAATCCGACGCCGCGCTGACGGTGTTGTCGAACCTGCCCGGCTGGGGTTTTGTGCGCGTGCTGTTCGTGGTGCCAAAACCGATGCGTGACGCGCTCTACAGCTTCCTCGCGCGCAACCGCTACCGGATTTTCGGGAAGTACGAGACGTGCTTCATGCCGGATGCGGCGATGCGGGCGAGGGTGATGGAGTAAGAACCAGCACCGTCATTCCGGGTCTGCGCTTCGCGCATCCCGGAATGACGGGATCATTTCTTCGCCAGCACCTCGCCCGCCACCCGCTCGCCACTATCCCTTGCGCCGTGCGCGGTGGAGAAGAAGTTCGGCGAGGTCGCCTCGCCGCCAAAAAACAGGCGGCCATCGACGGGCGCGGCGAGCACGGCGCGTTTTCCGGCATGGCCGGGTAGCGCGTGCGAATAGGAGCCGCGCGCGAACGGGTCGCGCGCCCAGCGTGATTCCGCAAGCGGCTTCAGTTTCCTCCGATAATCGTTGCCGAGGAAGCCCGCGATCTCGTCGATGCTTTGGGCTGCGATCGCGCCGTCACCCGCATCCTCCAGCGCTTTGGCGAATTGTCCGCCGAAAAAGCCTTCGATGCAGGGCTGCCCGAACGGTCTCAAGTGAAACGTGCCCATTTCCGTGCGCATGGTGGCGCCGCGCAAATTGCCGTCCTTCGGCAAGCCGTTCGCCTCGTCCAGCGCCAGCATCACCTTGTCGGCGAGCCCGAGCGGCAGGCCTGCCGCGGCATCCACTTTCGCCGGCAGCGCCGGGTGAAAACGGATCGCCTCGCTCGCGATCAGATTGGTCGGCACGGTCACGATCGCTTTTTTCGCGGTTAAAATGCCCCGCGAGGTCTCGATACGCACGCGCTTCCCCGAATGGTCGATGCGCGTTACTTTGCAGTTCAGCGCGAGCGGCAGGCCCTCGCCATAGGCCGCCATCAGCGCACCATAGCCGCGCCGCACCCGCCAATTGAGGTTGGTGTCTTCGTAGGCGTCCATGTCGAGGATCGAAACCTGGTCGAGCTCGCAGCCGTTCACATAGGTCGAGATCGCATCGATCATCGGGTTCCAGCGATTGCCGGGCTCGAGATAGAGACTGGCGGCGCTGTCACGGCCGCTCTTCCTGTTTTCCTTGGCCGCTTGCTCGGCGCGGTCATAGAATTCGTCGAGCGCCTGGATGAAGTCTTCGCGCTCCTTCGGTGGAAACGCCTTGCCGACAGCCCGCTCGCGCCAGGGCGGAAGGGTCTTGTCGATCTCGAAATTCAACTTCTCGGCAATCGGAACGAACGAATTCTGGTCCGACGAATGCAGCCAGCCGCAGCCGAGGTCGAAGGTGATGTCGGATGCCGCCATGATGGTGTGGCCGCGGCCGCCGACGCGCATCCGCGCTTCCAGCACGATCAGAGACAGACCGGAATCCTTCAGCGCGTGCGCGGCGCCGAGGCCCGCGGCGCCCGCGCCGATGATGGCGATATCGACTTCGGAGGGGAGGGACATGGACTATATCACCGTCGTCTAAACAGGCGCCTAAGCCAATAGTCCGCTCAAGCCACCGCCTCCTTGGCCTTTTCGGCGCGCTTGCGGTCGTTGGCGTCGAGGAACTTTTTGCGCAACCGGATCGACTTCGGCGTCACCTCGACCAGCTCGTCGTCCTCAATATAGGCGAGCGCCTTTTCCAGCGTCATCTTGATCGGCGGCGTCAGCCGCACCGCCTCATCCTTCGAGGTGGTGCGGATGTTGGTGAGCTGCTTGCCCTTGAGCACATTGATCTCGAGGTCGTTGTCGCGGGTATGCTCGCCGACGATCATGCCCTTGTAGACCTTCCAGCCCGGTTCGATCATCATCGGGCCGCGGTCCTCCAGCTTGAACATCGCATACGCCACCGCCTCGCCCTGATCGTTGGAGATCAACACGCCGTTGCGGCGGCCCTGGATGTCGCCCTTGTAGGGCGCATAGCCGTGGAACAGGCGATTCATGATCGCGGTGCCGCGGGTATCGGTGAGCAATTCGCCTTGATAGCCGATCAGGCCGCGGGTCGGCGCGTAAAACACCAGCCGCAGGCGGTGGCCGCCGGAGGGCCGCATCTCGATCATCTCGGCCCTGCGCTCGCTCATCTTCTGCACGACGACGCCGGAATGCTCCTCGTCGACGTCGATCACGACTTCCTCGATCGGCTCCTGCCACGCGCCGGTCGCCTCATCCTTCTTCAGCACCACGCGCGGCCGCGACACCGATAGCTCAAAGCCTTCACGGCGCATGGTCTCGATCAGGATCGCGAGCTGCAATTCGCCGCGGCCGGACACTTCCATTGAATCCTTGTCGGAGGCCTCAGTGACGCGTAGCGCGACATTGCCCTCGGCTTCGCGCAACAGCCGGTCGCGGATCATGCGGCTCGTCACCTTGTCGCCTTCGGTCCCGGCGAGCGGCGAGTTGTTGACGATGAACGACATCGCCACCGTCGGCGGGTCGATCGGCTGCGCCTTCAGCGGCGTATCGACGGAAGGGTCGCAGAAGGTATCGGCCACGGTGCCCTTGGTGAGGCCCGCAATGGCGATGATGTCGCCGGCCTCGGCCTCCTCCAGCGGGGTACGCTCGATGCCGCGGAACGCCAGGATCTTGGTAAGGCGTCCCTGCTCGATCACCTTGCCGTCGGCGTGGAGCACCTTCACCGCCTGGTTGGGCTTGATCGAGCCGGAGGTGATGCGGCCGGTGATGATGCGGCCCAAATAGGGATTGGCTTCCAGAATGGTGCCGATCATCCGGAACGGCCCGTCTTCGACGGTCGGCGGCGAAACATGCCGCAGGATCAGGTCGAACAGCGGCTGCATGCCTTTGTCTTTTGGGCCCTCCGGCCTTTCCGCCATCCAGCCCTGCTTGGCCGAGCCATAGAGAATCGGGAAATCGAGCTGCTCCTCGCTGGCGTCCAGCGCGGCGAACAGGTCGAATACCTCGTTGATTACTTCGGTCGGCCGCGCGTCCGAGCGGTCGACCTTGTTGATGACGACGATCGGCTTCAAGCCCACCTTCAGCGCCTTCGACACCACGAATTTGGTTTGCGGCAGCGGACCTTCAGCGGCGTCGACCAGCACCAAGGCGCCGTCGACCATGTTGAGGATGCGCTCGACCTCGCCGCCGAAATCGGCGTGGCCGGGGGTATCGACGATGTTGATGCGGGTATCCTTCCACTGCACCGAGGCGGCCTTCGCCAGAATGGTGATGCCGCGCTCACGCTCCAGATCGTTGGAATCCATGGCGCGTTCAACCACGCGCTGGTTCTCGCGATAGGTACCGGACTGCTGCAGCAGGCGGTCGACCAGCGTGGTCTTGCCGTGGTCGACGTGGGCGATGATAGCGACGTTGCGAAGGTTCATGGCTCTTCTTCTGGTCGTGCAAAGGTTTTAGCGCGATCTCGCCGGAAAAACCGGGATCCTGTTTCCGGGCCACGCTCAAAAACTGATTTTCGCTGGGTGCATCGCCCCAAAAAGGAAGCCCGGCCAACAGGACCGGGCATACCTTACGCGTTGCGACGCAATATATTCAGAAAACGTCAAAAAACAATGGCTTGTTTCGCATTTGGTTGGTTGAATTTGGCCGGCAAAGTAGCTCTCTCAGGAGCTTGCCGCCTCTTCCGTCGGATAGACCCCGCGCAACACTTCCTCAAAATGATTTTTGACCGATTCGTTACAGAGACAGGCCCTGGCCTTCAGGGCGTCGGCGTTGCGCACCAGGATCGAGCCGCGCCTGGTTTCCAAAATACCTTCCGACTTGAAGGTCTGGATCACCCGGCTGGTATAGCTGCGGCCGACCCCGAGCAGGGTCGCGAGTTGTTCGTGCGTCAGCGGCACGGCGTTGTCGCCGTCGGTGCGCTCCATCGCCGAGACGATCCATTTCGCGGTGCGCTGCTCGATCGAATGGATCGCATTGCAGGCGGTCGACTGGAAAATCTGCGCCAGCATGCAATCGGCGTAACGCGCGAACACGTTGCACAGCGTCTTCGACTCTGCCTTGGCCGCGTCCAGCCTGCCGATGGAAATCCGGACAAACGGTCCGCCGAACTTGACCATGATGCGGGTATAGGCCGGCAAGAATCCCTGGCTGACGATACCGCCGACGGCACCCTCGCGGCCGACCAGGATGGTTTCGACGTCGCGACCGTCCTCGTTGGCAACGAGATAGGAGGCAAGCGACGGCCCGCAGGGAAAGTGAACGATCTCGACATTGTCGCCTGGATAGTAGAGCACCGTGCTGGCATCGGCCTCTTGTGCCGCGAGATGCGGCGCTATCAGCGCGAAGTCGGCGGCATTGAGCCGCCGCAGCAGATTGTTGTAGGGTCGGGTATCGCCCTCAGCAGCCGTTTCGCACCGCGCATCCATACCAAGGTCTCCTGTGCCGAGGCAAAATAGCTGGTCGTGGCGGGAACTTATGTTCACAAGTGCACAGACAGTAGAACGACCATGTGATGGTTTCGTTCCGGGGAACCCGTCGATGTGCTGCCCAGGGGTTGGCGCCGGTCGTCCTGAATACCCATCCCACTTGTGATTAATCATGGAACCCGGTTCTCCCGACATCCCCGCCCTGCCCAAAGACGTGCTGATTGTCGAGGATGATCCGATCATCGCGCTCGACTTCGAGGACACGATCTTCGGTTTCGGGGTGACGGCGGTTCGCACGGCGAGCAGCGTTGCGCGAGCGCTGGATATGATTTCCGAACGCACGCCGGATTTTGCGTTGCTCGACGTCAGCCTGATCCGCGAAAAGAGCTTTGCGATCGCCGAGCGGCTCGACGCGTTGAAGATTCCCTACATCTTTGTCACCGGCTATGGTGCCGACGCCGGTGTACCCGCGGCGTTCTCGGACAAGCCGAGGCTGCCAAAACCCTGTTCGTCCGCGGCGCTGCAAGCGGCGTTGCTGGGCCTCGCCGCCGATCCCAATCAGCGTTGAAATCTATCCGAGCTTGGGATCGAGCGTCGTCGACCATAGCGCGACATCGGCGCGGTCGCGCAAGGTCACCGTCATCTGCCCGGACGCGCCGTCTATTCTGACGTGGCCGAAGAACTGCATGCCGGCCGACGGCGGCAGGTTCTGCTTGTCGAGGCCCGGCGCCTTGATGAACTTCACCTCGGCGCCAAACGTGTTGTCGAGCTCGTTCGGTCCGAACGTGCCGGCGTGCAGGGGGCCGGAGACGAATTCCCAGAACGGATCGAACTCCTGGAACTGCGCCTTGTCGGGATTGTAGTAATGCGCGGCGGCGTAGTGCACGTCCGCGGTCAGCCACACCGTGTTGGTAACCCCTGAGGTCTTGATGAAGCGCAGGATATCGGCGATCTCGAGCTCGCGGCCGCGCGGCGGGCCGTCGCCTTGCGCAAAGGCCTCCGAGCCCTTCTTGTTGGCGGCATCGTCATAGACGATGAGGCTGAGCGGCATGTCGGATGCGATCACCTTCCAGGTCGCACGCGAGTTTAACAGCGCACGCTTCAGCCACAACAACTGATCGGGCCCGATGAAGTAGGCGTCTGGGCCGTAGGTGGTCTGCTGGTTCGGACCGTTGGGGCCGCGATAACTGCGCTCGTCCAGCATGAACACGTCGAGATGCGGTCCGTAGCTCAAGCTGCGATAGACCCGGCCCGGCTCATTGAGGCTCTCGCGCATCGGATACATCTCGTGGAACGCGCGGGCGGCGCGCGCGGCGAGCAAGGAGATGTCGCGTACCTTGTAGGCTGCTGGAATCTCCTTTGAGGCCGACCAGTTGTTCATGACCTCGTGGTCGTCCCACTGCACGAAGATCGGCACCTCGGCGTTGAAGGCACGCACATTGTCGTCGAGGAAATTGTATTTGTGCGCCGCGCGGAATTCGTCGAGCGTCTCGGCGACTTTTGCTTTTTCAGGGATCGTGACGTTCTTCCAGATTTTTCCGTCGGGCAGTTTCACCTCGGCCGCAATCACGCCGTCGGCATAGATGGTGTCGCCGGAATGAATCAGGAAATCCGGCCTGTGCTTCCTCATGGCGGCGTAGGTGACCATGCCGCCGTCGTCGGGATTGATGCCCCAGCCCTGTCCGGCGACATCGCCGCCCCAAACGAAGCTGACATCGCGGCGGTCGCCGGGCGCGGTGCGGAAGCGGCCGACCACCGGCTCGCTCGAAATGTCGGGATGCGACAGGTCGCGGAACCGGGCGCGATAAAAGATATCCTGGCCCGAAGGCAGGTTTTCCAGCAGCATTTTCGCGGTGAAGTCGCTTTCGGGCAGCGCCGCGATCGGCGGCAAAACCCGCGCGTTGTTGAAGGATTCCGTGGTCGCGACCTCGACCATCATTTGCGACGGCCGGTCGGCGCGCGCCCACACCACGCCGCCATCGGCGCCGACGTCGCCGGATTGCACACCATGGGTGATGATCGGCCGGTCGGCGGCGCGGCTGAGATAGGGCATCGCAATCGCATCGACACCGGTCGCGGCCGCCGTGGAGAGAAAGCGCCGGCGGGTCAAGCCGCGGAAATTCCTGATTTGGATCGGCATTTAAGCCTCCTGAGTTGGGCGTCGGAATGTACTGAAAGCTCCGACAGACCTAGGAAGATTATATGACGGGCTAATTACAGCGAGCTGGTATTCACAGCGTCCCGGTGGCGCGGAATTGTGCGCCGGCGCGTTGCAGATTTTGCGCAATGCTGAGCAACAGCGCCTTGCGGTCGGCGACCGCGTGATGGAGCTGCTCGAGCGCGATATTAAAGGCGGCGAGCGCGCCTTCCTCGATCGCGCCATGGTCGAAACAGAGCAGCGTGTCGCGCAGGATATCGTCCGCCTCGGCCTGCATCTGGTCGAGCTCTTCGGTGGAATCGCAGCGCCTTGCCGCCGCGATCATTTCCAGGAGCCGTTCGCGCAGCGAGGTATTGTTGCCGCGCTCGTCCTTTTTCAGATAGCCGGCGAACCAGGCGCCGAGCGAACCCATCGCCGACAGCGCCATCAGCCCCCACCAGATGTAATCGCTATAGCGGTCAAGGAAGGTTTTTTCCTCGCCGTCGACAAAGGCGGCGGCGCCGGGATGCACGGGGATGGCGGCGTCCTTGTCGGTATCGGGCGTTTCGATCTTCGCAGCCAGCGGGAACTCCGTCATCAACTGCTGGCGGACGGCGAATAATTGCCGGGTGAAGGCGGCGATGGTCGCCTCCGAAAGGCCTTTGCGCGCCACGATGTGGTGGGCGAAGCTGATCGTCTTCACCTCATCCTCGGGCCGGTCGGGCGAGCCGCCGAACGCGCCGGCCGGAATCTCGGCGGCTTCGTAGGCGGGATGGTTTTGCGCAATCGCCTCGTTCGAATCGATGGCGAGGAACGTCGCCGTGCCGCCATCCTTGGTCGATGCCGCGATCGCATCGGCGGTGATTTTGCTGTTGACGGGTCCGGCCGCCAGATATGCATCCGCCTTCTGATTGCGGATGGCTTCCACGGCTTCCGGCGCGGGGAACTGGACGATCTCGACCTTGCCCGGATCGACGCCATATTGCTGCAGGATCACCTTGAGCAGATTGACATTGGCCTGGGTGCGGCCGACGACGCCGACACGGCGGCCTGCGAGCTGCGAAATCTTCGTGATCTTCGCCCCGGTCTTCTTGGCTTTGCCCCTTGCCGGTGGAGGCACCCATAATACCGCGACGTTCTTGCGCAGCGTCGCCACGGCCTGGGCATTCTTCGGCACGTCGAGGTCGCCTCTGATGATGGCGAGATCGACCTTGCCGTCGGCGAGTTCCTTGGCGCTGGCGGTTGCACCGTCGGTCTGCACCGGGCGTAACCGGACCTGACCGTGGGCGTGGGTGAAGGCCTGGGTCAACGCCTGCACGAGCTTGACGTCGTCGCTGTTGGCAGGTCCGACCGCGATCCGCAGGGTCACCGGCCGCATCGCGAAATAATAGGCGCCGGCGAGCGCGCCGACGATGGCGAGCAGTCCTGCCAGGGTGATGAGCATCGTCCGGCGAGCCGCCGAACGTGGCGGCGGCTGCACTGGCGGATCGAGAAGGTCAAAACCCCCGGTCATCGACCTGGCAAACAATCGTTTGATGCTCAATTTCATCTTGCCAATTCGGTTATTGCGGCGTTGTAGCAAATTCCGCGGCCAAGCGGGGTTACATCTGCGTCATGGTTACCGGAGGCTGGCTACGGCGGGCCTTGGACCTCGAATGCCCGAAAATGCTAGGATAGGATGCCCAGAAAACGGAGGCGGTTATGGCGGAACGGCTGTCGGCGGAGATGCGGAAATCGGCCTTGCAGGGGCTGCCTGGCTGGGCAGAAACGACGGGCCGCGAGGCGATCGGGCGGACCTTTACCTTCAAGGATTTCAACGAAGCCTTCGGCTTCATGTCCCGCGCCGCCCTGGTCGCGGAAAAGAACGACCATCACCCGGAATGGCGCAACGTTTACAAGACGGTGGAAGTGGTCCTCGCCACCCATGACGACGGCGGGGTCACCGCAAAGGATATCGAGCTTGCGAAAGCGATGAACGCGATCGCAAGACAGCTCGGCGTCGCCTGATACCTTGCAGCGGCCTGTATGCCTTGCAGTGCCTCTATGGGCTTGCAGGGGCTTTGCCAAATCCCCAGCTTTTGGGACATGCAGCGCGACCATCCGTCGTGTCGGTTTCCAGGGAGCCCTGAACGATGGCATCCGAACACACCGTCGGGTTTGAGCCGGCCGACCGGCTCGCCGAAGACCGCGAAAGCGTGCGCCGGCGCTTCTGGATCAAGCTGAAACGGGTGCTGGCCAGAATCCCGTTCGCCGAGGATCTGCTCGCCGCCTATTACTGCGCGTTCGACAAGGAGACGCCGCGCCACGTGCAGGCGGCGTTGCTCGGGGCCATCGCCTATTTCATCCTACCGTTCGACTTCATCCCCGACATGCTGCCGGTGCTCGGCTTCACCGACGATGCGGCGGTGCTAGCGACCGCGATCCGGCTGGTCGCGAGCCATATCACGCCGGAGCATCGCGATGCCGCCCGCGCCGCGTTGAAGCGCGGCATCGACCGCGAGGGCTAAGGCCCAATCGTGCTGGACTTGATCGCAAGAGACGAAACCCACCCGGTGATCCGCTGGCTGATGACGGATGCGCGCAAGCGCGCCGATTCCAGCGAATTTCTCGATGCCTTCGCGCACGAACTGCGCGCGTCAGGCGTCGATGTCGCGCGCATCACCACCGGCGTGCCGATCCTGCATCCGCAGATTTTCTCCTTCAGCGGTCTCTGGGAGCTCGGCCAAGGCACGACCGAGCGGCTGTTTCGGACCGAACCGGGCGTCGCGGCGATATTATCGAACAGCCCGATTGGAATCGCCTATGAAGGTGGCGGTCCGGTCCGCTGCGACCTCACCGCTCCCGCGCGAGAGGGCGAATTCCCCATTCTCGAAGACCTCCGCCGCGATGGTTATACCGATTATATCGTGCATTCGGTGCCGTTCGCCGATGGCAGCCACAAGGCGCTTTCGCTCGCCACACGGCGTCCGGGCGGTTTTGAAGCCGATGAACTAAAACTGTTCGAGGCGATGATCGCTGCCGTCGCGTTCAATCTCGAAGTGCAGGCGCTACGCCGCACGGCCCGGACCTTGCTCGATACCTATGTTGGACAACAATCCGGCGGGCGCGTGCTGGAGGGCCAGATCCAGCGCGGCACCGGCGAAACCATCCGCGCGGTGATCTGGCTGTGCGATTTGCGCGGCTTCACCAACCTCTCCGAAGCATTGTCGCGCGACGCGCTGATCGATCTGCTCAATTGCTATTTCGGCCCGATGTGCGATGCGGTCGCGAGCCAAGGCGGCGAAATCCTGAAATTCATCGGCGACGCGATGCTGGCGATTTTCCCGATCGGGGATGACGCTGCCAAGACCTGCAAAGCGGCGTTGATCGCAGCAGCGCGCGCGCAAGGTTCGCTGATGGAGGAGAACGAAAGGCGAGGCAATACCGGTCGGCCGCGCATCGAGTACGGCCTTGCCTTGCATCTTGGCGACGTGATGTATGGCAATATCGGCAGCGATACCCGGCTCGATTTCACGGTGATCGGGCCCGCCGTCAATCTGACCGCGCGCATTGAATTGATGTGCCGCCAACTCGGACGGCAGCTGTTGCTGTCGGCCGATTTTGTCAGGGCGGGCGGAGTTGCGGCGCAATCCGTCGGCACCTTTTCGCTCAAAGGCGTCGGTGCCGATCAGGAGATCTTTGCGCCGATCGACTAGCTCGGGTAGTGCGAACTATTGGCGCTCGGGGTGAGGCTGCTGTGCCGCCTGAGCTGCCTGCGCCCGCACGTTTCGCTCCGCTTCCCAGGCCTGGAACTGTTTGAACAGCACCTCCTTGTCGGTATCCGATTGGACTCTTGCCGCGGCCGCCGGATTTTGTTGCAGGAACGAATCGAACCTGTCGCGCGCCGCCATCGGCTGGAGATTGTTCTTGTCGAGCCACTGTTGGGCGGCAGGCAGGCGGCTCCACCCCGCAAGCGGGGCCGACAGCGAGACTTCCTTCCACTTCGGATGGAAGGGAGGATGCTGGAAGGTCGGGAATTTGGTGAAGAAGGCGTCGACGAAATTCGCAAGCTTGCGGTAGCGTTCGGTGTTGGGCGCCCAATTGTAGGCGGCAAGCACGGCCGGAACCGCGATGGTGTCGACCTTCTCGCCCTCGGCGATCAGGTTCGGATAGTCCTTCGAGCTCAGCGTTGCCGGCAAGTAGTCGTTCTGCAGCGGCTTGTCGTAGTCGACCGTAACCAGATGGAATTGATCGTCCTTGAACGAACTCACGGACTTGTACGGCTTGCCCCCACAAACGATCACGGCATCGAGTTGGCCGGCCCTCATCTTTTCCAGCGCAATTCGTTGCTCGATATAGACGACGTTCGGCCTGATGCCGAGCCGCTCGAACACGGTCAGCGACGTCACGAAAGTGCCGCCATTGGGAAGGTCGACGCTGACGGTCTTGCCGTCGAGCTCCTTCAGATTGCGGATCGATTTCGAAGCGATGACATGCAACTCTTCATTGTAGAGCTTGGTCACATAGGTGAATTGCTTCTTGATGTCCTTGGCAAAGCCCTTTTTCTCGAGATAGTCGAGCGTGTCGGAGCGCACGATTCCCAGATCGACGCCTTGCAGGAACAGGATGTCGGCGACGCTCTGCACAGAACCGCGCCCGACGATCGGAAGTACGCGCAACTTGTTTCCGTCGTCGAGCACGGAAGCGAGATCCGCCCCGAACTGGACATAGGTGCCGCCGATGGTGCCGGAGATCAGCGTCACCGTGTTGGAGTTCAACGCCTTCTTTGTGTCCGCCGATCCGAACTGGAAGATCGCCTTCAGGCTTTCGCTGACTTTTGCCGGGTCGAATTCACCTTCCTCAGCGGCCCGCGCCGCGAAGCCACAAGCGATCATACTGGCAAAGAGTGCCAATCCGATTAAACGTCGCATTTTGCTGGTTCCCTAATTGGAATGAAGCCTATTGCATTTGACTGAGGCGGCGCTGCGCCTCGGCCGAGCCGAGCTGGACGGCCCGCTGGTACCAAGTGCGCGCCACCTCGAGATCGGGAATGATGTTGCGGGCATCCTGCGTTCCAAGCACGGCCGGATCGTAGGTTTGTGCCAGCATAAATGCCGCGGTCGGGTCTTGCGCGTCGGCGGCGCGTTCGAGCAGCAGCCGCGCCGGCGGAATGTCGCCCGCCGCCAGCAGGCCCTTGGCCCGCGTCATCAGGGTGGCGAGTTCGTCGGGATCAAGCCGTCTGACCGGCGCCGCCGGAGCGGCAATGCCGGCCGGCGGCGCGGCGGCCGGCGCGCGGCCTTGCAGCGCGCTCTGATAGGCCGTCGTGATGTCCTCGCGCGACGGCGCCATCGCGATCATCGTCTTGCTTTGACCGCCAGGCGCCTGAACGTTGGGCGGCGGAACGGCGGCCGCCATGTTTGCCGGCGCCGCCAGCGCCGGATTCTTTGACTGGATGTCCTTTGCCGTGGGCTGCACGGAGTCCGGCTGCGCCGCAACCGAAGGCCCGGGTAGAACGGCGGAAAACGATGCCTTGGTATTGATGGCGATGTTGCGCATGTCATCGGACGAGAACAGCGCGAACAGGATCGCCACCGCTGCCGCTACCAAGACGCTGGCCAGGATTTTCGACGAGATCGACAGCCTCCTGGAGTTCCGCAGGGGAATTGCGAATTCGTCCGGCTCCGGTTCGCCTTCGGGATCGGAGAGAAACAGCGGGACCGAATGATCCTTGGCCGACCGTCCGAACTTGTAAGACCCTACGGGAGGATCTCGTGTTTCATCATCATACCCATCGTACCTCTCGGCGTCAGGGTCGTATGATCGATACTGGTTTTTGTGTTCCACCATGGGTGACTCCCCGGAACTATGACGCAACCATGGGGCAGCCCCAGAAACAAGTTTTTCTTGCTCTTGTTGTTCGGAAACTCCCCGCTACTGAGGCCCTAACTCGCAGGTTGAATCCGCCAAAAAAGCGATCACCACGGGCATGAATTGGGAGAAATTCGGGTATGATTGGGGCACGGGGGCGCGATGCGCTGGATTTTTTTATGGTTAAGATGTGATCGCGCGCGGGTAGAGCGTCCGAGAAACCCTTTTTGTTCAATAACAAACGACTAAGTCGCGGCGTGAGGCGCGCGCGTGACCAAACGATGACGTCTCATTCTGGGACAGCGACCGCCATAAGAACGATCGCCACAAGTATTGCTGAAAGGTTTAGGGATGCAGGATCACCTTGCCCATCGCCTTGCGGCCGGCGAGCACCTTCAAGGCGTCGGCGGTTTGTGCGAGCGGGAAGGTGCGGTCGACATGCGATGAGATCCTGCCTTCCGCCGTCCACTGCACAAGCTTCTGCAGGTTGGCGCGGTTCTTGGCAGGATTGAGCCGCGCCCAGTTGCCCCAGAACACGCCGCGGATATCGCAACCCTTCAACAGCGCCAGATTGAGCGGCATTTTCGGAATGTCGCCGGCGGCAAATCCGATCACCAGGAAGCGGCCTTCCCACGCGATCGAGCGCAAGGCGGCTTCCGCATAGCTGCCGCCGACGGGATCGAAGATGATGTCGGCGCCTTTGCCGTTTGTGAGCCGCCGCAATCCCTCCTTCAGATCTTCGTTGGCGTAGTTGAGCGTGAGCTCGGCACCATGGGCCTTGGCGAATTCGAGCTTTTCTTCCGATGACGCGCAGGCGATCACCTTCAACCCCATCAGCCTGCCGAGCTCGCAGGCAGCTAGACCGGTGCCGCCGGCAGCCCCCAGCACCGCGATGGTTTCGCCGGGTTTCGGGCTCGCGCGATCTTCCAGCGCATGCAGCGCGGTGCCGTAGATGATGATGATCCCGGCGGCGCGATCGAAATCCAGATTGTCGGGGATCTTGACGATCGAATTTGCCGGCAACGCGATCTTCTCGCGCGCGCCATTATGGCCGCAGGACGCCATCACGCGATCTCCTACTTTAAGATCCGTCACGCCGGCGCCGACACTTTCGATCACGCCCGCGACCTCGGCCGCCGGCGAGAACGGGAACGGCGGCTTGATCTGGTACTTGCCCTGGATCATCAGGATGTCGAAGAAATTCAGCGCCGCGGATTTGATCGCGATCACCGCCTCGTTGGGTGCGGCCACCGGATCGGGCACCTCGGCGAGCACGAGATCGTCGGGTTGGCAATATTGCAAGCAGAGAACGGCTTTCATGGACACACCTGAGTTTCGGACGCACAAATGAGGTTGATGCTTCATGCCGGATTTGCAGCTGGGCCACAATCGGGATTTGGATGCTTTTTGGCTTACGCCGTCATTGCGAGCGTTAGCGAGGCAATCCAGGGCGGCAAGCCGAGAAGTGGATGGCTTCCGCCTGCGCGCAAGGGCGCTCCGGCGGACTCCAAGTCCGCCATAGCTCGCATGGCGAGCGACGGCGGGTCCTCGCAAGCGCTCCACGCAATGATGATGGCAAACGAAGGAACCAAACGATGTTTGAAAAAAGCCTGCTTTCAGGAAAACGCATTTTGGTCAGCGGAGGCGGCTCCGGGCTTGGCGCGGCGATGGCGCGCCGCTTCCTGGAGCTTGGCGCCGAGCTCATCATCTGCGGCCGAAGGCTCGAACTCCTGGAAGCGACGGCCGCTCGGATGCGCAGCGACGCGAGCGGCAAGGTTAGCCCGATCCGATGCGATATCCGTGACGGCGCGGCAGTTGATGCCATGATGGAGGCGGTCTGGCGCAAGGCGCCGCTCGACGTGCTCGTCAACAATGCGGCGGCGACCTTCATCGCGCAAACCGAACATCTGTCGTTTCGCGCGGCGGATGCGATCCTCGCGCCGACGCTGCATGGCACGATGTATTGCACGCTCGCTGCGGGAAAGCGCTGGATCGGAGCTAAGCACAAGGGCGTGGTGCTCTCCATTCTCTCCACCTCGACCATTACCGGACGCGCCTTCACCGTGCCGTCGGCGATGGCGAAGTCGGCCATCCTCGCGATGACCAGAAGCCTTGCCGTGGAGTGGGGACCGAAGGGCATCCGCACCGTCGCGATTGCGCCGGGCGCGTTTCCGACTCCGGGGGCATCGGGCCAGCTTCGCCCCGAGGGCCGCGACGAAGGCTGGGCGCAGCGCAATCCGCTCGGCCGTCCCGGCGAGCATCGCGAGCTCGCCGATCTCGCGAGTTTCCTGATCTCGGACGGCGCCGCCTACATCAATGGCGAGATGGTGGTCGTGGACGGCGGTTCGCATTTGCGCAGTTCAGGCGCCGAGGACCTCTTGCAATGGACCGATGCGCAGTGGCAAGCGCAGCGCGCGGCGCGCGCGAAAAGCTGAGCATGACGGGCGACGCACGCGCCCTCGACGTTTCGGTTCGTAAGTCCGTAACCGGCTTTCCAAGACAATGTTTCCCGGCTATCCATCGCCGTGACGACGCGTTCGCGAGCCATCTTCCAGTCACAATCATGGGGGAACCAGTTTCAACATGCTAGGGCGGCAAGTGCTGACAGCTTTGGCGACGGGCGTGCTGATGTGCGGGGCAGCGAGCCTCGCGCAAGCGCAGGGTGCGTCGCCGCCGAAGGCCGCCAAGAGCGCGGCCAAGCCGGATGCCGCCAAACCGCCGGCCGCGATGGCGGGTGGCGCGGAGCCGACCCTGATCGGGCAGTTCGGAACCTGGGGCGCTTACTCGGCAGCGCCGAACGGCAAGAAGGTATGCTTTGCGCTGGCGAAGCCGTCGTCGTCGAAGACCAATCCGCCGAATTGCCCGCGCGACCCGGCCTACGCTTTCGTCTCCACGCGCCCGGCGGAAAAAGTCGCCAACGAAGTGTCGGTGATGATCGGCTACACGCTGAAGCAGGGATCGGAATCGTCGCTCGAGGTCGGTGGCGCGTCCTATTCGATGTACACCCAGGGCGATGGGCTCTGGATCAAGAACGCCGCCGAGGAAGAGCGGATGGTCGAGGCCATGCGCAAATCCGCCGATGCCACGGTGAAGGGCGTTTCAGCCAAGGGCACTGAAACCACCGATACTTTTTCGCTGAAAGGGCTTTCGCAAGCGCTCGACAAGATCGCGCAGGATTGCCGGCGCTAGTTTTTTCGCTCCAAACCGATGCATTTGGCGGCTTTCCAGCGCCTGTCGGAAGGCTTATCTGATGCTCCATGAACGATGTCATGACTGACACTGCGACCCCGGCCGGCGCTCGGGCGACTGCGCCCCTGGAAAAACTTCCGCTCGAAACCTATGTGCCGCCGGCAAAACCTTCGCTGATCGGCGCCTCGCGCGCCGAGATCGCCGAGCGGCTGGACGAGATCGGCGTAGCGCCCTCGCAGCGCAAGATGCGCGCGCAGCAGATCTGGCACTGGATCTACTTCCGTGGCGCCCAAAACTTTGGCGAGATGACTTCTATCTCCAAGGACACCCGCGCGCGGCTCGAAGCGCATTTTACCGTGGCGCGTCCCGAGGTGGTCGCCGAGCAGATTTCCAGCGACGGTACCCGTAAATGGCTGCTGCGCCTGCCGAGCGGCGACAGCCTCGAGAAAGCGCATGAGGTCGAGTGCGTCTACATCCCGGAAACCGACCGCGGCACGCTGTGCGTCTCCTCGCAGGTCGGCTGCACGCTGAATTGCACGTTCTGTCACACCGGCACGCAGCGGCTGGTGCGCAACTTAACCGCCGGCGAAATCGTCGGCCAGGTGATGGTGGCGCGCGATCGGCTCAACGATTGGGCCGACCGCGCGACGCCGACCGGCGGCCGGCTCGTCACCAACATCGTGATGATGGGGATGGGCGAGCCGCTTTATAATTTCGACGCGGTGCGCGACGCGCTGTTGATCGTCGCCGACAACGAAGGCATCGGCATCTCCCGCCGCCGCATCACGCTGTCGACCTCGGGCGTGGTGCCGAACATCATCCGCACCGGCGAAGAGATCGGCGTGATGCTGGCGATCTCGCTGCACGCGGTGCGCGACGAATTGCGCAACCAGCTGGTGCCGCTGAACCGGAAATATCCGATTGCCGAACTGCTGCAGGCCTGCCGCGACTATCCCGGCTCCTCCAACGCGCGGCGCATCACGTTTGAATATGTGATGCTGAAGGGCGTCAACGATTCGCTCGACGATGCGAAACTTCTGGTGAAGCTCTTGAACGGCATTCCGGCCAAGATCAACCTCATCCCGTTCAATCCGTGGCCAGGCACGATTTACGAATGCTCGGACTGGGACCAGATCGAGAAATTCTCCGAATTTATCTTCAACGCCGGCTACTCCTCGCCGGTGCGCACGCCGCGCGGCCGCGACATCCTCGCCGCCTGCGGGCAATTGAAGTCGGAGACCGAGAAATTGTCGGCGCGCGAGCGGCAGGCGCTGCGCGCCATGGCGATGACGGATTGACCTCATGGTGAGGAACGCGCTCTTTGCGCGCGTCTCGAACCATGAGATGACTATCCCGCCATCCTTCGAGACGCGGCCAAATGGCCGCTCCTCAGGATGAGGACCTGGATGGGATGCGCTTCCGGCGCACTCGATTAATGAGAAGATTCTAATGGCATTGATCGGCCGCCTGTTCGTCATTCTCTTGGGATTTCTCGCCGCCTGCCTGGTAGCGGGGATGATCGTGGTCGGCGCAGTGTTGTTTCCCGAATTCAGCGATCTCGGCGCGGGCCCGGTCGACCAGGGAGTGCTGAACATCATGCTCGGTTTCGGCTTCATCTTCATCTCCGGCTTTGCGCTGCTGCCGGCCATGATTGTCGCGGCGATCACCGAGGCATTTTATATCAGAGGCGCGCTGACCTATGCGGTCGGCGGCGGCCTCGTCGGGCTCGCTTGCTATCTCGGCCTGGTCCCGTTCGATCCCGACACGCTGCGCTTCGAAGGCATCGTCCGGCGTCATCTTGAAATCATGACCGGCGCGGGCATCGTCGCGGGGCTGGTCTACTGGATGATCGCTGGCCGCAACGCCGGCGCTTGGCGTGAGCCGCAGCGTCCGCTCACCCCACCGCCGCCGCTGCCATCGCATTCACGGCCACCCGCGCCATGAACAGGACCGGACTGTTCATCGCGCTTTCGCTTGCGCTCGTTCTGGGATTGTTGTTCGGGATTTTTCCCGAACTCGACCTCAAGCTGGCGGCGCTGTTTTACGACGGGGCAACCCGATCGTTTCCTCTGAAGTTCGATAGTTGGGCCGCGATCGCGCGCGACGGCGCGATGTGGATCGCGTGGAGCTTGGCGGTTCCTGCGATCGTTGCACTCGTGATCAAGCTGCTGCGGCCGGACCGGCCGCTCTTGATGTCGGGGCGCGCCATCATCTTCCTGCTGGCAACGCTGGCGCTGTCGGCCGGGGTGCTCACCAATCTCACCTTCAAGAGCTATTGGGGCCGGCCGCGCCCGGTGCTGGTGACGCAATTCGACGGCGACCTGCCGTTCATGCCGTGGTGGGACCCGCGCGGCGGCTGCGGGCGCAACTGCTCGTTCTTCTCCGGTGAAGGCGCTACCGCGTTCTGGACCTTCGCGCCCGCCGCGCTGACGCCGCCGCCATGGCGGCCGCTCGCCTATGCTGCCGCGACGCTGTTCGGCGTGATCACGAGCGCGCTGCGCATGGCGTTGGGCGGACATTTCTTCAGCGACGTCGCGGCGGCGGGGCTGGTGACGTTCATGGTGATATGGCTCGCTTATGGCACGATCTATCGCTGGCAGCGGACCCGGTTTTCGGACGAAGCCATCGACGCCGCGCTGACGCGCCTCGCCTGGCCGGCCTTTCGCCTGATGCAGCGCTGGCGCGGACGCGAGGTCGGACCGAGCCCGGCCGCCTGAAGCGCTTGCACTATCGGTCGTTCTACCTATAGAACCGCCGCCAATTATCATTTGCAAATCAACGGGATTTTCATGAGCAAGGACGTGAAAAAGGTCGTGCTCGCCTATTCGGGCGGACTGGACACTTCCATCATTCTGAAGTGGCTGCAGACCACCTATGCTTGCGAGGTCGTGACCTTCACTGCCGACCTCGGCCAGGGCGAGGAGCTGGAGCCGGCGCGGGCGAAGGCGCTGTTGCTCGGCATCAAGCCTGAAAACATTTTCATCGAGGATCTGCGCGAGGAATTCGTCCGCGACTTCGTGTTTCCGATGTTCCGCGCCAATGCCGTGTATGAGGGGCAGTATCTGCTCGGCACCTCGATCGCGCGGCCGCTGATTGCCAAGAAACAGATCGAGATCGCAGAGCAAGTAGGCGCCGACGCGGTGTCGCATGGCGCGACCGGCAAGGGCAACGATCAGGTCCGCTTCGAGCTCGGCTATTACGCGCTAAAGCCCGATATCATCATCATCGCGCCGTGGCGCGAATGGGATTTCAAATCTCGCGAGCAGCTGATCGCGTTCGCGCAAGCGCACCAGATTCCGATCGCCAAGGACAAACGCAACGAGGCCCCGTTCTCGGTCGACGCCAACCTGCTGCATACCTCCAGCGAGGGCAAGGTGCTCGAGAGCCCCGCGGATGAAGTGCCGGATTATGTCTACTCCCGCACCATCGATCCCGAGAAGGCGCCGGACAAGGCGACCTACATCACCGTCGATTTCGAGAAGGGCGATGCGACCGCGATCGACGGCAAGAAGCTGTCGCCCGCGATGCTGCTGACTAAACTCAACGAACTTGGCCGCGCCAACGGCATCGGGCGGCTTGACCTCGTCGAAAACCGTTTCGTCGGCATGAAGTCGCGCGGCATGTACGAGACGCCAGGCGGCACCATTCTGCTTAGCGCCCATCGCGGCATCGAATCGATCACGCTCGATCGAGGTGCGGCGCATCTCAAGGACGAGCTGATGCCCAAATATGCCGAGCTCGTCTACAACGGCTTCTGGTTCGCGCCTGAGCGCGAGATGCTGCAGGCGGCGATCGACCACAGCCAGCAATATGTCACCGGCCGCGTGCGCCTGAAACTCTACAAGGGCAACGTCATCGTGGTCGGCCGCGAGAGCAAATACTCGCTGTACGATCAGGACCTCGTCACCTTCGAGGAAGGCGCCGTCGCCTACGATCACCGCGACGCCGCCGGCTTCATCAAGCTCAACGCGCTTCGCCTGCGCACCCTCGGCCAGCGCAAGAAGAAGCTGGGGCTATAGCGGTTCGTGCGGTCGCAATGACAGCCCGGTTTGGACGCCTGCAAAAAAATGGCCGGGATTTTTCCCGGCCATTTTCTTGTGTGCCGAGCATGATCGACAGCTTGGAGGTGGAAGTCCTTTACCCAGCCTGATGGCGGCGAAAGGTTAGCGAAGCGCAAGGGCGTCACCGCGAGGTGGGGTCTGAAGGAAGCGTGGAGCAAACTTGCGGCCCGATGGACAAGAACCGGATAACGAGGCCTACCCGGCCGGACGAGCGAGCAAGTGATCGCGAAGTCCATGGTCATCAAGGGACGGGGTGGTAAATCCGGCGGGCGTACAGGGAAGGCGGTCGATCTTACCTCGGGAGATCTCCGTCGCGTCCGGGAAAGCGGACTGAGCGAGTCGTAAGGCTCGTGATCGCGGCGGAGAAGTCAGCAGACGGCATAGTAGGCGGAACGAGTTTCGCTGAAGGCCCGAACGCTGGAAAAGACACTTGGATATGGGAATCTCGAGTGGCCATACGGTTGAAAATCCAGGTCGCTGGCCTTTCGGAACGGCGAGAAAGGGTGAAGCCCAGACGGCGCTGTTCAAAGCAGCCGAAGCCAACCCGACGGTGCCCACTGTCTGAGCCTCTGGCGCGGACGAACAAAAAACCGTTCGCGCTCAACCCAGTGAACCGCCGTATACGGACCCGTATGTACGGTGGTGTGGGAGGGGAGGAGTCGCGAGGCTCCCCCCTATCCCGATTTCGTGAGATTGCCCGCCTCTACCGCGGCGGCGCGGCGCCGGGCGGCGGCGGCGGCAGCGAGGCCGTGCCGCCGTTGAGCAGGGGCGTGATGCGGCGGATGGTGACGCGCCGGTTGATGAGGCTCGGCCCGGTCGTCTGTTCCTTCAGATATTGCGAACCGTAGCCTTGCGAGGTCAGATTTTCCGCAGGGACGCCGAATTGCTGCGTCAGCAGCTCGGCGGCCGACTGAGCGCGACGATCCGACAGCGACAGATTGTCGACATCGTTGCCCACCGCATCGGTGTGACCCTCGATCAGGAACACCTCGCGCGGATTGCGCTGGATCGCCTGGTTGAGGCCATCCGCGATCGATTGCAGCTTCGCCGCCTGATCGGGAGGAATTTCCCACGATCCGGTTTCGAAATTGATGCTGTTAAGGTCGATGCTTGGCATCAACTGCCGCACCGACGGGCTGTAGCGGATCTCGTCGAGCGAGTAACGCCGCTCGATCCGGTCCACCGGCGGCGCCTCCATGGTGTCGTAGATCAGCTCGGGCGAGGCGTCCTGGGCCTCGACGATGTAGCGGTTGTAGGGAATCCGGATCACCGGCGGCGGCAGGTCGACATAGAAACCGCCGACCGCGCGAGGATCGCGGTAGCTGTTGTCGATGATGATGATCTCGCGGCCCCGTTCATCGCGCCGAATCCGGCGCAGCAGCTGGCCGTCGCGACCGACCACGTTGATGATCTGGCTGCCGTCGGGGCGGATCACGATGGTGCGGGTTTCGCCGCCGACCACCTGGGTCTGGATATCGCGCGCGCCGTAGCGGAATTGTTCAGCTTCGTTGTGGCGAATGAACGACTGGCCGCTGGGATCGCGAATGATGATCCGGCCGGGCTCGGTGAAGACGGTGCGGCCGCCTTCCTGGGTTTCCCGCCGCGCACCACGGAAATCCTCCATGCGGCGCGGCCCTTGTACCGCGGCACCCGGCGCAATCGGCGCCAGGGCCTGGGCAGGCGCTGGCGCAGCCGGAAGCGCCGTGGTGACCGTCGGTGGCGCGTGGCGCACAAGCGGCGCGGCTCCCGAAGGCGCTGCGCCTTGTTGGCCACCGGGTGCGGCTGGCGCTGGCGTCGCGTTGGGTGCGGGCGGAGCGCCGGTCGGTGCCGGGCCGCCCGGCCGTCCCGTCGGCGGCGTTGGCTGAGCTTGCGGAGCGGTCGTCGCCGGCGGCGGTGACTGGCCAGGCGCCGGCCCAGTCCTTTCCCGCTCCCGGAACTGTTCCTTCGGCTGGCCCGCGGGCGGCGTTGTCGGCGTTGGAGCCGGCTGAGCTTGCGGAGCAGTAGTCGCAGGCGGCGTCGTCTGGCCAGGCACGGGCCCAGTCCTTTCCCGCTCCCGGAATTGCTCCTTCGGCTGACCGACAGGTGGTGTCGGCGGCGTCGGAGCCTTCGGCGCGGTAGCCGGAGGGGGTGGTGGGGGCGGCGTGGGCCGCGGGGGCGCTGCCGCAGGGGGTGGCGGCGGTGGTGTGGGTCGCGGAGGCGCTGCTGCGGGAGGAGGTGGCGGAGGTGTCGGACGGGGAGGCGGGGCTGCAGCGGGTGGCGGCGGCGCTGGCCGAGGAGGTGCCGCAGCGGGAGGCGGCGCGGCCTTTGGAGCAGCTCCGGGCGGTGGGCCCTTTGGCGGCTGCTTGGGTCTTCCGTCGGGACCGAGCTCTTCCTTTGCCTGCGCCACCACCAGCGGCGCGCCTTGCGCATGCGATGGCGAGCAAGCGAGTTGCATCGCTGTGAGGGCTGTCGTGGCAAGCAGCACGAGGCGAAGTTTGGTCATGATGATCTTGGTCTCCGGGAAAACCTTGGCAAGAAGTGTCGTGGTGCCGAACCTGTGGGGTATCGCGATCAACGGCCAGCCATTAGGCCGGATTGTGGCGGGTTACCAACGCGAAACGCTTTTTATTTCGTTCATGCAATGGGTTGCATGCGCCCCGTTCATTGCCCATTCAGACCAGGGCTTCAAGTCGAAGTACATATTAATTCCCCGGCGGCATCTTGAGCGAGCATAATCGGGCGCTACGGGCGCACGTTGCGGAAATCGACAACGGCCTGAGGATTGGGATGTTCCCTTGTGCATTCCTCGTGCGGCAAATATCGGGACCTTATCACTCCGGCTTGTGGCACACCGCCTCGATGTTGTGTCCGTCGGGGTCGAGCACGAAGGCACCGTAATAATTGGCATGATAATGGGCGCGAATCCCCGGCGCGCCGTTGTCGCGGCCCCCCGCGGCGATAGCCGCCTTGTAGAAGGCGTCGACGGTGGCGCGATCCTTGGCCACGATCGCGACATGCAACGGCTTGTCCAATCCGCCTTCGCCGCCGATCCAGAAATCCGGCTTGCCCCTGGCGCCAAAACCGGCGGCGGGGGCCTCTCCGGGCGGCCGCTCCTGCATCATTTCCATCACGAGGCTATAGTCGAGCGGCGCCAGCGCTTTCAGATAGAAAGCTTTCGAGCGCTCAAAGTCAGAGACCGGAAAACCGATATGGTCGATCATTAAAACCTCGAAACCAGGGGATGAAAACTCAGCCGCGCAACAACAGCGTGTTGCTGCGGGTCTTGCCCATCTCGGCATAGCCGCGCACGAGCATGTCGGCGATGCAGTCTTCCTGCCATTCGCCGCGCGATAGATGCTCAATCACCATCGCGCGGGGCCAGAGCGAGACAGGCGCGTCTCTGAAAAAGCCGGTCAGCACGCGATCCTCAAAACCCTCGACGTCGATCTTCAACGCATCGACCTCCGATACGCCGGCTTCCTCCAGGATGCGCTGCAGTCGCCATGACGGCACCCTGATGGCGTCTCTCGCGGCGGCGCCCCTGACAATGTGGCTGGCGCCGAGATTGTCGCCATCGGTCTCGATCATCAATTCGCCGTCGGCCGGCCCGGCGGCCGCGGCGACAAGATTGACCTGCGTGAAGCCAGATGCGGCATTGTTGAACGAAAGCCGAGCGAAGGTGACGGGATGCGGCTCGATCGCAATCACCCTGCCATTGGCGCCGACGTGACGCGCCAGCACCATCGCGTAGGTGCCGACATTGGCGCCGACGTCGACGAACACCCCGCCGGAGGGCGTGTGCGCGCGCAAGAATTCCAGCTCTTCGAGATTGTAGTCGGGATTGAACAGGGCGCCGCGCTCGGTGGCGCTGGCCTGATGATGGAAACGGAACGAGGCGCCCTGATACGCCACATCGAGTGGGCCGGGGCGGAGCAGATTGACCAGCCGCGACAGCATCGGGCGGAACGCGCCACGCTTCAAGCGGGTGCGTTGCGCCAGCGAGATAACAACGGCTTGCGCCGCGTTCGGCGCGAGCGCGCCAAACGGCGCGGGCAAGGGATGATCGTCGGGAACCAAGCGGAATCCTCGTGAAGCGGCGTAAACGGCGCATGCATAACCGGTTTTTGCCCATGACTTCAACGAGGAGGGGCTGCAACGATGTTTGCTCCCACGAGGTCAGAGGGCGAAGCAACTGGTTTCGCGGCGAACCGATCACGCCGCCGCGGCCGGTGCGGCCTTACGATGGCGCAGGAAACGGCCAAGCAGCCGCCGCTTGCCTTTGCGCGGAATGAGATCGACGTCGCTGACGAGCTTTGCACCCCCCCTGCGCCGTTCCAGCACGATCTTGCGGCTGTGGAAGGCTTCGAGTTCCGTGCGATGCGCGACGCTGACGATGGTTGCCTTTGGCAATTCTTTCGTGACCATCTCCATCATCTTGTCCTGGCTTTGGTCGTCAAGCGCGGATGTCGCCTCATCCAGCACGACGATGTCGGGTTTGTGCAGCAGCAATCGTGCAAACGCCAGGCGCTGCTTTTCGCCGCCCGATAGCGTCTGATCCCAGGGCGCATCTTCATCGATTTTTTCCTTCAGATGATCGAGGCCGACTTTATGAAGCGCCTCGCCGATCTGCTCCACCGTCCAGTCTTCGGCGGCGCCTGGATAGGCGGCCGCGCGGCGAAGTGTGCCCGAGGGCACGTAGGGCCGTTGCGGCAGCATGAACAGACGGCGGTCGGGGTGGAAGTTGACGCTGCCGCCGCCCCAAGGCCACAGCCCGGCAATGGCCCGCACCAGCGTGCTCTTGCCGGTACCGGATTCGCCGGCCACCAACAGCCGTTCGCCCCGCTCGATCACGACCTCGGTTTCACCGACAACGGCCGTGCCGTCGTCCAGCGTCACCGAGAGATCGTTCAGGCTCAGCATGGCCTCGCCCTCGGTCTCGCCGCGTTTGATGCGGCCGATGCCGTCGCCGCGCTCGGCGCGTTCGAGCCCGTCGAGCGACATCATCAGCGAGGCAATACGTCGCGCACAGGCGTTCCAGTCCGCGAGCCGGGGATAGTTGTCGACCAGCCAGCCGAATGCGCTTTGAACGATGGTAAAAGCGGATGCCGCCTGCATCACTTGTCCGAGCGTCATGCTGCCGTCGAGAAATTTTGGCGCGCACAATAACACCGGTACCACCGGCGCGATCAGGCTCGAACCCTGCGACACCAGCGTGGTGCGCATGTGTTGGCCGGCAAGCCGCGCCCATTGCCGAAGCACGTTGCTGAAGGTCTTGTCGATGCCGTCGCGCTCTTCGTCCTCACCGCCGAGAAGCGCGATGCTTTCGCCGTTCTCGCGTACGCGCGTCAGCGTGTAGCGGTATTCGGCTTCTGCCTGGTTCTTGTCCTCGGAGATCTGCACGAAGCGGCGTCCGATCACCATGATCGAGCTGGATGCGATCGCGGCGTAAAGTACGGCCGCAATGACAAGAAAGCCGGGGATGGTGACGGTCGATCCCCCGATCGTCAGCGTCAGCGCGCCGCCGATGGTCCAGAGCACGACGACGAAGGTCGAGGCCGACAGGAACGCCGAGGTCACGCCAGCCATGAAATCCACCGGCGAATCGGTCGCGATCCGAAGGTCTTCGGCGATGCGATATTCTGGGTTCTTGTGATCGCCGCCGACAAGATTGAGCTGATAGTAGCGGCCGTTCGTCAGCCAGCGCGACACCACCGAATTGGTCAGCCAGACGCGCCAGCGGCGCTGGATGGACATGCGCGCGTAGACCTGCGCCACGCCCAGCACCACGCTGCCCACGGCGAGCGGGAAAAATACGGCAGTCATGTAAAATACCGTCGCCGAATCGCGCTTCTCGATGGCATCGAAGATCGCGCGATTCCAGACATTGATGCCGTATTGGATGCCGACATTGGCGACGATCAGGATCAGAAGTCCGGTCGAAAGCAGCCACGCCAGTCGATCGCCGTTCTTGCCCCAATATCCGCGCGCGCTGATCCAAAATCGCGTCAGCAAATAATCCCTGCGCGCTTGCTCGGCTTCTTCCGGCGATAGGTCCGGATCAGTTTCGGCGATTTCAGGCGGCGGTGGCTCGACATGATCGCCGTCCTCGGCGACCACCTCGACGAAGTCAGATTTCGTTGCGGGCGATGGGGACTTTGAATCTGGTTTGGCCATAGCTCAATAACGTTAGGGAAATCAAAAGGTTCCCCTTAAAGTTCCGATGCCGGGCTCACTCGGCCGCGCTATCGGAGACCTTCCTGCCGCGGCCGATCTTTTGCAGGATGCGCGAGAGTTGATCCGCGGAATACGGCTTTTGCAGCAGCTCGAAGCCGTAGGCGCCGCTCTGCGACAGCATGTGGCTATATCCGCTGGTCAACACGATCGGCACATCGAATTGGCGGCGGCGGATTTCCTGGGCGAGATCGAGGCCGGTCATGTCCGGCATCATCACATCGGAGAAGACGACATCGAACGCACTGGCGTCGCGGGTCAGCTCGGCCAGCGCATCCATCGCATTGTCGACGAGCGTCGTGGCATAGCCGAGCTCGGTTAGCGCGTCTGCCGCAAACCGGCCCACCTCGATATTGTCCTCGACCACCAGCACCGACATGCCGTCACCGCCTAGCGGCGGCGATTCGTCCGAATGTAGCCGTTGCGAACGCTCGATGCCGGGGACGCGCGGCAAATACAGCGTGAAGGTGCTTCCCTTGCCGACTTCGCTTGCGACGATCACTTCGCCGCCGGATTGTTTTGTGAATCCGAACACCTGCGACAGCCCGAGCCCGGTGCCTTGCCCGACTTCCTTGGTGGTAAAGAACGGCTCGAAGATGCGCTCGAACCGCTCCTGCGGGATTCCGACGCCGGTATCCTGAACCGATACTGCCACAAAGCCGTGCTGGGTCTTTGGCTGCACGGCCGGGCCGGGAACGGCGGCCACCGCGTTGACGTCTATGGTGAGCCGGCCTTCGCCGTTCATGGCGTCGCGGGCATTGACGGCCATGTTGATTAGCGCGGTCTCGAACTGGCTGGCGTCGGTGTAGATAAAGCAGGGCTCTTCAGGCAGGCGCATCACGATCTCGATCGGCGAGCCGGTCAGCGTTCCGATCATGTCGCGCAGGCCTTCCACGCATTTGCCGACGTCGAACAGTTCCGGTTTTAGGGTTTGCCGCCGCGCAAAGGCGAGCAGCTGGGCGGTCAGCTTGGCGGCACGGTCTACCGTGTTGGAGATGGCATCGACATAGCGTTGCCGCCGTTCCGCAGAAAGATTGGGCCGCTGCAAAAGATCGACGGAGGAGCGGATCACGGTGAGCAGATTGTTGAAGTCATGGGCGACGCCGCCGGTGAGCTGTCCCAGCGCCTCCAATCGCTGGCCGTGCTTGAGCGCCTCTTCGGCTTCCATCCGTCGCGCCGCCTCGGCGTGCAGACGTTGCGTTCGCCGCAGTGCCATCGCGAGCAGCAGAAACAGCAGGGCGGTCGCCGGCACGCCGAAAATCAGATGCTGGCTTATGGTGGTAAGCCAGCGCGCGCGGATTGCCGAGGTTTCCAGGCCCGCGCTGACATAGACCGGATATTCCGACAGCCGCCGATATCCGACCCGGCGCTCGATGCCGTCGGCCGGCGAGGTCACGGTCATGAGGCCGGTCCTTGGGTTTGCGGTAACCTTTTGTCCGACAAGATTAAGGTCGCGATCGATCGCCGGGAAACGGACCAGCACCGTGCCGTTGGTCAGCCCGAGCGCGAAAAAGCTGCCGGGATCGCGGCCGATCCTGGCATAGAAATTTTCGAAATATTCGGGAAGTACCGAGGCCTGGATCACGCCCGCAAAGCTGCCGTCGTCGGTCAGCCGTCGGCGGCTGACGCTGAAGAAAGCCGCGCCTTGATAGGGCACGCGCGGCGTCAGGGTGTCGCCGATGAAAATCCCGATATCCCGGTCGATATGGGCCTTGAAATAATTCCGATCCGAAAAGTCGACGACGGGGGGCGGCGACGCCAGGCTGTTGACCAGCGCGTGGCCCCGCGCATCGAAGATCCACACCGACTTCAACTGCGGCAGCGAATCGGCGAGCTGTTTCAGCCGAAAATGCAACGCCGGCTCGCGGGATATGATGCCTTGGTCGGGAATGCCGCGGATGATCTCATTGATCTCCGACAGGCTGCGGTCGATGGTTTCGAACACTTTCAGCGCGTGCTCATGCGCGACGTCGAGCGTGCGCTCGATTTGCTCGTCCGCGGTGTCGTGTGTCGAGAAGTAGGAGATCGTCGAGGCAACGCCGAACAATGCAACCGGCAGCGCCAGCGATGCGGCCATCATCCACTGCAGCAGTCTCAGCGAATAGCTTTGCTCGGTCTGCACGGCCGCTCCGACTAGAGCAGGGTGACTTTTCTCCGAATCGTCATCCTGCTCTATCTCTTTGTTTGAGCATGATCTTTTCGGAAAACCGGTGCCCGCTTTTCCGGATCATGCCCTAATGTCCCGAATCCGAAGTTCGCATCATTGTGCAGCGACCTCTTTTGCGAACTTCGGATTCGAAGGACACCAGAAAACCCTATGATTCCAGTGTGATTTTGGTTCAGAAGTTCGCCTGGCGAACTCGCAGCAATCTTGAGGCGAACTTACGAACCACCACACCTGGGAGCAAAGCTTACTTCAAACTCTCGCGAGGGACAAAGCGCCGTGGTGCGGAACTTTTGCCCTCCCCTTGCAGGGGCCTGGGAGTGGGAGGGTAAAAGGTCAATCCGGATCGATAAACTGATAGTCGATTCGAATGCGTCCGTCGTCTGCAAGCAATGCGACGATCAACCCGGTCGCGGCGATCGCGCCGCCGCCTTTGCCCACCATGCGCCAGTTGAATTTGACCATGTCGCGCAATTGCTCGACGCCACCATCGACCTCGAACCAGTAATTGCGCTCGGCGATATTGGCTTGGTGCGAGGTCGCGACGCGCACTTCCAGATCGGCATGGCCGTGCACCTCGCGGGTTCGCACATAATGGGTACCGTTCTCGATCCAAAGTGCTTTGACCTCGGCGCGGCGGGCGGCCGGGTCGGCTTCGTTCCAGATATGGACGTAACGGCGGGCGAGATCTTCGGCGTGGGACATGGCGGGCTCTCTTGGTGGTTCTCTGGGGTTTTGATGCCGGCGGACCGGCTATGCCATCCGACATAGTGCGATCCTCTGGACGATGAATGGTCATTTGGCCTAGAATATTGTCCAAACGTCCATTTCCGGAACGGGGAATTACCGATGGATCCCCTCGACGACGCCTTTTCGGCGATGCGGGTGCGCGAATCACTTTATGCGCGCGTCGATGCCTCGGCGCCCTGGGCTATTCGTTTCCGGGAGGGAAAGGCGGCACGGTTCGGCCTCGTCATCTCGGGCGCGTGCTGGCTCATCATGGAGGCGCCGGCCGAATCGATCCGGCTGGAGACCGGCGATTGCTACGTGATCCTCGACGGCTCGACCTACACGCTGGGCGATGATCCACGCTCGAAAGCGCTCAACTGCTTCGATGTCGTGCCAAAACTCGTCGATGGTGCGGTCAGCATCGGTGGCGGCGGTACGGCCGCGATCGTCGTGACCGGCTGGTTCGTCTATGACGAGCTCGGCGCGCGGCCGTTGACAGCGTTGTTGCCGCGCGTGCTGCATACGCGCGCCGATCGCTACCGGACCGATATCCTGAAGGCGACGCTCGAATTGCTGGCGAAGGAAACCGAGCGCCCGGGCGTCGGCACCGGTGTCGTCATCTCGGGCCTTGCCGATATCCTGTTCGTGCAGGCGATCCGCAGCTATCTCGATCAGGCAAACGAAGGCGATGTCGGCTGGCTCGCGGCATTGTCCGACCGGCGCATAGGTGCTGCGATGCGCGCGGTGCATGGGGCGCCTGCCGAGGGCTGGACGGTGGAGAGGCTGGCGATGGTCGCGAACATGTCGCGCTCGGCCTTCGCCGCGCGGTTCAAGGCAAAATTGGGTGAAGCGCCGCTCGAATATCTGACGCGCTGGCGCATGTTCCGCGCCGGCGTGCTGCTGCGAAGCACCGAGCGCTCGTTGGGGTCGATCGCGCACGAAGTGGGTTACGAAAGCGACGCGGCGCTGAGCAAGGCCTTCTCTCGCGTCGTCGGCATGGCGCCCGGCGCGTTCCGCAAGCAGAAAGCGGATGTATCGACAAACCCGCGCGCGGCGGCCTAAGCCGGAAGCACCAGGAAGCCGGCGCGCGGAAAGTGCACGACCACCTCGCCGGAGCGCGGATCGCGGCTGCGAATCGCGATATGCTGCGACGAGAGCGCGACGATCTCGCCGCTGACTTTGATCTTGCCATAGTCGTCGGGCATGACCTCGACCCTGTCGCCGGGCTTGCGGCCGTTGGGGTCATTAGGATCAGACAGCTCAGCGGTCTGCGGCCTCGCGCCAGCCGCAATGTCAAGCGCTGCGGAGGCCGATATTTCGCTCGAGCGGCCATGGCCGACTGCGCGCAGTCGCGCTTCCCACGTCCGGGTGTTGCCGAACTCGGCCAGCATCTCGTCGGCGTTCGGAAGGTGCGCGCGTACATACCAGATGTTCATATAGGCGTTGACGTCGCAAAGACTGGCCTTGTCGCCGCTCATCCAGGTCCGGCCATCGGCGAGCTGGGCCTCGATCCATTGCACATGCGCGCGAAACTGATCGCGCATTTGCGGGATTGCCGCCGTCATGGCCGGAACATCGAACTTGGCGCCGCGCAGCTTTTCACGGTCGGCGATCAAATCCTGCGGGACCTGGTCGGCGAGAGAACCGAACACGAGATTCACGGTGTTCTGAAACAACGACCGATCGGTCCACATCGCGGTGGCCGAGGCGAGGCCTTCGTATCCGTTCGGGAACAGGGTTGGTTCCGGGAAACGCCGCTCCAGTTCGCGAATGATGCACTGCGTGTCGCAGTAGATGTCGGCGCCGACCTGCATCACCGGCGTGCGCCGATAACCTCCGGTCAGCGGCATCAAATCGGGGCGTGGCATGATTCGCGAGATCAGGACGGACGTCCATTCGATGTTCTTTAGCCCGAAGACGACACGGACCTTTTCCGAGAACGGCGACTTTTCGAAATGATGCAGGATGATGGGGGAAGCGGTTGTCATGAAGTTTGCCCGGTCGTTGCGACCCGTTGGCTCCTCGCAATGAGAAGCGTCAGATCTGCCGCTCGACCAGTTTCAGTTTGAGCTCGGAAATCGCTTCCGACGGATTGAGGCCCTTCGGGCAGGCCTTGGCGCAATTCAAGATGGTGTGGCACCGATAGAGTTGGAACGGATCCTCGAGGTTGTCAAGCCGTTCGCCGGTGGCCTCATCGCGGCTGTCCTTGACCCATCGCGTCGCCTGCAGCAGCGCGGCCGGCCCCAGGAAGCGATCGCTGTTCCACCAATAGCTCGGGCACGAGGTCGAGCAGCACGCGCAAAGAATGCATTCGTAGAGTCCGTCGAGCTTTTCGCGGTCCTCGTGACTCTGCTTCCATTCCTTCTGCGGCGTCGGCGAGGTCGTTTTCAGCCACGGTTCGATCGAGGCATATTGCGCATAAAAATTGGTCAGATCCGGCACCAGGTCCTTGACCACAGGCTGATGCGGCAACGGGTTGATCTTCACCGCGCCGTCCTTCACGTCGTGCATCGATTTGGTGCAGGCCAGCGTATTCTGGCCGTCGATGTTCATAGCGCAGGAACCGCAGACGCCTTCGCGGCAGGAACGGCGGAATGTCAGCGTCGGATCGACGTGGTTCTTGATCCAGATCAGGCCGTCGAGAACCATCGGCCCGCATTCATTGATGTCAATGTAATAGGTATCGACGCTCGGGTTTTTGCCGTCGTCCGGATTCCAGCGATAGACGTTCAATTCGCGCGTTTCGGTCGCGCCCTGCGGTTTCGGCCAGATCTTGCCGCCGCTGATCCTCGAATTTTTCGGAAGCGTGAATTCAACCATTGGTCTCGCCTTTTTTGGTTCAATTCGTCATTGCCGGGCTTGACCCGGCAATCCATCACCTTTCGAAGAAAGATGGATGCGCGGGTCATTTTGGCACGAAGACGGCACTTCGCGCCTTTTGCCCGCGCATGACGAGTCAATAGACCCGCGCCTTCGGCGGGATGTACTGAACATCGTTGGTCATGGTGTAATCATGCACCGGGCGATAATCGATCGAGGTGTTGCCGGCCTCGTCGATCCACGCCAGCGTGTGCTTCATCCAGTTCTTGTCGTCGCGATCCGGGAAATCCTCGCGCGCATGCGCGCCGCGGCTTTCCGAGCGGTTGGCGGCGGAATCCATCGTCACCACCGCCTGCACGATCAGATTGTCGAACTCGAGCGTCTCGACCAGGTCGGAATTCCAGATCAGCGAACGATCGGTCACCGCGATGTCACTGATGCCGCCATGCACCTTGTGAATCAAATTATGGCCGTCGTTCAGCACCTCGCCGGTTCGGAACACCGCGCAATTGGTCTGCATCACATGCTGCATGCCGTCGCGCAGTTTTGCCGTCGGCGTGCCGCCGGAGGCGTAACGGTAATGGTCGAGCCGGCCGAGCGCCTTGTCGGAGGAGCCTGCGGGCAGTTCCGGCTGGGTGCCATTCGCGGTCAGCTTTTCCGCGCAGCGCAAGGCCGCGGCGCGGCCGAACACCACGAGATCGATCAGCGAGTTGGAGCCGAGGCGGTTGGCGCCATGCACCGAAACGCAGGCGGCTTCGCCCACCGCCATCAGGCCCGGCACCACGAAATTATCGTCGCCGTTCTTCTTGGTCAGCGCCTCGCCGTGGAAGTTAGTCGGAATCCCGCCCATGTTGTAATGTGCGGTCGGCACGATCGGGATCGGCTCGCGCGTCACGTCGACATTGGAGAAGATCCGCACCGTTTCCGAAATGCCCGGCAGCCGCTCGTGCAGCACCTTGGGATCGAGATGGTCTAGGTGCAGGTAGATGTGATCCTTTTTCTTGCCGACGCCGCGGCCTTCGCGGATTTCGATGGTCATTGCCCGCGAGACGACGTCGCGTGAAGCCAGATCCTTGGCCGATGGCGCGTAGCGCTCCATGAAACGCTCGCCTTCCGCATTGACCAGATAGCCGCCCTCGCCGCGGGCGCCCTCGGTCACGAGGCAGCCGGCGCCGTAGATGCCGGTCGGGTGGAACTGGACGAATTCCATGTCCTGCAGCGGCAGGCCGGCGCGCAGCGCCATCGCGCTGCCGTCGCCGGTCTGGGTATGGGCGCCGGTGCAGGAATGATAGATCCGTCCACAGCCGCCGGTGGCGAGGATGGTGGTTTGTGCCCGGAAGCGATGCAGCGTGCCGTCGTCGAGCTTCAGCGCGATCACGCCGCGGCAGGTGCCCTGGTCGTCCATGATCAGGTCGATGGCGAAGAACTCGATATAGAATTCCGCGTTGTGACGCAGCGCCTGGCCGTACATGGTGTGCAGCATGGCGTGCCCGGTGCGGTCGGCGGCGGCGCAGGTGCGCTGGGCCTGGCCCTTGCCGTAGTCCAGCGTCATGCCGCCGAACGGCCGCTGATAGATCTTGCCGTCTTCGGTGCGCGAGAACGGCACGCCCCAGTGTTCGAGCTCGTAAACCGCCTTGGGCGCATGGCGCACCATGTATTCGATCGAATCCTGGTCGCCGAGCCAGTCCGACCCCTTGACGGTGTCGTACATGTGCCAGCGCCAGTCGTCCGGATGCATGTTGCCGAGTGCCGCGGAAATGCCGCCTTGGGCGGCCACCGTATGCGAGCGCGTCGGAAACACTTTTGTGATGCAGGCGGTGCGCAGCCCCGCCTCGCAGCAGCCGACGACTGCGCGCAAGCCGGCGCCGCCGGCGCCGACCACCACAACGTCATAGGTGTGGTCCTCGATCGGATAGGCTTTTCCGTTGGGGGCCGGGCCGCCGCCGCCGTTTGCGGCCTTGCCGTTACCGTCCGCGGCCATGGGTTACACTCCCGATGACAGTTTGAGGATGGCGTAGATCGATGCCAGCGCCACCGCGAACGAGAAGAAATTGTTGGCCATGATGCTGGCGAGCTTCAGCTTCTCGTTGTGAATGTAGTCTTCGATCACGACCTGCATGCCGATCTTCATGTGCCAAGCGCTGGCGACGATGAACAGCAGCAGGATGATCGCGATCGGCAGCGATCCCAGGATTTGCGCAGCTCCCGCCTGGTTGCGGCCGAGCAGCATCAGCACAATCACGATCACCGGCAGGATCAGGAGCGTCATCGCCACCGCGGTGAGGCGCTGGCGCCAGAAGTCGGACGTGCCCGAATGCGATGCGCCGAGATTACGCACCCGCGCCAAGGGCGTGCGCATAGATCTGGCGGCGCCGGGCGGGTCTTGTGCGCTCATCGTCCGCCTCCGATCGCGTAAGCCGCAATCCAGACCAGTACCGTCAGCGAAACGCCGCCGATCAGGGCGCCCCAGGTCAGGGCCTCGCGTTCCGAGGCCTTGAAGCCATAGCCCAAGTCCCAGACGAGATGCCGGATGCCGCTGAGCAGATGGTGCAGCAATGCCCAGGTGTAGCCGAACACGATGAGACGGCCGATGAAGCTTCCGGTAAAAGCCTGCACGTTGGCATAGGCGCCGGGTCCCGAGGCGGCCGAGATCAGCCACCAAGCCAGCAAAAGCGTGCCGAAATAAAGCGCCACGCCGGTGGCGCGATGGACGATGGACAGCGCCATCGTCAGCGTCAAGCGATAGGCCTGTAAGTGCGGCGAAAGCGGTCGTTCGATCCTGGCGGTCATTGGCGGCTTTGACGGTTTGCGGACCCGCAGGGGCGGTTCGGCGGTCGCGAAAGATTGGAGTTCTATTTACGTAGTCGAAACAGCCAGCGCAACGGCGAAAATCGGCTATTTCGAACGATCGTTCATACCTAGAGCTGAGAGGGTTCACCGCTACAGATGAGCCCTGCAATTGCGCACATTGACAACGACAGGTCGGTGCTGATGGCTGGTATACCTGAAGCACGATTTATGAACGCGTCCGCGTGGACGCGCGTGACAGGGAATTGACGTGACATTCGCGGGGTTTGATGTCGCCGAGCTGATCGAACTCGCGCTGTTGCTGGTCGCGGTCGGGGCATTGGCTGGCTTCCTTGCCGGCGTGTTCGGCATCGGCGGCGGCGCGGTGCTGGTGCCGGTATTTTACGAATGCTTTCGGCTCGCCGGCGTGCCCCTGGAGGTGCGGATGCCGCTTTGCGTCGGCACCTCGCTCGCCGTCATCATCCCGACCTCGATCAGTTCGTTTCGCGCCCATTACCTCAGAGGCGCGGTCGACATGGCTATCCTCAAAATCTGGTGGCTGCCGATCGTGACCGGCGTGATCGCCGGGAGCATCACCGCGCGCTATGCACCGGAGCGGCTGTTCAAATACGTCTTCGTCATGGTGGCATGGTCGGCCGCGGCGCGATTGTTGCTGGCGCGGGAGGATTGGAAATTCGGCGACGACGTACCGAAGGGGCCGTTGATGAGGTTCTACGGCTTCCTCGTCGGGATTCTCGCGACCTTGATGGGCGTCGGTGGCGGATTGTTCTCGAACCTGTTGATGACTTTCTACGGCCGCCCGATCCATCAGGCGGTCGCGACCTCCTCGGCGCTTGCCGTGCTGATCTCGATCCCCGGCGCGCTCGGTTACGTCTATGCCGGCTGGCCTGTGGCGGCGCGCTTTCCCGATGTCGCCGCGCTGCAGCCGCCGCTCGCGCTCGGCTATGTCTCGCTGATCGGCGCGGTGCTGGTGATGCCGAGCAGCCTTCTGAGCGCGCCGCTTGGCGTCCGTTGCGCGCATGCGATGTCGAAGCGGATGCTCGAGATCGCGTTCGGGATTTACATGTTCATCGTCGGCGGAAGGTTTTTGATAAGTCTGTTGTAGTTGCCGGGTTGGCCAGAAGCGCGCGGTGTCGACGTCGCAAACGCAACACAGCTAGATCGTCCCGCTGCGCGCCAGTTCCTCGACCTCACCCGCGCTGTAGCCAAGCAGGCCGGTCAAAATCTCGCGCGTATGCTCGCCGAGTCTGGGCGGAGCCACGTAGGTATCGAGCGGCGTATCGCTGAGATGCATCGGGTTCTTGATGTTTTTGACGACGCCGACGCCGGCGCCGGCATGCGGCATCTCGGCGATCATGTCGCGCGATTTCAACAGTTCGCTCTCGCAGACTTCGCCGACGGTCCGGATCGCGCCGCTCGGAATACCGGCGGCTTCCATCAGGGGCAGCCACTCATCGCGCTTGCGCTGCTTGATGATGTCCTTGACGATCGGCACCAGGATATCGCGGTTGCGCACGCGATCCGCCGCTTTGGCAAAACGTGGATCGTCGGTCAGTTCGGTTCGCTCGACGGCCTTGCAAAAACGTTTCCACAATTCGTCGTTGGCGACGCCAAGGCTGATCCAGCCATCGCTGGCTTCGAACGTCTCATAGGGCACGATGGTGGCGTGCGCATTGCCGCGGCGCTTCGGCGATTCGCCCGTCGCGTAATAGATGCTGGCGTTGAAGGTGAGCAGCGAGGCGACGGCCTCATACATCGAAACCGAGACATGCTGGCCGCGCCCGGTGGCCCTGGCGGCGTAAAGTGCGGCGAGAACGGCCTGCGATCCGTTCAATCCGGAAATGAGATCGGCGATCGAGGTGCCGACCTTATAGGGCGCTCCGTCGGCAGGACCGGTGATGTCCTGAATGCCGGCTTCGCCCTGCACGATGACGTCGTAGCCGGGGCGGTCTTTCATCAAACCGGTATTGCCGAATCCGGAAATCGAGCAATACACCATGGTGGGACGACGCGCGCTGACGGCGGCGTAACCGAAGCCGAGACGGTCCATCGCGCCAGGCCGAAAGTTCTCGACCAGCACGTCCGAGTGATCGATCAACCGCCACAGCACTTCGCGGCCGCGCTCGCTTTTCATGTCGAGCGTAATGCTTTTTTTGTTGCGGTTGACCGACAGAAAATAGGCCGCTTCGTCACCTTGATACGGAGGTGCGAACGCTCTTGTGTCGTCGCCTTCGACCGGCCGCTCGATCTTGATCACCTCGGCGCCGAGATCGCCGAGCTGCATGGTGCAGAATGGTCCCGACAGCACCCGGGTGAGATCGACAACACGTAGTCCTTCAAGCGGGCGCATGCGCTTCTTGCCTCATTTTGCCGCGAACGCAATTTTGGGAAACTCGACCGGCCCCAATACCACGGCCTCAACTTGCATTTCAAACAGGCCGGAAAACGGATTGGCGTTCATGATGGTTTTCTGGGCCGCATTCATGCATCATTCCGGCGGGCGGGCGCGGCTCCAGGGGCCGCATATCCAAAGGGGTTCAATAGCAAGAACGCCCTTCACAAAGCAACGGAGACGGTTTGCATGACAAATGGTGGGAAACGCGTGGCCTGGGTGACGGGCGGCGGCAGCGGCATCGGTGAGGCCGGCGCGGAAGCGTTGGCGGCGGACGGCTGGACGGTCGTGGTTTCGGGACGCCGCAGGGACGCGCTCGATATGGTGGTTGCGAAGATCACGAAAGGTGGCGGCAAGGCTGAAGCGATCCCGCTCGACGTCTCTCTCGCGGCCGACGTCAACAAGGTGGCCGAGCAAATCCTGCAGCGTCACGGCCGCATCGATCTCTTGGTCAACAGCGCCGGCGTCAATGTGCCGAAGCGAAGCTGGGCCGACATGGAACTGGAAGGCTGGGACAGGCTGGTCGATATCAATCTCAACGGCGTGCTCTATTGCATGCGCGCGGTGCTGCCGGCGATGCGCAAGCAAAAGGACGGCTGCATTATCAACGTCGCGTCCTGGGCCGGCCGTCACGTGTCCAAAATGCCGGGCCCTGCCTACACCACCACCAAACATGCGGTGTTGGCACTGACCCATTCGTTCAACATGGACGAATGCGTCAACGGCCTGCGCGCCTGCTGCCTGTCGCCCGGCGAAGTCGCAACCCCGATCCTGAAGTTGCGCCCCGTCGTGCCGAGCGAAGAAGAGCAGGCCAAAATGCTGCAATCGGAGGACCTCGGCCGCACCATCGCGTTCGTGGCCGGCATGCCGCCGCGTGTCTGCATGAACGAGATCCTGATCTCGCCGACCTGGAACCGCGGATTTATCCAGACGCCGCATAGCCGGGACTAGCGGGCGCCATTGCGAATGCGCGCCCCGACGAGCGCAATAGCGCTCGCGCTGAGATGATAGGCTCCGCGAAGCAATCCATAGCGCGGCATAGTGGCCGTGGATTGCTTCGTCGCAAGTGCTCCTCGCAATGACGGGCAAGCTCATCATCGCCTTACACGATGATTTCGTTCAACTCCTTGCCGGAATGTTCCGGCACCATCATGGTCACGCCGATCGCCATCGCCGCCATCAGCACGGGAATGCACAGGAACGACAGCGCGAATGATCCGGTGTGCTGCTGGAGCGCGACGGTGACGAACGGGAACAGCACGAAGCCGACGAAATAGGCGATCGCCCACACCACGCCATTGGCGGCGCCGCGGATCCGCGTCGGAAACACCTCTGCCGTCAGTGTTGTGCTCGGTCCCCAGAAGCCGAGGAAGCCAAAACTCCAGGCCAACCCGAACACCCACAGCCATAGATGGCTTTCGGTGTAGACCCACAGTGTTATGAAGATCGCGCCCTCGAGCAACATCACCACGAACGCAAGCCTTCGGCCGATCCTGTCGGCGAGCCAGCCGGCAACGCAGAGCCCAAAGAAGCCGGAAATGCCCCAGAACACGTAGAACAGGCTGTATTCGGCAGTCGACCAATGTTTTTCGGTCGCAAGATAGAGCGGCATCCAGCCGCCGACCGTGCCGAAGATGCAGGTGCTGCAGCAGGCCACGAACAGCGCGACCAGCGTCGCGGGCAGCACATCCGGCAAGAAGACCTGGCGGATGCCGACCGTTTTGGCCTTGCCGAACCAAGCGCTGTCGTCCTTGCTGACGCTGCCGCCGCGTGCCAGCGTTTCGGCAATGCGCCGCTTGCGGTCTTGCGACCGCACCCAATAAGGCGATTCCGGGCAGGTGGCGCGGACATAGATCGCGAGCAGCGCGATCACGCCGGGCACCATGACCGCGACGCGCCAACCGAAATCGGCCGCAACCAGTCCCGTGATGCCGCCTGCGAGCGAGGCCCCAAGGCACCAGGTCGCGCGCGTCGCGCTGATCACCCGTCCGCGCAGTCGCGCCGGCCAGGTCTCGGCCACCAGCATCGAGCCGAGCGACCATTCGCCGTTCAGCGCAAAGCCGACCAGCGACCGCACGATCACGAAGACGGTGAATGTTGGCGATAGTGCCGCGACCGGCATCAAGAGCGAGAACAGCGCGATATTAACCGCGAGCAGCGTGCGCCGCCCGAGGCGGTCGGAGAGCCACGGCCAGAAATACAGGCCGGCGATACCGACGAACAAGGCGACCTGCAGGCCGGAACGATATTCCGGCACGGTGAGCGAAAATTCCTTGATCACCAGCGGCGAGATCAGGGCGAAGATCACGCCGTCCATGCCGTCAAACCCCCAGCCGAGGGCGTTGGCGGTGGCGATATGCCAATGCGTCTTTGAGATTTCGGTGCCGTCGGTGACCGCGCGATAGTTGGGGTATTGCAGGTGCTTTTGTTCGAGCGGTCCAACTTCTCCGCCTGCGAGCCCGCCCGCGGGGGCGGCCAAGCCATCTGCCGTAATGCTGCTCATGATATTACATTCCTCCCGCGTTCGCCGCGTCGTTAACGGCGCTTTTTTATCTTTATCGGGCATCGTTATCGGTGTTGCCCGCGACGTTGAGGCTGAACCAACTCCGGGATTGCAGCAAGTGATTTGGCCGCCGGCGGCGCATGCACGCGCGGTTTGGCAATTCCGCGTGCCGGGAAATCGCCGATGATTTGCTAACGAACGACGCACCGACGCCGGATGGCTTCGCCGCGCGCCTTGTGTGACCGTGGGATGACGCGCGGAAACAAAACAGCAGCACACGGCCATTGCTTCGAAAAGTTTCAAATCTGCGAAAATTTATTGTTCGAAACTACCCCCAAGGCCTCCCGTAATTCCGATCAACGGCGGCGCAGAGCCACAAGCAACAACGGCGCCGTTGTTGACGCCATCATCGCCGGCGCACACCGCCGGTCAACCTCATCATCGGGAGACTATCCATGTCCAAGCGTATTACCATACTGTCCGCCGTTGCCTTCGGCGCATTGGCCCTCACGGCCACCATCGCAGCACCTGTCAGCGCGCAGGAAAAGACCGTCATGGTCGGCGGCGCCGCGATGTTCCCCTCCAAGAACATCATCCAGAACGCCGTGAACTCCAAGGACCACACCACGCTGGTTGCCGCCGTGAAGGCTGCCGGCCTGGTCTCTACCCTGGAAGGCAAGGGACCGTTCACCGTGTTCGCGCCGACCAACGCCGCCTTCGGCAAGCTGCCGGCCGGCACCGTCGACACGCTGGTCAAGCCTGAGAACAAGCCGACCCTGACCAAGATCCTCACCTACCATGTGGTTCCGGGCAAGCTCGAGGCCTCCGACCTGACCGACGGCAAGGTGCTCAAGACTGCGGAAGGCGGAGAGCTGACCGTGAAGCGCTCGGGCGACCAGGTCATGATCGTCGACGCCAAGGGCGGCTCTTCGACGGTGACGATCTCCAATGTCAATCAGTCGAACGGCGTCATCCACGTGGTCGACACCGTCCTGATGCCGGCGTCGTAACGACCCGCGCGCGCCCCATTAGTCCCTCAAGGACTTGGTTCCCAACGGGACGCGCGAGGCGGCGAGCCGGGGAAGCCCGGCTCGCTTTTTTGTGACCGTCATGCCCATCGTCTATGAACTTGATAGCGTGCAAGGCAGTAACGGAAGGCCGGTTTCCGGCGTATAAACCGGTATCGCCGCAAAGGACTCAACGCCATGTCAACCCTTACCGTCAGCGATCAGCATGTGACGCCCGCGACCGGCAAGGTCATCCAGCCCGCCTGGGTCCGGGCGATGCATTGGACCAACGCGTTTGCGATGGTGTTGATGATCATGTCGGGCTGGCAGATTTATAACGCCTCGCCGCTGTTCGATTTCCTGGAATTTTCCAAGAGCATCACCCTTGGCGACTGGCTCGGCGGGGCGCTGCTGTGGCACTTCGCCGCGATGTGGCTGCTGATGGTCAACGGCCTGGCCTATCTCGCCGCAGGCCTTGCCACCGGTCGCTTCCGCAAGAAGCTACTGCCGATCACGCCGACCGGCGTGGTCTCCGACGTCAAGGCGGCGCTGACCTTCAAGCTCGCGCATGACGATCTGACCAAGTATAATTACGTGCAGAAGCTGCTCTATGCCGGCATCATCGCCGTCGGTATCGTCATCGTGCTGTCGGGCCTGTCGATCTGGAAGCCGGTGCAGCTGTATTGGCTGTCGGCGCTGTTCGGCGGTTACGACGTCGCGCGATACGTGCACTTCATCTGCATGTCCTTGATCGTCGCATTTCTCGCCGTCCATGTCGTGCTCGCGCTGCTGGTGCCCAAGAGCCTGCGCGCCATGATTATCGGACGCTAACAGGAGGACGTTTCATGGGCCGCATTCGTTCGCTGCTGATCCCCGGGGTCGACAAGAAACTGCTGGTCAAGGACGCAGTGAAGGTGATGCCTGACTTCACGCGCCGCCGTTTCATCTCGGGTGGTGCCAGCCTGGGCGCGCTGACGCTTCTGACAGGCTGCGATGTCCTGGACGGTGACTCCGCTGAGGAGATGCTGAAGAAAGTCTCAAAATTCAATGACGCCGTGCAGGCGTTGATCTTCAATCCCGATGCGCTGGCGCCGACGTTTCCGGAAAGCGCGATCACAAAGCCGTTCCCGTTCAACGCCTATTACGAGGTCGATGACGCGCCGGAGGTCGATGGCAAGGCCTGGAAGCTCGAGGTGCGCGGCCTCGTCGACAACAAGAAGCCCTGGGCGCTGGAGGAGCTCTACAAGCTGCCGCAGGTCAAGCAGGTCACACGCCATATCTGCGTCGAGGGCTGGAGCGCGATCGGAAGCTGGACCGGTACGCCGTTGCGCGATTTCCTGAAAATGATCGGCGCTGACACCAGCGCGAAATATGTCTGGTTCCAGTGCGCCGACAAGGAAGGCTACAACTCGCCGCTCGACATGCGCACGGCGCTGCACCCGCAGACCCAGATGACGTTCAAATTCGCCGACGAGATCCTGCCCCGCGCCTATGGTTTTCCGATGAAGATCCGGGTGCCGACAAAGCTCGGTTTCAAGAACCCGAAATACGTGATCTCGATGGAGGTCACCAACGACTACAAGGGCGGCTACTGGGAAGACCAGGGCTATAATTCGTTCAGTGGGAATTGATTGACGCGTCGCGGGGGCGAAGGCGGCCTGCCGTCGATGGGGTTCGCGGGACGCCCGCGTCAGATCATCGTCGCCGTGTTCGTGATAAGCCGCTTCATCCAGATCGCACCCTCGTCGGCGACCGCTCTCACCGGCGTAAACAGATTTAGCACGTCCACACCCGGGTCGATCGGGGGTTTCACCAAAGCCAGGTTCATCTCGACCTTCCGCGCGGCTGCGAATCGCCTAGGGACGAAGGCGACGAGGTCCGTGGCTGCGGCATTGCGCAGCGCAAGCGTTGCAAACCCACCTTGTCGAGCCACTCATCAAGCTCATCGCGGGCTTCTCCGGCACCGACCACGGATACGTGCTGATGCGCCTGAAAGCCCTTCACCGTTGAAAGCAGGCGTTTCCTCGGGTGCCCCGCTCGGACCGCCAGCGTGTCGGTGTCCTCGTAAAGCGGCGATTTCGCAAAACCCGGAAATTCCCGGTTGAATGAAGTGACGAAAAAATCGACTCGTTCAGCGCCCGATCGGTCAGCAGCGCAGGTCCCCGCCAGGGAATGAGATCGATGCGGATGTCCGGTGCAGCCCTGGACAAGCGCTCCATGACCGAGGGCATCAACCGATGAGCGACCAGATCCGGCAGCATGAGGCGGAACCTGCGCCGGCTGGTTCTCGCAACTCCTCCATGCTCAGAACAGCCTTTGCACTTGCTACGAATTCGGCGAGCGGCTTGCGCAGGGCTTCGGCTTTCGGGCTGCACCATCGCCGTCCCGATGCGAACGAGAAGCGGGTCGCCGAACAGATCGCGCAAACGGGCCAGCGGCTGGTTGAGAAAGGCCAACGCGCTCACCCGCCCGCCGCACGTGTGCCTCGTCCAGCAGTGCCTCAAGCATGACCAACAGCTTCATGTCGACGGCAGCTAAATTCACCATATTCATGGGTACCATCATATCAATCGATTGGACGAATTGAAAAGCCTCGATCAGATATTCGCAGGCCGCTTCCGCCCCGCGTTATCGAAACCGAGAAAGTCAATGACCACGCCTTTACGCCTCAATCCCGCAACCCTTCCACCGACCCCTAACTCATCCGCGATCGCGGAGGCCGCGCGGTGAACGTCCGGCCCGATCTGGTGCTGGTGACGGGGCCCATGGTTGGCGCCTCAAGCTGGAGGCCGACGGCGGATCGGCTTCGAGCGTTGGGCTGGCGCGTCCATCTGCCGGATGTGCTCGCGACATCCGGGACGCTGCCGCCGTGGCGCGAGCTGTCCGCGCATTATGCGAGGCTTGTTTCGCTTGAGGCGGCGCCGATCCTTGTCGGCCACAGCCTTGCAACCGTCGTGATCGCAGACCTGGCGGCGAGAATGCCCGTGTGTGGCCTGATCATAGTGGACGGCGAAATACCTCCCGCGAGCGGCCGCGTCGCACCGGGCAGCGATTCATTTCGCAAATTTGTAGCGGACCACGCCGATCGTGATGGGTGCCTGCTGCCATGGTCGGACTGGGGCGATCCTCGCCGGCGTTCGCTCATCGGCATCGACGAACTCGCGCGCGACGCCGACGCTCTTGCCGCGTTCGAGAGAGAGCAGCCACGCGTTTCGCTCATCTGGTTCAACGATAGAATTGATCTTGTGCCCTGGACCCACATTGCTTGTGGATTTATCCAGACATCGGCTCTTTTCGATCACGCGGGGGCCGAAGCGGCGCGGCGCGGTTGGCCGCTGGTGCGAATCAAGGGCACCCACCTTCATCCGACATTGCAGCCCGACGAGACAGCGGCGGCAATCGAGGTGATTTGCGCAAGGCTCGCCGATAATCGGGATTGGCCCGGCCGGCCGGTTTCGTCCGCCGCCGTCATGGCGCCGCCGAGGAACAGCTCTGCCGCGCGGGGGATCAAGCGTCGTATCTTCTTGCCATCACGCTGTCGAATGCAATTCCCATCCCGGCAGTTGACGGTGCATAGCCCGTCAATAGTTCGAACGCGTCGGCGGCCGCATAGATGGCGAGTTCGCGACCGGTCATGACAGTAGCGCCCTTGGCCTTGGCCGCCGTCAAGAGTGGTGTCCACAGCGGCGAATAGACGGCATCGGCGACCCAGAGACCGGCATGCAGCAGGGCGTCCGGAACCGGCGTACCAAGGTTCGGCAGCATCCCGACCGGGGAACCGTTGACTACGCCGACAGCATCGCGCAGCGCTTCCTCGCTGCCGGAGGTAACGCTGGTTTTGATCCGGCCTTCGAGCCGCGCGGCGAGCTGCTGCGCCTTGGCGGGTTCGCGGTCGAACAGGCGCAATTGCTCGACACCGAGATCCGCCAGCGCAAAGGCGATCGCCTTGCCGACGCCACCGGTGCCGATCAAGGCGACGCGGCCGCGCGAGGAAGCAGCGCCGAGCGGGGCGATGGCGCGCATAAAACCGGTCGTGTCCGTGTTATGTCCGACCAACCTGCCGTCGCGCACAACGATGGTGTTGACTGCGCCAATCAATGCGGCGCTCGGCGATAATTCGTCGAGCAGTTCGACGACGGCCTCCTTGTAGGGAAAGGTGACGTTGATGCCGGCGAAGCCGAGATGCCGAACCCCCTCGAGCACCAGCTTCAGTTCGTGCCGCCCGGCGCCGGCGATCTCGATGAGCTGATAGTGGCAGCGAAGGTCCAGCGCCTCGGCGGCCCGTTCGTGCATGGCAGGCGCGGCAGACTGCGCGATCGGCGCACCGAGCAAGCCGGCAAGAACGCTACGGCCGGAGGCGCCCGGATTGTCGGTGACGGAATTCATCGTTTCGGCATCACTAGAGCAGGATGACTTTTCTTCGAATTGTCATCCCGCTCTATCTTTTTGTTTGAGCATGATCTTTTCGGAAAACCGGTGTCCACTTTTCCGGATCATGCTCTAGGCGTCGCCACTGGATCGGCGGAATACCACACCCCGGCCAACGTAACGATAACGCATGGGTGATCCAGCTCAATGCCCGGTCAGCCCTACCCTCTTACGATGTCTTTGGCAGCTTCCGCTGGAACGCCGCGCCGATCGCGCCGATCGCGAGCAGGCCGGCGGACACGTTAAGCGCATAGGACAGGCTGCCAAACGCATCGGTAATCGCGCCGATCGCGATCGGTCCCAGCGTTTGACCGACGCCAAAGGAGATCGTCATCGCCGCGATCCCGGCCGGCCAGCCGGTCGGGGGATAGTTGAAGCGCACGAAGGCGGTGGTCGACCCGACCACGGCGAAGAAGGCCACGCCAAACACCAGCGCCGATATCGCAAGCAGCACCGGTGAATGTCCGAAGATCGGCAGCGCGGCGCCGAGCGCGTTGACGCCGAGGATGATCGTGGTGGCGAGGCCGCCGCGATCGAGCGCCAGCACCGACCGCCACACCCACGGCGTCGCGAACGCGCTGATGCCGATCAGGCTCCAGAAGATACTTTGCGCCACAGCACCGGCTCCGCCGTCGCGGACATAGGCGATCATGAAGGTCATGTAGGCGATGTAGCCGGCGCCGAACAGGAAATAGCTGGTGAGATAGATCAGCACCGGGCGGATGGAAAATTCGGTCCGTGTCGCATGATCGATCGCGGCATCGCTGTCCAGCGGCGCCAGCAAGAGCGGGATGAAAGGGGAGAGGTCAGCACCCACCACACGATCCACCACGAGCCCGGGCCGAACACCTGCAACACGAACGGCGCGATCAAGCCGGAAGACAGGATGCCAAGCCCCGGTCCGGCATAAAACAGGCTCAGGAGAAAATTGGCCCGCTCGGGCCGCGATTGCGCGATCGTCGTTGCGAGTGCCGCTCCGCCGACGAATCCGGCGGCCGCACCAACGCCGACAAGCAGGCGCGCGAAACTCAGCACCACGAAATTTCCGGATGTTGCGCACAGCATCAGCGACAGCAGGCAGGCCAATGTTCCCAAGCGGACGGTTCTGGACAATCCGAAGCGGCGGATCATCCGCGACGCGAGCAGGGCGCCTGCGAGATAACCGACGGCGTTGGTGGTGTTCATGAAGCCCGCGGTCGAATACGACCAGCCAAGCGCATCCCGCATGTCCGGCAGCACCAGCGAATAGGCAAAGCGGCCGATCCCAAGGCCGATCGTCGGCGCCAGCGACAAAATAAGGATCAGCCGCGCGGGATGCGCGTAAGCCTGGGCACGATCGGGGGATTTCATGGATACTCCGGCAAGACTGCTACTTTGACAGGCCGGCACGCCCTTGCACAGGAGCCGGGTGCGCAATGGTGTCTTGCCAATCCCGCAATGTCGTCTCCGATTAACCCGCCAGCACCAGCGCGACGCCGGCCACCGTCAGCACCGTCCCCAGCACGAGAGCGCGGTAATCGCGATATGCCGGAGCATGATCGCGCTCAGGATGACGGTGACCAGCGGATAGGTCGCAACCAGCGGCGCCACCAGCGTGATCGGTCCATTGCGCACGGCGGCGAACAGCGTCAGCGTGCTCAGGCCATTGCTGATGCCGGTGACCGCAAACCAGAATCGCCCGGACCTTGGCGCCTCCGGCACGAAGCTTCCTTTGCGGATGCGCTGCACGGCCAGCACCACGCTCGATGACATGATATAGCCGATCAGGCAGGCCCAGAGCGGGCCCGGCCAGATCTCGAGCCCGAGCTTGACGATCGGCGGCACCACGCCGCGCACCAAGGCGCCGCCGAGCGGCAGCGGCAGCGCCCAGTTGCGCCAATCGCCGAGATCGCGCGGACGCGTCACGGTGATGATGACGGCGCCGATTACCGCGATCACCATCCCGATGAGTTGCCCCAGCCGCAGCGGCTCCTGCAGCAGCACAACCGCCGTCGTCACGGCGAACAAGGGTGCGAGATTGCCGAGCGCTGAGGTGATGACCAGGCCCGAGCGCGCGGTTGGAGGCAAAGGTCAGGAACATCAGCCGGGAAAAACAGCCGGATCGCGGCGAAGATCGGCAGGCCGCGCCAGACCACGGGTTCGCCGTGCAGGATTAGCGGCGACAGCAGCAGGAACAATAGCGTGAAGCAGGGGACGCTGATCGAGCCCCCGACAGAGGTTCGACGGTGCGCAACCCCAGCTGTGTCGTGACGACGCCGGCGCCGAGGAAAACGGCCGACGCAAAGGCGAACAGGATGGCCGGGGTCATGAGGTCCGGCTTGGTCTTGTCGGGCGCGGGTTGGCTCTTGCCGCCATTTGTCGCCCAATCGTGGCTGCTTGCCAATCCGCTTGCCGCGCATTAGCACTCTGCCGGAATTTCTCCTTGTGTCATGCCCGGGCTCGACCCGGGCATCCATCCTCTTCAAGAAAGCTGGATTGCCGGGTCAAGCCCGGCAATGACGATCCACCAAGATCTCGAGGAAATACCGACCATGGCGACCCATAAACTCCTGCTGCTCCCCGGCGACGGCATCGGCCCCGAAGTAATGGCAGAGGTGAAACGCCTGATCGATTGGTTGAATGCCAAGGGCATCGCGCAGTTCGAGACCGAGCAGGGGCTGGTCGGCGGCTCGGCCTATGACGCGCACAAGGTCTCCATTACCGAGGACACCATGGCGAAGGCGAAAGCCGCGGACGCCATCATCTTCGGCGCGGTGGGCGGTCCGAAATGGGACAGCGTGCCCTATGAGGCGCGGCCCGAGGCCGGCCTGCTTCGCTTACGCAAAGAGCTCGGCCTGTTCGCCAATTTGCGCCCCGCGGTGTGCTATCCGGCGCTCGCCGACGCCTCCAGCCTGAAGCGCGAAGCGGTCGAGGGGCTGGACATCATGATCGTGCGCGAGCTCACCGGCGGCGTCTATTTCGGCGAGCCGAAAACCATCACCGATCTCGGCAACGGCCAGAAGCGCGCCATCGACACCCAGGTCTACGACACCTACGAGATCGAACGAATCGCGCGCGTCGCCTTCGAGCTGGCGCGCCGGCGCCGCAACAAGCTGACCTCGATGGAAAAGCGCAACGTCATGAAGACCGGCGTGCTTTGGAACGAGGTGGTGACGCGCCTTCACGCCCGCGAATACAAGGACGTGACGCTCGAGCATCAGCTTGCCGATTCCGGCGGCATGAATCTGGTGAAAGCGCCAAAACAGTTCGACGTCATCGTCACCGACAATCTGTTCGGCGACATGCTGTCAGATATCGCGGCGATGCTGACCGGCTCGCTCGGCATGCTGCCGTCGGCTTCGCTCGGCGAGGTCGACCCCAAGACCAACAAGCGCAAGGCTCTCTATGAGCCGGTGCACGGATCGGCGCCGGATATCGCGGGCAAGGGTCTGGCCAACCCGATCGCGATGATCGCCTCGTTCGGCATGGCGTTGCGCTATTCCTTTGACATGGGCGCGCTTGCCGACAAGGTCGATACGGCGATCGCTGCTGTGCTGGCAAGCGGCCTGCGCACGGCGGATATCGAATCCGAAGGTGCCGCGGCGGCGTCAACCACGCAGATGGGCGAAGCGATTTTGAAGGAATTGCAGGCGCTGCACGCTTAACCGCAACAAACTCAGTGGCGTGCCGGCGAATAATGGTAAGGCGGGCTAAGCGAAGCGAGCCCACCAATTATTGGCTAAGTACTGGCAAGACGATGGGCACGGCGCAAAACGCACCTTGCCCACCGACACAATCCGAATCAATACAGCGGGAATTTCGTCGGACCACCACCGAGATCCGACGGCGGATCGAGCGGCTGGCGTTCGGTCGGTCGATTGTTGTTCTGGACGCCGAACGATGGCGCATTCGGAAACGCATAGTCCAGGAACTTGCGGTCGCCCGGCAGGACCTCGGTGCCGGCGTCGAGCCAAGAGCGCTTGGTGACGTAAATCCTGGTATGCGGCCCCTGCTGATAGGACACGTTCGGACCGTTCGATCCGTAAGAGGGCCGGCCGCGGTCGTCGTAAGACCGCGGCGACTGGGCGTTGGCGGTAACGGCGAAGCTGGCCGCAACCACGGCTCCCGCCGCCAGCAACAGCGCGAGCTTGCTCGCGGCAGGGAATTTCGAAATCATCACGTCCTCGTCCGGGCTAGCAAGTTTGGTGGGCATCTTAGCCCGCCGGGCATATCGTCACTAGGTCAATTGCGCCACACCAGGCCATAATGCGGCGTGAAGCGAAAAAGTTGCATGAAAACCAGTATCTTGGCAGGCTGTGGCAATTAGAGGGCGCCGCGCAGAACCGGGTTTTCCGCTTCCGTCACCCAATCGGCCGAAATCGCGGTCGCTGCTGCGGCCCCACAGCTGCCGCGCCTAAGCTCCGCGCGAGCGAACATTTCGGCGAGTTTCGGTTCATTTCCGGAAGTCAGCTGGATCAGCCGGTTCAACGTGCAGGCAATCGCCGCGCGCCGTTCCGGCCAGCCGTTGCCCTGGCACGACCAGCCGGAAATCTGTACGTCCGGCGCCTCGAAGCGCCTGATGAAGCCAAGGCATGATCGTGCCGCGTCGCTGTCGCGGGCGCGGCGAAGCAGCGTCACCATGCCGAACTTGCTGTCGACGAGGCCCGCCGGCTCCAGTTCGGAAGGCCCAGCCGGTGTCATCCGTGCGGCGAGATCGGCGGCAGCCGGGACCTGGGGGTCGAATTCCCCACCTTCCCGATAGATTTCCAGCTCGGCTAAGGGTTTTTCATCCTTGCCGGCTCAGCGGAAGATGGTCTTGCGGCCGCCTTCGGGATGCCGAAGGATAGTATAAGTCTCTCTTTTCTCTGACGGATCGAGCGGGCTGACGGCAAAAGCAGAGTGGGAGCGGGTGGCCGCGCTCCAGTTCGCCTTGACGGCTGGCTCCGCCACGCCACCTGCCGCGTCGCACGGTCCCCAAAGTGCGCGCCGAGGATGCCAAGCGGTGCGAGCGTCCCCACATAAGCAAACAGGCGTGCGAGCGTGACGCAAGGCTTCGTCGGCGAAGCTCGCCAGCGCAGGTGAATTCTGGTCGTATAATGGGAATTGGCCGGAGCGGGCGAAAACGAACGCATCAAAACGCCTAAACGCCGTGGTAACGTTGTATTGACGGCGTTTCTCGCCTAGAAGCGCTGCCGCTTCCCTTTCCGCCTCAGGCGGTGGAGAGGCATTTTCCTTCGGAGAGTGAACGATGGGTTACAAAGTCGCAGTGGTCGGCGCGACCGGCAATGTCGGACGGGAAATGCTCAACATTCTCGACGAGCGCAAATTCCCGGCTGACGAGGTGGTGGCGCTGGCCTCGCGCCGCAGTATGGGCGTCGAAGTGTCCTACGGCGACCACACCCTGAAGGTCAAAGCGCTCGAGCACTACGATTTTTCCGACGTCGATATCTGCCTGATGTCGGCGGGCGGCACAGTGTCGCGGGAATGGTCGCCGAAAATCGCCGCCGCCGGCGCGGTCGTGATCGACAACTCTTCCGCCTGGCGCATGGACCCGGACGTCCCGCTGATCGTGCCCGAGGTCAATGCCGATGCGGTCGCAGGCTTCGTCAAGAAGAACATCATCGCCAACCCGAACTGCTCGACCGCACAGCTCGTGGTGGCGCTGAAGCCGCTGCACGACAAGGCGGTCATCAAGCGCGTCGTGGTCGCGACCTATCAATCGGTGTCGGGCGCCGGCAAGGATGCGATGGATGAACTGTTTTCGCAGACCAAGGCGGTCTACACCAACAGCGCGCTCGTCAACAAGAAATTCCCCAAGCGTATCGCCTTCAACGTCATCCCCGAGATCGACGTGTTCATGGAGGACGGCTACACCAAGGAAGAGTGGAAGATGATGATGGAGACCAAGAAGATTCTTGATCCCAAAATCAAGCTGACCGCGACTTGCGTTCGGGTGCCGGTGTTCGTCGGCCATTCCGAAGCGGTCACCATCGAGTTCGAGAACCCGATCTCGCCCGATGAGGCGCGCAACATCCTGCGCACCGCGCCGGGCTGCCTCGTGATCGACAAGCACGAGCCGGGCGGTTACGTCACGCCTTACGAGGCGGCCGGCGAAGACGCCACCTACATCAGCCGCATCCGCGCGGATCCCACGGTGGACAACGGCCTCGTGTTGTGGTGCGTGTCGGACAACTTACGCAAGGGTGCTGCGCTGAACGCGATCCAGATCGCCGAATGCCTGATCAACCGCAAGCTGCTCAGCGCCAAGAAAAAGGCGGCGTAACGACGCGTTGCGATTTTCCTCTTACAAGGAAAGTCCGCGCTGGGCAAAAACGGCGCTGATTTCCGCCTCATGCGCCTTATCCAGATCAATTAGCTTGCGCACGAAACTTACGCCGCGGTCGGCCCTGACTTGCTCGGCATGAAGGCCAAACCATGCATCGAGGAGCAGCTTATCGGCAACATTTTGCCCTAGCATCGTCCGCGGCTCCCAAAAGGCACTTCCCCATATTTCCGTCCCGTCATTGGAAACGGAGTTGTCGGTCGACTTTATATCGGTAAATGGCCGCTTCCTGGTCAAATCCCAGGAGTTTGGATTATTAGGTCTTGGATTGTCTGCAAAGCTGTATGAAAAATACGTAGCCAATCCGGAATAGATTGCGGAATAGTCGAGTAGGCTCAAATCCGGGCTGGACGAGGAAAGCACCTGAAGCATATACGCCCTGTCAAGAATGGTTAGATCGCCAACGTATTCCTTGCCTATGATCAGCTTGCGCTTATCCGGATCGTAATAGGCAGGTGCGCCACCCGACATTTGCTCCCGCACATCAACGCTGAATGTACTGCCGGCAGCGCTTCGATAGCCCAGGCCTTTCACATAATCTCGGAACCTGGAGAAAGCGTCTTCGAGGCGAAGCTTGGTTTCTTTCGATATTTTTGACGTCGGCGTAAATCCAACCTTTTCTCCAATGACGTCCACCCGTGCGGAAAGGGTCGTTACCTGTTCTTCCAGAGTAGTCCTCGTATCCGAGATTTTGGCGCTCAGCTTTTGGTAATCGCTGTCGATCGAAGCGGTCCGTGACTTCAAGCTGGTGGCAGCTAGCTCCGCGGCAGCGACGTCTGCCTTTGCCTTGTCCACCTGCGTCGAGAAGTCGTTATAGGTCTTGATGCCGAACACGCCGAGGATCAGAAGCAGAACGGTGATCGGAATACCGACAAAGAAAGCCAACAGCTTGGCCCAATCCAGCAATCTGCTGGCAATGGCCTGGGTAGTTTCGATTTCGACGACCTTCTGGTCCTTGTAGTGTTGCTCGATGATTTCGTGCACCTGGTCGCGCAGGACAGGGCTTGCAAGGTCCTTGAACGCAGGGCTCGCAGCGTCGAGCGGGTTGCCGCACTCGCCGCAGAACTTCCTGCCGTTAGCACTCTGGGCCTTGCACCGGGCACATTCGATTGCCATGGCTATCCCCACGAACTTCGCAGGCACACCACCAGCCAGTAGCATTTCCAGCTACGTTCAATTAATGGAAGGATGACGCAGTCGATCTGGCTTGTCACTACTTGGTACCAAGAAAAAGGCGGCAGGAACCACCATCGCGATGACCGAGCAACCGGCTTCTTCCATGCCCGATCGTGTGCTGAAGGGTATCGGACGCGCACTCGAAGGCGCGCTGTTCAACAGCCGTTGGCTGATGGCGCCGTTCTATTTCGGCCTCGCCGTCAGCCTCGCGGTGCTTTTCCTCAAATTCGCGCGAATGCTGTGGGAGTTCATCCTGCACGCACCCGGCGCCAAGTCGACCGACACCATCCTCGACGTCCTGTCCCTGATCGACTTGACGCTGGTCGGCAACCTCATTCTGATCGTGGTGTTCTCCGGCTACGAGAATTTCGTGTCGCGGATCGACGCCACCGGCCAGCCGAATTGGCCGGTATGGATCACCAAGATCGATTTCGCGGGGCTGAAGCAGAAGCTGCTCGCCTCGATAGTCGCGATCTCGGCGATCCACGTGCTGGAGGCATTTTTGAACATCGATGCCGCGTTCGACGCCACCAGGATGACCTGGCTGGTCGCCGTGCATCTGGTGTTCGTGATCTCGGCGCTGCTCCTGGCGCTGTCGGATCGCCTGGCGACCGAGAGAAATAGCGAGTAGCTACGCGCTGCTTCCTGTTCCGCCCACCGGTTCCCCAACGCTGCGAAATTCCTTTGCCGCCTGATCCAGCACGAATAGTGCGCCCTCTGCGACGCCGAAATAGGCGCCGTGCAGATGCAGCTCGCCGCGCTCGACGGGCACGCGCACGAACGGAAACGTCATCAGGTTTTCCAGTGAGCGGAACACTGCGGCCTTCTCGATCCGGACGGTAAAATCATGCATCGTCTCGCGGTCGCGTTGCTCGACGACCTCGCCCGGCTTGACGAACATCGCCATCCACTTGCCGATGAAATCGCCGGGCGACAGCGGCTCGATATTGTCGATAAACGCGCGGATGCCGCCGCACTGGGCATGGCCGAGCACCACGATGTGCTTTACGCGCAAAACCGAAACCGCATATTCCAGCGCCGCCGAGACGCCATGCGCGCCCTGGTCGGGCTGATAGACCGGCACCAGATTGGCGACGTTGCGAACGACGAACAATTCGCCAGGGCCGGCATCGAAGATCACTTCCGGCGACACCCGGGAATCGCAGCAGCCGATCACCATGGCCTCGGGCGATTGCCCGCGCACCGACAAATCGCGGTAGCGCGACTGTTCGGTGGGCAGCCGTTGCGACGCGAAGGTCCGGTAGCCGTCGATCAATTGTTGCGGGAACGCGATCATGGGCAAAGGCATAACCATATGCGGCAAGCCGTCACAAGCCTTTCGATTGGGCAGACAAAATGTTATCGCGTGGGGTTGAGAATGGCCGAAGGAATGAGCCCATGACCCGTCCGCGCCGAAGCCTGCTGTTCATGCCGGGATCCAATGCGCGGGCGCTGGAAAAGGCGCGCAATCTTCCCGCCGATGGCCTCATTCTCGACATTGAGGATTTGGTCGCTCCCGACGCCAAGGCAAAGGCGCGCGAGCAGATCGCGCTAGCCGTGGCCGCTAAAGGATTTGGCAAGCGCGAGGTCTGGATTCGTACCAACAGCCTGGACTCGCCATGGTGGCCCGATGACGTCGACATGGCAGGCAAAGCGAAACCCGACGGCGTCCTGGTGCCGAAAGTTTCCAGCGTGGCCGATCTCGACAAGATCGGCGATCGCTTGCAGGCGATCGGCGCCGACCCCTCGATCAAGGTCTGGGCGATGATCGAGACCGCGCGCGGGGTGCTGGATGCCGACAAGCTTGCGGCCGCCTCGCGCGACCCGAAAACCCGGCTCGCCGGTTTTGTGTTCGGTCCGAACGATATTTCGCGGGAGACGCGAATCAAGATGCTGCCGGGCCGCGCTGCGATGATTTCGATGATCACGTACTGCATCCTGGCGAGCCGCGCGCACGGCCTTGAAATTCTCGACGGGCCCTACAGCGATTTTTCCAATGTCGACGGCTTTGCACTGGAATGCGCGCAAGCGCGCGACCTTGGGTTCGATGGCAAGACGCTGATTCATCCGGGCCAGATCGTGGCCTGCAACGCGATCTTCACGCCGCCCGCGGAAGAGGTCGCGCATGCCCGCCGGATCATCGCTGCGTTTGAGCTGCCGGAAAACGCCTCGCGCGGCGCGATCCAGCTCGACGGCCAGATGGTGGAGCGGCTGCACGCCGAAATGGCGCGGCGCACGATTGCGATCGCCGACGCGATCGCGGCGGTGGGACAGCAATAGCCGGGATCAATTGCGTTTCAGGCTGAGGATATAATTGACGAGGTCGTCGGCCTGAGTCGGCGTCAGCACGAGATTTGGCATGCTTCGGTGGCTGGTCTGAAGGAATACCCTCAGCGAGAGCTCTGTCGTCGATGGCTGGCGTGCGATCTGCACAAAACCCGGCGCGGCGCTCGATGCTCCCGCCGGGTTGCCCTCGATGGCGTGACAGGCGGTGCACCAAGCCTCGGCGAGGCGATGACCCGCCGATGCGCTGTCGGAAGCATCCGTCGTCCCACTCGCGTTATGCAGGCGGATCAAGAACAGCGCCGCGAGAGCGACCAGGATGGCGAGAGAGATGTGAATCCAGTTATTGCGCGACATCTTCTTTTGCTCAGGGGTGTAACAGCCGCGCGTTTCGCGCCGTCATTTTGCCGGCGCTTGGCCAACACTGTCGACGCCAAGACTGTCGATCGTGCCTGCGTTGGGGCAATAACCGGTATAGTGCTCGGCAGACGTGCCGGCAGCGAGCTCGCGATCGCATTGGCGCTTGTGATGGCACAGGGCGCAGACGCGTTCCATATCGCGCAGCACCAAGGGCTCTGTGCGCGCTAGATCGGCTTCCTCAATGCCAAGCGCCTTCAGCAGCTTCGGCAGCTCATCGGCGGCGTGCGGCCCTCGATCGACCAGCGCGTCCAATTCACCGGGTGAAATCCTTAGATCGCTTGCAATACGGTCGAAATCGGTGCGGTCCATCTGGCGTATTTCGCTGAGCTCGCGGCGATGCGTGAGCCAGTCGGCGAACATGCTGATCAGGAGCTCGACCCGGGGATATGGCTTGGATTGGGCGGTCATGTCACACCTTCGGTCGTTTTCGGTCGTTCGCTTAAGTTGTGACATTCGACCACAAATGGCGGGAGAAGATGTTGCGATAGATCAAACGACCTTATCGCCCAACGTCGGAGGACGACATCGGCGATGAGGGTGTTTCAACGGTCCCCGAACCGCTCCGCCGCCCAGGCATAGAGGCTGCCTGCAACCGGCGTCGTATTGCCACGGCCCTTGGGCGAAATGTGCAACCCGATGATATCGGGGTCGCGGATCAGCGCGGAAAAATCACCTCGTTCGAACACGCGCTTCGGGTCGGCATGAACCGCGTAAAACGATTTCTTCGGCAGCGCGTCATGCAGGGCGTCCGAACGGCGGGCGAGCGCGGTCAGCGAAGCCGGCCCGTAGATTGCTACCCGGATATCGGACAGGCGATTTGATCCGCCACGCAGCCTTCGCAGCGCGTGGGTGAGGCGATGGCGCAACGCCAGCCATTGCGGCGTCAGCGCCTCCTGCGCCATCAAGTTTTCGAAGGCTGCGACGATCGGGTGGCGCGGTGGCAGGTACAGCACCGAATTGCCGAGCTGGCGCGCCCGCTCCCAGGCCAAGTATGGCTTTGCCGGATCGATCTCGACAGGCCTCAAGAGCAGAACGTCGGCGTCGAGCCACAGCCCGGCGCCAAGCGCCATCAGCCGCATCCGGAAAAAATCCGAGAACTGCAGCGTAGTCCAGTCGCGCCACGATCCGTCCGGCTCTGAGGGGCGAAGCTTTTCCGAAAAGGCATGCGGCAGGATCGCCTCGGCCTCAGCATTGCAGACGCCATCGGGTAACCCCGGCAAGGGATCGAAGCTATAGACGGTGACCTTATGACCAGCTGCTACCTGCGATCTCAGGCATATCAGCCGAAGCGCATCGAGCGGGCCGTGCCAGAAGGTGACGATTTCGGGCAGCATCCTCAAACTATCCCCGTCATCCTGAGGAGGCCGCAACGCGGCCGTCTCGAAGGACGACAGCCCAAGTGGCTCATCCTTCGAGGCTCGCTACGCTCGCACCTCAGGATGACGGGTTTGAGCCTGCTGATTTAACTCAGGCCCAGGCGCGCTCGGCCTTCGCCTTGGCCTCGTAGGCGTCGATCGACGACTTCTTTTCCATGGTGAGCCCGATGTCGTCGAGACCGTTCATCAGGCAGTGCTTGCGGTACGGGTCGATCTCGAACTTGACCTTGCCGCCGTCGGGACCACGGATTTCCTGATTGGCGAGATCGATGGTCAGCGTCGCATTGGCGCCGCGCTCGGCGTCGTCGAACAATTTGTCGAGATCCTCTTGGGCAACCCGGATCGGCAGGATGCCGTTCTTGAAGCAGTTGTTGTAGAAGATGTCGCCGAACGAGGTCGAGATCACGCAGCGGATGCCGAAATCGAGCAGCGCCCATGGCGCGTGCTCGCGGCTCGAGCCGCAGCCGAAATTGTCGCCGGCGACCAGCACCTTGGCATTGCGATAGGCCGGCTTGTTGAGGATGAAATCCGGGTTCTCGCTGCCGTCATCCTTATAGCGCTGTTCCGCGAAAAGCCCCTTGCCAAGGCCGGTCCGCTTGATGGTCTTCAGGTACTGTTTCGGGATGACCATGTCGGTGTCGACATTGATGATCTTCAAGGGCGCCGCGACGCCCTCCAGCGTGGTGAACTTGTCCATCGACCGCACTTCTTGGTTGGAGTGAATGGAAGAACGTAGCGGCGGAGGTTTATCGTGAATGCTGCCGGCATTAAAGGCCAAATTGCGCAATCCTAATCTGCAGCCGCCTCGATCGCCTCCATGTCGTCGTCGGATAGCCCAAAATGGTGGCCGATCTCGTGAATCAGCACGTGGCGGATGATATGGCCCAGCGCCTCGTCATGTTCGGCCCAATAGTCCAGGATCGGCCGACGGTAGAGCCAGACCATGTTGGGCAGCCGCGCGACGTCGTCGTTGCTTTGGTGGGGCAGGCCAGTGCCCTGGAACAGGCCGAGCAGGTCGAATTCGCTTGCCGCGTCCATCTCGTCCAGCACCTCGTCACTCGGGAAATCCTCGACACGAACGATCACGCCCGCGCAGAGCTCGCGAAAGCGTCGCGGCAGGCGATCGAAAATGCCGTGCGCCATGGCTTCCATCTCGGCCAGTGAGGGCGCCTTCAGGATGGTCCACATGCGATCTGTTTAGCGCGGGTTCCGCTTGACTGCCTATCGGAATTTATGACGAGTTGACGGAGGCACCGAAAACGGAGAGCGTGCGCTCCGACAACGGGTGGCGGTAGGGTGCGCGTGATGACCGGCTTAAAGACCACGGTAGTATGGATGGCTCTTGCGGGTGTTTTTTTCGTGCCCGCGGTGGGTGCGACAGCGCAAACCGCGCCGTCCGCGATCCGCCTCGCCCAGGCGACGCCGCCGGATGCGACCTCCCCGCGCCACTTTCGCAGGCCGCCGACCCGGCTCCGGGTCTACCCGCGCTATTATCGCTATGAGCAATGGCCCGCTGACGTTTATCCCCGCTACAATCCCGGCCCGAACGCAGTGCGGGAATGCAATGCCACTTACGTGCAGGAGTTTCGGCCGAGTGGCACCGTCATCGTGCCGCGCATGAGCTGCTATTGGCGCCCGGGCTAGTCTTCGTGCTGGTCTTTAGAGCCGGCGCACGGCGCCGATCAATCCGGCGCCGACCACCAGCGCCGAGATGCCATAGACCAGAATAGCCATGGTCAACTGGGTGAAGTGAGAGGCGGTGCCCGGACCTGCGCCGGGCCCTTGCGAAGCCAAAACCGCACCCGCCCATAACAAACAGGTCGCACTTGCTGCGGCGCAACAGAGCGCCGTCGCGCGCTGCCTTGTTCGAGACGATGCCATGACGATCTCCCGTTTTGGCCGCCGCAGAAGATACGGATGACAGCCTACGCCGGTTTTGCGAATTGTCGCGGCAGAAGTGTCGTGGTGGTAGACTTGCAGCCGGCGGATCATGATCTGGGAGGCTTCAATGACGAAATGGATTGGCGGTGTCGCCTTGGCGGCGTTCATTGTGATATTCGGCGGGCACCTAGGCGGCTGTTTCACGACGAAGGCGCAGGCTGCGGTGCAAAAGCTGCAAACCCAGGTTGCCACCGACCTCAGCGCGCGGCGCTGGTATCGGCATTATCACCACTATCGTCACGCCTATTGGCCTTATCATTATTATCGGCCTTATCATTATTATTACGCCCCTCCCTATTCCTACTGGAACGGACCATTCTTCCCGTTCCCCGGATTTGGCTGGGATCCATATCCATATTGGTGATCGGCCTAGGATCGCGACGACGTAAATCCCTGCGCCAGCAGCACGATCCCTTCCGCGCCAGCTTTGCGGTCTTTGGAGATTTCCAGATATTCCGGTGAGTCCGACCAGCTGCGGAACGCGGCTTCGTCGGGAAACGACATCAGCACCAGCTTGTCGCGATTCCAGCTGCCTTCCAGCACCGCGGGGTTTTCGTCGGCAGACAATAGCCTGCCCTTGAATTTCCTGAACACGTCGAAGAAGCGCGCCTGATAGCGATCATAGGCCGCGCGATCCGTCATCTTGAGCTGCACGATCACATAGACGGTCATCGCGCAGTTCTCCCCGTTATCGCACTGCGGTATTATGCGGGAAGCGGTCCATCGCGCAGCCCTGAATAAAGGCACCCGGCCGGGTGCCTTTATTTCTTTGGGCAGGCGATCGCCACGGCGCTCAATCCCAGTTCTTGAATTTCCACGGCTTCAACTTCCACGGCGTCAGCGTCTCCAGCCGCCACTGCGTCCAGCGGTCCGGCGGCCAATGGCTCATGCGGGAGGTCTCCTTGACCTCGGTCGGCAGCACGACGCGCTCGGTGAAGCGGCGGCGGTTCTGCCGCGTCGCCTCGCTGATGATATCGACGAATTCGGGCTTGTCGGCCATCACTGGCTCCCTCGCGAGGCGTCACGCCTTTCGCAAGCCGCCAGTTTGCGCCCCACCGCTTAACGAGGCGTTTCGAAAACGCCTCGAGCTTGAGGGAAGGCGGGTCTTTTATCGTGACGTTATCGCCACTCCCTGACATCGACAAAATGCCCGGCGATTGCCGCGGCCGCGGCCATCGCCGGCGACACCAGGTGGGTGCGGCCCTTAAAGCCCTGGCGGCCCTCGAAATTGCGGTTCGAGGTCGAGGCGCAGCGCTCTTCCGGTAACAATTTGTCGGGGTTCATCGCGAGACACATCGAGCAGCCCGGCTCGCGCCACTCGAATCCGGCCTTGATGAAGATCTTGTCCAGCCCCTCGGCCTCCGCCTGCTCCTTGACGATGCCCGAGCCCGGCACGATCATCGCATTGACATTGGCGTTGACGGTTTTGCCCTCGGCGATTTTTGCGGCCGCGCGCAAATCCTCGATCCGGCCGTTGGTGCAGGAGCCGATGAAGACGCGGTCGAGCTTGATGTCGGTGATTTTGGTGCCGGCTTTCAGGCCCATGTAATTCAGCGCGCGATGTTTTGAAATGCGCTTCGCTTCATCCTCGATCTTGTCGGGATCGGGCACGAAGCCGGTGATCGATACGACGTCCTCGGGCGAAGTGCCCCAGGTCACGATCGGCGGCAGCTTTGCCGCATCCAGCCGGATTTCGTGATCGAAATGCGCGCCGTCTTCTGAGCGCAGCGTTTCCCAGTAACGCATCGCCGCGTCCCAGGCGTCGCCCTTCGGCGATTTCGGTCGTCCGCGCAGGAAATCGAACGCCTTTTCATCCGGCGCAACTAGGCCGGCGCGCGCGCCGCCCTCGATCGACATGTTGCAGACGGTCATGCGGCCTTCCATCGACAGCGAGCGGATCGCCTCGCCGGCATATTCCAGCACATAGCCGGTGCCGCCGGCGGTGCCGATCTCGCCGATGATGGCGAGAATGATGTCCTTGCCGGTAACGCCCTCGGGCAATTTGCCGTCGACGACGGCGCGCATGTTTTTGGCCTTCTTCTGGATCAGCGTTTGCGTCGCCAGCACATGCTCCACTTCGGAGGTGCCGATGCCGTGCGCCAACGCGCCGAATGCGCCGTGGGTCGAGGTGTGGCTGTCGCCGCAGACGATGGTGGTGCCGGGCAAGGTAAAACCCTGCTCGGGGCCGATCACGTGCACGATGCCCTGCCGCTTGTCGAATTCGTTGAAATATTCGATGCCGAATTCTTTCGCGTTCTCCGCCATCACTCGCATCTGCTCGATGCTTTCCGGATCGGGGTTAGGTTTTGAGCGATCGGTGGTCGGGATGTTGTGGTCGACCACCGCGAGCGTCTTCTCGGGCGCGCGCACCTTGCGCCCCGTCACGCGCAGGCCCTCGAACGCCTGCGGCGAGGTCACTTCATGGACCAGATGGCGGTCGATATAGAGCAGGCAGGTGCCGTCATCGGCCTCGTGAACCAGATGGTCGTTCCAGATCTTGTCGTACAGCGTGGTGGGTTTGGACATGAGCGTAAGCTCCAAGGAAAATTCTGCTTTGAACGGCTAAGGGCGAATACGCGCGACGAAAGCGAAAGATCGGCGCGGCATCACAGTGCGCGAATAAGTTCCGATGTCGCGGAGGTCGCAAACCGTCCGAAGAAGCGGCCAGGCAGACGCGAGCGATCGTCGATCACGATCGGTGCGACGCGCCGGCACGCGATGGTCTGATCTGGAACCATTCGATTTTCTAACACAGGGTCTGTCGCCGCGACAATCATCATTGTCATTGCCGGGCTTGACCCGGCCATCCATCATTGTTGAACAAGGAGCTTTCTTGATGGATGCGCGGGTCAAGCCCGCGCATGACGAGTTCAAGCAGTCGCTTCGATAGTGCCGCAACAAAAAAGCGCAGGGAAATCCCCGCGCCTTTGGTCAAAGGCCACGGAGGCGGCGACTACTCGCCGACGGCGGCGGCACGGTCCTTTTCGACCACGCGGTCCTGCTTCTCGACGATGCGGGCCGACTTGCCGCGCAGATTGCGCAGATAGTACAGCTTGGCCCGGCGCACCTTGCCGCGGCGCACCACCTTGATCGAGTCGATCATCGGCGACAACACCGGGAATACGCGCTCCACGCCTTCGCCGTACGAGATCTTGCGCACGGTAAAGCTCTCGTTGAGCCCGCCGCCGGAGCGGCCGATGCAGACACCTTCATAGGCCTGCACGCGGGTGCGATCGCCCTCCACCACCTTGACGTTGACGATCAGGGTATCGCCGGGCGCGAAGTCCGGAATCGCTTTGCTCGCGGACAGCTTGTCGAATTGCTCTTTTTCGAGCTGCTGAATGAGGTTCATTGAAATCTCCATCGGCGGCGCGCCCAGCCGATGCGGTCTGCGCTTGATCCTGCCGTCACTTCGCGGAATTGGCGCTCGTATAAGGCAAAGGCGGGCGCTTGTCACTAGAGCATGATCCGGAAAAGTGGGCACCGGTTTTCCAAAAAGATCATGCTCCAACAAAAAGATAGAACGGGATGACGATTTGAAGAAAAATCATCCCGTTCTAGTGCCCCCGATTTGAAGTTCCTGCTGGAGTTACCGCGTTTTTTGGCCCTCTTGGCCACCTTTCGCCGCCCATAAATCCGGCCTGCGGGTCCTGGTCAGGGCCTCGGCCTCCGCTTTGCGCCAGGCGGCGACCTTGGCATGGTCCCCGGAGGCGAGGATTTCCGGGATGGGGCGGCCCTCAAAAACCTGCGGGCGCGTATATTGGGGGTATTCGAGCAAACCGTCGGAAAAGCTCTCGTCCGCGCCAGATTCCTGGCTCCCCATCACCCCTGGCAGCAGGCGGACACAGGCGTCGATCAGCGCTAAGGCTGCAAGTTCGCCGCCCGAAAGCACGTAATCGCCGATCGATACCTCCTCGAGGCCGCGGGCCTCGATGACCCGCTGATCGACCCCCTCGAACCGGCCGCAGACGATCAGGGCTCCCGGTCCGGCGGCGAGCTCCGCAACAGCGGACTGGGTCAATGGCCGACCCCGCGGGCTCATCAGAAGGCGCGGGCGATCTTTGGAGCTCGCAGGCGCCGCGTCAGCCGCATCGATCGCGGCCGCCAGCACGTCGGCGCGCAGCACCATGCCGGGGCCGCCGCCGGCCGGCGTGTCATCAACGCTGCGGTGTCGGTCAGTGGCCGAGTCCCTGATGTCGCGCGCCTCAAGTCGCCACAGGCCCGAGGCCAGCGCCTTGCCAGCGAGGCTCACGCCGAGCGGTCCCGGAAACATCTCCGGAAACAGGGTCAGCACGGTCGCGCGCCAGATCGTCGGATTGGAGCTCATCTGCCGTTATTACGGCACCACGGCGGTGAGATCGAGACCCTGCATCAGCGCCGCCGCCTCGACGGCCCGCCTGAAGTCGGCAAGCGGAAAAGTCGTCACGACGATCTTTCTGAGATCGAGCAGGCCATCGGCTGCGAGCGCCGCGAGCTGGCCGGGCGCGGTGCGGTCGTACATGAACTGGCCCACTACCTCCCAGTCGTTCGCCAGCATTTCGCGGAACGAAAGCTCAAGGGCCACCTCGGCGCTGCCCATCAGCACCAGGCGGCCGCCGCGTTTCAGCGCGCGCAGGCTCGACAACGTGGTCGAGGTGCTCTTGGCAGCACCGAGCAAATCCAGCGCGACATCGGCGCCGCCGCCGGCGGCACGGCGGATGGTCGCAAGATCTTTTGCCGCATCGCCGGTGACGACAGCCGGAATGACGCGCGGGCCGAACGCCTCGCGCAGGCGTTCCAGCGCCTCGCGCTTGCGTCCGACCCCGACCACGCGTCCGGCGCCCATCGCGACCGCCAGCATCACCGCGCCGGAACCGAAATAGCCGGTGGCGCCGTTGATGATGATGATATGGCCGCCGCGCAAACCGCTGCGTTGCAGGCCGCCGAACGGCACGATCAGTTTTGCCAATCCGATCAGTTCGGCGGCCGGCTTGTCATCCAGTCCGGCCAGCGGCGTGACGCAGGCCGCCGGCCAATGCGCGATCTCGGCAAACACGCCATCGCGCCAGCGCGCCTGCATCCTGAGCGCCTCCGGCGTGGTCACAGTAGCGGTCAGCCCGATCAGGATTTGCGGCGGCTCCGGGTCGGGCGCGTCGCCGCGCAAATGCGGGCTTAAGAAAACGCGGTCGCCGGCTCTCGCATGGCTGACATTGTCGCCGGCCGCGATCACCCGCGCGATTGCGTTGGTGCCGGGCACGAACGGCATCGACGGCAGGCTGTAGGGCATCGAGCCCGACAGCACCCGGCCCATATAGGATAACACCATGCCGGCTTCGATTTTCACCAAGACGCCGTCGGCGGCCGGCTTTGGCGTCTCGACCTCGTCGAACCGCAAATCACTATGGGCGTGCAAGCGCCAGGCTTTGTGTGTCGCCACTGCGATCATCCCCGCACTGAACTTCGCGACATTGATAGATAATCGGCGCGCGGCGCGGCATCAATATCAGGGGATCCAAAGAGATACAAACGAAATGCGATCGTTCTATTGCTTGCGGCCGTAGTCGATGAGTTCGATGGTATTGTTGATCACCAAGTGCTTGTTCGTCCGTGAAACGAATGTGCGTTTCACCCAATGGTCGATCGCGGGCGCGTACCAGGTCACCGACGTGACGTCGTTTTTGAGGGTGGGGTTATTGACGTTCTGCGCCGAAAACGTGGTTTCGATTTTGAATGTTTCGAATGTGCCGGCCCTGATGGTTTGCTGGCCGGCAACCGTCGACTTGCCCGATCTTTTCCAGATGTTTCCATTCGCGCTGTTGATATTATTGGTTCGAAACGTCGAGGTGACATCGAGGCGGCAAATCGCCAGGAAACTGCGCGGCGAGAGTGTGAAGCAAGCTACAGGTGAGCAACCTAAAAGTGCCCGAGCCCAAAATTCAGCACAAGTGTTTTTGCAAGTCGAACTGTACAGCCGCTCTTGATGTTTTTGTGACGGCCGAATGTCGGGGGAATCCGCGGCGAGCCGAAGCTAAATCGGCCTTTCGTCTTCGCCATCGCGCTCGCCCTCGATTTCCTCAGGCAATTCGATCACCACGCGGCCGCCGGCGAGATCGACCGTCGGCACTACGGCGTTGGTGAACGGCAGCAGCATGGTTGCGCCATGTGAAGGCGCGATCTCGATGATATCGCCGGCGCCGAAATTGTGAATAGCGACCACGCGGCCGAGCGGCGCGTCCGCAGTGGTCACCGCGGTGAGCCCGATCAGGTCGGCATGGTAGAATTCACCTTCGTCGGTTGCAGGCAGCTTTTCGCGCGCGACATAAAGCTCGAGGCCGTTGAGGCGCTCAGCCTCCTCGCGGGTCGTGACGCCTTTGAACGTCGCGACCAGATGGTCCTTGGCCTGGCGGGCATGCGCCACCTCGAACTGACGCACGCCGTCTTTTGTTGCGAGCGGCCCGTAGCGCTGCACGGCGAGCGGGTCTTGGGTAAAGGTCCAAAGTTTCACGGCGCCGCGCACGCCATGCGCTCCGCCGATCCGGGCGACGCAAATCGGCGCTGCCACCGCCGCGCGCCCCAAGCCTTACGCCGTCTTGGCGGCGGCTTCGGCCTGCGCCTTGCGCTCCTTGCGCGGCACCGCCTTTTCCGGATTCTTGCGCGGGGTACGCTTCGCGACACCGGCGGCGTCGAGGAAACGCATCACGCGATCGGACGGCTGCGCGCCCTTGGCGAGCCAGGACTTGACCTTGTCCATGTCGAGCTTCAGCCGCGCCTCATTGTCCTTTGGCAGCAGCGGATTGAAATGGCCGAGCCGCTCGATGAAGCGGCCGTCGCGCGGAAAGCGCGAATTGGCGGCGACGACGTGATAGACCGGACGTTTCTTGGTGCCTGCGCGAGCAAGGCGGATCACAACTGGCATCTAGTTCTCCCTAAGTGTGGTTCGATGTGACTATTCAATTTCGCTCGTCATTCCGGGGCGCGCGAAGCGCGAACCCGGAATCTCGAGATTCCGGGTCCAGTCCTGCGGACTGTCCCGGAATGACGAATGATTAGTCGGAGCGCGCTCCCTCATTTCTTCTTCCCCGGGAAACCCAGGCCGGGCAAGGTCGGCTTGCCGGATAGCCCGGTCAGCCCGGGCAGGTTCGGCAGGCCGCTGCGAAGGCCTGCGGGCAAATCTTTCGGCAGCGACGGCATTCCACCCGGTCCTGCGCCTCCGGGCATTTTCTCGGCGAGCGCCTTCATCTGTTCCGGCGACGGCATGCCGCCGCCAAAACCCATCGCCTGCGCGATGCCGGCCATCGGGCCGCGCTTGCCCGAACCCATGGCCTTCATCATGTCGGCCATGTTCCGGTGCATCTTGAGGAGCTTGTTGACATCCTCGACCTTGACGCCGGAGCCGGCGGCGATCCGCTTCTTGCGGCTGGCTTTCAGGATGTCCGGATTCTTGCGCTCCTGCCGCGTCATCGAATTGATCACCGCGACCTGGCGCTTTAGAATCTTGTCGTCGATCCCGGCGTTCGCAATTTGGTTCTTCATTTTGGCGATGCCGGGCATCATGCCCATCAGCCCCGAGATGCCGCCCATATTCGCCATCTGCAAGAGTTGCTCGCGCATGTCGGCCAGGTCGAACTGGCCTTTGCGCATTTTCTCCGCGACGCGCGCAGCCTTTTCGGCATCGATATTGGCGGCGGCTTTCTCGACCAGCGATACCACGTCGCCCATGCCGAGAATGCGCCCGGCGATCCGGCTGGGGTGAAAGTCCTCCAGCGCGTCGGTCTTTTCACCGGTACCGATCAGCTTGATCGGCTTTCCCGTGACCGCGCGCATCGACAGCGCAGCACCACCGCGGCCATCGCCATCGACGCGCGTCAGCACGATGCCGGTTAACCCGACGCGCTGGTCGAAGGCGCGCGCGAGGTTGACCGCGTCCTGGCCGGTCAGGGAATCCGCAACCAGTAGCACTTCATGCGGATTGGCGGTCGATTTGATCGCGGCCGCCTCCGCCATCATCTCTTCGTCGAGCGTGGTGCGGCCGGCGGTGTCGAGCAGCACCACGTCGTAGCCGCCGAGTTCGGCCTGCTTCCAGTGCGCGCTTTGCGATCTGCGGCGGCTGCTGGCCGGCCACGATCGGTAGCGTCGGGATATCCAGGTCGCGCCCGAGCACGGCGAGTTGTTCCATCGCTGCCGGACGATAGATGTCGAGCGAAGCCATCAGCACCTTGCGCTTGTCGCGCTGGGTCAGCCGCCGCGCCAATTTTGCGGTCGTGGTGGTTTTGCCGGAGCCCTGCAGGCCGACCATCATGATCGCGACCGGCGGCACCGCGTTGAGGTCGATGGGCTCGCCTTCGGAGCCGAGCGTTGCGATCAGTTCGTCATGGACGATCTTGACTACCATCTGGCCGGGCGTGACCGACTTGACGACAGTTGCGCCGACCGCCTGCTCGCGGACCCGCTCGGTGAAGCTCCGGACGACGTCGAGCGAGACGTCGGCCTCGAGCAGCGCGCGGCGCACCTCGCGCATCGCGGCGTCGACGTCGGCCTCCGACAGCGAACCGCGCCCCGTCAGCCGATCGAGAATGCCACCGAGCTTTTCCGACAGATTGTCGAACAATGCCGTTGTCCTGTTGCTGCCCTCATCCTTCGAGACGCCGCTGCGCGGCTCCTCAGGATGAGGGTAATCCAAACACTTTCGCGCCCGAGGGCGCATCGCGCTGTCGGGCGTTGGCCTCCGGCCTCAGCGGCCGGGCGGCGGGTCGAAAAGATGAGTCCTTCCGATGAACGGCCGGGGTTAAACCCCCGCAAGCCTTGAAAGTCAAGGAAACTTGCGCAAAAGCGCCGCTTTCGCGAGATTCAAGTGACCTGCCCGCCCTTGCCGAAACTGTTGTTTTGAGGCCAATCGGGTCATGAAAATCACCCGCCGCCATGTGCTGGCATTGCTGGCAGGAAGCGCCGCGGCCATCGGCGTGCCGTCCATCTGGTTACCCCGCATGAAGACCTATTCCGGGCCTCCGTCCGACCATTTCGACGGCCTGCATTTCGTCGATCCCGACGGTTCGTCGCCGAAATCGATCGCGCAGGTGTTGCGCTGGCAGCTCGGCACGGCCCGGCAGCGCGCGGCGTGGCCCGCATGGGTTCCGAGCCCGTTTACCGATACGCCGCCTCCAACCGTCACGGGTGAGAAGGTGCGGCTGTCCTTCGTTGGACATGCGAGCTGGCTGATCCAGACATCAGGTCTGAACATCCTGGTCGATCCGGTGTGGTCGATGCGCGCCTCGCCTTTCAGGTTCGCCGGACCCAAACGTCACAACGATCCCGGCATCGCGTTCGACACGCTGCCCAGAATCGATGTCGTGCTGGTATCGCACGGTCACTACGATCATCTCGATGTGGCGACGCTCTCGAAGCTGGCCGCGAAATTCTCCCCGCGCGTGATCACCCCGCTCGGCAACGACGTCACCATGCGCGCCGCCGACGTCGCGATCAAAGCCGAAGGGTTTGACTGGAAAGACCGCGTCGCGCTCGCAGGCGGCGTTGCGGTGACGCTGGTGCCGACGCGGCACTGGTCGGCGCGCGGCCTGTTCGACCGCAACAAGGCGCTGTGGGCGAGCTTTGTCCTGGAAACCCCCGCAGGCAAGCTCTACATCGTCTGCGATTCCGGCTACGGCGATGGCAAACACTTTCGCAGCGTCGCACAAGCGTATGGCCGGCTCCGGCTCGCGATCCTCCCGATCGGCGCCTATGAGCCGCGCTGGTTCATGCGCGACCAGCACATGAACCCCTCGGACGCCGTGAAGGCGCTGGCCGATTGCGGCGCGCAAGCTGCCCTCGCCCATCACCATGGAACGTTCCAGCTCACCGATGAAGCGATCGACGCGCCGGTGATCGCGCTGGGCGAGGCGCTCGACGAGGCAAAGATCCCGCGTGAAAAATTTGCGGTGCTGAAGCCGGGACAGGTGGTGGAGATTTAAGCGTCATTGCGAGCGCAGCGAAGCAATCCAGAGATGCAAAGCAAGAAGTGGATTGCTTCCACCTACGCGCAAGGGCGCTTCGGCGGACTCCAAGCCGCCATAGCTCGCATAGCGAGCGACGGCGGCTCGTCGCTCACGCTCCTCGCAATGACGGCAGAATTATTGCCCCGCCTTGATCGCCCAGGACACATTCACCGTGACCGAAAGCGTCTCTTCGCCCTGTGCCACCGGGGCGGCCGCCATCTCTGCGGCCATCTTGGCGCGAAATACCGGGCGGGGCGCGGCACCCTCCTCGGAAATGCTAAGCGGCGCGCCGAGCGTGGCGCCGGCGGCCTTGGCGTAGATCTCCGCTTTGCGGCGGGCATCGGCAACCGCCTGCGTGCGGGCGTCGTCGAGCAGCTTCGAGGCCTGCGAGACCATGAAGTTGATGCCGCCGATGTCGTTGGCGCCGGCCCCGACCAGCGTGTCGATCACGTTTGCAACCTTGGTGACGTCGCGCACACGGATGGTAACGCGATTGCTGGCGCGATAACCGACGACCGGCGAAGGTCCCTGGCGGTTCGGCGCATATTCCGGCTGCAATGACAGCCGCGAGGTCTGGTAATCCTTCTGTTCGATGCCGGCGTTCTTCAGCGCCAACAGCACCTTGCCCATCGCCGCGCTGTTGGCGTCAGACGCCTCGCGCGCGGTCTTGGCATCCGATGTCACGCCGGCGTCGACCTGTGCCAGATCCGGCGGCACCGACACGGTGGCCTCGCCGGTGACGGAGATGGCGGGCGGAAAATCGGCCTGGGTTTGCGCCCGCGCGGGCGCTGCCAGCAGCGTGGCGGCGACAGCAGCGGCAACGATCGACACGCGGGGCGTCATCCCCCTCATTTCAGCGGTACATAGACGTTGATCACGAGCTTGTCCTCCGCGGTCGTCAGGGGGTCGGTGATATATTCCTCGATGAAGGTGTCCTTGGCTTCCAGCTTCTTGTCGTCGAGGTGATTGGTGATCGCCTCATAGGTATTGTCCATATTGTCGTAGGAACCGCGATGGACAAATTTCAGTGCCTTGCCATCCGGCGATTTGCCGATGCTCATGTCCTTGGTCAGGTTCTTCGGGTCCTGGTCGACCGGAATTTCCGCCAGATACGTGAAGCCGGTATCGTCGGTCGAGGTATAGACGATCATCGAGTTGCCTGATCGCTTGAGGCCCTGCTTCTCCAGGAATGTTGACAGCGCCTTGAAGGAATCGGTCAGGGTGTCGAATGCCGAATCCCAATTAGCGGTGCCCTTGACGATCACCACTTTCTTTGGCTCGAGCGTAATCTCTTCGCCAAAGGGATCGGCGGTCTGAACCGGGGCGGCGGCGGGCGGCGGCGCCGCGGCCGCCGGCGGGGTGGCGGGAGCCGGCGTCGCGCCAGGTCCCGGGGTTGCCGTTTGTGCCGGAGCAGGGGTCGTGGCGGGCGCTGGCGTTGCCGCGGGCGCCGGCGGGCTTGCTGCTGGCGAGGGGGACTGCGCCAGCGCGCCAGAAAATCCCAGCCAGATCGCGGCGGCCGGGATCAACGCGATCATGGCAAGGCGGTGAAGCAGGGGGCGATTCATCCAGTATTCTCCGTGGCCTTGGGTGGCCTTTAGCTCAGTGTTCCGGCCAGCGCCAGATTACCACGCAAGGCGCGCCCCCGTCCCATGACAGATCGGTCATCTGCCCCGCGGGCTAGGCAACGCGCCTTCATTGGCCATATAAGCTGGCATAAATCGGGATATTTCATGAGCGCGCTGGCCAACCACGCATTCGCCAAGATGAACGGCATCGGCAACGAGATCGTCGTGGTCGATCTGCGCGATTCGAAGGCGTCGGTGACGCCGGCTGACGCGCGCGCGGTGGCGTCCCCCGCGGGCGTGCCTTACGATCAGTTGATGGTATTGCAGCCGCCGCGGCTTGCCGGCACCGAGGCCTTCATCCGCATCTACAACAACGACGGCTCCGAAGTCGGCGCCTGCGGCAACGGCATGCGTTGCGTGGTGCGGCGGCTGTTCGAAGAAACCGGCCAGACCGCGGTGAGCTTCGAGACCAGCGCTGGCCTGCTGAATTGCTGGCAGGGTCCGGCGCCCGATCTCTACACCGTCGACATGGGTCCGCCGAAATTCGGCTGGAAGGATATTCCTCTCGCCGAGGAGTTTCGCGACACGCGCTACATCGAACTCCAGGTCGGCCCGATCGATGCGCCGCTGTTGCATTCGCCGTCCGCGGTCAACATGGGCAATCCACATGCGATCTTCTGGGTCGACGACGTCAACGCCTACGACCTTTCGCGCTTCGGACCACTGTTGGAAAATCATCCGATCTTCCCGGAGCGCGCCAATATCACGCTCGCCCATATCGTCGATCGCGACCACATCACGATCCGCACCTGGGAGCGCGGCGCGGGACTGACCAAGGCCTGCGGGTCGGCCGCGTGTGCTGCCGCGGTCGCGGCGGCGCGGCTGAAGCGCGCCCACCGCGCGGTCAAGATTACGCTGCCCGGCGGCGACCTCGGAATCGAATGGCGCGAAGGCGACGATCACGTGCTGATGACCGGCACGGCGACCTTCGAATTTGAGGGCCATTTCGACCCGTCGCTGTTTGCCGCCTAACATGACGGTCGAGATCGTCACCTTCGGCTGCCGTCTCAACGCCTTCGAATCCGAAGTGATTTTACGCGAGGCCGAGAGTGCCGGGCTCGAGCGGACCATCATCATCAATAGCTGCGCGGTCACCAATGAAGCGGTAGCGCAGGCGCGGCAATCGATCCGGCGGCTGAAGCGCCAGCGGCCGGAGGCGCGCATTGTCGTGACTGGCTGCGCGGCGCAGACGCAGGCGGCCATGTTTGCCGATATGAGTGAGGTCGATCGCGTCGTCGGCAATGCCGACAAGATGCGCGCCGAAGCCTGGCGGGTCACGCGCGAGGCCTTCGGTGCTGGCGCGCAAAGCCAAAAGATCGCGGTTTCCGACATCATGTCCGTCAAGGCGATGGCGCCGCATCTGATCGAAGGCTTTCAAAGCGGTCTGCCGCGGGCCTTCGTGCAGGTGCAGAACGGCTGCGATCACCGCTGCACCTTCTGCATCATTCCGTTCGGCCGCGGCAATTCGCGTTCGCTGCCGATGGGCGCGGTGGTCGAGCAGGTTCGCAAGTTGACCGAGCGGGGCCATGCCGAGATCGTGCTGACGGGGGTGGATCTGACGAGCTATGGCGCGGATCTGCCGGGCACGCCAAAACTCGGGCAACTGACCAAGCAGATCCTGCGGCATGTGACTGACTTGAAGCGGTTGCGGATTTCCTCGATCGATTCGGTCGAGGCAGACTCCGATCTGCTCGACGTGATCGCGGACGACGAACGGCTGATGCCGCATCTGCATCTGTCGCTGCAATCGGGCGATGATCTGATCCTGAAGCGGATGAAGCGGCGGCATTCGCGAAACGACGCGATCGAATTCTGCGCGCAGGTGCGGCGGTTGCGGCCGGATATCGCGCTCGGCGCCGATCTCATCGCGGGCTTCCCGACCGAGACCGCGGAGATGTTCGCGCGTTCGTTCTCTTTGGTCGACGAATGCGATCTGACTCTCCTGCACGTATTTCCTTATTCGCCGCGCCCGGGCACGCCAGCGGCGCGGATGCCGCAGGTGGCGGGCGGCGCGATCAGGGAACGGGCGAAACGGCTGCGGGAAGCTGGCGAAGTAGCCTTGCGGCGGCGGTTGGCATCAGAGATCGGCGCGACACGCGAAGTTCTCATCGAGAGCACGACGCAGGGCCGCACCGAACATTTCCTGCCCGTTGCGATCAACGGCGAAACGCCGGGCGCGGTACGGCGGCTGCCGATCACCGGGCATGATGACGCGCGACTAACGGTGTGAACTCAGCTGTCATCGCCCGGCATAGCCGTCCGAAGGACGGCGTCGCTTCCGCTCGGCTGTGACCGGGCGACCCAGTACGCCGCGGCCTATCGATTCGTCACAGGCGTCTCTGGAATACTGGATCATCCGCTTTCGCGGATGATGACGAGCGGAGTGACGCGAGCAACGCTCCCTCAGCGCCTACTTCCCGTTCCACCCGCAGGCCCGGAGCCGCTCCTGCATATGCGCAGGCGCCGGCGCGACCACGCGCACTGGTTCCTTGTTCTTGGAGATCGGAATCCCGATCTCGCGGGAATGCAAATGCAGGCGCGGCTCGCCGAAGCGGGGACCATTCCCATAAATATTGTCGCCGACGATCGGCCAGCCCATGGCGGCGGCATGCACGCGCAATTGATGGGTGCGGCCGGTGACCGGTTCCATTGCCAACCATGCGAGGCTGCCGCCGCGACCGAGCACCTTCCAGTTGGTGACGGCCTTTTGCCCGTCCGGATCCGGCTTCTGCCACCAACCGCGGTCGGCGTTCAGCCGGCCGAGCGGCATCTCGATGATGCCTTCATCGTCGGCCGCTCCGCCTTCGACCACCGCCCAATAGGTCTTGGAAATCCGGCCATGCTTGAACAACAGGCCGAGCGAGGCCGTTGCCTTGCGATGGCGCCCTAACACCAGGCAGCCGGAGGTGTCCTTGTCCAACCGATGCGCAAGTACCGGCGGCCGCGGCAGCCCAAAGCGCAGCGCATCGAACGAGGCTTCCAGATTGGCGCCGCCCTTGGGGCCGCGATGCACCGGCAGCCCGGCCGGCTTGTCGATGACAAGCATCAAGCCGTCGCGATGGAGCACCCGCGCTAAAATTTCTTCGGCGGTCAGTTCGGGAACATCAATCGGTCGGTCAAGACTTTCGCTCATGGCGCGAAACGGCTAACACGTCCGCGCCATGAACGAAACGACCAAGCAGAGCTGGTGGCGGCGATTGTCCGGCGGGTTGAAGCGAACCTCGGGTTCGCTTTCGACCGCGGTTGCCGATCTCGTCACCAAGCGCAAGCTCGACCGCGCCATGCTCGAGGACATCGAGGATGTGCTGCTGCGTGCCGATCTCGGCACCGAGGTGGCCGCGCGCATCGCGGCGGCCGTCGGCGTTGGCCGTTACGACAAGGCGATCACGCCGGATGACGTGAAGAGCGTGGTCGCGACCGAAGTCGAAAAAGTGCTGTCGCCGGTCGCAAGGCCGCTCGCCATCGACGAAAAGCAGAAGCCGTTCGTCATCCTCGTCGTCGGCGTCAACGGGTCCGGCAAGACCACCACCATCGGCAAGCTCGCCGCAAAATTTGCGTCCGAAGGCCGCAGCGTGATGCTGGCGGCCGGCGACACCTTTCGTGCCGCGGCGATCGAGCAGCTCAAAGTGTGGGGCGAACGCACCAACTCGCCCGTGATCGCAGGCAGCCAAGGCTCGGATTCCGCAAGCCTTGCCTTCAATGCGTTGTCCGCGGCCAGGGAACAAAAGCGCGACGTGCTTCTGGTCGACACCGCCGGACGCCTGCAGAACAAGGCCGAGCTGATGAACGAGCTTGAAAAAGTCGTTCGCGTCATCAAGAAGGTCGACGCCTCGGCGCCGCATGCGGTACTGCTGGTGCTGGACGCCACCGTCGGGCAGAACGCGCTGTCGCAGGTCGAGGCATTTCAACGGACGGCGGGTGTCACGGGCCTCGTCATGACAAAGCTCGACGGCACCGCGCGGGGCGGCATCCTAGTGGCGCTGGCGGAGAGATTCGAACTGCCGGTGCATTTCATCGGCGTCGGCGAAGGTATCGACGATCTCGCAGCTTTCACCGCGCGGGAGTTTGCGCAAGCGATCGCAGGAATAGAAAGCTGATGGACAAGACCCAGCCGCATCCCCTGTTCAAGCTCTTGACCGAACTCGGTCCGCTGATCGTGTTCTTCGTCGCCAATGCCAGATATCATCTGTTCGTCGCGACTGGGGCGTTCATGCTGGCGATCGTTGCCGCCATGATCGCCTCTTACGTGGTGACCCGGCACGTGCCGGTGATGGCGCTGGTCACCGGCATCGTCGTCATCGTGTTCGGCACGCTGACCCTGGTGCTGCACGACGAAACCTTCATCAAGGTCAAGCCCACCATCATCTACGGCCTGTTCGCGGCCGTGCTCGGCGGCGGGCTGTTGTTCGGCCGCTCCTTCATCGCGATCATGTTCAATCAGATGTTCAACCTGACGCCGCAAGGCTGGCGCATCCTGACCATGCGCTGGGCGCTGTTCTTCGTCGCGATGGCGGTTTTGAATGAGATCGTCTGGCGCACCCAGAGCACCGATTTCTGGGTCGCCTTCAAGGCGTTCGGCGTGATCCCGCTAACGATGATCTTTGCGATCGCGCAGATGCCGCTGACCAAGCGTTATCATCTCGAGCCGGTTTCGCTGGAGACGAGCGAAGCGGAAGCCGGCGACGTGCGGAAGGGGTGATTTTCACCGTCATTCCGGGGCGGCTCGGAGAGCCGAACCCGGAATCTCGAGCTTCCGGGTTCATCGCTCCCGCGATGCCCCGGAAATGACGACTACGTCGTCACTTCAGCGCCTTGTCGATTTCGGCTTTCAGCACGGTGTCGATATTGTCCGGCGTGACCGGGCCGACCAGCTTGTAGACGATGGTGCCCTCGCGCCCGACGACAAAAGTCTCCGGCACGCCATAGACGCCCCATTCGATCGCGGCGCGGCCGTTGCCGTCGACGCCGACGATGCCGAACGGATTGCCGTAGCGGCCGAGGAAGCGCCGCGCATTGTCGGGCGCGTCCTTGTAGTTGATGCCGATCAGTTGCAGGCGCTTGTCCTTGGCGAGCTCGGTCAACAGCGGTGCCTCGTCATGGCACGGCACGCACCAGGAGGCCCAGACATTGACGATGCTGACCTTGCCCTTGAACGTGGCGGGATCGAGCCCGGGCACCGCTGCGCCGTCGGCGACAAGACCCTGCAGCGGTGGCAGCGCTGTTTGCGGCGCCGGGCGGCCGATCAGCGCCGACGGAATCTTTGAAGGATCGCCGCTGCCGAGCCGGAGCCAGAACAGCCCGGCGAGGGAAGCGAACAGCAGAAGCGGCAGCGCCATCAGAACGGGGCGGCGCGGCGGCGCCGTCGATGTCAGTTTATCGGACGTTGCGGGTTCGCTCATCTCAAGTCCCCTGGGCTGCGTCCGGAGCGTCTGGTGATGCCGCTTTCATCCAGTTCGCGCAGTCGCTGCCGCTGGTTGCGATAGTCGAGCGCGATCCAGACGATCAGTATCAGCACCACGGCCGTCACCAGCGCGTAGGACGTCACGATGAACGAGGCATAGGGACCGAGCGACATTATCTCATGCCACGCGTTGACTGGCTTGGATCATCTGCAGGCTGCGGACCCGGCGGCGCAGGATTTCGTTGCGCATCGCAGCCAACAGCAGCGTGAGGAACAACAGCGAAAACGCTACCGCCATGACGAGGAGCGGAATCAGGAAGGCACGGTCGAGCGTGGATCCGCCCAGTCGCATCACCGAGGCCGGCTGATGCAAGGTGTTCCACCAGTCGACCGAGAATTTGATGATCGGCAGGTTGATCGCGCCGACCAGCGTCAGCACGGCGGCGGCGCGCGCCGCGCGCGACGGATCTTCGACCGCGCGCCACAGCGCGATCAGGCCGAGATACATCAAAAACAGGATCAGCACGGAGGTGAGCCGCGCATCCCATTCCCAATAGGTGCCCCACATCGGCCGTCCCCACAGCGAGCCCGTTACCAGCGCCAGAAACGTGAAGGCAGCGCCGATCGGAGCCGCGGCCTTGGCGGCGACGTCGGCGAGCGGATGCCGCCATACCAGCGTGCCCAATGCAGCGAGACTCATCACCCCCCAGACGAACATCGACAGCCACGCGTTCGGCACGTGGATGAACATGATCTTGACGGTTGCGCCCTGCTGGTAGTCGTCGGGGGCCGCGGCCGATTGATAGAGGCCGATCGCGAGCAGGATCGCGGTCGCGGCGACCAGCCACGGCAGGATGCGCGCGGTCAGCGACAGGAATTTCGTGGGGTTGGCGAGGTCGATCAGCGTCATGGCGTCCCTGATAGTCTTGGCCGGCTCAGCAAGCAATCGTTCAGGCATCGCAATTCCGCTTGATCAGTCCAGGCCGTGCCGCAGGCTGGCGGCTGCGGCGAAAGGTCCGATCACAAAACTGATCAGCGACAGCGCACACAGGATCGAAAACGGCGCGCCGAACGACAGCCCCGTGATTGCGCCTTGCGAGGCGGCGACGCCGAAAATCAGTACCGGAATCGACAGCGGCAGCACCAGCACCGCCAGCAACAATCCGCCGCGATGCATGGTCACCGCCAGCGCCGCACCGATCATGCCGGTAAAGGTCAAGGCCGGCGTGCCGGCGAGCAGGGTCAGGGCGACGGCCGAGGTCGATGGCGCATCAAGATTGAGCAACAGGCCGAGCACCGGGGTTGCAACGATCAGCGGCAGGCCCGCGGCAATCCAATGCGCCAGCGCTTTGGCGGCGCAGGCGAGTTCCAAGGGAGTCCGGCTCATCACGATCAGATCGAGCGAGCCGTCGTCGTGATCGGCCATGAACAGGCGATCGAGCGTGAGCAGGCTTGCGAGCAGCGCGCCGAGCCAGAGAATCGCCGGCCCGAGCCGCGTCAAAAGCGCCAGATCTGGCCCGACCGCGAACGGCATCAAGACGACCACGGTGAGAAAAAACAGCACGCCGATCAACGCGCCGCCGCCGACCCGGAGCGCGATCTGGATGTCCCGTCGAATCAGCGCGGCGAGGGCGGTCATGCGAAGCACCGCTTTCTTTCCCACAAGGGGAGAGGGTGCAGCAGCGCAAGCGGCGAGCTTTCCCAGACCTTCATTGCCCGCCTCCGATCTGTAATTGCTTCGCCTCGATCCCAAGCGGCCCATGGGTAGCCGCGACGATCAGGCCGCCTCGCGCGAGATGGTCGCGCATCAAGCCCGCAAACAGGCTCTGCCCCGCGGAGTCGAGCGCGCTCGCCGGCTCGTCCAGCAGCCAGATCGGCCGCTTCACCGCCAGCAGCCGCGCCAGCGACAGCCGTCGCCGCTGCCCGGCCGACAGATACGCCGCCGGCAGGTGAATCGTGTGCTCGAGCCCCACCGCGGCCAGGCTTTGTGCCGCGTCGCCTGGTTCGCCGCCGAAAAAATCCCGCCAGAACGCCAGGTTTTCGGCCACGCTCAACGCCGGTTTCAATGCGTCGCGGTGGCCGAGGTAATGCGCCTGTTCCGGCAAGGTCAGCTCCGCCTCCCCCCCCTCCAGTTCGATCGATCCGGCTGATGGCGTCAGCAGGCCCGCGATCATCCGCAACAGCGAGGTCTTGCCTGCGCCGTTGGGTCCCGTGACGGCGAGCGCTTCGCCGGCAACCGCGTCGAAATCGAGGTGTGAGAACACCTCGCGGCCGCCTCGCACACAATCTATACCGCGTCCCGAGAGCCGCATTCTGCCCCTTTTGAAGCCGCTAGAAAATCTATGGGTACCGCAGCGGAATTATTGGCTGCCGCAATGGTGCAGCACGATTGTCGGTGTGGCGGTGCCAATGGAAAGATTCTATAAGCCGGAACTTGATGCAGCACACAATCCGCGGCTGCAAGCCATCAGGCCAACCTTGCAGACGGTGTTTTGATACCCTTGCCGGGGACAGCTGATAATTGGGATTTGCTCATATGACCTCGCTCGACAGCTTCAAATGCCAGAAGACCCTCAAGGTTGGTGGCAAGACCTACGTCTATTACAGCTTGCCCGCCGCCGAGAAGAACGGTCTGAACGGGATTTCCAAGCTGCCTTATTCGATGAAGGTGCTCCTGGAAAACCTGCTGCGCAACGAAGACGGCCGCACCGTCAAGAAGGAAGACATTTTGGCGGTCGGCAAGTGGCTGAAGAAGCGCAAGCTCGAACATGAAATCGCGTTCCGGCCCGCGCGTGTCTTGATGCAGGATTTCACCGGTGTGCCGGCGGTGGTCGACCTCGCGGCGATGCGCAACGCGATGCAGCAGCTCGGCGGCGACGCCGAGAAGATCAATCCGCTGGTACCGGTCGATCTCGTCATCGACCACTCCGTGATCGTGAACTTCTTCGGCGACAACAAGGCGTTCGGCAAGAACGTCGTCGAGGAATACAAGCAGAACCAGGAGCGCTACGAATTCCTGAAATGGGGCCAGAAGGCGTTCTCGAATTTCTCGGTGGTGCCGCCCGGCACCGGTATCTGCCACCAGGTCAATCTCGAATACCTCGCGCAGACGGTGTGGACCAAGAAAGAGAAGATGAAGGTCGGCAAGAAGACCGGCACCTTCGAGGTTGCTTACCCTGATTCGCTGGTTGGTACCGATTCGCACACCACCATGGTCAACGGGCTCGCCGTGCTCGGCTGGGGCGTCGGCGGCATCGAGGCGGAAGCGGCGATGCTCGGCCAGCCGTTGTCGATGCTGCTGCCCGAAGTGGTCGGCTTCAAGCTCAAGGGGCAGCTCAAGGAAGGCGTCACCGCCACCGACCTCGTGCTGACGGTGACGCAGATGCTGCGCAAGCAGGGCGTGGTCGGAAAATTCGTGGAGTTTTTCGGTCCCGGCCTCGATTTTCTCTCGGTCGCGGACAAGGCGACCATTGGCAACATGTCGCCGGAATATGGCGCGACCTGCGGTTTCTTCCCAGTCGACGCCGCCACCATCGATTACCTGAAGACCTCGGGACGGGCGGCGGCGCGCGTTGCGCTGGTCATCGCCTATGCCAAGGCGCAAGGCCTGTTCCGCACCGCCAAGTCACCCGATCCGGTGTTCACCGAAACGCTGACGCTCGATCTTGCCGAGGTGGTGCCGTCGATGGCTGGGCCGAAGCGCCCCGAGGGCCGCGTCGCGCTGCCTGCGGTTGCGGAAGGTTTCTCATCGGCAATGACCAGCGAATACAAGAAGGCCGCGGATGTCTCGAAGCGTTATGCGGTCGAAAACCGCAATTTCGATCTCGGCCATGGCGACGTCGTGATCGCGGCGATCACCTCCTGCACCAACACCTCCAATCCGAGCGTGCTGATCGGCGCGGGGCTGCTGGCCCGCAACGCCGCGGCGAAGGGTTTGAAAGCAAAACCGTGGGTGAAAACCTCGCTCGCGCCGGGAAGCCAGGTGGTTGCCGAATATCTCGCCAATTCCGGATTGCAAAGCGATCTCGACAAGGTCGGCTTCAACCTGGTCGGCTTCGGCTGCACCACCTGCATCGGCAATTCCGGTCCGTTGCCGGAAGAGATTTCGAAATCGATCAACGACAACGGCATCGTCGCGGCCGCCGTGCTGTCGGGTAACCGCAATTTCGAAGGCCGCGTCTCTCCGGACGTGCAGGCCAATTACCTGGCGTCGCCGCCATTGGTCGTGGCTTATGCGCTGGCGGGAACGGTCACCAAGGATCTCGCGACCGAGTCGCTCGGCAACGGCAAGGACGGCAAGCCGGTGTACCTGAAGGATATCTGGCCGACCACCAAGGAGATCAACGCCTTGATGAAGAAGTTCGTGACCGCGTCGATCTTCAAGAAGCGCTACGCCGACGTGTTCAAGGGCGACACCAATTGGCGCAAGATCAAGACCGTCGAGAGTGAAACCTATCGCTGGAACATGAGCTCGACCTATGTGCAGAACCCGCCTTATTTCGAAGGCATGAAGAAAGAGCCGGAGCCGATTGCCGACGTCGTCGACGCGCGGATTCTGGCGATGTTCGGCGACAAGATCACGACCGACCACATCTCGCCGGCCGGCTCGATCAAGCTGACGTCGCCCGCGGGCAAGTTTCTCTCGGAGCATCAGGTGCGCCCTGCCGATTTCAACCAATACGGCACGCGGCGCGGCAATCACGAAGTCATGATGCGCGGCACCTTTGCCAACATCCGCATCAAGAACTTCATGCTGAAGGGCGCCGACGGCAACATTCCCGAGGGCGGTCTCACCAAGCATTGGCCCGACGGCGAGCAGATGTCGATCTACGACGCCGCCATGAAGTACCAGGCCGAGAAGGTGCCGCTGGTGGTGTTCGCCGGCGCCGAATACGGCAACGGCTCCTCGCGCGACTGGGCCGCAAAGGGCACGCGGCTGCTCGGCGTGCGCGCCGTGATCTGCCAGAGCTTTGAGCGCATCCATCGCTCCAACCTGGTCGGTATGGGCGTATTGCCGCTGACCTTCGAGGACGGCGCGTCGTGGCAGTCGATCGGGCTGAAGGGCGACGAGACCGTGACGATCCGGGGCCTGCAGGGCGATCTGAAGCCGCGCCAGAAACTGACCGCGGAGATCGTGTCGGGCGACGGCTCATTGCAGCGCGTTCCGCTGCTGTGCCGCATCGATACGCTCGACGAACTCGAATATTATCGAAACGGCGGCATCCTGCATTATGTGCTGCGCAAACTAGCGGCCTAACGCGGATTTGTGATTGGCGGCTCACCGCGAAGTGAATGGCGAGCAGGGGAAAGGCGGCCTATCAAAGGCCGCTTTTGCTCGTTCAGGGCTTGGTTTTGGCTTTGAAGGTCATGCCCGTACCAATACGGATATTGATCATAACCTTTAACGGCGATAACGCCGGCGGAACCGGGTTTCAACGATAACAACGATGATGGTCAATAGCTCAATTTCACGATGGTCCGGGACGCTCGGCGTCTGCGCGATCATTGCGATCGTTGGTCCGGCGCATGCCGATCCGCGCGCGGTGGTGGAGTTGTTCACCTCACAAGGTTGTTCGTCGTGCCCGCCCGCCGACAAGATCATCGGCGAGCTCGCCAAGGATCCCGCCGTGATCGCGTTGAGCATGCCGATCGACTATTGGGATTACCTCGGCTGGAAAGACACGCTGGCCGATGCGCGTTTCAGCGCGCGGCAGAGAGCCTATTCGCGCATGCGCGGCGATCGCGACGTCTACACGCCGCAGGCGATCGTCAATGGCTCGATCCATGTCATCGGCAGCGATCGCGCCGGCATCGAAGGGGCGATCGACGACACCACCAAGACCGGCAGCGCGATGTCGGTACCGGTGACGATGTCGATTATCGGCAAACAGATCAATGTGTCGGTGGCGGCCAGCAGGATGCCTACCGCAGCCCATGGCGAAGTATGGATCTGCTCGGTCTCGAAAGCGGTGCCGATTTCGATCGGCCGCGGCGAGAATAGCGGCCGCGAAATCACTTACCACAATGTGGTGCGCAACCTTCTGAAGGTGGGCGACTGGAACGGCAGCTCGGGCAATTGGACCGTGCCGCTGGAAAACATCTCCCGCGACGGCGTCGATGCCGCGGTGGTCTACGTCCAGGACGGCAGCCGCGACACGCCGGGGCCGATGCTCGGCGCGGCGTATACGTCGCTGCACTGATTCTCCGCCGAAATCCCCGAATCAGTCATCGCCGCGAATCGTGACGGTGGACCTGCCGCGTGCGCAAAAAGAACGTTTCTTTCCCGCAAAACCCCAAAATGAAAAAGGACCAACTTTCGTTGGCCCGAGATGGGGAATAGTTTATGCGATAGGCCCGATCCCGACGATCCCGGGGGGCTGGGGGCTGAGGAATCCGGAACCGAAAGGACCGGGCCAACGCACACTGCCTTATCGCAACCTAGGAGGGCAGGCGGTTGGCGGAAGTGGGGCGGTATTATGATTCCACTAACGATCCCGTGACGCTAGTGTGTTCAGTGCTTCCGCGGGTCGCGGATGTCAGAGGCGGGGACACTGGAAATTCGGCTCGGAAAATCAGGCTAATCCGCCGCGTTGGTTTCGGGCGGACCGACAAACGCCCTCTTGCAGCCGCGCGCGGTTGGCGCAATCATGTCACTGACATGACAGGAGGCGCCCCATGAGTTTGATGTCGGAGGATGCCGATCCAAGCGAGAATCGCGCAGCGGCGCGTGCCGCCGCTGCGAATCACTTGACCGGTTCTTTGCCGAACCGGGTTACATTCAATCGTTCCGAACTCAATCGTATCTTGAACCTTTACGGGCGCATGGTCGCCGACGGCGAATGGCGCGATTATGCCATCGATTTTCTCAAGGACCGCGCGGTGTTCTCGGTATTCCGCCGCGCTTCCGAAGTCCCGATCTATCGCATCGAAAAAGATCCGCGCCTTTCGCGCAAACAGGGCATGTACAGCGTGATCTCGGCGACCGGATTGATCCTGCGCCGCGGCCACGAGCTCGATCGCGTGTTGCTCTCGATCGATCGCAAGCTGGCGCTGGTGTAGCGCGCCCCGAATTCAGGGCTACGATTCCGCCGGCAGCGTCTTCGCCCCCTCGCCAAGCGCGCGCTGCATCATCACGGTATCGAGCCAGCGGCCGAACTTGAAGCCGACATGCGGGTGCGTGCCGATCATCTGAAATCCGCATCTTGTGTGCACGCCGATCGATCCGGCATTGGCGGAATCGCCGATCACGGCGATCATCTGCCGATAGCCGCGCGTTTCGCATTCTCCGATCAGCCGTTGCATCAATTGCAGGCCGATGCCGCGGCGGTGGATAGCGGGCTCAAGGTAGACCGAATTCTCCACGGTGAAGCGGTAGGCGGGCCTTGGCCGGTAGGCGCCGGCATAAGCATATCCGACCACGCGGCCGTCGCGGGCTGCGACGAAATAGGGGAAGCCGCCGTCCGCCAGCACGCGAAAGCGCCGCGTCATCTCGGAAAGATCCGGCGGGATCAATTCGAACGTCGCGGTGCCGTAGCGCACCGCATGGGCGTAGATTTCGGTGATGAAGGCAAGGTCGGCCTCGGTCGCGGGCCGGATTTCGAGCGCGGACATGTCGAGGAGATTATTTTCCCGTTCCACAAAAGAAAAGCCCCGGCCTTGAGGCCGGGGCTTGATCTATTCGCCTGAAGCTTCGAGATCAGTCGCGCTGGCCGAGCAGTTGGAGCAGCAGCGTGAACAGGTTGATGAAGTTCAGATACAGCGACAAGGCGCCGGTGATCGCCGCGCGCTCCGCCACGACGCCGCCCTGCGAGGCATAGCCGTAGATGTAGTCGTTCTTCAGCCGCTGGGTATCGTAGGCGGTGAGGCCCGCGAACACCAGCACGCCGATTACCGACACCAGGAACTGCAGCATCGTGCTGGCCAGGAACAGATTGACCACGCTGGCGATGATGATGCCGATCAGGCCCATGAACAGGAACGATCCGATCCCGCTCATGTCACGCTTGGTGGTGTAGCCGTAAAGGCTCAGCGCGCCGAAGGTGGCCGCGGTGATGAAGAACACCCGCACGATCGAGGTGTGGGTATACACCAGGAAGATCGACGACAGCGAAATGCCCATCAGCGCCGAGAACACCCAGAACAGCAACTGGGCGGTGGCGGGTTGCAGGCGGTTGATGCCGGCCGAAATCACGAACACCATGGCGAGCGGCGCCAGGATGAACAGCCATTTCAGCGGGCTTACGAACATCGCGTAGCCGAACGGCGTCAGGAACGCGCTGCCGATCTTGGCCGCGGCGCCCGACGGATCGGTGGTCACGGCTGCCATATAGACACCGAGCGCGGCAAGTCCGGTGATGGCGAGCCCAATGCTCATGTAGTTGTAGATGCGCAGCATGTAGGCGCGCAGACCGGCATCGACGGTCGCGGCGTCGACGCGCCCGGCGGCCCGGCCGAAAGGAGAAGCGTAATTGCGGTCTAGGTCCGACATGGTCGAATTCCCGTTGGTTGCCCGGTGGAGCGCAAGGGGTTTGCGGCGCCGGTTTCCTTGTAAATCTATCTCAGATAGAGCGGCTTGCGGACATTAATTTCGCGTCATCAAACCGGCTATCTGAACCCAGTCTCCATGTGGGAAACTAGCACAGCGGACGCAAGCTTCCATGCGCGGCGGAATGTCGCCCTTCCGCACATTTCCGCAGGACCACACGAACTCAAAATTCCATAAACCATATAAATCTCATAAAGACCGCGGAAACCCCCGCAGCGCTAGCTCGTCGCCCCGCTGCTTCAATTTGTCACAAATTCCGCAGCACCGTGGCAGGCTTCTGGTTCAGGGCCAGCAAGGTTCCGGCGAGCCCCAGCCCCACCGTGACGATCAGCGCCGCCGCCACCACGCCGGCGGCGCTGCCGGCCTGCCAGGCGAAGCTTAAGGTCATCAGCCGGGTCACGATCAGCCAGGCAGCCACCGAGCCCGCGATCACGCCGAACACGGCGGTGGCGAAGCCGATCATCAGATATTCCAGCGCATAGGCGCCGAGCAGCCGCACCCTTGTGGCGCCCAGGGTTTTGAGGATGACGGCGTCGTAGACCCGGTGCCGATGACCGGCGGCCAGCGCCCCGCCCAGCACCAGGATGGCCGAAACAAGCGTCACCGCGCTGGCGCTACGGATCGCCAGCGCCAGGTTGGTGACCACCAAGCCGATGGTTTCCATCACCTCGCGAACCCGCACGCTCGTGATCATCGGAAAGCTGTCTGCCACCTGCTTGATGATGCGGGCATCGCCGGCGACGTCCGGGTGGGCTTCGGTCAGCGTCGCGATATGGGTATGCGGCGCGCCCTTGAAAGCGCCCGGCGAGAACACCAGCACGAAATTGATGCCGAGGCCCTGCCAGTCGATGTTGCGCAGATTGCTGATGGTGGCCGGGATGTCGCGGCCGAGCACGTTGACGACGATCTCGTCGCCGATCTTGAGTTTCAAGCCGTCGGCGATCTTCTTCTCCATCGAGACCAGCGGCTCGCCGGCATAGTCGGCGCCCCACCACTCCCCTTCCACGATCTTGGAGCCCTTGGGGATATCGCCGGTATAGGTCAGGCCGCGGTCGCTTTGCAGCACCCATTCGGAATCGGTCGAGGCCTTGAGGTCCTCCGCCTTGACGCCGCGGGCGGCCACGATGCGCCCGCGCAGCATCGGCACGTCCTCGACGCGCGACTGCGGCAGCGTCTGTTTGAGGAACGTGTCGAAGCGCCCGGCCTCGCTGGCGGGAATGTCGATGAAGTAGAACGACGGCGCGCGTTCCGGCAGCGCCGCCAGGAATTGCCGGCGCAGATTGCCGTCGATCTGCGTGATCGTGACCAGCACCGCAAGGCCGAGGCCGAGCGACATCACCACCGACGGCGTCAGCGCCCCGGGCCGGTAGATATTGGCGATCGCGAGGCGAAGCATGGTGAAGCGCGTGCGCGGCAGGCGCCGGGCCAGCGCCATCAGGACGGCGGCGATGCCGCGCAACAGCGCGAACACCAACACTGAAGACGCGACGAACACGGCCGCGACGCGCTTGTCGTAGGCGAGACCGATCACGACCGCGACCAGTAACGCGATCACGGCCGCCATCAGCGCGAGATAGCTCCAGCGCGGCCGATGCCACACCGTGCCGACAGCTTCGCGAAACAGCGCCGCTACCGGCACGTCATGCACCCGGCCGAGCGGCCACAGGCCGAAGGCGAGCGCGGTGAGCAGGCCATAGACGAGCGACAGCGCAAGTTCGTCCGGATGCAGCGCCGGCACCACCGGCAGCGGCAACAGCTTTCCGAACAGGCCGACGATGACGAAGGGAAGTGCTGCGCCCGCGACCAGCCCGATGATCGAGCCGATGCCGGCCAGCACGATCACCTGCGTCAGATAGATCGCAAACACCTCGCGGCCGGTGGCGCCCAGCGCTTTGTATGCCGCGATCACGTCGCGGCGGCGATCGATATGGCTCTTCACCGCGTTGGCGACCCCGACGCCGCCAACCAGGAGCGCGGCGAGACCGACCAGGGTCAGAAATTGCGTGAAGCGGTTGATGGTGCGCTCAAGCTGCGGCGAGGCGTTGGAGCGGCTGCGGATTTCCCAGCCGGCCTCCGGCAATGCGCTTCTCGCATCGTCGATCAGCGCGGCCGGCGCGCGCTCGCCGCTGGCATTGTCCGGCAGCTTGACCCGGTAGTTCCAGCGCACCAGGCTGCCGGGCTGCAACAGTCCGGTCGCATGCAGCGCGGCCTCGCTGACGAGGAAGCGCGGACCGAAGCCGACGCCGCCGGCGAGCTTGTCCGGCTCAGCCTCGACCGCGCTGTGAATCTCGAAGGTCGCGTTGCCGATCGCCACGCGGTCGCCGACCTTCAGATCAAGCCGCGCCAAAAGGGTCGGGTCGGCCGCCGCTCCGAACGCTCCATCGTGTTCGGCGAGGAGATCATTGACCGGCAGTTTCGGATTGAGCGTGAGCTCGCCGAGCATCGGGTAGCTGGCATCGACCGCCTTCATCTCGACCAATGCGAGCCGGCCGTCGCTGGCGCGCGCCATACCGCGCAAGGTCGCCGCGACCGATACCTCACCGCGCGAGCGCAGGAATGCGACTTCGTTCGGCTTGGCCTCGCGCTGGAACAGCACGAAAGCGACGTCGCCGCCGAGCAGCGTGCGACCCTCGCGCGCCAATCCCTCGCTCAAGCTCGCCGCGACCGAGCCAACGCCGCAGATCGCCATCACGCCAAGCGCGATGCAGGCGATGAAAACGTAGAAGCCGCGCAGGCCGCCGCGCAATTCGCGCAGTGCGTAGCGCAGCGAGAGCGCCGCCGTGCGGCCGCCGTCGATGCGCTCGGATACGATGCTCATGCAGCAGGTCTCATGCAGCAGTGTTATGGGACGTCGTCTCGCCGTCGATCCGGCCCGAGCGCAAGCGCACCACGCGGTCGCAGCGCTCTGCGAGCTGTGTGTCGTGGGTCACCAGCACCAGGGTCATGCCGCGCTCGTCATGCTTTGAGAACAAGAGATCGACGATCTGCTTTCCGGTGATCTCGTCGAGATTTCCGGTGGGTTCGTCCGCGACCAGAATCGCAGGATCGGGCGCCAGGGCGCGCGCCAGGGCGACGCGCTGCTGTTCGCCGCCCGACAATTGCGTGGGATAATGATGCAGCCGGTCGGAAAGACCGACCGACATCAGTTCTTGCGCGGCGCGGCTCGCGGCATCGGGATCGCCGGCGAGCTCCAGCGGCACCGCGACGTTCTCCAGCGCCGTCATGGTCGGGATCAGATGAAATGACTGGAATACGATGCCGACCTGGCGGCCGCGAAAGCGCGCCAGCGCGTCTTCATCGAGGGCATTGAAAGGCGTGCCGTTGACCACCACCTCTCCACTGTCAGGACGCTCCAGACCCGCCATCACCATCAGCAAAGTGGACTTGCCCGAACCTGACGGGCCGATCAGACCGATCGCTTCGCCCGATGTCACCCGCAGGCTGATATCCTTGAGGATATGAACGCGCGCGGCGCCCGCGCCGAGCGATAGATTGACGTTCGAAATGGAAATGGTGTCCGGCGCAAGGCCGGCGAGTTGCGAGGGTTCGATGAGACTGTCCATCGGTCGGTCATATGGCACTTCTGCCCATGCGGTCGAGAGGCCGGCGCGATTGTTCATGCACATGCTCGTGTTGATGGTCGCCTTGATGGCGGCTGGACCGGTATTTGCCCAGCCGGTCAAGATGGTCGTGCTGGGTGATTCGCTGAGCGCCGGCCTTGGACTGCCGGGCCCGGCCGCGTTTCCGGCACGCTTGCAAAAGGCCTTGAAAGACAAGGGGATAGAGGTCGACATGATCAATGCCGGGGTGTCCGGCGATACTGCTTCGGGCGGCCGCGACCGGCTCGACTGGTCGGTGCCTGCGGGAACCGAGGCCGTGATCGTCGAGCTCGGCGCCAACGATGCCTTGCGGGGCACCGATCCTGCCGTCACCCGCGCGGCGCTCACGGACATCGTGAGCCGCCTGAAGGCGCGCCGGATCGCGGTCATGTTGTGCGGGATGCTGGCGCCGCCGAACTACGGCCAAGACTATGCGGCGCGGTTCAACACGATCTATCCGGATCTTGCGAAAAAGTACGACGTGCCGCTTTATCCGTTTTTCCTGGCTGGCGTCGCCGCCGACCCCAAGCTCAATCAGGCTGACGGCATTCATCCGACAGCGGCGGGCGTCGATATCATCGTTGCGAATATCCTGCCCACGGTGCAGGCATTTCTTGGCACGATAAGAGGGCAGCGAAGTTGAAAAACGGGCAGCGATAACCCTAACTCCGTATTTTGCCGGAGGGTTTCTGATCTGTTAATGCCGGATGCTTCGCAGGGTCACATAAGTCGGTTAGAAAAAAGAAATCGGTGATTCGTCGCCGGAATTTGTTTAGGGGTTTGCTCCAATATTGCGAGATCAGACCCACGCATCGGGAGTCTTAACGATGCCGCGTTTGTTCACCGGACTGGAAATCCCGGCCGAGATCGGCCAGACACTTTCCAATTTGCGGGGCGGCCTTCCTGGCGCCCGTTGGATCGATCCCGAAAATTATCATGTCACCTTGCGCTTCATCGGCGATATCGACGGCATTTCCGCGGGCGAGATCGCCTCGATGCTGTTTCGGATCAACCGCAAGCCGTTCGAGGTGACCGTGCAGGGCCTGTCGAGTTTTGGCGGGCGCAAGCCGCGCGCGGTGGTCGCCTCGATCGTGCCGAGCCGGCCTCTGATCGAGCTTCAGGCCGAGCTGGAGCGGTTGATGCAGCGGATCGGGCTCGATCCCGAGGGGCGTAAATTCACCCCGCATGTGACGCTGGCGCGGCTCCACGATGCCTCGAGCCAGGACGTCGCGGATTACCTTTCGGTGCGCGGCTATTTCCCAAGCCGGGTGTTCAAGGCAGAGCGCTTCGTGCTGTTCTCCTCCCGCGCCTCGACCGGCGGCGGTCCCTATGTGGTGGAAGATTCCTACGCGCTGAGCCCATAGCCGCGTTTATACAGTCATCGCCCGGCATAGCCGTCCGAAGGACGGCGTCGCTTCCGCCTATGACCGGGCGAGCCGGTATGACGGTTTGCGATACCCCCAGCCTCAATTCACGGCTTGCAATTTTCTTCACGCTGAGGCCGTAAGGTGGGCCATGCTGTCGACCCCCTCCACCTCGTTCCGCGCCCATTATCAGGCGCTGGTGTCCTCCGGCGCGATCGATCCCGATCCGGCGCAGGCGGAGGCCGCCGAGGCGTTTGCGAATCTCGAGCAGCGGCTTGCGAGCTATAAGCCCGTGCGCAAGCAGGGCCTCTTGGGCCGATTGTTTGCCGACAAGGACAATGGGCCGCCGCGCGGCCTCTACGTGCATGGCGAGGTCGGGCGCGGCAAGACCATGCTGATGGACCTGTTCTTCCAGCAGAGCCCGGTTGAATACAAGCGGCGGACGCATTTCCACGAATTCATGGCTGACGCGCATGAGCGCATCCATGGCTACCGTCAGAACATCGCGCGCGGCGAGATCGCGGACGGCGACGTCATCGCGCTCACGGCGCAGGCGATTTTCGATGAGGCCTGGCTGTTGTGCTTCGACGAATTTCACGTCACCGACATCGCGGATGCGATGATCCTGGGCCGGCTGTTCTCAAAACTGTTCGATCTCGGAACCGTGGTGGTCGCGACTTCCAATGTCGCGCCGGACGATCTCTATAAAGGCGGGCTGAACCGGGCGCTGTTCCTGCCCTTTATCGTGCAGATCGAACAGCATATGGACGTGCTGCGGCTGGATGCGCGCACCGATTTCCGGCTCGAGAAACTCGCGGGCGTCAAGATGTGGCGGGTGCCGGCCGACCGCGCCGCCGACAGGGCCCTCGACAAGGCGTGGGCGAAAATGACCGGCAATGCGCCGGGCAAGCCGCGCGATATTCCGATCAAGGGCCGGATCCTGCATGTGCCATGTTCAGCGGACGGCGTCGCGCGCTTTTCGTTCAAGGATTTATGCGAAAAGCCGCTCGCGGCGTCCGATTATCTGCGCCTCGCACACGACTACCATACCATCATGATCGACCACATTCCGGTAATGGACTTTTCCGAGCGCAATGCCGCCAAGCGCTTCATCGCCCTGATCGACACGCTCTATGACAATGCCGTGAAGCTGATGGCGTCCGCCGCGGCCGATCCGGTATCGCTGTATCTCGCGACCGAGGGCTATGAGGCCAACGAATTCAAGCGAACCTCCTCGCGGCTGATCGAGATGAGTTCTGGGTCCTATTTGGCCCTTGCGCATGGACACAAGGATTCCACGGCGAGCGGGTCGAGCGCGGGGTTGGTGGAGACGTGACGGCGCTTGCCGTCGCGCCCCGGAATGTCTGGACCGTGCCGGCCGAATTTGCGGCATGGCCGACATCAATTGGGCGCCCCGCGACTTGAACGGGTCGGTCGAAAGGGATAACCAAATTCAGCTTTCCCACCTCTCCCGGCTCGGGCTCAAAGGACAGATTTCCCATGGCGCGCAACAAGATTGCTTTGATTGGCTCCGGTCAGATCGGCGGAACGTTGGCTCATCTCATCGGCTTGAAGGAACTCGGCGACGTCGTGTTGTTCGACATCGCCGAAGGCGTGCCGCAGGGCAAGGCGCTCGACATCGCGCAATCCGCGCCGGTCGACGGGTTCGACGCCAGTTTCACCGGCGCCAATTCCTATGAGGCGCTCGACAACGCCAATGTCTGCGTCGTCACCGCCGGCGTGCCGCGCAAGCCGGGCATGAGCCGCGACGACCTGCTCTCCATCAATCTCAAGGTGATGGAGCAGGTCGGCGCCGGCATCAAGAAATACGCTCCCGACGCTTTCGTCATCTGCATCACCAACCCGCTCGACGCCATGGTCTGGGCGCTGCAGAAGGCCTCAGGCCTTCCGCACAAGAAGGTGGTGGGCATGGCGGGCGTGCTGGATTCCTCGCGCTTCCGTTATTTCCTCGCCGACGAGTTCAACGTCTCGGTCGAAGACGTCAACGCCTTCGTGCTTGGCGGCCATGGCGACACCATGGTACCGCTGGTGCGCTATTCCACGGTCGCCGGCATTCCGCTGCCCGATCTTGTGAAGATGGGCTGGACCTCGCAGACGCGGATCGACGAGATCGTCGACCGCACCCGCAACGGCGGCGCCGAGATCGTCAACCTCCTGAAGACCGGCTCGGCGTTCTATGCGCCGGCGGCGTCCGCGGTCGCGATGGCCGAGAGCTATCTCAAGGACAAGAAGCGCGTCGTGCCCTGCGCCGCCTATCTCAATGGCGAGTACGGTGTGAAGGACATGTATGTCGGCGTGCCCGTCGTGATCGGATCGAAGGGCGTCGAGCGGATTGTCGAGATCGAGCTGTCGGGCAAGGATCGCGAGGCGTTCGACAAATCGGTCGGCGCGGTACAGGGATTGGTCGATGCCTGCAGGAAGATCGCGCCCGATCTGCTAGGTCGCTGATGACGACTATTGGCCGGGCCGATTCTCAGCCTTGTCGTTCGGCCTTGTAGTATGGTTCGCTAGCCGCAAATGTGAATTCGCAAAGATTCGCCGCGCGAGGGTTCGGGGAGCTCCTAATGAACATCCATGAATATCAGGCCAAGGCGCTGCTGCACGAGTTCGGCGTACCGATCTCGAAGGGCGTCGCGGTGCTGCGGGCCGCCGACGCCGACGGCGCCGCGAAAGCGCTGCCCGGCCCGATCTGGGTGGTGAAGAGCCAGATCCATGCCGGCGGCCGCGGCAAGGGCAAGTTCAAGGAAGCCTCCGCCGGCGACAAGGGCGGCGTGCGGATCGCCAAATCACCCGCCGAGGTCAGCGCATTCGCCAAGCAGATGCTCGGCGCGACGCTGGTCACGGTGCAGACCGGGCCGCATGGCAAGCAGGTCAACCGTCTCTACGTCGAGGAAGGCTCCGACATCGACAAGGAGTTTTATCTCTCGATCCTGGTCAACCGCGAAACCGGCGAAGTGTCGTTCGTGGTCTCGACCGAAGGCGGCGTCAACATCGAGGAGGTTGCGCACAACACGCCGGAAAAGATCGTGACCTTCTCGGTCGATCCTGCGACCGGCATCATGAGCCATCACGGCCGCACCGTCGCCAAGGCCTTGGGCCTGTCAGCCGACCTGGCAAAACAGGCGGAAAGGCTGGTCACGCAGCTCTACACCGCCTTTGTCGCCAAGGACATGGCGATGCTGGAGATCAATCCGCTGGTGGTGACAAAACAGGGCGAACTGCGCGTGCTCGACGCAAAAGTGTCGTTCGACGACAACGCGCTGTTCCGTCATCCCGAAGTGGCGGCGTTGCGCGACGAGACCGAAGAGGACGCCAAGGAAATCGAGGCGTCGAAATACGACCTCAATTACGTGACGCTGGACGGCAACATCGGCTGCATGGTCAATGGCGCCGGCCTTGCCATGGCGACGATGGACATCATCAAGCTCTACGGCATGTCGCCGGCGAACTTCCTCGACGTCGGTGGCGGCGCCAGCAAGGAAAAGGTCGCAGCCGCATTCAAGATCATCACCGCCGATCCCAATGTGAAGGGCATCCTGGTCAACATCTTCGGCGGCATCATGAAATGCGACATCATCGCCGAAGGCGTGGTCGCAGCCGTGAAGGAAGTGGGCTTGAAAGTGCCGCTGGTGGTGCGCCTAGAGGGCACCAACGTCGAAGCTGGCAAGCAGATCATCCGCGAGTCCGGCCTCAACGTGGTGCCGGCGGATAATCTCGACGATGCCGCGCAGAAAATCGTGAACGCCGTAAAGGGAGGCTAACGATGGCCGAGAACCATCTCGCTGCGCCGTCACCGCTGGAAGAGCATCGCAAGCTCGCGGCATTCGCGGGGGAGTGGACAGGAGAAGAGGTGGTGTATCCCTCGCGCTGGAACGCGGGCGGGCCCGCCACCTCGCATGTTACGGCGCGCATCGACCTCAACGGCTTCTATCTGATCCAGGATACGCACCAGATGCGCGACGGCAAGGAGAGCTTCGCCACCCACGGGGTGTTCACCTACGACCGCGAGGACCGGACTTACAAATTGTACTGGCACGATTCGCTCGGCTACTTCCCGCCGTCGCCGGCTTCCGGCGGCTGGGCCGGAAAGTCGCTGATCCTGGTGCGCGGCTCGCTGCGCGGCAATGCGCGTCACGTCTACGAGGTCGTCGACGACAATACCTACAACATGAAAATCCAGTTCTCGCCCGACGCGGAAGGATGGGCCGACGTGCTCACCGGCGTTTACCGGCGCGTCCACTAACGCCCACATCCCGCGAAAGCAGCCTCACCCATGTCGGTCCTGATCGATAAAAGCACCAAAGTCATTTGCCAGGGTTTTACCGGCAAGAACGGCACGTTCCACTCGGAAGCTGCTATCGCCTATGGCACAAAAATGGTCGGCGGCACTTCGCCCGGCAAAGGCGGCTCGACGCATCTTAGTCTGCCGGTGTTCGACACCGTGGCTGAAGCGAAAGAGAAGACCGGCGCCGATGCTTCCGTGATCTATGTGCCGCCGCCGGGGGCGGCGGACGCGATCTGCGAAGCCATCGACGCTGAAATTCCGCTGATCGTCTGCATCACCGAAGGCATTCCGGTGCTCGACATGGTGCGGGTGAAGCGTTCGCTGTCGGGATCGAAGTCGCGGCTGATCGGACCGAATTGCCCGGGCGTGATGACGGCCGGCGAATGCAAGATCGGCATCATGCCGGCCAACATCTTCAAGCCCGGCAGTGTTGGCATCGTGTCGCGGTCGGGGACGCTGACCTATGAGGCGGTGTTCCAGACCACCCAGGAAGGTCTCGGCCAGACTACCGCGGTCGGCATCGGCGGCGACCCGGTCAAGGGCACCGAGTTCATTGACGTCCTTGAAATGTTTCTGGCCGACCCCAAGACGACCTCGATCGTCATGATCGGCGAGATCGGCGGTGCGGCCGAGGAGGACGCGGCGCAGTTCCTGAAGGACGAGGCCAAGCGCGGCCGCAAGAAACCGATCGTCGGATTCATCGCCGGCGTCACCGCACCCCCCGGCCGCCGCATGGGTCACGCCGGTGCCATCATCTCCGGCGGCAAGGGCGATGCCGCCTCCAAGACCGCGGCCATGGAATCGGCCGGAATCACCGTCTCGCCGTCGCCCGCGCGGCTCGGACACACCCTTGTCGAAAAATTGAAATCGTAATTCATTTTTTGGTCCTTTTCGGCGCGAAGATTCGTCCTAAATAGGCTAAAAGTGCTCAATCTCGCCAATCCAATGCCCGGATAGCGTTAGCGCCGTTTTCCACGCGCGAAGTCGAAATCACCAGGACGCCATCATGTCTCGCCAGGACGCGAACGCCGCCTTTGCCCTTTCCTCGTTTTTGCAGGGCACCAACGCCACCTACATCGACGAAATCTACGCCCGCTTCGAAAGAGACCCGGCCTCGGTCGACACCGAGTGGCAGGAGTTCTTCAAGAGCCTGAAAGACAGCCCGGCTGACGTTCAAAAGAACGCCGAGGGACCCACCTGGGGCCGCAACAACTGGCCGCTGACCCCGCGCGATGAGCTCACCTCCGCGCTCGACGGCAATTGGGCGGAAGTCGAAAAGCACGTGGGCGCCAAGCTTGCGGCCAGGGCACAGGTTCAGGCCAAGGGCGCCGAGGTCACGCCGGCCGACGTGCACCAGGCGACGCGCGATTCGGTGCGCGCGCTGATGCTGATCCGCGCCTACCGCATGCGCGGCCATTTCCACGCCAGGCTCGATCCGCTCGGCATCGAACCGCCGCGCGACCGTGAAGAGCTCGATCCGCGCTCCTACGGTTTCGTCGAGGGCGACTTCGACCGCAAGATCTTCCTCGACCATGTGCTCGGCATGGAATACGCGAGCTTGCGCGAGATCGTCGCGATCTGCGAGCGCACCTATTGCCAGACGCTCGGCGTCGAATTCATGCACATTTCCAACGCGGCGCAGAAATCCTGGATCCAGGAACGCATCGAAGGTCCGGACAAGGAAATCAGCTTCACCCGCGAGGGCCGCCGCGCCATCCTGAACAAGCTGGTCGAGGCCGAAGGCTTTGAGAAATTCTGCGACGTCAAGTTCACCGGCACCAAGCGCTTCGGTCTCGATGGCGCCGAATCGCTGATCCCGGCGCTCGAGCAGATCATCAAGCGCGGCGGCAATCTCGGGGTAAAGGAAATCGTGGTGGGCATGCCGCATCGCGGCCGCCTCAACGTGCTGACCCAGGTGATGGGCAAGCCGCACCGCGCGCTGTTCCACGAATTCAAGGGCGGCTCCGTCAATCCCGACGCGGTCGAAGGCTCCGGCGATGTCAAATATCATCTCGGTGCGTCATCGGACCGCGAGTTCGACGGCAACCGCATCCATTTGTCGCTGACGGCCAACCCATCGCATCTGGAAATCGTCGATCCGGTGGTGCTCGGCAAGGTGCGCGCCAAGCAGGACCAGCACGGCGATCCGCCGGACATGCGCATCTCGGTGCTGCCGCTTCTGATGCATGGTGATGCGGCGTTTGCCGGCCAGGGCGTGGTGGCCGAATGCTTCAGCCTCTCCGACCTCAAGGGCTATCGCACCGGCGGCTCACTGCACTTCATCGTCAACAACCAGATCGGCTTCACCACCTACCCGCGCTATTCGCGTTCCTCGCCGTACCCTTCCGATGTGGCGAAGATGATCGACGCGCCGATCTTCCATGTCAACGGCGACGATCCGGAAGCCGTGGTGTTCGCAGCCAAGATCGCGATCGAATTCCGGCAGAAATTCCACAAGCCCGTCGTCATCGACATGTTCTGCTACCGCAGGCACGGTCACAACGAAGGCGACGAGCCGATGTTCACCCAGCCGGTGATGTACAAGAGGATCGCGGCGCATCCCCCCACGCTCGAGATCTACGCCAAGCGCCTGATCGCCGAAGGCGTGATGACCGAAGGCGAGGTCGACAAGGCCAAGGCCGACTGGCGCGCACGGCTCGACGCCGAATTCGAGGCCGGCACCGGCTACAAGCCCAACAAGGCCGACTGGCTCGACGGCAAATGGGCGGGCTTCAAACATGCCGATCAGGAAGAGGACGCGCGGCGTGGCGTCACCGGCGTCGATGTGGCCGTGCTGAAGGAGATCGGCCGCAAGATCACCAAGGTGCCCGATGGTTTTCGGGTTCACCGCACCATCGCGCGCTTCCTGGAAAACCGGGCGAAGGCGATCGATGGCGGTGCCGGGCTCGACTGGGCGACCGGCGAAGCGCTGGCGTTCTGCACGCTGCTGCAGGAAGGCCATCACGTGCGGCTGTCCGGACAGGACTCCGAGCGCGGCACCTTCTCGCAGCGCCATTCGGTGTTGATCGATCAGGAGGACGAAAGCCGCTACACGCCGTTCAACCATCTCGGCGGCGATCAGGGCCATTACGAGGTCATCAACTCGCTATTGTCGGAAGAAGCCGTGCTTGGCTTCGAATACGGCTACTCGCTGGCCGAGCCGAATGCGCTTGCGATGTGGGAAGCCCAATTCGGCGATTTCGCCAACGGTGCGCAGGTGCTGTTCGACCAGTTCATCTCCTCGGGCGAACGCAAATGGCTGCGCATGTCGGGTCTCGTCTGCCTGCTGCCGCATGGCTATGAAGGGCAGGGGCCGGAGCATTCCTCCGCCCGGCTGGAGCGGTTCCTGCAGCTCTGCGCCGAGGACAACATGCAGGTGGTCTATCCGACCACGCCCGCCAACTACTTCCACGTGCTGCGCCGCCAGCTGCATCGCGAGATCAGAAAGCCGCTGATCTTGATGACGCCGAAGTCGCTGTTGCGGCACAAGCGCGCGGTCTCGCAACTCGACGAACTGGGCAAGGACACCACGTTTCACCGTATTCTCTACGACGACACGCAGATGCTGCCCAACGAGAAGATCAAGCTCGTGGGCGACGACAAGATCAAGCGCGTCGTGCTGTGCTCGGGCAAGGTCTATTACGACCTTTACGAAGAGCGCGAGAAGCGCGGTGTCGACGACGTCTACATCATGCGCGTCGAGCAGCTCTATCCGGTGCCGCTGAAGGCGCTGGTGCTTGAGCTCGGCCGCTTCAAGAACGCCGAGGTGGTGTGGTGCCAGGAAGAGCCGCGCAATATGGGCGCGTGGCATTTCATCGAGCCCTATCTCGAATGGGTCTTGAACCAGATCCACGCGCCCAACAGGCGTCCGCGCTACGCCGGCCGCGCAGCGGCGGCCGCCACCGCCACCGGCTTGATGTCGAAGCATCTGGCGCAGCTCAAGGCGTTCCTGGACGAGGCGTTGAACTAGAAGTACGTCATGCCCCGCGAAGGCGGGGCATCCAGTAACCCGCGCTGCCGGTTTTCGACGACGACCGTCCCGGATTACTGGATCCCCCGCTTTCGCGGAGGATGACAGCCAAAGTTTTGACCGCACAGGTTATCGAGGAAACAGACCATGACTGAAATTCGCGTTCCGACGCTCGGCAAATCCGTGACCGAGGCCACCATCGGCCGCTGGTTCAAGAAGGCAGGTGACGCCGTCGCGGTCGACGAGCCCTTGGTCGAGCTCGAGACCGACAAGGTCACGATCGAAGTGCCGGCGCCGTCCGCCGGCGTGCTTGGCGAAATCTCGGCGAAGGATGGCGACACCGTTGCGGTCGGCGCGCTGCTCGGGCAGATCAATGACGGCGCGGCGGGCGCTGCCGCCAAGCCGGCTCAAGCCCCCGCGAAGCCAACCGTTCAGGCTGCGCCCCCGCCCGCCGCGGCGGCGAAGGCGCCGCCTGCCGCCACGCCGCTGGCGCCGTCGGTGCGCCGGATCTCGGCCGAAACCGGCATCGACGCTTCGACCGTTCCAGGATCGGGCAAGGATGGCCGGGTGACAAAAGGCGACATGCTGGCCGCGATCGAGAAGGCGGCCTCGGCGCCGACCCCGGTCAATCAGCCGGCGGCCGCGGTGCAGGTTCGTGCGCCGTCGCCCGCCGACGATGCCGCGCGCGAGGAGCGCGTGAAGATGACGCGGCTGCGGCAGACCATCGCGCGGCGCCTGAAGGACGTGCAAAACACCGCGGCGATGCTGACGACCTTCAACGAGGTCGACATGACCCACATCATGGCGATGCGCGCGCAGTACAAGGACGTGTTCGAGAAAAAGCACGCAAGCAAGCTCGGCTTCATGGGCTTCTTCACCAAGGCCTGCGTGCAGGCGCTGAAGGACGTTCCCGCCGTCAATGCCGAGATCGACGGCACCGACCTGATCTACAAGAATTACTATCACATCGGCGTTGCCGTCGGCACCGACAAGGGCCTGGTGGTGCCGGTGGTGCGCGACTGCGACCAGAAATCGATCGCCGAGATCGAGAAGGCGATCGCCGATTACGGCCGCCGCGCCCGTGACGGCCAGCTCAAGATCGACGAGATGCAGGGCGGCACCTTCACCATCACCAATGGCGGCATCTACGGTTCGCTGATGTCGACGCCGATCCTGAACGCGCCGCAGTCCGGCATTTTGGGCATGCACAAGATTCAGGAGAGGGCGATGGTGATCGGCGGCAAGGTCGAGGTGCGCCCGATGATGTATCTGGCGCTGTCCTACGATCACCGCGTCATCGACGGCAAGGAAGCGGTGACCTACCTGGTGCGCGTCAAGGAAGGCCTGGAAGATCCGGCGCGACTGGTGCTGGATCTCTGAGGCGCTAGAGCATGATCCGGAAAAGCATGCCCTCGGGCTTGACCCGATGGGTGGACACTGGTTTTCCCTCGCGACAAACGCGGAACGCGTTTGCGCGGAGATCATGCTCAAACAAAAAGATAGAGCGGGATGACGATTCGAAGAAAAGTCATCCTGCTGTAGGGTCTGATGTTCAATCTTCAATGCCGCATTTGCCGCCGAGCGCCGGTCAAGTGTGTTTAAGTTGCGGGGGCAGTTGTGACCGATAGGGTAGCGATCATCACCGGCGGCAGCCGCGGCATCGGCCGCGCCACCGCACTTGCCGCGGCGGCGCGCGGCTACAAAGTCGTCGTCGGCTATGCCAGCAACCAGGCAGCGGCCAACGAAGTCGTGGCCAGTATCGAGGCCAAGAACGGCAAGGCGATCGCGGTGAAATGCGACGTCGGCAGCGAGAGCGCTATTCTGGCGCTGTTTGCCGCCGCCGATGCGTTCGGAACGCTCGGGGCGCTGGTCAACAATGGCGGCATTGTCGGCAAGAGCGGCGTGCGCGTCGACGAGATGTCGGCCGAGCGCATCCAGCGCATGATGGCGGTCAACGTCACCGGTAGCATTCTCTGCGCGCGCGAGGCAGTGAAGCGCATGTCGACGCGCCATGGCGGCAAGGGCGGCGTGATCGTCAACGTGTCGTCGGTTGCGGCCAAGCTCGGCTCGGCCAACACCTATGTCGACTATGCGGCCTCCAAGGGCGCGATCGATTCCTTTACCGTCGGGTTGGGACACGAAGTCGCCGGAGACGGCATTCGTGTCGCCGCCATCAGGCCGGGCTTGATCGACACCGAAATCCACGCCTCGGGCGGCGAGCCCGATCGCGCGCATCGCCTGGCGCACATGGTGCCGATGAAGCGCGTCGGCACCGCGGACGAAATCGCCAAAGCGATTCTCTGGCTGATGTCGGACGACGCCTCCTACGTGACCGGCGCCATTCTTGATGTATCGGGCGGGCGCTAATAGCTGTCACACTCCTTAGCTACAGGATTTTATCATGGCTGCTTACGATCTCATCGTCATCGGCACCGGTCCCGGCGGATATGTCTGCGCGATACGGGCGGCGCAACTCGGCATGAAGGTCGCCGTGGTCGAGAAGAACGCGACGTTGGGGGGCACCTGCCTCAACATCGGCTGCATGCCATCGAAGGCGCTGCTGCATGCTTCCGAGATGTTCGAGGAAGCCGCGCATTCGTTTGCGAAGATGGGCGTCAGCGTTCCCGCGCCGAAACTCGATCTGCCCTCGATGATGAACTTCAAGCAACAGGGCATCGATGGCAACGTCAAGGGCGTCGAGTTCCTGATGAAGAAAAACAAGATCGACGTCATCCACGGCACCGGCAAGATTCTTTCCGCCGGCAAGGTCGAAGTTTTGGGCAGCGGCGGCAAGACGCAACTGGTCGAGACAAAGAACATCGTGATCGCCACCGGCTCGGACATCGCCCGGCTGAAGGGAATCGAGATCGACGAGAAGCGCATCGTGTCTTCGACCGGCGCGTTGTCGCTCGACAAGGTGCCGTCGAGCCTGTTGATCGTCGGCGCCGGCGTGATCGGGCTCGAGCTCGGCTCGGTGTGGCACCGCCTCGGCGCCAAGGTCACCGTGGTGGAATTTCTCGATCGCATCCTGCCGGGCATGGACGGCGAGATCGCCAGGCAATTCCAGCGCATTCTTGAAAAGCAGGGCTTTGCGTTCAAGCTCGGCGTCAAGGTCACCGCCGTCGACACCTCCGGCAAGACGCTTATCGCCAAGGTCGAGCCGGCGGCGGGAGGGAGTGCGGAAACGCTGGAAGCCGATGTCGTGCTGGTCTCGATCGGCCGCGTGCCCTACACGGGCGGACTTGGCTTGAAGGAAGCCGGCGTTGGGCTCGACAATCGCGGTCGCGTGCAGATTGACCAGCATTTTTCGACCAGCGTGAAAGGCATCTATGCTATCGGCGACGTCGTCGCGGGGCCGATGCTCGCCCACAAGGCCGAGGACGAAGGCGTAGCGGTTGCGGAAATCATCGCAGGACAAGCTGGGCACGTGAATTACGATGTTATCCCGGGCGTGGTATACACCACACCGGAAGTCTCATCCGTCGGCAAGACCGAGGAAGAGTTGAAGCAGGCGGGCGTGGCCTACACCTCGGGGAAATTTCCCTTTACCGCCAACGGCCGCTCCAAGGTCAACCAGACCACTGACGGTTTCGTGAAGGTTCTCGCAGATGCGAAGACCGATCGCGTGCTCGGCGTACACATCATCGGCATCGAGGCCGGCGAAATGATCCACGAAGCAGCCGTATTGATGGAATTCGGGGGCTCCGCCGAAGACCTGGCGCGCACCTGCCACGCCCACCCGACGCGCTCGGAGGCCATCAAGGAAGCCGCGCTTGCGGTTGGCAAGCGGGCGATCCATATGTGATCGGCGCTCGAGAGAATCACCGGGCGGGATGACCTCGATGCTGCGCCGCCTGCTTCAGCCGTTCTGGATTCTGCTTGCGATCATCTTCCTGATCGAAGCCTGGCTGTGGGATCATCTCGAGCCGATCGTGGCGCGGGTGGTGGCGATGATACCGCTGCGCACCTTCAAGCAATGGCTCGCCGATCGCGTCGATTCGCTGTCGCCGGTGATGACCTTGATCGTTTTCATCGTGCCGGTGATACCGCTATTTCCGCTCAAACTGGTCGGCTTCTGGCTGCTGGCCCACGAATATTGGCTCAGCGCCGCTCTTACCATCATCTTCGCAAAATTCTTAGGGGTCGGCGTTGCTGCCTTCGTATTTGACGTGACGCGGCCGAAATTGCTGGAAATGCAGTGGTTCGAGAGACTCTACGACTTTGTCATCGAACTCCGCGCAAAGGCTGCGGCGTTGGTCGATCCGATCAAGCTTCGAATCAAGGAAGCCTTTAACGGCGCCGGCTGGTCATCGCGGATGCTGCGGCTGATCCAGCGCTTCCGCAAGAGCGTGCACGAAGCGCGTTGATCTCCTTTCTCCGCCTGTCATCGCCCGGCTCGACCGGGCGATCCAGTATTCCGAAATATCGAGAGCTACTGTCGGCGTCTCGGATTACTGGATGCCCCGCTTTCGCGGAGCATGACGGAATGCAGAAGCGGGCATCACGGCAAATGCAACAGATTTGGCATGAAGATGCCGAGCGCGGTGATCGCGATACCCGCCAGCATCAAGACACCCGAGATCCAGGCCAGCACGACAATGCCGGTGATGATCGTCGCCGAGGCCAGCACGATGCCGATCTGGAAGGCGGCGGAGGCAAGTTCGAAGTGATGATATTTCGCGGTGGCAAGGTCGCGCTCTTCCTCTGAATGCTTGGCGCGTTCGGATAATTGCTCTTGTCCCTCGCCGCTCTTGGGATCGGAGCGGTAGCGCTCGGCGGTCTTCTGCCAGGCGTCGATCTGCTTTTGCGCCGCAGCCTTGGCGGCGTCGTCGCTGGCGGCGCCGAGGCCTAGCTTGGACTGGTCCGCGGCGGTCTGGACCACCGTGTGGCGAATGCTTTTGGCCTGGAAGAACGCCCACAGGTTCGAGGCCTCGACATTCTTAGCGAGGGATTCGGTCTGGGCGCCCTTGCCCAGCGTCTCCGACAGCGCGAGACACAGCGCGATGATCGCGATCAAAAGCGCGATCTTCCTGTTCTGGCTCGAGGCTTCCTTGGCCTGGTCCGCCTGCTCCATGCTTTCATGCGCGCTCATGATTCTCTCCCCTGTGGTGCCTTCCACGATGGCCCGAACGATGCGGCCAGTGCAAGAGGCACGCAGACGTGACGGCAATATGTCACGATGATCTTAGCGGCGCGGATGCGTGGAACGATAGACTTCGAGCAGCCGCTCAGAGTCGATCCCGGTATAGATTTGCGTGGTGGAGAGCGAGGAATGCCCGAGCAATTCCTGGATCGCGCGCAAATCGCCGCCGCGGGAGAGCAGATGGGTCGCGAACGAATGCCGCAGCGCATGCGGGGTGGCGCTATCGGGCAATCCCAACGCGCCGCGCAGCCGCTCCATGGTGAGCTGGATGATGCGGGCCTTGAGTGGGCCGCCGCGGGCGCCGACAAAAATTGGCCCCTCAGGCGTGAGCTGATGCGGGCACATCGCCACGTAATCGGCGACCAGCGCCAGCACGTTTTGCAGCACCGGCACCATGCGGGTCTTGTTGCCCTTGCCGGTGACCAGCAGGACGTCGCCGGCGCCGGGCAGCGGCACGTCGCGGCGCTTCAAGCCTAGCGCTTCGGAGATGCGCAGGCCCGAGCCGTACAACAGCGCCATCACGGCGGCATCGCGCGCCCATATCCAGGGATCCCGCGTCTCGCCGACGCGCTCGTCGGCGTCCGCAAAACGTTTGGCGCCCGCCATATGGATGGGCTTCGGCAGCGTCTTTGCGACCTTCGGTGCGCGAATGGCGGAGAGCGCGCCGACCTTGCCTTTGCCCTCCCGTTCGAGGAAACGTCCGAACGAGCGCAGGCCGGCCAAGCTGCGCATCAGCGAGCGCCCGCCGATATCGTGGGAGCGCCGCATCGCCATGAAGGCTCGGACGTCGCTGGCCTCCAGCAACGAAAAACGAGCCAGCGTCACCCGCGTGCCCCAATGCTCGCAGAGGAAATCGAGGCATTGCCTCAAGTCGCGGGCATAGGCTTCCAGCGTCTTCGGCGACAGCCGCCGCTCGGCGCGCAAATGCGACAGCCAGCGCGTCATCTGCAGCGCGATGGTTTCATCGGCGCTGTCGAGCTCAATCGGTTCCGGGGCGGGCTTGGCCATGGGGTTATGGATGCTCTGATTCTATCAATTATATCGCACCTGCTTCGTTTACCGTTCGCTAACTTGCCAAACCGGCGCTAGCCTTGTTTGGCCCAACACCGATTCTGAGAATGGACCGCGCCGTCAGCCAAAGCACGTCCTCTGCCACATCGACGCGTGTCGTCGATGTGCTGGTGCCGGTCGCGCTCAATCAGGCCTATTCCTACCGCGTGCCGCGCGGGATGGAGCTTCATGCGGGCGACGTCGTGGCGGTGCCGCTCGGGCCGCGCGAGGTGGTCGCGGTGGTATGGGCGGAGAATGCCAATCCCGATCCGCGCCTGCATAACCGTCTCAAGGATATCGGCGAAAAGCTCGACGTGCCGCCGCTGACCGAAGAGCTGCGTTCGCTGGTCGACTGGGTCGCCAATTACACGCTCTCCGCACGCGGCATGGTGCTGCGGATGTGCCTGCGCATGGGCGAGAATTTGGGGCCCGAGCGCCTCCGGATCGGTGTGCGCCTGGTCGGCCAAGCCCCGAAACGCCTGACGCCGGCGCGGCGGCGGCTGATCGAGGTCGTGTCGGACGGCCTGCTGCACGGCAAATCCGAGGCCGCCAAGGAAGCGGGCGTCAGTTTGGGCGTGATCGACGGCCTGGTCGACGAAGGCACCCTTCACGTCGAGCCGATGCCGCGGCCTCCTGCGCCGCCGGCGCCCGACCCATCTTTCGCGCAGCCGGAGTTCTCGCGTCAGCAGCGTAGCGCGGTCGACGCGATGCGCTCGCTGGCCGCCAACGGCAGTTTTCATGTCGCCCTCCTCGACGGCGTCACCGGCTCGGGCAAGACCGAAGTCTATTTCGAGGCGATCGCGGAGGTCATCCGCCGCGGCAGGCAATCGCTGATCCTGATGCCGGAGATCGCGCTGACCGGACAATTCCTCGATCGCTTCGCGCAGCGTTTTGGCGTGCGTCCGCTGGAATGGCATTCGGAGCTGACCCCGCGCACGCGCGCCCGCAACTGGGCCGCGATTTCGGCCGGCGAAGCGCCGGTCGTCGTCGGCGCGCGTTCGGCGCTGTTCATGCCCTACGCCAATCTCGGCCTGATCGTGGTCGACGAAGAGCATGACCAGGCCTACAAGCAGGACGATGGCGCCCATTACCACGCCCGCGACATGGCGGTGGTGCGCGCGCATATCGCGAAAATCCCGATCATACTGGCGTCCGCGACGCCGTCGGTCGAGACCGAGGTCAACGCGCGCAAGGGCCGCTATCAGCGGGTGGTGCTGCCGTCGCGGTTCGGCGGCGCGCATATGCCGCATATCGAGGCGATCGATCTGCGCCGCGAGGCCCCCGCGCGAGGTCGTTTCATCTCGCCAAGACTTGCCGAGGAGATCAGGGCCGCGATCGAGCGGCGCGAGCAGGCGCTGTTGTTCCTCAATCGCCGCGGCTACGCGCCGTTGACCTTGTGCCGGGCCTGCGGACACCGCTTTGCCTGCACCATCTGCGACGCCTGGCTGGTCGATCACAGATTTCGCCAGCGGCTGGTCTGCCATCACTGCGGCTTCTCGATGCCGCGCCCGCCGGCCTGCCCGAATTGCGCGGCGGAGCAATCGCTGGTCGCGGTCGGCCCCGGCGTCGAACGCCTGCAGGAGGAGGCAGCCGCGTTGTTTCCGGATGCGCGCAGCATGGTGCTGTCGAGCGACCTCATCACCTCGATCGAGACCATGCGCTCTGAATTGAACGAGATCGCGGAGGGCCGCGTCGATATCATCATCGGCACGCAACTGGTGGCCAAGGGCCATCATTTTCCGCGGCTCAATCTGGTCGGCGTGGTCGATGCCGATCTCGGCCTTGGCAATGGCGATCCGCGCGCCGCCGAGCGGACCTGGCAACTGCTCAACCAGGTGATCGGGCGCGCTGGGCGCGACCAGGGCCGCGGCGTCGGCTACTTGCAAACCCATCAGCCCGACCATCCCGTGATGAAGGCCTTAGTGGCATGCGATCGCGAGGCGTTTTACTTGAACGAGATCGAGGCGCGCGAACGCACCCTTTATCCGCCGTTCGGCAGGCTGGCGAGCCTGATCATATCCGCCGGTGACAGGTCGACCGCGGAAGGCTTTGCGCGACGGCTGGCGGCGGTCGCGCCAAGGGATGAGCATGTCCAGCTCTTGGGCCCGGCCGAAGCGCCGCTTGCCGTGATCAAGGGCCGCTATCGTTTCCGCCTGCTGGTGAAATCGGCGCGCGGTTTCGATCTGTCGGAATATCTGCGGCAATGGCTCGCCGCCGGCCCGAAGACCAAGGGCAATCTCAAGCTAGAGGTCGACGTCGATCCGCAGAGTTTCCTGTGACGCGGAATCGCGCCTCGTCCTCATTGCGAGGAGCAGCGCGACGAAGCAATCCAGTTTTCCCGTGGCTCTGGATTGCTTCGCGGAGCCTGTCATCTCTGCGCGAGCGCTTATTGCGCTCGTCGGGGGCGCGCATTCGCGCGACCCGTTGGCTCGCAATGACGGTGCGGGGTCAAAAAACAAAAAAGCCTGCAGCCATTTCTGACGGCAGGCTCTTTCTTCGGGGCGCGCAGGAAGGCCTGCGGCCGCTATGCCACGCAACGCTTACCGAATGTTGACGGATGGAAGAGGCGCCAAAACGCCTTAAATCACTTCGGCAGTGACCTGGCCGACGCCGGTGATGCCGACGGCGCGCGCCGCGGCGGTCGAGAGGTCGAGCACGCGGCCGCGGATGAACGGGCCTCGATCATTGACGGTGACGACGACGCTGCGGCCGCCATGGGTCACCCGAAGCTTGGTGCCGAACGGCAAGGACCGGTGGGCGCAGGTCAGGGCGTTCTGATCGAAGCGCTGGCCTGAGGCGGTCCTGCTGCCGGACTCGTTGCCGTAATAGGAGGCCATGCCCGAGAAGCTGTGCCCGGTGCCTGACATAGGCGTCATCGCTGCGTTGGCCTCCCGCCAGGACGAAGCCGGCGACCAACCCGACGTGCGGTTTGAGCCATTGCCGGCATAGCGGGCGGGATGGTGATGGTGATGGTGGAAGGCGTGGTGATGGTGATGCCTGGATTTGGCCGAGGCCTCGGTGGCAGTCCCACCGACGAACAGAGTTGCGGCAAAAACAGCTAGCGCCGTGCGCGACCGGGTTAGATTTCCCGGAGCCGACCTTTTGGATGTTAGCATATAATAGTCCCTCAGCTAGTATTGCCACATTTGTGACAAGTGGAACCCCCGTCCCAACTTTTGTGCAGTGCCGTTTGGTAGCGCAATGCGGCATGAATTGGGCAGTAATTCCGATTTAGTCGATGGCTGAAACATCTTGTTACCAAATACAGGTAATCGAGAGATGTTCCGTAATCCTAGAAATTAACGATTTATTAACTACCATAATACTTGTAAATACTGACAAACGAAGTCATCCCCGGCAACGGCGAGGTTTGCTCAAGTAATGCGTCGCTAGAATGACTCGGGCCGGGTTCCGTTCCTGCTGCCTCGTCATGGCGTCCATGCAGGAGGAGGCGGAACGATCCTCCTCGATGGTGATGGGAGACGCCGTCGCGTGCGGCCCGCGCGATGGAACGCGCGATGGAATATGGCGGCCGACATTGCCGAAAAAGCGGCTCGAGAACCCAGCCGCAAAAGGAGCTCCGATCCGGCGGCGTCGACGACCCGCGCCGTCATGTTGCGCCTGCGCGCACGCTATGTTAGCAAAGCCGCGATTTTAACGATCCCGGCGCCTCTCGAGCCGGTCGAAAATCGAAGTCCCGCTTGAATTCCAAGGGCTTGAATCGCTAGGCGCCGCTATTCGAGGCGACGGTTTTTCCCTTGCGGATTTGATAGCTAAAAGAGCTTGTCTGTGGCCAAGGAAGATCCGTCCGTTTCGGGAGTGTCCGGCCGTTATGCAACGGCCCTGTTCGAGTTGGCCCGGGATCAGAAATCCGTCGATGCGGTCAAGGCTGATCTCGATCGGTTCGACGCCATGCTCGCCGATAGCGCCGATCTGGAACGGCTGGTCCGCAGCCCGGTTTTCTCGGCCGACGCGCAGGCGAGAGCGCTCACCGCGGTGCTGGAGAGCTCCGGAATTTCCGGCATTTCCGCCAATTTCCTGAAAGTTCTCACCGCCAATCGCCGGCTGTTTGCGGTTAGTGACGTGATCCGCGCCTTCCGGGCGCTGGTCGCCAAATTCAAGGGCGAGGCGACCGCCGATGTCACCGTGGCCGAGACGCTCAACGCCAAAAATCTCGACGCCTTGAAGGCCGCACTGAAGACCGTGACGGGCAAGGATGTCGCGCTCAACGTGAAGATCGATCCCTCGATCATCGGCGGCCTCGTGGTCAAGCTCGGCAGCCGGATGGTCGATAGTTCGCTTCGCACCAAGCTCAATTCGATCAAGCACGCGATGAAAGAGGCAGGCTGATGGACATCCGCGCCGCGGAAATTTCCGCGATCCTCAAGGACCAGATCAAGAATTTCGGCCAGGAGGCCGAGGTTTCCGAAGTCGGACAGGTGTTGTCGGTCGGCGACGGCATCGCCCGCGTCTATGGCCTGGACAACGTCCAGTCGGGCGAGATGGTCGAGTTCGAGAATGGTACCCGCGGCATGGCGCTCAATCTCGAAACCGACAACGTCGGTATCGTGATCTTCGGCGCCGACCGCGAGATCAAGGAAGGCCAGACCGTCAAGCGTACCGGCGCCATCGTCGATACGCCGGTCGGCAAGGGCCTGCTCGGCCGCGTGGTCGATGCGCTCGGCAATCCGATCGATGGCAAGGGCCCGATCCAGGCGACCGAGCGCAAGCGCGTCGATGTCAAGGCGCCCGGCATCATTCCGCGCAAATCGGTCAACGAGCCGATGGCGACCGGTCTAAAGGCGATCGATGCGCTGATCCCGATCGGCCGCGGCCAGCGCGAACTGATCATCGGCGACCGCCAGACCGGCAAGACCGCGATCGGGCTCGACACCATCTTGAACCAGAAGCCGCTCAACGCCCAGACCGACGAGAAGATCAAGCTGTATTGCATCTATGTCGCAATCGGCCAGAAGCGCTCGACCGTGGCGCAATTCGTCAAGGTGCTGGAAGAGCAGGGCGCGCTGGAATATTCCATCATTGTCGCCGCGACCGCCTCCGATCCGGCGCCGATGCAGTACATCGCGCCGTTTACCGGCTGCACCATGGGTGAATATTTCCGCGACAACGGCATGCACGCGGTCATCATCTACGACGATCTGTCCAAGCAGGCGGTGGCCTATCGCCAGATGTCGCTCTTGCTGCGCCGTCCGCCGGGCCGCGAAGCCTATCCCGGCGACGTCTTCTATCTGCATTCGCGCCTGCTTGAGCGCGCCGCCAAGCTCAACGACGACCATGGCTCGGGCTCGCTGACCGCGCTGCCGGTCATCGAGACCCAGGCCAATGACGTGTCGGCCTATATTCCGACCAACGTGATCTCGATTACCGACGGCCAGATCTACCTCGAGAGCGATCTGTTCTTCCAGGGCATTCGTCCCGCGTTGAACGTCGGCCTGTCGGTGTCGCGCGTCGGATCCTCGGCCCAGACCAAGGCGATGAAGAAGGTCGCCGGCAAGATCAAGGGCGAGCTCGCCCAATACCGCGAAATGGCGGCGTTCGCGCAGTTCGGAAGCGACCTCGACGCTTCCACCCAGCGCCTGCTCAACCGCGGCTCGCGCCTGACCGAGCTGTTGAAGCAGCCGCAATTCTCGCCGCTGAAGATGGAAGAGCAGGTCTGCGTGATCTGGGCCGGCACCAACGGCTATCTCGATCCGCTGCCGCTCAATAAGGTGCGCGGCTTCGAGGACGGGCTGTTGGCGCTGCTGCGCGGCAAGCACGTCGACATCCTCAATTCCATCCGGGAAAGCCGCGACCTCGTCGACGATACCGCCGGCAAGCTGAAGTCGGCGGTCGAAGGTTACGCCAGGACATTTGCTTGACGGCAGCGTCATGGCCGGGCTTGTCGCCGCAAGTCGGGTCTACCCGACTTGCGCAAAATAATAGGAACGGAACTCGCGAAGCGAGTTCCTGTGCATTCACGTCTTTGAGCGTGGATGCAAACAAGACGTGGATGCCCGGCACAAGGCCGGGCATGACGAACGAGGGGCTTGCGGTCGGGTCGTAGATCGGATCGCCAAGGTGAACTAAGAATGGCTTCACTGAAAGACATGCGGGTCCGCATTGCCTCTACCAAGGCGACGCAGAAGATCACCAAGGCGATGCAGATGGTCGCGGCCTCGAAGCTGCGCCGCGCGCAGAACGCCGCTGAAGCGGCGCGGCCCTATGCGGAAAAGATGGATGCGGTGATTTCCAACATCGCGACCGCGGCCGCGGGCTCGCCGGGCGCACCGGTGCTGGTGGCCGGCACCGGCAGCGACCAGGTGCATCTGCTCCTGGTCTGCACCGGCGAACGCGGCCTGTGCGGCGCGTTCAACTCGGCGATCGTGCGGATCGCCCGCGAACGCGCGCTGGCGCTGATGAACCAGGGCAAAGAGGTCAAGTTCTTCTGCGTCGGCCGCAAGGGTTTTGAGCAGCTACGTCGCAACTTCGAGAAACAGATCGTTGAACATGTCGATCTGCGCTCGGTTCGTCAGCTTGCCTTCGTCAACGCCGAAGACGTCGCCAAAAAGGTCATCACGCGCTTTACGGCCGGCGAGTTCGATGTCTGCACGCTGTTCTATTCACGGTTCAGGTCGGTGATCTCCCAGATCCCGACCGCCCAGCAGATCATTCCGCTGATGGTGGAAGACGAGCCCGCCAATGCCGGACCTGCGACGTCTTACGAATACGAGCCGGAGGAAGACGAGATCCTGACCCGCCTGCTGCCGCGCAATCTTGCGGTGCAGGTCTTTCGTGCGCTGCTGGAAAACAACGCCTCGTTCTACGGCGCGCAGATGAGCGCGATGGACAACGCCACCCGCAACGCCGGCGACATGATCCGCAAGCAAACCCTGCTCTATAACCGAACGCGCCAGGCGATGATCACCAAGGAGCTGATCGAGATCATCTCCGGCGCCGAGGCGCTCTGACAGTCGCAACGGTCGTTTGAGACAGAATTCGAAGGAGAGAGTTTTCATGGCTACACCCGCCAACCAGTCCGGACGCATCACCCAAGTCATCGGCGCCGTCGTCGACGTGCAGTTCGAAGGCCATCTGCCGGCGATTCTGAACGCGCTCGAGACGCAGAACGGCGGCACCCGCCTCGTGCTCGAGGTCGCGCAGCATCTCGGCGAATCCACGGTGCGCACCATCGCGATGGATACCGCGGAAGGTCTGGTCCGCGGCCAGGAAGTCGGCGACACCGGCAACCCGATCATGGTGCCGGTCGGCGCAGGCACGCTCGGCCGCATCATGAATGTGATCGGCGAGCCGGTCGATGAAGCCGGGCCGATCAAGGGCGAAACCATGCGGGCGATCCACCAGGAGGCGCCGACTTACACCGATCAGGCCACCGAGGCGGAAATTCTCGTCACCGGGATCAAGGTCGTCGATCTGCTCGCGCCTTACGCCAAAGGCGGCAAGATCGGTCTGTTCGGCGGCGCCGGCGTCGGCAAGACCGTGCTGATTCAGGAATTGATCAACAACGTTGCCAAGGCGCATGGCGGCTACTCGGTGTTCGCAGGCGTCGGCGAGCGCACCCGAGAAGGCAACGACCTCTATCACGAGTTCATCGAATCCGGCGTCAACAAGAAGGGCGGCGGCGAAGGCTCGAAATGCGCGCTGGTCTACGGCCAGATGAACGAGCCGCCGGGCGCGCGCGCCCGCGTCGGTCTCACCGGCTTGACCGTCGCCGAGCATTTCCGCGACCAGGGCCAGGACGTGCTGTTCTTCGTCGACAACATCTTCCGATTCACGCAAGCCGGCTCCGAAGTGTCGGCGCTGCTGGGTCGCATTCCCTCCGCGGTGGGCTATCAGCCGACGCTCGGCACCGACATGGGCGCACTGCAGGAGCGCATCACCACCACCACCAAGGGTTCGATCACCTCGATCCAGGCGATTTATGTCCCTGCGGACGACTACACCGATCCGGCGCCGGCGACCACCTTTGCCCATCTCGATGCAACGACCAACCTCGATCGCGCGATCTCGGAAAAGGGAATCTATCCTGCGGTCAACCCGCTGGATTCGACGTCGCGCATGCTGTCGCCGCTGGTCGTCGGCGAGGATCACTACAACACCGCACGCCTGGTGCAGCAAATCCTGCAGAAGTACAAATCGCTGCAGGACATCATCGCGATTCTCGGCATGGACGAACTGAGCGAAGAGGACAAGATCACGGTGGCGCGCGCCCGCAAGATCGAGCGCTTCCTGTCGCAGCCGTTCCATGTCGCCGAAGTCTTCACGGGATCGCCGGGCAAGTTCGTCGACCTCGCCGACACCATCAAGGGTTTCCGCGGACTTTGCGAGGGCAAGTACGATCACCTGCCGGAACAGGCCTTCTACATGGTCGGCACCATCGAAGAGGCGGTCGAAAAAGGCAAGAAGCTCGCCGCTGAAGCGGCTTAAGTTTCATATCGTCATTGCCGGGCGAAAGCGCGAAGCGCGTCTTCCAACCAAATGACCCCGGCAATCCATCGAAATGGAAATTTTTTTGATGGACCCGCGGGTCAAGCCCGCGGGTGACAGCGGAAAAGAGCGGATAGAGCATGGCCACCTTCCACTTCGATCTCGTCTCCCCCGAAAAGCTTGCCTTTTCCGGCGAGGTCGATCAGGTCGACATTCCCGGCGTGGAAGGTGACTTCGGCGTGCTGGCCGGACACGCGCCGGTCGTGGCCCCGGTGCGGCCGGGGATTTTGACCGTCACCACCGGCGGCGGCACGCGCGAGAAGATTATCGTGCTGGGCGGCCTTGCCGAAGTCTCGGAGAAGGGGCTTACCGTGCTCGCGGATGTCGCCGCCTCGATCGAGGAGCTGGATCGGGCCAGGTTCGCCGAGACGATTTCCGAAATGGAAGCCAAGCTCGCCGAGAAGGAAGGCTCCGAGCTCGACCACGCGGTCGAGCGGCTGGATCACTTCAGGGAAATCCAGCACGAGCTCAGCACGACGGCGCTGCACTAGGGCAGGATGACTTTTCTTCGAATCATCGTCCCGCCCCATCTTTTTGTTTGAGCATGATCTCCGCGCAAACGCGTTTCGCGTTTGTCGCGAGGGAGAACCGGTGTCCATCCCGCAATCCAAGTGCGGGGCAGGCCTTTTCCGGATCATGCTCTGGCGGCTCGGTAGCCCCGATTTGCCGCGAATTTCACGCCGCCGGCATCGCGGACGCAAAGCGCGGTACCCGTCAGGCAGCCATCGCCTTTTTTGCGGCCTGAGCAAGAAAGCCTGATCGAGTGAAACCTTCGCGTTCCGCGTATTGATCGATTTGCTCGAGCACGTCGGCAGGCAGCGTTACATTGATGCGAACACTTTTAACTTCCGCGTCGGGCGCTGCGATCAGAACAGCTACCCCGTCCTTATTTTCTCTAACGGACATAACCTCTTCGAGAGAGGAGGGTTCGGGTGCGGGCTCACCATCTTCGGCCAGACCTTGAAGATGAAAAGCCAAAGCTTCGTTTGCCATCTTTCGGGCTTCATCCAAGTTGCTTCCAGCGGTGATGACGCCAGGAAGGTCTGGAAACGAAACGCCGTAGTCGCTGTCAGCTTCCTTATGGATCAGGGCGATGTATTGTCGCATTTGGGATGCTCCCGCGAGCCGCATTGGCTCCATTTCATATTCCAAATTCTTCATTTTAGTTTGAGATCGGCTTGCTTCTCGACGCTTCTAAGTGTGCCGGTTGGGATGTCCTTCTTCGGATGTGGGACGGTCACACGCCCCTTTTTGGTCGGGTGTTTGAACTGAACGTGACTGCCCTTCTGGGCGACTTGTTCCCAACCGTCTGATTTCAAAGCTTTTATGACATCCCGGGATCGCATGGTGTATTTATACACACGATCCTAGTTTCATCAAGAGTATAAATACACACTACACCCAGCGCTACCCGCTCATCCCTTCGAGGCTCGCAACCTCAGGATGACGGCTTCGGGGGAATTGCAAACTTCGCAAAACTCTCGGCTACCGCGCGATACACCTCGCGCCGGAACGGCACGACCAGATCGGCGACGCGGTCAAGCCGCTCCCATCGCCAGGCATCGAATTCCGCCGGCTGATTGTTGCGCGGCGTCAGCGGATCGATCTCCTCGTCGCGCCCGCCGAAACGCAGCGCGAACCATTTCTGCCGCTGGCCGCGGAATTTGGCCAGCCGGTGCGACGGTGGCCCCGCATAGGGCGGGAATTCGTAAGCGAGCCAGCCGGTCTCGCCGAGATAGTCGGCGTTTCGCACGCCGGTCTCTTCCCAGAGCTCGCGCAACGCCGCTTCGCGCAAATCCTCGCCCTCATCGACGCCGCCTTGCGGCATCTGCCACGCAAGGCCCGGCAGGATGATTTCCGGCCCGTCGTCCCTGAAGCGACGCCCGATCAGGACCTGACCGGAAGCGTTGAACAGGGCGATGCCTACGTTGGGGCGATAGGGTTTGCTGTCGGGCATTTCGGCTCGATGATAACGCAAACGACGAAGCAAATTCAAACGATGCGGCTTGGTCAGGTCGGTTCGCGGCGGCGCGACGCTTTGCGACATCTCGTCAGATATAACGCCACGGCGTTGCCCACCGAGCCGCTGCATCCCCAAAACATTCTTCGCACTGCCGTCGCCCAGCCCGGCATCTGGATGATGAATCATTTCATCGCCTGCAAAAACTTCCGCGCTTCGCCCAACAAAGCCTGAATCCGCCTTCGCTCGGCGATCGCATCCCCAGTGAACAGGCCGTGCTTGCGCGCGTTCTGGTTTTCCTTTGGCGCGCCGGATCCCGCCGCACCGCCATGCATGCGGCAGCGCCTTTTGCCGCGCACCGCTGGCGAGCGGCACGCGCCGCCGGAACGGATTTTTGCCCCGCAACGCGGGCTCGCCAGCATCGGGCCGGTATTGTGGGCATGATCGCTCATGACTGTGCTCCCCGCTTGGCGTCCGCGGGTTCGTGCTCCTGTGCGCCACGATCGGGCATCGAGACCATCGGGGCATCGGTCACCGCGGGCGCCCCGTTATTGTTGGAGACGATCACGCTCACATGCTGCGTGACGTTGCCGACAATGGCCTTGCCACCATCCCCGACCGACACGTTCTGTACAGTGATGGCAGGCTCGCCATTGCTCCGATAGCGGTTGAGCGCCTCGATCTGTGCGGGAAACGTCCGGGCGAGCCTGCCTAATGTGCGCCCCGCACTGTCTTGCTGGGCGATGTCTTCCGCATTCGCGAGGTGATAGGCACATCTCATCGCCATCACATGAACGCAAACCATCTGCGCCACCAGCATGGCCTCGACGGAATCCCTGGGCTTGATGTTTTTCACCATTGAAATCATAAAGGAGAGGTTGATCTCGTCAGACTTCTCGCCGCTCACGCTGGCCTTCACCAATTGTTTCAGGACGCCATGCATCGCATCGCGATCGGCGACCCCCATTGCGTCCGCCATGAGCTGTTCGCCAAGCTCGGGATCTGGATGGTCGATGCAGAATCCGTGTGACGAGAGCTTTATCCGCGGGACTGCGGCAGCTTTGGCTTGATCGGGTGCGGCTATCGCCACTGCTATGTTTGGATTCGAAGCGGTATGCATGTCGACATTCCTCGGCACGCGCGTCGGAAGCGCGCGGTTCGGCAACGCGCAGGCGATCACTCGCTGCGGCGCCAGTGCAACTTCAATTGCGGGTAAGGATTTTCGCCCAAGATCGCACCGAAGAGCGCGCTGTTGCGCGGCCACGGGCGTTTAACGGATTTGGGCGATGATGAATGAGTGCCGCTGATTTGCCCGACGTGTCAAGTATTCGCCCGAAGCATCCGTGCCGGCGGCTGCCTGCTACCTTGCATGGGGTTGTTTTCGATATTTTTTGTTGGGAGCTAAAGCCGCGTCAGCCTGGCGGCTTTGTTGTTTCCGGCTGGCTTTTCTTGCTTTCAGGCCAAGTATTTTAGCCGCCAGCGAGCCTAGAAAATTCCTTCACCACGCGCTCGTAGACCGGCCGCTTGAACGGAACGATCAGCTCGGGGAGATTCTTCATCGGCTCCCAGCGCCAGCTCATGAACTCGGCCTTGTGCCCGCCGCCACCGGGGTTCGCGACATTGATCTCGGTGTCCTTGCCGGTGAAGCGCATCGCGAACCATTTCTGCCGCTGGCCGCGATAGCGGCCTTTCCAGGCGCGCCCGGCAACGGTGCGTGGAATGTCGTAGATCAGCCAGTCCGCGACCTCGCCGAGTTTTTCGACGGAGCGGACGCTGGTTTCTTCATAGAGCTCGCGCTTGGCGGCCTCCCAGGTGTCTTCGCCGGGATCGACACCGCCCTGCGGCATCTGCCAGACATGGGATTCGTCGACATGCTCGATGCCGCCGGCGCGGCGGCCGATGAAGGCCAGCCCGGCTGCGTTGATCAGCATCATGCCGACGCATGTCCGGTAAGGCAGGTCTTCATAGCGCGCCATTCGGTCGAAGCCTCGGCTGCTCAGCTAGACCGACCGCAAGACCCGACGGGCCCGAGGTATGCCTTAGCTGGATTTTGATTTCAGCATCGCGGTTGTCAATGGCGCAAGCAAGATGCCATGGCCGTCCAGGGCCTTGATCCAGGCACCGATCCGCTCGATCGAGATCGGCAGCGCCGAGGCTACCCCGACCGCGACGCCGTGCTCCCTGGCGAGGCCCTCGAGCTTTGCCAGCGCCCGGTCGATTTCCGCCGAGGTCGGCACCGCGTCGATTGCGACATCGGCCTTGGCGAAGGGCAGGGTCTGACCGGCGGCCAGCGAAGGGGCGACGCTGCGCGGCGAGGAGCCGTCGTCGAAATAGCCCAAGCCGCGCTTGGCGGCCTCGCGGATGACCGGCTGCATCACCGCATCGGTGGCGACAAAACGCGCGCCCATGAAATTGGCTATCCCCGCATAGCCCTGGAAACGGCTGAGGTGCCAGTACAGCCGGTCGAGATTCTGCTCGGGCCCGAGCGTTGCGAGCAGGGTCTGCGGCCCTGGATCATTGTCGGGATAGTCGAACGGCTCCATTGGAATCTGCAACAGGATCTCGTGGCGCTGCGCGCGCGCCCGCGCGGCCAGCTTGCCGGGGTCCGCGCCGTAGGGCGTGAACGCCAGCGTCACCGCCGGCGGCAATTTCATGATGGCATCCGTCGTCTTGGCCGCACCGACGCCGAGGCCGCCGATGACGATGGCGACCACGGGCATTTTCGCCGCCTTCGCGCGGTCGGCTTCGGCGGCGTAGACGGTGAACGGCTTCAGCCCATCGGCGACGGCCGGGATCATGCCGTAGCGTGATTTTTCGAGCAGGCGCTGATCGATGCCGGCCATCGTGGCAGGCTGCGCGTCGGGCTCGGCCTTGTCGGCGCTATCGCTTCCGATCACCATGTCCTGGCGCTTGCCGCTCGAGCCGTCGATGATGGTGACGGTCCTCGGCTCGCCGCCGGCCGACTGTTTGGCGGCCGGTTTCGCGCCGTGATCGGCAACGCTGGGGGCGGCCGAGGCGGCCTTCTCCTCGGCTTGCTCGTTACCCTGGCCCTTTTGGCGGATCGCGACGTGCGCGGTCGGCTCGCCGCCGAATGGATTGTCGGCGAAGATGGCAAAGCAGGCAAAGACCACCAGAAACAGGCCGAGCAGCACGGCCAGCGCCTGCATCGCCGTAAAGGGCAGCCGGAACCGACGTTTGCCTCGCGCTGCCGTTTTCTGTCCGAGCGGGGCGCTCAGATCGTCGGCCGTCTCAGTCATGAACCTTTTTTCCGAATCAGCGCCGCCGACGATAGCACGGCACGGCAGGGCGGCGGAGCCCGGCATCTGGCGGAGCCCGTAAGGGCCGGAACTATCAAACAAGAAGGGCGACCTTTTAGGCCGCCCTTCTTGCGAAAGCACCGATCGGTGCGGATCAGTTCGCCGCCTTGGGCCTTGCTGCCTGCGGGCTGTCGATCGCGGCCTTGTCGCCGTTGGCCGGCGCGGCGGGGGCTGGCGTCGTGGCGCTCGACTTGATGCCGTGGAGCATGTCGTCGGCCATCTTCAGCGCCTTGTCGTCCTTGGCATCCAGCGGCACGTAGGATTGCGAGCCGGTCTTCTCGTCGCCCTCGGATTTCAGGTGGCCGCGCAGCGACGCCTCGCCCTTGGTATCGGTGCGCGACTTCAATTCGTCGGGGACATCCTGGAGCACTTCGATATCGGGCACGATGCCCTTGGCCTGGATCGACTTGCCCGACGGCGTGAAATAGCGCGCGGTGGTGAGCCGCAGCGCGCCGTTGCCGCTTCCGAGCGGAATGATGGTTTGCACCGAGCCCTTGCCGAACGAGCGGGTGCCGACCAGCGTGGCACGCTTGTGATCCTGCAGCGCGCCGGCGACGATTTCGGAAGCCGAAGCCGAGCCGCCATTGATCAGCACGATCAGCGGTTTGCCCTTGGTCAGGTCGCCCGGATGGGCGGAGCGGCGCTGGGTTTCCTCGGCGTTGCGGCCGCGGGTCGAGACGATCTCGCCGCGCTCGAGGAAGCTGTCGGAGACCGTGACCGCTTCTTCCAGAAGACCGCCCGGGTTATTGCGCAGATCGATGACAAAACCCTTCAGCTTGTCGCCGATCTGGGTTTGCAGGTTGCCGATCTCCCTCTTGAGGCCTTCGGTGGTCTGCTCGTTGAAGGTGGTGACACGGATGTAGCCGATATCGTCGGCCTCGACGCGGGCGCGTACCGAACGGACGCGGATGTTGTCGCGCACCAGCGTGACGTCGATCGGATTGTCCTGGCCCTTACGGACGATCTTCAGCCGGATCTTGGTGTTGACGGGGCCGCGCATCTTCTCGACCGCCTGGCTCAAGGTGAGACCTTGAACTGCCTCGTCATCTAGGGTGGTAATGATGTCGTTGGCCATGATGCCGGCCTTCGACGCCGGCGTGTCGTCGATCGGCGAGACGACCTTGATCAGCCCATCTTCCATCGTGACCTCGATGCCGAGCCCGCCGAATTCGCCGCGGGTCTGCACCTGCATGTCGCGAAAACTCTTGGCGTCCATGTAGCTGGAATGTGGATCGAGCCCGGCCAGCATGCCGCTGATTGCGGATTCGACGAGCTTTGAGTTGTCGGGCTTCTCGACATAGTCGCTGCGAACCCGCTCAAACACGTCGCCGAACAGATTGAGCTGGCGATAGGTATCGGAGGTGGCGGCTCGCGCACTCGATCCCATCAGCACGGCGCGCGGCTGGGTCACGAACAGCGTCAACGCCGCGCCTGTGGCGGCGCTGAGGAGAATTACTGAAGTCTTGCGCATCATCCGCGAACCTTTTCGCCTTCATTTGCGGCCCACCATGGACCTGGATCGATTGGAGTGCCGTCTTTACGAAACTCGACATAGAGCACGGGCTGGCTCGCATTAGTGGCGAGAACGGAAGCGACCTGGGACCTTGTCCCCATGGTCGCGACCGGCTCCCCCGTCAGTACAAACTGGCCGATGTTGACCGAAATGCGCTCCATCCCGGCGATCAGGACATGATACCCGCCACCGGCGTTGAGGATCAAGAGTTGTCCATAGCTCCGGAAGGGACCGGCGTAAACAACCCAGCCGTCACACGGCGTTGTGACCTGTGCGCTGGCCTTTGTTGCCAAAGAAATGCCTTTTTCTACGCCTCCGGCACCGTCGGAACCGCCAAATTCGCGAATCTTGGTGCCGTTAACCGGCAACGCGAATAATCCTCTGGCGGAGGCAAATGCGATCGCCGGGCTCTTGCGGGCAGGGTCCTTCAAGGCGGACAGGTTGGGCCGGCCATTCACGGCCGCGGGGGCCCCCTGCAGGGTCGCGGTCGCGGCCGCCTTCGCGGCGCTCTTCAAATCCTGCTCCATTCTGGCGATCAGGCCCTGCAGGCTGTCGACCTGCCTCGACAGCGCGATGGCGCGAGCGCCTTCGGCTTCCATGTCCTTTTCGATCGCCGCCTGCCGCCGCTGCCGCTCGTCGACGAAAGCGGCGAGTCTCGCCTGGTCATCCCTGAGCTTGTCGCGGTCGGCCGCAAGGTGGTCGCGCTCGCTTGCGATGTTCTTGCGCAGCGCGACCAGTTCGCCGAGATCGCCGGCGAGTTTTGTGGCGCGCGCCCGTAGCTCAGGCACTACCGATCCGAGCAGCATGGCGGCGCGCAGCGACTGCAGAGCGTCTTCAGGGCGGACCAGCAGGGCCGGCGGCGTGCGCCGGCCTGCCCGTTGCAGGGCCGCCAGCACCTCGACAATTTCGGAACGGCGCGAATCGAGCGAGCCGCGAATCTGCGCTTCGCGCGAATCGAGTGTGCGCAGCCGCGCCTCGGCGTCGCCGACCCTGGTCTCGACGTCGCGCACCTGCCCCGCCACGTCGATCAACTGCGCATTGAGCTTGCTTTGGTCCTGACCGATCGCCGCGATGTCGGCTTTTAGCCGCTCGCGCGCCTCGGCCGCACTCTTCACTTGCGCGCGGGTGGCTTCCAGTTCCTGTTCGCGCTGCTTGATGGTGTCGGCGTCGGGTGCGGCGGTCGCCGCCTGGGGTACGGTCGCCGCGGTCTGCGCCATCGCCGGCAGACGGCTTGCATCAGCAAGGCCGGCGGACAGCAGCAGAAGGGAGAGCGGAACCGAAGACAGCCTGCCGCGGCTGATGGTGTCGGGATACGAATGGCGGGTCCGCGCTAGCAGCATCGTTCGGATAGGAGCCCTTATGTGCCCGGATTCATGTGCGGTGATAGGGATGGCCCGCCAAAATGGTCGCGGCCCGATAAAGCTGTTCCAGAAGCATGATGCGAACCATTTGGTGCGGCCAGGTCGCGGAGCCGAATGCGATGCTGATTCTCGCCTTACGCCGCAATTCAGGCGAAAGTCCGTCCGCGCCGCCGATCATGAAGATAGTGTGGCCTGCTCCCTGATCCCGCCAGCTCCCGAGATGCCGGGAAAATACGGTGCTATCGATGTTCTCGCCGTGTTCGTCGAGCGCCACCAGCATGGATTTCTCGGGTATGGCGGCTGCGATCGCGCCTGCTTCCTCCGCTAGGCGGCTTGCAGCGTCGCGGGCGCGGCTTTCGGAAATTTCATGAATCTCGAGGCCGCGAAAGCCGAGCTTGCGGCCGATGTCGTCGAAGCGCTCGCGATAGCGATCCGCAAGCTCCCGCTCCGGACCCTGCTTCAGCCGGCCGACGGCAATGACGACGAGGCGCATGACAGCATCTTCCGGCAAAGCGGCGCACGCACGCAAACGCCACGATGCGCTTCAGCCGAACCCTTCGGCTCGCTTCGTTAGATCGCCTTCGCCGCCGTCGGGCCTTGCGTCCACAATCTTTCCAGATTGTAGAACTCGCGCACCTCGGGTCTGAATACGTGCACGATCACGTCGCCGGAATCGATCAGCACCCAGTCGCAATTGGGCAAGCCCTCGACATGGATGCTTCTGATGCCGTTTTCCTTCAAGGCTTTGGTGACGTTTTCCGCGATCGCGCCGACATGCCGGTTGGCCCGGCCCGAGGTGACGATCATGTAGTCGGAAAATGCGGATTTGCCGCGAAGATCGATGGTGACTGTTTCTTCCGCCTTCATATCGTCGAGGCGGGAGAGGATCATATTCAGCGTCTCGTCGGCGTCGGGTTGCGCCTTCAAGGCCGCAGCTTGGGTCGATGTTTTACGCGCGGGTTTTGGTGCCGTTTTACTAGCAACCTTGGGTAAAACACGCTTGGACAATACAGATGTTGCCAGGGACCATTCCTTTCACTGTGTCGCGAACGCCGAATCCGTGACGCCCGCCCCCTATACTACGCATGTGGGGTTAAAGGTTTCAATATTCCAGCACCCCGGATTCCATTGAACCGATAAGCCACGCATTCAGCTTCCTGCTCCGTTGCCTGCCCTCCAGCTCCCATCCGGGTTCCGCAAGCCCGTCGATGACAGGTTGATCTTCATGCCGGTGAGGAACACCCAGGCCGGCGCACGAAAATTGGCCAGCCGGCCTGCCTCATTCTCCGGCACACGATAGCGCGCCAATGCCCGCGCCGCGGGTGCGGCGAGTGCGCGGAAGCTCTGTGGTGGACGGTCGATTACCGCGATCGGCACTTGGGACGCGATGCGCTGCCAATTTTGCCAGCGATGAAATTGCGCAAGGTTGTCGGCGCCCATGATCCATACAAAGCGCAAGCCCGAAAACCGGCGGCGCAGATAGTTGATGGTGTCGACAGTGTATCGCGTTCCGATGACGGATTCGAGACAGCTCACGTCGATGCGCGGATCGCTCGCCATCTGACGGGCGGCTTCGGCGCGTTCGTCAAGTTCATGCAGGGCGCCATTATCCTTGAGCGGATTTCCCGGTGTCACCAGCCACCAGATGCGATCCAGTTTCAGGCGCTTGATCGCAAACAGGCTGATGGCGCGATGGGCGATATGCGGCGGATTGAAGGAACCGCCAAGCAAGCCGATGCGCATGCCGTTGGTGTAGAGCGGAATCGCTTGCGAGACGGATGGCGACGCGACTGAAGTTGTATTCAACTGGGCCACCGCGGGCGCAATGTCTTGTTTGACGCGTTTTCTTCACGCGAACCGGCGTCTACATCGCTTGAAAACGCTTCGGGCTTCACGGCCGCGTCTGCCCGGTGCCGTGGACCCGATATTTGAAGCTGGTCAGTTGTTCGGCGCCGACCGGGCCGCGGGCGTGGAATTTGCCGGTGGCAATTCCGATCTCGGCGCCAAAGCCGAACTCGCCGCCATCGGCGAATTGCGTCGACGCGTTGTGCAGCACAATCGCCGAATCGACCTCGTTGAGGAATTTCTGCGCGGCTTTCGGGTCTTCGGTCACGATCGCGTCGGTATGGTGCGAGCCGTGGCGATGAATATGGGCAATCGCCTCGTCGAGGCCGTCGACTATTCTCGCGGCGATGATCGCATCTTCATATTCGGTGTCCCAGTCCTCTTCGGAAGCCGGCTTCACCCTTAAGTCAGTGCGTTGCACGGTCTCATCGCCGCGCACTTCGCAACCGGCATCGATCAGCATTTCGATCAGCGGCTTCAGGCTCGTCGCGCTGCCGGCGCGATCGATCAGCAAGGTCTCGGCCGCGCCGCAGACGCCGGGGCGGCGCATCTTGGCGTTCAGTACAATCGACTTCGCCATTTCGAGATTGGCGGACTGCTCGACATAGACGTGGTTGACGCCTTCCAGATGCGCGAACACCGGCACGCGGGCCTCAGCTTCGACGCGGGCGACCAGGCTCTTGCCGCCGCGCGGCACGATGACGTCGATCGCGCCGTTCAATCCGGTCAATAGCAGCCCCACCGCGGCGCGGTCGCGGGTCGGCACCAGCGTAATCGAGGCTTCGGGGAGACCGGCTTCGCGCAATCCCTGCGCCAGGCAGGCATGGATCGCGCGGCAGGAACGGAAACTATCGGAGCCGCCGCGCAGGATCACCGCGTTGCCGGATTTCAGGCACAGCACGCCGGCGTCGGCCGCGACATTGGGACGGCTTTCGAAGATCACGGCGACGACGCCGAGCGGCACGCGGACGCGCTCGATGGTCATGCCGTTCGGACGCTGCCAGCTTTCGGTCACGACGCCCACCGGATCGGGGATTTTTCGTACCGTCGCAATCCCGTCGGCCATCAGATCGATGCGCCCTTGCGTCAGCGTCAGGCGGTCGACAAAGGCGCTGGTCGCGCCACCGGCGCGGACCTCGGCGACGTCTTCGGCGTTGGCGGCGAGGATCGCATCCGCGTGCTTGCGGATCGCGCGCTCCGTCGCTTCCAGCGCGCGGTTCTTCTGTTCGGGCGAGGCGAGCGACAGCACCCGCGCCGCAGTGCGGGCGCCGGCGGCGAGCTCGTTCATCAGGGCCGGCAGATCGGCGCCGCCGTCGACGGCTTTCAAGGATGCGGTCATGTCGCAACTTGCCTTACGTTAAGACCATGCCCTAGCACGGAAATCGAGGGTTTGGCGAGGCGCGGAAGGGGCATGGCAGGCGAGCGGTAGTCGGCCATTGGCCTATTAGGCCTCCTTGGCGGCTATGGCGCCCGCCGGTCCCATCACGAGATCATCGCGGTGGATCATCTCGGCGCGTCCGCTGACGCCGAGGATCGCCATCACATCGGGCGAGGAGCGGCCTTTGATTTTCTCGGCATCTTCGGCGTCATAAGCGACCAGGCCGCGGCCGATTTCATGGGTGTCGGGACCGCGCACCAACACCGCATCGCCGCGGGCGAACTGCCCGTCGACCCGGATCACGCCGGCTGGAAGCAGGCTTTTTCCGGCGCGCAGTGCGCTCACCGCGCCGGCGTCGATGGTCAGCGTGCCCTTCGGCTCCAGCGATCCCGCGATCCATCGTTTGCGCGCGGTGACGGGATTGGCGGGGGTCAGAAACCAGGTACAGCGCCCGCCATCCGATATCGCTTGCAGCGGATGCTCGATCTTGCCGGAGGCGATCAGCATGTGGGTGCCGGCGGTGGTCGCGATTTTCGCCGCCTCGATCTTGGTGCGCATGCCGCCGCGAGATAATTCGGACTCGGCGGCGCCCGCCATCGCCTCGATCTCGGAGGTGACGGTCTCGACCACCGGAACGAGCTTGGCGCCGGGATTGTTGGCGGGCGGCGCGTCGTAGAGCCCGTCGATGTCGGACAGCAGGATCAGGAGATCGGCGCTCGCCATGGTCGCGACGCGCGCGGCGAGCCGGTCATTGTCGCCATAGCGGATTTCGTTGGTGGCAACAGTGTCGTTTTCGTTGATAACCGGCACTGCGCGCCATTCCAGCAGTTTGGCGATGGTCGAGCGCGCATTGAGATAGCGGCGACGCTCCTCGGTGTCCTGCAAGGTCACCAGGATCTGTCCGGCGTCGATGCCGTGAGCCCCGAGCACCTCCGACCAGATGCGCGCCAGCGCGATCTGTCCCACTGCCGCTGCACCCTGGCTTTCTTCCAGCTTCAGCGTGCCGCGCGGCAACTTGAGGCGGCTGCGGCCGAGCGCGATCGACCCTGATGAGACGATCAGGATCTCGCGGCCCTCCTTGTGCAGTTTTGCAAGATCGGCGGCGAGTGCCGACAGCCATGACGCGCGCACCTCGCCGGCATCGGAATCGATCAGCAGCGAGGAGCCGACCTTGACGACGATACGGCGGAATTTCTTTAAGGTGGGGCGGGCCATCTGGGAATGTGTCAATGTGTTTACAGTCATTGATAGCCAACGGGTCGGCGCAAGCCGCCCGATGATAAACTCCGCGAAGCCATCCGTGCTGGCAGCAACAAGAGTGGATGGCTTCGTCGCAAATGCTCCTCGCAATCACGACCTGGTTGCGATGACGCGAACTTATATCAGCCCATCACGAAGGCGTTGAGTTTGTTGCCTTCCGGGTCTCTGAAATAGGCCGCATAGAATCCGCCATCCGCGCGCGGCCCGGGAGGGCCCTCGTCGGTGCCGCCGAGCGACAGCGCAAGCTTGTAGATGCGATCAACCTCGGCCTTGTCCTTGGCGGCCAATGCCACCATCACGCCGTTTCCGACCGTCATCGGCTTGCCGTCGAACGGCATGGTCAGTCCCAGGCCCGCGCTACCGTCCGCCGAGCCCCAGGCAATAAATGTGTCGGACTCCATGAAGCGTCCGATCCCCATTTCGGCGGCGATCTTGTCGTAGAAGACCGCGGCCTTTTTCAGGTCCTTGGTGCCCAATGTGACGTAGCCGATCATGATTTCCCTCTTCGATTTTCCCAGCATGGCGGAGTTTCGCAGCCGGATGCTACCAGCGCAAGTTGGCCTTCAAATCAGCCTTGCGGCGTCAGCGGCGCCCACGGCTCGGCCTCTGCAGCGCCCTTGGCCTTGGCCGTTACCGGGGCTTCGCCGATCAGGTCGGCCAGCGCGCGTACCGCCTCCCTGACGCCTGTGCCGGTCGCGCCTGACATCAACAGCGGCGTCTTCTTCGCGGCACGCTTCAGCCGGTCCTTTTGTTTCTTGAGCTCTTCCGCGCTCACGGCGTCGATCTTGTTCAGCGCGACGATCTCGATCTTGTCGGCAAGATGCCCCTCATAAGCTTCAAGCTCGTTGCGCACCGTCTTGTAGGCTTGGCCGGCGTGTTCGCTGGTCGCGTCGACCAGATGCAGTAGCACACGGCAGCGTTCGACATGGCCCAGAAATCGGTCGCCGAGGCCGGCGCCCTCGTGCGCGCCCTCGATCAGGCCCGGAATATCCGCCAGCACGAATTCGCGCCCGTCGGCATTCACCACGCCCAACTGCGGATGCAGCGTGGTGAAGGGGTAGTCGGCGATCTTCGGCTTGGCGGCGCTGACCTTGGAAAGCAAGGTCGACTTGCCGGCGTTGGGCAGGCCGACCAAGCCGGCGTCGGCGATCAGTTTTAGCCTGAGCCAGATCCAGCGCTCCTCGCCGACCTGGCCGGGATTGGCGTTGCGCGGCGCGCGGTTGGTGGCGGATTTGAAATGCGCGTTGCCAAAGCCGCCATTGCCGCCTTCGGCGAGCACGAATTTTTCCCCGAGCGTGGTGAAGTCGTGAAGCAGCGTCTCGCGATCCTCGTCGAACACCTGCGTGCCGACCGGCACCTTGAGCACGACAGGCTGGCCGTTGGCGCCATGGCGGTCCTTGCCCATGCCGTTGACGCCCTTTTGCGCCTTAAAATGCTGCTGATAGCGATAATCGATCAGCGTGTTCAATCCGTCGACGGCCTCGATGATCACGTCGCCGCCACGGCCGCCATTGCCGCCGGAGGGCCCGCCGAACTCGATGAATTTTTCGCGACGAAACGCCACGCAGCCACTGCCGCCGTCGCCGGAGCGGACATAGACCTTTGCTTCGTCAAGGAATTTCATACGGCTTAGGTAGGGCAGGGGCACTGCCGGGGCAACCAAAACTTGCCTGAAATATCGCGAAAGGCCTTAAGTTTCGGGGCTTCTTGCGCGCGGCAACACGACGTCGCTCCCTGGTCAGGCCGGCCTTCGCCGGATCAGAAACTTCTGCACGCCCTCCAGCACCAGTTCGCGGCGCTGGTTGAACACGGTGGAACGCAGCGTCACCACGCCGGTCGAGCGCCCGGGCGTCAACTCGATCACTTCGAGCGCGGGATAGATCGTGTCGTCGGCGAACACTGGCTTTAAGAACCGGCTCGACTGTTCGAGGAAGCCGACCAGCGATTCCTCCACCAGATAGGGAAACAGCCCGGCGCCCGGCGCGGTGTGGATCAGCGTCTGAAAACCGTGCGCCAGCAGGTTTGGCATGCCACGGGTGCGGCAATATTCGACGTCGTAGTGCACCGGATGGGTGTCGCCGCTCGCGGCCTGGAAAGCGGCGAACACAGCCGACGTCATGGTGCGGCTCGGAATGACAAAGCGCTCGCCGAGGACAAAATCCTCGAACCAGCGCTGCGGGCCCACCATGCGATGGGCGGCGGGATCGAAATCGCTCATGCGTTTTCCCTGCAATTATTCTGAACCACCACACTAGCGGTATTGCAGAGATGTGTTGCAGCAATCAAGCTTGTGCCGCGCGGCCAAGCCATTAAGACGGCACTGCGATGAACCTGCTCGCAACCATTTCGTAAACCGCCGCGGGGCGTTCGGCGCGCCTGGCCGGCATCGGCCTGATGCTCGCGGGCGTGTGTTTCGTCTCGGTGGGTGACGCGCTCGGCAAATTCATGGTCGCGACCTATTGCGTGGGGGAGCTTTTGCTGCTGCGCTCGGTGGCGGCGCGGGTTCTGATGTCGCCGTTGATCTGGCGCAGCCGCGGCGCTTTTCCGTTGATACGTCGGCCTGCGCTACAGGTCTTGCGTGTCATGCTCTCGATATCGGAGATCGCGCTGTTCTTCGCGGCTGCGATCTACCTGCCGCTCGCCGATATCATCACGTTTTATCTGGCGGCGCCGATCTTCGTCGCCGCGTTGTCGGCGATCTTGCTCGACGAGCACGTCGATATCAGACGTTGGGCCGCGGTTGGGGTCGGCTTCTACGGAGTCCTGATCGCTACGTCCATCCGCCGGGGTGTTCGACTGGTCGGCGGTCATCGCGCTGGGCGGCAGCGTCGCGTTCGCGTTCCTGATGGTGGTGACGCGCTCCCTGCGTGGCACCCCAGACGTCATGTTGGCGTCGATGCAGTTCGTCGGCACGGTCGTGTTCGGGATCGTCATGGTGCCGTTCGGATGGCTCACGCCGAACCTGCGCGACTTCGGCTTCTTCATGCTGGCCGGCGGCCTCGCCGTTTTTGCCTCACTCTGCGTCAACCGTTCGCTCAAGCTGGCGCCGGCGAGCATCGTGGTGCCCTATCAATATTCGATGATCCTCTGGGCCGCGATCTTCGGCTATCTCGTGTTCGGCGATCTGCCCTCGCTCGCGACGATCGTCGGTGTCGCCATCATCATCGCTGCGGGGCTCTACATCTTCCTGCGCGCGCGAGCTGGGCCTGGGAGAGCCGGTGGTCAGCCCGCCGGTGTGAGGGTGTCGTTCACCCTCCCGCCCGACGGGAGGGTGAAGACAGCAGTCAGCTTTCCCGCCTCGTCGAACTGCTCCAGTTCTTCAGCGACGACCAGACGCTGCGGGTCAGGCGGAAGCAGTCGACCGGGGTCGAGGAGCCCAGCGCCTCGAAGCGGTGCAACTCGACGCCGCTCCACTGGAAGCCACACTTCTCGAGGATGTTGCGCGAGGAGGGATTGGCGACGCGCGCACCCGAGCAGAGATGATCGAGATCGAACTCCTCGAAGAAGAAGTCGATCACGGCGCGCGCGGCCTCGGTTCCAAAGCCCTGGCCCCAATGCTCGAAGCCGAGCCAGTAGCCGAGCTCCGGCGAGTCCTGCTCGTGCCAATTGATGCCGACCATGCCGATTGGCGCGTGATTATGTTCGATCAGGAACGCGATATCGCGCCGATCCTCAGCGGAGGTGCGAACGAATTCGACGGCATGCTCCTGGGAATAGGGATGCGGCAGGCGGCGGGTATTTTCCGCAATGCGGCGATCGTTGGCGAGGCTTGCGATCGCTTTTGCGTCCGCGAGGGTTGGCCTGCGCAAAGTCAGCCGCTCAGTCTCGAGCACGCAGCTGCACGCCTCGCGCAGTGATGGGGTAGGGACGTCCTGCAACATGTCGGGCTCCGTCAACGAACTCTTGGATCGCGGCGCGGGTTCTGATCGAAAAACCCGTGTCTTTTTTCGGGACACACGCACAAACAAAAGGAATGGGGAGGCCGGTTTCCCGCCTCCCCTTTAGAGCCTTCAAGGGCTCCGCCGGTTCAACAGGACCGGCGGACTAAGATTTGTCCACCGTCACTCGGCCGCGAGATCCGTCATCGGGCGTACCGATACGAGCGTGCGGCCGTTGGCTTTGGCATGGAACTCGACATGGCCTTCGATCTTGGCGAACAGAGTATGATCGGTGCCCATGCCGACATTAAGGCCGGGGTGCCAGGTGGTGCCGCGCTGACGCGCGATGATGTTGCCGGGAATCACGTGTTCGCCGCCGTAGGCCTTGATTCCGAGCCGCTTGCCCGCCGAATCACGCCCGTTCCGCGAGGAACCGCCTGCTTTTTTGTGAGCCATTGCCCGCCTCCAAACTCGTCCGTATCTCTAGATCAATTCCTTGAAGGAATCATTTCACTTTTTGTCGCGCGACTTTTCGGCACGCTTCACTTCTTGCTGCTCTTGCCCTTGGCGGCGGTCTTCTTTGCCGCGGGCTTCTTCGTCTCTGCCTTGGCGCGCGGTTTCGCCGCGGCCTTGGCGGCCGCTTTCTTGGGCGCGGCCTTTTTGGCAGTCTTGTTGACCGTCTTGGGCGCCTCGTCGTGGTCTTCAGCCGGCGCAGGCGCGACCTTTTCCCTCTTCGGCCGCGGACCGATGGAAGGTTTCGCGTTATCGGCCAGGATCTCGGTGATGCGAAGCACCGTGATCTCGTCGCGATAGCCGCGCTTGCGGCGCGAATTCTTGCGGCGGCGCTTCTTGAACGCGATCACCTTCGGCCCGCGCTTGTGCTGCAACACTTCGGCTGCAACGGAAGCGCCCGCAACCGTGGGCAAGCCAAGCACCGGCGCATCGCCGCCGAGCACCAGAACCTCGCCAAGTTGCACGATCGTGCCGACGTCACCGGCGATCTTGCCTATCTCGAGTACATCATTCGGAACGACCCGGTATTGCCGGCCGCCGGTCTTGATGACTGCGAACATCGTTTGATTCCTTCGTGTTCGATCCCGGCCTCGGAACGGTCCGGGCCGGCTTTTTCTACAGTCGCTGTGGGTATGTTTTCCGCGCGAGCAGCGGCGATCTCGGCCAAATCCGCGCAAAAACAAGCGGCGCGAGAAACCCGCGCCGAATGCTGCGGACTTATAGCCGCTGAACACGATGAGTCAAGGCAAAGCGGGGCTAAAACCGGCCGAAATCTAGGGATTTGGGCCCTATTCGTTACTCGCCCCCTTCCATGAAACCAATGGGTTCCAGGGCCGTTGTCCAGCGACGCACGCGGGATCAAGGCGAGATGGCTGAGGACGTAATCACCACCACGGGCATTGCCCGCCATGGCGCCACGCGTTTGCCGTCGGTGGACATCGACAGCTTCAATCTCGAATTGAAGGACGAGGACGGCTTTCTCGGTGACCGCGCCACCAAAGGCGCGTTTCGCAAGATTCTGGACAGCCTGCGCAAGCCGCTGAAGAAGAATGGCGAGGACCCGCTGGGCAGGAAATCCGCTGAGGCCATCGGCAAGAGCGCGCTCGACGAGGCGCTGGTCGGCGATGATATCGGCGCCGCGGCACTGGTGCACGGTGCGATCGAGGAATTCGCCCAGGAGCTCGCTCATGTGACGCGGCGGATCCTCAAGACCAAGGCCTGGGCCGATACCGAACGCATCGTGGTTGGCGGCGGCTTTCGCGAGAGCCGGGTCGGCGAGCTTGCGATCGCGCGCACCGATATCATTCTTAAGGCCGAAGGCTTCAGCATCGATCTGGTGCCGATCCGCTATCACCCCGATGACGCCGGCCTGATCGGTTGTCTGCATCTGGCGCCGTCATGGATTTTCGAAGCCCATGACTCAATCCTCGCGGTCGATATCGGCGGCACCAACATCCGCTGCGGCGCGGTCGAGACCCGTTGGAAGAAAGCGCCCGATCTGTCGAAGGCGGAGGTGTGGAAATCAGAGCTCTGGCGCCATGCCGATGATGAGCCGACCCGCGAGGGTGCGGTGAAGCGGCTCACGAAGATGCTGAAGGAATTAATCGCGCTTTCCGAGACGGAAGGCCACAAGCTCGCGCCGTTTATCGGAATCGCCTGCCCCGGCGTGATCAACGAAGACGGCGGAATCGAGAAGGGCGCGCAGAATCTGCCGGGCAATTGGGAGAGCAGCAAATTCAACCTGCCAGCGAGCCTCGCCGAGGCGATCCCGCAGATCGGCGGTCACGACACCGCGGTGCTGATGCACAATGACGGCGTGGTGCAGGGGCTCTCCGAAGTGCCGTTCATGCAGGATGTCGGGCACTGGGGCGTGCTGACCATCGGCACCGGGCTTGGCAACGCGCGCTTCACCAACCGCCGGAAAGACGACGGCAAGAACAAGAAAGACGAGAAGGGCAAGGACAAATAAATATAGAGCGAAACCGGCCGATCGCTGAGGCGCTTCTCGCCATTTAAGGCCTAAATCAGAACTATATTTCTGCTCCGGTCGCCAGCCGAAAATCCAAGCTAATTTGCAGCTCGCGTCAGCCCTTGCGGAATTGGGCCAAGCAAAGTTTCCGATTGCCGAGTTCTAAAAAAGAACTGTATAGGCGGAAGACGCTAGGGCAACGCTTCGCAAGCAAAGGGGCGCCACCCGGCCTCTGGTAGCCGAGCCGGCCGGTGCCGTTTCCAAGGGAGGGATCCATGTTTTCGGGCGTCAAGCTCGCCTGCGCGTTACTGACAGTCTCCGCCTGCGCGTGCGCGCCGCCGATGCGCCGGGTGTCACGCCGACCGAGATCAAGATCGGCGGCGTTTTTCCGTTCAGCGGCCCGGCTTCCTCGATCGGGCTGGTCGGGCGCGGCACGCTGGCCTATGTGCAATCCATCAACGACAATGGCGGCATTCTGGGCCGCAAGATCAACTACATCGCGCTCGACGATGCCTATAGTCCGCCAAAAACGGTCGAGCATGTCCGTAAGTTAATCGAGAGCGACGAGGTCGCGTTCATGTTCGGCCAGCTCGGTACTCCCGGCAATTCCGCCGTTGCAAAATATCTGGCGGTCAAAAACGTACCCACACTCGCGATCGTCACGGGCTCGAGCAAGTTCGCCAACGCGAAAGACTATCCGCTAACGACGACCGGTCTCGTCAGCTACGACACCGAAGGAAAGATCTACGCCAAATATCTGAGCCGGACGCAGCCCACGGCAAAGTATGCGATCCTGTTCCAGAACGACGACCTCGGCAAAGACTACGTCACCGCCTTCAGGACATTTCTCGGCGCCGACTTCGATAGGCGGGTCGTCACCACTGCCTATGACATCACCGAGCCGACGGTGGACTCCCAGGCCGTCAGCCTGAAGAGCTCGGGCGCGGAGGCCCTGTTCGTCTCCGGCACCCCGAAATTCGCCGCGCGAGCGATCCGCAAAGCCGCCGAAATCGGCTGGAAGCCGATGATCCTCATCGACTTTCCACCCAGCTCGGTTGCGGGAACGCTGAAGCCGGCAGGGCTTGAGAATTCAATCGGCGTCATTGTCGGCACGACCAACAAGGACCCGAACGACCCGAAATGGCAGCAGGATCCAGGCATCAAGGCCTATCGCGCCTTCTTCGAGAAATATCTCGCTGGCGCCGACATGGAACGGCGTCAGCTGGGATTAGTTCGGCGAGGTTTTGGACGCGGGCCTTGAGTAAACGCGCCGCATCGTAACGGCCCATCCCTCATTGGCCGGGGCCTCATGGTTCGAGACGGCGCGTACGCACCTCCTCACCATGAAGGTCTAGTGGCGCGGTAGCGGTAGCCGGTGTTACGCCGCCGTCGGCGCCTGGCGCGCGCCGGGTCCGGGATGCACGTGAACGCCCTTCGCCGCAACCGGCTCGCCGCACTCCGAGCAGACCATCACCGGATTGAACATCTTGCCGCACTTCTTGTGCTCATGAAGCAACGGGCGCCCCCGCGAATCGACCATGTGGATATCGCCCCAATGCACGATCGACATCATGATGGGGTAAAGGTCGAGTCCCTTCTGCGTCAGGATGTATTCGTAGCGCTTGGGCGAATCCTGATAGGGGATCCGGCGCAGCACGCCGAACCGCACCAGCTTTTTCAGGCGCTCGGCCAGAAGATGGCGGGTGATCCCGAGCGAGGATTGAAACGCTTCAAACCGTCGCCTGCGCAGAAAACATTCCCGCAGAATCAAAAGGCTCCAGCGGTCGCCGATCACGGCCACGGTGCGGGCCAGCGAACACGGCTCTTCCTCCAGCGCGTCCCACTTCATGAAGTTCTCCCAGTCACCTATTGCGGGCGCGGCTTGGCAAATCCCGAGGCCGCACCATTCTAAATCGGTACTGATTGGCATTCAACCAGCCCTCCGGGCCCCAGACAGTCAAGCGCTATGTGACGTTGACAGTTCTAAAATAGAACTATAAAACGATTGCGCAATGGACCGGATCGCGGCGAACGACGTCGCCGAAAGCCCAAGGACGTCATCCGATGGTCGGCCCCCTCAGGATCGAATTTCACTTCGATTTCGGCAGTCCGAACGCTTATCTCGCCGAAGGCGTGCTTTCGGAGATCGAGAGGCGCACCGGGGTCGAATTTATATCCCGGTGCTGCTCGGTGGCGTCTATAAGGCGACCGGCAATCGCTCGCCGGCAGAGTCGCTACAGCGGATCAAGAACAAGGGTGAATACCAGGCGATTGAGGCCGCGCGCTTCATCCGGCGTCACAACATCACGACGTTCAGGCCGAACCCGTTCTTTCCGGTCAACACGCTGATGCTGATGCGCGGCGCGGTGGCCGCCCGGTTCGAAAACATGTTCGAGAAATATTTCCGCACCGCCTACCATCACATGTGGGAAGAGCCGAAGAAGATGGACGACCCCGAGACGTTCATTCGTATCGTCGGGCGTCGATATCGACCGCCTGATCGCCCGCGCGCAGCACGACGACGTCAAGAAGAAGCTGATCGACAATACCAGCGATGCGGTGGCGCGCGGCGAGTTCGGCTCGCCGACTTTCTTTGTCGGCACCGAGATGTTCTTCGGCAAGGATCAGCTCCGCGACGTCGAAGAATCCATTGTCGAACAACTTGGTGCTTTGCCGGCCAGCACCACCTAATATATCGCCCAAGATCTCGCATTGCGGCGTCTGCCGCGGATCCCGAACCGGTCAGGAGGAAACACCATGTCAGGCCCGCTTTCAGGCGTTCGCGTGCTGGACCTGACCGGCGTGGTGTCGGGTCCGTTCGCGACCATGTTCCTCGCCGATCAAGGCGCCGACGTGCTCAAGATCGAACCGATCGATGGCGACATCACCCGCCGCAGCCGGGCGCCGATCGGCAAGACCAACGAGTTTTCGGCGCTATTCATTTCCTCAAACCGCGGCAAGCGATCGCTAGCCGTCGATATCAAGCACGAAACGGGGCGAGAAATCCTGACCAGGCTCGCTGGGCAAGCCGACGTGCTGGTGCAAAACTTCCGACCCGGCACCATGGAGCGGCTGGGGCTCGGACCGGACCAGCTGCGCGCGCGTCACCCGCGCCTGATCTATGTATCGATCTCCGGCGTCGGCGACAGCGGACCTTACGTCAAGAAGCGCGTGTACGATCCGATCATCCAGGGACTGTCCGGTTTCTGCGATATTCAGTCGCAGGCGGTGACCAACCGTCCGCAGATGATCCGCACCATCGTGTGCGACAAGACCACCGCGGTGTTCACGGCGCAGGCGGTGTCCTCCGCACTTTATGCCCGGGAGAAGACCGGGCAGGGCGATCACATACAGGTCGCGATGCTCGATACCATGATCGCCTATCTCTGGCCCGAAGGCATGATGCAGTACACGGTGGTCGGCGCGGAAGCTGCCTCTGCCGATCCCAACGACCGGCCGGATCTCGTGTTTCGGACCAGCGACGGCTATCTCACCTGCGGCACCATTTCGGATTCCGAATGGCGGGGATTCTGCAAGGCCAGCGGCGATCCCGAGCTTGCGAACGACGCGCGGTTTGCGACGCCCTCGGCGCGTTCGGTCAATGCGACCGCGCGCATCCACAAGATGCAGGAATATATCGTGCAGCACACCACCACCGAATGGCTCGCGCGTCTCGATGCGGCCGACGTGCCCTGTGCGCCGATCCTGCGTCGCGGCGAGATCATCCACAATGAGCAGGTAGTGGCGCGCGGGATCATTGCCGAGTTCGAGCAGCCGGGCGTGGGGCGGGTGCGGCAACCGAAGCCGGCGGCGCGATTTACGGTCAACGAGGCCACGATCGCCGGGCCGGCGCCGCGCGTCGGCCAGCATTCCCGCGAGGTGCTGCGCGATCTCGGCTACAGCGAGGCCGCGATCGAGCAGATGATCGAGGATCGCGCCGTGCGCGCGGCGGGGTGATCGAAAGATCGTAAACGCCGATGCGAGCTACGAGCGATCGCCGCTACGGCGCAGTCGGCGGCGTATTTGCGGCTTGGCCTCGCTGGTAAGCCGGCCTTTCGCGGATGCGATCGAGATAGGGCCGGGCGTTGTCGCAGATGCCGACGCCATAGGCGATCGCCCATTCCAGGCACGTCGTCAGCAGAATGTCGGCGCTGGTGAAACGATCGCCCATCAGATACGCGCGATCGTCCGACAGCGCGACTTCGACATGCCTGAGCTGCTCGCGGAAATATTCGCCGGCCCTGGCGACGACCTCGGGCGCGACGCCGTAGATATGTCCGAGCGCGTGCGCGCCATGCCGGCGCATGACGTAGAGGCTCGTCGAATCGAGTTCGGTGACGATAAAGAAACACCATTCGAGCCAGGCGGCATATTCGCGCTGACTTTCCGGGATCAGCGCGCGCTCGGGCGTCGAATAGGTTCGCGACAGATAGGCGACGATGGCGGGGCTCTCGCCGATGCAGAAATCGCCGTCCTGCAGCAGCGGCACCTTTTGGCGCGGGTTAAGGGCGGTGTATTCGGCCGTCTTGGTCTCGCCGGTGCGGGGCCCGATCGGCCGCGTGCGATAGGTCAAATCGAGCTCATGCATCGCCCAATGCGGGCGCAGCGTGCGGCTCGTGCCGACACCCCATAGCGTCAGGTCGGGCGGGGTGCCCATCTCACCATTTCTCCACGAACGGCCGCAGGTCGAGCTCATGGGTCCAGCCGTCGCGCGTCTGATGGTGGGCGAACCAATAGGCTTCCGCAATCGTCTCCGTCTTGGTCAGGCTGTCGGCCGCAATGTCCTTGGCGTCGATCCCCCTCGCCCTCATGCGCTGGTGGATCGCCTCGCTGTCGACGCCGGCATCGATCAACAGGTGCACGACGTGGATGTTCTTCGGCCCCAGTTCGCGGGCCATCGATTGCGCTACCGCGCGCAAGCCGAACTTTGCCGCGGCGAATGCGGCAAAGCCGCTGCCGCCGCGAATGCTGGCGGTCGCGCCGGTGAACAGGATGCTGCCGCGTCCACGCGGCACCATATGGCGCGCGGCCTCGCGGCCGACCAGGAAGCCAGCATAGCAGGCGAGCTCCCAGGCCTTGAAGAGCAGTTTTTCAGTGGTTTCCAGCACCGCCTTGTTGACGTTGGAGCCGGCATTGAACAGACAGATGTCGACCGCTCCGACCTCCGCTTCGACACGGGCAAACAGGCCTTGCACCTCCGCCTCGCTGCGGGCATCGACGCTGAATGCGCGGATATCCTGGCCGGCGGCCTTGGCTTCATCGAGCAAGCCTTGCGACTTGGCGGCCTCGCGGCGGGCCACGCAAACCTTGTACCCTCCTCGGGCAAATCGTCGCGCCACCGCGGCGCCGATCGCATCGCCCGCGCCCACCAGCAGCGCCACGCGGTTGTCCGCCATCCATCCTCCAATAAGTTCTGATTTGATACTAATACTAACGCGAAACGCCAATCGTGCAAACATAATCAGGCTTCGAGAATTTTGGCGAAATATGGCTTTGAAAACCCGGCGGTGTGGTCAATGGATCGAGAAATCGGCTTGACGCGGATTGACTAGTTCTAAAAAAGAACGGTAGATGGCCGGCAGGAAAGACCCCCGCGGCGCAGCGAATTTGGGAGCTTGGTTTGGCAAGGTCGAAACTGACGGCCGTTGGCGATGCCGTCCCCGATACCCTTCCGCTTTGGCTGCACGACGTCATGGATCGCCAGCTTCAGAGATCGCCCGAAAGCATCGCCGTGGTCGATGATGGCGGCGGTTGGACCTATCGAGAATTGCATGACTGCGTCGATGAGGTCGCCGCAGGTCTGGCGGCGCTGGGCGTCAGGCCCGGCGATCGCATGATGATCGTCAGCGAGAACTGCCGCGCGCTTGCCGCTCTGTTGCTGGCAGCAAGCCGTGTCAAGGCCTGGGCGATCGTCGCCAATCCCCGCCTCTCGCCACGCGAGCTCGAGCAAATTCGCAGCCATAGCGGCGCCGGCCGCATGTTCTTCACCGCCGGCGTGTCGCGGGAAGCGGCCAATCATGCGGCGCAATATCAGGCCGAGATCGGCAATCTCGGTCCGCTTGGGCAAATCGGCGTCAGCGCGTCCAACGATGCCGCGATGCCCGAACCCGTCGAGCGTGACGCGGCCGATCAGGTCGCGGTCCTGATCTACACGTCCGGCACCACCGGTCAGCCAAAGGGCGTCATGCTCACCCATCAAAATCTGCTGTTCAGCGCCAAGACCACCGCCGACCTTCGCCGTCTGACGGAGGACGACAAGGTCTATGTGGTGGTGCCGATTTCGCACATCGTCGGGATCTCCTTGCTGTTGATGACGCTGATGTCCGGCGCCACCGCCCGGCTGGTCGCCAAATACGAACCGGCTGCGCTGGCAAAGGCGATGGCGGAGGAGGGCATCACGATCCTCAATGGCGTGCCGGCCACCTATCAGCGTCTGTTGGAGTACAAGGCGCTCGCCGGGATTGCCGAGCTCGATCGCGGGCGATTGCGGCTCTCGGGCGTCGCCGGCGCGCCGCTCGATCTCGATCTCAAGAGGCGGGTCGAAGCGGAGCTCGGGCTGCCCCTGCTCAACGGCTACGGCATCACCGAATGCGCGCCTGGAATTTCGGGTGTCCGCATGGATACCCCGCGGGACGATCATGCGGTCGGCACCCTGCTGCCCGGCATCGAAACCAGGGTGGTCGGCCGCGACGGCGCGCCGGCCAAGAACGGTGAGGTCGGCGAACTCCACGTCCGCGGGCCCAATGTCATGCGCGGCTATTACCGGGCGCCGGACCTGACCGCCAAGGCGATCGACGCCGACGGCTGGTTCAACACCGGCGACCTCGCGCGGTTCGAGGGCGACTGCCTGTTCATCGTCGGGCGAACCAAGGAAATGATCATCCGCTCCGGATTCAACGTCTATCCCGCCGAAATCGAGGCTATTATCAGCTCGCATGACGCCGTCGTGCAATGCGCCGTGGTCGGCCGGCCGGTGGAGGGTAACGAAGAGGTGGTGGCCTTTGTTCAACTGCTGAAGGGCTCGAACACGAGCACGCAGGAGCTGATGGCGCATATTGCGCCACAGTTGACGCCCTATAAGCGGCCGTCGGAGATCATCGTTCTCGATGCGCTGCCGGCGACCTCGACCGGAAAGATCCTCAAGCACAAATTGGCCGAGTCTTTGCACCGCGCGACGTTCCACGAAAAAGCATAAGGCGAAAAAGTCACCGCGAGTCCGAAGCAAATCTCGCTCACCTGCAAATCTCGTTCAGCTGATGGAGACGACCGTGCAGAAGAAAAACGCAACCGTGGCGGTCATCGGTGCCGGGGATTTCATCGGCGGCGAGATCGCCAAGAAATTTGCCTCCGAAGGTTTTGCGGTTTTCGCGGGGCGTCGCAACGGCGCCAAGCTGGAACCGTTGGTGAAGGAGATCGAGGCCGCCGGCGGCGAAATCCAGGCGCGCTCCCTGGATGCGCGGAAGGAGGAGGAGATCACCGCCTTCCTCAATGACGCCGACAAGCATGCGCCGTTGGAGGTGTGCATCTTCAACATCGGCGCCAATGTCAATTTCCCGATTCTGGAGACCACCGAGCGCGTGTTCCGAAAGGTCTGGGAGATGGCCTGCTATTCCGGCTTTCTCGCCGGGCGCGAGGCGGCGCGGCTGATGCTGGCACGCGGCAAGGGCAACATCTTCTTTACCGGCGCGACCGCCTCCTTGCGCGGCGGCAGCGGCTATGCCGCCTTTGCCAGCGCAAAATTCGGCCTGCGCGCGGTGGCGCAGGCGATGGCCCGCGAGCTGGGGCCAAAGAACATCCATGTCGCGCATCTGATCATCGACGCCGGCGTCGACACCGAATGGGTGCGGCAGCGGCGGCTGGAGGCGCTGGGACCCGGCGCGCTGGATAATCCCGATCTCTTGATGCCGCCTGCTTCGGTTGCGGCTTCCTACTGGCAACTTTATCAGCAGCCGAAGAGCGCCTGGACATTTGAGCTTGAAATCAGGCCGTTTGGCGAGAAATGGTAGGCGCACAGGCTTCGGGAACGCGGCCACAAAACCCTGGGAGAGACATGTGAAGACAGCCATCACCGAAATGTTCGGCATCGAGCATCCGATCATTCAGGGCGGAATGCATTTTGTAGGCTTTGCCGAGCTTGCGTCCGCCGTCTCCAACGCCGGGGGGCTCGGCATCATCACCGGGCTTACGCAAAAGACGCCGGAACTGCTCGCCAGGGAGATCGCGCGCTGCCACGACATGACCGACAAGCCGTTCGGCGTGAATTTGACTTTCCTGCCGGCGTTCTCGGCGCCGCCCTATCCCGAATATATCCGCGCCATCGTCGAAGGCGGCATCAAGATCGTCGAGACCGCCGGCCGCAGCCCGGAACAATATATGCCGGCGCTGAAGGCGGCCGACATCAAGGTGATCCACAAATGCACCTCGGTGCGCCACTCGCTGAAAGCGGAGTCCATCGGTTGCGACGCCGTCAGCGTCGACGGCTTTGAGTGCGGCGGCCATCCCGGCGAAGACGACATCCCCAACATGATCCTGTTGCCGCGCGCCGACGAGGAATTGAAAATTCCGTTCGTGGCGTCCGGCGGTATGGCGGATGCTCGCAGCCTGGTTGCAGCGCTCGCAATGGGCGCCTCGGGCATGAACATGGGCACGCGGTTCATCGCGACCAAGGAAGCCCCGGTCCATGACAATGTGAAGCAGGCGCTGGTTGCGGCCTCCGAGCTCGACACGCGGCTGATCATGCGCGCGATACGCAACACCGAACGCGTGCTGAAGAACGCCGGCGTCGAGCGGCTGCTCGAGATCGAGCGCGAGAAGGGTAAAAACCTCAAGATCGAGGACATCTACGATCAGGTCGCCGGCGTCTACCCGAAGGTGATGATCGATGGCGACATGGAGGCTGGCGCCTGGAGCTGCGGCATGGTGGCGGGGCTGATCCATGACATTCCCTCGGTCAAGGAATTGATCGACCGGATCATGACGGAGGCCGATCGCATCATTCGCGGCCGGCTGATGGGCTTTCTCGATGGTTCGGAAGCCGAACGTCCGATCCGCGCCGCCGCCTCGTGAAGATCGCGGCAGGATCACTTGCCACAGCAGCGCGCAAGCTAAGCGCGTCTACCAACGGAGCAAGGCATGCGAACCGCAGGAAGCTACCAATTCCCGCCGATGGATCAGGTGATCTATGGCAGGCCCGCGGCGGAGGCGCTGGGCGAGGAGGCCGAGCGGCTGAACGCCCGCCGCGTTTTCCTGATCGCAAGCCGGACGCTGAACACCAAGACCGACGAAATCGAGAGGATACGGAAGGCGCTCGGCGAGCGATATGCCGCGACCTTCGACGGCGTCCCGCAACACACCACGCGCGAAGCGGTGGTGCAGATCGCTGGCGAGGCGAAGCAGGCCGGCGCCGACCTCGTCGTTGCGGTCGGCGGCGGCTCGCTGGTAGACGCGGCGAAGATGGTCTTGATGTGCATGGAGCACGAGATCTTCGATCAGGGTGGGCTCGACGGTTTTGAGACCACGCCGGAGCGGCGTTTTGGCGGGTTTCGCAACCCGAAAGTTCGCATGATCGCGATCCCGAGCACGTTGTCGGGCGGCGAGTATAATTCCGGCACGCTGGTGACCGACACCCGCCGCAAGCTGAAGCAGATCTTCAACCACCCGATGATGATGCCACGCTCGATCATCCTCGATCCCGCCATCACGAAGTACACGCCGGAAAAGCTCTGGCTCGGCTCCGGCACGCGCGCGATGGATCACGGCATCGAGGCGGTCTGCTCGATCCGCGGCAACGCGCTGGTCGATAGCGTCTGCCTTGCCGGCCTGCGCTATCTCCATGACGGGCTGTTGCGCACTAAAGAGAATCCAAATGACGAGCGCGCGCGCAACGACTGCCAATTGGGCTCCTGGCTGTCGGCGTTCGGCTTGCAGGCGCGCGTACCGATGGGCGCCAGCCACGCCATCGGTCACGTGCTCGGCGGCACCTGCGACGTGCCGCATTATTTCTGCACCGCAGTGATGATGCCGAGCGTGCTGCGCTACAACCGCCCGGCCACCGAAAGCGCGCAAAAAGCGATCGCCGAGGCGCTGCGATCGCCGGACATAGACGCGAGCGAGGCGTTTGCCGCCTTCATCGCCAAGCTAGGCTTGCCGCGCAAGCTGTCAGAGATCGGCGTTCACGAAGACCGGTTTTCCCTGATCGGCAACAATGCGATGCTTTCGATCTTCACTCGCTCCAATCCGCAACCGATCCGGGAGCCCTCCGACGTCGTGGAGATCCTGAAGCTCGCGGCGTGAGACGCCAACGAGGTTAAAGAGACGGCGCGTAACCTTGACCGGTTAGGTTAAAAACGCAATCGCGTTGCGGCTGTCTCGCGCGCGCTGCTAGCGTCATCTTCGTCGCATCACGCTGACCGGCGAAGCCGCCCTTCCCGGCCAGAATTTCAATGAAGCGGCACGGGACCGCCGGTTTTTTTCGCGTCCGGCGGTCCCACCTTTTCCTTATCCCAGATCAGCGCCAGCCGATGCGCTCGAAGAACCCGCAATCTCGGCGGCGGCGCGATCGGGATCTTCGCGATGCGGAAAATGTCCGACGCCGGCAAACATCGCGTGATCGAGGTTTGCAAAGGTTTCGCTTAAGCGATCGGTCCAGGCATAGGGAAATAGCGGATCGAATTCCGCCCAGCGGACGCAGGTCGGCACACCGATCGGCGGCAGCTTCGGCGCTTCGCCCTTCAGCATCTTGATCCGGCCGGCATGCGACGCGCGATAATGCGCAAATCCGCCGGCGAGATTGCCGGGCTTTAAGAAATTGTCGGTGAAGATTTCCAGCGCGTCGTCGAAGGCGTCCTTGCGGTGCGACCAGGTTTTCAGGCAATGCCCGATGTAAGTACGGCAGCTCTCGCGGCTCGCGCCGACCAAGGCAACGGCCATGTCCAGCTGGTTGAAGGACTGGTACCAGATATGATTGAGCCGATCGGGCTCGGCCATGCGCGCGCCGATGCCGGGATAGACGAAGTCGAAGAAGAACAATCCGGCTGTTCGTTCCGGCGCGCTTCGCGCCATCGGCTGCATCGCCGCGCCGCCGACGTCGTGACCGACAATGCCGGCCCGTGTGAGGCCAAGCGCATCCATCAGCGCCAGCATGTCGGCTGCGTGCCGGTCGGGGCCGAACGGGCCGTCAGGCTTGTCGCTGTCGCCGAAGCCGCGCATGTCGGGTGCGTACGGCGTGAAGCGATCGGCGAGCCGCGCCTTCACCGGTTCCCAGGTCAGCCAGAATTCAGGCCAGCCGTGCAGCAACAATAGCGGCTTGCCCGTCCCGGTCCTTGCGACGTGGAATGCCGCGCCGTTGGCGTGGACGGTTAGGTGCTCCATGACTGGTCCTTCCTGTTGTTTTTTCTCTTGTCTTTGCGGGAATTCTTCGGGCCTGCGCCTTGTCTGGCCGTCCATCCTCGCGTGAAGCGGGATGACTTTTCTTCAAATCGTCATCCGCTCCATTTTTTTGTTTGAGCATGATCTCCGCGCAAACGCGTTTTCGCGTTTGTCGCGACGAAAACTGGCTTCCACTTTTCCGGATCATGCTCTAGAACACGGCCCGACCGGGGGGTTAGCCCCTGATTTGGCGCCTTGGAGAGGTGGCAGAGTGGTCGAATGCACCGCACTCGAAATGCGGCATAGGTGCAAGCCTATCGGGGGTTCGAATCCCTCCCTCTCCGCCACGAGAGGCCTCCAAGTAATTGTTATCTAAAGACATTTTAGATTAACGTCCTTAGAAACCCCACATTCCACCCCACAAAAATTCTCAGTTACGAACAAAAAATTTGCGCCCGGACCGGACGGAGCTTTCGGGAGCAAAAGGCGTGTTTAGGCCGAGACGATGGGCTCGCTAGGAGTCCGTTGGGGGACGGAAAATAAAGTCGCGACGTGAACATTCGAGTGGGGCCTCGAAATCTAAATAAGAGGCAGACCACGATATCTTGATGGATACGCCACTCGACCGTGCCTGCGATCATCGGAGCTTCGCAATGTCGGGTCACTTCCGCGGCAATTGGTCATCTACATCCAATTCAAACCAATCCAACGATACCAACGATACCAACAAATCCAACCGGTACAAATTCAACCAACACCCATCCGAGATTGATCATACCGGCCAATCGATCAAGTCCAACCGGGCAGTTCACGAATACGACCGGATCTGCAGAGTTGATCCCACCACACGGCAACTCGTGGATGGTTACGCCCAACTCGTCATCGACCGGGTGGATCGCGGATGGTCCTGCCACCTCATGACGTTCCCGTTCTCCCAGCTTCCCGGTCCTCGCGGCGCCGTCATCCAGGCGATGAAGGATGAACTCCAAAGGGTCTATTCGACGTTCGTGACCAGGACGAACCGCAAGCCTCGGACCGCCTCTCCCGACGAGCTTCCGATCCTCATCGGGACTGCCGACCTGCAGGTCTACAAGCGGGATCCCACATCCTCCCCACTCATCCTCTGCAATGGAGGCCTTCACTTCCATGTCCTGTTGCTCGTTCCGCCCTATTGGTGACTATTTCTCGATGTGCCACGAGCCGTCCCAGTCCTGAGACGGTGGATTCGCCCTGAGGCTTTCGACGCGATTGAGCAGAGCCAATGACGGCCCGTCACCGGGGATCGCCTCGAGCGAAGCGTTGAGCGCGCGAACCGCATCGTCCCACCGCCGTTTGCGGTAGGCCGCGAGCCCTTGGAGGTACCTGTCCCGTGACGATAGCTGTTGCGGCGTGAGCTTGCCCTTGCTCCCAAGTATTTCAAAAATGACTTCCGAATGGGTGTGGCCTGCCACGATGACCTGATCGATCTCCCGAACCTCAAATGCGGCGTCCGTCGCGGTGATGGTTCTCTCGGAGACGAGATTGCGGGTGCCATACAACTTGTTTACGCCTTCCAGCCGCGAGGCGAGGTTTACCACGTCGCCCATGACCGTATAACTCATCATGACATCAGAGCCGATACTGCCGACCAACGCCTCTCCCGTCGCAACGCCGATACGCAAATCGCATCTCTCCATGGGAGTGCCGCGTACGCCTAGCAGCTCCGGGATTTCCTGACGCAACTTCGTGATGCGTCCAATCATTTCCACGGCGGCGAGGCATGCAAAGCGGGCGTGATCAGCCTCGCCGACGAATGGAGGGCCCCAATAGGCCATAATGCCGTCGCCGATGTACTTGTCGATGATCCCCCGGTTGGTCCGGATCGGTTCGGACATGACGGAAAGGTAGCGGTTCATGACCTTCACCAGACCTTGCGGCGTCATGCCCTCGCTTAGGCTGGTGAACCCTTTCATGTCGCAGAACAGCACCGTCATTACCCGGCGCTGGCCTTCCGCTGCAGTCAGGTTCGGGCGGTCGATCAACCCTTCGACGACGCGCGGATCGATATACTTGCCGAATGTCTCCCTGACGCGCTCGTTGTCGCGCAGCTGCACGACCATCCGGTTGAATGCCGCGGCAAGTTGCCCGATTTCGTCGACCGCCTTTACATCGATGGATTCATCGAGCCGGCCCGCTTCGACCGCGCGCGTACCCTCCAGCAATTGCCGAACCGAGCGAATGATACCGCCGCTGACGAGATTGGCGAAAATCAATCCGACAATCGCGGCAAGCAGCGTTACGATGGCCGAGGTCAGCACCACCTGAGTTTGCTCTGACCTGATTGTTGCAATGGCCCCATCGCTGACTTTCAACATCTCCGCGCGAATAGCGCCGATTTTATCATCAAGTTCGTCGCGGATCGCGTCGGCTCGCGCAAGGCTGCGTCTCGCCGCGGCGAAATCTCGCACTTCAAGTTCTGAAAGCAGCTCTGCCGTTTCCTGCTTCAGTTGACGACGGGTATCGCCCACTAAACTTTCGATCCGGCTATCGATGCGCGCCAGCGCGGCATTGTCGGAGGGCGTACTCGGATCTTCAATGATCGCATTGATGGATTTCCGCGCAGCTTGCGCCTCACTGTCGACTTCGGCGTCCTTCGCGTCATACAGCTCCTTGCGAGCTTTATACCCTAAATCATCAGGCGGCTCCTGCATCTTTGCGATCACCATGCGGCGGAGCGCGAGAGCTCGTTCAAGCGATAGAGTATTCACTCGCGTCAGATGCGCGTTGGCCGGACTGTACCTTGCCGAGAGTTCATCGAGCAGATGGCCGACCCGTCCAACCATCGCCATCGATAGAACAGATGTCGCCATCATGAGGATGATCAATCCGACCGCGATGGCGACAATCCGCCTTCTGATCGACTGCTTGATCATCGATCCGGAGAACTTCTTCAAACGCTGACTGAGAGTGTTGGAGATGGATTTTCCTCCATAGAGAGGCCCTACTGATTTCGTGGGCGAGCCTCGTTTAACTTGGCGACGGGCCGGACATGGGATTTTTCACGGCATCACGGTTTCAAATCGAATTCTTTGAGTTTCTTCGCCGCTGTGCCGAACTGGCCTAGTTGGTAGATGGCTGCGCCCGTAGGTGAAAAGGTAAATGGCTCAAACGGTTCGGTGAGTAGTTTGTCAAGGTAGGTTTTTGGTGCGAGGCCAGTGGTGACGTGCGGATTGAAACGCTCGCCGCTGCTTTTTGGAACAAATGTCGAAATATATTCGATCAAGAACGGGTCAATGACGCGATCATCGGGCGTAGTGACGAACGCGCCTGAGCTTCCGCTCGGCACTGTGAATGGATCAACGGCGACGATCAGGTCGGCCTGCAGCTTTAGTAATTCAGGCGTTGGCTTCGCTACGATGCCGGAGAGACCCAAGTCCTTGGTCGGAATGTAGTAGTATTTGAAGGCTTCCAGTTTCATCCCCGCCACGTTGGCGCGGGCGAAGACTTTGTTGGCGACATCATAGACCTTGTCGAGATCCGCCGTGCGGACGAAACGCTGGATCATCGTGACGTGAGGGCGGTGCGTCGCATCTAGGGTAAACCCTTGCGGGAAAATCTTTAGGTGGCCGGCGTTCACCGCTTCGGCATGTTTGAGCATCGTGGCGTCCGGCTCCAGCAGGATGTCAATGGCAGTGACGGGGGACTGTTCAAACGGGAAGATTTGCCTCCAATCGCTCTTCATGCTCGCGACGGTCCAGCCTTCCTTCTTCGCTTGATCGAAGAGCGCCTGTGTGAAGGCCCCGAGTTTCGGTTCGGGCATTCCCAACGCCGGGCCGTAGGCGTATTCGCGTGCCGCATCATCGTGCAGCACCAACAGCATGAACCGTGCGCCGCTGCCGCCCTGCGTGTATTCCAACATTTCCTTGTCGCCACGGGAATTGCCAAACGCGGCGATAGGACGGCGGCCGATATGCTGGTTGATGCCAACGGGCTTGTCACCTTTGTCATCGTTGAAGTTCAGTTCGGGCAACCGGACAAGGACGGAATTGCCGTCGCGCATTTCAAACTTCGTCTTGATGCTGCTGCCGATAACCTGTTCCGGTGGGATGCCGTAAACCCGCTCCGCCCATGGGCGCATGAACTCGATGCCGCCGCCGGAGACGATGAAGTTCTTGAAGCCGTTCGCGCGCAGATAGGAGAGCACTTCGAGCATCGGCTGATAAACCATGTCGGTAAACAGTTGGCCGGTTTTCGGATGCTTCGCCGTGGAGATCCAGTCCTTCACGATCTGCTCAAATTCCGCCGTGGTCATCCCAGCGTGCGTGGCCATGACGATTTCGAGCAGCGCATGGTCGCCGCCAGCGAGTGCAGTCTGCAAATCACCCTTGAGCAGCGAGGCGAACGGCTCCTTGGTGTTCCACTCCGGATGTTGCGGAGCGAACGCCTTCACGCGGTCGAGGGCGAAATACAATTGCACAGGCACCGGCTGCTCGCACCAGAGCGTACCGTCGTTGTCGAAGGTTGCGATGCGTTCGGGCACGGGCACGAAGTCCGGCGAGCCGGGTTTGGTGACTTTCTCCACAAAGGAGATGATGGATTGTTTCGCCGGGCTGTCATTCCACGATGGCAACGGGTCTGCGGCTTGTGAAGCAACTGTCGTGAACGCCAGAGCGCCCATGAGCGCGGCAGCCAATAGAACCGTCTTAAGCGCAGTTTTCCGTACTGTGGTCCATTTCATGCGCATGATTTTCCCTTGTGAAGGTTTGCCAAAACGTGCCTTGGCGCTCGCAAGAAGCGGGACAGGCGAGACGCAATTCTAACTTCGAAGGCGATATTTCCCTTTGACCTAGGTCAAAACCGGCTAAACGCTCAACTGTAGACTTATAGCTCTGAACACCCCGTCGGGTAACGACCACGCCGTCTCGCTTACGCAATCAAACGAAAGAGATCGGCAATCGAGACCTCACAATACGTCATCAGTCTGGTTCGCCGTCCCGCACCAGGCGCAAATAACTCTTGCTCCACTGCCGCAGGGACACGGTACGCGCGCGATGGCTACGATCTCGTTCGACAAACTCTCGACGCGCTCGTCGAGCCGGCGCCAGTCGCCGGCCAGATCTTCAATGATGTGCACTATGCGTGGCGACAGGACATCTGGTGGCGTGGCCAGGATGCGCGGCAGCTCGGCACGTAAAAACCGTAACCCCTGGCGCACCGCAACGCCGCGCTCCAACAGGAAGGCACGGATTTGATTGATGATGCCGGTGCGCTGGCTGACCAACCGCTCCCGTACGCGGTGCAACCCCTGCAGGTCCAACTGATCGGCGGTCTTCGTTGCCACGAACTTCATCGTCGGCCGCTGCACCGCCTCGGCAATTGCCTTGGCATCGCGAAAGTCATTCTTCTGTCCCTTGGAATAGGGACGAACATACTTCGCTGGCATCAGCCGGGCATCGTGGCCAAGGCTATTAAGCTTGCGGCTGAGATGATGCGCGCCGACGCAGGCTTCCATGCCGACCAGGCATGGCGGCAGGTTGGCAAAGCGCGCTTCCACCTGGCCACCTGACCACTTCTGCCGCAGCGCAATCGCACCGCGCTCATCGTGGCCTACAATGTGGAAAGAATTCTTGCCGATATCGATGCCAACCACGGAGATTGCAGCGTTGACTGTCTGGGACATGGCGTGCTCCTTGTCTTTGGTGCCCCGCGCAAGCATCGCTTGCTGGTGGGGCAGGAGCACGGCCGGACCATCCCATTCTGATGTCCCCAGTCAAGCACACAGGCACGGTTTCCCGTCTCCACGAGGACTCATCGTGAAGTTCTTGCACTGATGGATCGTGCAGAGGAGAAGGCGGAGCCCAAAGACGTCGGTGAACAGGCTCTGATGCGCGGGTTGGATACCGCATTTCCGTTTTTTCGTCTGGGGCTGTCCTGGTCTAGCGTCGGGCGTCGATCGGATGATCGGCCACATAATGGGTTTCAGGAATTCCCCTGCCGTGGTCCCGCCTTCACTTCTGCACGATTGATGTCTGCGACTATCCCCCTTGATTCTGGTTGCAACGGGTGGGGGCTGTGGGCCGGTCGAGCGCACCTCACGACTCGAGCGGTCCACAGCCCCCAACGACGTTACGCTTGTCGATGTGCCATGAGCTCGCGATTGATCGCCCAAATGAAGGCGGATAGCTCGCGGGCAATCGCCGTGGCGATTACCGTTCGCCGCTTGCCCTTCCGCTCGAGTGACCGGAAGCGCCCGCACAGTCTGGTTTGCGCTTTCCACGCGATCTCGCGCACGCGTCTCGGTGCGGCCTCGACCTTTGGCTGCTTGTCTCGGCTCACGCGCGGTGGATATCGATAGCTCCAGGCCGCCTCCACAAGAATGCGTCGCGCCCGCCCATTACCGGCCTTGGTGATGCCGCCGCGCTTGACCTTGTCACCGGTCGAGCTTTCTGAGGGCACGAGACCCAGATAGCCCATCAGCTCGCGCGGATTTTGAAAGCGGGAGAGATCACCGATCTCGGCCAGCACCCCACAGCCGCAATGAGATCAATCCCCCGCATCGCCTGCAGGGCCGCGACAACCTCGGCGAGCGACCACTCGGGCACCGCCTCACGGATGGCTTTTTCCAAACGCTCGACGCGCTCGCTTTCCTGGCGTATCCCCTCAAGTAGTTCTTCGAATGTGATGCGCTGCTCGCGATGCTCAAGCTTCTGTGCCATCAGCCACTTCATGTGGGCTGGCCCCCACGTCGTCTTGCCCGGATAGATGCGTCCCAGCCGCAGCATCAATGACGAGATCTGCTGGCGCTTGCCCTGGAGGTCCTTCTTCACCGCCTGACGGGCGCGCGAGAGATCGCGCATGGCCTCATGCCGCTCGTCCGGCACCCACACCGCAGTGAGCTCGCCCGCGCGCAACAGCTTGGCGAGGCTTACCGCATCGCGCCGGTTCGTCTTCACCCGATCGCCAGCCTTCTTTGGAACGAGCGAGGGGGCCACCACTAGGCACTCGTGGCCGAGGCTCTTGAGCAGTCTGTAGAGACCATATCCTGTCGGCCCTGCTTCATAGCAAAACATCAGATCATGGTATTTCGCTGCAAGCTTTGCGACGAGCTTTCGGATCGCCGCCTCCGTGGTAGGGAGCTCCCCGAGATACCGCACCTCGCCGCTACGACCGCCATCGGCAACGGCTATTGCATTACGTGATTTTGACGTATCGATTCCGACGAAGGCTTCGTTATGATGACCCACGACTTACCCTCCTTGTTTGAGGCTCTGCCCGGCCTATCCGGGTAACCCTCGTCGCAACATCGAGGGTGAGTCGCCTCATTTGTGAAGGGGACATACAGTCTAGCGGATATCGGGGCCTGATCATCACCCGAGACAGATTGCGCGATATTTTCAGTCGCCGCCCGGTTGCGGCGTGATAGGTTGGTTGACGGGGGATACTCGATCGAAGCCCCTTCTTCGCCGGGGGACCGAATGAAGGTTGCAATTGTCGGTGGCGGGATTTGCGGACTTTCGCTCGCGCTCAATCTGAACCAGCGCGGTCTGGCGTGTTGCGTCTATGAACGTGTGAAAGAGATCAAGCCGCTCGGAGTGGGCATTACCCTGCTGCCGCATGCGATGCGCGAATTCACCGCGCTGGGCTTGGGCGACGATTTGCTGGCCGCCGGCATTGAGAACCGGGAGAGCTGCTTCTTCAATCGCTTTGGACAACTGATCTACAAGGAGCCGCGCGGCAGGTTCGCCGGATACGATATTCCTGAAGTTGGAATTCATCGCGGTCGGCTACATGTGATACTCGCCGACGCAGTGCGCAATCGGCTCGGAGCTGATGCTGTCCGCACGGATCACGAATGCATCGGTGTCGAGCAGGACGAGGGCGGAGCCACCGTGCATTTCACGGAAACCTCGACTGGCTGCAGGCGCGAGAGCTTGCGCGCAGACGTGGTGATCGCGTGTGACGGCATCAATTCGGCAATCCGCAAGCAGTACTATCCGGACGAAAAGTTGGTGTTTGCCGGCATCAACAGCTGGCGTGGGGTAACGCGAAGAAAGCCGATCTTCGACGGCCATACCTTTATACGAGCCGGCTCGATATGTACTGGCAAGATAGTGATCTACCCGATCATCAATGACATTGACGAGCAAGGCCACCAACTCATCAATTGGACGACCGATATCAAGCGCGACACTTTTGAGCAAAATGACTGGAACAAGCCGGGCAATTTGTCTGAATTCCTTCCCGTCTATGAGAGCTGGAAATTCGACTGGCTGGACGTGCCGCAGATGATCCGCGACTCCGAGCAAATCCTAGAGTATCCGATGGTCGACAGGGACCCGATCGAAAACTGGACCTTCGGTCGGGTGACACTCGCCGGCGATGCCGCCCATCCGATGTACCCGCGCGGCTCCAATGGCGCGGCGCAGGCCACGATCGACGCCCGCACGCTTGCCGATGCCCTGCTCGGTCACAGCGACGCGCACCAGGCGCTCAAAGCGTATGAGGCGGCGCGCGGCGCAGTTACGGCTAATGTGGTGCGCACTAACCGCGAATATCCGCCGGATTTTATCAATACCAAAGTCGAGGAATTGATCGGCGACAAGCCTTTTGAAAATCTCGACAAATACATCAGCCAGAACGAATTGCGGACGCTGTCGGAGAACTATAAGCGTGTTGCCGGTTTTACGCTCACCGATGTCGTGCCCGCGCGCGGGAGGGGATGAGCCTAAGTCGAAGCGTCCGCTAACATCCTTCGCTCACCAATGGGGTAATCAAGCAATACAGCCAATTGCCGTCGGTGCAGGAGTCCGTTGTTGGCACGTTTGAGACATCGGGCGATGTCCGACTTGAGTCCGCTTTCTGGGGTAAAGCGGAAGACATGGGCTCGCAGCGAGTATTTCGCCTTTGGACCCGTTTCGGACATGGGCATAGCCGGACGTCGGCCCACCAATTGTGCTATATGAACATTCAATTTCCCCGAGCCCGGGGGTGCATCTTGAGCAGCGAGCACGTAGAGCGGCGACTGGCGGCTATTCTGGCGGCGGATGTCGCGGGCTCTTGCCGCCTGATAGGGATCGACGAAGAAGGCACGCTGGCGCAACTGAAAGCTCTTAGAAAGACGCTTTTCGATCCTAAAATCGCTGAGCATCACGGACGTGTCGTCAAGAATACAGGGGACGACGCCCTCGTTGAGTTTGGCAGTGTCGTAGATGCCGTACGCTGCGCGGTCGAAATTCAGCGCGGCATGGCCGAACACAATATCGATGTACCGGAGGTCAAGCGGATTGAATTTCGAATCGGCATTCACGTCGGTGATATTATCATTGAAGACCACGATATCTTTGGTGATGGGGTCAATATTGCTGCCCGCCTTGAGGGCATCGCCGAACCGGGCGGGGTCTGCATGTCCGATGATGCCTATCGGCAGGTCCGGGGCAAGGTCGAGATTGCCTGTGATGATATGGGACAGCAGTCACTCAAAAATATTGCTGATCCTATGCGGGCGTGGCGGGTTCGGCTGACGGGTCAAACCCCTTCCGCAGCAATTTCAGGTTCGGCTGTGAGCGAGCCTCGGGCGCTCGCGCTACCCGACAAACCCTCCATCGCGGTGCTGCCCTTCCAGAACATGTCTGGCGATCCCGAGCAGGAATACTTTGCGGACGGAATGGTCGAAGAAATTATAACGGCTCTTTCCCGAAACAAAAGGCTCTTCGTCATCGCCCGGTACTCCAGTTTCACGTTCAAGGGGCAAAGCTGTCGATATCAAGCAAGTGGCGCGGGATTTGGGTGTCCGATATGTTCTCGAGGGCAGCGTTCGGAAATCCGGCAATCGTATCCGGATCACGGGCCAGTTGATCGATGCAGCTTCCGGCGCGCATCTGTGGGCAGACCGATATGACGGGGCCCTTGAGGACGTCTTTGAGCTGCAGGATCAGGTAGCTGCCAGCGTGGTTGGCGCAATCGCCCCCAGCGTGACCCAAGCTGAAATGGAACGTGCCAGACTAAAACCCACCAGCAGTCTCGATGCGTACGACTACTATCTGCGCGCGCAGGCGGCACATTGGCAATACACAAGGGAAGGCTTAGATCAGGCAACTGGTCTCTACGAGCAGGCTATCGCGCTGGACCCGCAGTTTGCACCGGCTTACGCAGGATTGGCGGCGGTGTTGACCAGGGGCAAGACTTGGGGGTGGGGCACCGATCCAGCAGCCGACGCATCTCAAGCAACAGCGTATGCCAAAACCGCCTTGCGCCTCGGGAGACAAGACGCCTCGGTAATGGCGCAATCAGCACTTGTTCTGTTGACTCAGGGCGGTGAAGTCGAATTGGCCGACAGTCTTTTGGAGGAAGCAATTCGCCTCGATCCAAACGGATTTCAGGGATGGTTGTGGGGAGGATGGGCGAAAACGCTGCTGGGCGAACACCAAAAAGCAATTGACTACCATCACCGCGCAATGAGACTAAGCCCGTTGGATCCCCGCATCTTTTTTGCACAATCCTTGCTAGCTTACGCCTGTTTCTTTCTTGGGAACTACGAGGAGGGGCTCAAGTGCGCAGCCGATGGGTTGCGTCGTCACCCGAGCAATGTGGCAGCTCTGCGCGCAGCAATGGCTTGTCATGCGATGTTGGGCAACATCGAAGCTGCGCAAAAGCTCTGGCAGCAGGTTGCTCTTCTCTCTCCATCTGATCGCGTGTCCGAGACACGAAAGCGGGCTGCGTTCAGAGATAAAGACCTTGCGAAGATACAGGAAGCCTATCGCCTCGCCGGAATGCCGGAATGAACACGGCGCACACCCATTCCGGAAGTTCGACCGAGGGCGGTGCGCAAAAGATTTTGGCGCGTAAGTCAGTCCCTTGACTTATTTGCACTTTTCCGATGCCGTACTCCGGTACGACTTAGGAAAACGGCGCAGCTTGCCCTTCTGCAGCGCAGACGGGCTTGCGCTGTTGTCAGTCCGCATCGATCATACCCGTGCGTCAGGGCTGGTCCGTCGCGAGGAGCGTCGACGTGGCCGATATTTTCGTCAGCTATACGAGTAGTGATCGCCACTGGGCGTTTTGGATCGGGCACGAACTCGAAGCCCTCGGTCACGTGCCGCACATTCATGAGTGGGAAATCTCCGGCGGCGGCGACATCATGGCCTGGATGGAGGAGCGCCACCAAGCGGCCGACCACATCCTCTGCGTCATTTCCGCCGTATACCTCATCAAACCCTATTCGAGTTGGGAACGCCGCGCAGCACAATGGGCGGCCACGGAGCGGCCGGGCTTCGCGCTTCCGGTCTTCGTCGAGCACTGCGAGACCAGGACGCTTTTTTCCCAAGTGAAACGCTGCAATCTCTACGGCGCCAGTGAAGAGGAGGCACGGGCGCGTCTCAAAGCCTTCCTGGAGCCGGCCGGAAAACCAGCACAACGCGCAGCCTTTCCCGGCGGTGTGAAATATTCACCCGGGACGACCTCCACGCGGCCTCCCCAAAGATTCCCCGGAACGCTGTCGAACGTCCCCATCAGTGTCCCACGGCATTTCATGGGGCGCGACGATGCGCTCGCAGCGATCGAGACGGCGCTCAAACGCTACGAAGGCCGCGTCGCTATCACGGCCCTGCACGGGCTGCGCGGCGTCGGAAAGACCACGCTTGCTGCCGCTTACGCAGAGCGCCGTCGTGGTGACTACGGGGCGACCTGGTGGATCAGGGCGCAGGCGGAATCCACCCTGCGCGCCGATCTTGTCGCGCTCGGCATTCGATTGGGTTGGGTCGGCGCGGACGACAAAGAGGAGCCGGCGGTCGAGGCGATGATGGAACGGCTGCGGCACGAGGGCGAGGGCATTTTGCTCATCTTCGACAATGCGGTGGATGCCGACGCGCTCAAGCCCTATCTACCGCGCGGCGGTGTTGCGCGGGTGCTGGTCACGTCGAACGCCCATGCCTGGCGCGGGGTGGCGGCGCCGGTGGAAATCCGCTTGTGGCCCAAGGAGATCGGCGCCGACTACCTTATCGTTCGCACTGGCCGCGAGGCGGAGCGCAATGCGGCCGAGGCTCTGTCGCTGGCACTCGGCGGCCTGCCGCTTGCCCACGAGCAGGCCGCCGCCTATTGCGAGCGGCTCGACGTTTCGCTTGCCGACTATCGCAAGCGCTTCGAGACCGCGCCGTCGCGACTGCTGGACGACGCGCGCCATGCGCCGGCCGAGTATCACGACGGGCTGACGGTGGCGAAGACCTTCGCGCTCGCCATCGAGGAGGCCGCCAAGCTTCATCCCGCCGCCGAGCCGCTGATCATCCACGCCGCATTGCTAGCGCCGGAGCCAATCCCGCTGTTCCTATTTGCCGAGGCGCGTGAAAAATTCGGTGAGCGGCTCGCCTTGATGCTCGCGGATGACGGCCTCGACGAGGCCATGGCAGCGCTGCGCACCTTAGCGCTCGTCTATCGAGAGACAATCGTGGATGAGCGCGATGCGTCGATCGCGGCGGACGCCATTCGCCTCCATCGTCTGGTGCGGGAGGTTGCTGCGGTACGGTGCGAGGGCGAATTGCGGGATCAATCGTGGCGCGCGCTCGTTGCGGCACTGTTAGCGGTCTATCCGAGCGACGGAATTGGAAATCCGACCTCCTGGCCGCGCTGCGCGTCGCTGACGCCGCATCTCCTCTCGGTCTGCGAGACCGAAGTGGTTAACGCTGCTGCAAGCGCGGAATGCGCCGACCTTCTGAACCGGGCCGGCGAGTATTTTTTTTACCGCGGCGCCTATTTAGAGGCGCGGCCCCGCTACGAGCGTGCGCTGGCGATCTATGAGAAGGTGCTCGGCCCCGAGCATCCCGATACGGCGTTGAGCCTCAACAACCTCGGCGGCTTGCTTTATGCCCAAGACAACCTGACAGGATCGCGGCCGCTCTACGAGCGTGCGCTGGCGATCCGTGAAAAGGTGCTCGGCCCCGAGCATCCCGATACAGCGACGAGTTTGAACAGCCTCGCCTCCTTGCTTCAGGCCCAGGGTGACCTCGCGGGATCGTGGCCGCTCTACGAGCGCGCGCTGGCGATCCGTGAAAAGGTGTTCGGCCCCGAGCATCCCTATATGGCGTTGAGCCTCAACAGCCTCGCCTCCTTGGTTGAGGACCAGGGCGACCTCGCGGGATCGCTGCCGCTCTACGAGCGTGCGCTGGCGATCCGTGAAAAGGTGCTCGGCCCCGAGCATCCCGATACAGCGACGAGTTTGAACAGCCTCGGCGGCTTGCTTTATGCCCAGGACAACCTGACGGGATCGCGGCGGCTCGTCGAGCGCGCGCTGGCGATCCGTGAAAAGGTGCTCGGCCCCGAGCATCCCGATACAGCGATGAGTCTCTGCACCCTCGCCTACGTGCTTCAGGCCCAGGGCGACCTGGCGGCAGCGCAGCCGCTCGTCGAGCGCGCGCTGGCGATCGATGAGAAGGTGCTCGGCCCCGAGCATGTCAATACGGCCACAGACCTCAGCAACATTGCCCGCCTGCTGAGCAAGAGCGGTCACACGGATGACGCTGAGCCTCTGTTCAAACGGGTCATTGCCATCAAGGAAAACGCGCTCGGCCTGGGACATCCTCAAACGCAGCGCCATTGCAGTCATTACGCGCGCCACTGTCTCGACACAGGGCGCGCCACCAAGGCTCTGTCCCTTGGGCAAGCGGCACTCGCGGCACATGAAATGGCTTCAGGGCCGAACCATCCTTGGACCAAGGACTCCGCCCGCGTGACAGCTGACGCCCTCGATGCTCAGGGCAACACGGACGAGGCGGCGGAGCTACGTGCCCGCTATGGCATCGATGGGCCTTAAGGGTTAAGCCGCCGATACGCCTCATGTCGTCCGTTTTTGGCACGTTTGCGACATGCCAACTGTATCGAGCGATGTCCGCTTTCAAGGGTAACCCGGAAGACATTTACTCAGACTGAGTTCTTCCGAGTTTGACCGTGCAGCGAAGCTAGCTGCCATTCCAGCGGGTGCAAGTCCCGCCAACAGAAGGAGATCCAGCTACTGTTGTAGTTATATCCAGCAACGGAGAGGGAGACTGATCCGTTGAAAGCCTGGAAGTAAAAGTCCCCGAAGGCTGGGCGATCCAGTCCGATCCGTACAGGGGGGCGAGCAACCTGGCAGGCCGTAGCGGAAGCGAACCAGTGAAGCCACGAAATCGGAAACCCGCGCGGAACGGATTGCGGGAGTGTCGGGAGTGCCGAGCCGGTGGTCAAACGGCGAAGGCCATGTCGGCATCGAAGTTCTGGAACATATCGATGTTGGACTCCCCGGGGTCGGAGAGGACGGCATGCCAGGAAGGAATGTGCAGTGAAAGTTCGGAACCACTCGCGGGTCGCCTAGGCGCTCCCGCACAGCGAAGGCATCGCGTATAAGTCGCTATGCGGTGAAATCGCGATGTGCCTGCGAGTGGGGCGGATGGGGCCGATTAAGTGATGACGGACCGGGACACTACAACCCGGACCCGAGCGAGGGCCCCTGGGGTAGGTGGAGTATTCCACCGCATGGCGGTGCATGATCGAGTTCCTCAGGCCCGACTTAGAGCGGACCACCGTAGCGACCACGAAATGCACGAAGGGTGGATGCAAACTGGATGTCGGACGGCGCATGTCGGGAGCAGGCTTAAGCCGCTGATCATCCAGGAAGGCACTGCTTGGAAAGCCAGCCTTCCAGCCGTACTGGGGAAAACCCGCCGTACGGATGATAGGGGGGATCGAGGAAACGTCGGCATCATTCGAAGCCCGATCCGCGCCTCGATCCTACCCGACCAACCCGGACATCGGCGATCTCGAAAGATATTTCCTTCGACCGGCCCCCGTCAGATCAATCAAAAGGGCGGCCCGCCGGTCTATTCAAGGAAGTGCTCGGTCTCGCGACCTGAAATTGTTTCTCCGGCGGCTGGTGACTAAACCCACGAGTTTTTCCCGCGACCACTTTTTGGGCACTTTGCGTTGGTCGAGGTCAACCTTTGCGCCATCGGGCGTTCTCCGCTACAGTGCGCCCGCAAGAGGACAATTTGAACAGCAGTTATTCCTACGAGAAAAAACGAAAAAATCTATGCAAGGGACGAGGCAGCAACCTACGTTTATCAGGTTGCCACCGGTGCGATCCGTATTTTCAGCGAGCTTAACGACGGACGCCGTCAGATTGGTTCATTTTACTTTCCCGGAGATATCTTCGGATTAGAACCCGGGCCACGCTATCGTTGGAGCGCGGAAGCAGTTGTCGCGGCAACAACAGTCCATCGGGTGAGACACAAAGCGTTTGTGCAGAAAGCGCACGCTCGCAGTCTTTGGAACATCACGATGCGTGACCTCTTGCGTGCAGAAGACCACAGCGTCATGCTTGGGCTGCTGGCGCCGGAGCGAGTGGCGGCATTTCTTTTAGAGATGAACAGCCGACTTGGCGTTAACGGTGAAATTACACTGCCGATGGTCCAGAACGATATCGCCGACTACCTAGGACTGACCGTTGAGACAGTGGTGCGTGAAATCTCGAAGTTTTCTGATGAGGGGCTGCTGAGGCGTAACGGACCGGGATGGACACGCCGACTTAGTGTGCGGCGACCAGAGCGCTTGCTTACGATGCTGCCACGTTTGTCTGCGCTAGATTTACCGCCGATCAGCGATCCGGTTATCCAGAAGATGTTCTCCTCTTAGTAGCCTCAGGCTTTGAGAAGCGTCTTATTCCATTTGAAATCCGGCCTCACGCCCGCGCCGCGAAAATCCAGAAGTCCGGATATAGTTGTCGCCGGGCAACACCGCAGCATCCGAAGCATGGCTCGCCGTACTTTCCGCGCTCATCGCCTGGATGATCGTGCTCGGATTGCGAACGGTTTTTAGCTAACCGTCGGCGGCGTCGATTTCCACTGGCGGTTCTATTGTGGCCCCGCCAGTGGAAGAAGCGCTCGGCGCGGGCCAAGAAGCTGAACGACGGGCCATTGCTGCCACAATTCCTCAATCTGGCGCGCGTTCCCCCCTTGTGGCTTTCTTGATCCGCCCACCGGTGCTCGACCATGTCGACGCGCAGCGCGGCGCCAGTGTTTGCGTACCTGCTATTTTCCCAGACCATTGATCCAAATCAAACCTGCCGCCGCGGGCTGGGTTCCTGTCATTGCGTTGAGTTCATTTTTGGAGAACACCCATGAAGACGATAAGTGCAAAGGAGATCGCCATTGCGACCTCCGCTTTCGCGTGTGCGGCCATGTTTTCCTTTGGCTGGTCCGAGCAAGGTGGAATATCGCTGTCGGTCGATAAGGCGCAGGCGTATCACAGGCTCGTTGTACATCCCTATAATCATTATTACCAAGGCAAAGGCGGCTTGGTTGGCGGCGCGGACGTCGGCATCAACACGCCCTACTCTGGTCTTTCTTGGTACGCAGTGCGGGCTTACTACGCTGACGGCCCCTGGTGTGGGGTCGGCAGCGCGAGCGGGTACGGGTATGGCACGGCCGGCGGGGGCGGTTCCTGGACCTGCTACAGCGGCTGGGCTGACTATAGGACGCGCAACGGCATTGCTTGCGATCCCGGCACCCTGATCAAAGGGGGCGACGGCATTTTGTATGTTTGCCAGTAGATATTTCCTATGCGGCACAGGTGGCCCGTTTGCGCCATCTGCGCCGCGCAGTACGGCCTAGTCGCAGTCTCTGTCTCCACAAACCGGTATCGCGCGTGAGCGCGCCGATTCCTCGCGGTCGCTTGTCTGCGCCAGCAAGCTCGCCTGCGCGAGACGAGGTTCGAATAGCGTGGCTAATGTCCGAGTTTGGCACGAACCGGACCAACCGGGCCGGTCTGACGATGTCCGTTCTTGAAGGTAAAGCCGACTTCCCGGTGGCCCCACCCAGACTTCTCAGTTTGACCCCAGGCGGACATCAGCCAAGTCGAAATCCTGCATCGCAGGCAGTCTGCTGCCGCGTCGTGATGTGCTATAATTATTCGGGCAACCGACCCGCTCCTGCCGTCGGCTGCAGTGCTCGTTGTTGGCGGCGCGCCTGCCTGAGGGGAGGAAGCCCCATGTTCGACTGGAAACGGCGCGACTTCATCACACTGCTTGGCGTTGCAGCGGCGTGGCCACTCTCGGCGCGCGCGCAACAACCTGGTAGCGTGCGCCGTATAGGTGTGCTGATGTCTACCGCTGCAGACGATGCACGGGGGCAGGCTCGGAGCGCGGCATTTGTCCACGGATTGCAGCAATTGGGGTGGGAAGTCGGCGGCAACATCGGGATTGATTATCGATGGGGTGCAGGGGATACCGAGCGATTTCGCAAATACGCAGCAGAATTGGTCGCGTTGGGTCCGGACGTCATTCTGGGCACAGCTGCCTCTATCGTCACGGCCCTGCAGCAGGTGACCCGCACCATCCCTATCGTCTTCGTTTCGACCATTGACCCGGTTGGCGCAGGGCTTGTTGCCAGTTTGGCGCGGCCTGGCGGCAACGCCACTGGTTTCACCTCATACGAGTTTAGTCTGAGCGCGAAGCTGCTGGAGTTGCTCAAGGAAATTGCACCCGGCGTAACGCGCGTGGCGGTCATCCGGGATGCTGCCGTCGCTGCCGGATTGGCCGGCTTTGCTGCGATCCAGACTGTAGCACCATCGTTTGGAGTGGAGTTGTTTCCTGTCGGCCTGCGCGACGCAGCTGAGATCGAGGGAGGCATTATGAAATTCGCGCCGGCCTCGAATGGCGGGCTCATCGTAGTGGGGCCCGGATCGTCACTTGCCGCCCATCGTGAACTGATCGTCACGCTTGCGGCTAAGCATCGTCTGCCGGCCGTTTACGCTGGGGAATCTTTTGTCAGTGCCGGCGGTCTCGCTTCTTACGGGACAAACTCGACCGATCAGTACCGCCGCGCAGCGAGTTACGTCGATCGGATCCTCAAAGGCGAAAAACCGGCCGAGCTTCCGGTGCAGGCGCCGACGAAATACGAGATAGTCATCAATCTCAAAACCGCGAAAGCGCTTGGCCTTGAGATACCTCCTGCGCTGCTCGCCCGTGCCGACGAGGTCATCGAATAGGACGCAATTGCTGCGATGCATGAGTCCGGAAATGTGTAGGGTTTCGGATGCCGGCCAACGCCAGCGGCGCGACATACACCAGTGGCCGGCGTCCGAAAGCCGCCAAGGAAAGAACCCGCGGGGGAAGGGTCGCGGAGAATGCCGCGCGCTCCGCTATGGGGATTTGGCTGATGCGGAAGGTGTGAGCGCGGGAGCGCGGTATCCTTCGAGGCGGCCGGTTACGCAGCTGGTAGGCAGCCAGAGCTCGGATTGATGATTGAGACTGTTGTTGAGTGTGTCGGTTGCAGGGATGCTTAGCCGTCGGGACGGCGCATCTGCGCGAGCGTGGTCGGCGCCGGTCTGCAACCGACGTTGGGCAAGGTTGTTGGTGCGTCGTTGGAGCACGGCGATCGTGGTCATGATGTGTCGATCCTGACGGCGATGATTGGACCGGTCGGCCGATGCTGCGGTGTCGAGCCGCGCTTGAAAGTCTCGATAGTGATCATGCGGCCGCCGCAGCACGGACACGGGTTGGTCGAGTTGTCTGTCGCCGCGGCGTTATCGGGAGCCGGCTGCGTCGGCGCCGTTTGGGCAGGTGTGGCCGCAGCGATCAGCTGACGCGCCCGCTCGATGGTCTCGGTCTTGGTGGCGCTGGCTAGCAGACCGTAGTGCCTTATCCGGTGGAATCCGTTGGGCAGGACGTGCATCAGGAACCGCCTGATGAACTCGTCCGGCTTGAGCGTCATGGTCTTGTAGCGGCCGGGTCCCTCGATCCGGTAGTCCTTGTAGCTGAACGTTACGCCGGTGGCGTCGGCGGCGATGAGGCGGCTGTTGGAGATCGCGACGCGGTGGGTGTAGCGGGACAGATAGGCCAGCACCTGCTCGCGGCCCGGCGAACGGCCTCTTGCTATAGACGAACCACTTGGTCCGAAGCGGGGGATAGGCCTTGAACGCGGCCTTGCCGGCGAGGTGGGCGTGGTCGCCGAAGAACTGCAGGCGGCCGGCGTCGTGTGCGGCGAGCAGCATCTCCAGCATCAGGCGCCGGAACAGCCGCGACAGCAACTTCACCGGCAACATGCTCGAGGCCCCCACGCCGGTCTGCGTCTGATGCAGCTGGAAAAGGCGAAGATCCTCAGGCGCGGCCGTATCCGGCGCGCGGCCGAGAAAGGTTGTGAACGTCCTGACGTGCCGGATATAATCGTTGCGCGTCTTCTCGACGAAGTTGCGCACCGTCATGTCTTCGATCATGCGTCGGCGCAGCGGGCTGATGGGCTTATCACTCATCGGGGTGCTCCTGTCTTGAGGTGAGGTTGGTTGACCCCTCGATTCTCAAGACAGGACGCCCGGCTTGTCACCGGACTCTCGCTTAACTCGTCACTCCATCGGCGCCACCGCCTCCGCGCGCAGCGCGCTCCTGCGAAGCGGGTTCGTTCTCTTGGACCCAAACCGGTCATTCCCATAGACATGCTGTCTCGCCTGGGGGATCATGTAGCACTGCTCGAACCGGGGCGCCGACATGGATGTCGGAGGTTGGCTGCGGAGGCTTGGCCTCGAACAGTATGAGGCGGCCTTCCGCGAGAATGAGATCGGCGAGAAGGTCCTGCCCAACCTGATGGGGGGACGGGATTTGGCGACGCAAATTCCCGATGCCAAACTTATCGAATGCCCCGGAAGTGACCACGCCTACTGCTTCGGCGATGTCGAAGGGATGCTTGGCGATATCGAGGAGTTTGTCACCGGGCATCGCGAGAGTTCTTCGACCGATCTCGAACGCGTCCTGGCCACGGTTCTGTTTACGGATATCGTCGATTCGACGCGCAGCGCCGCCGATATGGGTGACCAGACATGGCGTCGACTGCTGGATAGTCACGATCACCTCGCAAGGCAAATGGTCGAGAAGCATCGCGGGATTCTGATCAAGAATACTGGCGACGGCATTCTGGCGACGTTCGACGGACCCGGCCGCGCCGTCCGATGCGCTTTGGCACTGGGAGCAGCCTCAAACCAAATTGGCTTGCCGTTGCGTGCCGGTCTCCATACCGGCGAAATTGAAATCAGAGGTCGGGATATCGGAGGCATAGCCGTGCATGCGGCCGCTCGCGTGATGGCGCAATCCCAGTCGAGCGAAGTCCTGGTATCGAGAGTTGTCACCGACCTCGTGGCCGGCGCAGGCCTGAAATTCTGCGAACGCGGATCCCACGAACTCAAGGGTTTTCCGGGACGATGGGGGCTTTTTGCCGTGAGCTTGTAAGGCGCATGGAGACGAACAATGACGATGGCCATTCTAGGCTCCGCCCTCTTTTTTGTGGCTGCGCCCAGCGTCGTGGCGGGGCTCATTCCGTGGTGGATCACACGTTGGGAATTTCTGCCGCCATTCTTCGATCTGCAGGCGACGCGCGTTGTCGGGATACTGTTGATCGTCGCGGGTTTACCCGGGCTTGTTGACTCGTTTGCGCGCTTTGCTCTGCAAGGGCTCGGCACGCCGGCGCCGATCGCACCAACGCGGAACCTTGTGGTGACGGGCCTGTATCGCTACGTGCGTAATCCCATATACGTTGCCGTAGTCGCCGTCATTCTGGGCCAGGCGATCCTGTTCGGCGACTGGCGTCTCATGACTTACGGCGGGTTCATGTGGCTCGCCTTCCACGCCTTTGTCCTGACGTACGAGGAGCCGGTGCTTGCTGAGAGGTTTGGGACCCAGTACGAGGATTTCCGGGCCAACGTCCCGCGGTGGATTCCGCGACTGTCTCCATGGCGCACCGCATAAGACCGCCAGCCCGATGGCGGAGACGGGGCGAGCGGGGACGACAGAATTCAAAACCGGCTGCGCACTACAGGGGCGTCGATTTAGGTCATTCGGTCGTGGCCATGCGCTCCAGCGCATCGTCTTGTATCCGGTGGTGGTGCGAGCACCCTCTTCCAGCAATCGAAGTTCGCGGCTCAAGCCGACCATCTGCTTTTGGAATTTTCAGCGAGAATTTTGAGACGCCGGCTTTTGGCCCAAAGCAGACGTGGAAGCGGCTCCGCTCGATGTCTGCTTAGCGGGGAGAAGCGCACTCAAATGTGCGGTCGCGCGTTGGTCTGCTTTTGTGAAGGGTTTCGGATGCCGGCCGCTTGAAGGACCTCGCGGCGCGTTCGGCGGCCGGCGTCCGAAAGCCTCCAAGGAAGGTAACCGCGTTTAAGTGACGTAGAGCGGTGCGGCAAGCGCTATGGGGATTTGAGCGCGGCGGGTGAGGTGTGTGATTGGGGTCGGGCCGATCCAGCAAGTGGGCCGACGGTGAAGCGGCTCAAGAACGAGCCATCGCTCGAATCGGACATCGTAAACTGTCGGACGATTTGAGATGCCAGCTGGAAATCTGAGTGTGCTCTGCCGTGGCCGGTGGAGAGCCCGCGAGCGCGATGAGCAGATTTGCCGGATTGAAACGCAGTCATGAGGTGTCGATCCTGATGCGGTTTGTTGGAGCGGTTGGCTGGTGCCGTGGCGTGCAACCGCGTTCGAAGACCTCGATGATGATCATGCGACCGCCACAGCATAGACAGCTCGGCTTGCTGGGATCGACGGTGGCAGCGGTGGGCTGGCCTTCAGGTTTTGCAACTGCGAGCAGCTCACGCGCCTGTGCGATGTTGTCGGCGCTAGAGCCTTTGGCGAACAAGCCGTAGTGGCGGATGCGGTGCAAGCCCTTGGGCAGGACGTGGATCAGGAAGCGGCGGATCGCGAGGTCCAGCTTGCGCAGCTCGTGAATGACATGGGTGTGTTCGACGATATCGTGACGCTTGAGCGTGACCTTAAAAAAGAACCGCAGCGTCGACACGGTCTGGTTGATGGTCGGCACCCCTACGCCGCTCGCCGCCAGATGCAGTTGGTAGCGGCGCACGTCCTCGAAGCTCGCCGTCCTTGAGAACGCAGCGCGGTTACGCGGTTTTCAGGTCACGACGTAAAGAACAAATGTTGAGCTAGCTCCTTCGCGCGCACAAAATCGCACAGAAGATGCCCGCGAGATTGGGCGGCATCCAGATCCATTCCCCGATTCCGCTCTCTCCTCAATTGAGTATTGCAAAGTCGGGTTTGCGGAGCGATCACCAGTCAGGCCGTTTTCCGGCCAGCAAAGTACCCGTATACAAAAAGAACGATGATCGCGCCGACCACCGCGCCGATCAAACCGGCTCCTTCGCCTGGTCCGTACCAGCCGAGCATTTGTCCGAGGAAGCTGGCTACGAAAGCGCCAACGATGCCGAGGATGGCGGTGAGGATGAACCCTTGTGGCTCATTGGGTCCCGGCATGATGAACTTAGCGATAACGCCCGCGATAAACCCGATGATGATCGTCCAGATGATGCCCATCTCGCGTTCCTCCATGGTTTAAGGGTTTAAGTGTTCTGACCCGGAAGCCGGCCGTCCGGCGTGTATTTGTCGACGGCCGCCGGCAATTCGCGCGAAAGCCTGGCGAGAAGCTCGTCCTGCGAAAGGCCGGTTTGCTTCTCCAGGGCTGCGAGGACATCCGCTCCAATCGCCTGTTTGAGTTGAGGTGGAGCAATCTCCTTGTTGGGGCCGTCATTGACCCACGACTGAGCAACCTCTCCCTGACCGCTCTGTTTGAATCGTTCGAACAATTCACCAAGACCGCCGCCCAGAAGACCTCCCACGCCGCCCGTCGCGCCCTCTCCACCCAAGTTACCGAGCACGCCGCCCAAACCCGGTTGCGTAACGCTGCCGGGCCTGTCTCCGGTTGCTCCTGCGCCCTTGAGCATCTCGGCGATTTTGTCGCGGTTTTGGTAGCCCGCAATCGCGAGCAATCCCAAAAGTGCTGTCATCGATGGCATTTTACTGGCCATTTTTAACTCTCCTCGGCTAGTTGCTAACGGTTGTCATCTTCACTTCACTTGCACGCTGACGGCCGATATCTTGGCTTCGAACGCGTAAGGCCGGCGGTCGAACTAGTCCAACGACACCGGCGAGCCCAGATCGATGCCCACCTCGAAGGTCTCGCGCGGTGAAGGCGCTAGGTACGGTGGGCTTGACGGTAGTGCGGGCAGCCTCCCGGCGCAATTGCGAGCCTTCGCCCTAGACTATTTATTTTCCCCGCATTACCGCTATGGGCTTATCTTTGGGGTCGGCGCGACCTTCGGCGATTTGCCTCACCGAACGCCGCGTTCACATCGGCTGCTGTCGAAGCGGACAAGCCGTGCTCGCTGCCAGCTTTACGCGCTTCCAGAAGACCTGGCATCCAGGTGTCGAATTTGCGGCGTACATTCCATTTTATGCGTCATGCAGCATCGCGATCATCGGCGACACCGAAGTCAGCACGGTGCCCATCCGGCAGTTCCATGGCGCGGCAGACGACTACAACCCGGTAGCTCCATGCCGTCACTATTTCGAACGCCTGCGCGCTGCCGGCAAGGATGCCAAGCTGACCGAATTCCCGGACGCACACCATGTCTTCGACAATCCGCTCGCACCGAAGACACCGACCGTATTGAAGGGTGCGCAGCGTGTAGGTGAGTGTAAGTTGAAGGAAGAGCCTCTCGGCATCATCATCAATGCCGAGACCGGCCAGCCGTTTACGTACGCGGACCCTTGCGTGCAGATTGATTCCCACATCGGCTACAATGAGGCCGCTGCAATTGCGACCCGCGAGGCGGTGAAGGGCCTCTTGCAGACGGTGTTCAGTCTCCAATGATGCGCTTAATAGGGCGGAGGTCCGGGGCGCCGGATCCCTGAAGGCCCCCGCCCATGCGCGGAGGATTCGGCCAAGGGTTTTACCGGGTAAAACCCAAAAGACAGCCTGGCCGGGCTCCCTCGTGATCTGAGGGCAGGGCCCTGTTCCTTCTGTCTTCCTCAGTTTATAGCCGGCCCTTCGAGTCCCAGGGAGGTCGGGATGGAGTTAGATCGTCGCCAAGCCATCCTGTCCGCAGCTATGGCCCTGGTAGCCAGGCCGGCGTGCGCGAAACCTGAGCGCATCGAGTCCGAATTGCCTGAATGTCATCAGTTGACGCGATCGTTGATCGCGCGAGCCAGACGGGCCAGCGTCGCAACGAATCGTGTCGACACCGACGCTGTTGAACGCCTTGTCCACCGGACGGCAAAGACCTCCAGGGGTCTACCCGTTATAAAATGGATGGCCAGTCCAGCCGATGCGTTCGATCATCTCCGAAAACTAGACTCCTCCGACCTAGGCAACGGATTGGCCGCGCTCTGGCGCATCAGGAGATCATATCCGCCCTGCGATGAAGACGCCTTCGAGCGGTCCTTCAGGGTCCGGCAGCTGGCGTCCGAGATACTTCGGCCCGATGAGCACGACCGGATACTCATGGCCCCGAAGTTGAGCGCTATCTCCGAAGCAAAGCGTGCCGGAGCTTCTCGAACGGAGCTGCGACGGGTAAGAGCCGCCTGCTTCGAGATAGGCTGGCTGGAAACGTCCTTACCAGCTGTTGCAGTCGAGGCGATCTGCGCGATCGACGCTCTGCTGGCATCAGGCGCACGGCCCGGATCGGACGCCGTCCGGGATCAGGTGAGGGTCTTCGAAGCTTACGTGTATCGCGCGACAATCTGGATGAGAACGGCGCGTCAATCTGGGTGAGAAGAGGCGGCGAGCGGAAGGATAATTGACGTTGGCCGATGTCTTGGCAAGGCTTTGATTGACGCGGAACGTCAATCAGCCATCGGCCTTCTCTGTTTTGTTGATTGTCGCGTGGGTTGGGGGCCTGCCGCGACCACGCTTTTGATCGAGGGCCTCGCGGCGGCGATAACTCTCGACATTCATCTCCAGAATCGTTGCGTGATGGACCAGGCGATCGATGGCGGCAAGCGTCATAGCCTGGTCGGGAAAGATCTTGCCCCATTCGCCAAATGGCTGATTGGCCGTTATCAGCATGGATTTCCGCTCGTAACGTGCGGCGATCAACTCGAACAGCACGCTGGTTTCGGCTTGATCCTTAGTGACGTAGGCGATGTCATCGAGGATAAGCAAATCGTAGCGGTCGAGCTTGGCGATCGCGCTTTCGAGTGCGAGCTCGCGACGAGCGATTTGGAGCTGTTGCACCAGATCGGTGGTGCGGACAAACAGCACGCGCCATCCATTCTCGACCAGGGCGAGCCCGAGGGCTGCCGACAAATGGCTCTTGCCGCCGCCAGGAGGGCCGAAGAGCAGGATATTGGCGCCCTTCTCCAACCAGGCGTCGCCGGATGCCAGCGCCATCACCTGCGCTTTCGAGACCATTGGCACGACCTCGAAGTCGAAGGTGGCGAGCGTCTTGCCGGCGGGCAGCCGCGCCTCGGTGAGATGCCGCTCGAAGCGGCGGCGGCCACGGTCGGCCATCTCGTGCTCGGCGAGTACTGCGAGGAAGCGGGCCGCCGGCCAACCTTCCCTGTCGGATTGTTCGGCGAGCTTGGCCCACATCAGCCTGATGCTCGGCAGGCGCAACTCATTCAACAAGAGTTCGACGCGGGCGGCATCAACAATGTTCGTCCTCGTCATGCCACGGCCTCCCCATTGGAGGTCGGGCTGACGGCACGGACAACCGCAAGTTCGTCGTAGCTGCCGAGTGCTACAAACGCCACCTTGATCTCAGGTACGGATGCCGGGTTTGGAGCGAACCGCTCACGCAGGAATGCCAGATCCGGTAACCGACCCGCATCCAATTCGGCGTCGATCAGTTCTGACAGCTCAGCCTCGCAGCCGCGATCATGTGCGAGCGCCAGCAACTCGACGGTCAATTTGCAGGCGCGCTTGTCGCCCACTTCCTGGTGCAATGCCTCGAAGGCTCGTGCATAGGCCGGACGCGGGAACAACTGATCACGGTACACCAGATTGTTCAGCGCCATCGGCTTCTTGCGCAGCGCGTGGATCACATGATGATAATCGACGACGTGACCGCCCTTGCTCTGCGATACCGGCTGGCCACGCCGAAGCGTCATCATCAGTGTTGCGCCGAGGAAGCACTCGATCCGGTTATCGTAGAGGTGCGCGCGCAGGCGATGGCCGATCAGCCGCGATGGCGCGGTGTAGAAGACGCGACGCAGGATGAAGCCGCCGCTCGAGGTGACGGTGACAATCTTCTCCTCGTAATCGGCCGTCCGCCGCCTGGGTAGAGGGGTGAGCATCGGCCGCTCCAACTCGATCCGTTTGCGATTGTTGGCGTTGCGTCGGCCAACGATCTCGTCGACGAAGCGGCGATATCCGTCCAGGTGGCCGAAGTCCCGACTGCCACGCAGCAGCAGTGCGTCCTGCAGCGCCTTCTTCAGATGCCCATGCGAACTCTCAATAGAGCCATTCTCATGCGCAACACCGCGATTGTTCCGGGTCGGTGTCATATCGTAGTGACGCATCAGCGCCTGATAGCGCAGCGTTAGATCCTCCTTAGCGTCGCAGTCCAAGTTGCGGAATGCCGCCGAGAGACTGTCGCTGCGATGCTCGCGCGGCGCTCCCCCAAGTACCCACAGCGCATTCTGAAGACCCTCGGCCAACGCGACAAAGCTCTCGCCACCGAGCACGACGTGGGCATGCTCGAAGCCCGAGAAAGCGAGCCGGAAGTGGTATAGCCGATGTTCCAGCACGACACCTGCGACGGTGATGCCGAGGGCACTCGTGTCGGTGAAGTCGGACAGGCCAAACCGGCCGGGCTCGTGCTCCTGACGGAAGATCACATCCTGCTCGGGGCCGGCCAGGGCTCGCCACGTGCGCATGCGCCGTTCCAGCGTGCGCCGAATCCCGGCGCTGATCTCCGGATGGCGCCGCCGGATCTCGTCGAGCACCGCAATGGCCCGAACGCCGGGAGCAGACTTCAAGATCGGCACGATCTCGCCGTCCCAAACCTCGGCCAATGGGTCCGGACGCCGGCGGCCTCGCGGCGCTTTCTTCTGCGACGGCAGCCGCGGATCATCCTCGATGCGGTAGCCGGTTGCCCGGCTGAAGCCGGACTTGGCGGCAGCAACGGTGGCTTCTTTGCTATGTCGGTAAATCATGTACAGCCTCATCTGGTGGTCGGTGATGTGAAGGCCGGGCAATCGCTGATCCCTCAATTTCGAGACGAATCAGACACTTGACCCAGTCGCTCACGACCGCCAGACCGCACTGACCCCTTGGGGAAAAGTGCGCCGCCGGGGCTGGACGAACTTCGCTCGGGCTACGCCCTCACTCCGTCCGTCCAGCCCCGGCGAATCTCATCCTGATTGACGCTGCTGTCTCACCTTGATTGTCGCGCGAGACTTACGAGCTGGGTTTGTTGGCCACGTGGGAGACGCGGACCGAGATCATCTGCGTCCCGTCTACCCCTCTCTCGAGATCTTCTTGACGTCCTTGACCGACCATTCCTCGTCGACGGGTAACACCCGCACGCTGGAATTGTCGGACAGGCTGACCAGAACGTGAGAACTCGCTTCGTCGTCCACTCGGACGAGCTCGAGCTCGGTATCTGGCTTCCAGTTCAACGTCAGATCCATGTCGCCCGGAAAGATCTGCCACTTCGAACCGTCTGCCAGCTCAACGAGATGACTCTCGGAATGCTTGCAAATCTTCACTACTAAGCCACGAAATGTCGGGAAGCAGCGAAGAGAGCCATGCAGCACAGCACGAGCAGCGAAACTGCCCCGGCTATGCTCCGATACAAGTGGCCACGCGTGAGATTTCGCCTCATGAGCGAACTCCGATCCTAACGTAAGATAATCGGCCTCTCGGGGGATAGTTCCCGTTGAAATCGCTCGGGGTTCGCCATTCGTGTACTTGGCTGAACCCCGAGCGGCGGCTCGTAAGGTTAGTGGCCAGCTCTGATGATCAAGCCGCCTTCCGCGTTTTGCCGATCGCGCCGGTCTTCGCTGCCTGGCTGAAGAGTTCGTCCAGCTCGCCGGCTCGGACAGCCGCGATCAGGGTATCGATCACGGTCGGAAGCTTGTCCTTGGAGGGGACGACGATGCCGGCCTTGCCCTTCTCGAACTCGATTGGCTTGGCCCCGAACTTGATGGACATGACGACCTGTCCTGACGGGTCCGTCTTCCACCAGGGCCGGACGGCTTGCTGCTTGGTGGTGGCCTGCCTCTCACCGTTGACCTTCGCCCATCGCTGGACGGTCCGGACGTGGTTGGGGTCCTTCAGGAGCAGCTTCTGCTCCTCTAGCTTTGAGACGAACTTGGCCCGACGCGTCTGGACAGGATCGTTCCCGGTCTTGGGAAGCGCGGTGAACGAGAGGGACTTGAGGACTGGCATATTGGGTTCTCCGTGTTGGATGAAACCCGCCCGATCCTAATCACGTGCATGACACTGTACATAGCGATCGCTTATCGTTACAATTTGTAATTGCGCGAGATGCGTCGGCCAGGTACGGTCCCCAAATCAGTCCCCAAGCACTACTTCTGTTTAGGCCCGGCAATCATCGGATAGTTCGGCTCATCAACCGGCTCGCATGATCCGCCGCGAATGATCGCGAACAATTCGCGGTCGGTCAGCATTTCCACCGGGACGTCGCCGCGCTCCATTACCTGCGCGCACTTACCGTCCAGCCTGTCCCCGACCTCTTTGATCGCCTGCAAATCGCCACCCTCGGCCATCTCGATCAGTTTTTGGGCGATTGTGCGCAAGCGACGGGGGTCATTGCCAGCGCAGATTTCCATCTGGAGCGCGTCGGCGAACGGCTTCTGTCGGTTCAAGCTACCAATCGGCCTGCCCATGTTTCCCGCCTCCCAGACGTTTGAAGCTTCAAGCAAATCCGTGACGGAACTATGATGCGAGGCAACGCCGGAGAACGTCTATCGAGGACCCAATCGACATTCCGCGACGGCGGCGTCAGCGAAGTATTAAGCCGCGCCAAGGACAATTGGTTGCCTCTTCGCAATTGGAGCAACCTACGATGACTTTAGATCCCATTGGCGGCTTGCGCAATTTTCGCGAGGAACGTATCGACTGGCTGCTGACGGTCCAGACCGGAGTGTTAATTTTATTAATATTTGTCATCGCCCCACTCCAAGCAATTGGCATTTCGGCCTTTCATGCGTTCGCTATTGGCCTTTTGCTGGCGATCATCGGCAGCATGGTGATAATTTCTAACCGTCCCATTGCTCTCGTTTTGATGTCGATTGCGCTTGTTGCCAATATTGCCGTATTTTTCCTTCGCCTGTATTACCCCGTCCCCTTCCACTTCCATATCTTGGCCGCCGCATGGTTGATCATCGCGGTCACTCTAGGAGTCGTGGTCACCCAAGCCGTTTTCAGGCAAGGGCATGTCACATATCACCGAGTTATCGGAGCGATCCTTCTATACTTGTTGATCGCAGTGGCCTTTGCAACGCTATTTGCCTTTGTCGGCCTGTCAAATGAGGGTGCGATCAAAGGGATAGCATTTGACGATGATCGTTCAATCGCCAGCGAGCTTTTTTATATGAGCTTTGTTACGCTGACATCAACCGGCTACGGCGACATCGTTCCGGTGCATCCGTTCGCGCGAAGTCTATGCAACATCGAAAGCGTGATTGGCCAACTTTATCCCGCGACCCTTTTGGCAAGGCTCGTTACCCTCGAATTGAGAGGGCCAAGCCGATAAGCAGGAGGCGCGGTTCGCGAAAACACGCGCCGAGAGAGCGCGCCGGAGGGCGTGCCCAAGTGGCCGTGTTCCCTCCCCCCGGGGGGTCGTGGGTGCGTGTCAGGGGCTGTCAATTCGGCCTGTGCCACGCTGCGATTTGCGTGTGAAGCATTCGCGCAAGAGCCGATCCACCACCAGTTGGGTCTCAATCTCAAGGTGGGATGGTGCGGACTTCACGATTGTGCCGGGCCGCCATCCTTGCTCGCGAGAAATCCCGCAGAGAACTTCGGCCGTGATTGGTGGGTTGTAGACGTGGCTGACGATCGAGGCGCCATAAGACATGATCTATTCCCCAAGCAAAGTGGACTACAGCGAAGGCCCAGATCAAAGGATGCTATAGGCTTGGGGGTGCTCACAATTGGATCAAAGGACATTGTTCTTGAGTACACTGTCCCAATGGCCTGCTGTGATGCCGTGGTTGTCTTGTTGCGCGGCAATGAATTGGAAGCGGCGTCCCGACGTGGCCCGTAAAATCACGGTGCCGACATCCGCAGGGCTGCTGTCGGAAATGGTCAGAACTACTTACCGATTGCATCGACTACCCTTCACCACATGGCGCAGGATCGTTGGTTCATCGCAGCGGTGGTTGACTTGGGTGCTTTAACAGCGGTCCTGACGCGGCTGCGTTATTCGCTTCCAGCGGATGAGCCGGCTCACACTGGCAGACGAGATAGCCGCGCAAAGCCAGCGGCAGACTAGCGGGGAAGCTTCTCGCCGTCGTATTTCAGTCCGCACCGATCTGAACCAATAGAGTTAAAGGTCAGGATGGACCGCGATGGAAGTTCATCAAGAACAGGCACAAGACTTCCCGTTAGTGATCGCGACGATGCCAGCGACCGACCGGCAACGGGCGATAGCGGTGGGGGTCGTCATCGTTTTGATCGTCGCGGCTTCCGTTATGGCACCGTTCGCGAGCATACAGGTCGGCCGAATTGATGCCTTCATCCCGGTCTTGCAGACCGTCGTGAGCGTTGTCGATCTTATAACGGCAACACTTCTGTTCGCTCAATTCTCGATCCAGCCTCAACGCGCCATTCTCGCGCTCGCGAGCGGTTACATATTCAGCGGCTCGTTCGCGTTCTTGCAGACGCTGTCTTTTCCGGGGGCATACGGCCCTGCTGGTCTGATCGGTGACACACTTAACACTCCAGCTTGGATGTATGTGCTTTGGCACACTACGTTTCCGGCGGCGATCCTCGTCTATGCGTTCTCCAAGGATACGACCGGAGCCGCCATACCGCAGGGCAGACCGGCAATGACCGCCATTATAATCACTGTTGCCTGCGTCCTTGCCCTGATAGCTGGACTGGCTTGGATCGTGACGACGAAAACGGAATATCTCCCGAGCTTTTACACTACCGACGTCAGGTTGCAGACCCAGTTTGGCAATCAAACTAACTTTGCGCTTTGGCTATGGGCTTCTACCGCGCTCGCCGTGTTATTTGCTCGCAGACGCACCATCCTCGATTTATGGTTGATGGTGACTTTGCTTGCCTACATGCCAAGCTTCTTGGTGGCGATCATCGGTAGCTCGGTACGATTTACTGTCGGCTGGTACGCGGCTCGCTGCTTCATTCTGGTCGCAAGTTGCATGGTGCTGAGTGTGTTGCTTGTCGAAACAACGCTTCTCTATTCACGCCTCGCCAGCGCGATCATTTTACATCGGCGCGAACGCACCAACCGACTCTTGAGCGTGGACGCAGCGACAGCCGCAATCGCACATGAAATCAACCAGCCGCTGGGTGCAATGTCGCTGAACTGTGACGCAGCGTTGGAGTGTCTCAAAGCAACGCCGCTTGACCTCGCAGAATTGCGTTCCTGTCTAACTGACGTGAAGAACGAAAACAGCCGCGCGAGTGAAATAGTTGCAGGTGTTCGCGCACTGTTTAAAACGACCGCGCGTCAAAGAACGATCATTGATGTAAATCGTCTTGCTCGGGAAGTGTTGAGGATGGTTGAAAACGACCTGCAGGTTCACGGAGTGTCAGTTTCAACCGAATTTCAAGACGACGTTCCGCAATTAAGGGCTGACCCAATCCAGCTACAGCAAGTGATTTTGAATTTAGTCAAGAACGCGATTGACGCAATCGCAATTGGTCCCACAGCCATAAAGGCTATTCGACTGATCACGACCTATGACGGAAAATCAGTCGTCTCGCTTTATGTCCAAGACTCCGGATCGGGCATCACTACCGAAAACGAAACCAAAATATTTGATCCATTTTTTTCTACGAAGATTTCCGGAATGGGATTGGGACTTTCCATTTCTCGGGGGATTATCGAGGATCACGGCGGTGATCTTCGGCTCACCGAAACAAGTTCAAAAGGCTGTATTTTTGAAATCACTCTGCCAGTGTAGCAACGAGCGACAGTGGGAGGCAGAGGCGGGCTAGTGCTGCCGCAAGGGATAAGAGCGCATGAATGAGCTTCGCAAGATGGAAATTCGTGACGGTGGAGCGCCTATATGGGCTCCGCCGATGCTCTCTTGAGCAGCTCGATCAGCGACTCCGCCGAGAAGGGTTTCAAGAGATAGTCGAGGCACCCGGATTGAAGCGCAACTGCGCGAACGGCGGGATTGTCCTTCGCAGTGATGTAGATGACGGGAACTGAAATTTCGGCAGCTTTAAGACGATGTCTCAGCTCGATGCCTGACCCATCGTTCAGGTGGACGTCCAGAATGATGCAAACCACGTTTTCGAAATCGTTGTGGTTTTTGAAGGCGTCAGCGGATGGAAACAGGAGAGTGTCGTACCCGTGCTGCCGCAGCAGTCGCTTCATTCCTCTCAGAATGCCGTGGTCGTCATAGGTTCCGATTGGGCAACAAAGACATTCGTAGCTTGCTCCTTTGGTTTTGCTTGTGACCCCTGCCATCCACGCCTTCCCGCGCGGGACGCCGCCGACGCTTTCATTTCATCAAGCTATTGGCGTAGCCCTGAGCCGGATCCAGCGCTCGCTCGTGACGCTGCTGTTACGTGTCTGACCATCATCCGACAGTTCGCATCGTCGGTGGTGCCGTAGGGTGGGCCGATCGATTTGCACTAAGCGTCTTCGCGGTCTGCGATGGTTTCCGGGCCAGCAATGGCAACGCCAAATACCAAACCGGCAGTCAAACAGCCGGCAGGCGGCTGTCAACGCAGCGATCAACTTCATGGTGCTCTAGTGGATTGTCGCGACATCTTTACTACGCTGGCCATGAGGCAGCGAGCGACGTTAATTGCGATTTCGCGCCCAAAAGTTGGTCGAAGTTGCCAAATGAAACTCGGGACAACACTCACGCCCTAGACGCGGATATTGAGACCGCTTGGCGTTGTATAAAGCCTCAACAAACCGCGCTTTTTGAGTAACCGATCTATGACATCACGATCTTCATCAGCTGCGCTATAGCTCGATCTCCCTTTGCTGAAGCGCTTCTTTTCTCTTTCGCTTTTTCTTTTGCTCGATGAACCACAACCACGCAAACCCAATAGCGAGGATCACCATCACGATCAAAATGACGTACTCTATCATCGGAGCTGCCCGGAGCTAATGTTTACCGACCGAGATTGCGGTTCCGTGTCTCACTCGGCCCTTGATCCACATCAAGAGAGGTTTTTGCTTTTGGTCGCGAGCACGTGGCTTCTGTTTGGCTAGGCGCTACGCGAGTGCTGCAAGACCCTCAGCAGTCGCGCTAGGCTCTTTAGTCGTCCGTGAAGAATTCGGAAGTGATTGATGCGTCGCTGTGATTTGACGTGAGCAAGTATTCGATTTTGCAAGAAAGCCGGGGGCGGGTCTCGGTTTTCTTGCGTTTTGGGATTCCGGATTTCGGCGGTTCGTGATTCCTTTGACGGCAGATTTGCTGTTCGAGGGGAGCCATGAGCCAGCCGCGCGACGACCGCCAGGACGACTTGTTTCGCTCGTCGCTGGAGGCGATCATCAACCTTCGCCATCCGCTGGTGCGGCTTGCGGCGGAGATTAATTGGGATTTTCTGGCGAAACGTTTCAGTTCGGTATGCCGTGTCGGACCGGGGCAACCGCCGCTGCCAACACGGCTGGTGGCGGGGCTGTTCATCCTCAAACACATGCACAATCTCTCTGACGAGGCGCTGTGCGACAGGTGGGTAGAGAACCCGTATTTCCAGTATTTCTGCGGCGAAGTAGTGTTCCGGCACGAGCTGCCGTTTGACCGCTCGTCGCTGACCCGCTGGCGGCAGCGGCTGGGTGAGGAGCAGATCGCGGCGCTGTTGCAAGAGAGCCTCTCGGTGGCGCACCGGACCGGGGCGATCCAGACCAAAGATCTCGAGCGGGTTGTGGTGGACACCACCGTGCAGGAGAAGGCAATCGCGCATCCGACCGACGCCCGGCTCACCCACCGCGCGATCGAGAAGCTGGTCGATCTGGCCAAAAGCGAGGGTGTCGAACTGCGCCAGAGCTATTTGCGCCTGGCCAAGCGCGCCGCCATCATGGTCGGGCGCTATACCCATGCGCATCAGTTCAAGCGTGCCAGGCGAGAACTTAAATTCCTGCGCACCCGGCTCGGCCGCATCATCCGCGACATCCGCCGCAAGATCGAGGGCAATACAGCGCTCGAAGACCGCTTCGGTCCGCTGCTCGATCTTGCATCGCGTGTGCGCCGTCAAGAGCAGCGTCAGCGCGGGCCGAAGGTCTATTCGTTGCATGCGCCTGAGGTCGAATGCATTGGCAAAGGCAAGGCTCGGGCGCCCTACGAGTTCGGCTGCAAGGTCTCGATTGCCACCCCGGTCACCGCGCCCAAGGGCGGCCAGTTCGTGCTGCACGCCAAGGCGCTGCACGGCAACCCGTATGACGGCCACACGCTCGGTCCCGTCATCGCCGATCTCGAAAAGCTCACAGGTGTTGCGGTGCGCCGCATCCACGGCGACAAGGGCTATCGCGGCCACAACTATCCCGATCGGTTCAAGGTCTGGATCAGCGGCCAGGTCCGCCGGGTCACCAAGGCCCTCCGCCGCGAGATGCGACGCCGAGCCGCCGTCGAGCCCGTGATCGGCCATCTCAAGGACGGCCACCGGATGCGCCGCAACCATCTCAAGGGTCGCGACGGCGACCGCATCAACGCCGTGCTCGCCGCCGCCGGCTACAACTTCAGCCTGCTCCTGCGATGGTTCAGGCGTTTATTGCGTGCCCTGTTGCTGATCCTTGCTCGCGCCCTCTTGGCGCCCCGCTTCGTCTAAATCGCGCTCGGAAACATTCTTCACGGCCGACTCTTTAACAATGAGGCGTCGTCATCGACGACCAAAACAAGGTTCCGATTTGGCAAGCGAGCAAGCTCGGACAAGTCATGGATCCTACCATAAAACAAATCGTCCGGGGCGTCGGTCAAGTAGTGGACACAGGACCCAAAAGCCGACCCGCTCGGCATCGGACTTGCAAATAACCTTTCCTTCGTCCGGCGTGGCTCGATGTCCTCAAGCGGAAGCGGGCCGTATCATCCGGACGACCCAGATCAGCAAGACCGCGCCGATGAAGCCGGAAACCAGGTAGCCGATCCATCCACCGAGGTGGACCCCGAAGTAACTCAAAATGGCGCTAGCAATCGCCGCACCGACAATGCCGAGCACAATATTCATGATCATCCCCATGCTGCTCTTCATGAATTGCTCTGCTAGCCAGCCTGCGATCCCGCCGATGATGATGGCTGCTATCCAGCCCACTCCAGCGTCATTCATGGCCGATCTCCTCGTTGCGCTGCAGGACGCTGCGTCCACCAAGTGACTGACCATTGATCTGCATCAAGGGGGAACCACTTAAAAGCTGAACGAAAATAGTGGGTCCCAAATCGAATTGTTTCCCTCCCCGGGGGGAGTGACCCCGAACGTCCTACAAACGTCGCTTAATCTAGTGCGGTCACTCCGCTATCGCGCGATAGACTGATGCCCTGTCAATCTTGAACGTCTTGGCAATCGCGGACCGGAGACGCTATTGGGATCGCCTCAATGGGCTTGCGCGTTCCTGACGTCTCCGCGACCAACTCTTCCCGCTAGCGTCCGTCCGGTGTACAGTCTCTGTCTTTCAGCGTCATGCATTGAATAGACAATGGGTGTGGATCTGCACTTCCAGACGAACGGAAAGGCCGCTTCGCCACCCGAGCCGGCGGGTGAACGCGTCGTGATATTGAGCCCACGCGAAAAACTGCTGTTGAGGCGCTTTGCCAATGGAAAGTCAGACAAGGTGATCGCGGAGGAGATAGGAGGCACCCAAAGGAGGACGGTTTTGCCAGGGGAAACACATGGCGGGCAAGCTCCGGCCACTCGACGTCGAACGTGAGACGCGGCCCGGTAAATATTTCGACGGCGATGGTCTCTATCTTGTCGTGAAGGGCGCGACGTCGAGAAATTGGATTTACCGATTCCGTAAGGACGGTAAGGAGCGCTGGCTCGGCCTAGCTAGTTTCTGTCGCGAAACGCATTAAAGCGCTGCAAATAGCGTGTTTTTTGGCTTTTTCGGTACGATTTTTCTTGTCATTTACGTGTGCGTATTATCACATGTTATGCATGAAGCATGTTGATTCGGAATCGCCTTCAGATGTCTCGCACTGGCTGCGGAGTGAATTGGCGAATCTTTGGCCTGCGCTTCTGGGTTCGCTGAGCCTGCGGCGGAGCCGGTGCATCCGCGAGAATTGCGCGGCGTGTCAATCTGGCGAACAGCATCAAAGTTATGTGCTTTACGGTCGCGCGAATGGGCGTCGCATCGCCGTCTACGTACCGGAAGAGCTTGTGCCGGAGGTTCAGCGCAGCCTGGACAATGGGCGGGCTCTGCAGGATCTGCTGCACCAGGCGGCACCGCGATATATCAAGGCGCTCAAGCGAGCACGCGCCAGAGCTGCGAAGAGCGACGAGGATTGAGCGGTGTCCCGGATAGCGGAGCGGCAGGTCAGTTTTGCTGATTGGGAACTGGTGCGTCAGGGCCTGTGCCTTGAGCCGTTGCTGCAGGCGATTTCCGATTTTCTTGACGATCAGGAGGACATAATCGAACAGGTCCGCTGCGATCTGAGGCGGGGTTTGAAGAAGGCCGAGACGGGTCGCAGCGGCCTGACGCCGCAACAGGTGCTGCGCTCGCTGGTTCTGATGCGCGTCAAGAACTGGAACTATCGCGAATTACGTGAGCGGATTGCCGACGGATGCACGCTGCGCCAGTTCACGGACTTCTATTGTCTGCCAGTGCCTCGACACGATGCGTTCCACCGCGGCTTCAATCGGCTCACGCCCGAGACGCTCAAGGCGATCAATGATCTGGTGGTGCAGGCGGCGGTCGAGCTCGGACTGGAAGACGGCCAAAAGCTGCGTGTGGATACCACGGTGGTGCAGACCGACATTCATCATCCAACCGACAACACGCTATTGTGGGATGTCGTTCGCGTCGTCACGCGCCTGATCGGTCGCCTCGCCACAGCGCTTTCGCGCCGGCGTATCAAGGGGTTCCGAGATCGGACGCGATCGGCGCGGCGCCGGATGCAAGAGATTCAACGAATGACCACAAGGCAGCGCCAGGAGCAGCAGACCGCGACATATCGCGAACTCATTGGCATTGCCGAGGAAGTCATCGAAAGCGCACGAACGGCGCTCCGGCAAACCCGTAAAGCGCGCGGCAAAGATATGATCACTGATCTGGCTATCGCGGAAACGCGCAAAGAGATCGAGCACTTTTGTGGTCTTGGAGACCGTGTGATTGATCAGTCGCGCCGCCGTGTGCTCAACGGCGAGCAGGTTCCAACTGTCGAGAAGCTGTATTCGATTTTTGAGCCCCACACGGACCTCATCAAGCGCGGTAAGGTGCAATCACCGATCGAGTTCGGCCACAAGGTCTTCCTCGCCGAAAGCGCGCGCGGCTTGATCACGCAGTATGACGTGTTGGACGGAAATCCCATCGACGAACAGCATGTGGTTATCTCGCTGGTACGCCACAGGCAGACCTTCGGCGACGTTCCCAAATTATATGGATCGGATCGCGGCTTCTTCAGCGAGAAGAACGTGATGTCGTGCAAGCAGCAAGGCGTCAAGGTAGTGTGCATCCCACAACGGGGTGGCACCAAGGCGCCCGACCGCCAAGCTTATGAGAAGAGCCGGGAGTTCAAGGACGGCCAGCGCTTTCGTGCGGGCATCGAGGGGCGCATCTCGGTGTTGTTCCGCGGTCGCGGCATGAAGCGTTGTCTCGCCGAAGGTCGCGAGCGCTTTGAGCTTTGGGTCGCGGCGGCCGTGCTTGCCAACAACCTCATGAAGATCGCAGCCCTGTTGGCGGAACGATCATCGCGCAGACGAAAAGCCGCCTGACAATATCGCCTCAAGACCTTCGCTTGCCGCGGAAATCTTATCCGCTGTAATTTGGTGAAACCACTGCGCCGTCTATCGGACGCTTATTGAAGTCGCGACGAAACTCGCGCCAAAACACATGGCGAATGCTAACATCTACTGTTAATTCGCCCTGGTTTTATTGAGGAACTAGCGCCCTCAACACAAATGCAGGTGTTTCGCGACAGAAACTAGCTAGGCTCCCTCAAGGACGTATCATTAAAGAATGCGCGCATGGCTCGCGATGCTGCGCGTCTTAGAGTCTAAAGGTGATCGCAGCGCACCTGGCATCGATGTCGTTCAGGAGAAGCGAGACGCTCGCGAAAAAGCGAAAGCCGTAGAGATCAAGGTCACCCTGCCTACTTTCGAGCAGTGCGCCGAAATCTATATTCGCGAGCACTGGTCGACTTGGAGCACGAAGCACCGCAATCAATGGCCGTCTTCGCTCAAACGCTACGCTTACCCGACTATCGGAAAACTCACTGTCCCGGAGACCAAGCCCAGTCACATCTACGAATTGCTCCGGCCGATCTGGGTTGAGAAGCGAGAGACGGCCAATCGTGTCCGCGGACGGATCGAAACGATCATCGCGAAAAACGTCGACGTTGACGACACCGATTTTCGAAATCCCGCCGAGCTCACCAAACAGCTCCGCGAGAAACTTCCAAGGCGCCCGAAACGCGTCATGCGGCATCATCCAGCGTTACCCTACGCCGAAGCATCGCAGTTCATGACCGGCTTGTCCGCAGCAGGAGGCACCGCAGCTTCGATGCTCCGCTTTCTGATTTTGACGGCCTGCCGGACCAACGAAGTGGTGGATGCCCGCTGGTCCGAGATTGATCGGGCCTCATCGACCTGGAGAATCCCCGGCGAACGCATGAAGATGCACCAGGACCATGTCGTGCCGCTTTCCGATCCTGCGCTCGCAATCCTGGACAAGATGCACAATGGCACCCAGGGCGAGCTGATCTTCCCGAACCCCGATGACGGAATGTTTTCGGAGAATGCAATGCTCGCCGTGCTGGATCGCCTCGGCTACAGTCACGTCACGGTGCATGGATTCCGCTCGACCTTCGCAACCTGGGCCGAAGAATGCACGGAGTATACTGATGGCGTCCGCGAGGCCTCCGCCGTCTTCGGGCGATGAGCATTCGGGATCGGCCAGCCGCGCCGCGATCTCCGTGGCAGAACGGATATTGTGAAAGGGCGATCGGTTCGATCCGGCGGAAATGACTTGACCACGTTGTCGTGTTCGGCGAACGGCATCTTCGCCATCTGCTGCGATCTTACGCGACCTATTATAACGCGGCTCGCACGCACCTTTCAGTCAACAAGGACGCGCCGTCGCCGCGGACAGTACATGCCGTTGGTCGCATTTTGCCTACGCCATTTCTCGGCGGACTTCATCATCTGTAGGTGCGAGTTTGAATTCCGACAGCCACAAGGCCCGGGCGGCGTTTTTCGAGGAACACAGCCTGTCGCTTCGGTACCAAAAATCTCGCGCGGAGAAATTTCAAAAGCACAAAATAGACTCGCCTTAGCCACATGCTCTTAATTTTGATGTGGAGTTGCCCATAATCGATTTTGACCCACGTCTCATTGCTTCGTTTGCGCACCTCGGGCGCACAGTCGGGCCTAAAACAATCGTTGTCCCACATCCGACCCTCACAAAACTGTGCGCGGATCTGATATTAAATTTGGTGTGCAATGCAGCAGGCAATGCCTATGTGCTCAGTTGTCGACAGCGCTGAAGGCGAGCGCCTGACAAGGAGTTGCTGTGTCACTAGTACTAACAATCGTGAACGCGTGGCGCCCGTCCTTGTCCCACCTCCGAGAAGTTGAGGACTTCGGAACAAATCCAGGCGCGTTACGGATGTTGACCTACCTGCCGGATAATCTTTCGCCAAGACCTGCTCTTGTCGTCGTTCTTCATGGCTCAATGCAGTCGGCGGCCAACTACGACCGTGGTGCAGGCTGGTCGACATTAGCAGACCGATATGGCTTTGCCCTGCTGATGCCAGAGCAGAGTCGAAAAAACAATCTAAACCGCTCTTTCAATTGGTTCCAGCGCAATGACATTCAGCGCGGCGAAGGCGAGGCACATTCGATTGTGCAAATGGTCGAGCAAATGGTGCGCGATCACGACATCGATCGTAGGCGGATCTTCGTGACGGGCCTGTCCGCTGGCGGAGCGATGACGTTAGCACTGCTCGCCACCTATCCTGATGTGTTCGCGGCTGGTGCAGTCATTGCAGGCCTTCCTTATGGCGGCGCAGCCAACGCTCAGGAAGCGCTGCGCTGCATGTTCCAAGCTCCGCCAAAATCCTCCCGCGAGTTGGGCGATCTGGTGAGGGAAGCTTCACCAAATAGGAACATCTGGCCGAAGTTGTCTGTTTGGCACGGTAGCGCGGACAGAACAGTGAAGCCATCGAATGCAGGCGAGATCATCAAGCAATGGCTAGACGTTCACGGACTTCCGTTGACGCCGATGTCAGACCAAATCGTAGACGGGCATTCCCGGCAAGTCTGGTGGAATGCCGATGGAGAGACGGTAATCGAATCCTACACAATCACGGACATGGCACACGGCGCCCCTCTTACTCATTCAGAAGGCGGCGTTGCCGGGCCCTACATGATAGAGGCGGGTATCTCCTCATCGGCTCACATCGCCGAGTTTTTTAGGTTGACTGATACGCTGCGTAGAACACCGGCTGAGACGACCGAATTGTCCCGACGGGCGCCGCTGTTCGGTCCTTTGAGGAAAGCCACACGCTCCCACCGCATCCGCGCCGCGCGAGCATGGCGGAAATACACGAAGGCATTGATCGGCGTCGGGCTAAAAAAGAAATCCATGGCAGATCAGTTGTGAAGCGTTGATCAACCCCAGCAACGGACATTTGTTGCAACAAGGTTGAGATGTCTCTAGTTCTGCAAAGTTAAAATGTCACTCGGCAGCCTCGCTGGGAGCGTGAGCCGGCGCCGCGGAGACCACCATATCGGAGCGGCGCCGGCCTCGGCCGGGAGACTTCGACTTGGCCGCATCGGCCATTCGCAAGGCACGGTTCTTTAGGAGTCCGGACATCTGGCTTGAGCGCCGTGGCCCCTCTGGAATGGTGTTAAGGCGGGGCTGCCGATCTTGCTGTTCCTTGATCCAGGCCAGAATCTCCCCCAGACGCTTGTTCTCGACAATGGCGGCATGACTGACGCGCTGCAGCTTGTCGAAGGCCGAGTAAGGTAACGATCTGCCTTTCCAGCGAACCTCCAGCCGCCCATCCGGAAAGTCATAGATATCGACCATTTTGCCACGAAGGCGAACCGCCAGGCCTTCAGGCTTAAGCGTCAGCTTCATACGACTGTAGTTCACCACCAGTTGGTGCGACACCTGACGCTGCTCGCGCCAGCACAGGACTTCATCCAGATCCTGCAGGGGGTCGAGCAATCGGTGGAGATCTTTGTCGCGAGCCGGGAGCTTGGCAAAGCGACCGTTGTAGTTGGCGACGAAGCTGGGCAGAAACGCGTTTGCCGCCTCGATCGTGCTGATGCCGGCGAGTCTCAGCTCCTTCACCAGACGATCCTGCAGCGTATGATGAGCGCGCTCGACGCGACCCTTCGCCTGGCTGGTATTGGCGCACAGAATCTCGATGTTCAGTTCCGACAACGCCCGTCCGAACTGGGTCATTCCATTGCCGCTGACCGCGTTCTCGTTCGACACCCGAAAGATGGAATGCTTGTCGGAGTAGAAGGCGACGGGTTTACCGTGACGCCGAAGATAGGCCTTCAGCGCCTCGAAATAGGCAAATGTGCTCTCCGATGCGACAAAGCGCAGCTCCATCAGGCGGCTTGTCGCATCGTCGACGAACACCAGTAACGTGCAGGCAGCTGCACGATCCTCGAACCAGCGATGCTCTGAGCCGTCGATCTGGACCAGCTCACCAATATGCTCGCGGCGATGCCGAGGTTGCTGGATGCGCTTGCGTTCAGCGCGGGACATCCAGATCCCCGCCTGCCGCATCCAGCTGCGCAGCGTCTC
>CAVYLU010000021.1:0-259044 GCA_963769365.1 uncultured Alphaproteobacteria bacterium | reverse complement strand
AAGGTTCCCATCTGACGCCCCGTGTCCGGGCATCGGCGAGGCGTGCGTTAGCCCGCTCGTGACCGGATCATTCCGCGGGTGATGATGGGCAGGGAGAGTTTTATTCTGCTTAAGGTCGGACTTTTGGGACCAAAAAGCGCAAAATAGGCTGAAAGGCGTGCGGATGCCCTGCCGACAATTTTATCGATCGCCGGCCCCCTGCGAGCGGAGAGCTCCGCGAAGCGCCGAAAAATACTTGTCAGAGTTGCATTGCTGCCGATTTCCGCGGGATATAGCTAATTTCGTTAAATTCGTGGATTTTGTCAGCCAGATCACAGTTCTAGCCGGGATTCTGGCGCATTATCCGGCTTGGGAAGGCAGGGGAAAGATGACCGAAGTATTGTATTCAAGCTCTATACGCTGGATGACTTCAAAGAGCTTTCCAATCCACGCCGACGGCGTTTTTTTTGCTTGATAATCCAGCCCGCAATACTTTCCTGCCCCACAGCTCTGACCGGATAACCCGCGAATGGCTGTCGTTATGAGACGACGTCACACAAGCACTAGATGGTTTCGCGATCGCCGGACGGATGATATGCCAAATTAGACCGTTGAAATTATATAGTTATTAACCAATTGCGGTGGCCCATTGAATTACGCTGGCAAATTTGACGCCACGATTGCCGCTAATGGTCCCGGTACGCATCATTCTCCCGCGTACATCCATATCGATTCTCCGCACGCCAAGGTTCCGCCAGATGCGATCGTCGTTACCGACGCGCATCTGCTTTTCAACGCGGACTTCAAACGGTCCGGCGTCGACCTGATCCTGTCCAAGGACGACGCCGAACTGGTGCTTCACGATTACTTCAAGGGCGAGAAGCGCGCGCCGCTGGCCTCGCCGGATGGCGCGCATCTGACCGGCGATCTCGTCAACGCGCTCACCGGCCATGTTCAATACAGCCAGGCCGGCACGGCTGCCGCCGCAAGTCATGTCATCGGCCACGTTACCAAGCTTGCCGGAAACGCGACCGCAATCCGCAACGGCGTCTCGATCCTTCTGCACCAGGGCGACAATGTCGAAAAAGGCGACGTCCTGCAGTCCGGCGCGGACTCGACGCTCGGCATCACCTTCATCGACGGCACCGTGTTTGGTCTGTCGTCGAATGCGCGAATGGTGCTCAACGAAATGGTCTACGACCCCAACGGGTCGAACAATGCGTCGCTGATGAGCCTGGTGGCGGGCACCATTTCATTTGTCGCCGGCGAGACCGCAAAACACGGCGACATGAAGATCGACACCCCGGTCGCGACTATGGGCATCCGCGGCACCGCGGTGCTGGTCGAGATCGACTTCACCGTGCCGCAAGGCGCGAACCAGCCTGACGCGAAATTCCAGGTCCTGGTCGAGCCGGACGGCACCACCGGCTCATACATTCTGTTCGACAAGACCACGCTGCAGCCGATCGCGGTGGTCAATCAGGCCGGCCAGCAAGTCAGCATCAACAATGGCGTCGTCAGCACCAGCGCCAGCCAGTTGTCGCCGGATTTGCAGAAGCTGATCACCGACGTGTTCGCGCAGAAGTTCGCGGCCAATGACACCAACACCAAGCTGACGCAACACACCGACTCGACCAATCCCGACCTGTTCAACGGTCAGCTCATCAAGACGGCCAGCGGCGCCACGGCGACGCCGGTATTTCTGGTCACCGGCACTGCCCTTGGCAGTTCGACGCCTCCACCGTCCCCTTCGATCGCAGCGCTGCAGCACGTCGATCAGGCGCCGGTAGTCCCTCCGATCCCCGGTGGTGTTGTCAACGAAATCGACAAAATCACCCACAGCGGCACGCTCGATCAAGCGTCCGGTATAATCCATTTCGACGATATCAATGTCGGCGACCGGCCGACCGTCAGCGCGACCTTCGATAACTACACGTATACGGACGCGCACGGCAACGCCGTCACGCTGAACGACCTGCAGAAGGCGGACGTCAAGGCGACGCAAGTTGACCTGGTCGTGGTCCAGGGCGCCGCCAACACCAACATCGGTGAGGCGGGCTGGGCCTACACCGTCCCCGACAAGGCTTTCGACTTCCTGGCCGCCGGCGAAACGCTGACGCTGACCTACGTCGCGGAGGTCGACAGCAACTACGCGCCCAATAATTTGAAGACGCTGGTGCCGTTCACCATCACCGTCACCGGCACCAACGACGTTCCCGTGATTACCACCGATAAAATGGTCCAGACCATCACATTTTCGGGCGGCACCAGCATCAGCGGGGGGCCGCTGATTTCGGGCGATGCGACCTCGGGAAAGTTCGCTTTCACCGACGCCGACCTGACCGATACCCACACGGTCACTGCGGCCTTGACCGGCTGGACAATGTCCGACGGGTCGGAGGTGCCACCTGGGCCGCTCGATGCGTTCAAAGCGGCGCTTACCGCCTCGATCGTCGAGCCGCAGGACGACAGCACCGGGACGGGCACCGGCGCCATTAGTTGGCAGTTCGCCGACCTTGCGGCTTACGACGCGGACTTTATCCCGGTAGGCCAGACGCTGACGCTCACCTACACGGTGGCCTTGACGGATTCGCAGGGCGCGACCGACACCAAAACCGTTGAAGTGACGATCACCGGCACCGACCATGCGGCGGAGGTGTGGATCCACACCATGGGCGACGGTTCGCCGGACGGCTTGTGGAGCACCGCGCAAAACTGGGAAACTCGGCTCGTCCCGAAGGCCACAGACGACGTCATTATCATCACCGACCAGTTGCACGGGCTGACGCCGTTGTTCCCCGTCACCATCGATGCGTCGACGCAGGCCGTCGCCAACTCGGTGACGATGAACGATTTCGATCTTGCCAACCCGCTGCACAAGCAGCCGGAGCTCGACAATCTGCACGCGCTGACCATCGGCGGCGTGCTCTCGCTCAGTGCCGATTCGATACTCAACAATTCGGGGATCATCAGCGTCGGCGGCAAGGCGGAGTTCCTCGATCAGAGCGTGCTGCTGAATTGCGGAACGTTGAAGTTCGCGCAGGGCGGGGACTTCAAGGACCAAAGCAGCATCACCAACGCCAGCACTGGAATCATTGACGTCACGGGTGGCACCCTCAATGTGCTGGTCGATGTCGCCAATTCCGGCAAGGTCACCGTCGAGTCCGGCGCGACGCTCGCGCTCATCGACGGCACCGTCGACGGCGGCACCGTCACCGTCAACGGCACGCTCGACCTGGAAGGCACGAGCTTCCTGAAGAACGGCGCGCTGAAGAACTACGGCCAGGTCAATATCAGCAGCACCGGCAATGCGCTGGACGGCGAGATCGTCAGCAACGCCGGCAATATCGACGTGTCCGGGGCGCTGCTGCTGGATCAGGGCACGACGATCACCAACAAGGGCGGCGGGTCCATCACCGTCGAAAGCGATGGCACGTTGACGCTTGACGGCGCGGCCATCACCGACGGTGCCACTATCGACGGCGGCACGATCACCAGCGCCGGCGCGCTCGAGCTGAGCGGCGACGGCGTGCTGGAGAATGGCACGCTTGTTAATTCCGGTCAGATCAAGGTCAGCGGCAGCGGCAATGCGCTGCATAATGAAAACTTCACCGCCAACCTTGCGCTCGAAGTCCTGGCCGGCGGCGCGCTGCTGCTCGATCTCGACACCAGGATCTCCAATGGCGGCGGCACGATCACCGTGGACAGCACGGCGACGCTGACGCTCGACAACGCGATCATCAGCGGCGGCACGATTAACGACTACAGCCTCGGCACCGACGGCACCACGGTCCTGCCTGGCGCCATCGATGTCGCCGGCTCCAGCACGATCAACGGCAACGCCAGCCTGAACAATGGCGGCGTGACTGTTGAATCCAACAAGACTTTTACGCTGGACAATGTCACGGCGACCGCAACCGCATTCACGGATACCGCGACCGGGGCGGCCCTGTCGGTGGATAGTCTCGATACCCTGACGCTGCAGGGTGGGGCAAGCGTGACCGGCGGCAGTCTCTTCAATGCCGGAACGGTGCAGATCGAGACAACGACCGGCGCGACGTTCGATGGTGTCGATGTCGTCAATACGGGCGGGGTGATTCAAGTCGATACATCTGGCGGACCGCCAGTCACCCTGACCTTCCAGGACAACTCCACCGTTACCGACGGCATGCTTTCAATCGGCAACAACGGCAAGGTCGAAGTCGCATCCGCCGCGACTTTAACTTTGGACAGCGTCACCGTTGACAATGGGACCGGCTCCAATCCGGCGGGACAGATCCAGGTCGACGGAACGCTGGACGTCAGCGGCAGCACCACTATTAGCGGCGGCACGCTCGCGATCAGCGGCACGCTTGAATCCACCGGCACCAATGCCATCGATGGCGTCGCCCTCACCAATGCCGGTACCTTCGAGGTGACGGCGGGCACGATGACCATCGATGCGGCCAGCAGCGTGACCACCACCGGCACGTTCGAGGTAAACGGCGGAAGCCTGATCGTCGAGGGCGCACTTTCCGGCACCGCGACGATCGTCGGCGCCTCGCTGCTTGAGCTAGGCGCCGCAAATTCGGGCGCGAACGTGACTTTCGCGGCGGAGGCGACCGGAACCCTGCAGCTTGATCACGCCAAGACTTTTGACGGAACGATTTCCGGCCTCGACGACAACACGCTCGATCTCCGCGATATCAGTTATCTCAGCAGCCCGACGGTCAGTTACACCGGGACCGCTTCCGCAGGCACGCTTTCGATCTTCGTTGGCGGCATCGACGTTTCCGACATAAAGCTGACTGGCGACTATCTCGGCGTGCATTGGGCGCTCACCGATGACGGGGCATCCCACGGCACCGACGTGACAGAGATCCCCGGAGCGATTACCTCCGGGCTCGATTCCAGCGGCAACGCGTCCGAGGGCAGCGCGGTTACAGCCATCGTTACCGACGGAGGCCAATCAGTTACCGGCGTCACCTATCACTGGCAAATATTGGACGCCGACAAGGGGTGGATCGACGGAACCGGCATTGGCGTGACCAGCGCCATCTACACGCCGGGCGAACAGGATGAGGGACACGCGCTGCGGGTTTCTCTGACCTTTACCGACGCCAACGGACAATCCGAAAGTTCTACGGTCTCGGCCGGAACGGTGAACCCGGTTGCGGACCAGCCTGTGGTGACGGCGTCGGCGGCGACGATCAATGAGGACGGCACCAGCGCGCTGACGATCACGCTGACCAACGCGACCGACTTGTTTGAGAACAGCGACGACAGCGTCACGGTGACGGTATCACTTTCGGACGGCGCAACGCTTCGCGGCACCGATGTCACCGACAATGATAACGGCACCTTCACGCTGACGGCGCATTCCGCGGCCGATCTCTCCGACCTGACCATCACCCCGGCGAGCGAGTTCGAGGGTACCGTGACGGTCGGGGTATCGGCGGTCGCCGATGACGGCACGGCGGCGTCCGCCGAGGGCATCACCTCGACCACGCTGACGGTGAGCCCGGTTGCGGAAGCGCCGAGTGCGGCTGCCCCGGCGACGCTGACGCTGAACGAGAATGCTACCAACGTTGCGATCACGGGTGTGTGCGTTGGTCCCCTGGCGGAGGACAGTGACGACAGCGTGAGCGCGGCCTTGACGGTTGGTCACGGCACGCTCCATGTCGACAATACCAGCCTGCCTGCCGGGGTGACGGTGACCGGCGACGACAGCGGCGCGCTGACGATTTCCGGAGACGCGGCCGTCGTCAATGCGCTGCTTGCGGGACTGACCTACACGCCGACCGGCGAGTATGAGGGCGCCGACACGCTGAATCTGTCGGTGACCTCGACCGACGGCGCCAACACCTTTGCGACGCCGGCAACGGCCTCGACCACCATCACGGTGAACCCGGTTGCGGAAGCGCCGAGTGCGGCCGCCCCGGAAACGCTGGCGTTGAATGAGAATGCCACCAACGTTGCGATCACGGGCGTGTGCGTTGGTTCTCTGGCGGAAGACAGCGACGACAGCGTGAGCGCGGCCTTGACGGTTGGTCACGGCACGCTCCATGTCGACAACACCAGCCTGCCTGCCGGGGTGACGGTGACGGGCGACGACAGCGGCGCGCTGACGATTTCTGGAGACGCGGCGGCCGTTAATAAGCTGCTCGCGGGACTGACCTACACGCCGACCGGCGAGTATGAGGGCTCCGACACGCTGAATCTGTCGGTGACCTCGACCGACGGGGCCAACACCTTTGCAACGCCGGCAACGGTCTCGACCAGCATCACGGTGAACCCGGTTGCGGAACCGCCGAGTGCGGCTGCCCCGGCGACGCTGACGCTGAACGAGAATGCCACCAACGTTGCGATCACGGGCGTGACCGTTGGTCCCCTGGCGGAGGACAGTGACGACAGCGTGAGCGCGGCCTTGACGGTTGGTCACGGCACGCTCCATGTCGACAACACCAGCCTGCCTGCCGGGGTGACGGTGACGGGCGACAACAGCGGCGCTCTGACGATTTCCGGAGACGCGGCGGCCGTCAATAAGCTGCTTGCGGCACTGACCTACACGCCGACCGGCGAGTATGAGGGCACCGACACGCTGCATCTGTCGGTGACCTCGACCGACGGCGCCAACACCTTTGCGACGCCGGCAACGGCCTCGACCATCATCACGGTGAACCCGGTTGCGGATCCTGCCACCGCGGCTGCCCCGGCGGCGCTGACGCTGACCGAGAATGCCACCAACGTTGCGATCACGGGCGTGACCGTTGGTCCTCTGGCGGAAGACAGCGACGATACCGTGAGCGCGGTGCTGACGGTTGGGCATGGCACATTGCATGTCGGCAGTCTGGACGGGGTAATGGTGACGAATAACGGCACCGCCTCGCTGACTGTGGCGGGCAGCGCGGCCTTGGTGAACACGCTGCTTGCGGGGCTGACCTATACGCCGGCCACGGAATTTAATGGTTCTGATTCGCTGCACGTGACGGTGACCTCGAAGGATGGCAGCAATACTTCTCCAACGAAGGGCACGGCTTCGACGGCGATCACGGTGAACGATGGCCCGAACGATCTGGTTGCGACGCTCGACCACTTGACCGCGCAGCAAGGCGTGACGATGCACGTCACCGGGGTTAAGGACGGCGGCATCACCGTATCGGATGGAGTCAGTTGCAAATGGCAGGATTCCAGTAACAACGGCAGCACATGGCAGACCGTAGGCACCGGTTCCAGCTTCACACCGGGGGAGTCCGACGAAGGCAAGTTGATGCAGCTCGTCGTAACCTATGTGGATGCAGGGGGCAGCGAGAGCAGCATCTACAATCTTGGTATGCCGAACGATCTGACTGCGACGCTCGACAGCACGACCGCACAGCAGGGCGTGGCGATCCATGTCACGTCGGTGGATGACGGCGGCACTACCGAATCGAGGGGCCTCAGCTATGCCTGGCAGGTTTCCAGTGACAGCGGCCACACCTGGGCCACCGTCGGCACCAATGCCGCCTATACGCCGGTGCTGGTCGACGATGGCGAGCTGCTGCAGGTGATTGTGACCTACGTCGATTCGGGGGAAAATGAGAGCACGACCGATTCCCTCGGCATTGTCGCGCCGGCGAAAGTCTGGGGCGGTGGCCCCCATGATTGGCAGACTGGTCCGTGGACACCTTCCGGTGCTCCTACTTCAAGCGATGACGCAGTCGTCGGCGCCAGCGGAACGTATACGGTCAACATCAGCCAGAATGCCGTTGCACACTCGCTGATCGTGACCGATAGCGGGGCCACGGTCGAAGTCGTCGAGGGCCATACACTGACACTCGGGGGCAGCCTGACGATCCAGGCAGGGAAATTCCAGATCGATGCCGGGGGAACGCTGAAAGACATCGCTAGCTCTGGGACGATTACCGGAGCATTCACGGATAACGGGACGGTCGAAGCCGGCGGGGGCACCCTGGAAATTGCAAGCACCGCCATTTCCGGTTCAGGGAAGTTCAAGATCGACGCGGGAGCCACGCTACAGCTCGATCATGCGGACTCGCTCAACGTGGCTTTTACCACCTCCGGCACACTGGTCCTCAAGGACCCCGCGCATTTCACCGGAACCATTTCCGACAGCGGAGGGAGTTTGACCACTGCCGATGTGATAGATTTGGCAGGCTTCGACACCAGCGCATCGGTCACTTATTCCGGGGATTCGTCAGGCGGTACGGTTACCGTCAAGGAGGCCGGCCACCAAGTCGTCCTGAAGGTCGGCGCCAATTCAACCCACTGGGGCGCGCCAGTGACGGATAATCACGGCGGGATTCTGATCCACGACCCACCTGACGATGCCGGCGCGCCGACGGCGGACGGTGGTTCGGCGCCGGCATCCGGCGAGCAGGCCGTGATTGGCGTGGTCGCGATTGATCCCGGACCGACGCCGAGCACAATCGTTGCAAATGCCCCGAACCAGGCATTGACCGGTTCCGGCGTCAGCGACACCTTTGTTTTCAACTTCATCGGCGTCGGTCATGACACAGTGAGCAACTTCCATCCTGATACGGACGCGCTTCAATTCAGCGGAACAATATTTGCGAACGCGCAGGCGGCCTTGAACGCAACACAGGATGATGGCCACGGAAACACAGTCGTCACCCTTGATGCCCATGATACGATCACGCTGACAGCCGTTCTCAAGGCGCAACTGCATACCGCGGATATCCACTTCGTTTAGGACGTCCCCGAACGGATCTGCCCGCGCGCATGCCGAAAACAAGCGACGTGATCAATCCGCCCGGGCGTGATATCTGGATAGCATGAAGCGTTTACGGATATTGCGGCGGTGGTTCGCGCGGAAGTTCGGCTATGCGCGGCTGGTGTGCCTTGCGCTCCTGGTCGGCTTCGCGGTCGTGCGCCTCGCCGATCCGGCCCCGATCCAGGAGCTGCGTATCAGGACGTTCGACACCTTTCAGGTCATCGATCCCCGCGTCAAGACGGCAAGGCCGGTCACTATCGTCGACATCGACGAAAAAAGCCTGGCCGATCCGAGACTCGGGCAGTGGCCGTGGCCGCGCACCCGGATCGCCGATATCATCACCAATCTGACCAGGCTTGGCGCCGTGGTGATCGCCTTCGATGTGGTGTTCTCCGAGCCCGACCGGCTCAATCCCGATATTGCCGCCGACACGTTTCACGACCTCGATGAGGAAACCCGCGCCCGATTGAAGGCGTTGCCCAGCAACGACCAGACCTTGGCGGATGCGATCAAGGGTTCGCGCGTGGTGCTCGGCGAATCCGGCCTGCCCAATGTGATCGCGGCGCTCGACAACAACCTTCCGTTGACCGGCCTTGCCATGCTCGGCGAGGAACCGCAGCCCTTCATGTTCAATTTCGCAGGCCTGTTGCGCAACGTCCCGGTCCTCGAAGACGCGGCGGCGGGGCGCGGGCTGTTTACGATCCGCCCCGAACGCGATGGCATCGTGCGGCGGGTGCCGATGATCATGCAGGCCCAGGGCGCGACCATGCCGTCGCTGAGTTTCGAGATGCTGCGGGTGGCGACCGGCTCCGGAACGATCCTGATCAAGGCCGACAAGGCCGGCATCCAGAGCGTCGGCGTCAAGGGCTTTCAGGTTCCGACCGATGCCAACGGCCAGCTTTGGGTACACTACGCGCACAGAGACCCGTCGATCTATGTTTCGGCCGTCGACGTGCTGGAGGGGCGCGTTTCGCCCGAGAAGATCGCCCGCAAGCTGGTCCTGATCGGGACCTCCTCGGTCGGGCTCAATGACATCAAGACCACGCCGGTCTCGCCCGCGATGCCTGGAGTGGAAGTCCACGCCCAGGTGCTGGAAAGCGCGCTGACGGGTGCGATTGTGTCGCAGCCGAACTACGGCATCGCCGTTGAATTTTTCAGCGCCCTGCTGCTGGGTCTTCTGGTCATCATTTTCGCGCCGAAGTTCGGGCCGACCACGCTGGTGATTGTCGGCGCGATGTTTGCTTCAGCGCTGGTCGGAACGTCCTGGTATTTCTTTAGCCATCACCGGCTCTTGATCGACTTCACCTATCCGCTGCTGTCGACCACCGCGATCTACCTTACGCTGATCTTCTTCAGCTTCGTGCGCGAGCAGGCGCAGCGCCGCCAGATCCGCTCGGCGTTCGGTCAGTATCTGTCGCCGGCTCTGGTCGAGCAGCTTGCACAATCGCCGGAAAAGCTCGTGCTCGGCGGCGAAGAGCGCGAGATGACGATCATGTTCTCCGACGTCCGTGGCTTCACCACCATCTCGGAATCCTACAAGAGCGATCCGCAGGGCCTGACCAAGCTGATGAACCGGTTCCTGACGCCGCTGACCAACGCGATCCTCGCCCGCAAAGGCACCATCGACAAATATATGGGCGACGCCATCATGGCGTTCTGGAATGCGCCGCTCGACGACCGGGAGCATCAGCTCAACGCCTGCGAAGCCGCAGTCGACATGCTCGAGAAGATCGACGCCCTCAACAAGCTGCGCGAGCAGGAAGCGCAGGAGGGCGGCCACGCCTATATGCCGCTCAATGTCGGCGTTGGCCTGAACACCGGCACCTGCGTCGTCGGCAATATGGGGTCGGACCTGCGCTTCGACTATTCGGTTCTGGGCGACAGCGTGAACCTCGCCTCGCGGCTGGAAGGGCAATCCAAGGAATACGGATTCCCGATCATCGTCGGCTCCAAGACCGCGCTTGCGGTCAAGGACAGGTTCGCGATCCTCGAGCTCGATTTCATTATGGTGAAGGGCAAGAAGGAGCCCGAGGTCATCTACGCCATTGCCGGCCGCGAGGATACCGCTCACTCCGGCCGTTTCCAGCGGCTGCGCAATCTCACCATCGAGATGCTGGCCTGCTATCGCAGCCGCGACTGGGACGGCGCGCTGGCGGCGATCGAGCGCGGTCGCAAGACCGATGAAGCCCGCGTACTGGAACTTCTCTATGACCTCTATGAAGCGCGGATCCTCGGCTATAAAGACAATCCGCCGCCGGAAGACTGGAACGGCGCTTTCGCGCTATTGACGAAATAGCGCGCCACGGTTTTCGCTCGCGCTCGGCGTGCTGCATGGCGATTGCAGGTTGAGGCCATGGCCGCGCGCCAGCAAAGGACACAGAGGCCGCATGACAAGACCTACCGCAAAAGAGATCAAGGCCATCGCCACCGCCGCAGGCGTGCCCGTCGATGCCGATGCGGCCGCCCGCATGGCCAATTCCATTGGACCCGCGTTCGAAGGCTTTGCGCCTGTCGCAGGCACGCTGCCGTTCGATCTGGAGCCCGCAGGCTTTCTGCTGGTGCAGGCCGCGAAGGCGTCGAAATGAGCACCGAGCCGGCCCTGATGTCGCTGGTTGAGGTCGCAAGCGCGATCGCGAAGAAGCGCCTGTCGTCACATGAGGTGACGAGGTCCTGCCTGAACCGGATCGCGCAGTGGCAGCCCCGTCTCAATGCGTTCGTGTCGATCGAAGCCGACGCTGCACTGCAGGCGGCCGATGAGGCTGACGCGGCGCTCGCCAGGGGCAATCGTCGCGGTACGCTGCATGGCGTGCCGCTGGCACACAAGGATATGTATTACGAGGCCGGCAAGGTCGTGACCTGCGGCTCGAAGATCCGGCGCGATTTCGTGGCGAAGACGACTTCGACAGCGTTGCAGCGGCTGAAGGACTCAGGTTCGATCCGCCTGGGCGCGCTGCAGATGGCGGAGTTCGCCTATGGGCCGACCGGCCACAACTTCCATCATGGCGCGGTGCATAATCCCTTCGCCTTCGGCCACATCACCGGCGGCTCATCGTCGGGATCGGGCGCTGCGGTGGCGGCGCGACTGAGCTTTGCGGCGCTCGGCTCCGACACCGGAGGTTCGATCCGGATGCCCGCGCATTTCTGCGGCGTCACCGGACTAAAAACCACCTACGGCCGGATCAGCCGCGCCGGCGCGATGCCACTGTCGCAGTCGCTCGACACCGTCGGGCCGCTCGCGCGCACCGTCGAGGATTGCGCATTGCTGCTGGGCCTGATGGCGGGGGCCGATCTGGACGACCCTTCGGCAAGCACCGCGCCGGTGCCGGATTACATGGCGGCGACGACAGGCTCCGTCAAAGGCGCGAGGATCGGCGTGCCCTCCGCCTTCTATGTCGACGATCTCGATTCGGACGTGGCGCGGCTTCTCGACGACACTATCGCGGTGCTGAAACGCGAAGGCGCGGATGTCGTCCAGGTCGAATTGCCGGATCAGCGCCAGCTCACGGCCGCCTGTCAGCTGGTTCTCGCCGTTGAAGCGAGCGCCTTCCACAAGCGCTGGCTGATCGAGCGGCCGCAGGATTACGGGCCGCAGGTCTTGATGCGGTTGCAGAACGGACTTGCGATACCCGGCGTGTTGTATCTCGAAGCGATGCGCTGGCGCGGTCCGGCGCTGGCGGCGCACATCGCCGCGACCGCCAATGTCGATGCGGTGATCGCGCCGGTTGCACCAGTGGCGGCGCCGACGATTGCTGAGAGCGATGTCGGCAACAGCCCCGACGCCGAAAGCCTGATCCAGCGCCTGACCCGGTTCACCCGTCCGATCAACTATCTCGGCCTGCCGTCGCTGGCCATTCCCGCAGGCTTCACGGCACGTGGTCTTCCCGTCGCCATGCAGTTGATCGGCCGCTCTTTCGACGAAGCGACCTTGCTCCGGATCGGCGCTGCGTTTCAGCGCGCCACCGATTTCCACGAGCGAGTGCCGAAACTTGGGAGTGTGCGCTAGTGTCCCCATCCAGAGTTCGCAAGATTGCGCGGCATCCTCTTTCGCGAACTTCGGATTCGTAAGCACAAACCTATGATTCTAGTGTGGTTTTGGTTCAGAAGTTCTCTCGACGAACTCGTACCAACAATGAAGAAAAGTTCTGAACCACCACACCAGGCCGCCCTTAAAATTTCGCAGATTGGAGTCGTCTTGCCCTGGGATTGCGGCTAGGTTTCCGAACGGCGCGTCAAACGCGCAGCAACCCGGGGGACGCTCATGCAAATATCCAACGAAGGCATTCTGGTCATTCTGTTTGTCGGCCTGATCGCCGGCTGGCTGGCCGGCCAGATCGTGCGCGGCACCGGCTTCGGCATCATTGGCGACATCCTTGTCGGCATCGCCGGGGCGCTGGTCGCGAGCTACCTGTTTCCCAAGCTCGGCGTCCACATCGGCAGCGGTCTGGTATCGGAGATCATCTATTCGGCGATCGGCGCCATCGTGTTGTTGCTGATCGTGCGGCTGGTCCGCACCGGCGGCCGGTTATAACGCTCTGCAGGAGGGCCGTCGCAGCAGGGGCCATCTTGGGATGGCCCCTTTTCGACGTGCTGTAATATTTCCTGGCGGATTGTCGTGCTATGCTCTCGCCCCTGAGCCGTTTGGGCTCGATCGATTGGTCGGCCGGCGGGTATTTAGATTAACGTGACTTCGTTGGACCATTTGGGCTAGAATCTGTAATATATTCAGGCGCGTGCGCTCAAAACCCCGGCGTGATTTGGGGGTCGCGCACCCCAAGAATCGCTCGCCTTATGACCTTATGAGAAGAGATCAGGATTGATGGCAGCCGTCCCCGGTGTCCGGCGTACCGAACTCGGTGATGCGCTGCGCGCCTGCCGCACCGCGTTCATCGGCGTCGGCGTCATGAGCTGCATGATCAACCTGCTCTATCTGACCGGCTCGATCTTCATGCTGGAGGTCTACGACCGGGTGCTTCCGAGCCGGAGCGTGCCGACCCTGGTCGGCCTGATCGTGCTTGCCGGCGGCCTCTACATCGCGCAGGGCGTGCTCGACCTGATCCGGGGCCGGATCCTCGGGCGGATCGGAACCTCGCTCGATGAAGCACTGAACAAGCGGGTGTTCGACACCGTCGTGCGGCTGCCGCTGGTGGTCGGCGGTCGTAACGAAGGCCTGCAGCCGCTGCGCGATCTCGACAATGTCCGTTCCTTCCTCGGCAGCATGGGACCGGGCGCGTTCTTCGACCTGCCGTGGCTGCCGTTCTATCTGGCGATCTGTTTCGCGTTCCATTGGCTGATCGGCATTACCGCGCTGATCGGCGCCATCATCCTGGTGACGCTGACCTTGATCACCGAATTGTTGTCGCGTCAGCCGGCACGTGAGGCGATGGGGCTCGCGGCGCGCCGCAACGATCTTGCCGCCTCGAGCCGGCGCAACGCCGAGGTGCTGGTCGCGATGGGAATGTCGGGGCGGTTGAACCGGCGCTGGAGCGAGGCCAACGAAAAATATCTCGAAGGCAACCAGCACGCCAGCGACGTCGCGGGCGGTCTTGGCGCTGTCGCCAAGGTCTTGCGCATGACCTTGCAGTCGGCGGTGCTCGCGGTCGGCGCTTATCTCGTGATCCATCAGGAAGCGACCGCCGGCATCATCATCGCAGGCTCGATCCTGAGCGCGCGGGCACTGGCGCCGGTCGATCTCGCGATCGCGCATTGGAAGGGTTTTGTCGCGGCGCGGCAGAGCTGGCACCGCCTCAACCAGCTCCTGGAGCAGATGCCCGCACCGGCAGCGCCGACCTTGCTGCAGAATCCGGCAAGCCGGCTGTCGGTCGAGGCCGTCAGTGTCGTGCCGCCGGGCGATCAAAGGGTCATCGTTCAGGACGTCAGCTTCGCGCTCGTCGCAGGTAACGGATTGGGCGTGATCGGGCCGAGCGGCTCGGGCAAGTCGTCGCTGGTACGCGCGCTGGTCGGCGTGTGGCTGCCGTTCCGCGGCAAGGTGCGGCTTGACGGCGCGGCGCTGGACCAGTGGTCCTCGGACGTGCTCGGCCGCCACGTCGGCTATCTGCCGCAGGATGTCGAATTGTTCGCCGGCACCGTTGCGCAGAATATCTGCCGGTTCGATCCCGAAGCGTCCTCCGACGGCATCATCGCGGCGGCGAAGGAGGCCGGCGTGCACGAGATGATCATCAAGATGCGCGAAGGCTACAACACCCAGATCGGCGAACAGGGCGCGGCGCTTTCCGCCGGCCAGGCCCAACGCGTGGCGCTGGCGCGGGCGCTGTACGGCAATCCGTTCCTGATCGTGCTGGACGAGCCGAACTCCAATCTCGACACCGAGGGCGACGAGGCGCTGACGCGGGCCATTCGCGGCGCGCGCGAGCGCGGCGCCATTGTCGTGGTGGTCGCCCATCGTCCGATCGGCATCGAGGCGGTCGACCAGATTCTGGTGCTGAAGGACGGCCGCATGCAGGCTTTCGGTCCCAAGGAGCAGGTGCTGGCGCAGGTGTTGCAGCAGCGTGTCGCGCCGCCTTCGCCGATCAAGATCGTCTCCGAAGGCGGAGTTGCCAAATCATGATCGCCTTCGGAATCAACTTCGGCGGTGATGAGAAGGGCGCCCGTGCCTCGATCCGGCTGCACTTGATTGTCGGGCTTGCAGTGGTTGTCATTCTCGCCGGCGGCCTCGGCGGCTGGGCGTCGACGGCGGAGATTTCCGGCGCGCTGATCGCGCCGGGTCAGATCGTCGTCGAGTCCAACGTGAAGAAGGTGCAGCATCCGACCGGCGGCGTCGTCGGCGAAGTGCTTGCGCGCGACGGCGATATCGTCAAGGCCGGCGATATCCTGGTGCGGCTCGACGATACCGTGACCAAGGCGAGCCTCGCCATCGTCACCAAGAATCTCGATGCACAATGGGCGCGCGCCGCACGGCTGGAGGCCGAACAGCGCGGGCTGGACAAAATCACCTTTCCGCCGCAACTGCTTAGTCGCATCAATGACGCTGACGTCAAAAGTCTGATCCTGAGCGAGACCAAATTGTTCGAGGTCCGCGTCAACGGCCGGACCGGACAGAAGGCGCAGTTGCGCGAGCGCATCACCCAGCTCAACGAGGAGATTTCGGGCCTCTCCGCGCAGGAAAAGGCCAAGGACCAGGAAATCGCGCTGGTGGAAAAGGAGCTGGCCGGCGTCCGCGATCTCTACGACAAGCATCTGGTGCAGATTTCGCGCCTGACCACGCTTGAGCGCGACACCGCCCGGCTCAACGGCGAGCGGGCGCAATACATCGCCTCGCGGGCGCAGGCCAAGGGCAAGATCACCGAGACCGAGCTGCAGATCATCCAGGTCGACAAGGACATGGTCAGCGAGGTCTCCAAGGATCTGCGCGAGACCAACGACAAGATCGGCGAATTCGTCGAACGCAAGGTCACTGCCGAGGACCAGTTGCGCCGGGTCGATATCCGTGCCCCGCAGGATGGCATGGTGCTGCAATCGACGGTACATACCGTGGGCGGGGTCATCACCGCCGGCGATGCCGTCATGATGATCGTGCCGCAGGCCGATGCGCTTTCGGTCGAGGCCAAGGTCAATCCGCAAGACATCGACAAGCTGCAGATCGGCCAGAAGACCCTGCTGCGGCTCTCGGCGTTCAACCAGCGCACCACGCCGGAATTGAACGGCGTTGTCACCCGCGTCTCGCCTGACGTCACCACCGACCAGCGCACCGGGCAGAGCTATTACACCATCCGCGTTTCGATGGCGCCGGAAGAGGTCGCCCGTCTCGGCGACGCCAAGCTGATCCCGGGCATGCCGGCGGAAGCTTTTGTGCAGACCGGCGACCGCACCCTGATATCCTACCTGATGAAGCCCCTGAGCGATCAGCTGATGCGGGCGTTCCGGGAGAAGTGACGGCTTCGCGCGGTCTCGCAGGCTACGCAAATCCATCCAGGCCGTCATTCCGGGGCGATGCGAAGCATCGAACTATGGTGCGCAATTGCGCACCTGAGAATCTCGAGATTCCGGGTCTGGTGCTAGTCCTACTGAGTAGACACAGTAAGACTAGAGCGGGATGAGATTAGGTTGGTGGCTGCGAGATGGGTCGCTTTTTCTCGTGCCCCGGACGCGGCACGGTAGCGGTGCGTTGCTGGGCCGGCGCCGTCTTTACTTTGCATGGGGTTGTTTTCGCAATTTTGGGTCCCGGCTCAGCGGTGCAGCGCCCGCCGCGTCCGGGACACGAGACCGCTAATGCTTCGCGCTGCGACGAGGCGATTCAACTCCAAGCCATCATGCTCTAGCGCACCATCCCGGAATGACGTTGCTCATTAGCGGAAGCGTAATCCGCCGCTAAAGCCGACCGAGAGATGGCGGGTGGGCCTCGATTGAACGATCAGGGCTTAATGGCGCTTAGTTGCCGTAATATCGATAGTTGATCAACCAAGCCCCAGTGTTCAGCTATTTTGCCATCTCGTATTTTAAGGATGTCAAAAACTTCATAAGTGACCTTGTTTCCAGTAGCTGCCATGCCTCTGAGCGGACCGGTGTGGGTTCCAGAAAATGATTTCCGGGTCCAAACTTTGCTTTCACCCGATACCTGATCTTCAACCACCAGAACTCCATCTGGAAACGCAACGTGGGTCATCGAAAACAGTTGACGCATGCCGCTGCGGTCATTGGCGATACCATGCAAGGGCGTGTGATTTAGGAAATCCTCGGAAAAGATCTTGTCGATCAGCTCTACATTCTTCCTGTTTTGAATTTCTTCAATCATGAGATTTACAAGATCGCGATCGGCATCGGACATGCTTCTACTTGCCTCAGATGGTCTGCTTACGCGACAGCCCAACATTTGTCTTGAGCACTTCGCGCCAGTGCGCTGTCACGCCTGTTATCAATCGCTTCGTGCGCCTCATGTATATGCGCTAGGCCCTGCGGGCTCAAGCCGCTGAGCGATCAGCTCACGCGGGCGTTCTGCGAGAAGTGACGGCTTCGCGCGGTCTCACAGGCTACGCAAATCCATTCAGCCGTCATTCCGGGGCGATGCCAACGGGTCGCGCGAATGCGCGCCCGATGACAGGCTCCGCATCGAACTATGGTGTGCAATTGCGCACCTGAGAATCTCGAGATTCCCCGATGTGCAATTGCACATCTGAGGTCTGGTGCTAGCGCACCATCCCGGAATGACGTTGGTCTTCGCTTGATGAGCAGTCAGCGCGACAAATTCTGCAGCAGCAACTTCAGCGCCGTCGCCGCGAACGCCTGCATGTTGGCCTGCCGGTCATTGCTGCCGGTCTCCAGCGTAATGACGGCGACTTCTGGACCCGCCACCGCCATGCAGCTATGGCCGGCCGCGTCGCCATAGCGGTTGCCGACAGGCCCCGTGGCGCCGGTCTCGGAGAGGCCCCAATGGCTCGAAAAACGCTGGCGGATCTGGTTCGCCAGCAATTGCGCATAGACTTCCGAGGCCGAGCGGATTCCCTTCATCGCCTCATCCGGGATGTCCATCAGGATCCGTCGCGCGTCGCGGGTATAGACCACGGCCGAGCCCAGGAAATAGGCGGAGGCGCCCGGCACCGCGAGCAGCGCCGCCGAGATCAGGCCGCCCGTCGAGGATTCCGCGACCGCGATGCTCTCGCGCCGCTCGATCAGTTTTGCCGCGATCTGTTCGGCGATGGTAACAAGCTCTTTCATCTCACATCAACTCCGGTGCAGGATTCGTTTCAGCAGCGGCTTTGCCTCGGGCTTGTCGGCCAGCGAATGATAGACCACGCGGATGAAATCGGTGCTGGCGAGTTCCGTGGGCGCCCATTTGGCGTCGAGGTCGGCGAACGGTTTTGCCGCCACCACCTGGTCTTCGCTCTTGCCCTCCCTGACCAATTTCTCCATGCGGTCATGCGCGGTGACCAGCATAGTGCGGTATTGCGTCAGCGCCCGCCTTGTCCGCGATCGGTCCATGGCCGGGCACGATCCGGCTCTTGTCGTTGACGAGCTTCAGATAGGCGCCGGTCGCGGCGATCATGCCCTTGATGTTGCCGCCATTGGCGAAGTCGATATTGGGATAACGGCCATTGGTGAAGGTATCGCCGGTCGACAGCACGTTCGCGGTCTTGAACCAGACATAGGTGTCACCGTCGGTATGGGCATTGGGGGCGTGCTTGAGGTCGGCAACGCGACCCTGGAGGCGGAGCTTGAAAGAGCCGGTGTAGGTCTTGGCTGGAAGCGCGTCTTGCGGCGCAGGCGGCGTTTTCTCCCCGGTCAGCCCGTTGGTCGTACCAGTCGCGAGCCTTTTCTTGACATTGACCTCGGCGACGACAACTGCGCCGTCCCTGGCGAAGGGTTCGTTGCCGCCGGTGTGGTCGCCATGGAAGTGGGTGTTGATCAGGTATTTGATCGGGAGGTTCGAGACCGTCGCGATCGCGGCCTTGATCTTGTCGTGGAGGGCCGCGTACTCGCCGTCGACCATGATGATGCCGTCTTTCGCCACTGCAACGGTGATGTTTCCGCCCCGGCCCTCCAGCATGTAGACGTTGTCGCCGAGGTCGGTGGTCTTGATCTCCACCTCCGAGAAATCGACCGGCGGAGGAGCGGCTGGCTGCGGCTGTTGCGCGAAGACGTTTCCAGCGAGCCAAACGGTAGCGGCAGCGACAGCGATGGCGGTCCGGATCATGAAAATTCTCCCCAGCGGCGGCGATGAGACTCCTAGCACAGGAATGCATGGCTTGCCGAGTTGCGGGCGGTGAATGGGCCTGCTTCAATGCCGCCAGGGAGCGGCGCGGCCAGGCGCCACAAAAGAGGAAACGCTTAGGGAAGCCTCATGACCTCACCGATCGCAGGCGGCGTGGATTGCGACCTGCATCCGGCCGTTCCCCATTTGACGAGCTTGCTGCCCTATCTGAACGATTACTGGCGCGACCAGGTGACGACGCGAGGCATGACCGACCTCGTGTCGCAATCCTACCCTTCGAATTCGCCCATCACCGCGCGGCCGGACTGGCGGCCGTCGCAGGGCAAGCCGGGGTCCAGCCTCGAGGACATGAAGCAGCAGGCGCTTGATCCCTTCAAGGTGAGTTACGGCATCTGCAATCCGCTCTATGGCGTGCAGATGGTGTTTTCGGAGGACATGGCGGATGCGTTCTGCCGCGCCCTGAACGACTGGCTCGCCAAGGAATGGCTCGACAGGGACGAACGCTTGCGCGGCTCGATCGTGATCCCCACCCAGAGCGTCGAGAAATCGGTTGCCGAGATCGAACGCTGCGCTTCCGACAAGCGCTTCGTCCAAGTGCTGATGCTTGTCATGGGCGACATGCCCTTGGGCAAGCGCACCTATTGGCCGATCTATGCCGCGGCCGAACGGCATGGCTTGGCCATAGGCATTCACGCCGGCAGCAATTATCACAACCCGCCGACTTCCGTCGGCTGGGGCTCCTATCATATCGAGGATTACGTCGCCCAGGCGACGGCGTTCCAGACCCAACTGACCAGCCTGATCGTCGAAGGCGTGTTCGCGCGCCATCCGGCCCTGAAAATGGTGATGCTGGAAAGCGGCTTCACCTGGCTGCCGCCTTTCCTGTGGCGGCTGCACAAGTTCTGGCGCGGCATCCGCATGGAAACGCCGTGGGTCGACCGCGCGCCATCAGAAATTGTGCGCAGCAATATCCGTTTTTCCCTGCAGCCGATCGACGCGCCACCGGATTCCGAGACATTAAATCGCCTGTTTGACCATATGCAGTCGGACGAGTTGCTCTTATTCTCAACTGATTATCCGCACTGGCAGTTCGACGGCGATAACGCTCTGCCGGAGGGACTATCGGCCGATCTCGTGCGCAAGATCATGATCGATAATCCGCACGCGACCTACGGCCGGCTGAAGCAGCCCGCCACCAAGGAGACGACGCCATGAACATCCAGTTCCGCGATCGCCCGAAAGAGGCCGCATCCGTTGCCGCCAAGACCGCGGTCAAGACCGCGATCGCCGATTGCGACATCCATCCGGCGCGCGCGACCAAGAGCGAACTGTACCCATATCTGGCAAAACGCTGGCACGCGCATCTCGAGACCTACGACAAGCGTCCCTACCACGGCATGATGGAAGGGCCGCCCTATCCGAAGGCGCAGCCCAACGCGTCGCGGCGTGACGCCTATCCGCCGGAAGGCGGCCCGCAGGGCTCCTCACTGTCGTTCATGCAGAAACAGCACCTCGACCCGAACAACGTCGTGCTCGGCGTGCTCAACCCGCTCGCCACCGGGCAAGGCATCCGCAATCAGGATCTTGCCGCCGCGATCTGCTCGGCGGTCAACGACTGGCAGATCGAGAAATGGACCAGCAAGGACAAGCGTCTCAAAGGCTCGATCGTGGTCGCCAACGAGGACGGCGCGGCGGCTGCCGCCGAAATCCGCACGCGCGCAGGCGACAAGAATTTCGTGCAGGTGCTGCTTCTGAGCCGCAATGTCGAGCCGCTTGGCCAGCGCCGCTACTGGCCGATCTATCAGGCGGCAGAAGAGGCCGGGCTCCCCGTCGGCATCCATGCCTTCGGCTTCGGCGGCAATCCGATCACCGCCTCGGGCTGGCCGAGTTTCTACATCGAGGAAATGGTCGGCCACGCGCAGTGCCAGCAGAGCGTGCTCGCGAGCCTGGTGCTGGAAGGCGTGTTCGAGCGGCATCCTGCGCTCAACATGATCATGATCGAGGCCGGCTTCGGCTGGGCGCCGTCGCTGGCGTGGCGGCTCGACAAGACTTTCGAGCGGCTGCACGGCGAGGTGCCGCACCTCAAGCGCAAACCGTCGGAATATATCAGCGACCACATCTGGTGGACCACGCAGCCGATGGAAGATCCTGAGCGGCGCGATCATCTGTTCGAATTGATCGACTGGATCGGCTGGGACAAATTGCTGTTCGCGACCGATTACCCGCACTGGGATTATGACGACCCGTCGCGGGTGCTGCCGCCCGGTGTTTCCGACGCCAACCGCGACGCGTTTTATCTCGGCAACGCCCGGAAGCTTTATGGCGTTTCATAGATGACGCGACATGTCATTGCCCCGGTGGACGAGCTGCCGCCGGGCACGCGCAAATTTGTCACCATCGATGAACGCCCGATCGCAATCTTCAACATCAAGGGCGAGCTCTTCGGCCTTCTGAACCGCTGTCCGCATCAGGGCGCAGCACTCTGTGAAGGCTCCCTGATCGGGCTCGCGCAATCCTCCGACCCCGGCGAGATCGAATACACTAAGCTCGGCGAGATCATCCGCTGTCCCTGGCATGGCTGGGAATTCGATGTCCGCACCGGCCAGTCCTACTGTGACCCCCGGCGATTCCGCGCAAGGGCTTACCCGGTCAATGTCGAGTCGGGCGCAGCCGTTGTGAAGGGGCCGTATGTGGCGGAGACGATCGCCGTTTCGGTCGAGAGCGACTATGTAGTGGTGGACCTCTGAGGCGTGGAGCGCGTAGCCAAACGTGGAGAGCTGCCAATCGGCAACAAAGCGGACTTCCCGGCAGGCGGTTATGGATTAACGGGTCTTTCCGGCGACAGGCCTTCCCGCTGCATCCTTTCTTTTAAGCGCGCGCAGTCGTTCCGGGCGCTCGTCCGGATATTCGGCGGGGAGATTTTGCGAAGGTGCCACTGCCCGGCGATCCATTCGTCAATGTATGGCGCGAGGAATTCTAGATCCTCGCGCGAGATTGAGCGACGAAACGGCAAACATCCCAAGGGATTGGCCATATCGTACGATAATACCTGAGACACGCTGCGCAAGATGCCGTTAGCGGGTGCGAAGATCGAGAGCGTATTAGGGTGCCCAAGCTGCTTTAACGCATAATTCGCAACTCCCACGATGGTATCAAATTCATCGCTCGTGAGGCGTACCGGCCTATCCACTCCAGCCTTCTTAGCTGCGTTTGACGCGCCAGAGTCACCCTAGTGGCGAACTGCTCGGTGGCTGCTTGACTTCCACGCATCCTTTAAATACTTGGTCAAACAAATGAAAACGACGGCCCAAGAACAACGATTCAGTCTCGGGGAGGAACGCCATGCCGACTTCACGCAGGACGCTGCTGAAGAATGCCGCGGCCGCAGCAGCCGCACTCAACCTCGATTGGACGCGCGCGCGGGCGGAAGCTGAAACCGTTCGCCTCGGCGTGATCTACGATCTGACCGGTCCGTTTGCTGCGGGCGGCTCGGTCGCCTGCTCGGTGGGCACGCAGATTGCGATCGACCTCGTCAACGAGAAGGGCGGCGTCGACGGCAAGTACAAGATCGTTCCTGTCGCGGCCGATTCCCAGAGCAAGCCCGATGTTGCGATCAACGAGGCCGAACGCCTGATCAGCCAGGAAAAGATCGACATTATCAACGGCATCTTTGCAAGTTCGCACGCGGTTCCGCTCGCCGCCAAAGTTGAGCAGCAGAAGAAGATTCTCTGGATCACCACCGCGGTTGCGACCGCCGTGTTCAAGGACAAGAACCTGCACTACGTCTTCCGCGCGCAGATCCACTCCGACCAGTATGGCCAGGCCTTTGCGAGCTTCCTCACCGAACACGCCCAGGACAAGCTCGGCATGGATCCCAAGGACGTCAAGGTTGCGCTGATTCACGAGGACGGCCCCTATGGCGTCGGCGTTGCTGCCGCTGATGAGAACTATTCGAAGCAGGCCGGACTGCAGATCGTGTTGAAAGAGGGCTATTCGGCCGCAGCGCCCGATCTCTCGGTGCTGGTGACCAAGCTCAAGCGCGCCCGCCCGGACGTGATCTCGCACGCCGGATACAATCCCGACATCACCCTGTTCCTGCGCCAGGCGCGCGAGAACGGCCTGCATTTCAAGATGCTGTTTGGCGCCGGCGCCGGCTACAGTCAGCTCGACAAATTGCGCACCAGCTTTGGCGCCGACATCGACAATTTCTGCAATATCGATCCGGTGCCGGCGCAGTTGCTCGACCCCGCCAAGCTCGCTCCCGGCATCGGCGATCTCACCAAGATCATGGTCGAGCGCTTCAAGGCGAAAACTGGCGCGACCGAAATCCCGCCGCACTGTTCGATGGGCTTCAATCAGACCTGGGTCCTGCTCAACAACGTCCTGCCCGTCGCCAAGGAGAAATACGGCGGTTTCGATCCCGAGGCGGTTCGAAAGGCGGCGCTCGACGTCGATATCCCGCCCGGCGGCACCATCCAGGGCTACGGCGTTAAATTCTTCCCGCCCGATACGCCGCTCTCGGGCCAGAACGAACGCTCGACGCCAGTGGTGATGCAAAACGCCGGCGAGCATATCTCGGTGGTCTGGCCGACCAATATCCGCACGCAAGAACCGGTCTTCCCGCTGCCGAAATCCTCGATCTACGCCGCTTAGAGCGTTTTCGAGCGAAGTGGCTACCGGTTCGCGTCAAGAAAACGCGTCAAATCAAGAATCTAGAGCCCCGTTTCGATTCCATCGAAACGGAAAAGGCTCTAGGTCGCGATGCTGCTCGCCGTCGAGTAGCTCTTTAAATGCTTTGGAGGATTCCCAGCCGTCACGGTCGCCGCGAAAGACTGCTTCACAATGTAACGCGACGACCCTCTTCGGCCGCCCAGTAGCCGGCGTAGTTGACCCTGGTCGTTTCGTAGGCCAGCGCGAGATCGGAGAGAGGCTGCCGGCCGGTCGCGGCGCATTCCATGAAATCCTGGATTTCCTGTAAATAGCCGCGCGTCGATTCCTCCTCAAGGCAGACGTATTGCCATCCAGTTTTCCGATCGACTTTTTCGGTGATATAGACGCTCGCGAGCTTCTGCTCGTTCGTCTGATAGCTCATCATGTGTGTGTTCGGTGCAATATTGGCAAACAGTGAGCCGCCGCTCGTATAGGTTTCGATGAGGTTGCGCACGCCTCCCATGATCATGTCGCCCGAAAGCACGGTCGCTTTGGTGCCATCGGAGAAGGTTACGGTAAGCGTGCCCCAATCCTCGACGTCAATCGGATTGGCCTTGATGAAGGCTCGCTCGTCGGGCCGCAGGCACGCCGAGACATTGCCGACGTCACAGATCACGCTCTTAACGCTGACCGCCTCGCCGCGGGCTTTCGCCTCTATTTGCTTGAGATAGAGCACTGCTGAAAGCGGATGGCATCCCATCCGGATCAGGGAGCCGCCGCCGGTCATTGCCCATTGCGCCGCATGCGTCGCGTGCGAGCCGCTGTGACTCTCTTCCCCCTTCATGAACAGGATCTTGTCTTTGGTGGCCCGGAGAATCTCCACGGTCTTGGTCACCGCCGGCGCGTAGATCCAGTCTTCCGCATACATGAAGAGCTTGCCGGTTTTCTTGATCGCCTCGCAGGTCTTTTCCATTTCTTCGAGAACGCGCTCGTACATCAGCACTTTGGGGACGTACTTGCCGATCGGGGTCTTGTCGTCATCTCGTCCGAAATAGCCCGCGAACGGCTTTTCGCAGATGACATGCTTGCCGCCCTTCATCGCGTCGACGATCATTGAGGTGTGCAAATTGGGCGGCGTGCAGATGTCGACAACATCCAATTCGCCGTCAGCCATCAAGTCGCGAAAGCTACGATAGACCCTCGGTATTTGGTGCCGACCAGCAAAATCGACGACATGGTCGCCCCGCGCCGCGACGGCTTTGACTCCGATATCGACGCCATAGACACGCCTGTAAGCGTACATGTGCAGCTCCGAAACGAAGCCGCACCCGACCATACCGATCCTGATTTTCGCCATTGCGGATGCCTCCGGGTCGCCATTGAAAATACCCTGTTGCGTTGACTAGCCGCGCCAGTCCGCCATATCACTAACTAGATAACTAGCAAAACTCAGCATCGTCGGTTGCAAGCCATGCCGGTTGTTAATTTGCCCAACAAGGACGGCCGGTTAGAGCCCTATCGGCTAACCGCGCCGCGATCCTGGAACGGTAATGGCGGGCACGAATTCAGCCGCGTCGCCCTGGCCGCGGCGCATCTCGTCGCCAACCCGATGTCCGACGCCGATCCTTGGCTGACGGCGGCGATCGATTGGGATGCGACCATCGCGTATCGACGCCATCTCTGGTCACTGGGCCTGGGTGTCGCGGAAGCGATGGACACCGCGCAACGCGGCATGGGGTTGGATTGGCCCAATGCGCTCAAGTTGATCCAGCTTTCGGTCGAAGCCGCCCGCGACGTGCCAGGTGCTGCTGTATTCTCGGGCGTCGGCACCGATCAACTCGCGCCGAATTCATCGGTCACCATCGACGATGTGATCCGCGCCTATGAAGAGCAAATCGAGGTGGTGGAGGCTTGTGGCGGCCGCATTGTGCTGATGGCGAGCCGGGCGCTGGTCATGGCAGCGAAATCACCGGACGATTACGCCAGGGTCTATGGCCACATCCTCGAACAGGTGCGTGAGCCGCTAATCATCCACTGGCTCGGCGAGATGTTCGATCCAGCGCTGCAATGCTATTGGGGCAGCGCCGACCATATCGCCGCGATGGATGTGTGCATCGATATCATCGCCGACCACGCCAGCAAGGTCGACGGCGTCAAGGTGTCGCTGCTCGATAAGGACAAGGAGATACGGATGCGGCGTCGGCTGCCGCAAGGCGTGCGCTGCTATACCGGCGACGACTTTAATTTTGCCGAGTTGATCGCCGGTGACGAGCAAGGCCATTCGCATGCGTTGCTCGGCATTTTCGACGCCATCGCACCGGCCGCCTCCGCAGCACTCACCGCGCACGCGCGTGGCGACATGGACGAATACTGGAAGATTTTCGAGCCGACGGTCCCGCTATCGCGTCACCTGTTCAAGGCGCCGACGCGGTTCTACAAAACCGGCATCGTGTTCCTCGCCTATCTCAACGGCCACCAGTCGCATTTTGTGATGGTCGGCGGCCAGCAGAGCAGTCGTGCGCTGTTGCATCTGGTCGAGGCTTTCAAGCTGGCGGATGCCGCCGGCCTCATTCGGGATCCGGATTTGGCGGCGTCTCGCCTCCGCGACGTCCTGCGCGTTCACGGCGTCGCGGCATAACGAATGCCGTCGATGTCGTCATGGCCTACGTGAAAGCCCGCTGAGCACAATCGCCGCGGCGCTATCTTTAAGAAGAGGCGAATATGAAATTTGGCGACTATCCCAAGGCTGGCTCGCTCGATGGCGTCACCGGCTTTCGCAACTACATGCAATCCCTCGAGATCGAGATGCCGTGCGATGACATCGTCGCGCACGGTCGGACATCGCCTTTGGCCGCGCCCGTTGAAATCGACGGCATGAAGATAGGCCATCGTTTGGCGATTCAGCCGATGGAGGGCTGGGACTGCGAGCGCGACGGCAAGCCGTCGGAGAACACCAAGCGACGCTGGCGCCGTTTCGGGCTCAGCGGCGCCAAGCTAATCTGGGGCGGCGAAGCCTGCGCGGTTCGATTCGACGGCCGCGCCAATCCGAAACAGCTCACCATGACCGAGGAGAGCCAGAGCGAAATCGCGGCCTTGCGCGACATCGTCATCGCCGCGCACAAGGAGGCGACCGGCAACGACGATGACCTCGTGATCGGGCTGCAGCTCACCCATTCGGGCCGCTTCTGCAAGCCGAATGACAACACCAGGTTCGAATCGATCATCGCCTATAACCACCCGCTGCTTGACCGCAAATTCGGCTATCCGGCCGACCGGCCAGTGATCAGCGATGACGAGATCAAGCGGCTGATCGATGACTATGTCGTCGCTGCGAGGCGCGCCGAAGCCTGCGGGTACGATTTCGTCGACGTCAAACACTGCCACGGTTATCTTGGCCACGAATTTTTGAGCGCCGTCGATCGACCGGGTCCGTACGGCGGAAGCCTGGAAAATCGCGCGCGATTCATGCGTGAGATTATCGAGGGCATTCGCGCCGAAGCTCCACGACTGAAGGTCGGTGTCCGGCTTTCCGCCTTCGATTCCGTGCCGTTCAAGCCCGACCCGGCGCTTTCGGTACCCGGGGCGCTCGGCCCCGGGGTGCCGGAAAATCACAGCACGCCCTATCGCTATGCGTTCGGCGGCAATGCGGACAATCCGCTCGAATACGATCTCACTGAAACAAGGGCACTGTTCGAAATCATGCGCAAACTGGGCGTGCGGTTCGTCAACGTGACCGCAGCCAGTCCGTATTACAACCCGCATCTGATTCGGCCGGCGCTGTATCCGCCGTCCGATGGCTATCATCCGCCCGAAGATCCGTTCATCGGCGTGATGCGTCAGCTTTCCGTGGTCCGCGACCTCAAGGCTGCATTCCCGGATTTCTGCCTGATGGGCTCCGGCTACACTTACTTGCAGGAGTTCTTTCCGAACGTGGCGCAGGCTGTCGTCCGCATGGGTTGGGTCGATCTCGTCGGCCTCGGCCGCATGGTGCTGGCCTATCCCGAATTGCCCCGCGACATCCTGCAAGGCAAACCGGTGAACAAGAAGCGCAACTGCCGCACCTTCAGCGACTGCACCACTGCGCCGCGCAATGGCATTGTCTCCGGCTGCTATCCGCTTGATCCGCATTACAAGAAGTCGCCGGAATTCAAACAACTCGCCGTGCTCAAAAAAGCCCAGGTGGGGTAACCGATGCCGACTGCTTCCCACCGCCTTCGGTGATCGATTTTTGCGCACCGGCCTCTTGACCCGCCGGTCACCGCGGAGAGCACGCTATAAGCCGCCGCGGGAATGCGGAGTTGCATCCTCTGTCTGACAACTGAATATGAAATCAAGCCGATCGTTCCGGGGCGCGAGCGCAGCGAGCGAACCCGGAACCTCGAGATTCCGGGTTCGATGCTTCGCATCGCCCCGGAATGACAATCAGTCACCTGCCGTATGCCCCGTCATCCGCCGCTCCCGCGCATAACGCACCAGCGCGACGAAGCGATAGAGGCCGTGCACGAATTTGCCGTAGGGCATGGTGATGAACAGCGCGAACACCAGGCCGAGATGCAGCGCCAGCAATGGCCCCATTGCCGCGGTGTCGCGCAGCAGCAGCAGGGCAATGCCGCTAAAACTGGTCAGGAACAGCATCAGGATGAAGGCTGTATCCATGCCGGTGCGTGCCTGATCCGCGAGGTCGGGGTCGCGCCGCCACTTCGCCGCGAATAATCCCGCGGGTCCGATCAAAAGCCCGATGCCGCCGAGCGTGCCCAGCACCACCGGCAAATCCCACAAGGCATAGGGCGCCTCGCGCGAAAACAGATAATGATACAGCGTCGCCACGCAGGTCGCGGCGAAGCACAACAAGAATCCGTAGAAAGTCAAATGGTGATAGATCTTGCGGCGGTCGGTCGGACGTTCATCCTCATTGAAACAGCCGACGCCGCCGCCGTCGAGATAGCGCAAGTTCCCGGCATCCCGGATCGCCTGCCACAGCGAGGGGGCATCGGCCTGCATGCCCACGGGCTCGCCGATATCGCGCCAGAACGCGCGCACGCCCATGACAAGTGCTGCGATCGCATAGAGCAACGCCGCGCCGAACAGTGCCGCCATCGCGTGATGCGGCATCAGCGCATAGAATGCGCCGGGGCCGGTGTGAACGCCGTGCAACGCCTTCGGTTCGTTGAAGACGGAAAAGCCGAAGATGAAGGCTGCGACGCTGAGCGAGGTGATCAGGCTGATCACAACGCCGTTGTTCTCGAACAGCCCTGCGCAGGCACGAGGCCAGGCATAGGCGGCATAACATTCGGCGCGCGCGATCGCGAACGTCTTCGGCACGTTGACGTCGAATTCATGCGGCGGCGAGAACTGGCAGTCGGCATAGCAGGCGCCGCAGGCATGGCAGAGGTTGGCAAGATAATTGAGGTCGCCGTCGGAAAACGAGCGGCGCATCTCCATCGCCGGAAATACCGCGCACAGGCCTTCGCAGTAGCGGCACGAATTGCAGACCGTCATCAGGCGGTCGGCCTCCTCGAGAATCTTAGTTCCGTGCATGTTGCGCCGCTTCCCGTCCGGCGATCCGCCCGAACACGCTGCCGATGGTCATGCCGATGCCGGCGGCGTAGCCCTTGCCCAGCACATTGCCGGCCATGATCTCGCCGGCGGCGAACATGTTGGGCGAAGGCTTGCCATCCTTCATCAGCATCCGCGCCTCTTTGTTCACCCGAGTGCCGAGATAGGTGAAGGTGATGCCGGGCCGCACCGGATAGGCGTAATAAGGCGGCGTCTCGATCTTTCGTGCCCAATGGGTTTTCGGCGGCGTCAACCCCTCGGTGCGGCAATCGTCAAGGATGGTGTGATCGAAGGTGCCCGGACGGACCGCGGCGTTGAAATCGGTAACGGTCTGTTCGAGCGCCGCCGGATCGAGCTCGAGTTTTTGGGCGAGCTCGGCAACCGAACCGGCCCCGATCGGCGGAAACAGCGTCGGCATGAAACTCGTCACCACCGTCGAGTCGAAGATGATGTAGGCGATCTGGTCCGGCTGCGCCGCGACCAGCCGGCCCCAGATCGCATAGCGTTTCGGCCAGATGTCCTCGCCTTCGTCGTAAAAACGCGCGGCGTTCTTGTTGACGACGATGCCGAACACCACCGAATCATGGCGGGTGATGATGCCGCCGTCGAATTTCGGCGCGCGCGCGTCGATTGCAACCGCGTGGCATTGGGTGGGATCGCCGACCTCCTGCACGCCCTTGCCAAGCAGCATTTTCAGGATCGAGCCGCGGTTATAGGGCGTGCCGCGGATCAAGAAATTGTCGGCGGCCTCGCCCCAGTATTGCTTCAGCCATTCGATGTTGGCTTCAAAACCGCCGGCGGCGGCGACCAGGGTCGAGGCCTTCGCATGGGCGCGTCCATCGCCTTGCCTGAGCGCAGCGGAAAGAAACATCCCGTTGTCGATTTCGAGGTCAAGCACCTCGGCATCGTAGAGGATATCGACGCCGAGCCGCTCGGCGGTGAGGTAGAGCGCATTCAGCATCGCCCGGCCGCCGCCGAGGAAGAACGAATTGGTGCGGCCGAGGCTCAGCGTGCCGCCAAGCGAGGGCTGCCAACGCACGCCCTGTTCGACGATCCAGTTCAGGATGTCCTTGGACTCGGAGATCATGTAGCGCGCCAGTTCCTCGTCGGTCTGGCCCTCGGTGACGAGCAGCAGGTCTTCGAAGAATTCCTGCTCGGGATAGGGCCCGGTCAGGATCCCGGTCGCCGCGTCATGGGCGCAGCGCATGTTGCGGGTGTGCCGGGTGTTGCCGCCGCGGTAGAACTTTGGCGCGCCTTCCAGAACCAGCACCGAAGCGCCGGCCCGCCGCGCGCTGATCGCGGCGCACAAAGCGGCATTGCCGCCGCCGATCACCAGCACGTCGAACTTGCGATTTAAATCGACCATGCCGTCTTGTTAGCTGTGGTTGCACGGAAATCAAACCGGACCAGGCGATGGCCTGGCCCGGCCGTCGTCTCAGGCCTGTTGGGCTGCGACCGCTTGTTCGCGCGCCTCGACCGCTCCGCTGCGGTAGATGACGACTGCGGCGATGAAGCCACTGGCCGCCGCGCACATCAGCCAGAATCCGGGCGAGGCCTTGTCGCCGGTCATTGCGGTCAGCTTCAATGCCGCAAACGGCGTGAAGGTGCCGAACAGGGCTGCGGCAAGGGCAAAGGCCAGCGAGAAGCAGGTGGTGCGGACATGCTTCGGCACAATTTCAACGAGCGCGCCTAGCATCGTGCCGCTGTAGACACCGAAATAGAGCGAAAACATCATTCCCACGACCAGCAACTTGCCGAACGTCGGGGCGGCGGTGAGCCAGAGCAGCGCCGGATAGGCGGTCACGAAAGACAGGCCCGCAATCGCCATCAATACGGGCTTGCGGCCGATACGGTCAGACAACGCGCCGCCGACCGGATTCCAGATGAAGTTGGTCACGGCAACCAGAAGGGTGACGAGCAGGGCGTCTTGGGCAGGCAGATGCAGCTCTTTGCCAAACGACGGCGTAAAGACGGTGACGAAGTAGAACGTCACGGTGGTCATTGCCGCCAGCATCATTCCAAGAACGATGATGCGCCAATTCACCGCCGCTGAAGCAAACACTTCCGAGGTTGTCGGATGCTTCTTCATGGCCAGAAATTCGGGCGTTTCTTCCAGCGTCCGGCGCAGCACGAAAATGACGGGAATGATGAGGCAGCCGACGAAGAATGGAATGCGCCAGCCCCATGCCGCGATGGTGGACGCCGGCATCGATTCGTTGAGAACATATCCGATGATCGCGGCGACGAAGATCGCGACCTGCTGGCTCGAAGACTGGAACGAGGTGTAGAAGCCCCGGTTGCCGGGCGTGGCAATCTCGGAGAGATAGACCGATACGCCGCCGAGCTCCACGCCGGCAGAAAAACCTTGCAGCAGGCGGCCGATCAGCACGATGACCGGCGCGGCAACGCCGATCGTCGCATAGGTCGGACAGATCGTGATGACCACCGTGCCCATCGCCATGATCGTCAGCGTGACGATCAGGCCGAGGCGGCGGCCGATCCGGTCGATATAGGCGCCGAGCACGATCGCGCCGACCGGGCGCATCAACGCGCCCAGCCAGAACACGCCGAAAGTATTGAGCAGCGCGGCAGTCTCGTTTTCGGACGGGAAGAACGCCTTGGCGATATAGGGCGCGTAAAAACCGAATAGGAAGAAATCGAATTGCTCGAGGAAATTGCCGCTGGTGGCGCGCAGAATAGCGCCGATGCGCGACTTGATCTGCGGCGTTTCGGAAGTGGCTGGTTGCGACATCGACGCGTTCCCCCAGTTTCGAAGCGGCCGTGTGGAATGCCCTCTCGCCGGCCAGCTATTGGTATGGTCGGGCAATGTGCCATGCCGGCGCGGCGCGACCAACCGCAAATCTTTGGTTCTGTGGGTAAAAAGGCGGACGGCTCTAGGATTTGCTCTGGGCGGAGGTCGAGGCGGAGGCGACCAGCCATTGCCGGAGTGCATGTAGTTTCGGCGAATCCGCGCGCGCCTCGGGCGAAACCAGATAGAACCCGGCGTCTGCCGGCAGCGCGATCTTGAAGGGAACCAGAAGCCGCCCCTTGGCGATATCGTCCTGGACGTAGGACGTCCGTCCCATCGCGACACCGAGGCCGTCGATCGCCGCCTGCACGGTCATGAACATCAGGTCGAAGGTGACACCCGGCTGCTTTGAAATATCCGTCGGCAGGCCGGCGGCCGTCAGCCACAGCCGCCAATCGTCGCTATTGGTGTTGCTGGTGTGCAGCAGCACATGGTCCTTCAGGTCTTGCGGGCATTGCAGCGGCTTGTTGCCGCTGACGAGAGCCGGACTGCATACCGGAAACAGCTCGTCCGCCATCAGCCAGTCGGCGCGCACGCCTGGCCACTGGCCGCGGCCATAGCGGATCGCGGCATCGACATTGTCGCGCTGGAAATCGACCAGGCTGGGGGACGTGGTGATGCGCACGTCGATGCCCGGATGTGCCTCCTGGAAAGCGGACAGCCGCGGCAACAGCCATTTTGCGGCGAGCGAGGCCAGCGTTGAGACCGTCAGCACATGGCCGTCGTCCTTGCGCAACAGCCGGTCGGTCGCCAGCCGCAAATCATTGAACGCGGCGTGCACGCCGGGAAGGTAGTCGCGGGCTTCCGAGGTCAATTCGAGCGCGCGGTTCTGCCGGACGAACAGGCGGAGTCCCAGTTCCTCCTCCAGCCGCCGGATCTGATGGCTGATCGCGGTTTGGGTGACGTTCAGCTCGGATGCGGCCTGGGTGAAGCTCAAATGTCTCGCTGCGGCCTCAAAGGCCCGCAACCCGTTGAGCGAAGGCAGCCTGGTACTCATGTCCCTGCGGATTCCCTCAAATGCATGACTTTACATCATGCGAGCTGGCACAAAGTGTCGTTTGTAGAAAGGCCCAAACAGACAGATGTTAGCGCTAACAAACTAGTTATAGGAGCTGAAAATGTCCAGCTGCACACACAAAACGATGACAAATCATCATGATTTGGGACTTTTCGCCCATCTCAGTGAGACCCTCCACACCTGGCGCGAGCGGGTGCGGCAGCGTCGGGAACTGGCGCAATGGACCGACCGCGACCTCCACGATGTCGGGCTGTCGTGGAGCGACATCGTTCACGAGGCCGAGAAACCTTTCTGGCGGGCTTGAATAGCAGCCAGGCCGGCGTCGCCTGCGACGGGACGCCGGCCGCCTTGTTTCGAGATTTGATGGAAGCGTGCCATGACCACCCTGCGTTTCGATGATCTGCGGCAATATTCCGACGTTCTGCGCTCGCGCAGCGGCAGTCCGGTGACGGTTCGCTTCGCGGAGCCGCGCGACGCCGAGGAATTGCAAGAATACTTCCGCTCGCTCTCGACGCGCTCGCGCTATAACCGCTTCCTCGGCGCCAGGAGCGAGCTGTCGAGGACCGAACTCGACCATTTCGTCCATGTCGGCGAAGCCGACAGTTTCAGCGTGATCGCGACCATGCTGATCGATGGCTTCGAGACCATCGTCGGCGAGGCCCGCTACGCATTCGCCACCGGAAGTTTCGAATTCGGTCTTTCGATCGACGACCGCTGGCAGGGCCATGGCATTGGTTCTGCGCTCCTGAAGAATTTGGAATGCCGCGCAGCCGCGCTCGGTGCCGAGCGTCTGTTCGGCGACACGCTGCGTTCCAACGACGTCATGATCGCGCTAGCCAGGAAATCCGGTTTCGCGTTCACGCATAATCCGGATGACTGGAAATTGGTGCGCTTCGAAAAGCACATCGACGTCGAGCCGAAAGATATTCCCTGTGCAAGCTGGAAGCTCGCCGCCGCCTCCCGCCAGGCCTCTCCCGTCCTGGTCGCAGGTTGACAAACTGGAGCCCGGTTCTGATCGAACCGGGCTCTTTTTCGCTGGGCTCCGGCCGCTATTGCCCGTGACTGACCAGCACATAGCGGCAGGCGGGAGTTAGCTTTGGACGGTTTTCCTTGAGGCAGGCCAGAACAGTAAGATCGCCCTGATCCAACAGCTGACGGCAGAAGCGCTGCACGTCGCGCGTGCAAGCCTTTTCCTCCTGATCGGTGCCGCTGTGAGCGAAGGCGCTCATTGAAACCGGGACGCACAGCAGGAAAATCGCCACCAAGAATTTGTACATGATCTTGCTCCTTCGGATTTCAGGCGACTTCAGCGACCTTGCGGACAAACCACCGTTCATTCCATCACCATCGCATGGTCGTTCCCGTCCGCGGATGGGGCGTTGCGCAGCAGGAGGACCAGCGGGATTGCGGCAAGCGAGAGCATCATCATCAATTTGAAATCGTCGATATAGCTGATGATGGAGGCTTGCATTTGTATCACCTGGTCGAGCGCAGCACGTCCACTTGCCGCCCACGGACTCCAGGCATGCAGAACAATGCTGTTATCGAAGGCACGATTGACCGCTGTGACGTGGGTAGAAATCGTCGCATGATTGACCTGTTGGTTTCTGAGCAGCAGATAAGACACTATCGATATGCCGACTGAGGATCCGACGTTGCGCGACAGGTTGAACAAACCGGTGCCGTCGGCCCGCTGCTCAGGCGCAAGTGTGGCGAAGGTAACGGTGTTAAGCGGAACGAACAAAAATCCAAGCCCCGCTCCCTGGATGAATCCGGTTATCGCAATCGTCCACTGCGAGACGTTCGGATTCCATCCCGTCATGTCGTACATCGCCCAGGCCGTCAGCAGCAGGCCGATCAGGATCAACAGCCTTGTATCGATCCGCCCGATGAGGCGGCCGACAAGGAACATGCAGGTCATCGTGCCCAATCCGCGCGGCCCCAAGACCAGACCCGCAGTTACGATCGGGTAACCCATCAGCGTCTGCAAATACGGGGTCAACAACGCCAGCGACGCCAGATAGGTTATTCCGACGATGAAGATGAACAGCATCCCGACCGAAAAATTTCGATCCCGAAACAATTTCGGATTCACGAATGAATCCTTCGCCGTAAGTGTGTGAACCAGGAAGATGTAGGAGGCGGATAGGCAAACGGTTGCCTCGATCAGAATTTCGAACGAGGAGAACCAGTCAAGTTGCGCACCACGATCGAGAAAGACCTGCATCGCAGCGATGGCAACGCTGAGGCTGCCGAATCCGAGCCAATCCATCCTGGCCGCCGCCGATGTCTTGGTCTCCATCATGAAGATCGAGATGCCTGCAAACGCCAGCGCGCCGATCGGCACGTTGATGTAGAACACCCATCGCCAGCTGAATTGATCGGTCAAATATCCGCCGATCACCGGCCCCAACACCGGTCCTACCATGACCGATACGCCGAACAGGGCCATTGCCGAGCCGCGCTCTTCAGGGCGGTAGATGTCGAGCAGAATCGATTGCGCAATCGGAACCAGCGCCGCACCGAAAAAACCCTGCAGCAGCCGGAAGGCCACGATCTCGAGCAGCGACTGCGCGATGCCGCAGAGCACGGAGGCCGCCACGAAGCCTGCGATCGCCACCATCAGCACGCGCTTGCGGCCGAACCGATTGGCGAGAAAGCCCGACGGCGGCGTCATGATCGCGGCCGCCACGATGTAGGACGTCAGAACCCAGTTGATCTGGTCGGCGCTGGCGGAGACGCTGCCCTGCATATAGGGCAGCGCCACATTGGCGATGGTGGTATCGAGCGCCTGCATGATCACGGCCAGAATGATGCAGGCCGTGATAGCGGGACGATTGATCGCCCGCAGGACCACGGCTCGGTCAGGCATGATCGGCTCTCGACGATCCAAACCATCCGGTCAGGAAGCTCGGCAATCCGCGATCGTGTCCGGTATCGACGCTCAGCTCGACGCTCATGCCGACGCGCAATTGGGGTTTTCCGGGCACATTCGTGACGCTGACGCGCATCGGAATCCGCTGCACGACCTTGACCCAGTTGCCGCTGGTATTTTCGGCCGGCAGCAACGAAAAGCTCGAGGCGGATGCCGGGCTGATGCTGTCGACGGTGCCGGTCCAGCGCTGACCCGGATAAGTGTCAACCTCCACCGTCACCTGCTGCCCGGGTTTGACATAGGTCAGCTCGGTTTCCTTCGGGCTCGCCTGAACCCAGACATGGTCGGTCGAGACGATGTTGAACCCGGTTGCCGCCGCGGCAAGATATTGGCCGGGCTGCAACGAAGGCACGTTGGTGACGATGCCCGCGAACGGCGCGCGCACGACCGTGTGGGCCAATTGGCGCGCCGCTTCGTCGCGCGCGGCAACAGCATCCTTGTATTTGGGATGATTCTCGATCGGCGCGTCGGGGTCGCCATTGAGATTCGCAGCAAGACCTGCGAGCTGTTGCTGAAGCGAGGCAAGCTTTTGCTGCGAGTTCTGCAGCGTATTGCGGGCCGCATCATAGGTGGCCTTTGGTGTAAAGTTGTTGGCGATCAATTGCTCCTGGCGCTGGAAGTTGACCGTGTTGAAGTCGACATCCTTCTGCGCCTGTTCGACCTGGGCCTGCATGTTGCGATAGCTTGCCTGGAGCGCAATGAGATCGTTGCGCGTATTGCCCACCTGGGCTTCGGCGCGATCCAGCGCGAGTTGAAATTGCAGCGGATCGAGCTTGAACAGAATGTCGCCCTTGGCGACCTTTTGATTGTCGTGCACCAATATTTGCGTGACGATGCCGGAGACGTCGGTCGACAACCCGACCATATCGGCCTGGACGTAGGCATTATCGGTCGACATCACGGCGCCGCCGGTCACATAGAAATAGCCGCCGGCGATCAACGCCACCGGCAACAGCGCAAACATCAGCGTTCTCCGCCGTGATTTCTTCGGCGCCGGAGCGTTCGCCGCTGCCTGCCGGCCGCGCGGCCTTTCTGACGGCGCGGGTTCGGGCTTTCGATCTTCCGGGCGAGGCGCCTCCGCTGTTGCCGGCCGCTCAATCGGCGGGCTGCGGTCGAGATGGTGAACATTCGTGTCGACGGCATGGGCCTTTGCGTTCCCGGAATTGCCGGGGTTGGTCCCCTTCGAATTAGCCATGATTTACTCTCTTTTGTCCCGCAACCGGCGAAACGCAGGCGTCGGTCAGATTTGCTTTCAGTGCTTGTAACGTCTTCAACAAGTGCTCGATGTCCGTGTCCGGCAATCCGGCCAGCGCCTCCCCGCGGGTAACCACGCCAAGCCTGTGCAGCAGCGTCAGCTTCGGATGGGCGGCGGGCGTGAGATGCAGTAGCCAAACCCGCCGGTCGGACGGATCCGGACGTCGCTCTACCAAACCGAGTGCCTGCAGCTTGTCGACGATGCGGCCAAGCGTGATCGGCTCGATTTCCAACAGCTCCGCGAGACCGCTTTGGTTGATGCCTTCATGGAACGACAGATAGGCGAGGACCTGCCATTGCGAGCGCGTCAGGCCGGAGCCGCGCGCATGTCGCTCAAAGCGCCGCTTCAGCAGCCGGGCGACTTCGTGCAGCAGAAATCCAAGGGTCGGAGCATTCTGTTCCATGCCGTATCCATTAGTAAGCAAGCTCATGATAAGCTTAGATATGTAGTTTTCAAGGACGCACGCCATTCACATATCCGCTATCGCCGCTCTCGCAGGTTCGGGGATCAGTGGGGTCGCTTCATTGGCGACGACCTGGCCTACACAGGACGCGCAGGCACACGCACGACGCATTCCCTAAGCCGTGGCTCGCCGTGAACTCCTAGTATGGAGAGTTCATCAAGAGGCTTCGAAGTTATTGACCGACGCCCTTACCCATCAATTCGATGATCCATCGAAATTTGTCCGGCTCTACGCACTTGTGGGGAGATTGCGGCTATTCGCCTCCGCCATGGCAGAGGAGGTCATGCAAGACATCATTGAAACCTGCCACCTCGCCAATCGAGATTTCAGTAATCCGGAAGACAGGCGGCAGGACGAGGTCGATGTGCCACGGGCATTTAGCGAAACTTGCCGCTTGGGCATCCAGGTAGCTTTCATCAGAGCCGTCAGATGGTGAGGACGAATTTGCCGAAGGGGGCGGCTCTCAATCAGCAAGCTTATTTCCCTGTGAACACCGGCTTGCGTTTCTCGATGAAGGCCTGCACGGCCTCGCGGTGATCGGCCGTCGTCGTCAGGCGGATCAGGCGCTCCGCCTCGTGGTCGCGCGCGGTCGCGAAATCGAACAGCAGGGCCTCGTCGAGATTATCCTTCATGTAGCGCAACGCGAGGGTCGGCCCGTCGGCCATCGATTTGGCAAGCGCAAAGGCTTCCGCATGAAGCTTGTCGTCAGGCACCACGCGATTGAAGAGACCGATCCTCTCGCATCTTTCCGCATCGACCTTCTCGGCGGTGAACATCAGTTCGCGTGCCCGCGCCGTTCCGACCAGTCGCGTCAACAGCCAGGCGATGCCGTAGTCGCCGCTCAGCGCTACCCGCAGATAACCGGTCGAGATGAATGCCGACGCTGCGGCGATGCGGATATCGCAGGCCATGGCGATCGCAAGCCCCGCGCCGGCCGCAGGGCCCGGAAGGGCCGCAATGGTCGGCTTGCGCACCGAGATAAGCGCCCCGGTCAGGAGACGCTGGCGCTCCTGCAAATCGGCGACCTTCTCGTCGTATGACATTTCCATTTTCTTCTTGTCGCGATGGGCGCCCATGCCCTTGATGTCACCGCCGGAGCAGAACGCGGTACCGGCGCCGGTGATGAGGAGCACGCCGACATCGGGATTCTCGCCGCAGGTCCTGATCATGGTGCGAAGCGCCGGGGTCAAATGATCGGACAGCGAATTTCGCGCCTGCGGCCGGTTCAGCGTAATGACGGCGACGCGGTCGCGGATCACGCAGAGCAGTTCATCGGTGCCGGTGTCGATTTTTGTCTCAGTTGTCATCTTGATCTCCCGTTTCTCCGTCATTGCGAGGAGCAACGCGACGAAGCAATCCATTCTTGCTTGTTGTGCGGGCGGCCTGGATTGCTTCGCTTCGCTCGCAATGACGGGAAGATCTGCCCGTCATGTTCCTAGAACTTCTCCACCCAGGGCCGCAGCTCCAGCTCCCAGGTCCAGGCGCCACGCGGCTGCTGCAATACGTTCCAGTAGCTTAACGCAATCGCATCGGGATCGAGCATGGAATCCGGCCGATCGGGGGCCTCGGTGCGCGCCGCGCTGCGGATGCCGCCATCGATGACAAAGTGCGCGATGTGAATGCCCTGCGGCGAAAATTCGCGCGCCATGCTCTGGGCGAGCCCGCGCAGCGCGAACTTGCCCATTGCGAACGGCGCTGACTGAGGATAGCCCTTGACGCTCGCGGACGCGCCGGTGAACAGGATCGCGCCGCGCTTGTTGGGCAGCATTCGTTTTGCGGCCTGTTGCGCCACCAGGAAACCGCCGAACGCGCCGACTGCGATCGCATTCGCGACATCCGCGGGCACCAGTTCGACGAAGGCGCCGCGCGCCCGCGCGCTGGCGTTGTAGACGACAAGGTCAGGTGTTGCGATCTCGCGCTCGACCAGGCCGAATAGCCGCTCGACCGCTTCAGGCTCGGTAGCGTCACAGGCAAAGGCGCGGGCGCCGGTGTCGCTGCAGAGCGCGCCAAGCTTTTCGATTTTCCGTGCGGCGAGCGCGACACGAATGCCTTCGCGCGCGAACAGCCGCGCCAGCGATGCGCTCAAGCCTTCGCCGGCGCCGACGATGAGAGCGGTCTTGTATTTCGGCGTTTCCATAGGCGTATTCCTTGTGATGATTTGTACCTATCTAGGCGCGCAATCCGGCAAGGCAACCTGCTGCATCCAAAACAGGATCGAGCGTGTTTCTGTCGGCGACTTCTGCATATTTGGTGCGCAGCATGGCAAGCGACCGCGCGTGATATTTTTGCGGTTTCTGGGTCCAGACCTCTTCGCCGAGCGTGACGCTGAATTCTTGCCTACCTTCAGCAAGAGCTTTCTCGTTGGCGAGCGTCCACGGCATAAATCTTCCCCCGACTTGCCTCGACAGGATCGGCGCCAGTGTCGGCTTAAGCGTGGACCATGCTTCGAATGCACCCTCGGCCCGTGGCCACAGCATCCGGTGCACCCAGTCGAGCAGCCGCGGCGCGTTACCTTCGATCAGGGCGCCCGCGGTCGGGTCGGTCCAGAGCTCGTAAAACTGCCCCCAGAGCCCGAAATCGCCGAAAGCCGGCCGCGCGCCGAACAGATAGGGCCGCGTCGAAAGATGATCGTTGAGCAAGCCGAGGATGTCCTGAAAGCCGGCCTCGATCTGCGACGCGGTCAATGCGTTCGAGCCGACGAACCAGACCCGGTCGGCCATGCGGGCCCGGATTTGACTAGCGAAGGCTGCATGCTCCTGTTCGCTCGCCTTGGGGTCGCGCATGCGCGCGATGCGACCGGCCGAACAGACCTGGTCGACCTCGCGGGTCCAGCGATAGTGAAACATCCATTTGTTGCCCCATTCGTCGCCGAATTCCTCGATCAATGCAGAAACGAAGCGCGCCACCGGGTCGTCGGGATGGATCGTTGGCTCCGGATGAAGTTTTTCGATTCCGTCGATGATCGGCGTGGAATCCTGGATACCGGTCCCCTCTGGTGTAATCACCAGCGGGATGATCGGCATCCTGGCGTGTTTCTCATACTCCGCCTGGCTTGCCGCGTTGCGCAAAACCCATTGATGCGGAATGGCCTTATAGCGAAAATAGGCGCGAACCTTGATCGAGTAGGGTGACATCTCGGCGCCGATGATGCGATATCCGTCCGCCAAAGGGTGATCCTCCGATGATGTTCGTTGACGGCTTGATCGCCCGCTTCATCTGGAATGATCTACATCATCTAAAGCTGCATGTCGAAGAGATCGGGTGATGGGCGAACAAACAAGAGATCACAAAATGCAACAGCGTTCCGGACGTGATGTGACAGCGGCAGCCGACCGGCCCGGGTTGCTAGCGCCGGATACGTCGGGAATGAATTTTTACCGCGCCGATCCGGCGCTGACCGACCTCTTGCGCATTCATCTGCCTGACCGGATCTTCAACCACATCGAACCGCATCTCGACCGGCTGGGCGGGCTCGCCGGCGGTCACCTCGACGAATGCGCCCGGCTCGCCGACCGCCACACCCCGGTCCTGCACCAGCGCGACCGTTTCGGCCGCGACGTGCAATGGATCGAATATCACCCGGCCTATCGCGAACTGGAAAACGCCGCGTTCGGCGAATTCGGCATTCACGCGATGTCGATCCGCAAGGGCGTTCTGGGTTGGCCGGACAAATACCCCGTGGTCGCCAAGCACGCCTTCACGTTCCTGTTCAATCAGGCCGAGTTCGGCCTCGGCTGCCCGATCAACGTCACCGATGGCTGCGCAAAACTTTTGGCGAATTTCGGTAGCGATGCGCTGAAGGCGAAATATCTCGACAGCCTGACCGAGACCAACATGGCGAAGCTGACGCAAGGCGGCCAGTTCATGACCGAGAAGGAAGGCGGCTCCGACGTCGGTACGCTCACGACATCGGCCGTGCAGGAGGGCGATCACTGGCGGCTGTCGGGTGAAAAATGGTTCTGCTCGAATGCCGATGCCGAGGTGGTGATGCTGCTGGCGCGGCCGCGCGGCGCAGAGGGCGGCACCCGCGGCGTCGGCCTGTTCCTGATGCCGAGACGCCTCGATGACGGCTCGCAAAACCACTATCGGATCGTCCGTCTGAAAGACAAGCTCGGCACCCGCTCGATGGCCTCGGGCGAGATCAAGCTCGAGGGCGCGATCGCCTATGCGGTCGGCCGGCTCGATCGGGGTTTTGTGCAGATGGCCGAAATGGTCAACTCGTCGCGGCTTTCCAACGGCGTCAAATCGACGGCGCTGATGCGCCGTGCCCATCACGACGCGATGACCGTTGCCAAGAACCGCGTGGTGTTCGGAAGTCGCATCGTCGATCTGCCGCTCGGACGGCGACAATTGATGAAGATCGCGCTGGCAACCGAGCAGGCGCTGTCGATGAGTTTTCTGACCGCCGACGCGCTCGACCGCGCGGAAGCCGGCAGCCAGGATGCCGCGGCGCTATTGCGGATCCTTACCCCCATCTTGAAATTCCGCGCCACCCGCGACGCTAGAAAAGTCTGCGGCGATGCGCTCGAGATGCGCGGCGGCATCGGCTACATCGAGGAGTTTGCGACCAGCAGGCTGCTGCGCGATGCCCATCTCGGCTCGATCTGGGAAGGCACCGGCAACATCGTCGCGCTCGACGCGCTCAAACGCGCGATCGGCCGCCATGGCGCAGATAGCGCGCTCGCGGCCGATTTGCATGCAAGGCTCGACGACTCGGCCGCCGTGCCGCAAGCCTGGCGCGATCGTTTGCGCGGCCTCACCGATCGCACGATAGGTTTTGCGCGCGAAGTGGCAAGCCGCGCCGATAATGAAGCCGAGGCGCGGCGCGCCACCAGCCTCTTGTATCATGTCGCAAGCGCGGTGGCGCTCGCCTGGGAAGGCGGGCGTATCCATGAGCGGCGTGGCGATGCGCGCCGGCTGCTGTTGTCGCGGCTTGTGGTCGATCACCGGATCTCGGCCGGCGATCCGTTCCGGCTCACGGAAAATGCGACGCAAGCCGCGATCGCGAGCCATCTGCTGGGCGAGCGTCCGGTCGGGATCGTCGAGGTTGGCGAATTGGTTTTGGCAGCGTAGGCTCAAAACCGAAAACTTGGTTTTGGTTCAAGAATAACAAAATTTCAGGGAGTGCCCGATGAAGGCCGCCGTCCTGCACGAAGTCAACAAGCCCTTGGTGATCGAAGACGTCAGCCTGCCCAATCCCGGCCCGCGCGAGGTCCTGATCCGCACCGCGGTGGCCGGCCTTTGCCACTCCGACCTGCATTTCATGGAGGGGCTTTATCCGCATCCGCTGCCGGCGGTGCTCGGTCACGAGTCCGCAGGTGTCGTCGAGAAGGTCGGCTCCGACGTCAATTATGTAAAACCCGGCGATCACGTCGTGACCTGCCTGTCGGTGTTCTGCGGCACCTGCGACAATTGCACTACCGGCCGTACCGTGTTGTGCACCGATACCACGGTCAAAATGCTTCCCGGCGCATCCAACCGTTTGTCATGGTCTCGGCCGGAGAAACTCAATCAGTTCCTCAATCTCTCGTCGTTCGCCGAGCAGATGCTGGTGCACGAAAACGCCATCGTCAAAATCAAGAAAGAGATGCCGCTCGAGCTGGCGGCACTGATCGGCTGCGGCGTCATCACCGGCTATGGCGCGGTGGTGAATACCGCAAAAGTCAAGGCCGGCGAGAACGTGGTGGTGATCGGCTGCGGCGGGGTCGGCATGGCCGCGATCAATGGCGCCGAGATCGCGGGCGCCGGCCGCATCATCGCGGTCGATACCAACCCCGCCAAGCTGCAGCTGGCGACCAAGCTCGGAGCGACCGATATCGTCGATCCCAGGAACGGCGATGTGGTGCAGCAGGTGCGCGACCTCACCGGCGGCGGTGTGCATCACTCGTTCGAGGTGCTCGGGCGCAAGGAGACCGCGGAGCAGGCCTTTGCGATGCTGGCGCCCGGGGGAACTGCGACCATTGTCGGCATGATCCCGTTCGGCCAGAAGATCGAGCTGCACGGGTTCGACTTTTTGCGCGAACGCAAGATCCAGGGCTCATCGATGGGCTCCAATCATTTCCGCGTCGACATGCCGCGGCTGGTGGAGTTTTACATGCGTGGCAAGCTGCATCTGGAAGACTGGATCTCGGCCAAGCTAAAACTGTCCGAGATCAACGAAGGCTTTGCCAATATGAAGGCCGGCAAGACCGTGCGCAGCGTGATCATGTTCGATGCTTGACCGTCATTCCGGGGCGCGCGGTACGCGCGAACCCGGAATTTCGAAAATATACGGCACAAGATTCCGGGTTCAGCCCTGCGGGCTGCTCCGGAATGACGAGGTAGCCTCACCGCGCCACATGCGCCGATACCGCAAGCCATTTTCCGTTCTGCCTGGCCCAGCAGTCGGTGTAGCGCCCAGAAGCCCGCTCGCCGTCGGGCGTGGTGTAGCTCGTCGCGGCGTGGATGATGGCGAAATCCCCCAGCACGCGAAATCTTGACGTCCTCCGCCCTGAGATTCTTGATTTTTACGGGCATCGCCGTTTGCTTGAGGAAGGCGGCGCGGTCGACCAATGTCTTGTCGGGATTGGAGCAATAGAAATCCTGCGCCAAAATTTCGTCGAAACGTTTGACGTCCGAGTTCTGCACCGAGGCGACGTAATCCCGATTGAGCAGCGTCAGTTCGTCGATGTCCTTGCTCATGCCTTTCTCTCCCCTGTCATTCCGGCTCGCGCGTAAGCGCGAACCCGGAATCTCTTTTCAACAACCTCCGGATTCCGGGTTCGGCCCGCGGGCCGCCCCGGAACGACGAACACGATTTAATCATCAAACATCGGCGGCGCAATGAAGCCGCCGAATTCGCGCTCGATCAGCTCCGCCAGTTTCAGCGGCGTGCGGTCCTCTAACCAGGGACCGACGATCTGCACGCCGATCGGCAATTTCTCCGGCGAGAAGCCGATCGGGATTGCCGTGGCCGGCAGGCCGGGCAGGGTGGCGAAGCCAGGCCACGCCAATTGATCGCGATAGTCATGGTTCCTGCCGTCGATGTTGAGGCGGCGCGCCTCTTGCGGCAACGAATGATCGTGCCGACCGGCCGGCGTCGGCATCACCGGACAGATCACCGCATCGAAACTCTTGAACACTTCGCGCCATTGCGCCTTCAGGCGAACGCGCACGCCGTTCCCGAGCACCCAGTCGCGATGGCTAAGCACGATGCCGCGCAGGCGCTCTGCCGCAAGGCTGATATCTTCAGGTGCGAGCTTCGCCGCGCTGGCCTGCGCGCCTGCGTAGATTTCCGGCGCAAACGACGCGCCGATCATCGACATCATCATCCGCATGAAGAGCCGCGCGGATGCGGCGAAGTCGGGCAGCAACGGACTGCCGCGTTCGACCTTGACGCCGGCTTTGCCGAGGTTGGCAGCGAGCCGGTCGATCTCGGTGCGCACAATGGCGTTGGTCGGCATCACCGGATCGCCGTCGATCACCAGCACCCGAAAATCCTTCAGTTCGCAATGCCGCGCCGGCGGCAGGGCAACCTTGTAGGCCTTACCGGCTTCAAGCGGGTCCGGCCCTGCAATCACATCGAGCAGTAGAGAAAGATCCGATGCCGAGCGCGTCATCGGCCCGATCACCACGAGGTCGCCGTCGAATGGCAGCGGCGGCAGCGGCGGCGGCGCGTGGCCGCGCAACGGTACCAATCCGTAGGTCGGCTTGTGCGCATAGACCCCGCAACTGAAGGCAGGTCCGCGAAGCGAGCCGCCGAGGTCCGAACCAAGCGAGAGCGGCCCGTAGCCAGCGGCGAGCGCGGCCGACGATCCGCCGGAAGATCCGCCGGGCGTGCGGCCGAGATCGTAGGGATTGTTGGTGGTGCCGTAGATCTCGTTAAAGCTCTGGGAGTCGGCGAGACCGAACGGCACGTTGGTCTTGCCGAGGATCACGCCGCCGGCGTCCTTGACGCGAGCAATCGACAGCGCATCTTCGGCAGGCCGAAAATCCTTTTGCGCCGGAATGCCCCAGGTCGTCGGTAGTCCAGCGACGTTGTAGGCTTCCTTCACCGTCAGGGGGATGCCGAGCAGCGGCTTTTCTTCACCGCGCGCTAGCGCCGCATCGGCGGCGCGCGCGGCTTCCAGGCCACGATCGAAATCGCGCACGCAGATCGCGTTGATCCTGCCGTCGTGACGCTCGATGCGCGCAATCGCGTCCCGCGCGAGCTCGACGGCGGATACCTTCTTTGCCCGCAGCGCCGCCGACACTTCGACCGCGGTCTTGAAACTCCATTGCGATTTGGCCAAGGCGTTCTCCCGGTTTCTTGCTCGCGCCGGATGATGCTGGGTTTAAACGAGAGCGCAAGAGCAATAGCTGTACAGTGGCCGGAACGCCGGCGTGCTATTTGGGGGCACACCGTTGATGTGGCGGCTACTCGATCCACAGGGATAGAAGCGAGGGAGGAAAAGATGGGGTCGGCATGTTTGGCAAGTGCAGCGATTGCCTTTGTAATCGGTGCGGTGACGATATGAATGAGCCAACGTTCGGCCGTCCGCAAGCCGCCACCGGAAGAATTCCGGCGGGCGAATCGATCCGCGCAAGATCGGCCGCAATGCTCGGTTGGCGCAGCGTATCTCCGACTGAAGCCGGGTTTGCGGATAATATGGAGGAACGGCTCGACAAGGCCGTCGCCGAGAAGCGAATATGGAATCTTCACAGCGTCATCGTTGTTCGCAATGGGCGGCTGCTACTCGAACGCTATTTTGACGGCGAGGACGATGCGCGCGGCAAGCCGCTGGGCGTTGTTTCGTTCAAACCGGATACGCTCCACGATCTGCGCTCGGCGTCCAAAAGCATCGTCGGCTTAGTGTATGGGATCGCGCTTGCGGCGGGCAAGGTGCCGTCCCCAGATCAACCGCTGATGCAGTCGTTTCCCGAATATGCCGATCTCTTTGCCGATGCCGATCGCCGACGCTGGACCCTGCATCATGTCCTGTCGATGACAATGGGCACCGATTGGGATGAGTTGAGCATTCCCTATACCGATCCGGCCAACAGCGAGATCGCCATGGACAGTGCGCCCGATCGCTATCGCTATGTCCTGAGCCGGCCCATCGTGATGGAGCCGGGCAAACGATGGACCTACAGCGGCGGCGCCACCGCGTTGTTGGGACGGCTGATCGCCAGGGGTACCGGCAAATCCCTGCATGCGTTTGCGCGCGAAGTTCTGTTTGATCCACTTGGCATGGGCCCGACCGACTGGTTCGTTGGCCGCGATGGCGAGCTGATCGCCGCTTCCGGCATCCGCATGTTGCCGCGGGATCTCGCCAAGATCGGCCAATTGATGTTGCGCGGCGGCGTCTGGGAGGACCGTGCTGTGGTGCCGTCGGAGTGGATAGCGCGCTGTACGACGCCGGTAGTGCCAATCGATGAAGTGCGCGAATACGGCTATCACTGGTATTTGGGGCGCTTCGGCTTTGAGGCGCCGGCTGCGCCGCGTTGGAACAGATCGCGCCTGGAGCGCTACTGGAATGCATCCGGCAATGGCGGCCAGCGCCTTTTTGTTATTCCCGGGCTGGAGCTGCTGGTGGTGACGACATCGGGCAATTACGACACACCGGATCAGTGGGTGCCACCTACACGCGTGGTTCGCGAAGTCGTGCTTCCAGCCATCTTGTGAGGGCGCGCCCCCTCCCACTCAGCGAGGCCTGCGACAGCTGGAACCCTATTGCTGCTGGATCGCAGGCAACATCCGCTGCATGATGCGGTCGCGGAAGACGATGAGGTGGGCCATCGCCGCCGCCACGTGGAGGCCGATCACCACCAGCAAGGTCCATTCCATGGCCTGATGCAGGCTGTCGATCGTCCTGCCCGCCGCCGCGTTGTCGGATGCCAGCATCGGCATCGGCGCGAGATAAAAGAACGACATCGACCAACCGCGGAACGACGCGAACAGCCAGCCGGTGAAACCTGTCGCTAATACCAGCGCATAGAGCAGCCAGTGCACGGCCTCAGAGATCAGCCGCTGCCACCTCGGAAGCGCACTCTCCGGGTCAACCGGATGGGTAAGCCGCCATGTCAACCGCAGGACGATGGTGGTCAGGATCAAAAGTCCAATGGAAGCGTGGAATGTCATGGCGACGCCAGGTTTCATGTCGCGATGAAGGTCCGGCATCAGCCAGCCGATCGGATATTGCACCAGCAGAAGCGCCACGATGAGCCAGTGGAACACTTTCGCGGTGGTCCCGTATTGCAGACGATCGGTCATGATTTTCCTCCGGGCCAGATTCCGCGTCGACCTTACAACGATCCGGCCGATCCCTGCTTTATTCCAGAGCGGGATTGATCTTCTTCCGCCGACCGGTCGGACGCGGCCGTCAATCCATCTAGGCCGCGCCGATCAGAATACCGACCGCGAGAACGATGACGCCGCCAAGCACGATCTGGAACACCGCCTGCAGGAACGGGGTGTCCATATATCGCGCGCGAATGAAGGCGATCGCCCATAATTCGAAAAACACCACGACGCCTGCGATCGCGGTCGCGATCCAGAACGCGTTGGGCCATGCATCCGGCACCAGATACGGCATCGAGTGGCCCAAACCGCCGAGCGCGGTCATGATGCCGCTGGCGGCGCCGCGCAGCCAGGGCGAACCCCGCCCGGTCAGCGATCCGTCATCGGACAAGGCTTCGGCAAATCCCATGCTGATGCCGGCGCCAATCGAGGCGGCAAGTCCGACAAGGAATGTCTGCCAGTTCTGATGGGTCGCGAAGGCTGCCGCGAACAGCGGCGCCAGCGTCGACACCGATCCATCCATCAATCCGGCGAGGCCCGGCTGCACATATTGCAGCACGAAGATGCGACGCCGGGTCTTGTCTTCGGCTTCGCGCACATCGGGACTGAGGATCTGGTCGGTCAGCTTCGCCGCGAGCTTCTCGTGGCCCTTTTCCTCTTCGGCGAGATCGCCGAGCAGACGGCGAACCCCGACATCCTCGGCGCGTTCGCTGGCCTTGGCGTAGAAGCGCTCGGCTTGCAGTTCCATCGTCTCGACCTCCTTGCGGATGGTGTCGAGCGACAGATTTTTCGTCAGCCAGATCGGACGTCGGCGCAGAAATCCCTTGACGTCCTCGCGGCGGATCGGCGGCAGATGCGCGCCGAAACGCTGCTCATACAATTCCAGCAGCCGATGCCGGTGGCCGCGCTCCTCCTCCGCCATCTCCTCAAACACCTTTGCGGTGTCCGGGTAGCGCTCGGCGAGGTCTTCGGCGAAGCTCATGTAGATACGGCTGTCTTCTTCCTCCGAGGAGATCGCAACGGCCAGCACCTCGCGCTCGGTCAAATCAGCGAAATTCTTCATCGAAAGGGCTCATCATTTAGAATAATTCTAAATTTATAATCGCTCGACCGGTCGGGGTCAAATCGAGTCGCCGCCAGCGATTGCTGCCCAACCAGGAACCGTTGCGGTTGGCGTCCGTTCGAGATCCTAATGCGGCATCAGCGAACCGGAGCTCTCATGGACAAGGTTAGATACCGCTTGAACGATTCGCGGCTGGCGCCGCGTCGGACCAGGCTCGAGATTCCCGGATGGGCCGGCAAGCGCGAGCCTCGGGCGGATGGCTCACGTGAGCAGGCGTGGCATTGCGTCCCCTTCTCCGAAGGCGCGCAATACGGGATCGAATTGTTTTATCCCTATGACAATGAACTGCACGTCAGCACCAGGGACGGCCAGTTGATATTGGAAGCGGATTGGGGACCGCCGCCGGATGGCGGCGTGCAGTGGCCGCCGTTCCGGAATTTTGGCGACATTTTTTACACCTACCAAATCCTGCTCGATCTCAAGGTCGAGAAGGGCATGGCGATCCGGACCGAGCCGCATCCGCGCTTCTATACCGACCGCGGCGACAGCGTGCCGATCGCAGTGCCGGCGCTGATCCGGAACTGGTGGCCGATGTTGTTCTTCTGCGTCTTCAAGGCCCCGGCCGAGGGCCGCACCCACATATTCAGGCCAAACGAGCCGTTTGCGCAGATCATCGTGATCCCCGAGGACGCCCCCTTCGAGCTTGAGCAGATGGGCGAGGAGGAATCAGCCGAGCGCGAGCTGCAGGCGCGGCGCATCTATAACTCCAGGCCGACGCTGTCGGCCGGGACCGAATGGACCTCCTCGAGCGATACCGTGTTCGACGGGACCTACCGGCATCTTCATCGCGCGGCAAAAGAGAAGTCCCGCCAGGACTGACCCGTCAATATCAGCGCACAAAAAAACAGGACCGCGCGGTCCTGTTTTAGCGTCATCGCTTGGCGCGACCTCAATAGTCGCGGCGGTAGAAGCTGTGATGATGGTGGTGGTGATGATGATGATGCCGGAATCGCGGCGGCACGATAATGACGCGGGGCCCGTAGGCGTGGTGATGGTGGTGATGATGATGGTGGTGGTGATGGTGATGGTGATGGTAGTACTGGGCCAATTGCACATTCTCGTCCGCTGACTGGACTGGTGCGGATTCGTCGATCGCCTGCAGCAGCGAAGCCGCATTCGGGATCGGCTCAAGAAGGTCGGCGAAGGAATTCGCCCGCAAGACGTCGATCGGGGCCGGACTTGGCGCTGGCGCGGCTTGAGCGGCATTCAATGCCCCGAGCGCCGACACCGCTCCCAAAAGCCCAGCGATCTTCTTTTCCATCTTTTTCCTCCAATCGATGTTGCGAGCAGCGCATTTGCCCATATTCCGCAACGCGGCTCCTGAAAAATGGTTCCGGCGAAGATCTCGCCATCATGTCAGACCGATAATGAACCGGTGATGAGCTTAAGCGCTCACGCCTTCTCGGGCCTGCTTCACGAATTTCAATAGCAAGCGACTGACCTGTTCCGGCTGCTCCTGCTGCACCCAATGGCCGGCGCCCTCGATCAGATGACAGCCGAGCATCCGCGTGCATGCAGTCGTCTGCATCGTCTCGAACACGCCCGGACGCTGATAGGTGCCCCAGTCCTGCCGGCCCGAGATGAAGCAGGACGGCACGTCGATGGTCTTGCCCGACCAGGTCTGGAGTTCGGCGTTGAACGCGCCCGAGGTGCCGCAGCGATACCATTGCAGGCCGCCCTGGAATCCGGTGCGGGTATATTCTTCGCTGTAGAAGGCGAGCTCGCGATCGGGCAGCCATTTGTTGGCGGCGATCGCGGCGGCGTCGGGCATTTCCGCGGCAACCGTCTCGGCCATGGTCTTGCCGAGATCCATGACGTAATAGGTGGGCAGTTTTGCAAGCTCGCCCGCAGACCATGATTTGAGCGGATAGGGCTTGTTGTCTTTCCAGTCCGCGCTCTTGTGATGGTAATAGGCGCGCAGGAAATCGTGCACCCCTTGTGGGGCGCGGTGCATGTCGGCGTTCGCCTCGCGCGTCGAATAGTACCATTGATAATGTTTGCGCGGACGCGGCAGCCCTGCGAGCTCGCGATGCACCGGATCTTCCGGGTGCGGTCTTGCGGGCTTCTCGGCGGTGTCGAACGGCAGCGACGGCGGAGCTGCGAACGGCGTGCTCATCAGCGCGACCGATCGGAACACGTCAGGCCGCAGCAGCGCGCACCAGGCGGCGACCGGACTGCCGAAATCATGGCCGATCACCGAGGCCACCGCGCGATAGCCGAACGCCGAAACGAGGCCAAGCGTGTCACGCACCAGGTTGGTGAGCCGGAACGGCGCGAGGTCGCCGTCATAACTTGCGTTCCAGCCGGTGGTTCGACCATAGCCGCGCAGATCCGGCGCCATCACGTGGTAGCCGGCGTCCGCCAGCGCCGGCATCACCTTGCGCCAGCTATAGGCCAATTCCGGAAAACCGTGCAGCAGCAGCAGGCAGGGCCGGCCGCGCGTCTCAAAGCCTGCTTCGAGCACATGCATGGCGAGGCCGTTGATGTTCTCGACGTAGCGCGAGCGGATGGCGGAGGGGAGGGGGACGTCGGGAAGATTAGTCATCGTCGTGCGCAGCCCGATCCTCTCGTCGTCCCGGCCAAGCGAAGCGCGAGTCGGGACCCATAACCACCGATGTATATGCGTTGCGAAGCTCTGGCCGCAATCCTATCACAGCTAACATCGGTGGTTATGGGTCCCGGCCTTCGCCGGGACGACACCTGTTGTTGGGCTTCTTCTTACAGCCTCTCCACGATCGTCACGTTGGCCATGCCGCCGCCTTCGCACATGGTCTGCAACCCGTAGCGCTTGTTGCGCTGTTTGAGCGCGTTGACCAGCGTCGTCATCAGCTTGGTGCCGGAGCCGCCCAAGGGATGGCCGAGCGCGATCGCGCCGCCATTGACGTTGAGCCGTTCGGGGTCGGCGCCGGTCGTCTTGAGCCACGCCGTCGGCACCGAGGCGAAGGCCTCGTTGACTTCGAACAGGTCGATGTCGTCGATCGACATGCCGGCCTTCTTCAGCGCGCGCTCGGTCGCATGCAACGGCGCATCCAGCATGATCACGGGGTCGCCGCCCATCATGGTCATGTGATGGACGCGCGCCATCGGCTTCACGCCCAGCGACTTCAGGCCCTTTTCGTTGACGACCATCACGCCGGAGGCGCCGTCGCAGATCTGGCTTGCGCTCGCCGCGGTGAGCGTGCCGTTCTCGGCGATCAACTTGACGCTCTTGATGCCGTCGAGGCTGACGTCGAAGCGGATGCCTTCGTCGATGGTATGGGTGTCGGTCGATCCGTCGGCGCGGGTGATTTTTAGCGGTACGATCTCGTCCCTGAAGCGGCCGGCTTGGGTCGCCGCAATCGCGCGCTGATGACTGTTGTAGGAATATTCGTCCAGTTGTTCTTTGGAGAGGCCGTATTTCTCCGCCATCATCTCCGCACCGGTGAACTGGCTGAACACGATATTCGGATAGCGGCTCTCGATGTTCGGGCTCTTGTAATGGCCAAAACCGTTCTTGGCGGGGAGCTGCGAGGCAAGACCCATCGGTACCCGTGTCATCAACTCCACGCCGGCGGCGATAACGCAATCCATGCTGCCCGACATCACGGCTTGCGCGGCGAAATGCAGGGCCTGCTGCGACGAGCCGCACTGCCGGTCGATCGAGGTGCCGGGGACGCTCTCCGGCAACCTGGAGGCCATGATGGCGTTGCGCGCGATGTTGTTGGACTGTTCGCCGGCCTGCATCACGCAGCCCATGATCACGTCCTCTATCTGGAACGGATCGGCGCCGGTCCGTTCCACCAGGGAGTCAAGCACGGCGGCGGCAAGATCCGCCGGATGCCAGCCCGAAAGACGTCCACCCTTGCGGCCGCCAGCGGTGCGCGCGGTGGCGACGATATAAGCCTCGGCCATCTCTTCATCTCCCTGGTTATTATGGGTTGATTTGAATGCTGGCGCGGATTTAAGTGGCGGCACGGGATTTAGTCAATCAATCAATTAACTCTTGAGGTGGACTGCCTCTTCGGCTTATCTGCGCCCGGCCTTTCCGCGGCAGACGGTCATGGGATCACAGTTGAATACCAGCGCAACGAACGGGCTTCCGGCCGGCAGAAATAGCACCGCCGAGAAGCTGCTGGTCGCGGCAAGCAAGCTGATGATCGAGCGCTCCTCGATCGAAGTCTCCTTGAGCGACATCGCCCAAAAATCTGGCGTCAACGCCGCGCTGGTGAAATATCACTTCGGCAACAAGGACGGTCTCTTGCTGGCGCTGTTGGCGCGCGATGCCGCGACCGAAGTGTCAAACCTCGAATATCTCCTAGGCCAGCCGATCACGCCGACCGCCAAGCTCAGGTTGCATATCGCCGGCATCATCCGCGCTTATCACCGGTTCCCCTATATGAACCGGTTGATCCATTATCTGTTGCATGAAACCAGCGCCGAGGCCGCCGACGAGGTCTCGAAATTCTTTGTCGCTCCGCTCCTGGGTTTTCACCGCGGCCTGCTTGCGGAGGGCATCGGGCGCGGCGAATTCCGCAACATCGATCCGGTGCTGTTTTACACCAGCTTGATCGGCGCCTGCGATCATCTGTTCTTCGGCCGCCACGCGATGTCGCGGGCGACCGGCGTTGGCCCCGTTACCGATGAGGTCTGCCGGGATTACATCAAGCATATGGAAGCGCTGATCTGCGGCGGGATATTGAGAAGAAGCGAATAGTGAGTAGCGAAGAGCGAATAGGGAAGACGAGTTCGGATCTCTACTCGCTATTCGCCATTCGCTATTCGCAAGTCTAAAAAAGAAACGCCCAAGGAGAGTTTTGACATGCAGTTGAAAGACGTTGCCGTTCTCGTCACCGGCGGAGGCTCGGGCCTGGGCGCCGCCACCGCGCGTGCCATGGCCGCCAAGGGCGCGAAAATCGGCGTGCTCGACCAGAGCAGGGAGAATGCCGAGAAGGTCGCGGCCGAAGTGAAGGGCGTTGCGCTGCATGCCGACGTCACCGACGAGGAACAGGTCAAGGCGGCGATCGCCAAAGCGGAAAGCGCCCACGGCATCGCGCGCGTCTTGATGAACTGCGCCGGGATCGGCGGCTCGCAGCGCATCGTAGGCCGAGATGGCGTCTACCCGCTGGCAAAATTCGTCCGCATCATCAACGTCAACCTGATCGGCACCTTCAACTGCCTGCGCCTGTTCGCCGAGCGCCTGGTCACCGCGGAGCCGATCGGCGAAGAGCGCGGCGTCATCATCAACACCGCGAGCGTGGCTGCCTATGAAGGCCAGATCGGCCAGATCGCCTACGCCGCCTCGAAGGGCGGCGTGGTCGGCCTCACGCTACCGGCGGCGCGCGACCTCGCGAGCCAGAAGATCCGCGTCAACACCATTGCACCGGGCCTGTTCCTGACGCCGCTTCTGATGGGATTGAACGAAGAGGCGCGCAAGAGTCTCGGCGCGCAGGTGCCGCATCCGGCGCGGCTCGGCGATGCCTCTGAGTACGGCAACCTCGCAGTGCACATCGTCGAGAACCCGATGCTGAACGGCGAGACCATTCGTCTTGACGGCGCGATCCGCATGGCGCCGCGGTAACTTCTTTCCCTCTCCCCTTGTGGGAGAGGCTGGCTCGAATGAGCGTAGCGAATTCGAGACGGGTGAGGGGTCTCTATCCGGCTGGCAACCCCTCAACTGAGGATGCCAGGCTAACGCCTGTGATGCCCTCTCCCACAAGGGGAGAGGGCGCAGCAACGAAGGTCCGTAAAGAGACCAGTCTGGGAGCAATGACATGAGTGGGAATGCAGCCGCGATGCTGACAAAACCGGCCTTTCGTAAGATCGAATGGCTGGAGCGTGATATCGCGGTCGAGCGGCGGGACGACGGCGTCATTGTCCTGAAGTCGCGAATTCCGCTGAAACCTTACGAGAAGCATATCCCGGCATCGCTTTCGAAATGGGCCGAGGTGACGCCGGAGCGCACCTGGCTCGCGCAGCGCGCAGGCGCGGACCGGCAATGGCGCAAGGTCTCCTATGGCGAGGCCAAACGCACGGTCGACGCGCTGACGCAGGCGCTGCTCGATCTGAAGCTCAAGCCCGGTAGCCCGGTCGCGGTCCTCTCGGGCAACTCGATCGAGCACGCGCTGATGACAATGGCCGCGATGCAGGCGCGGTTTCCGGCTGCGCCCGTGTCGCCGGCCTATTCGCTGATGAGCCAGGACCACGTCAAGCTCAAATATCTGTTCGACCTGATCGAGCCGGCCGCGGTGATGGTGCAGGACGGCCCGACCTTTGAGAAGGCGCTGAAGGCGCTCAATCTCGACGGCGTCGCGGTGATCCATGTCGCGCGACCTTGCGAAGGCATCAAGAGCATCGCCTTTGCCGATCTCGCGGCGACCCCGGTCACCAGAGACGTCGAGGAGTTGATCGCAAAGATCACGCCCGACACCGTCGGCAAGCTCTTGTTCACCTCGGGTTCGACCGGCATGCCCAAGGCCGTCATCAACACGCAAAAGATGATGTGTGCCAATGCCACCATGATGATGCAGGTTCGCCCGCGCGATCCCGACGCGCCGTTGCCCACTTATCTCGATTGGCTGCCGTGGAATCACACCATGGGCGGCAACGCGCTGTTCAATCCGGTGCTGACCGAAGGCGGCACGCTCTATATCGACGACGGCCGGCCGATGCCGGGCATGATCGAGGAGACCCTGCGAAACCTGCGCGAGATATCGCCGACCTATTACGCCAACGTGCCGGCGGGTTATGCCGCGCTCGCGGCCGCCATGGAGAAAGACGACGCGCTGTGCCGCAGCTTCTTCAAGAATCTGGACGTGATGGCCTATGGCGGCGCGCGGCTGCCGGATGATCTCTATGACCGCATGCAGGCCCTTGCCGTGCGCACGACCGGCGAGCGCATCGTGTTCTATACCGGCTGGGGCTCGACCGAGACCGGGCCGACCTCGACCGGCACCTATTGGGACACCGAGCGCGTCGGGCTGATAGGGCTGCCGTTTCCCGGCGTCGAATTGAAGATGGTGCCGTGCGGCGCGAAATACGAATTACGACTGCGCGGCGTCAACGTCATGCCCGGCTATTTCGGAAGGCCCGATCTCACCAAGGCCGCGTTCGACGAGGAAGGCTTTTATTGCATCGGCGACGCCGGCGTGTTCGTCGAGCCGGAGGATCCGTTGCAGGGCATCATCTTCACCGGCCGCGTGGTGGAGGATTTCAAGCTCACCACCGGGATTTTTGTCCACGTCGGCTCGCTGCGCACCGACGCCATTGCCGCCGCAACGCCGGTGGTGCAGGATGCGCTCGTGACCGGGCAGGATCGGCCGTTCGCTGGCCTTTTGGCGTGGCCCAACCTGCATGCCTGCCGGCAGATGACAGGCAATCTCGACGCAACCTACGAAGACGTCGTCAGGCACCCTGCCGTGATCGCCTGCCTGAAGCGCGGACTGGAAGCGCATAACGAATTGACCCTGGGCGCTAGCTCGATGCGGATCGTGCGCGCGATGCTGATGGTCGAGCCGGCCTCGATTGACGGCAACGAGCTGACCGACAAGGGTTACATCAATCAGCGCGCCGGGCTCGAGCGCCGCGCCCAGCTGGTGGAACGGCTCTATGCCGATTTGCCAGGAGAGGACGTGATTATTTTGAACTGACCTCGACCGTCATTCCGGACGGTCCGTCTTCAGACCGACCCGGAATCCAGAAGTTACCTATATCGAGATTCCGGATTCGCGTTTGCAACGCGCCCCGGAATGACAGCCAGTAAAAGGTGTCCCACCATGAACTTCGATTTCTCCGACGACCAGAAACAACTGCGCGACCAGGCAAGAAAGTTCCTCAGCGAAAAGTGCCCGCCCGAGGCGGTGCGCACGGTGCTGGACGGCAAGCAGCCCTACGACAAGCAATTGTGGAAGGGGCTCGCCGAGATGGGCTTTCTCGGCGTCGCGATCCCCGAAGACTTCGGCGGGGCTGGCGCCGGCCATCTCGAGCTCTGCGTGATCGCCGAGGAGATGGGCCGCGCGCTGGCGCCGGTGCCGTTTTCATCCACCGTCTATCTCGCGGCCGAAGCGCTGCTGCTCGCCGGCAGCGACGCGCAGAAGCAGAAATGGCTGCCGGCGATTGCTTCCGGGGAAGCGATCGGCACCCTGGCGCTGTTCGAGGGCAAGGGCAACCCGTCGCCGCAGTCCGTCAAGCTCACCGCATCCGGAGGGATACTGAACGGCGTGAAGAAGCCGGTAGCCGACGGTGCGGTTGCCGATTTCGCTGTTGTCGCCGCACGGACCGGATCGAGCGGACGCGAGACCGATGTTTCGCTGTTCCTGGTCGACATCAGGGGCGGCGGCGTCGAAGCGAAGAGCCTGACCAATGTCGATCCGTCGCGGGGACAAGCCGAGCTCATCTTCAAGAACTGCAAGGCCGAACCGCTCGGCGCTGCCGGCGAAGGCTGGAGCATTGTTTCGCAGGTGCTCGACCGCGCCGCGGTTCTGATGGCGTTCGAGCAGGTCGGCGGCGCCGACCGCGCGCTGGAAATGGGCCGCGACTACGCGCTCGACCGTATCGCCTTCGGCCGGCCGATCGGCTCGTTCCAGGCGGTCAAGCACATGCTCGCCGACATGTATGTCTCGGCGACGCTGGCGCGCTCCAATTGCTACTACGGCGCCTGGGCGCTTTCGACCAATGCCTCGGAATTGCCGGAAGCTGCGGCTGCGGCGCGCATCAGCGCGACGCAGGCGTTCCAGCACTGCGCCAAGAACAACATCCAGGTGCATGGCGGCATGGGTTTCACCTGGGAGTTCGACTGCCACATGTATTATCGGCGCGCCAGCGCCACCGCACTGGGGCTTGGCAGTCTGTCTTATTGGGAAGACGCGCTGATCGACCGCATGCGCAAGAAGAACGCGGCGTAATCAGAACGTCATTCCGGGGCGCAGCGAAGCTGCGAACCGGGAATCTCGACGTAAGTTACTTCTAAATTCCAGATCGATCCGCCGGGCGGATCGTCCGGAATGACGAGCAAAGGGATGAGGCGAATGAACTTCGACGACACTCCGCAGGAAGCCGCGTTCCGCAGCCAGGCCAAGGCCTGGATCGCGGCGAACGCGCCAAGGCAATATGAGGAGGAGTTGAAAAAATCCTCGCTCGGCCGCACAGTGCTCAAGGGCGCCAATATCCTGGAGGTCGCAAAGGCCTGGCAGAAGAAGAAGGCCGATGCGGGCTGGGCTTGCCTGCATTGGCCGAGGGAATATGGCGGCCGCGGCGCGTCGGCGATCGAGCGCGTGATCTGGCAGCAGGAAGAGGGTGCCTTCGGCAAGCTCAGCGCGATGTTCATCATCGGCCACGGCATGTGCGGGCCGACCATGATGGCGTTTGCCGGCGAGGACGAGAGGCGCAAATATCTGCCGCCGCTCGCCTCGGGCGAGAAGATCTGGTGCCAGCTGTTTTCCGAACCTGCCGGCGGCTCCGACGTCGCCGGGCTTCGCACCCGCGCGGAGAAACAGAGCGACGACTGGATCATCAATGGGCAAAAAATCTGGACGTCGGGCGCGCACTACTCGGATTACGGCATCCTGCTCACCCGCACCGATCCGAACCTGCCCAAGCACAAGGGGCTGACCATGTTCTTCCTGGACATGAAGAGCAAGGGTGTCGAGATCAAGCCGATCAGGCAGGCCAACGGCCAATCGGATTTCAACGAGGTCTATTTTACCGACGTGAAGATCCCGGACGTCCAGCGGCTCGGCGAAGTCAATGACGGCTGGAATGTGTCGCTGACCACGCTGATGAACGAGCGGATGTCGATCGGCGCCGGTGTCGCGACCGGTTTCCCCGAGCTGTTGGAGTTCTGCAGCAATCTGATGCTGGAAGATGGCCCCGCGATCGATGACCGCGGTGTACGCTCAAAATTGGCGAACTGGGCGGTGAAGGCGAGCGGCCTGAAATACACCAGCATGCGTGCGATCTCGGCATTGTCGAAAGGCGAGCGTCCGGGACCGGAGAATTCGATCGGGAAATTGGTCGCGGGATCGATGATCCAGGACGTTGCTGCCTATGCGCTTGATCTGCAGGGCGCGGCCGGCGTTTTGAGCGGGCCTGAAGACGCGGAGGCCCTCGGTAAATTCCAGGCGATGCTCTTGCGCGCGCCCGGCACCCGGGTCGAAGGTGGCACCGATGAGATCATGCGTAATATTATTGCCGAACGCGTGTTGGGACTGCCCGGCGATATCAGGGTGGACAAGCAAGTGCCGTTCAACAAGATACCGACCAGGGGGCGCGGATGAAGAATCGTAGGGTGGATTAGCGAAGCGTAACCCACCCTTGGCCCGCAACGACGCTGGATAGAAGTGGTGGGTTACGCCTTCGGCTAACTAACCCACCCTACGCAGACAAGAGGAAGAGCCGCCATGAATTTCGATGACACGCCGCAGGAAGCCGAATTCCGCAGCACGGCACGCAAATGGATCAATGCCAACGCGCCGAAGGAGTTCGAGGCGGAGCTTTCGAAATCCTCGCTCGGTCGCATCCGCCTGCAGAAGCACGATATGGTCGAGGTCGGCAAGGCCTGGCAGAAGAAGAAGGCTGACGCAGGCTGGGCCTGCCTGCACTGGCCGAAGGAATATGGCGGCCGCGGCGCAAACCCGATCGAGCGGGTGATCTGGCAACAGGAAGAAGGCCTCTACGGCAAGCTGACGCAGCCGTTCCAGATTGGCGAGGGCATGTGCGGGCCGACCGTGATGGCCTATGGCAGCGAGGAGCACAAACGCCATTACCTGCCAAAACTCGCCGCCGGCGAACAGATCTGGTGCCAGTTATTCTCTGAGCCCGCCGGCGGCTCCGACGTCGCTGGGCTTCGCACCCGCGCCGAAAAGAAGGGCAGCGATTGGATTGTCAACGGCCAGAAGATCTGGACCTCCGGTGCGCATTATTCCGACTACGGCATCCTGATCACCCGCACCGATCCCAACGTGCCCAAGCACAAGGGCCTGACGATGTTCGTCCTCGACATGAAGAGCAAGGGCGTCGAAGTGCGGCCGATAAAGCAGGCCAACGACATGCAGGAATTCAACGAGGTCTATTTCACCGACGTCGTGATTCCCGATTCGGAGCGTCTCGGCGCGGTCGGCGACGGCTGGAACGTGTCGCTGACCACGCTGATGAACGAGCGGATGTCGATCGGCGCGCGGCTTGCGACCGGTTTGCCCGAAATGTTCGAGTTCTGCTCCAATCTGATGACCGAGGATGGGCTCGCGATCGACGACCGCGCCACGCGCTCGAAACTCGCCGGATGGGCGGTCAAGGCGAGCGGGTTGAAATACACCAGCTACCGCGCGATCACGGCGCTTTCCAAGGGCGAGCGCCCCGGTCCGGAAAACTCGATCGGCAAATTGGTCGCTGGCTCGATGCTGCAGGACATCGCGACGTATGCGATGGACCTTGAAGGCGCGGCCGGTGTCTTCACCGGTGATGCCGAGGAAGAAGCGCGCGGCCAGTTTCAGCAGATGCTCTTGAACTCGCCGGGGATGCGGATCGCCGGCGGCACCGATGAAATTTTGCGCAACATCATCGCCGAGCGCGTGCTGGGGCTACCCGGCGATATCCGCGTCGACAAGGATGTGCCGTTCAACAAAATCCCGACCAAGGGACGCTAGAGGGACGCCGATCATGGATGATGCGGCAAAAGCGCCGAAGGCGCGTTATGCGAGGGAAGATCGTATCGGGGTGCTCGAAGAACTTCTTAACGAGCGTTATTCCGTGCGCGCCTTCTTGCCGCGCGAGGTGCCGCGTGAAACCATCATCCATGTGCTGGCCGTGGCGCAGCGCACCGCGTCGTGGTGCAACAGCCAGCCGTGGCAAGTCCTGATCGCGAGCGGTACGGCCAAGGAAAGGTTCCGCAAGCTGATCTATGCGGAGGCTGCTTCGGGCGCTCCCGAGGGTCACGATTTTCCGCCGCCGCGCGAATATCTCGGCGTTTACCTCCAACGTCGCCGCGAGAGCGGCTTCCAGCTCTATAACACGCTCGGCATTGCCCGCGGTGACAAGGCCGCCTATGCCAAACAGGCGCTGGAGAACTACAATTTCTTCGGCGCGCCGCATGTCGCTATCGTCCACACTGACGAGCCGCTCGGGGTCTACGGCGCGATCGATTGCGGCGCCTATGTCGGCAATTTCATACTGGCTGCGCAAGCGCTCGGTCTCGGCACCATTGCGCAAGCGGCGCTTGCGCGACAGTCCGGGCTGATCCGCCGCCACTTCAATCTTCCCGACGATCGCCGCGTGGTCTGCGGCATCTCGTTCGGCTATGCCGACCACGCCCACAAGGTCAACAGCTACCGCACTTCGCGCGCCAGCGTTACCGATACCGTCACTTTCCTTGACGAGTAATCGCGTTCGGCCGCAAACGTCAGTGGTCGGTGCCCAACAGGACCTCGCTGACCTCGTCGGAAAACCTCTTTTTGACTCCCGCAATCATCACCCATTCGGGATCGTCCGGAATGGATGTGGCGCGCGGCATGCCATGATCGAGCAGCGCCCGGGCGCAGCCAACCCAATCGCCGCCCTCGACCGGCGCGTTGCAAGAGGCCCATGATAGCGTGCCGCAGGCATGGTCGCCGTGGCCGTGCTTCTCGGTCCAGCTCGCGCCGTGCTCGAGCAGGAAGCGCGCCAATCCGGCATCGCCACGGAACACCGCGAGATTGAGCGCGGACGCATCCCAGTCGCCGCCGCGCACCGCGATCGGCCAGCCAAGCCTGACCATGAGACGCGCCCCTTCGATGCCACCTTCCGCCGTTAGGTCCGCCAGCAATCGCAATTGCGCCTCTGGCAGCGAAGCGCGCAGATCGGGGCGCTTTGCGGCGATCATGCCGGCCTCGGTTTCGTCGCCGCGCGCACACGCCGCAACGAACCGTTCCTCTTCCGAAATCGGCGGCGCGTCGATCCGGCTGCGCAGAAGGTCGGCGACATCCGCAAGTCAGAACTGCAGCGCCAGGGCGTAGGCGTTGAGCCCGGTTGGCGTCATTTTCAACGGGTCGGCTCCAGCTTCCAGCAGGGCCTCGACGTGCTCGCGGGATCGCCGGCGCCTGATGGCCCACAGCAGCGGCGACCTCCAATCGGTCAATGGCGGATTTCGCGCCGGCTCGTTCGGATCGCCACCGTGCTCAAGCAACAATTTTAACGGCGCGGCGTTGTCGAGGTCGAGCGCCCGATAGATCGCGTTGGTCTGCGCGATGCGAGCGCCGTGCTCCAGCAGCAGGCGCGTGCAGTCGGGATTTTCCAGCGAATGGTAAAGCGATTCGCCGTCGTTCGGATCGGCGCCCGCCTCGAGCAGCAATTTCGTCAGCGCCGGATCGTGGTTGGCACCGGCGGCGCCGTAGAGTGCCGACAAGGGATAACGCTCATCGGGACTAGCGAGCGATCCCGGCGACCAGCGGCTGTAGATCCGCTGATTGGCGTCCGCGCCTGCCGAGATCAGGAACTGTGCGCTGCGGTGAAGGCGTTCGCGGAATTCCGTCACGCTCAACAGGCTCGAATGCACAACGGCGAAGAGCGGCGGTAGTTGCAGCGGCCCGCCCGGCCGGTTGAGCCATGCCGGATCGGCTTTCGTGGCCTGCCGCAGCGCGTTCTCATCGCCGATGGCGCACGAAAGATAGGGGTCGCCGGCGACGAGGTCGGGGCTTCCCGCAATCATCCGGAGCGCGACACGCGGGTTTGCCCGATTGACGGTGCCGCTGACCTCGCCGGGGTAAATCAACCCGAGCCAACTCAGGACGCGCGCGGCGCGCTCAGGCTGCGAGTCCGTTTGCACTTCGACGTATCGCTTCAGGTCCGCCCGCGATTTGAAACCATGCTCGCGGGCCAGGCACGATTGCGCGTCATGCAAATGCAGGCCGAGGGCGGATATCTCCCCGTCGGTCAGGCGGGCGGCCGCCGGCAGCGCAAGACGAAACCTCGCGATTGCCGCAGCGTCGCGGTTTCGATAGAGACGGATCAGATCCTTGGCTTGTTTCTTCAGATGATCGAAATTCAATCGATCGGGCGATCGGTTCATCAGACACCTCCGTGCGTGACATCGCCGACGGCTCGCAATACCGGCTGCACAAAGGCTCTAAATGGCGCTCGAAAGGTGCAAGTGGGTTCAACCCTTCCCGCGGGCCCGGGAGCCGCTTGCACCGCAGGCTTACAATATGATCGGCGCCGGCAACGGTCATCGTTTCCGCGGGCCCGAAGGCGTGGCCAGAAGCCGGAACTAAAACTTCGGCGGGCGCTTTTCGGCAAACGCTCTGACGCCTTCCTTGATCTCGGCGCCGCGCATGCTGTCGGCCGCGCGCCGATCGGCGGCAACCTCGTCGAGTTTGCCGCGGGCGATCTCGTTGATCGCGCGCTTCATGCCGGCCATCGCTACCGGCGCGTTGCCGGCAAGCGTTCTCGCCAGCCGCTCCACCTCTTCGTCGAGCTTATCGGCCGGCACCATGGCGGTGAGATAGCCGATCCGCAGCATTTCCGGCGCGCCGATCTTTTGCGCGGTCAAGAACAGCTTTTTGGCGTTGTCGGCGCCGAGCCGTGAAACATAGCGAGTGATGCCGCTCTTGTAATAATGCAAGCCCAGTCGCGCCGCCGGCATGAACATCTCGCTTGTATCGACGCCGATCCGGAAATCGCAGGCCAGCGCAAGGTCGGTCGCGCCGCCATAGACCCCGCCATTGAGCCGGCAGATCGTCGGTACGGTAATATCTTCCAGGCGGTTGACCACGACTTCGAACGCCGAGCCGGCGCTGTTTTCTTCAACGGCGCTGACCGCGCGCTGGGCAACCGAGTTCAGATCGTAGCCGGCTGAGAAGGCTTTGCCGGTGCCGGTCAGCACCAAGACCCGGATCGCGGGATCGGCCTCGATGCGGTCGAACAGGTCCAGGAGCGCGTCGAGATCCTCAGCCTCCAGCCGGTTCAGATGTTTTGGCCGGTTGAGGCGGATGGTGGCACGCGCGCCGTCCTGTTCGAGGACCGGTGGCGTCGCCGTTTCGACGGAAGCGGATCGGACATGCATCACTTGTTCTCCAGCTCCCGCCGCCTGGCTTCGGCGTCGATGGTCTCGGCGAGATCCGGATGCCGCGCCATCAACATACGGAAGTCGACGAGATCGAGCACCAAAAGCTGCGATACCCTTGTGGTCATGATATTGGCGGAGCGCAGATTGTTGCCGAGCAGCGCCATCTCGCCGAAGAACGCGCCGTCACCAAGCCTGACCTTCTTGCCCGGCAGATCGACTTCTACCTCGCCGTCGGCGATGAAATACATGCAATCGCCCTGCTGGCCCTTGCGGATGATCGTGGTGCGCGCCGGCAGGTCCATGGTGCGCAGCATGTGCGTCACGTCGGCGATCGCCGCCGGGCCAAGCGCCGCAAAGAACGGCACCTTGCTGACCGACTCCCAGGTTTTCAGGAAATTGTCGCGGCGGGTCTCGGCGGCAAATCCGGTGGCCAGAATACCGGTCCACAGCCCGAACACGCCGAGACCGCAAATCATCACAAATGCCGCGACCAACCTGCCGAGCGGCGTGATCGGCACGACGTCGCCATATCCCGTTGTGGTCAGGGTCGCGACCGCCCACCACAATGCCGCCGGCACGCTGTTGAAGCTGTTCGGCTGAACGTCGCGCTCCAGAAAGTACATCGCCACCGAGGACAGGAACAGCACCATCAGGAAAATCACCAGCACGCTGAGCAGCGGCCCGGTTTCCTGCACCAGCACGCGGCGCAATTGACGCAATCCCGGAATCCCCGGGACCACCTTGAACATCCAGAATATGCCGAGCAGCCACGCCGATTTGGGATTGGCACCAAGGACGAGCGCGAGCGGTATGGCTGCGGCGGAGACGGCGTCGAGCAGCCCACGGCCGGATAGTGCGTAAGTCCATCCGCGGTGCAGCTGAACAGCGTGACGAAGGCGGACCACCCATTCGAACACGAAGAATGCCAGGCATGCCCACAGCACCGCGTCGACCCAGTGATGTGCCGCCTCATAGGCGGGATCCACCGTGAGCAGAACCATCATGGCGACGCCAACCAGGACGGCGACATAGGCCGGCCTGGTCATGTTGCGGCCGGCTGTCGCCACCATGAATAACGCCAGAGCTGGAAACAGACGCGGCTTGGACATTCGAAAAAACGCGGCCTGAGGCTCAAGGAGAAAAAATACGGCCACGGCACGGCCGCGTCGGACAAAGTGCCCGCGTGAGGGGAGGCCGTCAACGACAGCCGGAAAACAGCGTTGTCGGCGCTCGCCCTGAAGCCGTTCGCGCTGCAACGGTGCCTGATGTTGGGTCGCGCCAGCCTGTACGAATAGGTAGGGTATTAAAGGGAATTTGGCCGTAATAACCCGAATCAGAGACAAATCGTCGCCTTTTGCGCGTATTTCAAAAGCCTCCACGGACATTATGATGGCAGGCGCGCTGAAATCGACCGGCACGCCCGCTCTCTCCCTTTTGGTTTGGTTGGCCCCGATGGATACCTCACATCTCGCAGAACACGCCGGCGCAGCCGGCAGCTTCTTTGCGTCGATCTTCGTGGTCGCGACCCTGTCGATGCGGACGATGATCCCGCTCCGGGTGTTCGGCATCCTCACCAACATCATCCTGATTGCGACCGCGATCCCGACCCACAATTACCCGACGCTGATCCTGCATTCGGTGCTGCTGCCGCTCAACACCTACCGGCTGCACCAGATGCTGCAACTGGTCCGCGACGTGAAAAAATCCGTCAACAACGACCTGTCGATGGACTGGCTGAAACCCTTCATGACCGAGCGCAAATGCGCGGCCGGCGAGGTCCTGTTCTACAAGGACGAGAAGGCCGAGAGCATGTTCTACATCGTCAGCGGCCGCTTCAAGCTGGTTGAATCCGGTATCGAATTGCCGGTCGGCGCCATCGTCGGCGAGCTTGGCATGCTGTCGCCGTCGAACGTGCGAACCCAGACCTTGGAATGCATCGAAGCGGGCGTCATTCTCAGTGTCAGCTACGACCAGGTCGAGCAGCTTTATGTGCAGAACCCGGCCTTCGGCTTCTACTTCCTTCGTCTTGCCAGCGCGCGGCTGTTTCAAAACATCAGCACGCTGGAGCAGCGGCTGGCGCAACAGGCGGCGGCGCTGCCTGCGCTGGCGCCGAAGCCAGCGTAGCGGCGCCAACTTCGAAACGGGGAACCAGAGTGTCGGATGATGGTCTGTTGTCTTCGCTTCGTTACCTGTTCGCCGATTTCCTCGACGAGCCAGATCATACGCCGCCATCCCTGCCCGGCGGCTTGCCCGACGGCGCGCCGATCGTCGTCAGCGACGGCATTCATCTGTTGATCGATTATCAGGGCGCCGCCTACGCGAAACTCTATGTCGAGCGGTTGGCCCGCTTCGTCGGCCGTCAGGATGTCGATACCGCGATGTTCTCTAAAATCGCGCGACTGATGGCGAACCGCATGGCCTATGAGGATGCGATCCGGATCGCGCAGTTGAAGCTTGCCGAATTCCGAGACGGCGACGGTCAGGTTCGATCCGCCGACATCAAGAAATTCCGGTTCGATGAGCTCGTCGATGCGCTTCCAGCGGTAGCCGCCGAACCCGTGCTCATGGTGCTCGACAGGGTGGGGTGGGCGCACCGGCAGGTCTCGATCCCCTTCAGCACGCTAAGCCAATGGGGCATTCGCCGGTTGAGGGTCGAAGCGTGGCTGCGCCGTTGGCGGCTGTTTTCGATCCGCTATGGTGAGGAGCGCAAGTGGGTCGAACGCTGGCTGCACATGATCTCCCGCAGTCTGGCGAAGCAGCCGAAAGCGGCGTCCGCGATCGTTCAGACCGCGACCATGGTCGAAGGTTACGGCGACCGCTACCGTCAGGGGCTCGCCGATTGGCACGCGATCATCGACGGCCTGGCGAAACCGACCTTCGACGGCGTGTTGCCGCTCGCAGACCTCGCCGGCGCGGTAGCGGAAGCGCGCGCCGCCGCCTTGCCGGATCCGAGGCAGGCTGCGCTCAAGCGCGCGATCGCACAGATCAGGGCGCGGGCGCTCGCGACCGGCGCCAATGCCGCGGCAGGATGACCCTCTACCCCTGCTTCTTGCCCTATTTCGACGCGACCGCGACCTTCAGCAGCGCCCGCTGGCCAGCGGCCGTCAAATCGCTGAGCGTTGTTTTACCGCTGCTGGCGCATCGGATGATCTCCTTGGCGATGCGTTTGCGGACGGCGTGGTCATCACCATGTGGGGCCTTCTCGCAAACGCGCTCGAGCGCGACGTTCATGTTTGCCAGGGTGCGCGAGTTGAATTTACCCTCGATCATCTCCCCCTCCTCGTGTTCCTCCCTCACTTTGAAATTTAGGCACCAAAGCCGCGATGCTGGAGCGGGTTCCGCAAAGGCCGTCGCTATGACCTGTGACAGCCGGAAAAGGGGATCCGTTTTGACTTCGCCGCTCGTTGAAGGAGGCAAAAGGACCAAGCGATGAAACACCCCGGTCAGGGCAACGTCAAGGGAAGAGCAGCGCGGCAGACATTGGGTGCGCCGCGGAACACCGCTAAGCGCATTGCGCTGTTTTCACGACCGCATCTAGGTTGTCCTCGTGCCCGGCGTGCCGCTTCAAATAACCCCGGCGCATGCCAATCTCATCGCGAACGAATTCATAGCCGAGCTTGAACGGCATCGTCGGCATTGAACGCGATCTTCAGGCGCAGCCGCGACCACGTGTTCTTGAGCACGGCGGCGAGCTTGGCGGCGATGCGCGCCTCGCTGTTGGCGTCGCGACGGCGAATTTCAGCGTCTCGGAATTGCGCACCCAAACGCGACCGCCGGCGACCGTCGCAACCTTCAGGATCAGGGTCAGTACCGCAAATAGTAGCACCTGCCGGCGCTCACCCAATGTCGGGACAGTTTGCCGCACCAGCGGTCATATGGACCGTCCGACGAGATCGTAAATACCTAAAAAAGAACGATAATTCGCAAGCGCCGATGATATCCGCGGTGCGCGGATTGCAAACCGCCCGCGCCGGTAACCTTACCGGCGGGCGGAAACCGAGGTTCGCCGCTATCGCCGTCCGGCCACACCCCCACCCTTTTTCGGTTCCCCACAGGTGCAATCCCGCGGGAGATGTCATAAAAGGTCAATCCCGGGCCGATTGGGCCGGGTTTTTTGGGAGTTGCGTCGAACGCCTCGTTCTTACCGTGCGTTCCAGGTCCGAGCCAGCGAGGCGTCAGCTTTGTCGTTTCCCCCTATGTCGTCATCGGTTCCGGTGGGTCTTTTGATCGGCTGGATGCTGCTTTTGACGGTCAAGCACATCATCGCGGACTTCCTCTTACAGAATTCCTGGATGGCGCAGGGCAAGGATCAGAAGACCGGCTGGGCGCTGCCGCTGCTGGTGCATTGCCTGATACACCTTGCGGTTGCGCTTGCGATGATCCTGATTGTCGCGCCGCGATTCTGGTTCGTGGCTTTCATCGATTTCGCGATCCACATCACCATCGACCGCGCCAAGGGCCTGTGCGTTTCGACTTTCAACGTGACACAAGAGCATCAATGGTTTTGGTGGCTGATCGGCATCGACCAGGCGCTGCATCATCTGACCGGTTTTGGTTTGTCGATCTTCATGGCGGCAAATTAAGCTCGCTTGGTTGGCGAGCGGCGTCGCGGATGAACACGGTCAGGTGATGCGGCCCGACATCCGTTTCGACCGCGGTCCAGCCCAGTCCCGTGTAGAAGGCTAAAAGGTGCGGCCGCGCGCAGAGATGGGTACGGCCAACGCCGAGCGCGAAGCAGTCCTGCGCGGCGCGCTTGACCAAAGCCGCGCCGATCCCGCGCCGGCGCGCCTCTGGCTCGACCCAGACCGCGGCGACCCATGGCGTCAGTTGCGGCCGCTCCGCAAGGTCGGAGGCGATCACCGAGGCTGTACCAAGAAATGCTTGGCCGTCATGCGCGACCAGCGCGAACGGAATGTCGCTATCGCTCATGTTCTCGCACAGGCGGCCGGAGATATAGTCTAGCGGATAGCCATTCGCTTTCCACGAGGCCTGCCAGATGCGGTCCGCGACGGTGTCAAAGAATTGTGGGCGCTGGCGCAGATCGGAGATGGTGAAGGCAAGAGACATTGGTTTGCATCCGGCGCGGCCGCGCGGCATGTTGACTGAATGTGGAGGCAAACCAATGACAGAACAACCGCTGGCAATAAAGTTCGTCGATGTGCTGGATCGCCGCATGGCCTATCACGAACGCGGTGCGGGCGCGCCGGTGCTCTTCCTGCACGGCAATCCGACCTCGTCCTATCTGTGGCGCGACGTCATCCCTGAACTGGAAGAGCATGGCCGGCTCATCGCGCCGGACCTGATCGGCATGGGCTACTCCGTCAAATTACCCAATCCCGGACCCGATACCTACCGTTTCACCACCCATCGCAAATATCTTGCCGGCTTCATCGACGCGGTGATCGGTTCGAACGAGAAGATCCTGTTCGTTGTCCACGATTGGGGTTCGGCGCTGGGCTTTGACTGGGCCAACCATCACCGCGATCGGGTTCGGGGCATCGCCTTTATGGAAGGGATCGTGCGCCCGGTCGCCGGCTGGGAGGAATGGAGCGCGGCCGCGACGCCGATATTCCAGGGCTTCCGCTCCGACAAGGGCGAGAACATGATCCTCGACCGCAACATGTTCGTGGAGCGGGTGCTGCCGGGTTCGGTGCTGCGCAAGCTCTCCGAGGCCGAGATGGCGGAGTATCGCAAGCCTTTTCCGGGCCGCGAGGATCGCTGGCCGACGCTGACCTGGCCGCGGCAGATCCCGATCGCGGGCGAGCCTGCGGACGTGATGCAGATCGTATCCGATTATGCACAGTGGATGGCGCAAAACGAAATTCCAAAGCTGTTCGTCAATGCCGAGCCCGGCGCGATCCTGATCGGACCGGTGCGGGATTTTTGCCGGAGTTTCAAGAACCAGACCGAAGTGACGGTTGCGGGATCGCATTTCATCCAGGAGGACTCCGGCCCCGCCATCGGAAAGGCGATCGCCGGGTGGATGAAGGCCCACTCGCTTTGAGCCCTGCGCATTTTTTAACGTGATCTGGTGCGAAGGACGCACCTGCACCGACGCACCCTTCGGGCCGTCATCAAGCCTCACTCCGATTTCGCGGGCTTCGTTCAAGCCCCCCGTATGACTACCGCCTTCCGTAGTTAACCTTTCGTTAGATGATTGCATTGCATGTTCCCGGCAGGGGGAGCTGCAATGTTTTCAAGCCGCGATGCCTACGAAAACGATTTCTGCCCGGTTCGCGACGAACTGCTCGGCGAAATGTACCGCGCCAGCCCGCAAGGCCTGCCCCAACTCGTGGAGAGTGTCTCGTCCGATGTGCGGGCAATGCTGGCGCTGTTCTGCTATCGCCGCAGCCACCTCCATTCGCTCGCGCTTGCCATTGCCGGAAGCTGCAGCGAGCGCGACCTGATCCAGTTGGGCGGCCGGGTCGGCTCTACCCTTTACGCGCTATCGCGCGAACCGGCGGCACGTTCCGCGCCGTCCCTGTCTTACGGCAACCGCAAGCCGATCACGCTCTCGACCAAGCCCCTCTCAACCCTTGCGCCGATCGAGGACCTCGACGACGATCAAGTGGGCGAAGCCGTCACGGCCTAATGTCATCCCGGCGAAGGCCGGGATCCAAAACCACCAAAGCCAATTGTTTTTTTGCAGGCGTCCACCTCAGTGTCTTAACTGAGAAGCCGCGGCGTATGGGTCCCCGCTGGAGCCTGTCATCGGGCTCGCCAAGGGCGAGACCCGTTGGCGGGGACGACAGGGAGGGTCACACCAGCGCCGGCAGGCCGTGCCTTTTCCGCGCCATCGCGCATTCGGCATCGCCGGGCATGCAGGTCCGGCAAACTTGCGGACGCATGGCGTAAATCCCGCATGAGGTTGCAACGCCGACCTTGCCACGAAGGGCAGTGCAACGCTCGCCCTCGCAGCGCATGCCCGACAATCTTTCATTGACGAGATCGGTTGGAATGAGGTCGAGCGCCGCATCGTTTTCGGTGGTGAAGCGCGGCCAGTTCGACGAATAGGAGCAGCAGGCTCCGCACGCCTGGCAGGGGTTTTGGGCCGCGATGGCTGGATCGTTCGTCTCCATGGCGTGTCAGCTATCCTTCGAGTGGTGTTCTTGTTCACGTGTCCGGGGGCCGTTCCCAGACCAGGCTCTGCCGCCATCTTGCCTTGAGGATGTCGCGCCGTTCCGGATATTTCTCGTCGAGATAATCGGCGTTGACGACACGGTCGGTTCGAAAACTGCGAAAATCCTTGCGCAGCTCGCACCAGGCCGCCAGCAGCCGCACGGCTTCGAGATAGCCGACGGCAATCGGCCAGATCGTGCGTTCACTGTCGCGCCCCTGCTCGTCGCGATAATGCAAGGTGATCTTCTTGCCTTCGTGAATCTGCGCGCGCGTCCGTACCATGTCGATGCGATCGGGCTCCCGGTCCCGGCCGGGACGGGCGCGGCTTGCGGGTTCGAGCACGAACGGCCGCAAGCGTTCGGGCACGGTGTCGGCGATCTTGGCAATCAGGTCGTCGGCGGCGCGCGCGAGCGTGACGTCGGCGTGTCCGGCCACCCACTGTGCGCCGAGCACGGCCGCCTCGATTTCGTCGGGCGTCAACATCAAGGGCGGCAGGTCGAACCCCTTTTCCAGGATGTATCCCATGCCGGCTTCGCCGCGGATCGGCACCCGTTGTCCGATCAGGGTCGCGATGTCGCGATAGATCGTCCGTTTCGAGGTTTCCAGTTCAGCCGAGATCGCATCCGCGGTCAGCGGTTTGCGGGTGCGCCGGAGCACCTGGATGATCTGAAACAGCCGGTCGGCACGTCTCATGAAACGTCTCTTTCGGGGCCGCCTTGCCGATGCTGACAGCATGTTGGCAGCAGGCGGTTCTTATAGATGGGACAACACTTCAACTGAAGGGAACTTGTCCATGATGTTTTCTCGCGAATTCGCTGTCCATGGCGGTCTCAGACCGCTCTGGCGGGTCCAGAGCTGGGCACTGAGCGTCGCTGCCAGCCATTGCGGGGATTGGGCGGTCGTTTCCTTAGTTTTGGACGCCTGTGCCGCGCTCGATGCCTTCATGCAGAAACAGCTAGCCGCCTGGGCGCGAAAAATCATCGCCCGCGCCTGGCAGGGCGCCCGTTTTGCGGCGGAAATGACCGATGCTGACACGACGGTGGCAGCAGGGGGGAGCCAGGGTCGGGGCCTGTTTCGAGCAATCGGGAGCCTCGCATGATCATCCTCTATGGCTTTGGCGCTGGATTCGGCCTGCCGGAAATCAGCCCGTTCGTGACCAAGACCGATGTCCAGTTGAAGATGGCGGGCATTAGTTACCGCAAGGAGAGGGCGATGCCGCCGGCCTCTCCCAAGGGCCAACTGCCCTTTATCGTCGATGATGCCCAGAGCATCGCCGACTCCACCTTCATTCGGGCCCATATCGAGGCCAAGTACGGCTTCGATTTCGACGCCGGGCTCGATCTGCGGCAGCGCGCGCAGGCCTGGGCGTTCGAACGGATGATCGAGCACCACGTCTATTGGGCGCTGGTCGGCGCGCGCTGGGTCGATCCCGACAATTTTGCCAAGGGGCCGACGCATTTCTTCGATGGGGCTCCGCCGCATCTGCGCGAAAAACTCCGCGAGGACGCGCAGTTCCGGGTGGCCGAGAATTATTTGCTGAGCGGCCTCGGCCGCCACGCGCCGGACGGCGACATCGATCTGGCCGCCCGTTCGTTGTTTGCGCTGTCGGTACAGCTGGCCGGCCGGTCGTATTTGTTCGGCGACAGGCCGTGCGGCGCCGACGCCACCGCCTTCGGCGCGCTCGCCGGCATCCTGACGCCATTCTTCGATTCGAAATTGCGCGAACGCACCGAGCAGTTTCAGAATCTCACGGCCTATGTCGACCGCATGATGCTGCAATATTATCCGGATTTTGCCTGGACCCCGGTTCGGGAAGCGGCAGCCGCGTAAGGTTTAATACGCAGGCGCGGGCTGGCCCTTCAGTGCGGCCAGCTCCGCCTCCAACTCGGCGATGCGCGCGTCGCGCGAGGCCAGTGCCGCGGCCACATCCGCCGCATCGAACTTTTGCGGAATATGCTGCGGGCAGTTGGTGTCCCAGGCCGTGATCTTGAACAGGATCACCTGCTCGCCCCGCGCCTTGCAGCCCTGCGGCATCAGCGATTGCAAAAGCGCCGGATCGTCTTCGACGACCCGCGCCTCGCCCCAGATCTTGACCCGGCGGCGATGGGCATAGTCCATCACGAAGATATACGCCTTCGGATTTTCCGAGAGGTTGCCTTGGGTGATGTATTGCCGGTTGCCGCTGTAATCGGCGAACGCGATCGTGTTCCTGTGCAATATTTTGACAAAGCCCTTCGGCCCGCCGCGATGCTGGATATAGGGTTGGCCGATGCCTGAGGCGGTGGCGAGATAAAAACTATTGGTCTGCGCCAGCAAGCTTGCAAGGTTGTCGTCGATCCCGGTGCGCCAGCCGCCATGCTGCTCGACGCGGGCATAGGCCTCGCGCGAACCTTTTCGGGTCTGGATCGATTTTACCGTGGGCGTGAAGGCGACGTCGCTGGAATAGGTGTTGTGCGGGTCCGACATCGGGGCATCTCCTGAAGCGGACAATTCTCAGCCTCCGCTTCTCACGGGCCAATTTGGACTTTCCGGCAATTTAAACAATCTGCTCGATTGACACTTCATCGCTGCAATATTTGAAATAATACCCATGGACCGTATCGACGCCATGCAAGCCTTTGTCGCTGTCGCCGACAACAGGGGCTTTGCGCCCGCGGCGCGCAAGCTCGGCCTGTCACCCTCGGGGGTGACGCGGCTGATCGCGGCGCTGGAGGATCGTCTCGGCGCGCGGCTGTTGCAGCGCACCACGCGGTCCGTGACGCTGACCGATGCCGGGACAAATTATCTGGAGCGCGCCAGGCGCATCCTTGCCGATGTCGAGGAGGCCGAACGCGCGGCCGAGGGAGAGCGGACGCGGCCGAGCGGCCGGCTGGTGGTCTCGGCGCCGGTGGGTTTCGGACGCCTCCATGTCAGCCCGATCATGTCGGCCTATCTGAAGCGATATTCCGAGGTATCCGCCGAATTGCGGCTGTCGGACCGCATGGTCAGCCTCGTCGAAGACGGCGTCGATCTCGCGGTCAGGATCGGGCACCTCCCCGATTCCACGCTGGTGGCGCGCCATGTCGGCGTCATGCCGAGGATCGTGGTGGCCTCATCAGGCTATCTGAAGGCGCGCGGCGAGCCGAAGACACCGGAGGCGATCGCTTCGCACGACACGATCCAGTTCGGCGCCACGCCGGAGTGGCGCTTTGCCCGGGATGGCCGCGAATTCAGCGTGACCTGCGCGCCGCGTTTCGTCACCAACAGCGCCGACGCCGCGATCCAATATGCGGAAGCGGATGGTGGGCTTGCGGATGTGATGGCCTACCAGGCGGTGGATGCAATCAAGGGCGGCCGGCTTAGAATCGTGCTGGCGAAATTCCAGCGGCCGCCGCTGCCGATCCACATCGTCTATCCGACGTCGCGGCTGTTGTCCGCCAAGGTGCGCGCCTTCATCGATCTCGTGATCGAGACCAGCGACTGGCGGTTCGGATAGTTTGATGCCGTCATTCCGGGATGGTGCTCAAGCACCAGACCTCAGATGCGCAATTGCGCATCGGGGAATCTCGAGATTCCGGGTTCGCTCGTTGCACTCGCGCCCCGGAACGACGCTACCCCTTCTTCGGCACCACGCGGAACGTTCCGTTGGCCCGTGCGATGACGAGATCATCGGCTTTTACAAGACATTGTGCGAAGCAGATGGTGCTGCCGGTCTTGATCACGTCGCTCTCGACCATGAGCCACTGCCCTATCTGGGCGCTGCTGATGAAATCGATGGACATGCTGACCGTCACCAGCGAATAGGCGTCGCGCATCTTGCGGCCGCAGCTATGACCCATGGCCTTGTCCGCCAGCGCCGCGATCAAGCCGCCATGGACGAACCCGCGCGCGTTGGTATGCGGCGTGGCCAGCCGAAGCCCCAGGATGAGCGCGTCAGGCGTTTGCTTCGAATAGATCGGTTCCCACGGATCGGTAAGGGGACTGGGCCGGGACTGGCGTTCGAAACCGTCGGGGATATTTTCGGCAGTCATGAGTAACCCGGGTGCAGGCGGTCCATCCCGCCATTGAACGCGATCCGCGGGCAAGATGCACCGCCTACAAAGTTTAAAACGGGATTTCGGCGTCCGTTTAAAGCGAATATGCACTGGACCATCTAGACCAGTCTATATAGAACTGAGCCGGTCAGGCAAGTAACGAGCAAGACGAAATGTCGGCCCCGCCAAGACATCGCGGCGCTATTGTGCGGGCGGCAGCGACGCTGTTCCGGCGCAACGGTTTTGCCGCGACCGGCATCAATGAGATCGCCGAGGTCAGCGGTGCTCCGAAGGGATCGCTCTACCATTACTTTCCCAGGGGCAAGGACCAGATCGCCGAGGCCGCCGTGCGGTTCGCGGGCGCCGGTGTGGTGGCGACGCTGGAGAAGCTCGAGGAGGAGCACCAATCAGCTGCGGCCATGATCCGGGCCTATTGCAAGCTGCTGGCCGGCTGGATGGCCAAGTCCGGCTTCCGGGACGGCTGCCCGATCGCGACCACGCTCTTGGAGTCTGCACCGCAATCCGCCGAGATGACCACTGCCGGACACGAGGCGTTCGCCGGCTGGTGCGCGGTGATTGCCCGCGCGCTGGTTCGTGATGGGTTCGGCAAAGCCGAGGCAAGGCGGCTTTCGATTTTGACGGTGGCTTCGATCGAAGGTGCGCTGATCCTGGCGCGGGTCGAGGGCAGCGCGCGGCCGATCGAGGATGTGGCCAGGGCGCTCGGTGCCGCGCTCCAGATCAAGGTGCCTGTACGCAAGCGGGTCGTTGCGTGAGCGGGAATATCAAAGTGCGGGGTGATGTCATGGGCGAGGCGGAGCAGCATCTCAGTCGAACCGACTTGGAATCGTTTTTTGCGGCGCTGGCGTTCGTGCGCGAATTTGGGATTGAGATCTTCTCGCTCGCGCCGGGCGAGGTCGCGATCGAACTGCCGTTCGACGAGAGGTTTTCGGGGCCGCCGGGGCAATTCCCGGCATCGATGGTCGGCGTCGCGGGCGATGTGGCCGCGGTGTCGTCCTGCCTGTCGCTGTTGCCGAGGGGCTGGGCGCTGGCGACGCTCGACTTCACCATCAAGATGACCGGCGTTGCCAAGGGCGAGAAACTGCGGGCCCGCGGGCGGGTGCTTCAGGCCGGCCGCACCAACTCGGTCGGCACCGCCGACATCTATGTCGTCTCGGCGGAACGCGAAACGCTGTGCGGCACGGTGCTGGCCACCACCCGCAATTTCCAGATCAAATCACTGCCGAACGCCGCGGCGTAAGCGATCACGCCGGCAATTCATATCCGATCGCCGTTTCGATTCTGATGGTCTGTCGTACCGCGGGTCGCGCCATCACGCGCGCATAATGCGCGTCGAGGTTCGGAAATGTGCCGGGTGCGGGCTTGAGGGAATTGAACAGCCGCCAGTACAGCCGGAACAGATGGATGTCGACGATCGAATAGTTTTGGCCGAGCGCCCAGCCTTGACCCAAACGCGTGTCGGCGATGCCATAGACTTGCCTTGCATAGTCCAGCCCGCGCGGCCGCGCCGGGTGCAAGGTCGAGGCGATGAACGACATCCAGGACAGCGCCCGTGCGTCGGCCTCGAGATTTTCGCGTGGCAACAGCCCTGCTTCCGGAAAGCGTTTGGCGAGATAATAGAGGATGGCCGCGACCTCGGTGAGCGGGCGGCCGTCGATCAGAAGCGTCGGCACCTTGCCTTCCGGATTGATGGCGAGAAATTCGGTAGAACGCATGTCGTTGTTCTTGAACGACATCGGTTTGCCCTCGAAGGAAACGCCGATCTCATGCAGCGCAATGTGCACCGCAAAGGAGCTTGCGCCCGGTGCGAAATAGAGTGTGAGCATGTTACATTCCTCCCCCGTCATTGTGAGCCAACGGGTAGCGCGAATGCGCTTCCGATGACAGGCTCCGTGAAGCAATCCATGGATGCCGCATAGCGAATATGGATTGCTTCGTCGCTTCGCTCCTCGCAATGACGGTGGGCCGTCGAACGCCTAAAACGGCAGCCCGACGTAATTTTCCGCGAGCGATGTCATCGCTGCCTTCGAGCTGCAGACGTAGTCCAGTTCCGCCAGCTGAATCCGCGCGCCGATGGTTCCCGTGTCCGGGAATTTGTGCAGCATCGAGGTCATCCACCAGGAAAAGCGCACCGCCTTCCAGACCCGCGCCAACGCTCTTGCCGAATAGGCATCGATGCCGGCGGAAGATTTCTCGTCGTAATATTCGCGCAGCGCGTGCGACAGATAATGGGCGTCGCTGGCGGCGAGATTGAGTCCCTTGGCGCCGGTCGGCGGCACGATGTGGGCGGCATCGCCGGCCAAAAACATCCGCCCGAACCGCATCGGCTCGGCGACAAAACTTCGCAACGGCGCGATGCTTTTTTCGATCGAAGGCCCGGTGACGAGATGATCGACCGCCTTGCGGTCCAGCCGCCGCTTCAGTTCGTCCCAGAAGCGGTCGTCAGGCCATTGGTCGACATGGTCATCGAGCGAACATTGCACGTAATAGCGGCTGCGGTGCGTCGAGCGCATGGTGCAGAGCGCAAATCCCCGCGCATGATTGGAATAGATCAACTCATGGCTGACCGGCGGCGTTTCCGACAAAATGCCGAGCCAGCCGAACGGATAGATCCGTTCGAAGGTCTCGATCGCCTGAGGCTTGACGCTGGCGCGGCTGATGCCGTGAAATCCGTCGCAGCCGGCGATGAAGTCGCAGGCGATCTCGTGTGTGACACCGTCCTTGACATAGCTGATGCGCGGATAATCGGTGTCGAAATCGCGTGGCTTGACGTCATGGGCTTCGTAGACGGTGGTGAAGCCGGCTTCTTTCCGCGCGTTCATCAGGTCGAGCGTCACCTCGGTCTGGCCGTAGATCATCACCGTCTTGCCGGTCGCGGCCTTCATGTCGATGCGATGACGGCCACCGCTAAAGGCGAGCTCGATGCCGTCATGCACCAGCCCCTCGCGGTGCGCGCGTCCGCCAGCCCCGACTTCGTCGAGCAGCGCCACGGTGCCCTCTTCCAGAAGGCCGGCGCGGATGCGGCCGAGCACATATTCCGGCGTCTGCCGCTCTAAAATGATGTTGTCGATGCCTGAGGCACGAAGCAGTTGCCCCAGCAGCAATCCCGCCGGCCCCGCGCCGATGATTGCGACTTTCGTCCGCAATACTTGCTCCCTCCGTTGATATAGGCTTCAACCTTGAGCCGCGGTCGTTGCCGCCGGCTTGCAATGATAATTATATCATATAACAATATTTACAAAGGCCATTAAAGGCCTGTGCCAAGGGAGACGGTCGATGAGGAAGACAATTTTGGCGTTGGTGCTGGCCTTGAGCGCGACGCCCGCGTTCGCCCAGGAAAAAACCTTCGAGCTGAAAATCTCGCATTGGGTGCCGGCGTCGCACCCGCTGCAAAAGGCGCTGGAAGACTGGGGCGCGGCGGTTGAGAAGGCCTCAGGCGGCACCATCAAGTACAAGGTCTATCCCGCGCAGCAGCTCGGCAAGGCGTTCGACCATTATGACATGGCGCGCGACGGCATCGCCGACGTCACTTACGTCAACCCCGGCTATCAGCCCGGCCGCTTCCCGATCATCGGGGCCGGCGAATTGCCGTTCCTGATGTCGGACGCCAAGGGCGGCTCCGAAGCGCTCGATGCCTGGTATCGCAAATATGCCGACAAGGAGATGAAGGACGTCAAGTTCTGCCTGGCGTTCATCCATTCGCCGTCGTCGTTCCACACGCGCACCAAGAAGATCGTGGTGCCCGACGACGTCAAGGGCATGAAGATCCGTCCCGCCCACGCCACCATGGCGAATTTCGTGACGCTGCTCGGCGGCACCAACGTACAGTCGTCGGCGCCGGAAGTCCGCGACATCATCGAACGCGGCGTCGCCGATGGCGTCACCTTCCCGTGGGGATCGCTGGTGCTGTTCGGCGTCGACAAGGTAACGAAATATCACATGGATGCGCCGCTCTACGTCACGACCTTTGTCTTTGTCATGAACAAGGACAAGTATAACCAGATGTCCGATATGCAGAAGAAGGCGATCGACGATAATTGCAACACAGAAGCCGCCGGCCGGGTCGGCGGACCCTGGGGCAGGTTCGAGGACGCCGGCGTCGCCAAGGTGAAGGCGGAGGAAGGTCACGAGGTCTACACGCTGACGCCGGACCAGCTCGCGCTGTGGAAGAAGGCGTCCGAGCCGCTGGTCAACACCTGGGCCGACGGCGTGAAGAAAACCGGCGTCGATCCGGACGCCGCGATGGCCGATCTGAAAGCGACCCTCGCCAAGTATAACGCCCTGACGCAGTAAAAAAGTCGAACTTGCCTTGCGACGGCGGCGGGCTCGTTCCGCTGCCGTTTTCCCTGCAATCGCCCCCCCGGGCAGGAAGCCGACATGCCGCGCGTCTGGATGGATCGCTTCATCGATACAATCGAATGGATCGCGGCCGGGATCGTCGGCATCGTCGCCGCCGATATCTTCCTCTCCGTGCTGTTGCGCAACACCGTCAATTATTCGATCCCCAATTCCTTCGACGTCGGGCGGATGCTGCTCGGCATCCTGATCTTCTGGGGCATCGCCGCCACCAGCTATCGCGGCACCCACATCACCGTCGACCTGGTATGGGCCAACGTCGGCCCGAAATACCAGCGCGTGATCGACGTGTTCGCAACGCTGGTGCTGCTGTTTGTGGTGAGCGTGCAGACCTGGACGCTGTTCGACAAGGTGCGCGGCACCTATAACGACAACGTGCTCACTTTCGATCTGCACATGCCGGCCTGGCCATTCTTCGCGATCGCCTGGATCGGCGACATCTCCGCGGTGCTGTTGATCGCGATCCGCACCTACCGCCTGATCTTCCATCCCGAAGAGATGCACGATCCCGCAATCAAGGCGACGGAGTAGAGGAGCCATGAGCACCGACGCCGTCGCGGCCCTGGGCTTTGTCGCGCTGTTTGTGCTGATGCTGCTGCGCGTGCCAGTCGGCATGGCGATGGGTCTCGTCGGCGTCTCCGGCTTCTCTTACCTGGTCGGCGGCACGCCGGCGCTAAAATTGGTCGGCCAGACCTCGATGCGCACGGTGACCGACTATACCTTCGGCGTGATTCCAATGTTTCTCTTGATGGGAACCTTCGTCAGCAATTCCGGCATGAGCCGCGAACTGTTTCGCGCCGCCAACGGCTTTGTCGGGCACTTGCGCGGCGGGCTCGGAATCGCAACGGTTGCCGCCTGCGGCGGCTTTGCCGCGATCTGCGGCTCGTCGGTCGCAACCGCCGCAACCTTCTCGGCGGTCGCCTATCCCGAAATGCGCCGCTTCGGTTATCCGCAGTCCTTTGCCACCGGCGTGATCGCGGCCGGCGGCACGCTGGGGGCGATGCTGCCGCCGTCGACCGTGCTCGCGGTCTACGGCATCATCACCGAGCAGGACATCGGCAAGCTGTTCATGGCCGGCATCGTTCCGGGCCTCTTGGCGATGACCATGTACATGCTCACCATCGCCCTGATCGGCTATTTCCGTCCGGGCTTCCTGCCGAAAGGCATCACGACCACATGGCGCGAGCGGTTCACGGGGCTCAAGGGTATCTGGGCGCCGGTGTTGCTGTTCGTGTTCGTGATCGGCGGGCTTTATGGCTTGCCTTATCTGCCGCGCTTCACGCCAACCGAAGCCGGCGGTGTCGGCGCCGCCGGTGCGTTCCTGATCGGTGTCCTCACCGGACGGCTGGACAAGGAAAAAATCCTGACCTCGCTGTTGCAGGCGACGCGCACCGCGGCCGCCGTCTTCACGGTGCTGATCGGCGCGCTCATTTTCGGCTATTTCCTCACGGTGACGCAGGTCCCGCAAAAGGTCACGGAATTCCTGACCGGGCTTGGTCTCGGCAGCTACGGCGTGCTCGCACTGATCATGGTGATGTATCTGGTGCTCGGCTGTCTGATGGATGCCATGGCCATGATCATCCTGACCGTGCCGATCATCTTTCCGGTGGTCACCCATCTTGGATTTGATCCGATCTGGTTCGGCGTCATCATCGTGATGACGGTAGAATTGGGGCTGATCCATCCGCCGGTCGGCATGAACGTCTTCGTCATCAAGAGCGTGGTGAAGGACGTCTCGTTCGCCACGATCTTCAAGGGCGTGATCCCGTTCGTCGCGACCGACCTGGTTCGCCTGGTGATCCTTATCGCATTTCCGCTGCTCGCAACCTGGCTGCCGCAGCGCATGATGAGTGGGCACTGATCGGAGCGCCAAATGACCCGTGTGCTTGAAACGAAATATGTCTTCAGCCTTGTCATTAAGGTCGGCGCGCCGATCATAGCCGGCGACCTCGGCCATGGCGTCCGGAGGATCATTCCGATCCTCGGTGGTGAAGTTTTCGGCGAGGGCATCAAGGGGACAATCTTTCCGGGGGGTGCCGATTTCCAGATCATTCGGCCGAACGGTCTCACCGAGCTCGAGGCCAAATACGCCTTTGCGATGAACGATGGCGCGATCGTCTATATCGAGAATGTCGGCATCCGCTCCGGTCCGAAGGACCTCGTGGACCGCATCGCCAAGGGCGAGAGCGTCGATCCCGCGCTGATCTATTTCCGCTCGATGCCGAAATTCGAGACGGGTGCCGAAAAATATCGCTGGCTGATGGAGCACCTGTTCATCGGCGTCGGCGCAAGGCGCCCCGACCGCGTCGAGATCGACGTGCATCAGGTGATGTAGCCCTCGCGTCGTCCCGGCGAAGGCTGGGACCCATAACCACCAGCTTGTCTTATTGCAGAAGGCAACAACCACAGGGGCAAACGATATCACACGACGTATGGGTCCGGGCCTTCGCCGGGACGACGGTTTGCAGCTTCCTGGATTGACTCGCCGCCAAATCGTTATAAAACATAACTATTCTCATAATAATCCCATGGGAAACGCCGCGACATCAGCACGATCCGCGCTGCGCAAGACCGCCAAGGTGAAGCCGGGCCCAACATGAGTGCGCAACCGCACATCACAACGGCGGAAACCAGCGACGCGCCGCTGCGCCCGATCTCGTTCGGCGATCCGCAAGTCACGATCGAGCGCAAGAACGACGGCACGATCTATTTGCGTCCGAACAAGCCGCTCGGCAAATATCCGCTGCGTCTCACCGACCGCCTGCATCACTGGGCCAGCGCGACGCCGGACCGCGTGTTCATGGCGGAGCGCGAGACGGGCGGCGGCTGGCGGCAAATCACCTACGCGCAACTGTGGACGTCGACCCGGCGTATCGCCTCGGCGCTGCTGAGCCGCGGGCTTTCCGCCGAAAGGCCGGTCGTCGTCCTATCCGGCAATTCGATCGATCACGCCTTGATCGCGTTCGGCGCGCTCTATGTGGGAATCCCGTTCTGTCCGGTATCCCCGGCCTATTCGCTGATATCGAAGGACTACGGCAAGCTTGCCTTTCTGATGAAGCTGTTGACGCCCGGCCTGATCTTTGTCGATGACGCCGGCAAATTCGCCGATGCGCTCAACGCCAACATCCCCGGCGAGGTCGAGATCGCCGCGGCATCGGGCGTGCTGCCCGGGCGCGATCTGACCAGGCTCGCCGATCTGCTCGCCGCACCGGAACACCCGCGGCTCGATGCCGCCCATGACGCCATCGGTCCCGACACGATTGCAAAATTCCTGCTCACCTCAGGTTCGACCGGCAATCCCAAGGCCGTCATCAACACCCAGGCGATGATCTGCGCCAACCAGGTGATGATACGCGAGACGATGGCGTTCCTGAAGGACGAGCCGCCTGTCATCGTCGACTGGCTGCCGTGGAGTCACACCTTTGGCGGCAATCACAATATCGGGCTAGCGCTTTATAACGGCGGTTCGATGTATCTCGACCAGGGCAAGCCGATGCCTGGCGGCATCGAGGAGACCGTGCGAAACTTGCGCGAGATTTCCCCGACGGTCTATTTCAACGTCCCCAAAGGTTACGAGTCGCTGCTGCCTTATCTGCGCGACAATTCTCATCTGCGCAAAAAGTTCTTCGCACGCCTGCACGCGATGTTCTTCGCGGGCGCGGCGTTGTCGCCCTATCTCTGGAACAGTTTTGACGAGCTCGCGGTTAGGGAAACCGGCTCGCGCGTGCCGATGCTGACCGGCCTCGGCGCCACCGAGACCGCACCGTTCTTCATGTCGGTCAATCCTTCCACCAGCCGTTCCGGCCATGTCGGGCTGCCGGTACCAGGCAACGACGCCAAGCTGGTGCCGAACAATGGCAAACTGGAAGTTCGTGCTAGGGGGCCGAACGTTACGCCGGGCTACTGGCGCCAGCCGGAATTGACTGCGGTTGCTTTCGACGAGGAAGGTTTTTACAAATTCGGCGATGCGCTCAAGCCGGCCGATCCGAACGATCTCAGCGCCGGCTTCGATTTCGACGGCCGCATCGCGGAGGATTTCAAGCTGGCGAGCGGCACCTGGGTCAGCGTCGGTCCGTTGCGCACGCGGTTTGTCGCGGTCTGCGCGCCCCTGGTGCGCGATATCGTCATTGCAGGGATCAACCGCGACGAGATAGCGGCATTGGTGGTCCTCGATCTCGACGGTTGCCGCCTGATCAATCCGGCGCTTGCCTCGGATGACATCGCCGCGGCCGCCGCCGACGCGCTGGTTCGCGCGGCGTTCCGCGAGCGGTTTAAAAGTCTGCTCGCGAGCGCTACCGGCTCGTCGACGCGTGTCGTCCGCGCGATCCTGGTCGATACGCCGCTGTCGATCGATCGCGGCGAGGTCACCGACAAGGGTTCGATCAATCAGCACGCGGTGCTGGCGCATCGCGCGGCGTTGATCGAGGAGCTGTATTCGCCGACGCCGCCCCCCCGCGTGATAACGCTGGGCTAGCAACTGATCAGGAGGAAGTCATGCAGATAAAGGATCGGGCCGCGATCGTCACCGGGGGCGCATCGGGATTGGGGGCTGCCACCGCGCGAAAACTGGCCGCGCTCGGCGCCAAGGTGGCGGTGTGCGACCTCAACCAAAAGCTCGCCGAAAGCGTCGCGGCAGAGATCGGCGGCGTTGCCGTTGCCTGCGATGTCAGCGATGCGGCTTCGGCCGAAGTCGCCGTCGTCCAGGCGTCTCAGGCGCATGGCCCGGCACGGGTGCTGGTGAACTGTGCCGGCATCGGAGTGGCAAAACGGGTGATCGGACGCGAGGGGCCGATGCCGCTTTCCGATTTCGACAAGGTGATCAAGATCAATCTGATCGGTTCGTTCAACATGCTGCGGCTCGCGACCGCGGAAATGTCGAAGCTCGAGCCGCTGGCAAACGGCGAACGCGGCGTCGTCATCAACACCGCTTCGGTCGCGGCCTTCGACGGCCAGATCGGGCAGGCGGCCTATTCGGCCTCGAAAGGCGGCATCGTGGCGATGACGCTACCGATCGCGCGCGAACTGGCGCAGTTCGGCATTCGCGTGCTCACCATCGCGCCCGGGCTGTTCCTGACGCCGCTGCTCGCCGGTCTACCGCAGGAGGCGCAGGATTCGCTTGCCGCCGCGATCCCATTTCCGCGCCGGCTGGGCCAGGCCGACGAGTTCGCCTCGCTCGCGCTGCACATGATCGACAATGTTTACCTCAACGGCGAGGTGGTGCGGCTCGATGCCGCGCTCCGCATGGCGCCGCGCTAGGAACAACGCATGTTCGTCCACCGGCGCGATGTGCAGATACAGTGGGGTGACTGCGACCCCGCCAATATCGTCTATTACCCGCGCTATTTCGCGATGTTCGACGATTCGACCTCGATCCTGTTCGAGGCCGCCGGCTTCTCCAAGCAGGATATCATCAAGAAATACGGCCTGATCGGTATTCCCATGGTCGACACGCGGGCGAAATTCTATATCGCCTCGACCCATGGCGACTGGATCGAAATCGAAAGCCGGATCGAAAGTTTCAAGCGTTCGAGTTTTGAGGTCACTCACAAGGTGTTCAAAGGCGAAGCGTTGGCGATCGAGGCGTTCGAGACCCGCGTGCTGGTCGGCCGCCATCCCGATGATCCCTCAAAGCTGAAATCGGCTCCGATGCCGGAGGAGATCATCGCAAAATTCATGCGGGGCTGACTTCGGCGCCCGTATCGCCTAAGAGAAAGGCCGAACGATCGGCCAAAATGGATCGAGCAGGCATTATCAGGGAGGAAGCAATGAAAAAGACTTTTCTGTCGGCCGTCGCGATCGCGGCAGCGCTCGCTATGCCGGGATCGCCGGCAACGGCGCAGACCAATGAGATCACCATCGGCATTTCCGTCACCACAACCGGGCCCGGGGCGCCGCTCGGAATTCCCGAGCGCAACGCGCTCGATTTCGTGGCGAAAGAGATCGCCGGCGTGCCGCTCAAGGTGATCGTGCTCGACGATGGCGGCGATCCGACCAACGCCACCACCAATGCGCGGCGCTTCGTCACGGAGTCCAAGGCCGACATCATCATGGGCTCGTCGACGACGCCGTCGTCCATCGCGGTGTCCAATGTCGCCAATGAGGCGGGCATTCCCCATATCGGCCTGTCGCCGTTTCCGATCACGCCGGAGCGCGCGAAATGGTCGGTGACCATGCCGCAGCCGGTCTCAATCATGGGCAAGGTGCTCTACGAGCACATGAAGGCGCATAACATCAAGACCGTCGGCTATATCGGCTACTCCGATTCCTACGGCGATCTCTGGTTCAACGATTTCAAGTTTCAGGCCGTACCGATGGGCATGACAGTCGCCGATGAGGAGCGCTTTGCACGGCCGGATACCTCGGTCGCGGGGCAGGTACTAAAACTCGTCGCCGCCAATCCCGATGCGATCCTGGTCGGCGCCTCCGGCACCGCGGCTGCGCTGCCGCAGATCGAGTTGCGCGAGCGCGGCTACCAGGGGCTGATCTACCAGACCCATGGCGCTGCCAGCATGGATTTTATTCGCATCGCCGGCAAAGCGGCGGAAGGCGTGATCATGGCGTCGGGCCCGGTGATGGACCCCGAGGATCAACCCGACGAAGCGCAGACCAAGAAACCAGGTCTCGCCATCGATACCGCCTACGAGGCCAAGTATGGCCCCAACAGCCGCAGCCAGTTCGCCGGTCACTCCTACGATGCGTTCCTGGTTCTCGAACGCATTGTACCGGTGGCGTTGAAGACGGCGAAGCCGGGCACGGGTGAATTTCGCGAGGCGATTCGCCAGGCGCTGTTGAGCGAGCGCGAAATCGCCGCGAGCCAAGGCGTTTATAATTTCACTGAAAAGGATCGCTACGGCCTCGACGACCGCTCGCGCATCATCCTCACCGTGAAGGATGGCAAATACATGCTGGTGAAGTAACGTGCGGGCGTTTTTCCAAACGCCCCGCACGTCATCATCCGCGAAGGCGGATGATCCAGTAATCGCCGCCGCCCGAGATTGAGTTTAGCGCCGCGGCGTACTGGAGGCCCCGCCTTCGCGGGGCATGATGGTTCGTGCGCTAGATCCTACTCTCGCCTTCGTGCGTGAACCCGAGATAGCTCGCGGCGACGCGCGCGTTCGCCGCGATGTCTGCCGCCTGCCCGCTGAGGATGAATTCGCCGAGCTCCATCACATAGGCGCGGTCGGCGATCTTGAGCGCGGCCTGCGCGTTCTGCTCGACCAGCAGCACCGACACGCCCGATGCGCGCAACTCTCCGATGGTGCGGAAAATATCGGCTACGATGATCGGGGCCAAACCAAGACTGGGCTCATCCAGCATCAATAGTTTTGGCGCGCCCATCAGCGCGCGGCCCATCGCCAGCATCTGCTGCTCGCCGCCCGACAGGGTGCCGGCGAGTTGTTTGCGCCGCTCCTTGAGCCGCGGAAACAGCGTGTAGACCCGCTCGAACGAATTTTTCGATTGTCCTTTGGCCGCACGAAACGCGCCGAGCTCGAGATTGTCCTCGACATTCATGGCGGCGAACAGCTCGCGATGCTCCGGCACCAGGCTGAGACCTGACGCGACGCGGTCCTCGATCTCGAGCGGCGCCAGATCCTCGCCGGCAAGGGCGGCGCGGCCTTTCAGCGGCAGGATGCCCATGACGGCGTTGAGCAGCGTGGTCTTGCCGGCGCCATTGGCGCCGATGATGGTGACGATCTCATTCTCCGCGACATCGAGCGACACCGCGCGCACCGCCTCGACCTTGCCATAGGCGACATGGGCGTCGGTGACCGATAGCAGCGCGCTCACGCCGCCGCTCCGAGATAGGCCTTGATCACTTGCGGGTTGGTCTTGATTGCCTGCGGCGTGCCCTCCGCGATCTTGGTGCCGAAATCGAGCACCACGACGCGGTCGGCGAGATCCATCACAAATCCCATGTCGTGTTCCACCAAGAGCACCGACATGCCGCCGTCGCGCAATTGCCGCAGCAGGCCGGCAAGCCTTTGCTTCTCCAGGTGCCGTAGGCCCGCGGCCGGCTCGTCGAGCAACAGCAGCATCGGATCGACGCACAGCGCGCGCGCAATTTCGACGATGCGCTGCTGGCCGAGCGAGAGCGAGCCCGCCGGCTGGTCGATCTGGTCGGCAAGACCGACCCGCTCGATCTGGCGCGCGGCCTCCGCGAGCAGCTTTGCTTCATCTGATCGGTCGAGGCGGAACATGCTGGCAAGCGCGCCGGCGCTGCCACGGAGATGCGCGCCGATCGCGACATTCTCCAAAACCGTCATGTCGGGCACCAGCTTAACATGCTGGAAGGTTCTCGAGATGCCGAGCCTCACCACCTGCTGCGGCGGCGCGTTGTCGAGCTTCTCGCCGAGCACCGAAATGGTGCCGCCTGAAGCCGCCAGCACGCCGGTGATCAGATTGAAGGTCGTGCTCTTGCCGGCGCCATTCGGCCCGATCAGGGCGACGATCTCGCGTACATGGACGTGGAAGGAGACGTCGTTGACGGCGATCACGCCGCCGAATTGTTTGCGCGCATGATCAATCTTCAACAGGATGCTCGGCGTGCCGGAGTCTCGCACCCGCGCGGGCAAGGTGAGCGAGGTGTCCGGCCGCTTGCGAGGAGGTTTTGGCGGCAGCCACGACATCAGCCAAGACGTCAGTGATGGCCAGACGCCGGCCGGCGCGAGCTGCAGGAGGCCGACCAGGAGGATGCCGAACACGATAGTTTCCAGCTGGCCCTCGCCATGCAGCAAATACGGCAAATAGCTTTGCAGCACTTCCTTCAGGATGACGACGATGGCGGCGCCCAGCACGCCCCCCCAGACATAGCCGGCGCCGCCGACCACGGCGATGAACAGATATTCGATGCCGGCCTGGGCACCGAACGGCGTCGGATTGGCGGCGCGCTGGAAATGCGCATAGAGCCAGCCGGAGAGGCCGGCCAGCACCGCGGCATAGATGAATACCAAGAGCTTGGCACGCGGCGTCTGCACGCCGAAGGCTTCGGCGGCGATATGTCCGCGCCGCAGCGCGCGGATGGCGCGGCCGGTGCGGGAGTCCAGAAGGTTCGTGGTGAGCAGCGCGCAAACGAGCACCGCCAGCCAGATCGCGTAATAGATCGTGCCGGGGTCGATCATCTTGAGCGAGCCGATCGACAGCGGCGGGATGCCGGAGATGCCGTCATTGCGGCCGAGGAATTCGAGCTTGCTGAAGAGGTAGAACAGGCCGAGTCCCCAGGCGATGGTGCCGAGCGGCAGATAGTGGCCGGAGAGCCGCACGGTGACGAGGCCGAGCAGCACCGCGGCGACGCCGCTCACCACTAACGAGAGCGGCAGCGTCAGCCACGGCGAGACGCCATAGGCGGTGGTCAGCACGGCGGTGGTGTAGGCCCCAAAGCCGCAAAAGGCCGCCTGGCCGAAGGAAGTGAGGCCGCCGACGCCGGTCAATAGCACGAGCCCCATCGCCACCAGCGCGGACAGGCCGATGTTGTCAAGCAGCACGATCCAGAACGGCGGCATGCCTGGAATAAACGGGGTCGCTGCCATGACCAGCGCGAACAGGATGATGGGAAGCCGCTCCATCGCTTACGGTCAATCCTTCTCTTCCTCGACGGCGGGCGCCGCCAGCGACCGCAGCAGCAGCACGGGGATCAGCAGCGTGAAAACGATGACCTCCTTGAAATTGCTGGCGTAGAACGAGGAGAAGGCTTCGACAATACCGACCACAAGGGCTGCGACCGCGGTCAAGGGATAGCTCACCAAGCCGCCGATGATCGCGGCGATGAAACCCTTCAGGCCGATCAGGAAACCGGTGTCGTAATAAAGCGTCGTGATCGGCACGATCAGGATGCCCGAGATCGCGCCAATCACGGACGCCAGCAGGAATGCGATCTGTCCCGACAGCGACGTTCTGATGCCGGCGAGCCGCGCGCCCAGTCGATTGACCGCGGTCGCGCGCAGCGCCTTGCCATAAAGGGTAAAGCCGAAGAACAGCCACAGGCCGATGATGAAAGCGACGGTCACGGCGTAGACCGTGATGCTCTGGCCGGTGAAACGCAGCGATCCGGCGGTGAAGGCGGTACTCATGATGGCCGGGCCGCGCTGGCCCTCGGCGCCAAAGAACAATAGGCCAAGGCCCTGCATCGCCAGATGGCAACCGACGGATGCGATCAGGAGCACCAGCACCGAGGTATGCGCAAGCGGCTGAAACGCGATGCGATAGAGGAATAATCCGATGGCCGCGACGATGGCGAGCGACAGCGCGATGTTGACGGCGACCGGAGCGTGGTGGGCGGCGGACCACACAGCCAGCGCCAGCACGACGACGGGCAGCACGATATTGACCGCGAAGGCGCGTCCGACCCGCCGGAGGCCGAGCGATCTCCGACCCGCAAACAGGTCGAGGCAGAACGCCACCAGCCCCATCGCCACCGCCAGCCGCGCGGTGCCCGGCATCTGGCCCGACGATAGCGAGGCATAGGTGAGCGCGCCGTAGGTCACGAACTCACCCTGCGGGATCAGGATCACGCGGGTCACGGCGAACACCAGCACCAGCGCGAGGCCGAGCAACGCGTAGATCGCGCCATTGGTGATGCCGTCCTGAATAAGGAACAGCATGATCGTCGTGTTCAAGGCTTAAGCGCTCCCCTTTGAAAACATCGGGCCGATCGCGGCGCTTCGGGGCCGACCATCGTCCGATCGCGGCCGCTGAAAAATGCTTGCCGGTATTTGATATGGTGGATAACAATTATCAATTATAACCTCAAGCCGAGCCTTTGCGAGCATCAAACGATGACTGTTTCCAGGACCGCTTTGGCCGATACCGCCAGGGATACGGTCAAGGCTCGCAGGGAGCCTGCCGGCGCCACCACCGATGATACCGCGCTGCAGATGGGCGAATTGTCCGAGTTGCTCGGCTATTCGCTCAAACGCGCGCAGTTGAGGATTTTCGAGGATTTCGTGCGCTGCGTCGCACCGCTGCAACTGACGCCGGCGCAGTTCTCGGTGCTGCTGCTGCTTGACCGCAACCCCGGGCGCAATCAGACCGAAATCGCCGCTACGCTCGGCATCCTGCGGCCGAATTTCGTGGCAATGCTCGATGGGCTCGAGAGCCGCGATCTCTGCGCGCGGATGCGTTCGGCCAACGATCGCCGCTCGCACAATCTGGTTCTGACCGACAAGGGCCGGGCGGTGCTGGCGCGGGCGAAGAAGCTCGTCGCCACCAAGCATGAAGCGCGCCTTAACGAACTCTTGGGACCGGCCAATCGCGCCACGCTATTGTCGATGCTGACCAAGATCGCGCGCGAGTTCTGAGCGAGAGGGCGTACAAGCCTGCGCAAGCCGCCTCGCATGGCAGTAGCTGCCAAGCATTCTGTCGAACTGGCGTCATTGATCTAAATCATAACCCGGCGCGAGATGAAGTGTTGTTCTGGATCGAAAGCAACTGGCCGAGTCTGCGTTCATCAAACGCGTGCGGCGGCGCGAGGATGGCTAGCGCGGTGCCTTGCGAACTGATTTCAGGCCGCCGCCGCTCAGGCAAGGATAACCTAGCATGCGTTTCGATTGGGAGCATTTAAAAAGCTGGATATTTGGACTTCTTGGAGGTTCTGCGGCTATTTTGCTGGTGGTTGTGGCCGCGAATTCCCCGACGCAGAGCAATTCAAAGCCGGCCGGGGCGCCGCAATCACAATCCGCCGCGCCCGCAACCAAAGCTCAAGCGAGCACTCCCCTGGCTGCTTCTCAACCGGTTGCGCCCCAAACATCTTCGATCACTGACAACGCGGCGAAAGCTTCTGCGCCGCCGAAACCCGTTCCGGTCACCACCACTGTCGAAGCTGCCAAGGAAGCTGGCAAGCCAGCGCCGATGAAGGATCATGCAACGGTCATGGCGCAGGCCGAGCCAACTGCGCCAGCCCGGGCCCCTTCGCTTCCGGAGAAGCCTCAGCCAGTTGCCGCCGCCGCAGGATTGCAGGGCGACGCCGACGCCGGCGCCAGGTTTTCAAGAAATGTCAGGCCTGTCATTCTCTGGAGCCGGGAAAGACCATTTTGGGTCCAAGCCTTGCCGGGATCGTCGGCCGCAAGTCGGCGGCCGACGCCAATTTCAGCTATTCGCCGGCCATGAAACAGGCGGCGTTGACGTGGGATCCGCCGACACTTGATGCCTATCTGGCAGAGCCCGCGAAAATAGTTCCGGGCAATCGGATGCCATTTCCGGGTCTCAAGACCGATCACGACCGCCAGGACGTGATCGCGTTCTTGGCCGCCGCCGCCACCCCCGCTGGCGCGCAGCCCGCTGCGAAAGCCGCGGCACCGTCGGCCTCCGCGCCGCAGGCCAAATCAGATGGCGCTGCCGCCTATCTAACGGACGCCAAGTACACCTTGCGCACCGGAATTGCGGAAGGAAAAATGGTCTTTCTCGGCGTTGGCGGCTCCGTCGACGGGAAAGCGAATCCGGTTCTGACCGCGGCCGAGGGACAAATCGTGCAACTCACCTTGATCAACGGCGAGGGCACCGAACACGACATCGCATTTCCCGATCAAGACGCGAAATCGCCGCGGGTGAATGGCAAGGGCGCCAGCACGACGATTGTTTTCCGCGCGGCGAAATCCGGAGACTTCGTCTATTTCTGCACCGTTCCCGGTCATCGATTGGCCGGTATGCAAGGCCAATTTCTGGTAACAACCATCGCTGCGCCGCAGACACTGGTCGAGGCTGACATTTCTCGCGAACCTACCGATCTTCCCCCGCCGGTCGGCAAGCGAGACCCAAGAACCGTCCGGCTCGATCTGTTCACAGTCGAACAAGAAGGTCGCCTCGCAGAAGCAACGACATTCGGTTACTGGACTTTCAATGGTAAAGTACCGGGACCCTTCGTCCGCGTTCGCGTTGGCGACAGCGTCGAAGTTCACCTGAAAAATTCGGCCGACAGCAACATGATCCACTCGGTGGATTTTCATGCGGCAACGGGCCCCGGCGGAGGCGCTGCCGCATTGCAAGTCGATCCGGGCGCTGAAAAATCGATGACCTTCAAGGCCCTCGTTCCCGGGCTCTATGTTTATCACTGCGCGACGCCGATGGTCGCCGAGCACATTGCCAATGGGATGTATGGACTGATCCTGGTCGAGCCTGAGGCGGGCCTTCCGCCCGTCGACCACGAATTTTATGTCATGCAGGGCGAGGTCTATACGGAAGCGGCGTTCGGCCAGCACGGAAGCCAGGAGTTCAGCGTCGAGAAACTATTGAACGAGCGGCCCGAGTACTTCGTCTTCAACGGCGCAGTGGGCGCGATTTCGAAACTGCATCCCCTGCACGCCAAGGTCGGAGAAACGGTAAGGCTGTTCTTTGGCGTGGGTGGACCCAATTTTACCTCGTCCTTCCACGTGATCGGCGAGATCTTCGACAAGGTCTACAATCTCGGCGGCCTCATGAGCCCGCCGCAGGAGGGTATCCAGACCGTCTCCGTTGCGCCCGGTGGCGCTGTGATCACCGAGTTCAAGCTTCACGTGCCGGGCAATTACACGATCGTGGATCACGCGCTGGCTCGCGTGGAACGGGGACTTGCCGGGCTTCTGATCGTCGAGGGCGCCCAAAATCCCGAGATTTACAACGGAGCCGTGATGCCCGGCATGGGACACTGAACTGCGATTGCCGCACCCGTGTCGTTCCAGCCTTGCAGATGTGCAGCCATTCCGCGGCTGTTCGGCCGTGTCTGACTGAGCCGTTGTCGGGAGAGAGCGCGGGTTTGCGATCAGGCGGCGATAATGCGGCCTAAAACCTTCTGCGCCTCGCGCCCTGACAGGAACAGCCGCTCGATCTCCTGGGCGGGGAGCGGCTTGCTGAACAGGAAGCCCTGCATCTCGGTGCAGCCTTCGGACGCAATCCTGTCGAGCTGTTCCCTGGTTTCGACGCCTTCGGCGGTCGCCATCATGCCCAGTCCTTTGGCGAGCGCCGCGACGGCCCGCACGATATTGAGCGAGCCGGTGCTTTCCGTGATGTCCTTTACAAAGGATCGGTCGATCTTGATCTTGTCGAACGGAAAACTCTGAAGATAGGTCAACGATGAATATCCGGTGCCGAAATCGTCCATCGCGATCCGGATACCGAGCGCGCGTAACTGGTGAAGCACGGCGAGCGTCGCCTCCTTGTTATGCAGCAGCACGGTCTCGGTAATCTCGATCTCCAGCCGCGTCGGGTGCAGGCCGGAGGTCGCGAGCGCGCCGACGATCACTCGCATCAGGCCGGGGCTGCGGAACTGAACCGCCGAGATATTGACGGCGACATGGAGATTTCCCGGCCACTGCGCGGCAGTCGCGCATGCCTGCCTGATCACCCATTCTCCGATCGGGACGATGAATCCGATCTCCTCGGCCATTGGAATGAAGGTGGCCGGAGAGACCACGCCTCTTTCCGGATGGTTCCAGCGAATCAATGCCTCGAATCCGCTGATCTCGTTGCTCGCGAGATTTACCACCGGCTGGTAGTAGAGTTCGAACTCGCCAGCCGGCAGCGCCTTGCGCAGGTCCAGTTCCACGATGCGACGGGTCTGCATCTGCAGGTCCATCGCCGGCTCGAAGAAGCGGAAGGTGCCGCGGCCATCGCCTTTTGCCCGGTAGAGCGCGAGGTCCGCGTTGCGCAGCAATTTGTCGGGTCGTAGTCCGTCGCCCGGCCCGACCGCGATGCCGACGCTGGCGCCGATCGCGGCCCGATGGCCGTCGATGTCGAATGGCTCGCTCATCGATGCGATGAAGCGTTGCGCGAGCGAGGTTGCCTCGGATAAATCGGTGATCGGGGCCTGCACGATGGCGAATTCGTCGCCGCCCATCCGAGCGATAGTGTCGGTTTCGCGGACCAGCCCGCGCAAGCGTTCGGCGACGATCTTCAAGAGCTTGTCGCCGGCGGGATGGCCAAACGTGTCGTTGACGGCCTTGAACTGATCGAGATCGAGGTGGTGAACCGCGACCATTTGCTCGGGACGAATGCTCTGGCCTAACGCGTGTTCGAGCCGCTGGTTCAGTAACACGCGATTGGCAAGATCGGTCAGCGCGTCGTGGTGGGCCATATATTCGATCTTGACCTCGGATCGCCGCTGCTCGGTGATGTCTTCATGGGTCGCGACCCAGCCGCCGTCCGGCATTGGCCGGTGACGAATCTTGAAGGTGCGTCCGTTTTGCAATTCGACGATGCTGTCGGTGGGTTCGTTGGATACCGCAACATTGGTACGCCAGTGCAAATATTCTTCTCGGGTCATCGCGGGAAAGCTGCCCGCTTCAAAGCGCATGTCGACGATTTCGGCGAGAGCGGTGCCGGGACCGACGCGGTCGCGCGGGAGATCATACATGTCGACGTAGCGGTCGTTGCAGACGATCAGCCGGTGCGCTGCGTCGAAAAAGCACAGTCCCTGCGACATATTGTTGATCGCGGTATCGAATTGCAGGTTTCGGACGCGCAGGTTCTCTTCCTGCTCCTTGCCAAGCTCGCGCTGCATTTTCAGGCGCGCGCTAATTTCTTCCCGCCCGGTGACGTCCTCATGGGTGGCCATGCCGCCGCCGCCCGGCAGCGGGCGAACCGTAAAGGCGATGATCCGGCCGTCAGCGAACTCCTGGATGGCCGTAGCGGGGTCGATGATGTTGTCGAGGCGCTCACGGATGTAGTCGTCAGGGGTGGAATGGATCTTGAGACCCATGTTCAGCCGGTGCCGGATAAGGTCGCTAACTGGGGTTCCCGGCTTCACCTGCTCGGATGAAAGCCGATAGATTTCCATGTACCGCTGGTTGCAGAACACGACCTCGCCCTCGCCGTCGAAGACGACGAGCCCGAGCGACAGATTGTCGACGGCTTGTTCCACAAGCCGGCCCGGGTGATCCGGCTCCGGATTGATGGCACCCTCCACGGAATCCGTCATTTGGCGATCCCCTGCACCCATGCTGCGACGCTCCGGCAACAAGCCGTGCATTAGAAGCCAAACCTGGTGAACCGTATCCTTGAAAGGACACCGTTTGCTCAGCGTTCCTTGGAATTCGCTAAACAGAACGTTAATTTTTTTGCCGGCGGGGACCGGCTTGCGGGGCGGGAATTTCGAAAACCGATCGCGCTTTTCTGCGCGCCTAAACCCTATCCACCAGAATCACCCTGATGTCGTTGACGTTGGTGAGTGTCGGGCCGGTCTGCAACAAATCGCCTGTCGCGGTGAAAAACCCGGTGGCGTCGTTGTTATCGAGATAGGCCCGTGCGTCGAGCCCGAGCGATTTCATCTTCGCAAACGTGATGTTGTCGATCACCGCGCCGGCAGGGTCGCTCGCGCTGCCGGCGCCACCGTCGGCGCCGTCGGTGTCGCCAGCCAATGCCGAAATGCCCGATGTGTCCTTGAGGAGAGCGGCCAGCGCCAGCGCATATTCCTGATTGGGGCCGCCGCGGCCGGTGCCGCGCACGGTCACCGTGAGTTCGCCGCCCGAGACGATCGCGACGCGCTGGCCGTCAGTGCGCGCCTTGAGCGCAAGCCGCGCGTGTTCGGCGGCGACCTCGCGGGCTTCGCCTTCGAGATCGGCGCCGAGGTCGACGATCGCGTAGCCGGCGTCGCTGGCGAGCTTGACCGCGGCGTCGAGCGAAGCCCTCGGGCGCGCGATCAGTTCGAAATGCGCCCGCGCGAAAGCCTCATCGCCTTGCTTGCAGCTTTCGTTTGCGGGGTCCGCGAGCGCGCGGCGGATCGCGTCGCCGACCTCGAGACCGTATTTGGCGACGATCGCGCGCGCATCGGCAAGCGTGGTCGGGTCCGGCACCGTCGGCCCCGACGCGATCGCGGAGGGGTCGTCATGCGGAACGTCCGATATCGCCAGCGTCGCGATCTCGGCGCGCTGCCCGGCGCGGGCAAGCCGGCCGCCCTTGATCCGCGACAGGTGTTTTCGGACGGTGTTGATCTCGCCGATCGGCGCGCCGGAGCGCAGCAGCGCCCGCGTTACCTGCTGCTTCTGCGCAAACGACACGCCCTCGGCCGGCGCGATCCAGTTGGCGGAGCCGCCGCCCGACAACAGCACCAGCAGGAGGTCGCAGGCTTGCGCCTGTTGCGCGAGTTCCAGCGTCTGTTCGGCGGCCTGCAGCCCGGCTTGGTCCGGCATCGGATGCCCGGCTTCGACCAGCTTGATCCGCCGCGTCGGCACGCCATGGCCATGGCGGGTGGTGGCGATGCCGGTGAGGCGCGACGGCTCGAGCCCGAGCGCGTCGAGATAATGGCGCTCCGCGGCCGCGGCCATGGCAGCGGCGGCCTTGCCGGCGGCGAGACAGATCACCTTGCCTTTGGGCAGGGGGCGCAAATGGGCCCCAAGAATCACGTCGGGATGTGCGGCCGCGACGGCGGACTCGAAAATCGCGCGCAGGAGAGGACGTCGGCCGGTCATGGTTTCACGGCGATCCGGGATGCAAGCATCGGATGCCGGTTATCCATCCTCTTGCCGCAAAAGAAAACCCCCGCAAAGCGCAAGCCCTGCGGGGGGTGTCTTGTCAGACGATAGGGAAGGCGATTAGCCCCCGACGTCGCCGGAGATGACGTCGCCGAACAGCTCCCATTTCTCACCCTTGAAACGCTCTAGCTGAAGCTGGCTGATCGGGGCGAAATCGGTCGGGCTGGTGTTGATCATCACGCCGGGCAGCAGGACTTCGGTGCGGAATTCCTTGAGATTTGCCGCCTGCTTCATGACGTTTTCGCGGGTCAGATCGTCGCCGCATTGCTTCAGCACCTGAACCAGGGTCTGGGCTACGCCGTAGCCGACGATGACCGATCCGTCGAGCTTGTTGCCTTCCGGAAAATCCTTGGCCAGGAAATCCAGGAAGCCCTTCATCCCGGCGTCGTTGTCCCACTGCGGATCGGCGGCATCCTTCAGATAGGCGGCAGAAATGATGTCCTGGCCGTTTTCGAAGCCGGCGGGCTTCATGACGGCGCCGATCGAACTGGAGACGTTGTTGAGGAGGTGGAGCGGTTTCCAGCCGATCTCCGACATCTTCTTGATCGCCTGCGCCGCGAATTTCGGCGTGGTGACGTTGAAGAACACGTTGGCATCGGTCGATTTGAGCTTGACGATGTGGCCGTCGATGCTGGGCTCGGTGGTCTCGTAGCTCTCTTCGGCGACGATCATCGAGGCGGCCTTAGCCCCTAACCCGTCCTTCAGACCTTTCACGTAGTCTTTGCCGTAGTCGTCGTTCTGATAAAGGATCGCGATCTTGGCGTCAGGCTTATCCTTCAGCAGGTACTTCGCATAGATCCGCGCCTCGCTCTGGTAGTTCGGCTGCCAGCCCATGGTCCAGGGGAAGTCCTTGGGGTCGTTCCACTTGGTGGCGCCAGTCGCCACGAACAGCTGCGGCACCTTCTTCGAATTCATGTATTTGTGAATTGCCGAATTCGGCGGCGTGCCGAGCGGATTGAAGACGAGCAGCACTTCGTCGCTTTCCACCAGCTTGCGCGCCTGCTCCACTGTCTTCGGCGGGCTATAGCCGTCGTCATAACTGATGAAATTGATCTTGCGGCCGTTGATGCCGCCGGCATCGTTGATCTTCTTGAAATAGGCAGCCTCGGTCTTGCCGATCACGCCGTAAGCGGAGGCCGGGCCGCTGTAGGGCATGATGTTGCCGATCTTGATTTCGGTGTCGGTGGCGCCGGTGTCGTATTTCTTTTGCGCGAGTGCGCCGCTGCTGGATGCGGCGAGCAGGATAAACGCCGTCGAAGCAATAGCCAACCGGTTGGCGGTAACGGGCATTACGTGTCTCCCTCGTTGCGAGAATTTAAGTATGTGGCGCGGCCTTCTAGTCGGAAAGCTCTTGTTGTCCGAAAGTCTTGTGACTTCGATCCAGTCGATACCATTTTACCGATCCCACCACAACAAAAAGCCCCTGCGACAAAGGCGCAGGGGCTGCTTCTTTAGTAGTCAATTTGTGGTGAATTAACCACCTACATCCGAGCTGATGACGTCGCCGAAGCGCTCCCAAGCCTCGCCCTTGAACTTCATGAGCTGCAGTTGCGAGATCGGCGCAAAGTCGCTGGCTGACGTGTTGACCTTGACGCCCGGCAACAGGCCGCCGAGTTCGAGATTCCTGATGTTGGCCGCCTGCTTCATGATGTTTTCGCGCGTGAGATCGTCGCCGCAGTTCTTCAGAACATAGACGAGGCCTTGCGCGACGGTGTAGCCGTACATCACCGAGCCATCGATCCTGTTGCCTTCAGGGAAGTACTTGGCGAGGAACTCGTCGAAGGCCTTCATGCCGGCGTCGTCCTTCCACTGTGGATCGGACGTATCTTTCAGGTAAGCGGACGAGATGATGTTCTGGCTGGCTTCGAAGCCGGCCGGCTTTATCACAGCGCCGATCGAGGCTGAGACGTTGTTGAGAAAGTGTAGCGGCTTCCATTCGATTTCGGCCATCTTCTTGATCGCCTGCGCGGCGAATTTCGGCGTGGTGACGTTGAAAAATACGTCGGCGGTCGTCGACTTCAGCTTGACGATGTTCGAATCGATCGTCGGCTGCGTGGTTTCGTAGCTTTCCTCGGCAACGATCATCGAGGCGGCCTTGGCGCCGAGACCGTCCTTCAGGCCTTTCACATAGTCTTTGCCGTAATCATCGTTCTGATAGAGGATCGCGATCTTGGCGTTCGGCAGTTCCTTCAGAATGTACTTTGCGTAGATCTGGGACTCGCTCTGGTAGTTGGGCTGCCAGCCCATGGTCCAGGGGAATTCCTTGGGGTCATTCCATTTGGTGGCGCCGGTGGCGACGAATAGTTGCGGCACCTTCTTGGCGTTCATGTATTTCTGGATTGCCGAGTTCGGCGGCGTGCCGAGCGAATTGAAGACGAGCAGCACTTCGTCGCTTTCCACCAGCTTGCGCGCCTGCTCGACCGTCTTCGGCGGGCTGTAGCCGTCGTCATAGCTGACGAAATTGATCTTGCGGCCGTTGATGCCGCCCTCGGCATTGATCTTGTTGAAGTAGGCCTGTTCGGTCTTGCCGATCACCCCGTAGGCGGAGGCCGGACCGCTATAGGGCATGATGTTGCCGATCTTGATTTCAGTGTCGGTGGCGCCGACGTCGTATTTCTTTTGTGCAAGCGCTACGCTGCTGGTTGCCACGAGCACCGCGAGGGCGGCCGAAAAGGCCCCCAATCGCAATTGGATAGCAGGCATTTTGATCTCCCTGATCTGGTCGAATGTGTCGATTTTTAAATCCGGAGCACTTCGCGGCTCCTCTCAACCATTCAATACCGTGTCGCCATACCCGGCAAGAACAACGCCTCCTGCGAGGCCATCGCAGGAGGCGTCATTTAGTCGAACGGTTCGGATCAAAAACCCGTGACCGGGGAATTAATTGCTCAGCTCGCCAGAGATGATGTTACCGAACAGGTCCCACTTCTCGCCCTTGAACCGCATCATCTGAAGCTGCGTGATCGGGGCGAAATTGGTCGCAGAGGTGTTGATCTTGACGCCGGGCAGCAAGGTATCGGGCGTAAAATCCTTCAGGCTCGCCGCCTGCTTCATCACGTTCGCGCGCGTCAGGTCGTCGCCGCACATCTGAAGCACCTTGACCATGGTCTGGGCTACGCCGTAGCCGTACACGACCGAGCCATCGAGCTTGTTGGCGTCGGGATAGTACTTCTCCAGGAAGGCGAAGAATTTCTTCATGCCGGGATCGTTATCCCACTGCGCGTCGGCGCCGTCCTTGGCATAGGCGGCCGACAGAATGCCTTGCGAATTCTCAAAGCCCGCCGGCTTGATGACGCCGCCGACCGAGCTCGAGACGTTGGAGACGATGTGCATCGGTTTCCAGTCGATCTCGGCGAGCTTCTTGATCGCTTGCGCCGCAAATTTCGGCGTGGTGATCGAGATGAAGACGTCGGCGCCGGTGGCCTTGAGCTTGACGATGTGGTTGTCGATGCTGGGCTCCGTGGTCTCGTAGCTTTCCTCGGCAATGATCATCGACGCCTTGGCGCCTAATGCGTCCTTCAAGCCTTTGAGATAGTCTTTGCCGAAATCGTCGTTCTGAAACAGGATCGCGATCTTGCCGTCCGGCTTCTCCTTCAGCAGGAATTTCGCATAGATATGCGCTTCGCTTTGATAAGAGGGCTGCCAGCCCATGGTCCATGGAAAGTCCTTCGGATCGTTCCATTTGGTGGCGCCGGTCGCGACGAATAGTTGCGGCACCTTCTTGGAGTTGAGGTATTTCTGGATCGCTGAGTTTGACGGGGTGCCGAGCGGGTTGAACACCACCAGCACTTCATCGCTCTCCACCAGCTTGCGCGCCTGCTCGACGGCCTTTGGCGGGCTGTAACCGTCGTCGTAGGTGACAAAATTGATCTTGCGGCCGTTGATCCCGCCCTCGGCGTTGATCTTCTTGAAGTAGGCCTCTTCGGTCTTGCCGATCACGCCGTAGGCGGAGGCAGGGCCGCTATAGGGCATGATGTTGCCGATCTTGATTTCGGTGTCGGTGGCGCCGGTGTCGTACTTCTTTTGGGCAAGTGCCGCGCCGGAGGTAAGGGCGATGACCGCCGTCGCAAGCGCGGTGATACGCAAGTTTTCAGAAAGCATATGTTCTCCTTAGTTTTTCTTGAACCGGCCGATCAGTTGCTGGCCGACGATGGCGACTTGCCGGGCGCCGTGCGGCACCAGGAAGATGACAAGGAACAAAAGGACGCCGAACACGGCGCCGGAGAGACCCTTGGAGATTCCCTCCGCGATATTCGGCACGAAGATGATGAAGGCCGAACCCACGATCGATCCGGGCAGCCAGCCCACGCCGCCGACGACCATGCCGAGAAACAGCGAGATCGCCAGCGTGATGGTGTAGCTGTCCGGAGCGACGAACTGCACGGCGATCGCCCCGAGGCCGCCGGCGACGCCGGTGATCCCGGCGCTGACGCCAAATGCCAACGTCTTGTACAGCGCAACGTCGACGCCCATCGCGGACGCCGCGATTTCATTGTCGCGGATCGCCATGAAGGCGCGCCCCGAGCGCGATCGCAAGAGATTGACGGAGAACAGATAGATCGCGATGGTGATCACCAGCGTGAAGTAATAGAGCCACATGTCCTGCGAGATCGGCAGGCCGAACGGCGCATCCGGCTTGGTCACCACCAGGCCCTGCACGCCGCCGGTCCATTTCTCGAAGAAACCGAGCTTCAAGAGTTGCGGCATCGCGGTCGCGAGCGCAAAGGTCGCCAAGGCAAGGTAGACGCCGGACAGGCGCAGCGCCGGCTGGCCGAACAGGAATCCGAACGCGAAGCAGATGACGCCCGCAACCGGTAGGGTCAGCGCATAGTTGACGTTGAACTGCTCCATCAGGATCGCCGAAGTATAGGCGCCGACCGCATAGAACGCGCTTTGCCCGAGCGAGAACTGACCGCTGCCGCCGGTCAGGATATTGAGCGCCAGCACCGCGACGCCGTAGATCAGCAGCATCGTCATCTGGAAGATGATGAAGTTCTTAACAAACAGGGGAACGAGAAGCAGCAATCCGAGCATGATCAATGAGGTGCCGGTGCCGAGTGTCATGGCCCGCTTGGGAACCGCCTCTACGGTCGGTGCTTCGGTGACGACGTCTTCGATAGCAGCGCTCATGATCAAACTCGCTTCACAATGGGCCGGCCGAACAGGCCAGCGGGTTTGACGACCAGGACGGTGATGATCAGCGCGAGCGCGATCGGCAGTTTCAGTTCATTGCCGACGTTGGGGATGTAGGTCCCGACCAGATTTTCGAAGATGCCGACCAGGAAGCCGCCGACGACGGCGCCAAGCGGGCTGGTGAGGCCGCCGAGCACGGCCGCAGCAAAGCCGTAGATCAGGACGCCCAGCATCATGTTCGGCTCCAGAAACACCACCGGCGCGATCATCATGCCGGCGATCGAGCCGATCGCGGCCGCCATGCCCCAGCCGAGCGCGATCATCCATGAGGTGTTGATGCCGACCAGCCGCGCCGATTCAGGCAATGAGGCGGCCGCCCGCATCGCAAGCCCCATCCGGGTGAAGCGGAAGAAGAAAAACAGCCCGATCAACAACAGGATGGTGATGCCGATCATGCCGGCCTGATGGGTCGAGATCAGCTGGCTGCCGAGAAACGGCGAGGAGCCGAACGGCGTCGGATATTGCTTGATGGTGAAATCCCAGATCAGCCCGGCGACGCTGTTGATGATCGCGTACAGCGCGATGAAACCAGCGACGTTAGTCAGGATCGGGGCCCTGGCGAGCGGTCTGAACAACAGCCGCTCGATGGCGATGCCGCCGGCGAACGAGAACGCCACCGCGAGCACGAAGGCGCCCCAATAGGGCGCGCCCCACTGGATCAACTGCCAGGAGATGAAGGTCGAGAACATCGCCATCTCGCCTTGCGCGAAGTTGAGGTGGTCGATCGCCTGGTAGATCATGACCACCGCGAGCGCCATGCAGGCATAGATCGCGCCGGTGGCGATGCCTGCTAGGACTTGATTGGTGAAAAGCTCCATGGCCGCGCTCCTTTAGTAACCGAGATAGGATTTACGGACGTCTTCGTTGTTCGCGATCTCGTTCGCCTTGCCGGACATCACGATGCGGCCGGTCTCGATCACGTAAGCCTGGTCGGCGAGTTCGAGCGCGAGCTGCGCGTTCTGCTCGACCACCAGGATGGTGACCTTTTCCTCGCGGTTGATCTTGCCGAGAATCTTGAACAGGTCGCGCACGATCAGTGGTGCCAGCCCAAATGAGGGCTCGTCGAGCAGCATCAGTCTCGGACGCAGCATCAGCGCGCGGGCGACCGCGAGCATCTGCTGCTCGCCGCCCGACAGCGTGCCTGCCTGTTGGGTGTAGCGCTCTTTCAGCACCGGAAAGTGGTCATACATGCGCTCGATATCGGACACCACGCCGGCCCTGTCCTTGCGCGTGATGGCGCCAAGCTGGAGGTTCTCCTCCACCGTCAGCGTCGTGAAGGTGCCGCGACCCTGCGGCACATGCGCAATCCCGAGCCGGACGATGTTTTCGGTGGAGCGGTTGGTCAGGGCAGCGCCCTCGAATTCGATCGCACCGGTGGTGCGCACCATGTTGCAGATCGCCCGCAACGTGGTGGTCTTGCCGGCGCCATTGGCACCGAGCAGGGTGGTGAGGCTGCCTTCGTCGAGCGCAAAGGAGAGGCCGTGGAGCGCCTGCACCTGCCCGTAATAGGCGCGAAGGTCCTTGATGTTGAGCATCGCCGTCATTGGTCCTTGCTCCCCAGATAGGCCTTGATGACATCCGGGTCGGCCTGGACCGCGGCCGGCGTTCCCTCGGCGAGCTTGCGGCCGAAATTGAGCGCGACCACGTGGTCGGCGATCGACATCACGAGGCCCATGTGATGCTCGACCAGCAGTATCGTCATCTTGCGCTCGTCACGAATGCGGCGGATCAGGTCGCCGAGCACGTGGACTTCCTCGTGGTTGAGGCCGCCGGCCGGCTCGTCCAGCAGCAGGATTTTTGGATCGCAGGCGAGCGCGCGGGCGAGCTCGACGCGCTTCTGGGTACCGAATGGCAGGCCGGAGACCGTGGTATGGGCGACGCTCTCGAGGTTGAGGTAGCCGAGGATCTCGTGAACCTTCTCGTTCATCTCGGCCTCGCCACGGCGAACCCAGGCGAGCTTCAGCGAGTCGCTGATGATGTCGCTTGAGGTGCGGGCGTGCGTGCCGACGCGGACGTTGTCGAGCACCGACAGATTGGGAAACAGCGCGACGTTTTGGAAGGTGCGGCCGATGCCGATTTCGGCGATCCGGTGCGGCGGCCGTTTCAGGATGCTTGCCCCACCCATCAGGATATCGCCGGAGCTCGGCTGGTAGAGCCGGGAGAGACAGTTGAAGAGGGTGGTCTTGCCGGCGCCGTTCGGTCCGATCAGGCCGAGAATCTGGCCCTGATGCAGGTCGAACGACACGCGATTCAACGCCACGATGCCGCCGAACACGACGCTGACGTCGCGAACCGCGAGCAGGGGGTATTGCCCCTGCGCGAGCTGGGCCTGCGTCATTTGGTCCCGCCCAAGACACTGGTTGGGCCACCGATTGGGCCGGGATGACCGAACGAAACGTCGCGCCGGTCACAGCGCAGGCTATCTGATCCCCTCGACCACACGTGCAACTTTCCCTCCTGGTTTCAACTTCTTGCCTTGTTCTTTTTTTGATTGCGGCGCGGCCCCGCCGACGGCCGCTTCAATGTTCCTTACCATCGCCACGAGGCGAGGTCCAATGTCGCCCAAAAGCCGATCTTCCGTGAAACGGAATGCGGGCGCGCCACAGTTAAACGCATAAGGACCCGTTCCGTCATTAAGCTTTAGGGCTACGCCGACGGCGTGGATGTCGTCGTGCCACTCGCCCACCGAGGTGGCAAAGCCGTGTTTTGCGACCGTTTCACCGGCGCGTTCGATGCCGTCGCGCATCCTGGGCCAGCGGCTGCCATAGTGCTCGCGCAGTTCGCGCAATAGAGCGGCACGCTCCTCGTCCGGCAGCGCCCAGATATAGGCCCGCCCCATCGCGGTGGTTGCAATCGGAATCCGCGAGCCGACGTCCAGTTGAACGCCCAGCGTCATGCCGCGGCTCTGGCCGAAGTAGATCATGCTGGTTCGGTCGCGGCCCCCGACCGCGACCGCACCGCCGGTCGCGCGCATGACTTCCTCGCGGAACGGTTCGGACAAATGCCGAACGCCGAGATTGGCTAGCGCAGCATAACCGAGCGCCATGGCTGAGGGCGCCAGCTGATATTTCTCGAACCGCGGAACGGGTGTAAGATAGCCGAGCTTGGTCAAGGTGTAGGTCAGCCGCGAGATGGTCGGCTTTGGCAGTCTGGTACGGGCCGCGATCTCTTGATTGCCAAGAAGCCCGTCATTGGGATGGAATGCGCGCAACACATCAAGGCCGCGGGAAAGCGCGACGACGAAGCTGCGATCAGTCGCCACTTTCTTGCCCGAACGCTTCATTTGCCTGCTGTGCACGGTCCTCGTTGACAAGGCACGTGCTTCAAAATAACCCTCCGTGTCAAGATGTGGAATTTAATTCCGCAGTGCGAAACTAGAACAAGAACCAAGGAGCCGAGCGTGAGCGAAGTGGTCAAGCTAGAGCGTCATGACATCATCGCCATCGTCACCGTCGACAATCCTCCGGTAAACGCGCTGAGCGCCGCCGTGCGCGGCGGCATCCTGGAGTGCATCAAGAGCGCGATCGCCGATCCCGAAGTGAAAGCCATCGTGCTGGCCTGCGCCGGCCGCACCTTCATCGCCGGCGCCGACATCACCGAATTCGGCAAGCCGCCAAAACCCCCCGGTCTTCACGAGGTGTTGACTATGATGGAGAATTCGCCGAAGCCGATCGTGGCCGCCATCCACGGCACCGCGCTCGGCGGCGGTCTCGAGGTCGCGCTCGCCTGCCATTTCCGCGTTGCCACCAAGGACGCCAGGCTCGGCCTGCCCGAGGTGAAGCTCGGGCTGTTGCCGGGTGCCGGCGGTACCCAGCGGCTGCCGCGCGCGGTCGGCCCTGAACTGGCGGTCAAGATGATCGTCGGCGGCGATCCGATTAGCGCCGAGGAGGCGCTGAAGAACGGCCTGATCGAGGAGATCGTCGAGGGCCCGGCCGCAGGCGGCGAGGCGTTCGCCCGCAGGGTGCTTTCCGAGAAGCGGGCGTTGCGCAAGCTGCGCGACGATGACTCAAAGCTTGCCGCGGCCAAAGCCGACCGTTCGATCTTCACCAACGCGGTAGCCGCCATGACCAAGCGCGCACGCGGACTGGAAGCGCCGTTCGCCGCCGCCGACGCGGTGGGCGCTGCGATCGACCTGCCGTTCGACGAGGGGCTGAAGAAGGAGCGCGAGGGCTTTTTGAAACTCGTCGCCAGCGATCAGTCCAAGGCACAGCGCTACGCCTTCTTCTCCGAACGCGAGGCGGCCAAGATTTCCGGGGTGCCCGAGGGGACGAAGCCGCGCAAGGTCGAGCGCGTCGCCATCGTCGGCGCCGGCACCATGGGCGGCGGCATCGCGATGTCGTTTGCCAACGCCGGCATCCCCGTCACCCTGATCGAGACCGGCGAGGAGCAGCTCAAGCGCGGCCTCGGGGTGATGCAGAAGAACTATGAGGCGACCGCCGCGCGCGGCGGCATCCCGGCCGACGCGCCGGCCAAGCGCATGGGCCTGATCAAGGGCGTGGTCGGTCTTGAGAACGTCAAGGACGCTGACCTGGTGATCGAAGCCGTGTTCGAGACCATGGCCGTGAAAAAAGAGGTGTTCGGTCAGCTCGACAAGTTTGCAAAACCGGGCGCGGTGCTGGCTTCCAACACCTCCTATCTCAACATCGACGAGATCGCCAAAGAGACGAAGCGTCCGCAGGACGTGCTCGGCATGCACTTCTTCTCGCCGGCGAACGTGATGAAGCTGTGCGAGATCGTGCGCGCCGCCAAAACCGCGCCGGACGCGCTCTCGACCGCGGTCGCGGTGGCGCGCAAAATTGCCAAGGTGCCGGCGGTGGTCGGGGTCTGCGACGGTTTTGTCGGCAACCGCATGCTGGCGCAGCGCGGCAAGCAGGCCGAGAAGCTGTTGTTCGAAGGCGCGCTGCCGCAGCAGGTCGACGCCGTCGTCACCAAATTCGGCATGCCGATGGGTCCGTTTGCGATGGGTGATCTCGCCGGCCTCGATATCGGCTGGCGCTCGCGCAAAGATCGCGGCATCAAGTCGGAGATTGCGGACGCCTTGTGCGAAGCCGGGCGATTCGGCCAGAAGACCGGCAAGGGCTACTATAAGTACGAAGGCGGCTCGCGCGCACCGCTGCCCGATCCGGAAGTCGAAAAGCTGATCGACGAAACCTTGCAGCGGCTCGGGCGCAAGCGCCGCGTCGTCAGCGACGATGAAATCCTCGAGCGCATGATGTACCCGATGATCAACGAGGGAGCGCGGATCCTCGACGAGGGCATCGCGGCACGCCCGAGCGATATCGACGTGATCTGGCTCTATGGCTATGGCTGGCCGATCTACCGCGGCGGCCCGATGTTCTATGCCGACCAGGTGGGCTTGAAGCACATCGCCGACCGGCTGTCGTATTACGCCAAGGAAACCAGCGACCCGTCGCTCGAGCCGGCGCCGCTCTTGAAGCGTCTTGCGGCCGAAGGCAAGACATTCGGGTCGCTTGCGGCGAAAGCGGCTTGATGGCGTGCGCCAGCCACGCGTCATTCCCCGATGTGCAATTGCACATCGTGGATGCGCCGGTAGGCGCAGACCCGGAATCTCGAGATCCTGGGTTCGCTTGCGAAGGGCTCGCGCCCCGGAATGACAGGTGAGCGATGACCCACGCCGGCGAGCATTTTTATCCGCAAGACGTCCATTGGGACGATCCGATCGCGCAGGGAACGGTGCCTGACCTGCTGTCGAACGCGGCTGCGGAATTCTCCCTTCGTCCGGCGTTCGAATTCCGCGGCGCTCCGATCAGCTATACCGAACTGGAGACGATGGTCGAGGTCGCCGCCGCAGCCTATCTGCGCGCCGGCTACGGCAAGGATGCGTCGGTGGCGCTGTTCCTCGGCAATACGCCCGATCATCCGACAAACTTCTTCGGCGCGCTGAAGGCAGGCGCGCGCATCGTGCATCTCTCCCCGCTCGACGGCGAGATCGCGCTGTCGCACAAGCTGTCCGATTCCGGCGCGCGCGTGCTGGTGACCAGCAATCTTGCCGCGTTGCTGCCGACCGCGCTGAAATTCCTGAACCAGGGCCTGCTCGATCGCCTGATCGTCTGCGAGGACGATCATTGGGGCAAGGTCGGCACACAGCAGGCCGCGATCCCGAATAACCCGGCGATCATCACCTTCAGGCAATTCATCGATGGCGCCACGAGGCCCGCGCAATGGCCGTCGATATCGGTCGATGACGTCGCGTTGCTGCAATATACCGGGGGCACCACCGGACTTCCAAGGGGCGCGATGCTCAGCCATGGCAATCTGACGTCCGCGGTCTCGGTCTACGATGTCTGGGGCAGGCCGGCGCGCCTCGAACGCAATGCGATCGAGCGCGTGATCTGCGTGCTGCCGCTGTTTCATATCTACGCGCTGACGGTGGTGCTGCTGTTCTCGCTGCGGCGCGGCAATCTGATCTCGCTGCATCAGCGCTTCGATGTCGAGGCTGTGATGCGCGACATCGAGGTCAAGCGCGCCACCGCTTTCCCCGGCGTTCCCACCATGTGGGTCGCGATCGCGAGCCTGCCGGATCTCGACAAGCGCGATTTGTCGTCGCTGGTCACTTGCGGATCGGGCGGCGCGCCGCTGCCGGTCGAGGTCGCAAAGGTGTTCGAGCGCAGGGTCGGCATGAAGCTCAGAAGCGGCTGGGGCATGACCGAGACCTGCTCGTCCGGCACTGCCCATCCCAAGGAAGGACCGGACAAGCCGGGCTCGATCGGCTTGATGCTGCCGGGTATCGAGATGGACGTGGTCGCGCTGGACGACCCCAAGCAGGTGATGCCGACAGGCGAAGTCGGCGAAATCCGGATCCGCGGGCCCAATGTCACCAAGGGCTACTGGAATCGGCCGGAGGAGACCGCGGAGGCTTTCGTCGGCGATCGCTTCCTGACCGGCGATATCGGCTACATGGACGCCGACGGCTATTTCTATCTGGTCGACCGCAAGAAGGACATGATCATCTCCGGCGGATTCAATGTCTATCCGCAGATGATCGAGCAAGCGATCTATACCCACCCCGCCGTGCACGAAGTGACCGTGATCGGCATTCCCGACGATTACCGCGGCGAGGCGGCGAAAGCCTTCATCAAGCTGCGCGCGGATGCAAAACCGTTTACGCTGGATGAATTGCGCGGCTTCCTCGCCGGCAAGCTCGGCAAGCATGAGCTGCCGGCGGCAGTTGAATTCGTCGACGATCTGCCGCGCACGCCGGTCGGCAAATTGTCGCGTCACGAATTGCGTCAACAGCAACCTTCGCGATCCGGGCAGCAGCTTGCGTCGGGAGGTCGGCTATGACCGACGCTGAACCTCAAAAACTCGTCATTCCGGGATGCGCCTCTTGGCGCAGGCTCGGAATGACGGCCGTGATTTGGTAGCCGATTATTCTCATTCGCTCACAGGAGGATCCGATGGATCTGGCTTTCAGCAAGGAAGAGATGGCGTTCCGTGAGGACGTGCGGACGTTTTTCCGCGATCAAGTGCCGCCGGCGACGCGGCAGAAACAGCAGGAAGGCCGCCATCTCGGCAAGGATGAAATGATCACCTGGTGGCGCATCCTGAACAAGAAGGGCTGGGGCGTATCGCACTGGCCGAAGGAATATGGCGGCACCGGGTGGAGCTCGGTGCAGCATTATATCTTCAACGAGGAGCTGCAGATGCACCCGGCGCCGGCGCCGCTCGCCTTCGGCGTCAGCATGGTCGGCCCGGTGATCTACACCTTCGGCAACGAGGCGCAGAAGAAATATTACCTGCCGCGCATCGCCAATGTCGACGACTGGTGGTGCCAGGGTTTTTCCGAGCCGGGCTCAGGCTCCGACCTCGCCTCGCTGAAGACCAAGGCCGAGCGCAAGGGCGACAAGTACATCGTCAACGGCCAGAAGACCTGGACCACGCTCGCTCAGTACGCGAACATGATCTTCTGCCTGTGCCGCACCGACCCCGCGGCGAAGAAGCAGTCCGGCATCTCCTTCATCCTGATCGACATGAAGAGCAAGGGCATCACGGTACGTCCGATCGAGACCATCGACGGCGGCCATGAGGTCAACGAGGTGTTCTTGGACGACGTCGAGGTGCCGGTTGAAAATCTCGTCGGCGAGGAGAACAAGGGCTGGGACTACGCAAAATTTCTGCTCGGCAATGAGCGCACCGGCATCGCGCGGGTCGGCGTCTCCAAGGAGCGCATCCGCCGCATCAAGGAACTGGCCTCGAAGGTCGAGTCCGGCGGCAAACCTGTCATCGAGGACCAGGGATTTCGCGAAAAGCTCGCCGCCGTCGAGATCGAGCTGAAGGCGCTCGAATTGACGCAGCTGCGCGTCGTCGCCGACGAAGGCAAGCACGGCAAGGGCAAGCCCAACCCGGCGTCCTCGGTGTTGAAGATCAAGGGGTCGGAAATCCAGCAGACCACCACTGAACTCTTGATGGAAGTGATCGGGCCGTTCGCCGCGCCCTATGACGAGCACGGCGAGGACGGCTCCAACGAGGCGATGGATTGGACCGCGCAGATCGCGCCGAGCTATTTCAACAACCGCAAGGTCTCGATCTACGGCGGCTCCAACGAGATCCAGCGCAACATCATTACCAAGGCGGTGCTGGGGTTGTGATCGTGCGCAACGATGCGGCCACACGCGTTGTCGTCATGGCCGGGCTTGAACTCGGCCACGACGAGAGAATCTTGTTAGCCGGGGGAAGTAAGAAAAATGGATTTTGACTTGTCCGAGGAGCAGCGGCTCCTCAAGGAAAGCGTCGACGGCCTGCTGACCAATTCCTATGGGTTCGATCAGCGCAAGAAATACATGGCGGAGAAGGGCGGCTGGAGCAAAGCCGTCTGGACCAAGCTTGCCGAACAGGGCCTGCTCGGCCTTCCCTTCGCGGAAGCCGATGGCGGTTTCGGCGCCGGCGCGGTCGAGACCATGATCGTGATGGAGGCGCTCGGCAAGGCGCTGGTGCTGGAGCCCTATCTCTCGACCGTGGTGATCGCGGGCGGTTTCCTGCGCCACGGCGGCTCGCCTGCGCAGAAGGCGGCGCACATCGGCGGCATCATCGAGGGAGCCAAGAGCTTTGCGTTCGCCCAGCTCGAGAAGAACTCGCGTTACGATCTGAACGACGTCGTGACCTCGGCCAAGAAGAAGGGCGGCGGCTACGTCATCGACGGCGAAAAATTCGTCGTGCTCAACGGCGAGAACGCCGACACGCTCATCGTGACCGCGCGCACCGCAGGCGGCCAGCGCGACCGAAGCGGCATCGGCGTGTTCCTGGTGCCGGCCGGTGCCAAGGGCGTCGCCAAAAAGGGCTATCCGACCCAGGACGGCCTGCACGCCGCCGACATCACCTTTACCGGCGTCGAGGTCGACGCCGATGCTGTGATCGGCGACCCCGAGAACGCGCTTTCGCTGATCGAGCGCGTGGTCGATGAAGCGCGCACCGCGATATGCGCGGAGGCCGTCGGCGCGATGGATGAGTCGCTCAAGACCACCGTCGAATACCTCAAGACCCGAAGGCAGTTCGGCGTGCCGATCGGCAGCTTCCAGACCCTGCAGCACCGCGCCGCCGACATGTTCGTCGCGGTCGAGCAGGCCCGCTCGATGTCGATGTTCGCGACCATGGCTTCCGATTTCGAGGATGCCAAAGAGCGCGCCACGGCGGTGGCGGCCGCCAAGGTGCAGATCGGCAAGTCGCTGAAATTCGTCGGCCAGCAGTCGATCCAGCTTCACGGCGGCATCGGCATGACCCAGGAGGCCAAGATCGGTCACTACTTCAAGCGGCTGACCATGATCGAGAACACCTTTGGCGACACCGACTACCATCTGCGCCGCGTCACCGACCAGGGCGGGCTGGTGTGATTTGTCATTCCGGGGCGCGCATCGGCGCGAACCCGGAATCTCGCTCCGCTGTCATTCCAGGATGGTTCGAAGGACCAGACCCGGAATCTCGAGCCTGTCGTCGGGCCGGCCAACAGGCCGGACCCGTTGGCATCGCCCCGGAATGACGTGAATGGAGGCAATAACGATGAAATCCACCCCGTTCGATCTCACCGGCAAAGTCGCCGTCGTCACCGGGTCGAGCCGCGGCATCGGCCGCGCCTCGGCCGAGCTGCTCGCAAAACTCGGCGCCAAGGTGATCATTTCCAGCCGCAAGGTTGACGCCTGCCAGGAGGTTGCCGCCGGCATTCGCAAGTCGGGCGGCGAGGCCCATGTCATCCCCTGCAACATCTCGCGCCGCGACGAAGTCGACGTGCTGATCAAGGGCGTGATCATGCATTACGGCAAGATCGACATCCTGGTCTGCAACGCCGCGGTCAACCCCTATTACGGTCCGCTGCTCGACATCACGGACGAAGCCTTCGACAAGATCATGGGCAGTAACGTCAAGAGCAACATCTGGCTCTGTGGGCTCGCGATCCCGCCGATGGCCGAGCGCGGAGGTGGCTCGGTGGTCATCATCTCGTCGATCGGCGGCTTGCGCGGCTCGACCGTGATCGGCGCTTACGGGATTTCCAAGGCGGCGGATTTTGCATTGTGCCGCAGCCTTGCCGGCGAATGGGGTCCGAAGGGCGTGCGCGTCAATTGCGTGGCGCCGGGCCTGGTCAAGACCGACTTCGCCCGCGCGCTGTGGGAAGACGAGGAGCGGCTGAAACGCCGCTGCGCCACCACGCCGCTGCGACGCATCGGCGAGCCCGACGAGATCGCAGGGGCCGTCGCCTATCTCGCCTCCGATGCCTCGACCTTCATGACCGGCCAGACCATCGTGGTCGACGGCGGCGTCACCACCGCAGCGGCGTGAGTAAATGCCGTCATTGCCGGGCTTGACCCGGCAATCCTTCAGGAAGATGCATTTCACGAACATTGATGGATGCCCGGGTCAAGCCCGGGCATGACGAGCGGATATTGACGAACGATCCCCAATCCGCTTGCCTCTGCGGCAACCACCTCAACAAACCGCCACCCGGGAAGCAACGCCAATGTCCTATGTGCTGGCCATCGATCAGGGCACCACCTCCTCGCGCGCCATCGTGTTTCGCGGAGACATCTCGATCGCCGCCAGCGCGCAACAGGAATTCCCTCAGCATTTTCCCGCCTCCGGCTGGGTCGAGCACGAGCCGGAGGATATCTGGACCTCGACCATCATGGTCTGCCGCGACGCGCTGGAGAAGGCCGGGCTTGGGCCTAAAGACATCGCCGCGATCGGCATCACCAACCAGCGCGAAACCACAGCGGTCTGGGACCGCGCCACCGGCAAGGCCGTGCATCGCGCCATCGTCTGGCAGGACCGCCGCACCGCCGACATCTGCGCAAAACTCAAGGGCGAAGGCCACGAGCCGACGATATCCGCCAAAACCGGCCTGATCATCGATCCCTATTTCTCCGGCACTAAAGTGGCCTGGATCCTCGACCATGTCCCCGGCGCCCGCGAGCGCGCGATGCGCGGCGAATTGCTGTTCGGCACCGTCGACTGCTATCTGCTGTGGCGGCTGACCGGCGGCCGTGCGCACGCGACCGACGCCACCAACGCCTCGCGCACGCTGTTGTTCAATATCCACAGCGGCGAGTGGGACGACGAGCTGTTGAAGATCTTGCGCGTGCCGCGCTCGATGCTGCCCGAGGTCAAGGACTCTTCCGCCGACTTCGGCGACAGCGAGCCGGAGCTGCTCGGCGGCAGCATCATGATCTCGGGGATTGCCGGCGACCAGCAGGCCGCGACCATTGGACAAGCCTGCTTCTCGCCCGGCATGATCAAATCGACCTACGGCACCGGCTGCTTTGCCTTGCTCAATACCGGGGCTACGCCGGTCGCCTCGAAGAACAAGCTCTTGACCACGATCGCCTATCAGCTCGAGGGCCAACGCACCTATGCGCTGGAAGGCTCGATCTTCGTCGCGGGCTCCGCGGTGCAATGGCTGCGTGACGGGCTCAAGATCATCAAGCAGGCCGCCGAGACCGGTCCGCTCGCCGACCAATCCGACTCCACCCAATCGGTCTATCTGGTGCCGGCCTTCGTTGGCCTTGGGGCGCCGTACTGGAATCCGCGCGTGCGCGGCGCGTTGTTTGGGCTGACGCGCAACACCGGCCCGGCCGAGCTAGCGCATGCGGCGCTGGAGAGCGTCTGCTATCAGACCTATGATCTATGGGCGGCGATGCGCGCCGACTGGCCGGAGGCGAAAAGCGCCAACGTCGTGCTGCGCGTCGATGGCGGCATGACCGCCTCCGACTGGACCATGCAGCGGCTCGCGGATTTGCTGAACGCGCCGGTCGACCGCCCGATGATCCAGGAAACCACCGCGCTCGGCGCCGCCTATCTCGCAGGCTTAGCTGCCGGCGTCTATCCCGAGCCCGCAAAATTCGCCGACAACTGGCGGCTCGAGCACAGATTCAAGCCGGCGATGAGCGCCGCCACGCGCGAGCGCAAACTTGCCGGCTGGGCGCGGGCGGTGAAGGGCGTGCTAGCGAGCGACGCGGGGGAGGGGGTGTGAACCCCCAAATTCAGAGGCGTCGTGGATAACCGCTTTGGCGCGCAATCCGGACATCCCGCTCTAGGTCCGGAAAAGCGCCGAAAGCGGAAGGCACCAGAAACTCGGATCACACCGCTGGGTGGCGGAGACAATCGCTTCCTTCAGGCCGGCGCGACAAGCGACGACATTGGAACGCCCAGCGTATACACAAAGCCGGTCAGGTCATACGCCAGTTTGACTTGGCCCTTCAATTGTTGACCAAGGGACCCGATCAAGCGCGTTCCAAAGCTCTGTCGGGACGGTGCACGGACCGAGGGACCGCCTTTTTCGGACCAGGTTAGCTGCAGCCGCTCCATTGCCTCATCGATCTTCCAGGCGATGTCGACGCTTCCCGACGGCACCGAGAGCGCTCCGAATTTCGTGGTGTTGGTGCAAAGTTCGTTGAGGGTCATCGCCAGAGCTATCACCGCTCCGGAGGTGATTTTGAGGTCGGGGCCCGCGATCGAAAACCTTGCAGCGCCTTCGTTGTCATACGGCGCGGTGGCGCCACGGATGGTATTTGCAAAGTCGGCGTTTGCCCATCTCGCCTGCAAGAGCAGATCGTGCGCCCGTCCGAGCGCGACCAGTCTGCCTTCGATCGCGTGTTGCCCGTGTTCGATGCTTGTGGCTGCCCGCAGGCTTTGTGAGGCAATGGCACTCACGGTCGCAAGCGTGTTCTTGATGCGGTGGTGCAGCTCCTCCAGAATTAATTTTTGCAGCTTGTCGGCGGCCTCGCGCTCTTTTGCGTCGATGCCAGCCTGCGCCAGCAGTACCTCCGCGTCGATGCCCGCTTGCTCGAGCAACAGGCGAAGGCTGTCGTTTTCTGCCGTCAAAATTTCGTTGGAAGCAGAGCTGGCTGGTCGTGCCGTCTCGGAAATTTTCCGCGTTTCGGTCTGCACGGCCTTTGCGAGAACCGGGGAAATATCAGCCTGTATGATGCTCAGGGAACCCTGCCCAATCATTTCCTGCATTTCCGCGATCATTTGCTTCACGTCCAGCGGCTTTCCAAAAAAGCGACTGCGGGTTGGCTTTTCGGCGTCAGCCAGCGTCAATTTACCGGAGACAAGGATGATCTTAACGGATGGCCATCGCCCATGGACGGCGTGAGCCAGCTTGAGGCCGTCCATGCTGCCGGGCATTTGAATGTCCGTAAACAGCAGCTCGATATCTGAGCGGGATTTAAGAATGGCGAGCGCCTCGTCGGCGTTCACCGCTTCGATAGGAGTGAACCCGGCGTCCTCGACGATATCCACCGCGCGCATGCGCAGCATCATCTCGTCCTCGACGACGAGAACTTTGGGCGGCACCGAGGTTTCGAGATCGTCGGGCGGCAGTGAGGTTTGGTGAAAAAGCATGATTACCTGGCGATTTCTTTATGAGATGCAATCAGACTTATGAAAGTCGATTGTCCGCCTGCTTGTAGCACAGTGCCGGCGGCGAGCAGGGATTAAGAGTTCGATCTAAATGTGAGCACTTTTGCTCACTCCAGGAGGCCCACTGAAAGGGCCTATGGAAGAAAATAATCGGTGGTGCGTCTTGGGGTGGACTAGCGACAGCAAATCCGCCGATCGCTCTCGCGAGCGACGAGGCCTAACGGCCTCAATAATCGTATCTCACGCCCACATTAAACCCCTGCGCCCACTGCGCCGAAGTGTTTAACACCGGCATTGGGCGCAGCGGGCCCCCGGCGCTACCGGCGGAACGAGATTGGGATTGATCGTCGTGTCGATCAGGCCGCCGGCGCGCTGCACGTCGCTCCAGTACAGCACATCGTAGCCGGCGACGATGCGCCATTGCGGCGCCACTTGATAGCCGGCCTTGAGCGAAAATTCCGGCACCACGGCAAAGCGGGTCTGCGAGAAATTGCCGCTATTGCTCGACAGCGCCAGCATGCCGCCCGGAAATGCGACGCCGCCGATTGTGGTCATGCCGTTGATCGCCGCGCTGTTGAAATTGGCGCCGAGCGCCACCTTGCCGCGCCATTCCAGCGTCCACGGGCCGCCCTTCCATTCGCCGGTGAGACCCAGATCGAGGCCGTGAAAATCGCTTGATGCGCTGAAAGCGTCGATGCCGCTGAGCGCAAGGGCGGGGATGCCGCCGCCACCGAGGAAGTTCGAGTTGGAGGGAATCGACAAATCGTCTGACGAGTGCAGATAGCGGTAACCGATCAGCGCGCTGACGCGCTGGTCGCCCCACGCGCCGATCTCCTGGCAGTACAGCGCACCGGCGCCTAACAGGCGCGAGGTTTCGTTCACCGCGATCGCGCCGGTGGCCACACCGGGAAACGAGACCAGCGTCGTGTCCTGCTGGTTGGTCAGGGCATTCACGAACGGCCGCGCGAGGATGGCATTGGTGCCGGAGTTGGCGGCAAATCCCGTCGAGGCGTCCTGCAGGTCGAAGAAAGAGACCTCGATGCCCTGCTTGCGGCTCGGATCGAACCAATATCCCGCCTGCAACCGGCCGCCGGAACGCCAGGCCCCGTTAACGTTAGCATCGCCGAACAGCACCGTTGTGGCGGGTGCGCCGATGACGCCGGCCTGCGCCCGCGGTGTGCGGCTGGGCTCGTGGTGACCAGCGGCGGCGGCGGCCGGTCGCCCTTCGCGGTCCAGGCGAGGTAATCCACTTCGGCCCAGAACAGGCTGCCTGAATCCGGAATCTTTGGCGGCGCCTTGGTGATCGGCAGGTCGGCGGCGGCCGCCGTTTTCGGGGCAAGCGGCGTGGTGGCAAGCAACGCCGTACCGCACGCCGCCGCGATCGGTGCTGCCTTAAAGTCGCCTTGCCCATGCCGCCCGCCCCGGTTGTGTTGGAGCACGTAAGGTTCGCGCCCGGCAAGCTCCGCCTGTGGACGCACTCGGGCCGCGTCCACGAATTTACCCAGCTGTTGCGGGAGAGTATCTACGGGAGCGATGAGCGACGGGCGCTCCGAACGCGTTATTCCTTCGCGTCCGGCGCGCCGCCGTCGATGGCTTGCGCGCCGTCCTGCTCCTGGACGTCCATTCGAGGGCTGCGGAGTACCGGATACTCTGCCTTCGCGGAGTATGACAGAATGGGCAGTTAGCAGAGAGACATGACCCATGATCCTGATCGGCCAATACGACTCCCCCTTTGTCCGCCGCGTCGGAATTGCGCTGCGGCTGTACGAGCTGCCCTTTGAGCATCGGCCGTGGTCGACCTTTGGCGATGGCGACAAGATCGCGGCGTATAATCCGCTGCGGCGGGTGCCGACGCTGGTGCTCGCCAGTGGCGAGGTGCTGATGGAGAGCACGGCAATCCTGGATTATCTCGACGAGTGGGTCGGGCCGGGAAAGGCTATGATCACGGCGCGCGGACCTGAGCGCCGCCATGTGCTGAGGATATGCGCGCTGGCGATGGGGCTCGGCGACAAGGCGGTCAGCCTCATCTACGAGCGCGCGCTGCGGAAGGAGCAATCGAAAGTGTGGGTCGAGCGCTGTGAGGCGCAGATCGGCAGCGTGCTCGGTGTGCTGGAGAAAGAGCGCGCGGCGGTGAAGACGCCGCACTGGTTCGGTCAGCACATCGGTCACGCCGATATCGCGGTCGCCTGCGTGCTGCGCTTGACCACTGAGGCGCATCCGCAGCTGTTCGATCGCGCGCGCTATGGCGCGCTGTCGGCGCATGCGGCGGCTTGCGAGGCGTTGCCGCCGTTCCAGGAGATCGCGCAGCCGCTGAGCCCGCCGAAGGTGTAACTCGTCATGCCTGGACCTGATCCGGGCATCCATCAGTCCTCGAAAGACTCTTGCGAAGAGGATGGATCACCGGGTCAAGCCCGGTGATGACGGCAGTCCGAGTTGCGCTTTTCGCCCGGGGAACCGCCAACTGATTTTGCACGACGGGCAATTCGCACATAGCCGTCATGCGAAAATTGCCCGTCGTGTTACTTTGTCGCAGGCTCTCGCGCTTGTGTCGTCGGGCAAATCAGATGCACTGGTTCGGAGGTCCTGTCCCACAGAGGGGCGTTGCGCAACGTCATCAACGCGGGGCGGGATGCGATGGACGCGGAGGTGCCGTTGACGAGTGGCGCTGAAGCGGACGGCAAAATCGTGTGGTTCTGACTCCGCGATGCTGGAGTCAAGCTTGCGGGTAGTGACCTGCAGGCGACGGCGGCAAAAGAGCCGTTCACCGGGGAGAGCACGCTATAAGCCGTAAACCATTGCGCAGGGAAGGCCGGGGCGTTTCCGGTGAACCTGTAGTGACTAACTCGTGTGCTTTTTACTTTTGCACGCGAGGTTGCGGGTGCATCGGGCACCCGGCTTTCCCTGCGCCCTCTATTCTTTCGAGGGACGTCATTCTGCAAAACCTCGGGCGCGTCCGCGCCGCGGGAATGCGGACTTATGTGGAGCAATGATGGTCAGGCTGTTTGAAATTCGAATCGGAAGTAACCCCTGCCGTCATCGTCCGGCTTGACCGGGCGATCCAGTATTCCAGAGACGGCAGCGATCAATCGAAGGGCCGCGGCGTACTGGATACCCCGCTTTCGCGGGGTACGACTGAGAACTTGGGCCTAAGCCCGCGCCGTCTTCTTCCGCCAGGCCAGATGCACCGCGCAGGTGCAGCCGGGCGGATGCGAGGCGATTTCCTCAGCCGCGACGTCGTTGGCGGGCGCGGCGCGCAGCGGCGCCAGCGCCGGCATCGCCGCTTTCACCGCGCGGTCCTGCCTGGATTGATCCTGCGCCGGGATGTAGTTCAACACCGGCGCCAGCCAGCGCTCGGCCTCGGCCACGCTCCAGTCCTTGCGCGCGGCATAGTCCTCGACCTGGTCGCGCTCGATTCGGCCGACGCCGAAATAGAAACTTTCGGCATGGCTGAAATAAAGCCCGGACACCGACGGGCCCGGCCACATCGCAAAGCTTTCGGTCAGCTTCACGCCCGCCGTCTTCTCGGCATCGAGCAAGGAAAACAGCGTCGCCTTCTCGGTATGATCGGGCTGCGCGGGATAACCGGGCGCGGGGCGGATGCCCTGATACTTTTCCAAAATCAGGTCTTGCGGCGACAGCGTCTCGTCCGGCGTATACCCCCAGAACTCGCGGCGCACGCGCGCATGCATCCGCTCGGCAAAGGCTTCGGCGAGGCGATCGGCGAGCGCCTTGCACAGGATCGAGGAGTAATCGTCATTGGCGTTCTTGAAGCGGTCGGCGATGATGTCCTCGCCGATGCCGGCCGTGACCACAAAGCCGCCGATATAGTCCGGCACGCCGGAGGTAGCCGGCGCGATGAAATCCGCCAGCGCCGCATTAAAACGGCCTTCGCGCTTCTCCAGTTGCTGGCGCAGCGTATGCAAGGTCGCGATTTTCTCGCTTCGCGCTTCGTCGGCATAGACCGCGATGTCGTCGCCTTCGGCATTGGCCGGCCAGAAGCCGACGGTGGCGCGCGCGGAAAACCATTTTTCCTTGACGATGCGGTCGAGCATCTTGCGGGCGTCGTCGTAGAGCGAGCGCGCGACTTCGCCGACTTTTGCATCGTCGAGAATGGCGGGAAAGCGCCCGGTCAGCTCCCAGGTCTGGAAGAACGGCGTCCAGTCGATGTAGTCGGCGAGTTCCGCAAGATCGTAGTCGTTAAAGCTCTTGATGCCCAAAAACGCCGGCCGCTTCGGCGGCGTTTTTGCAAAATCGATTCTGGCCGCGTTGGCGCGGGCATCAGCCAGCCTCAGCCGCTTCTTGTCGGCCTGCGCGCGGAAATGCGCGGCGGCGATTTTTGCGTAGTCTGCGCGTATTTCGGCCGCATAGGCCTCGCGCTTGTCGGGCGACAACAGCTGCGAGGCGACGCCGACCGCGCGGCTCGCGTCATTGACATGCACCACCGGTCCGCTGCGATAATTCGGGTCGATCTTCACGGCGGTATGCACGCGGCTGGTGGTGGCGCCGCCGATCAACAGCGGCATTTTCATGCCCTGGCGTTCCATCTCGCCGGCCAGAAAGCTCATCTCATCCAGCGACGGCGTGATCAGGCCGGAGAGCCCGATGATGTCGGCGCCTTCGGCCCTGGCAGTTTCGATGATCTTGGCCGCCGGCACCATGACGCCGAGGTCGATGACCTCAAAATTGTTACATTGCAGCACGATGCCGACGATGTTCTTGCCGATGTCGTGGACGTCGCCCTTCACGGTCGCCATCACGATCTTGCCGGCGGTGCTGCGGCCGGAGCCATCAATGCCGGCGGCCAGGTTGCGCGCCTTTTCCTCTTCCATGAACGGCATCAGATAGGCGACCGCCTGCTTCATCACGCGGGCGGATTTCACCACCTGCGGCAAAAACATCTTGCCGTCGCCAAACAGGTCGCCGACCACGTTCATGCCGGCCATCAGCGGGCCTTCAATGACGTCGAGCGGGCGGCCTGCGGTTTTGCGCGCAGCTTCGGTATCGGCTTCGATATATTCGGTGATGCCGTGCACCAGCGCGTGGCTGAGCCTCTTGTCGACCGGCCATTCGCGCCAGGCGAGGTCCTGCTCTCTGGTCTGTTTCTCCTTGCCGCGGAATTTTTCCGCTTGCGCCAGCAGGCGCTCGGACGCGCCGCCGTCGCGGTTGAGGATGACGTCCTCGCAGGTACGGCGCAGCTCGGGATCGATGTCGTCATAGACGATCATCTGCCCGGCATTGACGATGCCCATGTCCATGCCGGCCTTGATGGCGTGATAGAGGAACACCGAATGCATGGCCTCGCGCACCACCTCATTGCCGCGGAATGCGAACGAGAGATTCGATACGCCGCCGGAAATATGCGCGCCCGGCAGGTTTTGGCGGATCCAGCGCGCGGCCGCGATGAAATCGACGCCGTAATTGTTGTGCTCCTCGAGCCCGGTTGCGATCGCAAAAATATTGGGATCGAAGATGATGTCTTCCGGCGCGAAGCCGAGCCGGTCGACCAGGATGTTATAGGCGCGCTTGCAGATCTCGGTCTTGCGCGCAAAAGTGTCGGCCTGGCCTTGCTCGTCGAACGCCATCACCACCACGGCGGCGCCGTGACGGCGGGCGATGGTCGCCTCGTGGATGAACTTTTGCTCGCCCTCCTTGAGCGAGATCGAGTTCACCACCGGCCTGCCCTGCACGCATTTCAGCCCGGCCTCGATCACCGCGAATTTCGAGGAGTCCACCATGACCGGTACCCGGGCGATGTCCGGCTCGGCGGCAACGAGATTGAGGAAAGTCCGCATCGCGGCTTCCGAATCGAGCAAGCCCTCGTCCATGTTGACGTCGATGATTTGGGCGCCGTTCGCGACCTGGTCGCGCGCCACCTGCAAGGCCGCGGTGTAATCCCCCGCGGTGATAAGCTTGCGGAATTTCGCCGACCCCGTGACGTTGGTGCGCTCGCCGATATTGACAAAGGGAATGGCGGGCGTCAGCTCGAACGGCTCCAGTCCCGAAAGCCGCAAGCGCGGCTCGATTGTGGGAACGGCCCGCGGCCGGTGCGGCGCGACCGCAGCCGCGATTGCCGCGATATGGTCGGGCGTGGTGCCGCAGCAGCCGCCGACGATATTGACGAGGCCATCGCGCGCAAATTCGCCGATCAGCCGCGCCATATATTCCGGGCTCTCGTCATACTGGCCGAATTCGTTGGGCAGCCCGGCGTTGGGATAAGCACACACCAGCGCGTCGGCGACGCGGCCGATGTCGGCGATATGGGCGCGCAAATCTTCGGCGCCGAGCGCGCAGTTGAAGCCGATGGTGATCGGCTTGGCATGCCGCACCGAATTCCAGAACGCTTCCGGCAATTGCCCCGACAACAGGCGGCCGGACTTGTCGGTGATGGTGCCCGAGATCATTACGGGCACGTCGATGCCGCGCGCTTCCGTGATTTCGGCGATGGCGTAGAGCGCCGCTTTGGCATTGAGGGTGTCGAAAATGGTTTCGACCAACAGCAGATCGGCGCCGCCGTCCAAGAGACCGTTGATCTGCTCGCCATAGGCCTTGCGCAGATCGTCGAAGGTCACGGCGCGGTAGCCGGGATTGGCTACATCAGGCGAGATCGACGCGGTGCGGTTGGTCGGCCCCAGGGCGCCTGCGACAAAGCGCTGCTTGCCGTCCTCGGCGGTGACGCGCTCGGCGGCGGCGCGCGCGAGTTTTGCACCCTCGCGATTGAGTTCATAAGCCAGCTCCGACATGTCGTAGTCGGCCTGCGCGATCGAAGTGGAGGAGAACGTGTTGGTAGCGACGATGTCGGCGCCGGCGCGCAGATAGTCGGCGTGAATGTCTTCGATCGCGTTCGGCTGCGTCAGGATCAGAAGATCGTTGTTGCCCCTGACGTCGCGATGGAAATCCGCAAAACGCTGCCCGCGAAATGCGGCCTCATCATATTCGAGGCTCTGGATCATGGTGCCCATGGCGCCGTCAAGCACCAAGATGCGCTCGCGGGCTGCCGCGAGCAGTGCGGTTCGCTTGGCGGAAACGGGCATTTTCATCAGGCGGCCTTCTGCGCGCCCTTGGGGCGAATGCCGAGCAGATGGCTGATCGCGAATACCAGGTCGGCGCGGTTCATGGTGTAGAAGTGGAAGGTATCGACGCCATGTTTTGCCAATTTTTGCACCTGGCCCGCCGCAACCGCCGCAGCCACCAGCTTGCGGGTCTCGGCATCGTCGTCGAGGCCTTCGAATTTTTGTGCGAGCCAGTCCGGCACGCTGGTGCCGGCGCGGGTCACGAAGGCGCGCGCCTGCCTGAAATTGTGCATCGGCATGATGCCGGGAACGACCGCAATCTCGATGCCGCGGGCGCGGACACGGTCGAGGTAACGAAAATAGAGATCGTTGTCGAAGAAGACCTGGGTGATGGCGCGCGATGCGCCGGCATCGACCTTGGCCTTCAGCGTGTCGATATCGGTGTCGAAGTCGCGCGCGTCAGGGTGCTTCTCCGGATAGGCCGAAACCGAGACCTCGATATCGGGATGACGCCTCTTGATGCCGGCGACGAGGTCCGACGAGGTCTGATAACCGTCGGGATGCGCGGCGTAAGCGGAGCCGATGCCGGTCGCCGGGTCGCCGCGCAACGCCACGATGTGACGGACACCAACATCGTGATAGCGGTCGACAATGTCGTCGATCTCGCCGCGCGATGCGCCGACGCAGGTCAGATGCGCCGCCGGCAAAAGGTCCGTTTCCTTCAGGATGCGGGCGATGGTGGCATGGGTGCGCTCGCGCGTGGAGCCGCCGGCGCCGTAGGTCACCGACACGAAGTTGGGGGCAAGCGGCGCCAGCCGGTTGATCGTGTCCCACAGATTGCGCTCCATCTCCGCGGTCTTTGGCGGGAAGAACTCAAAGGAGATCGCGGGAGTCTTGATCTCGCCGGTTTTCGGTGCCCGGTGCCCATCGGGCGAAGGCGAAGCAAATTCGGTCATGGCACCACAAACTCCGCTTACGGTTTCGCACCTGTCAGGCTTAGCGCGGCAGTCGCTAAAATAGGCCAAACGGGGCCGCCAAAACAGCCCATCGGTGGTGGGAAATAGCCCAATACATGTATGCGAACTGATATTTTGTTCTCTATTCTTCAATTGATGGGCAGAAGGATTCAAAAGCTTCCAGTTTAAAATACTTAGGTTTATGATGTTATTAGGCTCACTAGGAGGTCATGGCTCTCCGGCATCGCGGGGGTGGGCAAGGCGCAACGGTCGACATATATCTTGCATATCTCCCACCCGTCACCCCTAAAAGCCCTGTTCCGGGCCGGGCTGCCGCGTCCCTGCTCTGCGGGATCGGGGTCTTTGTCGGCTGATGGTCGCGCATTAGGTTGAGACCATGGTTCCGCTCTCCGTCCTCGATCTCTCCGTCGTCACCACCGGCACAAAACCCGCCGCGGCGCTGCGCAACAGCATCGATTTGGCGCGCCATGTCGATGGCCTTGGCTATGTCCGCTACTGGCTGGCCGAGCACCATAATCTTGCGTCGGTGGCGAGCCCCGCGCCCGATCTGATGATCGGCCAGATCGCCGCCGTGACCAAGAACATCCGCGTCGGCTCCGGTGGCGTGATGCTGCCCAACCACGCGCCGCTGATGGTCGCCGAGCGCTTCAAGATGCTGGAGGCCCTGTTTCCCGGCCGGATCGATCTTGGCCTCGGCCGTGCGCCGGGCACCGATGGCGCGACGGCCTACGCGTTGCGCAGCCGGCTTGACGCCAGAGAGGGCGACGATTTCCTCGAACGGCTGCATGAGCTGACCTTGTGGGAGACCCGCGATTTTCCGCCCGGGCACCCCTACAACAATGTGGTGGCGATGCCCGACGACACGCCGCTGCCGCCGATCTGGCTGCTCGGCTCCAGCGACTACTCTTCCGAGCTTGCGGCGCAGGTCGGCATGGGCTTTGCGTTCGCGCATCACTTTGCGTCTTATGATGCCGTCGACGCGTTGACGAACTACCGCAGGCGTTTCAAGCCGTCGGGCTGGCGCTCGGCCCCGCACGCCATTCTGGCGATCGCGGCGGTCGCGGCGGAGACCGACGCGGAGGCGGAAAAACTCGCCTCATCGATGGATCTCAACAGGTTGCGCCGCGACCGCGGCCAATATCTGCCGCTGCCGAGTGTCGAAGAGGCGCTGGCCTATCCCTATACCGATGCCGAGCGCGCCTCGATCGCGCGCAACCGCTCGCGGCTGTTCGTCGGCAGCCCCGCAACCGTGATGCAGAAGCTTGAGCCGATGATTGCGGCAAGCGAGCCCAACGAGCTGATGATCATCACGGCGGTGTATGATCACGGCGCGCGCAAGAAATCTTACAGCCTGCTCGCCGATGCGTTCGGGCTGGGGAAGAGGGTGGCGGCGTAGGAAGTGTCATTCCGGGGCGACGCGCAGCGTCGAACCCGGAATCCGGAGATTATGTGGCACGAGATTTTGGGTTCGCGCTTCGCGCGCCCCGGAATGACGACTATTCCTGCTTCTCGCTGAACGTTGCGCGGAAGGGATGGCCGGGATAGACCCCGACGATACGGAACTCGCGCGAGAAGAATTTCAACTCCTCCAGCGCGAATACGAGTCCCCGGTCATCGGGATGGCCGTCGACGTCGGCATAGAATTGGGTGGCAAAGAAATTGCCGTCGACCATGTAGCTCTCGAGCTTGGTCATGTTGACACTGTTGGTGGCGAAACCGCCGAGCGCCTTGTAGAGCGCGGCGGGAAGGTTGCGCACCCGGAATACAAAAGTCGTGACCAGCGGCCCCGATCCTTGTTTGGCCCATTCGGCCTCGCGCGCCAGCACCACAAAGCGCGTGGTGTTGTGGGTCTCGTCCTCGACGTCCTCGGCCAGGATATCGAGGCCGTAGATGTCAGCGGCGAGCCGCGAGGCAATCGCAGCGGTGCTCTTGTCGCCGCGTTCGGCGATATCGCGGGCGCTGCCGGCGGTGTCGGCCGCCACGATCGGCTTGAGGCCGAGCTTGCGGATGGCGCGGCGACACTGCCCGAGCGCGTGGACATGGCTCTCTACCGTCTTGATGTCGGCAAGCCTGGCGCCCCGCGGCGCCATCAATTGGTGGCGGATCGGCAAGAACCATTCGCCGACGATGAACAGGCCGGAAGCTGGAAGGAGATGATGGATGTCGGCGACGCGGCCGGCGACCGAATTTTCGATCGGGATCATGCCGAGACTGGCTTCGCCCGAGGTGATCGCGGCAAGCGCATCCTCAAAGGTCGGGCAGGGCAACGGCTCGGCGTCGGGATAGGCCTCGACGATCGCGATATGGGAATTCGCGCCCGGCTCGCCCTGGAATGCGATCTTCAGCTTTTTGGAGGTTGTCTTGGTCATGGCGCCTTGTATCAGCCGCTTAGGTTTTCGCTAGTAGTCGGCGGGCGGTTTCGAGGTCGGGCGCGGTATCGACGCCGCGCGGCACGGTGTCGACGATCGTAATGTCGATGCGCATGCCGGCCTCGAGCGCCCGAAGCTGCTCGAGCTTCTCCTGCCGTTCCAGAGGTGAGGGCGGCAGGCTTACGAACCGCTCCAGCGCCGTGCGGCGATAGGCATAGAGCCCGATATGATGGTAGCGCGGTCCGTCGCCGTAGGGCGCGGTGGCGCGGGTGAAGTAAAGTGCGCGCAGCCGCCGTCCGCCGATCGGCGAGCCGATCGCCTTGACCACGCTCGGGGCGGCGCTCTCTTCCTCGGTATGGATTTCGGCCGCGAGCGTCGCGATGTCGACTTCGGGATCGGCGAGCGGCGGCAACACGTCGCGGATATTGTCGGGCGCAATGGTCGGGAAATCGCCCTGCAGGTTGACCACGATCTCGGCCTCGCGTCTGGAGTTGAGTTTTTCGAGTGCCTCATAAATCCGGTCCGAACCGGAGGGGTGATCGAGGCGCGTCATCACCGCTTCACCGCCATGGGCCTTCACCGCCGCTGCGATTTCCGGCGTGTCGGTCGCGACCGCCACCCGGCCGATTTGGGCGGCCTCGGCCCGGCGCAGCACATGGACGATCATCGGCAAGCCTCCGATATCCATAAGCGGCTTGCCCGGCAGGCGGGTCGAGGCCATGCGGGCGGGAATCAGCACCAAAGTGCGGGTTTTGGTCATCAGGAGCGAGGTCTCGGGTCGTTCGAAAAAGGGCCGGAAGTATTGCGGATTGGCCGATAGAAGGCGCGTTTATACGGGTTGCCAGAGCACGGGCAAACCGATATCTCAACCTGGCTCGGGGTGCGCGGCGAAGGCCGATTCCCGATTCCCAATGCCCTTCCCGCGGCCGCCTCCTCCGGCCAAATCGCCCTTTTACGGCCTGGAGCCTGATCTGAAATGGACTCCTTCGAACTCAATAAGATTCTCGGCGCCATCCTCGGCACCTGCCTTGTTCTCCTGGTGACGAGCTTCACCGCCAGTGCGCTGTTCGCGCCCGTAATGCCGCAAAAGCCCGGTTTCGAAATTGCCGTAAAGGAAGCGCCGGCGAGCGGCGGGGCCAAGGAAGCGGCCCCGGCATCGGAGCCGATCGAGAAGCTGCTGCAGACCGCTTCCGCAGAAAAGGGCGAGGCCGCGGCGAAGAAGTGCCAAGCCTGTCACACCTTCGAGAAGAACGGCCCCAACCGCGTCGGACCCAATCTCTACGGCATCGTCGGCGACCACAAGGGCGAGGGCCGCGGCGGGTTTAATTTCTCGGCCGCGATGAAGGCCAAGGGCGGCACCTGGACCGATCAAGACCTCAACCAGTTCATCACCAATCCCAAGGGCTTCGTTCCGGGCACGGCGATGGGCTTTGCCGGCATCACCAAGGACAGCGAGCGCGCCGATGTGATCGCCTATCTGCACAAGCTGGCAGATAGCCCGGTTCCGCTGCCGACCGCGTCGAAATAGCCGCGGGCTGCGGATGAGTTCTTCCAAACGGCCAGGCCATGCCTGGCCGTTTCTTCGTATCAAGCGTGGGCCTCGCGCGCTTGTTATCGGGACCTTTCGCCGCATCGGGGCTAGTATCATGAGGAAAAAGCAACACAATTTGCCGAGCCGTTGCCTTATATTGGGTCCCAAACCCTATTAGCCCTTCAGCAACAGGATTTTTGCTTTGGCGATCAACCGACGAAACCTTCTGCGAGGCGGCGCGTTTGCCGCCATGGCACCGGCGCTGGGCGGCGCGGCGGCTGTTCCCGCGATTGCTCCGGCCCATGCGCAATCCGGAACCGGCGACATGGTTTGGCGGCACGGTCTGTCGCTGTTTGGCGATGTCAAATATCCCGCCGATTTCAAGCGCTTCGATTACGTCAATCCGGACGCGCCGAGGGGCGGCGCGGCGCGCATGATCTCGATCGGCACCTTCGATAATTTCAACATCGCGGTTGCCGGCGTCAAAGGCTCGATCGCGCCTTCCGCCGCTCTGATCTACGAAACGTTGATGACGCGGTCGCAGGACGAGATCGCCACCGAGTACGGCTTGCTGGCGGAAGCGGCCTCGCATCCGGACGATTTTTCCTGGGTCACCTATCGCCTGCGCAACGAAGCGCGCTGGCACGACGCCAGGCCGGTGACGCCGGAGGACGTGATTTTCTCGATCGAGGTGCTAAAGAAATATAGCCCGTTCTATGCCTCATACTATCGTCACGTTGCGAAAGTGGAAAAGACGGGGGAACGCGATATCAAGTTTACCTTCGACACTCCCGGAAATCGCGAACTGCCGACCATCGTCGGCGAATTGCTGGTATTGCCCAAGCACTACTGGGATGGCACCGACAGCCAGGGCAGGAAGCGTGACATCTCGGCGACGACGCTGGAAATGCCGCTGGGCTCCGGTCCCTACCGCATCAAGGAATTCGTCGCTGGCCGGTCGGTCAAGCTGGAGCGGGTAAAGGATTATTGGGGTGCCGGCATTCCGGCGCAGGTCGGACACAACAATTTCGACGAAATGCGTTTCGAATTCTTCCGCGACAATCAGGTCGCGCTCGAAGCGTTCAAGGCCGATCAGGCCGACTGGATCAGCGAAAATTCGGCCAAGCAATGGGCGACGGCCTATGACTTTCCAGCGGCCGCGGACAAGCGCGTTTTGAAGGAAGAATTCCCGATCAACGATTCCGGCCGGATGCAGGCCTTCTCATTCAATCTGCGACGCGACCAATTCAAGGACGCACGGCTGCGCCGGGCCTTCAACTACGCCTACGATTTCGAGGAGATGAATAAGCAGCTTTTCTTTGGCCAGTACAAGCGCATCAATAGCTACTTCGAGGGAACTGAGCTTGCGTGTTCGGGATTGCCGCAGGGGCAAGAGCTACAGATTTTGGAGACGGTGCGCGACAAGGTGCCGGCCGAGGTCTTCACCACGCCCTATCAGAACCCGGTCGGCGGCAACCCCGAGGCCGTGCGCGCCAATTTGCGGGAAAGCGCGCGGCTGTTGAAGGAAGCCGGCTACGAGGTGCGCGATCGAAAGCTTGTCGATCCCGCGGGCAAGCCGGTTACCGTCGAAATCCTGGTGCAGGATCCGTCGGCCGAGCGGATCGCGCTGTTCTACAAGCCGTCGCTGGAGCGCATCGGCGTCACGATCTCGGTTCGTGTCGTCGACGATGCACAATATCAAAACCGGCTGCGTAGCTTCGATTTCGACATCATCCTCGACCAGTGGGGAGAGTCGCTGTCGCCCGGCAATGAGCAGCGGGAATTCTGGGGCTCGCAGATGGCCGATCAACCCGGCTCGAGAAACACCATCGGCATCAAGAATCCGGCGGTCGATATGCTGATCGACAAAGTGATTTTTGCCAAGGACCGCGCAGATCTGGTGGCGGCGACCCACGCGCTGGATCGCGTGCTGCTATGGAATTTCTACGTCGTGCCGCAGTTCACCTATCCTTTCTCGCGCTACGCCCGCTGGGACCGTTTCAGCCATGCCGAGCTGCCGAAATACGCGCGCTCGGGCCTCCCCGCCCTGTGGTGGTATGATGCCGAGAAGGCTGCCCGGATCGGCAAGCGCTCTTGAGGGATTTTCCCCGCATGCCGCCGTGCTCCCGCCGACATGTCCTCGGTCTCGGTATTGGTGCGCTCAGCATACCGCTGTTGCGGCCTGCGATGGCGACGGAAGCCGGCGCTGAGGCCCATGGGATATCGGTGTTCGGCGACCTGAAATATCCGGCCGACTTTCATCATTTCGACTACGTCAATCCAGCGGCGCCGAAGGGCGGGGTGTTTTCACTGATTCCGTCAGTTAGGGCCTACAACCAGTCGTACCAGACTTTTAATTCGCTCAACGCCTATGTCCTGAAGGGTGATGGTGCGCAGGGCATGGACATGACGTTTGCGCCGCTGATGGTGCGCGCCAATGACGAGCCCGACGCGATGTACGGCCTGGCTGCGAAATCGGTGCAGATTTCGCCGGACAAGCTGACCTATCGTTTCACGCTGCGGCCCGAGGCGCGGTTTCACGACGGCTCGAAACTGACCGCGCGTGATGCGGCCTTCTCGCTGACCACGCTCAAGGCAAAAGGCCATCCCTTGATCGTGGTGCAGTTGCGCGACATGGTAAAGGCGGAAGCGCCCGACGACGCCACGCTGATCGTTACCTTCGCCGAAAAGCGTGCGCGCGACGTGCCGCTCTATGTCGCGGGCCTGCCGATTTTCTCGCAGGCCTATTACTCGAAGCAGCCGTTCGAAGAATCGTCGCTCGATATCCCGCTGGGCTCAGGGCCGTACCGCGTGGGAAAGTTCGAAGTCAATCGCTACGTCGAATTCGAGCGGGTGAAGGATTGGTGGGCCGCCGACCTGTCGGTAACGCGCGGCAGCTATAATTTCGACATCGTGCGTTACGAGTTCTATCGCGATCGCGACGTTGCGTTCGAGGGATTTACCGCCAAAAGCTATCTGTTCCGCGAGGAATTCACCGCGCGGGTATGGGCGACGCGCTATGACTTTCCGGCCGTGAAGGACGGCCGCGTCAAAATGGAAACTCTCCCCGACGAAACCCCGTCGGGCGCGCAGGGCTGGTTCATCAACACCCGCCGCGAGAAATTCAAGGACCCGCGGGTGCGCGAAGCACTGATCCAGGCGTTCGATTTCGAGTGGACCAACAAGACCATCATGTACGGCGCCTATGCGCGGACCCATTCGCCGTTCCAGAACTCGGACATGATGGTGAGCGGGCCGCCGTCGCCGGAGGAACTGACGCTGCTCGAACCGTTTCGCGGCCAGGTGCCGGACGAGGTGTTCGGCACGCCGTTCGTGCCGCCGGTATCGGATGGGTCGGGACAGGACCGCACGCTGCTGCGCAAGGCGATCCAGCTGCTGCAGGATGCCGGGCTGGTCATCAAGGACGGCAAGCGGCTGTTGCCGAACGGCGAGCCTTTCAAGCTTGAATTCCTGGTCGACGAGCCGTCGCTGCAGCCGCACCATGCGCCCTATATCAAGAATCTCGGGACGCTCGGAATCGAGGCTAGCTTGCGGGTCGTCGACCCCGTGCAATATCGGGCCCGCGTGGAAGATTTCGATTTCGATATGACCATCGAGCGCTTTTCCATGTCGGCGACCCCGGGCGACGGCATGCGCCCGTTCTTTTCTTCGCAGTCGGCCGCCACCAAGGGGTCTTACAATCTTGCGGGTATCGCCAGCCCCGCCATCGACGCGCTGATTGAGAAGATCATCGGTGCCGATAACCGCGCCGATCTGACGGTTGCATGTCGTGCCTTTGACCGGGTGTTTCGCGCCGGGCGCTACTGGGTGCCGCAATGGTATCGCACCACCCACCCGATTGCCTATTGGGACCAGTTCGGGCATCCGGCAAAGCCGCCGCGCTATGCGCAAGGTGTCGGTGCGCCGGAAAACTGGTGGTCCGACCCCAACAAGGCGGCCAAGGCCGAGCAGGCGAAATAGATCATGAGCGCCTATATCGCCCGCCGCATTGTGCTGATGATCCCGACCCTGCTCGGGATCCTGTTCGTATCGTTCGTCGTGGTGCAGTTTGCGCCCGGCGGCCCGGTCGAGCGTGTCATCGCGCAGCTCAGTGGCGCCGACACCGGCGGCTCATCGAGGATTTCCGGCGGCGCCGGCGGCGATTTCGGCGCGCGCGGCCAGGTCGGCGCGTCCAGCGATGTCGTCGGATCGAAGTACCGCGGCGCACAGGGGCTCGATCCGGATTTCATCAAGAGCCTGGAAAAGCAGTTCGGCTTCGACAAGCCGGCGCCGGAGCGCTTCGCGCTGATGGTCTGGAATTTTTCGCGGTTCGATTTCGGCAAGAGCTATTTTCGCGATGTCAGCGTTCTGCAATTGATCAAGGAGAAACTGCCGGTCTCGATGTCGCTCGGGATCTGGATGACGCTCCTGACCTACCTGATCTCGATCCCGCTCGGCATTCGCAAGGCGGTGATGGACGGCTCGAAGTTCGATACCTGGACCTCGGCTATGATCATCGTCGGTTTTGCGATCCCGGGATTCCTGTTTGCGATCCTTTTGATCATCCTGTTTGCCGGCGGCTCGTTCTTCAACATATTCCCGTTACGCGGCCTTACTTCAGATGGTTGGTCGCAATTTCCCTGGTACTGGAAGATCCTCGACTATTTCTGGCACATCACCCTACCGCTGATCTCGATGGCGCTCGGCGCATTCGCCACCATGACGCTATTGACCAAAAATTCGTTCCTTGACGAGATACGCAAGCAATATGTGATGACCGCACGCGCCAAAGGCTGCAGCGAACGGCAAGTGCTGTATAATCACATCTTCCGCAACGCCATGCTGATCGTGATCGCCGGTTTTCCGGGGGCGTTCATCCACGCCTTCTTTTCAGGCTCGCTCTTGATCGAAACCATCTTCTCGCTCGATGGTCTCGGCCTGCTCGGCTTCGAGAGCGTGCTCAATCGCGACTATCCGGTCGTGTTCGGAACGCTGTTCATCTTTTCGCTGGTCGGCCTTGTCGTCAACTTGATCTCGGACCTTGCCTATATGTGGATTGATCCGCGGATCGATTTCGAGGCGCGGGAGGTTTGATGACGATCATCGCGCCGCCACCGATCGAAACCAAAACGCAATCGCCGCTCGGCGAAGTCGTGCCGATCACGCGTCATGCGTTCGCTCCGTCGCCACTCAATCGCCGGCGCTGGCAGAATTTCAAATCGAACCGCCGGGGTTACTGGTCGTTCTGGATTTTCTTGATCTTGTTTTTCGTGTCGTTGTTCGCCGAGCTGATCGCCAACGACCGGCCTTTCATGATCAAGTTCGACGGTCACTTGTATTGGCCGGCTTTCGTAACCTATTCGGAGACCACCTTCGGCGGCGACTTCGAGACGGCGGCCGATTATCGCGATCCCTATTTGCAGAAGCTGATCGCAGACAAGGGTGGCACCATCGTCTGGCCGCTGATCCGCTATTCCTACGACACGCATAACCTCGATTTACCGACGCCGGCGCCGTCAGAACCGACCTGGATGCTGACGGAGCAGCAGTGCAGGGAAGTGGTGCAGAAAAGGGGCCTGCAGAGCTGCCGCGACCTCGAATATAACTGGCTCGGCACCGACGACCAGGGCCGCGACGTCGTCGCGCGGCTGATCTACGGCTTCCGCATCTCGGTGCTGTTCGGGCTCAGCCTGACCATCATCTCCTCGATCATCGGGGTTGCCGCCGGCGGCGTGCAGGGCTATTTCGGCGGCTGGATCGATCTCGGCTTTCAGCGCTTCATCGAGATCTGGACCGCGATCCCCTCGCTCTATCTGCTGTTGATCCTGTCGTCCGTGCTGGTGCCGGGCTTTTTCGTCCTGCTCGGCATTCTCCTGTTGTTCTCCTGGGTCTCGCTGGTTGGCCTCGTACGCGCGGAATTCCTGCGCGGCCGCAACTTCGAATACATCCAGGCAGCGCGCGCGCTCGGGGTTTCCAACGCGGTGATCATGTTCCGCCATCTGTTGCCGAACGCGATGGTGGCGACCATGACCTTCCTGCCGTTCATCGTATCGTCCTCGGTGATGACGCTGACGGCGCTCGACTTTCTCGGCTTCGGCTTGCCGCCGGGCTCGCCCTCGCTCGGCGAACTGCTGTCGCAGGGCAAATCCAACGTGCAGGCGCCGTGGCTCGGCTTCACCGGCTTTTTCTCGGTCGCGATCATGCTGTCGCTTCTGATCTTCATCGGCGAAGCGGTGCGCGACGCGTTCGATCCACGCAAGACGTTCAGGTAGAAAAGCGAATGGACGCCATCAACCAGCCGCTGCTTGATGTCCGCGACCTCTCGGTGGCGTTTCACCAGCCGAGCGGGACTTCGGTCGCGGTGGACGGAATCTCGTTCTCCATCAAGCGCGGCCAATGCGTGGCGCTGGTCGGCGAGTCCGGTTCCGGCAAGTCGGTGAGCGCGCTGTCGATCCTGAAGCTGCTGCCGTATCCGACCGCGTCGCATCCTTCCGGCAGTATTCGCTTCAAGGGACGCGAGCTGCTCGGGCTGTCGGAAAACGAGATCCGCGGCATTCGCGGCAACGACATTTCGATCATCTTCCAGGAGCCGATGACCTCGCTCAATCCGTTGCACACCATTGAGTCGCAGATCGGCGAGATCCTGCATCTTCACAACGATGTCTCCGGATCGATGGTGCGCTCGCGCACGCTTGAGCTATTGACCCAGGTCGGCATTCCCGAACCGGAAACCCGCCTTGCGAGCTATCCGCATCAATTGTCCGGCGGCCAGCGTCAACGCGTCATGATCGCGATGGCGCTCGCGAACGAGCCCGATCTCTTAATCGCGGACGAGCCGACGACGGCGCTCGACGTCACCGTGCAGGCGCAGATTCTGACACTGCTTGCGGAAATTCGCGCGCGCCTCGGCATGAGCCTGCTGTTCATCACTCACGACCTCGGCATCGTCCGCCGCATCGCCGACGTGGTCTGTGTCATGAACGGCGGACAGATCGTCGAGCAGGGGCCGGTGGAGCAGGTCTTCAAGACGCCAAAGCATCCCTATACAAGTGCGCTGCTGGCGGCCGAGCCCAAGCCCGATCCGGCGCCGCCGCGACCGGAATCGCCGGTCGTGATCTCGGCCAACGATCTGAAAGTCTGGTTTCCGATCAAGCGCGGCCTCTTGCGCTCGACCGTCGGACATATCAAGGCGGTCGACGGCGTCAACCTCGCGGTGCGCAAGGGCGAGACGCTCGGCGTGGTCGGCGAATCCGGCTCCGGCAAGACCACGCTTGGGCTCGCGCTGTTGCGGTTGATTTCTTCCGACGGCCCGATCGTCTTCTTAGGTCAGAACATCCAAGGCCTGCGGTTCAAGGCAATGCTGCCGTTCCGCCGCGACATGCAGATCGTGTTTCAGGACCCGTTCGGCTCCTTGAGCCCGCGAATGTCGGTCGGAGACATCGTCGCCGAAGGCCTGAGCGTGCATCAGCGCTCGCTTTCGAGGCAGCGCCGCGACGCGCGCGTCATCAAGGCGTTGAAGGATGTCGGGCTCGATCCGGACACGCGGTTTCGCTATCCGCACGAATTTTCCGGCGGCCAGCGCCAGCGCATCTCGATTGCGCGCGCGGCGGTGCTAGAGCCGAATTTCGTGGTGCTGGATGAGCCGACCAGCGCGCTCGACATGTTGTTCCAGGCGCAGATGGTCGATTTGTTGCGCGAGCTGCAGCGCAAGCGCGACCTCACCTATATGTTCATTTCACACGATTTGCGCGTGGTCGCCTCGCTCGCGAGCCATCTGATCGTGATGCGTCACGGCAAGGTGGTGGAGGAAGGGCCAGCCTCGAAATTGTTCAAGAATCCGAAGACCGACTATACGCGCGCGCTGTTTGCCGCTGCCTTCCGCAACGAAACCGCGCCGGACGGCTCGGTCGCGACTTAAGGCTTCAGCCCCTTGATGGCGAGTACATCGAGGCCCGTGGCCTTGATGCGCGCGATGGCGTCGGAGGTTGGCTCTATCACGGTCGCCATGTGATACGCGTTGGCGTGGACGATGGTCAGAGCGTCACGGGCGATCGCGACATGGCCTTTCCAGAAGATCAGGTCGCCGCGCTGCAGATTTTTTGATTCCACTGCATCGAGCGGCCGTCCCAGTTCATCCTGCTGCATGTCGGTGTCGCGCGGGCAGGGTGCGCCGGCGGCATTCAACGAAAGCTGCACGAGGCCCGAGCAATCGATGCCAAAGCTGCTCTTGCCGCCCCACAAATAGGGCGTGCCGACAAAACGTTCGGCAACGGTAACGAAATCCGGCTCGCGCTGGCCAATGCCGGCGAGGTGCTGAAGCGGCAGATACCAGCCTTCGCGGGTGACGGCGAAGGTGTCGTCTTCTCGCATAACCGTCACCATCGCGCCCATCGGGAGCGTCTCGGCCGGCGGCAGCTTGATCGAGGGGCCTGGAAAGGCGAACGTCCTGATCGCGGTGACCTTGTGGGTCGGCGCGGCGCCCGGCCTCGTCAGCGCGGAATCCGGAAGCCAGCCGACATAGTGATCGCTGTTCAATTGGCCCCATGCAAAACCTTCGCCATTACGATCATAGACCGTCACGTGCTCGCCTTTCAGCGCCTGCGTCAACAGCGCGGCATCAGTGGACGGCGCCTCGCGCAGCGGGGCGATCGCGCCGCTGACCTCGAAGATCTCGCCCGCGACAAAGCGTTCAGCCTTCACCTTGCCCTCGAGATATTTGGCGGCGAGGTCGCCCCTCGCCGGCGTCAGGCGCGGATCATCCATAGCGTTCACCCAGCAGTTTGTAGATTGCCCGCGCGGCCTGGCATTCGCCGCCTTCCGGCCGCGCCGGTTTCGCGGATGGCGTCCAGCCATAGATGTCGACGTGCAGCCAGCTCTTGGCATGCTCGACGAAGCGCTGCAAGAACAGCGCGCAGGTGATCGAGCCCGCGAACGTCCCCGACGGCGCGTTGTTGATGTTGGCGACTTTGGAATCGAGCCAGCTATCGTAAGGTGGCCACAGCGGCATGCGCCACAACGGATCGTTCTCCCCCTTCGCGCACCGCGCGACATCAAGCGCCAGCGCCTCATCATTGGTGTAAAAGGGCGGTAGATCCGGCCCCAACGCGACCCGCGCGGCGCCCGTCAGCGTTCCCATATCGACCAGCAGGTCCGGTTTTTCCTCGTCGGCGAGCGCCAGCGCATCGGCCAGCACCAGCCGTCCCTCCGCATCGGTGTTGCCGATCTCGACGGTAAGGCCCTTGCGCGATTTGAAGATATCGAGCGGCCGGAACGCGTTGCCGGCGACCGCGTTCTCGACCGCCGGAATCAGGACCCGTAACCGTACCTTGAGTCTCGCGTCCATCACCATCTGCGCCAGCGCCAGCATGTTGGCGGCGCCGCCCATGTCCTTCTTCATCATCAGCATGCCGGTGGAAGGTTTCAGGTCGAGCCCGCCGGTATCGAAGCAGACGCCCTTGCCGACCAGCGTCACCTTGGAGTGAGCGGGATCGCCCCAGACGACCTCGATCAGGCGCGGCGCGCGGGTCGATGCCATGCCGACGGCGTAAACAAGTGGAAAATTCTGCCTTACGAGATCATCGCCGACGATGCAGTTGAAGCTTGCGCCAAAGCGCGTCGCAAGCTGTTCTGCGGCCGCCGCCAGTTCCTCCGGCCCCATGTCGTTGGACGGTGTATTGATGAGATCGCGGGCGAGCCACACCGCATCAGCCATCCGCGCGATATCCGCGGCGTCGATGCCCTCGGGCGGCACCAGCTTCAGATCGGGCGCATCGGCCTTGCGGTAGCGGCTGAAGCGATAGCTGCCGAGCGCAAAGGCAAGCGCGGCAAGGCGGGTATCGTGCGGCGCGTTGGCGAAGCGATAGACGCCCGCCGGCAGCAGGCCGGGCAGCGCCCCGGGCCTGAACAGATCACAGGCTTTGCCGTCCGCCTCCTCCAGGCCGAACAACACGTGCGCGATTTGTCCGTCGGCGGCCGGCAGCGTCAGGCACGCGCCGGGCTTGGCCGCAAAGCCGTTCGCGTACGCGAATTGTCGCCCCTGGGGCGGCAGTTCCGTGCTGATCACGCCCCAGGTCGACTTGGCCACAAACGTAATGGGAATGGCCGATGCGGCAGCCGCAGTCTCGAACACCGTTGGCATGCTTGGCTCGTCTTGTTCCGCTCGTTGGATGGCTTGGGACGTAGCCAGACTTTGCAGAGTTTTTGCGCGGCTGCAATCTCTTAGAAAGCGTCGCGCAGCCCGCCTCTACACGACGCCGGGAGATCGTGTTAGTTTCTGCCGGCGAGGGATCCTCCAGAAAATCAGAAGGTCATTGTCTCCAGCGGGGAATGCGATGGACGCCGTGTTGGGTATTTTTGCTGTTATCGGTCACGCGATCGAAGCAGTGCTGGTTTACGTCGAAAGCCACCACTGGATCTTCGGATTTCTCGCGGGCGGCTATATTTTCTATCTCCACGACCGTGGGCTTCATGCGCGCTTCGACGCGGTCGATAAGCGGCTCGATGAAATCCGGAAACGGCTGGCGATCGAATATTGACCCGAGGGTCGGCCGTCCCATTCGCAGGGCCGATCGGTTCGGGGGCCGAGACCGGGCGCTCCATCAGGCGCAGATTAACCGGCCGTTAGGGTTAACAGTCTATTGCTGGCGCGTTCAGCTCGATTAATCCGCCCGTGAGTCCCTGCGATGCGCCTTCAGTCCAGTCTTGCCCGGTTCCTCGCATCCGCAGCCGTGACGGCGATCTTGGCCGCTGGTCTCGGCGGCTGCCAGACCATGTCCGACATCACCGGCTCGATCACCGCCAAGCCCGAAACACCGGCCAGTGCCGATCCGCGGGGTGCGGCGGAAAAGACCGGTGATCGCTACCGTGAAAATCCCAAGGATGCCGACGCCGCTTTGGCGTACGGCCAGGCGCTGCGCGCCAATGGGCAGCGCGCCCAGGCGGCGGCCGTGCTCGAGCAGGCCACCATCGCCCATCCCGGCAACAAGGCGCTGCTCGCCGCCTGGGGCCGGGCGCTCACTGACAACGGCAATTTCCAGCAGGCATTCGACGTCTTGAGCCGCGCCCACACGCCCGACAATCCGGACTGGCGAATTCTCTCGGTGCAGGGCACCGCGCTCGATCAGCTAGGCCGGCATGAGGAAGCCCGCGGCTATTACGCCAGCGCGCTGAAGATCGTGCCGGGCGAGCCGTCGGTGCTTTCCAATCTCGGGCTATCCTACATGCTGACGCGCGACCTGCCGAAGGCGGAACAAGTGCTCCGCCAAGCCTATGCCAGCCCGCGGGCGGATGCGCGGGTGCGGCAGAATCTCGGTCTCGTGGTCGGCCTGCAAGGCCGCTTTGCGGAGGCCGAAACCATCGTCAAGGCCGATCTGCCGCCGGAGGAAGCGGCGGCAAACGTCGCCTATCTGAAAGAAATGCTGAACCGGAAGGACAGTCCGCGCGCTGGCCGCGGCACGATCCCGGTGGCGGCTCTCACCCGGAACGACTAGAGCGTTTCCCAGCGAAGTGGATACCGGTTCGCGCGAAGAAAACGCGTCAAAATAAGAAAGAGAACCTCCGTTCCGATTCAATCGGAACGGAAAAGGGTCTAGTCGACGTCAATTCGAGAAGCCTCCGCCGCGCCGACCGGCCGGCTCACTGCATCGCCGCGATCTTGATGCCGGTCGGCCCGAGGATGACGACGAACAGCACCGGCAGGAAGAACAGGATCATCGGCACCGTCAGTTTCGGCGGCAGCGCCGCGGCCTTCTTCTCGGCCTCGTTCATGCGCATGTCGCGATTTTCCTGCGCCATGACGCGCAGGCTCTGGCCGAGCGGCGTGCCGTAGCGTTCCGACTGCATCAGCGCCAGGCAGACTGATTTGACGCCTTCGAGGCCGGTGCGCTTCGCCAAATTCTCGTAAGCGACCTTGCGGTCCTGCAGATAAGAGAGCTCGGCCGTGGTCAGGGTGAATTCCTCCGACAGCGCGATCGACTGGCTAACGATCTCGCCAGAGACCTTGCGGAATGCGGTCTCGATCGACATGCCGGACTCGATGCAGATCAAAAGCAGGTCGAGCGCGTCGGGAAAAGCACGCCTGATCGAAAGCTGCCGCTTGCTGATCGCGTTTCTCAGGAACAACATTGGCGCCTGCAGGCCTAGATAGGCGACGGCGACGCAGATGCCGATCTTGACCGGGATCGATTTTTCCAGATGCGAGATCACGAACACATAAAGCACCGCGCCGAGAAACATCACGATCGGCGTCACCATGCGGGCGAACAGGAACGTGACGTAGGGCGCCTGGCCGCGATAGCCGGCCATGGTGAGTTTTTCGCGGGCCGATTCCTGTGCCAGCCATTTGGTGAGGTTGAAGTCTTCCACCACCCTGGAGACGAGCTGCTTCGGCGTCTGCCGCAGCGAGACCTTTTCGGTCTTGGAAAGACGCTCGCGCTCACGCGCCCGAATGCGCTCGCGTTCGCTCGCCACCGCCTTCATGCGCTTGTCGAGACTTTCGCCGGCGAAAAACGGCATGACCAGCGTGTAGGCGGTCGCGCTCGCCGCGACCGCGGCCAGCATCATGGTCACGAAACGTACGTCGTGGAGCTTGGCGATCAGGAAATCAATCATGCTGCACCGTCAGAAGTCGAAGTTGATCATTTTCTTCATCACGAAGATGCCGGTGGACATCCAGATCACGCAACCGACCAGCATCAATTGACCAGTCGGATGGGTCCACAGCAGCGCGATGTAGTCCGGGGTCGTCAGGTAGACGAGAATCATCACGATCGGCGGCAGCGCACCGATGATGGCCGCCGACGCCTTGGCTTCCATCGACATCGCCTGAATCTTTTCCGCCATCTTCTTGCGGTCGCGCAGCACCTTGGACAAATTGCCGAGCGCCTCGGACAGGTTGCCGCCGGATTTCTGCTGGATCGCGACCACGATGCCGAAGAAGTTCGCCTCCGGCACCGGCATCCGCTCGAACAGGCGCGCGCACGCGTCGCTGAGCGGCATGCCGATGGCCTGGGTTTCGATGATCGCCAGGAACTCGCTCCTGAGCGGCTCCGGCGCATCGGCTGCGACCACCTTGATCGACTCGAACAGCGGCAGCCCGGCCTTGATGCCGCGAACGATCACGTCGACGGCGTCCGGCAGGGCCTTGAGGAATGCCTTTTCGCGGCGCTTCTTGAGAAAGCTCAGCGCCCAGCGTGGCAGGCCGAAGCCGGCGGCGAAGGCGAGGCCGGCGGCTCCCACTAATCCACCGCCTGCGAACATGGCGCCAGCGAAAAACATGGCGGCGAGCACCGCGGAAACCACCATGAATTTCCGGGTCGACCAGTTGAGGCCGGCCTGGGTGAGGCGGACACTGAGTGGGATCTTCTTTTCCTTCAACCGACGCGCCTCGAGATCCCGCAGCGTGCCCTCGACCTGTTCGCGGCGCGAGCGAAGGTTCTTGTCGGCATTGCGGGCGACCGGTTCGGATTTTGCGACCGTGGCACGGCGATTCTCGGCCTTCCGCTCTCCCGATATCAGCGGGAAGAGGAACACCCAGGCGACGCCGCCGATTGCGGAGGCGGCGAGGAAGGCGAGTGCGAGTGTTTGCATCTTCACGGTGTGGCCCTCAGCCCTTATCGGCTACTTCCGCGGCGTCAAGCGCTGCCGCAAGCCGCTTCTCTTCGTTGTAGTAGCGCGCGCGATCCCAGAACCGCGGCCGTCCGATACCGGTCGAGTGATGCCGGCCGATGATCTTGCCGTTCGCGTCCTCGCCGACGAGGTCGTACAGGAACAGGTCCTGGGTGATGATGGTATCGCCTTCCATGCCCATCACCTCGGTGATGTGGGTGATGCGCCGCGAGCCGTCGCGCAGACGGGCGGCCTGGATAATGACGTCGATCGAGGCGCAGATCATCTCGCGAATGGTTCGCGAGGGCAGCGAAAAGCCGCCCATCGTGATCATCGATTCGCAGCGCGACAGCGCTTCGCGGGGATTGTTGGCGTGCAGCGTTCCCATCGATCCGTCGTGGCCGGTGTTCATCGCCTGCAACAGGTCGAACGCTTCCGGCCCGCGGACTTCGCCGACGATGATGCGCTCGGGACGCATACGCAGGCAGTTTCGCACCAGCTCGCGCATCGTAACCTGGCCTTCACCCTCGATGTTCGGCGGGCGGGTTTCCAGGCGCACCACGTGCGGCTGCTGCAACTGAAGCTCGGCGGCGTCTTCGCAGGTGATGACGCGTTCGTCGTGTTCGATATAGTTGGTCAGGCAATTGAGCAGCGTCGTCTTGCCCGAGCCGGTGCCGCCGGAAATCAGAACGTTGCAGCGGACGCGTCCGATAATTTGCAGGATCTCCGCGCCTTCCGGCGAGATCGCGCCGAATTTGACCAGTTGGTCCAGCGTCAGCTTGTCCTTCTTGAATTTTCGGATCGTGAGCGCGGGACCGTCGATCGCCAAAGGCGGCACGATGGCGTTGACGCGCGAGCCGTCGGCAAGGCGCGCGTCGCAGATCGGCGAGGATTCGTCGACGCGCCGGCCGACCTGACTGACGATGCGCTGGCAGATGTTCAAGAGCTGCTGGTTGTCGCGGAACCGGATGCCGGTGCGCTGGATCTTTCCGTCGACTTCGATGAACACCGTGCCGGCGCCGTTGACCATGATATCGGCGATGTCATCGCGCGACAGCAAGGGCTCGAGCGGACCATAGCCGAGCACGTCGTTGCAGATGTCGTCGAGCAGCTCCTCCTGCTCGGCGATCGACATCACGATGTTCTTGATCGCGATGATCTCGTTGACGATGTCGCGAATTTCTTCGCGCGCCGACTCGCTGTCGAGCTTGGCGAGCTGGGCGAGGTCGATCGCCTCGATCAGCGCGCCGAAAATCGTCGCCTTGACCTGATAGTAGGTATCGGAGCGGCGCGCTTCCGCCACCGGTGGTGGCGGCGGCGGTTTTGCCGGCGCAAGCGGCGGCGAGGAGACCGAGGGCGGAGCCGGAACGCGCGAAACCGCGGGCGCCGGAGCAGTCTCCGGCGCGGCGGCGGGCTTCGTTACCCGCGCATCATTCTCCGTTCCGCTACGCTTACCGAACACGATGCTACTCCAGGCGGGCGGTCTACTTTGCCCGCAGCTTCTCGATCAGGGGCGACAGGAATCCCCCCCGGGGTTTCTTGGTCTCGCCGCGGCCGGTCAGCCGCTGCGCGATCTGCAGAAAGATCTCGGTGGTGCGATGGTTGGCGGAGATTTCCGCAATCATCTGGCCATTATTGGCAGCCGAGCCGAACATTTGCGGTTCGAACGGGACGGCGGCGATCGGCTGGCTCTCGATCGCCTTGGCGAATTCGCCGGCGTTGATCTCGGGCCGCTTCGGCACGCCGACCTGGTTCAGGCAATAAAGCGGCATCCGGTCGTTGGGCCGCGCCGACTTCAGCAGATCGAATATGTTCTTGGTGTTGCGCAGGTTGGCGAGGTCGGGTGCCGCGACGATCAGGATATCGTCGGCGCCGACCAGGGCGCGCTTGGTCCATCCGGACCATTGATGCGGCACGTCGAGCACGATGCAGGGCATCGTGGTGCGCAACGTGTCGAAGATCGCGTCGAACGCGTCGGCGCCGAAGTCGTAGACCCGCTCCAGCGTCGCCGGCGCCGCCAGCAGGCTGAGATGGTCGGTGCATTTCGACAGCAGGCGGTCGATGAAGGCGGTATCGATCCGGTCGGGCGAAAACACCGCGTCGGCGATGCCTTGCGGGGGGTCCTGATTGTAGTCGAGGCCTGCGGTGCCGAAGGCGAGGTCGAGATCGGCCACCACGGAATCCATCGCCAGATCGCGCGCGATGGCCCAGGCGACATTATGGGCGATGGTGGAGGCGCCGACACCACCCTTGGCACCGACCACAGCGATGATGCGGCCGACGGATTTTGCCTCCGGCGCCGAGAACAGGTTGCAGATCGAGCGTACCACATCGAGCGTGTTGACCGGCGCAATGACATAGTCGCTGATGCCGCGGCGGACCAGTTCGCGATACAGTGTGACGTCGTTGACGCGGCCGATCACGACCACCCGGCTGCCGGGGTCGCAAACGGTCGCGAGCTGATCGAGGCCGGCCAGAATATCGCTGCGGCTGTCGGCCTCCAGCATGATCACGTTGGGCGTGGGCGCGGAGCGATAGGCCTCGATCGCGGCCGCCATGCCGCCCATCTGAATCTTCAGGTGCGCCTTGTTGAGGCGACGGTCTTCGCCCGCCGACTGCACGGCGGCAGCGGTTTCCACCGTCTCGCAAAAGGCCTGCACGGATACCCGCGGTGCCGGGGCGATATGGTCGTCCGCCGCTGGTGGCGCGACCCCCGGCTGCCCTTCGGAGTTCTGGCGAGCGTAGCTGATCATTTGCCCAATTCGCTGAGTTTGGCCTTGTCGGCCTCGGGATAGATGGTCGTGGTTGTCGTCGTCTTGCGATATTTCTCGAAGGCGGCGGACCGCCGCATCATATCGGGAGGCGTCTCGGGCCGCGCCTGCACGAGATCGGCAGGATTGTCGACCATCGCCGCCATGTTGCGCTGATAGGCGCAGCCGAAATTGTAGTACTGCTTGTTCTCGAAATAGCTCTTGTTCTTGATCGAGGGCCCGATGTCTTCCGGCCACAGGCCGCAGGGTCCGGCCTCAGCCGCGATCTTCGGATAGCTCAGCCGGATCGCTGCCATGTGGCGCGGATTCTCCGGGTGATATTGACGCACGACCATGCCGCGCGGCGGCACGCCGGCGGCGCCGAGCAGAGCATGGATTTCCCGCATCGAATCCGCCGCCATCCGCGCGTTGGGCGTGCCGACCGGCACGTCCACATTGATCGCGCCGGTCGCCTCGCGCAGCCAGGCCCGTGCCAGACCGATCACGTCGGCGCGCTGTTCGGCAGAAAGCCCGCCGCGCCCCTGCCCGACAAAGACGACGATGGACTTGTTGGCTTCCTCGATGGCGATCGGGTGGCGCAGGCGATAATCCTCGGGAATGCTCGCCGTCGTCACTTCTTCGCCGGTCCGCATGCAGCCCGAAAGCGCGACGGCAAGACCGATCAGCGTTCCCGCCCTGCGGAGGCCGCGACTGCGATCGAAGGATGTTCTGACTGTCATCGTTTTCGTCCTCGTCCCGCTTCAGTCGGTAATGAAGCCGTAAGCGCCGCGGTAATTGCGGGCCGGCGGCTCGGTGCGGCCCGGTATGCCGTAGATGCGATTGACGCTGCCCAACAGATCGGATTGCGGGTCGGAGGCCGACGCGAATCCGTCATCCGGCCGCGACAGGTCCTTCTGCGCCACCGCGCGAACGATGTAGGGCGTCACCAGCACCATCAGCTCGGTCTGGTTGTTGACGTAGTCGCGGCTGCGGAACAGCGTTCCCAGGATCGGGAGCTGCATCAGTCCGGGCATCCCGTTGACCGCTTGCTTGGTTTGATCCTGGATCAAGCCGGCCATCGCCATCGAACCGCCCGAGGGAATCTCCAGGGTGGTCTCGGCCCGGCGGGTCTTGATCGAGGGAATGGTCACCGAGTTCACCGTAGTGGCGGTGACCGATTGCGACAGCGTGATCGAATTGTCGTTCGCCAGCTCCGAGACTTCGGTCATCACCCGCAGGCTGATCCGCCCCTCGGTCAGCACCACCGGAGTGAAGTTGAGCGAAATACCGAACTTCTTGAAGCTGATCTGGGTGGTACAAACATGCGTCGTGGGATCGCAGGCATAACCCGCGGGAATCGGAAACTCGCCGCCGGCAATGAAGGTCGCGGATTCCCCGGAAATCGCCGTCAGGTTCGGTTCCGCCAATGTCCGGACCACGCCTGCGCTTTCCATCGCGCGCAGCGTGGCCTGGATCGTAGGCTTGCCACCGAACGAAGTCGTTGCGGTGTTGTTGGCGACCAGCGCGCGGCCCAGCGCTGTAAAGGGGTTGACGTTGTTGTAGCTGACGACCGCGGTGCCGTAGTTCAAATTGGCGGAAAGGTCGATGCCCATCTGCTTGATGATCGAGCGCGCGACTTCGGCGACCGTGACCTTCAGCATCACTTGGTCGCGGCCGCGGACGGCGACCGAGTTCACGACCTTGTCGGCGCCGCCAGCGAGGCGGCCTGCGAGGTCGGCTGCCTGCTGCGCCTCGATCGGGCTCGCCGCTGTGCCCGTCAATACGACGCCATCGCCGAGGCCGTCGACCTGAATGTCGGAATTGGGCAGCGTCTGCTTCAAGGCAGCGCGCACCCCGTTGAGATCGCGCTTGACCGCGATGTCGTAGGCGGCAATCTGCTGGCCGGCGGAATCGAAAAACACGATATTGGTCTGGCCCACCGCGGCGCCGATGATATAGGCGCGCTGGGAGGAACGGACGACGGCGTTGGCGATCTTCGGATCGGCAACCAGCACATCCTTGATATCGCGCGGCAAATCGATCACGATCGATTTGCCGATGCCGAGCGACAGGAAACGGGCGTTCATGTCCCCGTCGGCGACCAACGGGGCCGCGACGCGATAATCGCTCGCTACCACGGGCATCAAAGCCGGATTGAGGGTGAGCGCGGCGACCGCCGAAAACGACAGGGCGCGAACCGTGAAAGTTCGCATCTTCCTCCGAGTTACCCTGAACTTCATGCCGGTGTCCTCTTGGGCTTGACCGCTCGGCCGGGCCCGATGTCGGGCTTCGCGGCAAGCACGTGTACCGTCTGCAATGCTGCAACCGGCTCGGTCGGGGCTGGCGTGTGATCGGACCCGCTCGCAGGATATGCGGCAACGCCGCCGGCACCCTGTGCGATGGTCGGCACGATAATGCGTGCGGTGTTCATACGCTTCACTTTCCACATTACGCCGCGACGCTTCCGCCGCCGTGATGGGAGTTGACCAGCTATTCGTCAAAGCATGGTTAATGGAGCGTGAGTAAATTGCCTTAACGGAGAGTTACTTGCGCGGTCAGCGGACCGCGAAGTGGGCGAGGTCGATCGCTCTCACCCATTCGGTCTCTGGATAGATCGCCAGCGCGCCGAGGGCGAGTGCGATGCCATAGGGGATCCCGCTCTCCTTGGCGTGCAGCCTGAGCAGCCAGGTCTGGCCCGCCAGAGCATAGGGTAGCGGCCATTGCCGGAACTGGAGCAGCAGCAGCGTCAAGGCGCCGCCGAACAGCGAGGCATAGACCAGATAATTCATCAGATCGGCAAAACCGAACCAAAGTGCGGCCGCGGCTGCGACTTTTGCGTCGCCGCCGCCGACCCAGCCCATAGCGAAACAGGCAAAGGCCACCGTCAGCACGGCCGCGCCGGCGCCCGCATGCAACAGGATGTCCGACAGGCCCATGCCGCTTGCGAGCGCAACAACCAGGAAACCCACGACCAGTGCCAGCGACACCCGGTTCGAAATCGTCATGGTCAGGAGGTCGCTGGCGGCTGCGAACGCCATCAGAGCCGGAAACAGAGAAAGGCGCACAATATCGAGAATCATGAGTTTACAGACGCCATACTGCCCGCGGGGGATCGGGGCATCGCCGAATTCTAGCCGCCGGAGTTAAACAATCGGAAAACGCCGGCGCTTCACCAGATACTGGCGATGCGGCAGCCAAGCACGACAACCGACAGCGCCAGCGCCAGGCAAACCAGCTGCACGGGCGCGCTGTCTTCCTTGCCGGGCGAAGGCAGGGCCTTTCTTGCCGCGGCAGCAACGGGATCAGGTTTACCCATACGCAATACGCAACGTGACGGCCAACACAACAAAGGCCCCGGAATAGCCGGGGCCCCTGGTGCTCGGCCGTAACCGTCGCTTACTTCAGCGAGGCGTTGATCGAGGTGAACTTCGCGCTCAGGTTGGTGCCGAGGCCGTTGACCGCAGCAATGATCGCGAGCGAGATGCCAGCTGCGATCAGGCCGTATTCGATCGCGGTGGCGCCCAACTCATCTTTCACGAAACGAGCAATAAGGTTCTTCATCAGGTAACTCCATGTACACGTGGCTGGTCGAACTAGGGTCTGGTCTCGACGGCGTTCTCAGCACCGTGACCATGCCGTCACCCTAAGGTCGGACAAATTTCGGCGCGGTTAATTCGACTGCGTAAACCTCGCAGGAACCGGCTCTTCGCCAGCAGAGTAAATTTCGCATTAAGCCCTGCGCTGCAATTCGATATTGGTTTCGAACGCCACATTATAGAGACTGGGCGGGCGCGGCGCCGGGGCGCTCCGTTCACGGCTCCTTAAGTGCGCAAGGGGTACCTCTTCAGGGAGCTGATCCGGTGAGGCGCCCATGTCCAATCTGCCGCTTGAAGTCGTCGAGATGCTCGGCCAGACGATCGAGAAGGTGGTGCCCATTACGATCGGGCTAGCGCTGGTGTTTTCGGTCTTGACCCATTTCTGGGCCTGCAATCCCGGCACGCCGTGGTGGCGCAAGCGCGAACTGGTCACCGACATTTGCTACTGGTTCTTCGTCCCGCTGTTCGCGCGCGTATTGCGGATCGGCCTGCTCGTGCTCGGCGCCGGCGTGGTTTTCAACATCCACGACGCCGACGAGCTGATTGCCTTCTACGACAACGGTCACGGTCCGCTCGCCGCGCTGCCATTATGGCTGCAGGGATTGCTGTTTCTGGTGATGTCGGACTTCATGCTGTATTGGCTGCATCGGATGTTTCATGGTGGCGGGTTTTGGAAATATCACGCGATCCATCATTCGTCCGAAGAGCTGGACTGGATTTCAGCGGCGCGCTTTCATCCCGTGAACCTGTTCCTCGGCACCATCTTGGTCGACGTCATCCTCTTGATGGCGGGTATCTCGCCGAACGTCATGCTCTGGGTCGGACCCTTCACCACCTTCCATTCCGCGTTCGTGCACGCCAACCTGAACTGGACGCTCGGCCCGTTCAAATATTTGCTGGCGACGCCGATGTTCCACCGTTGGCATCACACCGCGCTGGGAGAGGGCGGCAACACCAATTTCGCCGGCACTTTCCCGATCTGGGATCTGCTGTTCGGCACCTTCCGGATGCCGGAAAACGAACTTCCGGATAACTACGGTAAGGACGAGGCCGCCATGCCTGCCGAGATCGTCGGGCAACTGGCCTTTCCGTTCCGGCGATAGGCCGGAGCGATCATTGATCGCCTTGTCGGCTCCTGGTTTGCAGTTCGTTCATCTATTAAAGGCAGATTGGCCAAGTGTGATCGTCAGGATCTTCAGGTCCGGATCGTTGTGTCTTTCGGCCCCGGTCTGTCGCCTATCTCAAAAGGATTTGCGGGATTTCGAGGCCAACAGAGTAGCGTAAAGAGTAAGCCGAATGAAAACCGCGCGTATTGTGGTTCTGGCCATCGCACTGTCGGCGGGCGGCGTTGCGGCCTATCTCGCAAGCGGCTCCGACACCAAGACAGTTGCAGTCGAGCCGGTGGCACAATTGCCAACGGTCGATGTTCTGGTGGCGAAGTCGGATATCGCGCTGGGGCAATCCGTCGGCCCCGACGATGTGCAATGGCAGACTTGGCCCTCGGCGACCGCGAGCAACAACTTCATTCGCCGCGGCGATCGCCCGGACGCGACCTCCCAGCTCACTGGATCGATCGCTCGCTCGCCCTTCATCGCGGGCGAACCGATCCGCGATCCGAAGCTCGTCAAGACCAACGGCTCTGGATTTATGGCGGCGGTATTGCCGGGCGGCATGCGGGCGGTTTCGACCGAAATTTCCCCTGAAACGGGTGCCGGCGGCTTCATCCTGCCCAACGACCGCGTCGACGTGATCCTGTCGAGGCGACAGAAGAATGCGACAACCGGCAAGGATGTCATCACGTCCGAAATCATTCTGCCGAATATCCGCGTTCTTGCCATCGATCAGGCCCCGCGCGAAAAGGATGGCCAGAATTCGGTGGTCGGCAAGACCGCCACGCTCGAGCTGAAGCCTGCGCAGGCCGAGGCCCTGGCACGGGCGCGGCAAACCGGGACGCTCTCGCTGGCGTTGCGCAGCCTGGTCGATGCCCATACGCAGGACGCTCCGCGCGCCGACGATTCAGGCGACGGGATGGTTACGGTGTTTCGTGGCGTCGATGAGCGTGAGATGCTTTCGTGTACGCCGCTCTGCAAGGCGGGCGCTGGCGGTTAGCCTTGGCCTCGCCGCCGCTCTGGTTAACGATCGGATAATGCGGACGGGCAGCTTGTTCTGACCGCGCACAAGCTTTCAACAATGAATCTCCTCTACTGTTCGCGGGTAGTTTGTTGCTGTCCGGGGATTTCTTCATGCCGTCCGTTGCTTCAACGGCTTCCGTCAAAGGTCTATGGCGCCGATTCCGCCGCAACCGCAGCGGCTCCGCCGCCGTCGAGTTCGCGCTGGTCGCTCCGGTATTCTTTGCGCTGCTGTTTGCGATCATCGAGACCGCGTTGATGTTCTTCGCCGGCCAGGTGCTGGAGACCATCAACCAGAATTCCGCGCGCATGATCTTCACCGGGCAGGCGCAGACCGCGTCCTACACGCAATCGCAATTCGCGACCTATGTTTGCGGCCAGGTTCCGGCGCTGTTCACCTGCAGCAACATCTATATCGACGTCCAGAGCTACAACTCGTTCCAGAACGTGACGGTCAACAGCCAGATCGACGGCGGCGGCAATTTTGTCAACAACATGCAGTACAACCCGGGCGGCCCGTGCAGCATCGTGGTCGTGAGGCTGTTCTATCAATGGCCGCTGTTCGTCACCGGGCTTGGCTATAACATCTCGAACCTGGCGGGCAGCAAGCGGCTGTTGTCCGCGACCGCTGCGTTCAGGAACGAGCCTTACAACGGATCTTGCCCATGAGCAGCGTCATGACAGCGGTATCGAAAATGTGGCTTCGCGCGAGGCGCTCGGCGCGTGGCCTGCTGGAAGACCGCAGCGCAATCGCTGCGACCGAATTCGCGGTGATCGTGCCGATCATGCTGGTGCTGTTCTTTGGCACCCTCGAGTTTTCATCTGGGGTGGCGGTCGATCGCAAGGTCACGTTGATGGCCCGCACGCTGTCGGACCTCACGTCGCAATCGCCGCCCGCGGGGGTCGCGGACGCCGACCTCAGTAACTATTTTGCCGCCAGCAACGGAGTCATGACGCCCTATCCGACGGCGCCCGTCAACGCGATCATCTCGGAATTGTACGTCGATCCCAACTCGCTGCAGGCCCGCGTGCAGTGGAGCAAGGCGTATCAAGGGGGCACGGCGCGCGCGGTTAGTTCCACCGTTACGATCCCGACGGCGCTCGCGGTCGCCGGCACTTATCTGATCTTCAGCGAGGTCAGCTATCTCTACGTACCCACCATCGGCTATGTGATGGCGAAGTCCGGCATCATTCTGAGCGATGTCGCCTATACCCGTCCGCGGCAGGCGACCTGCGTTTACTATCCCCCTGCGGGCGGTCTGCCCGCCTGTCCGACGTTGTAACTTCGGCTATTGCCCGGTTGCGCCCGCGCGCAAGCGGCGCTTCGCCAAATACGCCAAACAAAAAGGGCCGCGCAGCCAGCGCGGCCATTTTCTTGTGTGCCGAGCATGATCGACAGCTTGGAGGTGGAAGTCCTTTACCCAGCCTGATGGCGGCGAAGGGTTAGCGAAGCGCAAGGGCGTCACCGCGAGGTGGGGTCTGAAGGAAGCGTGGAGCAAACTTGCGGCCCGATGGACAAGAACCGGATAACGAGGCCTACCCGGCCGGACGAGCGAGCAAGTGATCGCGAAGTCCATGGTCATCAAGGGACGGGGTGGTAAATCCGGCGGGCGTGCAGGGAAGGCGGTCGATCTTACCTCGGGAGATCTCCGTCGCGTCCGGGAAAGCGGACTGAGCGAGTTGTAAGGCTCGTGATCGCGGCGGAGAAGTCAGCAGACGGCATAGTAGGCGGAACGAGTTTCGCTGAAGGCCCGAACGCTGGAAAAGACACTTGGATATGGGAATCTCGAGTGGCCATACGGTTGAAAATCCAGGTCGCTGGCCTTTCGGAACGGCGGGAAAGGGTGAAGCCCAGACGGCGCTGTTCAAAGTAGCCGAAGCCAACCCGACGGTGCCCACTGTCTGAGCCTCTGGCGCGGACGAACAAAAAACCGTTCGCGCTCAACCCAGTGAACCGCCGTATACGGACCCGTATGTACGGTGGTGTGGGAGGGGAGGAGTCGCGAGGCTCCCCCCTATCCCGATGCCTGGTCTTGTCAAGGCAGGATTTCCGCAAAGGCCAGGGCCTTTGCCGAACAAGGCCCGTTCGGAAATCGTCTAGCCGGCAGCGCGCAGATTGTCGGCCGAAGACTTGCCGGAGCGGCGATCCGCCACGATCTCGTAGGAGATTTTCTGGCCTTCACGCAGCGTCCCAAGTCCGGCACGCTCGACCGCGCTGATATGGACGAACACATCGTTGCCGCCGTCATCCGGCTGGATGAAGCCGTAGCCCTTGGTTGCGTTAAACCACTTCACGGTTCCCATGCTCACGGGATAGTCCCTTCTCAGATATCAAATGTCGAAACCCACTTTCGGCGGGCTGGTGAGATCGAATTTTTGGAAGGGTCGTCAGCGCCTGAACCGGCTGTACCGGGGGATAGCTAATGTCGTCCGGCCGAAAATCGATTGCGGCCATATTATTGGAATCAAGTCTCCAAAACAATCCTGACCCACACGATTTTTTGAATCCGGCGCGAGGGCGCCGCAAGGCCGCCCGCGCAGCGACACGATGTTGTGACGGGCGGCCGTCATGCGGGGCGTCGAGGCTGCCCGGACGGCATCTATCGGCGGCGGAATTGACCGCCGCGGGGCGGGGCGCCGCGCGGAGCGCCAGTGGCACTTGGGCGCTCGTCCTTGTGGCGGAAGATCAGCCGCCCTTTCTCGAGGTCATAGGGCGACATCTCGATCGTCACCCGATCGCCCGCCAGCGTCTTGATCCGGTTTTTTTTCATCTTGCCCGCGGTATAGGCGACGATCTCGTGCCCGGCGTCGAGTTGGACGCGATAACGCGCGTCGGGGAGGATTTCGGTGACCAGTCCCTCGAACTGGATCAGCTCTTCTTTAGCCATGTGGTTCTCCAGATCGATCGACGGCTAGCGTGGTTGCTGGTTGCGGTTGGGGCGGAGCTTTGGACGGCTTTCGCGATGCAAAAAGGCGACGCCTTGTATCCCTTCAGTCTTGCCGCCGCCATGTGGCGCACGGTGCGGCTCTTGGCGATTGCTTGGTGGAGCACCATGATTACCACCCGAACGGCGGGGTCGGCGAGGCCCTTTCGGCCCTTGAGCTGCATCATGTGCACGGACACCATGGGCATGACCGTGCGGCCGGCCGCCGCGATGTTGTGCCGGCGCGGGGGCCGCGTCGCGGTGACCCGGCGTGCGGCGGTCTTCCCGCGGCAGCGCGATGCGGATCAGGCGTTCGATGTCACGCAGATAGGCAACTTCCTCAGCACCGGCGACCAGCGAGATCGCAATGCCGTTGGCGCCGGCGCGTGCGGTGCGGCCGATGCGATGGACGTAGGTTTCGGGCACGTTGGGCAGGTCGAAATTCACCACATGGCTGATGCCGTCGACATCGATGCCGCGGGCGGCGATGTCGGTGGCGACGAGGGTGCGGATCTCGCCGGAGCGGAACGCCGCCAGCACCCGCTCGCGGTGGTTCTGCGACTTGTTGCCGTGAATGGCGTTGGCGGCAATACCGGCCTTGGCGAGGCTTTTCACCACCTTGTCGGCGCCATGCTTGGTCCGGGTAAAGATCAGCGCCCGGTCGACCGGTTCCTGCTTCAGGAGCTGGGCGAGGAACGCGGGCTTGGCCGCGAAGTCGACCTGGATGATACGCTGGGTGACGCGCTCGACGGTCGAGGCGACCGGGGTCACGGCGACACGCGCCGGATCGCGCAGCATTTGCTCGGCAAGCTCGGCGATATCCTTCGGCATCGTCGCCGAGAAGAACAGCGTCTGCCGCTTGATCGGCAGCTTGCCGACGATCTTCCGGATGTCGTTGATGAAGCCCATGTCCAGCATGCGGTCGGCCTCGTCAAGCACCAGGAACTCGACCTGGTTGAGCTTCAAGCCGTTGCTTTGCACGAGGTCGAGCAGGCGGCCGGGCGTCGCCACCAGCACCTCGACGCCCTGCATGATCGAGCGGACCTGGCGTCCCATCGGCACGCCGCCGATCACCAGCGCCGAGGTCAGGCGCATGTGGCGGCCATAGGCGTTGAAGCTGTCGAGGATCTGTCCGGACAATTCCCGGGTCGGGCTCAGCACCAGTACGCGGCAGGCCTTCGGCTGCGGCCTGACGCGGTTCTCAAGGATGCGATGCAGGATCGGAAGCGCGAATGCTGCGGTCTTGCCGGTGCCGGTCTGGGCGATGCCGACGACGTCACGGCCGGCGAGTGCGAGCGGAATGGTTTGGGCCTGGATGGGTGTGGGCGTCAGATAATTTTCTTGCTTGAGCGCACGGGCGATTGGATCGGCGAGGCCGAAATCCTGAAAGGAGGTCAAAAGAAGGGTTCTTTCCATGTCAAAAGACAGGCGCCTGGCAATATCAGCCAGGAGCACGGCTTGGGTGTCAGGGACACCCGCGTGTTGGGGCGTCGGTCGGGTTAGCTGAAAGGGCAAGCCAGAAGCCTCGGAGGTTAGAACCCTGGAGGCTTAGAACACGCGGCTCGCGACGACCCGATTCGATGAAACGAAAAGGTCTTGGCATCCATATGGAACACGAACCGGGCACTTTCAAGGTGAAATGCAGCTTTGGACGCTGCGATGCGAAATGAATCGATGCCGGAAATTTAGACAATCGGCCGATTTTGCCTACAAATTATACATTTTGCCGACAAAGCATACATTTGTTCTGTCTAAAAAATGAGCGAAAGCAGCGCCGGAGGCTGGCGGCTAGAGCAAGATTCCTCAACGAAGCCATTTGCTTATCTCCATCAGCGACGGTGGCATGGTTCTTGCGATTCCGTTAACGCAGGCGGCCGCGGGGGCCGTCGCAGCGTTTTTCCACGTCTGCGTCAGGGAGATCACAGCTCATGCCTATCCAAATTATTCAAAGCAAAGCGACGCCTTCGAGCCGTCGTCGCTGGCTGGCGGCGACCGCCGGGTTGATATTGGGCTTGGCCAGTTTCACAGGCGCGAAAGCGGCCGACGACACCATCAAGGTCGGCGTCCTCCACTCGCTATCCGGCACCATGGCGATCAGCGAAACCACGCTGAAGGACACCGTCCTGTTCCTGATCGACGAGCAGAACAAGAAGGGCGGCGTGCTCGGCAAGAAGCTCGAGGCCGTGGTTGTCGATCCCGCCTCGAACTGGCCGCTGTTTGCCGAAAAGGCGCGTGAGTTGATCACCAAGGACAAGGTCGCGGTCGTGTTCGGCTGCTGGACCTCGGTGTCGCGCAAGTCGGTGCTGCCGGTGTTCAAGGAGCTCAACAACATCCTGTTCTATCCCGTCCAGTATGAGGGCGAAGAGAGCGAGCGCAACGTGTTCTACACGGGTGCCGCGCCAAACCAGCAGGCGATCCCCGCCGTCGACTACCTGATGAAGGACGAAAAGGTGAAGCGCTGGGTGCTGGCTGGCACCGACTACGTCTATCCGCGCACCACTAACAAGATTCTCGAAGCCTACTTGAAGTCGAAAGGCGTCAAGCAGGAAGACATCATGATCAATTACACGCCGTTCGGTCATAGTGACTGGCAGACCATCGTCGCCGACATCAAGAAGTTCGGCTCGGCCGGCAAGAAGACCGCGGTGGTCTCGACCATCAATGGCGACGCCAACGTTCCCTTCTACAAGGAACTCGGCAACCAGGGCATCAAGGCGACCGACATTCCGGTGGTCGCGTTCTCGGTCGGTGAAGAAGAACTCGCCGGCATCGACACCAAGCCGCTGCTCGGCCATCTCGCCGCCTGGAACTACTTCGAGTTGATCAAGACGCCTGCGAACGAGAAGTTCATCAAGGACTGGCAGGCCTACACCAAGAATCCGAAGCGCACCACCAACGATCCGATGGAGGCGCACGTCATCGGCTTCAACATGTGGGTCAAGGCGGTGGAAAAGGTGAAGTCGACCGATGCGGACAAGGTGATCGACGCGCTGCCCGGCACCGAAGCGCCGAACCTGACGGGCGGCATCTCGAAGATGCTGCCCAACCACCACATCACCAAGCCGGTGTTCATCGGCGAAATCAAGGGCAACGGCCAGTTCGACGTGGTGTGGAAGACCCCTGGCCTGGTGGCCGGCGACGCATGGTCGAAGGAGCTGGAAGGCTCCAAGGACCTGATCGGCGACTGGGTCGGCAAGAAGTGCGGCAACTACAACGTCAAGACCAACAAGTGCGGCGGTCAGGGCTCCTGACTACTGATGTGACCGGAGAAGGCGGCGATGCCGCCGCCTTCTCTCTACTTCCGCCGGGGTAGCGCAGTGCCTGCCAACGTCTTCTTTCGCCTTCGCGCGCTTGCGCTCTCGATTGCGCTGATCGCGTTCGCGCTGCCGGCGTTCGCCGGAGCCTTCGAGGACGCGGTCGGCAAGTTCGCCAATGACGATTTTTCCGACACCGAGGAAGCGATCGGCGCGGTCGCGACGTCGGGCAATCCGCTCGCCTTTGCGATCATAAGCGCGTTGCAGGACGGCCGCCTGACGGCCGATCCCGACAGCAAGAAAGTCTACTTGACCGACCTCGACGGCAAGTCGATCGACGCCGCAACCGGCGCAGCCGCGAGCGTTCCCGACAGCGCCAGCGCCGTGCGGCTCAATAACCGCCTGCGCCGCACCGTCGAGGCTGCGCTCGGCGGCCTGACGCTGCTGTCGCCGGATCCCGCCAAGCGGATTGCGGCGGCGCAATCGGTCTTCAAAACCCATGACGAGACATTCCTGCCGGTCGTCGATGGCGCGCTGGCCAAGGAAACCAACAAGGCCGCCAAGCTTGCTTTCTCCGAGGCGCGCGCGGCCATCTTGCTGTTCAAATCCGATGCCACCGACGTCGAGAAGTTGGAGGCCATCGCCACCATCAAGGCGCGCGGCGACCAGGAGGCGCTGGCGCTGTTGAACGACATCGGCGGCGATCAGCCGCCCGCGGTTGCCAAAGCCGCGGTGGCTGCGATCGCCGCGATCCAGAGCAATCTTTCGCTGTGGTCGGCGGTGCAGAATGCCTGGTACGGCCTGTCGCTCGGTTCGGTCCTGCTGCTTGCGGCGATTGGTCTTGCCATCACCTTCGGCGTGATGGGCGTCATCAACATGGCCCATGGCGAGATGGTGATGATCGGGGCCTATGTTACCTTCGTCGTGCAGGAAACCATCCGCACAAGCTATCCCGGCCTGTTCGATTATTCGCTGCTGATCGCGGTTCCCCTGGCCTTTCTGGTCGCCGGCGGCATCGGCGTCCTGATCGAGCGCAGTATCATCCGCTTTCTCTACGGCCGCCCGCTGGAAACGCTGCTCGCGACCTGGGGCCTGTCGCTGGTGCTGCAACAGGCCGTGCGTACCATGTTTGGTCCGACCAACCGCGAGGTCGGCAACCCCTCCTGGATGAGCGGTGCGTTCGAGATCGGACAGATCACGATCACCTATAACCGGCTCTGGATCCTCTGCTTCACACTCGCCGTGTTTGCGATTCTGCTGGCGATGCTGCGCTTTACCGCGCTCGGCCTTGAGATGCGCGCGGTGACGCAGAACCGCCGGATGGCGGCGTCGATGGGGATCGCGACCTCGCGCGTCGATGCGCTGACTTTCGGTCTCGGCTCCGGCATCGCCGGGATTGCGGGCGTGGCGCTGTCGCAGATCGACAACGTCAGCCCCAATCTCGGCCAGAGCTACATCATCGACAGCTTCATGGTGGTGGTGTTCGGCGGCGTCGGTAATTTGTGGGGCACGCTGGTCGGCGCCTTCACGCTCGGTATTGCCAACAAATTCCTCGAGCCGGTCGCGGGCGCCGTGCTCGGCAAGATTGCCATTCTCGTGCTCATCATTCTGTTCATTCAGAAACGCCCGCGCGGCCTGTTCGCGCTGAAGGGGCGGGCGGTGGAAGCATGATATCGCACATGCTGACGCGCTCGCTGGATCGCGCCGCGACGATGTTCGTGCTGGTCGTCGCCGCGTTCGGCGTGCTGATCCCGCTGTCGAACCTGCTGTTGCCGTCGGGTTCGGCGTTCCAGGTGCCTACCTATCTGGTGGCGCTATTTGGCAAATATGTTTGCTACGCGATTCTCGCGCTCGCGATCGACCTGATCTGGGGCTATTGCGGCATCCTCTCGCTCGGCCACGGTGCGTTCTTCGCGCTCGGCGGCTATGCGATGGGCATGTATCTGATGCGCCAGATCGGCAGCCGCGGCGTCTACGGCAATCCGATCCTGCCCGACTTCATGGTGTTCCTGAATTACCCAAAACTGCCCTGGTACTGGAACGGTTTTGATATGTTCTGGTTCGCCGCGTTGATGGTCGTGCTGGCTCCGGGCCTGCTCGCATTCTGCTTCGGCTGGCTGGCATTTCGCTCCCGCGTCACCGGCGTCTATCTCTCGATCATTACGCAAGCCATGACCTACGCGTTGCTGCTGGCATTTTTCCGCAACGATTTCGGTTTCGGCGGCAACAACGGCCTCACGGATTTCAAGGATATTCTCGGCTTCAACGTGCAGGCCGACGGCACTCGCGCCGCCCTGCTCGCGCTGAGTTGCCTTGCGCTGATTATCGGCTTTCTGATCTGCCGTGGGGTCGTGACCTCGAAACTCGGCAAGGTCCTGATCGCGGTGCGCGATGCGGAGTCGCGCACGCGCTTTCTGGGTTACCGCGTCGAATCCTACAAGCTGTTCGTCTTCACGCTGTCGGCCTGCATGGCGGGCGTGGCCGGAGCGCTCTACGTGCCGCAGGTCGGCATCATCAATCCATCCGAATTCGCGCCGGGTAACTCGATCGAAGCGGTGATCTGGGTCGCCGTCGGCGGCCGCGGCACGCTGATTGGCGCAGCGCTCGGCGCGATCGTCGTCAACTACGCCAAAACCTATTTCACGTCCGGTCCGTTGGCGCCGTACTGGCTGTTCATGCTGGGCGCGCTGTTCATCCTGGTAACGTTGTTGCTGCCAAAGGGCATCGTCGGCACCTTCAATGCATGGTGGGCGCCGTGGAAGTCGCAACGCCTCTTGGTGAACGCCGAGAGCGCGGCGCGCGAAGACGGCGTCAGCGAACCGAACCCCGCGGAGTGATCGCATGAACGTCATGGACAGTCGCGCTACTTCCGCACTGCTTTACCTCGACGGCGTGCACGTATCGTTCGACGGCTTCCACGCCATCAACAATCTGTCGCTGGCCCTCGAACCCGGCGAGATGCGCGCCATCATCGGCCCCAACGGCGCCGGCAAGACCACGATGATGGACATCATCACCGGCAAGACCAGGCCGGACGAGGGCACGGTGCTGTTCGACGGCGTCACCGACCTGACCCGGCTCGACGAGACCCGCATTGCCGAACTCGGCATTGGCCGGAAATTCCAGAAACCGACAGTGTTCGAGAGCCAGACCATCGAGGACAATTTGCTGCTCGCGCTCAACGTCGATCACGGCGTCAAGGGCACGCTGTTCTGGCGCGAAAGCAAGCCTGAGACCGAACGCATCGAGCGGGTGCTGGAAACCATCCGCCTCACCGGCGCGCGCGACCGCCTGGCAGGAAGCCTGTCGCACGGCCAAAAACAGTGGCTCGAGATCGGCATGCTGCTGGCGCAGGATCCGAAACTGCTCCTGGTCGACGAGCCGGTCGCGGGCATGACCGACGTCGAAACCCATCAGACCGCGGAACTGCTCAAGCAGATCAACAAGGAAAAGACGGTCATGGTCGTCGAGCACGACATGACCTTCGTCCGCGAGCTCGGCGTCAAGGTGACCTGCCTGCACGAGGGCACGGTGCTGGCGGAGGGAACCATCGATCAGGTCTCGTCGAACGAGCGGGTGATCGAAGTGTATTTGGGTAGATAGCGAATAGTGAGTAGCGAATAGCGAATAGAAATAAGGGTGCACAAACGATGAGAGTCCCATCTATTCGCTATTCGCCATTCGCTATTCGCGCGACCGGAGGTCGCATATGCTGAGCGTCAAGGACATCAACCTCTATTACGGCGCGGCGCAGGCGCTGCGCGGCGTCTCGCTGAAGGCCGAGCCCGGCAAGGTGATGTGCGTCTTGGGGCGCAACGGCGTCGGCAAGACCTCGCTGCTGCGCGCCACGGTCGGCCAGTATCCGATTGCCTCGGGCTCCATCACCTTCGACGGCGCCGATATCACGGGGCTCAAGCCCTACGAGCGGGCGCGCAAGGGCATCAGCTTCGTGCCCCAGGGCCGCGAGATTTTTCCGCTGCTGACGGTGGAGGAAAACCTCAAGACCGGGTTTGGACCGTTGAAGCGCGACGACCGCTATATTCCCGATGACGTGTTCTCGCTGTTTCCGGTGCTGCAATCGATGCTGGGGCGCCGCGGCGGTGACCTGTCCGGCGGCCAGCAACAACAGCTTGCGATCGGCCGCGCGCTGGTGATGCGGCCAAAACTATTATTGCTCGACGAGCCGACCGAGGGCATTCAGCCGTCGATCATCAAGGACATTGGACGGGCGATCTCGTATTTGCGCAACCTCGGCAACATCGCGATCGTGCTGGTCGAACAATATCTCGACTTTGCCTGCGAACTCGGTGACAGTTTCGCGGTCATGGACCGGGGTGCGGTGAAATATTCCTGTGATCGCGCTCAACTCGACGCGAGCGAAATCAGCCGCCAGATGGCGCTATAACAACCGGCGCGACTGGCGAGGTCGCGCATGGCTGTGGCGTTTTCGAGCGAAAGCCTGCCCGGACGCTTGATCCGGGGTGGGCACGGTTCGCGCCAGACAAGGACGAGCGGAGGATGGATGCAGACTGAGCCTTCAAGCCCATCTTCAAAGGTGTTCGCGGCCAACCGTGCGCGGGGCGCGGTCGCGTTCGACGTCCACCTTCAGAACGGCGTCACGCGGCGCCGTCACCTGCACGAGTCCGGCTCGCTGCGCGTGCGCTTTCCCTCCCCCGAAGAAGCGGGCCTCTCGGCAGTATTCGTCAATACGGCGGGCGGCATCGCCGGCGGCGACCGCTTTGATATCGATATCGCGGCCGGCGAAGGATCGCACCTCGTCGTCACCGCGGCGTCGGCTGAAAAAATCTATCGCGCGGCTGGCCCCGCCGCCGAGCTCAATATCGCGTTGAAGGCGGCTGCCGCCGCGCATCTTTCCTGGCTTCCGCAGGAAACCATTCTGTTCGACCGCGCGCGGATATCGCGGCGCATCGACATCGATCTGGCAGAGGGCGCCTCGCTGCTGCTGTGCGAGATCGTGGTTTTCGGCCGCGCCGCGATGGGCGAACGCATGACAAGCGGCGAATTCGTCGATCGCTGGCGGCTGCGGCGTGGCGGCAGGCTGGTGTTCGCCGAAAACGTTCGGCTCGAGGGCGATATCGGCGAAAAGCTTGGCTGTCCCGCAATTGCAAAGGGTGCTGCTGCGATCGGTGCGGCGCTGATTGTGCCCGGCGACGACGCTTTGGTGGAGCGGATCCGCGAGGCCGCGGATAGCTTTGCGGGAGAGGTTGGAATCTCCGCCTGGAATGGATTTGCAATGGCGCGTTTCTGTGCCCAAGATGGCGCGAGGCTTCGCGCCGACATGGTCGCGGTGCTCGGCCGCGCCTCCGCCGTGCGGCTACCGCGGCTCTGGCTCAATTAGATCGACCGGTCAAAATCATTCGAGTGCGCGCATGAATCTCTCCCCCCGCGAAAAGGACAAGCTTCTGATTTCAATGGCGGCCATGGTGGCGCGGCGACGGCTGGAGCGCGGCGTCAAGCTCAATCATCCCGAAGCGGTCGCAATCATCTCCGACTTCATTGTCGAGGGCGCGCGCGACGGCCGCACCGTCGCCGATCTGATGCAGGCCGGCGCGCAGGTTTTGACTCGCGCGCAGGTGATGCCCGGGATTCCTGAAATGATCCACGACATCCAGGTCGAGGCGACCTTTCCAGACGGGACAAAGCTCGTCACCGTGCACGAGCCGATCCGGTAGCAGGCATGCTCATCCCCGTGTTCATTTCCGCTCCATCTACGGAGAATTTGAATCCGGAACAGAAGTCCGTGTACGTGGTGCAGGCCGGAATCTCGAAACCCGGTGTGCAGGACAAAGCGATGAACGATATGCCGCTTCCGACACCATGGAATCATCTGGAGGCCAGGATATTGTTTTCGCGGCGGCTTCCAGTCCTGGTCTTTCGGGAAAAGGGAATTTCGGGCGGCATCTTCGATGAGGGAGTGACCGACGTTTTCATTCACAAGATGCCGAGCGTTGCCGATTTCGAAAAGAAGGCTGGTTCGGTCCGGCAGGTCTGATGAAATGGCAAGCGAGAGTGCGCAGCCATTATTACGAATGGGAGGGCTGATGATTCCGGGCGAACTCTTCATCAAGGACGGCGAGATCGAACTCAATGCCGGCCGCAAGACGTTGACGATGACCGTCGCCAACACCGGCGACCGCCCGATTCAGGTCGGCTCGCATTATCATTTCTTCGAGACCAATCCGTCGCTGAAATTCGACCGCAAGAGAGCCCGCGGCATGCGACTGGACATCGCGGCCGGCACCGCGGTGCGGTTCGAGCCGGGCCAGACCCGCGACGTGCAGCTTGTCGCGCTGGCGGGAAAACGCACCATCTACGGCTTTCGTGGCGACGTGATGGGCAAGCTGTGATCCTTCCGGATACGACCACGGCTGCCGCGCACGACCACGCCGCGAACGGAGTTTTCTGATGTCCGTCAAGATCAAACGTTCCGTCTATGCCGACATGTTCGGACCGACCACCGGTGACCGGGTGCGGCTGGCCGATACCGACCTCATCATCGAGGTCGAGAAGGATTTTACGACTTACGGCGAGGAAGTGAAATTCGGCGGCGGCAAGGTGATCCGCGACGGCATGGGCCAGTCGCAAATCACCAACAAGCAGGGCGCGGCCGACACCGTCATCACCAATGCGCTGATCGTCGACCATTGGGGCATCGTGAAGGCCGACGTCGCGATCAAGGAGGGGATGATCAGCGCCATCGGCAAGGCCGGCAATCCCGACATCCAGGGAGGCGTCACGATCGTTATCGGCCCGGGGACGGACGTAATCGCCGGCGAAGGGAAAATTCTCACCGCCGGTGGATTCGACAGCCACATCCATTTCATCTGCCCGCAGCAGATCGAGCACGCGCTGATGAGTGGTGTCACCTCGATGCTGGGCGGCGGCACCGGGCCATCGCACGGCACCTTCGCCACCACCTGCACCCCCGGCCCCTGGCACATGGCGCGGATGATCCAATCGTTCGACGCATTCCCCGTCAATCTCGGCATTTCCGGCAAGGGCAATGCGTCGCGCCCGGCGGCGCTGGTGGAGATGATCAAGGGTGGCGCCTGTGCGCTGAAACTGCACGAGGACTGGGGCACGACGCCGGCGGCGATCGATAACTGTCTCTCCGTCGCCGACGATTACGACGTGCAGGTGATGCTGCATTCCGACACGTTGAACGAGTTGGGTTTTGTCGAGGACACGATAAAGGCCTTCAAGGGCCGCACCATCCACGCCTTCCATACCGAAGGCGCCGGCGGCGGCCATGCGCCGGACATCATCAAGATCGCCGGCTTGAAGAACGTGCTGCCGTCCTCGACCAATCCGACGCGCCCCTTCACCCGCAACACCATCGACGAGCATCTCGACATGCTGATGGTGTGCCACCATCTCGATCCCAACATCGCGGAAGATCTGGCGTTCGCCGAAAGCCGCATCCGGAAAGAAACCATCGCTGCTGAAGATATCCTGCACGACCTCGGCGCGCTCTCGATGATGTCGTCGGATTCGCAAGCCATGGGCCGGCTCGGCGAAGTCATCATCCGCACCTGGCAGACCGCCGACAAGATGAAGAAGCAGCGCGGTTCGTTGCCGCAGGACAAGGGCAACAACGACAATTTCCGCGTCAAGCGCTACATCGCCAAATACACCATCAACCCCGCGATCGCGCATGGCGTCTCAAAGCTGATAGGTTCAGTTGAGAAGGGCAAGCTCGCCGATCTCGTGCTGTGGTCACCGGGTTTTTTTGGCGTTAAGCCCGATTGCGTCATCAAGGGCGGCTCGATTGTGGCAGCTCCCATGGGCGATCCCAACGCGTCGATCCCAACCCCGCAGCCGGTGCATTATCAGCCGATGTTCGCGGCCTTCGGCAAGTCGCTGACGGCGTCTTCGGTGGTGTTTACTTCCAAGGCCGCTGTTACCGGCGGGCTAGCGCGCAAGCTCGGCATCGGCAAAAAACTCTATGCGGTGCAAAACACCCGCGGCAAGATTTCCAAAAAGAGCATGATCCATAACGACGCCACGCCCAAGATCGAGGTCGACGCCGAAACCTATGAGGTTCGTGCCGACGGCGAGCTTCTGACCTGTCCGCCGGCCGAGGTGCTGCCCATGGCGCAGCGCTACTTCCTGTTCTAAGGTCGATCCCGGCCGTCTGAGCCAGGACAAAAAGCCGGGAGGATTCTTGTGATTTACGTTGTTGCCACGCTGACCGTAAAGCCTGAAACGCGCGCCGAATTCATTGCGGCGGCTACCGCCTGCATCAAGGAGACCCGCAAGGAAGTAGGCAATATCGCCTATGACCTGCATGAGAGCGTCACCGATCCCGCCAAAATGGTGTTTGTCGAGCAATGGGAAAATGCCGAGGCGCTAGTGCCGCACCGTGCCGCCGAGCACATGAAGACTTTTGGCCGCGTCGCGGTGAAATGCTTCTCAGCTCCACCAAAAATCGAAGTCATCACGCCCGAAAAGGTCGATGTACGCTAATCAAGAACAAGGGTCTGCATGATCCGTGCAACGCGAGTTCAAGCCCAGCATCGCTGGACCGAAGCCCCAGTCGATACCGTCGTGCTCGGTTTCGACGACCGGCACCGCCGGCGGATGGCAATGACCGGCACGCGCGGACTTGCGTTTCTGCTGGATCTCGAAAGCGCGGTTGCGCTGCGCGGCGGCGACGCGCTGGTGCTCGACGACGACCGGCTGATCGAGGTGGTGGCGGCGCCGGAGCTGCTGGTCGAGATCCGCGGGTCTGATCCGCATGATCTGATCAGGGTCGCCTGGCATCTCGGCAACCGCCATCTGCCGACCCAGATCATGGCCAAGGGCCTGCGCATCCGGCGCGATCATGTCATTGAAGCATTGGTGAAGGGATTGGGAGCGCGCGTGATCGAGATCGAGGCGCCGTTCGATCCCGAAGGCGGGGCCTACGCGGGTGGTGGACATGGCCACGCGCACGACGGTCACGCTCATCACGCCGCGCATGATGATCCGTCGCACGATCCCGACGATCACCATCACGATCACGGCCACTCCCACGCTCATGACCGTAAATGAGCCGCAGCCCGTTTTGGATCGCGGCGGGATGACCGAGAGCGAGGCTGCGGCGCTGTACCGGCTGATGACCTGGCTGTCGCCGTCGTTTCCGGTGGGCGGGTTCGCCTATTCGAGCGGCATCGAATGGGCGGTGGAGGTGGGCGATATCAGAGATGCCGTCTCCTTGCAGAATTGGCTTGCCGCGATGCTCGCGGATGGAGCAGGGTTCTGCGACGGCGTTTTCCTGGCGCAGGCGCACCGGGCGGTGGAGTTTTGCGACGATGCCGGTTTGCGCGAAACCGCAGAGCTCGCGGCAGCCTTCGTGCCCTCGCGCGAGCGGCAGCTCGAGACCTCGGCGCAGGGGCGGGCCTTCATCGAGATTGCGCGCCATGCTTGGAATTGCGACGGCCTTGAAGCGATGATCGCGCGTTGCGGTAGCGCGATCGTCTATCCCGTCGCAGTCGGTATCGTCAGCGCCGCGCATGCGATCAGGCTCGCGCCGACGCTGCACGCCTTCCTTCACGCGCTGACGTCGAACTGGATATCGGCGGCGAGCAAACTCATTCCGCTCGGCCAGACCGACAGCCAACGCGTGCTGGCCTCGCTCGAACCGGTTGTCTCGGCGACCGCCAGGCGGGCCATCGCGGCAACGCTGGAAGATCTCGGCAGCGCGACGTTTCGCGCCGATCTCGCGAGCCTGCGGCACGAGACGCAGTACACGAGGCTGTTTCGGTCATGAGAATATCAGCGATGCGCAACCATAGCGGAAAGATAATTTGATATGCCCAGTTCTCATGGCCCGCTTCGTGTCGGCGTCGGTGGTCCGGTCGGATCGGGAAAAACCGCGCTGATGGATTTGCTCTGCAAGGCGATGCGGCAGCGTTACGACATCGCGGCGATCACCAACGACATTTACACCAAATGGGATGCCGAGTTCCTGGTGCGCTCGGGCTCGCTGACGGCGGATCGAATCATGGGCGTCGAGACCGGCGGCTGCCCGCATACCGCGATACGCGAGGACGCCTCGATGAATCTCGCGGCGGTTGCGGACATGCGCGCGAAATTCCCCGATCTCGATCTGGTGCTGATCGAATCCGGCGGCGACAATCTCGCCGCCACCTTCTCGCCGGAACTGGCCGATCTTACGATCTACGTCATCGACGTCGCGGCGGGCGACAAGATCCCGTCGAAAGGCGGCCCCGGCATCACCCGGTCGGACCTTCTGGTCATCAACAAAATCGACCTCGCGCCGCATGTCGGCGCGTCGCTTGAAAAAATGGATACCGACGCGCGACGCATGCGCGGCGAACGACCGTTCGTCATGACCAATCTGAAAAAGAGCGAGGGATTGGATCGCATCATCGGCTTTATCGAAACCAAGGGCGGTCTCAGGGAAGCGGCGCCAAGGTAACCTTGAAGCAAGGTTGGTTAAGCGAAAGCGTTAACGCGCGTGGTTAGCAAACCAATCCCGTTGCACAGGGAATTATCGCGCGATCTGCCGGAACAAAATCGTTTGTGTGCCATTAACACTTTCTGGGTTTTGCCGGGATCGTGCTCATCGTGGGCACATTAAGCTTCGCTGGTGAGTTTAGTTGCGTGCCGCAAATCGGTCCTCCATTATATCAGTCGGTTGGCCTTCATTCCGTTTGGCTTGTGACCATTTGCGCGGAGCTCGGATGCTTCCCTTGTTTTCTCGCCAACCCCTCATCTTCTGAGTAAGCGAGTGGTCCGGCTGGGTTTCATCATAGGCTTCATAGCGTTGGTCGGAGTGCTGCTCTCCGGCCTTGCGGCCTATCGCGTGCACGATCAGGAATTGACCATCGACGGGATCGCGCTGGCGCGGGCGATTGACGTCCACGCCAGCCTGGTTCAGGACCGGCTGACCGAGCGCGAACTCCTGGCCCGCGTTGCGTCCGGCCTGTTCCGCACGCCTGCGGTGATCAGGGCCAACATGCTGGAGCCGCTGCGCTCCTCCATCTACGCATTCAAGACCGACTTCGTCGTCGCCGGCTGGGTCGCGCGGCTCAAGCCAAACGAGCTCGACATCGCGCGCGGCGAACTTTTGAGCGCCGGATTCTCCAACCCGACGATCCGCAACTACGATGACAAGCCGCTGGATCCGACCTCGCTCAACAGGCCGATCGATGTGCTGATGGACGTCGAACCGCGCAATGCCGAGACCAGGGCCTTTCCCGGACGGGCGTTCGACCAGCAACCGGTGATCGGGCCGATGCTGACCCAGGCCATGGCCGCGGGGAAACCGGTTGCCTCCGACCCGACCCCGCTGCTCCGTCCCAACGGGCCGATCGGCCTCGTTCTGGCGGCGCCCGTGGTGCCGCCGCTCGCTTCGGCGCCGGCCGGCTTCGTGACTTTTTCGTATGAGTTGGCGCCGCTGATGTTGGCCAACGATGACTTGTCGCTGTTCTCGGTCGTGCTGAAGGATCCGCGCAGCGGCGATGGCGAGCTGGTCGCCAACGACCAGGGCGCCGTGACATCGCGCAAGGTTGCGTCGGACGCCCCGCCGCCTTCGGCGACGCGGACGGTGACGTTCGGAAACCGCGACTGGTCGCTTGGCTATTATGCCAAGACCAACGCGATCAGGCGCGCGGAGCAGACAGCGGCGATCGTGGCGGCCATCGGCCTGTCGCTGACCGGCATCGTCTGCGGGCTGTTCGGCTATGTCGCCTACAACAATTTGCGCCTCAGCCGCGAGATCCAGGTGCGGATCGGCTTCGAGCGCCGGCTGACAGCGGTCATCGACGAACTCAACCACCGGGTCAAGAACATCCTTGCGGTGATCCAGTCGATCGTGACGCGAACCTTGCGTCACGGGTCCGACATCGACGTCGCGCGCGAGCTGTTGATCGGGCGCATCCATGCCATGTCGAACGTGGTGTCGCTGCTCAGCGAGAGCCAATGGCAGGGCGTGAAGCTGAAGGGTCTGTTCGAAGCACGCGCGATACCACATGCCGATCGTATCGCGGTCAGCGGTCCTGATGTCGCCGTCAGCGCGCGCGCGGCCCAGAGCCTCTCGCTGCTGTTGTTCGAGCTGGCGTCGCATTCCGACGAGGGCTTGTCGCTGGTCGGCAAGCACCCGCACATCACGGTGACATGGGAAGTGACGGGCGAAGGGCCCGATATGACCTTTCATTTTCGCTGGGAAGAGTTCAACACCAGCGAGGCGACGCGCCGGCCGGACAGCGATTTCGGCGTCATCCTGCTCGATCGCGTCGCCCCGGAGGCGCTCGGCGGAACCTCGAAACGCTATTTCACCGAAGCGAGCTACGTCTACGAGCTGATCGCTCCGATGGTGACCGTCGTCGACATGAGCGAACGCGACCGCACCGAACAAATTTCAGCGCCGGTACGCTAATCATCTTCTTCAAACCCGGGATGGGTCGCGCGAATGCGCGCCCGTTGACCGGCCCCTCGAAGCAATCCAGAGCCGCAAAGATGGATTGCTTCAGCCGCAAAGATGGATCGCTTCGTCGCTTCCGTCTACGCGCATCCGGGCCTCGGCGGACTTGAACCCTACGAAGCCCGCACAGCGAGCGTAGAAGGGTCGCTCCTCGCCGTGAGGTTCTAGCCGTTGCCGCCGATCACCGCGCGCACGGTTTCGTCGGGGCCGAAATCTTCGGCGCCGTCGACATAAAGCAGCGCGGCGAGTTTCGACCGCGCGCGGTTGACGCGGCTTTTGATAGTACCGACCGCGCAGCCGCAGATCGCCGCCGCATCCTCGTAGGAAAAGCCGGAGGCGCCCACCAGTATCAGCGCTTCACGCTGGTCCTGGGGCAATTTCTCGAGTGCGACGCGGAATTCCTCGAATTCCAGATGCGCGTTCTGCGCCGGCTGGGTCTTCAAGGTCTTGGCATAGTTGCCCTCGGCGTCCTCGACTTCCCGCCGCCGCTTGCGATAGTCCGAGCGAAACAGGTTGCGCAGGATCGTGAAGAGCCACGCCGGCAGGTTTGAGCCCGGCTGGAACGAGTCGATATTGGCGAGCGCCCGCAACAGGGTTTCCTGCACCAGATCGTCCGCCCGGTCGCCATTACCGCTCAGCGAGATGGCAAAGGCGCGCAGGCTCGGTACCGACGCAAGAATGTCGTCGCGAAGGGATTCCGTGAGAGGCATCTACTCCCTCCCGTTCTGTTCGTTTGATCCCCCGTTAGTGCCCACTTGGGATGTGTCCTCCCGGACATCAAGCTTTCGAATAAGTTCCGCGAACCGCTCCGGAACCCCCTGACGCACCACGTCGTCGTACATGGCCCGAAGCTGGTGGCCGATCCTGGACTGGATTTCGGCATTGAGGCCGCCCTTCCCGGGGGTCGTATTTTTGCTTGCTGGAGACTTTACATCTTTCATGACCTGTTCCACGTTTTCCCCGAGTGTTAAGTCCCTGTGGCTTCAAGCGTTATTCTCGATTATGAGGCCGCCCCGGTAGGAGCTAATTCGAAGTTGGCGGAAAAGTTCCGACGGCTTGGGAACTTTTCTCGGAGTTCGGAGTAATCAGCCGATCAGGGGAACTCGGGCCATCCCCTTTAGTATCCTGGCCCTGGATATGGATGGAGTGGGGATGTCCCGATCACAGCTTGTTGCTGAACATTTACCGCTGCTGCGGCGCTATGCCCGCGCCCTGACCGGAAGCCAGGCCTCCGGCGACGCCTATGTCGGAGCCATGCTTGAGGCGATGTTGCAGGATCCGTCCGTGCTCGACGAGCGCCACGGACCCCGGGCCGGCCTGTTCCGGCTATTCACCCAGATATGGAACTCAGTCTCGCTCAATGACGATACCGGCGTGGCGACGCTACCGATGCCGCCCGAGCGCCGGCTTTCCAACATCACGCCGCTGCCGCGCCAAGCTTTCCTGCTGTTGTCGCTCGAGGGTTTCGCCGAGGAGGAAGTGGCCTTCATTCTCGGCACCGACGTTGCCGAGGCCCGGCGGCTAGCCGATGCGGCGGGACGGGAGATGGCGGCCGAAATCGCGACCGATGTCCTGATCATCGAGGACGAGACTTTTATCGCGATGGACCTCGAAAGCCTGGTGAAAAACCTCGGTCACAACGTGATCGGCGTTGCCCGTACCCATTCGGACGCCGTGGCGCTGGCCAAGAACCGCAAGCCGGGCCTGATTCTGGCGGACATCCAGCTCGCCGATGGCTCTTCCGGGCTCGATGCCGTCAACGAACTCTTGCGGACCTTCGAGGTGCCCGTGGTCTTCATCACGGCCTACCCCGAGCGTTTTCTCACTGGCGAGCGTCCCGAGCCGGCGTTCCTGATCTCGAAGCCGTTCCAGCCGGCAATGGTCTCGGCGGTGGCGAGCCAGGCGCTGTTCTTCCAGCGTAACTCGCGCAACCGCAAAGCGCCGGCGGCGTGATCTGAAGCTGGTTGGTCGAACTGATCCGGCGCGCTTCACACGGGCGCGCCGGCTTTTTGTGCGGTGACGCAGACGCAACGGTCCGCAAAGATCCGGAAATCTAGGAAAGACGATCGAGACATTTTGGAAAAAAGCGGGGCGCGACTGGCATCACCACAGCCGCGCCCCACATCGCCGGTCAATGGGGCAGGGGGGAATAACCGGCTGCCGGGATGACGCGCAACGCCAAAAGTCGTTCCCAAGCCCCTCGAAATATTTTTGCACACGGTTAAGTGATCGAGGTGCCCGAGAACCTGCCGGTTCCGCCCACGTTGGTTTGCCGACCACCACGAGGGCGGGAGAGCGGCCATGTCAACAATTTCCAGGATAGGTTTCGGCGCGATCGCCGTTTCGCTGACGCTCGGCGCTCTGCAATTCGCATCCGGTCACGATTTGACCGGCGGTCTTGGTGCTGGTCTTGGCACCGGGCTTGGCACCGGGCTTGGCACTGGTCTTGCGGCCGGTCTTGGCGCTGGTCTTGGCACCGGTCCTGGCAATGACCTTGCGGCCGCGTCGGACACCTCCCATACCGGCGTCAACCGTGCCGCCAGGTCCGATCGCGCGGGCCCGGCGGTGGCTCCGTCCACGCCGACCCGGACGATTTCGATCCGGCTCGATCGTCTTGCCGACACCTCGGTCCTGATCCGCATCCCAGTGGTCCGGGAGTCCAGCAACATCCCGCCGGCGCCGTTCCTGACCAGTCCGGGCGATCGCAAGCTGACCGTCGCCTGCGAGCCCGTGGTCAGTGTCTTGACCGAAGTCGCAAAGCTGCTGCGGCCCGGCCGCTGCATTACCTGAATTTCGAAAAAAAAGCGTGAGAGGCCTTTATTCCGCCGGCGCCTGATCCGCGGCATGGCTGCGGTTGGCCATCAAGCCCAACGCCAATCCGCCGACCGCGAGCAGCGGGATCAGCCTCTTGATGCCGATCGAGCGGACGATCTGGAGACCGGCTGCCACCACCATTGGGTCCGCCAGCATGGTTTGCGCGGCGGATTTCGCGGCGGCCTGCGCGCGCAGCTTGGTCTGGCGCTTGCGCGCCATGTAGCTGCCGGCCGCGATCAGCGTGACTACGAAGAAGATGGCGGCGCCGGTGAAGCAGGCTTCGACCGGGCCATACCTCTCGAGCACGAGGATAAAGGCCGCGGCGCACAGGAAGGCGGTTGTGATGAACAAGGCGACGGCCGCGGCGGCCGCGAGCGACGTCAGCCGCAGCGCCGAGCCGGTGGACTCCTTGAAATCATCGACAATGCGTTGAAACATTTTATCGCCTCGATTTGAAAAGGGCATCGACGAAGGCCACGGCGCTCCACCAGCGCCGCCACCCGTCGAGAAGATTAGTTGTTCTCGAGACTGTCACGGTCGCCGCTCAGCGGCGCCAGGTCGCGCCGATCAAAAAGCCCAGGCCGAGCGCAAGCCCGACCGTCGCGAGCGGACGCTGCGTGATGGCGTCTTCCAGCGTCTCCTCGATCGAATGGGCGGCATTCTGCGCCGCATCCATCATCGCGCCGCCGCGTTCCGACATCTCGTCCATGGTTGAATCGACATTGGCGCGGGCCTGCTTGTAGCCGCGCTTCGCCTGCTTTTTGGCGGTGCCGGCGAAGGTATTGATCGCGTCGGTGATCTGGTCTGTGAGAGCTGCGATATCACCTTTCACGGCGGTTACATCCTTTTCCAAACGATCATAGGTTGCTTTGTCGGTCATGTTCTGTATTCCGGTTTCGCCATTCGCCATCGACATCGAAAACTCCCAAACAGTGAATTTGCCATTGCGGACCAACGCCCCGCGGTGATGGAAGTTCCGTCGATCAGCCCGGCGGAAGCTGCGGCGAATTATCCGGCAACAGATGATCTTTCAGAATCAGCGCCACGATCAAAAGCGGCGACGACAGGAAGCCGCCCATCGGTCCCCATAGCCAGGTCCAGAACGCCAGCGCGAGGAATACCGCAAGCGCGTTCAGCGCAAGCCGCCTTCCGATAATGGTCGGCGTGACGAAATGACCTTCCAGAAAAGCGATCCCGGCGAAGGCCAGCGCCGCCATCAAGCCGCCGCCGATCGTCGGAAACGCAATCACGCCGACCACGACCAGGATCACGAACATGGCGACCGGTCCGATGATCGGAATGTAATTCAAGGTCGCGGCGAGCGCGCCCAATCCCGCCGGGTTAGGCATGTGCGTGATCGCGCAGACGATGCCGGTCGCAGTACCCACGCCGATATTGATCATCGTGACCGTCAGCAGGTAATGGCCAAGCTGCACCTCGATTTCGTTGAGGATCCGCAATGTCCGCAGCCGAACATCATGATCGCCGAAGTTCATGATCAGGGCGCGCCGCAGGTCTTTCCAGCTTGCGATGAACAGCAGCAGCGTTGCGAAGAACAGCAGGAACTCGGTGAAGGTCGGCGACAGGAATTCGAGCGTTGGCTGCACCCATTCGAACTTTGGCATTTGAAACGACGTCAGCGTATCGTGTGCGCCGACCATGCCCTGCAGCTCCTGCCACAGCGCGAGCGGGCGATCGAATAGATGCAGCTTCTCCTTCAGCTGCGAGGCGAGCTCCGGCAGCCGCGTGCTCCACTCCATCAGCGGCGACGAGATCAGGCCGACCATGAAAGCCGCGCCGGCGCCGACCGCGGCGACGATTAGCACCGCTGCTACCGAGCGGGGAATTTTGTAGCTACCAAGAAGGCTCGCGGCCGGTGACAGCATGGTGCCGACCACGAACGCCATCACGACCGGAAGAAAGAACGCCTTGGCGAGGTAAAGCACGGCGACGACGCAGATGATGAGGAGGCCGACCAACGTGAAGGCGACGACCTCGGCGCGGCGGATGCCGGGCAGCGTTTCGCTGTTGCCGTCGGGCAGCGGCGCCCCTTCGGGCGCGGTGGAAAGCGAGCGTTCACTGGGAAGCACGCGCACAATGGTTCTCCCCGCGACAGAGCAATGCAGCCTGTGCCGCGAAGGTGCTCCGCAATTCGAATGATGCGGTGTTAACTTGCGTGCGGTTCGTAAGTTCCACCGCAGAGACGTGAAGCGCGGCGGACGTGACAGCCAGGCTGTCCGCTCGGGCCGGATGGAACCATCGGTGCTGTATCGACGTTTGTTGGTTCAGAGCATCAGCGTGATGCGATGCACACCCAATGGGGCAACACACATGACACAGCCTAATCCAGCCAATCGCCGGTCATCGCCGCGCGTGGCGAGCGCGCTTGTCTTGGCGAGCTTGTTATCGGCGTCCGTCATCTTTTCCGGCGCCGCGAGCGCGCAGCTTCTCGGCTATGCCCCGGACCAGCCGGCAACGTTTCCCCAGGACTATGTGACGGGCGCGACCGCGCCCGAGAGCGAGGAGAACGTGCTGCCGGACCGGTTGCGGCGCGCGATCGTCAATTTCGACGCCAGGGAAGCGCCCGGCACGATCATCATCGATACCGGCAATACCGTGCTCTATTACGTGCTAGGCGGGGGCCGCGCGATCCGCTACGGCGTCGGCGTCGGCCGCCAGGGCTTTACCTGGTCCGGCGTGCAATCCATCAGCCGCAAGGCGGAATGGCCGGACTGGTATCCTCCGGCGGAGATGGTCGCGCGCCAGCCCTATCTGCCGCGCTTCGTGGCCGGCGGACCCGGCAATCCGCTCGGTGCGCGCGCGATGTATCTCGGCGCCAGCGAATATCGCATCCACGGCACCAATGATCCCACGACCATCGGAAAATTCGTATCCTCGGGCTGCATCCGCATGACCAATGGGGACGTCAGCGATCTCTTCAGCCGCGTCGATGTCGGCACCAAGGTCGTGGTGCTGCCGAAGAACGCGCCGCTCGAAGCCAAAGGAACAGCAACGATCACAGTGCGGCCGACACCGGCACGTATGCGCCCCGCGGTGACGACGCTGCGTTCGGGCGGCCAGGCGATGAACATTTCGACGTCGGCGACCTATTGAAGCCGGAGGCGGGCATGATCAGGAGATCAGTCAGGCGAGCGGCGTTGGGCGGGGCGGTAGTGCTGTGCGCATCGAGCCTGGTGCCTACGGCGCGCGCCGAGGATTTCTTCTCCAGGCTATTCGGCGGCTTCGGAGGCCGTCATGGCGGGCCGCAGATCACCATGCCCTTCTTCACCAACGAAGGCGCGCCGCCAGGCGATGCCCGCCCGCGCTACGCCGGCGGTGGGCAGGCCTATTGCGTGCGCAGCTGCGACGGCCGCTACTTCCCGATCTCGGGGCCCGACAACCAGAGCAAGGCGGCGTCGTGCAACAGCTTCTGCCCGGCCAGCGAGACCAAGCTGGTCTATGGCAGCAATATCGACAATGCCGCGACCGAGACCGGAAAACCCTATTCCGAACTGCCGAATGCGTTCCGTTTCCGCAACGAGATCGTTGCCGGCTGCACCTGCAACGGCAAGGACCAGATCGGGCTTGCGCCTGTGAGCATCGAGAAGGACCCGACGTTGCGCAAGGGCGACATCGTCGCCGGCGCCAACGGGCTCTTGGTTGTCAACGGCCGCGCCGATCGGCGCGGCGCGGAGCTCAACTTCTCTCCTGCCTCGGATCGGCTCCGCGCCCGCTATCAGCGCGTGCCCGTGGTGGCGTCGCAATAATCACCATCGAAGCCGATCTCTTGCTAGGCCGCGCGAATCTTGCCGAGGAACTCGGTCACCTGACCGCCGAGCTGCTGGCTCTGGGTTTCCAGCGTCTCGGAGGCCTGCTTGACGTTCGCGGCGGCGGCGGCCGCATCGGCGTCCGCCTTGACGCCAGTGATGTTGTCGGAGACGTTCTTGGTGCCCTGGGCGGCATATTGCATGCTGCGCGTGATTTCCTGGGTCGCCGCACCCTGCTCCTGCACCGCCGCCGCGATCGCGGTCGCGACCTCGTTGACCTCGCCGATGATGCTGCCGATGCCCTTGATGGCGTCGATGGCCTCGCCCGCCACCTTCTGGATGTCGGCGATCTGGTCGGAGATCTCGTCGGTGGCTTTGGCGGTCTGGCTGGCCAGCGATTTGACTTCGGAGGCGACCACCGCAAAGCCTCTGCCCGCTTCGCCGGCTCGCGCCGCCTCGATGGTCGCGTTCAGCGCCAAGAGGATGGTTTGGGCTGCGATGGTGTTGATCAGCCCGACCACTTCGCCGATCCGCCCCGCCGATTCCGCTAGACCCTGTACGGTGCCGTCGGTCGCGCTGGCCTGGCTGACCGCGCGGCTTGCGATCCCCGCGGCATGCGCGGCTTGTTGGCTGATGTCATTGATCGAGGCGCTCAATTCCTCGGAAGCCGAAGCGACGCCTTCGACGCTTAGCGAAGCCTCGTTGGACGCCTTCTCCGCGACGTCAACGCGCTCATTGGTCTGACGGGAGACGGCGGAGAGACCCGACGAGGTCGTGCGCATCTGGCCGGAGGCATCGCCCAGCTGCTGGAGCGTCTTGCGCACCATGCCTTCGAACTCGCCGACACAGGCCTCGATCGCAGGTTGGCGGGCCGCCGCGCCGGCGTTGCGTTCGCGCTCCTGCGCCTCGATCCTGAGCTTGTCGGTAGCCTGCTGCTTGAAGGTTTCGAGCGCGCCGGCGAGCGCACCAATCTCGTCGCTGCGACCGGCATAGCCAGTATCGACGGCCAGATCGCCGCCGGCGACCTTCAACATGGCGTCGCGCATATTGTGCAGAGGCTTGATGACGTGGCGGGTGACCGCCATCATGGCGCCGATGGTCAAGGCAAGTGCCGAGGCCAAGAGCACGAGTTGCACCACCAGCGAGCGCAGCGCACCCGAATGTTGGGCGGCGATGTATTCCTTGGCTGCGTCGAGTGCGGCGTCGGCGACACCGACCGCGGCAGCGAGACGTCCGACCGTTATCGGGCTCCACTGGTTGGCCGTCATTTCCGGCTTTTCGCCGGCCAGAGTTGCCGTTAACAGGCGATCGCGCAGAGCGATGTATTGCGGTTCGAAGTAAGCGGTTTTGGCGGCGGCGATGGCGCTGGAAAGCGCCGGCGGCAACTGCATTCCCGCCGTCGTTAGCTCCAGCGCCTTCCATGCAATGTCGATCCCGCCGAGTAATTTCGTGTAAGTTTCGCGGGTTTCCGGCGTCACTTTGCCGGCGGCCAACCCGGTCGAAACCAGGAGCGACGCTTCGCCTCCGGTGTTGCGCAACAGCCAGGCGATCTGCTTGATCGCGAGCAACTGGTCGATCGTTGCATCCTGATGATTGACGGCGGCGGCCAGGGCTCCGGACAGCTTGTCGAGCGTATCCAGCAGCCCGGTTGCCGTCTCCAAATATTCCTTCGCCAGCGCCAGGCGGCGCGAAGCTTTCGGTTTGGCTATCTCGTCCCAGAATTCCTTCTGTTCGGCGCTTAGCGTCTTGAACTGGCGATCGAAGTCAGACGCCAGCGTCTGTTGTTGCGGGAATTCCATCAGCGCAAGCAGCTCGAGCGCGCGGCCCATGGCGGGCATTTCCACGTCGCGAAGACCTCGCAGATATTTGTCCACCTCGCTGTCGAGCGCCTGATCGGAATTCAAGAGCCGGTTGGTCGTGGAGCGGTCGCTGCGCAGGCGATCCATGGCCTTGAACATGTTCGCCGAGGCATCCGCGATCAGCGTGATACGGCTTGTGCTCCGCAGGCGATCCCAGGATTCCCAGGCGTTGAGCGAAAATCCAATCACGACGCAAAAAGAGGTGGCCAGGATCACGGATTTCAAAAGCGCGGATACGGTCAGACGATTCAGCATGGATGCCCCCAAACTCCCGGAGGCCATTTCGCCGAACAACGGTTAATATTAAGGGGGGTGAGGTGCGTAGAACTACGGGAATATTGAAGGGGCTCGCTTTTCTGGAATGTTTGCCGGTTCCGCAGCGGGAACCTGGGCCCGCCGTCACGCGTTAACAGAACACTAACGGCGTTTCCAAAGTGCTTTCAGGGGGTCCTCGATGCTGGTCAGCGTACTCATCACTTTTCTGGTCGTTATTCTCGTCCTCTACCTCATCAACATGTTGCCGATCGACGGGCGCGCCAAACAGATTTGCCGCATCATCGTCATTGTGCTCGGCGTGATCTCGCTTCTGAAATACATCGCGGTGTTCTGAGACGTCATTGCGGGGCGATGCGGGAGCATCGAACGAGGTGCTATTGCACATCGGAGAATCACCAGACCTCAGATGCGCAATTGCGCATCTGAGGTCTGGTGCTAACGCACCATCCGGAAATGACGTCCTCAACAAGAAGCCCCGGCGTTCGGCCGGGGCTTTATTCCTGCTGCGGATGTTCATTTCAGCGTCTTGAACCAGTCGTCAACATCCCTGTGAATCTGGTCCTTGGCGAAGCCGTAGCGCTGCTGCAGCTTGCCTTCCAGCTGATCGCGCCGGCCTTCGATCACGTTTAGATCGTCGTCGGTGAGCTTGCCCCATTTCTCCTTGGCAGCGCCCTTGAACTGTTTCCAATTGCCTTCGACCCGGTTCCAATCCATTGCCATCTCCTCTTGCGTTGGATGGTTTTCTAACAGATGGGCCGCTGAAACGTTCCGATGTCAGCTCGCGGCCGCCTTGGCTTCGCGGCGTCGCGCGGTGAGAATGTATTCGGTATAGCCGTTCGGCTGCTCGCGTCCCTTGAAGATGAGGTCGCTGGCCGCTTTGAAGGCCACCCCGTCGAAGGTGGGCGCCATCGGTCGGTACAAGGGATCGCCCTTGTTCTGGCCGTCGACCACGACCGCCATGCGCTTCAAGGATTCCATCACCTGGTCCCTGGTGATGACGCCCTGATGCAGCCAGTTCGCCAGATGCTGGCTGGAGATGCGCAACGTGGCGCGATCTTCCATTAGGCCCACGTCGTGAATATCAGGCACCTTGGAGCAGCCGACGCCCTGATCGATCCAGCGCACCACGTAGCCCAAAATGCCCTGGCAATTGTTGTCGATCTCCTGCCTGACATCGTCGGGCGCCCAGTTCGATTTCGATACCGGAATGGTGAGGATGTCGGAGAGTTTTGCGCGCGGGCCGCCGCTGGCGAGTTCTTGCTGGCGCGCCGCCACGTTGACTTGGTGGTAATGCAGCGCGTGCAGGGTCGCAGCGGTCGGCGAGGGCACCCAGGCGGTGGTGGCGCCGGCCTGTGGATGCGCGATCTTCTGCGCCAGCATGTCCGCCATCTTGTCGGGCGCCGCCCACATGCCCTTGCCGATCTGGGCATGGCCGGGCAGGCCGTCGATCAAGCCGACATCGACGTTCCAGTCCTCATAGGCCTTGATCCAGGGCTGCGCCTTCATGTCGTTCTTGCGGATCATGGGGCCGGCTTCCATCGAGGTATGGATCTCGTCGCCGGTGCGGTCGAGGAAGCCGGTGTTGATGAACATGATGCGCTTCGATGCGTTCTGAATGCAGGCCTTGAGGTTGACCGTGGTGCGGCGTTCCTCGTCCATGATGCCGACCTTGATGGTGTTCTCGGGCAGCGCCAGCATGTTCTCGACGCGGCCGAACAATTCGCAGGTCAGCGCCACCTCGTCGGGACCGTGCATCTTCGGCTTGACGATATAGACCGAGCCGGTGCGGCTGTTCTTCGTTTTCGAATTGCCCTTGAGATCGTGGATCGCGAGCAGGCCGGCCACCGCCGCATCCAGAATGCCTTCGGGGATCTCCTCGCCCTTCTCGTCGAGCACGGCGTCGGTGAACATGTGATGGCCGACATTGCGCATCAGAAGCAGGCTGCGGCCGTGCAGCCGTAGCTCTTTTCCGTCGGGGGTCTTGTAGACGCGGTCCGGATTGAGCGCGCGCTTGACCGTCTTGCCGCCCTTCTCGAAATCGGCCGACAGCGTGCCGTTCATCAGCCCGAGCGTATTGCGATAGACCAGCACCTTGTCCTCGGCATCGACGGCCGCGACGCTGTCTTCCATGTCGAGGATGGTCGACACCGCCAATTCCAGGATCATGTCGGCGACGCCGGCCGGGTCGTCCTTGCCGATGACGTGACCGCGATCGATTCTGACCTCGATATGCATGCCGTTGTTGACGAGCAGGATCACCGAAGGCGTGGCCGCATCGCCCTGGAAGCCGGCGAACTGCGCGTTGGACTTCAGCGCGGTGGCGTTGCCGCTCTTGAGCTTGACCGCGAGCTGGCCGGCGATGACGCTGTAGGAGGTGACATCGGTGTGGCTTGCGGTCGCAAGCGGCACCGCGGAATCGAGAAACGCCCTGGCCTTGGCGATCACCTTGTCGCCGCGCGCCTTGTTAAAGCCCTCGGCCCCCTCGCTCGGATCGTGCGGGATCGCGTCGGTGCCGTAGAAGGCGTCGTATAGGCTTCCCCAGCGCGCATTGGCGGCATTCAGCGCGTAGCGCGCGTTGGTGAGGGGGACGACGAGCTGCGGCCCGCAGATCTTGCCGATCTCTTCGTCGACATTGGCGGTCTCGACTTGATGCGTCGGCGGCTCGGGCAATAGATAGCCGATCTCCTTGAGGAATGCGGTGTAGGCATTCATGTCGAACGGCTTGCCCTTGGTGGCGCGGTGCCAGCCGTCGATCTTGGCCTGCAAGGTGTCGCGGAACGCGAGCAGCTCACGGTTCTTCGGACCGAGATCGCGGATGATGGCGGCAAGGCCAGCCCAGAACGCGTCGGGCGAAATCCTGGTGCTGGGCGTCGCTTCCTTGGCGATGAATTCGTAAAGGACAGGGGCGATCTTCAATCCGTGGGCATCGAGACGCTTCATGATGGGCTTTTTCTCGCGAGAAATGGCGTTGAGGAACTGTTTTCGGGCTGAAAGCAGCAAAAGCGCGCCAAAGCGCAGTTTTGAAGGCCCTTTTAGCGCCAAAGCCGGGGTGATGAGAAGGCCCTAGACGGGCCCTCCCTGCCTATCAAATCGGCTGGCCGGAAAGATCAGATATTAGCGGCGAGATCGACGAGTTCGTCGAACAGAATGCCGGAGGTGGCGAGCATCCGCTCGATCTCATCGGTCGCATCCGAAACCGAGAGCGCCGAGGTGTCGATGGCGAGTTCGCTCGAGGTTGGCGGCTGATAGTCATTGCCGATGCCGGTAAAGGCTTTCAGCGCGCCCGCGCGCGCCTTGGCGTAATGGCCCTTCGGATCGCGGCTCTCGCACACCTCGGCTGGCGTTGCGATATAGACCTCGTGGAACGCTGTGTCCGCAATCCGGCGCGCCGCGGCGCGATCTTCCCGTGACGGCGACACCGCGGCGACGATCGCGATGTGCCCGTTGCGCGCGAGATGCGTCGCGACCTCTGCGAGGCGGCGAATGTTCTCGCTGCGATCGGCTGCGGAAAAGCCGAGATCGCCGTTCAGCCCTGCGCGCAAGGTATCGCCATCGAGCAGGATCGGCGAGCCGCCGTTCGCGAACAGCCGCCGCTCCAGCGCGCGCGCCAATGTCGATTTGCCCGAACCCGGCAATCCCGTGAGCCAAACCACGGCGCCATTATGATGATAGCGCGCCGAACGCTCGTCGGGGCGCAGCGCCAATTCCACCGGCACGATATCGATCGGTACCGCGCGCTGCCCGGCATCGACCGACAGCACGAGCCCGCCGCCGGCGATGCGGCCTGAAACCTCGATCACCAGGCGTCCGGTGCGCGGATTGTCGCTGTAGGGATCGGCAGCGATCGGATGCGCCAGCGAGATGTCGATCTCGCCGACATGGTTCCTGGCGATCGACGTGTTCTCGGTCGACGACAATTCGCCGGGATCGACCGCCTTCTCGATCGCGACCACGGTGGCGCGCGTCTCTCTTGTCCCGAGCCGCACCAGGAACTGTTCGCCCCTGGCGAGCGGCTTGTCGTGCAGCCAGAAGATGCGGGCGCGCAGCCGTCGGGTGTCGCGCGGACTTGCGCCAACATGGGAAATCACGTCGCCGCGTTCGATGAACAGCTCGCGGTCGAGCGTGATGCCCACGGACCGTCCGGCGCTTTGCCTGCCTTCGACCGGGGTAACGGGCCAGTTCTCGACCGTCTTGATCCTGGCGATCTTGCCGGCCGGCATGATGACGACCTCGTCGCCGGCAGCAAGGTTGCCGGATTCGATCCGGCCCGCGACGATGCGGCGGTCGTCGAATTTGTAGATCGCTTGTACCGGCAATCTCAGTGCCAACGCTTCCAGCGGCGGCGCCGGCTCGAGCGCATCGAGCGCCTCGACCACGGTCGGGCCGTCATACCATTGAGTTCCTGGGCGTGCGTTCGGCGACGCCGTCGCCGTCGCGCGCCGAGATCGGGATCACGGCCGTCGGCGCCACGCCAAGCCCGGTCAAATGCGCCGATATCTCGTCGCTGATCTCGTTGAAGCGTGCTGCGGAAAAATCGACCCGGTCCATCTTGTTGACGACGACGGCGACCTGTTTGACGCCGAGCAGATGCAGCAAATAGCCGTGCCGCCTGGTCTGGTCGCGCACGCCTTCGAGCGCGTCGATGATCAGCACCGCACCGTCGGCTTGCGAGGCGCCGGTGATCATGTTGCGCAGGAATTCGGTGTGGCCGGGCGCGTCGATCAGCACGATGTCGCGCGATCCGGTGCGGAAGCGGATTTGGGTGGTGTCGATGGTGATGCCTTGGTCGCGCTCGGTCTGCAGCGCGTCGAGCAGGAACGACCATTCGAACGGCATGCCGCGCCGGGTGCTGACGGCTTTGAGCATTTCCAGCTTGCCCTCGGGCAGGCTGCCGGTCTCGTGCAATAGCCGTCCGACCAGGGTGGATTTGCCGTGATCGACATGGCCGACGATGACGATGCGCACTTGAGGGCGCGTGGTGCCGTTCGGCGTTGCCGAGATCGGCGTGGGGAGGATCATGTTCATGGCAGCGCTCACGCCAATGTTGCCTTAGAGATAGCCCGCGACCCGCAACCGCTCGAAGGCGTCTTCGGTTTCGTGATCGAGCGCGCGCCCCGCACGCTCCGGTATTTTGGTCGCTTCCAGCTCGGCCAGGATCTCCCCGATGTTCGAGGCATCGGAGGTGACCGGGAAGGTGATGTCGGCATCGCCCAACGAGCGATAGCGCTTGCCGTCCTTCGCCAGATAAAGCGGGATGATCGGGACATTCTCGCGCTTGGTGTAGGCCCAGATGTCGGCCTCGGTCCAATGCAGGATCGGATGAATGCGCAAATGCGCGCCCGGCGGCGGCGAGGCGTTGAACTGATCCCAGAATTCCGGCGGCTGATCGCGCACGTCCCATCCGCCCTCGGTGCCGCGCGGCGAGAACACGCGCTCTTTCGCTCGCGTCGCCTCCTCGTCGCGGCGAATGCCGGCAATCAGACCATCGAAGCCGAATTTGGCGAGGGCGAGCTTGAGCCCCTCGGTCTTGCGCGCGGCCGAGCGCGCCGCGGGCGGCAGGGTCGGGTCGATCGTCTCGATCGGCGGGCAGGGCTCGACGCGCAGATCAAGCTCCCATTCCTTGCCGTAGCGATCGCGAAATGCATACATCTCCGGAAATTTCTTGCCGGTGTCGACGTGCAGGGCGGGGAACGGCACGCGGCCGAAGAAGGCTTTGCGCGCCAGCCAGATCATCACGTTGGAGTCTTTGCCGAGCGACCATAGCAGCGCCAGCTTCTTCAGCCGCGCGAACGCTTCACGCAGGATGTAAATGCTTTGCGCTTCCAGCGCGTCCAGATGATCCATGGTTTGAACCATCGACGGCGCATCGCCGCGTCCATGAAGCGGAATTTGTTGGATGGCGTTGCCATTCGCCGGGGGCGCCCACCGCAGCCGGTCATGAGCGGATTCGTTGTTGAGAAGATGCATCTCGCGGCCCTTGGCCTCTGGAGGCGAAAATTCTATAGTTGCACTGCAGTAGAGAAGAAATAATTTTCTCTTTGCGGGCGTCAGACGAGACATATATAGAAAATAATTCCAGTCAACCCCCGGTGCGGGGAAGCGAGTTCCGCATGCGCTACCTGCCGATTTTCCTCGATCTGCAAACCGGCCCGGTGCTGCTGCTCGGCGCAGGCGAGCTGGTGCGGGCGAAGTTGCGTCTGCTCACCGCGGCCGGGGCGCGCATCCGCTGGTACGCCACGTCCGGCGATCACGACGTGAGCGGGCTTGATCCTGCCGATGCGGAGCGAATTCAGTTTGCGCAAGGCGATCCGCTGACCGCCGATCTCACCGGCGTTGTCGCCATTTTCTGCGCGGGCGCGGGCGATATCGGTGTGGCGATGTCGGTGCGGGCCAAGTCAGTCGGTTTGCCCGTCAACGTGATGGATGATCTTGAGCATTCGACCTTCATCTTTCCCGCGATCGTCGATCGCGGCGAGGTGGTGGTAGCGGTCGGCACCGGCGGCGCCTCGCCGGTCGTTGCGCGCCGCGTGCGCGAGCGCATCGAGGCGATGTTGCCCGCGGGGATCGGCGATCTCGCTAGCTTCATCGCGCGCTTCCGCAAATCAATCCACGGCCGCATTTCCGAGATGGCGCTGCGCCGACGGTTTTGGGAGCGCGTGGTCGATGGTCCGATCGGCGCGCTGGTGCTTGACGGACGCAAGGACGAGGCTGAAGCGGCGCTGAACGACATCACCGATCCTTTCGCCTTCGCGCAGGGCTCGGGCGAGATCCAAGGCCATGTGACGCTGGTCGGCGCGGGTCCGGGCGATCCCGATCTGTTGACGATCAAGGCGCTGCGCGCGCTGCAGGACGCGGACGTCGTGTTCTACGACGAGCTGGTGTCTTCAGAAATTCTCGACCGCATCCGCCGCGATGCCACGCGTGTGCCGGTCGGCCGCCGGGTCGGCAAGCCCGGCATCGGGCAGCACGCGATCAACAGGCTGATGATTGAGGCTGCCAAATCCGGCCAGCGCGCGGTGCGGCTGAAGGGCGGCGATCCCTTCGTGTTCGGCCGCGGCGGCGAGGAGATCGAGGCGCTGCGTAAAGCGAACGTCGCCTATTCGGTGGTGCCGGGCATTACCGCCGGCCTTGGCGGCGCCGCGCAATTCGAGGTGCCGCTCACCTACCGTCACGAAGCGCTGCGCATCACCTTCCTCACCGCGCACCGGGCAAAGGACGCCGAAGCCGTCGACTGGTCTACCCTCACCGACACCAGGATGACGGTCGTCGTCTATATGGGCATGACCGCGGCGCCCTCGGTTCGATCCGGATTGCTGGCCGCGGGCCGCTCGCCGCAGACCCCGGTCGGCGTGTTCGCACGGGTAACGCGGCCGGACGCGCGAGCCGCCGTGGGCACGCTGGAAAACCTGCCGGATCTGGTTGAGAAGATCGACGGCGGTCCGGCCATCCTCATCATCGGCGACGTGGTCGCGCATTCCGCGCCCTGGCGCCATCAGAACCTCAATCAAATCATCTCGAAAATTCTGGAAGCCGCCGCATGACCTCTCCGCTCGAACAGAAGAAAATCAAGATTACCGGTCCCTCCGTGGTGACGGCCAACCGCACCTGGGACGGCATCGTGGTCTACCGCACGCCCGCGCAGGGCTGGTCTGCGGAGCTTGCGGATGCCGCAATCGTTCGTACCTCCGACGACGCCCGCACGCTGCTTGCCGAATCCGTCGCCGACGACGTCGGCGCGGTCGGCGCCTATATCGCGCCGGTCGAAGTCGAGGACGGCGGCGAAATCAGGCCGGGCAATCTGCGCGAACAAATCCGCTCGGCCGGGGTCACCATCGGCCTTCTGGTACAGGCTTAAGAGGCGTCTGTCATGTACGCATATGACGAACTCGATCGCACGCTGATCAACGAGCGCGTCTCGGAATTTCGCGATCAGGTCAAGCGCCGCCTGTCCGGTGAGCTCACCGAGGACGAATTCAAGATGCTGCGGCTGCAGAATGGTGTCTATCTGCAACTGCACGCCTATATGTTCCGCGTCGCGATCCCCTATGGCACGCTGTCGTCGAGGCAATTGCGCCAGCTCGCGCATGTCGCGCGCCGCTATGACCGCGGCTACGGCCACTTCACCACCCGGCAAAACATCCAGTTCAACTGGATCAAGCTTGCCGAGTTGCCGGACGCGCTGGCCGATCTCGCCGAAGTCGGCATTCACGCCATGCAGACCTCGGGCAACAACACCCGCAACGTAACCTCGGACCAGTGGGCCGGCGTGGCGCCGGGCGAGATCGAAGACCCGCGCATCTGGTCGGAAATCTTGCGGCAATACACCACCCTGCATCCGGAATTCTCGTTCCTGCCGCGCAAGTTCAAATTCGCGATCACCGCCTCCGCCCACGATCGCGCGGCGATCAAGGTTCACGACATCGGCCTGCGCCTGCACAGGAACGAACAAGGCGAGACCGGATTCGAGGTGCTGGTCGGGGGCGGGCTCGGCCGCACGCCGTTCATCGGCAAGTCGATCCGCCCCTTCGTCCACGGCCGCGATCTGTTGAGCTACGTCGAGGCGATCATGCGCGTCTACAACCAGTACGGACGCCGCGACAACATCTACAAGGCGCGCATCAAGATCCTGGTGCATGAGCTCGGCATCGAGCGCTTCGCCCAGGAGGTCGAGGAAGAGTGGCAGCAGATCCGCGACGGCGCGCTGAAGCTTGATGAGGCTGTGGTCGAGGAAATCCGCTCGCGCTTCACCTATCCGGCCTATGAGAAGCTTGCGCACATGCCGGACGAACTGCGGAAGGCGGCGCATGATCCGCATTTCGAGGCCTGGCGCCGAAATTCGGTGTTCCCGCACAAGGTGACGGGTTATGCGATCCTGACGCTGTCGCTAAAGCCGGTCGGCGGACCGCCGGGCGATGCCACCGCCGACCAGATGGATGCGCTCGCCGATCTCGCCGACAAATATTCCTTTGGCGAAATCCGCGTCGGCCATGAGCAGAATCTGGCGCTGCCGCATGTCGCGCGGCGCGACCTGCCGGTGTTGTGGAAGGCGCTCGACAAGATCGGTCTCGCCACGCCGAACGTCAATCTGGTGTCCGACATCATCGCCTGCCCGGGGCTGGATTACTGCTCGCTGGCGAACGCGCGCTCGATCCCGATCGCGCAGGAACTGACGCGGCGTTTCGCCAATCACGACACCGCCAATCTGATCGGGCGGCTGCACATCAACATCTCCGGCTGCATCAATGCCTGCGGCCACCATCACGTCGGCCATATCGGCATTTTGGGCGTCGAGAAGAACGGCGAGGAATTTTACCAGATCACCATCGGCGGCCGCGCCGACGAGAACGCCGAGGTCGGCACCCTGATCGGACCGGCGGTGCCCTATGCCGAGGTCGCGGACGTGATCGAGGACATCGTCGAAGCTTATCTTGCGCTGCGCGCCCGTCCCGACGAGCTGTTCGTCGATACGGTGAAGCGGCTGGGCGTCGAACCATTCAGGGAGCGGGTCTATGCCACTCGTTAGAGGCGGAAAAATCACCGACGATGCTTTCGTCCATGTCGCGGACGATGCGCCGCTGCCGGACGATGGCGCGATCCTGATTTCGGCCGCGCGGTTGCTCGGGGATCCCGAGGCGATCTCGCGCCGCCTCGGCAAGACCGGCGTGGTCTGGCCGAACAACCGCGACGTTGACGACCTCGTGCCCTATCTCGACCGCTTGGCTGTTGTGGCGCTGGTGTTCCCGACCTTCCGCGACGGCCGCGCCTATAGCCAGGCGCGGCTGCTGCGCGAACGCTTTCTCTATCGCGGCGAATTGCGTGCCGCGGGGCAGGTGTTGCGCGATCAGTTCGTGTTCATGCTGCGCGCCGGCTTCGATGCCTTCGAGGTCAAGAAATTGGCCGATGCCGAAGTCTTTGCCCAGACCACAAGCCGCTACTCGGTGTTTTACCAGCCGACCGGCGATGGCCGCGTCACGGCGCTGAACCGGCGGATGCAGCTTCGCCATTCCGAAAGTGCCGGCCTATGAACGCCCTCGCGCATCAAATACCTCCCCAACCGGCGAATGGCTTGCCCGCGGCAGCGGAGCTTGATCGCGCGCTGCGAAACGCTTCGCCTTCGGAAGTGATTGCAACCGCGCTAAAAATCGTCGGCCGCGAGAGGCTCGCGCTGGTCTCATCGTTCGGTACGGAATCGGCGGCGCTGCTCAAGGTGTTGGCGGACGTCGATCCCAAAATCCCCGTGATCTTCCTCGACACCGGCTGGCTGTTTGAGGAGACGCTCGCCTATCGCGACACGCTGACTGCTGCGCTGGGCTTAAGCGACGTGCGCTCGATCAAACCGTTGGAAGAGACGCTGTCGCGCCAGGATCCGGACCACGAATTGTGGTTCTCCGATCCGGATGCCTGCTGCCGCATCCGAAAAGTCGAGCCGTTGGCGCGGGCGCTAAAGCCGTTTTCCGCCTGGATCAACGGACGCAAGCGTTTTCAGGGCGGCCTTCGTGCGGAGATCCCGGTCGTCGAGGAGGATGGCGTCAGATTGAAATTCAATCCATTCGCCAATGTCTCGCGCGAAGACATCGAAGCGATCTACGCGAACGCCAACCTGCCGCCGCATCCGCTGGTCGCATCGGGCTATCTGTCGGTCGGGTGCATGCCCTGTACCAGCCGCACCTCGCCGGACGAAGACGCGCGCGCCGGCCGCTGGCGCGGCCGGGCCAAGACAGAATGCGGCATCCATACGATGAAGACTTCGTAGCACGGCCCCGTCATTCCGGGATGGTCCCAACGGGTCCGCGCAAAGCGCGGCCCGATGACAGGCTCCGGACCAGACCCGGAATCTCTAGATTCCGGGTTCGAGGCTTCGCCTCGCCCCGGAATGACGACCAAAGTACCCCGCGTTCACCATTCAGCCATTGTTGGTATGCAACAACCGTCCCTCACCGGGGAACTTCCGAATCATGCGGGCGGCGGCCGCTACTCTCGTAACATTATTGCTTGCAGGCTGTGCGGCCGAGGCTCCGGTCGGGACGCCGGCCATGTATGTCGACATGGCCGAGCCCGGCGCCAGGCTCGATCCGATCGCGGCCGCCTCGATGATTTCGCAATACCGGCAGAATAACGGCCTCGGCGGCGTCGATATCGATCCCGCGCTGATCAAGCTCGCGGAACAGCAGTCACAGGCGATGGCGAGCCAGAACAAGCTCGACCATGACGTCAAGGCGCCGTTGCCGAAACGCCTGAATGCGTCGGGCTATCCGGCCACGCTGGCGGTCGAGAATGTGTCGGCGGGCTACCACACCCTGGCGGAAGCCTTTTCGGGCTGGCGCGACTCACCCCCGCACAAGGCCAATATGCTCAAAAATGGTGTCACAAAATTAGGCATCGCGGCGAGCTATGCTCCAAACACCAAATACAAGGTATTTTGGACGCTTATTCTGGCATCAACGGAAACGCGCTAGCGTGATCCGGAAAAGCATGCCCTCGGGCCGTGACCGAAAAGATCATGCTCAATCAAAATGATAGAGCGCGATGACGCTCCGCAGACAAAGTCATCACGCGCTAGACCTGCCGGTCAGCTATCTGATTGACGTCATCGTGAACTGACGCCACCGTGTAATTGGCCTTGATAGCTGCTCGATGGACATCATGGACACCTCCGATTCCACGCCGGCGACGACGCCCACGAACGCGCAACGCGTATTGGTCCTGCAGGGCGGCGGCGCGCTTGGTTCCTATCAGGCCGGCGCCTTTCAGGCGCTGTGTCATGAGGGTTTTGAGCCGGAATGGATCGCCGGGATTTCGATCGGCGCCATTAATGCCGCAATCATCGCCGGCAATGATCCGGAACGACGCGTGCCGCGTTTGAAGGAATTTTGGGAGATGGTGTCGGCGCCGGTGCCGTGGAACCCGGTCGCAACGGGCGACCGCGGACGCACGGTTTTCAATGAGACCAGTGCGGCCTTGATCGCCACCTTCGGCGTTCCTGGTTTCTTTACCCCGCGGCTTCCGCCCGCGCTGCTGTGGCCGGCGGGCAGCCCGCAGGCGCAGAGCTACTACGACACCGCGCCGCTGAAGAAGACGCTGGAGCGCCTGGTCGATTTCGACCGCATCAACGATCTGAAGTGCCGGCTCAGCGTCGGCGCGGTGAGCGTGACTTCGGGCAACTTCCGATATTTCGACAATGTCGAATTCAAGAGGCTCGGCAAGAGGATCGGGCCCGAGCACATCATGGCTTCCGGCGCGCTGCCGCCGGGCTTTCCTTCGATCGTGATCGAAGGCGAGCATTACTGGGACGGCGGCATCGCCTCCAACACGCCGCTCGACTATGTGCTGGAAGAAGAAATCCGCCGCGATCTCCTGATCTTCCAGGTCGATTTGTTCAGTGCCCGAGGCCTGCTGCCGGAGACGCTGCTGGAGGCCGCCGAGCGCGAGAAGGACATCCGCTATTCCAGCCGCACCCGCATGAATACCGACAAGAACCGGCAGATCCACGAGGCCCGCAAGGCGCTGCGCGATTTGATGGGCAAGCTGCCCGACGATTTGAAAAACGATCCGTCGGTCAAGTTCCTGTGTGAGGCCGCCAAGGAAAACACCGTCACGGTCGTGCACCTGATCTACAAGAGCAAGAACTACGAATCCTCGTCCAAGGACTACGACTTTTCCCGCGTCGGCATGGTCGAGCACTGGAGCGCGGGCGTCCGTGACGTTCATTTGTCGATGCGTCACACGGAATGGCTGGAACGGCCGCAGTCTGGGGAATCCATGGTGACTTACGATCTCACGGGGGACGGTACTGAAACCATCGACGGCAAACAGGAGTGAAAACAGATGGGCACATTGACAGGCAAGACCGCCGTTGTGACCGGCTCGACCAGCGGCATCGGGCTCGCATATGCGCGCGCCTTCGCGGCCGCCGGCGCCAATATCGTTATCAACGGCATGGGAGCGCCGCCCGACATCGAGAAGGAACGCTCCGCCATTGAGACCGACTTCAAGGTCAAGGCGGTGCATTCGCCGGCCGACATGACCAAACCCGCCGAGATCGCCGAAATGATCGCGCTGGGTGAGACGACCTTCGGCTCGGTCGACATCCTCGTCAACAATGCGGGCATCCAGTTCGTCGCGCCGATCGAGGAGTTCCCGCCGGAGAAATGGGAAGCCATCATCGCGATCAACCTGTCGTCGGCGTTTTACGGCATCCGCGCCGCGGTGCCCGGCATGAAGAAGCGCGGCTGGGGCCGCATCATCAATACCGCCTCGGCGCATTCGCTGGTCGCTTCGCCCTTCAAGTCGGCCTATGTCTCGGCCAAGCATGGCATCGCCGGGCTGACCAAGACCGTGGCGCTCGAGGTCGCAACCTTCAAGATCACCTGCAACTGCATCAGCCCCGGTTATGTCTGGACGCCGCTGGTCGAGCACCAGATCCCTGAAACGATGAAGGCGCGCAACATGACCAAGGAGCAGGTCATCAAGGACGTGCTGTTGGACGCGCAGCCGACCAAGGAATTCGTGACGTCGGAACAGGTCGCGGCACTGGCGCTGTTTCTGTGCGGCGACGACGCGGCGCAGATCACCGGCGCCAATCTCTCGATCGACGGCGGCTGGACCGCGGAGTAGGCAAGCCTTCGCCGTTGCGCACACTTGTCATGCCCCGCGCATGCGGGGCATCCAGTACGCGGCTCCTCCTATGCAACACTGGTCCGCGTAGGGATGGGCAGCTGCAGCGACACGTCTCAGGGTCTCAGCACGGTGGAAGAATGTGCTGCCAAATCCGAAGGCACTTGCGAGCCCCGTAAGGCCGCTTTCCGCGCGCTGAAAAACACGTACAACAAATAGACGTCTATCAAGATCGTGCCCGCCATCACGCTGTAGGCCCACGGGCTCGCCATCAGGTTCAGCTCGATCAACACGCGGGAGAGACCGAATCCCACGACCCACGCATCAAAGCTCATGCATATCCGGCGAAATGTCTCGGCATCCATCCGTCGAATGAGATACGCGCCCAGCGGGATGCCAATCGCAGCACAAGGAGCAAGCACCGACAAGATGCTGGTGCTTTCGGCAACAAACAGGCCGAGCTGGTAATACACGATCGCAGTCAAGCAGGATTCGGTCACCCGAACCAGTGCCAGACCGGCCCGAAACTCATCTTTGACCAGGCCCTGATTGTTGAACAATATCGCCAAGGGGGGCCCTGAGATGGTCGTTACCGAGTACAGGATCCCCAACGTCGTTCCAAAGGGCAGGCCAACCAGCCATCGCGACTGAAAGGGTCTCCGCCAACCGGCTGCCTGCAGCAGAATAAGGGGCAGGATAACCGAGTAGGTGACGAATTTGATCCAGACAGGCTGAAGCGAAGCAAGAGCATAGGCTCCGACTCCGATGCCGGGCAGCAACCCGATGATAATGGGAAGCACTCGTTTCCAGACGGCTGGAACGCCGCTTCGATTGATGAAAAGAACGTACAGGTTCACGAAGACTTCGATCAGGACCAAAGCTGGATTGAGCACGCGGTTGGCATAGAAAACGAGTGCGACCGGCACGGTGAGGGACGAAAACCCGTAGCCAAGCGCACCGTTCACGAAGGCCGCAAACAAGGCGATCCCTGCAAGAACGATCAAAGCGGTGTCAATTGGAGGCATCTTTGGTTTTTAACCCACCGGGCCGAGCGCCGTCATCAGCGAACTAGCGCCTACACCCGTCATCCCGACCAGCAGGCCGACGCCGAAATCCCGAAGCAACGTAGAGCGGCTCAATCATATCCATGCGGCGTTCAGATTTACCGTCCCGATCATGTAGTGTCGCTAGAATAGATCCGCCGCATCTCGCAGCGCATCACGTGAAATAAGAATGTTTGATGCGCCTATCGGAATCCGGTGGTCATTTTCCCCAATTCGCGGCCGCGCCGCGACATCGACGTTCTGTAACCGAACGGGATGAAGGAGGCGCTTTGGTGGCGTCCCTGACTGCGTTGATGGGCTTCTTTGCGGACACAGATAGACATGGCGCGCGCTCGGCCCTGACTGTCTGCTTCCGAACGTTAGACTAGTCGAGTGGATTTGACATCCGCTACCCGGCTAGCCACAGCCTTGCGAAGCAAATGTTAGAATCGGACCACTAACACGTGCAGGCCGAGGCACTACTCTTCCGGAGTTATTACCAAAGGCCGTCTCGACGTATGTCGGATGTGCAGGATATCGATTGTGTCGCCGCGCACTCGATCGAAAATCCGGAATGGGTAGCGAACGACGGCGGCCACCCGTACCTGAGAACGTTGCGAAACGCGCGGAGCAGCTTGAGGCAGGCGGCAAATACGTTCAATAACGATAACAAGTCGGCGCTCGATCGATTGAGCTATCCGCGGGCTGGCGTTAGCGGCGTAATAGGTCGCGATCCGTTGAAGATCGGCGACCGCACGCCGCGAATGGACTAGCCTCATCCGGAACGAAATTTTGCAAAAGCTGCTTTTACTTCAGCATCTGTTGCGAAATCGCCGCCGTCGATGGAGGCCATCGCGGCGTCAATAATCTGCAACTCCTTTCGGCTGGCCAGATATTCGTTGCCCTGTAATTCGCTTTCGATTTGGTTCGCAACAGCGACAAGTTCGTCCTGCGCCTCCTCGGGCCAGGCCTGAATGCGCTCCAACAGGTTTTTCAAATCTGCCGCTGTCATCCGGGAACTATATCCCGCATCGGCCCATTTTCCAACCGCTGTGGCTTATTGTTGGACCGCGGCCTTGCCAAACGCCAGCACGTGCAGGCCGAGCCGGACGCGGACGATCCAGAACAGCAGCACCGTCTCGAAGCCAAGCGAGATCGAGGTCGCGGCCGCCGCGCCATGACCGCCGAATCGCGGCACCAGCACGACGCAGAGCACGACGTTCATGACGAAGGCGAAAGCATAGGCAGCCGCGCAGATGTGCTGATGGCCGAGCATGTTGAGTAGCCGCTCGACCGGGCCGATCGCCGAGCGCATCACAAGCCCGATGGCGGCAACGAACATGATGTCGTAGCCGATGACGAATTGCGGCCCGAACAGCCACAATAGCGGCTTGCCCATGGCGAGCAGCACGACGGTCGCCGCCAGCGACGGCCAGAACGTCCAGTTGATGGCGTGCGCGACATAGGCCGACAGGCGATCCTTGTCGCCGAGCGCGTGATATTCGGCAAAACGGTGCGCCGTGGTCGCCGACATCGCGTAGTGAATGAACGACACCAAGGCCAGCGTCTTCACCACCGCAAAATAGACGCCGACCTCCTCGGAGGAACGAAATTGCTGCAGCACCAGCACGTCGGTGTAGGACAACAGCAGATAAAAACTCTCGACCAGCAGGATCGGCAGCGAAATCGCGAGCCAGCCGCGGAAATCATAGGTCCTTGCCCCCGGCTCGACATGGAGGGCCAGGCGCCGGTTCAGCACCAGCATCTGCCCGATCATCGCGATCCATACGGCTCCCGCGCTCGCGATCATCGCCGCGGTGGCGCCGAGATGGAAGCCGAGCACGAGAGCGCCGGCGGTGATGCCGATGATCAATCCCTGGCGCACGATGAATTGCGGCATCAGGCCGAGCCGCATCCAGTCGTGCGAGCGGGCGATGCCGTCCTGGGTGTTGGCGACGACAAAGGCCGGCAGCGTGATGCAGCCGATGTAGAGCGGCACAATCGCATTGGCCTCGATCCATGGCGCGAGAGCTTTCACGACCCAAGCCAGCAGCAGCGAGGCCGCCGCAGACACCGCAAACGTCATCCAGCGGCTGCCGGAGAGGAAGCCGCGCAGCAGCGCATGCTCACCTGCCGCGCGATATTCCGGAATGATTTTCTGCGCCGACGCCGAAATGCCGAAATCCATCATGCTGCCGAGCAGCAGCACCCAGGTCCAGACATAGACATAGACGCCGTAGTCCGAGCCGCCCATCCAGCGCGCCAAGAGGATCTGCGAGAGATAGGCGAGGCCTGCGCTGACCACGCGGATGATGAAGATCGTTCCGGCCAGCCGCTGCGTCAGCGACGCTTCGCTGCTGGCGCCGGCCAACTTCGATCGCAGGCGCGCGAGGAAGCTTGGGGGCAGGGAGCTTGCGGCTTGAGCGTCCATCGCGGCCACGGTGAAAGATCCAAAAACGCCGTCCAGTACGGCGACCCTTCCGCCTATCAACTATTCGTTAAGATTCGGTTGGGTGAGGGGGCAGTCCAAAACCGTCATTTCGGGGCGTGCGCAGCACGAACCCGGAATCCATAACCACGATCGGGACTATGGATTCCGGGCCTGCGCCAAGAGGTGCATCCCGGAATGACAGTGGTTAGGGTACGCGAAACGGCGTCACTCCAGATTGATGTTGAATTCGTAGGAGTGATCGCTGCCGACCAACGTGAACTTGAGCGCGGCGCCTGACGGATTGGCGCCCGGGGGCAGGCCTTCGAGCTGGAAGGAGAAACGCTTGACGCCGGGCGGGCCATGCTCGACCAGTTTCGGGATCGGCAGGCTCCAGTCAGGGCTCGGCCCTTCGACGAACAGATTGACGTCCCTGGCGTCGGGCGTCACCACATCGACCAGCACGGTGGATGTTCCCTCGCGCTCGATGTCACGGATGGTCAGCGGATTGGGATCGCCGACATTGGCCGGCTTCGGCACCGCATCGAGCGCCGCGAACAGCGCGCTATCCTCGGTGCTGGCCACGCTGTTGAAGGAAAGTTCGGCGCTGGCGTCGACGGGGATGCAGATGTTCTCGCAGACCGCGTAATTGATGTTGGCGCGCAGCGTCACCGGCTTGTCGGGATTTTTAGCAACGATCCGCAACGGAAGCACGATCTCATTGTGATAGCCCAGCGAATGGCCGCTGCCGCCGTCGTCAAACTTCGTCGGGGCCGGCCACAAAACCGTCACGGCTTCGATATTTTCCGACTTCGAGAAGTCGAAGCGTGGCGGTACGCCAGAATCGCCGGGGGTGCGCCAATAGGTCTTCCATCCTACCTGTAGCTGGAAGGCGATACCGCCGAGCAGTACCGCGCCGCTGCGCGATCCAGCCAGGAGCCGGACCGCGGAATGTCCGTCCTTTTGCCAGGGCGATGCATCCTCGGCGCGAGCTTCGATCGACGCTTGCGACGCAAACAAGGCGGCGGCAAAACCGATTGCGGCGCGACGGGGAACCATGACGATCATGACACGTCTTTACAGGCAAGCGCCCCCTCGGACCATTGAATTGCTTGTGATGGATTGTAACAGCCGGTGAGTGGCGCTTGATTGACAGAACCGCCACCCGATATCAGGATGCGACTAGAGAATGAGAGGCCTATGTGGATGGGTCCTGAAGGCAAAAAACCGGGCAATGTCCGCCGCGAAGCCGCCGGCATTGGCCCCAGTTCGCCCGATCATGGTTACCTCGACGGCCAGTTGCTGGTCGCCATGCCGGTGATGGGTGATCCGCGTTTCGAGCGTTCGGTGATTTACATGTGCGCGCATTCATCGGAAGGCGCGATGGGCATCATGGTCAATCGCCCGGCCGGCAGCATCGATTTTCCCGAACTCTTGGTGCAGCTCGACATCATCAAGGAAAGTGACCAGATCAAGCTGCCGGAAACCGCCGAGAGCATGCAGGTGCTGAAGGGCGGACCGGTCGATACCGGGAGAGGCTTCGTGCTGCATTCGAGCGATTTCTATATCGAGAATGCCACGTTGCGGATCGACGACGGCATTTGCCTTACCGCGACCGTCGATATCCTGAAAGCGATCGCCAGCGGTTCGGGGCCGAAGCACGCCATCCTCGCGCTCGGCTATGCCGGCTGGGCGCCGGGGCAGTTGGAGAACGAGATTCAAGGCAATGGCTGGCTGCATTGCGATGCCGATCAGGACCTGATCTTTGGCGACGATGTCGAGGAAAAATATATTCGCGCGCTGCGCAAGATCGGGATCGATCCGGGCATGCTGTCGAACGACGCCGGCCACGCGTAGCCATTGTCCGTCGTTGCCGGGCACAGCCCGTCCGAAGGACGGCGTCGCTTTCGCTCGCCTACGACCAGGCAACCCATCGGCTAGTCCTACTGAGTCAGAAAGTCGCGGGCTGAGGGGAGCAAGAATCGCTTACTGAGGGGATTCATGCAAGCCAAGGGGGGCTGAGATGGGTCGCCGAGGGAACGATAGCAGCGAGGCGCGTTTTGCCGCTTATGTCGATGGTCTTGTGGGTGTGGTTGGTCACGCTGATCGAGCGGGGCCACTAGAGGCCTATTGCATGGGCCTGATGTTGCCGGCTGAGCGCAAGAGCGTCGAACCGATGGCGGCAATGACGGCGCCGACGCGAACTGCAGCCCAGCATCAATCGCTCCTTCATTTTGTCGGCCAAGCCCCTTGGTCGGACCAGGCAGTTTTGGACAAGGTGCGAGAGATGGTGCTGCCGAGCATCGAGCGGCACGGTGCGATCGAGGCCTGGATCATTGACGATACGGGCTTCCCCAAGAAGGGACGGCACTCGGTCGGAGTTGCCCGTCAATATTGCGGTCAGCTCGGCAAGCAGGACAATTGTCAAGTCGCCGTGTCGCTGTCGATCGCCAATCATTATGCCAGCTTGCCTTTGGCCTATCGTCTCTATCTGCCGCAGGAGTGGGCGGGCGATCGCAAGCGGCGAGAGAAGGTTGGTGTTCCGGACGAGATCACGTTCAAGACCAAGTCGGAGATTGCCATTGAGCAAATCCGCTGGGCTTGTGAGGCCGGCATTCCGCGCGGCACGGTGTTGACCGATCCGGCCTATGGGGCGGATGTCGCGTTGCGCACGACGCTCACAGAGCTCGGGCTGCCTTATGTCGCAGGCGTATTGTCGACCACCACTGTCTGGGCGCCCGGCACGGCACCGTTGCCGCCCAAGCTCTATGTGCCGGGCCTTGGACGACCGACCAAACGCTTGCGCCGTGATGAGAAGCACCGACCAGTTAGCGTCAAAGAGCTCGCCTTCAGTCTGCCGGCCAGGGCCTGGAAGACCATCACTTGGCGCGAGGGCACGAATGTGCCGTTGCGATCGCGCTTTGCTCGATTACGCATTCGCAAGCGCGACTTCGATCGTAGCGAGCCGTGGCCGGAAGAATGGCTGCTGATCGAATGGCCCAAGGGCGAGAAGGAGCCGACAAAATATTGGCTCTCGACCCTGCCGGCAGACATCAACTTTCGTCGCCTCGTTGACACCGCCAAGCTCAGGTGGCGCATCGAGCGTGACTATCTTGAGCTCAAGCAAGAGGTCGGGCTCGGACATTTTGAAGGCCGTGGATGGCGTGGCTTGCATCATCACGCCTCGCTCTGCATTGCAGCCTACGGATTCCTCGTCTCCGAAAGGGAGACGATTCCCCCCTCAGGACCTGGTTCCTCCACACCGTTCAAAAAATCTGCCTTTCCCAAAAATTACCGACCCAGAGGCTCCGCCACTCCGGACCGAACGGCACATCCCAAACTCGATCACAACGATGCGACGACGCTTGATCGTCGCAATCATCAACCGACTGCACAGATGTCCTTGCTGCACCAAGCCGGTTAACCGCAATAAGTTTATGACATAGTAAGACTAGAGCGGGATGAGATTAGGTTGGTGGCTGCGAGATGGGCCGATTTTTTCTCGTGCCCCGGACGCGGCGCGGTAGCGGTGCGCTGCTGGGCCGGCGCCTTCTTTACTTTGCATGGGGTTGTTTTTCGCAATTTTGGGTCCCGGCTCAGCGGTGCAGCGCCCGCCGCGTCCGGGACACGAGACCGTTAATGCTTCGCGCTGCGACGAGGCGATTCAACTCCAAGCCATCATGCTCTAGCGAAGAGCATTTCACGAAGATTGATGGATGCACGGGTCAAGTCCCCGATGACGAAGTACCGTTGAGGCGCGCTCAGCCCTTACTCCGCCGCCTGCTGCGCGACCGTGGGCTGCGTGCCGGCAACTGTTGCGCGGCGCATGTCGCGCGGTTGCGACTGGTCGTAGCGGCGGACCCGGTGCATGGTCTGGCGGTTGTCCCACATCACGAGGTCATGAAGCCTCCATTTGTGGACGTGGACGAATTCAGCTTTCGTGGCGTGCTCGGTGAGATCGCGCAACAGTAGCCGCGCTTCGGGCACGCTCATGCCGCGGATGGCGCCGGCATGCGACGACAGATACAGCGACTTGCGGCCGTGGACGGGGTGGGTGCGCACCAGGCGCTGCAGCACCGGCTTGAACATCGCCTTTTCTTCCTCGCTGTAATCGAGGAAGCCGAGCGAGCCGCGCGAATACATCAGCGAGTGCTCGCAGATCAAATCCTCGATCTCGGCCTTGGTCTCGTCGTCGAGCGCGTCATAGGCCGCGCGCATGTCGGCGAATTCGGTGTTGCCGCCCTTGGGGTTTACCACCCGCGCCGACAGCAGCGAAAATTTTGCCGGAATCGGGCGGAACGATGAGTCGGAATGCCACAGGCAGTTGCCGAGGTTGAACAGATGGGTGCGATGATCCCTGGGCAGCGGCTTGCCATCCTTGCCGAGATTGGAGACGTCGTTCAGGCCGGTGTCGAGTCGGTAATCGTCCTTCTTGGTGATGTTGCCGCCGCGGGGATTCTCGCGCTCGCCGAAATTCAGCGCAAACGCCATTTGCTGCTTATCGGTGATGTCCTGATCGCGGAACAACAGCACGGCGTATTTGTCCATGCCGGCTTCGATCTCGATCGCCTCCTGTTTCGTCAGGGGTTTTCGCAGATCGAGCCCCGAAACCTCGCCGAAGAAATGCGGGTGCAGCTGCCGGATCGCAATCGCCATGGCGTTTCTCCTGGTCACGGGATGCGGGTTTTCCCGCTTGATTTGAGTGAAAAATGAGCTTCTGGGGGATTCAAGTCAACGCCAAGTCAGCGCATGCCAGCGGAGTGGATTTGACATTCGCTGCACATACGGCTGCGGCCGTCGGTCGCCGCACGATTGCGGCTAGGTGTATCCTCACCCAGAGAAAGCGCGCGCGGGCCTGTCAGTATTCAGCGCGCGAAATAACCCGGCACCGACGCCGAGCGCCCGACGCTGCCGGGCGGTCGCGGCACGCCGCCGGGCGGGCGCGGCGCCGCCGGCTGGCGCGGCCCATTGCCGAAGCCAAAGAAGTTGGGGAGCGACGGACCTGCGGGCCTCAGCTTCTTGGTGACCGGTGGCTTTTGCTGCGCATTGGGCGCGGCAGCACCGGCAACTCCGCCGTCGGGCGAGGTCGAGGCGACCGGCGTTTCGCCCTTGGCCTGTTCGCGTCCGACCTCGCGCCGCGGCCAGGCGAAATCATCGGCGCGGCCCGCCGGCGGCGTCAGCGCTTCACCCTTGACCAGCGTGCGAGCAGCGAGCGCGTCGACTGCGGCCGGACGCGAGCCGGGACCGCCAAGCAATTGATCGGTGCCGACCGAGGAAGCCACCAGCGGCAGGATCGGTCCGGCCAGCGGGCGCGGCGCGGGCTCGCCGGGCACGGCGTTGGCGTCGGGTGTCGCAGGCTCAGTCGGCAGCGCAATCGGCGCGGAACGCGCGGCGAGCAGCCGCGTGATCTCGCGCTCGACATAATGTGCGAGCTTGCGCGCGCCGGGCTTGGTAAAATACACGCCATCATAGGAGCGCAACTGGCGGATCTGGCCTTCGAAGTCGGGTCCCTTCTGCAGGAAACGCCCGGCCTCGTCGACAAATCCGTCCCAGACGTCGACATAGGTGATGCCGGCCTTGCCGGCGGCGTCGCGATAGAGCGAATCCAGGAACAGAATGTCTGCCGTTCCCTTCGGACCGCGGATCGCAGGCAAGCCGACCCAGACCACCGGCACGCCCCTCGACTTCACCACCGCGATCATCTCTTCGATCTTCTTGCTGTAAAGCTCGACCCAGCGATCTTCGCGGAACTCATAGAGACCGTTCGGCGTACGCGTGCTCTTCTCCGGCGCCAACACCGGCGGCGCGTCGGCATTGTCGGCATCGTCCTGCAGTTCGGCGTCGGCCGCCTTGTCGTCCGGCTTCGCCGCCGGTTCAGCCGCGCCATCCGGCTTCGCTGCGGGTTTTGTGTCCTTCTTGTCGCGCGCGTCCTTCTTGTCGCTCTTCTTGTCGGAGGATTTGTCCGACTTCTCGGAAACCGGCTCGCGCAACGCGACGCGGTCGTTCAGGCCGAGCATGACGACGATCGCGTCGGGCTTCTCGGTGGCCAGGATACCCTTGGCGGCGGCGGCCCAGTCCGCCGGTTCGCCCTTGGGCTGGTATTTGATCAGGCCGGAGGTGTTTTTCGCCTTCCGGATCACGCCCATGTCAGGCTGTTCGACATAGGCGTCTTCGAGGCCATAGGCGAGCCAGTCCGCCATGCCGTCGCCGAGCACCAGCACGTTGCGCTCCGGCACGCTCGCGTTATCGCGCTTCTCGGGCGGCGGGGGCTTTGAAAAATCCTGCAGAATTCGCCTCGGCTGCTGCTGTTGCTGGAATGGTGCGAACAAGTCGCCGCCGAACCAGCCACCGCCGCCGCTTCGCGGCGCCGGCCGCGGCGGCCCACCGAAATTGCCGAAATTCCCGCCGAAATTGCCGAAATTATTGAAGAAACCCTGCGCCGCCGCGGGCCCGACGATGCCTACTATAAGCGCAACCGCAACCCCCAGCGCGATCAGCGGGCCGGTCTCGGTGAATACCTTGAAGAACGACTTCGGCTTGGACATGCGGCTCATCGCAATTTGGCGCTAGCTATAATAGCGGAATCAGGCCGCAAGCGGGCAGATTTCGAAGCCATAAACGGGCATTGGCCTTGCCCGTCAAGGGTGGGTGCAAACGTGGTTTTCGGCGTTGGATTCGGCTCCCGGAGAGCCAAATTCACCGCCGCCGAAGGCGTTCCAGCACATCGGAGGAGGCGAATCCGTCGGCAGGCGCCCCAATCGAGGCCTGGAAGCTGCGCAGCGCAGCTCGCGTCTCGCCACCGAACTGGCCGTCAGGGATGCCGCGGTAGAAGCCGCGCTCCGCCAGCAATTGTTGCAGTTCCAGCCGCTCGGCGCGCGACAGTTCCCGCTCCTGCCGCGGCCAAGGCTGCACGAAGGGTGAGCCGCCGCGCAGGCGGTCGGCGAAATGGCCGATCGCGAGTGCGTAGGCCTCCGCAGGGTTGTACTTCATGATGACGCCGAAATTCTGCAGCATCAGAAACCCTGGACCTTCGGCGCCGGCGGGCGCCAAGAGATACGCTTTGTCGGCGGGGTGCGGAAACGGCTGGCCGCCCGGGCGCGTTACGCCCAGATGCTCCCACTGCGTCATCGTCATGGTCTTGGCGCGGTCCGCCTGCATGTAATTGAAACCTTTGGGCACCACGACCTCGTAGCCCCAGGTCTGCCCGGTCTGCCAGCCGTCCTTTCTCAGATTGTTCGCGGTGGAAGCGATCAGGTCGGCCGGATCGTCGACCACGTCGCGGCGGCCGTCGCCGTCGGCGTCGACCGCGTAGCGCTTGAAGGCGGTCGGCATGAATTGCGTCGGCCCGAACGCGCCGGCCCAGGAGCCGCGCATCTGCTCTGGCTTGAGGTCGCCGCGATTCAATATCTCCAGCGCCGAGAGGAACTCGTCCCTGAAATAATTCTGGCGGCGGCCGATGCAGGCGAGCGTCGCGGTCGATTGCAGGACGCTGCGATCGCCCATCTGGGTCGAGTAATTCGATTCGATGCCCCAGATCGCCGCGATCGTATAGCGATCGACGCCATAGGTTTTTTCGGTGGCGTCGAACTGCGCCTTGTATTGCTTGAGGATCTCGCGGCCCTTGGCGAGGCGGTCGTCGTTCACCAGGATATCGAGATAATCCCAGATCGACTTGGTGAATTCCGGCTGCGAATCCATCAGGTCCATGATGCGAAGATCGGGTTGAAGTCCTGCGGTGAAGCGCTGAAAGTTCTCTTGGCTGATATTGCGGCGTGCGGCATCCGGCCACATCGAGGCGACGCAATTGTCGAAATTCGCCGCGGCCTGGCGGATCGCGCTCGCCGTCATCAAGGGATGACCGGAGGCGCCATCCTCGCCGCTCCACGGCAGCGCGCCGCCACCGGGCGGGGGTTGCGGTTGCGCCGGGGAAGTGGAGTTTGGCCCGGAGAAGATGTTGCCGAACAGATCCGAAAGACCGCCACCGGATGATTGGGCGTTGCCCGCGCCGGACACCAGCAGGACCGCCGCGACCATGGCCGCGGCCGTCACCCGCATCGATGGTTCCATCAGTCCCTTCATGTCCTACCGCTACCCTTCATTTTTCCGGCGTTCAGAAGGCCGAGTGACGGTTTCCAACAGCTTAACACTACGCCCATTGTCACTTAATTCTTACCTCCCCTGGAGGCAGGGGAGGGTGGAAATCGGCAATCGGCACGTCCGGCTTTGTTCCTTGATGCAAAACAGCTACCAAGATGCGATCAATCGCACTTTCCCCACTCCCTTCAAGGCATCCCGACTTATCCCATGAAAATCCGCAAAGCCGTTTTTCCGGTCGCCGGCCTCGGCACCCGCGTTCTGCCCGCCACCAAGGCGATGCCGAAGGAAATGCTGACCATCGTCGACAAGCCGCTGATCCAGCATGTGGTCGACGAGGCCAAGGAGGCCGGCATCGAGCATTTCATCTTCGTCACGGGCCGCAACAAGGGCGTGATCGAGGACCATTTCGACCGGATGTATGAACTCGACGCCACACTCGAAGCGCGCGGCAAGAAGGCCGAAATAAAGCTTCTGGCGCAAAGCCAGCCCGAGGCCGGCGCGATGAGCTTCACGCGCCAGCAGGCGCCGCTCGGCCTTGGACACGCGGTATGGTGCGCGCGCGACATCGTCGGCGACGAGCCGTTTGCGGTGATATTGCCCGACGAGCTGGTGCTGAACACGCCCGGCTGTCTTGCGCAGATGATCGAGGCGGCGGGCAAGCTCGGCGATAAATCCAACCTGATCGCGGTGGAAGAAGTGCCCGCGCACCTCACGCATCAATACGGCATCTGCGGCGTCGGCAAGCGCCACAAGCACCGCAACTTGTTCGAGGTCGACGGCATGGTGGAGAAGCCGCCCAAGGGCACCGCACCCTCCAACCTTTCGATCACCGGGCGCTACATCCTGCAGCCGGAGATCTTCGGGATTCTGGAAAAGCACGAGCGCGGCGCCGGTGGCGAGATCCAGTTGACCGATGCCATGATCGGGCTTGCCAAGACGCAAAGGTTTTATGGCGTCGAATTCGAGGGCGAGCGGCACGATTGCGGCTCGAAGGCGGGCTTTCTGCGCGCCAACATCGCCTTTGGCATAGCGCGCGCCGATCTGCGCGATGGTCTGCTCGCCGAGATGAAGAAGTATCTGGACCGCCCGTGAACGACTACGACCGGCTGCGCGATTATCTGAAGAAGCAGCAGCTCCCCGAATTCGTGCTCAGTTTCGAACTGATCGAGGAGATCATCGACGCGAGGCTGCCGCGCGCGGCGCAGCGCGCGTCGTGGTGGGAGACGCTGCGCAGCCCGCAGGAGAAGATGCCGCAGCGCGAGGCGTGCCTGGCCGGCGGCTATATCGCGACGCGGCAGGCGGACGGCAAGAGCGTGCGGTTCAAAAGGGCGAAGTAAATCATCGCGTGCTGGTGGAAGCATCTGCGGATGGCAGCAGCATGAAGCGCGTCATCCCCGACCACCTATGACCGATGACGATAATGCATGATGCATAACCAGTTGGGTATGATAAATTCCAGGATGCCTATTTGCGCACAAGGTAGAGAAGGGCACAGAGCCAAGGGATCTTCGAGTCGTGCCGACGTGCCGCTCGACGTTCCCGCTTGACTCACACATATCTCGGTGATTATACGTCAATCAATAGCCCGTAGGTTATCCATTTCAAATGCCGAACGCTCACGATGTGCTGTTCAGAACGCTCGCCGATCCTACTCGGCGGGCTCTCTTCGAACGACTGTGCCGCCTAGGAGAACAGACGGTGGGGGCCCTGACAGCTCAGTCCGGGGTCTCACAACCGGCCGTGTCAAAGCATCTCGGCGTTCTGAGGCAGGCCGGGTTGGTGCGCGACCGCCATGAAGGACGACAGACCCATTATAGCGCGCAGCTCGGCGCCTTGGCCCCGCTGATCGACTGGACAAGCCAAATGGCCGGCTTCTGGCAAAGTCGGTTCGACCACCTCGAAGATCTGCTCAAAAGGATGGACCAATGAGCACAACAACCATGAAGAGGAAGAGCGGCGCGAAGGAAGCAAAAGGAGGAGACGCTCCCTCTCAGCTGATAGATGCGAGAATCAAGGAGCTGAGCGATTGGCGGGGCAAGACGCTCGCTCGGGTCCGAATTCTCATCAAGCAGGCCGATCCCGAAGTGGTCGAGGAGTGGAAGTGGAGAGGGGTTCCGGTGTGGTCACACGCCGGAATAATCTGCACCGGTGAGACGTACAAGAATGTCGTGAAGATGACCTTCGCCAGGGGCGCCTCGTTGGAGGACCCTTCAGGCCTCTTCAACTCCAGCCTCGAAGGCAACACCAGGCGCGCCATCGATTTCCATGAGAGCGACAAGATTGATGAAAAGGCGTTGCAGGGGCTCATTCGCGCCGCCGTGGCACTGAACATTTCGGCGCGAGCTGCCGCTGGCCCGGTCCGCTCTCAGAAGCGACCAAAACGCGCGTGAGGAGCGGGTCATCTAGAGCGTTTTCAAGCGAAGTGGAAACCGGTTCGCGTCAGGAAAACGCGTCAATCAAGAATCTACTCAAAAGGATGGACCGATGAGCAAACCTGCGACCGAAACGCGCGCCGTCGTTGTCGAACGTGAGATATCTTATCCGCCGGAAAAGATCTGGCGCGCGCTCACCCAACCACACCTGATCGAGGAGTGGCTCATGAAGAACGACTTCAAGCCTGTCGTGGACCACCGTTTCAATCTTCGCGCAGACTGGGGCGCTGTCGACTGTCAGGTAATGGCAGTCGAGCCGAACAAAACGCTGTCTTACACGTGGGCGGCCTATGGTCTCGAGAGTGTCGTCACTTGGACTCTCACCCCTACGAGCACGGGAACCCACCTGCGCATGGAGCAGTCGGGCTTCCGGCCGGATCAGCAGCAGGCCTACCAGGGTGCCAAGGGCGGGTGGCAGCGGTTCTTTGCGGCCCTGGAGCAGGTATTGGCGCAGATAGATTGAAGCCTGCCGGCACAATTCGAAGCCGGCAGATAACGCGTTGGTCATCGCGCCCGAGGCCGTAACACGGACCTTGGCGAAATCGCCTTGATCGCCCACCTGGCCTGGCCGCGAACGACGATGACCGGCTTCCGTCGAACCGTTAGCGAAACGATGCGAGGGATCGTTCAGCCGACCGCGGCACGGAAGATGCGCATATAATTGCCGCCCGCGATCTTTCCGGCCTCTTCGGGCGAGAAACCGCCTTGCAGCATCGCCGCGACGAGGTGCACCCACTTCGCGTAGTCCTGCAGAGTGCCGGGGGCGACCTGCTGGTCGGTACCGATGCACACGTGCTCGACGCCTACGACATCAACCATTTCCTTCAGGCCGTCGACGTATTTTTCGAGGCTCGGGAAGAAGTGCCAGATGCCGATTGCGCCGCCGGTCTCGGCGATCGCGCGGGCGTGGTCGCGGCTGATCTGCCGTCCGGTGAGCGGCGTCGGACCCATCGCCTTGGATTCAGAAAGCGCGGTGTGCGACAACAGCAAAGGCTTGGTCGCGACCTTGACCGCCTGTTTCACGGTGTCCTCGGTCGCATGTGCGACGTCGCAGACAAATCCGAGCCGGTGGCAGGCGCCGATCACCTCGGCGCCGAACGCGGTGAGCCCCTTGTGGGTGACGACACCGGTCTGGAAGTCGCCAATGTCGTTGGGCGTATAGTGCACGAGCTGAACGTGCCTGACGCCGCGCTGATGCGCCTCTTCGAGCCGCTCGAGCTTTCCCTCGAGGAAGTCGAGCCCTTCCACGTCACCCACGATCGAGGGTTGCCCCGCGGTATGTGCGGCCTCGAGATCGGCTGCCGAAAGCGCGCGACGCAGGCCATGGTTGGCGACCATCTCATTCACCCAATCGAGGCGTCCAAGATGGTACTTGTAGAGCTGGTCCGGCTCCGGCGTGCGCAGCGCGCCTAGCACCCCGGCCGCATTCCTGCCAAGGATGGGACCGTCCGGCACGTCCGCGAGGCACGCAACCGCCAACGATCCCGCCCGCATGCCGGTTGCGAGACTGTCGTTGGGTGGCGCCTGAGACGTGATCCCGCTCGTTCCACCATGGGTATGGACATCCACGGAGATGGATTTTCGCAGCACGTCGAGCGCCGCGGAGGCGGTTTCGGCCGTCTGGGCGGCGGCGGTCGAACCGCGCGGCCCGACGCCACCACCGAGCATCGCGCCGACCGAAGATAAAACCGTACTCCACATCCACTGTCGGCGCGTCAGCGTGTGGCCGTGACAGTGAATGTGACTGCAACAATCCATGGCATTCCCCCGAGAATGGGCTGGCACTTCGGCCGCCACGCTTCAGTGGTCGATTGAACCTCGCCGCGCCGCCCGATTCAAGCCCATCAATCCCGACGCTGGTACATTGCGGCGGGCAAGAGCGTGCGGATTTAAGAGGATGGAGTGACGAAGCGGACGCCCGCGCAACCGAGGTCGGTTTGGACTTCCTCCGAGTACGTCGATACGCTGTCTGACAACCCAACCCGTCCGCTCTGGCGCGAGCAGGCGAACGTCCGGGGAGCATGGCAATGGACTTCCAACTTACCGAACAGCAGCGGCGGATGGTGGCCGCAGTGGGCGAGCTTGCTCATGGGGATTTCAAGGCGAACGCGCAAAAGTATATGGATGGCACATTCCCTTGGGAGAACATGAAGAAGCTCGCCGATATCGGCGTCCTCGGCATGTCGGTCCCCGAGGAATATGGCGGCCTTGGTTTGCCGGTATTCGATACGGCATTGGTGCTCGAGGAGATCGCAAAGACTTGTTATGTCACCGCCATGGCCACCCTCGGTGAGGCCGGTGTTCAGACCCGTGTGATCTCGACCTACGCTCCCAACGCCATTCGCGAGCGAATTCTTCCGAAGGTCGTCTCCGGTGATTGCATATTGGCCGTCTGCATGACCGAGCCGCACGCCGGCACCGATGTGGCAAACTATCGGACCAACGCCGTCATCAAGGGTGACCGCGTCATCCTCAATGGGACAAAGACGCTGATCAGCCGGGCCAGGGAGGCTGGCATGTTCGTCATCTTTACGCGGATCGACGGCAAGCGTGGCCGCGAGGGTATCGGCTGCGTTCTGCTGGAGCCCGATACGCCGGGTTTCGAGGTCACAGGGACCTACCACACGATGGGAGGCGAGAACCTCCACGAGATCCAGTTCGACAATTGCGAATTGCCGCTGGAGAATCTTGTCATTCGCGACGACGGCTTTCGAAAGCTGCTGAACGCCTTCAATACGCAGCGCTGCCTCAATCCGAGCATATCGCTGGGGCTGGCCGAGGGTGCTTTTGAAGAAGCCCGCAACTATGTTAGGGACCGAACGGTGTTCGGAAAGGCGATCGGCGACTATCAAGGCGTGCGCTGGAAACTCGCGGAGATGTATCGCGAAATCGAGGCGGCCCGCAGCATCCTCTATCGCGCCTGCATCACGGCCAATCCGTTTCCCGATCCTCTCATGGCGGCGGTGGCCAAGATCACGTGCAACGAGATGTCCAACCGGGTCACCAGCGAGGCGATCCAGCTGCATGGTGGATTCGGTTTCACCGACGAATTCGCAGTGTCGCGTCTCTATCGCGGAGCACGCTACGGCACGCTTGGCGGCGGCACCTCCGAGACGCTGCGTGATCTGATTGGCAAGCGGATTATGGATGCGGCGGAGACGGGCGCGGAGCTGCTGGCGTACGACATGATGAATGGCGCCGGTCTCGCTGCATCTGGCATAAACCTGACGTAACCATCGTCCCGAAGAATATCTGCTGTTGATGTCCAAAGTCGCCTAGCACAGAGGAGCTGCCCGATGACGATCATCGATTCCCAGGTTCATGCCTATGAAGCAAACACTGCAAAGCGACCATGGCACAGTGTGCCGAACTGGCCCGATCACGTCACGGGTGACGAGATGGTGGCGGCGATGGACAAGGTCGGGGTCGACGGCGCGATCTTCATCTCCGCCTTTTCCTTGTACCGCTATGACGCGAGCTACGCCGTGGAAGTGCAATGCGCCCATCCCGGCCGCCTCGCCATCGTCAAGCCGGTCGACCCGGATGATCCCGGCGTGGCCGATGTCGTCGCCGACTGGAAGAAGACGCCGGGCGCGGTCGGAATCCGCATCATGCTGACCAAGGAGAACAAGCGCGAGGCGACCGACCCGGGCCTCGACCGGATCGCACGCGCCGCCGTTCGCCACGACTTTCCGCTCAACATCCTGTGCTGGGACAATCTGGACGTGGGCGCTGCGTTCATCGATCGCCACCCCGACACGCGATTCATCATCGACCATCTGGGCATTTTGCAGCCGCGCGTGCCGCCCGCGCCGCCAAAACCCTGGACCGACCTGCCGAAGGTGCTGGAGCTCGCCAAGCGGGCGAACGCGGTGATCAAGGTCAGCGGCGCCTGCACGCTGTCCCTTAAGCCGTATCCTTTCCCGGACATCTGGGATCCGCTTGCCCGCGTCTTCGATGCGTGGGGTTTCGATCGCTGCCTGTGGGGCACGGACTGGACGCGCGCGTTTGCCGTCGTCAACTACGAGCAGGCCGTCAAGTCCTTCCTTGAGGCTGGCCGCCTGAGCGACACCGAGCGGGCAATGCTGATGGGCGGCGCCTGCGCCAAGGCCTATGGCTGGTCACCGAAGAAAGGTTAGCACCAGATCATAGAGGTTGCCTTCGCGATGCTGGCGAGCCCGATGAAAAACCCCGCGTGTCCACCTTCCATCGGCGCGGTGGGCACGGCGCAAGCGCGGCTTTGCCCAAGACAGCCTAGGCTCTGCCATCGAGGCGCCTAAAAACAGCCCCGCTGCAGAAGTGGACTGAATGAAATGCAACGCGCAACACATCGGCGGCACCAGCCGGACGTGATAGCCGCGGATGCGGAGCAAGACGGGGGGTGAAGCCGAACGGCGTAGGGCACCGAAGGCGCGATGCGTCTTTTTTGGAGGATCTGCATGATGAAGCGCCTGGCTGTCATCTTGTTCGCGCTCGCGGCATATGGCGCGCCGGCAAGTGCGGGATCTCTGTCCATCTTTGCCTATGATGGCGCGGGTAGGGCGGTACTGGAATTCGATCCTGCGGCGGTGTTTGCGTTCAGCGCAGAGGGGCGCGATCTGATGAGCGTCGCGGTGAGGGAGACTCCTCCCGAAAACGACCCACACGGCCCCGTTGACCTTGCGATAATCGTGGATTGTCAACTGCGACAAATGGCGGCGTCGCCGGTTACCCAGGTCGCGAAAGATGAGGCGCCGCCAACGACGGCCGCCGGGTTCAAGACCAGCGACCTGAAACCACCCAACAAGGGCATGTATGAACGGTTCGTCGTGGCCGTATGTGGCGGTGAGCTGCCGGGAGTGAAAGTCTCGCCGACAAAGAGTGGATGGACGCATTTTGTCGAAGGGCTATCGCGCGCGCTCTACTTTGTAAACGCGAGCTCAAGGACAATCGGCAAGTATCGGGCGGCCTCGGTGCGCCTCTACGAGCTCGGGGGCGCCCAGCTGTCCGATGGTCGGCATATCGATGGGCGCGACGCGGTGTGGGTTGTCGATTGCGAACAGAAGCTCGGTGCGGTGGCCTACGAGCGGTCGTTCTCGAAGATGGGAGACAAAAACGAAACCGTAGTGACGATTGGAGATGAAAGGGCGTTCGCCGATCCGTCTATTGTGGAGATGCACAAGCTGAAGTTTGGTCGGGCTGTCGTGGGCTCGATGCAGGCACGGTTCGCCGAAGAGCTATGTGTCACGAGTAGCGGCTCACAAGATTCCTCGTCCGGTCGCGCGCAGACTAAGACGGCAGATTTTGTATATTTTACCACTGATTTTCCAACCGACTGGACGCAGGTCGGAACTGGAAAGCTGCAGCCCGGGGACAAGACGTTGCTGGTTACGGCGCTGAACCTCGCTGGAGTACAGCCGACAGCCTCCCTGAGCATGACGCCGACTCCGCAAGGCTAGCGTTGGCTGCGTTGGAAAAGAGCGCCACACAAACGCTGACCTCACAGGGATGCAAGTTGGTGCAGGAGTTTTCCGCTAGGGACGTCGACGGACAGCGATCGCTTGTTCGCGGCGTGTTTCAGACAGAATCCGCCATGACTGTCGTCCAGTACTACGTAAAGGGCCCCACCTACGTTGTGCCGCTGCTGGTCACAGGCAACCGCGATGGTGCGGCGATAATCGCCCAGATGGACCCAATCCTTTCATCGCTGAAATGGCTAGGCAAACCATTGGAGCAGCGGCCGGTGGCCAAATAACGTCTTCCTTCATGCCCGCGCTATGCCGTCATGCGAGCGTTACTAAGCGGTATGGCAGCGCGGTATGGCAGCGCTAGTTGCCTTTCCTGGCCTTACGTCGCAACGAAGAGGACTAACTCGCCGCCTCGAGCCGTTCTTCGGTGAGGAGCCGCATCGCCGCGTCCGCTTCCATCGGCTCGCCGAAGGCAAACCCTTGCGCGTATTCGCAGCCGAGCTGAAAGAGCTCGACCGCGTCCGAATCGGTCTCGGCGCCTTCGGCAACCACGTCCATGCCGAGGTCGTGCGCAAGCGCGATGATCGATTTCAGGATCACCGGGCGGGTGCCGCGGCTCGTGGTGCGCACAAAGGACTGGTCGATCTTGATGGTGTCGAACGGGAAGCGCTGCAGATAGGCGAGCGAGGAATGGCCGGTGCCGAAATCGTCCAGCGACAGTCCGGTGCCGAGCTCGCGAATCCGCGTCAGCATCTGCGCCGCGTGTTCCGGATTCTCCATCACCAGCGATTCCGTCAATTCAAGCTTCAGCGTACCGCGCGCCACCGAGGAGCGCGACAGCACGGTGCGGATGTCGTGGATCAGGTCGTGCCGCAGCAACTGCCGCGAGGAGACGTTGACGCTGGCAAAGATCGGTTCGCGCGAGCGCATCGCGCGCTGCCAGACCGCAAGTTGCCTGGCGGTTTGGTCCAGCACGAACATGCCGAGATCGACGATCAGGCCGATCTCCTCTGCAATGCCAATGAATTCCGACGGCGACATCCGCCCCAGTTTCGGATGATCCCAGCGCGCCAGGGCTTCGAAGCCGGCGACGGACCGGTCTTCAAGCCGTACGATCGGTTGGTACAGAATGGTTATTTCCTGCCGCTCGATGGCGCGGCGCAATTCGCTTTCCAGCGTCAAGCGGTCGGTTTTTCGCGCACGCATGGCCGGTTTGTACACATCGATGCGGTCGCCGCCGATCCGCTTGGAATGATACATCGCAAGCTCGGCGTCCTTGATGATCTCCTCGGACAGTTGGGTTTGCAGATCGGAGAGCGCGAGCCCGATCGAGGCGGTCAAGAAAATCTCGCGGTCGTTGAAGGCGATCGGCGCGCGGATGGTCTTGCGGATGGTCTCCGCAAAGGCGGTGATGCGCGCCGGCTCCTGCTCCGACATCAGGATCAGGCCGAACTGGTCGCCGGAAAGGCGCGCCAGCGTGTCCTGCGGCTTGAGGATCCGGGTCAGCCGCCGCGACAGGGTCAGGAGGATCGAGTCGCCGACCGCGATGCCGACGGAATCGTTGACCTGCTTGAAACGATCGAGATCGATCACCATCAAGGTCGGCCGCAGGTTCGGCACGGTCTTGGCGAAATTGGCGACCGCGCCGAGGCGGTCGATGAACAATTTGCGGTTCGGCAGGCCGGTCAGATTGTCATGCACGGAATCGTGCAGCATGCGCTCTTCGGCGTTCTTGGCCTCGGTCACGTCGGTCAGGGTGCCGACCACCCGCGACACCTCGCCGTCCGAGCCCACCACCGGCCGCGCCTTCAGCGCAAACCACATGAAATGGCCGTCGGGCGTGCGCAGGCGGAAGTCTTGCACCAGGCGCCCGCGGCGCTGGTCGAGCACGCTGTCGAGCGCGGCGCGAAAGCGGTCCTGATCGAGCGGATGCAGCACCTCCAGCCATCTCGCGGCGGGACCTTCCAGCGTGCCGCGTTTCAGGCCGAGCAGGCTTTCGGTCTCGGGGCTGGTGAAGACCTTGTCGGCGGAGACGTCCCAGTCCCAGATCAGGTCGCCCGAGCCGGTCAGCGCCAGCGCCCGGCGTTCGACGTCGGAGACGACGCCCGTGGTCGCGCCGCCGCCGGCGAAGGCATGCTGCATCACCGTAAAGCCGATCAGCATCACAATCAGCACGAGGCCGCCGAGCAGCGCCGGGCCGACGATGTCGTTGGTGACGGTACCTGCCACCGTCATGCCGGCCGCGATCACCCAGACCACCAGCAGGAACCAGGTCGGGATCAACAGCACCGCGCGATCAAACCCGTGGGTCGAGAGATAAACGATCAGCGCAAAGCCCGCGAAAGCGATCAGGACCAGCGATATCCGCGCGATGCCGGACGCCACGGCCGGATCGAACAGCGCCAGTGCCACCAGCGAGCCTAGAAAGGCCAGCCACCCGACGGTGATATGGGAATAGCGCACATGCCAGCGGCTGAGATTGAGATAGGCGAACAGGAACACGAGCAGCGTCGCCGCCAAAATCGCTTCGCCCGCCGCGCGCCAAATGCGCTCGGCGTTGTTGGACATGTCGAGCACCTTGCCCCAAAAACCGAAGTCGACGCCGATATAGACCAGCACCGCCCAGGCGAGCGCCGCCGCGGCGGGAAACATGATGCTGCCCTTGACCACGAACAGGATGGTCAACACCAGCGCCAGCAGACCGGAAATGCCGATCACGATGCCCTGGTACAGCGTGAACGAATTGACCTTGTCCTTGTAGGCGTCGGGCTCCCACAGATAGAGCTGGGGTAATTTATCGGTGCGCAGCTCCGCGACAAAGGTGATGATGGCGCCGGGATCGAGCGTGATGCGGAAGACGTCGGCGGTCGGGCTCTCCTGGCGCTCAGGACGGTCGCCGGTCGAGGGCGTGATGGTCGCGATACGCGACAGTCCGAGATCGGGCCACAGCAAGCCGGACGAGACGATGCGGTAATGCGGCGCGACGATCAGGCGGTCGAGCTGGTCGTCGGTGTTGTTGGCGAGCGCGAACACCACCCAGTACTGCCCGCCTTCACGGGCGCGGACCTCGATGCGGCGGACGATGCCGTCGGTGCCGGGCGCGGTGGAGACCTGGATGCGATCGGAATCGCTGCGCTGATGATCGAGCACCGCGGTGAGGTCGATCGCGGGCGCGTCACCACGGACGCTGACGGCGTCGATCGCGCGCGCCGGCGCAGTCGCGGCAAAAATCATGAGGCCCAGCGCAACGGGCGCAAGGCACCTGATCAGACGCAATGTCAGTTCTCCGCGTTCGACGCCAAAACAGGGTGCAAGACGCATTGCAGCCGAAGCGCATGCGTTCGTCGTTGCCCGATAAATGACATGAAAGCGAAGGAGATCAAAGGGTTTCCGGTCGCGCTTCGGTGGCCAGGGTTAAGCCAGCAACACAATTTTGCCAATATGTTCGCTGCTCTCCATCCGGCGATGCGCGTCGGCGGCCTTCTCCAGCGGGAATGTGCTGTCCATCAGGGGCTTTATGCGCCCTTCGCGGAACAGCGGCAACACCTTGGCTTCGATGGCGGCCACCATCGCCGCCTTGTCCGCGTTACTACGGGGACGCAAGGTCGAGCCGGTGTGAGAGAGCCGCTTCACCATCAGCTTGGCGAAATTGGCGGTCGCCTTGGGTGTGCCCGACAGAAACGCGATCTGGACGATTCGTCCCCCGATCGCGGCGGCCTCGTAATTGCGGTCGATGTAATCGCCGCCGACCATGTCGAGGATGACGTCGGCGCCTTTGCCTGAGGTTGCGTTCTTGACCTCCGCGACGAAGTCTTCGTCTCTGTAGTTGATCGCGCGATCGGCGCCGAGTTTTGTGCAAGCATCGGCCTTGTCCTTCGAGCCGACGGTAACGATGACGTTGGCGCCGAAGGCCTTGGCGAGCTGGATCGCCATGGTGCCGATGCCGGAGGAGCCGCCATGGATCAAAAGCGTTTCGCCCGCCTGCAAAGCGCCGCGCTCGAACACATTGTGCCAAACCGTCATCAGCGTCTCAGGGATAGCGCCGGCTTCCTGGATCGTGAGCTTCGGCGGCACCGCCATCGCCTGGGCATCCTGGGCGATGCAATATTGCGCGTAGCCGCCGCCGGCCACCAGTGACATCACCTTGTCGCCGACCTTGTGCTTGTTCGCCTCGCTTCCGACCGCGACCACCTCGCCCGCGATTTCAAGGCCGGGCAGGTCGCTGGCGCCGGGCGGCGGCGGATAGGAGCCGGAGCGCTGGGCGACGTCGGGCCGGTTGACGCCGGCGGCGGCGACCTTGACCAGGATTTGGTCCGGCGCGGGCGCGGGCACCGCGCGGGTTTCGGGCAGAAGCACCTCGGGACCGCCGGGCTTGGAGATGCCGATCACGGTCATTTGCGAAGGGACCTTTTCCATGATTTGTCCTTGGCCAAGGTGGAGATTGGAAGCGGCATCTGCTTAGCCAGCCCGGCAGCGGCTGGCAACCGCTTCAAGAGGCCCTCGAACACGGAGGACAAGTGCATGCCCATCGAGGAAGACGACCGGCCGCGGAAGAAAGTCACCCACGAGATCGGACAGGATTTGTCGCTGCTGTCGGTCGAGGAGCTGACCGAACGCATCGCGCTGTTGAATTCGGAAATCGAGCGGTTGCGCGAGGCCGCCGCCAAAAAGCGCGCCTCCAAGGACGCGGCGAACAACTTCTTCAAGACGTGAAAGTGACGGCTCGGATCGTAAGCGTGGCCTATGCCTCCTCCGTCATGGCCGGGCATAGTCGTCCAAAGGACGGCGTCGCTTCCGCTCGCCTATGTCCCGGCCATCCACGTCTTCACAAGGCCGGGCATAGCGATAGAGAGGTCGGCCAATGGCTGACATGGCAAATGAAGCTTAAATAAAATCGCTCGTTTACGATTGGTTAAGCTTTCGGGTTTATGACTTGCATCGTCCTCGTTTGGACACCGAGTGGCTCCTGTCCACTCTGTTTGACGCCTCCCTGTTATCAACTTCAAAAGCCGCCGGTAACGGCGGCTCTTTTTTTGGCGTCTTGCAATCGCCGCATAACTGTCCCGAATCCGCACTCTGCGGGCCTCGGCTAGGGGAATCGCCCCACCGCGCGGAAACCATAAAAAGTCTTGCAGCTGGACTTCGGCGAGAGGGCGCGCAATGATTTGTTCATCATAAGCCGGGGGCGGCGGAGCCCGGCGGGGACAAGCAAACAGTAGCGTGAGGGCGTTTTAACCATGGCGGACCGTTCGCAAGGCGAATCCGCGCTCGTTCATTTCAACGAGCGGCTCACCAATTCAGCGGCATTCGGCACCCTGTTCCGGGAAGGCATGGATCTGGTCGAGGAGACCGCCGCCTATCTCGACGGGGCCGGCCGCATCGAAGCCAAGGCGCTCGAGCGCGCCGTCAGTCTCACCTACGCGACCGAGAGCATGCGGCTGACGACACGCTTGATGCAGTTGGCGTCGTGGCTCTTGCTGCACCGCGCGGTGAAGGAAGGCGAGATGACCCTGACCCAGGCCAATCGCGAAAAGACCAAGGTCAAGCTTTCCGCCGCCGATCCCGGCCCGGACGACATGATCACAAAACTGCCGCAGCAGTTGCAAGACCTGATCGCCCGTTCGATGAGCCTGCAGTCGAAGGTGCGCCGCCTCGATGGCACCATTCATGCACCGGCGGCGGAAACCACCACGATCGGCAATCCGCTGGTGCCGCAGCTTAATCGCCTGAAGGCCGCGTTCGAGCAGTAGACCCCGTCATTCCGGGGCGATGCGTCAGCATCGAACTATGGTGCGCATTGCGCACCTGAGAATCTCGAGAACCCGGGTCTAAGCGGAGCTTGTCATCGGGCCGCGCTTTGCGCGGACCCGTTGGCGCATCCCGGAATGACAGCAATATCGCAAACAAAAACGCCCCCAAATCGGGGGCGTCCTGCTGTCTGTCTGAAGCGACCTCAGTCCTTCTTGAGGAAGCCGGAAAACTTCTTCTGGAACCGCGACACGCGTCCGCCGCGGTCGAGGATCTGCTGCGAGCCGCCGGTCCAGGCCGGGTGCGATTTGGGGTCGATATCGAGATTGAGCTTGTCGCCTTCCTTGCCCCAGGTGGAACGCGTCCGGTACTCGGTGCCGTCGGTCATTACGACCGTAATCATATGATAATTCGGATGAATTTCGGCTTTCATGGCATACCCTGAAGGCGGCTCGCGCCTGTTCTTGAAAAATGCTGCGGTGACGGATTTGGGCGGCTCTATAACGCAAGCCACCTCCCAAAACAAGCCAATGAATCCGCCGAGTAATCCACCAAGAAACCAGCCAAGAAGCCGGCCAAGAAAACAGGCCAAGAAAACAGGCCAAGAAAACAGGCCAAGAAAACAGGCCAAGTCATCTGCCGATTGCCACGACCTGTGCCGGGGCCTATCTGGGGGTGGCACAATGATCGGTCAGATCTCATGAGCGCAGTCGAACGGCTTGAAGAGCGGCATGGCGAGACACCGCCACGCCCGGACCCGGAGCCGGTCGCGGCCTCCGCGCTTGTGCCGGATCTGACGGAGCCACCGCCCAAGGGCCGGGCGCGGCTGCGTCCGCTGCTCGCGCTCGCGCCCTATGTCGCCCGCTACCGCGGTCGCGCCTTGCTCGCACTCGTTGCGCTGACCGTCGCCGCATTGACGACCTTGCTGGTGCCGGTCGCGGTGCGGCGGATGATCGATTTCGGCTTCACGCCGCGCGGCATCGAGCTGATCAACAGCTATTTCAGCGTGATGATCGCGGTGGTCGCGGTGCTCGCCCTTGCCAGCGCGTCGCGGTTCTATCTCGTGATGACCATCGGCGAGCGCATTGTTGCCGATCTCAGGCGCGACGTGTTCGCCCACCTGCTGTCGCTGTCGCCGGCCTTCTTCGATTCGGCGCGCTCCGGCGAACTGATCTCGCGGCTGACTGCCGATACCACCCAGATCAAGTCGGCGGTCGGCGCCTCGGTTTCGATCGCGCTGCGCAATGTGATGCTGTTCATGGGCGCGACCGCCATGATGGTGATCACGAGCCCGCGGCTTTCCGGCTTCGTGCTGCTCGCCATTCCGGTGATCGTGCTGCCGCTGGTAGCGTTCGGGCGCTGGGTGCGGCGGCTGTCGCGCAACGCGCAGGATACGCTGGCGGATGCGTCGGCCTATGCCTCTGAGCTCGTCGGTGCAATGCGGACCGTGCAGGCCTATACCGGCGAGCGGCTTGCGAACGTGCGCTTCGGCGGCGAAGTCGAACAGGCCTATGAGGCGGCGCGTACCTCGACCCGCGCGCGCGGGTTTTTGACGGCGATCATCATCTTCATCGTTTTCACCAGTGTGGTGTTCATCCTCTGGATCGGATCGCGTGACGTCTTGACCGGCGCCATCACGCCCGGCCGGCTCGGCCAGTTCGTGCTTTATGCGGCGTTCGCAGCCGCAGGGCTCGGCCAGCTCAGCGAAGTCTGGGGCGAGGTCTCGGCCGCATCAGGTGCGGCGGAACGGCTGTTCGAAATTCTCAACGTCAGGCCTGAGATCACGGCGCCAGCCTCTCCTCGTGCACTGCCGCAGCCGACGCGCGGCGACGTCTCGTTCGACAATGTCAGCTTCGCCTATCCGACGCGGCCGAATGTGCCGGCGATCGACGGGGTTTCGTTCTCGGTGCGCCCCGGCGAGAAAGTCGCCATCGTCGGCCCGTCGGGCGCCGGCAAGAGCACGCTGTTTCATCTGCTGTTGCGGTTCTATGACCCCGCGCAAGGCGTGATCCTGTTTGACGGCGTGCCGATCAGGGCGGCCGATCCGAAACTGGTCCGTGCGCATATCGCGCTGGTGCCGCAGGAATTGATCGTGTTCGCCGCTTCCGCGCGCGAAAACATCCGCTTCGGCCGGCCCGAGGCCTCTGATGCCGAGGTCGAGCGCGCCGCCGATCTCGCCCATGCCACCGAATTCATCCGCCGCTTGCCTGAGGGTTTCGCGGCGCCGCTCGGCGAGCGCGGCGTGACGCTGTCGGGCGGCCAGCGCCAGCGCATCGCGATCGCGCGCGCCATTTTGCGCGACGCGCCGTTGCTGCTGCTCGATGAAGCGACCTCCTCGCTCGACGCCGAAAGCGAGACGCTGGTGCAGACCGCGCTGGAGGAACTGATGCGTCACCGCACCACCCTGGTGATCGCCCATCGCCTCGCCACCGTATTGTCCTGCGATCGCATCCTGGTGATGGAAGCGGGCCGCATCGTCGAGCAGGGCACCCACGCCTCGCTGGTCGCCGCAGGCGGGCTTTATGCCCGGCTGGCGCGGTTGCAGTTCGAAGGGGCGTGAGGTTTTTCCCTCTCCCCTTGTGGGAGAGGGTGCCTTCGCGAAACGATCTCCCACAAGGGGAGAAGGGAAGAAATGGCGCTAGCCCGTCCATTTCATCTTGAGCACCGGCCGGCCCGAGGTCGGGTTCACATCCTCGCCGGCATGCAAAAAACCGTTGCGCTCGTAGAAGCGGATGGCCCGGGCATTATCGGTATTGACCAAAAGCGTGATGCCGCCGGGCGACAGCCGTTTCGCCTCGTCGACGAGGCTTTCTGCGAGTTCACTACCCCAGTGGCCGGCCGCGACCACCAGCTGGTCGAGATAGCCCGACGCGTCGATAGTGACGAAGCCGATCAATGCGCCCGCCTGCTCCGCGACGATGATCGCGGCGTTGGGCACGAGCTCGTTGCGCCAGCGTTCGCGCCACCATTTTACACGCGCGGCAAAGTCGATTGACGGATAGGCCTCTTGCCACGTGCGCTGCCACAGCGAAATCGCGGCGTCTTCGTCCTCGGTGCGATAGCGGCGGAGAGTAAAGAACGTACTCAAGCTAGGACCGTCATGGCCGGGCATAGCCGTCCGCAGGACGGCGTCGCTTCCGCTCGCCCATGCCCGGCCATCCGCGTCTTTATTTTCAGTGGCGCCGTAAGACGTGGTTGGCCGGGACGAGCCTGGCAATGACGAATGGACAGTTCACGTAACAGCATCACGACTACCGTTCCGTCAGCTTCAGCTCGATGCGGCGGTTGCGCTTGTAGGCCTCTTCGGTTGGCGCGGTGTCGAGCGGTTGGAACTCGGCGAAACCGGCGGCGACGAGCCGCTGCGGCGACACGCCGAGCGAGACCAGATACTGCACCACCGAGATCGCGCGCGCCGAGGACAATTCCCAGTTCGATTTGAAGACGGGGCTGTTGATCGGTCTCACATCGGTATGGCCGTCGACCCGCAGCACCCAGGCGATCTCGCCCGGGATCTGCTTGTCCAGATCAACCAGCGCGCTCGCAACCTTGTCGAGTTCGGCCCGACCTTCGGGAAGCAGCACTGCCTGCCCGGTGTCAAAAAACACTTCGGACTGAAACACAAAACGGTCGCCGACGATACGGATGTCGGGGCGGTTGCCGAGGATGGCGCGCAACCTTCCGAAGAATTCCGAACGGTAGCGCGACAGTTCCTGCACCCGCTGCGCCAGCGCCACGTTGAGGCGCTGGCCGAGATCGGCAATCCTGCCTTGCGATTCCTTGTCGCGCTTTTCCGAAGCATCGAGCGCCTCTTCCAGCGCGGCGAGCTGCCGGCGGAGCGCGCTGATCTGCTGAGTCAAGACTTCGATCTGCGCCAGCGCGCGCGCGGAAACCGCTTTTTCCGAATCGAGCGCCTTGTTGAGTTCGGCAGCCTTGCCGGCGGCGTCATTGCCGCTGCCGGCGAGGCCTTCGTAAAGGCCCTTGACGCGATCGCGCTCGGCCTCGGCGGAGGCGAGCCCCGCGCGCAATTGCGACAGCCGGTCGTCGAGGTCGAGCTTGCCGAGCTTTTCCAGCGACAGCATGTCGTTCAACTGCGCGATCTTGGCGTTGAGCTGTTCCAGCGCCTTGTCCTTGCCGGTGACTTCCTGCGACAGGAAGAACTGCACCACCAAAAACACCGACAGCAGGAACACGATCGAGAGCACCAGCGTCGACAGCGCGTCGACAAAGCCCGGCCAGTAGTTGAAGGCGGATTTGCTGCGGCGTGCACGGGCAAGGGCCATTCAGTATCCTCTATCCTTGAGTTCGACGGGTTTCCTGCGGATCGTTCCTGCGGCGCGTGGCACACTGCCTCGATATTGTGGCCGTCGGGATCGAGGACGAACGCTCCATAATAGTTTGGATGATAGTTTTGGCGTAATCCGGGCCGGCCGTTGTCCCTGCCGCCGGCGGCAATCGCTTCGTCATGAAATCGATCGACGGTTGCCCGGTCTTGCGCCGTAAAGGCGATATGAGCGCCGGTTTGAGGGTTATCTCGCCATCCGATCCAGAAGAAGGCTTTGGGACTGATGCCATAGCCCGCGGACCGTTCGCCTTCCGCATATAGGCGCGTAATGCCGAGGGTACGCAAGGCTCGATCATAGAACTTCTTCGATCGTTCGAAGTCGTTGACGCCGATGGTTACGTGATCCAGCATATTGAACTCGTCTGCTAGCTCTTCTCCGGCTGGCGCGCGAGCCGCTCGAGCAGGCGCTTGATCTCCTTGTTCTGCTCGCCCTGGCCGTCGGCCCATTCGCGGATCATCTGCTGTTCGGTCCGCATATGCGCGACCAGTCCCTGGATGGCTTCGGCGAGATTGGCCATCGCCGTCGTGGAGTTGCGGTTGGCGCCGCCTTCTTCGACCACGGCGCGCAACTTCTCCATGGCAAGCTGCAGGTCGCCGGAGGCGCCGCCTGTGCCTTCGGTCGCATATTCGCGCACGGTGGAGGCAAGCCAGTCTTCCAGATCGGTGTAGAAGCGGTTCTGCGCCTGGCTCGATTGCAGGTCGAGGAAGCCCAGTATCAGCGAACCGGCAAGGCCGAACAGCGAGGACGAAAACGAAATGCCCATGCCCCCGAGCGGCGCGGCCAACCCCTCCTTCAGGGTATCGAACAGCGCGCCGGCGTCACCGCCGACCTTCAAGCCGTCGATCACCTTGCCGACCGAGCCTACCGTTTCGATCAGGCCCCAGAAGGTGCCGAGCAGGCCGAGGAAGACTAATAAGCCGGTCATGTAGCGCGAGATGTCGCGCGCCTCGTCGAGCCGCGTCGCGATCGAATCCAACAAATGCCGCATGGTCTGCTGCGAGATCGTCATCCGCCCGGTGCGCTCGCCGCCCAGAATCGCAGCCATCGGCGCCAGCAGCGTGGGGTGGCGGGCGAGCGCAAGGCCGGGATCGGCGATCCGGAAATTATTGACCCAGGCGACTTCCGGATAGAGCCGGACCACCTGGCGGAAGCACAGGATGATGCCGACCAAGAGCACGAGGCCGATCAGCGCGTTGAGGCCGGGATTGGCAAAGAAGGCGACGACGATCTGCTTGTAGAGCACGACCGTGATCAGCGCGCACAGCACCAGGAAAACCAGCATCCGCACCAGGAAAATCCGGGGCGAAGACAATTTGCTCAGTTCGACCTCCATGGCGGAGCGGGAAGAGGGGCCTGATGGCATTGCCGGTGTCATCCGTTGCAGGAGTTTGGGGCACGCCGCACTATGGCACAGCGGAACAGAGAAAAAAGCTGGTCGCCCTTAATTCAGGGACGGGAACGGGAACCTTAGGCTGAAACCGGGCTTTGATGAGGTCGTATTTTAAAAATGTTTGGCGCGCCTGGCTAGAACCGGATTTCAGATGAATGTCTTATACTTTTAGCTCGAGGCTCTCGTTGCCATCGCGGTGTCGCTGTCGGTCCTGATGGGAATCGCGTGGGTCGTGCGAGAGCGAACCTGCAATTCCGGCTGGGTCGACACCATCTGGACGTTTGCGGTTGGGCTCACCGGCGCCGCCAGCGCGCTCTGGCCGGTCGCGGGCGAGATGCCGAACCCGCGGCAATGGCTGGTCGCCGCCCTGGTGGCGATCTGGTCGCTGCGGCTTGGGGTCCACATTGCCATTCGCACCGCCGGCATCACGGACGATCCCCGCTATGCGGCGTTCGCCAAGGAATGGGGCGTCCATTCGGCGCGCCGGATGTTCATGTTCCTGCAGAATCAGGGGTTCGGATCGATCCCGCTGGTGTTTGCGATCTTCGTCGCGGCGCGGTTTCCGCTAAGCACGCTGCGCCTGCAGGACTATGTTGGCGCGGCTATCCTGTTCGCGGGCATTGCCGGCGAGGCCTTGGCGGATGCGCAGCTCAAACGCTTCGGCGAGCAACCCGCCAATGGGGGGGCGGGTTTGCGAGGCCGGGCTATGGCGCTGGTCGCGCCATCCCAATTACTTCTTCGAATGGTTCGGCTGGCTCGCCTATCCCGTCATCGCGCTCTCGGTCGACTATCAGTGGGGCTGGGTCACGCTACTGGCGCCGGCCTTCATGTACTGGATTCTGGTTTACGTCACCGAAATCCCGCCGCTGGAAGCGCAGATGCTGCGCTCCCGTGGCGACCGCTATCGCGCCTATCAGTCGCGTACCAGCGTGTTCTTCCCATTGCCTCCGCAAAAAGAGGTGGTCACATGAACTTGGTTTCCACAATCATCGGGACCGCCGAACGCGTGCCGATGCCGGATGCCATCATTCGCGCCGCTATCCAGCGGCTGTGCTCGCGCACGGCGATGAGGCTTTTCGCCGGCAGCGCGGAAAGCGATGCCTCGTTCGCCGCCGAAATAGCCGGCCGCGCCATTGCCGAACATGCCGAGGCGGCCAATGCCCAGCATTACGAGGTCCCGGCGGCCTTTTTCGCCCTTCGGGCCGAACCGCAAATACTCGTCGTGCTTCTATAAGGACGCCGCCTCGACGCTGCCGAGGAGGAGGCGCTGCGGCAGACCGTCGAGCACGCCGATCTTGGGGGCACCCAATCGATCCTCGAGCTCGGATGTGGCTGGGGTTCGCTGTCGCTATGGATGGCGCGGCAATTTCCGAATTCGCACATCACCGCGGTCTCCAATTCGAACTCGCAAGCCGCGTATATTTTGGGCGAGGCCGCCTGCGCGGCTAAAAAATCTTCGCGCGGTGACATCGGACATGAACGTGTTCGATACGCAAACGCAGTTCGACCGCGTCGTATCGGTCGAGATGTTCGAGCACATGATGAACTGGCGTCAATTGCTGAGCCGGGTCAGATCATGGCTCAAGCCGGACGGGCGCTTCTTCATGCGCATCTTCACCCACCGCTCCGGCTCCTATCTGTTCGACCGCGAGAATCGCGAGGACTGGATCGCGCAGCATTTCTTCACTAGCGGAATGATACCGAGCCATTGCCTGATCCGGCAATATGCCGATCTGTTCGAGGTCGCTGGGGCGGCATGCATTATCGGCGCACCGCACTCGACTGGCTCGCCAATTTCGATGCTCACCATGACGAGATCGAAACCATCTTGCGCGAGGTCTACGGCAGCGAAACACCCTTGTGGATGCGGCGCTGGCGCTGGTTCTTCCTCGCCGCCGCGGGCCTGTTCGGTTACGCCGGCCGCAGCGAATGGGGGGTTAGTCATTATCGGATGAAGGCGGGATAGCTCAACTCGTCATTGCCGGGCTTGACCCGGCAATCCATCGTTTTGAAAGATACTTTTTGTGAAATTTGATGGATGCGCGGGGGTCAAGCCCGCGCATGACGAGGCCCATTAGGTGCCGTCACTTCACCGCGCTAAGTCCGAAAGTGCCAACAGCAGACACCGCGCTGTGCCTATCAACCGTCCTGGCCCTCCCAACGGTGCCAGCGGTCGCCTGCACGCTATTCCTCGTCGGCATTCAGCAGCGTCGCCGGAGTTGTGAGGCCGAGTACCACCTTCGCGACCCGCTGCCACCGTTCAACAATATAGCGACCTCCCGCTCACTGTCCCGCGACCTGCTGCAGTGTGTTGAAGCGTGCCTTCTGCTCGGTAGTCAGGCTGGCATAGAAGTCGTCCAACGCCGGCTGCATCTGGTTCGCCGCCTGCAGCATGGCCGAAAGCCGCTTCTCCATCGCCTGCAGTCGCCCGACCGGCGTAACCGGCACCTCGTCGGGGCACGCGGCCTGCAACTCCCGTACCGCCTTTTTCGTCGCTGCGCTCAGGCGATCTAGCGCACCCTTCTGCGCGCCGGTCGGGCGCAGCACGGCGTCGATTCGTTCGATCGGCAGCCCAGTCAGGCTCGACTTCGACGCGCCGCAGCTCTCGGCCTTGGCCTCCTGCGGCTGATCTTCCGATGTCGCGGGAAGACGCGGGCGCAGCGTATTGAAGCGGGCCCGCTGCTCGTCGCTCAGTGCGTTGTAGAACGCCTCCAGCGCCGGCCGCACCATCCGCACCGCCTCGAGGGTGGCGCTGATACGGTTGATCATAGCCCGCAGACGACCGGGTGGTGTAAGCGCATAGGTGTCGCTGCAGGAGTTCTTGAGCGCGTCGGCCGCATGCGCCGCCGCACCCTTCAACTGATCGAGCAATGCGCGTTGCTCCGATGTCGGCCGCAGCGCACTGGTGATCTCGGCGAACGGCCACGCGGTGATGCCTCTGTCCGGATTGCTGCACAATTGCCGGAGCGCCTGCCGGCTTAGTCCCGAGCGTTCGCGCAATCGCGACGACCCGACCATCGCGCCGCCGGGCTCGATGTAGCCGTCCGGTGCGACATTGCCGTCGGGCGCGATACTGGCGTAAGCAGAATACGGACTGCCGCTATCCCAGAACACCGTGTCGATCAGATCATCGTAGGCGTAGGCCCAATAGGCGTCGTCATAGGCTTCGGGCCAGAACGTGTAGTCGAAGATATCGGAATAGACGTATGGCCAGAACACCGGGCCGAGCCAGGGCACGAACCCGGCGCGCACGTGGTGGCGCCAGGCATTGCGCGGCGCCCAGCCGTTCAACCGCGCGGCGAGCGCGACTTGAGCGCGCGGGTCGGCGTTGTTCCGGAAGCGCGCGGCAAATCGTCCGCGCGCGGCGGCCTGCACGGCGGCTGCGGCCGCGGTCCGTTGCGCCGTGGCCGGCGCCACCCCCAGCTTCTGCTGCTGCGCGAGATCGCGTTTCTGCGCCAGTTGCTCGCGCTGGAGTAGGCTTTGTTGCGCGTGTAGCGCGCGTTGCGCCTGCCGGTCCTGCGTTTTTTGCGCCTGCAATTGCTGCACGCGCTGCTGCAGGCGATCGATCCGGGTCTGGCGCTCGGCACTGTGGCGCGACAGCGTATCGCGCTGCCTCTGCTGCGCGAGCTGCTCGCGTTGCTGCGTGACTTGCTGGCGGTGCGAGAGCCGCTGGTCGCGCGCTTGCGCCTGCTGCTCGATCCGCTCCTGCCGCGGCGAACGCGCGCTCGCGGCGGGCGGTGCGCTTGGGCGCCGCGATTCGGCGATGCGCGGAATCGGGCGCGAGGCGATGGCAGCAGGCCGCGACACCGGAGCTGGACGCTGGAAGCTCGGTCGCGGAGCGGCAAAACGGGGCGCCGCCGGCCGCGAAGGTGCGGCGAAATGCGGCTGCGCCATGGCCGGTCGCTGCGGCGCGGGAGCGGGATGGAACGCAGGCGCGGCAGGCCGAGCCATCGCAGGTGCAGCGGGCCGAGCCACTGCCGCAGCGCCTGGTCTCGGCTGCTGCGCGGAGGCGCCGATGCTTCCCGCAATCAGAGAGAGGCCAACAAAAGAGACCGCAAAGGGTAGCGCAAAGCCAACTCTATCGGGAAGCATGGTCGTAAGCTCCCTAATCATACCCGGCGCCGCATGCATCAATAACGCGCGAGCGCGGGAAACGATCCGCGCATAAACGTCGAGCCAGCATCCTTGCAGCGTTGCAAGACAGGCTCGTCAGGACACCGCGCCTGCCATCGCAGCCGTCACCCATGGCCAATTCGCCTCGTGGATTGGGCCCGCGTGCATGCGCCTTTCGTTCCATCTCACGCGGCGGTGTTGGAACTGCCGGGAACAGGGGGAACCGACGGCTTTCGCCAGCGATTATTCCCTGCCCGCTTGGTCGGGCTCATCTTCATACAAGCGATGGAGTAATCCTGATGAGACGATTGTCGCTGGCCCTGGGCCTGTTGGCTGCATGTGCCGCCACTGGCGCCTCGGCCGAAACGGTCAACCTGACCGGCACCTACCGGTGCATCCAAATGTGCCGAAACGGCATGCTCGGCGCTCCCACCTTCGTCACGCAGAACGGGGACGCCGTGAACCTTACGACGGAAACGGGTGAGTCCTACCGGGCCTGGCCCGACTGGAACGCGCCCTACAGCCGAATCTGGATTGATGCGCGCGACGAGGGCGCTGTCTATTCGCCCGATGGCATGCGCATTCAGTTCGATGATGGCCGCGTCTGGCAGCGCGACATCGGCCCGCCGCCGCCCGTGGTGTTCCGCCGCGCGCCAGTGGTCTACAGCAGGTAGTTTCAAGGGTGAGCAACGGCGAATCACGCCGTGCCCACCACTTGCGCACACAAATGCGAGCCGCCTGTCAGGACCTTGCGCGGAATTCCGATGTTGGGAAGGCGCGTATCATAACTTGCCGCTTCAGTCGCACGGCGATCAGCATCCGTGGCCGATGCCAGCTTTGGATCAAAAGCGCAGTTTGGCGTTACTGAGAGTCATGTCCGCTGGCCTCGCTCTCAGAAGCGGACATCGCCTGCGACGAATGCAATTTGCGAGCTTCGAATTTGAAAGATGCCGAAACGGTATGGACGGACGAGGAAAGCGCCGTCACTTCCCCAGCGGTTTTAGAATCTTCACCAGCTCGGCGTGTACGAACTCGTTGCCGCAAATCAAGTTACCGGTTTCCAGCGGATCGTCGTCGCCGGCAATACCTGAGACGATGCCGCCGGATTCGCGCACGATAATCTGTCCCGCGGCCATGTCCCAGGGCTGCAGGTTACGTTCCCAGTGGCCGTCAAGTCGGCCGGCGGCGACGAACGCCATGTCGAGCGCGGCTGCGCCGAACCGGCGCAGGCCTGCCACCTTGTTCTGGATTTCGGCCATCTCCAGGCGCGACAATTCGTGGTCGCCGCGGCCGATATGCGGCAGCCCGCAGGCGATCACGCATTCATTGAGCTTGCGCCGGCCGGCGACGCGCAGCCGCTGATCGTTGAGGAAGGCGCCCTTGCCGCGTTCGGCGAGATAGAGCTCTTCATTGGCGGGATTGTAGATCACGCCCGCGATCATCGTGCCCTCGCGCTGCAGGCCGATCGAGATCGCAAATTGCGGAATGCCGTGCAGGAAATTGGTGGTGCCGTCGAGCGGATCGACGATCCAGGTGTGGCTCTTGTCGGCGCCTTCGCGATTTCCCCCTTCCTCGCCGATGAACCCGTAGCCGGGCCGCGCCTTGGCGAGATCGTCATAGAGCATCTCTTCGGCGCGCTTGTCGGCCAAGCTGACGAAATTGGCCGGCCCCTTCAGCGACACCTGCAGATGCTCGATCTCGCCGAGATCGCGTTTTAAGCTGCGGCCGGCGCGGCGCGCGGCCTTGACCATGACGTTGATGACGGCTGAATGCAGCATGAGCTCGGTTGCGATGGATGGTTCAAGGCGAAAACTGCGCTCCCCCTCCTTCTGAGAGAGGTGAGACGCAGACTGCGTGCCCTGCGGATGCGACCACGTCAAGCCAATGGATTGGAACCCATTGGACCCCTTTGGATCATTTGGTGCCGAGCCATCGGCGCGCCGCCGCCTCGACCTTGGCGCGATCCTCCGGGCTGAGCTGAGCCAGCGCCTCGTCGAGCTCGGGGTCGCCCTTGCCGACGGTTTTGGCGACCAGGTGCCATTTCAGTCCCTCGATCTTGTCCATCGGCACGCCCGTTCCGGAGACCAGGACGCGTGCCAGGCGGTTTTGGGCGATCGCGCTGTTTTGCCTCGCAGCCTTGCGCAGCAGCGCCACCGCCGCGGCCTGGTTCTTCGGCGTGCCGGTGCCGTTGAAGAGCGCGATCGCATATTCGACCTCGGCGTCGAGATTGTCGGCGAGCGAAGCCGCCTGCAGCAGCCGCACCGACTTTTCGACGTCCTTCTCGACGCCGGTGCCTTCCTTGTAGAAGGTCGCCAGCGCGTACTGCGCTTCCGGATTGCCTGCATCGGCGGCGAGCCGAAGCAACTCGGCGGCACGCTTGAGATCCTGCGGCAAGGTCTGTCCGTCGAGATAGAGCAGCGCCAGATTGTAGGCCGCCTTGGGTTCGCCGAGTTTGGCCGACGACGCCAGCAGCTTTACGGCGGCCTCGCGGTCGACCGGTCCGCCGCGCCCGCCGAGGCGCAGCATGGCGAGCGCGAACATGGCTTCGCGGTCGCCGCCGTCGGAAGCTCGCTTGTACCAGTCGATCGACTTCGCATAGTCGCGCTTGACGCCCATCGCGTTGGCGTAGAGCTCGCCAAGCATCGTCATCGCCTTGGTGTCGCCGGCTTGCGCGCGCGGCATCGCGAGATCGAACGCGGTCTTGTACAGCCCGCGTTGATAGGCGCCGTAGACCAGATCGGCATTGGGATTGTCGGGCGCAGGCGCCGGGATGACGGTGGCGGCCGGCGGGGCCGGGGGCGGCTCGGGATTCGGCGCTCGTGACGGGGCGGGAGGCTTCCTGGCTGGCGCAAGCGGTTTTGCCTTCGCCGTTTCTTTCTTGGTGGCGGGTTTGCCCTCGGCAGGTTTTTCGGCAGGAGGCGGCGTCAGCGAGATCTGCGCCGCGGCATTGGCCGCAAGCATCAGCAGGCTTGCCAGGATGAGTATCGGGCGCAGGCGCTTCATGGCCGGCGTTATTCCTGTCCGGCCTTTTCAGGCGTTGCGGCGCAGGCCTGCCGGATCGCCTGCTCGGCATCCGCCAGCGCCGCGGGTGCACCGCGCGGATCGGTCCACACAAAATCGCCGACCAGCACGAAATCCGCGCCCGCGGCGGCGAACGCATAGGCCTCCTCGGGCGAGGCCGCAAAACCCGCGCAGGGCGGCTCGAACAATTCGGCCCACCATTGCAGACGCTCGGCGATCGCCTCCATCGACGGCCGCTGGCCGTTCGCGTCGGGTTCGCCGAACAGCACGTAGTCCGCGCCCACTTCGCCCGCGCGCATCGAGTTGTGCCGCGTTGCGAGCCCGCCGACGCCGGCGATGCGGTCCGGCTTCAGGCTCGGCAGCGCCTCTTCGAGCGACGCCAGTCCCGTGAGGTGCGCGCCATCGGCACCGGAACGCGCCACCAGTTCGACATGGCCGTCGAGCAGAAGCGCTGCGCCGGCGTCCTGGACCGGCGGCGCCAAAGCCTTGACGGCAGAGATCATGCCGCGCTGGTCGGCCATCTTGAGGCGCAGCAGTACGGCCGCGACGTCAACTGCGTTGAGCAAACCGGGAAGGCTTGCGATCAAGGGTTTGGGATCGTCGACAACAGGGGGCATAAGATAGAGCCGCGGCGTCGGACGCGGCAGGGCAGGTTTGGTGGCCAAAGCTATGCCGCCTTCTTTTCCAACCCGGTCTCCCACGCGCCTTTGCTGGCAAGCGCGTTCATTCGCGCGCGGTGGGTGAATGCGCGCTCGCCCGCGGCGAGATTCTCCGGTTTGCCTGACCAGGCTTTTTGCGGCGCCGCCTGCAACGCCCGGCCGTAGGAGAAGGTCAGCCGCCAGGGCAGGCCAGAGGTCCGGTTCATGGCGTTCAGATGCGCGGTCGCCGCTTCGTCCGATTGTCCGCCGGAGAGGAAAGCAATGCCGGGCACCGCCGCGGGCACGCATGCTTTCAACAGCCGTATCGTCTTCTCGGCGACTTCCTCGACCGACGCCTGCTTGCCGCTCTTTTTGCCCGCGATCGCCATGTTGGGTTTCAGGATCATGCCCTCCAGCGCGACGCGCTGAACGCGCAATTCCTGAAACGTCTTGTTGAGTACGCGGCTCGTCACCTCGTAGCAGCGGTCGATGTCATGATCGCCGTCCATCAGCACTTCCGGCTCGACGATCGGGACGATCTGCGCGGCCTGGCACAGCGCCGCGTAGCGCGCCAGCGCATGGGCATTAACGTGGATCGCCGTCATGCTCGGAATATTGCCGCCGGCAATGTCGATCACCGCCCGCCATTTGGCGAACCGCGCGCCGCGCCCGTAATATTTCTTCAAACGCTCGGCGAGCTTGTCGAGGCCCACGGTGACCAATTCGCCGGGGCAGTTCGGCAAGCCTTGCGTCCCCTCGTCGACCTTGATGCCAGGGATCGCGCCCGACGCCTCGATTAGCTTGATCAGTGGCGAGCCGTCCTTTGCGTCTTGCCAGATCGTCTCGTCATAGAGGATGACGCCGGAGATGTATTTGCTCATCGCCTCTGAGGAGCGGAACAGCATCTCGCGGTAGTCGCGGCGCGACGCTTCGGTCGATTCGACCTTGATCGCGTCAAAACGCTTCTTGATGGTTCCTGAGGATTCGTCGGCGGCCAGGATGCCCTTGCCGGGCGTCACCATGGCGAGCGCAACCTTGTTGAGATCTGCGAGGTTCATGAGCATCCTCCGAGCGCGGTGGTTCTTGCCAGCCAAGATAGACGGTTCTCGGGCAATTGCCGAGGGGACGTTCGTCGCAGGGACGGTAAAGCCGCTGTCATTCCGGGCCTGCGCCTTTCGGCGCATCCCGTAATGACTGGGAACTGAGCGCGCGTCCAATCACGCCACCTTCGGATCGAGTTCGCCCTTGCCGTAGCGCTTGGCCATTTCGGCCGTCGTCAGCACGCGTCTGATCTTGCTTGCTTGGCCCGCGGTGTTGAATTCGGCCAGCCGCTGTTTGCAGAGCTTGGCCATCGCCGCCATCGCGGGCTTCAAATATTTGCGCGGATCGAATTCCTCCGGATTGTCGTTCAGCACTTTGCGGATCTGTCCGGTCATCGCCATGCGGTTGTCGGTGTCGATGTTGATCTTGCGGACGCCGTTCTTGATGCCGCGCTGGATCTCGGAAACCGGCACGCCCCAGGTCGGCTTCATCTTGCCGCCATTGGCGTTGATGATGTCCTGCAGGTCCTGCGGCACCGAAGATGAACCATGCATGACAAGGTGGGTGTTCGGCAGCTTGCGGTGGATTTCCTCGATCACGTTCATCGCCAGGATGTCGCCGTCCGGCTTGCGGGTGAACTTGTAGGCGCCGTGCGAGGTGCCCATCGCGATCGCCAGCGCGTCGACTTTTGTCTCTTTGACGAACTTCACGGCCTCGTCGGGATTGGTGAGCAACTGGTCGTGGGAGAGTTTTCCCTCCGCGCCGTGGCCGTCTTCCTTGTCGCCCATGCCGGTCTCGAGCGAGCCCAGCACGCCGAGTTCGCCCTCGACCGAAATGCCGCCGAGATGGGCCATGTCGGTGACGGTCTTGGTGACGCCGACATTGTAGTTCCAGTCGGCCGGCGATTTGCCGTCCGCCTTCAGCGAGCCGTCCATCATCACCGAGGTGAAGCCGGCCTGGATCGCGGTCATGCAGGTGGCGGGCTCGTTGCCATGGTCGAGATGCACGCAGACAGGAATCTGCGGATAGATCTCGGTCACTGCGTCCATCATGTGGCGGAGCATGACGTCGTTGGCGTAGGAGCGGGCGCCGCGCGAGGCCTGAATGATGACCGGGGCGTCGAGCGTGGAGGCGGCGTCCATGATCGCGAGCGCCTGCTCCATGTTGTTGATGTTGAAGGCCGGCACGCCGTAATCGTGCTCCGCCGCGTGGTCGAGCAATTGACGCAACGTGATCCGAGCCATCTGTCCTGTTCTCCGCGTTGGGGCTCTCGTTGGCCCAATATCGCCTAAGTCAACGTACTTTTAAAACCTCGACCCCGGGCAGGGGTTTGCCTTCCATCCATTCAAGAAACGCGCCGCCCGCGGTCGAAACATAGGAAAAATCGCCAGCCACGCCGGCCTGGTTGAGCGCGGCCACCGTATCGCCGCCGCCGGCGACCGAAATCAGTTTTTTCGCTCTGGTCCGTTCGGAGGCGTGCCGCGCCGCCATCACGGTGCCGCGGTCGAACGGCGGCATCTCGAACGCCCCCAACGGTCCGTTCCAGACCAGGGTTTTGGCGTCATCGATCGCGGCATGAATGCGCGCGTTCGATTGCGGGCCGACGTCGAGGATCATGCCGTCGGAGGGAATAGCGTCGAGGCCATAGGCATGGGACGGCGAATTGGCCGCGAAATGAAACGCGACCACGGCGTCTACGGGCAGGATGATGGCGCAATTGGCGGCTTTGGCCTTCTCGAGAATCCGCAGCGCGGTCGCCGCAAGGTCTTTTTCGGCCAGCGACTTGCCGACCGCGACCCCTTGCGCGTGCAGGAACGTATTGGCCATGCCGCCGCCAATCACCAGCGCGTCGACCTTGGTCACGAGGTTTTCCAGAAGATCGATCTTGGTGGAAACCTTGGCGCCGCCGATGATCGCAATCACCGGCTTGGTCGGGGATTCCAGCGCTTTACCCAACGCGTCGAGTTCGGCCTGCATGGTGCGGCCGGCATAGGCAGGCAGCACGTGGCCGAGGCCCTCGGTCGAGGCGTGCGCGCGGTGCGCGGCCGAGAACGCGTCGTTGACCCAGATGTCGCCAAGCTTTGCCAGTTCGGCTGTGAAGGCCGCATCGTTCTTTTCTTCCTCCTTGTGGAAGCGGGTATTTTCCAGACAAAGGATATCGCCGTTCTTCATCGCGGCGACCGCCTTCTGCGCGACCTCGCCGACGCAGTCATCGGCGAATGCGACCGGCTTGTTGATCACACTAGAGAGTGCGGCCGCAACGGGTTTGAGAGACTCCTTGGGATCGCGTCCCTTGGGCCGGCCGAAATGCGCGAGCAGGATGACCTTGCCACCCTTGCCAGAGATTTCGGTGATGGTCGGCGCTACGCGCTCGAGCCGCGTGGCGTCGGTGACGTGGCCGTTCTCCATGGGCACGTTGAGATCGACGCGCAGCAGCACGCGCTTGCCCTTTACGTCGACGTCATCGAGGGTGCGGAAAGGCTGAGGCATTGGCGAACTCAGAATTGTTGTCCGGGAATTTAGCAGTCATTCCGGGGCGATGCGAAGCATCGAGCCCGGAATCTCGGGATTCCGGGTCTGGTCCTTCCGCCTTCGCGCTGGGCGCTTCGGCGAACTCCTACCCGGCGAAGCTCGCTAGCGAGCGTAGACGGGTCGGACCATCCCGGAATGACGACGCAACAAGACGTGGATGGCCGGGACAAGCCTGGCCATGACGACAACACAAATGGTTCTTACAGCTTCTTCCCCATCGCGACCGCGGTATCGGCCATGCGGTTGGAAAAACCCCACTCATTGTCGTACCACGCCATCACCCGCACCAGCGTGCCGTTCTGTACCTTTGTCTGGTCCATGTGGAAGGTGGCCGAATGCGGGTCGTGGTTGAAGTCGATCGAGACGTTGGGCGCGGTGGTATAGCTGAGGATGCCCTTGAGCTGCTGCTCGCTCGCGCGCTTCATCGCCTCGTTGATCTCTTCCTTGGTGGTCTTGCGCGAAGCGACGATCTTTAGATCGATCACCGAGACGTTTGGCACCGGCACGCGGATCGAGACGCCATCGAGCTTGCCCTTCAGTTCCGGCAGCACCAGGCCGATCGCTTTCGCAGCCCCCGTCGAGGTCGGGATCATCGACATCGCCGCCGCCCGGCCGCGATAGAGATCCTTGTGCAGGGTATCGAGCGTCGGCTGGTCGCCGGTATAGGCATGGATCGTGGTCATGAAGCCGGTCTCGATGCCGACGGATTCGTTCAAAACCTTCGCCACCGGCGCGAGACAGTTGGTCGTGCAGGAGCCGTTGGAGACGACCAGATGATCTTTTGTCAGGGTGTCGTGGTTGACGCCATAGACGATGGTGGCGTCGGCGTTGTCGGCGGGCGCCGAGACCAGCACGCGCTTGGCGCCGGCGGTCAGGTGCGCGGAGGCCTTGTCCTTGGCGGTGAAGATGCCGGTGCATTCCAGCGCGACGTCGACGCCGAGCTCCTTCCACGGCAGTTTGGACGGATCGCGCTCGGCGGAAACCTTGATCTTGCCATTGCCGAGGCTGATCTGGTCGCCCTCGACCGTGACGGTGCCGGGGAAACGGCCGTGCACGGAATCGTACCGCAACAGATGAGCGTTGGTTTCGACCGGGCCGAGGTCGTTGATCCCGACCACCTCGATGTCCTTGCGGCCGGACTCGGCGATCGCCCGCAGCACGTTGCGGCCGATACGGCCAAACCCGTTGATCGCGATCCGGACTGCCATGCTGGTTTCTCCTCTGAAAGCTGATGTCGTCCCCGCGGGCGGCAGCGCTGCCCATGGAGATTCTGACGGCGGATCGCCCGGTTCGGCCGGACGAGAACGGACTAGATAGACTTTAGCTAGCCCTTTTTTCCGGCGATCTCAACGGTCAGCCGGTGCGCTTCAGAACTGCGTTAACCACGGCCTCGGCGGTAATTCCAAAATGCTTGAAAAGGTCCTTGGCCGGGCCGCTTTCGCCAAATCCATGCATGCCGATAAAAGCGCCATCATGCCCGATGACGGCATCCCAGCCGAAGCGTACCGCCGCCTCGATCGCGACCTTGACCGGCGCATTGCCAATGACGGCCCTTTGGCGGTCGGCCGGCTGGGCCAGCAGCAATTCGAGCGAGGGCACCGAGACCACCCGCGACGCAATGCCGCGCTCGGCGACTTGCTTCTGGGCTGCGACCGCGATCTCGACCTCGGAGCCGGACGCAAACAGCGACACCCTGGCCTCGCCCTGGGCCGCGACCAATTCGTAAGCGCCGTGCGCGCAAGGGTTGTCGTTCGGTGCCGTGGTGCGCAGTTGCGGCACATTCTGGCGGGTCAGCGCCAGCACGGTCGGGCCGTCGATGCGGTTGAGCGCGAGTTCCCAGCACTCTGCCACTTCGACCGCGTCACAGGGGCGGAACACGCGCATGTTGGGGATGGCGCGAAGGGCGGCAAGATGCTCGACCGGCTGGTGGGTCGGCCCGTCCTCGCCGAGCCCGATCGAATCGTGGGTCATGACATAGACGACGCCGGTGCCCATCAGCGCCGCAAGCCGCATCGCCGGCCGCGCATAGTCGGTGAACACCAGGAAGGTCGCGCCGTTCGGGGCGAAACCGCCATGCAGGAAGATGCCGTTCATTGCCGCCGCCATGCCGTGCTCGCGGATGCCGTAATGAATGAAGCGACCCTTCGGCGTCTTGGCGGAAAAATCTGTCGCCGACTTTGCCTTGTTGTTGTTGGAGCCGGTGAGATCGGCGGAGCCGGCGAGGAACTCAAGGGGCATCGCCGCCGCGATCGCCTCGATCACGGCTTCCGAGGATTTGCGGGTGGCGACGTTGAGCGGGGCCTCCAGCAGCTTCTTCTTGTGATCCCGGAACGCTTTCGCAAGCGAAGCTGGGCGCTCGTGACGTAGCCGGCGTTCGAACTCTGCGCGCTTGCGCGGACCCAATTCGGCATAGCGCGCTTCCCATTCCTTGCGGGCGGCGGCGCCCCGGACGCCCGCTTCGCGCCAGGCTTTCAGGACATTGTCGGGCACCGAGAACGGCTCCAGCGAAATGCCCAGGTTTTCCTTGGCCCCCTTCAGCTCATCGGCGCCCAGCGCTTCGCCATGCGCCTTCGCGGTCCCCGCCTTGGTCGGCGCGCCATAGCCGATCGTGGTCCGGCACGCGATCATGGAGGGCTTGTTGGATTTTTGCGCGCGCGCGATCGCGGCTGCGATCGCCTTTTGGTCCTGGCCGTCGATCAGCTCGGCTGCCCAGCCCGCGGATTTGAACCGCTTCACCTGATCGACCGAGTCGGCAAGCGAAGTCGGGCCGTCGATCGAAATGCCGTTGTCATCATAGAGCACGATCAGCTTGTTGAGCTTCCAATGCCCGGCGAGCGCGATCGCTTCCTGCGATACGCCTTCCATCAGATCGCCGTCGGAGACGAGCACGTAGGTGTGGTGGCTGACGATCTTCTTGCCGAATTCGGCGGCCAGCATTTTCTCCGCCAGCGCCATCCCGACCGAGGTCGCGATGCCCTGGCCGAGCGGTCCGGTCGTGGTCTCCACCCCGTTGGTCCGGAAATTTTCCGGATGCCCCGGGGTCAGCGAATCGACCTGGCGGAAGCGCTTGATCTGGTCGAGCGTCATCTCGGCATTGCCAGTGAGATAGAGCAGCGCATAGAGCAGCATCGAACCGTGGCCGGCCGACAGCACGAAGCGGTCACGGTCCGGCCATTTCGGCTCACGGGCGTCGTACTTCAAAAACTGTGTGAACAAGACGGTGGCGATGTCGGCGGCGCCCATCGGCAGGCCCGGATGGCCCGATTTCGCCTTTTCGACGGCATCCATCGCAAGGCCGCGGATCGCATTGGCCATACCGGTATGATCGACCTGCGTCATGATGAAAATCCGTCTGAAATGAGAAGGTTGGCGGCAGTTCGCCGAATATGCGAACGACCGCGGCATGAGGCTTGCGGCCAAGGAAAGTTAAGCGGGGTCAAGCGCTGGATACCACTTGGGTTCCCGAAGTCCAAGGGAAGTCCAGGGCAATGCAACGCGCTGTGGATAGCAAAAGTTGCTTTGTGGTGCATAGCTTTGCAGCGGCGTTGCGCTGGCCTCGCTTGCCACGTAAATTTCGTCTTCTAAACGCTTGCCGAACCGGCAGATTCCTGCCGGGCCGCAGGCTTACGGAAGGCCTGCGGCTAGCTGCATGAGCGATCGTTCTGCCAACAATTCCGGCCACGCGGAGCCATCTTTCGCCGATGTCGATGTCGCGACCCGGCGGCTGACGGCCGCACTTGACGCGCTGGAAAGCGCGGTCGAGCGGCGGCGCGAGGCCGACCGTGACGAGAACGAGCTCGCGAGCCGGATTCAGGCGCTCGGCGCCGACCGGTCGCGCCTGGCCGACGAACTTGACGGATCGCTGGTGAAGTCGCGGCGGCTGGAGCGTGCCAATCGCGAGATCGCCGAACGGCTCGATGCGGCGATCGGCACCATCCGCGCGGTGCTTGATACTGGAGAAGAACCACTGGACCTGGAGAAATCACTGAACACAGAGGACGAGGACGCAGAGGATTCATGAACCACATCAACGTCACCATCAACGGCCGGCAATATCGGATGGCCTGCGAGGAAGGGCAGGAGGCGCGGCTCTTGAGGCTCGCGGAGAGCCTGCAATCGCGGGTGGAAACGCTGCGCGGCAAGTTCGGCGAGATCGGCGATGCGCGGCTCACCATGATGGCGGCGCTCACCGTGTGCGATGAATTGCTCGACGCCAATCAGCGCATCCACGGGCTTGAGCAAGAACTCGGAAGTTTGCGCGATGTCCGCGTCGCCGCACTCGATCGCGCCAAGGCGACGCAGGCCGCGGTCGCAGGCGCGCTCAACGCCGCGGCGGACCGGATCGAGCGGACCACCCAGGTCTTGAACCGCACCGTCGGCGGCGGGGTTGCGATTGGGTAACCAATACCGGCCGTTAACGCTGGTAGTTTGGTGCTGGCGTGGTTACATTGGCGTTGCGAAGCTGCGTTGCGCGTCAGGAGCCAATATCCCCGGGGCCTTATCGATCCTTTAGGGAACTGTCCCTGGCCGGGTCCGTGGATCCGGGCATATGGTGCCCACCTACTTTCGTAGGGAACTCCGGGATCGAGTGCTTCAACGGCATCTGCGGCTTCGCACTTTTATTTTTTGCCGCCGAGTTATTGCGTAAGTTCGTCCCCACCTCCGTCATACCCCGCGAAAGCGGGGTATCCAGTACGCCGCGGCTTCGCGGTTTTATTGCGAGTGCTCTGGAATACTGGATCACCCGCTTTCGCGGGTGATGACAGCAGAAGATAACGCTGCATGTCAGTCTCACCGACGGGCCCGTCAAAGAGCGACCTTCGCGCCGCGGCACTTGCGACGCGCGATGCGCTCGACGACGAGCAGCGCGCCAGTGCCGCGCAAAAAATCGCCGCGCGCGGGCTGCCGATCAGAGTAGCGCGCGGCACCATCGTGTCCGGTTACATGCCGATCCGAAGCGAGATCGATCCAATGCCCTTGTTGCGCAAGCTTGCCGCTGAGGGTGCAAGGCTCGCGCTGCCGGCGGTGATGGCGCGCGGCAAGTCGCTGGCGTTTCGCGCCTGGTCGCCCGACGACCGGCTCTTGATGGGGCCGCTCGGCATCCTCGAGCCGTCGCCTGCCGCCACCGAAATCGTTCCCGACATCATGCTGGTTCCGCTGGCGGCGTTCGACTGTCAGGGGCACCGCATCGGCTACGGCGCCGGACATTACGATTTTACACTGGCGCATCTGCGCAAGGTGAAAGCCGTCACGGCCATCGGCGTTGCCTTTGCCGCACAGGAAATCGAGGCGGTGCCGGCGTTGTCCCACGACGAGCGGCTTGATTATGTGCTAACGGAAACCAAAGTGTTCGATTTCCGGAGCTGAACTTGCGTATTCTTTTCGTGGGCGACGTTGTCGGCCGGGCAGGGCGCACCGCCGTCGCCGAACGTCTGCCCGGCATGATCCGCGACTTCCGGCTCGATCTCGTCGTCGTCAATGGCGAGAATTCGGCGGGCGGGTTCGGCATCACCGAAGCGATCTATCAGGAATTGCTCGACGCCGGCGCCGACGCCATCACGCTCGGCAATCACGCCTGGGATCAGCGCGAGGCGCTGGTGTTCATCGAGCGCGCGCCCAGATTGGTGCGCCCGGCGAATTTTCCGCTTGGGACGCCCGGCCGCGGCGCGGCGCTGATCGACACCAGGAACGGCAAGCGCGCGCTCATCATCAACGCCATCGGCCGCGTCTTCATGACGCCGTTCGACGATCCCTTTGCCGTCATCAACCGCGAGCTCGAAGCCTGCCCGCTTCATGCCGCCGCCGACGCCATCGTGGTCGACTTCCATTGCGAGGCGTCGAGCGAAAAGCAAGGCATCGGATTTTTCTGCGACGGCCGCGCCTCTCTCGTTGTCGGCACCCACACCCATGTGCCGACCGCCGATCATCAGATCCTTGCGGGCGGTACGGCTTACATGACCGACGCCGGCATGACCGGCGATTACGATTCGATCATCGGCATGCAGAAGGAAGAGCCGCTGCGGCGCTTTGTGACCGGCATTCCCTCAGGGCGATTCGAAGCGGCGCTCGGCGTGGCGACCTTGAGCGGGGTCGCGGTCGAGACCGACGATGCAACCGGGCTTGCGCTCAAGATCGCGCCGGTGCGGATCGGCGGCCGGCTCGAGCCGGCGCTGCCGCGGTTTTGGGCGGGGTAGCCTGCTCGTTACTGCGACGTCTGCTTGCGCAATTCGGCGACGTCCTGCGCGGTGAGCTTCGATCCCTTGGCGCCGAACCGCGCCGTGACGTAATTGGCCACCGCCGCGATCTCGTCGTCGGAATAGGCGTTGCCGAACGCGGGCATCGAAAGTGCGCCGTCCGGCGTGTTGCGTTTGGTACCGGAAATCACGATCTGCGCCACGTTGGTCGCGGCAGGATCGTTCACGGCCCAGGCGCCGGTCAGCGTCGCCGTCGGCGAGACCGCGCTCTCGCCGGTCCAGCCATGGCAACTGACGCAGGCGCCTTCGAACACCATCTTGCCGCGCGCGTCCGCCGTTCCGCCATCCTTGTGCGATGGCGGCGCCGGCGGGGCCGGCGTCGCCGGCAGGTCGGTCGAAGTGACCGGCGGCACGCTGCGCAAGTAGGCGACGATGGCGCGGATATCTTCCGGCGCGAGCTGGCTAAGACCGTGGTCGACCGCTTCGCCCATCGGGCCGGACGCGGTGCCGTGACCGGGCGCATGTCCGATCGAGAGATAGGCGGTGAGGTCGTCGTCACGCCAGCCGCCGACGCCGGTGGTCTTGTCGGAGGTGATGTTGAAGGCGCGCCAGCCGGCCGTCACTGCGCCTGCGAATTTCTGGCGGTTGTTCGCCGCAAACGCCAAGTTTCGCGGCGTGTGGCATTCGCCGCAATGGGCCAGCGCTTCGGAAAGATAGGCGCCCCGGTTCCATTCCGGGCTCTTTGACGTATCGGGCGCAAACCGCGTGTCCGGATTGAACAGCGCCGACCAGAACATCATGCCCCAGCGCTGGTTGAACGGGAAGCCAAGCGTGTTCGCGGGAGCCCCGGCACGCACCGGCGGCAGGCTGAACAGATAGGCCTTGATCGCCAGCGCGTCGGCATCGCTGATGTAGGTATAGGACGTATACGGCATCGCCGGATAAAGCCGAGCGCCGTCGCGGCGGATGCCGCGGTGAACGGCGTTGAGGAAATCCTGGTCGCTGTAATTGCCGATCCCGGTCTCCTTGTCCGGCGTGATGTTGGTCGAGTACAGCGTGCCGAACGGCAGCCTGATGGCGAGGCCGCCCGCGTATTCCTTTCCCCCCTGGGAGGTGTGGCAGGCCTCGCAGTCGGCCGCTTTCACCAGATAGGCGCCGCGTTCGACGAGGCTCGCCTGCGTGAGCGATGCGGGAACGCCGGTGGGACTCGCGCCGTGATAATCCGCGAGCGCGACCTTCGGCCCGTCCGAAAAGTCAAGCGGACCGGGGCCGCGGATGATCCAGACGGCCGCGACCAGCGCGACCGCCACGATCGCTGCGACGCTGAGCAGGATACGCGCTGCCGCACTCATGCTTTCTTCCCCGCTGCGATCAGGGCGCGATCGATCGGCAGCCGCCGCAAGGCGACGCCGGTTGCGGCATAAATGGCGTTGCGCAGCGCCGGCGGGCCGGCGTTGGTGCCGGCCTCGCCGATGCCTCCTGGCGGCTCGCCGCTTTTCACGACATGGACCTCGATCTTAGGGGTCTGGTCGATCCGCAGCATCCGGTAGTCATGGAAGTTGGATTGCTGCACCCGTCCCTTGTCGATGGTGACCTCGCCATAGAGCGCGGCTGTCAGGCCAAAAATCAGGCCGCCTTCGATCTGCGCCACGACCGTGTCGGGATTGACGGCGATCCCGGTATCCACCACCGAAGTCACGCGGCGCAACAGCACTTCGCCCTGCTGGTCGATCTCGGCCTCCACGATCGTGGCGATGAAGCTTGCGAACGACGGCTGCACGCATATGCCGCGCCCGACACGCGCCGGCAGCGAATCGCCCCAACCGGCCTTCTCTGCGGCGAGGTTGAGCACCGCCAGAAAGCGCGGCTGCTTTCGCAGCATCGAGCGGCGGAATTCGAGCGGATCCTTGCCGGCCTTGCGCGCCAGCTCATCCATCGCACATTCGACCGCGAACACATTGTTGTTGGGGCCGACGCCGCGCCAGAAACCCGTCGGCACCGCGCGCGGCTCGGCCTGCACATATTCGACATGGAAGTTCGGAATGTCATAAGGCATGTCGACGGCGGCATCGACGGCGTCGATGTCGATGCCCTTCTGGAACGCCGGCGGCAGCCAGCGCGCCAGGATGGCCGAGCCCGCGACCTTGTACTTCCAGCCGGCGATCTTGCCATCGGCCAGCGTCGCCACGATCGTGTCGCGATAGACCGGGCGATAGACATCGTGCTGGATGTCTTCCTCGCGGGTCCACACCACCTTCACCGGACCGTCGACCTGCATTGCCACCCGAACGGCGGCAACCACCATGTCGGGCTCGAGCTTGCGGCCGAAGCCGCCGCCGAGCAGATGGTTGTTGACGATCACCTTGTCGACGGCAAGCCCGGCGGCCTTGGCCGCCTCCGACTGCACCCGGCTCACGATCTGCGTGCCGGTCCAGATCTCGCAGGAATCGCCCTTGAAATGAACCGTGGCGTTGATCGGCTCCATCGTCGCATGCGCCAGAAACGGCAGTTCGAACGACGCCTCGAACTTGTCGCCGCTCGCAAGCCCCTTGGCGATATCGCCGACCGATTTCGCCACCGCGCCGTCCTTGTCAGAAGCCGCGCGCAAATCCTGCCAGATGTCCTTGGAGGTCAACTTGGCGTTCGGGCCTTCGTCCCAGTCGATCTTGAGCGCCTCGAGGCCTTTCTTGGCCGCCCACATGTGATCGCCGACCACCGCGACCATGTCGTCCAGCACGACGATCTGGCGCACGCCCGGAATCTTCTTGGCGGCGCGGTCATCGACCTTGCCGACCTTGCCGCCGAACACCGGGCATGCCGTTAACGTTGCGAATTTCATGTCCGGCAGCATCGCGTCGATACCATAGACGGCCTTGCCATTGACCTTGTCCGGCGTGTCGAGCCGCTTCAGCGGCTGGCCGATATAGACGAAATCCTTCGCCTCCTTGAGCGCGACGTCCTTTGGCGGCGTCTGGCCAACCGCGGCAACCGCCAGCGCGCCATAGGAGAGTTTCCGTCCGCTTGCGGTGTGCGTCACCTCGCCTTTCGACGTCGTGCAGCTTGCCGGCTCGACCTGCCACTCTTGCGCGGCTGCCTGTACCAGCATGGCGCGGGCATTGGCGCCGGCGATGCGCAGCGGCTTCCAGAACGCCCGGATCGAGTTGGAATTGCCGGTGACCTGGAGGCCGAACACCGGATTGCCGTAGAGCTTGTCGTTGGGCGGCGCGTGCTCGAGCGTCACTTGCGCCAGGTCGGCGTCGAGTTCTTCCGCCAGGATCATGGGGATCGATGTGTAAACGCCTTGCCCCATCTCGACCTGCGGCATCACCAGCGTGGTGCGCCCGGCCTCGTCGATGCGGATGAAGGCGTTGGGCGCGAACTTGCCGTCGGTCACGTCGGGCGGCTGTACCGGCTCGTTCACCGGCAGTGCGCGAAGCGGAAGATGGAATGCGAGCAGGAAGCCGCTCGCCAAGCCGCCGGTCAGCAGCGCGCGGCGTGAAACGGCGTCCGGGACTTTTGCTACGATCGTCATCGCACGCTCCTATGACTGACGTCCGGAAGCGGCCTGCTTGATGGCCGCGCGAATCCGCACGTAGGTTCCGCAGCGGCAGATATTTCCCGCCATCGCGGCATCAATGTCGGAGTCATCGGGATTGGGTGTCGCCGCAAGCAGCGCGGCGGCCGACATGATCTGGCCCGACTGGCAATAGCCGCACTGGATCACTTCGAGATCGAGCCAGGCCTTTTGCACCTTCGCGCCGGCGGGTGAGGCACCGACGCCTTCGATCGTTGTCACCGCGCGATTGCGCAGCGCGCTCACGGGCAGCACGCAGGATCGCACCGGTTTGCCGTCGATGTGGACGGTGCAGGCGCCGCATTGCGCGATGCCGCAGCCGAATTTCGTTCCGGTCAGCCCAAGAATGTCGCGCAGCACCCAGAGCAGCGGCATGTCGGGAGGAGCATCAAAGGATTTTGGTTCGCCATTGATTGTCAGCGTGGTTGCCATTATGGCCTCCCATTCAACGGCCGCGGACAGCGGACACGTTGGCAACGGTACCGTGCGGCGGTCAGCTAAGGCGCGGAACAGATTTTTCGCAATGCTGACCTGATGCGCTACCCGGTCAGACGGCCGGGCAATCATGCCGGGCTGGCGGCGATGATCGGCGTCAATCTTGTTTTGATTTTGGCGGGTTGTGGTTTCGGTAGCCCAGCTCAGGACTGCCGAAAGCCCATGCGGAACGCGCCCCAATGCCGGCCGCGGACATAAATCGGCGAGGAGAGGTCCTTCATCAGCACGAAATTGCCGCCGCCCATGTCGCGCCGGTAGGTCTGCAGCAGGAATGGTGTCTGGTTCGCCGCCACCTTCTTCACCGCGCGATCGTTGAACAGCCGCCGGTTGCGGCAGTTGGCGTTGTTCCAGACCGGATCAGGCCCCTGCGGCAGGCGATAGTTCGGGTTATGGGTCGGCAGATAGCCGCCCTTCGCCCAGGCGACGCAAAACACGGTGCGCGGATCGGACTTCTGGATCGGATCCTGGATCGGCGGCAGGATGCGGTCGGTGAACTCGACATAGTTGGTGAGGTACTGCTTGGGGTTGGTGCCTGGAATTTCGCGGTAGTTCTCGTCCATCAACTGATCGACGCTGATCTCGCCGCGCGCGATAGCCGCTTCGAACGCATCCGAAATCCGCTTCGCGGTGTCGATGACGATGCGGATCAGCGGCGCATCGGATGTCTCCACCCCGCTGTCGGCGATCAGCGCGATCAGCGCCTCGGAGACGTCGAGCAGTTTCGCGACTCTCTCGTCGGCGTTCTTCAGGTCGCTCGATGACAGATCGACGCCCTTGGCGAGATGGCCGAGCTCGTCAATCACCATATCGCAATGGGCGAGATTGGAAGTGGCCGCCTTGGCCACGCCGTCGATCTCCTGGCCGACGGAGGTGAAGCCTTTCTGCACGCGGACGATAATGCCTTGAATCTGCTCGGCGCCTTCGCCGGCACTCTTGGCGCGCAGCGAGGCGTCGCTGCTCTCGCCGATCAGGCTGCCGACCTGGCCGTCAAGATCGCGGACGGTCTTGCCGATCTGGTGGGTCGCTTGCCGGGTCGCTTCCGCAAGATTCTTCACCTCGCTGGCGACCACGGCAAAGCCCCTGCCTGCGGCGCCGGCTCGCGCCGCCTCGATGGTCGCATTCAGTGCGAGCAAATTGGTCTGCTTGGCGATCGCCTCGATCGATCCGGACACCTTGGCTACCTGCGCCAGCGCGCTGCCGACCGCGCCCAGTCGCGTTTCGATACGGCCGACCGCTTCGACCAGTTCGGCGATATGCTTGACCGCAGTGTCGACCGCGGCGCGCGATTGGGTGATTTCGCCGACGGCGGCGGTGGTCGCCGTCTGCACCGCCTGCGACGCGTTGGCGATATTGTGGTTGGCGGAGACCATCGTCTCGGCGGTCTTTTGCAGATGTCCAAACCGCTCCGATTGGGTGGATACGCGGCTCGCCACTTCCTGCACATTGACGGCGACGTCGGCGAGCTCGACCCCGAGGCCGCCGATCCTGTTCGCGAGCTGATCGACCAGCCGCTCGCTCGCCGAGGGCACGGCCGCAGCCGTCTCCAGGTTCGCGGGCTTTGCGTTCATAGCCGGTACGCGGTGCGGAAGCCGCCCCAATGCCGCCCGTTGACGCGGATCGGCCCGTCGATCTCGCGCATCGTCACGCCAGCATCGGCAGCGGCGGCCGGCTCCGCCTCGACGGCATGGGCGGCCGATTCGGGCAGCCGCTTTCGAAACAAACCGAACGCCATGGATCTCTCGGGACAGCCGGAAAACTAGGACCGCATCCTCTCATCGGGGCGTGAAGTCAGGGTTAACGTTTGCCTCATAATCCGGCAGGCCGCGCGGCTTTCATGCGTGAAGCGGCCGCCAAATCTTTGATTTTGGTCATTGTCGGGCCTATAACGCCGCGCTTTCCACCCCTTAGCTCCCGAACGATTCCAAAGAGACCCCGCATGGCTGGCCATTCCCAATTCAAGAACATCATGCACCGCAAGGGGCGGCAGGACGCCCAGAAGTCGAAACTGTTCGGTAAGCTGGCGCGGGAAATCACGGTCGCCGCCAAAATGGGCCAGCCCGACCCGGCAATGAATGCGCGGCTGCGCGCCGCAATCATTGCCGCCCGCCAGGAAAACATGTCGAAGGACTCGATCGAGCGCGCGGTGAAAAAGGCCATCGGTTCTGATGGCGAGAACTACGACGAGATCCGTTATGAAGGCTATGGTCCGGGCGGCGTCGCGGTCATCGTCGAGGCGCTGACCGACAACCGCAACCGCGCGGCATCCGATATCCGCTCCTATTTTACTAAGTCCGGCGGCAATCTCGGCGAAACCGGCTCGGTGGCCTTCATGTTCGATCGCACTGGCATCATCGAATTTGATCAGGGCGTCGCCTCCGACGACGCGATGCTGGACGCGGCGATCGAGGCCGGCGCGGACGACGTGATCTCAAGCGAGAGCGGCCACGAAATCTACGCCTCGCAGGAGAGTTTTCGGGAAGTGGCGAAAGCACTGGAGGCGAGGTTCGGTGAGCCGCGCAAGGCGGCGCTGAGCTGGAAACCGCATAACACGGTGGCGGTTGACGACGAGACCGGCGAGAAGCTGTTGAAGTTGATCGATCTTTTGAGCGAGCATGACGATGTGCAGAACGTGTTCGCCAATTTCGAAGTTTCCGACGCGCTGATGGCGAAGGTGGGGGGGTGACCAGCCTGTCATTGCCGGGCTTGACCCGGCAATCCATCCTTTTGGAAGAGATTTTCTGTTTTTTTGATGGATGCGCGGGTCAAGCCCGCGCATGACGAGTTGGGCCGCTTTGGCGGGGATGACGTCCTGTTTGTGTTTCGTTCTCGATGCTCCGGCGTTATCAGTAATGCATGTCATCCGCACCGATTCGCCATCCCGTTCGAAATCATCGGCATCGACCCCGGCCTGCGCCGCACCGGCTGGGGCGTGATCGAGATCGAGGGCAACCGGCTTCATTTCGTCGGCTGCGGCTCGGTGGAACCGGCGGAAGGCTTGCCTTTGGCGAGCCGTCTGCTCGCGATCCATGAGGGGCTCGCCGCCGTTTTCGGCGACTTCAAGCCCGAGGAGGCCGCGGTCGAGCAGACTTTCGTCAACAAGGACGGCGTCGCCACGCTGAAACTCGGCCAGGCGCGCGGGGTTGCGATGTTGACGCCGGCGATGTTCGGCATCTCGGTTTGCGAATACGCGCCCAACCAGGTGAAGAAGACCGTGGTCGGCGCAGGCCACGCCGACAAGAACCAGATCTCGATGATGTTGAAGGTGCTGTTGCCGAAGGCCGAGCCGAAATCGCCTGACGCCGCCGACGCGCTCGCGATCGCCATCACGCATGCGCATCACCGTCAGAGCACCGCGCTGAGGCTCAAGGTCGTCGGGATATGATCGGTAAATTGAAGGGCCTGATCGATTCTTACGGCGAGGATTTCGTGATCCTCGATGTCGGCGGCGTCGGCTACCAGGTGCATTGCTCGGGCCGCACGCTGCAGGCGTTGCCCGCGCCCGGCGAGGCCGCGGTGTTGTCGATCGAGACCTACGTGCGCGAGGATCAGATCAAACTGTTCGGCTTCAGGAGCGACATCGAGCGCGAGTGGTTTCGCCTGTTGCAGACGGTGCAGGGCGTCGGCGCCAAGGTGGCGCTGGCCGTGCTTGGCACCTTGCCGCCGGCCGAGCTTGCGAACGCGATCGCGCTGCGTGACAAGGCCGCGGTGACGCGCACGCCTGGGGTGGGTCCGAAAGTCGCCGAGCGCATCGTCACCGAATTGAAGGACAAGGTACCGGCCTTCGCCAATATCGATCCGGCGCTGATGCATCTGTCCGGTGCGCTTGACGATCACCGCGCGCCGCGGTCTGTGACCGACGCGATCTCGGCGCTGGTCAATCTCGGCTACGGCCCACCGCAGGCGGCGGCCGCCATCGCGTCCGCCTCGCGCAGCGCCGGCGAGCATGCCGAGACCGCGCAGCTTATTCGGTTAGGGTTGAAGGAATTGGCGAAGTGAGTCCTGGGCATATGAGCGAACCGGCCCTCTTCACCTCGCCCCGCTTGCGGGGAGAGGTCGGATCGCGTTTCGCGATCCGGGTGAGGGGGGCTATCCGCGAGTCCGGATATGTGGTGGGTCCCCCTCACCCCAGCCCCGCAAGCGGGGAGAGGGAGAGCGACCAGCCTCGTGCTATCCTCCCCACATGAACACCCCCACCCGCATCGTCACCCCCGAACACCGCACCGAAGACTCCGGTGACACCGCGCTGCGTCCGCAATTGTTGTCCGAGTTCGTTGGCCAAGCGCAGGCACGCGCCAATCTCGCCGTCTTCATCGAGGCCGCGCGCAAGCGTAACGAGGCGCTCGACCATGTGCTGTTCGTGGGGCCCCCCGGCCTCGGCAAGACCACGCTGGCGCAGATCGTCGCGCGCGAGCTTGGCGTCGGCTTTCGGGCGACCTCAGGTCCCGTGATCGCCAAGGCCGGCGATCTCGCGGCGCTCCTCACCAATCTCGAAGAGCGCGATGTCTTGTTCATCGACGAGATCCATCGCCTCAGCCCGGCGGTGGAGGAAGTGCTCTATCCGGCGATGGAGGATTTCCAGCTTGATCTCATCATCGGCGAGGGGCCGGCGGCGCGCTCGGTCAAGATCGAGCTGGCAAAGTTCACCCTGGTCGGCGCCACCACCCGCGCGGGCCTTCTGACCAATCCGCTGCGCGACCGTTTTGGCATTCCGGTTCGGCTGAACTTTTACACCGAGGAAGAGCTGGAAAAGATCGTCACCCGTGGCGCGCGCGTGCTCAAGATCGGCATGACGGCTGACGGCGCCAACGAGATCGCGCGCCGCGCCCGCGGCACGCCGCGGATCGCGGGCCGCTTGTTGCGGCGGGTGCGGGATTTTGCCTCAGCCGCCAACGCTGTTTCGATCGATCGCCCGATTGCCGACCATGCGTTGAGCGCGCTGGAAGTCGATGCCGCCGGCCTGGACGCCATGGATCGGCGCTATCTCCTGACGATTGCGATGAATTATGGTGGCGGCCCGGTCGGTGTCGAAACCATGGCGGCGGCGTTGTCGGAGCCGCGCGATGCGATCGAGGACATCATCGAGCCGTATCTCATCCAGTGCGGCTATCTGCAGCGCACCCCGCGCGGGCGCCTGTTGACCTCGCACGCCTTCCGCCATCTCGGCCTCAATGAGCCCGCGCGCGATCCGGCCCAGTTCGGGCTGTTCGGCGGCGAGGGCGATGATTAGGCCGGGCTATCTGCACAAGCGCACCTCAATTCCGCTTCAATCCCGAAATACGAGCGCGACGCATCACCGATAACCTCATGTTTTCACGCCGTCAGCTCTTTCGCTTCGTTGCCGGGTTGGGCGCCTTCGGCTCTTCTACCGCCGCTTATGGATTCGGCGTCGAGCCCGTGCTGCGGCTTCGTGTCGCCCGCTACGATATCCTGCCGCCGCAATGGCCGGCCGATTTTCAGCTCACGATCGCCGTCGTCGCCGACCTCCACGCCTGCGATCCCTGGATGTCGCTGGAGCACATTGAGGCGATCGTCGATCGCACCAATGCCCTCAAAGCCGACATCGTCGTCATGCTTGGCGATTACGTGGCCGGACACCGCCACGTGACGCGCCGCATCCCCGCCGGCGAATGGGCGCCGGTGCTGGCCGGATTGAAGGCTCCGCTCGGCGTGCATGCCATCCTCGGCAATCACGACTATTGGGATGACAAGACGGTGCAGCGCGACGGACAGGGACCGACGGTCTCGCGCCGCGCGCTCGAAGCCGCGGGCATTCCGGTTTACGAGAACGATGCGGTTCGGCTGACCAAAACGGGCCGGCCGTTCTGGCTCGCCGGGCTCGGCGACCAGCTAGCCTATCTTCCGGCACGGCGCTTCCGCCCGGTGCGGCGCATCGGCGTCGACGATCTCAGTGCGACGCTCGCCAAGGTGGCCGATGCCGCGCCGGTCATTCTGCTCGCGCACGAGCCTGACGTCGCGATGCGCGTGCCGTCGCGGGTCGCGTTGCAGCTCTCGGGGCACACCCATGGCGGCCAAGTTCGATTGTTCGGGTGGTCGCCGGTGGTGCCGTCGCGTTACGGCAATCGGCTGGTCTATGGCCACACGCAGACCAACTGCGACGTCATCGTCTCCGGCGGTCTCGGCTGCAGCATCATGCCGTTCCGCTTCGGCGTTCCGCCGGAGATCGTGCTGGTGACATTGGGTCGGTCAGCTCCGGCTACATCATAGTTGGGTTACGCACGCTCACACGCGGCGCCCGCCAGCTCATCCCTAATTTTGGCTAAACCCAGGTTTTTGCTAAGCGGAGGCATGGAAATCAGCATCAGATGATGCTATCTTTCGTGCATTGGAGAAAAATCACATGCGCACGACAGTGGCTCTCGACGACGAATTGCTCGCCAGAGCTGAGCAATTAACCAACGTGCACGAAAAATCCGCTCTCCTTCGAGAGGCGCTGAAAGCGCTGATTGAACGTGAAGCTGCGCGGCGGCTCGCTCGTCTGGGAGGCACCATACCGGATGCCAAGGCACCGCCGCGCCGCCGCCCCTAATGAGAGTTCTCGTTGATACGTCGATTTGGGTGGATCATTTCCGTCGCGGCGATTCACGGCTGGCGGGACTTCTCGATCGCCGAATCGTCGTCATGCATCCATTTGTGATCGGAGAGCTAGTACTCGGTCATGTGCAGATTGCCGAGATGATCGGCGATTTGCGCGATCTTCCGAGGGCAATCCAGGCCGACACCGATGAGATACTCGAATTTATTGCCCATCGAAAATTGTCAGGCTCCGGTATCGGATACGTCGATGTCCATTTGCTTGCCGCAGCCGCACTCGCGGCGGAGACGTATGTCTGGACTCGCGACAAGCGATTGCACGCCACCGCTCAATCCTTGTCACTCGCCGCTGACATCCGGGAGTAAGCAAATGTTCCCCCACGACCGCGATCTGTCGCTCACCACCCATCTCGACGGCGAGATTCGCGATGGCCGTCACCACATGCAGGTCCGCGTCTATTACGAGGACACCGATTTCTCTGCATTGACGTTATCGGTCGCTCTTCGTCGGCGAGCTGACTGCCGTGAAGGTATTGGGCGGATTGTCGACATTGGTATCGGTGAGCGTGCCAGTCGCAATCGGCGTGCCGGGCGTGGCTCCGGCAGCCTCGATCACGGAGCCGGTCGTGGTGCTGGAAATGATGGCTGTTGCATCGTTGCCACCAACCAGCACATCGCTGCCCGAAATGCCCGTCAATGGGAGGGCGGTCGCCACGGTCGCGCCGCCCTGAAGATCGACCTGAAGGCTAGTTGCGGCCAATCGCCGTCACCGTCGACTGCCGACACATCGAACAGCAGATCGGTGCACGGGATGGTCGACGTCTCGTTGTAGGTGATGTTGTTGACAGTGAAGGTGGCGTTCCCGGCTACCGTGTGGTCGTAGTCCACCTGGACCTGATTGAATTGCGGCGGCGACCACGGCATTCTCAACGCCGCGTGATGTTTTCTGAACTACCTTCGACAACCGCTTTTGGACCCAAATCAGAAGTCAAGGGCTGCATTTTGCTGTGATGCGCAACTGTGATGTGTTCCACCACCACACAAATTGGTAGGGTGCCGTGTTCGGCAATTGAGGAAGCCCATGAGGCGGCGAGGTGTCATCGCCCTTATTGGCACCGCGGCGGCGCGGCCGTTTGCTGTTCACGCGCAGCAGGCGATGCGGCGGATCGGCGTGTTGCCTTTGCCGAGGGCGATCCGGAAATGCAGGCGCGACTGGCGGCTTTCCGGCAGGGGCTAGAACAGCTGGGGTGGTCGGAAGGCCGCAATGTCAGCATTGATATTCGCTTCGCGCCTGCCGGCGCGGGACAAGAGCAGACGCGTGCGCGAGAAATCGTCGCGGTCAATCCCGACGTGATTCTCGCACACACCCCGCAGGTCGTCGCCGCCCTGCAGCGGGAGAGCCGCACCATCCCAATTGTCTTTGTCGGGGTCGCCGACCCAGTCGGCGCCGGATTCGCGGCGAGCTTGAACCGGCCGGGCGGCAATCTGACCGGCTTTCTTGGCATCGAAGCGAGCATCGCCGGCAAATGGCTGACGATGCTCAAGGAGGTTGCGCCAGTTGCGCGCGTCGCTCTGATCGCCAATCCCAAAAATATTCTTGATTACTTCGTACAAGCAGCGCAGCCGGTCGCCAACTCGCTTGCCATCGAACTGGTGCCGAGCGCCGTTACCAGTGCCGCGGAGATTGAGCGCGCTATCGAGTCGTTTGCGAATACGCCGAACGGGGGCCTGATGTTTCCGCCGGATGCGACGACCAGCGTCAACCGCGACCTTGTCATCGCGCTCGCCGCTCGGCACCGCCTGCCTGCGGTCTACTCGTTCCGCAACAACGATCCGCAGCATGGGCGATAAGTCGCGCGACCTTGGGCGACGACGCCAACGGCCCCAGTTCGGGGGGCGAAGCTGGGGCCATCTAGGGGGAACGGCGCGGGGGCGGCCCACGACGTTCGGCTACCAGCCAATTCACATCCGGTTCGCCGCCCCTGTCGATTGTTGAGGGTGAGCAATATTGAACGGCGGCGCTGACGCGAACGCGTCAGGATGGAATCATGCTAGCCGCATATTCAACAGCCGATGAAATTAAGGGTAGCCCGTGCCCGAGGTGCCGAGTGCCGATGATGCTCGGTCGCGTCATGCCCGAACCGCCTGATTTCGACCTCTACACCTTCATGTGTTCTGACTGCGACTACGTTAAATGCGTGGCAGTCGAGATGAGCACAATGCAAGACAACCCGCCGGGGGTTTCTTCCCGACGAGAAGCTCCGCAGCCCGGACTCGACCAGTCCGGGCCGCCGCACCGGCGGTGCCTCGCGCGGGCGCGGGCGATGCGAGTATGCGCCCCACTTCGATTCCAATTTCCCTTTCATCATTTTGTCACCGCCTCGGTTGTCCGTTGGTAGATAAAACGCGATGCTAGCCCCGAATGCCGGTCAAAAGCGGCCCTATATTGCGGCGCGGTGCTGATAGTCTTCTGTGAATTATTGTTGAAGTGAGCTGTTTTGACCAGCAACTTCGAAACTCGGAAGAGCAACCTCCCTTCATCACCGCCCTTTATCGGCAGCTACCGGTTACTGAGAGTGTTGTGCTCCCGCCTGATGTCAGGGGACTGCATCATGATCACGTTTTACAGACCACCATGTCCAAAGTGCAAAGCAATAACGATGCTGGCACGGATCACCCCCGGCGCGTCCGGCTTTGACATTCGAACATTCGAGTGTCCGGCCTGCGATCACGTTCATCAGCGTGTGATCGCGCTAGTCGATCCGATGAAATCCCGGGAAACAGCGGGCTGGCTCCGTGGCGAATTGCACGCGCCAACGTAGGTGACCGGCGCCCAGCCATCGGCAACCCTCGGTGACGGAAAGAAGAGCGAAGCGAAAATGGGTGTGTATAAAAGGCCTTGGACGGACGCGGAAAACGAGCGTCTTAAAACATTCGTGGCGCAAGGAGTGTCGATCATCCGCGCCGCCGCTGCATTAAATCGTACAACCGCTGGCATCCGCGCTCAGGCACGAAAGCTGGGAACTCCGTTCCCGCCAACGCGGGCGTTCCGCAGGCAATGGGCGGATACGCCTTCGCTCTGGCGGTAACGGCCTCTTTCATTTACCAGCGCCCAGCAAATTCCAGATCATCGCGAGCGCCGCGACCAGCAGCATGCACATGATAATACGGCGGCCGATGCGGTTCATCCGTGATGTGATCGGCTAGTGCCCTCATCGCGCCGACCGTGACGCATGCGGGCATCACCAAGGTGAAGCGGTGCAGCTTCGACATGCCCTGAGGGGCGCTTAGAATCCAACACTCGTGAAAAAGTTCCAGGTATTTCCCGCCGCCAACTAAATTTCTATGGCCACAATTTTGGCTGCGGCGCGTTGCCATAAGCTATGGCCATTTACAAGCTCATCCACAACACCCCGTTGGGCCCGGATGAAATTCAACGCCTAGTCGCCGCGTACCACGAAACTTTGCGCGCGCTTGGTCTCAAGGATCGCGACGACCGTTTGACGAGGCTGGTTGCCAAGAAGGTATTCGAGATCGCGCAGACCGGCATTGAAGACCCGGCGCAGATTTCAAGGTTCGCAATCGAACAACTAGGCATCCGTTGAGCGGCTGGCTCAGTTGATCCGCGATCAAGAAGAACAACTTCGGTAAGGCCGCCTGAGTGCCTTTGATCCGCCGCCATCACAGCATCACCACGACGCCACCGCACGGGCGATGCCTCGCGCGGGCTCCCGGGCCCCGTTCGGTGCTGACCTGTTTCCGAGGCCAATGATCTATCAAAATCGCAGTGGCCTAATTTAATTTTCGCGGTTACCTGTTCGAAAAAGGTTCCGGAGCCCAACGAAAATTTTAGCTGTGGTTGGTTCTGGCACCGGACAGACAATTATAAGTTGGCGTTCATTAAATATCGCATGGGCCAAGCCAAACGACCGACTTGCCCCGAATGCGGGGCCTTCCTGATCCTAGCGCTGCCTTCTGGCGGCAAAGGTCCGCGCACGTTCCAGTGTGTCGATTGCGACCGGCCTGATCCCCTCAAAACCGACCGCGTGATAGGCTGGCTCAACAGTGAGTTGCAGCCGCCGAAGTAAGGCCGCCTCCACGGAACTTTCCAAAAGTGAGCAAAACGAAACAGCGCCGAGATGGCGATGGATTCAAGATGGCTGTGATTCATCGATAGCGGTCAGCCATGTGCGAAGAGTGCGAAAAGCTCCAAGGGAAGATTACTCACTATTGCCAGCTTCAAAAGCAAAGATTCGATCCTCTTACTGAGGAGCGGATGAAGCAGGTAATCGCCGACTTAGAGCGACGTAAGAAGACGATGCATCAAGGCCAGAGTCTGCACGGCCTCTTCATTGCTGGAGCAAATTCCAGATGACCGCGAGCGCCGCGATCAGCAGCATGTGCCAAACGAAAGCCCCGTCCGGGGGCTATCGGACAGGGCTTTCACCGGAAGAGATGGGCAATGCCCGCGAAGAAGTCTGATCCGGCTTTGTGCACATGTCTGTTCGCCAGCGGACTCTCGCAGCCCAATCGCTTAACCCCTTGAAGGGGCTGGATGAGGACCTAGCGGTAGCCGAGGTCTCCGGCGGTTGCTGCGCTGCACGCACTGATCGGCGTCTGGTACCGGTGCGAATTGCCGCAACAAAGGTTTTTTTGGAACAAAAGTTCCATCTACCAGTCGAATCCGTTGCTAAGGGCGGGGACACCCAAGGTGGCGTAATGATTGTTTGGGCGCGATGCCCGCGTGGACACCATCGCTTATCGTGTTGGCTTTGTTGCTTCGCGACGTACCGCTAGATGAGTTTCAGCGCGACCCATCCTAAAGCATAGACCCATCCCGTGAGGCCCCAGCCTTGAGCGCTGGGGCCTTTCCTTGTGTGCCGAGCATGATCGACAGCTTGGAGGTGGAAGTCCTTTACCCAGCCTGATGGCGGCGAAGGGTTAGCGAAGCGCAAGGGCGTCACCGCGAGGTGGGGTCTGAAGGAAGCGTGGAGCAAACTTGCGGCCCGATGGACAAGAAGCGGATAACGAGGCCTACCCGGCCGGACGAGCGAGCAGGTGATCGCGAAGTCCATGGTCATCAAGGGACGGGGTGGTAAATCCGGCGGGCGTGCAGGGAAGGCGGTCGATCTTACCTCGGGAGATCTCCGTCGCGTCCGGGAAAGCGGACTGAGCGAGTCGTAAGGCTCGTGATCGCGGCGGAGAAGTCAGCAGACGGCATAGTAGGCGGAACGAGTTTCGCTGAAGGCCCGAACGCTGGAAAAGACACTTGGATATGGGAATCTCGAGTGGCCATACGCACCCGCCGTTGGTCGGCCCTGCCTGGATGTTTAGCGACCGAGCAATTTCAGGCCGCCGCGCGCCATCGGCCCAAGGAAATCACGCCGCTTTTGTGTTGCGATAACGTCAAGCCAGCTTTTTCCGGCGTCCTCTATCACGCCAATTACCTGCGCTTCATGGAACGCGGGCGCACCAATCATCTGCGGCTGATGGGCGCCGAACAGCATGCGCTGTTTGCGGAAGCGCAAGCCGAGATCCCGGGGTTTGCCTTCGTGGTGCGCTCGATGCAGATCGACTATCTCAAAGCCCGCGCGCATGGACGACATTCTTGACGTGGTGACCTGGCCGGTCGCGGCGAAGGGCGCCTCGATCGCGCTGGCGCAGGAGGTTCGCCGCGGCGATGACGTCCTTGTGAAGGCGCAGGTGCGCGTCGCTTTCATCAGCGAGGGACGGGTGCATCCGATCCCGAAATCGTTGCGGCTTCTGATGAAGGCCGATCTGGTTTAGCTATCGGGCGATAGGCTACCCGCCATCGACAGCCGCAATTGCGTTGCTACATATGGCCATCCATCAAAACCAGAGGTCACCATGTCGCGTCCGCCGCTTCCGCCGTTCACCCGAGAGAGCGCCGCCCAGAAGGCCCGCATGGCCGAAGACGCCTGGAATTCGCGCGATCCCGAACGCGTGTCACTGGCCTATACCGAGGACAGCCGCTGGCGTAATCGCGCTGAGTTTTTTGAAGGCCGCGCCGCCATCGTCGCCTTCCTCAGGCGCAAATGGGCGAAGGAGCATGAGTATCGCCTGATCAAGGATTTATGGGCGTTCGATGGCAACCACATCGCCGTGCGCTTTCAATATGAGTGGCATGACGATGCCGGGCAGTGGCATCGCTCCTATGGCAACGAGCAGTGGGAATTCGACGAACACGGCCTGATGCGCCGCCGCGAAGCCAGCATCAACGACGTGGCGATCGCCGAGAAGGACCGCCGCTTCCGCTGGGCCGCGCCCGGCCCGCGGCCGGCGGATGTTGCGGGATTGAGCGAAAGTCCGTTCTAAGGTCCTCAATTGCGTTCCCCGGACGCTGAGCAGCGCGTTAGCGATGCGCAGCTGATCCGGGGGTCCAACTTTTCACAGGTCCCGGCTCTGCGGTGCACCGCTGAAGAAGCGCTACACCGCGTCCGAAACACGAGTACGTCTTAAGCCGCCGCCTTGTGCCGCGCGAGTTCGGCCTTATACAGCTCGAACTCTTCCGCCACCGCCTTGGCGATAGAGGGTCGCGCCCGCAGCCGCTCGTAGTAGGCCTTCACGTTGGGCCATTTGGCGAGCTCGATCGGCGGCGTCGCCATGGTCCAGTTGATGACGGTGACGAGATAGGCGTCGGCGACGCTGAAATGGTCGAGCAGGAATTCGCGGCCCTTGAGGTAGTTCTCGAGATAGTCGAGCCGCGACAGGTTCTTGCCGAGGATGTAGGTCTTCACTTCCGGCGGCGCCTTCCGGTCGAGTACAGGCACAAACAGACCCTTGTGTAGTTCGGTGCCGATGAAGCAGAGCCATTGGTGCAGTCGGCTGCGCTCGATGCCCGGGCCGGTGGAGATGCCGGCTTGCGGGAAGCGATCCGCGACGTATTGCAGGATCGCGGCGTTCTCGGTGAGTACGAGCCCGTCATCGGTGCGCAGCGTCGGCACCAGGCCAAGCGGGTTGACCAGGCGAAAATCCGAGCCGTCGTTCTGCACCACCTTGGTTTTGGGATCGACCTCGAGATAGTTGGATTGCGCGCCGGCCTCATACAGCGCGATTCTGGTCGCCATCGAGCAGGCGAGCGGCGAAAAATACAGGTCCATGAATGCCTCCCAGGCGGTTTGGCTCAAGATTTCGAGCCGGGGTTGATTTTTATACTGTCTCGCATAATATACATCGGGGCAAGAGAGTTTTTTGCGAAATGGTACAAAAAACGAAAAAGAGCGCTGCGCCGGCCACCGAAGCCGGCGAACCGGTCGCGCCAAAACGCCGCGGGCGGCCGCGCGCCTATCAGCCGGACATCGCGCTCGGCAAGGCGCTCGAGCTGTTTCGGAAAAGTGGCTTCGCCGCCACCTCGCTCGACGATTTGAGCGCGGCGACCGGCATGAACCGGCCGAGCCTCTATGGCGCGTTCGGCGACAAGCGCGCGCTCTATATCAAGAGCCATCAGCGCTACCGCGACGATGCGCGTGCCGCCACGGCCGATATTTTCCGCGATGAATTGCCGATCCGCAAACGGCTGCAGCGGATCTATGCGGTGGCGCTCGACATCTATCTCTCGGGCGAGTCCGGTCCCCGCGGCTGCTTCACCGTGATGACGGCGACCTCGGAAGCGGTATTCGATCCTGAAATCCGCAGCATGGTGCTGGAAGGTCTTGTCGAGCTCGACAAGGCGTTTGCGACCTGCTTCCGCCTTGCAAAAGAAAAGGGCCAGTTGCCGGCATCCGCCGATGCCGCGGTGCTGGCGCAGCTTGCGTCGGCAACCATCCATACCATCGCGATCCGCGCCCGCGCCGGCGTGCCGCGCAAGGAACTGGAATCGATCGTCAACGGCGCGATCGATGTGATGTGCCGCTAGCGCTCGGCTCTGATTGCATCAGAACCGAGCTCTCATTCCTTATTTTGACGCGTTTTCTTTACGCGAACCGGTACCCACCTCGCTCGAAAACGCTTCAGTACCCCCGCGCGGGATCGACGACATTTTCCAGCCCGTGACCTGCCTCGAAACGTTCGATCTGCCGCGCCACATATTTCGAGATCTCGTCGGGATCGGTATCGGCGGCATTATGCGGCGTCAGCACCACCTTCGGATGTGTCCAGAACGGGCTGTCGGCCGGCAGCGGCTCCTCGGCGAAGACATCCAGCGACGCCGCGCCCAGGGTGCCGTCGTCAAGGCAAGCGATGATGTCTTCCTCGTTCTGCAAGCCGCCGCGGCCGGCGTTGATCAGGACCGGGGCGCCGATCGGGCCGTCCCGGTTCAGCCTTGCGAAGAGATCGCGGTTGAGGATACCTCGCGTATCCGCCGTCAGCGGCAGCAGGCAAACCAGGATGTCGGTGCGATGCAGGAACGGTTCGAGCTGCGGCTTGCCGTGAAAGCATTCGATGCCGTCGATCTGTTTTCGGCTCCGGCTCCAGCCGGCGACGCGGAAGCCGATACGCTTGAGCACGTCCGCCGCGTTGGCGCCCAGCCGGCCGAGCCCCATGATGCCGACCGAGACCGCGCTTGCAGGCCACTGAAATTTCGGGGCCCAGCGTTTTTCGCGCTGCGAATCCCGCAAGTATCGCTCCTGCCGATGATGC
>CAVYLU010000020.1:0-461047 GCA_963769365.1 uncultured Alphaproteobacteria bacterium | reverse complement strand
AATATGTCCACCTCAGAAGCTCGCATGAGAGCGCAGAAGCCGTGTAATCTGCTGTAAACTCTAAGAGACCCTCGGTCTATTGAGGGCATGAGTAGGCAGGAAAGCGCAGGGCAAATCTGCCCATGGTCTGCCCAGGAGAACAGCCTTGAAACTCACCGCAGCGACCATCCGTGCACTCGAATTGCCTTCAGGCGTGCAGGACAAGACCTTTTTCGACGACGACCTAGCCGGCTTTGGCGTGCGTGTGCGAGCCGGTGGTTCTCGCAGTTACGTCGTTCAGTACAAAGTCGGCTCAAAGAATTGCCGCCTACCGCTGGGCTCTGTGGCTGCGCTCGATCCAGGCAAGGCGCGCAGCACTGCCAAGGATTTGCTGGCTGCCGTTCGTCTCGGCCGCGACCCTGCCGGTGAGAAGCTCGAACAACGACAAAAGGCCGACGAGACGTTCGGGGCGTTCCTGCCTAAATTTCTAGCGCGACAGCGAGCGCGTCTGAAGCCTCGCAGCATGGTCGAGGTCGACCGTTTCCTGACAAATTACGCCAAGCCGTTGCACGGGCTACCAGTCACGTCGATTGACCGCCGCCTGACGGCGGTCCACCTGACACGGATCGGCGACAAGCACGGTCCAGGCGCAGCCAATCGGTTTCGCGCCGCGCTGTCGACCTTCTTCACCTGGCTAGGGAAGGAGGGGCTTATTGAGGCCAACCCCGTTCTCAACACCAACAAGGCGCCGGAAGCCGGAGAGCGCAATCGCGTTCTGTCGGATGCCGAGATCAAGGCGATTTGGAAGGTTGCCGGCGATGATCAGTACGGTGCAATCATCAAGCTTCTGGTCTTGACCGGGTGTCGACGGGACGAGATTGGCGGCCTGTGTTGGTCTGAGGTCGACTTCGACAGCGCCGTGATTGCGTTGCCGCCGGCCCGAACAAAGAACGGGCAGGAGCACCGCGTTTCGTTGGCACCGATTGCACTTGAGATTCTGAGGCAACAGCCACGGCGTGAGCAGCCCGATGGTCAGCCACGTGATCTGATATTCGGTCGTGCACAGCGCGGCTATTCGGGCTGGTCGAAAAGTCAGCGCGAACTCAATGAGCGACTGGTCGAGGCCGGCACACCGATTGAGAGTTGGTGGCTGCATGATCTTAGGCGCTCGCTCTCAACTACAATGCATGACCGCTTGGGAGTGATGCCGCACATTGTCGAGGCTGTGCTCAACCACATCAGCGGCCATCGGTCCGGTGTTGCCGGCACTTACAACCTCGCTAACTACGATGGCCAGAAAGCCGTCGCGCTGCGGAAGTGGTCTGACCACATCGAAGCACTGGTAACCGGGAAGCGGCCGACAGCGGTGGTGAAGCAATTTCGCCGTCGCAAGTGAACAGCGGCCGGCTGGAGCGCTCGTAACGCTCCAGGCCGGCCATAACCCCCGCCAAGGATCTAACCCATGGCCAAGGCTGCGAAGAATCATAAGCTGGCAACGCGGCAGCGCAAAGCCGAATCGGCAAAGGAGCTGACCGAGAGACTTGCGGCTGACTGGGCTAAATCCAATTCTGGCTTAGTCGAGCAGATTAGACGGGCTGGTGAATACCTGAAGAAGCAACCAGCCCCTCCTAGCAAGGCCGAGCTTGCGGAGCGCGCTGAACATGCAGCAGCATCCCCGATCGGCCGCTACGTCGCGAGCCAGATCCTGCCTGCATGGGCTGAGAGACCGCTGCAAGAGCTGCCGAGCAGGGCTGAAGCGCCGAGACCTAAGTCGACTCCGGTAGTCCAGAACAAGACCTTGACCTGGATCACAGCTCAATACGATCTGATGAAAGCCACCACAGGCAAGAACAAAAAAGCGGATATCTCGCGTGAACTCTCTGAGCGACTGAAAAAAGCCGCGCGCGTTGATGAGTCACTCCGTCCATGGAAGCCGCGGACCATCGAGAACCGAATGCGCGAGTTGAAGCTCTGGTAGCGGCGACGGTCTCAGGCACCGGCGCGCCGACGGCTGCCGCCGCCCCGGCGGCCTCAGAGCCTTCTAGACGCCCGCCGGGCTCTCCACCCGAAAAATCCAAACTGCACAAAAATCCGCGCAACTGTGCATTTCACCCTGTGCAGCTTCCTGTGCTGCTGTCTTCCGCATGATCGGGCGCTGAGAGCGCCTTCATGAGGAGGACCAGATTATGGTGCCTGAGAAATCAGGCGACGATCGGCGGAGCTGGTTGGAGCTCCAGCGCATCGCGCCTTTGAGCGAAGCCGCCGAACTGTCCGGCGTTTCCGAAGACAGCCTGAAGAGAAATCATAGAGACAAAATCATCCAGCTCGGCCCGCGCCGGCTCGGCATGCGCGTGAAGCACGCGCTGATGTTGGACGACTAAGAAATCCCCGAAATTCCCCGGCGGCGTCAGTGCTGATCACCGCCGACGATCTTTTCAACCCGCGCAATGTGAGGATCGCGCATGACCGATATCGCAACTGCTGCCGTCGACGTCAAGCCTGAGACCAACACGCGCGATTGGAAATTTTTCGTCGACGAGATCAACACCATCTGGCGCCGGGGTGCCGCCGACTACAGAGCTTTAGGTCAGCTTCTGATCGAGGCTAGGGATGAGCTGCAGAGCGACACGTATAGCGCGATGCTGAAGCAGCTCCACTTCAACACCAGCACGGCCAAGAAACTCATTTGCATCGCGAAGAACCCGACCTTGGGTTCACATGTGAACCAACTGCCCCCGAACTACTCGACCCTTTACGAATTAAGTCAGCTCGACGCCGAGACCCTGTTAGCGGCGCTGGCCGACGGCAGCATCCATCCCGGCATGCAGCGCAAAGACGCGGTCGCACTGAAACCGAAGAAAAAGAAGACCACGACGACCAACAACATCACGACCACGACGATGGAGCCGACCGTATCCTCCAAGGCCACGTCTCTCCGCGCTGCCTGGGACTCCGCTTCTGAAGACGAGCGTTGCGAATTCCTCGATGGAATCGGGCAGGCCGGTTTCTGCGCTGTGATGTCGACGGAGCTTTCTGCCGAGATTCGCGACCACGTCATCAGCCTCACCTTTGCCGGTTCTTCGCAATCCTCCAGGTTCGCGGAATACGCGACCGACAAGCTCCACGCCGCGTTGCGCTGCGCTGAGCAACCCACCCCGGAAAACACCAGCCTCATGATCGGGATGTTGGGCTGCATCCTGAAGAAGGCCGACGTCAAGAACATCAGCCACAGCAATATCGTGATCGCCGAAAGCAAAAGGAAAAACTGGAAGTAGCGGATTTTGATTTCGCGCAATTCCGCGCGGAGACCCCTGCGGCATTTGGGCCGAGCCGGAGGGGGATGACGAGCCGGCGCTAGAACGCCGACTCGCCCGAGAACAGGCCCAAACCTGATGGAGAACTAATTTATGTATCTGATCCAAAGCTCAAGAACAAGCGCGCCCCCGCGCGTGATCTCCGGCCGCTCGCTGGTTCATCGCAAGTTGGGTGCTCCCCAGAAGGCCGCGATCGCTGCCGGGATTCTCAACGGCGACGTGGCGATCAAACTGTCTATGCGCCAGCTGGCGCAGCTGGTCGGCGTCAGCGTGCCCTATATCCGCGCGGCCTCCCAGCTTTCGTCAGAGGTGCGCCGGTCGATCGCAGACGACGAGGGCTCGCTGTCCTTTACCTGCCTGCTCAAGTCGTCCTTCAAGCCGTTGGCGTTGCCGAAGCCGGTGATCGTCACCGACGAGAAGCTCTCTAACATCATCAAAACTGCCGGGATCGATCGCGTTCTTGCTCTCGCCTGCGAGGTCGAGACTGCCGCCTAAGGAAATCGCTTGTATGGCGCCGGCGGTCATCGCCCCGGCGGCGCCCGCCAGCGCCACACCTTCTCACCCCTGAAAAGGCCGACCCCAAAATGTCCAGGTTCGTAGACTTCGCCTCAGATGGCCGCAGGGCTTATCCGATCGTCCGCGCGCTATTCGACGGGATCGTCGACGTACTGCGCAGCGACCCCCGCATCCGCGGCGTGGCCTCGCGCACCGAGCTAGAGCTTCTGGTCGCCGACGCGCATCGCGAAGCTGAGATCCAAATCGCGCGCGAGTTGAGAGGCCGTGTCCATCTCGCCGATCTAGGAGAAGATCAATGAGCGGAGGACGCGCGTCTCGCGACAAGGGTTCGAGAGCAGAGCGCGCCATTGTCAAATTCCTGCAGCAGCGCGGCTTCGCAGCCGAACGCGTTCCGCTCTCGGGGTCTGCCGGAGGCTCTTATCTCGGCGACCTCACAGTTCCGGTCATCGGCATCGATCGTGTTGTCGAGGTCAAATGCCGCGCCGATGGTTTCCGCGAACTGTACCGCTGGTTGATCGATCGGGACATTTTGATTGTCCGCGCCGATCGACTCGAGCCGCTTGTCGTGTTGCCGCTGAAGCTTGCGGCTGAGATCGCGGAAGCCGCGGAAAAGAGCAAGTGAATTAACCCGCGACCGCCGAGCCCGCGGGGATCTCCATCGGCTCGGGTGTGTGTGTACCTGATCAGTCCGGTCAGGAAATTGTAGAGGAGATAAGTGATGAATGATGAACTAAAAACGAATGCGGCCCATGTCGACGGCTTCGAGGATGATGGGGCGAGCGAAGGCGACTTCATCCGAGTCATCCAAGGCGAGAAGTGGAGCTTCAGTAACGAAGGAACCTGGCTCAACAGCGAGGACGAGGAGATCTCGCCTACGCGCGAGGTCGTTGTCGTCGACATTGCCAGGGTGCTGCAAAAGTGGATCGATCAAGCTCCGGTCCGCGACGCGACAAGGTTCCTCGCGCCTGGTGAAAAGGTCGACGTCAAACAACTCAACGAAGACTGCCCCAAATCGGAATGGTCGGAAGATCTGATTGGCAAGCCGAGGGGTCCATGGCAAATTCAGAGCGTAGTGTACATGGTCGATATGCAGACGATGCAGCGCTTCACCTATCCGACCTCCACGGTTGGCGGCTCGATCGCCGTCGATGAGCTTAAAGACGCAGTCAAGCTAATGCGCAGGTTCCGCGGGGCCGGCGTTTATCCCATCGTGAGTCCTGCCGCCAAGCACATGAATACGCGATTTGGCGGGCGCCAGCGTCCGCACTTCGTGATCAAGCGCTGGATTTCCTTCGGTCCTGAAGGGACGGCGGCACTTCCGCCGGCATCACCACCTTCGCTGCAGCCGCCGCCGGCCTCGCCACCTGCTTCACCTCGGAAGGCCACGACTGCGCCGGACCATCTCGACAAGGTGCTGCAGGGTGCTCGCATCGTCGAGGAGCCAACGCTCCACGAAGAGTTGAACGACGCTATCCCCGAAAACTGGTGACACCCCAGCGCACTACCAGGACTCGCATGCAGCGAGTCCTGGTGTCCCTCTTTTTTTCTGGGCGCGGACGCGTCATGCCTATCCTGCTGCGCGATTACGAAACGCGATCCCGGCTGCTGCTGAAAGCAGTCGGCGCCTGGAAGTATTCGGCGCATCCGTCGACCGACACGATGTGTTGCGCATTCGCGATCGACGACGGCCCGATCCAACTCTGGATACCCGGCGATCCTATCCCGCCGGCATTTGTTGAAGCCGCCCAAAATCCGGATTGGCAAGCCGTCGCCTTCAACGATCAATTCGAGCGGCTGATCGAGCGGCACATCATGGCGCCGCGATACGGCTGGCCGGAAATTCCGATCGAACGGCATCGCTGCCTGCAAGCTTCGGCGCTAGCCCTGGCGTTACCGGCGTCGCTATCTGGCGTAGCAGAGGCGCTGCAGCTGGAGCAGCGCAAAGACCCGGCCGGCCGGCGCAACATGTTGGCGATGGCGCGGCCTCGCAAGCCGCGCGCTGATGAAGATCCTGCCAAGGTCTTTTGGTTCGACGATCCCGGGCGGCGCGCTCAGCTCCATGCCTACTGCTGTCAGGACGTCGCCACCGAGCGTGCGCTGTATCGGCGCATCGGCTTCCTGCCGCCTGAAGAACAAGCCCACTGGATTCTAGACGCGACTATCAACGACCGCGGTATCCATCTCGATCGCAAGCTGCTCGACGCCGCGATCAAGATCGCCGAGGCGGCGCAACGCGAGATCGATGACGCGGTGCTGGCCATCACCGAGGGCGCCGTCTCCACCATCAATCAGACGGCAAAGTTGTTGGCCTGGCTGAATGCCGCTGGCTGCGGGGTCACTGATCTGCAGAAACCCACGCTGGTGAAAGCTCTGGCGCGAATTGATATGCCCGCGCCGGCCCGTCGCGCGATCGAGCTGCGACTCGACGGCGCGCATGCCGCGGCGAAGAAGTTGATCACGATGCGGAACTGGATGTCGGGTGACGACCGCGTTCGCGGCTGTTTCCGTTATCACGGTGCTTCGCCTGGCCGCTTCACGAGCGTCGGCCTTCAGATGCAGAATTTGAAACGCCCTGGCGTGAAGGATCTGGCCGCCGCGATTGAGGCGGCAGGAACCGGCGATCTCAATCATCTGCGCAGCCGCCACAAACAACCGATGTCCGTCATCGGCGACATTGCGCGCGCCCTGGTCTGCGCGTCTCCCGGCCGCAAGCTGATCATCGCTGATTTCAGCGGCATCGAATCGCGGGTGACGGCGTGGGCGTCGGGTCAACAATCGAAGCTTGACCAGTGGGCAAGCTTCGATCGCACCGGCAATCCTGAGGATGAACCTTACTTCATCACCGGGCATAAGATCTTCGGACTGCCGAAGGATCAGGCCCGCGAGCCCGGCAAAACCGGCGATCTGGCTTTCGGTTTTCAGGGTGGGGTGGGCGCGTGGGCGAAACTGGCACCACCTGGGGACGCTTCGACCGAGATCGAGATCAAACGACGGCAACAACGATGGCGCCGTGCGCATCCCCATACGATGAGGTTCTGGCATGCCCTCAATCGCGCCGCCAAATCCGCGATGCGGCATCCCAACAAGATCGTGCCCTGCCGCGGCGTCGCGTTCCGCTACTGCACCGATTCTTTTTTGCGCATGCGGCTGCCCAATGGACGCAAGATCGCCTATCCCTTCCCGAAATTGAAGACCACTAAGCGCAGCGACACCGCGGTCGTCTTCTTCGACAATCAAAAGGGCAAATGGGCCGAGAACCGGCACGGCCAAGGCGCATACGGCGGGACGTGGACGGAGAACGCGGTCCAGGCCATTGCCCGCGATCTCTTCGTCGAAGCCATGCAGCGGCTCGAGGCCGGCGGTTATGGAATTGTTCTGCACGCGCATGATGAAGCCGTCGCGGAGGTCCCGGACGACTTCGGCTCGGTCGAGGACTTCCTGGAGATATTCACCACGTTGCCGGCATGGGCCAGCGGCCTGCCGGTTGCAGCGAAGGCGCGGACCGGCGAAAGATGGTGCAAGTTCAAGCTGGCGGCCTCCGAACCGGAGGACGACCCAACACCTGAAGGCCTGACCGACGCCGACGACGGCGATGATGACGTCGAGCCCGGCATGCCGGTGACGGTGATGCCGGTGATGCCGGTGACGGTGGTCACGCCCGTGATCGCGACGCCGCAGAGCGCGCGCACGTCACTGAGTGATCTGATCGGCGAGCCCCTGGTCGATGGCAAGATCTGTTGCCCGTTCCACGACGACTCGACGCCAAGCCTGCAGATCTATGCCGACCACTTTTATTGCTTTGGCTGTGGCGCACACGGCGATGCGGTCGATTGGTTGATGATCGTCGAAGGGCTGGATCGTGACGCCGCCCTGCTGCTGCTGGAGCACGGCCCATCGAATCCGACGCCGCGGCCTTCATGCACCTCGATCGAAATGCCAGCTGATCGAGACGCCAAGCGGCGACGCGCGTTGCAGCTCTGGCGCCAGGCGCGGCCGATCGACGGAACGCTGGCCGAGCGCTACCTCACCGAACACCGCGGCATTGATCTTGCCGCGTTGCCTGACGCCGCGGCTAGTCTGCGCTTCCATCCGGATTGTCCCTTCGGTCCGGCGACCCGGCATCCTTGTTTGATCGCGCTCCGGCGCGATGTCTTCAATGATGAGCCGGTCAGTATCCACCGCATCGCGCTCGCCGGCAATGCGCGGAAGATCGATCGCCGCATGCTGGGGAGCGGCGGGGTGGTCAAGCTCTATCCCGCCAGTGATCGCCTTGTCGTCGGCGAGGGCGTCGAAACCACGTTGGCCGGGGCGACGCGGATAATGCGGTGGGGCCGCCCACTGCAGCCAGCCTGGTCTGCGGTGGCAAGCGGCGTGCTGGCCACTCTGCCGCCGATTCCAGGCGTCGAGCACCTGATCATCCTGGTCGACCACGACGTCAACGGCGCCGGGCAAGCGGCGGCGCTGCGCTGCGCCGAGACCTGGTCGCGGGCTGGCCGCAGCGTGGTGCGGCTCACCCCAAAACAACCGGGCACGGATTTTAACGACCTCATAATGGAGTTGGCGTCATGAGCGTGAAGGATGACGTAATCATTGAAGAAGTGACGCAACCTGAGCCCGAAGGGCGTGGCGTGGCGCTCGACGACTTCGTCGCGTTTATGCCAGCGCACTCTTATATCTTCACGCCATGTCGGGAGATCTGGGCCGGCGCGTCGGTTGACGCGCGCCTGCCGCGGGTGCCGGTCCTCGACCGGCATGGACTGCCGAAACTCGACGCCAAGAGCAAGCCGGTGACCCTCGCGCCTACTCTGTGGCTGGACAGGAATCGGCCAGTCGAACAGATGACCTGGTGTCCCGGCCTTCCGATGCTGATCGCCGATCGCCTGGTGGTGGCCGGCGGTTGGATCGTGCGGCCCGAGGTGACCAGCTTTAATTTATATCGCCCGCCCAGGCTCAAGCTCGGCGAAGCGGCTCAGGCCACGCCCTGGCTCGACCACATCAACGCCATCTACGCCACGGACGATGCAGCGCATATCGTCCGCTGGCTGGCGCATCGCGTGCAGCGGCCGGCTGAGAAGGTCAATCACGCCCTGGTGCTGGGTGGTGCGCAAGGTATCGGCAAGGATACGCTGCTCGAACCGATCAAGCATGCGATAGGTCCGTGGAATTTTGCCGACGCCACACCGGCCCACCTGCTCGGCCGCTTCAACGGCTTCGTCAAATCGACGATCCTGCGAGTCTCCGAGGCGCGTGACTTGGGCGAAATCGACCGCTTCAGCTTTTACGACCACACCAAGATTTACACCGCCGCCCCGCCCGACGTGCTGCGGGTCGATGAGAAACATTTGAGGGAATATTACGTCTTCAACTGCCTCGGCTTCATCATCACGACCAACCATAAGACCGACGGGATCTTTTTGCCGAGCGACGATCGGCGGCATTTTGTGGCCTGGTCGCCGCTCACCAAGGAGGAGTTTTCCCCGCAATACTGGAACGAGCTTTGGGGCTGGTACCAGGCCGGCGGATATGGGCATGTCGGCGCCTATCTCACGGAACTCGACCTGACCGGCTTCGATGCCAAAGCGCCGCCGCCGAAGACCGCGGCCTTCTGGGATATCGTCGGCGCCAGCATTGCGCCTGAAGACAGCGAGTTGGCCGACGTGCTCGACGCGCTGGGCAATCCGGATGCGGTGACGCTGGTGCAGCTGATCGAGCGATCCGCCGGCACCGAGGCTGCGGAATGGCTAATGGAGCGGAAGAACCGGCGCGCCATGCCCCACCGCATGGAGCGCTGCGGCTATGTTCCCGTGCGCAACCCCGACGCCGACGATGGCCTCTGGAAGCTGCAAGGCCGGAGGCAGGCCGTCTATGCAAAGGCGAAGCTTAATCTACGCGATCAGATCATTGCGGTGAGGAAGCTATGACCACAATCAAATGTCTTGGATGCACGGTGACCGGCGCGGTCGACTGGAACATGGTGTTGGCTGATGAGCTCGATGCGCTCGGCGTTGCATCACCGAAGACAAGTATTTGAACAATCTGGTCAGCCTAATGCAGGAAATCGACGCGCTTTTTGACGGCGATTTACCTGCCGCCTGCAATGCCATCAGAACCGGCACGCTGGTATTTGAGCCCGACGATTATTGGTTCCGCATCCGGCGGAGCTGAGACCTGATGGCGGCAGGTTCCGGTCAGTTCGGTCAGTAAGGTCAGTGATCCGTGAATGCTCCTAATAACATAGGCAATATTGTCTCATTAGCGCAAAGCGCGCGCGAGAGAGATAATAAGAATTCACTGACTTTACCGACCGGACCGACCGCGGCCGGCGCACGAAGGAGTAGGAGGTTGCACCATGACCATGACCGATCAAGATCGAATTGAGAGAAGCGCTGCAGCGCATCGACTCCTGGAGCCGTGCTTATCCGCTCGACGTATTCCCGGAACCGGATCTCAAGAAAGCCAGGGCGCTGCTCGAAGCCGGTGGCATCACGCTCGATGCGGTCAGCGCTCATTGCATGCGCCATGTCGTCACCGAGGTCGGCGAGATCGCCCGTCTCGCGCTTCCGATCGATGAAGGATACAGCGATGCGCAGCCAAGCAATGGGGTCGGCTGCGTGAGATGTCCTTAATGTTGCACGCGAACATCGACAGCACCACATCGACAGAGATTAGAGCGGAGACCTTCGATGCAGACGGTCCAGGACGGTTCAAGCGGGACGGCTGCGAAGCATTTCCCCGCATTTGGCTGGGGTCCTGTTCGACCCCCCGCCGCCTATTGCGGGTGGCGTGCCCTTCGAAAATTGCAAGAATTTCAGATATCTAATTCGGCGGTTTGGTCATGAAAAAAGAAAATGCAACAGGTAGCCGCGACGTCGACCTTGCCGGCCTCGTTATTTCGACGAAACAGGCAGGTGTGTTGCTGAAGCTGACGCAGCCGCGTCTCTCGCAGCTAGAGACGGCGGGCTGGATTGCGCGGGTCGGCCCTGGCCGCTGGCGCCTGATCGAACTCGTGCAGGGCTACACCAAAAGCTTGAAGGACGACACGAAGCGCAGCACGCAAACCATCACCCTGGCGGCGGTGCAGTCGGCGCGCGCCCGTGAAATCGAAATGCGGATCGCCCGTGAAGAGCACAAATTGATCGATCTCGACGAGGCGCTTTCTGTGCTCGACGAAGTTGTCGGCGGCATGAAGGCGGATTTCGACGGGCTCGCGGCTTCGGTGACGCGGGACCCGGTATTGCGTTCCACTATTGAGGTGAAGGTCGATGAAATTTACAGACGGCACGCCGATGGTCTCGACCAAAAGGCGCGATCTCTACGCGCGAGCGGCGCTGCTATCGAGGCCGATCCCGAAGACGATGCCGGATCGGTGGGCGGCCAGGAATCGCCGATACCCGGCTAGCAGCGGCATGCCCGGTGCGCGGGACCCCGGCGTCACGCCCTACGTCATTCCGTGGATGCGAGCCGTCGCGGACGGTGGCGGCCGATATCGCCGCGCGGTTCTCATCACCTCGGCCCAATCTGGCAAAACCGACGCGATGCTCGACGTGATCGGCTCGCGGCTCGACACTAGGCCGACGCCGATCATCTATGTCGGCCCGTCGCTCGATTTCGTCACCAACCAGTTTGAGCCGAGACTGATGGAGCTGTTCGACCAGGCGCCAACGCTTTCCAGCAAGATTGCCCGAGGCCAGAAAAACAAGAAGACGCGGAAGGTGGTTGCCGGCGTCCAGGTCCGACTTGCCCATGCCGGCAGCTCTACGGCGCTCAAGTCGTCGTCGGCGGGCCTCGCGTTGGTCGACGAGCTTGATCAATTGCTGGTCGACGTCGGCCGTCAGGGCGATCCGCTCAGTCTCGTGACGGCGCGCGGCGATACCTTCGCCGATTTCATGGTCGGCGTGGCCTCGACACCGTCAACCGGAGTTGGCGAGGTCGAGAAGGATGCATCGGGCCTGGAATTCTGGCGGATGGCACCGCCGGAGGATTTGCAATCGCCAGTTTGGAGGTTGTTTCAGACTGGCACGCGGCATCATTGGGCCTGGCGCTGCGTGCATTGCCTTGAATATTTTATTCCGAGATTTGTGAATTTGCGGTGGGAAAGCGCCGCCGCCGAGCACAAGACAACGCCCGCGCAGGCAAGGCGATCAGCGTACGTGCAGTGTCCCGGTTGCGGCGGCGTCCTGTCCGACCAGGACAAGCCCGAGCTTAATGCCCGGGGCGTATTCGTGGCACCGGGCCAATCGATTGCGGCCGATGGCGAGGTTATCGGCGAGCCGCCGGATTCCTCGACGCTGTCGTTTTGGGTCAGTGGTCTTGCCAGTCCGTTCGTCACCTTTGGCCAGCGCGCCGAAACCTATCTCGATGCGGTGCGCGAGGCCTCGGCGGAAAAAATCCAGGTCGCCATCAATGCCGGGTTCGGCGAGCTGTTTTCGGTCGGTGGCGGCGATGCGCCATCCTGGAACGAAGTGAGTGAGTGCCGCGCGGAATATGCGATCGGCGAGATTCCGAAAGGTGTTGGTCTCCTGATCTGCTCGGCCGACGTCCAAAAGGATAAAATCTACTACGTTACTCGTGGCTGGGGCGAGCGGGCCACGAGCTGGCTCATTGAATGCGGCTGCTTGTACGGCGAGACCATCGAGCAAGGAATCTGGACCGACCTCGCTGACCTGATTCAGGCAGGGGTTTGCGGCGTGCCGTTGCGGCTCGTCTTGATCGATGGTGGCTACCGGCCCGGCGGGGTCGACGAGGTGCCGCTGAATATGGTCTACGATTTTGCCCGACAATTTCCCCGCCTGGTTCGCGTCACGAAGGGAAGCTCGACGGCGATGCGAACGCCATTGGTCGCCTCAAATATCGAGGTGACGACGCGGAAAGGTACCGCGTCGAAGGCTGGTCTGAAACTGTTGCGGCTCGATACCGATTTCTTCAAATCATGGCTGTTCGAGCGCATCCGCCGGCCACAAGGCCAGCCCGGCGCCTGGTATCTGCCGCACGACGTTTCGGAGGATTACTGCCGGCAGGTGGTATCCGAGACGCGGGTTCGGCTCGAAAGCGGGCGCGTCAAATGGGTGCGGCGCTCGCGGCAGAACCATTTCCTGGACTGCGAAAGCATGAATGCCGCAGGTGCGCATTTGCTTAACGCGGCGCGGATCGGCGCCAGCCGGCCACGGCCGGCGCCGACCCCGGAGGCGCCAGGGCCTGCCGTTCATGACGATGTCGATTACGACGAGGTGCAGTCAGCACACCAAGGCGGATCAGGTGTCGTTCACGAAGCCTATGCGGCCTTCAACCAACGTCCGACAGCAAACTGGTTTGGTGATCGGCGCCGAGGTTGGATGGATCGCGAATGACTGGCCTTCCTGAGCAGTTGCCTCCCGTCGATCCGCCGCCGGTCGAAACTGAAAACGACCGACTGCGGGCGCGTATCGTCGAGCTGGAGGCCGAGCTGCGCCCACGCTCGCATCGCTGTGCTGGATTCACCAGCAGTCGCGCGACCAATCTTGTCGCGCGACGCCCAGAACGCTCGTTCATACCGACGCACACCCCTACGCGTGGCAGAAACCCGATCATCGCAACCGCTCCGGTCCAGTCTTCTCAAGTCCGAGCCCGCGGCAAAATCCCCATAGCGCCCGCTGCACCCTCGGTGCCCCACCTCCCGCGATTTCGTGCCTTGGCGCTTTTCGGACGCCGGCCGTCGGTGCCCGGGGATAGCTTCGTCATCCCGGCGTCCGAAAACCTGCACAGAAGCGGAAGTTATTCGATCGGTCGCACGGGGAGCCTGCCTTGGTGCCGGAACTTATCGTTCCTGCTCTCCGTATTGCCTGCGAGAGGGACGACGGTGCCGACGAACGAGTAACCCCGTCCCTTGATGTTTGCGATGTAGCGGTTGCCAAATTGGCCGTCACCAAGCGCCTTGCGGATTGCAGCCACGTGGACCCGGAGGCTTCCCTCCTCGACGGTTACGTTCGACCAGACGTGATCGATCAGCTCCCGCTTTGCGATCACCTCACCCGGACGCCCGGCAAGGTAGATCAGGAGGTCCAGCGCCCTGCTGCCAAGGGGCAACACCACACCCTCGCGCCGCAGCAACCTTTCGCCAATCGAAAGCTCGAAAGGGCCGAACTTCAGCTTTCCATAAGCAGCAGGGGCAGACATGGCTTCAAAGCTCAGCATGAGATTCGCGCACATTTGCGCGATGTGATCTTTGTGCGCCAGCCCGCTCTGCCGGATCAGATCGGCCGGCCGCCTGGGCGGTCGCGGAATCGAGGCATGGCCTGCTGCAATACGTGAAGAGTGTATACCGCACGGCGAAAAACATTGCGGCTGCCCTCCATCCCGGTGTCGCCGGGGATTCGCAGTCTGTCCAGATGGTTTCCGTACATCCCGCTCAGCATGCACTTCATTAGCCTCGACCTTTGCTTTCAGGCCCTGCAGGCCGCTCTCGATGATCGTGAGCTTTTGCCGTAGATCTTCGCAAAATAGGTCGATGCGGTGACTTATAAGGAATCTCCCAAATTACGCACAACGCGACATTTGAACTAAGCCAATTCTCAATTCTTGAAACGGTTATATTCAGCCAAAATGCCGGTGATTTGCGGCCAATCAATCGTTGTCTCTTGCCAACAAATCGCTCCGCGCGTCGTTGCGTCGCGGAGCGAATATCTAAATGAGCAGTGGGGTTTGCTCGGCCAACTGGCAAATATCTAGTTTATGCCCTTGATAAGGTGCTTAAACTCGTAAGGCGCTGCTTTGGTCCACCGCCGAAATGCCTGCCGGAAATTAGCGGCATCGCTGAAGCCAAGGCTTTCGGCAATGTCTTCCACAGTCAAATCAGTCTCACGTAAATATCGAATCGCTATATCTCTACGCAACTCATCCACTACCTGGCGAAACGAACTATTTTCTTCGCGCAGCTTTCGTCGAAGCGTACGCGCGCTCATGTTTAGATTTTGCGCGACGTCCTGGAATCTCTTCGGCCGTATGAGATTCTTCATGAGGATTTGCCGAACCTCTCCGACAAGCCCCCTCCGAAATTGAAATTCTTCGATTTGCGCGTCGCACAGCCTCACCACGGTCGAGTAAGTGATTTCATTGCCAAGCCTTGGCGTACCGTCGAGCCAGCCCGAATCGAACAACAGCCTATTCGCTGATTGCCCGAACAAAACTGGCGCCCCGAAGTGGGCCGCATATTTTGACGCATCGCTAGACGGGGCATACGTAACCTGAAATTCCCGCACAAAAAAAGAGCAGCCCATAAAGTCCCGATGTAATGACAGAATAATGCCAAATTGCATTTCAACGATAAATTTGTACAAACGGGCATCCATGCGGGCACATGACAGAGGGTTTAATAGCCATATTCCGCAACCGTCGTTTTCCTTGAACTCCATGGCGACCAACGGCGTCGCTAGTTGGTGATATTTGATGGCGAATTTCATCGTCTGGCGATAGTTGATGCTGCTCAAAATTGCGAAGCCGTACATGCCGTAGGCCGAGACGTGAAACCGCAGGCCGGTATGGTAGGCAAAATGAGGATCATGCGAGCGCTCTGCGGCGTAAGAACAGCAATCGATGACCTGATTGAGCGAGACGCGCGTCGCAGGCGAAGAAATCGAAGCTTCGGAGAGGCGCACACGCCTTAACGCATCTTCTTTTGGTAAGCCTTCTGCAGCTAGGGCGTCCAAGACCAATGCAATTTTTGCGACGGGATAGACCGTGTCATCTGGATTAAGGCCCATTGTCCGCTTTCGCTACCGCATACCCTACCTAAGATGATTGCGATCGGCGGCTCAATTGAGCGTACGTAAACGTCGGGCATCTAAAGGGGTCACGGAACTATACGAAGGTTTATGGTGCTCGCCCTTAAAGCCGACCACTTCCGCAAGGGGTCAAAAACGGAAGAGGTCCTGCTTGAACGGCATATCCGTTCTACCCTCAAGACCAGACATCGTCAGGCCACCCCGACATGTCCGTTTCGTGCCGATAGTGTTGCAAAAGTCCCAAAACGCCGTGCGGCTAAATTTCCGCCAAAGGACAAAACAAGCGGTAATCGTCGATCGATGTCGCTTCAATCGCGCCACCGAAGTCGTCAGTGAGTTCGTCACAGAATGAGTGGTCCCCCACATCAATATTCGATCGCCGCCCCTACGGCCCGGAAAATTTGTGGTCGGTGAGATAAAAAGACTTTTGCAACACTATCCGCCATCAACAGACATATGCGCCCTCAGATAAATCCTGCCGACGCGAAGCCCGGGCCCGATGACGCCCTCGGCAGGTTCTTCCCTATCGCATCGCCACGCGACCCGGCGGCTCATGCGAGGCTACTCGCTCTGCGGGGCGCTGAAACTAACTTTCGTGTCAGAAACTGTCGCCGTTTTAATTTGAAAGCATTGGATCATTTAGTTCTCCTGATCGTCTTCTTGCTGCGGCGGTAGCCGTCGCAGCAATTCAACCACGGAGGAAATTGGGATGAACAACAAGGTCCTTAGTTGCCTCATGGCCGGTGCGCTTAGTGCGGCGCTTGCGCTGGCGTCACCGGCTTTCGCTCGCGGCGGTGGCGGCGGTGGCGGCGGTGGCGGCGGCCATGGCGGCGGCGGCGGTGGTGGCCATGGTGGCGGGTTTGGAGGAGGTATGGGAGGTGGTATGCATGGTGGTGGCATGGGAGGAGGGGGGCATTTCGGCGGCATGGGAGGAGGAGCGCATTTTGGCGCCATGGGCGGCGGCATGCGCTTCGGAGGCATGGGTGGAGGCGCCCGCTTTGCAAGCACGGGCGTAGGCACGCGCTTCGGCGGCATGGCAGGAGGGGCGCGTTTCGGTGACGGCCGTTTCGCGGGTGCGCGTTTTGCGCATGCTGCCATCGCGCCTCAGTTTTCAAGGGGCGCGTTTCGAGGCCGGGACGGCTTCCGTCATCGCGCGTTCTTCCGTAACCGCTTCAATCGCTTTGCGTTCTTTGGCGGCGACTACTACGGCGACTACGGCGGCTGCTGGACCCAGGCGTGGACGTCATATGGACCGCAGTGGGTCAATGCCTGCGGCTACTACGGCTACTGACGCCTGGCGATTGGTGCAGCGCCCGCGGCCGTGTTGATCTGGCGCGTTGCCGGGGCGGTGCCCGACGCGGTGGTGGTACCGGGTCCCATCGCGTCGACGCCGTTCGTAGAGCAGGCCGTGCAGAGATCTGGCGGCCGGCACCCGGCATCTTCAGGCGAAGGATCCGCCGGTGACGATGACGCCCATTTGCACACCGATCTGCGAAGCGCCTCACGCAATCTTCAGGTTACGCATGAGCTGGTTTCTGACATATATGTCAGCTTTGCGATTTCCGATTTTGCCGATGTGCATTCGGCCTTTCACTGGCCGCTCGGAGACGGAACACCATGACGGGAGGTCACCGCCGCATTCTGGTCGTTGAGGACGACCCGGAAACCGCCGATCAGCTTGTCGAGTCGCTCACGACCAGCGGGTACCAGGTGGATTTGGCCGCCAGCGGCAACGAGGCGTTGAGCCGCGGCGGCGCCAGCGACTACGCCGTGATCACGATCGACCGCATGCTTCCGGACATCGATGGCATCGCAGTCATGCGTCAATTGCGCGACGACGGCATCGCCGCACCCTTCCTGATCATCAGTGCGCTCGGGGAAGTCGACGACAGGGTGCGGGGCCTGCGTGCCGGGGGCGACGACTATCTGGTCAAGCCGTTTTCGTTCGTGGAATTGTTGGCGCGCGTCGAGGCGCTTGGCCGCCGCAGCGACACCATCGTCAAGGAAACCATCCTGCGTGTCGGCGATCTCGCGATCGACCTGGTGTCGCGGACCGTCAGCCGGCGCGGCAAGGACATCGCCCTCTTGCCGCGGGAGTTTCAGCTTCTGGAGTATTTGGTGCGTAACGAAGGCCGCGTGGTATCCCGCGCCATGTTGCTGCAGCATGTCTGGGATCTTCATTTCGATCCCTCGACAAATATTATCGACGTCTATGTCGGGCGCGTGCGTCGCAAAGTCGACGGCCAGCAAGCCTATCCGCTGATCCATACGGTTCGCGGCATCGGGTACTGTCTCCGTGCTCCTGGCTAAGACCTTAACGTCATCGACCTTCAGGGTGGCGCTGATCGCGATCGGGGCCTTTGGCGTGATCGTGTCAGCCATTTTTGGCTACGTCTACCTGTCCACCTCCTCCTATGTGCGCAGCCGATCGGATCGCGCCATCATGGCCGACTATCTGAGCCTGCAAGGTGCTTACGAGCGAAACGGGCGCGCCGGGCTGATCGCCCTGATTCAACAACGCATGACCGACAAAAGTTTTGCAGACGGCGTGTATATCCTTGTCGATCCTTCATTGGCCACTCTGCGGGGAAACATCAAGGTATGGCCGGCGACGGTCGCGGCAGCCAGGGGATGGACGGAGTTTCGCGCGCCGGAGCCGTTGCCCAACACGACAAGCCGGCCGCTGCTTCGGGCAATGCTCGAAACATTTCCAAGCGGCGACCGTCTGCTGGTGGGAAGGGATATCAGTGACCTTGACAGCTTTACCGATCAGATCAAGACAGCCGTGATCTCGGGTATTGCATTGATATTTGTGCTTGCGGGAGTCGCGAGCATCCTGGTGACGCGCCGGACGGTGGGGCGGATTGAAGCGATCAACGCGACCAGCCGGGCCATCATGCTCAGCGGTCTCGACAAGCGTATCCCGCTCCGCGGCACCAATGACGAATGGGATAGCGTTGCGGAGAACCTCAACCTGATGCTCGACCGCATCGAAACATTGATGGGGGAAGTCAAGCAGGTGAGCGACAACGTCGCGCATGATCTGCGGACGCCGCTGACGCGAATGCGGGGACGGCTGGAGAAGGCCTATCACGGTCAGCGCATTGGCGAGAATGATCAGTCACTGCTGGGCGACACGATCGCCGACCTCGATGCTGTCTTGCGGATATTCTCATCACTGACGCGGATTGCGCAAATCGAGACCCAGGCACGAAAGGGCGCGTTCCGCACCGTGAATCTGTTCGAAATCGCCAGTGAGGTTATCGAGTTGTACGACGCCGCGGCGGAACAGGACGGCACCCGTCTCACCGTTATCGGCGATCGTGAGGTGCTGGTGACCGGCGACCGTGATCTGATCTTTGATGCCATCGCCAATCTCGTGGACAATTCTATCAAGCATGGCCGCGCCGGAGGGCAAGTCGTCGTTGCTAACGAAAACATTGATGGCACGCCGGTTATCTCGATCACCGATGACGGGCCCGGAATTCCCGCCGATGAATATGAGCATGTTTTCAAGCGATTTTACCGACTCGAACACAGTCGCTACACGCCGGGAAACGGTCTCGGGCTCAGCCTGGTTGCTGCCGTTGCCCGTATTCATGGTGCGCGGATCGAAATGCATGATAACGCGCCAGGTCTCAAGCTCACTCTTCGGTTTTCAGGGTCGACCAGCTAGTCGTGGATTGACGACGCGTCAGCGTGACAGCAAATGTCAGCTTTGGGTCCAAAAGGCGAAATACTCGCTGCGAGCAGATGTTTTCCGCTTCACCCCTAACAACGGACATGCGGTGACAGCACCGCCATGACCGTTTCGGTAAAGTCGAGGATGGGCGCGGTAGCTTGAGCAATTCGGCAACGCTCCGTTTCCCATCCCCGCTCATCGAACCGGACTAACCGCCGCAATCTCAACCCTCCCATATAGCGCCTCTCCAATCACGACATGGCTCGCCGGTACAGAAGTGGCCCGGCCTTGCCGTGAACCCATGCGATGTCTGCCTCATCGAGACAGATGGCAAAACCGCCAAACATTTGCGTGATCGGGAAATATCCAGACTCCAATCTCGGTCTTTCTTTCAGAAGCGGACATGCCTCCGCTGGCGCGAGGCTCAATCAAGGAAGCGAACGATGAAGATCACATACCTTCTGGCGGCGCTACTGCTTGTGCCTTCTTTCGCGACCGGAGCCACGACCCCTGTGCGAACCAACAAAAGCAGTAATCGAGCGCATGTCGGCACTCGACCGGTAGTTGGCAATCGGCTGCAGGGATACAGGATCGAAGGCCGCGAGATCGTAGCTCCGCCCTGGAGCTTCGCCTGCATGAACGACCAAGGCCCACAACAATGTGACGAGCCCATGTGGGTCTATGGGAGCCCCGACTATCGCGCGCAATTTAAGAATGCATTCTGACATTGACCCGCGTGTGAAGCCACGGTTGCTGCACGGGCATATCGCCCCTCCCAACCCAAGGGCTGGCCACCAATCAAATATCACCCCGCGAGCATACTGTCTTCACGGTCAGGACAGTGGGATGCTGGGCCAGGCAACGTCTCATTCGGGTCAAAGTCAGAAGAACTCAGCATGAGCACATGTCTTCCGGGTTACCCCTGCAAGCGGACATTGCTCGGTGCAGTTAGCATGTCGCAAATGTGCCAATTCCGGAAGTCAGGCTTGGACGGCTTCATTCCGCTCTTATGTTTGCCGCCTTGATGATTGGCCACCACTTCTCGACTTCGGCCTTTTGAAATGCGCCGAGAGCCTCGGGCGACTGCTGGTCAAGCCGAGGAATGTCGAGCCCCATGTCGTTCAAGCTTTTGCGGACCACAGGATCGGCCATCGCATCCATGGCGGCCAAATTGAGTTTGGTAACGATCTCCTTCGGCGTCCCCTTTGGTACCCAGAGCGCATTCCAGACCGACATGTAAAACCCCGGCAAGCCGGCTTCATCGACCGTGGGAATGTCAGGTGCCGAGCCGAGGCGTGTCTTTGCCGTGACCGCATAGGCTCTGATCTTGCCGGCTTTCACGTTCGCCAGAGCGCTGACTGCCTGGTCAAACAGCAGGTCAATCTGCCCGCCGATTAAATCCTGCTGCGCCAGGTTGGTGCCGCGATAGGGCACGAACCGGAAGCGCGTGCCCGTCTCCTTCTGGAAGAACACGCCGCCGACATGTGCCACGCCGCCTATGCCACCAGTTCCCGCCGACGCCTTGTCGGGATTCGCCTTCAGCCACGCGATGAGCCCCTTCAGGTCGTTCGCTGGCAGAGCATTCTTTGAGATGATCAGTTGCGGATTGCTGGGAAGCAGCGCGACCGGCTCGAAATCCTTCAGCGCGTCGAACTGAAGTGCGTAGATGGCGCCATTGAGAACATGCGAACTGATGTTGCCAAGACTGATGGTGTAGCCGTCGGGAGCGGCACGCACGGCGCGAGCAACGCCGAGGCTGCCGGCAGCTCCGCTGACATTCTCAAGGATGATGGGCTGCTCGAGCGACACGCGCATCCGCTCTGCGATGATGCGGCCGACCATATCGACCGGCGCACCCGCCGCGAACGGGACCACCATCGTGATGGGGTGCGAGGGATAGGGCTGAGCTCCGGCTTGCGAGGTCGCGCAAGCGAGGCCAAGCGCCAACATTGGACAAGTCCATCGCATTTTGTCCTCCCAGGACATGCTTAGGCTCTTCCAGGCGTGAGAAGGATGTGATGAGGAGTTGCATCTGTCCAATACATAAAGCCTCTAGATGTTCATGCCGACTGAGCATAAAGAACGGGTATGGACCTCAGGCACCTTCGGACATTCGTCGCCGTGGCGGAGTTGGGAACGGTTTCCAAAGCCGCATTGCACTTGCACACGGCCCAGCCGGCTCTTTCGCGGCAGATCGGCGATCTCGAGCAGGAGCTCGGCTTGAGCCTGTTCGATCGTGTAGGCCGCCGTCTTGTCCTCACGGGTGCGGGAGAGCAGTTGCTCGGAAGTTGCCGCAGCTTGTTAGGCTCTGTCAGTGCGCTAGCCGAGCAGGCGCAGCTGCTCCGGCACGGCGACACGGGAGTGTTGAAGGTCGCCGCCTCGCCCGTGCAGGTCGAAACGGTCTTTTCGACATTCCTGCACCAATACGCGAGACGCTATCCGGGCGTTCAGGTGAAATTGATCGAGGCAATCGGCGCCGACACACTGGCTCTGCTGGAGCGCGGTGAAATCCATCTCGGCATCAGTTTGCTTCAATCCATTCATGCTGACGATCATCACTTCGGAATCTATCCGGTGCCACCGGTCGAGCTTGTGGCCGCCTGCCACCCGTCATTTCCACTTGAGAGCGGCGGCACGATCGATATCGGCCTCATCGCGCTACACCCGTTACTCTTACTCGATTCCGGTTTCGTGGTCCGCAAGACGTTTGACACGGCCTGCCGTCTTGCGAGGTTGAAGCCGAATGTTGTGTTCGAGAGCCGCGTGCCGCACAATCTGCTCGCATTTGCTGAGGCAGGGCTTGGCGTTGCGGTGATCCCGTCGGTCGTGCAGACCCATCGTTATGGGTTGCGGCTGGCCCGGATTACCCATGAGCGCAAGCCGCTACGCGAACCCCTCGCTGTTGTGTGGGACAAACGACGCGAGCTTCCGCGCTACGTTCAGGATTTTTGCAAAACCCTTGCTGCGCACATGCAAGAACTCTCCTTGGTCACCCGGCAGACGGTTCCGAAGTTCGACCGCTTGAACAAGCGCCGCAGTCCCGTGCGCGCCAAGGTCCGCTAAGGGTGCAGACTGTGTGAAAACACGCGCGAGCCAAGAACGCGCAGAACTGCTTTATCAATAGGCGTCTTGTGACAGAAGTACCGATGCAATTCGTTTGCGCATCGATGAAATTGAGACAGATATTCTACACGCAAATTGAACTACGGACTTTTCACACAGTCTGGACCCAACTGAGACATGACGCTTGATGGTGTCTGAGGCCTTCGCCATCTTGTTCCTCGCTGGCCGAATTGCAATGTGCTAGGCTTTAGCTGCTGCGCGCGGCGAGCTTTCATGGATGACGGATATGAGACGGCGCGAGTTCATTACTGTTCTCGGCGGCATGATGGTCGCGTGGCCGGTCGCGACACGCGCCCAGCAGCCGGTGAAGAAGATCGGCTTCCTAAGTGTCTCTTCGCCCGGCCCACATGCTCCTTTTGTGGCCGCGTTCAACGAGGGACTTAAGGAAGTCGGTTTTATCGAAGGCCAAAATTTGGCAATCGAATACTCCTGGGCAGAAGGCAATTTTGATCGACTTCCCGCATTGGCCGCAGACCTCATCCACAACAAGGTCGATGTCATCGCTGCAAATGAGCGGTGATGTTTCGATCCGGGCGGCAACCAGAGCAAGCTCCACCATCCCTGTCGTTTTTATTACTGGTAGCGATCCGGTCCAGACGGGCTTGGTCGCCAGCCTCGCCCGACCGGGCGGCAATGTTACCGGCTTCAGCATGATCGCGACTGAACTAATGGCAAAGCGCTTCGAGCTGCTCTCCGAACTGGTTCCCCAAATCAGGACAATCGCCTTACTTATAAATCCGAAATACCATAGCGCTACCGAGGGCACGATCCCACTCGTGCAACAAGCGGCAACTGTGAAGGGAGTACGGCTCCATATCTTGAAGGCTACTGATGAGGACGAATTGAACCCGCCTTCGCCTCTCTCGCCCATCTCAGGGCCGACGCGCTAATTGTTGGGACGGACCCCTTCTTCACCAGCCGCCGCGAGCGGATCGTAGCCTTGGCATCGCGTTACTCTGTTCCGGCAATCTACGAATGGCAAGAATTTGTCACGGCGGGCGGTCTTATCAGTTATGGGGCGAGCCTCACGTCCCTGTATCGCGAGGCTGGCGTCTACGTCGGGAAGGTTCTCAAAGGAGCAAAGCCAGCTGATCTGCCGATCCAACAACCGACTAAATTCGAGCTTGTCGTCAATCTCGACGCCGCCAAGGCACTTGGCCTCACTGTGCCACCGACCCTGATCACAGCCGCCGACAAGGTGATCGAATGATGCGGATCACTTCCGCCTATGGCACTTTGCGACATGCCGACCGTATCGAGCAATGTCCGCTTCAGGAGTAACCCGGAAGACATTTGCTCGCACTGAGCTTTTCTCAGTCCGGCCGTGCGTTGCAAGTGGTTTCGCCGAGCTGGCGGTGAGCGGTCTTGCATCAATGTATCCGGCCTTTGATTGGAGCATTTGCTCCGGGCCGCGCGTGCGTTCTCATTAGCGGACAGGCCTCGATTGGACCATTTGGGTCACCAGTGTTCGCACGCGCCGGGAAGACCGAACCTCCATCTCGTCTCATCCTCTCGCAGACCTCGGCGGGTAACGGGTAAAGGATCTGGGACTACGTCATCGCTTGTCCTTTCAATGCGCCCGGCAATTAGGCGAGTTGAGTGACGGTCGCGGCGAGTTTGCTCGCTTCGAAGGAGCGCCCATGCGCAAGAACGCTCCAGGCGATCCGGGCCAGTTTATTGGCGAGCGCGATCGCCAGCACATTGCGGTGCAGCCGCTTTTTGGCGGCTTCAATCCAGGATTTGAGCCCATGACGCTCCCAGCTTTGCGGCTTGATCAGCACCACCCAGGCCGCCTGCACGAACAGGACCCGCAGATAGCGGTTACCCCGCTTGGATATCTTGCCGAGGATGGTGCGGTCCCCGGTCGAGATTTGCTTGGGAACAAGGCCTAGCCAGGCGGCGAAGTCACGACCTTTGGTGAACACATCACCAGCGCCAATCGCCGCTACCATCGCGCTGGAAATGATGGGTCCGATACCGGGCACGCTGATCAGCCGTTCGCAGCTCGCGTCCTGGCGCGCGATGGCTACGATCTCGTTCGACAAACTCTCGACGCGCTCGTCGAGCCGGCGCCAGTCGCCGGCCAGATCTTCAATGATGTGCACTATGCGTGGCGACAGGACATCTGGTGGCGTGGCCAGGATGCGCGGCAGCTCGGCACGTAAAAACCGTAATCCCTGGCGCACCGCAACGCCGCGCTCCAACAGGAAGGCACGGATTTGATTGATGATGCCGGTGCGCTGGCTGACCAATCGCTCCCGTACGCGGTGCAACCCCTGCAGGTCCAACTGATCGGCGGTCTTCGTTGCCACGAACTTCATCGTCGGCCGCTGCACCGCCTCGGCAATTGCCTCGGCATCGCGAAAGTCATTCTTCTGTCCCTTGGAATAGGGACGAACATACTTCGCTGGCATCAGCCGGGCATCGTGGCCAAGGCTATTAAGCTTGCGGCTGAGATGATGCGCGCCGACGCAGGCTTCCATGCCGACCAGGCATGGCGGCAGGTTGGCAAAGCGCGCTTCCACCTGGCCACGTGACCACTTCTGCCGCAGCACAATCGCACCGCGCTCATCGTGGCCTACAATGTGGAAAGAATTCTTGCCGATATCGATGCCAACCACGGAGATTGCAGCGTTGACTGTCTGGGACATGGCGTGCTCCTTGTCTTTGGTGCCCCGCGCAAGCATCGCTTGCTGGTGGGGCGGGAGCACGGCCGGACCATCCCATTATCGGACATTGGTCCTGGCCGGACAGCGGCCCACGATGCTGCTATGATGGACATCTAGCTTCCCGAGCCGGGGGTGCGTCTTGAGCAGCGAGCCCGTAGAGCGGCGACTGACGGCTATCCTGGCGGCGGATGTCGCCGGTTATAGCCGCTTGATTGGTGCCGACGAGGAAGGCACGCTGGCGCAACTGAAGGCTTTCAGAAAAACGCTTGTCGACCCCACAATCGCCAAACATCGCGGCCGCATCGTCAAGACCACTGGCGACGGTATGCTGGTCGAATTTGCCAGTGCCGTCGATGCAGCGCGATGCGCCGTCGAACTTCAGCGGGGCATGGCTGACGAGAACACGGAGATACCCCAGGCCAAGCGGATCGAGTTCCGCATCGGCATCCATCTGGGAGACATCATCATCGACGACAACGATATCTTCGGCGATGGCGTCAATATTGCAGCGCGGCTCGAAAGCATCGCTGTGCCGGGAGGCATTTCGATCTCTCGTGCTGTTCACGATCAGGTCCGTGACCGGATCAATGTGTGTTTCGACGACAAGGGCGAGATCGCGCTGAAGAACATCGCGCGACCGGTGCAAGTGTTCGCGGTTTCTGGCGCGAAGGAATTGAAAACGACAGTTTCGCCAGAATCGAAGCCCGCCCTTGCCCTTCCTGATAAGCCCTCCATCGCTGTTCTGCCATTCGCCAACATGAGCGGCGATCCCGAGCAGGAGTATTTCGCCGACGGGATAGTGGAGGACATCATCACCGCGCTGTCTCGTTTCAAGGCGCTGTTCGTCATCGCCCGCAATTCGAGCTTCACCTACAAGGGTCGCGCCGTCGACGTGAAGCAGATTGGACGCGAACTTGGGGTGCGCTACGTGTTGGAAGGCAGCGTTCGCAAGGCGGCAAGCCGGGTGCGCATCACCGGACAGCTCGTCGATACCGCCACTGGAGCACATCTTTGGGCAGAACGGTTCGATGGTGGTCTCAGCGACATCTTCGATCTGCAGGACCGGGTGACTGAGAGCGTCGTCGGGGCGATCGCGCCAGTGGTGGAAAAAGCCGAGATCGAGCGTGCCAAGCGCAAGCCGACCGAGAGCCTCGACGCCTATGCCCTCTATTTACGCGGTGTGGCCAGGTTTTATCAGGGGGTTACTAGCCGGCAAGCGAACGACGAGGCATTGCGCCTGTTCAACAGCGCGATCGAGCTCGACCCGGATTTTGCCTCCGCCTACGGTCGTGCCGCCTTGTGCTACGTCTGGGCCAAGACCAATGGCTGGATTTCAGGCACACCGAACGAGATTGCCGAAGTGACGAGGCTCGCCCAGCGGGCGGTTGAGTTGGGCAAGGATGACGCGATCGCGCTCGCCGCCAGCGGGTATGCGCTAGTGTTTGTTGTTCGCGATCTCGCGGTAGGCGCCGCCTTGATCGATCGATCGCTTGTGCTCAATTCCAATTCGGCCGAGGCATGGAATTTCGGCGGCTGGGTAAAAAACTTTCTCGGCGAGCCGGAACCGGCGCTCGAGCGCTTCGCGCATGCCATGCGCCTGAGCCCACTTGATCCGCGGCTGACAGCAATGCGAAGCGGGACCGCGATTGCACATTTCCTCCTGGGCCGCTATGACGAAGCGGTATCGTGGGCGGCAATGGCATTGCAGGACAATCCGGACTATCAACCTGGATTACGTATGGCCGCCGCAAGCAACGCAATGGCCGGACGGCCGGAGCAAGCACACAAGGCAATGGCTCGGCTGCGACAACTGAATCCCGCGCTACGTGTTTCCACTCTCAAGGACATGCGGGGTCCTTATCGGCGTGCCGAAGACCTCGCGCGGTACGAGGAAGGATTGCGGCAAGCCGGGCTGCCCGAATGACCATCGCAGCCAGGGATTTCGCCCGTGGCGACGAGGATGAATGACTTCCGCTAATGGCACGGGTCGGAAGCGGCAGGTGCGACTCACCAAAGATCAGCAATCGGTCGACAACACCGCACGCGGAGACGGCAATGCTGAGGGACGACAACGGTAATGGAGGCGGTCGGCCGAGCACACCCCGTAACGTGCTCGGTGAGCGGCTCGAAGTCTGCTCGATAAGCCCAATGACGGGGTTCTTTCGAGACGGCTGCTGCGACACTGGGCGAGAGGACATCGGTAGCCACACGGTCTGCGCCGTCATGACCGCCGCGTTTCTCGAGTTTTCCAAATCCCGCGGCAACGATCTTTCGACACCGATGCCGGAATTCGGCTTTCGCGGCCTGAAACCCGGCGACCGTTGGTGCCTCTGTGCTCCGCGTTGGCAAGAAGCACTCGAGGCGGGCCAGGCGCCCCGCGTGGTCTTGCGCGCCACTCACGAAGGCGCTCTCGGCCACTGCTCGCTTGCCGATCTCAAGCGCCTCGCAGTGGACCTAGCCTGACCCCTGCACTTGCCGACGAGTTGATCGGATAGGCGAGCCGATGTCGGCTCCTGGCACCTTTGAGACATGCCGATACAGTCACCACGTGTCCGTTGTTGAGGGATGAACGGACCTAACTCAGACGCGCCCCAAGGTCCGTTGATGACCTCAAGAGACATCGACAGTTGGTGGCAAAAGGCCCCGCAGGCGCAACCTTTTGCGCGACTTAAAGGTCGTCGTCCTCAAACAGGCTTCGAAGCGTCAGCGTTTACGTTTGGTTCGCGCAGGCGCGCGATCACTATGGCCGTAGTGATTGCAACGGGTAGTACGAGGCTCCGGAACTGTACAAAGTAGTAGAGGAGCGCCGCTGCTGCGCATCCGCCGGCAAACCAGACGATGCTACGCGCAGTGCGGAGAAAGCGGCCGCGAACTTCGGGCGGCGCAGCTCGGCGTAGTAGGTCAACCCCGTCGAGAACGGCTTGAGTGGTGTTATTCGTCATTATCGCGGTCGGTGGTTCGCCCGGAAAGTGCACGCGCTGCATTGCGTTTTGAAGCGCCATGGCCGTGACCCCGGCGAAGCCGGCAGCAAGAGCCGGTAGGACGTCGCTGTTCGGAAACGGGCCGTATACGGCTCCGAGGGCAAGGAAAGCCGCCAGAAAGACCGCCTCTACGCCGAGAAGGATTGTCAACGTCGGCAATCCGCGCGCGGTCAGTGCCACGCCCACTAGGCGCGCTACCGCGACTGCACCAATGAACTCAGGCAGCGCCAGGATTTTTCCGATAGTACCGTGCGGGCCGTAGACGAAGCCGGCGGCCAGGGTGACGAAATTGCCCGTGACGTGCGCCGTGAACAATCCTTGCAGGCCCAGGAAGCCCACCGTGTCCACGAACCCTGCATTTAGGCTTAATAGTCGTGTCATAACGGAGCTGTTCATCGGCCTATCGTGTCTCCAAGCATTTTACCTATTCGTTGCGCATCCTACCAAAAAGCGAAATTCCTCGGCATCCGCATTTGCGTCAGCGCCACGATTGCCTGTCCCGCGAATAGCTACCCGTTAAAGGCGCTACCGCCGAAATAGGCTGTGCATCACTTCCGGTGTTGGCACAAACCGGCGGTCAGAGGGCGGGCAGAGCATGTCCGCTCTGCCCTGGTATCTCAGACATCAACTTGTTCCGCTATTGCGAGGGCATCATCCACTTCGATGCCGAGATATCTGACCGTGCTTTCGATCTTTGTATGTCCGAGCAGAAGCTGGACGGCCCTGAGATTACCAGTCCGCCGGTAGATCAGGGTAGCTTTCGTGCGTCGCAGTGAATGCGTCCCGAACAGCCTTGGGTCCAGACCAGCGCTGCCGATCCACTGGGAAACGAGGCGCGCATATTGGCGCGTTGTCATGTTGCGGTTGGGACCACGACGGCCCGTGAACAAGAACTCACCGGGCGTTTTGTTGGCGGACTTTAGATAGTCATCGACCGCCTGGCGGGTCTGCTCGCTCAATTCAAATCTGACCGGCCGCCCAGTTTTCTTTTGCCGAACCGTTGCGCGATCGGCCGTGTATCCGCCGGCGGCGACATCCTCGACCCGAATGGCGACGACATCACAGCCGCGAAGCTTGCTGTCGATGGCCAGATTGAACATGGCGAGGTCGCGAGCGCGCCCTTCGATCTGGAGTTTCGTCCGGATTGACCAGACGTGTTTTGGTCGCAGGGGCGGCTTTGCCCCGGTCAGCTTGCCCTTGTTCCAGGGCAACCGTTTATGAGGCGTCGGGGTAGCATTCACTTGATCCTGCATGGTCTTACTCCTCGGTTACAGACGAGGAGAGCATGTGCCACTGGTTAGGCATCGCTGATCCGACCAATCTGCTCCTTTCCGGAAGTCGTGTATCTTGGGCAAGCCGGGAAGCTCGCTCATAAAACCATCATTGAAAGGTTCGTGGCCGTGGTCCGTAGCAAGAATGCCTCGCCAACTTGGAGCGACGTTAGGACCGCCCTCCTAGACTTCGATCGCGCGGGCCTTCGGGGGCTAGTGCAAGACCTCTACACCGCGAGCAAAGACAACCAGGCATTCTTGCATGCCCGCTTGGGTTTGGGTCATGATCAGCTCCGGCCCTTTAAGGCGAGTATTTCCAGATGGATATCCCCGGACTTAATGAAAGGCCAACCCATATCGGTTTCAAAGGCCAAGAAGGCGATTGTGGATTACAAAAAAGCCATCGGGCGCCCGAATGGAATGGCGGAGCTATCGATATTTTATTGCGAGGAGGCGTTCGGCTTTCTGGAATCCTGCAGCATAGAAGATGAAAGCTACTTCGCAGCTCTGATCCGCATGTATGGACGGTCCCTCGAACTCGTATCAAGCCTACCTCCTTCCGAGCGCACCACCTACCTCGAGCGTCTCGACAAGCTTAGATCACGCGGGAGGCACATCGGCTGGGGGGTCGAGGAAGAACTCAATAGCCTTTGGTACGAGGACCAGGGTGAATGATGGCTTGTTCTGTCGGTTCCGCAATTGATGAACGGCTGCAGCCGAACCGGAATGTCCGCTTTTTCCGCTGTTACAGGACCAACACCGGACGTAGCGCGGACGACGCCAAGGCGACGCAGATGACCTATCCGCGACGTCAGGGTCGCATGCCAACCGGCCCTGAAATTGTCTGCTTATCGGGCAAGAGCGGAAGTGGGCGGGCCACGGTCAAAGCGACGCGAATGACCCAAAACAGCCATCCAAATTCCGTCCCTAGGCTAGAACAAGTGCTATAGTGTTCCTTCGGGGCAGTGTCTTGGGGACGCTAGTGACGCAGAAGAACAATCTGGGAATTGCGCCCACGCCTACGGAAATCGAAGCGGCCCTTCGCGAAAGCGAGCAGCAGTTGCGTTGGCTGGCTTCCATAATTGATTCCAGCGATGATGCGATTGTTAGCAAAAATCTCGATGGCATCATTTTAAGCTGGAATAGCGGCGCTGAGCGCGTCTTCGGCTACTCTGCCAGCGAGGCCATTGGTCAGCCTATTACCCTTGTGATCCCTCAAGATCGGCAAAGCGAAGAACGTGAGATTTTAACGCGTATTCGACGAGGTGAGCGCATCGACCACTTTGAGACCGTTCGGCAACGCAAGAACGGCAGCTTGATCGTCGTGTCGCTGACCGTTTCTCCTGTCAAGGATGCAAACGGCAAAATCGTGGGCGCATCAAAGATTGCGAGAGACATTACCGAGCAGAAGAAAAATCAGGAGCTGATCGTGACCTTGGCGCGAGAGGCCGAGCACCGCAGCAAGAACTTGCTCGCGAACGCGATGGCAACGGTCAATCTTTCTCAGTCGAACTCGCCTGAAGGTCTCAAAGAGGTAATCGCTGGACGCATCCAGGCACTAGCCAATGTTTGCTCGCTTTTTGCGGAATCGCGTTGGATCGGTGCGGAAGTATCGGCGATTGTGACACAGGAACTAGCTCCTTATTCCGATGGGAAGCGCACGGTGACAGATGGTCCACAAACCCTATTAGCGCCAGACGCCGCACAGGCAGTTGCGGTAGCGTTGCATGAATTAGCGACCAATGCAGCGAAATACGGCGCTTTGTCCACGCCTGACGGCCACGTCCGCTTGGAATGGTCACACGCCGCTGCCGGTTCATTACGGCTATGCTGGATGGAGATGGGTGGTCCAGTCGCGCAGGAACCTACACGAACGGGATTCGGCACCCGTATCGTCGAACAAATGATTGTCCAGCAAAAGGGGCAAGTTCGCTTTGACTGGCGCAAAGAAGGGCTTGTCTGCGAAATTACGCTGCCGGTGTGATGTCTGCAGTTGGCACGAAACGGACCAACGGGACCGGTCTGACGATGTCCGTTCTTGAAGGTAAAGCCGACTTCCCGGTGGCCCACCCAGACTTCTCAGTTTGACCCTGAACGGACATCGTAGCCTAGCCGGTAGTTCAGGCCAGCCTGAGGTATCGACCCTAAGCCGCCCAGCGCTGCAGCCGGAGATCGATCTCGTAGCAACGACAGAGTTGTCTGAATCAAACGAGCTCTCTGACAACCTATTTGATTTGGCCGCTCTTTGGGTCAACCACAAATTTGGTCGTTACGCCCTTATTCACAATTGTGACTTCGTAAACTATCCGGCCGTTTGTCTCTTCAAGGCCAGCGCTAATGGCTTTTCCAGAACCTTTTTCTTCGGCCAGAGCAGTCGCCGTGGAAAGATCGATTGAAGCTTTTAGCAAGCCAGCCAATTCCAGCTGGTCCTCCTCGTCAAGTTTGGATACCGGCGTGGTCATCCCTTCACTGATTATTTCTCCCGTCCAAGCGTCGACAGCGCCTTCCCACACATTGTTGTCCTGATAGGTTTTCACCTTGTAGGCCAACTGACCCGCCTGGCTGTCAAAGCTTACATCGACGACTTTCGCATCTTTGTGCTTTTTCGCTGCGATCCTTATCGCCTCAGCAAGGGTGATTTTCGCTTTCTCGAAGGATTGTATTACTTTCTCAGTGGGTACTACGTCAGGCTCCGGCGTGCGTTGTGCAAAAGCAGGAGCAACGGCGCACACGATGAGGAACGAGAGGATTTCTCTGTCTTACGCACGAAGAACCTCCTTCTGAGTTCCCGCCAAACAGGCGCTTAAAGCAAGGCTAAATGTAGGCGCGCCGACTTCCGATAGTGGCACTTAACGGGCTGTATTTCTGTGACACTGAAAAAGTTCGCGGCATTACCACGCCTGCCAGTCATGCCGATTTGAGACCGCGTTAGAACCTTTTTTTTAACAATAATCGGCACTCGTTTTGCTCTGATAGGTTCAGACATTTCCTTGTCGACCCGCTGTTGAAACAGCACTTGGTTTGAGAGTGAAAAGTGCCAATTGATCTTTCGTTTTCGGCGATGGCCGTTCGTGTAGATCAAGCGCCCGCGCGTTGGCGAAGGCCCTTCCTCAAGTGGTTGGACGGGATTGAAACGGGGTGGGCCGTCCCGGCGCTGCTGGTCGCATTCGTTGTGATCTGGATGGCGTTCCTAACAGTTGCCTATTCCGGCGGCGGCTTACACCCGGATACTTTAGAGACCTGGACATTGGGTCGTAAATTTGAATGGGGGAATCCCAAGCATCCCCCGCTGATGGGGTGGGTCGTTCTGGTATGGACGTCGGTGTTTCCGTTGACGGACTGGTCCTTTCGGCTGCTTGCGATGATCAATTCGGCCATTGCGCTTTGGGCCATTGACCTGATTTCTCGTCGCTTCGTTCGGGGCGACAAAAGAGTTGTTGTGCTGCTGCTACTTATGTTGCTGCCGACCTACCAGTTTCACGCGCAACGCTTCAATGCAAACGCGGTTCTTCTGGCACTTTGGCCATTCGCAACCTACTACTTTCTACGCTCCTTCGAGACCCGTGCAATCAATTGGGCAGCCGCTGCAGGCGCCATGGCCGCGCTCGCCATGCTGGGCAAGTATTATTCGGTATTCTTGATCGGAAGTTTTGTCTTAGCCGCAGTGTGTCACCCTCAGCGCCGCGCTTATTTCAGATCGCCCGCGCCATGGGTATCGGTTGCCGTGGGACTGGGCGTACTTGGCCCGCACCTTTATTGGCTAGCTACGACGGGAGCGATGCCATGCCAATACGCGATGGCAGCACAGATGGGTGTAGCGTTCATCCCATCTTTGACTGAGGCCATGTTCTTTCTGTTGGGTATCGGGGCCTCGATGGCGATAGCCTCTCTCGCGTGGATCTTTATCGCGGGATACCGACTGAAGCAATTTCCGGAAGATTTCCGAGTGATGAGCCCGGGACTGCGTTTGCTCTTTCTCGTGAGCATAGGGACGATTACTTTTCCCATCATAGCCGCCGTGCTGTTAGGTACTCATCTGCCACCACTTTGGGCCACGCAGGGGCTGTTTCTGTTTGGCATTTTAGTTGTTTGCGGCGCTGGCTATCCGATCCAGCGGTTTTATTCGATCAACCTAGCGGTCTTTGTGATTGGCATCGCGCTGGTGGCCGCAAGCATTGCCGCACCAATCCACGCAGTCTATCGAAATATTTATTCTTATGAAGAGGTCCGAAATCTTTACAGGCCCCTTGCACTGGAATTGACGCGGCTATGGCATGCGCAATCCGACACGTCGATCCCGGCTGTTAGCGGGGATGACGCCCTAGCCTTCGCGACCGCGTTCTATAGTCCGGATCACCCCATTTATGCGCGGCCACCCTTACCTCGCGAAACGACGCTTGAACCCGGTTGGGTTGGATTATGCTCTCAAGGACAAGACGTTTGCCTCGATTGGATGGAGAAAACCGCGGCAGGTGCGTCGCGGGTTATCCGTTTCGAAATTGTCGTTCAATCGTCCTTGCTGGGCTGGCCAGGGATAAAGAAGCGCTTTCATGCACTGATCATGATGCCCCCTCGGAATCATGAAACTTTCACGCCTTCAGCAGAGAGTTCAGTGCCAACCGCCAATTTTCGAACCAATTAGATTGACCGGCAATCTGCTTCGCGTTCGTTACACACTGGTATTCAGCGACGCTCGTCGATTTGCATTAGTTGGGGTAGAGCGGACATTAATTCATCTCGCCGACAGCGACGAGGTGATCGTTGCTGCAACGCCTTAAGTCCGTTGTTGGCACGAAACGGTCATGCCGGTGCTTTCACCGCAAGTCCGCTATGAGGGGGTGAACGGACCTAGCTCTGTTGCCGGTCCGAGGGCCGAGTTTGACCCATCAGCGACATTGGCGGTCAAATTGCTGTGACGCACAACACAGCCCTCGTGCAAACGATGTAGTAGTCGAATTGATCATCTGAAACGACCTTAAAGGAGGAAGGCCATGGAACGAGAGATCATCCGCGTCGAACCGTTCAGCACCAATTTTGAGAAATGGGGCGCTCCCGTCTCGGTCTGCACCCGAGCTGGGAACATGGTGTTCATGTCCGGCATGCCGCCCTTCGACCCGGACACCGGCGAACTCCTGCAGCATGCGCCGTTCGAGCGCCAGGCCGAGCGCATCCTCGAACAAATGAAGACAGCGCTGGAGGCGGCGGGGTCGGACCTCGATCACGTGCTGAAGTGCAACGTGCTCTGCATATCCGCCGAGCGCTTCAAGACCTTCAACGAGATCTACAAACGCTACTTCCCCAAGAACCCGCCTGCCCGAATCTTCTTCTGCGTCCCGGAGTGGACCGGTCCGTTCGATATCGAGATCGACTGCGTGGCCGTCACGAAGAGCTGAGATCGGACAGCGCCGTCGCGCGTGGCGAAGCCCTGGGAGCTGCACGGCTTCCATGAGCATGGCGCGGCTGTGGTGCGATCAAGGGAAGCGGGATCAGGTCCGCGCTCCAGTCTACGGCTGGTTCACCGAGGGTTTTGACACGCCCGACCTGAAGCAGGCGAAGACCCTGCTCGACGAGTTGGCGGCATGAGGGTGCACATGTCGGCTTGTGGCACCTTTGCGACATGCCAACTGCATCGAGCGACGTCCGCTTTCAGGGGTAACCCGGAAGACATGTGCTCACGCTGAGTTCTTCTGACTTTGACCGTGCAGCGAAGCTAGCTGCCATTCCAGCGGGTGCAAGTCCCGCCAACAGAAGGAGATCCAGCTACTGTTGTAGTTATATCCAGCAACGGAGAGGGAGACTGATCCGTTGAAAGCCTGGAAGTAAAAGTCCCCGAAGGCTGGGCGATCCAGTCCGATCCGTACAGGGGGGCGAGCAACCTGGCAGGCCGTAGCGGAAGCGAACCAGTGAAGCCACGAAATCGGAAACCCGCGCGGAACGGATTGCGGGAGTGTCGGGAGTGCCGAGCCGGTGGTCAAACGGCGAAGGCCATGTCGGCATCGAAGTTCTGGAACATATCGATGTTGGACTCCCCGGGGTCGGAGAGGACGGCATGCCAGGAAGGAATGTGCAGTGAAAGTTCGGAACCACTCGCGGGTCGCCTAGGCGCTCCCGCACAGCGAAGGCATCGCGTATAAGTCGCTATGCGGTGAAATCGCGATGTGCCTGCGAGTGGGGCGGATGGGGCCGATTAAGTGATGACGGACCGGGACACTACAACCCGGACCCGAGCGAGGGCCCCTGGGGTAGGTGGAGTATTCCACCGCATGGCGGTGCATGATCGAGTTCCTCAGGCCCAACTCAGAGCGGACCACTGTAGCGACCACGAAATGCACGAAGGGTGGATGCAAACTGGATGTCGGACGGCGCATGTCGGGAGCAGGCTTAAGCCGCTGATCATCCAGGAAGGCACTGCTTGGAAAGCCAGCCTTCCAGCCGTACTGGGGAAAACCCGCCGTACGGATGATAGGGGGGATCGAGGAAACGTCGGCATCATTCGAAGCCCGATCCGCGCCTCGATCCTACCCGACCAACTCCGACATTCGGCAGCCCAGTCTCGCATTGTCTTGGCTTATAAGAACACGGTACATTTCAGCTGGGCTAAGTGAGACGGGGGCAGGGAAATGACCCAAAAGTCCCATGAGCGTCGAGCTATTGTTGTCGGCGGGTCCATCGCCGGGCTATTTGTTGGAGCATTCCTTCGGCGAATTGGATGGCGGGTCGATATCTACGAGCGCTCGTCAATCGAGCTTATCGGGCGCGGCGTCGGAATCTTTGCCACTCATCTGGAGCTCTTTAAATCTCTCGACAAATGTGGCGCCGGTACCGTTGATATCGGCGTGATTGTCTATAAGCGCGTAACATTCGACCGTGCCGGTAAGGTGATTGCTGAAAAGCCTCAGCTTCAGATAGTCACATCTTGGGATCGGCTGCGGCAGGTCTTGTTGAAGGCCAACGACAGACAACGCTATTACTTCGGTCACGTGTTTGAGCGCATCGAGCAAGATGGCAGTGATGTTCATGTTCGTTTCACTAACGGGCGCAGCGAGCGCGCTGATCTTGTCGTTGGTTGCGACGGGTTTCGATCAAGTGTCCGCGGCTCCCTCGCGCCTGAGGTGCAGCCGAGCTATTCCGGCTATTATATCTGGCGCGGCGCGCCGAATGAATCCGAGCTCTCGCCGGAAACCCGCAGGACCATGTTTCCCTATTTCTCCTTTTTTCTGGCCGATCAACTTCAGGCCCTCGGCTACCCGATTTCGGGCATGGACGACGAATTGCAGGCAGGTCAACGGCGCTACAACTTCGGTTGGTATCGCGTGGCAGACGCCGCCAAGCTGAAACAGATGTGTGTCGACGATCACGGCCACGAATACGAATTCGGGGTGCCACCACCCCTTGTGCGCAAGGATTTGGTTGCGCAGATGCGCGCCGAAGCCGCAACCCTACTGCCGCCGCAGTACCTCGACTGCCTGCAGCACATCGACCAGCCGTTTTTCACGCCGGTTTATGATTTATGCTCGCCGAGCTTGGTGTTCGGTCGCGTGGCACTGGTGGGCGATGCGGCCTCGACACCACGACCCCACATGGGATTTGGTGTCTCCAAGGCCGGCGCAGAGGCTCAGGCGCTAGCAGAAGCGCTTTCCAATCACGATGACATCGACCGTGCACTTGCGGCCTACAACGCCGTGCGCCAACCGCTCGGTGAACGCATCGTCTCCCACGGCCTCAAGCTCGGTATGCAGCTCGGCGTCGGTATCGAGACCGATGAAGATGGTAGATTGGCAAATTTGCTACGAACTCCGAAGGGCATCATGGATTGGATTGCAGTACCGAATTTCTTGGATATGCGACCCTAGGCGGGGCTCAGTCTCGTGTCGCTGACTTCCGCTCGTGTGTAGGTTTTCGGATGCCGGCATGCCGAGACTATCCCCACGCTCCGACGGCCGGCGTCCGAAAAGCGCCAAGGCACGAAGTCGCGGGAGGTAGGGCACCGACAGTACAGCGGGCGCTATGGGGATTTAGCCGCGGTAGGTAATTTGAGTGCCGGGTAATTTTTCGAAGGGTGTATTGGGCTCGAAGGCATGCACAACTTTGGCGTTTTGGCACGAGTGTTGCACAAGCTGGGGATTTAATTTTGTTGGCCCGTGTGATTTCAAATAGTTGCGCGTGGCAGAAATGGCACATCCTACAACTGTTGCGCGACTAATTGGTTGATCGGTGTTCAGTGGCATGGCGTGAATCAATTTCTTGCGAGCAGAAATATACACGGCACATTCAAGCAAACTGGCTGACGCTTTCGTCAAGACAATTTTGCCATTGCGTCACCTGTGCGGTCGTTGTGGCTCGGCGTATCAGGGTGATGGTCCGCAGGTCTTCTTGCTGTTCTTGATCATGCGTTGCCCGCCAACAGTACGCTTGTTGATCGTGTTGACCTTGCCACCAAGCTATCGCTGTCCTCTCGACCGACTACCAGCCTCGCGGCTCTTGCTCCCGCGCAGCGGGCTGGAGCGCAGCGACTTTGTGCCCTGGCACCTTTGAGACATGCCGATGGACACCGAGAATGTCCGTTCACCGGGGTGGACCGGAAGTGCCCGGACCACGCTCGAAATGACGCGATTGACCCAACTCGGACATAGGTGTCATGCGCAGGCACACCCGTTTCGTTCGACTTGCGGTCGGCGTAAGCGAACTCACGATCACTCTGGAAGCCCCGCCTTTTGGAGGCCCTTGGCGAACATGGCGAGGTCCTCCGCTCGGCGAAATGGTGCCATATCTCTGAGATTGGAGGCACGCAAATCGGGATTAAATTCGAGCGCCCGTGCCATGGCTTTCTGTGCTGGCTCAAGCCGCCCGGCGAGCGCATTGCTGGCCGCGGATATGCAGATCGTTAGCAGGAAAGTCGGATTGTCGCGCATTGACTTTTCCGCGCATGACGACGCCATATCATAGCGGCTCGCGAGAAAATGAGCGTACGCCATGGCTCCTTGCATGCCGTACATAGACGTATCGAGCGGGCTGAGGCGCACAGCACGCGCAACGTGCTCACGTGCGAGGTCCGGCTCACCTCTCCAAACTCTCAACCAAGCACTGAGCATCCAAGCTCGAGCCAAGTTGGGATTGACCGCCAGTCCCCGATCCACGAAAGCCGCGGCGTCGTCGAACTCATGGGCTATAAAGGCGAGTGTATATCCACCCATATATAGCGCTACTGGGTCATCTCCACCCAGATGCACCGCTTTCCGGGCCATCCGCACAGCTTCCGCGCTTTCCTGAACGCGCTCGCTCGTCCAACCACGCGCCTTGCGCCGCACGTAGCAGTATGCGGCCATGCCATAGGCGCAGGCTAGACGAGGGTCGAGCTCGATCGCCTTGTAAAAAAGCTGGAGCGCCTCGCTGTTCGCGTTCTTGGACCAACGAGCTTTCGACAGCCCACGCAGGTAATAGTCGTATGCATCCAGATTTTCGGTTGGTTTGCGCCTGGCCCGCTTGATCTCCTCGTGCTGCAGTTTTGGGGCGATTGCACCCACGACGCTGGAAGTCACATGGTCCTGTAGATCGAACATATCCTCGAGCGCACCATCAAAACGGTCTGCCCAGAGATGTGCTCCGGTTTCAGCATCGATAAGCTGGCCCGCGATACGCATGCGATTTCCGGCCTTGCGCACGCTACCTTCGAGTACGTAGCGTACCCCAAGCTCGCGGCCGACCTGCTTCACGTCCACGGCTCGGCCTTTGTACGTAAAACTCGAATTGCGCGCGATTACAAACAGCCAGTGAAAACGTGACAGTGCCATCGTGATGTCTTCCACGACGCCATCGGCGAAATACTCCTGCTCCGGGTCGCCACTGAGGTTCTGGAAAGGTAGCACGGCAATCGAGGGCTTGTCGGGGAGCGCTAGGGTGGGTCTTTGTTTTGGTGCCGCAGCACGATCCATCACTCTGAAAACCCGGACTGGTCGCTCAATGTTCTTGAGGTTCTGCTCGCCGGCATCATCAAACACAATATCGAGTTTATCGCGGAGTTGTCGGTGGGCATCATCCGAGACACAAATGCCGCCGGGCTCCGCAATCGCTTCGAGGCGTGCTGCTATGTTGACCCCGTCGCCGAAGATGTCCCCGTTATCCTCGATGATATCACCGACATTGATACCGATCCGGAACTCAATTCGATTGTTCGGCGGTACGTCTGAATTGCGCTCCACCATGCCCCGCTGAACATCGACTGCACAGCGCATCGCGTCCACAACGCTATTGAACTCGGCTAGAAACCCATCGCCGGTATTCTTGACGATGTGTCCGCGATAGGCGGCAACCTTTGGATCAATCAGGACCCGCAAGTGTTCCTTCAGCCGGACGTGCGTGCCCTCTTCGTCCATGCCCGTCAAACGGCTATAACCGGCAACATCGGCTGCGAATATGGCTGTAAGCCGCCGCACTAAGTGTTCGCGGGTCAAAGGGTATTCTCCCGCCCTAGGCGTGAAGTGTTTAACCCTACCGGGCTGAGCCAGGCATCTGTTTGAAAATGTTAGCGCCATTCCGTCTCAAATACTACGGACCGCCATGCAATCCCTCTTGGAATTCCGCATGACACGCGGCGAAATCAATACGCCGGGTTGTGACACTCTATCGACTCGCGATGCATTTGATCTGCCGATCCGATGAATGTCTACGATCGGGCGAATGACCGGAGTTGGCACCGAACGGACTAATCGGGCCGCTCGTGCGATGTCCGTTGATCGGGGTATGGCGGAAGTCGCATTTCGAGGCCGTGAGGTCTGAGTTTGACCCAGAACGGACATCGGTCCTAGCCCGACAGCGCGCTCGTAACATGCCTCGTTTTTGCCTGTTAATCACCTGGTCGAGCCGTTACGGTGCTCCTACTCGGATCGGGGGCCGGAACAGGACGGCAATGCGTTTCTGGCTGACTGCCTTGCCATGGCGATTTCCTCGCGCGCGGACCTTCACCGCCGTGCTGGTCCTCGCATTATTACTGGCGACCCTGTGTCAAAGTCAGGCGGCTGATCCAGCACCCAAACGCGTTCTGATGCTGCAATCATTCGGTTTTCGCTTCAAGCCATGGACCGATTACGCGGAATACTTTCGGTCTGAATTGAGTAAGCAATCGAAGGCCCCGATAGATTTTCTAGAACATTCGCTTTTGACCGCTCGAGTGGATGACGACAAGGCACTCCTACCATTTGTCGATTATCTTCAAGCACTCTATGCGGAAAATCCCCCCGACCTCATTGTCGCCCTCGGCGCCCCAGCCGCCGAGTTCGTACAGCGGTATCGCCATCGCCTTTTTCCCGAGACACCTATGCTGTTTACCTCCGTGGAGGCACGTCGGGTTCAATATGAAAGGCTGACGGAGAACGATACCGTAGCGGCCGCGGCTCATGACTTTCCCGCTGCCGTCGAAACCATCCTGCAAGTGTTGCCCGACACAAAAGTGATCGCGGTGGTAAATGGGGCTTCTCCCAATGAGGTGTTTTGGCAAGGGGTGCTGGAACGAGAACTCGCACCGCTGAGCGGGCGTGTTGAACTGAGATGGTATAACCGGCTGTCGTTCGAAGACATTCTGAGAGACGCAGCACGTCTTCCGCCTCACAGTGCCATCTTCTGGCACCTGATGAGCGTTGATGCGGCAGGCGTTACGCACGAGGGCGATACCGCCTTGCACAGGCTTTCTTCCGCGGCCAACGCTCCCATCTTCTCCTACCTTGACGGTTTCTTCGACGGCTCAATCGTCGGCGGTTCTATGCATTCGGCAGAAAAGGGGATGGCCGTCGCCGCGGCTGCGGCCATTCGTATTTTGAACGGCGAAAAGGCCGGCGATATTAAAATTCCACCCAGCAGATTTGAATTGCCAAGGTTCGATTGGCGGCAAATGCAGCGGTTTGGGATCAGCGACAGCCATCTGCCTCCCGGCAGTACCGTCTACTTCCGAGAGCCAACGGTGTGGCAGCGATATTCGTGGCAAATCGCGCTGATCCTCGCCGTTATTCTCGCGCAAGCCGGGCTTATCTCGGCCCTGCTGAATGCGCATCGTCGGCGTCGTCTGGCCGAGGTGCAGTCCCGGCAGCGCATGACGGAACTTGCCCACTTCAACCGCTTCTCGACTGCGGGAGAACTGACGGCTTCTATCGCTCATGAAATCAACCAGCCGCTCGGCGCTATTTTGACCAACGCCGAGACCGCAAAGGAGATCCTGCAATCTCCGAGCCCTGACATTGCAGAACTGAACGAGATAGTGGACGATATTTTGCACGATGACCGGCGTGCCGGTGAGGTCATCCGGAGGATGCGCAGCCTCCTGAAAAAAGCACCCTTTGAATTGAAAGACTTCGACTTAAACGACCTTGTTCGCGAAACGCTTGGATTTCTTTCTTCTCTTGCCGTTGGTCGAAAGTTCGAACTGACTAGCGGGATCGCGCCTGATGCGCTTCCCATTCTCGGCGACCGCATCCAACTTCAACAAGTTATCCTCAATCTTGTCGTGAACGGGATCGACGCGATGAAGGATACGCCAAGCGAAAATCGCATCATCAGCATCCGGACTTCGCGCACCGAGAACTTTGCCCAGCTATCCGTGTCTGACCGCGGCTCGGGCATTCCCGAGGGAAAATTGAAAGAGGTCTTCGAGCCGTTTTTCACCAGCAAGGCGGAAGGCATGGGCATGGGGCTGTCGATCGCGCGCACCATTATCGAGGCGCACCATGGGCTGATATCGGCAAAAAATCGTGATCACGGCGGCGCGTCGTTCCGGATCAAGCTTCCTCTTGTCCAGTGATCCGTAGCGCGACCCATACGAGGCAGACCGATTTCCGCTAATGGCACCGAACGGACATGCCGACCCTATTGAGCAATGTCCGTTGTTGGGTGAACAGCGGAAAACATCTGTTCGCAGCGAGTATTTCGCCTTTTGACCTGACCCGGACATTGACGGTGGTGGCCCCTGTTGTGACCCGGACCCCTTTCAGGGACCAACTCTCGGCGATATTATTCGAGCCGACGAACCCGAGGGGCGGATATGGCGCGGCCACCAAGAACGGGCGGCAAGATAAGCGAGGCGAAAGCCCGCAACGCAAGCCCAGCAAAGGGGCGCAAGACCAGCAGGACCAAGTCCCGCATTGCGCCAGCCGCCGCCCGAGCTAACCGTCGTCCGGCCTCCGATTTGAGCAAGGACCTGAAGGAAGCCCGCGAGCAGCAGGCGGCGACGGCCAAAATCCTCAAAGTAATCAACGCATCGCGGGGCGATTTGACGCCCGTCTTCGATATCATCTTGGAGAAGGCGCACGGCCTCTGCGACGTTCCCTGTGGCAGCCTGCAGCTCTTTGACGATGGTCACACCCGCGCGGTTGCGGTGCGCGGCATGACCGAGCCGTTCGAAAAATTCTTGCGCCAGGGATATCGGTTGGACCGGAGCCAGCCGGTTCGATCAGGTCGCCCGTTCCAGATCGACGATCTGACGAAGGTTATTGTCGGAGCGAGCCATGGCTCGGCCTTACGGGTTGCATTTGAACTGGGCGGTCTCAGGACAGTGCTGTCTGTCCCCTTGGTGAGAGATGGCGTTGTGTTCGGTCGCATCCTTGCGGGTAGGCAAGAAGTGCGCCCGTTCTCGGAACACCAGATTGCGGTACTCCAAAGCTTCGCCGACCAGGCCGTGATCGCCATCGAGAACGTGCGACTGTTCAACGAGACGAATGAGGCACTGGAGCGGCAAACGGCCACCGCCGACATTCTGAAAGTGATCGCCGGCTCTCCGACCGACGAACAGCCGGTATTCGACGCCATCGCCGAGAGCGCCAGGCGCCTGCTGGCAAGCCATACGGCGGTGGTCACGCGCGTCATCGACGACGTTGTCCATTTGGCGGCCAGCACGGCAGAAACCGAGGCGCCCGCGCATGCTGCGCAGGGCCTTTTGCCCTATCCGCTTTCGTCCGACCGGATTTACGCCAGAGTGGCGCGGACCGGGCAGCTTGCAGTCAACACTGACGCCCCCAATTCCGATCTCCCGCGGGAGATCAAGGAATTCGCCCGGACGGTTGGCTGGCGCAGCATGCTGGTAGTGCCGATGCTGCGCAACGGGATTGCAATAGGCACCATCGGCATCACGCGCCGCGAAGCGGGGTCGTTCGCCGACAAGACGATCGACCTTCTGAAGATTTTTGCGGATCAGGCCGTTATCGCGATCGAGAACGCACGGCTGTTCAACGAGACGCAGGAGGCGCTGGAGCGGCAGACCGCGACTGCCGAAATCCTAAAGGTGATCGCTTCTTCGCCGTCAGACGTGCAGCCGGTGTTCGACGCCATCGCCTACAGCGCCAAACGTCTGATCGGCGGGTTTTCCACTGCCGTCCATCGTGTCATCGACGACATCGATCACCTGGTGGCCTTCACTCCGACCAACCCGGAATCCGACGAAGTGCTCAAGGCAGCGTTCCCACGGCATCGAAGCGAGATGCCGGCCATCTTCAGTCTGGTTGAGAACGGCGAGACGGCGCAGATCGTAGACTCCGAAACAGCCGACGGGCAAATCAGGAAACTCGCCCGTGCCCGCGGTTGGCGCAGCGCGACCTACACGCCGCTGATGAACCAGGGCACATTCATCGGTTTCATCGTCTGCACGCGGCGCGAGACGGGCATGCTCGCCGATCATCACATCCAGTTGCTTCGCACCTTTGCCGACCAGGCCGTCATCGCCATCGAGAACGCGCGGCTGTTCAACGAGACGCAGGAGGCGCTGGAGCGGCAGACCGCAACAGCCGACATTCTCAAGGTGATTGCCAGTTCGCCGGACGACGTCCAGCCGGTGTTCCAGGCCATAGCGGATCAATCGAAACGCCTGCTCAAGGGCCTTGCGGGCGCGGTGTATACTCTGGTCGACGACGCGGTTCATTTGATGTCGTTGACGCCGGTCAGCCCGGCCGCCGATGCCCATCTCAAGGCTAACTTTCCGGTCCCATTGGCAGAGGTTCCTTGGGCCGAGTTGGCCCGCAGGGGAGAGAGCTTTCGGGTCATCGATGCTGAAGAAGAGTTGGTGCCGCGGAGGACGCGGGACATCGCCCGGATCCGTGGTTGGCGTAGCGTGCTTTTCGTGCCGCTTCTGAGTGAAAAAGGGCCTATTGGCGCGATCAGCGTCGCGCGCGTCGAGCCTGGCTCGTTTGCCGACCATCATGTTCAATTGCTGCAGACCTTTGCCGACCAGGCCGTCATCGCCATCGAGAACGTTCGGCTGTTCGATGAAGTGCAGGCAAAGACCCGCGACCTTACGGAGTTGCTGCTGCAGCAGACAGCAACCGCCGACGTACTCAAGGTCATCAGCCGCTCGAAGTTTGACCTGCAGCCGGTGCTCGACACGCTGGTGGAGACGGCAGCGCGCTTATGCGAGACAAAGTTCGCGTTCATTTTCAAGCGCGATGGAGACGAGTATCGGCTGGCAGCTAACCACGGCGTCTCTGCCGAATACGCGCAGTGGCTCAGGAAGAATCCGCCCGCGATGACACGCGGATCGGTGGGCGCGCGGACCGTCATCGACAAGAAAATCGTGCATGTTCACGACGTGCTGGCCGATCCAGACTATCAGGCGGCCGAACATCAGTCCCGAGGCGGATATCGCACGGTCCTCGGCGTCCCGCTCCTCCGCGGTGACGAGGCGATTGGTGTCTTCACGCTCGCGCATGTGGTCGTGAAGCCGTTTACTGAAAAGCAGATCGAACTCGCCACCACATTCGCCGATCAGGCGGCGATCGCTGTCGAAAACGTCCGCCTGTTCGATGAGGTTCAGGCCCGGACGCTGGAGCTGTCGGAATCGCTGGAGCAGCAGACAGCGACCTCGGAGGTTCTTGAGGTCATTAGCTCATCTCCGGGCGAACTGCAGCCGGTGTTTCAGAAGATGCTAGAGAATGCGACGCGCGTCTGCGAGGCAAATTTCGGCATTATGAATCTATGGGACGGTGAGCAATTCCACATCGTTGCTGATCACAACATCCCGCCCGCGTTCGCATCGTACCGGGAGCAGACAGCACTTCGGCCGCATCCAGGTTCTTCGCTCGCCGCCATCGTCAAGACGCATCAGGCAGCCCAGATTCACGACATGAGGGAAAGTCCGGGTTATCTTGCCGGTGTTCCCATGGTGGTCAGGATGGCCGATGTCGCTGGTGCGCGAACTCTCATGGTCGTGCCCATGTTGAAGGAAGACGATCTCGTGGGCGCGATCACTATTTTTCGCCAGGAAGTTCGTCCCTTTACCGACAAGCAGATCGCATTGGTCGAGAACTTCACGAAACAGGCCGTCATCGCCATCGAGAATACCCGCCTGCTGAGGGAGTTGCGCGAACGCACCGATGACCTGACCCGGTCGCTCGAAGAACTGCGCACCGCGCAGGACCGCCTTATCCAGACCGAGAAACTAGCCTCGCTCGGCCAACTCACCGCTGGGATCGCGCACGAGATCAAAAACCCGCTCAACTTCGTGAACAATTTCTCAGCGCTGTCGGCAGAATTGACCGATGAGCTGAATGACGTGCTCAAACCGGTCACGCTCGACAGCAAGGTCCGGGGAGAAGTCGACGAATTGACAGGTTTACTGAAGGACAATCTCGAAAAGGTCGTACAGCACGGCAAGCGCGCCAACTCCATCGTCAAGAACATGCTGCTGCACTCGCGTGAGGGTTCCGGTGAACGCCGGCCAGCGGATATCAATTCACTTCTCGATGAGAGTCTCAATCTCGCCTATCACGGCGCACGCGCAGAAAAAGGCGAGTTCAATATCACCCTGCAGCGCGACTTCGATGCGGACGCTGGTACAATCGAATTATTTCCGCAGGAGGTCACCCGCGCATTTCTCAATCTGATCGCGAACGGCGTCTATGCTGCGACCAGGCGCAAGACCGAGGATAAAGAGCCTGGTTTTGAGCCAACCCTCCGGGCCACCACGAAGAACCTCGGAACCGCCGTGGAAATTCGCATTCGCGACAACGGCACCGGCATCCCGGCCGAAGTTCAGGAAAAGATGTTCAACCCGTTCTTCACGACGAAACCAGCCGGTGAAGGGACCGGCCTCGGTCTTTCAATGACGCACGACATCATCGTGAAGCAACACGGCGGTAGAATTGATGTCGATACCGAGCCGGGCATTTTTACCGAATTTATTATCACGCTGCCGCGAAAAATAATTGCACAAAAGGCGGCCGGAGGCACAAATTGAGTAGGCAGATTCTCGTCGTCGATGACGAGCCCGATGTCGAGAGCATGTTCCGCCAGCATTTCCGGCGTGATCTTCGCTCGGGCCGGTTCAATATGGAGTTCGCGCTATCTGCTCCGGCTGCACTGGAGCGCGTCAAGGTTATCGCGGACGCTTCGCTGATCCTGATCCTGTCCGACGTCAACATGCCTGGCATGAGCGGTCTTGAGATGCTGCCGAAGATGCGGGCCGAACGGCCGAACGTTCCGGTGATCATGATAACTGCCTATGGCGACGAGGACACGAAGAGGCACGCCATCGCGCAGGGAGCCGTTGGACTACTGACCAAGCCCATCGACTTCACCTTGCTTCGTGATGAGATCGACACGAGGCTGGGCCAGGCCAGTTGACGGGGGGTCTCTGGTTCGCGACTTCCGGGATTGTGTAGGTTTTTGGACGCCGGAATGACGATGCGTTCGTCGGGCTGAGCTGGCCGGCGTCCAAAAAGCGCCAAGGCACGAAGTCGCGGGAGGTTGGGCACCGGCGGGGCAGCGGGCGCTATGGGGATTTGATGGCGCTGAGCTCGGGGGTGAATGTGATGCCGACAGGATGCGGCCGGCGGATCTGCACGCTGGTGAGCTCGGAAGCGTGTGGTAGGCGTCTGGGCAAGCGCTTGGAACTAACCAACGAACGCACGGTGCGTTGACCGCGGTGACTGGGGCGAGAGAAATCGTTGCCGGCGTGAGGCCAGCGCATCAGAACGGGGAGTTCGCGACGCTCACGGGAGGTCTTGGTCATGATGTGTCGATCCTGCTCGGCATCGGGCGCCAGCTCGGCTCGCAGCCGGGCGCGAAGGTCTCGATCACGATCATGCGGCCACCACAGCGCGGGCAAGGGCAAGGCAGCACACGTGGCGTGTCTGTGGCGATATCCGGCGGCTGTTGCGGGTCGGCGGCAGGCGGGGCGACGTTGAGGAGTGCGCGGGCGGTCGCGATGTTCTCGGCGCGGTTGGCGTTGGCAAAGAGCCCGTAGTGGCGGATGCGGTGGAAGCCTTTGGGCAGCACGTGGATGAGGAAGCGGCGGATGAACTCGTGCGGGTGAAGCCGCATCGTCTTCCAGCGGTCGGGGCCGTTGATGCGATAGTCCTTCCAGCGAAATGCAATCGCATCGTCATCGGCTGCAACGATACGGCGGTTCGAGATGGCGACGCGATGGGTGTAACGGGAGAGATAGCGCAGTACCTGCTCGGGCCCTGCGAATGGCGCCTTGCAATAGACCACCCACTTGATGCGCCGCAGCGGGGCGATGAAACGCTTGAATGTTTTCTTGTCGGCGAGTCCGGCATGGCTGTTGAAGAACTTCAACTCGCCGTCATCGTGCGCCGCCATGAGCAGGGCCAGCATCTTGCCGCGGAACAGGCGCGCCAGCACCTTGACATGGATGAGGAAGTCGGGGCGCGCGGCGACCCATCGCGCGTTATCGAACGAAAGGCCTCCACCTGGCACGATCATGTGCATGTGCGGATGATGGGTGAGCGCTGAGCCCCAGGTGTGCAGTACTGCGGTGACACCGATCCGCGCGCCGAGGCGCTTGGGATCGCTTGCGATGGCGAGCGTCGTCTCGGCCGCCGCCTTCATCAGCAGGTTATAGACCACGCGCTTGTTCTGGTAGGCGATGTCACGCAGCTCGCTTGGCAACGTATATACGACGTGAAAATACGGCACCGGCAACAGTTCCGCTTCGCGCGCGGCCAGCCATCGGCGTGAAGCCGCACCCTGGCACTTCGGGCAATGCCGGTTGCGGCAGGAGTTGTAGGCGATCTCGGTATGGCCGCATGCCGCGTTCTCGCAACGCGCGACATGCCCGCCGAGCGCCGCCGTGCGACAGCGCTCGATTGCACTCATCACCTTCAATTGGCCGAGGCTCACATGCCCGCGGTCGGCCTCACGCCAAGCAGGGCCGTGATCGCGGAAGATATCTGCGACCTCGAGAGCTGGTCGAGCCATGGCTGGCGGCGCTAGGGCGCCGGCGGCTCCTCACGGTCTCGCCTCGTAGGCCTGCGGCGCGGCGTGCTCAGGGTATCGAGTGGGCTCTCGATCTTAGCAATCATTCCGATCGCCACGCGACTGTAGCGGGCTGTCGTCTCGAGCCTGTCGTGTCCGAGCAACGCCGCAATCACACGAATATCCCTGCCGCGCTCGAGTAGATGAGTCGCGAAGCTGTGGCGCAGCGAATGCAGAGAGACCGTCTTGCGCAGCCCCGCGGCTTTCGCGGCCTCCTTGAATAGTCGGCCGAACTGACGCGTGGTCAGAGGCCGATGATCACTGCGACCTGGAAACAGCCAGCGGTGTTCCGGGGCAACGCCGGCGTCATAAGCGCTCGGCCGCACCTTCCACCATTGCCGCAACAGATCGAGGACCTCCCTCGGCAGCATCACGTGCCGGTCCTTGCGGCCCTTCGACTGCACGATGCGGATGATCTTTTGCTCACTGTCAATATCACCCGCTCGCAGCCGCACCACCTCGCTGGACCGCAGCCCGCAACCATAGGCCAGCGTTAGCATCGCTCGCGCCTTCAGGCTCGTCGCCATGGTCAGAACACGTTTGACCTCCTCAGGGCTCAGCACCGGTGGCAGCCTCTCGGGCTCCTTGATGTGCCAGACCTCGGTCGCCAGATCGTGGCGACGTAGCGTGACGCGGAACAAGAACCGCACCCCGGTCATAATCCGATTGCGGTTACAGATGCTCGTCCCACTCTCGATGAGGTGCAGCTGGAATTGGCGCACCTCGTCGGGCGTTGCCGTATCGGGCGAGCGTTTGAGCCAGGCGGCGAACCGCTTGCAACTGTGGAGGTGGCTGCGCTGCGTGTGTGCGGCGAGCTTGCGCGCAGTCATATCTTCGATCATTCTCTGACGCAGCGGACTGACAATGTTGGTCTCGCTCATGGGGAGCTCCATTCTGAGTGAGGTTGACGACACACCCTCGATTCTCAGGACGGAGCTCTCCAGCGCTAGCGCTATCCTCGGCTACTGGCTTCTCGGCTCTTGCTCCCGCGCAGCGGGCTGGAGCGCAGCGACTTTGTGCTCTGGCACCGAACGGACATGCCGACCCTATTGAGCGATGTCCGTTGTTGGGTGAACAGCGGAAAACATCTGCTCGCAGCGACTATTTCGCCTTTTGACCCAACTCGGACATCGGAAATGAGCCGCGATTGATCTGCCTCAAAGCCGACAGAGAGCAGTTCACCTATCATTAGAGTGGAAGCCGCACATGACTGGCCGCCCGTGAAGATGGGGGATTAAGGCATGATCGCCGAAATGGGCAATGCCTGCTTACTTATGCGCACCCGGCTGATCTCGAGGGTAATCACAGGCATTTACGACAAACAGCTTCGAAGCCTTAAGATTAGCTCGGCGCAGTTCGCCTTGCTCGTAGCAATCTACCAAGTTCAACCTGCTACCCGTGCAGAAATCGGGCGTCATCAACATCTGGATCGGTCGACCCTCACGCGCCACCTGAAAATGGCTCTTTCCGAAGGCTGGGCGGAGGAAACCCGCCAGGGAGCAGACGGTCGAAGCAGGCCAATTTTGTTGACTAGGACGGGTACGGATTTGCTTCGTAAGGCGGAACCGGTATGCCGGGCGGCGGAAGTGCAGGCAAAGGCTTTGCTGGGTGAAGACGGCGTGACCGCCGTTATGGACATTGCCAGCCGCATCGTCGACCCCGAAACCATTTCCGAGTGAAGCCGATGCTTTATCGTTGCCCGCACACCGGCGAGATGGTCCAGCACTTCCTTGTTGATGAGCCAGACTCTGAGGATGAGTGCCGCTACGATGCGGTGGAATGTCCCGCCTGCTCGTCTCTGCATTTCATCAATCCGGCCACTGGCAAAATCATGGGAGACCTGTAAGGCCGCCTCGGTTTTGGAAGCTATCGACATTGCGAGATCGGCTATTGGCACGTTTGAGACATGCCGGGGAGGTCTGACGATGTCCGTTGTTCGGGGTAGACCGGAAGTGCCGGGACCACGCTCGAAATGACGCGATTGACCCATCTCGGACATTTGGCCGGATCCAAGTCTGAGGCTGACCAGTGCGATTGCCAAACGTCTAGTGCGCGCATGAACTACGCTATAGACATGCCAATCCTTCTCATGGCTGGTGTGATTGCTTCGATCGAGGCGTGTGATGCCGGCGTCAGTTCTGGACCGGTGCGACCGGCACGTAGGGCGCAACCGGCCCGGCATCGATCATCAGCGGCGGCGCTTTTGTGACCGGCCTGAGCGGGCTTTCGTCATCGAGGAATTTGTCGAGCATGCCCTGGATCGTCGATTTGACGTCGTCGGAACCGCGATCGCTCATGTCGGTGTGCCGGTAGCCGGTTTGTACCACCGTAATGCCAGACTTCTCACGGACGTCCTCATTCGGAACAACGCCAGGATCGGTCTTGAACTGCGGATCCTTCGAACGGACAGACAGGATCTTAAATCTGCCATCGGTCAGAAACGGCACGCGCAGGTTATCGAGCGTCACGACCTCTTTGATATTATTGGGATACATCTTGGCGAAATACATCGAGATGTCGGCGCCAGCGGAATGTCCTACCACAGTTAGATGGTCATAATCCGCGTTCGGCTGCACATTCTTTATTTCTTCGACGACGAACTTTATGTTGGCAATGCCGCGCAGGTACTGCGGCTGACGGCCGACATAGAGCTCGCCGACTTTCGTCACCATAGGTGCATCGGTCGGTAGATCATGCTGGATGCTCATGGCGATGTAGCCGCGGGCGGCAAATACGTTCGCCAGAAAAGAATACTCGGTGAATTTGACGGTGTTGCCATGATTGAGGATCGCCACAGGCAGCGTGATCATGCCGGCATCAGCCTGCATTTCCTTGTCGCGCCGCACGGCAATGTCGACCGCGACCGGACGGTTGTCGCGCGCCGCATCGTAGAAGGTTAGCGTCTCGTGACGGATCGCCCATTTGCTCGCTGTGAAATACGCGACAGTCAACAGCGCGGACAGCGAAACCAGAACAGTAATTCCACGTTTCATGTTTCGCCCTCCGCGCACCGACCCCTTGGGGGCCATGACCATTGTGCGGCGCACCCTTGTGCCGATGCAAAATCAAGGAATACGGGCGGTTCGTCCTCACTGTGGGACGGCAATCAAGGTTTGGTTCAGGTCTTCGGTAAAGGTAAGAACGGCCCTCTGGGCAGTTCGTTCCACCGGTCGCTGGTCAGGGCGGCGGTTGGCCGCGCGGTGGCGGCCGCGCTCAACCTCCTTGCGCGCCGTCACAACGCTCCCAATTCCGAAATTGGACCAAGCGGACACAGTAACCGCGTCTCGCGATGTCTGCTCATCGGGGCAAAGCAGACTTGATCCCTAAATGCCGAAACGTCCGAGTCTGACCCATTATCGGATATCGGCAGCAATTCTCCGAACCTTGTGACCTGACGGCGTGGGGCAAGCATCAGTCCGAGCGGTCACAGCGGCTATAAGCCCTAAATCCAAAAAATGGCGGCCCCGAATGAACCGGAGCCGCCTGTTGGTCGTCAGTTACCGTGTTATCTAAGCAAAAAGAAAGCGACTTCGGGCGGTCCTTTTTTTGGGGGTCTGTGAGATGGTTCACGTAACGGACGCGCGGGCGCTGCTAGTAATAGCTTTCGCGGCCGTGCGCCTCTACTGGCCGAAAAAGAAGCGTTGAAGGGAAAGTGGACTGCGTCGCCGTTGAAGCGGGCGCAATGAAGCACTGCCAGCATTGATGTCTGAGTTTGGCACGTTTGAGACATGCCCACGGCCCCTGCGCATGCGAAAGGTAACGGACAGGCGAGTATCAAATGATCATCCAACGCAGCGTCCCATGGCATGCCCGCTCGACCCTCAGCAGGTCGGCCCACGTCATCGCACGGATCGGACTCGCTTTGACCGGGGCCGCCTGTGGGATGTTCGTTGCCGAGGTAAGTGCCCGCATCGACCTGGTTGGTTCGGTTGAAGCCGTGCTCGCCGTGATGCTTTATGGGGCCGCCGGCTTCTATCTCGGGATCGATCTGCCCCAGGCTCCTCCCGATCACCACATGCACCTGCCGCCACGGCGCGGGCTGGGCACCAGTGCGGATATGTTGGAGCTGCTAACTGCGGCCGGCATTTTCCTCACCGCGGTGGCGGCGGTGGTGTCCATCTCCAGTATCGTTCTGGGTGAAACCGTGGAAACCAGCACGGGTGGCATCATCTGTTTGAGTTGGGCAATCGGCGCTACCATGCAGATCGCCGCCGGCGTCATCGCGCGAATAAAGTTAGCCCGTGCCGTGAAAACGGCGAAGCTCGCGCTCTTCTTCCGGTGAAAGGTCAGGATAATCTCTGCTAGGGGAGTTCGAACATGCCGCTCTATATGTATCAGGCAGCCTACACAGCAAAATCATGGGCAGCGCAAATGAAGAATCCGCAAAACCGCGTTGAATCCGTTGGACGGCAGGTGACTGAGGCCGTCGGAGGCAAAATGATCGGTGGTTGGTACTGCCTAGGCGATTATGACGCTATTCTGATCGCCGACGTGCCGAACATCGAGAGCATGGCTGCCGTCGCCGTAGCGATTGCGGCGGGTGGCGCAATCAAGTCCAGCCATACCACTGCATTGATGACCGGGGCGGAACTTGTGGCGGCCCTGAAGAAGTCGGAGTCCGTCGTCAAAGGTTATAAGCCCGCCCGATAGAAATCGTCTGGCTTCGATCACCCGCATCCGGGTCGGTCCGGTCGGCCTTTTCGGCGCTGGTTTTGGATGCGAGGCATCCGGGTATCCCGGTTATCGATTGGCCGCATCTCTTTCATTTAGAAGGTGCGATGTCTCTTCATGGCACCGAACGGACATGCCGACCCTATTGAGCGATGTCCGTTGTTAGATGAACAGCGGAAAACATCTGCTCGCAGCAAGTATTTCGCCTTTTGGATCCAAGGCGGACATGGGCAGCGGCCCGCTTAAGTCCGCTTCCGACGCTTGGCTGGTACGTGATTCGGACACATTCCGGGCTCGGTCGTGATTCGCCATGTTGTCGCCCCGTTGCGCATGGAAAGCTCGCTGCCATGCTCGCCTTCAGGGTCATCTTCACCGGTGCGGCGATAGGTACGCTAATCCTGGTTGCGGTCCACCAACGCGCCTTGCGCCCGGCCGAGGTCGCCTCGCTCGAGCAACCGTACGAAGCGCCGGCGCTGGAGTCCGACCGCCTCGACGGTCTGGTCAAGCTGCGCGAGCAGATGATGCAGGCCCTGCTGCGGCCGCAGCCCGAGCCCGCCCCCGAGCCGTCATTGCAGGAAGTCACGCTTGGCTCGATGCCTGATGCTGCTTCCGGTCCATCGTCGGCCCACGCCAAAGCAGGCGACGATTTGATCGGGACAAGATCGGTGCCGTTCGGTCACTATGATGCCACCCAACCGGCGCCGACAACGAGCGATGAGATCGGTGTTGCCTCCAACCCAGCGCCGGCGACGCAGGATTTCCAATATCTCATCTATTACGTCTGGTCCGAAGTGCCGCCCGCCGAGAAGCCGGCGGAGACCGTCCTGCGTTCGCTCAAGGACATCCCGGTCGGAACGCCGGTCGAGGAAATCAAACGTGCTTCCGACGCGTTCGGTCTCGATTTCAATTTCATGAAAGCGGTTGCCAAGATCAAGTCCGGTTTCAACCCCAATCAACGCACCGGGTCGTATATCGGCCTGTTTCAGCTGAGCGAATATGAGTTCAGCAAATTCGGCTTTGGGCAAATTCGCAGTCCCCGCGACAATGCCGTTGCGGCCGCCTACAAGGTCATTACCGAAGGCATCCTGTTCGAGTGGATCACGCACCGGAAGCCGGACTTGAACGATCTTTACCTGATCCATCAGCAGGGCTGGGAAGGCGCCGCCGAGCACATCAGCCAGCCCGATCGCATCGCCTGGAAATCCATGTGCGCCACCAGCGAAGGCAGGGAGAAGGGCGAGAAGTGGTGCAAACGCGCGATCTGGGGCAACACCCTTCCGGCCCTCAAGAAGGCGTGGAAATCGGTGGACAAGGTGACATCGGATGCGTTCGTCGGCATGTGGCGCGCGCGGGTCGCTGAATTCTATTCGAAGTACATGGCGACCGCCGTCGCCGCAGGGGCGAAGCAGTAATCCGTTGCGTGGTCGGCAGAAGCTGCCGCATCCCGCCGCCGAGCCCGTCTCACTTCACGATTCAGAAATCGCCGCTAACGAGGTGGTCGACCAAGTGCCGATGTCTACTCATGGCACGAACCGGACTAACTGCGTCGGTCTGATGAAGTCCGTTGATCAGGGTAGACCGGAAGTGAAGGGCGGGACGTCAAACCGACGCGAATGACCCCGAAGCCGACATATTGAGCTTTCTAAAGCCGTAGCGCTCGCTCATACTTGGGGTTGTCGAGCATGGGGTGTGCTTTTGGCTTTGCATTCCTCCTTGACAGCGCGGCCCACTATCAATTTCTGAATTTTATCCCCGACAAGCTTATCGCGATTTCGTTCAAGCCGTTACTCGCGTTGGCGGTCTTACTAACCGGCGCTTACTGATCGGTGCCGAGCAATTCCATAGTGGAGACTTTCATGGAACGTCGTGAATTTCTGGCGCGCTCCACAACTGCCGTTTCCGCGAGTCTCCTTCTGGGGAGCGTTCGGTCCGACGGTTATCGCTTCGTCGGTTCAGCGCTTGCCGCTGGCGAGGAAGATCGACAGACGCTTGAGCAGAAATTTGCCGAATTTGCACTTTCCATCAAATATGAAGCTCTGCCCGCTGACGTTATCACCTCGGCCAAGCGCGTCCTTCTCGACACTCTCGGATGCGCATTCGGATCCGTAGGATCCGAGCCCGCGAATATAGCTGAGACGACAATTCGCAAGACTTTCGGGGAGGGCAATACAGCCACAGTGATCGGCTATCCGCGATCTGCTACCGTAGAAGGCGCGCTATTCGTCAATGGCGTTCTCGTTCGCTCCCTCGACCTGAACGATACCTATATTGGCACCGAGCCACTTCATCCGAGCGAAATGCTGCCGACGGCGATTGCTCTCTGCGAGGAAAATGGACGATCCGGCCGCGAACTCATCGAAGCGATGGTCGCGGGCTATGAGGCCAGCATGCGCGTCAATGACGCCATTTCCTTCATTGAACGTGGCTTCCATCCCTTGTGTGCGGCCTCCTACGGCATCCCTCTGATTGCGGGTAAGATCTGGGGGCTTCCTAAGGAAGCCCTCGCAAACGCGGTTGGAATATCGGGCGCACGTGGCTTCACGAGTTTTGTGGTGAATAGCGGCGCGATCAGCATGATGAAAGCCATGGGACTTGCCGCCACGGCGGCTGACGGCGTTTTCGCAACGCGGCTCGCCGCCCAGGGCTTTACTGGCCCTTCCGGCACGCTGGAATGGCTGGCGTCGAAAATGAAGCCCGTCAAGGAGGGGTTTGCCGTTGATCTTGAGCTTGTGCGATATCGGCTGCCCCGAGTGGCGTTCAAACGCTTCCCGATTCAGATTGAGTTGCAAGCCGTGGCAGAGGCTGGAGCATCACTCTCTGGGAAGATCAAGGGTCGCGCGCAGGATATCCGGGTGATCACGGTTGAGAGCTATCCGGGAATAATCGAACGTGTTGCGGATCCGGCGAAATTCAAGCCGCAGACAAAGGGTACCGCCGATCACAGTCTGCCCGTCTGCCTTGCCATGGCTCTTCTCGAAGGCGATGTGACCGTAGCTCAATTCGAGAAAGATCGCTGGCGGTCCCAGGACGTGATGGCGCTGGTGGAAAAGACGTCGGTGAAGCCAGGAGAGGTACTCATCGCCAAACTCCCCAAGGGGCGCGGTGCAAGCGTAGAGATTGTCTTTACAGACGGTCAGTCTTTGCGTGAGACCGTGGAAGTTCCCGAAGGCGACGCGGAACGCCCGCTCTCGCGATCGTCACTCGAACGCAAATTCATGAACTTCGCGGTACCTGTCGTTGGTAAGGCGGGCGCAGAGCGTGTCGTGTCACTCGTCGATGGTCTCGAAGAGCTGAAGGATGTCCGAGAATTGACTCGAGCCCTCAGGGGGGCCGGAAAACAAAATCCGGCGTGAACCTGACCAACTCGTCTACAGACAATGCAAATGACGACTTCCGAAATTGGCACCTTTGAGACATGCCGGCGGGCACTGACGATGTCCGTTGTGCGGGGAAGACCGGAAGTAGTCGGCGCCACGTCAAAACGACGCGATTGACCCGTTGCAGACTTTCGAATCGGTGTCGCTCTACTTATGTATTGCGGCTCGATGCCCCATCTGACGGGATAGCCCATGTACTATCAAGTGATAGCGCAGTGCACGCAGGGTCTCAAAAACTTGGAGATTTGTCTCGACAAGGCTGAGCGGTATGCGGCCGCCAAGAAATTCGACGTTGGCGTTCTTTTGTCCAGCCGTCTGGCGCCTGACATGCAGCCGTTCACCTATCAGGTCCAAAGTGCTTGCGATTATGTCAAAGGGGCTGCGGCTTGGCTCTCGGGACAGCCGCCACCGAGGCACGAGGATAACGAGCAAACGATCGACGAACTGCGCGCCCGGATTCGGAAGACAGTTGCTTTCACGGAGAGCGTGGAGGAAGCACAGTACGCTAACGCGAGCGAGAGCAAGGTCAAACTATCCTGGGCGCCCGGCAAGGTCATCGGCGGCGAGCACTACCTGCTGCAGATGACCATTCCCAACACTTTTTTCCACATCGCGATGGCTTATGCCATCCTCCGCCACAATGGCGTCGACGTCGGCAAGATGGATTTTCTAGGTTCTATCAATCTTGTGGACGCCTAATCGTCTAGGCCCGATGTCCCTTTCTGGCACGAAACGGTCATGGCGGTGCTGTACCGCATGTCCGTTGTTAGGGGTGAAGCGGAAAACATCTGCTCGCAGCGAGTATTTCGCCTTTTGACCGGAGCGTCAAATTGCCCTGTAATTCTTAGTTGCCAACCGATCTGGGGAAAAATAATCGGCGGAACAACATGAGGGAGAGCAAGCCATAGAGAAGGCAATGAGAACTGGAACGCGAATGGCGAAGCTGGTTTCCTTTGCAATTCTGGCTCTTTTTACCGCGCCTCACTTTTGGATCTGGGAAACGGAACGATTGCCCGCCCTCCGCTTAATGTAATCGGAAAGCACTTGCAGCGCCCGCTTGGGCGCACGGTATCAACGGAGTAACGGTGATGGGTTACAGGATCTTTCTTGCCGGTGCGTCCGGGGCCATCGGCAGGCGCCTGACGCCGCTCCTGCACGGCGCTGGCCATTACGTCTGTGGCAGCACCAGATCGGAAGCGAATGCCGACGCGCTGCGCGCGCTCGGGGCGGACCCGGTCGTGGTCGACGTCTTCGACGCGCCGGCGCTGTCACGCGCTGTCGCATCGGCACGCCCCGATGTCGTGATCCATCAGCTCACCGACCTCCCGAAGGATCTTAATCCACGTGAGATGGGAGCAGCGATCGTTCGCACCGCCCGCATCCGTAGCGAGGGAACGCGGAACCTCGTCAGGGCCACAATTGCGGCGGGTGCGCACCGGTTGGTGGCGCAAAGCATCGCGTGGGCCTACGCGCCGGGGGCCGAGCCGCACGCGGAGACAGACCCGCTCGATACCGGGGCCGAGGGAGAGAACGGTATCAACATGCAGGGAGTGATCGCGCTGGAAGATCTCACTTTGAAATCGCCGCCGCTAGAGGGCGTCGTCCTTCGCTACGGCCAGCTTTATGGCCCCGGAACCGCTTCGGACAGGCCGTCAAACTCTGCGCCCATTCATGTGGATGCGGCGGCCTATGCCGCTCTGCTCGCCATCGACCACGGCGACCCGGGCATCTACAACATCGCGGAGTCCAACAGACACGTCGCGACCGAAAAGGCACACGCGGAGCTGGGTTGGACTCCCGATTTTCGTCTTCGGGCCTGACGATTTCGCACGGCGGTTCAGCGCGCAGGCCGTGGCGATGCCTCGGCGCTCGCGACGTTGTGGCGCGTCGCTTGCCATGCGAGACTAAAAAGTGATCGGCGCGCAGTCAGAACGGCGCTGATGACCCGATGCGGACATAAAGATCGAGGAAAGTCGTGTCCGGATCACTGACATAGAAGGTGACAACCCGCATCGGTTCAGTTGTGCTCCGATTATAGCCGATCATTTTCACGTTCGGCGGCTCTACCATGGCCCTCGCGCCGTAAAAGCGCGATAGTTTCGGATCGCCAGAGGGGCCTTTGGACGCCCATCCAGACGGCCCCGCCCCGTCGGTACGAAAGGGCCACGCAAACCAAATCCTTCCTAGAAGGGCCGCGTGCACGGTAGCGGACGTCAACAAGCTTGCGAGGCCTAGGCGCCGTTGTTCCGCCGTAGCAAGGCATGAGATCCATCAGGACACCCACGCCCTTTCCTCGCCCGACGTCAAAAAGCGTTATTTATGTCCATGCCCTACCAGGACGGTTGGTGGAGCGCCTTTAACTTTTACATAGAAGACAAGTAGTTTTGCGGTCTGCGTCGCACCGGCGTTGCGGCTCACAATGTGCACGTCTGTAGGCGATTCATAAAAGACCTCACCGGCATTTACGGTTTTTGGGGCTTCACCTTCTACCTGCGTGACGACGCTCCCCTCCAAAACATAGACGAAGAGATCTGCATTATGCCGATGCGGCTCCGAGACTTCGCCCGGAGCGAAGTCGACGACTTCGACCATACCTTCCTTCCCAGGAAAGTCGGGAAGCTCTTTGGCCATCAAAGTTGTTGCTTTTCCGGTTCCTGCATTGGCGCCAGTAAATGGAGCTGTGGTGCTAAGTGCGAGCAACAGAGAGAGCGCTAATCTGTTCATTGTTTGAGCCTTTCTTTTAGAGTGAGCCAGTCTTCAGGCGGTCGCGTAGTCGTTAGACTTCTTGGACTATTTGGTTAGGTCCATGATCTGCCTCGGGAACTAGGCCAAGGCAGCTCCTTCCCGGTGAGCAATTCGTAAAAGGATCTATACGGCTTACCATCCGCCGCCCGCATTTCCGCCCATGTTGACGATGAAGGGCTGGTATCGCGGCGACAATTTAACGACATCTGATAAATCATGCATCAGCGTCGCTGCGTTTCTACGAGGCGAGCTGCTCGACAAGTTGTCCGATTGATAGCGTGCGGAAGCAGCGCAACTGATCAAGAACGTCTTGCCGATTGCGCGAGCATCGGAGGGCGGACCGGCCGCCAAGATGGCGCTGATGGCCCTCTAGGGAGACCTTGCGAGACCGTAAACGCTGGAAATTCAATCTATCTTGGATGAGCGCTTCTGGCACCGAACGGACATGGCGCCATGTTTGTCTTGAGTTCGCTTTCTGAGGTGAAGCGGAAGTCGAATTTCGGGGCTGTCACTTCCGTTGATGACCCTGGCTGCGTGAAAACGTGCGCGCACGAAAAGCGCGCAGAATTGTTTTCTCTATTGTCTTGTCTCGGCAACCGTCGCCAGCGCTTTTGTTTTTCAAATTGACTGAAGTCGAGACGAAATTTCCGTTCGCAAATTCAATTTCGGCGTTTTCACGCGGCCAAGACCCAAGGCGGAAATTGGTTGGTCGATTAATAGTGGCCCTTGGGCCAATACACTGACGGCCTTCGTCCGAATAGTATCCGAGGGATTTCCGCCGTTGATGCCATCATGGGAGCGGCCAATGAAGCTGTTAGGTACACTTGCAGCAAGGTTGCGCGTATGGGCGGGGAGGTAGTCAGCGACTTCTTGGCGGGGGGCGGCGAAATGGGCGCTTTGACGAGAGGATTTGACTGGTCAAAAACGTCGCTCGGCTCTCCGGAAACATGGCCGCAAAGCCTTCGGGTTACGGTGCGGCTCGTTCTCACCACGCGTCACCCGATGTTCATTTGGTGGGGACCGGAACTTATCCAGTTCTACAACGATGCCTATCGCGAGACGATGGGTCCCGAAAGGCATCCAAGCGCTTTGGGAGCACGGGGCCGCGATTGTTGGGATGAGATATGGGACATCATTGGCCCTCAGATCGAGTACGTCATGGCAGGTAACGGGGCGACCTGGCATGAGGACCAACTGGTACCGGTAACGCGCCACGGTCGTCGCGAGGATGTCTGGTGGACCTATAGCTTTAGTCCAATCGATTTCGAAGGCAAAGTGGGCGGCGTGCTCGTCGTCTGCAAAGATGTCACGTCCGAACACATGACGAGGGAAGCGCTGAACCTCATCAATGAGGAGCTAAAGCATCGCGTCAAGAACACTCTTACGGTACTAGGTGCCGTGGCGACCCAGACATTTCGGGACCCATCGAGCAAAGCCGATCTCGAAAAGTATCAAGGACGACTTGCTGCGTTCGGACGAGCGCACGACTTACTTACCGCAGCAAATTGGGCTGCAGCTCCCCTCCAAGATGTGGTCAGCACTGCCCTGATCCCTTATAGGACAGGCGAAGGCCGGTTTACGGTCTCGGGTCCTCCACTTGTTGTCAAATCTCGACAGGCCCTCGCTCTGTCCTTGGCAATCCACGAGCTTGCGACCAACGCTTTGAAGTATGGCGCTCTGACTGTGACGAGCGGCCACGTGTCGATTACATGGACATCCGAAGATCAGGAGGGTGAGCCAAAATTCGTTTTCGTCTGGCAGGAGTTTGGTGGCCCACCTGCGTCGGAACCCGCCGGTGTGGGCTTTGGTTCGCGCCTCATTTCTCGGGTACTACAAGACGATTTCAGAGGCTCCGTTGAAGTGTCGTATGGATCAACCGGACTCATTTGCCGCCTGACGGCCCCCCTCGAAAATCTAGCAACTCCCTCGAATAGCGCGCGCCAACCTTAAGACCGGCAAGCGCGCTCGCGACAAGAGTCCGCAATGCGCCGCAGAGCGGACATCGGCGGGAGCGACATCAGCGAGCGCTAAGTGGAGACGACATGGGCGGCTCGCTGAGTGCCGTTTGATCCGCCGGCTATCCAGTCCTTCCAACAACGATCCGCAGCATGGGCGATAGGTCGCGCGGCCATCGGCGACAACGCGAAGCGGCCCCCGTTCGGGGGCGAAGCTGGGGCCATTTAGGGGAAACGGCGCGGTAGCGGCCCGCGACGTTCGGCTATAGCCGATCACATCCGACGGCGCTTAAGCGGATAACCAGATGACCGGCGACCAACAAGATTTTTATTTTGCTGCGGCGACGGTTGTGGTCGTCGCTTGTGCCGTCGGGGTCTTCGTCATGTTGTGGTATTCGTAGCGAGCCTTACTGGCCTGTTTTCAAATCCTGCAGCTATCCGCTGCCTGCCGGGCGTGGTCATCCGGAGCCGGTCAGCGAGGTCCGCCACGTATCCTAGCCCGATGAGCCGGGCGCTGTGTTTGGCGGGAATTACTGCTGGCGGGTCGAGTACCGAGCACTTGCCGACCGCAAGCAGTGAAGCGAACTCTTCGCGAGTGAGCGCTTTGGGTTTTGAGGTCATGATCCGAATATGGCCCGGTTCAAAAATTAAGAATGTTCAATTTTGCTCAGACCAAGGCTGAGAAGAGAGGGTACTGTCCGTCGCGTTGGTGAGTTGCCATGATTTACACGCTCGTTGTCATCCTAGTGCTCCTTGGAACTGCGGCTAGCGCGATCATGATCATTGCCATGTGGGACGCCGGCGTGCCGGTTTTGCGGCGATGGCGACGGCGACAACGGGCAAGTTAAGGCCGCCTCAGTTGGCGGCCTCTTTCGTGGCCGGAGCAAATTCCAGACGACCGCGAGCGCCGCGATCAACAGCATGTGCCAAACGAAAGCCCCGTCCGGGGGCTATCGGACAGGGCTTTCACCGGAAGAGATGGGGCAATGCCCACTAAGAAGCCTGATCCGGTTTTGTGCACATGTCTGTTCGCCAGCGGACTCTCGCAGCCCAATGCTGCGGATTAACGCGGCGGGGACACGACGGGTCTACAACTATCTGTTTGCCCGCGAGCTGAAGCCGTCCGAATAGTTGTGTTCACTTTTGAACAATTCTCAGGAACAAAACCCCCCGCGTCGTAGTAGGCCACCGAAGCCCTTGGCAGGGCGAGGGGGCTAATGGTGGTGTCTGAGGTACCTCTTATTCTCGTCGTCGAGGACGACTATCTGCTCCAAGGTGTTGTTGAGGACGCCCTGATTGACGGCGGCTTCGCAAGCGACATTCTGTCCTCAGCGGAAGAAGCGCTAACCCTGTTCAAGGGCAAGACCAAAAACTACAAGGCACTCGTTGCCGATGTTAACCTGAAGGGCAGGCTGAGCGGTTGGGATGTCGCGAGACAGATCAGGGAAATCGACCCGGCGTTCCCGATCATTTACATGTCCGGCGCGGCTGCGGATCAATGGCCCTCGCGCGGTGTGCCCAACAGCATCCTTTTGGAAAAGCCGTTCGCGCCAGCGCAGCTAGTGACCGCCGTTTCCAATCTTCTGAATACCGGCACACCGACAACGTAAGGCCGCCTCAGTTGGTGGCCTCTTTGTCTTCCGACTCCAACCGGCAGCGAGTTTGCTTAGAGGGGCCGCGTCGCTAGTCGCGTGGACTAAAAGTCCCGGACAAATTTGGCAGTGGCCTGTTTTGGGCATGATGATGCGGCGGCCGATGCGGTTCACACGCCTTTGTCCTTTTCTCGTTGTTCGCGTTCGTGAAGGCGCTCCACAATCGCCGTCCGCCTTGGTATGAGCGCGGCCTCATCCGAAAGCCGCTGCGCAAGATCGGAGTGATACCGTTGCACGACGTCGAGCACCGCTTTCTTGGCAAGCCTGCGATGGTACTCGGCGAGTAACCTGTGCATGGCTGCGAGCTGTTCGTCGGTCATGGGCCTTCGGCACCGGCAACGTAATCCGCGATTTAACCTCACCAATTAAAGTTACCGCGCTAGGCCCGGCGCTGCTCGCGCGGGTTTTTCAAGCATTGGCAAAGCCTGAGCGGCGCGGATGATAGGCGTCTTCGCTGACTTGTTTTCGATATACAGTTGTCCAACGACTAACATCACCGCCGCGAACACGAGAACCAGCATGGCGCTGGCCAACTGGGACATATAGTTCATCGCCTGGTCAAACCGCCTCGTATTGGAGTGACCTTGAACTAATTCGGGAGGCGGCCATTCGGTTCCGGTCGCCTCAGGTCTTCAGGTGGCGCGCTCGGTCCTTCGCCAGTTTGCGCTGCCCTCCAGCGGGCTTTTGCGTTTTCGGATCGAATTCAACGGGCTTATGTCGGTTGATCGCTTGCAGCATGCCGATCCGGGCGAACATCGTTGGGCCGTTCGTCTCCGCGACCAAGATCAGGGCCTCGACGGCGGCCTGCCATGCCGGATGGTGCTGCTCGGTCTCCGGCAGCTTCGTGATGTAGTCCGCCGTATCCTTGAGAGCGTCAGAAGCGGCTTTCCCTTCGGGACCGGAATCGGATCATCGAAGGGGCTCGCCGTGGAGGGCGCGACCGAGCCAATCGCTCCGCTTGCCTGACCCGGTACCGCAATTTTTTCAATTCGCATAACTGAAGATGGAGATCGGCTGCGTCGCGGAAGAGGATTGAAAGACGCGTCTCGTCGGCGGTCATAAACCGCTGCTGGGAAGGAACTCATTTGAACCCCCAACTAACCTAAAATGGACGCTACTTAATGTCGGGCAGCGGAAACCGTTCCGAGCACCGTTGGAATAAAAAATGCGAAGGAACGACCGGCAAAAGCACCTATGGGTTGGGCTTGGAATGCAGAAACGCCACCGCCGCTCGCCCGGTGCCCGGTCGACGCACGCGTATCCGTGTCAAAGTTTTCTTTGAGCTAACCGCGCCCGGCTTGTATCGAACCGGCCTATCTTGCGCTCAACCTGCCAAATCTGGTGCTGGCCTGTTTTAATCCCTAGTGGCCTAAGTTGAATTTCGCAGTGGCCTAACTAGAACTTCGGAAAAATCTTGCATGTGGTCTGGCCCAGACTGTGTCATACCGTCGCTTCTGACGAAAAGTTCAGAGTGGGGATCAATCGCCAAGCGGTCAAATAGGGCCTGCAACTCTGGCCGCAGGCCGTCGCCGCATAGGGCCGCTATAGAATGAAACTTGCGCATGTCGTGCTCCTATGTTTCGGGACACGATAGGAGTTCGTGCGCAGGGAACCACCCGATTGCCGACAAGGTAAGGCTGCCTCAGTTGGCGGCCCGTTCGTGACGCCGTCACCTTTCGTTCTCCCATGCGCTCACGGCGACGGCACATTTGCTTAAACTACAGTCGGCGGCGGCGCGGCGGCCCGGTCTAGTCTGCGTTATGGCCGACCACCCCATCAATGATTATTACGTCATTACTTCTCGACGCATTGCCGAGGCCCGCGCGTGCTTTGAGCACTGGACGCTCCGCTGCACGGGGTGCAGTCACATCGACCAAGTGCAAATGAGCACCGACCCGTTGCAGTCCGACGTGTCGGGTTGGACGATGGGCGAGCTGAGGTCGCCTCATTAACTAAGCTCGAATTGAGATGCGGCCGTCCTGCGCCGCCTCGGCGGTGCTGGCGATCTCCACCAGCTTGCGCGCCGCTGCATCGGGATCGGAGAACGCGCGGGCGGCGACGAACTTCATCGCGCCCTCGGGCGTTGCGCGGGCAAACCCTCGCCGCGATCCCACGCGGCATATTTGCGCGCCGTCCAATCCCGCTGATCGCGCCACGCCCGAAAGTCTGCCTCGGTGCGCTTTGACAAAAAGATCTTCCATGCGCTTTCAAAATCGGCGCGGGCCTCGGCGAAGCTGGCGGCGGTGCCGCTCTGATGCTCGCCCGGATTCGATCCCGGATAGAAGCCGCAGCGCCATTCCCATCGGTTGGTAGCGTGCGGATTGCCGACGCGCTCGGTGATCGTCCCGGCATGGATGTCGCCATAAAATATGTGCCAGCATTCCTGCCGGTGGTCTGGTGATCGGCGGCGGGTGAGGGCGGGCATGCGATCTGCTTACTTCGCCTTCTTCAACATGGATCGGACGGCGTCAGCGCCGCCCGGCGTGGCGTGTAGCCAGGATTTGAGAAACTCGGCTTGCTCTCGATCCGGGCCAAGTCCGTCGTACAAGATCATTAACCTCTCGGCGTGCTCAACCACATTGATGCCCGCCAAGGCGCACTGCCGAAGCCAGAACTCAGGATCGGCAGGGAGATATCTAGCCGTTTGCTGGCCGGCTTTTTTCGCCGCTCGAATGGCGGCTTTTGACAGCGTCCCGTCTTTGCCCATCACTTTGTCACCTTCGCCTTCGGCCCGATCTCTATCAAAGCGCTCGCGGGAGCGGCAGGCAAATCGCCTATGGGTTGGGCTTGGGACGCATCAGAGCCCCTGCGGATCGCGGGTGTTGACAGCCCCCGTGCCTGGCCGCCAGTCTTTCGGCCCCATCGCCGCAAGCACCGAGCATCGGGGCAAGTGAAACAGCGCAAATATCATCCCGGCAATTTGATACCCATGTTCCGCTTAGCCGCGAAGCTGTGTAAGCGAATGCGCGCGGCGGGCTTCACTGACAACGGGGGCGCAATTCACAGCGCTGAGAGAATTTTGAATATGCTTGGTCTCTGTCTCGTTTATCCCGACCTGAGCCACCCAACAATCGTCGCAAATATGAAAAGGCGGAATTTTCAATGAAAGCCCGGACAGCATACGCCCGCGGTGACACGGTGAAGATCGAACACGTATCCCCGGTTCGAGATTTTACACGACGGGCAATCGATAAAATTGATGAATTAGACGACGATGGCTTGGCGAAATCGGGAAATTGCTGCTCAGCTCGAGGCCGTTGCCCAGGCGCGCCCAGTAAATATGGCCGCCACCGGGCCGCCTCGCTTCGTGCCGGGCGGTCCGGCTCAAACCTATGAACATCGACCGAAAAAGGCAGCGCTTCTCCCAGACTTAACCATCCATTAACCGTTCCGGCGCACCCTCGTCATGACCTTCTGGCGGTCATGTTTGCGCTGATCATGACCTTCTGGTGGGTCACGGTGTCCGAGCAAGAGCCGTCGCTGACTTACCCCTTCCGATGCCCGCGGGTCCAGCCCGGGCATAGCTATCGAGCTGCTCGACAAGGTTGATATCAGCGACGGCTTTCTCGGACCGGGGCTCCGGTCCCGCGCCTCACGGACGCAGTTCTCCGGGGGCTCAGATTCAGCGTTCATTAGCGCATGAGAGCTAACGCGGAGAACAGCAGGGCGCTCAGGTCCACCGTTTGTACGTTCGAACGGCGGCCAAATATTTTCTGCAAGAATGCTGGTAAATCAAACTGAGGATGAATGCCAATATGACCACACCTCGTTGTTTGGTCGACGGCATTGATGCAGATCATCGTTTCAGGCCGACTTAGCGGTCCAGGAAAAACGGCTTCGTCAGCTTGTTGACCACGTTTCGTCGGGAACCCGATTTTCCAGGTCCGGAACTAACGGCGCTGGCGGCCCCGGTTCGGGACTGGTTTTCAACGTCGGTTATTGTGGGTCCCACTCAAGCCGCATGCCAGCTTTTGGCGGCTGCTCATTTTTGCGGGATGGCCCTGCCGAACGCCATTCAGCTGTGCAGAGAATCCCCCGATCGCATTCATCTGCGAGCTTAAGAAGCAGGTCCGCATTGGCCTTGTCCTGCTCGGCGAGGGCCAGTCTGCGATATCGGATCGCGCGGGCGCTGCTCATGGCATCTCAAATCCCAACGCAACAGAACGAGGATTCAAATACAGGAAAAAAGATTTGGTTCGGGGCCGTCCGCTGGCACGCTGTGCGACAGAAGGGATAGCCCGGCACACCCTTTTAGCCCGCAATTCACGGACTCACCAGCGGCCTTCCTAGAGTTGTGCAGGGGCCATCTGGGAAAAGATCACGCCCAGCCAAACGCTGCCTTGGTCCGCGCTCAACGCCCAGGCGCCAGCCGAGCGCATGCGCATGAAGGTTTGCGCCCCCTTCACCTTGGCGTCCGCGGCAATTCGAACTCGCCGCCGTTGCCGTTCGCGAACGAGTACAATGGGCTGACGCGATTAGCTGCAGTGGTTTACGTTTCTCTTTTGGCATGTCGTGCTTATAGCGTCTGTCTCGCCGAGCAGCGCCAGCGTCGATATGTCAAGCGGCATAGCGGTGTGGCGAAGCGGGCAGCCATTTCTCGGTCGCTCCGGTGCCAATTAGGACCGGGCTTTCGGCTACCACCCCAAGTCCCAAGCCGGAGCGGGCGCAACTGAGAGTTGCTGCCTCCATCGAGGAGCAGGACAACTAAACGTCGCCGTATTGTGCCATCAGCGACGCGGGCGCGCCTCACTTTCGTTCAAGTCGGCCCAAATTCCAGGTCCCAAAGAAATAAAAGTCGTCTCCCCGAGTCGGGTAGTAGGGAGGATCGGACAATGCCTGAGGACTACGACTGGAAGGAGCGGCGCGATCGGGTGGAGCGCTACCGCATTCTAGAACAAGAAACTACAGACCCAATTGCGGCCCGTTTGCTCCACGATATCGTTCTGGACTTGGAAGCCGAGTTGAAGGGATCGCTGCAAAGTGTCGCACTCGATGCTGCATGAGCCAGAGACACCCGATTGGAAGAAGCGACGCGGTCTCTCTCAGCATCAAGTGAACGCGAGACGTGAAGCAGCTCACATTCGTGCGTCGCGGTTCGAGCTAGTTAAAATGGCACAGACTTTTCCAAGGAATTGAACAGGAGATTTCTCATGAAGCGTCTGATGATTTCTGCTTTCGCAGTTTTCGCTCTATTCGCCGCCACGACCGCGACCGCGATGCTATGGTCTCCTTCGACCAAGCTGTCCGCCGGAACCGCTGCTATGCCCGCGTTGCAGGAGCTCCACACAGCCGCCGGTGTAAATAAGCTCCCGATCGAGGAGTTTGAGGATCAATCGCTGGTCTATCCGACCGTGACGAAGCGTTAGGAGCGGCCCTGAAACCCTGTCTGTCGGACGCCGCGATACGCGCCGCCAGCCATCAGGGTGATATAGGTTCCGGCGTCCTCGAGGGTGACGAGCTGGTGGCCCGCGGGGCAAGCGGGATCGGCTCGTCGAAGGGGCTGGACCAGCTTATGCGGCGGCGGCTTGATCCTCTTTTGCTTCGCCGCGGGCGACAATTTTGAGCGCATCATCCGGCAACGGCCGCTGCAGCGCCTTCGCCTCGTCCCAGGGCGCGCGCATCCAGACATCGCGCTGTTCATCGGTGGTCAGGATTACCGGCATCGCCTTGTCATTGATCGGTTCGACGATCGCGTTCGGCGCCGTCGTCAGGAAGCCATAGACGAGATGCGGTCCGGGGATCGGTTTGGACTTGGTTCCGCGGTCGCCTCCGAACTCGGTCCAGATGCCAGCGAAGGCGGTCAGCGGTCTGTCATCGTTGAGCGCGAACCAGACGACGTCCTTTTTCTTGGTCTCGGGTTTGGCTCCGGGGCATACTCGGCAAAGCTATTGAACGGGACCAGGCAGCGGTTCTCCGGCTTCAGCCAGCCCCGCCAGTGCGGCGAAGACGTGTTGCGGATGTTGGTGACCGGCGGGCCGCCGTTGCGCGGCGGTGGCGGCATGCCCCAGCGCATCATCGTCAGCTCGCGGTCGGCGCCAGCGTTACGGACGACGGGCGCCGGATAGTCGGGGAACACGCCAGGCATCGGCGCCAGATTGCCGACGTAGCGGTTGATCACGCGAAAGAGCGCGATGATGGCTTCTTGGTTTGTGGTGATGCTGTAGAGGTTGCACATCGGCGAAGCTTAGCTCTGGTCGAACCGGCTTTGGAGGTCCGGAATTGCTCGATCCAGTTCTCCGATAATCTTCTCGCAATGAATTTGGATCACCTGGCAGCGTTCAGCGTGAAGGGTCAGATAGTCATCCACAATACGCCGGGAAGGCGGTCCGCCGGGGAAGAACGGAACAAAGTTGATTTCCCACTTCTGCTCAGGAAACCTTGCGAGCTCTTCTTCAATCAACGGAATGAGACGTCGCAGTCCCTCGATGTTTCCGATGAGGCTGGGAGGTACCAAATTGATGCTCTCCCAAGCCTCGGCAAGCGAAGGCGGGTTATAGATTTTGAGGTGCGCCGGGGTCAGTACGATCTGCTGCGCGAGGTTGGGGGATTGACGTTCGATCAGGGTCACACGCTGGCCTGCATCTGACAGTGTTTGTCTCAGCGCCGCTCGCAGCCGCGGGAAAAGACCGAGTCGCTCACTGTTTCTTCTACGTGCGCCTCCTTCCCGGTCGTGCTCGACTTTTGCGATGGCCGCCCTATAGGCGATCCACGCGGCACAAATAGCAATGGACGGAGCAATTATCGCCGCCATCAGCGTTTGCCATTCCTTTAGTTTGGTGAGGTCCAAGGTTCCCCATAATCCGAGCGCTACCGTGATGATTGCGGCAAGCATCAAAGCGGAGACGGTCGGAAGCCCGGGCAGGCGAGGTGTCATCGGGGAAGCATGGCGTCGCAATTGTAAGTTGTCGAGATGCGGGTGTGTCAGTCAACACCATAGATACCCACTGTGGCTAACGCTCCCCCGGCCACCAAGTCGACGGCGGGTCGCTCGCGGAGATTTTCGTCGCCCGCAGCGCCACGAGATGACTGCGCTTGTATGGGTAGCCTCGAACTTGCGAGCAATGCTTGCAACGCATGTAGCGCTCCAGCTCGTGGATCGGCGTCGTCTTCGGCCGCCGCACGATATCGAGGGCGACGGTCTGATGGGTCTCGCAGCCGAGGCATCGGACTTCGAGATATCGGTAACCGGCATTGAGCGCGTCGCCCAGAGCAGGCGAGGGCTGCGCCGGTCCCTTGTAGCCGAGCATGCGCTTGTTCCAGGCCTCGCAGGCGAGCCGGTCAGCTTCCTTGCGCGCCTGCTTCGCGCGCTCCGCCGATGCTCAGATGGAGCTGCCGTAAATCTGCTCTCGTGACTTCGTGCCCATCGCGAGAGGATGCGCCCGGTCGCACGGCATCGGCAAGCCGCTGCGGATTGCGGTGGATACCGGGGGTCAGCCCCAGAAGGCGGGTCAGCGACCAAATGGAGGCACATGATGTGGGGAAATGCTATGATTTCCCAGCAAATCTTTGGTTTAAGGTTCTTAAGTCGATAGATGCCGGACTTCACCAGCGAGGATGATCTCAACACGTTCGAGGGATGGCTCAAATATCAGCTTGGCGACACCATCCTCCCCCCGGACCAGCTTGAGATTTGGCGCAGCATATATGAGGAATGCAAGCCGTCCAGCTCGCTTGGCCTGATGAACCTGAAGCCATTGCGGCCGGGCGAGTATCGGTACGCCGTAGCCCTTCGTGATGGTTCTGAATTGTGGCTGACGTTGTGGGTTCGGCGAGACCCAAAGGGCGATGTTTATGTTTTGGTGCCGCGTACAGACGGCGGTTGGGACCCTCACACGAGCTACCATCGCGACGGCAGGATGCACTCGAAAAGTTATGGGAAGGCATTCGGCGTAAAGCAGCTTCAACCAATAACAAGCGCATTCCGTGGAACCGAGCATCTCGGCATGTTTGCCGGACACAGCCCCAAAAAACTCGGGGCGGTTTGCGATCCCGCCGCATTCTCGGGAATTGTCGAATTTGCGCCCGGAGTGTTGGGGCCGCGCGACGGCGTGGTCGTTGTTGACCTCATACAGCAGCCGAGTATTGAGCCGATAACGTTGCCCGGGCATCGCGTCATCAAGCGGCAGGATTTTGATGATGTATTCCCGTCGCTGGTGATCAGGATTGGTGCCGACGCTTTTCCGTCGCCTTCCTGACACGGGACTTTGACGTCGGCGCGCGCGAGGCGTATGCAATGCGGCCATCTCCTTCCCGAGATGTCCCGATGCTCGACGACGTCACCGAAATCGAAACGCCGGACATTCAGCCGAATCCACGCGCACCGGCATCATCGAAGGCCGCGATCAAATATCTGATCGCTTCCGGCGCCAGCGCGATCAGCATCACCAGCGACATCGACGGCGCCGCGATCAGCGCCGGTACCAAACCCGATCCGGACGCGGTCGCGATCTTCTGGCTGCCAGCCGCGAAGGCGAGATCGGTCGCGACCAGGGCGCGCCACATAGCGGGTGACAATCCGGATGTCGACGAAGCGATCTCGGCCGTTCGCGAGGCAGCGGCGAACTCACAGGCGACACTGACCGAACACGACATCGCGGTTTCGCGCGCGGGCGAAGCGGCCAAGCGGCTCGACCGGTTCATGGAGCTCGCTACGCGGCACCGGCACTCTGAAGGAATTCACCAACGCATATCGGCGCCACCGGTTGGCGGCAGCCGAGAGCGGTCGCGGCTTCATGAGCTACGCCAACGCCGTGGCGAGGCTAAGGCAGGGGCTGATCCCGCTCATGAACGGCGGCAAGCCTGTGGTCGGGGCATCGCTGTTCACGCAGATATTCAGCGGCAAGTAATCGCTGCCCTCAATCGATCTTAGATGGCCGAACGCGGCGCGCGCGGGGCGGGCTATAGCCGATTGCTGGCATTCGGGGCTACCAGACACCGGGCACTAGCAAAGGCCACTGGGCGGGCCTGCAAATCTGCCCATGGTCTGCCCAGGCGGGTTTTCTGGGCAGATTTGAGAGTTAAAACTGAGTGTAAGTGTTTGATCTCATTGGCGCGCTCGGAAGGATTCGAACCTCCGGCCCTCGGAATCGAAATCCGATGCTCTATCCAGCTGAGCTACGAGCGCCTAAGTCGTCGCAATGGTTGTAGCGGCTTCGAACCAACCCGTCACCGTCACGCCGACCAGTTCGCATTTAGCGGTCTGCTTTTCAAGCCGGTCCGCGCAAGCCCAGGGGGCGGTCCTGGCCGATATAGGCCGAGCTCTGGTAGCGGTGATTGGTCGGAGGGCGAGCCGCCGAACTCCCGTAGTCCTACGTGCCGCGAAATCCACAACCTTAGATCAAAGCGTCATAATCAAACCACGATTGATCCCCGCCATGGCCCGCCGCTCGTAGAACGGGCTTTGGGCGGATAACGCACGTGGCTGGGGGGCCGACTATGACAACATTTCAGGCCATCATGTTCGGTGTGATGTTGGCGCTGACGCCAAGCTTGGTAGCGCTGGCCGTTTTTCTTTATCGTGAGTGGATCGTCACTCGGAATGAATGCGCTGGTCGTCTAGAGCTTCACAAGTAGCTTTAGCCGACCCATGCTCCGAACGGCGTCCGGATCATGCTCTAGAAGCAGGGATACAGGCGTCGGTCCTGGCCGATATAGGCAGCCGAGCTCTGATAGCAGTGATTGGTCGAAGGGCCGTCATAGTAGGCGAAGGTTCCGGGGGTAAGGCCCGGGCCATAATTGTGGATGTAGCTGATCGGGTAGGGCAGCGGCCAATAAGCCTGATGGTAGTGGTGGCGATGATGGCGCGCCTGCGCAACGCCGGGCGCGATGGCTACCGCGGACAGGATGGCGGCGGTGGCGAAAAGCTTCACTTTGGTCATCTCGATTCTCCGCAAAAATCTCGCCGGAAGAGACAAATTCGGCCGTTGTTGGCTCTCATTTAGCGCGAAACGGTGCGAAAAGCTGCGGGAAATCAGCCACACAACGCCAATTTTTGGTCTTTAGCGGATGCTTAACGAATTCCCAACACAGTCCCGCCAGAGTCTTAAGGTCTGATTTTGGCATCTGGTCGGGCCTATGGACCTGACTTCCCGTTTTGAAAAGCTGCCTGATTTTTATCACCTCATGCGCATCACGCCTCTCGCTTTGCTGGTTTGCTTTTTCGCCGCGGCGCCGGCGCGCGCCGATCTGCACATCACGCGCGATCACGGCGGCTATGTCGAAGAATACAAGGCCAAATACAAGCGCATCCGCGACCATCGTGAGCGCGTGATCATCGACGGCATCTGCAATTCGGCCTGCACGCTGGTGTTCGGCATCGTGCCCATGAACAAGATCTGCGTGACGCCGAAGGCCAGTCTCGGTTTCCATCAGGCGTATTACGACAAGGCCTTCACCTTCGGCATCAAGGTCACCAGTTCCGAGGGCACCTCCGACCTGATGTCCTATTATCCGAACACGGTGAAGGACTGGATCCGCCGCAATGGCGGGCTCACCACCGAGATGAAGAAGATCAAGAACGGCGAAGACCTCTGGAAGATCGTCGATCCCTGTCCGGAAGAGTGGTGATCGCGAGCGCGCCCTCAGGCGGCGCGTTTCGAACTGCAAAGGCGCTTTCCTTCACCTCAAGGCCGAGGTCGAGAAATTGATCGACGGCGTGCGGGCGGCCTGATCGCGGCTGTGGGGCGGCACGACCGGTCGGGCGTGAAACCACCAATGGCCCCGGCTCGTAATATCAATGTGATGCGCCAGATTGCTGCCCGCTGCGGCGGGCTGGAGGTTGAGGTGAACCGGTACTTTGTGCTCTATCTTTCGACGCTGATTGCCCTGATATCGTTGGATTTCCTGTTTCTCGGCGTCGTCGCCAGGGGCTTCTTTTCCTCGGAGGTCGGCGACATGCTGGGCGAGATCAGGATTGCGCCGGCGATCCTGTTTTATTTGCTGTACGTCGTGGGCGTGCTGATCTTTGTCATCGGCAGCGCAGGCACGACCTCTCAATCGTCGCTACTTTAAGGCGGGTTGTTCGGATTGTTCTGCTACGCGACGTTCGACCTGACGTCGCTGTCGCTACTCAAGCACTGGAGCTGGCCGGTCGCGGTCGTCGATGTGTCGTGGGGCGCGACGGTCACCGCGGTCTCATCGACCGCCGGGCTTCTCGTTGCCAATTGGCTGGCGCCGAAGATCTAAGAGCGTCTTCATCCGGAATCTCGAGATTCCGGGTTCGTTGCGGAGCCTGTCATCGGGCCGGCCAACAGAACAGGCCAGACCCGTTGGCATCGCCCCGGAATGACGGTCTCGGTTGCTCGCTTACCTCGCGACCGCGGCCGTCACTTCGGCTGCGGCACGATCCGGATGTACGGCTTCGGCGATTTCCAGCCCTGCGGGTAGATCGTCTTGGCCTCGTCGTCTGAGACCGAGCCGGCGATGATGACGTCTTCGCCCTGTTTCCAGTCGGCCGGCGTTGCGACGCGATGCTTTGCCGTCATCTGCAGGGAATCGATCGAACGCAGTATTTCCTGGAAATTGCGTCCCGTCGTCATCGGATAGACCATCACCAGCTTGATCTTCTTGTCCGGCCCGATGACGAAAACGTTGCGCACCGTCTGGTTTTCGGCCGGCGTGCGCTTCAAGGGATCGCCGGAGGTCGATGCCGGCAGCATGTCGTACAGCTTCGAGACGTTGTAGTCGGTGTCGCCGATCATCGGGTAGTTGGGCGCCGCGCCTTGCGTCTCCCTGATGTCCTCGGCCCATTTCGAATGCCGGTCGACGGGATCGACGCTCAGGCCCATCAGCTTGACGCCGCGCTTGTCGAATTCCGGCTTCAACTTCGCGAGCGCGCCAAGCTCGGTGGTGCAGACCGGCGTGAAATCCTTGGGATGCGAGAACAAAAGCGCCCAGCTATTGCCGATCCAGTCGTGGAATTTGATCTTGCCTTCGGTGGTCTCAGCCTCGAAATCGGGGGCGACAGCGCCAATCTGAAGTGCCATGTGACAGCTCCATGTCATTCAAGTTGCAGGGGAATTGGCCTTTGCGAATATAGTCGGCAAACGGCGCTAAGTGAACGGCTCGGATGCAGAAGGGTAAATCATTCTCCATCCGGGGGAACCCCTAGCACCTTCTTTTGATCGGCGCTCCCTGCGGCGAAAAACCACAATGGCCTCCAAAGCCTGACTGCCCAGATATTGCCTTTGATGGTCCTCATCGCCCGGCGCCCGGCCGGGTTCCCGAGCCGGCTCGGGAATAAATGCGACCAATCTGCAACCATGTAGAGATCTAACGATCGAAGTTTCGAATCGTTAACCGCTCGTTCATGCCCGCATGGACATGCTGGACCTGAACAAAAAACTGAGAAGTGCAACTATGTCTGCCGCTACCAACAAGACCGCCGAAGCCAACGGCGCCCTCGAACCCTCCTGCCGAAAGACCGCAGCCCATGCGCTCACCATCGTGCGTGACGGCGTGATCACCGGCGAAGGCCCGACCACCAGGGGCCGTGTCCATTTTTCCCGCGCGCTCGATGCCGATGACGCCGCCTGGTGCGCGCGCATCCTGACCGCGACCGCGGTCGAGCATCAGCCGGTCAGCCGGGCTGAAGCCGAGGCCCTGTTCGAGATCGATGACGCCGCCGCCGAGCGCAGCGACGATGGCCGGTTTGACGATCTCCTCGCCAAAGCCGTCGTGCATCACGCGGCCTCCGAGTCCGGCCTGGCGGTGCCGCCGCGAACGGTGGCGCTGTCGCCGGAAACCGCGATCGAGAGTTGGGCGCCCACGCAAGCCGTCGGCGTCGATGTCGAAGTGCTGGAATGGATCGCAAGGCAAATGCGCGGCAAGCGGCGCGGCAACCGCACCCTGATGGCGCTGGTTGCGACCATCGTCGGTGCGGCCGCGCTGCCGCTGGCGCAGCTTCCCAACGTGTTCGATATCGGAATGTAGGAAGTTCGCGCCTTTCGACTATCGAGAGCGGCGGGGCTATTTCCCCGCCGTTTTTTGTTTTCCCCCTTCGGCCTCGAGCCCGACCGTGCGGCCCGCATATCCGGCCGCGTCGAAATAGCGCTGCGAGCCGACGCGCTGGAAGTTCAAGACCGTGCGCAGGCCGCCCGCGGCAGGCTCGGACTTGATGGAGCCGGAAATTGCCTTGGGCGTGGTGCCGTTGGGCATCGCCTCGGTCATCGCGCGGCCAACCAGGTTGCCCTTCGTCTTTTGCCTCAGCCCCAGAATCTTCGCAGCGGTGGTGCCGACATCGGCGTTGCTGACGGGCAGGGCGTCGACATAGCCTGATTTGAAATCCGGCCCGATCGCCGCCATGAAGTTTAGGGTGTCGCCGCGGCCGAAACTGCCGTGCATGCCCTGGCCCTGCCGCAGCACGGTGTCGGCGACCTCGACCGAGCAATTGGTCGGCTCGTCGCAGCCGGTCGTATAGGTGCGGAAATTGACGACGATCGACGGGTTAGGCGTCACTGCCTTGCCCTTCAGATTGAGCTGCGACATCGGCAGCGCGCCCGGAAATTTGCCGATGGCGTCGTCGACAAAAAGCCCGCTGACATAGTCCTGATCGAGCAGCGCTTTGATGGTGCGCTCGGCGAGCTTCCTGTCTTTGTTCGGAAGGTAGATCAGATCGGATCCGCCGTTGGTGGCGACGACAAGGTCGGGCTTGGTCGGGTCCTTTCCGAGCAAGCCGTTGCCGGCCTTGGGGTGCGCGTTATCGGCGACGCGCGCGTTCTTGTCGTTGGGGTCGAACAGCGGCAGCTCCAGCGCTTTCGCAAGATCGAGCGCGAGGAAGCCCATGGGCAGAAAATCCTTCGGTGTGTCGTCGTAGCTGATTTTCGCCGAAGGGCTGGTCTTGCTCTCCTTCGAGATGGTCGAAAAGCCGTGATCGGCCGTGACGATGATATTGGTGCTCGCAGCAAGCCCGAGATCGTCGAGGGCTTTTCGCAACTGCGCAAGGTTGTTGTCGGCGTTCCTGATGCTGGCTAGCGAGGTGGGCCCGTTGATTCCCGGCGTGAGCGTGTTGAGGCTGTCGCCCTGATTGTGCTGGCTGCCGTCGGGATCGCGCGACCAGAACACCAAGACGAACGGCTTGCCGCGCGCCTTGAACATCGGCAGCACCACCTTGGTGGCGACGTCGGCCATGTAGGCCTGCTGCGCGGTATTGGCCGATGTCGTACCCGGCGTCTTGGCATCGCCGGCCTTGCCGTTGTCGCCGCGCGAGGGCGTCGTCAGCGGCAGGTTGGCTTTGGTCAGCGCGTCCTTCATTTCGTCGGAGAGGGGAACGCCGGTCTTGCCGCCGGTGGAATCGTCGATCACGATCGTGTTCTTGCCGCGGTCGGTGTGATCGAAGATCAGGGTCGGGCCGACCTTGCCGATCGCCGCGGTAGAAAACCCCTGCGCACGCGCCATCTTCAGGATGGTTTCTTCGTTCAGGTAGTCGCCGTTGAAATGCTCGTCGACATCGCCGAGCACGGCGTCGTTTTCGATGAAGGGGACGACGGTGTCGCCGGCAGGCACTGAGGTAAACGCCGTATAGATCGTGTTGCTGAAGGTGCCGGTGTCGCCGAGATAATGCCCGGTCGCCATCGCCGATCCGTTCGCCATGGTAAAGGTCGGGAACATCGAGTGCGAATTCTTGAAATTGACGCCCTTGTCGCGCAGCTCGGCCATCGCAGGCGCGGTCTGCGGGGAGACGATGCGGGACCGCAATCCATCCGGGACGAACAGGATCAAATTGCGCGGGGTGTTGTTTTGCGCGGACGCGGCGCTTGCGGCCAGGGCGAACAGACTTGATGTGACCAGGGTTGCGGATAGCAGCACGATTGCGCGGCGCATGAAATTCTCCTTCGGAACAAGGCTGATTTGCGGCCAGTCAGCCTCTGTCTAGTTTTGCAGCGCGACGGATTTGTTACAGCAACGTTGGATAGGCAGAGCCTAAATTCCCTATTTTTTCGGTGCCGTGCAAGTACACAAGGGCCGAACAGCTTCGAAACCAATCGGCCGCCATGCTTGCCGAATTCCCGCCTGCATGGTTCTGTGAAAACGTTGAATTCGACGTATTTGGATTTTTCGACACATCCGGGGGCGCGCGCGAACAGATGCAGGATTCCACCAAACGGGGGAGGCTCCGCGAAATTCTCCGGTCGGTCGGCGTGTCCCTTTTGATGGCGATCGTGACGTTGGCGGTACTGGAAGTTGTCCTCCGCGTCGCCGATTTTCGGGAGCTGCGCGAAGGCCTAAGCGAACGATCGCTCAGCTATAGCTATGACGCCGAGCTCGGATGGGCGCCGATACCCAATACAAGTTCCCTCGTGACCAACGCCCGCACCATCCACGCCAAAAACAATAGCCTCGGGTTGCGCGACGAGGAGTTCAGCCTCGATGCCAAGCCTACGATCCTGTTCTTGGGCGACTCGTTTGTGTGGGGCCTCGATGCCGAAGCGGAAGAGCGCTTCACCGACCTGTTGAAGGCTAAAGTTTCCGACTACAAGATTTTGGCCGCCGGGGTTTCGGGATACGGCACCGACCAGGAATATCTATTGCTGAAACGATTGTGGACCAAGGTTCGGCCGGCGGCCGTCGTGCTGATCTTTTGTACGCAAAACGACCGGTTGGATAACAGCACCAACATCCGCTACGAGGGCTACCAAAAACCCTACTTTGAGACCGCGGCCGACGGCGCGCTGGTTTTGAGGGGACAGCCGGTTCCGATCTCCCGGCAGCAATACTTCAAGGAAAGCTGGCTGGTGCGCAACCTGTGGCTCGCCCGGTTGGTCACTACGATCTATGTGAAGCTCAAGCATCCGCTGCTGTTTGTGCCGGACCCGACGGAGCGGCTTGTCGGCAAGCTACGCGAATTCGTGGAAGCCAACGGAGCAAAATTCCTGGTCGGGATTCAATATCGCGACGAGGACCTCATTCGGTATCTGCAGTCGAGCCACATTCCTTTCGTCTCCCTCGATGGCGCGGCGTTCTATCCGGGCGCGGCCGTCGGCAGCCATTGGACGCCGGAAGGCCAAAAATTCGTGGCCGAGCGCATTCTCGGCCTGTTGAGCGAAAACAACATTGTCCGACCGGGTGAGGCTGCGCGCGCCCGCTAGCGCCCCCTAGAACGAGTCCGCGAGCGCAATTTCATTTTCTAGCGCCTCGATCCTGCGCGAGGCCTCGGCCTGGGTCAGTTTTTCGTCGAATTGCCGGGGCTGGTAGGCCTCATGGCTGAGGCTCCTCAGCCGCAGCGCCTGGGCGCGGGTCATCTGGTCCCCCAGCCGGTCCCGAATGCGGTTCATTTTTAGTCTCCTCAGGAGCTATTTCCGCTTGACTCTATGTTCTTTATTTGTTCTAACAAGCCATGGACAACAGAATTAATGAAACCCGGCGCAAGATCAGCGTTTTGCGCGCCGACATGAGCGAGGTCGAAGGTTCGATCCGCAGCCAGATCAAGCACGATCTGGACTGCACGGAATCCGCCATGCGGCTGATGGCGATGCGCCAGGAATTGGCGGCTTTGATCGGCGAGTGGAAGGCCGCTGGTGGCAGAGATCGGCTGCCGACGGTCGAGGTGCAGCTCAAGGAAAATCACCGACCGCCCGCGAAGAGCGAGAAGCCGCGCGCCGTCGTGCGCCGCTAAGACATTCCGTCACCAGATCGCCGCCGCCAGAGCCGCCAGCAATGCAGGTGGCATCACCACAAGGCCGAGCCGGAGGAAGCGCCAGGCGGTGAGATTGAGCCCCTCGCGGCGCAGCGCCACGAGCCAGAGGATGGTCGCGAGCGACCCCGTCACCGATAGATTTGGCCCGAGGTCGACCCCGATCAGCATCGCGCCGACGACCTGCGTCGGAAGATGGTCGCTTGCGGCGATCGAGCCCGCGACCAGCCCGACCGGCAAATTGTTGGCGATGTTGTCGGCCAATGCGGTCGCGATGCCGGCGCTCCACGCAGTCTTGGCAACGGATTGCGCGACTGCGGCCCGAAGCGTCTCGCTCAACTGCGCGATCGCGCCGGCCCGGATCAGGGCTTCCACCATCACGAACAGTCCCGCGACCAGCGGCAGCACGCTCCAGGAAATGTCGTTCAGGACCGGCCACGGCGACTGCCGGCTTGCCAGCAGCACAGCCATGGCCGTGACCGCGCCGCAGACGAAGGTCGGCAGGCCGAGTGGAACGTCGAGCGCGGACGCGCTGAGCAGAACGATCCCGATCACACCGATGCCGATGGCGGTCAATTTGCCTTGGCGGCTCAATCTCGGCTTGGGGACGTTGATTTCGATCTTCTCCTTGATCAGCGCGCGGCGTTGCGTGAGGCGCAAAACGACGTAGGTCACGACGATGGAGGCGAGCGATGGCAGCGCGAATTGGCGGAGCCATTCGGCAAGATGCGGCATGCGCGCGCCGAACACAACGAGATTGGCAGGGTTGGAGATCGGCAGCACAAAGCTCGCCGCGTTGGCGATAAACGCGCACACGAACAAATAGGGCAGGGGACTCGCGCCAGCGGCTCGCGTTGCGGCATAGACCGCAGGCGTGAGCACGATGGCGGTCGCGTCGTTCGACAACAGGATGGTGACCATGGTGCCGACCAGGTAGACCAACAGAAACAACCGCTGCGGAGAGCCGCGCGCATGGTCGACCGCAAACGCCGCCAGGTAGTCGAACAGGCCTTCGTGCCGCGCCAGCTCCGCAATCAGCATCATGCCGATGAGGAAGAGATAGACGTCGATGCCCTTGCGCATGCCGCTTAGCGCATCGGCCCACGGCAGCAGGCCGGAGGCCATCAGCGCTAGCGCGCCGGCAAGAGCCCAAGTCGCCTCCGGCAGTCGAAACGGCCTGACGATGACCCCTGCGGTGGCGAAGGTGATAATGCTCCAGGTCAGGGCGGCGTCATGGGGCGTCGTCGGCAAATCGTTCCCCGAGGTGACAGCGGTGAGCGCGATCGAAACCTGTGCTGCTCACCGAACCGACGCTTTTTCAGACATCGCCTTCCTGAGGATTCGCGACAGCGCCTCCACCGAGTATGGCTTCTGGATGAGTTCGAAACCCCGGTCGGCGTTTTCCGCCAGCACATTGCTGTAACCGCTGGTCAGCACCACCGGCAGGCCGGGATAGCGTTCGCGAAGGATGCCGGCGAGTTCGACGCCGTTCATCCCCGGCATGATGACGTCGGAAAACACCAGGTCGACGGTAAACTCGTCTTCCGAAAGGATCGCCAGCGCCGCATTGGCATTGGCGACACGCCGCACCGTATATCCGAGATCCTCGAGCAGCTCGGTCGAGAACTGGCCGACGTCGTCATTGTCCTCGACGACGAGAACACGATAGCCGCGTCCGGTGGTCGTGGCTTCGCCGCCGCTCGCGGCCAATACCGCTTCGCGGATCGGGGCGGCAGCTTGCGGCAGGTAGATCGTGAAGGTCGCTCCCCGTCCGAGCACGCTCTTCACCTCGATATCGCCTTCGGATTGCTTGGCGAAGCCAAAGGCCTGGCTGAGGCCAAGGCCGGTGCCCTTGCCGACTTCCTTGGTGGTGAAGAACGGCTCGAAGATCGCGCCGAGATTTTCGCCTGCAATGCCGGAGCCGGTGTCCGTAACCGAGATCGCGACGAAATCGCCGCCGCGACCGGCCTGGCCGCGCAGCGCAGGGATCGATCGGACTTTTTCGACGGATATCGTCAGGCGTCCTTCGTCTTGCATCGCGTCCCGGGCGTTGATGGCAAGGTTGATCAGCGCGGTCTCGAACTGCGCGACGTCGGCGATGGTAAAGCAATCGGGGTCGCCGACCTCGACCTCGATCCGGATGCGGCCGCCGACGAGGGGACGGATCAGTTGGGCGACGTTATCGACCTGCACGCCGACATTGAATAGTTCCGGTTTCAGCGGTTGGCGGCGGGCAAAGGCCAGAAGCTGGGCGGTCAGCTTGGAGGCGCGCTCCACGGTTTCGGAAATCGCATCGACGTAACGGCGGCGGCGTTCTTCCGGCAGCTCGCGGCGGCGCAGGAAGTCGGTGGCCGAGCGGATGATGGTCAAGAGGTTGTTGAAGTCGTGCGCCACGCCGCCGGTCAGTTGACCCACCGCTTCCATTTTCTGCGACTGGCGCAGCGCCTCCTCACCCTGGCGGCGTTCGGTGATGTCGACGGCTTCCGGGACAGCGCCGGTGACGTTGCCATGCTGATCGAACAGCGGCCGCATCGCGAAATCGAAATAGCGGTCGCCGACCGGAAGATGCAGCGACATCTCCGTGCGTACGCCTTCGCCCCTCAAGATGGCCATGAAGGAACTGCGAACGACGTCCCCCATGCCCTCGGTTGCGGCAAACCAGGGCGTTTCCCAGAACGGCTTGCCGATGACGTCGCCGGCTTCGGCGCGAATCCCCGCCAGCGCCGTCTTGTTCACGTAGAGGACATCACCATAGCGGTTGAGCAGTCCCTGATATTGATGGCTGGTCTCGAGGATGGCGCGCATTTGCGCTTCGCTGGATTCCAGTTGCGACGTGCGTTCCCTGATCCGCAGCTCCAGCGTTTCGTTCAGCCGGCGAAGCTCGCTCTCCGCCTCTTTGGCCGCGGTGATGTCGTGGGCGACGCCGATGAAGCCGATGTGCTCGCCGGTCGGGTCCCATCGCGGTTGCGATTCCGATCGCAGCCAGCGCCATTCACCGTCGGCCCGCTGGTAGCGCGCCTCCAGCACGAACGGTTTTAGCGAGGTTTCGCCCGCGATCTGCTCCTGCAGGATGCGCGGCAGGTCGTCCGGGTGCAGCGCCTTGCGCCAATCGAACACGATGGCTTGTTCGAACGGAAGCCCGAGAAAATCGAGATAGGCCTGGTTGGCGAATGATCGTTTGCGATCGAGCTTGGTCACCCAGATCGGGACGGGGGCGCTGTCGGCGATCAGCCGAAAACGCTCTTCGCTCTCCCGCAGCGTCTCCTGCGCCAGCATCCGGTCGGTAATGTCGATGTGGGCGCCGACCAGACGCAGCGCACGGCCGTCGCCATCACGTTCGATTTTGGCGACGACACGTATCCACCGGGTCTGGCCGTCGTTCGGCCGCACGATCCGGTACTCCGCCGTGTAGTCTTCGCTCACGCCGGCGAGCGCGTCCAAAAATTGTTCGACGGTGCGCTCGCGATCCTCGGGGTGGATGCGTTGGACCCAATCTTCATGGGATTCGTTGATCGCGTCGGGCGGAAGCCCATGGATCATGAGATATTCGGGCGAACGGCGATTGCGAAAACCGTCGCGGAAGTCGACTTCGACGCCGCCGACGCGGCCGATGCGCTGGATCCGAACGAGTTCGGCCTCGCGCTCCTGCAACGCCCGATGGGCGCGGTCCCGCTCGCGGGCAATTTCTTCGAGATGCCGCTGCAGTCTCTCCGCCGCCACGGTTTCGGGCAAAACGTCGTCGTTTGTACTATTCGGGCTCGTCATCTCTGCCTATGTCCCTGCGGCGATACTCACATAGGCAACAGAGCATGGCTACTCGTCCCCTGGCGTTTTCCGGCTCGGCGGAACCGAAAGCTAGAATCGGACCACCGGCGGCTCAGACGCTTGTCCAGATTTGAACGTTCGCCACGGCGATTGGCTCCATGGAACCAATCAGCCAACGCCGCGCCGGCCGGCCTCCCCGGGGGATATCTGATGCTCGACGGCTTTACCAAACGCGACTTCGCGATATTTGCCGCTGCGCTGCTTGTGGCGGATGCGCTCACGGCAGGCGTCGTGGATTTCTTGATCTATCACCATGTTTTTCAGGACACCAACGCGGCCCCCATTCCCGCGAAATAAATCGGAACGATCCGGCAGCCCTCGGCGTTGGACTCCCCGTTCGTAAGGACAGATGACCTTCCCTGAGACGGCTTCGGTGCCGTTCCCCTCGCGCCGGAGCCGTTTTTTCTGTTGGACGACCCAAGGGGCCAATTGACTTCCATAGAACAAAAAGAGAACATAGCTCAAAGCCGGCGTCGGGAATTTCTCCATGTCCTCAAAGTCACTGCCGAACGCGCCAAGGGATCATGAGCTGGATTATGGGCTGGAGGCAGCGATCGACCAGGCGATTGCTGCATGCGGCGGCGACATGCGATCCACCATCCGCGCCCTGATCGTTGCCAACGAATATCTGGAATCCGAGGTCTGCGAGCTGATGAAGGCGGTCTCGCAGGCCTATGCGCACGGAAGATTTCAGACCTATTCCGGCTGAAAACCGCAGGGCGAAGGCGTAAGCCTCGCGGGGTGGACATATACCGTTGCCTCGGTCGCGTTTTGCTGTACGACGGAATTGTTACCCTTATCCCGCCATGCCAGATTGCCCCCGCCCAAGGTCGCCAGCGCAAACCCATGTTCAAGAGAATTCTGATCGCAAATCGCGGCGAGATCGCCTGCCGCGTCATCAAGACCGCCCGCCGCATGGGGATAGAGACCGTTGCCGTCTATTCCGAAGCTGACCGCGATGCGCTTCACGTCGAAATGGCCGATGACGCCGTCCTGATCGGACCGCCTCCCGCCGCTGAAAGCTATCTGTTGATCGACAAGATCGTCGACGCCTGCCGCAAGACTGGCGCGCAGGCCGTGCATCCCGGCTACGGATTTTTGTCGGAACGCGAAGCCTTTCCGCGCGCGTTGCAGAAGGCCGGAATCGCCTTCATTGGTCCGAACGCCGGCGCCATCGCGGCGATGGGCGACAAGATCGAGTCCAAGAAGGCCGCGGCAAAGGCAAAAGTCTCGACCGTACCTGGTCATCTCGGCATCATCAGCGATGAAAAGCACGCGCTGAAGATCGCGAACGAGATCGGCTACCCCGTGATGATCAAGGCTTCCGCCGGTGGCGGCGGCAAGGGCATGCGGATCGCGCATTCGAAGTCGGAAGTCGCCGAGGGTTTTACCCTTGCGAAAGCCGAGGCGAAATCCTCGTTCGGCGACGACCGCGTCTTCATTGAGAAATTCATCGTCGATCCCCGCCACATCGAGATCCAGGTCCTGGGCGACAAGCACGGCAATGTCATCTATCTCGGCGAGCGCGAATGTTCGATCCAGCGCCGCAATCAAAAGGTGATCGAGGAGGCGCCGTCGCCACTGCTCGATGAAATCACCCGCCGCAAGATGGGCGAACAGGCGGTCGCATTGGCGAAAGCCGTGAACTACGATTCCGCGGGCACCGTCGAATTCGTCGCGGGGCAAGACAAGAGCTTCTATTTTCTCGAGATGAACACGCGGCTGCAGGTCGAGCATCCCGTGACCGAGCTCGTCACCGGGATTGATCTGGTCGAACAGATGATCCGGGTCGCCGCCGGTGAAAAGCTGTCGCTGGCGCAGAAAGACATCAGCTTGAGCGGCTGGGCGGTGGAATCGCGCGTCTATGCCGAAGACCCGTTCCGCAATTTCCTGCCCTCGGTCGGGCGGCTCGTGAAATACCGCCCCCCGGCGGAAGTGAGCCAGAACGGCATCACCGTGCGCAACGATACCGGGGTGCAGGAAGGCGGCGAGATCTCGATCTTCTATGATCCGATGATCGCCAAGCTCGTCACCCACGCGCCCTCGCGGGCGGCTGCGATCGAGGCGCAGTCGACTGCGCTCGACGCGTTCTATGTCGACGGCATCCGCCACAACATCCCGTTCCTGTCGGCCCTGATGCATCACCCGCGCTGGCGCGAGGGCAAGCTTTCGACCGGCTTCATCGCGGAGGAATTTCCAAAAGGGTTTTCGGCGCGGCAGCCGGAAGGCGAGGTCGCGCGAAGGCTCGCCGCGGTCGGCGCCGCGATCGATCACGTGCTTGGCGAACGCAAGCGGCAGATTTCCGGCCAGATGAATGGGCGGCCGGTCGCGCGCGAGCGCCGCCGCGCCGTGTGGCTTCAACGCGAGGAGATCGCGCTCGATGTCGCGCGCGAGGCCGGCGGCATCGCGGTGCGCTTCATCGATGCCGACGGCCGGCCCGGCAATCCGCATCATCTGGTCTCCTCATGGGTGCCGGGTGAAGCGGTCTGGCACGGCACCATCGACGGGCAGATCGTGGCCGTGCAGGCACGTGCTATTCCCAACGGCATCCGATTGGCCCATCAGGGGTTCGAGGTCCCGGTCTATGTCTTCACCGAGGCGGAAGCGACTTCCGCCCGGCTGATGCCGGTCACGACCGCCGCCGATACCGGCAAGAAATTGTTGTGCCCGATGCCGGGGCTTGTGGTGTCCATCGCGGTAGCCGAGGGGCAGGAGGTCAAGGCCGGCGAGACGCTGGCCGTGGTCGAGGCGATGAAGATGCAGAACGTACTGCGCGCCGAGCGCGACGGCACGGTGAAGAGGATCCATGCGGCTGCCGGCGCGACGCTGGCGGTGGACGCGCTGATACTCGAATTCGCGTGAACAAAAAAGATAGAGGGAGCGCGCAATGGCCTTCCGCAAACGCCGCGAAACGCTGCGTTCGATCCTGAAGGGATCGTCATGCGTTCGTCCGGGCTCGGTCTATGACGCGATCTCGATCCGCATCGCCGAAGACCTCGGCTTCGAGGTTGGCATGTTCGGCGGCTCTGTTGCGTCGCTCGCGGTGTTGGGCGATCCCGACATTGCACTGATTACGCTGACTGAGCTTGCCGAACAGATGCGGCGGATGTCCCGCGCCGCCGCACTTCCCGTACTGGTCGATGCCGATCACGGCTACGGCAATGCGCTCAACGTCCGCCGCACGGTGCAGGAACTGGAAACCGCCGGCGCCGCGGGTCTCACCATTGAGGACACGCTGCTGCCGCTGGCTTTTGGCGAAGCCAAGACGCAACTCATTTCGCTGGAAGAGGGCGTCGGCAAGATGAAGGCGGCACTCGACGGCCGCGGCGATCCTTCGCTAGTGATCATGGCGCGCACCGGTGCGTTATCGGTCACCTCGCTCGAGGACGCGATGCTGCGCGCGAAGGCTTACGAAGCGACCGGCGTCGATGCTCTGTTCTTCACCGGCGTCAGGACGCCGGCGGAGCTGGAAGCGATCGCGGCGGCAACCAGGTTGCCGATCGTGCTCGGCGGCGCGCCCGAGGAGATGACCGCGCTCGATTATCTCGCTACCCAGCGGGTACGGATCGCGCTGCAGGGCCACGCGCCGGTCGCGGCAAGTACGCAGGCCGTCTACGAGACGCTGAAGGCGCTGCGCGAGGGGACTTCGCCCAGGAATTTGAAAGGCCTCGCATCGCCGGAACTGACCGGTCGTGTTACGCGTGAGCGGGAAATGAAAGTGCGCAGCGGCGAGCTGCTCGGACTGAAGAAATAGATGAAGGGTGCCATCCTTCACGTGACGATCCGCGGCCGCGTGCAGGGCGTCGGTTACCGCGCCTGGGTCGAGCACCACGCGGCGGCAAGCCGGCTTGAGGGGTGGGTGCGCAATCGTAGGGATGGCAGCGTCGAAGCGGTGTTTTCAGGGCCTGCGGAAATCGTCGCCAATATGGTCGCGCTATGCCGCCGCGGCCCGCCATCGGCGCGAATTGAAGCCGTCACGGGGGAACCGGCCGACGCCGGAGAGCTCGGTCTGCGGCGGGCAGGCGAACGCTTTTCGGTGCTGCCGACGGTCTAGGCTCGGCGTTCGCGCGGGCGGTTTAGTTGGAGGTGAAGATGGCGTTCACATCGAGGGTGTTATTGGCCGTTTGTCTTGGCCTTTCCGTCTTGCCGCAGACGCGCGCCCAAACCCCGGCTGTTCCGCCTGCAGGCACCGATGCCGCCATCAACGAGGAAATCGTGATCGGCAGCCGGATCCTCGCCGAGTTCGGCGTGCTCGATGGCTTCGGTCACGTCAGCGCGCGCAGCCCCACCAATCCCAACCATTTTCTGATGTCGCGGTCGCTGGCGCCGGCGCTGGTCTCCGCTGACGACATCATGGAATTCGACCTCGATGGCAACGCCGTCGACGCCCGTGGCCGATCGTTGTTTCTGGAGCGCTTCATTCACAGCGAGATCTACAAGGCGCGGCCGGATGTGATGTCGGTCGTTCACACCCATTCTCCGGGCGTCATTCCATTCGGCGTCAGCCAGGTGCCGTTACGGCCGATGTTTCACAATGCGGCGTTCCTGGCGGCCGGCGCACCGGTCTGGGATATCCGGAAGGATTTCGGCGAGACCGACATGCTGGTCCGCGATCCCTCGCGCGGCAAATCGCTGGTGCAAATGCTCGGCGACAAGTCGGTGGTCTTGATGCGCGGCCACGGCGACGTGACCGTGGGTCCGTCGGTCAAAATGGCGGTATTCCGCGCCTATTACACCGACGTCAATGCGAAGCTGCAGTCGCAGGCGATCGCGCTCGGTGGCGATATCAATTATCTGACGCCGGGTGAGGGCATCAAAGCCGACGCGATCAATTTCGCCGTCATCGACCGCATCTGGAATCTCTGGAAGATGCGGATCGCTCCCAGCCTCGCGAAGTAACGTCAGCGCGGCAGCTTGGCGATCGCCCGGCTCAACTCGTGAATTTCATAGGGTTTGCGCAGGATCGGAAAATTGCCGCGCACATTCGCGGCGGCGTCGCTGTAGCCCGTCGTCAGCAGGATCGGCAGGTCTGGACGGATTTCCTTCAGGCGGCGGGCGAGGCCCAAGCCATCCAACTTGCCGGGCATGATGATGTCGGAGAAAATCAGATCAATCCCGTCGCGTTCGACTTCCCGCAACGCGGTCTCCGCATCCGACACCCGGCGAACAGTATAGCCGAGTTGCTCAAGCAGGCCGCAGCTGACCGACGCGACTTCGGGATTGTCTTCCACCAGAAGCACCGTTCCGCTCCCGCCGGCGTCCGCCACGTTCTGGACGATGGCCTTGGGGTGGGCACTCCCGCGGGGAAGCAGCACCGTGACCTTGGTTCCCTTGTCGAGCTCGCTCTCGATCTCGACCGTTCCGCCGGCCTGGTGTGCGAAACCATGCACCTGCGACAGGCCGAGGCCCGTGCCCTTGCCGATCGGCTTGGTCGTGAAGAACGGATCGAAGATCTTGCCGAGGACGTCGGGTGCGATGCCGCTCCCGGTATCTTCAACGCTGACGGCGACTTGGTCGCCGGCATCGCCGATCGCCGTGCGATTGCGCGCCGCGATCGTAATCGTTCCGCCCATCGGCATGGCGTCGCGCGCATTGATGACGAGATTGACGAGCGCAGTCTCGAGCTCCGAGATATCGACCGTAACGGGCCAGACGTCGCGACCGATATTGAAGGTAAGCGCCACGCCGCTGCCGACACCGGTGTACAAGACGTCACGGATGGCTTCGATCCGCTCGGCAAGATCGATCGGCTGCGGATTGACGCTCTGGCGCCGCGCGAATGTCAGCAACTGGCTGGTCAGGGACGCGCCGCGCTTTACCGCGGTCTCGATGGTTGCGACCGCGCGCTGCAGTCTGGCGTTGTCGCCAACACCCTTCTTCAGGGTGTGGATGCCGCCGCTGATGACCATCAACAGGTTGTTGAAGTCGTGGGCCACGCCGCCAGTAAGCTGGCCGAGCGCGTCGAGCTTCTGCGATTCCGCCAGATGCTTCTGCATCTGTTCGAGTTTGAGCTCGGCGTCACGGCGCTCGGTGATGTCGCGGGTGATCTTGGCAAAGCCGACCAGTCTGCCGTTTTCATGGATCGGATCGATGATCACGCTGGCCCAGAAGAAGGTGCCGTCCTTGCGGACGCGCCAGCCTTCCTCTTCGTAGCGGCCGTGCTGTTCCGCGATCTTCAGCGCGCGTGCGGGCTTGCCATTGGCGCGGTCGGTCTCGGTGTAGAAGCGGGAAAAATGCTGGCCGAGGATTTCCCCGGAAGAATAACCCTTGATCCGCTGGCCGCCGATGTTCCAGCTCGTGACGATGCCAGTGGGATCGAGCATGTAAAGCGCGTAGTCGGCGACACCTTCAACGAGAAGTCGGAAACTGCGTTCACTCTCGGGTAGATCCCCTTGCCGCCTGTCTTTTTGAATCATTACAACCCGCCTGAAGGGGGCAAACGCATGAACTCCGATCTTGTTCCATTTTGGATCTTTTGCAGGTCGAGTTGAGAAGAAAGCATAATGAAAACGGGACCTTGTCACGCGGTCGCGGGACAACGTCCTTTCGCGATCTAGCCGGCAACCATCTTCGCTCTCAGCCATCGGCGCAGCGCGACGCCGGCCCGGATCGCTTCGACGACCCCGAACGGCCAGCCTCCCAAGGTTGTGGTCCGATCGGTTGATCGGGTACTCCCTCAAGTCACTTGAGGTTCAAGCACAAAAAGCAGGTGCGGCAATGCGGATTGGAATACTGGCTGAGCGGACCGGAACAACGGCTCCGACCATTCGCTTTTATGAGGAGATTGGACGGCTGCGCCCGGCGGCGAGAGCTGGAGGCCAGTGTACCTACGATCATGAGGACGTCCGCCGGCTCGCCTTCATCCGCCGCTGTCGCGACTTCGGTTTCTCGATCGAAGAGATACGCGCGCTATTGTCGCTGATCCACAATCGCGCTCCTGCACCGAGGCGCGAAAGCTGGCGGAAGGTCATCTCGCCGCGCTGCGCCGCAAGCTTGCCGAACTTCTCGCCGCGCTCGTGGCGGAGTGTGCTGTAAGCTGCGATAACGGCGCCGCGCCGGACTGCGTGATCCTGCAGGCGCGGTAGGGGACGCCTTACGCCGCAAAAATTGCAACTGTAGTGCTAGGCCACGCGCCGACCCTTGCCGGGCCAAATCGATCTTTGTCGCCACTTGACATCCGTCCTCTTCTGTCAGATATTTCTGTTATGACAGAAATATCCGCCAAGAAAGAACTACCCGCCGTCGTCGAACGGTTCATCCTGCACTGGGGTGACATGGGGGACGAATGGGGCGTCAATCGCTCGGTGAGCCAGATTCATGGGCTGCTGTATTTGTCCGAACAGCCCATGACCGCCGAGGATATCGCGGAAACCCTGGGGATGGCGCGATCGAACGTCTCCAATTCGCTCAAGGAACTGTTGTCGTGGAATCTGATCCGGCGCGCGCCGATGCTCGGCGACCGCCGCGATCATTTCGAGGCGGAAACCGACATCTGGGAAGTGGCGGCGCGGATTGCTGCCGGCCGCAAGGAGCGCGAGATCGATCCCGCGGTCGATGCGCTGCGCGCCTGCGTCTCGGACGCCGCCGATGATCCGACCATCAGTCCGGTCGCGAGCAAGCGCCTGAAGGAAATGCTGGCGTTCACCGAACTGGTCGACCGCTGGTACACGCAGATGCTCAACGTGCCGCGGCCGAGGCTGATTGCGCTGATCAAGCTCGGCGAGAAGATTGTCAGCTTCCTGCCAGCGGGGAAAGTCAAATAGAGCGGAGCGTAACGGGAGCGTGCGATGGCGGCAGCAAGGATGGCAAGACTTCCAGCATCGCCGGCTTCCAACGAAAGGCTGCTCGACGACGATCGGTTCCGCGCGCTCCTGCCTGACCATCAATGGGGACGCCTGCCGCTTGCCATCTGGAGACGATTCTCCAAACGCCTCGCTGCTGGCAGGACCATCGTCTATGTCGGCGAGGTCGAAGAAGCGAGCTGCAGCTGGGCCGGATGGTGGCTCGCGCAAGTTGCGCGCCTGATCGGAGGGCCGCTGCCGACCGGCTCGGCGACGGGCGTGCCGATGATCGTCACGGTGACGGAGGATGCGGCAACCGGCGGCCAGATCTGGACCCGGATCTGCGCGCGTAAGGATGGCTTTCCGCAGGTCATCCACTCCTCCAAACGCTTCGCCGGCCCGACCGGCCTCGAGGAATATGTTGGCTTCGGCATCAGCATGGGGTTGCGGATATCTGTCGTGAACGAAGCGCTGCTGTTTCGCAGCATGGGTTACGCCATCCAGGTTGGGCCGTTGCGGCTGCCGCTGCCGGAGTGGCTCACGCCGGGCGATCTGACCGTGACCCATCGCGATCTCGGGAGCGACGAATTTCGCTTCACGCTCGAGGTCATCCACCCCCGCTTCGGGAAGCTTATTCGTCAGTCCGCCGTGTTTCGGGAGGCCGCACCATGACATCGTTGCTCTGGACCCTGATCGCCATCCAGATCGTGATGGGCGTGTTTGACACCTTCTACCACCATGAACTCACCGAACGGCTGGCGTGGCGCCCCTCGCAGCGCTACGAGCTCCGGCTGCATGGCGTGCGCAATGTTCTCTACGCCTCTCTGTTCCTCGTCCTCGGCTGGCTGGAAGTGCACGGCATTTTTGCGATCATCGTGATTGCGGTGCTGGTTGCCGAAATCGTCATCACGCTGATGGATTTCGTCGAAGAGGATATGAGCCGGAAGCTTCCGGCCAGCGAACGCATCAATCACACGCTGCTCGCGATCAACTATGGCGCCATTCTGGTGCTGCTGCTGCCGGTTTTGATTGGATGGTCCATGCAGTCGACCGGGATCAGATCGGCCTACGCCGGTCTCCTCAGTGTTGTGGCTGCGGCATCGGCCGTTGGCGCCGCGCTTTGCGGACTGCGGGATTTTAGCGCGTCCAAACGTCTTGCGCGAATGATCAGCGTGCCGGCGCCATGTCTCGTCGAGAAATTACTGGGGCGGCAAACCGTGCTTGTCACCGGCGCGACCGGGTTCATCGGCAGTCGGCTGGTTGCAGCCCTCGCCGGCGCGGGTCATCGGGTCATCGCGCTGGTCCGCAACCCGGCCAAGGCGGCGGTGCTGCCGCCGCCGATTACGTTGCTCACCAACCTCGATCAGTTGGCTGCCGATGCCAAAGTCGACGCGATCGTGAACCTGGCAGGCGAGCCGATCGGCAACGGTCTGTGGACCGAAGCGAAGCGCCGCGAGATCATGGATTCCCGGATTCATATGAGCGGCGACATTATTCGGCTGATCGCGCGTCTTGAGCGCAAGCCTGCCGTGCTGGTCAGCGGTTCGGCGATCGGCTGGTATGGCCTCTGGCAGGATCAGGTGCTCACCGAGTCCGCCAAATCGCACGCCTGTTTCAGCCACGAACTGTGCGAGGCCTGGGAGAACGCGGCGCGTCCGGCCGCCGAGTTTGGCGTGCGCGTCGTTTACTTGCGGATCGGCCTGGTATTGGGGACCGATGGCGGTTTCATCACGCGGATGCTGACGCCGTTTGAATTCGGTCTCGGCGGTCCGCTCGGATCGGGCAAGCAGTGGATGTCGTGGATCGAGCGCGACGATCTGGTTCGTCTGATTGCGCATGTCATCGCAGCGCCCGATCTCTCCGGTCCGATCAACGCGACGGCGCCGATACCCGTCACCAACACGAAATTCACCGAGGAGCTTGGCCGGCGACTGCATCGGCCTGCGGTCTTCCGCATTCCCGCCGCGCTGCTCCGTCGCGCTGGTGGCGACTTCGCCAATGAGCTTCTGCTGGGCGGCCAGCGTGTGTTGCCGAACAAGGCGCTCAGCAATGGATTCGTGTTCCGGCATGAAACGCTGCGCAGCGCGTTCGAAGCGATCTTGTAGGGCAGGGGTCTCAACCCACCTTGGCCACGCTGCGAAAAGTCGCTGCCAGCGTCCGCAACGCCGCGAGCTTGGCCGGGTCGCTGACCTTCGAATGTAGCATCACCTTGGAGACGCCGAGCCGCGGCAAGCCTTGGGCCGGGCCGATGTCGATAAGGCCCGGCGGCGCGATCCGCCGCGCCAGCGGCGCCACCGCGAGTCCTGCGAGCGCGGCCGCGACGACGGCGGTGACGCCGCCGCCGATAAAGGCCTCGCCCCAGGCGATGCCGGCTTTATCGAGCGCGCGGACCGCGATCGCGCGCACCCCGCACGGCGGCGCCAGGGTCGCCAATTGCAGGCGTTCGCCGCGCCGCCATGCGAAGCGCGGCGAAGCGAACCAGCCATATTCGTCTTCGGCGAGTTTCTCGCCGCCGCGCCGGCTGCCTTCCTGCCGCACGATGACCGCATCGATCCGGCCGGCATCGTAGGCATCCAGGAGATCGCGCGAAAAGCCGATGGTCACCGCGAGCGCAAGCTGCGACGACACCGCGTGCAGCCGCTCCAGCAGCGGCACCAGTTCGGGCCCCGTCGCGTGATCAGAGATCCCGAGCGACAATTGCTGGCGGGCCGGATGCTGTCCCGACAATGCGCGGTCGTGCGCCTCGACCAGCGCCCGCGCCCGGTCGGCAAACGCTGCGCCGTCGGCGGTCAAGCCGACCGCGCGCGGCGAGCGCTCGACCAGCCGCTTGCCAAGCACGGTCTCGAGGCGCTGCAGCTTCATGCTGATCGCAGCCTGCGTGGTGCCGAGCGCTTCGGCGGCGCGGGTGAAGCTGCGCAATTCGGCCACCAGCAGGAAGGCCTGCACCGTTGATATGTCGAGCGTGGCAGTCATAACGCACTCTTATCATTGTTATCGGCATGGATAAGATACCAAAATGACCGGGGCAGGTCTAGCTGGAGCTCAGCGCCAAACGATTTGCGCGCAAGCCTCATCTCAAGGAGAACGATCATGCCCCTCATCACGGTCACCTATTCGAGCCCGCGCCAGTCGCCCTCGCTGAAGTTCGATATTGCCGCCGCGGTTTCCGAGCTCACTGCAAAGATCCTGCACAAGGATCCCAAGGTCACCGCCATCATCGTGAAATCGACTGACGCGGCTGATTGGTTCACCGGCGGCAAGTCGCTGGCAGAGCAAAAGCTCGCCAGCTACTGGCTCGACATCCATGTCAGCGAGGGCACCAACACCAAGGACGAAAAGGCGGCCTATCTCGCCGCCATGTTCGAGCGCATGGGCGAGCTTTTGGGGCCGCTGCACCATGAGAGCTATCTGCATGTCGATGAAGTCAAGGGTGACGCTTACGGCTTCGGCGGACTGTCGCAGGAGCGCCGCTATATCGCCGGCAAGCTGGAGGTCCCGCCGGCGTAACTTTCCTTCAAGCCGCCGTTTCCGGCAGGCCCATCTTCGAGGCACCAAACACGTCCCCGAAGGCCTGTCGGAGCGCAATATCGACATCCGCCATGGTCACGGGATGGCCGAGATCGACCAGCGATGTCACCCCGTAGCGCAGGTCGGCCACGCCGCAAGGCACGATCGCCGAGAAGTGCGACAGATCGGGCTCGACATTGATGGCGATGCCGTGGAACGACACCCAGCGCTTGAGCCGCACGCCGATGGCGGCGATCTTGTCCTCGAAGCCTGCGCCCTTGTCCGCCCGTTTGACCCAGACGCCGATGCGGTCCTCGCGCCGCTCCCCGCGCACATTGAAGGCGGCAAGCGTGCGGATGATCCATTCCTCAAGGCCGGCCACGTAAGCGCGGACGTCGGGCCGCCGCCGCTTGAGGTCGAGCATCACGTAAGCCACGCGCTGGCCCGGACCGTGATAGGTGAGCTGGCCGCCGCGGCCTGTTTGGTACAGGGGAAAGCGGGGATCGAGCAGGTCAGCGGCCTTTCCGCTGGCGCCGGACGTATAGAGCGGGGGATGCTCCAGCAGCCAGACCAGTTCGCCCGCCTCACCCGCCGCGATCGCAGCCACGCGCTGCTCCATCGCAGCGACCGATTCGAGATAGGGCACCGGGGCATCCGAAATGCGCCATTCCACCGTGGCGCTGGTCGCGCGGGCGAAGGTCGTGAGGTCAAGGCTTTGGCGTTCATTAACCATTAGCTAACCATAACGTGGTGATCTCTAAACCAGCAATTCTTTAGTCCCAGTGCGGCGGTGTTGAAGTGCCAACCCTCGATAAAGTCACCGTCGATCTCATGGTGGTCCTCGGAACCACTACCATGCCCGTCCATCAGGTAATGCGGCTTTCCCGCGGCGCCATCATCGAACTCGACGCGACGGAAGCCGACGAGGTCAAGGTGCTCGCCAACAACCTGCCGGTCGCCAGTGGCGTGGTGCTGGTCGATCGCAACCGGATCGCGGTCGAAGTCAAGCAGATGTTGCCGAGATCGCCGGGCAGCCGGTAGGCCGGCTCGGCATTCGCGGGGGCCGTAATACCGGCGCCCACGGGCCTTGTCCGCCAACCACTGATTTGTTACATCGGCGCCATTGATCCGGCCCGGCGCAACGTCGCGCCGGCCTCCCATGCGCTCGTGGCGGAATTGGTAGACGCGCTGCCTTGAGGTGGCAGTGAGTAACATCGTGGGGGTTCGAGTCCCTCCGAGCGCACCACCTCAAAATCACACGAACTCAAGCCTAATGCCCGTATCCATCCCCGATGCCGTACTCCTCATAGATCGTCAGCGGGTCGCGATTGGGAAACAGCCTGCACTTGGCCTGGGCCAGATGCAGCGTGACGGCTGCGGGCTCGCGACCATGGGCGAGAAGCTTCCTGATGTCGTCCATATGCGCCCGGGGCTGGTGCTTTGGCGGAAGCTGCTCCAGCGCGACGAAAGCCGTTGCCAGCGCCTCGGTGACAACCCATTCGTCGTGGCCTGTGACTCCCTTTTTCGGCATCAGTGCACCCCACCTCTTGTGGCGATCGCATTCTAACCTGATCGAGGCGGAACCGCCATCGAGCCTTTGGGCGGCTCGCGCGAACAGATTCCAGCTTGACGCTGGCGAACTTCACCACCTTCGCTCCTTGAGTTTAGGATCGAGCGGACGCCGGTCAAGCGGTTCGAACCGGCGCTGAAGAGAGCGGGCCGCGATCATCAAAACGGTGGGGTTCGGAATCTTCCGGTGGCGGCGTCTTGCATTGTCGCCGCGCCGGGCTAAAAGGCCGGCACGTCGATGCCTCCCAACACCGAAAACCCAACCAACGCAAGCGCGGGCAAGGTCGAAGGAAATATAAGTTTCCGGTGGAGTTTTGGATTCGAGTGCGCGGTCACATAGGTGGCGAATGTCAAATCCACGCCACCAGTCCTGCCTGGCCTACACAAAACCCCGCCATTCGTGTTCAGGGCCGGCTGCCCCCATCATCGGTTGGAGCATACGCATGAGACTCGTGAGCTTCGTCTATCGCTTCATCTCCAACTTCGTGTTTCTCGCAGTGATTTATTTTAGCTTGAACTTCATGGAAAAGTATCAGAACCGTGCGATCCTCGCGATTCTCGTGCTGGTCTATAGCGGGATGCGCGCAGCCTCCACGTTGCGGTCGTTCTATTTCTTCCAGAAGATCGAGCGGCTAGAGGTCGAGACACGGCGGCTGATATCAATTGCCGGGGACAGCGGCGGGGTAGCGACCTCGCGCAAGCAGGCTGTCAGCGACGTCGGCGCGCTGCGCCGCGATGCCGAGATGAAATCCTATATGGATCTGTTCTTTCTGGCCTGCATCGTGCTGCTCTGCGTCGCCAAGATCGTGACGGACTGAACAGGCCTGCGGCATCAACCGTTTCAACAGCTCCTCGAACATCATCCGGTTGCCGGCCGCGGAAAAATGGTCGTCGCCGAGGATATAGAGGTGCTCGTACCAATCCTTGTCGCTGTCGGCGGCAGCGAAGAACACCGGAAACAGGTTGACGAACGCCTTGCAATGGCCGGGGCAGAAATCGCGCCACAGCGCGACCTGGCGGCCGTCGCGGTCGTTCTGCGCGATCTGCTGGGCCCAGGGGATAGACCACGATCGTCAGCGGAATGCTGCGGCTCGCCAGCAGATCGGACAGCTTCGTCATGTTTTGCAGCGATCGCGCAATCCCGCCATCGATCCCGAGCGGTCGATATTTGACGGGATCTGGATTTGTCGTGGTCCAGCCAATCCGGTTGTGATCGTTCTCGATCGCGCGCCGCCGGTTGCCGAGCGCGGATTGAATCAAGCGCTTGACGGTGACGCGGAGGCGGTTAGTGACGACGAAATGGTCGATGAAGAAATCTGCTTGATCGCGGGTTCTGGGGTGGCGCCTGGCGGCGTAGTGCAAAGGCTGTGATATTTTGTGTCGTCGTCGACGCAGAAATAGGAGGTCGCTTCGTCCTCCACGTCGGAACTGTCAGACAACAGCACCACCTCGTCGAACTGCAACCCACGCTCGAGCAGATATTTGATCTTCTTGTAGTAGATGCTGGGCGAATTGGAGGCGACCCCGGCATTCAAGAATTCGACTTTCTCGACGCGATCGTGTCCCGCGCGCTCGAGCAGACCGGCGAAAGAGTTGTCGAAAGTCATTCCGATGCCTTCGGCGAAGGAATCTCCGATCAGCAGAATCCGGTGCGAACTTGATTTCAGAGGCACGTCGCGGACCGCGGAATCCTTGAAGCCGAAATTATTCGTGATCAGCCGGTAGCGCGCCTCGCCCCAGATGTCGTAGCCGTCGAAATTGGCGGCGAAGCCGTGATCGTAGACGGGGTCGGCGATGCGTGCCGAGTGCGCCTTTTCCTGGCCCACGGTGACGGCGGAATAGAGGAAGTCGAAGCCGAGGAACAACGCCAGGCAGTACAAAACCATCAGCGTGTTGAAGAGCAGGCGCTTTGGCGTGAAATAAGCCCTGAACGAGGCCCGCGCGCGCGAGGAGAAACTGTCGGGCATCCGTCCTTTCATCACCAACCAGCAGCCTTTATTGATGGTCCGAACCCGGCCTAAGCCGGCAAAAAAACCGGCGACCTCGCCGCGCACACCTGATAAAGCACGGCGAACATCCGAAGGGGGACTTGTCGGCAGTTCTGATGAAGCAGTCAACCCACGAAAGTTTCACCCGGGACGAAGCGGCGCAGCCCGGATCCGACCGCACATTCGGCCTGGTCATGACGGGCGCGCTCGCGCTTGTGAGCCTGCTCAATGGCTGGCATTTTGGCCGCGTATGGCCGTGGACGTTGGCGGCCGCGGTGCTGTTCCTGATCGCAGCTCTGGCGCGGCCGTTGTCGCTGCGTCCGCTCAATTATTTGTGGATGAAGCTCGGCCTGCTGCTGCACAGGATCGTCAATCCGATTGTGATGGGCCTGTTGTTCTACGGTACGATTTTGCCCACCGGGCTTGTGATGCGGATGCGGGGCAGGGACCTTTTGCGGCTCAAGCGCGATCCCAGTGCGGAGAGCTATTGGATCACGCGCGTCCCCGGACCCACGCCGGAAACCATGAGAGACCAGTTCTGATGGATTTTCTCGCCGAGTTGTGGCGCTTTATGCGCGTGCGCAAGAAATTCTGGCTGCTGCCGATCCTGATTATGATGGTAGTGTTCGGGGGTCTCGTCGTGCTGACGAAGGGATCCGTGTTCGCGCCGTTCATCTACACGCTTTTCTAACAGGGTATGCGCATTCTCGGCATCTCCGCGTTCTATCACGACAGCGCCGCGGCGCTGGTCGAGGACGGCCGCATCGTCGCCGCCGCGCAGGAAGAGCGCTTCACGCGCAAGAAGCACGACCCGTCGTTTCCGATGCATGCGATCAGCTATTGCCTGGAAACCGCAGGCGCAAGGCTTTCCGACATCGATCATGTCGCCTTCTACGACAAGCCGTTCCTGAAATTCGAGCGGCTGCTCGAGACCTATATCGCGCTGGCGCCGGCAGGCTTCCGCTCCTTCCAGATGGCGATCCCGCTATGGCTGAAGGAAAAGCTGTTCCAGAAGAGCCTGTTGCGAAACAAGCTGCAGGAATTCGACGAGGAGTTTGACGGCGCAAGACTGCTGTTCACCGAACATCATTTGAGCCATGCGGCCTCGGCGTTTTATCCGTCGCCGTTCGACAAGGCTGTGGTGCTGACCATGGATGGGGTCGGCGAATGGGCGACGACATCGGCCGCGCTCGGCGAGGGCAACCGCCTCGAAATCTTCCAGGAGATCCACTTTCCGCATTCGCTCGGCCTGCTTTATTCGGCCGTGACCTACTACACCGGCTTCAAGGTCAACTCCGGCGAATACAAGGTGATGGGGCTTGCGCCCTACGGCCAGCCAAAATACGCGCAACTCATTCTCGATCACCTGATCGATCTGAAGCCGGACGGATCGTTCCGGCTCGACATGTCCTATTTCGACTATTGCACCGGGCTCACCATGACCAATGAGCGGTTTGCAAAACTGTTTGGCCAGCCGGTGCGCGCGCCGGACGAGTTGCTGACCCCGTTCCACATGGACGTCGCCGCCTCGATCCAGGCGGTGCTCGAGGAGGCGGTGCTGCGGCTGACGCGCAGCCTCGCCAACAAAACCGGTGCCCGCAACCTCTGTCTTGCGGGCGGCGTGGCGCTCAATTGCGTCGCCAACGGCAAGGTGCTGCGCGACGGCAAGTTCGACCACATCTGGATTCAGCCCGCGGCAGGTGACGCAGGCGGCGCGGTCGGCGCGGCGCTCGCCGCCTTCCATCAGTTCAAGGGCGAGCCGCGCAGCGTGGCGCCTTGCGACGCCATGTCCGGCGCGTTTCTCGGTCCGGAATTTTCGCAAGGCGAGATCGAGCGAAGGCTTGGCGCCGCCGGCGCGCGCTTCGCGGTTTTGGCCGAAGAGAAGATGGTCGAGGCAACTGCGAAGGCGCTGTCCGATCAATTGGCCGTCGGTTGGTTTCAGGGGCGGATGGAATTCGGTCCGCGCTCGCTCGGCGCGCGCTCGATCCTCGGCGATCCCCGTTCGCCCGCCATGCAGAAGAACCTCAACCTCAAGGTCAAATACCGCGAGAGCTTTCGCCCCTTTGCGCCTGTGGTGCTGCGCGAGGATGTTTCGGATTGGTTCGAACTCGATTCGGACAGCCCTTACATGCTGATCGTCGCCGACGTCAGGGACGACAAGCGACGCGCCATGAGCGCGCAAGAGCACGCGCTGTTCGGGATCGACAAATTGAACGTTTCACGGTCGGAAATCCCCGCGGTGACCCATGTCGACTACTCCGCCCGGATCCAGACCGTAAGTGCGAACATCAATCCGCTGTTCCATCGGCTATTGCGGCAGTTCAAGGCGCTGAGCGGATGCCCCGTGCTCGTCAATACCAGCTTCAACGTCCGCGGCGAGCCGATCGTGTGCACGCCGGAAGATGCCTTCCGCTGCTTCATGGGCAACGAGCTCGACGTCTTGGTGGTCGGCAATTGCGTGCTCAGGAAATCCGAGCAGGATAGCGCGCTCAGACAGGACTACAGCTCGGCGTTCGAACTCGACTAGAACGCCAAAGGCTTAGCGCTTCTTCAAGCTCGCAACGCGAACTGGCCGCCGCGCCGGCTTGCCGGTATGGGCTTGATGTTTCGACGCGGCGCGGCCGGCATGCGCGAGGCGAGTGGTTTGGTGCGCACCGCGGGTGACACGCGTTTTTGTACCCCGGCCGTGTTTGCCCGCAGCCGTAGGAATTGCGCGTTCCGAGCGGCTCGTTTCAGTCGACGCTTGTCTTGACTGACCCTCGACTTCGGGTCCGGCCGCAATTTCGGCCCGCCGCGGTGGCAATGACTCGAACGCGGCACGCGCGTCGCTCGGCACCTCGAACAGTCTCTCTTCCGGCACCGGTAAGGTGATGGCGGCGTTCTGCACCGGCAGCTCGGTCTGTCGCGGCCAGGGCGCCTCGCGCGGCAGCGGCACGTCTTGTGCAAGCCGCCTGGCGCGATTGAACGGCTCGGCGGAAAGATACAGCGAGCCATCCGGCGCATCGAAATTTGGCAGCACGGGCGCTGCGAACGCTTTCGCCTCGGCAAGAACGAAATTGGGAATTTTGGGCCAATGCGCGATCGGCACGCCCTCCGATGGCGGATGCAATTGCCATTGCGGCGGCTCGGTCGGCGTCGCCGGTTGTTGCAACGTTGCCGGCACCACGTGCACGATGTGATAGCCGCGCACCTTCATCTCGTGCAGGATTCTTGGCAGCGCTGCCACCGTGCGCGCCTGGATGTCGTGCAGCAGCAGGATGCCCTTGCCCTTCTCCTCCAGCCGCTTGATCGCAAGATCATAGACGCGCGACGAAGAGATGTGGTGCCAGTCGTCGGCCAGAAAATCCGCGCTCCAGACCTGGATGCCACGCGACGCCAGATATTCTTCGACGCCCTCCGCGCGGAGCAGGCCCGGAATCCGGAAGAACGGCGCAAGCGCAGTGGGATCGCTGAGCGCGGCCGACACCGACGCAATCCCGTCGTCGATCTCCTGCCTGGCTTTTTCGACCGGCACGTGGTCCATGGTCAGCGGGTGATCCTGGGTATGGCTGCCGATGGTGTGACCGGCGGCGGCGAGTTTGCGAACGCCTTCCGGGTTGGCCCGGGCCTGCTGGCCGATGGTGAAGAAGGTCGCTTTCACGCATTGATCTGCGAGAATCTGCAACACCTGATTGCTGTTGCGAGGCAGCGGCCCGTCGTCGAAGGTCAAGACCACCTCGTGATCCCTGAGCGGCAGCGTCTCGGGATATTGCATGGTGCCGATCCGCGGATGCTCGCGCGGATCGACCACCAGGGTACGCGCGGTGCCGATCGCGTCGGGATGGCCGGGGCAATCGGCGGCTGACGCGCCTTGCGAGCAGAGAGCCGCGAGCAATCCCAGGCAGAGGACGCAAAGGACGGACGAACACCGCGCGCTGAACCCAACTGAGCCGCTACCGATCATCACGCACCGCCCGCATTCCATCCACCCCTGACGGCGCCATTTGCCGTCCGCTGTCGAAGTTCGTCTCGGACCTTGCCCCATTGGTTCACGGACTTCCAGAGTAGCGAAACATTGCATACGGCGTTGTGAACGCGGCCTTAACGGCGCGACTTTCGCACAGGTTTCGCGTTCAAATCAGGGAGCCTCGTCAGAACCAACGGCGGAAGCGGCGGGAACCACTTGCACAATGCGATAGTGGTTGTCCCTGAGGTAACGCAAGAAAGCCGGCAGCATGGCGACCGTCTGCGCCTTGGGGTCGTGCAGCAGGATGATTCCCTTGCGGGCCACCCTCAGCCGATCGGTCAAGAGCTTCAATTCCCGCTTTGGCGTCATTTTGTTCCAATCGCTGGCCCACAGATCGGTCCCGAACACGACAATGCCGCGAGATTGCAGGAGATCGAGGGTCGCCTCGGTCGTCTCAAAACCCGGAAAGCGGAAGAACGGCGTCGACGGGGTCGTGGTGGCAACGCCATGAAGCGCCATTTCGACCGCGGAAATGCCATGGTCGATTTCGTCGAAAGCATTGGCCTGGGGCATTCGCATCAGGCTGAAATGGGTCCATGTGTGATGTCCGATCGTATGCCCCGCGGCCGCGATTCGCCGCGCCAGTTCCGGATGCTCGGATGTCGGCTTGCCGATCAGGAAGAAGGTCGCGTGCACGCATTCCTTGGCCAGCATCGCCAGCACCTTCGGCGTTGTCGGCGGCCACGGGCCGTCGTCGAAGGTCAGCACTACCTCGTGATCCCGCAGCGGCAAAGTCTGCGGATAGTTCTTGATTCCGACCCGCGGGTAGGTGGCGGCATCGACGCGGAGGATGCGCGACGTGCCGAGCGTTCCCTTGCGCGGGCAGTCGGCCGCCTGCGCCAGCGTCATCCACGCCAGCCAAATCAGGGCGGCGACCGGCATGCTCGCAAACAGCCTGGCCAATTTTCTCCGGCGCATATTCGTCATTGCGCTTGGTGTCACCTATTGGGTACATCGCTAGAGGTCCAGATCTAACATTCGCATCCTCTTTTCGGCAGGTATATTTTGCGAATGTTGGAATCGATCGACCATTAGCAAATATTGGTTTTTAGTAGAGTTTCAGATTTGACGCTCGCTTCGCGAACCCGCGGCTGGGTGGGTGGCGAATGTCAAATCCACTCCACTCGTGCGGTGGATTTGACATTCGCCTCTAGCTCAGACGAGTTGAACCATTCTGTCAAACCGGCGAGGCGCGCCATGGCCGAAGATATGGATGTTGCCCACTCCGCTGAAGCTTCCATGCTCGAGCGTTTCCCGATGCGGGACGAAGATGGTGAAATTCGCGCCGAATTCGTCGATCAGATCACGCGCTGCATCAAGGCAAACGACACGCCGTTCCTGCGTGCGGTCGTGGCCGAACTTCACGAGGCCGATCTCGGCGATCTGATCGCGGCGCTCGAGCCTGACGACCGCGTCAGCCTTGTCGAAATGACCGGCACGGATTTCGACTTCTCGGCGTTGAACGAGGTCGACGATACCGTCCGCGAGGAAATCCTCGAGGAGCTCGAGCCTGAGACGGTGGCCGAGGGCGTTCGTGAACTCGAATCCGACGACGCCGTTGAATTGCTGGAGACCCTGGATGAAGAGGATCAGGAGGAAATTCTCGAAAAGCTGCCGCCGTCCGAGCGCGACGTGCTCGAGCGCAGCCTGGAATATCCGGACAACTCCGCCGGACGGCGGATGCAGACCGAATTCATCACGGTACCGCCGGACTGGACGGTGGGGCAGGCGATCGACTACATGCGCGACGCTCCGAACCTACCGGACCGGTTCTACGAAATCTATGCGGTCGACAAGGCACAGCACTGGCAGGGCGCGGTGCCGCTGGACGTGTTATTGCGCGCGCGCCGCCCAGTGCCGCTCGCCGAACTGATCGACGAAGACCGCCGCCGGGTCTCCGTGCTGGACGATCTGGAAGAGGTGGCGCGGCTGTTCGGCAAGTACAACCTGGTCGCTGCTCCCGTGGTCGATACCGAGAACCGGCTGGTCGGTGTCATCACCGTCGATGACGTGGTCGACGTCATCGAGGAAGAGGCGGACGAGGAAATCAAGGCGCTGGGCGGCGTCACCAGCGACGAGCAGTTGTCGGACAATGTCTGGACCATCGCCAAGGGCCGCTTCAACTGGCTGTTGGTGAACCTCGCTACCGCGTTTCTGGCGTCCTCGGTGCTTGGCCTGTTCGAAGGCCAGCTGGAAAAGATGGTGGCGCTGGCGGTGCTGGCGCCGATCGTCGCGAGCCAGGGCGGCAATGCGGCTACCCAAACCATGACGGTTGCGGTGCGCGCACTGGCGACGCGCGAACTCGGCGCGAGCAACGCGTTTCGCGTCGTGTTGCGCGAGAGCATGGTCGGGCTTGTCAACGGCATAGCCTTCGCCGTCATTACAGGCGTCGCCGCGGTGGCCTGGTTCAAGATTCCGGGCTTGGGCGTCGTAATCGGGCTTGCGATCATCTGTAACCTCGTCGCCGGCGCGCTCGGGGGCATTCTCATTCCGATGGTGCTGGAACGGGTGCGGGCGGACCCGGCCGTGGCTTCCGGCACCTTCGTTACGACCATCACCGACGTGGTCGGGTTTTTTTCTTTCCTCGGCATCGCAACGCTGTGGTTCGGGCTGGAATAATCCCCTTCGCGACCGGCAACTATCGTTAATCGAACCTTAACGGGCGTCGCCGACAATCGGCACGGGGGTTAGCGATGCGGCGTTTGCGGCTGAAAGCGGACGGACGAATCGTCGAATTGCGGGACGGGCAGGAATTCCCGTTGCAGCCGGCGATGTCCTTTGCGGAACCTGCGGAAACCGGCACTCCCGTGGTGCGGGCTCTTCGCCGCCGCGCGCGGCTGACCCAGCATGAGTTCGCGGCAAAGCTCGGCGTGCCCGTCGAAACCATCCGGAATTGGGAGCAGGGTAAGCGCGCACCGCGCGGACCGGCGCGGGCGCTGCTCGCCGTCATTGCTCACGCGCCGGAAATGGTGTTCGCCGCGCTGGCGAAGGCCTAAGATCTAATCTTCGAAGGAGGATTAGTCCGGTTGGCAGTTCGATGCCGCCGGGACATAATGGGACACGACCGAACAGAGTTCCCGTGCATGCAATTCGTCGAGGCCAATGGCGCAAAAATCCCGGCAATCGGGCTCGGCACCTGGGAGCTGCGCGGCCGCACCTGCGCGCGGCTGGTCGAGCAGGCGTTGAAGCTCGGTTATCGCCATATCGACACCGCGCAGGTCTATGAGAACGAGCGCGAAGTCGGCGATGGCGTGCGCGCCTCCGGCGTGAAGCGCGACGATGTTTTCGTGACCACCAAGGTCTGGACCACGCATTTCGCCCCGAACGATCTCGAGCGTTCCACCAAGGAAAGCCTGGTCCAGCTGCGCTTGCCTGAGGTCGATTTGCTGCTCCTGCATTGGCCCAATCCGCAGGTGCCGCTATCGGAGACGCTGGGGGCGCTGGCACATGCCAAGAAGCTCGGCCTGACGCGGCACATCGGTGTTTCGAATTTCACCGTGGCGCTGATCGAGCAGGCGGTCGTCGAATGTCCGGAGCCGCTGGTATGCGACCAGGTCGAGTACCATCCCTATCTCGACCAGACCAAGGTCAGGGAGGCCTGCGCGGGGCACGGTCTGGCCCTGGTCGCCTATAGCCCGGTCGCCAAGGGGAGGATCAAAGGCGACGAGACGCTTAACCGGATCGGGCGGGTGCATGGCAAGACCGCTGCCCAAATCTGCCTGCGCTGGTTGGTGCAGCAGAACGTTTCCGCGATCCCGCGGACGTCGAAGCTGGAGCGGCTGTCGGAGAACATTGATATTTTCGATTTCGACCTGTCGGACGAAGAAATGCAGCAGATTTCCCGTATGGGAGGCGTCAAAACCCGGCTTACCGATTTCGGTTTCGCGCCGAAATGGGATTGAGGCTGTAGCGCCGGCCGTTATGCTAGAGATAGATCAAGCGCAAAATCACAGCGATGGAACTGCGGCGGTTCATACGCACGGATATCACGGCATCGGCGGTCGCCCATTTGTCGGTACTCGCGCTGGTATTCCTGTTCACCGAGGTGCATCCCTTCGGTGTGGTCACGGCCGAGCCGATCACGGTCGATATCGTGACGCCGGATGAACTCCCTGCACGAGAACCCGATCCGCCTCCGCCGCCGCTAGCGCAGACGCCTTCGCTTGACGCGTCTTCGCAGGCGAAATCCGAGGCCGCGAGCGCTCCGCAACCGTCGAAGCCGCCGCCGGGCCAACAGCCCGCAAACGCCGCTCCGCCGCAACAGGCAGCGTCATCGGCGTCACGTTCCAACCGAAAGGAAATCGCCGCGGTTCAGCCGCAACCTCAGCCGCAACCGCCAGCGCCACCACCGCCGCCCGCACAGGCCGCAGCGCCGGCGCCTGCCTATGTGCCTCCCGAGCCCGATCTGACCCTCAAATATCACGTGATGCTTGGTCTGCCCGAAGACCTGCCGCTTCCGGCGAAGCCGGCCGGTTCGGGCGACAAATCGGGTGACGGCATCGATGCGACGGCTTCGACCGCCGCCGACGTCGCTTCCGGCGTGGTGGCGGAGTTTCGGCGCCACCTCAAGACATGCTCGAAACTGCCGGCCTCGGTCGGGCCGTCCGACACCGTGATCATCAAGCTGCGGGTGCTGATGACGCCCGACGGTCGGCTTGCCCGCGACCCGATCCTGATCGAAGCCAGTGCCTCCGCCAAGGGACCGCTATTGATGCAGAGCGCGATCAGCGCGCTGCAGGCCTGCCAGCCTTATGCGATGTTGCCGGCCGACCGCTACGGCGAATGGAAGGTGCTCGATCTCAGCTTTTCGCCGCGCGACTTCAGCTCTTGAAGGCGGGTGCATCCGGGCTTCGCTAGAATCGGACCGCCGGGTTGAACGCGACCGCCGTCCTATGGCAATCTAGCAATCTAACAGAGCGAAAAAGGACGCATTCGAAATGGCTGGCTTGACGCTCGTCATCGGCAACAAGAATTATTCGTCGTGGTCGATGCGCCCGTGGCTCGCAATGTGCGCCAGCAACATCGCCTTCGACGAGGTTTTCATCCCGCTCTATACCGACAACATCGCCGACAAGGCGCGGATCTTGAGCTTCACGCGATCCGGCAAGGTACCGGCGCTGGTCGATGGCGACATCACGGTCTGGGATTCGCTCGCCATCATCGAATACCTCGCCGAGCGTTTTCCGGAAGCAAGACTGTGGCCCGAGGATCGCGCGCGCCGCGCCCACGCGCGCTCGATCTCCTCGGAGATGCATTCGGGATTTTTGCCGCTGCGCAACGAATGCGGCATGAACCTGCATCGCCCGGTGGGCGCGATTGCGTTGTCGGCGGATGCCAAGGCCAATATCGCGCGGATCGAAGAGATATGGCTCGAATGCCGCGAGCGCTACGGCAAGTTGGGGCCGTTTCTGTTCGGCGCATTCAGCGGAGCCGACGCGATGTTTGCGCCGGTCGTGCACCGCTTCCGCACTTATGCGATCGATACGGCGCCGCCGGCGAAAGACTATATGGCGGCGATGATGGCGCTGCCGGCCTTCCAGCAATGGACCCGCGACGGCCTTGCCGAGACGCTCGTCATTGAGAAAGTCGAGACTGTTTGAGCGGCGTTGCGAGAATATGACAGCATTCGCGGCTTGACGAACCGGCGTGAAAGCGGTCTCAATCGGCAAAACCCGTATCGCGCATCCAACCAACGCGCGTCCAACCAATAGGTCTGGCTATGGGAATTCTCGACTCACTGGAAAATTCACCGGCTTTGAAGAGCGCATTCAGCCAACTCGGGGCCGCCGTGTTGCCGGTCGTGATGAGCGAAGTGCTGGGCACCGGGAGCCAGGGCGGGCTCAACGCGATCGTCGCCAAGCTGCAGCAGGCGGGATTGGGCGACCAGGTCAAATCCTGGATCGGCACGGGTGCAAATCTTCCGATCACGGCCGATCAGTTGCGGCAGGTGCTGGGCAACGACACCGTCAAGCAACTCGCCGCCAAGTACGGTATCCCGGTCGACCAATTGAGCGAGATATTGGCTCACCAGCTGCCGCTGGCTGTGGATCACGCCAGTCCGGACGGTAAGCTCCCGCATACCGCCTGAGCGCGCCAAACCCGCCGGTTTTGAAGTTCCGAAGCCGCCCGCGGCAAATCACGAAATTCGGAAACAGGGGCACTAGCCTACGATCCCCGAACCGAGGGCGCAAAGCGGATCCAGAGTCTCTCAGCGGCGCATTTATCGCGCTGAAAAACCTGCAAAAAAAGCGCATTTGCCATGTCCCGATGTTGCTGGCCAAGGCCGTCGGCGGCGTGCTATACCACCGCCGGTTTCCAGCCGGGAAGTCGCAGCGGGACCGTGGGCGCGACCGGCGTTTTTGCGTGATGGAGAGGGCGTTGAAGCACAAATTCAGCGTTGGAGAGACTGTATATTTTACTGCTAGCAACGTTGCCCGTCCGGCCGCCAGCGGCACCTACGAGGTGATCCGCCTGTTGCCGACCGACGGAGACGACTGCCAATACCGGATCAAAAGCTCGATAGAAGCTTTCGAACGGGTGGCCAAGGAAAGCCAACTCGCGGTCTCCTGAGGAGTTCCGCGGACGTCCAGGCGAGGCGGGTGTCGTTTTGCTCGCCGTCAAATGGCCCGGTTCGCAGAAGCATCTTTGTGGCGCGGATGCCGAGAGCACGCCTTGTGGCTTTGGCTAGGGGCTGCGTGAGGGGACTTTGCGCATGAATTGGGCATGGGCCTCATCGCTCGACCAGATCTGGAACTTGCCGGCCGTTCCGATGTGGATCACGTTGGCGGCGGCGGGCTTTTTCGGGCTCGTCGTTCTGATCGCGCTGCTGCGCGCCGAGAAATCAGTCGCCAACGGCACGTTGACGATCATTACATTACTCGCCGTCGGTGTCGCGGTGGCAGTCACCATTCGCGGATACGGCCCGCCTGGCGCGCACGGCCGGGGCGGATCGGGCGAAACCCGACCCTTGCCGCAGGTAAGCTACGCCGCCTTGCCGGCATTATCCTGCATCGACGACCTCGCCGGCGATACCGTGCTGTCCGCTTGCGAGAAGGTGCTGTTTGGTTCGGCCGAGTCTACCGCCGCGGCCGTGGCCTACATGGCGTCCCAGATCACGCGGCTGACCATCTTTGGCGATGCCGCGGTTGCGAACAAGAACATGACTCCAGAACTGCAAGCGCTGCGGCGAGCGCTGGAACGCGACCGCTATGGCCTGGTCGCGCAAGTGCTGCTGGTGCGGGATCGTTGCACGCCGATGCAATGCACGGCCTTCCGCTCGTTCACCGATCAGCGCCGGATCGCATCCAATATGGAAGAGCACACCTATGATGGCGTAATTGCGCGGTATTCGCCGACATGGAACGCGCCTCCGGCTGCCGTTGGGCCGCTCGCCGTGCTTGCGCCAACAACGATGGCGACCGGCAAACCGACCACCGCGGAATTTCCGACCGCGGCCTCGACCCCGCCGGTCAGCATCATGACCCCGGAACCCGGCACCGCAACGACGCCGCCGGCGTCGCGATCGGCAGCGCCGGCGGCGAATGCGCCGGTGCTGTCACCAAGGCCGCCGGCGGTCGCCAATGCCCAGGCCGCGGCCAAAAAACCGCCGGTGCCGAAACCTCAGCGCACGCCGGCGCCGGTTCAGATTGCGCCTGCGGCACCTGCCGCGTCCGCGCCGGCGGCATCGAACGATTGACGCTTGAAAACTGCGGTTTTGCGTTTGACTTCGCTATTCCGATCGTCGAAACGCTGGAGCGAATGTCAAATGTGCCTGGTGAAGTTCTGAACCACCACACTAGTTAGCTTTCAAGATCATGCCGCTTCATCTCATCAAACTTGCCGTCGGCTGCGAGTCCGTCAAGGAATTGAAGGGCTGGGTCGCTGAGCGCATGAAGACCGCGAAGAAGAAGGGTCTGCCGCAGCGCCATGTCCACATTACCCGGATGACGCCAAAGCGCGTCGACGAGATCCTGGTCGGCGGCTCGCTCTATTGGGTCATCCGCGGCGAGATCGCGGCACGGGAAAAGATCGTCGCGATCGAGCCGTTCCGCGACAAGGACGGGATCGGGCGTTGCCGCCTCGTCATGCAGCCCAAGGTGATCGCGGTGTCGCCGCGGCCGATGCGCCCATTCCAGGGCTGGCGCTATTTTACCGAAGATGCGGCTCCGCCCGATCTTAGCAGGGCGGCCGCCGGGAGCATCGCTATCATGCCCGAGCCGCTACGCCGCGAGCTGCGGGATCTCGGATTGCTCTAGACCGCGATGTTGTCGATCAGCCGCGTGGTTCCAAGCTTTGCCGCGACCAGGATCCGCACCGGTCCGTCCTTCGCCGCGGTCATCGGCGCGAGCGTCTCGGCGTGGCGGACCTCGAAATAATCCAGCACAAAACCCGCGGCCGTGATCATCTCGGCACCGCCGGCCATCACCGCATCGATGCCGTCGCCGGCCCGCAACCGCGCCGCACCTTGCTTCATGGCGCGGTATAGGGTTGTCGCCACACCCCGTTGTTCCGGCGTCAGATAGACGTTGCGTGAGGACATTGCGAGGCCGTCGCGTTCCCTGACGGTTTTCGAGCCGATCACCTTGACCGCGAGATCGAGATCGCCGGCCATCCGCGTCACGACCCGCAATTGCTGAAAGTCCTTTTCGCCGAAAATCGCGAAATCCGGGCGGACTTGCATGAAAAGTTTGCCAACCACGGTGGCGACGCCGCCGAAGAAATGCGGCCGGAAGCGATCCTCCAGACCGACCGTCGCCGGACCTTCCGGCGCGATCCGCGTCGCAAAGCCGTCTGGATACATGGTCTTAACGTCGGGATTCCAGATCAGGTCGACATTCTCGGCAGCGAGTTTGGCGACATCGGCCTTCCAGGTACGCGGATAGGAACTGAAATCTTCCGAAGGCGCGAACTGGGTGGGGTTGACGAAGATCGACACGATCACCTTGTTTGCCCGTCGCTTCGCCAGGCGAACCAGGGAAGCATGCCCGTCATGGAGGGCACCCATGGTTGGTACCAGCGCGATGGTGGCCTTTCTCGCCCGAAGGCTGTCGACGGCGCGACGCAAAGCAGGAACCGTGCGGACGATCGTGGGACTTCGTGACATCTGGGCTCAATTTTTTGAAGGGTCGGGGGAAGCCGCGTCTATCGGGCGCGATGAAAGGAGCCGATCTTATCAAGGTCGCCACTTGACCGCCAAGCCGGCCCCCCGGCGTCGCGGTTCGGCCCATCTTTCGACCAACGTTGTGTTGATGGCGTGCTCCGATGGCCGATGCGGCTGCACGGTAGGGAGCGATTCATGATTTAGTAGTACGCCGTCAGCGATTCCTTCAGTCTGTCACGCATTTCACTTGACCGCAGCCGCACGTGATTTGAAGATATCTACAGGGGTCGACAAATGCTTGTGCAGGCTAGCCAACGACAATCAGGCTCGGCGCATGTCGTCGTGCTGGGCAACGAAAAAGGCGGATCCGGTAAATCAACCACCGCTTTGCATATTGCCGTCGCCTTGATGAAAGCGGGCCAGCGCGTCGCCACCATCGATCTCGATTGCCGCCAGCAGAGTTTCACCCGTTATATCAACAACCGCGGCGCATGGGCCCGGCGTACCGGGCTCAACCTGGAACTTCCGGTGCATAGCTGCATCAAGCTCGGCCAGACCATGCAGATCGCCGACAACGAGAATTCCGAACTCCAGCAATTCATGGATGCCGTCAGCGCCGTCGAGCGCACTTTCGATTTCATCGTGATCGATACGCCCGGCAATGACAGCTATCTGATGCGGCTGGCGCATTCGATGGCCGACACCCTGGTGACGCCGATCAACGACAGTTTCCTCGATTTCGACGTGCTGGGAACCGTCGATCCCGCGACCTATGCCGTGACCGGCGAGAGCCATTATGCCGATATGGTGCGGGATACGAGGCGCAAACGCCGCCAGCTCGACGGCGCCTCTACCGACTGGATCGTCGTACGCAACCGTCTGTCGATGCTGGGGTCGCGCAACAAGCAGCTTGTCGCCGACGGTCTCAACGAATTGTCGTTTCGTCTCGGCTTCCGCTCGATCGACGGTTTTGCCGAACGCGTGGTCTATCGCGAGTTTTTCCCGCGCGGGCTGACGGCACTCGACGATATCGACGAGGCAACGCTCGGCACCCGGCCGAACCTCGGCCATGTGACGGCACGGGAGGAGGTCACAAGCCTGCTGCGCCAGCTAAAATTGCCGCTCGACGAGCGGGGTCGGCGGCGGGCGGCGAACCGGGCCGAATGGTTCGTCCAGGTCGACAAGCCGCTCGAAGTCCATGACATTCTTGGCGCCTGACCGCCTTGCGGTAGTTCGCTACGGCCGGCCAGGGCCCTTTCCCGTAGTCATCCGGATTTGCGCCATTCCGTCCGGGAACTAGCTTTCCCCGACGCCTGCTTTTACCCAACTTTTACCCAACATTTGAACCTGACCTTGATCTCGGGCGTACCAAGATCAAGACGGTTGCCATGCCGCATTTGGGTATTGCTCAGGCAAGCGTGCAGCGCACAACGATCGGGCGGTCAATTCACAACTTTTGGGCTTCCTATCAAGTCGGTGTGACATAATATAAGGAAGAGAGGGACCGTAAGAGTCTCCCGAAATAAACACTGGGAGCCGGGCTGCTTGCCCAGCCTGAGGACGAACATGAAACGTGGAATTGCGGTTCTGGTTTCGGTTGGCGCGCTGTTCGCGGTCGGTTATTTCACCGCCAGCAAATGGGCGATCCATCACCAAACGATCATGTTCAAGGACGCCTCGCGCAACGATCGCCCGGTACAGGTCGATGTCGCCGTTCGCCGCGACAAGGAAATGCAGGCTGACGCCGGCATGATCAAGCTGCCGGTGGCTATCATCAATCACGGCAACACCGTCAAGTTCACCGAATATTCCTTCCTGGCCAACATCTTCGCCGCACGTGGCTACGAAGTGATCAGCATCCAGCATGACCTGCCGACCGATCCGCCGATGGTGACGAAGGTCGGCGAGCCCTTTGTCGGACGTCTCCAGCAGATCCTGCGCGGCGTCGCCAATATCAAATTCGCCGTCGAGGAAATGCGCGAGGTTCAGCCCAACGCGGACTATGACCATCTCACCGTGGTAGGACATTCGTTGGGCGGCGACATCACGATGTATTTCGCCAAGCAGTATCCTGACCACGTCAAGAAGGTCGTGACCCTCGACAATCTGCGGATACCGTTCATGACCGACGGCAAATTCAAGATCCTGTCTTTCCGCTCGAAAGATCCGCAATTCAAGACCGATCCCGGCGTCATTCCGGATCCTGCGCTGTGCGAGAAAGCTGGCATCACGGTTGTGCAAACCGGTTTCCAGCATAATGACATGCGGGACGCCGGCCCCGAGACCGCGAAGTCGTCGATCCAGGACATGCTCGACAAGTTCCTAAGCGATACTGATAGTAGTGCGGTGGCGCCCGTCGACGCCAGGTCGGCGGCTGTGAACTTCAACGATCCCGGGCCGGTCTCTCCGTTCGTACCGGTCAAGCCGCCGGCAAAGCCGGTCACGAACTGACCGCCCGTTTGGCCGGTCCTATCTAGCCGTTCCGGACGCCTCGAACGTGGATAGCTGAGCCTGCGCATTTCGGCGCATTGACGCTTTCCAGATCGCAGCCCACATAAGCTTGCAGCTGATGGCGAGCACCGATGTCCGGCGAACCCACCAAACCCAGATCTGGCGAAGTAAGTTCGGCAGCTAAGACCGGTAAAGCCGGTACGCTGCCGGAGACGAAATCGTCAACCGCAGACGATATCGCCGCCTTCGTCGCCAAGGCCCGCGCGATTTCGCCGCATGCCGCCGGCGCCAAGGGCAGGCTGGTATTTGCGCTCGACGCCACCATGAGCCGGCAGCCGACCTGGGACATGGCGTGCGCGTTGCAGGCCGACATGTTTCGGGAAGCGGCCGCCCTCGGCAGCCTCGATATCCGCCTCGTCTATTATCGCGGGTTCAACGAATGCCGCGCCACCGGCTGGATTTCCGATAGCGCCAAGCTTGCAAAACTGATGAGCAAGATCGATTGCCAGGGCGGCAACACCCAGATCGGCAAGGTTTTGTCGGAAGCAAGGCGCGAGGCGGTCGCATCCGCCGTGCGCGCGGTGGTGTTCGTCGGCGACGCCATGGAGGAGCGCGTCGACGATCTCTGCGTCAAGGCCGGCGAGCTCGGTCTATTGAAAGTGCCGGTATTCATGTTCCAGGAAGGTCACGACTCGACCGCCGAACGGGCGTTCCGCGAAATCGCGCGGCTTACCGGCGGCGCGTGGTGCAGGTTCGACCCCGGCGCCGCGGCACAGTTGCGGGAGCTCTTGCGCGCCGCTGCCGCCTATGCTGCCGGCGGACGCGAGGCGCTCAAGCGCTTGTCTTCGAGCGGAAGCGGCGCCGCCAAATTGCTTGGCCAGATGAAGTGATCTCTCTTTCGGCACGTCGTTGTCGCTGCCGCCGTCGCCTGAAGCCGGTCAGCGGCGTCCCGCCTTCAGCGTTGCCAAAGTCCAAAACCTCGGTCGGGGCAACGAAAGTCCCGCCGCGTTTTGCGCGCGCCGTGATCGATGCGGGCGAAGATCGTCCTGCCGCCATCATGCTTTTTGTCGTCGGGGCGACTATAATAACACCATGCCTACCCTGATCGCCGGCGCCGTCGCCGTTATCGTTCTCTACTTGCTGCTGCAGATGTTTCGCGCGGCCAATCCGGCCACGCTCGCGCGCGCGATCAAGATTGTGGGCGGCGTGGTGGCGCTCGCGATCGCGGCGTTTACCGGCTTCAAGGGCGAACTGGCGGTTGCGGTTCCGCTCGGTATCTTCGGCGCCGGACTGCTCGGCTGGTCGCCGTTCGGGATGCCGGGTTTTCCCAATATCGGCGGGATATTCCGAGGTGCGGGCGCTCCACGCTCGGCGGGGCAAACCTCGCGGGTCTGCTCGCAATTCATCGATATGACGCTCGATCACGATAGCGGCGAGCTCGATGGCCGGATCGTGGCCGGGCCCTACGCCGGCCGCTCCTTGAGCGAATTCGATCTGTCGCAACTGACGGCGATGATTTCCGGCTTCGACGCCGAAAGCGTGGCGCTACTTGAAAGCTATCTGGACCGCAGGTTTCCCGCCTGGCGTCACGACGCGCAGGGAAATACGGCAGGGGGGCAGCGCCGCGCGGCGACGAGTGGCAAAATGACGGACGAGGAAGCCTATCAGATCCTTGGCCTGCAGCCGGGGGCGCGGCGGGACGAAATCGGACGGGCGCACCGTTCGCTCATGAAGAAACTGCATCCCGACCAGGGGGGGTCGACGTACCTCGCTGCCCGAGTAAACGAGGCCAAGGATACTCTGCTTCGCACGCATAACGACTAACTCCGGCAACGCTACCAAAACGCTACAAATTACAGAATTGCTTCCGTCTCTCGTCTACGGCCGCCGCCCTTCGCCGCCCGTCGTGGTCGATCCACGTTCCCCGATATTTTAACCGCAAAATCTTGACGAGAAGTTTGCAAGCTCGCGACCGGCCGCAAACTTTGTGAAGCGGCGGGGGCAGGGCGCAAAAATGCCGGCCAAACCAATGGCCCGGTTCTTCAAATCGGCCGGTTAGTTCCTGACGGTGATGCAGGAAATGTCGGAGCGCCGCAGCGCCTTGCAAACCGCTTCGGCCTGATCGCGTTCAAGACCGGCGAAGCGGGCCCGGAACAGCGTTCGATTGTCCTTGGCGACGACCGGCTCGGTAAACGGATCGGCCTTTGCAAGCAGGCCGCGGGCCTGGCTGCGGGCGGCCTCGATGCGCTGCTGGGCTTCGCCTTCGCTTTCGAGCGCACCGACCTGAACGATCCATCCGACGTGGGTGACAACCGGCTTGATAGCGCCGTTTTGCTGAATGGCTTGCGGCTGCGGACGGGGCGAGGGGTCGACATAGGCCGTCGCCTGCGAAGGGGCAGCGAGGACGCTTGAGGCAGGCAGCACGCCCAGCAAACCGTTTCCGGTGCCATGGCCGGGCGGCTGCGGCGGCAGGTCGGTCCGTCCGGTCTCGATTTTGGCGGGTTCGGTCTTTGCCGGGTCGGCCTTGTTGGCTTCGGCAGCCCTTTCAGTCGCCTTGTCAGTTGCCTTGTCAGTTGCCCTGGCCACGACGGCGTTCGACGTTTCCGGTACGTCGGCCCGGCCCGGCGGGATGGCGTTGGTGACGGGGGACGCCGGCTGAGAAATGCCCGCCGAGGCGAGCTTCACCTGCCCGGCCTTGACCTGCACGGTCTTGACCTTGACCGGCTTCATCGGTTCGGACGAGCCGGGAATGACCGACATCGGCTGGGTCTGTATTACCCCGGACGTCAGCGGGGCTGGTTGTTCGATCTTGGCTTCGACCTTGGCTTGGGGTGGCGGCATGGCGGCGGTTGCCGCTGCGATTGCGGACATGCGCGAAGCCGGCGCATTGGCCCTGCCGGCGGTCTCGGTTGAAGCGGTGGTGGGCAGGATCGCCCCCTGAACCTGGATCGTCTGTGTCGGACGCTGTTCGGCGGCGGCTTCCGCGACGTCGGCGTTGGCGTCGGACGTCGAGCGCTCGGTGATGGCCGCGACCGTGCGCTGGGTTGATGCCTTCGCAAGATTTTCGTCCAACAGGTTGCGCATGACGGCGTCGCGCGAACCGCCGCTGCGGCCTCCCATCACGACGCCGACCAAATGCCGGTTGCCGCGCCGCATCGAGGTCACGAGGTTGAAGCCGGACGCTTCGGTGTAACCGGTCTTGATGCCGTCGACGCCCTCGACACTGCCAAGCAGGTGATTGTGGTTGCGGATCGACTGGCCGTGGTAGTTGAAAACCTGCGTCGAGAAATAGCGATAGTAGCGCGGAAAGCGGTCCTGGATGGCACGACCCAGCGTCGACTGGTCGCGCGCCGTCGTCACCTGCGCGTCGTCGGGCAGGCCGGAAGCGTTGCGATAGGTTGTGCGGCTCATGCCGAGCGCGCGGGCCTTGCGCGTCATCAGCTTGGCGAAATCGTCTTCATCGCCGGCGATGGCTTCGGCGATGACAACGGCGGCGTCGTTGGCCGAACGCGTCACCAGCCCCTTGATCGCGTCCTCGACGCGGATGCTCTGGCCGGGCTTGAGCCCGAGCTTGGTCGGAGCCTGTTCGGAGGCGTGTTCCGATACCTGCATCTCGGAGTCGAGCTTCATCTTGCCGGCTTCGAGGCGCTCGAACAGCAGATAAAGCGTCATGATCTTGGTGAGCGAAGCGGGATGGCGGCTCGCGTCCGGACTGGTAGCCGACAGCGTCGCGCCCGAATTGCCGTCGACGATGATGGAGGAGAATTGCGGGCTGTAGCTCTCCCGCGCCTCATCGCTATGGTGCTGGCGGACATAATGGCGGTGGCGCTGGTAGCGACGCGCTTCAGCGCTGTCGCTGGTGAAAATGATTGCACCGATCAGTGCAAGCAACCCAAACGCGCCAGTCCGCACCAAGCGCGAGGAAGACAAGTTTTTGCGAAGCATGAAATCCCCGTCCCAGTTGCGATCTTGATCTCCGGTTCGTGGGGCAAAATTGTGCCCGACGGACGATGACCTTCTCCTGCTCGAACCGCCGATCCGCGCCTGCTCTCGCGCCGGGGGAGGCCGATCGGGCCGCTTTTCTCGCTAAGATGCTGTTCACACGCAGCTTCTGGCCGCCTGTTGGATGGTGAACAAGTCCGGGATTGAGGTTAGGGGCGCCGAGTTGCCAAAAGATTAATGAACCCTTGCGTAAATTTCCGGGATTGAAAGCTAATTCGATGTATTTGTGCGTCGCACAAGATTCTTGACTTTATTGTGCGATGCACTATAGGGGCTCTCGTCTGGGGGCCGGGACCTCCCGGCAGATCACGTCACGCTCAGTCTGGGAAAGGGATTCCATGATGTTCAAGGTTGAAGACATTCAGAACTACGGCAAGGAGCAGTTCGAGGGCATTCAGGCCATCGCAGCTGCGTATGGCGATTACAGCAAGAAATCGTACGAGGACACCAAGTCCTATGTCGAGAAGCTCTCGGGCGTGAAGTCGCTCGACAAGGCGATCGAAGTGCAGACCGAATACGCCAAGTCCGCGTACGAGTTGTTCGTCGCCGAGTCGCAGAAGATCGCCGGCCTCTACACCGACCTCGTCAAGCAGACCTGCAAGCCGCTCGAAGGCGTGGTCGCGAAGTTCGCTCCGGCCGCGGCCCGGTAATCGTTCAGCCGTTTTCGAAAATCAAAAAGCCCGGCTTTGCAGCCGGGCTTTTTATTTTTGCGTCTTGTTATCAGTCGGTCTGGCGCGCGCTTATTTGGAGACGCGCAGTTGGGCGATCTGGGTGCCGATCTGCTGAAACGCGCTTGCGATCTGACTGGGCTGGGTCAGCATGAAGAATCGGCTCGGTCCGCTGGCGCAATAGGGCAACACCGCCGACTGTCCGGCGCCATCGGTGTCGATCTGCACGGTATAGATCGTGACGCCAGCAGCCTTGACGCTATCGCAGAGGTTCTTCATCCGCGTGTCGACCTGCGCGCTTTGGTTGGAAAAGTCGCCGTACCAGCGGTCGCCCGTGTTCAGGCCGTCCGTGAACAGGATGATGATGTGCTGGTATACCGTGTTCGATGCCTCCGCCGGAGCATTGAGCGGGCTCTGTTGCAAGAGCGACATCCAGCCCCACTGCAGACCAAGCGTCTGATTGGTGGCGCCACCCGGCGACATCGCATTGATGGTGGCGTTGATGTTGTTCCAATCGTAGGTCAACGGCAGCAGCTCGGCTGCGGGGCAGGATTGGTCCTGATCCGCCATGAAGTCCGTGGATGTCGAGCTCGGCACGGTCGCGTCGGTGTCGTAGTTCTGATCTCGATCGCTGACGCAGCCGTTCCATTGCGAATGGCTCGGCGAGCCGACCGCATGATTCCAGGTGTAACCATGGCCCTGGCACTGGGCCATCGTCATCCAATAGCCACCGCTACAATAGGTCTGCCACGGGGCTGACGCGTTCGGATAGTTCTTTGGATCCCAGCTATCCCAGCGCAGCCAACTGGCGTTGACGTTCGATGTGCCGACATTGACATCGATTTCGAACGGCACGACCGAGAGGTAGACGTCACCGTTGGTCTGGGCGAGGTTGGAGAGCTGACTGACAAGATTTTTGGCGGCGGTCTGTAGCGCGCCGATCTTGTTGAAGTTCGCCATCGATCCGGTGTTGTCGAGCACCAGCGCGATACGGAGCTTGCTGGCGCCCCAGGTCGTGGTCGCGGTGGTGTTGAAGCCCATGGTAGGGAAACCAACGACCCTCATGATATGGGTCGTGATCGAGCCGGACCCGTCGATCTGGATGGTCGCGCCGGTGCTTGATGTGCCAGGCGTGTAGGTCGTGTTGATCGAAACCGATTGGGCTTCTTTATCGGTAAACATGGCGGAGAAATAGGCCTGCGCTTTGGTATTGATCTGGGATGGCGTGATCAGGCCCTGCGTCAGGTCCCTCGACAGCATCAGGGCCGTCGAGTCCATCGCAGCCTGCATTGACGAGCGCGCCATGTTGGCGCGGCTATAGTCGATGGCAGCGCCGACAAAAGCGAGAACCGGCAGGATTACGATGCCGAAGATCACCGCGATATTGCCTTCATTGGCACTGGCAAAGCGGCTGGCCGCTTGGCCGATATGACGGGCAATGGTTGCGCAGGACATGGCAATCACCAAAATCGGGTTTCTGCCGTCATTGCAGCGCGCGGAACTGAATGGACGGTAAAGCAGCCGTTAGAAAATCGGGTCAATAGCCACACAAGGCCCGAATTGGCCGCCGGAGCCGGTTCGTATCGTCAACGGCTGCTCAACGGGGTCACCGCAGGCTTTGTCAAAACCGACAGGATTGATTAACCTTGGGGGAGATCGCCGGGGTAAGGAATCGGACCCGCCGCGGGCCGCATCGCTCAATTCCCGTGCGCTTGCGGCGAAGCTGGGGCCGACCCATATTTATCTTGCCGATCCGGCTGACCGGCCGGCCGGGGAGCGGTGATCTGGAATGCGTGTCTGGGAAGCTGCGATGGCTCCATCGGGAAGACGTCACCCGGTCGCTGTCCGGTTTGCTGTGGGGATTTTCGAAACGCCTGTGCCATGCTGCAATTAGCTTCCAGACCTGATCCATCCGCCACGGCCGTGCTCGCGGCACCCGCGCCCCGAATGGGCAATGACGAAAACCGCGCCGGAGGCGCCGGCGGTCCTGCGACTTCCGTCATCACCAAGGTCAAGCCGAAGACCAAACGTCCAAATCTCTATCGCGTGCTGATTCTGAACGACGATTACACGCCGATGGAGTTCGTGGTTCACGTCCTGGAGAAGTTCTTCCAGAAGGACGTCGAGGCCGCGACCAAGATCATGCTGCACGTCCATCATCATGGGATCGGCGAGTGCGGCGTGTTCACCTACGAAATCGCCGAAACCAAGGTGACGCAGGTGATGGACTTTGCGCGCAAGCACCAGCATCCCCTGCAATGCGTGATGGAAAAGAAGTAGCTTTATTCCCGGCCCCACGCCAAATTCCCGGCCTGATGCCAAATCAGTCCAAATGGGAACGGGTTTTGCATTAAATCCCGGTGGAAGCATATGCCGGTGGCGGAACCGATCTTTTTGCCGTGATTTGGCATAACTACTTTTGCCGTGATTTGGCATAACTATATGTGACAAAGGTTGTTGTTGCCTGACCGGGCAACGGCGATCATGATGGCTGGGGCCACAGAGGACGCGAATGCCGACTTTTTCTCAAAGCCTTGAACAATCCCTGCATCGCGCACTGGCGATTGCGAACGAGCGCCATCACCAATACGCGACGCTCGAACATCTGCTGTTGTCGCTGATCGATGACTTGGATGCGGCAGCTGTCATGCGCGCCTGCAGCGTCGACCTCGACAAGCTGCGCACCAGCCTCGTCAACTATCTCGAGACCGAATTCGAAAACCTGGTCACCGATGGCGCCGACGACGCGAAGCCAACGGCGGGCTTCCAGCGCGTCATCCAGCGCGCGGTGATTCACGTCCAGTCCTCGGGGCGCGAGGAAGTGACCGGTGCCAATGTCCTGATCGCGATCTTTGCCGAGCGCGAGAGCCATGCGGCGTACTTCCTGCAGGAGCAGGACATGACCCGTTACGACGCGGTCAATTACATCAGCCACGGCATCGCGAAACGGCCCGGCGTCTCCGAGGCGCGTCCAGTGCGCGGCGTCGACGAGGAAACCGAGACCAAGGGCAATGAGGACTCCAAGAAAAAGGGCGAGGCGCTCGAGACTTATTGTGTCAACCTCAACAAGAAGGCCCGCGACGGCAAGATCGACCCGGTGATCGGACGCAATTCGGAGATCAACCGCGCGATCCAGGTGCTGTGCCGCCGCCAGAAGAACAACCCGCTGTTCGTCGGCGAAGCCGGCGTCGGCAAGACCGCGATCGCCGAGGGGCTTGCCAAGCGCATCGTCGACAGCGAAGTGCCGGAAGTGCTGGCGGCCGCCACCGTGTTCTCGCTCGACATGGGAACCTTGCTCGCAGGCACCCGTTATCGCGGCGATTTCGAGGAGCGGTTGAAGCAGGTCTTGAAGGAACTGGAGGCGCATCCCAACGCCATCCTGTTCATCGATGAGATCCATACCGTGATCGGCGCCGGTGCGACCTCCGGCGGCGCGATGGATGCCTCCAATCTGCTCAAGCCCGCGCTCGCCTCCGGCACGATCCGCTGCATGGGATCGACCACCTACAAGGAGTACCGCCAGCATTTTGAGAAGGATCGCGCGCTGGTGCGCCGGTTCCAGAAGATCGACATCAACGAGCCGACGGTGGAAGACGCGATCGCGATCCTCAAGGGCCTGAAGCCGTATTTCGAGGATTATCATCGGCTGAAATACACCAACGAGGCGATTGAGGCCGCGGTACAATTGTCGTCGCGCTACATTCACGACCGCAAGCTGCCGGACAAGGCGATCGACGTGATCGACGAATCGGGCGCGGCGCAGATGCTGGTCGCCGAGAACAAGCGCAAGAAGACCATCGGTATCAAGGAGATCGAGACCACGATCGCGACCATGGCGCGGATTCCGCCCAAGAGCGTATCCAAGGACGATGCCGAGGTCCTTAAACATCTCGAAACGACGCTCAAGCGCGTGGTGTTCGGCCAGGACAAGGCGATCGATGCGCTGTCGGCATCGATCAAGCTGGCGCGCGCGGGCTTGCGCGAACCGGAAAAACCGATCGGCTGTTATTTGTTCTCAGGGCCCACCGGCGTCGGCAAGACCGAGGTGGCAAAGCAGCTTGCGGCCTCGCTCGGGGTTGAATTGATCCGCTTCGACATGTCCGAATATATGGAACGGCACACGGTGTCGCGCCTGATCGGCGCGCCTCCGGGCTATGTCGGTTTCGATCAGGGCGGTCTGCTCACCGACGGGGTCGACCAGCATCCGCATTGCGTGGTGCTGCTCGACGAAATCGAGAAGGCGCATCCGGATCTCTACAACGTGCTGTTGCAGATCATGGATCACGGGCGGCTCACCGACCATAACGGCAAGCAGGTGAATTTCCGCAACGTGATCCTGATCATGACGACGAACGCGGGGGCCGCCGACCTCGCGCGTCAGGCTTTTGGCTTCACGCGCAACAGGCGGGAAGGCGACGACCACGAGGCGATCAACCGGCAGTTCGCGCCGGAATTCCGCAACCGGCTCGACGCCATCGTATCGTTTGCGCATCTCAATGCCGACGTGATCGGCATGGTGGTCGAAAAATTCGTGTTGCAGCTCGAGGCGCAGCTCGCCGACCGCGATGTCACCATCGAATTGTCGGAGCCCGCCAAGGCCTGGCTGATCCAGCATGGCTATGACGAGCAGATGGGTGCGCGGCCGATGGCGCGCGTGATTCAGGAGCACATCAAGAAGCCGCTCGCTGACGAGGTGCTGTTCGGCAAGCTCAAGGGCGGCGGCCACGTCCGCGTCGTACTGGTCAAGGACGAGGCGGGCGCGGATCCCGAGAAGGAGAAGATCGGCTTCGACTTCGTCGAAGGGCCAGTCACGCCGAAGCCTGAAAAACTGCCGGTGGCGCGCAAGCGCAAGCCGAAGCCGAGCGGCCCCAATGGCGGTGGCGGATCAAAGGGCCCGGCCTCGCGCGGTCCGCTGGTGAAGGCCTGAGCAGGAGACAATTGCTACTAAAAAGCCGGCGGTCGTACGACCGCCGGCTTTTTTGTGTCGGGTTTATCCACTGGCCCAGCTCGCATGCGTCAGGACAGATCTCTGGATTTGCGACCTGCGATGACCACCATGTTCGCCAATGTTGCCGTCGCTGGCGCTCAAATCAGTCTTCGCCCAACAGCTGCTTGATGCGGTGCTGAAGCTGGCGCTTCTTGATCTCACTCCGGCGCAGCCGCTCGTCGAGATCATCGACCGGGCGATCCGATGTCATGATCCGGAGGGCAAGGCCGACCTTGTTGGCCTGCCGCCAGATTAGCCTCGCGAGGAAGGAGCGGCCCTTGCGCGCGATGGTGAGGTTCATTTCCCCGGGCAGTGTGCCGGCCGAATCCAACTCGACGCAGGCGCCACGCTGGCTGATGTTGCGCACCACGCAATCCATCGTGGAGCTGCGCTCGTTGATCTCGGCGACGCCGCCATAAAGTACCTTGTCGCGGACGCTTTGGCGCCGATCCGGCATCTGAAGTCTCCACCGATTCGCGGCAGACTCTTAGCCGGCTTGCAGATCAATAGAAGGCGGCTGGTGGCGATATGTGGCGTTAACGTAAACCGAGTTTCGCCGCGATGATTGAAAATCCAGCGTATTTATCGCAATTGCGAGCGATCAGGCCGCGCTTTCGCGCAATCCCCGGGCGATTTCCTTCTGCGCATCGAACTCGCGCCGGCGTCGTGCCAGCTCCTCGGCGCTCAGCATCTCGACATTGTTGTAGTCGCGCTTCCAGGAAGCATCCGCACTCCAGCGCAGCGGCGACTGCACCGTGGTTTGCGGACCGGGAGCCGTTTCCAGCACGCGCAATGCGAGCTCGAGCGTGAAGGCCTGCGACGCCGGATCGTGCGACTTGCCGGCCGAATTGCCGAGCGGAAAATCGGAGAACAGAAACCGCGAGACGGCGGCGTGTTCGACGATATCCTTGGCGCAACCCATCACCACAGTCGAGATACCGCCGGCTTCCAGATGCCGCGCCACCAGGCCGACGGTCTGGTGGCAGACCGGGCAGTTCGGCACCAGCACCGCGGCATCGACATCATCGGCGCGGCAGCGGGCGAGGATCTCCGGCGCATCGGTCTCGATGGTGACCCTGTGGCTGCGATTGGTCGGCGCGCCGAAGAAGCGCGGTGCAACGTCACCGATGCGCCCCTCACGCGCCAGTTTCTTAAGCTGCGGCAGCGGAAACCAGGTTCCGCTGTCCTCGGCCGAGGTGTGCACGCGATCATAGGCGACATGCGAGATCCGCAAATCATGTGTCTTCGAGCTATCGCCGTCATAGACCGAATAGAATTTGGCGCCGCCATTATATTTGGCGCCGGGCCCCTGGTCGCCCCTGGCAGGATCGAACGGCGCCGCCGTGGTGATGATGGCGAGGCGAGATCGGTTGAGCGGCTTGATCAGCGGCTGGAACGGCGCATCGATGTGGTGCGCCCACCGATAGGGAGTAGAATAGCCGATCGCCTGATAATAGTCGCGGGTCCGCGCCATATAGGGGATCGGCGCGTCGTCATCGGGCGCGAAGCCGAGCTGCTGATCGGACGGGACGGTCATGCCTAGATAGCTAGACGACGGGTTTTCTGTGTCAAGCATGGTTTTTTCGGAAGTCAGAACTGCGATGCGAATGCGCAAGGGCCGGCGCGCAGCATTGATCATCGCCGCGATGCTTCTATCGCTCGCGCCGGCAGCCGCCGATGACACTTCGGCCGCGAAGACCGGCATTGCCATTCCCAGCGTCGAGGAGCTGGCGATCCCTGACGAAGCGAACAAGGGCTTGCTGAAAAAGCCTGCCGATACCGCGCGCGAAAGCGACACCCGCGAGGCGATTTGCCTGATGATCGAATTCGGCGGCAAAGTCGAACGACCTGCCGCTCGAGTTCTTTGCCCGCGTGATCTGGCAGGAGAGCCGCTTCCAGTCCGATGCCGTCGGCCCGGTGACACGAAGCGGCCAGCGCGCGCAGGGCATCGCGCAATTCATGCCGGGAACCGCAAACGAGCGCCGGCTGCTCGATCCCTTCGATCCGGTGCAGGCGTTGCCGAAGTCCGCGGAATTTTTGAACGAGCTGCGCAATCAGTTCGGCAATCTCGGTCTTGCCGCCGCCGCCTACAACGCCGGTCCGCGGCGGGTGCAGGAATGGCTCGCCGGCACCGGTCCGATGCCGCATGAGACCCGCAACTACGTCGCCGCGATCACCGGCTCGACGGTCGATGAATGGGCCGCGGCCGGCAAAGGCGGCAAGATGCCGTCGGGCACGCCTGCGACCACTTGCCGCGAGTTGATGGCGCTGTTGAACCGCGCGCCCAATCCGTTCATCACCCAGCTCGAGCAACGGGTGCAGATCGCGGCCGCGAAACTATGGGGCGTGCAGCTCGCCGCGGGATTTGACCGCAACAAGGCGCTCGCGATGTATGCGCGCGCGATCAAACGGCTGACCGCCGTGATCGGCGATCAGGATCCGAGCATCCTGAGCTCGGTAGACCGCAGCCGCGGCAACCACACCTTCTACCAGGTGCGGATCGGCGCCGACACGCGGGGCGCGGCCGATGATCTGTGCAACCGCATTCGCCGCGCCGGCGGCGCCTGCTTTGTGCTGAAGAACATGATCGTCAAGGGGCTAGTGCCGGCGCATAACAGCCCCGAGGCAGGCGTTCCTTGACGCAAGGCCGTTTCGTCCGCGTTATGCCGCTCACCGCTCAGATTTTTCCGGTTGCCCTTGGCTCTTCCCCCACTCGATTCACCCAGATGGCAAGGCCCGTTCCGTGCGTTCGCATGGGGGATGAGGTCGGTCGCTTCAACGGTGCTGGCACTCGTGCTGTTTGCGACTTATCTCGGCATCGGTGCGCTCGCCCATGATACGCATTTCAGCCTGGCCTGGACGTTGCTGAGCACGCTTCTGGTTTGGGCGGGGCCGGCGCAGATCATCGTCATCACGACGCTTGGGTCCGGTGCAACCGTCCTGCAGTCCGCGATCGCGGTGACGGTCAGCGCCGTCCGCTTGTTTCCGATGGTGGTGTCGGTTCTGCCCCTGATGCGCACGCCTGAGACGAAACGCCAGCAGCTCATCCTGGTGGCGCATTTCACCGCGGTGACGCTGTGGGTCGAGTGTCATCGGTTCCTGCCGCAGGTGCCGCGCGACAAGCGGATCGCCTTCGTCCACGGGCTCGGCACCGGCCTGCTTTGCGTCAGTCTCTGCGCCAACACAATCGGCTACTTCCTTGCCGCCAATCTGTCGCAGACATTCGCATCCGCAATCCTGTTGCTGACGCCGCTGGCGTTTCTGTTCTCGACCGCCCGCAACGCCAGGGAGCCTGCCGATGTGGTAGCGCTGGTGCTCGGCCTTTTGCTGTATCCGCTGGCGGCGCAGATCAACAGCGGCCTCGACATCCTGATCAGCGGTGGTGTGGCGGGCACACTTGCCTTTTGCGTGCACCGCTGGAGAGCGCGGGCATGAGCGACTTTATCGGAGACTGGCATGCGCTGGTGGTGCTCGTGATCGCGGGCGTTATTCCCAACCAGATATGGCGGATGCTCGGGCTTTGGTTCGGCGGCGGGCTTGATGAGGGTTCGGAGCTTCTGGTGTGGGTGAGGGCGGTCGCGACCGCGACCCTCGCCGGCGTCATCGCGCAAATCCTGGTGCAGCCGCCGGGCGCGCTCGCAAGCGTCCCCGGCTTGCTGCGCTATGGCGCGCTGGTTGCGGGCTTTATGGCCTTCATGCTGACGCGGCGGTCGATCCTTGCCGGGGTCGTCTGCGGCGAAATCGTCTTGCTTGCTGGCAAGTGGTGGCTCGGGTAATTACCTCCGGGCGATCCGATGCGAGGCAGAAATGGTTCGAGAAAGCGAAATCCGCGACGGCGAAGTGGCCGTCGACATGCCCGCCGCGCGCGAAGCCGGTCTCGTCTTCATTGGCCGCATCCGCACTCCCTGGACCTCGCGGCTGGCGACGCCGCGCCAGGGCCGCCATGACGGGCCGGTGTGCCGGCTGGAGATTTTCGAGCCCTGGGTGCCCGCCATCAAGGGCGTCGATTTCTACTCAAATCTCGAGGTGATCTACTGGCTGCATCAGTCGCGCCGCGATCTCGTGCTGCAAAGCCCGAAGAACAACAAATCCACGCGAGGCACGTTTTCGTTGCGCTCGCCGGTGCGGCCGAACCCGATCGCGACCTCGATCGTGAAGCTGGTTGGTATCGAAGGCAATGTCATTCTGGTGCGCGGGCTCGATTGCCTCGACGAGACGCCGCTTTTGGATATCAAGCCCGACCGCTGCGAATTTACCCCGCTCGCACCGCCACAGGCCGGCGATTTCGAGACAGAGTAATTTCCGCCGTCATTCCGGGGCGATGCGAAACATCGAACCCGCAATCTTGAGATTCCGGGTTCGCATCTTCGATGCGCCCCGGAATGACGGCGCCTACAATCACCCTCCCTGCAGCGCCGCGATCAGTTTCGTTGCGCTGTCTTCCAAGACCTTGACGTCTTCCTTGCGGCTTGCCGGCGGCAACAGCGCGATGCCGTTATGGCGCGGCATCACGTGGATGTGCAGGTGAAACACCACCTGTCCGCCGGCGGATTCGCTGAATTGTTGCAGCGTGATGCCGTCGGCCTTGAACGTGGTCATCGCGGCGCGCGCGATTTTCTGCGCGGCGCGGGCGACATGAGCTAGATCGTCCGGCTTGACGTCGAGGAGGTTGCGGGCAGGGGCTTTTGGGATCACCAGCGTATGGCCGGGAGCGCGCGGCATGATGTCGAGGAAGGCCAATACATGGTCGTCCTCGTAGACCTTGTAGCAGGGAAATTCACCGCGCAGGATTTTTGCAAAAATGTTGTTGGGGTCATAGGCGGTCATGGCGGCGGTTCCTGAAATCATCTTAAGGCTAGCTTCGCTGTCGCGTCCGGAGCGGTCAAGGCGTCTCATCCGCCAGTTTACGGAACGGCCCGGCCTCGCTGAGCTCGCGTCCGGCGTCGGCGATATAGGCGCGCTCGCGCTTCAGATAATCTGATATCGCTCGGCGCAGGCCGGGATCGGCAATGTAGTGCGCGGAATAGGTGGTCTGCGGCAGGTAGCCGCGCGCGATCTTGTGCTCGCCCTGCGCGCCGGCCTCGACCGTTTTCAGGCGGCGCTTAATCGCAAAATCGATGGCCTGATAGTAGCACACCTCGAAATGCAGGAACGGGTGATGCTCGATCGCGCCCCAGTTGCGGCCGAACAGCGTATCGGAGCCGATGAAGTTGATGGCCCCCGCGATCCAGCGGTTGTTGCGCCTGGCCATCACCAGCAGCACATCCTCAGGCATGCTCTCGCCGACCAGCGAAAAGAACGAACGCGTCAGATACGGCCGGCCCCATTTCCGCGATCCCGTCTCCATGTAAAAGGCGAAGAACGCGTCCCAGGCGTCCTCGGTGATGTCACTGCCGGTCAGCCAATGGATCGTGATTCCGTTTGCAACGGCCTCGCGGCGCTCGCGCTTGATCGCCTTGCGATGGCGCGAATTGAGCGTAGCCAGGAAATCATCGAAACTCGCAAAGCCGCGGTTGTGCCAGTGAAACTGCTGGTCGGTGCGCTGCAGAAAACCGTGTTCGGCCAAAAATTTCGATTCCGCCTCGCGCGCAAACGTCACATGCGCCGATGAGGCTTTGCTGACGCCGCACAGCGCGACCAGCCCACTTGCGAGCGCCGTGCCGATGGCGTCCCGATCGACGCCACCGCGGATCAGAAGGCGCGGTCCGGTCGCTGGCGTGAAGGGAACCGAAGCCTGCAATTTCGGATAATAGCGTCCGCCGGCGCGCTCATAGGCATCCGCCCAGCCACGGTCGAAGACATATTCGCCTTGCGAGTGGGATTTCAGATAACAGGGCACGATGCCCGCGACCGCGCTGCCGACTTTTGCAATCAGGTGTCGCGGTCCCCAGCCGGTCCGCACGGTGGCCGAGCCGGAGGCTTCCATGGCAGAGAAAAACGCATGCGAAACGAAGGGGTTATAGACGGGCCTTGAACAGGAATTGCCAGTGGCCTCGGATGACAGGAGCGTATCCAGGCCGTCGAGGCTTGCTGGATCGCCCCGCGGGTTAGCGCAGGCGTCCCAGTCCGCAGCCTCGATATCGCTGACGGAGGGGACGGCTTCGAGGGTGATTTCGGATGATACCATCTAAGATCTAAAGATCGTGCATTGCAGCAGAGACTTCAAGGGTCACGGTTCCGGCCGAAAACCTTCAAAGATCATCTGATCGGCGTGGCGTGCCGCGCGCTGGCGCTGATCGCTCGTGCGCACGGTCCAGGTGAGCAGCGGGCAGCCAAAAATATTGCGGGCAATCCAGGGTGCCACGGCCGGCAACTCATCGATCCAATAGGCCACGAAATCGGGCTGCGTGCGGAAGAAATGACGCATATGTGTCATGCCGCGGCGCTGCGCCGACGATGCCTGCGGCCAATCGCCCGCGGTATAGTGGCGCTCGGCGACGATCCCGCGCGGGCGCGCGGGGATAAGTTCGCGTAAGCCCACCACATGATCGGGGTCGAACGACATCCCGACCGCCGGCCCCGGATAGGAGGCGAGCACCTCCGCCATCCGGCTGACCAGTCGGCGGTCACCATCAAAATGGCTTTTCACCTCGATCACCAGCGGCACCCGACCGGCGACGAGCGAACAGAGATCGCCGAGCGTCATCATCCGCTCCGGCGTGTCCCTGAAGGCGACGCCCTTCAGCTCGGCCGCGGTCTTCCCAAGCAGCGCGCCGCTACCCTCGGTAAGGCGGCCAAGCTCATCGTCATGATGCACCATGGCCTCGCCGTCGGAGGTCAACTGGATGTCGCATTCGATCGCGAAGTTGCCGGCGATCGCGGCCTGCGCCGCCGCCGGCATGTTCTCGACGATGCCACGCGCGCGGTTGTGCAGGCCGCGATGGGCGACCGGCCGTGCCGTCAGCCAGTCGGGTGCGCGCAAACCTTTCTCATCCCTTCAGGAGACTTCGAAGATTCCCTCGACTTCCACCGCCGCGTCCGCGGGCAGTGCGGCGACGCCGACGGTGGTGCGGGCATGGCGGCCCTTGTCGCCGAATGCCGCGACCATCAGGTCGGAGGCGCCGTTCAGGACTTTCGGCCCGTCGAGGAAATCGGGCGCGGAGTTGACGAAGCCGCCGAGCCGGACCACGCGCACCACCTTGTCGAGATCGCCAAGCGCGGCCTTGATCTGTGCCAACAGGTTGATGGCGCAGCCGCGCGCTGCGGCGTTGCCTTGCTCTGTCGTGACGCCGGCCCCCAGCTTGCCCTTGGCGATCAGCTTTCCCTGCGGATCGACGCAAACCTGTCCGGAGACGAACAGCAGGTTTCCGGTGCGGACGAAACCGACATAGTTTGCCACGGGAGCGGGAGGCTCGTGCAAGGTGATGCCCAAGCCTGCCAGTTTCTGCTCGATCGTACCCGCCATGTTTCGTCCCCGGTTCAAATGACCAAACCCGATCTTGCATCGGGTCCGCTTGTTTCGCGCATCGTAAAGCGACATGCAAGCGAGGGTGGGTCGGCATTCCCGTAGCTTGCGGCGGTAAATCCTGCGGATAGGTGCGCAAAAACATGGCACTGCGGCCCTCAATCCTACTTTTTCGTGAACTTGCCCTAGTTGCGGCGCAATAGAGCCGTCACTAAGGTAACGAATCTCTCCCGGCCTTTAGGATCAGACATGGCTCACTCGTTGCGGACTTTGCTCGGCTGGCTCGCAATCGCCGCGGTCGCCGTTGGTTCGAGTTTCGCAAGCGGAGCGGCGCAAGCAGCCGCCGGCTGGTCGTTCCTGCCGCATCAGGCGCTCTATGAACTCAGTCTGGTGAAGTCGCGCGGCTCCAACGCGATCAACAGCGCGCGCGGGCGCATCCTCTATAATTTCTCGGGCAGTGCCTGCGAGGGCTACACCTCGGAATTCCGCCAGGTCTCCGAGCTCGACAGCGGCGAAGGCAAGGTCACCCTGAGCGACCTCCGCTCGACGTCGTGGGAAGATGGTGCCGGCAAGAGCTATCGCTTCAAAATCGACGCGCGGACCAACGATTCCGATGCGAGCCCCGTCGACGGCATGGCGGAGCGCAGCGGCGACCACATCACGGTCAAGCTGACACAGCCGGAAGCCAAGACATTCACGCTCGATGGCGCGACTGTGTTTCCGACCGAACAGATCCAGCGCATCGTCGCGGCCGCCAAGGAAGGCAAGTCGGTGCTCGAGCTGACCGTCTACGACGGTTCGGACAACGGCCAGAAGGTCTACAACACGCTGTCGGTGATCGGGCAGCCGATCAAGGGCGACAAGGCGGTGGTCTCGCCCGATCCGTCCACCAGCAACGAGCAGATGAAATCGCTGACGCGCTGGCCGGTGACGGTGAGCTATTACGACCGCGATGCCAAGGCCGCCGGCGGCGAGCAGACGCCGGTTTATGCGATGCAGTTCGAATTGTTCGAGAACGGCGTCTCGCGGGCGCTGGTGCTCGACTATAATGATTTCGTCATTTCCGGCGCGCTCGGCAAGTTCGACGTCAAGGATTCGAAGCCGTGTAATTGACGGCCGCAAGGCCGTCATTCCGGGGCGCGCATTAGCGCGAACTATGATGTGCAATTGCGCATCTGAGGTCTGGTCCTTCGGACCATCCCGGAATGACCAGTTCTCGCTACTCCTCCTCTTGCTTCTCCGGGCCGTCATAGGCGATCCCCCGGATCACGGCGGTTTGGCCGAACTTCCTGCGCAGATCGTCGATCGCGCGTTCGGCATGCGCCGCGCGGCGGTCGAGCATGTCGGTGTCGTCGCCCTGCGATCCCGGCTTGAGCGCGCTGACGCCGGTGCCCATGAGCCGGAAGGCGGTGCCGTCGATCTCCCGTGCCAGCATCTCGCGCGCGACCGCGAAGATTTTTGCCGCCAGTTGGGTCGGGGCGTGAATCGACTGCGAACGGGTGCGCTGCCTGAAATCGGCGGTTTTCAGCTTTAGCGTAATGGTGCTGCCTGCGAGCTCGCCGTTCTTCAATCGCGCGGAGACCTTGTCCGACAGCCGCCACAACAGTTTCTCAAGCGTCGCGAAATCGCGTATGTCGGTCTCGAACGTGGTCTCGCTGGAAATCGTCTTGGCGCCGCGATCGGCCACGACGCGGCGGTCATCCAGGCCGCGCGCAAGCCGCCACAGCCTGCGGCCCTCGGTCGGAAATTGCCTCATCAGCTCGATTTCGTCAGCGCGCTGCAAATCCGCGATGGTGCGAAAGCCGCGGCTCGCGAGCCGTTCCTGGGTCGCCGGTCCGACGCCGAAGATGAACCCGACCGGCTTGTCCGCGAGCATGGCTTTGGCCTCGGCCTGGTCGAGCGCCGCAAAGCCTCGGGGCTTATCGAGGTCGGAGGCGATCTTCGCCAGAAATTTGTTGCAGGACAGACCCACCGAAACCGTGATCCCGATATTGCGTTCGACCTCGCGGGCAAAGCGCGCCAGCACCTTTGCCGGGATCATGCCGTGCACGCGCTGGGTGCCTGCAAGATCCAGGAATGCCTCGTCGATCGACAGCGGTTCGACCAGCGGCGTCAGCGCGTGCATGGCGTGGCGCACCTCGCGGCCGACCCTGACATATTTGGCCATGTCCGGCCGGATCACGGTTGCGGACGGGCATAGCGCGAGTGCCTTGAACATCGGCATCGCCGAGCGCACGCCGAACGTGCGGGCGATGTAGCAGGCCGCCGACACCACGCCGCGCTTGCCGCCGCCGATGATCACGGGCTTGTCGGCGATCTCGGGGTTGTCGCGCTTCTCGACCGTTGCGTAGAACGCGTCGCAGTCGACGTGGGCAATGGTCAGGGTGGGCAGCGCAAGGTGACGAACCAGGCGAGGGGAGCCGCATTCGCCACAACGCCGCGCTGACTGGTCGAGATCGACGAGGCAATCCCGGCAAAAGCAGGTCGGCGTGCCTACCACCGCTGGCGCAGGCTCGGTCACGGCACGTCGCGCTCCCAATGCGGGTCGCCGAGCACCTGGCGCGCCGCGGCAATGTTGGTGGGATGAAGTTTTGAGGCGTCGGCAAATGCCTTTACAGTGGCGTCATCGCGCATGACGAAATCCAGCACGCTTGCAAGGAAGCGCGGATCGGCGGCCGCGGTACGCAAGGTTTCCGGTCCGATGCCGCTTTCGGCCAAAAATAGGCCCAAACGCTCGGGCTCGCCTGCAATAAAAGAAAGCGCCTGAACCGCAACGATTTCAGCTACTTCCCGGGGGTTGTGAACAGACTTTTTCAACTACCGATTTGCCTTTCCGTTAACTTTTGGTCTCTAATTTGAGACCATCATGCCCGAGTCTCCGCGATCGGCACAAGCAAACGGAAACCACCTTGCCAAGATAGACTTCGGGCTTAACGGGTTGGAGCGAATCTGACGCTAGTTTGAATTCACATGTCGACACGTCCGGCAAAGATACCGGGCCTGTCTCCTTGGGATTGGGAGGGACGGGATGGCCAAAACCGTCCTGATCGTGGAGGACAACGAGCTCAATATGAAGCTCTTTCGCGATCTGTTGGAAGCGCACGGCTATCTGACCTCAGGCACCAGCAATGGTTTCGAGGCGCTCGATCTCGTGCGCAAGATGCGCCCCGATCTGATCCTGATGGATATCCAGCTTCCGCAGGTCTCCGGCCTCGAAGTGACGCGCTGGATCAAGGACGATCCGGAGCTGCGTTCGATTCCGGTGGTTGCGGTCACGGCATTTGCGATGAAGGGGGACGAGGAGCGTATCCGCGAGGGCGGATGCGAGGCTTATTTGTCCAAGCCGATTTCGGTCGGCAAGTTTATTGAGACCGTTCGGCGTTTTGTTGGGTAGGAGTGAGTTTCGATGTCCGCGCGTATCCTGGTCGTCGATGACGTCCCAGCCAACATGAAATTACTTAAATCGCGCCTGTCGGCGGAATATTTCGACGTGGTGACCGCCACCAACGGCGCCGAGGCGCTGCAAATCTGCTCGCGCGCCGAATGCGACATCATCCTGCTCGATGTGATGATGCCCAACATGGACGGATTTGAAGTCTGCCGCCGGCTCAAATCCAATCCGATAACCCATTTCATTCCTGTGGTCATGGTCACCGCGCTGGATAGCCCGGCCGATCGCGTGCGCGGGCTTGAGGCCGGCGCCGACGATTTCCTGACCAAGCCGGTGTCCGACGTTGTGCTGATCGCGCGGGTGCGCTCGCTGACGCGGCTCAAGATGATGACGGATGAGCTGCGCATGCGCGCCATCACTTCGCTCGAGATCGGCATGCAGGCGCCGGAGCGCGAAGCGGTTGCCGATACCGGCAAGGGCGGACGGATCCTGTTGGTCGACGACCGGCCGTCTTCCTACGAGCGGCTGGCGCCGGTGTTGAGCGCCGAGCACACGGTCGATGTGGAAACCAACCCGTCGGAAGCGCTGTTCCATGCCGCCGAAGGCAATTACGACCTTCTGATCGTCTCGCTCAGCCTCGATCAATTCGATGGGCTTCGGCTGTGCAGCCAGGTGCGCTCGCTGGAGCGCACGAGGGCGATGCCGATCCTGGCGATTTCCGATGCCGACAACAATTCGCGGCTGCTGCGCGGACTGGAGATCGGCGTCAACGATTATCTGTTGCGCCCGGTCGACAAGAACGAATTGCTGGCGCGGGCGCGCACGCAGATCCGCAAGCGCCGCTATTCCGATCATCTGCGCGACAACGTGCAGAGCTCGATGGAAATGGCGACCATGGATGGGCTGACGGGGCTGCATAACCGCCGCTACATGGAAACCCATCTGGCGACGCTCGCCGAGCAGGCCGCAAGCCGCGGCAAGCCGCTGGCGCTGATGATGCTCGACATCGACTACTTCAAGTCGATCAACGACAGTTACGGTCACGACGCCGGCGACGACGTGCTGCGCGAGTTCGCGGTGCGGATCCGCAAGTCGATCCGCGGCATCGATCTCGCCTGCCGCTATGGCGGCGAGGAATTCGTGATCGTGATGCCGGAAACCGACCTGCACGTCGCGGGCATGGTGGCGGAGCGGCTGCGCCGCTCGATCGCGGGCGAGCCGTTTGCGGTCCACAAGGGAGAAACGCGGATCGAGGTCACGATCTCGATCGGGCTGTCGACCCTGGAGATCAAGGGCGAGGCCGTCGCTGACGTACTCAAGCGTGCCGATATCGCGCTCTACCGGGCCAAACATGACGGCCGCAACCGCGTGGTGTCGCAGGCGGCGTAAGACTTCCATTTCCTGATTCAAATTCAAACAGCTAGTTGCGATCGTCATTCCGGGATGGTCCAACGGGTCGGCGCTTTGCGCCGCCCGATGACAGGCTCCGGGCCAGACCCGGAATCTCGAGATTCTCCGATGCGCAATTGCACATCGTAGTTCGACGCGGAGCCTGTCATCGGGCAGCGCTTCGCGCGGACCCGTTGGCATCGCCCCGGAATGACGAAGGACATATTTACACTCTCGCAGCGCGGAGTGTGCCCGAGTTGATGAACGATCCACCCTCGAAAGAAAAGAGGGCGCAGGGAAAGCCGGGTGCCCAATGCACCCGCAGCCTCGCGTGCAAAAGTAAAAAGCACACGAGTTAGTCACTACAGGTTCACCGGAAACATCCCGGCCTTCCCTGCGCAATGGTTTACGGCTTATGGCGCGCTCTCCCCGGTGACCGGCTCTTTTGCCACCGTCGCCTGCGCTTCTTATCGCAGACTTGATCGCAGCGTCGGGAGATCAGGACCACACGATTTTGCCGTCCGCTTCAGCGCCACTCGTCAACGGCACCTCCACGTCCATCGCATCCCGCCCCACGTTTCGTGACGATCGCGAGCGCCCCTCTTGTCGAGGCGGGACACGAGAAACGTACCAATTTGCAGGCCAGGACTGGAAACTCAAATCAGCTTGAATCTGCTCACGAAATTGGCTTTTGGGCGCACGCGATTTCGTGCCGTCGAGGGCCGGACGAGCGAGATGAGTTGGGGCGAATTGATCAAACTGATTTGCCCCCGTCGGGCAAAGCGGAAAATTCTTGCTGAAGGGCTGGACAGAGAATTCGGAAAACAGCCGGCCAGCGCATCCATGATGCGTTCCCAGGCGCCAGCCTGCCGCCCGTCCTCTGGCGGCGCTGCGGCCGCCAGAGGAGACAGCGAATGAATTGCCGGACGTCCGCGGACCCCTTGCCGCTCAAGACGGCGGCGCGGGGCCAGGCTCAGCTTACCCCGCCGTCGCGAAGACGGCGGGATGCGCATCAGGCCTGCTGCTTGGCCATATTGATAATCCTGGGCTGAGTATATTCCTCCAGGCCAGCGTGGCCCAGTTCGGCTCCGATGCCGGACTGCTTGTCGCCCCTGAAGGGAATGTCGGGCTGGAGGTTGAGATGCCTGTTGACCCAGACCGTGCCCGAATTGATTTGCGAGGCCACGGCGAAGGCCCGCTCGAGATTCTTCGACCAAACGCTGCCGCCGAGCCCGAACTCCGTATCGTTCGCGCGCGCGATGGCGTCTTCGACCTTGGCATAGCGCAGCACCGGCAGAATTGGGCCGAACTGCTCCTCCCTGACCAATCGCGTATCGTCTCCGATGTCGCGAACAATCGTCGGTTCGACGAAATAGCCCTTGCGCTGCAGAACATTGCCGCCCGCAACGATAACGCCGTCCTGTTTGGCATCCTTCAGGAAGCCCTTCACCCTCTCGAAATGCGCCTTGTTCTGCAGCGGCCCGATCTGGGCCCCAGGCTTGGCGCCATCATCGACGACAGCCTCGCGGGCCAGCCGCCCGAGTTCCTCGCAGAATTCGTCATATTGCGAATCATGAACGTAGAGGCGCTTGATCACGACGCAGCCTTGGCCGGAATTGAAGGTCGCGCCGGCGAACAGCTCGGGCGCTATTTCCTTTGGATTGACATCGTCGAGCACAATGGCGGCGTCGTTGCCGCCGAGCTCCAGCGTGAGGCGCTTTAACGTGCCGGCCGCGCTTTCCATGACTTTCCTGCCAGTCGCAGTCGAGCCCGTGAATGCGACTTTGGCGACGTCCGGATGGCGGGTAAGCGCGTCCCCAAGATCGTTGGCGTCGACAATGACGTTGATCACCCCAGGCGGCAGAATATCGGCGCACAGCTCACCCAGTTTAAGCGCCGCCAGCGGGGTCGTCGCCGCCGGCTTGGCGACAACGGTGTTGCCGGCAAGCAGCGCCGGCGCGATCTTCGCGGCTAGAAGGATCATCGGCACGTTCCACGCCGATATCGCTCCGACCACGCCGAGCGGCATGGGTTGTTCGATGATCTTCTGGGACGCATCCTCCTTCAGGATCCGAGGCGCCAGCTCGAGACCCGCATAATAGCGCATCGTGGCTACGACGGCCGCCATTTCGGACGCCGCCTGCGCGATCGGCTTGCCATTTTCCGCCGTCAGGATTTCCGCAAACTCGGCCTGACGCACTTCAACCGCATCAGCCAGCCTCGCCAGCAGCTTGCCGCGGTCCCGCACGGGCGTCTCCGACCACCGCGGAAAGGCCGCTTTGGCCGCAGCGACGGCCTGTTCGAGTTGCGCGCGGTCTGCCCTCGGCGCCACGGCAACCACTTCCTCCGTCGCCGGGTTGATCACATTCAGCGCCATCGCGCCGGACACCAACTTCCCATCGATCAAAAACTTGTAGTCGTTCATCTGTCCATCCTCGAATCGTGGCAGGGACCGCTAGGAACCATTCCAGGCGCGCCCGCCTTCAGCTGGTTGTTATGGGGAGCGGTGATGAGGGGTTGAACGAGGCCGGAGCTAATATCGGTTCGTACGTTTCATATGAACCAAGCCGGTGAGAAGATGCATGACGAGCGACTATGTGGCTGGCTCCGACCCTTATCTCGACCCTCTCCGAAGGATGCGACACCATGACCACGATTTCCGCGAAAAGCGATGTAGTGACCTTGATCAACGTGTTCACGGTTGAACCGGCAAACCAGCGACGGCTCGCTGAACTTCTAACCGAAGCTACGGAGGTTTCAGTGCGTCGGGCGCCGGGCTTTATCTCTGCCAGCCTCCATCGCAGCACTGACGGGACCAAGGTTACGATGTATGCACAATGGCGGTGCATCGATGATTATCAGGCGATGCGTCAGGACCCAGCCCCACTTCCGTTTTTTCAGGAAGCGCTCACGATCGCCAAGTTTGAACCCGGCGTCTACGAGGTGGTGCGAACCTTCACACCCGCCGAGCCGAATTGAAGCGACTACGGTTTTGTCCGCTTTGCAAAAAACGGCCCTTCCCCAAATGCGGCTTTTGGCTCGTGGGCGTCATCGACGCATCGGTGCGTCCCGCTCGTGTCAAGGGCAAGAGGGTGCTGTAGGTCGCAGCAATCGCCGCGTGCAGGATTTATCGTTTCCTGGTCGGCGCCTTGACGAGACGATCTGGCGCGTAGGCGTAGGTGCTCCTGAGGTCGCCGAGAGACGGATCGCGCAGGCAATCGCCGCCGCGGCCTGAGGACATCGCCTGGCATTGCGCCAACGTCTCAAAGCTGCAGGAAAGCACGCTGCCGATGATGTCCCTGCGGCAATACTCATAGGTGCGCGCCGAAGCTGGGGTCGCGATGGTAACGAAAGTCAACGCGCTAAGCGCGGCAACGGAAGTGGCGATCGACTCGAAACGCTTGCTCATGTCGTATTCCTCTCTTTGATGCGGACAAGCTAGGTGAGACGCGGGAACGTCGGAATTTTCGTCGTGCTCATATTGCTTGTTACGATTGGTATGAGCAGGCGAGGCGCTTGTCGCGGAGAGGCTTGATCAGTCCTGACCGTACACTTCGGTATGCGACGCGGCCCGCGCGTCGGCGTCTTCCCTCATCGCGGGATCGGCCCGAATGATTTCGCTCAGGAATTCGATCACGGCGCGGACGCGCGGGGGCAGGTTGCGGCGCGAAGGGTAGACCACTGTCAACGGAAACCGGGCGGGCGGAAACGCCGGCATCAGGGCGCGCAGCCGGCCTGCGCTGATATCATCGGCGACCAGGAGATGGGACAACAGCGCAATGCCATGGCCATTCAGCGCGGCGCGACGAACGGCCTCGGAGTTGTTGGCGCGGAATTGGCCACGCACGGACACCGACACTGCTCCTTCGGGCGAAGCGAACCACCAGACATCGTCCCTTCCCCAGCGATGATAGACGATGCAGTCGTGCTCTTGCAGATCGGCGGGCTGCTCCGGTACGGCGCGGCCCTTCAGATAGTTCGGCGCCGCGACGAGGAATGCGGTGGTCGCGCCGACCCGGCGCGAGATCAGTGCGGAATCGTTGATCTCGCCAACACAAAGCTGAAGATCGATTCCCTCCTCGATGAGGTCGCGAAGCCTGTCATGCAGGATGAGATCGATTGACAACTCTTCGTGCTTCTTCAGCAAGGCATCGAGCCTGCTGCTGAAATAGAGGCCAAGCGGGACCGGAACGCTCAGGCGCACGCGGCCGACCGCCTTGCTGCGCCGTCGTCCCGTCGTCTCCTGCAGCGCGTCAGCTGAATCGACGAGCTGCTGAGCCGCAGGCACAAGTTCGCGTCCCTCTTCCGTGAGCGTGACGGCATGCGTGCTGCGTTGGACCAGACGCGTACCAAAATGCTCTTCAAGCGCGCTGACTTGTCGCGAGACCGCCGGCTGCGTGACGCCGCGCTCCTCCGCCACGGCCGAGAACGAGCCGACTTCGGCGACACGAAGGAAAGTGCGAAGCGCAGCAATGAGATCCACGGCTCATACCAACTGTATCAGGCGTTATGAGGCGATCATGGCTTCGCCACCGCCGGGCCGACGCTATTCTCGACGGTGGCAAAAGCTTCGGACTTCCGCCTGTTCCGAGGCTTATACGACAATTGAGATGAGGAGGGCGACCATGTTCGACAGCAATCTCAGACCGGGAAGGATCGACGCGACCGGTGGCGATGCCTTCGCCAGGCACACCTTTCCTGCGGGCGGCCTGGTCGCTCAGTCCCGGATAGCCTACGAGTCCACGCCGCTCCTGACGGCGCAAATCCGCTCCGGTGTTTTCGTCTTCGCGGGCGCCGGGGGCAATCTGACGGCGATTATGGGATCGCCGGGGGGAGCGATCGTTGACACGGGTTATGGTCCCCGCGTTGCGGAGATTGAAGGCGCTACCGCCGGCGTGCTCGGGCGAATGCCTCGATGGGTTATCAATACGCACTGGCATTTCGATCATACCGATGGCAACGCCGCCTTTGCCGCGGCGGGTGCGACGATCCTTGCTCACACCAATAGCCGTGCGCGGCTGTCAACCAGCCAGTATGTACCCTCGCTGTCGTGGCGCATTTCGGCTTCGCCGCGCAAGGCTTGGCCGTCGCTGACTTTCGACCACCCGTTCACGCTCGATATCGGAACGGAGGAACTGCACCTGCTGCCGCAGGCCCCGGCCCACACCGATGGCGATGTCGCGGTGTTTCTGTCGCAGGCAAACGTGCTCGTGACCGGCGATCTCTTCACTCATCGCAGCTATCCGGTGATCGACGAATCCTCCGGCGGGTCGCTGCGCGGGATGATCGAGGCCGTCGAAAATCTGCTGCCGATGATCGATAAAGACACGGTGGTGGTACCCGGCCATGGCGCGGTCACCAATCGCGCGGGACTTGCGGCGTTTCTCGACATGCTGCGTAGCATCGAGGACCGTATCCTTGTTCTGATCGAGGCCCAACGCGAGATTCCCGAGATCGCGGCCGCCCGGCCTACGGCCGACTTTGATTCCGTCTGGGGACGCGGCTACGTCACCGGCGCGCATTTCGCCCGCATGGCGCTCGCGGGCATGGGGCTTATCAACGCGCTGACCGCTCTACAGGCGACCGCAGCCTGATTCAATTCTCCTTCAACTTGCATGAGGCACGACATGATCAGAATCCTTGCGCTTAGCGGCAGCTCATGCCGCGGCTCCTTGAACCAGAAGCTACTCGACCAGGCTGCTCTCGGTGCGCGCGCCGCTGGCGCCGAGGTGACATCGATCCGGCTGTCGGATTTCGAGCTGCCGATCTATGACGCCGATTGGGAAGCCGAATATGGGCTGCCGAAGGGCGCACAGGCGCTCAAAGCCCTGCTCGCTGACGACCATGGCCTGTTGATCGCAACACCGGAACACAACGGGGGCTACACAGCGCTCCTTAAGAATGCCCTGGACTGGATGAGCCGCCCCAACGGCTTTCCTTCCGGCAAGGTTGCCGCGCTGGTGTCGGCGTCGCCCGGGCTGCTCGGTGGCGTGAAATCCCAACTTTCGTTGCAAATCGTCCTCAACAAATTGGGCGTGCATGTCATTCCCGAGTTGTTCGCGCTCGGCGCCGCCCATCAGTGCTTCGACGCAGAGGGCGGCTTGAAGGATGCCGATGTCGAGAGGGCCGTTCGCGGCGTCGGCGCAGCACTCGCGCAGATGGTCAGCAGAATTGGAACATCCGGCCGAGGCAGCCTCGCCGCGTAGGTCCTTGACCTGACGGTGACTGCTTAGGCAGCATTCTAGCCCTAAGTGCGAACATGACTCGGAAATCGCCAAATCGACGCCAATCACCCCCAGCCTACCCTCAACGACTGACGTGCCGGTTCATCTCAGATCGCCGGGCGTGATGGTCCTTGGGCAAGCGTCAGCAGAACCGCAGCCAGTGCCGCGGCGGCGTTGTCGGGCCGCGCCTTCTCGTAGATCGCGAACTCAAGGTCAGGAAGCCGCGGCAGTCCCTCTTCTGCACCGAGAATGCGCAAGCCCGCGATCAGCGCGCTGGCAGGAAGCGGGGTGATGGCGAGGCCCGCGAGCGCCGCCGCGCGCACGCCCGTCAAACTGGGGCTGGTATAGACGATCTCCCAGGTCAGCTCGTTGTCATTGAGCGCGGCAAGTGCAGCCTCGCGAGAAACGGATCGCTCGCGATACAGCGCCAGCGGCAGCGCCGCACCCGGAACAAGATCGAACGTGTCGGCCGCGGCCCAGACCAGCGGCTCACGCCACAACAGACGCCCTTTCGAGGTTCCGAGCGGGCGCTTTGCGAACACGACGTCAAGCCGCCCCGCATTGAGTTGCTCGATCAATTCCGCGCTGACGCCGATCTGCACCTCGAGCTTCACGCCCGGATGGAGCTTGGCGAAGCGGCCGAGCGCCGAAGGCAGCGAGCCGCCGGCGACCTCCTCGACCACGCCGAGACGCGCCGTGCCGGACAGCCGCGGCGCCGCCAGGCGATGACGGGCCGCTTCCTCAAATTGCAACAGGCGACGCGCGTCGCCGAGCAGCATCTCGCCATCGTCGGTCAGTGCGACACTGCGCGTTGTCCGCCGGAACAAGGGCCGTTTGGTCTCGAGTTCAAGCCGCTTGATCTGCTGACTTACCGTCGACTGCGTCAGGTTGAGCCGCTCCGCGGCGCGGTGGAAACCGCCGCAATCGGCGACGGCCACGAAGGCTCGCAGCAATTCGAAATCCAGCATGCTTTTGATCCGATTTTATAATCAATCATATTATAAAATATCGTTTTTCCAATCAACGCTGCACTCCCAGCTTTTGCTTCGAAGATACGTCCTGACAAGTCGTCGAATACCGGCTTAGGGGTTGCATCTTTTAGGTGAGAAGGAGCTCGAAAATGCGTGTCTTGAACATAGTGGCCTCGCCGCGAAAGGAAAAATCCGCATCCGCTGCTATCGTCGATGCATTCCTCTCCGAATATAAAGAGCGTGCGGGGAACCTCTTGGTTGATACGTTAGATATCTGGCAAGAGCGCCTTCCCGAGTTCGACTTTGAAGCAATCAATGCCAAATACAAGGGCGTCTCTGGTGAACCGATGACCCCCGTAGAGACGGCAACATGGGAAAAGATCAGGGAGTTGTCGTCACGATTCCAAAGGGCAGACCGTATCGTTCTGGGAGTACCGATGTGGAATTTTTCTGTCCCTTACAAACTCAAGCAGCTGATTGATCTTTCATGCCAAAGGAACATGCTGTTTACGTTTGACGGGAAATGCTATGGGCCGTTATTGAGCATTGACAAGGCCTTCGTGGCGTACGTGCGCGGACAAAGCGACGAGGCCGGCTTTAAAACTGTCTCTCGGCCAGGCTTCGAATATCTCAGCAGCTACGTTGAATTTTGGCTGCGGTTCATAGGCGTCCGCAATGTCGTAACTCTTACCGTCGAACACACTTGGGACGGTCACGCAGTTGACGTGATCGACGCGGGAAAGAGACAAGCGGTAGAGCTGGCGCGGCAATTTTGATTGTTGGCCAGCACCTCGATGCAAAGACTCCGAGAGACGCATGGAAGGCAAAGCAAGATTCGTCTTTCCGGTCGTGATCACCGCCATCATCGTTTTTGTCGTGAGCGGGGCGTTGACGTTGTTCAATATCGGATGGCGGAATGATTTTGTGATGCGATGGTGGTCCGCCTTCGCCATCGGCTGGCCGATCGCGGCCAGCATCGCTTATCTCGCAATCCCCTTCGCCCGCAGCCTCACCCAGCGCATCGTCGCCGCCATCGAAAGAACCTGAGCAGCTCCTTGCGGGACGGCTTGACGCCGTGTTCGCCAGGCGTCTGCTCGGCACCACGCACGCACGCCTGAAATTCAGCACGCAATTGATCCTATTTTTCGATCAATCATATTATAAAACATCGTTTCTGTAATCAATGACGGGCTCCTACCTCTCGCTTCGAACGACAGCATTGAGCGAAGGAGATCCATCATGTCAGGCACGTCACGACGCGGAGCAGATCGCGCCTCCCGTCTCGCACGGGCTGCCGCGCTTAGCGGCACGAGCGGAAAAATCTGCCCCGCCGACCGCGCGACGCGGTTGCTCGAAGCCATCATCGAGCCGGGCGACCGCGTGACGATCGAAGGCGACAATCAGAAGCAGGCGGATTTTCTCGCCTCGGCCCTGGCGAAGGTAGACCCTGCGCGGGTGCACGATCTGCACATGGTGCAGTCTGTGTTGGCGCTGCCCGACCATCTCGCCGTGTTCGAGCGCGGCATCGCGAACCGCCTGGATTTTGCTTTCGCAGGACCGCAGAGCCGGAAGCTCGCCGAGCTGGTTGCCAACGGGACGGTGAAGATCGGGGCGATCCATACCTATCTCGAACTCTATGCTCGCATGCTGGTCGACCTTTCGCCACACGTCGCGCTTGTCGTCGCCGATAAGGCCGACCGCGACGGCAATCTCTATGCCGGTCCGAACACCGAAGATACGCCGACTATCACCGAGGCGGCGGCGTTCCGCCGGGGCATCGTCGTCGCGCAGGTCAATGAGATCGTGGACCGGTTGCCGCGGGTCGACGTGCCCGGCGACTGGGTCGATGTCGTGGTGCCGAGCCCGAAGCCCTATCTGATCGATCCGCTGTTCACGCGCGATCCCGCCAAGATCAGGAACCAGAACGTGCTGATGGCGATGATGGCGATCGCCGCGGTCTACGAACCCTACCAGGTGCGGCGGCTCAATCACGGCATCGGCTATGCGACCGCGGCGATCGAACTGATCCTGCCAACCTACGCCGCCCGGCGCGGACTGAAGGGCAAGATCGCCAGGCATTTCGTGCTGAACCCGCACCCGACCCTGATCCCCGCAATCGAAGCCGGCTTCGTCGACAGCGTCTATTGCTTCGGCTCCGAGTTGGGCATGGAACGCTACGTCTCGAACCGCGCCGATATATTTCCGGTCGGCGCCGACGGCCATTTGCGGTCCAACCGCGCGCTCGCACAGGTCGCCGGACAATATGCCTGCGACCTCTTCATCGGCGGCACGTTGCAGATCGACGCGCAAGGCAACAGCTCGACGGCAACGAAGGGCCGGATCACGGGCTTCGGCGGTGCGCCGAATATGGGCGCCGACCCGCGTGGCCGCCGCCACGACAGCCCCAGCTGGCTGCGCGCCGGTCAGGAAGCCGGCGAGAGCCTGCGCGGACGCAAGCTTGTGGTGCAGATGGTGCAGACCCATCAGCCGAATGGCGCGCCGAGCTTTGTCGAACGGCTGGACGCGTTTGACCTCGCAGCCTCGGCCGGTTTCGCGCTACCGCCGGTGATGATCTATGGCGACGACGTCACCCACGTCGTCACCGAACGTGGCGTGGCCAACCTTTTGCGTTGCCGGTCGCCGCAGGAACGCGAAGCGGCATTACGCGCCGTCGCCGGCGATACCGAGTTCGGCAGGCGGCAGCCGCGGGATGCAAGCGACGGCCTGCGCCGCCGCGGCATCGTGATGTTCCCATCCGACCTCGGCATCGATGTCAACACCGCAACCCGCGACTGGCTCGCGGCTCAAACCATCGACGACCTCGTGACGGCGTCAGGCGGACTGTACGTGCCGCCGGCGAAATTCCGTCGCGCCGTCGTCGCTCACACTTGAGAAGGAGGTAATGATGACCCTGGTCAGCCTGATGACTTCCAGCGACCTGTCCAACACGCAACTGGCGCCCCTCGACCGCGCGAAGCAGCTTGCAGCAACGCTGCTGTCCGAACGCAGTGAGGCGTCGGGGGCGCTGGTCGCGCGCCAATTGCACGAGGTGCTGGGCGCTCTCGACGCGGCCGGTCGGCACGGCTTCCAGCGCTATCTCGCCACGGAGTTCCAGCCTGACAGGGCGGCGCTGCGCGGGGCGGCGGAGCGCTATCTCGCCGACGGCACGGCGGAAGCCGCGGCCGCTCTCGCGCGAGCCGCCGATCCGCCCCGCCAGGAATTGCTGCGGCGAATCAACATGGCGCTCGGAGGCACCGGCGCGCTGATCGCGATGCGAAGTGAAATTGCCTCATGCCTGCGCGGCGAGCCGGTACTGAAGCTGCTCGACGCCGACCTCAAGCATCTGTTCGCCTCGTGGTTCAACCGCGGCTTCCTCGAGTTGCGGCGGATCGACTGGCAGACGCCGGCGGCGGTGCTGGAAAAGCTGATCGCCTACGAAGCCGTGCACGAGATCAAGGGCTGGGACGATCTGCGGCGACGGCTTGCACCCGACCGCCGCTGCTTCGCATTCTTCCATCCCGCACTTCCCGGCGAGCCGCTGATCTTCGTCGAAGTCGCGTTGGTGCAGGGACTGGCCACCGCCATGCCGCCGCTGCTCTCACGGGAGACGGATGAGGATACCGCACGGGCGCAAGCCGCGCGCGCCGACACCGCGATTTTCTATTCGATATCCAACTGCCAGGACGGCCTGCGCGGAATATCGTTCGGTAACTTGCTGATCAAGCAGGTGGTCGAGGAGCTCAAGGCGGAGTTTCCGCAGCTGACGCGTTTTTCCACCCTGTCGCCGATACCGGGGTTTCGGCGTTGGCTCGGTCAACGGCTTGCAAAGGGAGGCGACCCCGATGCCGCGCTGTTGCCACAACTCGAGAGCGACGGCTGGTGGAATGACCCGACGCAGAGCGAGAAGCTGCGCGCGCCCTTGCTACGGCTTTGCGCCCGCTATCTGACGCGGCAGCCCTCGATACGCATCGACCCCGTGGCGCGTTTTCACCTCGGCAATGGCGCACGGCTCGAACGGATCAATTGGCTTGGCGACAGCTCGCCACGCGGCATCCAGGAATCCTTCGGCATCATGGTGAACTACCTCTACGACCGGGAAAGCATCGAGGACAACCACAAAGCCTTTGTGCGCGGGACCATCGTGCGTTCGCCCGATGTCGACGCACTGCTCCAAGCTTGAGCCATGCGGGCCGCTCACACCAGGGCTGCAGAAAGGCGGTGAACGGAGACACGACATCGAAATCTCAGGCGTCCGGCACAGCTGGGCGCCACCCACGCCATGCGACCAGACATTCCCATCCATCCTTGAAGGAAGAGATATCATGATGATGAACAGACGCGCTTTTTCCGCCGCCCTCGTGACCGGTGTCGCAGCTTCGCTGATCTCCACACGTGGCATGGCCGCAAATTCAACTCCAGCGAAGGCTGGCAACGTCGTGCTTGTGCACGGGCTGTTCGCCGACGGCTCGTGCTGGTCCGAAGTGATAGCGCGATTGCAGGCGGCGGGGCTCAACGCCACGGCCGTGCAACATCCGCTGACGACACTGCCGGAGGCGGTGGCTTCGGCGCAGCGTGTGCTGGCGCGGCAGGATGGCCCGACGGTGCTGGTGGGTCATTCCTTCTCCGGGATGATCGTCACCGAGGCCGGTGTGCATCCGAACGTCTCCGCGCTCGTCTATGTGGCGGCACGCGCGCCAGATGCGGGCGAAGACTACGCGGCCCTGGCGAAGACATATCCGACGCCGCCGGCGACGGCCGGGATCGTGTTCGACGGCGATGAAGGACGTCTCAGCGAAGAGGCTTTTTTGCGCGATTTCGCGGGCGACCTGCCGAAAGAAAAAGCAAAAGTGCTCTACGCGGTGCAGGAGCCGTTCCACAAGGCTCTGCTCACCGGAAAAACCACGCACGCGGCCTGGCGATCGAAGCCGAGCTACTACGCGGTTTCAACCGATGACCGCACGATCAATCCGGACCTTGAGCGCTTCATGGCCAAGCGGATGGGCGCCAAGACCATCGAGGTGAAGGCGAGCCATCTCTCGCTGATCTCTCATCCCGACGAAATCACGCGGTTGATCCTCGAAGCCGCGGGACAGCAAGCCTGACGAGCCCGGCACCTGCACAGCATGAAAGGAGCAAGGAGCCATGAAACGCTTTGGATCTGCGGCCTGGAACGGTGGCCTGCGTGAGGGCAAGGGCTTGGTCTCGATCGAGAGCCGCGCGCTGGAAACCTATCCCTACACGTTCTTCAGCCGCTACGGCGAGAAGCCGGGCACCAATCCGGAGGAGCTGCTTGGGGCGGCTCACGCCGCCTGTTTCACCATGTCGTTCGTCAGACTGCTCGGCATGGCGAACTTCGTGCCGGAGCAGATCAATAGCAAATCGGAAGTCGTCATCGACAAGGATGGCGATGGCTTTTCCATCACCTCGGTCCATCTCACCGTCACCGCGAAGATACCGGGCATCGACCAGGCCACGTTCCAGTCAATCGCCGCAAGAGCAAAGGCCGGTTGCCCTGTCTCCAAACTGATGAAGGTCGAGATTGGCTTCGGTGCCACTCTGCTGTCGTGAGTTTGCGCTGAAGGGGTGCGCAGGGCGGATCGGCCGCGCTGCGCGCCTCCAATTAGAGCGGGATGAGAGCGGCCAAGCGTGCGCGCAGTCGGCGCATCAACGCAATTGGTGCATCCTAAACCGTGGAGACTGGAGATGCCGTTTGTAACCTTCACCGTCCGGCGCGGCCTCAGCGCCGCCGACAAGTCCCGCTTATCGGAGGCAATGTTAGAAGCCCAGGTGGCCGCCGGCTATCACCGAGCCGACCGCTTTCACCGCTTTCTCGAGGTCGGCCAGGATGACTTTCTGGTAGATCGCCGCTTCCCCGACTACGCAACGGACAGAACCGATCGATTCATGGTCGTTGAAGTAATCATCTCCAGCGGGAGGCCGACAGGAACCGCCGCCGCCATTGCGGACGAAGCGGCCAGACTGTTCGGCGAGCGCCTACACCTCGCGCCTCAGGACATCCTATTCGTCTTCCTCGAGGTGGACCCGAACCTCCCGCGCTTTCCTGCTGCGTCGATCAGGCGAGAGGCGAGCGCGGATGCCGGGCATCCCTCTTGATTACTTTGCTGCAGCGCGCTTCTTCGCACCACCTTCGCCACCGACCTCAATCCCCGCATTCGCCAAAAGCACCCTTGCGGCTTGTTTCGCCGCCCGCGCCATCGCGGGATCGTCCCGCACCAGATCCTGTGCGATCGAGCCGTCGACCAGGAGCGTGAGCTGGGTTGCGAGCCCTTCCGCGTCGCCGACATCGAGCTGGCTCAAGAGGTCGCGGAACCAGAGCCTTCGGCTTTCCTTGAAGGCGACCGCGGTCTTCTTCACCGATTTATCCTCAGCGCCGAGTTCGGCGACCGCATTGACGAAGGGGCAGCCACGAAAATCGCGGCTGGCAAAACGCCGCTCCAGTGAATCAAAGGTGGCAAGGATTTGCTCGACTGGCGGCTTGTCGGACGGCGGCGGCTGCACGAAGCGGCGCGCCAGGTACGCCGCGATCAGCGCATCCTTGGACGGAAAATGGTTATAAAGCGTGCGCTTACTGATGCCGATCTCGGCGGCGATGGTGTCGACGCCGACGGCGCGGATGCCCTGCAGATAGAACAGGCGGTCGGCGGTCGCCAGTATCCGCTCTTTCATGGGCTGCTTTGCAGGAGGGGAGGCCATCTGACCGATTTCGACCCATGTTCTTGAAGCGCATGTCTTGAAACGAGGGAACTACGTCATTTGCGACAGAAGACGATTCTGTCAGGAGTTATCTCGCGCCAAACTTGACAACGCCTCTTGCCATACCTTAATTACACAGATCGGTGTAATCAAGCCCGATGCGACGGCAGGCCGCGGTTTCCGATCCGCGAACCAAAGAAGGAACAACAACCATGCCCCTGCTGCAAGCCCTGCGTCCCACGCTTCCTATCCTGATCGGCGCGTCGCTGATGCTCAGCTTAAGCATGGGCTTGCGGCAGTCGTTGGGCATCTTCCTGCAGCCGCTGACCCATGACGTCGGCATCTCCGTCTCCGATTTTACCCTGGCGATCGCCGTGCAGAACCTGGCCTGGGGATTTTTGCAGCCGCTCGCCGGCGCCATGACGGTGCGCTACGGCTTTCGCGCCATCATGGTGACAGGCAGCGTGCTTTACATCGCCGGGCTCGTGCTAATGGCGAGCGCGCAGGGCCTTGTCAGCGTCATGCTGGGCGCCGGCGTGCTGATCGGGACATCGCTGGCCTGCACCGCCGCGGCAATCGCCATGTCGGTGGCAACGCGCGCGGTGCCGGCGGCCGTGCGAAGCACGGTGCTCGGTATCGTCTCGGCGGCGGGCTCGCTTGGCTCGCTGATGGCGGCGCCGATCGGCCAGATCCTGAACGAGGATTACGGCTGGAGAATTGGCCTGGTCGGCTTTGTCGTGCTGTCGCTGGCGCTGCTTCCGGCGGCCTGGATCGCAGGCCGGGTCGACAAGATTCCGCTGCCGCCCCGCAAACCCGACCAGATCGCCGATACCTCGGCCGCGGTGGCGACCAAAATCGCGTTCGGCAATGCCTCCTTCGTGGTGATGACCTGCGCCTATTTCGTCTGCGGCATGCAGCTCGTCTTCATCACCACGCATTTGCCGTCCTATCTCTTGATCTGCGGCATGGACCCGATGCTGAGCGCGCAGACGCTCGGCGTCATCGGCGGCTTCAACGTGCTCGGCAGCCTGTTCTTCGGCTGGGCCGGCGGGCGCTGGAACAAGCTGGCGCTGCTCGGCGGAATCTACTTTTTCCGGTCGCTCGCGCTCGGCTGGTACTTCATGCTGCCGCCGACGCCGACGACCACATTGCTGTTCGGCGCGATCATGGGATTTTTGTGGCTCGGCGTCGGCCCGCTGGTGGCAGGCGCCGTCGCCGAGATGTTCGGGCTGCAATGGCAGGCGATGATCCAGGGGCTCGCCTTCATGAGCCATCAGCTCGGCAGCTTCATGGGCGCTTACGGCGGAGGGCTGATCTACGACGCGCTCGGCTCCTACAACATGGCCTGGCGGGTCGGCGTGGCGCTGGGCCTCACCGCAGGCATCATCCAGGCCGCGTTCGCGCTGATACGGCCGACCATATCGTCGCCGCCGGTGTTACGGACGGCGTAGCTCAAACAAAAAAGGGGCCGCAAGGCCCCGTTGCAGTCAGCAGTGTTCCGGCAAGTCTTACTTGATTTTGGACTCGCGGAACTCGACGTGTTTGCGCGCCACCGGATCGTACTTCTTCTTGACCAGCTTGTCGGTCATGGTGCGCGAATTCTTCTTGGCGACATAATAGAAGCCGGTATCCGCCGAGGAAACCAGCTTGACCTTGATGGTGACCGCTTTGGCCATGTCAGAACCTCAAAATATTCGAAAAATCTGGCGCCGGCCCAACGGCCCGCATTTGCGGCGCAACCTAGCTGCTGAACGCCCGAAGTCAAGGTTTTGCATGCAAATAATCGGGTAAACCCGGCTGGATTGCCTCTCAAGCCAGCTGCTTTTGGCGCGGCTGGCCGGGAAGGTTGGAGCGTGAAAGCGAGCTATTCCGCCCGTCGCCCAATCCGCCGGAGTTGGCGGATAGAAAGCGCATGCAGAAGGATCGAGCTCGGGACTGCGAACGCCGGAATGAGCACGGTCGGGTAGGTGCCCGCGAGCGAGGCCGGGATATCCAGGCCGAAGATCTGGAACGGCCCCGGGGAGCTCAGCGTGCCTAATGTTATCGCAACCGCAAAATCCAAAAGCCCGAAGATATTCCAGGCCATGGCGGCGCTTCGTCCTCGCGCGGTTCCAGACGCAAGCAACAACGCCACCGGTAATGCCATGATGCCCGTGAGCGCATCGCCGATGCCGGCCGGCACGGCGAAAACTCCCGCTACGGTTCCGTGCATCCAGTTGACGAGAAAGATTCCGCCGAAGATGCGATAGACCTGTAACGCAATCAGCCAGGGAGCCGGTGTTGCATCCAGGAACGCCGCGATCGATTTCGAGCGCAGCAGAAAGAGCAGCCCGATGATGACAGGCGCGAAAATTGCGATCGGCAGCCTCGGCGGGCGCACCACGCCGGGGATCGGCTGAAAGGCGCCGTTGACGGCCATCGCCCAGACGACGGCGAGCCACAATGTGAAGGGGATGGTGATGGCAAGCCAGATGGTGATGCGCTTGCTCATCGAAAAATCGGTCCGCGACAGACCCAGCCATAACCCCGCCAGGATCGCGGCATGAATCGCCAGACGCGTGACGGCTGATGGAATTCCCGTCGGCGCGAGACCCGGGAAGAGCAGATTGATCCCGATCCAGAGTGCCGCCAGCATGGCACCAAGCAGAAGCAGGCCAACCGTTGCCGCTTGTGATTCCTGGGGCGCGGATCCGGCAGAGAGGGTTGTGCTCATGGCAGGGTCTCCTGTGGCTATAAGTTATGCCTAGACTATAAAATATATAGTCACAGGAAATGCGATAGTGTCAACTCCGGCGACGACAACAATGTTGTGAGATTCTCTCCCGGACCCCGCGCCGACGGCGTTGCCGTCAGAATGCCGGCTCAAGGCCGGCCATGCGGACGGCGACAGATATGTCGGGGCGATCCTGACCCGAAAGGGATCTCGGCGACGCCTTGGTTGCGCCCGTTTGCGGAAAACCGCCGAAAGCGCCGTCAATCACCACGCAAGCTTGGGTCGTCAACGTTTAAAGAAGCGGTTTTTCGGCCGCGGCAGCCCGAGATTTTCCCGCAACGTCGTGCCTTCATACTCCTTGCGGAAAATCCCGCGCCTTTGCAGTTCCGGCACCACCTTGTCGACGAAATCGTCGAGCCCGGCGGGCAGATACGGGAACATGATGTTGAAGCCGTCGCAGCCGTAACCGGTCAGCCATTCCTCCATCTGATCGGCGATGGTGGTGGGGGTGCCGACAAAGGCAAGCCCGCTAAAGGCGCCGACGCGCTGCGCCAGCTGGCGCACCGTAAGCTTGTCGCGCGCGGCGACGTCGACCAGGCGCTGCCGGCTGGTCTTGCTGGCGTTGCTTTCCGGTATCGGCGGCAATTGCCCGTCGGGATCGAAGCCGGACGCATCGGTGCCAAGCGCCACCGACAGCGAGGCAATGCCGCTGTCGTAGTGCACCATGCTGTCGAGTTTTGCCCGTTTTTCCTTGGCCTCCTCGACACTATCGCCAACCACGACGAACGCGCCGGGCAGGATCTTCAGATGCTCGGGATTGCGGCCGACCTTCTCCATGCGGCCCTTGATGTCGGCGTAGAGTTTTTTCCCATCCGTGAGGCTGCCGCCGCCGGTGAACACGGCTTCGGCCGTCTCCGCCGCGAGCTGCCGGCCGTCATCCGAGGCGCCGGCCTGCACGATCACCGGCCAGCCCTGCACCGGGCGGGCGATGTTGAGGGGGCCGCGCACCTTCAGATATTTGCCGTTGTGGTTGAGCACGTGCATCTTTTCGGGATCGAAATAGAGGCCGGCCTCGACGTCGCGCACAAAGGCGTCATCGGCGAAGGAATCCCACAGGCCCGTGACGACGTCGTAGAATTCACGCGCGCGCCGGTAGCGTTCGGCGTGCTCCATGTGATCTTCCAGCCCGAAATTCAGTGCGGCATCGGGGTTCGACGTGGTGACGATGTTCCAGCCTGCGCGTCCGCCACTGATGTGGTCGAGCGAGGCAAAGCGGCGGGCGACATGATAAGGCTCGTCGAAGGTGGTCGAGCCGGTCGCGATCAGCCCGATATGCTCGGTGGCGCCGGCCAGCGCCGACAACAGCGTGAACGGCTCGAACGATGTCACGGTGTGGCTGCGTTTCAAGGAATTGATCGGCATGTTCAGCACGGCGAGATGGTCGGCCATGAAGAAGGCGTCGAACTTGCCGGCCTCGAGTTTTCTGATCAGTTGCTTGATGTGCGCAAAGTTGAAATTGGCGTCCGGCCAGGCGCCGGGATAGCGCCAGGCGCCGGTGTGAATAGAGACCGGGCGCATGAAGGCGCCGAGCTTGAGTTGACGTGTTGCCATCGCCCCATTCCGTGCTGTTGTTATTAGCGGAAGACATAGGCATGAAGCGCGGTCCCGGCATCAGGACGGGCTGAAAGAATTTTGCAATTTGAGTGACTGCCGGAGGACAATTTCACGTCGTAGCGAGCCAACGGGTCGCGCGAATGCGCGCTCCCGACTAGCGCAATAACGCTCGCGCAGAGATGACAGGCTCCGCGAGCCATCCAGCTTTTTATGCCGAGGCATGGACGGGGGAGGGAGCGTGACAGCCTCATCACATCCTTCTGAATACTCATTCACTCTCCATAATTCGCTCTCCATATAGGTAGAATTCAAATGAGACGGCATCGCCGCCGTTCAGCGAACCCATCATCCAGTCGAGGTCAGGCGGCGCTGCGGTTTACTGACGGAGAGTGTCATGACCGGGAAACTCGAAGGAAAAGTTGCAGTGATCACCGGCGGCAGCGCCGGCATCGGGCTCGCTAGCGCCAAGCGGTTCGCGGAAGAGGGGGCTTTCGTGTTCATCACCGGCCGCCGTCAGGCCGAGCTGGAGGCCGCGGTGAAGCAGATAGGTCCCAACGCAGCCGCGGTGCGCGCGGACGCCGCCAGCACCGCCGACCTTGCCCGCCTGTTCGAGACGGTGAAAGCGGCCAAGGGCCGGATCGACGTGCTGTATGCCAACGCCGGCATCTACCAATTCACGCCACTCGGATCGATCACCGAAGATGCCTATGACAAGATGTTCGATATCAACGTAAAGGGCGTGCTGTTCACGGTGCAGCAGGCGATGCCGCTGATGAAGGACGGCGGCTCGATCATCCTCACCGGCTCGGTTGCCGGTTCGAAAGGTTTTGAGGCCGGCACGGTCTACGGCGCCACCAAGGCCGCGATCCGTTCGTTTGCGCGGAGCTGGACGGCGGACTTGAAGGAGCGAAATATCCGCGTCAACGTTCTCAGCCCCGGCCCAACCCAGACGCCCGGATTTGACGTGTTTGCCGACGCTGAGATGAAAAATTACATGAAATCGATCGTTCCCTTGGGACGCATCGGCACGGCGGACGAAATCGCCAAGGCCGCGCTGTTCCTGGCTTCCGACGATTCCAGTTATGTGGCTGGCGTCGAATTGTTCGTCGACGGCGGATCGGCGGCGCTCTGAATGACCGAACGACGCCGGGAGGACAATTTCACGACGATGAGCGGCGAAGTGCTACGCGCCCAAAACGTCCTTGTGCATCTTGCCGCCGTAGAAATGAAAGAACGGCACCGGCGCGTCATGGCGCAGCGGCCCGGTCGCAAGCCGTCGCTCCAGTTCGCCTAGAACGCTTTTGGTCATCGGATGCAGATCGGCCAGCGGTTTTGACCCGATCTCGACCCATACGAGTTCGACCAGCTCGGCGTCGGGATGGATCACGCCCTCGACCCGATGGGTGATGGCGGAAGCATCCGCGGTAAAGAAGCGGGTATCGAAGCGCCGTACCCGGCCCGGCGGGGTGATCGCGCGCGCGATCAGAAACAATCCGGACGGATCGGGCAGGAGGCCGGCATCCGAAAACGGCTTCCACGGACCTTCGAATTTTGGCGCTGAGCCATCGGCCCTGCGGCCGAGGCAGAGCCCGGTCTCTTCGCAGGCCTCGCGGATCGCCGCGACCGCAAGCGATTTGGCACGCGAGGCCGTGATCTTCGGGCTGCCCTTCAGGAGATTTTGTTCGAGCTCTGTTGGGATCGACGCTGCCACCGGCACGCGGTTGTCGGATTTATCGACGCGGCCGCCGGGAAAGACGAATTTTCCCGGCATGAACACCACCTTGTCGTGGCGCTTGCCGACCAGAACCTTGGGCGTGGCCGAGCTGCGATCGACCAGGATCAGGGTGGCCGCGTCCTTGGGCCGGTAGTAGGGATGGTGATCGGCCTCTTTTTCTTCCGGCTTTTCTTCTGTTGCGGCGTTGGCGGCTTCGGTCATTCCTTCCCCGTTCCGTTTCTTGTCGTCAATCAAACCGGCGGAATGTCGCCAGACGCATTGTCGTCAAACCCGTGCATGCGCAGCGCCCATTGCATGCCGACCACGGCGCCCTTGACGGGCTGAAGCAAGGCGAGTGACAGAACGAGCGTCAGCGGCAGATAGGTGGCGAGTTGCAGCCAGACCGGCGGTGAATAGTCGGTTTCGATGAAGAGCGCCGTCGGCACCACGATGTGACCGACGATGATGATGACGAGATAGGCAGGCAGGTCATCGGCGCGGTGCGGCGTAAAGTCGAGGCCGCACACCGAGCAATTATTGTCGACCTTCAGAAAGGCGCGAAACAGTTTGCCGTTGCCGCAGCGCGGGCAGCGGCCGCGAAAGCCGCGCTTGATCGCGGTCCAGACGTCGCGCTTTTCGGTAACGCCGGTCTCGCGGGTCCATGTTTTGGGAGCGGTGTTCATGGTTTCCATGATTTCCCTCTCTTCGACTTGCCGGACCTGCCAGCCTTGGACTTGCCAGCCCTGAACTTGCCGGCCTTGGACTTCCTAGCCTTGAACTCACCGGCCTTGAACTCACCAGCCTTGAACTCACCAGCCTTGGACTTGCCAGCTCTGCCGATGTCGGGCTGGCGATGTTTCTCGCGCGGAGCGCGGCCCGGATGCGCCTTGCCCGCCTTGGGCTGCGGCCGCCGTTCGGCCCTGGACGTCTCGCGCCTTCTGCCGCCTGCCGCGATCTGGCCTTGCGAGAGCAGCTCGAAACGCAGCGCGCCGGCAACTGGCGCAGCTTCTACCAGACGGACGTCGACCACGTCACCCAGCCGATGCATGGCACCGCTGCGCGAGCCGACCAGCGCGTGGCGGGTCTCGTCATAGTTGTAATATTCCGATCCGAGCGTGCGGATCGGGATCAGCCCGTCGGCGCCGGTATCTTCAAGCTTGACGAACAGCCCGGCGCGGGTGACGCCGGAGATGCGACCCTGGAAGGTCGCGCCGATACGGTCGGCGAGATGATGGGCGATAAGCCGGTCGGCGGTCTCGCGCTCGGCTTTCATGGCGCGCCGCTCAGTGACGGAAATCTGCGCCGCGACCTCGCTCAAGCTTTCCGGCGTCTCGGTTTCCGGCAGCGCGCCTTCGCCAAGCCCGAGCGCGCGGATCAGCGCGCGGTGCACGGTCAAATCGGCGTATCGCCGGATCGGCGAGGTGAAATGCGCGTAGCGCCTCAAGTTCAGGCCGAAATGGCCGTAATTCTCGGCGGAATATTCGGCCTGCGCCTGCGAGCGCAACACCACTTCATTCACCAGCGGTTGGTAGTCCAGGCCCGCGACCTGCGCCAGCACGCGGTTGAACAGCGCAGGACGCAGCGCGCCGCCTTTCGCAAACGGCAGATCGAGCGTCTTCAAAAATTCCTGCAAGGCATGAACCTTCTCCAGCGTCGGTTCATCGTGCACCCGATAGATCAGCGGCAGCGCCTTCCTCTCCAGCATTTCGGCCGCGGCGACATTGGCAAGGATCATGAATTCTTCGATCAATTTGTGGGCATCTAACCGCTCCGGCACGATCACGCGATCCACGGTGCCGTCGGCTTTGAGCAGGATCTTGCGCTCGGGAATGTCGAGGTCGAGCGGGTCGCGTTCGTCGCGCGCGCGTTTCATAACGGCATAGGCCGCGTAAAGCGGTCTTAGGATCGGCTCGAGCAGAAGACCGGTGACATCGTCGGGCCGTCCGTCGATCGCGGCCTGCGCCTGCGCATAGCTCAGCTTCGCCGCCGAGCGCATCAACACGCGGTGAAAGCTGTGCGAGCGCTTGCGGCCGTCGGAGCCGATCACCATGCGCACCGCGAGCGCGCCGCGCGGCTCGCCCGGCACCAGCGAGCAGAGATCGTTGGAGATGCGCTCGGGCAGCATCGGCACCACGCGATCGGGGAAATAGACCGAATTGCCGCGCGTCAGCGCGTCGCGATCGAGCGCCGATCCTGGCCGTACATAGAAGGCGACGTCGGCAATCGCGACGTCGACGATATAGCCGCCCTTGTTGTTGGGATTGCTATCGGCTTGCGCATATACCGCGTCGTCATGGTCCTTGGCGTCAGGCGGATCGATGGTGACGAGCGGGATGTTGCGCCAGTCCTCGCGCCCCTTCAACGTCGCAGGCTGCGCCGCGTCGGCTTCGCGCAGCGCGGCCGGCGAGAACGCCTGCGGGATCTCGTGGGCGTGGATCGCGATCAGGCTTACCGCCTTTTCGCTCGCGAGCGAGCCGAGCCGTTCCTTCACCTTGCCGGAGGCGAGCCCGAAGCCGCGCGAGCTCACCAGATCGACGCTGACGAGATCGCCGTCCTCGGCGCCGCCAGCGTCGGCCTTGGCAATGTTGAGCTCGCGCCCGGCCTGTTTCTTGTCGACCGGAATAAGGCGTCCGCCGCCTTCGGGCCGCGCGCGGAAGATCCCAAGCACGCGGGTCTTGGCGTGATCGATGATCTTGATGACGCGGCCGCGATATGCGGCGGCGTCGCCCGCGTCCGACCGCTCGACGCGCAGCAAAGCCCGGTCGCCGACCCCTGCCGCGGTGCCCGGTTGCGGCCGGCGCGGGATGTGAATGCGGATTTTCGGAGCAGTGCCGCTTTCCTCTTCGTCCCATTCGGTGGGCGTGGCGAGCAATTCGCCGTCGCTATCGCGACCGGTGATGTCGGCGATCACGGTAACGGGCAGCGTGGCAGGCTCGTGGATCTTCTTGCCGCGCTTGTCGATCGCCCCTTGGTCGGCGAGCTCGCGCAAAATCCGCTTCAGCTCGGCGCGGTCGACATTCTTCAAGCCGAATTCACGCGCGATCTCTTTGGTTCCGACGTTTCCGGGATTGGCTCGGATAAAGGCGACGATGGCATCCCGGGCCGGAAAGCCACTGTCAGTTTTCCTGTTCACTTACCCTCGGGCCTTTCCCACACTCTTCTTGGCGGCTGTCTTGGAAACGGGCACAGCCTTCGCCGCCGAAGTCTTCGCGGCCGCAGGCACACCTGCCCGCGCCTTGCTGACGGCATTGGATTTCGGCTTGCTGGCTGGCTTCTTCACCGCGGCCTTTTTCGCTACCTTCGGTGCTTCCGTTTCGCTTGTGGCGGGTTTTGCCGCCGCCGTTTTAACTGGCAGTGTCTTGACTGATTTGGCCTTCTTGCCCTTCGGCTTGCCGCCGCCCCCCTTGGCGGCGCGCTCGTCGATCAACGCAATGGCTTCGGAGAGCGTGATGGCATCCTTGTCCTTGTCACTCGGGATCGTGGCATTGACGCCGCCCGCGGTGACGTATGCGCCATAGCGGCCGTTCTTCATCGCAACGGCGCCAAGGGTCGGGTGATCGCCCAACGGTTTGCCCGGATCGGCGCCGAAGCGGCGGCCGCTCGGACCTTTTGCGATTTTCTCCGCGATCAGCGTCACCGCGCGGTTGAGGCCAACGTCAAAGACCTCGTCGCCCGCCTCGAGACTGGCATAGGTCTTCTCATGCCGCACGAACGGACCGAAGCGGCCGATGCCGGCCGTGATCGGCTGGCCGGTCTCCGGGTGCTTGCCGATCTCGCGCGGCAGCGACAGCAATTTGAGCGCAAGCCCAAGCTCGATATCGCTGGGTGAAATGTTTTTCGGAATCGCGGCGCGCTTCGGCTTCTCGCCTTCGGCATAATCCTTCTGCTCGCCGAGCTGGATGTAGTGGCCGAAGCGCCCGGCTTTCACCGTGACGTCGAGCCCGGTCTCGGGATCCTTGGCCTAGCACGCGATCGGCGCTGGCCTTGCTGTCGGCGGCGAGCGGACGGGTGTAGCGGCATTCCGGATAATTCGAGCAACCGACGAAGGCGCCGAACTTTCCGGCCTTGAGGTTGAGCTTGCCGGTGCCGCAGGTCGGGCACTGCCTGACATCGCCGCCATCCGTGCGGGCGGGGTAGATGTGCGGGCCGAGCATCGCGTCGAGCACGTCCAGCACCTGGGCTACCCGCAAATCCTTGATGTCGTCGACGGCGCCGATGAAGTCGCGCCAGAAATCCCTCAAGACCTGCTGCCAGGAGATTTCATTATTGGAGATGCGATCGAGCTGCGCTTCCAGATCGGCGGTGAAGTCGTATTCGACATAGCGCGCGAAGAAGCTTTCCAGGAACGCGACCACGACGCGGCCTTTGTCCTCGCCATGCAGGCGCTTTTTCTCGAGCTTGACGTAGCCACGGTCTTTCAGGACCTGCAGGATCGAGGCGTAGGTCGAGGGACGGCCGATGCCGAGCTCTTCCATGCGCTTGACCAGCGAGGCTTCGGAGAAGCGCGGCGGCGGCTCGGTGAAATGCTGGGTGACGGCGAGGCTCTGCCGCCGCAAGGCTTCGCCCGCGCTCATCGCAGGCAGGCGGCGACTATCTTCGTCCTCCTCATCGTCGCGGCCTTCCTGATAGAGCGCGAGAAAGCCATCGAATTTGATCACCTGGCCGGTGGCGCGCAGTTCCAGCAGGCGCGAGCCGGCCTTGGCCGCGATGTCGACGGTGGTGCGCTCGAGCTCGGCGGATTCCATCTGGCTTGCGATGGTGCGGGTCCAGATCAGATCATAAAGCCGCGCCTGATCATTATCGAGCTTGCGGCGCATGTCGGCAGGCCGCCGCGACAGGTCGGTCGGGCGGATCGCCTCGTGGGCTTCCTGCGCATTCTTGGCCTTGGCCTGATACTGGCGCGGGCTATCGGGCACATAGGCGTTGCCGTAGTCCTCGCCGATCACCTTGCGCGCCTGCGTGATCGCCGAAGGGTCGATCTGCACGCCGTCGGTCCGCATATAGGTGATCAGACCCGTGGTCTCGCCGCCGATATCGATGCCTTCGTAGAGCCGCTGCGCGATCCGCATGGTGTGGGCGGGCGCGAAGCCGAGCTTGCGGCTCGCCTCCTGCTGCAGGGTGGAGGTGGTGAAGGGCGCTTGCGGATTGCGCCGCGCCGGCTTGGCCTCGACCGTGGTGACCGTGAAGCTTGCGGCCTCGATCGCCTTCTTGAAGTCTTCCGCTTCCGCGCCCGAGCCGATGTCGAGCCTTTGAATCTTCTTGCCGTCGGCGCCGACCAGGCGCGCCTCGAAAGCTTCGCCGCGCGGCGTCGTCAGGGTCGCCACCAGCGACCAATATTCGCGGGGCACGAACTTTTCGATTTCCAGTTCGCGGTCGCAGACCAGCCGCAGCGCCACCGACTGCACACGTCCGGCCGAGCGCGCGCCAGGCAATTTGCGCCACAACACCGGTGAGAGCGTGAAGCCGACCAGATAATCCAGTGCGCGCCGCGCCATATAGGCGTCGACCAGCGCGCCGTCGATCTGGCGCGGATGCTTCATCGCATCCGTCACCGCCTGCTTGGTGATGGCGTTGAACACCACGCGCTCGATCTTGTGGTCCTTCAGCGCGCGCTTTTCCTTCAAGACCTCGAGCACGTGCCAGGAGATCGCCTCGCCCTCGCGATCGGGGTCGGTTGCGAGAATCAGCCGGTCGGCGCCCTTGAGCGACTTGGCGATGTCGTTCAGTCGGCCATTGGCCTTGGGATCGACCTCCCAGATCATTTTGAAATTAGAGTCCGGATCGACCGATCCGTTTTTGGCCGGGAGGTCGCGGACATGGCCGAACGAGGCCAGAACCTCATAGGACGAGCCTAGATATTTGTTGATCGTCTTGGCTTTCGCCGGAGACTCCACAATGACGATATTCATGCAATTCCAATGTCTTACGGGAAAAATAAAGGCCGGTTCCGCGAGACTTCGCGCCAGCCGTTTCGCCCCGAACATGGGTGCGGATGCCGCCCCTGTCAAATCGACAGATGTTGAAAGCGGGTGTAACCAGGACCGGCTTGCGTCCCCAGGGTTGTAAAACATGTATCAGGGGTTGTGCTAACGAGGGGTGGGCAACCCTCAGGCCGGGGCGCTGCGGCGGCGTTTGGCTGGCCTCGGCTTCAGTGCCGTGTCAGCCGAGCTGAGCAGCCGCCGATCCTGCGAGTGGAGCTCCAGCATTCGCACCGGCCGGCCGTTTTCGCGATCGACCAGGATGGTCGCGATCTCCTCCGGCCGCTCATCAAACTCCTCGCTCCATTGTCTAAGCGCGACCAGGATCGGGAATACTCCGCGGCCCTTCGGCGTCGGCACATATTCCTGGTAGGCGCTGCCGTCGGACGCCGGCGCCATCTTCAAAATGCCCTGATCCACCAGCGTGCGCAGCCGCACGGTCAGGATATTTTTCGCAAGCCCCAGACTTCTCTGGAATTCGCCGAAGCGGCGGGCGCCGAGCAGGGCGTCGCGGATGATCAGAAGCGACCACCAGTCACCGATCGCATCCAGCGACCGCGCGATCGGGCATTCGGCGCACTCCAGGCTTGTCCGTTTCACCATGGCGATCTCCAGGCAGCCTTAAATCTTCGGACGCGTCTTAAATCACGGCCTTGTGTAGTTGCATTATAAAACCATCTGGCTAGCAATCTAGTTTAATAATAGAACCACTGGAGGCGGTCATGAGACTTGCGGGCAAGACGGCGTTGATTACCGGGGGCAACAGCGGCATCGGGCTTGCGACCGCGCGCGTGTTCGTAGCCGAGGGCGCGCGGGTCGTGATCACGGGGCGCAACCAGGCGACGCTGGCGGCGGCCGCGAAGGAACTCGGGCCGAATGCATTGGCGTTTCCGGCCGACGCGACGGACGTCGCAGCGACCGAAGCCGCGATCAAGAAGGGCGTCGAAAAGTTCGGCAAGCTCGACATCGTGTTCGCCAACGCTGGAATTGCCGGCGGCACACCGCTCGGCAGTGCCAGCCTTGAGACGTTCGAAAACGTCATCCGGACCAACGTCACCGCGGTGTTTTTCACCGTGCAGGCGGCGCTCCCGCATCTCAACGACGGCGCCTCGATCATCCTGAACGGCTCGGTGATTTCCGTGCTCGGCAATCCCGGCTACGCGGCGTATGCGGCCAGCAAGGCCGGCGTGCGCGCCATGGCGCGGGTGATGGCATCGGAATTGTCGCCGCGCGGCATCAGGGTCAACGTGGTTGCGCCGGGCGCGATTCGCACGCCGATCTGGGGTGCGGCGACCGCGACGCCGGAAGCCGAGAAGGCTTTTGAAGCGCGGATCGGGCGGGCTACGCCGCTGGGGCGGATCGGCGAACCCGATCATGTCGCAAAGACGGTGCTGTTCCTGGCTAGCGATGATTCGGCGCATGTGCAGGGACAGGAATTATTTGTCGACGGCGGCTCGACGAGTTCGCCCGCGGGTGCGCCGATCTATCGCGCGTGAGGGGAACCTGCTGGCGCCGATCAGCGGAACTCGAAAAGGAATCCGATCAGCGCGACTGGATGTGTAATCCAGATCACAGTTGTGTTTCCTCACGGGAGGTATTTTCAAATTCCGCGCTGCTGCTTTGAACCCTGCTCGCAGCAAACTCGACATCTCCATGGCAGGCCTTTTGCTCACTGATGATTGGAGAACTCGATATGTCCAGAGCCGCTCACATCTTCGCACCCATATCGGCATCTACGTCCTCATCGGAGAAATCCGATAATACGCTTGATCCCACCGTGTTGTTTTGCGGAATTTGTTTCCTGGCGTTCCTGATTGCGATTCTCACGGGGCAGCAAGGCGTTTGGTATTGATCCCTTCAGCAGTCAAATATCCGGTCAGCGCGTTCGAATTTCGCAAAAATGAGTTGCCGCTGGCCGGCTTCCTGGTCCCCCGGGACGTATTTTGAAGGAGCATTGAACCTTCGCCGCCCTGCGAAGACTCTTTTTTGAGAGGTAGGGGTTTTTCTCTTGAGGCCAGGGTTTTTCGAACTTTTTGGAGCCTGATATGCCGAATAGTGCCCGTATTTCGTTTCTCGCGTCCAAGATTTCATCGCAAAAGGCCGACGGTCACCCGCTCATTTCAATCGCGATATTTTCCGGAGTAGGCTTGTTGGCATCTCTCATTGAGATCTTGTGCGGCGTGCAGCTCGTCTGGTTTTAGTTCTCTTTTCGAGGCGCGGCTTACTCCGTGCTCCCCTCCCAAAGGCGAGGGAGCACGCCGTCTTTGGCGGACTTCAGGTCAGCGACACCAGCCCGCCGCCGTGACGCTCCAGCCTGCCGGCGAGTTCGAGTTCGAGCAGCACGGTGCGTACCACCGCCGCTGACGTTCCGGCCATCCGGATCAAATCGTCGATCGTTACCGGGCTTGGTCCGAGCAGGCTTGCGATACGCGCGCGATCGCTTGCGTTGGGATCGGGCGACAGCGGTTCGCCGTCCGGCTCGCTCAATGGAACGCGACCGGGCGCTCCATGATCGGGGCGACTGCGTGGATGACGTCGGCAGCCTCGGTGACCAGCGTCGCACCCTGCTTGATCAGATCGTTGGCGCCGGCCGCGCGCGGATCGAGCGGCGAGCCCGGCACCGCAAAACCTCGCGGCCCTGTTCGGGCGCCATCCGTGCCGTGATCTGCGAGCCCGAGCGATGCGCGGCCTCGACCACGACGCCGTCGAGCGCGCAGCCCGAGATCAAGCGATTGCGCCGTGGAAAATCCCGCGCGCGCGGCACGTGGCCGAGCGGCATCTCGGAAATCGCGGCGCCGCCCGTCTCGACGATGGCCGCCAGAAGGGCCTCATGCTCGCTCGGATAGATCTTGTCATGGCCGCCGGCGAGCACGGCGACGCTCTGGATCGTGGCGCGGTGGGCGGCCTGATCGATGCCACGCGCCAGACCCGAGACGATGACAAAACCGGCCTCGCCGAGATCGCGCGCCAGTTGGCCGGCGAATTTCAGGCCGGCGCCGGAGGCATTGCGCGAGCCGACGATCGCGATCATCGGCCGCATCGATACCTCCAGCGCGCCGCGCAGAGCGAGCAAGGGAGGCGCATCGTCGAGCATGGCGAGCCGCGGCGGATAGCCGGCTTCAGCAGGCGCCAGCAGGCTGACGCCGAGCTCTTGGCCCGCGGTAAGCTCGGTGCGCGCATCCTGCTCGCTGCAAATCCGCGCCGCGCCAGATCGGGCAGCCGTTCCAGGGCGGCGCGCGCGTTGCCGAAATGATCACAGGGAATTGAAGGTGCGCGGCCCGACATTGTCGGAGCGGATCAGCCGCAGCCGGTCGATCCGCTCGGCGTCGGTGAGGGCGGCTGATTTGTTGATGGCGTCCACGCGTGCTCCCAGTCGTCATTCCCGATGTGCAAGTGCACATCGTGGATGCGCGCACTTGCAGCGCAGACCCGGAATCCATTTCTCACGAATGTGGTTATGGATTCCGGGTTCGATGCTACGCATCGCCCCGGAATGACGCTAGAGATAATATCGCGATAACAGAACCAAACCCCCTCAGGAAACCCCGCCCCATGATCTCGCTCGCCGAACTTCAGCGCCGCATTGAAACCGGCGACCTCTCTCCGGATGCAGCGCTCGCCCAGTCGCAAGCGGCGATCGACGCGCACGAAAAGGCGATCGGCGCCTTTGTCTGCCGCAGCGAAAATCCCCGCGCCGCGGGCACCGGGCCGCTGCGCGGCATCGCCGTTGGCATCAAGGACATCATCGATACCGCGGATTTTCCGACCGAAATGGGCTCGCCGATCTACAAAAATCATCGGCCGCGCGCGGATGCGGCCGTGGTGATGACGCTGAAGCAGGCGGGCGCCACCATCGTGGGCAAGACCACGACGACGGCGTTCGCCGCCAACGATCCGACCGCGACCCTCAACCCGCGCAACCACGGCCACACGCCGGGCGGATCGTCATCGGGCTCGGCGGCAGCGGTCGCCGCCGGCATGATTCCGCTGGCGCTGGGGACGCAGACCGGCGGCTCGGTGATCCGGCCGGCTTCGTTCTGCGGCATCGCCGCGATAAAACCATCGTTCCATCTGTTGCCGAAGGTCGGGGTCAAATGCTTTTCGTGGATGCTCGACACCGTCGGGCTGTTCGCGGCCGGTGTTGCGGATCTCGCGCAGGGGCTGGCGGCGATGACCAATCGGCCCGAATTGTTGTCGGCGGCCGCGGTCAAGGTGCCGCGGATCGGCGTGGTAATGCAGGAATTTGCCGGTGAGCCGGAATCGGCGGGCGCGGAGGCGGTGCGGATCGCGGCGGCCGCGGCGGAGCGGGCAGGGGCTTCCGTTCGCGCGCTCAAACTGCCTGAGATCGTTGCGGAGGCATGGCGCATCCATCCGACCATCCAGGATTTCGAGGCGCATCACTCCTTCGCCTGGGAATATTGTGAAAATTACGAGGCCATGCCGCCGCTGTTGCGCGGCAGGCTCGACGAAAGCCGGGATATAACGCCTGCCGCTTACGATGCGGCGCGGGCGGTCGCGATACGGGCTCGCGCGGCAGTGGCGCAAGTGTTCGAAGACGTCGACATATTGCTCACGCTGTCGGCGCCCGGCGCAGCGCCCAAGGGATTGAGCTCGACCGGCGATCCCCGGTACAACCGGCTGTGGACGCTGATGGGCAATCCTTGCGTCAATGTTCCGGCCTTCATTGCGGAGGGCGGATTGCCGGTCGGCGTGCAGGTGATCGCGGCATATGGCGACGACGCCAGGGCGCTGGCGGCAGCGCGGTTTGTCGAGGAGGCGCTCAAGCGGGGGTGACATTTCCCTGTCATTCCGGGGCGCGCAGAAGCGCGAACCCGGAATCTCGAGATTTCGCCGATGCGCAATTGCGCATCTGAGGTCTGGTGCTGGCGCACCATCCCGGAATGACGGCTAATGCCGTCACGTCGCCCCGATCCGCCCTTCCGTCCCCGCCTGCAACCGCCTGATGTTCTCGCGGTGCATGTAGAACAACAACAGCGTCAGCACCGCAAACAGCGAGGCGAGCGCGAGGTGGCCGAACCACCACAAGAAGATCGGCGTCACGAAACCTGCGACCAGCGCCGACAGCGACGAATAGCGCGAGGTCAAGGCGGTGGCGAGCCATAGCGCACAAAACACCAGCGCGGCCGGCCAGAACAGGCCGAACAGCACGCCGATATAGACCGCAACGCCTTTGCCGCCTCGAAATTTCAGCCAGACCGGAAAGAGATGACCGAGGAAAGCGCCGAGCGCGGCCAGCATCGCCGCGTTCGGTCCGTCAAAGTAACCGGCGATCAGGACGGCGGCTGTCCCCTTGAGCATGTCGAGGAGCAGCGTTGCCGCCGCAAGACCCTTGCGTCCGGTGCGCAGCACGTTGGTGGCGCCGATATTGCCGGACCCGATCGAGCGCAGATCCTGCGTGCCCGCCAATTTTGTCAGGATCAGCCCGAACGGGATCGAGCCCAGCAGATAGCCGAGCAGGAACGCCACCACCAGGAAGCCATCACCCGACACGGCCGCCGCTCCCGCCGTTCCCGTCCCCACAAATTTGCCGCGCATTAGACATGCTCGTAAACCGTCCGCCCGCCGACAATAGTACGGACGACGCGGCCCGAGAAGCGGGCCTCGTCGAACGGCGTGTTCTTGCATAGCGATTTGAGATCGGCGGGGTCGAGCACCCAGGGTGTATCGAAATCGATCACGATCACGTCAGCGGGCGAGCCTGCGCGCAGCGAGCCGCCGGGCAGCCCGAGCAATTCCGCCGGGCGCGTCGACATCGCGCGGATCAGCGTCTTGAAATCCAACTCGCCATTGTGGACCAGCCGCAACGCCGCCGGCAGCATGGTCTGTAGACCGACCGCGCCGGAAGCCGCTTCCGCGAACGGCAGCCGCTTCACCTCGACATCCTGCGGATTGTGATCGGACATGACCACGTCGATCAGTCCCGAGGCGAGTGCTGCGACCAGTGCCTTGCGGTCTTCCTCGGTGCGCAGCGGCGGCGACAGTTTCAAGAAGGTGCGGTAGGGGCCGATGTCGATCTCGTTCAGCGTCACGTGGTTGATCGAGACCGAAGCCGAGACGTGCAGCCCGGCATCGCGCGCCCGCTTCAGGATTTCCAGCGACTCGATGCAGCTCAGCGAGGCCGCGTGATAGCGCCCGCCAGAGAGCGCCACGAGGCGCATGTCGCGCTCCAGCATCACGGCTTCGGCGGCATTGGGGATGCCGAAAAGCCCAAGGCGCGCGGCGAACTCGCCTTCATTCATCACGCCTTCGCCGACGAGGTTCGGATCCTCGGTGTGGTGGACGATCAACGCGTCGAAGTCGCGGGCGTAGGTCAGCGCGCGGCGCATCACCTGGGCGTTGGTGACGCTCCTGTCCCCGTCGGAAAACGCCACCGCGCCGGCCGCCTTCAACAGCCCGATCTCGGTCATCTCCTGGCCGAGCATGCCCTTGGTCAGCGCCGCCATCGGATGGATGTTGACGATCGCGGTGTCGCGGGCGCGGCGCAGCACGAAATCCACCGTCGCCGAATTGTCGATCACGGGCGAGGTAGCCGGCTGGCAGATAATGGTGGTGATGCCGCCGGCCGCCGCGGTCTGACTTGCGGATGCAAAAGTCTCGCGGTGGCTGGCGCCGGGCTCGCCGACAAAGGCGCGCATGTCGATGAGCCCAGGGGCGATGATCATGCCGGCGCAATTGACGATGTCGGTGCCTTCGGGCACGCCGGCAGCACCGATGCCGCGCCGGGCATCGCGGATCGCGCCATCGGCGATCAGGACATCGCCGGGCCCGTCGAAATCGCGGGACGGATCGATCACGCGGGCGTTGGCGAGCAGGATCGGTCGGCGGTCCCTCAGCATTATGCGTTTGGCAGGTTGCGGGCGAGCGCTTCCAGCACCGCCATCCGCACCGCCACTCCCATTTCCACCTGCTCGCGGATCAGCGATTGCGCGCCGTCGGCCACGATCGAGTTGATCTCGACGCCGCGATTCATCGGCCCCGGGTGCATCACCAGCGCATCGGGTTTTGCGTAAGCGAGCTTCTTCTGGTCAAGCCCGAAATAGTGAAAATATTCGCCGGTTGACGGCACGAACGAGCCGTTCATCCGTTCGCGCTGAAGCCGCAGCATCATCACGATGTCGGCGCCGTTGAGCCCTTCGCGCATGTCGCGCGCGACTTCGACGCCCATCCGCTCGATGCCTGATGGCAACAGGGTAGAGGGCGCGACCACGCGCACCCGGGCGCCCATCAGATTGAGCAGAAGGATATTGGACCGCGCCACCCGCGAATGCAGGACGTCGCCGCAGATCGCGATCACCAGCCCCTCGAGCCGGCCCTTGTTGCGACGGATGGTGAGCGCATCCAACAGCGCTTGGGTTGGATGTTCATGCGCGCCGTCGCCGGCGTTGACCACGGAACCATCGACCTTGCGCGCCAGCAGTTCCACCGCGCCGGAGGCGTGATGGCGGACCACCAGGATGTCTGGGTGCATGGCGTTCAGCGTCACCGCGGTGTCGATCAGCGTCTCGCCCTTGCGCATCGAGGACGAGGAGACCGACATGTTCATGACGTCGGCGCCCAGTCGCTTGCCGGCGATCTCGAACGAGGACTGGGTGCGGGTCGAGGCCTCGAAGAACAGGTTGACCTGGGTGCGGCCGCGCAAGGAGGCGCGCTTCTTGTCGACCTGGCGGTTGAGCTCGACATATTCTTCGGAAAGGTCGAGCAAGCCGGTAATATCGGCAGCCGAAAGCCCCTCGATTCCCAGCAGGTGCCGGTGACCGAGGACGAAGGTCGATTTCAATGCGGAGGTCATTAAAACCAGAGCTATAGGCGGGGATGGATGGCGGGGCAAGGGCCAAAGGCGGACCAAAAAGTTATCCCCCGGTCAGTCTTAATTCTCGTCATGCCCGGGCTTGTCCCGGGCATCCACGCCTTGTTGGAGTTAACCGTAAAAAAGACGTGGATGGCCAGGACATAGGCGAGCGGAAGCGACGCCATCCTTCGGACGGCTATGCCCGGCCATGACGATGTGGATGGTGCCTGTGAGAACAACTCTGATCGCGCTTGTCGCTGCCGTCCTGGTGTCCCAGGCCCATGCGCAGGCGTTGCCAGACGGTTTTGCGTATCTGCGCGACATCGATCCCACGATCATCCAGGACATCCGCTATGCCGGCTCCAACAATTTTGTTGGCCGGCCGCTCAAGGGTTACGGCGCCGCCGAATGCGTGGTGAGGCGCGAGGTGGGGTTGAAGCTGAAAGCGATCCAGCAGGAACTTTCAAAGCAGAACCTGTCGCTAAAGATGTTCGATTGCTACCGGCCCGCGCGCGCGGTCGCCGACATGTGGGCCTGGGCGCAAAACGGCAAGGAGACAGCCGCCGAGCGGCGCTTCAATCCGGCATTCCCGAAGACCGAACTGTTCCGGCTCGGCTATATCGCCACCCATTCCCTCCATTCGACCGGCGGCGCACTCGACCTGACCCTGGTCGATCTCAAGGCGGACAATTCCGGTGTCTTCGATCCCAACAAGGTGTATTCCGACTGCACCCAGCCTGCAGAGGCGCGGGCGCCGGAGGCCAGCGTCGACATGGGCACCGGTTATGATTGTACCGATCGCAAGGCGCATGCCAACGCAGCATCGATCACGCCGGCGCAGCGCCGCTGGCGCAACCTGCTTGTGGCGGCGATGGCGCGGCAAGGTTTTGTGAACTATTCCAAGGAATGGTGGCACTTTTCGCTGCCGGGCATCGGCCGGGCGGCCTATGATTTCCCGATAATGCCGCGCCATCAGTGAATCCCGACAGGACCGGCCCATGACCAAGCCTTCCTTCGCAACCCACGAAGTCTTCAACCAATCGCCGCCGTTCGAGGACGTCGATCTGTTCGCGCTCGATAGACCCTTGGCGGAAGCAGTTGCCGCCAACGGCGGGGCTGCCGCCGAGGGGGAGTTGTCGGAATTCGGCAGGCACTGGGGATCGGCCGCCATGGCCGAGCGCGGCCGGCTCGCCAACGAGAACACCCCAAAACTCAAGACCTTCGATGCCAGGGGCAACCGCCGCGACGAGGTCGAGTTTCACCCGGCCTATCACGAGCTGATGGCGCGCTCCGCGCATGCCGGCGTGCATAATTCGACCTGGACGGCGCAGGGCAAGCCGGCCGGCGGTGCCGCCGAAGTCGTGCGCGCGGCAAAATTCTACATCGCCGCACAAGTCGAGACCGGCCACCTCTGCCCGATCACCATGACGCGCGCGTCGGTCGCGGCACTGGCGGTTGAGCCGGATGTGCTGGCGAAGACGATGCCTGTGATTGCGACCCGCGCCTATGATCCGAGTTTTGCGCCATGGTGGACCAAGCGCGGCATGACGCTCGGCATGGGCATGACCGAGAAACAGGGCGGCACCGACGTGCGCTCCAACATGACGCGCGCCTCACGCGACGGCGGCGCCTATCGCATCACCGGGCATAAATGGTTCATGTCGGCGCCGATGTGCGATGCGTTCCTGGTGCTGGCGCAGGCCGACCAAGGCTTGACCTGTTTCTTGATGCCGCGCTTTGCGCCGGATGGATCGGTCAATGCGATCCAGTTCCAGCGGCTGAAGGACAAGCTCGGCAACCGTTCCAATGCCTCGTCCGAGGTGGAATTTTCTGATGCCTATGCGGAGCGCGTGGGCGAAGAGGGCAAGGGCATCCGCACCATCATCCAGATGGTGCAGTTGACGCGGCAGGATTGCGCAATCGCCTCGGCCGGCCTGATGCGATCGGGCCTCGCACATGCGCTCCATCACGCGAGACATCGCAGCGTGTTCCAGAAGCATCTCGCCGACCAGCCGCTGATGCAGGCGGTGCTTGCGGAAATGGCGCTGCATGTCGATGCCTCCGTTGCGCTGGTGATGCGGCTTTGCCGCGCGTTCGATCAGGCCCCTGATGATGCCGGCGAAGCCGCCTATATGCGGCTGCTCACGCCCGCGATCAAATATTGGGTCTGCAAAAGCGCGCCGGGGTTTCTTTATGAGGCGATGGAGTGCCTCGGCGGCAATGGCTACGTCGAGGAGGGGATTTTGGCACGGCATTATCGCGAGGCTCCCGTCAATGCGATCTGGGAAGGCTCCGGCAATGTGATGTGTCTCGACGTGCTCCGGGCGTTGTCGCGTGAGCCGGATGCAGCCATGGCGGTGCTGCAGGATCTTGCCGAGCAAACCCAGGGGTTGCCGGGCGGCGCCGAGGCAGTGGCGGCAATCGCAAGGTCACTCCGCCGGCCGGACGGCGAGCGGGTGGCGCGGCTGGCGGTCGAAAAGCTGGCGTTGCTCGCGGCCGCGGCCGCGCTCAACAAGATATCACCGCATCAAGCCGAGCTGTTTGCCGCGACGCGACTTGCCACAAGTCACGCCAGCATGTACGGCGCGGTCGATCTCGCTGCTGATGATATCAGTGGGCTGTTGCAACGGGCATTGCCTTGAAAGTCAGTTGATGGATTCCCTCAATCCCGAACATCCGCCGGTCACGGCAGCGCCGGCCGGCCGGGGCCCGCAAGTCTGGAAATTCTGGGGCACCGCATTGTGGGGCCTTTTCATCTTTGCCGCGATGTTCATCGGCCAGATCGCCGTCGTCGCCTGGTTCGTGCTGCGGCAGGGCGGGCCGATCGACATTGCCACCGCCGTGCATGTCGTCGGCGGCGGCATCACGATTTCGCTGTCGGTGATCACGGGCCTTCCGGCCGTGCTCGCAGCACTGTGGCTCGCGATCCACTTCTCGCGTACGCCTTTTGCCGACTACCTCGCGCTGCGCTGGACCTCGTGGACGAACGTTGCGATCGGCGTCGCCGGCCTGTTCGTCCTGGTGATGGGATGGGACCAGTTGTCGCGCGCGACCGGGCGCGAAGTCACTCCCGGCTTCATGGTCGACGTCTTGAAATCGGCGCGCGCCGACGGCGCGCTGTGGCTGCTGGTAGTTGCCTTCTGCGTCGCCGCGCCGATCTCGGAGGAATTGTTTGCGCGCGGCTTCCTGTACCGCGGCTGGTCGGAGACTTTTTTAAGACCCGCCGGCGCCATTCTGCTGTCGTCGGTGGTGTGGACGGGACTGCACCTGCAATATGACTGGTTTTTCTTTGGCGAAGTATTTTCCATCGGGCTCTGGCTCGGTTACCTCCGCTGCCGCAGCAACTCGACCTGGCTGACGATCGTGCTGCACGGCCTCAATAATCTCGGCGCCGTGGGGCAGACGATCTGGCTCGCGGGGTAGGGCTAGAAAAACGGACCGTTCTCTTCGTCATTGCGACGATCTTGTTGTCAGCGGGCCCCGCGCAAGTTTGTCAGCCGGTCGAGCGCACCTTGCAGGATGAAGATCGCGGCATGCTCGTCGATCACTTGCGAGCGCTTGGCCCTGCTCATATCCATGCCGATCAGTTCGCGTTCGACGGCTGCGGTCGAGAGCCGCTCGTCCCACAGCGCGATGGCAAGATCGGTCAGGCCAGCGAAATTGCGCGCGAAGGCGCGGGTCGACTGCGCCCGCGGGCCCTCGCTGCCGTCCATGTTGATGGGAAGGCCCAGCACGAAACCTGCGGCGCTGCGTTGCCCCGCGATCTCAAGCAGCCGCGCCGCGTCCGCCTTGAAGGCCCTGCGGTGCAAGGTCTCGACGCCCGTCGCAAGCCTGCGGTCGGGATCGGATACCGCGACGCCGATGGTTTTCGTGCCCAGATCGAGGCCAACCAGCGCACCGCGTTGGGGCCAGTGCGTGGCAGCGTCGATCAACGGGAGAATGAGGGCAGCCATGGACCCGCGCTTACCATGGGCCCCGGCCGCCGCGCAAAGCCATATCGCGGCGTGGCGAACCGGAAACGGAACGCCACGCCGGTGTTCCTGATGCGGCCTTACCGATCGCCACGGGGTTGATGATGGCCTGCACCGAGCCGGTGATCTTGGGCACGCCAAGGACGAACAGGAATTCATAGCCCTTGTCGGCGGCAAGCTGATCGGTGTTCATGTTCTCCAGAATGTAGGTACCGGACATCGGCAGGAAAATCTGGTGCACCGGAAACACGTCCTTGGATTCGAACGGGATTGCTTCGACCGCCCAGGTGTCCGAACCGACGGCGACGACGCCCTTGCTGACCAGATATTTCGCGCCCTCGACGCCGACGCCGGGTTCGCCCGTGTTGTAGCGCTTGTCGTCCTTGCCGATCAGGCTGGTCCAGCCGGTATGGAAGAGAACGACGTCGCCTTGGCGGATTTCGACGCCCTGTTTTTTCGCGACTTCGTCGATTTCCTTGACGTTGAAGGCGGTGCCTTCCTTGACGACATCGGTGTTGTAATAGGCCGCCATGTCGAGCATCACGCCGCGCGTGACGATCGGGGGGATTTTTTCGACGCCGAGTTTCTTCAGCCCGTCGGCGGCGGCGAAGTCCGCCGATTTAAGCCCGTTGTAATAGGTCCAGCTGACGCCGATGTGGCCGAGGCCGTCGATCTAGCTGCCGATGCCGACCCAACCCTCGATGATGTCATCGTTGTAGGTGACCTTGTTCGGACCGATGCCGTCACCGCCGGACTGCCCGGGTTGCAGGACCAGCACCTTGAAGGTGCGTGGCGGATAGGCCGGGGTTTTGGAATTGGTCTCGATGCCGAGCGCGTAGGTCTTGCCGGTCTTGATCAGTCCGGCGGCCGTCATGACGATATCGGGCGACATATTGTTGGCGGCGCCGATCTCGTCGTTCGGGCCCCATTTCGATTTGGTCCAGTCCTGTGCGTTTGCCGTTCCGACCGTACCCAGCAAGGCAACAGCACAACACGAATGCGGTGCGCATCGCAGTTCCTCCCAGATGTTGACGTGATGGTTGTGGTGGTAGCTAGCGGCTCATACTAACGTAGTAGCACTGAGCGATCCAAAAAATTTTGCGAGCAAACGCCGCGGTGGCGGAACGCCGCGCGCCGCGCCACATCGCGTCAGAAATATGACGAAGAAGATATCATCGAGAATTTTCGTGAGGCGGAAAGACCAAGGCCGCCTGGCCTTCGTTGCGCTGCGGCGAGCGAATGCATAGCTCGTCCGCGGCGGAGGTGTTAGCGTTAGGCAGGCCCCACGGCAACGACGCCCTCGCCGATTCCTTATCGTCATCTGAATGAGCAGACCATGTGGCCCGATCGCCGACTTCTTCAGCTATTCAAGACCGAATTTCCCATCGTGCTCGCACCCATGGCCGGTGCGATGGACGCGGAGCTCGTGATCGCAGCCGCCCAGGGCGGGGCGCTCGGATCGCTGCCTTGCGCGTTGCTGTCAGCGGAAAAGGCGCGCGAGCAGGTCAATATCATCCGCCAGCGCGTGTCGGCGCCGGTCAACATGAATTTCTTCTGCCACAAGGCAGTCGATCCCGATCCAAGGCGCGAAGCAACCTGGCGGCAACGGCTGACGCCCTATTATCGGGAACTGGGCCTTGACCCGTCCGCGCCCATCAATGCTGCCAATCGCGCGCCGTTCGATGCCGCGCTTTGTGAGGTTGTCGAGGAGCTGAAGCCCGAGATCGTCAGCTTTCATTTCGGTCTGCCGGACCAGGCGCTGCTGAGCCGCGTCAAGGCGGCCGGCTGCATCGTCATGTCGTCGGCGACAACGGTGAAGGAGGCGATTTGGCTCGAGGAGCACGGCACCGAAATCATCATCGCGCAAGGCGCCGAAGCCGGCGGCCACCGCGGCATGTTCCTGACCGACAACATCGCCGAGCAGGCCGGCACCTTCGCGCTGGTGCCGCAGGTGGTCGACGCCGTAAAGGTCCCGGTGGTTGCGGCCGGCGGCATCGCCGACGGGCGCGGTATCGCAGCCGCTTTCGCGCTGGGCGCCTCGGGGGTCCAGATCGGCACCGCCTATCTGCGCTGTCCAGAATCCAAGCTGAGTGCGCCGGCGCGGATCGCGCTCGCCCAGGCGCGGGACGATTCCACTGTTATCACCAATGTCATGACCGGGCGCCCGGCGCGCGGCGTCGCCAACCGCGTCATGCGCGAGGTGGGGCCGATTTCGCCGGACGCGCCGGCTTTTCCGCACGCGGCAACCGGGCTTGCGCCGCTAAAAGCGGCAGCGGAAAAGCAGGGCAAGGTCGATTTCACCAATCTTTGGGCGGGGCAGGCGGTGCGGATGGGCCGTGAAATGCCGGCGGCCGAACTGACCCGGGCGCTGGCCGGGGCGGCGCTGGCGCGGATGAGCCAGATGACCGGATAAGGCCGGCCCTGCGGCGGTTGCGGCGCAAAAGGCGCCTCTGCTATACGGCAGGCTCAATTTCCCGCCGCAAAGGCCTATATAATGTCCGTCGACGCCGCCACTGTCCGTCGCATTGCGCATCTGGCGCGCATCGCGGTTGCCGATGCCGAAGTTCCGCACCTTCAGGGCGAGCTGAACGCGATGCTGGCGTTTGTCGAGCAGTTGTCGGAAGTCGACGTCGAGGGGGTCGAACCGATGACCTCGGTGACCCCGATGGAAATGAAGAAGCGCGCCGACGTGGTCAATGACGGCGAGATCGCCGATGACATCGTCAGGAACGCGCCGGCCACCGAGAACCATTTCTTTCTGGTGCCGAAGGTGGTCGAGTAACTTTTTGAGAAAGTCCGATGTGCCTGCTCTGCGACGATGAAAAGGCCTACCAGGCCTATATGAACTATCTCGACGCGATGGAGCGGCAGGGCAAGGCCGCCGATCCGCAAACCGCCATGGACGCCGTGCTCGATCAGCTCGAGGCCGCCGAGCAGGCACGCGCCAAGGAGATCGCCAGGCAAGACGGCCCGGCCAGCGACAAGACCCTGTCTCCGTTCTTCTGCAGCCCGATCAATAAATGACCGATTTGACATCGCTGACGCTCGCCGAGGCTCGAAGTGGCCTCGCGAACAAGAATTTCACCTCGCTTGAACTGACCGATGCCCATCTGGTCGCGATCGAGGCGGCGCGCGCGCTCAATGCGTTCGTGCTGGAAACGCCGGATCAGGCCCGCGCCATGGCGCGCGCGGCCGATGCGAAGATCCTCAAGGCGCAGGGCGGGCCGCTGGCCGGCATTCCCCTTGGGATCAAGGACCTGTTCGCGACCAAGGACGTGCGCACCACCGCGTGCTCAAAAATCCTCGGCAATTTCGTGCCAACCTACGAATCGACCATCACCTCGCAACTCTGGCGCGATGGCGCGGTCCTGCTCGGCAAGCTCAACAATGACGAGTTCGCGATGGGCTCCTCGAACGAGACCTCGTGCTTCGGCCCGGTGGTCAATCCGTGGCGGCGCAAGGGCTCCAATGTCGGGGCCGCGGCGAGCGGCCAGATCGAAGGCGCGCATCTGGTGCCGGGTGGCTCCTCCGGAGGCTCGGCGTCGGCGGTGGCGGCGCTGCTCTGCATGGGCGCGACCGCGACCGATACCGGCGGCTCGATCCGCCAGCCCGCGGCGTTCACCGCGACCGTCGGCATGAAGCCGACCTATGGCCGCTGCTCGCGCTGGGGCGTCGTCGCCTTTGCCTCCTCGCTCGATCAGGCCGGCCCGATCGCGCGCACGGTTCGGGACGCCGCGATCCTGATGCGCTCGATGGCGGGTCACGACCCCAAGGATACGACCTCGGTCGATCGCCCGGTGCCGGACTATGAGGCGGCGATCGGAAAATCCGTGAAGGCCATGAAGATCGGCATCCCCAAGGAGTACCGCCTCGACGGCATGCCGGACGAAATCGAAAAGCTCTGGCGCGATGGCGCGGCCTGGCTCAAGGCCGCCGGCGCGGAACTGGTCGAAATCTCGCTGCCGCATACCAAATATGCGCTGCCGGCCTATTATATTGTCGCGCCCGCGGAAGCCTCTTCGAATTTGGCGCGCTACGACAGCGTGCGTTACGGCCTGCGCGTGCCGGGCCGCAGCATTGGCGAGATGTACGAGCACACCCGTGGCGAGGGTTTTGGCGCGGAAGTGCGCCGCCGCGTCATGATCGGCACCTACGTGCTGTCCGCCGGCTATTACGACGCCTATTATTTGCGGGCGCAAAAGGTCCGCACCCTGATCAAGAGGGATTTCGAGGAGGTCTTTGCCAGGGGCGTGAACGCGATCCTGACCCCGGCGACACCGTCGGCGGCGTTCGGTATCGGCGAGAAGGGCGGCGCCGATCCCATCGAGATGTATCTCAACGACATCTTTACGGTGACCGTGAACATGGCGGGGCTGCCGGGGATCGCCGTTCCGGCCGGCAAGGATGCGCAGGGCTTGCCGCTCGGGCTGCAACTGATCGGACGCCCATTCGACGAGGAAACGCTGTTCTCGCTCGGCGAAGTGATCGAGCAGGCGGCCGGGCGGTTTACGCCGCCAAGATGGTGGTGAGCATGGCGGATTTTAAGGCGAGCCTTTCTGGCGCCGCACCCGCGCCAAATCTCGAACCGCCGCTCGCGGCCTTGTGGTGGGCCGCCAAGGGCGACTGGGACGCCGCCCACAAGATCGTCCAGGACGAGGACACGCGCGAGGCGGCCTGGGTCCATGGCTATCTGCATCGCGTCGAGGGCGATCTTGGTAATGCCGGCTACTGGTATCGGCAGGCCGGACAACCTGTGGCGAAGGATTTGCTGGAAACCGAATGGGATCGGATCGTTTCCGCGTTGATCGAAGGTAGAAGGACATGACCGCCAGCAACGGCAAGCTGATCAAGGGCGCGACCGGCGACTGGGAAGTCGTGATCGGCCTGGAGGTCCATGCCCAGGTCACCTCGAACGCAAAACTGTTTTCGGGGGCCTCGACAGAATTCGGCGGCGAGCCGAACAGCCATGTCTCGCTGGTCGATGCGGCGATGCCCGGCATGCTGCCCGTCATCAACGAGGAATGCATCCGCCAGGCCGTGCGCACCGGCCTCGGGCTCAACGCAAAGATCAACCTGCGCTCGGTGTTCGACCGCAAGAACTATTTCTATCCGGATTTGCCGCAGGGCTACCAGATCAGCCAGTACAAGTCGCCGATCGTGGGCGAGGGCGAGGTGGTGGTCGAACTCGAAGGCGGCAACAGCGTCGTGGTCAGGATCGAACGGCTGCATCTGGAACAGGATGCCGGCAAGTTGCTGCACGACCAGCGGCCAGACATGTCGTTCGTCGACCTCAACCGCTCCGGCGTCGCCTTGATGGAGATCGTCTCAAAACCGGACATCCGCGACGCCGAGCAGGCCAAGGCCTATGTGACAAAACTGCGCTCGATCCTGCGCTATCTCGGCAGCTGCGACGGCGACATGGAGAAGGGTTCCCTGCGCGCCGACGTCAATGTGTCCGTGCGCAAGCCGGGCGGGCCGCTCGGCACCCGCTGCGAGATCAAGAACATGAACTCGATCAATTTCATCGGCCAGGCGATCGAATATGAGGCGCGGCGCCAGGTCGAAATCATCGAGGACGGCGGGGTGATCGATCAGGAAACCCGGCTGTTCGATCCCAGCAAGGGCGAGACGCGCTCGATGCGCTCGAAAGAGGAGGCGCACGACTACCGCTATTTCCCCGATCCCGATCTGCTGCCGCTGGAGATCAGCGCAGCCTATGTCGCAGGCCTCAAAGCCGGCCTGCCGGAATTGCCGGACCAGAAGAGGTCCCGCTTCATCGCCGAACTCGGGTTGTCGTCTTATGACGCAAGCGTCCTGGTGGCCGAGCGCGAGAGCGCCGAGCTCTATGAGACGGTGCTGGGAACGCTCGCCAACAAGGCCCGCGACGGCAAGCTCGCCGCCAACTGGGTGATCAACGAGCTTTTCGGGCGGCTCAACAAGGAGGGGCGGGATATTACGGGCTCGCCAGTATCCGCGGAACAGTTGGCTGCCATCGTCGACCTGATCGGCGAGGGCACGATCTCCGGCAAAATTGCAAAAGATTTGTTCGAAATCGTCTGGCAGGAGGGCGGCGATCCCCGCGCGCTGGTCGAAACCCGCGGCATGAAGCAGGTCACCGACTTGGGCGCGATCGAAAAGGTGGTCGATAGCATCATATCAGCCAATCCGGACAAGGTTGCCCAAGTCAAAATCAAGCCGGCGGCGATCCAATGGTTCGTCGGCCAGGTGATGAAGTCGTCCGGCGGCAAGGCTAATCCGCAGGCCGTCAACGACCTGCTCAAGTCCAAGCTCGGAATCTGATCGTGTCAGGAGGGTGGCGCCATCGTCGCGCATGCGCGTGCGCGCTGATCGTCGATCGTGCGCACCGATTGCTCGTTGCGGCCAGCAATTGATCGCCGCGACCTTGTTGCGAATCGGCTTTGGCGATTCGCAAAAAAACCCGCCTTGGCGAGCGAGGATGAGACGCGAGGCCGTTAAGCATGAAAATTTTTTTATTGCCAAAATGTGCGACTCAGAGTCCACGCAGCGCCGTTCCGGGCGATGCAGGCACTTCGCGACCGCCTCGGTTGCTGATCGGTCGATCACAGCGCGAATAAAGGAAATGCCTGCGGTGCAGCCGCTTCCTGCAATATTGACTTTCGCGGATGTCGATCCCGAGCGCGTTTTTCGCTTCGCTTCTCGAACGCGTCGCCGCGTTGTCGATCGACGCGCGCCGCGCGCTCTCACATCGGTGCGTCAACGCTTCCTTAAGCTGGACGCTGTTTTTTTCGATGTGTTGGTGTATTCGGGATGGTGTGCATCTCGATTCCCGAGTGCACGCAGCGATTAAGCCATCTCACTACATTAGGAGGGCCACATGGCTAAGAAAGCTAAGAAGGCAAAGAAGGCAAAGAGCGCAGTGAAGAAGACTGCGAAGAAGACCCGCAAGGTCGCCAAGAAGAAGTAAGTGTCGCTTGATGCAATTGCCGGCGGCTTGACGCCGGCACGTCATTAGAGCGCGCCCCGGGAATTTGCTTCGGCAAGGTTTCGATGCGACGGCTCTGATCGACGAAAGAGGGTGTCGGCGAGACATCAGGTCAACGGCTGGATCGTATTTCGAAAGAAACCCGGTCCGGCAGAAGAAACAGGTTTTCTTCGTTCGGTGCGGGTCCCTTGCGTCCGCAATTTCACCGGGGTTACGGCCTCACGTGAAATCTGGTCCTGACGTGTTCGCCGACGCCCTCGTGCCCATCGCCGAGGTCTTGATCCGGCGTTTTGATTTCCCGGCACCCATCACCCAACTCCGGCACATCGCCCGTCTATGCGCGCGCAAGCGCGCGAGGCTGCGTTCGTCCGCAATGGTTATCGTTCCGCGAAGCCGGAAGGTAAATCTTCTTTTGCGATTGCGCGGCAGACTTAGCAAAACATGGGATTGCGGGATTTCGCGGCCGCTCGCCCGGGCGGCGCGTTTACACCCCGTTCATTGCGATACTTAAACTGCCCTTCAAATTTGATCGGTCATGATCGCCTCAACAAGCCGGCAAACGGCGAGGGGACGACAAGGCGTTTTGACAGTTGGGCAGGGGCCGCGCTCGCGAAATGCAGGGCGGCCAATCACAAAAGGGAGACGGGGATGTTTCAGGGACAGTTCGATCTGGATGGCGCAACGCCGGCGGCGGCAACCGCGATCCCCGACGTCTTGTTCGAGCGCGGTCTGTATTGGGCGAGCGGACGCTCCGGCGTCGTCAATCTCGTCGCCGCGCATAAATGGTTCAACTTGGCGGCGTGGAAAGGCCGCATCGACGCGGTCGCCTTGCGACGCGAGGTCGCCGAGATGATGTCGGATGGCGAGATTGCCGCCGCCCAACGCGAGGCCCGCAGCTGGATGACGGCGTATTAAGGCCGGGACATCCTGGCGGGGGACGCTATAGAGCGCGGATGCGTAGCCCTATTCCAATCCAGGGTCGAAGGGGTTCAAGGTGCGGACCTTGAAGCGGTGGAAATCCCGTACGTTGCGGGTGACGATCGTCAGGTTGTGAACCGTGGCGCTCGCCGCGATCATCGCGTCCTCTATCAGCTTATCCGGCTTGCGATGCACGAGGCGCGCCCATGCGCGGAACGTCCGGGCGTCCAGGCTCAAGATGTTATAGGATCGCGCGACCTGCTCCAGCCATGCCTCAAGCTCGGCCGCTTTAACCTGGTCGCGCTTACGCGTGATCTCAATGCCTGCCGGGATTTCACCGATCGTAACGGCTGAAAGGTGCAGGTCGTGGTCGTCCACGCGCTTCAACCATGCGAGGACCGCGCCATGTGGCCGGACCCGGCGCAGCTCCGACACAACATTGGTGTCGAAGAGATACATCGGCGTCAGGCAAACTCGCTGGATTTACGCCGGCGCCTTCCGGAAGCTTGATGTCTGCGCGCGGGCCTTCGGCCAGCAGCAAGTCCTTCAGCGCAGGTCTCGCCATACGCTGCAGCTCTTGCCAGTCGCGGACAGGAACCAGCACGGCAGCATCAGTGCCACGGCGGGTCACGAGCTGTGGTCCTTCGTTGAGGCAGGTTTCAAGCAGTTCACTAAATCGGGCCTTCGCATCCTGGACTGACCAGCTATTCACGCAAGCCTCCCGCGGTATCGCCTAGTCAGATAACCAGTCATTTGCCTTCGCGAAAGCAAGACACCGGCCTCGCTGCGCCTCGACGGTTATGTGCCGCAACTCACTTTAGTCCTGGCGCGCCAGGCAGCATTTCTTCGCCTTCTTGCCGCTGCCGCAGGGGCAGGGATCGTTGCGCCCGACATGCCGCAGGGGATTTCTGACCGGCTCCATCGGCTTCCAGTCGTCACTTGCGAAGAGATCCTCACCGAAGGGGTTCCCATCGCCGAGGAGCGCGTCCTCGTCTTCGAGGTCGTCTGACCATTCCAGCGCCTCGACCACATTCTCGATATAGCCGAAATGAAATAGGCTGAATTGATCGATGTCATCCGGCCTCTGCTCGGCCTCCACGAGTTCCTGCTCGAACTCGCTGTGTTCGAGAAAATCCGACGGGACGCGGCCTTCGTCCCATGCGGCGCGCACAAGTGGCGCCAGATCGCGCAGGCCAAGCAGCGCGATCGCCTCCAGCCAGCCGACCCAGGCTTGATCGTCGTCGGCCGCGAGGCGCTCCTGGTAAAATTGGACAAGAACGCGTTGCATCCGCTCGCGCTCAATCAGGCCCTTCCAGGTGAGGAAGGTCGCGGCGCCCAGCAGCGCTTCACGGATGTACCCATCGATGGAAGCATCCAAGGCGAGTTCGAACAGCGGCTCGGCGTCGCCGTCGAACACACCGGCGGCAATGTTCGCCAAGCTTTCGGTAATGGCATCGCCAAGCAAATAATCGAGTTCGTTCCACGGACGTCGCAACAGGCGCAGCAGCGGTCGGTATGCCTGGCTTACGCGTGCGCCGCCCAGGATATACAGCCCCCGGAAAACCAGCGTCTCCTCGTCTTCGGCTAGCGCTTCGCCATCGGCCGCTCGCTTGAGCAGCGCGAGCAGAGCGGGAGAGGATTCTTCGATCCTGATGGTGCACTGGCCGAGCGCCAGGACCGGCAACTTCCGCTCGGTCGCGACCGCGTGGAGGCTCTCCTCGATCGGTCCAAGATCGAGTTCGTTGATTCCGTTGCCGAGAATGGCTTCGAGCTCTTCCTTCTTCATGCTGCTGTCCTCTATTCGTCGCAAGGCGGACAAGGATGCATGACTTCGTTAGGTCTTCGCAGGGCGGTCGCAAAAGCGCCTCTCTGCAAAAGCCCTTCCCGAGCCGGGCTTTAAATATCGTTCAAGCCCGCGAGCCGTCAATTGATCTGCTACCGCCACATGCGAGGGAAGAACTAACGGCAGGTACTTGCTTGTGGAAACGGCATCCCCGCTCCGATGAGATGCATTCGGTGCCGGAGATCGTCCGTCGGGCCGACGTAAACGTCGCCATTCTTCAATTCGACGAGATACACCTACCAGACGTGGTAGTAACAGTCTTCCCTGCGCTTCTGGTACGGCGCAAAGTGCCGGTTTCGAAGCCGTGCCGTCACGGCAATTGTCTGGCCAAACGCATTTGGCAAATGATAGCGTAGCGTCTCCGGGCACGGCGCGCATCCGAATATGCAGTTAAAGGCGGCTAGAGGCGATGTCCGAACAAGATCCGATGACGCTGACGTTCCGCTGCCCCAGGGAATTGGACGGACTGCTGCCGCCGCCGGTGCCGGCCGTCTCGGGCCTGCCCGCCTGGTTCAAGGCCATGCCGCAGCAGGCGTTCAATGCCATCGTTTCCCACGAACACGACACGGTCAAGCGCTGTCCGCCATTCATCGACGCCATGACGTGCGGATTTCTGATTCCGCTAATCTGCGACGTGAAGGTCGAGAACGGCGAATTCACGTGGGACTACGACCTGCCGCCGGGCGGAGAATCCGGGTTCGTGCGCTCGCCGATTGGCGTCCACGACGCGAGCCAGGTCACCGGCACGCCGTTGTTCGAAGCCGACCGGTTCGTCATCAAGTTCCACAATCTCTGGACCATCGAGGCGCCGGACGGCTACTCGCTGTTGTTCACCCATCCGGTCAATCGTTTCGACCTGCCTTTCACCACGCTGACCGGCCTGGTCGCCTGCGACCGCTACCACGATGCCTGGATTTACTTTCCGGCACGCTGGCACGACGCGAATTTCAACGGCGTGCTGCCGAAGGGCACTCCGGTCGCACAATGCTTCCCGGTGAAGAGGGAAAACTGGGTCGCGCGCACCGCGGTATTCACCGAAGAGGAGACGCAGCGGGCGCACGATCTCACTAATGCGATCTTTCGCGAGAAAGGAGTGTACCGCCGCCAGTTCCGGGCCTAAACCGTCAATTCTTCTCGACGCGCAGGAATTTGGCGGCGGCGCTCGGCCGCAGGAAGAAACGGCCGTGCGGGGCGGCGGCGAGTGCTACGATCGCCGGCCCGGCCAGCTGCGCAGAGCCGCGCGTCGCCGCACGCAGGGTCGCTTCTCCGGCGTCGCGCTCACCCATTTCCAAAAGGCACTTGCCGAGATTGACCCGTATTGCGGCATCGTCAGGCTGCAATGCGAGTGCACGCCGATAGAGATCGGCGGCGGCGGCATATTCGCCATCCAGGGCCATCGCCTTGGCCAGCGCGACCAGCGCATCGTGTCGCTGCGGCGCTGTCGCGAGCACCTGCGAAAACGAAGCGCGCGCCTCGGCGCGGTCGTTGCGTTTGAGATGAAGATGCCCAAGCCCCATCAGCAGATCGAGGACGCCGGGCGTGAGCGCAAGCCCGCTTTCGAGCACCGCGATGCCCTCGTCAAAGCGTCCTAATTTGCCGAATTGGCTTCCTAGTTCGATGAATGCCGGCGGGAACGGTGGCCGCCGCGCCGTCGTCCGGCGCAATTGGTCCAATGCCACGTCGTTCCGCCCGGCGGCGGCCAATGCCGCGGCAAGCAAAACTTCGATCGCCGGATCATGGCTGCGCCGCGCCGCCCTCTGCAAAGGATCGACCGCCTCCTTGGGGCGGTTCTGCATCAAGAGCGCCCGTCCGAGAACATCGGCTGCGACGACATTGCCACGGTTCGACTTCAACACATCGGAGGCAAGGCGCTCCGCCTCATCGAGACGCTGCATCCGGAACGCAAGAATCGCTTTGTCAAGCGCCGGATTGTTCGGGCTCGGCCGCTCGAGGTTTGACGGTGGGCGCTTCGACATTAGTCTCGACAACAATCACCAACAGCCCAGCAATGGCGGAGACGGAGGGATTCGAACCCTCGATAGGGCTTTACAACCCTATAACGGTTTAGCAAACCGCCGCCTTCAGCCACTCGGCCACGTCTCCAACAAGGCCGATATGCCCGACGCGGCGGCGAGCCGCAAGCGGCAGATTCGGGCCGCCGAACGCTCAACGCAACGACTCCGGTGCGTCTAGCGGCGGCCCGCCGTCGCAATCCTGGGTCTGGAGGCCGGCATCGTCGCCATGGATAAGGTGAGAAGTGGCACTGCAGAGCTGCAATCGGTAGCTAATGCACACAAGACATATCCACTCCATTGATCGCACCGACGTGAATGGCTCGCGATTGCGCGTGTGCCGCTCATCGAGCGTTCTCGCCTGAGGCGCGCCGGAACAACATCCGATTCAAGTCGGGGCGGCTTCGCATCGGGAGATGAAAATGCATCTTGTGCGCGGAAAATAAGGGTTACTGCTGGCTCGCGCACCTGCGCGACAAGTTCAGGCGGCCGCTACTCTTAATAATCTGGTCGCTGCGCAAGGACCACCGTTTCGGGGAACCGGCATTGTCGCGATCGAAACCAGTGCCGCGATTTGGAGTTCCTGCGTCACCCGCGGCAAACTTGGATCAGGAACGTCAAATCGAAAGGCAGCGCTGGAATCATAGATTTGCTGGCACCCTTTAGCGTTCCGAAGTTCGTTCGGGAGGATGCGATTCCGCACCATTGTGGGATCGATCGCGAACGATGGCTGTGATGGAATCGCCGCGCCAGCCGCTCGATTCGGCGTTTGCGAAGCGCGCGAAGCGGAAAACCGGCGGAAGTAGCTGCCCTGCGCGGTAGTTTCGGCCGCAAATCGGCGCTATTCAAAAATATCTTTATAAAACAATGTCTTGTGAAGAAAACTTGATCATGTCTGAGTGTTATTTGTGCAACACCTTTGCAAAAACGCCCTGACTGCGAGCGTTCCGAGCGGTTCCTTTATTGCGTGTGCATTTCCCTTCGGTAATTGTGATGACGCGACGGAGGGGGGCATCCCGAGGTCGTCCCGTTTTAGGTGGTTCGCTTAAGTCCCTCGCGTTCATGCGGGAGTGTCCGAAGGCGCGAAGCGGCTAAGCGGTGTTTTGGGGACAAGGGAACCAACCTTAGGGTGTCTCACCCAGCGGATCCGGAACCTTCCCTTTAGAGCAACTTGGAGGTTTAACATGAAGATGGTTAAGAGCCTACTCCTCGGCTCAGCGGCGGGTCTGATCGCCATGAGCGGAGCGCAGGCAGCCGATCTTCCCGTAAAGGCCAAAGCGGTCGAATACGTGAGGATCTGCTCTCTGTACGGTGCCGGTTTCTTCTACATTCCGGGCACTGACACTTGTATCAAGCTGGGTGGCTATCTGCGCGCCGACCTGACGATCAACGGCGGTATCTATGACCGCCGTTCTACAACGGTGAAGGCGCAATCCGCGACCGTTATGCGAACTTCTACAACGACCGTTCACGTTTGGCGCTGACCATCGATACCCGCACCGCGACGGAATACGGCGTGGTCCGCACCTTCGGTCAGGCCGACTTCCAGTTCTCGACCTATCGGTTCAACGAGCAGCGTCGGTCTCGCGGCCAGCGTTTACCCGGGTGCATGGCAGGGCGCAGGTCAACAACGATACGGCTGGCAACGGCTACACCGCGGTGGAATTGGTGTTCTTGCAGTTCGCAGGCTTCACCTTCGGTAAGTCCGCCTCGGCCTTCTCGACGCCGTGGCATGGCTATCCCGGCAACAACACCTCGTTCCTGGTCGGCGGCTTCGACTCGGTCACCGGCGTCAACAACATCCAGTACACCTGGCAGTTCGGTAACGGTGTGTCGGCCACGTTCGGTATCGATGACTCCAGCGCGAACGACTTCAACCGCACCCAGATCATCAATGCGATCGGCGGTACGCCTACGGCTTTAGCTTCCGTTGGCGCCGCCGCGGGTGCTGCTGGTGGCAATATCGGGTTCACCGGAGCCTGCAGCTCGTACTTCACCGCTGTCGGATGTGCCTACGGCGGCACCAGCGTTCCTGACTTCGTCGGCAACATCCGCGTCGACCAGGCTTGGGGTCTGTTCCAGATCTCAGGCGCGGTCCACGACAACCATGCGACCTACTTCTCCAACGCCAACGTTTCGTCCAACGCGGTCACCGTCACCGGCATCAATCAGGCTGGTGCGGTAAACTTCGGTCATCCGAGCGACGTCTATGGTGGTGCGGTTTCGGCTGCGTTGCAGATCAAGAACATCCCGACCGGTGCCGGCGACGACATCAAGATGGAAGGGACCTGGTCAAAGGGTGCGTCGAAATACGTGCTCGGCACCAGCGGTGCGGATCCGGCTTCGTTCGGCATCTATAAGCGGCACCAGGTTCGCCATGGGTGTCGATGACGGACGCGATCTACTCGGGTACCAACCTCGGAACCTGCGTCGTGGGTACTCTCGGCTGTAATGGCAACCCGCAGACGGGCCTGCAGTTGACCAATGGTTGGGGCTTCCGTGGTGCGTTCAACCACAACTGGGATCCCTACTGGTCGTCGAGCTTGTTCGGCGGCATCGCCGGGCTGAGCTATAACCAGACCGCCAAGACGCTGTACTGCAACACCTACGTTGTTAACGCTGGTGTCGCCATTAAGGGCGGCGGCGTAACCAACGGCGGTGGTACGGGTGGCACTCTTAACCCGGCAATTTCGGCGTGCGACCCGGGCTTCACGATCTCCGAAATCGGCATCGTGACCCGTTGGACCCCGGTCAAGAACCTGACGTTCAGCGCCGAAGTGCTGTACGCCTACCTGAAGACCAATATGTCGGGAACGATCACCGGCGCGCCGTCCTCGGCTCTGCCGCTGGCCAACACGACCTACACCTACGGGAACAACAGCACCACTTCGCTGAACCTGCGTGTTCAGCGCAACTTCTGATCCCGATCGTCTAACAACGATCTAAGAGAACCCCCGGCGGGAAACTGCTGGGGGTTTTTCTTTGAGTCAGTTTACATCTCGGCCGTAGCACAATACGAACAAGATCCTTGGAAGGATCGGCGAATGACCAGGTTTGGGATGACGTTGCTCTGCTTGCTGCAGGTAGTGGTAACCTCCGCCGCAGCCGATAATTTGATTGAGCCGGGGCAGTGGAAAGTAACCGCAACGACCACCATGAATGGTGCAGCCGCGCCTCCGCAGGCGAAAGCCCGTTGCCTCACTCCGGAGCAAGTGGGCGACCTCGCCAAGACCTTCGGGCCTGTGTCAGGCACCGTCAATTCGACCTGCGAACAACCGGAATATGAGGCGACCGGGCGAACCCTGAAATGGCGCCTGCAATGCAGGGGTCAGCTCGATATCGACGTCGCAGGCAGTTTCAACTTCGATAGTCCTCTGCACTACACGGCCACAATCACTTCCAAGGGCCGGATGGCGGGTTCGTTGATCAGCGACGTGAAGACGGAATTGGAAGGCGAGCGCGTCGGCGACTGTCAGGAGTGACAGATCGATAGACCGTTGGAGAAGCTATCGACGATCAAGCGCGACCTCCGTCCGCATTACGAATTCGTCGTCTTGTTTGACCTACTAGAGAATGCGATCAATCAACGATACAACCCGCCGTTTTCCGACCATGTTTGAAAAACTGAGTGTTGCGTTTGTGGTACGGGGGTTCGGGTTCTTAAGCGCCATGCGCCGACGCTATTTCATCACGACGCTATCTTTGACATTGTTATATTTCCTCTCATGACGCCTGCGCGGGCGGTCTTTGACCTGAAGGCTTGTGCCGGGCTGACGCTATGCAAATTCGGCTGATCGCTTGCGAACAGCTTCGTAATTCGACCGCCCGTGCCACAGGCAGTCGTCAGTTGCGTCTGCGACAATATTAAAAGAGGGACCGCGTTCGAAGATTTCATTTCGCGATGAAAACGATCGAATCGATTTGACACACGAAGGCAGGGCGTGGCCCGCCCCCCGGAGCTAGCGCCACCGCTCTCATGCCTTCGCAAACACTGCGACGAATATCTCCGGCTGGCCGCCAATGCGGCTTTCGAAAGTTCTGAGGCGTTTATAGATCGAAATCAGTTCAACAATTTGAGGCCAGGAGTTTACGAGATATTGGAACGATGATCGGACCTGGGAAAAAGCATTGAGGATCTGGTTCATAGGACCGAGCGTGATCTTGCCCGCGACGATAGTCGGTGCGAGCACGATATAAGGAAAGATGTTGTCGGTCTGCAAATATAGAATACGGCCGACATTGAAATACATGTAGTTGAGATAGACCCGGAAATAGTTTCGGCGAACGGCCTCGTACAGCTCGATTAGTTTGGGTGGCGCTGCGCGAACCGCGTCATCCTCGCCGAATACAAGTTCCTTCCGATAAGCCGCTTCCACACGTTGATTATGAAATTCGAGGCCCGGCAGCCGTATTCCGATTACGGCGAGAAACACCGTTCCAAACGTTGCCCAAAGTAAAGCAGCCACAACCAGTGGATATGGAACTTCGCCGATCAACGGCAATTCGGTCACGTTGCTCGACAGCCTGACCAGTACAGGCAGAAAAGCAATGAGCGTCATGATCGCATCGATGAGATTAACTCCGAGCCCTTCCATCGACGTCGCAAAGCGCATCGCATCCTCCTGAACACGCTGTGACGCTCCCTCAACGGTTCTCAGTTGCGGCCAATACGCGACATAATAATCGTTCATCGCTGATCGCCAGCGAAAGATGTAGTGGCTGACGAAGAATCTGGTCAACACGCCGACACTAACGGCAACGAGGGCAATTTCGGCGAAAGTGGCGAGTTGGAAATAAAATTGGAAGAGCGTGACAGGCCCGGATTTCGAAAGGGCTGCCTGGACGAGGTCGTAAAACGGTCCATACCAGTCATTGATCGCGACGCTGACCTGAACCTGGAAGTAGGAGGTGAACAAAATCAAGGCGGAGCCGAGAATCGACCATCGCGACCATGGATGGGGGGATAGAAGCATCCAAGCTGAGGCGAACAACGCTACTGCCACGATGAAATAGAGGTAGAACCACAGAAATTGTGGCGACACGAATACAGCGGCTCCCACGATCTTTGTGCCGGAAGCTTGGATGTGAAATCCCAGCAATTCGCCTAGCTGGGGGCCGAATGTATACCAAAGGCCGATCGCAAGGGCGCCCCACAGCACGGCTGAAACTGCGAAAACCGGGGGACGAGGAAAGAACGATACGAACACGGGTGGTCTCTAATCGAGCTGTGGAAGGAGCGTTAGGCGGTTATCTCATTAGCAATTCGAGATGAGCAAATGCCTTGCGTGAGGTGTCTTGTCAGTTTTGGATCGGGTCATGCCATGCTCTTTTCTTCCTTCCGAATGCTCTCCACCAGCTCTTCTAAAGTTTTCGATCCGGCCGCATGGGCAGCATGAAAAGAAGTAAAGCTGTCCTCAGTCAGAGTCACTCCCAGCGGCGGCTTTCGTCGAAATATTCCAGCTAAAGAGGTCCTGTGCGTCGCCGTCGCGACCGACATGAACATAGAGACCTCGGTGAGTTGAAGTGCGGGACATGGCCCCATCTAGTCGGGCGCTTATGTCGAGCCTAGTGAAATTTCGTCAATCATTCTTGTAAGTGCGCTTTGATGGCTCAGATTAAAGTTTTGTAAGCAGGGTTGCGGTGTCGCGCTTAATTGACCAGATCGGATTTGGACTTCTCGGACGAATTGGGTGCCAACTAAAGTCGGGAAAGGTTCAGCTAAGACCAACTCATATTTACGAAAGTTGACGCGCAATGTTTGGATCGATCAAAACCCTGATCTCGGATCTCGTTGGAAATACGAAAACGCGCAGTCCAGCCACAGGCTACAATACCTGGCTTGCGACCGCCGCTTTGCTCAGACGGGTGGCAACCGTTCATAGGGAGATGTCTGAAGACCGGCGGAAAAAGCTTTACACCCTAGTAAAGGCTGCTTTCGGTCTCGACGATCACACCACCGCTCATCTGATCGAAGAGTCAACCGCAGTCGACCGTGAAGCGATCGATCTCTATCATTACACCCGCCAGCTTAATGAAGTGCTCGACGATGAGGGCCGGCGCCGCACCGTTCGAATGATGTGGGAGGTTGCTTACGCTGACGGGAACGCAAATGAAGTTGAGGCCAATATCATTTGGCGGTCGGCGGATCTGCTAGGGGTGTCCTCGCGACAACGTGTCGAACTTCGCCAGCGAGTATCAGCTGACGCCGGCGCCTTGGCTCGCGTTGGTGTCGGCCGACCGCAGTCGCTAGCGTTCGAAGAGACCGTCGGCAACTGAGCCGCGGCTTCTGACAAGGATACGCAACGCCCCGAGTATCGTGGCGTCAAAACAGCTGACGAAATCCAGGCCAAGCCTGGTCTGCGACTTTGGGCTTTCAAGATCTCGGCAGGCGCTCTGCTGATCATCTAGGCGCGACGGTGAGTGGCAATTCGTAAGTTAGATAGGCCTGCAGCGGGTTGTTATTACTGATCGAACATTGCAGTCAATTTCATAGAAATATTTCGAAACATTAATTCCCCGGCCAGCACCACGTAATACGAGAGCCTGCATCTACGGCGTCATAAGGGCGAGCAACCCGCGCGCTGATTCCTCATCTTGGAGAGTCTTATGACGGACCAACAATCGAACCATTCTTCTCATCGGGAGCAGACGCGCTCCGTATTCTCGGCACGAAAATTGGCATTGATGGCATCGGTTGTAACCGGTCTCAGCATCGCCGTTTACGGCTTCAGCCCTTCGTCGGGTGGCTTTGATCTTTTTGGCAGCCCAGCGCACGCCGAAGTCAGTAACGGCGTCGCTGCGCAGCCCGCGGGCTTTGCCGACATGGTGGAGCGGGTGAAGCCTTCGGTGATCTCGGTCAAGGTCACGATGAAGGAGAAGGTCTCCGACGCCAGCAGCAAAAACAATGACGACGGGTCCGACTCGCCCATGGAGCGCTTCTTTCGTCAGTTCGGCGGCCCTGATGGCATGCCTCAAAATCCCGGCCGTGACGGTCGGCACGGCGAAATGATGGGTCAGGGTTCCGGATTCTTTATTTCTTCCGACGGTTATGCGGTAACTAACAACCACGTCGTCGATGGAGCCGACAAGGTTGAAGTAACGACCGATGCCGGAAAGACTTATACAGCGAAAGTGATCGGAACGGATCCGCGGACCGATGTCGCCTTGATCAAGGTTGAGGGTGGGTCTGACTTTCCGTTTGCAAAGCTATCTGAAGGTAAGGCCAGAATTGGTGATTGGGTACTTGCAGTCGGTAACCCATTTGGCCTGGGTGGCACCGTAACGGCCGGTATCGTTTCCGCCTCCGGTCGTGACATTGGAAGTGGCCCCTACGACGACTTCATTCAGATCGACGCGCCCGTCAACAAGGGCAATTCGGGTGGCCCAGCCTTTAATATGCAGGGTGAGGTCGTCGGCGTAAACACTGCGATCTATTCGCCATCCGGTGGCAGCGTCGGTATCGCATTTTCAATCCCGGCTTCGACGGTCAAGAACGTGATCGCTCAGCTCAAGGACAAGGGAACCGTCAGCCGCGGTTGGATCGGTGTTCAGATTCAGCCGGTAACTCAGGATATCGCCGACAGCATGGGTTTGAAGCAGGCGGAAGGCGCGCTGGTAGCTGATCCTCAGAAGGATGGACCGGCAGCAAAGGCCGGCGTTGAAGCAGGCGACGTCATTACTGCGGTAAATGGCCAGTCGGTCAAGGATGCCCGGGAACTGGCCCGCATCATCGGCGGCTTCGCTCCTGGCAACACCGCCAAGCTGGACGTCCTGCATCAGGGCAAGGGCAAGGTCGTCAGTCTGACCCTTGGTCAACTGCCAAATGCCCAGGAAGCCAAAGCCGACATTGAAGCGGATGGCAAAGGGTCAACCCATGGCACAGACGTCCCGCGGCTGGGCCTGACGGTTGCACCGGCGGGCAAGGTGAACGGCGCAGGCAAGGAAGGTGTCGTTATCATGAAGGTAGAACCGAAGAGCGCGGCTGCGGATCGCGGGCTTAAGAAGGGCGACGTGATTTTGGAAGTTGCCGGAAAAAGCGTTTCGAATCCCGGTGACGTTGGCGAAGCGCTCGAAACCGCGCGCACCGACAAGAAGAGCAGCGTGTTGATGCGCCTTCGTTCTGGCGACGCGTCCCATTACGTCGCTGTGCCGCTCGCAAACGGCTAAATCAAAATCGAATCGAAGTCTGGCAGCGGCTGTCATGGCCGCTGCCAAACTTCATACGAATGGTCACACTACTGCAGCGTGCAGTTCGGCGGCGTTTCTATTTGCTGAGGCAACCCAATGATAGCTAAGAGCGGCGACATTGATCAATCAGGCCGGTCACAGTCAGAACCAGCCTGGGCCGACGCCTGGCACCTTTGGACTGTCATCATCCCGAGGCGATCGATCTCTGGTCGGCTCGTTTGGGGAACGGTATGGCGGCGCAGCAATGGGCGACGCTGGGCCTACAAAAAATTCATCGAGTATTCAATCGACGGTGATCGACCCAAGTAGGGGTGCCGCCACAGCACACCAATAGCAGGTTTCATGCTGGCTGTTTCTTAAACCTTGGCGCCGCCCCCCGGCTAGTCGGTCACGCGCAGACAATTTCAGCCTCCCGGTGAAGTGCACGCAGTCGATATCGCAAGCAACCATTATTCAGACGTTCCCAACGCTCGGAGGCTCGATCGTGTGCAAGATATCTGACAACACGTTTACCAAATTGCGAATTACGCGAGCTTACATCAAACTCTTATGCATTCCGGAAGGCGGCGCGAGAATAGTTTCGCTCGCGCAAATCGGGAATTACGAAATTCGCATGCTTGAAGTCTCGAAAGCCGATACCGCCGATGGCCCACTATTTTTGATAGAACTCTTCGATCACGACGCACAATCGTCAGTCGACAGTCGCATTTGTGACGATGTTGAAGAGGGGGTGGCCGCGTTCGGAGATTTCATTTCGCGATGAAAATACTCGAACGAAGTATCTTGCGAGCTCAGATCTTGGTCGGAAAAGTTGACAGCATCGAGCGGAGTGGTTTGTTGCACTTAACGCCGTTCGTGTCTGTGCCGCGAGTATGTTCTGCAGCGCTTCCTCTTCGATTCAAGCAAGCGTTTCGAAAGAATGCCGTGGGTTCCGGACCTTCGCGACGACGACACTTATTTGTCTGCTTCTTTGCAAGTTGTTGGCCCTGAAGACATGTAAGCAATTCAACATAGCTCGGCGGCACACCGTCGCCTTGAGAGGTTTCACCGGTACGCATTACCCGGTCAGACGGGGCAAACTGTGACCATTTGGTTTGAAGCTGATCCCGCGCCTGTTGCTCATTTCGAACGCAACTTTTGATCAATTCATTCAAACCAACATCAAGACTTTCTCATCAAGTCAGAGTGGCGTAGCTATGCAGTTTCGGCCGCGTCAGCCGACCTGACCCTGTTTTTTATGGCGTCGCCGCGGCTATCTGCCTGCCTGCGCCAGGTTTGGAAGCCGACGACCAGCTTGCCGAGCTGAAGCCCAAAAAGGACGAAAGTGTCCGATCCTGCCGCTTTCGCATAGTGAAGTTTGCCGGCTGCAATAAATTCGTCGTAGATGGGGATCGAGATTTTGGACGGTTTGAACAGCGAGTTGGCCCTGTTCATTTCTTCGAACGGTATCCCGTGAGGCAATATGACTAAGCGGCTCTCAAGCGGACGACGATGGCTCTTTGTTCTCGCGGCCGCGGCAGTCCTCTATCTTGCGCTGGCTTACGTTGTGCTGCCCGCCTTGTGGTCCCATCACGAGCATGAACCCGGGCTGGCGTCCCTGCCGATGGTTACACGGACCAGCACTGGCATTCCCGGAGATGCGCTGAACGTCGGGCTTGTTGGCAGCAACGAAGATGTGCTCCGCGCCATGCACGCGGCGGGCTGGTTCCCGGCTGATCCGATCACGTTGCGCACCAGTGTCGAGATCGTCGGCAGCGTGGTGCTTGACCGGCCATACCACGATGCGCCGGTAAGCCCCCTTTTTTATGACGGGAAAAAGGAGCAGCTCGCTTTCGAGAAGCCGGACGGCAGAAGCGCCGACAAGCGACATCACGTCCGCCTGTGGCTGGTCCTTGAAAAAGGAACAGAAGGTCGTCCGGTCTGGCTTGGTTCGGTCACGTTCGACCGTGGGGTTGGATTGAGCCATGACACGGGGCAGGTCACCCATCATATTGCGCCCGACATCGACGCCGAGCGTGATCTGCTGATGCACGATCTGCAAGAAGCTGGAATGGTCCAAACCTTCTTCCAGATTTCCGGGACCGGCCCGACATTGTTCGGCCGAAACGGCGAAGGCGATCCTTACTACACGGACGGAGAAATCGACGTGGCCAACCTCGTCGTTGATGGCGTCAAGCGAACGGAGCCGCCGGAGACGCTGCCGCCACCACCGCTGATTGTCCTGAAGGATCAAATCTGGCATGGGGTCAGCAATGCGGTAAGTCGGTAGGGCAGCAAAGCGGCTAGCGTTGCTGTGCGTCCGGGCCACCGCGGAGCTTCCGATTTCGGTCAATAGAAGTATTCACCGGCAATAACAAAAACTCGTTGCGTCCGAATTAGAGCGCCGGAATTTTCCGGAATCTCTGGTCAAGGCTAGCAGAACCAAAATTCATTCTGCAATCAGTTGACCTGCCGTTTCCGCATAGACGCGTGAGCCAGGCCGTCCTAAGTGTGAGCTAGTCGCGTAAGCCTAGCGACCGCCGCGGATCACACGTTATGACGCTCCAAGTAGTCGACCGTGCCGCAGTGCACGCGTACCTCGTCCGGCTTGGAGTAGGTCGCAATTGCAAGATCCACTAGCTTCGGGAGGTCACGATATGCGTTGGGTCAATTTGGCTGTGATAATCATTTTCGTGGCCGCGATGCTGATTTTTGCGGCACAAAATTTTCAAAGCGTCACGGTCTATTTCCTCACATTCAAGATGAGCGCACCGCACGCGGTATTGATCGTACTCCTTTACATCCTCGGTATGGTCACCGGGGGCAGCGTGGGAGCTTTGATGCGCCGAGCATTTGAGGGATCGCGCTTGTTATACGATGAGCGCAGCCGGACAAACTAGAACCTACGTGTTGTCGAAGTCTAACTGGCATATCGTCGAATGCAGGCGGCGCCGCCAGGGTGAATTGGCGGCCAAAGCTACGCGCATATTATTTGTGCGTCATTTTGTCTCGTTCCGGATTCGCATAGCAAAGTACGGAGGCGGGAGGCATTCTATCCGCTTCGTTCAATAGAGGCCAGAATTATTGCTGGCAGAGACGGATCGCAACATGCCCTCGCGTGCACAGATGCAGCGGATGGCGGCGAGCGGCACAGCCACCTTCGACAATCCGGCTGACTACCAAGCGGCTATTGGTGGTGAGAGCGTTAAGCTCACTCTAACCGGCGGCGGAGATTTTAAGGCGCGCCTGACGTGGCTGAACCTGCACTATCTTCGTGTGGTTCGGGGGAGGGAAATGTTGCCGCGCATTGCTTACATGTCGTTGCCACCTGATCGCGTTATTTTTTCGTTTCCGACGAGTACGACGCGCGCGACATGGAGCGGGCTTGAGCTGCGGTATGGGGACATTTTATTCCGCGGGCGCGGCCAGCGAACGCATCAGTGGACGGCGGGTGTAAGCCAATGGGGTCTTATATCATTGCCGCCCGAACAGCTCGCTGCCGTCGCTAAGGCCCTGACCGGATTGGAGATAGCCCTACCGCCCGATGGTCGGGTGCTGCGACCGTCCCGGGGCGCCGCGGCGCGCTTGTTGCGCCTTCATTCGAGAGTTTGTCGCCTCGCCGAAACCCGAAACGAATTAATTGAGAAACCGGAGATCGCACGAGCTCTTGAGCAGGAATTGTTGCATGCGCTTGTCAATTGCTTGACGGAAGACAATGCCTACCGCGATCTCGGAACGAGGCGACACCACGCCGATATCATGGTCCGGTTCGAAGATGCGTTGTCCGCGCATGTTGGCCCACAGCTGAACATGCCCGAACTTTGCGCGGCTCTCGGCGTGCCGGAGCGAACCCTGCGGGTGTGCTGCAACGAATTCCTGGGCATGAGTCCGAGCCGATATCATCTATGGAGGCGGCTGAACACGGTTCGCTCGGCGCTACAGCGTGGCGATCCGGCGACCGCAAGCGTCGCAGCGATTGCGCGAAGCTGCGAATTCTTCGAACTAGGCCGTTTCGCGGCGACCTACCGTATTGCCTTCGGGGAATTGCCGTCGACCACGTTGCGACGCGTCATAGTGGAATCGACGTGAAGTTGCCGGAAGTGCATAGCCCAGGCGATGCGATCCGCGATAACTCATCTCGATTGGCAAAAGATCGACTGTAGAGGACCTGGATCATGAAGATCAGTCTACGGATATGGAGTCTATTGGCGTCAGCCCTCGCGATGTTGGCGTTAAACTCGCCTGCAATCGCCCAGGGATCAGCCGGCAAGCCCAACATCCTTTTTATCATGGGCGACGATATCGGCTGGATGCAGCCGAGCATCTACCATCGCGGCCTGATGGTCGGCGAAACGCCAAATATCGACCGCATCGGAAACGACGGCGCTATCTTCATGGACTATGTCGCCATGCAGAGCTGCACCTCGGGGCGCAACGCCTTCTTCACGGGTATGTACCCATTGCGAACGGGCATGATTCCTCCGCAACTGCCCGGCAGCCCGTCGTACCTGCAGCCCGGCACGCCGGCGCTCGCGGTGTTCCTGCGCGATCTCGGCTACACTACCGGCGAATTTGGCAAGAACCATCTTGGTGACCATACCGCGGCACTTCCGACAGCGCACGGTTTCCAGGAATACTGGGGCTACCTCTATCACCTCGACGCGATGCAGCAGGTGAGCTTCCCCGACATCAACAAAACCCCGCTGGTGCAGGGTGTCGCTCCGCCGTGCCGCAACACGCCCATCCCCGGTGTCCCCGAAGTTCCTGGCGCCGTGGATCCCAAGACAACGTTATGCCTGACACCTCCGCGTCCGGTGCTCGCGTGCAAGTCCTCCGACGGCACGGAGAAGAACCAGATGTGCAAGGACGAGGGCCCGCTGACGCTGGATCGGTCGAAAACGGTAGACGAGGAAATATCGGCCAAGGTCGTCGACTTCATCGACCGCAACGACCCGAAGAAGACCAACAAGCCCTTCTTCGTCTGGTACAACCCGGCGCGCATGCACGTCACCACCGTGCTGTCGCCGAAATACATGGCCATGGTGGGCGAAGAGGGTGGCAAGGACTGGGGCGTCAACGAAGCTGGCATGAAGCAGATGGATGATAACATCGGCGTCGTTCTCAAGAAGCTGGAAGATATCGGCCAACTCGACAACACCATCATCGTGTTCACCACCGACAATGGCGCCGAGGCGATCAGCTTCCCGGACGGCGGCGTCACACCGTTCAAGGGGCAAAAGGGCGAGGCTTGGGAAGGCGGCTACCGCGCCCCGATGGTCGTGCGCTGGCCGGGGCACATTAAGCCAGGAACAGTCAAGAACCAGCTGTTTGCTGCGCTCGACTGGGTGCCAACACTGGTCGATATCGCCGGCGGGCCGAAGGATAACGGTCTGAGGACTCAGATCGAGGACGGACAATACCCCGGCATCGTCAAGACCACGCTCGACGGCTTCGACCAACGTGCTTATCTCGAAGGCACGTCGGAAAAGTCAGCGCGTGACTTCTTCTTCTATTTCTCGGGGGCGACGCCGTCCGCGGTGCGCTACAAGAACTGGAAGATGTACTACACCATGTCGCAACCTGGTCCTTCTGGCTGGATCCTGCCGCTGATCCCCTTCCACTTCACCTTGGTTAACAACCTCAAGCGCGATCCGTTCGAGCAGGCGGTCGGCATCGACCAGAAGACCGCCATGAGCCTCGGTGGTGCGCTTGGCGGTCCTCTGACAGCCTTCCAGTATGACTGGAACATGCTGCCGATTGGTCAGCAGCTGTGGTTGGGACATCTGCTGTCGTACGAAAAATACCCACCGCTGCAGGCTCCCGAGAGCTACAACCTCAGTGGGATTCTCGACCAGGTCAAGAAGGCGGCCGCCAATCACGCGAGCGACTAGCCGAACCAAGCAATGCGAGGACGCGGGCGTCCACGTCATGGGCGCCCGCGAAATATGTTCCGACCCCGGGCAGGCCACTCATCCGGCTTTAGGGCATGCCAAGATCGAGGAGATTGATATGACCGCGAAAAGGAACCTTTGGCTCGGTCTACTGGCACCACTCGCTTCAGTGACAATGGCGGTAACCCCTGCGCCCGCGCAACAACAAAAGCCCAATATTCTGGTCATCATGGCCGATGACATCGGTTACTGGAACATCAGCGCCTACAACCGTGGCATGATGGGTTACCACACGCCCAACATCGATCGCATCGCCAATGATGGCGCCATCTTCACCGACTATTACGGCCAGCAATCCTGCACCGCCGGCCGCGCCGCCTTCATCACCGGGCAGAGCCCGCTGCGAACGGGACTTCTGAAAGTGGGATTGCCGGCAGCTAAAGAGGGATTATCAGAGAAAGACCCGACCATCGCTGAACTGCTGAAGCCGCAGGGCTACGTCACCGGACAGTTCGGAAAGAATCATCTCGGCGACCGCAACGAATTCCTGCCGACGGTACATGGCTTCGACGAGTTCTTCGGCAATCTTTATCACCTTAATGCCGAGGACGAGCCGGAAAATCCCGACTACCCGAAAAGTCCGTCATTCAAGGCCCAGTTCGGTCCGCGCGGCGTCATGAAGTGCGTTGCGGTCCCCACCGACACGCCAGGCGATGATCCGCGTTTCGGCGCCTGGGGCAAGCAAAAATGCGAGGACACCGGGCCTCTCACCAAGAAGCGCATGGAGACGATCGACGAAGAATTCCTCAACGCATCGATGAACTTCATCGACCGCGCCAATCGCGACAAGAAGCCATTTTTCGTGTGGTTCAATCCGAGCCGCATGCACATCTGGACCCGTCTCAAGATGGAATCCCAGGGCAGAACCGGTCTTGGCATCTATCCGGACGGCATGGTGGAACATGACGAGCAGGTCGGCCAGCTATTAAAGAAGCTCGACGATCTCGCCATCGCCAACAATACGATCGTGATCTACACGACGGACAACGGCGCCGAGACGTTCTCCTGGCCCGACGGTGGCACGACGCCGTTCAAGGGCGAGAAGAACACCAACTGGGAGGGCGGATATCGCGTCCCGGCAATGGTGCGCTGGCCTGGACTGGTGCCCGCGCATACCGAGATCAACGAGATCTTCTCGGCGGAGGACTGGGCGACGACGCTGGTCGCTGCGGCCGGCGAGCCCGATGTGAAAGACAAGCTGTTGCAGGGCTATAGCGCCGCGGGCCAGACCTTCAAAGTTCACCTCGACGGTTATGATCAGCGTGACCTTCTTAGCCACAAAGGCCCAGACAAACGCCGCGAATTCTTCTACTGGACCGACGACGGCAATCTTGCCGGCCTTCGCTACGAACAGTGGAAGGCGGTGTTTCTGGAGCAAAAGGCCGAAGGCTTCGATGTCTGGCAGCAGCCGATGGTGCAACTGCGCCTTCCCATGCTGTTCAATCTACGATCAGACCCGTTCGAGCGGGCGCAGCACGAGTCTGGCGACTACGTCCGATGGTTCATCGAGCACGCGTTCGTGATCGTCCCGGCGCAGGGGATTGTGGGGCAGCATCTCGCGAGCTTCGTACAATTTCCACCGCGGCAAAGGCCGGGTTCTTTCTCGGTCGAGCAGGCAATGGAGAAACTAAGGCTTCCGCCGGCCAACAATTAGCCCGCGTTTGTGCCTAAATTATTTTCGCGGCGCGGCGTATCGTTTGCTTGAAAGGAGATTGCGGACGTCAATTCGCGCTCTTCGACCGGTCGCGGCCCGCCGCATTGAGGCGGCGCTGTGCCGACCGTTGCGAAACATCGGCGGACGTTTGCTTTGGTGCGCACTCCGGACTCAACTCGGACATCGCACCATGTCCGAGAAGTGCCATAGGACTAAACCGCTCGCGCGGTAGGGCGCCGGGGCTGGCGACACGGCCAAGACGATAGCGCAACGGGACGTCCTGTCTTGAGATGAGGGGTTCGCAACCTTCACTCAAGACAGGAGCATCCCCATGACCGACGAGGCCATGAGCCCATTGCGGCGGCGCATGATCGAAGACATGACGATCCGGAAGTTAGCGCCGAAGACCCAACAAGGCTACATCCGCGTCATCAAGGATTTTGCTGCGTTCCTCGGCCGGTCGCCCGACACGGCGAGCTTCGAGGACGTCCGACGCTTTCAGCTGCATCTGGCGGCGAACGGCGGGCACATCCCCATTGTCAATCACAACGTGGCTGCGTTGCGGTTCTTCTTCAGGATCACGCTCAGGCGCTCCGACATCATCGAGCACACGACGTTCCTCCACGAGCCCCGCAAGCTGCCGGTCGTGCTCAGTTCGGAGGAGGTGGCACGCTGCTGGATGCAGCGCCAGGGCTCAAATACAAGGCGGCGCTGAGCGTGGCCTATGGCGCGGGTCTGCGCGCCACCGAGGTGACCTCGCTCAAGGTCGGCGATATCGACAGCAAACGCATGGTGATCCGCGTCGAACAAGGCAAAGGTCGTAAAGACCGTTACGTGATGCTGTCTCCGCACCTGCTCGAACCGCTGCGCGCCTGGTGGAGAGCGGAACGGCCGCAAGGCTGGCTGTTTCCAGGGCGCGACCGCGTGCAGCCGATGCTGCCGCACGGCAGCCCTTGGCGGTCATGTCGCGCGCTGCGAGGACTGCGCCTATACGACCATTGCCTACAACTCCTGCCGCAACCGGCACTGCCCGAAGTGCCAGGGAGCCGCCGCGAAGCAATGGCTTGCCGACCGCGAGGCCGGGCTGTTGCCGGTGCCGTACTATCACGTGGTGTTCACGCTCCCTGCAGCCATCGCCGACATCGCCTACCAGAACAAGGCCGTCCTCTACGATCTGCTGTTCAAGGTCTCGGCCGAGACCATGCTGACGATCGCCGCTGCAGCGAACTGTCTTTAGTTTGAACTGTCTTTAGTTTGGCGAATTGTTCGATGAGATCAACTTTTTTTGCCGAAATCGCATAGCCCGCGCAAAAAACCTGCCATAGCGTCCCGAATTCATAGTTCGTCGTGGCGCGGTAGCGCGTTGGAGAACCCGCTTGTAAAACAAGGGAGGCGCAATTGAGCTGCAGACTCGAGATTATCATCGTTGCACTGGGCGCGGCCGTGGTGGGCGGAATCACCTCCTCACTTGCGGACGAGATTACCCGAGTCGAGGTAGGCGTCGGCGAGTTGCGCGGCGAGATTCTGTCGCTGGGAGCGCCTGCGGGTGCCGTTGCGATGGAAACGAACCCAAATTACAAGAGCGCTGCGGCGTCCGTGCCTACGGCTCCTCGCTCGCCGGCAACCGCGGACTGGCCAAGCTACAACAAAACGCTTACCTCCGAGCGCTTCTCCGACCTCAGCCAGATCAGCACCAAGAACGTCGGGAAGCTGAAGGTGCTCTGCACTTACAACACCAGCCAATTCACGAGCTTCGAGACCGGCCTGATCATGGTGGAAGGGGCGCTCATCGGCACGACCGAATTCGATATTTTCTCGATCGACCCGGCGACCTGCGCCCAGAACTGGCGGACGCACGAGGAATATCCAGCCTACATTTTACCGACCAACCGGGGCGCGGCGTACCTCGATGGCATGCTGTTTCGCGGGACCGGGGACGGGCGGGTGCTGGCCTACGATCTCAAGACCGGCAAGCGGGTGTGGGAAACGACGATCGCGGATGTGAAGAAGGGCGAAGCCGTGCCGGCAGCGCCGATCGCCTGGGATGGGCTCGTCTTCGTCGGCAATGCCGGCGGCGACTTCAAGGGCGGGAAGGGGCGTATGTACGCCCTCGACGCCAAGACGGGCAAGATCGTGTGGGAATTCTTCCTCGTGCCCAAGTCCGAGGGCGACGCCGTCCGCGGGCCCCAAGGTGCTTCCCCGCTCGATAACTCGACGTGGAAAAACGTGCCGGGCGCTCCGATCAGCGGCGGGGGAGCCTGGACTTCTGCGACCTTGGACCCGGCGACGGGGCTCTTGTATGTGCCCGTGGGGAATCCGGCGCCTGACTACGACATCGGCGCGCGCGAGGGCGAGAATCTCTATACCGACTCGGTCGTCATTCTCGACGCCAAGACCGGCGCCTACAAGAATCATTACAAGATCGTGTCCAGGGATTGGCACGATTGGGACGTCTCCAACCCGCCCGCTCTCTTTCAGACGAAGGGCGGCAAGAAATTGATGGCAGTGTCGCCGAAGGACGGTTTCCTCTACGGATTCGATCGCGCCGACAACAAGCTCTTGTACCGGACGCCAGTGACGAGAATCGAGAATGTGGAAGAGCCCTTTTCGACTGAGAAGGACGTCCATTTTTGTCCCGGCGCCGCGGGCGGCGAGGAATGGAACAGCCCAGCCTACGACCCTGTGACCAATCTCATCTTCACCGGCGACGTCGACTGGTGCACGACGGTGAAGTTGCAGACCAGGGACGAAGTCGTAGCAACCTCGATCGGGCAACCGTGGACGGGAGAGAAGTCCTTCAATCCGTTCAACGTGTTCGGGGAGTTCACGCGCGCCGACGGCGTCTGGGCGGGATGGCTTCACGCCGTCGACGCCGACTCGGGGGTGTGGAAATGGAGACTGAAGTCCAATTACCCGATCCTGGGCGCCGTGACGCCGACCGCCGGGGGCCTCGTGTTCTTTGGCGACGCGGGCGGCAACTTTTATGTGCTCGACGCTGCCACCGGCCAGAAGCTGTGGGGTCAGAAGATCGGCGGCGCGATCGCCGGCGGAGTGATCACTTATACAGCCAACGGCGCTCAGAAAGTCGCGGTGACGACCGGCTTCATTTCCCCCGCCTTTCCGGTTGAAATTCGGAGAGCGCAGATCGTTATCCTCGGTCTCGAGGGCGGCTGAAGCAGGCGACGGCGGCGCCGACCGCAGCCAGGCTGCAAGGAGCTCGCTGGCCAAGTGCGCCCGAGATACCGGCAGTTTTCGACGGCCCGTCGGTCATGGCCGGGCCGGCCCGCGCAAGACTCAGCGGAAGCGATGTGGCTCGTCGAGGTGTCGACTGGCTCGGGCGGCGGGGCGGTAGCGGCGGCAATAGTTCGGCGCGCAGAGATGCTGGCGCCTCAAAAAATCGAGCGCCTATTCGCCGGAACGCCTAAACATGCAGCGGCCTGAGATCATTGCAATGTCCGAGTCGGGTGTGTGATCTTCCCCCGAAAAAATGGACAGGGAAGCTGCTTTTAGCTCCATCTCGATCGGGCTTAGATATCCGATGGCCGAGTGGCGACGCGTTCGATTATAAAATCCTTCGATGTAAGCAAAGATATCACGTCTGGCGTCCTCACGTGTTGCATAATGCTGGTGATGGACGAGTTCGGTTTTGAGCGTGTGGAAGAAGCTCTCCATCGGAGCGTTGTCATAGCAATCGGCCCTGCGGCTCATCGAAGCTCGGAAGCCGGCGGACTGTATCATCTTGCGATACTCCGCCGAGGCGTATTGAACGCCACGATCTGAATGGTGAATCAAGCCGGCACAGGCCGCTGTGTCGCAATGGCCATCGCTAAGGCCGCCAATGGCAGCTCGGCGCGCAAATGATCCGCCATTGCCCAGCCGACGATCTTGCGGCTGTAGAGGTCCATAACCGTGGCCAGATAAAGCCAGCCCTGATCAGTCTCGACGTAGGTGATGTCGGCGAGCCAGATCCGGTTCGGCGCGGCGGCGATGAAGTTGCGCTCGAGCAGGTTCGGGGCGATCGGGAAGTCGTGACGGCTGTCGGTGGTGCGCACCCGCCGTGGCCGCGCCATGATGGCCCTGATACCGTGGCGGCGCATCAATCGCTCGATGCGACCGCGGCTCGCCCCGCGGCCCTGAGCCCTCAACTCGGCATGGACGCGCGGGCTGCCATAGCGGCCATTGGTGTTGCGGTGAACCCGCTTGATGTCGTCGACGAGCTCACGATTGGCGGCGGCGCGTGGACTCTCCGGGCGCGCCCGCCAGGCATAATAGCCAGCAGGCGAGACGCCGAGCACGTCGCACATCATCGTCACCCGATAGTCGGCACGGCGATCTTCAATGAAGCGGAATCTCATTTCTGAACTCCAGCAAAGATCGCTATGGAGCCTACTACAGGTGTCCATCAGTTCGGAGGAGGTTCACAAGCGTCAGTAAAGTCGAGCGTAAGCCGCCCGCACAATCAAGCGGGTGGCAACGGGCGGCTTCAAAAAAATCGTATCAGCCGACCCGCGCCGTCTGTACGCCGATTTCTGCAACAAAATCTGCCAACAACAGACATGCTCGTTTCCGTTTCGCAATAACGGCATGCCAAACTACGCAATTGTCTGAGTTTAGTTCGGGAGACCTTTTTGACCGTCTTTCTGCCCTCCATCCTGTTGATGCATGGAGGCAATCTGTTTATCCGTAGTGATCCAGCTCGTTCAACGCAATTCTTACCTCTCGGGCAAACTCAACAAGGGAAATGGTGAAAGCCAGCAGCGCCACAATAAAGAGAATGGCAACGCCAACCTCATGTTGAATGTGCAGGAGGGCGCTTGCAAACGCCACGACCACGAGAACAGTTATCGCGATACTGCTGATCAAGGCCCACAGGATTGCTCTGTTCATCATCGCCGCGCGTCGCAGGAGACGGGGAAGATCTGCCTTCAACCGACATTTGACGGGATCGTCATCGGAGATCCCGTTGAGGACGATGGTGCGATCCACGATTCTGTTCTGACGGGCAATCAAGAGCGCGGTAAAGGCGGCAAGTGCTGCGAGAATAAATCCGGGCGCTGCCGCCTGAGAAATGACTTGCGACAGCTGACTGACGGAGGACGTCTCGGGTATCATTGAATCTAACCTGAAATTGTTTCCTGCAAAAGCAGGCCCGTTGACGATGGTCCGGGCAAGCCGGTTGGTATCAACAGGCACAGCCTCCAAACGTCCTTTGAATTGTCGAGGGCGGAGACTGAGCGTCTCGTTTTCTTACAATCCATCGATGCCCATCGAGAGTTTCGAACTGGTCGAGCGGCGGCTTGTCATCGTGTATCTGGGGGTCGTGCGATAAAGAGCCTCTCCTTAGGAAGCGCTTCCGCGACCGCTCGTGGCAGACCTAAATTCGCGGCCAAGACATCGGGCGGATTCGAGGCTACCCATGCGCTGAGGTCGTGGGAGTGATAGTGCCCGTTGTTGAATCCGACCAGCAAGCGCAAGATGCCGGTACCGGTGTTACGGATGTAGTGTCCGGCGCCCATCGGCACGTAACCGATGTCGCCCCTCACGAATTGTTCGGTTACTGCATGACCCATCCCTAAATAAACAGCCATCTCAGCCGCACCCTCAAGATAGTATTGCCACTCGTCGGCGTGGGGATGCCAGTGAAGCTCACGCATGGCGCCCGGCTCGATCTCCAGCACGGAGACGGACAATGTGGTCGAGATCGGAAACTCGTCCGCGGTAACCGTCCACTGCGCGCCGCCGCCCGGCACGCGCCGCGGCTGCTGGGCGCCTAATGGATAGCGGTGCGTCGTTAAAAGTGTCGGCTTCGCCCGGGGCGTAGCACGTGCGAAGGAGTCATCGGGAACGGCCCCTTCTGCAAAATAAGTCTCTCCCTTCGGGAGCTTGGCCGTCCACTCCATACCGAGGCCGAGGTTCTGTGAGACGACGGCAGGCGACGTATGGGCTAACCAATCCGAGATACTAAGTGTGTGATCCTCGGCGAAGGCGCCGTTGTCGAACATCAGAATGAAATGGCACTCGCTTGGCCCGGTCCCCTGGATGGAATGACCCCAGCCGCGAGGGAAATACCAAACATCGCCCGGCCCGAACGTATCGGTCGCCGCTCCGTCGGGGCTCAATACGGTGGTGCGGCAACTGCCAGACACGACGTAACCCAACTCGGCAGCAGTCGTGTGCCAATGCAGTTCGCGCAGGCAACCGGGTTGCAAGCGCATAGAGGCACCGGCGATGCCTTGGCTAACAGGGAACTGCTGGACAGATGCGCCCCGTACGAGACCGCCACAGCTAGTGTGCGGCGGCTGCTGTTCCAAGCGGTAGCGGAACGATGGAAGAGATGGCAGAGTCGGGTCGTTCATATCTGATCTCCTCGCCGCGATATCGGCACTTGCTGGACTTCGCGCAGTTGCGCCGCAGCATATGTTCGTCCTCGACGACTTCGCGAACGATAAGACAGTCTCGCGCGCCGGGAGGGGCTGCAGCTAGAGAGTACTCTTAAGCCGCGTTAAACACGCACTTGATGTCCTTCCCTTCCATCAGGTCTGCCCTGGGATTATGACCGATCATCCGGTAATCGATGCAATGTCTCCGACGGGGTTTCACCAAACATTGCGCGATAGTTGACTGAGAAACGTCCCAGTTCCCAGAACCCATGGTCGGTGGCAATTCTCGTTACCGTTGTTGTCGAGGAACCCGCTCGCAACAGCGCACGTCGGACGAGGTTCATTCTCCGCAAAGCGAGGTAGCGGATAGGCCCCATTCCGAGGTGTTCTTGGCAAGCCATGCGGAGGGTACGTTCCCCTGCGCCAATAGCTGCACATATTTCTGGCAGATACAGTGGTATGTTGGGGTTCGCTTCCAAATATTCTTCGAACTTAGCGACAATCATATCGTGGCAACGACCGCCGCAGGTCATTTGAACCGAAGCGTCATCGGTCAAGCACCTGACCAATATATGGATCAGCTGCTGTTCCAATGACCGCGCAGCCTCGGGCACTTCAAGAACCTCAGGAATAGTCGTGGCGATTTGCCCTACCATCTCATGCAGTTTTAATAACCGCGACATCAGCGTAGCATTTGGCCGGACAAGATGCTTGAGCGGTGATCCTGAAAAGTCGCGACCGGTTATGGCTTTGCAAGCGGCATCAAGGGTGCGGGTCGTCAGAGACATCGATCCCAAGCGGAACTCAGCCTCGGTCTGTTGGTGTATTTCATCGAAGTTGTTGACGATGATGTCACCCGACAAAACGTTCATCCCGCAGTGTCGCATTGCTTGCGGTTCGGCTGACGTGAAGAAAGTAAATACTCTGCGCCCCGGCTTCATCGCGCCCGCGTTGACCAGTGGCAGATTTTGATAGAAACGCTGTATCCAAAGCTGATCCATGCAGACTTTGGTCAATTCAGCCCGGAACTGCCCCCTTGCGGTTGGAAGAAGCTGCAAATCTGCGGTGCTGATGGCCGCCTGAAAAGAAAGTGGGTCGCTAAAGCAGAGTGCCGTGCTCCGAGCCACCGTTGTTCTCCCGCGGTTGTTTTGTCTGACGAGCATCGAAGGTTATCTGCATCATCCTGGAGTTGAAGCTACCCGTCCATCGCCCGGCTGAATACCGGCGCATAACGACTTAACGTCACCGGCACATGCCTTCATGGCTGTCGACTGTGCCATGCCGCTCGTTGCCGAGAGGAGCATGATGGCGCTCACAGCGAAAAAACTCTTCATTTTCTTTTTCTCCAGATCAAAAAGACCGAATGCCTCTTGCTTCACGGAGACAGTGGGTCAGCAAGAAGTGGGCCAATTACAGAGCACTCTCCACTGAAAACAAATGACAAATAAATCATCGCGGTAGCGAAACTGCACACCAGCACCAAACAGCATCGGGCAATCCAGATTCTCCGAGAAATCGGAGTCCCTCCGAAATATCGGAGCACTCCCCCAAAATTTAGGGGTGATTGTTGCCGCAATGTCCAGCTAATGGGACGGACCGGCCTGCTTCCCCGTGGGGATAGTCTGCAAGGACAATTCGCGTCGGTTTGCCGGCTTACCGCGGCTTCCGCTATAGCCCCTCTAACCAGACATCATTACCGTCCGTCGGCATGTCTCAAAAGTGCCAGAACTCGGTCATTCATAAATACGGGGTTCGTAAGGGCTAACGTCGTTGCGGCCCCAGCAAGAATGCAACGGGCGTGTCTTATCGCTTGAGATGAGATTGATGCGATCGAGCCACACCGCCCGGGAAGTGACTGGACGGGGGTCGACTGTCGCGCCGTATTGCAGCCGTTATGGCGTGGGTACGCAGCGGTTGTAGGGGGGATAAAAATAATAGCCGTATCCGCAAGCGACCGGCGCGGGAGCACCGTAATAGCCTGGCGCGTAATAGGCACCGGCCGCGGCAGCGCCGACGGCAGCAGCACCAACGGCAGCAGCCCCGACGCCTACCGCCACTCCGCGGCGTACGGCTGCACCACGGTAGACGCCACCGCGATAAACACCACCGTGGTAAACGCCAACGCCTCTTCGGTATGCAAAGGCGTCAGTTGAAATAGTAGCAAGACACGTAACGCCAACGATAACGGATGCAGAAAGTGAGATAAGGGTTCGACACGACATGATGATGTCCTTTCTGGGGTGATGCTGCGAAACCGTTTCAGCGCGCCCTTGTGGGCAATGCCAACGCAGTGGGCCGGGACTTGGTTCCACAGTCGACCGTCGACGGATTGCCTCATTTCAAATTTATCTGTAGCCTCGGTTGTGATGCTTAAGTGGCGATCATTTTCTTGTGCACCTCGAGTGTCAGGTTCTCCAATCTCTCGGTTAAAACCTTGATACTTTGGGTAAGCTGCGTGTTCTGGTTTAGCATATTGACCAGAATTGTTGTTTGGGCCGTCATCGATGTCTGCCTTTCCGCGCTCGCCTGAGCGATATCCTCTCGGTGTTGCGCGTCGGCTTCCGCGTGCGCTTTGTCACGGTCGGCTTGGCGTGTCTGCGCTAGCAGGATCAGCGGAGCTGCGTACGCCGCTTGCAGACTGAAAGCCAGGTTCAAAAGAATGAAGGGATAAACATCGAAATGGGCTAATCCCACGACATTGACGAAAATCCAGATCGCCACAATGATGGTCTGAATAACGAGAAAGACAGGTGTTCCAAAGAAACGGGCAAAAGCCTCTGCCTTTAGAGCAAACCAATCGTCTCCGTAAAGCGAACCCCGATGCAGATGGGGGGCATGGAATCGAAAGAAATCGGAACTGGTTTCTGTTTTTTTCACTGCTGGCCGCGTCTCCGAAACAATGTCGCTCCGCATCATCGGTCTCCATCGCTGTTACGTTAATTGTTCATCAAATCCCCCTGGCACGCCGATGATACCTCGAACCTCGGATCAGGCCCATTTCGCGTCGGCGTGGCCGGAGATGCGGCTGAAAGCCAAAACCAAACCAATCGCCAAAACAAAGTGTCTCATAATAGTATAATCATCGTCAGATGATTCAAAAACCAAATCAACGTGAAGGTTGCGTCAAACTCGCCGGCAAGCCGAGTCCATCGATGCTAGTCGAACGCAAAAATCTTCTTCCAATCGGTCTTCATGCTGATCACCCTATAGTTCTTCTTCTTGCCTCGTCGTAGAGTTCTGGGGTGAACGTACCTACCTTGGTGTCGGGCAAGCCCTGCGCCGGACCGTAAGCATATTCGCGCTGTGCGTCGTCGTGCAGCACCAGCATCATCAGCCGCGCGCGGGCACCTGTTCCAGTATATTCTAGCATTTGCCGGTCTCCGGTCGAGTTGCCGAATGCGGCGTACGGACGCTGACCAATCATGAGATGAATGCTCTCTGGCTTGCCAGCGTTGTTATCGTTGACCAGAAGTCTCCAGTCTTTGGTCAGGAATGGCTCGCCGTTCTTGTCGTAGCCGAACTTCGTTCCGCCTGCACTGCCGACCACTTGCGGCGGCGGGATGCCGTAGACGCGCTCGGAGTCTTGTCGCACAAAGTCCTCGTCGCCGCCGGTCACGATGTAGGTCTTATAACCGTTCGCGCGGAGATAACTCACCACCTCCTGCATGGGCTGATAGGTGAGGTCTGTATAGGGCCGGTTCCAGCGCCGGTCCTTAGCGGTCGCCAGCCACTTCTTCGCTTCGGCGGTGAAGTTATCGACCGTCATGCCGCTCAGGGTCGTAACGGCAATTAATTCAAGGTCGAGCTGCGACAGCTTGTCTTTCGCCTCTCGATTGCCGGAGAGCACATCGCTGAAAGGTGGAACGTGCTTTAGTAATTCCCTGTCTCGTGTTAGTAGTGGAACCCTGTCGATGCAGTACATCAATTGGCTGTACATCGTGCTCGACCCATAGCGTACCGTCCTGATCGAAAGTGGCAATGCGTTCCGCGGGAGGAACAAATTTCGGATTTGCGGGGGTTGTTGTATCGCGTACGAAATCAAGGATCGCTTGTTTCGCGGTTCCTTCATTCCACGATGGCAGCGCCCCGCTCGACGTCGTGGTCTACGCCGAAGCGGAAATGGACAAGAAGGGCGCGGACAATGTTGGAAGGAACGCCAAAGTTGAGATGAGAGCACGGCGGTCAATGTTGGCTGACGGCTCGATTGGTTTCATCTTCGGCTTCTCCTTGGGGTGACAGGACCAACTTGCCAGCGGCGACCAACCGCTCCGACCAGTGTTGAGGATCGTCTGGTTTCTGGCTATGCAATTCCGAAAAATAGGCGCGATCTTTCAGGCGCCTTTGTTCATCGATTGTAACAGGGACGTCGTCTTGTGAGCACGGCGAAGCGTTACGGGTCTTGCGTCCTGCGTTATTTGGGCGATCAATAGATCTGTTGCGACCGAGGAGGTTGCCAGCCGATGTAAACCCAAGGACTTGCACGAATGAGAGGACGCATGCCATGACCAAAATTTCACGCCTACTGAGCCTCACGGTTTTTGGTGTTAATCTGTTTATTTCGCCCAGCTTCGCCGCTGAAAAATTCGAATGTCCCGCCACTTTGAAGCCCAGTACGCCCGCAAAGCTTGAGGAAATCAGTGGTCTACTTCCAGATGGGAATGCAATGGCCGATGTCGGCCGACTCAACTCGACGATTGCTACTCTGCGGCGGGAGGGCATGCCAAATATTCGGATCATAGATCATCTCGTCACCGCCTACTGTCCGGTCGTCGCGCAAGAAAGCTCAGTTACCGAAGCAGAAAAAGTCTTGCGCGTTCGGCGCTTCGCGGGTCAGGTCACGCGGTTGGTCTACAGCCTCGAAAGCGGACTGGACATCATCATCAATGTACCGCTCACACCCGATGTGGTCGATGCGATCAACAGCACAGCAAGCAGGCAGGGCCTTTCGGGCCCTGCCTGGATCGCTATGACTGTAGAAAACGCGCTCCAGCGGTAATAGACCCGTTTTCAAGGCTAAAGGTTCATTCCGGCAAGAGCCAATGCTTCGGCGCTGCGGCGCCGGACATGGCGATTTACCTAAAACTCATCGTCGATCATCGGACATGAGCTTGGATGGAGTGTGCCGGTAAACCGTGTCACAATCGGTTTGCGCACAACTCCATCAATAGCCAGCCAATGATCATTCCCGTTTTTCCGTTTTAGCATAGCTATGTCTGGCACTATGATGCACATTGTTTAGGTCTTGTAAGCGATGAGAGAGTTGGAGGAGCTAACAACGCCAAGACCGGCGCGCTAATGTCGACCATCACCACCGACGTTACGACGTTACAGAATTTCGCGTCGTCATCAACTCTCAGCATCCTCGTGGACAGGGTGCAGATAAACTGGCCATTGATACTCATCAAGGAAAACGGTCCAGTAAGTGATGTAGGCAACTAACAATTGATCCCGCTCACGCTTCCGTGACAGCGGCCGCCGATCTTGATAAAAGGGGGGTATCGCAATCGCCGTGAACGGCGACAAGGTCTATCACCAATCTGAAGATCACAATCATAGCCGCTATAGTTTCAAGCGCGATCGCAGCTCCAACCTTCGCGGGAATTCCTATGATCACGCTAAGTCGTGATCATTCTTTCTCGATAGATTGTATCCATAATTATGGGCTAGGCCGCCTTCTGGGCGAAACGTTTTGCTATTGCGCCGGCCCAGTGAGTATTCGCCGAGATCAACCGCATACCTAGGGCAAGATGGCCGAAGCCACGCCTATAGCTGACGTCAGGCCCGTTATGCTGTGCTGATGGCGTAGTATAGTTTCCGTTTCCGCATAGACGGAAAACGTGGTGGGGCGTAGCTTCTCCGCGTATGAGGAGGAGACGATGCGCATTGTCATTTTAGTGTTGTTTACCGCTAGTGTTTTTGGAATTGCGCTCCCTGCTTTGGCCCAGACGGGCATTCAATATCCATTCTGCATCCAGGGTATTGATAATCCCGGTTATAGCGGCTGTTCGTTCAACACTTTCCAGGAGTGCTTGGCGTCCGCGTCCGGTACCGACGCCGAATGCATCTCTAACCCATGGTACAAAACCGCGGATAGTGCGGTTTCAGCGCAGACCGGGGTCGCGCCCTTGGCCCCCAATATCCCTATCCCTGTTGGTCCGCCACCCTTTGCCCCCGGCGCTGGGCCGCGGTGAAACGAGCGCGTAATTGGTGCAGGCCCCTGGGCGAACGCCGGGTTCAGGCCAAGCATCGCACCAAGAATACGCCCGTGTTAAGTGTTTGCGCGATGAGGTTTGGACATCCGGGTTCTCGCTGTACGACCTCCAAGTTATTTGCCGTCAACGCAAGGCGATTCCATCCGGATCCGGGCGGCGACCAATGGGAATGAAACGTCGTATAGTTGTTCTTGCGGTAGGGTTTTTTTGCGGAGCCGTTTCGCCTACGTGCTCCAATACGGCCCTCGAAAACGTATTGATGCCAGCGCGCATTTATGAGGTCACCAGGCCGTTCACGGATGACGACGGCGGCGTGGCGCTGAACGTCAGCGGATTGGCGTGCATGCGGGCCGATGCGGTGCAGTCGAGATGCCTGGTGATCGACGATCAGGGTCGGTTTGCACAGATCGCTAGCATTAGCAATGGAACGGTAGCCGCCGGCGCCAGACTAGCCCTTATCGGCAGGAAGCCCGCAAAGGACACGGTCGGTCGACCTCCCATTCAGCCGGGTTGCTCCGCTGGCAACCGGAAGTTCAAAGACCTTGATGGCGAAGCCGTGGCATACGCGCCGCCGTTTTTTTATGTCGCTGGCTCACATGGCTGCTCACGTCACAGCAATAGGTTTCGCAGTTCCGCTTTCGTCCTGGCCCGAATTCCGGAGGGCCAGATCGCCGACGCTTCCTCCGACGGCACCCTTTCCCTCGATTCGTCGAACGTGGAAACGACCTATCGCCTGTCGGAGGCCTTGGTAGCCGCTCCTCAGACTCGACAGTATTTCACTCAGGATCTGATGACCGCGAATGGCCTCAACGTCGAAGGGCTGGCGGTTACCGGCGGGAAGCTGTTTGCCGGCTTGCGCGCGCCGACGCTCGATGGGAACGCTTTCATTGTTGCAGTGGATGTCGGCAAGCTCTTCGACGGGAGCGCCGCGATAAATCAAGGTGACGTACATACCATTTCGGTGAAATTGGGTTTCGGCCGCGGGATCCGCGACCTAGCTCGGCTGAATGAAGACCAATTGCTGATTTTGAGTGGACCGGCCCGGGATGCGCGGGTACCCTTCGAAATCCATGTTCTCGACATCATGGCTGAAACGTCAACGCTCCTGGGCACGCTGGGAGAATTGCCAGACGCCAAGGGAGCGAAGGCGGAAGCTATCTCCGTTTTGTCGCAACATGGAAACGCTATCGACGTTTTGGTGATGTTCGACGGCTTGAAAAGTGGCGACCCACGGGAATACTCGATCATACTCAAGTGACGACCAGTGCGGGCGCGCTAGGGCCCGCCGCATATCGACGGGACCAAACCACATGGCTCAACTGTCAATGAACGACCATCGCTTCGAGTTTCCCGAGGGCATCCACACAATTCTTTGAAGCCGTTGATTTGTTCGCGATCAGGCATGCGGCTATTCGTCCCTGACCGGGTAACGTCTTTCCGCACACACCGGTTATCTCCGCATGGCAGGCAATTATTGCGTCTTTTAGATTATCCGCCGATAGTTGCACGTCCGTGGCGGCTTCCTCCAGATCGAATGCACATTTCGTACTTATCTTGTCCTCATGGGCTTGCATGCAGTAGATCATGCGCCCTTCGCCGGGCGTGACGGTACTGCAATATTGTTTGATATCATCGGCGCAGGAATTCTCCAGTTTCGTAGCCTCAGCGGCCAATTTCTGCTGGATCGCTTTGGCGATGTCTGTCTGTGCGGATGCGGAGCCAACCGACAAGATAGCCAGCAAAGGCAAAAATCCGAGCCTGGCCGGCAAATGAATCATGTGTTTCATTGATGTCCTCTGATGACTGGCTCTCCCCTAATGAGCGGTTTCGCTGTAACCGCCGCAGGGTCATGAGAGCAAAGAATTGTGCGCGCCGTGCCACGCATCCCTCACGCGTGTCCTCATTGCGCCAACGCGAGAGTGAGACCCGAAACTCCAAGCGAAAGATTGATCCCAACCGATCCTTCGACCGAAAGGGGTTGAAGCGCGATCGAACGTCCGGTTCCGCCGAATAAGAGATTGGCCCCGACGCCGACACCAACGCCGGTGGAACCGCTCGCCCCAATAGGTGCCGGCGAGTCCGCCGTACATCGGACCTGCCGTGGGCGCGAACACGCCCCACGCCATGACACCGCCCGCGGTAATGCCGATATCAAGACCAATCGTGTTCATGACACCGACATAGGCTTCGGGCGGGTAAGGACCGCTAGGTTGGAAACGACAGGCCATCCGCTGTTGGGATCCGAAAATCAGGCCGATCGATGGCGCCATCCGGCAGGAGAGCGTGCCGACGCTGGTTCCCGGAGTCTGGGCATCTGACGGCGAAACCCATGCCGCAGCGAGTGCAACCAGCAGCAACGCAATAAGATCTTTGACATGATTCGATTTCCTGCCTTCGGCGGTGCTCGATTTATCTCAGTAACAGGGTGGATAAGGATAGTAACCGCAGGCCGGGTGGGCATACGGGTAGGCATAGGGCGCCGCATACGCAGCGGCTCCATACGCAGCGGCACCCACGGCACCGGCGTACATCGCACCACGAAATGCCGTTCGCCGCGCGACACCGGCAAACGACATCGGCGTGAACGGCCGTCCGATGATGTCGATGAAGATTGAAGCCGGTCCATCCGCGCCGTTGATATCGCCCTCAAGGGTCTGAACATTGAATGTAAGCTTCTCACGTTCGAGCTTCGGGTTCTTCAACACCACGACGGCATCCTTCACGGAGCCGTCCTTGCTGAAGACGGATACGGTTGCGTTCGGAGGATCCTTGGAGAAGCTGGCATTATCCGCGATACTCGCTCCCCCAGACGTATCCGTTCCCCACTCTGCGATGATATCAGCCGTAAGCGCGTGGCCCGCGGCTCGGACTGGACGATCGGAAAAAACGATGGAGTTGGGTGTCACTCCGTTCAACGTGAGCACGTCTCCCTGCAACGTCGCGCCGCGCGAATTAAGCACGATCAACGAGGGAACCACTTCAGACTTGGCGGCGGCGGGAGCACCGATCGTCTTCACGGGAGCTGATGACGGGGCACTCTGCGCAAATGCCGTTCCGGCACTGCATAACGCCACGGTCAAAGCGAGCATTCCGGCGTGACTCAATCTCATGACGCCCATGATTTCTGTTCCTTTGTTAGTGATAGCGGCGCGATCAGGCTTGCGAATATCAAAAGTCCGCAGCCCGTTCTGCATCACTCGTACCAGATGCTAAAACGGCAGGTTAGCTGGATCGTTGTTTCTTTGCTGCGGATTTCACGATCGCACCATACGTGCGAAGTCGCGCTCACCTGCAAGGCGGTCGATCGGGGCGACGAAGGAAATAATTTCGTGAGTGGCCGGAGGCGCCCACTGCTTGGAGAGCCCGATTGCGGCAACAATCGCATTGAGCTTGCCGCATCGAGATTGTGTTCAAATTGTTGACACAACCCCCATTCTTCATGTCGCGGAGATTGCAAGGCACAGTGGCTTCTCGGAACTAGGACGCTTTGCGGCAATCTATCGGATGGCGTTCGGAGAGCTGCCCTCGACCAGCCTGGCGCGCGCCCACCACTAATCCGTGGTGCTGATTTGCCGGAAATGCATAGTCAACCCGATCGGAACTTGCAAATGTAGGGTCTTGCTAATTGATCGGCGACATTTGCTCGGCCGATCGGAAGGTTCCTCCGGACGCGCTACCAGTGTAGAGCGTTCTCTGCTCCTTGAGGAGTTTGCAACTGTGAGTGTGACCGAAATAGCTAGCGATCTGGTTGACGCTAAAGCACGAGAACATCCTCACCATCCGGGGATGGTCCTGATTCCGGGTGGCACCTTCCGCATGGGGTCGGATAAGCATTATCCTGAAGAGGCACCGGCTCACCGCGTCACCGTCGATCCATTCTTCATCGACGAAACTCCGGTAACGAACCGGCAATTCAAAGAGTTCGTCAAAGCGACCGGCCATGTCACCTTCGCTGAGATCCCGCCGGATCCGAAAGACTATCCAGGCGCGCTGCCGCACATGCTTTATCCTGGCTCGCTGGTGTTCTCGCCGCCCTCGCGTCAAGTCGATCTGCTGAATTGGGGAGAGTGGTGGACCTTCCTGAAGGGCGCCGATTGGCGGCATCCCTATGGGCCGAAGAGCAATATCAACCATCTCGACAGCCATCCGGTGGTCCACGTCTCGTTCGCAGACGCGCTCGCCTACGCAAGCTGGGCTGGCAAGGATTTGCCGACCGAAGCCGAATGGGAGTTTGCCGCACGCGGTGGGCTCGATGACGCGGAGTACGCTTGGGGCAACGAATTCACGCCGGGCGGCAAGCATCAGGCCAACACCTGGCAGGGCAAATTTCCGCGGGAAAATCTGATAGAAGACGGCTTCGAGCGCACGTCTCCCGTCACCGCGTTCCCTCCGAACGGTTACGGCATTTACGACATGATCGGCAACGTCTGGGAATGGACCATCGACTGGTATGCAGCGAAACACACCGCCGACGCACCAAAGGCCTGTTGCATCCCGGAGAACCCCCGAGGCGGCGCTGAGGATGGAAGCTACGATCCCTGCCTGCCGAATATTAAAATAGCCCGCAAGGTCATCAAGGGCGGTTCTCATCTATGCGCGCCGAACTACTGCCGGCGGTACCGTCCGGCTGCACGCCATGCCGAGGCGGTCGATACATCGACGAGCCATGTTGGGTTTCGATGTGTTGTCCGGGACCTATGAATCGCCAGACCCTAAGAGACCAATCGCTGTTGAGGCAGTATTGACCGGTAGTCCCAATAAGAGAAGCAGGGAAAATGGACATGCGTAAACTCTTGATTTGGACTGCAATGTGTTTTGCGATCACGTTCGCAGCTTCGACGGCAAAAGCCCAAGTAGATCTTAGCGCTTACGCGGACGCCGAAGGATTTCTCGACGTCCAGACTTTGACCTGCGCTCAACTCGCCAACACGTGGCAAGGCGACGCCGATAGGCTCGCCTCGTGGTACAGCGGTTGGTACAACGGGCTCGCAAAAAAGCACTACATGGACATAAGAAAAGGTAAGGAAGCCGAACACGAGGTGATTGTTTATTGCAAGGCCAACCCCGAGCTTAAAATTATTCAAGCCATCGATATCGTATTCAAAAGCATGCGAGAAAGAATGGGTATCAAAGTTCAATAAGAAAGAGATATTAGCCGACGCGAGCGTCGAAATCTCACCGCAGCTATTCCAACTCGTTTAGTGCGTCACACAAGTTAACCGCAGTGAGCTCACATGAAACACAAACTCCTAATTATCGCTGGGGCGGTAGTCGTGGTTGGTGCGGCAGTGGCAGGCGCTCTGTACCTAGCGTTCCCGGTCCAGGTTTCCACGATTGGAGGTCTGTCGCGCAATTATCTTATTTCCTTATCCGCACCTCCAGGCACGATAACGACGGAATCGAACGCGGCTTACAAAGCGGCGGTTGCGTCTTCGCCTCCCGCCGAGGCGCCGTCGTCCAACACGACCGTCGGAGACTGGCCGAGCTATAACAGAACACTGACTTCCGAGCGTTACTCGGAGTTGAACCAGATCAATACGAAGAATGTAGCTAAGCTGAAAGTCCTGTGTACTTACGACGTCGATCAGTTCGCTGCGTTTGAGTCCGGGTTGATCATGGTAGAAAACGCTCTGATCGGCACCACGCAATTCGATATTTTCTCCCTCAACCCGGCGACTTGCGCCGTGAACTGGCGCACCCACGAGGACTATCCCCCCGCCCTTTTGCCGGCCAACCGAGGCGCCGCCTACCTGGACGGCATGCTGTTTCGCGGTACGCAGGACGGGCGGGTGCTGGCTTATGATTTCAAGACCGGCAAACGAATCTGGGAAACGACGATCGCGGACCCGAAACATGGCGAGTTGGTTCCATCAGCGCCGATCGCCTCCGACGGCCTCGTCTACGTCGGCAACGCCGGCGGCGACTTCAAAGGCGGGAAGGGCCACATGTTCGCGCTGGACGCGAAGACCGGCAAGATCGTCTGGGAGTTCTTTCTCGTTCCCAAAGTCGACGGCGACACCGTCCGCGGACCGCTGGGCGCGACGCCGCTCGACGCATCGAATTGGAAGAGTGAGCCCGGCATCCCCATCAGCGGTGGGGGGACCTGGACATCCTACACCCTCGACACGAAAACCGGACAGCTCTACGTCCCCGGCGGCAATCCGGCCCCTGACTTCGTCATCGGCGTGCGCGAGGGAGACAATTCCTATTCCGACTCGGTCGTCGTGCTCGATGCTAAAACTGGCAACTACAAAAATCATTTCCAGATTTTGAAGAAGGACTGGCACGACTGGGACGTCTCTAACCCGCCCATCCTGATTAAAACCATGGGCGGCAAGCAACTGATGGCGGTCGCGCCCAAAGATGGTTACCTTTATGGCTTTGATCTGGCCAACAACAGCCAGCTCTACCGCGTACCGATGACCAAGATCGAGGAAAACCTCGTACCTCTTGTGCCCGGTACCGATATCCATTTTTGTCCGGGTGCGGTGGGAGGCGCGGAATGGAACAGCCCGTCCTACGATCCCAAGACGAACCTCATCATGATCGGCGAGGTCGAGTGGTGCGACACGGTGACGTTGCAGAGTGTCGAGAAGCTTAAGTCGGTAGCGATCGGGCAGCCATGGGTCGGAATGGCGGCTCTCAACCCATTCAACATGTTCGGCAAAGAAGACCGTACCTGGGCGGGATGGCTCCATGCCGCCGACGCCGACACCGGCGTCTGGAAGTGGCGGGTGAAGTCCAACTACCCGATCGTCGGCGCCACGACTCCGACCGCCGGCGGCGTCGTGTTCTTCGGCGATATCGGTGGCAACTTTTATGCGCTTGATTCCGCTAGCGGCCAGAAACTGTGGGCTCAGGATCTCGGCGGTGCGATCGCCGGCGGCGTGATCACCTATACCGCGAACGGTTCGCAAAAGGTCGCCGTCGCGTCCGGCTTTACGATGCTCGCCTGGCCAACGAAGATCGTGACCGCCAAGATTGAAATCCTGGGTCTCGAAGGCGGTGCTGCGAGCCAATGACACGTGACCTGTTCGGCCCGTGAGGCCGTTCGTCCTGGTTGAGAAGCAGGGGTTTTATTGCGCCACCAACTTTCGCGACTTCAAAGCGTAATCTTGAAGAGGTGACCATGGCCTTCGATCCGGTTTTCCTGTCACGGTTACAATTTGGGTTTGTGATCACTTTTCACATCATATTTCCCTCGTTCACCATCGGCCTTGGCGCTTGGTTGGCGACTATCGAGGGCGCGAGGTTGACGACTGGAAACCCCGTTTATCGGCGTGTGTTCGACTTCTGGCTCAAGGTATTTTCTCTATCGTTCGGAATGGGCGTGGTCACCGGTGTGGTCATGGCCTTTCAGTTCGGAACGAACTGGAGCGTTCTGGCGGAGCGCACCGGGCCGATCCAGGGACCGCTTCTCGGCTATGAGGCGTTCACGGCCTTCATGTTGGAGGCGACATTTTTCGGCGTTATGCTGCTTGGGCGCAATCGGGTATCGCCGCGCGTCTACTTCTTTTCTTGCTGCATGGTGTCGCTCGGAACTATGTTCTCGTCGTTCTGGATTCTAGCCAACAACAGCTGGATGCAGGTTCCGATTGGCCACACGATCGTCGACGGTAAGATCATTCCTGCGGATTGGCGAGAAATCGTGCTGGGGTCGGTTATGATGGTACGCTGGCCACATATGCTGCTTGCCGCTTTTCTGACTAGCGCGATGAGCATTGCCGCCACTGGTGCCTGGTATCTGCTGCGTGGCATGCATCGTGACGAGGGGCGCGTGATGCTGCATTGGAGTCTCGGATTGGTGGCAGTGTTGATTCCAGTCCAGCTCTTCTTTGGACACCTCACCGGTTTGTATGTTCTTAAACACCAGCCGGCGAAATTTGCAGCGATCGAAGCGCGCTGGAAGAACCAACAACCGGCCAGCGAGGTCCTGATCGCGATTCCCGATCCGGTGAGTGAGCGCAATCTGTTCGCGCTCGAAATCCCGCATCTTGGCAGCATGATCGCGTCCGGGAGCTGGACCGCGCCCGAGGTCGGTCTTGAATCGTTTCCAAAAAACGATCGGCCCCCCGTTGTCATTCCATTCTTCGGGTTCCGCATCATGGTCGGGATGGGTCTGATCATGCTTGGCGTCTCGTGGTTGGGAAACCTGCTTCGCTTCCGTGACCGACTTGAGACAACGCGCTGGTTTTTGTGGGGTACTTTCCTGTCGTTTCCGACCGGCTTCATCGCGGTGGTCGCCGGCTGGTACACTGCCGAAGTGGGACGTCAGCCCTGGGTGGTCTATGGCCTGCTTCGGACAGCCGACGCTGTAACGCCTTCGCTCACCACCGGCACGGTGCTGTTCTCGCTTGCCAGCTATATGCTGGTATACGCGGTCTTCATTGGGTTCGGGACATACTACATTTTCAAATTGCTTAGGCAGGGCCCCACGGTCGAGGCAATGGCAATCCCTGGCGCGACGGCCAGACGGCCAATGGCGTTCGCCGACGACGCCGCGAGCGCTACCGGCAACCAATCTCCAGCAAAGGGGTGATGGGCATGGAGCCGAGCAATCTTGCGTTATTTTGGGCCGGCGCGATTGCGCTCTCAATTATCGTCTACGTGATTCTTGATGGCTTTGATCTCGGGGTCGGCGTGTTGTTTGGTACAACGAATGAAGATACGAAGCGGGTCCAGATGATGAACGCGGTCGCGCCGTTCTGGGACGGCAATGAGACCTGGCTCGTGATCATTGGCGCAAGCCTGTTTGCTGCCTTCCCGGTCGTCTATGCCGTTTTCCTCAGCGCTTTCTACCTGCCGGTGCTGTTACTGCTGTTCGGTCTGATCTTCCGTGGCGTCGCCTTTGAATTTCGCAACCGCGCCGGTAGCATGCGATGGTTCTGGGATCGGGGCCTCTTTCTCGGCTCTGTGGTTGTAGCGTTTGTTCAAGGTGCGGCCATTGGCGCGATGATGCGAGGCATTCCGGTCGTGAACGGCCAATACGCAGGCGACGCGTTTGGTTGGCTACATCCATTTTCGGTGTTGACCGGGATTGGCCTGGTGCTCGGTTATGCCCTGCTTGGCGCGGGATGGCTTGTCTTAAAGAGCGAGGGGACACTGCGCACCTGGGCATACGCGCGTATACCTTGGCTTGTCGCAGGAGTGTTCATCGTGCTCGGCCTGGCATTCTTTGTTTCCGTTACGGTCGACGCAGGCGCCATTGCTCAAAGCAATCTGCGAGATCGCCATTGGGGACTTGTTTTCCCGCTTCTCGCCGCAGCGGCATTAGTCGGCGTTGTTGTGAGTGCACGAGCCAAGCGGGACGACTTGCCGTTTCCGTTGACCGTGCTGTTCTTTCTCGCGTCATACGTGACGCTTGGAGTGATGTTCTGGCCGTATATGGTGCCTTATTCCATCACCGTGGCTAACGCTGCTGCACCAGATGCTTCGCTTGGTTTCATCTTCTATGGAGGCGTCATCGTTTTGCCGGTGATCTTCCTATACTCGACTGGCGTCTATTATATTTTTCGCGGCAAGGATCGCAAAGGCTATGGTTGACGACGTACTGCACACCAACCGAGCAGCGTGTCATCACCGTGCTCCCTTCGCAAACGTATCGCTCAGTAGACACGCGAAGAACGCTGGCGGCAGTCGGTACGCGCTCAAATTAAAACCGCTCGCAATGATCGATTTGCCGAAATTGCATAGCCAAAAGCGGCACGATCCCCAATCCTTGCTAAAAGCAGTCGGCATTCCCACTAGCAATCAGTTTCGTTATCCCGCAGCTGAAGGAAACGGAAAATGAAACCAGTCAATCCTTCAACCAGTGTCGATCGCCGACGCCGGCTCGGATGTGTCGATGGGCATATGGCCCGGACGGCACTCGGCATCGGCTCATGTCTTGACGCTTGAAAAGTTTGTATGATGGTAAAGACGGCGACGAAAACCGAAATTATGTTGGCTCGAGTAGCCATCATCTTGCTGATCGCATTTACGGTTTTTGGCGTTGGTTGGTATGGCCTTTCGGACGAGGTTCGCCATCGCGTATGGGATCAATTGGTTGCGCGTCCGACCGGGCCGATGGCGTTTCGCTTCATTCTCCAGCCCGTTATGGCCGGGATTGCCGCGCTGCGTGACGGTATCGCGGATGCTAAGTCGCACCGCTCTACCTTTTTCTGGACGCTGCTGCTCACCCATCCATCGGAGAGCGGGGGTCTTCTGCACGAAGGACTGATCGCAACTGCCCGGATTATTTTGCTGGGGCTGGGTATGGACATGATCTATCAATTGATCGTGCTCAAGACATTCTATCCTGGAGAGGCGGTCATTGTTGCGATCGCGCTAGCCTTTTTTCCCTACTTGTTGCTGCGCGGCCCGATCGCCCGTATTGCGCGCTGGTGGCTCGACTCTGCATCTGTAAATGAAAAACGGTGACGAAGTGGATCAAGTTGTCCGACTAACGATCAAGAGTTGGTTCGTGGCGCGGTCTGTCGAGGAAATGCTGACCGACGTGATCGGACCAAAGGAGATGCGCCCCTAGGTATCGGGCGTCGTTGGAAAAGAAGGCAACAGCCATGACAAATCCAAGCACTGACATAATCCCAGGCAGGTTCGATGTAAGGGCTACCGCGTCAGATCATTTCTCCTGGATACGTACACGGCTTAGTGTCGAACGGACGATGATGTCGTGGGTCCGCACGGCAGTCTCTCTGATCGGATTCGGATTTACCATCGTCCAGTTTTTCGAACGCATGCAAGACTTGCCCGGAATCGCTCCCGCCCATTTTCCAAACGCGCCGCGCTATTTGGGGCTGACGCTAATCTTGTGTGGTATCGCCTCGCTTGTCATTTCGGTTTGGGAATACCGGTGGGGGCTGCGTTATCTGTGGGGCGGAGAGTTTTCGGTAGTCGCGGGATTTACAAAGGAGGGCAAGCAAACACCACTTTTCGCAGTTGCAATCGCGCTCATTTTCGTCGGCTTGTTCGCTTTCTTTTCCGTGCTGTTTCGCTTGGTATAGCGGTGCGTGCCGAGTAGGCGCCGACTGATCGAGGTTTCGTAAACAAGCAAGTCAAACAAAGGAGTGTCACATGGCGAAATCTAGTAAGCCCAACATTCTCATCATTTGGGGAGACGATATCGGCTATTGGAACATTAGCCATTACAGTAAAGGCATGATGGGCTACCGGACCCCCAACATCGATCGCATCGCGCAAGAAGGGGCGACCTTCACCGATTGGTACGGTCAGCAGAGCTGTACGGCCGGCCGCGCGAGCTTCATCACCGGTCAGAACCCGATCCGAACTGGTCTCACCAAGGTCGGCATGCCCGGCGCCACGGTCGGATTGCACGCCGAAGATCCGACGATTGCCGAACTGTTGAAGCCACTCGGCTATGCCACCGGCCAGTTCGGCAAGAACCATCTCGGCGATCGCGATGAGTTTCTGCCGACCGTGCACGGGTTTGACGAATTTTTCGGCAATCTCTATCACCTGAACGCTGAGGAAGAACCGGAACTGCCGGACTATCCCAAGGATCCGGAATTCAAGAAAAAGTTTGGACCGCGCGGCGTGCTCCATTGCGTGGCGGACGGCAAGGGCGGCCACAAGGTTACGGACACCGGCCCATTGACCAAGAAGCGCATGGAAACCGTCGATGAGGAGATCACTGCGCGTGCTCTGACCTGGATGGAGAAGCAGGCCAAGGCCGAACAGCCATTCTTCCTCTGGTACAATTCGACAGCGATGCATTTCCGTACCCACCTCGCCGATAAAAACCGCGGCAAGAGCGGACAGGACGACTACAGCGATCGGATGGTCACCCACGACGAGCAGGTCGGTGAATTGCTCGCGAAGCTTGACGAGTTGGGCATCGCTGACAACACCATCGTCATGTATTCCACCGACAATGGTCCGGAGAATGACACCTGGCCGGATGGCGCCAACACGCCGTTCCGCTCAATGAAGAACACCAACTGGGAAGGCGGCTGGCGCGTTCCTGCGTTCCTGCGCTGGCCGGGCAAGATCAAGCCCGGTTCGGTCTTCAACGGCATCGCCTCGCACATCGATATGTTCCCGACCTTGCTGGCCGCCGCGGGCGAGGCGGACGTGACACAGAAGCTTCTCAACGGCTGCACGGTCGGGGGCAAGAACTTCAAGGTCCATCTCGACGGCTACAACTTGATCCCCTACGTGACCGGCGAGGCAAAGGCGAGCCCGAGAAACGCCATCATGTACTTCAGCGATGACGGTGACGTCATGGCGGTCCGGGTCGGCGACTATAAGTTCCACCTGGCCGTGCAGCGCGCGAACAGGATGCAGGCCTGGTCAGAACCGTTGGTGAAGCTAAGGGTTCCTCTGATTTATAACTTGCGACGCGACCCATTCGAACACGCGGATGTCAACTCCAACACTTACTGGGATTGGATGGTTGATCACGTCCCCCAGATGTACCTCATGCAGGCCGTGGTCGCATCGCAGATCGAGAACTTCATCAAGTTCCCGCCTCGTCAGAAGCCGGCATCGTTCAACCTGGACGCAGTGTTGGCGATGGCGTCGACCCACGGCGGGAATGTCTGATCCGGCGGTCTCCCGCCAGGATAGCTACGAGCGGCGCCCGGCACATTCGCCGGGCGTCGAACTTGTGGGTCGAGGCGCCCCCGCGTGACGGCAAAAAGCAAAAAGGCGCCGCGTGAGCGACTGCGATGCCGAGGCAGGCACGGATTGCCTCCGCAGCCTGGCGGTCAGGGGCCGGACGCGCTAACACACGATTCCACGTCGGTGAGCGAGCTGCAGGAATGCCTGTCGCTCAAGTGCGCCAATTGGGTTTGGGCGGAATAGCCGGCGTCTGGCGCCTGATATGGAGGGCCGAAGTGAACCGCAGCGACGAAGTCCGCGACTTCTACGAAAGGATGCCCTATCCAGCCCCGCTCACCAATCTGGATGAACACCGCAACCTCTACGGAAACCAGGATCGTCGTCGAGCCGAATTTCATCTGATGTGGCCTGCCGGGCAACCGCGGGCAAACCAAGAAATCCTGGTCGCTGGCTGCGGCACGTCGCAGGCCGCACGGTATGCGCTGCGCGAACCCGATGCGCGAATCACGGCGATCGACGTCAGCGACACCAGCTTGCGGTACACGCGCGATCTTCAGCGCAAGTACAATCTGGAGAATCTTGAACTGCATCAGCTCCCGATCGAGAGCGTCCGTGAGATTGGTCGCTCTTTCGACCTGGTGGTGTGTACAGGAGTGCTGCATCACTTGCCCGACCCGGACTTCGGTCTTCGAGCCCTGCGCGACGTCCTGCAACCGAACGGTGCGATGCGCCTGATGGTCTATGCACGCTACGGCCGGGCTGGAATTTATATGATGCAGGAATACTGCCGCCTGCTCCAAATAAATGCATCGGTGATGGATCTGCGAAGTCTTGGCGGCGCCCTAAAAGCGTTGCCGCCGGACCACCCGATCTCAGGCCTGCTGCGCCGGTCAAAGGATTTCTGGCGGCCGGAAGCGATGGCGGACGCGCTTCTTCATCCCCAAGATCGGGCCTACACCGTCCCGGAACTGTACGGATGGCTCGATCGGTGCGGCGTGTCCTTCGGCCGCTGGATTGAGCAGGCGCCCTACCTGGCTCAATGCGGGCTGATCGCGCGTAGCCCGCATGCCGCGCGTCTGGCCTCACTGCCCCTACGGCAGCAGCACGCCGCCGTCGAGCTCTTCCGCGGAACAATAGTCGCGCACAGCTTCATCGCCTACCGGGACGATTGCTCGGACGACAGCCAGCCGATCACGTTCGCTGGCGATCGTTGGCGTGACTACATTCCAATTGCGCTGCCATGGACAGTGTGCGTTAGGGAACGTTTGCCTCCTGGTAGCGTAGCGGTGTTGATTAACCAGTCGCATACGTTCACCGATCTCGTTCTCACCGTTGATGCTTTCGAGGACCGGCTGCTCGGCGCCATCGATGGGAAACGATCTCTCGCCGAAATTCTGCAGTTTGCAGTCCAGGACGGCAATGACGAGCGCCGAGCCACGAATTTCTTCGAGCGCCTTTGGCAATACGACCAAATCGTCTTTGACGCATCACGCGCCGCCGCAAACCCTGCGACCGTACATTCGTTTGGTGTCTGAGTTGCTCGGCTCCGTTGACACCGGCCGCGGACCGGCGCTAGCCAAGTTTCTTACCCCGACCGGCCGCACGAAAGATTCGGATGAAGCATGGTTGGCTTCGGAAATCCCGCCTGAGCGGCTTGTCGCCGGACGGCAAAACGATACCATTTCAAGCCATTCAGCACACTCGACGGATTGCTGGTGGCTTCGATCCTGGCGCCAACGACGTTGTGCGCGCAGAAGAAAAACAAAGCGTGCTCGCCACGGCGTATCACCGCGATTCTGATCCGGTTGCAGCTGTCCCGTCCGGAATTGTCTGCGGTGGGCGCTCGTTCTCTTGTTGCCTCGCGTCTTCGCTTAACGAGTTGTAGATCGGCGGATTGCCCAAAAGAATTGGCACCAGCATCGCGACAAAGCATGCTCCTAGCATCGGCAAGAGCATCGTGACGTTAGCTGTCATCTCCGCGACGAGCACGATTCCCGTCAGAGGCGCCCGCACGACACCTGTGAAGAAGGCTGCCATCCCGACGACGGCGAACCCGACCGGTTGAATATTCAAGTCTGGAAACACCATCTGGCAAAGTGTTCCAAACATCAGTCCGATTTGCGCACCCAGCACTAGCATGGGCGCAAACAATCCGCCGGGCGTTCCTGCGGCGTAGGACACTGAAGCCAATCCAAATCGCAACAGGAAGATCAGCGAAATTGTCGTAAGGGTTCCAACCCCCGCGAGCGTCTGTTGCGTTATCGGATCACCGCCGCCCACCATGTCGGGCGCGAACCATGCCAAGATTCCGACCGTTGCGCCGACCAGCGCGGCGCGCAACTCCGGCGGCTGATAGTTGAACCGCTCTGCAGCGGCGATCGTTGCGAGCAGCGTGCGGTTGTAGACGATCGCCATAATTCCAGCGACGGCGCCAAGCACAAAATAAAGCGGCCTTGTCTCGGCGCCTGCGTAAGCCAGCGTACCGACATGAAAGTCAGATGCGTCGCCGAGAAAAACACGCGAGACGGAGATAGCGGTTGCCGAGGCTCCAAGTGCTGCGATCGCGATACGCGGTTCGAACCTGCGCACCAGCTCCTCCAGCACGAAGATCGCTCCGGCTATCGGCGCGTTGAACGCCGTCGCGAGGCCAGCTCCTGCGCCCGCCGCCAGCAAGACGCGGCAATCCGCCCAATTTCGGTTGAAGATTTTTCCCACGAGATGAGCAATGCTTGCGCTCATCTGCACGCTCGGGCCCTCGCGGCCAAGCGCGAGCCCGGAGCCAATCGCGAGCAATCCGCCTAAGAACTTCACCGGTATCAGGCGAAACGGCGCCTGTGGTAATTCTCCGCGAAGGACCGCCTCAACATGAGGAATTCCACTCCCCGATGCCTTTGGCGCGTAAAGGCGAACCATCCATGCCGATGTTGCAGTCGCGGCAGCGCAAGCAACCGTCAATGCGATGAACCCCAAGAAATTCCACCCATGCGCCCAAGCAATAAGCGCGTTGCGTAGATCATCCGCCCGGTCGAGAGATAACCTGAAAATCGCTCCGACAAGTCCGGAGGCGGCTCCCACGACCGGCGCGAGAAGTGCGAGTCCCAGCAGGCTGCTGTCTCCGTCGGGGCGCGTCTCAAAACTGTCCGGTTCAACATTCATGGAAACCTCAACCATCACAAGGAGAAGTGTCTACGCACTGCGGCTTAGGTTGCTTGCTTTCATCGGTCGGTCGTGTGTTCGGTGTGGAAACCTCGACTTGTTGCATTTCTGCTTTGGGTGACACTGCTGAAAAGTCGAAAATAGTCATTGTAAGAACCAAGCGACGCGGAGTTTGTGGAGCCAATACAACACTTAACGTGGCCTCGTTTTTAACCAATCCCGGAGAATTTAACAGTCTGGCTGGTACATTTCGAGGCCGAGCGTCGTGCGCGCGTGCGGAAGGGATCGCGAACCTGGCGAGGACGGCAGGTTGAAAAGGTGATTTCGAATCAAACTCGTCAAATGAGACGGCATCACGCCGCAGTTCTCCCACGAAGCTAAAAATGAGGCGCTTGCTTTGGCCGCCCCGCTTGGCGTCACCGTCCCCTCGTGCTCGACGATGTCGTGCGATAGGCCGGCTACCGGCCCTATGCCAGCCTCCATTATTCGTTCTAATAAGCTTCGGATACAAGGAGGCTTTCCCAGCTCCGCCGCATCAGCAAGCCCGCCATAGCCAAGTCCCGGCAGTCCGCGCAAACCGCTCTGTTGCGCTGGTCGTTGCGTATTGCGCCCAAGCAGAGTGAATATTTACTGGCTCTCCCACGACCTTCCGAGGCAACAGCTTTTCGTTCTTCGTTTCCTCCGATCGTCGCTCAGGTTACGCAGTGCGAATTAAAAATCCGTCCCTGGAATCCAGGGACGGTCGTGCTTCGAACTCATTAGCTTTTGCCAGCTGCAGCCTGCGTGACGTCGTCTTTGCAGGGTTCACTGACTTCAGTCAGATGGGACTTCATGCAGGCCTCAATTCGACCGCCACCCGGCTTCACGTCGGCACAAATCTTCTTGACGTCAGCACTGCATGCCTTCGAGATCGCTGCGGCTTTCACCAGAACAGCCTGACAGGGTGCTGAGACGTCGTTAAAATGCGACTTGATACACGCCTTGATGCGTCCGTCGCCCGGCTGTGTGCCTGCGCATTGTGATTTAACGTCGCTGGCGCATGCCTTCATGGCTGCCGATTGCGCCATCCCGCTGGTTGCCGAGAGGAGCATTACGGCGCTCACCGCAAGAAGATTTTTCAGCATTTTATTTTCTCCCAGATGGAATGATCGAACGACCTTGAAAGCCTCCGACCCAAGGGAGCCTAGTGAAGGTTGCCGCCTCCGGCTATGCACTAACGGCATAAACGCGCTGCAGGTGAGCCCACGAGATCGCTTCTGGTGCAGGAGCGCCACGGGTGCGATTGTGATGTAGGAATATAGTAACTTGCGGGATTTTTGCCGTGCTTTCGGCGGTATCCTTAAAAGCCTAGAATTCATCAACGTGAATTGACGGCTCGCGAGCGGGAAATAACCGCCACGCGGGCGACCATTTGCGCTCGCCAGACTGCCTCATGCTCGCCCCATCATGTCCGAGGTTGTCGCATCACGGACATGGCGCAAATGTCCCAAAACCGACGCGAATGGCCCGAAGCGAACATGAATGACCTAGCGACGCCGCCCCTTGCTGACGACGCGTTCGATCCTGATGACACCACCAATCATCAGACGTTCTTTCCCGCGCATCGGGGTCTTTGCGCGGCGTGTGGTACCGAGGTGCTAGATTTGTTTCGCTGAATATACGTCAACAGCTGTGCCCCTTGCCCGAGCCTGCCAAATCTGTTGCAATCGGGCGGGCCCCAATATACGTCCACAACATGACCGAACTCAGAAATCAGGCCTTATCTTAAAAAGTGAGAACGTTTCCGCGAACATCGGGTCGATCTACCGAAATAAAAATGCGAATTGATTTGGCAGCGGAGGGTGAAATGTCCAAAGAGCCAAAGATCGAACACGACTATGACGCGGGCAAGGACAAACTAATGATAACCATTCACCGATATTCCCTGAAAACCAAAAAAACTCGAGATGCTATTTTGGAAAAGCTTATAGCGAATCTTGAAAGCAAGCCGGATCGTCTCATCGCTGATGAAAAGGAAAAATTAAAAATGGATCTGAGGAACGGTGAGCGGTGGACATTTTGAGGGCGCGAACTGAGCGGTTCAAACATGGCAAGGCGCTACGCCACAAGACGCCGCGGGAAACGCATGCCGACTTGAAGGGACCGGTGACGCGCGATGCCGTCGCGATCCTTGCCGAGAGCGATCGGGACCGCGTTCCGGAATTGGTTCCGGAGCGTTACGCGCGCATGACGCAGAACGCCTTCGCGTTTCTTCGCGGCGCTGCAGCAGTGATGGCAACGGACCTTGCTGGCCAGTCGGTGGCTGGCATTCCGGTGCAGGCGGGCGGCGATAGCCATGTCATGAACTTTGGAGCCTTCGTTACGCCGGAGGATAATATTCTTTTTGATGTGAACGATTTTGACGAGACGCTGTCAGGGGTCGATTTCACTGTCGACCTAAAGCGTCTCGCTGCAAGCGTCGCAGTGGCGGCGCTCGGAGCCGGGGTGTCCAAGAAGCAAGCTCGGGTGCTGGCGGCGGCAACGGTCAAAGCCTATCGGTGGCATATGGCCGCGCTGGCAAAGATGTCGCCGTTAGAGATCTGGCATAGCCGGATCGATCTTGAGCAAGAGATAGGCCTGATCGGCAATGGCAGCCTCCGGCGCAAACTCACTGCGGTCGTCGACAAGGCCCGGGGTGAGGGGCTGTCAAAGGACGACAATTTTCCGCATTTGGTCAGTGGCGACGTTCCAAAGATCGTCGATAAGCCGCCGACTATCTTTCATCTTAACGCCAAGGCCGATGCACGGCACAAGCTCGACACCGGACGCCTATTCGCCGCTTACCGCAAAGGCCTCGCTCCCGATCGCCAGCGTCTGCTGGATCGGTTCACGTTGAAAGATCTGGCCTTCAAGGCGGTTGGAGTAGGTTCGGTCGGAACGTTTTGCTGCGTTGGACTGTTCATGACTGGCGACAGCGAGCCGCTGTTTCTTCAGGTCAAGCAGGCGCAGCGATCTGTGCTGGAGCGGCTCGGTGGCAAGCTCGGCTATAAGGGAAATCAGGGCCGCCGAGTTGTGGAGGGCCAGCAGATGATGCAGGCCGCCAGCGATATCTTCCTTGGCTTCACCCAGGACGAAGCCTCCGGACGTCAATTCTATGTCCGGACCTTGAAGAACCGTAGGCTTGGTGGGGTCAGCGAACTCAGCGAGGGTAAAGATCTCTCTGACTATGCCCAGCTATGTGGCCGCACCTTGGCGCGGGCCCACGCCCGTTCGGGAGATCCGGCTGCGATTACCGGTTACATGGGTAAGAGCGAGGTGCTCGACGAAGCAATCGCGTCCTTCGCCATAGCCTACGCCAACCAGACAGCGGTCGACTACGCAGCCTTGGTTAAGGCGAAAGTTCCCGTGAAGGCACCCAAGCCGGCTACGGCAAACAAGAAAGCGAAGGCGGCGTGATCGCCGGCTTGTCGTCGGAGACAAATGCTTTGAGCGTAAGATTGCCGCGTACCGACCGCGTCCGTCACGGTCCTAGCTGACGCGACTTCAGAAATTGGCACACCGAGCGTACTAGCGATCGAATCCCGGCTTTCGTTCCCCAAAGGGGGCAGCAGAGCTTTAGGCATTCTCGCGAATTAAATCGGCAGCCTTCTCGGCAATCATTATCGTTGGGGCATTCGTGCTGCCACTGACCACGGTCGGCATGATAGATGCGTCAACCACGCGTTCAATGGGCCGCCCTGACCGTGGAAATTGTCTTTGAACTGTTCGTTGTTCTCAGAGCGCTTAAACAGGGGCAACACGTCGCTATAGGACCAACCTGGGTTGCCCAGAGATGCTCAGTGGTCGTAGTCCCACTTATTGCCACGCACATAGAGCATTGCATTGATTGAGCTCGATCCACCGAGGGTCTTACCGCGTGGTTGATAACCGCGACGGCCGTTCAGGCCAGGCTGAGGAACAGTTTCGTACCCGTAGTTATTGATTTTGGTTGCCACTATCGCCACCACGCCCGCGAGGGCATGAATGAGGACACTTTTGTCCGGCCCCCCCGCCCTCTAACAAGCAGGCGGTAATCTGCGGATCCTCTGTCAGACGGGACGCTACCACACACCCGGCGGAGCCTGCACCGGTCACGATATAGTCGAATTCTCGATCGCTCATGGAAACCCTCGATAGTTTAGGTGATGACTCTTTCTTTCAACGAGGGATCACCGGTTCCAAGGAACATTTTCAACGACAACCGCTGCGCAAGATTGCCGTAGGGAGGATAAAAAAGACTGATGGGGAAGAAGCGGTGACGCTTGAATACGGTCTTGGCGTGCGATAGTTCACGAAACCCTTCAATCCCGTGATAAGTACCCATTCCGGAATTTCCCACCCCGCCAAAGGGCGCGTCATGGTTCACAACATGCCATCCCCAGTCGTTGATGGTGACTCCACCTGCATGAGTGGATCGTAGTAGCAACTGGCGTTGCGCAGCGTCATGACTGAAACAGTACATCGCCAGCGGACGTTCACCGGCATTGATGAACTGGATGACGTCTTTCAAAGTGTCGTAGGGTACGACCGGCAGAATGGGGCCGAACAGTTCCTCCTTCATAATCCGCATTTCTGAGGTGCAGTTGGTAACGATGTGCAGCGGCATCTGACGGCCGTTACGGCCGACGTCATAGTCGGCACAGGGAATCACCGTGGCGCCCTTTTCGCGGGCGTCCGTCAGCAACCCGCTGACGCGCGCGCAGTGACGGTCGTTCACGATCCAGGAATAGTCGGGACTGTCACTAACATCGGAACCAAACATCTTGTGGAAGCATGATCTTACTGCGGTGACGAAATCGCCGACGCGCTCTCGCGGCACCAATGCGTAGTCGGGTGAGACACAGATCTGGCCACAGTTGGTCGTTTTGCCGTGGGTGATCCGCTTGGCGGCGTCGTCCAAAGGATAATCGCGCATCACAACCGCTGGCGATTTTCCGCCGAGTTCCAAGGTAACAGGCGTCAGGTTTTCGGCGGCTGTTCGCATGACGACCTTGCCGACACCGGGCGAGCCCGTGAACACAATGTGATCGAAGGGCAACGAGGTGAAAACATTGGGGTCCGTCAACTCTTCTCCTATCACTGCGACTTCATCCTCTTGGAAAATCTCGCCAAGCAAGCGCCTCAGCGCCGAGTTTGTAGCCGGAGTGATCTCCGACATCTTGATCATGACTCGATTGCCAGCCGCCAGCGCCGCGATGAGGGGGCCGAGAGCGAGATAGATAGGAAAATTCCAGGGCACGATGACGCCGACGACGCCCTTCGGCTGGTAGGTTACCGACAGACTGTTGGTGAGAAATAGCAACTCGGTGGCACGCCTGCTCGGCTTCATCCAACGTTTGAGATGAGCTGTCGCGTGGTTGGCCTCAAGCATTGATCCGAGTAGGTCGAGCATTTTCAACTCAGTCGGTGCTCGAAAACCGAAGTCCTTGCTCATGGCGTCTGCCAGCACATCCTGATAACGGCTGATCTGACGTTTGAGCGCTTTGAGTTTTACTCGGCGCCGCTCGGCCAACGGGTAGGGATCAGCCTCGAAGGCTGCGCGCTGGTCTGCAAACACGTTCCCGACGCGAAGTGCGACACTGTCCATGGAGTTTGCGAACGAATTCATCCAAGCAATCCTCCCGCGGACTTTTTTTCCCTTCAGCCCGATCAAGTCACGAACAAACCGGACCGCTTTGGGCTGGGGTGCAATTTGCTCTCCCAGCCGTACTGTTGCTTGCTATGGCGTCACGATGTTGAACCAGAAATACTGGTTCAGATCGACGAGGTAGCTCATGAACTCCACGAACTTTGCCGGGTTACCGTTAAATTTGACCAACCCGGTCTTGACTGCGTCCTCGAACGACACCTGCTTAGTCAGGACCTTGGTCAAGGTAGCTCGTTCAACGGTTACGGTGACATCGGCTTTGGAGTCGGTGTAATCGGGCCAGTGATTGAGCACAGAGTTCTCGAGAAAGAGCGCGTGCTTCTCGTTGATGTCCGGAAATATCCAGTTGATCGCAAGCGTCTTGCCATCCGCCTTCTTGGCGTCTAGTTGCACGCCCATGTAACCGAACAGCAAGTCCGTTGACATGTTGGCAATAATATCGGCACTCGCGGGATTGCCTGCCGCCAGCTTTCTGACGCCGTGTCGGAGCTCATCGGCGCCGGTCAAATAGAAGCCGCGCCAGGGGCCGGATTCCGCCTGATAACCCATCTGTTCCAGGATATCCGCCTGAAGGTTTTTCGCTTCCTGATTTTCCGGCTGAGCGAACACCAGATGGTTCACTACTTCGGCGCCCCAGCGGTAGTCACCCTTCTGGAGGGCCTCGCGGCCCAGCTTCATGACAGCGTCGGGACCGCCCAAGGCTGCCACGTACTTGTTTCCGATTTCAACAGGTGGCAGCGGGTTCAAAGTCGCCGGGTTGCCGTCGAAATATCCCAGGTAGAAGTTGTAAACGGCCCGCACGTCGTGGCTCTGGGTGCCGTAATAGCCTCGGCTCGCCCACTGGCCTGCAAGCGACTGCGGAAGCGTCACGAGGCCTGGCAGTTCGTCCATGGTGTAACCCATATTCGCGTAGTGCAGGGTTTGGTCATGCATGAACTTATAGGTATCGCGCTGCACCTTGATCAGCTGAGTAATCTCGGCATTCCCCCAGGTGGGCCAGTGGTGCATCGTGATCTGCACCGCGTAATTGTCGCCCCACATCTGAATGGCCTGGTTCAGGTACATCGGCCACAAGCGAGCGTCGCGAGTTTTGGCGCCGCGCAGCGTGTAGAGATTGTGCATTGTATGCGTGGCGTCCTCGGCCGTATTGATCAGCTTGAATTTCGGCAGATACCACATCATCTCGGATGGAGCCTCCGATCCCGGCGCCATCAGGAACTCATATTCGATGCCGTCGATGACGCGTTTCTCACCCGTCTTGGCGATTAGGTCGGTCGGCGGAATGAGGGTGACGGTGCCGTTGGACGTCGTGACCCCGAGTCCAGCGGTAACCGTCCCCTGCGGGCCTGGAGCAACCAGATTGCCGTACATATAAGCTGCACGGCGGCCCATTGCGGTGCCTGCGAAAAGGTTCTCGGCGACGAAATTCTCGAGAAAACCCTCCGGCGCATAGATTTTGACCTTGCCCGACTTCACATCCGCCTCGTCCACGACGCCTCGGACGCCCCCGGCATGATCGATGTGCGAGTGCGTATAGATCACGGCCACGACGGGTTTCCTGGGCCGGTTCTGGTAGTAAAGGTCGAGCGCTGCGCGCGCCGTTTCCGCGGAGATCAATGGGTCGTAGATCGTGATGCCTTGCTCTCCCTCAACAATGGTCAGGTTCGACAAGTCCGCCCCACGCACTTGGTAGACACCGGGAACCACTTCATACAGGCCAGCGTCCATCAGCAACTGCGACATACGCCAGAGACTCGGGTTGACGGTATCGGGGGCGGCCGCGCCATCTTTTATGAAACCGGTGTACCTAGAGAGGTCCCACACGACCCTGCCATTCTTGTCCTTGATGACGCCGTTGTCCGGCAGCCGTGCAATCAAGCCGCGCTCGGCGTTTGCGAAATCTGCCCTGTCCGACCAAGGGAGTGACGCCGTCGATTTCTTGTTGAACTCCAGGGTGGCTGGCGAGGCCGGCTTAGGTTCGCCCGCAGTCTGCGCCTGGGCGACCGTCACCGCTAGCGCCAATGCCAGCCCTGCTGCCGTGAAGCTGAATGAACACTGGGTGGAGGCGCCCAGCAGCGATTGCCGGTTTGGAAGAGGGGGATGTGTCAATGAGTGCCCTCCTGTATCGCAATGACCTGCATTGAAGCAATTGTCAGCGGCGATCCAGACGCCGTTGACGAATGCTCAATTTGCAACTGGCGCAACGACGACTGTTCGCACCACTGACGTGCATGAGCCCGGACGTTTTGCGCGCCCGTAACCGTGCCACTTGGCCACCGTTCAGGCCATCTCGTCTTTTTCAATTCGATTATCGCGAACCGGCGAGATCGCGCTATGCAACATCGGCAATTTCGCAATTCAACTCAATCATAGCGCGCTTGCAGCGTAGTCTAGGGCGCTTCCCGTTCCGGACATTTGCTAGATCGCTTCTGCTGGGTGCCACACTTGACATGCACCTGCGAACGTCCATATACCATCCATACAGATGGTTAGGGGATGGTATTGAACATGGCTGACAATGTCCACGAACTCCGCCCAAGGTCCCCTGAGACTGAGAAGATCACGATTAATCTTGGTTATGTCGACCTTGGTCACGTCGATCTAATGGTGCAGGAAGGGTTCTACTCGAACCGTACCGACTTCATTCGAACCGCAATCCGCAACCAGCTCGAACGCCACGCGGACGTGGTCAAGCAGTCCACGGCACGAAAAAGTCTGGACCTCGGTCTGCGGAACTACAGCCGCGAGGATCTCGAAGCGGCGCGGCGAGCCGGTGAGATGCTGCACATCAATGTTCTGGGCCTTGCCAGTATCGCCCAAGACGTCACACCCGAGCTTGCTCGCGCGACAATTGCCGCAGCCTCCGTGCTGGGAGCTTTGCATGTCAGTCCGGCAGTCAAGGCCGCTCTCGCCGACAGGATGCGGTGAAGGCGATGCTGAAACAGGACATAGTTCGCGAAGCCACACGGCTCACGCGCACGGGCCAACTCGTCGAGGCCACCGTGCTCCTTCAGCGCATGCTTCGCGGTGAGAGCGCGCCAGATCCGACATCGCGCACCACCGTGCGGATCGCTCTTACCGGACGCGAGCCGCCAATGATTGACGCGAAGGCCAATACTATTGAGGAGACGGATCGTCCGCCCTTAGCGCGGGCCACATCCGCTCAACCGCGCAGGTTCCGCGCGTTCCTTGATCGCACGAAGGAGCACTCTGGGCTCGGACTGCGAGGTGTGATTAAGCGCGCCCCGCTGTCCACGCCGGACATCGTGCCGGAGGGCGCAAGGTTCATCGAAGGTACCCACAGTAATCCGGCGGGAAGCCGCGCCTACAAGCTCTTCATCCCAAGCCGTTATCAGGGGCAACCGCTTCCTCTGGTCGTCATGCTACACGGCTGCACCCAATCGCCAGACGATTTCGCCGCCGGCACGAGGATGAACTTCATCGCAGAACAACAAACCTGCTTTGTGGTCTACCCTGCACAGCGCAGCGAGGCAAACCACGCGAAATGCTGGAACTGGTTTCGTACAGCCGACCAGCAGCGGGGAAGGGGCGAACCTTCGCTCATCGCGGGCATCACCCACCAAATCATGCGCGACTATTCGGTCGATCCAAAGCGCGTCTACGTTGGTGGACTGTCGGCCGGAGCGGCCGCTGCTGCTGTCATGGGAGCAACGTATAACGATCTGTACGCGGCAATCGGCGTACATTCTGGCCTCGCCTGTGGGGTCGCCACTGACCTTCCTTCTGCATTTGTCGCCATGCGACAAGGTGGCGGGTCCGATGACCGAGTAACTCTAGGCGACGGGCCACCTGTCCCGACCATTGTTTTTCACGGCGATCGCGACGTTACGGTGCATCCAAACAACGGCGACCAAATTCTTGAGCAGTCTATCAGAACGACAAGCGTGCAAAAGCAGGTGCATCGCGGGCGGGTACCCGGAGGACACGCCTATACCCGCACGATCCATACCGACGCGAATGGGCGCGGAATCTTTGAGCACTGGAACGTCCACGGAGCTGGACACGCATGGTCGGGAGGCAGCCCTGCTGGCTCCTATACTGATCCGCGAGGACCGGACGCCACGAGGGAAATGCTGCGTTTCTTCCTCGAGCATTCGCTACCACAGCCAGGTTAGAGTTAGTCCGTTCATGGCACCAAATGGACGTCGTGGTCGGGACGGTCGATGCCTGCTCGTGGCTGGAGGAAAATCATGTCGGGTGCGCCGTCTCCTTGTCTCATCAACAACCCAGCTCATCCCTCTGGCATCACCCTCACGAACGCCGGATCTCACCCATGGCGGCAAAAAAGCGCGCGGCGAGCGCGATTCTGCCGATTTCGTATAGCGGCGCCGCCGTAGGTCAGCGATAACATTTCCAGCAATGTCTCGAACCTTCGGAGGAGAGCATGTGGCTGCGTTTCGCATTTGGCCTTGTTTTGGCGTTCGTTTTGGCTGAGGCCGCCGCGGCGCAAGGTCCGGCCGGCTCTACTGGCGCGATCTCGTCAATTCCCGGATCCGTCGTACGGTGGCAGCCGAGCGATCCGGTGCCACCAGGCCTCTTCACAATCCTGACCTCGCCGAGCCTCCGCGAACAGTCACCTTCGCAGCCCGTCAGGCGGGAAACCAAAGCTCGCAAACAATAGCGATGGCGGGTGCCGATCACAGGCTGATCCGAAGATCATCTCGATTCTAGCCGGTTCCATTAGCTTCCGAGATGTTGCTAACATTGCCCCTTCGTGGTTTGGGAGCTGGCAATGACGGCCGATACTAGCTTTAGCGTCCTGACTGGCAATAATATCCAGACGCGGTCAGTCAGAGCCGGCGGTATCAATTCTCGCGAAGGCGAGGAGGCTCACGAGCTTTTCGTTATCAAGAGCGGTTACGTGCGCAACCAGATCGGCAATAGAATGATGGCCGACCTTGGTGCTGACAGCATTTTTGGTGAAATGGCGCTGATTGACAACGAACCACGCAGCGCGACTGCCGTGGCGGTCACCGACGTTGAGCTTGTTCCCGTCTCGGAAAAGTAGTTTCTTTTTCTGGTAAGCCAAACTCGCATTTTGCCCTTAAGGTTATGCGGGCCTTAGGCAGCGGCTAAGGGTGACTAATAAGTCTTTTGGTTGATCTTCGAGCACTGAACAACGTACGGACTTGAGCGGCAAACCGACATTCCCGAAAATGACCCGCCGCATCCCCGATGCCACCGCCGTTTGTGAGACCGTAGGAAACGTCAGCCTTCGCGGTTTGGAGTTGCCCGTGTTATGATGCGCTGGTATTTTAGGGTTGCGCGAAGGCTTCCACTACTTCGGTCATTTCCTATGGCGCGCTATTTGTTGTCGGCAATCGCATTAATCAGCATCTGGACTTCCGGTGCGGCAATGGGGCAGTCCGCATCTGTCACAGAAATCGCAACCAACGGCAAGCTGCGGTCCGGATCGATCTCGATCCGGGTGTTAGGAGGCGTTGCCGAACCTCTCGGTAAGTTCATCGCTATGAAGCTGGGCGTTTCCTACGAGCCAGTTATGTATCCTAATCCGGAAGCTTATGTTCAGAGCTTCGGCAAAGGCGAATGGGACATTGCTATAGGGCCACGTGTTCTAGCGCCGCCCGACAAAGCCGATTCCGGCGTGGACCTGTGGCTGATCGATCTGGTTTACGTCGCCGCACCGGGAAAGTCATTTGCCGATGTTGGGCAAGTTGATCGACCGGGCGTTAAGGTGGGAGTTATTCAAGGAAGTCCCTCTGACCGGTTCCTGAGCCATAACCTGAAGGCCGCAGAGATTGTTCGCATACCACTGAGCGCCGAAATTTCGGCCGACGCAGACGAACTTCTGCGAAGCGGCAAGGCGGATGTTTTCGGAGCGGACTCCGGAGTTGGCTACCCAGCTGCCGACGGCCTGCCGGGCGCAAAAATTGTGCCGGGAACGTTTAATGTTGTTCGCGTCGCGGTCGCGCTCCCGAAGGGACGGTCATCCGAAGCTCAAGCTAAAATTGCAGAGATCGTCAGCGAGGCGAAGCGGATCGGCGTCGTGGAGGGGGCCATCGAAGCCGCAGGCCTCAACGGCGTTCACGTCGCTCCAAACTAGTCCGGATCGGAATATCGAGCCATGTCTGTTTATGGCAGATAGTGTTGCAAAACTCTTTTTGGATCACTGAAGACAAATTTTCCGGCCTGTAAATCAAGGGCGGTTCTCATCTATGCGCGCCGAACTACTGCCGGCGGTACCGCCCGGCCGCACGCCATGCCGAGGCGGTCGATACATCGACGAGACATGTTGGGTTTCGGTGTGTTGTCCGAGACATATGAACTGCCTGGGTGCGAGGAAGCAAATCGTATGGTTACGTCGTCGCACCACGCAATCATCGGCGACAGCAGGCGGCGCAGCAATGTTCGAAGCGCCGCATGAATACTCTTCCGTTCCACGCGAGGAATGCTCCGGAACCACTTGACGTGAAGTCCCAATCAGACGGAGGCGCTAAGGATAGGGACACGCGTAAGGTCTTGTACACGGGAGATCACCATGGTGAAAAAGCTCTTACTCGTCGTTGTCGCGCTCGGCATTGTTGGCGCGGCCGTAGCGGGTGCTGCAATTCCCCAAACAGTTCCCGGTACCTGACCGCAAAGCACCCAAGCCCCCAGAAGCCGAAGTCCATGGCGACTTGGCCACGGTCGTGGCCGCCGGGGTCGCCGATCTAAGCGCGCGCCGTGCAAGATGCCACGTTTAGTCGATTGTCGTCGACGCCTCGTTCTAGTGCCGCTCTTTCGTGCCGGCGGCTTCCGCTTCTTGACGATAGAGCCGGTGTATTTCCTGGATGTCGACCGTTGGTTTCGGCAACTCGAGTTTCATGTCTTGGAGCGCGTCAACGATAATCTGCGACACCGCCAGATCTCGGAACCACTTGTGGTTGGACGGAATCACGAACCAGGGCGCGTAGTCTGTCGAGCAACGCGTCAGAGCGGTTTCGAATGCCTTAATGTAGTCGTTCCAATAGTGTCGTTCAGTGTAGTCGCTTGCGCTAATCTTCCATTGATGCGCTGGATCGTCGAGGCGCTCCTTGAATCGAGCCAGCTGTTCGTCTTTGGAAATATACAGGAAGAACTTCAAGATAGTCGTATCGTTCTCGACCGAAAGCAGCCTTTCCCAATTGTTGATGAAATCGTAACGCGGCTCCAAGACCTCTTCGGAAACAAGCTTATGGACCCGCACGACGAGCACATCCTCGTAGTGCGAACGGTTGAATATCGCGACACGGCCGCGCGCGGGGGCATGCGAATGAGCGCGCCAGAGAAAATCGTGGTCACGCTCCTCTGAGGTCGGCTGCTTGAAACCGACTACCTGCACACCTTGCGGGTCCATTCCGTTGATCACGTGCCAACAGATGCCGTCTTTACCCGCTCCGTCGATGCCCTGCAAAACTATCAAAAGGGAATGCTTGCGGTCGGCATCGAGCTGTCGCTGAAGCTTGGTCATGAGACCGAGGTTGTTACACAGCGTTTCACGGGCCTCGACTTCGGAATTATGCTCACCATGGAAACCAGGGTCTATGGCTCCAAGATCTACAGTAGAACCTGGGTCTACCCGGAGGTGCCTCGTAAGATTCATACTCTAGCCTCCCAGTGCACCAACCATGAAGTTCTGCTTCGTGATACTCCCCAAATACCCGCTATCGCCGACCTCTCAACATCGGCTGGGTAGCTTGCTTGGGTCGACAAAGATTTTGCGGATTGGGGCATGATTGTCAGAACATCCTGCGGGCCGCTAATACAAGCCGCCTGCGCATGCTGAAATCATCGTTGCCTCCGGCTCCAACAAGATGTTGGTCGCCGTGATCGGGTTTTGCGCTGGGTTGGATTTCCCTTCATTGCGGGGATGACCACGACATGCAATTCTCCTGCGACAAATTGTCGAAAAAAGGTCTTGCCGGATTCGAACAGGCAGCTCACATTTTCTTTAGGGCTGCGAGGCGAAGACGCGCTTCCAGTCGTTTTTCATGCTGACCACCTCGGCCTGCTTTGCGCGGGTCTGTGCGAATACGGCATGTCAGTGCACCGTATACAAATCGGGACGTACGAGCGACGTAGGATGATTTAGGAATACGCGCCGGTCATCCCGTGATCGCCGCAATGTAGCCGAAGGTGTTTCCCCAAACAGTGCGCGGTAGTTTACTGCGAAACGACCTAACTCCCAAAAGCCAAGATCGAGGGCAACTCGCGTGACCGTTGTTGACGAATCCGCTCGCAAGAGCGCCCGACGGACAAGGTGCATCCTCCGCAAGGCGAGAAAACGCATCGGGCTCATTCCAAGATGCTCATGGCAGGCACTACGGAGTGTTCGCTCCTCTACGCCAATAGCGGCGCAGATTTCTGGCAAGTGGAATGGCTTGTCGGGATATGCTTCCAACAACGCTTCAAGTCGTGCAACCGCGCTATAGCGGCGTTGACCAGCCGTGGTCATTCCCGAAAACGCCCCATCAGTCAGACACCTCACCATCAAATGGATTAGCTGTTGTTCAAGTGACCTAACCACCTCGGGCAATACAAGAATACTAGGAGTGTTTTGAGCCATTTGCCCAACCGTCTTATGTAGCTTCTGCAACCTCGACATCAGGGCTGGACTTGGCCGAACCAGACTAGGTAGTGCTGTCGCCGAACATTGCCGACCGGCTAAAGCTTCGCACGCCGCATCAAAGTCGTCGGTCGCTAGAGACATGCCCGCAAAATGGAAACCAGCTCCGATTTTTTGGTGCAATGCCTCGGAGTTATTTATGATGATATCACCGGGCAAAACGTCGAGGCCGCAGTGTTGCATCTCTGTCGGTTTTGCGCCGGTGAGGAAGCTAATTACTCTGCGACCAGGCCTCATCGACCCGGCGACGACTTGCGGCAGGCTGTGGTAGAAGCGTTGCATCCAGAGTTTGTTCATACAAACTTGCGTCAGCTCGCCGCGGAATTTCCCGCTCGCGGTGGGAAAGAACTCTAAATCTGCAGCCCGGATAGTCGTTTGAAAAGGAAACGGATCGGTAAAGGTTCGAACTCTACTCCAAGGCACTGTTGTTCTCCACTCCAAGACTTGTCGCCCCCATCCCAGCGAAAACGAGCCAACCCTAAGGACTAACATAGCGGGTCCACTATGCAAAAACGGCAGATCGTTAGAGAATAGCTTTCTAAGTTTCCACAAAGACGAGTGTCATATTTTCCACGGCGTATATGCCGGTAGCTGATAGATTGTCTCAAAAGCGACGCCCGGCTTGAACGGCACGTCCGTTCTAGCCCCATCTCTTGTGGTCAAAGCAAACAGCGGAATTGCAAGCGTAAAACACCGATGACAACCTGCGACGTCACTCCAAACTCGCCGTGTTTTTTCGACCTAAGGAGCCTGGGCCATGAAATGTAGCAAGCGGTCGTTTGCTGTCGTCCCCGTACTCTTCGTACTCCTTCTGTCATTGAGTATGGGAACACTCTATGCACGTGACGCCGATCTCGCCTCTCTCACCTTTGCGGCGGCTCACACCGCTAAACAGAAATGCATAAATATCTGTCGTGTGCGATATCGCGACTGCCTGTCCTTGAAGCAATTACCATCCTCCGAGTGTCGGGGCATTTACCAGGATTGCACCCGCTACACTTGTAATGCTGGTCCAGATGGTCGACCGTCTTGGCCAGGGTTTCCGTCGTAATTGACCGCGAGGACCGCCCGCGCTTCTCGCCCGTGCTGACGAGGTGATCGAGTATGGTGCGCCAGCCGCAAGCTGGTGCGATCCAGCCGGTGGAAGTCCGGCCCAAGTAACGTGTAGCGTCCGCTTGGTAGCGAGTGTTGCGCGGTCACTGGCGACAGTGGCTGCGAAGCGTACACAGCGATTGTATGGGGTGTGGGATTGAGCCAGGCAAGATCAGACATCTCTCGTTGCAGTCAGCGATCGCGTGTTGTTGGTAAGGCTTGGGCCTCGCACCCGCTCCTATGGATTTGCCATCTCTTGGAAACCTGGCCGTCGCTTTGCGACGCGAGACGAAAGTTGTGTCGCCATCGAACTGCACCGGGACACGCCTTGCGCCTGAAACAATATTTCTCTCTGATTTGCCGGTTTCGCATAGCTTCCGGCCAACTGAAAACTTAGCGTACGGGCGACTAAGAGATGTAAGGCCGCAGAATGCGTTTTGGCGCGTTCATTCCAATGACGAAAGCAGCGTCGCGCGAAGTCCTGCTAGCTTACGCGATGAATGGGGAGGATATCACACCGTTAATTCGCATAGGTCGAAGGTTGCAAGCCCATCAGGGAGGATCATAAAATGCCGCGTATTTTGCCAATTGTCGCGATCGTCATTGGGTCCCTCTCAGCGCCGGCAGCCGTTATTGCACAGACGGCTCCAACCGCGCCCCGATCACCGGATTCGCCGAAAACGATCGGAGTGCCGAGCTGGGCTAGCACGGTGTTTTGCGCCCGTTGGCTATCTGGTTGCGGGCGACATCATGCTCGCTCAAAAGATTGCCTTGGAGACGAATGAGTCCGGCGCGTTGGCGGTGGCGAATAGGATCCTACCTAAAAAGTCGCCTCCAGGATGCGACGGCCGGTGATGACAACGCGCCCTGGAAGCTCGATGCCTTCAAGAATAAACCGCAGCATCCGTCACGGAACAATTATGCTCAAAATCATTATATTTTTCGTAGCGCTGGCTCTTATCATATATTTCTTTGATAGGCCGATCGTTCCCGAGCCGATCGAACGCGATCCAACTGCGCTCGCGTTAGCGGGGCAAATCGAGAAGTGCACTCGCATTTACGGCAACGAGACCGCTCGGAAAAAGAACTTTGCGAACTGTCAAAGCAATTGCTCGACGAACACGGATGATAAGATCAGAATGTGTATCGACGCGTGTCAGGCTATAGCGGATCAATTCAGCAATTGTGCAAATCAAGGTATCATTGGCAAATAACATCGCTGCGCTGGTGCAACTCGGACACGGATTTAAACCGCAGGCGTCCATCGCATCATCGTGCTTTGGTGTTGTCAGTCGCCGTAGCGACGACAGCCTTTGCGATGCACTGATCCACCACATCGCAGTAACCGCGTCATCCGATTCGCTGCTGATGCGGCTTTTTGTCTCTCCGGTCTATGAGCTTTCCGTCGCTGAAACCATGATTGTTACAAGAGATTAAGCCATTAGCCAGGCTGCCGTAATACGTCGGAACCTATCTCCAGCAAGCGTTCGAACCCGCTGCCTATTAGTGCGTAGTTGTCTGGAGATCTACGTGAACCGAATCTTGAAATCCGTAATATTCGCGCTGGCGGCCATCTACTTCTTAGTGGATGCAATCTTTATGATTGTTGCCCGACCTTTCGGCAACCGGATTGCCGAGCACTGGATATTCGGAAGTATCGGGATCTGGATCCTTTCGCTGCGCCCTTATCCCGCCCTGGCCTTGTTTGCTGTACCTCTGATCGTTCTTGAACCGGTTAAGCCGGTCGCTGCTTATTTGGGTGGCACGGGTCACATCGCGGTGGGCGCGACTGTCCTTGTCATAGGCGAAGTTCTAAAGCTTGTGCTTGTCGAACGCCTCTTTAGCGTAAGCCGCCATAAGCTCATCTCGATACCCGCATTCGCCTGGACATATGGGAGGTTTCTGCGGGCCAAGGAATGGCTAAAATCGTTTGAGGCATGGCAGACCGCGTGGCGATTGAGACGTCTCGCCGGTTACGCAGTCCGCACTACGTTCAAGAAATGGGAGCCTGCCAGAGACTAGAACGCGTCTCTTTCCAGCCCAGCTAGCGCTACCATGCGATACTTTTTAAATCTGCGATTGGCCCGAAAATCTTTCCGATGAAGTGCGAAAGCGGCTTTCTAGTCCGAAAGAACCTATAGATCAGGCCAAGTCCCTCGCTGTCGAATTGAGGAGACAGCCGGTCAAGTCTCGTATCTGCCAATGGCTCCGGCTGTCACAATGCAGACAAAGATATTGTCGCGGTCCGACGAGGTAGCGGAATGAAATCCACGGCGCGGACGCGCGACCGGCGGCGCTTTTGTTCTCGATCGGGTATAGTCGCGGCCTGATCCTCGCCTCGCGGAGTTCGGGCGCTTGCTTAGCGGCCGCAAGGTCACGAATCTTAGGGCCGATGGCGACCAGCGGGCGCGGCTCTGGGATAGTCGGCTATAATGTGCAAGCGGCCGTCGATACGACGAACCATCTGATCGTCGCGCATGAGGTGACCAACGTCGGCACCGACAAGTCGCATCTTGCGAACATGGCCAACCAGGCGAAGGCAGCATTGGAGGCAGAAAACCTCGAAGCCTTCGCCGATCGCGGCTACTTCAAAGGCGAGGAGATCCTCGCATGCGATGAGGCTGGCATCACGGTCACGCTGCCAAAACCCCAGACATCGGAGGCGAAGTCGGAAGGCCGCTTCGGCAAGCAGGATTTCCGCTACGTGGCTGAGGAGGACATCTACATTTGTCCTACCGGTGAGAAGCTCACCAACCACTTCACGAACGAGGAAAATGGATTGGTCCTGCACCACTACTGGACCAACGCGTGCCGCACTTGCGCGCTGAAGGCTCAGTGCACGAAGGGACCGCAACGTCGCATCAAGCGGTGGGAGGACGAGTATGTTGTCGATGCTGTGCAGGCGCGCCTGGACAAGAATCCGGATGCGATGCGTACTCGTCGCGAGACAGTCGAGCATCCGTTTGGCACGCTGAAGATGCGGATGGGGGCGACGCACTTTCTGATGAAGACGCTGCCCAAAGTGACGACAGAGATGGCGCTGCACGTGCTCGCCTACAACCTCACGCGCGTGATGAACATCGTCGGTATCAAAGCGTTCCTCGCAGCGATCCGGGCTTGAAGAGCGTGTCATGATGCGGGCCGTGAGACGTCGCTCAGCATCGCCCAAGGTTGCGCCCGGATTAACTCCAAACTCGATACAGCAAAAATAGGTTCAGCCGATCGCCTCAAGGTCCATCGCGCCCGGCTGCTTGCAGCTATTGGGGTACGAAAAACGTTCCCACACGGCCTGGACCCGAACTGGACACTCGGTCGGGGCGGGGCTACTTAGCTAGACCGGATCAAGGCCGTCATCTATCGTCGCTTAAGTCGGCTTCCCGCTTGGCCAAAGGCTTGACCGCCGCCGGGGTCGGCATAGCTTCCACCGCCATCATTGGTCTTTACTGAAACTAGCTCGGTCGGATTTCGTCACGCCAGTTTAGTTCAGTATGCCCAAGCAAGTAGGAGAATTGTGCCATGCCGAAGCGCTCTTCCATAGGCAAGCGTCGGAGCAAAGCCTTACCCGCCTTAGGGTTTGCCGGCATGTCTCTCTCGATGGCAAGCGGTGCGTGCGCCTCAACTAGCGAAGCGTCGGCGAATACATCACCGCCCTCGCACAAGCACGAAATCTTTCTTGGTGAGGAGGAAATCTCCGACGTCAGTTTGGCGACGTTCTATGTCTTCGACAAGGAAAATGCTGGACCGCCACCGCTCTTCCAAAAACTAAGACTGGCCGTCGGAGGCGGTGCCGGCTGTGCCTGTAGCTTCGCCTGTGCCTACTGGCCGCAATCTCCGCAGCCTCCAAAGGCAACGCAGCCGACACAGCATCGAAAGAAGAAGCCTCCGCACCGCAGGAACTAAATGGCGTCCGGCACAGCCGCCTCAGTCAAGCTTTGCGCGACAGGCTTACAACGTCCTAAAGTCCTCACTCTCAACTGATGTCTGCTTCTCTAATCGGCCGGTTGGGGTCAAGCGCTTTCAGACTATCCACCTATGCGGTGTTGATGTCAGTCGCGGGCTCGTGCTTCTCTTCGGAATCGGCACCTGGGCCCTTCCATTAAGGGATCCGAGGACGAGGCGGAACAATCTTTTGGGCGACCTTGCTGTCAATCGAACGGCAGGACCAAGCAGACATACGAACTCACCTCATCCATCGTCCCGCGAGGGACATCTTTCCACCGCTCGGTGGAGCTCTAGTTTTCTCCTATCGGGTTTGATCCTGAACTGTTTTCATGCTGCTGCTGCCGCGGCTTTCTCCCGGGTCCGCCGGAACTCGGTGCCGTCAACCCAGATGCGGTGCATAATCACGGCCAGCCGGCGTGCCAGAGCCACGATCGCCTTTTTCATCCCGCGGCGCCTAGCGATCTGCATGGCCCACGCCTTGAGCCAGGACCATTTTTTTGAATGCATCATGCTCTGAGCTGCTTCGTAGAGCATCGTCCGCATCATCTCATCGCCACAGCGCGATATTTTGCCGCTCCAATCGACCTCGCCTGATTGATACCTGGAGCACGTCAGCCCAAACACCGCCCCGACTGACTTGGATTTGCGGAACCGGGCAGGCACATCGACGGTAGCGCGATAGGTCAGCGCCACCACGGGGCCGACACCGGGGGTCGTCATCAGGCGCCGGCAGACCTCATCCTCCCGGACGATAGCCAGCAAGCGGCGGTGCAGGATGACGATCTGTTCACGGAGCACCCGCCGGACGATGAGCAGCGGCTCCACCAGTACCGCCAAGTCGGGGATATTCTCGACAAGCTCCTGGATGCGGGCCTCGAACCTCAACTTGCCTACCATTCCGACCTTGAGGCCGAAGTTGCGCAAAGTACCGCGTAGATCGTTCTCGATGGCGATGGCCTTCGACTGCAGAAGCTTGCGATGGGTCAGCAACATTCGCAGTTTTTGGCTGCGGGGCGTCTTTACATGCACCGGGCGGTACAGTCCCACCCGGATCATCTGAGCGATGCCGCGCGCGTCATTGCGGTCGGTCTTGTTGATCTGCGCCTTCAGCACCGCCTGCATGTGCCGCGTCTCGACACAGATCACTGGTAACTCGGCTTCGGCGAGAGCACTGAATAGCCATTGCGATAACGGCCCGGCTTCTAGCCCAATCCGCTTGAAGCGGTAGGTGGGGTTCCCCAGAACCTTCAGCAGGGCTGCAGGTTCGCTCGCTACCTTCACTTCCTTCACGATCCTGCCCGTGTCATCCACAATACAGATGCTGGTCTCCTTGACCGATACGTCCAATCCACCAAAATGGTCCATGCTGCGCTTCTCCTTCTGATGCTTGAGGCCGTAGACACGGACCTCGTTTTCACATCAGCCTGAAGCGCAGCACCCAAAATCTTCAGCTATCCACAAGCTGGGCCGGCCGATTACACCATCTTGTGGCAGATAGTGTTGCAAAAGTCTTTTTGTCTCACCGATCACAAAGTTTCCGGGCTGTAGGCGCGGCGATCGAATATTGATGTGGGGGACCACTTCATTCTGTGACGAACTCACCGGCGACTTCGGTGGCACGTTTGAGGCAACGTCGATCGACGGTTGCCGCTTGTTTGTCGTTTAGCGGGAATTTGGTACCACGGCGTTTTGGGAGCAACACTATCGACCCAATTCGGACATCGAGCTTCCGACGGTTCGCTCCGCTGCTATTTCGTAATCATCCGGCTTGGGGCTGGCGGAGGCGCCGCTGCGGGTGAGATGACAAATGTCAGCCAAGTGTTCCAGCCGGTGGGCCGATCGGAGCCGCCAAATTCAGCGTAGCCCTTGAGGTTGATGTAACCTTGAAGGGTCTGGCTAAGGGGAAAGACGTAGCCAAACTGCGGCCCGATGCCGAACACCTGCGATTGGAAGCACCCGACGTGATCGCCCGAGCCGCTGTCGCAGCCGATGTCTTTGTAGGCGTAGCCTACCAAACCCACCTGAACCTGCTTGGTCAGGAATTGCGATGCGCCCCAATCGAAGTGCAGGTCGACGCCACTCTGATACTGTGTTGCAGTATTTTTGAAATTATAGGTAAACCCAAGCACACCTGAGAACTCGTGGCCGGTCGCCGGATTGAAATAAGTGTAGCCACCGCCTGCGTCGATCGCACCGTGCCCGATACCTAAATTCGACAAGCGGTCGGATTGGTAGGCTCCAACAGGTATGTCGCCGGTGATGTAGGTCATGTAGTTGTTGACGCCTGCGTTCCAACGCAAAGCGAATTGCGGGACCAGATCGCCAAAACCCCACGTCGTATCGTTGAAGCTGTCAGATAGCAAGAACGGCCTGCTACCGCCGCCCGGTCCTGTTAGGCTCCCCGCCAATTGGGCTGCCAGATTGGTGCTCACGACACCGTAGGCACTTATAAGGGAAACCGAAGCCTGGCCTCCGAGTACCGGCGTTGCAAAGACATAGGTCGGAATGACAAAGCCGAGATCTCCGGTGGCATTCACGCTTGCATTCAGACGCGCCGTTAACGTTACATTGGCTGGGAGGTGTCCAATTTGAAATTCTCTAGCCACGGCAACGTCGGCACCTGCCGAGACCGAGGTATGATAATAGATATTAGCCAGCGACCAACCCGGTTGCTGGGGAGCGGCTGCGAGGCTTCCAAAGAAACCGGGGACCCAGAAACTCACGCCGCTTTCATCGGCCAACGCGCACTGGGAAAAAAACATGATCGCGGGCGCCAAGACGATTGCAGCAATGCCAAGTCGGCGTCGATGTGCTGAAATTGGCCGCCCGCTTTTCGCCGCGGCCAGTGCAATTCTCGCTGTCATTTTGTGCCCCGTAAGCGTGTACTTCGGTGACATCATAACCTTGGAAGCAAGCGGGGCTCACTCTGTAAATTCGGCAAACGTTCAACTGCTACAAAAAAGATGAATACTGCGACCATTGAGCCACAGTCGCTACAGCACGGATATGGGGTCTAGCAGTTTGCTGAAGAACCCACTCGCCACGGTGGGAACTTGGTGATTCACTTTATCATCTCGAATCGCTGGAGACGAGCATGCGTGGCAGGTTTGCGGATCAGGGCGGGATGTTTTCGTATATCTCGTCGGAGGCCCGGGTGCCTCCCAACCATCCTCTGCGGAAGATCCGGGCGCTGGTCTGGGATGTCTTGAGCGAGTTAAACCGTAGCCTTGGGAGACTTTACGCCAGCGAAGGACGACCCTCGATCCCTCCGGAGCAATTGCTGAGTGCCTTGCTGCTGCAGGTGTTCTACGGCATTCGGTCGGAACGCCAGTTGATGGAGCAACTCGACTACAATCTTTTGTACCGCTGGTTCGTGGGGCTTTCGCCGGACAACTCGGTCTGGGACCCGACCACCTTCACCAAGAACCGGGACCGGCTGCAGAACGGCGAGGTTTAAGAAGTTCATGACCAGGCTTCTGAACCATCCGCGGGTCAAGCCGCTGCTGTCGGACGAGCATTTCTCGGTGGATGGAACGTTGATCGAAGCCTGGGCTTCACAGAAGAGCTTTCGTCCCAAGGACGGCAGCGGCGACGATGATGACGGTGCGAACTTCCATGGCCAGAAGCGCAAGAACGACACCCATGCGAGTACCAGCGACCCAAACAGCAGGCTTTACCGCAAGGCGGCCGGGCGGGAGGCGAAGCTCTGCTATATGGGCCACGTCACCATGGAGAACCGGCATGGGCTCGCGGTGGCTGGCATGGTCACGCACGCCAATGGCACCGCCGAACGCCGAGCCTCGGAGCCGGCCCACGGCACGTTGCAAAGGCTCAACAGATCTTCTTACGTGTACACATCGAGGGCTGGGTATAGAGGTAGCGATACTTTCTCGGTTCAGGCGACGGGTAAGAGCCCGACGAGCTCCGGCACGTCGGCAATCAACGTCAACGCAACGCTACAATAGCGCTTGTTCTAACACTCCTCGGGTAACGGACCGCTTTGCCACCAGACCGGGCCGCTGTCGCAAGGCGGTGCCGATCAGGCCATTCCCGGATTTGTGCACCTATTCCGTCACCAAGTGGATGTATGTTTCAGACCCGCTTCGGATTGAACAAAGGAATTTCGGTTGATCCGAGGGCAAGTCGTCCAAAGAGCTGTTAGAAGCGGTTGCGGATGAAGGAAGACTGTACTTCAATAACAATCTGCGACGTCACTCCAAACTCGCTTAGTTTTTGTATCTAAAGGGGGGCCGGGCCATGAAATCTTGCAAGCGGTCGTTTGCCGTCGTCGCTGCACTCTTCGCAGTGCTCCTGTTATTGCCTTCACTGGTCGCGAGTGCGGGAACACTCCATGCGCGCGACGCCGATCTCGCACCTCTCACCTTGGCGGCGGCTCAGACCGCCAAACAGCAATGCATGAATATCTGTCGTGCGCGATATCACGCCTGCTTTTCCTTAAAGCAAATACCATCCTCCGAATGCCGGGGCGTTTATCAGGATTGTGTCCGCTACACGTGCAATGCTGTGCAGGGATAACCGACGCGCTTTTTGCTGCCGATGATAAGAAGACGAGCCCGCGGCGGCGTCGCTGGGTTAATTCGGAGCGCTATTCCAAAATTATGTCGACGTAAACTGGCCGGAAGCGCATAGCGCGCGAGCCAGGTTGGCAGTAAGTCTGTGTCGCCAAAGCCTGATCCCAATCGTAAATCGAAGCTGGTACTGGGCCAATAACTTCACTATCGGAGGTTACGGTATGTCACTCATTGCGGAACTTCTTGAGCGACCGTTCGATCAGGCGATCACATCAAAATACACGGCAATGAACGGCCTAATCTATTTGGGGGCCGGAGCCCTGGCACTCCTTTGGCCCGGAATGGTGCAGACCATCTTCAGGGATGCGGCGTTCGTTGGAAACGAGGCAGCACTCATCCGCGTAGTGGGTATGACGGTGATGATCATTGGCTGGCTCTATCTATTTGGTGGCCTCTCCGGTGGCAGACGGATCGTCGCCGCTAGCGTATTGGACAGAGTGGTGCTCGTTCCATTGGTGCTCGTACCCTTGGCCATCGCGGGAGTTTTTCCTCATTTTCTGCTCGCATTTGCGGTTCTCGACCCGACCCTCGGCATTGGCGCTTGGCTGCTTCTTAGTCGATCGGGCCGCCCTCGATTGCACTCGACTGCTGGTACGCTATCGCTGTAGCTCTTCTGGTGTCGACGTAGGTCCAAGATCAATTCACCTCGCGCGCCATCAATCTCTTCAACGCAGCGAGATCGCGATAGCCCTGTGCCAACTGTAGCGCTTGTCCTTTTTCGGTCCCGGCGGTAGAATAGCGGTATCCTCAAACAACGCTGCCGCGACTTCTTCGCATTGGACCACCAAAGAATATTTCTTCCAGTTCTGCCGGATTAGCATAGTCTCCCGGTGCAGTTGGTGGCTTGCCATTGCAAGCGAAGGTAACTTTATCACCGGCCTGTGGAGAGTGAAGTGTCCTGGGGCAGAGTTCTTACCTTTGACGATCCATTTCCGTACCAGTCGGCCTTTCGTGCCGCCGATATGGAGTTGTTTCCCACCGCCAAAGGAGAATTTCGAGCCGAGGTGACGCAGGTCGAATTGAACCAACTATGGATGGCGCGCTTTCACGAAAAACTGCCGCGAATACAGACGGGGGTCATAAAGCGCGGACGCAAGGCATTCGGCTTCCTAACGAAAGCAAATCAACCGGAGCTGTATTCCTGCGGCAGACCCCTTTCGCCAGGTGAAATCCACGTCAACAACTTCGAAGTCACGCACCACAAATCCGGAGGCGACTTTAGCAGCGCGACCGTCTCTCTGCCGAGGGAGGAACTTGCTGCTGCGAGTGTTGCGATAGTTGGTCGAGAGTTTCCTGACACTTCTGCCCGGCAGTTCATTCGGCCAAATCCCAAACTCATGGAGCGGTTGTTGGCGCTGCATGAAATGGTTGGGCAGATGGCCAAAACGACGCCTGATCTTTTTGCGGCAGCCGAAGTAGTTCGGGCACTTGAGCAGCAACTGGTCTACACGTTGGTCAAATGTTTGACAGAAGGCACTGTCTCGACAACGACCACCGGCACTCTCCGACACGACCTTATCGGTCGCACGATTTGAAGAATTCTTGGAAGCGAACCCAAACACACCATTGTATCTAACGGAAGTTTGCGCAGCCATCGGCACAGCGGAACGAACCCTACGAATTGCCTGCGAAGAGCACGTTGGTATGGGACCTATCCGTTACCTCCACTTACGGAGAATGCATCTCGTTCGACGTGCACTCCTAAGAGCAGACAGTTCCACCACCGTCACGCGAATTGCCACCGACCACGGTTTCTGGGAGCTGGGACGCTTCTCAGTCGCTTATCGGCAACTTTTCGGGGAGGTCCCTTCGGTCACATTGAAGCGGTGACCGGGTCAGGTATTTAAACGCACGTTATCTTTCTGAACTGAGAATTTGTGTAGTTCGCCCTCGGCCCTAAAGTCAGCATGGCACGGGCACTCACTTGCGAACACACAAACGTCCGTACAATATTCGCCGGTGTTTCAGATTTGCATAAGTTGAAGGAAACGCGATGACTGAGGTCAAACCCGAAAAGGGTGCCTGGGCAATCGTTGCCCTTCTATTCTTCTTTATGCTGATCAATTTCGCCGACAAGGCCATTATCGGGCTGGCGGGTGTGCCGATCATGACCGAACTCAATTTGACGCCAAAGCAGTTTGGTATCGTCGGCTCCAGCTTCTTCCTGCTGTTTTCGATCTCGGCCGTCATTACCGGCTTCATCGTCAATCGCGTGCGATCAAAATGGGTATTGTTGGCGATGGGGTTGATCTGGGCACTAGTTCAATTTCCCATGATGGGCACCGTGGGGATTGAACTTCTGATCGCCTGCCGCATAGTTCTGGGAGCGGGGGAGGGGCCCGCATATCCAATGGCTTTGCATGCGGCTTACAAATGGTTCCCGGATGAGAAGCGCGCCATTCCCACCGCGGTCGTATCGCAAGGAGCCGCAATCGGCGTCGTCATCGCCATTCCGCTGTTGAACTACATTATCACGACCTACAATTGGCACTATGCCTTTGGCGCGCTCGGCATCGTTGGGCTTGTGTGGGTCATTGTCTGGGCAGTTCTCGGCAGGGAGGGTCGTATTGAAGAGGGTGCGGCCACCATCAAGTCCGCTCCGTATCGTAATCTGCTTCTTAACTCCACCAACCTGGCTTCTTGGTGCACGTATTTCAGCGCCTATTTTGGTCTCGCCCTGGTGTTATCATGGTTCACGCCGTACCTTATAAAAGGTCTGGGATTTGACCAAGCTACCGCGGGCAAACTTACAGTACTACCCTTCCTCGTGAGTGCCTTCGTCGTCCCCGCAGGCGGCTGGTTATCACAGCATATGATGACGAGAGGGGCGAGCAGTCGAGCATCGCGCGGTATATTCTGTGGCGTGGCGGTCTGTCTGGGGGGACTTGCCCTCCTCGCAACACCTTATGCGCCGAACGTAGCGACAACGATAGCCTTGATCATTGCCGGGACGGCCCTTCCATCCATGGTCTTCACATTGTCTCCGACCATCCTTAGTGAAATCACGCCTGCTTCTCAACGCGGCGCGGTTCTAGGTATCAATAGTGCTGTTGGCACGTCGGCGGGGATCATCGCTCCCTATGTGATGGGCAGTGTAGTTGAGGGTGCGACATCGGCCGCGGAGGGATATAGCAACGGTTTCGTTATCTGCGGAGCTGTGGCGCTCACGGGTGGTCTGATCGGGCTGTTCTTTTTGCGTCCGGAGAGGGAGCTCGCTGGGTTCGCGGCGCGCGCGAACAGAGCTGCAATCATTGCTTCTGCGTAATTCTCGTCGGAGCGTACTGTTTATATCCCATGAGCTTGTGGTTGGACGACAAGTGACCTCAACGATTAAGGAACCATCGGGGGTTAAGCATTCTTTGCATCGTGGGCGGACGGCGCCTGATGTTCCGTCAAAACGGCCAACCGCTTCGAGTCATTTCCGGACGGTAGTCCCTGCGCGCCCGACATTCGCTTTACCGGCCCACAAGCAGACATCACGTCCCTCGTCAGGGGACGCAAATCGCGACAATGGAGGTTGAATGCGCAGGGTCGGGAAATTTGAGTTTGGCGCTCTGTTGTTGACGGCTGGACTTTTGGGATCGATGGCCAGCGGGGCCCAAGGTGCCGGAATGATAGTGAGTTGACAGTGGGGCTCCTGGCTCACCGGCCCATCTGGTAGAGCCAATAAAACAGGACCAGCAATGCGCTGATTGTGCCCAACGTGCTGAGAGCCATTATAGTCCTGTCTCGTTGAGAAAGTCGGTCCATTCGAGCACTCAAGCGCCTTGAACTAGGATTATCGTACCGAGATGCCTGGTCCCAACTTCGAAGCTTTTGAGGCGACATGATTTGCACGCTCCGTGAGCTTGGTAGCGATCAACTCTAATCAAGCCTCGTCCCGCCGCCTATGCGAATACGGCAGTTTTAGCGCGCTATCGGCCGGAGTGTGGAGTCGCCACAGTGCCACGAAGAATACCATTCGCCGCTATGTCTATCGAGGAATTTGCAACAGAGCGCTGCTGCTAAATTTGGGGAGGCGGCGGCGCTTCCATCGGGACCGGAGAAACAGAAAGTTGAACGGCCCGCTACTCGTCAATCCTCCGCCTCGCTTGCTACTTGCCGCCGCTCCCTAATGTCCCCCAGGTCGCGTTCGAGGAAGTAGCTCAGGAACGTGCGCGTGACGGCAATTGCAGCGAGCCTACCGATGTCGTCCCAGGTTGGCGCGATCGTGGTGCTCACGATGTCCGCGGCGAGCTGGAACGTCAGACCGCCAATAAGGTAGCGCGCATAGTCGAGCCAGACTTCGCGTATCGCGTCATGCAATGACGGCTTGAACAGCATCGTTCCGAGACCTGCGATAAAGGTCTTGACCGATCCGACCGCGATGATCAATACCGCCATCGCTTCGAGCGCGAAACCGACATAGCCCGCCGAAACGGCTAACCATTGCTCCATTGTCTTCCTCTCTAAATGCAACTTATCCAACTTGGTTCGTTATGATCTTTGCGGGGGTCCCGATAGCAGGGTTCGCGTGAAGTCGGCTTTGGCCTAGACCTAGCTCATTGTTTTCTCGTGGTCGTCTATTCGACGTCGGACGGAAGTTGATTTATCAATGGTTTGTCCCGGCAAGCTCCGCCGTCACATGAGCGTCACTTGACGGCAATATGGCGAGCAAGGGCTTGTCACAAGAATGCCGGCGGTCCTAAACAACGGAGGTCAACATGCGCAAGTACAATACCTTCTCGGCAATCTTTGTCGTATCCCTGTTGGGTTCGACCTCAATGGTCGATGCACAGACCGGCGAATTCGCCGCTGCCGTCCCAGCAGAGGTGGTTAGCGCCGGCCAAGCGCTTCAAGACGCATTTCAAGCCGCCCGATCCCGAAAGCCCCAGCACGAACCGAACATCTGGCGCAGTGAGAGGGGAGTTACAATAATCGACACAGCAGATCCGCGCTGGAAATCGGAGGTCAACGCTCTCTTGGCCGAATGTGAACGTTTCAGGGGCGGCGCCGGACATAGGTGCCGATAGAGTCGAACTCGTTTATCGGGCAGTTAGCGCTGCCGGCGCCACACGCGGCAGGATTAGCTGGATTTTGGTCCCCTTGCCGGGCTCACTGTCGAGAGTGAGCCGGCCACCCAAACAATTCGTAACGATGCTGTGGACGATGTGCAGGCCGAGGCCAGTGCCTTGATCACGACGCGTCGTGAAGAACGGATCGAACGCTTTGCGCCTGACTTCGACACTCATTCCGCAGCCATCGTCGAGAAAGAGAATTTCGACATGGTCGCTCCCGGACGCCTGCATTTTGACGTCGACGGTTCCTGGGTTGCCGTCGGGAAACGCGTGCGTGACCGAGTTGAGGAGGAGGTTGGTTAGCACCTGTCCATATGGGCCTGGATAGCTGTTCATCGTCAGGCCCGGTCGGCACTCGACGTTGAGGGTCAGATTTTGCTTCTCCAAGCCGGGCCGCAGACTGAGGAAAACCTGCTCGGTCAGAGCGCCGAGATCGAAGCTGCGCTGATTCGAGTAGCTTCGGTCGGTCGCCACCTGCTTGAACGATTGGATCAGTTCGGCCGCACGATCGAGATTGGCGACCAATTGCGATGACGCCTCGCGACTAACTTCGATAAATTCCTGGAGACTCGAGCGCTTGAGGTTGCCTCGCGCAACTTCCGCCGCAAACAATTCCGTTTTACGCTCCAGCGACGAAGCCACGGTGAGGCTCGTACCCACTGGATTGTTGATCTCGTGCGCGACACCCGCCACCAACCGTCCAAGCGCTGCCAGTTTTTCCGCTTCAATCAGGGAGTCTTGGGTCTCCTGCAAATTTAGCAACGCTGCCTTCGCCGCATCCCTGGCGCGGCGGGTCTCTTGTTCGCTCGCCTGCAGCGCCGCCTCCGCTCGCTTACGCTCGGTGATTTCTTCCGCGGCTACGTTGACGGCGACAATTTCGCCGCTCGGGCTACGTAGCGGATGCCAATAGGTGATCCAAAACCGTTCGTCGATTTGGTCGGCGCGCTGGCCGGCAACCTCAATTCCAATCACCGGATCGCCGGTATCCATGATCGAGTGGACGATGCCTTCGACCGCGTCGGCCAGGGCTGGCACGCAGTCCCTAACCGAGCGCCCAAGGTGATCCTCGACGGAGATACCGCATATCTCGGTGAGCCGCTGGTTGATCTGCAGATAGCGGCAGTCCGGAGAGAGGCAAGCCAGACCGATCGGCGCCGTATCGTAGATCAATTGCAGGGCGGGCTGCTGCGGAAACCGCACCACAGAGGACGATTTTACCGCCGTCGCACCGCGACTTGGGTTCTTCGACAACGATCGCCTCCCTGTCCGCCAAGGTGCATCCAGCCTCAAACCTGGCAACAAAGTCTATGCATTTCCGGCAGCCGATCGGTGCCCCCTCGGTCGCGACCTATTTTGGACCGCGTGTCCAAGCCTCCGACAGATTGCCGTAATCGCATAGCGCGACCCAGTGATTTTGGGATTATCCGACCAACGATGCGGGCGAACTGCCTGCCGCGACATTAGTGGGGCCCATTTTATCGGAAGCCCTGGGTTGGCAGCCTTGTCGGTAGCTGGTTGCGGCAGTGATGAGGGGATAACGCTCCCCGAAAAAGAAGGCTGAGGCCATATGAAGTCCACCTGGTACGTTTCTTTCGAGGTGCCCAAGGCACTCAAACGGCCGGGCAGACGAATTCCCCGAGCAACGGAAACATTTCAGAGTGAATCACAGGCCAAGGAATTCGCCCGCGGCAAATACGCGGCCGGACTGAAGATCAACGCCGGTACCATCATCCCTCACACGCCCAAACGAGCGATTGCCTGGACCGATGTTCATCGCTGGTTAGAACATATGCCCGAGCAGGATGATCCAGCTAGTAAAACGTCCGAAACCGAGCCCTCCAAAAATTAGGCAGTCGTGCGGGATAATCCGCAAATACAGGATCAACTAATTCGAGGAACGTCGCTCTCGAGGTGGTGCCACTTTTAGCGCGACCTCATTGAGCGGCCATGGCCTCGATCTTCTTGATGGCTTCCACACAACCTATTGAAGCTGTCGACTTGTTTGCTAACAGGCATGCGGCGATCCGTCCTTGGCCCGGCTGTATCTTGCCGCACACGCCCGTAATCTCGGCCTTGCATGCCATTAAAGCGTCTTTCAGCGCGTCGGCTGTGGTGAGCAAGCTCGTTGCGGCGTCCTCAAGTTCGAACGCACATTTCGGGCTGATCTTGTCCTCATAGGCTTGCATGCAGTAGATGAGGCGGCCCTCACCGGGCGTCACGTTGCTGCAATATTTCTTGATATCTTTTGCACAAGCGCTTTCGAGTTTTGCAACTCTAGCAGTCAGCTTTTCCAGGATCGCTTTCCCGGGATCCGTCTCCGCGGAAACCGAACCCGTCGACAAGATGGCCAGCAAGGGCAGAATTGCGAAGTTGGCCAGCAAACGCATTGTGATTTTCATCGAACGTCCTCTGATGACTGGCTACGAACGCTGGCGACTTCGTCGGAGTTGCCGCAGTGGTCGTAATGAAGGCTGAGGGTTGCTTTCGCTCATATCGTCATTGTGCCAAGGCAAGCGTGAGACTTGAAACCCCAAGCGACAGGTTAAACCCAACCGAGCCTTCGACTGAAAGCGGTTGCAATGCGATCGAACGGTTAGACCCGCCAAACAAGAGGTTGGCGCCAACGCCGACACCAACGCCAACGGCGCCGCTCGCACCCACATAGGTGCCGGCAAGCTTCCCGCGCATTGGGCCTGCCGTCGGCGCCAATACGCCCCACGCCAAGACACCGCCGGCGGTGATGCCGATATCCAGACCCAGCGTGCCCATGACACCGACATAAGCTTCCGGTGGGAAGGGACCATTGGGTTGGAAACGGCAGGCCATCCTTTGCCGTGATCCAATGAGCAGGCCAATCGAAGGCGCCATATTGCAGGTGAGTGTACCGGCACTGGTGGTCGGCGGCGTTTGGGCACTTGCCGGCGAGACGGCTGCAACAGCGAGCGCAACCAGTACCGTCGCTACGAAATGTTTGAACATGACTGGCTTCCTGAAATTATTAGCCGCTGGCTTATCCACATCGTCAACATGGCATTTCAGTGGTCAGGTCATCGATAAGCTTAACCACCGAAGTTCACGCCAACCGAGAGCTTCAGAACCGGTAATTGATGCCGGCTCGGATAGTATTGATATGGTCCGTACTGACGCCGCTTCCTAAGGCGTCGATGTAGAGGTATTCGAGCTTTGCGCTCCAATTCTGCGCAAAGCCCCACTCGGCGCCAAGGCCGGCCGCCAGTCCTGGCCGCCATGAGGAAGCAGCACAATTGGGGAATAATCCGAGCGTTCCGCAGGCCACCCCGCCGATCGAGGTACCGTTGGCGCTTTCTTTGACGAATGCCGCGCCGCCCGTAGCGTAGAACAACCAATTATTCACGGCGACACCGGCGCGTATCCTAGCCGTCCCAACGGCACTGGTGTTGGCCGCTATGTTGAGGGCGATCCCCGCCGGGAAAAGCAGTCCACCCCCTATGGTCGGCGTCGAGATGCCATTGCCCTTGATATTCGCCCAATCGAGATCACCCTCAATGCCGAGCACGACATATCCCTGCTGGATTTGGGCACCAATGGTCCCGCCGAACATCCCGCCACTGATGTTGAAGCTTGAACGGTCGAACCTGTTGGAGAAGAGCGTCAGCGGATCTTGTGTCCCCCAGCCGTATCCGCCGTTCACGCCGACATAAAAGCCGGTCCAATTATAGACTTGGGCCACCACGGGCGCGCTCTTATAGGTCTGCGGAGGAAGGTCTGCCGCAAACGCGCTTGCAGAACCAATGGCAGCAAATGCGGCTCCTATGATAATTTTCTTCATGGTATTTCTCCGATGGTTAGGGCTGCAGTCGCAGTTGGAAGTCAATAGAGGCCGGCTGCGAAGCCGGCCTCTATGCGTTAGCTGGTAAAGATCAGTACCGCGCGACGACCGGTCCACCGAACTTAAAGTTCACGCGAACCGTGACCATATCCACATCCTGGCTGATCCGATTGAGCGCACCAGCAAGCAGGGGGTTCACTACCGAGAACGAATTATTTGAGTCACCCATGAAGAGGTGATCGTATTCGATACCGGCCGTCCAATTGGGAGTGAAGCCGTACTCAAATCCGACGCCCACGGTGCCACCCCAGCGGGTCGAGCTTGCCGAGGCAATACCAACGCCTCCAAGTGTGGTGTTTATGAAAGCCTGGTTGCTCGTCACCGCCGCGCCGCCCTTCAGATACAGCAGCGCCGCATTCCAAGCATAACCGATCTGGCCGGTGAAAAGCCCTAAGCCATCAACTTTGACGCCAGTCGTGAACGCTGGATTGAAAACGCTGATGTGCGAGCCGTTGAAATTCGCCCAATCGCCCTGAGCTTCCAAACCAAAAACAGCCTGACCCATTTGCCAGCGGTAGCCCATCTGGCCACCGATGACGCCGCCGGACCGACTGAGACAACCATCAGGGATCAATGCGCCAGCTACCGGAACGATGCCCCAGCAATTACGGCTCTCACCCCAGCCGCCATTGCCACCGATATAGAAGCCGGTCCAGTCATAGATGGGGGCAAGCATCGGAGGGGGGGCCTTAACGGGCCGAGCTGGAAGGTCGGCAGCGAACGCAGGAGCCGCCAATGCGGCAAATGCAGTTGCCGTAAGCACTATCTTTTTCATTTTTTCAGAATCCCTCAAGAACGATGAATGGACCCTCACACCATTCGTGCAGATCAGGTGTTACAAAGGGGCAACACTTGAGATTATTGCGCTGTCAGGCCGTCGAAAATCATTTTATCGGTCTTGATCGAGATCAATGCAGTGGCGGTTTTGGGCTTGCGGCGAGAGCCGGTACGATGATCCTCCGACCGAGATGCTCCGGCACGCTACCAACACCACACCATCAAACAGACGCGACGCAGGCGTTTATAGAAACCAATACTCCACCGCCGGTAGCGCCGGGCATAGGTGAGCGCTGCCCCCATCCGGTGCGGGTTTGCGGTTTCGCTGGTTGGGCAGACCGGCCAGTCCGACGAGATCCATTCGCCGGAGGCATGGACCAAAAGCGTTGTAAGCCGGATCTGGCCACTTTCCTGATCGATGGCTGTGGTCTGGACCGTAGCGATCTCGTGCTGGCCAAGGCTCTTGCGGACAATATCAAGGCCGCTGGCAAGTGAAGCATTGCGGAACGTCCGTTTTGGGAGGCCATCCCGGAACAATAGCGGGACGCGAGAGGAACGACGGACCCGGGTACTGCCAGCCGATGCCAGTTCAAGGCGCGAGATTAATTCCGTCTTCCCGCCAGCCCGATAAATTCCGCCAGGGGAGGGTGCCGCGGCTATTCTACGCTGGCGCCGCGGTGCAGGTCTGCCTCGATCTGCAGCCGCGTCCCGCCGCCGAACCGCGCGCGGTAGACCTGCAGGTTCTCCATGATCCGCTGTACATAGTTGCGGGTTTCCGAGAACGGAATCAGCTCCACCCAATCGACCGCGTCGACCTTGGGATCGCGTGGATCGCCGTAGCGGTCGATCCACTTCTTGATGCTGCCGCGGCCGGCATTGTAGGCGGCAAAGGTCATGACGTAGGAACCGCGGTAATCTTCGAGGAGACCGCCCAGTTCGGCGGCGCCGAGCGCTACGTTGTAGACCGGGTCCGTCTTCATCCGGGCGAGATCGAAGCTGACGCCGGCTCTCTTGCAGACGTAGCGGCCCGCATCCGGCGTCACCTGCATCAGGCCATAGGCCTGTGCCGGCGAGACGTCGCCTGGATTGAACGCGCTCTCCTGCCGCGCAATCGAGAAGATGACGCTTCTCTCGACCTCGGGCCCGATCGGCCGGTAGGGCGGAATGCCCGTCACCGGATAGGCATAAGAATCGAACGGCAATCCGCGATTGAGCGCGGCCTTGCCGACCAGCAGCATGCCGCGCGCATAGCCGTCGCGCGAGGCCAATTCGCCCAGGCCCAACATGGCATCGGGATCGCCGTTTTCCCCGACGTCGGCGAAGATCGGAATCGCGATGTCGCGCTCGTCGAGGTCGAACAGCAACTGCACGGCACGAACGATCTCGAGCCGTTCGACGCTGCGCGACCTCGCGGCCGGGGGGTCGCTCAGCACGAGCTGCGGCATCCCGAGCTTGGCGCGCGCCAGTTGGCCGTAATAGCTGGTCGATTGCTCCGCGGCTGCGGTGTAGGCGGCGCGTGCTGCCTCGGAGCGGCCGGCGGCTTCCGCGGCGCGGCCCTGCCAATAGCCGGCGCGCGCCAGCGTCGTCGGGTTGACGCTGCCGATGCCGATTTTGGCGAAATGCTGGGTCGCCAATGCGGGATCGGTCAGAAACCGCAGCGCGATCCAGCCCGCCGTGAATTCCTGCTCGGTCTTGTAGATGTCGCGCGTGGGCAGCGCCGCGTCGCGTGCGATCAGATAGGCGGTGCGGTTTTCGCCGGTGTCGATCATCTTGCGCGCCAGCAAGCGCCGCTCGGTCCACCATTCGTCGAGATTATAGAGGCGGGCAGGGTCCTTCGGCGCGCCGAGCATGAGCTGGGCCGCTTCAGTGAACTTCTCTTCGCGGCGGAGCAGCTGGATCTTGCTGAAGATATAGCCGGGATCGCCATGCAGCTCGTGCGGAACCGCCTCGAGCAATGCGCGCGTGTTGGAGGCCTTCTTGTAAGACGCGATCCGCGCCTTCGCCAGCGCGACGTAGCCGGCCCCTAACCGCTTTGCGGCCCGCATGGCGGCTTCATGCTCGCTGCCATAGAGCAACAAATCCATCCGCGCCTTGTGGTCGCCCGGCGTCAAGAGCGCGCCGAACAGATCGAGCGCGGCGCTCTCGGTATCCTCCGACATCGGATCGTTGCGCCAGGCTTCGCGCAGCAGGCGTTCGGCGTTGGTCTTGTCGCCGCGCGCAAGCATTGCCCGCGCCAATGTGATGCGGCCTTTGGCCGACAGCGGCAATTCGCTTTCGAACCACGACCACACGACCGCATCCTCGCGATGGTCGTCCCACAGCGCCGCTTCCAGGCGGCGGCGCAGGAAGCTCTGCGACGGCCAGCTTGGATTGGCCGATACGAAGGCGCGGTAGCGTTCGACGGTCGCGTTGTTGTTGTCGCTGCGCAGGATAATCCATTCCGCAAGCTTTCTTGCGACCGGATCGGATATCGTGGCTTCGAGCTGGGTCGCCTCGTCAGGTTTGTGCTTGCGGATCAGCTCGATGACGTTCTCGAGCGCGTCGGTGTCCGCCTTTGAGGTCGATGACGTCGCAGCGACCGCCGCCGGCGCGACCTGTTTGCGCAGCGGCGGGGCAGCGCGCTGGCGGGGCGCGGGCACCGGCGCGACCGCGGGAACTGTCGTTGCGGCGGGAACAGCGACGGCGACCGGCGCGGCACTCGCCGTCCTTGTGGTCGCCGTGGGCTTGGTCGCGATGGTTTTGGGCACGACGTTGCGAGCGATCGGCCGCGGCTTCGGCAGGGGAACCTTGGGCTTGGCCGCCCAGGCGTCCACAGCCAGCGCCGAAAAGCCCACTGCCAACGTCAGGCTGGTCGCCAAGGCTGTCGATCGCAACGCGGCTGCACGTACCAGGCGGTTCACGGCGTTCCTTCACGGCAAATCATTCGATCGCTCGGTATCAGGTCTAGTTGATTGAATATGCGGGCAAAATACCTATTACGCGCGGCCTGCTCAGGTCTTTGCGCCACGACCGCGGCAAAATCGCGGCTGGGACCAATCGCGCGGCCTTTCGCTGGACCGCCAGACCCGATATGAATTGAAGTTACACAGCGTTTTCGAGCGAAAGCCTGCCCCGCACTTGGATAGCGGGGTGGGTACCGGTTCGCGTTAAGAAAACGCGTCGAAACAGGGTTTACAGGCAGCGCCCTAAACCACGCGTTTGGAGGAAATCCATGGCAGCCAAGACGAAATTCCGGGGATCCTTCACCGCCTTGGTAACGCCCTTCAAGAACGGCTCGCTCGACGAAACCGCGTTCCGATCGCTTGTCAGCTGGCAGATCGCCGAAGGCACCCACGGCCTCGTGCCGGTAGGCACGACCGGTGAAAGCCCGACCGTGAGCCATGACGAGCACAAGCGCGTGGTCGAGTGGTGTGTGGACGTAGCCAAGGGACGCGTCCCCGTGATCGCCGGCGCCGGCTCCAACTCGACCAAGGAGGCCATCGACCTTGCCGAGCATGCGGAAAAGGCCGGCGCCGACGCGGTCCTGGTAGTGACGCCCTACTACAACAAGCCGACCCAGGAAGGCATGTATCAGCACTTCAAGGCGATCAACGACGCGATCGGCATTCCGATCATCATCTATAACATTCCGCCGCGTTCGGTGATCGACATGTCGGTCGACACCATGACGCGGCTGTTTGAGTTGAAGAACATTGCAGGCGTCAAGGACGCGACCGCCAGCATGGTGCGGGTGTCGCAGCAGCGTGCCGCGATGGGCGAGGATTTCAACCAATTATCGGGCGAGGACGCCACCGTGCTCGGCTACATGGCGCATGGCGGCCATGGCTGCATTTCGGTGACCTCGAACGTGGCGCCGCGGCTGTGCTCCGAGTTCCATCTGGCCTGGCAGAAGGGCGACCTTGCGACCGCGCTGAAGCTGCACGACAAGCTGATGCCGCTGCACACCAATCTGTTCATCGAAAGCAACCCCGCGCCGGTCAAATACGCGCTGGCGCTGCTCGGAAAGATTGACGAGAAGCTGCGCCTGCCGATGGTGCCGGTATCCGAGCCCACCCGTGTTGCCGTACGCAGCGCCATGGTGCATGCCGGTCTGATCAACTGAATTTCTTCGCCTGATGAACGAAAAAAGGTTTCTAACGTGCTGAAGGAATTCCGCGAATTCGCGATGAAGGGCAATGTCGTCGACCTCGCTATCGGCGTCATCATCGGTGCGGCCTTTGGCGCCATCGTTTCCTCCCTGGTTGGCGATATCATCATGCCGATCATTGGTTCGATCACCGGAGGTCTGGATTTCTCCAATTATTTCACTGGACTTTCCAAGGCGGTTACCGCGTCCAATCTGGCCGACGCCAAGAAGCAGGGCGCGGTGCTGGCCTGGGGCAACTTCCTCACGCTGACGCTGAATTTCCTCATCATCGCCTTTGTGCTGTTCATCGTCATTCGCGCGATCAATACGTTCAAGCGCCACGAGGAGGCGACCCCTGCCGCGCCGCCGAAGCCGACGCGCGAGGTCGAGCTCTTGACCGAGATCCGCGATCTCCTGAAGAAGGCTTGAAGTGGCCGAGAAGAATGAGCGGGCGATCAAGGTTGTCGCCGAAAATCGCAAGGCGCGCTTCAACTATGCGATCGAGGACACGATCGAGGCCGGCATTTCGCTGACCGGCACCGAGGTGAAGTCGATTCGCAACGGCAAGACCACGATTGCGGAATCCTACGCGGATTCCAGGGACGGCGAGATCTGGCTTATCAACGCCAATATTCCCGAATATTTGCAGGCCAACCGCTTCAATCACGAGCCGAAGCGGCCGCGCAAGCTTTTGCTGCATAAAAAGCAGATCAACAAACTGATGGGCGCGGTCGATCGCGAGGGCATGACGCTGATCCCGCTAAAACTCTATTTCAACGAACGCGGCCGCGCCAAGCTGCTCTTGGCGGTCGCGAAGGGCAAGAAGCTGCACGACAAGCGCGAAAGCGAGAAGAAGCGCGATTGGGGCAGGGAGAAGGGCCGGCTGATGCGAGCGAGGGGATAGTTTTGACAATGTAGGATGGGTTGAGCGAAGCGATACCCATTAGGCCGTCGCAATGGGCTTCACCCATCCTACGCAATGACGACCGGAGAACTAGGCAATGAACCAGAAGAATCTGCTTGAAGTCGACTGGAGCAAAATTCCGGCGCCGACCGACGACGGCGCGGCGGCGCATCTCAACGGCATGACCATCCCGAAGGTCAGCCTGCTTGCGACCGACGACACCTCGGTGACGCTGGCGGCGCTGCCGGGCCGCACCGTGGTGTTTGCCTATCCCCGCACCGGCGAACCCGGCAAGATCGCGCTGGTCGACGACTGGGACATGATCCCCGGCGCGCGCGGCTGCACCCCACAAACCTGCGCATTCCGCGACCTGTTTTCGGATCTGAAGGCCGCTGGGGCCGCGCACGTGTTCGGCCTGTCGACGCAGAGCAACGGCTATCAGGCCGAGATGGCGGCGCGGCTGCATCTGCCGTTTCCGGTGCTGTCGGATGAGAAGCTGGTGCTGACCCGCGCGCTCGATCTGCCGACCATGGAAGTGGCGGGACTGACTCTGATCAAGCGGCTCGCGCTGGTCATTGACAATGCGCGCATCCGCCACGTGTTCTATCCGGTGTTTCCGCCCGACCGCAACGCCGGCGACGTGCTGGCCTGGCTGAAGGATAATCCGGCCTGATCTGTAGGGTGGGTTAGCGAAGCCTAACCCACCATTCCCGCCACAGCTACGATATCGGTGGGTTAGGCTTCGCTAACCCACCCTACGAACTCTAGCACAATTCCGCGCGCACCTTGGCAAACACGTCACGAAACATCTTTGGCGTCAGCACGCCGGTATTGGTGTTGTAGCGCGAGCAATGATAGCTGTCGTAAAGCTTCAATGCGCCGGCGTGATGCACGGCGCCATGGGCGAAGGGCGCGGCCGAGCTACGAAGATTGAGCGTCTTCAGGATTGTATCATGCGCGATCCGGCCAAGCGCGACGATCGCGCGCAGGCTTGGCATGGTCGCGATGGTCATGGCGAGATAAGGCCGGCAGGTGTTGATTTCCGCCGGCAGCGGCTTGTTCTGCGGAGGGACGCAACGCACCGCGTTGCTGATCCGGCAGTCGACCAACCTTAGCCCATCATTTGGCCGCGCCTGATAGGTGCCGCTGGCAAAGCCGTATTCGAGCAGCGTCGCGTACAAGAGGTCGCCGGCGAAATCGCCGGTGAAGGGGCGCCCGGTGCGATTGGCGCCCTGCAAGCCCGGCGCGAGGCCGACGATGAGCAATGGTGCCTTGGGATCACCGAAAGACGGCACCGGCGCGTTGAACCATTCCGGTTCGCGTCGGCGCGCCTCGTTGCGGAAGACCGCAAGCCGCGGGCAGAGCGGACAATCACGATCGGGCTCGGAGCGAGGGGATGCGGCGCCGGTCGACGCCGGATCGTCCTTACTCGTCGAATTCGTCGTCATCGCCCCTCGGCGCCGTCGTGGTGGCGCGATGCAGGAATTGCGGCGCGTGATGACGCGGCTCGCGCGGGGCGGGACGCTCGGATGGATCGCGGCCGAGCTTGGATTGCAGCTCGACGAGGTCGGTGAAAACGTCGGCCTGACGCCGCAACTCGTCGGCGATCATCGGCGGCTGGCTCGAAATCGTCGAGATCACGGTGACGCGGACACCGCGGCGCTGCACCGCCTCGACCAGCGAGCGAAAGTCACCGTCACCGGAAAACAATACGATCTGATCGACGTGCTCGGCGAGCTCCATGGCATCGACGGCGAGCTCGATGTCCATGTTGCCCTTCACCTTGCGGCGGCCGCTCGCGTCGATGAATTCCTTGGTCGCCTTGGTGACGACGGTGTAGCCGTTGTAATCGAGCCAGTCGATCAGGGGGCGGATCGACGAGTATTCCTGATCTTCGATAATCGCGGTGTAGTAGAACGCACGCAACAGCGTGCCACGGCTCTGGAATTCCTTTAGCAGGCGCTTGTAGTCGATATCGAAACCGAGCGTCTTGGCCGTTGCATAAAGGTTGGCGCCATCAATGAAGAGCGCGATCTTGTTGGTAGTGGGTGACATTCAGTTTCTCGCGTAGTTGTTAGGAAGCCTTTTTTGGCGCGGCCGCGGCGGACCCGCGCATCTCGACGTACTGCCAAATCCTCCCATCGGATTGGTCCGGACAGACGCTACCGCAGATTGGGGAGGTCAGGGCAATAAAGGTATAGTTTTGACGATGCAATAAAGCGTTTTCTTGTCCAAGGCCCTGTCCCGGGGCTTCGGACGCGCCGTCCCACAAAGTGGGTTAACAGAGGGGCCAGCGCTGGCCAAATCACAAATTAGTCTTGCGAAACGGCCCCGGGACCTATAACACCCGACGTAATCATCATATTCGGACCCATTAAAGGGAGCGACAGGCGATGGCGCGCGTCACCGTGGAAGATTGCATTGACAAGGTCGACAACCGGTTCGATCTGGTTTTGTTGGCCGCCCACCGTGCCCGGATGATTTCGTCCGGCTCACAACTCACGATTGACCGCGATAATGACAAGAACCCGGTCGTGTCGCTACGGGAAATTGCGAACTCGACCATTTCCCCCGAAGATTTGCGTGAAGAATTGGTTCATTCCCTGCAGAAATTCGTCGAAGTCGACGAGCCTGAGCCCGATACTGTGCCCTTGATCGGCTCGGCCGGCGCCAGCGTCGATGCCGACGACACCGAGGTCGCGGTCGAGCGCATGACCGAGGAGGAGCTTTTGAAGGGCCTTGAAGGCTTGGCGCCTCCGGAGGAGCAGCCCGAAGAGGACGAGTAAGCAGCCCTGGCGGCTCCGGCTGCTTCCAGCATCGCTAAATTTACCAAGGCCCGGACATTTGTCCGGGCCTTTGCTTTTGCTGTCGTTTTCATGGTTACCATGGACTGCCGCGGGCGCTTGATGCGGGCTGTCTCCAAATTGATCGGAGGACCGCCGATTTGGCGCTAGACTGGTGTGCCGAATCCGAAGTTCGTAACCTTGGGTAGCGTCCTCCCACGCGAATTTCGGATTCGACAGGACACTAGAAATCTATGATTCTAGTGTGGTTTTGGTTCCAGAATTTCTCGTCGCAAACTCGCGGCAACAAGGATGAGAACTTCTGAACCGCCACACCAGGCATCCGTGGCCCCGAATTGAGGGCAATGATCCGATGGCGTATTGGCGCCGCAGCCAACCGCAGTTGCAGGCCTCGACCGACCAGGTCGCCGTGGCCCCTTCGTCGCTCGCGCCGGCGAGGACGGGCAAACCGCCGCGTCCGCGGATGATGCGGCAATACGACCTGGTCGAGCGCGTCCGGTCCTACAATCCCGACACCAACGAGGATCTGCTCAACCGCGCCTACGTCTACGCCATGAAGGCTCACGGCTCGCAGACCCGCGCCTCCGGCGATCCGTTTTTTTCGCACCCGCTCGAAGTCGCGGCGATCCTCACCGACCTGAAGCTCGACGACGCCACCATCGTCGCCGCGCTGTTGCACGACACCATCGAGGATACCGAGGCGACCCGCGCCGAGATCGATCAGATTTTCGGACACGAGATTGGCGCGCTGGTCGACGGACTGACCAAGCTGAAGCGGCTGGAGCTGGTCTCACGCGAGGCCAAGCAGGCCGAGAACCTGCGCAAGCTGTTGCTCGCGATCGCCGACGATGTCCGCGTTCTCCTGATCAAGCTGGCCGACCGGCTGCACAACATGCGTACCCTGGAATTCGTGCCGCCGGCGTCGCGCCGCCGCATCGCCGAGGAAACGCTCGATATCTATGCGCCGCTTGCCGGCCGCATGGGTATGCAGGAGATGCGCGAGGAGCTGGAAGACCTCGCCTTCCGTACCCTCGATCCGGAAGCCTATGCGGTCGTGACGCAGCGGCTGGATACGCTGGCGGAGCGCAACCGCAACCTGATCGGTGAAATCGAAAGTCAGCTCTCCAAGAATCTTCGCAACAACGGATTGACCGCGCACGTCTACGGCCGACGCAAGCAGCCGTTTTCGATCTGGACCAAAATGGAGCGCAAGTCGGTTGGTTTCGAGCAATTGTCCGACATTTTCGCGTTCCGCGTGGTGATGAGCGACCTGGAGGCCTGCTACCGCGCGCTCTGCGTCGTGCACACCACCTGGCCGGTGGTGCCCGGCCGTTTCAAGGATTACATCTCGACGCCCAAGCAGAACGATTACCGTTCGATCCATACCACCGTGATCGGCCCGGGCAACCAGCGCGTCGAATTGCAGATCCGCACCGAGGAAATGGACGAGATCGCGGAATTCGGCATTGCCGCGCACGCCTTCTACAAGGACGGCGTGGGTTCGCCGACCGAGTTGCTGAAGCGCGAGTCCAATGCCTTTGCTTGGTTGCGCCACACCGTCGGGATTTTGTCGGAAAGCGCCAACCCGGAAGAATTTCTGGAGCATACCAAGCTCGAGCTGTTCCACGACCAGGTGTTCTGCTTCACGCCGAAGGGAAAGCTGATCGCGCTGCCGCGCCACGCCAACGTCATCGATTTCGCCTACGCGGTTCATACCGACGTCGGCAACAGCGCGGTCGGGTGCAAGATCAACGGCAAGTTTGCACCGCTGTCGTCGGAATTGCAGAACGGCGACGAGGTAGAAGTATTGACGTCCAAGGCCCAGTCGGCGCCGCCCTCGGCCTGGGAATCGCTGGCCGTGACCGGCAAGGCACGAGCGGCGATCCGACGTGCGACGCGCACCGCGGTGCGCGGTCAATATGCCGGGCTTGGCCGGCGCATCGTCGAGCGCCTGTTCGAGCGCGCCAAAATCGAATACGCCGACGACAAGCTGAAAGGCGCGCTGCCGCGGCTCGCGCGCGCCTCGATCGACGATGTGATGGCAGCCGTCGGGCGCGGCGAGATGAAGGCTTCCGACGTCGCGCGCGCGATGTATCCCGACTACAAGGAAGAGCGGGTCGCCCGTTACGGCGCCAAGAAAAGCCTCGCCGTCAAGCTCAAACTGAAATCGCCGCCGGAGACCGCGCGCAGTCCTCAAGCGATACCGATTCGCGGCATCAATTCCGATTTGCCGGTCAAATTCGCGCCGAACGGCGGCGCGGTGCCCGGCGACCGGATCGTCGGGATCGTCACCCCGGGCGAGGGCATCACGATCTATCCGATCCAGGCGCCGGCCCTGAAGGATTTCGAAGAGGAGCCCGAACGCTGGCTCGACGTACGCTGGGATGTCGACGAAACCACGCCGCAGCGCTTCCCGGCACGGATTTTGGTCGACAATGTCAACGAGCCGGGGAGCCTCGCGCAGGTGGCGACCGTGATCGCCGAGCATGACGGCAATATCGACAATATCAGCATGTCGCGGCGCTCACCCGACTTCACCGAGCTCACGATTGATCTCGAGGTCTATGACCTGAAGCATCTCAGCGCCATTATCGCGCAATTGCGCGCCAAAGCCGTTGTCGCCCGGGTCGAACGCGTCAATGGGTAGATAATTCTTCCTCATGGTGAGGAGCGCGCTCTTGCGCGCGTCTCGAACCATGAGACAACCACCTCTCCATCCTTCGAGACTCGGCCAAGCGGCCGCTCCTCAGGATGAGGACGTTATTCGCTGTCCTGTTTGCCGAAAGCCGGTCATGCCAAAAACCCCTCCGCTGCGCCTTGGAGTCAATGTCGATCACGTCGCCACCCTCCGCAACGCCAGGGCAGGGCACCGGCCCGACCCCGTTCGCGCAGCGCTGGTCGCGATCGAGGCGGGCGCCGACGGCATCACCGCGCATCTGCGCGAGGACCGCCGTCACATCCGCGACGAGGATATGGCGCGGCTGAAAGCGGAAATCTCAAAGCCGCTGAACTTCGAAATGGCCGCGACATCGGACATGCTGCGGATATCGCTGGCCACAAAACCCCATGCCGTGTGTCTGGTGCCGGAACGGCGCGAGGAGCTGACCACCGAGGGTGGTCTTGACGTCGTCGGCCAGCACAATGCGCTGGCGCCGTTCATCGTCAAATTGAACGACGCCGGGATAAGGGTTTCGCTGTTCATCGCAGCTGAGCCGCGCCAGATCGAGATGGCCGCAAAACTGCGCGCGCCGGTGATCGAAATTCACACCGGTGCCTGGTGCGACGCCGTGGTCGACGGCCACGCGGCGAAGGCCGAGGCCGAATGGCAGCGTATCGTGGATGGCAGCAGGCTGGCGCGCTCGGCCGGGCTTGAGGTGCACGCCGGTCACGGCCTCGATTACGCGACCGCGGAGAGGATCGCGAGCCTGCCCGAAATCGTCGAGCTCAACATCGGCTACTACTTGATGGGCGAAGCGCTGTTCATTGGCCTCGGCGAGACGGTGCGGACGATGCGCGCGGCTATGGACCGTGGCCGTCAAAATGTCATGGGCCGCGCATGATCATCGGCATCGGTTTGGACATGGTCGACATCCGCCGTGTCGCCAAGGTGATCGAGCGCCACGGTGACCGCTTTATTGACCGCATCTTCACCGACGCGGAGCGGGCCAGGGCCAACCGCCGCGCCAAGAACGAAAAAATGGTCGTCGCGACCTTCGCCAAACGGTTCGCGGCCAAGGAAGCCTGTTCCAAGGCGCTCGGCACGGGGATCCGGCGCGGCGTCTGGTGGCGTGACATGGGGGTGGTGAACCTGCCCGGGGGACGGCCCACCCTGGAGCTGACCGGCGGGGCACTGGCGCGGCTTCAGTCGCTGACGCCGGAAGGTCATGAGACGCGGATCGACCTTTCCATTACCGATGATTGGCCGATGGCACAGGCCTTCGTCATAATTTCGGCGATCCCTACGGGCAATTCGTGACCGGCCGGACTGCCAGCCGGCGCAAAACTAAAAATCTGATAGATATCAATTGATTGGCAAGTTTTGATGAGGTCGTTGATTGCGCGCCTTCGAACAAACGTCTAAAACGCGCAGCTATTCAGCCAAGGGCGAATCCGGGGTTGCGCCGGAATTGGCTCTCACGATCAGGATCAGGACCAAATTCTTGACGCGAGGCAGCGCGCTATTCGCGTAAGGAAGACGTTCTGCCGCCGCGCAGGCGGTTGCCACGGGGAATTGAGAAAGCGATGAGCGTGACATCCGGGACAAAATCTGAGAGCGGACTTGGCGAAACCATCCGCGTCGTCATCCATGCGCTGCTGATCGCGCTGGTGATCCGCACCTTTATGTTCCAGCCGTTCAACATTCCGTCGGGATCGATGAAGGCCACGCTCCTGGTCGGCGACTATCTGTTCGTCTCGAAATATTCCTATGGGTACAGCCATTATTCCATTCCGCTGTCGCCGCCATTGTTCTCGGGCCGTATTTTTGGCTCGGAACCCTCCCGCGGCGACGTCATCGTGTTTCGCCTGCCGAAGGATGATTCGACCGACTACATCAAGCGCGTGATCGGGCTACCGGGCGACCGCATCCAGATGAAGGAAGGGCTGCTCTACATCAACGACACCCCAGTGAAGCGCGAGCGCCTGAGCGATTTCATCGGCGAGGATCCTTGCGGATCGGCGGACGCCACCGCGCGGGTGAAGCGCTGGAAGGAGACGCTGCCGAACGACGTCAGCTACGAGACCCTCGATTGCGTCGATAACGGCTTCTACGACAACACCAATGTCTACACCGTGCCTCCCGGTCATTTCTTCATGATGGGCGACAACCGCGACAACTCGACCGACAGCCGCGTGCTGTCTGCGGTCGGCTACGTACCTGCCGAGAACATCGTCGGCCGCGCGCAAATGATCTTTTTCTCCATCGCGGAGGGCGAACATGCCTGGATGTTCTGGCGCTGGCCCACGGCGGTGCGCTGGAATCGCATCTTCAAAATCGTGCGATGAACGACGAAGCGCCTGATATCCAGGATTCCAGGACATCCGGCGAGCCGAGCGCAACACCTGACGCCGGCGGTAAAGCTGCGCCGAAAAACAAGCGCAGCAAGGGCAGCAAGGCCACCGCAGCCAAGGCCGCTATCGCCGCCACAGAAGCGCGTATCGGCTATAAATTCTCCGATTCCGCCCTGCTGACGACCGCGTTTACGCATGTGTCCGCGCTGAAGCCCGCCACCCGCCACCGCGCCGACAGCTACCAGCGTCTGGAGTTCCTTGGCGATCACGTGCTTGGATTGATTGTCTCCGACATGTTGTATCGCGCCTTCCCGCGGGCCGATGAAGGCGAGCTGTCGAAGCGGCTCGCCGACCTCGTGCGCAAGGAGAGTTGTGCCGACGTGGCAAAGCAGCTCGGCTTGACCGATGACATCAAGCTCGGCGCGGTCGGCGCAGGCGCCGGCGCGCGCTTGCGCAAATCCGTGCTCGGCGACATCTGCGAGGCGGTGATCGGGGCGATCTATCTCGACGGCGGCCACGCCGCTGCCGCCGAATTTGTCGCGCGCAACTGGACCGAGCGGATGCGCAAGCTGCGGCGGCCGCTGCGCGACCCCAAGACGGTGCTGCAGGAATGGGCCCAAGGCAAGGGTCTGCCGACGCCGGTATATCGCGAGGTCGAGCGCACCGGACCGCATCATGATCCGCAATTCCGCGTGGCGGTTGATTTGCCGGGGCTCGAGCCTGCCGAAGGCGTCGGCGGCAGCAAACGCGCCGCCGAGAAGGTCGCGGCTTCCGTCATGATCGAGCGCGAAGGCGTCGGCGGCGGCAATGATGGCTGAGGTAAGCGCCTCCGCGCCCTCTACGAGCGCCACCCGCTGCGGCTTCGTCGCGCTGATCGGCGCGCCCAATGTCGGCAAGTCCACTTTGGTCAACGCGCTGGTCGGCTCCAAGGTGACGATCGTCTCGCGCAAGGTGCAGACGACGCGGGCACTGATCCGCGGCATCGTGATCGAAGACAATGCGCAGATCATTCTGGTCGATACACCCGGCATCTTTTCACCGAAGCGGCGGCTGGACCGCGCCATGGTGTCGACGGCCTGGAGCGGGGCGTATGACGCCGATCTCGTCTGCGTGTTGCTGGATGCCAAGGCCGGGGTCGATGAGGAGGCCGACGCCATCCTGGGCAAGGTCGCGAGCGTCGATCACGAAAAAATCCTGGTCATCAACAAGATTGACCTGGTACCGCGCGAAAAACTGCTGGCGCTGGCAAAGACAGCCAACGACCGCTTGCGCTTTGCAGGAACTTTCATGATTTCGGCGCTATCGGGCGACGGCGTCGACGATCTGCGTCATACGCTGGCGGAGATGGTGCCGGCGGGGCCGTTCCATTACCCCGAGGACCAGATGTCGGATGCGCCGATGCGGCATTTGGCGGCCGAGATCACCCGAGAAAAGATTTTCCGACAGCTCCATCAAGAACTGCCGTATCAATCCACCGTCGAGACCGACTCATGGACCGAGAGCAAGGACAAATCCATCCGCATCGAGCAGACCATCTTTGTTGAGCGCGAAAGCCAGCGCAAGATCGTGCTCGGCAAGAATGGGTCCACCATCAAGTCGATCGGCGCGGAGTTGCGCAAGGAAATCGCCGAGATCGCGGGCGCTCCGGTGCATCTGTTCCTGTTCGTCAAGGTGCGCGAGAACTGGGCTGACGATCCCGACCGCTACAGGGAAATGGGACTGGAATTTCCCAAGGAATAATCTGGAATAATAAGGGAATAAACGGCGTCCGCGATGACTGTGCCCAAGAACGTGCTGTGGTTTGAAGTGCTGCTCTATCTGTCGCTGTCGCTCGACGCGCTGTCGGTCGCATTTCAGGACCGTACCCCGAGCGCCGAGGTGCCGGAATTGATGATCATGATGGCGACCCTGACGGCCGGCGGCATGATCCTGCTGCTGGTTTATTTCGTCCGGCTGGCCGCGCGGCGGCGCAAGAACTGGCCGCGGTGGGTGTTATCAGCGGCGTTGGTGCTGTCGGTCATTTCGCTGGTGCAGGTCGTCGGCGACAGCGGCGTGGAACTCGATAGCGGCATCGAGATCGTGTCCTGCGTGCTGACCGCGGCAGGGCTGTATTTTTCCTTCACCGGCGACGCGCAGGGCTGGTTCAACGCGTAGCTATCGTCGTTCGGGGGCGCGCGTTGGCGCGGGCCCAAAATCTCGAGATGTCATTCCGTGGCGATGCAAAGCATCGAACCCGGAATCTCGAGATTCCAGGTTCGCATCTTCGATGCGCCCCGGAATGACGGCGGTGAGATAGCTGCGTCCCTCAGCGGAATCCGGTAAGCTCGCTTCATGGAATGGACCGACGACGGCATCGTGCTGGGGGTACGGCGGCATGGCGAAACCAGCGCCATCGTCGAGCTCCTGACGCGCGAGCATGGCCGGCATCTCGGCCTGGTGCGGGGCGGGTCCGCTTCGCGGATGCGGCCCTTGCTGCAACCGGGAAACAGCGTGCGCGCGGTGTGGCGGGCGCGGCTCGACGAGCACCTCGGCACCTATGCGATCGAAGCCACGCGGTTGCGCGCTGCGACGCTACTGGCATCGTCGCACGCGGTCTACGGCGTGACGCATCTGGCGGCGCTGGCGCGGCTGTTGCCGGAGCGTGATCCGCACGAGGACATCTACCAGATGCTCGAGCGCACGCTCGATGATTTCGACGATGCCGGCGAAGCCGCGGTTCATCTCGTCAAATTCGAGCTCGCGATGCTGGCCGAGCTCGGCTTCGGACTCGACCTGGAAAACTGCGCCGCGACTGGCGCGACGTCCGACCTGGTCTATGTGTCGCCGAAATCCGGCGGCGCGGTATCTCGCACTGCCGGCGAGCCCTGGCGCGAGCGGCTGTTGCGATTGCCGGCGTTTTTGCGCAAGGCCGAGGGCACCTCGAACGGCTGGTCGGACCAGGACCTAAAGGACGGTTTTCAGCTCACCGGATCGTTCCTGCTGCGCCATGTGCTGGAACCGCGCGGGCAGGGCCATTCCGACGCCCGCGAGGGCTTTATCAACGCGGTGACCAGGCAGAGGGCGAGGGCGGGCTCGATATAGCCGAGAAGCTTCAATGCCTTGTCCCGGCGTTCGCAGCTGCGGCATGCCACCTTCGTGCCCTTTCGCGGGCGGCGGTCAGCATCTGGCCCAGCCCCATGGGAGGGGGCTGACCACCGGCGCCACGCTACAGAATCTCCTTATGCCGGCCATCTTTTCGAACGGGGAGGCTGCCAGCCTACTTTCGCTGGTTGTTTCGTTGTGGCGTGGAGTGGTGCCATGGAGGCGGATCTTCAGACGAAAGTCGAAAAATACGAGGGCAAGGCCGCCAAGTGCAAAGAGTGGGCCGAGCAGGCGAAGGAAGGGCCCCAGCGGGCCCTGTATGAGGTCCTCGCCGGTTACTACGGCGACCTGGCAACGGATTTCCGGCAAGTCATCGCAAAGCGGACGGTCGCCTAGCGAATGATCGCGAGCCCCGGCGAGGCGGGGGTAGTAAAACCAAAATCCTCTCCACCGGCGATCGCCAGGTGCCTTGAGGCGCATCCTGCGGCGCCCACGAATGCCTCGATTAGCGCCTTGCCGGAGCAACGATCAGCGATTAACCCGATCTCATGGGAAAAGCACTGATTCCGCCTGAACCGGCCGAGGTTCACGAGGTTCCGCTGCGCGACGCGCTGGAAGAGCGCTATCTCGCCTATGCGCTCTCCACCATCATGCATCGCGCGCTGCCCGATGCGCGCGATGGCTTGAAGCCGGTGCACCGCCGCATCCTTTACGGCATGCGCCTGTTGCGGCTCGATCCGGGCAGCCCGTTCAAGAAATCCGCAAAAATTGTCGGCGACGTGATGGGTTCGTTCCATCCGCACGGCGACCAGGCGATCTACGACGCCATGGTGCGGCTGGCGCAGGATTTCTCCTCGCGCTATCCGCTGGTCGACGGCCAGGGCAATTTCGGCAATGTCGACGGCGATAATCCGGCCGCCTATCGCTACACCGAAGCGCGCATGACCGAGGTCGCGCGGCTCTTGCTCGACGGCATCGACGAGGACGGCGTCGAATTCCGCGCCAATTATGACGGCCAGACCAGGGAGCCGGTGGTCCTGCCCGGCGGATTTCCGAACCTGCTGGCTAACGGCGCGCAGGGGATTGCGGTCGGCATGGCGACCTCGATCCCGCCGCACAATGCCGCCGAACTCTGCGAGGCCGCGCTGCATCTGATCGACAAGCCGCAGGCCAAATCGCGCGCGCTCCTGAAATGGGTCAAGGGGCCGGATTTTCCGACCGGCGGCATCATCGTCGATTCCAAAGAATTGATCGCGGAGGCCTACGTCACCGGGCGCGGCTCATTCCGCACCCGCGCCAGATGGGTGCAGGAAGAGGGCGCCCGTGGCACCTGGGTCATCGTTGTCACTGAAATCCCCTGGCTGGTGCAGAAGTCGCGGCTGGTCGAGAAGATCGCCGAGCTGCTCAACGAGAAGAAGCTGCCGCTGGTCGGCGATGTCAGGGACGAATTCCGCCGAGGACATCCGTCTCGTCCTCGAGCCGAAGTCGCGCGCGGTCGATCCCGAATTGATGATGGAATTGCTGTTCCGGCTGACCGAGCTGGAAAGCCGGATTCCCTTGAACCTCAACGTGCTGGTGAAGGGCCGGGTGCCCAAGGTGCTGGGGCTGGCCGAGTGCCTGCGCGAATGGCTCGACCATCTGCGCGACGTGCTCATCCGCCGCACTAACTACCGCAAGGCCCAGATCGAAAACCGCCTGGAAGTGCTTGGCGGCTATTTGATCGCGTATCTGAACATCGACAAGGTGATCAAGATCATCCGCACCGAGGATGAGCCAAAACCGGTCTTGATGAAGACCTTCAAGCTCACGGAGGTCCAGGCCGAAGCCATCCTCAACATGCGCCTGCGCTCTCTGCGTAAGCTCGAGGAATTCGAAATCCGCACCGAGGACAAGAACCTTCGCGGCGAATTGAAAGGCGTCAAGGCCATTCTCGCCTCCGAGGCCGAGCAATGGTCCAAGGTCGGCGAGCAGGTGCGAAAAGTGCGCGACATCTTCGGGCCGAAGACGCCGCTGGGAAAACGCCGCACCCATTTCGCCGACGCGCCCGAGCACGATCTCGCCGCGATCGAGGAAGCCTTTGTCGAGCGCGAGCCGGTCACGGTCGTGGTCTCGGAAAAAGGCTGGGTGCGCACCCTGAAAGGTCACGTCGCCGATCTCGCGGGCCTGACCTTCAAGACCGACGACAAGCTCGATCAGGCGTTCTTCGCGGAGAGCACCTCGAAGTTGCTGTTGTTCGCGACCAACGGAAAGTTCTATTCACTGGACGTGGCAAAATTGCCGGGCGGGCGCGGCCATGGCGAGCCGATCCGGATGTTCGTCGACATGGACCAGGACGCGGCGATCGTGTCGCTGTTCGTCAACAAGGGCGGCCGCAAGTTCTTGATCGCAAGCGGCCAGGGCCAGGGTTTTGTCGTTGGCGAGGACGATTGCGTCGGCAACACCCGCAAGGGCAAGCAGGTGCTCAATGTCGAGATGCCGAACGAGGCGCGCGCGATTGCGACCGTGGCAGGCGACACGGTTGCCGTGATCGGCACCAACCACAAGATGGTGCTGTTCGGTATAGATCAGGTGCCGGAAATGGCGCGCGGCCGCGGCGTCCGGCTGCAGAAATATTCAGGGGGTTCGCTTTCCGACATAGCCGTGTTCGATTCCAAGGCGGGGCTTAGCTGGAAGGATTCCGCTGGCCGCGATCAAAGCATGAGCTGGAAGGAGCTGTCGGACTGGCGCGGCAACCGCGCCGATGCCGGTCGCCTCGCCCACGGGCTGCCGAAATCGAACAAGTTCGGCCGCGGCATGGAGTAGGCCTCAGCCGGACTTCGCGCGTTCCGCCGCTTGCTTCACGCGTTCCGGATCGGCCGCTATCTTGACGCCTGCGCGCTCCTGCTCGAGCAGCATCACGGCGCGCGAGTCGCGTCCCTCCCAGCCGCGGTTGCACGCTTCTCTCATCTCGGCGTAGGCGAGGTTGCAGATGCGCATCGGCACGCCGAGCTCGCGTCCCAACTCCGTCGCGAGCTTGACGTCCTTGGTGGCGAGCTTGAGCGCAAAATTCGGCGGATCGTATTGGCCGGGCAGGAACTGATCGAGCAGGCCGTCGAAGGTGAGGCGTCGGCCGCCGACGCCCTGGCGCACGGCTTCCCACAGCGCCACGGGATCCATGCCGGCCTTGACGCCCATGGTGAAGGTCTCGGCGAGCGCACAGCTGATCGCATAGCCCGACATGTTGTGCACGAGCTTGGCGACGGTGGCGGTGCCGATCGGCCCGATATAGGCCGCGCGATCGCCCATCGCGTCGAGCACGGCTTTGTGCCTGTCAAATGTCGCCTTATCGCCGCCGACCCAGATCGCCATCTTGCGCGACGCAGCCCCCGACGGGCCGCCGCTCACCGGCGCATCGAGCATCTGCGCGCCCTTGGCGGCAAAAGCCTCGTGAATCTTTTTCACGACACTCTGCGAGTTTGTCGACAGATCGAAGTAGGCCGCGCCCTTCTTGACACCTTCGATCAGACCATCGGCCGCCAGCGAGACGCGCTCGACATCCGCGGGCTCAGGCAGCGAGGTGAAGATCACGTCGGACTTCTCCGCCAGCGCGCGCGGCGTATCCGCCCATTCGGCTCCCGCCTGCAAATGATGGCCGGCCGATTGCCGGTGCAGGTCGTGCACCACCACCTTGTATCCGGCCTTGAGAATGTTGGTGGCCATCTTGCCACCCATGGTGCCGAGCCCGATGAAGCCTATGACAACGTCAGTGGCCATCGTCATTTCCCCTCGTTGTCTTCGACCAGCACCGTGTAGGCGACTTGTGCGGCCGACATCGCGGCAGGCCAGCCTGCGTAAAACGCCATGTGGGTGATGACTTCGGTGATCTCTTCCTGGGTGACGCCGTTGTCGATCGCACGCGTCAGATGCGATACCAGCTGCTCCGGCCGGTAGGTCGCGATCAGCGCCGCGACCGTGATGAGACTGCGGTCGCGCTTCGAGAGCGCCTTGCGTTCCCACAGGTCGCCGTAAATAACATCGTTGGTGTAATCGACCAGTGCCGGCGTAAACGCCTTGATGCGGTCGCGTTTGGCGGAAGGCGGTGCCTTGGCCATGCTTCTCTCCCTTGTCTTTCCGAATGCCGCGCGTCCTGGCGCGGCCTTTTTTTGTTGCCGTTAAAGCGAAGGCCGCAGTTTGCACGCCGGGCGCCGACCGCGCCAGCCGGGACTCATCTGGGCGGCCAAAATAATTGGCATGGAATAAAATCTTCTTTGACGGCGGTCCGTTTCTCGTCGATGCTCTGCCTTGCAAATCGCGGAGGCGGCATTGGGCAGAGCGGCAATAATCATCGTTGTCGCGCTCGTCGTACCAGGCCTGCCGGCTGCCCATTCCCAGGCCATCCCCGGCGCCTCGCCCGAATCCGTCAAGCAAATGTCACAGGGCGAATGGCCGGCTTACGGCGGAACGTATGCCGCTGCGCGCTATTCGCCGCTGACGCAGATCGATCGCGACAACGCCAAGGACCTGCATGTGGTTTGGCGCTGGAAGTCGCCGGACATGGCGATCAAGGAAGCCAACCCGATGTCGGCCCGACCCGCGCCAATGAATCGACGCCGCTGATGGTGGGCGGGGTGCTCTACACCTCAACATCGCTGTCGCAGGTGGCTGCCATCGATGCCGCCACTGGCGAGACCAAATGGGTGTTCGATCCCAAAATCTACGAGAACGGCCTCGGCATTCCCGCCAATGACGGCTGGCTGCATCGCGGCGTCGCCTATTGGCGCAATGGCGATGATGAGCGCATCGTGATCCTCACCGCATTCGCGCAGATGATCGAGCTGGATGCGAAGACCGGCAAACCTATTCCGACGTTCGGCGCCGACGGCCGGATCGATCTCACCCAAGGCATGCGGCGGCCGGTGGATCGCGATTACTACACCGCAAGTTCACCGCCGGTGATCGTGCGCGGCGTGATCGCGGTCGGCTCATCGGTGATGGACTGGTGGGGACACCGGCCGTCGCCGCCGGGCGACGTGCGCGGCTTCGATGTGGTTACCGGCCGTCTGCTCTGGACCTTCCATACCGTGGCGCAGGAAGGCGAGCCCGGCGTCGAGACCTGGGAGAAAGATTCGTGGAGGCAGACCGGCAACGCCAACGTCTGGGCGCCGATGAGCGCCGACGAGGAATTGGGCTACGTCTATCTCCCGGTCAGCACGCCGACCAACGACTTTTACGGCGGCGATCGTCCCGGCGACGGCCTCTATGGCGACAGTCTGGTTTGTCTGGAGGCGGCGACCGGCAAGAAGGTCTGGCACTACCAGTTGGTTCATCACGGACTGTGGGATTACGACACGCCGGCCGCGCCGAACCTGATCGATATCACCGTCGGCGGAAAAGCCATCAAGGCGGTCGCGCAGGTGACAAAACAGGCCTTCGTCTACGTGTTTGATCGCGTCACCGGCCAACCGGTCTGGCCCATCGAGGAGCAGCCGGTGCCGCCGTCCAGCATGCCGGGCGAGCATGCATCGAAGACGCAGCCGTTTCCGACCAGGCCGGCGCCGATCGACATACAAGGTGTGCACGACGACGATCTGATCGATCTGACCCCGGAGCTACGCCAGGAGGCGAAGGACATTGTCGCCAAATACGATCACGGATTGCTGTTCACGCCGCCTTCCGAGCGCGGCACGGTCCAGGTTCCGGGAGTAGCCGGTGGTGGCAATTGGGCGGGTGCCGCGATCGACCCGGAAACCGGCATATTCTATGTCGGGACTTACCGGCTGCCATTCCTCGTTTCCGTTCGCAAGCCCCGATCAGGCGAATCGTCCTACGATTTCATCGGCGAATTCAACTATCTGCGGGGCCCGCGCGGATTACCGCTGCTCAAGCCGCCATTCGGCAGCATCGTCGCCATCGACATGAACACCGGCGAGCATCGCTGGCGGATTCCCGTCGGGCGCGCCGAGCTTATTCCGGCAATCCAACAACTAGGCATTCGCGAGCGGTTGGGGTTTCCTGGCCGCAGCTGGGCGCTGATTACCAAAACCGTGATGATCGTGGTGCAGTCCGGATATTTCGGTGCGCCGCGATTGCTGTCCGGAGGTACGCGCCGCATCGCGGATCTCAACAATTTCGATCCGCATGTGTGGATCTACGACAAGGCCAGCGGCGCGATGCTGGCGGAGATTGCCGTGCCGGCCAACGCGATCGGCGCGCCGATCACCTATATGGCCGGTGGCAAGCAATACATCGTGTTTCCGGTCGGCGGCGGTCCCCTGGTCGAGGAACTGATTGCGATCTCGCTCTAATCACGCGATTCAAATCACCCCCACCAGCCGCAACAGCACGCCCGCGGCACACGACCCGCCGAGCACCGTCAGCATGCCGAGGTTAAAGCGGAAGATCGCGGTCGCCGCCGCGATCGCCAGCATCAGCGCGGCAATGTCGACGCTCGACACAACCGGCATGTCGAACGACAGTCCGTAGGACGCGACCTTCGAGGTCGCCCGGAACACGGTGTGGAGCGCGAACCAGATCGATAGATTCAGGATCACGCCGACGACAGCGGCGGTGATCGCGGTCAGCGCGCCGGCGAGAGCCTTGTTGCCGCGCAGCGTCTCGATGAAGGGCGCGCCGAGGAAGATCCAGAGGAAGCAGGGCGTGAACGTGACCCATGTCGCGAGCAGCCCGCCGAGCGTGCCAGCGAGCATCGGCGACAGCGAGCCTGGATCGCGATAGGCCGCCATGAAGCCCACGAATTGCAGCACCATGATCAGCGGGCCCGGCGTGGTCTCGGCCATCCCCAGGCCGTCGAGCATCTCGTGCGGGTTGACCCAATGATAGTGCTCGACCGCCTGTTGCGCGACATAGGCGAGCACCGCGTAGGCGCCGCCGAACGTCACCATCGCCATCTTGGAAAAGAACAGCGCGATCTGGCTGAACACGTTGCCCAGCCCGAACGCGATCAAGAGCGCTGCAACCGGCACCAGCCACATCGCGAGCCAGAATGCGCCGACCTTGAGCGCGTGCGGCACGCTGGGGCGGACATGGTCGGGCATTTCCTCCCCAAGCATGCTGTCGACGGTCGCCGTCTTTCCGCCGCCGTGCTCGAGGGCCGCGAATTCGCTGCGGCCGCTCTTTGCGCCGGCATAGCCAATCAAGCCTGCCGATATGATGATGACCGGGAAGGGCACGTCGAAGAAGAAGATCGCGATGAAGGCTGCCGCCGCGAGCGCGATCATGATGCGGTTGCGCAGCGCGCGCTTGCCGACGCGGACCACGGCCTGGATCACGATCGCCAGCACCGCGGCCTTTAGTCCGAAGAACAGCGCCTCGACATAACTGACGTTGCCGAAGGCGGCGTAGATGTAGCTCAATCCCATGATGGCGATGATGCCGGGCAGGATGAACAGGCCGCCCGCCATGATGCCGCCTTTGGTCCGGTGCAACAGCCAGCCGATATAAGTCGCGAGCTGCTGCGCCTCGGGGCCGGGCAGCAACATGCAATAGTTGAGCGCGTGCAGGAACCGGCTTTCGGAAATCCAGTTCTTCTCCTCGACCAGGATGCGATGCATGACCGCGATCTGCCCCGCCGGACCGCCGAAACTTAATAACGCGACCCGCAGCCATACCCGAAAGGCCTCGGTGAAGCTGATGCCGTGACCGGCATCAGCTTCCGTGGTTCGGTTCGTTATGCCGTCCATCATTTCTTGCCGGCCGGCCAGTTATGGGTTTCTTCAGCCGCGTCGCGGCACCAGCGGTAGAGGGCGTCGTAGAGGGTCATGCCGGCCGCCAACTGCTCGAGATCGTCGTCATACATCCGCGACAGCCCGAGCGATGCGGCGAGTAACCCCGCCGCTTCCGGACAGAGATCGAGCCGGGCAGTGTCGGCGGCGCGCACCATGGTAGCAAGCCGCAGCAGAGGCGGCGTCGCGAGGCCAAATTCCTGGATCATGACGTCGAAGGTACAGAGTTCGCCGCGATGACTCCAGAATACGTTCTCGACGTCGAACGGCGCCGCCTTGAAGCGCTCGCCGACCGCCAAAACCTCCGACGGCGCCACGAACAGGAACACGGCGGTGGGATCGACGAATCTGCGGATCAGCCAGGGGCAGGCGATGCGGTCGATCTTCGGTCTTGCCCGCGTGACCCACACGGTGCGGCCGCGAGCGTCGCGCGGCGGCAGCTTCTCCGCCGGCACCAGCGGGAGATTGGATGTCTTCCAGCCTTCAAAGCCGCCTTCGAGCGTTTCGGCCGCGGCACTGGCCTGCCTGAGCCAGGCGGCGGTGCCCTGCGCGAGCTTTTGGCCGCGCAGGCAGACGACAATGGCCGGCCGGCCGGAGAATTCACCGCCCCAATCGGCGGCGTCCTCATGGCTGCGCCTGACCGCGCCGGGGATCAGCCGGGGGTCAGCGGCAAAGTCCTCGTCGGTGCGCACGTCGATCAGGGCAGGGGTGTTCGCCGTGCCGATCAGTCGGGCAAGTTTGTCTGGGGATATGGTGGTGAAGGATGACATGGATGCGCCCTCGTAAAAATAACGGGACGCGATACTTGGGCATGTCGCCTCACGGGGGGATCGCAGAACCCCCATAGCGGGTCATTACAGCGAAACCGGCGCGGGCTGTCAATGCGCTTGGTTGGGTTTGCTGGAGGCGGCAATCTCAGGCCGCTGCCGTCTGATTGCATCGAACGAGCAGGGTAAACTCCTTCATGCCATAGTCATCTATTGTTTCGACGGAACAGCCCAGCTCACGCTCGCAAAAACGAATCCAGGGCTGTGGGGAGGTGCGATAGAGAGTGTCGGGCAGCGGCTCGGCCGACCGCCGCGCCGCGTCGACAACGAAATTGACGCCGAAGCCGCGGCGGCTGGTGCGTCGCATCTGCCTCAATATGATGGCGATATAGCCCTCCCAGGTCGTTCGGGAATGGCCGCAATTGACGTTCATGATTCCGCTTGCGAGCGAATAGTCGGCGATCCGCGGGCTCGCTTTTCCAACGACGAAACGCCGATCCGGACCTGAAAAGCGTCGACGCGCCCGGCTGACCATGGCGCGCGAGAGGTCTACGCCCAGATAATCGATCTTGGATTTGGGGTAGCGCATGGCGAGGAACGCTGCGAGTGCGCCGTAGCCGCATCCGATGTCATTCAAGGTGAACGGCGCCGAGAAATCGCAGATCTTCAGGAGCTGCACAAAGCGCAGCATTTGGGTGGCCTGGCAAGACCAGTCCACCCCCAGGGGTGTTGCACCGTGTCTGGCAACGCACGCACTGTAATACGCCGCAACGTCGGCATACACGCTGCCAGGATCGTTAGCGCCGTCGCCTTCGCTTCGGAGCTTCATTTCTTGCTTTTCGCCGCGCGCGGTTTCTTCCCGGCCTCTGCGGTGTGCGGTGGGAACAAAGGTGCGGGCGTGACTGGAATTGAAATGACAAGGTAGGTCTGCAACGAGTAGAGGATCGGTTGTCCCTCGTACACCGTCACTCTGGGGTCCTTTTCCTTCAAGTGGACGTCGATGAATACGCAGATCGTCGGCTCGCCCTCAAGATTGTCCTTGTATGCCTTGACCACCCGATCATGCCCATTAACTTTCGGAAGGTCCGACGGGTAGGTCTTGAGAAGCTCCAGGAACTTGTACCAGCGTTCCCGCTCGAACGGGTCCCACGGCGTGATACCCAAGAGACCAAAAGAGTGCTGCAAGCTATGATCGGCAGAAAAGATATGAAACTCCGTCTGCAACTCGACCATCTCTAGTATCCCGTCGATGCCAAATCGCTTGTTCAACAGATAGATCATGTCCGACGTGGTGGTGTCCTGGATCGATGATCCCATTGTAATTTCCTCCGTTTTTAAAGTTGCCGATTGAAAAACAAGCGATACCCTGACCTCGTCATCCCGGTCGTTCAAGGCGCGATCGAAGCTGAACCAGCCGGGGCTCATAGAACGCCGCGCCGGATTCACCGAACAATTGTTCGGCGTGCGCAAGCAGGCGCCTAGCCTCGCCATCGCCGCGGCCTCCATCGTCGACGGCTAGGATAATGCCCCGCACCAGAGAGGCGTGACATTCGGCAATTCGATCGGTCCGCCGCCTGGCGACGGCAATGGCCTCCGCGCTCACCTCCGCGGCAGCCGCGAGATCGCCCGCGCGATAGAGAGCGTCCGCAAGATCGGCGAGCATCCGTGCCTCGAATTCGAGCCCAGCCCTGGCCCGGCGGGCGAAATCGATCGCCTCGCGCAGGGCATTTGCCGCCGCGGCGAAATCGCCGGCGGCACTCTTCGCGAGTCCGGCGCACGCCATCGCCGCAACACGCAAGTACGGCATTGCGGATTGGTCCGCCAACTCGGCCACCTTCTCGGCATGCTGGCGGGCCAGATCGGCATCACCCAGCCGCCACGCCATTTCAACCGATGCAGCATGCGGAAGAAATTGAACGACGGGAGCGACGCCCTTTGGGGTGGCCTGCAGCACCTCGGCCAACCGTTCGTTGGCTTCGCCAAAGCGGCCGAGCCCGACCAGTATTCTGGTCCTCAGGCACTTGACCCAATGCTCGATATCAAACCCCAGGATCTGGTTGGCGTTCAATCCCAGGGTAACGTTGGTTTCGAAGCCGCCCTGCTCGGTGATGGCGGCAAGCGCGACAGCGCCGGCATTCAGGGCCTCGTTGAGCCGGCCGGACAGGAAGAACGCCTGGCTGAGCATGGCGTTGATCGTCGCAAAACGTCCCACGTCTCCGTGGTCGGATGTCAGTTTTATCGCGTCCTGCACGAGACGAACGTAATCGTCCGCCGCCGCTGTCGCCGCCAGGATCCGGCCGTACGCGCCAAGCAGTATCGGTTCGTTCATCTTGTCGGCGGCGCGCGCATAGGTGAGCGCCTCTTCGGCGTACGGCCTCACTTCATCGGCGGACATGCCCTCTCGCCAGCCGAAATTCAGGATTTGACCGCTGGCAAGTGCGCGGAGCCGATCATTGTGCTCGGATCGAGGTTGATCCTGCAGCAGCGATCGAACTTTTTTCCAGGTCTTGAGAGCTTCGGCGGAATTCGTCTTGCCGATCCATCGGGCGGCGCGTTCGAGATGCGTGACGGCCTCGAGCGGCCGACCGGCCGCCTCATAATGGAAAGCGAGCAGGCTTGCGAATTCGTCGAGCCTTCCCCATTCGAAGCATTCGATCGCCTTGGCGACGGCCGCGTGCAACACGATGAGTCGCGACTTCAGTTGCATCGCGTAGGCCACCTCCTGGATCAGCGGATGGCGAAATGCAAGAAGTCCCTGATCGTAGGGCGGCAAATCGTAAAGTAGTTCCGCTCGCCGGAGATGAAATATCGCTTCTGACAATTCCTCATGGGGCAGGGCAGCAACGGGTTCCAGAATCGCCAGCGCGACCAATCGGCCGATCACGGATGCCGTTTCGAGAACCTGTTTGGCGACCTCCTCGAGATGGTCGATGCGTGCCGCTACGACGGCCTGCACGGTTGAAGGCAGAGGAACTGTATCGATGCTCTGCTTCAGCCGGTATGCACCTCGCTCACCCTCGAAATCACCGCGTTCGACAATCGCATTGACGAGCTCCTCGAGAAAGAACGGATTACCTTGCGCGCGCTCGATGATATTCCGGCTTAGCAGGGCGAGCGAGGGATCTTGGCCGAAATGCTCTCGCAACAAATGCTCTGCCTGCTCCGAGGCGAGCGGAGGCATGACGATCTGTCGATAATGCGAGCGTTGCATGAAGGCTCCCGTAAAACCCGGTCTGAAATTCACGACCAGAAGCGTCGTGGTGCCGACGACCGCATCCGCCAGCGCCTCGACAAATTCTTCGCTGGCTGCGTCGATCCAGTGTAGATCCTCGATCAGGACGACAGTCGCAGTGTCGCGAGGAACTGAATGCACGAGAGTCCTGACTAAATCGAGCAGATGTATTTTCAGCGCCCTCGGATCAAGTTTTGGCGCCGGATGCGCGGCGTCCGCCAGGCCGAGGAACTCCAGCAACAGAAGCAGGGTATGGCCCGAAGATGAAATCGCCTCGAACCGGTCGATGACGCGGCGCCGGGAGACCGCGACGGAATCCTTGGCCCGAATGCCGAAAATGTCGCGCAACAGTTCCAGCACCGGCTGGAAGGGCGTAGCCCGGCCGTGGGCCAGGACGCGTCCTTCGTAGACGCGGATGCCTCTTCGCCGGCAACTTTCGGCAAATTCAAAGCAGAGGCGGCTCTTACCGATGCCGGCCTCTCCGACAACGCCGATCACCCGACCTTCACCCTTTACGGTATTTGCGAGTTCGAGCTCGATGGCGGCGAGTTGGCCGCTTCGTCCGATGAAGGAAGTCAAGCGCCTTCCACTGCGGAAGACATTGCTGGCGGGAGCATTCAACAGTCCGGTCAGCCGGAACGTTTCCACGGGCGCTGCGATGCCGCGGATGCTCTGCACGCCGAGCGGCACGACTTCCACGAACTGTTTGGCGCCGGCGTAGGTATCTTTGGTAATGAGGATGCTGCCGTCATCCGCCATCTGCTCCATTCGGTTTGCGACGTGAACGTTCGGCCCGGCGGCGTCATAGGTTTGGTAAATGGTGTTCTTTACGGTCTGAACGACGACTTCACCGGTATGAAGGCCGACACGGATCTGCAAACTCGGGTCTCCGAGCCTCGCCACCGCGTCCTGCATGGCCAGAGCAGCCAGACAGCCTCGTACGGCATGATCCTCGTGAGGTCGCGGCGCACCAAAAAGCGCCATCACGCCATCGCCCTGTATCTTGTTGACGATACCATCGTAGCGATGAACGGCCTCCTTCATGAGGCCGAGCACTGGCTCAAGACGCCGCATGCCCAGTTCGGGATCACCGAGACTATCAATCAGACTAGTCGAATTTCGGATGTCCGCGAAAAGGACCGTGAGGCGTTTGCGTTCCCCGCCCTTGGTGCTTAACGACCGTAGGATGCGCTGCGAGCTTGGATCCGGCCTTGCCGATGCCAAACCCAGGGCCTCGCCGCATTGCCCGCAAAAGCGGCTGGTCGGTCCGTTGATATGGTTACAGACCTCGCATTTAATTCCGAGAGACGCACCACAGCTCTCGCAATACTCATTGCCAGCGTTGTTCTGGCTATCGCATCGCAAGCAATGCATACGCAGCCTCGTCAGCGGCCGAAACGCTCATCGACCTGCAGACGAGCATAGCTTGGTAAGTTGCACAATTCCATGCGGCGATACGGACGGAATGCCGCGGGCTTCCTTCTGATTGGGCCAACGAGGAGCCATCCGCAATTTTTCGCGCCCCGCGCCCGAAGTCAGGACCTGTGCTGTCGGCGCAATGACTTTGGCGCAAAGGCGTCACTTTGAGGCCGCGCCGCAACCAACCAATTGGCCTGTACTTACCGAGGGTTGAATTCGCCAGATTGAAGCTAACCGGACGATTCAAAGTGCCATGTTTGTCACTCATTGGATGGCTCGAGGCTGCTATCCATGGCGTGGTTTTTCAGCAAGCCGATTTACTTGTCCGCACGGGATGCTACGCTAGCGGCCGACCAAATAAAAATCACATCACGGCCAATGGGCCTTGTTCAAAGCGTGTAATTGAACGCCAGTTTATTGACCGACTTTGCCGGAGAAAGGGAGTTCACGATGTCCGGGTTGCAGACCGTCTTGGCCAATCTAAACATTGCATTTACGAGAGAAAATATCGGACAGATCGCGGCAAAACGCGAGGCCTTCGCGCCCGGAAAACCGCTCGCGGCGGGAGTTGTCATCAAGGAGGGAACGCGGCTTCATGCCCTTTGGGTTGAATACCTTGCAAAGATACCAGCAAGCTTTCAAGAGGCGTTCCGGTCTGTGGTTTACCACGCCCTTTCGACCGAGCCACCTACGCCTATCGTTTTTGCCTGGGCACCTGGCTACGACTACGAATTCACCATGTGGTATGCGCCGGATACACCTCCGACGAAGGGGGGCATCACCATTCTTCTAAAGAGTCGCTATCCCACCGACGAGCATCCGGCGATGAAATCGGCACCTTCTCCAAAATCGAGCAAGCGCGGCAAGTCCCGCTAGTCGAATTGTCGCTCAGATGACGGGTCGGACATAGCCGAGGTGAAGCAGAAGCCATGGCTCGGGCGCGGCTAGCTCGTGCGACGAAGAGTATGCGTAATGCAGTGCCTTAGTTGCAGCGCCGAAAACGACATAGGGAATGCATTCTGTGAAGCATGTGGAGCAACGCTCCACCTGACGTGCAATTCCTGCGGTTACACGTCTCGGCTGAACAGTCGCTTTTGCGGCCATTGCGGAAGCGCGCTGGAACAGGCTGCCTCTGCCCCGCTGAATTCGAGCCAGCTGTTTCGGGAGCTGAGCATCAGCGGCGGCGAATTCAAACGTCTCACGGTGCTGTTCGCCGACATCCGAAATTCGACGGGTCTGATTGATAGCTTGGGAGATCCCGAAACGGGCATGCGCCGTTTGGAGCCCGTGCTCAACCTCATGAAGGATGCCGTCCATCGCTACGATGGCATTGTCAACAAGATACAGGGCGATGGCGTCATGGCGCTTTTCGGCGCGCCGCGGCCGCATGAAGATCACGCCGTTCGCGGGTGCTTGGCAGCATTGGCCATGCAGGACGCGATCACGCGGCTCAATGATCCGAGCTTGCAGATCGGCGTAGGTCTCCACACCGGCGAGGTCGTCGTTCAAGTTCTCGACAATAGCATCTATCAAACCTATGACGCGGCCGGCGTAAATGTGCATCTCGCAAGGCGGCTGGAGCAGATGGCGGAGGGTGGCTGTATCCTCGTCACAGGAGAAACCTACGCGGCGGCACGGCAGTTTGTCGAGGTGCTGCCGCTTGGCTTACAGAAGGTTCGCGGCATCGCGGCTCCGGTGGAGACGTTCAGGCTGACAGGGCTGTTGAAGGCGCCGGCGAGCGACGTTTTCCGGAGCGGCAGGCGAATAAGCCCGCTCGTCGGACGTAATGACCAATTAGCCACGCTTGAACAAGAACTCGCAAACACCATCAAGGGCGACGGTCGGGTGGTCAGTGTGGTCGCCGAGGCCGGGCTTGGCAAAAGCCGGCTTTGTTTCGAATTCGCCGAAACTTGCCGCCGGCAGGGTATTCGCGTGCATGAAGCGCGCGTCCTCTCGCACGGGCGAGCGACGCCATTCCAACCCGTCCTTGAGTTGCTCCGGAGCGCGTTTTCGATACAGCCGGATGAGCCGGCGGAAGTGTCGCGACAGCGTGTTGTGAGGTTACTGGAATCGCGGGGAGATTTCAGTGGGTCATTGCCGCCGCTGCTCGATTTTCTGGGTTTGCGCGACCCGGAGAATCCCGAACTCAAAGCGGGATCCGGCCACCTGGAAGCATCGGCTGCTTGTCTTCGTTCGGCATCTCATACACTCGCGACCGGAAGATGAAACCGTATTGGTCGTCATCGAAGACCTGCACTGGATCGACCCAGCCAGTGAAGAATTCGTCGAGGCGCTGGTCGATGCGGTGGTCGGCACAAGAACACTACTGCTTCTGAACTTTCGGACCGGCTATTTCGCGCCATGGATGCAGCGATCGCACCACCGCCAAATCTCCCTCGAGCCGCTTCTGGGTAATGAGGCCAGCGCGCTTTTGGGCAGCTTGTTGGGAGATGATTCATCACTGGCATTGTTGGCCCGCAACATTGCCGAGCGTGGGCAGGGTAATCCGTTTTTCCTGGAAGAGTTGGTACGCTCGCTTGTGGAGCGCAATGACTTTGACGGCCAACACGGAGCATATCGGCTTAAGGCCGGGATCGGGGCAATTCCTTTGCCGGCCACGGTGCAAGCTGTCCTCGCCGCACGCATTGATCGGCTGGTGGAGCCGTCGCGGCAGGTGCTGCAGACTGCGTCCGTCATTGGCCGCGAGGTGTCGCTCGCAATCCTTGGACGCGTCACGAACTTGTCAGCCGATCAAGTAGCAGAAGCGCTTTGGCAGCTGCGCCGGGCCGAATTGATCTACGAACTGCCACCCTCCAGTCCAGGGACGCACGCTTTTCGGCATCCCCTGATCCAGGAGGTCGCTTACCAATCCCTGCTGCACGGACGGCGTGTCGAGCTACACAGAGACATCGCGCGCGCCATACAGGCTCAGTTTGCCGATCGGCCGGACGAATATTCCTCTCTGGTCGCCTTTCACTTGGAGCAGGCCGGAGATCTGCTGCCAGCCGCGCAGGCTCACGCGCGAGCTGCCATGTGGATTGGTGCCAAGGATCCCAGTCAGGCGCTCCGAAGCTGGACCAAGACGAGAGAATTGCTGGTTATCCAGCCCCGCACGGAAACGGTTGACAACCTTCGGATGATGGCGTGCGGCCAGATCAACAATATTGGATGGCGGGAAGGTATCTCAGCGGACGAAGCGGCACTCTATTTCGAGGAGGCCAAGCAGATCGCATTGGCGAGCGGCAACACGCGGGCCAACGCAATGCTGCATTCCGGTTTCGGCAGGGTACTGGCCATAAGAGGATCGGCGGACGAATACGTCGCAAAGGTCTATCAGGCCCTGGCGCTCGCTGAAGAGGCGAACGATGCTAGCTTGGAAGTCATGCTAAAGGCCGGATTAGGTCACGCACTTCGCCTTTCTGGCCGTCTCGTTCAGGCGCTCGAGGCCAATATCGATGTGACCAATCGGGCCCACGAACTGAATGAATTTCACCGGCGGATACTGGGTTTCGATCTTGAGCCTTGGTTGATGACGCTGCGAGGTCAGCTGCTTGTCATGCTTGGACGCGGCGACGAGGCGCGCGCGTTCCTGGATCGTGTAATCAACATAAGCCCAGAGCAGATCAATACGACCGATCACGTCATGCCAAGCATTTCGTATGTCGATCTGGCCTGGGCTGAACAGGACGTTTGGCTCGCGGAGCGGCATTCCGAGCGAGCGTACTCGATGGCCGTGCGCAGCGGCACCCCGTATTTGCGAACATATGCGACGGCATGTCGCGGTCTCTTTCACATCATCGCCGGCAGGCCGAGCGCGGCCATCGAAGATTTGCGCACTGCTATCGATTTCGCCCGACGACGGAGCGCCGGGCTGGAATACGAACCGCGGATGTTGGCTGATCTGGCGAACGCTTACCGGTTGAATGGGGATTTTGACATTGCCCTAGGCACGGCAGATGACGCGATAAAAACTTCAACTTCCAGGCACACTCGGATTGCCGAGTGCCTTGCGCGCATCGTGCGCGCGCAGATACTTTCCATGTCTGAAGAGACGGAGCGGGTCGCAGAAGAACTTGGGCGGGTGAAAGTACTGCTCGAAGAGACTGGTGCTGCAATCTACAGGCCGCTTGCTCAAGATCTGGAAAACCGCTTGGCGAGCCCTGGCTCGACACAGCGTATTCAAATTGATGGCAGCCCGGCCGTTAAGGGACAAGTTAGGACGGGCACAGGCGATAAGACGCTGCAAAATTGAAGTTGAACCGAAGGGAAGCGGCACCTCCTTCAACCCTTTTCTCGCGCGTTGATCTCGTCAATTTGGAAAGTGCTTGTTCAATTTGGCGTTGAAGAGCCACATCGTATCATGAATTTCGGGCCGACCGAACTATTGGCTGCTTAGCGTGGTCCTCATTCTCCAGCCGACCGCGCACTGGATTGCTTCTGCCAGCCGCGCAGGACGCGTGCGGTCTCCTCATCCATTGGGAAAAAACACTCGATGCGAAGCTCCTGCGCCGTGATGTCCTGCGGAGTTCCCAATGTCGCAACGGTCGTGAATAATCGCAAGCTCGTGTCGCCTTTGCGGAAATGCATCGGAAGCACGGGCGTAGCCGCGCGATCGGTTGGCACGGCGTTGACGGCCGCCCGCACCCCCTCATAGGCTAGCAGTCTTTCGTGAAGCGTCGCCGTCTCTGACGTACCGTCCGCCGCAGCGTCGGCTTCCACGCTACGGACGAAGTAGCGGACCACGTCCGCCCAGTTCAAAAGATGCGGCCGCAGCACGTCCGGCGCCACCAATGCATCGGCCAGATTGATCGGCGTATCCGGCGCCAATGGTCCGACCAGAAATTCAACCAGGCGCACCGCGCCCGAATTGCTCCTGAGCAAGTTCCAGTGCCGATCGACCGCGACCGCGGGAAACGGCTCCTGTTGCGCCAGCATGTAGTCGAGCGCGCGGCTGATTTCGCCAAGTTCGGGCGCCGCCAGGTTGGTCTGCCGCCACACCGGTGCGAAGCCGGCGGCGATCAATAGCGCATTGTGCTGACGCAGAGGCACGTCGAGGGCGATGGCGAGCCGCATCACCATATCCCGGCTCGGCGACGCACGGCCCAATTCCAGAAAACTGAGATGCCGCTGCGAGATTTCCGTGCGCACGGCAAGATCGAGTTGCGACAGGCCCCGGTGTCGGCGCCACCAGCGCAAGCTCGATGCAAAATCCTGTTGCCGCGACATGAGTACCTGCCAGGTAGTTGCCGAAACCATATGGTCCGGCAAGATGCCACAAGCGAGCGCGAAACACAGGGGGCAGGGGTTGAACGAGTGGATTGGGGTTTTAATCGCGCTGGTCTCGAGCTGCCTCGGCGGGTCGGCGGCGGCGGTCACCCGCTATCTCGTTGGCGGCGCCGATCCGATCGCGCTCGCCATCCTGCGCTGGGGCATCGGCTTCCTCTGCGTGTTGCCGACGGCGTTGCTGTTGAAGGTGCGATGGCCGGATGGCAAGGACTGGCCGGCGGTGATGCTGCTCGGGCTGTGCTTCTTCGGGCTGTTCTTCGTCCTCTACAACATCGCGATCGGCTACACCACCGCGGCCCGCGCGAGCCTTGCGCTCGCGACATTGCCGCTCCACACCATGCTGGTGGCAGCGCTGCTCGGTTTTGAGCCGCTGACTCTAAGGAAGACCACCGGCGTTGGCGTCGCAGTGCTCGGTGTCATCGCAGCCCTTGCCGCGGGCCTTTCGGCCGCGCCGCCGGGCGCTTGGCGTGGCGAGTTGATCATGACCGCTGCCGTGCTCTGCATGGCGTTCTATAACGTCTGGTCGCGTCCGTTCATCCAGCGCTCGAGCGCGCTCGGCTTTCTCGCCGTCGGCATGGGGACGGGTGCTGCCGCGCTCATCCTGGTGGGGTGGTTGATCGGCAGCGTCGCGGCCCTGAAAAGTTTTGACAGCTCGCAATGGATTGCCGGGATCTATCTCGGCGTCGGCGGCGGTGCGGCCGCCTTCATCCTGTGGGTCATGGCGCTGGAGCGGGCGACGCCGACGCGCGTCGCCACGACCATGACCGTCAACCCGATCGCGGCAGCGCTACTCGCCACCCAGCTCGTCGGCGAGCCGATCACGCCCAATCTTGTCGTTGGACTTGTCGCGGTGTTTTCGGGGATCTGGATCGCGACGACGGAGGGCAAGAGCCGCAAGCTCGCTACCTGACGAGGGCTTGGGCGTATCAGTTGCGCGGCGCGGCGATGGGCGGCGGGCCGAGGCCGACCGGTTTTTTCGGCTTCATCATGCCGGCATAGAACGACAGGCCCCAGACCAGGACGAGGCAGATCAGATAGACCGCATAGGATTGCGGCGGCGTCGTTGCCCATTGAAAAAAGCTCTTGGGCTTTCCTGCCGGACCGGTTTCGTTTTCCATGTCGTTGTCCTCGGGCGTCGTTTTGCTCGAAACGCGCAAGGAAGGGAAGGCCAAATCCACGAGTTCGATGCGATCTAGCGCTGGGGCGACCGCTCGCGCAACAACGACAGCGCCAACAGCGCCGCGAGACTTAAGGCCGACGACACGATCAGGATGCGGCTGCCCATGGCGTCGATCAGGAGTCCGAACGCGAGCGGGGCGGCGGCCTGCGCCATGCGGGAGGGCGCGCCGATGACGCCGAGACGATAGGCATAATTTTGCGGGCCGAAGATTGCGAGCGGCAGCGTGCCGCGGGCAATCGTGAGCACGCCGTTGCCGGCGCCATAAAAGATCGCGAACACGCTCGCCGCACCGCCGCCCACGAGGGCGACGATGACGGCGCCGATCGGATGGGTCAGGCAGGCAAGCCGGGCCGACAGCAGCGGATGATAGCGGCTCAACACGCTCGCCTCGAGGATGCGGGCGGCGACCTGCGCCGGCCCGATTAGCGCGCCGGCCGCCACCGCCTGCACGCTGGTGGCGCCGGCCGCCTCCAGGATGCGCGGGAAATGCGCCGCCATCGCGCCGGTGACGCTCCAGGCCGCGGCAAAGGCAAACGCCAGCAGGATCATGGAGCGATCGATCGGAATATGCGGCTTGACCGGCGCTTCCGTTGCAGCCTTCGCAGCTTTCACCACCGGCAGCATGAACAGGTTGATCGGCAGGCCAATCAAAATATGGGCGGCCGCCCAGGCAAAGCAGGTGTCGCGCCAGCCGATGCGCTCCAATCCGAAAGCCGTCAGCGGCCAGCCGACCGTGGAAGCAAAACCCGCGACCAGGGTGATGCCGGTGATGGCGCCGCGCGCCGCGCTGCCATAGATGCGGCCAAGCGCGCCGAAGGCGGCGTCATAAAGGCCAAATCCCATGCCGATGCCGAGCAGCAGCCAGGCTGCGGCCAGCATCGGGATCGAATGCGTGAGACCGAGCAGGGCGAGCCCCGCGGCAAGCGTCAAATTGGAGATCGACAGCACCTGGCGTCCGCCGACGCGATCGATTTGCCGGCCGACGCGCGGGCCGAGCAGGGCCGAAATCACCAGCGACGCCGAAAACGCCGCAAAGATCCAGTTCGGGGAAACGCCGAGATCGTGCGCGATCGGATCGGCCAGGATGGCCGGCAGATAATAGCTGGAGGCCCATGCCAGCGTTTGCGTCGTACCCAGCGCCAGAATGATCGGAAGCTGGCGCTCGCTCATTGCATTCCCATCACTCACCGACAATAGCCCCGCTTGACAGCGATAGTATAGTTCTATAATTCTGGATATATGGAATCAGAGCAAGCCATTCTCGCGCTGGCGGCGCTGGCCCAGTCCACGCGGCTCGGCGTTTTCAGGCTGTTGGTAAAGCATGAACCCGACGGCCTCGCGGCCGGCGATATCGCCAAGGCGCTCGCTGTTCCGCAGAACACGATGTCGGCGCACCTTGCGATATTGGCGCGTGCGGGATTGGTGATGAGCGCGCGCAAAAGCCGCTCGATCATCTACCGGGCGAATTTGCCGGCCTTTCAAGATCTGACGTCGTTCATGGTTGAGGATTGCTGCGGCGGCCGCGCCGAGCTGTGCGCACCCGCCGCCGGATGCAAGCCTGTGCGCGCCAGACGCGCGAGGATCACGGCCTGAGGGAGGAATATCATGAAGCGCCTTCACGTTCACATCGCGGTCGAGAATCTCCCACAATCGATCGGATTCTATTCGGCGCTGTTCGCCGCGCAACCGGCCGTGGTCAAGACCGATTACGCGAAGTGGATGCTCGACGATCCCCGGGTGAATTTCGCCATCTCGACGCGGGGCCGGCCGCCGGGCCTCGATCACCTCGGCATTCAGGTCGAGGATGCCGATCAGCTTCAGGAGGTCTACGCGCGGCTCCATAAGGCGGGCGGCAACATCATCGAGCAAGGTCAAACCGCCTGTTGCTATGCGAAGTCGGAGAAGTCGTGGATCGACGATCCCTCAGGCATCGCGTGGGAAACCTTCCTCACCACCGGCGAGAGCACGACCTATGGCGATGGCAGCGGCGAACGCACCCCGCGCATGGCGCACGAAAAGCAAAGTGCGTGTTGCGTTCCGCAAGCCGCGCCGATTGCGGCTGCTTGATGCAAACGTTCGATTTGCCGCGCCGGCTCGTGGCCGAAACGCTGGGGACCGCGCTTTTGGTCGCAACCGTGGTCGGCTCCGGCATCATGGCCGAAAGCCTGACCCGGGATGTGGCGCTGGCGCTGCTCGGCAACACGCTGCCAACCGGCGCGATCCTGGTGGTGCTGATCGCCATTTTTGGCCCGATCTCCGGCGCCCATTTCAATCCGGCCGTCACCCTGGTTTTCGCCATCAAGCGCGATCTGATCCCGCGCGACGCGTTCGCCTATGTGGCCGCGCAGATCGCGGGCGGCATGTTGGGCACCATGACGGCGCATGCGATGTTCGCGCTGCCGCTGTTCGAGGCTTCGCTCAAAGTGAGAGCCGGTGGCGCGCAATGGCTTGCCGAAGGCGTCGCAGCCTTCGGCCTGATTGCCACCATTCTCGGCGGCATCCGCTTTGAGCGCGCTGCCGTGCCTTGGCTGGTCGGTCTCTACATCACGGCGGCCTACTGGTTCACGTCATCGACAGCGTTTGCCAATCCGGCCGTCGCGATCGCGAGGTCGCTGACGAATACGTTTGCCGGAATTCGTCCGGTCGACCTTCCAGGGTTTGTCATCGCCGAGCTTTGCGGCGCGCTCGCGGCAATGATGCTGATGAGCTGGCTGTTGCGCGCGCAAGGCGAGGGCGCCCCGATGATGAAGGAGGCCCAGTTATGAGTGTCACGATCTATCACAACCCTGACTGCGGCACCTCGCGCAACACGCTGGCGATGATCCGGCAGAGCGGCGAAGCACCCGAAATCATCGAGTATTTGAAGACCCCGCCGAGCCGGGCGCGGCTGATCGAACTGATCGAGGCGATGGGCATTCCGGTTCGCGCATTGTTGCGCGAGAAGGGCACGCCCTATGCGGAACTCGGACTTGCCGATCCCAAATGGAGCGACGACCAATTGCTCGATTTCATGTTGGCGCATCCGATCCTGATCAACCGGCCGATCGTGGTGACGCCGAAAGGCGCAAAACTGTGCCGACCCTCGGAGGTCGTGCTCGATCTGCTCGCGCATCCCGTTATCTCCTTCGTCAAGGAGGACGGCGAGGTCGTCGTGCGCGGGAAATAGCCCTGCGTTCGGGATTGGGTTGCGATGCCTTTCATCACGCCCGATTGCGCGGCATAATCAGCTTATGGACCTCGCCCCGCGTCTGAACCTGATGAACTGGCTGGTTGGCCAGGGCCTGACCGGTCTGCCCGAAAACGATCTGATCCGCGGCTTCTGCGAGCGCTGCCGGACGGCGGGGCTCGATGTTTCCCGCGCCAGCGTTTTCATCGATACCCTGCACCCGATTTTCGAGGGCCGCGGATTTCGCTGGAACGATACTCAGACCAACGAAAGCGACATGTTCGAATACCGCTCGACCAGCGAAGGCGAAGCCGCGCAGAACTGGCGCCGCTCGATTTTCTATTACATGCTCGAAAGTGGCGTCGGGGAGCTCGAAGTTGATTTCGCCGATCGCGCCTCGCTTGATTTTTCGCTGATCGACGAGCTCGCCGCCAACGGGCATCGACATTTGGTCGCGTTCGTTCACCGGTTCGGCGAAGCCGGAACGCTCGGCCAGATGGACAGCGTCTATTCCTACTGGGTGACGCGGCGCCCCGGCGGATTTGGGGAGCTGGGGCTGTCGGCGCTGCGTGACCTGGTGCCGCTCCTGGGGCTCGCGATCAAGTCCGGCGCGCAGGTGGAGATCGCGCGTACCTTGGGACGGGTCTATCTCGGGCGCGATGCTTCCGAGCAGGTGCTGCGCGGGCGGATCTCGCGCGGCGTCACCGAGCGGATCGCTGCCGTATTGTGGTTCTCCGATCTGCGCGGCTCGACCGCGATCAGCGAGAGCATCACGCCCGGCGAGATCATTCCGTTTCTCAACGACTATGCGCAGGCCTCGATTGACGCCATCCACGATGCCGGCGGCGACGTGCTGAAGCTGATCGGCGACGGCGTGCTCGCGATGTTCAGCGGCGACGACATGAGCGGCGCGCGAAGGGCAGCGCTGCAGGCCGAGCATCAATTCAGGAAGAACCTGATCACGCTGAATGCCCGCCGCGCCAAGGAACGCCTGCCGATCACGTCGGCCTATCTCGGGCTTCATGTGGGCGAGGTCTATTACGGCAATATCGGCAGCGAAGACCGGCTCGATTTCACCGTGGTGGGTCCGGCCGTCAACGAGGTCAGCCGCATCGCCTCGATGTGCCGGTCGATCGATCGCGATTTGCTGGCTTCGGCGGAATTCCGCAGCGGGCTCGATGCTACCGGCCGGCGCTATCTGGTCTCTACCGGCCGCTACGCGCTGCGCGGCATCGGCCGCGCCCAGGATCTTTACACCCTCGATCCCGATATCGCTTCGAGTGAGCCGGTGACCGGCAGCTACGAACGCTATCTCGAGAATTAGTGTTAGGGCGCGAACCCATAAATTCAGAACGGTCGACGGATGTCCGCCAAGCTGCCACTGCGCAAAGCGCACAAGGCGCGGCGTCAAACGGTCTAAGGTAAGGATCCCAGTGAGGTCAGCGGCAGCGTGAACTGAAAAGTCGCGCCCCGTCCTGCGTTGGGGATCGCCCCCAAACGGCCGCCATGCAATTCGATGATCCGCCGACTGATCGAGAGCCCCATGCCGGTGCCGTGCGGTTTGGTGGTGAAGAATGCTTCAAAAATGCGTTCGTGTCCGTCGACCGGAAGCCCCACGCCGGAATCACTCACCGAAATCAATAGTTGGCCATCCTCGGTTCTCCTCGATGTGACGCTCAGCTCACCGCCCGTCGCTTGCATCGCTTCGATACCGTTGGACATGAGGTTCATCAAAATCTGCTGCAGCTGTACGCGATCGGCTCTGGCCGTCGGCAGGCTGACGTCGAGCTCGGTGCGGATTGAAACCGAGTTCCGATGCGCCATATCGTTCAGCAAAACGGTCATCTCTCGAATGATTTCATTCAGGTCGACCAGTTCCTGTTTTGGCGTCCCTCGCCGGTAGAGCGAGTGAACTCGGTCGATGATCTCCGCGGCGCGCATCACGTCCGCGACCATTGCTGAGGCTGCGGTGCACGCTTCTTCCACTTCGGGTGCATCACGACGGAGCCATCGCGTGCAGGCGTTGGCGCGCATGACGGCGGCGGTGATCGGCTGCTTGATTTCGTGAGCCAGCGACGCCGCCAGCTCTCCCATGGTCATTACCCGGCTCATATAGGCCAGGTCCGCCTCCAGCTGCCGCAGCCGCTCGCGCTCTTGCTCTGCGCGCTTGCGATCTTCAATGTCCGTCAACGTTCCGTACCATTTGCGGATCTTGCCGTTCTCATCGCGCAGTGGCACTGCTCGCACCAAAAACCAGCGGTATTCGCCGTTCGCACCGCGATGCCTTGCCTCGTTCTCGAACGGCTCACCGCTGGCCAGCGAATGCTGCCACTTGGTCATGTGTCCATCGAGGTCATCCGGATGAAGCGTAGCCTGCCAACCGGACCCTGAAGTGTCTTCCGCTGACAATCCTGAATATTCCACCCACCGTCGATTTACCCAAGCGCTGCTTCCATCCGCCAAGGTAGTAAATGCCATCGTCGGTATCGCCTCGATCACGTCGAGCAGCTCTTTTTCACTCTGGCGGGCGACTTCCTCAGCCTTCTCGCGTTCGGCTCTTTCTCGGGCTTCGCGCAGCGCGCGACGCACCGCCGGCCCGAGCCTCGACAGTCGCGTCTTCAGAACGTAGTCGGTGGCTCCGATTTTGAGCGCTTCAATCGCCGCTTCCTCGCCGAGCGTGCCGGAAACGAAGATGAAAGGCAGATCGGGCCTGGCACTCAGCGCAAGCTTCAATGCGGAAAGACCGTCGAACGAAGGAAGTTTGTAATCCGCGAGGATCAGTTCGATTCCAGAGTCTTCAAGACCGGCCAGGAACTCGGCTCGAGTTTCAACGCGGGTTACTTCACAGACGAAATGATCGGCTTCAAGGAATACGTGAACGAGCTCCGCGTCATGGGTGTCGTCCTCCAGCAACAGAATCCGGAGAGGACTATTCACGGCAGCTTCTCCGTGCTGCCCGGCGGCGGCTCGTTGATGACCCCCCAGAAGATGCCAAGCTCCTTGACCGCATTGACGAACTCGTGAAAATCGACCGGCTTTACGACATACGCGTTCACCCCCAATTTGTAGCTTCTCATCTTGTCTTTCTCCTCGTGGGATGATGTCAGCACCACCACCGGGATCATCCTGAGGCGCTCGTCGGCCTTGATCTGCTGCAAGACTTCCAATCCATCGACCCTCGGGAGTTTTAGATCGAGCAGAATGACCGCCGGGTTCTCGTTCCGGCGAGTGTGGAATTCGCCCCGACAATAGAGGTAGTCCAGAGCTTGTTGTCCGTCGCGGGTAACCACGACCTCATTTGCGAGGTTGTATTCGCCCAGCGCCATCAGCGTAAGCTCCACGTCATTCGGATCATCCTCGACGACCAAAATGCGTCCCAGTATGGTCATTGGCGTGTCCTTTCCGCCGCATCCTGTGCGTTTGGGAGCGAGAAATAGAGGGTGGCGCCTTGATCTACCGCTCCCTCGGCCCGGACCTTTCCTCCGTGGCGATGGATGATGCGCTGAACGGTAGCCAGTCCTATTCCATTGCCTTCAAACTGTTCAGCAAGATGCAGACGTTGAAACACGCCGAACAGTTTATCCACATACTGCATATCGAAGCCGGCGCCGTTATCCTTCACGAACACCTCTACTTCATGCTGATTTTTTCCGTCCACACAGCCAATCTCGATTTCGGCCCGAGTTCGCATGCGCGTGAATTTGACCGCATTAGAAACAAGGTTGACAAGAACCAGCTTCAACATGGAACGGTCTCCGTAACAGACGGGAAGCGCGCCGACCTTCCAGGCAATCTCCCGACCGTTCGCGTCCTGCCTGAGCTCCGCGACCACCTCTTTGACGAGCTGCTCCAGGCTCACCAGAACTCTCTCGGGTCTCGGCCCGTCCCACCCTCGAAAACGCCAGCAGATCGTCGATCAGGTTACCCATTCTTTTTGCTGACTGTAGAATTGTTTGCATGTACCGACGAACTCTTGTCGTCGAGCAAAGAAGACACCTCTTTTTGTAGCAGCTCCGAGTACCCGACCAGATGGCGAAGCGGCGCGCGCAGATCGTGCGAGACCGAATAGGCGAACGATTCCAAGTCCTTGTTGGTTGCCTCGAGGTCCGCAGCCCGCTTCGCAAGCTCCTGGTTGAGGCGCCTGATTTCATCCTCGCGCTGAGCCCGGTGTTCCACTTCGATCTGCAGGCGGTCGCGGGCTAGACGAAGACCCTCCTCGATTTGGCGTGAAACGGTGCTGAACCAGGCAACAAGGATCGCCCACGCCAGGAAAGTTAAAAAGTAGGGGAGATCCTCAGTGGTAACAGCGAAGGAGTGGATAGGCTCTACAAAAAAGTAATTGAAGCACATCGTGCTTAGCAGGATCGCCAGCACGGAAGGTCCAACTCCTGCGTACCAGGTCGCGATAGCGACAGCTAGGCTAAGAACCGGCAGTGCCACGTCGCGGAACTGGTAGTATTGCAATGTAAGCGCCAGCCCAAGGGCAATGGCGACGCAAACGACTGACAAGCCGTAGCGCAGGATCGGTGAGTGGATCCTTTGCAATTCTTGGTTCCAGCGGGCGAGGGTTCGCTTCACTCCGACACGCGGGAGTTGTTCCTCTAGGTCGCTCATTGTGACGCTTTTCTTCTGATTGCTCTGCGGGGGAGCGAACGCAACCCGCCTGCCAACGTGACCGTGGCCCCTCTCGCCGGGACGATGCCGGCTCCTGCGCATTCCGTTGCGGCGCCGGCACTGCGCCGCAAGCCGCCACCGCGCAGCGTACCGAAATCGCGCCGCCGCATCTATCCCTCGTGAGGACCAATCGCCGCGTGCAATATACCATTTGCCATTGCCGCGAGTGCGAAATAACGCAGGGCTCGCCTTAAACGCTGATCAGGGCCGACGTCCGAATTGGTCGTGTGTCACGAGCGCAGCCGGTCCAAACGGCGACGCGCCCTGTGATGGGAATCTCGCCGCGGGCGCTGTTGCGCGAAAAGGGCACGCCCTATGCGGAACTCGGGCAACCGGCCGATCGTCGTGACGCCGAGGGGTACCAAATTGTGCCGGCCGTCCGAGAGCGTGCTCGATCATCCCGCGGATAGCTTCGTTAAAGAGGATGGCGAGGTCGTTACGCGAGCGACGCCTTGAGGTGGAGGACGCCTCGAGAGCCATGGCCTTCGGCGGTCGGATGCATGAGGCTGCGTGGAATTCATGCCGGCGACGCCGCTGTCTCTGGGCAGATATTGTCAGCTATCCCTTCGTTAGGAGTTGGCTTTATCATGGAATTGATTTCGGGTCTTTCAGGCAACGATACGTTGGTCGATCTCAATTCCAAAGGACGTATGCAATGAGCCGGCGTCGACGTCGTGCCAAAGGCGATGAGTAGAGCAGAACAAAGCGCTCGCTGACCGATCTGTACGACGCAGCCTCGCGCCACGCGCTCGCCAAATGCGATCTTTCGTTGGCCATTTCCCCGGATCAGGTTGAAGTTCTCTGTGTCAAAGGTGATTGCCTGCGCAATCTCGGTAGGGCTGCAGAGGCAGCGGCTATCTATCGCGGGCCTCTGAGTTAGCGCCGGACCGTGCGTCTGTCTGGCGGTTGCTTGGAAACGTGCATGAGCAACTCGGGGATCGTGACGACGCGATCAAGGCCTTACGCCGAGCGCGTGAAATAGATCCTTCCGATCCGTTCGGCGCGAGCGTCGAACTGATGCGGCTGGGTGCTGACGAATTGTCCGAAATGCCACCCGCCTATGTGCGTTTGCTGTTCGATCAATATGCAGCTACGTTCGACACCGCGCTGGTGGAGCGTCTTGGATATCGCGGACCCTCTGTGTTGTTTGAGGCGGTGCTGTCCGCGTGCCAAGCGCATCAGAAGCCGGCCAATTTCAAACACGCGATCGATCTCGGTTGCGGTACAGGACTGGCAGCGGTCGCCTTTGCTAAAATGGTCGATCAATTCAACGGCATCGACCTTTCGCCGGGTATGATCGAAAAGGCACGCGCCACGGGTCTCTACGCCGAGCTTAAAGAGACCGATATGCTGGAGGGTCTGCGCACAACGCCTGACTCCGGCGTAGACCTCGTCCTCTCCGCCACGCGATGGTCTATGTTGCCGAGCTCTTTCCGGTTCTGAAGGAAGCGAGCCGTGTTCTGGCTTCCGGCGGCCTTTTGGCTTTCACCTTGGAAAGGCACGACGGCGACGGCTTTATTATGGGCGAGGGCCGGCGCTACGCTCACAGCGCCTCTTATGTGCGCGCGTCGATCGAGGCAGTCGGTCTTGTGGTGTTACAGCTTGAACAGCACTCGACCCGTTACGAGGGAGGCGTGCCCGTGCCGGGCCTTGTGGTCGTTGCGGAAAAATCGTGAATTACCCACTAAGGCGTTCGATCTGCTCGATCATCCCGCGGATAGTTTCGTGAAGGAGGATGGCGAGGTCGTCGCCAACGCAAAATCGGGAGCTTTTGCGCCAACCTTCCGTCGGCTCGTGAGCTAGTTTTTGGCGCGCATCGCGTAGAGCGGCAGCGCCACCAATGAGGTCACCGTCAGCACGATGCCGAGCGCGACCATGGCCTGGTGCGAAACCGAGGCTGCGAGCCACACCGTGATCGCCGCGCTCATCATTTGCCAGAAGCCGAGCAGCGCGGAGGCGGCACCGGCTTTCTCGCCGAACGGCGAGAGCGCCTGGGCGATGCCGAGCGGGTTCACGATGCCCATGCCGAGCAGGAAGAGGGACAAGGCTGCAAGGAACGGCAGGAAGGTCGGGGTAAACAGCGATACCAGGAGGATGCCGATGCTGCCGGTCGCGGCAGCCCATAGGCCGCCTCGGATCGAGCGGTCCAATCCGAAGCGCGGCGCCAGTTTGGTGGCCAGCATGCCGGCCGCGAATACGATCATGACGGTGCCCGCGAAGAACAGGCCGAGCTCGATCGGCGAAAAATGCAACCCTTCGATCAGCACCCGGGGTGTCGCCGAGAACATCGCGAACAGCCCGCCGATGATCAGGCTGACGGTGGCCGCCGGAACGAGGAAGCGGCGGTCGGCGATCAGACCGACATAGTTCCTGGCGATGGCGAGCGGATTGAGCGGTATCCGCGTCGAACGATGGGTTTCGCCGAATGCCCATTCATAAGCGATGGCGGTCACGGCTGCGAACGCGGCCATAAAGGCGAATTCGGCACGCCAGCCGAAATAGTGATCGAGCGCGCCGCCCAGCAGCGGTGAGAAGCCGGGCGCGGCCGCCATCGCGATCATGATCAGCGCCATCGCGCGCGCGAGCGCCGTGCCGGAGAAGAGGTCGCGGGCGATGGCGCGCGACAGCACCGAGGTCGCGCAGGCGCCTGCGGCCTGGATCACGCGGCCGGCCAGCAGGCTCGGCAAGTCGGTCGCAAGGCCGCACCAGATGCTGCCCGCCAGAAACACCGCAAAGCCTGATAACACCGGCCAGCGCCGGCCATAACGGTCCGAGATCGGCCCGACCACAAGCTGGCCGAGCGCGAATACCGCCAGAAACACCGTGATCGCCGAGGTGACGGCCGCGCTCGACACGTTCAGTGACGCCGCCATCGCCGGCAGGGAAGGCAAGAGGATGTTGGTGGCGAGCGTTCCCGTGGCTGCAAGTGCGGCGAGTACCGCGATTTCCGCGGCGGTGGAGGAGGTCTCGGCCTGCGAAGCTGCTGGCATCGATGATACGGCTTGTTCGGTCATGGCAGCTCCCATCATGATATTGCATTATACATATCATATAAAGAAAGATCGAGGAGACCAAATTATGACTTGTTGACTTACGATCATTTGTATCCTGTAAGATACAGATGATCGACGTGCGGAAAACGGAAGAATTTGATGATTGGCTGATGGCGCTTAGGGATCGCAAGGCAGTGGCGAAAATTGTTGCGCGGATCGAACGTCTGGCGCTTGGCAATCCGGGCGATGGGAAGCCGGTCGGTGAAGGAATAAGCGAAATGCGTAATCCCTATGGTCCGGGCTAGCGGGTCTATTACACGCAAGCCGGAAAGGAAGTTGTTCTGCTCTTGTGCGGCGGGGACAAGGCTACGCAGGACAAGGACATCAAGCGCGCAAGGGAAATCGCCGCTGAGTTATGAAAGGACATAGCAGATGGTAAAGACCTCAAAATTCGACGCGGCCGATTATCTCAAAACTCCGGCCGCGATTGCCGCTTACCTTACCGAGGCACTTGAGACCGACGATCCCGCCTACATCTGCGTGGCGCTTGATGCGGTCGCTCGCGCCAAGGGAATAGCGAACATTGCCAAGGCAACGGGTCTAGGTCGCGAGAGCCTCTACAAGGCGTTTAGTGGCACGTCGAGGCCGGAGTTCGATACAGTTCGGAAGGTCATCGGGTCTTTTGGCGTCAAGCTTGTCGCAGAGCCAATCGGGGAAGAAGAGAAATCAGGCTGACCTTGCCGTCGGACCACGCGAAGAGTTGCGTCAGCATTTTGTCGGCTCCGCCACCATGTCCGGCTGCCGCGCCAGCGACACCGCGGGCGAGGCCACGATCACCAGCGCCTGCGCGCCGAAGATGGCGACCGCGAGATATAGGCACGCCTCCGCGCCGTAAAACCCGCCGACGATGGCGCCAAGCGCCGAGCCAAGCGGGCGGGCGCCATAGCTCATGATGTTGATGGCGGAAACCCGCCCCAACAGCCGTGGCGGGGTCACCGATTGCCGCAAGGTCGTGGTCGAGATCACCCACAGGATGGGACCTGCGCCTAGCAGGAAGAAACTCAAGCCCGCGAGCAGCGGGCTCGGCACTACCGTGGTCAGCGCCATCACTGCCGCAGCGACAAAACCGGTGACGGGTCCAAGCCCGATCACGGTGCCGAAGGTGAGGCGCTTCATCACCCGTGTCGCGGCGAGCGCACCGGCCACCATGCCGACGCCGTACATCGCAAGCGTCGTGCCGACGCCGGTCGCCGACAAGCCAAGCCGGCGCACTGCATAAGGCACGAACACCGCGAGCAGCAGGAAGGACGCGGTGTTGAAAATGAACTGGGTGACGAATACCGGCCGCAGCAGCGGATGATGGAAGACAAAGGTGGCGCCTTCCTTGATCGCTTGCAGCGGATGACGCCTCGGCGCGCCCTCGCGCGCGGGCTCGTAGATTCCCGACAGCAGCACCACCGCGATGACGGAGAGTGCGGCGGCAAATCCGAAGGCAGGCGCAGCGCCGACCCATCCGACCAGCAAGCCGCCGAGCGCCGGGCCCGAGGCAAAGGCGATGGTGCGCGCGAGCTCGATCCGGGCGTTCGCCGCTGGCAATTGTTCGGGCGCGACCAGCGATGGCACCAGCGCGGGCGCGGCGACGCTGTAGACCACCGTTCCACAGACCGCGATGAAGCCGGATAGCGCAAGCGCCGGCATCGTCAGCCAGCCGAGCCAGATCAGCATCAGGATCGCGGCAAGCGCTGCCGCGCGCAAAGCCTCGGCGCTGGCCATCAAGAAGCGCCGCGAGATGCGGTCGGCGAGGAGGCCCGCCGGGATCGCAAACAGGATGAAGGGCAAGGTCAGCGCGGTCTGCAACAGGCCGGTCTGGCCTTCGCCGACGCCCAGCAGCAGCACCGCCACGATGGGGGCTGCTGCCAGCGCGATCTGCTCGGCGGACTGTGCGGCAAGGTTGGACCAGGCAAGCCGGTTGAAGGTTGCTGGCAGGCGGTCGTGCGGCTGGGTCATGGTGGGCTCCTTGTGTCCTTTTGACACCATGGAAGCCAAACATCGCCGCGACCACCCGTTTCCCGATCCGGCGCAAGCGGAACATCAACCCGCGTAGTCGAGCCTCCCATCGCGCGCGGCAAGGCGCGCCCGGCGGCGCCTGACGCCAGTGAGGATCGAATCGATGCCGAACGCGACGGGCAAGATACTCAGCACCATTGCACCGGTGGCGTCGTCGAACCCTTCGGCATAGAAGACGCAGACGGCGAGCAGGGGACCCCCGATGACGGCGGCCATGCCGCCCTTGATCAGCCGGTCCGTTGTCTCCTTCGAGGTTTGATCGCATCCAGCCGCCCGATCGGCTTCGACCGCTTCGGGTAGGATGCGGTTGCAGAGCCAGATCACGAATACCGACGACAGCGCGATCACGCCAAGCCATGCCGCGCCGAACCAGATTTTGGCGATATCCTTCCTGATCGCAAATAACGGAAGATCATAAGAGGCGTGCAAGGATGATCGGTACGATCAGCGCATATTTGATCAGGCCCGGTTTGCGTTGCGCGTGCATGCGCGCGGCGATCAACAGGGCGCCCATCGCAAGGCCGTCGAGGCCATGTCCGGGGACCGAGGTGAGGGCGCGTGCCACCGCGGTCGTCTTCCAGTGGCCGCTATGACAAGGTAACCGAAGTTTTCGAAGGCGGCGAAACCGAGCGATACGGCGAGCGCCAGCACCAGGATCCGTCGAGCGGGGTCAACAGATCCTGCGGGATCACATAGTCGAGCGGGAATTCGCAGGCCACCGCCGCGATCGCGCTGACGGCGCCGAGAACATAGGCGTTAAGCGTCGCCTCGGAGTTCCAGGTGCCGCGCGCTTTGGCGATCCCGTATCCCAGCATCAGCAGGGACGGAACGATCGCGGCCAGAACGATGAGGAAGCGCGTCATCCGTGACCGGCATGGCGGGAGCCGATGACGGCCATGATCGCGAGCGCCAGCGCGAAGGCAAAGATGAAGCCTGCGAAGATGCCCGCGGGCAGCGATACGCCGCCGGCGCGGCGCAGATAGTCCTCTCGCTCGGCGCCGGCCAGGCCGAGTTGATCGGCCTTGAAGACCCGTTCGACGGCGAGATTTACGTACCATCCCTTCGCCGAGCCCGCGAACAGGATCCACGTGGCACCGCCCACCGATCCGAACAGATAGGTGAACAGCAGCGGCAGGAAGATCAACATCGCCCCAAGGGCCTACATCTTGCGATAGAAGAACCAGGTGAACGATCCCAGAAGGACCGGCCAGCTCCAGGTTCTCGGCGAAGTGCGTCGAGCGCCGGTTCCTCGGCGCATTTTCTCGTAGGTGGCCACGAACGTATCAGCGTTTGTACCGAAGAATGTCTTGAGGTCGCCGCGGATGCGCCACTGGTCGGGAGCGTCGAACAGGTCGCGATGGCTCGGTTTGTGCCCGCGACGCGGTCTGGCCCCGGCATCGTCGAGGATTGAACTCATCGGTCACCTTGGGATTTTTCGCCTGCGCCGGGAGCGTGGATTGCACGCCTACTACGTTGGCGGGACGCGGAAAATCCCTCAACGATCCCGCGTGATCATCGTTGACAGTTCCTGAATACCTCCACTCAGTTTGGTCTACGCAGGGAACCGCCAGTCAGCTCCGGTCCAGATGCAGTTGCAAATGAGTTGCAATAAGGCAAGATATCCCTATTATCCAGGAAATGGACGCTCGTTCTTCCGATCTGGCCTCTGGTTCCCCGCCGGAGGTCTTGCCCGCACCTGCGCCGCGCGTTTCTGGCTGGCGCGTGCCGCGCGGCGAGCCGTCGCTGGCCGGCATGTTCGCCTCGGTGCGGACGGCCAAACAGGCGTCGTTCTGGCGCAAGCTCGCGGCGTTCCTCGGCCCCGGCTACCTCGTTGCCGTCGGCTATATGGATCCCGGCAATTGGGCGACCTCGCTCGCCGGCGGCTCCAAATTCGGTTACGCGCTGCTGACGATCGCGCTCTTGTCCAACGCGATGGCGATCGTGCTGCAATCCCTGTGCACGCGGCTCGGCGTCGGCGCCGGCCGCGATCTTGCGCAAGCGTGCCGCGACGCCTTTCCGCGCTGGGTGGCGTGGCCGCTGTGGCTGTCGGCGGAGATCGCGATCACCGCGACCGATTTGGCCGAAGTGATCGGCACCGCGATCGGGCTCAATCTGTTGTTCCACATTCCGCTCGAGATCGGCGTCATCATTACCGCGCTGGACGTGTTCCTGATCCTGGCGCTGCAAGCCTTCGGCTTCCGCTGGATCGAAGCGTTTGTGGTGGCGATGCTAGGGGTGATCGCGGCGTGCTTTGCGGTGCAGATCGCGCTCGCCGATCCCGATTGGGGCGCGGTCATTAGAGGTTTTGCGCCCACCTCCGACATCCTGCGCAACCGCGAGATGCTCTATCTCGCGCTCGGCATTTTGGGCGCGACCGTGATGCCGCATAATCTCTACCTGCATTCGGGCCTGGTGCAGACCCGCGGCTACGGCGACACCTATGCGGAAAAGCGCGAGGCCATCACGCTCGCGACGATCGATTCCTCGATCGCGCTGTGCCTTGCGCTCGTCATCAACGCCTCGATCCTGATTCTGGCGGCCGCGACCTTCCATCGTGTCGGCAAGACCGACGTCGCAGAGCTCGATCAGGCGCACTCGTTTTTGGCGCCGCTGCTCGGCTCGACCTTGGCGCCGACCTTGTTTGCGGTCGCACTTCTGTGCTGCGGGCTGAACTCGACCATCACCGCGACGCTGTCGGGCCAGATCGTGATGGAGGGTTTTCTCAAATTGCGGATCGCGCCGTGGCTGCGGCGGCTGGTGACGCGGATGATCGCAATCCTTCCCGCGGTGTTGGTGACGATCTGGGCCGGCGAGAAGGCGACCGGGCAGCTCTTGATCCTCAGCCAGGTGGTGTTGAGCCTGCAACTGCCGTTCGCGGTGGTGCCGCTCGTGATGTTCACCGCCGATCGCGCCAAGATGGGGCCGTTCACCGCGCCGCGCTGGCTCACGGCGCTGGCGGCGCTGGTGGCGGCACTCATCATCGTGCTGAACGCGAAGCTGGTGTGGGATTATGTGAGCGGATGACCCGTGGCCCGGATGGAGCGAAGCGCAATCCGGGAATCTCACGTCGCCGTCCCCGGATTTCGCTGCGCTCCATCCGGGCTACAGGATCCCCTCAATCCTGCGGCTCCGACGGCACTTCGCCCGACGCGTCGACGCGCAGCCAGCCTGAGGGCGCAAGCCGCTGCTGCGGCAGGAAGCGGCCCTTGTAGTCCATCTTCCTTGAGCCCTCGATCCAGTAGCCGAGATAGACGTACGGCAGTCCCTGCCGGCGAGCGCGCGTGATGTGGTCGAGGATCATGAAGGTGCCGAGCGAGCGGCTTTCCTCCGACGGTTCGAAGAACGAATAGACCATCGACAGCCCGTCGCTGAGCACATCCGTCAGCGCCACCGCCACCAGCTCCTCGCTCTGGCCGGCGCCGCCGTCGTCAGTGGCGCGGCGGCGGTATTCGATGATGCGGGTCTCGACGTGGCTGTCTTCCACCATCATGGCGTAATCGAGCACCGTCATGTCGGCCATGCCGCCGTGGCGGTGCCGCCGGTCGAGATAGGCGCGGAACACGGAATATTGCTCGGAGGTCGGCACCGCGCTGCGCTGTTCGCCCGATATGTCGGCGTTGCGGGCCAAAACCTTGCGGAAATTGCGCGAGGGCCGGAACTCGTTGGCGACGACGCGCACGGAAACGCAGGCGCGGCACTGGTCGCAGGCCGGCCGATAGGCGATCGACTGGCTGCGGCGGAAGCCGCCGTGGGTCAAGAGGTCATTGAGATCTCCCGCCTTTTCGCCGACCAGGTGCGTGAACACCTTGCGCTCATGCCGGCCCGGCAAATACGGGCAGGGCGAGGGCGCCGTCAGGTAGAACTGGGGGGTGTCGCGCGAGTGCTGGGTCAAGGAACTTCGTCGGCCTCCGGGAAAGTGAGCATCGCGCCGCGGAGGTTAGCGGTCAATCGGTTTAAATAGGCTCAATAGGTACGTCCGATCGGTGCTACCTGGGAGCGAACTGAGTTATTGATAACCACGGTTCCCAGCACGACGTCGTGCAAAAGCCGCCTGCGGCCATTGAACAGCCCGACCAGCAGCACCAGCGGGGACAACACCGATATTGAAATCCAGAACAGCACCGCGTGCATGGCACCCAGCACGAAATAGCCGGGCGCGCCATACCAGGTGCGCAGCTCCAGATCCATCACCCGCATCCCGAGCGTCGCCGAATGCGGCCCCCCGAGCGAGGCGCCGTAATAGACCAGCGCCCAGATGATCGAGGCCGGCGATACCAGCCAGAACAGCGCCCAGCCAAGCCCGAGTGTGACGACACCGAACACCGCGATGAACAGGGTCGCCAGCACGATCGGAATCGAGAGCACGATGAGATCGATCAGGAACGCGATCACCCGCCGCGTCAGCACGCCGCGGAACAATTCGGGCTGTGACCAGGGATCGAATGCATGCGGCGGTACGCCGCCGCCGTTACGCCAAGCGCCGCCGTTGCCCGAACCCATGTAAGACATGATCGGTCCTCCCGACTGTGTGTCCTCGCAGCACATGGGAAGCGCAAGAGCGCTTGCAAGGGCCTTGTGGAGGGTACGAAACCGCAATATTCAGGCGATTCCGCGGCCTGGGGCGGCTTGGATCGCTCCGGCGCTGCGGCTAATTTGCGCATCGGTTAGGTGGGTTAAATCGGAAGTGGAGGGCTTGATGCATGGCCGGGCAGGTCGAGGTGCGCTGTCGTTGCGGGGAGGTGCGGGGGATCGTCACTGATCCGTCGCCCCAAACCGTCAATCGCGTGATCTGCTACTGCGACGACTGCCAGGCCTATGCGCATCAGCTCGGCCGCGCCGATCTCCTCAACGCCAAAGGCGGCAGTGACATCATCCAGCTTGCGCCCGCCGCGCTCAGCTTCACCAAAGGGCAGGATCGGATCGCAGGACTACGCCTGACGCCAAAGGGGCTCTATCGCTGGTACACGCGCTGCTGCAACACGCCCGTCGGCAACACCCTCGGTCCCGCCGTTCCGTTCGTTGGCATCCCCGTGCAATCCTTCGATGCGCCGCGGCCGGATGATTTTTTTGGCGTACCAAGGGGCGCGATCCTCGGCAAATATGCCGTCGGCGAACCGCCAGCAGGCTCGACCGGTCTCAACCTGTCGCTGCTCCTGCGCGCCATCGGCAGGGTGATCGGCTGGCGGATTGGCGGAAAGACCTGGCCCCATCCATTCTTTGCGCGCGACACGCGTGCGCCGGTCTATCCGTTGACGGTCGTTTCGCACGAGCGACGCGAGGCGCTCGGCGCCTTTTGTGGCCCGCATCCAACGGCGCAGGCCGCGTCTCAACGAAGCAAGTAGGTGGGCAAAGCGAAGCGTGCCCACCATTCCAGCGCATGTCGGTCGATCAGAACGGTGGGCACGGCGCGGTGCGCCTTTGCCCACCCTACAGCTGCGCCTTCAGCTTTTCCGCGGCCTGCGCCGCAAAATAAGTCAAGATACCGTCGGCGCCGGCGCGCTTGAACGCCACGAGGCTTTCCATCATGGCTCGCTCGCCGTCGATCCAGCCATTATTGGCGGCGGCCGCGATCATCGCGTATTCGCCCGACACCTGGTAGGCGAAGGTCGGCATTGCAAAGGTATCTTTGACCCGGCGCAGGATGTCGAGATAGGGCATGCCGGGCTTCACCATCACCATGTCCGCGCCTTCCGCGATGTCGAGCTCGACCTCGCGCAGGGCCTCGTCGGAATTGGCGCTGTCCATCTGATAGGTGCGCTTGTCGCCGGTTAGCGTTTTTGCGGAGCCAATGGCATCGCGGAACGGGCCGTAAAAGGCGGAAGCATATTTCGCCGCATAGGCCATGATCTGCACGTCGAGGAATCCGGCAGCGTCCAGCGCTTGGCGGATGGCGCCGACGCGGCCGTCCATCATGTCCGACGGCGCGATGATGTCGCAGCCGGCCTCGGCTTGCACCAAGGCCTGGCGCACCAAGACCGCAACCGTCTCGTCGTTGAGGATCTTGCCGTCCTCCATCAATCCGTCATGGCCGTGGCTGGTGAAGGGATCGAGCGCGACGTCGCACAAGAGCCCGATGTCGGGAAATTCCTTCTTGATGGCGCGCACGGCCTGACACACCAGATTATCGGGGTTGACCGCTTCCGAGCCGCGCTCGTCGCGCAAGCTCGCCTCGGTATAGGGAAACAGCGCCAGGCAAGGGATGTTCAGCCCCACCGCGCGTTCGGCATCGCGCACCGCCTGATCGACGCTGAGGCGGTCGACACCGGGCATCGAGGTGACGCCCGCGCGCGTGTTCTGGCCATCGACCAGAAACAAAGGCCAGATCAAATCATCCGACGTGAGGACGTTTTCGCGCACCAGCCGCCGCGCCCATTCGGCCTTGCGGTTGCGGCGCGGACGAAAAGTCAGGTCGAGGGCAGGGGAGGCGAGGGTGGTCTCGCGCCGCGGCGCGTCGCGCATTTCGATGGGACGCCCGAATTTGATTGCCATGTGATTTTCCCTCCCCGGGGACGAACGCGCGGTTGCATTTCGCTTTTGATTCTAGCACGCGGGACCGAGCGGAGACCAATTGATTTTGTCGCGCCGAGGGACCATGACTTGCCCTCATGAATGCCTATATCCGGACCATGAACGGCCGCACGCATGTCTGACACGCGCGATCCACGCGACGGCGCCATGTCGGTGGAGGCGATCTCGTCTGATCGGGTCGAAACCGACGACAATGCGTGGACGCGGCGGCTCGTGCTGTTCCTGCGCGTCATGGCTGTCATCTCGATCCTCAAGGGTCTCTACCACTGGGGACTGGTGACGGGCTTCATCGGCGGCGACGAGGAAGCGTTCGAGAACCAGGCGATGGCCTGGCAGGCCGCCACCGTCTATTTCGCCGTGATCGAACTCGTCGCCGCCGTAGGCCTTTGGCTCGCCACGCCCTGGGGCGCGGTGGTGTGGCTGACCACCGTGGTGTCGATGGCGGTGATCGAGCTGATGTTTCCGGGAATCTACGGCGGCAGCCTGACGGTGGTGGTGTTCGAAGCGATCATGCTCGCGACCTATCTGGTGCTCGCCTGGATGGCGGCGCGCGAGCGCCCGCCATAGCGACAAATTTGTAGTCCGGATGGAGCCAACGGGTCGCGCGAATGCGCGCCCCCGGCGAGCGCAATAGCGCTCGCGCAGAGATGACAGGCTCCGCGCCATCCGGCAATCTCAATCGTGGCCCCGGATTTCGCTGGCGCTCCATCCGGGCTACACGACTTGGATCATCGCAAACTTGGATCATCGAAAACTTGGATCGTTAAATTTGTCGAACCCGGGTAAACCCGAGTTCGATCTCGTAAGGTTTTCGGCGATTTTTTGGTAACCTTGTGGTCGCCTTAAGCGGTCGGTCACACCGGTTACGCGAACCTTTCGAATTCCAACCGACCTGTTTTGGAATGCGACATCAGGCGCAGACGAAGCGTGAACAGAGCCCTCGCACCGTCAATGAAGCCTTGCAAGAAGTCCTTATGGGACAGGCTTAATCCGCGATTCACTGTCTTAAATTCATTCTCTCTTTATTGTCTTATTTAAGCTGATCTTCAAACGACCCCCTTAAGTTGCGGCTATCAGGCGGGACAAAAGTTTCGTCGAATAAGTCGATAAAACGACAACAGGGGAAGTGTCATGATGAAAGCCGTTGCGACGGCGGTGGAAACCGCTGAACGGGCTCCCGGCCAGGCGCCGGTGCAGCCGCTCTATCTCGAAGCCTTGACTCTCGTGGAACGGCTGCATCGCCGCCTGCTCGATGTCATCAAGGATGAATTCGATCGCCGTGGCCGCGCCGACATCAATTCGGTGCAGGCGCTCTTGCTCTATAATATCGGTGACAAGGAATTGACCGCGGGCGAGCTGCGCACGCGCGGCTATTACCTCGGCTCCAACGTCTCCTACAATCTGAAGAAGCTCGTCGAGCTCGGCTTCCTCGATCATCAGCGCTCGCGCGTTGATCGCCGCTCGGTCCGCATCCGCTTGACCGCGCAGGGCCAGGAAATCCGCCGCATCGTCGATGCGCTCTATCAGAAGCACGTCAAGACGGTGGAGCAGGTCGGCGGCATCTCGAACGACGAGTTCGCGACGCTGAACAAGTCGCTGCACCGGCTCGAGCGGTTCTGGACCGACCAGATCCTGTACCGTCTCTGAATTCTTCAAGACTTAAATCGAGGGCCAAGCCGGCCACATAACAAGACCGGCAAGCCATCGAAAAACGACGCTTTCCCAAGCGCATCGGCCGTTTTCCCGGTCCGGTGCGCTTTGTTTTTGTTGTGGAAAAAACTGAACAATCTCCAAATGGAACTTATTTCCGGTGTCTGCTTTATCAGGGCAGGTTGGATTTCAGAGGATCTCGAAATCATGCTGGTCGAGCGCGGATTGCAGGTGATGAATGTCGAGGTGGTAGGCGCTGCCTATGCCATCGCCTCGAACTATCTGCGCCGCTCCGGCGTCATTGCCGACAATTTCGTCACCGAGGATCGCCTGCTCGGATTGATCGTGCAGATGTTTCGGCGCGGCGAGTTCAACAAGCTCAGGCTCGCCAACAAGGCGATCGCCAAATTCGAAGCAGGCGAGCGCGCCTGGTAGTGGGGGAGCAGTCCATGGAAGCCGCTATCGACCGTATCATGCTGACCTACGATTTGCTCGCGAACCGCTCCGCCGCCGCAAGCGCTGAAGCGCGTGCAAAGGTGACCGAATACGTCGCGACGCTGTTCAAGGCCGGCGAGAAGGATACCCATCGCCTTACCGTGTGCGGGCTGACTTATTTGCGTGAGCTTGACGGCAGCAACGATCCGGTCAAGGCCGGGTATACCGGGCTGTGAGAGGACACGTGAAGGAGCATTTCGCTGCTTCACGCTCGGCTCTCATACCCGCGAAAGCGGGTATCCAGTAGGCCGCGGCCTTATTGGCTCTATCACTAAACGCTCTGGAATACTGGGTCGCCCCGGTCATAGGCGAGCGGAAGCGACGCCGTCCTTCGGACGGCTATGCCGGGCGATGACAGCCGCATATGTTGCTGACTCCCCACAAAGAGGTCTGATACACCTCGGTGCCCAAACAGGCGCCCAAGGAAACCCCCATGCTGACCCTGCATCACCTCAACGACTCCCGTTCGCAACGGATTTTGTGGCTGCTGGAAGAGCTCGGCACGCCCTATGAGATGAAGAAATACCAGCGCATGGAAACGCGCCTGGCGCCGCCGGAGCTGGAGGCGGCGCATCCGCTCGGCAAGTCGCCCGTGATAACGGACGGCGATATCAGGATCGCGGAATCCGGCGCGATCGTCGATTACATCATCCGCACCTACGGCAAGGGCAAGATGATGCCCGCAGTCGGCAGCGCCGACTATGAAGCCTACAACGAGTGGCTGCACTATTCGGAAGGTTCTGCGATGCTGCCCTTGATGCTGAACCTCTATGTCTCCCGGTTGAAGGAGGCCGGTGCGCCGCTGCATCCGCGCATCGACGGCGAAATCAAGAACCACCTCGGCTATGTAAACAGCGCACTCGAGGGCCGCGAGTTTTTTATCGGCAACGCGCTGACCGGCGCCGACATCCAGATGAGCTTTGTCGCAGAGATGGCAAACATCTTCGACAAGCTCGGGCCGTATCCGAATCTGAGCGCGTGGCTGTCGCGGATGCATGCGCGCCCGGCCTTCCGGCGCTCGATCGAGAAGGGTGGGGCGTACCGGTACGCGAAGTGACGCATGGCCATTCCGGGATGGTCGGAAGGACCAGACCCGGAAATCTCGAGATTCCGGGCTCGATGCTCCGCATCGCCCCGGAATGACGAACTCGGTTGCGGGGACGACGGGGGTTGGAACCCGCCCATCCCCACCATATCTTGCATAAATACCAGGCGCGTACCGCAAGTCCTTGGCCCGGGCGGGCCAATATGGTATCCCGCGAGCATTCTTTCGACCGCCCCAGATGACCGCCCGCACCCCGCCTTAGGGCCCAAGCGGCGGTGGAGATATTTCGCCGATGAACCCCAAAAGCAGCGCCTCTGCCTCCAGCGCCAATTCCAGCGCAAACACCGCTTCCGCGCCCGATTCGTTTTTCACCGCCACGCTCGGCGAGGCCGATCCGGAAATCGCCGCCGCGATCCAGGGTGAGCTCGGCCGGCAGCGCCATGAGATCGAGCTGATCGCGTCCGAAAACATCGTCAGCCGCGCGGTGCTGGAAGCGCAGGGCTCGGTGATGACCAACAAATACGCCGAAGGTTATCCGGGCGCCCGCTACTACGGCGGCTGCGAATGGGTCGATGTCGCCGAGACGCTCGCGATCGAGCGTGCGAAAAAACTGTTCGGCGCTGGCTTTGCCAATGTTCAACCCAACTCGGGCAGCCAGATGAACCAGGCGGTGTTTCTGGCGCTATTGCAGCCCGGCGATACGTTCATGGGGCTCGACCTAGCGGCCGGCGGACATCTCACCCACGGCTCGCCCGTGAACATCTCCGGCAAATGGTTCAACGCGCAGCACTACACCGTGCGCCGCGACGACCAGATCATCGACATGGATGAGGTCGCCCGCCGCGCTGCGGAAGTGAAGCCGAAATTGATCATCGCCGGCGGCTCGGCCTATTCGCGCCCCTGGGATTTCAAGCGGTTTCGAGAGATCGCAGATGGCATCGGCGCCTATCTCATGGTCGACATGGCGCACTTCGCGGGCCTCGTGGCCGGCGGCGTGCATGCCTCACCCGTGCCCTATGCGCATGTCACGACCACCACCACGCATAAATCGCTGCGCGGTCCGCGCGGCGGCTTGATGCTGTGGAACGATGAGGCGTTGACCAAAAAGCTCAACTCGGCGGTATTCCCAGGACTACAGGGCGGGCCGCTGATGCATGTGATCGCCGCGAAAGCGGTCGCGTTCGCGGAAGCCCTGCGTCCGGACTTCAAGATCTATGCGAAGAACGTCGTCGAAAACGCCAGGGCGCTGGCGGAAAGCTTGCGCGCCCACGGCCTCGACATCGTCTCCGGCGGCACCGACAACCATCTGATGCTGGTTGACCTCAGGCCCAAGGGTTTGAAGGGCAACGTCTCGGAGAAGGCCTTGGTGCGGGCGGCGATCACCTGCAACAAGAACGGCATTCCCTTCGATCCCGAAGCGCCGTTCGTCACCTCGGGGCTTCGTCTGGGCACGCCGGCTGCGACCACGCGCGGCTTTGGCGTTGCCGAATTCAAGCAGGTCGGCGGCATGATTGCCGAAGTGTTGAACGCGATCGCGCAGTCGCAGGACGGCAAGGCGGCGCTGGTGGAATCTGCGATCAAGGAGCGGGTCAAGGCGCTCACCGATCGCTTCCCGATTTACTAGTATTTTTTGTAAAGGCGCGGTTGGATGCGGTGTCCGAGTTGCAACAGTCTGGATACGCAGGTGAAGGACTCCCGTCCGACCGAGGATTCCGCCGTGATCCGGCGGCGGCGGGTGTGCGTCGCCTGCAATTTCCGCTTCACCACCTTCGAGCGCGTGCAGTTGCGCGAGCTCACGGTGATCAAGCGCAACGGCCGCCGGGTGCCGTTTGACCGCGACAAGCTGATGCGCTCGGTGCAGATCAGCCTGCGCAAGCGGGCGGTCGAGCCGGAGCGGGTCGAGAAGATGGTCTCCGCCATCGTGCGCGAGCTCGAAAGCGGCGGCGAGGCCGAGATTTCGTCGGAGGCGATCGGCGAGATCGTGATGGAGCACCTGCGCCAGCTCGACGATGTCGCCTATGTGCGCTTCGCGTCGGTCTATCGTAATTTCCGCGAGGCCAAGGATTTCGAGGCCGTGCTCGGCGAGCTGTCCGGCGACGACGACGCGCGGATTGCCCTGTTACGCAAATGATCTTCCGCATCCTGGAAGACCAGTTCGCGCAAAAATCGAAGCAATCGAAGGAAGTCGACCGCCGCTTCATGCAGCTCGCGCTCAACCTCGGGCGGCGCGGGCACGGCCGCACCTGGCCCAATCCGGCCGTGGGCGCGGTCGTGGTCAAGGATGGCGTCATCGTCGGCCGCGGCTGGACCCAACCCGGCGGCCGTCCGCATGCCGAGCCGGAGGCGCTGATGCGCGCCGGTCAGGCCGCGCGCGGCGCGACGCTCTATGTGACCCTGGAGCCCTGTTCGCATTTCGGCAAGTCGCCGCCCTGCACGGAGGCCATCATCGCTGCCGGGATTACCCGGGTGATATCGGCGATCGAGGATCCCAATCCGGAAGTGGCAGGCCAAGGCCACGCCAAACTGCGCGCGGCGGGCATCGCGGTCGATGTCGGGCTCGGCGCGGCGGAGGCCGCCTACGATCACGCCGGCCATTTCCGGCGCATCCGCGACAAGCGTCCGCACGTCATCCTCAAGCTCGCGGTGTCGTCGGACGACATGATTGGCGCCGCCGGCCATAAGCCGGTTGCGATCACAGGCGAGGCGGCGCGCACGCGGGTGCATCTGTTGCGCGCGCAATGCGACGCCATCCTGGTCGGGATCGGCACGGTCTTGGCGGACGATCCGCTGCTCACCTGCCGCCTGCCGGGCATGGAGGCGCGCTCGCCGGTGCGCGTCGTGCTGGACCGCAGCTTGCGGCTTCCCGGCGCCTCAAGGCTGGTTCATTCCGCGCGCCAAACGCCGCTGTGGGTGATGACCTCGAACCTGTCGGAAGCGCCGGCTGCCGTAAAACTCGGAGCCGCGGGCGCGCAGGTGATCCGCGTCGCCACCACGGCATCGCCGCCGGGACTGGATCTGCCGGCCGTGCTGCACGCGCTGGCGGAGAAAGGCATCACCCGGCTGATGGTGGAAGGCGGCGGCTGCGTGGCGTCGTCCTTTGTCGCAGCTAACCTAGTCGATGAAGTCTGGCTATTGCGCGGGCGTGAGGCGGTCGGGGCCGACGGCGTGGCCGCACTCCACGCATTGCAGCTCACGGCCATCACGCAGTCGTCGGACTTCAAGGTTCGTGCTAGCGAAGCGCTGCAAAACGACACACTGACCATCTATGAGCGCAACTAAATGTTCACCGGCATTGTCACCGATATCGGCGAGATCGTTTCCCTGACGCCGACCGCGCAGGGCCAGTTGCATCGGCTGCGCATCGCCTGCCGCTACGATCGCGCGACCATCGCCGACGGCGCCTCGATCGCCTGCAACGGCGTCTGCCTGACCGTGATCGCCTCGGGCGTCGCCGGCGGCAAGAACTCTGCTCAAGGGACCTGGTTCGATGTCGATACCGCCGCCGAAACGCTTGACATGACGACGGCAAAGCACTGGGCGGTCGGCACAAAGCTCAACCTGGAGCGCGCGCTAAAAATCGGTGACGAGCTTGGCGGGCATATCGTGGCGGGCCACGCCGACGGTATCGCCACTATCGTCACGCGCGACGATCTGCCCGACATGGCGCGCTTTGAGCTCCGCACCGCGCGTGAACTGGCGCGCTTCATCGCGCCCAAAGGCTCGGTGACGCTGGATGGCGTCTCGCTGACCGTGAATACGGTGCAGGATGTGGCGTTTTCGGTGCTGATCATCCCGCACACGCTTCATGTGACGACGCTGTCCGGCTGGCGCGACGGGGCTGAGGTCAATATCGAGGTCGATTTGATGGCGCGCTATGCCGCGCGGCTCACGGAAATGAAGTGACGGCCCTTGGCAATTCGTCATACGCGGGCTTGACCCGCGTATCCATCCTCTTAAGGAGATGGATTGCCGGATCAAGTCCGGCAATGACGACCTTTCGGATGATGGAACAATGGCAGACGCGCGGCGTGCCCCGTTAAAGGACAACACCGATGTTTCCGGCGCGCAGGCGCTGATCGTCGAGGCGCGCTTCTACGACGACATCCAGGACGCGCTGCTCGAAGGCGCGGTCGCCGAGCTCAAGGCCGCCGGTCTCACCCACGAGATGATCACGGTGCCCGGCTCGCTGGAAATTCCCGCGGCGATCGCGATCGCGCTCGATGCCGCTGAGAAGCGCGGCAAGCCTTACGACGCGGCGATCGCATTAGGTTGCGTCATCAGGGGCGACACCATCCATTTCGAGATCGTGTCGATGGAGTCCTCGCGTGCGCTGATGGAGCTTGCGGTGGCAAGGCAAATTCCGCTCGGCAACGGCATCATCACCGTCGACACCGAAGCGCAGGCCTGGGCGAGGGCCCGCGTCAGCGAGCTCAACAAGGGCGGCGACGCCGCCCGCGCCGCGCTCGCCATGCTGCGGATCAAGCGCCGGCTCGCAAAGGCCTAGACATGGCCGAGAGCAAGAACCAGGGCAAGAAAAAGCCGGCCAGGGGCCAGGAAAGGACAAAAGACCGCAAAGCCAACCGGCGCGGGGCGGCGCGGCTCGCCGCCGTTCAGGCGCTTTATCAAATGGACATCGCCGGCGCCGGGATCAACGATATCTTTGCCGAGTTCGAAAGCCATTGGCTCGGAGGCGAGGTTGAAGGTGACAAGTATTTGCCGGCGGAAGCGGCGTTCTTTCGCGATGTCGTTGCCGGCGTGGTGCGCGACCAGGCCAAACTCGATCCCATGATCGACGACGCGCTGTCGAAGGGCTGGCCGCTGAAACGGATCGACGCGATTCTGCGCGCGGTGTTGCGCGCCGGGTCCTACGAACTGGAGCATCGCAAGGATGTGCCCGGCCGCGTCGTGGTCTCGGAATATGTCGATGTCGCCCATGCCTTTGTCGACGGCGAGGAGACCGGCATGGTGAACGCGGTGCTGGACCAGATCGCGCGGCAGTTTCGCGGCGAAGAGTTTTCACATGGCTAGGGCGCGCCCATCCGGCGAGGAAACGCTGATCGCGCGATATTTCAAGCCGCTCGCGACCGAGCCTGGGGCGTTCAATCTCGTCGACGACGCGGCGATCCTCAACGTAGCGGGCGAGGACGTTGTGGTGACGGCGGACGCCATTGTGGAAGGCGTGCATTTTCTCCCCCAAGACCCGCCGGATACCGTTGCGCGCAAGGCCCTGCGCGTGAACCTGTCCGATCTCGCCGCCAAGGGTGCTATTCCCGCGGGCTTTGTGCTGACGCTGGCGCTGCGCAGCGCCGACGAGGCCTGGCTTGAGCCATTTGCACGTGCGCTCGGCGAAGACGCGGCAACGTTCGGCTGTCCGCTGCTCGGCGGCGATACCGTTTCGACGCCGGGGCCGCTGATGATCGCCATCACCGCGTTCGGCCGGGTGCCCGCGGGCAGCATGGTCCGCCGCAGCGGCGCCAAGGTCGGCGACCGCGTCGTGGTGACGGGGACGATCGGCGATGCCGCGCTCGGTCTCGATATCCTCAAGGGCGGGCCGATCGCCAAGGCTCTCGCCGATGACTTGGGCGGCAGGAGGGAGATGCTGATCGCCCGCTACCGGATCCCCCAGCCGCGCAACGCGCTGGCACGCGTGATGCGCGGTCACGCGAGCGCTGCGATGGATGTATCCGACGGTCTTGCGGGCGACCTTGCAAAACTCTGCGCCGCCTCCGGCGTCTCGGCGGCGATTGACGTCTCGAGCGTTCCACTCTCCGCCACGGGCCGAAAATTGCTCGCAGGCGGCGCCATCGGCATCGAGGCGATCGTTTCAGGCGGCGACGACTACGAGATTTTGTGCGCGATATCAGAACATTGCTACGAGAGCTTCGCGCAGCAAGCGAATCAGGCCGGGATCGCCGTGACCACGATCGGGACGGTGATCGCGGGGAGCGCCAATCCCCGATTCCTCGATGCCCAGGGCGCGGAACTGACGCTCCGGCGCCACTCCTACAGCCATTTCTAGAATTCCGGCAAAGAATGCGATTTTCCGCGCAGATAGCTGCCCAAATCCGCGGTTTTTGCCCGCCGCAGCGTTGCGCCGGGGGTGCGATTTTGGCATGGTCCCGCCGATTTCGGCCGCCCTTTTGGGCAGGGCAGGCCTCCTTTTTATGCGCCCGGCCGCGTTCCTCGCGGTGATGGCGCTAGACGACACCAGCATCTGAGGCAAATTCAATGACAGTATTAGGGGTGATTGTGCTTTGCGGAGCGCTTGCCATCGTTTACGCCATCTGGGCGACGGCATCGGTTATGAAGGCGGACGCCGGCAATCCAAGGATGCAGGAAATCGCGGCCGCGGTGCGCGAGGGCGCGCAGGCCTATCTGAAGCGCCAGTACATGACCATCGGCCTGGTCGGCATCGTGATTTTCGCGCTGCTTTACTACTTTCTCGGCATGCTGGTTGCGGTCGGCTTTGCGATCGGCGCGATCCTGTCGGGCGCGGCCGGCTTCATCGGCATGAACGTCTCCGTCCGCGCCAACGTGCGCACGGCGCAGGCTGCGACCACCTCGCTCGCCGGCGGGCTTGAACTCGCATTCAAGGCCGGTGCCATCACCGGCATGCTGGTCGCAGGTCTGGCGCTGCTCGGCGTCACCATCTATTTCGCCTATCTCACCCACTTCATGAGTTCTTGCCGCCAACAGCCGCACGGTGGTCGACGCGATGGTTGCGCTCGGCTTCGGCGCCTCGCTGATCTCGATCTTCGCCCGTCTCGGTGGTGGCATCTTCACCAAGGGCGCTGACGTCGGCGGCGACCTCGTCGGCAAGGTCGAAGCCGGAATCCCCGAGGACGATCCGCGCAACCCCGCGACCATTGCTGACAACGTCGGCGACAACGTCGGTGACTGCGCGGGCATGGCGGCCGACCTGTTCGAGACCTATGCGGTGACCGCGGTCGCCACCATGGTGCTGGCCGCGATTTTCTTCGCAACCTCGCCGCTCCTGGTGAACATGATGACGCTGCCGCTCGCGATCGGCGGGGTCTGCATCATCACCTCGATCATCGGTACCTTCTTCGTCAAGCTCGGCGCCAACCAGTCGATCATGGGTGCGCTCTACAAGGGCCTGATCGCCACCGGCGTGCTGTCGCTGGTGGGCGTCGCCGGCGTGATCTATTGGTTGATCGGGTTCGGTCCGCTGGCGGGCGTGAAGTTCACCGGCATGGCGCTGTTCGAGTGCGGCGTGGTCGGCCTCGTCGTCACCGGCCTGATCATCTGGATCACCGAATACTACACCGGCACCGACTTTCGTCCGGTGAAGTCGATTGCCGCCGCCTCGGTTACCGGCCACGGCACCAACGTGATCCAGGGTCTCGCGATCTCGATGGAAGCGACCGCGCTGCCCGCGATCGTCATCATCGCCGGCATTCTCGTCACCTACAGCCTGGCCGGATTGTTCGGGATCGCGATAGCGACCGCGACGATGCTGGCGCTGGCCGGCATGATCGTCGCACTCGACGCCTTCGGTCCCGTCACCGATAACGCCGGCGGCATCGCCGAAATGGCGGGCCTGCCGAAGGAAGTGCGCAAATCGACCGACGCCCTCGATGCGGTGGGCAACACCACCAAGGCGGTCACCAAGGGCTATGCGATCGGCTCCGCCGGTCTCGGCGCGCTGGTGCTGTTTGCGGCCTATAACGAGGACCTCAAATTCTTCATCGGCAACGCCGCGAAGTTTCCTTACTTCCAGGGGGTGTTGCCCGACTTCTCGCTCAATAACCCTTACGTGGTGGTTGGTCTCCTGTTCGGCGGCCTGTTGCCCTATCTGTTCGGCGCGATGGGCATGACCGCGGTCGGCCGCGCCGCCGGCGCGATCGTCGAGGAAGTTCGCCGGCAGTTCCGCGAAAAACCCGGCATCATGCAGGGCACCGACAAGCCGGATTACGGCAAGGCCGTCGACCTGCTGACCAAGGCGGCGATCAAGGAAATGATCATTCCCTCGCTCTTGCCGGTGCTGTCGCCGATCGTCGTGTACTTCCTCATCTATGCGATCGCCGGTGGCGGGGCGGCCGGCAAGTCGGCGGCGTTCTCATCCGTTGGCGCGATGCTCCTGGGCGTGATCGTGACCGGCTTGTTCGTCGCGATCTCCATGACCTCGGGGGGCGGGGCCTGGGACAACGCCAAGAAGTACATCGAAGACGGCCATTACGGCGGCAAGGGCTCGGACGCCCACAAGGCGGCGGTGACCGGCGATACGGTCGGCGATCCCTACAAGGATACGGCGGGTCCTGCCGTCAACCCGATGATCAAGATCACCAACATCGTGGCGCTCTTGCTGCTCGCCGTGCTGGCGCACTAAGACGGAAGGAGACCCGCGGCGCGCGCCGCGGGTTCTTCACTCGCGCTCCAGCTTTGCCCTAGTTGAAGCTGAGTAGCTTGAACAGCGGCGTCAGGTAGCTGAGCTCCTGGCCAGAGGTCGCCGTGGTGCGGCTGATGAAGTCGAATATCCGGCCGTCCTGCAGCCCGTAATTGGCGAGACGCCGGACCTGGCGATTTTTGTCGAAATAGATCGCAATCACCCGCTGGTCGACGACCTTCTGGTTCATGAAGGCAACCGGCCGTTCCGAGCGCTGCGATATGTAGTAGAAGACCTCGCCGTCAAGGGTCGCGACCGTCGACGGCGTTCCCATCACGATCAGCACCTGGTCCTGGCTCGCGCCGATCGGGATCTGCTCAAGCGCGCCGGGCGGCAGGATGTAGCCTTTTTGGAATTGTTCGCCGGTGCAGGCGCCAAGCACCGCACACAGCAACGCAACGGCCGCAGCCGCAGGCATGCCGCGCCAGCGCGCGAGCGAACCGCGCGGCGAGCTGACGCGTGAGCGGATGTGGTTCGTCCCGTTCATTTCGGGAGTGGTCCCGTCCTCTTGCGGAGTGCGAGGCGTTGGCGTACCGGCGAGCCAGCTCGATTGCAACATGCGCCCACCCCAGGGGCGCGTTGGCGGAACCCACAATGCTTTGGCCGTTCAATCACTTCTGGAAACCCCGGATGCCCCCGCGCGGCACCATTGAAGCCATCTATGGCATGATCGTGACGCAAGCGCGAGAACCGTTGTTTTATCGGGACTTGGGCGCACCGGATACGGTTAACGGCCGTTTTGACCTCCTGTTGTTGCATCTGTGGCTGGTGTTGCGGCGGATCAGGGGAATCGAGGGCGGTGCGGAACTCGGGCAGGCGCTGTTCGATTGTTTCTGTGAAGATATGGACGCCAATTTGCGCGAAATGGGCGTTGGCGATCTCGCCGTGCCGAAGCGGATGCAGGCCTTTGGCGAGGCCTTTTATGGCCGCATGGCGGCCTATGACATGGCTTTGACCGGAGGCGAGGCGGCCTTGGCGCAGGCGCTTTGCAAGAACATCCTCAACGGCGATAAAATCGAACAGGCGCAGCAACTCGTGAGCTATGCCACGGCGGCCATGGCCGCGCTGGCGAAGTTCGATGACGCGACGCTATGGGGTGCGTCATTCAGATTTCCCTCGCCATTCTCTCAGGTCGCCCAGCCATGAACAAGGCAACGACAGACAAGATCGATCCCTGGCGCGTTCCAATTATCGTGACGCAAATACCCGATACGGGATTGCATCGCGACTTGGAAGCGGATGCGGCCGCGCGCAAGGCGATGGCTGATGTCGCGGGCCTGCGCGAAGTTCTCTCAGCGCGAGCGTCGTTCGACGTGATCCCCAAAAGCGATGGCCGCTTTCAGGTCACCGGAACCGTCAGGGCGCGCATCGTGCAGACTTGCGTCGTCACGCTCGACCCGATCGAGAGCGACATCGACGAGCCGATCGAGGTGATGTTCGCGCCGCCGGAGCAGATTCCCGCATTGTCCGACATGGTCGATGACGACGTCGAGAGTGAAGCTGAAATATCCGATCCGCCGGAGCCGATCATTGGCGGCGTGATCGATCTCGGCAGGCTCGCAACCGACGCGCTGTTCTTGGGAGTCGATCCCTATCCGCGCAAACCAGGCGCGGTGTTCGAGCCGCAGATCGCCGCCGCCGATCCTGAGGATCATCCGTTTGCCGCGCTGAAAGCGCTCAAGGGCAACGTCAATGCGAAAAAGCCCAAGGGGAAGTGAGTGGCGGTCGAAGTGGGGGCCAAGCTTGGTCGAGGTGGATCTGATTCAAATCGGGAATTCGTCATAACGCATTGAGATGATTTAGCTTATGTCGACGAATCCGACTCGACCCGACTGCACGCTCGGCACCAAAAGAGAGGGGTCAAGAGGTTGTGTCGCGGCGGGGACACGCTATTGTCGCCGCCCGGCCGGAGTTGCCGTTGCGCTTCGCCGTTCGCCACGATCCGTGGCGACAGGACCGCACTAGAAACAATAAGTTGCTGGTGCTCCTTCAATTCCGAAGTTCGCATTAATGGGGCCGCATATCCTTGCGAATTCCAGGATCGGAGCACCAGGGCGTAGTGAGATCGTAGGGGATCGGATTTCCGGGACGTTCATGCCTCAAAAGGTTCGAATCGCGCTTGACGCCATGGGCGGCGATGTCGGCGCATCGGTTGTCATTCCCGGCGCCGCCGCTTCGCTGAACCGGCATCCCGACACTGAGTTTCTCTTGTTTGGCGACCAGGCGCTGATCGAGCCGCAACTTGCGAAACATCCGGCGATGAAGGCGGCCTCGCGGGTCGTCCATACCGATGTCGCCGTCGGCATGGATGACAAGCCGAGCCAGGCGTTGCGCCGCGGCCGCAGGACATCGTCGATGTGGCTGGCGATCGACGCGGTCAAGAAGGGCGAGGTGGGCGTTGCCATCTCCGCCGGCAACACCGGCGCGTTGGTGGCGATGGCGCGATTTTGCCTTCGCATGCTACCGGGGATCGACCGTCCGGCGCTGGCGGCGCTGTGGCCGACGATGCGCGGCGATTTGGTCGTGCTCGATCTTGGCGCCACCATCGGCGGCGACGCGCATCATCTGATCGCGTTGGCCCTCATGGGCAGCGCGATGGCGAGCGTACTGCTTGATCTGGAACGGCCGACCGTCGGCCTGCTCAATATCGGCGTCGAAGAGATGAAAGGCCACGAGGAAATTCGCGAGGCCGCGGCGTCGCTGCGCGCAATGAGCCTGCCGCAGCTCGAATATATCGGCTTCATCGAGGGCGACGGCATCGCCAAGGGGGCGGCCGACGTCATCGTGACCGAGGGTTTTTGCGGCAACATCGCCTTGAAGGCCGCCGAGGGAACCGCACGGCAGTTGGCTGAATTTCTGCGCGACGCCATGTCGCGCACCTGGCGGTCCCGCCTCGGCTATCTGTTCGCCAAAGCCGCCTTCCGGGCGCTGCGCGAAAAGATGGACCCGAACAAGTCCAATGGCAGCGTGCTGCTCGGGCTGAACGGCATCGTGGTCAAAAGCCACGGTGGAACCGACGCTGAAGGCTTTGCCTATGCGGTCGATGTTGGCTATGAGATGGTCCACTACGATCTCCTCACCAAGATCAATCAAATGCTCAATCGGGACGGCGGCGCGCTGGCCCAGGCGCAGACCGCGCAGGAGGCTGTCTCGTGACTGCAATACGCTCGGTCGTGCTCGGCTGCGGTTCCTATCTGCCGCGGCAGATCCTGACCAATGCCGAACTTGCGGCGCGGATCGACACCTCGGACGAATGGATCGTGCAGCGCACCGGCATCCGGCAGCGCCATATCGCGGCCGAAGGCGAGTTCACCTCGCATCTGGCCATCAACGCCGCGCGCGCAGCACTTGCCCATGCAGGCGTCAATGCGCAGTCGATCGAGCTGATTGTGCTGGCGACCTCGACGCCCGACAACACCTTCCCCGCCACCGCCGTCGCGGTGCAGAACGGGCTCGGCATCAACCACGGCGCGGCCTTCGACCTGCAGGCGGTGTGCTCGGGATTCGTGTTCGCGCTCGCCACCGCCGACAATTTCCTGCGCACCGGCGCCTTCAAGCGCGCGCTGGTGATCGGCGCCGAGACATTCTCGCGTATTCTCGACTGGAACGACCGGGGCACATGCGTGCTGTTCGGCGATGGCGCCGGCGCCGTCGTGCTCGAGGCCGTGGTGCAGCCGGGCAAGTCCTCCGACCGCGGGATACTGACCACGCATCTGCGCTCCGACGGGCGGCACAAGTCCAAATTATATGTCGATGGCGGTCCGTCCTCGACCCAGACGGTCGGCCATCTGCGCATGGAAGGCCGCGAAGTCTTCAAGCATGCCGTGGGCATGATCACCGACGTGATCGTGGATGCCTTCAACGCCACCGGTATCACCGCCGAAGACCTCGACTGGTTCGTCCCGCATCAGGCCAACAAACGAATCATCGATGCTTCAGCGCACAAGCTTCATATTGCACCGCAGAAAGTGGTGTTGACGGTCGACTTGCACGGCAACACGTCAGCCGCCTCGATACCGCTCGCACTCGCGGTTGCCGTCAAGGACGGACGCCTCAAGAAGGGCGATCTGGTGCTGTTGGAAGCCATGGGCGGCGGGTTCACCTGGGGGTCGGCGCTGCTGCGCTGGTAGGTGTGGCGTTAAAAATTTTGCCTTTATTGCAACCTTCTTCCTGTTATTACATTGATGAGCGCTGTTGACCGTCGTGTGTTAACCTCATAATTTCAGATAGGAATTGTTCGCCGTGAGTTGGGGCAGGCGATGACCGGAACTGGAAAAACAGTCACACGCGTCGATCTGTGCGAGGCCGTCTATCAAAAGGTCGGCCTGTCGCGTACGGAATCGTCGGCGTTCGTGGAACTGGTCCTGAAAGAGATCACCGATTGCCTTGAGAAGGGCGAGACGGTGAAGCTGTCGTCGTTCGGCTCATTCATGGTGCGCAAGAAGGGTCAGCGTATCGGCCGTAATCCGAAGACCGGCACCGAGGTGCCGATTTCCCCGCGCCGTGTCATGGTATTCAAGCCGTCCGCTATCCTCAAGCAGCGGATCAACGGCCACAGCCCGGCCAACGGCGGGGCCAAGGAAGACTAAGCAAAGCTGACCGAACTAGAGCATGATCCGGAAAAGTGGACACCGGTTTTCCAAAAAAGGTCATGCTCAAACAAGAAGATAGAGCGCGATGACGATTCGAAGAAAAGTCATCACGCTCCAGGCTACCCCAACTAACCTGACCCGATAAGTCTCTCAACGGGCGATCGAGAAGGAAGCGAGCCTTTGGACAAGGCGCCGGATGCGTTCCGAACCATCAGCGAGGTCGCTGACGATCTCGATATCCCCCAGCACGTCCTGCGGTTCTGGGAGACCCGGTTCGCCCAGATCAAGCCGATGAAGCGCAGCGGGGGCCGGCGCTATTATCGGCCCGACGATGTCGATCTGCTCAAGGGTATCCGGCGGCTGCTCTATAGCGAGGGCTACACCATCCGCGGGGTGCAGCGCATCCTGAAAGAGCATGGGGTCAAATCGGTCCAGGGTCTGGCGGATGGAACGGCAGCGGTCTCGTTCGGCGCGATCGAAGAGGCGCTCGGAAACAGCCTGCGGGAAGAAAATGACATTGAGGACACAGCCGAGACCCCCGGCGTCGACGCCGACGACGATGACTATCAAGGGGGCGAGGGTATCGATTTCCGCTTTGCCGACGTCGATGACGACGGCCTCCTGACCTCCTTCCGCGCGAAACCAGGCGAGAGCGGTGCGGGGCTTCCGCTGGATCGCGAGCGCCTCCAACGCGTGCTGCAGGATCTGACCGCCTGCCGGCATTTGCTGGATCAGGCGTTGAAAGACGGCTGATCCGGCAAACCGGCCCATCGGCCGCCATTCGCGTGGCCTCCCGCTTCTTGCGCAAGGCCCGGATCGAAGCTAAGGGAACGGCATCGGAGCGTGGCGCAGCCCGGTTAGCGCACTAGTCTGGGAGACTAGGGGTCGGAGGTTCAAATCCTCTCGCTCCGACCAATAAAATCAAATACTTATAGCCTATTTTCCAGCTGAAATCTTCCCGGAAATCCCGATTGGGAAGACCATGGGAAGACAAAATGACGCACAGGTTGATTGGTGTCGCCGCCTTGTCGATTGGGCTCCTCACTTCGGCTGCATCGGCGCAAGCAGCATGCGACTATGCTGGTCAGGCCTACTCGGTCGGCGCGACCGTTTGCGAATGTCCCGGCATTAAAGCAGAAAATCTAAACTGGCAGAGAGAGCAGGGCCAGATTACCAGCCGTAGACTCGTTTGCTCACCAGGCGGCACTTGGGACGATGCCAAGACGATGTGCGTCGACATCTCGCTCAACACAACTACCGCCGAGACATACAACAGGCTGGTCGAGCAGTATTGTCCGCGGTTGCCCGTCAACTATGCAGAGCTTCAAAAAGCTATTGCGGAGGAGACAATGAAATACATTGATGCAGCTCCGAAAGGCGCCATCGTTTCGACGGTGGAGACTATCTGCAAACGCTACAGGATAGAGGCGCCGTGCAAGTCGGTATTGGACGCAATCAACGGACCGAGCGTACAACATCAGTGAGCGCGGGCCCGAAGCCTTGCCCCTGCACGACTCCAGGAAGGCCGCTGGTGAGTCCCGTAGGTCAGCGCGCTCGGTCCCCGCGGCCGCCGTCGCGCACCCGGCGGCGATCCGTGGGAAGCTTCTGCTTGCAATCGAGGGGCACCCATTCGGTGATATCGCCGCTCGGCATTCCAAGTCGGGCGATCGTCCCGACATCGACGGGATGTCGCGAAAGCACTTCTTCGACGTCAGGGTTCTCGGCTTTCACCCGCGCTATGGCTTCGACCTCGGCGACCACCGCTGCCGTGAACTGCCGGATTCTGTCGCCGCTCTTTGTCCAGATGCTCCAGCCGCCTATGGGTCCCATTTGGCTTCTCCTGCGTCGTGTTAAGGTACCACAACTGCGGCCAAGGTGACGCGGGACCGAAAGCCCCGCCCCTTGGGAGTCTAGGAAGGCCGCTGGTGAGTCCGGATTTGCGTGCTGTTCAGTTGCCGGGCGATCGCGGCCACGCAGGGCTCGCCAGCGCTGCCTATGCGGCCAAGTTTTAAGCCTGGGGGAGCGAATTGACTCGCGTTTGAAACCCCCGGAGGCGCATACTTGGACAATCACCGCTCCGCCCCCTAGGCATTACCGGTGACCGAGAGTGTTGTGCTCCCGCCTATTTCGAGGGAAGCATCATGCCCCAGTCTCAACGTCTGTCGTCCGTCCTTCCGTTCGCCGCCATTGGGCGTCCCGCCTGTCCGAAGTGCAAGGCCGCGATGATGCTCGCCAGTGTCGAGCTAGCGGGTCCTGGCGTCGACTTGAACACGTTTGAATGCGCTATCTGCAATCACGTACTCAAAACCCGTGCCGCGTATGAAGACCCCATGAAATCCAAGGGTCTTGGACGCTGGCTTCAAGGCGATTTGCACCCGCCAAGGTAAGGCGCGCCGTGAGAGCAAGCGGCCCCGCCGTGATTTTAGGAAGGCCGCTGGTGCGGGTTTGGGTTGCGGGCTCATTGGTGGCGGCCGGCTTCTGAATTTGGCGCATGCGCCGTTTCTGAAGTCAGCGCCTGGTTGTAGCTTGGCGTTTCGTGGGGGATTCCATGAGCGACTGGCTTGTGCGGCATATCACGGTCTTCGGCGTTCCGATTCAGAACTGGATGCTGCTTGTGCTCGCCATTCTCCTGATCGGGATTGCCGCTGCGTTGTGGTTGCAGCGGTAGGTACTACAAAAGACCGGCCCAAGTCGTGCCGCAGGCGCCGAGGAACCGCGCGAGGGTATCATGGATAATAAGTTCCAAGGCACGTGGTACGTCTCAATTGAACGGCGATGGGGGAAGCGAGGGTACACAAGGGCGACCGAAACGTTTCCGAACGAGCGAGAGGCCAAGAAGTTCGCGAGAGCGAAGTTGGCCGAAACCAAAAAAGTCAGTGCGGGCACTCTCAATCCTCATCTGCCGAAACGGACCATCGCCCCCGCGCAGATGCTTGAATGGCTCGAGGAACCGGATGAGGATGCTCAAAAGCCAGAGAAAGCCTGCCAGCGTGAACCGGCGGCTTCTGAAAACAAACTTGGCCGCAAGTCGTGATGATCGATCATGACAAAACACCGGCAGCGCCATCGCCGCGAACCATAGCCATGGTCAGCTTGCAAGGGGCTTGGCTTGCGACGTGAGGTTTGTCCGCCTGCGCTCGCATTTCCGCGATGAAGGTTTCGTACCGCGCCGTCATCGTGCGCTCGGCATCCGCGCGGGCGGTTTCCACTCTGCGCATTTGATCTCTCCATTCCAGCAGCGCGACGGCAGCGGTGGCCGCGCGGCGCTTTCTCTCTGCTCGGGTCACTGGCGTTGCCTTCACGGGTGGGCGGTAGTATGTATGAGAGGTATAAGGAACAAGATGGTTAGGCAACCCCTAAGGATGCTAAAAAAATGAGAGTTGAAATGATTCCGAGGAAACGTACCGCAGTGCCCCCAAAGCTTGGCGCCGGAAAAAGCAGGAAGATCAACCTCATGGCAGAGGAGGCGTGGCTCGCTCGGATCGACGAATACCGGAAGCGACAACCTGGGCTGTCCCCGACGCGGTCCGAAGTGATCCGTAAATTTGTCGATCAGGGGCTCGATGCGGCGGATGCGGGCGTCAAGCCGAAGCCGAAGAGGAAATAGGAGCTCGGCCTGAAGGCGAAGGGGAAAGCGTGACGCAGCCGTGACGGCCGCGAAGGCATCAAGCGCCTGCGTCCTGCGTCGGGCCGAAGTAAATATCCGAGTCAGATCAAGAGGATTGACGACGAATCGTCACGTGACTCGGCCCTCGTCACGCGAGGCCGAGAGGCTTGTAATGGATCGGACGCCAGAGCTCGGGCTTGGCGAAGGGGAAATAGTTTGGAGACCAATGAGGAGCGAGCCGATCGGTTGGAGCGACAAAACGGAGACCGTGAAGAGGAGTTGCAGCGAATACCGCATCAAACCATCGATAAGTCGAAATGGCCAAAAACCATCCGACCTATCTCGACGTCGGAATCGGACGGCTTAGGAATCGACGCTGATGGACGGCTGCATTGGAATGGAAAGCCCGTGGAGATTATTGGGCGCCGCATTGACCTTACATGGGGACAGTTCTGGATCGCCCTAGTCGTCGCAGCGTTCACGGCATTGGGCGCGCTGGGGGCTGTGGCGCAAGGCTGGGCCGCGTACCATGACTGGGCATGCAAGAACAAACGGCCTTCGTCATTGCGTGTCCGATCGCCGAAATTCCCGCTCTGACCCGCGGCCCAGATTCTGACTGAAATCGCGCCAAGCCCTCAGGGCGGCTTTCACGATGCGGGGCCGTCCTCATCCGGATGGCTACTTGCGTGAGCACGTGGCGCCGCGCAAGATTTGGTGAATCACACCGGGGAGGATGACCATGCGAATTCCAACGATGATCGTTCTATGCGTTGCTGCGGTCACGCTGGCAGGCTGTTTTGAGGGTCCTCCTGGTCCGCCGGGACCAGCCGGAAAAGATGGCGCTCCTGGAGTGGCAGGCAAACAAGGGCCAGCCGGACCTGCGGGCCCAGCTGGACCGGCTGGCCCTCCTGGAGCCGCTGGACCGGCTGGACCGGCTGGACCGATGGGCCCACCGGGTGAACCCGGCAAGCAATAAACCAAGAAACTATCGAGGCCGCCCATCGAGGCGGCCTTCTACTTCGATAGGACTGCCACCTGGTCGAGCTCGGGCTGAAGGCCAAGAGCTAAAAGTCTCTCCCCCTCCAAGGCGAGGAATTCATGAAGTCGACAGCAAATTGGATCCAATCGGGACTTGCCCCGTCGATCGAGTATATTGCCAGGGCAGAGTTGTTCAGGCGGTCCGCGATCAACATGGTCGACATGACCGGCGCCCAACTGAATTGGCCGAAGTATTTCCTTTTGGGCCATACCGTAGAGCTGGCTTTAAAGGCGGTTACGATCTCTTTTGAAGAGAGGACTGGAAGAATGCCGGTCGATCCGATGCCGGCCAATCACGATCTTCTGGGTTACTACAGAGCGGCAGTTCAGGCTGGTATGAGACAACTGCCGTTTGATGTTGAGGGAATTCTCCAAGGTCTTGCCGAGCTTCACAAGGATCAATACGCGAGATATCCAAAGGAACGCAGACCTATGATGACCGCGACTTATTTTGACGATACTACCGACCAGATTTTGCTGGCTGCTTCCGATATGGTCCGCTCAAGGTAAGCGATGCTACTGCCCGCCCGCAAAAGATCACGTTCGCCGAGATGCGCGCGGCTGGCGTGCCCACGATCCGCCTGATCAAGCACGAAGCCGTGCCGAAGATCCGGGCCGCCGTCTCAGGCAGGAACAGATCACCCGTGAAGATGGCCCTCGAGCTGGTCAAGGCGTTCGCGCGGGCCGCGCGCGACACAGCATCGTGAACCGATTCGCAATCTCCGGGCCGGCGCCTTATTTTAAGGTCGTAGCAGTGGAGTTGCGTCATGCGTCACTCGCTCTCGATCGTGCCGGACCCGGACGATCGCGACATCTATTTGGTGCTGGATGATTTCGGCGGCCATCTGGGCCGCGCCTGGCCGGAGGCCGACGAGGAGCGGACCGACCGCGAGACGGTCATCATTGACCTTCTGGATGGCCAGTTCAGCAACCCTGTCCGGGTCGTTTCCTTCAATACTGCCAAGGGCTGGTCGCGCGACGTCTCCGAGGAGATCGCCGACGAGCTCCGCCAGCGCCTAGGCGCCGAGGACCGCGAGATCCCACCGGACCTCGAGGATTTCATCGAGCGACATGGCGGCGGCCGGCCGGTGCAACTCCCTCTGCCTCTGCGCGGCGCGGCCTGACAGATCCCTGATGCCCCGCATGATGCGCGCAATGGCCAGGACGATCCTCGCGATCGCAACGATGCTCGCAGCCTCATCGGCCGAGGCGCAGAGGTATGATCCGAGCTTTCCGGTCTGCCTGCAGACCTACGGCATGGGTGGCGGCAATATCGATTGCAGCTTTACATCGCTGCCTCAGTGCAACGCGTCGGCATCGGGCCGTGCGGCGCAATGCTTGACCAATCCATTTTTCGCGCATCCGACAAGAAAGCAAGTCGGTGGGATGGGAAGAAATCGCTAAGGTAGGAAAAAGAGGGCCGCGTGAGAAGAAGCTGCGGCTCACCGACGTGAGAGAGATGTTCCTGCAGATGAGGGATCAGGTGAGTTAGGTCAACCGCCTCCGAAGGTGGACGGGTCATGAGTTCTAATCGCCTCCGGAGGTAAGGGCGGATAGCCTGGAAACTTGTAGCACACCGGAGGGACGCACATACCTTGGCTGGGTTGAACGGTGACATGGTGGCGCGTGCGGAGGTGATGCACCGTTTCGGCGTTTGCAGAAGCACACAGGGTGATCAACAGGCCTAAGGCAAAAGCAGAACGCATCGCAATTGCTCCAATCGACCCTACCGCCGTTCTGCGCGGGTCGCGCTGCCCGCCTAACGCGACGCGAACGGTCCCAGCATCGCACAGCCTGGGGGGGGCGCGAGGGCGAGCTGGGACCGTTTCAGCGGGCGGCTCTGGGGGCTGGAAGAGAAATTGCCCGCTATTTGATCATGTGGTTCGGGCGGCCATAACCCCAAGCTGTAGCGGCTTCACGATCGTTCAAATCGGCGGGATCATGGGCGCATGCCCGCCGTCACCCGCCCGCAGAAGATCACCTTCGGAGAGATGCGCTCCACCGGCGTGCGTGGGATCCTGATCTATTGCGCGGACTACAAGTGCAGCCACTCGATCGCGATCAGCGCGGACCAATGGCCTGATCACGTCCGGCTTTCCGATCTCGAGCCCCGGTTCGTATGCAAGGGCTGCGGCAAGAGAGGCGCTGACGTGCGGCCGGACTTCAATTGGGACAAGGCGCCGTCCGGCGGCATGGGCTATCGTGTCTTGGTCAGCTAAGTTCGACAACCCGATTTCGCTGCCGAAGGGTCGGAAGCTTGTGACGCTCAAGGATGCGGCCGACTACATCACAAGGCTGCCAGAAAAAGAGCAGCACCATTCGACATGGCAGGCCGCGGTCAAGGCGCTGATCTTGGTCGCGGAAAACAACGGCCCGACGATGTTCGCGCGGATCGGCGTCATGCAGGCATTGAACCGGCACCATGTGCGCGAGTTCAACCCAAAGCACAAAGAGCCGCATTGGGGCCGGCGCAAGCTGAAGAGGGATCAATGAAAAGTTAAAGTTTAGTTAACATTTGACTGATACTGTCTGCGGATGACCAGACGAGGTCATTATGCAAACAATCGAAACAAGCAGTTCCGTTGAAGCCCAACGGTGTCGCCGCGCCCAATATTCGGACGGACAGCAGAGCTGAGTTTGAACGGGTCAAGATTTTTCGGCTTGGTCCGGTCCGTCCAGGAAGACCGTTCCCGCAGCCCGCAACGATGGATTGTCACGATCGTGCCAACGGTGGAGAAGCCCCCTCTCGTTGGTTGGCGGTATAGGCCGCGCTCGAATTCAAAGAAGGCGTGCTGGTCAACTGGCAGTATCCGAGCGGCACGATGAAGTCGGCACTTTTGCGCTCTTGCCCAAATGCAGGCGCGGCCGAAAGCCATAGGACTGCCGCAAGCAAACCGAATTGTAGTGGTGTTTTCTGATATTGCGGCATGACCCCGCCCTCTGAAAAATGCTCTACCTGCGGCGCCGGGGGAACGTCGACCCAATCGTCGGCCTCTGCCATGTTCATGAGTTCCTGGCCCGTTAACTCGTGCAACGTGCGCGAAGGCCCAGTTCCCAAGCCGTTCAACACGCTGCTGGCGATAACTGCTTTGCAATAGGCCACGTCCGCCGCTTTTATCGTCGCATCGTACGTTGCCCAGCCTGAGGCCAAGCCTGAATAACTGGCCTTCGCCGCCGCCTGGGCCGCCCTGGCGGGCTCCTTCGGCCAGCACAATCGCGGCTTGGTGAGCCGCTAGTTGTTGTGGGGTTGTACTCATCTCAGTTCTCCTCCTCCGTTATTGCCCCGTAAAAACGTCGAACTCTACGCCCGCGGCAATTTGCGGTTCGTGGTTTCGTATAGCCATGGGATAGTCGCCCGTACCCGGGGTTCGCCCATAGCCTTCACATTCGGGAAGCGTCTTGCCCTTTCGGCGCATCATGAATGCGTACCGAGCAGCGGAGATAAGATCGTCACGTTGCCGCACGATCTTGTAATCCTCGTCGCGGTGATAATTGAGAATTTCCTCGGTGAGATCGCCCATGTGACTCGCGATCGTGAACTTGCCGAGCTTCATGTAGCCGCACATTTCCTCGATCGCCGGCTCGGTATGAAATCCGCCGCCGAGATTTTCCGCGTGCGTCGCCATCATGGGCGCTCCCAGGCGCTTGTAAATCTCGGCGAGCTGCTGTCCGGATCCCTTCTCGTGCTGTAAGCCATCGTGAGGCCATGCGATGGGAATTCGAAGGCCGTGGCAGAGGCCAGCGAGCCGCTTGACGTGATAAAACGCCTCCGACCGATCCATGCGAAAGCCGTCGACAACGAAAAACTCTTCGGTATCGTTCACCCAGGCGCACAGCGCAGCTGCAAACGGGTGGCCATAGCCGAAGTCGATGCCAACAACCCACCGCGCCCATGACTTGATATCGTTGTCCGGATCGAAGGTTCCGACCAAGGTTTCGATGGGAAAGGGGAACACGCGCGCGATACCGAGTTGGGGAATGCCGTGGATCCGGGCCTCGCGTTCATGAGGAAGATAGTTTTCTTCCAGCTGTGCGCGGCGTTCGGCGCTGATGTGCTTGGCCTGATGCGCCTCTATGCGCGTGTCAGAACGATCGGCAGAATATTCATTGAGAAATCGATATGTCAGTTCGCCGCCGCCCTTCAGCGGGGTGTATGACATGAACAGGATGCCGTCGGTCGCGGTGGTGCGGGCCAGCAGTTCGGAATAAACGTCCTCGGGACAGCGCTCGTCAATCCAGATCCAATCGACCGATTCCGATTGCATCTTGGTGGCGCCCTGCTCAAACGACTTGAAGGTCGCCGTTGAGACGCCATCGCGGACGCCATCGGTGTGATGTGCAACGCTCAGCGTGTCGATCGAGCCGGTGCCGCCGGGCACCATAACGGGCTTCGAAGCAAAGGAAGCCAACGGGATCGTGCCGCTACCGAATTCGCCTTGTCTGGACACAAGCTGCCGTTGCGGTCCGTCACGCACGAGTTGGGCGGTAACGCCAACTATCCAGCCGCGGGTCGCCTTGTCGAATTTCTTTCCCGGCCACCATTTTGGATATTGACCGGTCATATGCAGCGAGGCTTCGAAGGCCGCTGAAAAGCTTTTTCCCACCTGGTTGCCGCCGCGTAGCAGCCGCTGATGATGCGTCTTGCCTTCGGCGAAGAACTTCAGCTGTGGTTCGTAGAACTCCTCGGGCCCGAAGAAATCGGCAAGATGGAATTTCTTGCGGAACTCTGCAGATGTGAGTGCCTGCTTGGCGAGGCGCATGACTTTCGCGGGATCGGGTGTGTCGTCGATCGTCATTCGGCGGCTTCCATCTCGACGACTTTGCCTTCGATTACCTTGGCTGAGTCCGCGCGACGGGACGTGTCGGCCGCTTCAAGTGCTTCGATGCGATCGAGGCCGTTGTGTCCGAATAGCGTGAGCAGCTTTTCCCGAGGCGTTCCCAATTCGCGCAGCGCACGCAACTCCTCGAGCGCCTCCTGATCCGGATCGACAATCCGATGCACCACCGAGATGTCCTGCTTGGTAACCACCGGGTCGGTTCGCGAAAGCACCTCGGACACAGCCCGCATATGGTCGCGATGTTTTCCATTGCGAACCAGCGTCAACAAAGCGGTCACTGCCTCCGGATGCGCGCCGCGCAGGTATTTCCGCGCTTCTTCGGCGACTGCCGCCTGCATCCGCTCGTCGTGTGCGATTTTCCAGGCCAGCTTCGCCAAATTCGTCGGCGTCGATCCCTTGCCCAGACCAGCAGCGCGTGCCGCGCGAGAATATCGGCCGTGGCCGGGACGCCCAGTGACCAGCTCATGGCAGAACGCGCGCCAGGCAGTATTAGGCAAAGCGCGCATCGCCGGACCGAGCTCTCCCCAATCTTTTTGCGTGCGTCGTTTTCTGCTGCTCATGACACCGGCACCACCTTCGGCGGTTCGGTGTGCAGAAATCCTTTTGGGACCTGTCGATAGGCGAGATTGAGAGCGTAGGCCGCAGCCAGCAAAGCGGCGTCACCGGCCGCAGCTTCGACGGATTTGACCTGTTCCGCGGTCAGCGTAGCCCGGCCGGCGTTGCTCTGGCTGGCGTACTCGGAATGGGCAAAGCATGATGCGCTTCAACTGCGAATTCGAACACCGCGACACGGGCGAACACAAAACGGTCCCCGTTGCGGAGGATTCCACAGCGGGCATGGCGGTGATCGGACGAAAGCCGGTTCATGTTCATGACCTGCTTTCCGCTGAAGGCGAGAGGTTCCCGCAAGCGCAGGAATTGGCGCGCATGCACGGCGAGCGCACCATCCTGAGCGTGCCGCTCTTGCGCGAGAACGAGAGCGTTGGCACCATCATTATTCGCCGCCGCGAAGTGCAGCCGTTCAGCGACAAGCAGATCGCACTGCTCCAGACCTTCGCCGACCAGGCGGTGATAGCGATTGAAAACGCGAGGCTGTTCAACGAGGTGCAGGCGCGCACCCGGAAACTATCTCAATCACTCGACGATCTGCGCGCCGCGCAGGACCGCTTGGTGCAGACCGAAAAGCTCGCATCTCTCGGACAGCTGACCGCCGGCATCGCGCACGAGATCAAGAACCCGCTCAACTTTGTCAACAATTTCTCCGCGCTGTCGGCCGAACTCACGGACGAGCTAAACGACACGCTGAAGACTGCAACGCTGAATGAAAAGCTGCAGGAAGAAGTCAGCGAATTGACGAAGCTGCTAAAGGAAAACCTGGAAAAGGTCGTCCAGCACGGCAAGCGTGCCGACTCCATCGTCAAGAACATGCTGCTGCATTCGCGTGAGGGCTCCGGTGAACATCGGCCCGCGGAAATCAATTCGCTTCTCGATGAAAGCCTCAATCTCGCATATCACGGCGCACGCGCCGAAAAAGGCGAGTTCAATATCACCCTGCAGCGCGACTTCGATTTGGACGCCGGTACAATCGAACTATTTCCGCAGGAGATCGCCCGCGCATTCCTCAATCTGATCTCGAACGGCGTCTACGCTGCGACCAAGCGCAAGTTGGAGGGTAAGGAACCTGGTTTTGAGCCAACCCTCCGGGCCACCACGAAGAACCTTGGAAGCACCGTTGAGATTCGTTTTCGCGACAACGGCATCGGCATCCCGGCCGAAGTGCAGGAAAAGATATTCAACCCGTTCTTCACGACCAAGCCAGCCGGTGAAGGGACTGGTCTCGGTCTTTCTATGACGCACGACATTATCGTGAAGCAACACAGCGGCAGAATTGATGTCGCGACCGAGCCTGGGCAGTTCACCGAATTCACTATCGTCCTGCCGAGAAAGACCAATTTGTCGGGCACGGAGCGAGGTAAGCCGTGGGCGTTCTGGTTCTTGTGGTCGATGACGAGCCCGACGTCGAGGCACTATTCCGCCAGCAATTTCGGCACGACCTGCGTGAGCAACGGTTCGTCATGGACTTTGCCGTTTCAGCGGCGGGATGCTCTGACGCGGATCGCGGGACCCATCGAGCAGACCCTGATATTGATCCTCTCGGACATCAACATGCCCGGCATGACCGGACTTGAGATGCTGCCAAAAGTCAGGGAGATGCGACCCGATGTTCCCATCATTATGATCACCGCCTACGGCGATCCCGAAACCAAGCGGAAGGCGATGGAAGGTGGCGCAATCGGGGTTGCTGACCAAGCCCATCGACTTCACCTTACTTCGTGAGGAGATCGACACGCGGCTAGGTCAGGCTCGTTGATCTGACAAAAACCGCCATGGCCGCTATTGGCAGATATTGTTGCAAAAGTCCCAAAAGGCGCAGCGGCTAATTTCCCGCCAAAGAACGAAACAAGCGAAAATCGCCGATCAATAGGGCTTCAAGCGCGCTACCAGAATCGTCCGTGAGTTTAGCGTTTCACGACGTGGCCCCCCACATCATTACTCAATCGCTGCATCCACGGGTCAGAGAATTCGAAGTCCCACCTCGCAAAAAGACTTTTGCAACAATATCGGCACGAACCGGACCTCCCGCGATGTCCGCAGTTCGGTCGCTATCGGGGTAATCCGGACATGGTGCGGACAGCCAATTTCGGTAGCGATTGACCCAACTCGGACGTCGCGGACCGCCGCCTGTCGCCCGATTGTTTTCCCGCCCTAGTCTGACTGGCTGTACCCGGTAGATTAGTTAGCTTGAGCGTATTGGCGGCGCGCAGGCAAAGTAATAGGATTATCGGGCGGCAACTAAATCACAGAAAAGATAGCGAGTAGGGCTGAACGGCACCTACACAACGGAGGATCGCGATGTTCTTCTTTCAAGAAGGCTTCACCTATCGAAATTTCCTGATGGATATGATTGCGGTGTTCGCATTTGTCGTATGGTTCTGGCTTCTCGTTGTAATCTACGGCGACCTGTTCAGGCGTCACGACATCTCCGGTTGGGGTAAAGCGTTATGGGTGATAGCGCTGGTTCTAACCTCCTACCTCGGCATCTTTGCCTACCTAATCACCCAAGGGAGAGGCATGGCCGAGCGTAACGCTCAGCAAGCTCAACAGGCACGCGATGAATTGCGACACATCGTTGGCTTTAGTGTCGCAGACGAAATTACTAAGCTTGATCAGCTAAAAAAGTCGGGATCAATAACCGACGTCGAGTACGGACGTCTTCGCGCCAAGCTGGTCTAGTAGGTGGACTTGGCCGTTCAGCAATCGGCGTAGAGGCCGGGATCGAACACCTGACGAAATCTGGCTGCACTCTTTTATGATTGAGTTCATCCGATGCAAACCTGGGTCCGAACGCTGATTGCTGTTGTCTTAGCGCTTACGTCATTGAGCGCGACCTCCGAGCGAGTGCGCGAACAAGGCGTGACCGACACTGAAATTCGCATCGGGAATGTTATGCCTTATAGCCGGAGTTTAGAGGTCTTCGGAGCGATTGGAAAAGCCGAAGCAGCATATTTTGAGATGATCAACGAGCGTGGTGGGATCAACGGCCGCAAGGTGCGCTTTATCTCATATGATGACAAATCTGATCCCTCGACCGCCCTTGACCTTACGCGCGGTCTTGTCGAGCAAGACAACGTCCTCTTGATGTTCGGTTCTTTCGGAACTCCGGGGAACTTTGCCGTTCGCAAATACTTGAATGAAAGGCAAATTCCTCAACTCTTTGTCGCCTCGGGAGACGATCATCTGAGCGATCCATCGTTGTTCCCGTGGACAATGGGTTGGCAGCCCTCAATTCGGGAAGAGGGGCGCATCTACGCCAACTATATACAGGCGTTCTACCCCGGAAAAAGGATTGTAGCTCTTTGGCAGAACGATTATTTCGGTCGAGAACTATTCAAGGGGGTGGAAGACGGTCTCGGTGACATCGCGCGGATGATCAGGGTCGATATCGCGTACGATATCGCAGACGAGCATCTGGACACCCACGTATCGGTCTTGAAGCGATCAGGAGCCGAGATTTTTTTATTTGCCGGAGTGCCTGCAGACGCAACGAAAGTAATCCGAATAGCGGCGGATCTCGATTGGCATCCTGTGTTCATATTGAACAATATGGCTTCATCGATTGCGACGGCACTAAAGCCTGCCGGCTTGGAAAACGCCTTGGGCGTAATTACAGCCGCCTTCTTGAAGGATGCAAGTGATCCGGCTTGGAAGGACGAACAAGCCACCAATGACTGGCCGACATTCGTTGACAAATATAATCGGGCCGGAGGCAAAGACGACAATGCCGCCGTCTTCGGCTACGCGGCCGCCGAGACATTGGCCCAGGTGCTCAAACAGTGTGGCAATGACCTATCTCGCGAGAGTGTCATGAAGCAAGCAGCGGCCCTCAAAGACTACCAAGGCTCCGTTTTGTTACCTGGGATCAAAATCAGCACTGGACCTTGGAACTTTCGGCCGATCAAACACCTACGACTAGTTCAATTCGACGGCCGCACGTGGCAACCGATCGGCGAAGTGCTCGAAACGGCTTTCTCCAACGCGCAAAAGTAGCTGTGACCGGGCAAACAACATACCGAGGTGCGCTCGACGCTAACGGACACTGATAGGGCCGTTCTGTCCGTTGTTGGCAGATAGTGTTGCAAAAGTCCCAAAGCGCCTGCGGCTGAATTTCCGCTAAACGACGAAAAAACGGCAACCGTCAATCGATGTTGCCTCAAACGCGCCACCGAAGTCGGCAGTGAGTTCGTCACAGAAAGAAGTGGTCCCCCACATCAATATTCCATCGCCGCGGCCACAACCCGAAAAATTTGTCTTCAGTGATCCAAAAAAGAGTTTTGCAACACTATCCGGGGTAGAGCGGACTCTTTGCGAACGGCTCACCACTTCCGAGTTATGACCCCACAGCGGCCCTCAAGCAGAGTGGTCTCGGTCCGATGACGGCGAGGAAAATCGGTACGTCGGTCTGGCTCTGCAGGCATTTTTCTATTGCGCGTTGCAGAACGGTCACAGCTACACCAGGGCCTGCGTGGTACGATTTTCGCGCTCATTTTCCGAAAGAGGGGACGCAATGAATAAAACAGTGATCGCGAGCGTCGCGCTTATTGCGCTCGGCACAGCGGCCGCCAGAGCGGCAGATATGCCGGTCAGCGCCCCGCTGCCGCCACCGCTGCCGGCCGGGTTCCTTTGGACCGGATTCTACATCGGCGCCAATATTGGCGGTGCCTGGGCCAACAACAACCTGACCGACACGCTCTTCCTGACGAACTTCAACAACACCAACAACAACAACGGCGTATTCATCGGCGGCGGCCAGATCGGCGGCAATTACCAGATCGGCCGCTTCGTCATCGGCGGCGAATGGGACTTCGACTGGGCCGCCAACAACAACAACAACAACAATGTCACCGGGGTCGTCATTCCGGCCGTTGGGACTATCGTGGTCACCAACAACAATCGCTGGATCACGACAGTGGCTGCCCGCTTCGGCTATGCCATCGATAACTGGCTCCTCTACGGCAAGGTCGGTGGCGGCTGGGTCGGCACCAACAACCTGACCGTCACTAACGTCGCGACGGGCGCGTCGCTCACCTGCGGTAACTTCACTAACTGCGGCAACAACAACAGCGGCGGCTGGTTGGTAGGCGCTGGCGCCGAATATGGGATCACGCCCAATTGGTCGGTGAAGTTCGAGTACGATTATCTCGGGTTGGGCAACCGGACTCTCTTCATTCCGGCCACTGCCCCGTTGCTTGCCGGCGATACGTTCACCTCCAACAACCACAATGTCCAGATGGTGAAATTTGGGGTCAACTACCTGTTCAACTGGGCCACACCGGCTACCTACAGATATTAATCGCTGAATCCACTTTTGACTTCAGCGCGATCAAAAGGGCTCCGGTTCTCGCTCCGGAGCCCGGTCTATTTTGCCGCGGGGGCCTCAATATGCGCCCGCGCGCGGTGACCTAGGGTTTGCGACGCTCGCGTTCAACAACATCCTTTGGCATCGGACGCAACGGCACTGGCGCGCTCATCCTGCAGTGGGACGAGACCTTCGCCGGTGGACGACAAGACTACCAGGTGCCGTTCCAAGTTCACCGGCAAGCTCAACAAGCTGACGCTCTCGATCGAGCGGCCGAAGTTGACGCCTTGAGATGATGGCGGGGTACCGCGCGCCCAAGACGCGAAGTAGCCGGGCCACGTAGGAATTGATGGGCTTGATCAGCACCACCCAGGCCGCCTGCACGAACAGGACCCGCAGATAGCGGTTACCCCGCTTGGATATCTTGCCGAGGATGGTGCGGTCCCCGGTCGAGATTTGCTTGGGAACAAGGCCTAGCCAGGCGGCGAAGTCACGACCTTTGGTGAACACATCACCAGCGCCAATCGCCGCTACCATCGCGCTGGAAATGATGGGTCCGATACCGGGCACGCTGATCAGCCGTTCGCAGCTCGCGTCCTGGCGCGCGATGGCTACGATCTCTTTCGACAAACTCTCGACGCGCTCGTCGAGCCGGCGCCAGTCGCCAGCCAGATCTTCAATGATGTGCACTATGCGTGGCGACAGGACATCTGGTGGCGTGGCCAGGATGCGCGGCAGCTCGGCACGTAAAAACCGTAACCCCTGGCGCACCGCAACGCCGCGCTCCAACAGGAAGGCACGGATTTGATTGATGATGCCGGTGCGCTGGCTGACCAACCGCTCCCGTACGCGGTGCAACCCCTGCAGGTCCAACTGATCGGCGGTCTTCGTTGCCACGAACTTCATCGTCGGCCGCTGCACCGCCTCGGCAATTGCCTTGGCATCGCGAAAGTCATTCTTCTGTCCCTTGGAATAGGGACGAACATACTTCGCTGGCATCAGCCGGGCATCGTGGCCAAGGCTATAAGCTTGCGGCTGAGATGATGCGCGCCGACGCAGGCTTCCATGCCGACCAGGCATGGCGGCAGGTTGGCAAAGCGCGCTTCCACCTGGCCACGTGACCACTTCTGCCGCAGCACAATCGCACCGCGCTCATCGTGGCCTACAATGTGGAAAGAATTCTTGCCGATATCGATGCCAACCACGGAGATTGCAGCGTTGACTGTCTGGGACATGGCGTGCTCCTTGTCTTTGGTGCCCCGCGCAAGCATCGCTTGCTGGTGGGGCGGGAGCACGGTCGGACCATCCCATTACCGGACATCAGCGAGCACGAGTGGGCTGGTCGCGACGTTACCTGAGAGCAAATACCGATTGAGTTGAAACTTCCTGCCGAACTTGCATAGCGCAGCCTATGAGATTGGCTCAATAATCCTCGTCTGGCCTAGCTTCCGTCGTCTTGGATCAAAAGCGCGCCCGTCACTTGGCTTTGAGCAGGCTGAAGAATTCTACAGGAGTGCCGGCAGTGGATTCTTCCTTTGGTTTGTTGGACGCATTCGCTTTTGTCGTGTTCGCGGTTCTGATCTTTGTTGGCGTGATCATCGTCGTCAGTTTGGGCAAACTGCCAGGCCAGCTCGCGCAGAAATGGAATCATCCGCAGGCGAGCGCTATAAACGCGATGAGCTGGATCGGGATCGCGACCGGCGGATTGCTCTGGCCGGTCGCGTTCATTTGGGCGTTCACGAACCCCCTTGGCGCCAAATCCCCGGCTAAGGACGAAAGACAGCCGAGTAGCTCAGCTGAATCCGACGTCGCCGCTACGCGTTTAGCGGCACTGCGCAAACCTTCGGACAAGGAGACGCGCCCGTGATCGCATTTCTGATCATTGTCTACGTTGCCGTCGTTCTCGTGCTGTTCAAGGTCCTGCGCATCAAGCCCACGGCCTACCTGATCGCGGCCATGATCGTCGCAGGCGTGTTCATGATCGGCGGCGTCGTGGTGGTCTGGACGCAGGCGGCGCCCATAACGGACAAAATGGTGACGAGCCAATACGTGGTACAGCTCGTCCCCTATGTGAAAGGGCAGGTCAAGACGATTTACGCTCAGGCGCTTCAACCCATGAAGAAAGGCGAGCTGCTGCTGGAGATTGACCCTGCGCCGTATGAATACACGGTCAAGCAGGTCGAGGCGCAACTGGCTACGTCGAAGGCGAACGTCAAACAAGCCGAAGCGGCGCTAGCAACGGCAAATGCGGCTGTGCCAAATGCGCAGGCCAATCTCGACAAGGCGAAGGCGGCAGACGAATTGGCCAAAACCCAGGAACAGATCGCCCTCAACATTCAGCGGGCGGACAAGGCCGCCATCAGCCAGCTCAATGTGGCCAAGGCGACACAGGAACGCCAAGAGGCAGACGCCGCCGTTCAACAGGCCCAAGCCGGCCTGGTGCAAGCGCAGGCTTCTGCGCAACAGGCGGCAGCCGCCGTTCAAGTCGCCCAGAGCAACGTTCCCGCGGTAGAGGCTCAATTGGAGGATGCGCGGTTCAACCTTGCCCAATGCAAGATGTTGGCACCCGGCGACGGCTACGTGGTGAACTGGCAAGTGCAGGTCGGAACCATGCTGGTACCCCTGCCGATTGCCGCGGCCGGAACCTTCGTCAACGTGTCCGATACCGCCGTCGCCGCGGTATTCCCGCAGAACTGGCTCTCGAACGTCGAACCCGGCAATGACGTGGAGATGGTCCTCAACCCATACCCCGGCCGCCTTTTCCTGGGAAAAGTTGATTATGTGATTTCGGCAACAGGGGGCGGCCAGTTTACAACAAGCGGCGCGATCCCCAATGCCGCCAAGATCGGATCCGATGGGCTTTACGCGGTGCGGATCAATTTCACGGATAATGATGTGGCCCGCAAGCTATCTCTCGGGTCAGGTGGATCAGCGACTATCTACACGAACAAGGGCAAAGCCACGCACGTCATCTCGAAGGTCGCGATCCGAATGAAGAAATGGCTCTTGTATGTCATGCCCTCGGTGGAAAAACCGTCGTAGGGAGCAATCTGGGAACGTTGCAGCAAGCGATCCAAATTTCGACCCGAGTGGATGGGGAATGAAGTTGTGGTCACGCCGTATCATAACTTCGGAAATTCATCAGGCAAAATCTCGATTGGTCATATATTTTCCTGATGTGGCCGTTGGGCAACGGATTTCGAGTGTAGAATTGCGATTACTTCTAATTGCGTCTCCGGTTTTTCGACTTTGCGAGAGCGAAAAAAGATTGCCGCGATCGCTGGACCGGCTGCCCATGCTCCAACTGCCGCCGCTTGGAGGCTTGCAGATGAAGAAATGGCGGCGCCATGTCGCCGGTGCCCTAGGCGGCGTAATTCATTCGATACTTGCAGCGGCATTTCTTCTGTCAATGGCAGCTTGTACCATTGGGCCGGATTTCACGGCACCCGTTGCCCCCCTCGCCGACAAATTTCGTGGCGCAGGCAATCGCTCGGTTAAGTCTGGCACCCTTGAGTACCAAAATTGGTGGGAAGGCTTCCGTGATCCGACCCTCAATAAGCTGATCCAAATTGCGTACAATCAGAATCTGACGTTGTTAAGCGCGGGGACCCGCGTGCTACAGGCGCGTGCGGTGTTGGGAATCGCCATTGGCATAGCTTATCCGCAGGTGCAGCAAGGAGTGGGGTCGGTCCTCAATAACAAGAGCAGCGCGGCCACGCCGTTGTCGCCCCCAAACGCGACACCTTCGTATTTCTGGACCGATGCGCTGGCGGCGCAGGTGGCCTGGGAGCTGGACCTCTGGGGAAAATTCCGCCGCGGCGTGGAATTGGCCGATGGAGCGTATCTGGCATCGATCGCGTCTTACGATGGCGTGCTGGTATCGCTTCTGGCTGATGTCACCGCGACCTACATCGGCATTCGTACGACAGAACAGCTAATCGGAATCGCGCGCGACAACGTTCGAAAGCAGCAACAGGCTCTCAGCATCGCAAAAGCAAAATATGAGGGCGGCGGCACCTCGGAGCTTGATGTTTTTCAGGCCACAAACGTCCTTGAGCAGACCCGGGCGGCGATACCCCAGCTGACGATACAATTGCAGCAGGGGGAAAACGCGCTCTGCGTTCTACTCGGCGTCCCGCCCAAGTCGTTGGGGATGTTGCTGTCACGGTCGCTGGGCCGCATACCGTCGCCACCCCGCACGGTCGTTGTCGGCATCCCTGCGGATTTGTTGCGCCGCCGGCCCGACGTCCGCGCTGCTGAACTCGCGGCATTGGCGCAGAGCGCACAGATCGGCGTAGCCGAGACGCAGCTCTATCCGGCAATCAGCATCACGGGCACGTTCGGCGGCTCGGCCAGTACCGCCAACGGCCATACCCTCGCCGACGTCGTCAACTGGAAGGGCGTGGCCTATGCCGCCGGTCCATCATTCCAGTGGAATCTCCTGAATTACGGCCAGATCACCAACAATGTCCGGCTGCAGGATGCGAGGCTCCAACAATTGCTGGTCGACTATCAGAACACCGTGTTGAGCGCTCAGCAGGAAGTGGACAACGGGCTTGCGACCTACTTGCAATCGCAAAATCAAGCCGCGTTCCTGCGTCGCAGCGTTCAGGCGGCAAATGGTGCTCTCAAAATCGCGTTGGAGCAGTACGAGCAAGGCGCGACGTCATTTACCACCGTGCTGACCGCGGAACAGAATCTTTTCCAGGCGCAGAGCAGTCTCGCCGGCGCGTTGGCCAATGTCCCGCTCGGCCTCACTGCGGTGTTTCGCGCGCTCGGGGGAGGATGGCAGATACGGGTGGATGGCAACTTCGTGACCGCAGCAACGGTTGAGCAGATGCGTGCTCGCACGGACTGGGGAAATTTGCTTCCGCCCACTAACGAACCGCAACCTCCGGCTCCCGGTCTCCCCGGTCCAGAGGATATCGGACCAACAATCCGACCTCCGGAATGGTGATGGTGAAGACGAGGACTCGCATCATCAATGAGCGTGACTCAGTGCCCATGGTCTAAAATGACCGGTGTTGGCACTGAACGGAAATGCTGCCGCATCGGCTCATGTCTGTTGTTGGGGGAAGAACGGACCTGACTGGGATACGCCCGAAGGTCTGAGTTTGACCCAGGCTGTGTAAAAACTCTGACGTTGAGCTTGCGTGTAGAATTTTGTTGCAACAATTTTGTTGCAACAAGGTTGAGATGTCTCTAGTTCTGCAAAGTTAAAATGTCACTCGGCAGCCTCGCTGGGAGCGTGAGCCGGCGCCGCGGAGACCACCATATCGGAGCGGCGCCGGCCTCGGCCGGGAGACTTCGACTTGGCCGCATCGGCCATTCGCAAGGCACGGTTCTTTAGGAGTCCGGACATCTGGCTTGAGCGCCGTGGCCCCTTTGGAATGGTGTTAAGGCGCGGCTGCCGATCTTGCTGTTCCTTGATCCAGGCCAGAATCTCCCCAAGACGCTTGTTCTCGACAATGGCGGCATGACTGACGCGCTGCAGCTTGTCGAAGGCGGAGTAAGGTAACGATCTGCCTTTCCAGCGAACCTCCAGCCGCCCATCCGGAAAGTCATAGATATCGACCATTTTGCCACGAAGGCGAACCGCTATGCCTTCAGGCTTAAGCGTCAGCTTCATACGACTGTAGTTCACCACCAGTTGGTGCGACACCTGACGCTGCTCGCGCCAGCACAGGACTTCATCCAAATCCTGCAGGGGGTCGAGCAATCGGTGGAGATCTTTGTCGCGAGCCGGGAGCTTGGCAAAGCGACCGTTGTAGTTGGCGACGAAGCTGGGCAGAAACGCGTTTGCCGCCTCGATCGTGCTGATGCCGGCGAGTCTCAGCTCCTTCACCAGACGATCCTGCAGCGTATGATGAGCGCGCTCGACGCGTCCCTTCGCCTGGCTGGTATTGGCGCACAGAATCTCGATGTTCAGTTCCGACAACGCCCGTCCGAACTGGGTCATTCCATTGCCGCTGACCGCGTTCTCGTTCGACACCCGAAAGATGGAATGCTTGTCGGAGTAGAAGGCGACGGGTTTACCGTGACGCCGAAGATAGGCCTTCAGCGCCTCGAAATAGGCAAATGTGCTCTCCGATGCGACAAAGCGCAGCTCCATCAGGCGGCTTGTCGCATCGTCGACGAACACCAGTAACGTGCAGGCAGCTGCACGATCCTCGAACCAGCGATGCTCTGAGCCGTCGATCTGGACCAGCTCACCAATATGCTCGCGGCGATGCCGAGGTTGCTGGATGCGCTTGCGTTCAGCGCGGGACATCCAGATCCCCGCCTGCCGCATCCAGCTGCGCAGCGTCTCCCGCGAAACTTTGAGATCATGACGCTCTGCCAGCTTCTCGGCCGCGAATGTCGGTCCAAAGTCTGCGTAGCGTTCCCGCACCAGAGCGATCGCATGATCGCGAACCACATCCGGCAAGCGGTTGTTCGAGGGACGACCACGGCGCTGGTTGGCGATGGCTGTAGCGCCACCATCGCGATATCTTCTCAACAGCCGATACGTTTGCCGCGGCGTTATCGCCATCAGCTCAGCAGCTGCCCGAGCCGTTAATCTGTCGCTGTCCAGCCGTGCCAGAACATCAAGACGGTTCAGCTCGCGCTTGCTCATCACCACCATGCCCATCGAAATGACAGCCTCCGAACTCCCAAAAAGGAGCAGAAACTGACATCTCTACTTTGCTCAGTGCTGACATTTTAGCTTTGCTGCTACAAATTTTCGTCTCGATTTCGTAATTATGGAAACCAATCGCACTGACAACTTTTCTTAGAAGAACGCAATTGAGAAAACAATTCTGTGCGTTCTTGGCTCGCGCGAGTTTTCACACAGTCTGGACCCTCAACGGAAATTCGCCAAGGCTATTCGGGATATCCAACACGGTTTATGCATTCGGCGAATCGCGGATCAAACCGTAATGTCTTCCAGCGCGGGTCAAGTCGTAGCCAGACCAGCCAATGCGAGCGCTCGGCGAATGCCTGATCGAGCCAGGCGAACGCGGCATCTGTTTCGCCAAGAGCTGCGTGGACAAGCGCAAGGCCATAGGAGGTCACAAATTTGCGCTCGGATAAGCTCTTTAGTTTGCCCAGAGTTGTGAGGGCGTCATCGGTGCGCCCCGCAATGGCCTCTACGAAGCCGCGGGCTGCCCGCGGGACCGGCCATTCGGGAAGCCTATCCTCCACATGACGAAAGGCGGTGATTGCATCATCGTACTGGCCAAGCTCTTGGTAGGTGCGACCGAGCCAGAGATGTGCCGGCGGGAAATCACTGCTGAGTTCGAGAACAAACTGCAGCTGCTTGGTCGCTTCCATATACTGCCCCGCATAATAGTGGCAAAAGCCGATGTCGGTATTGATCGGCAACGATAGCGGATCGCGCTGGCGAGCGCGGTGCATTTCGGCGAGCGCGGCCGCCGGCCGCGCGGCAGCCATCAGATATATGCCGTACCATTGATGCGTTGCGGGATAACCTGGATCAAGCGCAATGGAGCGCTGAAACTCCGCGTCTGCTGCAGGCCAGTTCCAGTCGAAATACAGTTGGACGAAACCTAGCGAAGCATGAGCCTCGGCGAGCGACGGATCGAGCTCGAGTGCGCGCGTTGCGTATCGTCGCGCCACGGGAAATGCGTCTATCGGCGCGAGATAACTGAGTGAACCCATTGTTGCATAGCAGTCCGCAAGCCCCGAGTAAGCCGCCGCGAATCCAGGGTCGAGCGCGACGGCGTGCTGAAATCGCTCGGTAGCACGCTTCAGCGCTCCTTCAGACCTGCGGCTCCAGTCATGGCGGCCTTGCAAATAGGCGCGATAAGCATCGGCGTTTTCGGTCGTGACCCGTCCGATCTGATGTGTCACGGCCGCACTGCGCTCGATGACCGGCGCGACGAACCGGTATCCATGCGCCGACACCGTCCGGATCGGACCCGCGTCGTTCTGATCGCGCCTAAGGGCTTTCCGCAAGGCCGAGATATTAACGGTTAAGTTCACTTCCTGAACGAGCGTGTCCGGCCAAACCTGACGCAGCAGTTCGTCCTTGCTGACGAGATGACCGCTGCGGCGAACGAGCGCGACCAGGAGGTCAAAAGCCTTGGATGTGAGGGCTACAGGCTCGCCGGCGTGCAGCAACAGGCGCTCTTTGGGTGACAGCGCGAAGTCCCCAAACTCGAACACCCGATCGTCATTGTTGTTGGTGCGCATGAAGCGAGCTTAGGAAAATTGCAGGAAAATTTTAAGCCCCTCGCAGAGACCGGGAACACGCTCCACGCTATTATCCGTTGTCAGAACCGCTAACCTCGTACCGCCGAAGGACTGTTTTCATGAGCGATGAGACCAGCCGCACGATCAATTGGCACCGTCATGTTGCGTTCGCCGTAACTGCATCTGCAATGCTTGCTGCGGCGTCTTTTGCGCCAGCACCCGCCGCCAGAGGGTCTGAGGATGAGGTTAGGGCAATATTTGAGCAGTTTGTAACGGCTCAAAACGCCCACGATGTCAAGGCGGTAGAGGCGTTACTGTTGCCGTCATCGGATTTCCTCTGGATCACGCGCGGCACACCGGTCTGGGGCAGGGAGGCAGCACTGCAGCGGTTCACCGCCCTATATCAGGGAACATGGCATCTCGATCCGGAGACTGCCGGGTTGAGAATCGTGATGCTCAGCGAGGGCGCGGCACAAATCTATATCCCGATCACTTTCGCGATCGGTGCGGCAGGCCAGCCGGCGCAACAAACGAAGTTTTTGATGAATCAGGTCATGGTCAGGACGCCGGTCGGCTGGAGGGTCTCGAGCATCCTCCCTATTCCGGCGCCCGCGCCGTAGCATGGTGCGTCATCAGTCTGAACCTTCTGGGATACAAACACGCGGGCATAAGTGCGCGCGGATGTCGCTTGTTGTGTTGGTTTTTGGACGCCGGCGATACGGGACACTGCGCATGCTCAGCGGGCCGGCGTCCAAAAAGCGCCAAGGCACGAAGTCGCGGGAAGTTGGGTACCGGTCGGGCAGCGAGTGCTATGGGGATTTGATGCCGGCGCCGAGCTCGATAATAGACGTGACGCTGGCAGGATTCGAACCTGGGTGTCTGCAGGTACGGGAGGTCAGCGGAGTGCGGTAGGCATTTTGGCGGATGTTCGGAGCGCATCGACGTGCGATCCGCGCACTGAAGGATGCCATTGGGTTGAGCGAGATCGCCGCCGGCGTGGAGCCAGCGCATCGGAACGGGAAAGCCGCAACGCTCACACGAGGTCTGGCTCATGACGAGTCGAGGCTGACACTCACGGTCCGGACAATCTCCTCGTCGCGGCGGCCTCCATCGGCCGTCAGCAAAATCTGCGCCCGCTTAAGCTTGCGGGCGGCGTGCTTGCCGCCGCCGAGCATCGCCGTCAGTTCGTCGCGCTCGGCTTGGCTCAATTCGACCCGATAACGTACATTCATGCTTTGCCTCCTTGTCGGAGGCCGGGACGAATTCAACGATGAGTCAAAAATCAGGCGCGCGCTTCACCGAGAAGCAGGGTCATTACCTGGCCTTCATCCATACCTACGCCTACATGTTCGGACGTCCACCCGCCGAAGCCGACATCCAGCCCCACTTCCGCGTCAGTCCGCCTTCGGTCCACCAGATGATCGTCACCCTCGAACGAAACGGCTTCATCCGACGTCAACCCGGCGTCCCCAGAAGCATCGAAATCCTCGTGCCGCCCGAAAGCTTGCCGATCCTCGAATGGCTCGGTATCAAAACGTCAAAATCACTGTGATGAACCACTAGCGGTTCATCACAGTGATTTTGACTCTTTGGTGGTGGCTGGATAGGCGCGGCCGAGTTTGGCGCGGGCTTTGTCGGTTGTGAACATCCATTTGATGCGGGCTCGGGTTTTATTCCGCCGCTTTTGCCATGCTGCGATCTCGTTTCGGAGCCTTTTGGGGTCGTCGATGCGGCGGCCGAGACACTGGCGCTGCAGCACGCTGATCTCGCACTCGACCATATTGGGCCAACTGGCGTGCTTCGGGGTGAAGTGGAATTCGAGGCGGCGCAGGATGCGTCGGGCCTCGGCGGGCACGAAGGGCTCGTACAGCGCCCCAGGCTTGTGGATCGACGAATTGTCCTGCACGACACGGATGCAGGCGGCGTCGGGATAATGGACGTCGACGAGATCACGCATGCAGTGGGCGTAGTCCACGGCGGCGCGGCGGTCGGTGATCTTGACGTTGCGCCAGCCCCGATGTGGATCGAAGGTGACGAAGAGATTGGCGGTGCCGTTGCGGCGATACTCGTAATCGTAGCGCTCGCGCCGTCCCGGTTGGGCCGGGACCGGCTGGCGCACCTCGCCGATCAGCTGGACGGGGGTCTCGTCGAAGCAGACCAGCGGCCGGGCGGGATTCGGCGTCTCGGCGTAGAGGTCGAGCACGTCCTCCATGCGGGCAACGTATTCGCCGTCGACCTTTGGAATGCACCACATGTCCCTGCGCCATGGCTTGAGGTCGTTCTCGGCCAGCCGGCGACGCACGGTCTCGCCCGACAGGCTGTTGTGATCGGTGAGCTTGACCATCGTGTCGGCCAGCAGCGTCAGCGTCCATCGTTTGCGGCCGGCGGGCGGCTTGGCGCATGCGGTCGCCACCAGCAGGGCCTCCTCCTTGCCGGTCAGCTTGCGCTCAGCGCCCGGACGCGGCTCCTCACTCAAGGCCCGCTCCAGATTGCCTTCCACGAAGCGGCGCTTGGTCCGGCCGACGGTGGAGAGGCTGACACTCACGGTCCGGACAATCTCCTCGTCGCGGCGGCCTCCATCGGCCGCCAGCAAAATCTGCGCCCGCTTAAGCTTGCGGGCGGCGTGCTTGCCGCCGCCGAGCATCGCCGTCAGTTCGTCGCGCTCGGCTTGGCTCAATTCGACCCGATAACGTACATTCATGCTTTGCCTCCTTGTCGGAGGCCGGGACGAATCCAACGATGAGTTCAAAAATCAGGCGCGCGCTTCACCGAGAAGCAGGGTCATTACCTGGCCTTCATCCATACCTACGCCTACATGTTCGGACGTCCACCCGCCGAAGCCGACATCCAGCGCCACTTCCGCGTCAGTCCGCCTTCGGTCCACCAGATGATCGTCACCCTCGAACGAAACGGCTTCATCCGACGTCAACCCGGCGTCCCCAGAAGCATCGAAATCCTCGTGCCGCCCGAAAGCTTGCCGATCCTCGAATGGCTCGGTATCAAAACGTCAAAATCACTGTGATGAACCACTAGTCTGAAAACAGGACACTAACAGAGAGGTCCAATGAAGTTCCCCAAAGGCAAGAGTAGCAATGCCGGCGGCCGCCCGAAGGTTCTCGGGGAGTTGCAGGAATTAGCACGCCATCATGCGCCAGAGGTGATAGCAGAACTTGCGCGCCTCGTGCTGAAGGCGAAAAGCGAGACTGCTCGCATTGCGGCAGGGCGCGAGTTGCTGGACAGAGGTTTTGGCAGGCCGCGTCAGAGCGTCGAGGTATCCCATCCGGAGAAGAACATCGTTCGAATGCTGCTCGACGACATCGATGCCCGAAACAGGGAATATGACCGCTTGAAACGCTACGAAGTGGAAGCAATCAGGCAGCGGAGCACCGAGCAGTTCGTAACTCACCCCTCTCAGATGTCCGCTGTCGAGAGTAAAGCGGACCTCATAAGTCAGAACCACGAGGTCTGTTTTTGACCCAGACTGTGTGAAAACGCGCTTTGGCGTGAAAGAGCTCATGGATAATGGTTAGACCGGGATCAGCTTTGACGAGCTTCCCAGCGCTGTTGAAAAAGTATTCATGTGGTATTGCATCGAGATTGAATCCTGTCAGTCCGTTACCCACTGGGTTAGGGCCCCCGCTGGTTCCGCCTTCTAAGAGCGCTATGACGACCCAAAGTAGAGCTGCTGAAGCAGGCCGTGACAGCCGCGACTTCCTACTTATGGGTTTGCTCTGTGCCGTCTTTCCGGATGATCCAGATGGCGCAGGACCTCCGAGTTTTCGGACTGCCTCCGAGATTTCGTGGGATTTGAGCTAGCTGATCTGTTCGCCACCCACACCGAATCTTCAATACTCGGCTGATCTATCGAACGTTTCTGCTTTGACGTCCGTCACCCTTGCGTTGGCACGCTTCTTGCGGAGAAACATCCAGTGAAAGCTTGCAAGCCATTCTATCGGAGAGCCCGGCGGAAACGTCAGGGACTTGCTTCCCTCACAACTCAAGGAGAACCGTGATGAAACATCTGATTATCCCTCTGTTGCTAGCAGGCAGCTTCGTTGCTTTAACGACGACGGAAGCGAGTGCCGTGGTCTGCGCCGCCGGTGTGTACCGAGCGGGTTGCGTCGCTGCAGGTCCCGTTGTTGTCGCTCCACGTGCTGTTGTTGTCGCTCCGTTTACTGATAACTCCAACAATAACGGCTCAGAATACGACGGACTTCGCGTTAAGGACGGCGCGATAGGGCGTGACGGTAGTGGAGCCTCCTGAGGTTTTCATGGTCAGAGTGCTGTGCTTATTGTTAGCAATGATATTGTCGGGCACATGCTCCGCTTTGGAAATTCGGCGCGTCGCCGCGTGTTCAGGTGTTGTGTTGCGCTTGCGGGGGGACTTTAAGGAAGGCGACTACGCTCGCTTCAAGTCTCATTTCCGAAAGAAGGACCTCGTAATCGGGCTTGATCTGAGCTCAGATGGCGGTGACTTTGAAGAGGGCGTGCAGATCGCAAATCTAGCGCATCAAAAAAAGCTCAGTGTTTATGTTGCCGAAGAATGTGATTCCGTTTGCGCATTTGTCTTCTTCGCGGCGGGCAAGCGCTATCTTGCCCAAGATTTGAGAATTGGCGTCCATTCGATATCTAATAGTCGGGACATCGAAGACTTGAGCTCCATGCGCCTGACACATAAGTTCGCGAGGCTCTTGGCACAGCAAGGTGTTCCCAAATCGGCAATCCGCAAACTGGTCACCACTCGCCCTTCGGATATAACCTATTTGGACACGACGGACCTGTCGGCACTCGACACTTCAGTGGGAAATCCGTTTCACTATCAAAGCCCTGACAAGTCGAGCGGGAACGCCGAAGAGCAGCAACAAAGCTGTTCGGGATGAACCCCACGCTGCGGCAACACGCGGTGCCACAAAGTCACGGCTTCGTGTCACGTAGCGGACATGAAACCGGTGGTAGAGTTGCGGCCATCACCGCCCCGCCCTCGGCAAAGATCGGTGACTGAGAGTTATTTCAGGCTTCCGCCAGAATTGCGCGGTGAGCCATGAGCAAATTGGACCCCGTACCAGCCTGTTCCTATCGGCGCGAAAAGGCCGAAGAGTACCTTCGTCTGGCTAAAGACGAGCCTACACTGGAAAAGGCACAGCATTGGCCGCTGCGTGTTCGGCAGCAGTGAATGAAACCGACGCCGCCAAGATTAAACGCAGTCCAAGTCATCGCCGAAGGCCCGGCCGGTAAGGCCGCCTCAGTTGGCGGCCTCTTTCATGTGTGCCGAGTATGAACGACAGCTTGGAGGTGGAAGTCCTCTATCCAACCTGATGACGGCGAAGGATTAGCGAAGCGCAAGGGCGTCATCGCGAGGTGGGATCTGAAGAAAGTGTGGAGCAAATCCGCGGCCCGATGGACAAGAACCGGATAACGAGGCCTACCCGACCGGACGAGCGAGCATGTGATCGCGAAGTCCACGGTCATCGAGGGTCGGGGTGGTAAATCCGGCGGGCGTGCGGCGAAGGTTGTCGGTCTTACCTCGGGAGGTCTGCGCTGTGTCTTGGCAACAGGACTGAGGCCGTCGCAAGGCGGCCTGACCGCAGCGCAGAAGTCAGCAGAGGGCAAAGTAGGCGGCAGCGCGCCGCCAGCGGCGCCAAGGGTCGCGTCATGAAACATACGTGGACGCGGCGATGGAACAAACGCCCGTCGCCCCGTCCTGAGATCAGGCGAGTCAGGGATCCGGCATGGCGACGTTTTGCAAAGGTGTCTCAGGTAATCCGGGCGGCCGCCCCAAGGTTCTCGGCGAAGTGCAGGACAGGAACTGGCGCGCCAACATGCGCCATCATCGGATCGCCGATGTGTGCTCGACGACCAGCATCAGCACTTCGGCCGCCGTTTACGCGCCAGCGCTTCTTATTCAAGTCCCTGAACGGGCGGTGCGGTTTTTGAGGCAACTATTTCGGGCGTTTTGGCAACCGGCGGTACGGATTTTCCAGCAACCGCTTCGGCAGGTTTGGCAACTGGCAGCGGCGTTACCTTGGCAGCAGCTTCCTGGGTTGCGGCGCTGGCTTGTGTTACACGCCGGGCGCTGGAGCGCGATGTGGAATGCCCAACTCCCCAGGAATGCGCGATTGCGGGTCCTGCGGTATATCCAATCAACGCGCCCGCCACCGCGCCCACCGGTCCCAGAACGACGGCTCCAGACACCGCCCCCAAAGCCGCACTTCCCGCACGTTCCTGAGCTTTTGCTTCGAACGAAACAATCGACCCTGCGATCAATACGGCAACGAGCAGCTTCCTCATCGTGCTTCCCCTTCGTGTATCGCGAGGAACACGGAAAGCCGAAATTGCGGCGGCACAAAGGTACCGGGCCTAACTAAGCCGCGCAGCGGTAATCCCGTTGTGAGCCACGATTTAGTGAAAGGACTTCACCTCGAAAATCGACGCGCACAGCCTCACGGTAAAATCCACGACGAGATCCAGCGCGCGGAATATTTCGCCGAGATCTACTGTCGGCAGCCTGCAGCAACAGAATGACAGCTATCGCGGTCATGAGCTGAAACAGCGCAAAATTCACCACGCGACCAGCAGGTTGATCAAAGTCATGGGAATCGTGTCAAAACATCGACAAAGGCGGGAACTTTCGCATCCGGAAACTTCCTCAACCAACTTCGCTCTCTTCCTCGGGAAGAAAGTGCTTCGACACCACCAATCCAATGATCAGAATCGGTGTAGCGAGGAACGCGCCAATCGGACCCCACAACCACGTCCAAAATGCCAGAGCCAAAAAGACGATCGAAGGGCTTAGGCTGAGATTCCGGCCGACGATGTTCGGGGTCACGAAGTGACCTTCGATCGTCGTGAGCGCGACAAAGAAAAGCGGGGCAATCAATGCGTGTCCAAGTGACGGGAAAACCACCAGTCCAACGCAGAACAGCACGAAAACCATGACCGCGGGGCCGATATACGGCACATAATTGAAAATGAAAGCGAGAACTCCCCATAGAACCGGATTGGGAAATCCCATCAGGTAAACGGCGATTGCCGTGATCAGCCCCACGCCCATGTTCACGATGCTCACTGTGCCCATATACCGGGTGAGGTTATGTTCAATGTCATCCAAAATGCGCAATGTCCGCAGTCGAGCATCTCGGTTCCGCGAAAGAAGCACCAGGTACGCACGCAGTCTGGGGCCACCCATAAGAAAGAAAAACAAGGTCCCGAAAAACAGCACGAGTTCCCCTATGGCCGGCGTCAGGAGCGACAAACCAGCTTGGATGAAGTTGGTGATGTTGATCTCCAGGCCAGAATCTCCTCCTTTGCCTCGAGAAATGACATTTTGCAGATCATGAAGTGCCGCGATCGGACGTTCCAGGATTTGGAGCTTGTTGCGGATCGTTGCGGCGATTTCGGGCGCTTTGCCGATCCACTCGATGACTGGGGCCGACAGCAAGACAATTGCTAGATTGAGCAAGACGACGAAGAGCGCGACCGCGAGAGCGGCGAAAAGCCAGTGCGGAACATGGTGACGTGCGACGCGGCTGGAGATAGGGCCGAACATCGTTGCGATGACCAGTGCCGAGGCGATTGGAAGTAGAAGGGCCCGTGCCAGATCCAGAAAGGCCCCGAACAGCAATATGAAGATGCCGATGCTTGCCCCTTGCGCAGCCGTCCTCCAAACGGTCTCCGTGCCGGGAGTGAATCCGGTATCGACGCCAGCGCGGCGCAAGCGGCTCAACGGGCCTGATGATCGACGAGCCTCATCCGCGACCACTTGCGGCTCGTCGCACAAACCGAGGCGCAGCACGTCGCGGCATGGCTGAAGCCCAGAGATGACGTACCGGCAACCGCTCGCCGCGATGTGGGTGTGGAATTCGCGGTAGTGTTTGCCGTGGCCCGGGAAGGGGTCGAGAATGGGAGTGTCGCTTCGCAACTCGGAGAGCCGTCGAAGTTCATAATGGGAGCCGGTATCAACCACCGTGAAATCATGGGGATTGCGGTCTAGCGTGGCCAAAATGGTGGATTGGGGCTTTGGCCAAAGCAGCACGGGTTTCATTGCAAACCCTTGACGATCCTTACGCGGGGCAGGGTGTCAGTTTAAGTCCGTTGCGTCTATGGGCTTTGCGAAAATTGTCTGTTCAGGGTCAAACTCGAAAATACTCGCTGGCAGCAATCCGGTTTGCCCCCGAAAGCAGACGTTGCGCGACGCAGCCAGCACGTCCGGTTCCTACTCCCAGAAGCAAATCGAAGCGATCGTAGTGGATTTGAGGAAAGAGTGGACGTCGGCGTTTTCCCTCTCGCGGGCCGTCAAGGCGAACGTACACGGTCCAAGGAACCCACCTGAAGCTCCGCGCGGTGGCTTGGTCAGCACGAACCGCTCCCGTAATTCCTTTGTGACCTGTTCTGCGTGCAGTTGGGCGCCGATTGCTTGCCCGGCGCCGTCATGACGGTGGGGTGCCCATAGGCGGTGGCGGCTCCAGGAGACGGCGCGAACCTTGAACGCCATGTCGAAATGCATACGATCCCTGTCAATCCAGACGCTGATGATCCGGCCAGCAGGAGGAGACGGTCATGCTGACAAGACGTGGATTTGCAGGTTTCGCATCCTGTGCGCTGTGCGGGCTTGCCGAGTTCGTTGCGACCGAAGTGTCTGCGCAAGGCACGCCGCCACCGGCTCCGGCGGGCTTCACGCGAAAAATCCTGTCCCAGATGGACGGGCCGATGCCCGGCTACGTGACGATCATCACCGAAGTCACCATCGATCCGGGCACCTTTGTCGCTCGGCATACCCATCCGGGAATCGAATCCGGCTACGTCGTTGCTGGCGGTTTCGAGCTGCCGATCGAGGGACAGCCGACGCGCATGGTGAAGGCTGGCGATGGATTTCAGGTGCCGGTCGCGACACCGCATGCCGGTGCTAAGATCGGCGACACAAAGGCAGTGGTCGTCAGCACCTATGTCGTGGAGAAAGGTAAGCCGCTCGTGTCCCCAGCCTGATCAAAATTGGTGTGGCTGTTGCCGCCCCGAAGGGGGCTCAAGTCGACCCCCCTTTGCCGCCGTCCAAAGACCCACCTGAAGCTCCGCCTGGTGGCGTGGTCAGCTAATCGGCCAGCACGAACCGCTAGCGTAAGCCGGATCAGCCGCTCGCGTATCTTCGGCGCGCCCCAATTTGGCTTGTCCTGCTTGCATCGCACAATCAGCGTCTCGATCTGGACTGGCAGCTGATTGGCATGTCGGTAAGGTCGTCGCGAGCGATCAGTCAATCCCTCCAGACCAACGTCGTTGTAGCGTTTGAGGATCTTGTAGCCGGTCTTGCGCGAGACGTTGAAGTCCCGACAGACCGCAGCCATCTTCTCGCCGTCCAGGAGCCGGGCAATGAACTTAAGCCGTTCATCCATCTGGTTACACTCCTTCCAGGGCATTTTGCGCTCCCCCGCAAAGGCCCAATTGTGTAACCCATGTCTCCGGAATGAACTGTCACCCCTCTCTCAGAAAGGGCATCCCCGGTGATACGGGGCTTTTTGCGCTTTGAGGCTCTGGCGGCCAAAACAACAAATCCCCAACAAAACCACCTGAAACCACCGGAATGCGACAGAAACCACCGGAGTACAGGCGTGCTGGGCGATTGCCTTGGCCTTGGTCCGGCGCGAAACTGGGGATCGCGTTGATTCGATCAAAGCGGCGCGACGCCGTGCTTCCAACACGACGCCGCGCCTGACCACCGAAACCGTAGGAGCGGTTCCCATGGCTGACGACGTTTCTGCATCTGTTATCACCCTGCATCAACCCCGGCCGAAGAAGGCCAAGACCTCCGCCGAACGGGCCAAGGCCTACCGGGATCGCAAGAAGGCCGCCACTCCGGCGTCCAATCCAACGGCACCGTTGGATTGCGAAACACCACCCGCCGTCCCGGCACTGCCGGCCCCGGTCGCGACTCCATTGACGCCGCTACCACCCCCGGCAGTCACGTTACGCGCCGTTACGCCGTCACGCTGGTTGCTCTCATCGATCGTTCTATGGGCCGCTGCCTTGGTGCTTGCGGCGGTCGGCATCACGATCAATGGCTGGTTTGCCCGGTCGCTGGGGTCGACCGATTCCGCTGGATGGCTCTTTATGGCTGTTGGCGTGGCTGCTGATCTGGTCGCCCTCGTTATGCCGTCCTGGGCTGCCGGACTTTGGCACGCCGGCCGGCGGGCGACCGCGCTGGTCGGCTGGGGTGCTTGGCTCATGACGTTCGCCTTCGCGATCACGGCGGGGATCGGATTCGCGTCCGTCAACATCACGGATGTGGCTCTTGCGCGTGCCGCACGCATGACGCCAGCCATTCAGACCGCTCAGGCTGCGCTTACCGATGCGATGGCGGCGCGCGACCGGGAATGCAAAGGGGGCGTCGGAAAGTTCTGCCGCGAGCGGGAAGCGGCCGTCGATTACCGCCGACAGGCGCTTGATGCCGCCATGCGTTCGGTCGAGCTAACGGCCGACCCGCAGACCGAGGCCACCATCCACATCGTTGCATGGGTGAGCCGGGGTTTGCTGAAGCCAACCGGCGATGACTTCGCGATGCTGCGGCTGATCCTGTTGGCCATGCTTCCGCAGATCGGCGGCATCCTGCTGATGGTCGGGCGCCCTGATTCCTTCAAAGGCGGCAGCCTCACCATGCCAGCTTGAGCGGACAGCCGTTCTCGGCAGGCCAACAACGGGGAGGCAACACAATGGCTAAATCCTTGATCATCGCGGCTGCGCTTTTATCTACTTCTGTTCAATGCTTCGCCAACTGTAAGAAAGGCGAGGTACTACGCACGAATACGCAGGGGAAGCCTCAGTGCGTCGATGGCGTCCCAACTTTTGATCATTGCGTTCGTGGTGGAATGCAGCTCGGTTACCCGAAGGAAGGCGCTACTCGCTATTGCGAGCAGCGCGGACTTAGAAGTCCAAGATAGCTAATCGGCGCAAGTGCCTCAAATTTCAAACTGAGACGCTACCGATCTTCCCCCAGTGATTTGCGGCCGTCCAGCAATCGGGGCAAGTGGTCATTCACACAAAAATCACCCCTGCATCAAGAGCGCCCGTCCGAGAACATCCGCTGCGACGACATTGCCGCGGTTCGACTTCAACACATCGGAGGCGAGGCGCTCTGCCTCATCAAGGCGCTGCATCCGGAACGCAAGAATCGCTTTTTCAAGCGTCGGATTGCCGGGGCTCGGCGGTTCAGTGTTTGAGGGTGAGCGCTTCGACATCAGTCTCGACAAAAAACAAGATTGCGCCGCTCAAACGCATCAGAAACGCCGGCGACATCCACGCTGGCGAAAGTCAGGCCGAGACGGACGACGGGTTGTCAACTGGACCAGGCTCGTAGATAAAATTGATCCGGTCGACTGTCAGCAGCTTTGATAAGGTAGGTCTCTCCGCGGCGTACTGACTGCCCGCAAGCGCGAACGATGAGGGGTACCGCATGAGAGTGACGTCCGGATGCCGATGAGCGCCGACGAAGGCGAGAAGCGACAGGCCATCATCGACGCTTGCCGCCGCATGAATGAGCTCGGCATCAACCAGGGGACCTCCGGCAATATCAGCCTGCGTCATCAGGACGGCATGCTGATCACGCCGACCAGCGTGCCGTACGAGGAGATGCGGCCGGAGCAGATCGTCTTCATGCGGTTCGACGGGTCGTTCGCGGCGGAGCAAAAGCCGTCGAGCGAATGGCGTTTCCATCTGGATATCATGCGATCGCGGGACGATGTGAACGCGGTCATCCACGCCCATCCGCCCTATGCCACCGTCCTGTCGATCATGGGCCTTCAGATCCCGCCGATCCACTACATGATCGCGGCTGCGGGCGGCGACACCATCCGCTGCGCGCCCTATGCGACCTACGGCACTGCGGAATTGTCCCATCATGCGGTGAAGGCGCTGGAAGGGCGCTTTGCCTGCCTGCTCGGTCACCACGGCATGATCGCAATCGGGCCGTCGCTTGCACGAGCGCTTTGGCTCGCCGTCGAGGTCGAAGCCTTGGCGCGGCAATATCACGGCTGTCTGCAGATCGGCGCTCCGCCGCTGCTTTCGCCAAGCGAAATCGAGCGCGTCCGCCAGAAGATGGCCGGATATGGACAGGCCGATCCGTAATCCGGATAATACGGCTCACGAAACGCAGCAAATAACCGTCGGTCGAGGGTCTGCCATGAAGGATTTTGCCGGAAAGATCGCTGTCATCACCGGAGGCGGCACGGGCATGGGCCGCGAGCTCGCGCGCCAGCTCGTCGCCGAAGGCTGTAACGTGGCGATGTGCGACGTCTCGGCCGACGCGATGGCGGAAACCAAGCGGCTCTGCGAAGTGGAGAAGCTGCCGCAGGGGCTGTGCGTCACCACCCATGTCGCGGAGGTGTCCATCGAAGATCAGCTCAGGCGTTTCCGCGACGAGCTCGCCGAGCAGCAGGCGACCGACAGGATCCATCTGTTGTTCAACAATGCCGGGATCGGCGGCGGCGGCAGCCTGTTCACCAATACCCGCGAGCAATGGGAGCGCACCTTCAACATCTGCTGGGGCGGCGTCTATCTCGGCGTCCGCACCTTTCTGCCGATGTTGCTGAAGGCAGACGAGGGCCACATCGTCAATACCTCCAGTGTCAACGGATTCTGGGCGTCTGTCGGGGCGGGTGTGTCGCACACCGCCTATAGCGCGGCCAAATTCGCGGTCAAAGGGTTCACCGAAGCGCTGATCAACGATCTCCGGCTGAATGCGCCGCACCTCAAATGCTCGGTGGTAATGCCCGGTCATATCGGCACCTCGATCGTCTTCAATTCGCGCAAGATCCAGACCGGCGTCGAGACCGACCAGCTCAATCCGAACGAGCTGATGCAGGCGCGCCAGCGGCTCAAGGGCATGGGCCTCGACGACCCGGCGCAGTTGTCGGACGATGACATTCAGGAGATCGCGCTGGACCGTGCGCGGACTTTTCGCGATGAAGCACCGACGACCGCCTCTGCCGCGGCAAAAATCATCCTCGATGGGGTGAAGCAAGGGCGCTGGCGCATCCTGGTCGGCGACGACGCGCACTGGCTCGACGAGCGCGTGCGGCAAGACCCCGAGCACGCTTACGATGCCGAGTTCTACCAGAGTTTTGCCAAGGAGGTCGGTTGGCGGTTGGGGTGACCCTAGGCTCTGCGCGAGCGCTATTGCGCTCGTCGGGGGCGGGCCCCGTTGGCCCTCGCAAATGCGATCTCGCAGGGCTCTCTGTTGCAACGTGATACGCTATGTGACTACCCGACGGGCAAATCAGATGCACGTCGGTAAAAATCCTTGTCCAGCCCCTTTTGCAAAAATATTTCTGTTTTACAGAAGTCCAAATCAAGCTATATGACTAGCCGCCCCGCCTCGACAAGAGGGGCGCTCGCGATCGTCACGAAACGTGGGGCGGGATGCGATGGACGTGGAGGTGCCGTTGACGAGTGGCACTGAAGCGGACGGCAAAATCGTGTGGTCCTGACTCCGTGACGCTGGAGTCAAGCTTGCCGGTAGTGACCTGCAGACGACGGTGGCAAAAGAGCCCGTTCACCGGGGAGAGCGCGCTATAAGCCGTAAACCATTGCGCAGGGAAGGCCGGGATGTTTCCGGTGAACCTGTAGTGACTAACTCGTGTGTTTTTTACTTTTGCACGCGAGGCTGCGGGTGCATCGGGCACCCGGTCTTCCCTGCGCCCTCTTTATCTTTCGAGGGTGGACCGTTCATCAACTCGGGCGCACTCCGCGCCGCGAGAGCGTTAACATGTCCTTCGTCATTCCGGGATGGTCCGAAGGACCAGACCCGGAATCTCGAGATTCCGGGTTCGATGCTTCGCATCGCCCCGGAATGAACGATCGCAAATGGCTGTTTGAAATTCCAATCGGGCAATCACCCCCGCGCGTGGCGAGAGGTGGGACGGTAGGCAAGCCGGGTGTGGCCCGGGCAATAGGGCAGGCCATCGACCGGTGCGTTACCGCAGAAGCAGAAATCCTCAGCCCCGGGCGTGCTGATCGGCCAGCGGCATCTCTCCTCGTCGAGCTCGAGCAGTGAACAGCGGTGCTCGTCGCAGATCGGCTCACTGTCGGGAAACGGCTCCGGGTCGGCGTAGGCGGCCTGCAACAGTTGATATTGCAGCCGGGGCGTCGTTTTCAGACGAGGTCCCTTGAGGGCGCCTTTGGCGGCGCTTCTGCGTGCCGGGCGCCGGTCATCGGCGCTCGGCTCTCGCGTCAGATTGAGGCGCGAGAGCTTGCCAATGACGGCGTTGCGGGTGACCCCGATGTCGGCGGCGATTTGGCGGCAGGAAAGCCCGGCCTCAAAGCGGTTTTTCAGGAGTTCGATGCGTTCGGTAGTCCAGGTGGGCTGCAAGGCGGGCATGTTGATGGTTCCAAGTTGCGGATGATCTCCGGATCCTTGACCACATTGTCGACCGAACCTTTCGCGCGCTTCCTCATCACGTCTTGCCATTGTCGCGGATCGAAAGCAGCCCGTCCTTGATGGCGAGACGAATGCCTTCCTCGATCAATGTCCTTGCGACGCCGGGAACGCTTGTGCCGTGGGTACCCTGTTTCACCAGCTTTTCGAGATAAACGATGGTCTGGAGCGCCAACGTAATGGGAACGCGATCGGTTTCGGCTTTTTCTGTGGCCATGCGAAAAAGCTAGCCTCCAACTCATGTACTTAAAAGTATCTTTTTAGACTCTATTAAGTTGTTATCAGGAGTCAATCGAGATTCGTCGTGACCCCTTCCGGCCATTGGAATCGCTGACAAAATCAGGATGAGCGGGACGGTAGCCGCCGGACGGACGTTTGCGACGGGGTACGGATGGGGGCAGGGACGCCCAGACCTCAGCCGTGCACGACCGTTTTCGCGATCATGCAGTGAATGCCCTTGGAGCCGTTCACGGTCTGCGTCACCCTCAAATCGGCAGCCAGGCTGCAGAGCGTGTAGGCATCCTCGCGCGACAGATTCCGCTTCTCACCGAGCAGGATAATCATGTCGCGCAGTGCCCGCACCACGCATTGATCGAGGTCGGGATCCATCGCCATCGTCATGTAATGCGTCGGCGTCTCGGCGCGGGGATAATCGAGCCGCAAATCCTTGCGCAGCGTCAGGCGGAAACGGCCCTGCAGCGCGGTCTCGATCGCGGTCACGCAGACCTCGCCGTCGCCCTGCACGCCGTGGCCGTCGCCGCAGGAAAACAGCCCGCCCGGCACGAACACCGGCAGATAGAGCTTTGCGCCGGCGCCGAGTTCCTTGTTGTCGAGGTTGCCGCCCATCGCGCGCGGAATAAGCGAGGTGATGCGCCCCCAGGCGGGCGGCGGCGCCACTCCCATCACGCCAAAGAACGGCTTGAGCGGCAGATCGAGCCCCCATGGCAAGCGGCCGACCATCCGCTTCAGGTCGAGCGGAATGTTCATCAGCCGCGGCTCGTGAAAATCATCGGGCAGGGTGCCAGCGAGCGGACGGATCAGGTTGTACCCCCAATCCTGCCGGAGCTTGACATCGAGGATATCGATTTCGAGCACGTCGCCGGGCTCGGCGCCCTTGATGGCCACAGGGCCGGTCAGGATATGACCTGGCACCATCCGCTCGCTCCTTGCATGAACCTCGGCGAGTTCGGGCGGGACGTGAAACTTGCTCTCATCAGGCACTACCTCCGGCCCGCCGCTGATGGTGTCGATGGTGACTTCGTCGCCGCTTTCGATTGAAAGCACCGGCTTCAGCTTCGCTTCAAAAAACCCCCAATGGCAGGTGTCGGGGCTTGAATGGAGATGATGATGGCTCATGAGAAAGCTTTTGGATGGCGCAGGGACAGCGTATGAGGCTGTACCAGAATTTCCGAAAGGTTTTGCATGTTTTTCGTGCTGTCAAAGACGCTCGGCGTCATGCTGCTGCCGACCAACTTCCTGATCCTGCTGGGTGTTGCCGGCGCGCTGCTGCTGGCTTGCCGATTTGCCGCGCTTGGCCGCAGGCTTTTGGTTGTCTCGGCGCTGTTGTTCGCCATCAGCGGATTTTCGCCGCTCGGAAACATCCTGCTCTATCCGCTGGAGCAGCGATTTCCGCCGTGGGATCCGACGCGGGGTGCACCCGACGGCATCGTCGTTCTGGGCGGACCGATCGATGCGGACATTTCAGTCGCCCATGATACGCCGGTGATCCGCGGCGCGCCCGATCGCATCATCGCGACCGCAGCCCTTGCCCGTCGCTACCCGAATACGCGCATCGTCTTCTCCGGAGGAAGCGCCAATCTGATCGCGAACGATGCGAAGGAGGCCGATTTCGCCGGCGAGATTTTTGAGAGCCTCGGCATCGACAAGTCGCGGCTCACGATGGAACGGCGCTCGCGCAATACTTACGAAAACGGCGAATTCTCCAGGGCGATTGCGACGCCAAAGCCGGGCGAGCGCTGGCTGTTGGTGACGTCGGCGTTCCACATGCCACGGTCGATCGGCGTGTTTCGCAAGGTGGGATTTGCCGTGGAGCCCTGTCCGGTGGACTGGCGTGTCGGTGGCCGCGCGGACGTCTTGAGCTTTGCCAATTACGCGGGCGAGGGGTTGGCTCGAACCGACACCGCGATGCGTGAATGGCTGGGCCTCATCGCGTACTATCTCTCCGGTAAGACCAGTGAGTTGCTTCCGGGGCCTGCAAGGGACTAGAACCAAGATTGCGCCGATATGGGAGTTAACGCCATGCAACAGCAGACACCGCCGCCATCGCTGGATTTGGCCGCCATGGTCGCCGACCTGAATAATCTGCTTCGGCTGAAGACCACCGTGATCGGCATGAAGATGTTCGCGCGCGTGGAAGATATGCTGGCGATCGAAAAAATACGGCGTCCGGCCGCGATCCACACCACCGATCAGATCGTCAGCATGGCCTCGCGCCTCGGCTGGACGGTCGGCATCACATCAGACGATCTCGTCGGCGCGCAGTGCCGCGCAGTGATCGGGCTTGCGCCGCAGGACGAGAAATGGCTTGCCGGCGAAAACTATGTCGGCGTCTGGCATGGCACGGCGGAAGATGCGCGCAAGCGCCAGGAGGCGCTCGACGTCGTGGCGTTCGGTCAGTATCAGGCGCTGGCGGTGAGCCCGCTTGCCAGCGGCCGGCTCAATCCGCCCGACATCTGCCTGGTCTACGCGACACCGGGCCAGATGATCATCCTGATCAACGGGCTGCAATATACCGGCTACAAGAAGTTCGAATGGGGCGTGGTCGGCGAGACCGCCTGCGCGGATTCATGGGGGCGGGCGCTGAAGACCGGCGAGCCCTCACTGTCGCTGCCGTGCTTTGCCGAGCGGCGCTATGGCGGCGTGCCGGACGAGGAGCTGCTGATGGCGCTGCCGCCTGCGCATCTTGCCAAAGCGATTGTCGGCATGAAGCAGTTGGCCAAGAACGGCCTGCGCTATCCGATCGCCCCCTATGGCATTCAAGCCGACGTGCGCGCCGGCATGGGGGTTTCCTACGGCAGGAAATAACCTCGCTCGCGCGCAAGCAATCACTTCAGGGAAAAGAGTATGAAGCCCTCGTCGAAGTTCGACATTGTCGTCTATGGCGCGACCGGATTCACCGGCCAGCTTGTCGCCGAATATCTCGCCTCGCATTACCGCGGCGACAAGCAATTGAGATGGGCGATGGCCGGACGCAGCCTGGACAAGCTCAAATCGGTGCGCGATGCGATCGGTGCCGCGGCCGACACACCTTTGATTGTCGCGGATGCCGGCGATGACGCATCGCTGAAGGCAATGGTCGATCTGACCCGATCGGTGCTGACCACGGTCGGCCCGTATCAACTCTATGGCTCCGACCTGGTCGCGGCCTGCGCGGCATCGGGTACCGACTATCTCGATCTCTGCGGCGAGCCGATCTGGATGCGCCAGATGATCGACAAGCACGAGGCCACGGCGAAAGCCAGCGGCGCGCGCATCGTGTTCTCCTGCGGCTTCAACTCGGTGCCGTTCGAACTCGGCGCCTTCTTTGTGCAGGAGGAAGCCAAACGCGTGTTCGGTGCGCCGGCCGCCCGCGTCAAGGGACGCGTGCGCGACATGCGCGGCACGTTTTCCGGCGGCACGGCGGCGAGCGCGCGCGCGACGTTCGAGGCAGTAGCCAAGGATCTCAGCCTGGTGGCGATCCTAAACGATCCGTTCGCGCTGACGCCCGGCTTTAGCGGGCCGAAACAGCCGAAGGGCAACAAGCCCGTCTATGAGGACGACCTGCAATCCTGGACCGCGCCCTTCATGATGGCGCTGATCAACACGCGCAACGTCCATCGCTCCAATATGCTAATGGGCTTTCCCTACGGCAGGGAGTTCGTCTACGACGAGATGGTGCTGACCGGAGCCGGCGAGAAGGGTGAGGCCAACGCCAAACTCGTGATGGCCGCCAACAGTGAAAAGACCGGTCCCAATGCGCCGAAGCCGGGGGAGGGGCCATCGAAGGAAGAGCGCGAGAATGGCCGCTATGATCTCCTCTATGTTGCTGTCGCCCCCGACGGCCGCCGCGTCCGTGCCGCCGTGAAGGGTGACCGCGATCCCGGCTATGGATCGACCTCGAAGATGATTTCGGAATGCGCGGTCTGCCTGTTGCGCGACACGCCGGAAGTCCCAGGCGGTATCTGGACTCCCGGCGCGGCGATGGGCGATCGCTTGATCAAGCGGCTAGTCGATCATGCAGGGCTGACGTTTGCGGTAGAGAAGTGATGCCGCGGGGGTCGTACGCATAAATCTAGTCCCAGCTCCGCACATTGAACGGCATCATGACCTTGATCATGCCAGCTGGCGGCTCCGAAGGAAAAGCGCTCTCGCGCTACGAAATCCGCGCGGGCGCCGTGAGCGTTTGATCCGCGATAGCCCTGTAGTGCTGAGCTGCGGCAAACATCCCCCACATCGTCCCCAGCATCAGCCAGAAGTGCCGCCAGTGGTCGGTGTCGATCACGAAGTTTTCGCCGACCGTACCCAGGAAGGCCGAAAAGATCGCGAGATAAGCACGCTGCCAGGGCACGCGCACGAAGACGTGGCGGAATCCGACGATGACGGTGAGAAACACCAGCGCGGGATAGCAGACGCCCGAAATCCAGCCGCCCGACATGAAGGCATTCAGATAGGAGTTGTGGGTGTCTTCCGGGAAATAATGATGGAACTGCAACGGGCCGATGCCGAACGGCAGATCGAGCGCCATGTCCGCGCCGAGAATGTGCCGTCCGAACCGGCCGAAGCGACCTTCGTCGTAGCTTTGGTCGAGACTCGCGCGCTGGCGAAACAATTCGGCAATCGAATCGAATGACAACAGCACCGTGATCAGCGTGGCGGCGGCAGCAGCAGCGACGATCGCCATCACGATGATACGCGAACGCTCCGCATTTGATCGGCTGGTCAGGACCATCAGCGCAAGCATGAAGGCTGATGTGATGACAAGCCCGCCCCATGCGGCGCGCGAGAACGCCAGCAGGATCGCAAGCGCCAAGATCCCGAGCGCGATCGTGTTGCGGAACGCCTTGCCGAAGCGGTCCAAGACGACGCTCTGCAGGACGAACAGCGAGGGCAGGATTAGATATGCGCCGAGTACGTTCGGGTCCTTGAACGTGCCGCGGCCCCGCTCATAGAGCGTCAGCAAGTCGTGCCCGCCCGGAACCAGATTGAAATAACCGGCGATTGCGGCGAGCGAGGCGATCATGGCGCCGACGATGAGGCCGCGGCGAAGCATGTCGAGCCGGGCGGCGGTGTCATCGGACACGACCATGGCGAAAAACATCACGGTGACGGCCATATACCAGGATGTCGCGATCCAGCTCGCGACGGCGGCCTGGTCGAGGAGCGGAACGGCGCTGATGCTGTAGCCGACATTGAGCAGGACCAGCAGCAACAGCAGCGGCATGAAAACCAGCCGCAGCCGCAAGCCGGTCGCAACGAACAGGACGGCGGCAACGAGCGTCACCAGCTCGTACGGACTTGGTTCGATGAAGACGATGGCGCTCGATGCACTGGCCAGCCACACCAGTGCGCGCTGCAAGGCGAGGATGCCGGGCGCGGCCGTCAGGTGAGAAGGGTAACTCCCGGCCGTCGCCGCATATACCATCACGAACTCACGCTAATCAAAAGGCGCTCGCCCATTCTCGTCATTGCGAGGAGCGTCAGCGACGAAGCAATCCATCAATCGCGAGCGAGTAATGGATTGCTTCGCGAAGTTTATCATCGGGCGCGCATTCGCGCGACCCGTTGGCTCGCAATGACGTCAGTTCCCGCAAACGTTCAGTAGGCGTTCTCGCTGTTCGTGATCAGCGCCAGCGGCGTCCGCAACAGAATGTAGACGTCGAATAGCACCGACCAGTTCTCGATGTAGTAGAGATCGAACTCGACGCGCTTCTGGATCTTTTCTTCGTTGTCGATCTCGCCGCGCCAGCCGTTGATCTGCGCCCAGCCGGTGATGCCGGGCTTGACGCGGTGTCGCGCGAAATAACCGTCGACCGCTTCGTCGAACAGCCGGCTCCGCAACTTGCCCTGCACGGCGTGCGGGCGGGGGCCGACCAGCGACAGATTGCCCTTGAACACCACATTGAAGAGCTGCGGCAGTTCATCAAGGCTGGTCTTGCGGATGAAGCGCCCGACGCGGGTCACGCGCGGATCGTCCTTGGTCACAACCTTGGAGGCGAGCGGATCGGCATGATGATGGTGCAGCGAGCGGAACTTGAAGACGTCGATGCGTTCGTTGTTGAAGCCGAAGCGCTTCTGGCGGAATAGCACGGGACCGCGGCTGTCGAGCTTGATCGCGAGCGCGACCAGCGCCATGACCGACAACGCCATCAGCAGGATGAGGCCGCCGACGAAATGGTCGAACAGCCATTTCATCACCAGATCCCAGTCGGTGATCGGCGCCTCGAACACATCGAGCGTCGGAACCTTGCCGAGATAGGAATAGGAGCGAGGGCGGAAGCGCAGCTTGTTGGTGTGGGCCGAGAGCCGGATGTCGACCGGCAGCACCCACAGCTTCTTCAGCATTTCCAGGATCCGCGTCTCCGCAGAGATCGGCAGCGCGAACAGCACGAGGTCGACGCGGGTGCGGCGGGCAAACTCGACGATATCGTCGACCCTGCCGAGTTTCGGACTGCCGGCACAGGTCTCGAGCGCGCGATCCTCGTTGCGGTCGTCGAATACGCCGAGCACGTCGATATCCGAATCGTTCTGGGCTTTGAGCGCCGCAACCAGTTGTTCGCCGTTTTGGTCCGAGCCGACAATGATGGTCCTGCGATCGAGCCGGCGCTGACGCGCCCAGCTGCGCAGCATCGAGCGCAGGAACAGGCGTTCTGCAATCAAAGTTCCCAAGCCAATGAAGAAGAAAGCCGAAAGCCATAGCCGCGAAACCTCGCCGCCGAGCTTGGCGAAGAACGAGGCGCCGATGAACAGCAGGAACACGAAGGCCCAGGATGAGATCATCCGGGTCGACTGGCGGAGTTGGCCGCGGAACACCTGCACCTGATAGATGTCAGCAGCCTGGAAGCAGATCACCGCGGTCGCGGTCATGCCGAAGATGGCCGCGACATATTCCCAGTGGAAGCCGGAAATCGGCACCACATAGCCGAGATAGAGCGCGATGCCGACGAGGCCGAGCACGACGAAGTCGACGAGGCGAACAAAGCCCGTGATCACGACCGGCGAATAGGCCCGATGCACCTTCTGGTTGGTGAGGGCGAGCGCCGCCCGAGACAAACGGCGGCGCCGTTCGACCGGGCGACCGACCGTGGCGGCCGTTGCCGCGGCATCTGGCATCGAGCGAGCGTTGATCGTTTCCACTTGTCCAAGTCCGTCTTCGCAGGGTGCATCCAGGAAGGGACGCGCCCGGGCGGAATTCCTCAAGCTCCAGGCTTAAAGGACAAATCGGAAGAAACGGTTACGTTGGTAAATAACGGTTAACGATCCATTGCGCGGGATTTGACGCAAATTACGAATCGCCGCCACGGCATTGCAACGTCAGGGCCTGGATGCTTCAATCGCGTCGCGGTAGCCGGCCAACACCCCCTCGACCATCGCCTTCTGCGAGAAATACTGGAAGATCCGTTCGCGAAGCGATTTTGCCCGCGCCGATGCTGCGTCCGGATCCTCCATCGCGATCTCGATCGAGTCCGCCATCGCGCCGACGATATTGAGGGCGAACAGCGCGTCGGAATGGCCGCCAAAGATCTCCGGAATACCGCCGACATTGGCGGCGACCATCGGGACTCCCGCGGCGCCCGCCTCGATCACAACATAGGGCATGGAATCGCCGCGGGACGGAACGACCAGGAGCCTGCCTTTGGAGAAGCCATAGCGCGCCTTGACGTGGCCGATGAAGCGAACCGAATAGCCAAGGCCGTGACTTTCGACCTGCGCCTTGAGCGCTGCCATCTCCTCGCCATCGCCCGCGAGCGTCAGCGTCACCGGTCTGCCGTCGGCATGCAGCCGCGCCACCGCGTCGATCAGGAGGTCAGCGCCCTTGATGTGCCTGAACTCGCCGACATAAACGACGTCGGTTGCGTCCTCGGCGAGGGCAACCGGATCGAACTCGTTTGCCGTGACGCCATTGAACACGCAGCGCACCAGCCCGGTGGGCGTGCCGATCATGCGCTGATAGGTGTCGCGCGCGTAAGCGCTCTCGAACAGGAACAGATCGGTGCGGTTCATCAGTGCGCGTTCGATGCGGCTGTAGAGCGCGCCCTTGAATGTGTTGGGCGGGTAATGCAGCGAGCCGCCATGCGGCGTATAGACGGAAAGGATGCCGCTTGAGCGCATCATGAGCCGGACGAAGACACCGGCCTTGGCGCCGTGTCCGTGCAGCACGTCCGGCTTCAATTGCCGGATCAGGCGCGTAAAATGCACCCACGCCAGCACGTCCGTCGGCGAAGGCTCGCGGTGAATGGCAAGGCGATGAACCCCAAGTTTCAGCTTGGGAGCGAGTTCGGCCAGCGCCTTCTCGGCGCGTTCGCCGCCGGTGAGGCTGTCGGCGAGAATGCCGACATGGTGGCCGCGATCGGCCTGTCCATGGGCGAGATCGAGGACGTGACGGAAAATCCCGCCGACCGGCGGGCGTATCGCATGCAGAATACGAAGCGGTTGGTCTGGATGCGGCGCCATGGTCAAGACCGGTGTCCGCCGACAAGGATGGTGTCGCCGGGGCTGACGCCGGGCGAAAATCTCCCGGTCGCCGCCATCGGGGCGGACATGGCATAGGCCATCGCATCAACGTTGTTTCGCGGCTGCGCGACCGCCGACTGCATGCAGCCCGGCACAGCGTACGCGGCGAGCAGACATGAGATGACGGCACGAACGCCTCGCATGGGACACCCTAGGAGAAAATCTTGATTCCGAGTAAGGCCTTTCATGGTTAACATAACATGACCGGCGCCCGCGATTTGAAGTTCCCGCAGACGCGGTGTCGCGGCTACGTACGAACTCGGAAACGGGGCGCGAGATGCCTACCGACCCCGGTCATTCGTCGGTTCAAAACTGCTCAATTAACCCAGCGGCAACCTTAATGGAATGTAATCGCGGGGGGCGACGTGGAGTCGTGGCGTCCGCGGGGGTGTTCGATGCGTTTAGCGTTCTGGCGCGCAGGCTCGGCAACGGCGTTGGTCGAAGAGGCCGCGGCCGAGCCGGCGCCAGCCATTTCGGGACAGGTCGCGGACGCGCCGTCCGGCGATCTGGATTTGCGCGCGCTTGGTCAGGCGCTGATGCGCAAGCGGGGCTTGATCATCGCCCCGACGATGCTCGCCGCCGTGATCGCGATCATGGCCGTCAATCTGGTGACCCCGCGATATAAATCGGAAGCGCGCATCCTGATCGACGGGCGCGAAAACGTTTTCCTGCGGCCGAACGGTGAGCGCAACGAGGAGCGGGCCGCGCTCGATCCTGAGGCCGTCACCAGCCAGGTCCAGCTGTTGCTCTCGCGCGATCTGGCGCGCGAGATCATCAAGAAGAACAAGCTCGGTGAACTCCCGGAATTCGATCCAGTGCTGCAGGGGCTTGCGCCGCTGAAATCGCTGCTGGCGCTGTTTGGGATCGGCCGCGATCCATTTTCGCTGACGCCGGAAGAGCGCGTGCTGGACGCCTATTTCGGCCGGCTGACCGCGTACGCCGTCGACAAGTCGCGCGTCATCGTGGTCGAATTCCTGTCGCGCGACCCCGATCTGGCGGCGCGTGTCGCCAACTCGATCGCCGACGGCTATCTGGTGCTGCAGCAAAACGCTCGCCAGGACCAGGCCAAATCCGCCAGCCAGTGGCTGTCCGGCGAGATCGAAAATCTCCGCCAGAAGGTTTCCGATGCCGAATCCCGCGTCGAGGATTTCCGCTCCAAATCGAGCCTGTTTGTCGGCACCAACAACACCACGCTTTCCAACCAGCAGATGGGTGAGTTCAACACGCAGTTGAACAACGCGCGGGCGCTGAAATCGGACGCCGAATCGAAGGCGCGGCTGATCCGCGAAATGCTTCAGAGCGGCAAGCCGATCGAGGCGTCCGAAGTGCTCAATTCCGAACTGATGCGCCGGCTGTCGGAACAGCGCGTGACCTTGCTCGCGCAGTTGGCCGAGCAGTCATCGACCCTGCTCGACAAGCATCCCCGCATCAAGGAATTGAGAGCTCAACTTAACGATCTCGACCGCCAAATTCGCGATGAAGCCAGCAAGATGTCGCGCTCGCTCGACAGTGACGCCCGCATCGCCGGCGGCCGGGTCGAAGGCTTGAGCGCGAGCCTCGAACAGTTGAAGAAGCAGGCGTCTTCGAGCAACGGCCAGGACGTCCAGCTTCGGGCGCTGGAGCGCGAAGCCAAGGCGCAGCGCGATCTGCTCGAATCCTACCTTGCGAAATACCGCGAGGCCAATACCCGCGAGAATATCGACGCCGCACCGGCCGATGGTCGCATCATTTCCCGCGCCATCGTTTCCAATACCCCGGCCTATCCGAAGAAACTGCCGATCGTGCTGATCGCGACGCTGGCGACCCTGCTGCTGTCGGGCGGTGTCATCGTGACCGGCCAACTGCTGCGCGTGACGGCGCCCAGCGGCGCAGCCGCGTTTGCATCCCCGTCTGCCTCGACCCGCGGGCCGGCGTCGGAGCCGGTTATGGCCGCCGGTCTCGAACCTGCCGCCAGCGAAATCCGCCCCGAGATCGCAACCGAGCTGAGCGAAATCGAACAGCTCGCCGACGATTTGCGCGACGCCGACACGGGGGCGCGCAAGGTGACGGTGCTCGGCACCGCTGCCAGTGAAAGCATTACGTTGACGGTGTTGACGCTTGCCCGCCTGATGGCGCGCGAGGCACGCGTCGTGGTCGTCGATCTCACGGCTTCGTCACCGACGATCTCCGCCGTATCGGTCGACCCGGACGCGCCGGGCCTTGCGGAATTGATGCAGGGCGAAGCATCCTTCTCGCAGGTCATCACCAAGGATCGGCTGTCGCGCGTTCACTTCGTCAGCGCCGGCCGCCCGGGTTCGGACCGCGGCCTGCTGCAATCACCGCGGCTGACGCTCGCGATCGATGCGCTGCTCAGGGTTTACGACCATGTGCTGCTGGATGCCGGCACCGCGTCCGATCTGCCTGCCGAACTGCTGACCGCCAACGCGCGGGTCGTGGCAGTGCCGGATGCATCGATGGAACAGGATGCGCGTGAGCTAATGTGCCAGCAGCTCAAGGCCGCAGGCTTCTCGGAAGTGACCATGCTGCGCAAGCCGGTGCAGCCTTCCGATCCGACAGAGACCGCCCCGCGGGTGATAGCGGCCTAAAGCGTTTCAGCCAAACGTGCGGCGCAGACTCTGGGCGAAACGCAACAGCGTCTCGTTGCGCTTCACCAGACGCTTGGCGCGGTTGACACCCGACATCGCGAGCGCGGCCGGCTTTCCGCGCCAACTGAGCGGAATGAAGTTGTCGAAGATCGGCTCGTCGCTCTTGCAGAACTGGCGTTTATACTCGTCCGACCCGATGCCAAGATCGAGGGCGCGATAGCCGCGTTCCGCGTAATGATCGATGATGTCGCGCATCAGGATCAGGCCCGGGCTGTAACGTGAACGGTCCGACATGGTGTAAGTATTGAACATCATCGAGAAACGCTGGCCGTCGGCGACGCCGGCGTACAGCGCGATGACTTCCTCGTCGCATTCAAGCGCGTGAATGTCGATGGCGCGGCCGCCGTCGGCGAGCCGCGTCAGGCAGGTATGGCGGATGAAGTTCTCGACCCCTGCTTCCGCAAACACATTGGGTAGTTTCTGCTCCGCCATCCGCAACGGCTTGATGCGGAAGAACCAGTCGAGCAGCCGCTCGATCTCGGCGTCGGTGTCGGCGACGCGATAACGGTGGCCCGGCGAGCTTAGCTTGCGTTCCTTGCCTTTCAGCCGCCGGCGGAACGAATTGCCGATCATGTCCGTAGCCGGTGCGCCCGGCACCATCGTCAGCACGGGGCAATCGTTGACCGAGGACTGCCTCGGCTCGATCGCAAACGGATTTGAAATATCCCGCCAGCGCAGCGGTTGCTGCGTCAGCGCCAGCACGTCGGCGGCGGATCGATCGCGAATCCCTGATAGCAGCGCTGCGAGATCCGCAGCAGTGGCCTCTTTGGCGAAATCCCTGTCCCACAACGCCATGTTGAAGGTCGTGTGCTTGCCGCCCATGAAGCACGCGACGCCAACGCCGTGCTTGCGGGTGAGTGCCAGCGGCAACAGCAGCAACGGCCGGCCTTCGCCGTCATAGGCGATCGCGATGAAGGGGGTCAAGTTCTGGCGCGCGCCGACCTGCAGCTGCCAGTTGGCAAGAAGATCGAAGCGTTGATAGGGCGTCGAGAATTGCGTCGGGTCTTCGAGGCGGCGCCAGACCGGCTCTGCGTGGCCAAGCTCGGTAACGATGTCGACGCTTGCGATGCGGCTGGTTAGCGACCGCGCTGGCGCTTCCGCCGTCCGGCCTTCGATCGCGGCAGCCATGGTCATCGCGGAACCCGTCTTCAGGAAATTATTTACGTTTTCGGCTTGAGCCGACCTTTGCAAAGAAGTGTCAACAAAGAGTAATGACTATGCCGCGGCCGATCGGTGGGAAAGGGCGTGAATTTGCCAACCGACAATATATTGTCGACGAGTTTGGGGCTTGAGCTCGCCTATTTCAGCGGCCGCGCCTGGATGAGCGGCCGCGGCGCTGGCGTCATCCTGCGCTTCCAACGCGTGCGCCCGCGGCGGCCCGATCGTTTCCAGCCGCTCAGATCAAGCGAAATCACCCCGAGATTTCTTGACCGGATGCTGCGCGCATTGAAGCGGTGGAAGTATGACATTGTCGACATGGACGAGGTTTGCCGGCGCGCCGTGATCATGGCTTCGCCGCGGCGGTTCGTAGGCCTGACGTTCGACGGCGCCTACAAGGATCTGATCACATCGGCCTACCCGGTATTGTCGCGCCATCGCATTCCCTTCACGATCTATGTGCCGACGGCGTTTCCCGACGGCGTCGGCGAGGCATGGTGGCTCGCGCTTGAGCAAGTCATCGCGCGCGAAAGCCGCGTCAGCCTCGTCATCGATCGCAAGGAACGCCATTTCACCACCAGAGCCACGGCGGAAAAATATCGCGTTTACGAATATATCGAGAGCTGGATACGCACGCTGCCGCCACCGGAGCTCTCGGCCGCCATCAAGGATCTGTGCAAGCGATATTCGGTCGATCTCGAAAAGCTATCGCGCGAAGCCGCGTTGGACTGGAGCGATCTCGCCAGACTTGCGGCCGATCCGAATGTGACGATCGCAAGCGCCACGGTGAACTATACCGCGCTGTCGAATCTGAAGGATGCCGCTGCGCTGCGCGAAGTGACGATGGGCAAGGCGGTCGCGGAAACCGCGTTCCAACGCAATATCAGGCATTTCGCCTATCCGTTCGGCGATCCTGCTTCCTGGCGGCGGACGCATCTGGTGATGGCGGCCGAAGAGGCCGGTTTTGCCAGCGCGGTCTCGACGATCCCCGGCATTGTGGAAGCCGCGGGCCGGACCAATCTGTACGCGCTGCCGCGCATCAGTTGGGATGGACGGCAGCGTTCGTTGCGCGCCATGCGGGTGCTACTCTCCGGCGTCACCTTCGCGCCAGTGCAGCCGACGCGGAGCAGCCAGACCAATTAAGCGTCGGGCCGTGCCATCCAGCTTATGATCGGCATCGCCGGCAGCACCCAGCCGATGCCGGCCACGACGTAGAAAATCGCCTGTAGCGTGCCCGACTTCGCAAGCCACGGCGTCTGCGCGACGGTCATGCCGAGCAACGACCACACGGCCACTAGCAGCAACAAGGCGATGGTTCCGAGGAATTTGCGACTGCGGATGGTCATGGCGGAAATGTGCGGCTTGTTTGCGGGAGCGCGGCTTGCGCGCGGGGAGGGGCGGACTATAAGGGTCGCGAAAATTCATTCAAGCCTCTCGCATGACCTCCATTTCCGCACCACGAACGCCCCAGAAACGCGCCGTCCGCTGGTGGCTATTTTCGATCGCGCTATTGATCGCGATCTTGGTCTTGGTCGGCGGCGCCACGCGGCTCACCGAGTCCGGGCTTTCGATCGTCGAATGGAAGCCCGTCACCGGTGCGCTGCCGCCGCTCACCGAGGCGCAATGGACACAGGCCTTCGACGCCTACAAGACCATCCCGCAATATCGCGCGCTCAACGCCGGCATGACTCTCGCCGCGTTCCAGACGATCTTCTGGTGGGAATGGAGCCATCGATTGCTCGGCCGCGCGATCGGCGTCGTCTATCTGCTGCCGTTCCTCTGGTTCCTGTGGCGCGGCGGCTTGAGCACGGAGTTGAAGCGGCGGTTGTGGCTGATTTTCGGGCTCGGCGCGCTGCAGGGCGCGGTAGGCTGGTGGATGGTGGCCTCGGGGCTTTCCGAGCGGGTGGAGGTCTCGCAATATCGCCTCGCGACGCATCTGGTGCTGGCGCTTCTGATTTTCGCGGCCGTGGTCTGGACCTTGCGCCGGCTGACCGACGGCCCATCGATGGCGGGCTCGGCGCGGTTGAAGATCACAAGCGCTGCGCTCGTGGCGCTCACCTTCGTGCAGCTCTACCTGGGCGCACTGGTTGCGGGCCTGCGCGCGGGCCTCGTTTACAACACCTGGCCCGACATCGATGGTTCGTTCATTCCCTCGGCGGCGCGGCTGTGGTTCGAACAACCGTGGTGGCGCAATCTGTTCGAGAATACGCTGACCGTGCAATTCGAGCATCGCATGACGGCGTACGCGCTGTTGGCGTTGGCGGCGTTCCATGCTTTCGATGCCGTCCGATCGCGGGCAGGGACCGCTGCGATCAATGGCGCGCTTTGGCTGCTCGTGGCCGTCCTATTGCAGGCGACGCTTGGCGTTCTCACGCTGCTCAATCAGGTACCGATCGTACTGGCGTTGATGCATCAAGCCATTGCGATTGCGGTCCTGACGCTCGCGGTGTTGCAGGCCGAGCGATTGGCCGCGCGCCAGCCGGAGCTGGAGCGGCAGCGAATTGCCGCGCCCGTGGGTCGGCTTGGCTGATCAGTCATCGGCAACAACCGCAAGCGCCGCAGGCGTACGGCAAGCGCAACAAATAGCCGACATATGGATCGAGCGTGGCGGGGGAGGGGTCTAGAGCGGGATGACTTTCTTCGAATTGTCATCCCGCTCTATCCTTTTGTTTGAGCATGATCTTTTTCGGAAAACCGGTGTCCACTTTTCCGGATCATGCTCTAAGCGTTCAGCGCCTGCTCGAGATCCGCGATCAGGTCTTCCTTGTCCTCGATGCCGATCGAGAGCCGCACCACGTCGGGGGCCGCGCCCGATTTGATCTTGGCGGCGTCGTCGAGCTGGCTGTGCGTGGTCGATGCCGGATGGATCACCAGCGAGCGGGTGTCGCCGACATTGGCAAGATGCGAGAACAGCTTTAGGTTCGACACCAGATTGACGCCGGCATCGTAGCCGCCCTTGAGACCGAAGGTGAACACGGCGCCTGCGCCCTTCGGCGAATATTTGCGCGCCAGATTGTTGTATTTGTCGCCGGCAAGCCCCGCATAGCTCACCGAGGCCACCGCGGAATGACCGGAGAGGTACTCCGCGATCGCCTTGGCATTCTCGCAATGCTTCTGCATGCGCAGCGGCAGCGTCTCGATGCCCGTGAGAATCAAAAATGCGTTGAACGGCGACAGCGCAGGTCCGAGATCACGCAGGCCCAGCACGCGGCAGGCGATCGCAAAGGCGAAATTGCCAAAGGTCTCCTGCAGCTTGATGCCGTGATATTCTGGGCGCGGCTCGCTCAGCATCGGATATTTGTTGTCCTTCGACCAGTCGAAGGTACCGGCGTCGACAATGATGCCGCCGATTGAATTGCCGTGACCGGCAAGAAACTTCGTCAGCGAATGCACGACGATATCGGCGCCATGATCGATCGGGCGGATCAAATAGGGCGTCGCCAGCGTGTTGTCGACGATCAGGGGCACGCCGGCCTTGCGCGCCACCGCTGAGATCGCCTCGATATCGGTGATGCTGCCGCCGGGATTGGCGATCGATTCGATGAAGACCGCCTTGGTGTGCGGGGTGACTGCGCGCTGGAAGCTGCCGATGTCGTCGGGATCGGCCCACACCACGTTCCAGCCAAAGCTCTTGAACGCATGGTTGAACTGGTTGATCGACCCACCATAGAGTTTTCGCGCCGCGATGAACTCATCGCCCGGCCTCAACAGCTGCTGCAATGCGACGACCTGGGCGGCATGTCCGGATGCGACCGCCAGCGCCGCGGTGCCGCCTTCGAGCGCGGCAACGCGCTCTTCCAGCACCGCATTGGTCGGATTTCCGATCCTTGTATAGATGTTGCCGAATGCCTGCAGCCCGAACAACGAGGCGGCATGGTCGGCATCGTTGAACACGAATGACGTGGTCTGGTAGATCGGCGTCGCCCGCGCGCCGGTGGTGGGATCGGGCTGCGCACCGGCATGGACGGCGAGGGTGGAAAATCCCGGAACACGGTCGGTCATTCTGTTTGTCCTGTTCTTGGCTTGTTCGAAAAAGCGCGGCATGCTGATCGCAGCCAAGTCCGCCGTCAAGGCGAGTTGACAAGCTATCGTGCGTTCGCTCGTGCATCGCGGCACGCGCATTATTGGACGACGCCTTTTTGCGCCGACCGGGTGGCCGCGTCTTGAGGCACATTTCGCGATTGCGTTACGAAAGTTCGCCCTTGTTCTTGGCGGCCCGATCGGATGCCGCAGTCTCGCCGCCGCCGACGCTGGTGCGGTTCAACGACAGCCGCATGCCTTGCGTCGGGACAGGCGCGCGCTTTGAGCTCAGCGTGCGCGAGTTGACGCCCATCCACGAAATCTCAGACGACAGCCGGCCATATTCGATCTTCGGGCAGCGGTTCATGACGACCCTCAGACCGGCAGCTTCGGCTCTTGCCGCGGCTTCATCGTCGCGCGCGCCGAGCTGCATCCAGATCACCTTTGGCAGCGGCGACAGTTTCAGCGCTTCGTCGACCACCGGCATGATATGGCTGGAATTCCGGAAAATGTCGATCATGTCGACGGGACGCCCAATATCGAGCAGCGATCCTACGAAGGGTTTTCCAAGCAGACTTTTGCCGACATGGCCGGGGTTGACGGGGATCATGTCGTAGCCGCGCTGCGCCAGATATTTGAACGCGAAATAGCTCGGCCGCACGTTGACCGGCGATGCGCCGACCATCGCGATCGACTTCACGCCATTGAGAATGCTTCGGATGTAATTGTCGGGATAGGCGTCGTGATTCATTTAGAGCTTTCCACCGCGGCATTGCGAGGAGCGGAATTTATCGGGCCGTCATTCCGGGATGGTGCGTTAGCACCAGACCCGGAATCTCGAGATTCCGGGTTCGCGCTTCGCGCGCCCCGGAATGACAGGGGTCATTTGTCCTGCCACTTCGGCTCGCGCTTTTCGATGAAGGCGCCGATGCCTTCCTCGGCATCGCGCGCCATCATGTTCTCGGTCATCACTTCTGCCGCGTAGCGATAGGCCTCTGCAAGGCTCATCTCGGCCTGACGGTAAAACGCAGTCTTGCCGAGTTTTACGGTATAGGCGGATTTCAGCGCGACCTTTTGCGCCAACGCAATCGCGGCGTCGCGTTCAGCGCCCGCGGGAACAACGTGGTTGACGAGGCCGATATCACGCGCCCTAGCGGCCGGGACCGGTTCGCCCGTGAGCAGCATTTCCATCGCCTGCTTGCGCGGCACATTGCGCGACAGCGCCACCATCGGCGTCGAGCAAAACAATCCGATGTCGACGCCGGGCGTAGCAAAGCTCGCCGCTTCCGATGCGACCGCGAGATCGCAGCTTGCCACCAACTGACAGCCGGCTGCAGTCGCTGTGCCCTGCACCGCGGCGATCACCGGTTTCGGCAAATGGACGACCGCCTGCATCATGGCGCTGCAGGCGTTCATGATGTGCGCAAAGTAAGCGCGTCCGCGATCGGGATCGCTGCGGCGGGCGGTGAGTTCCTTCATATCGTGGCCCGCGGAGAAGGCCGGGCCGTTGGCTGCGATGACCAGCGCGCGGATGCTATTGTCGTCGCCGATCTCGTTCAGTGCCGCGTGCAGAGTGGCGATCATCGCTTCCGACAGGCTATTGCGTGCGGCCGGCCGATTGAGCGTCAGCAGAGCGATACTGCCGAGCGTCTCGCGCGGCAGGATCGGCGATGGTTGGGTTACAAATGGTGCTGCTTGGGCCGTCATCGAAATATCTGTTCACCGGCTAGAACCGCTACATCCTACATTGTAGGCGTTCGCTGGGCAGATGCGAGTCCATACATGGGTTGAGCACGGGCGGCTCTCGCGGGAGTTTCTTACTTGTTTTGTCTCACTGCCAACGTCTGGATCGCAGCCTCAACAAAGCGTTCCATCAGGCCAAGGGCGGAAACCCCGAACATACGGATGCGGCCAGTGTGGGCCAATAGCAAAAGTCCTGCCGCATGGGCGAAAATATCCGCCATCAGCGATCTCGCTTCTTCGCGCCGGGCGCCGAGAGCCAGCGCGGCGTCGGCGATCGGTTGCAGAGCCGATTCCAGCGCAGCATTGAGCAGGTCATCGCGCTCCTTGCCGAGGCCGCGGGGTCTCATGCCGCCGCGGAACAGGTAAAAGCCGAGATCGAGATCCCTGGGATTGTCGGAATAGTAGCGGAAGAACGCCATCGCCGCGGCCCGCAGTCGATCTATGGGAGTGTTGGCGCGCGAGATCGAGCGGTTGACCGCGCTGCCAAGATTGGCCAGCGAGCAGCGCAGGACTTCGGCGTAGATCGCTTCCCTGGACTCGAAATAAAAATAGAGCGCGGCCGGCGTGTAGCCCGCCAAGGCGGCAATTGCCCGCAATGAGGCTCCATCCAGGCCTTCGGTTTCGAATACCTTGCGCGCGGCATCCAGGATTAACTCGCGCTTCAGGTCACTCACCGCCTCCCGCCGACCGATTCTGCGTTCTTTTGCCATTGCGGTCTGCTTAACACGCTTGACTGCAAATTTGAAACACCGTTAGTAATTCTAACGATGTTAGAATTGCTGATTCCGCATGCGGGGTAGTCCGGTGCCTCGGCCCGATTGTCGCTTGCAATGAGCAGGGATCATCTTGCGTGGCCGTTTTTCGACGAGAGGCATCGCGCCCTTGCATCAGTCTTTGCTGAATGGGCGGCGCTCCAACTTGGTCGATACGAAGATGACGAGGGCAACGACGGCGTGGCGGCGCGGGCCATATTTGGCGAGCTCGGTCGCGGTGGATGGCTGAGCCATACGCTCCCAAGCGGGACAACGCCTGGAGCGATTGATCTACGCGGCGTGTGTCTGCTGCGAGAGTGCAGCGCTTATGCTTCGGCAATCGCGGATATTAGCCTTTCCGAGCCATGGCTCGGCGCTTTACCGATCTATCTAGCGGGCTCTCGCGAACAAAGGGACCGCTATTTGTCGGGCTATTTGCAGGGACGGTTGCTCCCTGCCTTGGCGCTATCGGAACCCGACGCGGGCTCCGATGTATCCGCCATTCAGGCAACCGCGCAGTGGGACGGCGAGCGTTATGTGCTGAACGGGCGGAAGACATGGACGTCCAATGTGGGCTTGGCGGATTTTTATGTCGTTTTCGCCCGAACCGCGGACAGTCCCGGCGCGGGTTCGATCTCGGCGTTCATCGTCGAAGCGGCCGACGACGGGATTGTTCTGGAGAAGCGCCTCAACGTGTTGTCGCCACACACGGTTGGTACCTGGCGTCTCGAGAATTGCCGAATACCAGCCGCGCGGCTACTTGGACAACCGGCACAAGGTATGAACATTGCGCTGGCCGCGCTTGAACTATTTCGGCCAACCGTCGGCGCGGCCACGCTCGGTTTCGCGCGAAGGGCCTTGGATGAGGCGGTGACGCGAAGCATGGCGCGCACCGCGTTCAAAAAGCCGATCTCCGAGCACCAACTTATCCAAGCGAAACTTGCCGACATGGCGATGAAGATCGATGCATCGGCCCTGCTTGTTTATCGCGCGGCGTGGGCTCATGACGCCGGTAAGAAAGGCATCGGCCGCGAAGCCGCCATGGCAAAGCTGTTTTCGTCCGAAGCAGCGCACGATGCGGTCGACGAGGCCGTTCAGATCTTTGGGGGTCTGGGGACGGTTAGGGGGATGGCAGTCGAGCGTCTCTATCGCCACGTCCGCGCGTTTCGGATCTTTGATGGCACCAGCGAGATCCAGCGACTGATCATAGCGCGCGACGTGCTGCACGCCGCGGCATCATCGACTTAACGCAAACAGGAGGTTTCACGATGGCAGTCAGAATCGAGAAGGATGGGGCGGTATGGACAATCATCCACGACCGGCCCGAAGCACGTAACGCCATGGACCCTGATAGCGCGGATGCGTTGACAGCCGCTTTCCTGGAATTCGATGCGCACAAGGACGCCTCCGTCGCGGTGTTCTACGGCGCAGGCGGCGCCTTCTGTGCGGGGTGGGACCTCAAATACGTCAGCACCCTCAATGCCGCTTATCCGCTGGGCGAACTTGATATCCCGACCGCGCGGCCGCGCGGGAATGGCGGCGAAATCCCGCGCGGGCCGCTGGGACCGTCCCGGCTTGAGTTGGACAAGCCAGTCATTGCGGCGATCGAGGGGCCTGCCGTTGCCGGAGGAATGGAATTAGGACTGTGGTGCGACTTTCGCGTGATGGCTGAAGAGTTTTATTTCGGCGTCTATTGCCGTCGATGGGGCGTGCCGTTGATCGATGGAGGTACTGTGCGGTTACCGCGCATCGTCGGGCAGGGCCGCGCGCTCGAGATTATCCTTACCGGACGTAAGGTCCCGGCCGAGGAGTGCATGTCCATTGGTCTGTGCGAATATCTCACGCCGAAGGGGGGAGCGCGCGCGAAGGCAGAGGCGCTCGCACAAGAGATCGCGCGTTTTCCTCAGGTTTGCGTCCGTGCCGACCGACGGTCCTCCATCAAGAGCCATGAGCTTAGCATCCGCGAGGCGTTGATTTGGGAGTGGTACAACGGGCGCGAGGCATTGATCGAAGACGGCGTCGCAGGGGCAGCCCGCTTCGGCAAAGGGCTCGGCCGGCACGGCGATTTCGCGAAGATCCGGTAGCGCATGCGACTTCGGCTATTCCATTCCAAACAAATAGGCTTTTGTCAGGTATTACTATACCTTATTCATAAGCTATTGTTTTTGCTGATCTAATTTTGGCTGCGCGGCATTGACGTTGGCGCCTCCGTTATCTAGAAACCCGCGCAGTGCGGCGCTCAAGCGTCCGATGTCTCCCTTGCACGGATTTTCTCAGATGAAAACGTTTTCGGCGAAACCTGCCGAGGTGACGAAGAAGTGGGTGTTGATCGACGCCAAAGGTCTGGTGGTCGGCCGGCTCGCCAGCCTCGTTGCGATGCGGCTGCGCGGCAAGCATTTGCCGACCTACACGCCCCATGTCGATTGCGGCGACAATGTCATCATCATCAATGCGGCGCATGCGGTGCTGACCGGCCGCAAGCGCGACCAGAAGGTCTATTACAAGCACACCGGCTTTGTCGGCCACGTCAAGGAGCGCACGGCGAGGCAAATCCTCGAGGGACGCTATCCCGAACGGGTCGTGGAGAAGGCGATCGAGCGCATGATTCCGCGCGGGCCGCTCGGCCGCGTGCAGCTCGCTAACTTGCGCGTCTATCCCGGTGCTGAGCACCCGCATGAGGCCCAGAGCCCCGAAAAAGTCGACATCGCCAAGATGAACCGCAAGAACATGAGGGCCGCATAATATGGCCGACACCATGCAATCTCTCGATCAGTTGTCGCAGCTCAAGCCGGCTGCGCCCGAGGCGCCGAAATACGTCAAGAAGGTCGACAAGCAGGGCCGCGCTTACGCCACCGGCAAGCGCAAGGACGCGGTCGCCCGGGTCTGGATCAAGCCCGGCGCCGGCAAGATCCTGGTTAACACCCGCGAGGTCGAAATCTACTTTGCCCGCCCGGTGTTGCGGATGATGATCCAGCAACCGTTGGTTGCGGCGGCCCGCGCCGGCCAATACGATGTGATCTGCACCGTCGCCGGCGGCGGGCTGTCGGGCCAGGCTGGCGCTGTTCGTCACGGGCTATCGAAGGCGCTGACGAATTTCGAGCCCGACCTGCGCGGCGTATTGAAGAAGGGCGGCTTCCTGACGCGCGACTCCCGCACCGTCGAGCGCAAGAAGTACGGCCGGGCGAAAGCGCGCAAGTCGTTCCAGTTCTCCAAGCGCTAATTTTTTTGCTAAAATTTGCCGCGCAGGCGGCATTCATGAGAGCGAAAAGGGCACCGGCGAAGTGCCCTTTTTGTTGCCGATTTGCCGACGGATTAAAGCAGTTTTTCGTGAAAACTTGCATGTGAACGCAAACGGATTTCGAACGCGGGCTACGTAAAATCCCAGGCATTCAAGGGTCCGTTCCGTCCCAAGCGGTCGTTTTGGACACGCTGCATCACACCTCGGGGTGACCCATGTCGCTCGATACCTCCACGCTCTATTTCATTGCCACAATGATCGCGGCAATGCTGGGAGTCATGCTGCTCGTCTTCGGCAGGAACGAAAAGATCCCGGCGTTGAGATGGTGGGGAAGCGCCTATCTGCTCGGCGCAGCCTCCGTCGCGCTCTGGACACTTGCCAGCCACGCCCTTGGCGGGGTTCTCTCGCTGGCGCTGAACGCCGTTGGCTTCGTCGCCTGCGGCATGGTCTGGAACGCTTCGCGCGTATTCCACGGCCGCAAGCCGATCTGGCCGGGACTGATACTGGGCGCGATGGCCTGGATCGCCGCTGTCATGACGCTGTCGCCGGCGGCCTCCGTAATGCGCATGACGATAGGCGCCGGAATTGTTGCCGTCTATGCGGCGCTGACGGCCACCGAATTGTGGACCGAGCGCCGCAGGTCGGTGCAAAGGGGCTGGCCGGCAATGTTGGTGCCGGTCATGCACGGTTTTGTGCTGATGTTGCCGATCCTGCTTGGCAACCTGTTACAGCCCCATGACGAGAAATTCGCTTCCAGCATCTGGGTGACCGGATTCTCGGTCGAATTGGTGCTTTATGCGGTTGGCACCGTATTCGTCATCTTCATGCTGGTCTCCGAGCGTGCGGTGAGCGCGCACAAGAACGCTGCGTCGATGGATCCGCTAACCGGCATGTTCAATCGGCGCGGCTTCTCCGAGATATCGTCACGGTTGATCGAGCGCGAGGCCAAGGCCGGCCGTCCGGTGACGGCGCTGATCTTCGACATCGACCATTTCAAGTCGATCAATGATCGCTTCGGCCACCCCGCGGGCGACGAGGTCTTGAAACTGTTCGCCACCGTTGTGGTCAACACGCTGCGGATATCGGATCTGTCGGGGCGAATCGGTGGCGAGGAATTTGCGGCCCTGCTGCCGTGTTCGCTGGAAGAAGGTGTGCTTGCCGCCGAGCGCGTGCGCGAGGCGTTTGCGAGTTCTGGAATTGTGGTCGAGGACGGCCCGGTCGATACCACGGTCAGCATCGGCGTCGCCGGCGGGCCTGCCGGCACCGAGCTCGAGGTGCTGCTGGCGGCGGCCGACACGGCGCTCTACCAGGCCAAGCGTAGCGGCCGTAACCGCGTCGAGGCGGCCGAAGAGTTGCCATTGTCGCTGGAAAACTGGCGGCGCAAGACCGCGGGCCTCTCGTCGCCCGTGCGGTCGCAGCCGGTGGCGGCGTGACAGCGGCGAACGACCGTAACGTCACATTTACCATTCGATCCGTATCATGGCTTTCATGGATCCGATCCGCAGCCGGAATGCGCAGGCCGTTCTGATGTCGCTGGAAGCGGCCGCTGTCGCGGCGCGTGGCGGTTTTGCCTGCATGTTCTCGACCTCGGATGAATACGAGACCGCGCTGATCTCGGAACGGCGGGCACTGGGCCGCTACGGCCGTCCCGGCAGCCACTGGCCGTTGCTGATGCTGGTCGGCTGCGCGCTGATGGTCACCGGCATACTGCTGCTTCTCAACTGACCTTTCGGACGATTCGGAAACCGAAGGGCGCTTTTTCTTTTTGGGCGGCTGCGTTAAATACGCTGATCCCAACGAGAGGCAGCTCCATGATCACCGAAATCGCCCAGATCGAGATCAAGCCCGGCTCGGAGAAGGATTTCGAAGCTGCCGTCGAGAAAGCGCGCGCTGCCTTCGGTCGCGCCAAGGGTTTTCACAGATTTGAGCTGCATCGCTCGATCGAAAAGCCGCAGCGCTATCGTTTGATGGTCAAGTGGGAAACGCTGGAAAACCACACCGTCGATTTTCGCGGCTCGGAAAATTTTACGGAATGGCGCGGGCTGGTCGGGCAGTATTTTGCCGCACCGCCCGAGGTCGAGCACACCCAGACGGTGGTGGCGTCGGCGGGCTAAGCTACCTAGTTGGCCCTCAGGCCGCGGCCTCGCGCGGCTTGTCGGTCTTGAAATAGTCGATCATGACTTTCGCAATCGCCATCAGCGGCAATGCCAGCGCCAGGCCCCAGATGCCGAACACGATACCGAGCAGGATCTGGAACGCAAACAGCGTGGCGGGTGGAATGTCGAGCGCATGGCGCTGGATGATCGGCGTCAACACGTAGCTTTCCAGGGCATGCACGCCGAGGAACAGGATGAAGGCGCTGAGCGCGGCCACCCAACCGGAGGCAAGGCTTGCGAGCACCACGACCAGTCCGGCAAGGATAGCGCCAACGGTCGGAATGAAGGCGAGCAGTCCGGCTTGGATGCCAAGGATGAACGAACTCGGGATGCCGATGATCCCAAGTCCGATCCAGGTCACCAGGAACACCGCGGCCATGGTGAGCATCTGTGCGATCAGCCAGCGCTCCAGCGTCTCGCCGATTCGGTCGACGATGATGGTGGCGCGCGCGCGATATTTCACCGGCATCATGAACAGAAGCCCGCTTCGATAGACGCTCGGCTGCGCCGCAAAGGTCAGCCCTAGGAACAGCACGATGAAGAAGTTTCCGACCGCGCTCACCGTGCCCAGCAGCAATTTGAGGGTTTGGCTGACGATTGCGCCGCCGCTGGAGGCGATTGCGCCTGCGCTTGGCAGATTATGTGTCGGCGCTGCGCCCGGCGTCGCCGGGCTCGTTGAGGGGGCCGCCGTTGCGGCCTGATTGCCGAGATCGAAATAGCTGGTGTCGACGCCGTTCTTTTCGAGAAAGGCCTTCACGTTGACAAGCTGCGACTTGATGGTGTCGCTCAGCACCGCTGCTTGCTGTGCGATGGTAGTGCCGCCGAGGAAGACCACCCCCGACAGCATCGCCGCGAGCATGAGGCAGACGAACGTCAGCCGCAGCGCATGCGGCAGCCGGACCACATGGCCGAGCAGGTTGGTCATGGCGTTCAACGCGACGCCGAGCAACATTCCCGCGAAGATCAGGAACAGGGTGGCTGCGTAATGCCAGGCGAACAGCAAAAGTGAGGCGAACAGCACGATGCCGATGCCGCCGATCGCAATCGCCCATGCCAGATCGTTGCGGGAGGAAAGACGATCGTCGGTTGGGTCAGCCACGTTGATTCCTTTCTCGCAGCCAAAGGTTCGGCAGCACTCTTTCGTCAAACGCGCCGGCGATCAAGCCCGCGAAGGCGCGCCGGTTTGACGATGGCAGCTTCATTGTGCAAAGCGATGCGTGCCGACAGGGGGAGACGCGCGTGAATTTCAAATGGTTTGGGCCGGTCGCGCTGCTGGCGGCGCTGGTGATCGGCGATCAGATCAGGATCAACCGCCCGGGCCACAAGTACCGCCTGACGGTCGAGGTCGAGACGCCCGCGGGAATGAAGTCTGCCTCGGGCGTGATGGCTGTGGTTCCCGACCGCGGTTACAGCCGGGGCGGGCATACCACGACCAGCGGCGATGCGCTGTTCGTCGATCTCGGCAGCGGCAAGAATTTGCTGGCGCTGATGGCGCATCGCGACAAGTCGCTCGATCTCGACGGCATGAACTATCTGGCTCTTCGCGCCTATGGTGCGGCCGGCGGCAAGCGCGTGTCCTTCAACGAGATGAGCCGGATGACTGGCGTCGTGCCGGTGAAGGGGGAATTGATCCCGCTGCTTGCAACCTTCAGCGATCCGGCCGACCCCGGGACCATGCGTGACGTACCGCCTGACGATCTCGAGACCGTGATGGGCCACGGCTATCATCTCCGGGCCGTCACGGTGGAGGTGGTGCCGAACGGCTTCTGGCCGCTCGATTTCGGCGGCGCGCTCGGCGAGCCCGTAACGCGCGGTATTGAAACCAAGCTGCCGTGGTGGAGCAGGGTGGACGATCCTGCCGCGACCGCGCTGCGTGCGGCCGGGTTGAAGGGGGTCGAGGCTCTCGATGCGCGCGAAGTCTTCACGCGGAAGTAGGCGATCTGGCAAGCCGGGGGAGCGCGACAAATTGCCGGAGGAGTTGAAGATCATTCTCGGCGCGCATCTTAAGGCGAGGCTTGCGGCGTCGGCCTGAGATTCTTGCAGAGCTGCGAGGTGTGCCAAGCGGGTATAACATGTTGATCCAGCCTGAAGTCACAGGCATGATCGGTCGGAATCGGGCCCAACATGACAAATCCTTCTTGCGCGAGACGTAGATAATGAGACGGCCCGTGGTCGGCGTGATCGGCAACGCCCATCGCTTCGAAAATAGGTTCGCGACGCAGATGGTCGGTGAGCGCAATCTCCGCGCGGTGGCGGACGTCGCGGGTGCACTGCCGTTGATGTTTGCAGGCACGCCCGAGATCACCGACGTCGGCTCCTTGCTGGACGTGGTCGACGGTATCGTGCTGACCGGGGCGCGGGCCAATGTCCACCCCACCCGTTTCAAGACCGAGCCGGATGCCAAGCACGAGCCCTACGACCTGCATCGCGACGACGTCGCGCTGGCTCTGTCGGAGGCCTGCGTCGCTCGTGGCGTGCCGTTGTTCGGCATTTGCCGGGGCCTGCAGGAGATGAACGTCGCCTTTGGCGGCTCGCTGCATCCTGAAATCCGCGAATTGCCCGGCCGCATGAACCATCGGATGCCGCGGCTGGAGAACGGCGAAATCCATCCCGATCCGAAAGTCGTCTTCGCCGACCGCCATGAGGTCAGCCTTACCCCGGGCGGCGCGTTCGCGAAGATCCTGGGATGCGAGACGATCCGGGTCAATTCGCTTCACGGCCAGGGCGTTCTCGAACCCGGCAAACGCGTGGTCGTCGAGGGCGTGGCGGAAGACGGGACGATCGAGGCGATACGGATTGCCGACGCACGGAGCTTTGCGCTTGGCGTGCAGTGGCATGCGGAATACGATCCGCAGCGCAATCCGATCAACCGCGCGTTGTTTCAGGCGTTCGGCGAGGCGCTATTGGCGCATCTGCGGGCGAGCTGAGCGGCGAGCCGGTCATATCGATAAAACAAAAGGCGCTCCGGCAAGGAGCGCCTTTCGCATGTCGAGCCATGAGGCGGATAGCTCACAGCGAGTAGTACATGTCGAATTCGACCGGATGCGGTGTCATCTCGAAGCGCTCGACTTCGGTCATCTTGAGTTCGATATAGCTGTCGATGAAGTCGTCGTCGAACACGCCGCCGTTCTTGAGGAAGGCGCGGTCCTTGTCGAGGTTCTCAAGCGCCTCGCGCAAGCTACCGCACACGGTCGGGATCGTCTTCAGCTCTTCCTTCGGCAGATCGTAGAGGTCCTTGTCCATCGCCGAACCCGGATCGAGCTTGTTCTTGATGCCGTCGAGGCCGGCCATCAGCATCGCGGCGAAGCCGAGATAGGGATTGCACATCGGATCGGGGAAGCGCACCTCGACGCGCTTGGCCTTCGGATTGGAGGTGTAGGGGATGCGGCAGGCGGCCGAACGGTTGCGCGCGGAATAGGCGAGCAAGACCGGCGCTTCATAGCCCGGCACCAGGCGCTTGTAGGAGTTGGTGGAGGGGTTGGTGAAGGCGTTGATCGCCTTGGCATGCTTGATGACACCGGCGATGTAGGACAGGCAGGTTTCCGAGAGGTCGGAATATTTGTTGCCGGCGAACACCGGCTTGCCTTCCTTCCAGATCGACTGGTGGCAGTGCATGCCCGAGCCGTTGTCGCCATAGACCGGCTTCGGCATGAAGGTGGCGGTCTTGCCATAGATATGCGCGACCTGGTGGATGCAATATTTGTAGATCTGCATCTGGTCGGCCATCAGCGTCAGCGGGGAGAACTTCATGCCGAGTTCGTGCTGGGCGGACGCCACCTCGTGGTGATGCTTCTCGACCTTGACGCCCATCTTGGCCATCGCGCCGAGCATTTCCGAGCGCATGTCCTGCACCGAGTCCTGCGGTGGAACGGGAAAGTAGCCGGCCTTGGTGCGGATGCGGTGACCGAGGTTGCCGCCCTCATATTCGGTGTCCGAGTTGATCGGCAATTCCACCGAATCCAGTTTGAAGCCGGTGTTGTAGGGCGTGGTCTGGTAACGGACGTCGTCGAACACGAAGAATTCCGCCTCCGGCCCGAAGTAGACCGTATCGCCAACGCCCATCGACTTGACCATCGCCTCGGCCTTCTTGGCCATGCTGCGCGGGTCGCGGTTGTAGGGCTCGCCGGTGGTCGGCTCCAGCACGTCGCAGGTGAGGACCATGGTAGTTTCCGCGAAGAACGGGTCGATGGTCGCGGTGACCGGATCGGGCATCAGGCACATGTCGGATTCGTTGATCGCCTTCCAGCCGGCGATCGAGGATCCGTCGAACATCAGGCCTTCGGCAAAGGTGTCCTCTTCGATCATCGTGACGTCGAAAGTCACGTGTTGCCACTTGCCGCGCGGATCGGTGAAACGCAGGTCGACGTATTTCACGTCGTTATCCTTGATCGATTTCAAGACGTCTTTAGCGGTCTTCATGAATACCCCTTTTGGCTACTGGTCGTCGTGATCCGGCCGCGGGCAGCGAGCGCGGGTAATGGTCAATACAATCGGGGGATGGCCAACACAATATCAGAGAATCGGCAACGCTGGTCCAGAAGTCCCCGGTTTAGATGGCGTCCAGCCCGGATTCGCCAGTTCGAATGCGGATGGCTTCCTCGATGTTGGACACGAAGATCTTGCCGTCGCCGATGCGCCCGGTTTGGGCGGCGCGGCGGATGGCGTCGATGGCCCGCTCGACCAGGTCGTCGCCGATCACGATCTCGATTTTGACCTTGGGCAGGAAGTCGACGATGTATTCGGCGCCGCGATAAAGCTCGGCGTGACCCTTCTGGCGTCCGAAGCCTTTGGCCTCCGTGACGGTGATGCCCTGCAATCCTACTTCCTGGAGCGCCTCCTTCACTTCGTCGAGCTTGAACGGCTTGATGATAGCTTCGATCTTTTTCACGGAGCGCCTCCCGGGCATGTCGAACGTTGTCAGCTTGCGCGAGGTGCGCGGGGTCGATCGGTCGCCGCTGTCAGGTGTTGCGGGCACTGCCGGCGCAGCCGAACCCGCCATTGGCTGCCTTTGAGCGGGCGAACCAGAGCTGGCTTCCTCAAAAGCAGGGTCTATGCCAAGTTGTTGGCTGGCTTGTTTTTAGAACATTATCAGACTTTTAACCGGGCATTTCGCGAGCTGTTGGATGGAACGCCTAGAATAGCGAAGCCTACGGAATAGGCAAACAGATCAAGATTTATGCAATCATTTGGAGCCGGGTTTCTTATTGCGGGGCAAATGCCTGAGTATAAGGCGGTTCATCTGGGAATTGGCATGGAAATACTGACTTCAGAGGAGATGGAGCGTGCCGATCGGCTCGCGATTGCCGCTGGCACGCCGGGCTTCGCGTTGATGTTGAGCGCCGGGCAAGCGGTCGCGGAAGCCGCCACGGATCTCGTTGAGGAGGGGTCGATCCTGGTGGTGGCAGGACCCGGCAACAATGGCGGCGACGGTTTTGTGGCGGCGGCGGAGCTGGTGGCGCAGGGCCGCGACGTTTCCATCATCCTGATGTGTGAGCGCGATCATCTGCAGGGCGATGCGGCCTCCGCCGCGCGGGGTTGGAAATATCCGGTGTTGCCGTTCAATCCCCAGGCGATCGGAAAACCTGCGCTGATCATCGACGCGTTGTTTGGCGCCGGCCTCAGTCGCGCGGTCGACGGCGATCCCCGCGACATGATCGAGGCGATCAACGCCAATGGCGCGCCGGTGCTGAGCATCGATCTGCCGAGCGGCGTCAATGGGACCAGCGGCGCCATCATGGGGGTCGCGGTGCGTGCGACGGAAACCGTCACCTTCTTTCGCAAGAAGCCGGCGCATTTGCTGCTGCCCGGCCGGATCAATTGCGGGCGCGTGCGGGTCGCCGATATCGGCATCAACACCGACGTGCTCGCGGAAATTGCGCCGCAGACCTATGAAAACACCCCGCAGTTCTGGCGGAAATCGTTTCCGGTGCCGCGGATCGATGGCCACAAATATTCCCGCGGCCATGTGCTCATCGTCTCCGGCGATCTCGCTGCCACGGGTGCGGCGCGGATGGCGGCGCGGGGCGCGCTGCGGGCCGGAGCAGGCCTGGTCACGCTGGCCTCTCCAAGGGATGCGCTCGCCGTCAATGCATCGGCGCTTACCGCGGTCATGGTGCATGCCGCCGATACCGTGATCGAATTCGGCGAGATGCTGAGTGACAAGCGCTTCAGTGCGATCGTGATCGGCCCGGGTGCCGGCGTCGGTGAGCGCACCAGCGATTTCGTGCACACCGCACTGTCGGCGCAACGAGGCCTCGTGCTGGATGCGGATGCGCTGACAAGCTTCGCAGCGGCGCCCGACCGCCTGTTCGAGGCCATCAAGGCCTCGCAAGGTCGGCAAGTTGTTCTCACGCCGCATGAAGGCGAGTTTCCGCGACTGTTCAGCGATATCAGCAACAAGCATCCTTTTCGCTCGAAACTCGATCGCGTGCGCGCCGCGGCCGAACGCTCGGGCGCCGTTATTCTCCTGAAAGGGCCGGACACAACGGTCGCCTCGCGGGACGGCCGCGCGACCATTGCGTCCAACGCGCCGCCCTGGCTCGCCACCGCCGGCGCCGGTGATGTGCTGGCCGGAATCATCGCTGGCCTGTTGGCGCAGGACGTGCCGGCGTTTGAGGCCGCCAGCATTGGGGTGTGGATGCATGGCGAAGCCGCACGCGAAGCGGGTCCCGGCCTGATCGCGGAAGACCTGCCGGAGGTTTTGCCCGCGGTGCACAGGCACCTCTATGACGAATTCGGCATCGATTATTGAGGATGCTAAGGCAGCTCGAGCTGGATGACATGGACAGCGCGGCGCGGGTTCATCGTGCTTCCTTCGACCAGGCGTTGCCCTGGCTTGCTGGCCTTCACACGCCCGAGGAAGACCGATGGTTTTACCGGGAGCGGGTGTTCAAAACCTGCAAAACGTGGGGCGCCTTCGATGGCGCCGCGATGATCGGGATCATTGCTTTCCGCGAAGACTGGATCGATCAGTTGTACGTGCTGCCGGAAGCTCGGCGGTGCGGTATCGGCGGAGAGCTGCTCGATGTTGCCAAGCGCTCATTCGCCAGCCTTCAGCTCTGGACGTTCCAGCGCAACGTGCAAGCGCGACGCTTCTACGAAGCGCGGGGCTTTACGGTCGTTCGAAAAACAGACGGCGCGGGCAATGAGGAGAGAGAGCCGGACGCGCTCTATCTCTGGACGCGCTGATAGGCTGCGCCAATCTTTTCTTCATTCTACATTGTACCACCGCACCAGCCGCGGCGCGGCCCACTCGGTCGCGAACGCCTCGATCAGCCAGCGTCCTGCATGCTCGGCCAAGAACGCAATGCGCTGGGTCTGCCCGGGTTCGACAGCAAGCGTATCCAGCCAGAACGGCTTCCAGCCGTCGTCGAGCCGGTCGAGGAGGCGGAAATGATGGCCGTGCAGATGGAATACGGTGGCGATGTCGGCCCGATTGATCAGCGCCAGCACCACCACGTGGCGTGACCTGGCGCGAAACGCAGGCGCGGCGGACGGTGCGAAACGCGCCGGCGTCACCCAATCGGACGGCGAACCGCCGAGCGTTAGGTCGGCACGAACCGCGTTTTTGAGATCGAGCTGGGCCGGCAGACCATTTGACGGCAATGGAGATGGTTGCGGCAAGGGTGCCGAGCGGAGCGCCGACTGATTCGAGGTTACTAGCCGCGCGATCGGACGAGGCCCCTTGCCCTCGTGCAGCAGGATATCGGAGGTCGAACCCGGCGGAGCGGTCGCGTCAACGTAGACGTCAGCCCGGCCACCCGGCGCCAGCACCAGCGCGCCGTTGCGAGCCACGAACGGTTCGGCCGGCTGGCTATCCAGGGCCATCACACGGACCTCGTGGTCCTCGATTTTGAGAGCGATGACAGCGCGTTGGCAGCCATTGATGAAGCGAATCCGGAGGCGTTCGTTGGAGCGCACCGTAATATCGAACGAAATCCGGCCGTTGACGGTGTAGACGGTCGTGGTGTCCTTCGCATCGATCCCCGGCGCGAGGGCAGTTCCATCGGACCGGAGCCGCCAGTCCTCGATCAGCAGGATTTCGTCGCGATCGAGCGTGCCGGTTTCGCGTTCCCTAACCACCACCGCAAGCGGCCGCGCCGGCCGCGCCTGGCCGTCGCCGAGCAGCCGCGGATCGCACAGAAAGGTGCCGGCGTAACGTGGCTGAATTTGAAGAGTTTCCTTGGATCCCGCCGCTAGCGGCGGCCGCCCCAGCAAAGGCTCGGTGGCAGGGGCGCCGTCAATTCCCCGCCAGTCGAGGGCCACGCGCATCGGAAGGTCGTTTGCGAACATGACCTCAAGCTGGTCGCCGCGCCCCAAGCGGAGCCCAGCCTCTGGCGTCGGGCCCTCCAGGGCCCATATCGGTGTTTCCGCTTGTCCGGAGCGCAGAGCAAGGCCGGCGGGCCCGGCTCGCAGCGTCAGTGGTTGGGAGGGCGGGGCGGCGATTCCGGGCATGGCCGGACCCAGCACCGCGGCTCCAAGCCCTGCCATCAATTCACGTCGACTGGGCCCTAAATTACACCTTGCCATGAGGTCGATGCGGACCATTTTTGGCGTGGAATGTCCAGTTGCCGCGGGCGAGCGGACGGGCGGAAAAAGGTCCCATTTTTTTGCTGCTATCGGGCAGGCTCATGTGATAAGCCCGCCGCAACGATCACGATGATTTTGGCTGAGATTCATCCAAAATCATGGACGTGATTCAATTCCACTGATTTGGAGCATGAAGGCTGCCCGAAAACCACGGCGCACTTTCCGGTATCATGCTCGGGCATCGCGGCCGGACTTGATGCTGTTCACGCGGGCGTGGCGGAACTGGTAGACGCGCTGGATTTAGGTTCCAGTGACGAAAGTTGTGGGGGTTCGAGTCCCTCCGCCCGCACCATCCTGCTTCGCGCGCCCGGCGCTTTGCAGGGCCGAATGCTGCGTGACGGCGAAACAGGATGCCCTCCGCAGCCTGGCGTAGGAGGGTAGAACCCGTTTCCTTCGAGGGAATTGGTTCGCAGAGCACCGGCGCAAGGCATTTGGTGGCCGCGCGTCGAACAGATTGAAAAATGCCCTGGCCGTGGAAGGCAAGGGACGTAGCGGAAGAAGATTGGATGCCATGCAGGTGACGGAAACCCTCAACGAGGGACTGAAGCACGAATTCAAGGTCAATGTTCCGGCATCGGATCTCGATGCCAAAGCGGACGCGCGCCTCGTCGACCTCAAGGACAAGGTTCGTCTCAACGGCTTCCGTCCGGGCAAGGTGCCGGTGAGCCATCTGAAGAAGGTCTATGGCCGCTCGGTGATGGCAGAGACCATCGACCAGACCATCCGCGATACCAACACGCAGATCTTTACCGAGCGCGGCTTCCGGCTTGCGACCGAACCCAAGATCACGATGCCGACCGAGCAAAAAGAGGTCGAGCAGATCCTCTCGGGAAAATCCGATCTCACCTACACGGTTTCGATCGAGGTGGTACCGGCGATCCAGCTCGCCGATTTCAAGAGTTTTAAGGTAGAGAAGCCGGTCGCCGAGGTCAGCGACGCGGATGTCGACGAGGCGATCAAGCGAATCGCGGACCAGAACCGCTCCTACGTGGCCAAAGGCGAGGGCGCCAAGGCCGAGACCGGTGATCGCGTGACCATCAACTTCAAAGGCACCATCGAGGGTGTGCCGTTCGACGGTGGCACCGGTGAAAATATCCAGGTCACGATCGGCTCCAACACCTTTATTCCCGGCTTCGAACAACAGTTGATCGGCATGACCGCCAGTGACACCCGTACGCTGAAGGTTTCGTTCCCGAAGAACTATGCGAGCGAGAAGCTCGCCGGCCAGCCGGCCGAGTTCGAGACCACGGCGACGTTGGTCGAGGCGCCGCAGGAAACCGCTGTCAATGACGAGTTCGCCAAGACGCTCGGCCTTGAATCGCTCGACAAGCTGAAGCAGGCCGCGCGCGAGCGCCTGGCGGCGGAATTCGCAGGCGCGACGCGGCAGCGCGTCAAGCGCACGCTGCTCGATCGTCTCGACGAGAGCCACAAATTCGAGGCGCCGCCGTCGCTGATCGATGAAGAATTCAACCTGATGTGGACTTCGATCAAGGCCGAGATGGAATTGGGCGGCAAGACCTTTGCCGACGAGAACACGACGGAAGAGGCGGCCAAGGAAGAGTATCGCAGGATTGCCGACCGGCGGGTCCGGCTCGGCCTCGTGCTTTCCGAAATTGGCGAGAAGAACAAGATCACGGTCACCGACGACGAAGTCAGCCGCGCGGTGATCGAGCGCGCGCGCCAGATGCCGGGGCGCGAGAAGGAGGTCTGGGACTATTACCGCAACAACGCCAATGCGCTCGCCCAGCTTCGTGCGCCGATTTACGAGGACAAGGTCGTCGATTTCATCCTTGAACTCGCCAACGTGACCGAAAAGAAGGTTTCCCGCGAGGAGCTCTATGAGGACGACGACGCGGAAAAAAGCGCGGCCTGACCCGGTCTTGTGGCCGGGTGAGGCCCGCTCTTGTAGCCTGGGAATTGGCCCATATCTGAGGGCCTGCCTTCCAAGCAAAATCTTGTAAGAAGTCTGGTAAATAAGTCTTGCATCACGGGACGTTCCTCCGCGCCTGGCAAACCAAGTGGCTTGCCGATGGAAGTTCGTCTCCGCCAACATCTGGGTGACTAATGCGCGATCCCGTCGAAACCTACATGAACCTTGTCCCGATGGTGGTCGAGCAGACCAATCGCGGCGAGCGCGCCTACGACATTTTCTCCCGCCTCCTCAAGGAGCGCATCATCTTTGTCACCGGGCCGGTCGAAGACGGCATGTCGACGCTGGTCGTAGCCCAGCTTCTGTTCCTTGAGGCCGACAATCCGAAGAAGGAAATCTCGATGTACATCAACTCGCCCGGCGGCGTGGTGACATCGGGGCTTGCGATCTACGACACCATGCAATTCATCCGCCCGGCGGTGTCGACGCTGTGCACCGGGCAGGCGGCATCGATGGGCTCGCTGCTCCTGGCCGCCGGCGAGAAGGAGATGCGCTTCTCGTTGCCGAATTCGCGCATCATGGTGCATCAGCCGTCAGGCGGCTTCCAGGGCCAGGCCACCGACATCATGCTGCACGCGCAGGAAATCCTGAACCTGAAGAAACGGCTCAACGAGATCTACGTCAAGCACACGGGCCAGACCTACAAGGCGATCGAGGACGCGCTGGAGCGCGACAAGTTCCTGACCGCCGAGATGGCCCGCGATTTCGGTATCGTCGACAAGGTCATTGAGAAGCGTCCGGAAGACGTGGCGGCGGCCAAAACGGCGTAGAGACGCGGGTAACGACCCCGTAGTTTTCCCGGCCCTCGACGGTCGAACTGGTGGAGGTCCGTTTCGGGCAAATTCGCCTGGAAAGTTCCGCTTTCGTGCTGGTTTGGCGTGGCAATCGCGCAACGTTTGTGCGATTTCGGCCGCTTCGCGCGTGCGGAAACCTCAAATCACGGTATTGTCACGGTGTCTGCCGCGAGCCCGATTAGCGAATTCTTGATAGTCGGGTGTCAGCATGGTTGGCTATGGGTGATCGGCCATGATCGCCGAGGATTCGAGGAAACCGTGATTCGCTAGGGATGTTAAGGTTAAGGTCTTTATTGGTACGGAATTTGCTCTATCTAGAACTCCTTGGCGGTAATTGCCGGAATGGAGCGATCGGGCGGACGGGATCGAACGGCGGACGGAGACGAGAATGAGTAAGGTCGGCACGAGCGACTCCAAGAATACGCTGTATTGCTCGTTCTGCGGCAAGAGCCAGCATGAAGTCCGCAAGCTGATCGCGGGTCCCACCGTGTTCATCTGCGACGAATGCGTCGAACTCTGCATGGACATCATCCGCGAGGAGAACAAGTCCTCGCTGGTGAAGTCGCGCGACGGCATCCCGACGCCGAAGGAAATCTGCAAGGTCCTCGACGATTACGTGATCGGCCAGAGCCACGCCAAGAAGGTGCTCTCGGTCGCCGTGCACAATCACTACAAGCGGCTCAATCATCAGACCAAGCACAACGACGTCGAATTGGCGAAATCAAACATCCTGCTGATCGGTCCGACCGGTTCGGGCAAGACGCTTCTGGCGCAGACGCTGGCGCGGATTCTCGACGTGCCGTTCACGATGGCGGATGCGACGACGCTGACCGAAGCCGGTTACGTCGGCGAGGACGTCGAGAACATCATCCTGAAGCTGTTGCAGTCGGCCGACTACAATGTCGAGCGCGCCCAGCGCGGCATCGTCTATATCGACGAAATCGACAAGATCAGCCGCAAGTCCGACAACCCGTCGATCACCCGCGACGTGTCGGGCGAAGGCGTGCAGCAGGCGCTGTTGAAGATCATGGAAGGCACGGTGGCCTCGGTTCCTCCGCAAGGAGGCCGCAAGCATCCGCAGCAGGAATTCCTGCAAGTCGACACCACCAACATCCTGTTCATCTGCGGCGGTGCGTTCTCGGGGCTGGAGAAGATCATCTCCGCGCGCGGCCGTTCGACCTCGATCGGGTTCGCAGCGCAAGTGCTGGCGCCGGAAGACCGCCGCACCGGAGAAATCTTCCGTCACGTCGAGCCGGAGGATCTCTTGAAGTACGGCTTGATTCCGGAATTCGTCGGCCGTCTGCCGGTGGTCGCGACGCTGGAAGATCTCGACGAGGCTTCACTGAAGAAAATCCTGACCGATCCGAAGAACGCACTGGTGAAGCAGTATCAGCGGCTGTTCGAGATGGAGAATATCGAACTGACCTTCGCCGACGAGGCGCTTGGCGCGGTCGCCCGCAGGGCGATCGAGCGCAAGACCGGCGCGCGGGGTTTGCGTTCGATCCTCGAAAGCATCCTGCTCGAGACCATGTTTGATCTGCCGGGCCTCGAAGGTGTCGAGGAAGTGGTGATCTCGCGCGAAGTGGTCGAGGGAACCGCCCGCCCGCTCTACATTTACGCGGATCGTTCCGACCGCGCTGTGGAGAGCAGCGCCAGTGCCTGACGGCGTGCGCGGTACAAGTCGCAGCAATGACGGCCGCGGCGCCTTTTCCGCGGTCGCGGTTGTGTAGCCAGAACCCGCGTTTAGCCCCATTTGGCGGGCATTTTCTTTGACTTGACACCCCCCTAGGCGATAGCCACCTAATGCTGGAGGCGGCGAAGATCTCGCGTGAGATTCGCGTTGCCAAACGATCCGGGGAAGCAGGCTTCAATCGAGCCAAACGACCCCATCTCGGCACCTTGTGGTAGTCGCGCAAAGCGAGCGGGCTGCGTGCAAGGGGGTACAACAAAAGGAAAAGGCGATGACTACCCCAAAGCCCCGGCCATCGATCACCCACGGCGAAAGCCACTCTTATCCGGTGTTGCCGCTGCGCGACATCGTCGTGTTCCCGCACATGATCGTGCCGCTGTTTGTCGGCCGCGAGAAATCAATCCGCGCGCTTGAAGAGGTGATGAAGAACGACGCTCTGATCATGCTGGCGACGCAGAAGAATGCGTCCGACGATGATCCGGCTCCGGATGCGATTTACGAGATTGGCACGCTTGCAAGCGTATTGCAGCTTTTGAAATTGCCCGACGGCACCGTGAAGGTGCTGGTCGAGGGGCTCGAGCGCGCGCGCGTGCAGAAATATTCCGACCGCTCCGAATACTATGAGGCGACCGCAGTCGCGCTCGCCGATATCGACGCCAAATCGGTGGAGGCGGAAGCGCTGGCGCGCTCGGTCGTTTCGGATTTCGAGAGCTACGTGAAACTGAACAAGAAGATCTCGGCCGAAGTGGTCGGCGTGGTTCAGGCCATCACCGATTTCGCCAAGCTTGGCGACACCGTCGCTTCCCACCTCGCTGTCAAGATCGCCGATCGGCAGGCAATCCTGGAAACGCTCTCCGTCACCGCGCGCCTGGAAAAGGTGCTCGGGCTGATGGAGAGCGAGATCTCGGTGCTGCAGGTCGAGAAGCGCATCCGCTCGCGCGTCAAGCGCCAGATGGAGAAGACCCAGCGCGAGTATTACCTCAACGAGCAGATGAAGGCGATCCAGAAGGAGCTCGGCGACGACGAAGGCCGCGATGAACTCGCCGACATCGAGGAGAAGATCGCCAAGACCAAGCTTTCCAAGGAGGCGCGGGAGAAGGCGCAGCACGAACTGAAGAAGCTGCGCCAGATGTCGCCGATGTCCGCGGAGGCGACCGTCGTGCGCAACTATCTCGACTGGCTGCTGTCGATTCCGTGGAACAAAAAGTCCAAGGTGAAAAAAGACCTGGAGGCCGCGCAGACTGTTCTGGACGCGGACCACTATGGGCTTGAGAAGGTCAAGGACCGCATCGTCGAGTATCTCGCGGTGCAGTCGCGCGCCAACAAGCTGACCGGGCCGATCCTGTGCCTGGTTGGACCTCCCGGCGTCGGCAAGACCTCGCTCGGCAAGTCGATCGCCAAGGCGACGGGGCGCGAATTCGTCCGCGTCTCGCTCGGCGGCGTACGCGACGAAGCCGAGATCCGCGGTCACCGCCGCACCTATATCGGCTCGATGCCCGGCAAGATCATCCAGTCGATGCGCAAGGCCAAGACCTCGAATCCACTGTTTCTGCTGGACGAGATCGACAAGATGGGCGCCGACTTCCGCGGCGATCCGTCATCGGCGCTGCTTGAGGTGCTCGACCCCGAACAGAACTCGACCTTCAACGACCACTATCTCGAGGTCGACTACGATCTCTCCAACGTGATGTTCATCACGACCGCGAATACGCTGAATATTCCGGGACCGCTGATGGATCGCATGGAGATCATCCGGATCGCCGGCTACACCGAGAACGAGAAGGTCGAGATCGCGCGCAAGCACCTGATCCCGAACGCGATCACCAAGCATGGCCTGGACCCGAAGGAATGGTCGATCGACGACGACGCGCTGCTCCTGATGATCCGGCGCTACACCCGTGAAGCGGGCGTGCGTAATCTCGAACGCGAGCTTTCGACCCTCGCGCGCAAGGCGGTGAAGGAGCTGATGATCTCCAAGAAGAAGTCGGTCAAGGTCACCGAGAAGTCGCTCGAGGAGTTCCTCGGCGTGCCGAAATTCCGGTACGGCGAGATCGAGAGCGACGATCAGGTCGGCATTGTCACCGGCCTTGCCTGGACCGATGTCGGCGGCGAGTTGCTCACCATCGAAGGCGTCATGATGCCCGGCAAGGGCAAGATGACGGTGACGGGCAATCTGCGCGACGTGATGAAGGAATTGATCTCGGCGGCGGCATCCTATGTCCGCTCGCGGGCGATCACCTATGGCATCGAGCCGCCCATGTTCGACAGGCGCGACATCCATGTCCACGTGCCGGAAGGGGCGACCCCGAAGGACGGACCGTCGGCGGGCGTGGCGATGGCCACGGCGATCGTGTCCACGATGACGGGCATCCCGGTCCGCCATGATGTCGCGATGACCGGCGAAATCACGCTGCGCGGCCGAGTGTTGCCGATCGGCGGCCTGAAGGAGAAGCTGCTCGCGGCTGCGCGCGGCGGCATCAAGACGGTGCTGATCCCCGAGGACAACGCCAAGGATCTCACGGAGATTTCCGATGCGATCAAGGGCGGCATGGAGATCATCCCGGTGGCCCGGCTCGACGACGTCATCTCGCGTGCGCTGGTGCGCAAGCCGGTGCCGATCGTCTGGGAGGAGGATACCAAGGTCCCGGTCAAGCCGGATGCGACGGACGAGGCGTCCGGCGGCCTGACCGCGCACTAAGCCTTCTTGTCGGGCAGAAAGTGATAGAACGGCGCCTCCGGGCGCCGTTTGTTTTTTGGAGCGATGCGATGCAGATCGATGGGCAATGCCATTGCGGCTTGGTGACCTACGAGGCCGATATCGATCCTCTGAAGGTTTCGATCTGTCACTGCATGGATTGCCAGGCGCTGAGCGGTTCACCCTACCGGGTGACGGTGATCTGCTCGGGCGAACGGATCCGGATGACCGGAAGGCCCCCCAAAATCTATGCCAAGACCGGCGACAACGGCCGTACGCGGTTTCAGCATTTTTGTGGGCAATGCGGTTCCCCGCTGCTCACCAGCGGCGAGGGCGGACCGGATGATTGGGGGATTCGCTGGGGCAGCATCCGCCAGCGCGTAAAACTGAGGCCGACGCGGCAGATCTGGTGCCGTTCGGCCGCACCTTGGACCGACGATCTCGCGGAATTGCCGGGCCAGACGACAGAGTGACCGGCACCGGGCCTTGCTCCGACGGGTATCGCAGGGCTAAACAGGTGGACAGAGCGTCGAGGGCGGTTAGCTCAGCTGGTTAGAGCATCTCGTTTACACCGAGATGTTTTCGGAATCGGAAACCCAACAAACAATGGGGTTTCTCGACCTTCCAGCGGTAATCGCCCATGAAACCGCCCATGAAACTCCGGTATCATGGGCACATGGCCGGGCGGTTAGCTCAGCGGAAGAGCGGCTGCTTTACACGCAGCGGGTCGGCGGTTCGATCCCGTCACCGCCCACCATCAGCCCCGTTGCCGCTAAAGATGATTGCCTGCGTCGCCCAGCTCGCGCTTCAATCCCGGCATGCCTGAACTCACCCGACGCCGCGACCACGACGCTCCAGACCGCCCGAAGAAGATCACGCTCGGCGAAATGCGCTCGACCGGCGTGCGCGGCCTGCTGATCTATTGCTCGGATTATCAGTGCAGCCATTCGACCGCGATCAGCGCGGACCCATGGCCCGATCACGTCCGGCTCTCCGACCTGGAGCCGCGCTTCGTCTGCCAAGCCTGCGGCAAGAGAGGGGCTGATGTCCGGCCGAACTTTAATTGGAACAAGCAGCCGGTCGCCGCGATGGGTTATCGTTGATCCCATGGCGCGCCGCCTGCTCTTTGAGCCTTGGCGAAGGCGCAAACCTGCTATTCAATGCCACCCGTCATCTCAACCATTTCGACGATCTGGAGTATTGGAAATGAGCATTTCACAGCGCAGCCTTTTGACAGTTTTTCTGCTCACGGCACTGTCCGTCGCGTTCTTGATGACTTCAAATTATTCGGTGTTTGCGGCCGACTGCGGTTCCTACGTCAGCGGGTGCATCAGACAAAACGCAGGCAAACCCGACGCAAAAGCGAAATGCTCGGCGGCCGGGCAAAGCTGCGCGCAAACGGGCACCTTTATCGGCCCGTTCACCGGTCAAACCTGGCAGGTGCGGAAGTGCGGCGCCTACAATCGCAATCAGGCATGTTAGCGCCTGAACAGCCTCGCATTCGGGTTATCGCTGGTGCCATGGTCCACTCGCTTCGCTGACCCGATTCCGGTTTCGAAGGGAGAGCCCCTTCTCACGCTCAAGGATGCCGCCGACTACATCATGGCGTTGCCGAAGAAGGTTCACGACGCGCCACATTGGCAGCTCGCGATAGCGCAACTGATCGACGCCGCCGAGGGCCGGAATTTCATCATGCATGCGCGCATTGCCGTGCTGAAGGCGTTGAACCACGGCTTACCTGATCCGAAGACCGAGCCAAGACGGAAGCGAGCCAAGGCCAACAGGATCGTTCGATAACCCGAGGCGAACCATCATGACCAAGATGATTAGAAACGGGCTTTATTCAATCACCACAACATTGCTTGATGGCGTGGCCGGTGGCGCAGGAGGCATCTCTGTCCTGCGCGACGGAAAGATGCTTGGAGGCGGCCCGTACCTTTGGCATTTCGGAAGCTATCACTGTTCCGACGGTAAGTGGAAAGGTGAAGTAACCTCTCAAGAGCACACGCCGACTGTTGCTATCCGACCGTTTGCCGGACACATCGCCAGCATGGGTTTTACCGGAACATATACCGATGAGGGCGCAGAGTTCGAAGCTACGGCGCTCGTGGGTAAGCGAAGCATTCGCTTAAAGACGGTCTTTCGGCTGCTGGTAGCGGATTGAGCTAGCCGCGCCGCACCATCATGTGCATGCTGCTGATCGCGGCGCTCGCGGTCATCTGGAATCTATTCGGTGATTGAACGCCTTGACGAGGGCAGCAGATCGTTGTGGCAAGACGACCGCCGCGTGCTACCGTTCGAGCTATGCCAGATTACAAGAATCGACCTTCATTGTCAGGAGATACGCCAGCGTGGCGCTACCTGAGCTTGAGCGCAGTTATTGCGACCATCAAAACACGGCAACTTCGGCTAACTCGCGTCGATCAATTCCAAGACCGTTTCGAGGGGTCTGTACCCAACGCGCAAATTGATCAGCAAACCGTACTCCTGATAGGTGCAGAGTCCGACACATGATGAACCGCATCGCCGCCCACTATCCGGGGATGGCGAGGTCACCGTCGCCAGATGAGGATTCATGGACCCGAATAACCCGGCTACGACGTGCGAAGACGCGCTCGTCGCACGCGAGCTGTTGGTCGCATGGGGAGGAGTCCGAGGCACTATGGCGGCTGTACAGTGCTGACGATGGTTGCCAGGGGGTCGGCGTAGCTCTTCGGTCAACGTTGGCTTCCCTTGAGGCATCCGTAGCGGCCCACGACCTCTACGTCAGTCCGATAACCTATCTTCGATATCATGAGGCTCAGCCATTTACCGATGAGATGGACCCGCTATTGCATAAGCGCCACGGCTTCGCTGCCGAGCGCGAGCTGCGCCTCTTGAAATTCGATCTGGTGCACTACGGCGCGTTGGTTCCGAAGGACGCATCAGTACCTGAGTTGCCCGACCACATTTATGTGGATTGGGTGCTCAGGGATGTGATCGATGAGATTGTCATAAGCCCCTACGCTGGCGAGAACTATGAAGAGTTGGTCCGCCTCGCCATCAACGCCGCCGACCCGAAGCTCAATGACCGCGTGGTGCTCTCGGTGTTAAGCGAGCGACGGAACCCAGCCATTTCTAGCGCATGTCGATTAGGGCATGCGGAGATCGAACTGCTCAACGGTCGCGATCCCGGCGTTCGTGGTGACCATCGTCACCGCCTTCGTGCTGCCCTCGGTCGCGGTCACGAGCGCGCCCGAATTGGACGAAATATGCCGGTACGGCAATGAAAGAGGCCGCCAATTGAGGCAGCCTCGGGCAGCGCGGAACGCGAAAGGGCGGCCATGAAAATGATCCCGATTGCGGGGCTTGATCTGGATGCAGGCGAGTACAACCAACTATGAAGAGATGGCAGCGGCGGTTCGACGTGCCGATCACATTGCCGGACGGCAACAAGCTGATCACCCTGCGTGACGCCGCGACCTATATCGCCGAGCTGCCGAAGGTCGAACTCCAATGCCCGGAATGGCAGGCAGCGATGGTGGCGTTGTTGCTGATTGCAGAAACGGACGGCCCGACCACGTTCGCGCGTATCGGCATCATGCGCGCGCTCAGTCGTCAAGAGAGCGAAGTTAATTGGTTAGCCTCGCAAGAAGCCGGCGAGAAAATATCGGATCGTCAGATCATATTGCGGAGCGTGCGTGCAATTTTTGCGGCGGCAGGAACTCGCATCAAAATACCGATGCTCATTGAAGTGACCGCTCCCGATGGCCGGCGAGAATATTGGGCTGCACGGGTGCGATTGCGTGACGCCATAGAGACCGTCAGGAAAATGATCCCCGCCGATCATTCGGTCGAACCGTCATTTCGTCGGCCACCATCAACCCTGAAACTTAGGCCCGGCGAAGTTCGCAGAATTCACCTATGAGATGACATGACCCGCCCGCAAAAAATTTATGTTCGGCGAGATTAGGCTGTCCGACACCGTTCGTCTGCAGGGCTTGCAGCCAAGCAAGGCGCCTCATCTGCGGGTGACTGATTGCCAACAGTCCGTTGCCGGAATGGATGCGTCCGGACAGATCCTGCCGGGGGCGAATTTCACATGGCACGGTTTACCGGTCGTTGCCGTCGCCGCCGGGGCGCGGCCCAAGCAGAAGGCGCTGGACTGGCTGATGAATTTGCATTCGGTCGGCCGGCGTTCCAGGCCGAAATGGCCGCGCGCATTGGGCGCGGCGAAACGCTGTGGGCAGATTGATCGGTCGACTTCTTCGCAACAGCGAAATCAGCGGCCGCGTGCCTACAATTACAAATTGCACTTGCTCCACGCGGCTCACTGGGTCCTTCGCCCCATAATGGGCTGTATGCCAGCAAATTCGCGGCTGAGTGCAGGCGCAACCCTCAGGTGTGCCAATATAGCGCAGCGCTGTGCCAAATTGCTGCAGTGCAGAAGTATCCATGTACCATTTTTGCGACAGGTTACGGATATTTCATTAACGCGCTTGCCAGCCCTTTCCATTGGCATCTGGCATACCCTACGCTTCTCCCCTCGCTTGAGAGTTGAATCGGCTTCGAACGTGGGGAAACACTATGAGAAATAAGCTTCTGTCGGGGACGGCCTGTGCCGCCCTCTGCCTTTTCTCATTTAGCGGGGCGGCGCGATCGGCAACACTCGACGACGTGATGGCGCGTCTCGATAGAATCGAAAAAGAAAATGCCGAACTGCGAGCGAAAGTCCGAAGCCTTTCCGCTGCAAAACCGGTAGCGGCTGCGGTACCGGTCACTGATCCAAGCAAATTCAAGGGCAATCCGGTTCTGCACGGATCCGTCGCGACGTCGCCCACGCCGCCGCCCGGCCCGACCATCGGCGGCATGCCGGTTAAGGCCGGTCCGTTGGGACCGTTGATCGATAACACTGTCGTTACGCTGTACGGATCGATTGACGTCTCCGGCGACATCTTCAATCCATCGGTTTTCGATCAGGGAACGAAGCTCGGGATCGCCAGCAACATTTCCAGTTTCGGCGTTCGCGTCAGGCACAACCTTGCGCCGTACGGCTGGGACGGCATGGCGGTCGTGGCGCAATTGGAATCTCAAGTCGATATCGCGTCATTCCCGACCGAGCGTGCCGCCTTTGGCACGCGCGACAGCTTCGTGGGGTTGGAAGGGCCGTGGGGCGCCATCAAGGCCGGCAAGAGCGATACGCCTTACAAGAAGAGCACAAACGCCTGGGATCCGTTCTCCCGAACCGTCGCCGATTACAATTCGATCATGGGGAACACGGGCGGCGACAACCGGGCCGAGTTCGATTGGCGTATGCCTCACGCGGTCTGGTATGAATCGCCGATCTTCTATGGCTTCCAGTTCAGCGCGCTGTTCTCGCCGGGCCAGAACTTCGCCCAGGACAACAGCGATTTTGCTTATGGCGATTATTTTCAATGTAGCGGTTCTGCGGCGCGCGCCAGCGGCAGTAACTTCCCCAACAGCAGCGGCGCAGTGGCTGGAAACATCGGTGGCAACGGATGTACCGACGGGTCCTACGGCAACGCCTACAGTGCGGCTTTGAACTACAAGAACGGTCCGTTCACGGCGATGGCTGCCTATGAGTTGCATGAGCAGGTCAACCGCCACGGTGATGATGGGCTTGAGGTCCAGTTGCCAGGCGTTCCCAACCCTTTGTTAGCCCCGGTCTTCCTGCCCGGCGGCGACCCTAACGCCGCCAACGGCACTCAAGTCTTCACCGGCGTCCATAACGAGTGGGCAGCGAAGATCGGCGGCGGCTATCGCGTCTATGACGGTATCGGCGATCTGCAACTCTACACCTACTACGAGTGGCTGCGCCGCGAGGTGTTGCCGTTCGAGCAGCCCTTCAACGAGCGGTCGCGCGACGGCGTGTATGCGAGCCTGACGCAGTTCATCGGCAAGCAATGGTCGGTAAGCGCGGCCTATACTCATGCCTTCAAGACTCCCGGCAACCCGGCGTGTCTAAGCTTCAACAACCCCAACGCCGGCTTTGCCTGCGTGGCGCCCGGGACATTTGTCCAGTTCGGCCCGAACGGGCAGCCAAGCCAGTACCAAGCGAACCAGTTCGACGACTCCGCCAACCAGTATTCGCTCGGCGTGCGCTATTACTTCAACCAGTGGGCGAGCTGGTATGCTGTCGGCACCGTCCTCACTCAGGGACCGGGCGCGCACTACTGTGCTGGTGCGAGCGGCCATGGCTATCAGATCTGTTCCCGCGATGCCGCCAACGACACGATCGGAGGCGCCACGATCAAGGCGGCTAGCAGTGGTATGACGTTCAACTTCTAAGCGCCAGCGGATATTGGAGGAAGGGGGGCTTGGTGCAAAGCCCCCCTTTTTCATGTCAGCATTCTTTTTGTCCTTGGTGCGGTGCGAGCGTCAATGTTGCCCCGACAAATTGATTTTGCCGTCAGTCCGCCAAGATCGAATTTGATAGAGTTGCTGACGTCGCAGGGAGAGAAGCCATGGATCTGCAACCGCCGCCAGCCCTGGTGCAGTTTGCGCAGGAAGAAGCCCCGCCCGAAGCGCCGGTCGAGCCGACCCCGATCAAGGTCGACGTATCAAAATACATTCCGGAATCGGCGACCGCAGTGACGATGATCGTGACGCTGACGCCACCGACGGGCCAGGCTGTCATCTACGCCGCCGCCCATGAGAAGGAAGGCACGTTGTTCAAAGGGGCGCGCTCGATCGACGAAGTCAAGCTTGACGGTCCGATTGTCTATGTGAAGCTTTACGGCGCGACGAGTTTCGATATCCAATACATCAACTATCGGCAGCCGTATTGAAGGCCAACGGATTTGGGAGCGCACGACGCCGTGGGACGCTCGACAGCGGAGCAGTTGCTGGAAAATGCCCTGGCTGCGCAACGCCGGGGCAGCATCGCAGATGCAAAACGACTATATGCTTCGCTCCTCAACATTGATCCCGCCAACGCCGCGGCCTACGGCAATCTCGCGATCATCGCGGCTCACGAGGGCGATCTCGCAACGGCAGAGCGGTTGTTTGGCGAGGGGGTCAGGCTGAAGCCGGCCGATCCGGCAGGCCACAACAATCTTGGATCCGTGTTGCAGCAGCGGGGCAGGCTCGCGGAAGCCATTGCCGCGCACCGCCAAGCGATAAAGCTCAATCCGAATTATGCCGAAGCCTATCTCGCGCTTGGCAACGCGCTGCGACAGCAAGGCAACTTTGAAGAGGCAATGACGGCCTATCGGTCCGCCATCAAGGCGAGACGCGATTATCCCGAAGCCCACAACAATGCCGGCGTGCTTCTTCAGATGCTGGGCAGGCTCGAAGAGGCGGCATCGGCGTATCGCGATGCGGTGGCGCTAAGGCCGGCTTATGCGGAGGCGGTCTTCAATCTCGGCGTGGTGCTGCACCAGATGCATGAACTGGATGCCGCCGAAACCGCTTATCGACGGGTTATTGGACTGAGCCCAGCGATTGCCGTCGTGCACAATAATCTCGGAACGGTCTTGGAGGACCGGGGTCAACTCGACCAGGCACTGGCGGCTTTTGAAAAAGCCATCGAGCTGAAACCGGACTACGCCGAGGCGTTTTATAATCGCGCAACCGTGCTGCAGCAGCAGGCCAGGCTGGAAGACGCATTGGCGGCCTATGGTCGGGCCATCGGGCTTCGCAACGACTACACGGAAGCGATCAACAATGCCGGCATCGTGCTTCAGGAACTCGGGCGCGCCGGCGACGCCGTCGAGCTTTATCGTCAGCTGCTTCAGCGAATGCCTGTCCACGCCGATGCCTGCAACAACATGGGAACGGCGTTACTCGCAGAAGGGCGCGCCGACGAAGCGCAGGCGGCGTTTGAGCAGGCGCTGGCGCACAGACCGGATTTCCCTAAGGCAGTTTACAATCTGGGAAACGCCCGGCGAGAACTCGGCGATCTGGCGGGTGCGATCGCGGCCTACCGGAACGCCCTGCAGCTTCGGCCCGATTATGCCGACGCGTTCAGCCAGCTCGCGCACCATCGCGCGCTGGCTTGCGAGTGGAGCGATTACGAAGCGGACCAGGCAAGGCTGGTCGAAATGGTGCGGCGGGGGGATCGCGTACCGCCGTTTTATCTGCTTTCGACGCAGGCGTCCGCATCGGACCAACTGATCTGCGCGCAGCGATGGATCGGGCCGATCAAGCCGCCGCCCAAAGCCGTCTACAAGCACGAAGTTTCCGCCCGGCGAGAACGCATTCGTCTCGGCTATCTATCCGGCGATTTTCATCAGCATGCGACCGCGCAGCTGATGGCCGAATTGTTCGAACTTCATGGTCGCGGTCGCTTCGAAATTTTCGCCTATTCTTACGGCCCCGATGACCGTAGCCCGATGCGCGCGCGGCTTGATCGTGCGTTCGACCGGTTCGTCGACATTGGTGCCCTGTCTCATCGCGAGGCCGCGCAGCGCATCCACGCCGACAAGGTCGACATCCTGGTCGATCTCAAGGGCTATACGTATCATGCGCGGCCGGCGATATCGGCCTATCGGCCGGCGCCGGTGCAGGTGAGTTATCTCGGATATCCCGCCACCATGGGGGCTGATTTCATCGATTACATCATCGTCGATCCGGTCGTGGTTCCCGCGAGCCAACAGCCGTTCTTCTCGGAGCAGCTGGTTCACCTTCCCGGCAGCTATCAGGTGAACGACAGAAGGCGAGAGGTGGCAAGCGCCCGCACCTCGCGGCAGGATTGGGGACTGCCGGAAGCGGGGCTGGTATTTTGCAGCTTCAACAACAGCTACAAGATCTCGTCGGCATTTTTCGACATCTGGATGCGCCTGCTTCGCTCAGAGCCCGCCAGCGTGTTGTGGCTGCTCGAAGCGAACGAGTTGGTGAAGGGCAATCTGCGTTCGGAGGCCAAAAACCGCGGCGTCGAGGCGAACCGGCTGATCTTTGCGCCGCGCGTAGCATCCGCTGAACATCTCGGGCGGCATCGGCTTGCAGACCTGTTTCTCGACACCTTGCCCTGCAACGCGCACACCACGGCTAGCGATGCGCTGTGGGCGGGACTGCCGGTTCTGACCTGCCACGGAGATACGTTCGCAGGCCGCGTCGCGGCCAGCCTGCTGACGGCGGTCGGCATGCGGGAGCTGATCGCGGCATCAATGGAAGAATACGAGCGGACGGCGTTGGCCTTGGCGCGCGATCCGCAACGCTTAACCGCGCTGCGGCAAAAATTGGCTGATAACCGAGACGCCAGCGCGTTGTTTGATCCGCTAAAATTGACTGGAAATATCGAGGCGGCCTACGCGCGGATGTGGCAAGCTTGGCTTTCCGGAAGGAAGCCGGAACCTTTTGCAATCGAGAACGCCTAATTGACAAGGGGACAAGGATCATGATGCGAACCATCGTCACGCTCGCCGCCGTTCTCGCGCTCGGCACCAGCAACGGATTTGCCGACGGGTATAAGGCGCGAAAGCACCGTCACCACGCCTACTTAATGCCGAGTTGACGACCCGCGGACCAGTCGCAATTAGACAATGGTCTCTGGTGCTTCCAAGAGAGTCGCACGGGCCAGGATTCGTTGGAAGCCCTAATCGGTGTACGTTCGATTTCGGTGCACGCTTGATTGTCGGGCTACCGTGCTACCCAAGCCCATAATCCGACCAAAAAAATTCCAGGTGATCCTCCATTGAATTCAAAGCCGTGTGTGGTGGCGGGGGGTCCACCCCCTCGGATCGGGCGATTGACCATGGCGAGCTCGGACTTCGTCGGCGCCTGGACCCATCTGGGTTTGCCTTACGAAAGCCACCGACTACAGGCTCCAGATAGGAGAGGTTCCACGTCGGAGGTACAGCAATGATCCGCGCCACGGTACTCCGTGCGCTTGTGCTGACGGCGGCTTTTGCCGCGGGGTTGACGCCGGTCACGTGCCTTGGCGAAAACAGCAATCGGTTGCCGACCAAGGCAACAAAGGAGCTACCGCCCGAGCTGCTCTCGCTGCTCCGACAAAAGAAGATGCCAAAATATTCACCTATCATTGTGCGCCTTTTCAAGGAAGAGGCGGAGCTTGAAGTCTGGAAACAGGACACCACGGGCCGTTTCCAGATCCTCAAGATCTATCCGATCTGTCGGTGGTCGGGCGATCTTGGGCCGAAGTTGCAGGAGGGCGACCGTCAGGCTCCAGAGGGGTTCTATACAGTTACACCCGAGTTGATGAATCCCAACTCCAACTTCTATCTTGCGATCAACGTCGGCTACCCCAACAGCTTCGACAAAGCCAACAACCGCGACGGCAGCTTGCTCATGATCCACGGCGACTGCTCGTCGAGCGGTTGCTACGCGATGACCGACGAACAGATAAGCGAGATCTATTCGCTGGCGCGCGACTCATTCCTCGGCGGCCGGCCGTCATTCCAGGTCCAGGCCTATCCGTTCCGCTTGGCGCCGGCGAATCTGGCGCGGCATCGAAATAATCCGAGCTTGGCCTTCTGGAAAATGCTCAAGATCGGCAACGATCACTTCGAGACGACGCATCTCGAACCTAAGGTGGATGTGTGCAATCGCCTCTACGTATTCGATGCGCAATCTCCCCCAAATTCGTCGAATCCTCTTGTGTTCAATCCCGCCGATAAATGCCCCGCCTTTGTCGTGAATCCGAAAATCGCGCGGCGGGCGCTGGAGAAACGACGTACCGACGAGCTCGAATACGCGCAATTGCTTAAAGACAACGTGCCAGCCGCCCCAATCTACAGCGGACTGGACGGCGGAATGAATAAGGCTTTCCTCACGCAGTTTCCGGGCAGAGTGACGCTTGCGAAAGTGCTGCCGTATGCATCTTACCTGCCGCAACTGCCACCGATCCCCTGGGTCGACGACGATGGTTCGTTGACGAGTAAATGGTTTGGCACCTTGTTCTCTAAACCGATTGTGTGTGATCTGGCTCGTACCAGCTTCCTATCCAGCGTCCTGGCAGCACACCGGTGCTAAACCGCTGGGTCTACTTCCGGTCTACCCCAAACTTCGGACGTATCGCCTCGCCGCAATAACTGACGCTATGTGCCAACGCACTAAATCGCTGCGCGATAGCCCGCTGCGCGGGGAGTCCGACCGCGAGCACGGTAGCCGGGGTCAAGATCGTCGATAGCGCGCGGGTCGCCCTGTCTTGAAGATCGAGGTGTCGTCAACCTCATTCAAGACAGGAGTTTGCTATGAGTACGGATGCTGTCAGCCCGCTGCGCCAGCGCATGATCGAGGACATGAATGCGCGCAAGCTCTGTGCGGGCACGCAGAGAGGCCATATCAGCAGCTGCAAGCGGTTCGCGGCGTTTGTGAAGCGGTCCCCCGACACGGTCACACTCGAGGACATCCGCCGCTTCCAGCTGCACCTGGCCGAGACTGGCGTGAGCATCTGCAATCGCAACCGCATCATGACCGGGCTGCGGTTCTTGTTCCGCGTGACGCTGCGGCGACTGGATCTTGCCGCCGAGATCTATCACATCCGCGAGCCGCAGAAGATCCCGCTGGTGATGAACCAGGACGAGACGCGGCGCCTGCTGGCCGTCGCCAGCAGCCTCAAGGCTCGCACACTGCTCAGTCTCGGCTATGGCTGCGGGTTGCGCGCCGGCGAGGTGGTCCGGCTCAAGATCAAGCATATCGACAGCGCGCAGAAGATCATTCGCATCGAGCAGTCCAAGGGCCGCAAGGACCGCAATGTCATGCTGTCGTCCGAGACGCTCGCTCTGTTGCGGCAATGGTGGAAGGCGCGCCCGTCTTGGCACGATGCGGGAACGCCCCTGGAAGAACGTTGGCTGTTTCCGGTCTCCGGCGCGGCAAGCCGATGACGACCCGCCAACTCAACCGCCTGTTCCATGAGGCGGCCAATGCGGCCGGGATCAGGAAGGGCGTGACGCTGCACGCGCTGCGCCACAGCTTCGCGACCCACCTGCTTGAGGATGGCACCGATATCAAATTCATCCAGGCGCTGCTGGGTCACGACAAATTGGACACGACGGCGCGCTATACCCGTGTCGCCACCGGCATGATCGCCGCCATCGAGAGCCCGCTCGACCGGCTGTCGCAGCCTCGCAAAAGACCCAGGAAGAGCAGGAAGGACCAGCCGCCGGCGTAACGGCTGGGAGCTGTGTCGCGTCTAGCGCTGGAGGTCGCGGATATCTTTCGCGACCACGGGGCGGCGTGGCGGCGCGCCAATGCGGGCCACGTCAGTCTCGGCCAGTTGAAGGTCATGAGTGCGATCGCGCGCTGCCGCACGGCGGCGCTCGGCGGCCATGTCGCGCGCTGCGAGAAGTGCGCGCACACCCAGATCTCGTACAACAGTTGCCGCAACCGGCACTGCCCGAAGTGCCAAGGCGCAGCCGCCAGGGAGTGGCTGGCCGCGCGCGAGGCCGATCTCCTCCCGGTGCCGTACTTTCATGTGGTGTACACACTGCCGGCGCAGATCGCCGACATCGCCTATCAGAACAAGACGGTGATCTACGACCTGCTGTTCAAAGCCTCGGCCGAGACCACGCTCACGATCGCGGCCGATCCCAAGCATCTCGGCGCTCGCATTGGCTTCATCTCGGTGCTCCACACGTGGGGCTCCGCGCTCACCCACCACCCGCATGTCCACATGGTCGTACCGGGTGGCGGCCTGGCGCCGGATGGATCGAGGTGGATCGCGTGCCGCCCACGCTATTTTCTGACCGTGGAGGTTCTCTCGGCGTTATTCCGCCGGCTGTTGCTGCAGATGCTGGTCGCGGCCCACGACGCCGGCCGCCTGCAGTTCTTCGGCGAGCATGCGCGGCTCGCCGACAAGGCTGCATTCAAGGCCTATCTGGCGCCGCTGCGCGAGATCGATTGGGTGGTCTACGTCAAGGAGCCGTTCGCCGGGCCCAGGCAAGTGCTGCGCTATCTGTCGCGCTACACCCACCGCATCGCGATCTCCAATCGCCGGCTGGTCGTCGCCGACCACAAGGGCGTTACCTTCAAGTACAAGGATTATCGCATCGAGGGGCCCGCCCGCTACAAGACCATGACGCTGGCGACCGATGAGTTCATCCGGCGCTTTCTGATCCACGTGCTGCCGAAGGGCTTCCATCGCATCCGGCACTATGGCCTGCTCGCCACCGGCGCCCGAGCCGCAAACATTGCCCACGCACGCGAGCTGCTCGCCGTGCCGTCCCGCCCAAAAGAACCACAGACGCCCGAAGCAGCGATCGACCAGCCCCGCGTGCTGCCGCGTCCATGCCCGTGCTGCGGCGCCCGCATGATCGTCATCGAGACTTTTGAGCGCGGCTGCGAGCCGAAGCACCGCCCCACACCGGCACCGGCGGCGATCAGGATCGACACATCATGAGACCATCGCCACCGATCGACGACCGCAGTGACGAGCGCCATTCTGGCCGGCTCTCAGCCGGCAGCGCCCACGCTCGCATCGCTGTGCTGGATTCACCAGCAATCGCGCGACCGATCTTGTCGCACGACGCCCAGAACGCTCGTTCATACCGACGCACACCCCTACGCGTGGCAGAAACCCGATCATCGCAACCGCTCCGGTCCAGTCTTCTCAAGTCCGAGCCCGCGGCAAAATCCCCATAGCGCCCGCTGCACCGTCGGTGCCCCACCTCCCGCGATTTCGTGCCTTGGCGCTTTTCGGACGCCGGCCGTCGGTGCCCGGGGATAGCTTCGTCATCCCGGCGTCCGAAAACCTGCACAGGAAGAGACTCATGCACTGCACAAATTGCGAGTAGAATGACAGCGCCCACGTTGATCGCACTTACGTACCGGTGGAGGAGCCGTTCACAGGATCAAAACCTGACATCGGCTTATGACTTGTTCGATCCCTTCGTTTCGAAAACTGGTTCAGCGTGGGAAAGCAGGAACAGACTTCGAAACGAAGTGTCAGGCAGCACGTTGCCATTCTCCCGTCACCGGTGCCATAGGGCGGTTTAGAAGGAAGTCTCGGTTGCCGAGAGCTGCCTCGGGTGTTGGGGTATTTTTCGTCGGCGAGCTACTTCTCTCCCGACTCTTGTTTCAGGCTCATGTATGTGATGAACCGTATTAGGTCAGCGTCAGCCGCGGCGTAAATGGTGCAAGGTAATTTCCGGCGGGCAATTGAGGCGCACGGGAACGACGCTCGAGCCCGCACCAACGGAAGTATAGCCGTTCATATCGCTGTACTGCCAAGGCCCAGCCCCCATCCGTCTTGGCAGCACCGCCTCGAGCTCGATGGGAATGGATCCGGGGAGACAAATCTGACCACCGTGGGTGTGTCCGCTCAGCATCAGATCAAAGTTGGCATGGGCAGCCTGACGATAGACCTCCGGTGTGTGAGACAACAAGATCGAGAACTCACCGCGGGGTATCGAGAGCGCGGCTTTTTCGATGTTGTCCACTCTGAAGAAATGTGCATCGTCGATTCCCGCCAGATAGATCCGTTGGTCCTTGCGAACGATTGTTTCGCATTCATTGAGCAGCACGCGAATGCCCATGGCTTCGAGCCCGGGAACCATCTGAATCGTATCGTGGTTGCCGAGCACGGCATAGATTGGCTGTTTCAGATGAGTTCCCACTCGCGCGACACCATCCAGCGCGGGCTGGAACGGCCCAAAAGTCCGACCCCGATAATCGCCAGTTAGGACACACACATCGTACTGCATGCCGCCAACCAGCTCGATGAGTTTGTTCATGGCAACTTCATTCATATCCACGTGAAGGTCGCTAATGTGGAGAATGGTGAAGCCCTCAAAGAGGGGCGGTAATGTCTTGAACCTCATGTCGTTTCGTTTGACGAGAATGCGTTCTGCATTCCGTTTTGCACGCCAGTAGAGCCCCGTCGCCTTCAGAACATTTCGAATGATCCACTCGGCCCACGATGAGTTTTCAAGGTGAAAGAATGTGAGGCCCTGGCCAAATACCTGAGCTTCGTGATCTCGCTCAATCCCCAATCGCTGCCGGGCATGGAGCGGTCCGAGACGGATCTCGAGTTTGCGCAGAATGTCTTCGTCCACCGGCTAACCCTCTTGAACGGCCTTCGGGCAGATATAGCGTATTCTCATGAGGCAAAGGTCAACCCGACAGTGGCTAATTCCCACGCGTCCACTGAACGTCGCGTTGGGTCATTTAATGGATCAGCTCGACCGTGGTGCCTTGATGACCGGCGTAAGACGTTCCACTGAAAGGCGCTCACAATAGTCAATAGAAGATCGAACTAACGTCGGATGCAGCTATAAGCTAAGCTGAAGAAATGCAACTTCTGCATATTCTGCAATTATTGGTTTTAATGACGTTGGCGAACGGCACACCGATTGTTGCGAAGAAGATTTTTGGCCCACGTTTTTCCTTTCCGCTGGATGCCGGCACCATATTTCTTGATGGGCGGCCGTTGTTTGGGCCATCGAAAACCATCCGCGGTATTTTGATTTCAGTCCTCATCACGACAGCAAGCGCCCCGCTTATCGGTCTGGATCTGACGATCGGTGCAATCGTAGCGGGCGCGGCTATGGCGGGCGATTTGTTCTCCAGTTTCGTGAAGCGCCGCCTTAACTCTCCGCCGAGCAGCCAGGCACTCGGGCTCGATCAGGTCCCCGAATCCCTATTTCCGATGCTGGCATGCCGCGACGCACTTTCATTGACGATCGCAGACATAGCGCTTGGCGTCGGGATCTTTTTTATTGGCGCGCTAATTCTGTCTCGTTTTCTATTCCGGGCCCACCTGCGCGACGAACCATATTAGCCCGCCGTTAGCCCGAACGAAGGCAGTGCAGGGTGATTTCTGGTGGACAGTTGAGACGAACAGGAACGACGCTCGATCCAGCACCCACAGAAGTGTAGCCAGCCATGTCGTGATACTGCCAAGCTCCCGCCCCCATCTGTCGAGGCAATACTGCATCAAGTATGATCGGAATAGATCCTGGCAGACAGATCTGCCCACCGTGCGTATGCCCGCTCAGCAACAAACTAAAATCGGCATGAGCCGCCTGACGATAGATCTCCGGTGTGTGTGACAATAAGATGGAGAACTCGCCATACGGTATCTGCAACGCGGCCTTTTCGATATCGTCGGCCTTGAAGCAGTGGGCGTCATCGATTCCGGCTAGATAGATTTGCTGATCGCCGCGCGCGATCACCTCGCTCTCGTTGAGCAGCATACGTATTCCCATGGCTTCCAGCCCCGGAACCATTTGGATGGTATCGTGGTCGCCTAGAACCCCATAAACGGGCTCCTTTAGATGAGCTCGCACTCGTGCGACGCCGTTCAAGGTTGCCTCGAACGGTCCAAAATTCTTCCCCCGATAGTCGCCGGTTAGAACACATAGATCGTAGCGCATGTCGCCGACGAGTTCGATCAGGCGCTGCATGGCAGCTTCATTCATGTCCACATGCATGTCGCTAAGGTGGAGTATGGTGAAGCCGTCGAAAAGCGGTGGCAACTCCTTGAACATAACATCATTGCGCTTGACGAGAATGCTTCCTGTGTTTCGGCGTCCGCGCCAGTAGAGACCGGTCAGCTTAAGTGCATTTCGAATGACAGAATGGACCGGATACCAGTGCTCTATATGAAAGGAGAGGAGGCCTTGGCCGAAGATTTGTGCCTCGTGGTCCGTCTCGATACCCAATCGCTGTCTCGCAAGGAGCGGTCCGAGACGCCCCTCCAATTTGGGCAAGATATCTTCGTCCATGGAACAACTTCCTCCGAAATCGGCTCGACCTACCATGGGAGCACCAGGCCCTGCCAGACTCTTCAGAGTATTCCTTTCGGCCGACTGCCTGGGAGCACGAAGTCCTGGAAGATTTCCCGGCTTTTCTCATCAACCTGTTGAGCGTAGTGGAAATTCGCTATGAGCTCGATGTCGCATTTGGGTCAAAGTGAGAAGTCCGGGCGTTCAACCGGCAAGTCGGCTTTACCCCCAACTCCGGACATGTCTTGCGCGGCGCAAACTGACGCTTTGTGCCAGTTTGGGAAATACTCGAGTGCGCATAGATCGCAGTCGAGCTAGCTTGCGCGGAAGCGTCTTCCCCGTGCTTTATCGAAATTCAGTAGGTGGCGTCCGAAAAAACCGTCGAACGAACAGGCTGCCAAAGGCAAGAAACCAGAAATATTTCGCATATTGTGGGGCGAACAACGCAACCAGGGTGCCGGGCACGAACACCAGGACCGCGAAGACCGAACCGATGAATTCGGGATGATGCCGGTCGTCGCGATAAACCAGCCACCAAAGCCCGGCATTTAGCGTGGCGATCACCGTCAAGTGCAGGCCGTAGAGCACGGCGACCGCGTTGCTCAGACCATAGCTGCCATCGAGGCCGTTGGTCACAGGCAACAAAATGATCGACAGCAGGAACAGCAAGTTGAGGAACACGACGTTGCGGCTGGCGTAAGGCTGCCGAGCTAGCCGGCGCTGATGGCTGAACCAGAATATCCCCGCGATGATGAAGCTGAGAACCAGCCCCGACAGCCGCGCGGCATAAAGTTGATAGAGATCGGTCCAGCCCGGCAGGCTCTTGAATTGGCCGGCCTTTGGCAGGTCGTAGGCAAGCAACGTCATCGCAACGCCAAAGATGGTGTTGCTCAAAAACTCCAGCCGGCGCATCTCGAAATGGTCGGGGTTGGGTTCGGTCATTCGCTGATGCCCCCAAGAAAATCCGCGGACACGGGCGCAGTCGGTCTATAGCTCATGCTCCCCCACAATGCGGCAGTGTAGCTGCCCAAGCTCGACATCTGGAAGAAGTCGGGGCCGGTCGAGTGAAATATTTTGGTGGTCGCCGATGTCTCAGATGGGTCTTGGTTGCGTGAGTTTTCACGCAGCCAGGGTCAAAAGGCGAAGTACTCGCTGCGAGCAGATGTTTTCCGCTGTTCACCCAACAACGGACATCGCTCAATAGGGTCGGCATGTCCGTTCGGTGCCACAGCACGAAGTCGCTGCGCTCCAGCCCGCTGCGCGGGAGCAAGAGCCGAGAGGCCGGTAGCCCGTTGAGAGGACAGCGATGGCCGGGGTGGCAAGGTCAACACGATCAACCAGCGTAGTGTTGGCGTGCAACACATGATCGCGCGCGGGTCAGCATCCACATACGGCCAGCCACATCATCGGCCGCACCGATAACGCAATGATAAAAATTGCCTTGACGAAAGCGCCAACCAGTTTGCTTGAATGTGCCGTCCATATTTCAGCTCGCAAGAAATTGATTCACGCCATGTCGCTGGACATCGATCAACCGATTAATCGCGCAGTGGTTGTCGGATGTGCCATTTCTGCCACGCACAACTATTTGAAATTACACATGCCGCGAACATTAAAAATACTCAAGTGCAACACTCATGCCGAAACGCGGAAGTTGTGGAAGCGTTCTGCCGGGTTGCCGCCTCTGGAAGCGATACCCGTCGATCAATTCACTAGCCGTCCATTGCTGCACTTCACGCGCCTGCCAAGTTAATCCCTATAGCGCCCGCTGCTTAGCCGGTGCCAAACTTCCCGCGACTTCGTGCCTTGGCGCTTTTTGGACGCCGGTCAGTTGAGCCCGTGGAGCCTTCTTGTTGCCGGCGTCCAAAAACCAGCACAACAACGGAAGTCGCGGCTTCACGAGCCCAAATAGAAAACCGCCCGAAGGCGGCTTCTTATTTCAACCTGATGATAGTAACCAGGCAGCGATCAACGCTAACTTTGACTTCCGGACTTGCGCTATGCCCGATCGGCGGCTGCCTTCGAAGGCGGCGCTACGGCTCCGCGGCCGCGGTTCGGTGCCGCACAGCGGGAAGAACCTTGCGGCCAAGAAGCTCGATGCTGGCGAGGATCTCGTTTTGGCCCATCCCCGGCCAACTCACGCGCATCGAGAGGTGGTTAATGCCGCAGCGATGTTGGGCGACCAGCATATCGATGACACTTGCGGGCGCGCCCACCGCGAACCTCTTAGACGCCAGCGCGCGGAACTGTTGCTCGGGGGCGGCGTTCGGATCGAGAGTGAGTCCTTCCAAGCCCCATGACACATAGGATTTGTACTTCTCCATGAGAAATGGGGCCGAGCGGTGGATTGCGGCATCGTCATCGGCCGCGCAGCCGACCTCGAGCAATCGGCAGAAATGCTCCGCTGGCGGCAGCTTTGTCGCGGACCGTGCGGACTTAAACACCGACATCTGCGCGTCGAGTTGGTCAAGCGTGGGTGTTGGCATCGAAAGCCAGCCATCACCGATCTTGGCCGCCCTCGCGATGGCCGCATCGACTTGCGCGCCAACAATGATGGGCGGGCGCGGCGCCCGCAGCGGGCGCGGTGCAATGGCGGCGTCGGCGAATTGCCAGTGGCGCCCGGAATGGGTGACCCGATCTTCGCTCCACAGCCGCCGGATGATCTCGACGGCCTCGTTGAACCGGCTCACGCGCTCCGACATCGGCACACCAAATATCTGGTACTCCTCGGGCCGATAGCCGAGTCCGACGCCAAGCAGGAACTTGCCGCCAGTGATGACGTCCAGAAAGGCACCGGCTTCCGCTAGCTCGACCGGATTGTGCAGCGGCAGCAACGTGACGTTGGTCCCGATCCACAGACCCTCGGCCTCCCCGGCGAGCCGATGCAGCAGCGGCAGCTGTGGAAAGAAGTGGAAGCCCGGGGTGATGTGGTGCTCGCCGGCCCAGATCGAGTTCGAACCCGAGCGAACGAACAAGGCGCACTTGCTCCAGCGTTTCGTCGAAACGACGGGCAGGATCATCGCCTGCCGGGTGCTGCGAGTTCAGGTAGATACCAAGCTTCAATGCCATGTTCCCCCGTCGCACCGTGTTCGGCAACGACGGTATCACATCCATCGTGAGGGATGACAGGGAGATGGCGCGCAACGAGGAGATTAGAACTCCCGACCCTCCGAAGTCTGCAGCGCTCAGATCGTCTCACTGAGCGCACGAATTGCCGGTTGGTTGTGAGCCTCGGTCGCGGTGAGCGCACGCGCTTCCCGTGTTGCGTGCGCTTTCCTTGCGTACATGCTGCCGCCAATACCCCGGTGTAGCAGCCGGGCGTAATCTTCGCTCAACGCGCCCAGCCATTTCAACCTTCTCCGATATGGCAGTCGGATCGGCCTACACATCGTCCTTTTCGAGGCTTGCTCAGCGTTCACTCGCGTTGCGGCCTGCACACTCGTGGTGTCACCAATTCGTGACACGCTAATCGAAGGCTTCAGCCACTTCGTTACCTCCATGACTGCTCCGATTGCTTCCGGCTGGAGCGGTTGCCGGGTGGGGCTTGCACCCACTGGAAAGCGCCGCTATCACGGCGCACGCCAAAAGGCGACATTGCGCGCCAAACAAAGAGAGACGACCAAGGCCGCGCAGGCATTAATTTGACGGTAGCGATTTTCGCAGGGCGGCTATTCGAACACGAAAACTCCCGAACTCCTTAAGGATGTCATGACGTTTTCCGCTCGAAGGAAGCTTGCGAGCGGTCTCCAACAATTCCATGGCTAGCTCTTCCAAGGTGAGAATCTTCTCTTCCAAGGTGAGGCGTCCGCCCCGCCGAGACGATTTAACCATTAGCCATCATTCGCGCGCGCATTGGTTTAAGGACGAACAAAGCTATTGCTACCACCGCTATGTTCATGATCGCAGTCAGCAAGAACACAAGGTGCCAACTGCCAGTTGATGCTTTGATTATGTTGGCTACCGGAACTAGGAAAGCCGAAGTCCCCTTCGCCGTATAAAGAAGGCCGAGATTCACGGTCGCGAACTTTGCTCCGAAGGTATCGGTACAAGTTGAGGGAAACAGACTAAATATCTCACCCCAGGTGAGGAAGATTAGCGCTGCGAAGAGTACGAAAGCCCAAGGGGCAGTGCCGAGCGTCCCCAGCAACCAGTAGGCGCCCGCTCCCAAGCCGAACGCGATTGCCATTGTATTTTCACGGCCGATGTGGTCGGAAACCCAGCCGAACAGTGGCCGCGCCGCGCCGTTCGCGACGTTATCGATGATCAGTGCGGCGGTGAGTGTCGTGGCACCGAAGAAAACGATTGTGTTTGCGACATTGAAGTCCTTGGCGATCGGCGCGATTTGTGCCGTTGCCATCAGGCCGCTGGCAGACACCATAACAAACATGACGTAAAGGATCCAAAATATCGGAGAGGCCAGCACTTCATTCGGCGCGTAATTACGCGATGACTGAGCGACTTTTGGAGCGGGTATGCCAGCCATCTCACCGGACACCGGAGCCCTCAAAAACAAGGCCAAAATGAAAACAATCGCACCCTGAAATAGCCCGAACCACAAAAAGGCTGCTTCGTAGCCGCTGGTGCTGATTACATATTGAATTGGAATAACAGTCAGAGCAGCGCCGGCGCCGTAACCCGCAGCGGTGAGGCCAACTGCAAGACCGCGCCGATCAGGAAACCACTTCACAGCGAGGCCGACACAGGTGGCATATACTGCGCCTCCCCCAATACCCCCGACGACAGCGCCGACATACAACATCGTCAGTGTTTCGGCGTAGGAGTTTATGGTCCAGCCAATAGCGACCATAATGCCACCGAACGCGACTACAATTTTTGATCCACGCGCGCCAAGTACGTCAACAATCCAACCTGCAATCGGGGTAAGCCAAGTCTCCAGAGCAATAAAGATGCTGAAAGCGACCTGTATTGCCGCGATGGACCAGCCATGTCTTGCTGCTATGGGATTTACAAACAGCGTCCATCCGTACTGCAAATTGGCGATCATCACCATGCTGAGGATTGCACAAGCAAGTATCGTCCATCGTGTCCCCTGAATTGCGATCGGCCGCGCATCAAGTTGTGCTGCTACTGCCATGGTATCCCCTCGCGTTTTTAATTCTCGCATTCGTAGGTCCGAAAGCGCGACGATTATCCCCCCTAATTTGAATTTTGTATACATAATACTGAATTTCATAGTTATATCAGAGGTCCTGACTTAAACGGATCTCTGGTGCGGTGCGAAAGCCGCTCGTGAGAAGGCTCGGCAATCTTAGGCGTTTTGCGTCCGGGGGAACTTCATGGGCAGAGGTGCAGTTTGGCTAAACAAAACACCCCTTACCCGCCGAGGTCTGCGAGAGGATGAGACGAGATGGAGGATCGGTCTTCCCGGCGTATGCGAACACTGGTGACCCAAATCGCTGGTTGAGGCCTGTCCGCTAATGAGATCGCACGCGCGCTGATATCCATGTTGGCCCGGAGCAGCATACGCTCCAATCAGCAGTTCGGCTTTCGCCCAGGTGCAGCCCACGCCAATCCTAACGATGCCATACCGGAGGCGTCGAATCTGCCGCCCTACGGCGACCCGATTAATATCGAGACCGCCAAGAAAGTGGCCGCAGCGGCGGTCGCAGAATCCAAGAAAAGAAATTGGAACACGATGTGTGTCGCTGTCGTCGACCCGCACGGCGAACTGGTCTATTTTGAGCGATTGGACAATTGCCAATATGGATCGATCTCGATCTCGCAGCACAAAGCGCGCACCGCGGCACGCTACCGCCGTCCGACGCTGGTATTTGAAAACCTGCTCGGCAAAGGCGATAACTTCAAATACCTGACGACCCTCGATGACATGCTTGCCCGATCATCGTCGACGGCAAGGTCATTGGCGCTATCGGCGCCAGCGGCGGCACCGGCTCACAAGATAACGTCGTATCGCAGGCCGGCATAGCAGACCTCAGTGTGACAACCGGTTCGGCGAGGTAAGAGCGGACATCGTACAGTCCATGTTGCGACCGCGTTTCCCAAAAATTGGTGAGCCGCGTCCACTGTCTGCCGGCTAATGCAGTGATTCAATCGATCTAGGCCGACGTCCGCTTGCGGTCATTCTCGACCAAATTGGGCTGTTCGCGTAAGGTCGGCCCTACCCCCATGAACGGATATGCAGCGACTACTTCGGCATGTCGGTTTCGTGCCGATAGTGTTGCAAAAGTCCCAAAACGCCGTGCTACCAAATTTCCGCTAAACGACAAAACAAGCGGCAACCGTCGATCAATGTAGCGTCGAACGCGCCACCGAAGTCGCCAGTGAGTTCGTCACAGAATGAAGTGGTCCCCCACATCAATATTCGATCGCCGCGCCTACAGCCCGGAAAATTTGTGATCGGTGAGACAAAAAGACTTTTGCAACACTATCGGCCAACAACGGACAAGCGAGGTGCCCAAGGCGGCACTTAGTTCTTACTGAGCGTTGTGCTGAGCCGTCAGCGACCGCGCGAATTCGAGAAAAGCGCGGACCTTGGCCGGCGTGTTACGCTGACTTGGCAGGACCGCGTAAACCGGTTGGCGGCCGGACGACCATGTTTCGAGAACACGCTGCAACCTTCCATCCGCGATGTAGTGGCAAGCGGTGGTATCATAGATCTGGGCGATGCCGGCCCTTTCGGCAGCCAAATCCGCCAAGCCGACACCGTCGCGGAGGACAAGCGCAACGGGAACTTTAACGGTCTCGGTCTCTCGGTCACCTTTTGTGAAACTCCATTGCGTGAACAGATTCTCGTCACGCCGCGCCGGAATAATGGCGCGGTGCTCGCGCAGGTCGCGGGGATGGGCTGGTGTTCCGAAACGAGCAAGGTAGGCGGGCGCTGCGCAGGTCAGCGGCGAGGTGAAGCCGATCCGTCTGGCGACGAAACTCGTGTCATCGATCGGGCCGATCCGGAGCACGAGATCGAGCCCGTCATCGAGCAGGGCGGCCGGAGAATTCGTTGCAGTCAGCTCGACGCTTACGGCAGGATTGCTGGCCAGGAATTCTTCCATCTTGCGAACTAGCGGACTGCGCAAGGCCGGGTGATATCCGAGTCGCAAGGTACCGGCAGGTCGCAGGCTTCCTTCCCGGGCAACGGCCTCGACCTGCTCTACCTGGAGCAGCAGTTCGCGGCACTGCTCATAGTATGCTGCGCCAGCCTCGGTCAGCGAAAGGCGCCGTGTGCTCCGGTTGAAGAGCGTGCAGCGCAGCTCTCTCTCCAGGCTGGCGATAATTCGACTCACAACGGATGGAGGTACATCAAGTGCTTTGGCTGCGGCCGCGAACGATTTCATCTCTACAGCACGGCAAAAGAAGCTCATTGCACGTAGCTTGTCCATCGGCATTCTCACGGGTCAGTCATTGATCGCAAATTTGCATTTATGAATTACCCTGACGCTCGTCGATCGCGAGAGCATGGTGGCATAAGCTCGCCAGTGCAATGAGCGAACGAACGCAAGCCGAATATAGATGCAACGATCCCGACGCTCAAATAGCGTTGATCGTCGCAAGGTGGACGCTAGGATGGAATGCCCACGACGCGGATGTGCTCGCGAGCCTCGTCGCGGCAGATGTAGATTTCGTCAACGTCAGGGGCCAATGCTGCGAGGAGCAGAGGAATTCCAGCAATTGCATCGCAGCATCCACCAGGCTCATCTGCGACAGAGCGTTTGGTCCACCCGAGGCCTCATCACGTTGGCGATGCAGAAGTGAGTCCGGTTGATCCACGATCTGCATATCAACGCTGCCCGAACGATGGATGGAATCCGGCGTTGAAGTTCGTCGCCGCGCCCGTTCACCGATCCAGATGTTGCGGCGCGCAAGCTGACGGAGATCGCCAACACAGCCAAGGCGGTGCAGGACGGCCGTGACGTCGTCCCGCCGCCTCACATCACCCGGCTTTTCCTGTTGAGGGATCGGATTGGCAGCAGGTTTTCTGCAACTCCGCCAAGCGCGCACCAAAGATGCCAATTTGTTTGAGGGCGGAATAGCGATCCGGTCCTGCAGGAAGGTTTCGCGCAGATTCGAGCAATCTCGTAAGCATCGTCGCCAAGTCTGCCAACGCCGGATGTTCAGATCGACCAATTGAGTATTTTGGCATGATCGCCGGAAGGCCAAGTGTAGAGCACTTGAAGATCAGAGTTCAAAATTCGATACCCACCATGTCCAACAGCAATTTCTGTCCGGGAAAGCAAGCGCTCCCCGATCCGTTTCGCCTCGTCGACGATGAACGTTCCACCGATGACGCGGTCACGAACTATCGGACCCTCCGGCCCGAGGGCTAAAATCTCGATAGTGAGGGGCCGTTTGTCGACCATAACCCCAATACGCGCCGACGAAGGAATCGATCAAGGCTAATTTTGAGCCCGGTCCACCGCTGGATACCTTCCGTCGGCCGTCTGGATGGAGTCCAAGTCTGATGGCCGCGACGAACTGGAAACGACGATTCGACGAACCGATCAGGCTGCCGGGCGGCGGGAAGCTGTTCACGCTGAAGGATGCGATTGCGTGGCTCGCCCATACACTCAACGATAAGGCGTGATAGCATTCGGATGAAGCTCGTAATAGCGACCTTGCGGCACGCGGTAGGCAACAAATGGGTTCGGATACATGTTCCGCGAGTTGCACAACTGGCACATATTTCCAGCCCAGCGATAGGTAGCGGCGAAGCCGCACAGGGGCAGAGCCATTCGTTCCGCAATCCAAGGGGGCACAGGTCGTTGCCCACCCGGGCAATCATATTGAGCAAAGGCGGCATTTCCGCCCGATGCTATGAGCGTGGCGAGTGCTAAGGAAACCTGTCTCATTATAGTCTCCGAGGAGTCCGTACCCGAACGTGTGATGGCTTGCATCGTTCCTAAAGCGTGTCGGCGGAATGATGATACCTCATATCTGGGTCGAGCCGGAGCTGTTGGCGGAGATCGAGTATCGCGCCAAATCGGCAGAAGGCAAGGTGCGGCATCCCTTCCTCCGGGGGGCTGGGGGAGGATTTGTGATGAAGGAAAAGGACGCCTTTGATCAGTGGTGGCAATGGGCGGAAAAGCCGGTCGATAGCGTACTGATGATCCCGACCGAGGCTGCACGATGCGGTGATGGCGCTGTCGCCGGACGACCGGCGCGACCGGGCCAAGGTCAATGAAGCGGCGCGCCAAGCCGAACGAGGCGAGGAACGTTGAAGGTGAACCGCATCGACCGCCGCATCAACAGGTGCATGGTGCTGATCGCGGCGCTCGCGGTCATCTGGAATTTGCTCGATCAATGAAAGAGGCCGCGGGACGCGCTTCCGAAGCCGCTCAAAACCTCAAATCGGCGCAAAATCGAACCAAGCACCGCAATCCCACGCAAGCAATTCTGCCCGCCCGAGCGCACTCTTATTGGCTCGGCTACGCACAATCAGTGCGAGCTACCACGATCCCAAGGGTAGCCTCGGGCCTACGATCAAGGAGCCGAACCATGAACACGAAATACTTACTGGCGGCATCGCTGCTCGCCGTCGCGATGTCAACTACAGCCGAGGCGAGAACGCTCGAACATGGCGCTCTGCCGCAAGCCTACGCAAGCGAGGAGGGCCGCGAGGTTGCTGCTCCGCGCTGGAGCGCCGCTTGCATGACCGACCACGGCCCAACCGAATGCGACGAGCCGATGTGGGTCTATGGCAGCCCCCGCGCTCTTTCACGATACCGGAGCGCGTTCTGATTTCGGCTGGCTGACCGAGCGCTGCGGCAGGCCGCTAAAAGGCGATCCGGTTAAACTTCAATTTGATCTGGCTAAACGTCTGTTTAATGGAGCCGCTGGTTGGCCGGAGCTAATTCCGGCCAGCCCTTGTTCGCCCGCTACACCTTTGAAGGCTCTTTGCGGCCCGCCATGCCGGTCGATTTCATCGCGAGTAATCGAACAGACTCTCAATAGCGAAAGGAATTGGATAGCCGCGCTCAGTCAAAGTCAGAACGCATTCTTGTATCGCGCCAGCGCGCCGCGGCTACCATATATCCACATGGGCTCACCACACTGGCTTGGGCCCTGGTCGTTCACGCAGGCCGCGCTCCAGGGCGGGGCTGCGACCTCGCGGCCCTCGATCCCGTTTGCTTGCGGCTGAGCTGCGATCAACGTTGAAAGAATTGCGACCGTGCCAAGCAGTTTGAATCTAATCATATAACTCTCCAAAGAGGTGACCCGTCACACGGGCTATCGGACAGCAAGACTTGCGTTCGAGGCCCGGTATTCCGGAACGCATGAGCCATTTTTCGAATTCTGGATCACGGTTATGCGATCGGGATTTGAAGGATTTCGATCTATCGGTCGCAAAGGAAAGGCCGAGATTATCAGCCCAGCCGTGCGGCGACTTCAACTCCGAGATGGGTCGATGCCGTCGAAAAAGTCCCCAAACTGCCTCGCGACTAATTTCCCGCCGAAAGACGAATCACGCGATGATTGTTCGTCGATGTGCCGCCAGGCCAGTTACCAAAGTCACTGGCGAGTTCATCGCTTTGCGATGCCTCCCCCCACACATTTTATAAGATCGCCGCGCCTACGGTTCGGAGAATTTGTGTTCAGCGATGCAAAAAGATTTTTTTCGACAGCATCGGTCATCAACGGACCTAGACATGCAATAACGGGGTCCGTTCGTCCCCAACAACGGACATCATTGCTGGCGACGGGCAGGTCTGCCCGCGATGTGGACGCATCATGAATTCGTTGCTTACGGCTTTCCCTTCGCGGTCACCGTTGCCGGTCTTGGGATAGTCGCGCTCGCTTTCGGCTGATACGCAGCATCGCACTGACTTTTCGCTAGCCTGTTAAGAAAAACTAAATCCTTAGAACCTATTGCTTCCCGGTTCGGAAAAACGGCTCACGAAACAATTTGAAATCAAAGCGAAACCATTTTTCGCGGGACACGAAAAAGTCCCGCTACCGACGGCCGATATGATCATACGAATATAGTAGCCCAAGGAGATTGTTATGACCGCGATTGCAAGAGCTTCTTCGAGTGCGATTCCTACGATCTCATCCGACTTTGATAACCTTAAAATCATTGCTCTGTTCTGTGGAGCTGGCCTATTTGTTTCTCTGCTCCTGGTATCCACTGGACTGGATTTGAGCGTCGGCTTTTTCTAGCGACGGTTGGGGCGTGGCTCGTTGGTCTAATCGCCAAGCAGTCATGTGCCGATACTTCGACTGTCAATCCTGGGTATTCGTCGTTACGCGTCATCGGGGCACACTTAAAGTTTGGTTAAGATGCTCGTGGGGAGCATTGATGATCGGGCTCTTGCTGTGACGCATTTCGGGTTTTAGCAGGGTGCAGACGAGCATGTCGATTTCCGTTTCGCGTAACTCGACGGTCAGGCAACGGAGACCATCACGACGACGCTTACGATGGCGACGCATGCGAGCGGCTGCAGTGGTTGGATTGGACGGAACCGCCAGCTCCCAGGCGGGCGCAACAGCGTCAACTTCGATAGGACAGCGGCGATAGGTCTGCCGAACGCCGCCAGTTGTTTCGATCGTCGCTGTCACAGCAGTGAGAGCGACCAACTTTCCGCCGTTGAGCAACCAGAGCAGGCCGGCGCGATCTAAACTGGCGTATGGTTTGACGCGATCACAGCCAAAAAGCTCGAGCGGACCCCAACCCAGCTCCTCAGCACGATCTGCCCAGTCTCCATCAAGGAACCGTCCACAGTCGTCGATGAATTGCAACCAGCGCTTAGATGAAATCTCGCTGGGCGGTCGATTTGCATCAGCCGTGCCAGCGCTTCGGCCCAGACGCGCGTGGCAACCTCTGCCATCGCCATCAGCCCCCCAGCCCAGCAGTCGCAAGAATACTTGAGTCACGCGCGCAGGAAAACCAATTCTCCCCAATTGCAACTGGCAATTGCAACTGGCGGCGTCGATTTCGGCTACGCACAGTGACCCGATGCCACATCGTCATCGAGACCTAAGACGCCGCCGACCGTCACCGCAAAAAACTCATCGACGCTAAGGCCGCCGCAAGACACAACGAGCGCGGTGACGCGATTCAGAGTAGCCGAGATAGCGGCCCGGTCCCGGCGCGCTCACCACGGACCGCCGTAACGCGGCGGGGAGGCATCGCAGAACCGGGTCCCTCTTCAGAAAAGGTTCACATACGAACCAACGCAACCGCCGATATGCAAAAACAGACCGCGGCGTGCGCGGGTCCCATCGCGGCCGAACGGGTCCCATCTGCGCAAATGCGGGTCCCTCTCCCGGAAATGTGGAGACGTTTGAGCTTTGAGCGGGTCCCGATAAATAAACCGACGTTGCTCTCACGGGCGGCTCCCGCCCCGCCAGACGGCTCCCCCGTGGAAACGAGGGGCGCGGTCGGTGCGCTGCGCGCGGCGGCGGCGGTGGTGGTGCGGCGGCGGCGAGCGTCAGAGCCGACCGAGCACGCGCGCAACCTGCATTGCTGTCCACTGATCGCCGCGCGCCGTGGTGATGCCGCGATCGTTCAACCCGGCTGCGATAGCTCGCAGCGACGTTGCGCCGCCTGCCCGTAGTTCGTTGATGATCGGGGCCAACGCCTTCGCGCGATCGAGGGCTGCGTCGCGGCGCTCGATCCCCTTGGCATTGAGGCCGCCGAGCTTCACGCCTTGGGCTTTGCGCACAGCCAAGGCGTCACGCGTCCGCTGCGAGATCAACCGGCGCTCTTTCTCGGCAAGGGCGGCATACAGGTGCAGCATGAACGGATCGGCATCAGCGCCCAGCTCTGCCACGATGAACGGCGTCTTGTGCGTCATCAGGCCGGAGATGAAATGCACGTCGCGGGAAAGCCGATCGAGCTTTGCGACAATGATCGGCGCTCGCTGCTTGTCGGCCGCCTTGATGGCTGCGGCGGCCTTCAGCGCGGCGGCGAGCTGCGGCCTGCGATCGAGCGCATCAGCGCCCTTGCCGGTCTCGACCTCGACGAACGTCTGCAAGAACCTGTAGCCCTCGGCCTCGGCGAAGCGGGCGAGCGCGGCCTGTTGCGCTTCAAGGCCAAGCCCGGACTTGGCCTGTTTGCCGGTGGAGACGCGGACATAGGCGATGGCGGTTTTCATGAGATCGGCCCCGGATTTGTAATGTTACATTTTGCGGTGCACGCCGTCACCAGGTGACGCGGTGTCAGTTGCGGCGGTCCTTGCGACCTGGCCGGAACATGGCCAGCGCCATCGCGGTCTCGTCGCTCGGCATCATGTGGCGTGGGACAACGATCGCGGCGTGCGTGGCCGCGTGCAGCTCGATCGCCTGGCGCAGCGTGTCGAGCGTTTGCAGGGCTTGTGCAGGGCTTTCATTGGCCAACAGCGCCTCGACCAGCTCCGGCATGGTCTGGCATTGATCGAACTGACCGACAGAGCCGATCTCGATCTGATCGCGCAAAAGCCCGGTCAGCTTGCCGATGAGCGCCAAGCTTCCGTTGACCGCGCCGAACTGTTTTGCCTTGGTCGCACCGGTCACCGTGGCTTCGAGCTGGGCCAGCAAACTTTCCACCGAAATCTTTGCTCTTCGCGTTGCTGGTTCGGAAAGTTCGGCAATTCGCTGTTGCACCTCAACTGTACTCAACAGACGCGATGCGGCGACCTCGGAGACATGGCCCGGCAAGGTGCGGTAGCCGCTCTGTTCGTAGGCCCATGTTTGCGGGAGACCACGTTTTGCGGCTTCGATGATTTTGCGGGCGAAGGTTTCGCGTCGTTGGTTCTTCAGCGGTGCCATTTCGTGACGGTATCCGATGTTGGGGGGTTCGTCACGCGAAGCGTGCACCTGCGCACGGCCAGATACGAAGTTGACTTCGCTTTTGCATGACGCGTCACGTCGAGATCGTGCTTCGAGGTCAGTGCCTACAACGCACACGGCGACCGATACGCGGAACTGATATTCTGCGCTGGCGCATAATATGCACCATTGCCAACCGTCTTAACCCTCGCATGATCGTTTTCGGGCAAGCCCCGTTTAGCTAGAAGCCGCCACGGTGGTGGTTGGATGTCCTGACCATCGTGGTTCGTCGAAGCTGATGAAGTCGGGATCGTTGTAAGGGACGTTGAGCGCGGCTCGGCCGCGCGATCTCTTGAAGTGATCGAGCACCTGTTCGAGGTTGTCCTCATCTATATCGGCATACTCAGGAGCGCGCGGCGAAGCCGCGCTCTTGTTCTTTCCATTGTTAATATATTGTTCTACCCCACGCCGTGGGGGTTTTATTTCCGTCATTTGGGGGTTTTCCGGACGTGAAACGGGGGTTTTCTGTTTCTCGGAATACCCCACGGCGTGGGGGTTTTCTGCGGGCTGCAGGACCGGCCAATATCGACCAGAATGCTTGCGTCCGGCCTTGCCGGGCTCGTACCGGAAGTACCCACGCGCAACCAACGCATCCCGGCCCTTCGACACGGTGTCCTCCTTGAAGTCGAGGCGCAGCGCCGTCTTCTCCATGCCGACCTCGGCGTAGCCCTTCTGCCAGTTGACGTGAGACAGAATATCGATGCCGACGCAGCGCGCGTGTGCCGACAGATCATGATCACGGTTGATCTGCTCGAACGCCAAGGTGCAGATTTTTCTGACGTGCTCTTTCGGAGAGCTGGCCCATCGATCGGGCTGCGGAAATTCAACGACGTTGTCGCTGGGGGCTTGCGTTGCGCCCGACCTGGCCTTAGAACTCATCGCACTATTCTCCTATCTGCTCGGTGGGTGGATGGTCCCCTGCGGAGGGTGTTTTAAAGGACCGCCCTGGAGCACGATGCCCAGGGCGGTTTTCTTTTTACGCCAGCGAATGCGCGCTTGCAAAAGCCCGACGCGGAAAACCGTCCGTTTTCGGACACTTTCAAATACGATGTTACATCGCCTCACATCGCGAATGAGACGGAACCGTCGCACGAACCTTTCGCACCGCACGCATCGTTTGTGAGCAAAAAATTATTTTGCGCCGTCTGCGCGATGGTAGCGCGCGATGTTCCTCGCGCCGCGCGCCATCTCTATATTCGACGCTCATCGTTCAGTTGAAAATGACACCACGCCCGTGGTGTTAAACTCCCTGTTCGTAAGTCATTCGGGCTCCCTCCGGTGGCTTGATAAACGATCCTGAGGCCGGTGTATGTTCTCTCGCGCAAGAGATGACGTGTTGTCGTCCAGTAGAGAGTACTTGCACCATGCCGACCGAATATCTCACCACGGCCGAGGCGGCCGAGTATCTGAGATTGAGCCGCCAGTTTCTGCAGATCGCCCGCATGCGCGGCGACGGCTCCGGCCCGCCCTTCATCAAGCTCGCTCGCGCCGTTCGCTATCGGCGAGCCGCGCTCGACGCATGGATGTCGGCCCACGACCGCGCGCCGGGTAAGCCGACGGCGAAGGCGGCGAGGTGACCGGCCAATGGGCGAGGTCGAGCAGGTAGCCAAAACCAACGAAGAGTTTCTTCGCGAAATCGCCGAGCGCATTCGCTCGCAGATGTGGCGCGTCTCTCAGGACATCGTAGGGATCGGCCGCGATCTTATTGAAGCCAGAGCGCGCGTCGGGAGCGGGAAGTTCTCGGCATGGATCGAGGCCGAGTTCAAAATGAGCCGGGTGACGGCCTACAAAATGATCAAGGTCGCCGAGACGTTCGGCGAGACAGGTGTAAACCAGTTTACACCTTCGGTGCTCTACGCGCTGGTTGCCCCGGACACGACCGAAGAGGTCCGCGCCGAGATCGTCGGTCGTGCCAAATCCGGCGAGAGGGTCAACGTCGCCGACGTAGAAGCCGCCAAGGAGAGGGCGAAGCAGCGCGCGTATGTCGTCGAGCACGGCGTCAAAGCTCTTGTCGACGCCGTCGACCGTGGCGAGGTTTCGCTGTCGGCTGCAGTGGCATTCGTGCGCCATCAGCCGACCGTACAGACTGCACTGATTGCCAAGGCACTCGGGTCCGTCGCCGAAGCCGTCACCGAGGCAAACGCCGAAGTGAAGGACAAGGCCGACCGCGCTGGCAGCGGGTTAGTGACGTTCGCCGCACCATGCACCAGGCGCAGACGTGTGTTTGTTGCCCCTGAAGCGGCGGCCATTCGCGCCGAGGCAAGGCCGATCGAAAAAACCGACGACACGACGCGGTCCACACGGCTTGCCGAGGCCATCAATATCCTGATCGGGTCGAAGAGCTGGGCAATCAACCTGACGTGCGGGCTTCCTGCAGATGCGGTCTATGGCAAGGCGGATTTGGATAAGCTCATTGCCGATCTTCAACAACTAAACAAGTTCATGGTGCCACGGCGCAAGGCGAAGCGCGAGCAGGCGAAGGCAGCAACATGACCGGCACCACCACCGCCGTCGCCGTCAAGCGATACCCGACGAAGCTGTATGTCCGCTGCGGCAACTGCGGTCACGCGGGCGTCGTCTCGACCTACATCAACAGCTCGCCGAAACTGAAATGCAGCAAGTGCGGCGCGCGCAACGCGATCGTCGGCGGTCGCGATTTTCTGCGCGGATGGGCGAACCGGCGGCGGGGCAAGTGACGATGCCGCGCAAACAAACTCGCAAGGGATCGCTGGCCGAGTTGCTGATGAATGTCGCGATCGGCTATGGCACGGCGCTCGCCGCGCAGATTGTTGTGTTCCCGTGGTTCGGGATCGACATTCCGCTTTCCAGCAATATCGAAATCGCCCTGTTCTTCACCGCAGTATCGATCGGGCGCAGCTTCGCGCTGCGCCGGTTCTTTGAAGCTCTGCGCGTGCGGGGAGTCCTGCCATGACGGACAGGCTCATCAGCGAGATCAAGATCGGCGCGCGTCACCGCAAGACGTTCGGCGACATCGAGGGCCTCGCCCGCAATATCGAGGCTATTGGCCTTCTGCATCCCGTCGTCATCGACAAGGACGGCAACCTGATCGCAGGCGAGCGCCGCATCAAGGCGCTGCTGTTGCTCGGGCGCGTCAAGGTTCCGGTGAACATCGTCGATCTCGCCGAGATCGTGCACGGCGAGTTCGCCGAGAACACTGAGCGCGAAGACTTCACGCTCACGGAAGCGGTTGCGATCAAACGCTCGATCGAGCCGCTGCTAAAGGCTGAAGCGAAAGAGCGAATGATCGCTGCCCATGCCAGCCCGGCCAAGTTGGCACAGCAGAGCAAAGGCCGCGCCCGCGACAAGGTTGCGAAGCGCACCGGCAAGAAACGCACGTCGCTGGCGAAAGCCGAAAAGCTAGTTGAGGCATTGGAAGCCGAGCCCGACAACCCGAAGATCGCGAAGCTCGTCGAGACCATGGATGATACCGGTCGCGTCAATGGTCCGTTCAAGCGTCTCATGGTGATGCGACAGGCCGAGGCGATACGCGCCGAGCCGCCGCCGCTTCCGGGACGCGGGCCTTATCGAGTCATCGTCGCGGACCCGCCTTGGCCTTACGACATCGACTTAGACGCCCCGCAGGAGCGGGCGACATACGACTATCCGCAAATGTCGATTGCGGAGATATGCGACATCGACGTCGACAGCATCGCGCACGACGACTCGATCTTGTGGCTATGGACCACGAACTTCCACATGCGCGCGGCCTTCAAGGTGCTCGACGCTTGGGGCTTCGAAGACAAGACGATTCTCACATGGTCGAAAGATAGACAGGGTCGGGGCCACTGGCTGTTGGGGCAGACCGAGCATTGCATCATGGCGACGCGCGGCAAGCCGACCGTCACGCTCACCAACCAGACGACGCTGCTGCATGCGCCGGTGCGGGAGCACTCGCAAAAACCGGAAGAGTTCTATGCGCTGGTCGAGAAGCTGTGCCCCGCGCCGCGCTATGCCGAACTGTTCTCGCGCCAGCCGCGTGACAAGTGGGATGGGCATGGCGATGAAGCTCAAAAACCCGCAGGGGAGTGGCAATTGTCGCCTGCCGACGTGGCGGCGACGGAGTCAAACCTCGGAGGAGGGTGATTCGCCCCGGTCCCGGACCAATGACGGCCGCGCGCGGGGCGCGCTGGCGCGGAATTTGGGGGAAGACGACGCCGAATGCCTGGGCGCTGGATGGCCATCAGGAAGGCGTCCTACGGCCCCGGTCAGACGAGGAAGTTGAGATAACCGGCTGATCTGCCGGTCGAAAAGTGAAGTTTTGTTGCGTGCGTGTTCGATGGAGTTTGCCATGTCCGAAGCGGGCAGGGTTGAGGATAAACGGGCAAAACCGCCCGAAGCTGTTATGGATGGTGTGCCGATCACACCGACGACACCGCTAAGGCTGTCGGTCGCTGCTCGGGAGGGGTTTCCTGACGGTTCGATCTCCGTTGGTGCCTTGCGGCGCATGGGAGCGTCGGGCGCGCTTACGATCTACAGGATCGCGGGCAAGGACTTTACGACGCTCGCCGATATTGAGGAGATGAAAACCAAATGCCGCGTCCCCGCAAAAGCGCCCGACTCTGGCTCCGATCTGCCCGCAAAGACCGCGCCGAGGTCTACGTCATCCTCGATGGAGGAAAGGAAACAAGCACTGGCTGCGGCAAGGGCGACCTTGAGGATGCCGAGTGCTTCTTCGAAGCCTACCTCAAAGCGAAGCACGACCCGAGGGCAGGGCGGCGCAACGGTGATCCCAATGCCGTCAAAGTAGCCGACGCGATCTCCGTCTATTGGACAGAGCATGCTCAGAAGCTGTCGCGGCCCGAAGCCATTCGCAAGCGGCTCGACAACCTGCTCGAATTTTTCGGCCTCCACGTCGTCGGCGATCTGACCGGCACGTTGCAACGCCGGTTCGTCGAAGATCGTGGCTCAGAGTCAGCCGCGCGCCGCGAGCTTGAAGACTTGGCGGCGGCGATCAACTACCACCTGCGCGACAAGGTCGGCGGCGCGATCCAGCAATTCCGCCCGGTGCTGCCCGATGCGCCCGAGGCGCGCGACCGTTGGCTCACGAGAAGCGAAGCAGCCAACCTGATCTGGACCGCATGGCGCGCCCGCAAGCGCAACCGTGGCGGCAGTCCCGGCCCCTACACCGGGAAGCATGTGGCGCGGTTTATCTTGGTCGCGCTCTATAGCGGTACTCGCTCCGGCGCGATCTGCGGCGCTGCGCTGATGCCGACCATCGGTCGCGGCTACGTCGATCTCGACAAGGGCATCTTCGTCCGCAAGGGTCTCGGCGTTCGGGAGACGAACAAGCGTCAGCCGACCGTCGACATCAGCCCTCGGCTGCTCGCCCACATGCGCCGGTGGCAGCGGCTCGGCATCAGCAATCATTCGGTGATCGAATGGCAGGGTAAGCCGGTGCTTCGCGTCACGAAGGCGTTCGAGAGCATCAGGATCGACGCCGAACTGTCGGATGTCAGCCCGCATACGCTGCGGCACACGTCGATCACCTGGTATCTTCGGGCTGGCGTCGCGATCAGCGACGTCGCCGATTACTGCGGTGTCTCGGAGGCAATCATCCGCCGCCACTACAAGCACCACATGCCCGGCACGTTTAACCGAGTGTTCGCGGCGATGCCGAGGTTCGGCCGGGTCGGATCGTAGAACAAATCGAAGACCGCCCATGAAACGCCCACGAAACGCCCGAACCAAGGTAGAACAGGCCGCAATGCGATGGCACGCAAAGCACTGAAATTGCTTGCGCGGCCTTTTTTCTAGATCGTTTACACCGAGAGGGTCGGGAGTTCGAATCTCTCACCGCCTACCACGGCCTCTTCCACCATCATTCCCCATCGTTTTTTACCGTCCGCCAATGATGCAAGAAACCCTTGTCCCACGGTGGTTTCTTGATCGTTGACGGTTGTCGTCGTCCGCGCCTGTCCAGCTTTACGCGTTTGCTTTCTTGTCCCTCGCCTTGTACCTCTGAGTTCGAAGCACCGAAAATGACGCTTCGAACTCGCCAGAGGGACAAGGTCACAAAAGTCCCTGTGTTTAAAGGACAACTCAGACAGGCCAGAGGGACAACCATGGGCAAACTCAATCCGAAGCAGATCGAGAACCTGCCCCCGGGCACCCACGGTGACGGCAACAATCTCTATGTCGTCGTCAAGGATACCGGGGCGCGGTCCTATCTGCTGCGTTACCAATGGCAAGGCCGTTCGGAAAAAATGGATCAGCGCTCAACTGATAGACCTGTTCCGGCGGAAGCTTCTGCCGCGCGGTGGAATTCTGAGGATTTGAATCCGTGCGACCGATGTCGCGCGATGGCATGATACGCCCGGCGGCGCGCGGAGGACGGTGAGAGATCTGATCAACACCAAGGACGTGCTAACCATCATCGAGCCGATCCGGTGGCTGAGGCTTCGCGCGGCCTTGGGCGGTAATGCTCGCGCCCGAGTATCGACGAAAAGATGTTAATTGGCTTGGCGCCCGGCGCTTTCTCCGGAACACGATTATCGCGAGTGCAACAGCCGGAATGGCCATTATTGCATCGCTGCGAATTTCTGCGGGGGAAATGCCAGCGTAAACATGAACGCCGTGGCGCAGTGCGGCTGCGGTGATCACCGCTGCGAATAGAAACGCGAGAACGTACCTGAAATCGCAGATTAAGCGAGTCCATTCTGCTGACCACTCCCAGCCAAAAGCTCCGAGTAATGCTCGCTAATTGTTTCGCTTCATCGAGGATTTTCAATTCTGGGCAACTTTCAGCGGACACAATCGCGCAATTTGGACAAGAGGCGATCATAGCGGCTCCACTGATTTTAAATTTTACAAAGACGATTTCGAACGAGCTTCGGCAATACGGACAGCGATCATCAGCTTGGTCTGCACTCATGCACGCCTCCGGATGAGCAATATAACGACGCTCGGTACACCCGAGCGGCTACGTCGATGCTTTCTCAAATCGCAAGATCGTTCGGCTAGGCCGCCTCAAGGGGCCATCCACCCCGCTTGTTTATTTAGAACACACAGCCACACTGGTCGCGGGCTGCGTATGATGCCCGCAATGAGAAGCCGTCACCGTTCTCAACCCGGTGGCGGCTTTTTGCTGCCGCTATCCGGGCCCGCGCGCCTCAATGCAATCATTGCTGCTTCAACATCGCGTGCCATGCTGCGAAGGTCAGTGGCCAGTCTATTAAAAAGCTCGCGCTTCTTTTCGTCGGTCGCAAGTTTACCGATGACGGCGCAATCCTCGGCGTCCGTAAGCAGCTTTTCGAGCGTTGCCTTTAGGTCTTCCACGGCCCGGCGTCGCGCTCTTGCGTAGCATGGGGCGCCCGATGGCGGCTTTGATCCAAGTCTTAATGCCCGTTAGACCGCACGGCGCTCCGGCGAGATGTCGTGCGAGTAGTGCGAAACGTCCCCGACGATTAGAAGGGCGCGCATTTTGAGGACCTCCGGGTTTCTCTCCCCTTTCGCGGCCCACGCAAAAATGTTCGAAGCAATCTCAGCTTTTATCACCGACGTGCGCTTCGATTCCGGAAGCGTTGCCGTGGCATCATCAAGGACTGACGTCATCAATTCGATCAACTCGGGTTGAAAGACCGCTCCCTTGGGATTCATGATTGCACCCTCCAAAAAGCAACCCCGCCAGCCCGCGACGTTCGGCTACCAGCCGATCACATCCGGCTCGCCGCCGATGTTCAATTTTGCTCACTGTCCTAATTTCAGCGCCCGTCGCCTTGATCGCGATGATGTTCCCGAATGACAAAAACGGTATGCGCGTTAAGGCACTCCTTGTTTTCAAAGAGGCCGCGCAACGAAGCGGCGGTCTGCCGACGTTGATTCCGCTCAGATGATCCTCTCGGCCATGACCGAGCGTACCGGAGCATCTGGCGGCGCAATTGAAGAAGTTGCGAGTTGGTAAACCGAGTCTGGTCGTCTACAAGCTTGAGCTGAAGTGACGGCATGATACCTCCCTCCAACAGGCAGAACTCTTCTGTCACCGGTAGATGCCAAGGATGGGCGGGTGATCGAACCAGCATGCTCTTCCGAGTTCCTGAGCCGCTGGTCAATATCGCTCACTTTTCAGAAATAGTGCGCAAAAAAGGGTAAAGCGGCTGCTTCATTTTGGCGTTGGAATTGCTATAATACGAGGCGCTCATTCATCGGAGCTAAGGGAGGCTCCTGTTTGTCAAATTTTTGTTAATGAGCAATTTTGATCAGTAGTTAGCCGACGCATTGCTGCACATTAGTTCCATCACCGCCCTCGCACTACTGCACGCCGCACGCGAGGCCCTCGGCACAATCCTTGCCGCTTAGCGAAGTCCCGAGCAACTATCGTTCGAAAGAGAAAGCAATTGACCCGTATATTGTTTGTTGGCCAGAAGCCGGAAACCGTAGACTTCTCCGACCCCGCCCTGCCGCCAGGCTTCAATGCGGAGAAGATCAATGCTGGCATTGCCGTCGCCGTGGCGAAGATCGGAGAACGCGGATGGCAAGGCGACACTTGCATGATCACACCCGATGAGGCCGGAGGCGCAATGCTGGAAAAAGCACTGAAGCGGGCCGCCTATGACTGCGTGGTGATCGGCGGCGGCGTCAGGATTCCGCCAAAAAGCCTGGCCCTATTCGAAATGGTGGTCAACGCTGTCCATAAGGCGGCACCTGCCGCGACAATCGCATTCAACACGCGCCCAGAGGACACCGCCGAAGCTGCGGCCCGCCAACTCGATGCTGCCTAATGGCGTACGAAATACGACTGCGCGTGCTCCTTCGGTATAGGCATCGCGCGGTGTTTCGTTTGTGCGGCTTGCGTCCACCATATCTGTTCATGTGAACTTTGCGGACATGGCGCAGTGTGCGACTTGAGTCCGTAATGCGCTTCAAAGCGGACATCGAAGAGAGCGACAACAGCGGGCGCTAAGTGAGACGACTTGCGCGGCCCGCTGGTGGCCGTTTGATCCACCCGCCATCAAACCCTAACCAATCCGCGCCGCCGCATCGGCGAGGCCTCGCGCGGGCATGCGGGCGGTCATGCCGGACGACTAAATCTTCTGTGAATTATCTGTGAAGTGAGCTTTATTGACCAGCAACTTCGCAACGGGGAAGAGCACGCTGGTTCTATCACCGGCCCGTCACGGGCATCTACCGGTGACTGGAGTATCGCGCTCCGGCCTGATGCAAGGGACTGCATCATGAGCACGTTTCACAGGCCACTATGTCCAAAGTGTAAAACAACAACAATGCTGGCAGGCGTCACCCCCGGCCCCTCGGGCTTTGACATCCAAACATTCGAGTGCCTCGCTTGCGATCACGTTCATCAGCGTACGGTCGAACTTGTCGATCCGATCAAATCTGGTGCAACGAGAGGCTGGCTGGGACGAATTGCGAGCGCCAACGTAAGCCAGCATTGGGCGAGGCCTCGCGCGGGCGCAGGAGCCCGTTGATCGCGGGACATCAGCGCACCGATTTGTGAACCGCAGAGGTGCCGCAACTAGCGCAGTAAAAGCTATTGCCGAATTCGGTCAAGAAAGCCTTGAAACCGACGGGAACGAGATCGACTCGAATGTCTTGGTCGCCCTCGTGGAATGGCTGCCCGTTCGCTTGCGAAAACTGGGCGGTGCCGGTCTTTCCGCATTTCGGGCAATCGAGGCTTTCGGTCCAATGGTCCCGCCCGGTCATTCTCCAAATATGCGCCTACGGCAGGCGTGATCAAGCAGGGATTCGCGCGGTCTATCGCGCGATCCGGTAGGCTTTGGCCCGCTTCCGGCGCTGCGCCGATGCCGAGTTCGGCTTATGCCGATGCAGCGCTCGCATCACGCCCATCGGGCAAACATCGTCGGGCTGTCATGTACTGCAACGAGAAGCAGCACCTCACACAGAGCCACTGACGGCAGAGTCGACCAAGCCGGTCGAGGAGGTCCGGACGCATGCGGCATCGTGAGGTGACGAGGTACGACTTCGACATATCCTGATTGCGCGCCATCAGTTCCAGGAAAGTCCCACATTTCCCGATCTCTTCCTATGAAAAGGGGTGGGTACTGTCCGTATTTTGCCCCAGTGCCCTAACCGAATTTAGAAGTGTCCTAATTAACGAAGATGAACAAATACGCCGCCCGGGCCGTCTTATAAGCAGCCGTCAAATTTGGCTGCCAACGCGCGAATGCGGAACCGGACATGTGTGACAGGTGCGAAGAACTCGACAAGAAGATCGCGCACTACCGACAGATTATCGCGCGGGTGCTCGATCCGTTGCTGAACGAACGGGTCGGAAAGATGATTGAAGAAATGGAAGCTCAAAAAGCGACATTCCACCCCGAACAACAGAAGTAAGGCCGCCTCAGTTGGCGGCCTCTTTCATGTGTGCCGAGCATGATCGACAGCTTGGAGGTGGAAGTCCTTTACCCAGCCTGATGGCGGCGAAGGGTTAGCGAAGCGCAAGGGCGTCACCGCGAGGTGGGGTCTGAAGGAAGCGTGGAGCAAACTTGCGGCCCGATGGACAAGAACCGGATAACGAGGCCTACCCGGCCGGACGAGCGAGCAAGTGATCGCGAAGTCCATGGTCATCAAGGGACGGGGTGGTAAATCCGGCGGGCGTGCAGGGAAGGCGGTCGATCTTACCTCGGGAGATCTCCGTCGCGTCCGGGAAAGCGGACTGAGCGAGTCGTAAGGCTCGTGATCGCGGCGGAGAAGTCAGCAGACGGCATAGTAGGCGGAACGAGTTTCGCTGAAGGCCCGAACGCTGGAAAAGACACTTGGATATGGGAATCTCGAGTGGCCATACGGTTGAAAATCCAGGTCGCTGGCCTTTCGGAACGGCGGGAAAGGGTGAAGCCCAGACGGCGCTGTTCAAAGCAGCCGAAGCCAACCCGACGGTGCCCACTGTCTGAGCCTCTGGCGCGGACGAACAAAAAACCGTTCGCGCTCAACCCAGTGAACCGCCGTATACGGACCCGTATGTACGGTGGTGTGGGAGGGGAGGAGTTGCGAGGCTCCCCCTATCCCGATTGGGCGCTAACTCCGGTGGCGCGTTGATCGTCCCGCCATCAACCCTCGACCAATCCGCGCCGCCGCATGGGCGATGCCTCGCGCGGGCGCGGGGGATGCCCTATTTGGCCTTCTCCGCGAGGCCATTCGTTACCGCTATATCGCCAATGTCGCGGCAGGTTTTATTGTTATCTTTACGCCAGAGGTCCACCAGCCCGGAAAGGTTTTCGTCAACGATATTGCTGATCTCAGGAATAAGATCAGCCTCCGTCGCATCACCATCCTCCAACTTCATGCCGCCTGCGCGAAGCGTCTTGGTCAACTCGGCACCGACAGCAAAAAGAATCTTTTTTGATTTGTCTTCACCCAAGCTGCGCCTTCCAAGGTATTTCATAACCTCAGACTGCGGAGCGTAGTCCTTGCACAGCATTGTTAGAAAAAGCATGCCAGTCACAAGTCGCGCGAAGTCGGCCTCTTTTTCATCGAGCGCGTTGGCCACGCCGCTCGTCATCAGCAGCGCTAGCGCGACTCCAACGGTGCACGCTCTTACTGGGTGGCCACGGGCTCGCACCTGCACAATTTCTGTCATGTTCCAATCCTCCAAAAACGCACAGCGCTGGAGCATGGCCTGATCGGTGAGCCCGACGCGTATCCGTGTCAAAGTTTTCTTTGAGCTAACCGCGCCCGGGTTGTATCGAACCGGCCTATCTTGCGCTCAAGTTGCCAAATCTCGACAGAATAGCCGTCGAGCATAAGTTCGGCCTGTTTGATCGCCGCGCTGTCGTCTGGGCAGTCGAAGCGCACCGATCTGATCAATTGTCCGCCCGCACCAATGATGTAAAACCGATAAACGTCCATACCCGACGCTCCCTTGGATCAGGCGGGAGCTTTATCGACTCTCTGTCACCGACAAATGCCGAGGTCGGAGCGCTGATCAAGCCAGCTTGCGCCCTTTGCGGTGCGGGACGCAAGATCATCGGCGCAGGTGTTCCAGCTTTTTGCCTGCATCCCACAGCGCATATTTTCTCGGCGGTCCAATCCCGCTGATCGCGCCATTCCTGAAAATCGGCCCTCGATTCGCTTTGACAAAAAGATCTTCCACGCGCTCTCAAAGTCGGCGCGGGCCTCGTCGAAGCTGGCGGCGGTGCCGCTCTGATGGTCGCCCGGGTGCGATCCCGGATAGAAGCCGCAGCGCCACTCCCACTGCGCGGTGTCGTGCGGATTGCCGACGCGCTCGGTGATCGTCCCGGCATGGATATCGCCAAAATAGATCAGCCAGCATTCTTGCCGGTGATCTCTGGACCGGCGGCGGGTGAGGGCGGGCATGCCGCCATCAAAGCGCAGGCGGGAGCGGCTGGCAAATCTCCCATAGATTGGGGCTTGGGACGCAGCATGGCCACTGCCGCTCGCGGGTGTTGAAAGCTTGCGCGCGCGAGTGCATCCGGACGATGATGATACGGCGCTAGAGGGCGATTGGGGCAGAGACCATGTGGACAACATTGTTGCAGGCGATTGGCTCATTCGCGGCGGGCGCGGGGGCGTGGGTTGTGCTTGAATTTTTCGGTCGCCCGCTCAGAAAGTTTTATGATCTTCGGGGCGAGACGATCTATCTGCTCGCGCGAACAGCGAATGTCAGCGCGCGCTGGAAAGAAATTCCGGACGACGTTGGTGCTATTTCGGGGAACGTCGAGACGCTAAATGTCTCGGATGATCAGATCGCAGACCTTAAGGAAGCGCGAATCCAATTGCGTGACTTACCGTCTCGATTTCACGCATTCGGCTTCAACGAAACCTATGCGCTCCGGTTCTTGCTGTGGCGCGGATATAGTCCGATGAAGGCCAGTGCCGGTCTGTTCGGGCTATCGAACTCCATCGATACAGACGGCGCAGGCAAAGCATTTCAAAAAAGACAATCGCAGAAGCGCTGCGCATTCCCGATCTCTAGCCGCTTTGAGACTCGACGACGAGGCTTGCCCCGCGTAAGCAGTGCGGCCAGCTCCTCGCGCTGGATCGCCGATGACGACGCTCGATGTTGATGTCGCTGATGTTGAAACCGTCGCTCGACCGGCGGCGAGATCATCGGATACGAAGGCCGCCACCGCGTATCTGATCGCATCCGGCGCGACCGCGATCACCATCATCGAGAACGTGACCGGCTGCGCGTACCGCATCGGCACCAAGCTCGACCCCCGCGCCGCCTCGGTTGCCGGAGGACAAGGCGCGGCAGGTGATGCGGAAGGCGCGCAAGCTCGCGGGAAAGCGCCAGGACATCGGCACCGCGATGGCAGCGCTGCATCAGGCCGCGAGCGATCTCAAGGTGACGCTGACCGAGCACGCCACCGCGATGATGCGCGCGGGCGAGGCGGCCAAGCGGCTCGACGCCTTCATCGCGCAACTTCGGGCGCGTGGCGCGATGCGCGAATTCACCAAGATGTTCAAGAGACGGCGGCTGGCGGCCGGGCTTCGCGGCGAAGGCTTCATGAGCTATGCGGTCGCCGAGCTGCGGCTAAGGCGGGCGTTGGTCCCGCTGCTCCAGGGCGGGGGCAACGTGCACACCGCGACGTTGTTCGCGGACGTTTTCGGAAGCTGAAAGACATTGAGTTTCTGTGTCGCAAAACGCCAATGTGCTTTCTGCAAAGGCTTAGTAGCCAAACAAATTTGGTGAATGTTGCGGCGGCTTTACGCCCGAAGAGATGGAATTGGCTGCGTTCATGATTGCGAACAACTCGCCAGCGTAGGAGAAAGAGGCTGGGCATGACGCCCCCTCCATCGCTAACGGCAACGAGCCCAGGCGCAGGCCCAGATATGAAACGCGGCGCGGGAAGTGAGTGAGCAGCGCTTGTCCCTCGATTTGTACCACGCACCAAATCGCGCAAAGAAAACTCCATGTTTTCATGGCCTTATGGGCATAGTTCGATGTTCTCACCGCCTACCAGCCTTCGCCCCCCAAACGGGGCTTCGGCTCGGCGAGCCGGTGAGCGCGAAGGCTGTCGCGCCGAAGTTGCAAAGCAACGAAGGCGGATGGCCGCGCGTTCCATCAATGAAACCTGTGCGGGCTGAGCCCGGTCAAGTGTTGATACTCGGTGATAAGAGCCCATCCCAAGCTCGCTTTAATTTGCCTCGGCTAAGCGAGTCTGATCATCTGGCTTGGCGAGAACTTTTCTAGGTCTGGGGGCGTATCATGTTGGCGCGGGGGGTTGGTGCCCTGGCAATCGTCTTGGCTTTGACGCCAAGTGCACTTGCAGGAGGTCATCCAGGCATTCTGAACCGGGTATCCTGCACGCTCGTTCGCTATTACGTCGCGAAGTATTCGGTCTCCGCCGTCGAGATGTGGGCCCGCGGCCATGGCGCGACGGACGCGGAGATCGAGGTAGCGCGGCACTGCCTTGGGGACACGCCTGCCCAATCTGCGCAGGCGGCCCGTTGGACCGTGCGCTGATAGCAGCACCTTGCTGCTGAGCAGATGACGTCGGCTTGCGTTCGTTACGCCAAGGTATGAACAACTACCGGCCCGGCTACCGCGGTGGCTGGCCCTACGAGCAGAGGCATGAGGTCTCGCTCTATCCATGCTAGCCCGCGCCGGTTCGATTCCTCTGCACCGGCATAATTGTTGAAGATGCTGATGGCCGTAACCGTGTCGTCCGGCGCATAGACCACGTAATAGGCCATGAAACCTTCGACATCGCTGATGATCGGAATGGCACCCTCCTTGATCCGACGCGTCAGCTCTTCGGCCATTCCGGCCTTTGCCTTACCCTGACGAATTGCGGCATACATGAACATCCTCCTTTGACCCAAATCAAATCTGGTTCCAGATCGCGACAGTTGCGATCAGGTATCGGGTATCTTCATCAAGGGCGGGACCAGCAGCAGGAGTTCCCGCGCTGCTTTTTGAACTATACGCCTTACTCCGTAGCGACGCCATCGAATGCCGTCAGGTCCGCGCCACACTTTCGCGAATGGGGCGGCCAATTGCCAGGACCGCGGATTTCATTGACAATGCGGAAGCTGCGGCGCTGCCGCTCCGGGGATCAAGCGGTCGCACATGGACACACCGGCGGGCCACGAACGAAACGCCGATCAGATTGCATTCTGGAACGGAACGGCCGGTCAGCACTGGACCGATCGGCAACCGATGCAGGATGTGCTGCTGGCGCCCGTGTCGCAGATTTTGATTGATCGCGCCCGCGCGAAGGCGGGCGAGCGCATCCTCGATGTCGGCTGCGGTTGCGGCGCGACCACGATCGCATTTGCCGAGCGGGTAGCGCCGTCAGGCTTCGCGTTCGGCATCGATATCTCGGTGCCGATGCTGTCGCGCGCGCGGCAGCTCGCGCCGATGGGTTTGCCGATCGATTTCGCGCTTGCCGATGCGACCATCTATCCGTTCGATCCCTCAAGCTTCGATCTGTTGGCATCGCGGTTCGGCGTGATGTTCTTCGCCGAACCCGCGGTCTCCTTCGCCAATCTACGTCGGGCATTGAAGCCGTCGGGGCGGCTGGCATTCGCCTGCTGGCGGGAGCCGCGCGAGAATTCCTGGATGATGACGCCGCTGCAGGCCGTCTACAGACACGTTCCCAAGCTGCCCCAGTTGGGCCCCGAAGATCCCGGTCCCTTCGCATTCGCCGCCGAGGAGCGCGTGCAGCGCATTCTGGGCGCGGCCGGCTTCAAGCAAATAGCGATGGAGGTCTGCAATCTCACGCTCGACCTTGCGATTGGACGGGGGCTTGAGGCTGCGGTCGAAACCGCGCTCGAAATCGGGCCCTCCAGCCGCGCGCTGCAGGGGCATCCACAGGACGTCCATGCCGCGGCCAAAAGTTCGATCCGGGAAACGCTGGCGCCTTTCGTGCGCGGCCAGGCGGTGCCGCTGCCGGCATCGGTCTGGATCGTGACCGCACAGGCCTCCTGAAGCGCCGGCAGTTCCGTTAAGCCCGCTCTTCCCAGATCGTCGCGAGGTGGACGATGGTCAGGGCCGCCTTTTCCATGTCCTGCCGGCTCACCCATTCCAGCCGCGAATGGAAGGCGTGCTCGCCGGCAAAGATATTGGGGCAGGGCAGCCCCATGAACGACAGCCGCGAACCGTCGGTGCCGCCACGGATCGAGGTTTTTACCGGCTCGAGGCCGGCGCGGCGGATCGCCTCGATCGCATAGTCGACGATCTCGGGGTGGCGGTCGATCACCTGCTTCATGTTGCGATATTGCTGCTTGATCTCCATCCGGTAGGTCGAGCGCGGGTAGCTCTTCATCACCTCTTTGACGATGCTTTCCAGCAGCAGCTCTTTTTCCTTCAAACCCTCGTCGGTGAAATCGCGCACGATAAAGCCGAGCGTGGCCCGCTCCAGCGCGCCGGAAATGCCGACGGGGTGCAGAAAACCCTGGTTTCCTTCGGTGGTCTCGGGCGAGCAGGTGTCCTTCGGCAGGCGATCGACGATCGCAGCCGCAATCCTGATGGCGTGCTCCATCTTGCCCTTGGCGAAGCCCGGATGCGTGCTGACGCCCTCGATGGTGATGGTGGCGCCGTCGGCGGAGAAGGTCTCGTCCTCGATATTCCCGGCGGTTTCACCGTCGACGGTATAGGCGAAATCGGCGCCGAGCTTTTTCAAATCGGCCTTGTCGACACCGCGGCCGATCTCTTCGTCCGGGGTGAAGAGGATCTTGATGGCGCCGTGCTTGACCTCGCGGTTGTGGATCAGGAAGTGCGCGGCATCCATGATCGCGGCGAGCCCAGCCTTGTTGTCGGCCCCCAACAGCGTGGTGCCGTCCGTCGTGATGATGTCGTTGCCGATCTGGTCTGCCAGCGCCGGATGCTCGGCGGCGCGGATCACTTGGGTGGAATCCGCCGGCAGCACGATGTCACCGCCGCGATAGTTCTTCACGATCTGCGGCCTGACGTTTTTGCCGGTGCAATCGGGCGAAGTATCCATATGCGAGCAGAAGCAGATCACCGGGACGGTCTTGTTGGTGTTCGCCGCGATCGTTGCATAGACGTAGCCGCATTCGTCCAGATGGGCGTCGGCAACACCCATGGCCTGCAGTTCGGCTGCGAGCAGGCGGCCGAGGTCCTTTTGCTTTTCGGTGGAAGGGCAGGTGGCAGATGCAGGATTCGACTGCGTGTCGATGACCACGTAGCGCAGAAAGCGCTCGGTCACCGTGTGGGTGAAGGCTGGAAGAGTACTCACCATCAAAACCGCGGCTGCAACGGCTGCTCTCAAGGCAAAGTTTGCTTTGATTAAGAGCCTATCACAGAAATGCGTCATCCCGGGGCCGCGCGAACCAAACCGGAATGACGCCAAATCCGAAGAGAAAAAGCGATCTTATCAGACGGCTTCCTTCAGCTCCTTGGCTGCACGGAAGGCGACCTTCTTGCTGGCCTTGATGTGGATCGCTTCGCCGGTGGCGGGGTTGCGGCCCATGCGGGCGGCGCGCTTGCGTACCTGCAGGATGCCAAGACCGACGATGCGGATGCGCTCGCCCTTCTTGAGGTGCTTGGTAATCCGGCCGACCATGTCGTTCAGAATGGCCTCGGCCTGCTTCTTGGACAATTCTTGCTCTTCGGCGATCGCTGCCGCGAGATGCTTGAGCGTGACAGTGGTCGGGGTAGCTGCTTTCTTCGCCATGGTTGGCCCTCCTTGTTGGTGATCGTGGCTTAGGAACCTAAGACATATCAGGCCTTAAACGATTCGGGGGCCGGCTGACTATGCTGTTTTGCCTGTAAACAGCCTATTATTTGCATCGACATCAAAAAAAGGCCCGGCTGACAGGGGGATTCGCAACAACCTTGACTCGGGTAGGCCCCGCCTTTAAGTCCCACCGTCTCTGCGGGTTCCGAAGAGCACGCGGGAGTAGCTCAGTTGGTTAGAGCGCCGGCCTGTCACGCCGGAGGTCGCGGGTTCGAGCCCCGTCTCTCGCGCCATTGAATCAACCACTTAGCGCCGTTCCACCGCCGAGTGCCGAACAACAAAAAAGGCCGCCCGGAGGCGGCCGTTTTTATCGCGTTTGTTCGCAATGAAATCAACGAACCGTCGATGTGCCCGAGCTGGTGACTACCACCGGCTTGCCGGCCTTGATGACCTGGGCGGTCTGGCTGTAGTCCACATTTGTGCGCGCGGCGATACCAAAAGCTGCTACGGCGATACCGGCCACCAGCGCCACTACCACGATCTTGAGATGCGTAGCACGGTCTGCGGAGTGAATGGAGTGGTTCATATCAAGCCTCCCGGCGTCTAAAACGCCTTTCCTTGCATGGAGGCTTACGCCCGCTTTGTTTCAGTGCGGTTTCGTGGGTTCCCCAAAATGGTTTCGTCCAGCCTCTCGATCGGTTTTGCCGGGTGAGCCGGTGGCGATGCGCGCGATCGTCTCGAATCCTACTGGCGCCGCGCCGGGATCAAGATCAAAAGGGGACACCGAGATGGGGTCGCCGGCGGCAGCGATCGCCTCGAGTTGATCGCCCATTCGCAGCTGCCAATCCTCATTGCCATGGCGGAAAGGTATCGCTGTCGGTCGGCTTGGGTCCCCGGCTTTTGGTCCCATGCCGTCGCGCGCGGGGGTGGACGAACACCCTCA
>CAVYLU010000019.1:0-142825 GCA_963769365.1 uncultured Alphaproteobacteria bacterium | reverse complement strand
GTTCATGAAATGCGGGACCCGCGGGGGCCCATCAACGTTCACCGGATTTGTCCCGCCGCGATCCTTTTCAAAAAGCTCGGCATGCGGGACGGCTGCGCGTTTTCGTGAAACCAAGGGCGGCTCAATGGAGCTTCGTGCTCGATATGTCCGGATCAAGATGACCGATACAGCCACCGGACATACAATGCGCGTTCAGGATCATTTCGATTTAGGCGATCGATTGCCCGGCTTCGCATGAGTGCCAACCGGATATGGAAGCTCTGCGCTGGGTTGTGTGGGAACGCCGCTCACTCCGGCCCGATGTTTTTGAAATACCGGATGGGTTTGCCTCCATCCTTTCAACCCTACGAAGATTTGCAACAAGGCGTTGAGCGAATTGGTTGGCAGCTCGCTTCACCCTCTAATTCCACGGGCGCCTTCATTCCTGAATGGCTCCGCTTGCTCGGGTTCCTTTTTGGCCTTCGGTTACCGCCAGGTCGAAGCGGAGCAGCTAAAGGGGTTTGTCTTTGGTTTGCTTGAGAACCGGGGCTTCTAGCACAGCGCATTTTGTTTGCAATGCGCCTCGTTCATCGGTGACTTAATTTTTGAAAAGGTCGTTTAAGCCCTACCGTAGGCGCATCTTTCGGGGTGGACTGGACTAACAAGCAGCGAAGCTCGTCGATCTGGCGTGCGAAATCTATTGCATTTGCCTTCAACACTTCCATCGCATGACCCCGATGGCCTTCATTTTCCAAATCCGCGATTTGCTCGTTAAAAGCTTTCAGTTCCTCATGCAATTTCTGAATTTCGTGCTGGATCGGGAATTGCCAAGCGGGACATTTATCAACGGCTTGTCGCATCTCTGCTCGCGTTGCTGGCAGGCTTTTCAGCTGTGTGGTCATGGCCCCTCCGAATCGCGACGTGCGGCTAAACCACTCTCTCCCGGTTTTCACTTAAGGGCTCGACACCAATCCTGTCAAACCTGTTTGTGGTGGTGGTAGTAGAGCGTCGCTGCAAGTATCGCAGACGCGAGCACGTAGAAAATCATCAAATCAATGTTTGGGTGTCCTTCCACTAAGCAAACATTCTCATTCGCTCCTTGGTTGGTGCGGCTTCTCCTTCCCCTCGGGCCAGCCTTAGCGTTTGAAATTTAGCCGCGAGCTTGATGCTCCGGTAGTCTACTTTATGCGAACAATACCTGGTTCAAGGGCGAAATAACGGATTACGCCGAGTTGAACGGCGATTGCCCTAGCCAAGTCACAGCAAAGCAAAACCCCTGCAAGAATGCCTGATACGCATACTCCTATCGAGATATCCGAATGCAGAACCTTGCGTGAAAGGCAGCTAGATGTCTTCGTTCAGCGCTTGGAGCCGGCGACCTGAGATTCTCACGAATACTCAGAACACTTGCCGAAGAATACGAAGCAAGAGCCGCGCGGTTGGAGGCTGAAGGGAGCTCCCAATCATCGGATTTGGCTTCAGATTTCTCTGAAAATCGCTGGGCGGCCGGATGATCTTTTCAACGCCGGGCATCCGCCCCGCCGAGGCGACTTAACCATTGGCCATCATTCGCGCGCGCATCGGTTTAAGGACGAACAAAGCTATTGCCACCACCGCTATGTTCATGATGGCGGTCAGCAGAAATACAAGGTGCCAACTGCCAGTTGATGCTTTGATTATGTTGGCAACCGGAACTAGGAAAGCCGAAGTCCCCTTCGCCGTATAAAGCAAGCCTAGATTCACCGTCGCGAACTTTGTTCCGAAGGTATCGGTACAGGTTGAGGGAAACAGACTGAATATCTCACCCCAAGTGAGGAAGATTAGCGCTGCGAAAAGCACGAAAGCCCACGGAGCAGTGCCGAGCGTCCCCAGCAACCAGTAGGCGCCCGCGCCCAAGCCAAATGCGATTGCCATGGTATTTTCGCGGCCGATGTGGTCGGAAACCCAGCCGAACAGTGGCCGCGCCGCGCCGTTCGCGACGTTATCGATGATCAGTGCGGCGGTGAGTGTCGAGGCACCGAAGAAAACGATTGTGTTTGCGACATTGAAGTCCTTGGCTATCGGAGCGATTTGTGCCGTTGCCATCAGGCCACTGGCAGACACCATAACAAACATGACGTAGAGAATCCAAAATATCGGAGAGGCCAGCACTTCATTCGGCGCGTAATTACGCGATGACTGAGCGACTTTTGGAGCGGGTATACCAGCCATCTCATCGGACTCCGGCGCCCTTAAAAACCAAGCCAAAATGAAAACAATCGCACCCTGAAATAGCCCGAACCACAAAAAGGCTGCTTCGTAGCCGCTGGTGCCGATTACATATTGAATTGGAATAACAGTCAGAGCAGCGCCGGCGCCGTAACCCGCAGCGGTGAGGCCGACTGCAAGACCGCGCCGATCAGGAAACCACTTAACGGCGAGGCCAACGCACGTGGCATAGACTGCGCCTCCCCCAATCCCCCCGATGACAGCTCCGATATACAACATCGTCAGTGTTTCGGCATAGGAGTTTATTGTCCAGCCAATCGCGACCATAATGCCACCGAACGCGACTACTATTTTCGGTCCACGCTCGCCAAGTCGATCAACAATCCAACCCGAAATTGGCGTAAGCCAGGTCTCAAGAGCAATAAAGATGCTGAAAGCGACCTGTATGGCAGCGATGGACCAGCCATGTTTTGCTGCTATGGGATTTACAAACAGCGTCCATCCGTACTGCAGATTGGCGATCATCACCATGCTGAGGATTGCGCAGGTAAGTATCGTCCATCGTGTACCCTCAATTGCGGTCGGCCGCGCATCAAGTTGTGCTGCTACTGCCATTGGTTTCCCCCGCATTTTTAATTCTCGGTTTCTTAGACCCGAAAGCGCGATGACTATCCCCTAATTTGAATTTTGAATACATAATACTAAATGTCATAGTTATGTCGGAGGCTCTGACTTAGATACCAACCGGAAAGCAGCGGGTTATGATGCGGATCCACTCGCACTTTCGAGCGGCGGGACAAACAGATTGCAATGTCCGAGTTGGGTCCAGGCTGTGTGAAAACCCAAGATCTCGCAGCGCAACGAGAATGACATCCTTAAATTCGATTTCAAGAATGGGCTGTAATGTCGGTACCTAGAATGGCGGTTATCTCCCCGTTGTGGGGGAGGATTAGAGGGGGATAATCAAGAGCCGGTGCTTGTGGTATCACCCACCCCGCCCTCACCCGAAAAGGGGGGATTGACCCCAATTACTCGGTACGTCCCTTAAAGGAGTCCTCCGATGTCATCCCTCAAAGGCAAGACGCTGTTTATCTCCGGTGCGAGCCGTGGCATCGGGCTTGCGATCGCACTGCGCGCCGCGCGCGACGGCGCCAATGTCGCGATTGCCGCGAAGACCGCGGAGCCGCATCCGAAGCTGAAGGGCACCATCTTTACCGCCGCCGAAGAGGTGCGTGCGGCCGGTGGCAAAGCGCTGCCAATCATCTGCGATATTCGCGATGAGGCCCAGGTGATCGCAGCTGTTGATAAGACCGTCGCCGAATTCGGTGGCATCGATATCTGCGTCAACAACGCCAGCGCTATTGGCCTGACCAACTCCCAGGCAACCGACATGAAGCGGTTCGACCTCATGATGGGCATCAACACCCGCGGCACTTTCATGGTCTCGAAATATTGCATCCCGCACCTGACGAAGGCCGAAAACCCGCACATCCTGATGCTGTCACCGCCGCTCGACATGAAGGCAAAATGGTTCGAGCACTCCACCGCCTATACCATGGCGAAGTTCGGCATGAGCATGTGCGTGCTGGGACTATCGGCCGAGCTGAAGAGTGCGGGCGTCGCGGTCAATGCGCTATGGCCGCGCACTACGATCGCCACCGCCGCGGTCGGCAATCTCCTAGGGGGCGATGCCATGATGCGCGCGAGCCGCACGCCCGAGATCATGGGAGATGCGGCTTATGTCATCCTCACAAAGCCGTCGCGCGAGTTCACCGGGCAGTTCTGTATCGATGACAAGCTGCTCTATGCCAGCGGAGTGCGTGGTTTCGACAGCTATCGCATAGATGCCTCGGTCCCGCTGGCGTCGGACTTCTTCGTGCCTGACGATGACGTGCCGCCGCCCGGCGTCACGGTAATGCGCCTGCGCTAGGCCGGCGCGTTTGCCACTGCACCAACGTCGGCTAGGGGGTCATTCGCGTCGGTTTGATCCTCCGTCGAATACTTTCGCGGTAGGGACGCGAGTTACCTCGCGCCCACCGGGTCACCGGAGGCGGTCGCCCGCCTCCGGTTCCCACAGAACGTAGCGTGCGGATTTACCGCATTACGCTCTTCGGCCGTTGGTTCACAGCAATGCTAGCGCCTGCAGCTTCCCGTATGGAAGGCGCAGTTTTGGTGTCAGCAACGGTGTCCGCTGTTTGATTTGGTTGAAGGCGTCCCAAGTGAGGCGACGGCCTGCTGCACAACATCTTGCGCCAGTAACGCTCGACGACCCGATAGACTTTTACGAGACTCCGGAGAGTTCCGGCGACGCCGTAGTAAGCATAGTGGCCACGAAGGACGGCGTTGATTTCGCTGACCTGTTCACTGATCGTTTGATGTCGTATTCGCTGCATTAGCTCTTGCAGAGACGTAAGGCTGCGCCGTAGCCGAGATTTCTCGGTGCGCATCCCAACCTTGAAGTTACCTTTTCGGTTTCGCGTGCAATAGAGCGTCAGACCCAGGAAGTAGATAGTTTCCGGGCGGTTCCTGCCGCGTTTGCCAGCGTGTCTTTGCGCGAACCGACCAAACTCGATCAACTTGGTCTTGGTCGGCTTCAGAGTGAGGCCGAACTTCCCCAACCGTAGACGCAAGGCATCCTGTACGCGGATGGCGTCCGATCGATATTGGAAACAGATCACAAAGTCATCGATGTAGCGCACCAGTCGGGCTTCGCCCCGCAACCGGCCCTTCACCACGCGTTCAAACCAGAGGTCGAGAACGTAATGAAGGTACACGTTGCTCAACAGCACGCTAATCGATCCACCTTGCGGGGTTCCCTGCTCGCTCGGATGAACCGCTCCATCTTCCAAGCGCTTTCAACCAACGCCGGATCAAGCTGATCAGGCGCGGATCGCCTACTCGATGTTCGACAAACCGGAGGACCCAATCATGATTGAGACTTCCCGAAGAAGTTTGAGCTGCTGCCGGACAGATGGCAGCATCCGACTACGTGCCGATATCCTTCAAAAACCGCTTGCATCTCGCGGGGCGTCCACAGATGGGTTCACGCCCTAAATCAAACCTGTTTGTGGTGATTGTAGTAGAGCGTCGCCGCCAGTATCACAGACGCAATCACGTAGAAAATCATGAGATCAATGTTTGGGTGACCTTCCACTAAAGCAAACATCTTCATTCGCTCCTTGGTTGGTGCGGCTTCTTCTTCCCCTCGGGCGAGCCTTAACAGCTAAAATTTAGACCTGAGCCGAATGCTCCGGTAGTCTACTTTGTGCGAATAACACTTAGCTAAGGAGCGAAATAACGACGCTGAGTTTGATCAAGGGGATTGTGCAATGGCCTCTTGACGAGATTTTTGCCACGCGCGCGAGCCTTCTTGAGCATTGCCGCGATGCCTATTTCGCGTCTTCGTCGGAACAGAAGCGCCGCTTCCACCGCACACTTGTAGAAACAGGCCTTGATCGAATTAGCGCCAACCGTGCGGTATTGATACTGGGCCGAGATTGCCGCGCAACCTATCAGGGCACCTTCCCAAACCTGTTCACTAGAGCAGTTTCCACTTAACTTGCAGCATATCCGGAGTTGCGGAAGTAGTTAGCGCATTCATCTGGCCGGAAGGCATCGAGAAGGCATGCGATGCGGTTCCAGAGGCCCTCCACGGAGCGCTCAGCGGCCTTTCGTAGCAAGGCTTTGAGTTTTGCGAAGAGCTGCTCGATCGGGTTGAAGTCAGGTGAATAGGGCGGCAGGTAAAGCAGCTTTGCGCCTGCGGCTTCGATCGCTTCACGTACCCCCGGCACCTTGTGGGCACTGAGATTGTCCAGCACGACGACGTCGCCTGGCTTGAGGGTCAGCGCCAGGACTTGTTCATCGACGCCGCGACCGTCGACGGCGCGGGCATCTGGCGCCGCAACTACCAGATAATCCTGCCGATGATCTTGCCGATCGTCGCTGTCGGCCTGATTTTCGGCACCGTGTTTACGTTTACCGACCTCTCCATCGTCTTTCTCCTGACCAATGGCGGTCCCGTGAACGCAACCTCGGTCTTGGGCTTTGAGGGTTTCCAGGTGGGCATCGTGTCCGGCGACGTGTCGCATGGCGCCGCCATCTCATTGTTCATGCTGCCGGTGCTGTTCTTCGTGGTGATCGGAATGTTGCGCTTCATCCAGCAGCGGGAGATTTGACATGCGGCGCGTCATCGCCAACACCGCTCGAGAGGTTTCGTTTTTCGGCGCGGTCGCGTTTTTCGTCATTCTGGCTGGGTTCCCATTCTACTGGATGCTGATCACCTCGTTAAAAACGAATAGTGATCTTTACAATGTCACCAATATCCCCTTCTGGTTCAACGAAGCGCCCACCCTCGAGCACTTCCGCTATCTGTTCGAGCAGACCCTGTTCGCGCGCTGGCTGTTGAACTCGCTGATCATCGGCACCTGCGTCGTCGTGATCACCGTCGTCACTGCGGTGCCTGCCGGCTATAGCCTGGCGCGCATGACCGGCCGCAATGGCGAAGCCCTTAGGATCGGCATTTTCCTGACCTACCTGGTGCCACCCACCCTCTTGTTCCTGCCGCTGTCGCGGATCGTCGCCGATCTCGGGCTGCAGAATTCTATGTGGTCGCTGGTGCTGGTCTACCCTACCGTCACGATCCCCTTCTGCACCTGGCTGTTGATGGGGTTCTTCAAGGCCCTGCCGCCCGAGATCGAGGAAGCGGCGATCGTCGACGGCTGCAGCTTGTTCGGCGCCTTCATCAAGATGGCGATCCCGCTGTCTCTGCCGGCGGTTCTGATGGTGGTGATCTTCACGTTCACCCTGACCTTGCAGGAATTCGTCTACGCGCTGACCTTCATATCGTCGTCCGCGCAAAAGCCCATCACGCTTGGCGTGGCGACCGATCTCATTCGCGGCGACATCTTCTTCTGGGGCGAGATCATGGCCGGTGCACTGATCGCCAGCATCCCGGTGGCGATCGCCTATAACCTCTTCCTCGATCGCTTCATTTCCGGCATCACCGGTGGCGCCGTCAAGTGAATCTCGCTTACAAGCCGACTTATACCAACGGCCCGAGACTGTGACTCATAAGGGATTCCCAAATCAGTGAAACTCTGACTCGATGCTGGCTTTTGAGAGGAGCGGCATCGATGGGAGTGGCGGTATCGATTACCCGACTTGATCTGACGGCTTCGGAGCTTCGCAAGGCGGCGAGCGGGGAGAAGAACAGTGCCGCGGCGCGGCGGATACTTGCGCTTGCGCTGGTGCTCGATGGCTTGGACCGCAAAACGGCGGCTGAAACCTGCGGCATGGACCGTCAGACCTTGCGGGACTGGGTGCACCGTTACAACGCCGCGGGACTGGCTGGGCTTCGCAATCTCAAATCGCCAGGTGCCGGATCAAAACTCACGGCGCGGCAGCAGGCCGAATTGGCCGAGCTTGTCGAGGCCGGCCCCGACCCCGCGGTGCATGGGGTCGTGCGTTGGCGGCGGGTCGATCTGCGCGACGAATTGCAGCGACGCTTCGGTGTCGCGCTCCACGAGCGTTAGGCCGGGAAGGTTCTAGCCAAGCTCGGCTACCGCAAACTGTCGGTAAGGCCCCTGTGCCTGTCGGAAATCAAATCCGGACATATTCGTGATGCAATCCGCCGAGGACTGGGCGGCAAAGGATACGCCCTGCCCTCTTTACGGTGCGCGATAGGGGCGCATCCTTATCCAAGGCCAAGTGCGTGCGCGTCTCATTATAGTAGCGAGCGTAAAATTGCAAAATCCGGCGCAGATGTGCCTCACCTAAGACAATGATGTGGTCCAAACACTCATGCCGGATCGATCCGATCAACCGTTCGGCAAAGCCGTTCGGCCAGGGAGAGGCCGGTGCGGTGGGCTTGTCCCGAATGCCCATAGCGCGCAATCGGCGTGTGACGACGGTGCCGTAGATCCGATCGCGGTCTCGGATCATGTAACCCGGAGCCCCGTCCCAAGGAAATGCCTCGGTTATCTGACGTGCAACCCACTCCGCTGTCGGGTTGGTTGTGACGTTGACCCAGACGAGTTCCCTACGATCGAGTCGCACGATGATGAAGGCATGGAGCAGGTCGAAGCCAATGGTCGGGACAACAAACAAATCCATGGGCGGCAACGTCTGGAGCGTGATTACGCAGGAAAGTGCCCCATCCCTGGCCGGGCTGTCCTCGCCGCTTGACCATGTACTTAGCAACACTCGATTGAGCGACCTCAAACCCAAGCTTGAGCAGTTCGCCATGAATACGCGGTGCTCCCCAAAGCGGATTTTCGACGCTCATCCGCCGGATCAGTATGCGCAGCTCTATCTCGATCTGCGGTCGCCCTCCCAGGGGGCGCGACTTCCAACGCCAGTAGCAGCGAAAGCCGGCCCTGTGCCAACGCACGAGCGTCTCGGGCCGGATGATTGTGAGAACCTGCAGGACTGATGGAAACCAGCAATACAGCTGGATAAAGAACCAACGATCATGGTTCGTGAGCCGGACGCGACAATGCAGCCTGCGCCTCAAGACAATCAACTGATGTCGAAGCACCCGTTCTCAGCTTCAAGCCGCAACTTCGACTTGAATGGCGAGGCCGGGACGGCCAGAACGAAGCAGAGCAGCCCAATCATTCCGCCAGCTTAGGCGATTCCAACGTGGCATCACACTCGGATCAGGTTTTCGGCACGCACAGGTATCGCCCGCAAGCCGCTCAGGCTTGATATCGAAGCGCTCCTGCGTCGGCTCTATCATCGTCTTCGACGCGCCGACCTCCGCTTGGCGGATGGCGCGCGACGCCTCGACATCCATGATGATGCCAACCTTCACACGATCAGATAATTGTCGGAATATGCGAAAAATGCTGGTCCGCGCATCGCGCCGGTCCATTGCGCGGCCGGATCGGACGGCGAGACGAACTTCGGCGTCACTTTGGTGGCAGCGCCGAAAGCCGCGTCGTCGAGGGTTGCCATATACTCCTTCACGGCTTGGCTCGCGGTCTCAGGATTGCGCTCCTTAATCCACTCCGAGCCCGGGATCGACCGCTGCTTGTTGGCATCTGCCACGATCAGGCTCGCATCGACCGCAAACTCCTTACCACCGACCAGCCCGGCCGAAATACATGCCTCAACGACACGCTCAAAGACCCGGCGGAAAATGTCGTTGTCACGAACCGCTCATTGCGGGCCCGCGAGAACGCCGAATGGTCCGGAATCTTGTCTTCGATGCTCAAGCCGCAAAACCAGCGGTACGCCAGATTGACCTTGACCTCGCGACAGAGCAATCGCTCCGAGCGCAGGCCGAAGGCGTAGCCGAGGATTAGCATCCGGATCATCAGAACCGGATCGATCGAGGGGCGGCCGAGCGCCGGATAATGGGGCGAAAGCTCGCTATAGACCCACGACAGATCCAGCACAGATGCAATCGCGCCCACCTGGTGATCGTCCGGCACCACCTCTTCAAGGCAGAACGAATAAAACAGCTGCTCTTGATCCCGCTCCAACCGACCCATCATGGCCCATTCCCGCCGCTGACCGCGTCAACGTCAGAGAATCATTGTTCGCGGAAGCCTTCAACGGACTTCTGCAACAAAATCTGCCAAGTGCGGACTCACGCGTCGCAGCAAGGGACATACATGAGTTGCAATGATTTTACCCGATCACGTCGTTGGCGTGGGCGAGCAACTTTGAGCACTTTCAGCCGAAAAGCAAAGAGGCCTTCCTTGCTCAGGTCGTCGTAAATTCCTAGCATCGAAGCCGCCCATCACAAGACAACCGCCGCCCGCATGTTCGATCTGCCGATCAACCGCGAAGGCGAGATTGTGGTCATAAGCGATGGCGGAACCTGCATCGGAACGATACCCTCCGCGCACGATCTGTCGGCCCTCGGCGGCCGTGCGTTGCGCACCCATGGTGGCATCGCCGAAAGTCACGCACGCTTCATTCCAAATTATCGGTTGAACGACACATATGCCGAAAGGGCTGCGCGCGGCGGTTTGCGGAACGTCTACATCTTCAACTTTGCCATCAATTGTCGTCATTTGGGAAGATTGCCACCCGATCAGCGATCGCGCAGCTTGGGATCCAGGGCATCGCGGAGCGCGTCGCCGAACAGGCTGAAGCCGAAGACTGTGAGCGCGATGGCGAGACCGGGAAAGACCGCGATCCACGGCGCCGTCGAGGCGTATTCCTCCGCGCCGCCCTGCAGCATAAGGCCCCAGGCCGCGGTGGGCTCCTGCACGCCGAGGCCGAGATAGGACAGCGATGCCTCGGCGAGAATCGCCTGGCCGACGAATGCGGTCAGCATGATCAGGAACGGCGCCAGCACGTTCGGCACCATGTGGCGAAGGATGATCCGGGCGTGGCCGAAGCCGCAGGCGCGCGCCGCATCGATATAGGGCACCTCGCGGATCGCAAGCGCGCTCGAGCGGACGACCCGCGCGCAACGCGGGATGAGCGGGATGGTGATCGCCACGATCACGTTGAAGACGCCGCTGCCGAAAATCGCGATGACGGCGAGCGCCATGATGATCAGCGGGAACGCCATCACCACGTCGAGGAGGCGTTGGAGCAAGAGGTCGACGCGGCCGCCGAAATAGGCGCTCGCGACGCCCAGCACGAGACCGGCGACGCCGCCGACGATCGCGCAGGAGAAACCGACGATCAGGGCGGTGCGCGCGCCGAACACGATGCGGGAGAACAGGTCGCGGCCGAACTGGTCGGTGCCCATGAGATGCGCCCAGCTCGGCGGTTCCGTCATGACGGCGAAATCGTTCGACGTCGGGCTGTAGGGCACGATCCACTCGGCCGAAAGGCCGGCGGCCGCCATCACCAGCACCAGCGCCAGGCCGACCGTACCGAGCGGCTGGCGGCGGCAGAAGTCGATGATGGCGTCGCGCCACGAGCGCGAGTTTTGCGCCACGTCATCGTCGGCGGTCGGAGCGTAGGGGGGCGCGAGATCGACCATGGCCTGTCTCCCGTCAGCCGAAGCGGATGCGCGGGTCGAGCCACGCGTACAGCAGGTCGACCGCCAGATTGACGAACACGAAGACCGCGACCGTGAGCATGACGAGGGCCTGGGTCAAAGTATAGTCCTGGTTCTGGACCGCCAGCACGAACAGGCGGCCGACGCCGTTGAGGTTGAACACCTGCTCGGTCACCACGAGCCCTCCGATCAGGAAGGCGAACTCGATGCCGATCAAGGTGACGACCGGCAGCAGCGCATTCTTGAGCGCGTGCCGGTTGATGATCAGCTGTTCGACCAGGCCTTTCGCGCGAGCGGTCCGGATATAGTCCTCGCGCAGAACCTCGAGCATCGCCGAGCGCGTCATGCGCATGGTGACGGCGGAGTAGCGGTAGCCGACCGTGAGCGCGGGCAGGATCACCATCGACAGGTTGCGCAGCGGGTCCTTCCAGAACGGCACATAGTCGATCGGCGGCATCCACGCGGTGCCGAACAGCGCATGCGAGACGTCGAGAACGGCCAGGATGGCGACGATCCCGAGCCAGAACGACGGGGTTGCGATTCCCGCGATGGCGACCGCGCGCACCACATGGTCGATCGGGCTGTTCTGCCACAATGCCGAGATGGTGCCGAGCGGGATCGCGATCATGATGGCGACCACGGTCGCCATCATGGCGATCTCCAGCGAGATCGGCAGGCGCGCCGCGATCTCCTCGGCGACCGGCTGGCCCGACCACATAGAGATCCCGAAGTCGAGGCGAAGGAAGCCCCAGGCGAAGTCGAGAAACTGGAGCACCAGTGGACGATCGAGCCCGAGCTCGGCGTGACAGACCACGAGGGCGCGCGGATCGACACTCGCGCCACCGGAGCCGAGACGGACCATGCAGATATCGCCCGGGATCAGACGCATCAGGACGAACACGAGCGCCGCCGCCCCGACCAACGTCGGGACCACGAGCAGCACCCGTTTCACGATATATCGGTTCATCCTGTGCGTCCAATCCCGGTCGCGCCGGCGTGCCCGTCAGCGAATCCGAACGGGCCTACTGATCGAGCCATACGTTGGCCAAGTCCTGGTTGACGTAGTGGCTCGGGCCGACCTTCCAGCCCTTTACATAGGAGCGCAGCGGCACGATCCGGTTCCAGTAGGTTATCACCAGCTCGTGCGCCTGCGTATCGAGCACGTGCTTCTCGAACTCGCGCATCAGCGCGCGTTGCTTCGCGCCGTCGGCCTCGTGCAGCATCTTCTGGTACAGATCGATCTCCGGTTGATCGTCGTAGTTCCCGTAGTTCTCGCTGAAGACCGAGTGTGGCAAGTATTTCTGAACGTCCAGAAGCGGGTTCACCACGCTGTTGCAGCTGGCCTCGACGACGACGTCGAAGCTGCCGCTTCGCATCGCCTCGTACCACGGCCCGGTGGGCACCACGCGCTGGGTCACGTGCAGCCCGATCTTGCTCCACTCGTCGATCAACCACGTGCCGACGAACTTGTATGGCTGGTCGATATTGCGGTTCAGGAGCTCGAATGTGAGCCCCTCGGCTCCCGCCTCCTTCAGGAGGCGCTTCGCCTCGGCGCGCGATTTCTCGATGTCGGGCCAGTATCCGGCCAGCGTCTCGAGCTCGGCCCTGGTCGCGGCCAGCGGCGAGCCCGGGAACACGACGCCGCCGACCGTCTTCACGTTGGCGATCTTGGCAAGCGCGGGCGCTCCGTGCCACTGGTCAACCGCCAGCGCAAGCGCCCGCCGGACCCGGACGTCGTCGAACGGCTTCTTCTTGTGATTGGGTGTGATCACATTGCCGCAGTTCCAGTCGCTGCTCTGCATGACGATCTTGTCGCCCAGCTCTTGCTCGAGCTGATCGCGCGCGGAGGGCGGCAGGCCGCGGAACTCTCCGGCCGCGCGGTCGCCACGGATCGCATCGACGCGGACCGCCTGCTTGGGCGCATAGATGGCGGTGAAGCCGTCGAGATAGGGCTGCCCAGCGTGATAGTAGTCGGGATTGCGCACCCCTTTGATCGACTGGCCGATCTCGTAGCCGGCCGGCTTGAACGGGCCGGAGCCCATGATGTTCTTCTCGTACCAGCGCGGGTCCTTGTCGAGGATGGCCTTCTCGTAGATCCAGGTGAAGGGATCAGCGAGCGCCGGCAGGAACGCGCCGGTCGCGAATTTCAGGCGGAACACCACGGTCGTCGGGTCGGGCGCCTCGACCTTGTCGACCATGATGTAATAGCTCTCGCGTGCGCTCGAGACGCCTTCCGGCGGGTGGATGATTGCCCGCCAGCTCGCCGCCACGTCGGCGGCGGTGAGCGGCGTGCCGTCGTGGAACTTCACGCCCTCGCGGATCTTGAACGTATAGGTCTTGCCGTCATCGGTCGGCGTCGGCATCGCGGTGCACAGATCGCAGACGAAGTCGGTGGTCGAGGACGGATTGTTGGGATCGACGCGGATCAGCACGCTGTAGAACGGTGCCGCCGAATGCACGGTCGCGAAGGTGGTCTCGCGGTGGCCGTCGAAGCTCGGCGGCGCGTCCGCCGGGATCATGTATGTGAGCGTCCCGCCGCGCTTCGGGGTGTCAGCAGCCGCCGCAGGGCCGGCCATAGCGGCGACACAAAGCGCCGTGCCGAGACCGGCAGCCGCTAATCCTGATGTCCTGATCATTGCCTTCCTCCGTTGTTGTTAGTCCGGATCATTTTCCGACGCCGCGCGCCGCAGCCGTGGAAACGCCCAGCTCGACGCAAATCTAACGCACCTCGCTGCAGGCCACCCAGTGGCCGGCTCGCACCTCGCGCAGCTCCGGGCGGACCCGGCTGCAGCTTTCGACCGCGATCGGGCAACGCGGATGAAACGCGCAGCCCGGCGGCGGGTTGATCGGGCTCGGCACCTCCCCCTTCACAGGTCGGAACCTGCGGCCGGCTTCGACGCTCGGATCCGGCACCGGCACCGAATCGAGGAGCGCCCGCGTGTAGGGATGGAGCGCGTTGTCGAACAGCGGCTCGCAATCCGCCAACTCGACGATGCGGCCAAGATACATCACGGCGACGCGCTGGCAGAGATGCCGCACCACCGACAGATCGTGCGCGATGAACAGATAGGTGAGGCCGAAGCGCTCGCGCAGGTCCTCGAGCAGGTTGACGATCTGCGCCTGGATCGAGACGTCGAGGGCGGATACGGCCTCGTCGCAGATGATGAATTCGGGATTGAGCGAGAGCGCGCGCGCGATTCCAACCCGCTGGCGCTGGCCGCCCGACATCTCGTGCGGATAGCGATCGGCAAAGTTCGGATTGAGGCCGCAGATCGCGAGCAGCTCGCGCATCCGCGCCGCGCGGCGCGCCGCATCGGGCTCGATGGCGTGCACCTTCATCGGCTCGGCGATGATGTCGCCGACCTTCATGCGCGGATTGAGCGAGCTGTATGGATCCTGGAAGATCACCTGGATGCGGCGCCGCAGCGGCAGGAGCTGCTTGTGCTTGAGCCTGGTGAGGTCGACGCCGTCATAGACGATCTCGCCGGCGGTCGGCCGCTCGAGCAGCAGGATGCACCGGCCGGTCGTCGTCTTGCCGCAACCACTTTCGCCGACCAACCCCAGCGTCTCCCCGCGGCGAAGCGTGAAGTCGACGCCGTCGACGGCCCTCACCTCGCCGACCATGCGGCGCGCGAGGATGCCCTCGGTGACCGGGAAGTGTTTCCGCAGCCCCTTCACCTCGAGGAGCGTCGGAGCGTCGGTTGCGAGCGCCGTCATGCCACCGCTCCGGCTGTGGCGCTGAAATCGTGGGCGCGCAGGCACGCGGAAAGGTGGCCCGCCGGTCCAGCCGGCGCGAGCGGCGGTCGCGCCTTGGCACAGGCGTCGACCGCGAAGCGGCAGCGCGGGCGGAACGCACAGCCTTGGTCGAGGCGCGTGAGGTCGGGGGGCTGGCCGCCCACCGGGTCGAGGCGCGCCTGGCGCGGGCGATCGAGCCGCGGCACCGAGCGCAGCAGTGCCATCGTGTAGGGATGGCGCGGGTCGTGATAGATCGCCGCCGCCGGGCCGCTCTCCACGATGCGGCCCGCATACATCACGTTGACCCGCTTGGCGTAGCGCGCCACCACCCCGAGATTGTGCGTGATGATGATGAGCGCCACGTTGAGCCGGCGCGTTAGCCCGTTCATCAGCTCGAGTATCTGCGCCTGGATGGTCACGTCGAGCGCGGTCGTCGGTTCGTCCGCGATGACGAGCTTGGGATCGCAGGCGATCGCGATCGCGATCATGACGCGCTGGCGCGTGCCGCCCGAGAGCTGGTGCGGATACTGTTTGAGGCGGCGGGTCGGATCGGCGATGCCGACCAGTCCGAGGAGCTCGATGGCGCGCTGGTGCGCCGCAGCGCTATCGGCCCGACGGTGCTGCTCGACCGTCTCGGTGATCTGCCGGCCGATGGTGAGAACGGGATTCAACGACGTCATCGGCTCCTGGAAGACCATGCCGATATCGCCGCCCCGAACTTCACGCATTTTCTCGTCGGAGAGCTGCATGAGATCGCGGCCGGCGAAGAGAATCTCGCCGCGCGTGATCCGCCCTGGCGGGTCCGGGATCAGGCGTAGAATCGACAGCGCCCCGACGGACTTGCCCGACCCGCTCTCGCCGACGATCGCGACCGTCTCGCCCTGCTCGACGGCATAGGATACCCCATCGACGGCGCGCACGACTCCCGCGCCGGTCCGGAACTCGGTATGCAAATCCTTGATCTGAAGGAGCGGCGCCAAGACACCCTCCCGACGTTCCTCTGGAAGCTATTCTTTTTTATCAGGTTTTCGACATTGGTATCGGCCGCCGAAAGAGCTGTCAACGATGGCGCGCTCAGCCGCATCGAATGGGCGACTCCACTCCGGCGGTGATTTGTCGCAGTAAGGTCTCTCTGAAAACCGGCTCCGTTGCGGGAAGAACGCGGTGGCACGTGGCACGAGCGTCACCGCGACCACGTGCAGCCCAGGGGGAGTCACCAGACCTCGCAGGCGCTACTTCCGCTGCGGGGTCATTCGCGTTGTTTCGAGCCGTTGTCAGGTTACTTCCAGAATTCCCTGCCGGCTCAACCGGTCGACGCAACACGGGCGTTAAATCTCTCTGCTGGGTTTCAAATTGCAAGGTCTCACGCGGTCGTTCGTTGAGCTGACGAGCCACTTTGTTCAGATAGGCTTGCGAGTGCACCGACAAGTCGGTGCCCTTTGGAAAGTACTGTCTCAGCAGGCCATTGGTGTTCTCGTTCGACCCGCGCTGCCACGGGCTTTGCGGATCACAAAAATAGACGTCGATTTTGGTCGCCAACGTAAACCGACGATGATCCGTGAGTTCCTTTCCCCGATCCCAGGTCAGAGACTTATACAGCTCCTTTGGTAGCTTCTTCGCCTGCTTGATGAGCGCGGTGACGACCGTCCGGGTGTCCTTACCGGCCACCTTGGCCAACATCACGTAACGCGTATGACGCTCGACCAAGGTCGCGATGTAGCTGTTGTTCGGCCCGGACAACAGATCGCCTTCCCAATGGCCAGGCACCGCCCGATCTTCAACCGCCGCCGGTCGCTGACGGATTGAGACGATATCCTTGATATGCCCCCGTCTATCGCCATTCGGATCAACCGGCTGGGAGCGACGCATCGAGCGCTTCGATCGAAGATGACTAAGCAGCTCTTTCTTGAGCACGCCACGTGTTTGTACAAATAAGCTGCGGTAGATCGTCTCGTGTGACACCTGATTACACTCGTCTTCAGGATGCGTTCTCTTCAGCCAACCGGCTATCTGCTCAGGCGACCAATCCAATCTGAGCTTCCCCGCTACAGCTCGCCGTAGCCGCGGACTGTTCGCCAATTTACAACATTTTGGACGACGAGCTCGCGCCCAGGCATTCTCGTCCGCAAGTGTCGCTCGGTAGCGATCATGGCCGCCATTGCGGCTCATTTCGCGGCTCACCGGTGAGGGTGATACCAAGGGCCCGTCGGCATGCCTCAAAGGTGGCAACAGGCGACATTTCTCCAATGCTTGCCGCTGCGCTGCGGGATGATTTTTCCTTTCGTATTCCTTCGCTTGTGATCGGCTGTGTTGGGGGCGAGGAGGCGATATGACCTTCACGATCCACTCATCCAAGGATGGGCACATGACACAAACCCTGCGGATCGATCCGGAGTTGCTGTTGCGAAGGCGCGTGCGCTAATGGACACGGGTTGGCAGGTGCATATCACTGACCAAGCGGGTCAGCGACATCAGCCAGAGACATTCGACAACCTTTGCTCGTCTAACTCAAAAGAAAGCGAGTTAAGCTTTTATTAACCAAATTCGATCCAGGCTCTGCTCAGAAATGCGGCGCAACCGGACTAGCAGAGCCGGCAGTTGAAAGAGGTGGTCGGCGGCGTAGCGCCCGCCGGCCTTCTTATTTGTGGGCGTAGATGCGCGGCGCGGATTCATCCAGTAGTAGTGGTCATAAGCCGACATGACGGCGTGGCTCTGAGATGTCCGCTTCGCCCCGGACGTGGCAGGGCGCTGGCTCGACGTCTGTTAAGTGCCCAAAAAGGAGAAGAAGCCTTAGGCTGTTCGCGGCCCCGTTTCTTGGGTGACTTCAGTGCGCGGACCATAAGAGAACTGTACCGAAAAGTGGAAGGGTCTGAAACACCGGCAGAGGGCGCTCTCCGGCAACACGTTACGTGCGATTTGACGCAGAATTTTACGCGGCCCGAACGGTGGCGAGGAACTTGGCGACCTCGGCCTTCAGGCGCTGGTTTTCATTCGAAAGCATTTGCGCGGACGAAAGCACCTGGGAGGACGCCGAACCGGTATCACCGGCACCGCGGTTGACGTCGGCGATGTTGGTCGCGACCTGCGTAGAACCGATGGCTGCCTGCTGCACGTTGCGGGCAATTTCCTGGGTGGCAGCGCCCTGCTCCTCGATGGCGGCGGCGATCGCCGCGGCGATTTCAGACACCCGCCCGATCGTGCCACTGATCTCCTTGATCGCGACCACCGAATCCTGCGTCGCCGCCTGCATTGCGGCTATCTGCGTAGATATTTCGCTGGTAGCCTTGGCGGTCTGCGCTGCGAGCGCCTTGACCTCTTGCGCCACTACCGCAAAACCCCGGCCGGCGTCGCCGGCGCGCGCGGCTTCAATGGTCGCGTTTAGCGCCAACAGATTGGTCTGCTCCGCGATCGTAGTGATCAATTGGGTGACGTCTCCGATGCGGTTTGCGGCGAGCGATAATTTAGCGATCCGCTCGTCAGTCTTTTGCGCCTGATCGACCGCCTCATTCGCGATCCTGTTGGAATCCGCCACCTGGCGTCCGATTTCGTTGATGGAGCCGGCCATCTCCTCCGTTGCGGAGGCTACCGATTGCACGTTGGTGGAGGTTTCAGCCGAAGCCGTCGCAACAACCGTGCTGAGCTGCTGGGTTGCCTCGCTGCTCTTAGTCAGAATAGCGGCCGAATTTTCCAGCTCGGTCGAGGCGGAGCCGACTTTCTCGATGATATTGCCGACTGTGGTCTCAAAACTCTCGGCCAGGTTATAAAGCTCGATTCGGCGGGCCGCCTGCTGCTCGCGATTTTTTCTTCACGTTCCGCGGTCTCGCGTTCGGCCTTGGCGACGGCCTGCACTTTAAATTCTTGAACCCGGTGGGCCATCTGGCCGACTTCGTCGCGGCGGTCCAGACCCGGCAGCTGAACTTCGAAATTCCCCGCCGCGAGCTCGCGCATTGCCTTCGACATCGCGACCACTGGGCGAGAAATATTCCGGCCAATCAAGAACGAAACGACGATACCGGCGAAAGCCACAGCCAAGAGCACCACCATCAGCGTCAATTGCTGCTGCTCTAGCTTGATCCCGGCACGCGCAATCTCGCGATCCTTGCTGTCACCGCTGCTCGTGATCAAATCGTCGGTCAGCTTCTCGATATCGGCAAAGCTTTTTTCCGCGCCTTTGATGAACATCAGCGCCGACCCAGCGTCACCATCGGCCATTTCGATCGCGTTTTTCGATTTCTTGAGATAGCCTGTGACGGCAGCCTTCAGTTTTTCAAGGGCCTCGGGCTTGAATTCGCCCCGAGCGCCGTCGACCGCCTTCAAGGCCTCCGAAATCCTAGTGGCGGCATCTAAGGCCTCCTTGGCGAAGGCCGCAATCTTCTTCTCATCCTTTTCATTGGCTGCGGTGGCTGCAAGACGATACAGCTTGGCATGCGCCGTCCACGCGGCGGTAGTAAGATCGTTTGCAAGTTCCGATTGCCGGACTGGCCCTGAGACGAGCGCGTCGACCGCGGCCTGATTCGACCGCAACGCAAGCAAGGCGTAGGCGCCGACACCCAGCAGAACCAGGATCAGGAGGGCGGGGGCAAGCTGAACCTTCCAGGAAAGGCCGATGTTTCTAATCCAGTTGAACATATCAACCTTTCGATGCGACGATCGACCTGCAAAGCTGATTGTTGGGTGTCAGCTCTGGTAGATGCCCGCACACACTGCGGTGTTATTTAGCCGTTCGCAGTACATCTCTTTCGGCTCAACTTTCTTGGTCACCGGATTGACAAACTTGTAGTCCTGCCAGAATGAAGGCTGCTTAGTAGCCATTTCAATGCGCTCCTTGACGAAGAGCTTGCCGTCGACGTCCTGTGCATCGCTCATGTCCTTGCCGACGAATTTTGGGTTCGAGCCGTGGGCCAGCACCTTGCCGTCAAGCTGATAGACGACGACGTACAAGTCGCGATCGATGAATTTGGCGTCCTTGTTGGTAAATTCAGAGTAGGCCTTTTCGGGACCCTGCTCCTTGACGAAGGCGACCGCTTTCTTGACCATCGCGATGGCATCGTCTTTGTTCGCGCCGTCGGCTGCCATGGCGGCGGCGCCAATGAAAACGAGCAAGGCCGCAAGGGCGGAAATCAGCGGCTGCCTTAACCAAGTGTTCACGTTCTATCTCCATCGAATAGCTGGACAGGCGGTTGCGCGACCGCGTCTGTCAGAATTGTCATAAAAGAGCGAAGCATCCGTTAAACGGCCCTTCCGTACAGCAACCGACGCTAGAGGTGCCTACCCCTACCGCAGGCTGTACGTTCTGCCGGCGGAGTCCAACGACCTTGGAATAAGGGATTGCTCATCGGCCAGAAAAAGCCTCTCGAACAGAAGCACGTCTGGTCTATTCGCGTTCGCCTAGAAATCGCACGATCGTGGCGCGACCTTGTCATCTTTAACCTAGTCATCGACAGCAAGCTTCGCGCCTGCGACCTGGTCAAACTTCAGTTAGACGACGTTTGCCCAGGAGCAAAGGTACAGCATCGAGCCACGATCATTCAAAAGAAGACAGGTCGACCAGTCCAGTTCGAGATCACGGAGCAGTCGAGAAACTTCCGTTGAAGCCTGGTTACCAACGCTGGCTCCCGATATCTCTTCCCAAGTCGACTTCACGCAAGGCCCACATATCCACCCGCCAATATGCCCGGCTGGTGCATCGCTGGGTTGAAAGTATCGGCTTAGAGTTGGCCCCTTACGGCACGCACTCGATGCGGCGCACGAAGGCCGCCCAGATCTATCGTAAGACTGGTAACCTGCGCGCCGCTATCTCGGGATAGAGGTGGATGACGCTCTACAAATCGCCGACCAGATCGAGCTCTAATCATCGGCCACGGGCGCTTATGCGCCAAAACCGGACCTCTCTCAAATGTGCCATTCGCGCAGTCCATTTGGGTACAATTGCAACGCCCAATTCGGCAGCTACTAGATTGACGATGGTTTGCTTTTCATCGGCAATTTGAACGATGCGGGCCTCAAGTCCGGCCTCGGCAAATAGCTTCATGGTGAGATCGTGACTATGGGGTCGCGAACGGCGCTCGGGCACGATCAGCGGCTGATCTACGAGATCGGCGATGGTCACGCGCTTCTTCGACGCGGGCGGATGATGATCTGGGACCGCGACGACGGCTGTCTCATGAAAGAGAGACATGAATTCCAGCCGTTTGTCCGGGCTCTCAGAAAGGGTAGTAGGTTTTCCCTTTGTCGGAATGGCACGCCGCCGGCAATTGGTCTTCCCCTCAGGATTCTCTGCACTGATGTCCGCTCCCGACGTATTATCTCACTCTGCACTCACCCCCCGAGGTGAGGCGTGCTGCCTCTCGGCCAATCTGAACCAACGTTGCGCAGCTTCGACGCGGACTGCGGACAGGAGCGAAGCGCAGAGCTGAAATGGTGATTTGAGCGCGAGATTTGTAATCGTACGACGTAGCGACCTCGCGCGGCGTTGACAGAACGTGAGGAAATGTTGCCACTAACCGGTCGACGCAAACCATCGTATCGCTGACCTCAAATCTAATCGACTACAGGTCGAAGCGGAGCTCGAAGCCCTCGAAGAGGCTCTCTCTGCTGTGACCCAAGGGGCCGCGCAAGGCATTCGAAATCGAGGTGAAGGATAACCTCGCCATGCTTATTGGTGGGGAGATCCAATTTCGAGGCCGTAGCTAGTGTTTCGACGTGTCCGTACGCTGTGAAATTTCACTCCCACCAAATTGACGGTCAAACGCAACAATTCAAGAGAACCTCTCAAGGGAGACACGCAATAGGTCATAGCTGTTGACCGGCTTTAGTCCTGATGCCGGGGAGAACATCGCAGCGCTATGCTGGCGGCTTAAAAATATGATCCAGTGGACGAGGCAATTCTCTCATCCGGACCCGCCTAATCCAACTGGCCCCAAAGAGAGGAGGAGCCGAAGATGAGCACGAGCAGAATTCCGCGTGTCACGAGACGCCGGTTCTTGAAGGAAACGGGCCTCACCGTTGCCGCCGTCAGTGCGGCACCCGTAATCTCCGCGCCATTCGTGTCACGGGCACTGGCCGACACCAAGACGCTGACGATCGTGCAATGGAATGATTTCGTCCCGGCGTATGACAAGTGGTTCGACCAGTTCGCAAAGGACTGGGGTACGAAGAACAATATCGAGGTGACGGTCGACCACATCCCGGTCCAGGACGTCGCCTCGCGCGCGGCCGCTGAAGCGTCGGCCGGATCGGGCCACGACATGTTCCAGTGGAACGGCGCCGGCGGGCCGCACCTCTACCGGAAGTTCCTTGTCGACGTTACGAGCTTGGTCGAGTACGTCGAGAAAAAGCATGGGAAGATCAGCCTCATCGGGAGGCAGATCGGCTACAACCAGGACGACAAGACCTGGTCTGCATATCCCGACTACTACATCAACTTCCCCACCATGTACCGCAAGAGCCTGTGGGAGGAGGTCGGGGTGGCGCCGGACACCTGGGACAATATTCGGATCGGCGGCGCCAAGCTGAAGGCAAAAGGCCATCCCGTCGGAATCTCGCTCGGCCACAGCAACGATCCGGAGACGACATGGCGCGGGTTACTGTGGAGCTATGGCGCCTCTGAACAGGACGAAACCGGCAAGCGCGTCACGCTCGACAGCAAGGAGACGGTCGAGGCGGTGAAATTCGTCACAGCCCTCTACAAGGAGGCGATGACGTCGGACGTGCTGTCCTGGAGCGACGCCAGCAACAACCAGTTCATCGATTCCGGGGTCAGCTCGTTGATCATCAACCCCATCTCGGCCTATCGGACCGCCCAGCAGCTCAACAAGAAGGTGGCCGACGATATCTTCGTGATGAAGCCGCCCAAGGGCCCGGTACGCCTGTTGATGGACAGCGCACCGAATTCCTACGGAATTTGGAAGTTCGCCAAGAACAAGGACACGGCGATGGACTTCCTCAAATACTATGCCGACAACTGGGTCGACGCCTTCAAGGCAAGTACCGGATACAACATGCCGATCTATGCCAATATCGTACCTAAGCCGATGCCGATCCTGTCCGACGACCCGACGTCCACCCCCCGCGACAAGCTGGCGATCCTGCAGACCTCGGACGAGTGGTCGGCTGCCACCGGCTATCCGGGACCGGCCTGGCCCGCCACCGACGAGATCTATAACAAATTCATCATCGGCGACATGATGGCGAAGGCGGCAACGGCTGCGTCGACGCCGGAAGAGTTGGTGAAATGGGCCGCGCAGCAATGCCAGGCCATCTTCGACAAGTGGCTGAAGAAGGCCTGATCGTGCATGCCCGGACTGCGCCATCGCGCGGTCCGGCGCGTCGGTGAACTGCGGCGTGCGTCCCGCTGGGGAAGGCCGGCGGGGCGGACGCGTCGTGTTGAATGACCGGGAGGTCCGATGGCTGCGGTACTGACCAGGGATATCATCAAGACATTTGGCGAGGTTTCCGCCGTCGACGGCATCACGCTGAGCGTGGCCTGGAACACGCTGCGTCCGCAGCGGAAAGGCGATATTCTTGCGCACCGTGTAGTGCGGATAGAGGCCGTAGCTCTGAAACATCATCGCGACGCCGCGGGCGCGTGGCGGAATATCGTTGACGACGTTGCCGTCGATCATCAGATCGCCGCTTGTCTGCGAGCGTCAGCGTGTCGCGCTCGCACGCGCGCTTGTCCGCGAGCCGCTGCTGCTCGACGAACCGCTCTCGAATCTCGACGCCAAATTGCGCGCCTCGGACCGCGCAGGCTGCGTGGCGACGGAGCCAACTCGCCCTCCTGTTGCTCTGTCTCACGACGGCTCACTATGTTCTCCTATTTCAAGTGGGAGACGGCGGTCTCCATGGCCGCCAATTGTCCTAGTGGTGATGTTCTTCGTGTGGATGTTTGGGCCCGTGCTTTTTGCCGTGATGCTTCGGACCCTTGTGATCCGGTCCGTGCTTGGGCTTCTTCGCGCCGACAGGCTTCATCTAAATGAGATTCTTCCTTCAAGTATGTTGATGCACAAGTATCCCACTCGATACCCCACTTGCACGTTTGGTCACGGCTGATCCCTCAATCGGGGTGATTGAGCGTGATCATTCTGCAAGGCATGAAAGGGCTTGTGGTCCGTTCGACTTATAAATCGAGGTTGGTCGGCGGCGGCTGGCCAACGTCCGCTTTTGAGCTGCCGGCCCATTACAGACTTAAGTCGGACATCGCGCGAGGTCCGAAAAGTGCCAAAGATCGGGATAGGGGGGAGCCTCGCGGCTCCGCCCACCGGGTCATCGGGGGCAGTCACCCGCCCCCGGCTCCCACAGAACGTGGCGTGCGGATTTCCCGCACCACGCTCTTCGGCAGTTGGTTCACAGCTTTCACTGCTATCTGTTCAAGTTTCGTTTCCATGGTCAGCTGATCTTCTCTCTGAGTAGAAGGCCGTAACTCCCGTTGCATGGAGTCCATGTCGCCCAAGAACAATTCAACTACCGCTGACCGCTTCCCCATGTAGCCGGCTCTCCCGACCTCGGAGTACTATCAGTCAGTCTGACTTCCACCCGGTCATCAGACCCTTCTCACCTCTTCGGCTTGGCAGGTCCTACAAGCTTTCGCCTGAACCGGATGGATCTCCCTTGTTCACGTCAACGCCTTTGGTTGCATGCTGGCGGTACGAACCCCGGGAGCACCTCAGGCCGCTTGCGAAGTCGCGGTCTTTGATTCCGCCTTCCCCTTTGAGAGACAGGGTCGGCTACTCCGATCACGTTCGATTTCGGGGCTATTTTCCCGTTCACTTCATTCCGGCCTGCAACCTCCCTGTCTACGCTTCGCAACGGCCGTTACCGGACGCCACACAAGACTTGGTTCGTGGCTGCTCGCTAGGCTTTGCCACGGCCGTCATCGCAGACGGCAGACTTCAACGCGCTTGCAAGGCGCAACTCCCACACCACCGGACATATGGGCCCGTATCCGGCGGTTCGAGAAGTTACGCTAACGCGCTTCGATCAAATGATTCGACTCGTGTTGGCTGGGCGTTCGGGTTCAAACACCACCGAGAGCGATTTGATGTCTTCCCGCAACGCCTGCCGGGCTTCACCCGTCGGCGTCGATGAGAAGTCCAGTCTCAACTGGATGTTCAGCCGCTTGTCGCTCTCGAGATTCATGTCCTACTTGCCTCTCCTCTCGTTCAGGCCTTCAGCCATCGTTTCCGGTTCGGCCTATCTGTTGACTCCACCTTTCGGCAACGGAGTGCCTCACTTAGCCTTGCCGACGACATGACCTAATATTAGACCCGTTTCGCAGCTCAATACTTGGCCCGTGGTCTCCCCTGTGAACGCTTCACGTCGGCCCTCGCGGGACGCCGCGCATCACTCGGGGTCGGGGCGGTTGGCTAGACCTTCCCCGTGGGGGACTTTCACCTCCTATTCTTTGCCAGCTTCCTGGCGCACTCCGAGTTGGGTCAATTGCGACAGTTTGAGGATGTTGCGCTAGGTCCGCTTTCCCCCTGATAGCGACCAAAGAACGGACATTGCGGGATGTCTCTATTGCGTCGCCAACGGGCCATGAGGCCACACATTTTTGCGCGATCTCTCGCTAGCTAACTGACCTTGTAAAACCATCCAATCCGCTTCGCGCACAGGCGAACACGAATAGCGCCGCGATGACTAGCAGTGCAGCCGCCTTGGCTGTTCTCCGATAGACAAGCCGATTACGCCGCCGCCGGATGTAACGGACGTTCGTGCGGTCATAATCTTCCGGGGTTTTCCATGGCATCGTATGCGTCTCTGTAGGCGCCTCTTAACGGCATTGTTGCAACGCAATACTTTTATGAGCCTGAAACCGGTCGTATCTATTGGGTTGAGAGAAGCGCACAAATGCTTCCATGAAGTGGCTCAATGAGACTTTCCCAAGGAGAGTGCTACTGGCGTGGTCTTTGTGGAAGGCTCTCGAACATCTAATTGGATAACCGTGATCGTTGCCACGAGCATAAAATGCGAATGGCCTACTTAGGGAAATTTTGAACGCTTTGGCATAAGGGGGTTCTGATGGACCACAATCGCGACACCCAACGCCAGAATGCGATAAGGGCCGGAACAATCTCGTTCGACGGCTCCGGGATCGACTGCCTGGTCCGCAATATGTCGGTTGGCGGTGCGAATCTTGAGGTCGAAAGCCAAATCGGCATTCCCAGTTCATTCGATCTTGTGATCAACGTCGAGCACAGCAATCACCACTGTCACGTCGTTTGGCGGAAGGCACGCCGGATCGGCGTTGCATTTGATTAGTCGCTTCGTCAACGCGGCTTCACAAGCCGCCGCTTTTTCGGCGCAAGCGCGTCGTCGATCCGTTGCTCGACGGCTTTAACAGCGTCTTGTCTGCTTTTTGCGTGCAGCGTTTGTATCGACTTAGTCACCGCATTGGATTGCAGCGCAGTGCGAAAACGTGCGATGACTAAGACAACGACCTTCGAACACGGCGGCAGGGTTTACGAAATTCGCGCGATACCGACGTTAACCGGCTGGATGGTTCGCATTTTCATCGACGACATCCCGGCAAATGGCTTCACTTATTCGGTCAGCTCCGAAATCTATCAAGACGCTGCTCTCAACCGAGTGCCAGAAGATTTGGTGGCCGGGCTGATGGAAACAGCGGAGCGTGATTTTCGGCGCGGCCTTTTGCAGGAACTGATCACCGCTGAAAAGGCTACCGAGGACGATATCGCGGCGGAAATCGATAAACTTAAACCGTGAGATCACCCCCTGGCGCTCTTGCGAGATCCTGAAGCGGCCAGCTGAAGCCGCGAATACCACCGGACGTGCAATAGCCAAGCCCTCACGATGCAATATTGCCGTCGACCCAGGTTGCGGTCGGTCGGTTTGATTGTTGTCAGACGACCGGCTGGAACCGGCGCGCCGTAGGCCCATATTCGCGAGATGTCCGAATACCGACCCGCTTTCCTGGCGCGAAAAGGTAATCCCGGAATTGGCTGGGTGGTCGATGTTCTTTGGCCCGATGGTGAGACGGAAGTAGTCACGGGTTTCGCCACCGAACAACAGGCCGCCGAGTGGATCGGCAAACATCCCGAGGGCTGGCAGGGGAAAACTAAATGAGTTCTAAGAAATCGAATGATCCCCAACTCGACGCTGCTCAGTTTACCATCGGTATCGCATACGGGTAACGCGGTCTGCACGGTCTGCGGGGCTGCGCTAGAGTCGTGGTGGAAACCCTTCCCGCCAGGTTCGGACGTTCCGTGACCTGTTTCTGATCACTGAGCTCTTAGATTCCAAGGCCGAGAGCGACGATGTCGGTTTTGGAGCGGAGTTGGCTTGGATGTTCTGTCAGATCGAGCGGGCTTTCCGGTTTGTTGAAGTCCTCAAAAAAGCCGCCGCTGATCCATCAAACCGAAGCTCGATTGATCCGCCGCTATTCCGGCTATCTAGGTCGGAGTGCCAAAGCTCATTGAGCATCGTTTCATGAATTGTACTTTTTACACGCTGAGCTTCTTCTGCATTTCCTGATGCCGTGAAGTTAGCGATAGCAGAAATGAACCTGTTGATTTCGCCAAACGGCAGCAATCGAGCGTACTGCAACTCGATTTCAGTTCCGACCTGTGGATCAGCGGGGCCGTAGTGATGGCTCGCAAAAATCTGCAGGTTTCCAACGCTATATTCGTTATAGAAAATCTCGTAGCGACGACCGTACTCTGGCTCCTCGCGGCCTATGAGTTCAGCGTCAGGTCGTTCTTGCAACCGCCATGGCTCGTTTGGCTCGAACCTGTGGTTTAGAGCGTCGGCAAACATCTCGAAATCGGAGAAGAACCGTCGATCCTCGTCGGTGATTCGTAGCTCGATGCCGTTTCGTAACGAAGACGGTGTATGATTGGGCGTGATGGGCTTGCCATTTAGCAGCTTGCCTAGAAATTTCCGCTTAGGGCCACGCCTGACCGTTCGCCAGATGTAGCTGGTGAAGCCTAAATTTACCAGAACCAGCAATATCAGAACTTCGTACATTTCGCCCCTTAGTCGCTGCTGACGGCGCTTGAGCGATAGCTGACCCGAGGAAAAAACCGCAATCCCAACCCGGTTAGCACTTTTGTGGTCGTTCACGTGGTACAATTTTTCAATGCGTGTCCAACGCGAGTGCTGATTGTTGAGAAATGACGCAGGAGGAACCGGCCGATCGGGTGGGGCTGAGTTCACGGTATCTTGGTTCGATTGAGCGAGGCGCTGTTTCAGCGAGCGTCACAGTACTAGGTCGACTTGCAAGAGCTTTGCGCATTAATCCGTGTGATTTTGATCGCGCAGCCGCAACGTCGAAAGTCGTCGCGTTCTAGTTGGGACCCAGACACGTAAAATGAGGTTGCCCAAGCCCTCTTAGAGCGATTAGCCGGATTCTCGGAGTTATACTTTGGATAGCCGCCGCCGAACCGTTTTCACCGACGGAGGGAGCTTGCAGCTCATCGCGCTAGGAAATCCTACCAAGGGTGTCCGACCTGACCTGAAAACAAATGCTCTACCAGTAGATCAAACCCTTTTGAGCCCTTGCGGCGTCAGACCGCTCAGCAATGCTGCTGGCGATTTTGACGGGAAGATCGATCGATCTAGGTCAGCATCGCTCACTTGATCTTTTTCCGGCCTTGCTCATTTTTAAGTTGGGTTTGATCGATGAGGTTCTCGCACCGGCTAGCACCAACAAGAGACCAGTCCCAGAGTGGCAGTGTCATACGGCCAAAGCAAAGTCGAGCGCATCCAACCCCAACTGACATGCATGTTAACGGAAGGACTGTCGGTCGATCCGGCGGTCTTTTTGTTTGGGTGGCTGGCATGGGGTCGACCAAGCCCCTCGCGTAGTTCTCCCGTCGCATGCTTTAGCGGAAAGTAAGGGGACTGGCGCTATGCCGACAGGATTGTTCAAAACGTCGGATCAGTCGGTTCAGGTTGATTACGACGGCGTTTCGATCCCGATACCTAGATCGACTTATGAGAATAACGGCTACAAACCAGATTTCGACAACCTGCCCCTCGAAGCCGAATATATGGCGGCAAAGGAGAAGTTGCGTAATGTCCCGAGGCCCTAAAGGCGAGAAGTGCCCCCGCCGACGTTTAAACAAAACTAGGTCAGCTGTACCTCGGCAGGACGCCCCCACGCAATTGGCGTTGGACTATTCACCCGAGGAAGACGCCGCCCTGCTTCCTAGAAGCGCGACGGCCCAATAAGAGGCCGCCAATTGAGGCGGCCTTACTCCCGGCGCTTGCCGTTTCTTTCATCGACGGATTGAGCGAGTTCTCATCCACTCTGCGGCAACCCTCAGCCACGTCTCTTTGTCGAGCGGGCTATACGGTCGCTCAGACTGCATGTCCGCTTCGGGGGTCATCAACGGACCTGCCGGCCTCGAAATCCGACTTCCGTTCCACCCCCGAGACCGGACATCGCCGACCAAGCCGGCCATGTCGGTTTCGTGCCAAAGCGACATCGCCTCGATCACGATCCGTCCGCTCAGGTGGCAGGGACCGTAAACTGAAAAAGAGCACCCCGCGGCTCGCACCTGGTCGCCCACAGCCGCCCACCATGCGCTTCGATAATCGAGCGGAACTTCTTTGAGCAAGATCCAAACCGCATCGCGTCAATCACCACCCGAACATGGGCAACAGTCAATAACTAGGGCCGTTGGTATTAGAGTTCGTTTGTGAAGGCATGATGAACTGAGCGAGGCGCGTTAACCGAACCTCTTAGGAAACCATGAACAAATCTCTGCAAGATTGAGTAACTCAAAGCAGGATTGGCACATGAGTACCATCGGTCCCACGTACCCGGCGCATATTATCGTCAGTCAGGCGGAAGTCAGGCTCGTCGCGGACGAAACAAGCAGCGCAAACGCCGCTAAGATCAAATCGGATCAAAATGAGATCGAAGCTGCCCAGGAAATCGAGGCGGCTGAGGCCAAAGCAGATAGTGTGAATTTCGTTACCTGACTGACAAGGTTTTACGATCTCCTTGCCGGTTGGAAACTGGATAGTTTTCTACTCATTTCGATACCGACCACGAGATCCCGCTTGCGTATGAACGGCCGCTTTGCGCCAAAAGTGGCCGCTCACTGGGAATATGTTGCACGTCTCCCGACGCAGATCGTCATAAGGGCTACGACCATGGATGTCGCGTTTACGGACGACCTGCCGTACGCTTGAGCTTCCAGGCCTCAAAGTCGCGCTTGGCGTCCTCTCCTACGTTCGGAAACAGACCTGGAAGAGGCCGGCCGCGCGCGACCTCTTCTTCGGCGAACTCGTCATATAAGGTCGTGGCCGAAACCTCTTCCGCGATCGCATCGACGATATCGGCGGGAATGATGACCACGCCGTCGCAGTCGCCGACCACGATGTCGCCCGGGTAAACGGCAACGCCGCCGCAGGCGATTGGCAGGTTGAGATCGAAGGCCTGATGCACAATGGGACTCGGCGGTGAGCTTGGGCGCCGCAAATAGGCCGGGAGCCCCACTTTCAATATTCCTTCCGAATCGCGCAAGCCGCCGTCGGTGACGATTCCGGCGCAGCCTCGCGCCTTCAGTCTGCCGATATAGAGATCACCGGCAGAGGCAGCGCGCGGATCTCCCCGCGAATCGACAACCAACACATGTCCGGGCGGGCACTCCTCCATCGCCTGCACCTGTATCTGGCCACGATTGGGGGCATTCGCCCCTGCCTTGTCCTGCCGGAACGGGATGAACCGCATGGTGTAGGCGATGCCCACCATTCGCGCTTGCGTCTGGCGCAACGGGTTAACATCCTGCATGAACATGTTGCTCAGGCCGCGTCGATGCAGCGCACCGGTAATCGTCGATGTGGCAACCGTGAGCAATGTGTCCCGTGTCGAATCGAGCAGCGCCATCAATTCCTCCCGCCGTTTGAAAAAGCCAAACAACCAGGCCGTCCGCCGAAGTGCCGACCATCGCCCGTTCGTTACGTCCGGACCTCGACACCATCTGCCTGGATTGCATACCAGATGCGGTCGCTCGTCGCCGGCATGTCCATTTCCCGCACACCTAGCGGTGCAAGCGCGTCCAGAATGGCAATCATCGTGGCCGGCAGCGCGCCGACGACACCAGCCTCGCCCGCGCCCTTGGCGCCCAGCAGGTTGGTGCTTGTCGGCACGGGATTGCTCTTTACCGCGATGTTGCACATCGTGTCGGCGCGCGGCATTGCATAATCCATGAAGCTCGCCGTCAGCAATTGGCCCGAGCCCGGCTCATACACCACCTGCTCCATCAGGATCTGACCAACACCCTGCGCGACGCCACCATGGATCTGGCCCGCCAGCGTGAGCGGGTTAATAACCGTCCCGACGTCGTCAACCACGAGATAGGCGAGCAGCTGGACCGCGCCGGTTTGTGGGTCGACTTCGACTTCACAGACGTGACATCCGTTTGGATAGGTCGGTTTCTCCGGTGCGTAGGTCGCGCTCTCGATCAGCCCGGGCGCCAGTCCCTTCGGCAACCGCGCCGGCTGAAATGACGCCATGGCGACCTGTTTCAGCGTCAACGACCGATCGGTTCCTGCGACGCTGAATTTGCAGTCGGCGAAGCTGACGTCGGCGACGCCGACCTCCATCAGGTGCGCCGCAATCAGCTTGCCCTTCTCGATGACTTTGTCGGCGGCAAGGGCCAGCGCCGAGCCGCCGGCAACCATTGACCGTGAACCGTTGGAGCCCATGCCGAAGGCCACGCGATCGGTGTCGCCATCGATGAACTGCACTTCCGCGGGATCGATGCCGAGCTTCTCGTGGAGGATCTGCTTGAACGACGTTTCGTGGCCCTGGCCGTGAGACTTGGTGCCCATGAGCAGCATGGCGCTGCCGCTTGGCTGGAAGCGAACCTCGGCAAATTCGGGAACTGGGCCGGCCGCCTGCTCGATTGCATTGACGAGCGCGATACCTCGCAATTTACCAGCGGCTTCGGACACGGCACGCCGCCCCTCGTATCCGGCATAGTCGGAATGCTGGATCGCAAGTTGCATATTTCTGGCGAAATCGCCGCAGTCGTAGACAGGGCCGAGAGGCGTGCGATATGGCAGAGCCGTCGACTGGATGAGGTTGCGCTGTCGTAGCTCGACCGGATCGATCCCAAGCTCGCGCGACGCGACCTCGAGAATGCGCTCCATCAGATAACAGGCTTCGGGCCTTCCCGCTCCCCGGTAAGGCGCGGTTGGACTGGTGTTCGACAGCACGGCGTCGATGGTCACATGTGCAGCCGGAATGTCGTAGACGCCGGTGAGCGTGATGATCTGGCCAAAGGGCGTCAGCAGCTGACGATCAGAGCCGACATAGGCCCCAAGATTGGCCAGCATGTGCAGCCTCACGGCCAGAAACTTTCCCTTGTCGTCGAGAGCAAGCTCTATTTCGCCGATATTGTCGCGGCCGTGCTCGTCGGCCAGGATGACTTCGGATCGCTCGCAGCGCCACTTGACCGGCCGCTCCAGCTTTCGTGCCGCCCACAAAGTCAGACGGTGCTCGACATACTGCCAGCCCTTTGCGCCGAAGCCGCCTCCCACGTCGTTGCATACCACCCGCACGCGGCTCTCCGGCACCCTGAAAACCGAGGTGGCGAGCATGTTGCGAACGCGATGGGGATAGTTGACGTCGGCATAAAGCGTATAGCGATCCTCGTAGGCGTCGTACGAACCGATCGCGCCGCGTGGCTCCATATATTGAGCGTGAACCCGCGTGATGACGTAACGCCGCCGCACGACGTGCTTGGCCCGGGCGAAGGCGGCATCGGTCGCGGCCTTGTTGCCGTGCTGCACGGTGTGGGAGATATTGTCAGGGTTCTCGTCCCATAAGCGCGGCGCGTCCGTACCGGCCGCCTCGGCCGTGGACGTCACGGACGGTAAGGGCTCATAGTCGACTGAAATCAGCTCGGCGGCATCCTTTGCCTGCATCAATGTTTCGGCGATCACCATCGCGACCGGGTCGCCTACGTAACGAACGCGATCGATCACCAGCGCCGGCCGCTGCGGTGCGAACATCGGTGAGCCATCGGCCTTTTTGCGCGGCATCATCGCCTTGGGCATGCTGAGACCATCGGCCGCGTAATCCTCACCCGTGTACACGGCGAGCACGCCCGGCGCGGCCAGAGCCGCTTCCGTATCAATGGACCGGATGCGCGCGTGAGCATGCGGCGAGCGGAGAAACACTGAATAGGCCTGCCGCGGCAGGGTAATGTCGTCCTGATAGCGACCCCGGCCGGTCACGAGCCTATTGTCTTCGAAGCGACGAACGGGTTGGCCGATACCGAACTTGATGGTCGACGTATCGTTGCTTTGTGATTGTTGAGACATACCGCCCTGTGTGTTCAGCCTCGATGCATGGACGCACGTGCCCCAACGCGTCAAGCGAAATGGCAGGTGATCGATCCGAGAGAATGATAGTCAACGTGGAAAGTGTCTCCGGCGCGAGCCTCGACCATTCCGGTAAAAGAACCAGCCAAGACAAACTCGCCGGGCTCAAGCCCGACATCGAAGCTGGAAAGCTTGTTGGCAAGCCAGGCAACTCCGTTGGCGGGATGATTGAGCACAGCGGCGGCAACACCTGATTCCTCGATCGTGCCATTGCGATGGCAAAGTGCTGCCACCCAGCGGAGATCGACCTCAAGCGGCCGTGCCGGCAGGCCTCCGACAATCACTGCGCCGGCAGCCGCATTGTCGGCGATGCTGTCCAGCACACCCCTTTGCTGCTTCGTTTCCGGGTCGATCCGATGAGTCCGGCCGTCGACAATCTCAAGGCAAGGAACGACATATTCGGTTGCACTCAACACGTCGAAGATGGTGCAGTTCGGACCCTTGAGCCGCTTGCCGATAACAAAGCCAAGCTCGCACTCGATCCGTGGCTGAACGAATTGGGCAATCGGAATCGCCGCCCCGCTCTCATAAAACATGTCAGCCATAAGCGCCCCGTAGTCGGGCTCCGCCATGTTCGTTGCGCGCTGCATCGCGCGTGAGGTCAGGCCGATCTTGCGCCCTCTTACCGTGTTGCCTTCCGAGATCTTGATCTCGACACATCGGCGCTGAACTGCGTATGCGTCTTCAATCGAGAAGCCCGGATGGAGTACACTGCCGGCGCGCGTACGTTGGCTAGACTTCTCGGCCGCGTGATACGCGCGAGCAAGCACGTCAATGGCTTCTGAGTTCAGCATCACGACTCCACCGAGCTTAGCACCGCAACGAAATCTGCTTGAACCAGCGCTCGGCTCCCCGATGGCAGGGTAAGCGTATGTCGCGCGGGCCGTGACTCCGGGTCAGGGAACAGTTTGACCCATTCTGTGTTGAGTGCCACCCGTTGGGACGCCGGGTCGTGGACCCAGAACGTCACCTTGATAAGGTCATCGACGCTGCCTCCAGCAGCTTCGATATCGTGTCGAATATGGGCGAAGACGTTGGCGACCTGTGTCTCGAGGCTCGGCGGCAGCTCGCGCGTACCCGGATTGGTGCCTACAATCACACTCGACATGACGAGATTTCCGATCCGGCTTGCGTTAGGAATCGGATTCTCGTGGCGCGGCTTGCTGCCGTTGATACTCTGCCGTTTTGGCATGGCTTCCTCACTTACGGGCCGCAGACGCGGCACCAAAGACCGGTACCTCGACGCGGTCGACTAGGGCGTCGGGCCCATCCGTCGGCAACAGCTCCGCATAGTTCAAAGCCGCGTCCAAATCCCCTTCCCACACCTCGCGCGGCAGGTCGTAGACCAACTCGACGCCGTAACCATTGGGATCGTGGATATAAAGACTATGGGTCATGCCATGTTCGACTCGTCGATCGAACTTGATGCCTTTGGCCTGCAAATAGTTCAGCTGGCGCAGCCATGCGTCCCGGCTCGGATAGGTAATGGCAATGTGGTTGATAGCTGAGGGCATTCCAAACATCACCCATTCTGCGGGCGGCGGCGGAAGGTCTGGATTTTCCACCAGAGCGAGTTCGTGATGGTGCACGCCGTGTTCGCCTTCCCCGCTGTAGAACCTCATCTTTGGTGGATTTGGACGGCTAGGTGCTTCCTTGAGCTCGCCGACCTGCTGGAACCCGATCACCTCGGTCCAGAAGCGATGGGCATCTTCAATATCCCTCACGTTAAGTACAAGATGATTGATTCCGCGTGGCGCGATCGGTTTCTCGGTCATCGGTTTCCTCCTGTGTGAGATGATTCCTTTCGTTCGCTTCGACCAACAACGAAGGCGTCCTGCTGGGCCGCCTCCATCGGAGGTCTCTTCGAATCCTTGTCTTCCGCCAACGGCTCGAGCTCTTCGCTCAGGAAGCGATCGACAAGGCGTTTTGCGCGCGTCCGATCGCCGAAGGTTTGCAGGGACGTCAGATTTCGTCCGACCGAGCCTAGGTAGAAGCGTTCGTATTGTTCGTTGCGACTTGCCAGAGCCGTACCTGCAAAGTCCCAGGCCAGACGAAAGAGGCGGCTGCGCCGCTCGGCATCGACGCCAACGCCGGCCAGATAGAGGTCGATCAGCGGTCGCAGTTTCGGATCGGCCAGCGCAGCGCGCGACGGCGTCGTCAGCAGGTTGTGCGAGCCGATCTGGCGAATGATTTCGTTGACGCGCGGAAACCAGGTCGGCAGCGCCGCGCGCAACCCGGCAAGCGGCCGCAATTCACAGGCCCACATGCCGTTGCCGTATTCGTGCGCGCCCTGCTCTGCGGCGAAAATCGACGCGCGGGCGAGTTCGGCAAACATGGCAATTTCGCCGAGCTGTTGCTGAACCTGCGGCTGAACCGCATTGATCGCTTCGGCCATGCTGCTGGCCAAGCCCCAGGCAAATTCAAGCTTGGTTTGCGCGCGGATCATCGTCTGCTGCATGATGTTCGGCCACCAGGTCGTTTTCATCACGCTGTTATAGACGTTGAGATTGCAATCTATAAATACGCGCTCGCGCGGCACCTCGACATTATCGAAGATTACAAACGCATCCTGCTCGTCGAAGCGGCTGGAGAACGGGTGATCGAACTTGCCTGAATTGACCGCGACGCTGTCGCGGCAAATAAATTTCAGGCCGGGCGTAGTCATTGGTATGGAGAACGACAGCGCGTGCACGTCGGCGGCATCCGGCATGGGACCGCCGGGATAAACCGCGAGCTCGTCCGCGAATGGGGCCAGCGTCGCGAGCACGCGCGAGCCGCGCACCACAATACCATGCTCGGTCTCCCCCACCTTGTGCAGTTGGACGGGATCATGACCGACGGGCAATTTGCCCTTTGCCAGGTCGATGGTCGAGTGGATGATGGTGTGGGTCAGGGACAAGTCTTCGCGCCTGAGCTTCTTCTGGTAGCGGACGAGGTTTGCCGCTCCCTCCTCGTTTCCATTTGCTGCCCACTCGTCCGCGCGTCCGGCAAAGCCGGCAAACGTCACGTTCATGTAGTCCGGCGTGCGGCCCATGAGCCCGACAGAATATTCCGCAATACATTCAAGCCCTCGATGCCGACGCTCCAAATCTTCGCGCGATTGCGGGATCATGTGGCTAACGTTGATCGGCTCGCCCGTCTTGGGATCTGGCATCAGGCAGGCGGCAGCCTGTTGGTGCTGCAGGTCGAAGACCTCGGCCAGCGCCTGGGCCGCGCCTCGCAGCGCGGGGTGCTCTACCGGCGATCCGATCTTGTCGCTGCCGACCCAGATCTCGCGTCTATCGACAAGCCCGTGCAAAAATTGTTTGCCAGTGCGTGCTGCCATGCCGTTCGCTCCCGATTGCTTATCGTGCTCTTGCGGATGCAAGACTAATCGCGCGAGACCCAGTCAGGAATAATGAAACGACACCAACACGTAAGCAATGGTTATGTGACCTCCTACTGATGCCAAGCCTGCGTTCTGCTCGTTGTAGCAGCTCATCGCACAGAGAAACACGATCTGAAAAAAGGGAGGTCATACCGGCACCGCGACGGGATCATAGGCGAGCAGACCGCGATCGAGCGCCGACCGCCGTGTTCGGTTTGGGTCTTGCAGGGCGCGCCCTTCCTCGCGTGACCAAAGCTGAACGTTGGTGCCGCGGGTGTGTGTACCGAAAACTTAAGCTCGGGCGTAGTGGTGGTGAAGTTCGCCCAGAATGGCGCGTGCACTGATCACACCGGTTCGCTGAACCGGGCGAGAAACCGGCGCATCCTTGTTCAAGGATCGGTGCGTTCTGACGCAATTGTAATAGTCGGCGTAGGATTTCAGGACCTGACGCAAATGCATCTCGCCCAAGACAATGATGTGGTCTACACACTCACGCGGTTGGAGGCTGGGCCATTGTCACAAGGCTTTACAGCGCGCTCGCTGAAGCAGGCTTGCCAGTGATCTGTGTCGAAACGCGGCACATGCGAGCGGTTTTGAAGGCGCAGATTAACAAGACGGACCGTAATGATGCCCGCGGCATCGCCCAGATGATGCGGGTGGGGCTTTACCGTCTGGTGCATGTGAAGACGCTACGCAGTCAGAAACTGCGGATGCTGCTGACCCATCGCAAGCTGCTGCAGTCCAAGGCGATCGCCATCGATAACGACTTACGCGGTACTTTACGCAACTTCGGTCTGAAGGTCGGTATGGTTGGGACGGTGAGGTTCGAGGCCCGCATCAGGGAGCTAGTCGAGAACTTACCCGACCTGGCCGCGCATGGCCGTCTTTGATATCGAAATAATAGTGTGGCATCGGCCACCTCCAGCTGAGTTAATGCTGGATACGCTTAAGCGTTCCTCGACGATGTGATTCCGCCTTAGTTGGTGGCAGCTCTAAATCTTTGGAAGTGAGCCATATTGACCAGCAAGTCTCGATCCGAAACGTCATGCTGGATTATCACCGCCCCATCCCGGCAGCTATCGGTGACTGAGAGAGTGTTGCGCTCCCGCCGCATCTAAGGGAAGCGTTGTGCTCAATCGTTCCGTTCCCTCGTTTTTCCATGGCAAAGCTACCAGCGAGCGGCCGTTTTGTGCGGACTGTGAGGCTCCTATGATCCTCTCTTGTCTTGAGCCGGATAAGCCCGGCTTCGATTTGCGCACTTTCGCCTGCCTTATGTGCGCTGCGACCGAAAGCATCGTCGTCCCCGTTTCGCCGGCATCACGGTGACCTGAGCTAACCTAGCCGCACTGACGTTCGCCCTGGGTCGCGATTGCTCTGTGGCATGGTTGACTTCCTTGAGTAGACCAATCGGAGTCAAAGGAAATTGTCATTACCTCGGCTCGACGCCACCGCTGCAACGCCCCGGTCAAAAACACTGGATCGCGCTCTTTCACTGATCGCTGTATTCATTGTTATCGCAATCATCATGGTTGCCCGATATTGATCTCGTTAGTCCAAAAATCGCCCAACCAGGAGCGACGTGGCCCTTGAAAACGAAAGTAATTGCAAGCCACACATCAAGTCAGCGCGATAGCTGGTGGTACCTAATTCAAAAGGACGATGGCACCTTGCATGTTGGGTACGAGTTCAACTCTCAGGGAGAGCGCATGGAGCGCGAAGTTCCACTAAACGACTTCATGTGCGAAGGCGTTGGAGCTCAGGCCGAACTTCAGAACCTGATTGATAGGATGTTCGACGGCGCTTAAAGGTTCTAAAGACGAGAAACGCGCCGCGATTGCTCGCGGGTCAGGTCATAGAGCTGCTCATTTTACGGCCATAGCAACGGCCTTTCTAAAGGACGCCGGGTGAAGTAGTCGTTGAAGACGCTCACCGTCGATTGTCCCCTCGATGCGTCCATTTGGGTCTCTCATTAGAGAGCAGCATTTAGAGCAGCGTGGCGATCCTTCAATTGTCCGGTCAGTCCAGACCTCGCGTTCGCTGCTGATGGGTCCTTGCTGCAAGCACTTGCCAGCAAAATGTCCTTGGGAAGGGAACTGCTAATCGGGCGAACGATTGGTCCTTAGAAGGGAGACTTCTATGAGCGACAAATTCAATCCAGCGCCACTCGATAAGCACGCGGCGGACCCGAAAGAAGCGGCGAAAGCAGATAAAGCAACGCACAATGAGCTCCAGAAAGGTCTGAAAGAGAGCTTCCCGGCGTCGGACCCAATAAGCGCAACGCAACCGGCGCCGTCCAAGCATGATAGCAATGAGAAGCAAAAGGCCGGTTTGGCCGAAAGCCGCGACAAGTTCCCCCGCAAATAGGTGGGCGTCGGTTTTCGGAATAGTACGAGGACCGCGATCATGCCGTTAAACGAAGAGGGTTTTATCGCCGGCGTCTCTATCTGCCACAGACGCAGTTCGCACAATCCTGCGGGCACTTCGATCTGGCGGCGGCAGCATGGCGCAATTCAGTCGCTTGAAATCCAAGCGAGATGCCGTGTGCTTCGATTTCGAATTGATTGACACGAGCCTTGAGGGGGCGACGAAGGACCGCGGGCCGATGAAACAGCCCGCTCGGTGCGGCTCGGTGATCAACTGCGCATGCTCGTAACAAGATCTGGCAAGCTCGAAGTTATCGACATTGCTCCGGTGCAGGCTGAGGCACATAAGGCGAGCCTTCAGGCATGTAGGGCTGCGACGCCGATTTCGCGCAAAAGCTCGGCGCCGAGCTTTCGATCACGGGCACCGTGCAGAAGGTATCGAACCTGATCCTTAACATCAATCTTTACGTCCGGGTCGCGGCAACGAGAGAGCCCCTGGTCGCGATGAGCGTGGACATACGCGGCAACACGGACAAGTCCTGGTCACGCGGGCTCGAATATCTCGTACACACGCGTTTTCTCCCGTCGGAGAACCGAGACCCGCAATAGCCGCATTTGCGAAGGAGCGATCCTCGTGTGTGGCGCTGGGGATGGCATAGCAAAAGGCAACCGTTGGTTTCGCAAAGCCTGGTCCAAAGGTCATCCAGATGCGGCCCGCCCATAGGAGGGCGCTGGATGCATTGGAGCGCCGCGGGTACTCTGGCAGATCAGGATAACGAAACCGCAGCGGCGCCGCTACCGGCGAGGCGCGCCCTTTTCAGTCCGGATGGAACGGGCTGCGGTCATTGGCATTGACCCCTATGAAGCGATATTTCTTTGATATTCGCGACGGCGACGAGCTTAGCCCCGATGAAGTGGGCGTCGAATTGCCGGACATCAAAGCCGTTAAGGCGGAAGCGGCACGGTCTCTCGCGGACATCAGCCGGACCGACTCCTTCGGCCATCCTTTTCGGCACATGGCGATCGAGGTCCGCGACGATGACGGCCCGGTGCTCGAGGCGACCTTTCATTGGAAGCTGCGGCTCATCAAGTAACGAGGGCCGGGGCGAGGATTCGAGATGGGTCGCGACGGCGCGGTCCAAACATTCAGCTATCCAGCTCGACCAAATAGGCAAGCACCATATCTTCGGACGGCTTGGTAGCGGCAGCTGCTTGACCGAAGATGTTTGCCTCTTTGAGGTTGGCCGGTCTGACCGATAACCTGGCGTTGGCGTTCATCAATGGAACGCCGTTTGACGTCAAGGCGCTCAGATCCGCGTGAAGCCATCGTTCTTTGCCGAGCTCTTGGGCCTCTCGGAAGCGGTCGGCCTCGAACGTCAAAATCGGCTTGCCATCGACCTCCAACGTGAACACTCGAGAGTAGGCCCCATTAAAGGGGGGAATCGCGCCAACTGAAGCTTTGCTGGAACGACGGTGCCTGGGCATTTTGCATGGACTGGTCCTGTGCTCGTGCATCTTGTGCGGGCCGGACCTGTACCCGTGCATTTTGCTCCCGCCGGACCTTTGCTCCGGGATTCTGCACGGGCGGGAGCTCTGGCCGCGCATTTTGTACGTGCCGGACCCTTCGGTGCTTTTGCATGGGCCGGACAGGTTGGGCATTTTCCACAACCTGCGCTGGGACATTTTGCACGACCTGTGCTTGGGCATCTTGTACGGGCTGTACGGTCCGGCCCTGTGCCCGTGCATCTTCCTCGGCCGCCCAGGCCTGGAATTGATTAAACAAGGCTTCGGCTGGTGGCTGACGGATTTCGGTCTGACTGTCATAGGCAGTTTTAAAAGCGGCAGCGATTTCGTTGCCCGTCGGCGCCTCACTTGCAGTCGGCGGCAAAGCCTGAGCGCCGACGGTTGATTGAACTATTGGCATCGACTGACCGGTGCCATCCTGAGGCGCCGATGTGGCGAACCGGGAAGCCGTGGCGTTCACAAAAAGCCCGAGTGGATTTCCCATCGATAGAATTGCGAAAACGATCGCTGCCGCCATTGCAACCAAAATACTCGTCTTGAGGATTACAGGATCGTTCGTCACCATGGGTGATGTCTCCACTCTAAACGCAAATCGGGCTAGGTGCGGGCGCCGTGACGGTCCGTTAGAAAAACCCGGCGCTCGGATCCAAGCCGTGAGTTGCCAGGCAGAGACATGCACCCAAAACAAGACCGCAAAACACAGCGATGGTCTTGAGAGGATGAAGACCAGTCTGGGTTTCGGGAATGGTGCGGATGGAAACGTTCGAAATCGAGTTCATCGCAACCTCCAAATGCTAAGAATAAACGAAACAACCGTTCATTGACAAAAATCGCTGTGCCGCAGTCATAACTTGAATTTCGATTGTGGCTAGCTTGAATTTCTATTGCGGCTACTTGAATTTCGATTGCGGCTAATAAGAGGTGACAGTCCAGCGGGTAGGAGAAACGCCGTCTTGGCGCTACGCTTTTCGGCAGCACTCGATCAGTGTCCAAAACTCGGAGTTGAGGGCCATGACGCGCCAGGCCATTCCCTGCGCGCGGGCTTTACGTTAGCGGCGGGCAACGGCGCGTCTATTTTCATGATGGATGTTTCCCGCCACAAGTCAGTGGATACTCTGCGGGGGCCATGTCCGTGACGCAGAGTTTAAGCCTCCGCAAAACGCTCTGCGGCCTGCCGGGGTCGAAAATTTACTGTTTCTAAAATGTACCCCAGCCCGGTGAGGTGAAATCTAGGGCCAGCTCAGAAAGGGCGTAAATTGAAATGTGCGGTTCCGAAAGCAGGAACAAAAATTGAGTTGCTAGGTGGCATCCCTAGCGCACATCAAAACAACAGTCGATCGTAAACTGCGGCAGGTCGGTCTGCGCAGGAGCGTCGCGAAAGTGAACGTCCAATCCCGGCTCAAGGATATCGGCTACGTGAAAGAAGTGCTGGGCAGCCTCGTTCTGACTGATGAGCTTACGCCGCATTGCGATGGACAAATGACGGACATGCAAGCGGATTGACTCGCGCTGCCGCGGAGCCGAACGGCGAAAAGATAGTGGATAACCGGCGAGGGAGCACACTGCTGCTTAAATTCTCTAATGGCTTGACGGATGTGCCGCACCAGTGTGTGTACCGAAAACTTAAGCTCGGGCGTAGTGGTGATGAAATCCGCCCAGCTCAAAGAGCGCATTATGGCCGGCATCGACGACGTAAATCGCCACCCCGTCATCCACACTTGGTCATATAAACTCGCCGAAGCAGCCTGATATGATTCAAACCATCAAAACGCTGACCTAGTTAGAGTGTCACCGGAGAGTGGTCGAGTGCACACAAACGCGCACGATTCCGCAGGGTCCTCCCATTTCTGCTCTACCCTATCCAGGTCCCCTCCTTCGGCAACAGATCTATTTATTTGGCCCGCTCTCGCGGTCCATCCTCCGGAAAAACCTGACTAGGAGAAACCGCATGGCGCGACGGTCGTCGCTAAGAAGTGCAGGGCCGACTTCGAGGAAAGATGAGAATGGCGCGAACGGTGAGCCTCCGCCGCTCGAACGGGATGACGGAAGGGTGTCGCGGCCTCCGATTCTACAAACACCCCAACATTTCTGGCGAGCTATTCGGCGCCCCGAACTGCGGCGAATAGTGCCTCTTGCAGACACAACCATTTACGAAATGGAGCAGCGCGGCGAGTTTCCGCGGCGCTTTTATCTCACAGCACGGTGCGTGGTATGGGATCTCGCCGAAGTCGAAGCTTGGATCGAGGAACGCCGACGCGCCTCCGACACGTCGTTAGTCAAGCGGGCTCCCTCCCCCGATGTGCGGCTGCGGAAGGCGCGGCCGGTGAGACAGCAACCTCCGGCGTGATCAACTGCATGGACGGTGGGAAAAGCGTTGGCGTGTGCCTTCCTCCTTTGGCCCAGGCGTCGACCAGGTCAGCCCATTCCTGCAGCATGTGTCGGCGCTGCTGCTCATACTCCGCTTTGTTGTAGACACCGCGTGAGCCGCGCCCTTCTTCGTGGGCCAGGCATTTTTCAATCCAGTCGCGGTTGAACCCGAGTTCATTGAGCAGCGTTGAGCCGGTCCGGCGCAGATCATGGACGGTGAAGGGCTCTAGCGGCAAAGCCTCCTTCTTGGCCCGTTCTACCACCGCCGCGGTAATGCGATTGAAAGTGGCGCGAGACATGGGCGCGTCGGCGTCGTACCGCGACGGCAGTAGATAGCGTGAGTTACCAGCACAGGTCTTGAGCGCGATCAGGATGTCGAGCGACTGGCGCGCCAGATAGACATTGTGCGGCTTGCCGCGCTTCATGCGTTCCTTTGGGATGCTCCAGACTGCGCTTTCGAAATCGACTTCGTCCCAAACGGCATCAAGCAATTCGCTCTTGCGTACCATCGTCAGCAGAATAAGCCGAAGGCCCAACCGAATGGTCGGCAGTGTCGGCACATGCTCGACTTGCGCAAGCGCGATCCGAATCTCAGCCGGGGAAAGTGCCCGGTCCTTCGACACGAAGGTCGCGATCGATGCCGGACCGACCCCATCCGCGGGATTTGCAACCTTTTCGCCGTGAAGAATGGCGAAGGCATAGATTTGTTTGACGACGTCACGCACATGAATGGCCGTCGCTGGCGCTCCACGGTCTTTCACCTTGATGCACTGCGTCCGGAGATCGTCAGGCGTGATCTCGGTGAGCCGCCGGCTTTTCCATACCGGGAGGATGTCGCGGTCGAAAATCGCCTTGCGCATGGCGCGGGTGCTATCCGCCATCGGCGCGTCTTTGAGCCAGCGCTTACCAACGACTCCGAAGGTTTCGCCCGCCGCAATCCGACGCTTGTCGCGCTGTTTTTCCTGAGCGGGCGAGCGCCCCTCCTCGACGGCCTGCCTTGCATTGACACACCGCTCACGCGCCTTGGAGAGCGACAGGCCGCCTGGGCCATAGCTGCCAATTGTCAAGGTTTCACGCCGGCCATTGAGACGGTAGTCATAGCGGAAGGTGACCTTCCCGGAAGGAGCCACCGCCACGTACATACCGTCACGGTCGGCGATCTTATACAATTTCTGACGTGGTTTCAGTTGCTTAAGCGCTATGTCGGTGAGCATCGCCGACCTCCCCCACTCGTTGAAAACTATCGTGAGAGGGCCATTTTTACCGTCAGAATAAATACCGTCAAGATCATAAGTTTCATAATTAAATTCAATACTTTAGATCATACAAGATGAGGCTTCTGGCCGAGGAGGGCCTGACGGTATCGCGTGAGTGGGCAATTTGCTGAAATCAGAATACCGTCAGCTATACCGTCCGGACGAATCGCTGGCCCTCGATAGCGGCCGATAGATCGCAGTATATTTATATGTTACTTCTCAAGCTATTATCCGAGTTTTCGGATAGACTTGGATAGAAGGCGGGGAACGCCAAATCATTCCCACTCGATCGTGCCCGGCGGCTTTGACGTGACGTCATAGACCACGCGGTTGACGCCCTTGACCTCATTGATGATGCGCGTCGCGGTGGCGCCCAAAAATTTCATATCGAACGGATAGAAGTCGGCGGTCATGCCGTCAGTGGACGTCACCGCGCGCAAGCCCACGACATATTCATACGTCCGCCCGTCGCCCATCACGCCGACGGTTTTTACCGGCAGCAGCACCGCAAAGGCCTGCCAGATTTTGTCATAGAGGCCGGCTTTGCGGATTTGATCGATGTAAACCGCGTCGGCATTGCGCAGGATGTCGAGCTTTTCCTTCGTGATCTCGCCGGGGCAGCGGATCGCGAGGCCCGGTCCCGGGAACGGATGGCGGCCGACAAAGATTTCGGGCAGCCCAAGCTCGCGGCCGAGCACCCTCACCTCGTCCTTGAACAATTCGCGTAACGGCTCGACCAGCTTCATGTTCATGCGCGCAGGGAGACCACCGACATTGTGGTGCGATTTTATCGTCACCGATGGTCCGCCGGTGAACGACACGCTCTCGATCACGTCGGGATAGAGCGTGCCCTGCGCCAGATACTCCGCGCCGCCGATCCTTTTTGCCTCCGCGTCGAACACGTCGATAAACAAACGTCCGATGGTCTTGCGCTTTTGTTCCGGATCGGTGACGCCGGCTAGCTCGCCCAAAAATTGTTTCGACGCATCAACATGCACCAGCGGAATGTTGTAGTGATGCCGGAACAGGTCGACCACGGTCTCGGCCTCGTTGAGCCGCAACAGGCCATGATCGACGAACACACAAGTGAGCTGGTCGCCGATCGCCTCGTGAATCAGCACTGCGGCGACGGCGGAATCGACGCCGCCGGAAAGGCCGCAGATTACCTTAGCCAGGCCGACCTGCTTCCTGATCTTCTCGATCGCCTCCTCGCGAAACGCGCGCATGGTCCAGTCGCCGGTGAGGCCAGCGACCTTGCGCACAAAATTGCGGATCAGCTTTGCGCCATCGGGCGTGTGCACCACTTCGGGATGGAACATCAGCCCGTAATATCTGCGCTTCTCGTCCTGAATGACGGCAAACGGCGCGTTCGCGCTTACGCCAGCGACGACGAAGCCGGGCGGCATTTTGGTGATGCGATCGCCATGGCTCATCCAGACCTGGTGCCGCTCGCCCATATCCCAGGTGGAATCGAACAGCCGGCTTGCCGCCTTGACCTCGACATCGGCGCGGCCGAATTCTCTGGCGTGCCCACCCTCGACCTCGCCGCCGAGTTGCGCCGCCATGGCCATCTGCCCGTAGCAGATGCCGAGCACGGGGACGCCGGATTCGAAGATTAATTGCGGCGCGCGCGGCGAGCCCGCTTCGTGCACCGACTCCGGCCCGCCGGAGAGGATCACCGCCTTCGGCTTCATTTCCTTGAACGCGGCTTCCGCCTTCTGGAACGGCACGATCTCGGAATAGACGCCCACCTCGCGTACCCGGCGCGCGATCAGTTGCGTTACCTGGCTGCCGAAATCGACAATCAGAACCTTGTCATGCGCCGCGGCCACCGGGGCGGCCTGGTCGCGGGCGGGCTGTGCTGCTGTCATGGCTAGGAAGTACGCGACGGACAGCAGTGCCGCAACCCGAGCCAACGACCGGCCCACACCCTTCTTGCGGGCATGGACAAATCTATATAGGTCACTGTTATTGACCTAATTTGTTTCGAGATAACGAGCGAGGAAAATATGGCCTGTCTGCAGCACGATGCCGGGCGTCTCGCCGCTTTCGGGCGCGAATGGGTCGCCGCATGGAATTCCCGCGATCTGGAGCGCGTGCTCGCGCTCTACGCCGAGAACAGCGAGATGACCTCGGACAAGATCCCGGCGCTGGGTTTCGACGCCGGCGGAACCCCGCGCGGCAAGGAAAACCCGCGCGCCTATTGGGGCAAGGCGCTGGCGCTGTTGCCCAACCTGCACTTCCGCTGATCGACACTTTCGTCAGCCCGACAGCGTCGTGGTGCTTTACCAGAACGAGCGGGCTGCGAAGATTTGCGAATACCTCCGGCTCGATGCGGCGGGCAAGATCAGGCAAGGCTCCGCCAATCATCTGGCGCATTAGGTGGGGTTGTCATTGCGAGCGAAGCGAAGCAATCCATGCCTGAGGAGAGATGGATTGCTTCGTCGCTTTCGCTCCTCGCAATGACAATCCGTTAGGTCACGGATAAGAGGAACGAGACACAGGACATTGTCCCATGAAAATTCCGCTATCGCCCTTCGCCGTCACGGACTGGAGTCAGGTTGCTGCGACGACGCATGCCGGCGAAACCGGCGAAGCCCTCTGGCGCACCCTGAACATCGGCGATCTGCGAATCCGGATGGTCGAGTACTCGCCCGACTACCTCGCCGATCACTGGTGCGACCGAGGCCACGTGCTCTACGTCGTCGAGGGCGAACTCGATACTGAGCTGCGCGATGGCCGCACATTCAAGCTCAAGCCGGGCATGAGCTATCAGGTGTCGGATTTCGGCGATGCCGCGCATCGCTCGTCGACCAGGATCGGTGCGACGCTCTTCATCGTGGATTAGAATCGTAGCTTGGGCAGAGCGACTTGTCGGCCGTAGCTCGCGAAGGCGGAAGAGCGCCGACCATTCAGGCCGCAGCGCCGAGCCATCAATGGAATCCCGCCGCAATCCCCACAATCTGGCCATCGAGACCGTTAAATCCGTGGTACGCGCCGGCCTCGCAAGGGTCGCCCTGGTTCACTCCCCCGCTCACCCAGGTCACCCGCGCGCGGCCGGCCGACCACTTGATGAACGGTTCAACCCCGGCCGGCAAGGTCGACCGGCAGCTATCCTGGCGGTGATGGATCACAAGCGTGCGCGGCAACGATGCCGGTGAGCCGAGGATCGACATGACATTTTGACCGCTGCCCAACTCGGCGCTGAGAAATCCCGATGTCAGCACCAGCGCGTCCGGCCGGGCCCCGCGCGCGATCCCCTCGGCGGCGCGCAGCGTGCCGCGGCTGGTGCCGATCACCGTGACCGGCCGCTTGATCGCAGCCATGTATTGAACCGCGCCGTCGAGAGAGGTATTTGCGTCGACCACGAGCACCGCCAGCCCTCGCGCCGCATAGGCGTTTCGGGTGCGGACCAGCTGGTTGAAGTTGAGCGCGTGGATGTCGCCGTGGTCGCCGGCCGCGATCGCCCCGCTGCCGCCCGGCATCAGGATCACGCTCGCGCGCGGCGCGTTCGGCTTGATCAGCACCGCGCGCGAGCCACCTATGCTGACGGTTTCATCGGCAAGGGCCGAACCACAGAAAAGGCCGAAAACTACTGCGACAGCGCCCAAATAGCCGATCCCATGGTGTCGCTTCATCGTGCTCCCCGATTCAATTTCGTCGCAGAATGGATACAAAGAACCCATCCGTCCCGGTGCGGCGCGGCGTCATCAGCCAGCCTTCCTCCGACTTGAGCGCGGCGGCGGCGAATGCGTCCGCCTTGTCCCCGATCACCGTCACCGTCTGCGATGGCGGCACCAGCGCAAAATCCGGATGGCGCGTGAGAAAGTTTTGCACCTGCTCGCCATTTTCCGGCAGCAACACCGAGCACGTGATGTAGGCGATCCGCCCGCCCGGCTTGACCAGGCCGCTCGCGCGATCCAGCACCTCGACCTGGTCCTTCAGCCGCACCTCGAGCGCGCCGGGACGCATCCGCCATTTGGCGTCCGGGTTGCGCCGCCAGGTGCCGGTGCCCGTGCAGGGCGCGTCGATCAGCACGAGATCGGCCGAGGCCTTGATATCGGCAAGCGTATCGCCCTCACCCTTCGGCGTGCGCACATCGGCGTTGTGCACGCCGGCGCGCGACAGCCGCTCGTGGATCGGCGCGAGCTGCCGCTTGTCGTGGTCGGTTGCGATCAGCCGGCCCTTGCCTTGCATCATCGCCGCCACGGCAAGCGTCTTGCCGCCCGCGCCGGCGCACAGATCAATCACCTGCTCGCCGGGCTTTGCAGCCGAAAACAAGGCCGCAAGCTGCGAGCCCTCATCCTGAACTTCAACGGCGCCCTTGATGAAATCCTCTTCCGCATGAATGCCGGGATTGCGGGCGTCGGCGGAAAGCGTAATGCGCAGTCCCGTCGGCGACCACGGCGTCTCTTTCGCCCCGAGATGAGTCAGCGAACCCAAAATCTTCTCGCGCTTAGCCTTCAAGGTGTTGACGCGCAGGTCGAGCGGCGCCCGGCTCGCCATCGCGGCTGCCTCCGCCACCCGCTCGTCGCCGAACACTTTTGCGAGACATCTATCGAGCCAATCCGGATAATCGCCTGCGATCGGCGCCGGCGCGTCATCGAGCGAGCGCCCGGCAAGCGCCAAGCGCTCGCGCTCGGTCAGCGGCTCCGGCGCAAACCGGCCACCGTCGCAAAGCGCTCCGATCGCATCGACACCCATACCGCGCTCGAGCTTCAGCATGCCCAACGCCCGCGCCCGCGCAGTGTCGTCATTCATCAGCCAGGCGCTCGACGCACGCCGCCGCAGCACGTCCCAGACTAACCCCGCGATCGCGGCGCGATCGCCGGAACCGGCATAGCGGTGCGCGGTGCCCCACTCCTTCAGCGCTTTCGCCGCGGGGACGCGGTCGGCATCGATGGCGCCGATCAGCTCGATGGCTGCGGACAGGCGCGCTGCGGGAGTCATTTGAAACCTTCGAACAGCGAACGGCGCGCGAGCTTCAGATCAGCAGCAGAACTTTCAGCGCGAAGTAGATCCACATGATGAGCAGCACCAGCGCGCCCGCGAACCATGCCGGCCCGCGCTGCTGGACATTGTTCGATGTCACGAAGATGCCGGCATGAACAAAGCGGGTAATGACGAACACCCACGACAGCAGCACGATCACGAGATCGGCATGGCGAAGCGGCAGCGCCAGCGCAATCAGGACATAGAACAACACCGGCAGTTCAAACTGGTTTCTGAAGCAATTACCGATCTGGGTAGCCCTTTGCGGCCAGTTGGGTTGACCCAACGCGATATCCTTGGGGCTGACTTCCCGCCCGGTGAGCGCCTGGGTACGTACCGTGGCCATCCACAACAAGAGCGCGAGGGTAAGCCCGATCTGGACCAGGACGGGCAGCAAGACCATTTGAACCGACATCAGAATCTCCCCGGGGGCTGCGGCGCGACCCCGCTATAGCCGTAGCACCCGCCCCTGACAACAAATCCGCCATGCGGATTTCATCTTTGCATGAGCGAATTTCGCCTGACCCAGATTTCCGACACTCATACCTCCCGCCGCCTGACCAAGCTGACCGATAATTTTCACCGCTTAAGCGAATATATCGATACGAGCCGTCCCGACCTCGTCATCAACAGCGGCGACATCACCTTCGACGGCCTGACCAGTCCCGGCGATTTCGATTTCGCCAAGTCGCTGCACGATGCGCTGCCCGTCGCCTGCCGCTATCTGCCCGGCAATCATGATATCGGCGACAACCAGACCCAGATCGGACCAATGCCGTCGCAACGGGTCGGCGAAGGCGACCGGCAAGCCTTCGTTTCCGTGTTCGGCGACGACCGCTGGCGGTTCGAAGCCGCCGGTTGGTGTTTCATCGGCCTGAACTCGGTGGTCATGAACTCGGGGCTAGCAAGCGAGGCTGAGCAGTTCGACTGGCTGGCTCGAGAACTCGCCGCCGCCAGCGGCAAGCCGACAGCGCTGTTCCTGCACAAGCCGCTTTATCTGAACGCCCCCGATGATCCTGAACTGAAGGCGACATCGATCCGCTACGTTCCGCAGCCGGCGCGCCGGCGTCTGATCGAGCTGTTTCGCGCTGCCGATCTGCGGCTGGTCGCCAGCGGCCATGTTCATCAACACCGCGACTTCACGTTTGCCCGCGTGCGCCATATCTGGGCACCGTCGGCCGGCTTCATCATTTCGGGCGCGCGGCAGGAGCTGATCGGCATCAAGGAAGTTGGCCTCGTGGAGTATCGTTTCCGGCCCGATAGCTTCGAGGTCCGCCACGTCAAGGCGCCGGGCCAGATCGCTATCGATCTGGACGGGCTTCTCAAAGATCAGGACGTGTCAGCGCGCGGCTAAACCTTGTCCGGCCCGACCCGCACCAGCTGCTTGCCGAAATTGGCGCCTTTCAGAAGGCCCATGAACGCGGCGGGCGCGCTGTCCAGTCCCTCGGTGACGAACTCCTTGTATTTGACCCTGCCCTCGCCCACCCATCCCGACATGTCGCGCAGAAAATCCGCCTGCCGCGCGGCAAAGTCGCTGACGATGAAGCCTCGGATCGTCAGGCGTTTTGTCAGCACCGCGCGCATCATGGACGCAGCCCATTTCGGCGGCTTCGCCTCGGTGTCGTTATAGTGCGCGATCAGACCGCACACCGGGACCCGCGCGAACGCATTCAATAGCGGGAATACCGCCTCGAACACCGCGCCGCCGACATTCTCGAAATAGACATCGATCCCCTTCCAACAGGCATCCTTCAACTTTGAAGCCAGATCAGGATCGCGATGATCGAGACAGTCGTCAAAGCCGAGTTCGCGTTTGACATAGTCGCATTTGTCCTTGCCGCCAGCGATGCCGACAGCGCGGGCGCCCTTGATCTTCGCGATCTGCCCAACCGCCGAGCCGACGGCGCCGGAGGCAGCCGCGACCACGACGGTCTCGCCTGGCCGCGGTTTGCCGATCTCGACCAGGCCGGTATACGCGGTCATCCCGGGCATGCCGAGCACGCCGACGGCGGTCGAGATCGGCGCGATCCCGGGGTCAATCTTGGTCAGGCCCTTGCCGTCGGACAGCGCATGCGTCTGCCAGCCGGCGCGCCACAGCACGATGTCGCCCTTGACAAGGTCCGGATTGCTGGAGGCGATCACTTCGGAGACGGTGCCGCCCTCCATCACGCCGCCGATCGGCACCGGCGCCGCATAGGACGGGCCGTCGCTCATGCGGCCGCGCATATAGGGATCGAGCGAAAGCCAGATCGTGCGCAAGAGCACCTGGCCGGGGCCGGGTGTCGGCACCGCGCACTCCTCGATTCGGAAGTCGGACGCTTTGGGTTCGCCGATGGGGCGGGTGACGAGAACGACGCGCTTTGCTTGCAACATGATTATTTCCTCCGACTTGTTTTTTTCGTCATTGCGAGGAGCCAACGGGTCGCGCGAATGCGCGCCCGATGACAGGCTCCGCCAAACAATCTCTCACCCCGTCATTTCCGGGATGGTGCGTTAGCACCAGACCCGGAATCTCGAGATTCCGGGTTCAATGCTTCGCATCGCCCCAGCATGACTTCGAATTACACCCCGCCCGGATAGTTCGGGCTCTCGCGCGTGATCGTGACGTCGTGCACATGACTCTCGCGCAGGCCAGCGCCGGTAATGCGCAGGAACTGCGCTCTCTCATGAAACTCGGCGATATTTCGCGCGCCGACATAGCCCATCGCGGCGCGCAGGCCGCCGGCAAGCTGATGCATGACGTTGCTGACCGGACCTTTGTACGGCACCTGGCCCTCGATGCCCTCCGGAACCAGTTTCAGCGTGTCCTTGATGTCCTGCTGGAAGTAGCGGTCGGCGGAGCCACGCGCCATCGCGCCGACCGAGCCCATGCCGCGATAGGCCTTGTAGGAGCGGCCCTGCCACAGAAACACTTCGCCCGGCGTCTCGTCGGTACCGGCGAGCAGCGAACCCACCATGGCGATGTCGGCACCGGCGGCGAGCGCTTTGGCGAGATCGCCGGAATATTTGATGCCGCCGTCGGCGATGACGGGCACACTGGCCTTCTTCGCGGCTTCCACCGCCTCCATGATCGCGGTGAGCTGCGGCACGCCGACACCGGCGACGATGCGCGTGGTGCAGATCGAGCCCGGGCCGATGCCGACCTTGATCGCATCCGCTCCGGCATCGATCAGCGCCTGCGCGCCTTCCTTGGTCGCGATGTTGCCGGCGATGACCTGCACCGCATTGGAGAGCCGCTTGATGCGATTGACGGCCTCGAGCACCCGCGAGGAATGGCCGTGCGCGGTGTCGACGACAATGAGATCGACACCGGCATCGATCAGCCGCTCGGTGCGTTCATAACCATCCGCGCCGACCGTGGTCGCCGCCGCTACCCGCAGGCGTCCCTGTCCATCCTTGCAGGCGAGCGGATGGGCGACCGCCTTTTCCATGTCCTTGACCGTGATCAGCCCGACGCAGCGATACTGATCGTCGACCACCAGCAATTTTTCGATGCGATGCTTGTGTAGCATCCGCTTCGCCTCGTCCTGGCTGACGCCTTCGCGCACCGTGACGAGATTTTCATGCGTCATCAGCTCGGAGATTTTCTGCCTGGGATCGGTGGCAAACCGCACGTCGCGGTTGGTGAGGATGCCGACCAGTTTTCCTGGTTTGCCGCCGCCGCCGCCGGTAACCACCGGAATGCCGGAGAACCCGTGAGCGCTCATCAGCGCCAGCGCGTCCGAAAGCATCGCATCGGGACCGATGGTCAAGGGATTGACCACCATGCCGGACTCGTACTTCTTGACCTGCCGCACTTGGGCGGCCTGGCCGTCGGGATCGAAATTGCGGTGGATGACGCCAACGCCGCCGGATTGCGCCATCGCGATCGCCATGCGCGCTTCGGTGACGGTGTCCATTGCAGAGGCGATGATCGGAATGTTGAGCGGGATGGCGCGGGTGATGTGGGAGCGGATGTCCACCTCGGAAGGCAGCACATCCGAAAGACCGGGTTTGAGAAGCACGTCGTCAAACGTGTAGGCTTCGCGGATCTCGTGGAATCCCTGCACGTTCGCCATCGCCAACTCCTGAATTCAGCGGCGGTTCGCCGCAATACCATTTACGGATGAACGTCGCCTTCGGCGAAGCTAGCGGCATCGCCGTCGAATCGAAGCCCATCGGTGGGGTTGACGGCGGTCGATAGCATGGCGGGCGGCCGAATCAAAGCGCCATACGCAGGCTTTTTCGCGATGGCCGGCCTGCAAATCCCTGCTCAGCGCGGATAGCCCGGTGGCGGACCGTGCTGGCGGATCGCCTCCACCACTTCCCGGTGACGGCGCTCTTCCCGCTTCATGTGCACCGCAATGATCGCGTGCGCCGACGGCACCAGTAGCAGGATGTGAAAAACCAGCCCGAAAATCACGCAAAACACGATCAGGACCAGATTGAAAATCGCCGAAAATGGCTGCCCGTTCAGGAGCAACCCGAGCGGCGGCAACAGGGCGGCAAGGACGTAGATCATCGTAGGATCTCCGGCGACCAGTTCACTGGATACCAGCGTTGCGCAGGATTTAGGCGGTTTAGCGGGTTCCGCAATAGCCTGTATGACATTGGGGTGATACAGCCCTGACAGCGCCCGCCTTTTTCTCTCCCCCGGAGGCTCCCCCAAGAGCGAGATGAATAAACAACGCCTGATCCCGCTCATCGTGGCTACCGCCCTGTTCATGGAAAACATGGACTCGACCGTGATTGCGACCTCGCTGCCGGCGATCGCCGCCGACATCGGCACGAGCCCGCTGACGCTAAAACTCGCGATCACCTCGTATTTGCTCTCGCTTGCGGTATTCATTCCGGCCAGCGGCTGGACCGCCGACCGCTTCGGCGCCCGCATGGTGTTTGCGATCGCGGTCGGCGTGTTCATGCTGGGATCGATCGGCTGCGCGCTGTCTTCTTCGGTGACCCATTTCGTGATCGCGCGCATCGTGCAGGGCATGGGCGGCGCGATGATGACGCCGGTGGGAAGGCTCGTGCTGCTGCGCTCCATCGACAAGAGCGCATTGGTCAATGCGATGGCATGGGTCACGGTCCCGGCGCTGGTCGGACCTGTGATCGGACCACCGCTCGGCGGTTTCATCACCACATTCTTCGCCTGGCACTGGATTTTCCTGATCAACATTCCGATCGGCTTGCTCGGCATCTTCATGGCGCTGAAATACATCGATCCGATCAAGAGCGAGGATCCCGAACGCTTCGACCTCTACGGATTGGTGCTCGCAGGCATTGGGCTCGGCGGCATCGCCTTCGGGCTTTCGGTCGCGGGTCTCAATCTGCTGCCATGGTCGGTGGTTGGCGCACTGGTTGGGATTGGCACGATCTCGATGACGCTCTATGTGATCCATGCGCGGCGCACCGGATCGCCGGTGCTGGATTTCTCGATGTTGCATCTCTCGACGCTGCGCGCCAGCATCCTCGGTGGCTTTCTGTTCCGGCTCGGCATCGGCGCGCTACCGTTCCTGCTTCCGCTGTTGATGCAGGTCGGCTTTGGGCTGTCGCCATTCCAATCGGGCATGGTGACCTTTGGCTCCGCGGTCGGCGCGATGGGCATGAAGACGCTGGCCGCGCGCATCATCCGCACCTTCGGCTTCCGCAATTTGATGACCATCAACGCCGTCGTCAGCTCCTTCTTCCTCGCGGCCTGCGCGCTGTTCACGGCGACGACGCCCTTGCTGCTGATCATGATCATTCTCGTGGTCGGCGGCTTCTTCCGCTCGCTGCAATTCACCGCGATCAACACGGTCGCCTACGCCGAAGTCGGGCCGGCGCAGATGAGCCGCGCCACCACGCTCGTCAGCGTCAACCAGCAACTCGCGATCTCGGCCGGCGTCGCGGTCGGCGCGTTCTCCGTGGAATCGACCATGGCGCTGCGCCACGTGACCGAACTCAGCGCCGGCGTCTTCGCGCCGGCATTTCTGGTCGTAGCCTTGATCTCGGCGGTATCGGCGTGGTTCTTCTGGCAGATGCCGGACGACGCGGGGCATGAGATCTCGGGGCGCAAGGCGGTCGAGATTTCCAGCCGCAAGGGCGCGGCAACCGCCGCGATCAAGGCCGCGACCGAGGGCACCCAGGACGCGCGGGATCAGCGGCTGGGATAGGTCACGCTCACCCGCGGTATCTCGCACACGGTGGTCAACATTGCGCGCGAGTTGAGCACAGCGAGCGTCTCGCGTGCGGTCAGATACCCCAACACTTCGTCGAACGTCTCCGCGTCCTCGATTTTGGCGCGCGCGACCGCTAAATGCGGGTCGATCTGGCCGCGGTTGCGTCGTTCCTCACCGGGCAAATTCGCCAGATGGTTTTCCAGCAACTGGCGGTCATTGGCCAATTCGAGCAGCGGAGACATGGCAGCTCCGCCGGTGGGCTTTGCGAACTCTTCGGCACGAACCAGCACCGGAGGCGGAGCTGTTTCTTCCGGGGTGCGGAACAACCCGGAATGAGAAACCCTTGACGACAGCCTGGCGATTGGAACGCAAAGGAGAAGGCCGACAATTACGGGCGCCATCCACAGCAGCAATGGCAGCGACACCGCATAGGCGCTGGCGGCCATGGCGAGGCCAATCAACGTGGGCCAGGCATATTGGCGCATCAGCTCTCTTGCGGGCACCTCGCCTCCCTCGCGGCGCTGGACTTGCCACCCTGCATCGCGTCCCAAAAGGATTTCCGCTATTGCGCCGGATTGAAAGATCATCATCACCGGCGCGATCAGGCCCGACAGAAATGTCTCGATAACGAGACCCACCAAAACCAGCCCTCCGCCACCGAACTGCCTGCGGTTTCGCCTTTGAGTTTCGAGCAGGACGTAAGCGAGAAGTTTCGGTACCACCAAGAGCCCCATGGTGCCGACAAAAACCCAAGCCGCGAGGATCGGATCCTGCGCGGGCCAATTTGGAAACAATGAAAAGCCCTTTGGAAAATATTCGGGCCTAACAAACTGCGCCTGCAGGGAGATCAAAATGCCGAACACCAGAAACAACAGCCAGAGCGGTGCCGTAAGATATGAACCGATCCCGGTGAGCAGATGAAGTCGCGATACCCAATGCAGCCCGCGTGCCGGGAGCACCGCCAGATGCTGGAGGTTGCCCTGGCACCAGCGGCGGTCGCGCGCGGCGAAATCCAGCAGCGACGGCGGGCATTCCTCGAAGCTGCCGCCCAGGGTCGGCGCCATTCTGATATCCCATCCCCCTCGCCGCATCAGCGCCGCTTCAACGAAATCGTGGCTGAGAATGTGCCCGCCGAACGGTTTGCGGCCCTTCAGGTCGGGCAGACCCGCATCCTGCGCAAATGCGCGCACGCGAATGATGGCGTTGTGTCCCCAATAATTGCCTTCGGAGCCATGCCACCAGGCGATGCCTGCAGCGATCAGCGGGCCGTACAGCCGCCCCGAAAACTGCTGCAATCTGGCGAACAGCGTCTTTGCGTTGACGACAACGGGCAGCGTCTGGATCAGAGCGACGCTTGGATGCGTCTCCATCGCGGACGCCAGCCGGACGATGGTGTCGCCGGTCATCAGGCTGTCGGCATCCAGTATGATCATATGGTCGTAGCCGCCGCCGAACCGCTTGACCCAGTCCTCGATATTGCCTGATTTTCGCGCCGTGTTTTCACGGCGGTGACGATAATAGATATTGTCGGCCCCGGACTCCCGGCGAAGCCGCAGAAAACATTTCTCTTCCGCAATCCAGATCGACGGATCCGTCGTGTCACTCAGCACAAACCAGTCGAACCTCGAACCATATCCGGATAGCTCGACCAACTCGTGCATCGCCCTGAGGCGCGCCATGATTCGATGAGGGTCTTCGTTATAGGTCGGCAACAGCATCGCGCTCCTGCCGCCTATCGAGGGAAGCGGCGCTTCGGGATCGATGCCGAGCGGGTCTTTCATGCGCAAGAGCAGCACAACAAATCCGGCTACCGTAGACATGAACGAGAAGGCGATCCACGCGAACAGCAGCACGAAGAGGGCGAGCACCATCCATTCGAGGATCGTCACGCCGCCGACCTGGAGAACTTCGTACATCTCGTAGAACCCGGCTGATGTCATTGCCGCGGTGCCTATGAGGATGCAGGCACGCCGAAACGCTACCCGAGCAGGAACGGCTTTTGGATCAATGCTGCCTCGCTCAAGGCCCCGCAATTGCTGCTTGGACATTGTCAGCGGCGACTCGGCCGGAAGCAATGGCCCGCGCGGCCCGCCGTGAGAGAATTCCAGGTCGTGGTCCTGCCTTAAGGTGCCCATCGATAGACCCACACCTCCGATATGGCGTCATTGCCCTGCATCAGCGATGCGCGTAGTTCGATCGGCGCCTTGATGGAAACCTCAAAGCTCAACCGCCAACCCCCGATCGCCGGGTTTGGCTGCGTGACGATGTTCTTGATCTCGGTTTTTTCAGCGGTGACGCTACCGCGTATGCTGTTGGGGTCGATCGACTTGAGCTTGTCGCCGATCAAATCGAGGACGAATATTTTGGTGCCTTCGCCTCTTGCGCCCACGCCCGTTCTTGCGAACCGGGCCAGCGATGAGACCTTGGGCGTATCCGGACCCCAATGCAGACGATAGGTGTAGGTGTATTCGCCCTTGGCTTGCAGCGGATCCTTTGGGCGCCAAAAGCCCGCGATATTGTCGTGAATTTCTTCCTTGGTCGGAATTTCAATCAGCTGAACCGAGCCTTCACCCCAATCCCCGATCGGCTCGACCCACAGGGTTGGCCGCTTCTCGAAACTCGATTCAATGTCCTGATAGGCGAAGAAATTCTTTTGCCGTTGCATCAAACCGAAGCCGCGCGGATTGAGATCGGCGAAAGTGCTGATCTGCAGATCCCTGGGATTGCTGAGCGGGCGCCACAATTCCTCGCCCCGGCCGTTAAAGATCGCGATTCCGTCGGAATCATGCACCGCGGGACGAAAATCATCGACCTCGACCCGATCGTTCGGACCGAAGAAAAACATGCTCGTCATCGGCGCAAGGCCGGCATGGTCGAGTGCGACGCGCGGATAGACTGCCATTTCCACGTCGAAGATCGTGGAGCCACCAGGCCGTATCGTGAAGCGATAGGCGGCCGTGGTGCTTTCGCTGTCGAGCAGAGCGTGCACGACAATGGAATTGGCATTCGCGGTCGGCTTCTCGATCCAGAACGTCTTGAACAAGGGGAATTCCTCTCCTTTGGCCTCGCCGGTGTTGATCGCCAATCCGCGAGCTGACAGGCCGTAAATCTCGCCTTTCGCGACCGCCCGGAAGTAACTCGCGCCCAGAAAGACGCACACCTCGTCGTAGTAGTCGGGCCTGTTGATCGGCGCGTGAATCCGAAATCCCGCAAACCCAAGATCGACATCCGGACCTGGTGGCGTGTTGCTGCCGAAGGAAAAATCGTCGGACCGGTAGGCAATCTTGGTCGCCTGGCCATTGGCCACTTCGTAGATGTCCACGCGCGGGCCATAGAAGAAGCCGCGATGGAAGAACTGCACTTGGAAAGGCAGCTTTTCGCTGCGCCACAGCGCACGATCAGGCACGAAACGTATCTGCCGGTAATGGTCGTAGTCCAAATCCTTCAGGCTATCCGGCAGTTTCGTGTCCGGCGCCTTATACGACTTGCTTGCCGCATCCCTCGCCAACTGCCGAATAATTGACCGATCAAACGGGCTAGAATCTGCTTTCGCGGGCAGGACGAGCCCGCTAGCGGTTGACGATGCGAGCGGCAGAGAAGCCGCTGCCTTTAGGAAGCGCCGGCGGTCCAAGAAGCCCTCCAGATCGAACGAGAGTGACGCTAACAAACTCTCGCGCGGTCGCTAGGTTCCGGGTACGGAACAAATGTCGCACGGGAGCGAAACCGATCCGGGAAGCGGCTCAGCCGGAACTATTTCGGCCGGCCCCGAAATCCTGTCGCCAGCACGTAGCGCTCGGAGGAATCCTGCCGGCTCGAGGCCGGCTTCACATGCCGCACGCTTGAAAAATCCCGCTTCAGCTGCGCCAGCAATTCGGCGTCGGCGCCGCTCTGAAACGCCTTTGCCAGAAACGTGCCGCCGGGATTGAGCACTTCTGACGCGAACGCCGCCGCGCCCTCCACGAGCCCAAGGATACGCAACTGATCGGTCTTGCGATGACCGGTGGTGTTGGCCGCCATGTCCGACAGCACCGCGTCGACCCGGCCGCCGATCATGGCACGCAGTTTTTCCGGCGCATCCTCGGCCAAAAAATCGAGCTGCGCGAATCTGACGCCGGCAATCTCCGGCATCTCCAGGACATCGACCGCGATCACCTTGCCTTTGCCCTTGCCCTGGCCGTCGGCCGCACCGACACGTTTGGCTGCGATCTGGCTCCAGCCACCGGGCGCCGCGCCGAGGTCGACCACCGACATGCCGGGCTTGAGGATACGATATTTGTCGTCGATCTCGACCAGCTTATAGGCCGAGCGCGAGCGATAGCCTTCCCGCTTGGCCTTCGCCACATAGGGATCGTTGAGCTGGCGCTCCAGCCAGAGCTTTGACGACAGTTTTCGCTTGCCGCCGGTCTTGACCGTGACATGCAGCCGGCCGGTTGAGTCTTTCGCCATGTCGGTTGTGGGTCTCAATGAGGCATCCGGGCCACATGGTTCGAGACGCGCGGCTTCGCCGCGGTCCTCACCATGAGGGTCTAGTAGACCTCATCCTGAGGAGCGGCGTAAACCGCGTCTCGAAGGATTGAGCGCCGAACTGGAAAAACACTCTAACACGCCTTCAGCGCGCCGTCCTCGCGCATCATCTCGACCAGCATGCCCTCGCGCAGGCCGCGGTCGGCGACGCGCAGCCGCGGCAGCGGAAACGCGTCGCGGATCGAATCGAGGATGGCGCAGCCCGCCAACACCAGGTCGGCGCGCTCGACGCTGATGCAATTATTGTTGGCGCGCTCGGAATAGCTCATGCCGAGCAACTTTGCGATGGTCGCGGTGATGTCGGCGTCACTCATCCAGATGCCGTCGACCCGGCGGCGATCGTATCGCGCCAGATTGAGATGGATCCCGGCGAGCGTCGTCACCGTCCCCGAGGTGCCGAGCAAGTGCATATCGCGCAAGTCGCCGGCGTGCCCGGCCGCGAACGGCGCGACATATCGCGCGACCTCCTCGACCATCCGCGCATAGGATTGCCGGCTCACCTCCCGGCCGCCGAAATGTTCGGCCAGCGACACCACGCCGAGCGGGATCGACATCCACGCCTTGATGCGCGGTGCGGCACTTGGTTCGTCGGGATCGCGCTCGATCCGGACCAGCTCGGTCGAACCGCCGCCGATATCGAACAGGATGGCGCCGCGCCCCTTCGGATCGAGCAGCGGCGAGCAACCGATCACCGCCAGCGCCGCTTCGGTTTCGCGATCGATGACCTCGAGGCGGATGCCGGTCGCCGCGGCGACCCGAACCCGAAAACCGTCGGCATTCGAGGCCGCGCGGCAGGCTTCGGTCGCAATCAGTCGCAGCCGTTTGGCTCGCCTCAATTCGATCTTGTCGCGGCAAATGGCCAGCGCCGCGATGGCGCGCTCGATGGCGGCCTCGCTGATGCAGCCGGTTGCCGAGATCCCTTCGCCGAGCCGGATGATGCGCGAGAAGGAATCGACCACGCGGAAGCCGTCGCCGGAAGGACAGGCGATCAGGAGGCGGCAATTATTGGTGCCGAGATCCAGCGCCGCATAGACGCCGCGTCCCGGAGCATGCCCGTGGCCTGCTGCCGCCGCGGCGCCTCCTGGACCGCTGCGCGACGCCTGGCCGTCGTCTCCGCGCGACCGAGGGCCGTCGCGAAGCGGCGTGTCATCGTTCATTCAAACTGTCTTTCCGCGGCCGTCGCCGGGCCGCCGAATAATTGCCCTTCACGGAAACTTTAGCAGCGAAGCGGGCCCACGCAACAAGCCATCACATAGGACTATGCCCAATCAGGCGTTGTCGCCGCCCAATCCGTGCGTTATTTGAGCGGAAGCCCGCGAAATCCCGCAAAATCAGGCATTTCAGATGCAAGATCATACGTCTCCGTCCTCGCTCGAAAACTCTATTGCACTGCAGAAATACGGTGTCGGACAGCCGGTCCGGCGCAAGGAGGACGACACACTGGTGCGCGGCAAGGGCAAATACACCGACGATTTCACCCTGCCGAACCAGGCTTACGCCTGGATGGTGCGCTCCAGCCATGCCCACGGCATCATCAAGGGCATCGGGACGGCGGCCGCCAAGGCGATGCCCGGCGTGCTCGGCGTGTGGACCGGCGCCGACCTTGCGTCTTCGAATTACAACCCCTTCACCTGCGGCCTGCCGCTCAAGAGCCGCGACGGCTCGCCGCTCAAGCAGACCAGCCGCTCGGCACTCGCGACCGACAAGGTGCGCTTTGTCGGCGATCCCATAGCTTTTGTCGTGGCCGAAACCGTGGCGCAGGCCCGCGATGCGGCGGAAGCGGTCGAACTCGATATCGAGCCGCTCCCCGCTGTCACCAATGCGGCGGAAGCCGCAAAACCAGGCGCGCCGCTGCTCTACGATCACATCCCGGGCAACGTCGCACTCGACTATCACTATGGCGACACCGCCAAGATCGACGCGGCCTTCGCCAGCGCCGCGCATCTGACGAAACTCGACATCGTCAACAACCGCGTCGCCGTGGTGGCGATGGAGCCGCGCACAGCGCTTGCCTCTTTCGACAAGGCCACCGAGCGCTACGTGCTTCAGGTTCCGACCCAGGGCGTATCGGGCAACAAGGCGACGCTCGCCCGGATACTCAACGTGCCGCCGGAAAAGGTCCGCATCCTCACCGCCAATGTCGGCGGCTCGTTCGGGATGAAGAACGTCAACTATCCCGAATATACCTGCATCCTGCACGCGGCGAAGGCGCTTGGCCGCCCGGTGAAATGGACCGACGAACGCTCCAATAGCTTTTTGTCCGACAGCCAGGGCCGCTCGCAGCTGATCCACGCCGAGCTTGCGCTCGATGCCGAAGGCAAGTTCTTGGGCGTCCGCGTCTCCGGCTACGGCAATCTCGGCGCCTATATCACCGGCGTCGCGCCGGTTCCGTTGTCCATCAATATCGGCAGGAACCTTGCGAGCGTCTATCGCACGCCGCTGCTCGGCGTCGACATCAAGACGGTGTTGACCAACACCACGCTGATGGGCGCCTATCGCGGCGCAGGGCGGCCCGAAGCCAATTACTACATGGAGCGGCTGATCGATCGCGCCGCCGACGAGATGGGCATCAATCGCCTCACCTTGCGCAAGCGCAACTTCATCAAGCCGGCGCAAATGCCGTTCGCGGCGGCTTCCGGCATGACCTATGACAGCGGCGATTTCGCCGGCGTCTTCAACAAGGCGCTGGAGATTTCCGATCACGCCAACTTTGCCAAACGCAAAAAGGAGAGCCGCAAGCAGGGCAAGCTGCGCGGCATCGCGATCGGTTCATATCTCGAAGTGACGGCGCCGCCGGCCGGCGAGCTCGGCAAGATCACCTTCGAGCCCGACGACACCGTAAAACTCACCACCGGCACGCTCGATTACGGCCAGGGCCACGCCACGCCGTTCGCGCAGGTGCTGTCGGCGCAATTGGGGGTGCCGTTCGAGAAGATCACGCTGGAGCAGAACGACAGCGACCTCGTCCGGTTCGGCAACGGCACCGGCGGCTCGCGCTCGATCACCGCGACCGGGACCGCGATCGTCGAATCCTCCGCGCTCGTCATCGCTAAGGGCAAGCAGGCGGCGGCGCACTTCCTGGAAGCCTCCGAAACCGACATCGAATTCGCAAGCGGCCGCTTCACGATCGCCGGCACCGACCGCGGCGTCGGCATCATGGACCTTGCCAAGTGGATGCGCGAAATGAGGATGCCCGAAGGCGTGCCCTCTTCGCTCGATGTCGATCATGCGACCGAGACTACGCCATCGACCTTCCCCAATGGCTGCCACGTCGCCGAAGTCGAGATTGATCCGCAGACCGGCGTGGTGCAGGTCGTGCGCTACACCGGCGTCAGCGATTTCGGCACTATCGTCAATCCGATGATTGTCGCAGGTCAGCTCCATGGTGGCGTCGCGCAGGGTATCGGCCAGGCGCTGATGGAGGAGATCAGCTACGACGGTAGCGGCCAGCCGATCACGGGCTCGTTCATGGACTACGCCTTGCCGCGGGCGGAGGACGTTCCGCCGATCGAAGTCGGCGATCATCCCTCGCCGGCGAAATCCAACCCGCTGGGCACCAAGGGCTGCGGCGAAGCCGGCTGTGCCGGCAGCCTGGTCTGCGTCGTCAATGCGGTGCTCGACGCGCTCTCCGAACACGGCGTCACAGAGATCAACATGCCGCTGACGCCGGAGCGGGTCTGGCGCGCGATCCAGAACGGCAAGGCGAAGGCGGCGTGAGGCACCGAGCGCGCCTTCGCTTCAATGCGCGTTATTATGCTCAGGTCTTATCTACCGCACCGCCGTGTTCGACCCAGTCCTTGAAGCCGCCGAGATTGCGAACGTCCTTGTAGCCCATGTCCTGCAAGGTCTTGCCGGCGAGCGCAGAGCGTCCGCCGGAGGCGCAATAGACGATCACGGTTTTGTCGCGGCTGAATTCCTTGTCGTAATAGGGGCTGTCCGGATCGGCGCGGAACTCGAGCATGCCGCGCGCAACGTGTTTGGCCCCCTGAACCTTCCCGGTGCTCTGTATCTCAAGCCCGTCGCGCACATCGACTACCAGCGCTTGGCCGCGCTGGATCAAAGCCGCCGCGTCTTGCGGGCTGATTTTCGGAACCGAACTGTTCGCCGCTGAAAGCATATCCTTCACGGAATTCGACATCATGCCCTCCTGTGTTTGGATTTATTGCCAGACGCTTATGGGCGTGCTTTGTGGCATTGCTTTGCCGGTGGCGTGATGACCATGGCCTACGCCGCGGCCTGCTTGCGCGGCTGGTAGATCGCGATGTGCCGGCAATGCGCCACCGGCGTCGTGCCGTTGGCGACGACCAGCCCATCGAGCTCGACAAAGCGATGGCCCTTCTTTTCGTAGTTGCCCGTCACTTTCGCACGCGCGGTCAATTCGTCGCCGGTCTTGGCGGCGGATAAAAGCTGCATCCGGCTGCCGACATGAATCCAGGGGCCCAAAATGGCGTTGTCGACCAAGACCTTGTTCATCACCCGCTGCAACAGGCCGGGATGGCCAAAGCCTTCGCGGACGTAGATCTCATCGCGCTCCCTGATATCGTGCAAATATTCTTTTGCCGCATCGCCGGCCCAGTCGCGCGGCAACGTGCCCAGCCATTTGCCGACCTGGTACGAATTCGCGTTCACCGGCTTGCGTTCGGCGACCGCGGCAACTTCAGTGAAATCGTTGAGCGAGAACGACGGCGCTGAGGCCGGCAGCGACGCGCTGCCGGTGGCGCAGAGCTCACTTTTGCTTTCCACCTTGATCGAAAGCGCGCCGTCACGCTCGATCGCCATGACATCGGCGATCTCGCCGTCATAGACGGGTTTTAGGAAGCGCGCCTCGATCAGGCCGCGCTCGAGAAAGTCGCGTCCCCATTTCGCGATCGGAGGGTGCAGCATATAGGCCAGCACGTCGACGCCGGGGACAAGACCGCCTGAAAACCCGAACCGGCGCGCAACCGCATCGTCGTGGATCTTGTTCTCGGACTGTTTCGAGGTGTTGTAGGCCGAGACGCGGTAAGTTTCGAGCCGGCTGGTCATGTCCCAAATCTTCCCTATCTTAGAAGTCTTCCGCGATTTTCTCAGCCCATGATCGTACGCGACGGAACTAGCTTGGCAAGCGGCGTTTTGCTCGCATTTTTGGGGCGAATAGAGTACCACCCGCGCACGATGACATCTGCTTCCCAGACCACCCGGATTTATGTCGACGCCGACGCCTGCCCGGTCAAGGACGAGATTTATCGCGTCGCCGCCAGGCATGGCCTGCCGGTGAGCGTGGTTGCGGGAAATTTCATCCGCGTGCCGCAAGATCCCTTGATCGAGCGCATCGCCGCCGGCGCCGGCATGGACGCGGCCGACGACTGGATCGCAGGTCGCGCCGGCAAGGGCGATATCGTCGTCACCTCGGATATTCCGCTGGCCAGCCGTTGCGTGAAATCGGGAGCCGAAGTGATCGCGCCCAACGGCAAAGCTTTCACCGAGCAATCAATCGGGATGACACTCGCGGTCCGCAATCTGATGACCGAGTTGCGCTCATCGGGCGAAGTCACTGGCGGCCCAAAATCGTTCGCAGCGCGCGACCGCTCCATGTTCCTGTCGGCGCTCGACCAGACCATCCGCCGCATCCAGCGCCAGCGGACACAACAGCCTGCGCCACATCAGGACTGAACCATGGCGCCGCCGCTGATCCAGTTGAAGGACATCCAGCTCACCTTTGGCGGCACGCCGCTGCTCGCAGGTGTCGAGCTTTCGGTGTCGCCTGCCGAGCGCGTCTGCCTGATCGGGCGCAACGGCTCGGGCAAGTCGACGCTGTTGAAGATCGCGGCAGGCATAGTCGAACCCGATAGCGGCAGCCGCTTCGTGCAACCGGGCGCGACCATCCGCTATCTGCCGCAGGAGCCGGATTTCGGAGGCTCTGCGACAACGCTTTCCTATGTCGAAGCCGGTCTCGGCCCTGGCGACGACCGCTATCAAGCGCGCTATCTCTTGGAGCAGCTCGCGCTTCGCGGCGACGAAGAGCCCCTGCAGCTCTCCGGCGGCGAGGCCCGCCGCGCGGCGCTGGCGCACGTATTGGCGCCCTCGCCCGACATCCTGCTGTTGGACGAGCCCACCAACCATCTCGATCTTCCGACCATAGAATGGCTGGAAAGCGAGCTCGACAGCCGCCGCGCGGCGCTGGTCATCATCAGCCACGATCGCCGCTTCCTCTCCAACCTGTCGCGCTCCACCGCCTGGCTCGATCGCGGCCAGATCCGGCAGATCGATCGCGGCTTCGGCGCCTTTGAAGCCTGGCGCGATGAGGTGCTCGCGGAGGAAGAGCGCGAGCAGCACAAGCTCGACCGCAAAATCGTTAATGAAGAGCACTGGCTGCGCTACGGCGTCTCCGGCCGGCGCAAGCGCAATGTCAAGCGGCTCGGCAATCTTCATGCGCTGCGCCAGCAGCGGCGGGATTATCGGGGGGCCGCGGGCAATGCCAATCTCGCGGCTGCGGAGGCCGAAAAATCGGGTAAGCTGGTGATCGAGGCCAAGACCGTCGGAAAATCCTTTGGCGACCGCAGGATCGTTGACAACTTTTCGATCCGTATCCAACGCGGCGACCGCATCGGCATCGTCGGGCCGAACGGCGCCGGCAAGACCACACTCGTGAATCTGCTGACCGGCGCGGATGCACCCGACAGCGGCACCGTGAGGTTGGGCGCCAATATCGAGATGGCGACGCTCGACCAGCACCGCGAAAGTCTCGATCCCAAGTCGACGCTCACGGAGGCCTTGACCGGCGGGCGTGGCGATCATGTGACGGTCGGCGGCAGGCCGAAGCACGTCGTCAGCTACATGAAGAACTTTCTGTTCGCCGAGGAGCAGATGCGCACGCCGCTCGAAGTGCTCTCCGGCGGCGAGCGCGGCCGGCTGATGCTGGCGCGTGCGCTGGCAAAACCGTCCAACCTTTTGGTGCTGGACGAGCCGACCAACGATCTCGACCTCGAAACGCTCGACGTACTGGAAGAGATGCTCGGCGACTACGAGGGCACGGTGATCCTGATCAGCCACGACCGCGATTTCCTCGACCGCGTCGTGACCTCGGTGATCGCGCCCGAAGGTAACGGCAGGTGGATCGAATATGCCGGCGGCTATACCGACATGCTGGCGCAGCGCGGGTCTGACTTGAAACGCGAGGTGGCGAAGCCTGCCGCCGCTGCCGCAGACAAGGAGATAAAGACTGCTGCCGCTTCGGCGGTGCCAAAGCGGCGGCTCAATTTCAACGAAAAGCATGCGCTGGAAACCTTGCCGAAGGCGATCGCCAAATTGCAGGCTGCAATCGCCAAACAGCAGAAGCATCTTGACGATCCCGACCTCTACGCCAAGGATCGCAAGAAGTTTGATGAGGCTTCCGCCGCGATCGCGACCGCGCAGCAGGAACTGGCCGCCGCCGAAGACCGCTGGCTGGAGCTTGAAGTGCTGCGCGAAGAGATCGAGCAATTTTAGCAATTGTAGGATGGGTTGAGCGATACCCATCACAACCCTGGACCATGTTTGATGGGTTTCGCTTCGCTCAACCCATCCTACGCCGAGGTAACGCATGACCACGCCGCTTGCCGCCAAAATCGCCCGCGAATACGGCACGCCATGCGCCGTCATCGACATGGACAAGGTCGAGCGCAACATCGCGCGGATTCAGGCGGCCTGCGACGCGGCCAGCGTTGCCAATCGCCCGCATATCAAGACCCACAAGAGCCCGCTTTTGGCAAAAATGCAGATCGCGGCAGGCGCCAAGGGCATTACCTGCCAGAAGCTGGGCGAAGCCGAGGTGATGGCAGATGCCGGGATCGACGACATTTTGATCTCTTACAACCTGCTCGGCGAGGAAAAGATGGCCCGGCTCGGCGCATTGCAGGCCAAGGCCAACATGACGGTTGCCGCCGACAATTCTGTCGTGATCGCCGGCCTGCCGCAGGCGGCTCGCGCTTCAGGCCGGCTGCTCTCGGTCGCGGTCGAATGCGATACCGGGCGCAAGCGCGCGGGCGTCGAAACGCCTTCAGAGGCGATCGCGCTGGCGCGCGAGATCGCAGGCTCGAAGGGGCTTCATTTTGCCGGCTTCATGCTGTATCCGACCGAGACCGGCTGGGCCGAGGCGCAGAAGTTTTATGATGAGGCGTTGGCCGGCGTCCGCGCCCACGGGCTTGATGCGGCGATGGTCTCGACCGGTGGCACCCCGAACCTAAAAAATGTCGGCAAGCTCAAAGGCGCGACCGAGCATCGGCCCGGCACTTACATCTATAATGACCGGATGCAGGTCGCCGCCGGCGTCGCCAGCTGGGACGATTGCGCGCTGAACATCTATTCGACGGTGGTCAGCCGCGCCGGCCCGGATCGCGGCATTTTGGACGCCGGTTCCAAAACGCTAACATCGGATACCGGCGGCGGGCTCGACGGCCACGGCCTGATCCTCGAGCATCCCGAAGCAAAAATCGCCCGCTTCGCCGAAGAGCACGGTTTTCTCGATCTCGCCCGCAGCAACACGCGGCCCAACGTCGGCGACGTCGTGCGGATCGTGCCGAACCACGTCTGCGTCGTCGTCAACATGATGGACGAGGTGGTGATGATGCGCGGCGAGGAGATTCTCGGCACACTGCCGGTCGCGGCGCGGGGGAAGCTGAGATAGGTGAATAGCGAATGGCGAGTAGAAGAATTTCCACTCGCTATTCGCCATTCGCTATTCGCTTCTCAAGCCACTTCAACGCCCCCCTGCCTGCTGCGGCGCCGGTCGCGAACGAAGCCTGCAACAGATATCCGCCGGTCGGCGCTTCCCAGTCGAGCATTTCGCCGGCCGCGAAGGTGCCGGGCAAGCGGCGGAGCATGTAGTCGGCGTCGAGTTCGTCGAACGAAATCCCGCCGGCGGTCGAGATCGCGCGCGCGATCGGGGCTGTGCCGTGGAGTTCGATCGGCACGGCGTTGATGAGTTGAGCCAAGTCCAGCGGTGCGAACGAGGATAATGATTTGCTGGACGCGATCGCCGCCTCCTGCAACAGGCCGATCGCAACAGGCGATAGCTGCGCGGCCTTGCGCAGGAAATTGGCGAGGGATTGTTTGCCGCGCGGCGCCGACAGCCGGACGATCAAATCATCCGGGCCAAGATCGGGCCGCAACGCGACGTGAAGCGTCGCTATTCCGGATTTATCGATCGCCTCACGCAATTCAGCCGAGAGCGCATAGACCGCGCCGCCTTCGATTCCAGTGCGGGTGATGATGGCTTCGCCGCGCACCGTGTGCGGGCCAAACTTCAATGCAACGCCCTTCAGCGGCTGGCCCTCAAAACGGTTTCGAAAAACATCGGACCAGGCGAGGGTGAAACCGCAATTGGCAGGCCTCAAGGGCGATATGGTCACGCCCTTCGCGGCGAGGATATCCATCCAGCCGCCGTCGGACCCCAACCGCGGCCAGCTTGTGCCGCCAAGTGCGAGCACCGTCGCCCGTGCCTCGACAATACGCCTTCCCTCGGGGGCCCGAAACGAAAGTTGTCCGTCGTCCTGCCAGCCGATCCAGCGTTGACGCAGCGCGAATTGCACGCCCATGGAATCCAGTCGCCGCAACCACGCGCGCAGCAGTGGCGAGGCCTTGAAGGTTTTGGGAAATACCCTCCCGCTGGAGCCGACAAAGGTCTCCTGCCCCAGCGCTTCACTCCATTCCCGCAAGACCTCCGGCAGAAAGGCTTCGATCGCGCCTTTAAGCTTTGGAGCAGCTTCGCGGTAACGCGTGAGAAACGGAGCGAGCTTCTCGCTATGTGTCAGGTTGAGCCCGCCCCGTCCCGCCATCAGAAACTTGCGCCCCACGGACGGCATCGCGTCATAGACGGTGACGCGCGCACCGCCGCTCGCCAGGATTTCAGCCGCCATCAACCCGGCGGGGCCGGCGCCGATGACAGCGGCTTGGGTTTGAGGCATCGTCATTCCGGGATGCGCCTTTTGGCGCAGGCCCGGAATCCATACTCACGATCGTGGTTATGGATTCCGGGCTCGCTCGTTTCACTCGCGCCCCGGAATGACGGCCTAAAAGTCATGACCTCAGAGCTTCACGCCCGCCCTCGCCGCGGCCTGGGCGACATATTTCTGGGTCTGCTGGAACGCGCCTTCGAGCGCCTTGGCCGTCGACATGTCGCTGATGTCCGCAAAATGCGCGGCGACGGCATCGGGCGTCCATTCCGCCGGCGGCAGATTGATGCCCTCGGTTTCCATGATCTTGATCACCGCGAAAGACCCCGCGCCCGCGCCCATGATGGTGCGCGTCGGCGCTTCCTCGCTCAGCAGATATTCCACTGCCGGCGTGATGGCCTCGGGTCGCATCAGGGCCAGCGCCTGCGGCGGCAGCAAATCTTCCGTCATCCGAGTCGCCGCGGTCGGCGAGATCGTGTTGACGCGAATATTGGTCTTGCGACCCTCTTCGGCGAGCACGTTCATCAGCCCGATCATGCCGGATTTCGCAGCGCCATAGTTGGCCTGGCCGAAATTGCCGTACAGGCCCGAGGACGAGGTGGTCAGCACGATACGGCCGTAGTTGCGCTCGCGCATGCCGTCCCACACCGCCTTGCAGCAATAGAAGCTGCCGACAAGATGCACGTCCAGCACTTTGACGAAATCGGCGACCTCCATCTTGCCAAAGGATTTGTCGCGCAAGATACCGGCATTGGCGCAGAGCACATCGACGCTGCCCCATTCCCTGGTGGCGCGCTCCACCATCGCATTGACCTGCTCGAAATTCGAGACGTCGGCGCCGTCCGCGATCGCAGTGCCGCCCGTTTTCCGGATTTCCTCGACCACGGTTTCGGCCGCCGACAGCGAGGCGCCGGTGCCGTCGCGCCCGCCGCCGAAATCGTTGACCACGACCTTGGCGCCGCGGCTTGCGAGCCCCAGCGCATGCGCCCGTCCAAGACCATTGCCCGCGCCGGTGACGATGGCGACGCGTCCGTCAAACCTGATTGTCATGAGTAGGATTCCCGGAATTATAAAGTCGATCGAAGGCCTTTTCTTCCCTTCTCCCCTTGTGGGAGAAGGTGGCGCGGACGAAGTCCGTGCCGGATGAGGGTCTTTCGCCGCAGAGAGAGACCCCTCACCCGGCTTCATCTCGCTTCGCTCGATTTCGCCACCCTCTCCCACAGGGGGAGAGGGTACCGCCCAAGCATCCGTCGAGAGATTGACAGTTTTTGATCAGCGATGGATTGCCGGGTCAAGCCCGGCAATGACGGTTCGTGCTCAAGCAAAATAAATCAACCCGATCCAGTCGGCGACCAATGCAGGCTTGTCCTCGCCGTCGATCTCGACGGTCACGTTGGTGCGCGACAACAGTTCGGTCGGCTTGCGCAACTTGGCTTCCGCGAGCGTGAAGCGGCCGCGGACACGCGAGCCGGCCTTGACCGGCGAGATGAAGCGCAGCTTGTCGAAACCGTAATTGACGCCCATCGTGGTGCCCTCGATGACGGGCATCACCTCATAGGACATGATGCTCAGCAGCGACATCGTCAGAAAGCCGTGCGCCACGGTGGTGCCGAACGCGGTTTCCTTTTTGGCGCGTTCGGGATCGATATGGATGAACTGGTGATCCTCGATCACGTCGGCATAGACGTTGATGCGATTCTGATCGACCAGATGCCATGACGACACCCCGACCTCATGGCCGACCATCTTCTGATAGGCCTCCAGCGATACCGGCGGCTTCTTCCAGACTTCATTCATCCATTAGTTCTCCGATCCGGCGGCGCGGACCTTCTGCAGCTCCGGAAAATCTTCTTCGCGGAACTCCTGGCCGCGCAGCGCGGCGCCGCGATCGTTGTCGTGCTCGAGGCGGCGCAACTGCACGCGGCGGATTTTCCCCGAAATCGTCTTTGGCAGTTCGTTCACCAGTTCGATGCGCCGGATGCGCTTGAAGGGCGCCAGCCGCGTGTGCAAATGCGTGAAGATCGATAGCGCAGTTTCCGGGTTGCGCTCAACGCCTGCAACGAGCAGCACATAGGCTTTGGGGATCGCAAGCCGGATCGGGTCTGGGCTCGGCACAACCGCGGCCTCGGCGACCGCTTCATGTTCCAGCAGCACGCTTTCCAATTCGAACGGGCTGATGCGGTAATCCGACGATTTGAAGACGTCGTCGGAGCGGCCGACAAACGTCAGATAGCCCTCCTCGTCGGCAAACACCACATCGCCGCTGCGATAGAGATCGCCGTCGGCGCCGCTCAATTTGCCGTCCTCGCCCTGATAGCCCTGCATCAGCCCTGCGGGCCTGAAGGCGCCGAGCACGAGCGTCACCTCGCCCTCCTTGGTGACGTGGCCCTCGCCATCGGTGATCTGCACCCGATAGCCCGGCAGCGGGCGTCCCATAGAGCCGACCTTCACCTTTTGCCCCGGCGAATTGCCGGCGAGCGCCGTGGTTTCGGTCTGGCCATAACCGTCGCGGATCGTCAGCCCCCAGGCGCTGCGCACCTGATCGATCACTTCGGGATTGAGCGGCTCACCGGCGCCGCAGACCTCGCGCAACGATACCTTGAAGTCCGAAAGTTTCTCCTGGATGAACAGCCGCCATACCGTCGGCGGCGCGCATAATGTCGTCACGCCGCAGCGGCCGATGGTCGCCAAAAATCCCTTGGCGTCGAAGCGCGGCTGATTGACCACAAAGACGGTCGCGCCGGCATTCCACGGCGCGAAGAAACAGCTCCAGGCGTGCTTGGCCCAACCCGGCGAGGAAATATTCAGATGGACATCGCCTGGTTGCAGCCCGAGCCAGTACATGGTCGACAGCGCGCCGACGGGATAGCTGCGCTGGCTGTGCCGCACCAGCTTTGGCTTTGCTGTCGTGCCCGAGGTGAAATATAGCAACATGGGATCGTCGGCCTTGGTCGGGCTATCAGGCGTAAATGTTTCGGACGCGCTTGCCGACTGTTCGAAGGGCAGCCAGCCTTCGTGCTTTGCCGATGCGCCGACGACGATGCGGACGAGCTTGTCGCCGCTTAGCCTTGCGAATTTTGCGACCTGGTCCTGGGACGCCACCACTACCTTGGCCCGGCCGCGATCGAGCCGGTCGCGCAGTTCATCCGGCGTCAAGAGCGTGGTCGCGGGGATCACGACCACGCCAAGCTTCATGGCCGCCAGCATGGTCTCCCAGAGCGGCACGACGTTGCCGAGCAGCAGCAACAAATGATCGCCGCGCTTGATGCCCTGCGCACACAGGAAATTTGCGAGTTGATTGGAGCGGCGAGACAGCGCCGCAAACGAAAGTTTCGTCTCCTTGTCGCTGGCGGCATCGACGATCCACAGCGCCGGGCGATCGCGGCTTTCGGCGTTGCGCGCCAGTTCCGCATCGAACCAGTCCAGCGCCCAGTTGAAAGCGGCCTGATCGGGCCAACGAAATCCCTTCACCGCGGCATCGTAATCGGTGCGGTGCTTTAACAGAAAGGCACGCGCTTCGTGGAAGGTGGTCATCACTATTTTCCGGCCAACTCACGAATGTGCTGAATGACGCCGGAGAAATCGACCCCGCCGTTTCCTGTGACATCGAACGCCTGGTAGATTTCCTGCGCGTGCTTGCCGAGCGGTGTCGCCGCGCCGGTGGCCTTGGCTGCGTCCTGCGCCAGTGTCAGGTCCTTGACCATCAGCGCGGCGGCAAAGCCGGGCTTGTAGCCACTATTGGCCGGCGAGGTCGGCACCGGGCCGGGCACCGGGCAATACGAAGTCAGCGCCCAGCATTGTCCCGACGAGGTCGAGACGACATCGAACAGCGCCTGATGCGACAGCCCAAGCTTTTCGGCGAGCGCAAAGGCTTCGCCGACCGCGATCATGGAAACGGCCAATATCATGTTGTTGCAGATCTTCGCCGCCTGGCCCGCGCCGCCGCCGCCGCAATGCACGATCCTCTTGCCCATTTTTTCCAGCACGGGCTTTGCCGCGGCGAACGCCTTGTCGTCGCCACCGCACATGAAGGTCAGCGTCGCGCCCTTGGCGCCGCCGGTGCCGCCGGACACCGGCGCATCGACCGAGGCCATGCCGTGCTTTGCCGCCAACACATGCGCCGCTTTCGCGCTTTCGACGTCGATGGTGGAGCAATCGATGATCAGCGCGCCTTTTGTCATGGACGGAACGACGTCGTTCCACACCGACAACACATGCTTGCCCGCGGGCAGCATCGTAATCACGGTGTCAGCGCCTTTGACGGCCGCCACCGAACTTTCGGCGATCGCGGCGCCATCGGCCTTGGCCTGGTCGCGCGAAGCGGCGACAAGATCAAACGCGACCACCTTGTGGCCTGCCTTGACCAGATTGGCCGTCATCGGGCCGCCCATGTTGCCGAGGCCAATGAATGCGATACTTGCCATCAGATTTCCTCCGCTCGGATCGTTACTATCTTGATGTGTCGAATACGAGTTCGTCGGCGCCGATTTCGGCGAAATAAGGCGCGACCATCTCTGACGTCACGTCCTCGATTTTAGCGGGCGACCATTTGGGATTGCGGTCCTTGTCGATCACGGCGGCACGCACGCCCTCGCGGAAATCGTCGCTTTTGAACACTTCCAGCGCGGCGCGATATTCCCGTACCAGGCATTGTTCCAGCGAAGAAGCGGTTCGTGCCAGCCGCAGCAATTTTAGCGCCACCACCATGCCGCGCGGCGACTTCTCGTTCAATGTCTTCAGCGTCGATTGCGCCAGCTCCGAACCGTCCCGCTGCAAGCTAGCGACGATATCTTGCATGCGGTCATGTGCAAACCAGGCATCGATCTTCGGCTGCATCGCAGCGACCGGACCTGCGGTCTCGCCGGTCGCGTAACCCGCGATCAGGGCCTTGACCTGGTCCGAGGTCGTCCCCGGGCGAACCTCGATGAGCGCTTCGCGCAAGATGGCAAGTTTGCTCGACGGCACCACCGCGTCGGCAAAGCGGGCATAGATGGCGTCGGGCCCGTTCATGGTATCGCCGGTCAGGCCGAAATAAGTGCCGATCTCGCCCGGCGCGTGCGACAGCAAAAAGGTGCCGCCGACATCGGGGAAGAAACCCAAGCCCACTTCCGGCATCGCCAGTTTCGTCCGCTCGGTGACGATGCGATGGCTGCTGTGCGCCGATAGCCCAACGCCGCCGCCCATCACGATGCCGTCCATGAAGGCGACATAGGGCTTTGGGAATTTCGCGATGCGGGCGTTGAGAATGTATTCCTCGCGCCACAGGATCTTGCCGAGATCGCCTTTAACCTTGGAGTTTTCATAGAGCGCGCGGATATCGCCGCCGGCGCACAGGCCGCGCTCGCCCGCGCCTTCCAGCACGATCACGACGACATCAGGATCGGCTTCGAACGCATCGAGCGCCTTGTCGACGTCGCGAAACATCTCGAGCGTCACGGCATTGATGGCCTTCGGCCGGTTGAGGCGGATGATGCCGGCACCGCCTTCCCGCCGTACGATCAGATCGGGCTCTGCCACAGACGCAGCTGGAGCTGTCATCGCGCTCCCTCGATCAATTTGCGCGAAATGATCAGCCGCATGATCTCGTTGGTGCCTTCGAGGATCTGGTGGACCCGCAGGTCGCGCACGATCTTCTCGATGCCGTATTCGCTGAGGTAACCGTAGCCGCCATGCAGTTGCAGCGCCTGGTTGGCGACCTCGAAGCCGACATCGGTGCCGAAACGCTTGGCCATCGCGCACAGCATGGTGGCGTCCGGGTCCTTGCGGTCGAGCGCGGCCGCGGCGCGCCAGACAAAGGTGCGCGCCGCCTCCAGTTCCGTCGCCATGTCGGCGAGGCGGAATTGCAGCGCCTGGAATTCATCGAGACGTTTTCCGAAAGCCTTGCGCTCCTTCATATAGGCGAGCGCCTTATCCAGGGCGCTTTGCGCCCCGCCGAGCGAACAGGCCGCGATATTGATGCGGCCGCCGTCGAGGCCGGCCATCGCGATCTTGAAGCCGATGCCTTCTTCTCCCAGCCGGTTTTCGACCGGAACGCGCGCATTCTCGAAGATCACCGCACGCGTCGGCTGTGCGTTCCAGCCCATCTTGCGCTCATTGGCGCCGAGCGACAGCCCCGGCGTGTTGCCCTCGACAACGAGCGTCGAGATGCCGCCCGGCCCGTCAGCCCCGGTTCGCACCATCACCACGTAAACATCGCCCGCGCCCGCGCCGGAAATGAACTGCTTCTGGCCGTTGAGCACATAATGGTCGCCGTCACGCACCGCGCGCGTGCGCAAGCCGGCCGCGTCCGATCCTGAACTCGGCTCGGTCAGGCAATAGCTCGCCAGAAGCTCCATGGTGCAGAGCTTCGGCAGCCATTTTTGGCGCTGGGCATCGTTGCCGAAGGCGTCGATCATCCAGCAGGCCATGTTGTGGATCGAGATGAACGCCGACACCGTCGGGCAGCCTTGCGCGAGCGCCTCGAAGATCAGCGCGGCGTCGAGGCGAGTCAACGCCGAGCCGCCGACATCGTCGCGGATATAGACGCCGCCGATGCCGAGCCTGGCGGCCTCGCGCATCACATCGACCGGAAAATGCTTCTCTTCATCCCAGCGGATCGCATGCGGCGCGATTTTCTCCACGGCGAAATCCCGCGCCATGTCGCGAACCGCGATCTGGTCCTCGGTGAGAGCGAAGTGCATTTTTTTGCCCGCGCTTGTCCTTAGATTATGACCGTCATGGCCGGGCTTGTCCCGGCCATCCACGTCTTTCCTGCCGCAACCATCGTCAAGTCGTGGATGCCCGGGACAAGCCCGGGCACGACGAGTTTCAGCATAACTGCCGATTCCATAGGCTGCATTCTCGGTCGGAATCTTAAGAGATCGCGCCCGCCGTTCAATTCATCGTCGGTATGGAAAACTCCGCGCCCTCCTTGACGCCGGACGGCCAGCGTGAGGTCACCGTCTTGGTCTTGGTATAGAAGCGGATCGAATCCGGCCCATGCTGGTTGAGATCGCCGAACCCGGACTTCTTCCAGCCGCCAAAGGTGTAGTACGCGATCGGCACCGGGATCGGCACGTTTATGCCGACCATGCCGACATTGACCTTCGCCGCAAAGTCGCGCGCGGCATCGCCGTCGCGGGTGAAGATCGCAACACCGTTGCCGTAGTCGTGATCGGACGGCAGGCTCAGAGCTTCGGAATAATCCTTGGCGCGCACCACCGACAGCACCGGTCCGAAGATCTCTTCCTTGTAGATGCGCATGTTCTTGGTGACGTTATCGAACAGGCACCCGCCCATATAAAAACCGTTCTCGTAACCCTGCATCTTGAAGCTTCGGCCGTCGACCGCGAGCGTCGCGCCTTCCTTGATGCCGATATCGACATAGTTTTTCACGCGCTCGACCGCTTCCCTGGTGACGAGCGGGCCGTAATCGGCGGACGGATCGATCGAGGTGCCGATCTTCAAGGACTCCACGCGCGGAATAAGCCTTTCCATCAGCCGGTCGGCGGTGGTCTTGCCGACGGGGACTGCGACCGAGACCGCCATGCAGCGCTCGCCGGCCGAGCCATAGCCGGCGCCGATCAGCGCATCGACCGCCTGATCCATGTCCGCATCCGGCATCACGATGGCGTGGTTCTTGGCGCCGCCAAAACATTGGCAGCGCTTGCCGCTCGCGGTGGCGCGCGCATAGATATATTGCGCGATCGGCGAGGAGCCGACGAAGCCGACCGCCTTGATGTCGGGATCGTCGAGGATGGCGTCGACTGCTTCCTTGTCGCCGTTGACGACATTGAGAATCCCTGCCGGCAGACCTGCCTCGATCATCAATTGCGCGAGCATCATCGGCACGCCGGGGTCGCGCTCCGACGGCTTTAGGATGAACGCGTTGCCGCAGGCGATCGCCGGTGCGAATTTCCACATCGGGATCATTGCCGGGAAATTGAACGGCGTAATGCCGGCGACCACGCCGAGCGGTTGCCGCAGCGAATAGATATCGATGCCGGGGCCAGCGCCTTCAGTGTATTCGCCCTTCATCAGGTGCGGAATGCCGCAGGCGAACTCGACCACCTCGAGCCCGCGCTGGATGTCGCCCTTGGCGTCGGGAACGGTCTTGCCGTGCTCGCGCGCCAGCAAGTCCGCAAGCTTGTCATAGTCGCGCTGGGCGAGCTCCAGAAACTTCATCATCACCCGCGCGCGGCGCTGCGGATTGGTGTTGGCCCACTCCGTCTGCGCGGCCTTGGCATTTTCGACCGCCGCACGCACTTCTGCCTTCGATGCCAGCGCCACCTTGGCCTGGACTTCGCCGGTCATCGGCTCGAAAACGTCGGCCGTCCGTCCCGACATGCCTTTGACCTCGCGGCCGCCGATGAAATGTCCGATTGAGCGCATATGTTCCTCCAAAACTCTGTGTTTTTGGGTGAGCACGATCTCCGCGTTTGTCGCGAGGGAAAACCGGTATCCACTTTTCCGGATCATGCTCTGACCGAATGCCGGATTTGGGCGGCATCTTGCAGTCTTTACGGCGTTTGGAAAGGGTTTTCCACGCGCAGCGGTTTTGCGAAATTGCGGGGCGCCATCACTGGCAATGCCAAGGCACATTCGACCATTGGCGTAGCCCGGCCCCTATTGCCGCGTTACTGCCGCGCCGCAGCCGCGGCCTTTCTGGACACCGGCTTCTTGGCCGGCGCCGCGCGGCCGAGTACCGCCTCACGCCCGGCGTCCAGAATCTCGTCGGAGAACTCGCCGGTGCCGGCGATGCGCGACATCACTACCGCTCCCATCATGGTGGCAAGCGTGGCCATCGCCTGTTTGCGCGCGGCCCTGCGCGGAACGCCGGGAATCTGGTCGGCGATCATGTCGATCATCTGCTCCAGCTTGGCGGCGAAGGCTCTCCGGGTCTTCGGGCTTTCACGGGCGATCTCGGCGCCAAGCGTCGGAATCGCACAACCGTTGCCGGGATCGTCGCGATGCAGCGGGGTCAGATAGGACTCGACGATGGTCGAAAACCGCTTGTTCGGCGGAGTTTGCTCCATGACCTTGCGCCAGCGTTCGGTCCCGCGGTCCATGGCATAGCCAAAGGCCTCGATCACCAGCGCGTCGCGCGAATCGAAATGGGCATAGAAGCCGCCATGGGTAAGCCCCGCTTCCTTCATCAGGTCGGCGACGCCGACGCCATGCGCGCCCTTTTCGCGCAGCCGCACCGAGGCCTTCTTCACGATCCTGGCGTGGGTTTCGAGCTTGTGTTCCCTGGAATAGCGCATCGGTCGTCCCATAAGATGTTTGTAGTCATATAATAACAGCTGTTTTCGCAAAAAGCTGCATTTTATTTCCGCCTTCGGCGCGGCAGCGCCGGTTCCTTCGCAACCGCGATATCGAGTCCGTCCCGGAGGGCTGAAATCCCTGCCCTTGACAACACCACGCCTTGCCCGGGAAGTGGCGCGCTCCGAACCCAAGCACTCTAGCGACCGCGAGACTTTGCATGGAAATGCTCAATCAACATTGCGGCATCGACCGCGATCCGCGCGGCGTCGTCCGCCTGACCATCTGCAACGCCGGCTCGCTCAACATTTTAGGGTCTGCCGTCATCAATGGTGTCCGCGAAGGGCTGGAGAGGCTCGCGTCCGATCGCGACATCCGCGTCCTCGTGTTGGCCGGCCAGGGCGAAAAGAGCATGATCGGCGGCGCCGACATCAAGGAAATGGCCAGTCTCGACCAGAAGTCCGCAGAAGCCTTCATTACCCGCCTGCGCGACCTCTGCGAGGCCGTGCGCGCGTTCCCGGCGCCGGTGATCGCGCGGATGCCCGGCTGGTGCCTCGGCGGCGGACTTGAGGTTGCGGCGGCTTGCGATTTCCGGGTCGCGGCGCATGACGCCAAATTCGGCATGCCGGAGGTGCGGGTCGGTATCCCCTCCGTCATTCATGCAGCCCTGTTGCCGCGGCTGATCGGCTGGGGCCGGGCGCGCTGGCTGGTCATGACCGCGGAAAATATCGATGCGCCGACGGCGCTCTCATGGGGGCTGGTCGATGTGGTCGCGCCCCAAGGCGGGCTCGATGCCGCGGTCGAGCACACGGTCAACGCGCTGCTCGAATGCGGACCCGAAGCGCTGCGCTCGCAGAAGGCGCTGCTGCGGCAATGGGAGGAATTGCCGTTGACCGAATTGGTCAATTTGAGCGTCGGCGTGTTCGGGCGCTCGTTTTTGACCGACGAGCCGAAGCGGCTGATGCAGGGCTTTATCGACCGAAAGCGATAGCCCGCGATTAGGGGCTACCGGCGGCGCTTGGCTTCTGGCAACAGGATGCGCACGAATTGCTCCGACATTTTTTCCAGGTGCCGGGGATTGCGATAGGCGCGCTCCATCACCGCCAGCCCCCGCGTGAAGGTGACCACAAGGTCCGCGGCAATGTCGGGATCGCAACTGAGCTTTCGCCGCGCGGCCGGCGTCGAAAGCGCGTCCCGAATTAGTGCGGTGAAATCTTCGATCAGCCGCTTGACCCGGGCCTCGATCGCCTTGCCGGCGAGCGGCAATTCGATCGCCGTCTTGGTCGTCAGGCAGCCGCGCGACGGGGCGCCTTCGGTCATGTTGGCGATGGCCCCCTTGAACAAGGCTGTCAGCGCGGCCGCAGGATCGGGGTTCGACAGCGCCTGCCTGACAAAATCGAGAAAGCGGCTTGAGTAGCGCTCGAAGGCGAGCAGGAACAGCCGCTCCTTGTCGCCATAGGCATTGTAGAGGCTGCCGCGCTGAACCCCCGTGGCTTCCGCCACGTCGATCATCGATGTCGCTGCAAATCCGTTCTGCCAGAAGGTCTTCAGGGCGACCTCCAGCAGTGCGTCCTCGTCGAATTGTCGCGTGCCGACCATGGGGTCACATACTTCATTTTTGACAGCGATGTCAATTTTAATATTGACAGCAGTTTCAATCTTGGCAAAGGTGTCAAGAATGATCGGCCAGGAAGGGAGACGATCGATGAGCTATCGATTCGAAGCTGGGCGCATCTATCGGATGCCGACGCATTTCGGGCCGGCGCCCGGACCTCGCCAAGTGCCGGATGACGTCGTGGTCGACCCGAAGCGCAGTCCACGACGTCTCTCCGTCGCGGCGAGCTTTCTGACCGATCCCGTGGGGCTGGAACAGCATATGCCGGAAGGGTTCACCCTGGCCGGCGAGCCGGTGGTCGCGGTCGAATTTCATTACATGACGGACATCGACTGGCTCGCGGGGCGTGGCTACACGATGATCTGGTTCGGCTGGCCGGCAACCTTCACGGGTAGTCGGGACCGAGCCACCGGCAAGTTTCTGGCCGTCGTCTGGGAGAATCTCGCCGATCCGATCATCAGCGGGCGTGACGAGATCGGGCATCCCAAACTCTATGCCGAGATCGCGGAGCCACGCCGGTTCAACGGAGCCCAGATCTGTACGGCAGGCTGGATGGGATCCCGCTTTCTCGAGCTCGAGGTTTCGCAGTTGCATGACGCTGAGCAGGATCAGCAAGACGCTGCTTCGGATGGAACCCTGATGCTGAAATATACGCCGCGCACGGGCGCTTGGGGCGAGACGGATTTGTGCCAGGTAACGCTCACGCCGGCCGGCGATCCGGACAGGCATATCGAGCAACGCCAGACGGGCGCGGGCACAGTGCGCTTCCACAAGGCAAGCTGGTCGGACCTGCCGACCATGCACCATGTGGTGAACGCGCTCGCCGCATTGCCTGTCATCGAAGCGCGCGGTGGCGCGGTTACGCGCTCGCGTGGTGGCAAGACCTACCGCGACCAGCGCGCGCTCCTGTAGCGCCGCCGGCGCCGACCGACATTATTCGTTTGGGAGAGGACATCATGCAGGATCGGAAGGGCGGCTGCTTATGCGGGGCGGTGCGTTACGTGTTGAAGGGCGAACCGCGGGCCATCGCAATATGTCATTGCACGCACTGCCAGAGGCAAAGCGGAAGCCTGTTCTCCTTCAACCTCGTTATCAGGGACGCTGATTATGAGCAGTCGGGCGATACCATGGTCTATGTGGATGAGGGCGACAGCGGGCAACCGGTATATCGCCATTTCTGCGGACGCTGCGGGTCTCCTGTCTTAGCGAAGACTGCATTGGCGCCTGGAAAGGTCGTGGTGAAGGCCGGCACTCTCGATAATATGGAGGGGTTACAGCCAAAAGCTGAGATATATACCGATCATGCGGTGAAGTGGCTCGCACCGGTCGCAGGCGCTGCACGTTTTGCGCAGAATCAATGACCGTGGGGATCGGTAGCGAATGTCGCGGCGGTCGTTGCATCAGTCGCGCATGCGGAGCACGACAAATTGTCATGGAAACTGGCGTTGCAATTCTTGCGGCGCATCATATGATGAATGTCATCTCACTTTCATCCCAACATGCCTGGGAGTTTCGCCATGGCCGCAACCTCCGACCCCGTCGTCATCGTTTCCGCCGCCCGTACCCCGCTCGGCCGGTTCATGGGCGAGCTGACGCCCTTCAGTGCGCACAAGCTCGGTTCCCACGTGATCGGCGCCGCGCTGAAACGGGCGAAACTCGCGCCCGAAAAGGTCGAGGAAGTATTCATGGGCAACGTGCTGCCGGCCGGACAGGGCCAGGCGCCGGCCCGCCAGGCCGCGCGCGGCGCAGGATTGCCGGATGCCACGGGTGCTACCACGATCAACAAGGTCTGCGGATCCGGCATGAAGGCGACCATGCTGGCGCACGATATCATCAACGCCGGCTCTGCCCACATCGTGGTGTCCGGCGGCATGGAAAGCATGAGCAACGCGCCGTATCTCTTGGCGAAGGCGCGCGGCGGATATCGCGCCGGCCACGACCGCATCATCGATCACATGATGATGGACGGCCTCGAAGACGCCTATGAGGCCGGCCGCTCGATGGGCGATTTCGGCGAGGCCACCGCGGAGGCCTATCAATTCACGCGCACCGACCAGGACACCTACGCCATGGAGACACTGACGCGGGCGCGCAAGGCGGTCGAGGGCGGCGCCTTCAAGGCTGAAATCGCGCCGCTGACGGTGACCGAAAAGGCCGGCCCGCGCATCATCGGCAATGATGAGATTCCGTTGAAGGTCGATCCCGCCAAGATCCCGGGCCTCAAGCCGGCGTTCCGCGCCAATGGCACTATCACTCCGGCCGCCTCATCCGCCAATGCCGATGGCGCTGCGGCCCTGATCCTGACAAAACGATCGCTCGCCGATCGCGAAGGTCTTCCGGTATTTGCCGAGATCAAGGGCCATGCGACCCACAGCCAGGAGCCGCAATGGTTCACCACCGCGCCGATCCCGGCGATTCGAAAACTGCTCGACAAGGTCGGCTGGAACGTCGGTGACGTCGACCTGTTCGAGATCAACGAGGCTTTTGCGGTAGTGGCGATGGCGGCGCAGCGCGACCTCGGTATCCCCAGAGAGAAGCTGAACATCAATGGCGGCGCCTGCGCGCTCGGCCACCCGATCGGCGCGACCGGTGCACGGCTGATCGTGACGCTCTTACATGCGCTCAAGGCGCAAAACCTCAAACGCGGCGTCGCCGCGCTCTGCATCGGCGGTGGCGAGGCCACCGCGATTGCGGTGGAGCGTGTGGCTCACTGATGTTCGCTGCGAGTAGTGAGCAGCGAATGGCGAGTAGCGAATAGGCAAACTCTATTCGCTATTCGCCCCTCAAGGCCTGATCGTCATATTGGTCGCGAGCCCCGGCGTGCGCAGGGGCTCGGCGAGGCGAGCGAACTCGCATAACAGCGACCGCGTCTTGCGGGGATCGATGATCTCCTCGACCCAGAATTTTTCGGCCGAGCGGAACGGCGAACGCAGCTTGTTGAGGCGATCCTCGATCTCTTTAAGCTTCGCCACTGGATCTTCCGCCGCGTCGATATCGGCGCGATAGGCCGCCTCGATACCGCCTTCCAGCGGCAGCGAGCCCCAATAAGCCGACGGCCAGGCATAGCGGATCGAGAAGCGATCCGCCGGTTGGTGGACGACGCCGGCGACGCCGAAGGAATTGCGCACGATGATGGTGCACCAGGGCACGGTGGTCTGGTTGACCGCGGCCATCGCGCGCACGCCATGGCGGATGGTGGCGGCCTTCTCGGCCTCGAGCCCGATCATGAAGCCGGGACAATCCATCAGATAGACGATCGGAAGGTGGAAGGTTTCCGCAAAATCGACCCAGCGCACCACCTTCTGGCAGGCTTCCGCTGTCCACGCTCCGCCATAATGCATGGGGTCGCTCGCCAAGAGCAGCACCGCGCGGCCCTCGAGGCGCGCGAGGCCTGTGATGATCGGGCGGCCGAAATTGGAATTCATCTCGAAGAACGAGCCTTTGTCGACCACGGCCTCGATGATCGGCCGCATCTTATAGACCTGGCGGCGGCTGCGCGGCACCGCCTTCATCAGCTGCTCATCCGCGCGCTCGGGATCGTCGCTGCAAGGAAGCGTCGGCGGCAGCTCATAGACCGAGGACGGCAGGTAGGACAGGAAGCGCCTGGCGCATGCGAAGGCTTCGTCTTCGGTATCGACGGCATGATCGATGCCGCCGGCGCGGGTCTGGATCTCGGCGCCGCCGAGCTCCTGCTTGGACAGATCCTGCCCGAGCCGCTTCACCACCGGCGGCCCGGCGACAAACATCGCCGAATCCCTGGTCATGACCGAATAATGCGTCGCAGCCAATCGCGCCGCACCAAGACCCGCGACCGAGCCGAGGCCCAAGCCCACCACCGGCACGCGCGCCATGTTCGAGGTCGTATACAAGTACCGGCGCGTGCCGCCGATGCCGCCGGGCAGATTGGCCGCGCCCTTGGTCTCGATGGTCTTCACTGAGCCGCCGCCGCCGGAGCCTTCGATGATGCGGATGATGGGCAGGCGGAAATCGTGCGCCATCTCTTCCGCCATCAGCGGCTTGGCCGAGATCGAAGCATCCGCCGAGCCGCCGCGCACGGTGAAATCGTCGCCGACCACGACCACGGTGCGGCCATCGATCTTGCCGCGGCCGAACACGCAATTGGCCGGCGTCAGATGCTTGAGCTCGCCGTGCTCGTCATATTCGCCGATGCCGGCAACCGCGCCGATCTCGTGAAAGCTGTTGGCATCGACCATGCGGTCGATCCGCTCGCGGACGGTGAGCCGGCCCTGGTCGCGCTGCCGCTTGACCTTGTCAACGCCTCCCATCTCGCGCGCGAACGCTTCGCGCCGAGCGAGGTCGTCGAGTTCCGGCTTCCAGTTCATTTATCTCCTCCGTACCGATGATCTTATTGTTATTATGGGCCGCTGCCGGAAGCGGCTTTCTCTCCAGGCGGTTGCTGAAGATGTCGGCGTCGGCGCCTTCAAGTAGACCGGCGACCGCGACGCTCAATTGAAGCATCTGCGGTGCTACTTCCTTATGCAGCCGTTTCTCGTCATACATCGCGGAAAGAAGCCCGATCGTGACCACGACGAAGGTATGGTATTGCGGCGACCATAGCGGCACCGCGAGACCGTTGATATGCGGGCTCCACAGGCCGCAGGCGACGACATAGCCGCGTTCGCGCAGCAACTGGCGATTGGCCTCGATCCGCAGTTTCAAGGGCTTGGCGGCTTCGGGAATCTCGCGCTCCATCTCGGCGATCAAAGCGCCGGCGACGTTCGGATCGAGTGCTGCGGTATAGGCGTGACCCGCGGCGGTGCTCGCGATCGCGATCCGGCTGCCGGTCGAACTCATGCAGTCCGAGCGCGTTGGGGGCGCGGGCATATTCGAGATAGACGAGATGGAAACGATCCGGGATGACGAAGCCGACCGTGCCCGGCAATTGCTCGGCGACATCCTGCAGGCGCAGGCGGATCAAATTGCGAAGCTGCAACCCCTTCATCATCGAGGTGCTCATCGCCACCGCGCTCGGACCGATGCGGTATTTCTGGTCTCTCGGCAGATAGACGAGCTGGCCCATCCGGGTCAGCGTGTGGGTCAGGCGCGACACCGTCGAGCGCGGCAGCCCGCAACGACTGGAAATCTCCAGATTGCCGAGCCGCGCTTCATGACCCTCGAAGCAGCGCAACACATCGAACGCCCGCGACACCACCTGAATGACGTCGCCCTCGCCCGACGGATCGCCCGCGAGGATTCCCTGCCTGCTCAGCCGTTCCGAGCGCCGCCCCATACGATGGCTCCCATTCCGCTAGACGGAATAAAATTCCACTTGCAGAACAAGCTACCTCAGGCACTCTGCGGCCACAACAAAAAGCCTAAGGGCGCCCGCCCTTCGTTGGTAGCGCGTATCCCGATGGTGATTGCGTGTGAGCTGCTGCCGGAGAGCGGAATGCCAGAGATCAAGGTTGTGACCGAGGTGGCCGGGCGGATTTGCGCGCTTCCGCTTCAAACCGGTGCCAGCGTTGGTCATGGCGACGACATCGCCTTCGTCGAGGCCATGAAGATGGAGATCCCGGTCGCCTCGCCCGCCGCCGGCAGGCTGAAGTCCATTCTCGTCGAGCTCGACGACGCCGTCGCCGAGGGCCAGGCTGTCGCTATTGTCGAGACCTGAGCCGCCAAAACCGGCAGCACCATGTTATGAGCCGGTTGCGCGCATCATCATTGCGCGGCAAAACTGCCGCCCATGAAACCGGCAGCTTCCGTGCCCGCGGCCTGGGCCAGCTCAAAACCGCCTTTGCTGCGGTTTCTCGATCGCTGTTATCGGGATTTTTCGCACGAGACCGGCGGCACCGTCGCCGATTATATCCCCGAACTAGGCAAGGCCGATCCCGATCACTTCGGCATCGGCCTCGCCACGCTTGACGGCCACGTATACGAGGTGGGCGACACCAAGATACCCTTCACCATCCAGTCGATGTCAAAGCCCTTCGCGTTCGCGCTGGCGTTGGATACGTTGGGCGCGGGGCGCGTGGAAAGCGCGATCGGCGTCGAACCGTCGGGCGATCCCTTCAATTCGATCCGGCTCAACGCCGAAAACCATCCCTTCAATCCGATGGTCAACGCCGGCGCGATCGCCTGCACCGGGCTGATCCATGAAGCCGAGGGCAGCGATGCCTTCGAATATATCCGTCAGGCGCTCGGCCGCTTTGCCGGACGCGAACTCGGCGTCGATCAAGCCGTTTATGCGTCCGAGAGCGCGACCGGCGACCGCAACCGGGCGATTGGCTATCTGCTGCGCACCAACGCCGTGATCAGAGACAATGTTGCCACGGTGCTGGACGTCTACTTCAGACAGTGCGCGATCCTGGTGACGGCGCGCGATGCCGCCATCATGGCGGCGACGCTTGCCAATCGCGGCGTCAATCCCGTGACCGGCGAGCAGGTCGTGACGCCCTACGCCATCTCGCGCACGCTCTCGGTGATGACCTCTTCGGGCATGTACGATTATGCCGGCGAGTGGATTTATCGGGTCGGGATCCCTGCAAAAAGCGGCGTCGGCGGCGGCATTCTGGCAGCGCTGCCGGCGCGGCTGGGCCTCGGCAGCTATTCGCCGCGGCTCGACAGGCACGGCAACAGCGTGCGCGGCATCAAGGTCTGCGAGGCGCTGTCGTCGCATTACGATCTGCACATGCTCAACCGCAGCGACGATGCGCGCAACAGCATCATCGCCGACTATACCATCGGCAAGAGCCCGTCGCGCCGCGTCCGGCGTTCGCACGAGCAGAAAATCCTCGCCTCGCATCATCAGGATGTGCGCGTCATCGAGCTTGTGGGCACGCTGTCGTTTTCCAATGTCGACTATGTTTCGCGTCAGCTCGCCGCCAAGCCGCGTCCGCAATTCGTCATCTTCGACTTGCGCCGGGTCGCGGCGGTGACCCGTGCGGGCGCCCGCCTGCTCGCGGAGGAATTCCGCGAGCTTGAGAATTTTCATGTCACGGCGATCCTGTCAGGCATCAAACGCTCTTCCGCGGGGTGGAAGATCGTCCGCGAGTGGACCGACGGCATCTCCAATCTGCGTGACTTCTATCTGCTCGATACCGCGATCGAATGGGCCGAAGACCAGGTGGTCTATCGCCATGGCGGGGCGATCGACTTCCACGATACGATCGAACTTGACGAGCAGCCACTGCTGGCGGGACTGACGGCAGAAGAGTTTTCCGCGCTCGCCTCGCTTGGCGCGATCCGGAACTATCGGGCGAACGAAAAGATCATCGCTGCCGGCGATCCCGCAACGTCGCTGTTCTTCCTGAGAAGCGGGGTGGTTCACGTCACGCTGCCCGACGGCGTCAGGCTTGCGACGCTGACCGCCGGGATGGCGTTCGGCGAAATGGCGCTATTGGAGCCGCATCGCTCGGCCGACGTGCTGGCAGACGCCGCCGCCAGCGCGGTGGAAATTCCAATCGGCGATTTCGAGCGCTTCCGCGATCGCCACCCCAGGGCCGGCGAGCGGATCATGCGCAATCTCGCGCAGCTATTGGCCGACCGCCTGATCGTGGCCAATACCAAGGTCGATTTGCTCACGGCGACGTAGATCAGCGCGCCCGGAGTCAACCCTCACGTGAAAAACTTGAGATTAAGGCTGCGCTCGATCAACCAGACCGAAGCAACCGCAACGATACCGCACGAGCCTGCGCCGAGAACTATTCGAGGATAGAGCCACCAGTGACGGCAGAAATATGCCAACGGCAAAATCGCGGAAACTATCACCAACTGCCCGGCTTCGACCCCGAGATTGAAGCTCACCATGGCAACGGCAAGTGCGCCCGCGGGCAGGCCGAGTTCGGCAAGCACATTGGCAAAGCCGAGCCCGTGCACCAACCCGAAACCGAAGGCGACCACCCAGAGTTGTCGCTGGACCACGGGACGAAGATTGTTCATCGCCGCCGCGATCACGGACAAGGCAATCGCCGATTCAACGAGACGGGAGGGTAGCGAGATGAACCCAAGTATCGCCAAGCTCAAGGTAATGGAATGGGCAAGCCTGAATGCGGTAACGATTTTAAGGACGTTTCGAAAGGCCTCGCCAAAATCAGCTACCCCGATCCACCGCCCGGCGCGCTGGGACAGAACGGCGGGCAGCAACAGGGCACAGAGAAACAGGATGTGATCGAAGCCGGTCCAAATGTGCCAGACGCCCTCCTTGAAATAATCGAGGAACGTGCGGATCCAGCTTACGGAGCCTCCCTCCCAGCGCCAGGTTTTCTGGCTCGGACTGAGCACGGCGGGGTGGGTTTGCCCATTCGCCTCAACACGCAGCAGCCCACGATGCTGAGGATCGAGATCAAAGAAAAAATCGTAGCCGATTTGAAGAATTTGCGGCCGTTCGGCGCAATCGGCCGCGAACCGCAACACCTCGTAGGCGCCGTCGCTGTGGTCATCAACAAGATGCCTGATGACTCGCGTGGTGCAAGGCTTGCCATCCGATTGAAACGTCAAACGGGAAAGCAGATACGAGGCAATCGGTACCTGAAGGTTGCGCAACTCACCCCAGGTGATGATCCCCGTCATTGTTGCTGTCGAGCCCGATAGCATAGTCGAGGTCACGCAGCGCGACGTCCCATTGCCCAATTATTTCCTGCCCATTCAGCCGGAGGCTGAGGTAGCTGTCGCTCGGCTTGTACGCCGCCGCCGGCGAGAGTAAAGCCATCATCATGGCCGCGACCGCCACCGCGACACTCACAAGCGGCCTCATCGCGTCGCCTCCGCCAACCGGGAAGCCAGCTCTCGGATTTGGTCGTCTTCCAATTTCGAGTTTGTCAGCCAGTCCAATACTGGCCGAGCCGCGGTCGGCGCGCCGGCTGCCAGAGCCGCTTCGAGCAATAGGCGGGTGTCCCACGGCTCGCGTTGTACCGCCCAATTTGCCTCAGCCAACCGCAAGGCCTCAGACGCTCGATTCAACAGATGCAGTGCAAACCGGGCTTGTTCGCGCTGATGCGAGGTGTCGCCGCGAACCCGGCTCATCGAGAATCGTTCCTCGAGATCCGAGATGTGGCGCGACGCCACCGGCGCTCCAACCATTTGCTCGGCCAGCGTGAAACGCAGCAGCCCGTCGATGCGCAGCTCGTTTTGCAGTAACGGCAGAACCTCTTGAGGCCGTCCGGCGGCGAGCAGAAAATCGGCGTAAGCGCCAAGGAGATATCCGTCGCGCAGTCCGAGTGACAGTGCTTGGCGAAAATATCGCTCGGCAGCGATTCCATCGCCGATGCGCCCTTCAATCTCAGCCAATACCGTCAATGCCCAAAGGCGCAGCGCGCAAAGCGGTTGGTATTGCCGCCGTCGGTCGGGTCTTCCAAGCCATAGAGCTCGATTTGGCCCGAAGCGATTGCGCGCAGCGGCACCTGATCGGTCGAGTTAAATTTGTTCGAATAGGCCATGCCGGTGACGGAGAAGCCGTCCAGCGCCGTCCCCTCCGTGTAGCGCACCAGGCCGTTCAGCTTGCGCACGTCATTGGAATTGACCCACGGCCCATCCTACGTGCCGGCCTCGCCGGCAATCAGCACCGTGCCGTCGCCGGCCTTGGCGGAGTTCTCCCCGAATATTCTTCTGTAGCCGAAACTACCGGCGGTGATTTCGGCGATAGCCTTCGGTACGCTGTCGATCAGCCAATGTGAAGATTGCCGACCGAACTAAAATCGCCTTCATCGGCGAAATAGGGGCCTTTGCGAATATCGATTGAATTGATGGTTTCCGGCATCAGCCAGTTAAGGTCCGCATAGCCTTGACCGTGCGCATGGGTGCGCATGTTGACCGGTACGTCATCAACCGAGATCGCCAAGTCGGTACCGTGATCGAGGTTGTAGCCTCGCAGAAAATACTGGTTGGCTTTACCCTCGCCGCTATGCTGCGTGACGATCAGCCCCGGTACCGCTTCCAGGCCCCACCCGGACGAGTTACCGGGCGCGCATTCAGGTCTTCGCCGCTGACGGTCAACTGGCTTGCCATGTTAGGGGCGCCAGCAGGTCCCGAACCAACATTCGGGGCGCCCGATGAAAAAACCGCCGGCGGCGCCGCGGGAGCTGCGGCTGTGGTTGAGGTCACGGACAGCGGCGTGCGTGCGTCGCGTGTCGGCGATTGACGCGGCTTCGGCAATCGCCGCGGAGATCGCACGGTGATGGTCGGCAGCACGTTAGGCTTTCCGTCAGGGCGCAAGGCCTCCGGTTCAGTTACAGGCGGGCCGGCATTGGTTGGCGTCTGAGCCGTTACTACGCACGGAATCACAGGCAAGGCCATCGCACCCGATGCGACGAGATTTAACCATTTCGACACGGGCCCCCCGCGCTTCATGACTTTAGATCACGATGCGCGTAACTGCAGACGCCCTTTCGTTTGGCTCGCTCATCTTGCGTAATCCGAGCCAATCATGGTCCCCAGCAACTGCTGCACCTAGCCGTTGGGATACGTTGGGGGCGCAACGGGGTTTCAACCGTGCAAAAAATTTCCGGGCGCAGCATGCAGCTCACACCACTTCGGTCACCGGCTGCAGGTCGATGGCAAAGGTCTCCAGGAATTTCGACGTCATGATGTAGAAGCCGACCGAAAGCTGCAATTCGATCAGTGCGCCCGGCGTCAATCTGGTCTTGATCGCCTCGAATGTCGCGTCGGTCGGATGCCGCAGCTTGACGATCTCGTCGGTGAAGGCGAGCGCCGCACGCTGCAATTCGTCAAAGCAGGTGGCGGACTGCCAATTGTCGAGCGCCGCGTTCTGCTCGTCGGTGACGCCGATGCCCTTGCCGATGCGCTTGTGCGCGACAATTTCATAAGGCGCTTCGCACAATATTCCGGTGCGCGTGATCGCGAGTTCGCGCACCACGGCATCGAGCTCGCCCTCGTGGCGGATGGCGCGGCCGAGCCGGCAATATTGCTCGAGATAGCGCGGCGAGTGCGCCATCATGCGAAAAATGTTGGCGTTGCGATTCTTGTCGAGGATTTCGCGGGTGCGATCACTTGACCTGGCAGGGTCGCTATAGTCGATGCGGGCCATTTTTCACCTTGGGTTTTCCGAGACTTATCGTTGATTTTTTGTTTGGCGCTGGCGCCAAAACAGTATCCGGCGGCCGACGCAACAGCAACATAAGTGAGTCAAATTGCCGCCGCATTACTGTTCGACTCTGACGCAGTCGATATTCGCTGAGTGGGGACTTGTTGAGTAGCGAATACTCGTCGCGGGGTGTTCCGAGTAAAAAACCAATCGCGTCATCGAGCCTCCCCGGGCAATGATGGCTCGTGCCCAAGTCTAGGGAGACAGAGATGAAGGTAGCCACCAAAAGGGCAGCCTCGGAAGCACTTGCGCAGATGCTGGCGGTGACGGCAATGCTCGTCATCGCCAGTGTTGTGCTCTACTGGCGGTAATTTCGGCGAAGCGAAACAATCCGGAAAACAATAAAAAACAAGAACTGGATTGCTTCGTCGTTCCCGCTCCTTGCAATGACGGTTTAATCTCCTTTCGCTCTTTCAAGAGTCTTAATCCCTTTTCGCTCTTTCAAAATAAGGAACCAGCCCGCCGGCGAACTGCGTAAAGCGCGCTTTGACCTGATCGCCGATGGCAAGATTGTTGTTGCCATGGGCCATCATGCGAAAACCCTCGGCGGTGTCGACAAGGACGATGTTGTAGGGCACATGCGCGCGGGTTTCGGGCGTCGCGGCACGGGACACCAGCGAGGTCGCATACACCCTCCCCTCGCCGCTCGCGCGCCTCTCCACCAGGTCCGATCCACCGCAGGCCGCGCAAAAGCCGCGGCGGAAATACTGCACGTTCCCGCAGGCCGCGCAGGCTTGATAGAGGATAGCTTCATGGCCCGTGGTCCAGTCGGCGCGCGCGTTGCTCATCGCACCCGCTCCAGGAACATGCTGACATGCGACGACAATACGCCGCCATCGCCGTGCAGCAACGCGATCGAGGCGTCGCGCACCTGACGCTTTCCGGCGCGTTCCGTCATCTGCAAATGGGTCTCCACCAGATGCGCCATCGCGCCGCCGACGCCGCAATGGCCGTAACTCAACAGACCGCCATGGGTGTTGAGCGGCATCTCGCCGTCGCGGCCGAAATAGCCGGATCGCACCCGCGCCGCCGCCTCGCCACGCCTGGCGAGGCCGAGATCCTCCAGCAGCATCGCCAGCGTAATGGTAAAACTGTCGTAGACTGCGACGTAGCGCACGTCGGAGATCGCGACGCCGGACGCCGTCTTTGCCTTTGCTATCGCGATCTCGGCGCCAAGCTCGCTGAGAGGCGGCGCTGCCGTGACATGCTGATGGGTATGGGCTTGCGCGCAACCGCGCACGCGCACGCCGGTCCCGCCGGTTCGCTCGCGGCTGACGACAAACGCCGCACCGCCGTCGGAGACCGGGCAGCAATCCAATAGTTTGAGCGGCAGCGCGACCGGTTTCGACGCCATCACGTCAGCGACCGTGATCGGCTCGCGAAATTGCGCGCCAGGATGGGTAGCCGCATGCGCGCGCATCAGCACCGCGAATTCGGCGAGATCTTCTTGTGTCACGCCATATTCGTGCATGTAGCGCGACGCGACCAGACCATAATAAGCGGGGATGGTCGGCCCGAGCGGCACCTCGTAGTCGGGATGGCCCACCTGCGCCAGCGCCTGGATCGAGGCGTCGCGGCTCTGTCCGGTGAGCCGGTTTTCGCCGCCGACGACCAGCACATGCTTGACGACACCTGCGTCGGCCAGATGATGGGCCAGCATGGTCATGGCAAGGCCCGTGGCGCCGCCGACCTGCACGGCGTGGGCGTAAGCCGGGCGAATGCCAAAATGTTCGGCGAATACGGTCGCGAGCATGATGTGCGGGGCGACCGTCGAGTAACCGCAGAGGATGCCGTCGATGTGGGCGCGCGCAAGGCCAGCGTCCGCGATGGCGAGCTCTGCGGCCATGCTCATGAGGTCGAGCGAGGTTAGCCCCTCATGCTTGCCGTAGGACGTAAGCCCGACGCCGGTGATGAAGCTCATGATTTACGACATTTCTCCGACGTCATTCCGGGATGCGCCGATAGGCGCAGGCCCGGAATCCATAACCACAGCCGGTGGATATGGATTCCGGGCTCGCGACTTCGTCGCGCCCCGGAATGACGATGTGGGGGCATTTGAATTCATGATCATCAATACGACTTCGGCAGGCCGAGCACCTTCTCGGCGATAAAACTTAGGATGAGCTCGCGGCTGACCGGGGCGATGCGCGGGATCAGCGACTCCCGCAAATAACGCTCGACATGAAATTCCTTCGCATAACCAAAGCCGCCATGGGTCATCACGGCCTGCTCGCAGGCGTAAAAACCCGCTTCGCCCGCGAGATACTTTGCGGCATTGGCCGCCGGTCCGCAGGGAAAACCCTGGTCGTATTGCCAGGCCGCCTGCAGCGTCATCAGCCAGGCGGCCTCCAGCTCCATCCAGTTCTTCGCCAGCGGATGCTGGATCGCCTGGTTCACGCCGATCGGCCGGTTGAACACGACGCGGCCCTTGGCGTATTCGGCGGCGCGCGACAGCGCGACCTGGCCGAGCCCTACTGCCTCGGCGGCAATCAAGATGCGTTCCGGATTCATGCCGTGCAGGATGTATTCGAAGCCGCGGCCTTCCTCGCCAAGGCGATCCTCAACTGGAATCTCGAAATTCTCGAAGAACAGCTCGTTGGAGTTGACGGCCTTGCGGCCCATCTTCTCGATCTCGTGGACGGCGATGCGGCGGCGATCGAAATCGGTGTAGAACAGGCTCAAGCCGTGGGTCGGGCTTTTCACCTCTTCCAGCGGCGTGGTACGCGCCAGCAATAAAATCTTCTCGGCGACCTGCGCGGTAGAGATCCAGACTTTTTGGCCGTTGACGACATATTTGTCGCCCGATCGCACCGCGCGGGTTTTCAACTGCGTGGTGTTCAGCCCTGTATTGGGCTCTGTGACGGCGAAACAGGACCGCTGTGTGCCATCGACGATACCCGGCAGCATGCGCCGGCATTGCTCCTCGGTGCCGAACACGACGACGGGATTGAGCCCGAACACATTCATGTGGATCGCGGATGCGCCGGACATACCGGCACCGGATTCTGAAATCGTCCGCATCATGATCGCGGCTTCCAGAATGCCGAGACCGGAGCCGCTGTAGCGTTCCGGAATGCAGATGCCGAGCCAGCCGGCATCCGCCAGCGCCCGGTGGAAGTCGGCGGGATAACCGCCCTCCTTGTCCTTCTTCAGCCAGTAGGCGTCGTCGAAACGCGCGCAGATTTTGGCTACCGCATCGCGGATCGATTCCTGGTTGGTGGTGAGCGCGAAATCCATCTCAAGTGTCCTATGAAGCGGCGGCGGCAGCGGCCTTGGTCACGCCGTCGCGCACCATGGCCGCAATCTCGTCTGCCGAAAATCCGGCCTCGCGCAAAATTTCCGCGCCGTGCTCGTTGAGGCGTGGCGCCAGCCGGACCGGCTCAGCCGGCGTTTCCGACCAGCTTGCCGACACCTTCATGTTACGGATCGCGCCTTCGCTCGGATGGGTGACGACCGGAAAGTAGCCGGTCGCAACCAGATGCGGATCCTGCAACATGCTCTCAAGGTCATGCATCGGCATGACCGGCACGTCGGCCTCGGTCAACAGCTCGCGCCATTCTTCGGTGGTGCGCGTCTCGAAGATGCGGGCGAGTTCGGCATAGACCATGTCGATGTTGGCGGCTCGACCTGCGAAGGTCGCCAATTTCGGATCTTTTCGAAGATCGTCCCGGCCGGTCGCCTTGAAGAAATTTTCCCACTGCTTGTCGTTATAGACGATGACGCAGATATAGCCGTCGGAGGTCTTGTAGGGCCTGCGGTCGCGCGACAGATGCCGCGCGTAGCCGCCCTTGTCGAGCGGCGGCTCATAGGTGAGGCCGCCCATGTGATCGCCCATGACAAAACCCGCCATGGTCTCGAACATCGGAATATCGACGCGCTGGCCGCGTCCGGTGCGATCGCGATGCACGAGACTGGCGCAGATCGCGCCGACCGCGGTGAGGCCGACAATGCGATCGACCAGCGCATTCGGTACATAGCGCGGAATGCCATCGCCGGTCTGCGCCATCAACGCCGGCAGCGCGGTGGCGCCCTGGATCAGATCGTCATAGGCGGGCTTTGCGGCGTAGGGCCCGTCCTGACCGAAACCGAACACGCCGGCATAGATCAGGCGCGGGTTGATGTTGGCGACCAATTCATAGCCGAGCTGCAGCCGCGCCATCGCCTGCGGCCGCACATTGTAGACCAGCACGTCGGCGGAGGCGATCAGCCGCAGCACCGCGTCGCGCCCGACCGGCTGCTTCAGGTCGAGGCAGATCGAACGCTTGCTACGGTTGGTGTTGAGGAAGACCGGGCCCATGCCGGGATGGCGGGTCGGGCCGATCAGCCGCGTGACGTCGCCGTCCAGCGTTTCCACCTTGATGACATCGGCCCCGTAGTCGCCGAGCATCTGGGTCGCATAGGGACCCATCAGCACGCTCGTCATATCGATGACCTTGATGCCCTCGAGCAGTCCCATGATCGCGTTTGCTCCCCGATGTGTTCTCGGACCACGTAACGGCAGGCGGTCACGAAGATCAAGGGCGGCGGGCGTATGGCGATTTGCCTTGAGGGCCTATTCTGATGTCGTTGCCGGCTTGACCGGGCGACCAGTATTCCAGAGACGTCGAAGTTTGAGCCGATAAGCCGCGGCGTACTGGATCGCCCGCCTTCGCGGGCGATGACGGCTGTAAAACACACCTCCGCCCTCGCGCGGCGTGATCCGCCCGAGCCGTTGCAAAAACCTTGTCCCTCGAAAGACAGAGAGCGCAGAGAAAGCCGGATGCCCAATGCACCGCGGCCTCGCGTGCGAAAGTAAAAGCACAGGAGTTAGTCATTATAGGTTCACCGGAGCTGCCCGACTTTCCCCGCGCAATGGTGGGGCTATTTCTTCGGCCGGTCGTCGCGTTCCTTCATCAGCCTTTCGAGCTCTTCATTCTGCTGGTGGATGCGGTCGGCGATCCGCTCCTGGTTTTGTTCGCCTGAGGCGGCGGCGGCCTGCTCAACCAGCTGCCTGATGTTGTCCTGAAGGATCGCGATCCGGTCGTTGAGTTCCGGTAGTGACAACGAGCTTTCGTTGCTCATGATGCATCCCTCGGGAAGTTCTGTAGGGTGGGCAAAGCCACCGGGGCGCGCGGGGCGCGCCCGATGATAAACTCCGCGTGCCCACCAGATTAGATCATCGCGTGAATGGTGGGCACGGCGCAAGCGCCTTTGCCCACCCTACCGATCTCTCAGGGCGCTTACTTCACCGGCTCCAGCACCGAGACGTAGTTCGCGACGGCCGCGCCGCCCATGTTGAAGATGCCGGCGAGCTGTGCGCCTTTGATCTGCATGCCCTCGGGCGCCTGGCCGACCAGCTGCATCGCCGTCATCACGTGCATGGAGACACCGGTTGCGCCGATCGGATGGCCTTTTGCCTTCAGCCCGCCGGAGGGATTGACCGGCAGCTTGCCGTCCTTTTGCGTCCAGCCCTCCTTGATGGCACGGGCGCCCTGCCCCCGCGGCGTCAGCCCCATCGCCTCGTATTCGATCAACTCGGCGACCGTGAAGCAGTCGTGGGTTTCGACGAACGACAGATCGGAAAGTCTTGCGCCGGCCTGCTCCAGCGCGCGCTGCCAGGCCACCGTGCAGCCCTCGAACTGCAGGATGTCGCGCTTCGACATCGGCAAGAAATCCTGCGCGTGCGCGGTGGCGCGGAAATTGACCGCCTTGCCCATGGTCTTGGCGGTCTCCGAATCCGTCAGCACCAGCGCGGCGGCGCCATCCGACACCAGCGAGCAATCGGTGCGCTTCAAGGGACCCGCCACGAACGGGTTCTTCTCGCTTTCGGCGCGGCAGAACTCGTAGCCAAAATCCTTGCGCAGCTGCGCATAGGGGTTGGCGACGCCGTTCTTGTGGTTCTTGGCGGCGATCATGGCGAGCGCGTCGGACTGGTCGCCATATTTCTGGAAATAGGACTGCGCGATCTTGCCGAACACACCGGCAAAACCGCCGGGCGTATCGCCATCTTCAGGTAGATAGGACGCCTTCAAGAGGTAACGGCCGATCTCGGCCGCCGGCGTGCGTGTCATCTGCTCGACGCCGACCACCAGCACAATTTTCGCCTCGCCCGACGCGATTGCGCGGATGCCTTGATGCACCGCCGCAGATCCCGTGGCGCAGGCGTTCTCGACCCGGGTCGCCGGCTTGAAGCGCAGTTGCGAGTCAGCCTGCAACACCAGCGAGGCGGTAAAGTCCTGCGGCGAGAAGCCGGCGTTGAAATGCCCGAGCATGATCTCGTTGACATCGCTGGCCGCAATGCCGGCATCTGCCAGCGCCTCGTTCGCAACCTTGACCACGAGGCTCTCGATGGTTTCGTTATCGAACTTACCAAAGGGCGTATGCGCCCATCCGACGATACTGGCGGTCATGCCTGTTCTCCTCAAGGATTCCAGCGGGGTGGGTTCAGTTAACGAACTTACCCCCAAGTTCGTCCTCTATGTGATTACGGATGATGTCGTCAAATGATTTTTCCGCAGTCGTAAAACCAAGCTGGCGCGCCCGTTTGGCCTCGAAATTGCGCGGCCAGCCATCGACAATGCCCATAATGAACGCATCCGGCTCGCGTCTGATCCGGCCTGCGACCTTCTCGCCCGCCACCCGCTTCAAGGCCGCGATCTGCTCGCCGACGGTCGCCGAGAGGCCGGGCATGGTGAGGTTGCGGCGGGCGCCGGCGGCGGCGCTGTCCATGGTGGCGGCGTGAACGAGGAAGCCGACCGCCGAGCGCGGCGAGGCATGCCAGTGCCGGACATCCTCCGATACCGGCAGCACCGCTTCCTTGCCGGCCAGCGGCTCGCGCAGGATGTTAGAGAAGAAGCCGGAAGCCGCCTTGTTCGGCAGTCCCGGGCGGATGCAGATGGTCGGCAGCCGGATGCCGATGCCGTCCATGAAGCCGCGACGCGAATAATCCGCCAGCAAAAGTTCGTCGATCGCCTTCTGGGTGCCGTAACTCAACAGCGGGGTATGAAAGAACTCGTCGCCGATGGCGTCCGGATATGGCGCACCGAACACCGCGATCGAGGACGTGAACACGACGCGCGGTTTATAGCCGCCTCCGGCAAGCCGGATCGCATCGAACAGCATCCGCGTGCCGTCGAGGTTGATGCGGTATCCCTTGTCGAAATCGAGTTCCGCCTCGCCCGAGACAATCGCGGCCAGATGGAAGATCACATCGGGGCGGTGCGCCACCAGCGGCGCGGCGGTAGCGGGGTCGGCGAAGTCGCTGGTGACGATGCTGATGGGGATCGCTGCATCCGCGGGCTTGGTCGGCGCCACGACATCATGCAGCGTCATCCGCGAAATCTCGCGGTTGCCAAGACGCCCGTCGCGCAACAGCCGCTCGGACAGTTTACGGCCGACCATTCCGGCCGCGCCCAGAACCAGAACGTGCAAGGCTAACTCCTTCTCACTTACCTCATCCTGAGGAGCGCGCACTTCGCGCGCGTCTCGAAGGATCGCAGCTTGCACGGTCCGTGGCCATCCTTCGAGACGCATCGCTTTCGCGATGCTCCTCAGGATGAGGTCCCAGCGCGCAGATTCTCGAACCGATTAACTTCATCGAGGCGCTACACAACGGGCCGCCCTTATTCTTTCACGGCTCCGGTCATCGCCGACACATAATGCTCGACGAAGAAGGCGTAAAGGATGACCAGCGGCAGCGAGCCCGCCAGCGCGCCCGCCATCAGCGATCCCCAGCGATAGATATCGCCATCGACGAACTCGTTGACGATCGCAACCGGCACCGTCTTGTTCTGGGTCGATTGCAGGAAGGTGAGCGCGTAGATGAATTCGTTCCAGCACAGCGTGAAGCAGAAGATGAACGCCGAGATCAGGCCGGGGATCGCCAGCGGCAGCACGATCTTGATCAGGATCTGCCAGCGGCTCGCGCCGTCGATCAGCGCGCATTCCTCGAGCTCGAACGGGATGGTCTTGAAGTAGCCCATCAACAGCCAGGTCGAGAACGGGATCAGGATGGTCGGATAGGTCAGGATCAGGGCAAGCGGCGAGTTGAACAGGCCGTACTGGAACACGACGGTCGCGAGCGGAATGAACAGGATCGACGGCGGCACCAGATAGGAAAGGAAGATCAGCCCCCCGACCCATTGCGCGCCCTTGTAGCGCAGCCGCACAATGGCATAGGCGGCGAGCACGCTGGCAATGATTGACAACACGGTGGCGCAGACCGCGACATACATCGTGTTCCAGAGCCAGTGCGGATAATAGCTTTCAAACAATAGCTTATGGATGTGTTTGAAAGTCGGATTCCAGGTCCAGAACGGATTGAACTTGTCGAGATCGAGCAGTTGATCGTCCGGTTTGATCGCCGTCAGGCCCATCCAGTAGAACGGAAACAACAGGATGATGACGATGATCGACAGCGGCAGATAAAGCGTGACGAGGCGGCGCGGCAGCGATTGCAGATAGCTCATGCCCTCGCTGTGGTCGTCCCTCGCCGCCGTCGGCGAGGAGCCCGATAGTACGGCCTTGAGATCAATGGACCTGGTGGGCAGGTCAGTCATTGTTCTCTCCCTGCTGCCACTTCCTCCGCTGCAAGCCGAACCAAGACACCATGATCGCGGCCAAGAGGAACGGGATCATGGCACTCGAGATCGCGGCGCCCTCACCTAGCTGGCCGGCGATGATCGCGCGCTGGTACGACAAGGTCGCCATCAGATGGGTGGCGTTGACCGGACCGCCGCGCGTCATCGCCCAGATCAGCTGGAAGTCGGTGAAGGTGAACAGCACCGAAAACGTCATCACCACCGCGATGATCGGGGTGAGCAGCGGATAGGTGATGTGGCGGAACATCTGCCAGCGCGTCGCGCCGTCGAGCGTTGCGGCCTCATAGAGCGAGGGCTGCACGGTCTGCAGGCCCGCGAGCAGCGTGATCGCCACGAACGGCACGCCGCGCCAGATATTGGCGAAGATCACGCAGACCCGCGCCCAGGTGGTGTCGCCGAGGAAATTGATGTTCTGGGTGATGAGGCCGAGATGCTTGAGCGACCACGAGATGATCGAGAATTGCGAATCGAAGATCCACCAGAATGCCAGCGCCGACAGCACGGTCGGCACAATGAAGGGGATCAGCACCATCGCCCGCAGCATCGCCTTGAACGGCATGTTTTCGTTCAACAACAGCGCGAGATAAAGACCGATTGCGAATTTGAAGGCGCTGGCAACGAAGGTATACAGAAGGGTGTTGGTCACCGACAGCCAGAAGATCGAATCGTCCCACAGCCATTCGTAATTCTCGGTGCCGATGAATTGCCCGATCCGGCCGATCCGGGTGTCGGTGAACGACAGCCAGATGCCCAGGCCCAGCGGATAGGCCAGGAAGAAGATCAGGAACGCCATCGCCGGCAGCATGAACCAGAATCCAAGCCAGTCGCGGTTGTGCTTGAGCTGATCCCACGCGGTCGCTTCGCGGATTTGCTGTTTGGCGCCCCTCGGCGCAAGTGCAATGTCAGCCATCGGCGAAATCCCGTCTCAAGTTGGATGGCGCTGGCGGCGTCGCCACCGCCCGCTTCCGTCTATCAGCGATAAATCCGCTTCAATTGCCGTTCGGCCTCCGCCATCGTGGCCTTCGCATCCTTCGAACCGGTGCAATAATTCGCGAACATGTCGACCACGATGAAGTCGGCAATCGCAGTTGCCGCCTTCTCGCCGGGCGTGCCGATGCCGGATGCCGGCAGTGCGCGCTTGGAGGCTTGGCCGAACACATAGTTCTTCGGGTCCGCCGTCCAGATCGGCGAAGACTCATAGGCGCTGAGTGTCTGGGTCAGGTAACCGCGCGAAGCCATCAGCCACTTGTCGAACTGCTCCTTCTCCAGCATGAAGTCGATGAAGGCCTTTGCCGCGTTCGGATATTTGGTGAAGTTGAACGCCAAGATGGGCACCGTGAGCTGCAATTCCGTCGGCTTGCCGATCGGGCCGACCGGATACAGCGCGTGGTAGGTGTCTTCGGCGAGATCCTTCTTGGTCGGGTCATCCTTGGCGGCGATGTAAATCGAGATGCCGTTGGAGGTGCAATAAAGTTCGCCCGCCAGGAACGCCTTGTTGTTCGACGAGTCGTTCCAGGACGCGACGCCGGGAATGAAGCTGTCCGACAGCGCCTTTGCATAGTCCAATGCCTTGGCGGTTTCGGGCGAGTTGATGATGACCTTGTCGTCCTTGTCGACGGTATAGGCGCCATGACCCCACAACACCCAATGCAGCCAGCCATTGGCGTCGCCCGACGCGTGCCCGAGTGCGAAGCCGGCCGGCGTATTGTTCGCCTTCAGCGCCTTGCACATTTCCAGGAATCCCGGGAAATCCTTCGGGAATTCCTTGAAGCCCGCCTTGTCCAGAGCCGACTTGCGATAGGTCATGTAGCCGCCGACGGTAGCGACGGGAATGCCGAGCCAGTCATTTCCCAATTTGCAGGTCCTCGCCGCGGCGTCGCTCCAGCCGCCGTACTTCTTGCCGAGATAGTCGGCAACGTCATTCATCTTGATGACCTTGGTCGGGAACAACTGCGGCAGCGTGTGCAGGCCCCAGACCATGTCGAGGCCGGAGCCGGTGTTGGCGGCGACCGACGCCTTCGGCTGCAGGTCCTCGAAGGATTCAGAGAACACGTTCATCTCGGTCCCCGTCGCCGACTTGAACGCCGCGACGATCGCGTTGAAGGCTTCGTCTTCCGACGGCACGAAGCGCTTCCAGCGCATCACCGTGAGCTTGGCGCCAGGCTCCGCCTTCCACGGCGCGGTATCTGCCCAAGCCTTGGCGAATTCGAACAGCGCCGGCCCGGTCAGCGCACCGGTTGCGGCCAGCGCGGTGCCGCCCTGAAGCAGAGAGCGGCGGGTAAAATCGTGCATCGTCATTCCTCCGTTGGATGTTTTTTATTGCTCAGCCGTTAAGTCGTTGGCCCGTCGTCTCATCGAACAAATGCACGAGCGACGGGTCGGGTTTCAGCCGGATCTTCTCGCCCGGATTGAACTGGTGACGTTCGCGGAACACGGCGACGACCTGCTCGCCGCCCAGTTTGGCGAAGACCTGGGTCTCCGATCCCGTCGGTTCCACCACGATGATCTCGGCCTCGGCGCCGTCATCGGCGATGGTGAAGTGCTCGGGCCTCACGCCATAGACCGCCGGCCGGCCCTCGGAATTGGCCGGCGCAGATTGAAGCGGCAGCTTGACGCCGTTCGGGCCTTCGAAGCCGGCGCTGCCGTTCGCCTTCAGCTTACCTTTGAGGAAATTCATCGCGGGCGAGCCAATAAAACCCGCGACGAACTGGTTGTCCGGCCGGTCATAAAGCTCGAGCGGCGTGCCGATCTGCTCGACGATGCCGTCATGCATGACCACGATCTTGTCGGCCATGGTCATCGCCTCGATCTGGTCGTGGGTGACATAGACGGTCGTCGTCCTCAGCCGCTGATGCAGTTCCTTGATCTCGGTGCGCATCGCAACGCGCAGCTTGGCGTCGAGGTTGGACAAGGGCTCGTCGAACAGAAAGACTTGCGGGTCGCGCACGATGGCGCGCCCCATCGCGACGCGCTGGCGCTGGCCGCCGGACAATTGCCGCGGATAGCGGTCGAGCAGCGGTGTCAGCGCCAGGATTTCGGCGGCGCGCTTAACCCCCTTGCCGACCTCCTCGGCGCTCGCCCCGCGCAGCTTGAGCGAAAAACCCATATTGTCGGCGACCGTCATGTGCGGATAGAGCGCGTAGTTCTGGAACACCATCGCGATGTCGCGCTCTTTGGGCTGGACGTTGTTCACGACGCGATCGCCGATCGAGATCGTTCCCGAGGTGATGTTTTCGAGGCCTGCAAGCATCCGCAGCAAGGTCGACTTGCCGCAGCCGGAGGGGCCGACCAGGACAACGAAGGCGCCGTCCTCGATCGGGATCGTCACGCCGTGCAGGACTTCAAAGTTCCCAAACGATTTCCGCACGTCGCGAATTTGCACCGACGACATTCATTCACCTCCTGGAACAACACACGAACTTCACGGGCTTAGCTCGGTAGCCGCCCTTTTCATTCGGAGGGGTTTTAGCAGAATTTCTTACTCATGTCCTTGGATCAAAGTCGTAAGCCTTAGCCGTTGCCGCCGCCGTTGCGGTGCCGGCGTCGGCGTGTAAACATCGCCGCCAATCAAGAAAATGCCGCACAATAAATAAGGCGTGTGCGCTGCGGGAGAAATCATGAACAAACCGCTCACCGGCGTCACCAGGCGCAAGCTCCGTTCCAGCGAATGGTTCAACAACCCACATAACCCGGGCATGACGGCGCTCTACCTCGAGCGCTACCTCAATTACGGCCTGACCCGGCAGGAACTGCAAGCGGGCAAGCCGATCATCGGCATTGCGCAAACCGGCAACGACCTTTCTCCCTGCAACCGGCATCATCTCGAACTGGCACACCGGGTGCGGGAGGGAATCCGCGAGGCCGGCGGCATCGCCATGGAATTTCCGACCCATCCGATCCAGGAAACCGGAAAACGCCCGACCGCGGCGCTCGACCGCAATCTCGCCTATCTTGGCCTCGTCGAAATCCTGTTCGGCTACCCTCTCGACGGCGTGGTCCTGACAACCGGCTGCGACAAGACGACGCCGGCCTGCCTGATGGCGGCGGCAACCGTCAATCTGCCAGCCATCGTGCTGTCGGGCGGGCCTATGCTGAACGGCTGGTTCAACGGCGAGCGCTCAGGCTCCGGTACCGTGGTCTGGAAGGCGCGCGAACGGTTGGCCGCGGGCGAGATCAATTACGAGGAGTTTATGAACATTGTGGCATCCTCGGCACCCTCGATCGGCCATTGCAACACCATGGGCACCGCCTCCACCATGAATTCGCTCGCCGAGGCGCTCGGCATGTCGCTGCCCGGCTGTGCTGCGATCCCCGCCCCCTATCGCGAACGCGACCAGATCGCCTATGAGACCGGCAAGCGCATTGTCGGCATGGTCTGGGAAGACCTCAAACCGTCCGACATCCTGACGCGAAAGGCCTTCGAAAACTGCATCGTGGTCAATTCGGCGATCGGCGGCTCGACCAACGCGCCGATCCACATCAACGCGCTGGCCCGCCATGTCGGCGTCGAGCTCTCGATCGACGACTGGCAGAAATATGGCCACGACGTCCCGCTGCTCGTGAACATGCAGCCGGCCGGGTTCTATCTCGGCGAGGAATATCACCGTGCCGGCGGCGTGCCGGCGGTGGTGCGCGAATTGATGAAGCACCAGCGCATCCATGAAGACGCCATGACCGTCAACGGCCGCACCATGGGCATCAATTGCCGCGAGGCGGCAAAGCCCGACGGCGATGTGATCTGGAGCTACGACAGGCCGCTGGTGAAGGACGCGGGATTCCTGGTGCTGCGCGGCAATCTGTTTGATTCGGCGATCATGAAGACCAGCGTGATCTCCGGGGAATTCCGCAACCGCTATTTGAGCAATCCGAAGGATCCGAACGCGTTCGAAGGCCGCGCCATCGTATTCGAAGGCCCGGAAGATTATCACGCGCGGATCGACGATCCCTCGCTCGACATCGACGAGCGCTGCATCCTCTTCATCCGCGGCACCGGCCCGATCGGCTATCCCGGCGGCGCCGAGGTCGTGAACATGCAGCCGCCTGCGGCGCTGATCAAACGCGGCATCCTGTCGCTACCGTGCATCGGCGACGGCCGCCAGTCCGGCACCTCCGGCTCGCCGTCGATCCTCAACGCCACCCCGGAAGCTGCCGCCGACGGCGGACTTGCGATCCTCAAGACTGGCGACAAGGTTCGGATCGACCTCAACAAGGGCAGCGCCAACATCCTGATCTCGGACGAAGAACTGAAGAAGCGGCGCGCCGAGCTGAAGGCCAAGGGCGGCTTTCCCTATCCGGCCAACCAGACACCGTGGCAGGAGCTTTATCGCTCCACCGTCGGCCAGCAGGCTACCGGCGCTTGTTTGGAATTGGCGACACGCTATCACGACATCGCCGGCAAGGTCGGCGTGGCGCGGGATAATCATTAGCAATGGTTGTCATTCCGGGATGCGCTGTAAGGCGCAGGCCCGAAATCCATACTCCGAGCTGGTGGTTATGGATTCCGGGCTCGCGACAGAGCCTGTCATCGGGCCGCGCTTCGCGCGGACCCGTTGGTCGCGCCCCGGAATGACGAGAAGAGATGAAGGGAGAAACCCATGTCCAATCGCCTCAAGGGCAAGCGCGCCTTCGTGACCGCCGCCGCGGCCGGCATTGGCCGCGCCTCGGCAATCACCTTTGCGCGCGAGGGCGCCAGCGTGTTCGCAACCGATATCGACGAGAGAGGTCTCGCGGCGCTCAAGGGCGAAGGCGTCGCTGACGTGGCGAAGCTTGATGCGCGCGACAGCGCGGCGGTGGCCGCAATCGCCAAGCGCGCAGGCCCGATCGACATCCTTTTGAACGCCGCCGGTTTCGTGCATCACGGCACCGTGCTCGATTGCTCCGACGAAGACTGGGATTTCTCCTTCGACCTCAACGTCAAGTCGATGCATCGCACGATCAGATCGTTCCTGCCGGGAATGCTGGAGCAAGGCCGCGGTTCGATCGTGAACATCTCGTCCGCCGCCGGCGTGTTCAAGGCCGCCCCCAACCGCTACGTCTACGGCGCGACCAAGGCTGCGGTCGCAGCACTAACCCGTGCCGTCGCCGCCGATTTCATCACCAAGGGCATCCGTTGCAACTGTATTTGCCCGGGCACTATCGAAACGCCGTCGATGCTCAATCGCGCCGCCGCCGCAGGCCCCGGCGGACGCGAGATGTTCGTTGCGCGCCAGCCGATGGGGCGGCTCGGCACCGCGGAGGAAATCGCCTCGCTTGCGGTTTATCTCGCGAGCGATGAAAGCGCATTCACCACGGGTGTCGCCCATATCATCGACGGAGGCTGGACGCTCTAACGTCATTCCGGGGCGCCAGTGAAACGAGCGAGCCCGGAATCCATAACCACGATCGTGAGTATGGATTCCGGGCCTGCGCCAAGTGGCGCATCCCGGAATGACGAACGGAGAGACGGATCAATTCTAAGCGAATTAGATAGAGGAACCGCCCATGAACAAGATTGATCTGAACGGCCGAAGCGCCGTCGTCACCGGCGGCGCGCAGGGCTTTGGGCGCGCGATCACCGAGCGTTTTGTCAGCTCCGGCGCAAAGGTCGCGATCTGGGATCACGACCTGCCGTTGGCCGAAAGAACCGCCAAGGAAATTGGCAACGCCGTCAGCGCCTTCAAGGTCGATGTGTCCGATCTCGCCGCGGTGGAGAAGACGCGGGACGAGACGCTGAAAGCGTTCGGCAAGATCGACATCCTCGTCAACAACGCCGGCATTGCCGGCGTCAACAACACGGTGTGGGAAACCGAGTTCGAGGAATGGCGCAAGGTGCTGCGCATCAACCTTGACGGCCCCTTCATCTGCTGCAAGGCGATCGTGCCCGCGATGCTGAATCAGAAGTACGGCCGCATCGTCAACATCGCCTCCATCGCCGGCAAGGAAGGCAACGCCAACGCGGCGCATTATTCGGCGTCAAAGGCGGGCCTGATCGCGCTCACGAAATCGCTCGGCAAGGAACTTGCCGCCCACGATATCCTCGTTAACGCGGTGACGCCGGCCGCCGCCAAAACCGCGATCTTCGACCAGATGACGAAAGCGCATATCGACTTCATGTTGTCGAAGATCCCGAAAGGCCGTTTCGTGCTGGTCGAAGAACTCGCTGCGATGGTGGCGTGGCTGGCATCGGAAGACTGCGCGTTCTCGACCGGCGCGGTGTTCGATATCTCCGGCGGCCGGGCGACGTATTGAGGTTCGGGCCGAAAATCTATCAATGTCATTGCGAGCCAACCGGTCGCGCGAATGCGCGCCCGATAACAGGCTCTGCGAAGCAATCCATACCGCTCGTGCGGCATACAAAAAAGTTGGATTGCTTCGTCGCTCCGCTCCTCGCAATGACGGTAAGTGGCGAGGACTCGATGATCAGAGAAGGTGGGTGCCTGTGCGGCGCGGTGCGGTTCAAAGCGGTAGGCGATCCGGTCAATGTCCGCGTCTGCCATTGCCGTAACTGCCAGAAGGCGATGGGCTCGCCGTTCTTTGCCCGCGCGCTGTTTGACCAGAGTGCGCTCACGGTCGAGGGCGAGACGGGCCGCTATCCGTCTTCGGAGGCACTCGACCGGGTGTTCTGCAAGGTTTGCGGCACGCGACTATTTGCCTGGCGCAAGATCGGAACCATGGCCGGCGTTGCGCTGGCCGCGTTCGACGACCGCAACGAATTCACGCCGACCGACCACATGTGGGTTTCGGAAAAGATGGCCTGGGTCAAGCTCGAAGACGGCCTGCCGCAGCATGCGAAGACCGCGCCTTGAAGCGAGACTGTCACCAGTCTTCTGTCAAATCCGTGCTAGCTTGGCCTTTCGGTTGAACTGGGCGGGATCAGCGATTGGCATCAAACCTAACCCTCTATAGTGCCTCGGTCTGGGTGCTGCCGCTGCTGTTCGCCATCACCTTTCATGAGGCGGCCCATGGCTTCGTCGCGCATCGCCTCGGCGACAACACGGCCTTTGAACTCGGCCGGGTCAGCTTCAATCCACTCCGGCATATCGACCCCTTCGGCACGGTCCTGCTGCCGGCGATGCTGCTGTTGTCGCATTCGCCGTTTCTGTTCGGCTATGCCAAGCCGGTGCCGGTGAATTTTCGCAACCTGCGCAATCCTCGCCTCGACATGGTCTGGGTGGCGCTGGCCGGTCCCGCCACCAACATCGTCCTGGCGTTGGCAGCGGCATTGGCGTTCCACGCCCTGCCCCTGGCGCCGGCGGTTTCGGCGCAGTGGATCGCCGACAACCTCAAAAACGCGCTCGTTATCAACGTCGTGCTGGCAGTCTTCAATATGATGCCGATCCCGCCGCTTGACGGCGGACGGGTCGCGGTCGGCCTATTGCCGCGGCCCCTCGCCGACCCGCTTGCCCGGCTGGAGCCGTTCGGCATGCTGATCCTGATCGGAATTTTGATCCTGCTTCCGCTCGCCGGTTCGCAGTTCGGTCTAAATCTTGATGTTATTTCGGCGATAATGCGGACGTTGACTGGATACCTGCTGTGGTTAATTCTGCTTCTCACCGGTAACACTTAGTAGCTAGAAAAGCTTGCCGAAAAGGCCAGAGGCCATCTTGGTCAAAGCTGCCGACATGATGATCGCGCGACGCGCCGACACCAGGGCCCGCGCCGATTTTGCGACCTGGAAGATGATGGCCAAGCTGAACGGTGGCTCTGCTTTGCCCCCCGAGGCCCAGAACTTCCTCGCAAGCTACGAGGCGCTTCTTGCGAAAATGCCCGAAGAGGCGGCAACGGAAGCCACCATCAACCTGATGTACAAGGCCTACTTTGCGGAAATGGGCGGTATTGGACCGCCGCCCGATGTCCGGTCCCGCCCGAGTGGACCCGTGACCGGCAACGTGACCGCTTTCCGGCGGCCGCCAACCCCGCCAAAGCCCACCGGATATGTGTCTAACATGAGGCCGCGGCTTCCGGTGACGCTGATCTTCGCCTGTCTCGTCGTGGTCTATGTCGGCATCCGCTATTATTGGCGGTAGTTGACCGTTTTCTTGGCACGTTTTCTTGGCACGTTTTCTTGGCACGATGCCGGCCGCCTGACACGATTGCCGGGGAGCGATGGCCGGCATTTTTATGTCCGATCAGCTCTTGCCCCTGACGCGGAAGATCACCGGAAGCGTGAAATTCAGTCCCTCGTCCGCAACCTGCGGCGGTGGCTGCGGTACCGGGTCGGAGCGCCGGATCATCGCCAGCGCCGCCGCGTCAAACACCGGATCGCCAGATCCCTTGACAATGCTCGCCGACAGCACGTGCCCCGTCCGGTCGAGCGCGAAGCCCACCACGATTTCCGCGCTCTTTTGCACGCGTTCGGCGGGATAGCGCTTGTGTTTGTCCAAATGCGCAATCAATTCCTTTTGCCAGGTGGTGCGCAGGCGCCGTGCGGTCTCGCCGGTGCCTTGTGCGGGCGCGACCGAATGCGTCGCTTGCGGAGTTTCGTCCGAACTCGGGGTTGCCGTTGCTTCCGCGGCGACCGATTCCTGCGACGCCTGGGTCTGCACCGCGGCGATCTTGGCGTCCTCCTCCACCGGCTTCTTCACATCGTTCGGCGTCACCACGCGATCGGGATTTTCGGTCTCGGTCGGCGTGTCCTTTGGCAGATCGGTTTCCTTGACCTCCGCCTTCTGTTCGGCCAGCGCCGGCGAGGCCACGGAAGCGTCGGTATCCGGGCCCGGCGGCAGGTCGGTGGGATCGAGCTTGGGCGAGGTCATTTCCAGCCCGATCTCGATCGCCGGCGCGCCAAGGGCATCGTCGAGGTCGTCGCTGCCCAGATACGCAATCGCAAGCGCGGCACCGCCGAGGTGGAGCGCAAGCGCGCTCACAGCTGCGAAGATCCACAGCCGCGATGGTTTTTGCTCGATATCGAGGCCGGTCATCGCACCACCGCTCAAGGCTTTGAACTTCCCGCAGCCGTATCCGGAACGCCCTCCAGCGCCACCAGCTTGATCTTCGAATAGCCGCCTGCCCGCAAAATCTCCAAGACGTCCATCAATTCGCCATAGGGCACGGCGCGGTCGGCGCGAAGGAAGATGAAGCTATCCTTGCTCGCGTCCGCCATGGCGTCGAGCGAGCGGACCAGATCGACGCGCTTGACCGGGGTTTCCCCGATCGCGACCGCGAGATCGGGCTTGATGCTGACATAGGTCGGCTTGTCCGGTTTCTTCTGCGCCGTTGCGGTCGACGACGGCAGGTCGATCGGCAGATCGACGGTCGCAAGCGGCGCCGCCACCATGAAAATGATCAACAGCACCAGCACGACGTCGATAAAGGGCGTGACGTTGATTTCGTGGGCTTCGGCGAACTCCTCGTCGTCGTCAAAGCCGCCTTCAATGATCGAAGCGCTCATCGTTCACTCCGCCGCGCGCGAATGGGCGCCGCCAAGAGAGCCGCCAAGAGAATTGACATGGGTACGGTCGAGATCGCGCGACAACAGCCGCGCCGCGGCGCCGGAGGCGCGTCCCACCAGTTCGAGATAGGTTTTGGTCACGCGCGCGAAATGATTGTAGATGATGACGGCCGGGATCGCGGCAACCAGCCCGATCGCGGTGGCGAGCAGCGCCTCGGCAATACCGGGCGCGACCACGGCGAGGTTGGTGGTCTGCGCCTTGGAGATGCCGATAAAGCTGTTCATGATGCCCCACACGGTGCCGAACAGCCCGACAAACGGCGAGGTCGCGCCGATGGTCGCGAGCAATCCCATGCCAAGCCGGATGCGGCGCGCTTCGGCCCGCGAAATCTCGGCGAAACTCGACGCGGCGCGCTCCTTGATGCCGCTGTCGGAGGAAATTCCCGCCGACAGCCTCGCCTCGCGCATTGCGGCCGCAAGGAACGCCGACAATACGCCGGTCGTTGTACCGGACTTGGCACCGAGCGCGAATTGCGCTTCCGCCAGCGAGCGGGATTCGCCGATCTTGTCGAGCGCTGAACGTAGCTTGCGTTGCGCCGCCGCAAGCTCGATCATTTTTGCGATGAAGATCGTCCAGGTCGCGAGCGAGGCGAAGGCAAGGCCGATCATCACCGCCTTCACCAGGACATCCGCCGACAGGAACATCGACCACAGCGACAATTCGCGCAGCGCCGGAGGCGTCGATTTCAGCGGTCTCGCCGCGTCATCTGCGGAAGCCGCGGCAGGTTCAGCGCTATTGGATGCGGCCTGAGGCGCCGGCGTTGCCGGAGCGGGAGCTTGAGCGACGGGCGCGGCAACCAGCGGCGATTGAACGGCCGGTTGCGGAGCTGCCGGCGCAGCGCGCTGCTGCGCGAGCGCAGCCGACGCAAGCGACACGATCGCCAGCACGATCAACGACTTAGTAAAGATTCTCAACGCTGCCATACTGTCTCCGGTCCGGCTTGAGCCGGATCATGCTCTAGAATCTGTAAGTCGCCCTCAGCCGGACCGTGCGTCCTTGACCGGGCGAAATGTTGTTGTTGCCGTCGGCCGTCGCCCAATAGCCGGTGTTGAAGATGTTCTCGATGTTGAGCTGGGCGCGCCAGTTCTCGTTGATCCGGGCGTAGAGCGCCGCGTCGAACCGGACGAAACCCGGCAATCTCACGGTGTCGTCCGACGAGGCATAAGAGTCGGAGAAGTATATCACGCCAAGGCCAGCCGCCCAGACCGGATCGATCTGATATCTGTTCCACCAGGAGAATTGGTTGAAGGGCACGAGCTGAACCACATTGCCCTTTAGGATGGTCGGCGGCGGCGGATTGACGGCAGTGGAGGAATTGGTGTCGCTGCCGATCCGCGCATCGGTATAGGCGTAACCGAGCGTGGTCTGCCAGTCTTTAGTGACATAGCCGGTCAGCGCGGTCTCGAATCCCTTGATGATGTTGGAGCCGCTGATCGCAAACAGGCCGCCGCCGATCGCCAGCGGAACGTTGGTGCGGTTCAACTGATAGACCGCCGCGGTGTATTGCAGCTTGGGCAGGATGTTCCATTTCAGGCCGAATTCGGTGTTTTCGAATTTCTGCGGCGGGATCAATGCCGATCCCGTGTTGATGGCGCTGAACTGATCGCCGGCTGACGGCAGGTAGGAGATGCTGTAGGCGGTGTACAGCGACAGATTGTCGACCGGCTTCACGATCACGGCCGCCCGGGGCGAGTAGGTATCATCGATGCGATGGCGGAAGATGCCAGTGTTCTGGTCGGTGGCGCCGAAATCAAACCGGTCGAAACGCGCGCCAGCGATCAACTGCAGCCAACGCGTCACTTCGATCTGGTCCTGCGCGTAGGCCGAATCGACAAAGAGCTTGTAGGTGCTGAAGGAGTCCGCGGTGCTGACGCCCGGAGAAAATGCGCCCGGGAACTGGTGAATGAAGTTGATGTTGCCGAAAAACGTCGGATTGAACGGATCGCCCGGAGCCGAGCTGCTTCCGGTGCTGGCGAAAATGCCGGTGTTGCGGAGATCGATGCCGGTCTGCCTGTCGAACTCGGTGCCGAACGCGATGGTGTGACGGACCGGACCGGTCATCGTCTTGTAGATGAAATCGGTCTGGTTGAAGGCGTTTTCCCGGTTTGTGGTGTGGTTGTAGGCGTTATAGTTGAACGTGCCGCCCGCCACAGAGCTGCCGGGATAGACGTTCTGATAGGCGCGGCTGAAGTCCGCATAAAGCGATGAGTTCTTCACCGTCAGGCCGTTGCCGAAATCGTGCTCGACAACCGCCATTCCGGTCTGCACATCAGCGAACGTGTTGTTGTAGGTGGGGCTGCCGAAAAATGCGGTGAGATCACCGGCCGGCGCGAACGGCGAGGTCGGATTGAAACGCGTCCCCGTCCCGATCGACTGATTGCCGCGATCGGCGACTTCCTTGTCGTGGTAGAATTCGTTGGCGATCTTGAATCCATCCAGATCAAAACCGTTCTAAAAATCGTTCTAAAGTAAAGCGCGCGAATCTGACGATTTACTTCGCCGCGATGTCGCCGGGCGGATCAGCCAAAACCTTGATCCGTTCCTTGATGCCTTGCAGCGCCTTGAGGCTGGTCTTGATGGCCGCATCGGGAAGGTCCTGCAGAACATCCGATGCGATGGAGTCACGCAAGGAGTCGAGGTCGTCGACCAGCTGGCGTCCGCTCGCGGTGAGAAACAACCGGTTGGCACGCCGGTCCTTGGGATCGTGGCGCCGCTGCAGGAGACCATGTTCGACCAGGCGATCGAGCAGCCGCACCAGCGAGATCGGCTGCAGTTCGAGCACGTCGGCCAGATCGACCTGGGACAACCCTTCCTGCTTGCGCAATCGAAACAGCACAATCCATTGCGCGCGCGTGGTGCCGCGGGTCTTGGCGCGGTGGTCGATATAGTTGCGCAACAACCGCGAACTTTCGACAAGTTGTGTAATTAACTCGCGCTTCAGATCGATCGACATCAGCCTCGGCGATCCCTCAAACCTTGCCAATTGTTTATGTTTTCTCAAGGTATAGTGCGTTTACACATTAAGTGCACGCATATTATAGTTGGGTTCGCTGGGAACGGTTTGGAATAGGCTTTATTGTTATTTTTGAATGTTACGAGCTAACATGAACAAGTCGCGGAAAATTCGCTGGATATTGCTGGTCTTGGCCGTAGCTGTGGCGGGCTATTACGGCTGGTACCGCTTCTATGGCGCAGAGGTCGCGGCGAATGCCCAGAAGTCCGCACCCAAGGCGCCGCCCGTTCGCGTGTCGATCGCGCCGGTCGAAAGCGCCGACTTTCCGGTCTACCTGACCGGGCTCGGAACCGTTCAAGGGTTCAACACGGTGGTTGTGCGTACCCGCGTCGATGGACAGATCGACAAGATCGCTTTCCAGGAAGGCCAGTCGGTCAATCAAGGCGACCTGCTCGCCGAGATCGATCCGCGCCCGTTCCAGGCAGCCCTCGATCAGGCCAAGGCCAAGAAGGTGCAGGACGAAGCCAATCTCGCCAACGCCAATCTCGATCTGCAGCGCTTTACCAAGCTCGGCGAATTCGCCACCAGGCAGCAGACCGACACCCAGCGTTCGACGGTTGCGCAGCTGACCGCGCAGATCGCGGCCGATGACGCCGCCATTTTCAACGCCCAGACGCAGCTCGACTATACCCAGGTGAAGGCTCCGATTTCAGGCGTCGCGGGCCTGCGTCAGGTTGATTTGGGCAATATCGTCAATGCGTCGACCCAAACCGGGATCGTGACCATCACCCAGATCGAACCGATCGCGGTGATTTTCACAGCACCCGAAGAGCAGTTGCCTTACATCAACGAGGCGCAAGCGGTGAGCCCGCTCAAGGTCGTCGCGATCACGACCGACGGCAAGAAACCCCTGGCGGAAGGAAAGCTGTCGGTGGTCAACAACCAGGTCGACACCACCAGCGGGACTATTCGGCTCAAGGCGGTGTTCGACAACAAGAACCATGCGCTGTGGCCGGGGCAATCGGTTTCGACCCGGCTGCTCGTAAGGACGCTAAAGAATGCGACCGTGGTGCCAGACGACGCGATCCAGCACTCGACCGACGGCCTCTACGCCTACACCGTCAATCAGGACAACACGGCGGAGTTGCGCAAGGTCAAGGTCAGCCAATCGATCGATGGGCGTTCGGTGGTCGATGACGGGCTGACGGCGGGACAACAGGTAATTACCGGCGGCCAGTTCAAGGTGCAGCCCGGCACCATCGTCTCTACCGCGGTGGCGAGCTCGGATCCGGCGCAGATCAAGGTCCGGCAGGAATGAGCGGAGGAATTTCGGCACCCTTCATTCGCTACCCCATCGGCACGTCGCTGCTGATGGCGGGTATCCTGTTCGTTGGCCTCGTCGCCTATCCCCTGCTTCCGGTCGCGCCGCTGCCGCAGGTCGACTTCCCGACCATCCAGGTCACCGCGACCTTGCCGGGCGCCAGCCCAGAGACCATGGCGTCTTCGGTGGCGCAGCCGCTGGAGCGGCAGTTCGCGCAGATTCCCGGCATCGCCCAGATGACGTCGACCAGCTATCTCGGCACCGCCGCGGTCACGATCCAGTTCGACCTCAACCGCAGCATCGATGGGGCCGCCAACGACGTGCAAGGCGCGATCAACGCCGCCAGCGGCCAGTTGCCGAAAAACCTCCCCTCGCCGCCGACCTACCGCAAGGTCAACCCGGCGGATTCGCCGATCCTGCTGTTGTCGGCGACGTCGGACGCGCTGCCGCTGACCACCGTGAGCGATGCGGTCGACGCCCAGCTGGCGCAGCAGATCAGTCAGATTTCGGGCGTAGCGCAGGTTATCATCGGCGGTCAGCAGAAGCCGTCGATCCGCGTGCAGGTCGATCCGGCGAAACTGGTCGCCAAGGGCCTGTCGCTGGAAGACGTGCGCAACCAGCTCGTGATCACCACGGTCGACAGCCCGAAGGGCAACATCGACGGCGATAAACGCGCCTACACGATCTACGCCAACGACCAGCTTTTGGACTCCAAGGACTGGAACGACGTGATCATCGCCTACCGCAACGGCGGCCCGCTGCGGATTCGCGACATCGGCCAGGCGGTCACCGGCCCCGAAGACGCCAAGCAGGCGGCCTGGTCCAACGGCAAGCGCGGCGTCTTCCTGGTGGTCTACAAGCAGCCCGGCGCGAACGTCATCGAGACCGTCGACAAGATCAAATTGCTGTTGCCGCGCCTGGTGGCCGCCATTCCGCCGGCGATCAAGATCGAAATCATCTCCGACCGCACCCAGACCATCCGCGCCGCGGTCGAGGACGTGCAGTTTACGCTGATGCTGACCATCCTCTTGGTGGTCATGGTGATCTTCGTCTTCCTGCGCAGCTTCTGGGCCACCGTGATTCCCACGGTGACGGTGCCGCTCGCGCTGCTCGGCGCCTGCGCCCTGATGTGGGTATTCGGCTATACGCTGGATAATCTGTCATTGATGGCCTTGACGATCGCCGTCGGCTTCGTGGTCGACGACGCCATCGTGATGCTGGAAAACATCACGCGTTATATCGAGGAAGGCGAGAAACCGCTTGCCGCCGCCTTCAAGGGCGCCAGCGAGATCGGATTCACCATCGTGTCGATCAGCGTTTCGCTGGTCGCGGTGCTGATCCCGCTGCTCTTGATGGGCGGCATCATCGGACGGCTGTTCCGCGAGTTCGCGGTGACGCTCGCGATGACGATCTTCGTGTCGATGGTGGTGTCGCTGACATTGACCCCGATGATGGCGTCGCGTTTCCTGCGCGCCCACGGCGAGACCAAGCACGGCAAGTTTTATCAGTGGAGCGAGCGCGCGTTCGACGGAATGCTGCATGCTTATGAGCGCGGCCTCGACCTGGCGCTGCGCTGGAAATTGACGACGCTGCTGATCTTCTTCGCCACCCTCGGTCTGTCGATCTATCTGTTCGTGGTCATCCCCAAGGGATTCTTCCCGCAGCAGGACAACGGCCTGATCACCGCCACCTCGGAAGCCTCGCAGGACATATCGTTCGAGGCGATGAAAAGCCGGCAGGAGGTGCTCAGCAAGATCGTGATGGAGGATCCCGACGTCGCAACCGTGGCGATGGCGATCGGCGGCAGCGGCAGGGCCGGCAACAACGGCAACCTGTTCATCACCCTGAAGCCGCGCAACGAGCGCAAGGCCAACGCCCAGCAGATCATCGCCCGCCTGCGCCCCAAGCTTGAAAGGGTCGAGGGTGCCCGGCTCTACATGCAGGCCGCGCAGGACGTGCGGCTCGGCGGCCGGCCGACGCGAACGCAGTTCGAGTTCACGCTGCAGGATGCCAATCTGGCCGAGCTCAACGAATGGGCGCCGAAGATCCTCGCCAAGATGCGGACCCTGCCCGAGCTGCGCGACGTTGCAACCGATCAGCAGGCCACGGGGACGACGTTGACGCTGACGATCAACCGCGACACCGCCTCACGCTACGGCATCCAGCCGCAGCTGATCGACGATACGCTGTATGACGCGTTCGGCCAGCGCCAGGTCACGCAGTATTTCACCCAGCTCAACAGCTATCATGTGATCCTGGAGATCCTGCCGGAGCTTCAGGGCAAGCTCGATACGCTCGACAAGCTCTACGTCAAGTCGCCGACCACCGGCGATCAGGTGCCGCTCGCCACGTTTGCGAGCTGGACCAGCGTGCCGGTGCGCCCGCTCTCGATCAGCCACCAGGGCCAATTCCCGGCGATCACCATCAGCTTCAACCTCGGCCAGGGCGTGGCGCTGGGCCAGGCCACCGATGCGGTGCAGCGATCGATGGCCGAACTCGGCGCGCCCGCGACGCTCAACTCAAGCTTCCAGGGTACCGCGCAGGCGTTCCAGCAATCGCTTGGCACCGTGCCGCTCCTGATCCTGGCGGCGCTGGTCGTGGTGTATTTGATCCTCGGCATTCTCTACGAGAGCTACATCCACCCGATCACCATTCTGTCCACGCTGCCTTCGGCCGGCGTCGGCGCACTCGCAATCCTGATGGCATTCGGTTACGACTTCAGCCTGATCGCCCTGATCGGCGTCATTCTGTTGATCGGCATCGTCAAGAAGAACGGCATCATGATGGTCGACTTCGCGATCGCGGCCGAGCGCGAAGAGCACTTGTCGCCGGAGCAGTCGATCCGCAAAGCCGCGATCCTGCGCTTCCGCCCGATCATGATGACGACCATGGCAGCCATGCTCGGCGGCGTGCCGCTGATGCTCGGCACCGGCACCGGATCGGAAATCCGCCAGCCGCTGGGTTATGCGATGGTCGGGGGCCTGATCGTCAGTCAGGCGCTGACGCTGTTCACGACCCCGGTGATCTATCTTTATCTCGACAACCTGTCGAACTGGTTCGGGGGTCGGGGACGAGCTGAAGAAACCGATCTCGGACACCCCGAGCGCGAGCGCGGCCCGGTCAAGGAAGCCGCCGAGTGACCTGATCGCAAATCGGCCACCGCTCCCGGCCTTGCTGATTTGCCGCGCCATCCGGGCGCTTGCGCCGGTTCGCCTCCGCGGCCGTCAACGCTCACCCGGTGCCGAGATAGGCCTTCTGCACCTGCGGATCGTCGGCGAGTGCGGCTGCAGTCCCCGACAACACGCTTTTGCCGACCTGCAGCACGACTGCAAAGTCCGAGACCTCCAGCGCGAGCTCGATTGATTGCTCCGCGAGCAGGATCGTCAGCCCTTGGCGGTGCAGCCGGCCAAATGTCTCGTACATCGATTCAACCACCGTCGGCGCCAGACCCAGCGACGGCTCATCGAGCATCAAGAGTTTTGGGTCGCTCATCAAAGCGCGGCCGACCGCCAGCATCTGCCGCTCGCCGCCGGACATGGTGCCGGCACGCTGGCTGCGCCGCTCCTTCAATTTTGGGAAGATTTCGTAGACGCGTTCGAGCAGGGCCGCGGTGCGTGCCTTGTCATGCAGCGGCGTCGCGCCGAGCCGCAAATTGTTCTCGACGCTTTGCTGCACGAACAGCCGCCAGCCCTCCGGCGACAGCGCAAGGCCCTTGCGCACGATCGCAAACGCGCCCTGGCCACTGATTTCCTCGCCCCGAAACGCGATCGACCCGGAATGCACCGGGATCAGGCCGGCGATCGCGTTGAGAACGGTGGTCTTGCCGCCGCCATTGGAGCCGAGCAGCGCCACCACACGGCCCTCGGGCACCTCAAGCGAAACATCGGATACCCCGATCAGGTCGCCGTAGCGCACCTCCAGATGCTCGATCTTGAGCAGCGGCGCATTCATGTCACGGGTCCGCCCATCAGCTCGATCGGCGTATGGCCGGCGGCGGCCTTGGCGGCGCGGGTGCCGAGATAGGCCGCGATCACGGCTGGATTGGTGGTGACCTCGCGCGGGCTGCCGCGTGCGATCTCCCTGCCCTGATGGAACACCATCACGCGGCTCGCGAGCGACATGATGACTTCCATGATGTGCTCGACGATCACGAGCGTGACGCCGGAACGATGGATGTCGCGCACCAGATCGATCGCAAGCTGCACCTCGCGCTGGGTCAGGCCGGCCATGGCCTCATCGAGCAGCAAGACTTTTGGCTCGGTCGCGAGCGCGCGCGCAATCTCGAGCCGCTTGCGGCCGGGCGTGCCGAGCGAGCGCGCCGGCGCCTCTGCAAGCCTCGCCATGCCGACGCGTTCCAGCACGGCGCGGGCTTTGGTCTCGGCCTCGTGGCGATGCGAGGTGCGCAGGAAGGCGCCGATCATCACGTTCTCCAAGACCGACATGCCTTCGAACGTCTGCGGCACCTGGAAGGTGCGCGCCAGCCCGAGCGCGGCGCGCGCCTCCGGCGTCAGGCTCGTAATGTCCCGGCCTTCGAACAGCACTTGGCCCGATGTCGACAACAGATCGCCGGTCAGGCAGTTGAAGAAGGTGGATTTGCCGGCGCCGTTCGGCCCGATCAGGCCGAGGATGTCGCCCTGCTCCAGCGTCACCGAAGCGCCATCGACGGCCTTGAAACTGCCGAAGCTCTTGGTGATGTCGCGCGCCTCAAGGAGCATGGCTTGCTCCCGCCGCGACAATGGTCTCGCCCGCCTTGCCGCGCTTCTCCAGGTGCCGCTTGATCAAGGCCAAAATGCCGCCCGGCTGAAAGCGCGCGATCAAGACGATGATCGCGCCATACAGGACGAAGGTCAGGCCGGCGCCCTTGCCGCCGAGCAGGCTGTTGGAGATTTCCTCCAGCGGCACCAGGATCGCGGCGCCCACCAGCGGCCCGAACAACAGGCCGGCGCCGCCAAGTGCCGCCATGATCAGCATCTTCACCGATATCAGGATGCCGAGGCCGGATTCCGGATCGACGAAGCCGAACATCATCGCATACAGCGCGCCGGCGACGCTGGTCAGCCCCGCGCTCAACATGTAGGCGTAGAGCTTGGTGCGGCTCGCCGGCGCGCCGAGCGAGCGCGCCGCGCGTTCTGAATCCTTGATGGCGCGCAGATAGAAGCCGATCCGGCTGTTGGTCATCCACCAGGTGATGCCGAGCGTGATGATCAGGATCGCCAGGAACAGATAGTAATATGGCAGCGCCGATATGAAGGAGAGATCGAAGACGTTGCGGGGTACGGTCGGACCGCTCAAGCCTACCGCGGCGCCGAGATAGTCGGTGTTCGTGACGATCAGGCGGGCGAGTTCGGCAACCGCGATAGTCGCCATGCTGAAATAATGGCCAGACAGGCGCAAGGTCGGCACCCCGACCACGGCCGCGATCAACACGCTGAAGACAATGCCGGCGGGAATTCCGACCATCGGCGACAATGCGAAATGGGCGTAAGCACCCATCGCGGCGTAGGCGCCGCATCCGAAGAACACGACGTGCCCGACCGAAACCTGACCGGCATAGCCGCCGACGATATTCCAGGACGAGGCCGCGATCGCATAAAGCAGCACCAGCGCGCCGAGCCTTTGCTGGAACGGCGTCGAGAACATCAGCGGATATGCGATCACCAGCGCCAGCGCCACCGAGAGCCAGATGAGACGCCGCATCACAGCTTGCCCATCAGGATTTCCCCATTAAACCTTGCGGCCTGAACCAGAGGAAGCCAAGGAACAGCGAGTAGACGACGATGTCCTGATAGATCGCGCCGATCAGATATCCCGACAGGGATTCGATGACGCCGATCAGAAGGCCCGCGACCAGCGCGCCTGGGACGCTGCCGAACCCGCCCAGCGACACCGTGACGAAGGCAACGATCGCAAGCGTCTCGCCAACCGTCGGCACGATATAGAAGAAGGTCGCGATCAAGGCGCCCGCAAGACCGGTCGCCCCCGCCGCAATCGCCCAGGCGATCGCTTGCATGCTGTCCGGCCGGATCCCCATCAGTTGGGCCGCGGTGGAATCCTCGGCGACCGCCAGCATCTTCGAGCCCAACGAGGTTCGCGTCAGCAAAAGGTGCAGGCCAAGGGTCACCAGAAGCGCGACAAGTCCGGCGAGCAGGCGTGAGGCCTGGATCCTTATGCCGAACAGATCGAGCGTGCCGCCGACGAGATTTTCCGGCAGCGTCAGGAAGTTGGCGCCGAACCACCAGAACACCGAATAGCGCAATAGCAGCGCGAGGCCGAAAGTGCCGAGGATCTGGGCCAGCATCGGCCCCTTCATGATGTCGCGGATCAGGCCGAAATAGACGACGACGCCGAGGGTCGCAAGCACCAGCATGGCGAGCGGCGCGCCGACCAGCGGCCCCGCGCCGAGCAACGTGTAGACGAGATAGGCGACATACATGCCGAGCATGACGAAATCGCCGTGCGCGAAGTTCACGACGTTCATCATGCCCCAGACCAGCGTCAGCCCGGAGGAAAACAGGGCGTAGACCGCGCCCAACAACAGTCCGCCGACAATCACTTGCACAAGGACAAAAGACATGAGGCCGCGTCGTTGCGATCAATGGTCTTAGAAACGAAAAAGGACGGGACTGACGTCCCGCCCCTGGGCCGATTACCACCCTTTGAAGGGCGTCAGCGGCGTCTTCGTGGCGTTGGCGTTGGGCCAGACCGCGACGTAGTTCTCGCCGTCCTGAAGTTGAATGATGACGGCGGAGGCGAGCGTGTTCTGGCCCTTGTCGTCAAACTTGACGCCCTTGTAGCCCATCATCAACTGCTCGGGCTTGAGGTCGGTGGCCTTCAGTGCCGCCTGGATTTTCGCGGGATCGGTCGAGCCTGCGCGATCGATCGCATCCACCAGCACGAAAAAGCCCTGCATCTCGCGCCCGGCGGTATCGTCCAAGTCGTCGCCGGTCTTCTCCTTGTACATCTTGGCAATGACGGCGGTCGGCGACTCCGGAGGCCCGACGCTCCATGAGGAGCGGTTGAACACGCCTTGTGAGATCTTGCCGACCGACTTGATGAAGGATGGATCGGAATAGCCGGAGTTGTCGGCAATGATCATCGGCGGCTTATAGTCCTGCGCCTGCATGGTTTTGGCAAACAGGATCGCATCCGACGTGTAGGAGATCATGATCAAGACGTCGGGCTTCTTCTCCTTGAGCTGCAGCACCTGGCTCTGCAGGTCGGTGGCGTTGGAGGGATAGGCGACATCGAGCGCGATCGGCTGCCCCTTGTCCTTGAACCCGGACGCAAGGGTGTTGGCGACCGAGGTGCCATATTCGGTGTTATCATGAACAATCGCGACGTTGTCGGTCTTGGCGCCGGCGGCCTTCATGTCGGTCAGGAAGTCGTGATAGACGTTGACGAAGTCGGTCGCGATCGGCGTGGTGCGGAAGAACCATTTGAATCCGCGCTCAGTCAAATTGGCCGCGACCGACTCACCGGTGAGGAAGGGAATGCCGTATTTTTCGGCGATTGCGCTCGCGGTCAGCGTGATGCCGGACTGATAGGCGCCGGTGAGCGCAACGACCTTCTCCTCGGTGATCAGCCGCAAGGCCTGGTTCTGCCCGGTCGCGGGGCTGCCCTGGTTGTCGGCGAACACCACCTCGACCTTGGCCCCGCCGAGCCCCGCGAGGCCGGCGTTCTTCGCTAACGGAAAATTGCCGAGCTCCGGATGCGCGTTGTTGATGATGTCGATCGCGACCTGGATCGCCGCCTTGGCATGGTTGCCGGCGCTGGCGGCGTTGCCGCTCAACGGAAACACCGCCCCGATCTTGACGACCTTGTCCTCGGCTAACGCGCCGCCTGCGAACGCAACCGAAACCGAGGCGGCACAAAGCAGCCCGACGATATGCTTGAACCTCATATGAAAATCTCCAAAACGACGAGCCACCCGACACCAGGCCTTTGCAGCCGGGATACGCGCGGGCCTGTTCCGGCCCGCCGTTCCCCCTCTTCTGCTTGTCAGCATTGCATGGCCGGTTTTCGGGGGCAAGTTGCGGCGATGCCGTCAATGTGCGGTTAATGGGTAGCCGCCACACGCTGCGCGGTACAGTGGATCGACGCTACCCTGTTGCCTGGCGTGGGCATTTCGCCAGGCAATCTGCTGCTCGGTCTATTTCGTCCACATATCCACCTCTGCGGTTTCAAAAGCGGACCAATTCTTCTCCTGCTCCGGGGTGAGGCGCAGGTCAGCCTTCATTTAGGCAGCACGCGCTGCTGCCCGGTCTGTGATTTGGCTCGAGGTCAATTCTGTGCGGTCCGCGCGACCGCTGCCCCGGTGACTGCCGTACCAGCCAGCATGGCCGTCGTGGTAACGAGAATGAGGGTCTTTCGCATCACGTCCTCCTTTGAGGATATTCGAGTTCGGAACAATTCGTGTCGCGTCATCGCGCAGCCCAAGTCCCAGTGATCGTTTGAGCCTGTAGGTCGGCGGCGACGCGACGGGTCAGTTACGGGCATGGATGCCGGAGGCCGTCGTAACCGACATACGTGCCGGAATACGGGTCATAGGACCTGAAGCGTTGCGCGCAATAGGATACGGCGTCGCCACCAACATAGGGAGCTGGAGCGGCATACACCGGACCGTAATAGCCGGGCCCGTAACCGTAGCCGTAGCCGTAGCCGTAGGGCTGCGTTGCCCCAATAATCGCTCCACCGATGAGCGCGCCAGCAATCCCGAGACCAACGGCGGCCCCGCCATATCCACCGCCACGCCAGCCGCGGCGGTATTGCACGGTCTCCGTCGCCGGCGCGACCGCGTTTTTCAGCATCAGCGGCGATGCAATTGGCGCCGCATTCGCGGGTATAGCGAACCACGGCGTCGCGGCGACCACTAGCGCGGCAATCAAGCTTCTCGACAATGTATTCATTGCAAAACCTCCGTGCACTCTCTGTCAGCGCAGCGTCTTCTATGTCGGATATCGGACATTGCAGGACTAATACCGGCAGCGCTTGCCTCGTCTCGGCTCCGCGCCTTCCATGGCGTCGGAAAAAATAGAGAGCGCGCGACTTCGGCTGTCTTTCACAGCTCTCAAGAAGCGGTTTGCCGCGTCAAGCTTGCGAAAACACTGCTTGCGCAAAGGAAAACTTGCAGTTCAGCCCAAGAATTTCGGCGGCGACATCGTGCTCACGCCCAGCACCAGTCGCGGACTTCCGGCATGTCTTCGCCGTGCTCGCCGATATAGAGCTTGTGACGTTCCATGGCGGTCCAGTAGCGCGCCGTCGCCTTTTGCACCTGATCGCTGAATCTTGGAATGCGCCGAATCGCGTCCAACGCGAGCTGATAACGGTCGAGATTGTTCAGCACGACCATGTCGAAGGGCGTTGTGGTGGTGCCTTCATCGCGAAAGCCGCGAACATGAATATTGTCGTGGTTGCGCCGCCGGTACGTCAGCTTGTGAATTACCGCCGGATAGCCATGAAACGCGAAGATCACCGGCCTGTCAGTCGTGAACAGTTCATCAAAATCCTGATCTTCGAGACCATGCGGGTGCTCCGACTGTGGCTGCAACACCATCAAGTCAACCACGTTGACAACACGAATGCGGATGCCTGGGGTAGGCGCGCAATAGCGATACGGCAGCCATTGTCTCCAGGGTTGGCACATCGCCCGCACAGGCCATCACCACATCGGGGTCACCGGCATCATTGCTGGCCCATTGCCAGATACCCGCGCCAACGGTGCAATGGCGAACGGCAGAATCGATATCGAGCCACTGCCATTCCGGCTGCTTTCCGGCGATAATCAAATTGATATAATTGCGGCTGCGCAAACAGTGATCCGCGACCGACAGCAGGCAATTTGCGTCGGGCGGCAGATAGATGCGCACGACGTCGGACTTCTTGTTTGCGACATGATCGATGAAGCCGGGATCCTGGTGGGAGAAACCATTGTGGTCCTGCCGTCAGACATGGGAGGTCAGCAGGTAATTCAGCGATGCGATCGGCTTGCGCCAGGGGATCGCTTTGCTGACCTTCAGCCACTTCGCATGCTGATTGAACATCGAATCGATGATGTGGATGAAGGCTTCGTAGCAAGAGAACAGGCCGTGGCGTCCGGTAAGCAGGTATCCCTCGAGCCAGCCCTGGCACATGTGCTCACTGAGCATCCCCATAACGCGCCCGTCGGGGCCGAGATCGATATCGATCGCCTCGACATCGGCCATCCATTCCTTGCCGGAGACTTCATAGACGGCTTCCAGCCTGTTCGACGCGGTCTCGTCCGGCCCGAACAGCCGAAAATTCTGCTTGCCGAGGTTGAGCTTCATCACATCGCGCAGAAACGTTCCGAGCACGCGCGTCGACTCCCCCGTGACGCTGCCGGGTGCGGGGACTGCCACGGCGTAATCACGAAAGTGGGGCATCGAGAGCGGCTGCAGCAATTCACCGCCGTTGGCGTGCGGGTTGGATCCCATGCGGCGCTGGCCGGTCGGCGCAAGCTCGGCAAGCTCCTCGCGGAATTTGCCGTGCGCGTCGAATAATTCCTGCGGCCGGTAGCTCATCATCCAGTCTTCGAGCTGCTTGAGGTGTTCCGGTCTCTTGAAGTCCCCAATCGGAACCTGATGCGCGCGCCAAGTGCCTTCAACCAGTTTGCCATCTATGAACTTCGGGCCGGTCCAACCCTTCGGCGTGCGGAAGACGATCATCGGCCAGCGCGGCCGCTTCACACTTTCCTTCTCGGCGTAGGCGCGAGCAGCGCTCTGGATGCCACGAATCTGGCTCAGAACCCTGTCGAGCGTCCCGGCAAGGCTTTGATGCACAAGCGCGGGATCGTCGCCCTCGACGAAATGCGGATCGTAACCGTAGCCGCGCAACAGCTCCGTCAGTTCGTCTCGGCCGATACGGGCCAGCACCGTCGGGTTGGCGATCTTGAACCCGTTCAGATGAAGGATCGGAAGCACCGCGCCATCGCGCGCCGGGTTCAGAAACTTGTTGGAATGCCAGCTGGTGGCGAGCGCACCTGTCTCCGCTTCGCCATCGCCGACGATACAGCTGACGATCAGATCCGGATTGTCGAAGGCCGCGCCATAGGCATGCGCCAGCGAATAGCCGAGTTCGCCACCTTCATGAATGGACCCTGGTGTTTCCGGCGATACGTGGCTGGGAATTCCGTGAGGCCAGGAGAACTGGCGAAACAATCGCTGCAGCCCATTCCGGCTGCGCTCAATCGCCGGATAACGCTCGGTGTAAGATCCTTCGAGATAGCTGTGCGCGACGATGCCCGGGCCGCCATGGCCCGGACCAATGACGTAGATCATGTTCAGATCATTGTCCTTGATCAGCCGGTTGAGATGGACATAGAGGAAGTTCAGTCCCGTTGTTTTCCCCAGTGGCCGAGCAAGCGGGGCTTGATATGTTCGAGCCGGAGCGGGGTTTCGAGCAGCGGATTGTCTCGCAGATAGATCTGTCCGACTGAAAGGTAATTCGCCGCGCGCCAATAGGCGTGCATTTTCCGGAGAAGCTCGGGTGACAAGACATCGGGCATCGCGGTCTCCGGAATTGATTGCGGCTCACTCGGGCGTCATTTGGCACGCTAAGGCATCGATACGAAACTCTCGCGACGGTCAGGTCTCAATCCTGGGCGTAGGCCGGACCGATTGACGCAGCTCCATCAGTGTCCTGCGCATGCCGTGAAGCTGATCGACCAAATTCAGGATCACTCCCACTCCTTCGTCGTTAACGCCGAAGTCCACCTGGAGTTCGCGGATCAGCCGTGCTCTGGCGATATCGATATCGGAGAAGTTCAGATCGAGGGACGAACGACCGGGTATCAGCCACTCCGCTTCGATCCAGGCATCCAGTGTTTCATGCCCCATGCCGGCGAGCGAAAGAAATTCCTGTTTGCTAAGCTTCATGGCGTCACCTCCTCACGGGGATTGTACGTCTTTCCGCTTTCCCAGCCTGAGGCGAATGCTTCAAGCTCTGGGTTCGGCTCTTTGGGAAGCATGACCTTCAACTTGACGAATTGATCGCCATAACCACCGGCATGCCTGGGGGCGCCCTTGCCCCTCAGACGCAACGTTGTGCCGGTATTTGACCCTTTCGGTACGGCCATTGTTACCGCACCTGTTGGAGTAGGAACCTTGATCCGGGCACCGAGAACGGCTTCCGCGAGGGTAACCGGCAATTCCAGATAGACGTCGTCGCCCTGGCGGGTGAAGAAACGATCGGGCTTGATTTCGACTTCAATGAGAGCATCCCCGAAGTCGCCCTTGCCCGATCCGGGCGCACCCTTGCCGCGCAATCGCAGAACTTGACCGTCGGTGATGCCAGGTGGGATGGCTACATCAAGCGTGCCGCCGTCGGAGAATGTCAGCCGCTTGCTCGCGCCGGCAATCGACTCAATAAATTCGATTGGGAGCCTGAACTCGAGGTCATGCCCGCGCCGGTTTGCTTGCGCCCGGGCACTACGTCTCAAAAGTTCAGCGAAGGCGTCTTCGAACTCCATGAAATCCGCGAAACCGGAATTGTCCGTGTAAGGATGATCCTGTTCCGAGGACGCGTAATCCCGGTAATAATTCTGCGTGGGCCGTTCGGCTCCCGCGGCATCAATCTCGCCATTATCAAATTTCTTGCGCTTTTCAGCGTCGCCTAACAGATCATAGGCACCGGCTACTACCTTAAATTTTTCCTCGGCTTCCGGATTTCCAGGATTCAGGTCGGGATGCAGCTTTTTTGCAAGCCTGCGATAGGCTTTCTGAATATCATCTGCTGAAGCCGTAGGAGCGACACCCAGAATTTCATATGGATCTTTCAATGCCGGCTCCGCGTCATCGACCCAACGATGTCACTATTTGCAATCGCCAAGCTTGACCAAGCCAGCGCAATTCATTTCTCGAGGTTACGCCAATTTCACTCATAAGGTCGGTGACCGGAATGTGCAATGGGCCGCTCCTGTTGTTTTAGTCCGCCGGAGCTGATGAGCGCCTTCAGCGAATATCGCGCCTCTGACTGTCATGCCCCAAGGCGGTCTCGATGGACCTCTTCAATGTATGAACCGCATCGCGAATAGCCTGTTCAACCGTCGATGCCTGTTGCGTGACGGCAACCGGCTCGCGACCATCAAGTCGGGCTTCCATCATGCAGATTTGTCACCATGGCCTCTCTTGTTGCTGATTGCGTCGCTAAGGTGCACGTCCACTCGTCTGATGCGGCCGTCGAAACGGTCCAGAGCGCCCTGCACGACGCCTCGTAGATGGTCGATCAATTTCTCTCCTGCTTCGATGTTGCTATCCGTTCTTATCTCGATCAACATCATAATCTCCCGTTAATTGCTGCCTGTGACCGGCGTCAATGGTTAGTCGCTGTTGCTTTGGCTCTTCTTGAACCTCCCGCGCTCCAAACCCCTGAATTGTGGCCCGGACTTCAATTTGCCGTAGGCCCCGTTCTGGGGTCACGCAAGGCGCGCAGAGCGCGCGCAGCGTCCCGAAAGCAAATAATTCACGTCCGCGGAAATTCGGATTGATCTGCGTCAACGCTTGTGAGCCACTACTTTGTTTTGAGCGCGCCAATGCCGATCAAGTTTGGAGCTTTTCTCTGCCGCCGGGACCGCTGACCAAAACGTGGGTTCTTGTTCCGACATCGGTCGTGTTGCAACGGCTGCATGATGAAGTTCCGACTGACCACTTCACTCTGGGCTGGCTGATGCACAGCCTGGACAAGCGTTCCTTCGGAATCATCATGCTCCTGCTCGCGTTGGTGGCAATCGTACCAGGGCTTTCGGTCGTAGCCGGCCTGCTCCTCATGATTCCGGCGTTCCAGATGATCGCGGGCAAGCCTGCCCCGGTCTTCCCGCGCCGCATCGCCGCTCGTTCCTTGCCGACAAGACGCCTCGCAGCAGTGGTGCAGCGATCGGTGCCGGTGCTCAGATATCTTGAGATGGCAATTCATCCGCGTTGGCACGCCCGTTTTGGGGCAACAAAACGCTTGGTCGGCGCTGTCGTCGCACTCCTAAGCGCGACCTTGGTGTTCATTCCGATCCCCCTAAGCAACATGGTCCCCGCCTCGACAATCGCGCTGATCTCGCTTGCTTATCTCGAAGAGGATGGGGTCCTGCTATCAATCAGCTTGTTGGCCGCCGCGATTGTGCTGACGGTCGCGGCGATGGCGGTCTGGGAGATGCTTGTCGGTGCAAGATGGATCATCGACCTCTGGTACTAGCGTAGCAAGCGCCGTGATCAACGGCGGGTGACGCCCGAATAAAATGCAGTCGCGCCCATTTTGATTTTGGGAAGACCACCGACGGCCCATAGGGCTGTTATTCGGCGAGGCCGAGATGGGATTGAAATCGATAACCCGGTCGCTGCTGAGCCTTTTGCCCCCACCGCTCGCCCAAGCGGAAGCAGGTGGTGACTTGGCTTTCGCTCCCGATCGAAATTTTCGTGCTTCGGGTCAATCGGCGCATCGTCGAAAACACCAATCGATCATTGCATCGAAAAACGTGAACGACAAAATCCGGAGACCAAAACTGGCGTGTTAGTTGGGGTCTCCGGGTCCTTGCGACGACCGTGCAGGACTAAGCGGCCTTGCTCGGTGTAGCGGGCTTGCTCGATGTGGGGCCGGGGCTCGGCGGAGTGCCCGTCTTGATGTTGATTGTCTTGGTGGTCTTCACGGCTTTAGCGGGCTTCTTGATCGTGAGATGCAGCACACCCTTGTCGAAATGGGCTTCGATGGCTCCATCTTCCGGCTCGAAAGGTAACAACATCGATCGATAGAATGAGCCGTAGCTCCTTTCCTCGACATGCCAGTTCTTCTCTTCTTTCGTGCTCTCCATCTTTTTCTCGCCGGAAATGACCAGCTGGTTGTCGTCAAGGCTGACGTTGATATCCTTCTCGTCCACGCCGGGAAGTTCGGCGGTCACTTCGAAGGCGTCATTTGTTTCCGCCACATTGACCGCCGGCGCGCCAGCCCCAATGCCGGGAGAAGACGGCTTTTGATCGAAAGCGCGAAATGCGTTTTCCATTTCGCGCCGCATCACTCGGTACGGGTCCAACTCCTGGCTCACGGTCCATAATCTCGGAAGGCTCATCTGTTTCTCTCCACAGGTTGGAAAATATATCGAAACTATCTTGTTCTTGTGGGCCCTGACGGTCTTGATCTAGCTCAAAATGGTCGAGTTATTTCGAGGCTGAAAAAGCCGGCCGTGATACCATGTGGCGATTGCACCGCCGCCATGGCTCGTAAAGGCCGAATTAGTGCCTATCTATTATTAAGTACGAAGAGTTCGTAAGTGAGGTTGACCTAATGAGCGTTCTGTATCCCTTGAGCTTCCATCGCCGCATTGAACGGCAGTGGACTGAATGCATCAATTCGCTGAGACGGATCCGCGGCCAAATCGCTGCGGTGGCCGCGCTGACATTGCAACGCGCATTCAACAATGACGGCTCGCTGATTCCAGTCCCGATCAGGGTCGTGAATCAACGACGACGTGATCAGTGTCGATCACATGATTGATTTTCCGAACCATAGTCGTTCATATGACCAAACGCGGCGTGCCGTACGATTTTGGGGATACGATAGCGCTATCGAGGCATCATTCTTCATAGAAGAAGGTGCACTGAGGCGAATTCAACCGGATGTTCGCCCCGATAAGTTGGGCTATCTGAAAGCGTTCGATTACCACCGTGATTTGATATGTGCCGCTGCGGCCAGGGTCTATGTTCGCGGAAGCAGAGGCTCCTATGACCTGGCTGCCGCCAATTTTTGAAGTAGGCCAACTCCACCGCAAATGGCGGTTTGGAGCAGTGCCGGATTCAAGGGAACCATTGATCGGCGGTTCGGTTTAAGTCTAGCGCACCTGAGCACGGAGTACTTCCCATGACCAATAAGCCATCGCCACCTTCCGATAAGAAACCTGCCGATAAGCACATCGGAATGATGGGGGATGGCACGGAAGAGCAGAACCTCAATCAACCCGGCACACCGGGTGCTCGCATCAAGAAGGATGAGGTGACTGCGGCTTTCGAAAAGAAAGTGCCCCCAAAGTCTTGATGCCGCTGCTCACGTTCTGCCAGCACATCGCGGAAACTCGCATCCATAAATCGCGGTTAGAAGCGCGCATCTGCACGATGTGCACTTTTATTTGTAAATGTATGATGTGCCGTTATTCATACCGTAGCGCCTCGATCGGATCGAGGCTGGCGGCCTTCCGCGCTGGATAATAGCCGAAGAAGATGCCGACGGCGGCGGAAAACAGAAACCCGCCGGCGACGGCTGCCAGCGAAATCGGCGCGGGCCAGCCGGCGACGATCGAGATCATCTTGGAAAACAACACCCCTATGATAATTCCGGCGATTCCTCCGGTGACGCTCAGAATCACCGACTCGGCAAGAAACTGCAGAAGCACATGCGTCCGGCGCGCGCCGATCGCCATGCGCAGGCCAATTTCCCGCGTTCGCTCGGTGACTGACACCAACAATATGTTCATGATCCCGATGCCGCCCACGATCAGCGATATCGACGCGACTGCCGCGAGCAGGAGCGCCATGATGCGGCTGCTGCTCTCGGCGGTCTCCGCGATCTGGCTCAGGTTGCGAACGGTAAAATCATTGATATCGCCGGGCCGGATATGGTGACGGCGCATCAGAATATCGGTAACTTCGGCGACGGCCGGCTGGACCTGGCTGGCATCGGTCGCCTGGACATAGATCTGGTTCACATATCCCATCAATCGCTGCTGAAGGTTGTAGGGATTGGGCGGCAAGGGATAGACCCAATTCAGCGGAGCCTGCTGCAGGCTTGGCGCCGCGACGCCGAGAACCTTGCGCTCGGCGGTCGTGAATGGAATCATGACGAGATCGTCCTGATCCGTCCCATAGGATGTTTGCCCCTTGGAGGCGAGGATTCCAACGATGCGCAGGGGCATGCTCTTGACCTGGATCACCGCGCCGATTGGACTCTCATTGGCCCCGAATAATTGGCGGGAAACCGTTTGGCCTATGACCGCGACAAGCGCTGCGCTATTGCCGTCCTCCTGGGAAATGCCTCGTCCTGCCAGTATCTGCCAATTGGTGATCGGCGGATAGTTGGCGCTGACGCCCTGAATGTTCGTCGTCCAGTTTTGATTGGCATACTGGACCTGTCCCATCTGGCGGATGAGATAGCTGACGCTGCCGGCCGCCGGGGCTTCCCGGCGCAATGCTTCGGCATCCACAACGGTTAGCGTCGAGGCACTGCCTTGTCCGCTGCGCATCCCGCCCATCGAGGTCGCGCCCGGGACAACCACCAGCAAGTTGGTGCCGAGGCTCTCGATCTGCTTGCGGACCGCTTCGTTGGCGCCCTGACCGACCGCGACCATGGCGATGAGCGCGGCAACGCCGATGAAGACCCCCAGCATGGTCAGCGCCGACCGCATCTTGTTGCGGGCGAGCGCCTGGAATGCCGCGGCCACGATCATCAAGGCGAAAGCCCGCACCGTACCCGCATTTCGGGCAACGGCTGCCAGCGGCTGTGGCGGGCCGGGAAGCGAACCGGCGGGCAGCACCCCGGCCGACGCTGCCGGCGGTGGGCGGACCGCCGGCTTTCGTTCGTCCGATATCACCTCTCCGTCCCGCATGGTGATGACCCGGTCGGTGTAAGTGGCGATGTCGGGTTCATGCGTGACGACGATGATCGTCACGCCCCGCTCCCGGTTGAGAGCCTGGAGCGTCACCATGATCTCGTGCGACGTCTTGGTATCGAGATTGCCAGTGGGTTCATCCGCCAACAGCAGAATTGGATTGTTGATCAGGGCGCGCGCGATAGCGACGCGTTGTTGCTGACCACCGGACAATTGCCCGGGCGTATTGCGCTCACGGTCGGCTAGACCGAGCAGTTTCAGCGATGCCCGCGCCCGTTCGACGCGTTCGGTGCCGCTCGAAGCACCTCCCGCGGCGTAGAACAAAGGCAGCGCAACGTTCTCGATCGCACTGGTTCGGGCCAGAAGATTGAAGCTTTGAAAGACAAAACCCAACCGTTCGCTGCGGATGCGCGCAAGTTCCGGCTCGGTCAGCCCTGCGACATTGACCCCTTCAAGATAATACTCGCCGCTGGACGGCCGATCCAGGCAGCCGAGCAGCGACATCAATGTGGACTTCCCCGATCCGGATGATCCCATGATGGCGATGAACTCGCCGGGCTCGACAATCAGATTGACGCCGCGCAGCGCATGCACGTCGACGTCGCCGACGTGATAGGTGCGTGTCACATTTGCTACTCTGATGATCGGTTCCGGCATGCTTGGCTTACGAATGTTCGACGCGAAATCAGAGACGTGGCGTGACAGCTTTCTTTGCCGTCGCTATCTGCTCGGCGGTGATGACCAAATCGCCCGGCTTCACCTCGCCGCTTACGATCTCTGTGAAACTATCGTCATCCAGCCCGACCACCACCGGAATAGACATCGGCTGCCCGTGACGCAGAACCCAAACTTGGGCGTGATCTGATTGAGCGGCGCCCGCGAGACTTTTGGGGACATAACGGAGCGCCTGGTTTGGCACCCGGATCACGTCGTTGCGCTGATCGACGACGATACGGCTGGCGGCCGTCATGCCCGGCATAAGCGTCAGGTCCGAATTGTTCACGCTGATCACAATGTCGTACGTCACGACGTTCTGAACCGTCTGCGGCGATTGCCGAACCTGAGTTACTGTTCCCTCAAATGTACGTTTCGCGTATGCGTCGACCGTAAAGGTTGCTTTGTTGCCCTGCTTGATGCCGCCAATGTCGCTTTCGCTCACATTGGCGTCGACCTCCATCTTGGTGAGGTCAGTCGCGATCAGAAACAGCGTCGGGGTCTGGAAGCTCGCCGCGACCGTCTGTCCCATGGTCACGTTGCGCGAAACCACTGTCCCGTCGACCGGGGACACGATGTCGGCGTAGTCCAGATTGACCTGGGCGGCGTCGAGCGAGGCCTGACGTTGTAAAATGGTTGCTTCATCGAAGTTTATCTGCGCTTGCGCCTGGTCATAAGCGCTCTTGGCGTTGTCATAGTTGTCCTGCGAGACGGCATGCGATTGGATGAGGTTAGCGGCGCGGTCGAAGGCGAGCTTCGTGTAAGCGAGATTAGCCTTGTCCTTCTCGAGTTGCGCCTTTCCTACTGCCAGATTGGCCCTGTTTTCATCGACGACGCTTTGATAGGGACGGGGATCGATCTTGGCGCAAACCTGGCCTTTCTTCACCTTCGTGTTGTAATCGCAATACAGTTCCTGGATTATGCCGGAGACCGCCGTGCCAACGATGATCGTGAGCTCGGGATTGACGGTTCCCGTTGCTGTCACGGTCCGCGTCACGGCGCCCTTTGCAATCGACATGGATACATAGTGGATCGTTTTGTGTTCAGCCAAGGCCCACCAGGTCGTGGCCGCAATCGCAACGACAAGCAGCGACGCCACTGCGGCAATCAGCCAGCGTCTTTTGCGATTGCGCTTACCCTTGATCGGTGGTGTCACCGGAAATGGAACGAGCTTGCTGAAAATCTTCTGCTCACTCGGTTCTGGAATTATGCGCTCGTTCATCATGATTCCAATCACACATCGTATCGGTAGCCACCCGCGATCCACGGACACGTCAGCAATCGATGCCACCAGAGACGCGATTGCGACGTCAGCCGCGTCGGTTAGTTACGAAGTCGCTCTCAATACCAAATCGGCGGCAACCGGCGCGCAAGGAAGAACTGCCAGCTATTACAGCTAGACCCCAAACGGCTATACGGTTTGATCTAGCTCAACAGGATTCGAATAGTGGTTCGGAATGGAGGTGCCGGATTTGGGCCGTCGCTTACGATAGGCGCGTTCTATACAAGATGATGGCGGACGAGCGGCCGCGCAATCTCACAGCTCGAAAGCCTGGTTCGGTAGCGGCATTTCGACGTCAGTGTCGCCAAGATGCGCTGCGAATTGTCTCATGATGTCTTCTTCACCGTGGACGAGAAACGTACGCTTTGCACCGCTCTGCTTTTGCCAGGTCAGCAGTTCAGCTTCGTCGGCATGGGCTGAGAAGCCGTTGATGGTGTAGATGCGAGCCCTAACCGGGATGTTCTCGCCAAAGATAGTCACTTGCTTGGCGCCATCGATGATACGGCGCGCGAGGGTACCAACTGCCGCGTAGCCGACGAACACGACGCTCGAATCCTCGCGACCTAGATTGTGCTGCAGGTGGTGGCGGACCCGGTGCACATGCCCGAGCCGGCCATGATGATGGCCCCACCACGAACGTTATTTATTGCAACAGATTCGGCGGTCTCCCGCGCGAAATGCAATCCTGGCAAATCAAAAGGATCCTGTCCCTCTTGAAACAGCTTTGCGGTCGCCGGTTCAAGGCACTCCGGATGGCGTCGAAAGATCTCGGTGGCTGAAATAGCCATCGGCGAATCCAGGAACACTTGCATCGAATTCGGGAGCCGTCCCTAAGTCACGCCCTGTTTTAGGAAAAATAGCAGTTCCTGAGCGCGCTCCAGGGCGAAGGTGGGGATGATGACGCTTCCGCCGCGTTTGAAAGTCTCGGTAATAGCCTCGAAAAGCTCATCGATGGACGGGCCCAAGGGCTTGTGCAATCTGTCTCCGTACGTGGTTTCCATCACAACGTTATCGGCGTGCGGCGGCGCGGCGGGGCTGCGCAGCAACAGGCGACCGGTATTGCCCAGGTCCCCCGAAAACAGCACACTGGTCTAATGGCCCTGTTCTTCCAGCTCGACGAGAATGCTTGCCGAGCCGAGGATATGGCCAGCGTCGATGAATGTAGCATGCACGCCGGCGGCGACCTCAAGGACCTGTAAATAGGCCGCGGTCCGTCCGAAATAGTCGAGGCAGTTCATTGCATCGAGGATCAAGTTCCCCGCATCCGCGCCCCCGATGATTCATGATCTATATTGAATCATCAACCGAAGACCCTGACGAGAGCTTTTTCAGCGGACTGCTAGATCAAGCTAATCCGGGATTGAAGGAATACGCTGACAAACTTATTCAGCCCGTGAAGGAGATTTGTCATGTCGCGTCGAACTATCGTTTCGCTTGCTGCATCCGTTATCATCGGCATCGCTTGCATCGCGACTGTTTCAACTGACGCCTTCGCATACCGAAGAGGCGTTGGAGTTGGTCACGCTGGCGTTCACCACGGTGGTGTCTATCACGGCGGGGTCTATCACGGCGGGGTCTATCACGGCGGGGTCTATCGTGGCGCAGCCGTACGCCGTGGAGTGGCGGTAGGCGTCGGAGCTGCTGCGGTCGGTGCTGCTGCCGCCGGAGCTTACGGAGCTTCTCGCTGCGGATACTATCCTTACCAACCCTGCTACTAGCTAGCACTACAGTTGCAAATAGAATTGTCGCGAGACCGCCAATGCGGTCGGTTCCGTCAAGCCAGTCCTGATGGCTGCCTATCGTTGCAATTGAGAGGCCGCCTTCGGGCGGCTTCTTCTTTTCGTTTGATGGAAAGCGTTTGCATCCTGCGGGCGAACATTCCGAGCGTGGAGCGAACGGCAGCTGTGTTAAATTAATTACCATGGCGTTCCGGACGACCGCTTCATATACACTTTCGTCAGGATCTAACCTTTTGCGGCCGACATAGCGCGATAGAAAATGCGCTTGGTGATTTCCACGATCGCAAGATAGGCCAATGTCATGCCGATCAAGAAGGCGAAGAACAGTGGTGGCGGCGCCACGAACCCTAACCACCGGCCGACGACGGGGAGAAACGGGAGGGCCATTGCGACAGCAATAACACCAACAGCCATTGCGGCAAGGAATAGATGCGGCCTGCTCAGAAAGAGCGGCCGCCGCGTCCTGATCGCGAAGACCACCAGAACCTGGGTCGTGATCGACTCGATGAACCAGCCGGTCTGAAACAGCGTCTCGCCAGCGCCGAACAAATACAGCAGAACATAGAATGTAAGAAAATCGAAGACGGAGCTGATCGGCCCAAACACCAGCATGAACCGTTCGATGAACTTGACGTCCCATTTCACGGGACCAGCGATAGCCTCCTCGTCGACCTGATCGAAGGGGATCGCGATCTCCGAGATGTCGTAGAGCAGGTTGTTCAGCAAAATCTGGATCGGGAGCATTGGCAAGAAAGGCAAGATCAGCGCCGCGCCGGCCATACTGAACATGTTTCCAAAATTCGAGCTCGATCCCATCAGGACATATTTGGACACGTTCTGAACCGTGCTGCGACCACAGACCACCGCGTCGCGCACAACAGAAAGGTCGTGCTCAAGCAGGATCAGATCGGCCGCCGCGCGCGCGACATCGGCAGCGCCGTCAACCGATATGCCAACATCGGCCACGTGCAGCGCTGGAGCGTCGTTGATGCCGTCACCCATGAAACCTACGACATTGCCGAGCCGTTTGAGCGCCAGCAATATCCGAAGCTTCTGCTGCGGGTTCACGCGGCAGAACAGGTTGACCCTCGGCAGCCGCCCGAGTAGCGCCTCATCGGAGAGATTTGTGAGGGCGTCTCCCGTAAGCACTTCAACAACCGGCACTCCGATCTCGGTGAAGACGTGGCGCGTCACCAGTTCGTTGTCGCCAGTCAGCACTTTCACGGAGATTCCGGCGGCGGTCATGGCCTGGATGGTAGTTCCGGCGCTGGCCTTTGGAGGATCGAGGAAAACAGCGAAGCCGGAAAAGACAAGGTCGCTCTCGTCGCTGATCGCGGCGGTCGCGCGGCTTGCATCAACCACGCGGCTGGCGACGCCCAGAGCCCGGAAACCCTGAGCACCGAGTTCGTCAAGGGTAGCCTCGAAGGATTGGCGCGTCTCAGGGTCAAGCGGCAGCACCTTGCCATCCGCATCCTCATATCGTCCCGACAGCCGCAGAAGATCTTCCGGAGCACCCTTGACGATCAAACGGCGCTCGGCGCCGTGCTCGACCAGGACCGAGACACGCCGTCGCTCAAAATCGAATGGGACTTCGTCGATCTTCTTCCAGCCAGCCATATCGAACGGATCGGCCGAAAGAATTGCTTGATCGAGCGGACTCTTCATCCCGGTTTCGAACTGGCTGTTTATATAGGCGTTGGCGAATACGGCCTTGCTTTCGGCGCCCCGCCCGTCAATTGCGCGCATCAGCTTGATGGTGGCTTCCGTCAGCGTTCCGGTCTTGTCCGTGCACAGCACGTTCATGGCACCGAGATCGTGGATTGCTGTCAGACGCTTCACGATTACCTTTCGCTTCGACATCTCCAATGCCGACCGCGCAAGCGTGACGGTCACGATCATCGGCAATAGTTCAGGTGTCAGTCCGACAGCCAGCGCCAGCGCGAACATCAGCGACTCCAGCACTGGCCGATGGAATGAGATGTTCACCACCAGCACGAACAGCACCATCAAAATGGTGAGACGCATGATCAGCAGACCGAACCGGTGTACGCCGACCGCAAACGCGGTGGCTGGTGGCTTTTCCGCCAGGCTGGTCGCGAGGTGGCCAAGCGCCGTTTTGCTGCCGGTTCGACAGACGACGATCGTTGCCGTGCCGCTGATCACCGAGGTGCCGGCAAAGACCGCATTCGACGCGCCGGCGGGATTTTCCGCGCCCGACGGGGCGTTGCTGCACTGCTTCTCGGCGGGGTATGGTTCGCCGGTCAGGAGCGCCTGATTGATGAAGAGATCCCGGCTTTCCAGCAGCCGCGAGTCCGCGGGCACCAGATCACCGGCGATAAGCTCGACAACATCGCCCGGCACAAATTGATCGATCGGCACCGACAGGCTGGCGCCGCCGCGTCGTACGGTTGCCTGTACTGCCACAGACCGGCGCAGCGCCTCGACCGCACTCTGCGCACGGACTTCCTGGACAAAATCAATCGTCATGCTGATCGTCACGATGCTGACGACGATCAGGAAGCTCGCAATGTCTCCGGTCGCCGCGGACAGGCCACTCGCCACGAGCAGGATGATCACCAGCGGGTTGCGGAAGCGGGAAAGAAATTGTATCCAAAGCGGCGATCGTTTGACAACTGCGGCGTCGTTGGGTCCGAAGGTTTTCAATCGCGACTGGACTTCTGCGGCATCAAGGCCCGCAGCACTCGTACCGAGCCGTGACAGAAGCCGATCAACCGGCTCCTTCCAGATTTCTTCTGCGCCGAGTTCGTCGATTGCGGGGTTCATTGCGCCATCCCTCAAGAGTTCCTGCCGGTTCAATAGACCCAGTAGAATCATCAGATCATCATCCGGAATCCCGACAGGTACCCGCAGCCAGCGACTGCCAGACCAGGCTGGCGCATACTCGAAGCGAGCGGAGCGATCCATCGGGCGATCTGCGGCCAATGATCTCTCAGCGTATTCGCTCCCATGAACAGCCCGATATGGCCGCCCGGCACGGTCTCCTGAACGATGCGGTCCTTTGCCGTCCCAATATATTTTGCGGCATCGAGGACCTGCTCCGGTGTTGTGATGTCATCGTCTGCGCCCGCCAGCAAATAGGTGGGGCAAGTGATATCGTGGAGATCGAGCTTGCGGCCGAGGCCCATGAATTCGCCCTTGGCAAGGCGATTCTCCTTGAAGATCTGGCTGATCACCTGGAGATACCAGCGTCCCGGCAGGTCAATCGGATTTTCGTACCAGCTCTCGAACGTCTCCTCCTTTGCGAGGTATGCCGGGTCGTCGATGTGCTCGTAGAGATCGACATGATCCTGAATGTAGTGCTGCTCAGGATGCATGTTCTTCCAGCCCTGCAGCATGAACTTTCCCTTCATCAACCCGCCACCGAGCGCCACCAGTTCCTCGTAAAACGAGGCAGGGGATTGGTGAACCATGCGTTTGATCGACCCGTTTCCGGCATCCGTGTCGATGGGCGCGCCGGCGAGCACCAGTGAGTTCACCTTGTCGGGAAATCGCGCGGCGATCATCGCGGACATCCAGCCGCCCTGACAAAGCCCGACAAGATTGACCCGGCCGCCGAGATCGTCGATCGCTACAATGACCTCGGCGAGGTAGTTGTCGATCTCCAGATCCTTCATATCCTCGGTGGCCGACTTCCAGTCGGTCAACGCCACATGGCTGATGCCGTTGGCCAGGAGAGTCTGAACCAGGCTCTGACCGTCATAGTAGTCGGCGATCATGGCGGTATGACCGGCATGGGGCGCGTCGATCAGCGTCGGGATCCCGCCCGGCTTTCCGTAATCGCGCAGCACCATGGTCCGCAGATCGAGGCGCACCTGGTTTGGCGTCGCAAGGGCTGGCCTCAGTTCGCCATGAATTTTGATCTCTTCCTCGACGAATTTGAGGTTCTTCGCGTAAAGCTCGGTCCCCTCCTCGAGCATCGTTGCCGCCATCGCCATCGGCCAGAATGCCGGGACGCTCAGGAGCGATAGATCTTCGGATTGGGTCATGCTTTCTGGCTTCCGTTATTTCAATGCGGATCGAGAGCCGCAGCCTCTGGGTTCAACAGTGTCCAGGCATGACGGGCAATCATCAGATCTTCATCTGTCGGAATCACCCATGCCGAGGTGCGGCTGCCTGGTGCGCGTGATCATTGCCCCGCCGGCTACGTTTGCGCTTTGATCCAGATCCACGCCGAGCCATGCGGCGTCCTCGCAAACGCGGCGCCGAATTTCAGCCGCGTGCTCCCCAATTCCGGCGGTGAAGACCAAAGCGTCGATCCCGCCGAGGGCGGCAGCCATGGAGCCCAGTTCGCGGCCGATCCGGTACACGAACAGAGCGACTGCTTCCTTCGCCGACGGATCGTCGCTGGCCAACAGGGTCCGCATGTCGTCGCTGATGCCGGAAACACCAAACAATCCAGATTCATTATAGAGAAGATTGCTCACCTCGGCCGCGGTCATCCCCTTCTCCTGCATCAGGTAGAGAACGACGCCCGGATCGAGGTTGCCGCACCGGCGGCTCATTGGCAGGCCATCGAGCGCCGTAAAGCCCATGGTCGTTGCCACGCTCTTGCGCTGATGGATCGCACACAGGCTTGCGCCGCTGCCGAGATGGGCCACGACAACGCGGCCATCGGCGGCTGCCGGACCAAGGATGTCGGGAAGAACGCTTGCGATGTATTCATAGGAAAGGCCGTGAAACCCGTACCGCCGGATGCCCTCGGCGGTCGAGCCGGCGCGGCAGCGCGAACGCGGTGGCGACCTCAGGCTGCGTATGGTGAAAAGCGGTGTCGAAGCACGCGATCTGCGGCAATGCGGGGTGAAGCTTCGAGAGCGCAGCGATGGCGGCAAGGTTGTGGGGTTGATGGAGCGGCGCCAGCGGAATGAGGCGGCGTAGCTCGGCGGTCACCGACGCGTCGATAAGAACCGGCGCGGTATAAAGTGATCCGCCATGCACCACCCGATGTCCGGCCGCGACCAGTTGATGGTCCTGAAAGTGGTCTTCCAGCCAGCGCAGAAGCGCGGCGAGCGCATCTTCATGGGTAGTGCCTTCTGCCAGATACTCATCGACCAGCGAAGCGCCGGCGCGGTCTTTCGCCGTGAAATGAACGCGGTGCCCGATACCCTCGCACTCACCCTCGCAAATGATGCCCTGCCGGCTCGGACTATTCATGGCCCGGGAACACCGAGAACTTGATGCTCGACGAACCGGCATTCAGGACGAGGATAGCGTCACTCACGGTTTCGCCCCCTTGTGACGCGCCAGCAGCAGCGCGATCGCGCAGGACCCTAGTCTTGCCAGCGTCCCGTCGGAGCGGCTGGTCAGAATGATCGGCACGCGCGCTCCGAGCACGATGCCGGCCATCTGCGCTTCCGCGAGGTACTCGAGTTGCTTCGCCAGCATGTTGCCGGACTCGAGGTCTGGCACCACGAAGATGTCGGCACGGCCGGCAACCGGCGAGGTGATCCCTTTGGTCTTGGCCGACTCCGTCGAGACCGCATTGTCGAAGGCGAGCGGACCATCGAGAATGCCGCCGGTAATTTGGCCTCGATCAGCCATCTTGCAAAGTACGGCCGCATCAAGGGTAGACTTGATTTTTTCCGTGACGATCTCGACCGCGGACAGGATTGCCACGCGCGGCTCCGGTATGCCCAGGGCGTGCGCCAAATCGATCGCGTTCTGGATAATGTCCCGCTTGTCCGCCAGCGTGGGGTAAATGTTGATCGCGGCGTCGGTGATGAAGAGCGGCCTCGGATAGTCGGGCGCGTCGATCGCAAAGACGTGGCTTATGCGCCGGGCGGTTCGCAGCCCGCGTTCTGCGTCGACAACTGCATGCATGAGCTCATCCGTATGGAGCGCACCTTTCATCAGCGCCTCGACCTTGCCGGCGCGGGCCATGGCGACGGCTTGAGCGGCCGCCGCCTCGCTGTGCTCTGTCGAAACGATCTCGTAAGGCGCCAAATCGAGCTGAGCCAGCGCGGCCGCGGCGCGAATCCTTGGCTCCGGCCCAACCAGCACCGGCGTGATAAGTTTGATTCGGGCGGCTTCCACGGCGCCGAGCAGCGATGGCGTGTCGACCGGGTGGACAACTGCGGTACGGATCGGGTCCAGACCGTGGGTCATCTTGATCAGGAGTTCATAGCGTCGCCCCTTCTGCCGCAGCTCGACTTCCGGGAGAACCACGCGGGGTCGAGAAATCTTCTCGGTCGGCGCGATGACATCTGCAGTGCCTGTGATGACCTCCTCCGCTTTTTGATTTACGGCCCGGCAATCGAAAATAACCCGGTGCGTTTGTTCGATCTTGTCTCTCACCTTCACCGTAACGGTGATCGTGTCACCGAGACCGATGGCTCCCTGGAAATGCAAAGACTGATCGACATAGACGGTCCCGGGTCCGGGGAGCTGCGTCCCCAGCACCGTGGAGATCAGCGCGCCGCTCCACATGCCATGCGCCACGACCTTGTGGAACATGTCGCTTTTGGCGAACGCGTCATCCAGATGTGTCGGATTGATGTCCCCCGACATGATCGCGAACAGGTCGATGTCCTTGTGGGTAAGCGTTCGGACGAGGCTCGCCGTGTCCCCTAGCTTGATCTCGTTGAACGTCTTGTT
>CAVYLU010000018.1:0-197082 GCA_963769365.1 uncultured Alphaproteobacteria bacterium | reverse complement strand
CCGGCGGGAATGTCTTGACCACGTTGTCGTGTTCGGCGAGCGGCATCTTCGCCATCTGCTGCGATCTTACGCGACCTACTATAACGCGGCTCGCACGCACCTATCAGTCAACAAGGACGCGCCGTCGCCGCGAACAGTACATGCCGTTGGTCGCATTTTGCCTACGCCATTTCTTGGCGGAACTCCATCATTTGTGTGTGCGTGTTTGATTTCCGACAGGCACAGCCGCTTGGCATTCGGTGCTAAGCGGTACCTTGCCGCGCACCCATGATCCGTATTTTGCATGCTCGCCGAGATGCTCGCCGGGGAAATTGTTGGCTACCTCTGCCCCCCGTCATTTCCCCTTCGCCTCAGCGGTCTAAATTCATCGGGTGCGCGGCGGAACACTTTCCGGAGAAATTCTTCGTCACTCGAACTTCGCCTTTTCTTCTGTCTTTTTTCGTTTTCTTCTCCCTGTAGGCGAAGTTTGCTGTAGAATTCCCGCATCTGCATTTCATTTTCGAATTGCGATTGACGCGCTTCGAATTGCGTCTGATCTGCTTCGTTCAGACGCTGACGCATTATAGCATTGGTTTCGCTTTCATCTTGCCGCTGGCGCATTTCGTTTTCGAATTGCTGCTGCTGCCTTTGCAGTTTTTCGAATTGCTGCTGCTCTTGCTGCTGCCTCTCGACGCGCCGCTGCATGTCCTGCTGATCAATCCAGTCCCCTCTTTCCTGATTTCGAAGCGTGTCTAGTTGCCACCGATAGGAATTATATTGCGCCTGGCGCGGCTGCGGCCAACATGATGAGGGCCGCCAGACCGGCGATTTTCTCGATTTTTTTTCTGCCGTCATTCCCTGAACTCCCATTACGGTCATTTCTTCGCCCTCAGCCCAGCTCGACCAGGCGGCGGCGAGCGGAGCCGGTCGCGCAACGGGAGGCGCCGCCGGCGCTGTCCATGGCATGGATCCGCCGTGCAACCTCATCGTCATCTTCCCTTCGCCTTCGGCTGATCGATGCGGGCCTCGCGGAATTCCGGCGGCCCTTTCGTGAGGCGCTGGCGCCGCTGATCGCGCTCTTCGGGCGGTGCCGCGAGATCGATTATTTTCTCGATCGCCTGCGTGGCGAGCTCCGAGCGCGCGTCCTCCGGCCGGGTTTGGCGACCGTCTTCGCTCGCGTCTTCACCTTGAGGCCAGCTCGTCAGGCGGCGGATGGCGGTGGCCAAGCGGGATGATCCTCCTGCTTTGGCCCAAGCATTGATCTCAGCCTGAAATTCTTCGGTCATTCGGACACCGACGAGCGGCGCCGTGCCGGTAGCGGGCCGGCCCCTGCTTTTACGATGATCGTTTATTGACTTCTTCATGATTTTACGATTATCATAAAAGCGAGCCGAGGGGAAGGACCAACTTCCGCCCGCTCTAACCTCAACCATCGAAAGGGTTAAAATCCATGATCAAGGCTGACAGCGTGTTTAGCACGCCACCCACAGGCGCGTCTGCAATCGACGATCGACAATCCTCCCCAATGTCCGAACGTTTTGAACATAACCCGCAGACGTTTGTCGGATGCATGGGGCCGACGTCGGTTTTCGTCGGCATCGCCAACCGCAAGACATTCGACGAGATCGGCGCACCCTGTCAGGACGCCGGCGAGAATGAGAACGGCCACGTTCTGGTCAAACGGGTTGGCGACCACGGTGAGAACGAGGTTACGGTGATCTTCAGCACTGGATCAAGTCGCGGACACTCGATGCGCTGATCGCAGATCGGCAGGCGGAAAGGGAAGCTGAGTTGATCCGCACCGGTGGGAGGGCTTAGTCATGAAGCGAGGCCGCAAACCGAAACCCGAATTGTCCCCGAAGATCGCTGCAATCCATCGCTTGACCGCCGATGGCGCCAGCAGCAACGCCACAATCAGGAAGTGGATAGCCCTGATCGCCGCGGAGCGAAACCTCGACCCTTCGAAAACGAAGGCGCTGATGAAAGGGCGATGGCTCAGGCTCCGTCATCTATGCCAGTTCGCGGAGAAGCATAACCTTAGCCCCCATTGGCTTGTTAGCGGCGATCTTCGATCGCATCCCCGCGGAACTGCACCCCGGCCGCACTTTACGCGAAGCCTCACGGATGGGGATGCAGCATGAGCGAGCTCACCCCGCAGGACGTTTTGGCCGATCTATTCAGCGACCCCGACTTTGCGGTTGCTATCCTTGACCCCAAGCGGGCGGCCGACATCGTTATTAGGTGGCTACTGGCTGCCGGTTTCGAGATCAAGCCGATCGAGAGGCATCGGCCATGAAGCGACGACGCCAACTCAAGAAGAAGAATCGCCAGCGGATTGCCGCTCATGCAAGGCGGCTGAGGCGATAACAGCGACAACCGGGCCGCCTCGCTTCGTGCCGGGGCGGCCCTGGTTCGGGGACTGGTTTTCAACATGGGTCCCACTCAAGCCGCACGCCAGCTTTTGGCGGCTGCTCATCTTTGCGGGATGGCCGGGCCGAAACCCATTCAGCCGTACAGAAATCCCCCGATCGCATTCATCCGCGAGCTTAAGAAGCAGGTCCGCATTGGCCTTGTCCTGCGCGGCGAGGGCCAGTCCGCGATATCGGATCGCGCGGGCGCTGCTCATGGCATCTCAAATCCCAACGCAACAGAACGAGGATTCAAGTACAGGAAAAAAGATTTGGTTCCGGGCCGCCCAAGGCTCGGGTCAGCGCCGGCATGCCGTGCGATAGCGGCGACCGGCCCGCCTTCGACAGCACCCAAACCAAACCCGCACCAGCGGCCTCCCTAAAGTCACGGCGAGGCGCGCGCCTTACCTCGGCGGGTGCAAATCGCCTTGAAGCCAGCGTCCAAGACCCTTGGATTTCATGGGGTCTTCATACGCGGCATAGGTCCTAAGCACCTGATTGCAGATAGCGCATTCAAACGTGTTCAAGTCGACGCCAGGGCCCGCTAGCTCGATACTGACGAGCATCATCGGGGCCCTGCACTTCGGACAGGCGGGACGCCCAATGGCAGCGAACGGAATGGTGGAAGACAGACGGTGAGACTGGGGCATGATGCTTCCCTCGAAGTAGGCGGGAGCGCAACACTCTCTGTCACCGATAATGCCTAGGAGGCGGAGCGGTGATCATTCACTGTGCGCCCTGGAGCGCGAATAAAATTAGCTAATTCCGCAGGCAAAACAGCGGCGGGCCACGATGAGGGGTTGATCGCTTTATTGATACGATGATGGCCCGCCGGTTCCATGCCGGTGGATTTTCAGACCTCAATCGAACGCGATACCGATCCGACGCGCCTTTCGCCAGACAACGTGACAATGGTGATTACTGTGCTCTGTGTCGATAACCAAGTCGAATGAGTTGGGAATGCCGATTTGGCTTTCGACCTCGAGATTTGCGCCAAAGCCCGACATTTTGCGGACTAAGCAGTCAATTCCAGAGCCATCAAACGAGATCGTTCCAGCCTTTAGGTTCTGCTGGCCCTGGGTGCCTTGCTTTTCGTCTAGACCGGGCATGCTTCTCTCCCGTGAAAATTTTGTTCTTGAGGGCAGCATTTGCCCAATCGAGCAGGCAGGCAACTACCGTTCTGCCATCGAATGGTATTTGTGCCCTGCAACATATCCGGACGATGACCCCGATGCGCCCGCGGGGCAGCGGGATCGGTTCGTCGAACGGGCGCCGGATAGTCGGGAAACACGCCCTGGCATCGGCGGCAGGTTGCCGACGTAGCGATTGATCACGCGGAATAGCCGATGATGGCGGCCTGGTTGATGCTGTAAGGATTGCACATGCTTTCGCTTCCCGAATTAACTTGCGGGCCCGCCCCATAAAGCCCACTATTTCGGCATCACCGACCTGACATTGGCTTTCGGTGACAGAGAGTGTTGCGCTCCCGCCTATGAGTAGGGGTGCGTCATGTCCGAGCTTCCAAAACCTACATTGTCACTGCGCCGAACCACGCATCGCCGGTCTTGGTATGTCAATCGTCAATGGAGGTCCAGCGCCTCGACGAGGCCCGCATGGGCTTTGAGCACTGGACGCTCCGCTGCACGAGGTGCGGTCACATCGACCAGGTGCAAATGAGCACCGACCCGTTAAAGTCCGACGCGTCGGGTTGGATGACGGGCGACCTGCGGCCGCCCCATTAGATGCGGGTCCATAGGCGCGTCAGGCATGCTATTGCCTCAGTGAGGACGCCCCCTTGACCAGCCAGATCGTCGGCGGGTGGCATCGCGTATCGATGCGAGGACCAGCGCGGCGCGCGCTAACATGCGTTCGCGAACTAACAGGAACCGACATGACCCGGTGCATCCCCGAGAACTTTTCCACATGGTTGGTCGACTGGAGCCTCGTCACGGGCAACACGATGCCGCCTCGAGATCCCGACGACGACGATGATGATGAGGAGGAGGACGAACCGGACGACAAGTCGCCTGTCATTAGAGAACCCGACGAATAGGGCGAAAGACCTAATGAGCTGGTGGGAAGCCTTCGTTTGGGGCACCTTGATCGTCGCTGTCCTGCTCGGCCTGCTGATCGCGGGTTACTACTACTTGATTCCCTACTTCACGGCGGCCACCTAGTAAAGTCGCGGCGGCGAGCGAGGGCGGCCATGCGCCATGATTTCGCCGATCCGCCCGGAATGAAGCCGCTACGGCTTGGGGCTAAAGCCGCCCGAATGTCTGCCATCGCCATCGGGGGCGCTTTTCTCAAGCTTCACCTTGCGTTACGCACCAAGCCGGCCTGCCGTCGCTTAGGATTCGTTTTTCCGCAGTGGCCGGTGTCGCCGGGGGGTTCGGGACAAGGACGCACCAGGGGCGTTCCTGAGTCGCAATTCGAATGAGGCTAGACGTGCTAAGCAGTTCGATCGGCGTTCCCGTCCCTCGTGGTGGTTCTTCCTCACCGTTTGATAACGAAATTCATGACGATCGTCGGCTGCGTCGTTCGCAGCGGAATGCTGGCGCCGCCCTGCGCCGTGCCTGTGAAAGTTGAAGCCACCGTACCGGTCGGCGCTTTTCCCACGGCGTTGGCCGACATCATTCTATTCGCGCCGCCAGTGGTAGCTGCGGATACTGGTCCGCCGGTATTATTCATGCACGCATTAGCGTCACCTCCGGACGGAGTGTACGCGGAGGCAACCGAACCAGCGGGCGTATAGGGAGGAAGGGAAGTGATCGAGTGAAGCGGGGCTATGTCCGGCCCTGCCATTTCCGCGGCGGCAACGTGTGCGGAGGTCAGCTTACCGGCCAGATGCAGTCATGGTATTAAGACTTGCTGGAGGACCGCCTGACGCATTGCGGTCATTCGCTGGACGCCGTGTTTCGCTTAACGGCTGATCGGTCGAATCCGCTCGTTGCCCTCAAGCGGTCCGACGCAAAATCGTGGACCGATTGGAGACTGCACGATCATGAAGACCTTGCTGCTGCTTGTGCTTTCCATGGCTGCCGCCGCGCGGGAAGCGACCGCACAGGAGGACGCACAATGCGTCCGCGAGCGCGCCGCCATGGTCGAAACCATCCGTGCCTACGCCCGGTTCGACGCCAGTGTTTTGGGACAGCAGGGCCTGTCGGAGAGGGTCCTTGAGGCCATGGGGCAAACGAAACGCCATCTGTTCATCCCTGAGCGATCTTGCTCCATCGCATACGCGGACAGGCCGTTTCCGATCGGCCACGGCCAGACCATATCGCAGCCGTTCATCGTGGCCTTGATGACCCAGTTGGCCGAGGTCGCGCCCGATCATGTTGTGCTCGAAGTCGGTACGGGTTCGGGCTATCAGGCCGCCATCCTTGCGCACCTAGCGCGAAAGGTCTGCACCATCGAGATTATTCCGCCATTGGCCGAGGCCGCCGCGAAAACACTCAGAGACCTCGCGTATGACAACGTGAGCGTCAGGCTTGGCGACGGCTATGATGGCTGGCCCGAATGCGGTCCATTTGACGCCATCGTCGTGACCGCCGCGCTTGGGCAGCTACCGCCGCCGCTGATTGAGCAGCTTAAAGTGGGTGGCCGGCTCGTCATGCCGGTGGGGCCCGCTTACACCACTCAGCACCTCACGGTCGTCGAAAAAATCGCCCCTGGCAAGACGACAACGCGCGCCGTTGCCCCCGTGCGCTTTGTGCCCTTTACGCGTTCACAAAATTAAAAGTCGGGAACGGTCCAGTTCTTGAGTAGCAGGACTTGGGTGTTTGCCTCGGTGGCTGGAGCCCAGCGGGAATGCACGTTTTGGCGCACGCCTTATGGCAGCAACGCTGTCTTGAAGCCGACTCGCGACTGCACCATGTTGGGGTCGTCGATGAGACGCGTAGGACTTATCGACATCACGGTAGGCAACGCGACGCGCCTCGGCGCATCGCAACGTTCCGCCACGCGACGCTGCGCGTCGCACCACATCGCTACGCAACGCTTGAGCCGCTGGGGAAGCCCGGCGGCTCGCTCGTGTTTAGCGCGGACGGTCCCCCTCAAGCGCCTGTGGCTCCGAGACGGTCATGTAATTGTTGTCAGACGACCGGCTTGAACCGGCGCGCCGTAGGCGCATATTCGCGAGATGTCCGAATACCGACCCGCTTTCGTGGCGCGAAAAGGTAATCCCGGATTTGGCTGGGTGGTCGATGTTCTTTGGCCCGATGGCGAGACGGAAGTAGTCAAGGGTTTCGCCACCGAACAACAGGCCGCCGAGTGGATCGCCAAACATTCCGAGGACTGGCAGGGGAAAACTAAATGAGTTCTAAGAAATGGAATGATCCCCAACTCGACGCTGCTCAGTTTACCATCGGTACCGCATACTGGGAACGCAGTCTGCACGGTCTGCGGGGCTGCGCTAAAGTCGTGGTGGAAAAACTAATCAGACAATTGCCGGGGCGCGCATGACCATTTCAATGAACATGGCGCCAGAAGAAACGATCGAAGAATGCAAGCGCCACGTTGATGAGTGTGCGGCACTGTTGGAGCGAACTTCTGTTCCGGAGTATCGCGAAGCCATAATTTCCATGGCCAAAGCATGGATGAAAATCGCGGAGCAAGCGAAGATCAAAGCAAGTCGTTGACTAGCTTCGGTGTGCTAAGGTCAACCCGTCAACAGATTGTATTCGTGACGAAGCTTGTGCTGCAGGTAAATCGCAGCGCGGCCTGCGAGGGCGTCGAACAGCCAGCCTGCATCAAGAGTTCAGATCCTAAGTGGTCACTACAACACCGCGGTCAGAGTGCCCCTCCCGCTGCAACTTCGCGAGAGCCAGATGTTCGATCTCGGCTCGGTGCCTTACAAAGACAGCGATGAGCTGTGCATGGCCTGCGTCCTTTCTGCTCATACGCTCTCTGTTCAGTAGCGCAGTCTCTGTTACCCGACACTTTTCGATTTTGCCGCCGTACTCCACAACGAAATGGACGTAATCGCCGCCAGCAACAACCATGAGAATGGTCCTCAGACGGGGGTGAGCTTAACATATGGTGGTTTATCCGGCCCCCTACAAGCGAGGGCTGCGGGACGATGGCGCCTGGACTTGGTTGGCTGCGGCCGGCATGACGAAGGAAGCAGCGTTGCTGCTTTTCAACTCAGTTCCTGTCACCGTAAGCACAATCTGCCGGATCAGCTTCGTGTGCGCCCAAGCTCGGATCGAAGCGGAATAGCGTAGAGCAATAGGGGCAGACGATCTCACTGGCATCGCCTATCTTGAGGTAGATGTGTGGGTGATCTTGCGGTGGTTTATCCCCAATGCACTTGAACTCGCGGCAGCCAACGCGCACGATCGGCACGCCGACTTCATTATGAAACTTCGGATAACTTTCCATCTGCAGCGCGCGGCTTAGGCGCCCGATCGATGACGCAAAGTGCCGTGCATGGATCGTCGAGCGAGGGCTCGATTGGCACCCGGTGAGCGGCGCGCCTCTCGCGTCGTTCGGTTGCCGTAAAACGTACCCATAGCGACACGTCCATCGTCAGTTTCTCCCACCACGGGAGAGGGTTGGAAGCTAACGCACCTGCAGAGGCGCCGGGGTCGCCATCGCCGCGACGCGGTGCTTCACTGCGTTCTGCACCTTCTCGAAGGCGCTCACCTCGATCTGGCGCACGCGCTCGCGCGAGACGCCGAATTCCTCGGCCAACTCCACGAGCGCGATCTGTTCCTCGGCGAGCCGGCGCGTCTCGAAGATGCGCCGCTCGCGCTTGTTGAGCACGGTGAGCGCATCGGACAGCGTCTTGCGGCGGTTATCGAACTCCTCGCTCGCGGCGAGCGTCGTCTCCTGGTCGGGGGATTCGTCCACCAGCCAGTCCTGCCACTCGCCGAAATCGCCGTCGCTCGCGGATCGCGGCGTTGAGCGAGGCGTCGCCGCCGAGCCGCCGGTTCATGTAAATCACGTCCGTTTCGGTGACGCCGATCCGCCGGGCGATGATCTTCACCTGGTCCGGCCGCATATCGCCATCGTCGAGGATGGAGATTTTGTTCTGGGTCTTGCGGAGGTTGAAGAACACCTTCTTCTGGTTGGCCGTGGTGCCCATCTTCACCAGCGACCACGACCGCAGGATGTATTCCTGGATCGCCGCCTTGATCCACCACACGGCGTAGGTGGCGAACCGGAAGCCCTTCTCCGGCTCGAAGCGCTCGACCGCCTGCATCAGGCCGACATTGCCCTCGGAGATCGCCTCCGAGATCGGCAGGCCGTAGCCGCGATAGTCCCTGGCGATCTTGGTCACGAGCCGCAGATGGCTGGTGACCAGCTTGTGCGCCGCGTCGCGATCGCCGTGCTCGCGCCAGCGCTTGGCTAGCATGTATTCTTCCTGGCGCTCCAACATCGGGAACCGCCGGATTTCCTCAAGATAATGGGTGAGGCCGGGTTCGGCCGTAAGGATCGGCAGGGCCGCGTTGCGGGCCATGATCAAGCCCTCCAACTAGTTTCGAAACAAAATTATCTGCTATCGATCGGTTGTCAAGTTAATTTCGAAACGCTATTATATTTCGAAGAGGCAATCATGTCAGCGCGCGAAACGGCAGAGCTCCTGCTGCAGGTGGGACGGCTCGTACAAGCTGAGGGCTATGACGGCGAACTCAGTCCGGCCCAATGGATGGCGCTCCGCTTCTTCGCGCGTGCCAACCCGTTCTCGCGGACCCCGTCGGCCTTCGCGGAATTTCAAGCGACAACCCGCGGCACCGCAACACAAGCCATTAAGGCGCTTGAAGCGGGTGGGTACTTGGTCCGACAGCCATTCAAGACGGACGGGCGAAGCGTAAGTCTGCGACTGACGAGCAAGGGCAAAAAAGCGCTTGCACGCGATCCGTTCGAAGTTCTGGTGCGCGCCGTGGATTCGCTCGACGCGACAGAGCGAACTGCGATGCGTCGCGCGCTGCACCAAGTGCTGTCCACTCTAGCTACGAGTGGTGCGCATCGGCGGATCGGTGTTTGCCAGGACTGCACGCACTTCGGCAGAGAGATGTGCGGCAACCTGCCGAGCACGGGCCCCTCGGCCGCTGAATGCCTGCTCCTCGGTGTTCCAATTCAGCCAGAGGACGTAGGTCTTCTGTGCGTCCATTTTCAACCAATGAACGAGCACCGCGAGGACGGACGGACACCGAATGAATGAGTTCACCACTGCGATCTGCTGAAAGGACGCTTAATTGACCTTCGTCGTCAACGAGAGCTGTATTCGCTGCAAAATCATGGACTGCGTTGAGGTGTGCCCCGTGGACTGCTTCTACGAGGGCGAGAACATGCTCGTCATCCACCCGGACGAATGCATCGATTGCGGGGTCTGCGTGCCGGAATGCCCGGTCGACGCGATCAAGCCTGACACCGAGCCGGGGCTTGAGAAATGGCTGTCGCTGAATGCGGAATACGCGAAAATCTGGCCAAATATTACGGTCAAAAAAGCGCCCCCGCCCAACTCTAAGGAGTGGGAGGGGAAGCCGGACAAACTCCAATACTTCTCACCAAATCCCGGCGCGGGTGATTGAGGCGGACAAGGTCAACGTCCACCCGGTTTGCGACGTGCTATTGGTAGCGAGCCAAAGCCACTCATTGAGAAGCAAACCCGGCGAAAGATCATGAGTTTCTTCGAGCGTCTAAAGACAGAAGCATCCGCCGAGTGGCGGGCCTACACCGAGCATCCCTTCACAAACGGGTTGGCAGACGGTTCGCTCGCCGAAGCGGCGTTTCGTCACTACCTCGTTCAGGACTACCTGTTCCTCACCGAGTTTGCTCGCGCCTACGCGCTCTCCGTCTACAAGTCGCCCAAGCTCGCTGACATGCGCGAAGCGGCGGCCGGCCTCTCGGCCATCCTCGACATCGAGATGAACCTGCATGTGAAGCTCTGCGCCGGCTGGGGCCTGTCGCCCAGCGATCTTGAACAAACCCCTCCGGCGGTCGAGATGCTGGCCTATACACGCTACGTGCTCGACGCGGGAATGCGCGGCGATCTGCTGGCACTCAAGGTGGCGCTTGCCCCCTGCGTGATCGGCTACGCGGAGATCGCGACGCGGCTCGCCTCGCGACCCGATGCGCACGCTGCAACGAACCCATATCGCGTTTGGATCGCCGAGTATGCCGGTGCACCATACCAGGAGGTCGCGGCGAAAGCGCGGGCGCACCTGGAGGGTCTCGCCGATCTCTACGTCACGCCGGCCCGCGAGGCAGAGCTGATCGTGATCTTCAAGGAAGCCACCCGGCTCGAGGCCGACTTCTGGGAAATGGGCTGGCGTGCGGGCCAACGTGTTGAATAGTCACTGACTGCGTACCGTGTCGGAAAGCTTGCGAAACGTGGGGGCCCTGCACGAGAACGGGACCGGCGGCTTAGGCCGAAAACAGGATTCCTACGGTGTCCTGGCATCCCGAACCGACCCATAAAGGCTGAGCACCCCGACTAGGATGGCAAGTAGTCCCATGATCGTCCAAGCCAAAGGCCAGCCCGCAGTGATCGTCCCGACGACAACCCAAACGCCGAAGGCGATTATTCCTGCCGAGATTAGAAACGAGAGCACCATATCCATGATTGGCCCCCTTTCTTCAGAGCGCAAACAAAAGATGGCGTGGAATTTGAGTATATACCCCTATCGCTATGTCGCTCGTGATTCCATTTCGACGTCGATCGAGATACCCGCGCGTACCCTTCGCTCTCGGGGTGCTGGCCGCTATAGCGCTCGGCGCGGCTGCCATCGCCGCGTAAATGATATGGCAGCGCAGCAGCAGTTGTTTTCCGCTGTTCATCCAATAACGGACATGGAACGGCGCCGTGCAAAAATCATGATTTATGCACAAATTCGTTGACCCATATAAAATGCTGCTTTATGTTGTGCATATTATATGTGCGAAATGGAGGGCGATATGACGGTCTATGGATACGCGCGGGTGAGCACCGACAGCCAATCTTTATCCGCCCAATTAGCCGAACTCAAAACCGCCAAATGCGCCAAGATATTTCAGGAGAAGATCAGCGGTGCGCGGTCCGACCGCAAGCAACTTACGCGCCTGATGGCGGGCCTGGCAAAGGGGGATGTTTTGATCGTCACCCGTCTCGATCGACTGGCGAGGTCCACACGCGATCTTCTCAATCTGCTGGGGACGATCGCCGAGAAAGGGGCGGGGTTTAAATCTCTGAGAGACACCTGGGCAGACACTACGACGGCGCATGGCCGCTTGATGCTGACCGTTTTGGGTGGTCTCGCCGAGTTCGAGCGCGAACTAATCCGGACGCGGACCGGCGAAGGGCGTGAGCGCGCCAAGGCCCGTGGGGTCGTCCTTGGTCGAAAGCCGAAGCTATCACCCCATCAGCGGAGGGAGGCTCTGGCTCGGCGAGAGGCGGGAGAGGTCCTGACAGATATCGCACGGACATATAATGTTAGCCATTCTACGATTTCGCGCCTCTAAGCCAGCCGCCGAAGGCTTTCGACCGCGCCTAGCGGCCCGCTTACGTCATAGGTCGCCTCCCCACTCATTGGGGTATTACTCACTGCCCGGATGAGGTAGGACCAGTAGATGTCTGGTGCACGGGAAATTATTAGGCGAAACTGTTCGTATCTCTCAACGGAGAGTGGGCCCAAATCTGTGAGGACGTTTGAAATGATGAAGCAAATTTTGAAGGCCGGTCCGAACCAGATGGAAACACTCCGGCGGCTCAGAACAGAGGCAGCGGTAATCGACAAGGACGTGACGGTTCGTAGCGAGCGAATTAGACAGACGAGGGATTTTCGTATCCGCTTCTGGTTTCGGGAAAAAGCGATGGAACAGAAATTCGCCGCAGCACAGCATTCGGATCCATCACACCCGGGCGCGAGCGGCAACAAACCGAACTGAGTGGCACGTCAGACGGTCAGCACCGGCACATCTGCCGAGACCGAGGAAGACCTGACACCGGCTTCCGGACGTTGATACCATACCCGACGTCCGTTCCACTCGACCAACTGGCTTTCCGGCATCACGAGGTCGCTTTGCCTCGAAGAGCGGACATCGACAGCTAACTCGACCACGTCCGAAAAATGCCAGGAACAGAGCGCGCTGGTTCAGGGTAGAAAACGGGTTATCTATTATCTAGTCAAATTGCGGCCGAGGGTGATTTGGAAGCCTTCCGAGAAATATGCGCCGCCGTGGATAGGCCGTTCGGCTTCATCCTCGTGCTTGTCTGGTTTGTCTAGATGTTTCCTAGAGAAGTGATCTGCATACCCAGCTCGGCGACAGCTAACGTAACCAAGTCGTTCGGATGTCGGAATTGCGTGACATCCTTGGCCATCGCCAGTTCCGCTCGATCTCTCGCCGCGTCTAACTCCGCTTTCTTAATTGATGGCTCCCTCTTGATTGGACTCGCATCTCGGAGAGGGCCGTCAAATAGGCGACCCAGGAATTGTCCGTCCACGGCAATCGATTCATTCTCCTGCCGAACTACAATCAGGTTTTCGCCTTGGTGGTGCCCTTGATCATCCTGGAACCTTGCTAAGAATACTGCGAAGAACTTGGGAAAGTCAGTTTCTTCCGCGAAGCTGGCATACGAACCACCGAAATCGGCGGCTGTCACTGCGTTTACCAGGTATCCCAAGAAAGTGCCTGAGAAGTCGATAAGTGCTACGTCGCTGTCTGGATTCCAGCTTCGTCGACGAGTTGTGGCCGCGATAACTGTTCGATTTCCAAATTCGCGAAAAGCGCCCCGTAGGTTCGGAGGGAGGCGTAGGGAAAAATTTTCGAGGTCAGACGACGTTTCGACCTCAATCTCGAACCAAATGGCGGATCTCTGCACGAACGTCGCCACATTAGCGGTAGTGTACTTACCAAGCAGCTGTGTCCCCGAAATATCCGGGCGATCAACCTGATTGAGGATTTCATCTTGCAGTGTTTTGGCTCTGCTTGCTTCAGCAATTGCGGCATCAATACGTTCTTTGGTTCGTTCGACACGGCCGTTGCGGGCTTCATCCAAGAGCTCGGAAATATCGACACGCTCCAATAGCTCGCCCATCACCTCTGCTGCATATAGCTCGTCAAACTCTGGTCCGACGCTTTTCATCTCGCGCACGATAGTATCTACACGATCGATCACCGTCGAAACGATTTCGTTATCAATAGTGTCGCGAGCATGAAAATTGATGACCACGACCCGTTCCGTCTGGCCATAACGATATAGCCGCCCCATTCTTTGGGTGAGACGTGCGGGGTTCCAGGGTAAGTCAAAGTTGACCAGGATGTGGCATCTTCGATGAAGGTTCAGACCTTCGCCACCCGCTTCCGTGGAGATGAGGACTGGAATATCTCCTTCGAAGGACTGAACAGCCGCGCGTTTTTCATCCACGGTCATTCCACCATGGATTATCACCGGTCGTTTTCCGAGAAGTTTCTCAACTTGATGAAGCAAGTACGCCTGCGTCGATCGAAATTCCGTAAAAATGAGAAGTTTTTGGCCGGACGCTCAGGGTTGGGCATCGAAGCTCAGCGAGAGAACATCTCGCGCTTTGCCGCTTCGGAAGGCTATGAGGTCATAGGCGAGTACGTGGAAGTCGAGACAGGGAAGGGGGCTGACGCCTTAGAGCGGCGGCCTCAGCTCACCGCCGCGCTCAATGTCGCTCGCAAGCGCAAAGGGTCCGTAGTAGTCGCGAAGCTGGACCGCCTAAGCCGTGATGTTCATTTTATTTCAGGCCTGATGTCACACAAGGTCCCGTTCATCGTGACAGAGCTAGGCGCTGACGTTGATCCTTTCATCCTGCACCTTTACGCCGCCCTCAGTGAGAAGGAGCGCAACCTGATCGCTGGGCGCACCAAGGCCGCGCTGGCCGCCAAGAAAGCTCAGGGCAAGGTGCTTGGTGGTCCTAAGCTCCCCGAGGCCCGTGAGGCCGCCCAGGTTGTCATCAAGACGAACGCCGACAGGTACGCCGCGAACGTTCTGCCACTCATCAAGGATGCTCAGCGGGCTGGCGCAAACACGTTGCGTGATATTGCCGACGCCTTGAATGCACGAGGGGTTGCTACAGCGCGCGGTGGTCAGTGGCACGCCACTTCGGTCAAGAACGTGTTGGAGCGCCCGATAGCGCGCAAGGCCTCACAGGCAGGAGAACGATAAATGGTCACCGTTGGATTGTGGCTCGCCGCCACCGGGATCGCGGCCCTTTCGCTCGAAAGCTTCGGAGCGGCTGCGGTGCTCTTTGGCCTTGCTCTGTTGGCCGGGCTCGCGTAGCAACTTCCGCCGTTTTGGAGGTCATGTACTAATCGCTCAAGCACTTAGATGAAACTCGTGCCAACGTCCGAAGGAGAAAGCGCGCCTGCCGCGCAGTTTGCCGAATTATGGGTCCCCTTTCGGGGGCCTGAAATCCCCAAGTTTTCCTGAAACCGACTTCAAAAACTCGGGGGCTTTACGTCCGCTGCTGCTCGGCTGAAAGCTGCGGTGTCCCGCGCTGGATTTGGTCCCACCGTTGGCGTTGGATGCACGTCCGCTTTTGGCTGCATAACCGACTTCACTCAGATGTCGCGCGAGGTCCGAAACCCTACACAATAAGCGACATTGATCACGGATGGCGGCTCAGTCAGCGGGGATCGTAAACTGAAAGAGAGCACCGCGCGGCTCGCACCCGGTCGCCCACAGCCGCCCACCATGGGCTTCGATAATCGAGCGGCAGATCGAGAGGCCCATGCCCATGCCGTCGGGCTTCGTCGTGTAGAACGGTTCAAAGAGACGCGGCAGGCTCTCCGGGCGCAGCCCATGGCCGGTATCCCGCACCGCGACGCACACGCCCTCCGGCTCGATACTCACGGTGCTGATGTATAGTTCGCGGTTGCCGTCCTCAAGGCTACTCATCGACTGGATGGCATTGACGATCAAGTTCAACGTCACTTGTTGCAGTTGCACCCGATCGCATTGGATGCGTGGCAACTCGCCCGCCAGTTGCGTTCCCACCGTGACGCCGGTCTTGACCGCTTCGTCGCGGGTTAGGGCGGTCACCTCCAGGATCGCCGCATTGAGGTCGACGACCTCCTTCCGGGGTGGCGCTTTTTTGATGATAGATCCGATCCGGTCGACGACTTCGCTGGCTCGATCGGCTTCGTTCACAATGCAGGTGAGCGCCTCCCTCACCTCCGCCACATCGGGTGGGCTTTTGTCTAAAAACCGCAGTGCAGCAGCGGCGTATGTGCGTGCCGCCGTAATGGGCTGCTTGGTTTCATGAGCAATCGAGGCGGTGAGCTGGCCCATGGTAGCGACGCGGTTGGCATGCGCCAGCTCGCTCTGCATCTCGCGATATTGCCGCTCGCGACGGGTGCTCTCCAAGGCAATGGTGGCCTGCGCAGCGAAGTCCGTGAATAAGCAAATCTGTTTGTCGGTGAACGGCTGTACCCGTGTGCGGCCCAGACTAATTACCCCGACTATCTCATTGTCTTTGAGCAACGGCAGAAACAGGGCCGTTCGATAACGAGCCTTCGCCGCCGTGATCCAAAGATCATCCCGATGATCGCCTTCAAGTGCTGTCAAGTCTGGGATGTGGGCGGGTAACCTGCTTGTGGCCAATCGACCCAGAAAACTCTCCTTGTCGAGCACTGAGAATGATGACCGCACCTGACTAACCAAAAAGCGGTCCCCTCGCACCGCCACGAGACGAAGGCCGCTTTCTTCGAAGAGACGCAAGCTGCCCATGTCTGCTCGACAGAGACGTTTGGCGCTGTCGAGGATGGCGTCGAAGATGGGCTGCAAGTCGTGCGGCGAGCTCGCAATGGCGCGCAGCACTTCCGAGATGGCCGTCTGTTGCTCGATGAGTTCGGTCAGCCGGTCTTGCGGCTCAGAAGCGGTCCTTTCTCCGTGGATACTCTCGTTCATGCGGAGCAGTTCCTCGGCTTAGACGGTGAGGGCAGCATAACAGCTCCAGCCGCAGTTCGCGATAGCTCTCACGGCCGTCCAAACCGAAGATGCGACCAAACATCCAACATCTGCTCTCGGTCATTCGCGACGGTTTGACGAAGCCCGCGCGATGTCCGCTTTCCGTCCGATAGCGACCGAAACGACCTGTGAGCCCGTGGCCGTCAAAGCGAACGGCCCAGCGGAGGAAGCCTTTAGAGAGCCTGAGCACCTACGAGCCTTGCGGACCCAAGCGATCCTTGGTGACCCAATCTCTCTTCTCAACGCCTCAAAGCTGGCAGGTAATCTGCTTCATCACGGCGTCGCCGGGTTTGTATCCCGGGCGAGGCGCAAGGGACTTCTGATGTGTCACGATGGCACCCGTGGCTTCATCCAAGCGCAGCACGAACTGCTACCACAATCAATCAGCGTGCGACCGTCCCTCAGCGGTGCTCCGATGCCACCGCTCTAATCTATGCGATCAATCGCTGCACCAGCGCCGACTCACTTGAGTAGGTCAAAAGCGCCTCGTGGGTCGCCCGGGTAACCCCAACATACGTCAGTCGAACGCATTCCTCGACCGCCTCGCCGTGGCGGCCGAGCAAGCCCAACCCTGCAATAGCGACGCACGGAAACTCGAGCCCCTTCGCGGTGTGCATGCTCAAGAACCGCACGGCTACCCGCTTCGTCGAAACTCTGTTTCTGTTGTTCTTGGCCATATCGATCGGCACTTCATGCTTGGCGAGTACCTGAGCGACCCGCTCCCCAATCCAGTGCTCCGGATAAAGGCAGGCCATTTGCGGCCACTCGTAACCCGCCTTTTTCCGCCCGAGAAACCACTCGGCGATGCAGTGAGCTTCTGCGTCGATGCTCACACACCGCCGCACTTCTGGCACCAGTCCCTGCCGACCCGCATCTTCGGGCAATAGGATGGCGTGCTCATCATCGGCTATCGTGCCCGGAGCGCCGATCACGTCCGAAGCGAAGCGTCTCGCGAAGGCGACGATTTGGGCGGTGTTGCGATAGTTGACTTTTAGCACGGTCGTTCTGCCCTGCGCTTCAATTCCGAGCTGCCTCCACACTGGGCGCTCACGCCCCTTGTAGATGGCCTGTATATCGTCGTAGACGACCATCAGCGCCTTCGTGCGCGGGTTTACCATCTTGGCCGCAAGCGCGAGCCATTGCGGCTCGAAGTCGTGTGCCTCGTCGATTAGGACAGCGTCGTACTGTTCCGTTGGGATATGCCCCTGATCTACAGCCTTCACGACCTCTGAAACGCTCGCAGCCAGTCGTTTTTCGTAGTCCGGATATTCTCGCTCGGATGGGGCGGGAATCCCATAAGTCCGCAGCATCCAGTAACACCATGAATGAAAGGTGCGGACCTGAACACGGTCCTCCACGCCGCGATTCTGCATGGTATCCTCAAGTCGCCCAGCGATGCCGTTGGCGTAGCACAGGATGAGCACCGGCTTGGTAGCCGCACGCGCCAGATATTCGGCTCGAAAGGCGAGGATCAGTGTCTTACCCGATCCAGCGACGCCGCGAATAATTCGATGCCCCTCTCCCAAGCTGCGCGCAATCTGTTCCTGATGCATGTCCATCACTGCAAGCGTCCGGTCTGACGGATCGGGCACCATCGGTTCGTCCAGAGGCAGGGCAATTTGTCGTATGCGGATTTCTGGAAATAGCAGCGCACGCAGCCGGTCGAACTGCGGCATCGACAGAGGCTCTCCGAGACGCGGATAAACCATGCGCCACAATCTGGACCGGAATTCTTCAGGGTCCGCGCCCTCCGACATCTCATCCTTGAACACACATAGATGCTCGGCGAGCACCTCCTTGAGATTGGTCTGATCGAACTGCTTGCGCGTGATATTGGTGAATACGGCCCCGAAGCCGAACGGAAGAATGGGTCGGCCCATGAAGCGATGACCGGCCGGAAACAGCAATTGCCCATCCCGCTCCAGCGTGCGCACGACCTCGAACGTATACTTGCGAGCCTGCTCCAGAGGATTGCTCTCCCGCACGGCGCCACGACTCGTCAGCAGTTCGACTTTTGTCTTGTCGGCTGAAACGATTGACTCCAGGCGCCAGTCCTTCACCTCAAGCACGAGCAGGCCGTTCGCTGGGTGAACGATGATAAAGTCCGGATGCCGACTGCGAGGGCCTACCGGGAGATTGTGCCAAACGACAGCGTTCTCTTCGAGGAAGTCCTTGAGGCGCTCCGCGAGACGCAGCTCGCCGCGGGTGTCGAAGCGCGCGAAGCCCAGGCTAGGGATCAGGATTGCCATGGAACGACCGAGAGGTTGATAGCTAGCTCAGAGCTTATCGCTACCTCAACACGCTTTGGATCGATGCTCACGGCCCTGCCCCTTCGCAAATTACGCGTTCTCCCGCAGTCAGTGAGAGCAGAACTGACCTCGCTTGTAAATTGCGTCTCCGATGCGGTGGTATTAGACGCCGATTGTCGCTATCATTTTCAAACGGATGCCGGTTCAGCCCGGTAGGGTTAAACACTTCACGCCTAGGCGGGAGAATACCCTTTGACCCGCGAACACTTAGTGCGACGGCTTACAGCCATATTCGCAGCCGATGTTGCCGGTTATAGCCGTTTGACGGGCATGGACGAAGAGGGCACGCACGTCCGGCTGAAGGAACACTTGCGGGTCCTGATTGATCCAAAGGTTGCCGCCTATCGCGGACACATCGTCAAGAATACCGGCGATGGGTTCCTAGCCGAGTTCAATAGCGTTGTGGACGCGATGCGCTGTGCGGTCGATGTTCAGCGCGGCATGGCGGAACGCAATTCAGACGTACCGCCGAGCAATCGGGTTGAGTTCCGCATCGGTATCAATGTCGGTGATATTATCGAAGATGACGGGGACATATTCGGCGACGGGGTCAACGTAGCATCACGGCTCGAAGCCATTGCGGAGCCCGGCGGCATTTGTGTTTCCGATGATGCGCACCGACAACTACGAGATAAGCTCGATATTGTGTTTGACGATGCCGGAGAGCAGATCCTCAAGAACATTGAACGACCAGTCCGGGTTTTCAGAGTGATGGATCGCGTTGCGACACCAAAACAACGATCCACCCTAGCGCTCCCAGACAAGCCCTCGATTGCCGTGCTACCTTTCCAGAACCTCAGTGCCGACCCGGATCAGGAGTATTTCGCCGATGGCGTCGTGGAAGACATCACGATGGCGCTGTCGCGCTTTCACTGGCTGTTTGTAATCGCACGCAATTCGAGTTTTACCTACAAAGGCCGGCCCGTGGACATAAAGCAGGTCGGCCGCGAACTCGGGGTGCGCTACGTACTCGAAGGCAGCGTGCGCAAGGCCGGAAATCGCATTCGTATCGCGGGTCAGCTTATCGATGCCGAAACCGGAGCACATCTCTGGGCGGACCGGTTTGATGGTGCGCTCGAAGATGTGTTCGACCTACAGGACCATGTAACTTCCAGCGTCGTGGGTGCCATCGCCCCCATGCTGCAGCGTGAGGAAACGAAGCGAGCCAGGCGCAAGCCAACCGAGAATCTGGATGCATACGACTATTACCTGCGTGGGCTGACGAGCGCTCGCGGGTGGACCAAGGACGCGAACAGCGCGGCGTTCCAGCTCTTTTGCAAGGCGATCGAGCTCGACCCCGGTCTGGCCTGCGCCTATGGCATGGCCGCGTGGTGCTACATCCAGCGCAAGACGCGTGGCTGGATGGTCGAGCATGTGCAGGAGAGTGCCGAAGCTACACGGCTGGCCCGGAAAGCAGTGCATCTGGGTGGAAATGACCCAATAGCGCTGTGTATGGGTGGATATGCACTCGCCTTTATAGCCCATGAGTTCGACGACGCCGTGGCTTTCATGGATCGGGGACTGGCGGTCAATCCCAACTTAGCGCAAGCTTGGATGCTCAGTGCTTGGTTGAGAGTTTGGACAGGTGAGCCGGACCTCGCACTTGATCACGTTGCGCGTGCCATGCGCCTGAACCCGCTCGATCCGTTCATTGGCGGCCTACACGGCGCCACGGCGTATGCTCATTTTCTCGCGGGCCGCTATGACATGGCGTCGTCATGCGCCAAAAAGGCAATGCGCGAACGTCCGAATTTCCTGCTGGCAATATGCATGTCCGCAGCCAGCAATGCGCTCGCCGGACGGCTTGAACCAGCACAGAAAAGCATGGCACCGGCGCTCGAATGTGATCCCGATTTGCGCGTCTCCAATCTGGGAGAGTTAGCACCATTTCGTCGAGCCGAGGACCTCGCCACGTTCGCTGAGGGTCTCCGCAAAGCAGGACTTCCGGAGTGACCGTGAGTTCGGCCCATCTCGGCGCAAGTCGAACGAAGAGAGTGGGCGTTCGTCTGACATCAATGTCAGTTGGGTCGTATAAAGCGCTCCGGCCACTCCCGAGACCGCCCGAGGCCCTAAGAACACCAATGCGCCGATAGCGGCCGCCGACATCGCGCCTCGGAGCCGCCTGTGAGTTCTTGCGGACCTAGGCAAACCTTGGCGGACCAAGCCCGGTTCACGCACTTCGGCTTCAAGGTCTCTCGTGAGCATGTCATCATCGCTCACTGAAACGGGTCCTACTTCTGGGCCTGAATTCCCCAAGTTTTCCCAAGAGCGACTTCAAAAACTTGGGGGGTTTAGACCCGCTGCTGCTCGGCTGGCGGCTTCGGTGTCTCGCGCTGGATTTGGTCCAGTGTTGTCGTTCGGTCGGAAGGGTGTCCTGGTCACGCATGAAGCACCGCCCCTCGTCCCCCCTTATCCGTCCGGCAGTCCCGCTTTACGCATTCCCTCATAGATACGCTCGCGTCCGGCGAGGTAGGTCGGATTGTCGGTCGGGAGGTTGAGCCGGTACCGACCGATGTTGAAGCCTGGATTGATGGCAAGTCCTGTCTGCGCGGTGACACGGGCCTCGTCCAACGCCCCCAGCTGTGCCAAGGCAGCGGCAAGCTGAAAATGGGTCATTGGTTGATTACGATTGGCCTCAATGCTTCGCCGCAACCAAACGACCGCTTCGTCGTCGGCCCCAAGGTATACCTTGGCGATGCCGACAAACATCATCCATCGGAAGGCATGATCATCGCGAGGAGAGAGGCGAAGCGCCTCGTGGATATGGGCCTCGGTTTCCTCGCTGCGCCCGGAGTAAATCTTGCCGAGACCGATCCAAGCGTGAGCGTTGGTCAGATTTCGATTTAGCGTCAACGCCTGCCTGCATTCCGCAATACCTTGAGCCGCGCGGTTCGTCAGTATCTGGACGAAGCCCAGCAGCGCGTGAGCGAAGGCGTGCAGCGGGACCATCGACACAACCTTGTTCAAGGTAGCTTCCGCCGCCGAGAAGCGCGAGGCGCGGTCGTCAGTTAGTAGGGCGGCGGCCGTCGTCGCATCGACATTTGCAACGCCAACCAACGCATCTATGCTTCCGGGGTCAAGCGCAATGGCCTTTTCGAAGAAGACGCGCGCTTGCGCCATGTAGTCTGGGGTGACACCCATGTTCGCACGGGCGACCCCCTGAAAATACAAATCCATAGCGTCCGGGTTCTGCGAACGCTCCGCTCGCCGCGCTTCGGCCGCGATAAGCTGGGTATCGAGAGTATTGGCGAGCCTTGATACGATTTCGTCTTGCATATCGAGGAGGTCGGCAATGGGTTTATCGAAGCGCTCGGCCCACAGATGACTTCCGTTCCCGGTGTCGATCAGCTGCACGTTAACCCGAAGGCGGTTGCCGCCGCGTTGCACCGAACCTTCAAGCACGTAGCAGACGTTAAGTTCTTGGCCGATTTTTTTTAGATCAACCGCTTTGCCTTTGAACGTAAATGCGGTGTGCCGTCCGATCACGAACGAGCCACGCATGCGCGACAAGTCCGTGGTCAGGCTCTCAGTCACACCATCAACGAAGTATTCTTGTTCGGGGTCACCGCCGATATTGGCGAACGGAAGCACCACAATGGAGAGCCGTGGTGCTGGAACGTCCTTCGACCCCACAGCTGCTTCCTTACCCTGCCTCCTAACCTCATAGGCACGTATGGGCTCCTCGATATTCTTAACCGTCTGTGCACCGAGGTCCGTGAACTCCAGCGGCAAGATTTTCCGCACCTGATCATAGGTCACACCGGAGACACAGAGCCCACCAGCCCTCGCAAGCGTCTGCAGTCGCGCTGCGATGTTCACCCCATCACCGAACAGATCACCAGCGCGGACCATGACGTCACCTACATGCACTCCTATGCGGAAGTTGATGTGACGGTTCTCAGGCATAGCTGAGTTGGCTTTGGCCAAGGCACTCTGGGCCTCAATGGCACAGCGGACAGCATCAACGGCGCTGCCAAACTCCGCGAGCACGCTGTCCCCTGCCGTGTTGGCGATACGGCCTCCATGCGTCGCAATCAGCCCGTCCAGGACTTCCCGGCGTGCGGTGAGGGCATCTAGGGTAGCGACCTCATCGGTCCCCATGAGGCGGCTGTAGCCCTCGACATCGGCCGCGAAGATAGCAGCCAACCGGCGCTTCACTGCAATCGGCTCTGCCAAGGGTGACCCCAGTGTCTGCGGGTTTCCGTCGGGAGATTTGATACGTCGGGGTTCACTGGGTCAACCGCTTTAGGCGGAAGTCAACCTAGCCCGAAAGCTGCCTTTGGTGCTCTTGGGCATCGCCGGGCTGTTGATCCGGCTGGCGTAGACGTTAGCGGAAGACCGATATAGCCATGACGCCTTAGAATTTGGGTCCTCTTTCGGGCCTCAAATTCCCAAAGACTTCCAAATCGCGACTTCAAAATCTTCGGGGCTTTACACCCGCTGCGCTCGGCTGAAGGCTGCGGTGTCTCGCGCTGGAATTGGTCATAGCAACACCGTCGGTTGTACGTCCGCTTTTGAGCGCATTACAGACGCAAGTCAGACATCACGCCATTTCAGAGCATGAACTCACACTATTCAGGTAAGCCAGCCTCGCGCAGTGCTTCGCCTACGCTTGCGTACCTACGGGCATATGGCAGACCCGACACCCGACAGCCTGGCACCAGCTCAAGTAGGCGCTCTGCTGCCTTTCGAGCTTCCTCTTTGCGCCCTGCTCGAGCGGCATTGATGATTAACGGACAGAGATAAAGTGCATTCTCATATTTCTGCAATGCTTTTGCTGCCCATGCGCAGCCTTCTTCATATTTACCCAGGTGGAAACAGCACCATGAGATACCGTTACATGCTCCGATCCGAGCCGGATCAAGCTCGCTAAATCGCAAGACGCGGGAAAAGCTGTTTCGCGCTTCCTCAGGTTTGCCGCACGTCAAGTTTACCCAGCCTCGCACCAGCCAGACGGTTGACAAGTTCGGATTGAGAGCAACGGCCCGCTCGGCCATGGCTAACCCGCGCTCATACTGATTGCCAAGAACGACGAGCGCCTGTGCCGCTCGCACCAAAGTCAGCGCGTCGTCCGTCCCCAACGTCGCCGCCATATCTGCAAACCGAACAGCTTCGGCCTTCTCCTCGGCACTGACAGGCGCTCCGCTGTATGCCTGCAGTACGGCGTATGCGCCCGCGCAGAGGCCGTAAGCCTCGGCATATCTGTCATCTTTTTCGATCGCCTGTTTGAAATAAGCGATCGCTTCCTTCCGACGTCCTTCCCACACCGCCGCCGAACCGCGCAGGAACAGGTCATAGCTGTCCAGATTGGCGGTCGGCTTTCGCCTTGTGCGCTCGGTTTCCGCGAGTTGCATCGCAGGGGCAATTGCTCCAACGACACTGAATGTGACCTGATCCTGAAGCTCGAACACGTCCTCCAGTGCGCCGTCGACCTTGTCAGCCCAAAGATGAGCGCCGGTTGCGGCCTCAATGAGTTGCCCCGTAATCCGTACGCGCCCGCCTGCCTTGCGAACGCTGCCTTCGAGCACATACCGAACGCCCAGCTCTCGGCCAACCTGCTTGATGTCGACTGCTTTACCCTTGTAGGTAAAAGAGGTGTTGCGGGCGATCACAAGCAGTGACCTGAAACGAGAGAGAGCAGTGATGATGTCCTCGACCATTCCATCTGCAAAATATTCCTGTTCTGGATCACCACTCATATTCTGAAATGGCAGGACCGCGATGGAGGGCTTTTCGGGAAGCGGGAGCGGCTTTTTGGTCTCAGGCTGCGAGGGCAACACACCCGGCGCTACCATCCCGAGATGTCCCTTTGATTTTGCTGCGTAGACGCGCACGGGGCGGTCAATGTTCTTCAGCCTCTGCTCACCCAGATCGGTGAACTCGACCGAGACCTTGCCCCGAACCTGATCGTAGGCAGAGGCCGAGATGCAGATGCCACCCGGCTCTGCGATGCCCTCAAGCCTTGCAGCGATGTTGACACCGTCCCCAAGGATGTCGTCGCCCTCGATCAGGATGTCTCCAAGATTAATCCCAATCCTGAACAGCATCCGGCGATCAGCGGGCACTTCTTCGTTCCGTTGGTCCATCACCGCTTGCACGGCTACCGCGCACTCGACCGCGTCGACCACCGAAGGGAACTCAAGCAACACGCCGTCTCCCGTGGTCTTCACAAACCGCCCGCCGTGTTTCGTCACGAGAGCATCGGTGACCGCGAGGTGTTCGCGGAGTGTGCGGGCGGTGCCGACCTCGTCGAGGCCCATGAGCCGCGAGTAGCCCGCGACATCGGCTGCAACTATCGCCGACAACCTGCGTCCGACCCGCTCTGGCTGCAGCGGCTCCATGGCAAGCGCCTCTCTCTGGCGCATTTTGTACGGAGTGGGAAGCAGGAGGCAAGGGGCAATCAGCCGGGGCCTACCGGGCGACCTCTACCGCGCAGCGGACACTAGCGAGCCCCAAAGGCACCACTGCGCACAACAGCGACTATGGGACATCGCGCCCCGGAGCCGCCTGTGAGTTCTTGCGGACTAAGCGCGGCACCTGAGTAACGTTGTGACACCAATGCACGCCGATGATCTGAGGTGCTCCCCGTGTAGCCGAGGACCTCAAGCGAACCTGAGAGCTCCTGTGTGACCCGGCGCCCGACGTTGCACTAGCGCTCACGCCCAAAGGCCTCAAGTTCCACACCGACTATTTCATCAAGGATTGTGAGGTGCCGTTTGCCGGACTCTGGAGAGTCACTGGTGCCCTCTGAATCGCCCGCTACCCTGCCCGCCGGTATGAATACCAGCGGATGCTGAGCGCTCTTAGGTGCCCTGTGGTCTACTGATCAAGCTAGCGTTGGATCGCCCATCGGTCGGCAGCCACGGGTGGCCTCTGAAAAATGGAGCCTCCTTTGGGGCCCTGAATTCCCCAAGTTTTCCTGAGCGCGGTTTCAAAAGTTGGGGGCTTTACGCCCCGCTGCTGCTCGCCTGAGCGCTGCGGTGTCTCACGCTGGATTTGGTCCGTCCATTGGCGTTGGATGCACGTCCGGTCTTGAGCGCACTACGGACTTAAATCAGACATCGCACGAGGTCCGAAAACCACACAAGCGGACATCATGGTTGGTAGTTCCTTGATCCTTGATCGAGGCTCGTTTCGCCAGAGAGAAGGAAATCCAAGACATTTAATCCCCGATACTCGCATGTTTGAAAGACGCTGAGGATCGCGAGATAGTCACTCACCGATTTTTTTGTGAAGAGACCATCAGCAAATCGCCTGTATCGAGCAAAAGCTTTAATTGCGTGCTCGGCGTCGTTGTTATGCCATGGAACGTGATCGTAGTCTAAAAATGTGAATAGGCGATGCCCGTACTTTTCTATCCGCTTCTGATACTTCATGGCAGCCTCCGACGAAATCTGGCTCCCAATGACCTTGTCCAAGAAACCCATCGCGGCGATCTTGTGCTTCTGCAAGCGGCTCTTGGTTAGGCCGTACCGATCCACTGTCTCAACAATAGGCCGCATGATCGTTGCGAATGCCTGCACGATTTCTTTTAGTTCCACATTGTAGGGGTTAGCTTTGACGTCCTCGTTCATATCCCGGATCAGGTGGATTAGGCACTTCTGCTGCGGGCATTCGATGGAATCATAGGCCGTGAAGAAATCACTCACGAGCACACCATCGAAGCCTTTCAGCCGCTCTGCCAGGAATTGACCGTTGCGGGAATCCCGGTATCTCATAATAGGCTCCGCGTCTCCCTGCAAATACCCACACATGCGCTTTCTCTTTGGAGAGACGGGCCTCGGTCTCGTCGATGCTCAGACTAGGCCCTCGAAGCAGCTCGGCAATAATTGCATTCGTTGGTCGGCCTATAGCGCCTTGCCACCGACAGCCTTGAAGCGCTGCACAGTGGCCGTCGGAACGTCCAACTTATACACCTCGCGGAGGCTGCGTTCGATCTTAAGCAAGATTCTGACCAAGGACTACATTCTGGTACACCACCCAGTTTGCCAAGCCATTGCCATACAGATTCTTGGTTTGTGGGAATTCCGGTGGCCTGAAGGTCTTGCCGCACTTGTGGCAATGGTACCGCCACGATGAGTAGACGGTCACCCACTTTTTGACACCGCCACCAAAGAACTTCATGTCGATCATGCGCATCGATAGGGCTTGGCCCTCCGACAGTCGCCTGCTGTTGCAATTAGAACATCGGTTGCAGCGAACTTCGATTCGCTTATTAACCTTGGCACGAGCGCAGTCGCTTCAGCGCGCGTCGCAGTTTTCCGCCATTGGGATGCTTGCCGCCGCGAACATAGACTTTGTCCCGCTGGTAATCGAAGTAAGCGCATCTGTTCACAAACTCGAAGTCCGGCAGACAGAACTCTGATTTACCGAATCTATGTTTGCGACTTACCGCGTGCAATTCACTGGTGTAGACGATCTTCCCCAACGGCGACTGCATCAGAACGCCGTTCCATTCCACAGGTCGTGATCGACGCGATGGATTCGGTCACGGTACGTAGCGCCAAGCAATCGTCTCGATTGTATTCCAGAAGTTTCGCCTTCAGCACCTCGTCGTGCGCTATCCTCCCATTGCTCGCGCCAGATCATGCTTCCGAGCCCCGACGCCTCTACGCTGGCCCAGCGGAATCCCAAAAAGCCGGCAACCTCCTTCAAACTGTTGAAAGTCGTAGGGAAATAAACATGCGAGCTAACGATAGAAAGGATGTTTGTATTGTGAGCCAAGATTGTCCTTAGCGTCTCCCGGCAAGATTCAGGCACACGCGAGAGCATTCGGCGGATCGCCTTTACTTCATAATTGCCGTAGTGAAACAACCTCCAGTCGGTGATCGCAGTCAAAAGTGCTGCGAGCTGCTTGAAAATCGTCACCTGCCCGCTCTCATCGTCCGCCCAAAAGTAATGGTACTGCTGCGATCCGCCCGTCACGATGAGTACACCGATGAGATAATAAATCCCCCGATCTGGCAGCCCTTCGATGTCCAAATACACCTGCGTTGACGGGAGTGCGAAGATTGGATCACCGATGCACATGTACCTTGTTCTCACGGAGTGCGAGCGCCTGGAGGGCAAAATTATGGTGGAACTGTTGTTTCTGCCGCTTCGCCGGCCGCCGCGGGCGAAACGTATAGGAAAGCTGTTTGACCGAGAATATGCCATTGGAATTGTGTCGCGCCATTTCCTTCAATGTCATGCCTCTCAAGAGAGTAAGGTTGTCCGCTTCCACAGCCTTGTCTCGGCATAGTTGCTTGAACTCACACATCTCACAGTGTCGGTTCAATACAAGTGGCGGTTCATTAGTCGCTGGCGACCTGAAGTCGTAGACGTGTCAGAACAACAGCCAAAAAATGAGCATGTTTCTGGAGGCGAACAGTGATGCGCCGAAACGTCGGACCACAAATGAGTACTCCAATGTTCAGGAGAAACACCCTGTAGGTGGCGAAGGACGAGCGCATCGAACGCGAGTAGAAGATAGATTGCGGAATTGGGTTGTACTTGGCGGCAAAAGCGGATCGGTCGATACTGATACGCGCCTAGGCGTGAACCACTTGAAATTCGTTGGAGGCCATCAAAGTGCGTCTCCAATCCCTCTGCCTCGCCCACCGCGTCCAGGATTATTGCGTCGCTGCTCGTCAAACTTTGCAGACGCGACCCACCGAATCGACTGATTCTACCTGTCGATTGCGCCGCGAGCCAGTGCGCCGCGGCCGCCCGATAACTAGCGTCGAGTTGCGAACACAAAACCGAGTGATCAGTAGCTCGGCCGGATCGACCTTGAAGGTGCAGGTAAGACTTAGAGCTACATTTCAGGTGATCTTCCAGCAAACTGTCAGAAAGAACGCGCATCGTCTTAAGCCTTCTGTACGGTCGCGCGGTCGGGGCGGACGCTCGCACGCAGCTCGATGAGCCAACTCACACTCCTCCAAGCCTATAACAACGAAAGCCAATCCAATAAGATGATGCGAGGTCGAATCGCGGAACTCCTGCGAGAAGGATCGTAAGCAAAAGTGCTGGACTTCATTCCGCAGATGACCGCTTTGGGTCAATCGCTACATTTCGAGATGTCCGCGCCGCGTCCGCTTTCCCCCTGATAGCGACCAAGTCGCAGACGCGCCGACACGTCGTATAAAGTGCGCTCCGGCTACTCCCGAGACCGCCTGTGAACCCCAAGTGCACCAATGCGCAGAACAGCGGCCACGGGACATCGCACCCCGGAGCGGCCTGTGAGTTCTTGTGGGACCTGTGGCACCAATGCACGCCGATGACCTGCGGTGCTCCCGCGGAGCCGAGGGCCTCAAGCGAACCTCAGGTGTCCTAGATGCCCCGGAGCCTAGCGCTAAAGGAACGCATACCCCAGAACACCATGATGCCTCAAAAGTTCGCCCCCGAGCAAAGGCGAAAAATGGAGCCTCCTTTTGGGGCCTGAATTCCTAAGATTTCCACCGCACGACCGCTCTTGAGCGCATTGCGGACTGAGGTCAGACATCGCACGAGGTCCGAAAGGTGCCCACGACCGGACACCTATTTGGCGCGAGTCATGACTAAGACGATCTGTCTTTTTCCAAAGAGCCTGGGCGATCTGGTGCAGTCCATTGGGAGTTTACAGATGATCATCAGTTCCCAGATTTTCGAGGCCTACCTCGAATGCCCCACCAAGTGCTGGCTCCGCTCACGCGCCGAACCCATCACCGGGAATGTTTATGCGGAGTGGGCTCGCGCGCAGAACGAGGCCTATTGCGAGGGCGGCCTCAAGACGCTTGCTCGCAATGCTTCCCGAGAGCGACCGCGCGATGAGGCCGCCCATTTCTAAGAATTCCAAGGACGCGACTTGGCGCATCGCTATCGACTTGCGCTTGCGAACGAACAACCTGAAATCCGCCTGCAGGCTGTGGAGAAAATGCCCTCCGAAGGACGGGGCAGGATCCCTCCAGTTCGTCCCATATCGTTTCGAATTCGCTAACAAACTCACCAAAAACCATAAGCTGTCGCTCGCGTTCGACGCGCTCGTACTCTCCGAAGTGGTTGGACGCAAGGTCAGCCTCGGTAAGATCATGCACGGCGACGACCACGCTACGCTGAAGGTGAAGCTCTCTTCTCTGACCAGCGAGGTGCAAAAACGGATCAAGGACATCACCGCACTCTTGGCCAGACAATTCTCCACCCGACCTTGTGCTGAACCGGCATTGCCACCAGTGCGAATTCCAAACGCGCTGCCGTAAGCAGGCCACGGAGAAGGACGAGCTCAGCCTGCTATCCGGGATGTCGGAGAAGGAACGCAAGAAGCTACGCGGCAGGGGCATATTCACGGTCACCCAGCTGTCATACACATTTCGTCCACGTCGACGCCGCCGGGAATTGCGAGGCAAGCAGGAGAAATTTCATCATTCGTTGCGGGCGCTCGCGATCCGCGAGAATAAGATCCATGCTGTCGATCTTCCGGACCCGAAATTCGACGGCACTCCCGTCTATCTGGATGTCGAAGGCCTGCCTGATCGTGATTTCTACTACCTGATCGGCATTCGCGTCGGAAACTGGCGATGGCGCGGTCCAGTACGGCTTTTGGGCCGATGACGACGAAGAGGAGAAGCGGATATGGGACTGAATTCCTCGATGTCCTTTCGGCGATCCCGATCCGCTGCTCGTGCATTTCGGCAGCTACGAGACGGTCTTCCTAAAACGAATGCGCGAACGTTATGGCGGGCCGCGCGAAAGCTCGGCAGCCGCGACCGCTATCGAGCACGCGGTGAACCTTCTTTCGTTTATTTTCGCGCGGATCTATTTCCCGACGTTCTCCAACGGATTGAAGGAGATTGCTGGATATCTCGGTTTCCAATGGACGAGCTCGCCAGCGTCCGGGCTCGAAGCGATTGTCTGGCGGCATCGTTGGGAGGCTTCAAGGGACTCCGAAGAGAAGCAGGCGCTCCTCGACTACAACCGAAAGGACTGCGAAGCCCTTGAACTCGTGGCGAACAGGATTGTCGATCTGCTATCGCGCGGCGCCCGCCGACGACCGAAATTGTCACAGGATCGATGTGATCCTCACGTCCGAGATGAAGCGGGAAAGCCCGTTCCCATTCCGTTTCGGACGCAACGCATTTGCGCTTCCGGAACTGGAAACCATCAACAAGGCCGCTTATTGGGATTATCAGCGCGAGCGGGTCTACGTGAAGTCCGCCAAAAACCTATACGCCGCCGCCCGCGCGACTTCTGCACCCCATTAGCATGCCGAAGCCAAACGCCACGATCGAATACCCGCGCCCTTCATCTTGTCCGACCTGCAAATCGAAAATTGATCTATAGCCACGGCAGGAGGCGTAAGACCATCAGTCGACCTTCGTTTCATGAGGCATGGAATAAAGCGATGGATTACTCGCTACATCATACATCGGTACCGATGCCAATCATGCGGAAGCACCTTTAATCCCCCGGATAGACGCTGGACTGCCGCGCAAATATGGTCCCGATCTCATCGCGTACGCGATGTACCAGAATATCGAGCTTGGGCTCCCGCAAATGCGCATCGCTTCCAGCATGAGCAAGCTGTTCGGACTAAATCTCTCCACGTAGCTGGTCGAGATAGGTTCAAGGCCGCGGCGGCGGAATCCTATCGAACCACCTATGACAATCTCTTGAAAAGGCTGTGCAGCGGTCGCTTGGTGCATGTCGACGAGACGAGCGTCAGCGTCCTGGGCGTCAGTTGCTACGTATGGGTCCTACCAGCTTGGAGGAGGTCGCCTATTTCTATACCCCAACCCGCGAAGGCAACACGATTCAAGCTTTGCTTAAGAATTTTTCGGGCGTTCTAGTATCGGATTTCTATGCAGCCTACGACGCTATAAATTGTCCTCAACAGAAATGCCTGATCCATTTCATCCGGGATTTGAACGACACACTTCTAAAACACCCTTATGACGACGGACTCAAACGACTGGCCAGGGATTTCGCCGGATTGGTAAAGCCGATGGTGGAAACGGTCGACCGGCGTGGCCTAAAGAAACGCTTCCTGAGAAAACATCGGATTTCTGTCCACCGTTTTTACAATCGTCTCGCCGATTACTTGGCTCAGCAGCGAAGCGGCAAAGAAGCTCATTAGCCGCTTGCAGAAGAATCGCAACAAAATGTTCACGTTCCTGGATTTTGATGATGTCCCCTGGAACAACAACAATGCAGAACACGCAGTAAAGGCCTTTGCCTCGCTTCGGCGGGTGATCGAGGGGCCGACGACCGAAAAAGGCACTTCGCGATTTCCTGGTCCTGCTAAGCATCTGCGAGACCTGCAAATGCAAAAACGTTGATTTCCTCGAGTTTCTGCGTTCTGGCGCAAAGAACATCGACGATTTCGCGAACAGCCGATGGGAGCGACGCCTGCAGGAAGCACATTAGAAAATGGATCGTCGAAGGTGGGAAGTTTTCACTCTGTCGGCCACAGAAAGGGTCTCTCCGCTTACTCTACCCACCAAGATAACCGACTGCGTTTTCACGTGCCCGCCAGAACCATCCCCGAGTCCATCTGTAAGCCCCATGGACACCCAATGTTGCCGAGCGGCGGCCACGGGACACCACGGCCCTGAGTCACCTGTGGGCGTCAGCGACCACACGAGCCTAGGGACAAAGTCGGTTCACAAGCCCACCCTAGGGGATTTCGTTGGCATTTCGACCAACGCCATTTGCTGGACTCTGGAGAGTCACTGAGTGCCCTCTGGATCGCCCGCTACCCTGACAGCGGGAATGAACGCAAACAAGTCCTGGAGTCCCTAGGTGCTGCCGCTCAGCTTAACGGCACGGGCGTCACGGCAGGCATGAGCACGCGCAGCAGCCGCTCTGTGCGGTCAGTGTTTTCTAAAGGAGAGTTTGGAGCGGCGAATGAGGCTGTCCGTCGTCAGATAATTTGAGACTGATCAGGCGTTTCGCGAAGGGAGGCTCTGGCTCATCAGGGGTTAGAGTTTAAGCGGCCTGCATCTGATGCTGCAAGCGACGGTTTGCGATGGTAGCAAGCTTGATGCGTTTGCGTTCTGCGAGGATCGTCTGCGCTCTGCCGAAGTAGACGTCAGCCGGCGTGAGGTTGTCGATGCTCTCATGATAGCGGACGTGATTGTAGTGCTCGACGAAGGCGGCGATCTGCCGTTCGAGATCGCCAGGCAGGTAATAGTTGTCGAGCAGAATGCGGTTCTTCAAGGTCTGGTGCCAGCGCTCGATCTTTCCCTGAGTTTGGGGATGATACGGTGCCCCGCGCACGTGCTCGATGCCCTTGGCCTCGAGCCACTTGGCCAGATCGCCCGCCACATAAGATGAGCCATTGTCTGAGAGAAGCCGTGGCCTGTGCACGACGGCGACGTGATCAAGGCCCGAGGCCGAGAGCGCCAGGTCGAGCGTGGCAGTCACGTCCTCGGCGCACATGGTGGCGCAGAGCTTCCAGGCCACGATGTAGCGCGAGAAGTCGTCGAGCACGGTCGAGAGATAGTACCATCCCCAACCGGTGATCTTGAGGTAAGTGAAGTCGGTCTGCCAGAGCTGGTTGATGGCTGTGGTCTTGTCCTTGAACTCGTCCGCCGCCTTGATCACCACATAAGCCGGGCTGGTGATGAGATCATGCGCCTTCAGCAGCCGGTAGACCGAAGCTTCCGAGATAAAATACTTTTTCTCGTCGGTGAACCGCACCGCCAGCTCCCGCGGCGACAACTCAGGAACCTCCAGCGCCAGGTCGATGATCTGGCGGCGGACATCGTCCGGGATCCGGTTCCAGACACGATCTGGTCGTGAACGGCGGTCATCCAGCGCCTCAGGCCCGCCCTCACGGTAACGGTCATACCAACGGTAGAACGTGGCGCGGGGAATGCCGAGCTTGTCCAAGGTGCGCCTGGCGGGCAGATGCGATTGCTCGACCAGCTGGATGATCTCGGCCTTCTCGGATGCAGGATATCTCATGCCTCGTCCTCCCCATCCCCGCTCATGCTTTTTTTAAGCAGGCGGTTCTCCAGGGTGAGATCGGCCACGACCTCCTTCAAGGCTGTGGCCTCACGACGAAGGTCCTTCACCTCGCCGGACGTTGCGGCGCGGGCCGTGTCGCCCGCCAACCGGCGCTTGCCGGCCTCGAGGAACTCCTTCGACCAGCCGTAATACATCGAGGCGGCGATGCCTTCACGGCGGCAAAGCTCCGAGATGTTCTCCTCGCCGCGTAGCCCTTCCAGCACTATGCGGATCTTCTCTTCAGCCGAGTACTGCCGGCGTGTCTGACGCCGAATGTCCTTCAGAACTTGTTCTGCCGGCGCTTTATCCGGCCCGGATTTCTGTTTCATCTTCGCTCCTTGCGGCTACGATGAACCAGAAATCCTCCCTTCGTGAAGACCCTCAGTTTGTCTCAGGGGTGCTGACGGGGAACAGCTTATACTCGTGAACCGTACCCCCTGGTCGTGACCGTTCTTTATTCCAGCCTTCAAAGGCATCACGAAGGGTGCCTCCTACAGCACCGCTCTCAACGAGCACCTCAGGAACTTGAGGCGTATCCACAGGCTCCCCGCCATTGCGCCGCTCGATGTCCTTCAGCGCCTTCACATGAGCGCTCAGAACGGCCATCGCGAGACGACGGTAGGCCTCGCACTTAGGGTCAAGACTTATCTGATAGACATCCAGAAGCTCATCAAGTTCCTCCCGAATGGCTGTGGTGTCACCGCGCGCGAGTGCGTCAGCTGTGACGTCAAGCTCCCACGCGAGGTGTTCTGCGCGCTTGTAGACCTCACGCGCCGACAGACCGGCCTCCGGAAGCGCCCCTACAGCGAACGGAGTGTTGACCTCTAGGCCAGCAGCCGCGAGCTGCGCAGCTATCGATTGAAAGCCGGGCTCCGTGCCTGTGCCCTCGCGACGCACGGTCTCATCATGCTCCAACATGACCGCGTAGTAGATTTCAGCTAGGCGCTTGATTTCGGTGGCACTGAGGCTCTCACGCATCGGACGCACGGCCAGCAGCTGCTCAGCTTCACCGAACACGCGGTCAAATCCAGCAAGCACGGCTTGGCCCGGATGTTCGCTGCCTTGATGTCCTTGGTGCCGAGCGACTTCTTGAGAAAGCTCTGGCTGTCTTTGCCCTGATCCAGCACGCGCGCAACAGCAGCCTGCAGCCGCGCAGGCACCTTCCTGCGGGCGTACCAAGTCCCGTGCCGATCCTTCATCAGTCCCATGAGCGCGCGTACCAAAGTGACCTACCGCGTGATACCACCACTGCAGCAGTCAAAGGCTGATTTTATTCATGTTCTTGAGTTATCAACGCTTCTTGGTGCGCTGGCGCTCCCTAGGGGAATCGAACCCCTGTTTCAGCCTTGAGAGGGCCGCGTCCTAACCGCTAGACGAAGGGAGCGTTGCGCCTCAGGGAATAGCCTCGAAATCCGCCGCCTGCAAGGCGGGAGGGTCACGGCTCGCTCACGAATTTCAGGTTGCCTGCAGGTTTCAGCGTATGCGCGTCAAAGGTGCGGATCTCAGTGACCCCGCGAATATCGAGCGTCACCACTAGCCTGTCGCCGGCCAGTCCCGTCGAAACGATGCGGGCGCCCTTCGGCAAGGTCGCGGTAGCGTCGGCCCCGACAACGCTTCCCTCCGAGCGGAAAAGGCGATAGCCGATGGCGACCAGCACGGCCGCGACCGCCAAGGCCGTGGTCAGGCCCGCGATCAGCATCATTCGCCGCACCCGCGCAAACAACGCGGCCTGCTCGGGGGTCGGTTCGGGGATGGCCGTTTCGGTCATGCAAAACTCTTCAGGGAGTGGCTCATCTTTGGAACAAGGCTCGTCTTCGAATAGCGCGAGGTTGGAAGTCACCGTCGCCGGCGACGAGGGATCGGTGCGGCTCGACCGCGTGCTCGCAGGCCACGTGCCGAAATTTTCGCGGTCGCGGCTGAAGGCGCTGATTCTCGCGGGCTCCGTCAGCGTCGGAAGTGCCCCGATCCGTGACCCCGCTTATCATGTCGGGCCGGGCGATACGATCACAATCGACGTGCCGGAGCCAGCACCCGCCGAGCCGATCGCTGAGGCGATCGCGCTCGATATCGTCTACGAGGACGACGACATCATCGTCATCGACAAACCCAAAGGCCTCGTGGTGCATCCGGCCGCCGGCCACGAGACCGGCACGCTGGTGAATGCGCTGATCGCCCATTGCGGCGCGAGCCTGTCCGGCATCGGCGGCGTCCGCCGGCCCGGCATCGTGCATCGGCTCGACAAGGACACCACCGGGCTGATGGTGGCGGCGAAGAACGACCGCGCACATGCCTCGCTATCAGCGCAGTTCGCCGACCATGGCCGCACCCTGCCGATGCAACGCGGCTATCTCGCTTTCGTCTGGGGCGCGCCCAATAGGCAGCGTGGCACCATCGATGCGCCGATCGACCGCCATCCGCATGCGCGGGAGAAGATGGCGGTGCGCGAGGGCGGCCGCGAGGCGATCACCCATTGGGAAATCCAACAGACGTTCAACGGGCGCGATGGCAGGCCGGTCGCATCCTTGCTCGCCTGCCGGCTCGAGACCGGGCGGACCCATCAGATCCGCGTCCACCTGGCCCATATCGGCCATCCCCTGATCGGGGACGGCGTCTACGGCCCGCACTTCAAGACCAAGGCCAGTCACCTCGGTCCCCGGAGCCAGGCGGTGCTGACAGCCCTCGGGCGTCAAGCGCTGCACGCATACCTCCTGGCGCTGGAGCACCCCAAAACCGGGGAATTTTTTCATTGGGAGGCGGCTTTGCCGGAGGATTTGCTTCTCCTGCAAGGCGCCTTGCAAGCGGCGCTATGACGCAGGCCTTTTGTAAAAGGTTAGTTATGCCAATATGTTATGGCAGGCACACGGTGACGTGACGTCAGCAATCCTTCCCTATTTCCCCCGATTCGGTGTATATTGCGGCTGCGTTGAATATCCAACGCGGAACATCGCAGAGCGACTGGCTTTAACCCAGCAGCCGCCTGCCTGGCCCGCCGCTATCGGGGGCCTGAACCAAAAGTGGAGGGCGCTCTCATGGCCCGCACAGCTACCTTGCCGGTTCTCAATGGAGAATCCGGTCTATCCAGATACCTCGCCGAGATCCGCAAGTTTCCGATGCTGGAGCCCCAGCAGGAATACATGCTCGCCAAGCGTTGGCGCGAGCACGACGATCGCGACGCGGCACATCAACTCGTCACCAGCCATCTCCGGCTCGTGGCCAAGATCGCCATGGGCTATCGCGGCTACGGCTTGCCAATCTCCGAGGTCGTCTCGGAAGGCAATGTCGGCCTGATGCAGGCGGTCAAGCGGTTCGAGCCCGAGAAGGGTTTTCGTCTCGCTACCTACGCCATGTGGTGGATCAAGGCGTCAATACAAGAGTACATCCTGCGTTCCTGGTCGCTCGTGAAGATGGGCACCACCGCGAACCAGAAGAAGCTGTTCTTCAACCTGCGCAAGGCGAAGAGCAAGATCTCCGCGCTGGACGAGGGTGATCTTCATCCCGACCAGGTGAAGCTGATTGCCAAGCGCCTCGGTGTGACGGATCAGGACGTGGTCGACATGAACCGCCGCCTCGGCGGCGACGCCTCGCTCAACGCGCCGATCCGCGACGACGGCGAGGCCGGCGAATGGCAGGACTGGCTGGTCGACAATTCGCCGAACCAGGAAGTCATGATGGCCGAGCACGAGGAGTTCGATCACCGCCGCGAGGCGCTGAGCGGCGCCATCGGCGTGCTCAACCCCAGGGAACGCCGCATCTTCGAGGCGCGGCGCTTGGCGGACGAGCCGATGACCCTGGAAGACCTCGCCGCCGAGTTCGGCGTGTCGCGCGAGCGCGTGCGGCAGATCGAGGTCCGCGCCTTCGAGAAGGTGCAGTCGGCGGTAAAGGGCACGATCGCGCGGCAGGAAGCTGCCGCGCTGGAAGCCGCACACTAATTCTAGCGGATTGAAACGAGACAAAAGCCGGCGGCAACACCGGCTTTTTTGTTGGGCATCGCTTCAACAAGCGCCGTCGTCGTCCGCTTTTTCGCTGGATGGCGCAACCGATTTGAGAGACCGGAATCACTCTCGGGATTCGCGCGCATGAAATACCGCAACATGACGAGACGCGCGCGATCGAATCGATATTGAAACACGTAAGCAGCGCCGAGCACCTGCAATACAATCTGACGGTACTCTTCCCGACCCGCGATCGGCCGCCCGAGCCGCGGATGTTGCGATAACACCTGTACCTTGTCGATAATCTCGGCGGCAACAATTGGCGCGAGCGATGGATGCTCTCGGCCGAGAAACTCAGCAAATCGATCGAGGTCGGCGAGAGCCCCGTCCGACCTTTCAAGCTTCATCGATCGCGTCAGTTCCGGAATGCCGGCGTACCCCAAGTTTGGAGCCACCGCACGACATCCCGCCCGCCGCAACCGAGCCTTGCGCCTCAAACGCCTTCCAACGAAGATCCAGTTCAGCGACGTCATCGCCGTCCGCCTGGGCAGGACCGGCCTCATGCATGACCAATTCCGCGACCAATTGTGGCACGCTCACGCCGAGTTCGGCGGCGCGCTGTTTCAGCACGGTCGCGGTGTCGTCATCGACTTCGATCGTCTGGGTCTTCATCGCTAGAAGTATAGCAGAAAACGCGGTTCTGATCCAAGGCTGTCGCGACTACTCCCCCCACTGCCGCGCCATGGTCGCGAGCGCGCAACCTTCGCAATAGCGCGCGTCCTTGAAGTCGATCCAGTTATGCGCATAGACGTGGTCGAGCGGGATGCCGTAGCGCGCCCGCAAGACCTTGACCAGGATCCGCCACGCCGCAATTTGCGCGTCGGTCGCCCCGCGCGTGACGTCGGGATAGTTGCCGGAAAATTCCACGCCGATCGAGGTGTCCTTGTTCACCTGGTGATAAGTCTTGCTGTTGTCGACATATCTGTTGTCGTTGCGATCTGCGCCGTCGGTATGGGTGGGCACGAGATTGTCGGCCACCGCCCAATAGACCGTGCCGTCGGTCTCGACCCAGACCATGACGCCGCGCCGCGTCGGGTTCTTGGACTGCTCGGCGGCCCCGCCGCGCGCGGAGCCCGCCGGCCCCTCGGTCTGGTGCACGATGATGTTCTCCCAGGGATGGGCTCTTGCGACATCGCCCCAGGGCGCGAGCCAGACCATCTTCAAGCCGGGGATATCCGGCGTGCCGGATGATCTTGCGATTGCCGCGATGTCCTGTGTTTGCGCGGACGCTGAAACAGAGAACGCGACGGCACACGCCATCGTCAGGCAGCGGAAATGCATCGCTATCGAGGTCCCCATGGACCTCTCACTAGCACAGCTTTTTCAGGAAAACGCGATGTTAGGCGAGCAAGCCGTGGGCCGCCGCCGGCGTTTCTTTGGCTTCGGGCACGAGCGGCGCCGCAGGATCGTAAACCGCGTAGCCGTTCTTGCCTTCCTTCTTGGCGGCATAGAGCGCGTGGTCGGCGGCGGCGATCAGCCGGTCGGGGAACGCCCCCGTCTCCCTCGTCCACTGCGCGACGCCGATCGACACCGCGATCGGGATTTCGCTGCCGACGCAGGCCTCCGCGTCGGCGCGGCACACTTCCAGCACTCTGCGCGCGATCATCGCGCCCTCGCGCAGCGTCGAAGACGGCAGCATGATGCAGAACTCGTCGCCGCCGGTGCGCGCAAGCATGTCGCCGGCGCGTAGCCGGGTCTGCGCCATCAGGGTGAAATGCTGCAAGCAGGCGTCGCCTGCGGCATGGCCGTGGGTGTCGTTGATGATCTTGAAGCCGTCGAGATCGATCACCAGGAGCGAGAACGGCTCGCCGCTGCGCACCGATCGAGCGCATTCCTCGCTCAGCCGCTGCAGCAATTGGCGGCGGTTGCCGACGCCGGTGAGGTCGTCGAGCAGCGCGAGATCGGCGACCTCGTTGCGCAGCCGGTCCATCGCCATCAGCACGAAGCCGAAGTTGAAGGCCATCGACAGGAAGATCAGCGCCAGCGTCAGAACCGCGTGGGCCAGATTTGCGTCCGTGAACGCGAAGTCGACGCCGAACAGATTGCCCGCCGCCCTGACGGCATAGATGACGATCATCAGCACGGCGACGACGCCGGCGAGACGCGCGCCGGGATTGACGTAGCCCTGCTGCGGCGACAGCAGCAGCTTCAACGTCATCGCCAGCGGCAGCGACTGGCCTATCGAGAAGACCAGCACCCGCATCGACAGGCTGTCGTGGACGGCGATGAAGAAGATGAGGCCGGCGCAGCTCAATCCCGTGATCAGGAAGGTGGCGCGCCAAGACACCGGCTTTCCATAGAACCGCTTGACGCCCATGGCGGCAAGGCAGGCGGCGAAAATCATCACGACGCCGCCGGCAAGCAGCGGCAGCAGCGAGCCCGCCGCCACGAGGCGCAGCATCGCCAGCACCGCGCCCGCGGCTGCAGTGAAGCACGACGCGGTCCAGAACCGTGCGGCTTCCAGATTAGGATAACTGTGCGCGACATAGGCCCAGATCAGGCCTACCGCGAGAAAATTGATGACGAAGACGGTCCACAGCGTCGGAACGCTCAGCATCGCGCCTGCAGGACAAGGATTGCCCCGCCCCCCTCTATTTCGAACAGCCCGTGCTCCGGACCATTCCTCATTTGTTGGGATGCAAGATGCATCTCGCCCGCTTAACGGATTCTCAAGACGCGCCGTTCAATCGCGCCGTGGTTTTGAATTGATGAAGATCGCGCCTCGCGAGCCGTTAAGCATGATGAGGCCGGCGCCGGCATTGCGATCGCGGTTTCGCACGCCAAGGAGCGCCGTTTCGCTTCGCGCCGCCGCGATGCGCGCCATTTTCGCGAAAAAACGCGTCAAAACGCATAACAACTGTGGATAACGCAATGACAACGCGGTGACAACGCGAGGCAGCGCGCCGCGAATTTGTTGAGTTTACGCCTGAGGATTTTGCGAGGCTGGCCCTCCGCCGAGCATGCCTCGTAGTCGCGTTCAATCCATTAAACCCTTGAGAGGATACTATGGCTAAGAAAGCGAAGAAGGCCAAGAAGGCGAAGAAATCCAAGGCCAAGAAGAAGAAGTAGTCTTCAGGCCCGGGTGGAGCCTTGCTCCGCCCGGGCACCGGACCGGACGGTTTTTGAGAAAGCGGCGGGCATCTGGCCCGCCTTTTTGATTTTTGGGGCACGCAACCGGGAATCACCGTTCCGCGAACGCCAGCTTCGCCCCGAGCAAGGCGAACCCGCTGGCGAAGGCGCGGCGCAGCCACCGCATGACCTTCGGCCTTGAAATCACGCGGTCGCGGACAGAAGCCGCAAACAGGCCATAGAGCACGAAGACGACAAGCGTCATCGCCATGAAGGCGGCGCTTAGTTCCAGCATCCGCGCCAGCGGATGGCTTTCGTCGGCCGAGATGAATTGCGGCAGGAAGGCGACGAAGAAGATCGACAGCTTTGGATTGAGGATGTTGATCAGAAAACCCCTCCCGACCAGGCGGACGTTCGATCGCGCCTCGACCTTTGTGTCGATCGCGAGCGCGCCTTGCTCGCGCAATGTCTGCCACGCCATATAGAGCAGATAGACCACCCCGCACCATTTCAGCGCCGCGAATGCCAGCGCGCTCGCATGCAGCACCGCGGCAAGCCCGAGCATCGCGGCCGAAAGATGCGGCAGGATGCCGAGCGTGCAGCCGAACGCCGCCGCGATGCTGGCGCGAGATCCCTTGGTCAGCGCCGCCGCCAGCGTATAGAGCACGCCGGTGCCGGGCGAGACGACCACGATCAGCGACGTCAGCAGGAATGCGAGAGACATGGGATGGGCTGATATCACGCCGCCCTGGCCCACGAAAGTGGTGTGGGTGCGGACGGCGACCGGCCTCAGCCCGGCGCCGCGCGCGGGATCGCCTGGGCGATTTCCGCTTCGCGCAGGATGTCGAGCGGCGCCCATGGTTTTGACCAGAACTTTGCCCCATCGGGAAGCGGGCCCGCCAGCGGCCGGCCCGAGGTGACGACGACATCGAGCTTCGGATGGCGCTGCTTCGCGATGAAGGCAAGCTCGACGCCGCTCATGGAACCGGCGAGATTGACGTCCGTGATCATCAAGGACAGGGCGCCGCCGCTGTTCGCCAGCACCCGTTCGGCGGCCTCGGCGCTCTCGCATTGGATGACGTCGTAATGGCTCTCTTCGAGCAACAAGCAAAGCATTTCCCGTTGCGAGAGGTCATCCTCGACGATGAGGGCGATGGCGCGAAACGGTCTTGTTTGGCCCATAGTTCCCTCCCTTGAAAATGGCGTTTCGGTCAAAATGATACATGGGATAAGAACGAGACCGCCGATTGGTTCGGTACCGGACATAAAAGACTGGGAGAATCCGGGATAAAACTCGGGTACCAGCGTTTTCTGCACGGTTTTTCATCAGCATGGAGCCGACATGACCGCGATCAAGGGAGCCACTGCTGCGGTGACGGGAGCCGCCAGTGGCATCGGCCGGGCGCTGGCGCTGGAACTCGCGCACCGCGGCTGCGACCTCGCGCTGGCCGATCGCGACGAGGCCGGCTTGCAGGCGGTTGCCGCCGAGATCGGCCGCGATGCCAGGCGCAAGGTCACGACCCACCGCGCCGATGTCGCCGAGCCCGAAGAGATCGCGGACTTCGCGCAAGCCGCGACCTCGGCCCACCCCGCGCTCAACATTCTCATCAACAATGCCGGCGTCGCCCTGTTCGGCCAATTCGGCGAGATCGACCAGGCGCAGATGGACTGGCTGTTCAACATCAATTTCTGGGGCGTGGTGCATTCGACCCGCGCGTTCCTGGGCCATCTTTCGCGCCAACGCGAGGCGCACATTGCGAACATCTCCTCGATCTTCGGCATCATCGCGCCGCCGGGACAGACCGCTTATTGCGCGGCGAAATTCGCGGTGCGCGGGTTTTCCGAATCGCTGCGCCATGAATTGCAGATGGCGAATAGCCCCATTCGGCTGTCGGTGGTGCATCCCGGCGGGGTCGCCACCAACATCGCGCGCAATTCCCGCACCGGCTCAGGCGTCGCCGACAATGCGTTCCGCGCGCAATCGATCGAGCGCTTCGACACGATGGCCAGGACCCCGCCTGAGGCCGCCGCGCGCCGCATCATCGAAGGCATCGAGAAGAACCAGCCGCGCATTCTGATCGGCAGTGACGCGCGAATGATGGATCTCTTGCAGCACTTTCGCCCCGCGACCTATTGGGCGCCGCTGGCGCGACGGTTCGAGAAGGCGGCGGCGAAGGTGGGGAAGTGACGAATGCGCCATAAGGCGCATTCGTCATTCCGGGGCGATGCGAAGCATCGAACTATGGTGCGCAATTGCGCACCTGAGAATCTCGAGATTCCGGGTCTGGTCCTTCGGACCATCCCGGAATGACGGGCTTGCCGTCACCGTCCGACCAGCTGATCGGCGAAATAGGCAATCGTCTTGCGATAGATCACCGCGTGATTCCACTCGCGCATCGCCTCGAAATTGGCGCTGCCTTCCTCGTACGACGCGCCCATCTTAAAGCCGTTGGTGTGCAAGAGATTGGCGGTGGAGGCGAGCACGTCGGGCACGCTGTGGCGCAGGTCGACGCGGCCGTCGCCGTCGAAATCGACGCCGTATTTGATGTAGGACGATGGTAAGAATTGCGTCTGGCCGATTTCGCCGGCGAAAGCGCCGATCATATCCCTTAAAGGAAGATCGCCGCGCTGGATGATCTTCAGCGCCGCCAGCAACTCGCCCTGGAACAGCTCCGAGCGGCGGCAATCATGCGCCAGCGTCGCGAGCGTCCGGATCACCGGCAATTTGCCCATGTCGCCCTTGCCGAAGTCGGTCTCGAGCCCCCAGATCGCGACCAGAATCTGCCGCGGCACGCCAAAGCGCGCCTCGATGCTGGAGAACAGCGCGGCATGGCGCTGCAGCATGGCGCGGGCGCCATTGATGCGCCCCGGTCCGACGCGGGTCGAGACATATTGCTCGAAGGTCTTGTTGAAGGTGTAGCGCTGGCGGCGGTCGAAGGCGAGCACGGCCCCGTCCTGCTGCACGCCGCCGAGCGCCGCACTGACCACGTTTGGCGAGACGCCGGCCGCTTGCGCGTCCGCCGAGATATTTTGCACGAAGCTGGCGAAATCGCCGCCGCAGCGGGCGGCGTGGGAGGGGGTGGCGCCGCCAAACGACGCCACCGATAACGCGAGCGCGCCAAGCAGGGCGCGTGTTCGTCCGTTCATGTGTAAAATCCCCCTCCAGCGATCTTACTGGAAAGTCTGCCACCAATCCGCTTCAGATTTAAAATTTCAAACAGCGCTTCGAGTCACCTCGCCCCGCTTGCGGGGAGAGGTCCGATCGCGCGGCGATCCGGGTGAGGGGGACTCTCCACCGGCACAGTGTGGAGAGCCCCCTCACCCCGACCCTCTCCCCGCAAGCGGGCGAGGGAGAAGAGGCGACTTTACGTTCCCGCGGCAGCGAATCGCGCCCGAGGCTTGCCAGAAACACTGTCCCTCGAAAACAGAGGGCGCAGGGAAAACCGGGTTGCCCAATGCACCCGTAGCCTCGCGTGCGAAAGAAAGATAGCACACGAGCAAGTTACTACAGGTCACCGAACTGGTCCGGCTTTCCCTGCGCGATGATTTTAACGCTTATAGCGCGCTCTCCCCGGTGTCCGGGCTTGCTAGCCACCGTCATCGGCGGAATTACTTCCGCCGACTTGATCCCAGCGTCGCGAGATCAGGACCACACGCCTTCGCCGTCCGCGAGGATAGCGCCTTCGTCTTTGGCGCCGCCCGCGTCCACCGCATCCCGCCCCGCGTTTCGTGACGATCGCGAGCCGCCCCTCTGTGTGGGACGGGATAGCCGAGTCAATAATGCTGATTTTACCTGGCCGTCAAGCGTAGATTCCGAAAATCGGAAGATAAATTCGCCAATTCCGAAGCCAAGTAAATGCCCCTGCCCCGTTAGTCAGCCTCAGAAGAAGCCCGGGCTGAGGTCCAGGCCATAGGTCAGGCAAAGCAGAGTCACCAGAAGGCCGGCACCGCAAAGAAGAGCAATTTGCTTCAGAGCGTCGAATTCACCGGCTGATTGAAAGGCGCGGGACAACGCGTGTGCAATAGCGGCCATTGTGACCTCCTTCATATTCGAAGACGATAAAAAGCGATCAACTGTCATCCCAGCGCGGCAACTGGCTCTGCCAAAGGATATCGAGCCGTGAACGTGCCCGAAGCCCTCGCGCGGTGCCTTCAGGACACCTTATTTTTTGCTTATGAATTTCATTATTTTTCTTTTGCGAAGCCGCGCCAGAGGCATGATGGGATGACCGTTCGAGCAACGGAAGCTTTGAATTTGCTTTATATTTTCGACAATTACGTCCTCGATCTGGACAGGCGTGAGCTGCGCTCCGGCGCCACCGTGGTTGCCATGGAGCCCCAGGTCTTCGATCTGCTGGTACACCTGATTTGTCGCCGCGAGCATGTCGTCAGCCGGGGCGAGCTGATCGAGTTCGATCTGGGGCGGCCGCATCGTGTCCGAATCGGCGCTGAGCACGCGCATCAACGCGGTGCGCTGCGCCATCGGGGACAGCGGAACCGAGCAGCGCCTGATCAAAACCCTGCCGCGCAAGGGTGTCCGTTTTGTCGGCGAGGTGCGGGAGGAGCGGAAGCCGTCCGAGGCTTTGTCCGCGAATTCCCCGCAACGCAGCGCCGCGCAACCCATTGACGTGCGTCAGGCCATTGGGGGCTTGCCTGCAACCCAAGCGCAGGGCGCGGAAATCATCATCGGCCATTCGCAAGAGCTGTCGCCGGTGATACCTGCATCGCGCGGTTCGCGCCGTTTTTTTGCTTCACGGGCAATGCTCGCAAGTATCGCGGCAATCGGCGTTCTGTGTCTCTCCGCTCTGGCGTGGAGTTACTTCGCGCGATCAGCCCAATCCGAACGGACGAGAGCGAATATCGAGACGGCGGCAAGGCTGATCGGCATCTCCGAAACGATCAACATGACCTCTCGGGAGGATTATGAAGCCGCTCGCGCGCTGCGGCAATGGGCGGTCGACCTCGATCCTCATCATGCGGAAGCTCTGGCAGATCTGACTTTTGCAATTGTGACCGGTGTGCTGAACCATTGGTCGAGTGATGAGGTCGCCGACCTTCACGCAGCCGATCTCGCCCTGCAGGATGCGCTTGCGATTGCACCGGCAAACAAGCGCGTGCGCGGCGCCCAATGTCAGATCCTGCGCGGGATGCGACAGTTCGAAGCCGCCATCAAGGCTTGCAGCGAATTGGCCCAAAACTTTCCGGGTTACGCGTTTCTCCACAAGGAGATCGGATACGACAAGCTGATGATGGGGCAGTCCAGCGAGGCTCTTCCGGAATTTCTCGAAGCCGATCGACTGGAGCCGAATTCGCGGTTGCGCTGGAGCTGGCAGCAGGGAATAGGCCTGGTCTATCTGATGGAGGGGCAGGATCAGAAAGCGATCGATTGGCTGTCGCGCGCGGCGCTTGAGGCACCGAATGCGGGAAACCCTGCAGCTTTTCTGGCCTCGGCCTATGCTTTGGTTGGCCGGGAGCAAGAGGCACACGAGGCGTTGGCTCACTACCTCAAGCTTTGGCCGAATACGACTTTGCAAACCTTCGAGCCATCGATCGGAACGGCCGCATTCAACGGCAACATGCAACGCGTGCTGGAGGGACTGCGGCTGGCGGGCATGCCGGAGTGACGAATATTTGACGCGACAAAGTGGATCGTGAGCCAAATGCAAAACGGCGGGCTTTCGCCCGCCGTTTTGCATTGATGGATGCCCGGGTCATCTAGCGAAGACGCGCTTCGCGCTTTTGCCCGGGACTGCCAAATGCTCAATGACTGCGCGGACCGACGGCAGCAGGCCTTGGCGGTACGGGATGAGTGCCGTCAGCGTGGCATCACCTGGCATCCAATCAGGTAGCTCTCGTCGCAAGGCGCCCGATTTCACATCGTCACGACAAACGTAGCCCAGGCAGGGGCCACTACGCCTAGGCCGGCAATCGCCGCCTGCTTGAGCGATAGCATGTCGTTTCAGCGCGACCGGTCTCTCGCCGTCCGACGCACTCAGGCGATGTCAACCGGCGGCTGGAATTTCTCAGGCGATGCGGTAAGATTTCTGCAGGGCGGACAGCGACCGCGGCGCGCGGCGCACGTAAGGCCTTGTCGGCCGAATTCAATTCGGAAGCCCAGCGCCGGAGCTGACTGATGGTGCCGCATTCGCCGTACTCGCACGGCGGCTCTCAATCGACCGTTCTTGGGATGTTCACGCCATCAGATCAGACGTGGGAGTGATCTGTGTCAAACGCGGATACCAAAGCTGACGTGGCTCGGGGCGACCATGAGGACGTCCCTCCGCTGTCGAGTAGCAGTCAAACCGGTCATTTCCTCAAATGGAAGCGCGCCAAGAGGCACACCGAATTATTGCACGGAGCAGGATACTTCTTGCTCGGCCTTGTTTCGATCGCGACAGTGACCGGCCTATATTTTTGGCTGGACGTGCCCCTGGTCGCAGCGGCGTTCACCTATTTGGTCGTGCTTGTCCTGTTGTCCCTTGTAAGTAACCTCTCTTTTTTGATCGTTCTTTCTTTCATTGGCGTCGGTTGCCTGAGTTATTTTTTCGCTCCTCCGATCTACAGCTTCCGCGTCGATTACCCACAAGACCTCATCACAATATCCGCGTTTGTGATTACCTCATTCGTTGTCAATTTCTTGGTGACGAGAGTTCGCGACGCCAACGAAAGATTGGAAGTCACTAACAAAGCGCTGCGGATCGAGAACGTGGAGCGCAAGCGGGCCGAGCAAGCGCGGCGGGAAAGCGAAGATAAGCTCCGTCAAATCATCGAAACGGGACCGAACCTCCTCTGGTCAGCGGGCTCTGAAGGCAAGAAGGCCGAAGAACCGCCCGGATTCCTGACTCAGGTGCAAACCGTTCTAAATGTGCTTCCGGCGTATACTTGGTACGCGGCTCCGTCCGGTGCCCTCACCTTCACGAATAGACGGACTGCGGGTTACCTTGGTCTTCCCCAAGATCATCCCCTGCGTTTCGGCATCGACATTGGCGCACAGTGGGACGACTGGGTTCCGTTGTTGCATCCCGACGACCAGGAAGAAGCACGCAAATATTGGTCAAACCTGCTGCGCACCGGCGAAAGCGGTGAGCATAGTTATCGAGTTCGTAGCGCTCAAGGAGACTACCGCTGGTTCCTCACTCGCATCGAACCGCTCCGGGCAAGCGATGGAACCCTGCTGCTGCGGATTGGGGTGACTCTGGATATTGAAGAACTCATGCGCGCACAGGAGGCGGTGCGTGAAAGCGAACAAAGTTCACGTTCAGCAATTGACGGGATAGCCGGTCTCATTTCGATTTTGGCCCCGAACGGTGAAGTCGAAGCCGCAAATCGGCAATTCCTCGAGTATTTTGGCCGATCGCTAGAATGGATAAAAAACTGGGAAGCAAACGATACGCTGCATCCTGAAGACCTTGCTCGTGTTGCTGAACTTTTTAAGAGAGCGATCGCTTCCGGAATTCCCTTCAACTTCGAACTACGCCTGCGGCGCTTCGACGGCGAATATCGGTGGTTTGACACCCGCGGCGTCCCAATACGCGATGACTCCGGGCGCATCGTGCGCTGGTACAATCTACTGACGGACATTGAGGATCGCACACGAGCGCTGGCGCGATTGGATCAGATGCAAGCAGATTTCGCCCACATGAACCGCGTGAGCGTGATGGGAGAATTGCTGCCTCGCTGTCTCACGAAATCACGCAACCGATTGCCAGCGCTCGTATCTACGCCAGCGCGGCCCAGAATTTTCTGAACATGCAGCCGCCGGACCTGGGCGAGGTCAGGGAAGCGCTCGCCGGTATTGTTGACAATGCTGGCCGGGCCGGAGTCATCATCGACCGCATCCGTGATCAGATCAGGAAGGCGCCTCCGCGAAAAGAGCGATTTGATCTCAACGCGGCGATCAATGAGGTGATTGAATTGGGGCGAAGCGCAATCATCAAAAATCGCGTCTGGGTCCAGACCCGGCTTTCTGAGGGATTATTTCCCGTTCACGGCGATCGTGTTCAATTGCAGCAGGTGGTCCTGAACCTGCTCCTGAACGCGGTCGAAGCAATGGGCTCGGTTGAGGCAGCGCCGCGAGAGCTATTGATCAGCACCAGGCAGGACCACACCTGTGTCCATGTGGCAGTGCACGATTCCGGGCCAGGCATCCATCCGGAACATCTCGAGCGCGTTTTCAATTCCTTCTACACCACAAAGCCCAGCGGAACAGGGATGGGGCTGTCAATTTGCCGGTCTATCGTGGACGCCCATGGCGGCCGGCTGTGGGCAGAGGCGAACGAACCTCGCGGTGCGATATTTCAGTTCACCTTGCCGGCCGCGTAGTCCCCAGAGCAATGGCGGCGCCTTGGCGATTGCGACTTCGTCGTGATGGATCAGCATCATGAGCGGGAAGCGGACATCGCCATGTCTGCATGGACATGCCAAGTTTACGGACGCACGCCCTAGAATTAGTTGTCCAGGAACGACCTGAGCTTCCTTGATCTTGACGGATGCTTCAATTTCCGCAGCGCCTTGGCCTCGATCTGGCGGATGCGTTCGCGGGTCACTGAGAACTGCTGGCCAACTTCTTCCAGCGTGTGGTCGGTGTTCATGCCGATGCCAAAGCGCATACGCAGCACGCGCTCCTCGCGCGGGGTCAGCGAGGCCAACACGCGCGTGGTGGTCTCGCGCAGATTGGACTGGATCGCGGCATCAATCGGCAGGATCGCGTTCTTGTCCTCGATGAAATCGCCGAGGTGGGAGTCTTCCTCGTCGCCCACGGGGGTCTCCAGCGACAGCGGCTCCTTGGCGATCTTCAAAACCTTGCGCACTTTTTCGAGCGGCATGCCGAGCTTCTCGGCCAGTTCTTCCGGCGTCGGCTCGCGGCCGATCTCGTTGAGCATCTGGCGAGAGGTGCGCACGATCTTGTTGATGGTCTCGATCATGTGCACTGGGATTCGGATGGTGCGCGCCTGGTCGGCAATGCTTCGCGTGATCGCCTGCCGGATCCACCAGGTCGCATAGGTCGAGAACTTGTAGCCCCGGCGGTATTCGAACTTGTCGACCGCCTTCATCAGCCCGATGTTGCCTTCCTGGATCAGATCGAGGAATTGCAGGCCGCGGTTGGTGTATTTTTTGGCAATCGAGATCACAAGCCGCAGATTGGCCTCGACCATTTCCTTCTTGGCCTGGCGCGCCTCGCGCTCGCCCTTCTGCACGCCGTGCACGATCTTGCGGAATTCGCCGATCTCAAGCCCGGTCAATGCCGCGAGCGACTGGATCTCGTGGCGCAATTCCTTGATGCGGTCCTTTTCGTGATGGACGAAATTCTTCCAGCCTTTGGCCGACAGTTTCGAGACACGGTTGAGCCAGCGCGGATCGAGCTCCGAGCCCTGATAGTTGCGCAGGAAATCCTCGCGCGCGACGCCGTGGCTGTCGCCGAGGCGCAGCAGACGGCCCTCGAACGAGACCAGCTTCTTGTTGATGTCGTAGAGCTGCTCGACCAGCGAATCGATACGCGCTTGATTGAGCCGCAGCGACTTCACCTCGACGATGATCTCGTCCTTCAGCTTGCGGTACTTGCGCTCCTGCGCCGGCGACAGCGTCTCGTTCTGCAGCTGGTTGGCAATATCCTGCTCCTGCAGGCGGCGCAGCTTCTTGTAGTTGTCGGCGATCTTGTCGAAGGTCTCGACCACCTTCGGCTTCAGCTCGGCTTCGATCGCCGCAAGCGACATCTGGTTTTCGAACTCGTCGTCGTCCATGTCGGATTCGGCGGCGGCCTCCGCCGGATCCTTCTCCTCGCCCTCGACGGCGTCAGCCGCAGGCTGGGCGCGGAACGGGGTCGGCGACGGCGGCGCGGCGGGCGGCGCGACATGCGCCGGCGCAGCCGCGGCCGGCATCGCTCCGCCATTGACGCTGCCGTTGGCCGCAGCGAGCGGCTGGCCATCGGGCCCGAGCGGAGCCGAAAGCAGCGGGTTCATGTTGTTCTTGGCGTCGGGGCCGGCATAAGTCGCCTCGAGATCGATGATGTCGCGCAAGAAAATCTTGCCCTCGTTGAGCTCGTCGCGCCAGATGATGATGGCCTGGAAGGTCAGCGGGCTTTCGCACAGCCCTGCAATCATTGCCTCGCGGCCAGCCTCGATGCGTTTGGCGATCGCGATTTCGCCCTCGCGCGACAAGAGCTCGACCGTGCCCATCTCGCGCAGATACATCCGCACCGGATCGTCGGTGCGCTCGCCGGGCTCGGATTTCTTGACCTCGGTGACGGCCTTCTGCGTGACCTCGACCAGCTCGTTGTCGGTCTCGTCCTCGGCCTCTTCCTGCTTCTCTTCCTCAAAGTCGGCGTCCTCCGCCTCGGAGACGTTGATGCCCATGTCGGAGAGCATCGACATGATGTCCTCGATCTGCTCCGGCGAGGTGGTGTCGGAGGGCAAGACTTCGTTGAGCTGATCGAAGGTCACGAAGCCGCGCTTCTTGGCCTGCTTGATCATCTTCTTGACGGCGGCGTCCGACAGGTCGAGCAACGGCGACGGCGCGTCGGTTGAATCCTTCTCCGGGGCGTCCGCTGCCTTGTCGTCCTTTTCCTTGTCCTTCACCTGCAGCGTCTTTGCCTTGCTGGCCATTCATCGCTCTCCAAAACGCGCTTCATGCGAATGCGTCGCCGCGCTCCGCCCTGATCATCAGGGGCAGGATAACTCTTCTGTCGAAGAGTGATCTCGCTCCACCTTTTTTCGTTTGAGCATGATCCTTGTCGGAAAACCGGTCCCCACTTTTCCGGATCATGCTCTCGACGCGGAAAGGGCGGCGCAAACTGTCGCCACCCCCAAATCTGTCTCGCTGGTTTTCGCACCCAGTACCCGGCGCGTATTCCGTAAAAGTGGGCACCGGTCCTACGATCGGAATACGCGCCAGATTATTTCTGACGCATTTTCGAACGGCTTACCGGTCTCCACTTCGCCTGAAAATGCTACGAGCGGTATTAAGTTTCGCTTAACCCTGTTTTTGCAGCCAAACCATGGGTTTGGCGAGTCTTTTTGCAGGCCCGGCCCCGGCCGTCCGCAGCATTTTCTCATCAAACGGTCCGCTGGAACCGGCCCGACAGCTCGCCAAAGCCCTCGATCAGGGCCTCGGTTCCGTCCAGGGACTCGAGCCTCGCCTTCACGTCGCGCAGCCACGCCAGATTGGCGTCGCTGGATTCCTCGCCCGATTTCTGGCCCAAGTCTTGGCCCGATTCCTGTCCCAATTCTTGGCCCAAGCCCTGTCCCAAGGCCGCTTCCGCGTCCTTCAATTCCCTAAATAATGAGTGCCATTGGTGATGCAAGGCAACGAGCTGGTGCCAGGTGGAAAGAACGTCCTCCCGCGCTGCCCCGGCTCTCGCGCCCCAGACCGCCCCGGTCGTGATCGCTCGATCAACCCTTTGAAGAATTTGCGAAAATCCGGCTGCCGCGAGATCGGCGCGCATTTTGCCGGCCTGTTCGGAAGGATCTGTCGAATGATGATGATCGTTGGCAAAGGCTGCGATGATGCCGGCCCGCAGCTTGTGGCCTTCCGGGTGGGCCAATTCCAGCGCCGCTACCTCTTCGAGATGGTCGTGCAGCAGAAAGGGGTGATTGATCAGGCATTGCAGGATCAGCGCCTCCCGGCGCGACATCGCGCTGCGCTGGCCGCGCATGATCGGGCTCGCGGCAAGCTGCGGGCTTGCCGCCTGATAGGGCCCGCGGGGAAGGCCCGGGCTGCCCATCCCTCCCTGGCCGCGGCCCCCGGGGGACGCAAACCGGCCGCCCGTCCCGGGCGTGCGCGGGGCAAATCGCCCGGGTGATTCGCGGCCGAAATTGCCGCTCCTGGTGTAGGCCCGCCCCGAATAGGCGCCGCGCGCGGTTTCCGGCGCAAACGTGCGCTGCAGCCGCTCGGAAAAATCCTGGCGATAATAGCGCCGCACCACTTCGTCGCGGATATTGCCGGCGAGTTCGCCGATCCGCGCTTCCAGCGCGGCGCGACGCTCGGGCGTGGCAAAGCTGCCGCCTTCGATCTCGCGCGACCAGATCATGTCGGCAAGCCCGCGCGCCGCCGAGATCACTTCCTCGATCGCGGGCCGCCCCCCGGAGCGCGCGAGGTCGTCGGGGTCCTGGCCTTCGGGCAATAGCGCAAAGCGCAAACTCTTTCCGGGCGCAAGATGCGGCAGCGCCATGTCGGCGGCGCGCCAGGCCGCCTTCTGTCCGGCCCGGTCGCCGTCGAAACAAAGGATCGGCTCGTCCGCCATCTTCCATAACAGCGCGAGCTGATTCTCGGTGAGCGCGGTGCCGAGCGGCGCGACGCTTGCCGCAAAGCCCGCCGTCACCATGGCGATGACGTCGACATAGCCTTCGACCACGACGAGCTGTGCGCCGTTATGGGTCGCGAGCCGCGCGGGGGCGTGGTTGTAGAGATTATCGCCCTTGTGAAACAGCGCGGTTTCCGGCGAGTTCAGGTATTTTGCCGGAACATCCTTCTCCAGCGCGCGGCCGCCGAAGGCGATCACCCGCCCGCGCAAGTCCGTGATCGGAAACATCACGCGGTCGCGAAACCGGTCGTAGGGCAGTGGGACGTCGTCACCCGCGACCAGCAGTCCGGCTTCGATCATGTCCTCGACCGAAATCCCTTGGCTGCCCAGATGCTCCTTCAGCGCAAAACGCTCGGGCGACGCATAGCCAAGACGGAACTGCAATTGCGTCGAGGCTGAGATCGCGCGGTCGCCGAGATAGCCGCGCGCCTTGGCGCCGTTCTTGGAGGCGAGCGTGTCGGCGAAGAATTTCGCGGCGAGTTCCATCACGTCGTGGAGCGTCTTGCGGCGCTGCTCGTGGCGCGCGGCATCCGGCGTTGCCGCCGGCAGCGCTAGGCCAGCCATCGCGGCCAGCCGCTCGACCGCTTCAGTGAAGCCTAAACCTTCGGTCTCCATCAGGAAGGAGATGATGTCGCCATGCTTGCCGGAGGAGAAGTCGTGATAAAATCCCTTCTGGTCGTTGACGGTGAAGGACGGCGATTTCTCCTGCTGGAACGGCGACAGTCCTTTCCACTCGCGCCCCGCCTTCTTCAACTTGACGCGCTTGCCCACGACTTCGGAGACCGGAAGCCGGGCGCGCAATTCATCGAGGAATTGGGGCGTAAAGCGCATGGGTGATTGTGCGGTAAGTCGCGGCCTGATGCCAACCGATTAGGGATATAGGGCGGGGAGCGCAAATAGCGAAGATTGTCGGCGTTGTCCGGGCTATTCACAGGCCTCGTCATTCCGGGATGCGCAGGCCCGGAATCCATGCTCACGACGGCGGTTATCCGGGCTCGCGTCTTCGACGGCCCCGGAATGACAACCGAAAGACTTGACCACCGCATTACGATTGTATATACAGCTTTATGAGGTACGGTCGAGGTTAAGCCCTTGTTTTTGGTGCGGACTAGGCATCCTGGTTAAAAAACAAGGTCGGGAGTTAGCTGCTTCGAATCCGTCATAGCGAACCTCAAACGGTGTAACCGTGTCGGGGACCCGTTTTGGGGGACGATTTGCTATGGCGGAAGACTTGCAACGGCTGTTCGCGGGCGTTCGCGAATTCGGATGGAATCCGAAAAAGCGGGAAAGCAACCTGCGCGATCACAAGATCGACTTCGAGGACGCGCGCGGAGTTCTCGACGGCTACACTTTCATCCGCCGATCGGATCGTCATGGCGAAGTCAGGTATCAAGTCTTTGGGTACGTCGAAGGGCGGGAAGTCGCGGTCGCCTGCGCGCTCCGCGGCTCGCTCTGCTGGCTCATCTCGGCGCGGCGCGCGCGACGCGACGAACGACGAAAATATTACGATCGTTTCAAGGGACTCCCCGAGGAAGGGCAAGACTGACTGGGCGCGCGTCGACGCGCTGACCGACGAAGACATCGCCAAGGGGGTCGCCAACGATCCCGATGCGGCGCCTATCGATATCGACTGGTCGAATGCCGTTCTGGTGATACCCCCGAGGAAGAAAGCGATCTCGATTCGCGTCGATGAAGACGTCCTCGACTACTTCAAGCGCCAGGGCGAAGGCTATCAGCGCCGCATCAATGCCGTGTTGCGTTCTTACATGCAGCAAAAGGCCAAGCCGAAGAAGCGGGCTTGACGCGCCCCCTCCCCAACGAGGGAGCCCGCCGCGTATGCGGCAACGTTACCCCTCCAAAAACCGTCCCGAGGCAATCCGCGTAAGCTGCGCGAACGGCCAGTTGTAGACATAGGTCCAGGCCTCGCTCGCCGTGCCGTCGTCGAGCGCGACCGTGAGCATCTTGCGGACATATTCTGTCGGCTCCGCAAAACCTTCGCCGCAGGCCTCATACATGTCGAACTCGCGCAGCAATTCCTCGCCCGCGCGCAGGCGATAGACCTCGCCGAACACGATCTCGGCCGGATCGTCCGACAACACCAGCCCGGGATAATGGTTGACGCGATAGAGCCGGCCCTTGCATTTGGCCTCGCCCAAGAAGTCGGCGCTCTTCGACAACAGCTTCGCCATCGGATGATCGAAGCCGCGCATCAGCGTGCCATAGACGAAGAGACGATCGCAGATGCCTGTCATTCCGGGGCGCACCAAAGGCCGTAGGCCGGCCCGATGACAGGCTCCGTGCGAGCCCGGAATCTCGAGATTCCGGGTCTGGTGCTAACGCACCATCCCGGAATGACGGAGACTGGATTGCTTCGCATCGCCTCGGAATGACGAACCGCGTCGATCAAGCCGCCACCACTTCGTCGCTGACGACAAAAAACTTCACCAGAGTCATCCGGCCAAAGCTCGTGGTCAGCGCCACGTCGGCGGCGTCGCGTCCGGTCGCCATCAGGATGCGGCCGATCCGCGGGTAATTGTGGCGCGCGTCGAAGGTGTACCACTGGCCGGACAGATAGGCCTGAAACCAGCCCGAGAAATCCATCGGCGCCGGATCCGGCGGAATGCCGATGTCGCCCATATAGCCGGTGCAATAGCGCGCCGGGATGCCCATGCAGCGGCAGAAGGTCAGCGCCAAGTGCGCAAAATCGCGGCACACGCCATTCTTCTGCTCAAAGACGTCGTGCGCCGATTTCATGTGATGGGCGTGCTGATAGCCGAAGGTGACGTGGTTATGCACGAACTCGGTGATGGCGGCGACCCGCGCCCAGCCTGTCGGCGTATTGCCGAACAGCGACCAGGCGGTGTCGGTGAGCTTGTCGGTCTCGCAATAGCGGCTCGGCATCAGATAGAGTAAGAGTTCGTCGGGCAGTTGATCGATCAGCACCTGCTGCGCGCTCGGGTTCACGACATCGGGCAATCCACAATCGCGCACCAGTGCGCTGCCGCGCAGCGTCACGCCGCCGGCAGGGGCCACCAGCCGCCCGCAGACATTGCCAAAGCTGTCGCGATAGAAGCCGATCGGCACGTTCGGATCGGCAACGATGGTCTCGGAGCCGACGATGTCGGAAAACCGCGACGGGTGGATCGAGAGCATCATCACCATCGGTGTCGGCTGCACCGCCGCGTACGCAATCTCGAAGCCGACCTTGATCTCCATGATGTTATGCCTCCGCGGCTTCGTCAGCGGGGACGACATAGATGTTCACCTCCATGCCGATGAAGGCGTCGGCCGAACCGAGATAGGTGCCATGCAGCGGGATCGCCTGGCGCGGATCGCGGGCGACTGCGACGCGAATGAGGTCGCGGGTGCCGACGATGCCGTTGGTCGGATCGAACTCGATCCAGCCGGCGCTCGGCAGATAGACCTGCACCCAGGCATGGGTCGAGCCGCCGCCGACATGGCCGTCGCGATCGTCGGGCACGAACAGATAGCCGGAGACGAAGCGCGCCGCGATGCCGAGCCGGCGCAACGCCTCGATCATGAACAGCGCATAGTCGCGGCAGGTGCCGGATCGCGTCTGCAGCGTATCGAGCGGATGCTGGGTGCCCTGCTCGTGGCGTTTGCGGTAGATGAAGGCCTCGCGGATGCCATGGGTCATGCCGCTGAGAATTTTAAACGTCGGGGTCGGCGCGTCCGGATCGAGGAACTTGCGCGCCCACGCCGACAGCTCGCCGTCGGGATCGGAATATTGCGGCGTGATGAACTGAACGAGGTCGGGGAACTCCTCGTCGTCGTAGAGGAAGGGATAGAAATAGGCCTTGTCGTCCGGCGTCAGCGCGAATTCTTCGGCCGGATTATGGTCGACCGTCGCACTGGAGGTGACGGCGAGCGTCTGCGCGCGCTCGTCAAAATCCGCGATCGCCACGCTGTTGCCAAACACGTCGTGGATCCAGCGCAGCCGCATCGGCGCCGGCTCGATGTCGAGGCGGCTTTCGAGCACGCGCAGATCGTGGCCGTCGCGCGGGCGCAGCATGATGCGGTGTTCGCCAAACGCCACCGGGCGCGCGTAGCGGTATTCGGTCTTGTGATGGATGGTCAGGAGCGGCATCGTCGAGGAAATCATCGTCATTCCGGGTAATTTAATCTATAGCGATCGGTGATTATTTCCAGATCGAGCTGCTGCTTCGATAGGCAACAAGAGAAAATAGCGTTGGACAACGCCGACAGATCACTACTCCTTGGACCCGAAGATGTTCCGCCGGCGCTGGAATATAATGCGCAAGGGCGCTCGCCATTTCTGCTCACTTGTGACCATTACGGGCGGCTGATCCCGAGAGCCCTCGGCGATCTCGGGCTACAAGAAGGCGAACTGACGCGGCATATCGCCTGGGATATCGGGATTGCCGGTGTCGCGGAGACGCTGTCGCAACAGCTCGATGCGCATCTGATCGCGCAAAATTATTCGCGGCTCGTGATCGACTGCAACCGGCCGCCTCATGTGGCAAGCTCGATCCCGCGCATCAGCGAAGCCACCACGATCCCGGGCAATGAAGGGCTTTCAGCCGAGGCTGCCGCGCTCCGGCGCCGCGAGATTTTCGATCCCTATCACCGGCGGATCGAGGCCATCATCGATCAGCGCCGGCGCAATCAAAGGCCGACGGTGCTGGTCGCGCTGCACAGTTTCACGCCGGTCTATGCCGGCATCGCGCGTCCGTGGCACATCGGCACGCTCTATCATCGCGACACCAGCTTGCCGCCGCTATTGTTGAAGCTGTTGCGCAGCGAGCCCGATCTCGTGGTCGGCGACAACGAGCCCTATGCGGTCAGCGACGAGACCGATTACACGATCCCCGTTCATGGCGAGGCACGCGGGCTGATCAGCACCGGCATCGAGATTCGCCAGGATTTGATCGGCGATCGGGCGGGCCAGCGGCAATGGGCGGAAAGGCTGGCGCGGATTTTTGGCGAGCTCGAACCGATGCTGCGCGCCGAACGATTGATTTAGCGCGACCGCGTCAGCGCTAGCCAGATGCCGCCGCCAATCATGAAGCCGCCGGAGATGCGCGACACCAGCCGCGTCCGCCGCGCCGAGAAGAACGACCGCGCACGCCCGGCGAGCAGCGCGTAGATCGAATCGGTGATCGCGCCCGTGATCATGAAGGTGACGCCGAGCAGTGCGACTTGCGAGACATGGTCCCGCTTCATGTCCATGAACTGCGGAATGAAGGCGCCGAAGAACACCAGCACTTTAGGATTCGACAGCAGCACGAGAAAGCCTTGCAGGAAAAATCCGCCGCGCGGCGGCGGTGGCGGCTCGTCGGTCTTGACGCCTTCGACCGGAAACCGAATGAGCTTGATGCCGAGCCAGACCAGATAGGCAGCACCTGCAAAGCGCACCCAGTCGAACCAGTAGCCCATCGTCGCCATCAGCGACGTCAGGCCGACCGCGACGATGCCGATCACGATCGCGAGCCCCGCCTGCACTCCTAAAATGTTGGTCAGCGCCGCACGGGTGCCGTAGCGCAGGCCATTGGCGATCATCAGCGTCACGACCGGACCGGGAAGAAGCGCAAGCGCGATGCAGGCGGCGACAAAGGCGAGATAGACTTGCAGGGACATGGGCGGGGGCTCGGTGCGGGATGACTGCGTCATTATGCACGCGATGAGCGAGGATGGAAGACGTGCTCCTTGCGCTGGTCTCTTCCCCTCTCCCCTTGTGGGAGAGGGGAAAGCTAACGCCCGCCCAGTGCCGCCGTCATCCAGCCGTGCATCTCATGCGTGGCCAGAAAATCCAGCGCGGCCCGTTGCAGCTCGGGGGCTGTGCCTGCGCCTTGCGCCACCGCAACCAGCAGATCGCAGCGGTGGGACGCCGCGATGCCGACCGCCGCATGGCGCGCGCCATCGGACATATCGAGATCATAGCTTCGCAAACGTCCCGGCATGTCGGCGATATGGATCACCTTGCCCGGCGCAAGCGGCGTAAAGCGTTGGCTGATCAAATCGAGATCGGCGACACGATCGACCTCATCGTCATCGGCAACGCCAGTGTCGCAATTGCAGAAACCGATTTTCGGCCGCACATAGAGCTCGACCTTGGGTCCGCATGAGGCGCCATCGCAACGGAAGGCGCGGCCCGCCGGCCAGCCGTCGCGCGGAAACGGCCAGGCGATTTCCTGCCAGTGCGCATCGTTGATGCTTCCGACCTGCGGCCGCACCTTCTGATATGCCGCAACGCCCGACAATGCGCCAAGTGCCAGCGACGCAATCATGATGGCAAGCCCGCGACGCATGGCTCAAACCCTTCAACGAAGCCCGGCGACCGCGCGGGCGTCGCCGGAGAGTTCCAGGATATGCATGCCGGTGTTGGCGCGGTCGACGATGTAGATGTAACCGCGATCGTCGGTTTCGACATTGTTGGTCTGGATCGCGACCTTGCAGCGATCCGCACCCTCGATGGTGACGCAGCGCTTGTCGGTCGCAGCCGTGATCGAGGGAATGAAGTAGCCGACTTCCTTCGGGTGATAGGGATCGCGGATATCGAGCGCGCGGACGCCGGCATTGAAGAAGGCGATGAACGCCATCTTCTTGTAGTAGACCGGCGCCATGCTCTCGTTGGAGGAATGCGAGCCGAAGCGCCCGCCCCGCTCGCAAAACGAGCCGGCAGCCTCCGGCACGGTATAGCTCGAGATCATCATCGGGCTTTTCTCGACGGTGACGTCGGTGAACCAGACCATCTGCCGCGGCTCGGCGCATTCGTTCAGGATCGCCTCGTCGACGATCATGACGATGTCGCGGGACTTGCCGTCCTTGTCGTGAGCGAATTCGGCGATCGGCATGTCCTTCATCGGAAACGTCGTGTGCGCGCCGTTGAAGGCCGACATCGCCATGCGCGAGATTTCCGGATAACCCAGGTTATCCGGCGTCGGCTCCTTCGGCCCATTGATCAGCTTGTCGCGGTCGACGATCTGCAAAAAGCCGCCCTTGTCGGTGCCGTAGCCGAAATAGACGCGGTTGCTTTGGGGACCGAGCGAGATCGGGCCGTGCAGCTCGGTCGGCACCGCGCCGGTCGAACCCGGCTCCTGGCCGGGCAGGCCGAAGTCGCGAATTTTTACCGGATGCGCCGGATCGGAGAGATCATACACTTGCGTCATGCGGCGCGTGCGCCAGTCCGGCGCGCCCGACACCAAAAACGCGATGCCGGTTTCGCATTCCCACCAGCTCTTGTGCGTGTCCTTCAGCCCGCCGAGCCGCGTGACGAGCGCGGGATTGGCGGGATCGGCGACATTCCAGATTTCATGCGCCTCACCACCAAACGTGCGCAGCAGGTAGACCGCGTTGGGATCGGCCTTGGGCAAGCTCTTGCCGTCGCAGATGCGCACCATCTGCGCGCCGCCGGATTCGTATTTTCCTTCCTGTCCCGGAATGTGGCGCAGATACTTTGGATGCGCGGGGTCGGTGACATCGACGATCGAGGTGCCGTTCGGCTCGGCCTTGCCGGTCAACGGATTGACCGGCGCGGGAATATCGTCGGTGCCGCCGTGATGACCGATATAGGCGATCCAGCGGTCGCCCTGGTGATGGATGGTGGGCTGATAGGCGCTGCGCGCTTGCAGGTCGTCATAGCCGACCAGCTTCATGTTGGAGGCTTCGGGCGCAGCCCCGATCCGTTGCTGCTGCGCCTGCGCCGCGGCGCAACAGGCCAGCGCTAAAGTCGAGAAATACAACGCGAATTTGACGCGACCGGACATGCTTTCCACCCCCAACGATCAAGACCAGTTCTTCGTTGGCGGCGCATCCTGCGTCGCCGCGGAAACCGGGCGACCCAACGCCCATCGGCCCGTTATTTATGCCCCACTTTCGTGGGGCATGAAACTGTCGTGCACGAAGCGTTGGAGGTTAGCATTATCGTTCTTCGAAGAATTCCTCGTCGCCGCGATGAATTTGGCCACGAATTTCGCCCGCCGGGAAGTTGGTCGTGTGGACATTGACATAGCCACTCCGGCTCTCGAGCAACTCCACCAACGCGTCGAAGTCACCTGCTGGCAAGCCCTGCGCGGGGAGCCCGATCACATTTCCGGCCGTGATCGTCCCGGTTATGGTTCCGCCGCCCGCCGGGCAAGGCTGGACCGGGGCGTTGTTCAAGTTGGTGCAGAAAAATACCGTTACGCCTCCGGCCGTATGAATTTCGCCGAGGTGGATATGCGATTGCGTGACCGGCGAGCTCAAGCCGGAGAACGTCTCCTTGAAGGTGATCGTGCGGGCTTTCTTATCCAGATCAAGATGAAGCGTGCCTTGGCCGTTGGCGGAGAAGATGGATGTTGGGGCTTCGTGGAATCCGACCATCTTGGCAGTGAACTCCTCGGCATCGGCAGATGCACCGAACAGCATGAAGGGGGCCACAAGCAGGGCGGCCGACGCGAACAATTTGCAACGCATGACATTCCTTCCTTTGCGTACTGATTGGAAAAAACGCTGACGGGACTTTTTTTGTGGGCTCCCGAAAAACCGGCGAGATCAGCGTCAGGTGTGCGACGGGATCGGGTGAGCTCGATGATACCACAGGTTGTAGGAGCGATTATGACGAAGAATGTTTCAAGACGTGCGGCCAACGGGTCGGCGCAAATCGCCGCGCGATAAAGAAATTCTACAAATTCGAGCGGGGGTAGTCGTAATCGTGCTCGACATGCAACCATATGGTTGCCTATTATGCCTATCCATGGATGAAGTCTTCAAAGCGCTGGCCGATGCTTCCCGTAGGTCGCTCTTGGACAGGCTTCACGCCAAGAACGGACAGACCCTGAATGAGCTCTGCGACGGTCTGGAAATGTCACGTCAGGCCGTGACCAAGCACCTTGGGATTCTCGAGGCCGCCAACCTCGTCACCACGTTCAGGCACGGCCGCGAGAAGCTGCACTACCTCAACCCGGTGCCGATCCACCAGATCGGCGAACGCTGGATCAAGAAATTCGAGCGCGCCAAGCTCACCGCGCTTAGCGAGCTGAAACGGCAACTGGAGAAGCGCGATGAGTAAGCCTGAATTCGTCTACACCTTTTATATCGAGACTACGCCGGAGAAGCTGTGGGAAGCGCTCACGTCCAGCGAGTTCTCCAGGCGCTACTGGTTCGGCACTGAGCTCAGAACCGACTGGAAGATCGGCTCGCCGTTCGCGCTGGTGATGAACGGCACCACCACCGACGTCGGAGAGATTCTCGAGGCCGATCCGCCGCGTCGGCTGTCCTACAGCTTCAAGCACGTACTCGACGACGAAATGCGCAATGAGCAGCCGTCGAAGGTCGTTTTCGTTCTCGAGCCGTACGGCAAGCTCGTGAAGCTGACGCTCACGCATGAAGGTTTTGCCGAAGGCAGCAAGCTTCTCGACGGCATCTCCAAGGGGTGGCCGGCGATCATGTCCGGCCTCAAGAGCTTGCTGGAGACCGGCAACGCGCTGGCGATTCCCGTTTCCGCACTGGCTATCGAGGGGATGCAATGAACATCGAAAAATTCAAGCCCGCGATCGTCTACACCATCTACATCGTCTCCACGCCCGGAAAAGTGTGGCAGGCGCTGACATCGGCGGAATTCAGCCGGAAATATTTCTTCGGCAATTCCGTCGAGGTCGATTTGAGGGTCGGCGGGGCATTGATCGTGCGCACTCCCGATGGGGCGCTGCACATCTCCGGAGAGGTGATCGAATGCGATCCGCCGAGAAGGTTCACCTTCACGTTCAACGTCAACTGGCCGGCGCTGATCGAAAAGCTGGGCTCAACGCTCGTGACCTACGAGATCGAGCCAGTGGGTGAGGTGGTCAAGCTGACGCTGATCCAGTCGCATGACCGGCCGCTCAGCGATGATATTCTCTCCGGCGGCCGCCAGGGCTGGCCGGCGATCCTCTCCGGCCTGAAGAGCGTGCTGGAGACCGGACACGCGCCCGTCATCAAGATGGGCCCGCCGCGGCAGATGCTGGCGGCGCTGAAAGCCATGGGGATCGAGACGCCGTGAGGCTTGCTGTCATTCCGGGGAGCGTCCAACGGGTCCGCGCAAAGCGCGGCCCGATGACTGGCTCCGACGCGAACCTGGAATCTCGCGCCGATAACTTCGAGATTCCCCGATGTGCAATTGCACATCTGAGGTCTGCGGGCTTCGCCCGCATCCTGGAATGACGACGCTCCTCGCCGTCACCCGAGCGCCCGCAACTCGCGCCGCAGCACCTTCCCCGTCGCGGTCATCGGCAGCGTTTCGACAAACTGCACGAAACGCGGATATTCGTGGGCGGCGAGCTGCACCTTGACGAACTCCTGGATCTCGCGCGCCAGCGCCTCATCGCCCGTAAAGCCCGGACGCAGCACGATCCATGCCTTAATCGATTCGGTGCGGACAGGATCTGGAATCCCGACCACCGCCGACATCGCGACCGCGGGATGCTTCATCAGCGTGTGCTCGATCTCCGAAGGGCCAACGCGATAGCCGGCGGTGGTGATGACGTCGTCCTCGCGGCTGGCATACCAGAAATAGCCGTCCTCATCCTGCACGCCGAGATCGCCGGTGAGCAGGAACTCGCCGGCATATTTTTTCGCCGTCGCTTCCGGATTGCGCCAATATTCGATCATGGTGACCGGGTTGGGCTGGCGCACGCCGATAATGCCGCGGCTTCCCCGTGAAAGTTCCTCGCCCTTGTCGTTGACGATGCGCACATCGAAGCCGGGCGTCGCCTTGCCCATCGAGCCGGGGCGGATCGGAAACAGTCTTGAGTTGCTGCCGATCACGAGATTGCACTCGGTCTGGCCGAACACTTCATGGGCATCGATGCTGAAGGTCGCGCGCACCCAATCCAAGAGTTCGCCGCCGAGCGATTCCCCGCCGGTGAAGATCGAGCGGAGTTTTACGCCCGGATGCTTGACATCGGACAGCCGCATCAGCTTCAGCGCCGTTGGCGGCAGGAACACGTTGCGGATGCGATAATCCGCCATCATCGCCATCGCGGCCGAGGGCTCGAATTTGCGCGCGCGATGGCCGACGATCGGCACGCCGTGATACCAGGCGGCCAACAGCGCGTTGATCAGCCCGCCGATCCAGGCCCAGTCGGCCGGCGTCCACAAGAGATCGCCGGGCTTGGGCAGGAAGTCGTGGCACATCTCGATGTTCGGCAGATGGCCGAGCACGACCCGGTGCGCATGCAGCGCGCCTTTGGGATTACCTGTGGTGCCCGAGGTGTAGATGATCAGGGCCGGATCGTCGCATGACGTGTCGGCGGTCGAAAACTCCGGCGATGCCGCGTCGATCTCCGACCAGAACGATTTGGCGCCGGCGGGCGTCCGGCCGCCGACGACGTAGACATTCGCAAGATCGGGCAGCCGCCCGCGGATTTTCGATAATTTCTCCCAGCCGGCCGCATCGGTGACGACAGCCTTGGCGCCGGAATTTTCCAGGCGAAATTCAAGCGCGTCCTCGCCGAACAGCGCAAACAGCGGGATCGAGACCAGGCCGGAGCGAAACGCGGCAAGATGCGCGATCGGCAATTCCAGCGACTGCGACAGGAACACCGCGACGCGGTCGCCGCGCTTGAGGCCATCGGCTTTCAGCACATTGGCGAAGCGGCGCGACATCTCGGCAACCTCATCGAACGAGGTGCGCGCAGCACGGCCGTCTTCATCGATATAGATCAGCGCGAGCCGGCCGCTGCCGTCGGCATGGCGGTCGCAGCAGGCGGTCGCGATATTGAAGCGATCAGGGATATCCCAGCGGAAGTCGCGGTAGAGTTTTGCATAGTCGGTGGTTTCGGTGAGCATTTCCCAAGGCTAGACGATCGCCGGGCCTGCATAAAGGGCGGCCAAGGACGCAATACCGTTCCGCCTGGCGAGATTTACCGATCCTGCTTCCTGGGACTGGCGCTTGCCTCCGATTTTTCACCCCTGAACACCGACTTGCACCCCTTGCTCAGCTGCGAATATTGCCTCTGCATGCACGCCGTGATGCGATCGACGTCTGGAACATCCGCACTGCATAGCCGCATGGCGTCGTCGCTGCAAAGCCGCTGCTGTTCAGGCGTATAGGCATGCGCCAAAGCCGGGATTGCCCCGATGCCCATTGCGGCTAAAGCGATCGTCAATTGAAATCGAGAGAATGCCCGCTTCATCGAATGTTTCCCCTTAAGACTGCCCGTGTCATGGACTTGGCAATCGTGGTCCTTCGGATTGTCATGCTGCCAGCGATGGCTGGCGAAACATTATCGCGGGAATCAATCAAACGCTGTCGTTAATCGGCAACATACCGGAATTCTTGTCTACGCTTTGGGGCAAAGGTTCATGCATGTCGCCTGACGACCCCGGTCGGGGTCGCGAACTCTTCGATGGTTCGCATTCGCTTCTCGAGCCACCAGCCATATTCGGCAGCCCATTCCTCGAACTTGCGGTTGATGCCGAGATCGTGGGCCCAGTGATGGGCGATGTTGGGATTGAACTGGGATTGCCGGCCGACCGCGATCAGATCGGCCTGCCCGTTCTCCAAAATCGCTTCCGCCTGCTGCGCCTCGAGAATGATGCCGACCGCCATCGATACGATGCCCACCTCGTTGCGGACCCGTTCGGCGTAGGGCACCTGGAAACCGAGACCGCGCGGGACTTGCGCCGCCGTCGCCGAGCCTGAAATGCCGCCGGAAGAGCAGTCCACCACGTCGACGCCGCGGGCCTTCAATTCATGGGCGAAGGCAACCGTGTCGTCCAGGTTCCAGCCGTTCTCGGCGCCGTCGACGGCGGAGACGCGGACAAACAACGGCATCGGTGCCGGCATTTCGCGCCGCACCGCTTCGACAATTTCGAGTGGCAGCCGCATGCGCCCGTTGCGGTCGCCGCCATATTCATCATTGCGGCTGTTGGAAATGGGCGAAAGAAACGAGGCGAGCAGATAGCCGTGGGCGGTGTGAATCTCGATCGTGTCGAAGCCGGCCTTGACCGCGTTTCGGGCCGCTTCTGCCCAAGTGCGCACCATCGCCCGGCACTCGTCGGTGGTGAGCTGGTGCGGGGTCAACCATCCCGGCGCGACAGGCTCGCTGGTGGGGCCGACCGGTTGCCAGAGCTTGGCGCCCGCCTTGATCTGTTGCGCCGTGAGCGGGCCCAAGCCGTCCATCGCGCGCTGCGAGGATGCCTTGCGCCCGCCATGAGCGAGTTGAATGCCGATCGCGGTGTTCTCGCCCTTCATGAAGGCGATGAGCGGCTTGAAGCTTTGCGCCTGGGCATCATTCCAGATGCCGAGGTCATGCTCGTTGATCAGGCCGACCTCTTCGACGGCGGTAGCCTCGACAAACACCAGTCCAAAGCCGCCCAGCGCATAGCGGCCGAGATGCACATTGTGAAAGCTGCCGCAAATGTTGCCGGGCCCGGCGCGGTAATGGACCATGGGCGGCACGACCAGCCGGTTCTTGAGGCTCAGGCCCCGGATCTTGAACGGCTGGAATAACTTTGGTCGAGCACCATCAATGCTGCCGGTGACGGAGGCTGACATTTCAATTTTCCCGTTGAGCTGAAACCCTCTTGCTTACCTCTCCCCGTTCTTCACGGGGAGAGGTCGCGAGCATAGCGAGCGGGTGAGGGGCGGTCACCACAAACACCGGTACCGCGGAGAGCCCCCTCACCCGAAGCCTTCGGCTTCGACCTCTCCCCGCTTGCGGATCCGCAAGCGGGGCGAGGTTAAGAAGAGAGCGCCGCCTTCACCAGTGCGCTGGCTTTGCCGAAATCCATTTGTCCTGCGTATTTCGCCTTCAGCACGGCTACGACCTTGCCCATGTCCTTCATCCCCGCCGCGCCGGTCTCGGCGATGGCGGACGAGATCGCAGCCTTTACGTCCCCCTCCGACATCTGCTTCGGCAGGTATGCCGAGATGATTGCGATCTCCTCGCGCTCCTGGCTCGCGAGCTCGGCGCGGCCGCCCTTGTCGTAGAGCTCGACGGATTCCTGGCGCTGTTTTATCATCTTCTGGAACACGCCGAGCAGATCGGCGTCCGAGAGCGGCGGCTTGCCTTCCCCGCGCGCAGCGATGTCGGCGTTCTTGATGGTCGAGTTGACCATGCGCAGCGTGGAGAGCTTGCGCTCGTCCTTGGCCCGCATCGCGTCCTTGACCGCGTTATTGATGTCGTCGCGCAGCATCGTCTTGTCCTCTCGCGAGCCAATAAGGCCGCATTATCCTAAGCCCCTGATCTAGGCTGTTCGCGGCCATCAAACAACTCGGCAATGCAACAACTCAGATCCGCAGCCATTCGACCAGCGCCTCGGCGGTCGCCTGCGGCTGTTCCGGCTGCGGCAGGTGGCCGCAATTCGGCAAGATCACCAGGTTCGCGCCGTGGATACCATTGGCCATCTCCACTGACAGCCTGTTCGGAATGGTGTTGTCCTCATCGCCGGTCAGGACCAGCGTTGGACATTTGATCCACGCCAACATCGGCCGCGAGTCCGCCCGGCTGATCACCGCCTGCTGCTGACGGACGAACGCCTCTGCCCCGACATCCTCACCCATGTCGTAGACGAGCTGCTTCAAGGCAGCGTCCTCGCGCCGCGACGGATGCACGAAGCCCGGAAAGAGCTCGTCGAGCACGGCGCGGTATTCGCCGCCCGTCGCGCGCGCCATCATGCCCCGCCGCCGGGCGGTTACTTCCGGCGTATCGGGCCGCGCCTGGGTGTTGATCAGCGCGAGCTTGGCGACGCGCTCGCCCGCCTGCCGCATGATCTCGAAGGCGATGTAGCCGCCCATCGAATGCCCGGCCAGCGCGAAGCGCGGTGGCGCCTCGGCCAAAATCCTGCGCGCCATCGCGCCGATATTGTCGTCGCGGATGTGGTTGGCCACCGTCACCGGCCCGAACCGCCACAGCGCCGGGATGACCGGCACGTAGATGCGCGCCGAGCTGACGAGGCCCGGAACCAGCAGAATCGGCATCGCATTTTCCATGCTCGGCTCCTGATCGGGCTAGTCTTTGACGGGAAATCGACCTCAAGCCGCAACTATAGATTAGGACAGCGGCACGGCGTGTCAAATATCCGGGAACGCATGTGAATCCGCATGTTTCGGCTTTGACGGCGGCGCCTGCGACGAATATGTAAAGCGCTCATGACAACAACACAAAACGATGACGCCTGGCCGGACCACAAGCCGACCGCGCTGCTCGTGCTTGCCGATGGCACGGTGCTGGAAGGTTTTGGCCTGGGGGCCGAAGGCCATGCCGTCGGCGAGGTCTGCTTCAACACCGCGATGACCGGGTATGAGGAGATTTTGACCGATCCCTCCTACGCCGGCCAGCTCATCACCTTCACCTTCCCCCATATCGGCAATGTCGGCACCAACGACGAAGACATCGAGACCGTGAACATGGCGGCGACGCCGGGCGCGCGCGGCGTGATCCTGCGCGCGGCGATATCGGACCCTTCGAACTACCGAGCCTCGCGCCATCTCGACCAATGGCTGAAGGCGCGCGGCATCATCGGCCTGTCCGGCATCGACACCCGCGCGCTGACCGCGATGATCCGTTCCAAGGGCATGCCCAATGCCGTCATCGCCCACGCCGGCAACGGCCAGTTCGATCTGCACGGCCTGAAGGAAGAAGCCCGCGAATGGCCGGGGCTGGAGGGCATGGATCTGGTGCCGATGGTCACCTGTGGCCAGCGCTTCACCTGGGATGAGACGCCATGGGCGTGGGACAAGGGTTTTGGCCGGCAGACCGCGCCGGAGTTCAGCGTGGTCGCCATCGACTACGGCATCAAGCGCAACATCCTCCGCCTACTCGCAGGCTCCGGCTGCAAGATCACGGTGGTGCCGGCGACGACCTCGGCCGAGGACATTCTGGCGATGAAGCCGGACGGCGTGTTTCTGTCCAACGGCCCCGGCGATCCCGCCGCGACCGGCAAATATGCGGTGCCGGTTATTACGAAAGTGATCGCGTCGGGCACGCCGACCTTCGGAATCTGCCTGGGCCACCAGATGCTGGGCCTTGCCGTCGGCGCCAAGACGAAAAAGATGCATCAGGGCCATCACGGCGCCAACCATCCGGTCAAGGACGAGACCACCGGCAAGGTGGAGATCACCTCCATGAACCACGGCTTTGCGGTGGATCAGGCGAGCTTGCCGAAGGGCGCGACACAAACCCATGTCTCGCTGTTCGACGGCTCCAATTGCGGCATCCAGCTCGAGGGAAAGCCGGTGTTCTCCGTGCAATACCATCCCGAGGCTTCGCCCGGGCCGCGCGACTCGCATTATCTGTTCAAGCGCTTTACCGATTTGATGCGGGCGAACAAGCGCGCTTAGAGCCACATCTTAGGATTTCTGCCTGTTCTGAAAATCAAAGCGTCCTGACACCAAGCTCCAGCAGTTTTGTTTTGGCGACCTCGAGATCGGGACTGAGCTCGAGCGCCTTTTTGTAATCGGCGATGGCTTCATCGAACTGGTTCATCAGATAGCGCACGACACCGCGATCCATGTAAGCCTGTGCATCGGACGGATTGAGCCGGATCGCCTCGGAGAATGACGCGAGAGACTGATCGAACTGCCTTAATTCGCGGTAGATGCCGCCGGCGTCGTAATGCGCGACCGCAAGCTTCGGATTAAGGCGGATCACTTCGAGATAATCGGCCAGAGCCTTGTCGAAACGCCGCTGATGCTCAAGAGCGACGCCACGATTGAGGTAGGCGACGGCAGATTCCGGCGCAAGGCGGATCGCCTCATCGAGATCGGTAATTGCCGCGGCGTAGTCACTCCTGGCGATCCCAAGGATCGCGCGCTTCACATACGCCCGGCCGAACTTTGGGTCCAACCTGATGCACGCGTTCAGATCGGCGACCGCGAGATCAGCCTGCCCTGCGCTCGCGCGAGCACTACCGCGCGCGTAATAAGCCCGTGCCATTTTCGGATCGAGACGAATCGCCTGGTCGGCATCGGCCAAGGCCCGCTCAGGCTGTTTCATGTCGATCGCGATCACGGCACGATTGACCAGACCCTCGGCCCATTTGGGATTGAGACGCACCGCCTCGTTCACGTCGGACATTGCGCGATCAAACTGATCCTTCTCGTCATACATCAGGCCCCGGTTGGACCACGCCTGAGGATCGCCGGGATCGAGACGGATCGCCATGTCAAGGTCGGAAATCGCCTGATCCACCTGTCCGATTCGACCCAGCGCATAGCCACGGTTGTTGTAGGCCTTGGCCAGATTCGGCGTCAGCTTGATCGCGATATCGAGGTCGGCAATCGAACGTTGATATTGTCCCTGCTGACCGAGAACCCAACCACGGTTGCTGAAGGCGCGGCCGTTCCGCGGATCAAGCCGGATGGCTTCATCGAGATCGGCGATCGCCTTATCGAATTCGCGCCGTCCACCGTAGTAGAGCGCCCCGCGGTTCATATAGGGCAAAGAATTGAGATAGCGGTTCGGGTAATTCGGCGCGAGACGGATCGCCTCGGACCAGTCGGCGACTGCCAGATCCGGCTTGCCGCGCAGCCAGTAAGCCGTGCCGCGCCCGGTATAAGCGGCGGCAAAGCTCGGATCGAGCCGCAGGGCTGCGTTGAAATCCTTCACTGCCGCGTCGAGGTCGGATTTATGCGCATAAGCCGTGCCGCGGTTGTAGAACGCTGCGCCGCGAAGTTCCCCAAGTCGCCGGCCGAGATCAGGCGGTTGCAGGCGCTGATCGCTTCGTCTCCAGCGGCTTTGATGCATTCGGCGCGATCGTCCGCGAAGGCAGATGCGGCGAGCAGCACGATGGATGCGAGTGCCACGCAAGGGGCGGAAAAGGTGCGGGACGAAAAAATCAGAGAAGGACTGTACATGCTGGCCAGTGCCTGAGATGAGGACTTCATATGTCATCGCTTTTCCGCATCAGGTTCGATGTGACGCAGGTAACACTATCGTTTGCCACAAGCCCCCTGCACCCTCTTGCCCCAAATCGGATGCCCCGGGGAACGTGGGTTGCTGACATCGGTTAAATCGGCATTTATTGCTCTAGTAGTCGGGAGGAAACCATGCCGGTCGTCAGCACAAAGGCCGAACCGCTCAGCGTCGAGTTTGAAGACGACGGCCTCGTGCCGAACAACCCGATGCCGTTCCTGGTCTACAAGGGCGCGGTCGCGCTCGATCGCGGCCACCCGGAAGAGACGATCGAGAGATTATTCGGCGCCAATGGCTGGGGCGCGATGTGGCGGAATGGCGTCTACGATTTCCTGCATTACCATGCGACCGTGCATGAGGTGCTCGGCATCGCCCGCGGCCACGCCCGCGTGCGCTTCGGCGGCGATAAAGGCAAGGAGCTCGAGATTTCAGCCGGCGACGTCGCGATCCTGCCCGCCGGCACCGGGCATCAATGCCTCTCCGCCAGCCCTGATTTTTCCGTGGTCGGGGCCTATCCGCCCGGCGAAAAAATGCAAGTCACGCTGCCGACGCCGGAAAATCACGCGAGGGCGCTGAAGAGCATTCCGCACGTGAAGCTGCCGAAAACCGACCCCGTGATGGGAGCAGATGGTCCGCTGGTGAGATTGTGGAAACGAGTCTAATTCGATGAAGTGCTCTCTTCCCTTCTCCCCTTGTGGGAGAAGGTGGCCATAGGCGGCCTCCAGCCGGCGTTTTTTTAATAAAGGACGCCGATGCTTGCATCGGCTATGCAAAGTCCGCGCCGGATGAGGGGTGTGCATCCGCGGAGGGAGCCCCTCACCCGCCTCGCTTCGCTCGGCACCCTCTCCCACAAGGGGAGAGGGAAAAGTTCCTACGCCGCGTTACTGCCTTCCTGGCGGCTCGCCTCGAACAGGAACCAGGTGCGGCGCTCGGTTTCGTCGATGAAAGTCTCGAGCAGCCCCGCGGTGCCGGAATCTGCGTGTTCGTCGCAGAGCTTGTGGGCTTTGCGCATCGCCGCCGCGACGTGCTTGTTGTCTTCCATCAATTCGCGCAGCATCTCGCGCGGCGGCACATAGCTCTCATTATTGTCTTGGATGGTCTGCAGCTTGCTGACCTGCCCGATCGAGCGCAGCGTGGTGCCGCCGAGCTTGCGCACCCGTTCGGCGAGCTGATCGGTGGTCGCGAAAATCGCATCCGACTGCTCGTCGAGCATCAGATGGTAGTCGTGAAAGTGCCGGCCGGAGACATGCCAGTGGAAATTCTTGGTCTTCAGATAGAGCGCGAAGGCGTCGGCCAAAAGCGTGTTGAGCGACGCCGAAATCTTGTCGACCGCAGCTTGCGGCAGATCGTTCGGCGTATCGAGATCGGGGGACACTTTGTCGGACTTGGCTTTGCTCACGATGCACCTTCCTGTTAGGAACCGGACGTTTATGGCGTTGGACACTGGCCCCCCGACCGTCTAACGCCTCATATGGATCCCGGTTCCCTCGTCGGAACTGCTGTTCTTACTGGACCCCAGCAACGATGGACGATTGGATCGACTATTACGATTCCACGCATACGATCTATGCGAGCAAGCATCATCGCGACCTGCATTTTGAGGTCATCGCGCGGGACATCATCGGCTACATCTCGCAGTCGGACGCCACGGTACTGGATTATGCCTGCGGCGAAGCCTTATCGGCGGCGAAGGTGGCGGACGCCTGCGACAAGCTGATCCTGGCGGAGCCCGCGCCGGGCGTGCGCGGGCGGCTGATCGCGCGGTTTGCCCCCAACACGAAAATCAGGGTGCGCTCGCTGGACGACCTGCGGAAGATGGCCGAGAAATCGGTCGATCTCGCGGTCATGATTTCGGTAGCCCAGTATATGACGCCGGACGAGTTCGACGCCGCGCTTGCCGTGATCCGCCGGCTGCTAAAACCCTCAGGCCGGCTGGTCCTGGGCGACATCCTGCGCCCGGAGGTCGGCATGTTGCGAGACGTACTCGCGCTGCTGCGCTTCGCGGCGGGGAACGGCTTCCTGAAGGACGCGCTGATCGGGCTGATCTCGACCGCGCTGTCGGACTATCGGCAATTGCGTTCGCGCGTCGGCCTGCAGCGTTACAGCGAGGCGAAAATTGTGGCCAAGCTTGCGCAGGCCGGATTTACCGCCTCGCGCGCGCATTTCAATATGGGATATAATCCGTGGCGCATGACCTTCGTGGCGCGGCATTCGTTCTGAATTCGCGCATGCTCCGTCACAGCGGATTAGGGTTAACCGACGTGAGCGGTGGCCGGCCCCGACCTTATCGGCGATGATCGCTTCCGGCCCGATGGCGGAATGCTTCAACGCGAGGGCGGTGCATCGCTCTTTATCCTGGTTCGAATCCAGGTCGGGCCTCCAGGCTTCGCTGGCTTCGCCAGCTTCAGCTCGGCAAGCCCTGCCGTGGCGAAGGCTGCCGCGCCGTAGCTCGGAGAGCGAAGGCGGGCTCGATCAGGGGGCATGAAAAGCGCCCAAAATGCCGGTTGATGGGGACTCTAAAACCCTTTCGCGGCTGCGGAATCTGGTCTAAAGACCAGCCGCGCGCGGGGGTAACCTGGCGCCTTGCTCGAGGGACGCGCGGCACGCGCGCCCTTTTTTTGTGCCCGAATTCCGTCCGCGAGACCTGATGCCCAGAAGAACCGACATCTCCACCATCCTGATCATCGGCGCCGGTCCGATCGTGATCGGCCAGGCCTGCGAGTTCGATTATTCCGGCACCCAAGCGGTCAAGACGCTGAAGGAGGAGGGTTTTCGCATCGTCCTGATCAATTCCAATCCGGCGACCATCATGACCGATCCGGAATTGGCGGATGCGACCTACATCGAGCCGATCACGCCGGAGATTGTCGCCAGAATCATCGAAAAGGAGCGTCACGTCGTTCCCGGCGGCTTTGCGCTGTTACCCACCATGGGCGGGCAGACCGCGCTGAACTGCGCGCTGTCGCTGCGCCGGCAGGGCACGCTCGCCAAATTCGACGTCGAGATGATCGGGGCCACGGCGGAGGCCATCGACAAGGCGGAAGACCGCGGCCGTTTCCGCGAGGCCATGACCCGGATCGGTCTGGAGACGCCGCGCTCGATGCAGACCAAGACCTTGCCCGACGCGCTGCGCGCGCTCGACGACATCGGGCTGCCCGCGATCATCCGCCCCTCCTTCACCATGGGCGGCACCGGCGGCGGCATCGCCTACACCAAGGCCGAGTTCATCGAAATCGTCGAACGCGGCATCGATGCCTCCCCCACCAACGAAGTCCTGATCGAGGAATTGGTGCTCGGTTGGAAGGAGTTCGAGATGGAGGTGGTGCGCGACAAGCACGACAACTGCATCATCGTCTGCTCGATCGAGAATCTCGATCCGATGGGGGTGCACACCGGCGATTCCATCACGGTGGCGCCGGCGCTGACCTTGACCGACAAGGAATATCAGATCATGCGCGACGCCTCGATCGCGGTGCTGCGCGAGATCGGGGTGGAGACCGGCGGCTCCAACGTGCAGTTCGGCGTCAATCCGGCCGACGGGCGCATGGTGGTGATCGAGATGAACCCGCGGGTGTCGCGCTCTTCCGCGCTCGCCTCAAAGGCCACCGGTTTTCCGATCGCAAAGGTCGCGGCAAAACTCGCGGTCGGCTATACGCTCGACGAGATAGCCAACGACATCACCGGCGGCGCGACACCGGCCTCGTTCGAGCCGACCATCGATTACATCGTCACCAAAATTCCGCGCTTTGCGTTCGAGAAATTTCCCGGCGCCTCCACCACGCTGACCACGTCGATGAAGTCGGTCGGCGAAGTGATGGCGATCGGGCGCACGTTCCAGGAAAGCCTGCAGAAGGCGTTGCGCGGTCTGGAGACCGGCCTGACCGGGCTTGACGAGATCGAGATCGAGGGGTTGGGGCGCGGCGACGACAAGAACGCGATCCGCGCCGCGCTCGGCACCCCGACGCCGGACCGTATCCTGCAGCTTGCGCAGGCGATGCGGCTCGGTTGGTCGAATGAAGACATCTTCACCTCCTGCAAGATCGATCCGTGGTTCCTTGGCGAGATACGCGGCATCGTCGAGATGGAGAGCAAGGTCCGCAAGAACGGCCTGCCGGCGCATGCGTTCGGGATGCGGACGCTGAAGGCGATGGGATTTTCCGACGCGCGCCTTGCGGTGCTTTCTGAGACGACGGAAGCCGATGTCACGGCAAAACGTCACGCGCTTGCCGTCCGCCCGGTGTTCAAGCGCATCGACACCTGCGCGGCCGAGTTCGCTTCGCCCACGGCGTACATGTATTCGACCTATGAGGCGCCGTTCGCGGGCGCGCCTGCCGACGAGAGCGCGCCGTCCGACAAGAAGAAGGTCATCATCCTCGGCGGCGGGCCGAACCGGATCGGCCAGGGCATCGAATTCGACTATTGCTGCTGCCATGCCTGCTTCGCATTGCACGACGCCGGCTTCGAGACCATCATGATCAACTGCAATCCGGAGACGGTGTCGACCGACTACGACACCGCCGACCGATTGTATTTCGAGCCGCTGACGGCGGAAGACGTGCTCGAGATCATCGCGACCGAACGCAAGAACGGCACGCTGCATGGCGTGATCGTGCAGTTCGGCGGCCAGACGCCCCTGAAACTCGCCCATCCGCTGCAAGCCGCCGACGTGCCGATCCTCGGCACCTCGCCCGACGCGATCGATCTCGCCGAAGACCGCGACCGTTTCAAGCGCGTGCTCGACAAGCTGCATTTGAAGCAGCCGAAAAACGGCATCGCCTATTCGGTCGAGCAGGCGCGGCTGGTGGCAGCCGATCTCGGCCTGCCGCTGGTGGTGCGCCCGTCCTACGTGCTCGGCGGCCGCGCCATGCAGATCATCCGCGAGGACAACCAGCTCTCCGATTATCTGCTCGGCACCCTGCCGGAGCTGGTGCCCGCCGACGTCAAGGCACGCTATCCGAACGACAAGACCGGGCAGATCAACACCGTGCTCGGCAAGAATCCGCTGCTGTTCGATCGCTATCTGTCCGACGCCACCGAGATCGACGTCGATTGCCTTTCCGATGGCAAGGACACCTTCATCGTCGGCATCATGGAACATATCGAGGAAGCCGGCATTCACTCCGGCGATTCCGCCTGCTCGCTGCCGCCGCATTCGCTCGACGCTACGATGATTGCCGAGCTCGAGCGGCAGACCCGCGAACTCGCGCTTGGCCTCGACGTGGTCGGGCTGATGAACGTGCAATACGCCATCAAGGATGGCGAGATCCACGTGCTCGAGGTCAACCCGCGCGCATCGCGCACGGTGCCGTTCGTGGCCAAAGTGGTCGGCACGCCGGTGGCGAAGATCGCAGCCCGGATCATGGCCGGCGAAAAACTCGCCGACTTCAATCTGAAACGGCGCAAGCTCGGCCATGTCGGCGTCAAGGAATTGGTGTTCCCGTTCGCGCGTTTTCCGGGCGTCGACACCGTGCTGGGACCTGAGATGCGATCGACCGGCGAAGTGATGGGGATCGACCGCTCGTTCGAAGTGGCGTTCGCCAAGAGCCAGCTCGGCGGCGGCACCCGCGTGCCGCGCAAGGGCACGGTGTTCGTCTCGGTGCGCGAGATCGACAAGACCCGAATCACCGACGCGGTACGGCTGTTGTTCTCGCTGGGCTTCAAGGTGATGGCCACCTCGGGCACCCAGCGCTTCCTCGCCGACCAGGGCGTGCCCACCGAAAAGGTGAACAAGGTGCTGGAGGGGCGGCCGCACATCGTCGACGCCATCACCAATGGCGACGTCCAACTGGTCTTCAATACCACCGAAGGGCCGCAGGCGCTGGCCGACAGCCGTTCGCTGCGGCGAGCTGCCCTCTTGCATAAAGTGCCGTATTACACCACTCTTTCAGGTGCCGTGGCGGCCGCCCAGGGCATCCGCGCCTATCGGGACGGGGACCTTGAGGTCCGCACGCTGCAGAGCTATTTTTCCGAGAACTGATCGTTGGCGGGCCCAAAGGGCCCGCTAAATGATTGGCAATAAAGCCCGTTGGCTGGAACACTCCGCCCCTATGGATGTTGAATTGGCCTTTCGCGGGGCCGAAAATTAATTGGCTGACGGGCTGCGTTTCGAGCCGCGACAGCCTAATCTTGCAAAACGTTTCGTGCGGGCCGCTGGCTTACGCCCGCACGATTGAAGGACGGAAGAGATGATGGAAAAGGTTCCGATGACCGCCGGCGGGTATGCCGCCCTCGAGGTCGAATTGAAGAAGCGCCAATCGGTGGAGCGTCCGCGCATCATCGAGCACATTGCGGAAGCACGCTCGCATGGCGATCTTTCGGAGAACGCGGAATATCACGCCGCGAAGGAAGAGCAGTCCCATAATGAAGGCCGCATCGCCGAGCTCGAGGACAAGCTGGCGCGCGCCGACATAATCGATATCACCAAGCTCTCCGGCGACACCGTCAAGTTCGGCGCCACCGTCACCCTGATCGACGAGGACACCGACAAGAAAACCGTGTGGCAGATCGTCGGCGAGCCGGAGGCCGATGCCAAGAAGGGCCGCATCTCCATCACCTCGCCGCTGGCGCGCGCGCTGATCGGCAAGAAGAAGGGTGCGACGGTGGAAGTGATGGCGCCCGGCGGCGCCAAGGCCTACGAGATCACCAAGGTCGAGTGGCGCTAGCATCCATTCTCGACGCTAGGATCGGAACTCATTGACCGAGCCAAAAGACGACGGTTGCCGCGATGCAGATAGCGCTGAAGAACGTGTGGGCGCAGCGGTCATAGCGCATTGAGGTACGCCGCCGGTCTTTTGGCTTTGCGAACATGTTCTCGACCTTGTGGCGCTGTCGATACAAAGCCTTGCAGTATGTTGCGGGCAACCGGCGCTTGGCTCGCGGTGGAATACAAGGCGTGATGCCGCGTCCGGCGAGAGCCTCCCGGAATGCATCACTATCATAGCCCTTGTCGGCAATGAGCGTTTCGGCGTCTGGCAGCATTGGATAGATCAGAGCCGCGCCCTTATGGTCGCTCATTTCCTTCTGTGAGAAAAACCGGACACGGAAACGTCTTCGATCTCGGTGAGTTTGCGTTGACGGCTTGGCAGCCCCGCAAGGCGTTGATTTTGGCCAAGGAGGAGCCTCACGATGACCATCACCATTACCGCCTTTGAACGGTCACCCGATGGCGGCAAGGGACTGGCGCGTGATACGCGCGTTCGCTGGGCGCTTGAAGAAGTGGGCCAACCCTACGAGGTTCGCCTCGTTGCGTTCCGTGCGATGAAGGAACGCGCGCATCGGGCGCTTCATCCTTTCGGCCAGATTCCGACCTTTGAGGAAGGCGATCTCGCCCTGTTCGAGACCGGGGCGATCGTGTTCCACATCGCCGAGCGCCGTGCGGGCCTGCTGCCGGACGATGCCAATGCCCGGGCGCGCGCGATCACATGGATGTTTGCCGCGCTCAACACGGTGGAGCCGCCGATCCTTGAACGCGAAATCGCCAGACTCCTGGAGGCCGACAAGACATGGTATGAGGAGCGCCTGCCTCTGGTCGAGGATCGCGTCCGCGACCGGCTGGACCAACTTTCCGGTCGCCTCGGCGATGCCGACTGGCTCGATGGTGCGTTCAGCGCCGGCGACCTGATGATGGTGTCGGTGCTGCTCAGGTTGAAATCATCGGGCATTCTGGACGAATATCCAAACCTGGCCGCCTATGTCGCCCGCGGCGAAGCGCGGTCCGCCTACAAGCGGGCTTTCGACGCTCAATTGGCGGTTTACACTGGCAAGTCACCGACCGGCTGATTGAGGTCCGTCCGGGCTCGAAGTCGTCATCCGGGTTTTTCGTTCAGTTTATGGGTCCTGACCCTAATCGATCGACAAATTGAACAACGGGCCGCTCCCGCAGAGGCCCTGTCGTTTCGCACTCCAGACGGTCTCACGCGGCGGAGACGACGTGTCCGTCTGACGCAGGGTTGCGCGAGCGTCGGCCGAGCCGGTGTAGCTGCCACAAGGACACCGCGTGCAGAATGAGGCTGAGCGGCACCACGAAGGCCGGCGTCATCACCGTTGGATAGGCTGACGTCAGCAGATTCGGCCGATCGAAGGCCATCAGCTGCAGCGGCCCTGGCGATGTCATGGCGCCAAGCGAAACGGCCGATATCAAGTCTGCGATACCGAGGAAATTCCACGCGATCGCCATGGTGCGGCCGTGCGGCGTAGAGCGCGGCCGGCAGCGCAAGCAGAGCCGTCAGAACATCGCCAACTCCCGCCGGCAGGGCGAAGACGCCGGAAATCGCGCCGCCATAGGCCCAGAGGATGAGGAAATTAGCGCCGACTACGCGGTAGACCTGGAGACCGATCAGCCAGGAAGCCGGCGCGGCGTCGATGGCCGCGGCGATCCGTTGCGAGCGCGTCAACAGCGGTAGCGCGATGATAATGGGAAGCACAATGGCGACCGGCAGGAACGGCAGCACGCCAGGGCGCGGCTCGAATGCACCTGCGAGGGCGGCGTTCCAGATGAAAACGAACCACGTGGCCAGCGCAAGCGCAACGGCAAGCCGGGTGCCGGTGCGTGCCGCGGGCGTCAGATCCGTGCGCCGCAAGGCGGCCCAAAGGCCAATCAGAATGGCGATGATGACTGCCGGGCGTATGATCGATATGACCGTCACATAGAACGACAAATACGACGCAAGTGGCTCATGATAATCTCCGTGCTTGAACTTAACTTTCCAAACGAGAGGTACTATATCTATTATAGTCAATGGCCAGAACGGGTACCGCCTTCCCCGCTGCTGGGCCACCCGAGGTATCGCAATGCCGGATACATATGGATTGGACTGCCCGGTCGCGCGCACGCTCGACATCATCGGCGAGCGCTGGAGTGTGCTGATCCTACGCGATCTGTTCCTGAACGGAGCGAGCAGATTTCAGGATTTCGAGAACTCCCTGTCAGGGATCAGCCCGAACACGCTTTCGGCGCGCCTCAAACGGCTGGAAGAAAGCGGCGTCATCGAGCGGCGCTTTTATGAGGAGCACCCACCGCGCGCCGAGTACGTGCTCACCGCCAAAGGACGCGAGCTCGGTCCGGTGATGAAGGCGCTGCGGGCCTGGGGCGCACGCCACACCAGGAAATGAGCTGCTCGTGATAGCGCATGATCCGGAAAAAGCATGCCGGGGTGGGCACCGGTTTTATCGCTTCGTTTTTCTCTCCTTCGTATTTGCCGGCGTCGGTCCATAGAGTGCCGATGCGCGGATCGGCCGCAAATGATGATTTGACGGCGCGACAAAGACCGGCACATCTTAAGCCCACAGCGAGCCGGCCTTTGAAGCCTCCGTATCCGGTGCGCTTTTTTCGAAGGAAGAAATGACCATGTTACCCAGCACGATTTGGGCGCCCCGTATCCTCAGCGTGTTGCGGATCGTCGTTGGCTTGATCCTGCTGCAATACGGATCGGCCAAGCTGTTCGGCTGGCCGGCTGTCGGGATATTCGAGAACCTGAAGTGGTCTTCGCTGTTCGGCATCGCCGGTTTCTTCGAACTAGCCGGCGGCACGCTGCTGATCCTCGGCCTGTTCACCCGGCCGGCGGCCTTTGTCCTGTCCGGTGAAATGGCCTCCGCCTTTTTCATCGAACATTTTCCGCGCAGCTTCTTTCCGGTTCAGAGCGACGGCGACCTTGCGGTCGCCCTTTGCTTCACGTTTTTGTATCTTGCCTTCGCCGGCGGCGGTCCATGGAGCTTGGATGCGATGTTCGCAGCGGGAAAGCTCGACACGGCGGCGCAGACCGGCCGCTGATTGCGCCCAGGTGCCGCGAAACTAATGCTTGTCTTCGTGGTTGATAGTTCCGGGGCGTCGGGGGCTCCCTCGGAGGACACCATGAATCCGGATCGCATCGCTGCAGCCTATCAGCCCTATCTTTTGAGCCTCTTCAGGTTCGTCACCGGCCTGAGCTTGTTCCAGTTCGGCGTCGCGAAGCTCTTCAAGTTTCCGCCGGTCCCGATGTTCGAGGCGGTCACGCCGTTCTCGCTGTTCGGGGCCGCCGGCATGTTCGAACTCGTTCTTGGCGGGATGCTGATGTTGGGTCTGTTGACCCGGTCCGCTGCGTTCGTCCTGTCGGGCGAGATGGCGTGCGCTTATTTCATCGAGCACTTTCCGAAGAACTTTTTCCCGCTGCTCAATGGCGGCACGCTCGCGATCGTGCTCTGCTTCGCTTGCCTTTATCTGGCGGCGGCGGGCGCAGGGCCGCTCAGCCTCGATGCAGTCTTACGCGCAAAGCCATCGCCTGAACCTGATATGCGCGGATTTGAGCAAGCACGGCGCTAGCCGAACCTCGTGCGGGCCGGCCGCCGCCAGAGCGAGATGACTTTTCTTCGAATCGTCATCCCGCTTCTCACTTTTTTGTTTGAGCATGGTCTCCGCGCAAACGCGTTTTCGCGTTTGTTGGCTGAGGGAAAACCGTTGTCCACCCATCGGGTCGCAGCCCGAGGGCAGGCTTTTCCGGATCATGCCCTGCCAGTGACGATCGAGTTCAAAACTCCTTGCCGATCAATCGATCGACCGAATAGCGGCCGCCGCCCTTGAAAAAAATGGCGATGCACAGAAGTGCCCAGAGCAGGGCGAACTCGTAGCCGCGATTGGTCCAAAAATATCCGAACTGCCATTGGAACAGGAAGACGATGACCAGCATCTCGATGCCGACGATGGCCGCGGCGATCCGGGTCAGAAGGCCGATGGCGAGACAAGCGGCCGCCACCGATTCGGCAAAGTAGGTGAGATAGGCCAGGCCTTCCGCGAACGGCAGGCCCTTGGCCGCGATGTTCGGCGCGAACTTGGCGACCGGCGTGTTCAGGATTTTCTGAACCCCGTGCGGAACCAGAATGGCGCCGGTGGCAAAGCGCATGAGTGCGTAAGAATACGGCGAGAAGCGCTGGTAGAGGCCTGCGAGACCGGGAAAAATAAGTTTTGGTTCGTCGTGTGCGGCCATCGCATCCTCCCCATGTTTGCCCAGACGTCGCAGGGCTTGCAACTACAACACCGTTGAGAACGGTGCTATTCCCCGTGCGACGGCAAAATGGCCCTAAGGGGCATCGCTCCACCCGTCTCACTTCCGCGCGTTGCCCTCCAGCGGCACCGCGGCCTCGTATTTTGAATTGTGCAGCACCAGCGATGTCCTGACATTGCGCACATGCGGTGCGGCGGTCAGATGGGTGACGAAATCCTGAAAGGTCGCCATATCGGGTGCAACGCATTTCAGAATGAAATCAACCTCGCCCGACAGCATCCAGCATTCCCGCACCAAAGGCTCGGTGCGCACGAAATCCTCGAACGCGCGCAAATCCGCATCCGCCTGGCTCGACAGATGCACCGACGCAAACACCGTGACGTCGAAGCCGAGCCGGCGTGGATCGAGCAAGCCGCGATAGCCCTGGATGTAGCCCTCTTCTTCCAGTGTCCGCACCCGGCGCAGGCAGGGCGGCGGAGAAATGCCGACGCGTCTGGCCAGTTCCACATTGGTGATTCGGCCGTCGGCCTGAATTTCGCTCAGGATTTTGAGATCGATCTCGTCAAGATTCTTCGACACGTGAATTCAGGTTCCGGAGGCTGGCAAAGGCTTGCAGGGGGCGACTGGCAACTCTCTTAGCGCAGCCGAGCCGGCTTGCGCAATTTTATTGCGCGTGCGTTGCGACAATTACCCCGGCTGCGGGGAAAAACTGCCGATTTGGATTGCAATTCTTGCATGGCTCGCCAGATATCTTAGACTTGGATTTGACATTTTCGGCACCGCCGCGATGCCTTTCGGGGCGTTTTCCGCTCAAGCCAGACCAAATTCCCTGAAAGAGAGGGATCTTCCTATGTCCGCCCCTATCCATGCCAAGGTCGTCATTATCGGGTCCGGCCCCGCCGGTTACACCGCGGCGATCTACGCGGCACGGGCGATGCTGGAGCCAGTTCTGATTCAGGGTATCCAGCCCGGCGGGCAGCTTACCATCACGACCGACGTGGAAAATTATCCGGGCTTCGCCGACGTCATCCAGGGTCCCTGGCTGATGGAGCAGATGGAGAAGCAGGCTACCCATGTCGGAACCAAGATCGTCACCGATCACGTCACCAAGCTGGAACTTACGCAACGGCCGTTCCGCCTCACCTGCGACTCTGGCGATGTCTATCTCGCCGAAACCGTGGTCCTCGCCACCGGTGCGCAGGCGCGCTGGCTCGGCACGCCTTCGGAAGAGAAGTTCAAGGGCTTTGGCGTGTCGGCGTGCGCGACCTGTGACGGATTCTTCTATCGCGGCAAGGAAGTCGTCGTGGTCGGCGGCGGCAACACCGCAGTCGAGGAAGCGCTGTTCCTCACCAACTTCGCCTCGCGCGTGACGATCGTGCATCGCCGCGATCATTTCCGCGCCGAGCGCATTTTGCAGGATCGCCTGTTCAAGAATCCGAAGATCAAGGTGGTCTGGGACTCCGCGATCGATGAAATCTGCGGCACCGAAAACCCTACCAAGGTCACCCATGTCCGGCTCAAGAATGTCAAATCAGGCACGCTGAGCGAGGTGGCGGCGGACGGCGTCTTCATCGCGATCGGGCATGCGCCCGCGACCGAGTTGGTGGCTGGCCAGGTCAAGCTGAAACCATCCGGATATGTCGAGGTGGCGCCGAACTCGACGGCGACTTCGGTGGCCGGCGTGTTCGCCGCCGGCGACGTCGCCGATGAGACCTATCGCCAGGCGGTCACCGCCGCCGGCCTCGGCTGCATGGCGGCGCTGGAGGCCGAACGCTTTATCGCGCTTCGCGCCAACGAACGCGCGGCGGCCGAGTAACGATGAGCATTTCTCGAACCCGAGACGGATTTACCGACATGGATTGGGACAAGCTGAAGGTGTTTCACGCGGCGGCGGAAGCGGGCAGCTTCACGCATGCCGGCGAGCAGCTTGGACTGTCGCAATCGGCCGTTTCGCGTCAGGTCAGCGCGTTGGAGCAGGAATTGTCGGTGTCGCTGTTTCACCGCCACGCCCGCGGCCTCATTCTCACCGAACAGGGCGACCTGTTGTTCCGTACCGCCCATGACGTGTTCATGCAATTGCAGGCGGCGCGCGCAAAACTCACCGACAGCCGGGAGCGGCCGAGCGGCGACCTCAAGATCACGACGCCGCAGGGGCTCGGCATCAACTGGCTGATCCCGCGGCTCCACGAATTCACAGCACTTTATCCGGAGATCCGGATTTCCATGATCGTCACGGATGAGGACCTCGACCTGTCGATGCGCGAGGCCGATGTCGCGATCCGCACCCGCAAGCCGACCCAACCGGACCTGATCCAGCGCAAGCTGTTCTCGATCGGGTTCCATGCCTATTGCTCTCCGGAATACGTCAAGCGCTTCGGCACCCCGCGCACTCTGGACGAACTCGACGCGCATCGCATCATCACGCTGAGCGATGCGCAGGCTCCGCAGCACCTGCAGAACCGCAACTGGCTGATCGAGGCCGGCCGCAACGGCAGCGGTCCGCGCGAGGCCTATTTCAAGGTCAACAACATCCTTGGCCTGGTGCGCGCCTGCCAGCAGGGCCTCGGGATCGCCGCGCTGCCGGACTATCTGGTAGAAGAAAATAACCGCCTGGTGCAGCTGTTTGGAGAATCTGATTCTATTCAGCTCGACACTTACTTCGTCTATCCCGAAGAGCTGAAAACCGTCGCGCGGGTGCAGGTTTTCCGCGACTTCGTGGTGAGCAAGGCGCAGCGCTGGCCTTCATGATTCTTTGCGCCATAAGCCCCCTCCCCCTCCGCATGACTGACATGCGGCGCGGGCGGTTGCTGCATGGCGCTCGCGGGGACCATAATGTTTACACGCTGAGCGTTCGCGTTGCGCATTTGTCCCCCTCCTCCAGTGGCGCGGAAGTTCAGTAATCCCTCTTGGAAGGTGATTGTGTCGGCCTCACGTGGCCAATACCTTGAGCCGGGCTCTTCGAGCCCGGCTTTTTTTGTGCGCGTTGACAGATTGAATGTGGTCCATCATGATTTGCCAATGATCACGAATTCGTGCGCAGCAATCTCGAAAAAAGGTCCCCACCCGGGGGCCTCGGATCGACGCGCGCGATAGACGTCTTGCTTCAACGCAGATCCGAAAAACCCCGCCGTCCGACGGGGTTTTTTTGTTTGTCCCGTCTCCGGCTGTTTCAACCGCAAGGAGATGAAAACCATGACCGATCTTCGCACTCAATTGCAGGGCCTATGGCTGCCGCTGGTGACGCCGTTTCGCGATCGCGAGCTCGACGAGCCCTCGCTGCGGCGGCTGGTCCGGCACTACGCCAGCCGCCAAGTCGACGGACTGATCCTCGCCGCCACCTCGGGCGAAGGGCTGGCGCTTCGCGCAGATGAGCTCGAACGGCTCGTTGCGACGGTGCATGCGGAACTCGCCGCAGGCCACCGCCGGTTACCAATATGCCTCGGGCTGTCGGGCGCGAGCACAGCCAAGATGCTCGACACGCTGGATGAGACCGCGGCGTGGCCGATCGACGGTTACCTGATCTCGAGCCCTTATTACTCGCGGCCGTCGCAACGCGGGCTTCTTGCGCATTTCGGCGCGCTCGCCGATCACGCCTCGCGGCTGATCGTGCTCTACAACATCCCCTATCGCAGCGCCGTCAATCTCGCCAATGCGACGCTATTGCGCCTTGCCGAACATCCGAACATCGCAGGCCTGAAGGATTGCTGCGCCGACCGGGCGCAGTCGATCGATCTCATCCGGACGAGGCCCGCCGGATTTCGCGTCCTGGCCGGCGAGGACGCGCAATATTTCGAGGCGCTCGATGACGGCGCCGATGGCGCGATTTTACTGTCGGCCCATATCGAGACCGATACATTCGCATCGGTGCGGACGCTTTTGCGGGCGGGCGATCACGACGCCGCTTTCGCACGCTGGCAAAGCGTCGCCAAGCTGACCCGGTTGTTGTTCACTGAACCGAGCCCGGCGCCGGCGAAATATTGGCTGGCGCGAACCGGCCTGATCGAGCGCGCCGAGGTCCGCTCTCCCATGGTGGAGGTGAGTGCGGAATTGGCCGCGCGCCTCGATCGGGAAATCCAACGGCGGACGACGTCTTCGCAAACCGCCGGTTTGGTTAATGCGCGGTGACCGCGTTTGCTCGAACTCGCCTCAAGCAGCGGCGGCAACGTTAAAAGTTTGAGGCCTATTGAACCCCGCCAACAAAAAGGGACGGGGCAAACAATGACCACTCAAACCAGGAATGGCGCGCGCGCGGAGAAGCTGCAGGATTTGCTGATGCTGTCGTCGTTCGGCTTCTGGACGGTGCTGCTCGGCTTCGCGCCGGTAGTTGCCTATCACTCGCTGATGAGCTGACGCTTACCGCAAGTGCCAAGGTTAATCCGCGGTAGCGCCCGCGTGGTCAAATGCGAGCGAAACCGCGGCCAGCTTTTTAAAGGCTCTTGGCTATCAAGATGCCCCTGACAACAAGAAACGCGGGGGCGTTATGAATCCTCAAGACAATCCGGTCGTTGAACCACAGCGCGTTCCAGGTCCTCAACGGCAGGACTTCCGAGTTCCCGAGCAACAGGGCTTCACCACCGAGGACATCCTCTGGGCGGTCGGCATCTGGTCGGTGATCCTGTGCCTGTCGCCGGTGATCGTGTTCTACGTGCTGATGGTGGCGTAACCCGCCGCACCAACAAAAAACGCGCGGGAGGCCCGCGCGTTCTTGCTGAAGCGAAAACAGGCGGCGAGCTTACGCCGCCTGCTTGTGCATCACGCCGCTTGCTGATGCCGTGCCCCGGATCGCCTTCACCGAGCGTTCGATCGCCGCCCACAGCCTTGCGATTTCCGCGGCCGCCCGGCCTTCCGCATAGTATTCGCGCGCGCCTTCGCCATGACCGAGCGCCATCAAGAGATCGGCGCGATTGGTGATCTGCCCGCCCCACACCGGCGCCCGGAATTTTGCCAGCGCTTCGCGCGCAATCGCAACGATGGGGCTTTCCGCGTCGTCCCTGCGTGCCGGTGCGCCGTTGAGCACGACTGCATAGGGCTTGCGCGCGGCGCGGCAGGTCTGGATCGTCTCCTGCACCGCGTTGACGTCGAACACACCCGGCCGCGCGGGAATGATGACCATGGTGGCGTTCCTGATCGAATCGTCAACGACGGCCGACAGATTCGGCGGCGTATCGATCAAAACCCATTCCACCCCGTCACGCCGCGCGTTGGCGACGATGCCGCTGACGGAATTGACAGCGGTCTTGATCGGCGGCTCGTTGGTGCCGCGAAGCTTGTGCCACAGCGTCAGCGAACCCTGCGGATCGGCATCGATGAGCAGGCAGGACTTCGCAGACTTGATCTGCGCAGCAAGATGAGCGGCCAAGGTACTTTTTCCTGACCCCCCTTTACGCGAAGCAAAAACAATGACGTTCATTACCTTGGCCTCCAGATTGACCCCAGCGGCCAAAATGAATCAACGCGCTGATTCGTGAAAGAAAAATCTGCGCTTCGTCGCGATGCAGCCACTTATTCGTCAAAAGGTTGGCATTTGAGTCACACTGGGCGCCGCAACCGGCGCGAGAGCCGGATGGCCACCGTGCCGTGGAAGGGATTGGCCGAATTGGCCGCGCACCGGAGCACCGTTTTCGTCCGCTCAACTTATCCGAGCAGCCTTGAGCTGGCGCCTTCTTCAAAAAAGGCAGCGCCCGCGAACAAAACGGGTCCGCTTTGCGGCATGGAAGGCCGGGTGTTTCGCGCGTATCCCCGCAAGCGCGGCGGTTCCGGCCTTGCGATTTGGACGCGCGCGAAATTCCAAAACCGCGGGATCAGGTCGCGTCCGGCTTTCCCGGCTTTTTGGGCTTGCGCGCCTTGGCACTGGCCTTGACGCTGGTCTTGACGCTGTTCTTGGCACCGGCGGACTTGCGCGCGGTCACCGGCGCGATGCTGAGCGGCCGGCCTGCAGGGGCGGCAGCAGCGTCCTCGGGGCCGGGCCTGAAATACACCAGGCAGCCGGGCGAGAGCTGCGCCTTGTTCCTGACCATGCAGGCCGTGACGCGGTCGACATCTGGGATCTCCGGACCGCAAAGCCGAAACGCATCGCCGCTGCAAGCCGCTTCCTCCTCCTGGGTGTAAGCCCGGCTTGTGGTCGGCTGCACGAGTAGCACGAACACTGTCGCGACCAAGAGACCAAGCCGAAATGTTTCGGATCGAGTAGCCGACATGAATTCCCCCACCCCTTCTTGCGCGGGAATTGTGGGTGAAGGTTTTGGGAATAGCAAGCAGCCGCAACCAAAAGTCGTTGCGGAAAACGCGAGGCGGAAGACGAGCCCGATTATCTGAGGGAATTGCTCGCCCAGGCAGGCATCGACGCGCAGGCATCCAGCGTCGCCGTCAGGTTACAGGAGATCGTCATCGCGAACTTCATCATCGCGTGAAGAATACACCGGCGATTGTTTCGGCGATCACGTCTCAAAGTCTCAGGACCGCCTAGTGTCCAGCCTGCTCCACCAATCGTTTCATCAGCGAAAGCAGACGCGGTTGCAACTCGATGGATTGCGGGCCCAAAGCCACGGAGAGCCTTTCGCCGATTTCCTTGCAAACCGCGCCGCTGTGAACGCGGTTGATTTGAACATCGTCTTGCGGAGCGGGATTCGGCATCGTCGTTCCAACCTATGTGGCATGGAGTACAAAATGAAGAGAACTTCTGAACCACCGCACCAGAGCCTTTTCCGTTTCGATTGAATTGAACTATCGAACGCGGCTCTAGATTCTTGATTGACGCGTTTGCTTGACGCGAACCGGTTTCCAGCCCGCTATCCAAGTGCGGGGCAGGCTTTCGCTTGAAAACGCACTAGCGGCGGGCGGTCACAAGACGAGCTTCCACAAGCTTTGCTTTCGAATTACCGGTTCGCAAACACGCGGTGGCGAAGTCGGGCCAAACCTGTTTGGAGCAGTTTCGAGAAACCGCTCGGATTTCGAGCCGATCTGCCCTTGGCAACGCCACCGCCTCGCTTGCTTGCACCATGGGAGCAAAGCTCGGCAAGGCCATCACCGAAACCCCCAGAAGCGACAAGATCGCAAAGGCTGCAAAAGATTTGATCATTGAGGGCTGCTGACGGTGGGTAGAGCATCCCCGTTCGCCTGGGGACCATCCCATCAACAACCTTTGTGATAAAAAGTTCCGACGCCACAACTTATATTTGTAAGCAGTCGGAGATTTTGGATATGATGATCGCGAACTCAGGTTTCGCGCCGGCGCATTCATTCTGTTTTCGGAGACTTCTATGGCGCTTTTCAAGCTCCCGCTTTCGGGCGACGTTGTTCAGTGGATCAATCCAGTGACCTGGTTTGCGAACGGCAACCAGATTTCCACCAACGTTTATCTCGGAGAATCAAGCTCACCCGAGACCGAGGCCGAAATCCTCGATCGGGTCGGTACCTATGGACGACAGCTTGGGCAAATCGCTGATGCCATGATCGTGCTACTGAGGCATTTGCCCGATCGCGAAAATCTTCCGCGGAAAGAGAGTGATGTGATCAAGGTATTTGAGAAAATGGCTAACGACATCGCCGACATAAAGGAAAAGCACAAGCGTCAAGCGGTGCGGCCATAAACCGCGCGGCTAAAATTCGTTGGTGCCGCTCGGCAGTTGCAAAGCCCCGTCGCCGGGATTGGCGGGGCCTGTGATCCCTCTCACGGAATGAGTGATGAATGACTAGCGTGATTGAAAACGTCGCACTGACCGAAACCGAAATTCTCGACTCCGACCTGGACGCGGTAACTCGGGGCAGAAGCATCATAGATATCTTACTGTCGTCGCTCCAGAATGCGATGTCGGGCACGTCCTCGCTAAATCTGCAGCAGCAGGCGGCCTTTCTTCACGCCAAGCAAATTGAAGATTAAAAAGGCGACGGGCACCATGCCTCGGCGATCGAGGGGGCCAAAAACTCATGCGCTTCAAAACGGACATCCTTCGACAAAATTTTTCGGTCCGCTATCGAGATGTTTCAGTCGTATTTGATTTTTTACGCCATTGCAAAAAGCGCTGAAGCACCTGCTGAGACTGCTCGGGAGTAGCAGCCTGGCTAGGCGGGACTGATGTGAGGAACGCTTGAAACTCAGCAAGCGCGGGCTTCGATCCGACGTCTCCTTGGCTGGGTTGAGCCAGTGCGGTGCTCATTGATCCCGTGATTTCAGAAGAGGTCGAACTGGCGTCCGATGGCCGTGCAACGGGCTTCATGATGACGAACAGCAGCGCCGCGACCACCACGATGCTGGCGACCGCAGCGACGCGAGCGGCAACGCTTAGCAGCGCGGCTCGCCGGTCCAAGTCACGCGTGCGCCTAGCAGGTTCGTTATTCGCGCTGGGATCGGGCGGGGCGGGACGGGGGATTGGGGGCGACCTGATGGGTTCCGATCTTGCTCTCTGCGAGACGGACGGTCCCAGCTTCGCTGCTCTTTCGCGCAACCGGAGAGGCGCGTAGTCGAGCTCAGGATCGGGGTCGAGGGGGTCTTGCTCACTGAAGCTATTCATAAGCTTCCTCCCTGTAGCGCCTCAATCACTCATCGTGATCGTCCTGCAAATAACCTACAGCAACTGGCCGGCAATATCATCGCTCGCTGACGCCTCCGGACTTATGGAATCGCGCCCTGGGGATAACTTTGCGCTTCTTGAGCCCCAGCCCATCCCGGCAAATTGGCCTCAGCTCGTCCAAATCTTTATATGAGCGCGGTGGCCGATTTGCCCGATAGAGCCTGATCATGCAGCGCCTTCACAAGCAGATCACTGGCATCTCTCGCTGAGCCTCGGCAGCGTCTTGGCTGATTTCGCGTGACGAAGCAATCGGATTGTGGGAAGGGCGTACCTACGACAGACACACCCCGATTTCCGAGGACAAAGGCGTAGCTGTTTGATTGAGCTGGTACAGTTGGGTGGGAACCAAGAGCCGACCCAAAAATTATTGAAAAAGATTGACGAATTTGCTCCCGACTGATGCTCGTTTGTATCACCGTTTTGTATTGAAGCAAGTCCACATCGAGGGCGCCATAACGTGTACGCCAACGCGTCGAAAGACGGCGCGGCCGATGACAGAACTCAACATGAAAAACCCGCCATGTAAGGCGGGCTCTTCTTATCCGACTAAGCGACGACAATGCGTCGGCTGACTTCAGGACTTTGTCGTGATCGGCGTGAAGGCTTCCTTCGCGAGATTCTTGTAGAGGTCGCCAATCTTGGTCGCCTCGGCGACAAACGTTTCGAACGCCGACTTCGTGTGCTCCATCGTCAGTTCCATGAACTTGTCCGGCGACTTCACGCCAGCGAGCTTTACAAAGTACGCCTTGCTGGCCTCAAAGGACGACTTCGCATAGTCGGTCTGGGCGGTCGTAATGGCAGTCAGGTGCTGCTGGATGCCGGAAAAATCAACCATTGGAACTCCTTGTTTTAGCCGCGGGGCCGTCCCCCTCGGTGCCCAACCTATAGATGTGAGCGGTGCCTCAGACCAGAAAATTGTGCACCGCAAAATGACTGGCTCATATGCGCGAGCGGCTGCATCGGTGAACCGCCGAGTATGCTGGTAACATGCAACCGGAATGCGACCCGAACGCGAGGGCCCTCAACGACCGAAGGAAATCGTAAGGTCGTCAGGCGACAGCGGTGAGCCTGCCCACAGCATAGGGACTTGCACAAAGGAGACGCCGACGGATGGCTTCCTCAACGAGCGCGAGCGCATGCTTGACCTCACGTGCTTCGGCTTCGGCTGCTTGCGCACGGAACTCCACCGCCGTCAGCCTATCTTCGGTGGCTTCGATACGCGATTGAGCCTGCGTTAAAGCTCTAGACGCGTCCTGCAGCTTGCACTCGGCCTCCGTGATGAGTTCGCGTCGCGCCCGCTCGGCAGCTTCAGTTCGCATTTCGGCAAGCTTCAATCTTTCCAAGGCGCTCTTGCACAGAGCCTGGGCGCGCGCCTCGGTCTCTTTGGCATGATCCTCGATGCTGCGGAAAACCTCGGCTGCTTGATATACGAGATTGAGAGCTGTCTCACCGCTATCGGGTATTGACGGACGAGCAAAGCTCAGGACGTTCTCGCCCCTGTCCGCTAATGCCCTTAGATTGCGCCGCGCCATGTAGTTCAAGATCCTTTTCGGACGACTACGGGAAACATCATGGCGAGTTATGGTAAAGAGACGGTTAAGCCAATCAGCCGAGGAGCCTCGCCTTGGGAATTGGCAAGCCCAGTGTTTTGGCCGCGTCGGCATCGTTCGGCGTAAACGAGGGAAACGCCCTCTATCGAGAGACAGACCCGAGCGCAACCATCGCAGAGACAGCGGCTCGGTAACCGTTTTGGGTCAAGGTGTACCTGCCCGCGAATACGTAACGTCCCGGCGCTGCCACCGCCTCCATTAAAAGGTTAGGCTACCGTACCTCACCCTTCTGATCGCCCTTCTTGCTCGGAACGAGCGCAAGCGTTCCGTTGTAGAGTTGGTCCGGCGATATATTAGCCTCCATGTTTTCCAGCAGGTTGACGATATTTTCGCGAGTGACGAGTGCGATATTGAACGTCGCGGCCGTCTCCCAATGCATGGCGGTATCCTCGCGGGACAAGCTCGTGAAGATTACCGGCACAACACCGACCGGTGGGTTGCTCGTGTTGCTTAGCTTCTCGCGAATTTGCTTAGTACGGTCGCTCAAACGCTGGAGTTTGCCACGACTGTTAATGTCGCCCGTCGTGCACTCGACTACGTAGACGTGGCTAACTGTCGAAATCGCTAATATGTCCGGGGCATCAGTCTGAACTTTTCCATACTTCAAAGCGGTAAGGCCGATCAGAGTAAGAAGAAGCAAGACCCGATCCTCGAACTGCTCAGGCCTTTCAAAGAACGACGACTTAAACTGGTCGCGGGCATCCATCGCACGGTGCAACAACATCCGATCATTGAAAGAGTTACCGAAATCACGGACGAACCACTTTCCAAGAAGATCGCCCCCCTCTAGTGAAACAAACACTAGGACGATGGGTATGTCTGCAGAAGACAGCTTATGCTTGGTACGCAAAAGGCCGTCAGCATCACGTAAGACCTCGGCGCTGTTCAAGGTAAGCCTTTCGGGTAAGCCCTTCTGCTTAAACGCTTTGACGCCAATCCGCAGCTTGTCAGGTGAAAGGGCCGGTTGCACCTCTATGACCAACGACAACTCGACGTTTTTCAGCTCGCTTGCTCGCGTCAAAAAGCAACTCGACTGGCGGGACAAGAACAAATTCGGAAAAGCGGCGCTTGGTCAGTTCGTCGAACCCTACCGGGATGTTTAAAGCGAGGGCCAAATCTGCGAACCTGTCAAAGGGCTGCTCATGCGCTGGAGTTCTTGATCAATACGCTTCGTCTCACTTTCTTGGATAGTTTGGTAATGCGGATTGGACCAACGGGCAGTCAAGGCGGGAAGTCTTTTCGGACCCGCAAATCGATCAAGGTGCAAGCTTTCGTACTCGAACTGCAGGTGTTTGATTGTCGGGGCGAGGTTAATGGTCCAAGCCGCAGCCTTCATAACTTCCGGCGAAGCAAGGATTTCGACTATGGCGGCGGCGGCGTTTTCGTCGTTCAGAACAGTCACATCCCGCATAGCCCGTATCGATGCGGTTTCCACCGTGAAGGTATCAACGCTATCGGGTACGTTAGGCAAAAACGCCGTGTAAGAATACAAAAGGCTCCATGCCCTATCGTTAAAGACGGCCAAGCCAATACGCACACGAGCCTTGAGATAGGGCTGCCACGCACGAGCCTGCGCAACGAATGCTTTGAGCGAGGCGTCAGTCATATCTGCTCCATCAAAACAATTCTTGGGTGAGATTTTTGCTTCCGTCTACCAAAAAGCCACGGGGACGAGGACATGCCCGACAGGGCGATCATCACGTACATCCGCGTTTCCACTACCAAGCAAGGTCGGGCGGGCTTGGGCGTTGAGGCCCAACGGACAGCTCTGAGCCACTTCGCCAGAGCTGAGGGCTTTGAGGTTGTCCGAGAGTTCGTCGAGGTAGAAACCGGCAAGGGCGCAGACGCGCTGGACCGCAGACCACAGCTCAAGGCCGCACTCACAGCCGCAAGGAAACACAGGTGCCACGTCGCCGTCGCCAAGCTGGACCGCCTCAGCCGGGACGTTCATTTCATCAGCGGTCTCATGGCCCACAAGGTGCCCTTCTTAGTCGCGGAGCTTGGGCCGGATGTTGACCCATTCGTGCTGCACCTGTTCGCCGCCCTTGCGGAGAAGGAGCGCGCCCTCATTTCCACGAGAGCCCGTCAGGCCCTTGAGGCCGCAAAAGCGCGCGGCGTTGCCCTGGGAAGTCCAAAGCTCCACGTGGCCCGCAAGAGCGCCATGGCTTCAATTCGGGCCGGAGCGGAAAAGCACGCCGCCAACATTCTGCCGATCATCAAGGAAGCGCAGAAAGCTGGTGCGACCACGCTTCGCCAAATTGCGGAGGCACTCAATGCGAGAGGCGTTGCAACGGCTCGTGGGGGCCAGTGGCACGCGGCTTCAGTGAAGAACATGCTGGACCGCGCAACGCAACCTACCCGCACCCACGTGTAACCCAAGAGCCAACCGCATGGTCGCCGTCTCGGTCCTATCGGCATTCATCGGGGTAGTTGCCGTATCGCTTGAGTGCGAAGTGGCGGCGGTGGTGTTCCTTGGCATTGGGTTCGGAATGCCGTGGCTCTTTGCATAGTCGGTGGAGGCACGTGGGGACACGTGGGGGCACGTTTTGAAATGAGCCTCATTCTCGGCGGGTCCTACTAATTTGGCGTTCATTGGAACGTGATTTCAAAATGCCGAGTAAAGCTCGGCGCTGCTGCTCGGCTACACGCGATGGTGTCTCGCTTGGATGTCTGCTTTTGCTCGCATTACTGACTTACACAGAACATCGCGCCACGTCCGAAAAGTGCCAACAACGGCAGTCGAGCCCAAGGGATTTGGCAGTTTTTCGACGTAGCAGGCGGGAGCCTTCACTGAAACGGTTATCAGATAGCTCGTAGGAACAGTGTTCTGCTGTTTGGGCAGTAGATTTCGCAAAGAGCTTGTTCAGCGGAGCGGGCGGCTATTTGCTCCCGCTCTTCCGATGTCCGCCCGTATTGCAGCGACTATGGCGTGGGTACGCAGCGGTTGTAGGGCGGATAATAATAGTAGCCGTATCCACAGGCGATCGGGGCGGCAGCGCCATAATAACCTGGCCCGTAGTAAGCACCCGCGGCGGCGGCACCGACCGCAGCGGCGCCGACCGCAGCAGCACCGACGCCCACCGCCACGCCCGGGCGGTAAAAGCCACCGCGGTAGACGCCACCACGAACGCCGACTGCGCGTACACCACCTACGCGAACTCCACCTGCGCGAAAACCACCACCGCGAAATGCGGACGCCTCGTCTGAAACGGTCAACATGAACCCGATGCCGAAGATGGCGGAGGCGGCGAGTGCCATAATGGTTCGACGTGACATTTTACTTCCTTTCCTCATGGCTGGCATGATCCGATCGCGGGTAGTCAAGTCCGCGCCCCGCCACGCAACTTGCGCGGAGCTTCTACTGGTGACTATGCAAAAACGGCGGCTAGGAGCCCCGGCATCAATTGGGCTCTTCCTTGCGTATTGAAACGTCATTCGGACCAGGCGCCGATCACTTCGGCTCATCCCACCTTAGCCGACGTGCAATACCCGTGGCTCTTGTGAGACCCACGTGTTCCCACAGGCTCCCTGTCCACGCCGCTCGGCTCAAGAGTATCCGTGAGCATCCACGGGCGACCGGATGGATTGATACTGACAACACAGTCGCGTCGGGAGCTTTTGGGTTCTCGCGTGAGTGCGAAGTGGCTCCGCTAGTACGCGCCGGTCGTCCGGTGGTCGATGCAATGTCGCCGAAGGCGTTTCACCAAACATTGCGTGATAGTTGACAGAGAAACGTCCCAATTCCCAGAACCCATGGTCGGTGGCAATTCTCGTTACCGTTGTCGTCGAGGAACCCGCTCGCAACAGCGCACGTCGGACGAGGTTCATTCTCCGCAAAGCGAGGTAGCGGATGGGCCCCATTCCGAGGTGTTCTTGGCAAGCCATGCGGAGGGTACGTTCCGCTGCGCCAATAGCTGCACATATTTCTGGCAGATACAGCGGCACGTTGGGGTTCGCTTCCAAATATTCTTCGAACTTCGCGACAATCATATCGTAGCGACGACCGCCGCTGGTCATTCGAACCGAAGCGCCATCGGTCAAGCACCTGACTAGTAAATGGATCAGCTGCTGTTCCAATGACCGCGCAGCCTCGGGCACCTCAAGAACCTCAGGAATAGTCGTGGCGATTTGCCCTACCATCTCATGCAGCTTTAACAACCGCGACATCAGCGCAGCATTTGGCCGGACAAGATGCTTGAGCGGTGATCCTGAAAATTCGCGACCGGTTATGGCTTTGCAAGCGGCATCAAGGGCACGGGTCGTCAGAGACATCGATCCCAAGCGGAACTCAGCATCGGTCTTTTGGTGTATCTCATCGAAGTTGTTGACGATGATGTCACCCGACAAAACGTCCATGCCGCAGTGTCGCATTGCTTGCGGTTCGGCTGACGTGAAGAAAGTAAATACTCTGCGCCCCGGCTTCATTGCGCCCGCGTTGACCAGTGGCAGATTTTGATAGAAACGCTGCATCCAAAGCTGATCCATGCAGACTTTGGTCAGTTCAGCCCGGAACCGCCCCCTCGCGGTTGGAAGAAGCTGCAAATCTGCGGTGCTGATGGCCGCCTGAAAAGAAAGCGCGTCGCTAAAACAGAGTGCCGTGATCGAGGCCACCGTCGTTCTCCCCCGGTCGTTTTGTCACGCCTGCTGAGCGGTCAAAGATCGGTTATCATCCAACAGTTGCGATTATAGCGCTATGCGAACTCGGCAGGACGGTACGAAATATTATTTCACGCTCTCATCGTCGGAAGGTGTATGGTGGAAGCAACAACCGTGTGACGGTCGCACTCTACAAGGTGTTGATACAGTGTAGCTTCTGTCGGCCATCGAACAGACTACAGGACTTTTGTCGCCTAAACCGGTTGGTGAATTTTCACGCTGGAACACGGTTCATGAGCATCGAGCCAGAACCATCGAGGAATATCACGGCCGACGAGTGCGACGAACTCGCCGACGCACTGGTCGAAGCCAGTGCCCCTCTGCCGCCGGGACCAAAAAAGCAAGAGACACTGAAGCTGGCGCACGGCTATCGCGACCTCGCCAAAATGAAGCGTTTGGTATTGCGCAACGTGAATTGACGACGCTCAACCCCGTTACACGGTAGCTTACCGCTTCGACTGGAGTGCGTTATCGGCGCGAAATACTGATTACCCCTGCCAGCCAATCAAGGTCCCGGCATCGTCCGGCTTTTTCCGTCAATGTCCGAGTTGGGTCAATCGCGTCGTTCGGACCACGCGCCGGTCACTTCCGCTCATCCCTCGATAGCGAACATGCAATACTGCCCGTGGCTCTCGTGAGGTCAGGCCCACTTGTCGCACCGCTCGGCCCATGAGCTTCCTGGGCATCCACAGCGACCGGATGGATTGATGGTGGAATACGGAGTCAGCGGGACGCGTGGGCGTCTTTTGGTTCTTGTGGGATGTGGGCCTAACCTTCCGTCGTGTAATCAACATCGTGTCGCGCGCAAATGGCACAGAATTGGGTTCTCGTGTTGGCGCTCTCAAAGCAAAACGCTGTTCCTGATGGCCTCGGTTCAGTCCACCATTCAGTTTCACCAGCGACGCGAGAGGCTGCTCCGCGCAAGCTATCCAATTTTATGCCTATTGCTCGCACCAAAACCAAATGTTTCATCGCGGTCTCTTCCTTCGCCGCAAGGTTCGTGTCGAAGTTATTAGCGGGACTTACCAACGGAAGCCTCGACAGCCCTCAAGGCTTCTTCAAACACAAGCCAACGGTTGGAGATGTGCCGCACTTTGCGCCATCCGGGGCACCGCCGCTTGGACAGAAAACCGACACAAGAGTTTCGCTCGACTCGCAGCTCACTGATCCATCGGCTTGGACGGCTCGGACATTGGTCGTCGCGGCATCGCCCTTGTCACCCTTATCGCCTTTATCGCCAGGAGCACCCTGTGGACCCTGTGGTCCTTGAGCGCCTGCGGGACCTTGGCCGCCGGGAACACCCTGTATGCCTTGGGCACCTTGTGGGCCAGCGGGACCTTGTGGCCCAGGATCGCCCTTGGGACCGGGGTCTCTCCCACAAGCAGCGAGCGAAAGCGAAACACCAATTATCAGGATGGAGAAAATTTTCATGACGGACCCTGCGCTGTCTGCACCTTGAGGCAGTGTCGAGCCGCCTCAATCTCAGCTTCAGTCGCGCCTTTGCTGCGCGCCCATGACTTGGCGGCACCGACTGTGTACTTCGCGACATAGTAGCGAACGACCGTGCATGAAGCGCGAGCGAAAAATCTTGATTTAGGCTGTTCCTCGGCAATCGCCTGCGAGGATAAGGCGGTGCAGATCGCGACTGCACAAATCCAGCGCCCGGCCATATCGGTTCTTCCTCCCAGGAGAAAATTAAAATCGCGGCGAGATTTGAAGCTCTAGCAGTGCCATGCGCTCCAAGACCTTTGGGTCTCGTTCGCCGTCCTTGGCGGTCCGCAGAATTGTTTCAGCTATTGATTGAACATGCCTTGAACTGACCGGATGCGGAAGTGTGGAGAGTGCACCATTCATTGCCAGCGTCATAAGTTTGATGGTGTCAGGCGGGAAAGACGCATTTGAAAAATCTTTCATGCGTTCAAATCCCGTCGAATTTTCGAGGCGCTTTGCGCGGATCAACCTTCGCAAGTCCTTTTATCAGCGCAAGCAAGCGTGGGGACAACTCACCGGACTGCGGGCCTAGAGCCGCTGAAAGCTCTTTTCCGATTTCCTTGCAGATTGCGCCGCTATGAATGCGGTTGATCTGAACATCATTCTGGGGAACGGGATTTAGCATTTTAATTTCCAAGCTATTATTCGCCAAGAGCCTCGTCTTAGCGACGGACGGTCACGAGACGGGCTTTTCCAATCATTGCCGAGCCGCTGTTTCGCAAACACGCAGTTGCGAAGTCGGGCCAAACCCGTTTAAAGCAATTCTGAGGATCGGATCGGACTGCAAGCCGATCTGCCTTTGCAAACGCAACAGCTTCACTGGCTTCCACTTTGGGAGCAAACCACGGTAAGGCAATCACCGATGCGCCCAGCACTGCGAATACCGCAAAGGCTGCAAGAGATTTGATCATTATGTGCTGCTGACTGTGGGTAGGCTGATCCCGCTTCGCTTGAGGATTATCTAACCAACAACCATTGTGAGTACAGGTTCCGGTTCCACAACTTATCTTTGTGAGCAGTCAACAGCAGAAGCGAGGAACCAAGGCGCGCCCTACCAACCAGCTCAAGTGTGCCCCTGGGCATCCACGTCCACCAAGATGATGCTGGATGAGGCGTCAGCGGACGCATCGGGCGCTTGTGTGCGAGTCCCCACCGCAAACCGTTTACAGGAGCTCAGTGGCCGTGCGGAGTCCTGTGGGTGCCCTTGCGACGAGCGGCCACGAGGCGAGGAAGTCCGACCGAGACGCTCGGAGTTAAATGATACCACAGGCACTCAGTGACTCAGGGAAGCCCGTAGGCGCGATTTGAGGCTGGCAGGTGTTGAAGTAGCTGCCAAGTGCAGCAAGCGAGTCCAGTGAGTCCCTGTGGGGTTCTAGGGCACCCTGCGTATCCTCTTGGGGACCATCGTCCGCCAAACCTCTTACGCGCAAATAATGGGGCATTTGCCCCCGAAAAACGTTCCACGTTATGGAGAAGGAGCGCGTATGGGTGGATCGGCTTTGCCGTTCTCGTGGTGCTCCTCGGGAGCTTCGGGATAGATCACGTTCCAGATGAGATGGTCCCCCATCTCGCGCCACCGTTTCTGCGGTCCCGGATCGTCCTTATGTTGTCCGACGAACCAATTGTACCAGCGGCCCCCTAATGCAATCGCGTTGAGCTTTGTAAGGGACCGGCCCTCGCCGCGAGCTTCAGCCCGCAGCGTCGCAATGCGCGTTTCAATTTCAGCCGTCCACTCAGCATGGCGCGCCTTTGCTCCGTGTTTCGGTGTGTCCGCGGGCTGTCTGAACTGTGCTTCTCTCGCACACGATTAGAGCCGGGCGTAAGCGTCGCGCACATCGACCGGAATAACTTTGCGGGAAAGAAACCGACCATTCTTCAATTGATTTAATGCGTTCCGCACTGCCATTTGTTGCGCCTTTTGTATTTTAGCGGGCGCAAATACGTCAGGTCTATCAGTAAGATGCTGGAGCTGCGGGGCAATTTAATGCCCGTGGTACAGTTGGGTGGGCTCGAACCACCGACCTCCTGTTCCACAGTTATCTAGCCTGATGGCTTGGAAAGCATTGCGAGATGCGTTCTTTCGGGAATTTGTCAATTTATCCCAATAAATATGGCTTTCCGAGAGTATCTGACCGGCTGCCTGAATTTCCTTGAGTTTACTCCCCGCCGTGTGCACAGTGTGTGCACACAAGCCATGGGAGCCATGGGGATGAAAGCGAAGATTACCAAGCGGCGCATCGATAATCTGAAGCCGGGTCAGATCGTCGTGGATGACGAGATCAAGGGATTTGTCGCACGTAGGCTGCGTAGCGGGGCGATAACCTACGGTTTCCGATATCGCGACAGAGGCACCAGCAAGCAACGATGGTTAGGTCTCGGGCTTCACGGATCAATTACGGCAGATCAGGCCAGGGTCATTGCCAAGAAGCGAGCTGGCGAGGTTGCGGACGCCCGCGATCCGGTTGCCGAGCGGGAGGCGACAAGGGCGGCGGCGGCCAAGGCGAAGGTTGCCGACAAATACACCGTCGATGCGATCATTGATGCATTCGTTGCCCGTTACGTAAAAAACCTTCGCAGCGCCTATGAAACCGAGCGCGCCTTCAACGTCTATGTGCGCCCCCGAATCGGCAGCAAATCCATTTACGAGGTGAAGCGCCGCGACATCGTGGAAATGCTTGACGAGATTGAAGACAAGAACGGGCCCGTCATGGCCGACCGCGTGCTGGCCCATATTCGCAAAGCCTTCAACTGGCAGGCTGCCCGGGACGATCAATTTTCCCCGCCAATTGTTCGCGGCATGGCGCGCACCAAACCAGCCGACCGCGCCCGCACCCGTATCCTTGCCGACGACGAAATACGCAGCGTTTGGGCCGCGCTGGCCTCTACAGAGGCTCCCGAGCCGTTCCGCAATATCGTCCGGGTGTTACTTCTCACGGCACAGCGCCGCGCCGAGGTTGGCCGGATGCACTCGGATGAGTTGGACGGCGACCTTTGGACCATTCCAGCGGAACGATACAAGACCGGAATCGCCAACTATGTCCCTCTGACTGCCGAGGCGCGGCGATGGCTACCGGCGCAGACTGCGCATAAGGGCCGGGGCGATTTCATCTTTTCGACCACCAGCGGCAAAAAGGCGTTCAACGGCTACAGTAAGGCCAAGGCGCAGCTTGACCGCGTCATTGCCGAGCATCGGAAGAAGGCTGGATTGAAGCCGATACCCCGTTGGACGCTGCATGATCTGCGACGTACGGCCCGGAGCCTCATGTCCCGCGCGGGAGTCCCCAGCGACGTTGGCGAGCGGGTGCTGGGTCACGTTATTCCGGGGGTGCGCGGTGTGTATGATCGACACAGCTACGCCGCAGAGAAGCGCGACGCGCTGGAAAAGCTAGCGGGCTTGGTAAGCCTCATTCTCCATCCGCCGGCTCGCAACGTAATTCAGCTTGCTGCGAAGGCATAGACTTATGACGCGCAAGAAAGACAGTGAAAACAAACGAATGAGGCAGCTGAAATTCAGTGCCGAAAAATCAGAGCCGATCAAAACAATCTTTCAATCCCTAAAGGATTCTGGAGCGCCGCCGGATGTGCTCTTTGACGCTTGGGAAAAAACCGCGCGTCGCGCATTGCAAATAGAACCAATGAAAGAGTTCTTATTATACGACCCAAAACAGGGCGGGATGGTATCGCAGAAGGTGCCAAAAAACTGGATCGATCCGGTAGCCGACTCCATGCGCCGCACATTCGAGATGTTTAAGCTGGACCCATCTGATCCATGGTCGTGGCGACTGCTGGTGGGGTGCCTCAGCATGATTTACTTTTGGACCCCCCCGCGAAAAAAGAGTGGGCGTCCCAAAACATGGACGCCAGAGTTAAACGCGCAACTCGAGCAAGCGGCAGCCGCATTTCATGGCGTGCCTAATACGGAGGTGGTGAAGCGCCTAACCCGAAAACCTCGAGTTTCGTTCCATAAAGCCGACATTACCGCGGCAACCAATTTCTCGACATTTGGCCAGGAGTCGCTGCGGAAAAGGCTCGGAAGAGTTAGGCCGAAGTCTCCTGGCCGTGGGACAAAATAGGGAAAAATTTGGGGCAGTTTTTAATCCCCACCAGTAGGCGCACATAACCTCGGACACTAACGCTAACCGAGGTTACCCATGAACAATGCAGGCCACCGCCCGCCGATCGACGTGAAAGGTGCGGCCCTCTACAGCGGCATGAGCGAAGGTTATCTGAATAAGCTTCGCTGTACTGGCGGAGGGCCAGTTTTCATCAAGAGGAAGGGGGTTGTCCGTTACGATCCTGCCGATCTCGATGCATGGCTGGCCGCCGGCAAATGCAAATCAACATCCGATACGCGCGAGGTCGCGTAGCGCATGTCCATCAAAGAAAAGGGCTGCCCCGCAGAGAGCAGCCCGATTCCGAAATACATCCATGCCCATGGACGAACGGAATCTAATCCATCTCTCCTTCAACTGCAAATTTCGCGGCTTTCGCGGCTATACGCCGTCAACGGTCCGATGGCGGAAGTGCTGGCACCCCTCGTTTTCCTAGAGGTGCTGCGATGAATATACACGCTAAACCGACGCCGGCAGCAGCGGACGGCCAGCCTCAAATCGAGTGGGTACTGCAGCGCGCGCGCGTGATGAGCGCGGGGCTTCGACTGGTGCAGCACGAGATAGACGAGATCGGCATATCGTTGAAGTACGGTTGGATCACGCCAGAACGCGCGGCAAACGACCTTGCTGCGCTGGAACAGGTGCCGGTTCACATCGCCTCAATGTTCTATCTTGGAGGCGGTGAATGTTGACGCCGGCAGATACCAACCACGAGCTTGACGCTCAAATCCTGCGGATCGACAACATGAGGCAGAACGCCGGTAATCCGCGCGTCAAATTCGTGCGCACCAGCACCAATGACATCATGGCGCGGACCTTCGCGCCGATTAACTGGGTGGTTCCAGGCTACATCAGCGAAGGCTTTCTAGTGCTGGCTGGCCGGCAGAAGCTGGGCAAAACGTGGCTGGCAATCGATATGGCGCTGGCGGTAGCGACCGGCGGCGCTGCGATGGGCTCAATCATGTGCGAGCAGGGTGACGTGCTCTACATCGACATGGAGAACGGCCCCCGCCGTATCCAGAACCGGATCAACACGCTATTTCCTGACGAGCGCAGCAGGCCGGACTTGTCGCGGCTGGAGTGGGTGACGGAAGCCCCGCAACTTGACGCGGGCTTCGTCAACGAGTTGGAGCGCTGGCGGCAGTCAGTGGCGGAACCGCGCTTCGCCATCATCGACGTGCTTCAGCGGATCAAACCGCCCGGCAGCTTGGCGCGCAACGCATACGAGAACGACTACAGCGCATGGGCACCGCTCCAGCACTGGGCGACTTCGAACGGCATTGCGGTGCTGGGGCTGCACCATACCAAGAAGGGCGGTGCGGAAGATCCACTTGAGGCCCTGAGTGGATCGAACGGGCTCGGAGCCTGCGCAGATACAACGCTGGTGCTCGACAGCGACCAGAACGGCAAGACGCTGTACGTCCGAGGCCGCGACGTTGAAGAGAAAGAAACGGCTCTGATCTTCGCGGGCGGTTTCTGGAGCATTCTTGGCGAGGCTGCAGACGTCAGGCGCTCCGATGAGCGGATCGGCATTATCGCGGCGTTGACGGATCACGGCGAACCCATGACGCCAGCGGAGTTATCAAGCGCGACCGGCAAGCCGAGCCTGAATGTCCGGCAGCTACTCTTCAAGATGGCGAAGGCTGGCGAGGTGCACAAGGCGGGTAAGGGGCGTTATTGGCTCGAACCGTCAAACCCCCATAACAGCGATAACGCCGATAACGAGGAGGGTGAATAAGTGTCCCCAGCCGTTACCGCGTTATCGTTGTTATCGGGGTCCTGCGCGTCATGAAGAGCAAACGGACTCCAGCAATGGCGAAACCTGAAAATAGAGGGCCACAACAGGCCGACACCCGTTTTAAGCCGGGACAGTCCGGCAACCCCAGCGGACGCCCCAAAGGCGCGCGGCACCGCACCACCGTGGCTATCGAGGCGTTGCTTGAGGGCGAGGGAGAGGCCCTCACGCGGAAGGCAATCGAGCTTGCGAAAGCCGGCGACATGCAGGCGCTGAGACTCTGCATGGATAGGCTCGCCCCGCCCCGTAGAACTCCCCGGTGGCCTTCGACCTGCCGGAGATGAAGACGGTCAGCGACGCCGTGCTGGCCATGGGCGCGCTTGTGAAGGCGGTTGCGGAGGGTGATCTGACACCGACGGAGGCAGCAGAACTGACCAGGATGGTGCAAGCTTTCGCCAAAATCATTGAGACAGCAGAATTTGAAGAACGTATCCGGAAACTGGAAGAGGCCACACACAAATGACCCTACAAACCCGACTCTCTAGATTGGAATCTACCGCTTCGCCGGAAGAACACCGGATGTGGCGGCGAGTGATCGGCCACTCGAAGGAGGAATGCGAGGCAAAGCGTCGCGCGTTGGTCGACGCCGGACAGGCCCAGGAATCTGACAACTTCGTGTTCCGCATTATCGTGTCACCGACGGAAACAACATGCGAGACCTGAACCGACGACTTGACGGACTGGAAGGTACGCTCACCCCAGAAGGCAAACCCTTCATGATCTGGGCCATGATCGACGGGCGGCGCATGATAAAGGCAGAGATCGACGCAGCCTTTCAGGAGGCGGTTGCGAGCGGAAGGGCCAGCCCCGGCGACAAGCCATTGGCTATCTCATGGATGGGCGCACACTCGAAAGTCAAGGCCGGTGGGTAACGGCTAATCGATGTCCGCTATGGAGCGCATAACGGACTCAAGTCGGACATCGCGCTATGTCCGTTTTGTGCCAATGCACAAAGTCGCTGCGCTCCAGCCCGCTGCGCGGGAGCAGAGCCGAGAGACTGGTAGCCGATGGAGGGACAGCGATAGCAGGGTTGCCTCGATCAACTGGCGTATTGTCGGCGTGCAACGCATGATCAAGAACAACAGGATCATCTGAAGCCAGCCACCCTTTCACGACGAACCATCGACCCGGCCTATAACGCAAATACAAAAAAGCTTGACGAAAGCGCCAGCCAGGTTGCTTGAAGTGCCGTGTATATTTCTGCTCGCAAGAAATTGATTCAAGCCATGCCACTGAATGTGGATCAACCGTTTAATCGCGCAGCAGTTGTAGGATGTGCCATTTCTGCTACGTGCAACTATTTGAAATCACACGGGCCAAAAACATTAAATCCCCTCTTGGCAACAATCGTGCCAAATCGCTTAAGTTGTGCACGCATTCGAAGTCGCTACTCTTCGAATTTCCTAAGTCGAGCACCTCTTACAAATCCCCATAGCACCGGCTGCACTGCCGGTGCCCCACATCCCGCGACTTCGTGCCTTGGCGCTTTTCGGACGCCGGCCGTCGGAGTGTGGGGATAGTCTCGCCATGCCGGCATCCGAAAACCTATACAATTCCGGAATCAGCGCAGCAGAGAGAAACTTATTCGATCACTTGATCGGCGCGTAAAAGCAGTGCAGGCGGCATATTTAGTCCGATCTCTTTTGCGGTCTTCAGATTGATGACAAGCTCAAACTGTGTGGGTTCTTCAAGCGGTAAATCCGCTGGCCGCGCGCCAAGAAGGATGAGAACCACCAAGTTCCCCACTCTTGATCCAGTCTCCCCCAGCTTCGGCCCGTATGACATCAGACCGCCATCGCGCACTAAAAAACTGAATTCGTAGATGGCCGGCAGTCGATGGGTGGTGGCGAATTCCATGATTTGCTTCCGATTAAGGACTGTAAGCGTATCTGAAACCATGAGGATGGCATCGGGCAGGGATTGGGTCATTTCGGCAAAAGCGTTGCCGAAATCGTTCGGCTCACGCACCCCTAGGGGCTGAACACTGATATCAAGAACTTTGGCTGCGCCTTCAGCCGCGCGAGAGCGCAAATCATGGCGAGATCAGTTGCATTAAAAAACATCGCTACTCTTTTCAGGTTCGGAACGGCATCCTTGAGGATTTCAAGCCGCTTCGCGCTAAGTTCGGTCGCAAGTTCGGTGACGCCTGTCAGATTGCCACCCGGTCGCGCGAGACTGTCGGCTAGGCCGGTCGCGACCGGATCGCCCGCCCCGCTGCAAACGACGGGCACATCCCTTGCGAATGTCTTTGCTGCCAACGAAGCCGGATATCCGAAGGTGACAATAACGTCGACTTTGGATGCTTTTAAAGCTTCTGCGTTTTCAGCTAGATCATCTCCCCAGCGGGGCTCGAATTGAAGATTGCGCCCTTCGACGAAACCGTGTTCCGCTAGGACTTGCACAATCGCCTTGCGCCGTTCCTCGCCATCGGGAATTGCCCGGTTTGCGAATAGCCCGACACGATATGTTTTGCCTGGTTGCTGCGCGCGAGCAGCGAACGGCCAACCCGCGCTAGCGGCAAAACCCGCGATAAACTCACGCCGCCTCATGGCTCTCATCCCCGCAATTTTCGGCGGTAACGCTCACCTCATAACATATTAGACGCTGTCCGTGCATGACGTTATGGCGGAACCTTTTCCGGTGCGGGTCAAACTGAGAAGTCTGGGTGGGCCACCGGGAAGTCGGCTTTACCTTCAAGAACGGACTTCGTCAGACCGGCCCCATTGGTCCGTTTCGTGCCAGGAGGCGACATCCCGACCGTTCCAAAGGGGGCGATAGTTAGCGCCATTTCGGCAAACCGGCCTTGGGCGGGGCCGGGCGCGCGCCATGCGGCATCGGCAGCCTGATCTTATTCCACTCTTACATACTGACTGCCGCGTGGATGGCACGGCAATGTTGTGCCAAACCGTCTTGCGAGACCACGAATTCCTTCAATGGCGTCTCGATATCGTAGAAGTAGATGTTGGCGATGAAGCCATAGATGCCAGCGTCGATGCCGTCGGTCTGTCGCCATGCACGTAGCCCTGCCGCGGGATTAGGTTCGCGAGTGCGGCGAGATCGGCGAGCCCGCGGGCCATCGCGGCGTCAGCCTCGAAGCGGCCGATGCCCTGGTAATAATAGCGATGGGCGTTGAACTCCTTGGCCTTCATCAACCCGTCATCGGTAAGGCTCGGATGCTCGCGCTTGAGCGCATCGCGGAACTGGGGCCAGTAGCGCTCGTCCTTCCAGCGCGAATAGGACATCACCCAGTAGAGATCGTCGAGCGTACGCGTGATGAGGAGATTGGTCGTGCGCTGCGCCGGCGTCAGCGCCACGTCCAGCGTCACGCCATATTTTTCCGTGACATACGCAAGGATGGTCTCGCTGTCGCCAACCCTGTCATGGCCGTCGACGATATAGGGCAATTGTCCGCGCGGCGCCTTCGACGCATCGAAAATGTGTTCGTGCCGGAACGGCACGCCGGCGAGCTTCAGGAAGGCGAATACCTTCAGACCGTAGCCATTGTTGTCGGCGACGCCGAACAGCGGCGGATAGGAATAGAGCGTGAGCATGGTGGCCCGTCAGGTTCAAGATGGCTGCAGGCTACTTCAAAATTGATCAGTCGGAAACGTCCGGCAGAACGACCCCGCGTCGGGACGAAACGGCACCAAGACTTTTGGGTCATCCGCGACCGGTCGGTGTAGGCGAGATAAGCTGCGTAAACATTTGCCTGCCGGATGAACATCTTCTTCTCGTCGTCGGACAGCGTCTCCCACTTTGCCAGTTTCGCACCGCCAAACTCGGCTTGCCCATCGGGCCACGCCGTTAACTGCGCGTCCTGCGGGATGACGCCGAGCCTCTTCTGGTTGGCGAAAATTTGCTCGCGTAGCGCGTTCCATCCGTTGTCGAACAAGTGCATGTCGCTAATCTTCTCAATCCACTCCGGCGTCGGGTGGTGCGGTGCATGCGTGCCGCCAGGAACGTAGTAGAAGAAGGGCTTGCTTGGATCGATTGAATTGAGTTGGTTCATCCAGCCGATGGCATCGTCAGCCATAGCGGTGGTCAAATTCCATTTGGGATTGTTGAGATAGGGGTAAATCGCGGTGGTGTTGCGGAATAGGTTCGGCTGCCACTGGCTGGTGTCGCCGCCGACAAATCCGTAAAAATATTCAAACCCCATGCCGATCGGCCACTGATTAGAAAAATAGCTTCCCAGCGGAGATAATCAAAAACTCTTATCGTGCATAAAGTCCCTTAATGCCACTTTCTATGCACGGGGCGATCTCGCCCGGCTGCTTCCCCCGATTTGCCCCTGGGGGCCACCGTGTGAACCCATAACAGTCGGCGTCTTTGGAACTAAACCAAATCATTTCGGACGGGCCGGTATATTCCATGAAAGCCATAACTGAGCCGTGGTCAGTTCCATGCTCAAGGGCATTCTGTGCGATGATCTCGTTGCAAAGCGGCGATTTGTTTCGTCCGGCTGCGCACGTATGAAAGCCTAGCTGACCACCATCAGCCACGACTTTATGCACGCCCGCCAAGAACACTATTTGAGCGCACGCCGAGGCGCACATAGCCCCGGGCAGAACGACTGTCGAGACCTTTTCCTTGTCCATCAGCGCAACCATTTTGAGCGCTTCGGCGACCAGCCCTCCGCCGCTCTCAAGCGCCATCTCTTTGTTGCCATATCGATTCCGTCCCACCGACTGAAGCGCAAAACGCAGACGTTCGGTATCACCATCGACTATTTCGCCCTTTGCCAAAACGAAACGGTCCCCATCCGAGAGCTGTTTAGTTGAGAAGTCCATCGCCGCAGCGGAATTGGACGACGCTGCAATGATTGCGTAAACGCTCAAACCTAAACGAATGATGGCAACGGTCCGTCTGAACGCGGGTATCATGAGCTAGCGGCAGATGGTTTGGACGGTCCCCATTCCCGCAGGGACCGACTGGCAGCGAACGGTCGGCGGGATGATGTTCGGCAGCGGAGGCGCGTCGGATGCCGGTGGGGCCGCTGGGTAATAACCCGATCCCCCGCCATCCCCGCCTATTGTTATGCTGCGCAGGCGCGGGCGCAACGCCGCATAGTTCTGCATGGTCGTTGCCACGCATTGGGACATATTCTTTTCGAGACCCTGCGAAACCCAGTCCCGGCACATTGCCTCGGCCTTGGCTCTATCGGCTTCAACATCTCCACTGCAACCGGCGAGCAATAGGCTGACAGCGGCAACACCAAGCAAAAGGTACCGATGCATCGTGGCTTCCCCCGAAGCCACCGTAGGCTCTTTGGCTTGGGGCGTCCGATTCTATTTACCGTCTATGAAGGTGGCGATGCAGTCGGCCGACCAACCGGTTGCAGTTTCGAATACACGCCGCATGTGTGCATGATGTGTGCATGGGACTGCTGATGCCTATTCCAATGTTCATCTAAGTTATTTGATTTTGTTGGTACAGTTGGGTGGGCTCGAACCACCGACCTCCTGTTCCACAGACAGGCGCTCTAACCAACTGAGCTACAACTGCATCCTTAGAAAGCGGGCCCAAAAAGGGGTTGCCGACCGGCCGGAAACTAGGTGCAACGCTCAGATTTGGCAAGGCCGGGCCGGCTTCCAGGGCTAACGCGCGGACGGGCCGATCCAAAACAAAAACCCGGGCAACCGGCCCGGGTTTATTCAGGAGAAACGTAGCCGCGCGTTCCGCAAAAAAATGCGGTTTTGCTTCACAATCAAGTTTACGCCGATTGCGTGGAGTTATCTGCGGCAGAATACGCGCAAGAAGGGCTCAGGCGGCCGGCTTGTAATATTTCGACGCGGTGGCCTTGATCGGCTCGACGGTTTCGGCCGCGACCTTCTGGCTCAATTCGGCGAGCTCCTTGGCCTGGGCGGACATCGTCTCGAGCTGCTTGCGGGTATGGGTGGTCCACAGCTCCAATGCCTCGGAAGGCGATTTCACGCCGAACAGCTCCTGCGCGAAATCGAGCGAGGTGGTGGCGTTGGCTTTCATGAATTCCATCAGCTTGGCGGAGTATGTGCTCATGCCCTTGCTGGCGGTCGTGAACACCGCCTCGATGGTGCCGTTGTGGGTTTCGGCGGCATCCTTGAACTTGGCGTAGTTGTCGCGGGCCTGCGAGACGCCCTTTTCGGCGAACGCACGCATCTGCTCGGGTACTTCAAACGGAATGATGGAGGCGGAGAAAGGATCGGTGGGGTTAGCCATGGTCATGTGTCCTTTGCGACTGGGGTAAACCGGCGGTATCCCCTCGTGAGCGTGCCCGGCGCTGGATGCGGGGACGTCGAACGAGATCGCGCAATAGGGGTGCCGAGTGTCCGGCACCCGACATAAGATACCCATATCATGTCAATTTTGTGCAATGCACCGCATTCGGTCCCGCGATGCCGCACATGTGACCTATCCGGGTCTGCGTTCCGTCTTAACCGCCCGATTTAGATCGTCACGGCTGGATTTTGGGCTTGGCAGCGTCCATTGCCGCGCGAGCGGCGATCTGACCCATTTCGCCGGCCTGCTCCGCCAGCGAACGCATCTGCGCCTGCACATATTCGCTTTGCAGCCGCATCATCTCGGCGAGATCCTTGGCGTGCAGCAGCGACTGCGCATGGTCGAGCGAGGTCTGCACGTTCTTCTCCGCATAGGCGATCGCCTTGGCGTTGATGTCCTTGGCGCCGGCGCGAACGGTCGCGCCTTGCTCCTCGATCGAGCCTGCGGCGGCTTCCGCGTTGGCGAGGAATTTCTCAAACGCCTTGCGGGCCTGCTCGAGGCCCGTCTCCGCGATCGATCGCATTTCCTTCGGGATTTCGAAACGGTCTCGGACTTGGTCGCTCATGGTCCTACTCCTGTTCTCGTTCGCTCCCCAATCAATCGGTAAGAATTGACCGCTGCGACGCGGCATTCGCCGGTTTCCCGATCGTGAACCCCGGTCGCGCGGCCCGCGGGATACTCCAACGCAAAAGCCACTAGGAGGTTCGGCCGCAGTCAAGATTATTGCGGCTTTCGGCAGTTCCGTTACGCCCGCGCCGTGGACCTGCTGCCCGCCGCAAGCGATAGTAACGACCCGTTGAGGCTGTCATTGTCGGGCCGCCGGCTTCTGACACCATAGTGGAGCAACATGCAGGCCATCGGGCCGGTCGATCGGGCAATGAACCATTCGGAATTCCAGTTGCGAGGCTTCAGCGATCCGTTGTTGGCCGTGCATGCAACAAGCGCGCTTCCGGTCTGGCTCTGGTCGACCGACGGCGCGCGGATTCTCTGGGCCAATCCGGTCGGCGCCGACCTGTTCGGCGCTGCGAACGGCATAGGCCTCGCGGACAAGACATTTGGGCCGGCAGACCCGCACCGCCGGCAGGTCGCGCAGCTCGCAGGCCGGCTGCCGCCGAACAGCGCGACCCGGATGGAGCGGCTGCACGGCTTCGGCGCACCGCCTGGCATGCTGATGACTTGCGGCTGCGCGCGGCTCGATTTTTCTGACGGCAGCCATGGTATCCTGATCGTGGCCCATACTGCCGCGCGCACCATGGCGCTGGCCGAGCGGCTGCGACGGCTGGTCGAGGGCATCGAAGCACCGATCGTCGCGTTCGCGCGCGACGGCACGTTGGTCGGCGCCAGCGACGCCGCCCGACTGCTGCTCGGCTTTCGCAATCTCGGCGAGGCCGGCCTCGAGGGCGAGCGCAACGACGCGCTACGGCTGGGCCGCGTCGAGGCCCAGATCGGCACCGGCAAGATGGTGCTGCAGAGGATCGGTCACGGCGCCGATGTCGCTCTGGTTGGGCTGATCGTGCCCAGCGCCACGCCGAGCGCACAGGTCAACGACATAGCGGCGGCGGGATTTGAGCTGGTCGACGAGTTCGCGGAGCGGCCGGCGGAAACCGCAGACCACGCGGCGAGCCAACCTGAAATAGTGCATGAAGGCGCGGCGCCCGAAGCGCCGACATCGGAGATCGACGCGCCAGCAAATGGACTTTCGCCCCCTGTCGAGGCCGTCACGGAGGAGCCCGCATTGCCATCGCCGAGGGAGTTGCCATCATGGCTCGAGGGGCCGCCGCCGCCGCGCCAGCACCCGCTCCGCTTCGTGTGGCAGATCGATGCCGACGGCCGCTTCCTGCTCGACAGGGGCGAGTTCACCGACCTGATCGGTTCACGCGCGGCCGCCCGTTTCAATAGGCCGTGGGGCGAAATCGCCAAAACCTTCGGGCTTGATCCCGATGGCCGCGTCGCCAAGGCGATGGCCACCCAGGATACCTGGAGCGGCATCACGCTGAACTGGCCCGCCGACGGCGGCGACCGGTTGCCGGTCGAGTTCACCGGGTTGCCGGTGTTTGATCGGATGCGAAAATTTGCCGGCTATCGGGGTTTTGGCGTATGCCGCGATCTCGACGGTCTGACCCGGCTCGCCGCATTGCGCCGGTTCGAATCGCCCGGTAAGTCCCTGCCGCAAGGGCTTTCAGCCGGAAGCACTCGGATCGATCCCGCGCAGGACTTATCTGCAAAAGACTTATCTGCAGAAGACTTGTCTGCAAAAGACTTGTTTACCAAAGACTCGTTTTCCAAAGACTTCTCCAGGGACTTTTCCAAAGACTCGGGCGTTCGGGACTTTCCCGCCGCGAATTCGCCTGCAACCTCTGATATGAGTTCGTTCTTGCCTTCTGAGTTGTTAGCGCGGGTTGCCGTCGAGACTTCACCACCAACCGATTTGGAAAGACCCGTGGAAACGCCCCCAAATGTCGTGCCGTTTCGCCTGGTCGGCGACCCAAAATCGCCGGCCCTCACGCCGGTGGAAAACAACGCTTTCGACGAGCTCGCGCGGCAATTGTCCGAGCGGCTCGACGGCGACGACGGCACGGCCGACCCGCCGGCCACCACCCCCGGAGTGACCGAAGCGGCGCCCGGACCGCAGGTCTCGCCACCCACGCTCGAGCCGGCCAGCGATCAGCGGGCTGGCGACCCGCCGGCAAGCGAGCATCCAGCAAGCGAGCATCCGGATTGGCTGGCGCCCCCCGAGCGGCCGGCGCGCGGTGAGGCGCAGCGCGACCGGGCGCTGCTCGACCTGTTGCCCACGGGCATATTGATCTACCGGTTCGACCGGCTGCTCTATGCCAACCCGGCGTTCTTGAAGCGCATCGGCTATGCCAGCCTGTATACGCTGGAACAGGCCGGCGGCCTCGACGCGCTCTATGTCGAACCCGGCGTCTCCTCCGCCAGCAGCACGTCGGAGGCCGGCACGCCGATGACGATTTCCGCGAGCCGGGAAAACGAAAAAGAAAACGAAAAAGGCAACAAGCAAGCGACTGGCGCGGAGGCTTCGTCTGCGACCGACGCCCGCCTGTTCACGATCTCATGGGACGGCGATCCGGCGCTCGCCTTGATTTGTTCGTCCGCGTCAGCCGCGCCGGCCATGGCCGCGATCGCGGAAGCCAAACCGACCAAGCCGACCAGGCCGCCTGCGGCGGTCGGCTACGCCGATGCCGAGGATCTTGCCGCCATTCTCGACACCACCGCCGAAGGCGTCGTGATGTTCGACGCCGGGGGCGCCATCCATGCCTGCAATCGCAGCGCCGAAGCGCTGTTCGGCTATGACGGGCAGGAGTTCGTGCAGCGCCATCTCGCCGAGCTGTTCGCGCCGGAAAGCCAGCGCCTGGTGCAGGACCATCTCGCCGGCATCAAGGGCGCCGACGTCGCAAGCCTGCTCGATCACGGCCGTGACGTGCTCGGCCGCGAGCGCAACGGCGGCATCATCCCGTTGTCGATGACCATCGGACGGACCCGTCCTGGTGGGGCGAATTTCTTCGCGGTATTTCGCGATCTGTCGCAAAGCAAGAAGGGCGAAGGCGACTCGCAGCCGGCGCGGCGGCAGGCCGATCACGCGGCCAACGCCAAAGCGGACTTGCTGGCGCGGATCAGCCATGAAGTGCGCACGCCGCTCAATGCCATCATCGGCTTTGCCGAAGTAATGATCGCGGAGCGGTTCGGCGCGCTCGGCAACGAACGCTATGTCGAATACTTGAAGGACATCCGCAGCTCAGGCGAACATGTGATCGCCATCATCAACGATTTGCTCGAGCTGTCGCGGATCGAGACCGGCAGGCTCGACCTCACCTTTGCCAACCAGAACCTCAACGATCTGGTCGAAAGCTGCGTCGCGGTGATGCAGTCGCAGGCCAACCGCGAGCGCATCATCATCCGCTCCTCGCTTTCGCATACGCTGCCGCCAGTGGTCGCAGACGCCCGCACGCTGCGGCAGATCGCGCTGAACCTGATCGGCAACTCGATCCACCTCGCCAATGCCGGCGGCCAGGTCATCGTTTCCACCGCGCTGTCCGATCTGGGCGAAGTGGTATTGCGGATCCGCGATACCGGTCCCGGGCTCAACGACAATGAAGTCGCGGCTGCCCTGGAGCCGTTCCGCAACCTGCCGCCGTCCGAGCAGGCCTCCGACGGTTCGCCCGTCAGCCTTTCGCTGACCAAGGCCCTGGTCGAGGCCAATCGCGCGCAATTCCACATCAAGACCGGGGCGCGCTCGGGCACGCTGATCGAAGTCGTGTTTTCAAGCGCGCTGGCGCGGAGCTAGAGCGTTTTCCAGCAAAGTGGATACCGGTTCGCGTGAAGAAAACGCGTCAAAACAAGAAAGAGAGCCTTCGTTCCGATTCAATCGGAACGGAAAAGGTTCTCGTGCCCGCCGCGAGAATGCTGAATTGAAAGACGGCTGAGCTCAATTTCGGCGAAACGTGCTGAACTGGAATTGCTGGACAGCGCCCCAAGGGGTCGCGTGCCCATGTCGTCGTTCCCCGACCAGCACGAAATCGTCACCCAGGATCCTGGACAGGGAGGCGGCATCGTGTCGAACGACCGGCAACCCGCTGCAGCGCTCCGGGCCGTCGGGAGCGAAAGTCGCGATGATGACGTAACCACCAGGGCGCACGGCCCTCTTCAGGCAGGCGACGTAGGCATCGCGGTCCGCCGGATCGGTCAGGAAATGAAAGGCGGCTCGATCGTGCCAAAGGTCATAGATGCCCAAGGGTTGCCAGGCGGTGATGTCCGCGACAATCCACTCGAGCGCGTCGCCGCGCCGGCCGAGCCGCTTTTTCGCTTCCTCCAGCGCCGTTGCCGACAGGTCGAGTATCGATAACCGGCGAAAGCCCTTGTCGAGGAGATGATCAACTAGCCTTGAAGCCCCGCCCCCAATATCGATAATCGCGGCATCGCTGGATATTCCGGTGGCGGCAATGAGATCGAGCGATGGCGCGGGATTCTCCTGAAACCAGCTTACCTCCCTTTCCGCTTTAGTCGCATATACGTTCTGCCAATGTGCCTGGCGGTCGGTCTTGTCCACGACGGCCTCCTGATCCTTCGATCCTTCGAACCTTCAAGGTGCACGATAGATGGCGACACCTCCCATCCTCGACAACAAGGATCCATCGATGCCTTCCGTCTTCGTGCCTTCGGCATTGATGCGGGAAGCGCGGCGCCAGAAGGACATCATGGAGGCCAACGTCCCCGCCGTTTGCCTGCTCGATCCCGACGGCGATCTTGTGCGCCATCTGCGCAGGACCGGCCATGCCAGGCCCTTCGAAGGCTGGCCATGCTATCATACCGAACTCGATGTCTTCAGCCTCGCCGGAAGGCAGGTCGGAATCGTCGGGCGGGCGGTCGGCGCTTCCTTCGCTGTTCTGGTGGCTGAAGAGCTTTTCGCAAGCGGATGCCGCTTGCTGATCAGCCTGACGTCGGCGGGGCAGATCGTCGCAGCCGGGCCTCCTCCCTATTTCATCATCATCGACCGCGCGCTTCGCGACGAGGGGACGAGCTACCACTATGCCGCGCCGTCGGAATACGCCAACGCCTGCCCCCGGTTGCTCAAGGCTGCAACGGAAGCCGTCAAACCCGATGGTCCGAGAACGATCCGCGGCGCGAGCTGGACGACGGACGCTCCCTTCCGGGAGACCAGCCAGGCCATTCAGGCAGCCGCGGGCAAGGGTATCCTCGCCGTCGAAATGGAGGCCGCCGCGCTGTATGCCTTCGCCGCGGCAACCGCTTGCAAGGTTCTCTGCTTGGCTCACGTGACCAACACCATGGCCCAAAGCGGCGCAGATTTCGAGAAGGGGGAGAATGACGGGACGGTGGACGCACTGGCGGTGCTGGGTGGCCTCGTCGAGGCATTGGACGCCGTGTAACAAAGGCAATCTCTCACCCGACTGCCGCGCGCAATCACGCCGGCATGGTGCTGGTCGCTTGCAGGAAATCGGAGATCGCCTCCAGGAACAGGTCTGGCGATTGCAGTTGCGGGACATGCGCGCAGCCGGGAATGATCTTCAGCCGCGCGTCGGGCAGGAGCGCGGCCAGTTCATGCGACATCGGCGGTGGCGTCGCCTCGTCATGCTCGCCGACCATGACCAGCACCGGCATTTTGACCTTTGCAAGCTCGTCCCTGAGGTCGAGTTCGGCAAGCTGCGCACAGGCGGCGCGAAACACCTCCGGATCAGTTTTCAGGAACGCCTCGCGGCGATCGCGCATCAACTCCGGATGGGCCGCCTGAAATTCCGGCGCGAACAGCCGGCGCATCGCGACGTCCGTGATCGCCGCAAGCCCGTTGGCGCTGGCCGCGGTCGCCATGTTGCGAAACGCCTGGCGGCCCGGATCGGAAAACGCCGCGCCGCTATCGGCCAGAATGAGCCGCGTTGCGATGGCGGGATGGCGAATGGCCATCTGCAGCGCGACGAAGCCGCCATAGCCATTGCCGAGCACGATCGCGCCTCCGCCAAGGGATCCATCCTTCACCGCCTCCGCCATGCGATCGGCGATGTCTGCAAGCCCGCCGTTCACGGCTAGCGATCGGCCAAAGCCCGGCAGCTCCGGAACGATGACGCGAAACGATTGCGACAGCTTTGGCGCGACCGCGTCAAAGCTCGCGCGATCCGACAATAGCGAGTGCAACAGAAACAGCGGCGCGCCGTTGCCGGTCTGTGCCGCATTGACGGTGCCGCCAGCAAAAAGCCGATCCATCCCGCTCTCTCCTTTCCAGCGATGGCGCACGTTCAGGCCTTGGCGGCGACATCCTCCAGCCCCCGATTGCGCGGCTCGACGCCCCAGGCCCACACCACCACGATCTGAACGACGACCAGGCCGATCATCAGCCAGACCACGCCCGGCAGCTTATAGGATGCCAGCAGGCTGCCGACGATGAAGGGCGACACCACAGTGGCGCCGCGTCCGAGCGTGTTGCAGATGCCGTTGGCGCGCAAGCGTATCTCGGTCGGGAACAGTTCGGGCGTGTAGACGCCGAACAGGATCGCCGTCTGCACATAGATCGCGACGATCAGCACGAAGCCGACCGAAAGCACGATCGCGAGGTCGGACGTCGCGTTGAAGCGGGCATAGATGTAGCCCGTGACGATGGTCACGATCGAGGCGCCGATGATGCTCCAGCGCCGCCCGATGGCGTCGGACAAATAGGCGCCGAGCGCGCAACCGACGAGCGATGCGACCGACAGCACCAGCGTATAGGCGAGCGAATTGGCAATCGTCAGTCCCTCGCGCAGGAAAAACTGCGGCAGGAAGATCACGAAGCCGAAGATCAATGTGTTGATCGTGATCAGCACCCAGGAGCCCACGATCATGCGTTGCAACAGCGGCGGCTTCAGCATATCGGACGCGGCGACCTGGGCGACCTGCGGCGGCACCACCACCGGCGGCAGCGGCCCGGCGCCGGCGGATTCATTTTCGATTGTCTGCATCAAGGCTTCGGCCTCCGCGGTGCGGCCTTGCGCCTCAAGCCAGCGCGGCGACTCCGGCAGGTTCTTGCGCAGATACCAGACGATCAGCGAGCCGACGGCGGCGATGACGAACATCGGCCGCCATCCGAAGGATGGGATGATCAGATAGCCGAGCAAGGCGGTCACCGGGAAGCCGGCCACCACCAGGAACGCCATCATCGACAGCCAGCGCCCGCGCGTCTGCGGCGGAACGAATTCGGTCAGCGTCGAATAGCCGACCACGATTTCGGCACCGAGGCCAAGGCCCTGCACGAAGCGGCAGGCGATCAGCTGGTTCATGTCCTGCGCAAAGGCCGCCGCCAGCGACGCCAGCCCGAAGATCAACAGATTGATCTGATAGGTGAACCGCCGCCCCATCTTGTCGCCGACAAAGCCTGTGATCAGCGCGCCGAGCGTCATGCCGACAAAGGTCAGCGAGATGAATTGCAGATTTTGCGGACCGGTCGAGAACTTGGTCTGGATCACGGAAGCCAGCACGCCGCCGGCGATATAAAGATCGTATCCGTCGAAAAACATGCCGGCGCCGATCAGGGCGAAAATCCGGTAGTGGAACGATGAGATCGGCAGCCGGTCGAGACGCGCGCCGGCGTTTACTGCGAGAGCCATGTGAACTTCCCCCCCAACGAATGCGTGGGCCGGTCTTGAACGCCGGCTGCCGGGGGATCGTAGTCAAGACGGCTCGCGAAAGCTACCGCGCTTGCGCGCAATGAAGGGGGGCGGCGCCGACCGTTCCAGCCGTCATTGCGACCCAACGGGTCGCACCTCTTTAAGCGTTCTTCAGCGCGACGCGAAATTCGGCTTCGGTCTTCGACTTCACCTCGTCGAGCGTGACGCCGTCGGCAAGCTCGATCAGCGCCATGCCGTCGCTGCCGTGCTTGTCGATGGTGAAGACGGCTAATTCCGTGACCACCAGGTCGACCACCTTCTCGCCGGTCAGCGGCAGGTTGCACTTCTTCAGGAGTTTTGGGCCGTCCTTGGCGGAGTGCTCCATCACCACGACGACGCGCTTGACGCCCGCGACCAGATCCATCGCGCCGCCCATGCCCTTGACCATCTTGCCGGGGATCATCCAGTTGGCGAGATCGCCGTTCTGCGCCACCTGCATCGCGCCCAGGATCGACAGATCGATATGGCCGCCGCGCACCATGCCGAAGGAATCGGCTGAGGAGAAATAGCTGGTGGTCGGCAGCTCGCTGACCGTCTGCTTGCCGGCGTTGATGAGGTCGGCGTCCTCCTCGCCCTCGTAGGGGAACGGCCCCATGCCGAGCATGCCGTTCTCGCTCTGCAAATTCACGTCGATGCCGTCGGGGATATAGTTCGACACCAGCGTCGGAATGCCGATGCCGAGATTGACGTAATAGCCGTCGCGCAATTCCTTTGCGGCGCGCGCCGCCATCTGTTCGCGGGTCCAGGCCATCAGATTTCAACTCCGGTTGCAGCCGCATTGGTGGGGCGCGGCCTGGTGTTGCGGAATTCGATGCGCTTGTTGCCGGTGCCGACCTGGACGATGCGCTTCACGAAGATGCCGGGGGTGTGGATGTGGTCGGGGTCGAGCTGGCCCGCCGGCACCAGGTGCTCGACTTCGGCCACCGTGACCTTGGCGGCGGTCGCCATCATCGGGTTGAAATTGCGCGCGGTCTTGCGATAGACGAGGTTGCCGGCGGTATCGCCCATCCAGGCATGGACGATGGCGAGATCGGCGAATAATCCGCGCTCCATCAGGTATTTCTCGCCGTCGAATTCCTTCACCTCCTTGCCCTCGGCAATCAGCGTGCCGACGCCGGTCTTGGTGTAGAAGGCCGGAATGCCGGCGCCGCCGGCGCGGATGCGCTCGGCGAGCGTGCCTTGCGGATTGAATTCGAGCTCCAATTCGCCCGCGAGGTATTGCTGGGCGAACAGCTTGTTCTCGCCGACATAGGAGGAGATCATCTTCTTGATCTGATGGGTCTCGAGCAGGCGGGAAAGCCCGATGCCGTCGACGCCCGCATTGTTGGAGACCACGGTGAGGTTCTTGACCCCGGAGTCGCGGATCGCCTCCGAGAGGGTCTCGGCAATGCCGCACAGGCCAAAACCGCCGGACATGATCATCATGCCGTCCTTCAGAACGCCGTCGAGGGCGGATCTGGCGTCGGGATAAACCTTGTTCATGGATTACGACCTCTTGGAGGGACGTCGGAATTATTAGGCGGAATCTTCGCAAGGCGTCAATGACAGGCCCAAACGCCGTCATGCCCGGCCCGTAACACCCCGGATGGCCTTGATTGCGTCAAGAAAACCCTTCAAGTTGCGGCACTTGGCACGGGTGCGGCGCCCACCCCGGCAGCTACCCTTAAGAACCTGCCGACGACAGCAACCAGATCGGGAAATGTCATTACGATGGCCCAAGGAATGAAGCGCCTGGGGACGCTGATGGCCGCGTTGCTCGGCCTGATGCTGATCGGCCTGATCGCCACCTCCTGGCTGATCAATCGGGACGCGTTGCGTCAGGCGGTGGGCGCGCAGATCCGCGCCGTCACCGGCCTCGATCTCGTCGTCAAAGGCAATATCGACGTCTCGGTATTTCCGGGCAGCTATGTCTCGTTTCATGACGTCGGCTTGAGGGGCGGCGGCACCACCGATCCCGCGCTCGCCGTCGACGTGCTGACCGCGAATTTGCGGCTGCTGCCGCTGTTGATGCAGCGCTTCGAGATCGCCGACGTCATGATGCTGCGCCCGCAGATCATCGTCACCCGCTCCGCCGACGGCGAAAGCAACTGGACGCCGTTCATCCAGACCATCGCGCGCACCATGAAGCCCGGCGCCGACAATCAGCTCTCGTTCTCGGAAATCCGCATCCAGGACGGCATCCTGGCTTACGATGACGCCGCCAACCACGTGTCCGAGAAGCTCGGTGACATCGATCTGTCGCTGGCGTGGCCCTCGATCTCGCGCTCGTTTGCCGCGACCGGGCAGTTCGACTGGCGCGGCGAGCGCGTCGACGGCTCGATCTCGGCGAGCGATTTCGTCGCCGCCTTGTCGGGCGAGCGTTCCGGGGTGAAGGCGCGGCTCGCCAGCTCCCAGCTCAAGCTCGCGTTCGACGGCAGCGTCGCCAACCGCACCAGCGCGATGATGGAGGGCACGCTCACCATCGACACCGCGTCATTGCGCAATGCGCTGCAATGGACCGGACAGCCGGTGCCGGGCGGCGGCGGCTTCGGCCGCTTCGCGCTGAAGGCGCGGGCGAACGTGGTCGGCGCCTCGGTCGCGCTCACCAACGTCAATGTCGAGCTCGACGGCAACGTCGCCGAGGGCGTGATGACCTATTCCAACAACACGAGGCAGACGCTGCAGGCGACGCTTGCCGCCGACGCGCTGGATTTCACGCCCTATATTTCCACCTTCCGGCTGCTTGCGAGCGGCGCGCGCGACTGGAACCGGCAATTGTTCGACCTGAACGCGCTGTCGTCGACCGATCTCGACATGCGCCTGTCGGCGGCGCGGGTGACGGTCGGTCCCTCAAAGCTCGGGCGCACCGCGTTCGGCGCCAATTTGCGCGGCGGCGCGCTGGCGCTCTCGGTCGGCGAGGCCCAGGTCTATGGCGGCATCGTCAGGGGCTCGTTCGGGCTCGCGCGCTCGGATGCGGTCGCCGACGTCAAGGCCCAGTTCCAGTTCACTGATGTCGACCTGCAATCCTGCGCATCCGAATTGTTCGGCATCTCAAAACTCTCGGGCCGCGGCAATCTCAACGTCTCGCTGGAGGCGTCGGGATCGAGCCCGTTCGGCTTGGCGCAATCGCTCGACGGCACCGCCGTGCTTACCGGCCATGACGGGGCGGTCGGCGGCTTCAATGTCGAACAGCTGTTGAAGCGGCTGGAGCGGCGGCCGCTGTCGGGCGCCGGCAATTTCCGCTCGGGCTCGACGCCCTACGACACGCTCACCGTGGCGCTGAAATTCGCCGACGGCATCGCCAGCGCCGAGGATGTCCGCCTCGAGGGCCCGGCCGCGCGGGTGACGCTGACCGGCACCGCCTCGGTGCCGAACCGCGAATACGACATGAAGGGCACGGCCAGCCTGACCCAAAGCGCGAGTGGGGCGGCCGCGGACGGCGCCGGCTTCGATCTGCCGTTCGTCGTCCAGGGCCCGTGGGACGATCCCCTGATCTTCCCCGATCCGGAAAGCCTGATCCGCCGCTCACAGGCCGCAGGTCCCTTGCTCGACGCGGTCAAGGATAAGAAGACCCGCGACGCCGTGCGCTCGGTGCTCGAGCGTTTGACTGGCGGCAGCGTGAAGCCGCCAGAGCCGGATCCGGCGGAGACGGCGCCGGCCCCTGATGCTGATGCTGGCGCTGCAGCGCCCGCGAGCGCACCGGCAGCGGATGTGGAAAAGCCCAATTGACGATCCGCGAGCAGTTCGTAGTTCGTAGGGTGGGTTAGCGAAGCGTAACCCACCCTTCCCGCGATAATCGGCGGGTTACGCTGCGCTAACCCGCCCTACGTGCTGAAGCCCAAATGGGGAAACGAAGCCGCTGACCCGCGAAACCCGATATTCAGGTCTTAGACATCACGCGAGAGTGCACTCGTTTCGGATCGTCGCGGTGATCCTGGCCTGGGTGTTTATCGCCGCTGCCTTTTACGAATGGCCGGAGCTACTCACAGGACTTCAACGCGCGATACAATGGGGCATGGAAGCCATAGGCGACAGCATTCCGTCTCCATGGGGTCCGCGAATCGAATTTGTCTTCAGGGAGATTGGCGGCTTCGTCTGGCTCCAGATTACTTTGATCGTTGTTTTTCTACGCATCATCCTATCTGGCATTGCAAACGCCTGGCGTTTGCTCAGAGCGCGTAGGCTAGACTAGCAAACAAAGCCGCCATTCACCGACGATGAAAACGCGGGTTACGTCTCACCCGCCCCGCCGTCGCGCCCCTAAAATCATTTCGTGTTGACGAGGGCGCCGTGGCAGCCTTCGGAGCCGCTTTCGCGTACCCACTTTCCTGCGGCACAAATCTGCATGACCTTGTCGGCTACACAGAATCCCGCGCCGTCACTGAAGGACCGGCTAGCCCAAGCGCAACCGTTGGGCGGAACCGGAACCAGCGCTGGGAGATATGGCTGCAGTTGGTCTGCCTCAGCGGGCGATAATGGTGCTGGCTGGGCGCGGGCAGCGGAAAGCAAGAGAGCACTGATCAAGATTGATCTTGCAAGCATCGTCAGCACGATCGTCCCCCCTTGTTGATGCACTACCTTCGCATGCAGGCGATCGGATTATAATCAGGAAATTACGACACCTCCATCGCCGGCGACCGCGAACCTTTCCTGAACTTTTTCAAGGTGCTGGATCGCCCGGGGCACGGCCCCGCCGCTGGGGGGCGTCGTCCTTTGGGGGGACCGGGCGGGTGCCGTGCAGGCCGCTCCACCAGGAGCGACCCAATCAGGATAATTGGTGATTTTGCCGCGGGTTCCTGCGAGATTTTTTGAAGCCGCAGGCCCAAATTATCGGCCGGCGTCATCCCTGTTCCATCACCACAAGGCAGGCGGCTCATCGCGCAGTTCCGCTTCATCACCATGCCGGACCCAAACGTCGCGCCGCGCGTTGAATCAGTAAGGGAGTACAGGATGATGCGATGACAACCGTTGCAAAACTGCTGGCGCGAAAGCAGCAGCTAAAGGACCGGCTGCAGCAAGACCCCGGCGCGAACGAGCGCGACGAAATCGAGCGCCAGCTGGCAGAGATCGACGCCGCGCTGGATTTGCTCGAGGAAGTGGGACCGGGCCAAGCGAAGCGATGAGTGCGTGGTGCGTGGATGAATGGTGGGTTACGCCGGAGCCTGTCATCGGGCCGGGCTTTGCGCGGACCCGTTGGGCTAACCCACCCTACGAATTTTGCGCCTTAACGAAAATGGCCCCCGGTCAGGGGGCCATTTTGCATTAGTCGTCCCAGTAATGGTGACGCCTGATGATTACCGTTCGGTCGCCATCGCGATCGTACCAGCCGCGATGCCAGCCGCGGTCATGTTCGTAGAACTCGGCACGGGGGCCGCGATAATGATCGCGGTAATAGTCCCGGTCGCCACCGATGCGGAAGCTGAACCCTTCGGCGCTCGCCACGCTAGGTGCTGCAACCGCGATTGTCGCTAGCGCCGCGAGAACGCAAGAAAGCTTCTTCATTCGCTTCTCCTATCGTTGTTGCGCAAGGAGAAAACGAGCGGGAGCGCGTGACGTTCCTGGAACAGGCGAGGAACTTTCTTGAACGGTTATTCAGCTAGATTGCCTCGTGGTAACGCGGGTCGCGCAACGTGCATAAGGGCTATCATCAGTCATGTGTGAAGTTGGCAGGGATGGCCGCACCGTGATCGATCTAAAACTCATTTTAATGGTGTCGGCGGGTTTCGAACCTACATCAGCTCCATACGCATTCTAGTGAGTTCTAATGGAGCTTCCCCATGTCGAACACCGCCGCAAAAGTCGCTTCAGTCGTTTTCGTGGTCCTGGCCTCAACCACCGCTTCATTCGCGCGAGGCGCTGGCTCGCTCGCGGGGGGAAATTTCGGAGGGGTCCGGCCAAACGCTGGCATCATTGGCACGGCGCAAAGTCAGGTGGTCGATCCGAGCGGGATTGCAAACGCCCAGAAGGTCGCGCCGCTACCGCCGCCGCACATCAGCGTCCCGACAGTTCCGCAGTTCAAGTGATGGCGAATATGACTCGCAATTCGGCTGATTTGCCCCGACGACGGGGCAAATCAGTTTGATCGAATTCGCACCGATTCACCTCGCTGGTCCGGCCTCGAAGGCGCCAAATCGCCTGCGCCTAAAAGCCAATTTCGTGAGTGGATTCAAGCTGATTGAGGGTTTCCAGTTTTGGCCTAAAAATATTTACTTCCGAAAATCGGAAATTGTGGTAATTTCCCGCCCATCCCGCCCCACAAGAGGGGCTGCTCGCGATCGTCACGAAACGTGGGGGGATGCGATGGACGTGGAGGTGCCGTTGACGAGTGGCGCTGAAGCGGACGGCAAAATCGTGTGGTCCTGACGCCCCGACGCTGGCGTCAAGTCTGCGATAAGAAGCGCAGGCGACGGTGGCTAACAAGCCCGGACACCAGGGAGAGCACGCTATAAGCCGTAAACCATTGCGCAGGGAAGGCCGGGGTGTTTTCCGGTAAACCTGTAGTGACTAACTCGTGTGCTTTTTACTTTGCACGCGAGGCTACGGGTGCATTGGGCACCCGGCTTTCCCTGCGCCCTCTTATTTTCTGAGGGACAGTTTTCTGGCAAAGCTCGGGCGTACAATGCCGCGAAACTGCGAATGCATGTCTCTATTGTGCCGTCATTGCGAGCAGTTCCCCGCAGTACGTAGGGCGGATTAGCGAGAGCGTAATCCGCCGCCTGTTACGCCTTCCGCCTTCGCTCTTCGAGCTACGCCGGAAAGGCCGGCTAACCGACCCTATGCTACGCTACTACCTGCAACATGCCGCTAGATCGACCAGCGGCCATGCGCTAGCCTTTACATCCAACCGGTTGGAAAAATCGGTAATTCAGGGAGAACGATGTGAGATCCAAGGTGAGATCCAAGGGTAGAATTGCGCTTTCGATCGCGCTCGCAGCAGTCGGATTTTTGCTCGTCGCAGCGCCTGCAATGGCGCAGGAAAAGAAGATCACGGTCTGGTTTGCCAAGGGCTTTTACAAGTCCGAAGACGACGCGCTGCTCGACGTGGTCAAGAAATTCGAGGCCAAGACCGGCATCAAGGTCGAGCTGTCGCAATATGCCGTGCAGGACATGATCCCGAAGACGGTGGCGGCGCTGGATTCCGGCACCGTGCCGGACGTCGCCTATTCCGACTCCTACGACGTGCAGGTGCAGGGCAAATGGGCCTTTGAAGGCAAGCTCGAGGACCTCTCGGATATCTTGACGCCCATGAAATCAGCCTTCGCGCCGAACACGCTGGAGACCACCTATCTCTATAACGACGTGACCAAGAAAAAGGGCTATTACGGCTTCCCGCTGAAGCAGCAGAGCATGCACGTCCAAATCTGGCAGGACATGCTGGAGCAGGCCGGCTTCAAGCCAAGCGACATCCCGACCAAGTGGGAGGATTACTGGTCGTTCTGGTGCGACAAGGTGCAGCCGGCGATCCGTAAAGCGACAGGTCAGCGCATCTACGCCGTCGGCCAGCCGATGGGCGTGGAATCGACCGACAGTTTCCAGTCGTTCTACACCTTCATGGACGCCTATAACGTCAAGCTGGTCGACGACGACGGCAAGCTTCTGGTCGACGATCCCAAGGTGCGCGACGGCCTGATCCATGCGCTGAAGGATTACACCGACACCTACGTCCGGGGCTGCACGCCGCCCTCCTCCACCACCTGGAAGGATCCCGACAACAACGTCGCCTTCCACAACAAGACCATCGTGATGACGCACAACTTCACGATCTCGATTGCGGCCAAGTGGCTCGACGATGCCAACAACCCGGCGCTGACCGCAGAGCAGCGCGCCGCCGGCAAGAAGGCGTACGAAGAGACCATCATCACCGCGGCCTTCCCCAACAAGCCGGACGGCACGCCGATCAGATACCGCTCCGACGTCAAGACCGGGTTGATCTTCGCCGCCGCCAAGAACAAGGCGGAGGGCAAGGAGTTCATCAAATTCCTGATGCAGGAGGAAAACTTAAGGCCCTATATCGAGGGCGCGCTCGGCCGCTGGTTCCCGGTGACGACCGCGAGCCAGCAGAGCCCGTTCTGGCAGGCCGACCGTCATCGCAAGGCGGTCTATAACCAGTTCACCGGCGGCACCACGCCGTTCGATTTCACCAAAAACTACAAGTTCACCATTTTGAACAACGAGAACGTCTGGGCCAAAGCGATGAACCGCGTGGTGAGCGAGAAGGTGCCGGTCGACAAGGCGGTCGACGAGCTGATCGCCCGCCTCAAGGAAGTCGCGGGCTAGAGCGCGGTTATACGAAACTCGTCATGCCCGGGCTTGTCCCGGGCATCCACGTCCTTGACGAGCTTTGCAGGAAGAAGAGCGTGGATGGCCGGGACAAGCCCGGCCATGACGAAAACTAAATGATGCGGGCTGCGGCCGGCATCTCCTAAGAGTATAGTTGCGAAAATGGCGATCACGCTTTCAGCATCCGATGTCCCAGCAGCGCCGCTGTCGGCGAGGCTCTCCCCGCCGCAGGTCTGGGGCATCGTGCTGCTTGCGCCCTATGTCCTCGTGTTCCTCGCCTTCGTGGTCTATCCGGTCGGCTATGGGCTGTGGCTCGCGCGGCAGCCGTCGAGCTATGTCGCGCTCACCCACGATCCGATTTTTGCGCGCGCCGCGGTCAACACGCTGATCTTTCTCGTCATCGGCATCAACATCAAAATGCTGATCGCGCTGTTCTTGTCCGGCTTCTTCGTCGTGCAGCGGAGCTGGATCAAATGGCTCTCGGTCTTGTTCATCCTGCCCTGGGCGGTGCCCTCGATCCCGACCATTTTGTCGGTGCGCTTCATGCTCAATCCGGAATGGGGCGTGATCAACACGCTGATCTTCAAATTCACCGGCGAGGACGGCCCGAACTGGCTGAACGATCCGGCGGTGGCGCTCGCCATGGCGATCGGCGTGCACATATGGAAATCGCTGCCGTTCTGGACCTTGATCCTGATCACCGGGCGGCTTGCGATCCCGCACGATCTGTTCGAGGCCGCCGAGGTCGACGGCGCGACCTGGTGGCAGAAATTCCGCTTCATCACCTGGCCGTCGATGCAGACGCTCTACGTCACCTGCACGCTGCTCTCGATGATCTGGACGCTCGGCGACTTCAATAGCGTGTATCTGTTGACCGGCGGGGGACCTGCCGACCTGACCCACGTGCTGGCGACGCTCGGCATCCGCTATCTCCGGCTCGACCAGCTCAATCTGGCGATGGCCTCGATCGTCTGCGCGCTGCCTTTGGTGCTGCCGCTGGTCTATTTCATGATGAAACGGTTGTCGCGATGAAGGTCCCTACCCAGCTTCCCACCTGGCGCGAAATCGGCACCGAAGCCCGGCTGCTCCTGATCGGCATTCCCGTCTTCATCTGGACCATGGTGCCGATCTATCACATGTTCCTGTTCGCGATCTCGCCCAAGGAAGACGCCTTCTCCGGCAAGCTGTGGCCCGATCATCCGACCCTGCACAATTTCGAGATCGTGTTTCGCCAGCAGCATTATTTCCTGCGCGACTTTTACATTCAGTTCTGGAATTCGCTGGTGATCGCGGTCGCGGTCGGCGCGCTGACGCTGTTCGTCGCCACCGCCGCCGCGTTCTCGATCTCGCGGCTGCGCGTTCCCGGCGGAAGGGCTGTGATGAATCTCGCGCTGTTCACTTACTTCATTCCAGCGGCGTTTTTGGCCGTGCCGATGTACCGCACCATGGGCAACTATGGCCTCCTCAACAACCACTGGGCGCTGATCCTCGCCATGGTGACGATCGCCTCGCCCTACGCGATCTGGGTTTTGAAGCAGGCTAGCGACAAATTGCCGGTCGAGCTCGATGAAGCCGCCATCATGGACGGCGCCACCACCCTGCAGATTTTTCGGCTGGTTTATATCCCGCTGATGATGCCGTCGCTGGTCGCGATCGGCACCTATGCCGTGCTGCTCGCCTGGAACGAATATCTCTACGCCTTCCTGCTGCTGTCGAACGATCAGGACATTACGCTCCCCGTGGCGCTCGGCAATTTCCTCGCCGCCGACGACAGCCCGTGGGAATTGCTGATGACGACCGGCTTCATCTACGCGCTGCCGCCGGCCGCGATCTATTACGCCTTCAAGCGCTACATGGTGGGCGGGCTGACCGCGGGCGCGGTGAAGTCGTGACGGAGCGGACCAAACCAACACCGGTGTCATCGCCCGACTTGATCGGGCGACCCAGTATTCCAGAGAACGGCGATAGAGCCGCGACGCCGCGGCGTACTGGATGCCCCGCTTTCGCGGAGCATGACGAGGAGTGTGGGTTTCGATGCGGCCGACGCAATGACGGCTTCGAAGGCTCTACAACGGCGCGGCGCTCTCAGCCCGCGCGCCCGACAGTTTTGCGGCGAGCGAGGCCACCACAATGACCAGCGCGATCACGCCGATCGCCAGCGTGCAGATGGCGTTGATCTCGGGTTTTACGCCAAGCCGCACTTCCGAATAGATTCTTATCGGCAAGGTCGCCGAGCCCGGACCGGTGGTGAAACTCGCGATCACGAGATCGTCGAGCGACAGCGTGAAGGCGAGCATCCAGCCCGCGGCAATCGCAGGCAGGATCAGCGGCAGCGTCACGGCGAGGAAAGCGCGGAGCGGGTCGCAGCCGAGGTCCATCGCGGCCTCCTCAAAACTCCTGTCGAGCGAGGTGAGCCGCGATTGCACCACGACCGCCACGAAGCACATGGTGAGCGTGGTATGCGCGATCGTGACGGTCCAGAAGCCGCGCTCGGCGCCGATGGCGACGAACAGCAGCAGCAGCGAGAGCCCGGTGATCACTTCGGGCATCACCAGCGGCGCATAGAGCATGCCGGAAAACAGCGTGCGGCCAGAAAAACGCTCGCCGCGCGAGAGTGCGACGGCGGCCAGCGTGCCGAGCAGCGTTGCGATCGTCGCAGACGCCGCTGCCACGCGAAAACTCATCCAGGCCGCCTCGATCATGGCGCGGTCGTTGAAGAATTCGCCATACCAGCGCAGCGACCAGCCACCCCACACCGTCACCAGCCGCGAGGCGTTGAACGAATAGATCACGAGAATCGCGATCGGCAGATAAAGGAAGGCGAACCCGACGAGCAGCGAGGCGGCGTTGAACGGCGATATCCCGCGGCGCGCCATCACCGCGCCTCTTCCAATTGCCGGCGCTGCAACCGCTCATATAGCAGAAGCGGCGCGAGCAGCAGCACCAAGAGCACGATGGCGGCGGCAGACGCCACCGGCCAATCCTTGTTGGTGAAGAATTCGAGCCACAGCGTCTGGCCGATCATCAGCGAATCGGAGCCCGCCAGAAGATCAGGGATCACGAACTCGCCGACGATCGGAATGAAGCACAGCAACACGCCGGCGCCGACGCCGGGCAGCGACAACGGAAACGTCACCAGCCAGAACACTTTTAGGGGCGAGGCGCCGAGGTCGCCGGCGGCCTCCTCCAGTTCCGGCTCCATTTTAACCAGCGTCGCAAACAGCGGCAGGATCATGAACGGCAGATAGGAATAGACGATGCCGAGATACATCGCGGTATCGGTGGACAGCCACACCACCGGCACTGACACCAGATGCAGCGCCAGCAGCATTTTGTTGAGCAATCCGTCATGCTGCAGGATGTTGATCCAGGCATAAATTCGGATCAAGAACGAGGTCCAGAACGGCACGATCACCAGCATCATCGCGACCGGTTGCCACCTCCGCGGCAGCCGCGCCATGCCGTAGGCGATGGGGTAGCCGATCACGAGCAGGATCGCGGTCGAGGTGACCGCGACGACGAGGCTGCGCAGATAGGACAGAATATAAAGATCATCGGAGACGAGCAGCTTGAAATTGCCTGATGATAGCGAAGCAAGCGCCGCCTTGAACGCCGCAAAACCCTCGGTGAGGTCGAACAGCGGGACATAGGGCGGCTGCGCGATCGCGGTCTGCGACAGGCTGATCTTGAGCACGAAACCGAATGGCACCAGGAAGAAAAGCAGCATCCACAGGTTTGGCGCGATGCTTGAAAGCCGCGCCGGGCGCGCGAAGATGCGGCGCGCGCTCATTGTTCCAGCACCACGCAATCGTCCGGCGTGAACCACGCCACCACGCGCTGGCTCAGGCTATAGGCATCGATGTCGATCCGCGCGGTATTGGCCATCGACGATCGCAGGATCAAGCCGGAGTCGAGCTTGACCTTGTAGGTCGTGAGCCCGCCGAGATAGCTGACATCGGTCACGACGCCTTCAAGGCGGTTGATTGCCTGCGAAGCGACCGCATCCGGCGCCGGGCCGCGACGCGACAGTTTTACTTTCTCGGGACGGATCGCGACGCTGACCACCGTTTTGGTGATGGGACGGTCAGGTTCCGCGACCACGATCATTCCAGCGTCGCGTGTCGAGATCGTGAGCCGGCCGCGTTCGCGCGATTCGACCTGGCCGTCGAACAAATTGACGTCGCCGACGAACTCGGCGATCCAGCGCGAACTCGGCGCCTCGTAAAGCTCGCGCGGCGTCGCCACCTGGTCGAGCCGGCCGGCGTCCATGACGCCGATCCGGCCCGCGACCGTCATCGCCTCCTCCTGATCGTGGGTGACGATGATGAAGGTCATGCCGAGGCGGCGTTGCAGCTCCATCAATTCGAGCTGCGTGCTCTCGCGCAGCTTCTTGTCGAGCGCGGCCAGGGGCTCGTCGAGCAACAGCATGCGCGGACGCCGCGCCAGCGAGCGCGCCAGCGCCACGCGCTGTTTCTGGCCGCCCGAAAGCTGGTCGGGCTTGCGCTGCTCCAGACCGTCGAGCTTGACCAGCGCGATCATCTCGGCGACGCGGGCGTCGATATCGGCGCGCCCCATCCCCGCCCGCTTCAGGCCGAACGCGATGTTGTCACGCACCGTGAGATGCGGAAACAACGCATAGTTCTGGAACATCATGTTGATCGGCCGCTGGTGCGGCAGCGCTCTTGCGATGTCCCTGCCCTCGAGCAGGATGCGGCCTTCGTCGGGGGTCTCGAAACCGGCCAGCATGCGTAAGAGGGTGGTCTTGCCGCAGCCGCTCGGACCGAGCAGCGCGAAGAACTCGCCGGCGCGGATATCGAGCGAGACGCCGTCCACCGCGCGGAAAGAGCCGAACCTCTTCACCACGGCCTCGATCCGCAACAACGGAATGTCGGCCGCCTCTGCGCCCGGTTCGGATTTCGGTAGTTGGTCCGCCATATTCCCCGCCGGCCCCAATCGTGACCGCACGCTAGCGGCGGATCGGCCCCCGCTCAACCGCGCCGCCACAATAATATCGGCGCTGGCTCACGCCGCGGCCGCCATGAACGCCGCCAAGGCCTCGCGATCTTTCGACGGCATGGTCAGGCCAAGCTTCGAGCGCCGCCACAGAATGTCGTCCGGGAAGCGCGCCCATTCGCGGGTCATGAGATAGCGCACTTCCGCAGCCGTCAAATCCGGCCCAAAGCCGGGGCCAAGATCGGCGCGGTCCTTGGCGTCGCCAAGGATTTCGGCAAGCCGCGAGCCGTAGGCGCCGACCAATCGCCGCGCCTGCGGCTCGGTCAAGAACCGCCAGCGCTGGCCGGCCTCTTCGACCTCGTCGTCGAACGCCTCCCAGGCAAAGTCACCGCCGGGCAACGGCGTCTTCGCGGTCCATCGCGGCGACATCGCGTAGAACGGCGTCAGGCGGGAGATCGCGCGCTCCGCGCGCAACCGCGCGGTCGTGACATCGCCGCCGAACATCGTGATCAGTGGCGCCTTGCCGCGCCTGGCGTCGAACGCCACCGCGCCGTCCCTGTCCGCCGGGTGCAATGCCAGATTGGCACCGGAAATCGTCCTGATCACGTCCGACGGCTCGACCCGTTCGCGGAAATAGCGGTTGGCCGCATCGCAGAGATACCCGACGTCGCGCGCATCCATGGCCACGATCGCGGGATCGCCCCTGAAGGCGCGGGTGGCGGTGCCGATGATGGTGAAATCGCGCTCATAGGGGCTCGCGAAGATCAGCCGCCGGTCGCTGTTCTGGAACACGTAGACATTGTCGGTCTCGAACAAGCGGCGGACGATGATCTGGCTTATCTGGGTCGCGGCCACGCGAGGCGGCGGCATGCGCAGGACGATTTCCGCAACGATCGAGGTCCAGCCGCCGGCGGCGACCGCCAGCGCGCGCGAGGTGATGACCCGTCGGTAGCCGCGGTCGATCGCCGCCAGCCGCCAGAACTCCGCCCTGTCGGCACGAATGCAGCGGGCGCCGGTCCGGATATCGGCGCCGCAGGCCGCAGCATCGACGGCGTTGAGGACCACAAGGCGCGAATTGTCGACCGCGCAATCGGAATATTCGAACGCGGTGCCGAACGGCCGCTTCAGCGCGTTGCCGATCGGATGGTGGGTGACGTCCAGCGTTGCGGAAGCAGCAAGACCAGGCCGGGAGGCGAGCCGGTCGTAGAGCAAGAGCGCGGAGCGCAACAACCACGGCGGACGCTCGTCGGAATGCGCTGGGATCGCAAACCGCATCGGTCGCACCAGATGCGGCGCGATCTTGAGCCAGTTGTCACGCTCGGCAAGAGCCGCGCGCACGCGCAAGAACCCCCTGCGCTCCAGCGCGGCGAGATCGCCATGGATCATGCGCGGTGTCGCGGAAGATGCGGCGGCGCCGAGATCGCCCTGCTCCAGCAGGATCACCCTCAAGCCACGGCCGGCGGCGTCGCGCGCCATGCTGACACCGTTCAACCCACCACCGATGATCGCCAGATCGTAGTCCGCCATGCACGACTTCCAGTGTAACGAATTCGCCACAACTAGCCAGTCTTGCGAGCAGACTCCATGACATCGGCAACGTTGCGGCCGACCAGCGCCGCATATTGCCCGATTGGAAGCGGCTTGCCGATGAAATAGCCCTGCACCGCGTCGCAGCCCTCCTCGGCGAGGAAGCCGAGCTGCTCTTGCGTCTCCACGCCCTCGGCAACGATCGACATTTCCAGAGCATGACCGAGATCGATCACGGCGCGGACGATCGCCGCCGATTGCGGATTGCGGCCGAGATTGACGACGAAGGCGCGGTCGATCTTGATCTTGTCGAACGGGAAGGCCTGCAGATAGCTCAACGAAGAATAGCCGCTGCCGAAATCGTCCATCGAGATGCGTACGCCGAGTGCCTTGAGCCGCCGCAGCAGCGCCAGGCCGCGATCGAAATCCTCGATCAGCACGCCCTCGGTGATTTCGAGCTCCAGCCGGTCGGGCGCGAGCCCGGTCTCGAGCAGGATCGAGTGCACGAGGCCGACCAGATCGCCGTGCGTGAACTGGGCTGGCGACAGGTTGACCGCGATCTGCATCGGCACCTTCCATGACGCGGCTTGCTTGCAGGCGTCGCGCAGAATCCATTCGCCCATCTCGACGATCAGGCCGCTCTCTTCCGCCAGCGGAATGAATTCGCTGGGCGCAACGAAGCCGCGCGCCGGATGCTGCCATCGCGCCAGCGCCTCGAAGCCGACGACCTCGCTGCCGGCGACGGTGGGCCGCGCGACCGCCTGCGGCTGATAATGCAGCGAGAGTTCGCCGTTCTTGATCGCAAGCGATAGGTCCTGATGCAGCACGCGGCGGTCGCGGATCTGCTGGTCCATCTCCGGCTCGTACACGCTGATGGTGCCGCGCGACTTCGCCTTGGCGCGGAACAGCGCCGCGCCGGCGTTGGCCAGTAGCGATGCAGCATCCGCGCCGTTATGCGGGAATACCGAGATGCCGGTAGTCACGCCGGTACGGACGGATTTGCCGTCGATCACGAACTCGTTGGCAATCGCTTCGGCGAGCTGCTGGGCCAGCGCCTTGCCGGTCTCCGGTTGCTTGCCGTCAATGATCAGTCCGAACTCGTCGCCAGAAAGCCTTGCCACGACGCCGCCGCCGGCCGCGGCCTGAAGGCGGCGGGCCACCTCGATCAGGAGCTTGTCGCCGGTCGCATGGCCGAACACGTCGTTGATTTCCTTCAGCCCGTCGAGGTCGAGCGACAGCACGGCGAATTCCTCGCCGGTGCCGGCGCAGGCCTCGATCATCTGGGCCAGCGCCTGCAGGAAGGCGGCCCGGTTCGGCATGTCGGTCAGACCGTCATGATAGGCCATGTGCGCCATGCGCGACTCGGTCTGGCGGCGGTCGGTGACGTCCTCATGGGTCTTGATCAGATATTGCGGTTGGCCGGCTTCATCCAGCACCGTCATGCGCCGCGTCAGGAACAGCCGCAATCCGTCCTTGGTCGAGATCGGATGTTCCTCGGCGAGCAGGCCGCGTTTCTTGATCGCGGCCTCGTCGCGCGCGATGATCAGCTTGGCTTCCCTCGGATTGAAAATATCGGCGGCGGTCAACCCGGTGGCGTCCTCGCGCCGCCGGTTGAGAATAGCTTCGGCGCTGCGGTTGGCGAGCAAATATCGCCCGTCGCGGACGTCTTCGACGATCAGCGATACCGGAATGTTGTCGACCACAAGTTCGAGGAATTTCTTGTTTTTTTCGAGTTCCTGCGACAATGACCGCCGCTCGGTGATGTCGTCGAACATGGCGATCAGGAATTCTGGACGGCCGTTTTCGTCGCGCGCGACGACGCGATTGGAGGCAAGTACGCGCTTTTCTGGGCCGCGCTCGACCACGAGTTCGCTGCGATGGTGCCCGTCCGCAGCGAGCAGCGCCGCCTTGTCGGCCGCGTCAATGCCCGCCGCGGTGGCTGGGCTGAAGATCTCGTCGGCGCGCCGGCCGACGATACGGTCGCTGGAGAAGCGCGAGAAGCGCTCGAAGGCGCGGTTGGCGAAGATATAGCGGCCGTCCTCGATGCTTTTGGCGGCCACGCAAACCGGCACCTGGTCGAGCACCGATTCCAGGAACTGCTTGGTCGAGGCGAGCTTCCGCGAGAGCGCGCGCGCATCGCTGCAGTCAAGATGCGTCGAGATCGAGCCGCCGTTTAGCAACGCGAAATATTTGACCAGGATGGATCGCCCGTCGGGCAGTTCCGTGATCAGACCTTCCGCCCTGGCGGCATCGCGAAAGAAATCCGAGGCGCTGACGTCGAGCATCCCACGCGCGCGCCGCAGCTCCAGCAGTTCGGGCCCGGTTGGCGGCAAATCCGAGCGCACCAGGCCGTAGATTTCGAGATAGCGATCATTGCAGAACACGATCCGCCGTTTCGGATCGGTCAGGATAACACCCTGGTTCAGATTGTTCAGGGCCGAGCTGAACAGCGTATTCTTGCGCAAATGCGAGCGCCTGGCCCAGCGCAGGGCCGAATGGATCCAAAGCGCGAGCGCCGCGAGAAACGAGCAGACCACGATGCCGCCGATCAGCACTTCCCATGCCAGGCTGGGATCGGCGTTGCCGACATAGCTCGCCGGCGCAAACTTGTCCGAGAAGGCTTGGGCGCCACGGGGCGTCACAATGCTGGCGACCAGGCACACGGCAGCCCGCGCAAGAATTGGATTCATGCCGCTTGTCTGCCAATTCTTGTCAGCCATCAATCACCCGCGGATCCGCGCCGGAGTGTCTGGCTTCACGGGTTTGGATCGGGTAAACGCGTACCCCCGAGGCCCGAAAATGTTTCTTAAATTGTGGCAATTGCCCCCGCATGATTAATGAATCGCTAACGGGGACCGATGCCGCGGATACTTCGAGGCAAAGCAATGGGTTGTTCATGGGCTTTCGTTAGCAGGGCACCCATAACTGAGCGCGGCTGAACCAGATCGTTGCGCCAAATTTCACGGACCCAAAGCTGCCCATGGACAAGGTTGAGTGCGTTGTTATCGGTGCTGGCGTGATCGGCCTTGCGGTGGCGCGCCGGCTGGCCCTCTCCGGTCGCGAGGTGGTCGTGCTGGAAGCCGCTGAGGGCATCGGCACCGTCACGTCTTCGCGCAACAGCGAAGTGATCCACGCCGGGATCTATTACCCCGCCGGAAGCCTGATGGCGCGGATGTGCGTCAGCGGCAAACGGGCGCTGTACCAATACTGCGCCGAGCATGGCGTTCCGCACAGCAATTGCGGCAAGCTGATCGTGGCGACGACGCCAAGCGAAACCGAAAAGCTGCGAGCGATCAGGACCCATGCCGAAGCCAACGGCGTGCTCGACATGCAGACGCTGTCGGGCGAGGCCGCGCGCGCATTGGAGCCGGCGCTAAACTGCGATGCGGCGCTGCTTTCGCCTTCCACCGGGATCATCGACAGCCACAGCTACATGCTGGCGTTGCGCGGCGATGCCGAAGCAGCCGGCGCGGCGTTTGCCTTTAACACCCCGCTGGAGCGCGCCAAAGCCGCCGCCGGTAGAATTGAACTGGACGCCGGCGGCGACGCACCGATGACGCTGGAATGCCGGCTTCTCGTCAATGCGGCGGGGCTCGGCGCAATCGCGCTCGCCCGCAGTATCGATGGCATGCCGCTTGGGCTGATCCCACCGGCGTATCTGGCCAAGGGCAACTATTTCAGTTGCGCCGCCAAGGCGCCGTTTTCGCATCTGATCTATCCGGTGCCCGAGCCAGGCGGGCTCGGCGTGCATCTCACCCTCGACATGGCGGGACAGGCGCGGTTCGGGCCCGATGTGGAATGGGTCGATCATATCGATTACGCCGTCGACCCGACGCGGGGGGAACGGTTTTATCCCGCCATCCGCCGCTACTGGCCGACGCTGCCCGATGGCGCGCTGATGCCGAGCTATTCGGGGATGCGGCCCAAGATCGTGCCGCCAGCCGTCGCCCGCCAGGACTTCCTGATCCAGGGACCGCGGGATCACGGCGTCGACGGACTGATCAATCTGTTCGGGATCGAGTCGCCGGGACTGACATCGTCGCTGGCAATCGCCGACCATGTCGGCGAGCTTTCGGCCGCATGAAAAATCGAAGAATAATGTTGCGTCGCAAAGCCAAGCGCGAGCGCAACCCAAGCATGGGCCGCGCTTCGCCGATTCGCAGGTGGGTTATCCGAGTAGCGCTAGTGCAGTGTTTCGGCGCTGTGCTTGAGCCGCTCGATCTGGTCCTTAACCATCAATTTCCGACGCTTTAACTCAACAATTTGCAGGTCGTCTGTTGAAAGGTGCACAAGAGCTTCGTGCAATTCGTTTTCGAGAGTTTTGTGTTTCCGTTCCAATTCAACGAGATGTGCCTGAATTGCCATTCGCAACCTCCTCGGTAGGATTGAACCGTCAGATTCGATACGGAACTGCAACTCTACACGACTGCCCGAATCTGTCGATGGGTATCGGAAATCGCGCCCTCATATTTGACGTCATCTGTAACGATCCGTGAGTAAGGAACCCAAGGGTTTAGGGGCCCCGCGTGGGCTTGCCGAACGGGGCTCTGTCGCCCATCTCGAACCGCCGGATTGGCTTGCGGGGAGCGCCGGCAGGGGCAATATTCTCCACAGGGTTTCCACAGCCTTTCGCAATCGCATCGCGTTTATCAGCTAACGTAGATCATGACCGACGAAGATCAGCGCGAGCTCCAGGCCGAACTCGCGCGGCTGCAACAAGAGCACCGCGACCTCGACGCGGCGATCGACGCTCTGCATCAATCGCCCGCGCCCGATCTGTTGCGGCTGCAGCGGCTGAAGAAACGCAAACTGCAACTGCGCGACCGCATCGCCTTCATCGAAGACCAGATCACGCCCGATATCATCGCGTGACGGTTGTCCACACAGCCTCCGGCTGACGCTGCGTGGATAATTCTGGCACGTGCAAAACTACTTAACTCGTTGAGAACAAAAAGGGAACATCACTCCCAGCCCATTTCGAGTCCAGAAGCCTCGCCGTGTGCCTTGCTCGGAGCCCTGTCAGGAGTTTTTGCCATGTTCGCACCCACCTCGTCTTTCGACAACAGCCACTATGAACAGGCCTGCGACCAGGCCATCGCGATGTGCGACGGTAACCTACGCAGCACCATCAAGGCGCTGATCATGGCCAACGAGTATCTGGAAGCGGAATTGCAGGAATTGCATGCGTCGATCGCCGCCGGCTGCGCGCCCTCTCACACGACAAGCGACGCCGCTTGATCATCATCGGAAGAAGCCGCGTCTGGAGCACGATCATGGCCGATGTCACCTACTACGTCGCGCTACCGTTCTTTGCCGACGACACCGGCGTGCCCATCGCGGGCGCGGCGGAGGAATGCCACAGCTCGACCGCAGCGCGACGACGCGCCGAGACCATGTCGCGGTCCGAAGGCAGCATTGGCGCGGTCGCCTTCAGCCGAACCGGCGATCCCATGATCGGCGAATTCAACGAGGCGCGGCTGTTGCAAGAGTTCGGCAACGTGCCGGATGATCTGAGCGGGCTGTGAAGCGCTCGCAGGCTTCACGCTTGCGATATACCCCTCAATTCCCGGAAGAAGACGCGCACGTCATCGGCAAGCAACTGCGGCTGTTCCAACGCTGCGAAATGCCCGCCTTTCGGCATGATGCTCCAGCGACGAATGTCGGTGAACACGCGCGCCGCCGCGGTGCGCGGCGGCCTGATGATTTCGCGTGGGAATTGCGCGTAACCGGTAGGCACCGGGATCGTAGCGCCGGCGGGCAGAATCGATGAGCCGTGAAGACGGGCATAATAGGGCCAGAACGACGATCCGATCGCTGCCGTAAACCAATAGAGCGATATGTCGGCAAGCATGCGGTCCCGGTCGATCGCGTGCTCGACCTCGCCGTCGCAATCGGACCAGGCGCGGAATTTCTCCACGATCCATGCCGCGAGGCCGGCAGGCGAATCCGTTAGGCCGAACGCCAGCGTCTGCGGCCGCGTCCCCTGGATCCACTGATAACCCGTCTCTTCACGCGTCCAATGAGCAAGTTCGCTCAGGTAAAGTCGCTCCTCCTCGCTCGGATGGGGAAACGATGCAGGATCCCGGCCTGCGGCCATCATCAGATTGATGTGGATGCCGATCATCCGATCGGCGTGCGCGTAGCCGAGCCGGCTTGAGACCGCGGCGCCCCAATCGCCACCTTGCGCGCCGAAACGGGTAAAGCCGAGCACGTCGTGCATAAGGGCAGCGACACAGTCGGCCATTTCGGGAACGCCGAACCGCTTTTGGCCGGGTCGGAAAGACAGACCGTACCCCGGCAAGGACGGCGCCACCACGGTGAACGCGTCGCGCGCATCGCCGCCGAAGCGTGCGGGATCGGTGAGGCGCGGGATGATGTCGAGGAACTCGAACACCGAGCCCGGCCAGCCGTGCAGCAAGAGCAGCGGCATAGGGTCGGGACCGACGCCGGGAACGTGCAGATAGTGGAGGTCGATGCCGTCGAGCGGGACACGGAATTGCGGAAAGGCGTTTAGCGCGGCCTCCTCGGTCCTCCAGTCAAAATTGCTTCGCCAGTATTCCGTGAGCTGACGAAGATAATTGACGTCGGAGCCGTAGGCCCAGGCGGCGCCGGGCGCCTGGTCCGGGAAGCGGGAGCGGGAAAGCCGTTCGCGAAGGTCGGCGATGTCGGCGTCCGGGATGCGGAGGGTGAATGGGGTAGGTTTGATTGCCATGATCCTGCTCACACCTCGTGCCGCCGTTGTGCCTTGCGCACATACATTGCGCTGTCGGCTTCTTCCAGCGCCTTGCCCGCTTCCGCGTGTGGCCCGAGGATCGCAACCCCGGCCGACGCGCCTGCCCTGATCGTGCTGCCGCGAAACACAAACGCCAGCCGGTCGATCACTTGCTCCAGCGACGCCGCCTTGGCCTTGGCATCGGTCTCGCTGAGGTTCCACAACAGAAGCGCAAACTCATCGCCGCCGAGCCGGCCGATCACATCGGATGAGCGCACTTGGCTCGAGAGTACCCCGGCGACCGCCTTCAGCAGCTGATCGCCGGCGGCATGACCGAAGGCGTCGTTGATCGGCTTCAAACGGTCGACGTCCAGCACGATCAGTGCCCCGCTCGCCTGATAGCGCTTGATGTAGGCGGTCGCGCGACGGAGCTCGCGCTCGAAGCCGCGCCGGTTGAGAATATCCAGCAGGAAATCGGTATCGGATAAGGCCTGCAGCGCCTCGACCCGTTTGAGCGCCTCGGCCAATTGAGCCTTGAGCTTGCGCATGGTTCGTCTTGCGTCGTCTGAAACCGCCCGCGGCTGCCGCACCGAGCCTGACCCATTCCGCGCTCGCGCGACCTTACGCGCCGCCACGCCGTCCTTGCGGCGCTTCGCGGCTCTGGACGCGGTCGCGTTGGTCTTCTTCCTGATCGGCATGTTGGTGAAGAGTTGCTTATGGGGGCTTGCCGCGATTCACCAAGACAGGATAGTCCATTCCTGCTTCCTTGCCACGCCTTGCTGAAGTCGGGCCTGAACCTATAATCCGGCCTATGTTTTTGGATTCCCGAGCAGAATTGACCGCATGACCGCTCCGATCGCCATCATCATGGGCAGCCAGTCGGACTGGGTGACCATGCGCCATGCCGCAGAAACGCTGGCCGCACTCGGGATCGACTGCGAGAAGAGGATCGTCTCCGCGCACCGCACGCCGGACCGGCTGTTCGCCTTCGCCAAGGGCGCCAAGGCCGCCGGCTTCAAGGTGATTATTGCCGGCGCCGGCGGAGCGGCGCACCTGCCGGGCATGACCGCGTCGCTGACGGAGCTGCCGGTATTCGGCGTGCCGGTCGAATCGAAGGCGCTGTCCGGCGTCGATTCGCTTCTTTCCATCGTCCAGATGCCGGCAGGCGTGCCGGTCGGGACCTTGGCGATCGGCAAGGCCGGCGCAATCAATGCGGCGCTACTAGCGGCCAGCGTGCTTGCGCTGAACGATCAGGCACTGTCCGAGCGGATCATGGCCTGGCGCAAGCAACAGACCGAGGCAGTCAAAGAGCGCCCGGAGGGACCGGCGTGACAACCACCATCAACGGCGTAACGGCCACCAATCAGGTGAAGCTGAAGCCCGGCGACACCATCGGCATCCTCGGCGGCGGCCAGTTGGGACGGATGCTGGCGATGGCGGCCGCGCGCCTTGGGCTGCGCTGCCAGGTGTTCTCGCCGGATCCGGATTCGCCGGCCTTCGATGTGGTGTTGAACGCGGCCTGCGCGGAATACGCCGATGTCGAGGCGCTGGAACTATTCGCCAATGATGTCGACGTCATCACCTACGAATTCGAGAATGTGCCGGCAGCGGCGGCGATGGTCCTGGCGGCCCGGCGTCCGCTTTTGCCCAACCGGAAGATCCTGGAAACCACGCAGGATCGGCTGGCCGAGAAGGATTTCCTCAAGCGGCTCGGCATCCGCACCGCCGATTATGCCGACGTGTCGTCGGCGGCGTCTTTGCGGGCGGCGATTTCGCGGATCGGCCTGCCCGCCGTGATCAAGACCCGCCGTTTCGGCTATGACGGCAAGGGTCAGGCCATGATCCGCGAGGGCGACAATCCCGATCGCATTTGGGCCGACCTTGGCACCAAATCGGCGATCCTGGAGGCCTTCGTTCCATTCGAGCGCGAGATTTCAGTGATCGCCGCGCGCGCCGCCTCAGGTGAGGTCGAATGCTTCGACGTCACCGAAAACGAGCACCGCGACCACATCCTGAAAATCTCGCGCGCCCCGGCCGCGATCCCAGCTGCGCTGGCCGCACAGGCGTGCGATGTAGCGGCAAAGATCGCGACCGCGCTCGACTATGTCGGCGTGCTCGCCGTCGAAATGTTCGTGTTGGTCGACCGCAGCGGGCCCAAGATCCTGATCAACGAGATCGCGCCGCGGGTGCACAATTCCGGCCACTGGACACTGGACGGCGCGTCGATCTCGCAATTCGAGCAGCACATCCGGGCGATTGCGGGCTGGCCGCTCGGCAAGCCGGTTCGTCACGGACCCGTGACCATGACCAACCTGATCGGAGACGAAATCCTGGAATATGAGCAATGGCTCACGGTGCCGGGTGCGACCGTTCACCTGTACGGCAAGGGGCCGCCGCGGCCCGGCCGCAAGATGGGGCATGTGACGCAGGTCGAGACGGGCAAAGCGAAAACAGGCTGACCGGCTGCGAGAAAAGGCCGGCTCCTCGGCGCCAAAGCGCTCAAATCGGCGCGTCCGCCGGTGGACAATCCCGCTTTTGTCTGTTACATCCGCGCGCTCAAGGTCGAGGGCCACGCCTTTCGCCAACCCTTTGGCTTTACCAGAATCCATTCCGATCCATTGAAAGAGGATGCCGCGTGCAGGTTCTCGTTCGCGATAACAACGTCGATCAAGCCCTCAAGGCGCTGAAGAAAAAGATGCAGCGCGAGGGCATCTTCCGCGAGATGAAGCTCCGCGGTCACTACGAAAAACCCTCCGAAAAGAAGGCCCGCGAAAAGGCGGAAGCCGTGCGTCGCGCGCGCAAGCTCGCCCGCAAGAAGCTGCAGCGCGAAGGCCTGCTGCCGATGAAGCCGAAGCCGGTGTTCGGCGCTGGTCCGGGTGCGGAGCGCGGCGGTCCTGGCGGCGGGCGCGGCGGTCCAGGCGGCGGTTCGCGCGGCATGCGCTGATCGAAATCGTCCTTGCGAATATGAATCGAAACGCGGGCCTTTAGGCCCGCGTTTTCCTTTGATCAGGTCCGCAAGGGTCTTCAGACCAAGGGTTCTTCAAACCACGGCTTCGGAGCTATTTCGCCGCACTGTTCGGCAGCACAGAGTGAAACATCGACTTTGCCGCCGACAGCATTTCTTCGGCGACATTCTTATGTGCCGGCGCGGGCGGATCGGTCGCATCGGCCCGCAGATCGAGCGGTGGCCGGGGCGGCGGCGGGATGTCCGCAGGCGGCGTCGGGCGGCTCGGATCGATCCGCAAATTGGCCGCGTAAGGCGGCTCCTCAGCTGCAGGCGTAGATACCATGATCGGCGGCGGCAGCGGCTGAACCGGCGGTGCCGACGCAACGCGCGGCGTTTCCGGCGTGCGCGGTGCCTCGGGGGTACGGGCTGCTTCCTGCGCGCGCGGTGGCCCCTCGTTGCTGCCGCGCAGCCGCTCGATCGCCGCGCGCGCCAGATCGTTGGCATCGCGGCGCTCATCGGGGATGGCAGCGGCATCGGTCGGCGGGGCGCTAACCGGCGCCGCGACCTGCGGCGGCACAGTCTTGGCAGCCGCTTTCTCACGCGGCGCAGACGGCTTGCGGTGGGTGTCGACGACCGGGATGCTCGCGGTCTCGGTGGGCTTGTCGACCGCTTTTTCGGCCTGAGATTTCTCTGTCGCGGCCGCCGGTCCTTCAGAGACCGTCTTCTCGATCATCGCCCGTTCGGAGATACCTTTGGCCTTGACACCCGGCTGGGGGATGCTTGCGACGTCGGAGGAAGTCTCGGCCGGCTTCGCCTCGGCCGGCTTCGCCTTTTTCGAATCGGCTGAAGACATCGCCGCGGCCACCGGCGCTTCCACAGGCTTGGCCGCCATGTAGTGATTAACGATGTAGGCGCCGATGATGGTCGCAGCCACCGACGGCAGGATCTCCATCGTGAATTTCTTCAGGTAATTCAGCATAACCTACGACTCCCCGGCGCGATTTGATGGGAGAACTTTGAGGCGCATTAAGGGATCAACTGCGACGGATCGGTGGCAAATCGGCAAACGACGAATTACGGTTTCAATTCCACTTCCAGGAACACGATCTCGGCCGCGGTCTCGTTGAGCACGTCGTGCTCGACGCCGGCCTTGCGAAAGTAGGATTTGCCGACCCCGAGTTCGGCCTTCGAACGCTCCCCGTTGGGCGCCACGATGGTCATTTCGCCCGAGGTCACCGGAACGATCACGTAGTCCATCTCGTGAATGTGATGGCCGGTGGCGCTGCCGGGCGAAAGCCGCCACTCGGTGACGCGGACCTCCGGCGTGTCGACCTGAACCTCGGATTTGGCGCTGAGCATTGTCCCTTCCGTCCCGATCAGGGCACGAATTGCATGAATACGAAGACGGCAAATACCACCATGTGCACCAGCCCAAACAGGACGTTGGTGCGGCCGGTGCCGAAGGTGAGCATGCTCAGCATGAACGTCAACAGCAACAGCACCGTTTCCTGTTCATTGAGGCCCAACACCAATTGCTTGTCGAGCGCGTAAGCCGCCGCGGCGACGGCCGGGATGGTCAGGCCGATGGTCGCAACCGAGGAGCCAAGCGCGAGATTGATGCTCTTCTGCAAGTCATTGCTGCGCGCGGCGGCTATCGCGGCGATGCTCTCCGGCAACAGGATCAACAGCGCAACCAGCACGCCGGCGAACGATGCCGGCGCGCCGAGCAACGCGGTTCCGGCATCGACGACGAGCGAGAATTTCTTGGCAAGCAGCACCACGGCGAGCAGCGAGATCAGCAGCAATGCAACGCTCAGCGCCATCATCTGGCTTGAAACCGGCGTCCCGCCACCGACAGCGCCGGCGGCCTCGCGGATAAAATAGTCCCGATGCCGGATGGTCTGGGTGTACAGGAACACGCCGTAAAGCAGGATGGTGACGACGCTGACGAAGCCGAGCTGCCCCGCCGAGTAAACCGGCCCTGGCGTGGTCAGGGTATAACTGGGCAAAATCAGCGTGATGGTCGCCATCATGAACAGCACGCTCAGGTAAAGGTTGGCGCCGGATACCTGAAAATCCTGCTCGCGGTAGCGAAGTCCGCCGATGAAAATGCAGATGCCGACGAGGCCGTTGCAGACGATCATGACCACCGCGAACACGGTGTCGCGCGCCAACGTCGGCACTTCCGTCTCGCCGAGCATGATGGTCGCGATCAGCGCGACCTCGATGATGGTGACCGCGAGCGTCAACAAAAGCGTTCCGTAGGGCTCACCGATCTCGTGCGCGATCACCTCGGCATGATGAACGGCCGCGAACACCGTGCCGAACAGGATCACCAGCAGCAGGAAAGCGAACAGCCAGCCGGCCGGTGACGGCATGAAGGTGTAGCCGAGCGCGGTGGCGCCGGCGAACAGCAAGACCGCCAGCGCGGGGAAGATCCACGCCGATCTTGGCATCGGGCCGAGCGAACTCATGCAATTCAATCCTTGGAGATCCAGCGGATGGACGCCCACCATAGCAGGTATCAGCCTCTCGAGGCGCCGATGAAATGTCGCGCGGTTTCGATCGCACCGAAATTATCCAGATTGGTGTGTCCGCCGCCGGCAAACCGGACGAATTGCTTCGGTTCGTTGGCGAGCGCAAACAGCCGCTCGCCAAGCGAAATTGGAATCGCGGGATCGCTGGTGCCGTGCATGAAGAGCAGCGGAACGCTGACGCGCTTGATGCGCTGGTCGGAATGAAACTGATCTCGCATCAACAGGCTGACCGGAACGATCGGCAGTAGTGAACGGGCCAGGTCGACGGTAGACGTATAGGGTGCTTCGAGGATCGATTTGGCAACGGGATGCTCGGCCGCCAGCGCCACTGCAACGCCGGTCCCGAGCGAAAAGCCCCAAACGACAATCCGGTCCACGCTGTATCGAGCCGCTGTGAAGGCATAGGCCGCCGCAGCGTCCTGCAGAAGCCCCCGTTCGCTCGGCTGTCCACTTGAGCCGGCATAGCCACGATAGGACAAGGCAACGATGCCGGTCCCGTCCGAGATCAGATCATGAAAGCGGCCAAAGAACCCGGCCAGAAAATCGCCGTTGCCGTGGAAATAGAGCACCACCGGATGGCCGGGCTTGGCCGGAACATGCCAGACGATGACCTTCTCGCCGTCCGCCGTCGGCAGCACGTGCTCTTCGGCTTCGGGGAAACCGGCAGCATCCGGCGTGGTCCGCCCTACCGGCGGAATCGGAAACAGCATCGAACGCTGCTTGAAGTACAGGACGGCAAGGCCGCCGAGATAGAAGAGCGAAACGACGATCAAGAGCCATTTCACGACGGTCATGCGTTGCGATCGGCCGGCTCACATCGCCTTGACGATGCTCTCGGTCACCTTCTTGGCGTCGCCGAGCAGCATCATGGTGTTATCGCGATAGAACAGCGGATTGTCGATGCCGGCATAGCCCGACGCCAGCGAGCGCTTGATGAACATCACGGTGCCGGCTTTCCATACCTGCAACACCGGCATGCCGTAGATCGGCGAGGTCTTGTCGTCCTCGGCGGCTGGATTGGTGACGTCGTTGGCACCGATCACGAAGGCGATGTCGGCCTGGGCGAATTCGGAATTGATATCCTCGAGCTCGAACACCTCGTCATAGGGCACGTTGGCTTCCGCCAGCAGCACGTTCATGTGGCCCGGCATGCGGCCGGCGACCGGGTGGATGGCGTATTTCACCTCGACGCCTTCCTTCTTCAGCATGTCGGCCATTTCGCGCAGCGCGTGCTGGGCCTGCGCCACCGCCATGCCGTAGCCGGGCACGATGATCACCTTGGACGCATTCTTCATGATGAAGGCGGCATCATCGGCCGAGCCGAGTTTGGCGGGCTTGTGTTCGCCGCCTGGGCCCGTGGCCGCCGCGGTCTCGCCGCCGAAGCCGCCGAGGATCACCGAGATGAAGGAACGGTTCATCGCATGGCACATGATGTAGGACAGGATCGCGCCGCTTGACCCGACCAGCGCGCCGGTGATGATCAGCGCCGAATTGCCGAGCGTGAAGCCGATGCCGGCGGCAGCCCAGCCGGAATAGGAGTTCAGCATCGAGATCACGACCGGCATGTCGGCGCCGCCGATCGGGATGATCATGAGCACACCGAGCGCCAACGCGATGGCCGTGATCAGCCAGAAGTCGAGCGCGCTGACGGAGAGCACCATATGGACGATGAAGAACACCAGCGCGATCGCGAGCGCGATATTGATGACGTGACGCCCCGGCAAAATGATTGGCGCGCCGCTCATGCGCGCCGACAGCTTTAGGAACGCGATCACCGAGCCGGTGAAGGTCAGCGCGCCAATGGCGACGCCGAGCGACATCTCGACCAGGCTCTGCGGATGGATATGGCCGGGCGTACCGATATCGAAGGCCTCCGGCGCGTAGAACGCGCCCGCCGCCACCAGCACCGCGGCCATGCCGACCAGCGAGTGGAAGGCGGCGACCAGTTCAGGCATCGAGGTCATCGGCACCCGGCGCGCGATCACCGCGCCGATCGAGCCGCCGATGGCGATGCCGACCACCACCAGGAGCCAAGCGAGGCCGTCGGCCGGGGGATGGCCCGCGAGCGTCGTTGCGATCGCGATCGCCATGCCGGTCATGCCGAGGAAATTGCCGCGGCGGCTCGATGCCGGGCTCGAGAGCCCGCGCAGCGATAGGATGAACAGCACCCCCGCCACGAGATATAATACAGCAGCCAGATTGGCGTTCATGATTGGCGCGCTCCCCCAGCACCGTCGTCATGCCCGGGCTTGACCCGGGCATCGACGTCTTGCTTTTTCGCTTCAAGAAATTCGTGGATGGCCGGGTCAAGCCTGGCCATGACGAGTGAAAGCGATGTGCGACCAGACATCAACATGCCGCTCACTTCACCTTCTTCTTGTACATCGCCAGCATGCGCTGGGTGACCAGGAAGCCGCCGAAGATGTTCACGCAGGCAAAAGTCAGCGCGACGAGGCCGAAACCGCGCGCCCAGCCGCTGCCCGAGGAAATCAGTCCGACGCCGACCGCGAGCAGCGCGCCAACCACGATCACCGAGGAGATTGCGTTGGTCACCGACATCAGCGGCGTATGCAGCGCGGGGGTCACCGACCACACCACGAAGTAGCCGACGAACACGGCCAAAACGAATATCGACAGCCGGAATACGAAGGGATCGACGGCTTGGGCGACATGCTCCATGGCTTCTCTCCTTATTTCGGCTGGAAGTTCGGATGAATGAGGGCGCCGCCCTTGGTCAGCAAGGTGGCCTTCACAAGCTCGTCGTCCCAGTTCACCGCGAGCGCCTTGTTGGTCTTGTCGATCATCGTCTCGATGAACGAAAACAGATTGCGCGCATAAAGACCCGAGGCGGACGCGGCGACACGGCCCGCGACATTGGTGTAGCCGACGATCTTGACGCCATCGGCGTCGACCACTTCGCCCGCCTTGGCACCCTCGACATTGCCGCCACGCTCGACCGCCAGATCGACCAGCACTGAGCCTGGCTTCATCGACTTGACCATTTCGGCGCTGACGAGCTTGGGCGCCGGCCGGCCGGGGATCAGGGCCGTGGTGATCACAATGTCCTGTTTCTTGACGTGCTCAGCGGTAAGCGCCGCCTGCTTGGCCTGGTACTCTTTCGACATTTCCTTGGCGTAGCCGCCTGCGGTCTGCGCGTTCTTGAATTCTTCGTCCTCGACCGCGAGGAATTTGGCGCCGAGCGATTCAACCTGCTCTTTTGTCGCAGGCCGCACGTCGGTCGCGGTGACGACGGCGCCAAGCCGCCGCGCGGTCGCGATCGCCTGCAGGCCTGCGACGCCGACGCCCATCACGAACACTTTCGCCGCCGGAATCGTGCCCGCCGCGGTCATCATCATGGGAAAGGCCCGGCCGAACGCTTCGGCCGCCTCGATCACCGCGCGATAGCCGGCGAGATTGGCCTGGCTCGAGAGAACGTCCATCGCCTGGGCGCGGGTGATACGCGGCATCAATTCCATCGCAAACGCCGAGATGCCGGCATCCGCCATCGTCTTCAATGCCGCCTCGTTGCCGTAGGGGTCCATGATGGCGATCACCAGCGCGCCACGCTTGTAACCGGCAAGCTCGCTCGCCTCGGGCCGCTTCACCTTGATGATGATATCGGCATCCTTTAGCGCGTCGGCGCTGACGGTCGCGCCTACCGCGGTGAATTCCGAATCCGGCAGACCCGACTTGATGCCCGCGCCGGGTTCGATTGCGACATCGACGCCCAGTGCCTTGAATTTTTTCACCGTGTCGGGCGAGACTGCGACCCGCGGCTCGGACGGATCGATTTCCTTGGCGACGGCAATCTTCATGAGGCCTCCGGCGGCGCGAAATGTGCGCGCGCAAACTGGCGAGTGGGCTATTTGGAAGTTCCCCTCATCGTGATGGCGAGCGCGCCAGGAGACGCGCAAGCCGCCCTCGATCAGGTCAAAAAGATCGCCATCAGGATGAGGATGAGGGCAACGGTGGCGGTGCCGTATTTCACCAGCGTGACAAAACCTTCGTAGGTCTGCTCATGGGCCGGATAATCGTTGCCGTCAGCGGTCGTGTAGGCCACTTCGTTATGATCTGCCATTGGCATCCCCAGTCAATGTTCGCTTCTCGCCGTGCAATTACCGCAAACCGGATAGCAGGGCAACGGCGCGTAGACCGCTATGCCCGGGCTTATCTGGTCATTCGGAAGGCCAATTGTCCCTGATCCAGCGGGTCAGGCTTGCCTCGCTGACTTCGCCGGCGGCGAGCGAGAGGATCATCTTCGTCGACTGCGCGGGGTCAGGGCTGAAAGCAACGCCATTCTTGAGGAGGAAGGTCACCATCGCCATGAAGGCGATGCGCTTGTTTCCGTCGACAAAGGCATGATTTTTAGCAAGCCCAAACGCATAGGCCGAGGCGAGTTCGGCTAGTTCAGCCTGTTCATAGCGCCACTTGTTGATCGGCCGCTCAAGCGCTGATCGCAACATGCCTTCGTCGCGCAAGCCCAGCGCGCCACCAAAGCGGCGCAGCTGCCGGCTATGAATGGCAATCGCTTGTTCGAAGGTGATCCGAAGCGGCTGTTGCGGCTCGCTCATTTGGCGAGCGCGGCGAGCGTGTCGCGGTACTTGTCCATGACTTCGTCCGCGATCTCCATGGTCTTTTCGAAGTCGGGATCGTAGGGCATCGCCTGAAATCCCCCTCCGGCGAGTTCGGTAATGTGCAGTTCCTGGCCCCGCTTGAGGTCGAGCCGCTGCATCAGTTCGCGAGGCAATAGGAGGCCGTCGGAATTACCGATCTTCTTGATTTCGATCTTCATGGTCAGTTCTCCTCGCGAGCAACGCTAAAGGGCATGTTATACATATGTATAACATGCCCTTGGCCACGTTCAACATTTGTAATACGGATTATTTAACCCATGCCCTCCAGCTCGTCGATCATGCCCGCGATGACCGACAGCCCGCCGTCCCAGAATTTTGGATCCTTGGCGTCCAGGCCAAACGGCCTGAGCAGCTCGGAATAATGCTTGGTGCCGCCGGCGGCCAGCATCGCAAGGTAGCGCTCGGCAAAGCCTCCTTGCGCATGTTCGTAGACCGCATAGAGCGAGTTCACCAGGCAATCGCCGAACGCATAGGCATAGACATAGAACGGCGAATGGATGAAGTGCGGGATATACATCCAGAAATTCTCATATCCCGGACGAATGTCGATCGCCGGCCCCAGGCTCTCGCCCTGCACGCTCAGCCAAAGCTGGCCGATGCGCTCGGCGGTGAGTTCGCCGTTCTTCCGTTCGGTGTGAACCGCGCGCTCGAACGAATAGAACGCAATCTGGCGCACCACCGTGTTGATCATGTCCTCGACCTTGCCGGCGAGCAGCGCCTGGCGCTGCTTTGCATTTTTCGTCTGCGCCAGTAACCGCTTGAAGGTCAACATCTCGCCGAACACGCTGGCGGTTTCCGCGAGCGTCAGCGGCGTCGGCGCCATCAGCGCGCCGTTCCTCGCCGCCAGCACCTGATGCACGCCATGGCCAAGCTCGTGGGCGAGCGTCATAACGTCGCGCGGCTTGCCCTGGTAGTTCATCAGCACATAAGGGTGCGCCGACGGCGTGGTGGGGTGGGAGAATGCGCCCGGCGCCTTTCCGGGCCGCACCGGCGCATCAATCCAGCGGTCGGTGAAAAAACGCTCGGCGATGCTGGCCATCTCCGGCGAGAAGCCGCGATAGGCCGCCAGCACCATGTTCCTGGCATCCGGCCAGGCGATCCGGCCGGTGGCGGCAAACGGCAGCGGCGCATTGCGGTCCCAATGCGCGAGCTTCTTCCTTTTGAACCAGCCCGCCTTGAGCCGATAATAGCGATGCGACAGTTTTGGATAGGCCGCGCGCACCGACCCCACCAGCGCATCGACTACCTCGCGCTCGACGCGGTTGTTCAGATGGCGCGAGTCCGCAACATCTGCAAATCCGCGCCAGCGATCGGAGATTTCCTTGTCCTTGGCGAGCGTATTGGTGACGAGCGCAAAAGTCCGCTCGTTGGCCTTGAAGGTCTTGGCCAGCGCTTCCGCCGCGGCCCTGCGCTTGGTCCCATCGCGGTCCTGCAACAGGTTCAGCGCCGGCTCGATCGCCAGTTCCGTGGTTCCGACCTTGAAGCGCAGGCTAGAAATGGTCTGATCGAACAGCCGGTTCCAGGCGGTATAACCACTCTGGGATTTTTCGTGGAACAGCTGCTCGACGCGATCTTCGAGCTGATACGGCCTGTCCTTGCGCAAATCCTCGATCCACGGCTGATAATGCGCGAGTTCCGCGGTCTGCAGCGCGTGCTCGATCACGGCATCCTCGACGCGGTTGAGCTCGAGCGCGAAGAACAACAGGTGCACCGAGGCCGCCGTCAGCCGCTCGGAAACGTCGCCGTAGAATTTGGAGATCGAAGGATCGACGCTGTCGCCGGCATGAACCAGGCCAGCATAGGAACCGAGGCGACCGGCGAGGTCGTCGATCGCCTCGTAGCGCCGCACGGCTTCCGCAAGCCAGCGGCCGCCGTCATCCTGCGCCGTCCGCTCTGCGAGCTTTCCTTTGTAGTCGGTCTCAAACGCGACGCAATCGGCATCCATCTTCTGCAGGTCACGCCCAACTTCTGGCGCGTCGATGCCGGAATAGAGATCGGCCAGATCCCATTCCGGCAATTTGCCGGCCTTTGATTTGTCAGCCTTGCCGGCGGTCGTGTTCGAGGTTTTGGGTTTGGTCTTGTTCGACTTGCGGAGAACGGAAGTGGAGCGCGAGGTCATCTTGTTGGAAACCTGTGTTCAACCTGGCGGCGTGACGGCAAGGTTTAAGCGGGCGTTAATCGGCATCGGCGACAGTGCCCCGATTCGATACAGATAGTTGTAGCGTGCGGGGAACACCATGGCTGCCAGCATTTTGATCGCCGACGATGACGCCGTACAGCGCCGCCTCGTTGAAAACATGGTGCAAAAATGCGGCTACGAGACCATCGTCGTCGATAGCGGCGATGCCGCCATCGCCATGCTAACCCGGCCGGAAGCGCCTGTCGTCGACGCCGTCGTGCTCGATCTCGTAATGCCCGGCCTCGACGGCATGGGCGTGCTGGCCAAGATCCGTGACGCCGGCCTCGGCATTCCCGTGATCGTCCAGACCGCCCATGGCGGCATCGACAACGTGGTGTCGGCGATGCGCGCCGGCGCCCAGGATTTCGTGGTCAAGCCGGTCGGCGTGGAGCGGCTGCAGGTAAGCTTGCGCAACGCGCTCAACACCAGTGCTCTGAAGGGCGAACTGCAGCGCATCCGTCACAGCCGCGAAGGCCGGCTGACATTTTCCGACATCATCACCCGCAGCGAAGCGATGAGTGCGGTGATGCGCACTGCGCAGAAGGCGGCGAACTCCACGATCCCGGTGCTGATCGAAGGCGAATCCGGCGTCGGCAAGGAATTGTTCGCACGCGCCATCCACGGCAGCAGCGAGCGCAAATCAAAACCGTTCGTCGCCGTCAATTGCGGCGCGATCCCCGATAATCTCGTGGAATCCATTCTGTTCGGTCACGAGAAGGGCGCCTTCACCGGCGCCACCGAGCGCCACATGGGCAAATTCGTCGAGGCTAGCGGCGGCACACTGTTCCTCGACGAGGTCTCGGAATTGCCGCTGAACGCCCAGGTGAAACTGCTTCGCGCGTTGCAGGAAGGCGCGGTCGAAGCGGTCGGCGCACGCAGGCCGGTAAAGGTCGACGTCCGCATCATTTCCGCGACCAACCGCAAATTGCTCGACCGCGTCAAGGGCGGGCAGTTTCGCGAAGACCTGTTCTATCGCCTGCACGTGCTGCCGCTGACGATCCCGCCTCTGCGGTCGCGGCGCGAGGACATCCCGCATCTGTTGCGGCATTTTCTGGCACGGTTCGGGGCGGAGGAAAATCGCGCGGTCTCAGGCATCAGCGGCGAGGCGATGGCGCACCTCGCGCAGCTCGAATGGCCCGGCAATATCCGCCAGCTCGAGAACGCGGTCTATCGCGCCGTCGTCATGGGCGAGAGCGATCAGCTCGGGCTTTCCGACTTTCCGCTGGCCGCTGCGCACCCCGCGGCCGCGCCGGATGCCCTTGGGGAGCCGCTCGTGGTGGCAACGACGGCTCCCGCTATGATCTCCGGTAACGAAATACCTATCGCTCCCCTGCCAACCAACGGCACCCTGGGCATGCTGACCAACGCCGGCGAGGTAAGGCCTCTGGAAGATATGGAGAACGAGATTATCCGCTTTGCGATCTCGCATTATCGCGGACAGATGTCCGAGGTTGCGCGCCGCTTAAAGATCGGCCGCTCCACGCTCTACCGCAAGCTCGATGACGCCGCCGCCAACGATCCGGCAGGCGACGACGCCAACGAGGCGAGTTGAGCCGTGCCCGAATATGGCGCTTCGGTGTCGGGAAATAGCGCCAATGCATAGCATTTCCAGAACATTTGGACCGTGACTTGGAAGTGACAGACAAAATGCGGCGAGCGTGGCACAACGAGATCGTCCAAGGCCTTGGTTTAAGGTCAGTTTGTCGTGAGATACCCCGCATGGTGCTGGCTGCATGGGTGGGGCGGATGTATCGTCGGCGTTTGACTCGTTGCGTGGGCCAGGCGACCCGAGAAGGGATCGGGGCTGGCGTTTTACCGATAGTTGCGACCGATGATGACCAAAAGGGCTGTTCCAGGCCGGGGCAGCTTCACCCAAGGGGTGTGACGATGCGAGACTGTTTGAATAACCGTGGCAAGTTTGATCGCGTATTGATGGCCGTCACGGCGACTTTCCTTACCGTGTCCGCAACCTCGGCACTGGCCCAGGATCAAGCCCGCAGCGCTGCTGCGGAACTGGCAATCGACGCCGCGGTCCCTCGCCCTGAACCTGCCAACGTCCCGCCCCCGACCATCAACGACTTCAAGATGGATTCCACGGCGTCCGTGGCCGCCAAGACGCCTGAGAACAAGACACCTGAGAAGACGGAAGCCAAACCCGCCGACGTCGTCGCCGCGCCGCCCGATGCCAACAAGACCAATACCGCGGCCGCCCCCGTAGCATCACCCCCGGCTGCTGCCGCCGTGACTCCGGCTACCGAGCCATCGAAGGACCCGGCGCAGGAACCGGTGAAAGCGGCCAGCAGCGTTCCGGCCGCGGATCAGCCGGTCGCCGACAGATTGAAGGAAATGCTGGGCGCAAAATCCGTGCGCTATCTCGACCGCAAGGCAGAGCGAACCGCGGTTGAAAAGTTTTATGGCGCGCGCGAATTCGCGCCGCTGTGGACGCAAGCCGGCAGCCTGACCGAAAGCGGCAAGGGCGTAATCGCGCGCCTGAAGGATGCTGCGTCCGACGGTCTGAACGCCACCGACTATCCGGTGCCTGATTTCACCGCGGCGGCCACGCCGGATGCACTGGCGGAAGCCGACCTGAAACTCACCGCCAGCATGCTCGACTATGCGCGCCAGGCGCAGAGCGGGCGGATGCACTGGTCGCAGGTCTCGGCGGACATCTCCTATCCCGAGCACCCGACCGATCCCAATGAAGTGCTTGCCAACGTCACCAGCGCGAAGAATGCGTCCGCGGCGCTCGACGGCTACAACCCGCCGCAGAAGCTTTACAAGGAGCTGAAGGCGAAGCTCGCCGAACTGCGCGGCCAGGGCAACGGGCCGGTGGTCCAGATCGGCGATGGTCCGGTGCTGAAATACGCGCCAGCCCGCGGCAAGAAGCAGCCGGAAACCGTGATGGAAGATCCGCGCGTGCCGCAGCTGCGCGCCAAGCTCGGCGTGTCGGAGAACGCCGACGACACCCATTACGATGCCAAGGTGGCCGAGGCCGTGCGCAAGTTTCAGGAAGGCGCCGAGCTCAGGGCCACCGGCGCGCTCGACGGCGCCACTGTCAGGGCGCTGAACAGCCCGAAGCGCGACAAGCAGATCGACGTCGTGCTCGTCAACATGGAGCGCTGGCGCTGGCTGCCGCGCGACCTCGGCGCGCCCGCAATCGGCGATGCCTATGTCATCCTCAACGTCCCCGACTATACGCTGAAGGTGATGCAGCACGGCGCGCAAGTCTGGACCACCCGCGTGGTGACGGGACAGCCGGGCATCCACGCCACGCCGCTGTTGAGCGAGACCATGAAGTTCATCACGGTCAATCCGACCTGGAACGTGCCGCCCTCGATCATCTACAACGAGTATCTGCCGGCGCTGCAGCAGGATCCGACCGTGCTGCAACGCATGGGGCTGAGACTGGAGCAAGCCCGCGACGGCTCCATCCACATCTCGCAGCCGCCGGGCGAAGCCAACGCGCTCGGCCGCATCCGCTTCAACTTCCCGAACAAGTTCCTGGTCTATCAACACGATACCCCGGACAAACATCTGTTCGCCAAGGAAGAGCGCGCCTTTAGCCATGGCTGCATGCGGGTGCAGAATCCGGATCAGTATGCGTCCGTCCTGCTCAACATCACCATGCCGAGCGATCGCTACACGCCGGAGAAGATCCGCAGCATGTATGGCTCGAGCGAAATCGACCTGAAATTCCCGACGCCGATCCCGGTCAACATCACCTACCAGACCGCGTTCGTGGACGATGCCGGCAAGCTGCAATTGCGCAAGGACGTCTATGGCCGCGACGCCACCATGATCGCGATGCTGAGGTCCGCGCACGGCCGCGACCTGGAGAACGTCATCGCGCACTCGCAGCCGAGCTATTCGCGTCCCCCCGGAAGCAGTCTGCCGGCAGGCGTGAGTTTTGCGAGCGACAACTCCTTTTCTTCCGGACCGTCGTTCTTCGAACGGCTGTTCGGAGGACCGCCGACGCCCCCCGCCCCGATCGGCCGGCGCGGCCAGATGCAACAGCGGCGCCTGATCCGCTAAACTATGGCCACATTTGGCATTCGCGTAAATCCTTCAAGGAAAGCAAGGATCTCGCCCTCGGGCGGGATCCTTTAAACGTTAACCATTGTCCACCTGCATTTCGGTGGCGGGCACTTTTTCGCCACACTCGACGGGTTAGGTTGCGGCCGACTTGGGGGGTGGCGTTAAATCCAACTAACCCACCCAAAAATTTAGACTGCGTTAACCCTCTTTCGCCACACGGGGTAGCGGAAGGGTTCCTCGATCGGTTGTCGTCAGGGTGGGCTCATTCGTGCTGACTGGTTTCGCACGCCAATTCAACTCGCTGTCGTTACCGAAGGTCGGGTGTCATCTCGGCCTGACGTCCCTGTTGCTCCTGATGGGCGCGGGATCGGTGCACGATGCGACGGCGCTGAACGAAACCCGCACGCTTTCCTTCCACCACACCCATTCGGACGAAGACTTGACCGTCACCTTCAAACGCGACGGGCGCTACGACGAAGAGGCGCTGAAACAGCTCAATCACTATCTCCGCGACTGGCGCAGCCAGGACCAGACCGTGATGGACCGTCACCTGTTCGACATCCTCTGGGAAGTCTATCGCGACGTCGACGGCAAGCAGCCGATCCAGATCATCTCCTCCTATCGCTCCCCCGCCACCAACGCCATGCTCCGCCGCCGCTCCTCAGGGGTGGCGCGCTTCAGCCAGCATATGCTTGGCCATGCGATGGATTTCTTCATTCCAGGCGTGCCGCTTGAGCAGATCCGCTATGCCGGGCTCAGGTTGCAGCGCGGCGGCGTCGGCTTCTATCCGACCTCGGGATCGCCGTTCGTCCATCTCGACACCGGCAGCATCCGTCACTGGCCGCGGATGACCCACGATCAGCTTGCCAAGGTATTCCCGGACGGCCGCACCGTGCATGTCCCGACCGACGGCGTGCCGTTGAAGGGCTACGAACTCGCCCGCGCCGACATTGAAAAGCGCGGCAATGGCGACGATGCCGCCACCGTCGGCAAGACGAGCTTCTTCGCCTCGCTGTTCAAGGGCAAGTCGAACGATGACGATGATGAGGCGGCCGTCGACGAGAAGCCGGCACCGGCGAGCGCCGTCACCAAATCCACCGACGCCAAATCCACTGACGTGAAGTCCGCCGATCCGGTGCCGATGCCGCGTGCGAAACCGCAGCTTGCCGCAGCCTTCCAACTCGCGTCTGCCGACAGCCAGCTCGCCCAGCCCGCGAAATCCAAACAATCGGTCGCAGCACCGGCCGAGCACCGGCCGCAGACGCCGGCTGACATCATCAATGCCCGCGGCTTTTGGGACGACGCCCCGGCAACTCCGACCCAGGCCTCCCCCGCGCAGGTCGCGGCGATCAAGGCGCGCGAAGCGGTTGGCGCAGCCGACCCGCAGCCGACCGCCAGCATTGCCGCCGCCTACCGGGCGATGGCCTACGCGCCGGCAGCGTCGCCGCCGGTCGACCGCAATAACATTGTGGCCGCCAGCGCGCCGATCCCGCGGAGCATCCGGCCGGCTCCACGCAATGCCGCCGCTACCGAAATCAACACCGTCGCCGCCAAGAGCTCGCAAGGCGCCGGCATCGCGACGTCGGCCCGGTTGTCGGCCGCCAAGGGCAGCAATATCTGGATGCGCACCATGATGCTGGCGCCGAGCGCCAGCACGATGTCGGTGACCGTGCTGGGCGATGTCGACTTGACCCAGATGCGCGGCTTCTTCGCGAAGCCGCAGTCCGTGATCGCGATGGGCTTTTCGGACGATCCAATGATGGGAATGAGCTGCGACCGCTTCGCAGGCTCTGCCATCACGACGCTTGAGACCACCTCGTTCGTGCTGCGCACCGCCTCGCTGCGCTAGGCGCTTCACGTAACTGCCTGCGCATTTCAAATCATCTTGTAGCCCGGATGGAGCCAACGGGTCGCGAGAATGCGCGCCCCCGACGAGCGCAATCGCGCTCGCGTGGTGATGACAGGCTCCGCGCAATCCGGGACCGGGCCATCCGCTCGCGAAACAGCCCCGGATTTCGCTTGCGCTCGAGCCGGGCTACACGCGATTTTCCAAAGATTGACGGATAGGCAGACTAGGCCCGACTCTCACAACATCCCCAGCGCATGCATGTAGGTTTCCAGGATGGTTTCCTGTTCGGCCCGTTCGTTGGGATCCTGCTTGCGCAGCCGCACGATGGCGCGCAGCGCCTTGACGTCGAAGCCGTTGCCCTTGCTCTCGGCATAGACGTCGCGGATGTCGTCGGAGATCGTCTTCTTTTCTTCTTCCAGCCGCTCGATGCGCTCGATGATGGCCTTGAGCTGGTCCTTTGCGAATCGTGTCGCGGGCGCTTCCTTGACGGCGGCGGAGGTGGCCATCTTGTACTCCTGATTGGAACGGACGATTGAGGCGAAGAAGCGCCGCGCGTCGCCGCGCAGCGCTCTTCAAAAACGACCCTCAAGTTTGCCGCGCCTTGCGTCAAGGCGACATCGCGCTCATCCACAGCGCGCCCACAGGAGAAAGCGGAATCCTCGCTCCCTCTGTCGTCATTGCGGGAGGCCAACGGATCGCAATGGCGGAACAGGAATCAGTGGCCGCTCTGGGCCTTCTTCATCGCGGCGAGTTGCTCGACGCTTGCGGTGCCCTGATGGGCCGCCTTCCAGGTCTCATAGGGCATGCCGTAGATGGCTTCGCGGCTCTCGTTCTTGCTTAAGCTCACGTCCTTAGCGTCCGCCGCATCCTTGAGCCAGTTGGACAGGCAGTTGCGGCAGAAGCCTGCCAGATTCATCAGGTCGATGTTCTGCACGTCGGTCCGCTCGCGCAGATGCTCGACCAGGCGGCGGAAGACCGCCGCTTCAAGCTCCGTTTTGGTCGTGTCGTCGATCGCCATGATGATGATCCCGTGCGTTTTCGGCAGGATAGGGCTAATAGGTGGGCGTTGTCACAGATTTTGCCATATCGCAGCGCAAACAAGATGTTGGTAGGAGTTTCTTCGGATTGTGAAAAAAACGACCGCCCTGGCGGTTGACAGCGCGCGCCGCGCTACGCGAAATCGTCAATGATTTGATATAGCTTTCCGGAATGATCCCAGAAGATTCCCATCGCCCCAACCGTCTCTCCCATCGCGTGCCCGCCGGTCTGATGCCGGCGCTGGCATTCGCCGTCCTCTGCCTGTGGAACGGTTCGGCGGCGGCGGATTTTCGTCTCTGCAATAACACCTCCAGCCGGGTCGGCATCGCGCTCGGCTACAAGGACGCCGAAGGCTGGACCACCGAAGGCTGGTGGAATGTTTCGTCACGCAGCTGTGAGACGCTGTTGAAGGGAACGCTGGTCGCCCGCTATTATTACATCTACGCGCTCGACTACGATCGCGGCGGCGAGTGGTCGGGGCAGGCCTTCATGTGCTCACGCGACAAGGAATTCACCATCAAGGGAACCGAAAATTGCCTGGCGCGGGGTTTCGACCGCACCGGCTTCTTTGAGGTCGACACCGGCGAGCAGCGCGCTTGGACCGTGCAATTGACCGAATCCAACGAGCAGCCGGGGCAACAGCGCGTGCCCGGTATTCCGGGAACGGTTGGGCCGGGCGGCAGCGTTCCGGGCATGTCCAATTCGCCGGGCTCCCCGTCCGGCCTGCCCAATCCGTCGGGCGGGACGCCTCCGGGCGCGTCTGGCCCGCCGCCAGCCGCGGCGCCCGGAAGCAAACAATGAGACGGCTGCGCCGCATCAAGATCTTGGCGACGCTTGGCCCCGCATCTTCGGACAGCGCGATGATTCGCCGCCTGTTCGAGGCCGGCGCCGATGTCTTCCGCATCAATATGAGCCACACGTCGCACGACAAGATGCGCGATCTGATCAAGACCATCCGCAATGTCGAGAGCAGTTACGGCCGCCCGATCGGCATCCTGGTCGATCTTCAGGGGCCGAAGCTGCGTCTGGGTTCGTTCGCGGAAGGCGCGGTGCAGCTAAACAACGGCCAGAGCTTCGTGCTGGATACCGACAAGGCGCCCGGCGATAACAGCCGTGTCCAGCTCCCGCATCCCGAAATCCTTGCCGCGCTGAGGCCCGGCCATGCGCTGCTGCTCGACGACGGCAAGGTGCGCCTGATCGCCGAAGAAACCTCGCCCGAGCGCGCCGTCACGCGCGTCGTGATCGGCGGCAAGATGTCGGACCGCAAGGGTGTCAGCATCCCCGATACCGACTTGCCGGTATCGGCGATGACACAGAAGGATCGCGGCGATCTCGAGGCCGCGCTGACGACGGGAGTGGACTGGATCGCGCTCTCCTTCGTGCAGCGTGGCGAGGACGTCGTCGAGGCCAAGAAAATGATCCGCGGCCGCGCCGCCGTGATGGCGAAGATCGAAAAGCCGCAGGCGATCGATCGCCTTCCGGAAATCATCGAAGCCTCCGACGCGCTGATGGTGGCGCGCGGCGATCTCGGCGTCGAGCTGCCGCTGGAGCGCGTGCCGAGCCTGCAAAAGCAGATGACGCGGCTGGCCCGGCGCGCCGGCAAGCCGGTGGTGGTCGCAACCCAAATGCTGGAATCGATGATTCAGTCGCCAGTGCCGACCCGCGCCGAGGTTTCCGACGTTGCCACCGCGGTCTATGAAGGCGCGGATGCAATCATGCTGTCGGCCGAATCGGCGGCCGGCAAATTTCCGGTCGAAGCGGTCTCGACCATGAACCGCATCGGCGAGGAAGTGGAGCGCGACCCGATCTATCGCGGCGTGCTCAATGCGCAGCGCGCCGAACCGGAGCCGACCGTCGGCGACGCCATTGCAGATGCCGCGCGGCAGATCGCCGAAACGCTGGACCTTTCCGCGATCATCTGCTGGACCAGCTCGGGCTCGACCGCGATCCGCGTGGCGCGCGAGCGGCCGAAGCCGCCGGTGGTTGCGATCACGCCGAACATCTCGACGGGGCGCAAATTATCCGTGGTGTGGGGCGTCCATTGCGTGGTCGCGGAAGACGCAAAGGATCTGGACGACATGGTCAGCCGCGCGGGCAGCATCGCTTTCAGAGACGGTTTTGCCAGGGCCGGGCAGCGCGTGATCATCGTTGCCGGCGTGCCGCTGCGCGCTCCCGGCACCACCAACATGCTGCGCATCGCCTCCGTTGGCCCGGACGGCGACGCGGAGATGTGAGCGAGAGCGCGGGTTTTCCGCCGTCATTTTCGGGATACGCGGCGCAGGCGCGATCAGTTCCTGGTCAGGCCGGAGTTTGTTGGCTGCTCTGGTCCCGTCGACAAGCGTCCTTCGAGAAGGGGCTGCGGTCGTGGCGAAAGTGGACAAGCCTCGATATCAACCCCCTCCGCACCAGGGATGAATTCGCAATTGCGCGATGCGTCGAACTCGAGACCGTAGGTGTCGAGCAGATTCTGGCGCGGCGGGCTGCCTCGAAGATGCAACGCCCACACGCCGCCCGCAAGCGGATTGGCGAGCCCCCACCTGATACGGCGGTCGAACAATCCGCCCGGCGCAACAGGCAGCAGGATGTCGGACAATTGGTACACCCGTGAACTTGCCGGCAGCAATGGAACGACGTACCCAAGCGGCTTTTCCAGCATCAGATAGGTTGCGGGCGTCAGCAGCAGGCCGGCAAGCTGCGGCCGATAGGGGGCGGACCAGGGGCGCCGCGACCAATCGGCGGGCTGCGACCAGATTGCTACGGCCGAGGCCGCGATGATCGCGGCGACGTCGGTGATGCGTGACGGCTGCAGCCTTATCGGGTCGCGGTAGAGCGCTTCAATCAAGCGGGACAGCAACAGCACAATGAGCGGCGCGGCCAATAATTCGAGCGCAATCGCATAACGGTGGATCGCAAAGGAGAGCAGCCAGATTCCGTAGGCGAAAACGAAAAACAGCAAGAATTGCTTGTCTCGTTGCCGAAATATTTGCGTTTTCCAAAGCAGGCCTGCGGCAACCGCAACAGCAAACAAAACGCAGATGAGCGCGAAGCGCGGATCGCGAAACGCCCACTCCGAAGAGCGATGATCTCCGACCAGCCAGTAGAAGGGGTAAGCGGCAGCGTCCAGCAGGCCATGCGGCAAGAAGCGCAGATCGACGATCGGCGCCAATGGCGCCTCTGGAGAGCGGAAGATCGTGTTGTAAAACGGAAAGACCGGACTACCGAATTGCCGCCAAAGCATCCAGGCCCATGCGCCGCCTGTCGCCAGCATGCCGAGGATGCTGCCCATCCCAAATCTTGCCATGGCCGCGAGCGGACGGGTGACCAACAGCAACGACGTCCCGGCGCCGATCAGGAAAGCGATATTGGTCAGCTTCAATCCTGCCGCAGCGCCGAGCAAAAGGCCGGCAATGACGAGGCGCTTTCCCTGCTGTTGGCTCGCCGGCTCTTCGCTCTCGGGCAAAATCAAGCCAACGCCGGCGATAACCGGCATGGCAGTGAGGATGTCGATGAAGCTCGTGCCGACCTCGGACAGCGTCATTGGTCCGAATGCAGCGATGATGAGCGATGCCAAAATGGTCCAGGCGCTGGCGGCACTTCCGAGAAGCTTGCGCGAGAACCAATAGATGAGCGCCAGGTCGAGACCATGAACGGCGCCCAGCAGGATTCCCCAGATCGGCGCGCCCACATAGTGGCGCAAGACATAGGCCGGCAAATAGGCAAGCGGGTTCAGAAATGTCTGCAAGCCGCCTGGTTCGACATCGACGTCGAACCGTCCATTGAGCAGGGCAAAGGCGCCATACTCATGGTAATTTCTCCAATCCCAATTGATGTCTTCGCCGGTGAACCAGGTGTAAAGCGCCCCAGCCAGAAGCGAGCCCAGGATCACGAGTGGTATCGCGGGATTCTTGCGTGCGACCATGATCAAGGGCGTCTGAGTTCAACCGGTTCCTGGCTCTTCAACATTTGCGCAGAGAAGCATTAAGGTTTTGCAACTGCTGAGCGCTACGCCCCGACCAGTGCCTTCGCCGGCAAGGTCGCCTGCACCACGAGGCCGCGGGCGCGCGCGTCCATCACGCCGACCGCGCGCAGTGCGAGTAGCGTCACGGTCTGAACCGCATCGCGAAGCCTTGCGGGATCTTCCAGATTTTCTGGCGCGAGCGGCCCGACCAAGGATTCATGGAGCGCGCCCAACAATGCGGTGGCCGCGAGCGCCGTATCCTGGGCGGGCAGATGTCCGGCGCGCACCGCGGCATCGATCCGGTTCGCCATTTCGCCCGCGATCTCGCGGCGACTTGCAAGCCGCGAGGCAGTGACGTCGACATCGACGGGTTCGGCCAGAATGCCCCAGGCGAGCTTCTTCTGCGACAGCACATGCACGGCAACGGTGCTGACCGCCGCCGCCAATGCGGACGATGGCCCGGGCGCGGCATCCGCGGCGCGGCGGATCGCGGCCAGCTCATCGCGCGAGACGTCCGCGATCAGTTCGGAAATCAAATCCGCCTTGGAGGGGAAATAACGGTAGACGGTGCCGGCCGCGACATTGGCGCGTATCGCAACCGGCGCGATCTGCACCGCGGCCATGCCGGCCTCGGCCGCGGCATCGCGCGCCGCCGCCAAAATGGCGCTGCGCCGTGCGGCTAGGCGCTTCACCACCTGATGGGTTCGCCGATAAACCATGGCGCGTTTCTCGTCCCGTCGCGCCTACCGGCCGCGTGGGGACGACCGAACGCAACTTCACTATTTTGAACGATTTGTGAAAATCGCTTTGAAGGACTGAACACCTATTCAGGATGGATGACAAGAGGCAAGGCGACATCTTCAAGTCGATTTACAAAGTACCGACTCGATCCCCTGCAACACGGCCTTGTCACAGACGCCGACGACGCCACGATCGCTGCGCGCGTCGCCGCCGCAATGGTCTCCGGCAGTACGCCGTAGTTCGCGCGACAAACGGGCAGGCTTAAGTTCGGATTAATCCATTACTCAAAATGCGCGCGCTATCGCCGTCGCTGAGCTCGCGCCTCGACCAGGAGCGGCGAGCAATGAGGCTGGACACAACCAGCGTTGCGCCGAACCCGGTCGGCGCGCCGAACAGCGGATAGAACATCAGGAGTGCCGCGACCAGCCCAAGCGCCGGCAATTCGTAGCGCTCAAAGCCCTGCCTCAATCCGATCCGGACCAGAAATGCCACCGCGATTGCCAGCACCATCAGGTCATAGAGAAACAGATAGGGCGTGGTCAGCAGCGTGCCGGCTGCGAGCGCCGCTGCCTTCAGGCAGTAGCTGATGCGGCTGCGCCACATCAGGGCCAGCACCACCGCAACGGCGCCGCTCATGATCCACTGGAATATCCAGGCCAGCTGTTCGCTACCGCCGAAAAACCGCACCAATGCGAAGATGCTTTGCATCTTGCCCCAGGGTGCCCGGCCCTCGGTGAGGAATGCCTGCGAAAACATCGGCATCCAGTGGACGAAGGCCTGCCAGCTCTCGGTGCCGAAGGCGAGCCAGGACGCCGCGGCGGTCGCAATGGCGACGATTGCCGCGGTGACAAACACCCGCCATTGCGAGGCCGCGATCAGCACGAGGGGAAATAGCAATCCATATTGCGGCTTATAGCTCAACAATCCGAGACAAATGCCTGCGAGCACCGGGCGCATCGGCAACAGATAGAGCGTGCCGCCGATCAGCGACGCCGTGAGGAAGCCGTTCTGCCCGACCAGCGCGTTGGTGAGCACGACCGGGAACGCCGCCGCCAGCAACAAGCCGAACGGCCGGCCGACGATCGCGCGCATGACGGCGAGATAAGGCACCAGGCTTGTCGCAGCCCAGCCGATGAACGCTACGGTGTAGGGAAAACACGCCAGCAGGCTTGCGACGAACAAGAAGGGTGGCGGATAGTGCCAGGCAAAATTGCCCTCATAGCTCTGTCCGAGCAGCGCGACCTGAATCTGTTTGTGAATGTCCCAATCATAGGCCTGGGCCGGGTGGCCCTCGAGCACCAGGCGGCCGGCCGCCCAGACGTTGACGAAATCGATCGGGATGCCGAGCCCGTCCGGACCCCAGATCCACCAGTGAGCAAGATATGCCGTCGGAAAGAACGCGGCGTTGATGACGAACAGCACGAAGCAGGCGTTGAAAAGCGCGGGCGGAATCGTGCCCGGCTCATGATTGGTCGCGGATTCGCTTGCGGCCATGCGGCGTCCTTTCGCGCGCCGTCGCAAGCGCACGTCCTAAAAGCAATAGTCCGGACAGCCCTTAAGAAACCTTAAGAGATGGCGGCGCGACGGCAGGATTTTCAAAGGGTGAAGAGGAGTTTTCATGAACCACCCCAGTCTGAGCGCTTGGCCCGCTCGCTCTTGCGGACCACGAACTTCAGCCCGGACCAGGTCGCGTCGATGGCGCAGACCTTAACGTCGACGAGGCCAAGGGCAAGCGCGGTGTCGCGCACCATGACGTCGCTCAGATCGGTCGCAACACCGCTCGACGTCTTCGGCCACGACACCCACACCATGCCGTCGGGCGCGATGGCGTCACGGTAGCGGCGGAGGCGAGAGGCGAGCCCGGCGCTTTCAGTCGCAAACAGATGCACCATGTCGAGCGGCGCTTTCGGGCGGCTCGCCGCGGTCACGCCGGCGGGCAGTTGACCTATGATATCGCCATAGTCGGCCGGCGCGCCCTCCACAAAAATGCGAAAGCCCGGCTTGATGCCGAGCTTTTGCACGATCGATTTGCCGGAATAGCCGGGCATCGGTGCGAGGGCGTCAGGCCTGCGGCTGCGGCTCCAGCCCGGCATCCGGATCTGGACGCGGGCGCGGCTTGCCGGCCGGCGGCACCGCGGAGGTGCGCGGCGTGGCCGGCTCCAGCACCGACTCGCGGTTGGGCTTCTTGCCCTTCAGGAGGTCGGTGATTTCATCGCCGCTCAGCGTCTCGAACTCGAGCAGGCCCTTGGCGAGCGTCTCGAGATCGGCGCGCTTCTCGGTGAGAATCTTGGTGGCCTGGTTGTAGCCTTCTTCAACAAGACGCCTGATCTCGCTGTCGATCTTCTGGACGGTGGCCTCGGAGGCATTTTGCGTCCGCGACACCGACATGCCCAAGAACACCTCGTCCTGGTTCTCGCCATAGGACACGGTGCCGAGTTCCTCGGACAGGCCCCAGCGCGTCACCATCATACGCGCCAGCCGTGTCGCCTGCTCGATGTCGGAGGCCGCGCCCGAGGTGACTTTCTCGCGGCCGAAGATCAGCTCTTCGGCGACGCGGCCGCCCATCATGATGGCAAGGCGCGAGGTCATCTGCTCCAGCGACATCGACAGCTTGTCGCGCTCCGGCAGTTGCATCACCATGCCGAGCGCGCGGCCGCGCGGAATGATCGTGGCCTTATGGATCGGGTCGGTGGCGACAACGTTGAGGCCGACGATGGCATGGCCGCCCTCGTGGTAGGCGGTCAACAGCTTCTCTTCCTCGGTCATGACAAGCGACTTGCGCTCGGCGCCCATCATCACCTTGTCCTTGGCCTCTTCGAACTCGGCCTGGGTCACCATGCGCTTGTTGCGCCGGGCCGCGGTCAGCGCCGCCTCGTTGACCAGATTCATCAGGTCGGCGCCCGAGAAGCCGGGCGTGCCGCGGGCGATGGTTTTCAGGTTGATATCGGGCGCGAGCGGCACTTTGCGGACGTGAACCTTCAAAATCTGCTCGCGGCCAACGACATCCGGATTCGGCACCACCACCTGGCGGTCGAAGCGGCCGGGACGCAGCAGCGCCGGATCGAGCACGTCGGGCCGGTTGGTCGCCGCGATCAGGATCACACCCTCGTTGGCTTCAAAACCGTCCATCTCGACCAGCAACTGGTTGAGCGTCTGTTCACGCTCGTCATTGCCGCCGCCCAAGCCCGCGCCGCGATGGCGGCCGACCGCGTCGATTTCGTCGATGAAGATGATGCAGGGCGCGTTCTTCTTGGCCTGCTCGAACATGTCGCGCACGCGGCTAGCGCCGACGCCGACGAACATCTCGACGAAGTCGGAACCTGAAATCGTGAAGAACGGCACATTGGCTTCGCCCGCGACTGCGCGCGCGATCAGCGTCTTGCCGGTGCCGGGCGGGCCGACCAACAGCACGCCGCGCGGAATCCGCCCGCCGAGCCGCTGGAACTTTCCGGGGTCGCGCAGGAATTCGACAATCTCCTGCAGATCCTGCTTGGCCTCGTCGACGCCGGCGACGTCTTCGAAGGTGACGCGGCCATGCGCTTCGGTCAGCATTTTTGCGCGCGACTTGCCAAAGCCCATGGCCTTGCCGGCGCCGCCCTGCATCTGCCGCGACAGGAAGATCCAGACACCGATCAGCGCGATGAACGGCAGCCAGGAGACGAGCAGCGAGACGAACCACGGCACGTTGTCGCCGGGCGGCTTCGCGGTGATCTGCACCTTGCCGTTATAGAGGCGCGAGACCAGGGTCGGATCGTTCGGCGCATAGGTCTGGAAGCTCGAGCCGTTGGTGAAGGTGCCGTGAATTTCCGGCCCCTGGATCACGACGTCGCGAACGTGGCCTTGATCGACTTCCATCAGAAGTTGCGAGAACGAGATGTCTTGCGAAGACGCGCGCTGACCAGGGTTCTGGAAAAGCGTGAACAACGCCAACAACAGCAAGACAATAATGACCCAGAGGGCGAAATTGCGCAGATTGGCGTTCATCGATCTTCCTTCGTGGTCGCGCGGATCGCGGCCTTCAGTCCTTCGGACTTAGCTGGACTTGTCCCTGGGTAACCACGAGGGATTCCCTCGCTCGACCACATTCCAATTTAAGTGCCGCTCGCCTTGCTGCCAAGGGAACCACGCTGGACTATTTAGCCTAGTTTAGCGCAATTCCCGCTCAAATAATGGCACTGAAACCCGTGTTTGGCAGGGTGGTTAAGGGTCCTAGTCGGCCCGGCGGCGAATTGGCGCAGGCTCGATGCGGATGCGGCCCCGCCCGAGGCCGACCAGGGCACCGGCAAGCGTTTGCTTGAAGCTGGTTTGGCCGCGCCTTTGCCGGCGCCCTGCGGCGCTCTCGGCAACCGCTTGGTCCAACGAAGCGAGCAGGGCCTCGACCTTGCCGAGTTCCGCCGGTCCTTCGTATCCGTATCGATCGATCGCACGCTTGAGCAACCGTAGCCGGATTTCCTCAGGCAGCGCCGCAAAGGCCGTTGCATCGAAGGTCTTGGCATCAACGGTCTTGGCATCGGAAGCTTTGGCATCAAACGTTTTGGCGTCGAATCCGGGCAGCCCTACGTGGCTGCCCTTGAGCGCGAGATAGCGCTCAGCACCATCGGCGAGGATTTCGACCGCGGCGTTGGCCCGTGCCAGCCGCGATGCAAGCCGGGCAAGAGCGCGCGCATCACCGCCTTCGGCGGCGAGCGCCGGCAATAGCGCGCGGATCCTCGGCCGTGTGAAATTCACGTCGCGATTGGTCGGATCGTCGGCGAAATCAATCTTGGCCCGGCTCAGCGTCGCGATCAGCCGCGCCTTCGGAAGGTGCAACAGCGGGCGCGCCAGCAAAAACCCGTTGCGCTCGCTTTGCCGCGCCATCGCCGAAAGACCGGCAATGCCGCTGCCGCGCAACAGGCGCATCAGAAGCGTCTCGGCCTGGTCGTCCCTCGTATGCGCGGTCAGGACATGGGCGGCACCGCAGGCCCGGGCCGCCCGCGCCAGCAATTCGTATCGCGCGATGCGCGCCGCGGCCGGCAGCCCGGTCTTCGGTTTTGTCCCCCTCCAGCGCATGGTGCGATGCTCGACATCCAGCGCGCGGGCAAGGCGCTTGACGTCGCGTGCCTCCCGGGCCGCTTCCTTGCGCAGCCCGTGATCGACGGTGACGGCGACAAGCCGCGGACCGCGCGAAAGGCCGCGCCGCCAGCGCGCGGCGAGCCACATCAGCGCGATCGAGTCGGGACCGCCCGAGACCGCGAGCACGATCGCGGGCACAGCCTTCCAGTCCGCGAACAGGCGTTTGGCGTCGCTTGCCGAAATCGGGGAATGGTCGTCGTCAGGCATGGCCGATGTTATCAGGAAAAGATGTGAGCCGCCGAAGGCCTATGCCGCCATATCCATGCCAGGGCGTAGACCGACAGGAACATTTTCATGCAGGCCAAGGCCCTCATTCAACGCTCGCTTGAACGGCATCGGATTCGATTTCAAGCAGCCTCGTTGCAGACAGCGCTTCGTGATCTCGCCGCCGGTTGGCGCGAGTTTTGTCCTTAACTCCTGTCCTCTGAAATTCAGAGGGCGCAGGGAAAGCCGGGTGCCCAATGCACCCGCAGCCTCGCCTGCAAAAGTAGAAAGCACACGAGTTAGTCACTACAGGTTCACCGGGAAATAGCCCGGCCTTCCCTGCGCAATGGGTTACGGCTTATAGCGTGCTCTCCCCGGTGTCCGGGCTTTTTAGCCACCGTCGCCGGCGGAATTGCTTCCGCCAACTTGATCTCCGCGTCGCTAGATCAGGACCACACATTCGCCGTCCGCTTCAGCGCCACTCGTCAACGGCACCTCCACGTCCATCGCATCCCGCCCCACGTTTCGTGACGATCGCGAGCGCCCCTCTTGTCGAGGCGGGACACGAGAAGCGTACCTACAATTTCTGATTTTCGCAAAGAGATATTTTCAGGGCCAGGACTGGAAATCCAGTTCAGGCGCGGCCGATCGAATCGGCATGGCGTGCTAGGATCACGCTCTCGACCTTGAAACCGAACCCGAGAAGTGGCGGCTTGTCTGGGCAACCCTCGATTCACGTAAACCATTCCGTGACTTTGTATATCGCGGGTTGGACGGCAACGGCTCTCCGATGTACGTGAAGGCCAGCGGCGCCGTCTAGTCCACAGTCGCTCGACGAGCGGAAGCGAAATGCCTAGCGCGATGGAGTCCGTGTCAGCACTTCACCCGCTTCTGCTCGCGGTCCACGGTCGCCTTGACGCCGGTGGAAGCGCGAGGATATTTCCGGATCACCTCGCCGAACGCGGCGCAGGCGGCTTCCTTTTCCTTTAACGCCGCAAGCGACTGGCCGAGCCGCAGCAGCGCATCCGGCGCCTTCGCCGATTTATCGTATTTCGTGGTCACGCCCAAGAACGCCTCCGCGGCGTCGCGGTATTGCTGGCGCTGGAAAAAACTCTCGCCGAGCCAGTACTGCGAATCAGCCAGCAGCGGGTCGCTCGGGTATTTCTGCCCAAAATTCTTCATGGTCTGTCCGGCAAGCGCATAGTCCTTGCGCTGCATATAGCCGATGCCGAGATCGAACTCGTCGCGCGGCGATTGCGTGGGCGGGGCGGTGGCGAGCCCGGGCGCGCCGTTCGGGGTGGGCGGCGGTGGCGGCAGGTTGCCTTGCGGATAGCGTGCCCCGCCGGTGTTGGCGAGATCGAGCGGCTCCCCGGGCCCGCGTCCGCCCGGCGCGCCGACCCCGGCATCCTGACCAATCGGAAGCTGACCGCCGCCAAGCGCGCGCGGCGCCCCCGGCGCATTGGGGTCCTGGCTGGGATCGAAGGCGTCGCCGCGGCGCCGGCCTTGCGGTGCACCTTGATATCCACCCTGGGGCGGTTCCTGAACGATCGGCGCGGGCGTTGCGATCTGTTGCTGCTGCGGGTAGCCCGGCTGCGGTTGCGGTTGCCCGTAAGACGGCTGCGGTTGCGCGTAGCCCCCTCGAGCCAAGCCCCCTTGGGCTTGCGGCGGGCGATAGGCCGGACCCGCCTGAGCCGGCGGGATTGCCGCCATGCCGGGCTGGGCCGGTGCAGGCGCACCGCCCGGGGCCGCCTGCGCATCACCGAGTTGGCGCAAGCGCTCTTCGAGCTGGCGGTTGCGGAATTGCAGCTCCTCGTTCTGGCCGGTCAGTTGCCGCAACTGGTTCTCCAGCCGCTGGATGCGCATTTCCGCATCCGCTTCCTCCGACTGCGCGAACACCTGCGCGGCAAATGTCAGCATCGCGGCGATGGCCACGGCATAGGTCAATTTGGGAAATCTGGGTAACATTTTGCCCTGACGACGAGATCGGCTAGCCAAGCGAAAAGCTCCGCACATTGAGGAATTGAGTACGCCAGAATTGTGACTGAGTTTCCGAATCCGGCACTGTTCCGGGCGGTATGGTTTAGTATCAGCGCCGAAACAAGCAAGCGGGTTGGCCATGCATGTGATCGTGAACGGAGTGCGTTTATTCTTCGATGTCGAGGGCGCAAAGTTCGCCCCCGAAGGTCCGGTCATGCGGGAAAAGCCGACCTTGCTGATGCTTCACGGCGGTCCGGGCTCCGACCACTCGATCTACCGGCCGGCCTACTCTGCCTTGGCCGACATAGCCCAGATCATCTATCTCGACCATCGCGGCAACGGCCGAAGCGAGGATGGTCCGCGCGAACGATGGAACCTGGCGCAATGGGGCGACGACATCAGCGCCTTCTGCGACGTCCTGGGCATCGCAAAGCCGATCGTGCTGGGCGCATCGTTCGGCGGCATGGTGGCGATCTCCTATGCCACCCGCCATCCAGCCCATCCCTCGTAAACTGGTGCTCATCAGCACCGAGGCCGCCGGCGGCTCGCATCGGGACCGTCGCGCGGCGTTGTTCGAACGCTTCGGCAGCCCGGAAGTCGGCGCCTTGGCGCGCCGCCGGTTCCTGGAGGAACAAGGCCACCCCGACATGGCCTCGATCGACGCCTGGCGACGGCTCGCCATGCCGCATTACACGCGCATCCCGCGCGATCCCGACATGGCGCGCCGCGCCATCAACCGCTCGGAGGTGCTGCAATGGTTCACCAGACCGGGCGGCGAAAGCCGCAGCTTCAACATGCTCGGCGATCTGCACCGCATCCAGTGTCCGACCCTCGTGCTGGGCGGCGAAGACGATCCGATCCACCCGATCGAGAGCCAGGCAGATATCGCCGCTGCACTTCCGGCGCCTCTGGTTCAGTTCGAACGGTTTGAAAATTGCCGACATGCCGTGGTCCCGGATGCGCGCGAGCGCGCCATGGCCGTGATCGGCGACTTCATCGCGCGCCGCTAAAGCAAAACCGGCGCCCGAAGGCGCCGGCGAAAAAACTCTGCGAATTGCCGGAGCGCTTACGAGCTCGCGTTCAAGACCGTGACGGCGCGGCGGTTCTGCGACCAGCAGGAGATGTCGTTGCAGACCGCGACCGGGCGTTCCTTGCCGTAGGAGATCGTCCGCATCCGCGACGCATCGATGCCGCGGGAGGCGAGGTAAGTGCGCACCGACTGGGCGCGGCGGGCGCCGAGCGCGATGTTGTATTCGCGCGTTCCCCGCTCGTCGGCATGGCCTTCGATGGTGAAGCTGTAGCGCGGATAGGTCTGCAGCCATTGCGCCTGCTTTTCCAGGGTCGCGATCGCCTGCGGCGTGAGGTCGGTCTGGTCGCTCTCGAAGAACACGCGATCGCCGACATTGACCACGAAATCCTGCTGGCTGCCCGGGGTCGCGGCGCTCGCCATCGCGTCAGTGCCAAGGTTCTTGTTGGCGCAGGCGCCCATCGACAGCGCCACCGCAAGCACCGCGGCCAACTTCAATCCCTGGAGGATACGCATCTGGTATTTCATTCCGGAGCCTCCACGCTCAGGTTTTTGGACTGTTGTCCGGTCTACAGGGGGTTGGTTAAGCGAACGTTCCGTCAACCTTGACGCGGTGTTGCCAGACCCGATCAAATGCCCCCAAACGGCGAAAAGCAACCGCGATAGTTAATGAGTTGTAAATGTGGCGCGACGGTGAAGGCAAGCGGCGTTGCGCCCGGGACGGCTCGGGTTTTGGGCCGGTTTTTCCGGCGCGATCGGCCGGCCGGAACCGAAACAGGACGGCGGCAGCCGGAAACGACGCGAAAGTGATCGGGGATGCGGGCGGAACCGGGCGACGGCTGCCCGAGCCGTCAGGCCAGCGGGACGATGGTCGCGCGTTCGAAGGCAAGAACGTTGGTCGGCACCGCAACGTGCCCGCCCCTCCGCTCAAACAGCATCCGCCGCTCGGAAGCAGTCGAGCGCATGATGGGAAAACGGTCCGAGACGTATCCCCTTAGATTCCGGGAATCGGTCGCCATCAATGGCAGCTTTTTCAATATATTCGGAAGCGACCGCGGTTCGGCGATAGTCTTGTACCGAAAGACCCGGCGATAAAACGCCTGGTGGTCGGCACGAACGAGCGCGAGCCCGGTATCGGCATTGAAATATTCACATGCCATAACGACCAGTCGCAGCGTCAGAAAGGGAAGCTCCGGGAACCGCTGGGCTTTTTCTGGGTCGGCAACAAAACGAGCCGGATCGATGAAAACCTCGCCGCGATCGAGGCGAGGATGAAGAACGTCACCGAATAATTCGGTTGCAAACGACATGCGCCATTCTGACGTCAGGACGTGGAGGCGCAGAGAACTACAGAGTTCCCCGTCAACATAGATTCCGAACGTCCAAGCGTTGGGCGCGTCGTCATAACCATCGCTGACGCGCAGGGACTCCGACGGCACGATCATTCCGCCGTGCAGATAGGCTCTGTAGCGCATTAAATAGATAGAATCCTTCTCCTCAGGAGTTTCCATGGGCCGGCAATCGACGCGATCAAGGAGCCTTGATCCGCGCACATAGAGTGAAGTGCGAGGTTCGGCTTCGGACGTCATTTCAATACTCCCCCAACTGCGAAACAACTTGAGCGCGAAAAGAAAAGATTAACAGTCCATTACGAAATTGCAAAGCTATCGAAACATTAGGGTTAACGGGGGAAGCATGCATAGTCCGGTACAACCCGAGATCGATGAAAATAAATCTACGTTTTGGTCATTTTCGGGAATGATGTTTTCAGGCGAGCGAGCGCGACGGCTCCGCGAGCAACGGCTCTTCCGGAACGCGCCGGCCATGCGAGGCGTTCAGAAGCTGGCGTATCCGCACCGCCGGAACCGGGCGGCTGAACAGATAGCCCTGTGCTTCCGTGATGGTGCCGTCGGCGCTGATCAGCTCGAGCTGCTCGTTGGTCTCGATGCCTTCGACCACGACGGACATGCCGAGATCGGCGGAAAGCCGCGCCACGCCGCGCAGCAGCGTCAGCGGACGGTCGGTGTCGATGCCTTCCAGGAACGAGCGATCGATCTTGACCTTCTGCAGCGGGAAATTGTGCAGGTAGCTGAGGCTCGAATAGCCGGTACCGAAATCGTCGAGCGAGATTCTCGCCCCCAGCGTACGCAACTGCGACAGCGCGTCGTGGGTCAATTGCGTGTTGCGCAACAGCGAGGATTCGGTGATCTCGATTTCCAGGCGCTGCGCGGGCAGCCCGGAGACCCCGAGCGCGTAGCGAACCTCGTTCAGCACGTCGCGTTGATGGAATTGCTGCGGCGAGAAATTGACGGCGACGCTGACCCCTTCGGGCCACTGCATGCACTCCATGCAGGCCTTGCGCAGGATCCAGCGGCCGAGATCGACGATCAGGCCCATGTCTTCCGCGACCGGGATAATCTCGATCGGAGAGACGGTGCCCCGCGCCGGATGGTTCCAGCGCAGCAGCGCCTCGCAGGTCGTGATCTTTCCCGACTTGAGGTTGACCAGCGGCTGATAGAACAGCTCGAACTCCTCGTTGGCCAGCGCCTTGCGAAGGTCGAGTTCGAGGATGCGGCGCGCTTCGACGGTTTGCGCCAGCTCCTCGCGGAAGAAGCAGAAGGTGCCGCGGCCGTCGGCCTTGGCGCGATACAGCGCCATGTCGGCGTTCTTGAGCAGCGTGTCGGCGCTGATGCCGGGCGCCGTCACCGCGATGCCGACGCTGGCGCCGATCTCCACCAGATGGTTTTCGATCTTGTAGGGCTCGCTCAGCCGATCGACGACGCGCCGGGCAAGGCTGGCGGCATCTTCCGGCGAGTTGAGGTTCTGCTGGAATACGACGAATTCGTCGCCTCCGAAGCGCGCCACGAAGTCCTCCGGGCGCAGCATTTCGCGCAACCGGTCGGCGACCGCACACAGGAGCTGGTCGCCGCAGGGATGGCCCAGCGTGTCGTTGACCTGCTTGAACTGGTCGAGGTCGACGAACAGCAATGCCGACAGCAGCTCGGCGTCCTGCTGAGCCGCCAGCAGCCGTCCGATTTCGTCGCGGAAATTGACCCGGTTAGGCAACGCGGTCAGTTCGTCATAGCGCGCCAGATGGCTGATCCTGGCCTCGGCGTTGCGCCGCTCGGTGATATCCTCGAGCAGCACCACGGCGCCGCCGTCGGCCATCGGCTGAAACGTCCAGGACAACGAGCGAGCTCTCGCGACGTCGGGATCGGCGGTGATGATGCCGCGTGCTTCGGTGTTCTCGATCTCCGACAGGATGATCTTTCCGCTGATCGCCGAGATCGACCCAGTGAGGACGCAGGCGTTGACGATGTCGGACGCGCTCGCGCCGCGGTACACGAAATCGTCGGCCAGGTTCATCATCTCGCTGAAACGATGGTTCATGACCGCAAGGCGCCCATCGGCGCGGAACATGCAAAGCCCGTGCGGCATGTTGTTCAGGGCGGTGTCGAACTGACCGGCCAGCGCCGCCTCGCGCTCGCGCGCCACAAGCGCCTGCATAAATATTCTGTGTAGATTGGCCGAGATTCCAATCAGAGTCATAATGAATACGCCGGTCACGACCGACATCGCGATGTAATAGGGTGTGTGACGCAACGCGAGCGCGATCACAGTTGGAGCCAGGATAAGTAGAACCTGGAGCTGAAATATCCACGGCCGCCCATAGGCCCTCCCCGCACCGCCCGCCACGAGGCCGACCGTGACGGTTAAACCGATCATGTGGGCCACGGCGTCGTCATTGCTCAACAGAGTGGTAGCGCACCATATCCCGATCGCGGCCGCTTGGATCATCGCCCCGATCTGATGGCGCTTCTGCCACCGCGCCGCTTGATCGGCGGTTTCAGTCGATTTGCGCGCTCGGAACCGCTGCAAATTGATCGCCCGAACGGCGCCGGCCAGGGTGAGAAGCGCGACACACGCCCAGATTAGAGTTTCTCCCGTCTTCAGCGCGGTCATGGCCGCCGCGATGATCGCGAAGATGATACCCGTAAGCAGCGGACCGGGAGTTTCGAACAGCGCATCCATCAACGCCGCGCGAATCGGCGGCGATGTCTCCAGATCCGAGTCCTGTTCCGCGTGAGCCAGTTGCATCGTCGCCCATTACATCCGTTGGCCGCCAGTTTTACCCGCCGCAGATGAAGTCTTCCTGAGGGAATATCGTTAGCGGAACGTTGTCTCGGGTTGTAGAGACGAGAATCCGCCCGACAATTCAGCAGAATAGGCAGTGTTTGCCGATCGATTGGCGCGACAACCGTGGGGTGCGGCTTGGTCTCGCGCGCAGGTTCAGGACAACAGCGGCGACCACGCCGGATCCGACGCAAACCCGGGGGTCGGCACGCGCTGTTCGTTGCGCCCGGAGATGTCGACGGTGAATAGCGATGGGCCGCTGTTGCCGCCGGGATCGCGGAAGAACATCACCACCCGACCGTTCGGCGCAAAGGTCGGCCCTTCGTTATGAAAGCCGGCGGTCAGGATCCGCTCGCCGGAGCCGTCGGGTTTCATGATGCCGATGGAAAACTGTCCGCTGCCCTGCTTGGTGAAGGCGATGTAGTCGCCGCGCGGCGACCAGACCGGGGTCGAATAGCTGCCGTTGCTGTCGTCCTTGCTGAACGAGATGCGCTGCGCCGCCCCGCCGGCCGCCGGCATCACATAGATCTGCGGCTTGCCGCCGCGATCGGATTCGAAACAGATGCGGGTGCCGTCCGGCGCATAGGACGGCGAGGTATCGATCGCGGGGGTATCGGTGAGACGCGTCGTCGTCTTCGAACGCAGGTCCATCACGAACAGGTTCGAGTTGCCGCCCTGCTGCAGGCTCATGATCACGCGCTGACCGTCCGGCGCAAAGCGCGGCGCGAACGACATGCCGGGAAAATTGCCGACGATCTCGCGCTGGCCGGTCTCGATATTGAACAGATAGACCCTGGGATCGCCCTGGCCGAATTCCATATAGGTGATTTCCTGGGTCGAGGGCGAGAACCGCGGCGTCAGCACCAGATCGGCGCCGCGCGTCAGATAGCGCACATTGGCGCCGTCCTGATCCATCAATGCGAGCCGCTTGACCCGCCGCTCCTTGGCGCCGGTTTCATCGACGAACACCACGCGGCTGTCGAAATAGCCCTTGTCGCCGGTCAGCCGCTCGTAGATCTGGTCGGAAATGATATGGGCGATCCGCCGCCAGAATTCGGGCGAGGTGACATATTGCTGGCCGGTCAATTGCTGGCCGGAGGCGACATCCCAGAGGCGGAATTCCGCCTTCAGGCGGCCATCGCCCTGGTGGGTCACGCGCCCGGTGACGAGCGCCTGCGCATTGATGGCCTTCCAGTTCTGGAATTGCGGCGGCTTGTCGCTGTCGGTGATCTTTTCGATGAACGCGGCCGGATCGATCGGCGCAAACAATCCGCTGCGCTTGAGGTTGTTGGTGATGACGCCGCCGACACCGGCGCCGACTTCGCCGTCCGCCGGCGTTCCGGCGACAAAATTCGGGATCGCGATCGGCAGCGGCGCGACATTGCCTTCGGGGATCAGCAATTTGGTTTGGGCGCGGGCGAGTGACGGCAGCAGCAGGCCAGCGGTAGCGGCACTGCCGCCGATCAGAAGCTGACGGCGGTCGAGCGCGAGCGGCGGCAGCGGAAATGATTTCACGGACATTCTGGGGTCTCTATCTTCGAAAGCGTCAACTCTTAAGGAAAACGTCAGCTACGAAACATCTGCTTGGGATCGAAATCGATGTCCATGTATTTCCATTGGTCGTAAGTCTCATCTCGCAACATTGTGTAGGGCTGGCCCTGCAGCACGGCGCGCACCGCCGCTTCCGCTGCCGCCTGATAGCGCGGCGAGGAGCCGGTGGAGATCACCTGCGGCGGCGCCGCCAGCCGGCGATCCGGGTTCAGGCGGATACGGACCGTGACATAGAGTTCTTCCGGGTGCTCGACGCCCGGCTGCACGTTCCACAGGCTCGCGAGCCGCGCGCGCATCGCGTCAAGCTCGGACTGCGACAAGCTCGCCGCATTGCCGCGCGTGGTGCCAAGCGAGGCCGTCGAATTTAACGCCGCGCCGGTGATGGACTGCCGGGTCGGATCGCGCTTGTCGAGCAGCGCTGCGATCTTCGATTGATCGAACACGCGCTCCTGCTTCGGCTTCGGCGGTTGCGGCGGCGCTGCCTTGGCTTCCGGTTTCGGCGGCGGCTTCTTGGCCTGTTCCGATTTCAGGGCTTCGGCGATCGGATCCTCCTTCGGCGGCTCCGGCTTCTTCTCGACTTTTGGCTCGTCCTTAGGCTTGTTCTCGGCGACCGGCTTTGGCGGCTCGGGCTTCTTCTCGACCGGCTTCTCCACCGGTTTTGGCGGCGGCTCCGGCGCGGAAGCCGTCACGATCTCTTTCTTTTCGGTGATCTTGCCGATGGCGTCCTCGGCCGGCTTCTCGTCGGCGACCTTTTCGACCATCGGCTTCAGCTTGTCCTTCGCGCCGGTCTTGATGCCGGCGGTCATTTTGGACAGCTGATCGGCCGAAATGATATCGACCGGCATCGACTCCGGCGGCGGCGCCTCGAGCGAACGCGCGGAAAAGGAGATCAGCCCCCATCCGATCACGAGGACGTGGAGTGCGACCGACGCAACGAGTGTCTTGTCGACTTTCACCTTGCCGCTACCCCTGATCCACTTCCGTCACCAGCGCCACGCGCCTGAAGCCAGCTTGCGAGAGCCGTCCCATCACCTTCATCACGGTACCGTAATCGACCTTCTTGTCGCCGCGGACAAAGATCCGTTCATCGAGCCCGCCGCGCGCATCCGTGATCGCCTTTAACTTCGGCACCAGCTCGTCGAGCTTGATCTCGGTGTCGTTGAGAAACACCTCGCCCTTCAGGTTGACCGAAAGCGTCAGCGGATTCTTGTCCTGGTCGAGGCTTTTGGCCTGGGTCTGCGGCAGATCGAGCGGCACACCCACGGTGAGAAGCGGCGCCGAGACCATGAAGATGATCAACAGCACCAGCATGACGTCGACCATCGGCGTGACGTTGATCTCCGCCATCACCGGCTTGCGCCGGCCGCGCCGACCGCCTCCCGCGCCGGACGAACCTGCCGCGTTCATCGCCATGATCTGGTGCTCACGATCCGCTTCTTAAGCATATCGCCCCTTAGCCCCGCTCGTCGATCTGGCGTGACAGGATGGCGGAAAATTCATCCGCGAACCCCTCCAGGCGCTGGGCCTGCCGGTTCACCTCGGAGGTGAACTTATTGTAGAAAATAGTCGCCGGAATTGCGGCAATAAGGCCGATGGCCGTGGCAAACAGGGCCTCCGCAATACCGGGCGCAACCACCGCCAGCGAGGTGTTCTTCGAGGCGGCGATCGACTGGAAGCTCGACATGATGCCCCAGACGGTTCCGAACAGACCGACAAAGGGGCCGGCCGAGCCGACCGTCGCCAGCACCAGCAGCCGCCGTTCCAGCCGCTCGATTTCCCGCGCAATCGAGACGTTCATCACCTTCTCGATCCGCATCTGCAAGCCCGCGACCGAGCGGGCGTGACTTTCGAACGAACGCTTCCATTCGCGCATGGCGGCGACGAAACATGCCGCCATCGATTGCGTCGGCTTGGCCGACAGCGCGCGGTAAAGATCCTCGATCGATTCCCCGGACCAGAACGCCTGTTCGAAGCGGTCCATGGCGCGGCGGGTGCGCGAATACAGGAACATCTTGTCAATGGCGATCGCCCAGACCCAGACCGAACAGGACAGAAGCCCAAGCATCACCACCTTCACGATCAAGGCGGCCTGCAGGAACAGCGCGATCAGCGAGACATCGCTCGATACCACCGGCAATGCTGACTGAATCGTGTCGGGATTCATGAGCGGTGTCCTCTCAACGCAATTGTCCCAAGCCGTCCGGGAGCAAATGGCTGCCGGGTCCGATAGCCGCACGATCGAGCGCGGCGGTAAACGCCTGCGCGAGTGAGCCTTGTTTGGTCGCATGGGAGGCCCGCCGAAGCCTGGCCCTGCATCCCCTGCCAACATGTCAAAACGAGGGCTATTCGCGCGACTTTACGCCCCTTACCAGACGCTAATCATGGTTAATGTACGGTTACCAAAGGAGAATTACGTGCAGGGAAGTGAAGGCGGCAGCACGGCTTAGACCGGCCCTCGGTTCCGGCGTTCAGGCCGGAACCACCGTCTCCGGACAATTCGTCAGCCGCGCCGGCATGCCGACCGCGGTGCATCCGGGCGGGACGTCATGTGTGACCACCGATCCGGCCCCGATCTTGGCGAAATCGCCGATGCTGACGTCCCCGAGAATGGTCGCCCCGGCGCTGAGCAGGACTCCGCGGCCGATCCTGGGGGCATGGCCGCGCTCGGCTTGCTTTCGTCCGATGGTGACGTTCTGCAGAATCGTCACCTCGTCCCCGATCGAGACAGACGAGCCCACGATGATGCCTGTCGCGTGATCCAGGAAAACCGACGTTCCGATCGACGCGGATGGGTGGATGCTGACCTGAAGCTGTTCGGAGGATGCGCTTTGCAGCAATAGCGCGAGATCGGTGCGGCCCTGGCGCCAAAGAGAGTTCGCGACCCGCCACGCCTGAAGCGCGACGTAGCCTTTGAAGTTCACAAGCGGCGGCAGAAGCCGCGTGCACGCGGGGTCATGCAGGACAATCCCCCACAGATCGCGGCTCGCGGCATCAACCAGATCGGGCGAGGCTCGAAATGCCTCGTTGGCGATGCGGGCGAATTGCGCGCGATCGGCGCTGCCCGCGCCAAGCCGCTGCCCGACCTGGAAAGCAAGCGCACTTCCGAGGCCGGGATGATCGAGGATCGCTGTCGATAATGAACTGCCCAATACCGGATCGCTGGCCACAACGGCTTCCGCTTCGCGCCGGACCGATCGCCAAATCTCCTCAGCTGATGCAATTCCGTCGGTTACCGTGGACATCCGTCTGCCCGCAACTCGCGCCTCTTCCGCGCCCGGAAAACTATAGGCGGATCCGGCCGCAGTGCCAGAGCCTTTTCCGTTCCGATTGAATCGGAACGGAGGCTCTCTTTCTTGTTTTGACGCGTTTTCTTCACGCGAACCGGTATCCACTTCGCTGGAAAACGCTCTGGTTCAATCGGGCCGCAAAGCAAACCGCCCGCCTGCTTTTCGGCAGACGGGCGGCTCGATGTCGTCAGGCGTCATGGGGGCATTACGCCTGACGCTCTGGACCTTTTACTTGGATGTCAGCTCTGCGGCGGCTGGTCGCTCGGCGGGGTCGGGCGCGGGCGGTGCTGCGCCATGAACTGGTCGAACTCTTCCTTGTCCTTGGCGTGGCGCAGGCGATTGAGGAATTCCTTGAATTCGGTCTGCTCTTCCTCGAGCCGCCGCAAGGTCTCCATGCGGTAATCGTCAAAGGCGCGGTTGCCGCTCGAGGGCGGGCCGAAGCCGAAGCCGCCCCGCTCCATGCGGTTACGCATCCGCTCCATTTTCCACTGCATCCGTTCCATCTTGTTCTGCCAGCGATCGCTGTGACCCCAACAAGCCATTTTTCTGCTCCCGAGTGTGTAAATGAGAAGGGCAAGCCCGATCGGCCACCAGATGAGGAAGCCGAGGATGGTCACGGCGATCCAGCCGGGATGCCAGGGCGATTCAGACATATGCGGGCGATAGGATTCTTCCACGGGGCCGCGCCATCGATTGACATCTGCGGTGTAGGCCATTTCCCTCTCCATGACGGCATCACGCCGTTGTGAATGTAAATAACATTTACATAGGTAACCCATCCCGGTTTTTTGTCAAGCCGGCCGCAAGCCGCAGCCGCCGAATTATTTTCGCAATTTTATTTCGGCTTGCCCCAGGGGCCTGCTCGCTCACCGGCCGGTTTGTCGGCCGGCTCGCTCGCCTCGGGCCTGCGGTCGGTCGGAAAACCGAGACCGCGCAGATAAATCAGCACTTCGGCCTCCAGCAATTCTTCCGGCGACATCGGCAATTTGCGGCGGGCGGCATCGCCGCGCGCAAACAGCGAGGCGATGCCGTGCGACATCGACCAGATATGCAGCGCCATCATCATCGCCGGCGGCCGCGGCATGCCGGGCGGCGCCAGCGCGGCGAGGCGTTCGGCGGCGGCGCGCAGAATGCCGAAGGCACGCTCGCTTGCCGCCAATAAAGTCGGATTTAGATCGACGGGAAGCCCGGATTCGAACATCGCCGAATAGAAGGCCGGCTCGTCGCGGGCGAAGGCGAGATAGGCTTTGCCGACCCGCTCGAACGCCGTGACGGTATCCGGACGCCCGTCGTCCCAGGCCTCGGTCAACACCGCCTCGAACTGTTCGAAGCCGCGCTGCGCGATCGAGGACAACAATTCGTCGCGGTCGCGGAAGTGGCGATAGGGTGCTGCGGGGCTGACACCGGCCATCCGCGCCGCGTCGGCAAAGGTGAATCCGGCGGCGCCCTTTTGCGCAATCAGGTCGAGCGCCGCCTGCAGCAGCGCCTCCTTCAGATTGCCATGGTGATAGCCGCGCTCGGCGCGGCGCGTTTCCTTGCGCCAGCTCATGTGAAGAACTCTTACATGAGCCGGCGATAAAGGTCACTAGCGCCGGGGCAAGGGCGTTCATCAAGATTAACGGCGTTCCGACCAGCGCCACGCCCTAAAGAACTCGTCAACCGCCCGGGATCGGGAGGATCGGCATGATCTCGACGCGCTCGCCGGGAAAGATCGCAAAATGCGGATGGTTGTCGAACAGTTTCGTGGCGGCCTCGTGCGAGCCGGCGCGCACCACCGTGAAGGCCCCCATCTCGTTTGAGATGTCAGCGATGCCGCTGGCATCAACCTTCTTGGTCTTGCCCAGCGGACCTCCCATGGCGACGATCGCCGCCTGGTGCTGTTCGACCCATGCCTTCCACGCCGCGATGCCCCGCTGCTCCCTGGCGCGACGCTCAGCCTCCGGCAGCGCATTCCAGGCCGCCCATTTTGGGCTGACTTTGCTGCCGAGGAACACGGCAAGGAACGTATCATTGGTGCTCATGGGTTTCTCCCTTTTGCGGTTTGAAGGATTGACGATAAACGCTCGAGCTAGCGGCGGACGGATCGCTCTCGCAGTTCCGCGAAGCCGGCGGCGGCTTCCTGAACGTCGGCCGGGAAATCCGCCATTTCCTGCACCTGGCGGATTTCGATGATCTCGTTATTGGAGGCCGGGCACTGCTTCGCCCAGCCGATCGCCTCCTCGCGCGACTTGACCTCGATCATCCAGTAGCCGCCGAGCACTTCCTTTGCCTCCGTGAACGGACCATCGGTCACGACCGGCTTGCCGGAGGCAAACGAGACCCGCGCGCCGGTCGACGGCGGGTGCAGTCCATCGAGCGTGATCAAGACGCCCGCGTCTTTCAGCGCCTCGTTGTATTTCATCATCGCCGCTACGCGCGCCGGATCGGGCATGGTATCGGGCGGCGCGGTCTCGTAGCCGTGAGGGATCATCAGCATCATGAATCGCATGGTCGGGTTGTCCTTTCGTTTGATTTCGTCATTCCGGGGCGACACGAAGTGTCGAATCCGGAATCTCGCGCTGTGACCTCTGGATTCCGGGTTCAGCCCTGCGGGCTGCCCCGGAATGACGGTGGTTGGAGTTTTACTTCCTCGCGGCCTGGGCGCGCAGGCGTTCTTCCTGCTCGCGCAATTCGGGCATCAGCGTTTCGCCGAAATCTTCGGCCGAAAACACCTGCCGGATTTCGATCTCGGCGCCGCCGTCGAACGGCGCGCGCGTCATCCAACCGATCGCCTCATCCAGCGATTTGGTCTGGATCAGCCAGAAGCCCGCGACCAGATCGTCGGTCAGGTTGAACGGCCCGCGGCTGACCGAACTCTGCCCGCCGGAATATTTGACGCGGACGCCGCTGGAGGTCGGATGCAGGCCTTCGCCGGCCTGCATCACGCCGGCCTTGACCATCTCCTCGTTGAATTTTCCCATCGCAGTCAAGAGTTCCGTGGTCGGCATGACGCCGGCCTCGGACTCCTTGCTCGCCTTCACAATCACCATGAATCGCATCGTCACTCTCCATTGGATCTCAATTTCTCACGGCCCGATTGGAGGCCGGCGCCCACTGGTAAGACGAGCGAGGTTTTGCGGCACCGACATGTCGGATGGAATTATTTTCGAGGTACTTGCCGGACGCGATGCAACGACCGGACTCGAGGCCATTCAACCGCCCTCCTTCGGGACCATGTTGAAATATGGCTCAGCTTCCTTCATGACGCGCGCGACCGAAGGCCGCACCGTCAAGCGCTCAAAATAACCGGTGACGTTCTTGTTCACGTCGCCGAACGGCTCGACCATGTTGGCGTAGAACAAGGCCGGTAATGCCGCGCAATCGGCAATGCCGAACGCCTCCCCGATCGCCCAGGTGCCGGCCGCCATCTGCTGCTCGATCATCTGATACGACGTCTTGAGTTGCGCCCTCGCCTCTTCCACGCCATGCGGGTCCCGTTTGTCGTCGGCGCGAAGCCGGTCGCCCATGATCTTCTGCATCGGCAGATGGACATAAAGATCGTAGAAACGGTCGCGCAGCCGTGCCTGCAAGGCAAGATCGGGATCAGCGGGGATGAGCCGCGTCCGGCCCGGATAATGCGTGTCGAGATATTCGATGATGATGCTCGATTCCGGCACGGTCTGCTCCCGCGCGTCATCGCGCAACACCGGAAACTTGCCGATCGGCCACAGTCTTAGCAGCGCCGCGCGTTCCGTCGCATCGCCGAGATTGACAGAATTCGCGGTAAACGCGACGTCGTTTTCATAAAGCGCGATCAGCACTTTCCAACAGAACGACGACAGCGGATGAAAATGCAGCGTGAGCGACATGGATTCTCCAAAATTCCCGGCAGACCTGCCGGAACTGCTTCGGTGGACGACGAATGGACCTCTTGCAGAACCGACATGTCGGACGGAATTATTTTGAAGGTTCCGGCACCACGCCGCCGGGGGTACCCCTCACCTCAATTCCACCGCCGTGTCACCTCGGTCGCGCCTTCCATGACAGCCTCAAAAATCGGCGACGCCAGCACCGCGTGAATATGCAGCTTCGATTGGCCGGAATTGCGAAAGCCGTGCAGACGCCCGGCCGGCACGATCAGGGATTGCCCCGCCGCTATCGTCATATGTTGTTCATCGATCCACATCTCGGCACAGCCTTCGCGCACCGTCAGCACTTCCTCGGCGGGATGGCTGTGCGTCGGCGCGCCGGCACCGGGCACGATCCATTGCTCGAATATGCATAATTGCGTCGCACTGTTGCGCGCCGACACCAGCATGCGGGACTCCACGCCCGGCCGCCATACCTCCCACGCATCGTTCTGATGGATAATGGCTTTCATCGATGTCCTCCCTTCATCATCCGTTGCGAACGCGGCAGATTGCTTCTCGTCTTTCATCCGAACCGTATCGCATCCCGTTTCGGCCCGGCATCTTTCCTTGCAAATTTCCTTTCAAACCTTGCCTCACGCCTCACAAGCGCCTTGCTGACCTTATACGTGGTCGCTTGGGTGTTCTTGGAATGCGAACAGCTCTTGTCAAAGCCATGTTGCTTGCGGGCGCGCTCGGCGCATTCGCCGTCGCGCCGGCGCAGGCCGAGGTTCGTATTCTCGGCAGTCCGGGCGGCCAGGTTGGCCCGTTCCTCGATCTGTTCGAAGAGGTGCGCAGTTCCGGCGAACGCGTGGTGATCGACGGGCCCTGCCTGTCGGCCTGCACGCTGGTGCTGAGCATGGTCCCGAACGATCGCATTTGCGTGACGCGCCGCGCGGTCCTTGGATTCCACGCCGCGCGGTCGATCGACCGGCGCGGCCGGATGTATGCCGAGCCGGAAGCGTCACAAGCGGTGCTCGAGACCTATCCCGCCCCGGTGCGGAGCTGGATCCGCCGCCGCGGCGGATTGACCTCGCGCCTCTTGCTGTTGCGCGGGCGCGAGCTCACGGCAATCTATTCCTCGTGCGGGTAGAGCCTATCCGGAAAAGCATGCCCTCGGACCACGACCCGATGGGTGGGCACCGGTTTTTCCTTAGCCAACAAACGCGGAACGCGTTTGCGCGGAGATCATGCTCAAACAAAAAGGGAGAAGCAGGATGACGATTCGAAGAAAAGTAATCCCGCTCCAGCACGATCACTGGTCTTCCAACGGACAATTGACCATCCAGGGGATGCCGAACTGATCGATGCACATGCCAAATCCCTTGGAGAAGAAGGTCTTGCCGAACGGCATGTTGACGCTGCCGCCTTCGGAAAGCGCGGTAAATTTGCGCTCGGCTTCGGCGGGGTCACTGAGCGTCAGCGAAACTGAAAAACCCTGCGGCTTGTGGAAATGCTCGGGAGGCGCGTCGGAGGCCATCAGCACCTGGCCGTTGACCATGATTCTGCCGTGCATGATCTTGTGCTTGCGTTCCGGCGGCGCCGGCATCTCGACCGGCGCCTGGTCATTCCTCAACATCAGCTCGATCTTGGCGCCGAGAGTCTTTTCGTAGAATTTGAACGCCGCTTCGCAATTGCCGTTATAGAACAGGTAGGGATTAAGCATCGTTTGCTCCTCAGGGTGTTGCCGGCCGAACCGGCAGGTCGAACGCTGGGTTATTTCTCGGCGAGCTTTTTCAGATTGGCGAGACCGCTCTCGAAATCCTTGCCGATCATGTTGTCAATGTTCATGAACACCTGCATCAACTTCGACATGAAGGGCGCGGGGCCATACATCGCCCAAGTGACTATGGTTCCGACGTTGGTGGCACCGCCCTGCGGCAGCATTGTGAACTCGGCGGTGTTGTGACCCTCGAACGGTTTGAAGAAGTCGAGCTTGATGACGATCTTGGAAGGGACTGACGTGTCGAGAATTTCCATGCGGCCGGAACCGACGTTCTTGTTGCCGTCCCACGCATAGACGGCGCCCTTGCCGCGGTCGGCGCCGCTGAAGCTGCGCTTCATCGCGGGATCCTTGTTTTCCCAGGGCGACCAGCTTCCCCAGCGATGAAAATCGTTGATCAGCGAAAAGATGCCCTCGGCCGGCGCCTTGATCGTCGCCACGCGCTGGACGCGGAAGGCATCCGGCTTCCTGATGGCTGATATCAACACGATCGCGACAGCGAGCGCGATCCCGGCGGCGATGATGGCAATGACTTCGAACATGGCAGTCTCCGTTATCTCGTTTGAAAAACCCCTCCCCGCGCAGGGCCGCGCAAGGGGAGGGGACAGAATGTCAGCGCCGGAATGGCAACAGCGCGCGCAGGTTCCTGTCGCGCAACCACAATCCGCCCCACACCATCAGCCCAAGATAAAATCCGAACAGGATGTGCGTGAACAGCGGGCTGCCGATCCGCAAATGCGAGGCCATCGCACCACCCAGATAGCCGGTGAGCAGGATCGCGCCGAGGATCGAGGTCGGCGGGACGGAATAGAGCACCGTGCACACGATGGAGATGATCCCAAGGCTTCGCGCCAGCGTTTCGCTCGAACCGTAGCCGATCCTGTCCATCGTTTCCGTGACAATCGGCCATGGCACCAGCTTGACGGCCCCATCGAACAGCATGAATAGAATGACGAGACCGCTGAGAAGACGGCCCATCCAGAGCGCGGGCTTCGAAACCGGCGCGGTCTCAGCGATCGTAGTCATGGCTTGCTCCATTGGTGAACTCTGTCCAATAGACGAACGGGCCACACACGATCCGACAGAAGAGGCGAAAATTTTTTGGAGGCTCGTGTCCCGCTTTCCCTCTCCCCTTGTGGGAGAGGGTGCCTGAGCGAAGCGAAGGCGGGTGAGGGGTTGTCTCCGCGGATGCAGACCCCTCATCCGGCACGGACTTCGTCCGCGCCACCTTCGCCCACAAGGGGAGAAGGGAAGAAGGGAATTACTTCCTCGCCTTGGTGCCGCCGGGCTGGCTGTCGCGCATCAGGCGATCGAGATGCATCCGGATATGGGCGGCTTCTGCGGACGTGTTGGCGAGCGCAATGGCGCGGTCGAACGCCACACGGGCCTCGTCGTTGCGATCAAGCTGCATCAGGAACGCGCCGCGCACGCCGAAGAAATGAAAATAGTTCGATAGCCGCTCGCCTAGCGGCTCGATCATCTCGAGCGCCGCCTGCGGCCCGCGCACCTTGCATACCGCCACCGCGCGGTTGAGCGTCACGACCGGCGACGGCTGCATGAGCTCGAGTGCGCCGTAGAGCAGATCGATCTGCTTCCAGTCGGTATCCTCGGGCTTTTCGGCACGGGCGTGCAACGCCGCGATCGCTGCCTGAACCTGATAGGGTCCGCTGTTGCGATGGCGCATCGCCTTGTCGATCAGCGCCAGCCCCTCCGCGATCATCTTCTGGTTCCACCGCGAGCGGTCCTGATCGTCGAGCAGGATCACCGCGCCTTCAGAATCGAACCGCGCGGCCGCACGCGCATGCTGCAACAACAAAAGCGCCGTCAGGCCCATGATCTCGGGCTCGCTCTGGAACAGGCGCAGCAACAGCCGCGCCAGCCTGATCGCCTCCTCGCACAGGGTGCTGCGAATCTTGGCGGTATCGCCGCTCGCCGAATAACCCTCGTTGAAGATCAAATAGATCATCGCCGCAACGATGGCGAGCCGCTCGCTGCGTTCCACCGGCCCCGGCGTCTCGAACGGCACGCTGGCCTCGGCGACCCGTGCTTTGGCGCGGGTGATGCGCTGCTCCATCGCGGCTTCCGAGACCAGAAAGGCGCGAGCGATCTGCTTCACGGTGAGGCCAGAGACGATGCGCAGCGCGAGCGCGATCTGCTGGGTCGCCGGCAGCTCGGGATGGCAGCAGATGAACAACAGCCGCAGGATATCGTCGCGGTAATGCGAGCCATCGAGCCGTTCGGCGATCGCATCTTCGGCGTCGCCGAGATCGGAGATTGCCTGATGATCGTCGAGCAGCGGCTCTTGCTTGCGGGTGCGTCTGATATCATCGATCGCGACGTTGCGCCCGACCATGATGAGCCACGCCGCTGGATCCCGTGGCGGGCCGTTTTGCGGCCAGCTCTTAAGCGCGCGCAGGCACGCGTTCTGAAAGGCTTCTTCCGCGGTGTCGAGATTGCGGAAATAACGCAATAGCGCGCCGACCGCCTGGGGACGCGCCGACGTCAGCGCGGCATCGATCCAGGCGGTGTCGGTCACGTCGTGTTGCTCCCCGGCGCGAACATGCCGACAGGGCGGATTTCATAGGCGCCGCCGGGATTGGCCGCGCCAAGGTCGCGTGCGACATCGAGCGCATCGTCAAGGTCGTTGCAGTCGACGAGGTAGAAACCGAGCAATTGTTCCTTGGTCTCGGCGTAGGGGCCGTCGATCACCAGCGGCGGATCCTCCTTGCGCAGCGTCGCTGCCGCGGTCGTCGGCAACAGCCGCGCCACCGGGCCGAGCCGGCCCTGTTTTGCCAATTTGTCCTGGACCACGGCGAGTTTCGACATCACGGCCGCATCCTGCTCCTTGCTCCAGGAACCGACCAAGTCTTCATCGTGATAGCAAAGAATGGCGTAAAGCATGCGGGGACATCTCCGTTCATCCAAGGGACGAACGAGTATGCCCAGAGCCGACAGGCCAGCGGAAGATTTTTTAGAGCGGTTCCGGCCGCCCTTGTGACGGGATGTCAGGGTCCGACGATCGCTGCCGCCGGCGGGTAAAAATGCCAGTAGGTATGGATCAGGGCCTTCGAGCAGAGGCTGCAGATGCACAGAATAAGCGCGATGTTCTTGAGCGTTTTCACCTGACAATCTCCGTTTTCGGAGCGCCGAAGTCGCGGTGATTGATCTGGTAGGCGAGCGCCATCCCAAGCATCACCGCAACAGCGAGAAATTGGCGGGTCACCAGGAGATGCCGTATTTCGCAGCGATCCGGCGCGCCTTCGCCTCGTCGCTTTCATGGCGCTTGGCCTGAACCTTCTTCGCCGGCTTGGAAGCCTGCGATTGCGCGACCTCGGGCGCGGCGGCGGTTTCAGGCTTGAAGGCATCCGGCTTGGCGGTTTCGGTGACCGCCGGCGCATCGTTGGCAGCCAGCACAAGGCCCCTGTCCGCGCCCGCCTGAGCCGATGCGGAAGCCAGAAGAAGAGCCGAAATCAGGATCAATTTGCGCATAAGAAGTCTCCTTGTTGATGAAAACGGAGACTAAACCGGACCCCTGGTCTGGTATGTGGTCCAGATCACGTTGAGTTGGAGGGGCGGCCAATGGGTAAAGGCGCGCTGGCGCTGTTGGTGCATGGCAGCGGGACGGAAAACTGGTCGCCGGAGCGGTGGAAGGCCCGGTTCGACATGGTGTGTCCCGACCGGCGCGTCTTGCAGCTGCCGCTTACGAATTTCGATCCGGCCGAGGTTCACTATGCCGCGGTCTGGAAGCCTGTTCCCGGTGAGTTGGCCGGGTTCCCGAACTTGCGGGTGATTTTCAATCTCGGCGCGGGGGTCGATGCGCTGATGGCGGATGCGTCCTTGCCCCAATGTACCGCTGGTCCGCGTCGCGGTTGCCGATCTCACCGACCGGATGACGGAATATGTCGTGCTTCACGTCCTGAAGGCGGCCGGCTATCCGATCGTGTTGACGGTGCACGACGAGATCATCGCCGAGGTGCCGGACGGTGTCGGCAGTCTCGACGAATTCAAGCGGCTGCTTGTCGCCGCGCCCGCCTGGACTGAGGGTCTACCGATCGCGGCGAAGGTGCGCGAGGCGCCGCGCTACAGCAAGCCGGCCACGGGCGAGGCGACGGTCGACGCCGTTGCAATCTCGGATGAAGGTTCTCCCTCGAGGGAAGACGTCGACGACTATGCGTCGCGCTCGAGCGAAGCCGCTCTCGAGCCCGCCGACGACGCGGCGCCGCCCTGGGTCATGATCAGCGCGCCGTCGTCTCCAGTTCCATCGCCTGGCGAGCCCGCTGATGCGTTTAAAGCGCTCGAGGCTAGCGATGCCACCTCGTCTCATGTTGTCCTGGTCGACGGCAACACACTCGTGCACCGTGCCCATCATGCGGCGGCCCGCGACAATTCTGATGCCGTGCGGGCCTTCCGCCGCATATTGCAGGCGGCCTTGCAAGAGGCGGGGCCGGCAACCCATCTCGCCATCGTCTTCGACGCGCCGGGGCCGACGTTCCGCCACAAGATCTATCCCGAGTATAAGGCGACCCGGAAGCCGGTGGCCGATGCGTTGACGACGCAGCTGCCGCTGATGCGCGAGGCGGCCCGCGAGCTCGGTCCTTGCGTCGAGCAGCCTGACGTCGAGGCCGACGACGTGATTGCGACATACACACGTCTCGCCCGCGAAAGCGGCATGACCGTGACCCTCGTCGCGTCTGACAAAGACCTGATGCAGCTCGTTGGCGACGGCGTCACCATGTACGCCCCCGACCCCAAGAAACGGTGTCGCATTGGTGTCGCCGAGGTGCGCGCAAAGTTCGGCGTGCCACCGCACCAGGTGGTCGACGTGCAGGCGCTGATGGGCGACAAAGCCGACAACGTGCCTGGTGTGCTCGGGATCGGCAAGGTGAACGCGGCGCTGCTGATCACCGAGTATGGGGATCTCGAGACGCTGCTGTCCCGCGCCACAGAGATCAAGCAGCTGAAGATCCGGCAGGCGCTGATCGAGAACGCCGATAAGGTGCGGCGTTCTCGACAATTGGTGCAGCTCGACGACGCGGTCACGCTGGACGTGCCGCTTGACGCGCTCGCTGTGCAGCAGCCGGCGCCGCCTCCGCCGGACGAAACGCCCAAGAGCAAAGGCAATGGCCGCGACATCGAAGCGCCGCCGCCTGGCGCAGCCCCCGGTGGCCCCGACGGCACCGGCCACGGCGAGCGCGACACCGGCACCCAAGTCGCCTTCTTCGTTTATAAACACGCCGACGGGTCGCCCTATCTCGGCGTCAAGAAGACGTCGACGAAGCAGTTTCCGCAGTACCACCTGGATGGCGCCAAGTGGGTGAAGGGGCCGCCGCAAGGGCTCGAAGATCCCGTATCGGCTGCCCGAGCTGATCAAGGCGAAGCGCGACAGGTGGGTTCTGATCTGCGCCGGTGAGAAGGATGCCAACAGCGCCGCCGCGCTCGGCTTCATCGCGACGTGCAACCCGAGGGTGAGCGAAAAGGCGCCTGGGCTCCCGAGCTCAACGCCTGGTTCGCCGGTCGAAAGCACGTTGCAATCATGGAGGATAACGACAAGACCGGCCAGGTGCACGTGCTCGAGGTGGCGAACGCGCTCCGCGGCGTCGTGCCCGACATTCGCATCGTGACGTTCCGCGAGCTGCCCGAGCACGGTGACCTCACCGATTGGCTGGGGCAGCCAGGGCGCGGGGTCCCGAGCTCAACGCGCTGATCGCGGCGGCCAAGCCCTTTTACAACAGGCCGAAGCCAGCGCCGCTTCGCGGCTGGACTGGCCAGCCGGTGCCGCGACCAGCGTACACCGTGCCCGGCCGTGTGCTGGCCGAGCAAGTGTTCATATTCTCGGGCGAGGGCGGCGAAGGCAAGTCGAGCATGCTGCAACAGCTGTGCTCTGCACACTGCCTCAGCGCCGGTTGGCTCGGCTGCACCCCGCGCCAGGGGCCCGCCATCTATCTCGAATGCGAAGACACCGTGACGGCGCTGCATTGGCGGCAAGCGGCGATCAACGCGCACTATGGCGCGGACTACGATGTCCTTGCGGACGCGGGCCTCCAACTGTTCTCAATGATCGAGCATGACACCATTCTTGCCGCGCCAAACAGGCGAAACGGAATCCTCGAAACGACTGCGGCCTACACCTGGCTCTATGAGCTGGCCGGCGACACCAAGCCGGTGCTGATCGGCATCGCTTCGACGTCGAACGTTTTCGCCGGCAATGAAAACGACCGCGCCGAGGTGCAGCAATTCGTCAAACTGCTCGGACGGATCGCGCTGGTGACCGGCGGCTCGGTCGTCCTGGTGACGCACCCGAGCATGACCGGCGCCAACAGCAGCATAACGAGCCATGAGGGGCTTTCGGGCACCACGCAATGGCACAATGCCGTGCGCGGGCGGGCCGTGATGAAGACGGTCAAGGGGACACCGGTGCGGGCGCAGCCGAAGACGAGAGCGGCGAAAACAAGGTGCGCGAGATCAAGTTTCACAAGAACCAGTATGGGCCGCCGGTCGCCTCCAGCTTCGTGCGCTGGCAGAACGGACTGTTCCTGCCGGTCGATGGCATGCACTCGCTCGATGCCGCCGAGCGCGCCGCCAAGGCCGACCGCGTCTTCGTCGCGCTGCTGCGACGCTGGACAGAACAGAAGCGGCAAGTGAGCGTCAATCGCAGCTCTACCTACGCGCCGGCCGTCTTCGCGGCCCAGCCGGAAGCCTCGGGGGCTGGGCTGACCGCAAAGGATTTAGCCGCGGCGATGGAACGGCTGCTGCGCGATGGGCTGATCGAAAACCACACCGTCGCCAAGGGCAAGGAAACCCGCAGTCATCTGGCGATGGTCGATACGCAAAGTTAAGGCGCTTGCCGACCGCTTTCCGACGGTCGTGAAAAAGCTTCCGACGGTCGCTAAAATGCTTCCGACCGGCTTCCGACCGGCTTCCGACCGAATTCTCCGACACTCTCTCCCGCCTATAGTCCGACGGTCGGTCGGAAGGCCCGACCGGTCGGAAAGGCTATAGGCGGGAGGCGGGCGCAACTTGACACTGTAAAGATCGTTGTGGAACCTGCGCGCGAAATTTTATTTCGTCGGGAAAAAATCCGCGGCGCTGCAGCCGGCTGTTTTAAGCGGAGGAACCCTCCGTTTGGAATAATATGCTATATGCGGGCTCCCGCGGCACCCGTTCGGTTCTGCGCGCCAGCACTCCGTGTGCAGCGCAGAGCGGCCAAAATGGCTGCGCCCCCGCCGCTTCCCGGCTTAGCAAAACAGCCGAAATGGTAATTATTTCAGCGCACTACCCGTGATACACCCTCTCCGAAAGCGGACCAGGTCCCCGGTGCCGCCAGGGCTGCCGCAGCCCCCAATGGAACTCGCCCAAAAAAGAATTATATACTAAAACCGCCCGATGGATACTTGCCTCGATACACCCGAAAAAGGCCCCCGCCCACCCCGGAAACCAAACGGAATGGGGCCGCCGCGAAAGAGTCGCGCGATCAAGACCCGCTTGCTCACCGCCGCTGCCCTCGACGGGCGCACGCGTGCACGGCGGCAATTCGACGCGATCGCCAAAGGCATCGCCGCTGATCTCGGCGGCGAGGATTCGTTGTCGACGGTTCAACAGCACCTGGTCGAGGCATTCGCCGGCGCCGCCTGTCACGTGCACGATCTCAACGCGCGGCTGCTCAAGGGCGACAAGGTCGACATCCTGGCGCACTCGCAAGCCGTGAGCATGATGGTGCGCCTCGCGTCGCACATTGGCGTTGTTCGGATTCCGCGCGTCATCGAGGCGCCGACGCTCGACGACATCGCCCGCGAGATCGACGCCGAAAAGGCTACTGCTGTCACGATCGAAGCCGAAGAGGATGATGCCACATGATCAAGGCTCGCGCGATCGCCGTCGCCGACGCGCTGCGCAGCGAGCACCTGTTCGGCCCGCACTTCGAGGGTGCAAGCTGGGATACGTGGCGCGGGGTGCTCAAAGCCGCCTTCGCCGAGCCGCTCAGCAAGGCCGAGCTAACAACCTTTGCCGCAGTCGCCGAGCGTGTGCCGCCGCAGCATCGCGTCAAAGAGCTAGTTGCCATTGTCGGCCGTGGCGGCGGCAAGGACAGCATCGCATCTTTCATCGCGGCCTACATCGCAATGAGCTTCAGCCCTCACGCCGCGCGACTGCGGCCCGGCGAGCTAGCTTACATCGTGTGCCTCGCCGTCGATCGCGACCAGGCCGCGATCGTGTTCCGATATATTTCGGCGCTGTTCGAGGCTATCCCTGTGTTGAAGCGGATGGTGAAGGGCGAGATCGGCAGCGACAGCATCGAGTTGCGCAGCCGCGTCATCATCCAGGTGAAGACCAACAGCTTTCGCTCTGTTCGCGGCCGATCTTTCTTGGCTGTGATCTTTGACGAAGCCGCGTTCTGGCGCGATGAACTTTCGCAAAATCCCGACACCGAAGTGCACGGCGCTGTCAGTCCCGGCCTAGCGCGTGTCGCCGGCAGCATGTTGATTCTGATATCGTCGGCGCACCGCCGCAGCGGCTTGCTGTACGGGCGATGGAAAGATTGCTACGGCAAGCCGGATGATGACGTGCTGGTCGTTCGCGGCTCGACAACGCAATTCAATCCCAGCTTCGACCAGGGCGTCATCGACAAGGCGATTGCGCTAGACCCGCAACGCTATGCCGCTGAATACAACAGCGCTTGGCGCGATGACTTGGCAACATTCCTATCGCGCGACCTTCTCGAAGCGGCCGTTGAACCCGGTGTGTCGGTTCGGCCGCCGCTCGACGATGTCACCTATCACGCATTTGCCGATCCATCTGGCGGACGCGGCGACAGCTTCACCGCCTCGATTGCCCATCGCGAGACGCGCGACGGGGTTGAACGAACCGTTGTCGATCTTGTTTATGAACGGTTTGCGCCGTTCAATCCATCTGAAGTGATCGAGGAAATCGCCGCGCTGCTGCGCAGCTATCGGTGCAGTTCTGTAGTTGGCGACAAATATGCCGCCGAATTCGTTGTCGAGCTTTTCCGCCATTGCGGCATCACCTACAAAGCCAGCAAGCTGGACCGTTCCGAAATCTACATCGACTTTCTGCCGTTGATCACCGCCGGCAAGTTGCTGTTGATCGACCACCAGCGCGCGATCGCGCAGTTTGCCGTATTAGAGCGGCGCACCTTTCCGAGCGGAAAAGATCGCATCGACCATCCGACCGGCGGCCATATTTGTCGAACGCCATCGCGGGCGCTGCGGTGCTGGCGTCGATCGACCGTGCGCAGCATGTCTACCTTGGTTCGCCGGTCATCATCAGCAAGAGCGCGCCGCCATCGCCGGGCCTATCGGCGACACAAGCTTTCTACGAATGGAACGGCCACGGCGGCGGACGCTGGGGATCAATTTGAAAACAGAAAGGATTTTGAAAAATGCCGGCATCAAGCTGGCCCTTCGCACTCCGAGACAAACATAGCGCAGTCTAGAACCGATAGTTGATGCCGGCGCGCACAATGTTGTCGGTCACGCGCGAACTTTGCCGTACTCGCAAAGGATCCGAACGGTAGACCGTGAAAATGAAGACGTTGTTGACCTTGCCCAGATTTATCTTCATTAGCAGAGCGACCGTTCAAAACTCATTGAGCCGCCTCGCGTGCGGTTGCCAATCGACGTGCGACCATTCGTTTGACCATCCGTCGGTCGATTAGTTCGAAGCGATCCTGTGCGGCATCGTGCGCATACATACTTCCCGAGGCGACATCGAACCACCACCCGTGCAGACGAAGCGCTCCGGCAGCGACGCGCTCGCGAACAATTGGGTACGAAGCGAGGTGCTCAAGTTGCACCAGGACATTGATCTGCGAGACCCGATCGTGGGGCTTCAGCTTGGTATGCAGCCCAACGTCTTGTTCCAGCCGATTTGTGGTGGCCTGCGCGTGCTGAAGCCACTTGTTCAGATTTGGAGCGTCGGGGCGGTCGCCGTGTGCCGTGATAGCCTTCATCGCACCACACTCGGAGTGCCCGCAAACAATGACTTCCGAGACCTTCAGAACAAGCACCGCGTATTCAATCGCGCTTGCCTCCGACAGATCACCGCTTGAAATTCCGTCAGCTGTCGCGGGCGGGATCAGGTTGCCCACGTTGCGCATGGTGAAAGAGATCGCCTGGATGAGTTGATGTCACCAGATCCGGCACCACGCCTTGGCAGTCTTCAAGTTGATGACCATCTCGAAGTTATTTGGCTGCCAAACCGGGAGATTCGCTGCCTTGCTGCCCTTGAGACTCTTGTCAAGATAGAGCATGGTTTCGCGAAGCCTCGGCTTTTCCGCGAATGACATTCGTCCGCCTATCTCGGGATCCGTTCTGGCCAAGGAGATCACATTTGAGTTGAACTTCGCGACTGCCTCCAAACCAGAAC
>CAVYLU010000017.1:0-296873 GCA_963769365.1 uncultured Alphaproteobacteria bacterium | reverse complement strand
TCCCTAATTTAAATTCGACGGTGTCCTAATTCGTTTTTTTTGTTCACTTTGGAACTGACGGACGGCTGGGCGCATATTAGGATCGGGAAACTCAAACCCAACGGTTAGGACCCGTAAGCACGAGGTTGTGTCATGCAGCGTCGACGATTCAAACAAATCCAATCTCTTGAAGAACGACTTGCCGAGGAAGCGAAGCGCCTTCGCGAAGAAGCCAAATTACTTCCGCCTGGCGCGGTACGCGATGAGATGGTCCGCAAAGCGCGGCGGGCCGAAACCGGCTCCCACCTGACCGAATGGCTCATGTCGCCCGGCCTGAGGCCACCTGAATAGATCGCAAAGTAAGGCCGCCTCAGTTGGCGGCCTCTTTAGTTCCGGCTTCCTCTATTTCCGCCGCTGGTTTCAGCAATAATTTCAGCGGTTCAAATCCAATTTAGCGATGCGAGTTTAGAAACGTATTGGTCTGAAAGCGTTGAGAACGCTTTGCAGCTTCGCGAAGCGCGCCCCAAAAACCCGTTTGGGTTTCTTTTCTCTTAGGAATGCGTTTGCTGCCATTGTCCTAATTCCCCGCCGCGAGCGCCCACACGCCCCGAGAGAGGAATTTAGTCTAGCCGAACCTTCGACATGGACGACGCGGCATGAAGAACCCGCAGGACGAGAAGCCAACCGGCAAGGAGCCTAAGCCGTCCCGCACCGATCAGGCCCGGGAAGTCGTTGAGGAATACGCCAGCGACCAGCGCGAGATCATCAAGCAGCTCCGCAAGCGGCTTAACTAAGGCCGCCCCAGTTGGCGGCCTCTTTCATTTTTGCTCGCTAACTCCGGTAGGCGGCCTGGCTGAGTGCCTTTGATCCGCCGCCATCACAGCCCTCGATTGTCACGCCATCACACCGGCGATGCCTCGCGCGGCCTCTCGCACCCGTTCGGTGCTGGCCTGTTTCCGAGGCCAATGGTCTTATCAAAATCGCCGTGGCCTAATTTAATTTTCGCGGTTACCGCTTCGAAATAGGTTCCGGGAGACCAACGAAAATTTAGCTGTGGTTTTGTCAGGTACCGTACAGACGATTATAAGTTGGCGTTCAAAAATATCGCATGGGCCAAGCCAAACGACCGACTTGCCCCGACTGCGGGGCCTTCTTGATCCTAGCGCTGCCTCCTGGCGGCAAAGGCCCGCGCACGTTCCAGTGTCTTGAATGCGACCGCCCCGATCCGCTCAAGTCAGAGACGGTGAAGGGCTGGCTACAAGGCGAATTGGGTCGGCCGGAATGAACGAGCTAACTATCTGCAGGGCGTGGGTACTGGCCTATTTTAACCCCTAGTGGCCTAAGTTGAATTTCGCAGTGGCCTAATTTGAAAAAATGGCTGCGATGGTCTGGAACCGTACCGACGCTTTTGCATTTTATGTTCCGTTAGAACCTTGCGTTAGAACCTTGCGTTAAAACCCTGCACGGGGGTGGACCATGCAAGAATACCGCGCCTACACCATTGGGCCAGATGGCCATATCCAGACACGATTTGAGTTTTGTTGCTCGGACGATGAAGAAGCCAAAGACCGCGCCAAGCAGTACGTGAACGGCCATGACGTAGAGCTTTGGCAGCTGGATCGCCGGATCGCAGAATTTAAAGCAACGCATTAAGGCCGCCGCAGTTGGCGGCCTCTTTCATTTGGTCGCTAACTCCGGTGGCGCGGCCCGCTGAGAGCCGTTTGATCGGCCCGCCATCAACCCCTCGACCTATCCGCGCCGCCGCACGGGCGATGCCTCGCGCGGGCGTGGCGATGACGCCGAGCTTAGACCGCACGGCGCTCCGGCGAGATGTCGTGCGAGTAGTGCGAAACGTCGACGACGGTTAGAAGGGCGCGCATTTTGAGGACCGCCGGGTTTCTCTCTCCCTTCGCGGCACCCGCAAGAATGTTCGAGGCCATCTCAGCTTTTATCGCCGAGGTGCGCTTCGACTGCGGAAGCGTTGCCGCTGCATCCTCAAGGACTGCCTGCATCAATTCGATCAACTCGGGTTGAAAGACCGCTCCTCCCTTGGGATTCACGTTTGTGCCCTCCAAAAAGCTACGCCGCCCTTGGTCAGCTAAAGCCGAACTTTTCGGAGAAGCAACACAATCCGGATTGGCTACGACAAGAATTTAATTAGGGATGCGGCAGCGGCCCTTACATGATCCGTGTCAAAGTGTTCTTCGCGCTAACTTCGCCAGGCTTGTTTTTGTTTTTGAGCTAGATCAAAGCCAAGAAGCCCTAATGCTGCATCAAGGCCGATGGCCGCTTTCATTTTCACCTGTCCGGACACATCGATTCTGGTCCAGCATTGGCTGGACGAAGACGATGATGTGCGAGAAAACGAGTATGAAGGCATAATCTGTCGGGCCTGCACCAAGTTGCACTTTCTCGACCAGAATACCGGCAAGGTGTTAGGCCAAGACAAAAAGTAAGGCCGCCTCAGTTGGCGGCCTCTTTCACTCTAAACCGGCCCGAGCAAATTCCAGATGACCGCCAGCGCCGCGATCAGCAGCATGTTCCAAACGAAAGCCCCGTCCGGGGGCTATCGGACAGGGCTTTCACCGGAGGAGATGGGCAATGCTCGCAAAGAAGTCTGATCCGGTTTTGTGCACATGTCTGTTCGCCAGCGGACTCTCGCAGCCCAATCGCTTAAGCCGTTGAAGGGGCTGGACCAGGGCACTTAACGGTAGCCCCATCGCCGCGACCGGCGGCTTGTTCCAATAAAAATTTGGGTGGTACTGGCCTGTTTTAGCCCGTCGTGGCCTAATTTGATTTTGGCAGTGGTGGCCTAGTTTGGATTGGAACGGATTCCGCACAGAGGAGTTTGACGGTTTCGGTAGAGCGGAGCCTCCACCATGAAGGACGTGTGGAACGAAACGCTACGGTGTCCGAGCTGCGGCAAGATTGGCCGGGCTAGCCTCTGTCAGGACAACGGCGACACGCCAAACATTCAGCTAACCCCGGATGGGTTCAAGGCCGTTAATACCGAGCATGGCCCCGACTTTTGGTGTGCGGACTGCAATCTAGCGGTGAAACCATAAACGCTTTTGAGTAAGGCCGCCTCGGTTGGCGGCCTCTTTCATTGCAGCATCTGCAAAATCTCTTTGTACTTGATCGAGATCAAAAACAAGACGGCCCAATGCGGCATCAAGGCTGATGGCCGCCTTCATCTTCACCTGCCCGGAGACGTCGATGAAGATCCAGCACTGGCTGGACGAGGACAATGACGTGCGGGAAAACGAGTATGAAGGCATAATCTGTCCGGCCTGCACCAGGTTGCACTTTCTCAACCGAAAGACCGGCAACGTCTTAAGCCAAGACGAAGCGTAAGGCCGCCTCAGTTGGCGGCCTCTTCATTGCTGGAGCAAATTCCAGATCAGAGCCAGCGCCGCGATCAGCAGCATGCACATGATGGTGCGGCGGCCGATCGGTTCAATCGTCCTGCCTACCTTTGGGATCATCCCGACGAGGAGTGTTGAGAGCGGCATAGGCCGCCTGCACGAACGCTGCGTGTTCCTCGGGGGTGTCGAATGCCGGTGTGGAATAGTCGACCGCGACGCGACGCCCATCCAACCACCCCCAGTCGCTGGCCTTGTATTCAAAAGGTTGGCCGTCTTCCCCAGGCATGTAGTCCCAATCGGGAAAACCATCGGTATCTATCAGGTTGTCCTTTTCGGCCTCGGTAAGCGGGGTGGCCGTTGCCATCACCATGAGCCAGCCGCCCTTGGCGCACCAGCGCACCGGACAGAGCATTGCCCGGCGACGGGCATCAACACTTCGAAACAGGCTAGCCTCGTAACGGTTGCACCGGCGACCGCGCGGTCCCCGCGCAAACTTCAATGCAAAAGGCCCGATAACGAGGACTAGCCGTGTTGTACCTTTCCTTGAAATTGTGATCATTCGTCTCGCTTCAACTTGCGCCGTCCCCAATGCGGCTCCTTTTGCTTGGGGTTGAACTCGCGAACGTGGTGGCGGTTCAATGCCTGCATGATGCCGATCCGCGCGAACATCGTCGGCCCGCCCGACTCCGCAACCAGGATCAGCGCCTCCATCGCGGCCTGCCATTCCGCCGCATCATGGTCGGCCTTCGGCAGCTTGGTAATGTAATTCCCGGCGTCCCGTAGCGTGATGAGCTGGCGACCGCGCGGCAGCGGTATCGGTTCGTCGAACCTGCGTTGCCAGCCGCGCGTCATGCCTTCGTCGAAGTTTCACGAAATGTTAGGGCCAGTATATGATTCTCGGGTAGGTCATGGCACATAACTCGAAAATCGAATGGACGGATCATACGTTCAACCCTTGGATCGGGTGTACGAACGTAAGCCCCGGTTGCGATCATTGCTACGCCGAATTGTGGTCGAAACGCTCAGGGCTGGTGAAGTGGGGCAATAATCCCCGCCGTCGAACATCTGAGGCTTATTGGCGCGCTCCCGTTAAATGGCAGGCCGCCGCCGCCGCCTTTCATCGCCAACATGGTCGCCGCCAACGAGTGTTTTGCGCGTCGCTGGCTGACGTATTTGACAACCAAGTGGATCGCGTGTGGCGGAGCGACCTGTTTGATCTTATCGCCGTTACGCCCGCTATCGACTGGCTGTTGTTGACCAAGCGTCCACAGAACATCGAGAAGATGCTGCCTAAGGACTGGTCCGAGCAGGGCAGGCCAAATGTCTGGTTAGGAACGACGGCCGAGGATCAGGCCCGTTTCGATCAACGCTGGCCAATGCTCAGTCGCATCCCGGCGGCCGTTCGTTTTATTTCGTATGAACCGGCCATCGGGCCGATGCGCCTCAATCCCACGCACGAGCAACAACCTGACTGGCTGATCGTCGGCGGAGAGAGCGGGCACCGTGCCCGGCCGATGCGCGCCACATGGGCACGTGAGATCATCCGCGACTGCCAGTCGCTCGGCGTCGCGCCGTTCTTTAAGCAATGGGGGGCCATCGCGAACAACCCCCTGGTGTGCGAGCAGGCGATGGCACCGAAGGCGGCGGTTTTGGCGGATCAGCATGGTAAGGGAGGCGGTCTGCTAGACGGCCAGCTTTATCGACATTTCCCCGATCCGCGTGGAATCTTTGACCGCCGCAGCTTGAGAAACGGCGGCCTATGGTTCAGCATAGGTTGTATGAACGCCCAGCTTAACCTTTTCACTAATCTGCCGCCGCCGCTCGACAAGCCGATGCAGTTCAAGGCTGCGCAGCGGCCGATCTGGACGGAAGACAAGGCCAAGCTGATCGAACGTTATCTCTACTATTTCGTCATGATCACGAAGCACGGAGCCTACATCGACGGTTTCGCGGGGCCGCAATATGCCGGTAAGGATGACGCCTGGGCTGCGAAACTTGTACTCGAATTTAAGCCTGCCTTCCTTCGAAATTTCTGGCTTTGCGAGATCAAGCCCAAGAAAGTTGCGATGCTGGAGGCCTTGAAAGCTTCGCAGCCAGTCATCAGAAACCGAACAATCGAGATCGTGCCCGGCGACTTCAACCGGAACGTTGCGGGATTGCTGGCATCGAGCGGGATAGCCGACAAGACCGCAACGTTTTGCCTGCTTGATCAGCATACTTTTGAGTGCGAATGGCAAACATTGGTGACGCTGTCACGCCATCGCGCCGACTACAAAGTCGAGTTGTTCTATTTCCTCGCCTCCGGCTGGTTAGACCGCGCCATGTCCGGCATCAAGGACACGTCGATATTGGAAAGGTGGTGGGGTGGCCCGGACTACGACGAGATGAAAGGCATCACGGGTCACGCTCGCATGTTAGCGTTCTGCGATCGGTTCAAGTCAGAACTGGGATACAAGCACGCTTACGGCTGGCCGATCTACAGTCGAAAGGTTGGCGGCAGGGTCATGTATCACATGATCCATGCGACGGATCATGACGAGGGTCCCCTGCTGATGAACCGTGCCTATCTCAACGCGCTGAAACGGCGCGAGCCGATTGAACGGTTGCAGAAGGACCTAGCCGAGATTTGGGGCAATACCGGTAGCGGGGAGAAGCCGTGAACAGCGCGGGTAGTTGGTGCCCTTCCTCGGCAAAAGTATCGTTCCTTCATGCGCTCTCCTCGACGGATTTCATGCGGCAACCTTGTCTTCCTTGTCGGTGCCGCGAGCGACAATCTTTAGCGCGGCATCCGGCAATGGCCGCTGCAGCGCCTTGGCCTCGTCCCATGGCGCGCGCATCCAAATGTCGCGCTCTTCATCGGTCATCAAGATCACCGGCATGGCCTTGTCATGGATCGGTTCGACCACGGCGTTCGGCGCGGTCGTCAGGAAGCCATACACGAGATGCGGTCCGGGGATCGGCTTTGACTTGGTGCCGCGCTCGCCCTTGAACCCGGTCCAGATGCCCGCGAAGCGTCTAGCCGCCCATGACGGCATATTTAAAACCGCTCGACCCAAGGCCGCAGCTCGACCTCCCAGGTCCAGGCGCTGCGCGGTTGCATCAGCACGTGCAGATAGCTTGCCGCGATGGCATCGGGATCGAGCATGGAATCCGGCTTATCGGCGGGCGCTTGCCGGCTTGGGCTCGCTATTCCGCCGTCGATCACGAAATGGGCCACATGAATGCCCTGGGGACTAAGCTCCCGCGCCATGCTCTGGGCAAGGCCGCGCAGCGCGAATTTCCCCATTGCGAAGGGCGCCGACTGCGCATAGCCCTTTATGCTCGCAGAAGCGCCCGTGAACAGGATGGCTCCCCGGACTTTGGGCAGCATGCGCTTGGCTGCTTCCTGAGCCACGAGAAAGCCGCCAAAGGCCACGGAAAGCAGACGCTCGACGGCGGCGGGATCGAGGTCTATCAGGGGGCCGCGCAGGTGGCCGCCCGCATTATAGACCACCACGTCGGGCTCGCCATTCTTGGCGGAAGCTTCCTCGAACAGCGTTTGCACTTGCAGCCTATCGGTGGCATCGCAGGTGAACGCGGCGGCGCCGGTCCCATCCTGAAGCGGCTTCAGTTTAGCTATGTTGCGGGCGGCGAGCGCAATCTTCATGCCGTGCTGCTTAAACAGCCGCGCCAAGGATGCGCTCGAGCCCGAACCTGCGCCCACGATCAATGCGGATGAAAATTGTGTCCTGTCCATCGCGGTCTCCTTATCCGACTGCACGGTAAAATGGCGCGCGTTCCAAAGATTACCAGAGGAGCTGCAGATTGCGGGGAGCGTGCGGTTTGGATTAATGCAAATTGAATGGATCGGTCAAATTTCAAAAGTACCACTACCCAAAACTGCCACTTGCGACTGTCAAGCCTCCCAGTGGAAGTCCGGTCGAACGTCCGCGCCACGTTTGCCGCAAGCTTGGCAGGTGAACTTGGGCTCGATGTCGGACAGCCGGACATCGTCCGGCCAGCGGTCTCCGCTGATCGCGGTCGAATGGCTGCACCGATAATCCGAGCAATAGATCAGCAGGCCTCGCACGCCCATGTCGCGCATGTCGGCGAAGGTGATCTTTTGCGGGCGCTTCATCGATCAGAAGGCACCGTCCCGCTGGTTGGCATCAGTACAAATGGCGTCGGTAATGACGTTGAGCCCAGTAGTGATGACGGTAACCCGAATTGCCATAGGCTCCCCACCAACCGTAGCTCGTGTAAGGGTTACCGGGTCCGTAATTCTGGCAGTTTGCGTTCGGATAGAACTGGGCGCACCAGCCTGGATTGTAAATTACGTGCTGCGCCGAGGCCGGGCTGGCAAGCGTGACTGACAGGGCGAAAGCGCCAAGCAGGATTGCGGGTCTTGTCATAGCGGTCTCCTTATTTTCCGGCTTTAACGGTGGTTGATTGTAAACGTTCCATTTGGCGGGCATCAGGATCGCGGCGGCGGGTGAGTTCGGGCATGCCGGGATTGAAGCGCGAGCTGGGCGACGCAGGCAATCATCCTTAAGCGGCAACGGGGCCGGTGGTAGGCGGTGACGGGATCGAACCGCCGACATCCTGCGTGCGGTGCCAGTTTAAGTGCCAGTCGGCACTGGCACGTTTGGCCGAAATTAAGAAGAAGTGCCTGCGCTGCAATTGTTTCTAAGGTGCCAGTGCTGCCCGGCGCTTAGGTTTTGCAGACCGCTGCGTAACCACTCCGCCACGTGGCCCCATGGGGCACTCTTATACGCCCGACCCGAGATAGGCAACCAATCGCCCCTCAGCGCTTGCGGCGGCGGAAATCGCGCTTCGGCCTCGGCCCCGGCGCCAGTTCCGGCATCGTGCCCTGCACCTTACGATAGCGCGCCAGCATGCGTTCGAAGCTTTCGTTCAACGCGGCCGCTATGTCCGGCCGCTTCTCCACGGCTGCAAGCAGCATGGCTGCGGCTTCGATGGTCGACAGACCGTCGCGGCGCGGCTCGCGGCGGAGCCGTCCGTAGCGCGACGGCCGCCGCGGACCAAGGATGACGCGCTGGCATTTCAGCATCCACGGATTGCGCCACCACAGCGCCTTGGCCTGGCTCCAGGTGCCGTCGAGCAGCACGATGCCTTCGATGCGGTTCAGGATGGCGCGCTGGCTATCTTCGCGTTCGCCCTTGCGATTGATGGCGACGATCTCGCTGTCAGTGTCGAGGTCGCTTGCTTTCGCCGATCCCAGATAAAGCACCGCCCAGCGCGACGGATCGGCGACCGGCCGCCCCAGCGCCTTCGACAGGCTCGGCCACGACAATCCGATCTTCAATACCGCATTCTTGAAATGCAGCGCGGTCAACCGCGCGGTCCCCAGCGCCCTGTCCTGCTCCTGCGGATGTTGCAGGATCAGTAGCGATGTCCGGCCTTCCAGGCGAGCGATGCTGTCGCAAATGCACAGCGGCAGCGGCTTGCCGCATTGCGGACATTCCGCGACGGCTTTGAGCGCTTCGGCTTGGTCTGACATCGGCCCGCTATACGCTCTGCGGAGCGCAATTCAAACCATTCCGCGGGTGCTGCGAAGGCACTCGGCGCAGGTTGCTGCCGCAGCCGGTCGACCGGGGACCGATCGGGCCCGCGGCGGCCTGCCGCAGGCCCTGAAACCCCTGCTTGCAGCGATCCGTATCTCTCCCGTCAACGCACGGGGGCTTTAATGCGCATCGCGGTCATCGGAACGGGAATTGCCGGCAATGCCGCGGCGTGGATCCTCTCCAAACGCTATCCGGTCACCGTCTACGACCGCGAGTTTCGGCCGGGCGGACACAGCCACACCGTCACCATCGACTACGACGGAGAACAGGTCGCGGTCGACACCGGCTTCATCGTCTATAACGAACTGAACTATCCTGATCTCACGGCGCTGTTCAACCATCTTGGCGTCGAGACCACCGAAAGCTCCATGAGCTTCGCCGTCACCGCCGATGCCGGGCGCTTTGAATGGAAAGGTGGCGGCGACAATTGGCTCGAGACGGCAAAGGGTTTGTTCGCGCAGCGGAGAAACCTGCTGTCGCCTTCCTATCTCTGGATGCTGCGCGATATCCTGACCTTCAATCATCAGAGCAGAGAGGATTATGCGGCGGGCATACTGAGCGGGACGCTCGGCCAATATTTTCGCAAGCGCCACTTTGCTCCACGGCTCTTGACCGACTACCTCGCACCCATGGGTGCTGCGATCTGGTCGGCGCCCTCGAGCGAAATGCTGGACTTCCCCGCCAAGAACTTTGTCGCGTTCTTCAACAACCATCGCCTGTTGCAATATGACCGTCCGGTCTGGCGCACCGTGAAGGGCGGCAGCCGGCATTATGTCGAGAAGCTGATTTCGGCATTTCGGGATCGGCTCCGCCTCGGCTGCGCGGTGACGGGCATCGAGCGGACGCCGCACGGCGTCGTCCTGCATGACAGCCACGGCAGGAAAGAGACTTACGATCACGTGGTCATCGCCGCCCACAGCGACCAGGCGCTCTCGATGCTGGCTGACGCCGACCAGCGCGAGCGCGCCATTCTCGGCGCCATCGGCTATTCGCCCAACGCGGTCTATCTGCATCGTGACGTCAGGCTGATGCCGAAGCGCAGGTCGGCCTGGGCATCCTGGAATTTCCTGCGCTGGCCGCGCGAGGGCACGGTCGAGAACGATGTCGCGGTGACCTACTGGATGAACAATCTGCAGGGCATCGACGTCGACAAGCCGCTGTTTGTCAGCCTCAATCCGCCGGTCGAGCCGGCGGCCGCACTCACTTTCGGCAAATACATGTGCGAGCATCCGCAATACAATGCGGCGGCCTTTGCGGCGCAGAAACGTCTCGGCGAAATTCAGGGACGCCGGCATACCTGGTTCTGCGGCGCATGGACCGGGTATGGCTTTCATGACGACGGACTAAGGTCCGCGCTGGCGGTTGCGGAATCGCTCGGCGCCGTCGCGCCCTGGCGCGAACCACCGCCCGAGCTGGCAGAGGCCGCGGAGTAGCAATGCAAGGCCAAATCACCAAGCCAGAGATGCCGGCCGATGCCCGCGAGGCGGCGGCGCTTTATTTTGGCGAGGTGATGCATGCGCGCCTGAAGCCGATGGGTCATCGCTTCAGCTATCGCGTCATGAGCCTGTTGATCGATCTCGACCGGCTCAGCGAAGCTGATAGGCAATCCCGCTTGTTCGGCGTCAACCGCGCCGCGCTCTATAGTTTCCACGAAGCCGACCACGGCGAGCGCGACGGCTCACCCTTGCGCGCCTACGCACAACGCTGCGCGGCAAAGCATGAAATCGACCTTGCCGGCGGGCGGGTGTGGCTGCTGTGCTATCCCCGGTTGCTCGGTTACACCTTCAATCCGCTGTCGGTCTACTTCTGCTATCGCGCCGATGGCGCGCTTGCGCTTTTGATCTATGAAGTGCGCAACACGTTTGGCGACATCCATGCTTACGTGCTCCCGGTAAAGCCCGGCGAGATCAGCGCCGCCGGCATACGGCAGCAGCAGGACAAGCTGTTCTACGTCTCGCCCTTTGTCGAGATGGCGATGCGCTATCACTTCCACCTCTCCCCGCCGGGCGAGAACGTCAAGCTGCGCATCCTGGAAACCGATCGTGAAACCCCCCTGCTCGCCGCCACCTTCCACGGCCGGCGCCGCGTGCTGACGACGCGGGCGCTGCTGCGCTCGTTCTTCGCGCTGCCGCTGGTCACGCTGAAGATCGTCGCCGCCATCCATTGGGAAGCGCTGCGGCTGTGGCTCAAGGGCGCGCGGCTAGTGCCGCGATTTGAGGTTGCAGACCGCGTTGCCGCGAGTTCGGACCTTCAAGTCAACGAGCGACACTAGATGGATATATTTGCCGGTGCCCCATCCGGCTACCGCGACTGCGAATGCAGCAAGACCGCCTGCAAAACTGCCTTGGCGAGCGAAGAAAGCCGCGCTTATATTGGAACTAACTAGTGGAATTTTGGTTTTGACATTCGCACTTTGCGAGTCCGCGGCCGGGCTGGTTGCGAACGTCAAGCCGGGTCCGCTAGGGCCACAGCGGTTGATGGACCTGCCCATGGCGGAGTTGATTTCGGTAACCCCTGACAACCTCGAGACGGTGCTTGCGGACTTGCCCCGGGTCGTCCGTTTGGCGCTCGGCTTCGGCTCGCGTCTGAGGCGCGGCACGCTCGACGTAACCCTGCTTGATGGTCGCGTGATCCGGCTGGGCGGGCTCGAGCCCGGCCCTTCGGCGGCGATGAAGCTCTACAATTACGGCTTTGCGTCGCGCCTTCTCAAGGGCGGCGATATCGGCATCGCCGAGGCCTATCTGCACGGCGACTGGGACACGCCGGATCTGACCCAATTCCTCTATCTGTTCTGCGTCAATCACGATCTCATTCAGGCGATGCTCGGCGACAAGCCGCTGATGCGCTTCGTCCAGATCGTCCGGCATTGGTTCAATCGCAATACCAAGCGCCAGGCGCGCCGCAATATCTACGCGCACTACGACATCGGCAACGCGTTTTATTCGGCGTGGCTCGATCCGAGCATGACCTATTCCTCCGCTTTGTTCGAGGGTGACACGTCCGACCTGACGGCGGCGCAAAACAACAAGTACCGCAGGCTCGCCGAAGCCATCGACCTCAAGCCAGGCCAGAAATTGCTGGAGATCGGATGCGGCTGGGGCGGCTTTGCCGAATATGTCGCAAAGACCTTCGGCGCCAAGGTCGTTGGACTCACCATCAGCATGGAGCAACGCGATTTCGCGCAAAAGCGCATCCATGACGCCGGTCTCAACGAAAGGGTCGAAATCCGGCTCCAGGACTATCGCGACGAACGCGACCAGTACGACCGGATTGCTTCGATCGAGATGATCGAGGCGGTTGGCGAGCAATTCTGGCCGAGATATTTTTCGCAATTGCGTGATCGTCTGTTGCCGGGCGGGCTCGCCGGCATTCAGGCGATCACCATTCAGGACAGCCTGTTCCAGACTTATCGCCGCGAGGTCGACTTCATCCAGCGCTATGTTTTTCCCGGAGGCATGCTGCCGTCGCCGCAAGTGCTGAAATCGCTCGGCGAGCGTTTTGGCGTTCCCGTCATCCGCGAGCGGATATTCGGACAAGATTATGCCAAGACACTCGCGACCTGGCGCAATAATTTCCGCGCGGCCTGGCCGAACCTGATACCGCTCGGTTTCGACGACCGGTTCCGGCGGCTATGGGAATATTATCTCGCGTATTGCGAAGCGGGATTCCTCTCCGGAAATATCGACGTGCGGCAGGTTGTGTTCGCCAAATCGAACTGACCGCGCGCAATCTTCTCAAATCCGCCGGCGCGTTGCCCTTGGCTTGTGTGCCCCTGCGGCGTCCATTAGACTCGCCTACGATTTAGGCACCAACCGGCAATTTCCGACATGACCATTTACAAAGACGTCGTCGAAGCGATCGGCAACACGCCGCTGATCAAGTTGAAGCGCGCCTCCGAAGAAACCGGCTGCACCATTCTCGGCAAGGCCGAATTCATGAATCCCGGCCAGTCGGTGAAGGACCGCGCCGGCAAATGGATGATTCTGGAAGCCGAGAAGCGCGGCGAACTCGAGCCCGGCGGCCTCGTGGTGGAAGCGACCGCAGGCAATACCGGGATCGGGCTTGCGGTTGTCGCCAGCGCCCGCGGCTACCGGACCTTGATCGTGATCCCCGAAACCCAGAGCCAGGAAAAGAAGGACATGCTGCGGCTGTGCGGCGCCGAGCTCGTCGAGGTGCCGGCGCTGCCCTATTCCAATCCAAACTGCTATCAGCACGTCGGAAAACGGCTCGCAGATCAACTGCGCAAGAACGAGCCGAACGGCGTGTTGTTCGCCGATCAGTGGAACAATCTGGATAACGCGAAGGCGCACTACGATTCGACCGGCCCGGAAATCTGGCAGCAGACCGGCGGCAAGCTCGACGGCTTCGTCTGCTCGGTCGGCACCGGCGGCACGCTGGCCGGCATCAGCCGGTACCTGAAGGAAAAGAACAGAGGCATTACGATCGCTTGTGCCGATCCTCCGGGTGCCGCGATGTATGAGCTCTTCAAGCACGGCAAGGCCAAGACCACGCCGGGCGGCTCGATCACCGAAGGCATCGGACTCGGACGGGTCACGCCGGTGATCGAGACCGCGAAGGTCGATGACGCCTATCTCATTCCGGACGAAGAATCCGTCCAGGTGATTTACCAATTGCTGGAGCACGAAGGCCTTTGCCTCGGCGGCTCGACCGGCGTCAATGTCGCCGGCGCGATCCAGCTCGCCAAGCAGATCGGCCCCGGCAAAACCATCGTGACCATCCTCTGTGATTCCGGCAACCGCTATCAATCAAAGCTGTTCAATCCGGATTTCATGCGCTCCAAAAACCTGCCGGTGCCGGCATGGCTCGAGAAGCGCAGCAAAGTCGACGTGCCGTTCGAAAAGGTGTGAACGGGCGTTCGGCAGCGACAGCATCGAACTGAAAAACCGCGTCACTATCGAGGTGCGGACGAACTCCTATCGCAGCGTTCGCGGCCGCGGCATCCTGTGCTGCATTCTTGACGAGTTCGCTTTCTATCGCGACGAGCGCGGCGCAAATCCGGACGTCGAACTGCACGCCGCCATCTCGCCCGGTCTGGCGCGTGTGCCCGATAGTATGTCGATCCTCATATCGAGCACACACCGTCGCGCCGGCTTGCTGTACGATCGATGGAAAGCGTTTTACGGCCGCGACGACGATGACGTGCTCGTGGTGCGCGAGTACGACCACGCAATTCAATTCGACTGCTGATCGGAAGGCGATCGACAAGAAGATCGCGGAAGACCCGCAGCGTTACGGCGCCGAGTACAATTCCGAATGGCGCGACGACCTTTCGGGTTTCCTCGCCATCGAACACCTGGAAGCGGTGACCGAGCCCGGCGTGACGGTCCGACCGCCGCAGGCCGGCGTCGTCTATCGCGTGTTCGTCGACGTCTCCGGCGGGCGGGTAGACGCCTTCACGTTGTCGATCGCCCATCGCGAAATGCGAAATGACAGCGAGCGCACCGTGGTAGACTTCGCATACGAAAGCTACTTGCCTAATCCGTCCGTGATTGCTGCGGAGATGGCCGCGCACCTGAGGCAGTACCGATGCAGCACGGTGACCGGCGACAACTATGCGGCGGAGGCTAACCGTCGAATTGTTTAAAAAAGCCGGCATCACCTACATCAAAAGCAAACTCGACCGCTCCGAGATCTATCTCGACTTTCTGCCGTTGGTACTGACGGGCACGTGCTTGCTGATCGATAACCGGAAAGCGCTCGCGCAATTCGCAGCACTAGAGCGGCGGCGGACCTTCCCGAGCGGCAAGGACCGGATCGATCACCCGAGCGGCGCCCATGACGATCTTGCGAATGCGATCGCAGGCGCCGCGGTGCTCGCATCGATTGATCGCGACGAAGCATAGAAGAGACATGGAATGCCGAAGCGAAAGATAGGTTAGAGCGGCTGATGTGTAAGATGGTCTGTGATGGACAAATCGACATAGCCACCGCGCAGGAAGCTTTTGCGACAGATTGGATCGCCGCATACCACATCTACTACGAGGGTAAGAAAGAATGGCTGCGGCAGTAACCGACTCCTTAGCCTCAACGTGAACCTTACCGCCACAGTGCATTGCGTTGACGATGAGATTACGCAGAAGATTGCGTAACGGGGACGGAAGGCGGGACTTTCTAAAATACCAAATAATACCAATGTCATCGTCGGATTTCTCCTCCGACGTCGTCAATTTCGCGGCCTTTATGCGTCTGCTGGCCGCGCCCACGCCAGTCGCGCCGACCAATACGACGGTGCAAGGCTCCAACCAGTTCGTCAATGTCGGTTGCGGCGGGTGCCACATCCCGCAGCACACGACGGCGCAGTCGCCATTCGGCGGCCAGAGCAACGTGACGCGCACGCCCCTTAGCGACTTCACACTTCACAACATGGGGACGGGCCTGCAGGACCAGGTCAGCCAGGGCGCGGCCAACGGCCAGCAGTTCCGCACGGCACCGCTCTGGGGACTGGGTCAACGCGTGTTCTTCCTTCATGACGGCCGCACCAACAACCTTGTCACGGCGATCGCGGCGCACGCGAGCCAGGGCTCGGAAGCCAATCAGGTCATCAGCAATTTCAACCTGCTGTCGGCATCGGATCGGCAGGCGGTGATCGCCTACCTGCGTTCGCTCTGACACTAATCCATGAGCGCGGCGGATGGCTATGCCGACTGCCGCGCCGAAGGTGTGAGGTAGGGAGTAGCGAATGGAATCCCTATTCGCTATTCGCCTGCTCATCGCAAGATCTGGCTCAAAAACAACTTCGTCCGCGCGTGCTGCGGGTTGGCGAAGAAGTTTTCGGGCGTGTTGGCCTCGATGATCTGGCCGGCGTCCATGAAGACGATGCGATTGGCGACTTCGCGGGCGAATCCCATCTCATGGGTGACGACCAGCATGGTCATCCCTTCCCTGGCGAGATCGACCATGGTGTCCAGCACCTCCTTGACCATTTCCGGATCGAGCGCCGAGGTCGGCTCGTCGAACAGCATGACCTTGGGATTCATGGTGAGCGCGCGGGCAATCGCGACGCGCTGCTGCTGGCCGCCCGATATCTGGCCCGGATACTTGTTGGCCTGCTGCGGGATTTTCACCCGCTCTAGGAATTTCATTGCACTTGCTTCGGCTTCTTTCTTCGGAATGTTGCGAACCCAGATTGGCGCCAGCGTGCAGTTGTCCAGCACCGTCAGATGCGGAAACAGATTGAAGCTCTGGAATACCATCCCGACCTCGCGGCGAACCTCGTCGACACGCCGTAAATTCGGACCGAGTTCGATACCGTCGACGACGATCCGCCCCTCCTGAAACTCCTCCAGCGCATTGATGCAGCGGATCAGCGTCGATTTGCCGGAGCCTGACGGGCCGCAGATTACGATGCGTTCGCCCTTGGCGACCTCAAGATTGATGTCGCGCAGCACGTGAAAATCACCGAACCACTTGTTGAGCCTGGAAATGCTGACGATCGAATTCTCGCTCATGGCTCTCTCAGTTGCGCCGGTGCGCGTTCAACCTGTTCTCAACGAACAGCGAATAGCGCGACATGCCAAAACAGAAGGCGAAATAGATCATTCCGGTAAAGGCAAACCCCGTGAACAACGTGGTCGGCGTTGCCCAGACCGGATCGGAGAACGACGCCCGCAACTGGCCGAGCAGGTCGAACAGCGCCACGATCGAGACCAGCGAGGTATCCTTGAACAAGGCAATGAAGCTGTTGACGAGGCCGGGTATGACGTGGCGCAGCGCCTGCGGCATCACGATCAGCGCCGTGGTCTTCCACCAGGATAGCCCGAGCGCGTTCGCCGCTTCGCCCTGCCCGCGCGGGATCGCCTGCAATCCGCCCCTGACGACTTCGGCCTGGTAGGCGCCGGCGAACAACGCGATGCCGATCAGCGCGCGCACCAGCCCGTCCACGGTGAAATTTCCCGGCAAGAACAGCGGCAGCATGTAGGTCGCGAAAAACAACACTGTGATCAGCGGCACGCCGCGCCAGAACTCGATGAATGCGATCGAGAAAATCCGGATCAGCGGGATGCTCGCGCGCCGCCCGAGCGCAAGCGCAATCCCGATCGGCATCGAGGCGACGATGCCCGTGACGGAGACGACCAGCGTCACCAGCAGGCCGCCCCACAGCCTGGTGTCGACGATGGGCAATCCGCCGTGGTCGAGCCCCATCGCGACGATCACGATACCGATGCCGGCAAAGATCAAGAAGCTGATAGCCAGGGAGCGCCATCCCCGGCGAATGCCGCCGCTCAGCAAGAACAGCAGCAGTGAGACCATGGCGGCGGTCAGCGCGAAGTCGATCCAGAACGGCTGGCTTGACGCTTGAACCCGGTCGCGGAGCCAAACCAGCGGCCAGAGCAGCCAGGAAATCACCGGGCCGAGCAGGACGAAGAGTTTGCCGAACACCAGCAGTAGCGGTCCGATCACCCCTGAGGTTTGGCTGGCGGTACTCAGCGCCCGGCCCGCATTGCCGATGCTGTCGTCCAATCCGGCGAGCAGGCCTGCGGTCCAGCTCACGGCGAAACCGCTCAAGCCCCCGCCGTGCAGCAGAAAGTACGCGACGACGGGAAAGGCGAGGAAGAACAGGCCGGAGTTGAGACCCTTGGCCGGCAGCCGCGGAATCAACAGCGGCAATAACAGCAGCGCCCCAAACAGGAACGTCAGATTGACCCGCCACCGCTCGGGCTCGGGGTAGAAGCCGTAGATGAACTGGCTGAATTTCGCACTGATGAAGGGCCAGCACGCGCCGACCGCGCGCGCGGCATTTTCCGCCAGGCAAGCATTGCGATCGGCTCCCCGCCAGACCGCGTCGATCAAAAGGAATCTTAGCACGGGAACGACGGTGAACCACAGCAGCAGAACGCTCACGAGCGTGATCAGGATGTTGGTCGGCGAATTGAACAACCGCGTCCGCACGAAGCCCACAAAACCAGTGGTCTTCACCGGCGCCGGGCGTTCCGGCACGAGGTCCCGGCGGACGAAAGCGGATGTGGTGATATCGCTCATCCTATGTTCCGGCCGATCCGCCATCCGTAAAAGCTCATGATCGCGCTGGTGATGAGCGAGATCAGGAGATAGACGCCCATGGTGATGCCGATGATCTCGATCGCCTGCCCGGTCTGGCTGAGCGTCGTTCCCGCAAACACCGAGACCAAATCCGGATAGCCGATCGCGACCGCCAGCGAGGAGTTCTTGGTGAGGTTGAGATACTGATTGGTGAGCGGCGGCAGGATCACGCGCAGCGCCTGCGGGACCACGATCAGCCGCAGCACCGAACCCCGCTGCAGCCCAAGCGATGAGCCCGCCTCCATCTGCCCCTTGTGCACCGATAAAATCCCGGCGCGCACGATTTCGGCGATGAAGGCGGCGGTATAGGTCGATAGCGCCAGCGTCAGCGCCACGAATTCCGGGATGACGCGCGAGCCGCCGGCGAAATTAAAACCCTTCAGTTCCGGTATTTCGAAGCTGACCGGCGCGCCAAAGACCAGTGTGGTGACAAGCGGCAATCCGACCAATAAACCCAGGACGTAAGGCCAGATCGTGATGAGTTTTCCCCTTTGATAAAGCTGGTGGCGGGCATAGCGCCACAGTACGAACGCGGCCACGATGGCGATCGCAGCCGCAATGATAAAAGGCTCGAAACCGGGATTGCCGATCGGCTTCGGGATGATCAGCCCGCGGTTAGAAAGAAAGAAGCTGGAAAACAGCGAAATGCTCTGCCGCGGGCCCGGCAATGCGGCGAGCACCGCGAGATACCAGAACAGGATCTGGAACAACAGCGGCAGATTGCGCACGCCTTCGACATAGCCGCCGGAAATGCGCGACAACAGCCAGTTCGGCGACAGCCGGCCGAGCGCGATCAGGAAACCGATCAGCGTGGCAAAGAAAATGCCGATCAGCGAGACCAATAGCGTGTTGAGCAGACCAACCAGGAAGACGCGGGTGTAGGTATCGGATCCGGAATACGGAATGAGATTCTGGCTGACGTCAAAGCCCGCGGTATTTTTTAAGAATCCGAAGCCCGCGGTGATGTGCTGGTTGTCGAGGTTGGCGCGGACGTTGGCGACGATCTCATAACCGATCCAGACCAGCGCCGCGACGAACAGAATCTGAACGGCAAAACCGCTCCACCCGGCGCGGCCACCAAGCGCGCGCTTCAGCCGGAAGGCGAACTGCGGCGGTGGTGACCGGGCCTCGATGCTCATCGCGCGCCCCCCTCCGGGCTTGTCGATCAGCGGATCGGCGGTGCGTACTGGATTCCGCCCTTGTTCCATAGCTGGTTGAGGCCGCGGGCGATCCCGAGCTTGGAGCCGGAGCCGACGTTGCGATCGAAGGATTTGCCGTAATTGCCGACCGCCTTCACGACGCGGGAGAACCAATCCTTGGAGAGGCCGAGCTGTTCGCCGAGATTGCCGTCGGAGCCGAAGGCGCGCTTGAGCTCGGGCTTGTCGGATTTCGCCATCTCATCGACGTTCTTCTGGGTGACGCCGAGCTCTTCGGCGTCGACCATCGCAAACAGCGTCCATTTCACGATATCGAACCACTGGTCGTCGCCATGGCGCACCATCGGGCCCAGCGGCTCCTTCGAGATCACTTCGGGAAGCACGGCGTGGTCGGCCGGATTCGAAAGTTTCAGACGCTCGGCGTAGAGCTGCGAAACGTCCGAGGTGAAGACGTCGCAGCGGCCGGACTCGTAAGCCTTCACGGTTTCGTCGGCGGTACCGAACGCGATCACCTCATACTTCATGTTGTTGCCCTTGAAGTAATCGGCGAGATTCTGCTCCGTTGTGGTTCCGGTCTGCACGCAGACCGACGCGCTGTTCAGTTCCAGCGCGGAATTCACTTTCAGCGACTTCTTCACCAAAAAACCCTGGCCGTCATAATAGGTCACGCCGGTAAAGTTGGCGCCGAGCGAGGTATCGCGCGAAAGCGTCCAGGTCGTATTGCGCGACAGCACGTCAATTTCGCCGGACTGCAGCGCCGTGAAACGGTCTTTTGCCGACAGCGGCACGAATTTAATCTTGGTCTCGTCGCCCAAGACCGCGGCCGCAATGGCGCGGCAGACATCGACGTCGATCCCGGTCCAATTGCCCTTGTCGTCGGGCGAGGAGAATCCCGGCAGGCCCTGGCTCACGCCGCAGGATAGCATGCCCCGGTCCTTGACCGTCTTGAGCGTTTGCGCCGTGGCGGCGTTGGCCGAAAGAGCGGCTGCGAGAGCAAGGGTAAAGACTAGGGATACGCGTTTCATGGTTAAGCCTTTCGAGGATCGTCCGGGACATATTCGCTAATCATCGCGCGCGTCGGTTGGCCAAAACCTGTAATCCACCGCCGCAAACGTCCACCCGGAAGGCAGTCGAATGCGCTGATGCCGTCAAACGATGGATCGAAGGTCGCAGCAAGCCCCTCAACGTGCGGCGACTGAATAGCTTGCGCATCACAGAACGGCTGACGAGCCGGGTCAAGGGGTTGACGGGGCTCTTTGAACTCCTGTTATTAACATCCCTAATCACACCGCCGTCCGGCGGGCACTGTGACGCGCGGCAAAAAGTCTTTTGAAAGCAACGCATGGACTCTTCCACCGGCTCCGGACCTGTGAACCCGCAACAGGCCGAAACCAGACTGGTGACCGCGGGCCGCGACACCAAGGCCCAAAAAGGCTTCGTCAATCCTCCCGTCGTCCACGGCTCCACCGTGCTCTATCCGACGGCCGACGACCTCCACGCCCGTCGCGGCGAGTTCCAGTACGGCCGCTATGGCACGCCGACAACCAGGGCCTTGCAGGAAACGCTGATGGCGTTGGAGGGCCCGCAATGCGCCGGCGTCGGCATCGCGCCATCGGGGCTTGTGGCGATCACCACCGCCCTGCTCGCGATGCTGAAGGCCGGCGATCACGTTCTGGTCTGCGACAACGTTTACCGGCCGTCGCGCAATTTCTGCAACGGCCTGCTGGCGCGCTACGGTGTTGAGACCACCTATTTCGATCCGCTGATCGGCGGTGCGATCGAAAAATTGTTCAAAGCCAATACCAGGGCCGTATTGGTCGAAGCGCCCGGCTCGCAATCCTTCGAAATGACGGATATTCCCGCCATCGCCGGCGCAGCCCACGCGCGCGGCGCGCTCGTGATCGACGACAACACCTGGGCAACCCCGCTGTTTCATCGTTCCCTCGATCAGGGCGTTGACGTCAGCATACAGGCGGCGACCAAATATATCGGCGGCCATTCCGACATCATGTTCGGAACGATCTCGGCCAACGCCAACGCCTGGCCGATGATTTCGGCAACGATCGCAATGCTCGGTGTGTGCGCCGGACCGGACGACGTGTTCCTGGCGCTGCGCGGGATGCGCACCCTCGCCGTCAAACTCAACCAGCATTATCGTTCCGGTGTCGAGATGGCGCGCTGGCTCGCGAGCCGGCCCGAAGTGATCAGGGTGCTGCATCCGGCTCTCGAGAGCGATCCCGGTCATGCGATCTGGAAACGGGATTTTACCGGCGCGTCCGGCCTGTTCAGCATCGTGTTGAAACCGGCGCCGCAAAAGGCCGTCGATGCGTTGCTCGACACCGTGAAATTGTTCGGCATGGGCTTTTCCTGGGGCGGCTTCGAAAGTCTGATCATTCCATTCGACTGCGACAGCTACCGCACCGCCACCAAATGGGCGCCCGGCGGCCCGACGTTGCGGCTCCACATCGGACTTGAAAATGTCGAGGACCTGAAGGCCGACCTGGAACGCGGATTTGCCGCTTTCAATGCGGCCTAGGCTCTGACCCGCAAGCCCTCTGCGCTCATTCCCCTATCACCCAGGCTTCGCGTCACGGAGCCGGGTCGGCGTGCGCATTGCTTTTTTAACGATAACGCTCTGTTCACCATGAGACCAGTTCTCCGAGTTCCTTTCGGCAAACTCGGCCGCCCGCAAGTTCCCTTATACCTTTGCTGGTTAGTCCTGCTTGAGGGAACAGTTTGTCGCCACTGTGCGGCCCAAACATCCCGGCGTAAGAGTGACAGTAAAGCGTATGAGTACCGCCCGTATCGTGGCCCTGAGCATCGCCCCCGGCGCTGGCGGTATTTCCGCCTCCCTCGCTGGTGGGTTCGCCAAACGGGCAGTGACGCTCACTGAACGGCGCCAGGCTGGCATGCCGGCATGGGCGCTACGCGGCATCGCCGTTGCCAACGCGGCCGGCAACATCTCCGAACATCAAGCTTTCAAGCGCAGCGAAAGCGCTAGTGGCGTGGGCCAGCGCATCGTCATCCTGACGACGGCACAGAAGTGACCGAAAGGGTACCCGACATGAAATGCAGGGCAAACAAGCCGCTGACGCGGAGCCTTCTGGTTCGCGCCCTGTCGTTCTCAGCCGCTGCCGCGCTGACGCTCAATCCGGCTTTGACGCCTGTGGTGGCGGCAGAGGCTACCGCAACACCGGTTGTCACCACTGGATCGGCGAAAACCCGCTTTCTCGCGCTCGGCATCGGCAAGTCCGTGATTATCGATTTGCCGCGCGAGGCAAAGGACGTGCTGGTCGCCGACCCGAAGATCGCAAACGCCGTGATCCGCTCGGCGCAGCGCGCCTATATCATCGGTGCTGCGGTGGGCCAGACCAATGTCGTGTTCTTCGATGCCGACGGCCAGCAGATTGCCGCCTACGACATCGCGGTCAAGCGCGATCTCAATGGTGTGCGCGCCGCGTTGAGGCAAGCCTTTCCGGGAGTCCAGATCGAGGGCGTCGGCGACGGCGTGATACTGACCGGCTCGGCATCCAGTCCGATTGAAGCGCAGCAAGCAGGCGAGGTCGCGACACGACTGGTGGGAGGCGCTGACAAGGTCGTCAACAGCATCGTCGTTCGCGGCCGCGATCAGGTAATGCTGAAGGTCACTGTCGCGGAAGTGCGGCGCGACATCATCAAGCAAATGGGCGTCGATCTCAGCGCCACCCTGAATAACGGCAGCACGATCGTAAAGTTCAACAATACCAACCCGTTCACCGTAAACAATTCGGCACTCGTCCCAAGCAACGGCCTTGGCACGCAGTTCGGCTCGCCGCTGTCGGTCCAGGCCATCCTGCGCGCGATGGAAAGTGCTGGCGTGGTACGGACATTGGCCGAGCCCAACCTGACGGCGATCTCCGGCGAGTCCGCGACATTCATCTCAGGCGGCGAATTTCCGATTCCGACCGGCGTGACCTGCCAACCGACGACGTCGGGCGGTCTCGGAAATTGCGTCCAGACGGTCAGCTACAAGAAATTCGGCATCTCGCTCAACTTCACGCCGGTGGTGCTGACCGAGGGGCGGATCAGCCTGCGGGTGATGACCGAAGTGTCGGAAGTGTCGAGCGAAAATTCTTTGACGGGCGGTGCCGGTGGAACGACTATTCCCTCGATCAAGACCCGGCGCGCGGAGACCACGCTGGAGGTTCCATCGGGCGGCTCCATTGCGATGGCCGGCCTTATTCAGGAGCAGACCAAGCAGGCCGTCAACGGCCTGCCCGGCGTCGACTCCCTGCCGATCCTTGGCCAGCTTTTCCGGAGCCAGGACTTCGTCAGTAACCAGACTGAATTGATGGTCCTGGTGACGCCCTATGTGGTTCGGGCGGTTGCCCAGAAGGAGCTGTCACGTCCCGATGACGGGTTTGCGCCCGCATCAAACTCCCAATCGACGCTGCTGGCCCAGATCAACCGGATTTACGGCGTTGCAGCCCGCATCGACCCGGTTGGCGCCTACCAGGCCAACTTTGGCTTCATCATTGACTGACACGGGGCCGCCCGACCAACGCGGGACGAAGGACAGAACGATGACAAACAGAACACCGGTCGATCGCCACCAAACCCTGCGTCTGTTGGGTGCACTTGCCGGCCTTTCAATCGTGCTGGGCGCGTGCACATATGCCACCACCGAAAACGTGACGGCGAGCATTCCCGACGACTACCGCCTGCGTCATCCGATTGCGGTCCAGGAAGCGGACCGCTCGATCGTCATTTTCGTCGGTCAGGCCCGCGGTGGCCTGTCCGCTCCACAACGCGCCGACGTCATCGGACTGGCGCAGGCATGGGGTCGCGAGGGTACCGGTGCGATTGTCGCCGACGTGCCGGTCTACACACCGAACGCACGCGCTGCGGCCGCCGTATACCGGGAAGTTCAATCGGTACTCATGGCTGGCGGGGTGCCTTCACGCGGAATTATCCTGCATCACTATCATCCGGACGACCCTCGCCTGCTGCCGACAATCCGGCTGAGCTATCCGAAAATCTCCGCGGTCGCCGGGCCCTGCGGTGTGTGGCCGGACGATCTCGGCCCCTCGATCCAGGACAGGACTTATTCCCAAAACAAGGAATACTACAATTTTGGTTGCGCCTATCAGCGCAACATGGCGGCGATGATCGACAATCCATCCGACCTGGTGCAGCCGCGATCTGAAACGCCCCCTTATACGGCCCGGCGCACGGCAGGTTTTGAGAAGTATCGCAAGGGCGAGACGACCACGACCAATTATCCAGAAGTAGACAAGGCCAAACTCAGCGATGCAGGCAAATGACCAAACACGACCGCCAGAATTCCGAAGAGCAACCTGACAACGAAGCGCTGCTCGCCGAATATATCGCGCCCGCACCGCGCGTGTCGGTGCAGGCTTTCTGCGAGACCGCGGAGACCGCAGCCGCCGTGCAATCGGCAGCCAAGGATCGCCGCCTTGCCAAGGCCCGTCTCACGGCGAAAATGGGCGGCATGGCGGCTGCTATCGAAACCTACCACTCGCAGCCCACCCCCAATGTGATCATCCTGGAATCCCAGGCCGGCAACGATATCCTCGCCCTGCTCGATGACCTTTCCGGCGTGTGCGATCCCGGAACCCGCGTTGTCGTGATCGGCAGCGATGAGGATGACGTGCCCTATCGCGAACTGGTGCGTCGCGGCGTCAACGACTATGTGGTTGGGCCGGTCGAAACCCTCGATGTGGTCCGCTCGATCTGTAGTCTGTTCTCGGCTTCGGAGTCCGTTGTCACCGGCCGCATCATCGCCGTCGTCGGCGCAAAAGGCGGCGTCGGCGCATCCACTGTCGCGCATAATGTGGCATGGATGATCGCGCGCGATCTGGCGCTGGATTCCGTCGTGATCGATCTCGATCTCGCATTCGGCACCGCCAGTCTGGACTACAATCAGGATCCGTTGCAGGGCATCGCCAATGCGGTGTTTCAGCCCGACCGGCCCGACACCGCACTGGTGGAACGCCTGCTCGCCAAATGTACCGACCACCTCAGCCTGCTGGCGGCGCCGGCGACGCTCGATCGGGTCTACGACTTCGGCGCGGAAGCCTTCGACGCAATCTTCGATACCTTGCGCATGACGACGCCCTGCATCGTGCTGGACATTCCGCACCAATGGTCGGCGTGGACCAAGCGAGCACTGGTCGGCGCGGATGATATTCTGATCGTTGCCGAGCCGGATCTTCCCAATCTGCGCAACGCCAAAAACATGTTGAACGTGCTAAAGTCGTCGCGCCCCAACGACCGCCCGCCGCTTTATTGCCTCAACCAGATCGGCATGCCCAAGCGACCGGAGATCGAGGTCGGCGAATTCGCCAAGGCCATCGAGTCCCGACCGATCGCAGCCATTCCATTCGATTCGAAAATGTTCGGCACGGCTTCCAACAACGGCCAGATGATCGCAGAGATCTCGGCAAGCCACCGTACCACCCTGTTGTTTCAACAGATCGCGCGGCAGCTAACCGGCCGCGGCGAAGCGAAGCAGCCGCGAGGTTCGTTCCTGTCGCCAATCTTCAGGAAGTTGTTGCGGGGGAAGACAAGGCCGGCACGTTCGGGGGCTGCCCGCAAGGCGTCTTAGCCTCTCCGCGAGGCTGACAGCGCTCAGCGTGCTTGATCGACATCTGCCCGCTGCCTTTGCTTCCGCGACAACAATTGTCGCAGATAAGCGACGTTGGCCGCGGCCTCCTCGGCCGGCAGGTCGGCTTTTGCGATGCCTTCAGCCTCGGCAAGACGGCCTTGCAGGCCAATCACCAATGCCAGATTTGCCCGCACCCGCGCATCCGCGCCGGCGCGACCATAGGCGTGGCGCAAGGTCTCCTCCGCCTTCGGCAGATCCTTCGAGAGCGCATACGAAAGGCCGAGATTGGACAATACCGTGGGTTCGTCGGGCACGATTTTCAGTGCACTCGCGTAGTACTGCCGCGCTTCGTCGTACCGGCCAAGTTGGTCGAGCACGGCGCCTTGAGCCGAAAGTATCCGCCAATCGGGATCTTCGGGAGTATGGGCACGGCTGAGGACGTCGAATGCCTGCTGGAAATTGCCATTGTCCGCCAGCGCACGCCCATAGCCGGCAAGGAGCGTCTTGTCGCTGGGATGAGCAATCGTGGCCTGTTCAAGCACCGCAACCGCCTGGGACCGTTGTCGGTTGTCCCGGAGCGCCTTTCCGTATTGCAGCGCCGCCTTGGCGTCATTGGGATTGGCCTGAAACCGCTCGCGATAGGTTTCGACATCGCGCCGACTGTCGCCCGGTCGCCTGGCGTCGGCTTTTTCGCCAAGGGCTCCGGTGATGTCCTCTGTGCCGGTGGTCTGGCAGCCGCAAAGCGCCAGCACCAAGATCGCGGACAACCCCGCCCATGCAAGGCGGCTCGCCCGGCAAGACTGATGGTGCTGCGGCAGGAACATGTGCTCTGATCTCGGCGGTCGATCAGAGATGCTCGTCTATTAACCCTTAAGTCCGGTTAAACAGGCGAGATGCCTCGGTTACGGGTCGCCGGGCCGTCGGCATGAGCCCGCTGGCGTCGAAGTCGCAGCTTGCGGCCGAAAGTGCAACCGCGCAGTGTCGTGGGCTTTTGCTGACCTAGTCGACGAATTCAGCGCCGAATTCGCAGCCGATCCGCCATGCCAGACGACATTGGCGCGCGTGGTCGGGTGCGAAGATCAGGGTGAAATTAGCGGGGATTTCCAGATATTCGGCAACCACCTTAACGCCGCCCGCCGACACGTCCGTGATCGTGCAGTCGCGCGGTAACGAGCCGGTACCGCATTGGATTTTTGCGATTCTTCGGCACAGACGACGTTCACTTCTGCGTCGATTAGCGGCAAGCATGACAACTCCCTTACGGCCCGGACGGTTCATCCGGCGCATCCAGCATTCCATCAACTTAGCGGTAGAGTCGTTGGAATCGGCTTAGCGGAATTTGTCGCAATGTAGCGGTCCCGTTTACCGTGTTGCCCGGGGAGCCGCCCCAGCAGAACGTCATCCCTACGCGGAAGCCTGCCTCCCCGTCAGAATGATGAAATAGAGATTACGGATATAGACGATGAGGCCAAGCGCCTGGCCCGCGATGAAAACCGGATCGCGGCGGTAGAGCGCGTAGACCAGCAGCAACGCGCCGCCGCCGATCGAGAAGAACCAGAACGCCACCGGGATCACGCTTGCGCGCGCGCGTTCGGAGGCGATCCATTGCACCACGAAACGCATGGTGAAAAAGCCCTGCGCCACGAACCCGAGAACGACCCAGGCATCGAACTTGATGATGAAGACGTCGTGCAGATAATTGATCAGGTCAGTCATGAGACGTCACCTCGGTCGTAACAGGGGTCTGCTTCTTGCGACGGATCAGCCACCAGACGCCGGCCAGATCCATGACTCCGATCCATAGCCGATCGAAGAAGCCGTAGTTTGACACGCCGGATCGACGCGGCCGGTCGATCACCTCGACATAGGCGATCTCGTAGCCTTCCCGGCGCACCAGCGCCGGCAGGAAGCGGTGCAGCCCGTCGAAATAGGGCAGCATCAAAAACACCTCGCGCCGAAACGCCTTCAGGCCGCAGCCGGTGTCGCGGGTGCCGTCGCGCAGAATGTTACTGCGCACGCCGTTGGCGACGCGCGATTGCCATTTCTTGAAACCGGTATCCTTGCGCCCCACCCGTTGGCCGGCGGCAAGGCCGACGCGTTCGCCGCCGTTTTCGATCACCGCGATCAAAGCCGGCAGGAATGCCGGATTGTTCTGCCCGTCGCCATCGAGCGTCGCCACGATGGCGCCGCGCGCGGCGCGCACCCCGCTCCGCACCGCGGCCGACTGGCCCGAGGAGGTTGCGTGGCGAATCTGACGCAGATTGACCCGTTGCTTCATGATGCCGGTAAGGCGATCAGCGGTCGCATCCGTTGAACCATCATTGACGTAGATGATTTCATAGACCCAGCGGCCGTCGAGCGCGGTTGCGATTTCCTCGATCAATGGCGCAATATTCTCCGCCTCGTTCCGGACCGGAACGACAATGGAAATCGCGACATCTGGTTCGAAAACCTGCAAAATTGGAGCTCATCAAACGGACTTATGGCGTCCGCTTCTTATGGGTCCGGAACGCCCCGGGCAACCCTTCAAGCTCAATTAAAGCGGGACAATTTTGCCGTCGCCGTGAATGGCAAAGCCGAGCTGGCGCGCAGCAAACCAGTATCGCACCGCCATCGCGCCGAGCACGCCGATCAACGCGCCGGCGACGACGTCGCTTGGGTGATGGGCCAGCAACAGGAGGCGGCTTGCCGCAATCAACAGCGCGTACACAAGCATCCAAAGCCGCGCCCGCGGCCAGACCGCGCCGATCGCAAAAGCAAGCGCGAAGCCGGTGACGGCGTGGCCCGAGGGAAAGCTGTAATAGGCCTCGGCTCCGGTGAAGGGGGCGAAGTTGAACGGGTTCGCCTTGCCACCCACGAAAGGCCGGCCGCGGCCCGCCACCCATTTGACGACTTCGGTAAACAGAGTGGGAACGAGCACGGCGAAAAACAGATACTGCACTTGCGTGCCGAAGCGCAGTAATCGGGCCCGCGCCGTTCCCTGCAGGAAGGGGCTCGCAATCGCGATGACGATCAGTGCGGTTGCCAGCATCCACAGCACATAGGCGTCCTTGCCGAAATCGGTAACGACGCGAACCGGCCAAAGGCCAGGCGTGCCGCGCGCCGGCATCAGCGCGATCTCGCGCGCATCAAGCCCGATCATCAGCGCGATCACGCTTACGCCGAGGATTGCCGTCAAAAGCAGTGCGTGACGTGCCAACCGTCGCGCCGCCTCGGCGCGCTGCGAATGCGACGGTGCGCGCACGAGCTGGATCGCCGAATGCCGCAGCAGTGCGAAAAGCTGCACAAAATAGTTCTGGGATTCCACTGCACCCGCGGCCATCTTACTCCGTGCCTTCGGAGCGGAAGATCGCGATCGAAATCGCCCTGCCCTGGGAGATGTTGTAGCCGTCGATGCGGCGCGCCACGTTGTAGCGCAGCCCGATGGCTTCGGCGCGCTGAAGAAAGCTGCGCTCGGAACGCTGCTCCACCAGCGCGAACCGGCAACTGCCCTGATTGAGGAAATCCGCCGCCCCCGATCCGTCCGTCAGCACGGTCGAGGTGTCGGTCATGAAGACGAGGCTCGGCTCCTGGAAACCGGCGGCAGCCGCCTTCGGTCCGACGCAAACCACGTTGCGCAGTGCCCGCGCAATCTCGGCGCTCGGAAACAGCGTCGTCAGCGACGGCACCACCACGCCGTAAACCGCCGCCGCCAGGAACATCGCCGCGAGGACGGCATTCAACAGCGAACGCTCGGCGCGGTTGTCGTCGTACAGCCACCACGCAAACAGCCCGAGGATCATGGCCGCGGCCGCGAGCGGCCACGCCAGAAACGCCGGCTGGCGGGTCAGCGCGATCGCGCCGACCACGGCGATGATCGAAGCCAGCGCCGGAATGGCAAACCACCAGGCCGAGCTGCGCATCAGCCATGAGCGCGACAGCACGCGCCGCTCCAGCGCGCCGGCGGTGAGGATGGCGATTGCCGGATAGAGCGGCAGCACGTAGTGCGGCAGCTTTGTCAGCACCAGCTCGAACACGATCCAGGACGGAACCAGCCACGCCAGCAGGAACTGCGCTCCGGGCTCCCGCCGCGCCCGCCAGACCGCCGGCGTCGCCATGGCGGCGACCGGCGCGCCCGGCCAGAACGTTATCCAGAACAACAGCAGATAGAGCCCCGGCGGCGCGCCATGGGATTCCTGGGCCGCCAGCTTGCTCAGCATGTCGCCGCCGATGGAATCGGCGAAAAAGGCATCGCCGGCGCGCCAGAAGATTGCGACGAACCACGGCAGCACCAGCACCAGCATCCACATCAGGCCCCACACCGGGCGCAACCGCCACAGCCATGATGCCGACCGATCAAGGATCGCGAGCGTGACGATCGCGAGCCCGACGAACAACAGGATCAGCGGTCCCTTGAGCAGCACGCCGCCGGCCAGCGCCGTCCAGAAGATGGCGGGCCAGCTCCAGGGCGGATGTTCCGGATCCTCGCCGCGCTGCCAGGACAGATACACCCGCGCCAGCGCACCCATCGCACCGACCACCGTGAGCAGCAATGTCGCGTCGGTTTTCGCCAGGCGCGCTTCGACGCCAAGCAGCACCGAACTGCACATCAGTAGCGCGGCGATTACGGCGCCGCGTCGTGTCACGAACGCCAGCGCCGTCCAGTAGGTCAGCAGCACCGCGCCGATCGCGCCGACCAGCGAGGGGATGCGATACACCCAGATCCGCAGCTCTGCGCGCGGCAAGCCGAGCGCCGAGGCGGTTTCGACCGCGGTGGATTGCAGCCAATAAATGCCGACCGGTTTCTTGTAGCGGACGTCGTCCTGGAAGCGGATGTCGACGAAATCGCCGGTCTCGACCATTTGCTTGGTCGCCTGCGCGAACCGCGCCTCGTCGCGATCGATCGGCGGGATGTTGAAAAATCCGGGCAAGAACAGCAGCAGGCCGCACAAAAGCAGGAATGCGGTCGCACGCAGGTGACTGGCCGTGACGAAGTCGATCACCCGGACCAGCCGGTTACCCGGATTTACCAGGTTCTTCGGCTCGCGCGGCTCTCCAAATCGGGGGCGGGCATAGGTCTCGACCATCGGTTCCGCATACGACGAAACCGCTATGCCCACAACCGCTTAGGGTGCTTCTATTGAATTCTGACGACGACTGTGTCGGCGGCGCCCACCGCGTCGATCACGGTCAACCTGGCAAAGCCCGGTCCCGGCGGGTCGATCAGGCGCTGGCGCCGGCCGTCGATTTCGCCCACCGACATACCGTTCACCAGCATCGTCATCGGCAGCACACCGCCGGCGATCTTGACTGGCATGGCAGCGGAGGATGCATCGGCGGTGCGGTCGACGTCGATCCGCGAGCCATTGAGCGGGAACTGGATGTGGGGCGCCTGCTCGCCATTGGCACGGACCAGTTCGCCGACCGGGCGGAACCGGCGCAGCGGCAGCGGAAGTTTTGCATTGCTTGCCAGCAGCGCACCCTTCGGTGGTTTGGGCAGTGGCGCCGGAAGCTTGCCAATGCGCGCAAAGGCATCGAACAGGATCGGCGCGGCGACGGCCCGCCCGATTAGACCCGGTACCGGCGCGCCATCGGGACGCCCGACCCAAACGCCGATGGTCATGCGGCCATCGAAGCCGACCGACCAGGCGTCGCGATAGCCATAGCTGGTGCCGGTCTTGAAGGCGATGCGGCCATGCACGCCGTTTTCCGGCGGCGGCGTGCCCAAGAGCACGTTGCTGACCTGCCAGGCCGCAACCTGATCCAATAGCCGCAGGGGTTCGCGCTGGTCATCGCGCGCGGTCATGATCTCGCGCAGCGGGCGGGTCGTTCCGAGCCGTGCCAGCCCGGCGTAGAGCTGAGCCAGATCCTGCAAGGTGACGCCGACGCCGCCAAGCCCCATCGCAAGGCCCGGTGCTTCCTCCTTCGGCAGCACCAGATTGACGCCGGCCTGCCGCAACCGCGACGACAGGCGGCTGGAACCGACGCGGTCGAGCAACGCGACGGCAGGCACGTTCAGCGACAATTGCAGCGCGCGCTTGACCGGCACCGTGCCCTGATAGGTCATGTCGAAATTTTCCGGCGCGTAAGAGCCGAAGCGGATCGGGCGATCATCGATTAGGCTCTCTGGGTGAACGAAGCCATCCTCGAAAGCCAGGCCGTAGATGAACGGCTTTAGCGTCGATCCCGGCGATCGTACCGCGCGGGTCATGTCCACCTGCCCTGCGCGGCTATCGTCGAAGTAATCGGCCGAACCAATCCGGGCGAGCACGTCGCCACTCGCATTGTCGACCACCACGATGCCGACCGAGATATTCGGCCCCAACGCCATCGCGCGATCCCGCGCCAGGGGTTCAAGCACCTTCTGCAGGTTCGAATCCAGCGTCAGCTTGATGACCGGCGCATCCTTCATGATGGCAAGCGCGGAATCGGCGGAATGCGGCGCCAGGATCGGCATCGGCTTGCGCAACCCCTGCACCGGCACGGCCTTCGCTTGCGCTGCGTCCTCTTTCGAAACATGGCCCTCTTCCACCATCCGGTCGAGTACGCGATCTCGCGCCGCGCGCGCCGCTTGCGGGTATCGATCGAGCCTGCGGGTTTCCGGCGACTGCGGCAGCGCCACCAGCAACGCCAACTCCGCGAGCGACAGGCGCTTCGGCTCCTTGCCGAAATAGGCGATGGACGCCGCGCGGATGCCCTCGAGATTGCCGCCGAACGGCGCCAGCGCCAGATACAAATCGAGGATCTGGTCCTTGTCCATCCGCCGCTCGATTTCGAGCGCGCGCACGATCTGCCGCAGTTTTGCATGAACCGAACGCTGACGCCGGGGTTCCATCAGCCGGGCGAGCTGCATGGTGATGGTCGAGCCGCCCGACACGATATGGCCCCGCATCGCGAGCTGAAACGCCGCACGCGCCAGCGCAAACGGGTCGACGCCTGCATGGCTGCGAAAACGCTGGTCCTCCGAGGCCAGCAGTAATTTGAGATAGGTGGGATCGACGCCGGTTTTGGCATCGACCGGCAACCGCCAACGGCCGTCGGCCATCGCGTAGGCGCGGAGCAGCTTGCCGTTGCGGTCGACAATGGAGGTGGAGACGGCCCTCGCCTGCGCCAGCGGCAACGGCCCAAGCGAGACGACCCAGCCTGCGAAGGCGGCGGAGACAGCCAAGACCACAAAAGCTGCGGCGGCAACGAAGCTAACGACGCGCCGTCGCCCAACGCCGTCATGGCCGGGCAAAGCCGTCTGAAGGACGGCGTCGCTTCGCTCGCCTATGTCCCGGCCATCCACGTCTTGCTTTTCCGCGGCAACAAAAGTCGTGGATGCCCGGGACAAGCCCGGGCATGACGATGGAATATGCTTGCCGTCACTCATTTTGCCGTGCGCACCTCAACTGTGCCGGTGCCGGTCCGGCCGTAACGCGAGGGATTGTACATGTCCTCGACATAGGCCTGCGGCAGCACATATTTCCCCGGCGATACCGTGCGCACGACGTAGGCGACCGTGAACACCGCCTTGCTATCGGCGGCGCGGTCGATCGCCGCCGTGAAGCGGTCATCGCGAAATTCGGTGTTTTCAGGCTCCTCGCCATCCTCGATCCAGTCAAGCGTGCCGGTATCGCCGGATGAGACGAGATGCGGGTTGTCGATCTCGAGGCCTGCGGGGAGATAGTCCGACACCATGATATGACCGAATTCCGGCTTGGCCTCGGTGACCTTCAGCACCACCGCAAAGCGATCGTTCTGCCTGGCTTTCGAGACGTCGGCCGGTTTGCCGTCGAGCGTGAAGTAATTGCGCTCGATCTTGAAACCGTTCGAGGCCGAAGGCTCCGGCGTGATCGGCGAGCCGGAGACCGAGACCACCGCCTGCACCGGTGCGTCGCCGGTGTTGGTGATCCTGATCGGCTTGTTCGCCATCTCGGCCGCCTCGTAGTTGCGATAAATCGCGGTCTTGACCGGCGTCCCATCGAGATCGAGCGCCAGCGTCTCCTTGGCAAGCGCGCGCGCGGCGAGCACCATCCAGGCATTTTCCTGGGTCGAGGTGTAGGGCGTGAGCCCGCGCGCAGCCTCCACCCGCAACACCGCCTGGGTCAGCGTTGCGTGCGGCGCGTTGCCTTCGCCGGCCAATGAGACCAAGGCTGCGGCATCACGCAGCTCCGAGCCGTAATCCGTCCGCCCGAACTCGAGCACGGGCTTCGGCGCGAGGCTGTCGAGGGCTGCGGCATAGACCCGCTCCGCCCGGTTGCGGTCGCCGACCAGCGCCAGCGCCGCCGCCAGTTGCGCTTTCGCAATTGGCGTCGCCAGATTGTTCAGCTTGGTGTCGGCGAGATAGCGCAGATCGCCGATCGGAGCGGCGCCGTTTCGCGCCAGCACGTAGAGGCCGTAAGCGAGATCGCGCCCGCCGTCCTTTTCCGGCTCGTTGGCATTGACCACCGAATTGCGGATGCGGTCGAGCGCGCTCTTGAACAGGACGTCCGGCACGGCAAATCCCTTTTCCCGGGCGCGGGTCAGGAAGTCCGTGACATAGGCATCGAGCCAGGCATCGTCGCCGCCGGCCGACCACAGCCCGAACGAACCGTTCGAGCCCTGCCGCGCCAGCAGCCGGTCGATCGAATCCCTGATGCGCTGGTCGACCTCGGTGTCGGTGGCAAGGTGAGAGCCCGCGGCAAGATCGTTGACGTAAAGCAGCGGCATCGCGCGACTGGTGATCTGTTCCGAACATCCGTGCGGATAGCGGTCGAGCGCCTTCAGGATGGTCGCGGCATCGAGCGCGGTGGAAAGGCCCGCCGACAATGAAACGCTGCCGGTGCCCGGCACGAGATCGGAGAACATGTCCGCGGTCAGCGTCAGGCTCTCGCCCTTCGCCAGGGTTCGGATCGAGCGGCGCGCCAGGATCTGCGTCGCGGCCTTGACGTCGAGCGCATAGTGCCGCGCCAAGGTGAGGCCTTCCGGCCCTTTGATGTCGACGTCGAGCTGCGCGGTGCCGGTGCCGCCGGCGTCGAGCGCCAGCGACATCGAACTGCGCTGCTTGGCGGCGAGCTTGATCGTGGTCGCGGGATTGCCCGATACCGTCACCGGCCCGGATGCCTTGACGTTGATGGTGTAGTCGCCGGCCAGCCCCTCGACATTGTCGACATCGAAACTCATGGTGCCTTGATCGCCGTTGAGCAGGAAGCGCGGCAGGGTCGCGGTCAGCACCACCGGATCGCGTACCGTGACATCGGTGTTGGCGCGGCCGAGTTTGGTCGCAGTCCAGGCCACCGCCATCACGCGCGCGGTGCCGGCGAAGTCCGGAATGTCGAAACTGATCTCGGCGGTGCCGTCGGCTGCGACCGTGACGATGCCGGAATAGAGCGCGAGCGGCTTTTGCGTCGGCGGGCTGCCTTGCAGCTCGGCGCCGGCATCGCCGCCCGACTTGATCTGGCCGCTTGTGCCCTGCATGCCGTCGATCAACTGGCCGTAGAGATCGCGGATCTCCGAGGTCATCCGGCGCTGGCCGAGATAGTAATCGTCGGGTGCCGGCGGCTTGTAGTTGGTAAGATTGAGAATGCCGACATCGACGGCGGCGACAACCACCTTGGCGTCTTCGCCCGGGTTGAGGCCGCCGAGCTTGACCGGAATCTTCAAGCTGGAGTTCGGGCGCACCAAGGCCGGTGGCGACAGCTTGACCTCAAGCGTGCGCGCCTTCTTGTCGATCCCGAACCATTTTAGGCCGATCGCCCTTCCCGGCATCCGCAAAGCTGCGGCATCGAGCGGGCGGCGCAGCGTCGCCACCACATAGGCGCCGGTGCCCCAATCCTTAGCCACCGGAATTTTGACCTGGGTAGTGCCTTGCTTGACGTCGATGCTCTGCGTCGTCAAAAGCCGGTCGCCGACCACATTGACGGTCAGCTTTCCGGCTGTGCGCGCATTGACCGACACCACCATGGTGTCGCCGGACTGATATTCCGGCTTGTCGATCGAGGTTTCCAGCAAGTCCGGCGCGTCGGCGCTGCCGTCGGAATACCAGCCGACGTCGAACTGCACCGACGTCACGGGACCATCGGCCTCGTTCGACTTCACGTCGAGGCGATAGCGGCCCGGCTGCGGCGACAGCGTGATCCGCGCCGGTTGGTCGGCGGCAATCGTGAGATCGCCGTCGGCGACGCGCGTCGTCGATTTGACCGGCTCATATTCCCAATATGAATTCTGCCGGTACCATTGATAGCGGGACTCAAGCTTCAACAGCTCGTAGCGCAAGCCGTCGCGGGCCAAGGTCTTGCCGTCGGGACCAGCGAAGATCACGTCGAAGGCGGCTTTGTCGCCCTCGGGAACGCTCTTGTCGCCGAACAGCGGCTTGACGCCGATCATGGCCGCGGCTGGCGCCACCGGCAGCACCAGCTTGCGCTCGACCGCGCGGCCACCGGCTTCCGCCATCCGGATGAAGATCTGCGCTTCCTGCGGGCGCGTCGAGGTGGGCTGCTTGGCAAGACTGACCGGGAATGTCGCAACGCCGTTGGCGTCGGCCTCCGGGAGATTCTCGATCGGCGTGCGCTCGTTAGAGGTGGTTTCTTCGTCCGCGACGCCGAACTGGTAGCCGGCAAAGCCCGGCCGCTCGGCTGCTGGCGCGACCAGCAAGTCGCCTTCGAGCCGGAGGCCAGAGGCCGGCGCGCCATAGAGGAAATGGCCATCCACCTTGAGCTCCACCGGAGCCTCAGCCTTGATCAGCTTGTCCTTGGAAGTTAAGTCGAATTCGATGCGATCGGGGACGTAGTCCTCGACCATGAAGGTGGTCTCGCCGACCGCGGAGCCCTTGGGGTCGGTGTACGCCCGCACCCGCCAGGTCCCGGTCGGGACCGCGGAGTTGAGCGGGACCGACAGCGACCGGCCGCCCGCGCCCTGATCGGCCAGCACCGCGCGGCGGAACTCGACGCCGTCGGGACGTTCGATCACCAGCGTCAGCGGCCCGCCGGTCAGGGCATTGCCCTGGCCGTCGCGCAAAAGCGCGGTGAGGAACACGGTCTCGTTGGAGCGATAGACGCCGCGCTCGGCATAGACGAAGGCATCGGCGCCAACAGGCACTTCGCGGCCCTTGACGCCGCGGTCGGAAAGATCAAACGCGCCCGATTTCAGGCTGAGGAAGGCGTAGTCGGCCTTCTCGCCGGTGACCGTCAGCATGGCCGGCGACAACCCGCCCTCGCCACGCGCCAGCCCCGCCTCGAACAGCGCGTGTCCGGAATCGTCGGTCTTGCGGGTGGCGAGGATTTCATTGTTGCGTGCGATCAGCCGCACCTCGGCCTTCGCGACCGCCTCCGTCGAGGCCAGCGAATTGACGAAGACATGAATGCCGTCATTGCCGGAAAACGCTGATATGCCGAGGTCGGAAACGATGAACCATTGCGTCGCAAGCTGGCTGTCGTCGTCGCTCGCAGGGGTTTTCGGCGCCGCCGTCATGACATAGATGCCCGGCTGCAGATCGCCCAGCGCAGAATCGACCGGAAACGCCGTGGTGACGTCCTGATTGAGCGTGGTGGCGGTCGCAAGCTCGCCCGACCAGACTTTTACGCCACGCTCGCCGCCAAGGCTGGAAAGCTCGTAGCGGTTCAGGCTGCGCTGGAAATCGCTGTCGATCACGGTGTTGATCAGGTTGCGATCGCCGATCCGGAATACGTTCACGGTTGCCGCCGGCGTGTTGACGCTGACGAGCGGAATGCCGCGCTGGCCGGTGCGCGGCAGCACATAGGCGCGCCCGGTGAAGCGCACGAACGGCTTGCGGTCGCGCACATAGATGTTGAATTCGGCCGATTTCGGCAAAGTCTCCTTCACCGTCGACGGCAGGCCGGCGCGCAGGTTGATGTTGTAGCGCTCGCCGTGCTTCAGCCCGTCGACGCAGAGCTGTTTGCCTTCCGAGGTCAGCGCCGGCTTGTCGGTGCCGGCCAGCGCCAGGAACGGCGCGAAGTCGGTGCGCTTGGCGAGTTCTTCGGAGAACTGGAAGCAGGCGCGCGGCGAGGCCGCGTCCGAATCCACGCTGTAGTCCATCAGCCGGAAGCCGTGCTCGTCGCGCAGCTTTTCATAATTGCCGCGGACGTCGGCGACCTCGCGCATCTCGAGCGACATCCGCAAACTGTCCAGCGCCGGCCGCCACAGCTTGCGTTCGGACAGCGCGCGGCCGAGCACGGCGAGCGCATCGGCTTCATCGGCGGCATTACCGGCGCGCTGATAGGCGATGTAGGCCGCGGTCGAGGCGCGTTCCAGGAAGAAGGTCTGCTCGCTCGTGGTGGAGGGGCGGATCTGGAAGATGGTGCGGGCGAGCCGCAGCCAGTTGCCGCTGTCCTCCGGGGTCGTGGCGGCGATTTGTCCCAGGATTTGCAGGCCGGCGCGGAAATCGTTGCGGCTGAAGGCGGTGTCGGCGTCGCTTCGCAAGCTCGCGCCGGACTTGGCGACGGGGCCGGCCTCGCTCTTGATCTGGGCCTCGAGCTTGATTGCGGAATCCGCAAGATCGTCACGCCTGAAGGCCTTGTCCGCCGCCTGAGCCGTGACCAGGCCAAGCGCCAGCGTTGCGCAAAGCGTTGCGGCACGAACCAAACCGATCATGATGGAACTCCATGGGCCGCGAACAGACGTCGCGGTACGATGAGAAAGTGCGCGAAAAGGTGACGGACTCAAGGCATACATTAGGAGCAGGCGGACATGCCTTTGGGTTGCGTCGGCAGTCGTCTGCGGCGCAGCATTGCATTACCGGCGAACCGAGGGCAGTCCGCCACTTCCCTTGGTCGATCGGTCATGGAAAACGGTTCGGACAGGGTTGGCGGAGAAGCGGATTTTTCATACTGGCAGTGCTATGAAACGGAGCGATCCGGCCGCCAAGAACGATCCCATAGCTCAACTGGATAGAGTAGCGGATTTCTACTCCGCGGGTTGCAGGTTCGAGTCCTGCTGGGATCGCCACTTCATTTTCCCGCTCCAGTGTTTTCAATAGCTTGCACTTCATTTTGGCTCACCGGATCGATAGGTGAGCCAATTCCTGTTCCCGAAATGAGCTTGCCGGCGCTCCGTCCCATGCGCTTACCGTTCGCTGCTTTCGTGTAAACCTGCGCCTGCGAGATCGACGACCAACCGAACCACGCCATCAGCTGGTGATCGGTCGCGCCCTGCTCTGCGAGATACGTCGCGGCAGCCTTGCGGAGGCCGTGAGACGTGCAGCGTTCCGGTAACTTGGCCGCACGACACATGTCCCGAAACCAGTTCCCAAAGCCCGCTGCCGTGAATGGCTTGCCCTGCGCCGTCACAAGGAAGGTCAGGTGATCGCACACCGGCATCGCGTCTATCGCCTCCTGAAGCCGCGGCATAACCGTGACATTGAAGGGCACATCTGTCTTCTGCCGGCGCATCGACATCATGCCTTGCCGGATATGCTGCCGTCCCATCCGGACGACGTCGCAACGTGATTGGCTAGCCTGCAGAAGCAGCTCATAGGCAAGCCGAGCGCGCGTGCCGAACGGATAGTGTTCCTCGTACTGCGCACACTCATTGCTCTCCCAGGGATGGTGCCCCTTCGTTTTCATCTTCACCAGCTCAATGCCGGCGAGTGGATCGACCTTGATCAGCCTGAGCGATATGCAATGCTTGATGAAACCGCGCATCGCCTTCTTGAAATTGCGCGCCGCGGCCGGCGTCTTCTTGTCGATGATCTTCTGAAGAGCAACGGTGTGCATATACGCGACCCGCTTGTCGCCGTGCTCTTCGCGAAAGCGCTCAAGGATGGCGCGGCGATTCTGCTGCGTGCTTTCTCCGAGCCCCTTTGTGAAAGCGCTCGATTGATAGTAGCTGACCAGCGCCGCATTGACGGTGCCCGGCACTGTGCGGCTGGCGCCGATCGCGGGCTTCGGAGCTTCACCGGCTTTGGCGGTCTCATAGGCTGCCATGAATTCCGGCGACCAGGGGAGCCCTGGCAACCTCACCTTCGGCTGCCCTGCCCGTCTGAAATAGAACTTCGCGGTACCGTGCTGATCGACGTATCCGTGAACGAACGGCGGGTTTTTGCGCTTCATTTGACGGCATCCCACTCGTTGACGTTCGGATCATCCGGCTTCTTCGCCGGTGAATCGAAGTCTAGCAGGATAGAGCCGTCCTTCCGAACTTCGGCCCGCTGCACCTTAAAGCCGGCCTTCTCCGCTGCCTTGAGGGCCTTGGTGACATCGCCCTGCCTGAAGGATTGGGGTCCGCGGGACATCACCTTATCCCCGACAGAACGAAGGGAAAACTTGCGCCAAATGAGCCCCTGTCGGTCTCCGGCCGGCGATACGTTTATTGGATAGGAGAGCCACTTGGCAGGCCATTAGTGCGTCGCTCTGTCCAAAAGGTCCATCTGAGACCGAATACTACGAACAATCTCGCTGTTTTGGCTGCAGGCGTTGCGAGCGGCCTCGCGCTCAAGCCAGAGCTTCACGTCTGGAGGCAGTCGGACCAACACAGCAACGGTCTCGCGCTTGGAACCCACGTTTCGAACTCCGATTCTTCGGTATCGATACGATATGATGGAACTACAAACGTCAACTAACCTATTGATTTTGTTGTCAATCACGATTGACAGGGCGGCTCTAACTGGCTGAAAAGGCGCCGTAAATGACGTCACCATTTTCTGAGAAAATCCTGCTGCTTATCTCTCAAAAATTCAGTTCCCAGGCGCGATCGGCAGGCCCTTAGTGCGCTTCAGCCACCGGACAGGTCGGCGGGCCCCAAATAGGTGATGTTGATCCGGCCGACGTCCTGGGCCACCTGTGCGCGCAATAGCCCGGCTCTCCCAGGGTTAAGTGCGGCCTGGACGGTGCCAAGCGGCGAGCCATCGGTCGAGAGGACACGCGGTTGACCGGCCCAGTGATGAATCTGGACGGACGTGCCCGGCGGCGACGGCGCACCAAGCCATGCCACACTCGCCCAGTAGCGGCGATCCGCCCAGGTGCGGTTTTCACGCGGTGTGAAGCTTTCCACGAAGTCCATCCACATCGCCTTGGTTTCCGCTGTGGGCCAATCCGGCTGCGCGCTCCATGCCGCGACGGCTTCCGAGTTGAGCCATTGCCGAAGCTCCTGACCCGTCTGGAAGGTTGCGCCGGTGTCGGTGACGGCCTTGATGGCAGCAAGCCTCGAGTTGAAGCCGGCTTGGATAAGGATGGACGCGGAGCGATTCAATGTGCCGGTTTCGACGGCGGGAACGGCGAGGCCAAGCTCATGGTCTTCGAGGAGAAGATCAAAGACGCCGACCGTATCGCCGTTTGCGGCCGCACGGACGCGGATCGCCTCCATGGCCCAAGGAAGGCGATAGACCAGGCCGCCCTCGATGAACTGCAGCGTCTCTGATTCCTGACCGGCTGCGATGCCGGCAAGAGGCTGGCCAAGAAGCCAGGCACGCAGGATATCCCGCCAATTTGCGGGCATGGGATCCGGCGTGAAGGGGTAGAAGGTGAAGACGCGCTCGGCCAGCGCCGTGATGGCCGCGATCGCCGCCTCGGCGTCGCCTTGAAGAATCGCGCCATCGGCCTGTATCAGGAGAAGGTTGGCGTCCGCCGCGATCGCATCGAGCGCATGTCCGGTCGTCAGTCCGACCCCAGCCAGGAAGTAGCCTCGGCGGCGCGCTGCTGTCGATTGGCTCCAGATATGCCGGCTGCGGGAGACAAGGCCCGCCTTGAGGGCCTGCTGTACCTGCTCGTTCTGACGCAGTAAACGTCGGTGCCAGAGGGAGGATTGAAGGATGTCGTCCAGCGCGGCCTCGATTCCCTCGTCAGGGATGTCATTTTCGCCGATCAGGCTGAGGATGGCCGTGTCGAGCGTCGCAACATGCCGCTCCCAGTCGGCAAGAGCGCGCTCGCGATCCTTGGGCTCCTCATTCGCGATCTCCGGGAAAGTCCAGGCCGCGGCGTTGTTGACGACATAGTCGACGAGCTGATTGAGGTCACCGCCGATCCGTGCATGCATACGAGACAAAAGCGTCCAAACCAGAAGCGCCAGCCCGCTTTCCATGTTTCGCGCGCCGAGATCGTTGATGAGCGCTTCCCAGTTACGCCGCTTCTTTGCGATATCGTCGAACATCGGGAAGAGCACGATGCCTTCGACATCGACATAGGCACGGCCGGCTCGCCCGATCACGTTCTTGAACTCGGAGATTTCTATTCTTTCGCCATTGCGGTGGAGAGAGTGCATGACGACGGCCGTGGCCGACAGGTTGAGGCCCTGCGCCAAGGTCGGCGAGGAGATTGTCACCTTGAGCACATTGTCGCGGAGCAGTCGTTCCACCTCCTTGCGGTACGCGGTTGGCAGGGCGCCATGGTGGAGCGCAACACCTAGGCGAAGGCATTTGAGGATTGCGCTATTCGGCCCCAGCCACTCCTGTCCCAATGCGATCGCGGTACTTAGTACCGCAGGATCGGCTTCGAGCAGGGAACGCAGCGCCCCGCGCTCTTGAAGTTCCACGATCACGTCCGCGAAGGGTTCGACGCTTCGTCGCTCCGGGCAGAAGACCAGGACGGTCTGTCCATCCTCAACCAACCGCCAAGCCGTCGCCAAGCAGAGTTCGCGCTGGTCGTCGGGAAAGAGGCGCTTTCGTTGGCGCTTTGGCGGAATCCAGTTCGGCGGCGCGGCCCCGGTGAGAAAACGCTGTACCCACGGACGTTCGTCGCCCACCCGAAGGTTCAATCGCGCGGAGGGCGACGTCCACACCACCTCGCCGAACCGCAGCCGGGTCGGTCGCCAGTCATTTTTAATCAGGCCGCCAGGGTGATCACGCCGCAGCCACGCGGCAAAGTCGTCGAGCTGATCGCCGTCGGGCAAGATCGCCGAAAGGCACACAATTCGCCGCTGGAGCGCGTCCGGACGGCGAAGAAGCCGCTGGATCTGCACCTCGTAGCGGACCTCGCGCTCGTTGAGCCCGATCATATGCCCCTCGTCGAAGACTAGAAGACCGACGTCGTCAAGAAGAGATGGATTGTTACGGAGCGCGAAGTCGAGCTTCTCCGGCGTCGCCACCACGATGTCCCGTTCCCGGATCGCGTCCTCGTCGAAGCTACTCACACCGATGCTGCCGTAGAGCGCCGAGATCGTCTTGCCGAGCGGGCCGAAGGTCCTCTGCAGGGTCGTTTCTGTCTGAGCCGAGAGGGCACGTAGCGGAGTGACGAAAACCACCCGCTTGCCGCTGGCGAGGCAGCGCAGGATGCATAGCTCGGCAATGCGTGTCTTACCGGCGCTTGTCGGCAGCGAAATCACCAAATCGTCAGACTGATCGACGGCGCGGGTTGCGGCCTCGATCTGCGATGGCCAGAGGTCGACCTCCGCTTTGGGACGCCGTTGAAGCAGTGCGATAAACAGCTCGCGCAGCCGCGGCCAATCGGCCGCTTCGCCGCCTGCCGGTTGCAGCGGCACTCTCTCGTGGAAGGTGCTCGACCAGAGGTCGGACAGGAGATGAATCGCAATGCGATGCGCCCACCACTGCGGAAGCATGTTCAACTCGCTGCAAATGGCGAGGCTCACCCGAAGCCGCTCCAGCGCCTGATCGAGCAACGGCCGCTCACCACGTTCCAGAGCCAGGAGAAACAGCGACATGGCCGCCAGGAAGCTGTCGGTCAGCGCAGTATCGAGCCCGTCGAAGAGGAAGTCGTTGCCGCCGTCGACGGGGTTGGCCACGGCCTCGGTCTGATCGAGGTTGGCCTGGATAGCAGTGGCGATTCGAGCATCGCTACCTTCGCCGGAAGCCCGGTAGTCGAGCACCCTGGCGCGAAGAGCCCCGAAGTTCCGCCGTATCAACTGGGCCAGTACACGTTCGATTGGAGAGAAATTCTCATCGGCTTCGACGATCGAAAGCAAGGAATAGGCACGCGCGGAGAGATGCGCGAGATGATAGCTCGCGGCCGCCATCACGAAGTGGAAGTCGCGATCGATCTCCTGGCGGTTGCCCTTGGCGATGACCGCCTCAAGGGCAGTGGCGGCTTGCTCGAAGGCGGTGCGCGCCTGGACGGCGTCACCGCCAAGTTCGCGGAGGCGCAGGCCAAGCCCGAGAAGCGCATAACCATAAGAGTGCAGATCGTGACTGAGCTGAGGTGCAAACGCTGGAGCTCCCGGCGGCAATACGCCGTCGCGCCAGATGATCGCTCGCGCCTGGCCGCGAGCGATCAGGCGCCCGCGAAAGCCTGCGGTTGCGGCTTCATTGATGTCTGCGATTATCGCCTCAGGCGTTGTTGGCATTGGCGATCACCTGATCATAGACAGCGCCGATAAAGGCGGCATGGCCGTCGATGCGGAGGCCAATCCCCCACTGTTGAAAAGCACCTGGATAACCCTGAAGTGAGGCCGTCAGCATCGCCTCCGGTGAATTGCCGGAGAATGTGAATAGCAAGTGTCGTACACTCGCAGGCGGAATTCCATGCTTGAGCAGGGCATCGTCAATCGCGTCCGCCAATGGCAAATTGCTGAGCTCGAGCAGACGCGCAGAAATATATGAGAGGGCATGCCCCGAAGGTAGCCCCCCATCCTTGTCGAGGTTAGCTCGCGCTTCGGCTACAACCTGTGCGGTGAGTGTGGCGCGACTTTTCGCCTCTGTCTTCAGGAAGCGCAGTAGCTGTGTTTGCGGATCTTGAAAAATGCCAATCACGTCTTCGCCGCGCATCGCCATGTTGCGATGATCCTTCCAGCGCAGCCGTTTAATCGGCGCGTGATAACTACCACTATGGGCGTCGATCCATTCCGTCGCATAAATTTCGCCAAGGTCGCCCGAGCGAATAGCCTTCGTCGTCGGGAGCTTACCCTCGATCAAGGCCGCGGCTGCGGGCTTTCCAAGCCGGCGGAGTGCTCGGGCGACGTGCTCCTCGGAAGCGTAGTGCCCTGGGACGACCGCCGCTGTCGCCTGAACGCCTGTGGCGAGGTTCGCAGCATGGCCGGTCATTACTCTGCGAAAGTGATGTCCAACCTGCCCATCGGCAGAAACGCACCAATCGTTGAACTGTACCACCTGCGCGCCCCTTCAGGCGGCCGTCCCGGAAGGGCCTTCCGCGCTCACCACTCGCTGCACGACGCTGGTGCCGACGCCAACGGTCTTGCCGATCTTGAGAATGCCCATGCCCTTCGCGCGGAGGGCGCGGATACGCTGCTCAACGGCTGGCTTCACTGGCTTCCGGCCGAGCGTCTTGCCCTCCGCCCGGGCCCGCGCAAGGCCGGCATTAACGCGCTCAACGATCATCGTGCGCTCGAACTCGGCGAACACCCCGCACATCTGAAACATGGCGCGCCCTGTCGGCGACGTGGTGTCGATCGCCTGTTGATGCAGGTACAGGTGGCAGCCTAGCGCCTGTACCTCGGTCAGGAAGCCGACAAGGTCTTGCAGGCTGCGGCCGAGCCGGTCGACGGACCACGCGGCGATCATGTCGATCTTGCGCGCGGTGGCATCCTTGAGCATGCGGTCGAAGGCGGGCCGCTTGTCGCGACCCTTGGCGCCGCTGATGCCGGCATCTTGGTACGTCTTCACGATTTGCCAGCCCGATCGCGCGGCGATCGCTTCCAGCTCACGGCGCTGGTTGTCCGTGGTTTGGCTGTCGGTGCTCACTCGCAGATAAATCGCGACTTTCTTCATATGCCTGCCCTCCCTTTGCATCTGCTCGCGCAGCCGTACGCCTAATCTATACGTAAACAGAAAAGATCTCAGGACTGAAACCACTCGCGAAATCTTGATCGCAAGTATGCGGGGTTTTCCGTATGGCTCGCGACGCTCCGAGATCGTGTCAAAGGTCCGGAGAACGCATGCGCCTCCGGAAGCAGTCGAATTCACTTTGATCGGCTCAAATTTGAATTCGCTCATAGGGTTCAAAACACCGCGGAGAAGATCTAGGCGACCTTGACTTGGCATCACGCCATCGCCGACACCAACTCACCGCTTATTAGGGATTCCTGACTTCGAAGGCCAACAGGACGTTGCCGGGCAGTCCGCCCCATTGCGCGTAGCCTGAATTCACGTAGAGCATGCCATCGACGATCGTAGGCCCGGGTCCGTCCATCGCACCCCCACGGGCCGAAACGCCATTCACTATGGGATAGTCGCGCGCCGTGTCCACCTCCCAAAGCAGCCGTGCGTCGCCAGTGGCATAGGCGCGCAGATATCCGCTCACCCCACCCGAGAAAACAACACCGGGAATGGCGGTGACCGCTGCGGAGAGTGCGGGGCTGCATCGGCTGCGGCTACCACACGGGACCGGCGGCACCTGCATTGATATTTTCCCGCTGGCAAGGTCGAGCGCGAACAGACCTCCACCTGCATTGGGATCCAGAGTTTTGTCGCCGCCAGGACTAAACCGCACGTCAGAGTTCGCAACATACACATGGTCCTGGTCTACGGCGGAGCCCCACATGATCCCTCCCAGCGGACCACCTTTGCCGACCCGCGTCTGCCAAAGGATTTTGCCCTCCTGGTCAGGATCCAGCGCGTGGACGACGCCGGATTTCTGCCCGACAACCAAGACGCGCTGTCCGCTGCGCAAACTCACCAGGATAGGTGATTGGCCAAAGTCGTGGTCTGGACCATTGCTTTCCGGACAGTTGGTCTTGTCGGCGCTGAAGCAAGACACGACGTAGCTGTCCTTTGCGGTGGCCTGCCAATGCCAAAGCATCCGACCGGTCGCAAGCTCAAACGCAACAATCGCATCGCTCGTTTCCGAGGGAGGGTCGGAATAGTTGTCCCCGGTCGCGACATAGAGCGCCTGACGCTGGACGTCGATCGTCGGCGCGGACCACACCGCCGCGCCGGACGGACCATAGAGCTGGGTCCCCATGGCATTCCGCTTTGTCGGACGCGGCGCCTCGGGGATAGTGTAGCCCTTCCAGATCTGCCTACCCGTCGCGATATCCAGTGCGACGACACTGCCGCGAAAGGTGCAGCATTGGTAGCTGGGCGGCGAACCGGTGGCTTCCTCGATCGACGAAACCGGCACATACAGAATGCCGGAATACAGGGTTGGTGCACCGGTGATCCGGGCGGCAGGGTGATCCTCCACCTTCGTCTTCCAGACCAATGCGCCCGTGGTCGCATTCACGGCGTAGGCATTGGCGCGCACATCGCCAAAAAACACGGCAAACTGATCGGTGCCGGAGATCGGCGCAAAACTGATCGCGGTTCGAACGACCGCCTCCGTTTTGAACGCCCAGCGGGTGCATCCGCTTTTTGCGTCAAGAGCGTAAACCTCGCGATCGCCGCCCCCCACAAAGACCAGACCGCCGACAATGCTTGGCTGAGCAACTGCGGCAGATCTGCCAAGAAATCCGAACGCCCATTTCAGCCGCAACAAGGGCACCTGGTCTTGCGTCAATCCGGCCATCGCTGCTGGCTGAAACCGACTGTTGCTAAGATCCGCCCCCCAGCCATTCCATCGCGGCCCATCGAGCCGCTGGGGAAACCCGACCGGATTCTGCGCGCACTTGGAGATGTCGGTCGAGGCAGTCTGCGCGATCGAGGGAACAGCCTGCTGCGCGTGCACCGCGAGCGACAAAGCTGCGATGCCAGCCATTATTGCAATGAAGTCTCGCCGCCGCATCGGTCCGCTCCGCCCGATCCGCCTGTACGGCTGCCTGAAGCCCCGCGCGTGAGCCGAACGCTGGACCGAAAATTGAAGTAGTTCAAATCAAGAATCTGCGTTTGCGGAATACGCGGTCCAATTCGAAACCCACGGGCCGGTCCGTCCGGACTGCGGAATTAGCCACGCCATACCCATGCAACTAGGATACTCAGTGGCCGTCGAAAGCTGTCAGGCGGCCAGCTCCTCCAACAGCGCCTTGGCCTCCTTCAAGTAAAGCGTGTCGAAGCCTTCGGTGAACCAGCCGTAGATCGGGGCGAGAAGATCGCGGGCTTCGCCTTCAGCCGCGAGCTGAATCGAAAGCGGCTCTCGCAACCGGACCCGGATCGGATTAGTCTTAAGGCCGTGTGGCAGGATCAACCGGCCGGCGCATACATTGGGGAGGATGTGATGACACGCGAAGTGCCTCGCGATCCGGAATCAATGATTTCACGACGAACGCTCGTCCACGGCTTGGCGATCGCCGCCGGTGCCACCGTGCTCGGGACCAGCAGCGCGCTGGCCCAGCAGAGCAGCGAGGCGGCGCCGCCGACGACAATCACCAGCCCGCCACGCGATTTCGGCCCCGCCGGTGCCCCCACCACCTATTTCTGGGACCCCGATATCATCGCAGTCGATCCGTCATTCAACGACCTCGCCCAGCCCAACACGGCGATCAAGCGTCTCTACACCGGATTGCTGTGGGCCGAAGGTCCGGCCTGGAGCGCGCAGGGCCGCTATCTCCTGTGGAGCGACATTCCCAACAACCGGCAGATGAGGTGGTCGGAGGACGATGGTCGCGTCAGCGTGTTCCGCTCTCCCTCCAACAACTCCAACGGCAACTCCTTCGACTTCAATGGCCGGCAGCTCTCCTGCGAGCATCTCACCCGAAGGGTGGTGCGCTACGAGCACGACGGCACGGTTTCCGTGCTCGCCGACAATTTCAACGGCAAGAAGCTCAACTCGCCCAACGATGTTGTCGCCCACCCCGATGGCAGCTACTGGTTCACCGATCCGCCCTATGGCGGCCAGCTTTACGAGGGCGAGCCGGACGCTGCCGGCGGCGCCAGCAACGCGGGCGGCAAGCTCAATCCACGGATCGGACAGCCGGCAGGCTTCGTGCCAGGCAAGCGCGAGCTTCCGACCAACTGCTATCGTGTCGATCCCAGTGGCCGCGTCGACATCGTGGTGACCGAGGACCAGGTGCCGGATCCCAACGGCCTCTGTTTCTCGCCCGACTTCAAGAAGCTGTACGTCGTCAGTACCGGTAAGGGACCGGGCGATACCGGAGCCGGCGGCAAGGGCGACGTGTTCGTGTTCGATGTCGGCGCCGACAACAAACTCTCAAATCAGAAGCGGTTCAGCGACTTCGTGATTGAGGGCGTGAAGTGCGGACCGGACGGCGTGCGCTGCGATGTCAGCGGCAATGTGTGGGCCTCAAGCAATGCCGGCCGCCACGTGGGCTATAGCGGTGTGACGGTATGGACGCCGGACGGCAAGCTCATCGGTCGGATCCGCCTACCCGAGGTGTGCGGCAACATTTGCTTCGGCGGTCCCAAGCGCAACCGCCTGTTCATGGCCGCGAGCCAGTCGCTCTACGCCGTGTATACCGCCACGCAAGGCGCGGGACCGGGCTGACCCGTTCCGCTATCGGGAGCCCGTGGATGGATAGAGCGAGACCCATCGCCTAAAGGCTGGCTCTAGCCCGCGCAAGGCCGGCGTTGACACGTTCACGGGTCATGCCTCGCTCGTATTCGGCGAAGACGCCGCACATCTGAAACATTGCCCGGCCGGACGGTGTGCTGGTATCAAGGGCCTGCTGGTGCAGATAGAGATCGCATCCTAGCGTCTGTAGATCGGTCAGGACCCCGGGGCGCCCAAAAGAAGACAGCGCCCAGCGCGGCGTTATAGGCTGAGGTCGCCATTCATCGGACACCTGGGGGGTACGCCCTCAATTCAGTTGATCGGCTACTTTGTCGATCCCGGCCTTGACGCAAGCCTCGTCCTTTTCGCCACCCGGCGCGCCCGAAGCGCCAGCCGCGCCTATGACCTCATCTCCTACTTTGATAGGGAGCGCCCCCTGGTTGGCGATGACGTTAGTCAAATGGATCAAGCCGAGCGTCGGGTCGGCCTTGACGCGCTCGACCAGCGCGCCAGAGGGCGCACGGAACGTCCGCGCGGTGTAAGCTTTGCGGAAGCTGTTCTCGATCGTATGCGGCCCGGTATTGTCGCCGCGCACTTGTACGATGATTTCGCCGTTGCGACCGACGACCGTCGCCGACACCGCGTAGCCATTGGCCTTGCAGGTATCGATCGTGGTTTGCACGATGGTCATTGCGATGGAAGCGGAGATGTCCTTGTGGCTGAGCAGTTGTGCGCCTGCTGGGGCGGCCAGCGCAAAGGCGCAGGTTGAGGCCGCAGCGATGGCGGAAAGACGAAGCCCTGATGTTTGCATGCGCGTTGCTCCCTGTTTTTTCGCCGCACCTCGTATGGGGGCGGCTTGGACGGAGGATAAGGTATTTGCGCTCCGACGTCAGGCATCCCCGTAACCGATGAGACATTGAAAACAATCTCGCTGTTTGCTGCGGCGCATGAATGTCTGGGTTTGGCACCTTTGAGACATGCCGACGGACGATGACGATGTCTGTTCTTTGGGGTAGAGCTGACGTCGTCGGTACGCGACCAAACTGGCGCAAATGACCCCAAAAGAGACATTCGGCGGATATCAGCCCATCGCTGTGTTTATCCAGGGCCGGACTTTGGACCCTCGAACGTGATCCCTTCTGCGTGATTGCGCAGGACGGGCGCTAACCGTTTAGTTAGGAAAAGGCGAAAGAAGCCGTCGCCGATTTTCTCAACCCGGCGGGAGCTTTCGCTATCAGCGCGTTGCGTACCGCAACCACGATCTAAGTCGTGTCGTTATTTGTGAGAATGCGTGTGCGCAGTCGTCGTATGTTTGTGAGCTAGTTCACTATGTTCGTGAGCCGCAGTTGCATGATGCTTTGCGTCTTCGTGCTCGCCCATCGCGTGATGATGCTCAGCTTGATGATGATGATGAGCGGCGGCGTGATGATGTGCGGCGGCTAAGTGATGATGCTCCTGCGCCGGATGCTTCGGTAATTTCGCCATCTGAAGTCCTCCCTTTTTTTAATGATTAGACGAACCGAACCTACCATGCGTCGGCTCTTCGAAGATTAAAATCCGTTCGGTTAGCCGTTCATAAATCCGTCATCGGACTGTCACAAGCAGCCAGTCGCGCTGCCCTTCGGGCGGAATGTGCTAAGTCCAAGGAAGTTTCGTTGCGCTGTTGCGACTATGCGACTTCGCTCGGCAAGGACGCTGGATAGATCGTTCCGACAATTACGCCTTGCGAATACGGTCCGCAGGTCCGATTGCTTTCCCTAAGCCTCTGTCACCCTATCGAACAGCGGGGCTCGTCGCGCGCGATTGCTGGCCCTCACGAGGGATCGCGACACCACCATGACAATCAGCGAAAAGCCGCGTTCAGGCTGCGTTCAGTGGCCGTGTTTATGCTGGGATATGCGACGCTCCGCCGTTGGGTGTCCCGCCTCCCAGCGTTCCGGGTTCGTGACCATATCTTCATGAAAGGATTTCAAATGAATTCACTTCGATCATCCGTTTTCGCACTCATGCTGGGAGCCGCGCTGCCCACGTATCTCATGGTGCCGGCGCACGCGCAGATCGCGGTTGACGTGAGTGTCGACGTTCCGCCCCCGCCGCTTCCCTACTACGAGCAGCCACCAATTCCGGCGGAAGGCTACATCTGGGCGCCTGGCTATTGGGCCTGGGATCCGGTCGCGCTGGACTATTACTGGGTGCCCGGCACGTGGGTCGAGCCGCCGCAGCCGGAGCTGTTGTGGACGCCGGCGTGGTGGGGCTGGGTCGATGGCCGCTACGGCTTCCATCCCGGCTACTGGGGCCGCGAGGTGGGCTTCTACGGCGGCATCGATTACGGCTTCGGCTACACCGGCGAAGGCTACTACGGCGGTCGCTGGGATCACGGCGTGTTCTTCTACAACCGCACCGTCAACAACTTCACCAATGTGCGGATCACCAACGTCTACAACCAGACGGTCGTGATCAACAATAACGGCAGCCGCGTCAGCTTCAACGGCGGCAATGGCGGCATACAGGCGCGGCCGACGCCGCAGCAGGAGGCGTTCGCGCGGGAGCGTCACATCGAGGCGACGCCGGTGCAGCGCCAGCACGCCGAGATCGCGAGCAAGGATCGCTCGCTGTTCTCCAAGCAGAACGACGGCGAGCCTGCGGTCGGCGCGACCTCCCGCCCCGGCGTGCTCCAGGGTGAAGGCGTCGTGCGTGCGAGCCGCACTCCGGTCGCGCCCGCGGGCGAGCCCGGCCGGCCTGGCCAGCCGCAGGAGATGCAGGGGCACGAGCTACCGCGCCCCGGTGAGCCGCCGCGTCCGGGCGAGCCACCGCGCGTGAACGAGATGGGCAGGGAGCCGCCACCGCGGGTCGAGAAAAGCGTGCCTGCGGAAGAGCTGCGCCGCGTGCCGCAGGAAGCGCCGAGGACCGAACCGCCGCGCGTCGAGCCAAGGCCAGAGGCACGCCCCGAACCACCGAAGGCGGAGGAACGTATGGCGACGCCGCCCCGGGTTGAGGAGCGCCGGCCGGTGCCACCGCCTGCTCCGGCTGTGAGGGAAGCGCCGCCGCGCATGGCGCCGGCTCCGCGCCCGCCCTCACCCGCGCCGCGCCCGCCGGCGCGTGAGGAAGAGAAGCGGTAAGTACGCCGCGTCCGTCCTGAATCGTATGATCCGGGACGGACTTTCTCTTGCATCGCCGGAACGGCTACATTCGGCGACTGTCTTTCCGGCAGAAAACGGCCATCAACGCCTCAGAGCCTTCTTCAGCGGCACGGCCAGGGATTCCGATTGAACGCGACCATGCAACTCGCACTCAAGGGAGACAGCATGCGTCGCCTCGCGAAGTCTTTTTTGAATAAATGTCGTCAAGAGGCGTTGACGGAATAATCGGGGTCATCGACCCGAATGGCGTTCTGGCGTCGCGCGTGAGACCGCGGTGATCGAGCACACAACCGTCCTTGTTTTGCCGGCGCGCCACCGGACGCCGCCGCTTCAATTTCGGTCAATGATTTTTGGGGTTTCCTCTGCTTCCCATGAAATTTTCATCAATCCCCTTACGCGCGGCATCGGTCAAGCCCAGTGGCGTCCTTCAACAGCCCATCGAAACCTGGGCGCTTATCGCGACCCTTGGGCCCCGCTGATGCCGGCATCCTCATAAATACCCAACAATCTGCCAGCCGGAGCGCGCCGCGACGGCGCCGAGCTCCCGCCGTTGGTTTTCTGTGGTCTGGCTATCCGTGCTGACCCTCAGATGCCGACGCACCACCGCGTAGCAGTTGCCGGTAGCCGTGCTCCGTCATCCACTTGGCGCGCGCGAGATGGCTCTCAAACGCCCTCCGAGCGCGATCGAATTCACGTTCCGGGTCGAGATGCAGCACTATTCGTGCGACGTCACGCCAGTCGGCGCCTTCGGCGTCCGCGTCGAGCAGGCGCAGATAGGTGACAAGGTGCTCCTCGTCGTAGGTGGTCAATGCGGCACTGGAGGGCGCGTTATCGGCCACATCGGGATCAAGCGGCGGCAACTGCATGGGCTTCTCGCAACGATTTGATCGCAAGCTTTGCTCTGGGCCGATGGCAGATTGATGACCCGATGCGCGCGGGCCACCCACGGTTGGGACGGGTCATTTGCGTCCCCTCAGCGTCCATAACGAGTAGATCGCCGCACACACAATGATTCGATGATTCAAACCCACACAGTTGGCCGTCACGTTCCGGTAAGGCGAGTTTCCTCATTGTGAGCGCCCGAACGGACAGATTTGGCCATGGCTTAGCTCTAATGATCCATGCAGACTATCCCAATAGCCCAAAACGGCAAAGATACTCGGGCATGATCAAGCCGTCTCAAGTTGCAACGATCATTGCAGGGGCAATCCTTTCCGCCTGCCTCTTCCTTTTGGGCCTCGATCCGGCGACGGCAGGCCCGGTCGCGGCGTCGAGCGTGGCTGCAACACCATCTTCTGCCGCCGCCGAGCCGGCGGCGTTACCGCACATGCGTGCCTACCTGTTCCGCGGCGCGCTCGGTCCAATCTTCTCGCGCGGGATGGATCATCTGGCGGAAGAGATCGAAAATGCGGGGATCCCGGCGAATGTCTACGAGTTCACGATTTGCCGCCTGATCGCGGGAAGCGCCATTCGCGAGTATCGCAAGGATCCCGCTTTGATCATCCTTATCGGGCATTCGATGGGCGGGTTTTGTGTCCTGAAGTTTTCGGAAATACTGCAGGCCGAGAATATCCCGGTCAGCCTCGCTGTCACGATCGATCCGCCTCAGGTCAGCCCGCCCGTGCCGCCCAATATCGAGCGCTATCTCAACATCTTCCTGTCGAAAAGCGTCCTCGGCGGCAGCCACATCAAGCCGGCACAGGGCTATCAAAGTCACTTTGCGAGCTTCGATCTCTCGGAGCGCGAGGAGGTTTCACATTTCAATATCGACGAGAAGGACGCCTTCAACCAACAATTTCTGGCAAAGATCGAAAAGCTCGCGACCACGCCGGCGAAAGTCGACGGCGTTCCGGCACCGCTCAACTATGTCGTCCCGCCTGATGCTGATGCGATCGAGCTGTGGGACAGCGGCATGCCGGTGTTCGCTCGTCCGGGCGATACGTTGCAAACCATCGCGGGGCTTTACCGCGTGCCGCTGTGGTCGCTCATCCAGGTCAATAAGGGGTTGATGGAGAACGCGCCGCTTGTACCCGGCGAACGCGTCGTAGTTCCGCGCCATCTGATGCCGCTCGCTGAGGTCTCGCGCTAGTAAAATGAAAAACTTCGGCTCCCCATCGATCATTTATCGCTTTAGCCGGCGTCTGGGTCGCCCTTACTTCGTGCGTAGGCCAGCGCCTGCATGAAGCCGATGCGCGCCATCATGGTGGGGCCGTTATCACTGCTGATGACCAAAGAGAGCAAACTCTGAACCGCACGACGAGTTCGCTGAAGACGTATTTGGAGTTGTTGGACGCGCTATGCGGCGCCAGCCCGCCTGTCCATCCCACGCCTTGAATCGGCCCACGCCGCCGCGGCGGGGCGCCGCCCATACGTTATTTGGTGTCAATCGGCATTGGAATGCAGCCGCACAAGTCATGCGGACACGCGCCAATGGAAGGCGCGCGCCCAGGCGGCCAGAAAGCCGGTGGGATGGGTTTTGCGAGACCGCGGCTATCCGCGCCCGGCAATGCGAAAGAGGCCAGAGCAAATTTGCGCTAGGTTCTAGATCGGTTCTTTCTCTTCGCTTGCGCAGATCGAAAGACAGGCCGCGCCCTTATCGCCCTCCCGCGGCGCGGCTCAAGCCAGCATACCGAAATTTCGGTATCCACTCCTACGCAAGCCCAGGCCGCCAAGATGCTGAACGTCAGCATCGTGCCATACCTCTTATCGAGATAGATCGCGCATTTCCCGTATGAGACGCTCCCATCGGGCTTCCGAACTCTCCTGATGTGAAGCCTGCGGAGATGCCCTTTCGTCGTCGTCGAGGCTGCGCAAGAGATGCTCGTCGGCGGGTTCGGGGAGTGCTGGAGGTGGTTCATGAACGGCCACAGGCTCAAGCGAACGGGGGGCTCCCTTACCCTTGAGCGCCGCCAAGAAACAAGCCAAGCCAATCTCCGCCAGTTTCCACCGTGAAACCGGTATGACGATCTTTGCCTCGCGATCCATCGCGCAAAGGACGCCATTGACGTACACAATCACCTTATCCGGACCGCCGCGCATTTCCCCCTTGGACGCATCGTAAAACCGGGCATCCAACCGGTTGCGATAGATAAATCTGGCTTCCATAACCCGATGTCCGTGGAACGTTCGGAGGATGGGAAAGGTCAAAAAGGACCGTGTTCAGCCTCTCCGGATTTTGATTTTACCACCCTCCGTCCCCGGCAGATGTGGCCCCGGCGCCACGGATACCCCCTGAATCTTGCAATCAGCCATCCCTAGCACCGCGTCAACCGATGCGCTCCAGCACGCGCGCCACCTGCGCCGCGGTCCACTTGGCCGTTTGCCGCGCGCCGCTCCCGTGTTTCAACTCAGCCGCGAGATCATGCTGACGTCGACGGCGTATGACTTGGCAATCTCGGCCAGGGTCTCGCCGGCAGCGCGACGCTTGAGCGCTTCCTTGCGCTGGTAGTCCGACAACTTCGCCGGGCGCCCAAACTTCACACCGTTCGCCAGGGCGCGCCTGCGGCCGTCGCCGGTGCGCTCGCGGATCAGATCGCGCTCAAACTCGGCGATTGCGGCGAGCAGCGTCGACAGAAGCCGCCCTTGGCTCGAGGAAGTATCCCACAAGGGATCTCCGAGGCTGCGGAACGAGGCGCCGGCCTTGCCGATACGCTCGATCAGGTCCAGCAGCTCGCGGGTTGAGCGGCCGAGCCGGTCAAGCTTTGTGACCAGCACGACGTCACCCGCCTTCAGCGAGGCCATCAGCTTCGCCAGCTGCGGCCGATCGGCCCTGGCGCCGCTGATCTTCTCCCGGTAGATCGTCTCGGCGCCGGCGACTTTCAGGACCTCGAGCTGGCCCGTGAGGTGTTGGTCCTGAGTGCTCACCCTCGCGTAACCGACGATCGCCATATCCGTGCTCCATTTTGCAACTAAGTTTCGCAAACTGTAACACGTTGATTTTTCATGTACGGAAATTTTTTGCAAAACTCCTAAGTTTCACAAAACCAGCGAAAGGCCGGCGCCAAGCGCCTCGCCGACGAGATCGGTGCAAAACGTCTATGGTCCCCTCATGCCGGTGGTAGCGGTGTCATGTCCGCTTTGAGGCGCACTACAGACGCAAGTCATAGATTGCGCCATGTCTGAAAAGTGCCAACGGACCAGCAGCGGTTGAGCGCATGGCGTGCGTTAGGCAAAAAAGGCGGTCGTCCGCTCAATCAACCAGTAAGCCGCAACGGCGCCTATGCCGTAAGCGACGGCTACATCGAGCCTGTCAAATGCTCGCTTGACGAGGGTGGTCTCGAATAGCCGTAGCGCAGCCTGGCGGAATAACCACATAATCGATAAGGCCGCGCCCACGAAGACAAGCTGCCCCATCTCCACTCCGATATTGAAAAATAGTAGCGCGACAGGAATGGCGTGTTGAGGCAGTCCTACCTCAGCCAAGGCGCCGGCAAAACCGAGGCCGTGCAACAGACCGAAGCTGAAGGCAACGAGCCACGGCAGGCGCGCGGTAAAACTTGGCATTCCGCGTCGCGCATTCAGGATCTCGACCGCAACCAGCATGATGCTGAGCGCTATGGTCGCTTCCACGGGCGGACCCGGAACGTTCACAAAACCCAGCGTCGCCGCCGCTAGCGTAATGCTGTGCGCAATGGTGAACGCCGTCACGGTGACGGCGACGCGCCGCCAGTCTCGAACCAGGATCACCAGCGCCAGGACGAACAGCAGATGATCGAAGCCGAACAGGATATGGTCAACGCCGAGGCGCAGATAGGTCGCGGCGACTGCTCCTGCGCCCGGCGTGGCCTGAAGAACGAACGCCGTCCTTGTCGGCGAAAGCCGTTCGGTCTGTATGGCGCCGGCGAGGCTTTCGACCCGAACCAGAACGTCGGTAGATGTCGCTGACAGGCCTTCAATTGAGACCACGTGTCCGATCAGTCCTCCATCGCGGCGAATTGTACGACGCTCGACGTAGGCGCCGTCGCTGAATGACGCCCGCGGAACCGTCACATTCTGAGTGCCTTCGGGCAGCTTGAGATAGATCGCAAGCCGCAGGTCGTCGCCCCGCGCCGGAATCTTGAAAAGCAGATTGTAGGTGCCGGAGGCAATCTGGCGCAATTCCAGATAGCCCGGCCGGAGTTCGTCCGAACGCGCGGGTTGCGCCAGCAGCCCGCCCAGAGCGGCAAAGAGTACAAGCAAACGTTTCATGGTTTGGTTTCGACTTGCGCTGATTTGGCCGGCGGCGTCTCCACCACGATTTCGTAGCGCTCACGGAGCGAGCTGTAGAGTTTCTGCCCCGCCTCCAGCCGGCGCGCGTTCGACCACTCGCGGCGGACAGCTTCCCGGATAGCGTCGAGCGGCGGGAGGGTTCCCGGTACTCGTTCGCTGATATAGACGAAGTGCTGTCCGAAGCTCGAAGCGATCGGTCCCTGCCAGCGGCCCTGTTCCATGACGAAGATGCGTTTGGCGAAGCCGTCGCCGAATATGCTCACAACGTCGTTTGGCGATACGGCGTGAAACTCCTCACCGAGCAGGAACGGATCGCCCAGCGCCGTTGCTGCCCCGGCCGCGTCCGCGCGCGCCAGGGCGCTCGCGAGTTGCTTGCTATCGCTATCGATGCTAGCGGCACGCCGCGTCGCGCTCAGGAAAACCTGGCGGAATGTAAGACGATCCTCAGTCTTGAAGCGCTCCGGGTTAGCCCCGAGATGGGCAGCAAGCTGCTCCTCGCTCGGCTCCGGGGCAGACATGTCTTCACCGAGAAACTCCATTTTCTGCCGGACGCGGCGGCGAATGATGACGTCGTCTCGGTCAAGGCCGGCCGCCCGGCCCTCGCGGTAGAACACCTCGTCTCGAATGTAGTCATCGACAAGGCTCTGTAATTCGTCTTTGCCCGGAGGGCGCTGCCAGGTGCGGGCAAAACCGTCCGCAAGGTTGGCAATCCGGGCAGAAGAAATGACAATCCTTGTCGGCGTCTCAGCCTTATTGCTGCCGACAAGCTGAAACAGGCCAAATAGAGCCGCGCCGAGCACGAGAAACTGCAGCAGCGGCTCTCTCAGCAACGCGAATTTCAAGGCGTGTACCAGATCGGCGACGTATAGGCGCGCTCGGTCGTCGTCATCGGGGCTTCCTTTGGCATTGTGACGCCAAAATATTTTGCGTCATATGCCGTCCAGCGCGGCGTCGGTATTTCGATCACGCGCACATAATAGAACGCCCGCAGCGCCGGATCGAAGTCGGGATCTTTCCAGACCGTGATCATCTCGCCTGCGCCTATTGTATTGGTCCACGTCGCGTTCGCGACGTCCACCGTATTCCCGATGGGTGTCCTGCTTCGGCCGTCTGCCTCGATCTTGCGGCCTCCGGAAACCGCGACGTCGTAGATGCGCTCTTGCGTCTGACCGTCCTTTCCGAGCCAACCCTTTATGATCTGGATACGGTCCAGATTCGCACCGATCGGGTCCTTGAGTGCCGCTACAAGGAACGTAGGCGACTTGCCCGTCGGCGCGTTGCTCAGGTCGCCTCCCATCGGAACACCCTTGGTGTAGCCAACCTTTGCCGGCATGCGGTTGGTGGCGTCGCCGGCCTCGAAGTCCCAGCCGCCGAAGAAGCGAACGATCATGCGCGGGCCGGTCGTGGCATAAGTCTCGCGGCGCTTCATGGCGTCGAAAATCGCCTCGCGGGTATTTTCAGTTGCCCACACTCCGGCGTAGCCGGAGGCAGTCTGTTCCCAGCCCATGATGACGGCTTTGTCGGTTTTCACGAAGGGATGCGTCGCGCGCTCCGCACTTGGCTCCGAGGAAGACGTCTTGCCAAAGAAATTATCCTCTTCGACTGCCGTAAGCCCGGTATGCGCGTCCGTGCTGCCCACAAGCCCGAACTTGTACGGATTTACGCCGAGCTCGGCCTCCATCTTCAAGCCGTTCTTGAGCGCCGAACGAAGATACTCGAATTCCAGCATCTCCGGCTTCTTCAATTCGGTGAGATCGAGGTTTCCCTTGTCCCAACGTTCGAAGTTGGCAAATTCATCATTGGGCGAAAGGAACGGATGGGTCTCGCCATCCCCCTTGATCTGCGTGGCTTCGTAAAGCGGCTCCCAACGGGTGCGGTTCTCTGCATATTCGCGGTCGATTCGTTTGCCGGTGAATGATTCGATAATCGGAAACATGCGGCCATTGCTTAGATTGCCGTTATGCGCCAGAGCGAGAATCTCGGCACCGGTTTTTTCTTCGCACATGGCCATCCACTTCCAGAGGTCGCGCGGATTGGGGCTTCCAAGCGGCGGCTGGGTGGTGAAGGGTTCGACGAGGCTGGCCTTTGCGCCATTGTCGCGCCAGATCACGTTGCGATGAAGATTGTTTCCCGCGGCATTTGAGGTCCATTCATAACCGATAAAGGCGGTGAAGCGGCCTGGGTCGTTGGCCTCTTCCGCCGCCTTGATCGTCTCCCGCCAGGCGCTGCGGTAGGCATCGGTGCCCGGCGTCGGGAAGCCCTTCGGCAATTGGCCCTTGCCGAAACTGGTAATGATGTCGACGGCGGCCTGCGCCCCCTTGCCCGAATTGATTTCATCGTACCATTTTCGCCCCTGTGGCGTTGCCATCAGCACGGGATCCGCGCCCATCAGTTGCGGGAAAAAACCCATGCCGTCCGAATGATCGGTTACCACCAGAAAATCCAGCGGTCGCGAAAGCTTCGCACGCTGGCCGCTGGAAGCTATGACCTCCTCGCCCTTGGCAAAACGATAAGCGTCCTTTGGACCCAGCCGGGCACCGAATGCACCGGCGTCCATTGAAAACGAAGTGTGCAAATGAGTGTCGCCGAAAAATGGGCGTGTCGGGAAGTTACGGCCTGCGTAAGGCGAGTAGGGCGGCTTGGCGGGAAACGCCGTCTCGGCCGCCTGCTGGTCGAGTGTGCCTATGTCGGTGGTTACAGCTTGCTCGGCGGCGAACGCCGACACAGCGAGGCTAATAGTCAGCAACGCCGCGAAACCTGTTTTCTGTAAGGTTAGCACTTTCATGGCGAATTCCCTCGGCGATTAGGCTCAGATCGTAGGCGCCTCTATATGAGCAGCGTCTGCAATAGTGATTTCCGCAACGAAGGTCGTTTCCAATTGTGGTCCTAATGGGTCGATTGGGTCGAGGAGCCGCGGATGATACCGCGCTCGAACTCGGCGAACACGCCAAGCATCTGGAACATCGCCTTGCCTGCCGTGGTCGAAGTATCCAGCCTTGCTGATGCAGGAACAGATCGACGCCTTTTTCGTGCAGGCCTTGCAGGATGCACAACAAATCGGTTAGCGATCGACCAAGCCGATCAACGGACCACGCCGCGACCATGTCGAACTCGCGGGCGTTGACGGCCTTCAGCATGGCGTCGAGGCCCGGACGCTTGTCGCGGCCCTTTGCGCCGCTTATCCCGGCGTCTTCATAGACCTTGACGATCTGCCAGCCCGACCTGGCGGCGACCGCTTCCAGCTCACGACGCTGGTGGTCGCTTGTATGCGTGTCGGTGGAGACGCGGAGATAGAAGGCGACGCGCTTCACATGCTGCTCCCTGCTGCAGCAGGATCATACGCCAGACCATACGGATGCCCCGCAGGAGAAGATCGGAGGGTTGAAACCACAGGCGAATCCTCATCGCAAGTAAAGTGGGGTTTTCCGTATGGCTCGCGAAGTGGCCGTTTCGAAATCGGCTGTCAGGCGTGCAGCTCATCGAGCAGCGCCTTGGCCTCCTTCAAGGAAAGCGTGTCGAAGCCTTCGGTGAACCAGCCGAAGATCGGGGCGAGAAGATCGCGGGCATCGCCGCGCCTGTCCTGTTTGCACCAGAGGCGCGCCAAGCTGATCGATGCCTGCAATTCGGAGAGCTTTGCACTCTGCAGCTTCGCTACGGCGATTGCTTGCTGATAGCTCCGCTCGGCCGCGGATGGATCCCCTGTGGCATTCAGCAAATCGCCTCGCACCCGATGCAACGGAGCCTCGCGCACCCGATCGTCGGTCGTCTCCATGATCTGTACGGCTTCGGCGAGGCAATTTAGTCCATCCACCGGCTGCCCGACCATAGCGTGGGCCCGGGCGAGCAACACGAGTGCCCCCGAGGTGCCGGCGACAGCTCCGGTAGCGCGCACTCCCGCGATCCCCCGTGTGATCAGCGACAGGCCTTCCTGTCCCTGCCCGAGCGCGGTCAACGACACTCCGTGCCCCACTGTTGCCCAAGCCAAAAAAGCCGGCAAGCCGTGCTCGGTCGATAGAGCCAGAAGTTCCTCGGCGTGCCGTTGTTGCATCTCAGGCGAGCCCGCGATCCCCTCGACTGTCAACGCAACACTGAGCACTTCAGCTAGCGTTGAGGCGACCCTGAGCCGGCGGGCCTCCGACAATGCCTCGTTCAGCCGCGACCGTGCTTGATCGATGTAGCCCAGATACGCCAAGGTCATGGCGAGGGATGCGAGCATTATAGCGTGGAGGCTTGCGGACAGTAACCCGCGCGCCGGATCAGCGAGGCCATGACACCGCTCGAGAAGTGCACGGGCGGCAACGAAGTCCCCGAGGAAGAGGCGGGTATACCCGCTTGCCCAGCGACCCACCCATTGCGCCGCGACATCGTTCCGCGCCTCGCCGATTTTTCTACCTGCTCGGCCAGCGCCAGCGCCAGCCGGTACTCGCCCCGGTTCCGATGAAACGTCCATTGGCCCAAGAACACCCGCCAGACGTACTCGGGTCGATCAATCTGCTCGGCCAGCACGCGCGCTCGGGCGAAGCTCTCGCCCACCTCGGGTGCCGAGTGGCCTTTCGTGGCTATCAGTGCATGTCCAAGCGCGAGTTGCAGGTCTAGCTCCTGTTGCCGGCGCCCAGGTCCGTCCGGCAGGCCGTCCAGCGCGTCCAGCCCCTTCCGCAGCTGGGCGGTCGCTTCGTTCGTCGCCGAGCGCGCGAGCGCTTGCCGGCCGGCCTTGAGCCAATAAACGACCGCCTTTTCCGCCAGCCCGGCTTCCGCAAAGTGCCGGGCAAGTAACGCAGGTTGAGCCATCACAATTTCCGGGAACTGGTGTTCGAGCGTTGCGGCAATGCGGGCGTGTATCTGCTGGCGGCGGCTGCGCAGCAACGTGCCGTAGGCAGTGTCCTGTACCAGCGCGTGCTTGAAGGTGTATTCCGCATCGGGGGGCGTCCCGCGCCGGAAGATCAATTCGGCGTTCACGAGTTGCGCTAGGGCGTCATCGAGTTGCTGCCGCGGCATCGCCGCCGCGGCGCTGATCAGTTCGTGCGAGAATTGTCGTCCAAGAGCGGCGGCGATCTGCGCCACGTCGCTTGTCGGCGCCAGGCGATCGAGCCGCGCCAGCAGCGATTCCTGGAGCGATGTCGGGATCGCCAGGGCAGTCACCGGACCCGTCGCCACATACTGATCGCCCGTTTCCACGAGCAGGCCACTCTCGATCACGGCCTTGGTCAGTTCCTCGATGAACAGCGGCACGCCAACGGTCCGATCGGTGATCTGGTCGGCGATCTCCTGGGGCAAGACCTTGCCGCCGGTAAGGTGCGCGATCATCTCGGCGCGGAGCCGGCGCGGCAGGCGATTGAGACTGATCAGCGTGACCTGCGGACGGCCGACCCAGGGTGGCATGAATTCCGGGCGGAAGGTGACGATCGCCAGGAGCGGCAGGCGCGACGCCCGCTCGACGATCAGGTCGAACAGCTCGAGCGAGGTGGGATCGGCCCAATGCGCGTCCTCGACCACCAGCAGCACCGGTTGACGCGCCGCCAGCCCCTCGACCTGCGCCACCAGCGCCCGCAATGCCTTCTCCTTGCGCTTCTGCGAGGTGAGGTCGAGCGCGGGATAGCGGTCGCCAGTCGGGACCGATAGCAAATCCGCTAGCAGGGGCACGGCCTCGCCGAGGTCATTGGCCGCCAGGGCGAGCACCGTCTCGAGCTTGGTCAGTCGCTGCTGGTCCGTATCGTCGCGCCGGAAGCCGGCCGCCCGTTCGAGCTGGGTGATGCTCGGGTAGAGCGCACTATCCTGGTGATGCGGCGAGCAGAAAAGGCGCAAACGGGTATGCGGCTCGCCGCTGAGCCGGTCGAGGATGGTCTCGGCGATGCGCGACTTGCCGATCCCTGGCTCGCCCGAGAGCAGCACGACCGAGCCCTCGCCGCCCTTCGCCTGCTCCCAGCGGCGCAGGAGTAGATCGATCTCCTCGCCGCGCCCGACGAGAGGCGTCGTACTCGCGCGCAGCGCCTCGAACCGGCTCTCGGCGGCGCTCGTGCCCAGCGCCAGCCATACCGGGACGGCCTCAGCGAAGCCTTTGAGCGCGATTTTCCCGAGATCGCGGTAGTCGAACAGGCCGCCAGTCAGCATGCGTGTGCTCGATGAGATCACCACGGCGCCCGGCTCGGCCAGCGCTTGTAGCCGGGCGGCCAGGTTCGGCGTCTCGCCCACCACTTCATGCTCCTGGGCCGCGCCGACGCCGATGAGGTCGCCGACCACGACAAGCCCAGTGGCGATGCCGACGCGCACCTGCAAGGGAACGCCGGTGGCGGTCTTGAGCTTCGGCACCGCCTCGACCAGCGAAAGCCCGGCCCGGACGGCGCGTTCGGCGTCATGCTCGATGGCCTGGGGATAGCCGAAATAGGCCAGCACACCGTCGCCCATGTACCTGGCGACGAAACCGCCGGCTCTGGTGATGAGATCGGCGCAGGCGCGGTGGTACGCGCCGACGATCTCGCGCATGTCCTCGGGGTCGAGCCGGGTCGAGAGCGCGGTCGAGCCGACGAGGTCACAGAACATGACCGTGAGCTGCCGGCGCTCGGCGGTGTCCAGCGCGCGCGGCGCGGCAGGTGCCGTTGCGGCTGCGGCACCTGCCGGTGCGCGCTTCTCAATGGCTTCAAGGTCGGCGATCGCGCGCAACAACTTGCGGCGATGGCCGAGCAAGACGCCCAACTTCTCCAGATCTTGATCCGTCAGATCGGGGAGGACGCTGAGATCGATCCCGTTCTCGCGAAACGTCCGCGCGTACTGCTCGAGACCGATCCTGCGGAGCCAACTGTCGATGTCCAAGTTCAATCCCCTGGCTCTTGTCAGCGGGGCGACACCGGAGGCCAACCCGCGGTGGCGGTTTTGTCAATCGAAATTGACTTGCGTGGGTCCTTCGGCTCTTGAGTATAGCGACTGCCCTTCCGCGACAGGGCATCGAGCTCGTCAAACAGCTTGATCGGATCACCCGCGGGCGCAAAGATCTCCATGGCTTGTCGAGACCTGCCATAACCGCGGTCGAGGAGCTCGCGGATTGCAGCGATCCGGGCGCTCTCGCTTCGTGCAAATCGATTCCCCTTTGTCACCGTCGTGGCCGACGGCCGAATCTACACGGTGGAGGAATTCGCCATGACCGTAAATCAACGGTCGGTAGGCGCGGTCGCTCGATAGAGATCGCGCCGATTGTCACTGAGGAAATCCGCAGTGAGGCGCGCCGACGCCGCGCATCAGGCGGCCGTTCAGACGACCACGAGCGCGAAAGCTGCCCCCATAACGATCAGCGTATTTACGCCTACGATCGCGATGCCGAGATCTGCTTTGGCCGCAAGAAATCAAGGGCATGGTTGCGCCGCCATGAGGAGCATCGGAGCCGCTGATCTGCGTGACGTCACGGGGCGAAACGTGACGTTAATCGATCATCTCGCCCGAGGTATCGCTATATTGGATTTCGGCGACTGCAAGGGTGAGCACCTCGCCTTGCGCGAGGCTCTGCCCAACCGGATTGGTGCAGAGAACGACGGCGGCAACCACGACAAGGCCCGCTGACATTAGTTTCGTCAGTCTCATGGAGGCGTCTCGCTATTGGCGACGTGGCTTCGGCTTCCCGTCGCAATCATGTTCAACAACCGCATCGTTGGTTTTTGCGTTTGGCGCTAGTCCGCCTTTTCCAGCAGACGGCGTTGGATCAACCAGCGCGCGCCGCGGCTCCAGGCCGAGTTGGCTCCCGCACGCAGGTCGGTTTGCTCGACATCGACCAGCGCGCCTGATTGAGCGTCGCGAATTTTATAGGTTACCGCGTAATCTGTGCGGCTGATGCGCGTGACGATCCCGAGCATGGACTGATCGGCGTTGAGGCCGGCGGCAATTTTGGCTTCGCACCCTCCGCAATATCGCAATTTGCCCGCCTTGGCCGCTTCGTCCTTCACCTCGGTGACGTCGACCAATTGGTAGCGCCCCGATGCCGCGATCAGCCGAAGCGCCTCTTCCGTTGAAAGCCGCAATTGCTCGCGGTCGATGTCGTCCGGGGGAATGTAGGCCGCGGCCGCACTGAAATCCTCCAATTCAAACGGAAAAACTGCGACCTTGATCGGCCGCTTCGCGCTGGAATTGTCCGCTCCGGCCACTGCGAACCTAACAAGGGCCAGTACCGCAGCGAGGAGTAAAGCAATGCCACCAGCGAACACGGACGCGCGACGGGCGCTGAGACGGGTCATGGCGTTTTCCTCCTATCGTTTTGTGCCGTTGCCGCGATGGCGGTCCGGCAGGATTCCGTATACGCCGCGCAACCTAGCGAAAACCCAGCCGGATGGGGAAGGTTCGATTGAGCCACTTGCGAGTTATTTTGGACCTCGCGGACATGCGGACATCGGCAGACCACAGGTTCTCTGCCACGGACAGATCGATGTCCGTTGTGGGTCCAGACTGTGTGAAAAGTCCGTAGTCCAATTTGCGTGTAGAATATCTGTCTCAATTTTACCGTTCAGCAGAGCAGCTAAGGAAAAGCTAGTGCTCCTGAATTGACCTAATTCAACGGGGCTGCAGGCATATAGCCAGTACGAACGCCTCGGGCTGACCTTGCAAAGATGTTGCGCGCGAGGCCAGCCGCCACCGTTGGGATCCAATACGCATAGGTGGATTTTATGCGTGAAGAATTTGCTTCTTTCGGTTTTCTTGCCGTCACCATTGCCGAGATTATTTTACTTTGCTCTGGCTACTTACGCTCGCGCTAAGTTGACGCAATAATCAACGGAAGCGGGAGAACCTGATCGGGCACCTGTTAGCCACTGCCAGCGCGCCGTACTCGTAGGTCTCGAGAGCGATTTTTTGGGCAAGCATCACGTCGCCCGCGGCTAATGAGCCTTCTGGGATGAAGCACCAACCGACCGAGGGAAGATCATCATCGGCAATCTCGTGGACGTTTGTGGTCTCTCCATAGTGAATGCGGTATCGCTTCCCGCTGTCACAACCGATTACGTCGAAATATCTTTTGGCGTCGAACTGCGCTCGTTGCTCGGGCGATAACCACTCGCGCAGTAGGTTTACGCCGCGCTCTTCACGAGTAGCGAAGCGCGCTCGGTAACGCTCGCGCGCGGCTTGGACTTCACGGATATATTGAGCCAGCGAAGCACCAGCCCGCCGCGACGCGATCAGCAGAGACCGCGCGGACATAGCGAGGACAATCAGCCGCCGACGAGCCGGGGAAAGAATAATGTTTCTTCCGCAGTTGGGTCGAACGAACGAGTTACCGCTGCGTCACCCGGGGCGGTGCGGACGGCTGCCGTAAAGCCAGCGCCGGTTAATTGCCGAAAGCGTTCTTCGGCCTTAGCGACCGCCTCCCGGTCAGTCGCGTCGAAATGATGCCGGGTATCGCCACTGTGGTCCATCACGATCTGAGTTGCCATTGCTTCGCTCCTCGGTTTGGCTCCAGCCCCTCCAACAACCCGCTTGCGCAACGTTTCGTGCCAGATCAGCGTTCCAACTTTTATCCGTATTCTTCGGGATAACCCACAAGCGTGATCTCCCGCTCTTGCAGCAGCTTGATCATAGGCACTGGCGGCGCGCCGGAACTGCACAGTCAATAGCTTATCGCGTGCCATTCCCCTGAGCGATAGCTCGTAGCTTCGCTCTTCGATTACAAAGATCATCCACCTTGGCTCGCATCCTTGCGAGTAACAAGCTGTTGCCAGCACGCTGAGCATCTGTATCTCGCTGAAGGTCTCAATGAGATCGTAGCCTTCGGCCGCTGATGCCGACATCCTGCTCGTCGGCGCAGCAAACCGTGTGTTGGCCGGGGTGGTGCTCGACCGGTCATTGGTCAATCGCGATTGACGAGAAGACCACCTGCGAATTGGCTGAAATGGTCGCCAGCGGTGCGGCATTGTGGTTGGTGGCGCCGATATCGTCGACAAGGATCGATCCTAAACTACATGGACCCGCCAGTAGCGCACCAGCCATCCCGGAAATTGGGTTGTGCAGCGCAGCATAGCCGATAAAAGCTTGCTGTTCCCGTGAGGTGCCTAAGTGACCGATATCAATGCCGAGGCTTGGGTTTCATCGAGCCATCGGCCGATGGGCTTCCCCGAATTCGTCGTCGTAATCGCCTCAATCATGGCCCTGAACCCGCTTGCCATGGATATGATGCTGCCGGCGCTGCCCAACATCGCCTCGGCATTCCACATCACGATCGCCAACCAGCCGCAGGCGGTGCTGTCGACGTTTCTGATCGGCTTCGGCGTCGGCCAATTCGTAATGGGACCGCTGTCAGACCGTTTCGGCCGGCGCCCGGTCCTGATCGACGGCATGGCGCTGTATTGCATCGCCAGCGTGCTCGCGATTATGGCTTCGTCCTTCGAGACATTGCTGCTGGCGCGCGTGCTGCAGGGGCTTGGCACCTCCGCCACCCGTGTGATTGCGACTTCGATCGTCCGCGACTGCTATGCCGGCCGCCGCATGGCCAGTGTCATGTCGCTGGCGATGATGGTATTCATCGCCGTGCCAGTGATCGCACCGTCGTTAGGTCAGGCGGTGTTGTTGCTGACGCAGTGGCGCGGCATCTTCATCGTGCTGATGCTGTACGGAGCGCTTGCGCTGATCTGGAGCGCGCTGCGGATGCCGGAGACGTTGCCGGTGTCCGAGCGCAAGTCGTTGGCTATTCGCAACGTGCTCGGCGCCTTTCGTCAGACCGTGACCAACCGGCAGACCCTGGGTTATGCGCTGGCGGCCGGTGGCGTGCAGGGGTCGCTGTTCGCCTTCGTGTTCTCGTCGGAGCAGGTGTTCACCGAAATCTACGGGCTCGGGCGTTACTTTCCGCTGGCGTTCGCAGCCATCGCGATCGGCGTGGCCGTCGCTGGCTTTCTCAATGCTCGTTTCGTTGGCCGCCTTGGCATGCGGGTGATTTCGCATGGCGCACTGGTCGGCTTCGTGGCGGTGGCCGGGATCATGCTGCTGGCGGCGAAGATGCATACGCTACCGCTGCCGCTGTTCATGGCGCTGGCGGCGCTGATGATGTTCGCGTTCGGGCTGATGTTCGCCAATTTCACGTCGCTTGCGATGGAGCCACAGGGCCATATCGCCGGCACGGCTTCGTCGTTGTACGGGTCGATCACGACGCTGCTCGGCATTGGCATCGGCACCACGATCGGCCAGGACTACGACGGCACGCTTTTGCCGTTTGCGACCGGGTTTTTTCTCTGCACGCTGGCTTCCTTATTGGTTGTGCTGGTGGTGGAAAAGGGCCGGCTGTTCAAGCCGCGCAACACGCTGGCGGCATCATCCCCTCGCACTGGACCGAGCCGTTCGCCTTGATGGCGGTCGTCGTCAAGTCATGTTGACGACCGGAAGAACTCCCGCAGCCAGTTGGCTCTACCGGGCGGCCACGAGTTTGTCAGTGTCGATGGCCTTGGAGGCAATAATCGACCGCAGATGCGCGCTTCAGGTGGGTTCTTTGGAGTACTGCTTATAACGATCGGTCTTCCGGGACAGCGCATCTATCTCCTCAAGCAGCAGCTGCAGGGGATCACCCGCGGGCGCGGAGACCTCCACGGCTTGTCGAGACCTGCCATAGCCGCGGTCGAGGAGCTCGCGGATTGCAGCGATCCGGGCGTTCTCGTTCTTTGCTTTCAACGCCAAACGCGCGAGCTCGACGATGGCCACTGGCGCATATTGGCGCGCCAGTTCCTGCACATCCGCGAGAACCTTGGGTCGGCCGCCCGGATTGCCGCTCTGGCCTTTAGGAAACTTCATCTGTCGCCTCTGTTAGTTGCCTGTTCTCAGGTCAAGGTCAGCACGGCAATATGCGGTTCTTTCATTCTTCCATAGCTACGCCCTTTCCCTCCCTCCGGTCTGATCTGAAGACCGTGCAGGCCGCTGACGATGCGGAGCCCGTCACACTGACGGACTAGGTACTCAGTTCCTTCAGCTTTCGCCCGCCACGTTGTCCCCGTGGCGCCTTCTGAGAGCTTTTTGCGGCGCTCTCGCATTGGATGCCGGTGCGGGTGGTCATCCCGTCGACGACAAACGATGCCTCTCGACCGTCGCCCGGGGTTGCCGGGTTACCGTTTGGTCGCAGGTCGCAATGGGCTCAGCGTTGCCTGCACTATTGTGATTCCGCTTCCGATCTGTTCGGTGTAGCGCTGCGGCGGCGCTGCCGCTTTGAGGTGCGGTGCCTTGCTGTCGTTTATCGGCGGCGAGCTGGTGACGATGTCGTCATGGCGCTTACCGGCAGCGGGGAAAGGCAGGATCAAAACCCGTCGCTACTCTTCGCGGCGGCCATGTCCGGGACGATGATGGTGGCGGGACCTCCGAGCACCATGCACCAGAGCGCCCACGGCAGACCGAACGCGGTGGTTCGATCAGAGCGTGAGCGCCGCTTTTCTTTCGATCCCCGTACTTGAAAATGGCTGATCAGGCGGGGGCTGCAGGTGCGCCGAAGGGGCGGCACCGCGCCGGTCGACGCTTTCCACCAGGATGCGGATTGTCCCTACCCTACCCCCGCCGTCTCGTTCGACTGTCTCCGAAGCTGAACGAGGGAAAACGGTCAACTCCCATTGACGACTTTCCGATCCCGATCGCGGGGCGGGCGGAACCGAAGCCTCCGCGCCGCTTTCCCGTTCGGGTGAGCCAACCGCGCAAATAGCCTTTTCGGCATAAAGTGGTTCTTTAGGTGGGTGAGCCAGTTTAAGTAGCTGAGATGCCGCTTCTTGCTCGTTCTGCTGGGATCGCCACTTCTAAATTTTCTCTCTCCTCATCAATGGCTTGTCTCGATGTTAGTCACCGTTTTCAGAACGGTTGGTCACTCGATGTTGTCAATTTGGTCTCGGGCATCCGGGGGGTATTGGCCTGTTTTAACCCCCTGCATGCGCGCGCCAAGCACGCGCCTTGACAGTGGTCTCCTCGACGAAGATATGTTTGCCGATTCGATAAGCCTCTATGTCGTCTACCGACGAGGCGGCGAGCGCCCGCTTAATGTTGGCGTAAGCTTGGGCTGCCTCGGAATGTGCGCGGAGGTAATCGCGGAATACCAGCAATGCCTCCCACCGCGGATAAGACCGCTCCATCAAATGAACATGATGGGTCCACGGGCCCGGAGGCCCCTTTCGGAAGAACAACTCGCCAGGGAGCCACGACACGTACTCCGGCACGTAGTTGTAGCCAAGTGACCTGATCGGCTCGATGCATCGCTCTTTTGCCTCCTCCAGGCTAGGTACGCCAACCAGCAGGTCGATGATGGGCTTTGATGGCAGGCCCGGAACCGCCGTGCTGCCCATGTGCTCGATGGCCAAAGCGAACGAGCCGAGAGCTTTCTTGATCCTCGTGCTTTCTTGCTCGAACAAGATCGGCCAGTTGGGATCATAGTCGGAGACAACAATCGACCCGGCTCCGTATTTCTCCATGCTCACGCCCCAGATTGCGTTTCACGGAAACGTATCACGCAGGTGGGCGGCAAAAAAGACGCGCAAGGCCGCGCCACGAACGCGGCCCCAATCGCAGGCAGCCTAATATATCGCCCTGGAGGAGCGAGCCAATAAGAAACGGCGATGTTGCCAGCGCCGTTTGCACCTACGCGTGGAATCGGCCCACTTCGATTGGCGCTGACGGGAGCGACCCGCGCTGGCTCTGCTGGCGTGGGACGCCTCTCTCACGGTCCGATGGCGAGGCTACGCCGCATCCAAGTGGAGTCACTTGGAATGACAATGAATTTGTAGGCGTGCCCTCGTACGCGCGGGCGAAGCGCCGCCAGGTCACGTAGAGACAGCGGTTGCCGGGAGGTAGCGGCGGTCGGCAGCGAGCGCTACTACCCGATGCGTTACCCGCGCGCGGCGCAATGTGCCGAACGTCACGGTTCTCAGCACACGGATTGGCTACGTCGGATTCGATCACAACCGTTAAACACGAGAAATGCCATGACACAGGTTAGCAAGCCGATCAGCCTGGAGCTGAATGTATTGCAAGGCCGCGCCTTGAAAGATGATGAGCTAGATGCCGTTTCCGGCGGCTACAGGGCCATGAGCGACGTTAAGGCGGAGTCGCAGATCCAACAGTATCTAAGCAGTGCGGTGAGCGACGTTATCAAGAATTTTTAGCCGCGCGCGCTGGCTAGCGCGTACCGCTGAACACAGGAGAGTGACATGAACAACGAAATCCGCGAACTGAGCAGGGACGAACTCGATCTCGTCTCGGGCGGCGGTATCATCACTGACGCGATGGACTACGCCGTTGGGAAGGGCATCGAGTGGCTCCGCACGAACGTTCCGAACATCGTTCCCGACGTCCAGTACAACACTACCGGGCGCGGCGATAACAACGGCTGTACAGGCAACAAATGCTAGAATTCCGCTTAACACCAAGCCGTGCCGCTCGCGCGTATTGGGGGCGCCACACACCTTCGTATCGTTCCGTAAACCCTTTAGATGCCCGACGCTTACCTACGTTCAATTGAGCCGCTGATCGCGATCGTCTTAGCTAGGGTATGCGGTAGCGACCCCCCCTGTCCGCTATTGCTGCCCTCCTTGGGCGTTTCCTCCCTAGACTTGGGCCGCTTGTGGCAACGCAGGCGGCCCTTTTTTCTAGCTGGTGAGTTGGGTAGCGTGATCCAACGCACGGAACCCGCCTCTCGTGATTTCTCTCACAGATTGAAACTCCGCACGCTGGCATCAAACGCAAGTGAGGCACTGGCCTGCTTCGAGCCGATGTCGTTCACATGCAACAGATAGCTTGAAAGGAATCTCACAATGACCAACGACAACCGTACCTTGAGTGACGCCGAACTCAACCTGGTCTCCGGTGGACTCAGGGACCGTCCGTGGAACGACTACCTGAACAAACTCGGGATGCCGACAGGTGGTTTTGGTGCGTCACTCGTAGACGTCAGCCCCGGGCTGGTGATGAAGGATGGAGGGCCCAATTCACCCGGACGCCCGATTTCGGGACTATAAGCTGTATCAGCCCGATCGGCAGCAGGAAGACCGCCTCCGGCGGTCTTTTTGTTGCACCGCCCGCGAGTTTGATTTCGAATCGAAATCTGTTGGCTAAAGCATTCCCTTCAAACGAGCCCAATTGGTTTGCCAAAGCAGCGCCAGCGCTTTGCCGTCATGGCCGCACCACTGATCTTGCTTGAGTCGAAACGGATTTCTACTCCGCGGGTTGCAGGTTCGAGTCCTGCCGGGCCCATCATGGCCGATTTTCGATTTTGATATGGTTGGGGTTTTTCCCTCAACTGACTAACGGAACTATTCTTCTTAGGCACTGTGTTACTACTCTGGCCGCTGCGCTCTGGCAGGTATACTAGCCGGTATACTACGCAAGCTTTCTGCAGCTCTTGAAGCAAGCTAAACTCCGTGCGGGCAACATGCGCGGAAGAAAATCCAGGGAGACGTTCAATGCAAAAGCTTGCACGTTTGGGTTCGGCATTCGTAGTGGCCGCCACGTTAGCTAGCTTCTCCGGCACCATGCCGGCCAAGGCAGATGCAAATGCCCCGTTCTGCCTGCAGCCGCAGCGCATGCGATTATTATACCCTCGCGCAATGTACGGCGGCAGGCGTCGGCATAGGTGGTTCATGCACCGCGAATCTCCGTCACGGACCTCGCAAATGAGCAAGATCCCGGTGCGCGGGGCGTCTACGATTTGATGCTCTGGATTTGAGCTTTAGGAGGTTGTCCATCCGGTCCTGATACTTGACTAAGACCGTTGACTAAGTAATCTAAACTCAGTGCGAGCAACATGCCCGGAAGAAAATCCATGGAGACGTTCAATGCAAAGCTTGCACGTTTGGGTTCGGCATTCGTGGCGATCGCCACGTTAGCTAACTTCTCCGGCGCAATGCCGGCCAAGGCAGATGCAAATGCCCCGTTCTGCCTGCAGCCGTAGAGCGCATGCGATTATTATACCCTCGCGCAATGTAAGGCGGCAGCCGTCGCCAGAGGTGGTTCATGCAACGTGAATCTCCGTCAGGGACCTCGCAAATGAGCAAGATCGCGGTGCGCGGGGCGTCTACGATTTGATGCTCTAGATGTGAGCTTTCAGGAGGTTGTCCATCCGGTCCTGATGCTTGACGAAGAGCGCTGCCGCACTGAAGTTCGACGTTCTTGGCGAAGAAGGTCGCTAAGTGATCAAACGTTTCGCGCGGAGGGCGTGGGTGGATTGGGAGCGACCCGCTCTGGCTCTGCTGGCGTGGGAGGCCTCTCGCACGGTCCGATGACGAATGCCCGCGTTGTCCGGCAGCGCCACCGCCTTCGAGCAAGCGCGCGCCGACTTCGAGAGGCATGGCAGCGAGAAGGCCCGGCAGCCTTGAAACGCTCCAACTAATGCCCTCAAAAATACCCGAATCAGGCGTCCTTTCAAGGGCAACGGGCAATGGCTTGCCGCGGATGTACGGGGCAGAAAGCTAGCATTCACAGTCACTCTAGCACCACAATCTTGAGCGTACGCGCATTGCGAGTGAAGAAGCAAACTTGTCAGGCGGCGTATCTCGGACGCGGCCTGACGGAGTTGCGACAATATCTCGTTGCGGGGTGCGATCATTGAAGCAAGGTTTTGGGCGCTTCGTCGCAGCGCGAGGAGATATGCGCAGTGAACATCTGGGTTATAATCTCAATCGCGGTGGTGATCCTTGCGGTCGTTAGCGTGTTCATCGAGGTACCGATTGTCAGCTATTACGCCTTCTGGTTCGTGATCGCCGGCTACCTCTTGCTCGCGGGCTCGCGGGCTCACTTCCGATAAACCGCCGCCGAAACCAGCGTTCTGCGGAACAAAAGTTTTACCCATGTTCTCGGCCAGACGGACCGAGGCCGACTGTCAGGCGTGGCGCGACCAGCGGGATTGGACAGCCGAGAAATACCGCCGTTTCGATCGGCGCAAACGGATGCCGTCGGATTGGAGGCCGGCTACTGCTTAGGCCGCGAGAAAATCAGTCTTCTCTATTTCTTGCACTGCCCGCTTTTCTTGCGCTGATCCATTGTCTGCAAGCATGACGAGGCGCAAGCACAACCCGGGGTGCCGCACTTTTTTGAACAGGCGCTTATGCAGGCATTAACATCGCAATTGACAGCCAGCGCCGACGGCGCGAAGGCAATCGAGAGCCCGTAAACGAACATCGCGGACAGGAATGCAACAGACGACGCGACATGGATGGCTCCTCCAATAATTGGCTTTGAGAAATGGACTGGGCCGCTTAAGGCGCGCATGACCCTATCAAATGCCAGCCAGCACCGCCAAGCATTAGGCTGGCCTCTTTCGCATCTGCGAGTGGCCGATTCCGGCCCGTACCCACCAACGCAGTCAGCAGCGGGATTCGTTTTGCTCACCGTCACAAGTCAGCCGGGCCCAATAGAAAACGGCGCTGTTACAGCGCCATTCTGGTGCACCAACATGTGGAAGCGGCCGACTTCGACTGGCGCTGACGCCCATGTATCGGCCGGTACATGTTTCACCGCCTTAACCCGATCCGGCAACAGCTCGGTGTAGCGCACCGTATGCTCGATGTTCAAAGGTCATCAATTGCGCGCGGCCGCCTGCATTGCGCCGCCGAAATTCTTGATGACGTCGCTCACCATACTGCTTAACACCTGCTGCACCTGCGACTCCGCCTTGAAGTCGCCGCCAGAGACGGCATCGAGCTCATCGTCTTTCAAGGCGCGGCCTTGCGATACATTCAGCTCCTGGCTGATCGGCTTGCTAATCTGTGTCATGGCATTTCTCCGTTTAGCGACTGGGATGGAATCCGAGGTAGCCGATCCGTCTGCTGAAGACTGTGACATTCGGCACATTGCGCCGCGCACCGCATGCCAGGCTTCCCATGTATCTGCTGTAAGGCTCGATCATTTAGGTCGTTGACGCCTTCCTCAAGGCTGTCGATAAGTGGCGCGACAAACAGCAAGACGAGCCCTCACGCGCCGAGCCATCGGCCGGCTTGTCGAGCTGGGCTTTAAGGCCAAGGTAAAATGACAGAGAGCCCTCAAGAGGCGCAATGGAGGAGCGAGCTAGAAGCTGCCGGAGAAAGGGCCGTTCGCGATAACATCAATAGTCACGGATCACTTGTCACCGGCGGAGAGTCCAAGCAACAATTCATCAGAAAATGGCTTAAGGAAAAAAATGCTGAGCGGATATTGCGCGAACAAAAGGGATTCGATTACGCGCGCTGGACTTTCTACGTCGCTGTCGGCGCGCTGATTGCCGCGATCATCGGTATCATTGTTACAGTACTTCACATCTGATCGAGCCAAGTAGTCGCTGCATCCTCCGACGAGGCAAACGTCCCATCTATGCCCGGCGGCGCTCTTACTGATGAGCGACCGGAGGCCGGGGGCAGCCGGCCCCAATAAGAAACGGCGCTGTTGCCAGCGCCGTTCTGGTGCACCTACGCGTGGAACCGGCCCACTTCGACTGGCGCTGACGGGAGCGACCCGCGCTGGCTCTGCTGGCGTGGGAGGCCTCTCTCACGGTCCGATGGTGAGGCTACGCCGCATCCAGGTGGAGTCAATTAGAATGGCAATGAATTTGTAGGCGGAGCCCTCGAACCTGCGGGCGAAGCGTCGCCGCAGGCTCGGTACGCTTGTTCAGCAAGATAAGGAACTTTCGCCCGTGGCCGCCGTTTGGATATCGCCGGATGGGAGCGCGCGATGGACAATCAGACCAAGCACGAGATTTGGATCATGGCGGCCGGCACGTTCATTGCCGTGCCGCTGTTCGCCAGCATTGCATTCGCCGTCGCCAGCCAGCTTCACTAGTCTTACTGTGTCATAAACTTATTGCGGTTAACCGGCTTGGTGCAGCAAGGACATCTGTGCAGTCGGTTGATGATTGCGACGATCAAGCGTCGTCGCATCGTTGTGATCGAGTTTGGGATGTGCCGTTCGGTCCGGAGTGGCGGAGCCTCTGGGTCGGTAATTTTTGGGAAAGGCAGATTTTTTGAACGGTGTGGAGGAACCAGGTCCTGAGGGGGGAATTGTCTCCCTTTCGGAGACGAGGAATCCGTAGGCTGCAATGCAGAGCGAGGCGTGATGATGCAAGCCACGCCATCCACGGCCTTCAAAATGTCCGAGCCCGACCTCTTGCTTGAGCTCAAGATAGTCACGCTCGATGCGCCACCTGAGCTTGGCGGTGTCAACGAGGCGACGACGCTCTTGCGCTCAGCCGGCAACATCAGGCCCATGCAATAGGCCTCTAGTGGCCCCGCTCGATCAGCGTGACCAACCACACCCACAAGACCATCGACATAAGCGGCAAAACGCGCCTCGCTGCTATCGTTCCCTCGGCGACCCATCTCAGCCCCCCTTGGCTTGCATGAATCCCCTCAGTAAGCGATTCTTGCTCCCCTCAGCCCGCGACTTTCTGACTCAGTACTTTCTGACTCAGTAGGACTAGCGCGGAATGAGATTAGGTTGGTGGCTGCGAGATGGGCCGCTTTTTCTCGTGCCCCGGACGCGGCGCGCTGCTGGGCCGGCGCCTTCTTTACTTTGCATGGGGTTGTTTTCGCAATTTTGGGTCCGGGCCTGTTTTAACCCCCAGTGGCCTAATTTGATTTGGCGGTGGCCTGTTTTGAGGCGTGACCTGGATCACGATAGGCCATCCATCCCGCGCCTAGTCTCCTCTGCATAGACGATGCGGATGGTATCACCGTCGAACAACAGGAGGTAAACAAGACCGATTACGTCGAAACGCCCGCCGATCGCAAGGCTGTTTCCGTCACCTCAAGAGAGTTGAGCGAGGCCGAACTGTCGAGGGTGGCAAGCGGCGCTGCCGGAAAAGTTACGTTCAATCCGTTTTCCATAACCAAGCACGTCGACAAGGCGTCCCCGGTCCTCTTCCTGTAACGTCATCGCCAGCCGTCATTGCGAGCGTAGCGAAGCAATCCATTCTTTCTTTCTTCGCGCGGCGCGATGCTTCGTCGCTATGCTCCTCGCAATGACGGTCTCAACTGACTTGGCTGTTTGACGACCAAATAGAAACGCCCGGTCCCCGCCCCCGCGGGCATCTCCCCTGCCCTGCCCCCGCCACTAGTGGATTTTTCAGGTTCGGTCATAGGCGCACGCACCTTGACCGCCGTCCGGCACCCTACCTGGATGCCGCCGTCCGATTACTACTTTACCGGATGAATTTGACGCCCAGCATCCTGCCCCGGCGCCAAACCACCTCGCATGGTTTTCGTTCTCCGTGAGCAAAAGCGAGTTCGAACCGAGAAGGAATCATGCAGGTTCCATCCGGGACGATTTTTGCCCCTCGCTTCGAGATGTCCATGATCGCGCATTCCGCGGTGGCCTCTCCGTTGAATGCGATCCGCGCCGACTGGCACCGAACTCTTCGGACCTCTCGAGGCTGATCTTTTGGCTTCATTGGAGTTGCTCGGCGACAGGCTCAACGCAAAACTGGAACGTCGTCAGGATGCAACGCAGGCCTTAAAAAACTATGCGCTGTTCGCCCAACCGCTGTGTCATTTTCTTGAAATAATCATGATTGATCGGGCTGAGCCACGGCCCTTTGCGCATGACTTTGTCTTGCCTCGATGTCATCGAGGGCTGGCAGCTGTCCGAAAAAGCAACGCGCGGGACATGGCCCGCGTCGCCCGACTTTAGCTTTCGGAATGTTTCAGTTTCAGTTCAGTAGCAGGCACGCGGGTCGGCCTGGACGTATTGCCCCGACGGATAGCGATAATAGCAGTTGCCTTGGGAGAAATAATAACCGGGCCGCGACGCAGCCGTTGCGCCGACGATCGCGCCGGTAGTGCCGCCGACAATGGCGCCAGCCGCGGCGCCGCTCGCCCGGCCCGTCAAGAGGCCGCCGAGCAAGCCGCCGACCACCGCGCCTCCGACGGCGCTCGCGGCCGGATCGGGCGGTGGGGGTGGCGGAGGCGGATCGTAGGCTCCCTGCTGCGGCGCATAGGCTCCGGCGGGCGCAGCGTCGGCATAGGGAACGTCGTCGGCGTAATCGTCGGAGACATAGGTGGGCGGGCCATCCATCGGCTGCGGGTAGTAATACCAGATGCCGCCGACATCCCACCAATAACCGTCGCGTCCGTTGTGCACCTCGTGACGCCAGCGTCCGCCCTCCCAGGCGAGATGGCCGCGATAGGCGTGCCCGCCGAAATTGTGCGACGGCAGCGCGCCGCGAGCGAACCGCGCATCATGTCCCCTGCTCGGCCCAGGCCCAGCGCCAGGGCCCGGCGGATGGGCCTGAACTGCCCGGGGTGCCTGGACCGCGGCCTTCGGCACCGGCTTGCCCGGAGGCTGACCAATTCCCTTCTGCTCTTCTGCCTGCGCCGACAGCGCAAACAATGCCACCGATACCAACGGAACGACGACGTTAAATCGACTGGACGCGCTCATTCTCGGAACCCCCTCTTGAGCCAGACCGTGAAAGGCAAGACGCGGACATTCGCGCTAACCGGCGCCGGCGGCAACATTGCTGACGAGCTTGATGGCCATTGTCTCGTTACAAATCAGTAAGATCAGGGCAATTTGTGTCAATCCTCAGGCGCAAGGCGCGCCGAAGGCGTCACAAACTCTCGCTCCCTGTGCCTGCCGCGGACAAATCGGCTTGGCCCCCGAACCCGAGGGGCGCCACATCAACGAACCTTATGCAGTTCGTGGACAAAATCGAATGTTTGCAGTGCCGCTCGACGCCAAGCGTGTCAATGGAAAGCAGCCTTGGCCGCGTCAGCTTGATCGAGAGCAAAGCCGCGGCACATGCGAGCGCCACGATCGCGGCGATGAGTGCGAGCTCCTTGCGGGTCCATACATTGGGAAACATGGCCGTCCTCCTGTTCTCAGGCGAGAGAGAATAGGAGCGAGGCGTTTTGACTTCTGTGATCGGAATCACCGTGCCGCAGCCTAGTGTAGCCGTTATCTGGCCGGCTCGATCACGTTGCAGTTGGTGCGTCCCGACATCACGCAATCCTGCATCTTGCTGGCCGTGCTCAGATCGCGCGCCAGCCACACGCCGACGGCGAGCAGGGCGGCAGCGATGATGAGCCCGGCGATGGCACCGCGGCGGTTATCGCCTCCCTCCGGTTCGCTCATCGCATGGAATGGTTGGAATAGGAAATGCGGGACCCTTGGACCTGCTTATGCCACGCCGCCTACCCGTTCAAGCCCCGCCGCGACGGGCACGGCGCGTCCTTGCGCGCACTCTGCGCCACGGCCTCGGTGGGACGGATCCGGCTGCAGGACGTCCAGACAAACGCCGTCCTGGTGCATTGCCACTCCGCGCCGAGCGCCACGTTCGCAATCGGCTTCGGATACGCCAGGGCGAGCGAGAGAAATACGGCCGCGCCGGCAAGCGCGACGGCGGCGCCGATAAGGGCGGGCTTCCTGGTCGTCCACCGTGTCGCGGTCATTTTCGTCACTCCTGTTGAGATGCATGGACCATAGGTGCAAGCCATGCGTTCCTTTGTGAGTGAAATCACAATATCACATGGATATTTGGTGGCGCCGGAGCGCGGTCGGCGCTACACCGCTGCCAATCACGCTTCGGTCGCAGATGCGTGATATGAGAACCGCCAAATGACCCAGCGGATAACACTGACAAAAGTGACAAGGCCCATTCAATGAGTGGATTCAAGGAACCTGGCTTCGCGGACCGGCAGAAGGCGGCACAACAGGCGAGGCAAAATCTTCTGGACAAATTCCGCGCCAAGCCGGGACCGGACGATCCCGAAGTGAAACAGCGGCAGATCGAGCGCGAGGCGGCGGCCACCGCCCGCGCCAAGGCCAAAGCGACACGCGATGCCGCCAAGGCTGAGGCAAAACGCCGCGAGGAACAGACCTTGGCCGAAGCTGCCGCAAAGCGTGCCCGCGAGAAGGAAGAGGCAGCCTTAAGGCAGGCGGCGCTGGAGGCCGAGCAGAAGGCAAAGCGCGATGCGCGCTACGCCGCCCGTAAAGGCAAGGGCAAAGAAGTAACGAGCAGAACTAAGAAGAAATAAAGCACGCTCTTGATGCGTCACCCCGCTACAGGCCCGCCCCCAACCGGGACGAGCCTGCCGGGAAACGGAGCTTGCGACGCTTACTTCTTCATGTCGTCCTTCTTCATGCCGTCGTCCTTTTTCATGGTGTCCTTGGACATCGTATCCTTCTTCATGCCGTCATCCTTTTTCATGGCGTCCTTGGACATCGTGTCCTTCTTCATGCCGTCGTCCTTGCCCATCTTGTCCTGGGCGAACGCGGCGGGAGCGAGCGCCAGGCTCAGCGAGAGAGCGGCGGCAGAAACGCCGAGCGCGATACGGGTGCGAATGGTCATGGTTGGTCATCCCTTCCTGGAAACCGGTTTTAAGAGCGACTGGTGCCGCCTTGACCAGGACGGACCGTCACGGCCTTTGTTACGACGCGACTTTAAAAAATTTTTACGCTACCGGCTTTTGAGCCACTTCCTGGGGTTGCAAACAATACTTCGACACAATTTCGCCCGCGAAGAGCGCGTTAGTTCCGGAACCCGCGCGCTTGAGGGTTGGGCCAAGTGTGCGCCGCAACAAATCTCGATCCACGATCGAGACCAGGTCTCGAACTAATAGATTAGAGAAAATCCGCCTGAACGCCGGCTAAATGCACTCGATAGCCGGCTCAAAGACCCAATCAGAGTTTATGAGGGAAGCATCATGCTCACACGCCGACATATCATCGCATCCACGCTCGCCGCGCCTGCCATCCTTCGTTTCGGGACTGGAACGGCAAAAGCTGCAACCACGCTGAAGATTTCACACCAGTTCCCAGGCGGCACCATCGACAAGGGCGATTTCCGCGACCGGCTGTGCCGGACGTTCGCCGCCGAGGTCACCAAACGCTCAGGCGGCGAGATAACAGCCGAAATCTATCCGAACTCCTCGCTGATCAAGACCAACGCCCAATTCGCCGCCATGCGAAAGGGCGCGCTCGATATCAGCCTGTATCCGATGCCCTATGCCGGCGGCGAACTGCCGGAGACCAATATCGGCCTGATGCCGGGCCTGGTCGCAACCTACGATCAAGGTCTGCGCTGGAAGACAGAGCCGGTCGGCAAGGCGCTGACGGATTTCCTTGCCGACAAGGGCATCCTCCTTCTGACCTGGGTCTGGCAGGCCGGCGGCGTCGCCAGCCGTTCGAAGGCCATCGTAGCCCCCGAAGACGCCAAAGGGCTCAAGGTCCGCGGTGGCTCGCGCGAGATGGACATGGTGCTGCAGAGCGCGGGCGCCTCGGTGCTGTCGGTGCCGTCGAACGAAATCTATGCCGCGATGCAGACCGGCGCCTGCGACGCCGGCATCACCTCCTCCACCAGCCTGATCTCGTTCCGGCTCGAGGAAGTCTCGAAAGCGCTGACCTCGGGAGCAGGCGCATCCTACTGGTTCATGCTGGAGCCGCTGATGATGTCGAAGTCGATCTTCGACGGCTTGCCGAAGAACCATCAGGACATCATTCTCGCGGTCGGCGCTGAGCTCGAAGCCTTCGGCAAGAAGGGCGCGCAGGACGACGATATCGAGGTCGCCAAGGTGTATCAAAAGGCCGGCGCCACGGTCAGCCCTCTCGACATCGCAACCGTCGGCAAATGGCGCGACATCGCCCGCGATACCGCGTGGAAGGATTATGGCGCCAAGACCGCGACCGCAGCCAATTTGCTGAAGCTTGCGTCCGACGTCTCCGCGTGATGCACGGTCCGCTGGGGGATCGTGATGAATTTTCGAAGGCCGCCACGGACAACAAGCTCGTGGCGGCGTTCGAATCAGCCCTTGCATTTTTAAACCACATCATCGTCGTCGTTGCCGCCGTGGCGCTGATCGCGGCCTGCGCGATTCTGAGCTACAGCGTGCTGAGCCGCGCTTTATACCATGCCGCTAACTACTGGCAGGATGAGGCGGCGGTGTTCCTGCTGGTCGGTGCTACCTTCATGACGGCAGCCTATGTGCAGGGACAACGCGGCCATATCGGCATCGAGGCCTTTGTCGGGCTGCTGTCGCCTGCGGCCAATCGTATCAGGCTGTGGCTGGTCGACGTCGCAAGCCTGTTGTTCTGCGCGTTCTTCGCCTGGAAATCCTGGACGCTGGCGCACGAGGCCTGGGCCGATGGCCAGGTTTCCAATTCGATGTGGTCGCCGCCCTTGGCGATCCCCTATGGCCTGATGGCCTGCGGCATGACGCTGTTGTGCGTCCAGATCGCGTTGCAGCTCGTCATTCCCTTGAGCGGAGCCGGGCGCCGATGAGCGTGCTCGGAATTGGCTTGAGCTACGGACTTGCGACCCTGTTTGCGATGTTCTCGGGGATGCCCATTGCATTCGCTTTGGGTGCGGTCGCGGTCGTATTCATGGGCATCTACATGCCGGCAGCTTCCCTCGACACGGTGACGCAGAATGTCTACGAGGAAATGGCCTCGATCACGCTATTGTCGATCCCGCTGTTCATCCTGAAGGGTGCTGCGATCGGCAAGTCCCGCGCCGGGCAGGATCTATATTCGGCGCTGCATGCCTGGCTGCATCGCGTTCCCGGCGGTCTCGGCGTCGCCAACGTGTTCGCCTGCGCATTGTTCGCGGCGATGGCCGGCTCCTCGCCGGCTACCTGTTCGGCGATCGGCTCGGCCGGCATCCCGGAAATGCGCAAGCGCGGCTATTCCGGCGGATTCGCCGCCGGCATCATCGCCGCCGGCGGCACGCTCGGCATTCTCTTGCCGCCCTCGATCACCATGATCCTGTTTGCGGTCGCCGCGGAAAAATCGTTGGGCCGGCTGTTCCTCGCCGGCATCGGGCCGGGCCTCTTGCTGGTGACGCTGTTCGGCACCTATGCGGTGATCCGATTTCGTAAAGAGTATGCCGCGGCCAGCGCGCTCTACGGCAAGACCGGTACGACCTCGGCCATCCTCACCCGTGACGACTTCACGATGGCGGAGCGGTTCAATGTGCTGCCGCGGGTGCTGCCCTTTGTCTTGCTGCTGACCGGCGTGATGGTCGCACTCTACGGCGGCTATGCGACGCCGTCGGAGACCGCGGGCCTCGGCGGGCTGTTGGCGCTGGTGCTGATCGCGGCCATCTACAGCGTGTGGCGGCCTTCCGATCTGGCGCCGATCATGAAATCGACCATCCGCGATTCCACCATGCTGATGATGATCATCGGCATGTCGCTGCTCTATACCTACGTGATGAGCTATCTGCACATCTCGCAATCGGCCGCTGAATCGATCGTGGCCATGCATCTGCCGCGCTGGGAATTGCTGGCGGCGATCCTGGTTATGGTGGTCGTGCTCGGCTTCTTCCTGCCGCCGGTGTCGATCATCCTGATGACCGCGCCGATCATCCTACCGCCCTTGCGCGCGGCGAATTTCGACATCATCTGGTTCGGCGTCGTCATGACCATCGTGATGGAGATGGGGCTCATTCATCCGCCGGTCGGCTTGAACATTTTTGTCATTCGCAACGTGGCGCCGGATATTCCGCTTAGCGAAGTCATATGGGGTACGCTGCCGTTCGTGCTGTTGATGATGGCCGCGGTGCTGGTGCTGTGCTTCGTGCCGGGAATCTCGACCGGGCTGCCCGATCTGATCATGGGACCGGACGGCGGACGGTAGTCCTCACCCTTCGAGACACGGCCTATCCGTTAGGCGACTTGCCATGTGATAAAATCGTATCGCGCGCCGCTATTCACAACGAAGTACGCGATCGCTTTGTAGCATTGCTCTAGGTCGATGCACCACGAGAGCGGTAATTCATTGACTTCCCCGTTCGTCAGCGTGTAGGCGCAAGTGCCCTGCTTGTCCTGATTGCCTTTCGTTACCACGCCGCTATCACCGTTGAAGCGCAGATACATCAGCAAGGCATGATCGAGGTTACGAAGCATGGCCAAGGACGGACCATTCTGGACCGTGATCCATAGCTCGAACTGTTGCTCAAGGTCGAACCGATCTAAGGCGCTGCTGAGCTCCTCGATGGAAGTAACCGACAAGGTGGTTCCATTAAACGTGATCTCCACCGAATGAAACCACTCTACTCTTTATTCGTTGCCCGCTTCTTCGCATTCAACGCTGCCGCAACGCGGCTCACCGGCGCCCGGCCAATCAACTTGCTCATCTCGTTGGTCGCGGTGAGCAGCTTTTGCATATCGACCCCGGTTCTGACGCCCAAGCCTTCCAGCATGTAGACGACATCCTCGGTCGCGACATTGCCGGTGGCGCCCGGTGCAAAGGGACAGCCGCCAAGCCCGCCGGCGGCGGCATCGATCGCGCGCACGCCCTCCTCCATGCCGGCATAGAGGTTGGCGAGCGCTTGGCCGTAGGTATCGTGAAAATGCATCGCGAGATTTTCCGTCGGCACGTGCGCAGCGACTGCGCGCAGCATCTCTTTGGCTTTCAGCGGCGTGCCGACGCCGATGGTGTCACCGAGCGAGATTTCGTAGCAGCCGAGGTCCCACAGCGTCTTCGCGACATCCGCGACCGCCTGCGGCTTGACCTTGCCGTCAAAGGGACAGCCGAGCACACAGGAGACGTAGCCGCGGACCCTGACGCCGTCTGCCTTGGCACGCGCGAGCACCGGCTTGAAACGTTCGATCGATTCTGTGATCGAGCAATTGATGTTGGCGCGCGAAAAGCCTTCGGACGCCGCGGCGAACACCGAAACCGTCCGGGCGCCGGCTGCGCGCGCGGCCTCATAACCCTTCTCGTTCGGCACCAGCACGTGGAATTCGCCGGCGAGATGACTGACACCGCGTAATACCTGGTCAGAGCCCACCATCTGCGGAATCGCCTTCGGCGAGACGAAAGCGCCGACCTCGACCGTGCGCAAGCCGGCCTCGACCAGCGCTTCGATGAACGCGATGCGCGCCTCGACGCTGACGGGGGTCTTTTCGTTTTGCAGGCCGTCGCGCGGCCCCATTTCGATGATGCGAATGGTGTCGTGCATGACGCTTCCTTGCCGCTCCTCACTCGCCCACGGGCTCGACCTCGGCGAGCTCGACGCCCTCCTGCACGATATCGCCGACCTTGCACTTGATCTTCTTCAGGACGCCCGCATAAGGCGCGCGCAGGGTCTGCTCCATCTTCATGACTTCCAGCGTCAGGATCGGCGCGCCCTTCTCGATCCTTGCGCCCTCCTCGGCGAGTAGCGCCACCACCGTGCCTGGCAAGGGTGCGACGATCTTGTCCTCGCCGACCTGCTCTTCGGTCTCGCCGCCGAACGGATCGACCCAGTGCAGGTCGAACCGGCCATTGCGCGTGCGCAAATAGAGTTCATGGCCTTCGACGACCGCGACGATGTGCGATGTCACGCCCTCGATGGTGAGATCGAACCCACCATCTTCGGTTGGCGAAAAGGCGAACGCGAATTCGCGCTCGCCGATCGACAGCGCCGCCGGACCGTTGCCATAGGTCAGGCAAATCTCCTGTTCGGCCTCATGCCCGTGCCGGAACTTGAATGCCCGCTGCCGCCGTCCGACCGGCATCCAGCCAAAGGTCCGCCACGGCGAATGCGCCTCGCCGCGCGCGGCCACCTGTTCGTCCACGAGAATGGCGGCAATGGCAGCTCCCAGCTCGAGATTGCCAGGTGCCGCGGGCGCCGGCATCAGGTTTTTCAATTCTCGTTCGATAAGACCGGTATCGATGGCGTTGGCGCGAACGTTCGGATGCGTCACCAGCGCGGACAGGAAGGGGATGTTGGTGACGACGCCGCGGACATCGGTCTCTTCCAGGGCAAGGTTGAGCTTGTCGATCGCGGCCTGGCGCGTCGGCGCCCAGGCGATCACCTTGGCGAGCATGGCGTCGTAATAGGGCGAGACCACATCGCCCTCGCGATAGCCCTCATCGATGCGAAGTCCATCCGCTGCTGAAGGCGTGCGCCAGGTCTTGATACGGCCGACCGACGGCATGAAATTCCTGGCCGGGTTTTCCGCATAGACCCGCGCTTCGATGGCATGTCCGTTCAGCCTGATCTCGTCCTGTTTCAGCGGCAACTTCTCGCCAAATGCTACCCGCAACTGCCACTCCACGAGATCGATTCCGGTGATCAGTTCGGTCACGGGATGCTCGACCTGAAGGCGCGTGTTCATCTCGATGAAGAACACGTCCTTGCCGTCGGAGACGAATTCGATGGTGCCGGCGCCGACATACTTGACCGCAGCAGCAGCTTTCCGCGCGGCGGCGCACACCGCCTCGCGTTGCTTGGCATCGAGCGTCGGCGACGGCGCCTCCTCGACCACCTTCTGATGGCGGCGTTGCAGGGTGCACTCGCGCTCGAATAGCGACAACAGACTGCCGTGGCTGTCGCCGATCACCTGCACCTCGATATGCCTGGGGTTGTCGACGTATTTTTCGATCAGCATGCGGTCGTCGCCGAACGCTGCCTTGGCCTCGCGCTTGGCGCTGACGATGGCGGGTGCAAGCTCTCCGGCCGAGCGAACGACGCGCATGCCGCGGCCGCCACCACCTGCTGACGCCTTGACCAGGAGCGGAAAGCCTATTCTGTCGGCGGCCTTCTTGAGCGTCGCCTCGTCCTGGGCCTCGCCATGATAGCCGGGCACCAGCGGCACCCCGGCCTTCTCCATCAACGCCTTGGAACCGGATTTGGAGCCCATCGCGGTCATCATCGCGGCCGTCGGACCGACGAATACCAAGCCGGCAACCGCGCAAGCTTGCGCAAACTCGGCATTTTCCGACAGGAATCCGTAGCCGGGATGCACGCCTTCCGCGCCGGTCTTGCGCGCGGCTTCGATGACGCGTTCGATCTTGAGGTAGCTGTCGCGAGCCCGCGCCGGCCCCAGCAGCACGGCCTCATCGGCCATCGCGACATGCATCGCGCCGGAATCGGCTTCGGAATAGACCGCCACCGTGCGCAATCCCATCGCTCGCGCAGTGCGGATCACACGGCAAGCGATCTCGCCACGGTTGGCGATCAGGAGTGTGCGAAACCGCCGGTACATTTTCGAGCGATCCATCGTCACATCCTGAACAGGCCGAATTTGGTCGGCTCGATCGGCGCATTCGCCGCCGCCGCAAGCCCTAAGCCCAGCACCAGTCGCGTGTCAGCCGGATCGATCACGCCGTCATCCCAGAGCCGCGCGGTCGCGTAATAGGGATTGCCCTGGCTCTCATACTGGGCGCGAATGGGCTCGCGGAATTTGTCCTCTTCCGCCGCCGACCACTGGTCGCCCTTGGCCTCGATATTGTCGCGACGGACTTGGCTCAGCACCATGGAGGCCTGTTCGCCGCCCATCACGGAAATCCGGGCGTTCGGCCACATCCACAAGAAACGCGGGCTGTAGGCTCTCCCGCACATGCCGTAATTGCCGGCGCCATAGGAGCCACCTATCACCACCGTGAATTTCGGCACACCGGCGGTCGCGACCGCCGTCACCAGCTTGGCGCCGTCGCGCGCGATGCCGCCGGCCTCGTATTTCCTGCCGACCATGAAGCCGGTGATGTTCTGCAGGAACACCAGGGGGATATTGCGCTGGCAGCACAATTCGATGAAATGCGCGCCTTTGAGCGCGCTCTCGCTGAACAGAATGCCGTTATTGGCGATGATGCCGACCGGGTAGCCCCAGATATGGGCGAAGCCGCAAATCAGAGTCTGGCCATACAATTTCTTGAACTCGTCGAACTCCGAACCGTCGACCACGCGCGCGATGATATCGCGCACCTCGAACGGCTTGCGTCCATCGGCAGGCACCACGCCGTAGACCCCTTCCGCCGCAAACAACGGCTCGCGCGGCTCGCGCATGTTCAGCGCGGTGGGCGCGGGCGGCTTGAGCGTGGCGACGATGCGCCGCGCGATTCCGATCGCGTGCGCATCGTTCTGCGCATAGTGATCGGTGACGCCGGACTGCCGCGAATGCACGTCGGCGCCGCCGAGCTCTTCCGCAGTCACCACCTCCCCGGTCGCAGCCTTCACCAGCGGCGGCCCGCCGAGAAAGATCGTGCCTTGATTGCGCACGATGATGCTCTCGTCCGACATCGCCGGAACATAGGCGCCGCCGGCGGTGCACGAGCCCATGACAATGGCAATCTGCGGGATACCTTGCGCCGACATCTGCGCCTGGTTGTAGAAGATGCGGCCGAAATGGCGCTCGTCCGGGAAAATCTCGTCCTGCATCGGCAGGAAGGCGCCGCCGGAATCCACCAAATAGATGCAGGGCAGATTGTTCTGCCGCGCAATATCCTGCGCGCGCAGATGCTTCTTCACGGTCATCGGATAATAGGTGCCGCCCTTGATGGTCGCATCATTGGCGACGATGACGCATTCGCGTCCCGAAATCCGTCCCACTCCCGTGACGACGCTTGCCGAATGCACGTCGCCGCCATAGAGCCCATAGGCCGCCAATGGCGATGTCTCGAGAAATGCCGTGCCGGGATCGACCAGGAGATCGACGCGCTGCCGCGCCAGCATTTTTCCGCGCGACATATGTCTGGACCTGGATGCCTCGCCACCCCCGCCGGCCACCAGGTTGAGCTTTTCGCGAAGCTCTGCGACGAGGGCGCGCATGACTTCCGCGTTGCGGGCGAAGTCGGATGAAGCGGGATCGATGCTGGAATGAAGCGGCATGGCTTTCCGCGGGTTTATGGTGCGCCGCAAATACTTGGCGGTCGGCTAAAGGTCCAATTCTAGAACAGGATGACTTTTCTTCGAGTCGTCATCCCGTTCTATCTTTTTGTTGGCGCATGATCTCCGCGCAAACGCGTTCCGCGTTTGTCGCGAGGGAAAACCGGTGTCCGCCCATCGGGTCGTAGCCCGAGGGCATGCTTTTCCCGATCATGCTCTAATGGGTCCAGGGTTCGCCGCGGCGGAATGCAAAATTGTCGGCGTAGGCGGCAGGCCGTCGAACCGGCTCCTTGGGCTCGATCACCTGGTAGGGGATACCCTTCCGTTCGCAATAGGCAATGGCCTCTTCCTTAGTGTCGAAACGCAGGCTGAGTTGCTGTTTCATGTCGCCCGAAGAGGTCCAGCCCATCAGCGGCTCGACCGCGTGCGGCTGCTCCGGTTCATAGTCGAGCCGCCATTCCCGGGTCGATGCCCTGCCCGATTGCATCGCGTTTTTGGCAGGCTTAAAAATGCGCGCGGTCATGGATGGTCGGGCCTCGTCAGCTATACAACATTGGAAGCGCTTGGTAGGAACGGCCGGGATAGTATAGAGACACCTTCTGGGATTTGATCGGTGATTCCTGCCCCGGTTAGGCTTCACGACCGGTATAGTCACTAAGCTGCGCTGTGACAATCTTGGTCGCGGCGCGGTCTTCTTGAAAGCATCACTTCGAAGCGGCGCCCATGAAAATCAACGCAACCCTGCCCGAAAAAGGACGCGACCTCCGGCTTGACCTGTTTCGCGGGGTCGCGAACTGGGCGATTTTCCTGGATCATATTCCCGACAACATCGTGAACTGGCTCACCACCCGGAATTACGGTTTTAGCGACGCCGCCGATCTCTTCGTTTTCATCTCCGGCTATACCGCTTCCTTCGTGTACGCCCGGATGATGCTGGAGCGCGGCTTCCTCGTCGGCGCCACGCGCCTCACCAAGCGGGTCTGGCAGCTCTACGTCGCCCACATCATCCTGTTCGTAATTTACATTGCGGCGATCAGCTATCTCGCGTTGCGGTTCGGCGATTCGGAGATCATCAACGAGTTCAACGTCGCAGGCCTGGTCGACAATGCGACCGAAACGCTGCGGCAGGGATTGTTCTTAAGGTTCAAGCCGCTCAATCTCGACGTGCTCCCGCTCTACATCGTGCTGATGGGATTATTCCCGCCGGTCTTGTGGATCATGCTGCGCCAGCCCAATTGGACGATGCTTGCATCGATCGTGCTGTGGCTAACGGCCCGGCATTTCGGCTGGAATTTCACCGCCTATCCCGCCGGCGCCTGGTACTTCAATCCGTTCTGCTGGCAGGTGCTGTTCGTGTTCGGCTCCTGGTGCGCGCTCGGCGGCGCGCGGAGATCGCCGTCGATCATCAATTCGCCGATCACGCTGTACGCATGCATCGCCTATCTCGTTTTCGCGCTCATCATGACCATGGCCGGCCGGTTTCCGGATTTTGGCGCGATGTTCCCGCACTGGCTGTATTCCGCCTTCAACCCCAACGACAAGACCTTCCTCGCGCCCTATCGCTTCCTGCATTTCGTGGTCATCGTGATCATGGTCATCCGCTTCCTGCCGAAGGACTGGCCGGGTCTGGAATGGAAGGTGTTCGATCCGGTCATCGTCTGCGGCCAGCAATCGCTCGCCGTGTTCTGCGTTGGCGTTTTCCTCTCCTTTGTCGGGCATTTTGAATTGATGATGAGCTCGGGCTCGCTGTTCGCGCAGATTTTCGTCAGCATCACGGGAATAGCGATCATGACCGTGGTCGCCTATTACATCTCGTGGTCGAAACGGCAGGACAAGCCGCTGCCCAAGGCAGCCGCGCCGGCCAAGGCGAGTTAACACGCGAGGCTAACAAGACGAGTTGGCTAGAGCATGATCCGGAAAAGTGGATACCGGTTTTCCGAAAAAGATCATGCTCAAACAAAAGAATATTGCGGGATGGCGATTCGAAGAAAAGTCATCTCGCTCTGGGCAGCTGACGCACCTGTCGAATGCGCGCCTCACGAGCGCGGCTTGACCACCAGTCTGCCCCTGGATGAGATGTCGCCCCAGTCCGAGGACCACCCGATGTCGGGATCGGGCAGCCGCCGGGTAGGGTCGCTGGTTCGCGGGCCCTGCAACGCAAACATCGCGTCTTGAGGGTCGATGCATCGGGCAACACCGCTGTTGCCCGGCAAATCATGCGGGCCCATGACAATCCGGCCGCCACCTTCCTCAACCCGCCGCAGCGCCATGTCGATGTCGCCGACATTGAAGTAGTAGAGCCAGAACGGCACCGGCGCCCTCGCGTGCTTGGTGAACATGCCACCGATGGTGCGCCCTCCTGCGGAAAACAAGTGATACGAGGGTAACGAGCCAGTTTTGGCGTCCGTCTCCCGCCAGTCAAAAACCTCCTCGTAAAAGGCAAATGCCTTGCTCCAGTCAGCGGCAAGCAACTCGTGCCATCCGACGCGCCCGACCTCGCCGATGTCGCCGGATTCCGCCTGGCCGAACCGCAGCCCTTCGACCAGTGCAAGTGTCGCTGTTTGCGGATCGGCCACCACCGCGATGCGGCCGATGTTGCTGTCGGTCGGTGGCACATAGATCGTTCCGCCAAGACGCGCGATCCGCTCGGCACTCGTATCCACGTCATTGACGGTGACATATCCCACCCACCGCGGCATCGCGCCCATTTTCCGCGCCTCTGGCGGCAGCTCCATAAGCCCACTCACGGGACCACGTCCGGCCGTAAATAAGGTATAGGCGAATTCAGGCGTGGAAGCGTCTTGCCCGCCCCAGCCTACAACTCTGCCGTAAAACGCCTTAGCGGCTGCGGTGTCCGTCGTCAGCAGTTCGTACCAGACGAAAAGTCCATGATGGATCGACCACGCCGATTTCTCCGCTCGATTTTAGTGATCCGATTCTGACATTCGTGTCAGAATCGAAGGACCACTAGCAAATATAGATGCTCGCAGCGCCACGCAGGGCAGTGCTCACAGAGGTTTTCTTGGGCATCATGCATCACGGAAACGCCGATAAACGTTCATCAACATGAATAGAAGCTGAACATTGCGTCGCGTCATCGTGTATGCAAGCAGCCTTGCACGGCACACTTCCCAAGCGTACAATTACGCTGCTCTGGACTCGAAACTCTCATTACCACGTATGGAGGATGCGACTATGTCACGGGTGAAGCAAGCTTCGAAGAAGAAGCGTGTGACCAAGGCCGCTGTGCCGGTGTTAGGGGCCGCCGGTTTGACTTTTGCGCTAGGGGGCGGCGCATCAGCGTCGGCCGTTCCGGCGGCCGACGTTCAGCAAACGACGAATCTCGCGCCAACTCAGGCGCTCACGCTCGGTGAAGAAGAAATCGCCGACGTCAGCCTGGCGACGTTCTATCTGTTCGACAAGGAAAACACAGCGCAGGCTCGAGGCGGCGTACAGCTCGCCTGGGGTTGCCGATGCGGCGGCTGCCGTGGTTGTCGCTGCGGCGGCTGCCGAGCATGTCGAGGCTGTGGCGGCGGCTGCGGCTGCGGAGCTGGCTGCGGATCTTGCTGCGCGTCTTGGGGCGTCTGCCGCCTCTGCTGAGCCGGCGGCCTGCTTGCCGACACGATCGACTAACCAATATCGAGATGGCCGGGTCCGACAAAGTCGACCCGGCCATTCAATGTTGCCCGCTGCGCCATATCTGCCTGCTGCGCCATGTCTGCTTTCGGCGGCCGCATGCGAATTATCCGCGCGCAGGCCGACGTGGCGATGATGGCTTCCCGGGTTTTCAATCCTTTCAAAAAATGCTAGCGCGCGAACTCGACATGAATGTTCCTGCGGCTTATCTCCCGCGCTGGCGCTTCGGAGTGATTTGTAAAATGCGCGTGCTGACGTCATGAATGGCCAAACCAACAAGACCAGCGAGAGCCGTGCGACGCGGCGCCCGAACAAGGACGTTCTGCAGTTCGCGCCGAACTTCACCGCCTATGTGCTGCCTGCCGATGTCGTTTGCCTTTATTCCGAGGACCGGAAATTCTTCCTTCACGGCGAGCTCTATTGCGCGCTTGCCGCGGCCATCGGAGAACGTGGAAAGAGCGCTCCGGAGCTCGTTCGCGAATTGGGACGCAAATATCCGTCCGACAAGATCGAAGAAGCCCTCAAGCGGCTGATCGAGCGGCGGTATGTCGTGTCGGGGCTACAATCCTCCGATGGCACGGTCGCCGGCTATTGGGCAAGTCTCGGCCTGCCGCCCCACATCGCTGAAGAGAATCTCAAGAAATGCGGTGTCCTCGTCGAATCCATCGATGTGAAAGGTGCGGCACAACTGAGCTCGGCGCTGACCGAGCTCGGCGTCAACGTCGTCAAGCGTGCGCCCGACCTGACGATCACGCTGGTGAACGATTATCTTGAACGGCAGCTCGCGGGGTTGAACAATCAGCGCGTGGCGAACAAAACACCCTGGCTGCTGGTGCAGCCCTCCGGCCTGTTTCCGCTGGTGGGACCGGTGTTCAAGCCGGGCGAGAGCGCCTGCTGGACCTGCCTGTTCGACCGCATGATCAGGAATCGCGAGATCAAGGGGTTTCTCGAGCGAGGACCGGCGCGGCCCGTCGCCGTTTCACCGCTCGCCCGCAACGTTTTCGGGCAAAACGCCATCCAGTTTGCCGCCCTCGAAATCGCCAAAGCGGTCGCCTCCGGCTTCCGCACTGATTTGCGCGATCATATTGCGAGCTTCGACCTGTTGGGCGCGACCATCGCCAAGCACTACGTGGCGCGCCGCCCGCAATGCCCGACCTGCGGCAGCAAGAAACTGCAGAACCCGCGCCGTGCGCCGCAACCGATCGAGAATGGTCCCAGCGCCAAGCTCATCATGACCAGCGGCGGGTATCGCTCGGTGCCGTCGCGCACCACGGTTTCGCGCTTCCGAAAGCACGTCAGTCCGCTCACCGGCGTCGTGAAGCGCCTTGAGCCGATCGAAGCCGACCTGCCGATGAACACCAACTTTTTTGCGCAGCATAATTTTTCGGCACCGGCCTTGAACGTCGATCAACTCAGATCGGGACTAAGTGGCGGCAGCTTTGGCAAAGGCTCCACCTCCGAGCAAGCCGAAGCCAGCGCGCTGATGGAGGCGATCGAGCGTTATTCGGGAATTTTCCAGGGCGACGAGATCAGGATGAAGCGGCGGTTTGCCGATTTCGCGCCGGGCGATGCCATCCTTGCCAACGACGTGCAGCTCTTCAGCGAGGCGCAATTTAAGGCGCGGCACGAACCCGCCCAGGATGATTCACATCCTACCCCGGACCCCATCGATCCCACGGCCAGGATCGAGTGGTCCCCGGCCTGGTCGTTGTGCGACCAGCGCTTCCGATATCTGCCTACCGGCCTGTTGTACTTCTTCTATCGGGACTTCCATACCGATTCCAACGGCTGTGCCGCCGGCAACACGCTACAGGAGGCCATCGTCCAGGGCTTTCTCGAACTCGTGGAGCGCGATGCCTACGCGATCTGGTGGTACAACCGGTCGCAGCGATCGGAAGTCGATCTCAGCGAATTCGACGATTCCTACATCCGCGATATCAAGAACCAATTTGCCGATGCCGGGCGCAAGCTGTGGGTACTCGACGTCACCAGCGATCTCGGCATTCCCACCTATGTCGCGATCATGCACTGGATGAAGGACGGCCAGGAGAATATCGAGTTTGGATCGGGCGCGCATTTCGATCGCCGCATCGCGTTGCTGCGCTCGCTGACCGAGCTGAGCCAGTTCCTGTCGATCGGCCTGATGGGCGGCGGAAGCGGCGACAAGTCGAGCCTCGACGGCGTCACGCCGTTGCGTCTGGAGAATTATCCGTTCCTGATCCCGGCGAGCCGTCCGACGGCTGCGCCGGATCTCGGCATGAACGTCTCGCTCGACAACGCGCGCGAACAGGTCGAGGCCTGCGTTGCGATCGCTCGGCGCGCGGGCTACGATTTCCTCGTGCTCGATCAAACGCGCCCCGACGTCGAGGTCCCGGTGGCGCGGGTGATCGTGCCTGGCTTGCGGCATTTCTATCGCCGTTTCGGGCCGGGCCGGCTTTACGACGTTCCGGTAAAGTTAGGTTTGCTCGATCGCCCGTTGCCGGAAAGCGAACTCACGCCGTTCCTTCCGCACACCTGAAGGGTCCTTGCGCTTGCGCGCTCCCGGAAAAAAACCAGGGCGAATGGCCGCAGCAGTCCTTGCCGCCCGGCTGAACGCTCGCGTCACGCTGGAAACGCAGGCAGACGGAAATATTGCCGCCTGCTTCGATGGCTACGCGGCCGGCTTGGGAAAGTTCAGCACTGCGGCGCTGGATCGCGCCCAGGGACTGCGCAGGGGCCTGCCACTCGACTGCTCCACGTCCGGCGATCGCAGCGTGGACGAGGAAATCGATCTCTTGGTCCGGCGGTTGGGCCAGCGCGGTCTTCTGGAATACCGATTGGGAGATGGCGGCGGCAAGAAGGACCAGGTCGTCATCGAACCGCAGCTTGCCGACTATTGGCCGCGAACGTCCAAGCTCGGCAATTCCGAGACCATCGTGCTGTCGCGGTTCGCCTACCTGCGCCGGCGCGGCAATGACGTGATTTTGGAATCGCCGCTCGCCGGCGCGTCGTTCAGGATTTGCGATGCAAAAGTAGCCAGCGCGATCGCGACGCTATCGGCGCCGCAAAGGATCAGCCGGCTGCGGCGGCAAGCCTCCTTTCCCGGACTGGAACTACTCGGATTGCTGGTGGATTGCAAAATCCTCTTCAAGATCGATGCCGGCGGCGATGGCCGCCGGGCGAACGAGGGTGACGAAAACCTCGTGCTTTGGGATTTTCACGATCTTCTGTTTCACACCCGCAGCACCGAGGGCCGGCAGGCCAATCCACTGGGAGGACTTTATCCCTATGCCGACGCCATAGCGCCGCCACCGGCGGTGCGGCCGCACTGGCCCGGCATGAAAATCGACCTGACCAGGTTTTCGGCGCCGGCCGATCAGGCAGTCTCGCCATACACAAAGCTGCTTCACGAACGTCATTCGACCCGCGAGTTCGACGACCAGCAGCCGATCACGCTCGCCGAGCTTGCGCAATTTCTCGAGGGCACCGCGCGCGTTCAATCAAGCTGGACCAGCAAGCTCGATCTTGACGGCGGCGGTCCCGATATCGCCTACACCATGCGGCCTTATCCGGCCGCCGGCAGCGCCTACGAACTCGAACTCTATCTCGCCGTCGCCAACTGCGGAGGGCTGCCGCGCGGATTCTATCACTACGATGCCGACCGACACGCGCTGGTGCCGATCGCCGCCCGCACGCAGGACCTGGGGACGCTGTTTCAGGGAGCCGAGTATGCAATGGACATCCCTGCTCTGCCGCAGATCCTGATCACGATCGCGGCGCGGTTTAACCGGATATCCTGGAAGTACTCATCCATCGCGTATTCGCTGATCCTGAAGGATGTCGGCGTATTGATCCAGTCGCTCTACATGATGGCGACCGACATGGGGCTGGGCGGATGCGCGATCGGCACCAGCAACATCGATCTGTTCGCCGCCATGACGGGGATCGAGTTCCACGTCGAAGGCCCCGTCGGTCAATTCGCGCTCGGACGGGCCGTCAGGCCAGCCTGATTTCCGGATCGAGCGTGATGACCCTTCTTCGGATCGTCATCCCGCTCTAGTTTTTGTCTGAGCATGATCTCTTCGGAAAACCGCTACCCACCCTGCATCAAGTGCGGGGCAGGCTTTTTCCGGATCATGCTTTAATTTGCCTTGACGGCATCCGTTTCGAGGCACTGCAGCAGATAGGCCGTGCGCTCCCTCGGCAATATCTTTGCGATGTCCGCCTTGTGCGCGCACTCGCGCTCCTTGATCTGCTCGGCCCGGCGTTTTTCCGCGGCCTCCCGATATTCCGGCGCGACCGCGGTCGGATCGACGAGCTTTTGTGCGGAAACGGAGGTCGTAAGCAGCAATGAAATGATCGTAAAACGAATGAATAGGTTCAATCGGCCCTCCTAATATCCGGCTCCCTGAAAATGCACGAATTGCAACGGCAAGGATTGTGCCGCTAGCGACCCTCGCCGTCAACCGGATCCGGCGTGACCGTCCATAACAACAGCAGCGCGAACGGGCCGTTCGACAGGAATGCCGCCGAGAGCGGCACATTGATGAGGGCTTGCACCACCAGTCCCGATGAGACCGCGATCAAGCAGGGCGACAGCCGCGCCGAGATGCTGTTGCCGAGCGAGAGGATCAATCGGCAGACCAAGGCCGATGCCGGCGCCCAGATCGGTCCCACCGAGGCGATGCCCTCGGTGGCAAACAGCGAAGCGTTGAGGTTGCCCATGTGGTAACGCTCCGCCATTTCGGCGCCGAGTTGGTAGGCATAGGGACAGCCCTTGATCGCCCGGATGAGGCTGAAAAAATGGGTCAGCTGATGGCTGGCAAAAAAATCGGAATAGCGATCCAGCGCCAGCGACGGGAACGCGAACATCCGGTAGTTGGCAAATCCGAACATGTACGCCGCCAACTGTTACACGGGATTTCCCGCGGGGACGGTGACATAGGCCGCAAGCCCGACCGCCATCGGGATCAGCAACGCAAGAACCGTGCGCGCTTCGGCTCGAATGTCCGGAACAGCAGGAACAGAAACGGCAGCCAAACACCCGCAAGCAGCACCGTCTTGTTTAGTAGAACCGGGTAGAAGCAGACAATCAGCCAGACGGATAACGCCGCCACGACATAGCGGCGCTGGCAGGCGAAATACGCAAATGCAAACAGCAGCACCGCTGCCGATCACCGCCGCCGTGAGATATCGCAATACTGCGGGACGTTCGAACGTGCCGCGCAGCTGATCGGCTTCCAATATCCCGACCACGGCGAATCCGTAATAGCTATTCCACGCCAGAACGGCGATGGCGATGCCAAGCGCCAGCAGCAGCAGCCGGTTCATCGTCCTGTGCGTTAGCACGATCGCCCGCGGCAGCCGCGTCGTCTGAAACAGCACCGGAAGCAGAAACAGCAACAGCGACGCCGCGGCGGACCAGCGGGCCCGGACATCGTCATAGGCCGGCTCAACGAAATAGCTCAGCCAGATGAATCCGGCGATCAGACCAAAGGAGGCGACCCCGACAATATATCCGAAGCTGAAGCGCGCCAGCGCGAACAGCGGAATCAGCGCGGCCAACAGCAACGTTGCGCCAACCGCGCTCCAGAAATTCGGATGGCCGGGCAAACTGTTGTGCAGCACTTGGGTCATCGACCGGCAATTGAGCGCGAGGAACAGTGCGAGCAGCAGCGCCGTTCCGGCGGCACTTCGCCAAGCGCTTGGCCAGGCGCTTGGCCCGAGGTCAAAATATGCCGGGACTCTCGGGCTGTTCAGGTTTTTCATCGTGTCGCGAAACGCCCGGCTATGGGATCGGCGTGCATCGCGGATCACAATTCCAATTGCGACAAAAATGGTCGGGCCATCAAGACCAACCTCCCCTTGCAAATCACTCATTTTCCTAGCGGACCATCAGTAATCGGCGGCCATTTGTGGACAATGGCGGCGTCAGCGCCACTGAACGACGAAGGCGCGGTGCGGGGCGGCCCCGTAAATTCCCGGATTTCCGGATTTGGAAAGGGGTGTTCTACTGGAGGAACACCGGGGGCATTTTATCACCCGATCTGTTCATTAGTCCGGTGGGGGCTTCAGGAAGAACCTCGCAACCTTCCTGAAGCCCTTTTTAATTGAGCCGCGACTTAAATCCCCGCCCGGGCAAAGCAGAGACGACCCTCACCGCGCGGAATAGTGGTGGGATAGACGATCCGACTGACATCGGACGTGACGGAAATCAACGCGGCGGAAGCATCAGTGCCCGAGCCGCCAATTCCCGGCGATTACCAGCGTCGCGAGCAGCAGCATGGTAGGCATCTGACAATTGACCGTTTCGTCGCCATTCAGCATCGTAAATCTGAACGCCAGCCGTTCGTTGTCATAACCAACTATTCGGCCCTGCGTCAGCGGCATCGGTCGACCCTTCTATCTCATGGCTTTCGACCTTAGCGCAGATTGCCAGAACTAGCGGCCGCCGCGAAAATCGGTCACGACCATATACCCGGCGTTCGAGTTGTAGCCGGTAGCGGTAAAATACGCGCCGGAAGTGCGCATGTAGTCGACAAAGAGCTTTGCGCGCGCCATGTCGGATCCCCCAGTTACCGCGACCTCCGGTGTGGAGGGGCCGTTAGCTTTGAAGGTGGTCGCGAGGGTAGCGTCGAGATTCCACAACATCGCACCCGCCTCACCGGAGTTCATCGGCCTGTCTATCCAAGCACACTGGCCCGATTGCAGCGGCGCGTTTGTGCCGGCGGCGTTAGGGGCGCGATCAAAATAAGCTATGAGGTTTGTGCGAGCGTTTAAAAAGCGACGACCAACTCAGCTTCCTCCCGCCGCCACTGCGACAAACGAGCGGATAACCCGATTGAGATTGCGCGACCTGGGAAAACAGGATCGACATCAACATCGATATGGCTATTCGGACGACGATGTTCGACACTTGATGGCCCCCATTACTACTGTGCGTCGAGGAATCCCGCCATAGGTTCAATGAGTTTCACTCCAGCACCTCCTACTCAAATGCGACGCCTTCCGGGTCGGTCGAGCCGGCGACGAGATCGAGTCAGAACTTCGGAGCGATCAAGTCGGTTGCGTAGCGCACCGCCTATTGAGATCGACGGGGAATGCGGCGCGACCTGTCGGCGCGATACGGGCGATCCCGGCACCGGCTTAGGGCAAGAGTATCAGAGCCCGAGCCTCCAATTCCAGGCGATTGCCAGCGCGGCAAGCAGCAGCAGCGTAACAATTTCTTCCGGGTCTAAGGCCATCGGTACACACGCACGCTTTAAGGCCGGCCGTAAGCCAGCACACACGCGCCCCGAATGCCCAACTCCAGAATACCAAGGTGCGGTTAAGAGTTGATTGACCCGCTATCCCCAGGCGGCTCCAAACACCTACCAGATGATTAACAGCGCGACGATCAGCAGCATGGCGAAGATCGCGAGCCGCCGATGCGGGTCTCACTCGCCTTTGTGCTTTTCTCGTTGTTCGCGTTCGTGAAGACGCGCCACAATCGCCGTTCGCCTTGGTATCAGCGTGACCTCATCCGAAAGTCGCTGCGCAAGATCGGAGTGATACTGTTGCACGACGTCGAGCACCGCTTCCTTGGCGAGCCTGCGATGGTACTCGGCAAGTAATTTGTGCATGGCTGCGAGCTGTTCATCGGTCATGGCGCAACCTGAACGTCTGAAAACAAAGCCGCCTGGCGGAGTATGACGCTGGCGGCTTTACCATGGTAAACCCGGCTAGGATAATTTCCGGTGCAGCTACGCTATCGCTTTCCCATCACCCTGCGACCAAACTCGCTTGTTAAGCTGAATGCTGGCGCTGCGGGTTAATCAGATATCGCAAAACAAAAAGACCGCCTTCCGGCGGCCTCTCTGTTGAGTTGATGAAGCTTGCCGTAAGGTTCCGTGCGCGCGCCGTTCCCCACTGATCAGAATGCCCTAGCCAACCTTGGCGCCGCGCCTTACCTACGCAGCACGGGCTCGATTTGTGAAGTCAAAAAGCCGGTTTGCAACGGAGAAACAAAGAAGGCGTTGCTTGTACGACACAGCAGGCAGACATTCGAGAACCTCATCTTCGAACGCCACGCCTTGATCGTTCTCCTCGAAGCATATCTCCGCGGCGTCCAAATTTGCAAACACCTTGAGGTGGTCGACGTCGCCGACCTGCTTGCGCGTGTCGACGTAAATCCAGACGATGGTCACGCGAGATTCCTCATCTGCGCGAACATCTCCTTCACGTCAGTAAGGCGACGCTTTCCGGCGTAGTCCTGCCTGAGGAGGGATAAAGCTGGTTGCAAATTGCACGGTACCGGCACGCGCTCGCCCTTCTCGATCGCGCAGCGGCCGAGGACAAGCTGAAGCGCGCTGACGCCGCGGCGGAGGATTGATGCACTTCATTTGCGAATTCGAACACCGAGACACGGGCGAACATCGCACGGTCCCCGTTGTGCTGACCGCGGAGCAAATCCAATCAGTCGAAGCCGCGGCCGGTGACGCCGCTTTGTTGGCTATGGCCTACGCGCTCAACCACGCCTATCGAGAAGTTCCGAAGGGATTTCTGCACACCGAACCGCCGAAGGTGGTGCCGGTGTCATGACCGCCGTCAGCAGAAAACGACGCATGCGAAAAGACTGGGGACAACTCGGCGACCACATGCGCGCCCTCCCGAACGACCAGTGGCGGTCGTTCGTTGATCATCTGGTGACCCAGAAACCCGGCCACGGCGCCCTGACGCGTGCCTGTCGCGCCGCAGGCTTTGGTAAGCAATCGACACCAACCAATCTGGCGAAGTTGGCATGGCGGATGAGCCGCGACGAGCGATTTATTGCGGCCGTGGCGGAACAATCGCGAAAGGTTTTGCGGCTCGGTCATCCGGAGGCTGTCGCTGCAGTGTTGGCCCTGGTCCGCAATTCTAAACATCGCGATCATATGAGGGCCGTCGATGCCGTCTTAAGTCGGGCCGATCCAATCGAATCGTATTCCCGGCATAATATCGAAGTTCTGCACCGGACGATTGACCCCGACCGCGAGGCGCTCGAGGAATTGCGCGCGCTGCGCGAATTGGGAACACCTCGGGAAAAGCTGCTCGCACTGTTCGGACACAACGGCCTCGATCGCATCGAAGCACTTGAAGCGGCCGACACGTCTCGCCGCGCGGATTCAGCCAAGGTAATCGAAGGCAAAGTCGTCGAGATGGAAGCCGCCGAATGACGATCGACGACACACCCGATCCCGCGAAAGTCATGCGCCTCGCCAAGCAGGCACTCACATCTGCAGAGTTCCGCAAAAAATTCCATCTTGCCGACTTCTTCGGGCCCGAGGAGTTCTACGAACCACAGCTGAAGTTCTTCGCCGAAGGCAAGACGCATCATCAGCGGCTGCTACGCGGCGGCAACCAGGTGGGAAAAAGTTTTTCAGCAGCCTTCGAAGCCTCGCTGCACATGACCGGTCAATATCCAAAATGGTGGCCGGGAAAGAAATTCGACAAGGCGACCCGCGGTTGGATAGTTGGCGTCACCGCCCAACTCGTGCGCGACGGACCGCAACGGCAGCTTGTGTCCAGACAAGGCGAATTCGGTAGCGGCACGATCCCGTTGGCTTCCTTTGCTTCGAAGCCCGTTATGGTGCCCGGCGGCACCGGCTCGATCGACACGCTGAGCGTTGCACATCACACCGATGGCGTCCGCGATGGCGTCTCAACGGCGACCTTCAAGTCGTTTGAGCAGGGCGCCACCAAGATGCAATCGGAATCGGTCGATTGGATCTGGATCGACGAGCGTTGCCCAGAGGATGTCTATTCCGAACTGCTGGCCCGCACCACCGCGACCGACGGCGTCCTGTTCATGTCATACACCCCGCTGAAGGGCGGCGGCGAACTGACATATCGATTTCTCAATGAATATTCTGCCGATCGTTCTGACACGCGCATAGAGGCGCATCAGGCCAAGCACATCAGCGCCGAACGCCGCGCACAGCTGGAAGAAAACTATCTTCCTCATGAACGCGAGGCCCGGATCCACGGCATTCCCCAACTCGGTATCGCGCGCGTGTTCCCCTTTCCCATCGAAACCTTGGTCGGAACCTTCGATCCGGACAACGATATCAAGTCATGGGCGCGGTGGGTTGTTGGCATCGACTTCGGCTATGGCCACCCGTTTGCAGCTGCGCTGTGCGCCTGGGTGAACGATACCGAAGAGTTTTTCGTTGTCGACGGCTTTCGCATGGATCGGTCGGAGGCGTTTTATCACGTCAAGCGGCTCGCTGGCCTCTGCCACGGCCTGCGAATTCCCATCGCATGGCCTCACGATGGCTTACAGCACGAGAAGGGATCCGGACAGCAGCTCGCCGAGATTTACAAGCGCCTGGGAGCGCCCATGATGGCGACGCACGCGGAAAATCTCGGCGGCGGATTTCATACCGAACCCGCGATCGAGGAAATGTGCGGCTACATGAAGCTCGGCAAGTTCACGATCGCGAGTCACATGGGCGAGCTCACCGAGGAAATTCTCAATTATCACCGCGACGAGGATTACAAGATCGTGCGGCAACGTGACGATCTGATTTCCGCTGCGCGCTATGCTTTTATGATGCGCCGAAAGGGCAAGACGCTTCCCGAATGCGAAAGCTACGGGCGAACCCCGGGTACGGGCGACTATCCCATGGCTACACGAAGCCACGAACCGCAAATCGCCGCGGGCGTCGACTTCGACGTGTGGAATCCCTAACGGACGAGAAGGAGAACTGAGATGAGCACGACCCCGCAACAAATCGCGGCGCACCAAGCCGCTGTGGCTCTAGCCGAAGGAGCGCGCCAAGCGGCGCAAGCCGCCGCGAAGGCATCCTACAGCGGGCTCGCCGCAGGGTGGCCGGCGTACGATGCTGCGATCAAAGCGGCTGACGTCGCCTACATGCGCGCGCTCATGGCCTCCTACCAATTGAACGGTCTAGGAACTGGGCCATCGCGCACGTTACATGAATTGGTGGGGCAGGATACGTGAACGCTGACGACGATTGGCTTTCGGGCGCGCCTGCATTTTGGGCAAGAGCGCAAAAGTGCCGACTTCATCGTGCCGCTCGGATACTGCCAGTTGACCAGCACGCCTTCTTTGAATTCGAGCGCAACCTATACCGCCAACCAACGAGAGAGGGCTTCTCCACCGTTGGCACGATCGTGACAATCCATCGTTGCGGGCTGCAGGATCGGTCTTCCTGGACGGACCGGACCATGCCGAAAAATCTTGACCCGTTCAACCTCAGCTCTGCTGCCCGTCCGCGATATTGGGCGGATCTACAGCGTCTGGCTTCAACGGAACTGCTTGTTTCGACTGTTTGCACAATGACCTCATCTGGTCATGCACGCACATGTATCAGTCAAACGTTAACTAACCTTTAACCTTATTCGTCCCTCTTCAACTTGCGCCGGCCCCAATGCGGCTCTTTGTGCTTAGGGTTGAACTCGCGAACGTGGTGACGGTTCAACGCCTGCATGACGCCGATCCGCGCATGCATCATCGGCCCTCTATCTTCCGCGGCCATCAGGAGGGCCTCGCCGGCGGTCTGCCACTCGGGGCTTTTCTGCTTTGTCTTTGGAAGCTTCAGTATGTAGGCCGCAGCGTCCTTCAGGGTGAGGAGTGGCTTTCCCTTCGGTACCGGAATCGGATCATGGAAGGGGCGCGACCAGGACACTAACGATAGCCCATCATCGCGACCGGCTGCCTATTCCAATTGAAGTCGGGCCGCACATCGGCGCCGCGCTTGCCGCAGGCTTTGCACACGAACCGCGGCTCGAGATCGGAAAGCCGGACGTCATCAGGCCATGGGTCTGCGCTGACTGCGATCGAATGGCTACAATGATAGTCCGCGCAATAGATCAGGATGCCGCGCACGCCAGTGTCGCGCATCTCTCCGAAAGTGATCTTCTGCGGGCGACCGGATAGCATCAGCCTAAGTTGCCCCTTGACGATCACGGATCGATAAATTGGACGTGCTTCGGGGCGCCCTTAAGCTCTTGCCGATCTAGAATGACGAAAGCCGTAAAAAAATTCCGGTTGCCACAAGCACCGAAGGCCATCCGAGGGACTTGTCGATGGTGTAGGCGACCACGGCGCCTATGCGAGCTGCGATTTCATCCCGCTTAATGGCGTTCCGGCTCAGCGAAGTAGTCCCGCATATCTTCTAAGGCGCCGGGCGACCTCGGGCGGTAGGTTAATCATCCGAGATTGATCCGGTTGGCTTGCGCAAGGCGGCGTCGTAGAGGGCCCTTCCGAGTGGGCCTATGTTGCGGTGTTGCCCTCATCTTGGGGATACATCTTCCAGCCGACGGTTCGCATGACGGTTCCGTCGTGTTTTCGGATGGCCTCTCCGCTGGCGAAACGAAATTTGAGATAATGCGGCTTGTCGAAAACATCGAAGTAATCGATGCGACCCCAAGCGAATATGATTCGCTGATCCTATCGTACTGACCCCCGATGGGCCACCAATGGCGACTGGAGCTGCGAGGATGAACGTCATACCTGGAGCGATTGGGATGATGCCTGGACTTCTAAACGGCATAGCAAAGTTCAACTGTTCGAGGCGGACCTGCAGTCCAGCAGTAATTCGATGACTGACGTTATAGGCTGGAGTTTGGCCAGCGTTTTTTATTTGAACCTCGACTTCGCCTTCAGCCCGAGCTCGACCAGACGCTCAATCTCATCGAGGTAGGTGCGCAAATCTGCGCGGGCCCGCTCAATAAACGAGAGGGCGCGAATTGGTGCGCGACTTTCTTTGGCGAGTTCGATCAAGTTGTCCAAAGTCGACGCAAAGTTCGCGTGTGGCCTCGATAGAACCTGCAACACTCATTTGGCTTTAACCTCGAAGTCCTAGCTCGACCAGGCGGCGATATGGATCACGTGCCCGGTGGCCGTTCCCCCTTAAACTGAATGTTGCACTTCTTTGCGATCGAGGCCTGCTCGACGGCGACCATCTGACCCTTCATTTGGGACAGTTCCGCCGCCGTCTGCTTGTCGCCGCCTACAAAGAATGCCGCCGGCCAGAATACGACAACTGCCGCCGCGGTCGCCCAGCCGTCCTTGGTGCGCTGGCTATCTTGTGCACCCGATAGCGTCGCTGCCCTAATCGAAATAGATTGAGCCTCAAGCGCTAGCTGCTGGCAGGTGTAGGTCTGATAGGCGACCGGCGAGACATAGGCGGGCGTAATGTCTGCAGAACTCGACGCGCAGCCGCCCAACGCAGCGCACAGCGCCACGATTCCCAGAACACGCATTTGCTGATCCCCCAGACCAGCCGCCATCCAAGCGCAACCGGAAGTCGAAGGCAAGGGAGAACGCGCGAAAGCCGCCCGCGAGGGCTTCGAAAAATTCATCGAGAATACAACCTTAGCGCAGCTCGTGTTGCCGAACATGATGGTGGAAGATGCGGACCTTCCGGCCTGACGTCGGCACTTCGTCGAAAACATCAGACGCGATGCGCTCGATCCCATCCCGCAGGTGCAAAAATTGAGCTTCTCGTTCAGCGGGCAGCGCGCCTCTGGTGCCGGCAAGCTGATCCATCGCCCTGCTACTGATCTCGCAGTCGACGACATGGGCCTTGTCATCGATCATGGTGAATTCGAATGTCATCCGGCTGGCGTTGTAACCTACGGCCCCGCGTGAGTGGCATCGAAAGTCCCCAACTTCCAGCTCTACTAAATTGCGTCAACTCGCCGGTTGTATCGAGAGGTGCCGCGGCCCGCCACGGGTAGAGGAACAAGATTGATTTTCCTTCCTCTCACAGCTGATCAATTGTGCCCATTACAGTTCCGGGTTCGACAGATCCGCCATCTTTCACCAAGATCTCAGATAGAATGCCGGTGACCGGCGCTTGGATCTCGTGCGTCAAACTATCAGTGTCGATCTCGACCACGGGCTCGCCGATGCTGACTGGATCGCCAACTCGCTTGAACCATCGCCCGACATACAACTTCGAGACGCCTGCAATCTTCGGAACCTTTATTTCTGTCGCCATTATTCCTCATTTCTTCGCCTTCAGCCCGAGCTCGACCAGGCGGCGGATGGGCTTCGGCGGGCAGCCCGATTTGGGACAAGGTTTTCAACGTCCGTCACTCCCACTCAAACCGAAGCTTGTCGCCTCCTGCTTTTTGCGGCTGCTCATTTTTGCGGGATGGCGAACGCCATTCAGCCGTGCAGAGAATCCCCCGATCGCATTCATCTGCGAGCTTAAGAAGCAGGTCCGCATTGGCCTTGTCCTGCTCGGCGAGGGCCAGTCTGCGATATCGGATCGCGCGGGCGCTGCTCATGGCATCTCAAATCCCAACGCAGAACGAGGATTCAAGTACAGGAAAAAAGATTTGGTTCGGGGCCGTCCGCTGGCGCGCTGTGCGATAGAAGGGATAGCCCGGCACCTTTATAACCCGCGCATCCCGGACTTACCAGCGGCCTTCCTGGAGTCACGGCGAGGCATCCCGATTGGGTCTCAGTGTGCTTTTGGCTGCGGACCGGATGGCGATCCGGCCGCGCGGGTTGTCGGCGGCATGTTGGCGATCGATAGCTGCAGGGCGTCGAGTTTCTCGGTTAGGGCGGCAATCTTCTCGGAGAGCTTTTTCATTTCCGCCTGCTGAGCGACAAGCTGATCTTGAACGACTTGCAGTTGGTCGACAGCCTGCTGCTGGGTGACCTGGAGACCCTTGGTCGTTTCTAGAAGCTCGTCCGAAGGCCGGCGGCTCGCTGCTGAAGCAGCAGCGGTAGGGTGCGGCGCCGGAGCGACCGTGGAACTCCCGCCTGTGGCCCACAGCGTTAGCCAGCCGCCGCCGATGAGAACTACCGCGGCAGCCAAAGTGATGAGGAAGCGCCAGCGCATAGCCTGAGCGGTCATCTGATCGGCTTGCTGCCGGCCTTGAGGAGAAAGCGCCTCGTCAGTCATCAAAGGCCTCCTGCCAGTGATCCTTACCGCATGCTTCCCCGCCTTGGCTGCCTTGTCCCCGCATTCACAGTGCAGGCGCCATCGGGCCAGCACCTGGGTAAAATTTATTTTCTTGGTCTTCCCATGTTCTTCCCAATGGCGATTTCTGGGAAGATTTGGCTTAGGAAAATCAGGCTAAGCTATTGATTTTACTGGTCGGGGCAGCTGGATTCGAACCAACGACCTGCAGTACCCAAAACTGCCGCGCTACCAGGCTGCGCTATACCCCGAGATCTTCAGGAAATGCGTCGATACACGCTTAGACCAGCACCATCAAGGCGGCTTGCCAGCTCAACTCAGTGGCCGTTGAACAGCGGATGCGCCACGCGGTCGCCGGGCCTGATGCCGTATTTTTGCGCGGTACCGGCGCTCACCTCCAAAACACCCTTCGCCAGCCCGCCCGAGGGAATGATCCTCGTCGACAGCGGCTCGGTATTTTCCGCGATCCGCAGGATACGGCCGTCGGCGCGAATGAAGATCATATCAAGCGAGACGTAGGTATTTTTCATCCACATCGACACCTGCTGCTCCGGCGAGAAATCAAACAGCATTCCCTTCCCGTCCGGCAGCTCCTTGCGGTACATCAGGCCGGTGGTCTTCTCCTCCTCGGTGGTTGCGATCTCGACCGAGAAAACCTGGACACCCGATTGGGTGACGATCTCAAGCGGCTGGAAGCTCGCCGCCCGCACCTCCCCGCTCGCGAACGCAACTGATGCCACGACAAGAAGGGCCGTCAGCCAGCCGCAAAAGCTGCGCAAAACGGGATTTCGAACAGAATTCATGGACAGCTTGCGCCTGCGATGATGAGGGGGTTCGGAATCGACCCTAGCCCAACGATCATGGCAAATACCAGACCGCCCGCGGTAGCCGCGGCCTGCTCACGATACCGTCAGATCGATCAGGCGATGCTTGGGCTAGTGCGACGACAGCCCTGGCGACCCGGCCTCGGGGTGGATTTCGGCGGCCATCATGCCCTTGGACCCGGGCCCGTACCGGACCAGCACATACTGGCCGGGACGCAGTTCGGTCATGCCGAACCGGCGCAAGGTTTCCATATGCACGAAGATATCGGGGGTCCCCTCCCCGCAGGTCAGAAAGCCAAATCCGCGCAGCCGGTTGAACCATTTGACCTGCGCCCGCTCCAGCCCGCTGGTCGGCGTCACGTTGACATGCGTGCGCGGCGGCAGCATCTGCGCCGGATGGATCGCGGTCAATTCGTCCATCGAGAGGATCCGGAACGCCTGGTAGCCCTTGGCGCGCTGGACGCATTCGCAGACCAGCCGCGCTCCCTCATAAGCCGTCTGAAAACCGTCGCGCCTAAGCACTGTGACGTGCAATAGCACATCGGGCCAGCCGTTATCCGGGACGATGAAGCCGTAGCCCTTCGAGGCATCGAACCATTTGATAACGCCGGAGATTTCGACGAGGTTGGCGGCGACATCGCCAAGGCCGGTCAACGCATCGATCGCGGGATCGCGCCCCGCGCCCGAGAATTCGCCCGTGCCAAGACCACCCGGTCCGGTCCCGCTTCCGGGACCCCCGATTTTCTTAGACTCAAATCCGTCCGACCCCATAACCCCGGACTCCACACTTCTGCTATTTCTATGCGGCCCCGTTTTCCCAGCACCGGGGCCGGCCGTCCGCGATTACCTCACGACGGCGTCACGCGAATCTCGCGAATCAAACGATAACACTCCCGGTTGCGCCGTATAGAAAAAAAACACATTTGTAGGAACCTATGAACAGCTTGCATAGGTGCGAATCATCGCGCGTCAGTTGCCCACGAACGGCCCGAGCGCCTCCCCGATGTCGCTGCGGATGACCAGATCGGCGATGTCGTCCTGTTCGGTCGGCTCATTGTTGATGATGACGAGTTTCGCACCGCAATTCTTCGCCATCAATGGAAAACCCGCTGCCGGCCATACCACGAGCGACGATCCGATCGCAATGAAGAGGTCGCAATCTTGGGCAAGTTTGGTGGCGCGCTGCATCGCGTCCTCCGGCATCGCCTGACCGAATGAAATGGTCGCGGTCTTTACCGGTTCATCACAGGTGGCGCAGTCAGGTGCGCCGCTTTCATCGAAGCGCTGCTTGACCCATGGCAGATCATAGGCCCGCCCGCAGCCGATGCAGCGGGCATAGGTCGTATTGCCGTGCAGCTCGACAACGTGTTCGGCCGAAAAACCCGAAACCTGATGCAGGTTGTCGATGTTCTGGGTGATAATGGCCGGAATCTTGCCGGCGCGGTACAACGAGGCCAGCGCGCGGTGGCCGCGCGCCGGCTTGGCGGCGGCAAAGGTCGCCTCCATCGCAAAGCGCCGCCGCCACAACTCGTCGCGGGCGTCGCGGCTTGAGACAAACTCATCGAACGGTATCGGGCGATTGCGCGTCCACAATCCGCCGGGCGAGCGGAAGTCCGGAATCCCGCACTCGGTCGAAATGCCGGCACCGGTGAAGGGCACGATGGTGGAGGCAGCGGCGATCATGTCGCCGAGCTGTTCCACGCCGCTCCTGAGATCCAAGGCAATCATGGGCGACCATCCAATTGTTGGTTGTGCCAATCATAGCACAGCCAATCGGATGTTCGGCCGCCCCGCCGCCGGAGCGCGCGGGAGCCCCCCGAGACCCGCTTCACCCTGTCACGCGCTTTCAGGCCGCCTGGTTCAGGGAAGCTCCGGTGACTTGCGGTTCCCGGGCCCCCTCGCCCTTTCTTCGACTTCACAGTCTGTCGCGGTGCAGGCGATTTCTTCGCCGATCCACCGCGAGCCGGAGCCGCTCACAAAATTTTTTGCGTGTGTGCAACACAATCATGCAACGCCAATTCCCAATTCACGCCCCAATCAAGAACGCAGATGCGCGTGGCGCACGAATCACACGCGAGGGATGGGCAATGACCAAGCAAGAAGAACGTCGCGCGCAAGAGCGCGAAGAAATCGCAACCCGCGTTGCAACGTTCAAAGCGACCCAGCAGAAGTTCGAGCGCGAACGCGAGGAATTTTTCCTGACCATGATGCAGAACGCGCGCAAGACGGAACGGGCGTCATTCTAGTCCTACCTTAAGCTCCGGGGAGCAAGCAAAAAGCCCGGAGCAATGCTCCGGGCTTTTTTCGGCTACCAGTGCCGATAGTAGGGGTGCCGATAATAATGATGCCGGTAATACGGACCATCGTAATAGGCGTAAGTTCCAGGGCCGTAGTAATAGCGCGGACCATCGTAGTAGCCGTAGCCCGGCCCATAGTAATAGGGTCCGGACGCCGCTATCGCACCTGCGGTTAGCGCACCAGCCGCCAAGCCGAATGCCAGTCCGGGACCGATGCCGCGCGCCTCAGCCGGCGCGGTCATCGTGGTTGCCGCAACCGTGGCAACCGTCGCCATGATTGCAAATGCCTTTTTCATGCACATCTCCTCCATCCAAATGCCCGCTTGTTAACGCAAGCGGTTCTCCATGGTTGCAGGGGGAACCGGGCTGCCCTCGTGGTCGGCCCGTGGTTTGCGCTTTCGAGAGCGGGAACTCATCGCAGCCCTTCGGAATTGTCACCGAACGGGAATCCTTGAATGCCGCTATGGTTGGAAATCCTGATTAATGTGATCGGCTACGCCGGCTTCATCGCCATCGCGATGTCTCACAAATCCGAGGACAAGCAGGACCAAGTCTAGCTGTCGCCGATCAGCTGTCTGCGAGCTTCTTCAAGGTCGCGCGAAAGCTCAGGCTGCGGTTGCCCACCAGCATGGTGCCGAAAACCTCGGCCTCGTCATTGGCAAAAGTGCCGGTAAATCCGCTGGTCACTTCCTGGCCTGCAAATAACGGCCGAAGGAACGGATCCGCAAAGGGCGAATGCTGGTTGGTGTGCAATTGCCCCTTCCATGTCCCGTTGCCGACAGTATAGGACCCCGCGGACCAGAAGTAGGGCCCCCCGCCGATCAGCACGCCGTCACGCAGGATGAGTATCCCGCTGTCGCGACCCCTGACGCCATCGAGCATGTGGGTGTGGATCGAATAGAGCCCGTTTTTCATGGAAACGCCGCCGCTTCACTGGCCTCAAGACAGTCCAAACAGCCATTGCGAGGTCTCGAAGTCCAGTGACCTGGCTCACAAATTGGCCGGCAAATATGACCGCCGCGGCTCAATTGGCGGGACGCTGCTCACCGGCCGCTCGGACCAGCCGGTCGGCCTTCACGAGCGCACGGGTATCTTCGGGCTGGGATCTGAGCGAAAAGCTGACCGCGACAAAGACTGCGCACAACAGCAGGCCTACGACCATCACGCGCCGGTGGGTCTGCTTGTCGGCCTGGTAGAATGAAGGGGCCATGGCTACCCCTAGCGCAACGTCCTGCAGCCGCAACGCGATTTGGATTTTAACCTAACCGAATAGGTTAGGTTAGTGGCGGTCCGGAAAGCTGTCGTCAGGGACGATCGCGCCGTTTTTGACCTCGCGCTTCGACGCGACGTCGAGCACAATTGTATCGGCGTCTGCTTGAAATCTCCTGCGCTTATGTCGCCAACCTTCTGGATGCTGCAACCTGACATGGGACCTACAGAACGAAGGTAGCCAACTGATAGAGCGCGTAAGCAACCTCCATGCCCACAAGAACGAGCGCTGCGATCATCAGATAGAAGCTAACATGCATTGACGACCTTCAAATTTGCTCTCGCGGCCTGCGCAGTTCTGCGAAGGACCTGGAACCAAACTCAATACTTGTTGGTGATGACTTGGGTGATTACTCGCTCGAACCTTGAGCCGCGTTCGATTCGTCGTCAATGCATTTTCGGCGATTTTGTTCTCGTGGCGGCGCCGTGAATCTTTTCTGCCACGCTTTTTCCCGATTGTGAGACCTGGCAGGTTTGAAGTTCCGGCGCTTGGCGAACTCTTCGCCGGGCAATTCGAACGGCAGGCTTCCGCCGCCGCGGAAGGGATGCCTCTGTCGGTTGCTTGGAGTTTCTTGGAGGTTTCTTGTTCCGACGCGACTTCCTGCCTGTTCAGACGCTGTAGAAGATCTTGATTCCCCACAGCACGACGACAATGGCCGATACCAGCGTAGCCACCGCCAATATACTCTCTAAGGAAGCGACTCTCATTTTACTCTCCGCTTCCCAGCCCCGGTTGCGGTCTAGTTGATCGCTGATTCAGCTGCAATCGCACCATCGCCATCGGTTGAACAATATTGGCTTGTTGTGGTTTGCGGGGCACACCTCATTACGATACTCGGATGGGATCGCGGCAACCTGCCCTCCCCCGGGCGGGATCGGTCCGCACCTCCGTGCATCCTCCGCTGATGCCAAAAGCGTAACTTCTCGGTAGCTCGACATGATGGGCTTGGCCGTCGCATAGACCCTGCCCTTTGCTGAAATTTTCTGCTATTTACTCCCTCCTCAGCCAACCAAACAAATCCCAGTCGCTCAAGGGAGACCAACATGCGCTACCTTCACACCATGCTGCGCGTCCGCAATCTCGATACCGCGCTAAAATTCTATTCGGATGCGCTGGGCCTGAAGGAAGTCCGCCGCATCGACAATGACAAAGGCAAATTCACGCTGGTGTTTTTGTGCGCGCCCGAGGACGAGGGCCTGCTCAAGAATCTACCAAAAACCCGTGGCGCGCCGCTGGTCGAGCTCACTTATAATTGGGACGAGGAGAAATACGGCGAGGACCGTCATTTCGGCCATCTCGCCTACGAGGTCGACGACATCTACGCGACCTGCGATCGCCTAATGAAGCTCGGCATCACCATCAATCGCCCGCCGCGCGACGGCAGCATGGCCTTCATTCGCTCGCCGGATCTGCATTCGATCGAGTTGCTGCAGAAGGGCGAACCCAAGCCGCCGGCGGAGCCATGGATCTCTATGCCGAACACCGGCCACTGGTGAGCGAGGCGGAGACCTAATTCCGCTCGGGAACGCATCTTGCGCTTCAGCGTTGCCTCTTCGGCAGGTTTGAGGAGGAGACGATGGGCAAAGGAATACTGCTCTGGCTGTTGGGCGTACCGATACCGGTGATCATTCTGTTGTGGCTCTTCTTCGGGCACTGACGGATTTCTCAGTAGGCTTTACACAAATGCAGGCTCTGTCGTTACGCGGCGGAGCCTGAATTTTGTTTGCGGCAAGACCCGCGCTTTTTTGCTGAACTTCCGCTATCAACGGCGCAAGCCGAAACGACGGGAGCGAAACGTGCCGGACAACGGACACCTGACGATCTGGGGCCGTGCCAACTCGGTCAATGTGCAGAAGGTGCTGTGGTGCCTCCGCGAACTCGACCTCGCTTATGCCCGCATCGATGCCGGCATGGCGTTCGGCAAGAACAACGAGCCCGCCTATCTCGCGATGAACCCGAACGGCCGCGTGCCGACGCTGGTCGATGGCGATTTCGTGCTGTGGGAATCCAACTCGGTGATGCGCTATCTCTGTCTCGCCTACGGCACGGGATCGCCGATCTACCCTGCGGCGGCCAAGCAGCGCGCTGCGGTCGACCGCTGGCTCGACTGGACGCTGTCGACGTTGCAGCCGGTCGATCGTCCGGTGTTTTGGGCGCTGGTGCGCACGCCGGTCGAACAACGCGACATGGCCGCGATCCAGAAGGACGTCGACACGGAGGCCGTGGTGTGGCGGATCGTCGAAAATCAACTGGCGACGCGGCGTTTCATCGAGGGCGATGATTTCACCATCGCCGATATCGCGATCGGCGCCTATGCCCGCCGCTGGCTCGGCGTCGAAGGCGTCACCAAGCCAAAACTGCCGCAGCTCGAGCGCTGGTTCGGGCAATTCGCCGGCCGACCTGGATTTGCACAATTCGTCGCGCCGCCGATGTCGTGAAATCCTCTTTGTCCGAGCATGATCTTCCGCGGCCAGACAAGCAGGCTGATGGGCCGCCCCTCACCGGACGAATTTGACGCCGATCGAATTTCCGCTGCGCCAGATCACCTGACAGTTTCGTCCCGTCCGCGCATCGCGCGCGAATGCCAGCCGTAACGTGCCGGGAAATGTGCTTGCGTTGTCGGCCGTGATCTTGGCGCCCGCGCTGGAAATGTTCAGCACCATGCACCGGCGCGCCGCGAATCCGCCGTCAAGCGTGATCCAGGCGGGCTGTCGCAGCGATTTGCGGGCTTCGCGTTTCCTGGTCGCGGGCATTCCATCTGCTCCTCAAGATGGTTCACACTTACTCCCCCGGAGCTTTAAGAATCGTTGCAAGTGGTATGGAATTACGGGGGTATTACGGGGGGTATTTCGAGGTCAGGGAACGCGCCATCGGGCCCAAAAAGGCTCGGTTTCCGGCGGCTTGCCCGCCCCAACAAAGGCCACTATACGTCTTGCCCGGCTGCGGGGCGCGGCCAGGTTTGCTCCCTTCGTCTATCGGTTAGGACGCCACCCTTTCACGGTGGAGAGAGCGGTTCGATTCCGCTAGGGAGCGCCAGCAAGGCTCTCTTCACTTTGTTTTCCTTTCGGTATTTACGATTTTCCCCAAATTCTCCGAGGCGGTTTGGGGAGATTTGTTCGCCTTATGGTCGTTCAGCCTCTCAACGGCCCGCCGCCCGCCCCTCTTGCGATCAGCCTCACGCGTGTAATTCTCGGCCTGCTTCAGGCTCGTGTGTCCGAGCGCAGCCATGATGTCGTGAGCCGAGGCGTTAGCGTCCGCCAGCTGCCGTCCCATCGTCTTGCGGAGGCCGTGTGGCCTGCAATCCAAAGGAAGGCCCGCGGCTCTGATCGCGTCCCGCATGAAGCCACTGAAGCCCGCTACCGTGAACGGCTTGCCAAAATCAGTGTTTAAGATCGTGACGTGCGACTTCTTGGTTGCATCCAGCGCGTCTCTAAGTCCGGGCTGCATTAATCCGTACACAGCGACGCCGGTCTTGCTTCGCGTGTACTCGATCCTCTCGCCATCGAACTGCGCCCAGGTGATGGCGTGAACATCAACCCTCGCCGCGCCGACATGCAGCATCAGGGCGTAGGCCGTGCGCTGTTTCGTCCCGAGCGGCCATCGCTGCTCGAACGCGGCTAGCTCAGCATCGGTCCAGGCCCTGACCTCTTTGGTCTTAGATCGCTTGATGCCGAGTGATGGATCCTGCGTCAGCCAACCAAGATCAATCGCGTGGCGGATTAGGATGCGGAGCTTCTTCAGCGTATCCAGCGCCGCGGCCGGTCGATCGGCGTATGGCTCCAGCACCTTGGAAATAATACGTTCGCGGGTCAGACCTGAAACGGTCCGGTGACCGTGGTCGACGCGGATGCGATTTAACCGGCTCATGTAGCCGAGCTTTGATGTATCGCGGAGCTGCACGTAGCCGGCGCTCCTTAGGTAAGAGGCAATCAAGGCGCCTAAGGTTCCCGGCGCATCCTTCTTGACGGATGGCGGTTGCTCGCCGCTCATTGCAGCAAGATAGGCGGCGCTAAATTCAGCCGATTTCGGATCGTCCGGCAGTCGTATGCGCGGACCCTTTTCGATGCGGAAATAATAATAGTTTTTCCCCCGAACGAGGTTCCTCTCGACGTTCGGAAGCATCTTGCGCGGCATCAGTCTTCCCAGGTCTCGTCGGTGCTGCCGACGGTCGGGAGATGATCAACGGCGGTATCCAGCGCGCGAACATCCCATGCATAGCGCTTGCCGGTAAGCTGCTTCGGCCTCGGCATCCTGCCATCATTCACCATCAGGTCGAAGGTGGTCGGCGAGACGTTGACGTATGCGGCCGAGGCTTCCCGGCCAATGAGCCGTGGAGCAAGGGTCGGAGGTAGGGCTACTTGGCTGGTCATTAGACTATTCAGTCTCCACCGGGGTCGACCTTCCAAGGGCCACCCAGCTAAAATCGTGGTTCGCGTTTCGCGAAGCCGACCCCGGTGAATTCAGGAATTGGATCCGCTGGTCCCGCCTTGGAGCGGAGAATTCGTCTTCGTCTTCGTACAACTAAGGCTAGAGTTGCAATTCAATAAAGAATGCTAGGACGAGGACTCTTGAGACCGCAACAACAATTAATTTTAATAACCCGCATCACAGTTTGTGGAGAACAACCTCACGGAGAGTCTGGTTACTAAGCACTCTGCCAACTCCTTGGCGCAATGCACAATCCAGGCACTGAGTGAGTTACGAACACGCAGTTCGATTAATTCCTGAGCAAAAACGCGATGCGCGTTCTGATTTTTCAAAGATGTAACCTAACCGCCGCATCACATCCTGTGAAAAAGGGGACCGGCGAACCGATCCCCCTGCCTTCACTCCCCCGGCCTCGTCATTTGATCACCTTCTCGGCGCTATCGAGAGCCAGATGCCGACCTGCACCAGGAGCTGCGCAGCGCCAATCCAGTAGACCCACTTCAGTTGCCTTCGCAGGCTTCTCAGGCGCGGCACGACGTTGTTGACGTAGTAGCCGGCCTCGCACGGGTAGCGGTTGTCCGGCCTCATGGCTGCCGCCTGACAAGCTCGAAGCCGGCATCTCTCAGGCACCGCAGGATGATCCGGGCCGCTGCTTCCGGGTCGAGAATCTCATGATCGAAGTCGGCGCCGCCCAACAGATCGATGAGAACGTCTAACGGGGTCAGTTCGCCGCTCATTGAAGCCCCCGCTGCAAGTCGACGGCGCAGGCGTGGGCGAAGTGGCCCTCAAGGACCGTTGCCACGAGGTTGGCCGATATGCCGGCCGCGAGCAGAATGAAGACAATGGCGGCACCTTCGAAAAGATAGCCGCGCCATCCAGGCGTGATATTCTCAGTCTTAACCTAAGTCACGATGCACCTCATGATTTGGGCCAGGCTCGTCGGGGTGCTCGTACACCTCGGCGGGCCGCTATCCTCTATGGACAACTAGCACAACATGTGCCATTAACCGGCATAAGTCAACCAACTTGTGCAGGATGCCCAATGCTCTTAGAAGACGGCATGGCCGACGAACTGAAAGAGCTTCGTATTCCCGTAATGATGGCGCCCACCGATGTGGCTGCTATCGACGAATGGCGACGCAAACAGCCGGACCTACCCAGCCGTTCCGAGGCCATCCGCCGCTTGGTCGAGCTGGGGCTGAAGGCGAAGGGGAAGTGACGAAGGCGGTTGAAGGGCGAGTTACAGCCGCCCGAGTAAGGCCGCCAGCGCCTAACACTCTGCCGTGAACGAAACTCTTTGTCCGAGACCGCGAAACCCTCCTGAAACAAAGCCGACCTACCCTTCGCGTTCAGTCGATATCCATGAGGGATAGTGGCATGCGTACACTGATTTTCGGCGCCGTTTTAGTTGCAGTCGCCGCTGCAGGGTTTAACACCCTGATCTCGGCCTCACTTGCTGCAGCTCGAGATGCCAAGCCAGCAACGTTTTCAGAACGGCTTTGCTCCAGTGCTCAAGCCTTGAGGCAAGGGCCGCCAGCGCCCTGAGACGCCGGCGGATAGGACGACCTTAGCGAGGATCGACCTGACTCGAATTTTCAGGCCTGCTCCCTATCTAAGGCCATTATGAGTAAGGCCTTCGATTTTTGCATTCCGACGACGGGAACCAGGGTTCCACACACCCCGGAATGGATCCACGAAATCAAGTATGACGGTTACCGTTTGCGCGTCGAGCGCAATGGCGATCGCGTGCGCCTCATCACCCGCAACGGCTACGATTGGACGAAGCGATATCCATGGATCGTCGAATCCGCGTTGAAGAACCGGATGAAGCAGTTTGTGATCGACGGCGAGGCGGTCATCCTCGGTGTCGACGGTGTCTCCGATTTCAACGCGCTCCATTCCGGCAAGCACAACGAAGAGGTCCAGCTTTACGCCTTCGATATGCTCGCCGGCGACGGCGACGATCTGCGATCTCTGCCGCTCTCGATGCGCAAGACCAATCTGGCGCGGCTCTTAGCCCGCCGGCCTGAGGGCATCTTTGTTGCGCCGTTTGAACAGGGCGAGATCGGTCCCGACCTATTCCAGGCTGCCTGCAAATTCGGCTTGGAAGGCTTGGTGTCGAAGCGACGCGATCGCCCGTATCGGGCTGGCCGCTCGTCGGATTGGATCAAGGTGAAGAACCGAACACACCCCGCCATGGAAAGGGTCAGAGAAGCCTTCTCTTGAACAATCCCGGTGGTCGATCTGGCGACGCAAGCAGCGATCCTCTAGACTAGGAAGCCATCCGCCGGCTTGTCGAGTTAGGGCTGAAGGCGAAGGGGAAATAGCAACGTTTAATGCCGATTAGAGTAATCAAACACGAGGCCGTGCCCAAATGCGGCAGTTACGAAGTCAGGTTTCCCGATGGGCGACCGTCAAGGTATTTCTACTTTGAAGACCTTCCAGAGCGGGCGCCTCAGGGAACAATTGACGAGCGAAGAGGCAAAGCACGAGGCCACCACACTTGCGCGCCGCGAACGGGATAAGACCTAGGGCACCCTAAATTCGCAGAGATCGGGCTGAAGGCGAAGGGGAAATCATGACAGTTGCGTCTCTTCTTTGCTAGGTGATTTCATGGCACCCAACGATGTCGTAGAACCCCCGAGATGGCACGCCCAAGAGCTTCATGATGCACACGCTTTGGCAATCGGTAGACTGGTCATCGCCTGGAACAATTTCCAAGAACAACTAGCTGAGCTTTTCGCCAGACTGTTCGGCAAGGAGCGATGGGACGAAGCCCTTGCCGCATGGCAGGCGTTGGTAAATGACAGCGCCCAAAGAGATATGCTGGTTGCCGTTGCCCGCAGTAAGCTCGGGAATAAATCTCCGGCCTTCAAAAAAATTCTTTGGATCTCAGAGCAAGCCAAAAAACATCTCGCCGACAATCGCAACTTTGGCATTCACACGCCGCTAATGATCTGCACCGACATTGACGGCACCACAAATATTTTCCCCAGTCATATCTTCGGGAACGTCCGTGCAACGTCGACCAAAATCCGGGATAAGGATTTAGTCGAGTTGTTTCGTGCCTACGAATTGCAAATCAAGAAGATGACCACGTTCGCGCTTGCCGTGGGGTTTCACATCAGCGAGCCCGAAGCGCATCCATTGCCCGATAAACCTGACTTGCAATTCCCGCCGCAAGGGGAAACCAAGGTGTAAAGTCTTCAAAAGCCTCCGTTCAGCGGTTGCTTTTGACCGTCCGGTCCGCGCTTCAATGGCGCAATGCCCGCCCACCCGCCCGCAGAAGATCACCTTCCGACAGATGCTCTATACCGGCGTGCGCGGAGAGCTACAGAGACGCCGCCTTCGGGCGGTTTTTATTTGGCAGGCGTCGTCACGGTCGAATAGACCAGCGACATATCCTCAAAGTCCTCAGTCGGGAGCTTATTTACGCCGGCCGCGGTGTGGAGTTCGGACAACGAGGGCATAGCAGCGGTTCCCGCGGACAGCTTGGTCGAAGGAGACCATAGCATCGCGGTCGCGGTCGTGGCGGCGAATAGAGCGACAGCTGCCAAAGCAGAAATCATCAGACGCTTCATGGGAATTCCCCCCGTCGAATGCGCCCCCTACATCGACCCTGCCAGCCTCTTGTCCAAAGTCGGCCGTTCTAGGACTCTATGGCGGCTTTTCTTTCGCGGATCTGTAGCAAAATCCGACTGTCAATCCACCACCAGTTAGCGCGGGAGCCATTGACCTCAACCGGGGCGTGAGCGTCGGATGGGCGGTCATTTTTCAGCGGGGGGAGCACTCAAATGGAAACTGAATTGCTGGGCCAAATTCTCTCGAAGAACTGCGCGAGATTAAGCAAGACCTCCAATGGTTCAGAAAATCGCGAAGAGCGGAAGCAGAAGGCCGTTAGTAATGATGACATCCAAGACTTTGCAAAACAGCTAGCCGCCACCCCCACCAACGAGCAGCGCGCCCGCGCTTTGGCTGCGTTCGTGGCGAAGACGAAGGGGGAGGAGTGAATGGCCCTATACTGCGCCAGCCCAACCCCTCGATCTCACGCCGCCAGCATTGATGCGATAGCAGACGGCGAAAACACAGCACCGCTATTTCCTCTTACGCCGCCGCTTCTTCTTCGCGAAAGGGATCAAGGCGCTCCAGCATCCGCATTACCTGCGGTGACGACCATTTGCCGCCGCGCGACGTTGGAATGCCCTGATCGTTCAATCCTCCGGCAATGGCCCGCAGACTTGTTTTCCCGGCCGCCTGTAGTTCTTTGATGATGGGAGCTAGATCGGTGGCCATTGCATCAGCACGCGCTTGGATGGCTTCTACGCCCTTCTGGCGGGTCTTCCTGCTCGGCACCACACCACGGTTGCCACCTAGCTTTGTGCCCCGACGCTTCGCTGCCGCTAGCGCATCCTTGGTGCGCTTGGAGATCATGCCAGCTTCGAGCTCAGCAACAGACGCCATCTGCTGAATGAGAAATCGGCCCGTAGCTCCCTCCACCTGGGGAAGGTCGGCAAAGCGCACATCAACGCCTGCATCGAGCAGCCGAGACAGAAATCCGACACTGCGAGTAAGCCGGTCAACCTTAGCCACGACGATCGGGCACTTGTGCACCCTAGCTTTGGCAAGCGCCTTCTGCAGCTCAGGGCGATCAGAGTTTCTGCCGCTCTCAACCTCGACAAACTCGGCAATGATCTCCCAGTCTCCGCCATTGAGATAGGTGGCGACGGCATGCCGCTGTGCATCGATGCCAAGGCCGCTCTTGCCCTGCTTATTGGTCGAAACGCGGTAATACGCCACAACCTTGCCCGTGAATGCCATGCCCAAATCCCCTGCTACAACCCCCTCATCGGGTGTTGATTGATTTGTAGCAGCATTGAGGGAACCTTGCAACGGCCAATTTAGGTGGGTTGGTTTGTTAGAGGTGCCACCACCCGGCGCCGGTCCCGGAAGGAAAGGAGAAACCCCTGGGACTAGCGCCGGGCGTGCACACCGCTGCGGGCTCGCCGAAAACCCGCCGGCGTATCATCTCGGCAGCACGCCGAGAAACTGAACCAGCAGGCGCCTGAGCGCAAATCGATACCTGGCCCAAAACAACCGCATCACTGCTGTTTCTTGAAATGAAGGTTCACGGTGTACGCGCCGGTTGCCGGTGCCGTCGTGTCGCTGTCGGCATAGCCGCCCGTCACGCACATCGTGAGGCCGGCACCGTAGGCGTCGCCGTTCGGAACATTCTGTACGAGCGGGGGAGCCGACGAGGCCCCAATCACATAGCGTGCTTGCGGCGTACCCGTGCCACAGGCCGCCGGCACGCCATTGTAGAGCTTGACGAATGTTGGGCTTAGGCTGCCAGTGTTGAAGCCCTCAATCGCATACAGCATCGCAGGCGATCCCGAAATGACTGTCGCTATCGTGTTACTCACGACCTGGGTCGACGTCACAAACAACCGCAAGTCCGCCGAGAAAATGCTTTGCGCATTGGCCGGCACCGCTGTGCCAACCAACGCAAGCAGGACTGCGATTAATCTACGGCTCATTGCGGGGGCGCGGCCCTAGTGGTACGTTCAACGAACCAAGCGAGCTGATACGCGCGCGGGCTCACAGCGCGTGAACGCGTCGCCTCTTTCAGGATGAATTCAGTCCTCTCGCGGAGGTTCCCCTTGAACCTGGCGCCGATGTCGCGCTCCGCGCTCGCCAGCAGTGCATGCAGCGCGCGGGCGCGGTCGAGGTCCGAAAGCGATTTCTGGGGGAGACCGCCGATAGGACCGTTTCGGGCAAATTCCGACTGTTCTAAGAAATCAGAACCGTTGTTTGTACCGTCGATCAATGCCTCGTACCCCCGACTGAATGAAGTGCCGCATACAATGTCGGCGACATCGCTCCGGGCTGTTGCACAAGCCTTTCAATGCGGTCCTTGTTGGAGTGGTCTGGCATTGGCTCCAAACCCATCTCCCGTTCGCTGGTAGTAAGCAGTTCTGCGATCGATACGGCTACCTCCGCTGGCGTCATCGGAATCATTTCGCCCAGATCGGCGGCGCGGTTATCTTCAATAGTGACTTCGGCCGTCGTCAGAGCCTTGCCATAAACGCGGTCGAACAATTCGCGGCATGCCTGAAGCGCTACCCGAGGGTCTTTGCTGTCGAGCACCTTGCCTAAGCGCGCAACCGCCTTGTCAATGAATGGACTCAATGCCTCGCGAAGCTTTTTTGATTTTGGGCGACCTCCCGCGTTTCCGCTCTGGCCGGGCTGAAATTTACCCATTCCGCTCCCTCCTTACCCCTCGCTTGATCTCATCGACCGCCTCATCCAGCGCCTGATCCCATTCCGGATGTACCGGTTCGTGAACAATCGCACCCGTGAGCTTGTTGACCGCAACAGGCCGAACAAGCCTCAGCTTCGGTCGCGGTTTTACGTTGCCAGCCACGTCACTTGCCCTCGGAGAAGCCCGGATAGAATTGCGTCAGAACGTCAGCAATGACCATTTTTAGAATAGCCTCGTTAGCCTTGATCTGCTTTTCCAGCGCACTAACCCGCCCAGCCAAACTGACCTTCTTGGCTTTGGTAGATTTTTTTGGCTTCTTCATTTCTTCTTCCCGCCGAGGCCCGGCTTGCAGCCGTCACCTCCAACGGTGGGGCTGTAAATGCGCTGGCTGGTCGTCTTGATCGGCGGGCGGTGGTGGCTATCGCTGGCGATGGCCGGCGCTTTGCTCTGGCCGGAAGACGCCTTCGCTGGGGAAGTGCGATATGCTTTTGTCATCTCAGGAACTCTCCTTTTGCTTTCTGCAGTTTGATATCGGCAATGATTTCCCGCAATTCGTCCAGCTGGTGAACATAGACGGGACGTACCTCAGGAACGCGCCGCCAATCAAGCGCCTCGATTTGATCCAACAGCTCGGTTGCCTTCGCGATTCGCTGAGGCGACGTGTAGATTTTTTCGATGCTTCGTGGCGGGGCCATCAGACGTGCGCAGCCTCTTGCTCAAGACCGTGAATGCGCGCGATCGCCGAAGCAAGCTTGCCTTCAAGATCGTCGCAGCGGGCCTCAAGTTGTTTTACATGATGCCACGCGACTTTGGCACGATGCCCGTCACTCCACGAATGCTCTTCCCAGATTTCGTTGAGGCGTGCGCTGATAACATTCAATCCACGCTGTCTGTCCGCAACCGGCAAGCTATCGTCCGGGAATTCGAAATCCGAGTACTTCACCAGACCGCGACGAACGAAGTCTGCCAGCTTGGAGGCGATCTCGGTTTGCTTATGACCGACAGCGATCCATGCTTGCTGTGCGGCATTGGGCTTGATGTATGGTTCAGCGCTCGCCGCCTGGAATTTCTCGCGGGCGATTTTGTAGCCAGCTTCGGTTGGACCGGGCGCTTCCCATTTCGGGTCCAGCTTTTTGATCTGCGCGACAAGTTCGTGATAGTCGTGAACGTCGATTTGCGTGGCTTGGACGCTCATCGGCCGCGCCGTCCACCAAAGCCGGGAAGGCCGTTTTTGTAAACACGGTCGAATTGCTTACTCCAGGCAGCGTCCGAAAGATCTTCCCGGCTCAAATCGTTCCTTGGCCTTTGCCAGCCTGGTACCGCGTTGAAGCTTGGAACAGGCTGTCCTGCGGAAATCGCAGCCAGTGCCGCTGCCCGCTTCACAGGTGGCAAGGCAGCAACCTGCTTGGCAACATCAATGTCGCGCCCGAGGGCATCAAGAATTGCGGGAGGGTTGTCACATTCCATTGCCTGCAAAATAACGTCGTCGGACATTACCCCAGCCGCCTTCAAAGCCTCGACCGTGTTCTCAAAATCGCCGTACTGCTCAGTTCCGCTCAGAAATATTCTGTCAGCGCCGACATTAAACTTGTCGATCGGCGTGCTTGCCTTCGCACTACGCAAGGCTACCTGCTGATACTGCGTAACCTCGTCGTCTTCATCTTGGTAATCGCTCATCTTTAGTCCTCAAAAAAGGATGGCTCGCCCGTCGGCGCTGCCATCTGTGGCTTCAAATGCATTTCGAAATATTGGCCTCGGGCTCGTAAGCCAGAAGCGTGCTTGATCCCCGTGCACTGGGGTTTGCTTTTTTCGGTCGTGCTTTGCAGAGTTTTTCGACCGTGCTGTCCTGGATAAGCTTTTCTTCCAGTCGGCAAATGCGCGTGCCGCTTGTTCAGAGTCGCGGTAGCTTGCCGCGTCGCAGTGTTCATCCCACCCTCGCAGGCTTACGTTTGGCAATCTCGTCCTCGAGCAGGTTGCTCAAGAACTGAGAGACCGGGCGCCGCTCTTCAGCAGCCATCCGTTTGATCGCCTCGGCGACTTCCGGCTTCGGCCGACAATTTAGAAGGGGTTTGTTCATCGTTGCTCCGTCTGTTGACGCGAATATCAAACAGATGCAGAGCAGCAGCAACGCCATCTAAGGCGTCAGGATATCGCACTTGGTGTGAAACCGGATTCCGAGCGCCCAATTCATCTTCGCAATCGTCGGCGCCCTCGGGTTCACCAGTCCACACATCAGTTTCGAGACATACCCTTCGCCAAGCCCGGCTCTCTCGTCGACCTCACGATGCGTTAGCCCCTGCGCCACCATCGCCTCTCGCCACAGCGCGATCCAGTCCGCCTGTGAGCCGTACAACCCGTCAGTCATGACCGTAGGGCGCCGTAGCGAGCCCGCAAGGCGTTCGCACGGGCGGCGTCCATCTGAATTTTGAAGCTGATTTCGCGCAGAGCCTGCAAGCGCTGCATCACGCCGAACCGCACCACAGTCCACGGGCTTCGTTTCGAGGTGCCCGCCAGCCGTTCGTGAACCTCGTCCCGCGCCATGTCCAACGCAGTGCCGATCGCCTGCCTGCAATAATTCGGCTTCTTCCAGCTAAAAAACTCTCGCGCGGTGAGTTTCGAATCCTTCCGGCTATCGATCTTGCCCCGGCCGACGAAACTCCAGCCCTCGGGGTTGTTCAGGATCTCAAGGGCGCGGGATTTGATCTCGGAGTAGTGGGGCGACAAGTTCACGACCGTGCGGGCTCCGCAAAGAACCTGACGTTCGGTTCGCAGTTGCATTCCTTGCCGTCGTAAATCTGGCACCACTCGTCATGATAAAAGACGACATGGGAGACGCCCGGACTGCCCAGAGCCTCCGGACCGACTTCCGGCAGATGGTGGACGTACTCGGCCACGAACCGATTGTGTCCCGCCATCGCAGCTTGCCGGCGCCGTAGATGGCGGTTCATGTTTTTTGCCTCACGGGGTTGGGTCGGCCGGCGGAACGGAGGCCGGGGGGTATAGGGGGGTGTATGGGGGTATGTTTCATCCGCTTAGCCCAAATTTCGCAGTCTAGAACGAGAAGTGTGACGTTGTGTGACTGCGAAAATCGACGCGAAGGGTTGGAATATACCCCCCTATACCCACTCATACCCCCCTACACTTTCTCGACCCACCATTCCGAGCCGCCTTTTTTGTTCGGCAAACTCGCGAACCGCATGCCATCAACAACCCGGCCCTTGAACTGCCGCAGCCAAAGCCCCAGCATCCTAAAGTCCGGCTTTTGCCCGCGCTTTCCGGTCCCCCTGAACGCGACGCCTTCCAGCGCGGCATACAGATCGGCGTGCGTTGGCTCCAATTGACCGGCCAAGCTATCCTTGACCGTGGCCGTGCCCCTCAAGATCACATCGGAGAGCGTCGCTCGGGTTTGGCTACCGCTTCCGATGATTCTCTCCCAAGCCTGCATCATTTCGATCAATTCGATACGCTCGGGGTCTTCCTCTCTTGCGGTTTCCATCGACTTGACCGGATCCTCTTTACCAAGCCACATCAGTGCTGATCGCACCGTGTCGCTCCAACCTTCGAACGATGCCAACTTTGGCGCCGGATTCGGCCTTCCGGCAACGAAGTAGGCCCGGCATACCGTCAGGGCTGCAGCGATGTATTTTCCACGGTCCGCTAAAACCAGCGCGACGGGGTCAAATGTAAACTGGCGAAGCTCCGGCCGCTCCACTCCAGCATCGAGGGATGTCATAATCACGCGCCGGCACGCGTCACCGACGATGACGAAATTATTGCCGGTAGCGAACATCGAAGTTCCACGAGCTTCAATTCGCACACGTTCCGATCGGCCGAGAATACGAATGTCGACCACTGGACGCTCGATGATTTGACAGAGCGCATCGCCGCCTAGCTCTCCGGTGATGTTGTCGATACTGATCAGCGGCTGACCGGCCAACAGCGCCGCGCCCAACCGCTTTTCTGTTTCCGCCGTGTCGGCGCCGGTTGACATCACTGGCATTGGCTGGCCGATGACAATCGCCGCAACAATGTCCCACAAAAAACTCTTGCCGGTACCCGCAGCCGGCGCGCGGCTGGCGTGCAACGGTGTCACGGAGAACGCCCCGCGCACCACTGGCGTGATGATCGCTGACAACGCGACCGCTTTTGCAACGTCGTCGATGAAGGGAAACCCGACCAGTAGGTCTTCGAGCAGTTTCAACGCATCCAGCGCATCCTGCCTGGTTGGAGAATCGGGGATCGCCGGCAATAGCGGTGGCTCAATCAGCAACAGCCGCGTGGCTCTGTCATAACCCGGCTCGGTCAGCAGCGAACCGTCGGGGCGCATGGTTGGTGTCGAAATGACGCCCGCGATTGCCGGGAAGCTCCAATCACCAACCCGCGCCAGGACTGTTGCGGCGACCTCCTGCGGGGGGTCGGTTTTGAGAGACTTCTTTTTTCGTTCGTTAAACTTTCCCCATGAAATGTGCCGGCACATGAGGTCGCGAAGATAAACAACGTCGAGGATTCTAAGCTGTGCGATCTTGGTTGTACGGCCGCGCGTCGCATCGACCGTTTCAACGATCGGGCGCACCAACGTCTCGCCGCGCTGATAGAGGGAGACACCAGCAGCGATAAGAAGCTGCTCGGTTTTAGTGGCTAGTAAGTGAAGATCGCCGTCCTTGATTTGAATGGCATCGTCTGCCGCCAGCTCTGCCGCGTCTGCTGCCGAACCTGACCCGCCCTCATACCCGAGCCACTCCGCAACCTTGCTTGCGACCAGATCGCCGAAAATCCTTTCGATACCTGGGTAGCCTTTGGCCTTCTTGCCCTGGGTAAATGCCGTGGCGGCATCGGACGCCGCCTGCATGCGGTCCTTGGCCTGTGGATCAAAGGCCGCGCGTGCGATGGCCTCAACAAAACACTTACACCAGGACGGCTCATACCCGGCGCGTGCGAGAAACCCTCCGATTGCAAGGGCAGCCTTATGCCGGCTACCTTCTCCCGGCCAATAGCGAGCGAACAAACACAAGGCGGCGAGCAGGCGGACATCCCTGAGCATTTCCTTATCGTCAACATGGGCGGGTTTTCCCGCCTCCCCCCACTTGATGGCCTCGCCGGTTTCATGTGTCGATCCGGGAAATACGGTTTGAGCGCCCGTCTCGCCGCCGACCCGTATCTCGACGAGCATCGTCTTTGGTTTTTGTTCTTTTAGTCTAACGGGGTCTTCAAATTGAACTGTGGCCTCTTCCACCGTCGCGCCAAGCGTCGTCACATACAGCCAGTGCGAAGTCCATCGACAAATCCCGCCCGAATTTTGCGCCGGTCTTCGGCAGTACGTATGGCGCAATTGCTATCGCTTCAGAGCAGTCAAGGTCCACATCGCTCAGCCCGCCGGAAGTCGGCCCCATGAGGACGCCGACGTTTTGCGGCCTGCCGTTAAAGAATTGCTCGACGTTCGTCTCGTCGATTATGCGTTTCTGCCAACCCTCTCCGATCGGTTTCTTTGACTTGTCCGGAACCGGAACGGGATTCCAGCCTCGTTGTATGTAGGACCTGGCAGTCTCCAGGGCGCTCATCCGCTCGTGGACACTCATGCGTCCCTCCCCAGCCTACGGAGAGATCGGTCTTGATAATCGGCGGCAGCTAAACTAAAATCTTCTGATTGGGAGTGACTTTGCGCTACGGGGCTGCCTGCCAGGGCGGCCCTTCGCATTTCTGGATCAGGCGGTCCGCGCATGGTGCCCTCCCGTTTTGGGGAGTGACCCTGAATGACCTTGTATTTCAATGGGGCGGTTGGCGCCCAAAATTCCGGGTAAGCAGTTGATCTCGCTTAATCCGCTTGCTCCGCTAGGGAGCGCCAGCAAGATCAATGGCTTAGCTTCCGGCCTGCACGCCGTGTCCAATGTCCGTCCAATATACGCTTCTAGATATCTGTGGAAGCGCATGGGAAGCGCGCGTTAGTTTTTGATCTGATCGAGATTTCCAATCAAAGAGGAAGAAGTATGCGGTTCCTGGTCTTGGTAGCGTCGTTCGTCGCAGCGCTCACTCTCGCAGGTTGCTTCGAAGGTCCGAAGGGTGACCCTGGGCCTCCAGGCACGCAGGGCGCGCAGGGCGAGAAAGGGGACAAAGGCGAGAAAGGAGACAAAGGAGACGCGGGCGATAAGGGCGAGAAAGGCGACAAGGGCGACAAGGGCGCTCCTGGCCGAGACGCCGTCCGCGCTCCGGCGACGAAGAAGAAGTGAAAAACCCCGCCCCCCATGGCCCCTGCACGACTCTAGGAAGGCCGCTGGTGCGGGTTTTGGCGGCGGGCTCTGGTTGGCGGTTCGAATCCGTCACCGCCTTACCAACTCCGGGCCGCGTCATGTACGCGTATCAAACATCTCATCACCCGCCGGTCGCAGTAGCGCATGCATTTGTTATCATTCGTCCCACCACCGGGGTTGACACATCCGCCCACGCAATTTGCGGCTTGATCCTCACATTGCGCCGCGTCTTTCACTGCTTCTGCCGGTGAGGTGAGGAGCACTCCGGTGGCTATGAGGGTGATTGCGAAGAAAAGGTGCCGTGTCATGGTCGAACCTCCTGAGAAAGGCGAGCGGGCCACTCTAAATCCTAACCTCTCGACGAGGTTAAAACCTACTCTTTTCCGATCAGCCCTTGGGCCGCGGTCCGGCTCCTGAAAACGAAGCTGGACGGCCCTGAATGTGGCAGCGTGGGACCGAAGCCTCGCCGCGCCAGCCCAACGCCCAACACTCTGCCGTGAACGAAACTCTTTGCCTGAGATCGCGAAGCCTTCCTGAAACAAAGCCGTCCTACCCTTCGCCTTAGCCACACCCATAAGGGAGGACGGAATGCGTTCTCTGGTTTTCGGCGCCATTTTAGTTGCAGTCGCCGCTGTAGGGTTTCACACCCTGATCTCGGCCTCACTTGCTGCTGCTCGGGATGCCAAGGCAGCGACATTTTCCCAACGATTTGCTCCGGTGCTTAAGCCCGCAGCGGCCAATTAACCGAAGCGCGGGACCGAAGCCCCGCGTCCCCATTCTGGTGCTCGATTGTCGGTGGAAGTCAGCTTCCCGCAGTGGCACCTAAAGATACAGAGGATGCGGCCGTCCTTCGGATTTGCCATGCTGACGAAAAGCTCAGTCTTGGCGCGACAATGGCTGCAGCGGACGACGTCCACCTCTAATGACTTCGAACTCTGAAAGGTCATGGGAATATGAGGCGCAGGCGCGTTATCAGCCCAACCGCAGATTCTCGGCCGCCGTCTTGCCGAGCCGGGTTGTGACCAGTTCGTAGCTGACCTTGGCACCCTCTGCGAGCCCAGTGTAGCCCGCTCTTTCAACCGCTGAAATATGGACGAACACGTCCTGGCCGTCGCCGTCCGGCTGGATAAACCCGTACCCCTTGGTCGGGTTGAACCACTTCACTGTCCCCATCGCCAATTCAGTGTCTCCTCTAAAAAACTGGATCAAACGAACGTGATTCGTCAGACAAACTGGTGGCAACTCGGTGGCAAAAGCCGTCGCTGTATCGTAACAACGACGGCTGTCTGCCTAGAGAGTTAACGAACGCCTAACGCCTCAGCCTTCGGCCTTGCTCGCCGCCTGGATCGCTTGGCGACGACTGGCCGGGATAGCCCCTGCACGACTTCGTTCCGGGCGATCGGAAGCTACTGACAGCCCGCCCAACCCGGACTCACCAGCGGCCTTTCGCACCTGAACGGCCGTCTACCTGACGAGGGCGAGAGCCGCAAAAAGGGCCGCCCTGTTGCTGCCATGCACTACCGGAAGCGTTCGGAATTTTCCAATCTCGACATAAAGCTGGGCGGGTAATTCGGAGGGTGGCAATGGCGAGCTGCAGATCGAAGGTGCGCGTCGCGGTGCGGGCACTCGTCAAGACGCGCGAGCGGACTCGGCGTCGCATTCGTCGGCGCATTTTGTCGGCGCATCGGTAGTCAGGGCGTAGACCCGCGATCACTGAATTGGAAGATCAGCAGTCCGGGAAAAGCGCGGGGACCGAAGCCCACGCCAGAATGCCCTGCACGACTCTGGGAAGGCCGCTGGTAAGTCCTGGCTTGAGAGGGGTTTTGGTCAAGGGCTATCCGGATTAACGCAGGGCTCGCGCCTGCCGGCCTACGCGGTCGGCGTCCGGTCGTGCTAGTGGTCATTTTTTATTTTGTGTTGCAGAATGGAACTCATGGGCGGGAAAGACGATCCCCGGAATCATCCGGAAGCCAGACGGTTGCGAATCTTGCGGCGCGCCCTTGGATTCGCCCATAGCCAAGGCGCCTTCGCGGAGAAGATGGGCTGGGGGCAGTCAGAAATCAGCCTTTGGGAAAACGGCCGGCGCCAGATCGCCCGCAATAAGGTCATGACCGTCCATAACAGAGTTCCAGGCATTGACCCTCTTTGGCTGACCGAGGGGAGAATGGACAATATGTCCATGCCCCTCAGAAAAACCATAGAGGAGGCTGAGAGGGCCGAGGGTGCGTCTGACGAGGAAGAGGATATTTGACCCTTCCACGACCGCTCTAACGGTCTGACTGAGAAACCCCTCTAGCAGCTCGTGAACGGCGCGCAGCACGATGCGGCCGCGGTCTACGCGATCGATCAATGGGCTTCTCGCAACGGCACGACGCGATCAGATGCCATCCGCCGCCTGGTTGAGCTCGGGCTGAAGGCGAAGGGGAAATGAGCGGCGTTGTTCAGTGCGAATTTAAAGCCGTCCTCGAGGTTCATTCGATTTAGCTGGAAGAACCACTTCCCTGGAGAAAGTCATTTCCAACGATGGATCCCGGATAGCGCGATTCAGAACGTCTAAACCTATTGCTCTTCTTCCAGCACTATCTGCGGACCTTATTCCGGGAAAATGAGCGATGGCTTTTCTAATCAACTCTTGCTTTCTCAAGGGGGCATCGGAAACCTTTCGAAACGCAATAGTGGTGGCCCATGCCTCATAGATTTGGGCCTCAATCGGCATTCCTCCGGTAATTCTTCCAAAGTCGTGACACGCAAGCTGCAAAACCATTATTACGGCATTTTCCTCTATCTCGATCGTCGCGGTCGGATCGCGATCGGCATGCTTCAAAAAATTGGCGATGGTTTTCATTGGGCGGAGCAGTTCGTCGACAGCTAAACCGCGGTCGCTTGCAAGCTCCTCCTGAACTGTCGTTACCTCGGTGTAACTGCCTATCTGTTCGACAATCTCCCGAGCAGCGTTTGCAAGCATGAAAATCGGGGCCGGGTGGCCACCCTCGAAAAACATACGAACCGCCGTGCCTATATGTGCTTCGGCGGCGTTGATCTTTGTCATTTCACTGCGTCGCCTATTTCTGCGCTCGATCGGTTGTGGCCAGGAACTACTTGCGGCCGCGAGCTATAGCATATTTGCTTAACTTCTCGGTGCGCGCTTCAATAGGGCATGCCCGCCTTAGTTAGCCCGCCCGCAGAAAATCACCTTCGGCGAAATGCGCGAGTCCGGCGTGCGTGGCGTCCTGATCTATTGCTCGGATTACAAATGCAGCCACTCGATTGCGATCCGCGCGGACAAATGGGCTGACGACGTGAGGCTGTCCGACCTCGAGCCGCGCTTCCTCTGCCAAGCCTGCGGCAAGAGAGGGGCCGATATTCGGCCGGACTTTCATTGGAACAAGCCGCCGGTCGCGGCGATGGGCTATCGGTAGTGTCCTGGTCCCGCCGCTTCGATCAGGGCGAACGGATTTTTCACCTTCCGATCGAGAAACGCCGCGCGCGGCGCCGCTGATTTCCATTTTCACCCTCCATTTTGGAACGCCCCGGCGGTTGGGGGGGCGAGGCCAACCGCCGGGGGCTACCGGCGCCAGGAGAACCGCCGCGTCGCCGGATCTAGCCGGAGATGATTATCACTAGGGAGTTTGCTACAAGAGTTTCTTGCCCGTGGAATAACTAACCTGATCCTAGGTCCAATTAGTGGCGTGGAGGCCGAGCAAACCAACAAGTACGTCTATAAGCAGGACATCAAACTGATCGACGAGGCGATCGGGGAAATCGATCTCTATGAACGGCCGCGCGAATAACCCTCACCGCAAACCATAACGGAGATTCTCTATGCCGAAGGTCGACGATGTAGCTTGGATGAGCCAAGGACACGGCTTTATGGTTCGCCAGGATAATGATCGGCTGATCGCATCATTCGAGTTCACTAGCGAGGCCGAGGCGCAGGCCGCGCAAAAGAAGATGCAAGAGATCTTGGCGACCTGCGTTAAGGCGATGGGCTACGCCTGAGTTCCGAGAGCGCGCGCTCGCAAGAGGCTGACTATCTCAGCACGAATCCCTAATCGCTACTTGCGCACAGTGCCATGCCAGCTTGTGGCCAGTCGCGGCTGCCGCGACGCTGGCGTCGAAACCGTCTTCGTCTCGCCCTTGCGCAGATTTGTGCCGCCGTGCGTCGGCGATGGCTGCCGTGCCGTGCCGCGATTTAGACGGCCTTGCGGCACGCCCGATCCGCCGTGAATTTTCGTCGCCATTGGTGTCGTCTCCTCTGTTATGCGGCGGCGCGCGCGGCCAGATACGCTTGGAGATCTGGAAACTGCACGCCGTCGCGCAATTCATCCGGTGTGCCCACGTGATATTCCGCTGTGCCGTCCGGCATCACGGTGCAAACAGTTTTCCTGTCCGACAAAATCCACGGCGCGTTGACTCTCTTTTCGATCGGCGCGGCGATCGCTTCGAAAGCAGGGCCCGGCAGATTTGAAGCGTGCTGGACGTCGCCGCGCGCCACGTCGATAACCATCTGCACTTCCTCGAGCGTGTTCTCTCGCTCGGCGACCTGGTCGAGCAGCGGCCCGTGCAAATCGCGCAATCTTCTTTCGCGGGCCTCTTCGAAAATTTGCAGTTCGTTCGGATTAAAAATGTCGACGCCGGCCATCCAAGGATCGTCCGCAAACTCGAGCACGGCATCGACGAGCGCGAGGCTGCGGTGCGATCCGCTCAATTTCGCCGCCCGTTGGCCTGCGGTCATCGTGCGCGCCGCCTCGCGCAGCCGACGGAGAAGCGCGCCGATAAATCGTCGACAGCTTCGCGGCCGGACGAATAAATTCTTCGCTCGAGGCCGCAGAGCTGATCGCGAAGCCGTTCGTTGTCGCGTGCCCGCGGCGGTCGTCAAGGAATATGCCGATCCGTTGCGGCTGTACGCATTTCGCGGATCAAGAGCGATCGATACGCGTCGGCTTGGGCAGGCGATGAGTGGCAGAGAAATGGCATCACGTGCGAGGCGAGCGCGCTGAGCAAATCGGAAATTGCCGCGCCGGCCTCGGCGGCGCTGACAACCTCTTCATCGGATGAACTGGCGTCCGGATCGGTGTTCCAGAAACTCGCTTCGGTCCCGAGAAGAGCCAAAACGCTGCGACCGCGGATCGTGCCCGCGTCGTTTGCAACAACCTCGAGACTGGCCTGGTTCTTGAATTCCAGAATTTCGTCGGTGAACCGCTCGACCTCGGCCTTGATCATCGGCACGGAGACCAGGGCGCGACAATAGCGGCGCAGGATGCGGGCTTGTTTCTTGTCGGAGCCGACCATAAGCACCGTGCCCACCTCGCCGGGGCTGAGATGCTTACTCCAATCGCCAAATGCCGCTCTGTGAATCGCAACCGCGCTCAGAAATCGATCTTTTCCGGCGCGCCTGCCTGCCAAAAGTGTGACGTTGTTGCACGGGCCCGCCGGCAACTTCGTGCGGCCGTGCACTGCCTGAAAAGTGCGGCTTCGCGTTCGTCCAGCCGTTCGCCGCTGATCACCTTCGCCAGCGCATGCCACGGCCAAAAACTCTCCGCCGCAAACGGCCCGCCCAACAGCCGCACGTCACGCATGGCCCGGGCGAGCGAAATCGGCATCGCGGCTTACCCCTCGTCCGTCGCAGAGCCGGCGAGATAGTCTCGCAACGACGGCGCCAGCGAATGCGTCCGCGGTGGCGAAAGGGCGAGCCTCCGCACAGCCCTGTCGGCGTGGCCCTCCAACCGGCAGACCTCGGTGATCGATGTCCGGCCCGCGGCAAGCTTGGCTCGCGCTGCCTGCGCCAATAGAAGCATGTCGACGGCGCGCTCGATATCCGTCATCAAGATCGGCCCGATCCGATCAAGGCCGCCAAGTTGGTCCGCATATGCCCGGACCAACGTCTCCCGCATCGTCACGCGGTGCGACCGCGACCCGATCGGCCGACCAGCGCCGGGCGCGCGGCGACGCACGCCGCCATTTGTTGCACGGACACCCCCGTTTGTTGCAGCTGAAGGCGCAGATTGCTCGCTCATCGGACCGCCTAATTCTCCGTTATTGTTCCACCTCTAACATCGTGCGACTCGCGCAGAAACGCAAGTAGTGCCCGTTTTTACAGGGTTTCTGTGAACGTGCGTCACGCGTCACGCATCTGCCGTCACGCCGAGCCGATATCGCGACGCGCTGCGTAATTTTCCCGTAGCGGGAAAATTAAAACCCGGCCTGCGCACCGTCACGCCGAGCCTCGGATCGCGCCAGGATGACGAAGGACGCGCGGCGGACCGGCCGCCCATCGCGCCGCTCCGTGCGGTATCGTTACCCGCTGCGTTACCCAGTGATTGAAGCAGGCCAAGAAAGGCCCGGAATCCTCGCATTTGCTGCCATTCTAGCCACACGGCCACTAGACGACCAATTCCATGAAACCGGCCTCGATGAGGCCAGCACGCATGGAACTAGAAGTATGTTGGTGGATTCCTCGTTTGAGAAGAGCTGAACGAGGAGCGACATCATGGGAACATGGCGGCAAGCGCTTGAGGTGGCCATGACAGATGAGGACGTTGCGCGTTTGATGGCCGTTTCGCGGTCTCGAGCCGAGCCGGCGAGCCGGGTGCAGCGAGCGCAGATGCTTCTGGCTTATCGCGGAAACCCATCTTTCTTTGCCGTGGGACAACGGGTTGGCGTGCATCATCAGACGGTCCAACGCTGCATCGAGCGGGCGCTGGCCTATGGGCCGTTGATGGCACTCGATGATCGACCCAGACCGGGCAAGGAGCCAACGATTACGCCGGAGGCCAAAGCCTGGCTGGTGTCGTTGGCGTGCGACAAGGCCAAGGATCACGGCTATCCGCACGAGTTGTGGACGACGCGTCTTCTGGCGCGCCATGCGCGCGAGCACGGGGCGGCGGCGGGACACGGATGTCTCGCCAATCTTGTCCAAGGCTCGGTGTGCAAGATTCTCGGTCAAGAGGAAGTCAAACCCCACAAGGTGCGTTACTATCTGGAACGCCGCGATGCCGAGTTCGAGCAGAAGATGGCGGAGGTTCTGTGCGTCTATCGCGAGGTCCAGGTCCTGAAAAAGGCAGCGGCCAAGAAGAAAACGTCGAACAAATCGCGCAAGCCGGTAGCGATTGTCTCCTACGACGAGAAGCCGGGAATCCAGGCGATCGCGACCACATCGCCGGATTTGCCGCCGGTACCTGGCACCTACGCGACATTCTCGCGCGATCATGAGTACAAGCGCCACGGCACGCTCAGCCTGTTGGCCGGAATCGATCTGCTCACCGGCAAGGTCCACGCCTTGGTCAAAGACCGCCACCGCAGCCGCGAGTTCATCGAATTCCTCAAGCTTCTCGATACCGCTTACCCAGCCGGCACGGCGATCAAGGTGATCCTGGACAACCACTCGGCGCATATCTCCAGAGAAACCCAAGCCTGGCTCGCTACTCAGCCGCCGGGCCGCTTCGCATTCACCTTCACGCCCAAACACGGCTCCTGGCTCAACCTCATCGAGGGCTTCTTCTCCAAGTTCGCCCGCTCGGTCCTGCGCCACATCCGCGTGGCATCAAAACAAGAACTAAAGGAACGCATCATGCTCGGCATCAAGGACGTCAATCGATACCCGGTCATCCATACATGGTCCTATAAACTCGCCGAGGCTACCTGATATGATTCGAACCAAGGAAACGCTGACCTAGTGTGTAGAACGAATGGCCCTGCGCCGGCTCCAGGCAGCGACGATATTTGCGAACGCAGTCGTCGCTTTAGGAGCTTGCGGAGCCTCAAGCCCAATTACAGCGTCCTCGGTGAGGCCGGCCGTTAGGTCGTGGGACTTAGCACAAGCGGCACGCTCCCCAGGAAAGGCAGCAGGCCCCCCAACCACCGAACCAGAAGTCACCGAACCCGCAGCCGCCGCACCCGCAAGCTCGGAACCCGCCGCAACCTCGGAACCCGCCGCAACCTCGGCATCCAACGAACCCGCCGTGGCCGCAACCTCCAATCCCGCCGTGGCCGCCACAACCATGGCCGCAGCCGCCACCACCGCCATGGCCGCAACCGCAACCACCGCATCCGCCGCGCGCCACCTGCGTGAAGACGCCGGTGCCGTTTTCCCTATCGAAGAGATGGAACGTGGCGAGACTGACGTCTTGCATTTCCTCTTCGCCAAGAACGAAGCGCTGATTGGGCGAGGTATTGTCAGATTGCAGGATATCAGCAGTGGGCATCGTGGATCCCGATGCACTACCGAACAGCGAAAGACCCAGTCCGGCCGCACCCAGCGCCGTCACGGCGGCGGCCTTGGTTGTGCGTTTCTTCTTCGAAGCTTGCTTGACCCGTCGCATGGTCGCATCCTCCTCATCTTGTGAACGCGCTTGCCGCGGCAAGTTTGCGCTCGGCGGAAGGGGCGCGCAAGATTAACTTCCGTGTCATAAAATGACATGGAATTTAGGAGAACGAGCGGAACACGCCTCGCGCGTGCGCTGGTTCGGTGATCTGTGTTCGGCCGGGCGAGTTTCGAACCTCACCGTCGTTTAAATCCGCAGAAACCGTTCCTGCCGGAAAGCATGCGGTAGAAAACGGAACAAATCGCTAATGACAATTCGCCAGCCGTAGCTGGCCGCACGCGCCGGTCGAACGCATCTTTTGCCAGTGGTGCACATTGGCCGGCCGTGGCGCGCGGCAACTGTTCGTAAAAAAGGAAGTTTGCATACCGCATATCAAATCGCCAATCGCCTACGCGACGGCGCTCCATGAGATCGGTCACATCCTCGGCCGGCATCAGCAAAGCAAAGACTCGATGGTCCGCGAGCGTTGGGCCTGGCAATGGGCGAAGCGTAACGCACTCATCTGGACGCCCGTTATGGATCAGCATGCGGTCACGTCGTTGGGCTTCGCAGCCAAAGCGGCCGTCAGCAGCGCTCTGGAGGCGTGAACATGGGGATAGTTACGGCCGGGCAGCGAGCCGCTGAAGCGATCGCGGCCAATCCGCTCAAGTCAAACCGCGCCATCGCGGAGGATCTCGTGATCTGCGAGCCGACAGTTCGTCGCGCACGGAAATCACATGCGTCACATGACGCACCTGGGACGCCGGATCAATTCAAGGATTTCTGGCGGACGAAGTGATTGCTACCGCTTAGGGCGTTTTGGGTGTGATTTATCCAAATCTGCGGAGACCAAGCGGAACAGAGCGCTATCGCCCTCATTTTGGGCGGTTTCGCGCGAGGTCTCGAAGCCCGTCATCAGTGGCGTATCGCCTTGGTAAACTCGCCACTCCCATCGCGTCGGCTCCAAGGGGGTTACCGCGACTTCAAGCATTGGCTTACTTTGCACAATGAACATCGTTTTGCCCTCCGCTCTGTGATGGGCGTGCGGGTCAACAGCGCATGCGCCCGCAAAGTTCCGCAATGGATCGGAGACTCGAACGTGTGGATGGCTGTTGGTGTTCAAAAGGTGTCGCGCGCTCCGGTGTGCTACAATGGTCATCGCAATATCCAGCATACGGTTCGCTGTACCGAGCTGTCGCCGGATCGGTTCTCCGGCGCACCACGGACCGTTTATGGTCCGGCGCGCGCGAGGACGGCTTCACCGACGTCACGATCATCGAGCGCTTTTGCAACGCCATTTTCGCGGATGAACTGGTCCCAAAAATCGCGCGCCGCCATGAACACTTGGTCGGCGGGTACTTTGTTCTCTTCGTCTACAAAGTAGATCGTCCAGGCTGTCTCGCCTGTGACAACGACCTGAACGGTCGGATCGCGATGTTTGTCGACGGACCAATGTTTAGACGCAGTGGCGGCTTGTCGACAAAGATACAATGCGCGACACTGCTTTCTGGCATAGTGTTGCAGGTCGCCAAGTTCCTCGAACCCCAGTTTTTTACGTTGGACCACGGTGAGATCGTTGAATACCCAATCGCAGAGATGCCAAGCCGTCACTGACGCGTTGAAAGCGCTGTCCTTTAATTGATCGACGAGCTTCAACAGGGGTTCACCTTCGATCAGTTCATCGTTTCCGGCGACCTCGCAATATCGATCAATTTCTCTGTCCAGTTTTTCCACCAAGTCCCGGCAGTTTTCGTATGCGAACGTCTGATCGCGGCTAGGAAGCGCCATGGCCCAACTTATCGCTGTTGATCATTAGGTGTGGCATCGATGAAATCCGAATAGAGCCAGATCAAGCCTACGCCAAGAAGAAGTCCCGCCCCGCTGGCCGCCTTGAATGAAATGACCGCAGAAAAGAACAGCACGTAGATGGACCCGATGGTTCCGGCCACCGTCGAGCCTAATGCCAATATCAGGCTGATAACCCTGCGCGTCTTGCTCACGACCTGTCCCAGCAGCCTCCGCGGAGCCCCTCAATTTGGCGCTAAGGTCACAGGCCAAGCAACCAGCGCGTGCGCTTATCCCCGCATTTTGTTAGGATGACGTCAACAGTTCCTGTCGAACAACCATCACCCGGCCGCTGTTCGTTCTGGCGCTTGCGTGCTGCGCGATAGATCGCTGCTATGCGGCGGGCTGCACCACCGCAGCGGTGGCCGGTGCGGCCGGTCGCGGCGACGGCTTGGTTTCAAGAAGCGCGAGAATATCGAATTCGGAACGGTCGCGGCCTCCAGGCAGACGCGGGCGGCCCGGAAAATGTCGGGACTGCCGCACTCACGAAGCGCCATTGCCGCACGCCGCAACATGTCCTACGGCTAAAAGACTGCCTTGCCGCCCCGATGCGATCTCGCAGTCCTTTCATGGCTTAGCGGGGAACTGGACCGCTATTGTAGCCTCGTTGCCAAGGATGAAGGCGCGCCGGATCGGCTTGATCACCAGCAAGGCCAACAGCGCCGCGGTGGCGTTGAGCGCAACCGCGATCACGAACACCGCCTGCCAGCCATATTTGGCGGACACGATGCTCGCGAGCGGCACCAGCAACGAGGCGGTGCCTTTTGCCGTGTACAGCATGCCGTTGTTGGTGGTTGCGAATTGACGCCGAACGTATCGCCTGATGTCGCAGGAAACAGGCTATAGATTTCGCCGAACACACCGAAATAAACCGCGGTCGCCAGCACGAACACGATCGGGATGTGACCATAGACCGACAGCGTCAGCAGCATCAGCGCTCCCGTGCCGAAAGCGATGAACATCGTGTTCTCGCGGCCGATATGGTCGGAGATCCATCCGAAAAGCGGACGGCCGAATCCGTCGAAGATACGGTCGAGCGAAATCGCAAAGGTCAGCGCGGCCATCTGGAAGCCGAGCATGCTCACCGGTTCGTTGGCGATCTTGAAGTCGTGGGCGATCGGCGCGATTTGCGCCGCGGTCATTAAGCCGCCGGCGGCAACCATCACGAACACGACATACATGATCCAGAAGATCGGGCTGCGTAGCACCTGCGGCGGCGTGAAATCGATCTTGGTTTGCGGCAAATTTAGCTGCTTCTTTTTCGCCGGCATCGCCACCGACGGCTGACGCAGGAAGAAGGCGAGGATGAACACGATCAATCCCTGTCCAATTCCGAAGATGAAGAATGCGCTCTGATAGCCGCTCGAGGCGATCATGCTCGCGATCGGCACCACCGTGAGCGCAGCACCCGCGCCGAAGCCCGCGGCAGTGGCGCCTGCCGCGAGGCCGCGGCGGTCGGGAAACCATTTCAGCGCGTTGCCGACGCAGGTGCCGTAAACGGCGCCGGCGCCTACGCCGCCGATGATCGCTGCAACATAGAGCAGCACCAACGTGTCCGCATAGGAGTTCAAGATCCAGGCAAGCGCGATCATGACCCCGCCGAACATGATGACCATGCGCGGACCGTATTTGTCGACGAACCAGGCTTCGACCGGCACCAGCCAGGTCTCGGTCACCACGAAAAGCGTGAAGGCGAGTTGGATCGCCGGGCGACCCCAGTGAAATTTCGCATCGATCGGATCGACGAACAGCGTCCAGCCGTATTGCAGGTTCGCGATCATCGCCATGCAGACGATGCCCATTGCAAGTTGCATCCAGCGGGATAGATTATTTTCGACAAAAGGAAGTCCAGCTAAGTTGACCGGCATTAGCTCCTCCCGAATGGCGATCTCTATATTGCGCGCTTGTGATAACGTGCGTTGCGATCCCTTATGGCAGAGCTTAGAGCTAAACTGGAGACCGACCAATGGGCCTATGAGATGAAATTCAGAAATGAGAGAATTTGTGGACCCTGCACGGCATGTTGCGACGGCTGGCTACAGATCGAGGTGCGAGGGCATCGGATCCGGCCGGGACAACCGTGTCCGTTCAGCGTCGCACACCAATGTTCGATCTACGGCGAACGCCCACAGCATCCCTGCCGCGAATTCGTTTGCGGATGGCTGGTTGCTTCAAGTCCGCTGCCGGATTCGATGCGCCCCGACAAATCCAACATGATCATGCTTGCAGCGAATTTCACGTGGCACGGTTTGCCGGTCGACGTGGCCGTCGCCGCCGGGTCCCGGCCCAAGCAAAAGGCGCTGGACTGGCTGAAGAAGTTTAGTTTCGAAAAAAAGCGGCTGCTGATCTACCAAATGGAACAAGACTGGTTCGCATTCGGCCCGCCGGCGTTCCAGGCGGAAATCGCCGCACGCATCGGGCGCGGCGAAACGCCGTGGGCAGACTGATCGCTCGAGCTGTCTTCGCAACAGCGAAATCCATCGCTTCGGGTCGACAACTAAAGATTGTGTGACCCCGCGCGACCCACGTCACTTTTGCTTTCATCATCCGTTGTATGCCAGCAAATTCGCTGGATTAATGCAGTCGCAACTCCAAGGTGTATCAATTTGGGGCGAGCTGCGACAGAATGCTGCAGTGCGGCAGTATCAATGTACCATTTTTGTGACAGTTCACGAACATTTCATGAAGGCTGTTGCCAAGCCTTTCTATTGGCATCAGCCCTTGTGCAAGTTCAGCAGTCCGAGGTCCCGCCCGCGGCTCCCGTCGAGCCGGCGCCGATCGAGGTCAACGTGTCGAAATACATCCCGGAATCAGCGACCGCGGTGACCATGATCGTAACGCTGACGCCACCGACCGGTAAGGCGGTCGTTTATGCCGCCGGCCACGAGAATGAAGGAACCCTGTTCAAGGGACCGCGCTCGATCGACGAAGTGAAGCTTGCCGGTCCGATCATCTATGTGAAGCTCTATGGAGCGACAAGTTTTGATATCCAATACACAAACTACCGGCAGCCCTATTGAATATCAGCGCTTGAGAACGAACGCGCCGTGGGACATTCGACATCGCAACATCTGATGGAAGATGCCCTGGCAGCGCAACGCCGGGGCGCGATCGCAGATGCGAAGCGGCTTTATGCGTCGGTCCTGAGAATTGATCCGACCAACGCTGCCGCCCATGGCAACCTGGCCATCATCGCGGCTCAGCAAGGCGATCTCGTTGGTGCCGAACGGCTCATCCGCCGGGAAATCGAGCTGCGGCCGGATTATCCGGCGAGCCATAACAATCTTGGATCGGTGTTGCAGCAACAGGGTAGGCTAGTGGACGCCATTGCCGCACACCGTCACGCCATAAAATTCAATCCGAATTATGCCGAAGCCTATCTCGCGCTCGGTAACGCCCTCAAACAGCAGGGCAGCCTCGACCAGGCCATGGAGGCCTACGGCTCCGCGATCAAGGTGAGACGCGACTACGCCGAAGCCCACAACAACATCGGGGTGCTGCTCCAGGCGCAAGGCAGGCTCGATGAGGCCGCATCGGCGTATCGCGAGGCGGTGGCGCTAAGGCCAGTCTACGCGGAAGCCCATTTCAATCTCGGTGTCGTGCTACATCAGAAACATGAACTGGATGCCGCCGAGACTTCGTATCGGCGGGTGATGTCGCTCCATCCCGGGATTGCAGTCGTCCACAACAATCTCGGAACCGTCCTAAAGGACCAGGGTCGTTTCGACCAGGCGCTGGCGGCTTTCGATGATGCGGTCAGGCTGCAACCGGACTACGTCGAGGCGTTTTACAATCGCGCCACAGTGCTGCAGCAGCAGGCCCGGCTGGAAGACGCGCTGGCGGCTTACGGAGAGGCGATCAGGCTTCGGAGCGACTATACCGAGGCGATCAACAATGCCGGCATCGTGCTCCAGGAACTCGGGCGCGTTGGCGACGCGGTCGCGCTCTATGGCCGGCTGCTTCAGCGAATGCCGGCCGACGCCGATGCCTGCAACAACATGGGAACGGCGTTGCTGGCAGGAGGGCGGTACAAGGAAGCGCAGGCGGCCTTCGAGCAGGCGCTGGCCCACAGGCCGGATTTCCCCGAGGCCGCCTACAATCTCGGAAACGCCCGGCGAGAACTCGGCGATCTCGCCGGCGCGATCGCGGCCTATCAGACCGCTCTCAAGCTTCGGCCCGATTATGCCGACGCGTTCAGCCAGCTCGCGCATCATCGGGCGCTGGCTTGCGTGTGGGGCGACTTCGAGGCCGATCAGGCAAGGCTGATCGAGATGGTGCGGCGGGGGGTGCGCGTTCCGCCGTTCTATCTGTTTTCGACGCCGGCATCGGCCGCGGACCAGCTGATCTGCGCGCAACAATGGATTGGGCCGATCAAGCCGCCGCCCAAGACTGTCTTCGCGCACACTGTTGCCGCCGAACACCGACGCATTCGTGTTGGCTATCTATCCGGCGATTTTCATCAGCATGCGACCGCGCAGCTGATGGCCGAGTTGTTTGAACGCCACAATCGCGATCGCTTCGAGGTCTTGGCCTATTCCTATGGCCCTGACGACCAAAGCCCAATGCGCGCGCGGCTTAATCGTGCGTTCGACCGGTTCGTCGAAATTAATGCGGTGTCCCATCGCGACGCGGCAGGACGCATTCATGCGGACAAGATCGACATCCTGGTCGATCTCAAGGGCTACACCTATCACGCACGGCCGCAGATATCGGCCTATCGCCCGGCGCCAGTGCAGGTGAGCTATCTCGGATATCCCGCCACCATGGGGGCGGATTTCATCGACTACATCATCGTCGACCCGATCGCGGTTCCGGAGAGCGAGCAGCCCTTCTTTTCGGAGAGGCTGGTCCATCTTCCAGGCAGCTATCAGGTCAACGACAGCAAGCGAGAGGGGGCGAGCGCTCCCACCTCGCGACAGGATTCGGGACTGCCGGAAGCGGGAGTCGTGTTTTGCAGCTTCAACAACAGCTACAAGATTTCACCGGCCTTCTTCGATATCTGGATGCGGCTGCTTCGATCGGTGCCCGGAAGCGTCTTGTGGTTGCTTGAAGGGAACGAATTGGTAAAGGACAATCTGCGCTCGGAGGCCAAGACGCGCGGCGTGGAGGCCGAGCGGCTGATCTTCGCGCCGCGCGTTGCTTCGGCCGACCATCTCGGCCGACACCTTCATGCCGATCTCTCTCTCGACACCTTGCCCTGCAACGCGCACACCACGGCGAGCGATGCGCTGTGGGCGGGACTGCCGGTTCTGACCTGCAGCGGAGATACGTTCGCAGGCCGCGTCGCGGCAAGCCTGCTGGCGGCCGCCGGCATGCCCGAACTGGTCGCGCCATCGTTGGAAGAATACGAACATATGGCACGGACCTTGGCGCGCGATCCGCAACGCTTGATCGCACTGCGGCAAAAATTGGCGGTCAACCGCGATGGGAGTGCTTGTTCGATCCGGTAAAATTGACCGGAAATATTGAGGCGGCGTATGCGCGGATGTGGCAAACTTGGCTTTCCGGCGAGAGGTCAGCCGCGTTTTCAATCGAAACTAGTTGAGGCAATAGAGGGCAGAAAGCCATGCTGATGCGAACCGTCGTCGCGCTCGCCACCGTACTGGCATTCTGCACTGGCAATGCCTGGGCCGACGCCTATAAGGCAAGGCATCATAGGCACGCGCGCATTGTCCGATATCAGGAACAGCCGGCCGCGCCGCCGCCCTATAGCGGTACGCTGGTTCTCCATCCCGCCAACAACATCGCGTGCAACACGCCGTTCCGGTCGACGCGAGCGCTGCCCTGCGGCCAGCCGGTCTGGGTCTCTGGCAACCCCTGCGAGATCGACCTTGGCCTTGGGCGCTGCCGGGCCTGCGAGTGACGTCGAACGAGGGGCATCGCTTTCGAAAATCGCGATGAGCACCGACGGCCATTCGGAACAGACGCTGGCAGCCGCCATGGCTCACCATCGCGCCGGTCGCCTGAACGAGGCCGAACGGCTTTACCGGCTTGTCTGCCAAAGCGATCCGCAAAACGCGCGGGCGTTTCACCTGTTGGGAGTGGTCGCGCATCAGTTAAGGCGTCCCGATGCGGCAGCACTGATCGGGCAGGCCGTGTTGCTCGATCCGGATTTCGCCGAGGCGCATAACGACAGGGGCGTCGTCCTCGCGACCCAGGGTTTGTTTGCGGAAGCATTGCCCTGCTTCGAAAGGGCGGTGGCGCTTAACCCCGGATATCACGAGGCGCGCAACAATCTCGCGCGCGGATTGCGCTCGCTCGGGAACCTTGAGGAAGCGCTGACACAGTTCGAACTGGTGCAGCAAAGCATGCCGGATTCTCCGGTCGCGCATTTCAATCTGGCCTCGGCGCTGGAACTGGCCGGCCGTAAGGGCGATGCCGAGAAGCATTACCGGACCGCGGTTTCGCTGCGCCCCGATTTTTTCGATGCTCACCTCCATCTCGCCATCTTACTTCAGGATGCCGACCGCACGCCCGAAGCGCTCGTCCATGCCGAACGCGCGGTCGCGCTGCGGCCGGACAGCACCGGCGCGCGCAACAATCTCGGCAATGTTTTACGGGCCTTTGGCCGCCGCGATGAGGCCATCGCGCAATACGCGGCTGCGCTGAGGATCGATCCGAATTCCTTTATGGCGCATTACAATTGCGGCATAGCGCTCCGCGGCGAGACCAGGATTGCGGAGGCGCGAGCCCATTTCGCACAGGCGTTCGCGCAAAAACCCGATTTTCTGGAAGCCGAGCTCGCGCTGTGCATGGCCGAGCTTCCGGCGCTGTACCGAGACGCTTCCGATATCGCAAAACAACGCGACGCTTATGCGAAACGATTGGCCCAACTTAATGCGGATCTAACGAGAGCCGGTACACCCGCAGCGCTTGCTGAGGCGATCGGCTCGCATCAGCCGTTCTATCTACCCTATCAGGGCTTTGATGATCGCGAGCTGCAAACCGCTTACGGTTCGCTGGTTTGCAAGATCATGGCCGCCAGATACGAGCCGCCCGATTTTCCGGATCCTCCGGCCGCCGATGAACCGATCAGGCTCGGCATCGTCAGCGGGTTTTTCAGGCAGCATTCGAATTGGAAAATCCCGATCAAGGGATGGCTCAAGATGCTGAACCGGAGTCGATTTCGCGCGTCCGGTTACTATACCGGCACTGAGCGGGATGGCGAAACCGATGCGGCGGCGGCATTGTGCGACCGATTCGTGCAGGGCCCGCTGTCGCTTGACGGCTGGCGGCGCACGATCCTCAACGATGCACCGCACGTTCTGATTTTTCCCGAAATCGGAATGGACAAGGTGTCGGCGCAATTGGCCGCGCAACGGCTCGCTGCGGTTCAATGCGCTTCGTGGGGACATCCAGTTACAAGTGGATTTCCGTCCATCGATTACTTCATCAGCAGCGACCTGATGGAGCCGGCCGAGGCGGCGGCGCACTATTCCGAGCGTCTGGTTCGGCTGCCGAACCTCTCGATCTATTACGAAGTGCCTGATGTCGCGCCTGTCGCTGTGACCCGGCACGAACTGGGGCTACGCACGAACGCGATTGTCTATTGGTGCTGTCAATCGCTGCCGAAATATCTGCCGCAATTCGACGAGGTCTTTGCGCGCATTGCGACCGAGGTGCGCGGTTGTCAATTTACCTTCATCGAATTCGGCGGCGGCAGGAGCGTCACCGACATATTTCGAGCCCGGCTCGAGCGTGCGTTCCGCGCGGTCGGTCTGGACGTCGCCGATCATTGTGTATTCTTGCCGCGACTTGCGCCGGATCGCTTCGCTGCGGCGCTCGGTCAATCCGACGTCGTGCTCGATAGCATCGGCTGGTCGGGATGCAATTCGATTCTGGAAAGCCTGGTTCATAATTTACCGATCGTGACCATCGCCGGCGAAATGATGCGCGGCCGGCACGCCGCCGCGATTCTGGAAATGATGGAGGTTCGCGAGACCACGGCGCGGACGATCGACGAATACATTTCCATTGCCGGGCTTCTCGGCCGTGAGGCCACCAAACGAGCAGAGCTGTCCGCTCGGATTGCGAACGGAAAGCATCGCGTCTATCGCGATGACCATTGCATCTTGGCCCTAGAGTTGTTTTTGGACAGAGCAGTTCGAAAAAATATAGAATATGGCGACCCGTAAGCAGGCTGCTTTCGGTTCAAGCTGTCCATGCAAGAGCTTGCCTTTTTGACACACAGTGCGACTTTGTCGCGCCCGCCCCGAAATCCGAAACGAAAGTGGAAATTCCCGGAACCGCAGCCGGCTAGTTGAGCGACCTGCCATGCCCGGTCTTGATATCTTCGCCTGCAGGCGTGAGATACTCGCTGAAACCTGAGCAGCTCCGACTTCCGGTTTTGGCGCGAAACCGACCTGACACGATGTCTGCTATTTGGTCCTATCGGGGGATAAGCGGAAGTAACACGGACATCGTCAAACTGTCGCGAATGACCGATGCTGTCGAAAAAGTACCAAACTGCCTCGCGACTAATTTCCCGCCGAAAGACGAATCACGCGAAGGATCGCCGCGCCTACAGCTCCGAGAATTTGTGTTCAGCGATGCAAAAAGACTTTTTCGACAGCATCGACCCGTCTCGGAGTTGAAGTCGCCGCACGGCTGGGCTGATAATCTCGGCCTTTCCTTTGCGACCGATAGATCGAAATCCTTCAAATCCTGATCGCATAACCGTGATCCAGAATTCGAAAAATGGCTCATGCGTTCCGGAATACCGGGCCTCGAACGCAAGTCTTGCTGTCCGATAGCCCGTGTGACGGGTCACCTCTTTGGAGAGTTATATGATTAGATTCAAACTGCTTGGCACGGTCGCAATTCTTTCAACGTTGATCGCAGCTCAGCCGCAAGCAAACGGGATCGAGGGCCGCGAGGTCGCAGCCCCGCCCTGGAGCGCGGCCTGCGTGAACGACCAGGGCCCAAGCCAGTGTGGTGAGCCCATGTGGATATATGGTAGCCGCGGCGCGCTGGCGCGATACAAGAATGCGTTCTGACTTTGACTGAGCGCGGCTATCCAATTCCTTTCGCTATTGAGAGTCTGTTCGATTACTCGCGATGAAATCGACCGGCATGGCGGGCCGCAAAGAGCCTTCAAAGGTGTAGCGGGCGAACAAGGGCTGGCCGGAATTAGCTCCGGCCAACCAGCGGCTCCATTAAACAGACGTTTAGCCAGATCAAATTGAAGTTTAACCGGATCGCCTTTTAGCGGCCTGCCGCAGCGCTCGGTCAGCCAGCCGAAATCAGAACGCGCTCCGGTATCGTGAAAGAGCGCGGGGGCTGCCATAGACCCACATCGGCTCGTCGCATTCGGTTGGGCCGTGGTCGGTCATGCAAGCGGCGCTCCAGCGCGGAGCAGCAACCTCGCGGCCCTCCTCGCTTGCGTAGGCTTGCGGCAGAGCGCCATGTTCGAGCGTTCTCGCCTCGGCTGTAGTTGACATCGCGACGGCGAGCAGCGATGCCGCCAGTAAGTATTTCGTGTTCATGGTTCGGCTCCTTGATCGTAGGCCCGAGGCTACCCTTGGGATCGTGGTAGCTCGCACTGATTGTGCGTAGCCGAGCCAATAAGAGTGCGCTCGGGCGGGCAGAATTGCTTGCGTGGGATTGCGGTGCTTGGTTCGATTTTGCGCCGATTTGAGGTTTTGAGCGGCTTCGGAAGCGCGTCCCGCGGGCCTCTTTCATTGATCGGGCAAATTCCAGATCACCGCGAGCGCCGCGATCAGCACCATGCACCTGTTGATGCGGCGGTCGATGCGGTTCCCCTTCAACGTTCCTCGCCTTGTTCGGCTTGGCGCGCCGCTTCATTGACCTTGGCCCGGTCGCGCCGGTCGTCCGGCGACAGCGCCATCACCGCATCGTGCAGCCTCGGTCGGGATCATCAGTACGCTATCGACCGGCTTTTCCGCCCATTGCCACCACTGATCAAAGGCGTCCTTTTCCTTCATCACAAATCCTCCCGCAGCCCCCCGGAGGAAGGGATGCCGCACCTTGCCTTCTGCCGATTTGGCGCGATACTCGATCTCCGCCAACAGCTCCGGCTCGACCCAGATATGAGGTATCATCATTCCGCCGACACGCTTTAGGAACGATGCAAGCCATCACACGTTCGGGTACGGACTCCTCGGGGACTATAATGAGACAGGTTTCCTTAGCACTCGCCACGCTCATAGTAGCATCGGGCGGAAATGCCGCCTTTGCTCAATATGATTGCCCGGGTGGGCAACGACCTGTGCCCCCTTGGATTGCGGAACGAATGGCTCTGCCCCTGTGCGGCTTCGCCGCTACCTATCGCTGGGCTGGAAATATGTGCCAGTTGTGCAACTCGCGGAACATGTATCCGAACCCATTTGTTGCCTACCGCGTGCCGCAAGGTCGCTATTACAAGCTTCATCCGAATGCTGTCACGCCTTATCGTTGAGTGTATGGGCGAGCCACGCAATCCTTCAGCGTGAACAGCTTCCCGCCGCCCGGCAGCCTGATCGGTTCGTCGAATTGTCGTTTCCAGCCCCGATCAGCCAAGGGTGGCCCGTTTGTGGCGCGGGTCTGATCGCCAGGTTCGGAGTCCCGGATTTAGCGCCGCATTATCCGGATCAGGCCGAACATTGTCATTGCGCCCCACAGGGAAAGGCGTCCTTCAGCGCGAACAGCAACACAAGATCGACAGGTCGTGATCTCGTAGTCGGATATTTGGTCAGAAAGCTCGCCATGATCGCAACATACTGCGCATCAATGAGTCCGAGTTTTTCGGGCGGGCAGAACACCCTCCTATTCGCTCTCGGCCATCATCGCATTGTAAACGCCGATGCCATCGCCGATGCCCCTAATGTAGAGGCGCAAGAGGAGTTCGTCGCTCTTGTGGTACGCATCAACGAAGTCGCCAGCAGTCGCAAACTCATTGACGGCCAGACTTGTTGAAGATTTTGCAACCAGCAACACGGCTGCCGCGAGAAATGTCCTCATTGGTGCCCCGCTTTTCCAGGAACGTTTTGGCGAAAGCCCCGTGCGATCCACAACAGTAACCATCCGAAAATAAGTGCCAGCAACGGTCCGCCTATTGTTCTAGCCGCAGCCGTCAAGCCTTCCTTGTTTCGCCTCCAGGGTGGGCGGCATCATGCCGGTTCAACATGTGGCTGCCAATACCTCCACGCCAGCGCACCGGGTGATGCGGCGGCGTCGGTATCAGCGAATTGTTCGGTGTCACGAATTTCATGCGGCAGCCTTGTCTTCCTTGTCCACACCGCGCGCCACGATCTACAGCGCGTCGTCAGGCAGTGGCCGCTGCAGTGCCTTGGCTTCATCCCACGGCGCGCGCAGCCAGACGTCGCGCTCCTCATCGGTCGTCAAGATCACCGGCATGGCCTTCGAATGGATCGGTTCGACGATGGCGTTCGGCACGGACTTCAGGAAGCCATAGACGAGGTGAGGTCCGGGGATCGGCTTTGACTTGGTGCCCCGGTCGCCTTTGAACTCGGTCCAGATGCCAGCGAAGGCGGCCAGCGGTCTGGGGTTGATGCAGGGGGATAACAGATGCAGAAATGGTTTCGGTGGTCAGGCGCGGCGTCGTGTTGCAACTACGGCGTCGCGCCGCTTTGATCGAATCAACGCAGCCCAGAATTTCCCAATTTCGGCAAAAGTGAAACGGGGAAATGATGACGAGGGCGTCACGGTGCCGTGGCAGGTCTCATGTCCTACAGAACGTCACACAGTCATCGTCAGCCGAAAACTTAAATGGTTGGAATAATAGGTGGAAACGCAATAAAAGAATTGGCACGGCCGCGCTAGGGAGCGCCACTCCTGTAAATGGCATCCGGTTACGAAAGGGTTAATAGCAGGCTGCCGGGTCCGACTGGCCGCGCGCGAATGCTTCAAAGTTCAGGAGGTTTAATCCCGGAGCGAAGCCTTAAGCTCCGCGACGGCCCGGCTGTAATATTCGTCCAGTTGCTGAATGCGCTGGTTCAGCGCCTTAAGCTCACTGGCGTGGGCTGCTAAATCTGCTCGATCGACGTCGAACCTGTCCTTCGGAGACTTGCCGAAAAACGCATCGTCGACCGCATCCAAAGCGCCCTGAAGCCGTTTGTCACGGTCGGAGGAGTTACGCATACGCTTACAACTTGCTGGCAATCGACTGCTGCCGACTTGGCAGGTCAGTTTGTCGATCAATTGCCCGGGTGCGGACCTTTCCGCGGCAAAACGAGGCGGAAACAGGTCTGTGCCGTGGCGGACAGGCCCATCGCGCGTCTGGTTAGTCTACTTTCCGCTCTCACTCGGTAGCTTGACCGGCACGTGCGGTGAGGAGCTGACGACCCTCGGGCTTCCGTCGAAATGGGCTTGGCCCCGGATCAGCGATTCCAAAAGCAGAAAGAACTTCTCGGCAAGCATGGCGCAGCCCCGCTAGCTATGGTTCTTTGGATTGGTCGCGGCTAAATCGCCGGCAATTCAATCACTTCCGCGAGAGCGCCGGTGTTCAGGCCAAACGCGACAAGGCCGCTTGCGGCTAACGTTCCGCTCCCACCGCATTGCAAGATGAGCGTGTCGCGCCACCGGCTGCGCCGGCCGAATGCGAACCTCGAAATTGGGCCCGTTGCGGGGTGCAACAAAGCCAGGAGCTGAGGTCCCTGGTTCGCGGGCCCCGGATCAGCGAGATGTCCCGACGGGGCCGTTGTTCCTGCCGCAATTTTGCGGCCCGCCGACGCATCGGATTATCGAACCGGTTCAGCAGGTCGAGCCAGGCGGCAAGCAGGGCGTGGCGCCGAAGATGCGCTCGCACCGCTGTTTTTTCAGCGTGTTCAGCCCTAGTCCCCATGGACGCAAGAATAGCCCAAGATGGTTTAGAAGTAGTTGCCAACCCGGGACGGGGCCAGGCATCCAGCCGATGGCTTGGCGGTCAACGCGGGATTGCCGGTGCCGGAGCGCGGCTGGGCTTAGTGCCGCCACGCACGTCTTTCTGAGGGCCGCCGAAAATGCTATGACTACGTTCGGCGGGCATTTTGGAGATCGAGGGAGAAGATGCGGATGCGAGTTTTCCGTGCCGCTTTGGCCGGCGCGTTCTTGGTAGCCACGTTGTTGACGGCGCCTGCCTACGCGCAGCAGCAACAGATGCCCAAATACGGCGAAGAAACCAAGGACAAGTCCCCCCAAGAAATAGAGGCGGATAAGGCCGCCGACCGCGCTTACAAGCGATCTCTCGGCAACATCCCTGACCAGGGCCCAACCGATCCGTGGGGCACCGTGCGCGGCAACAACGACGCCCCCAAGGCGTCTGCGGCAAAAACCAAGAAGACAAAAACCGGCAGCGTGAATTAGAACGCGGCGGCGGCAAGCTTGTTCGCAAACAATCAAGCCGCTCGCCGTCCCCAGGGCACGGCCGCCCAGACCCGCTCGTGAAGGTAGTACCAGGCGATCTTGGTGACGATCTCGAGCCCTGCGATCCCGCCCGCGATCTCAACCTTGCCCGTCATGAACCAACTGATCGCGAATGTGTCGAGCGTCCCCATTGTCCGCCAACTGATGGCCTTGAGGACTGATCTCGTATGGGTTTCTGCCCCGCGAAACAAAATCACCCGACGTGCCTCCCTGCTTGCCCCGCTGCTTGACGACCTCAGAACCTATCACGCTGGCGCCCTTCGCCTGGTTCCAGTTTCACAATTCGCCGATGGACAGTCGATGTGATTGCGTGCACTTTGCCCAAAGAAATTTTGAAAAACCCATTGAATTGACTGATTAATCGCTGTCTGCCATCAACGCCTCGCGCCTTGTGGTTGTGGATCGATAGGCAACGGAAAGGGCTGAAATGAGATTGGTCGCCGCGCTCATTGCGATGGCTGCGCGTTGTGCGAGAGCGCGGATGCCCAGACGGCAGAATGCAAGTCGCTCACCGACCCGGCCGCACGGCTCGCCTGTTATGACAAGGCCAATCCGCCGATCGCGACCTACCCAACGCCAGCGTCCAAGCCAGCGCCGCGCCCGGTTCCAGCCACCAAGGCCGAAAATACAGGATACGTGGATTCGCTTGGTGAGGAGGATGCGCGGGTGAATGCACAGCTCAAGAATATCTGCCGAGGTTGTTAGGATGGCTTGGCGCGAAACTTGGTCGCGGCCCGAAGCCGTAGATAACGCGCAAAAGTGGCTTATCTGCCATCCCGATGAACCTTCTTGAATCCCTCCCTACCGTGATCGGAACAGCCGCCGTGGCACCGGCGCTGCTGATCCTGTGGCTCGTGATCGCCGCCAACGAGCGACCCGGTCCGCCGCTCAAGGTCTGGACCGCGTTTTTGCTCGGCGCCGCCAGTATTTCGCTGCTGGGCTTGGCGCGCGCGCCATTTGCCAAACTGCTTGCAGCCCCGGAGAACCCTGGGGTTGCCGAGATGCTGCATTCGGTGTTCGGGGTCGCCCTGCCGGAGGAAGTCGTCAAGATTCTCGTCATCGTCACGGTCGCGATGTTGACGCGTCGCCGGCCGTACGCCGATCCGATGGATACCGTGGTCTATGGCGCTGCCACCGGACTTGGTTTCGCGGCCTACGAAAACCTCGCCTATCTCGTGCAGCATGCCGATATGTGGCGATCGCTCGCGGCGTTGCGCAGCGTGCTGACGGTGCCGTTCCACGGCGCGCTCGGCGTCATCGCCGGCGCCTATCTCGCGATGGCGCGATCCGGCACCGCACTCGGCGCAAACCGGCGTAACCGCGACTGGGCGCGCATCTCAAGCTGGGTCTTGATGTTGATGGGCCCCGTGGCGCTGCATGCGGCGTTCGATTTTCCGCTGCTGACATTGCAGCAAAACCCGAACATCGATCCATCCTCCCGGCTATGGCTTGGTGGAATCAGCGTGCTGATCGGATTCAGCTCGATCGCGTTTGCCGCGCGCCTGGTGCGGCGGGTCGGCCGCCATCACGCCCCGCGCACGGAACTTGCGCGCGAACGCTTGAGCCAGCTTCGGCGGATGTGGGCGCTGTTGGTTGCCGGCGGCGGCGCCGGCTTCGCCGGCCTCGCCTTCGTGCTGACATCGGTGCACCACTGGCTGATCAATCCCGACCGCAATGTGGCGCTGGTTCTCATTCCCATCGGGCTCACATCAATCCTGCTCGGCTGCGCGCTGTTGGTTGCAACCACGGCGGTCTACTTTCTCGGCCGTAACCGGCTTCGCGCGACCTCCGAAGCCTTTCCGTCCGCCCCTCGATGGAGCTAATATAATACCGCATCACGCTCGCCGGTATTGGGAGATCTGCCATGACCCAAGACACCCTTCCTCACGACATCGCCAATCTACAATCAAGAGTGAGCGCCGCAGTGCGCGAGCATTGGAAGGCCTTCCTGGCCGAAGGCATCCTGCTTGCGATCCTGGGGCTTGCCGCCATGATCGTGCCGCCGCTGGCGAGCCTTGCGGTCACGATCTTTTTGGGCTGGCTGTTTCTGATCTCGGGCATCGGCGGGCTGATCGTCACGTTCTGGGCGCGGCAGATGCCTGGCTTCTGGTGGTCGCTGATTTCAGCGGTGCTGGCGATCGCCGCCGGCATCATTCTGCTGGCGCGCCCGATCCAGGGCGTCCTCACCCTCACCATTGTGGTCGGCGCCTATTTCCTCGCCGAAGGCGTCGCCACCATCATGTATGCGCTGGAGCATCGCCGCGAATTGTCGGGCCGCTGGTCCTGGCTATTGGTGGGCGGATTGATGGACATCCTGATCGCGTTTCTCGTCATCTCGGGCCTGCCGGGCTCGGCGGAATGGGCGATCGGACTTCTGGTCGGCATCAACCTGCTGTTCGGCGGCGCGACGCTGATCGGAATGGCGCTCGCCGCGCGCAATGCCTGAACGACGTCGCTAGAGCATGATCCGAAAAAGTGGGTACCGGTTTTCCGAGAAGATTATGCTCAAAGAAGAAGATAGAGCGGGATGACGATTTGAAGAGAAGTCATCCGGCTCTAGTCGCCTGCCAATTCGATTTTGGGATGACAAGCCACCAAGCGTGCGCTATAGAGCGGCCATGATCATCATGGCCGCCAGCAACTTTTGGTATTTTAGCTTCGACAGCTCGCTGGCGGTGGGAGGATCGCGCTCAATCTGAAGAATTGCAGCAAGAAGTCCGAACAGCCGCCAGACCTGGCGGCTTTTTTGTTGGCCGGCAGGTCCCAGAAAACAAGGGAGCCATAGCCGTGTTGAGTACCACAGACGATCTTCGCATCAAGGAAATCAAGGAGCTGAATACACCGGAAGAGGTCATGCGCGAAATACCGCGCACCTTGACGACGACGCGAATTGTAACGGCCGCGCGTAACGCCATCCATGCCATCTTGAATAGCAACGACGATCGCCTTCTGGTCGTCGTCGGTCCCTGTTCGGTGCACGATCCCGCCGCGGCGGTCGACTACGCCGCGCGCCTCGCCACCTTGCGCGAACGACTTGCCGACCGCCTCGAGATCGTGATGCGCATCTATTTCGAGAAACCGCGCACGACGGTGGGATGGAAAGGACTGATCAATGATCCCGACCTTGATGGCAGCTTTGACATCAACAAGGGTCTGCGTCTCGCCCGCAACGTGCTTTGCGCGGTAAGCAATCTCGGCCTGCCGGCGGGGACGGAGTTCCTCGACATGACGACACCGCAATACATCGCCGATCTCGTGGCATGGGCGGCGATTGGCGCGCGTACCACCGAAAGCCAAATTCATCGTGAGCTGGCTTCCGGGCTGTCGTGCCCGGTCGGCTTCAAGAATGGAACCGACGGCAATGTGCGCATCGCCGCCGACGCGGTGAAGTGGGCGTCGCATCCTCACCATTTCATGGCGGTGACGAAGGGCGGACGCTCGGCGATCGCGGCAACGACCGGCAACGGCGACTGCCACATCATTCTGCGTGGCGGCAACCGGCCGAACTACGACAAGGCGAGCGTCGCGTCCGCTGCCGCCGAACTCGGCCGTTGCGGCGTGACGCAGCATATGATGATCGACGCCAGTCACGCCAACAGCGGCAAGAAGCCGGAGAACCAGCCGCTGGTGATTGCCGATATCGCCGCTCAAATATCGCACGGCGAGCGGCGCATCGTCGGCGCCATGATCGAGAGCAATCTGGTCGCCGGCCGCCAGGACGTGGTGCCGGGCGTGGCGCTCACCTACGGGCAGAGCATCACGGACGGCTGCATCGACCTGGAGACGACGGAGCAGGTGCTGGACGTTTTGGCCGACGCGGTGACGGCAAGGCGAAAGGCGCACTCCGAAAAATTTCGGGAATGTTCGGTCTAGCGCAGGACCTGATCAAGGTGCGCTGGCGCCACGGAACGCGCAATCTCACTTCGGTCAGCAATATTGTCCTTCTTGCGAGCGCGGTGCGTGGAGCTTCATCAAGCTTGCTCGGAAAGTTCAAAGCCATCCGATACTCGAACTAAAGGGGGTAAAGGACGCGCGGCTCAATCGCGATTCTCGACTGTGCCGAACCCGATCTTGATGTAGTGTTGCACTTCAACATGCAAAGACGCGGGCAGCCAGCCCACCACTTAGTTGGCGTAGGGAGGACATGGTATGACAAAGCTGGTCACCAATGACCCGGCGACACGGCGGGGATTCCTCAAGCTTGCGGCCGCAGGCACCGCGGCAGCGCTGAGCCGGCCCCTCCCGGCAGCCGCGGAAGAGAAGACCATCACGATCCTCCACGAAAGCTCGTTCATCAAGCCGTTCGACGAATATGTGATGAACACGCTTGCCCCGGCCTACCAGAAGGAGACCGGCATCAAGGTGAACTACGAGGTGACCAGCGTCGGCAGCTTGCCGACACGGATCAGCACGATTGCCGAGACCGGGTCGGGCGCCGACATCACGATGAACGCCCTGCTCAACGTGATCCAGTTCAGCAACAAATATCTCGACGTTGACGACATCGCTGACGAGGTCGGCAAGGCGCAAGGCGGCTGGTACGACGCCGGCAGGGAGGCCGTTGTCGTGGAGGGCAAATGGAAGGCAATCCCCTTCAGCAATATCGGTCAATTGATGAACTGGCGCACCGACTGGTTCGCCGAAATCGGCGTCAAGAAGTTTCCGGAGACCTGGGAAGAGCTCTACGAGGTCGGCAAGAAGTTGAAAGCCAAGGATCATCCCTTCGGCTTCGAACTCGGCCACGGCTTCGGCGACAACCACGGCTGGCTTTACCCGCTGCTGTGGTCCTATGGCGGCGCCGAGGTGGCATCCGACGGCAAGACCGTGGTCATCGATTCGGACGAGACCGCGCGCGCAGTCGATTTCTGCCGCAAGTTTTTCAAGGACACGATGCTCGACGACGTCCTCGGCTGGACCGACGTGAGCAACAACAAGGCGTGGATGGCGGAGCAAATCTCCTGCACCAACAATGCCGAAAGCATCCTGTGGTTCGCCAAGCGCGAGTTTCCCGAAATCGGCAAGGTTACTGACCAGGCGATGAACCCGGCGGGGCCGAAGGGGCGCTTCCATCTGCTCAACTCGATCAGCCATTCGATCTTCAGTTTTTCGCCGGTCCGGGAGGAGGCGCGCGCCTTCATGCGTTGGCTGATGCAGCCGAAGCAACTGGGGGGCTGGTATGCGATTGCGGATTCCTACTACCAGCCGTTGCTGCACGGCTACGACAATGCGCCGATGTGGAACGTCGAGCCGCGCAACCTGCCCTTCCGCGATGCGCTCGCAAATGCCCATCTGCCGGGTTGGCCCGCTCCGGCGAGCCGGCAACTCTCCGAAAGCATCGCCAAATACGTCGTCATCGACATGTTTGCCAAGGCCTGCGCCGGTACGTCGACCAAGGAGGTCATAAAGGACGCCGAGACCCAGCTGAAGGGCATCTATCGCTCGGCCTGACACATGACGATTGCTTCCGAGCGTCTACCTGTGCCTGCCCACGCGGCGCGCCGACGCGCGCCGCTCTCGGTGCTGCTCGACCGTCAAAGCGTATTCAGCTGGCTGATGATGGCCCTGCCGCTCGCCTTCCTGGCGGCGCTCGTCGGCTATCCATTCTTCTACGGCATCCTGTTGAGCCTTCAGGATCGGCCGGTCGCCCACGCTGGCACCTTCGTCGGGCTGAAGAATTTCGTGACCGACCTGCATGATGCGGTGTTCTGGCGAGTGGCGATCAACACCTTCGTCTATACGGGCGTCGCGACGCTGCTGAAGATGGTCGGCGGGCTTGGCCTGGCGCTGGCCATGAACCAGCACTTCCGCATGAAGAACCTGGTGCGGGCGCTACTGCTCCTGCCGTTCATCGTTCCGACCGTACTAAGTACCGTCGCCTGGCTGTGGATGCTCGACCCGGCCTTCAGCGTCGTCAACCGGCTGCTGGTGGCGCTGGGCTGGCCAAAGCCGGGTCCATCGTGGCTCGGCGATCCGACGCTCGCGATGGTCTCAATCATCGTCATCAACACATGGCGCGGGCTGCCCTTCTACGGGATCACCCTGCTCGCCGGTCTTCAGACGGTGCCTTCCGAACTCTACGAGGCAGCCTCCATCGACGGCGCCGGCGGATGGGAGCGGTTTTGGTTCATCACCTTGCCGCTGCTGCGGCCAATCATCCTGATCGTCACCCTGTTCTCGGTCATCTTCACGTTCGCCGATTTCCAGCTCGTCTACGTTCTGACCCACGGCGGGCCTGCGAACGCCACGCAGCTGTTTGCGACCTATGCGTTCGATATCGCGATGGGCGCGGGCCAGCTGGGGCTCGGCGCCTCGGTCGCGCTTGCGATGCTGCCGGCGCTCGCGTTGCTGATCGTGGCGCTGACCATCTACCTGCGGAGGGAATGATGGTAACCGGCGAAGGGCGTATCGGCCAAGCCGTCCGGGTATGGTTGCCGGTCGGGTTCTTTCTCGTGGTGGCGCTGTTTCCATTCTACTGGATGGCGATCACGTCGATCAAGCCGAACGCCGAGCTCTACAACAGGAACGTGATGCCGCTGATCGTCCATGCGCCAACGCTCCAGCACTACGTCGACCTTCTGACCAAGTCGAGCTTCCTGCTGTGGACCTGGAACACGATGCTGGTGGCGGTCGTGGCGACGGCGATCTCGTTGATCCTCGGCACCATGCTCGCCTATCCGCTGGCGCGCATGCGCTTTGCCGGAGCGTCGCTGATCGCAATGACCATTGCGGCGATCTACCTCGTGCCGCAGCCCCTGCTGTTCATCCCGCTGGCCGACGTAATCAACCACCTCGGCCTCGGCAACACGCTCACCTCGGTGATCCTGACCTACCCCACCATGCTGGTGCCGTTCTGCGCCTGGCTGCTGCTCGGCTATTTCAAGACCGTTCCGAAGGAGCTCGAGGAGGCGGCCCGGATCGACGGCGCCAGCCGGCTTCAGACGATGTGGAAGATCTTCCTGCCGCTGTGCACGCCGGGGTTCATCTCCGCCGGCATCTTCGCCTTCACGCTGTCGCAGAACGAATTTCTCTACGCCTTGATCTTTCTGACCAAGAGCTCGGTGCGCACCGTGCCGGTCGGCGTCATCGCCGAGCTGATCCGCGGCGACGTGTTCTATTGGGGCCAGCTGATGGCTGGAGCGCTGCTTGGGTCGATCCCCGTGGCGCTGATCTACTCGTTCTTCGTCGAGCACTACGTCGCTGGCCTCACCGCCGGTTCGGTCAAGGCGTGAACCGGCAAATTACTGTTCGGACCGCGCGATGAGGACGCCTTGTCGAAGCGGCCACGAACTCCTGTTTGAACGCCGCTCGACGAGACTTATCGGCTGCATCATCGTTGACGATTGAGGAGCGAGTGCGGGATGTTCACATTTCGAACCTCAATCACCTTCGCGGTGACGGCGTTTATCGTCACTCTAGCCACCCTGCTGATCGCAATTCAGGTCCGGACTCTTCGTTGGGCCACGCAGGAAGCCGCGTCTGCCTATATGGACGCGACCAGCACGAAGGCCTTCGGGCGCCTTCAGACGGAGATAGCCACTTTAGCTTCATTGGTGCATGTGCTGGCGGCCAGTTCCACTGTGGCCGATTCAAATGAGAGAACCGAGACCGGTCGCGCGATCCCACTGTTCAAAGCCGCACTGCAGGAACTGCCCCAAGTGGACAGCGTCTATGCCGGTTTCGAAAATGGCGCCTGGCTGCAGGTGCGTCGCATTGGCGAACTCAGCGAAGAGCAGCGCGGGAGGTTACGTGCGACGCCTGGTGCCGACATTGCGATTAATTTGGTCCGCCGCGCCCTCAGTGGCGCACTTCCCATGCGACGCGTTTTCGAAGATCAGCAGGGCAACGAAGTCGGGCAACTTGATCTATGGAAATATGGATACGACGCGCGCACGCGGCCCTGGTATCGCGAGACGATGAAAGTCGACCGAACGCTGGTCTCATCGCCTTATCTTGCGTTTAGCATCGGCGCACCGGTGATTTCGGTTAGCGCACCCTTGCGAGGCAAAGTGCCTGGCGTCCTTGCCGCCGATCTCAAGCTCGACAGTTTCAGCGATTTCGTCCAAGCGCAACGCCCTGGAGAGCACGGTATCGTCTTGATTTTCGACTCGACCGGCTCGCTCATAGCCCACCCTAACTTCGCACAATTCGTTGTCGATGCAATGACACATCCATCCCAACCACAATTGCCAAACATCAAGGAGATCAAGTCCGGGGTCGTGGCGGCAGTCTTGCAAAGGTCGGATGGTCGCGACCACTACGACGGAAGTATCCGTGACGACCAAGGGCGGGACTATCTGTTCAGGGTGGCAAAATTCGCCCTGGGTGAGCAGTACAACGCCAACATATTGTTGCTGGCGGCCCAGGAAGACTTTGCCCAGGATGTCCGGAGGCTCCAGTTCACCGGACTAATCCTCGCAATTGTCGTTTGCGCTGCTTTTATTCCGGCCATTTGGATATTTGGTAGCGGAATGTCTCAATCCGTGAAACGCATAACGGCTCAGGCAGTCAAGCTCCAAAAACTGGCTCCGCCCGTCTCCTCGCCAGTCGCATCACGCATTAAGGAATTCACGAGCTCGCGGTGCCATGGAGCTCGCGCAGCGTGCCATATGGTCGTTCGCGCATTTTGTTCCCAGGGAGATCGTCCAGCGGATTGTTGATAAGTCCATTTCCACCGAGCTTGGCGGAGTGCGGGAGGAGATTACCGTCGTTTTCACCGACGTCCGGGATTTTACGACGATCGCCGAGTTGGCCGACCCTGACATTCTCATGCTCCAAACGTCGCGTTATTTCTCCGTGCTGACAGAGGCTTTCCTCGCCGAAGGCGGAACAGTCGACAAGTTCATTGGTGACGCCGTGATGGTGTTCTGGAACGCACCCGATCCACAGCCTGACCACGTCGAGCGGGCCTGCCGGGCTGCTCTTGCGGGCAGACTGGCGTGCGAAAAGCTCAACGCGCAGTTTGAAACTGAGGGTCTGAAGCCATTCTTCACGCGGTTTGGCATTCATGTCGGGCAAGCCGTCGTCGGCAACCTCGGCTCGACCGAGCGCATGAACTATACGGCTCTCGGCAACACGGTGAATCTGGCAGCGCGCCTCGAAGGTCTGAACAAGGAGTTTGGGACCGCTATCCTGGTGAGTGAAGCCGTCCATTTGCGGGTTCAGCATTGCTTCCAGTTCAGATCCCTCGAGTCGGTCATTGCCAAGGGCATGACAAAGGGAACGCGCGTTTTCGAACTGGTCGGGGTAGCGACATGAAATCAGCTTCGGTCCTGCGAGGTATCGTGCTGGGATTGCTCGTATTGCAGCTTGTGCTCGTCGTTCCCGCGGCTCGCGCAGGCGAAGATGCCATCAAAATCGGTATTCTGCATTCCCTGTCCGGCACCATGGCAATCAGCGAATTGGTACTCAAGGACACGGTTCTCATGCTGTTAGCGGACCAAAACAAGAAAGGCGGGCTGCTCGGACGGCAACTGGAACCGATCATCGTTGATCCGGCGTCCGATTGGGACGTCTTTGCCGAAAAAGCCCGGGAATTACTGACGAAGGAAAAGGTCGCGGTCGTGTTCGGCTGCTGGACCTCCGCCTCCCGCAAATCCGTCCTGCCGATCTTCGAGCAGCTGAACGGCCTACTCTTCTACCCGGTGCAATACGAGGGCGAAGAAAGCTCGCGCAACATTTTCTACACAGGAGCCGCGCCCAATCAGCAGGCAATTCCGGCCGTTCGATATCTGATGAGCAAGGAAGGAGGCGAAGTTCGCAGATGGGTTCTGCTTGGCACTGACTACGTCTATCCGCGCACGACCAACCGGATCTTGAGCGCGTATCTTACCGCAGAGGGGGTATCGTCCGAGGATATCATGACAATCTATACGCCGTTCGGCTATTCCGATTGGCGAGAGATCATCGAGAGGATCAGGGCCTTCGGTTCGGAGGGAAAAAAGACCGCGGTGATATCAACCATTAACGGAGAGGCAAACGCGTATTTTTACAAGGAACTGGCAGCCCAGAAGGTGGAGGCTAGCGTCATTCCAGTCATGGCTTTCTCCGTCGGCGAGCGCGAATTGTTCGGCGTAGACACCACCCCGCTCGTCGGGCACATGGCGGCCTGGAATTATTTCCAGTCTATCAAGTCAGCGGAAAACGAAGCGTTCATCAAGATGTGGGCGGACTTCAACGAGCAACGAGACAAAACCACCAATGACCCGATGGAAGCCACCTTCATTGGCTTCAGGATGTGGGCGCAAGCCGTTGTCCAAGCGGGCACCACCGACGTGGATGCGGTCCGGCAGGCCATGTACGTTCAAAGAATCAAGGCGCCGACCGGCTTCGAGGTTGTGATGAACACCAATCATCATCTGTCCAAGCCAGTCATGATAGGCAAAATAAATTCTTCCGGGACCTTCGATGTCATTTGGCAGTCAATCAATCCGGTGCGCGCCGATGCCTGGAGCAAGTACATCCCCGACAGCGCCAAACGTACGGCTGATTGGACCTTTCCTTGGGTCTGCGGCGGGTGCATCGAGCCGACATTCAAGGAATGGTGACGGTCTCGGTGTTGTTTTCGAGCGATGCCGCGGGGCTTCCGGTCGCGCGCGCATATCAAAGCGGACACCGGTGGAAGCCACCAAAATTATCGGTTCACGCCCAGGAAGCAGCGATGCTTGTCCGCTCCGCGCCAGATTTTGCCTGACGGGCAATTCGCGCATGGCCGCCATGCGAAAAATGCCCGTCGTGTTACTTTGTCGCAGGTGGTCGCGCTTGTGCCGTCGGGCAAATCAAATCTACGACTCCCGCCATCCCGCCCTCTCGAGAGGGGCGTATCGCGATCGTCACGGACGTTGGGCGCGGGATGCGATGGACGCGGAGGTGCCGTTGACGAGTGGCGCTGAAGCGGACGGCGAAATCGTGTGGTCCTGACTCCGCGACGCTGGAGTCAAGCTTGCGGGTAGTGACTTGCAGGCGACGGTGGCAAAAGAGCCCGTTCACCGGGGAGAGCACGCTATAGGCCGTGAACCATTGCGCAGGGGAAGTCGGGATGTTTCCGGTGAACCTGTAGTGACTAACTCGTGTGCTTTTTGCTTCGCGCGCGAGGCTGCGGGTGCACTGGGCACCCGGCTTTCCCTGCGCCCTCTGTTTTTCGAGGGTGGATCGTTCATCAACTCGGGCGCACTCCGCGCCGCGAGAGAGTTAACATGTCCTTCGTCATTCCGGAACGGTCCGAAGGACCAGACCCGGAATCTCGAGATTCTCAGGTGCGCATTGCGCACCATAGTTCGATGCGGAGGCCTGTCATCGGGCGCGCATTCGCGCGACCCGTTGGCATCGCCCCGGAATGACGCTGAATTAGCTGATTGACATTCGAATCGCAAATTGCAGCGCGCCGTGTCAACGCAACGCGTCGCGCTTCAGCAGCCGCGGCAGATGCTCTTGATCTTGCGATCGAGCGCAGCGTCTTCCTTGTTGACCGGATTGTTCGGATCGCTGAGATTCTTCTCGTTCGGCACATCGCCGGCGCGCGGCTGGCGATGGCCGACCGGCGCCTGGGGCACCCCTGAGCCGGCCGTCGAGTTCTTCGGGTAACTGGACGTTCCCCCGCTCTGTGCGAGCGCGACCGGGCCGCCGAATACGATCGTGAGCGCCAGTGACATGATTAGTCTTTGCATCTTGTTCCTCCCGTCTTGGCGCGATGTGTCCATCCGGACATTATTGGTCGGGCGGATAGAGATGAACGTCACCGCAATAATCCGAGACACGATAGCGCGTTTCCGCCTGATATTCACGTTCTTGCGCGTGATCGACCACCAGGTAACCCGGCCCGACCGGCGACTTGCCGTGGCCGCCGGGAATGTCGAGCACGTAGTCCGGCTGACATAGGCCGGAAACCCGGCCCCGCAAGCTTCGCATCAGTTGCTGGCCGTGCGCGAGCGTCGTCCGCAGATGCGCGGTACCTGGCGCGAGATCGCCGTGATGCAGGTAATAGGGTTTTATGCGGCATTCGACGAAGGCGCGCATCAGCGCCTCAAGATCGGTCGGATTGTCGTTGACGCCGCGGAGCAGGACCGACTGGCTCACCATGGGAATGCCGGCATCGATCAGGCGGGCGCATGCCGCGCGCGCCTTGCCGGTCAGTTCGCTCGCGTGGTTGGCGTGCAGTGCGACCCAGCTCGCGGCCCCCTTGACCTTCAGTGCCGCCACCATCTGGTCGCTGATGCGACCCGGATCGGCCACGGGCACGCGGGTGTGAAGGCGGATGACCCTGACATGCGCGATCGCCGCCAGATCCGCCATGATTTCGGCGAGCCGTCGCGGCGACAGCATCAGGGGATCGCCGCCGGTCAGGATGACTTCCCAGATCTCCTTGCGCGCGCGGATATAGTCGAGCGCGCTCTGGTAGGCCGGCTCGGAAAGCGCGATGTCCCTGCCCGGCCCGACCATTTCGCGGCGAAAGCAGAACCGGCAATACACCGCGCAGACGTGGACGAGCTTGAACAGCACCCGATCGGGATAGCGATGCACGATGCCTGAGACCGGCGAATGCGTCTGGTCGCCGATGGGGTCTGCGCGTTCGCCCGGCCCAGTAACCAGCTCGTCGGCGGTCGGGATGAATTGCCGCGCGATGGGATCAGCGGGATCGCCGGGGTCGATCAGGCCGGCGATCTCGGGCGTCACCGCGACCGCGTAGCGCGCCGCGACCTGTTCCAGATCGGCGAGCGCGGAAAGAGGTGCAAGACCGTGGGCGACGAGCTCGGCCGGCTGGCGCAAGGTGGTCGCGATAGTGAGGCGGGATTTGGTCATGCATCACCTGAAGGCGGTGTCCACACCACCTGATCGATCCTGAGAGCACCGCTCGCCAGCATCACGAGCCGGTCGAAACCAAGCGCCACGCCGCTGCAATCGGGCATGTGGCCGACCGCGTCGAGAAAATCATCATCCAGCGGATAGCGCTCGCCATAGCGGCGCTGCTTTTCATCCATCGCCTGCATGAAACGAAGGCGCTGTTCCGGCGCGTTCGTCAACTCCCCAAACCCGTTCGCAAGCTCGACGCCGCAGGCATAAATTTCAAAACGCTCGGCGACGCGCGGATCGGATGCTTTGGTGCGCGCCAGCGCCGCCTCCGGGGCCGGGTATTCGAACAACACGGTCAAACGCCCCTGCCCCAGATGGGGTTCGACATGCTCGACCAGGATCTTGCTGAAAATGTCGGACCAGGTGTCGTCATCGCTGATCCGTACCTTGTTCGCGGCCATGGCCGCGAGGCCATCGCGATCGCCCTTGCCGTCCGCGATGGTCGCGAGCAGGTCGATGCCGGCAAAGCGGCCGAACGCGCCGGCCACGGTCAATAGTTCCGGTTCGGCAAAGGGATCGGCGAGCCGGCCCCGAAATGAAAACCGCCCGATCCCTGTCGCCTGCGCGGCATGAGCAATGATGACGACGCTGTCGGCCATCACGGCATCGTAGGTCGCATTAGCGCGATACCATTCCAGCATGGTGAATTCAGGCAGATGCAATTCGCCGCGCTCGCGGTCGCGAAACACCCGCGCCAGCTCGAAGATCCTGGTCTCGCCGGCCGCCAGCAATTTCTTGCAGGAAAATTCAGGCGAGGTCCGCAAATATCGCGTCACGCGTTCGCCGCCGGCGGCCACGAGTTCGGTACGCTGGGCGTGCAGATGGGTCTCGTTGCCAGGCGAAACCTGTAAAATCCCGGTCTCGATCTCGATAAAGCCCTGCGCGTCGAACCATTCCCGGATCGCCCGTGTAATCGCGGTCCGCGCGGAGAGAAATGGCCTGACATCGGCGCGCCGGGCGGCAGACCACCAGGGCGAAAGCTGGTCGTTTTCGGCCATTATGCGGTGGTCCTGTCGGGCCCTAAAATGCTGGCATGGGCGGACAAAATCAGTATGTTGCAGCCCGAAACCGCTTCGCTGGCCTTAAGGACGCCCATGTCCTGTACGGTCCCGGGCCAGAATTTTAGGGAAAACAGCTTTGAAAGTCATCGCCAGTTCTATTCGCAAGGGCAACGTCATCGAGCAAGACGGCAAGCTTTACGTGGTTGTGACCGCCGAGAACATCCATCCCGGCAAGGGAACTCCGGTCAGCCAGATCGAAATGCGCCGAATCAGTGACGGGGTAAAGATTGCGGAGCGCTACAAGACCACCGACCAGGTGGAGAAGGCGACCATCGAGGAGCGCAATTTCAACTATCTCTATGAAGATGCCGACGGCTTCCATTTCATGAACAGCGAGACCTACGATCAGGTCCAGGTACCCAAGGACGTCGTGGGCTCTTCCGCGCCGTATTTGCAGGAAAACATGACGGTGAAGCTGTCAATGCACGATGCCACGCCGGTGGCCATCCAGCTGCCGCAGCGCGCGACGCTGGAAGTGGTCGAAACCGAACCTGTGACGAAAGGCCAGACGGCGTCGTCCTCCTACAAGCCGGCGATGCTTTCGAACGGCGTGCGAACCGCCGTGCCGCCGCACATCGCCGCAGGCACGCGGATTGTGGTCATGACCGAAGACGGCTCTTACGTCGAGCGGGCCAAGGACTAACGGCATCGCCGGCCCGCGGCCCAATCTGGTGGCGAGTGTCAAATCCACTCCACAGGTGGTCCGACGTGATTGTGGCATTGCGGCCTGCCATTTTGCGATTAAACTGGCTATCCGGGACTTCGGCCGCTGGGGGCAACGCATTGGCTAGGGGGCTTGTCGGGTTCATTTCGCGCTTGCTGGCAGTCTTTTCGATGCTCTCCGCCGGCACGACAGCGCTTGCAGCCGAGGAATTCCGCACGCCGTCGATTTCCGCGGTCCGCGTCGAATGGCGCGCGGTGCTCGATCAGTTCAGATCAGAAATCAACGCACAGCCGGCTGTCGCACCGGACTTCACCTTCGCGCGGCGTTGGCGGTTGCCCGCGTCCGATCCGCGTTCGATGCCAGCTTTGGTGCAATTAAACGCGGTCACCTCGAAGATCTTCACTGGTATCGGGCAGAGCCCGGTGCCGGTGCTGCTGCCGTTCGATACCGCGGCCTATCTCGATGCCCGCCAGGGCGGTGCGCCGGGTGGTCCCTCGCTGTCGCGCTTTCAGGCCGACTTCCGCCCCGTGGATCTGTTCGAGGCAGGCCCCGCCGGTTACGACGCGGTATTTTCGCTCGAGCCCGGCGCCGGTGACGGCATGCCGTCACGAACCTTCGCAAGACCGGTCGAGGTACAGATCACCGGCTCGCTTCTGACCTACGACATTTCCGATCCCCTCGGCGGCAAGGGCGAACCGGTCAAGACGCTGCTGGCGCAATTTCCTGATATGCGCCGGTTCATCCGTGAGGGCTATGTGCGCTATGCGTTCACGCGCTTCGGCGTGCCCTATGTGGTGTCGATCCAATGCCTCGACTCAGCGCCACGCCCGCGGCGGCTGGCCTGCCGCGAGGCCTACCCGGTCGCCGAACGCTTCCTGAAGGCCTTGCACGTCGCCGGCGGGCAACCCTCGCGTCCGCGCATGGATATTCCCTCCGAGGTTGCCGAACGGCCGGCGGAACGGTCGCCTGATTTCACCTACCGGCCGACCGGCGACCTCATCGCCAATAGCGGCTATCACAAGCAAAACGGCCGCGCCGACTTCAACGCCTATTCGCAGCTGCGATTTCCGCTGGAAAACGTCCCGGCCCTCGTTCGCTCGCAATCCTTCGCGCGGCACGACAGGTCCGATAAGTCCTCCGGCGGTTATCCGGGCTATCCCTGGCGCGATAATTTCTGCGAGTCCCGCAGCTTTGGGGTCGGGCAATGCGCCAGCGGTTTTGGCCATCAAGGCGAGGACATTCGTCCGAGGTCCTGCCCGCCCGGCGGCGAAAGTCAAGAAAGAGGACAAGGCCAGGAAAAAGCCCAAGGTCAAGAACGTTGCGATCCCAAGCAGCAGGCGGTGGTCGCGGTGCGCGATGCCGTCGTGATCCGCTCACCGAGAGCGCAGGCTGCGACGCTTCAGATCAACACCCGCAACGAGCACATCCGCTTTCGCTACATGCACATGAATCCCTCCGCCATGGACGCCGACGGCGTCCTCAGCGGACGCGTCGTTGCCGAAGGCGAGAAGATCGGCGTGGTCTCGAACTATCTCGACCACCCCAACGGCACCACCCGCCATCTGCATTTCGACGTGCAGGTGTTCACGCGCGACGGCTGGCTCTGGGTGAATCCCTACGTCACGCTGATCTCGGCCTATGAGCGGCTGATCCGCGGCCGTGGCCGCGAGATCGGACCGGAGATTGCGGCCTCACCCGCGGTGGCGCGTGCGCTGCCAGAGGAGGTCGTCCATCCCGATCCGCAGGAAGGCAGCGAGAACTAGGCCGATCATTGACGGATTTGACCCGACGGCTCATCGGTCGGTGACCCCAATTCAGCATCCAAGGCCGCCTTGATGCGCTGCAAGGTTTTCAGCTGATCAAGCCCCGCGTCCTGCTGATACGCATTCGCAACGTGTCTTACCAAATCGGCAAGCATGATCCCCCAGGCGGCCGGATCGCTCCATACGCCGGTTCGCAAGCTCACGTGTTGCCCCTTATTAGCTATCCATACCCGCAGGAGCTCGAAGGATTTTGGATCAGTTTGGGCCGCATCAGGGATGAGCAGTTGGTCGTTGTCAGCCATGTTTCCCACTTATGAAAAGCGCGAAATTCTTCTCGCGCTCCCTTGTCCTACCAGTTTTTTCTCGGGTTACCAGAAATCGCAAGCGCAGCAGCAGGGTGTGCCTTGGGCTTCGGCCGAGCCGCTGTCCGCCATAAATTATCCAAGACTGCCTTGAGTTTGCCGCGGGAAGCTCGGTTCCGGGGCGAACGAGCTTTGCCGCGCTCCTCTCCTGGCCGGTAGAATGCCGGCATGACGCGAATCGATTCCCCGAACCGACCGACCCGGCGCGCGCTGCTGCAATACGGCCTTGGCGCCGGTGCTCTGCTCATAAGCCCGGCTCCGGCGCTTGCCGCACCGCCGGGCTTCGATCGATGGCGCGACAATTTTCGAAGCCGCGCGCTCGCAAAAGGCATTTCGGAGGCGACGTGGACGCGCGTGATGGGCCGCATCCAACCGGACATCTCCGTGTTCGCGCAGATGGAGACGCAGCCGGAGTTTGACGAGCAGATCTGGCAATACATCAATCGCCGCGTCTCGGACTGGCGCATCATCGCCGGCAAGGAGGCGTTGCGGAAGAACGAAGCGCTGTTTGCCCGGATCGAGAAGGACTTTGGCGTCGAGCGCGGCACGCTGCTCGCGCTGTGGGGCGTGGAGTCCGCTTACGGCGATCCTCAGGTACAGCAGAACCATATGAAGCCGGTGTTTCCCTCGCTCGCCGCGCTCGCCTGGAACGCGCCAAGGCGCAAGTCCTATTGGGAAAGTGAACTGATCAATGCCTTGAGCATCGTCGATCGCGGCTGGAGCACGCCCGAGCAGATGCGCGGCTCATGGGCGGGCGCGATGGGGCATACCCAGTGGATGCCGGAAGTCTGGCTCAATGTCGGGTTCGACTACGATGGCGATGGCAGGGTGTCGCCGTTCGGCAAGCCCGACGATGCGCTCGGCTCTACTGCAAAATTCCTGGTCGATCGCGGCAAGTATCACCGCGGCGAGCATTGGGGCTACGAGGTTCGCAGTCCGGGCCACGCAAACGGCAGCCGGACCTACGCGGCATGGGCTGGCGCGGGCGTCAACCGCGCCGAGGGCCAGCCGTTTCCGCAACCGAATGCGTCCGCGAAGCTGTGGATCCCGGTGCCAGGCGGGCCGGCATTCCTGGTCGGACCCAATTTCTACGCGGTGCGCAGCTACAATCCTTCGATGAACTACGCGCTCGCGATCTGCCATCTCGGCGACCGCATTCTGGGCGCCCCGCCCTTCATCCAGCCGTTCCCCGGCTCCGAGCGCGCGCTGACATTAGCGGAAGTGCAGGAAATGCAAGTCCGCCTCACCAAGGCCGGCTTCGATACCGGCGGCACCGACGGCCGCGTCGGCAACGACACCATGAAGGCAGTCCGGGACTACCAGGTGAAGATGGGACTGGAGCCCGCCGACGGCTATGGTGGGCTGCAGGTGCTGGCGCGATTGCGGCAGGGCAGCTAACGGTCCCACAACTTAACTTCGTCATTCCGGGATGCGCCTCTTAGCGAACGAGCCTGGAATCCATACTCCCGATCGTGGTTATGGATTCCAGGCTCGTTCGCTTCGCTCCCCGCCCCGGAATGACGATATCAAATTACCTGATCACCGCCGGTCCCTGATCCGGGACCGCGACATCGAGCACGCGCAACTGCACCCGTTCGGTGCCCTGGTAACGGTCGACGCTCAGCGATCCCGCGACATGCAATGGCTGGCCGCGATGGGCCACCAGCGCGTTGCCGAGCTTTTGCCCGATCGAGCGAAACGCGATGCCGTTGACGATGGCGCCATCGCCGGATTTGAAGCGCAGCCGCAAATGCGCCTGGCCTACCTCGTCGGCAAAAACCAGTTGGTGCGACGGCAGCGCCACCACCGGCTCCGGATTGCCGCTGCCGAACGGCCCCGCGCGATTAAGCGTAGCCGCCAGTTCGCCCGTCACCGCGCGCGCTGAGACAGCGCCATCGATGAAGAGTTCGTTGGCATGGCGCGACTGCGCCACGTCCTGCGCGAGCGCATTCTCCATGTAGGCGCGGAATTCGGCGAGCCTGTCCTTGCGCAGCGTCACGCCCGCGGCCATGGCGTGACCGCCGCCCTTCAGCAACACTCCGTCAGCCACCGCCTCTCGCACGGCCTTGCCGAGATCGACGCCGCCGATCGAACGGCCCGAGCCGGTTCCGATGCCGCCGGGCTCGAGCGCAATGGCAAATGCCGGCCGCGAGAATTTGTCCTTCAGGCGGGAAGCAACGAGGCCGACCACGCCGGGATGCCAGCCTTCCGAGGCGGTCACGATCACCGCGCCCTTGTCTTCCAGCCCGAGCGATGCCAGCGCCTCGGCTTCGGCTTGCGCCTCGGCCGCCTGCTCGATGACGCGGCGTTCGCTGTTGAGCCGATCAAGTTCGGCGGCGATGCGCGCGGCTTCCGACACATCACCTTCCAGCAACAGCCGCACTCCGAGATCGGCGCGCCCGATGCGGCCGCCGGCGTTGATGCGCGGCCCCAGCATGAAGCCGAGATGCCAGGCCTCCGGCGGGCCGTTCAGCCGCGACACATCCATCAGTGCGGTGTGGCCGACATGATCGCGCCTTCGCAGCGCGATCAGGCCCTTCGCGACGAAGGCGCGATTGAGCCCGATCAAGGGAGCTACATCGGCAACCGTACCGAGCGCCACGTGATGCAGCATGCCGAGCAAATCCGGCTCCGGCATTTCATTGGTCCAGAATCCCCGCGCCCGCAATTCCCGGTTGACCGCAACCAGCGTGATCAGCACAAGCCCGACCGCGGCAAGATGGCCGAGGCCGGAGAGATCGTCGGGACGGTTCGGATTGACGAGCGCATCCACGATCGGCAACTCGTCGCCGCATTGATGGTGGTCGATGACGACGACCGACATTCCGAGGCGTCCTGCTTCCGCTAATGGCTCGATGCTGGTTGTGCCGCAATCGACCGCCACCAAGAGCGTCGCGCCTTTGCCCGCGAGCATGCGGACAGCCTCGATATTGGGGCCATAGCCTTCAAAAATCCGGTCCGGAATATGGATCAGCGGATCGAGCCCGCAGTGGCGCAGATGCCAGGCGAGCAGCGCCGCCGAGGTCGCACCGTCGACGTCGTAGTCGCCGAAAATCGCGATTCTCTCGCCCCGAACTGCCGCGTCCGCGATGCGTTTGGCGGCGGTTTCCATCTGCGTCACGGTGAAGGGGTCAGGCATCAATTTACGGATCGTGGGATCGAGAAAATCCTCGACCGCATCGATCTCGACGCCGCGCCCGGCGAGCAGGCGCGCCAGCATTTCCGGCAGTTGATAACGTTGCGCGATCGCAAGCGAGCGCGCCGCACCGCGGGCATCGAGCCGATCGCGCCACAGCTTGCCGGTTAGGGAGTGCACGACGCCGAGGAACGCCGGCGGCGCCTCGGTGGGAAATGCGGATGCGGGAAGCGTCATGATGCTTTCCGACAGGTAAGTATAAAGCGCGACGCTTCAATGATTTGCTTGCGCCCGCTCTGGCCTCAACACCCCATTCTGTCGGCTACGCCGCCAAAATCCTTGGCCACGATATCCCAGTCGCCCTTGGCTTCGAAATCGTATTTCTGCAACGGGCCATATTCGGTCGGCCGCGCGACGAAGGCGGTCTTCAATCCGAGCTTCTGCGCGGCCTTGAGATCATGGTTATGTGCGGCCACCATCATCACCTGCTCCGGCGGCAGGCACAGCAGTCTTGCGGCACCAAGATAGGTCTCGGGATCGGGCTTGTAGTGCTCGAACAATTCGGCCGACATGATCAGGTCCCATGGCAGGCGAGCGAACTTGGCCATATTGGTGAGCAGCGCGACATTGCCGTTGGAGAGCGGCGAGATGATGTACTTCGCCTTTAGCCGCGCTAGACCCGCGACGCTGTCGGGCCACGGATGAAGCCGATGCCAGCCCATCGTAAGATGGTGCAGGTCGGCATCGGTCAATCCCGCAATCGAAAACTGCGCAACCAGTTGTTCCAGCGACTGGCGATGGAGCTTGTCCAGGATCACGTAGCCGCGTTCGGGGTGCTTCCTCACCTCATCCATCGAGGCGGCATAGACGGCACGCCAGCCGTCGACCAGCGCGGTCCAGTCGGCCCTGATGCCGCGCTTCTCCGACCACTTGGTGAAATCCGCGATCAGGCTGGTGCGCCAGTCGACCACGGTGCCGAACACGTCGAACACCATCGCCTTCACCGCGGAAAGATCGGACATGCTCACTCCCCTTCTTACTATTTTGTTATTGTCATTCCGGGATGGTGCGTCAGCACCAGACCCGGAATCTCGAGATTCCGGGCTCGATGCTGCGCATCGCTCCGGAATGACTGCGATCAATCGAGGTGGAATTTTTCCATCTCGCGGTGCTCGGCCTTGATGTAGCGCACCGTGCCGGTGACCGAGCGCATCACCACGGTCTCGGTCTCGATCACATCCTTGCGAAACTTGACGCCTGACAGAAGCGAGCCCGTGGTAACGCCGGTTGCGGCGAACAGGCAGTCCCCCCTCGCCATGTCCTCGATGCCGTAGATCATGCGCGGGTCGGTGACGCCCATCTTGCGGGCGCGCTCGCGCTTCTCTTCGGTGTCGAGGATGAGCCGGCATTGCATCTGGCCGCCGATGCAGCGCAACGCGACCGCCGCCAGCACGCCTTCGGGCGCGCCGCCGGTGCCGATGTACATGTCAACCCCGGTGTTATCGGGATCGGCGCAATGGATCACGCCGGCCACGTCGCCATCGGTGATCAGCCGGACCGCGGCCCCGGTCGAGCGCACGCCGGCAATGATCTCGGCATGGCGCGGCCGATCCAGCACCAACACCGTGATCGCGGAAGGATCGACGCCCTTCGCCTTCGCCAGACGCCGGACATTGTCGGCCGGCGAGGCGTCGAGCTCGACGACGCCTTTGTTGTACCCCGGACCGACCGCGATCTTCTGCATGTAGACGTCGGGCGCGTGCAACAGCGTGCCGCTATCAGCCATCGCCATGGTCGCGATCGCGCCCGGCATGGCCTTGGCGCATAGCGTGGTGCCCTCGAGCGGATCGACGGCGATATCGACTTGCGGGCCGGCATTGATCCCGACCTTCTCGCCGATGAACAACATCGGCGCTTCGTCGCGTTCGCCCTCGCCGATCACCACCGTACCTTCGATCGGCAATTTGTTGAGCTCGCGCCGCATCGCGTCGACCGCGGCCTGATCGGCCGCCTTTTCATTGCCATGGCCGCGCAGCCGCGCCGCCGAGACCGCCGCGCGCTCCGTCACCCGTACGATTTCCAGCGTCAGGATACGCTCCAGCAATAGCTGCGGCGGAACGGAAATATGGGTCGACATCGCAAAACTCCTCAAGCCTTTGTGGCGGGCCGTTCGGCCGCAATCAATCCTTCAACGCGCGACCGGTTCGAATCATTCCTTAGTTTTTCTCAATCCGTATCACCTGCGGTCGGCCAGAGATCACCTTGTCGCGCTGCACGGCCTCTAGCGCGCGGTACACCGCGTCCTCGCTGGTTGCGTAAGTAATCAGAATGACCGGCACCGGCGAAGCCTTGTGCGCGGTTCCCGTTGTGTCGACGCCGTCGGGATGGCGCTGCACGATCGATTCGATCGAAATCTTCTGTTGCGCGAGCCGGGTGGCGATGGTCGCGGCCGTGCCGGCAAGGTCCCGCGCCATCAATCGGATATAATAACCGCCCTCGTGACGCTCCATCGGCGCCTTCGTGGTCGTGCGCAAGCGCTCTACGGGGCGTCCGAACGGCTTGGCACGGATGCCGCGGGCGACATCGACGATATCGGCGACTACGGCGGAGGCGGTCGCAGCACCACCGGCGCCGGGACCGACCAGCGTGATCGGCGGGATCCCCGCGCCATCGATGGTGAGCGCATTCGTCACCCCCATCACCTGCGCGATCGAAGATGATTTCGGCACCATGGTCGGATGAACGCGTTGCTCGATGCCCTTGGCGGTGCGCACCGCGACTCCGAGCAGCTTGACGCGATAGCCGAGCCCGGCCGCAGCGCGCAGGTCTTCGGGCGCGATCGAGGAAATGCCTTCGACATAGACCGCGCTCTGCGCGACCTTGGTACCGAACGCGAGGCTCGCAAGGATCGCAAGCTTCTGCGCGGTGTCATGGCCGTCGACATCGAATGTTGGATTGGCCTCGGCGTAGCCGAGCCGCTGGGCGTCCTTCAGGCATTCGGCGAATGACAGCCCCTCCTCTTCCATCCGAGTCAGGATGTAGTTGCAGGTGCCGTTGAGGATGCCGTAGACGCGGTTGATGCTGGTCCCGGAAAGACCCTCGCGCAGGGTCTTGATGATGGGGATCGCCGCACCAACGGCCGCCTCGAAATTCAGGGCACCGCCATGCTTCTCAGCGGCCAACGCCAGCCGCAACCCATGTTTGGCGATCAACGCCTTGTTGGCGGTCACCACCGACTTGCCCGACTTCAGCGCCGTCTCGATCGCCGATAGCGCAGGCTCCCCCGACCCGCCCATCAGTTCGACCAGGCAATCGATGTTGGGATCGCCTGCCAGCTCAAGCGGATTCCTGGCCCAGGCGATGCCATTGAGATTGACGCCGCGCTTCTTCGCCTTCGAGCGCGCGGTGACGGCAACCACGCGCACGCCGCGGCCCGAGCGCGCGGACAAAGCGCGGCCCTGCTCTTCGATGAGGCGGACGACTTCAGCGCCGACAGTGCCGAGCCCCGCAATACCCACTTTCAGGGGTGCGACCATTACGCAGTGACCAGCCGGAAGAAGTGCTTGATGATAGGCATGATCTCATCCGAAAACCGTCTCCATCCTCGGGTCAAGCCCGAGGACATGCTTTCCGGGATCATGCCTAACGCCGATTGGCGAGGGGAACCACGTTGTGCAACGCTTCAAGGCCGCTTTCAAGGAAGCGGCGCACACCGCGGGCGGCCTGGCGGATACGTTGCTCGTTCTCCACCATGGCGATCCGGACATAGCCCTCGCCGTGCTCGCCGAAGGCGACACCGGGTGAAACCACGACGCCGGATTTCTCCACCATCAGGGTCGCGAATTGCATGCTGCCGACGTCCCGGAACGCCTTGGGCAATGGCGCCCACGCGAACATCGACGCCTCCGGCGGCGGAATCTCCCAACCCGCACGTCCAAACGATTCCACCAGCGCATCGCGACGCTTGCGATAGGTGTCGCGCATCTCGCGGATGCAGTCCCCCGGACCGTTCAGCGCGGCGGTCGCCGCAACCTGGATCGGCGTGAACGCGCCGTAATCGAGATAGGATTTCACCCGCGCCAACGCTGCGATGATGCGGTCATTGCCGACGGCAAATCCCATGCGCCAACCGGCCATCGAGAACGTCTTCGACATCGAGGTGAACTCGACCGTCACGTCGATCGCGCCGGGGACCTGCAGCACCGAAGGCGGCGGGCTGTTGTCGTTGAAATAGACCTCGGCATAGGCGAGATCCGACAGGATGAAGATCTCGTGCTTCTTCGCGAACGCCACCAGATCCCGGTAGAAGTCGAGATCGGCGACGTAAGCCGTCGGATTGGAGGGATAGCAGACCACCAGCGCCAAGGGTTTTGGGATCGAATGGATGATGGCGCGCTCGACCGCCTCGAAGAATTGCGGCGTCGGCTCCGAGGGCACCGAGCGGATCACCCCGCCCGCCATCAGGAAGCCGAAGGCATGGATCGGATAGCTCGGGTTCGGACACAGCACGACGTCGCCGGGCGCGGTAATCGCCTGCGCCACGTTGGCAAAGCCCTCCTTGGAGCCCAGCGTCGCCACGATCTGGGTTTCCGGGTTGAGCTTCACGCCGAAGCGCCGCGCATAATAGGCCGCCTGCGCCTTGCGCAGGCCGGTGATGCCGCGCGAGGCGGAGTAGCGGTCGGTCCGCGGCTTGCCCAGGGTTTCCTTCAGTTTTTCGATGACATGGGGCGGTGTCGGCAGATCCGGATTGCCCATGCCGAGGTCGATGATGTCGGCGCCGGCGTTCCGCGCGGCCGCCTTGGCCCGGTTGACCTGCTCGAAGACGTAAGGCGGCAAACGGCGGATGCGGTAAAAATCTTCCATGGGTCCTAGGCTCCGGTAACCGGCGCGAGGCAGAATCGCCCCCTTCCGGAAGGCGAAACGGTATTCGGCCTCGTCCGGAAATCGCACTAAATCAAGGATTTAGGGCGAAGTCAGGCGCAAAAGCTTTAATCCTCGCCCTGATGTAAGCGCGAAATGGTCTCTTCTATCATGGACCGGGGCGCGCGCCAGCTTCAACTCACTTGGCGGCGGAGTTCTGGGCGTTGGGCGCGGTCTGGGAATTGGCGGTCGAGGCCTGACTGTTGACGGCTTGACGGTTCCTGGCCGCAATCAGCTCGGCCTCGATCTTGGTGCGCTCCTTCGGCGGTATCACCTCCGCATCGCGGTCCGGAGGCAAATCATGCACCGGAAGGTAAGCGCCCGCCTCCTTGGGCCGCGCCGGGGCATCCGCGGGCGTGCCGACTACCGGCAAATCGGCAATCGTGCTCGAGCAGCCACCAAGGGTGAGCGCCGCAGTCAGCAGCACACCCCAAACGACCACCCTGCTTTGCCGGCCTGCCGACATCTCGACGAACGTCCCCGCTTGCCTTTATTTGCTCAGCCACGATTCTGGGCCAAACCATCGTCGTCCGAAACGATTAACAGCTGAAGAGCAAATCGTACCGTTGGGACCTCAATGTGTCAGAACCAAGATAATTTTCGCAGTGCAGCACATCCAGGACCCAAGGTTAACATCAAATCCGCTGGCCGCGACGGTTGCGGTGACGAACCCGAAATGAAGCGTTAGTGTCTACCATCATGACTGACGTCATCGCCGAGACCAAGGATACCAAAAAATTCGACCCGGAAGCATTTGCGATGAATATCGCAAAGGCCATGGAGAACAGCGGCCGCGCGCTCGCGGCCTATCTGAAGCCGCGCGAGAGCGGCGAACTCAAGGACAACCCGCCAAGCGAAATCGCCGAGGTGATCAAGGCGTTCACCGCTATCGCGGAATATTGGCTGACCGACAACGCACGCTCGTCCGATCTGCAGACCCGCATCGCCAAGGACTATCTGGACCTCTGGGGCTCGTCCGTGCGCCGCCTCGCCGGCGAAGAAGTGCGGCCGGCAATCGAGCCCTCGCCGCGCGACAAGCGTTTCAAGGACCCCGAGTGGAAATCGAACCAGTTTTTCGATTTCCTGATGCAGCTCTATCTGCTGACGACGCGGTGGGCACAGGATCTGGTGCACGACGCCGAAGGCGTCGATCCGCACACCCGCAAGAAGGCCGAGTTCTACATGCAGCAGATCACGAACGCGATCGCGCCGTCCAATTTCGTTCTGACCAATCCGGAAGTGCTGCGCGAGACATTGTCGTCCAATGGCCAAAATCTGGTGCGCGGCATGACGATGCTGGCTGAGGATATCGAGGCCGGACACGGCACGCTGCGCATCCGCCAATCCGATCCGTCCTACCTTGCGGTCGGCGTCAACATGGCGACCACGCCGGGCAAGGTGATTTTCCAGAATGAGCTGATGCAGCTTATCCAGTATGAGCCCGCGACCGAAAACGTGCTGCGCACACCGCTTTTGATCGTGCCGCCCTGGATCAACAAGTTCTACATCCTCGATCTCAGGCCGGAGAAATCCTTCATCAAATGGTGCGTCGATCAGGGCATCACCGTGTTCGTGATCTCCTGGGTCAACCCGGATCGGGAACTCGGCAAGAAGACCTTCGCGGACTACATGAAGCAGGGCCCGCTGGCGGCGATGGACGTCATCGAAAAGGTCACCGGCGAGATGAAGGTCCACACCGCCGGCTATTGCGTCGGCGGCACGTTGCTGGCCACGACGCTGGCCTGGCTCGCTGAAAAGCGCCGGGTGCGCGTCACCTCGGCGACCTTCTTCGCGGCCCAGGTTGATTTCACCCACGCGGGCGACCTTTTGGTGTTCGTCGACGAGGCGCAGATCTCGGCGCTTGAGCGCGAAATGCAGGAGGCGGGCGTGCTCGAAGGCAGCAAGATGGCGATGGCCTTCAACATGCTGCGCTCAAATGATCTGATCTGGTCCTACGTCGTCAGCAACTATCTGAAGGGCCAGCCGCCCTCTTTCTTCGACCTGTTGCACTGGAATTCGGACGCAACAAGGATGCCGGCGGCAAACCATTCCTACTACTTGCGCAACTGCTATCTGGAAAACCGGCTTTCCACCGGCAGCATGGTGATCGACGACACGCTGCTCGACCTGTCGAAGGTGAAGGTGCCGGTCTACAATTTGGCGACGCGCGAGGATCACATCGCGCCGGCGGAATCCGTGCTCTACGGCTCGCAGTTCTTCGGCGGCCCGGTGAAATACGTGCTATCCGGGTCCGGCCATATCGCCGGCGTTATCAACCCGCCGTCGGGAGGCAAGTACCAGTTCTGGACCAACGACAACATCAAGGACGTCACGCTGGCCGACTGGATCAAGGGCGCGCAGGAACACAAGGGCTCGTGGTGGCCGGATTGGCGGGCGTGGCTGCAGAGCATCGACGCGGAGCAAGTGCCTGCGCGTGCTGTTGGCAGCGAGACCATGCCACCGATCGAGGATGCGCCCGGCAATTACGTCCGGGTCCGCGCGTAGCGGCACGTTGCGCGCTCGGGTATAAACGGCGGTCTCGAGGAACGAGACTCGGAATGAACTGAGGGGAAAGCCTATGACGCGTGAATTGTTCTGGCTGACGTTGACGGTGATTCTGACCGGCCTGTTGTGGGTGCCCTATATCCTCAATCGCTGTCAGGTTCGCGGTCTCACCGGCGCGATGGCCAACCCGTCGCGCAACGACAAGCCGCATGCCGAATGGGCGACCCGGTTGATGTTCGCGCACGACAATGCGGTGGAAAACCTCGTCATCTTCGCGCCGCTGGTCTTGATCCTCAATTCGATCGACTATTCCACCAAATGGACGGTGCTCGCCTGCGCGGTCTATTTCTGGGCCCGCCTCGCCCACCTGCTCGTCTACACGCTCGGCCTGCCGGTGTTCCGGACGCTTGCCTTCACCGTCGGCTTCCTGGCGCAGGCGGTGCTGGCGCTGGCGATTTTCAAGGTGTTTTGAGAGCCGAGGTCAGAGGCTTTTGCGGGCCACCACGAACAGCATCGAGGCCTGCTTGTCGTCGAAGCCTCTGACTTCGCCGGTCCCGATCGCCAGTGAGCTCCAGCTTCCCGAATTCGGCATAAGTTATGCGCAGCCAATCCAGCGTCGGATAATTGTAGTAGCGATTGAGTGTGTCGCGTCCGTCGAAGCCTCCTGCCTTGTAGCTGGCATAAAAATAGCCGGCTGGCTTCAGCGCTCGCCAAACCAGCGCCAGGATTCCCGCCAGTTCGGATCTCGGCGTTGGCCCAAACCGCGTCATAGGCTTCGACCGCGTCAAGGTCATGAAACAACAGCGTCTCGACCGGGCGGCCGAGACGGCGCGATGCCACATCAGCCATTTCCGGCGAGCCCGTCGGTCTGGCGGACATCAAATCCTTTTGCCAGCATTCCCGCCGAGTTCGGCGCCGGCCCCGCAGCCGAGTTCAAGGATTGCCGCCCCGGAAGGCAGCAACGCGAGAAACCGGGTCAGCCGGGTATGCTTCGTTTTCTCGCGTTCCGCATAGGCTTGTGCGTTGTTGCCGTAGAAGCGAAGGGTGTCCTCGTCCACAAAACACGTCCTCTTGAGGGAACAGCGCGATCCTTCCGGGCTTACCGCTTTATGTATCGGCGAAGCCCAGCATCAGCCGCATGTTCTGTACCGCCGCGCCAGAGGCGCCCTTACCCAGATTGTCTAGGCGCGCGATGAGAACCGCCTGAGAATATTGCCGGCTCGCAAAGACATAAAGCTCAAGCATATTGGTCTCGTTGAGCGCCTCAGGTTCGATACGTCCGCTCCTTGCAGCCTCGTTGTCGAGCGGCATGACCGAGACATAGGTGCTACCGGCGTAACGCTTCGACAACGCGGCATGCAGGTCAGCACCATCGGGCTTGCCCGGAAGCGTGTCGAGATGCAAAGGCACCGACACCAGCATGCCCTGCCGGTAATCGCCGACCGAAGGAACAAAGATCGGCCGCCGCGTAAGATGTGAGTAAAGCTGCGTCTCCGCCAAATGCTTGTGCTCAAAGCCGAGACCATAGAGTTCAAACGCCGGTGCCGCGTCGCCTTCGAAACGTTCGATCATGGACCTGCCGCCGCCCGAATAACCGCTCACCGCATTGATGGTGATGGGGTAGTCCGCCGGCACCAGTCCGGCATCGACCAGCGGCCGCAGCAGCGACACCGCGCCTGTCGGATAGCAGCCGGGGTTCGAGACTTTCCGTGCGATGCGGATCTTGTTTGCCTGATCCGACGCGAGTTCCGGAAAACCGTAGGTCCAGTCTTTGGCGACGCGAAAAGCCGTCGAAGCGTCCAGCACCTTGGGTGCCGCAGTTCCCATGCTGTCGATCAGCGCAACGGTCTCGCGCGCGGCGTCATCCGGCAAGCACAGGATGACGAGGTCCACTTCCTCCATCAACGCGCGTTTTGCCCGCGCATCCTTGCGGTTTTCCTCAGCAATGCTCTTAAGCTTGACGTCGCTCTGCAGGCTAAGGCGCTCGCGAATGCCGAGGCCCGTCGTTCCAGCCGCGCCATCAACGAACACGGTTGGCCGCGCGGAGGCGCCGGTCGTCAGGGGTTGGCCTTTCGGCTGCTTGGTGTCGGAGAGACTCATGGCGCGTTCCTTGCGTGTGCACTGTCAGGCGTGGATAACTTGTAGTCCAACTGCGGCCGCTGCGCGACCATCTGCGTTCCGATCGCAGGTGCGGCGCGGTCAGGCTTGGATATTGGCGGCGTATACATCTTCAACTCCTGCTTTGACGTAGGAGCCGCCAGATCAGACCGCGCTTCTATTAAGGGGGAGCCGCGGAGTGAACCGGCGGCAGGGCAACGATCTTAAACGCAGACGACCGCCCGTGCCGCGCGAGCGCGGCGGCGAGCAACCAGGATGGTCGTGGCGTTGATCATGGGCGCGGCTATAAGGCCGCGCCCGCGTAACGTCAAGAAAAACCGCTTAAATCGATGGATTCCACGGCGCGGGAACGACCCGATAACCGCTGCCGTCCTTCTCGATGTTGCCGAGCCCGGGGAACGGATAGTGGAAGCCCTGCACCTGCAGCTTCTCGGCGACCAGCATGTCGTAGACCCGGCGGCGGGTGGCTTCGGCGACGTCGCCGTCCTGGTCGAAGTAGGCGTGCCACTCCGGGTGGGCAGCGAACAGGCAGGGGTTATTGGTGACATCGGATTGGATGAAAACCTTGCCCGAACCGGACGACAGCACATAGGAAGTGTGACCGGGGGTATGACCGATGGTTTCGACCGCCAGCAGACCCGGCGCAACCTCCTTGCCCCACTCATAGGGCGTGACTTTCCGCTTGAGGCCGGCCTCGAAGATGGCGCGGTTGCTCTTGAACAGCCCCTGCATGCGGCCCGCAGGAGCGCGGCTCATCTCGCCGTCATCCATCCAGAATTTCCATTCGGTCGCCGGCACCAGCACCTCGGCGTTCGGAAACGCCGGATTGCCATCGGCCGCCAGCAGGCCGTTCACGTGATCGGTGTGGAAATGCGAGATCACGACCATGTCGACCGCCTTGGGATCGAAGCCCGCAGCCGCCATATTCTCGGCGAACAACCCGTTCGCGCCCTTGCTGTTGACCTTCATGACCGGGCCAAGGCCGGTATCGATCACGACCAGCTTGCCGCCGGTATTGATCACGAGCGGCGCGAAGTAGATCGTCATCGTGTCACGTGGCACGAACGCCTTCTCGAGCGCAGCACTAACCTCTGTTTTCTTCGCGTTGAGGATGAAGTTGTCTTCCAGCGGGAACGTATATCTGCCGTCGGAGACCACCGTGACCTCGATGTCGCCGACCTTGTAGCGATAGAAGCTCGGCGCCTGCTTGTCCGCCGCCGGTGCGGCGGCGCGCGCAGGCGCTGAAACCAACAGCGGTGCGGCCGCGACCGCAGCAGTTCCGGTCAGTGCGTCACGTCGTGATATTTCCATCTGATATTCTCCCAGTGCGCGCGCCCCGAAAGTTCCGAACGGTTTGCCCGCTCTTGTCGCTACCCGCTCGTTTTTTGCCGCGACCGAGGATTGCAGCAAGCGGCTTTTGCTGTGGGTAACACCCGCGTCCCCGGCTTATTCCGCGGTCGCAGTCACACCGCGCGCCACAGCCATTCAATGATCTGCGCAATCACGTCGCCGAACAGCAACAGTGCCGCCGACCAGACCAGCGCCGACACGAAATTGGCGATCTGAAAGCTCCAATACGGCATCTCGAATATCCCGGCGGCGAGCGGCACCGAGGCCCGTAAGGGCCCGAAGAAGCGGCCGATGAAAATGCTCGGCACGCCCCATTTCTGCACAAAGGCCTCGCCGCGCGGCAAGAGTTCGGGGTAGCGCGACAGCGGCCACATCTGCGCGACCTGTTCCTTGAATTTGTAGCCGAACCAGTAGGAGACCCAGTCGCCGAGTGCTGCCCCAATGCCGCCGGCGATCCAGACCGGCCAGAACGAGATGCCGCTGGCGCCGATCAGCGCGCCGATCGCAACCAGCGCTCCCCAGGCCGGGATCAACAACGAAATGAAGGCAAGCGATTCGCCAAACGCCAGCACCAGCACGATCGGTGCGCCCCACGCCTGATGGATGCGCACGAAATCGGCCAAGGCGTGCGCAAAATCCTCCATTTCCGAAAACGTCTCCCGCCTGTTGTTTTTGGCCTTGAACCTTTTAGTGGATTCGATGCCAAAGGCAGGTAAGCCAGCCCTTCGCGTGACTTCAAGTCACAAAGGCAGATACGGGACGTGAACTTGCCGTCTTCCCAATCGCTTACCATCCCCGCTCAAGCCTGAGGAAACCAGGATGATTGGACCGTTGATGATGTGCGTGAGCGCTGTGATTTTATTGGCCGGGATGCTCGCCGGCATCGTGAAGGGTATCAAGCAGGACTTCGCGCTTGCGCCGGCGCACGCGCATCTCAACCTGGTCGGCGGTCTGAAGGGCGAATCGCTGGTCGGGATACCGATCGCGGGCTCGTTGATCGTGGTTGCGGCGATGGCGCTGTTCGCCGTGATCGTGTTCCGGGCCGCGCCGGGCTGAACCTCCACGGTCACTTTTTAAGCCCAACCATGGCATAGTCAGAGCAATCGATTCGCTTGCGGGAACCCGCGCGCCAACATATGAAGACCCATGGCCAAATCATTGAAAGCGCTTGCTAAAAACAAGGCAACCAACGACCTTTTCGGCACCAGTGAACCGAAGGGACGCGCCGCGCTCAAGGTCGCCTCGCGCTCCTCGAGCGCCGAAGCCGGCTACACCGCGCGCGACATCGAAGTGCTCGAGGGCCTGGAGCCGGTGCGGCGCCGGCCCGGCATGTATATCGGCGGCACCGATGAGAAGGCGCTGCATCACCTGTTCGCGGAAGTCATTGACAACGCCATGGACGAAGCGCTGGCAGGTCATGCCTCCTTCATCGAGGTGGAACTCGGCGCCGACGGATTTTTGACCGTCACCGATAACGGCCGCGGCATCCCCGTCGATCCGCATCCGAAATTCCCGAAGAAGTCGGCGCTCGAAGTCATCATGTGCACGCTGCATTCCGGCGGCAAATTCGACTCCAAGGTGTACGAGACCTCGGGCGGCCTGCACGGCGTCGGCGTGTCCGTGGTGAACGCGCTGTCCTCGCGGCTCGAGGTCGAAGTCGCGCGCAGCCAAAAACTCTATCGCATGGCGTTCGAGCGCGGCCATCCCAAGGGCAAACTCGAAGACCTCGGCAAGATCAACAACCGCCGCGGCACCAAAATCCGCTTTCGGCCGGACGCCGAGATTTTCGGCGCCAAGGCGACCTTCAAACCGCAGCGCCTCTTCAAGATGACGCGCTCCAAGGCCTATCTGTTCGGCGGCGTCGAGATCCGCTGGCGTTGCGCGCCGGAGCTTCTGAAAGGTGTTGAAGACGTCCCGGCCGAGGACAGTTTTCACTTCCCGGGCGGGTTGAAGGATTTCCTCGGCGCGGCGATCCACAACGACACCCTGGTGCACCCCGATATCTTCTCGGGCAAATCCGGACGCGTCGGCGCCCACGGCGCCTGCGAATGGGCGGTCGCATGGACCGCCGATGCCGACGGCTTCCTGTCCTCCTATTGCAACACGGTGCCGACGCAGGACGGCGGCACCCATGAATCCGGCATGCGCAGCGCCATGCTGCGCGGCCTCAAGGATCACGCCGAGCGCGTCGGCCAGGGCAAGCGCGCTGCCAGCGTGACGTCGGAAGACGTGATGATCGGTGCCGCCGTGATGCTCTCGGTGTTCGTGCGCGAGCCGGAATTCCAGGGCCAGACCAAGGACCGGCTTGCGACGGCCGAGGCACAACGCATCGTCGAACAGGCCATCAAGGACCCATTCGATCATTGGCTGTCGGGCAATCCGCTGCAGGCCAACAGGCTTCTGGATTTCGTTGTCGAGCGCGCCGAAGAACGGCTGCGCCGCCGCGCCGAGAAGGAAATCTCGCGCAAGACCGCGGTGAAGAAGCTGCGCCTTCCTGGCAAGCTTGCCGACTGCACCAACACCGCGGCCGAAGGAAGCGAGCTTTTCATCGTCGAAGGTGATTCCGCCGGCGGCAGCGCCAAGCAGGCACGCGACCGCAAGACGCAAGCGATTTTGCCCCTACGCGGAAAAATCCTCAACGTCGCCTCGGCCGGCAAGGACAAGTTGACGGCGAATGCGCAGCTTGCCGACTTGATGCAGGCGATCGGTTGCGGCACGCTCGCACAATATCGCGAGGAAGATTTGCGCTATTCGCGCATCATCATCATGACCGATGCCGATGTTGACGGCGCCCATATCGCCTCGCTCCTGATCACCTTCTTCTATCGGCAGACGCCGCGGCTGATCGATGGGGGCCATCTCTACCTCGCGGTGCCGCCGCTCTATAAGCTGACCCACGGCAGCAAGACGGTCTACGCCCGCGACGACGCGCATAAGGCCGCGCTCCTGAAGAGCGAATTCAACGCCAACGCCAAGGTCGACATCGGCCGCTTCAAGGGGCTTGGCGAGATGATGCCGGCGCAACTCAAGGAAACCACCATGGATCCGGCCAAGCGCACCCTCTTACGGGTCGTGCTTCTGGCCGATGACCGGGAAGGCACTGCCGATTCGGTGGAGCGGCTGATGGGCACCAAGGCCGAGGCGCGGTTTGCCTTCATCTCGGACAAGGCCGAGTTCGCCAGCGAGGACCTGCTGGACGTCTGATGCACCCGTTGGACGCAAAACGGCCATTTCTGGCCGTTTGCGGGGCAATTTGGGCTAGATTTCAGGCTTTTGAGACCTGCGCGCCCGTCAATCCACGTCCTCTCCTATGTGAATGGCGGTTATAGCGGTTCCCACTGGTCGGGTACGACTCTGCTGGACACGTTTAGTGGCTTTGCGGGGGGTGCCCACACCAATTCGTTCAACCAAAACGGCTGGTTCGTTGGCGGCGGTGTCGAGAACAACCTGAACATCTTCGGAATCTCGGCGCCCGGCTGGTTCATGAAGACCGAATATCGCGCGGCCTACTACAACAAGAACAACATCAACGAGCTGACTGACGGCACCAACGTTCGCTTCGGTCACGACATCAACTTCAACCCCTGGGTACAGACCATCAACACCTCGCTGGTCTACCGCTTCAACTGGGGCGGCCCGGTGGTTGCAAAATACTGATCTCCTCCCTGGGTTTCGATCACTTGAGAGCCCCGGCTTCGGCCGGGGCTTTTTTGTTGTCTCGGACGCGTACCAAGACGGCGCAGCGTAGCGCGCTTGCGTCCTCACCTATCCTCGGCCACGGTCGCCCTCGCAAGCAGGTTTCCGAAGCCCGTCTGTGACCTGTGGCGTCGACAAAGCACCGGGCGAGGGTGAGGAAATGCCATGCGCAAATTGCTGCTGATCGTTGGCCTGCTCGCGCTCGCCATGGGCCTGCTCTGGATTGGTCAGGGCCTGGGGGTGATCAACTGGCCGCAGTCGAGCTTCATGATCAGACAGATGCAGTGGGCCGGATATGGGGCGGCGCTAGCGGCGCTCGGCTTGATCCTGATCTGGCAGAGCAAGCGCTAAAACTTGTCGGAGATGCAGCGATGAAATCAGCACTCTTCGATCTCAGCGGCAAGGTCGCGATCGTCACCGGCGGCAACGGCGGCATCGGGCTCGGCATGGCACGCGGCCTGGCGGACGCCGGCGCTGACATTGCCGTCGTCGGACGCAATCAAGCGAAGTCGACAGCAGCCGTCGCTGATCTCAGCGAGCGAGGCGTGAGCGCGATATCCGTCGTCACCGATGTCACCGACAAGGCGGCGGTTGCGGCCATGGTCGAGCGCGTCAGCGGCGAGCTTGGCCGCATCGATATTCTTGTCAACACGCCGGCATCAATATTCGCAAAGCCCCGCACGCGCTCGATCTCGAGGAATGGGACAGCGTCATCAAGACCAATTTGACCAGCGCGTTCCTGTGCTCGCAAGCTGCTTATCCTGCGATGAAACAAACGGGCGGCGGCAAGATCATCAATATTGGTTCAATGCTGTCGATCTTTGGCGCGAGCTTTGCGCCGGCTTATGCGGCGAGCTAGGGCGGCATCGTCCAGTTCACCCGTTCCTGCGCGGTCGCCTGGGCCGCCGACAATGTCCAGGTCAATGCGATATTGCCGGGCTGGATCGATACCGACCTGACCAAGCGCGCCCGCGCCGAGATCAACGCGCTGCATGAGCGGGTGCTGGCGCGCGCGCCCGCGGCGCGATGGGGCGCAATCGACGATTTCGCAGGAATTGCGGTGTTTCTCTCGTCCCAAGCTTCTGACTTCGTCACGGGCGCAGCCATCCCCGTTGATGGCGGGTATTCGATGGTGGGCTGAAGCGGTTGCGCGCCTCTAAAACCACACTGAAAGGCCCGGGAACAATGTCCGGGGCCTTCAAACTTAACTGCCAGTAGAAATTAGTACCTCGCAACAACAGGGCCACCGAAGCGCCAGTTGACCTTCGCGCGCACGACGTCGGACTTGTTTTCGAAGCGGGTCTGGGAAGCCGGGAAAGGAAGACCGCTTGAGACCGACGCGCCTTGCGCAAGCGTCGTCGCACCGAGGTCGACGTGCAGATATTCTATGCCCACCGACCAGTACTGCATGAACATCCAGTCAAGACCCGCACCGGCGGTCCAGCCAGCCTTGGTTGTGGAGTCCGAAAAAATCCGTTGTTGACCGGTGGTGACCCGAATTTCCTGATAGCTGTGGTCGACCTCGCCGAACGCACCACCGGCCGTGGCGTAGAGCAGCACGTTGCCCTGGGAAATGGGAAACTCTGGCGTCTGGGGGTAACGCGCCGTGTTTTCGTGCAGACGCTGCGTTTCCGCAACAGCATCAGTCTTGTCGTCGTCCCCTGATACGGCCCTTCGATCCGCTTAACGCCGGAAACTTTTGGTCTCCGACACGCTGCCGTCGCGGTAGGTCAGTTCCACCGACACGAACTGGGTGGTCGGGGTGAGTTTAAGGTAGGGCTGGGCGTCGTGGGGGATCGCGCTCGGATCCCTTACGTCGCAGGGCGGCATTTTCAAAACCTTGTCGGGCACCGCGCTGTCGATGCCGACGCGCACCTCGCGGATCGCGCAACGATACGACATCAGATGCGTGTAATAGACGAGCAGCCCGTTGAACTCGCGAAACGACAGCCAGCTTGTCGCGGTCATATCGAGGACCTTGCGCTGATCATGGATCAGCGCCGCCTCCGGATCGAATCTTATGGGAAACGGTCCCTGCATTTCGCCTGACGCGTCAACATAACGAACCTGGATGGTTGCCGCCGTCGCATCGGCGGCAAGCTCGATCGCCGGGTTCGGCATGCGCTTGCGGGTGCGCGTATCGAGCGTATCGAGAAATCCGGTCTCGCGGAATTCGCCGCTATCGCCCATCCGCCACGAAATCCCGAGCGTCGGATCGGCGATCGAGAACACCACGGTCCAGCCGCCGTTGTGACGCGAGAACATCGCGATCGGCGCGTTGATGGAATCATTCGAGGGCGCGATGCGCGGCACCGATACCGGCGGCAGCGCCGCCACTTTCTGCGGCGACGGCGTGCCAGTGTCCGCCTGCCCCTTCGCCACGCCGTTCAGGAAGACATTGTCGACCATCTGGTCGGAATAGGCCGGGATCTGCTTGTGGCCGATGGTCTCGGCCATCTCGCTGACCAGCCGACGCGTGTGCTGGGCGACTTCGACGAGGTTTTCGCCGGGTTGCAGCAGTTCCTTGGCGAAGGTGCGTGTGAACACCGAATTGGGGCTGCTATCGTCGCTCGAAAGCCGGTCGAGCGCGGTCTGCTTGTAGCCTGCCGAAAACACCGAAAACACGCCTTCCGGCAGTTGCGCCATCGGCGCTAGCCCGCCGCCGCCGGCAACCGCGCGCGTCCCCGACCGCTCGAACGGATTGTTGCGGCAGGCGTCGAAGACGAGGATCGAGGTACGCACCTTCTTGTTTTGCAAGCGCTCGACGATGCGGTCGGCAAGGACCGAGGCGTCGCGCACCAGTTCTTCCTGGCCTTCGGTTGCCGCCGGCACGTCGGTCGGCAACAGATAGTTCTGCCCCGCGATCTCAAAGCCGTGGCCGGCATAGAAGAAGAACGCGGTATCGCCGGCCGCGACCGCCTTGTCGAACGCCAGCAGCGTCTGGCTGAATTGCTGCCGGCTCTGGTTTTCCGCGACCATGACGGAAAAGCCGAGTTGCTTCAGCGTATCGCCCATGGTGCGGGCGTCGTTGACGGCCTTCTGCAGCTTTGGGACGTTTTTGTAGTCGTTGTTGCCGATCACCAGCGCGACGCGCTTTTCGGCGTGCGCGGGTGCTGGGAGCGCCATGCAGGCGACTGCGAGCATCAGCGCAAAGACGGCTTCAAACGACAACCGGATCCTCATCAAGATTCCCCCGCCTCAGATGGTCGTTTGCATGGTCGGAACAGCAGGCCCGCCGGTTCAATCAAGCCGCGCCCGTGGCGTCGCGCAAGTTGCAGGTGCAATGTGATGGCCCATCCGCATGCAGCCGCAACGGCTCTTGCCGTATGCGCCGAAGCCCCGACGATTTGAAGGCGAAGCGACGAGTAGCCCGTTATTTGTACGAGAACATTAAGCTTTTTCGGCTATTTGGCTGTTCCAAGATTGACTTTGGCCAATTCGACCCTATGTTCCCGCTCAATGCGGCCTTGGATCGAAACACGATTCCCTTGGTTTGCCGCTTGTCAGCGTAAGTCAGAGCCCGAGAGCTTCACAAAGCACGCCGTTTCGGGGCTAAACGCGACAGCCTTTTTTACCCTCGATTCCGAACGGCGGTGTCGACTAGAGGCTCGATGTCTTTTTCTCATCTCGGTTTGTCCGACAAGGTGCTCGCTGCGGTTGCGGCTACCGGTTACACCACCCCTACGCCCATTCAGGAACAGGCAATCCCCCACGTTCTGGCCCGCCGGGACGTTCTCGGCATCGCCCAGACCGGCACCGGCAAGACCGCCGCCTTCGTCCTTCCGATGCTCACCATGCTGGAAAAGGGCCGCGCCCGCGCCCGCATGCCCCGCACCCTGATCCTTGAGCCGACGCGCGAGCTCGCAGCGCAGGTGAAGGAAAGTTTCGACAAATATGGCGTCGGTCAGAAACTCAACGTCGCCCTTCTGATCGGCGGCGTTTCGTTCGGCGATCAGGACTCAAAGTTGACGCGCGGCGTCGACGTTTTGATCGCAACGCCCGGCCGGCTGCTCGACCACACCGAACGCGGCGGTCTCCTCCTCACCGGCGTCGAATTGTTGGTGATCGACGAAGCCGACCGCATGCTGGACATGGGCTTCATCCCCGATATCGAGCGCATCTGCAAACTGGTTCCCTTCACCCGCCAAACCCTGTTCTTCACCGCAACGATGCCGCCGGAAATCCGGCGCATCACCGAAACCTTCCTGCATAATCCCGAAAAGGTCGAAGTTTCGCGGCCGGCGACCACGGCCACGGGTGTATCCCAATTCCAGGTCAGCGTCGGCCGCGAACCGCACGAGAAGCGCGAGACGCTGCGCCGCCTGCTGCGCGACGCCAAAGACCTGCAGAACGCGATCATCTTCTGCAACCGCAAGCGCGAAGTGGCGCTGTTGCACAAATCGCTGCAGAAGCACGGCTTTAGCGTCGGCGCCCTGCATGGCGACATGGATCAGTCGGCGCGCACCGCGGCACTCGATCAATTCCGCAAGGGTGAAATTCCGCTATTGGTCGCTTCCGACGTCGCGGCCCGTGGCCTCGATATTCCCGCGGTCAGCCATATCTACAATTTCGACGTGCCGCATCACGCCGACGATTACGTCCACCGCATCGGCCGCACCGCCCGGGCCGGCCGCACCGGCACCGCGATCTCCATCGTCACCCCGCTCGATACCAAATCGATCGTCGCGATCGAAAAGCTGATCGGTCAAACCATCCCCCGTGCCGAAGGCCAATCCGAGGCGCGCGTGTCCGACGATGCCGACCAGCCGCGCGAGCATCGCTCCCGCGAAGGTTCGAAAGAGGGTTCGCGCGGCGGCCGCAAGCCGCGCCGCGAACGCGAACCGCGGCACGCCAAGGGTGGTGCCAAGGGCGCTGAGAAGGCCGGCGACAAGGGTGTGCATCATGGCAATCGGAAGCCGCCAGCGCCGGCAGCGCGCCCGGCGTCGATCGGCCGCGCCGAGCCACAGCGCGTTGCGCGTGAAGCCGAATCAGAACCTGCCGATCATTCGCACCTTCCGGCATTCCTGCTGCGGCCTGTTCGCGCCCGCGTCTAGGAGCCTTTTCCGTTCCGATTGAATCGGAACGGAGGCCCTCTTTCTTGTTTTGACGCGTTTCTTCGCGCGAACCTGCGTCCACTTCGCTGGAAAGCGCTCTAGCCGCTTGCGCCGGTGCCGGCGGGCGGGTTCCGTGTTTACCGGTCGTTCATTCTCCTTCATTAGCCTGACCCTCATAATTTAGTCATTGCTGCGGACGGGCGGGTTGCCCGGCTATGGGGACATGATCCGTGGTCACGGTGCTCGACGAACACGAACGCACGATGGCCTTTGCCGAAGTAGCCCTCGGCCAGATCAGATCGCTGCGGCAGACCGCGATCCCTCGCAATTATGAAATCTGGTACGTCTACGCCACCTGCCATAACGCGCCGCTCAACAAGATCATCAACGAGACGCTGGCGCGCAACGGCAAGCTGACCGAGGCCGATCTCGAGCAGATCTACGAGACCTATCTTTCGCATCTGAAGACCACCGACCGCATCGACAAGGTCGGCGCGCGCGTGATCGGCGAAATCGACGACGTGATGCGCCTGATCAACGATGCGCTGGGAATGTCGGCAAGCTACGACGCCAGCCTGTCCGGGGCGAGTGAGAGACTGGCGGTCGCCGAGAATCGCGACCAGGTGAAGTCCGTCGTCGACCAGCTCGTCAAATCCACCCGCGAGATGCGCGATATCAACAAGGCGCTCGAGGAACGGCTGACGCTTTCGAAGTCGGAAATCAGCAATCTGCAGCAGAGCCTCGAAGCGATCCGCGCCGAGAGCCTGACCGATCCGCTCACCGGACTCGGCAACCGCAAATATTTCGACCGCATGATCGAGATGGCGGTGCAGACCGCGCTTGCCGATAGCGAACCGCTTTCCCTCCTGATGTTCGACATCGACCATTTCAAATCGTTCAACGACAGCTATGGCCATCTCACCGGCGACCAGGTGCTGCGCCTGGTCGGCATGTCCTTGAAGCAGACCATCAAGGGCCAGGACATCACGGCCCGGTATGGCGGCGAGGAATTCGCGGTCGTGCTGCCTAACACCGCGCTGCGCCAGGCGCTGATGGTGGCCGATCATATCCGCCGCGCCGTGATGGCCAAGGAGCTGAAGAAAAAGTCGACGGGCGAGATTCTCGGCCGCGTCACGATCTCGGTCGGCGTGTCGATGCTGAAGCCGGCCGACGATACCGACACGCTGATCGAACGGGCAGATGCCTGCCTCTATGCCGCCAAGCGCAACGGCCGCAACCGCGTGATTTGCGAAGTCGATCCCGAATACGCCGCCGAGACCCAGAGCGCGGTGGCGTGATAACTCGCGGTCATTCCGGGGCGCGCAAAGCGCGAGCCCGGAATCCATACGCACGATTGTGGTTATGGTTTCCGGGCCTGCGCCAAGAGGCGCATCCCGGAATGACGAGAGCCTAAGTTCTCTTCGAAATTCTGTTCCCAGAAGTCGCCTTTGCAGGCCTCTTCTTAGTCGTTGTCTTCGCTTTGCGCGTTTTAGACCGCTTCCTCAGCGCCGCGCGCTGGGCCGCTGCCAATGCCGCCCTCGCCCATCCGCTCAGTTCTTCCGGATCGTCGAACAGCCGCGCCGGCAATTGCCAGTATGAGTTCACCGTAACGGCCTTGGCTCTCGTCTGGTATTGGAACGGTTTTGAGCCTTCCGCTTCGAACTGTGGAATGGTTTCTTCGTCGGCCCGGAAATACAGGCCGGCGCGCAGCGCCAGCGCAAAGTTGATGCCATCGGCGGAAATCCCGAAACCCGAAAACATCCGGCGTATCGTGACCGGGCCGAAATCCGAAAACAGATCGATCAGGAAGTCGCGGTCCATGTGCGGCCCGCGCCGATCAGACCTTCGCCGCCGTCAGCTGCACCGATTCGCCGCAGCCGCAGGCACCGGTCTGGTTCGGGTTGTTGAAGATGAACTGCGACTGCATTTTGTCGGCCTTGTAGTCCATCTCGGTCCCGAGCAGGAATAGCACGGCCTTGGGATCAACCAGGATCTTCACGCCCTTGTCCTCGACCACTTCGTCGGTCGGACGCACCTCATGAGCATATTCAACCGTGTAGGATTGTCCGGCGCAGCCGCCATTCTTGACGCCGACGCGAAGGCCGACGATCTCGGAATCGGCGCGCTTGGTAAGTTCGGTGATGCGCTGTGCGGCAGCGGCGGTCAGCCGCATCACCTGCGGACGGGGCCGCGGCTTCGGCTTGGATGAAGGCGTTGGTGCTGCAGGCGTCATGTCAGTCATGTGGGCATTCCTAGAGTCAAATCAATCCCAGTCATTTTCCCGAATACGCCTCACCACATATTAAGGACGAGGCGCGCCTCGTCGCTCATCCGGTCCGGTGACCACGCGGGGTCCCAGACCAGATTGACGTTGACGACGCCTATTCCGGGCACGCTGGCGACGGCGTTTTCCACCATCGTCGGCAATTCGCCGGCCGCCGGGCAATTCGGCGTCGTCAGCGTCATCACGACATCGACGGCACGGTCATCCTTCAGGTCGACCTTGTAGATCAGGCCTAGTTCGTAGATGTCGGCCGGAATTTCCGGATCGAACACGGTCTTCAGCGCAGCCACGATGTCGCCGGTCAGCCGCTCGGTCTCCTCCGGCGGCAGCGCCGAATGGGTCTCCATGTTGCTGGTTTTGACTTCAAGAATTCTTGGCTTCTGCGGTGTCGGTCATGCAAACAGTTCCCGAGCCTTGATGAGCGCCTGCGCCAGATGGTCGACTTCTTCCTTCGTATTATACATTCCAAACGAGGCGCGGCAGGTGGCCGTGACATTGAACCGCTCTAAAAGCGGCATCACGCAATGGGTGCCGGCGCGTACTGCGATGCCCTGGCGATCGATCACGGTCGCGACATCGTGCGGATGCGCCCCCTTCATCTCGAACGAGATCACCGGTCCCTTGGCCCTCGCGGTGCCTATCAGGCGCAGCGAGTTGATCTCGCGCAGGCGCTGCTGGGCGTAATTGAGAAGGCCATGCTCGTGGGCGGCGATACGTTCCTTGCCGATCGAATTGACGTAGTCGATCGCAGCACCTAGTCCCACCGCCTCGACGATCGCGGGCGTTCCCGCCTCGAATTTGTGGGGCGGATCGCCATAGGTGATCCAGTTCCTGGCGACCTCGCGGATCATCTCGCCGCCGCCATTATACGGACGCATCGCCAGGAGGTGCTCGTGCTTGGCATAGAGCGCGCCAATACCGGTCGGACCGTACATCTTGTGGCCGGTGAAGACATAGAAATCGCAGTCGATGTCCTGCACGTCGACGGCGAGATGAACCGCGGCCTGACTGCCGTCGATCAAGACCGGAATGCCGCGCGCATGCGCCAGCTTCACCACGTCCTTGACCGGCACGATGGTGCCGAGCGCGTTCGACATCTGCGTGATCGCGACCAGTTTTGTGCGCGGCGTCAGCGTCTTCTCGAATTCGTCGATCAGGAAATTGCCCTCGTCGTCGACGTCGACCCATTTGATGACAGCGCCATGGCGTTCCCGGAGGAAGTGCCAGGGCACGATGTTGGAATGGTGCTCCATGATCGAGAGCACGATCTCGTCGCCGGACTTGATGTTCGGCTCGCCCCAGGACGACGCCACCAGGTTGATCGCTTCGGTGGCGTTGCGGGTGAAGACGATTTCTTCGTTGCGCCGGGCATTCAAGAATTTCGCGACCTTGGCGCGGCCGCCCTCATAGGCTTCAGTCGCCGCATTGGCGAGGTAATGCAGCCCGCGATGCACGTTGGCGTATTCGCTTCTGTAGGCTTCGTCCATGCGGTCGAGGACCGCGTTCGGCTTCTGCGCCGAGGCCGCGTTGTCGAGATAGACCAGCGGCTTGCCGTAGATTTTCAAAGCCAGCGCCGGAAAATCCTCGCGAACGCGGGCGATATCGTAGGAGCCGTTGGCAACCGCCGGATGCATGGTCATCCCCTCGCCTCCAGCCAGCGCTGCGCCGCCGAGATCGCGAGCTCGCGCAAGGCGTCGTTGGCGATGGACTCGATCGCCTCGCCGACGAACGCCTGAATGAGCAGCGCCTGCGCCTCTTTTTCGGAAAGCCCGCGGGCGCGCAGATAGAACAGCAGGCTCTGGTCGAGCGCGCCGGTGGTCGCGCCATGGCCGCAGGTGACGTCGTCGGCGAAAATTTCCAGTTCCGGCTTGTTGTCGGCTTCGGCCTCGTCCGACAGCAGCAATGCCCGCGTCATCATCTTGGCGTCGGTCTTCTGCGCATCGGGACGCACGATGATGCGGCCCTGGAACACCGAATGCGCGCGATCGTCGACCACCGCGCGGAAGATTTCCCGGCTGGCGCAGTTCGGCACCGTATGATCCAGCAACAGCGTGGAATCGGCGTGCTGGCGGCCATTGAGCAGATTGACACCGTTGGTTTCGACCCGCGATCCCTCGCCGGCGCACGCAATCGTCGCCTGATAGCGGCTGACCAGCGAACCAGTATTCATCCCAAAGGTGTTGAAGTGCGCCTGGGCACCGAGCGTCACCACTGCGGAGGAGATATTGAAGGCCTCGCGGCTGTCCTCGATCAGGCGCACATGGTCGAGCCGCGCGCCGTCGCCGATCGAAACGATCAGGGAGTCGTGGACCTGATAGGCTTTCGCGCCCTCGGCGCCGATGTAGCTCTCCACCAAAGTGACACCAGCGGCCTTGCCGACACGGATCAAGGAGCGCGTGAACATCGCCGCCGGCGCCGCCCCACTGGCAATATGGACGATATGCAGCGGCAGCGTGATGACCGCGCCGTCGGCGACCTCGATCACGATTCCATCCGTCATCATCGCGCTGTTGAGCGCCACCATGGCATCGGAATTATCAGGCGCGAACAGTTGGGCGTCGATCGCGGCATCGCCGGCCTCCAGCACATCGCGCAGCGTGCGGATGCTGATGTTTTTTCCCAGGTCGGCCGTGTCGGACAGCTTTGGCGCGAACACGCCATCCACCAGCACCACCCGGCGCACGCCCGCAATCGCATGCAGCTTCAGGGCGGCGGCCGCGCGCTTCAGCGCCGCCGCATCCGGTGCTGCCGGCGGCGGCAGCACTTCGCGCATCAGCACGCGCAGGTCGGTATATTTCCAGTCCTCGATCCGGCGGTGCGGCAATCCTAAGCGCTCATAGGCCTCGAAAGCCTGGCGCCTGCGATCGGCCACTTGGCCGGTGCCCGGCAACCGGCCTCGCGCCACGGCGAAGACATCGCTGAGCGCGCGTCCGGTTTCGGTTTTTGCCACAACAACGTTCATCGCAAGATCCGTCCGTCAGGCCGCGTCTTCGAACTGGGCGTAACCCGAAGCTTCGAGCTCCAGCGCCAGTTCCTTGCCGCCGCTTTTGACGACGCGGCCTTTCGACATCACGTGCACGAAGTCAGGCACGATGTAATTCAAAAGCCGCTGGTAATGCGTGATCACGACAATGGCGCGATCGGGCGAGCGCAGCGCATTGACGCCATCGGCCGCCACCCGCAGCGCGTCGATGTCAAGTCCGGAATCCATCTCGTCGAGGATGCAAAGACTCGGCTCGAACAGCGCCATCTGCAAAATCTCGTTGCGCTTCTTCTCGCCGCCGGAAAAGCCGACATTGACGCCCCGGCGCAGCATGTCCTGCGGAATGCTGAGGGATTTTGCCACCTCGCGGACCTTCTTCAGGAAGTCCGGGGTGGAATATTCACTCTCGCCGCGCGCCTTGCGCTGGGCATTCAGCGCGGTGCGCAGGAACGTCATGGTGGCCACGCCGGGAATTTCCACCGGATACTGGAACGCCAGGAACACGCCCTTGGCGGCGCGCTCGTCCGGCGACATCGAAAGCAGGTCCTCGCCCCTGAACAGGACCTCGCCGCCGGTCACTTCGTAACCGGGCTTGCCGGCGATGACATGGCTCAGCGTCGATTTGCCGGAACCGTTCGGGCCCATGATGGCATGCACCTCGCCCTGGTTCACGGTCAGCGAAAGCCCGTGGAGAATTTCACGCTCCTCGACACGGACGTTCAGGTCTTTAACTTCAAGCAGTGGCATTCACTCTGTCCTTAACTTAGTCCGCCAATTCGAGGCGTTTCTCGATGCGATCAAGGCGGTTCTTGATTCCTGCGATATCGGTATGGTCGTGCTCTTGGATCGTCATGATCGCCGTCATGTGCTGGCGCATTGCCGGCATCTCAACGCGCATCGTTTGCATCTCATTCACGAACTTGCCGATGTCGCCCCGGATAATGCGCGATTGTTCCAGCACAAGATTCTCCGGCTCAACCATCAGCCCACGCTCCCTTCCAGCGAGATCGAAATCAGCTTCTGCGCTTCCACTGCGAATTCCATCGGCAGTTGCTGCAGCACGTCCTTGACGAAGCCGTTGACCACGAGGCCAACGGCCTCTTCCTGGCTCAACCCGCGCTGGGTGCAGTAGAACAGTACGTCCTCGGAAATTTTCGAGGTGGTGGCCTCGTGCTCGAAGGTCGCCGACGAGTTCTTGGCTTCGATATAAGGCACGGTGTGCGCGCCGCATTTGTCGCCGATCAAAAGCGAATCGCAGGCGGTGAAGTTGCGCGCGCCTAGCGCTTTCCGATGCGCGGTGACGAGGCCGCGATAGGTATTCTGTGAACGCCCGGCCGCGATGCCCTTGGAGATGATGCGGCTGGTCGTGTTCTTGCCGAGATGCAGCATCTTGGTGCCGCTATCGACCTGCTGGTAGCCGTTCGAGATCGCGATCGAATAGAATTCACCACGAGAATTATCGCCGCGCAGGATGCAGCTCGGATATTTCCAGGTAATCGCCGAACCGGTCTCGACCTGGGTCCATGAGATCTTCGAATTGTTGCCGCGGCAGTCGCCACGCTTAGTGACGAAATTGTAGATGCCACCCACCCCTTCGGAATTGCCGGGATACCAGTTCTGCACCGTCGAATATTTGATCTCGGCATCGTCGAGCGTGACCAGCTCGACGACCGCGGCGTGCAACTGGTTTTCGTCGCGCTGCGGCGCGGTGCAGCCCTCGAGATAGCTGACATAAGCGCCCTTGTCGGCGATGATCAGCGTGCGCTCGAACTGGCCGGTGTTGCGCTCGTTGATGCGGAAGTAAGTCGACAGCTCCATCGGGCAGCGCACGCCCGGCGGCACGTAAACGAACGAGCCGTCCGAGAACACCGCCGAGTTCAGGGTCGCGAAGAAGTTGTCCGAGGTCGGTACCACGCTGCCGAGATATTTCCGCACGAGCTCGGGATGCTCGCGGATCGCTTCGGAGATCGGCAGGAAGATCACCCCGGCCTTCTTCAGTTCTTCCTTGAAGGTGGTGGCGACCGAAACCGAATCGAACACGGCATCGACCGCGATCCTGCGCTCGCCCTCGGGGCGAACGACGCCCTCCAGCACTTCCACCTCGCGGAGCGGAATGCCGAGCTTCTCATAGGTCTTGAGGATTTCCGGATCGATCTCATCCAGCGAGCCGACTTGCTTCTTCGGCTTCGGCGCCGAGTAGTAATAGAGATCCTGATAATCGATCTTGGGATAGTTGACGCGCGCCCAGGTCGGCTCGGTCATGGTCAGCCAGCGGCGAAAGGCTTCCAGCCGCCACTCCAGCATCCAGGCCGGCTCGTCCTTTTTCACGGAAATGAAGCGGACGGTGTCTTCCGACAGCCCCTTCGGGGCCTTGTCGGATTCGATCAGCGTCTCAAATCCATATCGATACTGGTCGACGTCGATGCGCCTGACGCGATCGACCGTCTCTTGTACGGCTGGCATTCCATCCTCCGCTCGCGGTTTCAAGGACCGCGGTGGATCGGTTCCAAAAGTCGCTTACTGTGCATCCGAAGAAACACGCTTAGAACCGTTCAAGCAATGTTTCGTCGTTCCCTCTAAGTAAGGTATTGGCGAGCTTTCGCCAAGCCTTAAGGCAAAGATCAATGTCCGCTTCCTGCGTGGACCAGCCCAGACTTAACCGCACCGCTCCCTGAGCAAGTTTAGGGCCAAATCCCATGGCTTCCAGCACGTGGGAGGGCTGGACCTTGCCCGAAGAGCAGGCGGAACCGGAGGAAACTGCGACGCCCTCGAGATCGAAGCCGATCACCGCCGTCTCGGCCTTGAGGCCCGGAGCCGTGAACAGCGTGGTATTCGGCAGCCGCGCTACATCAGCGCAGAACACGAGGAGGCCGGCGGTCTGCCGAAGCCCGTTTTCCAGGCGATCCCGCAAGGCTTCTAACCCGACGGCATCGCCGCTTTCGCCCCTCACCGCTGCTTTCACGGCGGCGCCAAAGCCTGCGATCCCCGCAACATTCTCCGTTCCGGCGCGGCGCCCCAACTCCTGGCCGCCACCACGCAACAACGGCTCGAGCCCTGTGAGGCCGTCGCCCAAAACCAGCGCGCCGACGCCCTTGGGGCCGCCGATCTTGTGCGCCGACAGCGTCACCAAATCGGCACCTATCACCTTGATATCGAATGGTATTTTTCCAAACGCCTGAATCGCATCGACATGCAGGAGGGAGCCGGTGGCATGTACAATTTCGGCCACCTCTGCCACCGGCTGGACCGCCCCGGTCTCGTTATTGGCTGACATCACCGAGACCAGCGCGGGAGAGCCTTTATCGAGCAGCTTACGAAGATCATCGAGATCAACAACACCAGATTGGGTGACACCGACGGTGCGGGTGGCTTCCGCTGTAAATCGCCCGCCCGAAAGCACCGAGGCGTGCTCGATCGCCGACACCACGAGCCTCTGCACCGGCTGACCGGAGGCGGCGCGAAGCCCAGGCACGAGCGCCAGTGCGTTGGCTTCGGTTCCCCCTGAGGTGAAGACGACGTTTCGGGCTAGCGCACCGATCGCGCCGGCTACCGCGGACCGGGCCTCCTCGACCAGGCGGCGGGCGTGACGGCCTTCGGCATGGACCGAGGAGGGATTGCCAAGCAGATCCCAAGCGGCAGCCATCGCGGCCCGCGCCTCGGGACGCAGCGGCGCGGTCGCATTCCAGTCGAGATAAACCCTGTCAGGCATGAGTATTATAATACCTTTAATCGACGATCGAACGACAGCCGCCGGGCGGCGGCAACGCCGACGCGCCCCAGCAATTGGCGCTTTCCGAGCCCAGACGCAATCATCCTGCTGGAGCATGATCCGGAAAAGGATGCCCTGGAGCATCGACCCGGTGGATGAGTACCGGTTTTCTGAAAAGATCATGCTCGAACAAACAGATAGAGCGGGATGACAATTCGAAGAAAAATCATCCCGCTCTAACGCCTTGAGCGCGTTGAATGATGTTCAAGAAGCTTGCTTTTTGCCCCTCGCCCCATGCTAGAACGCGGCCTCAAATTCACCCAGCGTCCTTCTCGCATCGCCCAACGGCGCCGATCGCCCCTTTCGTCTCGCAACGCTCGACTGAAAAGGTCAACCGGCACCCATCGGTCGATGATCTAGGAATCTCTTATGCCTGAAGTCATTTTCACCGGTCCGGCGGGCCGCCTTGAAGGCCGTTATCACCCGGCCAAGCAGAAGAATGCGCCGATCGCGATGATCCTGCATCCGCACCCGCAGTTTCATGGCACGATGAATCATCAGATCGTCTACCAGTGCTACTATGCGTTCGCGCATCGCGGATTTTCCGTGCTGCGATTCAACTTCCGCGGCGTCGGCCGCAGCCAGGGCGCGTTCGATCACGGCACCGGCGAACTCTCCGATGCAGCCTCCGCGCTCGACTGGGCGCAGACCATCAATCCGGAAGCGCGCGCCTGCTGGGTCGCGGGCTTTTCGTTCGGCGCCTGGATCGGCATGCAGCTTCTGATGCGCAGGCCGGAGGTCGAGGGCTTTATCTCGATCGCGCCGCCCGCCAACCTCTATGACTTCTCGTTCCTCGCGCCCTGCCCGTCCTCAGGTTTGATCGTGCATGGCGAGAAGGACGCCGTGGTGCCGCCGAAGGACGTCAACACACTGGTCGAGAAGCTCAAGACCCAGAAGGGCATCGTGATCGACCAGCAGGTTATTCCGGGCGCCAACCATTTCTTCGACGGCAAGCTGGAGCCGCTGATGCAGACGGTGACGGCCTATCTCGACATGCGGCTCGCCAACGTTCGGTGAATGCAGGCGATGTAGCCCGGATGGAGCGCAGCGAAATCCGGGAGCCACGATCAAGATTCCCGGATTACGCTTCGCTCCATCCGGGCTACTACTTGGGCCGCGGCCCGCGCCTGCAGGCCCGACAGCCATGACTTGCGCCGTTTGATGAAGTCGCGCAGCAGCGCCGGGTAATCGGCGCTGACAGCTGATTTGATCGACGGCCGCACCGCGAGGTCTTGGCGCCAGCGCGCGAGCTTCGGCTTGCCGGCCAAAATCCCGAAATCGGCGATGCCGTCGAACACGTCGAAATAGCGAAACACCGGACCGAACACCGCGTCGACCAGCGAGAATCGTTCGCCGTCAAACCACGGCGCCGCCGCGACGCGCGCCTCAAGCCGCGCAAAGCGTTGCTCGAGCTGTGTCACCTTGGTCTTGAAGGTGGCCTCGTCAGGCGCGGCGTAGAAGCCCGCGATATCGTTGAGCACAACCGATCCGAATTCGATAAAGGCGCGATGTTCGGCGCGGACCAACGGATCAGCCGGATGCAGCGGCTTTGCTTGCGTCTCTTCGAGATATTCAAGAATGACGGCCGACTCAAAGATCGCGTGATCGCCGACCAGCAGCACCGGCGTCTTGCCGAGCGGCGAAATTTTCAAGAACCAGTCCGGCTTGTTGGCAAGATCGATATCGATCCGCTCGAACGCCACGCCCTTCTCGGAGAGCGCGATCACCGCGCGCTGCACATAAGGACAGAGTTTGTGGCTGACCAGCTTTACCGGGGTGGCCATGGCGCGGCTCGCAAGTTCCATGCAAGTGCATCTAACTATATGCATATGCATGGAACGGTCAAGGCGTTGTCGATCACGGCCGCGCGATGATCCCCCCGGTCATCGGCATCGGCACGCCGGTGGTGGCGGGATAGCTGAGCGGCAGGCCTTTTAGCCCACGCGCGGCAAGGAATCCGAAGGCCTGCGCCTCGATCGAATTGGCCGCCCAGCCGAGCGTTTCGGCGGCCTCGACGGCGACAGGCCGAAGCCGCTCCCGCAGCATCCTGAGCAGGGTGAGGTTGCGGGCGCCGCCGCCGACCACGATCCAGCTCCTTGGCGCCTTCGGCAATTGCGGGACGATCCTGGTAATGGCCTCTGCCGTAAAGGCAGTTAGGGTCGCAGCTCCGTCTACCGGAGGCATCTCGCGCAGCTTGAGCGAGGCGAAATCGTTGCGGTCCAGCGATTTCGGGGGCGGCCGCGCGAAGAACGAATGCTCCAGCGCGCGAATGACCCAGGCCACGTCAACCGCGCCTTGGGCGGCGGCGCGGCCTTCGCAATCGAACGGCTGATTTATCGTGCGGAGCATGTGATCGTCGAGCAGCGCGTTGCCGGGCCCGGTATCGCAGGCGATCAGGGTGTCGTTACCATCGATATAGGTGATATTGGAAACGCCGCCGATATTAACCACGATGATCGGCCCCTCGCGCTCCAGCGAGTGCGCCAGCGCACGGTGATAGACCGGCACAAACGGCGCGCCCTGGCCGCCGGCGGCGACGTCGGCGGCGCGAAAATCATGCATCACGGGAATATGGATGGCCTTCGCCAGCGCCGCGGCATCGCCGATCTGTACCGTCAGCTTCCGTTCCGGGCGGTGCAGCACGGTCTGGCCGTGAAAGCCGACGATATCGATATCCTCGCAGGTAAGGCGGTTCTGCGCGGTAAACGCGGCGACCGCCTCGGCGTGCGCGACGGTGACGGCGCGTTCGGCCTCGCGCAGGATGCCCGGCCGCGCATCGCGCTCGGAGAGGTCAACCGCCTCGGTCAGGGCCTGGCGCAGCAGGCTCCGCTCTTTGTCGGTATAAGGCCGGTATCCGGAGGGCCCGAACGACTTTATGCTTTTGCCGTCGGTTTCGATCAAGGCGACGTCGACCCCGTCGAGCGAGGTCCCACTCATCAGACCTATCGTCGTCAACATCATCGGAGCTAGCGCCTTCGACGCCCTTGCCTGCCTCCCGCCGGAGTCATCCAGCTTGTGTCAAACAAGCACATCTTATAATGCCACAACGCGCCCGCCGGCGGCACCCTAATCCGACATGGTTTCCGCAATTCCGTAGAATTACCGTGAAATAAGAATGATCAGAGTCACCGACAAATGACTGCATTTAAATCTGATTTTCTCAAGGTGATGCAGGAACGCGGGTTTATCCACCAGATTTCCGACCCCCAGTCGCTGGATGCGCTGGCGCAAAAGCGCGAGCTTGTGGCCTATATCGGCTTCGACTGCACCGCGCCCTCACTGCACGTCGGCTCGATGGTGCAGATCATGTGCCTCTACTGGCTGCAGCAAACCGGCAACAAGCCGATTGCCCTGATGGGCGGCGGCACCACCCGCGTCGGCGATCCCTCCGGCAAGGATGAGACGCGCAAGATCCTCGCGATCGAGGATATCGAGCGCAACAAGGACGGCATCAAGCAGGTGTTTTCACGCTTCCTCCGCTTTGGCGAGGGCAAGCCCGACGCTGTCATGCCTGATAATGCCGAGTGGCTGACCAAATTGAACTGGATCGAGATGCTGCGCGATATCGGCCGGCATTTCTCGGTCAATCGCATGCTGGCGATGGACTTGGTCAAACTCCGGCTCGAGCGCGATCAGGAGATGAGCTTCATCGAATTCAACTACATGATCCTGCAGGCTTACGATTATTTCGTGCTCAACCAGCGTTATGACTGCCGCCTGCAAATGGGCGGGTCCGACCAATGGGGCAATATCGTCAACGGCATCGACCTCGGCCGCCGCATGGGCACGCCGCAATTGCACGCCCTGACGACGCCGCTGATCACGACCTCATCGGGCGAGAAGATGGGCAAGACCGCAAGCGGCGCGGTCTGGCTCAACGCCGATATGAAGAGCCCTTACGAATACTGGCAGTTCTGGCGCAACACCGAAGACGCCGACGTGCCGCGCTTTTTGAGGCTGTTCACGATCCTGCCGCTCGCCGAGATCGAGAAGCTCGCTAACCTCAGGGGCGCCGAGATCAACGAAGCAAAGAAGGCGCTGGCCGATGCCGCGACCATGCTGTTGCATGGCCCTGATGCCGCGCGCCAGGCCGCCGACACCGCCCGCCAGACTTTTGAGGAAGGCGCGATCGCGGAAAATTTGCCGACCGTGGATGTTTCGCGCAGTGAGCTCGACGGCGGAATTGGCGTGCTGGCGGCCTTCGTCAAAGCAGGCCTCGTCGCCTCCAATGGCGAGGCGCGGCGCCAGATCAAGGGCGGCGGGCTCCGTGTCAATGACGTCGCCGTGTCGGACGAGAAGATGCTGCTGGCGCCCGCCAACCTCACGTCCCAAGGCGTGATAAAATTGTCGCTTGGCAAAAAACGCCACGTCCTGCTCAAGCCTGCCTAGACGGCGCAGCCAAGCGCTCCAGCACGCCGGGGCACTGGTTATCGGCGGGAGGCGCTTAGGAAGAGCGGACGGAAGATATCCAAGAAGCCGCTTGCCGCCGGTGTGAGAGCGCGATTTTTAAGCCGCAAGATCCCGACGCTCCGCACGATCGAAGGTGCGACGAGGCGCTTGACCACTACATCGTATTGACGGCGCCTTGGTAATGCGGACGCCGGAACAATCGCCACACCCATATCGGCGGCGACAAAATCGAACAGCGTTCCGAATTGTCCGACCACGGTCATGTGCTTGAGAGCGATACCGTTGGCGGCCGCAACACCATCGATTTGTCGGCGCAATCCGGCGGCAGTCGGCAAGGATACAAACTCCTCTTCCGCGAGATCCTTTAAGGTGATCGATTGTCTATTTCGCAGTCGATGCTTCGAGGAAAGAATGGCAAAGCACGACTCCCGGGCAATTTCGTCAGCAACCACTTCCTGATTCAACCCCGTTATGTTGCCAACGCCAAAATCGGCGAGACCACTGCGTACATCTTCGTGGACCTCACTGCCGAGCCCTTCACGCAGGTGAACCTCTACGCCGGGGTGCACCTTGCGATACTTCAGCACGGCGTCCGGGACGACGTGATGGGTGATCGAAAGCAGGCACGAAATGATCAATCGGCCGCGAATTTGTCCTCCCAATGCCCGGGCGTTCTCAACCTGGATGTTGAGGTCTTCGATAAATCGTCTCATCGATGCGGTGAATTCACGGCCCGGCGCGGTCAGGACCACGTTGCGCGTGGACCTTAGGAAAAGCGAAACACCGAGTTGCTTTTCGAGCTGAAGAACCAGCCTGCTAACCGCCGACTGGGTCATTCCAAGGTCGGCTGCCGCGGCCGTAAAGCTTCCATATAGCGCGACCGAATTCACCGCCCGGATATGTTTGATGGCAACGTCAAATCCCTGCGGGGTACGAAACAGCCTCGCCATGATTTATTCCATATCGGCATTAATTAAGGAGATAGAAAAATAATTGACCTCTATCGGTGAAAAGATCAACCATGTGCACGTTGAAAATGGGTTGAAAGCGCTGTCGGCGGACCAGACCACAGAGCTCAGCGATCGTCAGATCATCTAGACAGGCAGTAAAGCGCCTTCAACGGAGACCGCAAATGACGACGCCCGAAGAATTGAAAATGTACTCCGATTACAAAAGCCCCTTTGCGTGGCTGGCATTCGATCCAGCCTTCGCCCTTGAGGAAAAATTTGCCGTGAAGGTGAAGTGGAAGCCATTTCAACTGAGGATCAAGGGCTCCGGGCAAAGGAGCGTCTACTCGGAATACAAGGTAAAATACTCCTACTTGGATGCACGGCGTTCCGCCAACGAGCGCGGCGACAAGAAGATCATTCGCGGCCCGCTCAAGATCTTCGACACGGCGCCAGCGCTGATCGGCGGCTTGTTCGCGGAGAAACACGGGAAAATCGTCGAATACAGCCGCCGTGTCTTCGAATTGTTCTTCAAGCGGGAGCTGGCAGTCGACGAGGTCGAGGCCATCACAAAATTCATCGACGAATTCGGTCTCTCGGGTGCGGACTATCGGGCGTATTTCAACGGCGATGGTCAGCGCGACTACGAGAACGCGCAGCAAGAGGCCTCGACCGACCAGATCTTCGGCGTGCCGATCTGCATTTTCCGCGGCGAGCAATTCTGGGGCAATGACCGCATTCCGATGCTGGAGAGGCGGCTGGAGCAGGCGGGTCTTTCGCGTTCCCCGGCCAAACAGTCCGCCTGACTGCTCCATCGCGGACGGTCCATTCATGAACGCTCCGGGGTTTTCCGGCGCCTCGGAGCCGAACCGGGGTAACAATCAAACAGTCGCAGCGAGCAGGGAATGAACATGAGTTTGGCTCCAAAAATGCTCACCGGTTATCGTGTGCTGGACATCACGCAGTTTGTCGCCGGGCCGACCTGCACCCGGCTTCTGGCGGAGGCCGGTGCCGACGTTATCAAGATCGAGCTTGCTCCCACCGGGGACCGATCCCGGTTTCAGGGGCTGAAGCCGCGGTCGCCGGAATACAAGCACACCTCCCAGAGCACCTATTTTTTCCAGCAAAACCACTCCAAAAGAAGTCTGGCGCTGGACTTCAAACATCCGAAAGGCCAGGAGTTACTGAGAAAGCTCGCGGCAAAGTGCGACGTTCTGGTGGAGAATTTTACACCGGGGGTCATGAGCCGGGCGGGTTTGGGGTACGAGGATCTAAGAAAGATCAATCCGAAGCTCATCATGTGCTCAATCTCGTTTGCCGGACAATCAGGTCCGCTGAGCGACAAGCCTGGATATGATTATATCGCGCAAGCGCTGGCAGGAATTACCGGCGTCATCGGCGAACCGGACGGCAGGCTGGCGCAAGTGCCGGTCGCCATAGGCGATGCATCGACTGGCGTCGCGGCGGCGATGGCGGTCGGGTTTGCCCTGCTGCATCGTGAACGGACAGGCGAAGGCCAGTTCATCGAGGCCACGCTTGTCGATACATACTTTCACATGCACGAGGCGAATGTCCCCAAGGTCGCCATTCGCGGCGATGCATTCGTTCCAACGCGCGAGGGTTCGCTGCACCCGAACGGCGGCCCGGCCGGCGTGTTCGATTGCGGCAGGGGCGAGTTCATCGTCATTTGCGCGCTGGCTCATCAATGGCCGCAGGTGGTCAAGGCTCTTGGCATGCCGGAGCTCGAAAATGATCCTCGATTCGCTTCCGCGCGCGCCAGAAGCGACAACAACAGGCTGGTCGCCGACATCCTGGAAGGATGGTTGAAAACGTTCCCTTCACGGGACGCCGCCATTGCGGCTCTGGAAAAGGAGCGGATACCCTGCGCTCCCGTGCTCACGTTGAACGAGGCGATGGCGCAACCCCATCTGGTAGAGCGTGGAACCGTTCGGCAGGTCAGCGACCCCCAGATCGGTCCGTTCGCAATTCCGGGTAACCCGGTGAGATTTTCCGCGTGGTCGGATCAGTCCGTATTGAAGGCAGACCTTTTGGGCGAGCACAACCAGCAGATCCTGCAGGAGTTCGGTTTATCCAACGACGATATCGCTCAGCTCTATTCCGAAAAAGTCATCATTCAAGATCCGTCCTTGAATCCCGGGAACAAGTGACGCATTCGAAAGCCTCAAGCGAGTTGAAATTGTCGCCTGGCAAGAAGGGCCGCGTCCTGCTCTAGCTAGCCTGCATAGTCGTATTCGCGCAGGCCCCTTGCTCACCGCAACGGAAGCGCGCTCTCTCCTCTTCATGGATCAAGATACGCCATGGGAGGAAACGCGCGCGAAGCCGGCACGCATAGCCCTCAACGTTCTCGCGCTGTGCTTTGCGTTGTCGGTGATGGGCCGCGGGCTCGGCGAGAGTTTTACGGTTTTCCTCAAACCGATTTCGGAAAGCTTTGGCTGGGACCGCGCCCAGGTTGTCTCGGTCTATTCGCTGACGGCGCTCGCCGGCGGGCTGGCGGCGCCGCTGGTTGGCCGGCTGTTCGACCGCTCGGGTCCGCGAACCGTCTATTCGCTCGGCGTGTTTCTGCTCGGCTCGGCGTTCCTGATCGCGGCGCGTGCGCAATCTCTCTGGCAATTCCAGTTGAGCATCGGGCTGTGCGTCGGCGTCGGCATCGCGTTGATCGGCAACGTGCCGAATTCGATCCTGCTCGGCCGCTGGTTCGGCCGGCGGCTGCCGACGGCGATGGCAATTGTCTATTCCGCAGCCGGCGGCGGCGTCTTGCTGCTGCTGCCGGCGTCGCAGCTGCTGATCGATCATTTTGGCTGGCGCAGCGCCTATCAGATTTTTGGCATCGCGGCGCTCTGCCTGTTGGTGCCGCTGTTGCTAGTGCCGTGGCGGTTGCTTTCGGGCGGCTCGCCGCGCGTCGTCAAAAAGACCGGTCCTGACTTCATCGACCAGGGATGGACGCTTCTGAGCGCGATGCGCCACCATGCCTTCTGGGCCTTGTTCGCGACTTTCTTCTTCACCGCGGTGGGCATGTACGCGATCGCGGCACAGATCGTGGCCTATCTGATCGACGCCGGATTTCCGCCGCTGCAGGCGGCCACCGCCTGGGGTTTTTCCGGCGTCGTGCTGTTGTTCGGCATGCTCGGCGTCACCTCGCTCGATACCGTCATCGGCCGCCGGCCGTCGGTCCTGATCAGCTACGCCATTTCGATTGCCGGCATCATCCTGCTCTGGCTGCTGCAATTTTATCCGAACTTCTGGATCCTGACCGGATTTGTCGTGTGCTTCGGCAGCATGATCGGCTCGCGCGGCCCGCTCCTGACGGCGACCGCGATGAAAATCTTTCGGGGAAAGCACGTCGGCACGATCTACGGCACGATCTCGATCGGCGCCGGGTTAGGATCGGCGCTCGGCTCCTGGAGCGGCGGCCTGATCCACGACTTCGCCCACAGCTATAATCCGCTGATCGCGTTTTCGCTGGTCAGCGTGGTGCTCGGGATGATCCCGTTCCTGTTCGTGCCGGCGCTGCGGCGCTAGCCGGTGACGCATGCCTCGCCTTCCCTGTTCGCCTCGCCCGAGCCGAGCATGGTGCGGATTTCCCTGGCCGGCCGCGCCGCGCTGAACAGGTAGCCCTGCATTTGCGTGCAGCCCAGCGCCCGCACCGTTTCGAGCTGCTGCCTGGTTTCGACGCCCTCGGCGGTGGTCGTCATGTTGCGGTCGGCCGCGATGCCCACGACGGCCTTGATGATCGATGAAGAGCCTGAATTCTCGGTCACTTCCTTCACAAAGCTGCGGTCGATCTTGATCTTGTCGAAGGGGAATTGGTGCAGGTAGCGCAGCGAGGAATAACCGGTGCCGAAGTCGTCGAGTGCGATGTGAACCCCGAGCTCGCGCAACTGGTGGAGGATCGCAAGCGCCGCATCGTCGTCGGCGATCAACACCGCTTCGGTGATTTCGAGCTCCTGGCGGCGTGGATCCAGTCCGGAATCCGCCAGGGCCGTCGTGACATTCAACGCCAACGTCTGGGTTTTGAACTGCACGGGGGAAACGTTGACAGCAAGGCGCACATGCGAAGGCCAGTTCGCCGCCTCGGCGCACGCCGTACGCAGCACCCATTGGCCGATTTCGTGGATCAGGCCGGTCTCCTCGGCAAGCGGAATGAATTCCACGGGCGACACAGTGCCGCGCAGCGGATGGCGCCAGCGCAACAGCGCTTCGCAGCCGATGATACCGTCGCTGCGCAGATCGACGATTGGCTGATAGTGCAGCTCGAAGTCACCCTGGCTCAGCGCCGAGCGCAGGTCCCGCTCCAGCTCCCGGCGCAGATGGGCCTCGGTTTCCATGCCGGGTTCGGTAGGTTCGGCGCCCTGCCGCCTTGGCGGCGTACATCGCGAGGTCGGCACTCTTGAGCAGCCCCAAGAGATCGGAGCCGTCCCTCGGCGCGATGGCCACACACCGATCGAAGCATCGCTGCTCAGCCGATGGCCGCGGCAGTCGAACGGCGTCCGCAGCGCCTGGTAGATTGCCGCGATCAGCGCGCTGACGTCGTCCTCGCGGCCCACGCCGGACTGCACGATCGCGAATTCGTCGCCGCCGAGCCGCGCCACGAAATCGTCGCGTCCCACACACTCGCGCAGCCGCAGCGCTACCGCCTTCAAGGACTCGTCGCCGACCAGATGACCCAGCGAATCGTTGATTCCCTTGAACTCGTCGATATCGATATAGAGGATCGCGAACTGCACACCAGGGACCTGCGCAAGTATCTTCTCGGCATGCAGCTGAAACAGCGTGCGGTTCGGTAGGTCGGTCAGCGCATCGTAATGGGCGACGTGCTCGATCCTGGCTTCGAAGCGGGCCCGCTCGGTGACGTCCTCCAGCGTCGTGGCCCAGCCGCCGTCGGCTGACCGCTTGTAGACCAGCCGGATGATACGCCCGTCGGGAACCGAAATCACGCTGTCGCGAACCTCATCGCCTTTTGGATTGAGAAACCTCTCGCAGTAGGCATCGACGTCGCCGCTGAAGGAGCCGAGTTCCTGGCGGTGCAGGATCAAATCGCGCAGATGGCAACCCGGTTTCACCACATCGGCCGAGAGGCCAAACATCTCGATATAGCGCTCGTTGCAGATCACCAGATGGCCCGAGGCGTTGAACAGCAACAGGCCCTGCGTCATATTGTTGACGGCAGTGTCGAGGTGCTGGCCCTTCTCCGCGAGCAGTCGCTGGGCGGCGCGATGCTGGCGTTTGAGTTGCCGCACGATCGGCGAGATCGTGACGATGACCACGATGACCGCGAGAAGTGCTGCCCAAAACTGTAGTCTGGTCTGTGCCCGCCAATCGGCAAGCGCGTTCGACACCGACGTGGTGGCTACGATGAAAATGGGGAAATTGGACATCGGCCGGATCGAACCTACCCTGTCCCCGCCCTCGATCACGCCGGTGAAGCGACCGGAAGTATTGCCGCCGAGCGCGAACCCTCTGGAACCAGGGCGTATCGGCAATGCTTCGTCCGATCAGCGCGACGTCGCGCGGATAGCGGGCGATGATCGTGCCGTTGCGATGAATCATGGAGATGGTGGTTTCGTCGTTCAAGGCGAGAGAGGCAATGAAGTCTTCGAAGTGAGAGGGCTCGACGCCGCGGGTGGCGATGCCGATGAGCTCGCCGTTCTTGCCCAGGATCCGGCGCGCAAAGATGGTAGTCCAGGCCAGCGTCACCTTGCTCCTGCCGGGCTCGACGATCAGGTCCGGCACCGGTCGTCCCGATGTGAAATCCCGGTAATAGCCCCGGTCGGTGGTGGTCACGTCGGGCACCGGCCAGGTTTCGGAAGAATTGATCAGGCAGCCCTCGACGTTGATCAGACTGATCGCGCCGACATGCGGAAGTGCGGCGAGCTTGGTCCGCATCATTTCGTGGACGGCGAGCGAAGACATCTGGCTTGCGAAGGCTTCCTTGGTGTCAATGCCTTCCGCCCGCATATAGTCGTGGACGTCCTCGTGGATGCGCTGCAAGTCGGTCAACTGCTGGTCGAAATGGCGCGACAGAAGCAACGCGCTGTTGGTGAGCTCGCGTTCGGCAGCCTGCAACGCCCGATCACGGACCTGCAGCACCAGATAGGCGCCGCCGACCGCAATCGCGATGACAAGCGCGACGCCGCAAAAAATCAGCCATTGAACCGCCCCCATCCGGGCACGGAACGGCAAGCCGTCGATCCTTTCGAACCCGCGCCTCTCAAAAAATGATTGCCCCATGCTTCGTTTTTGCCGGGACACTCCAAAAGCCGGTTAGCAAAGTCGGTTATTGCTGTATTGACGAAAACTTACAGCCCGCGTTCAAACCGAAAATCGCGGCTCAGTTATTCGGCGGAAACTCGACCGTATTGTTCTGCTTACCGGTGTTGAACTCCCAAATTTTCCTGGAGACCCCGGGAAATATCGCTGAAATCGGATTGACGCGAAGCGTCGGCTTGTCCGGGGTACCGACGACCTCGTAGGTGACGCCGATCAGCCCCTCATTGCTGCCGCCCATGAACAGCCCGACGATCGGCAGCTGGCCGAACATGTTGTTGAGCCCGTACATCGGCACGAAGGTGCCGCTCATGCGCACCTGATTGCCGGGATAGTCGATGCTGCCTTCAATGGTCGCCCCGATCGTCGGCCCTTTCACGACGCCTTCGCGAATCGCGAGCTGACCGTTCTGCCGGGTGAATTCCGCGCGCAGCGCCGCAAACGACACGCCGTTCTGAACGCCGACCGGGCCGCCCGCGGCCACGCGATCAAGTGCGCCTTCACCCTTCACGGAGAAATCGCGGACGTTGATCAGGCCGTCCTTGGCGCTCGGCTCGACGGTTGGAGGGTCCATCGCCAGGGTCAATTGACCGCCAACCATCTTGGAGTAGGTATCGGTGAAGCGGAAGAACGCGCCGGCGTCGCTGGTTTGCAGGTAGATCAGGTCGCGCGCCTGCCCCTGCGCGCGGCTGCGCATCTCCGCGGTGACGGGCGTATCGCGCCCGAGCTTGCCGTTGAGCGTAAAGGCTTTGACGATCCCGCCGCGACGGGAAAACTTGACGTCGGCGCTGCGCATCGCCTCGCCGTTGAAGCCTGCGACGGCGCCGAGCTTCAGGTCCAGGTCGAAATCGATGTTCTTGGTCTTGCTCTTGGAGTCGGGCTCCTTGCCCGAGATCGCCGATTTGAGGAAACCGCGCGCGTCGAACACATCGCCGCGCATTGTCACCTTGACCACGCCGTCCTGGCCGCGTTCCGCCTTCAGGGTGGTCTTGTCGCCTTCGGATGGCGAATAGGTCGGGAAGTTCGCATTCATGAGGTCGCCATTCTGGTCGACCTCGAGCGATCCCTTGATCGACACGCCACCGCCGTCGATGACAATGTCCTCGAAGCGGGTCGATTGCGCCTTCGACGCCACGTTGAAGGTGGCGCGGCTCGACTTGCCCGGCAACTTGACCCAGCCCGGCAGGATATTGTCGAGCTTCAACGCGGTGAGGTCGGCCTCTATCCCCATCCGGCTATCGCGATCGCCACCACCGATCTTGCCGACCAGCTTGATCGGGATGGCGCCGGAGACCGCAGGACCGAGATCGAGCCCGAGCCGGGCGCGGCTCGCGTCATCGAGCGTCGCCTGCAGCTTGACGTCGGCGTCGCCCTCGGCCGGCTTGCGATAATCGAGGCTGCACTGCTGGCCGTTGATCTTGACGTCGCCTTTGACCTGGTATCCGGCGTTGTTGGCGATCACTTTCAAATTGTTCGCCTCAAGCTTCTGGTTCATGACAAGCTTGTCGGCGGCAAATCCATTGATGTCGACGGTCGCAGCATAGGCGGTGTCCGCCTTCGTGAGCTCACCCTTGACCGGCATGCCGAGATTGACGGTGGCCGAGAACGTGCCCTTGCTCGTAGTGGGATCGACCAGGGCTCCGGAGAGATCGCTGAGCCGATCGGAGGTGAGAATTTCGGCCGCCGCCGGCACTGGACCGTCGATCTTCATCTTCACGCGCGAGGGCGCCGGCTTGGCATGCGTGTCCGGCACCTCGAAAACGAAATCCGAAAAATTGAGTTTGCGGCCCGCGGGCGTGTCGGCCACCCCCTGCCCGATGGTCACGGTCGCGGTGCGACCGGTGACATGGGCTCGTAAATCCGCGTCGCGCACCGACGGCAATCCATCCACCGGACGCACCGTTACGCCGCTTGCCACGATGTTGACGGCAAGGCCGTCATCCGGGATCGGCGGTCCCTTGCGCGGAAGATTCTTGATCGCCGTGTTGACGCCGACCTCGATCCGCTGCAGCGATCCGCGCTCGATGCGCTCGATGACCCATTCGCGGACTTCCGGGACGATCAGGGCCGGCCACATCCGTTTCAGCGCGGACGCCGTCATGGGCGTGCCCGCGAAGCCGAGCTGCAACCGCGCTTCGCCGGAATAATCGACGTTGCCGGTGCCGGCGACGCCGATCTCGCCGTTGCTGATGTCGGCCTGCGTCAGCAGCACGCGCTTCTTGTCGGTATCGAAGCGCATGCCGATGGCGATGCGGTTGAAGATCAGCGGCGGTTCGCTGTCGATGCCGTCGAGCACGATGGTGCCGCCGGAAAGGCCGAGCTGCCAGTCGGAGACGTTGTCGTTCGGCGGCTCCAGATGCGCGAGCAGGGTGATGCGGTTCGCGCCGGCAACGATCTTGAACGGCGCCACCAGCACGCGCCGCGCGGAATCCCACTCGACGTTCATCTCCGCCGAATTCTATCCCCATCGGATAATCGGGCGTGTCGCTGTCGATGATGCTTCCGGCGCCTGCGGCAATCTTGCCGCGAAAATAGGTCGGCAGGCCGTCGCGGCCCAGCTCTCCCTTCAACTCGCCCGATAACGGCAGGTCGGCGCTGTAGGTCAGATCCTTCAAGCGCAACGCCAAGAGGATATTCGCCGCCGGAACTTTGACGGCGCGGATATCGACCGATCGGACGCCGTTTTCATGCGGCCCGACCGTAACCCGCAGCGACCACGGATGGGCGCCCTCCTCGCCGAGACTGAGCGCCACCCCGCCTGCGCTCGGCCGCCGCAGGCTGAGGCTGATGTTATCGAACGTCCATTTGTTGCCGCGCTGCTGATCGTCGACGACCAGATTGCCATTCTTCAAGCCGATTTCGTTGAGGTTCTGTCCGTCGAGACCGGTCAGGCTCAGGCTGTCGAGCCAGTCGAGACCGGCCAGCAATCCGTTCTGCGCGCTGGTTGAGGTCGTCGCTGGAGCATCAGCTCCGGGCGGCGGCGCTACCGGAATTTGCCGGGGAAATGTCGGGGGAATGCCCGCGTCCCTTTTGGAAGCGACACCGGTCGCCAGCGGCTTTGCGGTATCGCCGGCGGAAACCGTCACATTGCCGTCCGGCGTGATACGCACCGCAAGCTCGGCATCCACCAGGTTAAGGCTTTCGGCGCGGAGCCGGCCCATCAACAGCGCGGCACCGGACAATCTCACCTCGGCTTTTGGCGCGCTTGCCACGATGGCGTGGTCGCGATCCCTCACAACGATGTCGCGGATGCGCACGGCGATACGAATCCGCCCTGCCCGCTCGATCTGGGTGCCGCCGACTTCGACGGTATTGCCGTGACCGATATTGTCCTCGATCGCCGCGGCGAGCCACGGGGTGGCCACGTCGAGATTGATCGGGCCGGCACCGAGCCGCCACCACAACGCACCGAAGCAGCCGGCGAAAATTACCATCAGCGCCGCGAGAACGACGGCGAGGCGTCTTATCCAACGCTCTCCCGCGATCCACCTTTGCAGCGTGGCGAGCCGATCGCCGAACCGATGAAAGCCCGAGCGGGGCCGCGACAGCAGCCGACGCGCGCGATGACGTGCCGCCTCGTCATGGTCTCGATCCCATTGGGCATCGTCCCAGTGCGAGGGCTGGCCGTCCGAGCGCGGACTGGATCTTTGGTTAGATCCTTGGGGCGGCGCATTCTTAGCCATTGCGTCTCGGTGCTGGCGCTCTTGATGGGATCGATCGCCGCCACGGCCTCGCCCCTCGACAGATAACGAGCGCTCCGGTGCCGGCATCACTGCCAATCCTCGATTAATCCCGTTGCTCGTCTTTGGACCTTGGGGGCACACTCAACGAACGGGCGGGTGCGTCCCTAAACATACTCTGCCGCTATCAGACTTGCCCAGCCGCCAGGCCGAATCCAGATCACCCCGACAAGATCTGCAATAGCCTAATGATTGATCCGCCGAAAGCGACGAAAGGAAGGCGTATGTCCAAGAAAACGCGCAAGAAATCCACCAAAACGCCCTCCCGCAGGCAGACCCGCCGGCCGTCCACAACGTCATCGAAGCTAAAACACGCGAAAAGCGGTCGCGCGGCGACGGTCGGATCAAGCAACAGCACCACCAGCGAAGCCTCGCACAAGGCTCCGTCAAAACGGTTAAGACCATCCAAATTGGTCGTACCCAGGCCGGCATCGTCAAAGGTTTTTCCCGCGCGCGCGTCTGCGCGGGAATCACCGGTGCTGATCGAAGGCGCAGCGGCGCCAGCGTTTCGGTTGCCGCGCGACGGCGGCAGCACCGTCTCGCTTTTGGATTTTTCCGGCAAGAAACTAGTGCTGTTCTTCTATCCGCGCGCGGACACGCCGGGCTGCACCAAGGAGGCGATCGATTTCACCCGGCTAAAGAGCGCATTTGCCGAAAGCCAGACCGAAATCCTCGGAATCTCCGCCGATCCGTTGAGGGCCCAGGAAGCCTTTCGCGACAAGCACAAGCTCTCGATTCCCCTGATTTCGGATGAGCAGCACGAAATGCTCGAGGCTTACGGGGTTTGGGGTGAAAAGTCCCTATATGGCAGGACTTTCCTGGGGATCATTCGCACCACGGTTCTGATCGGCCGGGATGGCCGGATCATCAGGGTGTGGCGCAATGTCAGGGTCGATGGCCATGCCGATGCGGTGTTGGAGGAAGCCCGGGCAGCCTACTAGAGCAGGATGACTTTTCTTCGAATTGTCATCCCGCTCTGTCTTCTTGTTTGAGCATGATCTCCGCGCAAACGTGTTCCGCGTTTGGCGCGAGGGAAAACCGGTGCCCGCCCATCGGGTCGTAGCCCGAGGGCATGCTTTTCCGGATCATGCTCTAGCAGCCGCATTTCCGGAAAATTAACCATGACCGGGTCAAATCGGCTCCGCAAATTTGGCCGTACGGAACATGCCTCCGACCGGCGCGGGAGTGCCGATGTCGTACCGTTCCGGTCCCTATTCTGAGTACCCCCAGCACCATCCCCATGACCATGGCCGGTCGTTCGCGCGCCGGGCGGCAGCCCCAGTTTCTTCTGGGCGCGACACCCAGCAGGCCTACACCTTGACCCACGCCGGCAAGCAGGTACGGTTCGGCCCGGTAGCGTTCTGGATCGTGGTCGGCACCGTAACCTTGCTCGGCATGTGGTCGGCCGCGACCGCGACCTATTTCGCCTTCCGCGACGACGTCCTCACGCGATTGATCGCCCGTCAGGCCGAAATGCAATACGCCTATGAGGACCGCATCGCGGAGCTGCGCGCCAAGGTCGATCGCACCACCAGCCGTCAATTGCTCGACCAGGAACAGTTCGACCAGAAGCTCGAACAGATCATGCGCCGCCAGACGGCGCTGGAATCCCGCGCCACCGCGCTCGGTGCGATGCCTGATGTCACGGGATCGATCAGGGCGCCCTCGCGCGGCGCGACCGAGCCCGTGTCGTCGGGCACGCCAAAACCGTCGCCGATCAGCGACACCGTGATTTTCGTGGCGCCGCCGGATCGTGAGGCGCGGCTCGAATCGCGCGCTCCGGTCGCCTCCGCGCCGCAGTCGAACCATTTCGCGAAGAACCAGGGCGTCGACAACGTTCTGGTCCGCCTGCAGAACTCGCTCGATCAAATCGAGGGCCGCCAGTTGGCGGCGCTGAGTGCGGCCGAGGACGGCATGGAATTGCGCGTGCGACGGATGCGCGGCATTTTCACCGATCTCGGCCTCGATATGGCGCAGCTGGAAGCGGCGACCCCGCGGGCGCCCATGGGCGGCCCGTTCGTCCCCGTCAAGCTCGGGCCTGATGCCGGCGCCTTCGAGCGCCAGCTCCGTCGGATCAACATCACGCGCGCCCAGGTCGATCGGCTGAACCGGGCGCTGGCGCTCGTGCCCTACCGCAAGCCCGTGGTTGGAGAGGTCGAATTCACGTCCGGCTTCGGGGTGCGCAGCGATCCGTTCCTCGGACGGCCTGCCATGCATACGGGACTGGATTTCCGCGCACAGACCGGTGATCCCGTGCGCGCGACCGCGAACGGAAAAGTGCTATCGTCGGGATGGGCTGGCGGCTATGGCCGCATGGTCGAAATCGACCATGGCAATGGGCTGTCGACCCGTTACGGCCATTTGTCGGAGATCGACGTCAAGATCGGCGATACCGTGAGGATCGGCCAGGTGATCGGCGCGGTCGGCTCAACCGGCCGCTCGACCGGCCCGCATCTGCACTATGAAACGAGGATCGACGGTGAAGCCGTCGACCCTCAGAAATTTTTGCGCGCAGGGGTCAGGTTGAGCGCCGGCTGAGACCAGCGGATGTTGGAAGCGGCCACTAATTACCCATCTGGTGGCCAACTTCGCCGGTAATCACGTCGCCGAACAGCTGCCAGCTTTCGCCGTTGAATTGCATCAGCTGCATCTGCTCGATCGGGAAAAAATCATCTGGGCTTGTGTTGATCTTGATGCCGGGCAAGAGGACGTCGCTGGTAAAGTTCTTCAGGCTCGCGGCCTGCTTCATCACGTTTTCCCGCGTCAGATCATTGCCGCATTGCTTGAGAACCTGAACCATGGTCTGCGCCACGGCATAACCATAGACATTGTTGTTGTTGGTCTTGTCGCCGTCCGGATAATATTTGTCCATGAAGGCCTGCCATGTCTTGACGCCCGGATCGTCCTTCCAGGCCGGATCGGTCGGATCCTTCAGGTAAGCCGTCGAGATGATATCCTTGGCGTATTCAAGACCGGCCGGTTTCAGCACGGAAGCCACCGAGGTCGAGACGTTGGCGAGAAAGAATCTGGGTTTCCAGCCGAGTTCGCCGACCTTTCTGATCGCCTGCGCCGACCCCTTCGGCGCGGCCCAGGAGAAGAAGGTATCGGCGCCGGAATCGTGCAGCGCGACGATCTGTGAATTGATCGAGGGATCGCTCACCTCGTAGGATTTGTCGGCGATGATCATGCCGGCCTTGTCGCCGAGCCCGTCGCGCAACCCCTTGACCTGATCCCTGCCGGCGTCGTCATTCTGCCAGAACACCGCGATCTTGCTGTTGGGAAAATGGTCCAGAATGTATTTCGCGTAGATCCGCCCCTCGCTCTGGTAGTTGGGCTGCCAGCCCATGGTCCATGGAAAATTCTTCGGATCGCCCCATTTGGTCGCGCCGGTCGCGACGAATAGCTGCGGCACCTTCTTGGCGTTCATGTATTTCTGGGTTGCCGAGTTGGACGGCGTTCCGAGCGGCTGGAAAATCAGCAGCACCTCGTCGCTTTCCACCAGCTTGCGCGCCTGTTCGATGGCCTTCGGCGGACTGTAGGCATCGTCATAGGAGATGAACTTGATCTTGCGGCCGTTGATGCCGCCTTCGGCGTTGATCTTGTCGAAATAGGCTGCTTCCGTCTTGCCGATCACCGCGTAGGCGGAGGCAGGACCGCTATAGGGCATGATATTGCCTATTCTGATTTCGGTATCGCTCGCGCCCGGGTCGTATTTCTTTTGCGCGCTAGCAGGGTTGGCGACCGCTGCTGCAACTGCGAACACCGTCAAAGCCATCAAATTTCGCGTGCGAACTGGCATCGTTCTCTCCCGCCTGACGGATTATTTTGCTCAAGTCTCGCAAGTCGAGCGGACGCTTGCAAGCGTCCGCTTATTCCGCGCGGCGAAACGATCAATTGTTGGGCGTCGGCGCGGCAGGTTATTTCCCGGCCCCTCTGGGCCGCGACACGATCTCGATCATCCTGCCCTCGTCGTCATCGGACCCATACGCCTTGGCCCGCTCATAGGCCGCAACCGCCGCGCGCCCGAGCAGAGGAGGCTCGGCGAGCAGGCTCTCGGCAAGCTTCACGGCGTAAGCGGCGTCCTTGTGCCGCAGCGCCGCGGTGAACGTCGCACCGGAAAAGTTTCGCGCCGCCATCCGCTTGGAATGACGGACAACCTGCGGGCTCGCGGCGACCCCGGTCTCGACCGCTTCCAGCACCAGCTTCATGTCGAGACCGGCCTGTTCGGCGATCGCCAGACCCTCCGCGATGCCGGCGATCTGGATCGCGCCCATCAGATTGTTGATCAACTTATAGACCGTGCCGCTGCCGACGCTGCCGAAATGCCGGATCGTGGTGGAGAGCGGCGCCAGGTATGGCCGCGCGTTTTCCAGGTCGGCCGGATCGGCGCCGACCAATAGCGTCAGCTTTCCGCTCGCCGCCGCATCCGGCAGACCGGTCACGGGACTATCGATATAGATCAGCCCTCGGCCGCGCAGCTCGCGCGCCAGGTCCAGCGCATGCTGGTAGGACACGGTGGAACATTCGATCGCGAGCGTCCCGGCTTTGGCCGTCCCGACGGCGCCGTCCTGGCCGAGCCACACCGTACGCGACGCCTTGTCGTCGGCGACCATGGTGACAATGGCATCGGCGCCATGGGCGGCAGCGGCCGGGGACCGTGCCCATCGCGCGCCGCGCGCGATCAGGTCCACCGCCTTCGCCTTGCTGCGATTCCAGACCGCAACGCTGAAGCCGGCGTCGAGATAACGGCCGGCCATGCCATGGCCCATGCGCCCCAGGCCGATGAAAGCGACCCGCTTCATCAGTGCTCCGTTTTCCGAAGTTCGTGAAACATTGCGGCCCCTCCGACACGAACTTCGGAAGCGGAGGAGCGCTGCAACTATAGACCGTCTGGTTCCGCTTTTCGATTTGAAGTTCCGATTTCGAACCCCGCGGCATGGGTGCCGAAACATCAAATCGGCGGCACCGGCTAATCTACATCCTCGACCGCGCCGGGCACGGTGCCGAAGGCGCGCTGCGCGAGGGTTGCTGCCATGAACTCATCCAGATCGCCATCGAGAACGCCCTCGGTATCCGACGTCTGCACCCCGGTACGAAGGTCCTTCACCATCTGGTAGGGCTGCAGCACGTAGGAGCGGATCTGATGCCCCCAGCCGATATCGGTCTTGGCGGCCTGGTCGGCGGCGGCCTTTTCCTCGCGCTTCTTCAACTCGATCTCGTAGAGCCGGGCACGCAGCATGTCCCAGGCCTGCGCCTTGTTCTTGTGCTGCGAGCGGCCGGCCTGGCAGACGACGGCCACGCCGGTCGGAATGTGCGTGAGCCGCACCGCGGACTTGGTCTTGTTGACGTGCTGGCCGCCGGCGCCGCCCGAGCGCATGGTGTCGGTGCGCACGTCGGATTCCTTGATGTCGATCTTGATGCTGTCGTCGACGACCGGAAAGATTGCAACGGACGAGAACGAGGTGTGCCGGCGCGCGTTGGAATCGAACGGCGATATCCGCACCAGCCGGTGCACGCCGGCCTCGGTCTTCAGCCAGCCATAGGCATTGTGGCCACTGATCTGGACGGTGGCGGATTTGATGCCAGCTTCCTCGCCTTGCGTCTCTTCCAGATATTCGATCTTGAAGCCGTGCTTCTCGGCCCAGCGCGTGTACATGCGCAGCAGCATCTCGGCCCAGTCCTGGCTTTCGGTGCCGCCGGCGCCGGCATGAACCTCGAGATAGGAATCGAAACGGTCGGCCTCGCCCGACAGCAGCGCTTCCAGCTCGCGGCGCGCGACCTCCTTCTTTAGGGCTTTGAGCGCGTTCTCGGCTTCGGTGACGACACCGGCATCGTTCTCGGCCTCGCCGAGCTCGATCATGCCGATATTGTCCTCCAGCTCGCGCTCCACCTTGCCGATGCCAGAAAGCGAATCCTCCAGCGAGGTGCGCTCCTGCATCAGCTTCTGCGCCTTCTGGGGGTCGTTCCAGAGATTGGGATCCTCTGTGAGCTTGTTCAGCTCGGCAAGCCGCGCCGTCGATTTCTCGACGTCAAAGATGCCTCCTCAGCAGCCCGACCGACTGCTTGATCTCTTCGACGAGGCGTTCGACTTCGGCGCGCATGGTTTTCTATACCCTCGCTGGCGTTTGCCGCCATCGCAATATGTCAGGGATGTAGCTGCGCGCCCGCCAAAGCGCAATCGGCGCGGGCCGGCTTTGCGCGTTTTGTTCACGAGAGAAAAAAGCCGCTCGCCGCTAGTAAAGCCCGCCGGTGCCGGGGCGCATGATGGTGCGATCGACGTCCGGCGCCACCGTCAGCGTGCGGCCGTCGGCATCGGCAACGCCGATGACCGAATAGTTGTCAGGCGGCGCGGTACCCGGCTTGAAGGCTTCCAGAATGGTCCGGCCGGTGTCGCCGGGGCCGGCGCGCATGCCGGTCTTGGCGTCGACGCGGATCAGCTTGATGCCGGCGGGCACCTTGAACGGGATCGCCGGCTTGTCGGCTAGCGCAAGCTTCATGAAGTCGCGCGCGATCGGCGCGGCCAGATGACCGCCGGTCGCCGCATTGCCCCGACCAAGCGTGCGTGGCTTGTCATAGCCCATATAGATGCCGACCACGATGTCAGGCGAGAAGCCGATGAACCAGGCATCCTTGGCCTCATTCGTGGTGCCGGTCTTGCCGGCGATCGGCTTGCCGACTTCCTTCAGCGCGATCCCGGTGCCGCCCTGCACCACCCCTTCCATCATCGAGGTGATCTGGTAGGCCGTCATCGCGTCCAGCACCTGCTCGCGGCGGTCGACAAGCTGCGGCTCGGGCTGGTTCTTCCAGCCGCCAGGCGCGTCGCAGCCGCGACATTCGCGGGCGTCGTGCTTGAAGATGGTGTGGCCGTAACGGTCCTGGATGCGGTCGATCAAGGTCGGCTTCACACGGCGGCCGCCATTGGCGAACATCGAATAGGCCGTGACCATCCGCATCGCGGTGGTCTCGCCGGCACCGAGCGCATAGGACAGATAGTTCGGCAATTCGTCATAGACGCCGAAGCGCCTCGCGTATTCGCCGATCAGGGGCATGCCGATATCCTGGGCGAGCCGCACCGTCACCGTATTGAGCGACAGCCGCAGCGCGTTGCGCAGCGTCGTCGGGCCTTGGTATTTGCCGTTCGAAAAATTCTCCGGCCGCCAGACGCCGCCACCCTGCCCCTGATCGATCTCGATCGGCGCGTCGACCACCACGGTCGATGGCGTATAGCCGTTGTCGAGCGCCGAGGAATAGACGATCGGTTTGAACGACGAACCCGGCTGCCGATAGGCCTGCGTTGCGCGATTGAACTGGCTCTGGTCGAAGGAGAATCCGCCCACCATCGCGAGCACGCGGCCGGTCCACGGATCCATCACGACCATGGCACCGGAAACCTCGGGCAGTTGCCGAAGCCGATACAGGCCTTCAACCGGATTGCCGTCCTTGAACAGCGGATCGGCGTAGATCACATCGCCCGGCGCGAGCATCTGTGACACCGCGGTCGGCGTCCTGCCCTTCAAAGGCCCCGACGCGGCCTTGGCCCATTTGACGCCATCAAGCGCAATGATGCCGGTTTGTCGTTCCTTGCTGACCGCGCCGCCCAATTCACGGTTGGGCTGGAAGCCGATCCGCGCGGACTGATCGCTGGTTTCCAGCACCACCGCCATCCGCCATGGCGAAATATCCGACAGCGACTTGACGTCGGCGAGCTTCACGCCCCAGTCGCCAGAAATATCGAGCTTGCTGAGCGCGCCGCGCCAACCCTGCGCTTCGTCATAATTGACCAGACCGGCCACCATGGTCTTGCGCGCCATCACCTGGATCTTCGGATCGAGCGTGGTGCGCACCGACAGGCCGCCTTCATAGAGTTTCTTTTCGCCGTAGCGCTCGAAAATGTCGCGGCGGACTTCCTCGGCAAAATATTCACCGGCGAAAATATGCGCGCCATTGGTGCGGTTGGTGACGACAAGCGGATCCTTGCGCGCCTTGTCGGCATCCGCCTGCTTGATCCAGCCGTTTTCCAGCAGACGATCGACCACGTAATTCCGGCGTTCGATGGCGCGGTCGCGGTTGCGCACCGGATGCAGCGCCGCCGGCGCCTTCGGCAGCGAGGCCAGATAGGACGCTTCTGCCACGGTGAGTTCATTCACCGACTTGTCGAAATAGACCAGCGAGGCCGCGGCAATGCCGTAGGCGCCAAGGCCGAGATAGATTTCATTGAGATAGAGCTCGAGAATCTTGTCCTTGGAATAGGCGCGCTCAATCCGCATCGCCAGCAAGGCTTCCTTGATCTTACGGGTGAACGACACCTCGTTGGTCAGAAGGAAGTTCTTGGCGACCTGCTGGGTGATGGTCGAGGCGCCTTGTGGGCGGCGGTTTGAACCGTAGTTCTGGGCATAGACGACGGCGGCGCGGGCCATGCCCGAAAAATCGATGCCGCCGTGCTCGTAGAAGTTCTTGTCCTCGGCGGCGAGGAACGCGTTGATGACGAGTTTTGGGACCGCCTGGATCGGCAGATACAGCCGCCGCTCCTTGGAATATTCGCCGAGCAGCGCGCCGTCGGACGCGTGCACGCGCGTCATCACCGGCGGCTCGTAGTCCTGAAGCTGCGAATAATCAGGCAAGTCCTTGGAGAAATGCCAGATCATGCCGGCGGCCGCGGCGACGCCCACCAGAAACACAACGGTTCCGGCGGCAAACAGGAATCCCAAGAACCGCACCAATAAGCGCATTACCGAAGTTCCGTTCCAACCCTTGAGCGCCCCTCAAAACCCGGCGCTTTCACTGCAAATATCCCGGCGGAACAAATCGGCTGTTCCCGGCGGGACCCATCATACCCCGGACAATGCCCTGGATACCTTGGCTGAGGGCAAATCCTCAGCGATTCCGAATACCTCGCGCTCGCTTTACCGGGCGTTTTATAAGGCTGCCGCTGTGGCCAAACTAGGGCTTTCCTTTTCAATTCGCTGCGCCTGCCTTCGCCACGCGCTTGGCCAGAAAAACGTCGATTGCCTGCGCCATCGATCCCACCGTTTTCGAACGCCACTTCTCCGAAACAAGGTGATCGAGATCGCCCTTGTTCGAGACATAGCCGAGTTCGACCAGCACCGAGGGGACGTCGGGCGCCTTCAGCACCCGAAATCCCGCCGACTTCAGGGGGTGCTTGTGCATGCGCACGGTGTTCTTCATCTCGCCCATCAACAGACGCGCAAACCGGTTTGAGAATGTGCGGGTTTCACGCTGCGCCAGGTCGATCAGGATGTCGGCGACGTCGGTTGGCTCTTCGGTCAGATTGACGCCGCCAATGGCGTCCGCCCTGTTTTCGGCATCCGCCAGTCGCTCGGCCTCGGTGTCGGAGGCCTTGTCGGACAGCGTATAGATGGTCGCGCCCTGGGCATCGCCCTCGTCGCGCGGCAGCGCGTCGGCATGGATGGAGACGAACAGCGCCGCCGACTGGTTGCGCGCGATCTTCACACGGTCGGCGAGCGGGATGAAGGTGTCGTCGGTACGCGTCATGACGACCCGGTATTTGCCGCTCTTCTCGATGCGATCGCGCAGCGCCAGCGCGAACCCCAGCACCAAATCCTTTTCCATGACCTCGCCGCCCGACCGTGTACCGTTGTCGAGGCCGCCGTGACCGGGATCGATCACGACCACCGGCCGCGAATCCGGCGGCGCGGCGGGGTTGGGCGCACGCATTGGCGCAGCCGGCGTTGGCGCCGATACGGCCGCATTGGCGTCCGCGATGGCGGGCCTCCCGGGCTTACTCTCCGCCGCCTGGTTGAAGGCCGCGAGGTCGACCTGCTCCATTTCCAGCACCAGCCGCGACGGCTGGCCGTTGGCTGCATCCAGCACGTAGGAATTGGTGATCTTAGCAGGCCCGCTCAGGTCGAACACGATTCGCGAACCGCCCGGCATCACCAGGCCGTAGCGGAAAGCCGTGACCAGTCCGCGGCCGGTGGCGCCGGTCCCACTCGGAAGCCTGAAATCGACCTGGGGAATGTCGACCACCACCCGGTAGGGATCGGCCAGGGTGAAGGCGCGAAATTTTATGGTCTTGTCGAGATCGAGAACGAAGCGGGTCTGTTTGGCGTCGCCCGCGAGCCGGGCGTCGGTGGCGATCGCTGGCACCGAGGCGGCAATGGCAAGAGTTGCCGGCGACTGGGCCTTTGCGGGGCCCACGAGGCCGGCGACCGAGCACGGCAATGCTGCGGCGCACAGGAGCGCGAAACCCGATAAAAAACGATGATTTGCGCGGCTCGCCACCGAATCCTTCGCCTCCGAGCGGCCCTTTTACCGCAATAGAACCACAGGGTTAATCGAAGCTTAATGGCCTTTCGGTGAATAACGGTGACTGTTGTAGCAGAGCGACGCTTCCCTTGCGCGACAGGGGCAATCCACGTATGTACGAGGTGCTGACGGCTAATACTCCTGGTTGTGTCGCGTTCAGCCTCCCGGTGCAGCGCCGGAACCTTCGATTTCAAGGAGATTCCAGCGTCTTTCCGCCCTCCCCTTCAAGCCAGCGCGGTGCGCGGCTACCGGGGAGTAGCGGTTTCGAGCCCGAGCGGTATCCGGCCCATCTCGTTTGAGGGGCGGTTTTAGAGAGGCGGCATAGCCCGATATCAGGCTCTCAACGAGCCCGGTTCGCGATCCCAGGCGGGCGCCCAACGGCGCTACACCTTTTGCTTTCAGCGATAGACCAGGGGCGGCCGTTTTTGCCGCCAACGTGTTCCAGACGGGCCGACGCTTGATGCGCCAGACTGTGTTGCCGACCAAGACCCAAGGACAATTCGCGACGAAGCGGAGTGAAAGCTCCGCGCGCCGCTTTGCGCCAGTGGGAACCGGTTCGGCGCGGCGCCCCGGGTTGCGTTTTGGCCTTCCCCTCACCCCCGAATCAGGTGGACCGTCGCGTCACCCGGCGGCGCGACATGCGCTCAAGGCAAACCGCGCCCGCCGCCGTCATGAGTTACAAAATGCCCAACAAAATGTTGATCGATGCCACCCACCCGGAAGAGACCCGGGTCGTCGTGGTGCGCGGCAATCGCGTCGAAGAGTTTGATTTCGAAACCGCCCAGCGCAAGCAACTGCGCGGCAACATCTACCTCGCCAAGGTCACGCGCGTAGAGCCGTCACTGCAGGCCGCCTTCATCGAATATGGCGGCAACCGTCACGGCTTCCTCGCCTTCAGCGAAATCCATCCTGACTATTATCAAATCCCGGTCGCCGACCGTCAGGCATTGATAGAGGCCGACGAACGCGCCCATCGCGAGGCCGAGGAAGAGAGCGAAAACCGCTCCAACCGGAGGCGTCCGCGCCACCGCAACTCGCGCCGCCGCGGTCATGGCGACCGCGTCCAGAGCGAGATCGTCGAGAGCGCCAATGCCGATCCGTCGCAGGTTGCGCAGCCCTACGGAGATCAGGAGTTCCCGCACGAGGCCGGCTACCACGCCGATACGGAGCATCATGCTCACGAAGCGCATGAGCATGACGCGCATGAGCACGACGATGCCGTGCACGATCACGATCGTCCCGACGATCATCATGAACATGACCATGATGAAGACAGCCACGAACACGTGCGCGCTGACGCGCAGGTCGGGCAATCGCAGGCCGAGACGCCAGTCGTGGCCGCGATCGAGTCATCCATTGCCGCCGCCGTCGATGAGCCGGCCGCACCCGAATTCAATTTAGAGCCCGGCCAAGACGAACCAGCTCATGATGAACAAGCTCATGACGAGCAGGCTGATGACGCGCATGCTCATGACGAGCAGGCGCGGGAAAACGCCGCGCATGCCGACGACGCGCACCATGCCGAACATGCCGGCGAGGAACACGCCGTTTCGATCGAGGCCGAGCGGGTTGCAGCCCCCATCGGCGACGAGCCCGATGATGACGACGACGGTGAGGACGCCGAAGAAGAAGTCGTCGAATCCGTCGGTGGTGACGACGTCTTGGAAGAGGTGCCCGAACGCGCCTTCCGCCCGCGCCGCCAATACAAGATTCAAGAGGTCATCAAGCGCCGCCAGGTGATGCTGGTGCAGGTCGTGAAGGAAGAGCGCGGCAACAAGGGAGCGGCGCTGACGACCTATCTCTCGCTGGCGGGCCGCTACGCGGTCTTGATGCCCAACACCGCGCGCGGCGGCGGCATCAGCCGCAAGATCACCAGCGCGCAGGATCGTTCGCGGCTGAAGGAAGTGGTGCAGGATCTCGACGTGCCCGAAGGCATGGGCATCATCCTGCGTACCGCCGGCGCCTCGCGCACCAAGCCCGAGATCAAGCGCGACTTCGAATATCTGATCCGGATGTGGGAAACGGTGCGCGACATGACGTTGAAGTCGCAGGCGCCGACCCTCGTCTACGAGGAAGGCTCGCTGATCAAGCGGTCGCTGCGCGATCTCTACAACAAGGAAATCGACGATATCATGGTCGCCGGCGAAGCCGGCTATCATGAAGCGCGCGATTTCATGAAGATGCTGATGCCCTCGAATGTGCGCGCGGTGAAGCAGTATCGCGACGGCCAGCCGCTGTTCTCGCGGATGGGGGTCGAAAGCCAGCTCGACGCCATGTTCTCGCCAACCGTGCAGTTGCGCTCAGGCGGCTACATCGTGATCAACCAGACCGAGGCGCTGGTTTCGATCGACGTCAACTCCGGCCGTTCGACCCGCGAACACCACATCGAGGACACCGCGCTCAAGACCAATCTCGAGGCGGCCGAGGAAGTCGCCCGGCAGCTGCGGCTGCGCGACCTCGCGGGGCTCATCGTCATCGACTTCATCGATATGGATGAGAAGCGCAACAACCGCGCGGTCGAGCGTAAGCTCTCCGATTGCCTGCGGCAGGATCGCGCCCGTATCCAGGTCGGACGCATCTCGCATTTCGGGTTGTTGGAAATGTCGCGCCAGCGCATCCGCGCTAGCGTGCTGGAGAGTTCGACCGAGCCGTGCCCGCAATGCGGCGGCACCGGCCATGTACGCTCGGTTTCCTCGGTGGCGTTGCAATTGCTGCGCGGCATCGAAGAAATCCTGATGAAGGGCGCCACCCATAATCTCGTGGTGCGGACCCGGACCGACGTTGCGCTTTACGTGCTCAACCACAAGCGCGGCCATCTGCGCGACCTCGAAAACAGCTTCAAGGTGACGTTGTCGGTGGTCGCCGACCCCTCGGTCAGCGGCCAGCAGTCGTTCATCATCGATCGCGGCGAACAGGTGCATACGCTCGAGGCAGCCAAAGCGCTGCTGGCGGCGCAGGCCGCCGCCGCTCCGCCGCCCTCGGAGGAAGCGTTAGACGATGAGGAGGCGCTCGACTTCGAAGACGAGGTCGAGGTCGAAACCGAGGAGAGCGAGGGCCTTACCGGCGACCAGGTGGCCGGCGAAGCCGGCGAAGGTGAAGCCGGTTCCGACGGCCACCGCCGCAAGCGGCGGCGGCGCCGGCGCGGCCGCGCCGGCGAAGCGCGCGAAAGCGGCCCGCCGCGCGACGACAGCGACGCGGTCCACGCCGAACCAGGCCCGGTCGCCGATGCGCAAGCAGATGAAGGCGATGCCGCGGAGGACGAATCCGAGGAGGAGCCGGGCCTCGCGCGCAACGACCAGCAGGCAGGCGGCGAACGTCGGCCGCGCCGTCGCGGACGCCGCGGCGGACGCCGTCGGCGCGGCAACGGAGCGGAGGACGGTCTCGCCGCATCGATCACCGACGAGCTCGGGCCGAGATCGGAGCCGGAAGCATCGAGCGCGGTTGCCGATTTCGACGGCGGTCCATCGGAATCGTCGTTGCCCGTCATTCAACCCGAACGCATTGCATCGCAGCCCGAGCAGCAACCCGCGGAACAAGGTCAGTCGGAAGCGGCCCGCGCTTCCGCCGAGGCAGAGACCGCGCAAGAGGCTGAAAGAGCGGCACGGCGGCGTTCGACCGTGCGCGAGAAGGTGAGCTTTTTGGCTGATGCCCAGCCCGCCGCGGCACCTGTCGGCGCTAGCCGGAACGAACCGGCCCCTGCCCCGGCCGAGCCCGCTCCGGAGGCAACCGGCGACAACCAGCCCCGCAAGGCCGGATGGTGGTCGCGACGCTTCGGCAACGGCGAATAGAGCATGATCCGGAAAAGCATGCCCTCGGGCTACGACCCGATGGGTGGGCACCGGTTTTCCCTTAGCTAACAAACGCGGAACGTTTGCGCGGAGATCATGTTCCAACAAAAAGATAGAACGGGATGACGATTCGAAGAAAAGTCATCCCGTTCTGGAAATACGATCGCAAGCAAAACCGCCCGGCAAAACCGGGCGGTTTTTGTTTTGGCAAAGATTGAATAGATGCCGGGTTTGGCGTGAAATGAGAGCGAGTCGACTTACGTTGACGGCTGTGAAATGGCGAAGTCTGAGACAGTCGGACTAAGTTACGGCGCTCTGCGAAAGGAGTGCCTGGAGGCCGTCCGACAGTGGCCCGGGTGCGAGACCATTGGCGCCATTCAAATCGTCAGGGACAAGACGCCGGGCGGATTTACCGTCCGGGTAACGTTGTACGGAAAGGCCGACAGGAAAACTGCCAATCGTGCGATCGGTTGCGTGCAGCGCGAGAAGCGGCGACTTTTCCACCTGAATGATTAGGCCAGAACTCACTAATTTCGCCCACACTACGCCATCTCTCTCGGACGCCCGAAGAAGAGCAAGTAACCGTCGGGGTCGGTGATCTCGAAGCCGCGCAGGCCATCCGTCGTGTCCTTGAGCGGGTTGCTGAATGGCGCGCCGCGCTCGGTAAATTCGGCAGCCAGCGCGTCTGGGGTGCGGCGAGGCTTCGCCGGCCTTGACAAAGAGCGAAGCCCCGTCGCGGCTGATAGTGGCGAAGAACGGCTCCTCGTCCGGTTCCTTATAACTCGTTTCGAAGCCTAGCTTGTAGGTATAGAAAGCGATGGTTCTGTCGACGTGGCTGACGATGAAGAAGGGGCACCTCGATTCGATCATCGTTCGCACCATGCGCGTTGATCCTTTCATGCTCTAATGGCGTAAGAGCGATACCACCAGCGCCAGCGCCAGCAGCGCTGCCACGCCCTGCCAGAACCGAACCGGGTTGCGTTCAAGCAGCGTCCGCGGCCGCGGCGGCTCAAGCGGCGCGCGCGCCGGCCCCGCCTCCATCTCCACGGCAAATTCGGCCATGTCGCGAAAGCGATCGGCGGGATCTCTTGCGATCGCCCGGCCGAGCGCGGCCTGAAGCCAGGCCGGAAGGTCCGGGCGTAAGGCCGAGAGCGGCGTCGGCCGGTCCCGGCGCGGCCGGCCGGTGGCGTCGGCGTTGCCGTAAGGAAACTCGCCGGTGAAGGCGCGGAACATGGTGACGCCGAGCGCGTAAATGTCGGTCGCCTCGTTGCCGGCCTCGCCGTCGAACATTTCGGGCGCCATGTAGGCAGGCGTACCTGGAATGTCCTGCGGCGGGAAATCCTCCATGCCGCGGACACGGACGACCCCGAGGTCGATCAGCTTCAGCGATCCCTCACGCTCGAGAATCACGTTGTCCGGCTTGATGTCGCGATGGATGATTCCGGCGCGGTGCAGCGCCGCCGCCGCCCGCGCCAAGAGCGTAGCGATATTGCGTCCCTCCTCCAGTCCGAGCGCCGGGCGGCGCGTCAACCGCGTCTCCAAAAGTTCGCCCTGATAGAGCGGCATGACGGTGTAGAGGCAGCTCTGCCGCCCCGGCGGCAGCTCGATGACGTGGCCGAGCCAGGGGCTCGTCACGCGCGCGCCGACCCAAGCCTCGCGCACGAAAGCCGCCCGATAGGTATGCACGCTGGCCACAAGAGGTTTTGGGAATTTCAGCGCCACCTCGCCGCCCTCGACCTCGTCCTCCGCCCCGAACAGACGGGTGTAGCGTCCCTCGGACAACAGCACCTTGAGCACAAAACCGTCGATGGTCTCGCCGCCCTGCGGCACCGCGTTCAATGGCAATTCCACGATGTTGGCGCCGATATCCGCCGATTGCGCCGTCTCCAGACCAACCACATCGAGCACCAGCGCAGTGCAATTGTCGTTGCTGCCGGCGTCGAGCGCGGCCGCGACCAACGCGCGCGCGGTATCATCGGAAGAGACGCGTTCGCGCAGGATGTCGGCGATAGCTTCCGCCGGCAGGAAAGCGTGCACGCCGTCGCTGCAAAGCAGGAAGCGGTCGTGTTGCGCCACCACTTGGCTGGTGTAGTCGAGCCGCACCTCGGTCTCCACCCCCAGCGCGCGGACAAGGGTGCTGGAGCGGCCGGTGCCGTCCTGCCGTATATGGTCCTCGGTCAACAACGTCAGGCGGTCGCGGCTGAACCGGTAAGCGCGGGTGTCGCCGACATGCAGCACATGCGCGATGCGGCCGCGCAGCACCAGCGCCGTGAAGGTGGACCCCATTCCCATCAACTCGGGATCGCGCTGGCCTTGCGAATGGATCCAGCCGTTGAGCGCGTTGAGGACGATGGCGGCTGCGCGCCGCACTTCCATCGTCTCGGGCAGATCGCAAAATCCATCGAGGAAACCGCGCACCGCGATCTCGGCCGCCTCGCGGCCGCCTTTGCTGCTGCCTATGCCATCTGAAATCGCCGCCACCACGTCGCGGCGCGGCACGGGCAGCTCCGGGCCGAAAACGGCGCCGCCGAAATCCTCATTGCGTTTGCGCGGTCCGGTCTCGGAGACGAAACCGACACTTATCTTGATGCCGGAAACCCGCTGAGCCATCGCCGCCGCTCCAATTTCCCGCGAGTGCATGATCCCGATCGTCATGCGGTGGCGGCGCAGCCTGATTTCGGGATCGTAGCCTTAATTCTGTAGCCTGCAGCGATGAAACAGGGAATAGCCGCCAGTGCTGGACGCGACGACGACCGTAAGTTTCTCCGATTTGCGGTCAAGCGTGTAGTTGCCGCCATCGGTCGCGTCGCGCCACGAGATCTCCGCCTCGCTGATGCGGGCCGGGTTGGAATCCACGGTGCTCTTGTCGTAGTCGACCCTGATCTGCCAGCTCGTGCCGCTCGAGACGTTGGTGCAGGTGATTGCGGCCTCGCCGTGCCGCGCTTCGCTGGCGACGGCGGGAGCCGCCATGCCGACCGCCAATGCGCCAATTCCGACCGCCAGCCGCCGCCTAACAATCATGAATAGCTCCCTCGCGTGTTGCTTGCCTATTTTATATTCAAGTGCCGACTTTTTAATCACTGCGTCCTGGGCGCCACACATCGTTTTTATAGAAAACTCATACCAGTCAAAGCGAAGATTTGCTTGACGCGGGTTGGTACAGTCCTTGCGTTTTTGTTCACGCGGGTTCGAGCGGGCGCTGCCCGGACCAGCTTGGTTCAAACGTATTGGGGAACGCTCATGGCACTCGTACCATCACCACAATGGCTCGACACTGGAAATAATGCGTGGCAGCTCGCGGCTGCGACGTTCGTCGGTCTGCAAAGTATTCCAGGGCTGACGGTTCTCTATGGCGGCATCGTCAAGAAGAAATGGGCGATCAACTCCGCCTTCATGGCGATCTACGCGTTCGCTTCCGTGTTGGTCGTCTGGATCCTGTTCGACTACAATATGGCGTTCGGAGAGCAATGGTTCCCATTCCTCGGCAAACCGGGGCTGGCGACATCGGCCTCATTCACGACCGGTCAAGCAACTATCCCGGCAGCCGCAGCGGGCATGCCGGCGCTCACCTTTCCGATGGCGACCCTGATTTTCTTCCAGTTCGTGTTCGCGGCAATCACCGTCATCATTCTCGCCGGTTCCGTGCTTGGTCGCATGAACTTCACGGCATGGATGATCTTCTGCCCGGTGTGGATGACCCTCGTCTATACGGTCGGGGCATTCAGCATATGGGGCGGCGGCTGGCTCGCGGCCATGGGCGTGGCAGACTTCTCGGGCGGCTATGTCATCCATCTTGCCGCCGGCACATCCGGCTTCATCGCCGCCTGGGTAGTCGGCCCACGGCTGCAGGCCGATCGCGACCATTTCCCGCCCAACAGTCTGTTGATGACGCTGGTAGGCGCCGGAATCTTGTGGTTGGGCTGGAACGGATTTAACGGCGGCGACCCCTACTTCGCCAACGCCGACGCCGGCGCGGCCGTGCTCAACACCAACACCTGCACCGCCGTGGCGCTCTTGGTCTGGACCCTCATGGACAAGATGGCCTACGGCAAGCCGTCGGTGCTCGGTGCCGTCAACGGCATGATCGCAGGGCTCGTCGCCATCACTCCGGCCGCCGGCTATGTCGACGGCCTGGGCGCGATCGCGATCGGTGTTGTCGCCGGCATCATCCCATGGCTTGCCATGAACAAGCTGCAAAAGATGAACTTCATGAAGAAGGTGGACGATACGCTGAGCGTATTGTCCACCCACGGCATCGCCGGCCTTACCGGCGGCCTTTTGACCGGGATCTTCGCCAATCCCGACATGCTGATGTACATCGGCACCGACAAGGAGGCGCCCGGCGTCAACATCACCGGCCTGCTCTACGGCAATCCCGGTCAGCTGCTGCTGCAGGCGGAGGGAGCGGCGTTCATCATTGTCTACAACGTGATCGCGACCTTCATCATCCTCAAGGTGATCTCGTTCATCGTGCCGCTACGCATGGATGAAGCGACGCTGAAGGTGGGTGACGATGCGGTTCACGGCGAAACCGCCTACGCGATCGGCGTGGAAGGCGAATAGTCGCTACCGCTCGCGCAGCTGCAATGCGAAAGAAACCGCCCGGCAAAACCGGGCGGTTTTTGCTTTGTCAGAAATCGGGTCGCGGCGTGTGGCATAAATCCGCATGATCGACCGATCAGCTCCATTGACCCACTCGAGATGCGGAGCAGCGCTTGGGAGCAATCATGAGCGAGATTTGGCAATTGTCAGCCAGCGAACTGGCTCACCACATTGCGCATCGGAACCTGAGCTCCGCTGAAGTGGTGGATGCGCACCTCTCCCGCATCGATGCCGTCAACCCGGGGCTGAACGCCGTGGTCCGCGTGCTCGCCGACGAGGCGCGCGCTGGCGCAGCTTTGGCCGACCGGGAGCTCGCCGCCGGTGAAAAGCTCGGGCCCTTGCACGGCGTGCCATTCACGGTGAAGGAGAATATCGACATGGCCGGCCTACCTACCACCTGGGGCGTGCCGGCGCTGGCCCAAGCTGTGGTGCCAGCGGATGCGCCGGTGGTCGAGCGTATGCGCGCCGCTGGCGCGATACCGATCGGCCGGACCAATCTGCCCGACATGGCGCTACGCATACATACCGCGAGTTCGCTGCACGGTCTCACGCGCAATCCCTGGCACCCCGGTCGCACCGCCGGCGGCTCCAGCGGAGGCATCATGCGGCCGAACATCGAGCTCAGCATGGCTGTCGGAATGAGGCCGCCGGAGTTCTCCGCGCCCCGCGCGCCGGACATTAGAAATTGCGGCACAAGCGGCTGATTGATCTTGGTCAAGGCGTCGGCGAAGCGCGAGAAGTTTTGTTCGGCCAAACGATATTCGGGGGCCGCCATAGGCGTCGACCGAGAGTTTTGTGGCCTGGGCATTCGCAGTGCCAATCGCCAGCGTGCGGTCCGCCTCGCCCTTGCCCTCGAGCCGCGATCTCTCGCCGGCCGCAGCCGCAGTCACCTTGACGGTCTCGGCATCCTTCTGCGCCTGCGCCAGCGCCGCGGCGCCTTCGTTCTCGTGGACCTTGACCTGGATCAGCGACTGCGTGAGCGCGATCTGTGCCGCCGCGGTCGCCTTGGCCTCGTTCAAGGTCCGCTCCTGCACCGCGGCCTTCTCCTGCTCCTGAAAGGTCGTCACCTGTTCGCGGGCAACCTGGCGCGAACGCAATTGGGACAGGATATCCTCGATGGTCCGGTCACCGGCTGCGGCGCGCGGCGTACCGATCAGCACTTCCTGCAATTCGAGCGAGTAGGCCTCGAACCTTGCCCTCATTTCGTTTCCCGATTCCTCCTGGATCGCAGCCCGGTTCTGCAGCAGTTCGATCAGCGTCATCTTCTGCGCAATATTCTTGAAGAAGGCACTTACCATCGGGTCGAGCGTCTGTTCGACCAGCTTCTTTACGTCGCCAATCATCGGCGCTTTCTTATAGTCGATGTGCATGACCACGGAGAGCGGCAATGTCGGCTCGAACTCGTCCTTGGTGATGAGCGATATCTCCGAGAGATTTTCGTCGAGCTCAGCGCGCCGACTTCGCCGCGGACCCATTTGAGAATGAAGTTGACGGTGGGGATGATCTCGATCTTGCCGGCATAGGTATTGAACGCGTATTTGCCGGGCAGCATCGGGTCCCTCCAGACGCCTCGGCTGCCGTTGAGGACCAGCTCGCCATGGCGGATTGCTCACCGGAGAGGTCGGCTTCTTCGGTCCGGTATAGAAGATCACCACGCCGACATTGCCGACCGGGATCACCGATTTGGGGACGGGTTCGACGGTCGCGAACAGCCGGTTGATGTACCAGGTGCCTTCGACCACGACCTGCAATTGGCGTCCGCGGAACCCGCCCGCCTTCAGGAATTTTTCCGGTTCCTGGAAATTGTTGTGAAACCTTGTGGCGTCGCGCAGGTCGGTGCCAACCTCAGGTGCAATGATTTCACCCGACGGCAGCGAGGGGCCATCGTGGACGGTAACGATGCCGACCAAATCCTGATCCTCGGCCAGGATCACCGGGACGAAACCGTCGCGAGCCAAAATCGTCTGCTTCATGCTGTCGAGGACACCTTGCTCCTGTTGGCTCAAGGCGTGGCCATAGACCCGCTCATCGGTGATGATTGCGAATTGCGTGGTGTTGATCGCGTAAGTGCCTTCGCGCAGAATCTTGCGCTGCGGACCTTTCTGGCCGCCGCCTTCGAGAGATTTCCGCACATCCTGAAAGTCGGATTTGTCCTCGGTGTCGTTGGCGGCGAGCACCTGGGAGGCCCCTAGTGAGGCCCCGGCGCGCGCGAACACATAGGCGATCTTGCCCTGCCCGACCGTGACGAGGTCGGAGGTATGGATTCGATAGGTGAACGGAAAGAACAGATGGATGCCGCCGCGCAGGATCTCCGGCCCGAACCCGGCCTCGCCATGGAGCGCGATGAAGCCCGATTTGATCGATCCTCCGCCGCCCACATCTTCTCCACGATCCCGACCTGATTGTTCGAGATGTAGCGAAAGATATTGGCGACCCGCAGCAAAATAAGAATCGCGATGACGACCCCGGCCAAGATGCCGGGTGTAACGAGGTCATTGATGTCCACGTTTGATCCTCCCTGAACACTCCATAGCGGCGGCCGGTCCCGAGGCAGCGACATCTTGAAGTCAATCGTCGTTGCGTTGCCGCGGGTTCGCCCGCGCATGGGCGCCTATGAATTGCATTAGATTCCCGGTCGGAGTGTGATCTTTCTGACAGAAGTTTATGACGGCCAACCCGTTGGTAACGGCGGTCTGATCCCCTGCCCCATCAAGCCAGCCAGCGCGCGATGCGCGCGACCGCCTCGCGCATGTCGTCGGCCGAGCGCGCATAGGAAAACCGGACGAACTGATGGCCGTGAAGTGGATCGAAATCGATGCCCGGTGTCGCCGCCACATGCGCCTGTTCCAGCATCTTCTTGGCGAATTCGAAGCTGTCGGAGGTAAAGGCCGAAACATCGGCATAGAGATAGAACGCGCCGTCGGCCGGCAGGAACTTGTCAAGGCCGGCCTTCGGCAAGCCCTCGATCAGGATCTGCCGGTTCTCCAGATAGCCACGCTTGATCGCCTCCATCTCCGCGCGGCCGTCGAACGCCGCTTCCGCCGCGATCTGCGACAACGCCGGCACCGAAATGGAAAGATTCTGCTGGAGCCGCTCGATCGGGCGCACCAGCGGCTCCGGCACCACCATCCAGCCCACGCGCCAGCCGGTCATGCAGAAATATTTCGAGAACGAATTGATGACGAGCGCATGCGGCGAAAGGCCCAGAGCGGTCACCGCAGGAAAGGCATAATCGAGACCGTGATAGATTTCGTCGGAAATGAAGCGGATGCCTGCACCTTCCGCAGCAGTGATCAGGCCGGCGAGTGCCTCGCGGGACATCATGGTGCCGGTCGGATTGGCGGGACTTCCGACCAGCACGCCCTTCAGCGGCCTGGTGCGATGCGCGGACAGCAGGGCCTCGCCGGTCAGGGCATGGCGGTTAGCACTCGATGTCTCGATCAGTACCGGCTCGCAGCCAAGCGCGGTCAGAATATGCCGGTATGGCGGATAACCGGGGACGGTCACCGCGACGCGGTCGCCCGGCTCGAACATCGCGAGAAATGCCAGGATAAAGGCGCCCGACGAGCCGGTCGTGACCACGATCCGCTCGGCATTCACGGCGCAGCCGTAAGTGTCGCGGTAGTGGCGGGCGATGCGTTCGCGCAAGGAGACAATACCCAGCGCCGAGGTGTAATCGATCCGCCCGCTTTCGAGCGCCGTATGCGCGGCTGCAATCGCGGTTTTCGGCGCCGAAGCGGCCGGCTGCCCGACCTCCATATGAATGACGTGACCGCCGGCCGCCTCGATCCGCGCCGCCGCCGCCATCACGTCCATCACCATGAACGGCGGAACATCGCTCCGGCCGGACGCCGTCAAAAGCCGCTCCACGCGGTCTCTAAGTGTCGCTTCAAGCATTGATATCTGCTATTTCGTCGCCCGCTGACTTGATGATCCCGGAACCGGAGCACGGTGCCCAAAGACCCCTGCCTAAAGACCCTGCCCAAGACACGTGCCCAAGACTAGCCGCATTCCGCAGCTTGTTAGGGCATATCCATTAATCCAGCCCGCCGCCAATGGTCAAAGACTGCCCGATGCTGCTTCGTCTCGCGCTCTGCAAGAAAACCTCCGGTCTGACCGCCGTCACCGTGGCGGCAACGCTCGCCTTGGCCCCGATCGCTCCGGCGCTGGCGCAGGAAAACAAGGGACCGCCGGTGCTGCGCGACACCGAGGCGGAGCAATTGTTGCGCGAATATACGCGGCCGATCCTGCGCGCTGCCGGTCTGGAAAAGCAGAACATCCAGATGGTGATCATCAACGACAGCTCGTTCAACGCTTTCGTTGCCGACGGCCGCCGCATCTTCGTGAACTACGGCGCGATCATGCAGTCGGAGACCCCGAACCAGCTGATCGGCGTGCTGGCGCACGAAACCGGCCATCTGGCCGGCGGCCATCTCGCCAAGATGCGGGAGCAAATGGCGCAGGCGCAGACCCAGATGATCATCGCCATGCTGCTCGGCGCCGGCGCCGTCGTGGCAGGTGCGCGGGGCGGCAACAGCAATAGCGGCCTGGCCAATGCCGGCGCCGCCGCGCTGGCCGGACCGCAGGAGATGATCCGCCGCAACCTGATCTCCTATGTGCGCCAGCAGGAGGAAAATGCCGACCGCGCCGGGGTGAAGTTCTTGAACGCCACCGGCCAATCCGCGAAGGGAATGTACGAGACCTTCAAGCGGTTCACCAATGACAGCCTGTTCGCCGCGCGCGGCGCCGACCCCTATCTGCAGTCGCACCCGATGCCGGCCGAACGCGTCGCCGCCCTTGAGGAACTCGCGCGTTCGTCTCCCAATTGGGACAAGAAAGACGATCCCGCGCTGCAACTTCGGCATGACATGATGCGCGCCAAGATCTCGGCGTTCATGGAGCGGCAGGACACCGTCTACCGGCGCTATCCGATGTCGAACGACAGCCTGCCGGCGCGCTACGCGCACGCGATCACCACCTATCTGCACGGCGATTTGCGCAACGCGCTCGCCCAGATCGACGGGTTGATCGCGCTACAGCCGGCCAACCCGTATTTCTATGAGCTGCGCGGCCAGGCGCTGTTGGAGGGCGGCAAGCCCACTGAAGCGATCGCGCCGCTGCACAAGGCGGTGCAGCTATCCAACAGCTCACCCCTCATCGAGATGCTGCTAGGGCAAGCCCTCGTTGCCACGGATAACAAGGCCTACACCGACGAGGCGATCAAGATTCTGCGTGCGGCGGTATCGCGGGAGAGCGAAGCGCCGCTCGGCTACACGCAGCTTGCAATGGCCTACGGAAAAAAGGGAGATTACGCGGAGGCCGACCTGGCATCGGCACAGGCCGCCTATCTGCGCGGCGACAACAAGACCGCCCGCGACCTCGCCTCGCGGGCGAAAACCCGGTTCGCGATCGGCACGCCCGGTTGGGTCAAAGCTGACGATATCGTGACCGCGAAACCTCCGCCCGGGCCAAAAGAGTAACTAGAAATCGATAGACCTAACGCAGAGAACCAATAGATTTCCAAAACCGGCTTAGCCAGAGGATTGCCAATGCCTTCGTTCCGAAAGCTCGCCCCCGCACTGCTCGCGCTCGCCGTCTTTGGCGCGCCGGCTGCCTCGGCGCAAAGCTTCACCGATACCCAGCGCGGCGATATCGAGGTTATCGTCAAGAACTATTTGATCGCCCATCCCGAGGTGCTGGAAGAGGCGATGAACGAGCTCTCCAAGCGGCAGGCCGCCGCCGAAGCCGAGAAACACGAAGCCAGCATCACCCAGAATGCGGATGCGATCTTCAATTCGCCGCGCGGCGTCACGCTCGGCAACAAGGACGGCGACGTCACCTTCGTCGAGTTCTTCGACTATAATTGCGGCTATTGCAAACGCGCCATGGCCGACATGCTCGATCTCCTGAAGAACGATCCCAAGCTGAAAATCGTGCTGAAGGAATTCCCAGTGCTGAGCCAGGGTTCGGTCGAGGCAGCCCAGGTCGCGGTTGCCGCGCGCATGCAGGACCCCACGGGCAAGAAATATCTCGACTTCCATCAGAAGCTGCTCGGCGGCCGCGGTCCGGCAGACAAGGCGCGCGCCATGGCCGTGGCCAAGGACGCCGGCTTCGACATGGCAAAGCTCGAGAAGGACATGGCAAGCCCGGAAGCGAAAGCGACGATCGAGGAAAACTTCAAGCTCGCCGAAGCCATGGGCATGAACGGGACGCCGAGCTACGTGATCGGCAAGCAGGTGGTGATCGGCGCGGTCGGGCTCGACGGACTAAAGGAAAAGATCAGCGCCGCCCGCTGCGGCAAGGCGACGTGCTGAGTCCCTGCAGGATGGATTGAGCGAAACCCACACCGCGTCCCGCGGCTGAGGACGATGACCAACTACTCGAAGCGAAAGGCCGGCGGTGCAGCCGGCCTTTTTGCGTGAGGAGTTTCCTCTTCATCCCGCATTCAGAAAACAAACTCGGCGGAACCGCAAATCGCGGGGAACATCTCGCACCACGCTTCGTTGTCGCCGCGGGCAATGCAAACACGTGAGGAGATTTTAGATGAAGAATCGCTTTTTGATCTCGGCGGCAGCGCTCGCGCTGATCGCCGGGACAGGTTTCGCCAACGCACAGGGAACCGGGATGGGCCGTGAGCAAGGCGGAGCCGCAGCGCAGCAAAGCGCGCCATCCGCCGGAACTTCGGCGACCACTCCGGGCCGCGACGCCACTGAGCCCACCAAGCCGTCGTCGGGCATGAAGGCCACTCAGTCCGAGCCCAAGTCACCTGCCGGCGCGACCAAGAGCCAGCGCACCGAAGAAAATGCGCCAGGTCAGAAGTCGAAGAGCATGAGCTCCGAGACCGAGACCAAGGGCGGCAAGGACATGAAGGCCGAGGGTCGTGAGGGCCGCAACGACAACATGAAGGCCGACGGCCGTGAAGGCCGCGACCGCGATCAGAACGCCCAGAGCCGCGAAGGCCGCGATAAGGATCAGAACGCCCAGACACGGGATCGCAACGGCAACATGAACGCGGAGACCAAGTCGCAGACGACGACGGGTCAGGCCGGCGCCGGCGCCAAGCTCTCAACCGAGCAGCGCACCAAGATCACCACCGTGATCCGGAGCGAGCACGTCGCGCCGGTTACCAACGTGAACTTCTCGATCTCGGTCGGCGCCCGCGTTCCGCGCGAGGGCGTGTCCTTCCGTCCGCTTCCGGCGGAAGTCGTGACCATCTATCCGGAATGGCGCGGCTACGAGTTCATTCTGGTCCGCAACCAGATCTTGGTGGTGGATCCCGCAACCTATGAGATCGTGGCTATTCTGGACGCCTAATATCGAACCAAGCGAAGCGTTTGGGGGCGGGCAGCAATGCCCGCCCTTTTTCTGTTTTCGCCGGTCCTGTCCTCACCGTCCCGAGCCGTGATTCCCAACCGTGGTTAACACCATGGTTTTCATAGGTTCTGCACAACTTTTAGCAGAGTGGATGAACCGTTTGAGAGCCCTTCCGAAGACCTTAAAGGCTTCCCCTATCGGCCGATGTTACCTATAACCCCGCCACCGCTAGTACGCCGGACCACCGCTACTCACCGCATTTTCCGGGATTTGGATGGCCAAAACAGCTGCCGATACGATTTACGTGCTCAACGGCCCGAACCTCAATTTGTTGGGGACCCGCGAGCCCGAGACCTATGGCCATGCGAAGCTTGCCGATGTCGAGAAGCTTTGCACTGAGACCGCCGCGCAGTTCGGTCTCAAGGCCGATTGCCGGCAGTCCAACCGCGAAGGCGAGTTGATCGATTTCATCCACGAGGCGCATGCCAACAAGGCCGCGGGGATCATCATCAACGCGGGCGGCTACTCGCACACCTCGATCGCGCTGCACGATGCGCTGGTGGCGGCGAAAATTCCGACCGTCGAAGTGCACATCAGCAATATCCACGCCCGCGAGAGTTTCCGTCATCACTCCTTCACTGCCATGGCCGCTTTTGCAACCTTGACCGGCTTCGGCATTGACGGTTACGGGCTCGCGATTTCAGGTCTTGCCGCCAGGATCGGCGCCAAGGCAAGAACCTGACGCACCTGCCCGCCACCAGCCAAGAGGTTTCGGATTCCAGATCATGGCGCGCCAGCCTGAAGACAAAGCAGCCGCAAAGCTCTCAAAGGATGACGGCGCGCTGATTTGCGAACTCGCGCTGCTGCTCGATGAGACGGGCCTGACCGAGATCGAGATCGAGCGCGCCGGCCTTCGGGTTCGCGTTGCCCGCAACATCAGCATCGCCGCAGCGATGCCGGCGAATTTTGCGCCAGCCGCATCGGCAACAACGGCAGCCGCGGCGCCGGAGGCGGACCTGTCGCAACATCCGGGTGCGGTGCCCTCGCCGATGGTCGGCACCGCCTACTGGGCTCCGGAGCCCGGTGCGAAGCCGTTCATCGAGGTCGGCGCCAAGGTTTCGGTCGGGCAGACGCTGCTGATCATCGAGGCCATGAAGACGATGAACCAGATTCCATCGCCGCGCGCCGGCACAGTGACGCAGATTCTGGTCGAGGACGGCCAGCCGGTCGAATTCGGCGAGCCGCTGGTGATTATTGAGTAGGGGCGAATGGCGAGTAGCGAATAGCGAATACTAGAGGCGAATAGGGAGTGGCGAATAGCGAATAGGGAAGAAGCGAAAGCGGTGGCTGCTCGATCCCATTCGCTATTCGCCATTCGCTACTCGCCTCCTGAGAAAACATGTTCGACAAAATTCTCATAGCCAATCGCGGCGAGATTGCCCTGCGCGTGCTGCGGGCCTGCAAGGAGCTCGGCATCGCGACGGTTGCGGTGCATTCCACCGCCGACGCCGACGCCATGCATGTGCGGCTTGCCGACGAGAGCGTCTGCATCGGCCCGCCGCCGGCCAAGGACAGCTATCTCAACGTACCCGCGCTTCTGGCCGCCTGCGAGATCACCGGCGCCGACGCCGTCCATCCCGGCTACGGCTTTCTATCGGAGAACGCCCGCTTTGCCGAAATCCTCGCCGACCACAATCTGCAATTCATCGGGCCTAAGGCGGCACATATCCGTCTGATGGGCGACAAGATCGAGGCGAAAAAAACCGCCAAGAAGCTCGGCATTCCGGTGGTTCCCGGCTCCGACGGCGCGGTCGCGCCAGACGAGAACGCGATGGCTATTGCGAAAGCAATCGGCTTTCCGCTGCTGGTCAAGGCTGCCGCAGGCGGCGGTGGACGCGGCATGAAGGTCGCGCAAACCGCCGAAGACCTGGCGCTGGCGCTTTCGACCGCGGCCCACGAGGCCAAATCGGCGTTCGGCGATGCCTCGGTCTATCTCGAGAAATATCTGCAGAAGCCGCGCCACATTGAAATCCAGGTGCTCGGCGACGGCCGCGGCGGCGCGATCCATCTCGGCGAACGCGATTGCTCACTGCAGCGACGTCATCAAAAGGTCTGGGAGGAAGGCCCCTCGCCCGCGCTCGACGCCGCGGCGCGCAACAAGATCGGGCTGACGGTTGCAAAGGCGATGCAGGCGATGAAATATCTCGGCGTCGGCACGGTCGAGTTCCTTTACGAGGACGGCGAGTTCTATTTCATCGAGATGAACACCCGCATCCAGGTCGAACATCCCGTCACCGAGATGATCACCGATATCGATCTCGTGCTCGAGCAGATCCGCATCGCAGCCGGCGGCGACCTTCCGGTGGCGCAGGATGAAGTGGTCATCAACGGCCACTCGATCGAGTGCCGGGTCAATGCCGAAAATCCCGTGACCTTCCGACCCTCGCCGGGCAAGATCCTGCAGTATCACCCGCCCGGCGGGCTGGGCGTGCGGATCGATTCCGCCGTCTACCAAGGCTATGTCATCCCGCCCTATTACGACTTGCTGGTCGGCAAGCTGATCGTCCACGGCAAGACTCGCCAGGAGTGCCTGATGCGGCTGCGGCGGGCGCTGGACGAGATGGTGGTGGAAGGGATCGAGACCACACTGCCGCTGTTTCGCGCGCTGGTGCGCGAGCCCGCCATCATCGATGGCGACTATCACATCCATTGGCTCGAGCAGTATCTGGCCGGCTGAACGGTCGCCTGCGCGCGTCTCGAACCAAACGGCCGATGGACCGAGGCGACGTGGAGGGATGCCAACCCATCGCGCGCGTCGCCTTACTCTGCTATCCTCTCCGCCGATGACCTCGCGCGACTCCGCCTCTTCCGAAATCACGCCCGAAGTGCTGCTGCGCGCCTATGCCTGCGGCATTTTCCCGATGGCCGAAAGCGCCGATGACCCGACCTTGTTCTGGGTCGAGCCGGAAATGCGCGGCGTGATTCCGCTCGACGGCTTCCGCATTGCCTCGCGGCTCGCCCGCACGGTGCGCTCAGATGAGTTCGCCGTCACGGTCAATACCGCGTTCAAGGCCGTGATCGCCGGCTGCGCCACGCCGCAAACAGGCCGCGAGGACACCTGGATCAACAAGCGCATCCGCGATCTTTATTGCGGGCTGCATGAACTTGGGCATTGTCACAGCGTCGAAGTCTGGCGCAATGACGACCTCGTCGGCGGGCTCTATGGGGTGAGTTTCGGGCGCGCCTTCTTCGGCGAGAGCATGTTTCACCACGCCCGCGACGCCTCGAAGGTGGCGCTGGTGCATCTGGTGGCGCGGCTGATCGTGGGCGGCTTCGAATTGCTCGACACCCAATATGTCACCGAGCATTTGAAGAGCTTTGGCGCGATCGAAATTTCGCGGCGGCGCTACACCACGCTGCTCGACAAGGCGATCAAGGGCGAGCCGGGCGATTTTGGAAGGTTGCCGCTCGATCGGCCGGTCAGCGGTGCGGAAGCACTCGGGATCATCGCGGGAAGCGCCGGCTAGAACAACTAGAGCGTTTTCCAGCGAAGTGGATACCGGTTCGCGTGAAGAAAACGCGTCAAAACAAGAAAGAGAGCCTCGAAAAGGCTCTAGTTCCCGAACAGGCCGCCGAACAACCCTCCGGGGCGCTGCTGTGGCGGCGGCGGAGGCGGCTGTTGTACCTGCTGCTGCACCGGCGGCGGCGGGCGCGGCGCCGCCTGTTTTTGCGGCGGCGGACGTTTCTGGCCTGGAGGTGGCGGGGCTGCGGCCTTCGGCGGATCGGGCGCCGCGGTCACGACCGTCTGGTCGGGGCCTTTGCAGTCGGTCAGCCAGATATCGTAGACCGGATGCTCGACGCCATGCAGGCCGGGGCTTGCCGCATACATCCAGCCCGAGAAAATCCGCTTCACCTCGCCCTGCAGCGTAATCTCATCGACCTCGACAAAGGCGTCGGTGTTGGCGGCTTCCGTCGCGGGCCGCGTGTAGCAGGCGTCGGTCTTGACGCGCAGCGCGCCGAACTGGACGGTCTCGCCGATATCTTCATCGAAATTGATGATGCGGCCGGTGATCTTGTCGAGGCCGGAGAAGCTCGCCTTCTTGTTGATGATCTTCTGCGCCGGCGGCTCGGTGACGACCTCATCGCCCGGCTGCAATGTGGCCGGCGATTGCGGCACGCCCTTCGGCTGACGCTGTCCCGGGGGCAATCCCGGCAATGCTGGGTTAGCGCCTGGCGGCGCCTGACCGGGCTCGGGCGGTGCCACCGCCACCGCCGGCGGCGCGTTCTGCGGAATGACCGTGGTGCCCGGCGGCGGCGCCAGCGGCTGCGACTGTACCGATCCGGGAGGCGGCACACCCTGCCCCGGCAGCGGACGATTGGGCGTCGGCAGCAAGCGGCCCTGCGGCAGCGCCGGCACTTCCTCTTCGTCGTCGGACGGAGCCTGCTGCTGATTGCCACGGGGAATGTTGCCGGGCGGGCGCGGCGCCGGCTCGGAAAAGATATTGCCGATCTGCGCGCGTGCCGGCCGCGTGAGTGGGGCTGTCGTGGCGAAAACAAGGGCCACAAGACCGGTCAGGGCAATGGCTCGAAACATGTCGTGCGGCTTCAATAGGCGAATTGGGTTTTTGACCATTGTACGGGGGTACAGCGATCCGCCGCTCGCAAGCCAACGGGTTAACACGCCGAATACGGCGGGGAAAGGGCGGTTTCGGACCCCTTCCCGGCCCGCGCGGCACATGAAATAGTCGCAGCCTCGAGCCTGCGCGTGGAACGCGCTTCAAACAGCAGCCTCCGGGGCAACCGGAGCAAAGGGGAAACTCCGCATGCCCGATCGCATTCGCCTGGACGGCAAGGTCGCCGTCGTCACTGGTGCAGCCGGCGTCATTGGAACCGCAACGATCAGGCTTTTGGCCGAACGCGGCGCAAAGATCGTTGCGGTCGACCGCGGGGAAGCTGACCTCAAATCCGCCATCGGGGATTTGCCGGCTTCCGCAGAGGCGCTGGCCGTTACCGCCGATGTCACCGAGGAAGACGAGGTCGCCGAATATGTCCGCACCGCGCGCGACAGGTTCGGCACCATCGACGTGTTCCACAACAATGCCGGCATCGAAGGTGAGGTCAAATCGATTCCCGACTATCCACTCGAGACGTTCCGCAAGGTGCTCGACGTCAATGTGGTGGGCGTGTTCCTAGGCATGAAGCACGTGCTGCCGGTGATGCTCGCGAGAAACCAGGGCAGCATCATCAACACCGCCTCGATCGCGGGCCTGATGGGATCGCCGCATATCGCGGTCTACAGCGCGAGCAAGCATGCGGTGATCGGGCTCACCAAGAGCGCGGCGTGGGAAAGCACCAACACCGGCGTGCGCATCAATTGCGTCTGTCCCGGCATGATCGACAGCCGGATGCTGAGCGCGATCATTGCCGGCCGCAATCCCGGCAATGCTCCGGTTCCCAACGATCGGCTGGTCGAGCGGATTCCGGCGCGGCGGCTTGGGCAAGCTTCCGAGGTCGCCTCCATCGTGGCGTTCCTTGCCTCCGACGAGGCAAGCTACGTCTCCGGCTCCGCCTACACGGTCGACGGCGGACGGACCGCCGCCTAGTGTCGTCATTCCGGGGCGCGCGCAAAGCGAGCGAACCCGGAATCTCGAGATTCCGGGTCTGCGCTTCGCGCATCCCGGAATGACATATCAAAAAGGTTTTCCCAGCATGCCCGTTGTTCTCGATGCCGATGCCGCCTTCGTCTACAAGGCGTTTCAGGAAGCCGGCCGTCCCGCCTATGAAACGCTGAGCGCACCCGAAGCCCGCGAATTCTATCTGGCGGCCCGCCTCGTCTCCAACCCGGAGCCGCCGGAACTGGAATTGGTCCAGCCGCTCTCGATCCCCGCCCCGCACGGCGCGATCCCGGCGCGGATCTACACGCCAAAGAAACTGCGGAAGACGGATGGGCTCGCGCCGTGCCTGGTGTTTTTTCACGGCGGCGGCTGGGTGATCGGCGATCTCGAGACCCACGACGTGGTGTGCCGCAAGCTAGCGCAAGAAGCCGAGCTGATCGTCATTTCCGTCGACTATCGGCTGTCGCCGGAACACAAATTCCCCGCGGCCGTCGATGATGCAATCACTTCGACGAAATGGATCGCCGCCAACGCCGGCAAGCTCGGCATCGATGCGTCGCGATTGATGGTTGGCGGCGACAGCGCCGGCGGCAACCTCGCCGCGGTGGTTTGCCTTGCCGCGCGCGATGGCAATGGGCCCAAGATCGCGGGCCAGGTGCTGATCTATCCCGCGACCGATTTCTCGCGAAAGCATCCGTCGCACCGCGAACCCGAGACCTCCATCCTGCTCACGCATTCGGTGATCGGCTGGTTCGCCAACCATTATCTCGGCGGTGCCGACATCAACGATTGGCGGGCCTCGCCCGCGCGTGCCAGCACGCTCGCTGGACTACCGCCAGCCTATGTATTGACCGCGGGCGCCGATCCCCTGCGTGACGAGGGCGACGAATATGTACACCGCCTCAAGGAGGCCGGCGTCGCCGTGACCTATCGTCATTTCCCCGGCCAATTCCACGGCTTCTTCACCATGGGCAAGCTCTTGCAACAGGCCAATGTCGCGGCAAGCGAGATCGGGGTGTGGCTGAAGGCGCTGAACTAGCACTACAGTTGCAATTTTTTCTTGAGATGGGCCCTGCGCGCGTTGGCTTGATGAGCCCTGCGCCAGGAGGACCAAGCAAGTAAGTATGCATGCGAGATGCGTCGCTGGGCGAGCTTCATGGCGATGCGCCTGACTTCCTGGATCGACCAGCGGATTAAGAACGAAGCTTCGGTCGAGCCCGCGTTCGCGTTTTTTTGGGCGCGGTGTTGGCCCGAGAACGGATAACGGCCATTATGGCAAAGGCAAGCATGACGAGTGAGACATGGCGATGCCAGCCATGCCAGGAGCGGGTTTCGTTGTGGTCAAGACCGAGCTCGTTCTTGGTCGTTTCGAAGCTGTCCTCGACGGCCCAGCGATGGCCTTCCACTAACACCAGCTTTTGGATGGACGTGCCCTTAGGGCACCACGTGGAGTAAAATGCCAGGCTGCCGTCGGCAATGTTGCGGCGGATCAGAAGACCTCGCGTCCATTCCCTGGCAAGATCGGCAAGCTCGAGATAGGCCCAGTCGTGCCAGCGCGGACCTTTGGTCCCTTCGCCGGACGACAGGCGACGCCAGGCATGCTTGGGAAGGCTCTGTGCGATCGCGGAGGCGGTGCCGGCGACAGGCTGCCCCTTGCCCCAGGAATAGAACACGTGATTGGACGCAACACCCAGAACATAGCCTTTGCACGCCTTGCGCAGCAGGGTTTCAATCTCTCCCGTGCCATACACGCTGTCCGCCGCAACGAACGAGAACGGCACCTTTGCGGCGATCGCGCGAGCGATCATGCGACGCGCGATTTTAGGCTTCGTCGCAAAGCCCGCATCGCGCGGCACATGCGCTGCCTTCAGGCGAACGCGGTTGTCCGTCCATTCCTTTGGCAGGTAGAGCGCACGGTCGATCAAGACATGGCCATACCGCGACACATAACAAGCGAATACGCCAATCTGGCAATTGGTGATCTTGCCCGCCGATCCAGTGTACTGACGTGCCACCCCGCACGACGCCTTGCCCTGCTTCAAAAAGCCGGTCTCGTCGATCACTAGAACCGCGTCTTCATCGCCAAGCGTTTCCAGCGCGTACTCTCGTACGATGTCGCCTAGCGCGTCGGCATCCCACCGTCCCCGACCAAGGATCGCCTGCTGGCGCCACGGTCCCTGATCACCGGCTGCCTCCGCCCTCATCCAACCCGTCTTGCGCGGCTCGCTGCCCAACAGTCCATCGAGAAACTGCCCCGCCGAGATCGCGACCCGCTCCTGCGTAAACAGCGGGCGAATTCGTTGCTTGGCCTCTCGCAACAAAGAAGCCCACAGCGTCAGCGTATCTTCGACCGACGCGCCACCAATCATCAAATCCCGAATCATGGTCGCCCATTGATTCAGAACCACCCAAAACTTGCAACTGTAGTGCTAGGGCACGGACTCATTAACGCTCAACCATAACCCGATTGACGCAAGCTGGACGAAGGCAAGGTAATTGGCGGCAAGCTTATCGTAACGCGTCGCCACCCGACGACATTGCTTGATCCGATTGAAGAAACGCTCGACCCTGTTGCGGGCACGATAGAGATAGTGGTCAAAGAAGTAGACGACCAAATGATGATTGCCTGAAATTAGAGCGTCGAGGTGAATCCCATGGTTTTCTGGATAGCGAGTGTGGTTGGACTGGGGCTCGCTTACCTCTTCGGTTCTACGCCCACAGGCTATCTGGCGGGGAAACTGCTCAAGGGCATTGATATCCGAGAGCATGGCTCCAAATCCATTGGGGCAACGAACGTATTACGAACCCTGGGGAAATGGCCTGCGCTGGTGGTGCTCCTGGTAGATGTGCTGAAAGGTGTGGGGGCGATCGTCTTTGCCCGCTGGTTTTATCCTTGGTTCTATACATTGCCGTCCGTCACGCCACCGACAGCGCTTGATCTGCAAACTTGGGTGCCTTGGGCTGTTTGCTTGGCCGGACTTGCCGTGTTGTTGGGGCATAGCCGTTCGATTTGGTTGAATTTCACCGGTGGCAAATCCGCCGCGACGGGGCTAGGCGTGTTGCTGGCGATTTCTTGGCCAGTAGGTTTAGGTGCTGCGACGGTTTTTGGCGTTGTGCTGGCTATTTTTCGGCTTGTTTCCCTTAGTTCGATGCTAGCGGCGTTGACTGCGATCGCCCTCATCTGCGGCTTGGAGCAACCGTTGCCCTATCGGTTACTGGTGATTGCAGGCAGCATTTACGTGATTGTGCGCCATCGTGCCAACATTCAGCGGCTACTGGCTGGGACAGAGCCACGCTTGGGGCAAAGTAACCCAGGAGCGAAACTAGAATCGCAAATTTAGTGCGTGCGCTCTCGGACTGTCTTGGCGCTCAGTCAGCCTTCATATTCGAGCACGTGAAGGCCGGCATTCCAGTCGCTTGCATAGATCAATCCCTCCCGCGTGACATAGATGTCGGCGGTTTTGGCGGCGAGCGCGATGTTGGGTCTCGGATCAATCAGCCTGGCTGGCGCCGGCGGCAGCCAGAATGCCAGCTGCTTCGCCGCAAACTGATCTTTGATATCGAACACGCGCACGCCGCCGGCATTGTAGGTGGCGAAAATGGTTTCCTCACTCTGGAAGGAACCGGGCCGGTTCTCATGCAGATTGTGCGGCCCGAAGGTGCCGGGGGCCGCGCAATAGTCACGCTCGCGCGGCACCGGCATGGTCGAAATCGTCACCGGATTCTCCGGTGCCCGCACATCGATCACGAAGATCTGGAACAGGCCCTTTGCGCACTTTTCCGCGTTCGCCTCATCCGCCACCACCGCGAGGTTGCGCCCCGGCAGCGGCAGCGGCGTATGCGTGCCACCAGGAAATGGCGGCGACCAGTTGATGTGCGACAACAGTTTCGGCTGCGCGGCATCGCTGACATCGTGGATGGTGAAGCCGCCGTCGCGCCAGGCGCCATAACCGAGCTTGCCGGCGACGATCATGTGATGCAGCGCATAGCGCTTGCCCTTGGGCGTATTCGACACTTCGCCTGCCGCGCGGTTCATTCCCGGCAGCCACCATTTCGAAACGATGACGGGTTTGGTGATTTCCTGCAGGTCGACGATGCAAAGGCAATGATCGGTAAAGCCGTCGAAGTGCGCGGACACATAGGCATAACGCCCGCCCATCCAGGACATGCGATTGATGCCAAGTCCCGGCATTTCCAGAAACGCGATCTCTCGCATCTCGTCAGGCTTGGAGATGTCGTGGATCGATAGCCCGCTGCGAAAATTCTTGCGCCTGGTGATGCTGTCGGCGAGGCTATTCTCGAAATAGCCGCGCTGGTCGCTGTAGGACTGCATGGCGACGATGTTGGCACCGTTGGCGACCAGCAGCAGATCGTCCGACGACTGCAAATGATGGGTACGGGTGTATTGGCCGGCGGTAAAAAAACTCACCGGCTTCAGATTGCGCGGGTCGCTGGCGTCCAGAACGGTCACCCCGTCGCTGAACATGTGGCCGACGTAGAGGTGCTTGCGGTTCGACATGATCTGGACGCTGTCCGGACGCCCGCCGATGTCGCTGTAGGAAAGGTGTTTGATCCGCTGACCGATCCCCTCCGGTGGTATCGGCGGGTCTTCGGCACGGGCTGTGCCCGGCAAACCGGCCAACGCCGCCATGCCCAACAAGCCTTGCAAGTGCGCGCGTCGGCTGACCTTGTGCATCGCTTCACCCATGACTGTTATTTTGGGCAGCCCAACATGAGAACGGAGTGTCCCCATCTTGCCTCCAATTGAGTGCACGCGTCGAGGTCCGGCCCGGCGGAAACACAACGTAACGAGATGTTACTTTGTACGACGCGGCGATTGCCGCATGGTCGCATTTTCCGGTCCCGGTTCGGCTTCCTCGACAACTCCTTTTATCGACGCGGATCGCTCCACGCCAAGGACATATGCCTGTCACTTTGCAAAGCAGCCTTGCCCTCCCGGTGCGAGCGCTGACGTGGCTGGGCGGTCAGGGCACCCGCGCGATCGCCGCACTCGTGTTCTTCGGCATCGCCGTTCCGCCGCTCGGCGAGCTCCTCAAGCCCTTTGTCACCGAAGCGGTCTTTGTTCTGCTCTGCATCTCCTTCATGCGCGTGGATATTGCGGCGTTGCGCGATCACCTGCGGCGGCCGGGCATCGTGCTTGCTGCGACGGCGTGGACCACGCTCGGTGTGCCGCTCATCATTGGCGTCAGCGGTCGCGCGGCCGGTCTCGATGCGCATTCGCCGGACCTGTTCCTGGCGCTGATGCTGCAGGCGGTGGCTTCGCCGATGATGGCATCCCCTGCGCTCGCGGCGGTGATGGGACTGGATTCCACCTTGGTGCTCGTCACGCTCGTGACCAGCACCGCGCTGGTTCCGTTCTCGGCGCCGATGTTCGCTTACGTGTTTTTCGGCGCGGCGCTGACGCTTTCGCCGCTTGGGCTCGGGCTGAAGCTGGCCGGTATCCTCGCGGGATCGCTATTGGTTGCGGCCGCGATCCGTTGGACGGCAGGCGCTTCCGCCATCAAGCGGCACGCAGCCCCGATCGACGGGCTTAATATCCTGATCCTGTTCGTCTTCGTCGCCGCTGTCATGGGGAGCGTGGCGGGCAGCTTTTTGGCCGATCCCGTGGGGACGGTCGAATTGGCGTTGCTTGCCTTTGCGGTGTTTTTCGCGCTGCTCGGCGTCACCGTGCTGATCTTCCGTCGCATTGGCCATGACCGCGCGCTGGCGCTCGGTCTGATGGTCTCACAACGCAACATGGGGCTGATGCTGGCGGCGACGGACGGCGTCTTGCCCGGACCGACGTGGCTCTATTTCGCGCTCTGCCAATTCCCGATCTATCTGTCGCCGCAACTGCTCAAGCCGATCGTCAGCAGATTGAGCGCGCAAGAGGTCGCGCCAGCCGTCACCAAGGCACTGAATTAGCCTCTCCGTCGCCGATCCATCATGCATGATCGGAGAAGCGCAGCAAATCCGGGTTATTGTCCGGCCAAACGAATCAGGGAGGTTTCCATGCCGGGACCAATTGTTGCCGTGACGTTGGATTGAACGGGCGTGGAAGCGTCAAGCTCGATCGAGATCGCCAGGCACACGCTCTTGTCGTGCGGAATTGTTCTGGCGATCGGCACGGTTGCCGCGTTCCTCGCGCAAAGGATCAGGATCCCCGACGTCGCGCTGTCTTTGATCGCAGGTCTCGCGATCGGGCCACAAGCGCTCGGGCTCGTGCACATACCGGCCGATTCGGCGCTGAATGAAATCATCGTGCTGTTCGGCGCGAGCTATATTCTATTCGATGGCGGCGCGGCGCTGCGGCTGCCCGTTCTGAAACAGGTCTGGATCACCATTGTGGTGATCGCGACTGCCGGCGTCGTCATCACCGCAGTGATTACGGGGATCGCCGCCCATTTCGTCTTCGGCGTTCCCCTCATTGTGGCGCTGCTGCTTGGCACGACGCTGGCCTCGACCGATCCGGCAACGCTGATCCCGATTTTTCGCCAGATCCGGATTCGCGAGCGGGTGGCGCAGACCGTGATCAGCGAATCCGCGTTCAACGACGCGATGGGCGCGATCCTGGCGCTTACCGTGGTAACGGTTGCGACCGGCAGCGGCGAATTCTCGCTTGCGCATTCGCTTGTCGCGCTGCTCGAGCAGTCCGTGATCGGCATCGTTGCCGGCATTGCGTTCGGATATCTGGCCTCACTGCTGATCGCGCATGAACGATGGGCGTTCCTCGCCGAATATGCGCCGCTGGTGACGTTGGTCGCGGTGATCTCCGCCTATTTCGCAGCCGACGGCCTGCACGCCTCGGGTTTCATGGCGGTGTTCGTGTTTGGCATTTTCATCGGCAACAAGGAGGCGTTCGGCTTCAAGATGGAAGCAGGCGAAGCGCAAAAGCTCGATGAATTCGTGCTGACCACGGCCTTCATCATGCGCCTGTTCATCTTCGTCCTGCTCGGCACCCAGGTCGATTTCAACCTGATGCATCAATATTGGCTCGGCGGCGTAGCCGTTGTCACCGTGCTGATGCTGGTGGCGCGACCGGTCACGGTTTTGCTCTGCGCATGGCCGGATCGCCGGGCGAAATGGAGTTTTGCCGAACTCCTGTTGATGTGCTGGACGCGGGAGACCGGCGTCATTCCGGCGGCGCTTGCCGGCCTGTTGCTCGGCATCAAGGCGCCGGGGGCGCATCTGATCGCCTCTGTCACCTTTGTCGCCATCCTGATGACCATCCTGATCCAGGCGCCGACCACGGAATGGCTGGGGCGAAAGCTCGGGCTGTTGGACGGCGACGGACGCTAGAGATGCCGGAACTTCAAATCGGCGGCACCAGCGAATGCGTGTAGCGCACCAGATTATCCGCAAGGTCTGAACACGAACGGCAGCCGGCGACGGAATAAATACGTCGTCGCCCAGGTCTCGGCTCGCAGCAAGCACTTCGTGCGCAGATCCGGAGCCGATTGCCATGACCAAAACTTTGGAACCCGCGGAAGTACCGGCCCAAAAATCCATATCCGGGAACGGACGATTCGATCGAATAAGCATTGCGCCGCATTCGCTTACGGTGCTCCTCATCGCCGGTCAGCTTGCGACCGCATGGCTACGCGAAGCCGTCGGCCACGAGAGCGGCCTTGCCATGGAACTTGTGGCAACGCACCAGGCGGTCTGCTGATTTGGATCGTCGGGTTGCTGCGTCTCGTTTGGCGGCGCAATTTCGCCTATTTGCCGCCATTTCCGCAAGGCATGGCCAAGCTGCGACAAACGATCGCAAAGACCAATGAATACGGACTTTATGTCCTGCTTTTCGTACAGCCGATCACGGGTCTAAGCAGGGTCCTGTTGCGCGGCAAACCGTTTGAATTGTTGATCTGGAAAGTACCGGCTCTGCTGGAGCCGAATCCGGCAATCAGTATCCGGTTCGCGGAGGCTCACGAATTCGGCGCCAACGCGCTCATTGTCCTCATCGGCCTGCACGTGGGCGCCGCGCTTTTCCACCGTCTGGTTTTGCACGAGGGCGTGCTGCAACGGATGTTGCCGCAGAATTCAACAGGTGAGCATGGCGCATGACTGCACAGAAGGTTCCGATTCGCACCGATAGCTACGACAAGAAAGTGGGTCTCGTGCTGCAAGGCGGGGGAGCTCTGGGCAGTTACCAGGCCGGCGTCTACGAAGCGCTCTCGACTTCCCAATACTTGCCCGACTGGATCGCCGGCATCTCGATTGGCGCCATCAACGCCGCGATCATTGCCGGCAACGCTCCCGACAAGCGTGTGGAACATCTGAGAGCCTTCTGGGAACAGATTACGACGCCTTCATCCCTTTCGTCGATCTTGCCGGGCGCGATGACGAACGGTGATCATCGCGCGAGCGCGTTCAGCGCGCTGATGTTCGGTCAGTCCGGTTTCTTTGCGCCACGAACGCCGGCGGATTGGTTTTAAGCACCCCGATCAGCCTGTACGATAGCGGCGCGCTCAAGGCCACGCTCGAACGGTTCGTTGACTTCGATCGCATCAACGCCCGTGAGGTTCGCTTCAGCGTCGCCGCCGTCAACGTCCGCACCGGCAACTTCGCCTATTTTGACAACGCGGAAATGGCCATTCGGCCAGAGCATGTCATGGCCAGCGCCGCTCTGCCGCCCGGATTCCCCGCCGTCGAGATCGATGGCGAACTCTATTGGGATGGCGGTCTCGTTTCAAACACACCGCTCCAATACGTGGTCGAGTACGTTCCACGCCGAAGCAGGCTGATATTCCAGGTCGATTTGTTTCATGCGCGGGGAAAATCACCCACCGATCTTATGGAGGTGTGCGAGCGTGAAAAGGATATTCGTTATTCAATCCGGACCCGGGCAGCCACCGATACGCTTCGCTTGATGCATGACGTTCGCCACAACATCAACAATCTCTGGGATCAGCTTCCAGAGCACCTTCGCAAGACACCCGAAGCGACATTTCTCTATAATTTCGGCTGTGTGACCACCATGGGATATCGTCGAGTTGATCTACCGGCCGACGGAAGTCCAGGGGTATTCCAAGGACTACGAATTCAGCCGCGCCACGATGCAAGACCGCTGGATGCAAGGGCTTTCCGATGCACACGCTACGCTTCTCGCCTCGCCATGGCTGGCGCCGATGCCGCCTGAAATCGGTGCCCGCACCTTCGATGTTCCCAGGGGGCAGTCAGGTGGCCGTCCGGTCCCCGGAACATCCGCTTTTGAAGCGAGAGCATGACCCCTGGTTGATAGGGAGTCCTACTGATGCGAATGCTCGCCTCGCGCGGTGGGTGGAATAGAAGCGCCTCCCCGGCGTTCTTGTAGGGCGCGGCTATTTTTTTAAGGGAGAGATCATGTCTTCGAGATCAAATTCGGTTGTCACCGCGGTGGCGACCTTCATCGGGCTTTTGACCGTGCTTTTCGTTGCGGTGCCGACGGCAAGCGCGGACGACAAGGATATCGCGCAGGCCTTGCGCGCCGGCGATCTTGTCGTCGTCGTCCGCCACGGCGCCACTTTCCCGGATCAGGCCGATACCGACCCGCTCAACTTCGACAACATCGGGGCGCAACGGAACCTCAATGACAAGGGCAAGGCGTTGGCGAAGGCATTTGGCGATGCGCTTCGTCAGGCCGGGGTGCCGATCGGCAAGGTCTATACCAGCAAATACAACCGCGCGTATGAAACCGCTGTTATCGCCGGCTTCCAGGACATCGAGAAGACAACGGATCTGACCGAGGGCGGCCTTATCGTGTCGCCGAACGAGAACGGCCGGCGCGCCGAGGCATTTCGAAAGATGGTCGCCACGGCACCGAAGGCTCACACCAATACGATTCTCATCACGCACCAGCCGAACATTGTCGCGGCGCTCGGCAAGGACTGGTTCGACGTGAAGGAAGGTGAGGCTTCGGTCTTCCGCCCGGCGGACGGCAGCTACAAGCTGGTCGCCCGCGTTCAGATGGACGAATGGCCGCGTATCGCTGCGGTGGCGAAGTGACGCTTAACGGGTTTGCACGCCGGCTGGTTGAGCGCCCTTCGCGCTCATTCCGGCCGGCTAGAGCATGATGAGTCTGGGTTGAGGCGAGGCGGACCACACTCCCTCGCCCCGCTTGCGGGGAGAGGGTGGGGCGAGGGGGACTCTCCGCACATTCGAGTCCCCCTCGCCCGGATTGCTGCGCAATCCGACCTCTCCCCGCAAGCGGGGCGAGGTGATCTAAAGTTCGCCGATTCGACTTATGGCCATCATGCTCTAGCCCAGTGATCCGGATCATCGCTGGGCCAAGGACGATGCGATCAGCGCGTTGGATATTCCAAGACCTTGCAAAACTTCGAGGGCTCTCGCGGAAACGATCAATCGGCCGTCTGGCGCGGTTGCAAAATCGTCAAATTTCGGTTTGCCATCGGCCTTTAACCAAACGAACTTCGGAAGTTGCTTGTCTGGGTAGAGCTCTTCGAATTGTTCGGACACGGTGACTTCAACCTCATCGAATTTCGCGCCCGTTGCGCCGATGGCTTGAAGTGCCTGGCGAGCGCCGTCGGTAACGATGAAGCATGGAAATGTCTCCAGGAGCACGTTGCCGAGCCATCCGTCGAAGTGATAGTGAAGCTTGCTTACGATGGGCGGATGAGTGGTTGTGTCCATCACCGTGAGCGGTCCGAGCCCACCGGCGACCTCCGGTTCCACGAAAAAATATTCCACCGATTCCCTCCGCCAACAGATACCTGGCGCGTGTTGCCGCCAAGACTGCGACGCTCATGATGCCGCAAGCCGCTGCTAGGGCGGCGGGACTTCCGAAGCGGAGCGGTCAAAATATGCAAAGGCAATGCTGGTCAGGCTTCCCAACACGGACCAGAACACAAGACTGGTCACGGTGACCGTCACGGCGAACTGATGAGACAGCGACGTTGGCACGCTCGTCTCGACATTCTCCAGTTCCGGGGCGCCAACAAGATACGGCAGAATGATTAGTATCAGCCCGGCGATCGAGGCTGGCGCTGTGCGGCGCAAGAAGATCAGGCTCAGGCCTCCGGCCGCGGCGAGCGCTGCCAGCACCCACCAGATTTGTCGGGATAAAAGAGGCGCGGCCGGAACGCCGGGCAGTTCGGGTGGAAGGCCGAGGCCCGGAGCAAGCGTGAACACCGTGAACCCGGCGAGCCCCCATACCAGCCCTTCGTGCCAACGGATGCCGTGAGCGCCATTGCCGGTTCGAAAAGCAAACAGCGCGGCCAAGACTAGTGCGAAACCGATCGCCGTCAGCACATTCGCGCCTGCCGTGAACGCATTGCGTTGCAATCCGTCCTCAGGCTCCCAGGCTTCGGCGCCGTGTTCGTGTTCGGCAACCGCGGATTCGGCATGGCTGTGGCCGACCGTCACGGGCGCGGACGGAAGCTCGGCCGATTTGGCCCGTTGGCCCTTTTCGTAGGTCTCGGCCTTGAGGATCAGGGGCACCGTGCCGAGTTGCTGGATGACCGTGATGACTGCGCCGGCGGCTATGCCGGCAACCACGGCCGAGAACACAATGGAACGAAACAGGTGCATCGGCTATGGACTAGTGACACGGGAAGGCATTCGAGTGCCGCACGTCGTGAGCGGCATTGTGCACGACGTCAATGTGGGAGAAGCCGACCATCGCCACGATAAAGATGCCGAGCGCCATGGCGAGAGCCGGCTGCGCAATCCGGCCAACATTGGTGACGGCAACTGGTAGATGGGCGGTCTGAGACTGTGTCATCGGCATTCTCCGTGTCCATGCACTGCTATACTATGAGTTTTCGAACGATGTCACGACTGGTCAGATGAAAGTTTGTCCTGATCGGTATGTTTTTTTGCGCGATCTTCGCGCTTGCGGCCGCTTCGAACGCATATTCGACCTGATCGAAGTAGCGCAGACATTCCTCGGCCGTCGGTTCGGACCCGAGCAGCGTTCGGAATGCGCGCCGATGCACAGCGCACGACGCCGAATGTGTCTCGACTGGAAAGGTCAACGCATCGATATCCGAGCGCCAGCGGGCCCGTCTCTTCGAGGGACGATCAGTTGGCATGGTCCGACCAGCATAGCCCATCCTGGAGGCGCCTCGCTAGAACTCATGCGTGAGATCGGCGCATCGCGCCGGTCCTTGACTCGCGACCGAAGCGAATGCCAATGTCGTGAACGGTAGTGCCCGTAAGGGCTAACCAAGGGAATGCGGTGCGTCTGTCTCGACAGGCAATGCCGCGGCTGCCCCCGCAACTGTAAGCGACGAGCCGACGACCATTATTACCACTGGGATCGAAAGATCCTGGGAAGGTGGCCAGAGGCGATGACTCGCGAGCCAGGAAACCTGCTGCCGGTCATGGTCATGCGCGAACGCGTCGGGCGGGGTGCTCCGTAGCGTTGTAGAGCCGGTTTGATCTGCCGCTTTGGGCGAAAGGCAGATTTTATCGACAACGCGCCTGGCGATCTAATATTCGCCGTCGATTTAAATCGTGTCCATTCCAAAAATCCTGGCATTTCACCTGCCGTCGCGCGGCTGCGCGCGTTCGGCTGATCCAATCCTGTCAACGCGGCGCTGGCTGTCTTGTTCAGCGCTACCCTCGAGCCTGATCCTGCTGCTGTTTGCTGGCGCGCAAGCGCCCGCGTCGGCGCAAACCACCGCGCAAAGCGGGCAAGTCCTGCCCGGACAAGCGGGCACGCTCGATCCAGTCGTGGTGTCGCCGCCGAAGCCGAGGAGCGCGCGCCGTTACCGCGACAACTCGCCAGCGCCGCCGAAGCGCGCCAGGCAAATCGCGCCGAAACCGGCGCCGACCACTCAGCCGGCTTTTGGCCCGGAAGCCGTGTCTACGCCTCCGGGGAGTGCCACGACGGTCGTACCCACGCCGCTCAACGGCAACCTGGTCGCGACCAGCGCCAGCCGGCTCGGCCTCACCGTGCACGAGACGCCGGCCAGTGTGGACATCGTCACCCAGCAACAGATGCGCGAGCAGGGTTATCGCACCACCACGGAAGCCGCGATAGGCGCGGTCGGTGTGCTCTCCGGCGACGTTGGCGGTGCGCCCGCGACTTTTACGATGCGTGGCTTCACCTTCGGTGAGGTGAACGTGCTCTACAACAGCATCTCGATCGGGCCGGGAAACATCACCTCGCGGGTGATGGAAACCGCCAATCTCGATCAGGTCGAATTCCTCAAGGGCCCGTCAGCCATCATGAGCGGCCTCGACGCGATCGGTGGCGCCGTCAATTTCGTGTCGCGACAGCCGACCACGGGGCCGATCAGGAGTGAGCTGGACACCTCGATCGATACGCTCGGCACCTACCGCACGCATTTCGGCTCGGGCGGCAGCACCACCCTCCCCGGGCTCGATTATCGCTTCGATGTGAGCTCCTCGAAAATCGCCAGCTTCATCGACGGCGACTACGAGAAGCTCAACAACGTCTCGGGGCAGCTCAATTACCGCGTCAACGACGCCTTCAAGGTGTTTGCTGCCGTCGACTACAAGCGCGACGACGGCCACGCCTATTGGGGTACGCCGTTCACGACGACCGCGTTCTCCGGGCCGTTCTCGACGCATGGCGTCGTAGCGGGATCGGCGGTCAACACCTTCACCGGCGATGTCATTTCTCCCGTGACGATAGATTCCCGTACCACCAGGACCAATTACAACGTCGCTGACAATTCCGTCGGCGCGCATGAATTATGGCTGCGCGGCGGCTTCGAGTTGAAGGTTACCGAGGATGTCACGGTCAAGAACCAGGCCTATGAATACGGCGCCAAGCGGCACTTCTTCGACAGCGAGACCTACGCGTTCAATCCCGCGACTTCGCTGGTCGACCGCGACCGCTTCTTTGTCGACCACAAGCAGCAGGTGATCGGCAACAACACCGACGTTGCCTGGGACTCGTCCTTCTTCGGCATGGAGAACCGGCTGGCCGGGCAATTGCAGGTGAGCCGCAACGACATCCAGTTCGCGCAGGAAGGAAACCCCAACACCTTTCCCTTCGATTCGGTCGACCCGATCAATCCGATCCCCGGATTTTACGGCGTGCCGCAGCCGAACATCCGCAACAGCACCCTGGAAAGTCTCGCGGGCTCGGTGGAGGACCGCCTGAAGATCACGCCGTGGTTTGCCTTGATCGGCGGCATCCGCGTCGAAGATATCAGGCTGTCGCGTGACGGCATCAATTTCGACGGCTCGATCCCGGCGGGCCAGCCCTTCACCAAGAACTGGCGGCCGGTATCGTATCGCGCGGCCGCGACTTTCGAGCCGACCAAGGGACTGATGTTCTACGGCATGTACGCCACCGCCTACGATCCTGCGATTGCCGACATTTTCTCGGTGTCGCCGGGCAGCTCGCTGGACCTGACCAGCGCGCGTATCTATGAGACCGGCGTCAAGGTGATCTCCGACGACAAGCGGGCGGAGGCCACGTTCGCGGCCTATGACATCGTGCGTCATAACGTCTTTGTGGCGCTCACCAATGCGATCTCAACGGAAGCCGGCGAAGTTCACAGCCGGGGCGTCGAGCTCGCCGGCGCGGTGCGCCCGATCGAAAATCTGAAGCTTTGGGGCAATGTCGCATTCACGGAATCGCAATTTGGCGATTTCGGCGCCTCGACCGGCAACACGGTACCCAATGTCGCACCCGTGATCATCAATACTGGCGCGTCTTACTGGTCCGAGAGTTGGCGCTGGCCGGTCGAGGTTGGCGGCTCGCTGCGGCATGTCGGACAGCGTTTTGTGTCCCAGGACAATCTCACCGTCATGCTGCCCTACACGACCGCCGACCTCTACGCCTTTGTCGACATCCCCGGCAGGGACTTGTGGTGGCAAGGCCTGGAGAAGATGCGGGTAGGTTTCCGCGTGCGCAATCTGACCAATGCGCTCTATGCCCAGTACGCCGATCCTGGCCTGAACGATTCGGTGCTGCTCGGCGCGCCCAGAACCTACGAGCTTTCGGCCTCGGCGAAATGGTGATACGCGAAGAGGACGCATGCGTATCCTGATCGCACTGCATCGCTGGTGGGGTGTCGCGTTCTGCCTGTTGTTTGCGATGTGGTTCGCGTCCGGAATCGTGATGCATTTCGTGCCGTTTCCGGCGCGGATTGGCGTGGACCGCCTTGCCGGATGGGTGGCGATCGATCGCGACAAGGTCCGTCATGGTCCGTCTGAAGCCGTCGCCGCCAGCGGTATCCAGGATGTGACGCGGGTGCGTCTTGCGGGACGGCGCGATGGTCCGGTTTATCTCATTTCTGGAGCGTCGGCGGCGCGCGTCCTTCGCGCTGCCGATCTTGGCGACGGCGGCGTTCGCTCCGAACGAACGGCGCTCGACATCGCGATCGCTTGCGCGCGGCTACGCGGGCTCGACACCGCACATGCCGTCGCAGCCGAACAAATGTCGTACGATCAATGGACGGTATCGGGAGAGTTCGATTTCGATCGCCCGCTTTATCGTGTCCCGCTCAACGATCAGAGCGGTACCGAGCTCTACGTGTCCTCGACGACCGGCGGCGTCGTTCTCGTCGCCACGCGAAATGCACGGGCGCTGAACTATTTTGGTAGCGTCGTGCACTGGCTTTATCCGGCCACCTTGCGTCATCACGAATGGGCCTGGAGCAGGCTGATGTGGTGGCTCTCGCTCGTTGCGACGATCGGCGCGACCTTGGGCTTCATCATCGGCCTGTTGCGTTTGAGCCGCGCCAGCCGACGCGTGTCGCCAGCCTATCGCGATTTGCAGGCCTGGCATCATCGTTTGGGCTTGGCTTTTGCCCCCTTCATCCTGAGCTGGATCTTCAGCGGCTTCCTGTCGATGGATGACGGCCGATTGTTTTCCACCGGCGCCACACCCGCCGATGCGCTCATGCTGGCAGGTAAGCCGGCATGGGATCGCCTGCCGCCCGACGTGATGCATCACGCGCCCACGGCGGCGATCGAAATCGAATGGTTCGCATTCTCCGGGCAGATCTACCGCCGCGACCGCGATGCTCTCGATGAGCAGCGGCTGTCTCGGGCCGCGCCCGAAACGGAAGTGACCTCGCCTCCCCGCGCGTTCCTCCGAGAAGACGAAATCGACTCCGCCGCCAAACTGCTCGAACGCAATTGCGATCATGCCTCCGCCATCGGCGCCGATGACGCCTATCTTGCGAAACCAGCGCTGCCGGAGGCGCCGGTATTTCGCATCGTCTGCGGCGGCACATGGTACGAGATCGACGGCGCGAGCGGCGCATTGTTGGACCGCCTGGATTCATCTCGCCGCGCCTATCGCTGGCTTTTCGGCGGACTGCACACACTCGACTTTCCGCCGCTGCGGTCCTCCCCATGGCTGCGCACGATTGCGATCGTCGCGTTATGCGCAGGCGGCCTGGCCTTCAGCCTTACCGGTGCCGTGCTCGCCTGGCGAAGGCTGCGGGCGAGTGTTGGGGAGCCTTTCGAGGAAAATCGTGCCGCAAGGGGACGAGCGCCGTGAAAACGAGGCCTTTGACACGGCTTGAATAATTTCGCATCTTTTCTATGGGGCGCCAGCATAACTATTCACGCAGTTGTCATGGGAGTACACGCTATGGGTGGCCGGTTCGCGATCATATGTGCAGTCATCGGGGTGTTTTGGGTTACGACGGCAGGCACTGCTTCAAAAGCAGTTGCCTCCGATATCATTGACGATTGGGCAAACGTGAAGACGCCCGCGGCTCCCGAGCTCAAGCCGGTGACCGTCGATCCAAAGACCACGGCGCTACTTATGGGCGACTTGGTGACCCCGCTTTGCGGCAAGCGGCCGCGCTGCGTGACCGCGATTCCTGCGATGAAGAAGCTGCTTGGCGAAGCGCGCGCGGCAAAGGTCACTGTGATCTACAGCCTGCCACCTAACACTGCGACTGCGGATATCATACCCGATGTTGCCGCGGCCGCCGATGAGCCGTCCGTGCAGTCCGGCGTCGACAAGTTTTTCAAGACCAATCTGGAACAGATCTTGAAGGACAAGGGCATCCAAACTCTCATCGTGGTCGGCACCTCGGCCGAGGGCCTCGTGACTTATACCGGCGGCGAAGCCGCACTTCGCGGACTTAATGTGGTTGTCCCAGTCGATGGGATGGCCTCAATCGAAGCATTTGCGGAGCAATACGTGGCCTGGCACATGACCCACGCACCGATCGTCTCCCCCAAGGTGACGCTGACGAGGACCGGCATGATAAAGTTCTAGAGCATGATCCGGAAAAGTGGACACCGGTTTTCCCTCGCGACAAACGCAGAACGCGTTTGCGCGGAGATCGTGCTCAAACAAAAAGATAGAGCGGGATGACGATTCGAAGAAAAGTCATCCTGCTGTGAGCCCTTTCCGTTTCGATAGAATTGAAACGGGGCTCTGGATTACCCGGCCCTCGCCGCGCGGCGCAGCGATTGCGGCGGCTGGCCGAAGGCGCGGATGAAGGCGCGCCGCATTCGTTCGGGATCACGGAAGCCGGTTGCTTGCGCGACGCGCTCGATTGCTTCGGACGACGACTGCACGCGCGCCCGCGCCACCTCGATCCTGAGCCGCTCGATCGCCTTTGACGGCGTGGCGCCGGTCTCGGCGATGAAGGCGCGGGTGAAATGCCGCGCGCTCATGCCGGCCCGCTCGGCGAGATCCTCGACGGTAAGCTTCGCATCGAGATGTTCTCGCGCCCATGTCAGGAGCGCCCCGAACCGCCCGCTCGGCGCCTTCAGTTCAAGGAGCGATGAAAACTGCGATTGTCCGCCGCTGCGCCTGTTATAGAGCACGAGCTGGCGCGCGGTTTTTTGCACGATCTGGTCGCCGTAGTCCTCCGCGACCATGGCGAGCGCAAGGTCGATGCCGGCGGTAATTCCGGCCGAACTCCAGATATTGCCGTCGCGGACGTAGATCCGGTCGGGCTCGAGCTTCACGTCCGGATAGGTTGCGAGGAATTGCCGCGTACGCTGCCAGTGCGTCGTGGCGCGCTTGCCGTTCAGCAGGCCTGCTTCCGCTAGGATGAAGGTGCCGGAACAGACGCTGGCGACGCGAACGCCGCGCTTGGCGACCGCCCGCACGAACCGGATCGTGCGTTCGTTTCGCGCCGCCGCCTCGACGCCGTCACCGCCGGCGATGATGAGGGTGGTGATCGCACCCGGGGATGCGAACTTGCGCGCCAGCATCTCAGTCCCGGACGAAGAGAGCACCACGCCGGGGATCGCGGAAAACACCTTGATCGCCGGCGCCGCGCCGGAAAGACGCGCGGCGATCTCGAACACCGAGATTGGCCCTGCGGCATCGAGGATCTGAAAATCGGGATAGATGAGGATGCCGATCATGGCGTGTTGTCCTGTTTGTCCTGAAATGAGGGAATTTCACCATTCCGGACAGAACGCCATCATGTCATGGTGACTTCGTCAAGTGTCGGGCTGACCATCACACACTCGGTCGTCATGCCCGGACTTGATCCGGGCATCGATCGTTCGTCGTAAGAGTCTCTTGCGAAGAGGATGGATTGCCGGGTCAAGCCCGGCAATGACGATTGGAGGTTGCTGCCCGCATTACGAATAGAACTCGAAAGGCTCTCATCATGTCGACACCGTTGCAGATCGGCCTTGTGATGTTTCCGCGTGTCACCCAGCTCGACCTCACCGGCCCGGTGCAGGTGTTTTCCAGCGTACCCGGCGCAAAAGTGCATTTGATCTGGAAACGGATCGAGCCGGTCGCAAGCGATAGTGTGCTGACGCTGACGCCGACCATCACGTTTGCGGATTGTCCGCAACTCGACGTCATCTGCGTGCCCGGCGGGCTCGGCACCGACGACATGATCAACGACGAGGAGATGCTCGCCTTCCTGCGCCGGCAGGCTGAGGGGGCGAAATACATTACCTCCGTATGCACGGGATCGCTGGTGCTGGGCGCGGCCGGCTTGCTCACGGGCTATCGCGCGACGACGCACTGGACCGCGATGGAATTTCTCAAGGAGTTCGGCGCCACGCCGACCCACACCCGGGTCTGCGTCGACCGCAACCGCATCACCGGCGGCGGCGTCACCGCCGGCATCGATTTCGCGCTGACGCTGGTGTCGCTGCTGGTCGACCGCAGGACCGCGGAAGCGATCCAGCTCAGGCTCGAGTACAATCCGGAACCGCCGTTCAACTCAGGCTCGCCCGAAACCGCGCCGGCGGAAATCGTTGCGCTGTTGAAGGAGCGGATCGCGCCTGCGCAGGCGCGCCGCGGCGAAATGATCAGGCGCGCGGCTGCGCGGCTCGCGTAGAAGAAGCCGGCACAACAAGAAAAAGGCCGCCCGGTTTCCCAGACGGCCTTTCCTGTCTCACGGCAGCCACACATTGACGGGCGATTTCAGAACCTCTGCACCGGGGGCCTATTTCCCAGCCGTGTCCTACTCGGTGGCCGCTGCATATCGGGACAGTCGCGACTGGAGCCCGAACCGACGCAATGGCGTCCCATCTCCGTAAGATGAAATGATTAAGCTCCGAGCCCGCTGAAAGCACAAGAACGCCGCGACAACTGTCCCCGTTGTTCCCGTTGTCCACAGGTGCGCTTCGTCATTCCGGGACGCGCATCAGAGCGAACTATGATGGGCAATTGCACATCTGAGAATCTCGTGCAACGACCTCCGGACTTCGCGTTCGCACTTCGTGCGCCCCGGAATGACGGTGAATGGTGTTCAGCTGCCCGGTGTCCACGGCTCGTAATCGCCGGTGGCCGCGGGCCTGCGGCCGCTCGCCAAGGTCGAGCCCGACGGCCGGTAGGCCGCGGGCGTGCCGGTCATGTTCGGCACATGCGGCTTTTCCCACTCACGGGCGGCGTAGTTCTCTTCGGTGGGCGGCACGTCGACGGTGTGATGCATCCAGCCGTGCCATTCAGGCGGAATACGGCTCGCCTCGGCAATGCCGTTGTAGATCACCCAGCGCCGCTCGAAGTGCAGCGTCGGATCGATCTTGCCGCCGCGGGTGCGATAGTAGCGATTGCCCTCGTCGTCGGTGCCGACCAGCTCGCCGAACCGCCAGGTCCACAATTGCGTGCCAAAGGTCTGGCCGTTCCACCATGTGAATACCTTGAGAAGGAACTGTTTCATTGCGGCCAAAACCCTTATTGCTGCCGGCCCTGATGCCATCCGCGGGCAAAATTGTCCAGTAACGAGGGCAGCCTCGGGCGGCGGAATGTCGCGCAGGTCCGCTCATGCGGCGTTCATCTCCGGATCTGCAGGCCCCTGCACACAAAACTTCGCGGCCGGGAACATCCGTCTTCCCCGGCGGTTAGCTCATATCCCGCGACATGGAGATGACGACAATGTTGAGCACGAAGATGTTGAGTACGGCTGCGGCCCTTGCCTTGCTGGTTCCGGTGGTGACACCGAGCGCAAGTTTCGCGGAAGGAAAATTCGGCCACGGTGGCGCGGCCTACCACGCTCCTGGCGGCGGCATGCGCATAGGCGGCGGCGCACCGGCAGCGCGACTTGCAGCCACTGCCCCGGCGGCGCGTCCCGGCGGTGGGGCGGCATGGACCGGCGGCCGCACCAGCTGGAGCGGCGGCGGCGCCTGGCGCGGCGATCGCCGCGACCACGGCCGCGGCTTCATACCCGGCGCAGTGGCCGGCGCCGTGATCGGCGGCGCCCTCGCCTCGGGCCCCTACGCCTATTATGACGGGCCGGGCTATTACGACGCGCCGGCCTACTACGACGATCAGTATGTCGACGACGGCGCGGTCGCGGTGGTTCCGGCACCAGTTGGCGATGACTCCGCGGCCTACTGCGCGCAGCGCTATCGCTCCTACGATCCGGCGTCGGGGACTTATCTCGGCAATGACGGCTATCGGCATCCCTGCCCGTAACCGCGAAGGATCAAAGCACGGCCCCGCCATGGTGTCAGTTTCAGCGGGGGGTGACGGGGCCGTGCACGGGCCGCCTCTCGGGGGGGTGCGCGGCCCGATCCGAAACCGCCAGCGCAGTGAAAATATTCAGCCGATTGGGGCGAGCCGCTCGTCCCACTGCGCCGCAAGGTTCTTGATCCGATCGAAATTCAGGATCGCCGGTTCACCTTCGCGGACGATGGTCGCTCGCTTGCGCTCTTTGGGCGGCAAGGTCATCGCGCGCGATACTGCCGAGCGCAGTTTCATCGCGCCGTGATCTGTCAGGATGACGAATTCTTCCGGGTCCAATTCTTCCGGGTTCTGGGCCATGGGTCCGCGCCTACGCTAAAGGCTGGCTCGCAAAGCCAGCACACGCGCCCCGAATGCCCAACTCTCCAGATAGACCAGCTTGGTTAATAGGTGGTTGATGGGCGCGCGGCTATTCCTTGGACGCGCTGGCTTCCTTTGGCGCGCCGGCGTCCTTCATCTTGAGCGCTTGCTCCAGATTTTCCTTCATCGTTTTATTGGCCGCCTCGAGCTGCGTTGCGCTGCGAAACTCGGCGATGGCATCGTCGATCTTTTCCTGGTCGTGCCAGATCATGCCCAGATTGTTGTGCGCCCAGGCATAGGCCGGATCGATCTCGATGGCGCGCCGATATTCCGCAATCGTGTCGTCAAGGTTGCCGCCGGCGCCTGCCTTTTCCTTGAGAGTGTCGCCGACACCGACATGGAGAATGGCGAGCTGCCGCTTGTCCTTTGTGCAATCGATCGCCGTACGGAATTCGGTGAGCGCGTCGTCCAGTTTGTTCTGCCCGCGAAGGGCGTAGGCCAGATTCCAGTGCGCGAATAGATATTTCGGATCAACTTGGATGGCTGCGCGATATTCCGATATCGCGTCCTTGATATTGCCCTCGCGGGACAAGGCGAGACCAAGATTGTTGCGGGCGATCAGGTAGCGCGGGTCAAGCTCGATGGCATGGCGGTATTGCTCAATGGCCGCGTCGAGCTTTTCGCCTGGCTTGGTCGCCAGCACGAGGTTATAGCCGATGTTGTTGTAAGGCGCCGGCGATCTGGGGCTCATCTCGGCGAACCGCTGAAATTGCACCATGGCCTCGTCCAACTTGTGTTGGCGCTGCAGCGCAATGCCCAGCAGATTGTGCGCCGAGGGATCGCTCCAGTGCAGGCTGACGGCCTTTCGAAACATTTTCTCCGCCTCGGCATTGTTGCCGGCCGCAAGCGAATGGTTTCCCTTCAATATGAACGCCCCCTGCACGTTGGCGTCCGAGTGATCCGTGTGCGCAATGATTTCGTCTGCCTTGAGCAGGCCCTGGTCCTGATGATCGCGATACAGCGCCATCGCCGCGACGACCGGTTGGATGATCTCTATCACCGCGGGCGCTGCCTTGGCCAAGAGATCGTCGGGGCTGTCGGAGTCGAATCCGCTGGTATAGACCTGCCGGCCGTCGACGCGCACGCGCACCGCGAATTTGTCGTGGAAGATCATCTCGCCGGAGATCACGTGGCCGCGGCTGTAGTGCAAGACGCTTTGGATCGAGGATACGATCGCGTTGAGCGAGAGACCGATGGTCGGGACGACGAAATCCGGCAGTTCATCGCGCGCCGAAATATTCAAGCCGCCTATGTCGCCGAAATAACTCGGCTTGTTGAAGCTCGCATAATGGTTGATTGCGTCGCGCAAACGATGGCTCGCCACGTCCGACGTATAGCCGCTGTCGGCGAGCGTCTTCGGCACCGAAATCGGCTCGATGGTGACAACGTCGCGCGTCACCTCGCGCACGATCAGCACGCAGATCACGACCGACAGCCCGATCCAGGTCAGGGCGACGAGGTTGCTAACGGTGGCTGTTCTCGCGATCCAGCCAAATAGCGATTGAGAATATGTCTTGAAATTGAGCCAAAACAAATGCACTTGCGCCACGGCCGAGCTCCGCCGGTTGTCACGCACCCAACGGGCAACTCTAGCACGATGGGGCGGGCGGCAGATAGTGAACTGTTTCACACCTCAAGCGGTCATCACCGCGTCGCCAGCATGACGCCCGCGAGCGTGAAGATGAGTGCGGCAATTTGACCGGGCCCGAGCGGCTCGTGCAGCGCGACGCTTGAGGCCACAACCCCGATCACCGGCACCGCCAGGGTGCCGATCGCGGCGACCGCGGCCGGCAGCCGGGCGAGCGCTGCAAACCAACAGACATAGGCGACGCAGAATTGAATGACCGTCATATAGGCCATCAGCGCCCAGCCGAGCGAGGATAACGCCTCGATACGCGGATGTTCGAACCACAGGCCTCCCAGCGCCACCGGCACGCTGCCGAGCCCGATCTGCAGCGCCGAGGATGAGATCAGCGGCATCGCCAGCGGCAGGCGCTTGGCGGTGATGGTGCCGAGCCCGAAAATGAAGGCGCCGACCAGCACCATGGCGATGCCCGGCAACTTGTCCATGCTGGCCTCAAAGCCGTCGGCGCCGGTCAGCGCTGCAACGCCGGCGAACGCCATCAACAGGGCGAGGATTCGCGTCACCGACGTCCGTTCGCGCAATAGCGGCCAGGCCAACAGCGCGGTCCAGATCGGCATCGTGTAGGCGAGCACCACGGCCTCGTTGGCGGGAAGCCAGAGCAGCGCCAGCCCCATCAGGATCATCCAGGTCGTGACGTTGAGAAATGCCGACAGCAGCAGCCGCGGCCATTGCCCGGCCGGCACACGCAGCCTTTCCCCCCGCGTCAACGCGAGCGCAGCCAGCAGCGCGCCGCCGACCACGCCGTTCATGCCGCGCGTAGACAGCGGCGGCCATTCGGTCAGGATATACTTCATGATCGGCCAGTTGAGCCCCCAGCCGACCGAGGTGACGGCAAGGAACATGAGGCCGGCGGGCGAGATGCGCGCCCGCGCGCTGGTCGGCTTTGATTCTGTCATCGGAGGGATAACCGGGCAGGGAATAGGCGGCAGCTTGCCGCCTATTGCAGCGCAAGACCAGCGAGGCGCGGACATGCCTGCCCGTGGCGCTAGGTGAGTCTCGAGAGTGCAATGGCCGACGGCGAATAAATACTTCCCTGTGAACAGCGGGGCGAAGCCAAAATCCACACCCCGAAGAGTCTTTTTTTCGCTTGGGAATCCTTCAGGACTCACTGATACTTGGGCCGATCACAGGCGCGGCACTGACCCCTGTTTTCCCCCTCTTTCCACCATATTTAGTATTTCATTCAGATTCTCGTACTAGTCCTTGACGGGCGCAATGGAGTCGTCCTAGCTTTCTTCCTGTTCGGCGCGAGTGTGTTTGGGTCCCCGCCGGTCGCTCCCAAAGGGTTCCAAAATGACCACTCCGTCCGCAGGTCGCGGCCACGGTGCGGGGGCACGTTTGCCCCTGAATTCGGACCGTCCGGGGCGCTAAACCAGCAACTTCACGCTGGTGCCAAATGGCACCAGCGTGAAGTGCAAGAGAGCCGGAATTGGCTCACACGACGTAAACGGGGTGAGGGTTGGGGCGTTGAATGCATGGCGGGACGGAACGGCGGTTCCGTCCAGATCGTGCCGGGCCAAAGGCCAATGCGGGCAGCAACGCGCGCATCGGTTTTGCCCTCTGAGAGAAACGGGGCCGGATCCACCGGCTTTCGCGTGCGAACAATCGGGCCGCAGCCAACGCTGCGGCGGGAGGTTCGCTCAAGGAAAAACACACCGAGCCGCCGCCAGCGGTCCGGTCAAAAACAATGGGGCACGACCATGCGAATCGAACGACGCAACACCACCCAAGGCCACTCACCTTACGACACGATTGATTTCAGATTGACGACGTCTGAAATCCGCAATCCTGACGGCTCGGTGGTGTTTCGCCTGGAAAACGTCGAAGTGCCCCAGTTCTGGTCGCAGGTCGCCTCCGACGTGCTGGCGCAGAAGTATTTTCGCAAGGCCGGCGTCGCCGCGCGCCTGAAGAAGGTCGAGGAAGAGACCGTGCCGTCGTGGCTGTGGCGCTCGGTGCCGGATGTCGAGGCGCTGGCCGATCTTCCGGAGAAGGAGCGCTATGTCAGCGAACTCTCCGCAAAGCAGGTGTTCGACCGGCTCGCCGGCTGCTGGACCTATTGGGGCTGGAAGGGCGGCTACTTCTCGAGCGAAGAAGACGCGCGCGCCTTCTTCGACGAGCTGCGCTACATGCTGGCAAAGCAGATGGTGGCGCCGAACTCGCCGCAATGGTTCAACACCGGGCTGCACTGGGCCTACGGCGTCGACGGCCCGGGCCAGGGCCACTATTACGTCGACTGGAAGACCGGCAAGCTGACGCGGTCGAAGTCGGCCTACGAGCATCCGCAGCCGCATGCCTGCTTCATCCAGGGCATCGAGGACGACCTCGTCAACGAGGGCGGCATCATGGATTTGTGGGTGCGTGAGGCGCGGCTGTTCAAATATGGCTCCGGCACCGGCTCCAACTTCTCCCGTTTGCGCGGCGAAGGCGAACGCCTTTCCGGCGGCGGCCGCTCCTCCGGCCTGATGAGTTTCCTGAAGATCGGCGACCGCGCCGCGGGCGCGATCAAGTCGGGCGGCACCACGCGCCGCGCGGCCAAGATGGTCGTGGTCGACGCCGACCACCCTGATATCGAGACCTATATCGACTGGAAGGTGAAGGAGGAACAGAAGGTCGCAGCCCTCGTCACCGGCTCCAGGATCAACCAGAAGCATCTGAAAGCCGTGCTGAAAGCCTGCGTCAATTGCGAAGGCTCCGGCGACGATTGCTTCGACCCCGAAAAGAACCCGGCGCTCCGCCGCGAGATCAAGCTCGCGCGCCGTTCGCTGGTGCCGGACAGTTACATCAAGCGGGTGATCCAGTTTGCGAGGCAAGGCTACAAGGACATCGATTTTCCGGTCTACGACACCGACTGGGATTCGGAAGCCTACCTCACGGTCTCCGGCCAGAATTCCAACAACTCGGTCTCCCTGAAGGACGACTTTTTGCGCGCGGTGGAGACGGATGGTGATTGGAATCTGATCGGCCGCACCAACAAGAAGGTGACAAAAACTCTCAAGGCCCGCGATCTCTGGGAGAAGATCGGCCACGCCGCCTGGGCGTCGGCCGATCCCGGCCTGCACTTCAACACCACCATGAACGACTGGCACACCTGCAAGGCCTCGGGCGAGATCCGCGCCTCCAACCCGTGCTCGGAATACATGTTCCTGGACGACACCGCCTGCAATCTGGCGTCGGCCAACCTCATCACCTTCTACAACACCACGACGAAGCAGTTCGATGTGGACTCTTACGAGCATCTCTGCCGGCTCTGGACGCTGGTGCTCGAAATCTCCGTGATGATGGCCCAGTTCCCCTCGAAGGAGATCGCAAATCTCTCCTACGAGTTCCGCACGCTGGGCTTAGGCTTTGCCAATATCGGCGGTCTCTTGATGACGATGGGCCTGCCTTACGACAGCAAGGAAGGCCGTTCGCTGTGCGGCGCGCTGACCGCCGTCATGACCGGCATTGCTTATAAAACTTCGGCCGAGTTGGCGGCCGAGCTCGGCACCTTCCCGGGCTACAAGAAGAACGCTGCGCACATGCTGCGGGTGATCCGCAACCATCGCCGCGCCGCGCACGGCGAATCCCGCGGTTACGAAGCGCTCGCCGTCAATCCGGTGCCGCTCGATCACGCCTCCTGCCCGCAGGCCGATATCGTCACCCATGCCAAGCTCGCCTGGGATGATGCCCTTAGCCTCGGCGAGATCAACGGCTATCGCAACGCGCAGGTCACGGTGGTGGCGCCGACCGGCACCATTGGCCTCGTCATGGATTGCGACACCACCGGCATCGAGCCGGATTTCGCGCTGGTGAAGTTCAAGAAGCTTGCCGGCGGCGGCTACTTCAAGATCATCAACCGCGCCGTGCCCGAAGCGCTGCGCGCGCTCGGCTATCGCGAGAGCGATATCGCGGAGATCGAGGCCTATGCGGTGGGCCACGGCTCGCTCTCCAACGCGCCCGGCATCAACGCCACGACCCTCAAGGCCAAGGGCTTCACGGATGAAGCCATCGCGAAAGTGGAAAAGGCGCTGCCGACCGCGTTCGACATCAAGTTCGCTTTCAACAAATGGACCTTTGGCGAAGACTTCATTCGCGACCAGCTCGGCATCGGGCTTGAGGCGATCACAGCGCCCAATTTCGACCTGCTCACCGCGGTCGGCTTCACCAAGCGGGAGATCGAGGCCGCCAATGTGCACATCTGCGGCGCGATGACGGTGGAAGGCGCGCCGCATCTGAAGGCCGAGCACTATCCGGTGTTCGACTGCGCCAACCCCTGCGGCAAGGTCGGCAAGCGCTATCTGTCGGTGGAAAGCCACATCCGCATGATGGCGGCGTCGCAGCCGTTCATCTCGGGCGCGATCTCCAAAACCATCAACATGCCGAACGACGCCACGGTCGAGGACTGCAAGGCGGCCTACATGCTGTCCTGGAAACTTGCCTTGAAGGCCAACGCGCTCTACCGCGACGGCTCGAAACTCTCGCAGCCACTGAACTCGCAGCTCATCTCAGACGATGACGACGAGGACGATGCGATCGAGGCGCTCTACGAGAAGCCGATGGCCGCGCGCACCGCGCAAATCTCGGAAAAGATCGTGGAGCGGCTGGTCGAGCGCATCGTGGTGATGCGCGAGCGCGAGAAGATGCCGGATCGCCGCAAGGGCTATACGCAAAAGGCCGTGGTCGGCGGCCACAAGGTTTATCTGCGCACCGGCGAATATGACGACGGCCGGCTCGGCGAGATCTTTATCGACATGCACAAGGAGGGCGCGGCGCTGCGCTCCTTCATCAACAACTTTGCGATCGCGGTCTCGCTCGGCCTGCAATATGGCGTGCCGCTGGAGGAATATGTCGACGCCTTCACCTTCACCCGCTTCGAGCCGGCGGGCCCGGTGCAGGGCAACGACTCGATTAAGTATGCGACCTCGATCCTCGACTATGTGTTCCGCGAGTTAGCGGTCAGCTACATGTCGCGCTTCGACCTCGCCCATGTCGATCCCAACGAGTCCGGCTTTGACGCGCTCGGCAAGGGCGTCGAGGAGGGCAAGGACCCGGAGGCGCAAGGCGCGCAGGCGACAAAATATCTGTCGAAGGGTTTGACGCGCTCGCGCACGGACAATCTCGTGGTGATGCGCGGCGGCTCGATGCCCTCCTCGGATAACCAGGGCGGCGGCAAAGTCACCTCGCTCGCCTCCCACAGCGCGACGGCGCGCGTCTCCGACACCGTCGAAGGCGCGGTGGCGCTGAAGCAGGAGACAAGCCACGACCTCTCACCAACCGAGAAGCTGGAAGCCTTGCAATGGAGCAAAGCCAGCGCCGCGCGCGACGCCGCACCCAGCAAAGCCGAACGCCGCGCCGAGGCCAAAGCCAAGGGCTACGAGGGCGAGATGTGCGGCGAGTGCGGAAACTTTACCCTCGTGAGAAACGGCACGTGCATGAAGTGCGATACGTGCGGGTCGACGACGGGGTGCTCGTGATCTCGCGCTGCATGCCCGGGCTTGACTGTCGCGAGCACCAAAGTTAGCCCGCGATAAGTTAGCCCGCGTTTCGGAGTAAAGTACGCCCGCTACTCGGCACCACGACGCCGAGTAGCGAAAAACCCGCTAAAACCTGGCATTTCTCAAACTTCGCGACGGATGAAGCAGTCCGTCGCGAAGTGCCTGATCGAACATATCGTAAATCAACAGAGCGCCCGGCGCACGGCGCATTGAAGCGAAAGAGTGAAGAGAGCGGGTCTGTTCAGAGTGTAACGAGGTGTCGAGATGGCGTTTCGCGGCTTATTCATCGGAGTTGACCGTTATCAATCCCCGGCAATTGGCGAGCTCAATTGCGCGTCCCGGGACGCGATAGCGCTGAACGCGCTATTCGCGAGCGCGCAAATCATGCGGGCTCCCGTATACGTCTTTCCCGCGCCGCAAGGACGAAGGAGCGGCAACGGCGCGAACAGGCGATAGCCAAGGCGAAGACAGCCCTCGACAAAGCCGAGGAGGAGCATGACAAGATTGCAGGCGCCATCGAAGCCGAGCGCGCAGGCGTGGAAAAGCGCTCTCAAAGCGAGGACGCCCGGTGGGAGTCGCAGAAACAAAAACTGGAAGCCGCGCTGCGCCGGGCACGCGGATAGGCCCGGCACGACGCCGGAGTACACGCCGCCAGAACGGGGCCGCCCGCTCGCGTTAGTGGGGTTTCGACCTCCTGATCTCGGCTAAACTCCTGGCAAGGTCTTCACTGCGAAACGGCTTAATTAGCCGCTGCAGGTCCGGCGCAACGCCATCTGCTTCCGCATAGCCGGAGACCAGCAAGACTTGCACGCCCGGCCTCTCGGAACGTGCGATCCGCGCAAGGTCCGTACCATTCATGCCGGGCATGAGATGATCTGTCACCAGAAGATCAGGAGATAGGCCGTTGCGGATGAGTCGAAGCGCCTCTTCTGCCGATGGCGCCTCAACCACGGCGAAGCCCAATTCGGTCAACATGTCAGCGGTGCTTGCGCGCACCAATTCCTCATCGTCCACCAGCAACGCGGTCCCCGTGCCACTCTTGGTCTCCGGCCCCTTTTGAGGGAGATTGTTTGCGAGTGGTCCGGAATTGACGGGAAGCCAAAGCTCAATATTTGTTCCCAACCCCAGTCGGCTTTGAATGGTGAGAGCGCCACCAAGCTGGGACGCCAGACCATGCACCATCGACAGACCGAGCCCGGTGCCCTTGCCCACACCCTTCGTGGAAAAGAATGGCTCGACAGCACGGGCCAGCGTGGCCTCGTCCATGCCGCTGCCGGTATCCGCGACCGACAACAGAATGTAGCGCCCGGCATTCAATCTCGTCCGGTGGCCTGGCCCGACTTGCTCCGCACTCGATGTGATCCGCAACGTTCCTCCGCTCGGCATCGCATCCCGTGCATTCACCGCGAGATTGAGAAGCGCCATTTCCAATTGGTTCGGGTCCGCCATAGCGGACGGCAGCCCTTCGGCTACATCGACAGAAACCCTGATTTGAGGACCCGTGGTGCTCTCGATCAGATCGGCCATGCCAGCGATGATCCCAGCCACGTCGACCGCCATCGCCTGAAGCGGCTGTCGGCGGGCGAAGGCCAACAGGCGCTGAACGAGGGTTTTCGCCCGCTCGGCCGACTGCTGGGCGTTCGAAATCAGCCGCTGTTCGCGCTCGCCGCCCAGGTTCTTCCGCTGCAGCAGGTCAAGCGCACCCACGATAGGGGTCAGCAGATTGTTGAAGTCGTGCGCGACTCCACCGGTCAACTGACCCATCGCCTCCATCTTCTGCGCTTGCCGAAGTTGCTCCTCCGCTGCAGCGAGACGTTCCTGCTCACGAATGCGATCCGTCACGTCCCGCCCGAAAAGATAGGCGCCTATTCGCCGACCGTGGTCGTCCAACAGGGGACGAAACTGCATTTCATAAGCTCGACGCTCCCGGGCATCATCTCCCCACCAGGAACTCTCAGTAAACGACTCACCCGCCAAAGCCCGACCCCACACCTGCTGGGCGCCTTCGCTCTCTGCCGGCAGTGGCGCCAGTATCTCGAGCAACGATTGGCCTGCAACGGGACGGACACCGAATAGCCTCTCATAGTCCGCCTGCGCCGCGGCGTTAATCGCCAGAAATCGAAAGTCGTTGTCGATCGCCTGGACCGGAGCGTCCGTCGCCTCGACGATATCGGCGAATAGACGCTTTTCCGCAAGCGCCTCCACGACCCGACGTTCCAACGTTGCGTTCAACTCACGCAGGCGCTCTTCGCTCTCACGGATGGCTGCAGTCGCCTCCCGCCTCAGTCCTGCCAGCTTGATGTTCGCGGACACACGCGCCAACAGTTCGCGTCCTGAGAATGGCTTGGTGAGGTAGTCGTCCGCGCCGGCGTCGAGGCCCTCGACCTTGGCTTCCTCCCCCGAGCGAGCGGATAGCAAGATTACGGGGAGTTCACGTAAATCCTGATCCTGGCGCAATGCTCGAAGCAATCCGATGCCATCCAGGCGGGGCATCATCACATCGGCAATGAGAAGGTCGGGGCGCCTTTTTCTCAGGGCGGCAAGTGCGGCTTCGCCATCCGCAACCACTTCCACTTGATACCCGCGCTCGCTCAACAAGCGGCAAATATAATTGCGAAGATCTGCATTGTCGTCGGCAAGCAGGATGCAGCCGGCAGTTCCCACGCCCTCAGCGACATTCAACAACGGCACCGAGCCCGCGTCAAAAAAGCCATCTGCACCGTCGCCCAGGTTGATCCAGCGTTTTGCTTCCTCCACAAAGGCCTGAGTGCGGCTTGCGGTAGTCACCTCGTTCGCGGTGGTTGCCTCAACTCGTTCGGAAGGCAAGTGCGCCGCGCCAAGCGGGATGGAGACCGTGAATGTCGAGCCTTTCCCCTCCGCGCTCTCGACGGTGACTTCGCCACCGTGCAAACTCACCAACTCTTGCACGAGCGCGAGCCCGATACCCGTACCCTCGAAGCTGCGGCCGTGAACCCCCTCGACCCGATGGAAGCGCTCGAAGAGTTTCGGCAGCGCCGCTGCCGGAATGCCTACTCCGGTATCGCGTACCGTTAGAGTGATCTTGCTGTCCATCTGGCGCAGATCGACGGCTATTCCACCCTGATGAGTGAACTTGAACGCGTTCGATAAGAGATTGAGGACGATTTTCTCCCACATGTCCCCGTCGACATAGGCCGGCTCGGAAAGCGCTTGCACATCGACCTTAAGCTCCAGCCCAGCCTTGTCGGTGGCCGAACGAAAGCTACTCGCCAAATCGGCAGTAAGCGCGGTCAGATCGGTAGGCCTGAAAGTGGCGTCGACACGGCCGGCTTCGATGCGGGAGAAGTCGAGAAGTGAGTTCACGAGCCGCAAGAGCCGTAATGCGTTCCTGTGCGCGACTTCCAGACGTGCACGCTGATCGGGATCGGCGGCCTCCGCGAGCGCATCCTCGATCGGACCAATCATCAGCGTGAGAGGGGTACGAAACTCGTGCGACACATTGGAGAAGAACGTCGTTTTTGCGCGGTCGATCTCCGCAAGCGCTTCAGCGCGGCGGCGTTCGTCTTCATAAGAACGCGCTGTCGCAATTGCTGATGCTATATGACCTGCGGCGAGCTCGAAAAATGATCGATAGGTCGCATCAACCCGACGCCGCGAATTGGCGCCGGCAACCAGGAAGGCACTCGGACTTTCGTCGGCTGCGGTCGCAATGGGCACGATCACCGCTTCCGTGATCGGCTCGGCCCAGAAAGCGCTAGTCAGCGCCACTTCGTCGGGAGTGCGAATGACGATGGCATTCACTGCGTCGGCGGCATCGACCAGCGGCCAGGGTTCCCGAGACCCGCTGTCGAGATCAATCTCAGTGGGCGCGGCGGCAGAACCGGCTTCGGTTGATACGCAAGCGGCTAAACGCGCCATCCTGCCATCGCGCAGATAAATGAGCGCAAACGGCACGTCGGCTGCATTTTCGCTGAGTATGCCGGCCGCCCAGCGGCAGACGCCTGCAATGCTGAGGGTCGGATCGGGACGCTCTCCCATCCGGCTCATCGTTCGGAGCCGCCGCTCCGACAGGACCCGGTCGGTCGTCTCGACCACGGCATTGAAAATGCCGTCGATCTCGCCTCCCTCGCCTCGAACAGGACTGAACGTGAAGTTGAAATAACACTCTTCGAGATAGCCGCGCCAATTCATTGGAAGGAGTTCATCCTCCTGCCAAACACCTTCGGCTGACGTCATCACCTTGTCGAAGAGCGGACCAATCGTTTCCCATATCTCCGGCCAGACCTCGCGTGCCGGTCGACCCAGCGCCCACGGATGCTTGCCGCCCGGGATCGGGCTCCAGGCATCGTTGTAGATCAGCGCAAGCTCCGGACCCCAGTAGAGTGCGATCGGGTAACGCGAATTGAGCATGATGCTCGCTGCCGACCGCAGCGACTGGGGCCAATTGAAGGGCGTCCCGAAAGGCGTCGAGGACCAGTCGCGACCGCGCATGAGCGCGCCTAGCTCACCCCCGCCGCTGAGGAATTGCAAGGGATCGGCAGCGCGGTGTTCAACTCCTTCACTCAAGTTGACCCCTCCCTGCGCCAAGGCTCCAATACAGCGGCCGGATCGCCCTCACGGTCTCGTCGATCAACGCCATCAGGACGCAATACTTGTAAGTGCAATGACAGCAGTACCTTATCCGGTACCGCTCAAAGCTGCCAAGTGCGCGCATCATGTGTCTAGTACCCGACGTTGCGCGAGGGAGCGGGCACAAGGGGGCAATTTGCGGGTCGAAGTCAGAACTGGTCGATGGCCCCCAGCGCGGTACCTGTTTCAACCGAACCGCCGTTCTTCACCAAGATCTTCGACAGCACGCCGGTGGTGGCCGGCACCCGGCGATAACGATCCGCAAACCGGCCCGGGTTAGATTCCAGGTCGAGGCCTACGCTTTCAATTGGCTGTCGTGCGGACGTCCTCATCAAGACCAGCCGCCGCCGTGCTCAGACAGCGGCGGCTTTTTGCTGGGACCAGGCCCATTCCTCCCGAGGGGGAACCGCGGCCCTCCCCGACCGTTGTCCATACGAGTTCAACAGGTCCCAAAGGAGCGGTCATGTCGACACGTCTTCAGATCGCGGCGATGGTTTTCATGATGGCGAATGCGGTCGTGTTCGGCATCGGCATCGTGCCTGTATTGTTGATCCCTTCGCTCGCCAACAACGCGTTCGAGACCATTCCGGCCGTTGTGATCGCAAGCTTCCTCGTTAGCGCCCCGTTGTCCTGGTTCATCGCGCCCAGGCTGCGCGCCCGCTACTGGCGCACCCATACGAACTGATGCGCCATGGCGCTCTCCGGAAGCTGCCATTGCGGTGAGACCGCGTTCGCAATCGACGGGGAGATCCCCGAGAAGTTGACGCGATGCACCTGCTCGTTCTGCGCCAAGCGCGGGCATCTCTACGCCTACTACACGCCCGAACAGTTCAAGCTGACTAAGGGTAACGGCGGCGCCGTGTACCGCTGGAATACGAAGCTCGTCGCCCTGCATTTCTGTCCGACCTGTGGCTGCGGCACCTACAGCGACAGCCCGGCGTTCGGCAAGGACGGCAGTTGGGACGGCAAGACCCGGCGCATCGGCGTTAATGCCAGGCTGATCGACGACTTCGACGCGGCGACTGCGCCGGTGACCGTCATCGACGGCAAGAACTTGTGGTGACGATGTGACCATGATCGATGACACAGTCATCGGCGTCGCGGACGTGGTCACCTCAGGGGTCTTTTACGACGCCACCTTGGGCCCCTCGGGATGCGTAGGGTCGTGGAGATGCCGGACGCAACTCATGTCGCCTACGGTGAGCCGGCACGAAATCAGAGTTCGACTATTCAACTTCGAGTTCATCTGTGCGCGCATCTGTTGCGCTTCATGCGACGGTGACCTAGGCCGGTCTGGTGCGTAACTGTCCCTCGTAATCGCGTTTTCCGAGCGGTACACCCTGCGTGCGCAGGATGTCGTAGGCGGTGACGGCGTGGAAATGGAAGTTGGGCAGCGCGAACGAAAGGATGAATGTCTCCGGCGTGAAGGCAAGCCTTCGCGGGCCGATCTGAAGGTCCAGATCCTTGCCCGCCCAGCCGTTGACCTCGTCGGGGGTGAACTCCTCCAGCGCCGTTTCCGCGCGGGCCATCATGGCCCGCAGGCTGGCGAAGGGGACCGGACCGACCAAGGCGGGCGGGGCGAACACGCCGGTCTTCACGGCCTCCAGCCCCCACACGGAATGGTGCCACGCCGCTTCGATCTGAAAGTGGAACGGCGCCATGTCGTCGAAGAGCCGGGCTTGGACGAAGTCGTCCGGGTCTGCGCTGGTCTCAGCGCTGTGTTTGGCCGCGCGGTCGAGAAAGCCTCCGACGGCCCTCACGGTCTGCAGGAACGTCGGAACGCTGAGGTCGTAGAGCGATGCTGTCATGGGGTTTCCCCTATCTGAACCGGCCTCCACTGGCGCTGGGATCGGAGTTCGACAAGCTCTCGAAGCCTGCGAAGCGCGCGTTTTGCCCTCAAACAAGCTGGCGCCGACTTCAAGAAGTGACACCGTGCGGATAGGATCGCAGTCGCCCTCCTCAACGAAGCCGGATCCTTGCGATGGCGACCGAGCCAAAGCCGAAGTCAGCCAGAAGAAGAAGCGCCGGCAGGCGCCGCGCGAGGAGTTCGTCGCGTACGTCGTCGCGATCGAATGTTGGGACTGGAGCTTCACGCTGCTGGGAAATGACGACAAGCGGCCGGTCGACCCCTACCACGAATTCCGGCACCTCCAGATCACCGGCAGGCTTCTGCGGCCCATCGGGCTAAAGACGGACCGCGTCGAGTTGGCCTTGCTGCCGACCAACGACATGAGCGAGGCAAAGCGCAAGGGCTACGAGCCGATCGCGCTGGGTCGCTGGACGCCCTGCCCGGCATCATCCGAGGCTCGATCGGGATCCCGGCGGACGTTCTGTCGCCGATCCTGCAGATGCTGATCGCCAAGGAGCTTAACTTCATTCTGATGACCGGATCGGAATTCCGTCACCGCAGCGCCAGGCTCACTGGACTCCGGCTCGAGATGAAGCTGGACGAGGACGACCTGCCGGCTCCGGACGCCCTGGCCTGAGGGCCGGCCCCTCCCCGCAACGCACTGGCGGCCGTTCGCGCCCGCGTGGCCCCGTCGCCGGTGCTGCCGGCCCCCTTCGGCCAGGCCGGCCTCCTCCGGCGGCCTTCCGGCCGCGAAATCCTGTGGATCTGGGCCCGCCGGCGGCCCCGGCGCCGTGCCGGCCGGCGTCGCCGGCGGGACGCGTTTCGGCGTCAAAAAGGTAGCGGGCCAACTATGACGAGAAACGCGGGCGCACTTTGATCGGAAACGCGGGCGTACCCACGGGCACACTTCGCCCGAAAACGCGGGCGCACTTTAATGCAAACCACGGGCTTTCCTCGCAACGCGCGGAATCCACACTCAACGATGTCAGGGAGTTGCAAAAATGGTCGCGGGCAAATTGTGGCGCGGGCGACATTGACCCGGGCATCCACGACTAGAGAAGGCGGCTGAAAGGCCGTCTTTTCTTATTTGAAAAACGCCCGTACAACTCTAACTTGAAACATTGATGACGGCTCCGCCGCGACCGATCCCTCTATTCATTGAGTTCTTGTGCCCCGAAAAAACTCTATTCCCGAATTCAAAGCAGGATTACTCCCCAAGGGCGTGTGGTCTTGCACGGGCGCGCAATTCATCGAACGCTTTTGTCAAAGCAAGTCTCGAGCGGTTTATGCGGTGGCCGCACAAGAAATCTTTGATTTCTCTGCAGCTCGAGGCGCGACTTCCGTATTTGTAGGCGGGTCCTTCGTCAGTGAAAAGGCGAAGCCAGCCGATTTCGACTGCATTATTGTGTTCGAAAAAGAAAGCCAAATTCCAGATCGTACTGCGCGATTCGAGATCGAGGGAACCAACCTCATGTCTTCTTTTGCGCGGAAGATCAATCGGACATTCTTAGTTCCTTTATTGCGATGTTCTTATTAACGCGTGATCATCGCGAATGTGGAATTGTCCACGTAACGCTCACTGACAAGAACCGAAAAGCCATTTGGAAGGCCCCTTTTGGTCCCGATCCCAAAACGCTGGAGCTCGCCCGAACGATTTACTTCCAGAGACATGTCATTAATTGGAATTGTCAAGGAAGAGCACTTATAACGATTCATGGCATTCGCTCGCACGGAGAGTGGAACGCTGAAATCGCACACATTGCAAGCAGTAGCGGATGGATTGTCGCGCCATTCACATATGGCGACATAGAGGCGACAACCACAGCAGAGGAGAGCGAACGACAGAGGATTGTCGATCAAGTATTCATGCGCAGTGCGTAGAATGGATTAGCGAAGTGTAATCTCCACCGCGCTACGACTGCCTGCCCGGCATGGCTGGCCCTTACAACCTCGTCTTCCTCCAACTGTCTATAGCCGTCGTATATCTTAAGAAACCATCGTCGCGAATCCACCACAGCCCACAATTCCCGGGACGTAGTGACCCGCCAAAATATCCTTAAGCACGTAGGATGGGTGGGCGAAGCGATACCCATCAATTGCCGTCTGCAAAGACGTTGGGTTTCGCGAAGGGCTCAACCCATCCTACGGGCTGAACGACTAGCGATTGCTGCCTGGTGCCCGGGAACCGACGCCAATGCTATAAAAGATGCGCGGTGAAGCGTCTTGCGGCCGCCAAGTTTTCGCGATTTGATTTGCTCGCCTGTTCCGGCCGCCGTTGGCGCAAGAGCGTCGTGGCGTGGAGCTGTCGGGCACCTAACGCCTGACGCCAAGGCAACGCGCCCTGCCCTGGCCGGGTTTTAACGCGAAGGTGCTCCCCGCTGCCGGTCGACTGACGACCCGCGAAATGGAGAGACCAAAACAATGGAGGCACCCCATGACGTCACGCACTCGCCATCTTCTGATGATGGCCGCGATGGTCGTCGTCGTGATCCCGTTTGCGACAATCGAAGCGCGGCCATGGCAGATCGCCGTCATCGCATTCCTTGGAGGCATGGTGTTGGGCGAGCACAGTTTCGCGTGGCTGCAGGAGGAGCGTGAGCGGCGCAGGCAGAGCGGTGTGGATCCCACTCAACAATGGATCCTCATAAAAGACCCGCGCACGAGGCTGATGCTTTCGTCGGTGTTTTTTGCAGTGATGTGGCCGATCGCCCTGTTCGTATTGTGGGACGACGGGATGTTTATACCGGGCATGACGCCCGGCGTGGCGGGCACCGTTGTTCTCATCATCTCTGGCGCGATAGCCGGTCTCCTGTGGCACCGCTGGTTCGGCAAGTGGTTCCGGGATTTTTATGGACTCGACCGTGACTATCGCCGCATGCCAAATGCATGAACTGTGGTAGCCCGTAGGATGGGATGGGGCCAACGGGTCGCGCGAATGCGCTCCGCGATACCCATCAATTGCGGTTCATGGCTCGATGGGTTTCGCAAAGTGCTCAACCCATCCTACGGGCTACGGCAGCCCCAGCCACGCGCGCGATTTCCGCAGCAGCCAGCCATCCACCGCAAGAGGCCCGCTGCTCCCACGACAAGCGTGACAAGGCAGGCGAGATACAGCAGGTCGGTTTCGTACCCCGGCGGCCCGAACTGCGCGCCGGTCGGCGTGATTTCCTGAAGTTTGATGGATGAAAATCCGTATGGCAGGTGCACCGTGAAGATCGCAACCAGCAAGACGATGGCCATTGGGATACTGACAAGCGGAACCAGCGCGCCGGCGAGCACCAGGATGCTGCCTACGATTTCGGTCAGGATCGTGATCCAGGCCAAGAGGTGCGGCATCGGCAATCCCATCGCGTGAAGAAGTCCGGCGAAATTGCCACCGCGCAAGAGTTTTGCAAATCCGTGTTCGGCAAACCCATAGCCGACGATCAGCCGCAACGGTAGCGGCGCCCAACGCGTGACCGGTGAGACAATCAGCCGGCGATAGAGGGTCAATACCACGCCGATAAATTCGCCATCGTGCGCAGCCGCACCAGATCTTGCTTCGCTTGAACTCATGTCGTGTCCTTCCGAAGTGTTTTCCCGGCCGGATTTCGGGACCGGAGTTATCGGCGGAACACATCGGCACCAGCCTTCATTCCGCAAACATTGTTACGCAAGCGGCGGGTTGTTCGTTACGCATCGGGACGTCACGCTATCTTGAGCGCTGAGTGAGCGTGGCGCGTAGGATGGGTGGAGCGAAAGCGATACCCATCAATGGCGGGGTACGAAGATGATGGGTTTCGCAAAGGGCTCAACCCATCCTACGTACTGCGCACTTGAAAGATCAATCCGGAACAAACATGATGCGCGCCATAAGCGCTTCGCATCACGGACAGGCCGCGGAGGAAATACCGATGTACCAACGTGCCCTCCCGGTGGCGCGCCCACTCGTCGCACCTGGCGAGAGGCTTAGCGCGCGCGAGCAGCTCAAAGCGCACACGCTGGTTCGCGCTTTCATCGACCAGTGCCTGCGGTTGTTGCGTTTGCTGGGCGAGTTCCTTGCGGCCGGTGGCCCGCTTTCATAAACCCCACCCCGGAACGAATGCCGAGAGATTGAGGTGTCCAAATGAACGGAAATCGTTTTTATGCAGTTCGGGTTGAGGGAGCCAAATACGGCGTGGGCTTTGGCTCTGCGCTCGCCATCGCGATCTCCTATACCACCAACCACTCGATCCTCTGGGCGATCATCGACGGCATTCTCGGCTGGCTCTACGTGATCTATTTCGCGTTGTTTCGGTCGTAGTAGTTCCCGGCTACTTTGCATGGGGTTGTTTTCGATATTTTTGGTTTGGGGCTGCTAACCTCGCTGCGGTGACCAGCCATAAGCCTTGGCGCAGGCACCGCCCATCAGCATGGCCCGCTCGGTGTCGCAATTGCTATTGGATCGATGGGTTTCGCAAAGGGCTCAACCCATCCTACGCACTTCACGCCCCCGCGCTACATCCGTTCTCCGGCGGCAGTGAAAAACTTCGTTCCGTCGAAAAAGCGGTTCGGGCGGTTGAAGACGGAGATGAACGTCGCTCCGTTCGGCGCATGTGCGACATGGACGTTGCCGCCCGGTCGCCACACGAAGTCACCCGCGCCGCAGCTCCCTTCCGCGTCGTCCAGCGATCCTTCGAGCATGAAGGTCTGTTCGAGCGCCGTGTGCTCGTGCAATGGCACCACCGCGCCGGGCGCCATCTTGAACAGGATGGTCGAGCGCCCTTCGTCGTCCTGGTACAGGATCTTCATCTCTATTCCGTCGAATTCCGTTCGCTGCCAGGGCATGGACGACGCCGCGACGAAAGTCGACCGAAGCTTTGGCGGATTGACGGGTGAAGGCTTGTTCATGGCTTCTTCTCCGGAACAGTTGCCAATTCGATCCAGTCACGAGCGTAGGATGGGTGGAGCGAAAGCGATACCCATCAATTTCGGTTTGCGAAGATGGTGGGTTTCGCAAAGGGCTCAACCCATCCTACGCAGCCCTCAAGAAATCTCGTACACCGACACCTTGTCCGCGATGCCGCTCAACGCCACGCTTCTCGGCGTTGGCTTCAGCCCGCTGGTCTCAAGCAGGGCCCGGGCGTCCGCATTCTCCACCACCTGCTCCGTCACCATGATCGAGCGTGAATCGGCAAGGCCCTGCACGCGCGAGGCGACGTTCACCGTCTGGCCAAAATAGTCCTGCTGGCCATTGAGTGTGACCGCGAGGCACGATCCTTCATGGATGCCCAGCTTCAGGCGCAGGCTCTGATGCTGGCGCTCGGCGCCAAGATCGCTCATCGCCTCGCGCATGCGGATCGCAGCCGCAATGGCGCGGTCAGGCGTTTCGAAGGTCGCCATCACGGCATCGCCGACGGTCTTGACGACGGCGCCCCTTTCGGACGCGATAATCTCCTGCAGCAGCCTGAAATGCTCGTTGACGAGATCGAAGGCAGTGAGGTCCCCGACGCGCTCATAAAGCGCGGTGGAGTCCTTGAGATCGCTGAACAGGAAAGTCAGGCTCAGGATCTTGAGGCGCTGGCCGATGGCGAGCGTTTCGGTCCGGTAGATGTCGCGAAAAGTCTGATTGGTGAGGAGACGCTTTGCGTTGAGAATGGGCTTGCGTCGCTTCAATAGATCGTCGAGCGCCTGGTTCGTCACCCATACCGCCGGCAACACGCGACCCTCGGTGCGGTTTTCCAACGCGAGCCGCAGGGGCCCGGGGCGCAAGGCAACGCTGTCGACCGGAACCTGAACCTTGTTGAAGATCACGGACAGGTTCTGGCGCTCGCTCGCCTCCTCGCCGCTGACATCGAGGAACTGGGCCGTATGCGTCACGGGATCGAACACGATCACCGTGCCCTGCGGCAATTGCAACGAGAGGATGGCCCTTTCTCCCGGCGGCAAGTCGACGCTTTCGAGCGTGACCTCGGCCAAGAGCTTCTCCAGATCGGCCGGAAGATCGATGGCCGAGCTCCAGAAGATCTGGCGAAGATATTCGGCCGCGGGCAATTGGTCGGGAGTGTGGGCCGCGATCTTGCGCAGGCGCGGGCTTATCGTGAAGGTCACCTCGACCAGGTTGTCGAGCGTCGTCTCATAGCCCGCGGCGCAGAACGCGCAATTGTACTGCGCCTTATCCAGGGTCTTCAGGCTTCTATTGGCGGAGAGAACACCGGCGCAGCTCGGGCACATCAGGCTCCATGTCATCTCGAACATGCCCAGCCCCACCGCTTTCAGGAGCGCCGCGATGACCTGCTCCTCCTCGAGGCCCTCTTTGGCCGCGAGATCAAGCGCGTTCATCTTGTTCAAGGCATGATCCGGGGCATCCCGCACCATGCGCTCGAGCATGTCCACAACCTTTTCGTCGGCCGACTGACGCAGGGCCGCAAACAACGTCTCAGTTTCGCTCATGCGACAATGCTATATGAAAGAAGGCGACGCGGAAACCCGGCTGACCCATCCGTTGTGTGTACCGAAACACAAACCCGCGCGTCGTGATAGTGAACTCGTAGGGCGGATTAGTGACGATCGGTGATCAGGACGACCGGCGCCGGTTCGTCGATGGGCTTGCGAGCGCTCTCGTCGGCAACTGTGCTGGTCGGCTGGGGCGAAGCTGGTGTGGCTTGCGGCGTTTGTTCGGTGGTCGTGGCGGTGGTGGCGACAACCGGGTCCTTGGCGCTGGCCTCGCGATTCCAGTCGCAAGCGGCGGCCGGAGTGGCAGCAAGAGCAGCGAAGGACGTGACAACAAGAAGCTTCTTCATGGCCGGCCTCCTTTTGATATTCCACCCTACCACGGCCGGGACCGGCCCGACCGCTTCGCCGTGATCACGAAACCGTAAACGCGCCAGCGCGGACCTAATCCACCGATCTTGGAAACGGCGCAATATGCTGCACTATTGCGCCCTTCCTGAATTGTCGAAAGCCGTCATGGCGGAAATTGCAACGCTACCGCCCACCCTGATCGTCTTGTCCGGGCTGCCCGCTTCGGGAAAGAGCGTGCTGGCTGAAAGCCTCTCCCGCGCCCTGTCGCTCACGATTGTCTCGATCGACCCTATCGAGGCGGCGATGTGGCGCGCCGGCCTTGCCAAAACCCAAACCGGCATCGCGGCCTATGAGGTCGCGCAGGCGCTGGCGGACGAACACTTGCGTCTTCGGCATTCCGTCATCGCCGATGCGGTCAATCCGGTCGAGGCGCCGCGCGCCGTCTGGCGCAATCTGGCGGCTAAACATCGCGTCAGCCTCAAGATCATCGAATGCGTCTGCGGCGATGAAGCGATGCTCCGGCAGCGGATCGAAGCGCGGACGCGCAACATCGCCGGCATGCCCGAGATCACCTGGGCGCGCCTGCTGCAGCGGCGTGACGAGTACGAACCATGGACCGATCCCCGGCTGGTGCTGGATACGTCGCGCACATCGCCCGCGCAGTTGCTGGCGCAAGCGCTGAATTACGTGCGTTAGGGCAAGTGGTAGGACGGGTGGAGCGAAAGCGATACCCATCAAATGCGGCTTGCGAAGATGATGGGTTTCGCGAAGGGCTCAACCCATCCTACTTGCTATCCGGGATCGCCGTTGCCCGACAGGATTTGGGCCGCGCCGCCGATGGCGCGGCGGAAGGCTTCATCGAAGGTGACGCCGCGAAGCTGCCAGCGGTGCGGCCGGCCTTGCCACTCCATCTGCCACTCGGTGGCCCATCCGAGGTCTTGATCGTCCCACTTGAGCCGCCCGACCAAAGCGATTTCGCCACCCTGCCCGGCCGCGAGAGAAGCCAAGGTCGAAGATGGCAGCTTCGTTAGCTCAGCGCCATCGATACCCGATTTCGCCACAGCCGCATCATCAGGCAACACAATGCTGATCCCGCGCTTCCTGGCCGCGCCGAGCAGTGCCTCACGCGGCGCGACTGCGGATTGCCCGGCATCCGCGGTGACCATGTACTTTCTTGCGCCCTGCTCCATCTCGGCAAAGACGGCAACGCGGGGGCGATGCGAACGCCACGGTTTTGCGCCAAGCGTCCCGAGAAGGCCGTCGATCTTGTTTTCGTCGAAATCGACAATCAGATCGTAGGGCCGGTCGCGGGTGCCTTGTTCGTCGCGAATGGGCGTGCCCGACATCTGGTCGTGATAGCTGTGCGCTTTTACGAAATCTCCCGCGCGCGACTGGTAGGCGGCGAGCCGGGGATCGCCCGCAAGCTTCACGGCGCCTGAGACTTTAATGAGGACATCCTCCAGGCAAGCGGCGAAGCCGATGACGCGGTTGGCCTCGCCCTGCCCCGTGACGACGGTTTGCGCCCGATAGAGATCATCCGCCGCGGCCGCAATGGTCGCGGTGCAAAACATCAACGCAGCCAAAATCAAAATCCTGATCATGACGGCCGCCATGTAACTCCGGCACAATAGCCCCGATCGGCAAAGCGATACAGGGGCCTCCCCACCACCCGCCTTCTCGCCACCCATATGTCGCCAAGTCTTTTTGATCTGCTGCGGCCGCGACAAGGCATTAACGTTTTCTTAACTATAAGGGTTTAGCTTCGGATCGCTCTGGTTCGGGCAAGTGCCTGCCTTCGACAGTCGTAACGACCTTGCTCCGACTTGTGTTTTTATCGTTCATCCTTGGGCGACGAGCGATGCTCGTGGGGGCTCGATGGAGTAACGGTATGTCCAGGCGTGTGGTTCAAGCCGAGGCAAATTTGCTTTCGGCATTCGCGATGACGATTGCTGGAACTTTGGGTATTGGCCTTCCGATGGCGATGCTGATTATCTGGATCTGTTCCTAACTTCCTCGAAAGCCGTGTTGCCGTCCGGGCGCATGGTCCCTGCCGCTCGCCTCAGCGCGCCGCAGACCCGCCCTCGCCGCCGTCGATCTGGCGGCCCATGAGGGCGATGGCGCGCTGATAGACGGAAGCCGCGTTCCACGCCTCGATGGCCGCAAAATTGGCCTCCCCGGGCTGATAACCTGCGCCGGCGCGCCAGCCATGCGCCCTCAAAAAGTTCGCCGTCGAGGCGAGCGCGTTGGCGGCGACGTCGAGATTGCCGGTGCCATAGGCCAGAATGTTCTTGGGCATGAACTGGGTCTGGCCGACCTCGCCGTGCATAGAGCCGCGGGTAGCCGGCGAAAGCGTGCCGCGGTCGATCAGCTGCAGCGTCGCGTAAAGCTGCTCGGTGAAAAATTCCGGCCGCCGGCAGTCGTAGGCGAGCGTGGCGATCGACGACAGCATGTTCTGATTGCCGCGCTGGCTTCCGAACCCGCTCTCCATCCCCCAGATCGCGATCAGCGGCCCCGGCGGGACGCCGTAGCGCTGCTGGATCGATGCGAACAGCGCGCCTTGCGATTGTTTCAAGGAACGCCCGCGCGCGACAATGGCCGAGGCGCCGCGCTTGGCGAGAAACTGGTCGAGCGACAGGCCAAAACTTCGCTGGCCGCGATCGGCGGCGATCGTCGCGCTGGCATAATTGGCCTGCATCAAGGCAGCTATGGTCGAGGCGCTGACGCCTTTTGCCCTGGCCTCCCCGGCAAACTCTTCCTTCCAGGCCTCGAAACCGCCAGGCCCGCTGCCGCACCGCGCGGCGTCCGCTTGCGTGGAAAGACACACCAGCACTGCCAGGCTTGCAAAAGCAACCGGCGCAAATCTCCTGCTCCCGATCATTTCCAAAACTCCGTTCACGCCATCACCTGCGAACACGGCATTTAGCCGCATGTTCCAGCCCATCCCACCTCATCGTCCCCGGAACACCGGTTTTCTGCGCTCATTGAACGCGAGCACGCCTTCACGGCGGTCTTCGGTTCCGACCAGGCGGTTATAGGCCTCGATCTCGAAGGCAAGGCCATCCCACACCGACATTTGCAGGCCGCGATGAATGGCCTGCTTGGCCTGGCGCACCGCCAAGGGTCCATTCTCGGCCATGCGCCGGGCAATGCCGAGCGTGGTCTCCAGGAGATCCGCAGGCTCGACCACCCGGTTGACGAGCCCCCATGCTTCCGCCTCGCGCGCGGTGAAGGGAAGGCCCGAAAGGATCAGCTCCTTCGCGCGACGCTCGCCGACGGCCCGGGCCAGATTCTGGGTGCCGCCCGCGCCGGGCATGATGCCAAGCGTGACCTCCGTCAATGCAAAGCGCGCCGTGGTTGCGGCATAGACGAAATCCGAAGCCGCCGCGATCTCGCAGCCGCCGCCATAGGCCGCGCCGTTGACGGCCGCAAGCAGCGGGATCGGGCAACTCATGATGGCCCGCACCATGCGCTCGAAGATCAAATGCTGCGCCCGCCAGGCCTCGTCGGTCATGCCGTTGCGTTCTTTCAGATCACCCCCGGCGCAAAACGCCTTGTCGCCGTGGCCGGTGATGATCGCAACCCGCGCGTCTTCCAGATCGATCGCGAGGGATTCGAACAGCTCCATGAGATCGAGCCCCATGCGCGTGTTCAACGCGTTCGACACCTTTGGCCGATTGAGCGCGACAAGCAGGATGTGATCGTGGCGGGAAACCACGATGGTCTCGAAATCGGCGCGCATCGAATTCTCTCTCTCGAACAGGGCCGGATCTTCTGTCGGTGTTTGCTGAGAGACAACAGCCCAAAGAGCCGGCTTGCGCAAGGATCGCAGGAAGGATCGTAGGCCAAGGAGCGTAGAAGGATCGTAGGCCGAGGGTCGTAACGGTACCCGCGCCTTACGTTTCCGCCCCTGCATTACTCCCTGTTCGCGGCCGTCCATCGATCGTGCCGCGGAACAAAACCACAATCGTCCCCAGCGTCAGCACGAAGACGAATAACACCAGCGCCACCCCGCGCAGCATGGTCGGCGGCTCGGCCTTGCGCTCGACGATGGCCGGCGGGGTCACCTGGGCGATATCGACCCAGCGCGCGGCAATGGGAGAGGTCTCGATATTCACCCAGCGATCTTGCCATGGCGTGCCGGCGGTCGCATCCTCATTCAGACTACTCCGGTCATCCCGTGACGCCGCGAGCGACGGCACAAGGTTATCATCGGGCAACATCGCCGACATCGAGTTGCGCCAAGCGGGTTGATCGATTCTGGGCAGATCGATTTGTTGCTCAGCTTCGCGGATCGGCGCTTTGCGGCGGGCTTGATCAGCCTCACGGCGTCGGCTCGGCATCGCGTCCCAGCAATGATCCGCGCCATGCCAGTAGATGTGCAGGGTAGGAAAATGCTGGCGCGCCTCATCCTTGCTCATGCAGGACCGTGAAGCCTTCGATGGCGTGGCCGCCACCAACATCGTCACAACGATCACCGCGACACGCATCGCCTCGCTCCGCCCGGGATCATCGGATACCGCCGTTGCCTCCGCGAGGCATCGCCTGTGCTAAGACCCAGACCTCGACAATTTGCAAATGGTGGCCGGCTTAGAGGGACAACAGGCTTGTCCAATTGAGCAGGGCCCGACGTCAAGGCGTAGCCCAATGTGACGGATGCGCCATTCCCATCGGTGGCACTCCCATTTCGGTAACCGAACGCGCTCCCAACCGGCTCTTCCAGGTCGAGAGTGGACGTGAGTCCAAGGGCTAATTTGAGACGAAATTGGCAACCCATTGCGGCGCGCGGGTGGCAGCGAGCTACCTGCCACGGACCTGATGGTGGCGCTCATGCATCGAGGCGGCCGCCCGTGCGCCGCCGCCCGCGCGTCAGCCTTGATGCGGTCCCCGCATCATCTTCATGGCGTCCTCGATATGACGCCACTCTTTGGCTTCGTCGGTGTCGCCCTGGTTCTCGCACTCAACCGCTTTCTGCGCCGCCTGGGCGATCGCCTGGAGACCGTGCTTCTCGAACATCTGCCGCGCGATCGTGTGAATTTGCGTCTCGGACATCATGTCGCTCTCCTCCTGTTCCGCCGCTCGGAGCCGCAGCACCGGTTCCCGCCGGTCGCTGGGTCTCTTTCAAACGGGCCAACCGGAGTTCTCGTTCCGCCACGCGCTGCACACAGTTTTGCGCTTTCCTCGAAAGTGCGGGTCATGCTGGTCGCGTCACCCGTGCTTACCCTAAGAGCGTAGGGAGCGACCGGGCCCGGCCGGCCCGATGATAAACTCCGCGATACCCATCACTTGCAGCTTGCGAAGACGATGGGTATCGCGAAGGGCTCAACCCATCCTGCTTGCTGGATCGGCTCGCATGCCGATTATGACAAGTTAATTGGCTGAGAGTCCGAGGCGTCCAGGGGCCGCTTCCGCTTAACTACTGCACCACGTCGAGCTTGACCTTCGCGACGCCCTTGCCAACCATTCCCAGCGCATCGGCGGCGGAATAGGAGACGTCGACGACGCGTCCGGGAACGTAGGGACCGCGGTCGTTGACCCGAACCGTCACCGATCGCCCGGTCGCGACGTCGGTCACGCGCAATCTTGTGCCGAACGGCAAGGTCGGATGCGCGGCGGTCAATTCGTGGGCGTCGAACTTTTCGCCGTTCGCGGTTCGCCCTCCCTCGCTATAGAAGCTGGCAAGCCCCTGCGAGGCGGTCGGTGTGTCGGCTGCATTTCTGTGGGGCGCGAACGGCGTATGCTTTCTCGCCGACGCCACGCGCCGGTCGGTCCAGAACGGTGCCGTTCGATGGCGATCCACCGACGCCTGTCGGCTGGCGCTGAAAAATCCGGAATTCTTGGTGACCACGGAGGATTGCGCGCAGGCGGCAAGCGACACCGCGCCGAGCGCTGCGGCGAACAGCCGAGTGATTTTCCGGACACGAACGGCGGCGCCCGAGCGCGCGTCCGGACTATTGTCTGCTTCACGATCGACGCACGAGGTACTGGCACGGCCGATGGAAGACATATCGCATCCCCAATCTGTGCCCCCAGCCAACGCCCCACTCCAACACGCCGTCAGGGCGGACTCCAATCAGGGCGGAACGGTGGCCAGTGGGACCGTCCACACGCGATTTCATGCAAAGTGTGATCATTGCGCCACAGCCCGCGAGGCAGTGCGTGCGTTCACGTCCACCGGTTGCGAACCGATTTTCCCGTGGTAGCGCATGAGGCCAATAGCGTGCGATGGATCTGCTCAGCCTGACGTGATCGTTTCAGCGACGGTTGCGTCAGCGACCGTAAGGGCGCAGGTTGCAGCGGCGTTGGGGCACGTTTGTTCGGATTTGGCACGAAGCTGCCGAACCGGGATGTCCGCTAGGAGGTTGCTTTCGAGGGGAAAGCGGACGTTGCACGAGCAACACATTTCGGTAGGGTTTGACCCGGAACGGACGCGGTAGCACGAACGTTCCAGCTACGACACTCTCATTCGATATGGTGGCAAGTTTTCGCGGCACAATCGCGATCCAAGATAATCAACCCCTCGATGAGGCGATCAAAAAGCCCGAGGCCGCTGGTACGGGTGCGTATATTGAGGTGGTGACGGAAGCCGACGAACGGCTGCGCGTGAACCAGAAAGACCTGCCGGGAGGAAGAGCAGTGATCTGTGTCAAACGCGGATACCAAAGCTGACGTGGCTCGGGGCGACCATGAGGACGTCCCTCCGCTGTCGAGTAGCAGTCAAACCGGTCATTTCATCAAATGGAAGCGCGCCAAAAGGCCCACAGCATTATTGCGCGAAGCAGGATACTTCTTGCTCGGCCTTGTTTCGCTCGCGACAGTGACCGGCCTATATTTTTGGCTGGACGTGCCCCTGGTCGCAGCGGCGTTCACCTATTTGGTCGTGCTTGTCCTGTTGTCCCTTGTAAGTAACCTCTCTTTTTTGATCGTTCTTTCTTTCATTGGCGTCGGTTGCCTGAGTTATTTTTTCGCTCTCCGATCTACAGCTTCCGCGTCGATTACCCACAAGACCTCATCACAATATCCGCGTTTGTGATTACCTCGTTCGTCGTCAACTTCCTGGTAACGAGAGTTCGCGTTGAACAGCGTGATCATATGAGGACCTGTGAGACGCTGCGCGACGCCAACCAAAGATTGGAAGTCACAAACAAAGCGTAGCGGATCGAGAACGTGGAGCGCAAGCAGACCGAACAAGCATTGCGGGATAGCGAGGCGAAGTTCCGCGACTTCGCTGAGACGGCGTCTGACTGGTTCTGCGAAATGGGTCCGGATTACAAATTCACGCTGCTGAGCGAGAATGCTTTTGGTTCAGGTGCGGCCGATCGAATCGGCACGGCGTGCTGGGACCACGCTCTCGATCTTGAAACGGAACCCGAGAAATGGCGGCTTCTCCAGGAAATCGTCTTTTCACGTAAACCGTTCCGGGATTTTGTATATCGGGGGATGAGGGGCGACGGCTCTCCGATGTATGTGAGGGCGAGCGGCAAGCCCTTGTTTGACGCCAACGGAGAATTTCGCGGCTATCGGGGCACCTGCACCGACGTGACAGAGATCACGCGCGCGCAGGAGGCGCTGCGTGAAAGCGAACGAAGGTGGCGTTCAGCAATTGACGGGATAGCCGGTCTCGTTTCGATCCATTTCCCGAACGGTGAAGTCGAGACCGTCAATCGCCAATGCCTCGAGTATTTTGGCCGATCGCTGGAAGAGCTAAAGAACTGGGGAACAAGCGATGCAGTGCATCCTGAAGAC
>CAVYLU010000016.1:0-771810 GCA_963769365.1 uncultured Alphaproteobacteria bacterium | reverse complement strand
TAGGTGTCGGCGGCGCATGCGGGTGAGATCTCGGCGGCAAGGCCGATAAGGCAGGCTGCACCGAACGATGCCGCGCGCAAAAATCCCATCATGGCCGCTCCCCTCAATTGGTCTTTTTCGTTTGCAACATGCTTCCATAAATCCCTCGCCTTGCCTACAACCTCTCGTGCGCCATCGTTGGCGTCCTGGCGCGCGAGCCAGGGCGGGCAGAGGTCGAACATGAAATTTTCCAAAATTGTCTGCGCCGGTGTCTTGCTCTTGACCGGCGGCGCTGCGGCGCAAGATGGAGGCAAGGCCATTCAAAAGACCGCAATCAGCCTGGGAACGGCGACGCCGGGCGGAGGCTTCCCGCTTTATGGCAATGCGTTTGCCGAGATCATGAACGCGGCCGATCCGACGCTGTCGATCGAGCCGCGCAACACCAACGGCAGCAACGAGAACATTCCATTGTTGGAAGGGGGCCAGCTCGATATCGCACTGGTGGCCGGCGAGCCCTCTTACGAAGCCCTCATGGGCATCGGGCGGCCGGCGACCAAGCTGAAGATCCTGACCGCTATTTATTCGAGCCCCGGCATGTTCGTGGTGCGCGCCGACAGCCCGTACAAGACCATCCATGATCTCGTCGGCAAGCGGGTTGCGTTCGGCGCGCGTGGATCCGGCCTTCCGATCCTGTCGCGTTATGTGCTCGACGGCCTCGGACTGAAGCAGGACGATGATTTCCAGTCGATCTATCTCGATAGCGCCAGAGAGGGCCCCGAGATGGTGCTCGACGGGCAGGTCGCGGCGCTGTGGGGCGCCGGCATCGGCTGGCCCGGCTTCACCGCGATGGCGACAAGTCCCGGCGGCGCGCGGTTCATCGCGCTTGACACCCAAGAGATCGCGCGGGTCAGGGCGAAATATCCGTTCCTGAAGCCGCTCACGGTTCCTGCGGGCAGCTATTCGAACCAGACCGCGCCGATCGATTCGGTCGGGTCGTGGAGTTTCATTCTGACGCGCGAAGGCCTGTCCGATGACGTCGCCTATCGGCTGGCGCGCACGCTGCACGCCACCGAGGCCGCGTTCTGCAAAAAGCTGGCGCAGGCCTGCGAGACCACCGCGGCCAATACGGTCGCCGCGGCACCGAACCCGGCACTGATCCATCCCGGCGTGCTCAAATATTTCCGCGAGATCGGGATGGTGAAATAAAAGGCGAATAGCGAATAGCGAATGGCGAGTAGAATAATTCTCCATTTGCTATTCGCCACTCGCTACTCGCCATAAGAGCAACGTTGCCAATTCCGGCGATGCATGATCCATCATCTCGCATGAACCCGACCCAACGCCTGCCGGCCGCACTGACACCGCTCGACCTCGCGCTTGCCGCCTTGCTGCGCGATCTCAAGCCGGTTGCGCCGGTTAAACTTCCGCTGTCGGATGCGCTGCGCTGCATCGCAGCCGACATGCCGCCCGTGAGCGCCTGTCCGCCGCACGATGTCGCGGCCGTCGACGGTTTCGCGTTGCGCGCCCGCGATCTGGTCGGCGCATCATCCTACACGCCGCTGCCGCTCGCTTCGACACCGCTGTGGGTCGAGGCCGGCGACAAAATTCCTGAAAACTGCGACTGCGTGCTTGACGCGGATTCCGTCGATGGCTCGGGATCGCTTCCCCAGGTGCTGGCGGAGGCGGTACCGTGGCAGGGCGTTCGCAGGGCCGGCGGCGATATTGCCGCGGGAAGTCTGCCCACTGAAGTTGGGCGGCGCGTGCTGCCACGCGATCTCCTGATCGCGCGCGCGGCGGGGCTTGAAAAGATATCGGTGCGCCGGCCGCGGCTGCGCGTCGTCAACATTCCCGGCGGCGCGATCACGGCAAGCTTGATCGCGGAAAGCGCGCGCGCTGCAGGTGCGGAAGTCGTCTTCGTCGAGGCCGCTTCGCGCGATGCCGCCGCCATCGCCGACGCACTCGACGCCGATTGCGATCTGCTCGTGACCATCGGCGGCAGCGGCGTCGGCCGTACTGACGCGACCGTGGCCGCCTTGGCCAAACGCGGTGAGGTCATGGCGCATGGCATCGCATTGCAGCCCGGCCGCACCTCGGCTGTCGGCAGGATCGGCAAAATTCCCATCATCGCATTGCCCGGTGCACCGGATCAGGCGCTCTCCGCGTGGTGGGCCCTTGCCGTTCCCGCGCTGGACCGGTTGACCGGGCGGCGATCGCGGCGAACCGTCACGCTGCCGCTGGCGCGCAAGATTGCATCCCAGGTCGGGATTGCCGAAATCGTCCTGCTCAAGCGAAAGGAGGGGGGCTGGATGCCATCGGCCGTTGGCGACCTCCCGCTTGCGGCGATCGCCCGCGCCGACGCCTGGCTTTTGGTCCCCGCCAGCAGCGAAGGATTTGCTGCGGGCTCCCCCGTCGATGCCTATATGTTGCGGGAATGAGCCATAAGATGACCCAAGACCATCAGGCGAAAAGCCGCGAGAGCGTCGATCAGGATCAGTTCCTGACCATCCTGTCGCGCGAAGACGCGTTTCTTCGCTTTGAGGCCGCGCTGTTTCCGCGTGATGTGCCGAGCGCGCCACGGAAGCTTGCGGACGCGCTCGGCTGTGCATTGACTGAGGACGTCGTGGCGCCGATCGACGTGCCGCCGTTCGACCGCTCCAATGTCGACGGCTTTGCGGTGCGCTCGTCCGATCTCGCTTCGGCCAGCGAAGCATCGCCGGTGCGCCTGATGCTCAACGACGAGGTCATCGCCTGCGGCGTTGCACCGGCGCGGCCGCTATTGTCGGGAACGGCAACTTCAATTGCGACCGGCGGTCCGTTGCCGCGGGGCGCCGATGCTATCGTGATGGTCGAGCACACAAACCCCTCAGGTCCGCGCGCGATCGAAATCCGCCGCGCCGCCTCGCCTGGACAATTCGTGTCCTACGCCGGTTCCGACATCGCGCGTGGCGAGGCGCTGTTGCTCGCCGGCACGATTGTCGGCTCGCGCGAGATCGGCATTTGCGCGGCTTGCGGCATCGCGCAGGTTGCCGTCGCGCGCAAGCCGCGCGTTGCGGTGATTTCAACCGGCGACGAACTGGTCCAGCCGGGTGAACAGCTCACGCCGGCTTCGATCTATGACATCAACGGCGCGATCGTCACCGCCGCGATCAACGAGAACGGTGGCGAGGCCGCTTTTATCGGTGCGGTCCCGGACGATGAGGTGCTGCTCGAAGCCGCCATGCGCAAGGCGCTCGCGCAAAGCGACATGCTGGTGGTGTCCGGCGGCACTTCCAAGGGCGCCGGCGACGTCTCCCACCGCATCATCGCGCGGATCGGCAAACCCGGCATCATCGCGCATGGCGTAGCGCTGAAGCCGGGCAAGCCGCTATGTCTCGCGGTCTGCGACGGCAAGCCGGTGATCATATTGCCGGGGTTTCCGACCTCGGCGATGTTCACTTTCCACGACATGATCGTGCCGGTGCTGCGGCGCATGGCCGCCCTGCCGGTGCGCCCGGATGCGAAGGTAGTCGCAAAAATCCCGGTGCGGATTGCCTCCGAGCTCGGCCGTACCGAATTCGTCATGGTGTCGCTGGTCGAAGGCAGCGATGGCTTGATCGCCTATCCCACCGGCAAGGGCTCCGGCGCGATCACCTCGTTTGCGCAGGCTGATGGATTCCTGAAGGTCGATGCACTCGCCGACCAGATGCCGGCCGGCACGGAAGCGGAGGTGACGTTGTTCACGCCGCATGTGCGGGTGCCCGATCTCGTCATCATCGGAAGCCATTGCACCGGGCTTGATCGGGTCACAGTGCAGCTTTCGCGCGCCGGCTTGTCGGTGCGCTCGATCGCGGTCGGCAGCCTCGGTGGCCTCGCCGCGGCCAAGCGCGGCGAATGCGATTTGGCGCCGATCCATCTGTTTGACGACAAGACCGAGACCTACAACACGCCTTTTCTTGTCCACGGGCTGGAGCTGGTACCGGGTTGGCGGCGGATGCAGGGCATCGTGTTCCGCAAAGGCGATGCGCGCTTCGAAGGTCTTGCCGCGCAAGAGGCGGTGCGCGCGGCGCTCGCCGACCCCACCTGCATCATGGTCAACCGCAACCGGGGCGCCGGCACGCGCATCCTGATCGACCGGCTGCTTGGGAACGCGCGTCCCGACGGCTACTGGAATCAGCCGCGGTCGCATAACGCGGTCGCCGCGGCGATCGCCCAGCATCGCGCCGATTGGGGCATGACGATCGCGCCGGTCGCGCGTGCAGCTGGGCTCGGTTTCATTCCGCTCGCCGAAGAGCACTATGATTTTGCGCTGGTCAGTGCGCGCAAACAGCGGCCGGCGGTGCAGGCTTTTTTGGACGCGCTGGTGTCAGAGCAAAGTCGCGCGGCGTTGACGCAGGCGGGATTTCGGCCGGCTTAAGATCAACCCCCATCCAGCGTCGCCAGTCGCTCGGCCTCCGCGACATCTTCAACCGTGTTGGCATTGAAAAACGGATCGAGCGGTGTTGTCGGCCAGCTCACGGTGGCCAAACGATAGCGCGCGGTCCAGCGGTCGATCTTTCGGATGTCTTCGGCGACCAGCGCGTGGCGCAGCTCGTCGCGCAAGCTCACGCTCCACAGCCCAATCACCGGATGGGTTTGCCCGCCGGAAGCTGCGACCGCAAGCTGCGCGTTCTGCGCTTCGAGGGAGTGATACAGCCGCGCAACCAGATCGCGCGGCAGGAACGGGCAGTCCGCCGCCGCACTCAATATCCATTCGACGTTCGCCCGGTTGGCCGCGGTCCAATCCAGCGCCGCCAGAATGCCGGCCAGTGGCCCCGGAAAATCGGCGACATTGTCGGATATCACGGGCAGTCCGAATACTGAAAACCGCGCCGGATCGCCATTGGCATTGAGGATCAGCCCGTCGCATTGCGGTTTTAACCGCGCGATCACGCGCTCGAGGATGGTGCGGCCGCAGATCTGGCGCATCGGCTTATCGCCGCCACCCATTCTGCGCGCCAGCCCGCCGGCCAGCAGCACGCCGGGAATATTAGTCGTCACCGGCTTCGCCCTTGCGCTTGTGCCGCGCGGATTCTTCCTCGACAAAGGTGAGGTTCTGGTCGTAGACGATGCGCTCGTCGCCTGACAGCGCGATGAATCGTTTGCCCCGCGTGCGCCCGACCAGTGTCAGCCCGACCTGCCGCGCCAGATCGACGCCCCAGGCGGTGAAACCCGAACGCGACACCAGGATCGGTATCCCCATCCGCACCGTCTTGATCACCATCTCCGACGTCAGCCGCCCCGTGGTGTAGAGGATCTTGTCGGCGGGATCGACGCCGTGGCGATAGATCCAGCCCGCGATCTTGTCGACAGCGTTGTGGCGGCCGACGTCCTCGGTGTAGCAGACAGGCTGGCCTTGCCTGCACAGCACGCAGCCATGGATGGCGCCGGCCTCGAGATAGAGCGAGGGCATGGTATTGATCGCGTGCGTCATCTGGTAGAGCCAGGACGTGCGCAACTCGGCCTTCGGTAGCGCCACGCTTTCCACGGCTTCCAAGAGATCGCCGAACGCCGTGCCCTGCGCGCAACCCGAAGTCTGCGTGCGTTTTTTCAGCTTGGCTTCGAAATTGGTGTGATGCGCGGTGCGCACGACCACTACCTGCAAATCGTCGTGGTACTCGACCTCGGTGACGACGTCGTCGTATTTCAGCATGTTCTGGTTGAGCAGGTAGCCGAGCGCCAGGTACTCCGGATAGTCCCCGATCGTCATCATGGTGACGATCTCCTGCGCGTTGAGGTACAGCGTCAACGGCCGCTCGACCGGCACCCTGATCTCGACCTTGGCCCCGGTCTGGTCGATCCCTGCGACACGCTCGGTCAGGCGCGGGTCGTCCGGGTTCGGGACGATCAGGGGGACGGGAGCCTTTTCGATCTTCATCATACGTGAGAGGTTAGCATGACTTTATCTACCGACCGATATAAAGCACCTTTAGATAAAACCTAGCCCCGGTTCCGGAGACTTGGATGAAAGTGATCGGGCTCGCGGGATGGAGCGGCGCCGGCAAGACCACGCTCTTGAAGCGCGTCATCCCGCATTTGCTCAACGAAGGCCTGCGCGTCTCCGTGATCAAGCACGCCCACCACGAGTTCGACGTCGACATTCCCGGCAAGGATTCCTGGGTGCATCGCCAGTCCGGCGCGACCGAGGTGCTGGTGTCCTCGGGCAGGCGCTGGGCGTTGATGCATGAACTGCGTGGCGCCGCCGAGCCCCGGCTGCCCGAACTGCTCAAGAAGATGTCGCCCGTCGATCTCGTCATCGTCGAGGGTTTCAAGCGCGAGCCGCATCGCAAGATCGAAGTGCATCGCGCTGCCAACCAAAAGCCGCTGCTATTCCCCGACGATCCCGGCGTGGTCGGCATTGCGACCGACACGAGAGTTGAAACCAGGCTTCCGACCGCCCATCTCGATGATGTCGCCGCCGTCGCCACCTTGCTGCAGAGATCGGCGATATCGGTCGAAGAAGTGTTGGCCAAGAGCGAGGTCTGATCGGCAAGATGGCGCAATTGTCCGACGATTGCTTTGCCTTTGGCGGGCCGATGATGTCGGTCGATGAGGCCGTCGCCATCATCGCGGCAAAGGTGACGGCGGTGCGGGAGGTTGAGAGCGTCGCGCTCACTGAAGCCGACGAACGTATCCTCGCACATGACATCGCGGCGCCGCTGCCGCTGCCGCCATTCACCAATTCCGCGGTCGACGGCTTTGCCGTAGCAAGCCGCGATCTGCCGCAAGGCAAAGAGCAGCGATTTCCGGTCACCGGACGCGTGCAGGCCGGCGCCTCGGCGCTAGCGCCGCTCAAACCCGGCCATGCGATGCGGATCTTCACCGGCGCACCGATGCCGGAAGGTGCCGATACCGTGTTCATGCAGGAAGATGTCCGCCTCGAAGACGGCAATGTCGTTGTTCCCGCGGGCTTAGGGCGCGGCGCCAATGTCCGCCCCGCCGGCGAGGATATCCCCTTGGGCCATGTGGCTCTAAAGACCGGCCAGCGGCTGCGGCCGCAGGATGTCGCGCTTGTGGCTGCCTTCGGGCTGATGAAAATCGCGGTGAGCCGGCGCATCCGCGTCGCGGTATTTTCGACCGGCAACGAACTGGTGTCGCCGGGAGAGGAGCGCGCGGCGGCGCAGCTCTTCGATTCCAACCGCTTCATGCTGATGGCGATGCTCGCGCGCCTCGGCTGCGAGGTCGCCGATTTCGGAATCCTGCGGGACGAGCGCGCTTCGCTCGCAACCGCCCTTAAGAAAGTCGCGGCCGACCACGATCTCATTCTCACCACCGGCGGCGTCTCCACCGGTGAAGAGGATCACCTCAAGGCCGGCGTTGAAAGCGCTGGCTCGCTCGTATTGTGGCGGATGGCCATCAAGCCGGGGCGTCCCGTCGCCATGGGCATCATCGGCGGCACGCCGTTGATCGGCCTGCCCGGAAATCCGGTCGCGAGCTTTGTCACCTTCGTCCACGTGGTGCGGCCGACCGTGCTGGCGCTCTCGGGGGCCGCGCCAGAGCCTCTCGTTCCGATGCCGGTGCGGGCCGCCTTCACCTACAAGAAGAAGATCGGCCGCCGCGAATATATCCGCGTCACCTTGCGCAAGACGAACGATGGCGTGCCCGAAGCGATCAAATTTCCGCGCGAGGGTGCGGGGCTGTTGTCGTCGCTGGTGGACACCGACGGGTTGGTCGAACTCGGCGAAGCGGTGACGCAAGTCGAGCCGGGCCAGACGGTTGGATTTTTGGGTTACGCAAACCTCGTGTAAAATATTGATTTTATTAGACGCGTTTTCTTTACGCGAAACTACAGCGACCCTGCTATCAGAATCCGCGGCAGGCTTTCGCTTCGAAAACGGGACCCGTTGACGTCGTGGATCAGCTTCGCCATGTTCGAGGCATGACCACGACAAGATTGGATCTTACCGGTCTCAAATGTCCGTTGCCGGCGTTGAAGACGCGCAAGGCGCTGAAGGGGATCACATCGGGTGATTTTCTCGAGGTGCATTGCAGCGATCCGCTGTCGGTGATCGACATTCCGAACCTGATCCGGGAAACCGGGGACAAGGTCGAGATCACCGAGCGAAACGAAAGCCGCATCGTGTTTTTGATCAAGAAAACAATGAGCTGATCGAAACACCCGATGGCCCATCGCGCGCGTCAAATAGACGCTCTAGCTGATACCTACCATTTTCCTATCGACACACGTGCTGCGTTCTGTCCAATTCATGATCTCCGCAGGGACGCGGAGGTTGAGTTTTGCCTCCAACCTGACCGGCGCCCGGCATATCTCAAGTCAGGTCCTACAATGGCTTACGGGCGAAATGGCTTACGGGGCAAATAGCTTATGTGGCCAAAAATGGCTTATGGGCATAAGTTGTCGGGGCAGGTGTTGAAACCTTCAGATGCGCTTTGGCGATCCCGGCGCATTCGGAAGGATTTGTTGCGGAGCGGCAAGGTGGATGCTGATGGGCTCGGGACGACGGGATCGAGGATGGCAGACATATCCGGCAGGGTGCCTGCGCACGGGAGGAACGAATGACTACCATTGAAGGCGCGGGAAGGATGTCCGGCGACGGGCTCGGAATTCTCGATCGCGAACACACCATTGCCAAGGCCGGCTTCAATCGCTGGCTGGTGCCGCCGGCGGCACTCTGCATTCATCTGTGCATCGGCATGGCCTACGGCTTTTCCGTGTTCTGGCTGCCTCTGTCGCGCGCGATCGGGCTGACCGCGCCCAAGGCCTGCCCCGATATCTCGCTGTGGCAGGAGCTCTTCACCACGACCTGCGACTGGAAAGTCGCCAGCATGGGCTGGATGTTTACGCTGTTCTTCGTGCTGCTCGGCGTCTCGGCCGCGATCTGGGGTGGTTGGCTGGAGCGGGTCGGACCGCGCAAGGCCGGCGTCGTCGCGGCGTGCTGCTGGGCCGGCGGCCTCTTGATCGGCGCGTTCGGGGTTTACGTTCATCAGCTCTGGATCATGTGGTTAGGGGCCGGCGTCATCGGCGGCGTCGGTCTCGGCCTCGGCTATATCTCCCCGGTCTCCACCCTGATCAAATGGTTTCCCGACCATCGCGGTATGGCGACCGGTTTTGCCATCGCGGGCTTTGGCGGCGGCGCCATGATCGGCGCACCGCTGGCGAACTTGCTGATCAACTACTTCAAGACTCCGACCTCGGTTGGGGTCTGGGAAACCTTCGCCACCATGGGCGTGATCTATTTCGTGTTCATGATGATCGGCGCGTTCGCCTATCGCTTATCGCCGGCCGGCTGGCGTCCTGATGGCTGGACCCCGCCGAGCGAAAAGAAATCGATGATCTCGGAGCATCACGTTCATCTCAACAACGCGCACAAGACGCCGCAGTTCTGGCTGATCTGGTGGGTGCTCTGTCTGAACGTGTCGGCGGGCATCGGCGTGATCGGCATGGCTTCGCCGATGCTGCAGGAAATTTTTGCCGGTAAATTGATCGGCCTGCCCGACGTCGGCTTCAACGCCCTCGACGCCTCGCAAAAAGCGACCATCGCCGCGATCGCCGCCGGCTTTGCCGGACTGCTGTCGCTGTTCAATATCGGCGGCCGCGTGTTCTGGGCGTCGCTATCGGACTACATCGGCCGCAAGAATACTTATTACTGCTTCTTCCTGCTCGGCATTGCGCTCTATGCGCTGGCGCCGACCTTCGCCAATATGGGTTCCAAAGTGCTGTTCGTTCTGGGCTTCGGAATCATCCTGTCGATGTATGGCGGCGGCTTCGCCACAGTGCCAGCCTATCTCGCCGACATGTTCGGCACGCAGTTCGTCGGCGCCATCCACGGCCGTCTGCTGACAGCGTGGTCGACGGCCGGCATCATCGGCCCAGTGGTGGTGAACTACATCCGCGAGTTCCAGCTCACGGCTGGCGTCCCCCGCGACAAGCTCTACGACTCCACCATGTACATTCTATGTGCGATGCTGATCGCCGGCTTGATCTGCAACTATCTCATTAAGCCGGTCAATCCGAAGTGGAACATGAGCGAAGCGGAGGTCGCCAAGCTGCAGGCCGCGAGCGCGAAAAGCGCAGCCGCGATACAACACGGCTCATTCGGCATCGGCAAGGGCGGCTTGGATGTCAGGGCGGTGCTGTTCTGGGCCTTTGTCAGCGTCCCGCTGGCCTGGGGCGTCTGGAAGACACTGGAAAGCGCGGCCAAGATCTTCTGATGGCGGCTCCTCCTCTCGCCGCGGGCCGCCATCGTGTTGCGTCCCGCGGCTTTTGTCTTTGAGCAATCAAGAATGAGGGATTTAGATGCTCCGCAAAACCATTTGCCTTACCGCCGCGCTGGTTGTCGCGGGCGCTCTCCATACCGCTTCGGCCCAGACCACCACCAGCGGCGCCAAGCCGTCGAGAGTGAAGCTGACGATGGAGAGGCTCAAGGAAATGAAAGCCAAATGGTCGGCCAATAGGCCGAAGCTCAGGGCGTGCCGCAAGGAAGTGAAGGCGAAAGGGCTGATCGGCGACGATCGCTGGTTCTTTATCGAAGATTGCATGGATAGGAGCTGATACCTTCGACCGCGCTGCAGGGGGGCCTGTCAGCGAGCCTGCGTGCCCGTTAAATCATTATTTATGCAACAATATTGCTCTTGGCATCTGGCATGCCAGGCACTAGGGTTACAGGGCTAAAAAGCAAGAACGAGACGCCCGATGAGTTATGACGTGCACCAGGTCCGCTCCTTCGAGCATCCCGGCGAGGGACGCCGGCGCGCCAAGGCGACACCCAAGGGCCGACAGGTCGATCCAATTGCTGCGCACGAGATTGAACTGTTGCTCGGCGATCGGCCACGGCGGCGCGATCTTCTGATCGAGCATCTGCATCTTATTCAGGACAAGTACCATCAGATTTCTGCTGGCCATCTCGCAGCGCTTGCCGACGAGATGAGGCTTTCCTTCGCCGAAGTGTTCGAGACGGCGACCTTTTATGCGCATTTCGACGTGGTCAAGGAGGGCGAGCCCGATATTGCGCCGCTCACCATCCGGGTCTGCGATTCGCTGACTTGCGCCATGCTGGGCGGCGACAAGCTGCTGCAGGAACTGCAGCGCACGTCCGACCCCGGCATCCGCGTGGTGCGCGCACCCTGTGTCGGCTTTTGCGACAGCGCGCCGGTCGCCGAGGTTGGACATCGCTACGTGCTGAACGCAACCACCTCCGAGGTTCTCGCTACCGCCGCCCGCGGCGAAACCGGCCCGATCATCCCAACCTATGTCGACTACGACGCCTATGTGAAAGAGGGTGGCTACAAGCTGCTCGCTGATCTGCGCTCAGGGAAGATCGACAAGGAACATATCCTCAAGTCGCTCGACGATTCCAGCCTGCGCGGGCTCGGCGGCGCGGGCTTTCCAACGGGCCGCAAGTGGCGCGCGGTGCTGGGTGAGCCCGGTCCGCGGCTGATGGCGGTCAATGCCGATGAAGGCGAGCCGGGCACGTTCAAGGATCGCTTCTATTTGCTGCGCGACGTGCACCGCTTTCTCGAGGGCACGCTGATCGGTGCGCACATTGTCGAAGCCTCCGACGTCTACATCTATCTGCGCGACGAATATCCCGCGGCACACAAGCTGTTGCCGATCGAGATCGCAAAACTGCCGCCGGGTGGTCCGCAGATTCACCTGCGGCGCGGCGCCGGCGCCTATATCTGCGGCGAGGAGTCCTCGCTCTTGGAAAGCATCGAGGGCAAGCGCGGCCTGCCGCGGCACAAGCCGCCTTATCCGTTCCAGGTCGGATTGTTCGGCCGCCCCACGCTAATCAACAATCTGGAGACCTTGTTCTGGGTGCGCGACATCATCGAGAAGGGCGCGGCCTGGTGGAGCGCCCAGGGCCGCAACGGCCGTCATGGCCTGCGCAGCTATTCGGTTTCCGGTCGCGTCAAGAACACCGGCGTGAAACTCGCGCCCGCGGGCATCACCGTGCGCGAACTGATCGACGAATATTGCGGCGGCATGGCCGACGGCCACGAATTCTATGCGTATTTGCCCGGCGGCGCTTCCGGCGGCATCCTGCCGGCGTCGATGGACAACATTCCGCTCGATTTCGGCACGCTGGAAAAATACGGCTGTTTCATCGGATCGGCCGCGATCATCATCCTCTCGCAACAGGATAGTGTGAAGGGCGCGGCGCTGAATCTGATGCGCTTCTTCGAGGACGAGAGCTGCGGCCAATGCACGCCGTGCCGGGTCGGCACCCAAAAGGCGGCGCTGCTGATGGAACGGCCGGTCTGGAACCGCGAACTGCTCGACGAATTGAGCCAGGCGATGCGCGATGCGTCGATCTGCGGCCTCGGCCAGGCAGCCTCGAATCCGCTAACCTCCGTGATTAAATACTTCCCCGACGAGTTCAAGGAAGCGGCGGAATGACCAAGATCAAGTTCGAGCTCGACGGCACTCAGGTCGAGGCCAAGGCGGGCGAGACCATCTGGCAAGTGGCAAAACGCCAGGGCCAGGAAATCCCGCATCTGTGCTATTCACCGGCGCCCGATTATCGCCCCGACGGCAATTGCCGCGCCTGCATGGTGGAGATCGAGGGCGAGCGCGTGCTGGCGGCGTCCTGCCAGCGCACGCCTTCCGTCGGCATGAAGGTGAAAACCACGAGCCCGCGCGCGACGGCCGCGCAGAAAATGGTGATGGAGCTTCTGGTCGCCGATCAGCCGGCGCGCCAGACCTCGCACGATCCGGATTCGAAGTTCTGGCACTGGGCCGAAAAATCCGGCGTCACCGAAAGCCGATTTCCGGCGGCGCAGCGCTGGCAGGCCGACGCCAGCCATCCGGCGATGCGCGTCAATCTCGATGCCTGCATCCAGTGCGGATTGTGCGTGCGCGCCTGCCGCGAGGTGCAGGTCAATGACGTCATCGGCATGGCCTATCGCAGCCATGGTTCAAAAATTGTGTTCGATTTCGACGATCCGATGGGCGAATCGACCTGCGTGGCCTGCGGCGAATGCGTGCAGGCCTGCCCGACGGGCGCGCTGATGCCGGCCGTGATGCTCGACGCCAAGCAGACCCGCGTCACCTATCCGGACAGACACGTCGATTCGCTGTGCCCGTATTGCGGCGTTGGCTGCCAGGTCACCTACCAGGTCAAGGGCGACAAGGTGATCTATGCCGAGGGCCGCGACGGGCCGGCCAATCACAATCGGCTCTGCGTCAAGGGCCGCTTCGGTTTCGACTATATTCATCACCCCAACCGCTTGACCAAACCGCTGGTGCGGCTAGCGAATGTGAAGAAGGACGCCAACGACCAGGTCGATCCGGCCAATCCGTTCACGCATTTCCGCGAAGCCTCCTGGGAAGAGGCGCTCGACATCGCCGCCAAGGGTCTCGTGAAGATCCGCGACGAGAAGGGCGTCAAGGCGCTGGCCGGCTTCGGTTCGGCCAAGGGCTCAAACGAAGAGGCCTATCTGTTCCAAAAACTGGTGCGCACCGGTTTTGGCTCCAACAACGTCGATCATTGCACGCGGCTGTGTCACGCTTCCTCCGTGGCGGCATTGATGGAAGGCTTGAACTCCGGCGCGGTGTCGGCGCCGTTTGCGGCCGCCATGGACGCCGAAGTGATCATCGTGATCGGCGCCAACCCGACCATCAACCATCCGGTCGCCGCGACCTATATCAAGAACGCGGCCCAGCGCGGCGCCAAGCTGATCGTGATGGACCCGCGCCGGCAATCGCTGTCGCGCCATGCTTACAAGCACCTCGCGTTTAAGCCGGGCAGCGACGTCGCGCTATTGAACGCGATGATCCACACCATCATCACCGAAGGCCTGACCGACGAGCAATATATCGCCGGCTACACCGAGGGATATGACGATCTCAAGGCCCGCATCAAGGAATTCGCGCCGGAGAAGATGGAGCCGATCTGCGGCATCCCGGCCGAGACCCTGCGCGAGGTGGCACGGCTATATGCGCGGGCAAAGGCGTCGATCATCTTCTGGGGCATGGGCATCAGCCAGCATGTGCACGGCACCGACAATGCGCGCTGCCTGATCGCGCTTGCCCTTATCACCGGCCAGGTCGGCCGTCCCGGCACGGGCTTACATCCGCTGCGCGGCCAGAACAACGTGCAGGGCGCCTCCGACGCCGGGCTAATTCCGATGTTCCTGCCGGACTATCAGCCGGTCGGCCGCACCGACTTGCGCGCGCCGTTCGAAAAGCTCTGGCATCAGGAGCTCGATCCGGTGCGTGGCCTCACCGTGGTCGAGATCATCCACGCGATACATGCGGGACAGATCAACGGCATGTATATCGAGGGCGAGAACCCCGCGATGTCCGACCCCGATGTGCAGCATGCGCGCGAGGCGCTGGCAAAACTCGATCATCTGGTGGTGCAGGATTTGTTCGTCACCGAGACCGCGTTCCACGCCGACGTCATCTTGCCGGCATCGGCGTTTGCCGAGAAATCCGGCACCTTCACCAACACCGACCGCCGCGTGCAGCTCGCGCGCGAGGTCATAAAACCGCCCGGCGATGCCAGGCAGGATCTCTGGATCATCCAGGAGATCGCCAGGCGGATGGGGCTGCCCTGGAACTACAGCGGACCTGCCGACGTCTTCACCGAGATGACGCAGGTGATGCCGTCGCTCAACAACATCACCTGGGAGCGGCTGGTGCGCGAGGGCGCGGTGACCTATCCGGTCGACGATCCGCAAAAACCCGGCAACGAGATCATCTTCACCGCGGGTTTCCCGACCGAAAGCGGCCGCGGCAAGATCGTCCCGGCGAATGTGATGCCGCCCGACGAACTGCCGGACGACGAATATCCGATGGTGCTCTCGACCGGCCGCGTGCTCGAACACTGGCACACCGGCTCGATGACGCGGCGCGCCCATGTGCTGGACCAGATCGAGCCGGAGGCGGTGGCGTTCATGTCGCCGAAGGACATGCGGCGGATGAAGGTCTGGCCCGGCGACCTGGTGCGGCTGGAGACGCGCCGCGGCGCCGTCGAGATAAAAATCCGCTCCGACCGCGACGTGCCGGAGAACATGGTGTTCATGCCGTTCTGCTACGCGGAAGCGGCGGCCAACCTCTTGACCAATCCGGCGCTCGATCCGTTCGGCAAGATTCCCGAATTCAAGTTCTGCGCGGTGCGCGCTGAAAAGGCCGAGATACGCACCGCAGCCGAGTAGCGGCGGCCGCGGTCAGTCGAACCGGACCGCGGTCGTATTCGCCCCGCTGACCAGCACCGCAACGCGCTCGTCCGGCGCCGGCGCGTATTTGCCCGCGAGCAGCGCGCCAAAGGCGGCAGCGCCGCCCGGCTCCGCCACCACCCGAAGCTTGTCCCACAGCGCCAGCTGCGCCGCGCGGATGTCGCCGTCGGTGATCAACACCACGCGTTCGACGAAAGCTTGCGCGATTGCGAACATGATTTTGCCGACGCGCTTTGGCGCCAGCGAGTCGGCCGCAATACCCTCTGTCTCCGCATCGACCGGCTGGCCTGCAGCCAAGGCGCGCCGCAGGGTAGGCGACGCCTCGGGCTCGACCGCGATGATCTTGACCCGGCCGCGAAACCAGGCGGCGATGCCTCCGATCAACCCTCCGCCGCCCACCGGGACCAGCAGCGTGTCGATATCAGGCAGGTCGGCGTCGATCTCGCATCCGATGGTGCCTTGACCCAGCAGCGTCTGAGGCTGGTCGAAAGCGTGTACGGCCAGCGCGCCGCTCTCCGCGCCGAACCGCTCGCTCGCCGCCAGCGCATCGGCATAGCGCTCGCCTGCGACCACCAGATTTGCAGCGTAGCTCCGAACACGTTCGGCCTTCGCCGGCGAGGTCACGCTGGGTAGGAAGATGGTCGCGGGCACACCGAGCTGCATCGCGGCATACGCTACCGCCACGCCATGATTGCCGCCGGATGCCGCGACCACGCCACAGACCGGGATCGCCTGCGACAGCAGGTTGGCGAACGCGCCCCGCGCCTTGAACGAACCCGAGTGCTGCAGGCATTCGAGCTTCAGCACGAGCGGTCTTGGCTCGGCGCCGAAATCTGCCAGGTCGACATGGATGATCGGCGTATGGCGGATGTGCGGCCGGATCAGCCGCTCGGTTTCGGCAATGCGGTCCGGCGTGATCGAGGTGTCCAACGGCATTCGCGGCGCTCCGGCGGGATTGACTTTCATTTAGGGAGTTAGCAAATTAACGAAATGAAGACAACCGACACGATCAAGGCCCTCGCTAATGCACGGCGGCTGACGATTCTGGATTGGCTGAAGGATCCCCGCGCCCATTTCCCGCCGCAGGTCGATGGCGATCTGGTCAAGGACGGCGTCTGCGCGCTGCTGCTCGCCGAGAAGCTCGGAATCACCCAGGCCACGCTGAGTGAGCACATGCGGGTGCTGGTCCAGGCCGGGCTGGTGCTGCCGAAGCGCATCAAGCAGTGGACGTTCTATCGGCGCGACGAGAAGCGCATCCGTGCCATCAAGGCCGATCTGGTGGCCAATTTGTGAGCAGCGGGCGGCGCCGCGCGGCATTGGCGCGCGCCGGAAGATGCGCCGATGTTCAGTTCGGGCCGCCGGCTGCCGCGGCAGCCTGCTGGGCGATCTTGTTTTGCGCGATAATTCCCTCGAGCCGCGCGATGTTTTCCAAGAGGCGCTGGCTGGTCAGGACCAGGAAGTAATAGCCGAATTGCGGATTCTGAAAGTAGATCTCGAGCAGCTTTTCGTAGGTGATGGTCAGCACATGCCCGTCCTCGATGCATTCGATCGTCGCCGTCCGGCGGTTATCGGGGGTGAGGAAACCAAGTTCGCCCATCAGACGTCCCGGCGGAAGCTCGACGCCGATTTCCTTTACCAGGAATTTGCCGGTGACGGTCAGCAGCATTTCGTGGGCGGCATCGTCCTTCTTGAACAAGACATCGCCTTTGCGATATTTGCGCTCGGTCATGAACGGCTTCAGCCATTCCATCGACGTGTCGCCCTGCGTCGCGCCGCGTGCCATCTTCACGAGATTGAGCATTTGACGGAGGCGATAGGCATTGATGGGAACCATCAGCAGGTACAAGAGAAAAGTCGTGACGGTTCCGGTGAGCGCGCCGAAGGCGGCGAAGAAAGCGCAACCGATCATGTTCGCGACCCGCAGCGGCACCATGGTCTGCGTCAGGAGCGTGGCGACAAAGAAGATCGCGCCGACCAGGGCAAACATGTTGGCAAGCGTGATGTTGTGCAGAAAAATTTCCAGCAGGCGATTGAAGATGGCGTCGTACGTGACGTTGTCGGGATCGAGACCCATTTGCACCAGGATCTTTGCGATCCTGAGGTTGTCGGTTGCTGCGTCGAGAATGCGATTCAGCACCGTGGACAAGTCTGCATTGATGAAGTTCATCGGATCTTCCGGGCCGGCCTCGGTGAGGCGAACGTCTTTGAAAATGGACGTGAAGACCTATAGCAGTTCCTCTCGGCGAATACGATTCCACCGCCGGGCAAAGATGCCGTCGCTGGCTCGTGAAAGGTTCATTTGATTGGTCAACCGGCCTCGGCGCCCGTCATAGCCGCGTCAGATCACCACGCTCCCGGCACGGCGGGATCGTTAATGATGAAACAGCCCCGGCAGATAAACGGCGACTTTCAGTGCCATCACTGCCGCGACGGCCGCCGCCGCCACCAGTATCTTTAGCGCGTGCATGGAAAACCGTTTAGCGATCGCCAGATAGACTGCCGCACCTGATCGGCTCGCGTCGCGGCTTCGGGCGGGTTGGGGAGCCAGTTTGAAGGGTACGCCCGGCGTCAGCGTCGTCATCTCAAGAACCCCTCAGTTGCCGCCTGACGGCTTCGGTCATTCCGCCAACCAAGGCAGCCATTCGCTGCCGGGCGCTCGCCGACAGGCGCGCCAACAATCCGAGCTGCCCGACCAGCGGATTGCCCTTGTTTTCAAGATCGAGTTCGATCGTCCCGGACGGATATATGGTTGCGCACCCCGCCGGCCGGCTATTCCGCTTTGCAAACGAAAGGGCCGAGGTCTCAAGCAGGAAAATTCCGCCAATCTGTCCATTGACGTCACGGGCTACCCAAAAGCCTTCCATATTGCGACCGATGAAGAAGGCGGGGATAGCGTGGCTGACGATACCAGGATCGAGCGGTTGAAATTGCGCGGTGACCCTTGCCGGTTCGTCAGCCGGCTGGCGTCCGGCGTGCGCCTGTTCTTGCTCGACCGCAGCGGTCGAAAGGCGCTGCATGCGCCGCGAAAGATCTGGGCTCATGAGCTGCATGGCGATCGTTGGGTATTTACCGATTGCGATTAGGTGGTTTGGACGGTGCCGCGGACCAACGTGCTTGGTCTCCGCCGCAGCCCGTCGCATCCGGTTGCTGACGAAGGCATCGAGCATTTCGCTGAATGCATCGCGAACTGCTTTGAGCCGTCTGCGGACCTGCTCAGTCCGGGGCATCGCATTGAAAGTGACCGCGGCCATGGCGGCCTCCTCACGAATCTAACGGCCATGATGTGCCGGCGATGCCGTAGGAATGCGAGATGGGAGGCCGTTGCATCTCATAAGAGAAATATAAAAATGCCCGAGATGGGTGGCGCAGCTTCGCATCCTGGCAGGACTTATGCCTTGCTTATGCGAGACAGCGGCAGGCTGCCTCGATTTCCTATGCCGTCAGACGCATCTTCGAACCAATGGCTCACACGAGCTGGCACGGAGTTCGAAGATGGTTCACTATCTTACTCGTGACGATAGACATCGCGGCCTGTCCCACGGCAATGAAAACCAGTCGCCTCTCAGCGGCTACCGCTTTGGCCGCGCCCGCGGATCGCACGGGCGGGGGCGCGCAGCGCTACGCCGCGTCGGCGGCTATTTGAGAACCGTGATCGAGGCGATCGCCAATTCAAAACTGCGGCGCATGGAGCGCGAGCTCGAGCTTCGCGGGATTTACCGCGACCCGGCGGAAGACAGCTGGATGCGCAAATCCCAGCCGACCGAGCACTAGCAACCAGAGGAGGCGGGTGGTCCGGCCCGCCTTTTCGCATTTGTCTCTCTGATGAGGAGCGACATGGTACGAACCAGGCTTGCCGCATCCGCTCTTGTTTCCTTCCTGCGCAAGGTCGCCAGTTCCGTGGTGACGTTTCTCGGTCCGTCCTGGGACGGGCCGCACAGGAAGTACCAGCCCGAGGATCACTATATGCGAGGTCCCGGGCCGAAATGGCGCGAAAAGCATGCTCGCGACCGCGCATCGGCCGGCGGCACCTGAGTTCACGCAGTCCGGCCCGAACGACCCGCGCACTAGCGCAGATCGTTTCCCCGCAAGGCGAGCCCTCTCCACAACTCGTCGTCGCGCTTGATAGGTTTGCTGACGGAGGACACCTTTGGTTGGCTGACTTCCACGGCCGCCGCGAAGGCGCGCCTGAGACGATCATCGTCAATTCGCACCAGGTATTGACGCAACAGCGTGGCGGTAAGCTCGCCAGGCCGCAGAATAGCGGCACATAGTTCCGCACTCGTCCTGCGAAAAAAGTTGAAATCCGGCTGACCATCGCGCTTGGGAGCAAGCCCGTCGATTTGGTGTGCGATTGCAAGGATCGCTAACCTGTCGGCATTATCCAAGGTCACCGCGAAGCGCAAAATCGCCAGTTGCCAAGCGCGCAATGTCCTGGCGTGCCATTCGTTTCCGGGGGCGCATGAGCTCATTTGAGCGGCCTCTACGACGTAGCGACCGAATCCTTGAGAGAACGGCGGCCGTGCCAGCTTTCGCTGGGACAAGCGATATCCTCGTCGCCGATTTCCGCGATCGCGCTTGCGACCTCCGCTTTTGCTGCACGGTCCAATTCGACGATCGGCAGGCGGGTGTTCGGCGACATGAAGCCGAGCAGGCACAGGGCATATTTCAGGGCGGCCGGGTTCTCCTTGGCGAGCGCGGCGGCGAGCCGCGCCAGCCGGCTTTGCAGATATCGCGCGGACTGCCATCGTCCCTGCCGGCAGCTGGAAAAGATCGCCCGGCACAGATCCGGTGCGATGTTCGATACCAGCGATATGCAGCCGTCCCCGCCACCGGCGATGAAGGCGAGCGCAGCTGCGTCGTCTCCTGACAACAGCCGAAACCCCGGCGGTACCCGCGAACTCAGGCGCATCGGACGGGCAACATCGCCGGTGCCGTCCCTCAATCCGATGAACTGCCTCGATTCTACCAGCCGCGCCAGGGTGTCATCTGCCAATTCGCGGATAGTACGCGAAGGTATGTCGTGCAGAATGATGGGAAGGTCAGTCTGTTCGGCGATCGCCGAAAAGTGCGCCTGAATGCCGGCTTGCATCGGCTTGTTGTAGTAAGGCACCACCGAAAGCACCGCATCGGCGCCGGCCGCTTCGGCGCGGCGCGTCAGCTCGATGGCCTGGCTGGTCGAATTCGAACCCGCCCCGGCAATGACGCGGCCGCGTCCATGCGCGATCTCGACGGCAGTCCGGATCATGCTCTCGTGCTCGGCCGGCGTCAGGGTCGAAGCCTCGCCGGCGGTTTCGCAGACGACGATTGCCGGTACTCCGGCAGAGATTTGTCGTTCGCAAAGTTCTGCGAAGGCTTCACAGTCGACCGCGCCGGTTTCATCGAATGGGGTGGGAAGATCGGGTATGTAGCCCGTCAACCAGGTGCTGGGATTTGTCATGGTATGTCACGCCGCGTTTTCCATCTGGATGAAGCCATGCCGGTAGGCGGAAAGCACGAGCCCTTGCTGGCATCTGACGCCTGCCTCGATGCGAAAACCCATCTGCTCCAGTTTGCTGCGGATTTTCAGGCAGAAGCCGCTGTCGCGCGAAGAGATCAGGATAGCAATGGCGGCGGTGGCAGAGAGGAATTGCGAGATCTGGGCCAGTGCAGCCTCGATGCCAGCGAGCGAGTTTTGGCCCGTAATCAGGCCGACCGCGTGCTGGCCCTTGGGAATGCGGCAGGTCGCGGCGGTGGCCGCGCGAATGAATCCGCGCCGCCGCAGCGCAAGACAGAGTTCCAAACTATCGCTGCCGACGACGATGGCGCGATGCAGATAGGACAGCCGGGTGAGCCCGATCATGGTATCGACGACCTGCTCCCGGCTTGAAACGGAATGAGGCTCACTCATGTGGCTCTCCTTTGATGCGGCCGGCGGGCTCATCATCATGCGGCGTGCCGCGTCGCGGCGGCGGAAAAGGGGGATGTGCCGCCGATGTCGAGCTCGATTTCGCGCGACAACTCGATGATGGTTTCAGGGTGATGGCCGTTCTCGAACAGCGCGTATTTGACGGCTTGCGCGCGGTTGACGAACAGCCCGCCATAGAGACCGTGCTGCTGTTGGGCGACCCAGTTGCCGCGGCTGTTCTTGCCAATGAAGACGATTGCAGATGGCGAGCTGCACGATGGAGGTTCGACGAGCTTCACGTTGGTATTCCTTCCAGAGATGGAGTGGCGTAGCGCCTGCCCCGTCGGTATTCCGCTTATGAATGTTCGGATGGCTTTCGTCGGCGGGTGGCCTGCTTGAACTTTCGCGCCCCCAATATCTTCCTCGCCGGATATGAATTCGAGGGCGACCCCGCGTCGATCTCATAGGAGACGCATAAGGCCGTCCCGGCTGTCTCAAACCGGAACCGGGTGATTAAAGACGCTGACCAGGGAAAATGTCGCCGCGTAGGCGACGGCCTCGTCCCAATGATTGAGCACGCCGTCCAACGGACGCTCGAGTCGGATCGTGCCGACGACGGCGCAGAGGATGATGGACATCCACAGCAGCGCCGAAAGGCTCCTGCCGAAGCCGGCGCCGCCAAGTGCGGCAAAGGCGACCAGGATGATCATGCGCAGACCAAAGCGGATGAGCACCTGGCTGGATCTCAGTTCGCGCGGCAGATTCGGAAGCTGCAACAAGGTTTCGAAACTCCGATGACCGGCGCTTAGCCGAAATTGTCGCAGCAAACGGGCTCGTAGAGCGGGTTCAGGTCCCCCCTCACGACGGGAACGCTGGGTCGGCTCGACGGCGCGCTGATGCGCTGGACCTCGACGAACGCGCTCAGGATCGCCAGCGCCAAATCGCTGTGGCGGGCTTCGATCGAACGGTCGAGCCAGTCGGGAAGCTCGCGCTGGCGCGACAGCGCGCAATACCACTCGCCCTCGTCGTAGGCGAGGCGGCGAACCTGCCACAGCGGCAGTTCGAGATCGATCAGCGCCAGTGCGGCATCGGTCCAGGCTTCGGATTGAAGCAATCGCTCGATCCGTGCGGTCTTGTCGGTCTGTCCCATCGACGGAAAGCGCCGGCACGCCACGCCGATCACCTCCGACATGACTTCTGCCGTGACGGCGTTTGCGGTGCGAAGCCGGTCACCGAGTTCGACGCAATTGCTATGTGCTTTGAGCAGTAACATGGTCATCTCTCGCAAGGGCGTGCCGCAATCAGTGGCCCGCTACGCGCCAAGATGATCAAAACGCCATTTGAAAACGAGGTGGGACGAGGGTCCCGGAAATAAAGATGTCATAGGCGCATGCCAGACTGACCAGCCGGAATCCTAAGTCAGCCGTTCAGATCGCCAGACGCCGTATCTTTATAAGATTCCTATAATATTACCTGTGCCGCCGCCTCGAAAACCTATGCTCCGAGTGGCACTTCACGGCCACTGATGCGGGAGGCCGGAGTAGCGAGCCGGTCGGCAAACTGATCCATCGCAATACCCTCTCCCGCGAACGCGCAGAAGTTACGCACCGGAACAAGCGCGACAAGGAGCATTTTCATGTGGGACGTCGTCATGCTGGCCCTCGGCCTCGGCTTCTTCGTCTTGGGCATCGGCTACGCTTATGCCTGCGAACGGCTTTGAGAGGAGACTGACCATGATCTTCGACTATTCGCTCGCCGCTATCGTCTCCGCAGGCCTGTTGTTCTACCTGACCTACGCGCTGCTGCGGCCCGAGCGGTTCTAACCATTCGGTACCGATCCTCGCGCATATCTCAAAGGCAACCTCCATGACCGCTATCGGCTGGCTTCAAATCATCCTCTATTGCGTCATCATCGTCGCACTGGTCAAACCGCTCGGCGGGTACATGACGCGCGTCTTCAACGGCGAGCGTACGTTCCTGTCGCCGGTGCTGCGCCCGGTCGAGGCCGGCCTCTACTGGATCGGCGGGGTCGATGAGAGGCGCGAGCAGCATTGGCTGACCTATACGGTCGCGATGCTGTTGTTCCATGTCGGCGGCTTCCTGATCATTTATGGGCTGATGCGGCTGCAGGCTCTATTGCCGTTCAATCCGGCCGAACAATCCGCGGTCGCCGAGGATCTGTCCTTCAACACGGCGATCTCTTTCATCACCAATACCAACTGGCAGAACTACGGCGGCGAGAGCACGCTGTCCTATCTGGTGCAGATGCTGGGCCTGACGCACCAGAACTTCCTGTCGGCGGCGACTGGCATCGTACTCGCCGTCGCGCTGATCCGCGGTTTCGCGCGGGCCTCGATGCGCACCGTCGGCAATTTCTGGGTCGACGTGACGCGCTGCACGCTCTACATCCTGCTGCCGATCTGCATCGTCTACACGCTGTTCCTGGTCTGGCAGGGCATACCGCAGACGCTTGGCCCCTATGTCGACGCGACCACGCTGGAGGGCGCCAAGCAGACCATCGCGGTCGGGCCGGTCGCCTCCCAGATCGCGATCAAGATGCTGGGGACCAATGGCGGTGGCTTCTTCAATGCCAATGCCTCGCATCCCTTCGAGAACCCCACGGCGCTGTCGAACTTTATCCAGATGCTCTCCATCTTCTCGCTCGGCGCCGCGCTCACCAACGTGTTCGGCCGCATGGTCGGTAACCAGCGCCAGGGCTGGGCGATCTTCGCGGTCATGGGCGTGCTGTTCCTCGCCGGTGTTGCCGTCACCTATTGGGCCGAGGCCAACGGCACCACCGCGCTCCACGCGCTGGGGCTGACCGGCGGCAACATGGAAGGCAAGGAAGTCCGCTTCGGAATTATCGCTTCCTCGCTGTTTGCCGTCATCACCACGGACGCGTCCTGCGGCGCGGTCAACGCCATGCATGACAGCTTCACCGCGCTCGGCGGCATGATACCGCTGATCAACATGCAGCTCGGCGAGATCATCGTTGGCGGCGTCGGCGCCGGCCTCTACGGAATGCTGCTTTTCGTCGTGCTTTCGATCTTTGTCGCCGGCCTGATGGTCGGCCGCACGCCGGAATATGTCGGCAAGAAGATCGAGGCGCGCGAGGTCAAGATGGCGATGCTCGCGATCCTGGTGCTGCCTCTGATGTATCTCGGCTGGACCGCGGTCGCCGTCGTGCTGCCGCCGGCGGTGGCCTCGATGGCCAATGCTGGCCCTCACGGCTTTACCGAAGTCCTGTATGCCTATACGTCGCAAACCGGAAACAACGGCTCCGCCTTCGCAGGCCTTACCGGCAACATCCCCTTCTACAACATCACCGGGGGCGTCGCGATGTTTGTCGGCCGCTTCTTCATGATCATTCCTGCGATGGCGATCGCGGGCTCGCTCGCGGAGAAGAAGTTGCATCCCGCCTCGGCCGGTACGTTCCCGACCACCGGCGGCCTGTTCGTAGGCCTCGTCGTCGGCGTGATCCTGATCATCGGCGGCCTCACCTTCTTCCCGGCGCTCGCGCTCGGACCGATCGTCGAGCATCTCGCGATGAACGCCAATACCCTGTTCTGATCGAGCTCATTTCGGAGTTACGTCCATGGAAGTCGTCCAGAAAATGAATAAGCGGATGCCGGTATCGACCATGCTCGATCCGAAGATTGTGGTGCCCGCCATCGGCTCCGCCTTCGTCAAGCTTGATCCACGGGTCATGATCAAGAACCCCGTGATGTTCGTGGTCGAGATCGTGGCCGCGCTGACCACGGTGATATTTTTCCGCGATCTCTTCACCGGCGGCGCCAATCTCGGCTTCACCTTCCAGATCATCCTCTGGCTGTGGTTCACGGTGCTGTTCGCCAATCTGGCCGAAGCGGTTGCGGAAGGCCGCGGCAAGGCCCAGGCCGAGTCGTTGCGAAAAACCCGCACCGAGAGCCAGGCCAAGCTCTTGAGCGGCTCCGACCGCACCTATCGCCTGGTGTCGGGCACAAGCCTCAAGGTCGGCGATGTCGTGCTGGTCGAGGCCGGCGACAACATTCCCTCCGACGGCGAGGTGATCGAGGGCGTCGCCTCGGTGAATGAGGCCGCGATCACGGGTGAGTCAGCGCCGGTGATCCGGGAATCCGGCGGCGACCGTTCGGCGGTGACCGGCGGCACGGTGGTGCTGTCCGACTGGATCAAGATCCGGATCACTGCGGCACAGGGGTCGACCTTCATCGACCGCATGATCAAGCTGGTCGAGGGCGCCGAGCGGCAGAAGACGCCGAACGAGATCGCGCTCAACATCCTGCTTGCGGGTCTCACCATCATCTTCGTGTTCGCGACCGTCACCATCCCGAGTTATGCCGCCTACGCCGGCGGCCAGATTTCGGTCGTGATCCTGGTCGCTCTGTTCGTGACGCTGATCCCGACCACCATCGGCGCGCTGCTGTCGGCGATCGGCATCGCCGGCATGGACCGCCTGGTGCGCTTCAACGTGCTGGCGATGTCGGGCCGGGCGGTCGAGGCCGCGGGCGACGTCGACACGCTGCTCCTGGACAAGACCGGCACCATCACGCTCGGCAACCGGCAGGCCACTGCGTTCCGCCCGGTGCGCGGCGTCAGCGAGCAAGATCTTGCTGACGCGGCGCAGCTTGCCTCGCTCGCGGACGAAACCCCGGAAGGCCGTTCGATCGTCGTGCTGGCCAAGGAGAAATACGGCATCCGCGGCCGCGACGTGGCCGAGCTCGGCGCGACCTTCATTCCGTTCACCGCGCAGACCCGCATGAGCGGGGTCGATGCCGGCGGCTCGTCGGTGCGCAAGGGCGCCGTTGATGCGATCCTCAACTATATCCATGGCAGTGCGGCGCAGGCGGCGACGTCGGGGAACACGGTGCGGTCTATACAATCCGCGGCGAGTTCCGAGCAAGCCCGCGAAATCCAGGCGATTTCGGATGAGATCGCCAAGGCCGGCGGCACGCCGCTCGCGGTCGCTAGGGATGGCCGCCTTCTTGGCGTGATCCAGCTCAAGGATATCGTCAAGGGCGGCATCCGCGAGCGTTTCGCCGAACTGCGCCGCATGGGCATCCGCACCGTGATGATCACCGGCGACAATCCGATGACGGCGGCGGCGATCGCGGCAGAAGCGGGGGTCGACGACTTTCTCGCCCAGGCTACGCCCGAGGACAAGCTGAAGCTGATCCGCGACGAGCAGGCCAAGGGCAAGCTGGTCGCGATGTGCGGCGACGGCACCAACGACGCGCCGGCGCTGGCGCAAGCCGACGTCGGCGTTGCGATGAACACCGGCACCCAGGCCGCGCGCGAGGCCGGCAACATGGTCGATCTCGATTCCAACCCGACAAAACTCATTGAGGTGGTCGAGATCGGCAAACAGCTCCTGATGACCCGCGGCGCGCTGACGACGTTTTCGATCGCCAACGACGTGGCGAAATATTTCGCCATCATCCCCGCGATGTTCCTGGCGTTCTACCCGCAGCTCAGCGTGCTCAACATCATGCATCTCGCAAGCCCGCAAAGCGCGATCCTGTCGGCGATCATCTTCAACGCGCTGATCATCATCGCGCTGATTCCTCTGGCGCTGAAAGGCGTCGCCTATCGCGCGATCGGCGCCGGTGCGCTGTTGCGCCGTAACCTGATGATCTATGGCGTGGGCGGCATCATCATTCCGTTTATCGGCATCAAGGCCATCGACCTCGTCGTCGCGGCCTTGCACCTTGTCTAACACCGTCATTGTGAGGAGCGGAGCGACGAAGCAATCCAGTCTTTTTGCCACTCCATGGATTGCTTCGCTTCGCTCGCAATGACGAAAATACAGGAGACACGCTATGCTTCGCGAAATCCGTCCCGCCATCATCGTGCTGGTCCTGCTGACGCTGATCACGGGCCTCGCCTATCCGCTCGCCATGACCGCGATTGCCGGCGTGCATCTTCCCGAAGCAGGCGCAGGGCAGCCTGATCGAGAAGGACGGCAAGGTGGTCGGCTCCGCCCTGATCGGGCAGGAATTCAAGGACGACAAATATTTCCACGGCCGGCCCTCCGCGACCACGGCCCCTGACCCGGCCGATTCCACCAAGACGGTTGCCTGCGCCCTATAACGCCGCCAATTCCGGCGGCTCCAACCTCGGCCCGACCAGCAAGGCGCTGAACGACCGGGTCAAGGAAGACGTCGAGAAGTTGAAGGCGGAAAATCCGCAAAGCGCCGTCCCGATCGATCTGGTCACCACCTCGGCAAGCGGACTTGATCCCGATATCTCGCCGGAAGGCGCGCTGTTCCAGGTGCCGCGCGTTGCGAAAGCGCGCAACATGCCGGAAGATCGGCGTCCGCGAGCTGGTGACGCAAAACACCCAGGGCCGGTTTGCCGGCTTGCTCGGCGAGCCGCGGGTCAACGTGCTGGCGCTGAACTTGGCGTTGGACGCGGCGGCTTCCAAATGAGAGCCGCTAGGCTCGGCGCGCCGTGGCGACTATAATGCCTTATGGCCGATCAACGCCGCGACCTTGAAAAACGACCTTCGCCGGACGCTCTGCTCGAGGCCGCGCGCCGCGAGAGCGACCAGACCGGCCGGCTCAAGATTTTCGTCGGCGCCGCCCCCGGCGTCGGCAAGACTTACGAGATGCTGCTGAGCGCACATGCCCGGCTGAAGGCCGGCGTCGACGTCGTCGTCGGCGTGGTCGAGACCCACGGACGGGCCGAAACCGAGGCGCTGCTGCGAGGCCTCGAAGTCATCCCGCGCAAGCGGCTCGAATACAAGGACCAGATCCTCGAGGAAATGGACATCGATGCGGTCATCGCGCGTCGCCCGCGGCTCGCGCTGGTCGACGAACTCGCGCACACCAACGCCCCCGGCAGCCGCCATCCCAAGCGCTATCTCGACGTCGAGGAGCTGCTCTCCCACGGTATCGACGTCTATACCGCGGTCAATATCCAGCACATCGAGAGCCTTAATGACGTGGTCGCCCAGATCACGCATGTGCGGGTGCGCGAAACCGTACCGGACAAGGTGTTCGACCGCGCGGATGCGATCGAACTGATCGACCTCACGCCGGACGATCTGATCCAGCGGCTGAAGGAAGGCAAGGTCTACGTCCCCAGGCAGGCCGAGCGCGCGCTCGAACATTATTTCTCCCCGGGCAATCTGACCGCGCTGCGCGAGCTGGCGCTGCGGCGGACCGCCGAGCGCGTCGACGAACAGCTGCTCACGCATATGCAGGCCAACGCGATAGCAGGTCCCTGGGCCGCGGGCGAGCGCATCCTGGTTTGCCTCAGCGAGGATCCGCGCTCGGCCGGGCTCGTGCGCTACACCAAGCGGCTGGCGGACCGCCTGCACGCGCCCTGGACCGCCATCAGCCTCGAGACGCGGCGCAGCCTGCAACTGACCGACGAAGAGCGCGATCGGCTTGCCGACACGCTGCGGCTTGCGGAAGCGCTGGGCGCGGAGGCGCTGACCATTCCCAGCGTCGGACGCCGTATCGCGGACGACCTCATCGGCTTCGCGCACGCCAATAACGTGACCCAGATCATCATCGGCAAGTCGACGCGCTCCTGGTGGTTCGAACTCATGCGCGGCTCGGTCGTGCATGACCTGGTTCGGCGCGCCGGCAATATCAGCGTCAACGTCATCGCCGGCGAGGAGCTCGCGGCGGACCCGGTTCCGAAGAAGACCGTGCGCACCGCCGAACGGCCGGAACCTTTCAATCCGCGGCCCTATCTGATGGCGCTCGTGATCGTGGCCATCGGGCTTGCCGCCGCCACGCTGATCCAGCCGCTATTCGGCATCGAGAATGTCGATCTGGTTTTCCTCACGGCCGTGGTGGTCGTGGCGGTGCGCTACGGCTTGTGGCCGTCGCTGCTGGCAAGCGTGGTTGCTTCGCTGTGCTACAATTTCTTCTTCCTGCCGCCGATCTACACCTTCACGATAACCGATCCGACCAATATCGCGGCATTCTTCTTCTTCATGCTGATCGCCATTTTGGTTTCCAACGTTGCGGCGCGGGTGCGTACTCGGGCCGATTCCGCGATCGGCAGGGTACGGACCACGGAATCGCTTTACGCCTTCAGCCGCAAGCTCGCCGGGCACCGCGACGCTCGACGATGTGTTGTGGGCGAGCGCCTATCAAATCGCGCTGATGCTCAGGGTGCGCGTCGTTCTGCTGTTGCCCGAAGAGGGCGTCTTGACGGTGAAGGCGGGCTATCCGCCGGAGGATCAGCTCGACAAGGCCGACCTTGCGGCCGCGAACTGGGCGTGGAGCAACGATCGGTCGGCGGGACGTGGCTCGGATACGCTGCCGGGCGCCAAGCGGCTGTTCCTTCCGATGCGGACCGGCCGCGGCCCGATCGGCGTCATCGGCATCGACAACGACAGGACAGGACCGCTGCTGACGCCGGATCAGCGCCGCCTGCTCGATGCGCTTGATGGACCAGGGCGCGCTGGCAATCGAACGGGTGCTGCTGGTCGAGGACATGGATCGCGTCAAGCGTACGGTCGAGTCGGACCGTCTGCGCTCGGCGCTGTTGACCTCGATCTCGCACGATCTCAAGACCCCGTTGGCCTCCGTGCTCGGCGCGGCCTCGACGATGCGCGATCTCGCCTCTGGCCTGTCTGACTCGGAAAAGCGCGATCTGCTCGCCACCGTGATCGACGAATCCGAGCGGCTCAACCGCTTCATCGCCAATCTGCTCGACATGACCAAGCTCGAGTCCGGCGCCATCGTGCCGAATACGGCGCGCCACGATATCGGCGAGATCGTCGGCAGCGCATTGCGCCGCGCCAGCAAGATTTTGGTGCGGCACAAGGTCTCGCTCGAGCTCGCCGCCGACCTGCCGATGCTGGAGCTTGACGCGGTGCTGTTCGAGCAGGCGCTGTTCAACCTTTTGGACAACGCCGCGAAATATGCGCCCGCCGACACCACGATATCGATCCGCGGCTCGCGCGACCGGGAGCAGGTCACGCTGCAGATCCTCGACGAAGGCGAGGGCATCCCGCCGACCGAGCTCGAGAGCGTGTTCGACAAATTTTATCGCGCGCAGAAAGGCGATCATGTCCGTCCCGGCACCGGCCTTGGGCTTGCGATCTCGCGCGGCTTTGTCGAGGCGATGCATGGTACGATCTCGGCCACCAATCGCGCCGATCGCACGGGTGCGGTGCTCACCATCCGATTGCCGATCCCGGCGGTATCGGATGCGCTGGACACCGCCGCATGAACGCCACGCCGATCAAGGTCCTGGTCATCGACGACGAACCGCCGATCCGCAAGCTGCTGCGGATGGGGTTGAGCACGCAAGGTTATGAAATTTTGGAAGCCTCGAACGGCAAGAATGCACTCGAATTGCTGGCCCAGAATCCGGCACTGATCATTCTCGATCTCGGCCTTCCGGATATTCAGGGCCATGAATTGTTGCGCATGATCCGGGGCCGCAACGACAGCGTGCCGATCGTGGTGCTGTCGAGCCGGGGCGACGAGGCCGGCAAGGTGCAGGCGCTCGATCTCGGTGCCGACGATTATCTGACGAAACCGTTCGGGATGGACGAATTGCTCGCCCGCATGCGCGCGGCATTGCGGCATCAATTGCAGGTCCACGGCGAACGCCCGGTGTTCCGGACCGGCGATCTCTCGGTCGATCTGGTGCGCCGTATCGTCAAGGTCGGCGACCGCGACGTGAAGCTGTCGCCGAAGGAGTACGACCTGTTGCGCGTGCTGGTGCAGCACGCCGGCAAGGTGCTGACCCATCGCTTTCTGTTGAAGGAGCTGTGGGACGAACTGACCGACGCGCAATATTTACGGGTCTATGTGCGCCAGCTCCGGCAGAAGATCGAGACCGATCCGGAGCGCCCGCAATTCGTGCTGACCGAAACCGGCATCGGCTATCGCTTGCGCGCACCGGACTGACGCGGATTCGGGCTTGGAACTTTCACTTGCCGCAGGGATTGATTTCCGGCCAGCGGGAGAATGATCATGGCACGAAAATATTCGAAAAAGGCCTCCGCCGACGTTGAGCGCGTGATGAAGAAACGCAAGGCCGGCACGCTGAGGAGCGGCCGCTCGGGACGCAAGGTCACGAGCCGCAAGCAGGCGATCGCGATCGGGCTTTCCGAGGCGAGGGCCGAGGGAGCGAGAGTGCCGAAGAAGGCGGCGAAGCCGGCAAAATCCCGGAAGAAAGCCTGAGCTACGCGGGTTTTGGTTCCGGGCGGATGTCGGCGCTGATAGGCTACGCCGAAGGTGAATATTTTCAGGATCGATCGTGTCGCTCAGGAACCTCTCCACCTACCGGAAGAAGCGGGATTTTGAAAAGACCGACGAGCCGTCCGGCGACGTCAGGGTGGCGCCGGCGAAGCGGCGGCGGTTCGTGATCCAGAAGCACGCGGCGACGCGCCTGCATTACGATCTGAGGCTGGAATTCGACGGCGTGTTCAAGTCCTGGGCGGTGACGCGCGGGCCTTCGCTCGATCCGCATGACAAGCGGCTCGCGGTCGAGGTGGAGGATCATCCGCTCGACTACGGCGATTTCGAAGGCACCATCCCGAAGGGGCAATATGGCGGCGGCACGGTGCAGCTCTGGGACCGCGGTTATTGGGATTCCGACGATCCGGAGCGCGGTTTCAAGAAAGGTGACCTCAAGTTCACCCTTCACGGCGACAAGCTGCACGGCAGTTGGGTGCTGGTGCGGATGCGCCACGACCGCAACGGCGGAAAAAGAACCAATTGGCTCCTGATCAAGCATCGCGACGAATTCGCCAGGGAAGGCGAGGCCAACAACATCCTCGACGAGGATCGGTCCGTCGCGTCCGGCCGGTCGATGGCAGAGATCACGCAAGGCAAGGGCCGGGCACCAAAACCGTTCATGGCGGCGAAGGCCGGCCGGGGCAAGGCGGACGCGGTCTGGCACTCCAACCGCGGCGAGGCGGGGCAGGCGCGCGCCAAGGGCAAAGCGGCGGCGCGGGCGCCGACGAAGGGGAAGCAAGTCGCTGAAATGCCGGATTTCGTTGCACCGCAGCTTTGCACCTCGGTCGACCGTCCGCCGAGTGGCAAAGGATGGGGCCATGAGATCAAATTCGACGGCTATCGGGTGCAATTGCGGGTCGAGGGCGGCAACGCCACGCTGAAGACCCGCAAGGGGCTCGACTGGACCGACAAGTTCAAGACCATCGCCAAGGAAGCAAGCGCGCTTCCCGACGTGCTGGTCGACGGCGAAATTGTCGCGCTCGATCACAATGGCGCCCCGCATTTTTCGGCGCTGCAGGCAGCCCTTTCCGACGGCGAGACCGACAGACTGATGTTCTTCGCATTCGATCTGTTGTTTGCCGAAGGCAAGGACCTGCGCCGCCTGCCGCTTGCCGAGCGCAAGGCGCAATTGAAGCAATTGCTGGAGGCGCGAAAGAAGGCACGGCAGATTTATTATGTCGAGCATTTCGAAACGGACGGCGATGCCATGCTGCAATCGGCGTCGGAACTCTCGCTGGAGGGTATCGTCTCGAAGAAACTGAGTGCGCCCTATCACTCCGGCCGGACCGAAAGCTGGACCAAGGCCAAATGCCGCGCCGGGCACGAGGTGGTGCTGGGAGGCTGGAAGACCACCAACGGCAAGTTCCGTTCGCTGATGGCGGGTGTCTATCGCGGCGATCGTCTCGCCTTTGTCGGCATGGTCGGCACCGGCTTTGGCCAGGACAAGGTTCGGCGTATCATGCCGACGCTCAAGAAGGCGGCCGCGAAGGAGAGCCCGTTCGGCGGCGAGAACGCGCCGCGCAAGACCCGCGACGTGCACTGGCTGAAGCCGGAGCTCGTCGCCGAGATCGAATTCGCCGGCTGGACCGACGACGGCAATATACGCCAGGCGGCGTTCAAGGGGTTGCGTCACGACAAGCCGGCCGATGAGGTGCAAGCGGAGAAGCCATCCATGACAGCGATCGCCAAACCCGCTGGAAAGACGGCTGCAAAAGCCGGCAAGGTCCGGACCTCAGGCGTCGGCAATTCCACCGAAGTCATGGGCGTGATGATCTCAAAGCCCGACAAGGAGCTGTGGCCCGACGCCGGCGATGGCGGGGGCGTTACCAAGCTCGATCTCGCTCGCTATTACGAGGCAGTCGGGCAATGGATGATCGGCCATCTCAAGGGCAGGCCGTGCTCCATCGTCCGCGCGCCGGACGGCATCAACGGCGAGAAATTTTTCCAGCGCCACGCCATGCAGGGCACCTCCGATCTTCTGGAACTGGTCAAGGTTTCCGGCGACCGCAAGCCTTATTTGCAGATCGACCGCGTCGAGGGCCTGGCCGCGGTGGCGCAGATCGGCGGGCTCGAACTGCATCCGTGGAATTGCGCGCCCGATGCATATGACACGCCGGGCCGGCTGGTATTCGATCTCGATCCGGCGCCCGACGTCGAATTTCTGGAGGTGATCGAGGCCGCCAGGGACATGCGGCAGCGGCTCACCGATGTTGGGCTGGAAAGTTTTTGCAAGACCACCGGCGGCAAGGGACTGCACGTCGTGGCGCCGCTGACCTATGGCGCAAGGGACAGGGTGACGTGGAAAGAGGCGAAGGCGTTTGCGTTAGGCATTTGCCAGTGGATGGCCAATGACGATCCCGCGCGCTATTTGCTCAACATGTCGAAGCAAAAGCGCACCGGAAAGATTTTTCTCGATTATCTGCGCAACGACCGGATGTCGACGGCGGTCGCAGTGCTGTCGCCGCGCGCGCGCGAAGGCGCGACCGTCTCGATGGCGGTGACCTGGGCGCAGGTCAAAGGCGACCTCGATCCGAAACGCTACACGATTCGCACCGTGCCAAAACTGCTCGCCAAGACCAGGGCATGGGAGGATTACGACGACGCGGCGTCGTCGATAAAGCCAGCGATCAAGAAGCTGGCGGGAAAGGTCTAGCTGTCATTCCGGGATGGTCCGAAGGACCAGACCCGGAATCTCGAGATTGCGGGGTTTGCGCTGACGCGCGCCCCGGAATGACGGTGGAGCGTGTTGCGCTTCAAATCCTTCCCAACAGCACCAATATCAGGATGATCACGATAATGAGGCCGAGGCCGCCGCCGCCGTAATAGCCGGTGCCGTAGAACGGACCGCCGCCGACACCGCTGAAGCCACCGAGCAGCGCGATGATGAGAATGATCAGGATGATTGTGCCGATTGACATTTACCTCTCCTCAGCCCGGAAGTCCGGACAGTTGTTTTGACGCGCTGTCACGCGAGGAAACCTGCGGGCACCCTGAAAGTTCCATTTTGCAGCGCGATAATTCTCTAGAGCGAGATGCCCTTTCTTCGCATCGTCATCCCGCTCTACCTTTTTGTTTGAGCGTGATTTTTTTCGGGAAAAACGGTATCCACCCATCGGGTCGTAGCCCGCGGGCATGCTTTTCCGGATCATGCTCCAGCCTCTTCCTTTCGACAGCGATCGAATTACATGGAGGTGGATCAAGCAGGATTTGCCAGAGCAGGATTTGCAATGTCGGCGCCGCTCGTCGTTTCGATTCCGCATCGTCTTGGCCGCGAGGAAGCGACACGCCGCCTCAAGGCGGGGTTGACGCGCGCCGCCACCAGCATTCCCGTGTTGAAGGTCGACGAGGAACGATGGCAAGACAACCGCATGGTCTTCCGGGTACGCGCGCTCGGGCAGGCCGCCGCGGGTCACCTCGATGTTGAGGATGACCACGTCCGGCTGGAGGTGACGTTACCGTGGCTGTTGCAGCGCTTCGCCGAAGTGGCGCAAGTCGCGATCCAGAACCGGGGCAGGCTGCTGCTGACCAAACGCAATTGACTTCCGAATTTCGCAGCGCAACAACGAATGAAAACGTGGGTGCGGTGAATTTCGTTCGCTTGCTGGTAACGAATTTTCCGGATCATTCACGCCAGCGGGGGAGGGAACCGACCTCGAGTCGGCACGACATCCGCCAGGGCCGCCCGGCCTTGATCCCGGGCGGCCTTTCGCGTTTAGGGCAAGCCAGGGACGTGAGCGCGCTTTCGCGCCGGCTTTGCGGCGCCAACCAACCTTGCCTTCAAAACCGCCGCTGGCAGATGCCTGAAGAGATCGGCGAGGCGCAGCTCCGTCGCATCGGCCTCCGCAAAGCCTTCCACCGAATAGCCTCTTACGTCGAGCGCCGCGTTAAAGACTTCCGCGCGCGGCCAGGCGCGGCCACTTTCCGTGAACGGCGCGAACGATTTTGCAACGACGGATATCGCTGCACTGCGGCCGCGGCGTCGCGCGAAGGCAATGATGTGGTCGCGATGCGGCCCGCTGACTTCGAGCGGTTGATAGTCGCCATAGGTGAAGACCTCCGCGAGCTCGGTTCGCAGTTTCAGGAGCTGCCGGGTCCAGGCCAGCTTCAGTTGGCCGTCGGTCCAGTTGTGCGCGAGGTCTTGCCAGTCGGGTTCGCGCAGTGAGGCGAGCGCAGCCGCGCGTGCGGCAAAATCGACCGGCCGGCGGTTGTCCGGATCGACCAGCGACAGGTCCCAGAACTCGGTGCCCTGATAGAAGTCGGGCACGCCGGGCATGGTCGCCTTCAACGTGATCTGGCTCAACGAATTCAACGCACCCAAGAGTGCGATGCGCCGGCCAAAAGTTTCAAGCAAGTCCAGGAACTCGGCGAAGACGGCGCGATCCAGGATTCGCGCGATGAAGGTTGTCAGCCCAGCCTCATAGGTTTGGGAGGGATTGAGCCAGCTTGTTTCCTGTTTGCCCTCGCGCGCGGCCTTCAGCGCATAGGCCTGTATCCGCTCAATAAAGGAATTATCGAGTTCGCCCGGCCGCCACGCACCCAGCAGCGCCTGATACAGCATGTACTCTGCGGTCGCCGACGGTGCGCGCAGGTTACCCTCGGTGACCAGATGCGGCGCATTCAGCACTTTCCATCGCGCCACCGCGCTGGTCCATTCGCCGGGGATCTCCGTCAGAGCGATCAGCCGTGCGCGGGCGTCCTCGCCGCGTTTGGTGTCGTGCGTCGCGGTTGATGTCATGCCGTGCGGCCATTCTTTTGCGCGCGCGCGCATCATCTGGTGGAAAGCGTCGATGGAAAGCGCCTTGGCGGAGGGATCGCCGCCGACCTCGTTGAGGGCCAGCAAGCGATGGTAACGATAGAACGCGGTATCCTCGAGCGACTTCGCCATCAGCGGACCGGTGAATTGCTGCACCTTGAGCGCAAAGCGGCGCACACGCGGCTTGCCGTGCAGCGGCCTGCCCGGCTTGATCAGGTCCATGGTCAGGGTATCGCGCAAGAAATCGAAAATACCATCGTCAGCGGCAAACCAGTCGGCTCGCGCCCGTTCGATCGTCTCCGAGATCAGCGCACGGTCATGCGCTGTCGGACCTGCCGATGTCAGGTAGGTTCGATAGACCGGGAAGTGCAGTACATAGAGCTCCAGCGCCTGCCGCAGGCTGTCGGCGGAATAGTCGCGGGTCACGTATTGTCCGGCGGCGATGCGCGCAAGCAGCCGCGACAACACCGTGAATTCGCTGGTCAACAGGGTCTCGAGAACCCTGCGCTTGGCGTCTTTCAAGATCGGCTCGAGCCGCGGTGGCCGATTGCTGATCTGCCGCCATACTTCGTCTAGCTGATCGAGACCGTTGCCGTCGAGCAGGAGCTGGACGATCGCGTTCATCCACTCATAGCCTGTGGTGCCGTGAATGCCGGCGAAGCTGTGCAGCTTCTCGCGCTCGCCCAGAATTTTTTCGATCACCATGTAGAACGGCCTGGCGTCGCCGCCTTGGGCGTCCCGGATCAGGCGACGCAGCCTTTGGAAATATTGCGCGGGATCGCGCAGGCCATCGATGTGATCGAGCCGCAGGCCCTGCAATTTGCCTTCCGCGATCAGTTTCTTGACCAGGCGATGGATGGCCGAAAACGTGCCGGAGTCCTCGATCCGCAAGCCCGCGAGGGTGTTGACGTCGAAGAAGCGGCGGTAGTTGATGTCGCTTGAAGCGAGCCGCCAATGCCCGAGCTTGTAGTGCTGGCGTTCCAGCAGATGATGCAGCGCCATGGTGGGCGTGGGGCGATCCGGTGCTGCGCGATAGGCGGCTAGTCCCTGCGCGACGATCTCGGCGCTTCCAGCGATGTTTCTCAACTCTGCCTTGAAGCGAGGGGCTTCTTTGCGATTGGGATGACGCAATCCCTCGTAGCGTGCGGCGAGTTCGAGGATGCGCTTCCCCGCTTCGCTTGTTTCCGCCCCGGCTTCCCGCACGATCACCCGCAACATCTCGTCGTAGCGCGGCGGCGCGATCGGCAGCCGATGTTCGAAATACCAGGCGGAAAAACCGCCCTCGGCGGCATCGTAGCGCAGCTCGATCTCGCCGCGTTCCAGCGCCTCACCATAGGACGAGCCGATGATCGGCAGCAGCACGCCACCCCGCGCGCGGTAGGGCAATAGCTCCCAGTCGATATCAAAGGAAACGGCGTGCGGCGAAGCTGGGCCCCATTCCAGCACGTCGAGCCACCATGGATTGTCGGCGAAATGCACGGCGACATGATTGGGGACGAAGTCGAGGATCAGACCGAGGTCGTGCTGTCTGAGCGCCTGGTTCAATCGCTCGAACCCGGCGTCGCCGCCGAGCTCGGGGTTCAGCTTGGTGTGGTCGACGATGTCGTAGCCGTGGGTCGAGCCTTTGCGCGCCTGCATGAACGGCGAGGCATAGAGATGCGTGATACCGAGCGCCTTCAGATAGGGAACGATCTCGGCGGCCTGCTCGAAATCGAAATCCGCGGACAGTTGCAGGCGATAGGTTGCGATCGGAATGGCCGGAGGCATTGTTACCCTCCGATCTGCCAGAACACCGACCAGGGCGGAAGTCGGCCGCCGGCCTCGCCACCCCAAATCGGCGTGCCGGTGATGTGAGACGATGCGCCGGCGCTCTCGTTTGGCGACAGATTGGCCGTCAGCCGTAGCGTCGTGTCATCGCCCATTCGCCAGCTTGCGGTGAGCAAACCGTCGTCCTTTGCATGCGCGTCGCCAAAGACCGCGCCTGCTGACCGCGGGACGATCTCGCGCTGACGGATTGTCAGCAGCTCCCGCACCAACGCCAGCCGCTTCTGTCCGATAGGACGATGGCGCGTTTGCCAATCGAGAACGGCCGATCGAAATGTCGCTGTTGCGAGCGGGTCGGGTACTTCATCGCCATATCTGGCATAGGCCCAGGCATATTCACGGCGCCGTCCCTCGCGGACGGCGTCGGCGAGCCCGCCTTTAAAATCGCAGAAGAAGGGAAACGGCGATTTCGATCCCCATTCCTCGCCCATGAACAGCATCGGCGTCATCGGCGCCAGCAAGGTGACGGCAAGTGCCGCTTCGATCGCCTTTGGATCGGCGATGCTCTCAAGCCGGTCGCCAAACGCGCGGTTGCCGACCTGGTCGTGGTTTTGCAGGAAATTGACGAAGGCCGAAGGCGGCAACCCGCCGCTTGGTTCGCCGCGCCGCTTGCCGCCCCAAAAGGCGGCGGCTTCGCCCTGATAGACAAAGCCCGAGCAAAGCGCCCGCGCCAGGTCTTGGCGCGGCGAACGCTGGTAGTCGCCGTAATAGCCCTGGGATTCGCCGGTCAATATCACATGCCAGACGTGGTGATAGTCGTCGTTCCATTGCCCGCGATATTTGCCACGCGGCGGTTCCTCCGCGGGATCGAGCAGACTTGCGCGGTTGTCGCCGTTCTCGAGCACCAGGTGGATGTGACGCCTGCTTTCCGCGGCGAGCTTGCCGACGGCGGCGCTGAGGTCATGCAGGATCGGGACTGCGCCGACCTCGACGATGGTGTTGACCGCATCCAGCCGCAGCCCGTCAAAGCGGTAGTCGCACAGCCAGCTTAACGCATTCTCGATCGCGAAGGCGCGCACCTCTCGCACGCGGTAATCAATCGCGCTGCCCCACGGTGTGTGGGCCTCGGTGAAGAAATCTGGCGCGTAACGGCCGAGATAATTTCCCTCGGGGCCGAAGTGATTGTAGACCACGTCCAAAAACACCATCAGCCCGCGCAAATGCGCTTCGTCGATCAGGGCTTTCAGGTCCTCGGGGCGGCCGTAGACGCTGTCAGGCGCGTACCACAATACGCCGTCATAACCCCAGCCGCGCGTCCCTGCGAAATCCGCAAGCGGCATCAGTTCAAGCGCCGTGATCCCGGTTTGCAGGAGATGATCGAGTTTTTCGATCATCGCGCGGTAGCTGCCTTCCGGGGTGAAGGCGCCGACATGGGTTTCGATCAGCACGATTTCCTGCCACGGCCGTCCGCGCCAGTCGCTGGCGCGCCACGGGTAGCTGCTGTGATCGACCACCTCGCTGGGGCCTGAGACATCATCGGGTTGAAACGCCGAGGCCGGATCGGGTACCTCGATCTCGCCGTCGATCCGGAATTTGTAGCGGGCGCCGGCCCTCACGCCAAAGACGTCGGCGGAGAACCAGCCGTCGCCGCCGCGCTGCATCGGTTGAGGTTCTTGCAGCAACAGCTCGACGCGCTTTGCCGCCGGCGCCCAAAGCCGAAACGACGTGCCGTCCTGTGTCAGCCGCGCGCCGAACTGCCGTTCATTCATGTCGAACCCGCAAAGGCAAGCACCGAACGGGGAGGCGCCTTGGCGTCCGCGCCCGCGGCAAAACCGGTCGTCGTCTGCTTGGCGTCGGCCGTGTTGAGAACCTGTTGCCAGCTCTTGTATTCATTCATCTTCGGCAATTTGAATGCGATCTCCTCGGGAACGGCATTGAGCACCACAAAGATCGGGGCCTGTCCTTGCGCTACCGGTCCCAGCACGTAAGAAAGAAACCGGCCTTCCGGAAACCGCCAGTCGGATTCCTTCATTTCCTCGGCCGCAGGCGTCAGCCACAACACGCCATAAGAGCCATCGGCGCGGCGTCCGTCGAGCCAGTGATGGGTGCGGATCTGCCCAAAACGTCGGCGCAGCGCGGTCAAATGGCCGATGAAATCGATCAGGTCCTCGCCCTCCTTGGCGAGATTGTCCCAGCTGACCCAGCCGATTTCATTGTCCTGGCAATAGGCGTTGTTGTTGCCGGACTGCGAGTTGCCGACCTCGTCGCCGGCGAGGATCAGCGGCGTGCCCTGCGCCAGCAACAGGCATGCGAGCTGGTTTTTTCGCAATTGACGGCGCAGCGCAACGATCGCGGGATCGTCGGTCGGCCCCTCATGGCCGCAATTGTTGCTGTGATTTTCGTTGGCGCCGTCGCGATTGCCTTCGCCGTTGGCTTCGTTGTGTTTCTCCTTGTAACTGAACAGGTCTGCGAGCGTAAAGCCATCATGGACGGTGATGTGGTTGACGCTGGCGCGGGGGCTGCGGCCGTCGTGGTGGAACAGGTCGGAGGAGGCGGTCATCCGGCTGGACACTTCGCCGATCAGGCTGCCTTCGCCGCTCCAGTAGCGTCGCATCGCGGTGCGATAGCGATCGTTCCACTCCGACCATTGCGAGGGAAACGCGCCGACCTGATAGCCGCCGAGCCCGAGGTCCCAGGGTTCGGCGACCAGCTTGACGGAAGCCAGCACCGGGTCCTGGCGGACCGCGGTCAAGAATGCGGTGTTGGGGTCAAATCCGTTCGGGCCGCGCGCCAAGGTCGTGGCGAGGTCGAAGCGGAAGCCGTCGACATGGCAGACCTCGACCCAATAGCGCAGCGAATCCATCACCATCTGCAGCACCCGCGGATGGGTGAGATTGACGGAGCAGCCGCAGCCGGTGAAATCATCGTAGTAGCGAGGATTTTCCCGGTTCAGCCAGTAATACGAGGCATTGTCGATGCCGCGGAATGACAACGTCGGCCCCAGATGGTTGCCTTCGGCGGTGTGGTTATAGACGACGTCGAGCATCACCTCGATGCCGGCATCATGCAGCCGGGCCACCGTGGTGCGAAAGGAATCGAGCGGGTTGTCCTGCGCATAGCGCGGCTCGGGCGCGAAGAATGACAGCGTGTTGTAGCCCCAATAGTTCGCGAGCTTCCTTTCGACCAGCATGCGGTCATCGATAAGTCCGTGAATCGGCAGCAATTCGATGGTGGTGACGCCGAGGCGCTTGAGATGCTCGACCATCGCGGGGGAAGACAGGCCGCTATAGGTGCCGCGCAGGTTCGGCGGCACATCCTGGCGCGTCTGGGTCAGGCCCTTGACATGCGCCTCATAGATGATGGTGTCTTCCCAGGGGATCGCGGGGCGCACTTCGCGCCGGCCCCAGTTAAATGTTTCGTCGACCACGACCGCCTTCGGCATGCCGCGGGCATTGTCACGGCGGTCGAAGGAGAGATCCTCGCGCGCGCTGCCGGTGCGGTAGGCGAAATGCGCATCGCTCCAGACCAGCCGCCCGGCGAGCCGTTTGGCATAGGGATCGAGCAACAGCTTGTTGGCGTTGAAGCGGTGGCCGTGCTCGGGCTCATAGGGGCCGTGAACGCGGTAGCCGTAAAGCTGCCCGGGCGAGACGTCGTTGAGATAGCCGTGCCAGACGCCCTCGGTTCGTTCCGGCAACTCGATGCGCTCGAGCTCGCGGCGGCCCTGGCTGTCGAACAGGCAAAGCTCGACCCTCTCGGCGCTCGCGGAAAACAACGCAAAGTTGGTGCCCCGGCCGTCCCAGCTTGCGCCGAGACGCGAGAAGGTTCCGGCAGACAAACGCATGCGTCAGCTTTCCGGTATGAGAAAAATCGCGGCCAGCGGCGGGATGGTCAAATCGAGTTCGGGTATCAAACCGGCAAGCGTCCGGACTTCGCCGACATTGCCGACATTGCCGCCGCCGTAATGGGCGGAATCTGAATTGAGAACCTCACGCCACGTGCCGGCGAACGGCACGCGGACGCGGTAGTTGTAATATACGTTGGGCGAAAAATTCACGACGACCAGGCAGCGCGCGCGCGCGTCGTTGCCCTTGCGCATCCAGGCGAACACGTTGTGATCAAAATCCTCGGTGATGATCCAGTCAAAACCAGCCGGGTCGCAATCCCGTTCATGCAACGCGGGCAGGGTGCGATAGAGGCGGTTGAGATCGCGGATCAGAGACTGCACGCCGGCATATTTCTTCTGTTTCAGGAGGTGCCAGTCCAGCGAATGGTCGTGGCTCCACTCGCGTTCCTGGCCGAACTCGCAGCCCATGAACATCAGCTTCTTGCCGGGATGGCCGAACATGAAGCTGTAATAGGCGCGCAAATTTGCAAAACGTTGCCAGTCGTCGCCCGGCATGCGGCCAAGAATCGAGCGTTTGCCGTGGACGACCTCGTCATGCGACAGCGGCAGGATGAAATTCTCCGAGAACGCGTATTGCAGGCCGAACAGGATGTCGCCGTGGTGGTATTTGCGGTGGATCGGGTCCTTGCTGATATATTTCAGCGTGTCGTGCATCCAGCCCATGTTCCATTTATAGCCGAAGCCCAGCCCGCCATATTCGACCGGGCGCGACACCTGCGGCCATGCAGTGGATTCCTCGGCGGCCGTGGTGGCGTGCGGGAAGCGGGCAAACAGCTCGGTATTGAAGCGGCGCAGGAATTCGATCGCTTCCAGATTTTCCCGGCCGCCATATTTGTTCGGGATCCAGCCGCCGGCGGGTCGGCTGTAGTCGAGATAGAGCATGGAGGCGACCGCATCGACCCGCAAGCCGTCGATGCCATAACGCTCCAGCCAGAACAGCGCGTTCGACACCAGGAAATTCACGGTTTCGGTGCGGCCGTAATTGTAGATCAGCGTGCCCCAGTCGAGATGGCGGCCCTGCAGGGGATTGGCGTGTTCGTAAAGTGCGGTGCCGTCGAAATGGCCGAGCCCGTGCGGATCGTCCGGGAAATGTCCGGGCACCCAGTCGAGCATCACACCGAGGCCTTCGCGGTGGCAGGCATCGACCAGCGCAGCGAAATCGGCGGGCGAGCCGAACCGGCTGGTCGGCGCATAGAGGCCGGTCGGTTGATATCCCCACGAGCCGTCGAACGGATGCTCGCTGACGGGGAGAAATTCGACGTGGGTAAAGCCGAGGTCGCGCGCGTAGGCCGGGAGCTGTTCGGCGAGATCGCGGTAGGTCAGCCACTCGTTGTTGCCCTTGCGCCGCCACGAGCCGAGATGAACCTCGTAGATCGAAACCGGCGCGCTGAGCGCATTGACGCCGGCGGGTGCCGGCCGCGGACGCGGTATCTTCGTTTCGTCGAATACGATGGAAGCAGTCTTCGGACGCACCTCCGCGGCAAAGGCGAGCGGATCGGACTTTTGCGGCAGATGCTGGCCGTTCGGTCCTATGATATCGAACTTGTAATGATCGCCCGGCCTCGCGCGCGGAATGAACAATTCCCAATAGCCGACGCCGCGCACGCGCATCGGATGCCGCCGCGCATCCCAAAAATTGAAGTCGCCGACCACGCTGACCCGCCGCGCATTGGGTGCGAGCACGACGAAGGCGACACCGTCGACGCCATCAAGCGTCAGGGGGTGCGCGCCGAGCTTGTCGTAAAGGCGCTGATCGGTCCCTTCGCCGAGCAGATAGAGATCGAAGTCGCTTAACACCGGCGGGAAGCGGTAGGGATCGTCGAGATCGACGATTTTTTCGCCGAATTGGGCGCGGAGCTGGTAGCGCTTCGAACCGTTCGGCAACGCGCCGGCGAACAATCCCGCGTCGTGAATGCGCGCGAGCTTTGCGGTCTCGCCACGTTCGCCGACAGCTTCCACCCTGGAAGCTTGCGGGAGAAACGCGCGCACGACGCTCTTGCCGGCTTCTCTATGGAGGCCGAGATAGTGGAAGGGGTCGGAGTGGCGGCCTTCGATGATTGCATGGGCCTCGGCTGGCAGCTTGGTCATGAGGCTACACCCACTGGCTCGGACAGAATTCGAAGCATTCCAGTTAGCGGCACGCGCAGCCAATCCGGCCGGTGGGACAACTCATATTCCAGCTCGTAGAACGTCTTTTCCAGCAGGAAGAAATTGAGCAGATCGGTGGCCGCATGGGGATCTGCGGGCCAAAGCCGCTGATTTGTCATGGCCTCGTGGTAGCCGGCGAGGAAGGCGTCGGTGGAGCGATCGCGCCATTGCCCCAGCGCGGTTGCGAGCTTGCCATGCTCGTCGGGCGATATCTTCAGCGCACGCTCCAGCGCCGCCGTCACCGAATAGTCGATCGACCGGATCAGCCCCGCCGCGTCGCGCGCCGCCGGTGCCTTGCGCCGGCGTTCGGCAAGCGGGCGGCGAGGTTCGCCCTCGAAATCGATGATGAAAATGTCGTCCTTGACGATCAACATCTGCCCAAGATGGAAGTCGCCGTGATGGCGGATGTTCAGGCCGTCGACATCCCCGGGCAATAGCGCGTTCAGGCGAGCATGCAAGCCTGCGCGGTGCGCCAGCATTTCGTCGACGAGCGGGCGATCGGCCTCCCTGCTGCCGTCGCGGTGTTGCGCCAGCGCTTCGAAAACCCGCTCGGCACGCGCCATGATCTCGCCGATCCAGCGCTGCACGTCTTCGCGCTGCGTCGGCTCCGGCGCAAAGTCGGCGAGCGCGGAGTTCGCGGCGAGTGCGACGTGCATCTCGGCGACACGGCGCCCGGCCTGCGACATGTAACGCAGATAGGGGACCTGCTCTTCGCGGTTGCCGGGAAATTCGGAAGCCGGCAGCCAGCGCTGCTCGTCGACGAAGCGATCGAGATAGGCCGAGGTCACGGTCCAGCCGTCGCCCTGGTTCTGGACGAAGGCGTGCACGATCCCGATCGCGCTTCGTTGGTTACCTTCGACAAACTCGACGCTACCGAGCAGCGCTGGCGTATTGGCAAAGCCTGCGACCTCGGTGAGATACCAGCCAATTTCAATCTCGGGATTGGTGCCGGTCTCGAGCTTGCGATAGATCTTGACGACGTAATCGCTATCCACCAGGGCGGTGCTGTTGGACTGTTCGGTATCGACCGCGCGGATGCGCTCGGGCTGCCGGATCGGCTTGTCGGAAAACTTGCTGGTCGGCCTGAACTCAAGGCGCAAGCCGTTTTCCTCGACGGTCAAAACCTCGCGCAGATTGCGCAACAGAAGCGCGATGAAGATATGATCGGTCGCGACATCCAGCAGCGTTCCTTCGCGCGCGCCCTGGCGCACGGCAGCGAACGCGCGCGGATTATAGCGCTCGCGGTCGAACCGCACCCACTCGATCTGCATCGGCAGCACATAACGTTGGGTGACGCCGCGCTGCGTCGCTTCGAAGAAAGTCAGGTAGGGCCGGTTGTCGCCGATGTCGCAGAACGGGATCGCCGAGGTCAGCGCCGGACGGATATTGGCCGGCGAGCGCTCGGGATACCAGCGCGTGCGCGACAGATGCCCGGGCAATACGTCGCGCTCGAACACGCTGCGTTCGCGGGCGAGCGAGACCCAGGTCGAGTTGATAGGCACCACCAGCGTCTCGAACTCCGGCACCGCCCGCGGCACCACCGGTTCCGATTTGTCGCGTTCCTGGAGCTGAAACCAGTAGAAGCCGTAAGGCGCGAGCGTGATCATGTAGGGCAGCTCGCCGATTGTGGGAAAACAGGTGCGCCCGAGCATTTCCAGCGGAATGCGTTCCTTCCAGGGGGTGAGGTCGAGCTCGGTGGCTTGCGCTGCGCGCGACAGGTTAGCGACGCATAGAATGACCTCATCCTGATACTGCCTGACATAGGCAAGCACCGCGCGATTGGTCGGACGGATGAATGTCATGCTGCCGCGGCCGAACGCCAGTGTCGACTTGCGCACCGAGATCAGCCGCTTGGTGGCGTTCAACAGTGACGACAGGCTGCGTGACTGCGCCTCGACATTGACCGCTTCGTAGCCGTAGACCGGGTCCATGATGGTCGGCGCGTAAAGCCGCGCCGGATCGGCGCGGGAAAAGCCGCCGTTGCGGTCGGGTGTCCATTGCATCGGGGTACGTACGCCGTTGCGGTCGCCGAGATAGATGTTGTCGCCCATGCCGATCTCGTCGCCGTAATAGATGATCGGCGTGCCCGGAAACGACAACAAAAGCGAATTCATCAATTCGATCTTGCGGCGGTCATTGTCCATCAGCGGCGCGAGGCGGCGGCGGATGCCGAGATTGATCCGAGCGCGGGGATCGTTGGCGTAGGTCGACCACAGGTAGTCCCGCTCTACGTCGGTCACCATCTCCAGCGTCAGTTCGTCATGGTTGCGCAGGAACAGCGCCCATTGGCAGTTGGCGGGAATGTCCGGCGTCTGGCGCAGAATATCGGTGATCGGAAAGCGGTCTTCCTGCGCGATCGCCATGTAGATGCGCGGCATCAGCGGGAAGTGATAGGCCATCTGGCATTCATCGCCCTGGCCGAAATACTCCTGGACGTCCTCCGGCCATTGATTGGCCTCTGCCAGCAGCACCTTGCCCCTCGAGTAAGCATCGAGCTTGGCGCGCAATTTCTTGATGATGGCGTGGGTCTCGGGCAAGTTCTCGTTGTTGGTGCCATCGCGCTCGCACAGATAGGGAATGGCGTCGAGGCGGAAACCGTCGACGCCGGCATCGAGCCAGCGCTTCATCACCTGGATCAGGGCGCTGACCACGCGCGGATTGTCGAAATTCAGGTCCGGCTGGTGCGAGAAGAAACGGTGCCAGTAGAACTGGCCGGCTTCCGGGTCCCAGGTCCAGTTCGACTTCTCGGTGTCGGTGAAGATGATCCGCGTGCCCTGGTATTTCTGGTCGGTGTCGCTCCAGACATACCAGTTGCGCGCGCTCGATTTCGGATCGCTGCGGCGGGCGCGCTTGAACCAGTCGTGCTGGTCGGAGGTGTGGTTGATGACGAGTTCGGTGATGACCTTGAGGCCGCGCCTTTTCGCCTCCTGGATGAAGCGCTTGAAATCCTTCAGCGTCCCGAAATCGGGGTTGATATCGCCGTAATCGGCGATGTCGTAGCCGTCGTCGCGGCCCGGCGAGGGATAGAACGGCAATAACCAAAGTGCGGTGACGCCGAGGTCCTGCAGATAGCCGAGCTTTTCCGTGAGGCCTGCGAAATCGCCGATGCCGTCATTGTTGCTGTCGGCAAAGGCCTTGACGTGAAGCTGGTAGATGATGGCGTCCTTGTACCACAGCTCATCGCCGATCTCGGCGACCGGCAATTCCTTGGCATCGATGGACGGCAGCACGTTCATGCGGCTATCTTACGCCAGACAGCGGAAGAACAAAGCGGGGTCGTGCGCCGGATCGATGCGCAGGCGGATGCCGCCCCACTCCACCGGCGATCGCTCGCCGGTCATCAGGTTTTCCACAGCCGCCACCGGGCGCCGTTCATTGCCCGCGCCGACCTTGACGTCGCCGAGATGCAGCCAGAACTCGTGCACGTCGCGTGATAGCGCGATTGCGACGACGACCGTGTTGGTCTGGTCGATGGATTCCTTGGCGAAGCCGATGACATTGCCGTCCTCTATCCCGATGAAACGCAAATTGCCGGTCTGTTGCAGCGCCGCGTTGGCGCGGCGGATGCGGTTGAGGTCGCTGATATACGGCTTGATGTTGCCGGGCCTGTCCCAATCGCGCACCTTGATCTCGTATTTCTCGGAATCGAGATATTCTTCGCGGCCCGGGAGCGATTCGTGTTCGAGCAGTTCGAAGCCGTTGTAGATGCCGTAACTGCTCGAAAGCGTCGCGGCCAGCGCGACGCGGGATTTGAACATCCAGGTCTCGCCGCCCTGCAAATGATAGGGCAGGATGTCGGGCGTATTGACGAAGAAATTCGGGCGATAGAAATCGCGCTCGGGATAGCCGGTCAATTCGCTGAGATATTGCTCGAACTCCCATTTCTGGGTGCGCCAGGTGAAGTAGGTGTAGGACTGGGTGAAGCCGAGCTTGGCGAGGCCCTTCATCAGTTTCGGCCGCGTGAAGGCTTCCGCGAGGAAGATCACATCCGGATGTTGAAGCTGGACTTCGCGGATCAGCCATTCCCAGAATCGAAAGGGTTTGGTGTGGGGATTATCGACCCGGAAGATCTTGACGCCCTGATCGATCCAGAACAGCACCACCTCGCGCAGCGCATTCCACAATGCCCCGGCATCTTCGGATGAAAAATCGGGATTGACGATATCCTCGTATTTCTTCGGCGGATTTTCCGCATAGCGCATCGAGCCGTCCGGCCGGCGCTTGAACCATTGCGGATGTTGTTTCAGCCAGGGATGGTCGGGCGAGCACTGCACGGCGAAGTCGAGCGCGACTTCGATGTCGAGCGACTGGCAGGCCGCCACGAACTCGCGAAAATCCTCAAGCGTGCCCAATTCCGGATGCACGGCGTCATGGCCGCCTTCGGCGGCACCGATTGCATAGAAGCTGCCCGGATCACCTTCGGCTGCCGTCACCGCATTGTTGCGGCCCTTGCGGTTGGTTTTTCCAATGGGATGGATCGGCGTGAAATAGACCACGTCAAAACCCATCGCGCCGACGTCCGGCAGTCGCGCGATACAATCCTTGAACGTGCCATGCTGACCCGCAATGTTGCCCTGGCTGCGGGGTACCATCTCATACCAGGCGCCGCACCGCGCCCTTGGCCGGTCGACGACCAAGGGAAATGATTGCGATCGCGTGAGGTCGGGACGGAACTGGCCTTCGGCCATGGCGTCTTGCAATTCCGCCGTCAGCAACGGAGCTGTGTCGCCGGTCTGCAGATATTCTTCGCATTGCTTCAGGATCACCGCGGTCGCCTGGTGCCCGCCGCCCTGTGCCTTGGTCAGCATACCCGCGCCCTCAATGGCATCCAGCGTGACGTCGACGCCGGCCTTCTGCTTCAATTCAAATCCACGGCGCCAGGTGGCGAATTCGTCGGTCCAGGCCTCGATCGCATAGACATGGCGACCCAACTGGTCCGGCACGAACGATCCGCTCCAGCGGTCGTTGCTGTCAGGGGTCATCGGCTCACGGTGCCATTCGTGCTCGCGCTCGTGGCGCCAAATCAGGGCTGCGGCGGTCACATCGTGCCCGTCGCGATAGATATCCGCCCAAATTTCGACGCGCTCGCCGACGACCCGTTTAACCGGAAAACGGCCGCCGTCAATCAGTGGATAAACATCCCCGATATGGAAAGTGCCGCTGGCACTCTCGACAGTTTGAGTTGTTTTGTTCACGGTGATGCCGCCACTGATATGGAAATGACGTCCCGCCCTCGGGAGCACATTCCCATCCTATATACAAAGCCGTTCACGGGGCATTGGTTCCTGGGAACGGCGGGGAGAACGGAACGTTAAATACCTTCTATCCCCTTCCTAAACTTGGACAATTTCGCGACGTCCCCCACCTCTTGCGTGCAAACCGCGTGCCCAATGAGCCTTTTTGCCCAAGCTGAAACTCTGGGAATTTTGACCGAATTCACAGACGGCCAAGGTCACCATCGTGTGACCGGCGAGGCCGCGTTGAAGATCATCCTTGACGCCATGCCGGCCCAGGCGCCGTCCCGCCTGCTCGCAGGGCCGGTGGTGATTCGTTTCCGCCACGCCGCGCGGAGCAAGCTCTCGCAGGCTGCCACGTTCCCGGTGCGCTGGAAAATTATGGCCGATCTTAAGGTTATCGCCGAAGGCGACACCCATGATCCCGTCATTGCCTGGCCGCAGGAGATACCGGTCGGCTCCTACCGGCTGCATCTGGCCGATAGCGGCAGTTCCGAAGAGGTCCCCCTGATTGTCGCGCCGCCACGCGCCTTTGGCGGCGATTTCGACCGCAGCTGGCTGCTCGCCGTGCAGCTTTACGGCGTCCGCTCGGTGCGCAACTGGGGCATGGGCGATTTCACCGACCTGGAAGCGTTGATCGAGCTTGCGAACGATTTGGGAGCCGACGGTATCGGCCTCAATCCGCTGCATGCGCTGTTCGACGACCGGCCCGCCGATTGCAGCCCCTATTCGCCGAACAGCCGGCTATTCCTGAACGCGCTTTATATCGACGTCGAGAAGATCCCGGAATTCTCGGCAGACGGCTTTCCGGAGGCCGATGAAACGACGCCAAGACTAAGGCAAAGCCCGGTTGTGGACTATGTCGCTGTCGCCGGATTGAAATGGCGTGCGCTGCGATCGGCGTTCGCGAGGTTTTCCGCCGAGGCGAAATCCGCGCGCAGGGAGGATTTCGCGAAATTCTGCGCCGAGCGGGCGCCCCTGCTGTCGCGTTTCGCTTGCTTCGAAGTGCTGCGGCATCGTTTCAACAAGCCGTGGTGGGAGTGGCCGGAGGAATGGCGGCGGCCGGATGACGATAACTGCGCCAGATTGCGCGCAGGCCCCGGCCGGCGCGAGGTCGAGTTCGTCAAGTTCGTGCAATGGGTCGCCGACCAGCAATTGCGGTCCTGCAAGCAGCTTGCGGATTATCTGGGGATGAAGGTCGGTCTGTATCTCGATGTCGCGGTCGGTGTGCAATCCGACGGTTTCGACGCCTGGAACGAGCAGGCGGCGATCTCTCGCCATCTCGCGGTCGGTGCGCCGCCCGACCCGTTGAATACCGTGGGCCAGAACTGGGGCCTTGCAGGATTCAATGCGGCCGGTCTGGTCATGCAATCCTTTGCGCCGTTCCGCGACATGCTGCGGGCCTCGATGCGCCACGCCGGCGCGATCAGGCTCGATCACGTGCTGGGTTTGAAGCGGCTTTATCTGGTGCCGCACGGATTTGCCGCCGATAGCGGCGTTTACGTGCAGATGCCGTTCGAGGCGCTGCTTGCGGTGACCGCCCAGGAAAGCGTGGCGCACGCTTGCGTGGTGATCGGCGAAGACCTCGGCACCGTGCCGGCAGGCTTTCGCGAGCAGATGGCCGATTGGGGCATCTGGTCCTATCTGGTGATGATGTTCGAGCGCGACGATCACGGCCGCTTTCGCGGCCTCGATCACTACACGGCAAACGCGCTCGTCACCTTCAATACCCACGACCTCTCGAGCTATGCGGGCTGGCACTCCTTCAGCGATCTGAAGCTGAAGCGGTCGCTTGGGATCGATCCCGGCGAAAGCGACGATGCGCGCTGGCACGCGCTGACCATGCTCAACGACGTGCTGCGGCACAACGGCATCGAACGCCACGATCTCAACGCGGTCGTGACCTTCCTGTCGCGGACCAAATCACGCCTGCTGGCGATATCGCTGGAAGATCTGCTCGGCGTGATCGACCAGGCCAATATCCCCGGCACCGTCAACGAACATCCGAACTGGCGGCAGCGGTTACCGCTCGCGATCGACGAATTTGCAGGCGCCATCGACGTTGCCGCGTTCATGGCCGCGATCGGGGAACGCGCGCGCAAGGAGGATTGAGGGGCAGGCACTTTCAACGGATGGAGCAGCGTTGTCCTGCAGGATAGAAGACTATGGGCTGATCGGCGATTGCGAGACCGCAGCGCTGGTCGGCCGTGACGGTTCGATCGATTGGCTGTGCTGGCCGGCGTTCGATTCCGATGCCTGTTTCGCGGCCTTGTTGGGCACGAACAGAAATGGCCGGTGGGTGATCAGGCCCGCCGAAGAGATCAAAAAATCCTCGCGCCGCTACTGGGACAATACGTTGATCCTGGAGACGAGGTTTGAAACAGCAAACGGCACTGTCGCGCTGATCGATTTCATGCCGCCGCGCGGCAAGGCCTCCGACGTCGTCCGGCTGGTGCGCGGCGTCACGGGTAAGGTGAAGCTGCAGATGCAGCTCGTGATCCGCTTCGGGTTTGGCATCGACATTCCCTGGGTCAGGCGAACCGAAGATAGCGCGCTGCAGGCGATCGCCGGCCAGGACATGACCGTGCTGCGAACGCCGGTCGAGACCCGCGGCGAGGATCTGACCACGGTGGCAAATTTCGAGGTGAGCGAGGGTGACACCGTTCCCTTTGTGCTGACCTATGGCCCGTCACATCTGCCGCTGCCGGAGCCGATCAACCCCGCGGTGGCCTTGCAGGAGACGGAGGATTTCTGGACCGAATGGTGCAGCCACTGCACCTATCAGGGCGAGCATCGCGATCTCGTGATGCGATCGCTGATCACGCTGAAGGCGCTGACCTACGAGCCGACCGGCGGCATCGTCGCAGCGCCGACGACGTCGCTGCCGGAAAAGCTCGGCGGCGGCAGAAACTGGGACTACCGCTTTTGCTGGCTGCGCGACGCCACATTCACGCTGCTGGCGCTGATGAACTCCGGCTACACCGAGGAAGCTTCCGCCTGGCATAACTGGCTGCTGCGCGCCGCGGCCGGCTGGCCTTCGAACATGCAGATCATGTACGGAATCATGGGCCAGCGGCGACTCCTGGAGTGGGAGGCTGGCTGGTTGCCCGGTTACGAAGGCGCACAGCCGGTCCGGGTCGGCAATGCGGCGCACGCCCAGCTGCAGCTCGACGTCTATGGCGAGCTGATCGACGCGTTTCACCAGTCGCGCATGGCTGAGCTGAAACTCGATGACGAAACCTGGGCGCTGGAACGCGCGGTGATCGAACATCTCGCCGAAGTATGGGACCAGCCGGATCACGGCATCTGGGAGCGGCGCGGCGACGGCAAGCATTATGTTTCGTCGAAGGTCATGACCTGGGTTGCGTTCGACCGCGGCATCAAGAGCGCCGAAAGGTTCGGATTTGACGCGCCGCTCGATCGCTGGCGGATGTTGCGCGACGAGATCTGTGTTGATGTCTGCGAAAACGGTTTCGATCCCAAGCAGAAAACATTCGTCGAATCCTATGGCTCCCAATTGCTGGATGCCAGCATCCTGCTGATGCCTGCGGTGGGCTTCCTTCCCGCCTCCGATCCGCGCGTTCGCGGCACGATCGCGGCGATCGAGAAATACATGATGCGGGATGGATTTGTGCTGCGGCACGACCCGCGCGAAGTTTCCGATGAAAACCAGCCGATCGAGGGTGCGTTTCTGGCCTGCAGCCTGTGGCTTGCCGATGCCTATGTGCTCGCCGGCGAGGTCGCCAAAGCGCAAATATTGTTCGACCGCGTGGTTGGCGTCGCCAATGATCTCGGACTGCTCGCGGAGGAGTTCGATTCGGGTGAGGGGCGCCAGAGCGGCAATTTCCCGCAGGCGCTGACGCATATCGCCTTGATCAATACCGCGCATAACCTCAGCGACGCCCGAAAGTCCGACAAGCCGGCGATGCAGCGGTCGAAATAGCGGGTCGCCACGGAACTTGCCGGCTCGAACGTTATTGTTCTCGGACCATTGCTGGAGGGTTGCTGGATGACCCGCGGGTTCATCGCAGCCGTTGTTTCGGGTTGGCTGATGCTTCCGGCCGCCGCAGCCGCCTTTGATGCGGCAGCGATCAACAACGCCGAATACCGTTCGAAGCCGTCAACCGGGGACAAGATCGACCCGGTGATCGTAAAGGCGCAGGTTCTTCTGGACCGTGCTCGATTTTCTCCCGGCGAAATCGACGGCAAGCTGGGAGAAAACGCGCAAAAAGCCCTAAGGGCCTTCGCCGAAGCCAAGGGTCTCGCCGCGGACAAAGGGTTAACGGCTGAGCTTTGGACCATGCTAACCGGGACCAGCCAGGACCCCGTCATCACCGAGTACACCATCTCCGAAGCCGACGTGAAGGGTCCGTTTCTGAAAAAACTTCCGGCGAAAATGGAAGAAATGAAAAATCTCAAGGTGCTCGCTTACACGAGCCCGCGCGAAGCCATCGCCGAAAAATTCCATATGAGCGAACGGCTCTTGATGGCTTTAAACCCCGACAAGAAATTCGATCGGGCCAGTGAGACCCTTCTCGTTGCCAACGTGCTCAGGCAGGCCAAATTGACGGTCGGCCGGATCGAAGTCGATAAGTCACGTCAGACGGTGAGGACGTTCGATCCGTCGGGCGCGCTGATAGCTTTTTTCCCCGCGACCGTCGGCAGTGAGGAGAAGCCAACGCCAGGCGGCAGTTTCAAGGTCATCTCCGTCGATTCCAATCCGAACTACCGCTATAATCCCGATTATAAATTCAAGGGCGTCAAATCCAAAAAGGCCTTCACCATCAAGCCGGGCCCGAATAACCCGGTGGGAATGTACTGGATCGGGCTTTCAGCCGAGGGATACGGCATCCATGGCACGCCGGAACCTTCAAAGGTCAGCAAGACGGAATCCCACGGTTGTGTTCGGCTGACGAATTGGGATGTCGGCCTGTTGGCTGGCAATATCAAGAAGGGAACGCCGGTCGTGTTCGTCGACGGATCGCAAGACGGCCGAAAGAGCTGAGCGACCGTCGCAAGGATGGGCCACCAACTACGCGGTGCCGTTATTCTTCAAAATCATCGCCGCCGCGCCCGCAAAACCCTCGTCCTCGTTCGAGGCCGTCACATGCGTCGCCTGGCTCTTGACGTCGTCGGTCGCATTCCCCATCGCGATCGAGAGGCCGCTCCGTTTGAACATCGCAAGATCGTTCTGCATGTCGCCGATGGTGGCGACCGCGTCGGTCGAGATTCCCAGCCGCTTGGCGATCGCCTCGACGAACGTTCCCTTGTCATGGCCCGGCGGGGTAATGTCGAGGTAATAGGTTTGCGAGCGAACTGCGGTCGCTTGCGTGCCTATGGCCTGTTGCATTGCAGCTTCGCAACGCTTCAGCAATGCCGCGTCCGAGCTTGACCCGACGACCTTGCAGGCGCTCGAAAGGTACGGCGCAAAATCCGCAATGATCGTCGGATCATGCCTGATCGCGCGCTTTTCAAGCGGGACGTATTCGCCGTCGGGGTTGCGCGTCAACCATTTCTCGTTGGTGAACAGCCAGATATCGACCCCGAATTCGTTGAGCACATCGAGGCCGCGCTGCGCCACCGACGCGGGGATCAGATGCTGCTCGATCGGCGTCAGCGCGGCATCGACGATCGAACTGCCGTTGAACGCGCCGACCGGCAGGATGATCGCCAACGGCTCGATCAGAAAGCCCATGCCGATGGTCGGCCGGCTGGAGACGATGGTGAAGCCGATGCCGGCTTCTTGCAGCCGCCGCGCCGCGGCTTTCGCGCCTTCGGTCAGGATCTTGTCCTTGGTCAATAACGTGCCGTCGACATCGGATACCACCAGCGCGATGGGGGTCATGAATGCTTCCTGCGTACGGCGCCGCGGTTGGCCGAATTGAGATTGAGTTGACGCATGATGTCCTCGACGATGGTTTCCACCGAAGCGTCGATCGACACGGTCACGGGATGCTCACTTTTCTCCGGTGGCTCCAGCGTCTTGAATTGGCTGTCGAGAAGCCCCGCCGGCATGAAGTGTCCCTTGCGCCTGGCAAGCCGGTCCGCGATCAATGCTTGCGTACCCCTGAGGAAGACGATGCGGACGTCGCGCCGTCCATGCACCAGGATATCGCGGTAGGCGTGTTTCAAGGCGGAGCAGGCGATCACCGCGCGCTCGCCGGCCTTGCAGACCCGGTCGATCTCGTCGGCGATGGCCTGCAACCAGGGCCAGCGATCTTCGTCGGTCAAGGGGTGGCCGGCGCGCATCTTGGCGACGTTGCTTGCCGGGTGAAAGCTGTCGCCGTCCTCGAAAACCCAGTCGAGCCGTTCGGCCAGCTTTTCCGCGATCGTGCTTTTGCCGGAGCCGGAGACACCCATCACGACCAGCGCGCACGGTATTTCCTTCTCGTCAGCCACGAAAGTTCTCCGGGAGCGCGGCCGCGTCCACCAGCCAGATGGTCTCGCCGATGGAGTGCGCGCGGGCGGCCGGCAGGTTCTCGCCATCGATCACGCGCGTCAAGATCGCGCGCTTGTCTGGCCCAGAAACCTCGAACAGCATTTCGCGGCAGGAGGCGAGCGCGGGCAAGGTCAGCGTCACCCGCGGCACCAGGGGTGCGACATGCGCCTGAGATACGCCGACGACCCAGCGCTCGGTTTCTACGGCTGCCGGGTAATCCGGAAAGATCGACGCGGTATGGCCGTCGGGCCCAACCCCCAGCAGCACGACATCGAACAGCGGCCGGCCAGGGTCCAGCCGCTCCGCGCCATAAAACAATTTGAGCTCGCGCTGATAGCGTTCGGCGCTCTCTTCGGGCTTGCCGGTATCGGTCGGGATCGGATGGATATGGGAGGCGGGTGCAAAGCGATCGAGAAGGATGCCGCGCGCCATCGCCATGTTGTTCAAAGGATCGCTCGCCGGGACAAAGCGCTCGTCGCCGATGAGCCAGTGGGTACGGTCCCAGGGAATCCGGCCGCGATAGGTTTCGCTGGCCAGTAACTCATAGAGTTTTTTCGGGCTCGACCCGCCGGCGAGACACATCGCGATACGGCCGGCGTTCGCGGCGATCCTTGCCAGGATACGATCCGCAGCCGTTTTGGCGAGCGTTACCGGATCGGGGACGGTGATGATCTTGCGATGTTCGCCTGTGTCCATCTCAAAGCTTTCGCCAGCTCCGTCCGTCGCGCTTCAATAGCTCATCTGCGCAGGCGGGACCTTCGCTGCCGGCCTTGTAGTATTCGAGTCCCTTGGCGCCGGCCTTGTTCCAGCAATCGAGGAACGGCTGCACCGCCTGCCAGCCGGCCTCCACGCCGTCGGCGCGCTGAAACAGAATATTGTCCCCGATCATGCAGTCATAGATCAGCGTCTCATAACCCGTCGCGGGCTCGGCCTTGAAGTAGTCCTTGTAGCGGAATTTCATCTCGACGCCGTCGATCGTGATCGCAGGTCCCGGCACCTTGGTATTGAATTGCAGGGTGATGCCTTCGGTGGGTTCGATGCTGATGACGAGATAGTTCTGTGACAGCCGGTCGACCGGCGTGCAGGCGAACATCTTGAACGGCACTTCCTTGAACTTGATCGCGACTTCGGTGCGCTTGAGACCCAACGCCTTGCCGGTGCGCAAATAGAAGGGAACGCCGGCCCAGCGCCAATTGTCGATGGCGAGCTTCAGCGCAACAAAGGTTTCCGTGGTGCTGTCAGGTTTGACGTCCGTCGTCTTTTGGTAGTCCGGCATCTCGACGCCGTCGATGATGCCGCGCTGATACTGGCCGCGCACCGAATTCTTCAGCGCATCGGCCTCGCTCTGGGTCTGGATCGCCGCCAGCACCTCGGCTTTTTCCGAGCGCACCGTATGTGCGTCGAACCGGGCCGGCGGCTCCATCGCGACCAGCGACAACAGCTGGAACAGATGGTTGGGCACCATGTCGCGCAGCGCGCCGGTCGAATCATAGAAGCTGCCGCGGTGCCCGACGCCGAGTTTTTCGTCGACAGTGATCTGCACGTGATCGATGTGATTGCGGTTCCAGATCGGCTCGAACATGCCATTGGCGAAACGCAGCACCAGAATGTTCTGCACCGTCTCCTTTCCGAGATAGTGGTCGATCCGGTAGATTTGGTGCTCGTCGAGGATCTTCAGGAGATCGCCGTTCAGCGCTCTGGCCGAAGCGAGATCCGTCCCGAACGGCTTTTCCACCACCAGCCGGCGCCAGGCGCCGTTTTCTTCCCGCAGCAAACCGGTGCGGCCGAGCTCGCGGGCGATCGGCGCGAAGGCGCCTGGCGGCGTGGCGAGATAAAACAGCCGGTTGCCGCCGGTTGATCGGTTGGTCTCCAGTTTCTCCAGACGCTCCCGCATCGCATCGAACGAGGCCGGATCCTTCGGGTCGGCCTCGATGCAGGTGACGCACTCGAGCAGGCGTTTGGCGACAGTGTCGTCCACCGGCCGCGTCGCGAACTGGCGCAGGCCCTTCATCAAGCTGTCGCGCAAATCGTCGTTCGACATGCCGTTGCGGGCAACGCCGACCACGCAGAATTTGTCGGGCAACAGATCGGCCGCCGCAAGATTGTAGAGCGAAGGCACGACGAGGCGATGGGCGAGGTCGCCGGTGACGCCGAAAATGACGAACGCGCTGGCGTCGGGTTTTCTCTGGGCAACTTGATCGTCGGGCATCCGCATCACGCCTTCGGCTTTGCAGCGCTCTGCGCCGGCTCGCGATGGCCGCCGAACCCGGCACGCATTGCCGACAGAATCTTCTCCGCGAAGGTATGCTCTTTGCGCGAGCGGAAGCGCGCAAACAACGCGGCGGTCAGCACTTCGGCAGGGATGGCTTCGTCGATGGCCGCGTTCACGGTCCAGCGGCCTTCGCCGGAATCTTCCACAAACCCCGAAAAACGATCGAGCTCGTGATTTTCCGCGAGCGCCGACGCGGTGAGATCGAGCAGCCATGACGGGATCACGCTGCCGCGACGCCACACCTCGGCGATATCGGCGATGTCGAGGTCAAAGCGATGTTCTGGCGGCAACGCCTCGATATTGGCGTTCTTCAGGATGTCGAACCCTTCGGCATAGGCCTGCATCAGGCCGTATTCGACGCCGTTGTGGATCATCTTGACGAAGTGTCCGGCGCCGACCGGACCGGCATGGATATAGCCTTGCTCGATCCGGGCATCGCGTCCCTCGCGCCCGGGGGTGCGCGGGATATCGCCGATGCCCGGCGCAAGTGCTGCGAAGATCGGATCGAGCCAATCGACCACCGCCTTGTCGCCGCCGATCATCATGCAATAGCCGCGCTCGATGCCCCAGACGCCGCCCGAGGTGCCGACATCGACATAGTGAATGCCGCGCTCTTTCAGCGCCTTGCCGCGGCGGACGTCGTCTTGCCAGAATGTATTGCCGCCGTCGATGATGACGTCGCCTGCTTGCATCAGTTTGGCGAGCGCCTCGATCGTCGCTTCGGTGATTTTGCCTGCCGGCAACATCACCCAGGCGGTGCGCGGCTTTTCGAGTTTTGCGACGAAATCTTCCAGCGCTTTGGCGCCGGCCGCGCCGTCGGCGGCGAGCGCTGCCACCGCCTTTTCGTCCTTGTCGTAGACCACGGCCGAATGGCCTGATCTCATCAGCCGGCGGACGATGTTGCCGCCCATTCGCCCCAAGCCGATCATGCCGAGCTGCATTTTTATTCCTTATTTATTCTGAGCAGATCTGATCCGAAATCCGGTGTCCACCCATCGGGTCGTAGCCCGAGGGCATGCTTTTCAGGATCATGCTCTAGTCCAAAGCCTCGGTGATCGCTTCATCGAGCATCTTCAGTCCCGATGCGAGATCGCCTTTCAGATGCACGCGCAGCGCACGCCGGCCGCGTTCGGTCAGCACGTCGAAATCGCCGCGCGCCTGCGCCGCCTTGATCACGCCGAAGCTCGCCTTCTGGCCGGGGACGGCGAGGTCCTTGGCGTCGTCGGCGGTGATCTGCAGAAACAGCCCGCTGTCCGGCCCGCCTTTGTAGGCCTGGCCGGTGGAATGCAGGAAGCGCGGTCCGAATTCGGCGCAGGTGGCGACATGGCGCCTGTCGCGAACCTTGAGCCGCATGTCCTGCAGCGCGCCGATATGCGCATCGTCACGCGCGATATAGGCAAGCAGCGCCACATAATCGTCCGCACCGGAGCGGCCGAGATGGGCCCTCATCCAGGAGCGCAGATCGCCATCGGCTCCCGCCTTGCGCAAGTCGGCGGCGTTGTGGTCGTCGGTATAGAGATCGGCTTCACGAGATGCCATCACCGGCTTTTCGGTCGGCAGCGCACCGGTTTTTTCGAACGCCGCGGTCAATTCGCGGGTCTTGACCTTGGCGTCCTCGACGTCGGGCTGGTTGAAAGGATTGATGCCGAGGATCGAGCCTGCGACCGCGGTCGCCATCTCGAAGCGAAAGAATTCCTGGCCGAGATGATCGATCGATTGCATCACGATGCGGACGACGGGATGGCCGGCCCGTTCCAGCGCGTCGAGCTTTTCGTCATGCGCGCGGTCGTTGTCGCCGTCGGTGCGGATATCGATGAAGAAGCGATCGTTGCCGTAGATTTCCGGATCGGCGAGGGGCTCGCCATCGATCGGAATCAGGCCCTTGCCCTGCTTGCCGGTGGATTCAGCGATCAGCTGCTCGGCCCAAGCGCCGAAATCGGCAATCTTCTTCGAAGCCGAGATCGTCACCTTGTCGCGGCCTTCGAGGCCGGCAAGGCCCATCGCAAGCCCGAGCTGCACGCCCGGATTTTCATGCGGCGGCACATCTGCGCCGCAGGAACGCACCATGGCAAGGGTGTGCTTGATCAGCGTGCGAACGTTGATGCCCGCCGCTGCGGCCGGAACCAGTCCGAACGGCGACAGCACGGAGTAACGGCCGCCGACGCTGGGCTCGCCGTGGAAGATCCGCGCAAACCCCTGCTTGGTGGCAACCTTCTCCAGCGACGAGCCGGGATCGGTCACTGCGATGAAGCGATGCCCGGCGTTTTCGGCACCGATGGCGGTTGCGACGCGACCGAAGAAATAGTCCTTCATCGCGTTGGGCTCGGTGGTGCCGCCGGATTTGCTGGAGACGATGAACAGCGTTCTGGCGATGTCGACCGCGGATTCCATCGACCGGACCTGCGCAGGGTCGGTTGAATCGAGAACATGCAATTTTGGAAAACCGGATTTCCTGGCAAAAGTCTCCGCCAGCACTTCGGGACCCAGGCTTGAGCCGCCCATGCCGAGCACCACGGCGTCAGTGAAGTTGTGCCGCTTCACGCGCTGCGCAAAGTCCTCGTAGTCGGCAATGTCGGCGCGGGCGGGGCTATCTAGCCAGCCCAGCCACTTGTCCTCGTCGGTGCCGGTCCAGACCGATTTATCGTGCCGCCAGAGCCGGCGTATTTTGGCGGACGCGCGCCATTCCTCGGTCGCGCTCTCGACCGCCTTGCCGATCTGGTTTCCGAGCTGCAGCGCCTGACGGTCGATACCGCCGCCGAGCACGGTTGCGCGCTTGTGGGCGACCGCGCCGTAAAGCTTGTCGGCGGCGTCGGCAAACAGCTTGACCCCGTCCTTGACCAGCTCGGCCGTGATGGCGTCGAGCGAGATGCCGGACCTCTCGAATTCTTCGAGCACACCTCTTGCGTCCTCGATATTTTCCTCCAGGCTGTCGCGCGGCTTGCCATGATCGCGGAATGCATCCAGCGTCGCCGGCGGCACGGTATTGATGGTGTTGGGACCGATCAGCTCTTCGACATAGAGCACGTCGCTATAGTCCTTGTTCTTGGTGCCGGTTGAGGCCCATAGCAGGCGTTGCGGTTTTGCCCCCTTTGCCTTGAGCTTGTCCCAACGCGGCCCCGAAAACAGACGCTTGTACTCCTGGTAGGCGAGTTTTGCGTTTGCGATGGCGACCTTGCCCTTTAGCGCGGCCAGGCGCTCCTTCTCGGTCGGATCGTTGGCTTTTGCGATCTTTTCGTCGAGCTGCTTGTCGACCATGATATCGATGCGGCTGACGAAGAAGCTCGCGACACTCGCGACATGGGAGGGATCGCCGCCCTTGGCGACATATTTTTCCAGGCCCGAAAGGTAGGCCTCCGCAACCTGCAGATAGACGTCTTGCGAGAACAACAGCGTGATGTTGATGCTGATGCCTTCGCCGATCAGATGCTGGATCGCCGGCAGGCCCTCCGGCGTCGCCGGCACCTTGACCATCAGGTTCTTGCGCTTGACTTCCTTCCAGAGCCGCTTGGCCTCGGCGATCGTGCCCTTGGTGTCCGTCGCCAGATAGGGCGACACTTCCAGGCTCACGAAGCCGTCCGCGCCCGCGAGGTGGTCATAAACCGGCCGCAACACGTCGGCCGCATGCTGGATGTCTTCGACAGCGAGATGTTCGAACAGATCGGCGACCGGGCGATCGCCGCTCTTCAAGGCGAGGCCGATCGCCCCGTCATATTCGTCGGAACTGCCGATCGCCTTTTCGAAGATCGACGGATTCGAGGTGACCCCTTTGACACCGTCGGTATCGATCAGTTTTTTCAGCTCACCCTTGGCGACGAAGCCGCGGGCCAGGAAATCCAGCCAGACCGATTGGCCGTGGTGTTCGAGTGCTTTGACGGGATTCATGGTGCCTGTCTTTTTGTTTGAGCCTGCCCAATCGAAGATTCCAGCATCCGGCGGGATGGTTGAGGATGTCAACACACCGGTTGCAGGGGCGCGGCGAAGGAAATATGTGCACGCTCAAGGGGTAACGCCATTCACGAGATATCGATCCAGCATGCGCCGGCCGATCGACCGAGGCCCGATCGGATCGATGGTTCCCGGGCCATGATAGCCGCCCGGCCTGTTCGGAAATACGACCAATTGACAGCAAGTTAATGTCTCCCAACCGGCGCGAATCACTTAAGATTCAGGCGAAGATCGTTCGATTGGTGAGGAAGAGGAGGCGCGGGGACCCCGGACCATGAATCCTGACACGCCTGACGAAGTCGAGATCGGGTATTCGAGTTCGCGGATGCTGCCCCTCGTCGCGCTGGCGGCCACGATGACGCTGCTCTGCGCAAGCGTCGCCTTCGATTGGTTCGGCAACGGCGGCATCGGCCGCTACCACGCGCTGGCCGGCTATGCCGGCCTGTTCGGTTTCGGAGCCGCGACCTCCAGGCTGATCTGGCTGCTTTCGGCCGCGAAGGCCCCGGTCCTCCTGATCGGCCGCTACGGCATTCGTGACCTGCGCGTCGCGAATGAGTTCATCCTCTGGGATTCGATTGCTGAGGTTTCCGCTTGCGAGTATCACCGGCGAAAATTCATCGTGCTGAAGGTAACGCCGGCGCTGGAGCAGCAGCTTTTCACCGCCAAAGCGATGCAAGCCATGTTGCATGCCAACACGGCGATGGGACTAGGCGGCATCGCCATCGGCGCCGGCGGATTGATCGCAGATTTCGACCGGCTGTTCGACGCCTGCACCGCCTATCACAGGGTTGCGAAGCGGGCTGGCGCGGCGCGCGAGCAGAAAGACATAGCGCCGGAGCCACGGAATTCGTGCGTTGCCTGAAAAGTGATGTGCAGTTGGGGGCCGGTTCCGTTGTTTCGCCGGCCCGGTTCCATACCTTAGAGTGATGTTGCGGCTCGGCTACATCTTTGAAAAATCCGGACCCGCGCTGCGTTTTAGCCTAGGAATTGAGCAAACTGCCTGTTCGTAACTCACTCAGTGCCTGGATTGTGCATTGCGCCAAAGAGTCGGCAGAGTGTCCAATCTGGGCAATGAGATTACGTTGATTCGAGATAGGATGCGGAGCCAAAGCTCCGGTGGCTTGGGACCGACCGATCAGTCTCGGCGTTGAGTCCGATCATATGCGGAGAGAGGTCATGTACAACGATTCTCTATTCAATGCTTTCGCCCGGTCGTTCGAGGCTCGAAGCCAGAGCGACATCTCGATGGCGGAATATCTTGAATCGTGTCGAAGCGATCCAATGCGGTATGCCAACGCGGCTGAACGACTATTGGCGGCGATCGGTGAGCCCCAGATGATCGACACGGCCAAGGACCCACGCCTTGGCCGTATCTTTTTGAACCGCACGATGCGCACCTATCCGGCCTTCGCCGGCTTCTATGGCATGGAGGAAACGATTGAGCGCATCGTCGGCTTCTTCCGCCATGCGGCCCAAGGGCTCGAGGAGCGCAAGCAGATCCTCTATCTGCTTGGCCCGGTGGGCGGCGGCAAGTCGTCATTGGCCGAGCGGCTGAAGTCGCTGATGGAAGTCCATCCGATCTATGTGCTGAAGGCGGGCGACGAGCTCAGTCCGGTGTTCGAGAGTCCGCTCAGCCTGTTCGATCCGGAGCAGCTGGGCCCGATGATCGAAGAGAAGTACGGCATTCCGCGCCGGCGTTTGAGTGGCCTCATGAGTCCGTGGTGCTACAAGCGGCTCGAAGCCTTCGGCGGCGATATTTCGCGATTCCGCGTCGCCAAGATCCAGCCCTCGCGGCTGCGGCAGATCGCGGTTGCGAAAACCGAACCCGGCGACGAGAACAATCAGGACATCTCCTCGCTGGTCGGCAAGGTCGACATCCGCAAGCTCGAGACCTTCGCCCAGAACGACCCCGATGCCTACAGCTATTCCGGCGGCTTGAACCGCGCCAACCAGGGCATTCTCGAATTCGTCGAGATGTTCAAGGCGCCGATCAAGATGCTGCACCCGCTCTTAACGGCGACGCAGGAAAGCAATTACATCGGCACCGAGAATATCGGCGCCATCCCCTTTACCGGCGTCGTTCTCGCGCATTCGAACGAGGCCGAATGGCAGAGCTTCAAGGCCAATAAGAACAATGAAGCCTTCATCGATCGCATCTGCGTCATCAAGGTGCCCTACTGCCTGCGGGTCACCGAGGAGCAGAAGATCTATGAGAAGCTCATTTCCGGATCCGAGCTTGCGAGCGCGCCCTGTGCACCGTCGACGCTCGAGACATTGGCGCGCTTTTCGGTCATGTCGCGCTTGCGCAAACACGAGAACTCGACGGTGTTCGCGAAAATGCGGGTGTATGACGGCGAAAGCCTGAAAGAGTCCGATCCGAAGGCGCGCAGCGTTCAGGAATACAAGGAGGCCGCCGGCGTCGACGAAGGCATGGACGGCGCTTCGACGCGCTTTGCGTTCAAGGTTCTCGCCGCAACCTACAATCATGACACCGCGGAGCTTGGCGCAGATCCCGTCCATCTGATGTATACGCTTGAGCAGGCGATCCGTCGCGAGCAGCTCTCCGACGAAATCGAAAAGCGCTACCTCGAATTCATCAAGGCCGATCTGGTGCCGCGCTACGCCGAATTCATCGGCAACGAGATTCAGAAAGCCTATCTGGAATCCTATTCCGATTACGGCCAGAACCTGTTCGATCGCTACGTCGACTATGCCGATGCCTGGATCGAGGACCAGGACTTCAAGGACCCCGACACCGGCCAGATGCTGGATCGTGAGCTGCTCAATCAGGAGCTTACCAAGATCGAGAAACCGGCCGGCATCGCGAACCCGAAGGACTTCCGTAACGAAGTCGTGAAGTTCTCCTTGAGGTCGCGGGCCCAGAACAGCGGCAAGAATCCGGGCTGGACCAGTTACGAAAAGATACGCGAAGTCATCGAAAAGCGGATATTCTCCCAGGTCGAGGACCTGCTTCCGGTGATCTCGTTCGGTTCGAAGAAGGACGGCGATACCGAGAAGAAGCACGGCGAATTCGTCGAGCGAATGGTCGAGCGCGGCTACACCGAGCGTCAGGTGCGCCGGCTCGTCGAGTGGTATATGAGGGTGAAACAAGCCGGTTGAGGCGGATGCTACAGTGGTCATTCACATCGTTGATCGGCGCCTGAATCCAGGCAGCAAGTCACTTGAGAACCGTCAGCGGTTCTTGCGTCGTGCCAAAGCGCTGGTTCAAGGTGCGGTCAAGAAATCTTCGCAGGACCGGGACATCAAGGATGTCATGGAAGGCGGCGAAGTCAGTATTCCGCTCGATGGCATGAACGAGCCGCGTTTTCGCCGCGAAGGCGGGACGCGCGACATGGTGCTTCCGGGAAACAAGAAGTTCATCGAAGGCGATATCCTTCCGCGTTCCGGCGAAAAAAGCGGCGGCAGGCCGCGCGATCCGGGCGAAGGCGACGGCGAAGATGCATTTCGCTTCGTTCTGAGCCGCGATGAGTTCGTCGACTTGTTCCTCGACGACCTGGAGCTGCCTGATCTCGCCAAGCGGAAATTGGCCGAAGCGGAAAGCGAGGGGATCCAACGGGCCGGTTATACGACCTCCGGTTCGCCCGCGAATATTTCGGTCAGCCGCACGGTGAGCCGCGCGCTGGCGCGGCGGGTGGCGTTGCGGCGGCCGCGGCTGGAAACGATCTTGCAGCTGGAAGCGGAGATTGCGGAAAGCGACGACGAAGCGCACCGCGCCGAGTTGATGGCCCAGCTCGAGGCACTAAAGGCAAAGGCCCGGCGGATCCCGTTCATCGATCCGATCGATATCCGCTACCGCCGCTTCGAAAACGTGCCGAAGCCGGTGGCGCAGGCCGTCATGTTTTGCCTGATGGACGTTTCCGGCTCGATGTCCGAGCACATGAAGGATCTGGCCAAGCGTTTCTACATGCTGCTCTACGTGTTCCTGAAGCGGCGCTATCGCCACGTCGAGATCGTCTTCATCCGCCACACCGACCGGGCGGAAGAGGTCGATGAGGAAACCTTTTTTCGCGGACCGGCGTCGGGCGGCACGCTGGTATCGAGCGCCTTGCAGGCGATGCACGATATCGTCAGGTCGCGATTTCGCCCCGCGGATTGGAACATCTATGCCGCCCAAGCCTCCGACGGCGACAACTCGATTTCGGACGGAGAGGTTGCCGGGAGGCTGCTGACGGACATGATCCTGCCGGTCAGTCAGTTCTTCGCCTATCTGGAGGTGGGCGAGACCGGAGGATACACGTTCGACATGCCGGATTCGGCGCTTTGGTCGCTGTACGCGCGCCTGCGCGCCAGTGGTGCGCCGTTGTCGATGCGCAAGGTCAGCGAGCGCAGCGAGATCTTTCCGGTCTTCCACGATCTGTTCCATCGCCGCGGAAAGCAGGAGAAGACCGCGCCATGACAGCGCCGCCAGAACTGCTGTTTCAGGGGGCGGATTGGGATTTTCTGACCTTGCAGCGTATCCACGGCGCCTGCGAGGAGATTGCGCGATCCGAGCTGGGGCTTGATGTCTATCCCAACCAGATCGAGGTGATTACCGCCGAGCAGATGCTGGATGCATATTCTTCGGTCGGAATGCCGTTGTTCTACAAGCATTGGTCGTTCGGCAAGCACTTCGCATTTCACGAGGCATCCTACCGCAAGGGGCTGATGGGCCTCGCCTACGAGATCGTGATCAACTCTTCGCCGTGCATTTCCTATCTGATGGAGGAAAATACCGCGACCATGCAGGCGTTGGTGATCGCGCACGCGGCGTTCGGTCACAACCATTTCTTCAAGAACAATTACCTGTTCAAGCAATGGACCGATGCCGACGGCATTCTGGACTATCTCGAATTCGCCAAGACCTATGTGGCGCAGTGCGAGCAACGCCAGGGCCGGCTGGCGGTGGAGCAGACGCTCGATGCCGCGCACGCCCTGATGTCGCACGGGATCGACCGCTACCCCGGCAAAAGGATGCTCGACCTTCGGGCCGAGGAAAAGCGCGCCGGAAAGCGCCGCTCGCACGAGGAAGCCCAGTTCAACGATTTGTGGCGTACCACGGTTCCGACCGGGCGGGCCAAGAGCGATGCGACGCTGAACCTCGAGCGTCGCCGCAAATTGCTCGGGCTGCCGCAGGAAAATCTGTTGTATTTCCTCGAGAAGACCGCGCCGCGCCTGCAGCCCTGGCAACGCGAGGTGCTCCGGATCGTGCGTCACATCGCGCAGTACTTCTATCCGCAAAGCCAGACCAAGGTGATGAACGAAGGCACAGCGACCTACGTCCATTACCGCATCATGAGCCGCCTGCACGAACGGGGGCGGATCTCCGACGGCAATTTCCTCGAATTCCTGCAGTCGCACACCAACGTCGTGTTCCAGCCGGAATTCGACGATCCGCGCTTCTCGGGCTTCAACCCCTATGCGCTCGGCTTTGCCATGATGCAGGACATCGAGCGCATCGTTTCTCGGCCTGACGACGAGGATCGCGAATGGTTTCCGGAAATCGCCGGGAACGGCGACGTGATGGGGGTATTGCGCGGCATCTGGGCCAACTATCGCGACGAAAGTTTTATCGGTCAGTTCCTCAGTCCGCGGCTGATGCGGCGGCTCCGCATGTTCCACCTGCACGACGATCCCGGGGAGCGCGCCGGCGTCAAGGTCGACGCCATCCACGATGATCGTGGTTTTCGCCGCATCCGCCGCGAACTGGCCAAGCAATACGACGTAGGCTTCATCGACGCCAACATCGAGGTGGTCGATGTCGATCTTGCCGGCGATCGCCGGCTGATGTTGCGTCACGCCGTGGTCAAAGGAGCGCAGCTCAACGAGGCGGACGCAAGGCGTGTGCTGCAGCACCTGGCCGACCTCTGGAGCTATGACGTGTCGCTGGTCGAAGTCGACGCTGCCGACAAGGTTCTCAAGGAATACGTCGCAAACCCGCGCGCGATCCCGGCCGTCGCCTGAATGGCAAACTGGATGTAAATGAGCCGGACCTGACCTTGTCAGGAAGCTTCACGCTCGGCCGCCTCGAAGGGCCGGTCTGGATGCATGCGAAATGCTAGGCCGGCGCCGAGCAGCAACAGGCAGATCGAACCGGCAAATGGCAAGGTCCAGCTTCCGGTCTGGTCGATCAGGAAGCCAAACACCAGGGGCGAAATGATTCCGGCAACGCCGAAGCCGAAATTCATCATTCCGCTCGCCGATCCCGAGTAATTCGGCGCGATGTCCATTGGCACCGCCCAGATCGGCGCCACCACCAGCTCGACGAAAAAGAATGCCGCGGCGAGCGAAATCGCGGCGACGTTGACATCGTGAACCAGCATCACCGGGATCAAGAACACAAAGCCGCCGAGCATGCCGGCCACGATGACGTTGCGCCGCGCCGCGATCCGCTTTCCCGTCCGGTGCAAAATCCCGTCGCTCACCACGCCGCCCAGGGTGTCGCCGATCACCCCGGCAAGGAATACGCCGGATGAATAGAACGCCGATTGCGTCAGGTTCTGGTGATAGTTCTGGTAGAAGAACGACGGGATCCAGCTCAGGAACAGCCACAGCGTCCAGCCGTAGCAAAAATCCACCGCGGTCACCGGCAGCATGCGGCGAAACAGCTTGAGCCATGGCACCGTCTTGGCCGCACTGCTGCGGCCGCGCGCGGGAAGTGCCGCAAGTTCCTCCGATGTCAGCGGCGGCGCGGTCGGCACGTCGCGGAAGTTCCACCACCAGATCAGGACCCAGATCAGACTGAACAGGGCGAGCACAACGAACGCCCCGCGCCACGAGACGAGCCCGACCAGCACGGCAATCAGGGGCGGCGTTACCGCGTTTCCGATCCGTGCGCACGAGTGCGTGATGCCCTGGGCAAAACCCCAACTGCGCTCCGGCACCCAGGCCGCCATCGCGCGTGTCGCGGTCGGGAAGGTCGCGCCTTCGCCGATCCCAAGTGCCAGCCGCGCGGCGAACAGGCTCAAAAGTCCGCCGACCGCGCCGGTTGCTGCCGTTGCCGCGCACACGATAAGACCGCAGACGAACAGCGTCAGGCGGGCGCCGAATTTGTCGCCGAAATAGCCTTCGATCAGCTGGAACAGCGCATACGGATAGGCGAATGCCGTGAATGCCAGCCCGAGCTCAGTATTGCTCAGGTTAAGGTCGGCCTTGATCAGTGGCGCGGCCGTCGAGATGTTGACCCGGTCCACATAGAGGATCAGGTACATCAGGCAGATGATGAAAAGGACTTTGCCAGAAACACTGAAGCTGCGCATCAGACCGGCGCGGCGCTGCCCTTGATCTGGGTGCGATGCATGACGCGGCGCGCCGACGCATCGAACGGATCGCGCCGATGCATGGTACAGCGGTTATCCCACAGCACGAGATCGCCGACCCGCCAGGCATGTTCCCAGGCGAACTGCGGGCGTGCGACGAAGTCCCACAGTTCGTCGAGCAGTGCCTCGGACTGCGCAAGCTCGAGGCCTACCAGATACGCATTGCGCCGGCGGCCGAGATAAAGCATGCGCCGCCCGGTGTCGGGATGGGTGCAGACCAGCGGGTGCACGGCCCCCGGCGACGTTCGTGGATCGTCGGTCGCGGTGACGCCCTGGCGCAAATAGCCGCCGCTATTATAGGTACCGTCGTGCTTGATCTTCAGGTTGGCGATCCGGCGTTTCAACTGATCCGGCAGCGCCTGGTAGACCGCGTACATGCTGCAGAACGAGGTGTTGCCGCCGGCAGGCGGCACCTCGAGCGCGTACAGCATGCTCGCCATCGGCGGTACATCGAGATAGGACATGTCGGTATGCCAAACCGCTTCGCCGGCCCCCAGGCTGCCGATCGGCTCGCCATTCACCATCACGTTTGAAACGATGTAGATCTCAGGCAGCCCTTCGACGAAGCGCCTGCCGGTCTCCTGCACCGGCGCCCAGTCGAGATCGCCGAAGCGGCGGCTGAAGGCGATGAGGTCCTGGTCACTGAGCGCCTGGCCGCGCAGCAAAATGACCTGATGGTCGTGCCAGGCGCGCTTGAGTGCCGCGAACCGCGATGCGTCGAGATTTTTCAGGTCAACGCCGCGTATCTCGGCGCCCAGCGCAGCTTCGGTTGCAATCACGTCGATCGGCCAACCGCCAACGTCGCGTGCAATTTCGTTCTCAACGCCCAAAACCATAGAAACTCCCCGGCTGCATGGTCCAGCATGCCTGCTTACATTATCATCGCGCGGCGCGCCGGGGAATTAAAAGGTTACGGCACAATCAGGTGAACGCGCGTCACCGCAGATAGGCCGGTCGGTGGCGTAACGGTCGCAATGAAGTTAAGTTTTCGCGTTAGAGGGTGCCGTTGCGGCAGACACGGTTGATCACATGGCTTTACGCGTTCGAACATGTCAGCGAGCGGAATACCGGGAGGTTGGTGTCCATTCCGGATTTGGGTCGGGAGTCCCGGCGATGTCCGCCATGGCGCTGGCGGGCGTTTCGTGAACGGAGGCGCGGCCGGAGCCGGAAACGAAGCGGCCGCGCCGGTGCAGCGGGACCGTTTCATTCCGCTGCGGAAGTCGGATATCATCGATGGGCTCATCGCCGAGGGCCGCCTGGATGCAGCCGGGCAGGCGAGGCTGAGGCAACTTGCCCGCATGCTCGGCGCCATTTTTCACTATCAATATTTCGAAGAGCTGGATCGGCTGCGCGAGGTCTATTTTTACTTCGACCCGGAGCTCGACCCCAAGGCTTGCGGTCCCAAGGCTTGCGGTCCTAAGGCTTGCGGTCCTAAGGCTTGCGGTCCTAAGGCTTACGGCCCCGCCAAGGACCTCGAAGCGGCCTACCGGGTCCTGAGCGAAGAATTCGCCGGTGTCCTCAACGATGCCAACTTCATCGAGATCTCTCACGACGAGATCACCCGCGCCTTTGCCGAGCGCGCCCGGGTACGGGTGAAGATCAAGGCGCCGGTCGAGGACTTTCGCTGCGTCCGCATGTTCCGCCGCGGTCACCATAGCGAGACCATCGAGATTCCTGTCTGGTTCGGCCTGCGCCGGCGCCCGCTCGAGGTCGTGGTCTACGACGACGTCGTGATGATGGTTGCGACCAAGCCGGACGGCGCGACGCGGGCCGATGCCCGCAAGGCACTCGTTGGCGCCAGGCCTGGCGGTCAGAAAATCCGCGGCGGCGCAGTACTGTTCAAGTATTTTCGTCATATCGCCCGCGCCGATCTCAAGGCGCTGTTTCCCAATGTGCGCGTGGTGATGAGCCTGTCGGACCATCTGACCCTGGGGGTAGGGGCGCTGGTCGGCGGCGTGCCGATCCTGATCAAGCTCGCCTCGACCTTGACCGTGCTGTTTGTTGTCGCGGGTTTCTATCTCGGCCTGATCGGCTCGATTCACGACAACGATTTCGAGCAGGCGCTGGCCGCGCTTTCCGGCCTGCTCGCGCTCGGTGCCTTCGCGCTGCGGCAATGGGGAAATTTTCACCGTCAGTCGCTGATCCATCAAAAGCAGCTCACCGACAATATCTACTACCGCAACGTCAACAACAATTCCGGCATTTTCAATTACATCATCGGCGAGGCGGAGGAGCAGGATTGGAAGGAAGCGCTCTTGGCCTATTACAGCCTGCTCATGGCGGGCGCGCCGCTTGCGCGCGAGGCGCTCTACCCGCGCGTCGAGGAGCTGCTGGCGCGCGTGTTCGGCGTTTCAGCCGACTTCGAGATCGACGACGCGCTGGCGCGGTTGAGGCGCCTTGATCTTCTCGGCGAGACCGACGGTCGCTTGTCGGTGCTGCCGCTTGCCGACGCGCTGGCGCGGCTCGACAAGGAATGGAACGATTTTTTTGGGGGCGCGGCCACGGGGAAGCCTGTGAGCTAAAGCTTGATGGGATTGGGTTGAACTGGAGCGTTTTCCAGCGAAGTGGATACCGGTTCGCGTGAAGAAAACGCGTCAAAACAAGAAAGAGAGCCTCCGGTCCGATTCAATCGGAACGGAAAAGGCTCTGGATGCCGTGTTGGCGGTGCGCCTCTCTCCTTGTGGAGAGGCCGGAGCGCATCGAAAGATGCGATCCGGGTGAGGGGTTTGTTGCCGCGGGCGAATATCTCTCATCCCTATACCCGCGGATGAGACCCCTCATCCGGCGCGGACGTACCGTCCGCGCCACCTTCTCCCACAGGGGGAGAAGGGAGGAAATCGCGGCGAAATCGATTCAAGCTGAAATCATCGTGCCTTGGCGGGGCCAACGCGGATATGCGCCGTTACCGCAAACTGGCGTTGATCTTGTCAAGCGCGGCGGAGCCGGGGCACAGCGCTTTCTCATCGAGCGCGTTGAGCGGCGTTTCCACGGTGCCGAGATGGGTGTGCAGGTCTTCGGAATCCGGATCGACATAGAGCAGCCCGGTGACGATCTGGCCCTTGGCGGCATGCTTGGTCAGGAACGCCACGGCGCCGACGCGATCATGCGCATCGTAGTCGGCGTCGAGCTTGCGCAGCGCCAGCTTGGTTCCGTCATGTTGTTCGACCACCCGCACCGTGCCCGGCGCGTAGTCGACGGTGATCGGTTCGCGGCCGGTGATCACGTCGAGGCGGTTGACCGCGTCGTTGTGTTCGCGAACATAGTCAAAGCTCTTGGTCGAGCCGGCGTGGTTGTTGAAGGCGACGCAGGGGCTGATCACGTCGATGAAGGCGGCGCCCTTGTGCTGGATCGCGCCCGCGATCAACGGCACCAGCTGCGTCTTGTCGCCGGAGAAGCTGCGCGCCACGTAGCTCGCACCAAGCTGCAGCGCTATCGCCGTCAGGTCGATGGCGCTATCGGTATTCGTCACGCCCTTCTTCGACCTCGAGCCGCGGTCGGCGGTCGCCGAGAACTGGCCCTTGGTGAGGCCGTAAACCCCGTTGTTCTCGACGATGTAGGTCATGTTGACGCCGCGCCGGATCGAATGCGCGAACTGGCCGAAGCCGATGGAGGCGGAATTGCCATCGCCGGAAACGCCGAGATAGATCAGGTCGCGGTTGGCGAGATTGGCTCCGGTCAGGACCGACGGCATGCGGCCATGCACCGAGTTGAAGCCGTGCGAATTGCCGAGGAAGTAGTCCGGCGTCTTCGAGGAGCAGCCGATGCCGGAAATCTTCGCCACCCGGTGCGGCTCGATCGACAGCTCGAAACAGGCCTCGATAATCGATGCCGTGATCGAATCGTGGCCGCAACCCGCGCACAGCGTCGAGATCTTGCCCTCATAGTCGCGGTGGGTGAAGCCGAGATCGTTCTTCTGCAGGCCGGGGTGATGGAATTTCGGTTTTGCGATGTAGGTCATGACACGGCCTTACGGAGCGGAGTCACCTTGAGGTGGTCCTGGTGGTCGCCGATGGCTTTGGCGATGAAACGCGCGGTGATTGGCGATCCGTCGTAATGCGCGATCGGAATCAAGCGGACTGGGTCGATGCCGTTCTCGTTGACGATCAGCGACCGAAGCTGGCTGTCGCGGTTCTGCTCGACCACGTAAACGAAATCATGGTCGGCAATGAAACTCGCGACGCTGGAATGGAACGGAAAGGCGCGGATGCGCAAGCGATCGAGCAGATGCCCGCGTGCCTCCAACAGCCCGATCGCCTCGTCCATCGCAGGCGAGGTCGAGCCGAAATAGATCACGCCGTATTTGGTCGGTTTTGCCGCGTTGGCCTGCAGCGGCCGCGGCACCATGTCCTGCGCGGTCTCGAACTTGCGCACCAGGCGCTGCATGTTGTCGGCGTAGACCGGGCCTTCTTCGGAATAACGCGCGTAACGGTCGCGCGAAGTGCCGCGGGTGAAGTACGAACCCTTGGTCGGATGCGTGCCGGGATAGGTGCGGTAGGGGATGCCGTCGCCATCGACGTCGAGATAACGGCCGAAGTCGCGGCCTTCTTCCAGCATCTCGGCCGTCATGATCTTGCCGCGGTCATATTGCCTGGCGTCGTCCCACTTCAGCGGTCGGCAGAGCCTGTGGTTCATGCCGATGTCGAGATCCAGCATCACGAAGATCACGGTCTGCAGCCGTTCGGCAAGATCGAACGCCGCGGCGGCGAATTCGAAGGCCTCCGCCGGGTCTTCCGGAAACAGCAGCACATGCTTGGTGTCGCCATGCGAGGCGTAGGCGCAGGCGATGATGTCGCACTGCTGGGTCCGCGTCGGCATGCCGGTCGAGGGGCCCGCGCGCTGCACGTTCATGATCACGGCCGGCACTTCCGCGAAATACGACAGGCCGATGAATTCCGTCATCAGGGAAATGCCGGGGCCGGAAGTCGCGGTGAAGGCGCGCGCGCCGTTCCAGGACGCGCCAATGACGATGCCGATGGAGGCGAGCTCGTCTTCACCCTGAACGATCGCGTACTTTGCCTTGCCGGTTTTCTTGTCGTGCCGGAGTTTCTTGCAATGGCTCGCAAAGGCATCCGCCAGCGACGAGGACGGCGTGATCGGATACCAGGCGCACACCGTGGCGCCACCATAGACCGCGCCCAGGGCTGCAGCGCTGTTGCCTTCGATGAAGATGCGGTCGCCGACCCTGTCGGCTTTCTTCACCCGAAGGCCGGTCGGGCATTTCAGGTTCTGCAGCGCCCAGTCGCGGCCAAGATGCAGCGCGTGGACGTTCGAGGAGAGCAGCTTCTCCTTGCCCTTGTACTGTTCGCCGATCAGTTGCTCGATCAGCTTCGGGTCCATGTCGAGCAGCGCGCAGAGCGCGCCGAGATAGATGATGTTCTTGAACAGCTGGCGCTGCCGCGGATCGGTGTAGGTCGAATTGGTGATCGCGGTCAGCGGCACGCCGATCACCGTGATATCGGTGCGGAACTTCGACGTCGGCATCGGCTTGGTCGAATCGTAGAACAGGTAGCCGCCGGGCTCGATCGCGGCGACGTCCTTGTCCCAAGTCTGCGGGTTCATTGCCACCATCATGTCGACGCCGCCACGCGCGCCGAGATGGCCGTCTTCGGTCACCCGCACCTCATACCAGGTCGGCAGCCCCTGGATGTTGGAGGGAAAGATGTTGCGTGGGCTGACCGGCACGCCGTGGCGCAGGATCGAGCGGGCGAACAGCTCGTTGGCGCTGGCCGAACCCGAGCCGTTGACGTTGGCGAAGCGGACGACGAAGTCGTTTACGCTGCTGATCGACTTTTGGTCGGGCATGATGAACCTGCGTAAGTCATGTCGATAAGGTATTTCTGCATGTCCCACGCGCCGGTGGGGCAGCGTTCGGCGCACAGGCCGCAATGCAGGCAGACGTCCTCGTCCTTTGCCATCACGCGCCCGGTCTTCAGCCCGTCGGCGACGTAGAGGTCCTGGTCCGGATGCAGCGAAGGCGCCTTCAGCCGCGCGCGCAGATCGGCTTCCTCGCCGTTCTCCGTGAAGGTGATGCAGTCCATCGGGCAGATGTCGACGCAGGCGTCGCATTCGATGCAGAGCGGCGCGGTGAACACGGTCTGAATGTCACAGTTCAGGCAGCGCTGCGCCTCGCCGAGCGCGAGCTTGACGTCATAGCCGAGTTCGACCTCGGCGCGGATGTCCTTCAGCGCCACGACCTTGTCGCGATGCGGCACCTTGAAGCGCAGGTCGGCCGAGATGTCGTTGTCGTAGCTCCACTCGTGGATGCCCATTTTTTGCGACGAGATCTGCACATCGGGAAGCGGGCGTTCGGTGATGTCCTCGCCGGACAACAGCTTGTGGATCGACAGTGCGGCGTCGTGGCCATGCGCCACCGCCCAGATGATGTTCTTCGGCCCGAACGCGGCATCGCCGCCGAAAAATACCTTCGGGTTGGTCGAGCCCATGGTCTTCGGATCGACCTTCGGCATGTTCCATTTGTCGAAATCGACGCCGCAATCGCGCTCGATCCAGGGAAACGCATTCTCCTGGCCGACCGCGACCAGCACGTCGTCGCACGGAATCGTCTGGTCCGGCTCGCCCGACGGCACCAGGCTGCGCTTGCCCTTGGCGTCGTATTCGGACCTAACCTTCTGGAAGGTGACGCCGGTGAGCTTGCCATTGTCGTGCGTGAATGAGACCGGCACCATGAAATTGAGGATCGGGATATCCTCGTGAATGGCGTCCTCTTTCTCCCAGGGTGAGGCTTTCATCTCCCCGAAGCCGGAACGCACGATCACCTTGACGTCCTCACCGCCGAGGCGGCGCGCGGTGCGGCAGCAATCCATCGCGGTGTTGCCGCCGCCGAGCACGATCACGCGTTTGCCGATCTTTTCGGTATGGCCGAACGAGACGCTGGAGAGCCAGTCGATGCCGATGTGAATGTGGTTGGCCGCTTCCTGGCGGCCCGGAATATCGAGTTCGCGGCCGCGCGGCGCGCCGGAACCTACGAAGATCGCGTCGTATTTCTCCGAGAGCAGCTTCTTCAGGCTGTCGATGCGCGCTCCGCCCTTGAACTCGATGCCGAGGTTCAGGATGTAATCGGTTTCCTCGTCGATCACCGAATCCGGCAGCCGGAATTTCGGAATCTGCGACCGCATCATGCCGCCGGCCTTGGGGTCGGAATCGAACACGATGCAATGATAGCCGAGCGGCGCAAGGTCGCGCGCGACCGTGAGCGAGGCGGGACCGCCGCCGATGAGCGCGATGCGCTTGCCGTTCTTCGCCACAGGCCGCGGCAGGCGATGCTTGATGTCGTCCTTGAAGTCGGCGGCGACGCGCTTCAAGCGGCAGATCGCGACCGGACTGTCCTCGACGCGGCCGCGGCGGCATGCCGGCTCGCACGGCCGATCGCAGGTGCGTCCCAAAATTCCGGGAAACACGTTCGATCTCCAATTGATCATGTAGGCGTCGCTGTAGCGCCCCTCCGCAATCAACCGGATGTATTCAGGAACTGGCGTATGCGCGGGACAAGCCCACTGGCAGTCGACCACTTTGTGAAAGTAGTCGGGTGCCGAGATATCAGTCGGTTTCATTCCTGCCTGTCCGCGCAACAACACAGAACGCGCGGCCCTTTATCTTACTTGAGAAGGCTTAGCGAGCCTTCTTCTGGTTTTTGGGTTGGATCACAGGGTTGCCTTCATAGAACCATTCAGGATGATGCACAAAGGCAAATTTGCCTTTTCACGCGGTTTCATCGGTGCAACGTTAACATGATTGTGCACGCTATGCGGCATTGCAACATGATGTGATCTGCGCGAATTCACGTATTGATACGGATTGATTTCAGGCGCGAGGGATGTCGCTCTCGATATCGCTCTCGATATCGCTCTCGATGTCGCTCTTGGCGAGGTCCCACATCAGGTCATAGATCCCCGACGATATCTGCAGCGCCGGCATAGGTCCGCTGAAGCGCGCCGCGATCGCTGCGGAGACCGCGCTCGCGCTAGTCCCATCGATCAATACAAACCAGTCGCCGGCGCCCGCGCCGGCAGCGGCGGGGATTTTCGTCGTCGGCCCGGAGAGCGCATGGTCGCTCTCGATCAGGTGCATGGAGATGATTCCGTCGAGTCGCGCCGGGTGGAGATTCTCTTGCAAGCCCGCGCGCAATTTGTCTTCGCTGCCGGCAGACGGGCGCAGGCGGACGATGCCGAGCACCGCGCCTCGGCCCTGTCCGCGGCTGATGGTGATGCGCGCGACCGCGCGGATCATGTTCTTGAAGCGCGCCATAGTCGTTTTCGACCAATCGGTCGGGTTGGCGAGTTTTGCGCGATAGGCCGGGCTGTCGAGCACCTCGATCGTGCTGGTGGAGTAGAGGCAGAGATATTTGGGGTTGGCGTTGTGCGTGACATAGCGCCTCGCCTCGAGAAAGCCGTCGATCGCGACCCGTTCTTCGAGGTGTTCGCGGTCGTACCAGCGGTTGAACTCGGCTTCGTCCGCCGCATCGATATCCATCGAGGTCAGCAGCATGCCTTTTCCGGCGAGCGGCATTTTTGACGGTCCTTATCGGGTGATCGCGGAAGCGAGGTCCGCAATCGCCTTCATCACGGCGTCCCGCACGCCGGGATCGTACAGCGTGTGGCCGGCGCCTTCGACCAGGCGAACCTCGGAGGCATGCCACGCTGCGTTCAGCGCATGCGAGGTCGCCGGTGGGCAAAGCAGGTCGTAGCGGCCTTGCACGATGATGCCGGGAATTTTGGCCAGCCTTCCGGCTTCCTCGAGAAGCTGATTCGGCTTCAAGAAGCAGTCGTTGGCAAAATAATGCGCCTCCAGGAACGGCGTCGCCGGCAAGGCGCGCGAGGAGTTCAGCGAGGCGATGTCGAGTCTGACGCGGCCTGGAACGTGCTCGGACAAAATGCGCTCGGTGTCGGCCCAGGCGCGCGCCGCCGGGCCATGCACGGCGGGATCGGGATCGAGAATGCGGCGCCAATAGGCGGCAAGCGGCTGTCCGCGTTCGGCCTGTGGCAGCACGTCGAGGAAATCGCAGCCGAGATCGGGATAGAAGCGCGCGAGCACATCGGTGAAGGCGATTTCGATCTCGGCGCGGGTACCGAGGAACGTCGCGCGCAAAACGATGCCGGAAACCCGATCCGGATGGGCTTGCGCATAGGCCAGCGCCAGGGTCGCGCCCCAGGAACCGCCGACCACGATCCAGCGCTCAAGGGCGAACTTTTCGCGGATCCTCTCCATATCCGCGATCAGATGCGCCAGCGTGTTGTCCTCGCGGCGCCCCTTGGGCCGGCTGCGCCCGGCGCCGCGCTGGTCGAACAGGATCGCGTGAAAACGTTCGGGATCGAACAGCCGGCGATGATCGGCCTGGCAGCCGCTGCCGGGTCCGCCATGCAAATAGACTGCAGCAACGCCGTCCGCGCGGCCGACGCTTTCGACGTAAATCTCGTGGCCGTCGCCGACCGCGAGCATTTCCGAGGTCAACGGCGCAAACGGATCGGCGCGCTTGGTGCTGGATTTTCCGGCTTCGGCGTCAGGCGCCATGGTCGCCGCCTGTCTCCAGCGTCCCACCGGCGAAATTGCGATAGAGGAAGCGGTTGTTGTCGCTGACCGCTTCGCGCTCTGCCTCGGCGAAAATCTCTTGATGCTTCGGCGACAGCGTGCAGGCCGGATCGGTGTTGCCGGCATCCCCGGTCAGCGCAAAGGCCTGGCAGCGGCAACCGCCGAAGTCGATTTCCTTGAATTCGCAGCTTTTGCACGGTTCCGGCATCCAGGCGGTGCCGCGATAGCGGTTGAAGGCTTCAGAGTTTTGCCAGATCCAGGCGATCGAATGGTTCGATCGCACCGACAGAAATTCAAGCCCGGTGATCGTCTCCGCGGCATGGCAAGGCAAGATCTTCCCCGCAGGAGAGATGTTGAAAAACTGCCGGCCCCAGCCGCCCATGCATTTCTTCGGCCGCAGCGCGTAGTAATCCGGCACCACATAGTCGATCGCGAGGGTGCCCTTCAGCCGTATCTGCGCTTCCTCTACGATCCGGCTGGCCTCCTCGATCTGCTCAAGCGTCGGCATCAGCGCGGCGCGGTTCTTCAGCGCCCAGCCGTAATATTGCACATTGGCGACCTCGAGCCGGTCGGCGTCGAGATCGACCGCCATTTGGATGATGTCCGGCAATTGATGCAGGTTCTGGCGATGCATCACCGCGTTCACCGTGAGCGGCAGATCGACCTCACGCGTCCATTTTGCAACCTTGATCTTCTTTTCGTGCGCGTCCTTGAAGCCGGCCACCCGGTCGGCGACGAGCGGCTCGTTGCCTTGAAAGCTGATCTGCACGTGACACAGCCCGGCGTCGGCCAGCGCGCCGAGCTTTTCCCTAGTCAGCAGCACCGCCGAGGTGATGAGATTGGAGTACAGCCCGACCTCGCTTGCGTGCCGCACCAGTTCGACCAGATCCTTGCGCGCGGTTGGCTCGCCGCCGGAGAAGTGGATTTGCAGCACGCCGATTTCGGCGAGCTCGGAAAGCACCTTCTTCCATTCTTCGGTGGAAAGCTCGCTGCCGGCGCGATCGAGCTCGACCGGATTGGAGCAATACGGGCATTGCAGCGGACAGCGATGGGTGAGCTCCGCCAGTACCGCAAGGGGAATGCCAAAAGTCTCCGCGGTCGAGCGGCGCTGTTCCAGCGCTGCCAGCCCATCGCCGGGATCGACGGTTTTGCGGTCAGCGAGAATTTCACTCATGAGGTCTTCTCGCGCGCTTGCGTCAAAAATCCCTTGTCGGCGAGATCCTGCAGCATGGCAATGACGTCGGTTGCGATCGCCTCGCGAGGGGCCACATATTTGGCCGCGAGCTGATCGATCATCACCCCGACGCTGCGGATGCCGTCGCAGAGTTTTAGCACCTCGACCGCGATTTCGTCAGGTGCCAGCACCCGCTCCGGCGCCAGGATCACCCAAACTTTTCGCGTCTCGTCGAATTTCAGTTTCGCGTGCCGCGGCAACACCGGCCGGCTGGTTTCGCTGACACTGATGTTGCGTGCACCTGCCATCGGCTCGCCTCTCAGTTCGCTTTGGGCACGAACGCGCCCGGCGGGATGTGGCCGTCGACATAGGCATGATACAGCGCGTCGAGCTGGACCCACAGCACATTGGTCTTGAAGATCAGCGCGTTGCACACCGCCTCGCGCTCGGCTTGCGTGCTGGCGTGCTGCTTGACGTAGTCGAGCGCGAAACCGGCATCGCGCGGCGCCTGCTGCAGGCGGCGGCTGAAATAGCTCATGATATCGGGATTGACGAAGTCATAGTGCTGCAGCATCCCGCTGATGCGCTCTTCGTGCAGGTTCGGCGCAAACAGCTCGGTGAGCGAGGAGGCGATGGCTTCCAGCGGCGTCTTGTCGCGGCAGAAATGCACATAGGCTTCCACCGCAAAGCGCGTGGCGGGGAGGATGCCTTCGGTCGATTCCACATAGGCGCTGTCGAGCCCAAGTCCCTCGGTCAGCTTGAGCCAGCGCTCGATGCCGCCTTCGTGGCCCGGATCGCCGTCGTGATCCTCGATCCGGTGCCGCCATTCGCGCCTGATGCCAAGGTCGCGGAAGCGCGAGATCACGACCGCGTCCTTTAGCGGTATCGTGCTTTGGTAATAATAGCGGTTGAGCGCCCAGGCCTGCACCTGGCCCTTGTTCAGCTTGCCGCCGTGCAGGAGGCGATGAAACGGATGCAGGTTGTGATAGCGCGTGGCGCCGATCTGGCGCAGCGCCGCTTCCAGCTCGTCGGCGTCGTTGAGCGGCACGGCTTGGCCGACCGAATAGGCCGTCATTGCTTGACCAGTTCCTTGGTTGGTTACGGCGTTCAAAGCACGATCTCCATTCCGTCGGCGGCGATCTGCCAGCCCGCACGCTCGGCCATCTTGCGCTCGGACGAAGCCCGCAGCAGTGCCGGGTTGGAATTGTTGATATGCAGAAACACCTTTTGGCCTATATCGAGGCCGTCAAGGGCGGCGATGGCGCCCTGATCTCCTGACATTGCAATATGTCCCATGGCTTGTCCGGTCTTGTTGCCGAGGCCCGCTGCGATCAGCTCGTCGTCGCGCCATACCGTGCCATCGAAGAACACCAGCGGCGCGCCGGCAAGCCGTGTCTTGAGCTCATCGGTGACGACGGCGCAGGCGGCGACGAAGTAGAAGAATTTTCCGCTGCTCTTGTCCTTGATGCGAAGACCGATCGTGTCGCCGGCGGCGTCATTGCCACCCGGATGAACCTTGCCTTCGAGGTACCAGGCGCCTTTGCCGGAGACCGAAAAGGGCAGGATTTCGATCCCGGACGGCGAGCCGTCGGGGAGCCTTGGTTCAAACGGCTGGTCTATCTCGATCGGTTGGCGCCGTACGTTGTTCTCGGCGAGCACGTCAAAAATGCTGTTGGCCTTGAGGATGGCGAGCACCCTGGCGTGGGCGTAGATCGTAAACGGCGAGCCCTCGCGCATCGACAAAAGGCCTGCGACCGCATCGATCTCGCCATTGGTGAGAATGACGCCCGCGATCGGGCTCATGCGAAGCTGGCCCGCCTTGGGATGAAGCTGCGGCGTCGCGATCAGTTGCTGGCGCAGGTCGGGAGACGCGTTGATCAGGAACCAGTGATCGCCGTCGGTGCCGATCGCGATCGAGGCTTGCGTGCTCCTGAGTTCGGGATGCTCGGTTCTCGCTGCCCGGCACACCGGACATCCGCAATTCCATTGCGGGACACCGCCGCCTGCCGCCGCGCCCAGGACGACGACGCGAAGCATGATCGGTCTCTCCGGGAGGTATGCAAAGTGCTGCAAGGTCCAACGTTTTGCAAATCAAGCGCGTTGAAGTCAAAACGTTTCGAAGGTGGACACCGATGAGGACACAGCTCCGCTATCGGGAACGTGTCACGCCCGGAGGTCCACCTGCGCCAAACGTAGAACGATCGCTGCCCGTTATTTGCGGGCGGCGCACGCATACATGTTGATTTCCATGCCGACCGGCACTTCGATGATTTTCGGTGCTTTCCAGGCCATTTGGCTCTCCTTTTTGGAACCGGACGAATTCCGCCCTCCCGCACAAAGTAATGCCGAACGAAGAGTTCGCCAGCGAAATCTTTTCCCGCGAGTTCCGGCGGGCGTCTTGCTGCATCGCGAAAGGCGCTGCCTGGCCGGTGGCAAGATGCTGCAAAGGTGCAGTTTATCAACGGCTTCAGAACCACCGGCCGGAGGCGAAGGGCTGAGCAAGGTGTGGCGGCGCGCCATCAGCCTTCAGATAAAGAACTTGTGAGATTGGCATGCCTTCCTTTTTGGTGCATTCGACCCCACTGGATGGAGCCATGCCACGATACTTTTTCAATACCCGGATCGGCGACGAACTGATTGGCGATCCCGAGGGTGACGAGTTGCGTAACCTCGATCGCGCGTGGGAAGTGGCGCGCGCCATGATCCGTGAGGTGCTCAGGATCGAAGGCGCGCAGCCGGACCTGCTGACTGCCGTTATCGAAGTCACCGACGACGACGGCGAGATCGTGCTTGAGTTCCCGTTTGCGGAGGCGCTCATCGACATGCCGGATGAGCGGATCACCAGGCACTAAAGGCCTGGTCGACTTTCCCGACAACATTTCGCCTATCGCCGCCGCCCGGCAGGCCCCGCGCCTGATGGTCTTACCTCGACAGGCGCGCTACAAGATGGGCCGTTGAACGGAGCGAGCCATGCAAGATCTCTGGCGCCTGTCGGCCGCCGACCTAGCTAGCCGGATCAACTCGAGGAAAATCTCCGCCAAGGAGGCGGCAGCCGCCGCCCTGGCGCGGCTCGATGCCGTGAACCCTGGGATCAACGCGGTGGTCGATCACCGCCCCGAGGACGTGCTGAAACAGGCGGCAGCCGTCGATGCCGCGATCGCACGGCGCGAGGATGTGGGCCCGCTCGCCGGCGTGCCGGTGACGGTGAAGGTCAATATCGACCAGCAGGGATTTGCCACCACCAACGGGCTGAATCTGCAGCGTGACGCGATCGCGACCAGCAACAGTCCCGTGATCGACAACTTGAAGAAATCCGGCGCCGTCATTCTCGGGCGCACCAATTGTCCGGCATTTTCCTATCGCTGGTTCACCACCAATTTGATCCATGGCGACACCAAAAATCCGCGCGATCCCACGCTCACGCCGGGTGGCTCCTCGGGTGGCGCGGGTGCCGCGGTCGCCGCCGGCATCGGGCATATCGCCCATGGCACCGACATCGCGGGATCGATCCGCTATCCGGCTTACGCCTGCGGCGTTCACGGCCTGCGGCCGACGATGGGGCGGATCGCGGCCTTCAATCCGGGCCTGCCGGAGCGCACCATTGGGCCGCAGATTTCGGCGGTATCAGGCCCCTTGGCGCGGACCATCGGCGATCTCAGGATCGCGCTCGCCGCGATGTCGGCAAAAGACTTCCGCGATCCCTGGTGGGTGCCGGCGCCACTGGAAGGACCGGTGATGCCAAAGCACGCCGCGCTTTGTCTCAATCCGGATGGGCTGGAGACCGTGGGCGAGGTGAAGGCGGCGATCGCCGATGCCGGCAAGCGGCTTGAGCGCGCCGGCTGGAGCGTCGAGGAGATCGCGACCACGCCGCCGCTGCGCGAGCCTGCCGAGCATCAGACCAAGCTGTGGCTCGGCGACGGCTATGAGGCGCAGCTGGAAGCGGCCGAGCGCGAAGGCGATGGCGGCGCGCTCGCCTGCCTGCGCGGCAACCGGTCGAAGGTCTTTCCGTTCGACGCCGCCACCTTCTCGAACACATTGACGCGGCGCGCGACGCTGACGCGGCAATGGCTGGAATTCTTTGAGAAATACGCCGTGCTGCTGATGCCGGTATCGGCGGAACTGCCGTTTCCAGACGGGCTCGACCGCAAGGACGATGCGTCCTTTGCGCGGGTCTGGCGCGCGCAATTGACCCAAATTGCCATTCCCTTCATGGGGCTGCCTGGTTTAACCGTCTCCACGGGATTGGTGGGGCGCGTTCCCGTCGGCGTGCAGGTCGTCTCCGGCCGCTACCGCGAGGATTTGTGCCTCGCCGCGGGCGAGGCAATCGAAGCCGGCGGCACGCCGCCGATGCCGGTCGATCCGGTTTCCTAGAGCATGATCCGGAAAAGTGGGCACCGGTTTTCCCTCGCGACAAACGCGGAACGCGTTTGCGCGGAGATCATGCTAAAACAAAAAGATAGAGGGGATGACGATTCGAAGAAAAGTCATCCCACATCTAGAGCGAAGAGAGCCGACCGATGGCAGGCATCTATGATTTCACGGCAGCCTCGCTCGCAGGCGAGGATGTCCCGCTGAAGCGGTTCGAAGGCAAGGTGCTCTTGATCGTCAACACCGCCAGCGCCTGCGGATTCACCCCGCAATACAAGGGCCTGGAGGCGCTGCATCGCGAGCTTGCGCCGCGCGGCTTTGCCGTGCTCGGATTTCCGTGCAACCAGTTCGGCAGCCAGGAGCCCGGCGACGCCAAACAGATCGAGCAATTTTGCTCCAGCAATTATGACGTGAGCTTTCCGATGTTCGCCAAGATCGACGTCAATGGCAGCAAGGCCCATCCGCTGTACAATTATCTCAAGGGCGAGAAGTCCGGCCTGCTCGGCGCTTCGATAAAATGGAATTTCACCAAATTCCTGGTCGACCGTTCGGGCAAGGTCGTGGCGCGGCATGCGCCGACCGCAAGGCCCGAAGGCCTCAAGCAAGAGATCGAGGCGCTGCTGTGAACGAGAAGAGCGAGACCGAGGGTCAAGTCATGAGCGACCAATTGCCCGACCGCCTGTCGGTCGATCCGAACAGCCCGTACTACAATGCCGAGGTGCTGTCGCGCGACGTCGGCATTCGCTTCAAGGGCGCCGAGAGGACCAATGTCGAGGAATATTGCATCAGCGAGGGCTGGGTGCGCGTGACCGCCGGCAACGCCAAGGACCGCCACGGCAACCCGCTCACGATCAAGGTTCACGGCCCGGTCGAGCCGTATTTTCGCGACAAGGCGTAACCTCAGTCGTCATTCCGGGGCGCGAATGAAATGAGCGAACCCGGAATCTCGAGATTCCGGGTCTGGTCCTTCGGGCCATCCCGGAATGACACGCCGAGCAACCCGAAAGCCAAAACGCCATGTCGGTCCGCATCGTCGACGTCCGCGAAGTCACAAAGCCGATCTCTTCGCCGATCCGCAACGCCTATATCGATTTCACCAAAATGACGACCAGTCTCGTTGCCGTCGTCACCGACGCTGTGCGTGACGGAAAACGCGTAGTCGGCTACGGCTTCAACTCCAACGGCCGCTACGGGCAGGGCGGCCTGATCCGCGAGCGCTTTGCGCCGCGCCTCAAGGAAGCCGATCCAAAAACCTTGCGCGACGAGACCGGCGACAATCTCGACCCGGACAAGATCTGGTCGACCTTGATGTCAAACGAAAAGCCGGGCGGCCATGGCGAGCGGTCGGTCGCGGTCGGCACCATCGACATGGCGGTGTGGGACGCGGTTGCGAAAATCGCAGGCAAGCCACTGTTTCAATGGCTGGCCGAGCGCCACGGCCGCAGCGCCAACCGCCGCGTCTTCGTCTATGCCGCCGGCGGCTATTATTATCCCGGCAAAGGTCTATCCATGCTGCGCGGCGAAATGCGCGGCTATCTAGATCGCGGCTACAATGTCGTGAAGATGAAGATCGGCGGCGCGCCGATTTCGGAAGATCGCATGCGCATCGAAGCCGTGCTCGAAGAGATCGGCAAGGATGCCCGGCTTGCCGTCGATGCCAACGGCCGCTTCGATCTGGAGACCGCGATCGCCTACGCAAAAATGCTGCGCGACTATCCGCTGTTCTGGTACGAGGAAGCCGGCGATCCGCTCGACTTCGCGCTGCAGGCAGCACTTGCCGAATTCTACCCCGGAGCGATGGCGACCGGCGAAAACCTGTTCAGCCATCAGGATGCGAAGAATCTGATCCGCTACGGCGGCATGCGGCCCGACCGCGATTTCCTGCAATTCGATTGCGCGCTGTCCTACGGGCTCTGCGAATATCAGCGCACGCTTGAGGTCCTGAAAACCCATGGCTGGTCGCCGGCGCGCTGCATCCCGCATGGCGGGCACCAGATGTCGCTGAACATCGCGGCGGGCCTCGGTCTGGGCGGCAATGAGAGCTATCCAGACCTGTTCCAGCCCTATGGCGGATTTCCAGACGGTGTCCGCGTCGAGAACGGCCATATCACCATGCCCGAGCTGCCGGGTATCGGCTTTGAGGGAAAGTCCGAGCTTTATTCGCAGATGAAGGCGCTGGCGTCATAACGCGCCGCCATTCCGGGGCCTGCGAGGCAGAGACGGCGGAATCCCGAGATGGCGGGCCGTGCTTTCAAAGTGCGACCGGTAATTTCGGCGCGGCGAGCGGCGAACCAAGTCGCTCAAGAACATGCACGAGATCGCAACCTTTGCCGCGACGGCTCGCGGCAAAGCGTTTATGCGAATAGCGCGAGGCGAGAAGATGGATGAAGAAGCGGCGCTTTGAATCTGTAGTAGCGGGGTTTTCTGGCGCAAAGAATTTGCTTGAGCTGCTTCACATCAAGAATGTGGATGAAATCTCATTTCTTTGTTCCCTTGGCGGATGCCAGGGGAACGGGCCGGTTTGGCTCCGGCCAAGAATTTGAATTAAGTGCAAATGCTAAGAAGCCAGACCGCGTTTTCTGCGACCTCGGCTTCGAACATACCGATCAGGCCTTAATTTTTGGTGTGGCGCCAATCCCTTGCGACAGCCGCGTGCCCAAAAGCCTTGCCGCCTTCGCCCTCCAGCAGCTTATTCACTGCGCGGAGGCCACCACCTCGCCGTCATTGGTATCGGCTTAGTCCTTGTTTGCGTTCTTTGGATCACGACCGACCAAGCCGTGCTCGATGATTAATCCTGGCTAGCGCGCGATGTCTCGAATCTCGATCAGGAAGAATGCCCGCCAAAGTCTGGCGGCGCGGCTCCCGGTGGTCCAAGGTTTGAATTGTTTCGATCCGGCGTCACCTTCATGCCCTGACGAAATGCAAAGCCAATGAAGCCGACGAGGATGACAAGGAAGATAAGTCCGACAAACCATTGGAGCATGATTTGATACCCTCCGAGCAAGTAGGTTGGTGCAGTAGGGGGTGAGCACAGCCGTCTCTGGAATACCGGATCGCCCGCCTTCGAGGGCGATGACGTCGAACTAGCTGTTTGACAATCGAATCTGAAGATTTGCGGCCCCTACGACAGCCGCATGTCCAACAGCCTGCGGCCTTCGCCCTTCAGGAGCTTCTTCACCGCGCTGGAAGCCACGACCTCGCCGTCATTGGCGTAGGCCTCGTGGTTCTTCTCGATATCGTCGAGGCGATAGAGATAGTTCACCATGATGCCGGCCGACTCGCGAAGACCCTTTGGCGAGAGATCGCCGAGCCAGTCGATCCGCTCCAGCCGCGCGCCATTGCCGAGATGGAAGCGCGCCACCGAATCGATCAGCCGGCCCTTCGCCGTGCGGGCTTTGAGGAAATAATGCGCCGCCAGCGGTTCGAGCAGCGAACGCAGTTGCGCCGTCGTTTCCGCGTTCTCGAACCAGCTCGGCTCGTCGAGATGTTTCAGGATGGCGCGATCCTCATCGCTGATCGGGGCATCGTCCTGCTGCAGCCATGGCATGAAGCCTGGCACCGGCGACAGCGTCACGAAGCTATCGAGCTTCGGCAATTCGCGGCGCAATTCCTCGACCACCTGCTTGATCAGGAAGCTGCCGAAGGAAATTCCGCCCAGGCCCCGCTGGGTGTTGGAGATCGAATAGAACACCGCGGTGCGGGCGCGCTCGATCGCGACCGGCTGCCGGTCGACCGCAAGCAGCGGCGCAATCGCGGTCGGGATCGTCTCCGTGAGCGCGACTTCGACGAAGATCAAGGGCTCGTCCGCCAGCGCCGGATGGAAGAAGGCGTAGCAGCGCCGGTCGGCCGGATCGATGCGCCGACGCAAATCGTCCCAATCGCTGATCTCGTGCACGGCCTCGTAGCGAATGATCTGTTCCAGGATGTTGGCGGGTGTGGACCAGTCTATCCGGCGCAGCACGAGGAACCCCCTGTTAAACCATGAGCCCAACAGATGCGCGACGTCGCGATCGAGCGCGGCAAGATCGTGACGGCCATTCATCAAGGTGAGCAGATCGGCGCGCATCGCCACCAGCTCGCTGGTGCCGCGCGGCGCCCGGTTGAGGCGGCGGATCAATTCCTGGCGGCGCGGTTCGGAAGCAAAATGCAGTTGGCCTCCGTTGCGCTCGCCTGGTTCTGCGCGCCAGGCCTCGATCGCCTTTGCGATCTCTTCCCGGTCCGGGCCGAAGTCGCGGACCAGCGCCTCGAAGAACGACCGCCGGCCGGCCGCGTCGAGGTCATGGTAGCGATCCAGCACCTCGCGCGCCATCGCCGTGCCAGAGGCTTCGCCCCGGCCCGACAGCAACGCCTCGCACAGCTCGATCAGGTCGGATGCATCCTGCTTGGTGTCGGGCGAACCGCCGCGGCGGAGCAAGGTGCGGCCGCGCTCGGAAATCGTCGAAAGCAGATCGGCAAAGAACGCGTTGGCCATGTGGGCTCAAGTCGAATCCGGTCCGAATGGATTATTACATGGATTTAAGGTGGCGCGGATCACAATCAAGCGGGCTTGCCATCCGACCCATCCTATTCCTTGTCCGCAAACTCCGTCGGCGTCTTGCCGGTAACCCGCCGGAACGCATGCGAAAACGCCGGCACGCTGGCATAGCCGAGGTCGGAAGCAAGCTGCTTGACCGAGACATCGGCTTGCACCGACAGCCGTTCGACCGCGGCCGCGATGCGCGCACGCTGGCACCAGCTCTTGAAGCTCAGTTGCGTTTCCGAGGAAAACAACCGCGAGAGCGTCCGCGCCGAGGTTCCGACCCTCGCGGCCAGCGCCTCGATCTCGTGGAGGGCGGTGGGATCGCCGAGCACGATGTCGGCGGCGCGCCGGCAGCGCGGCTCGCGCGGCAGCGGGATGAAGGTCGCTGAATCCTCGGCGTGATGCAGCTCGAGGATCGCCAATTTTATCAGAAGTTCGGTGCGCTTCGGTTTGTCGCGCCCGTCGAACAGCGCGAGAATCGCCTGCTGCAGGAGCGGCGACACCCGCACCACGAATTCGGAGTTGAGGCTCTCGCTGCGGGCCTCGCGCTGCAGCCAGGCGAGATCGAAATACAGCGTGCGCATTTCGATGTCGGCGAGCACGTCGATCGCGTGTTCGAGGCGGGCGGGGACCCAGACCGCGCGGTCGGGCGGCACCAGCCAGCGCCCCTTCGGGGTCGTGACCTGCATCGTTCCCCTGGCGGCGTAGACCAGTTGCGCCTCGCGGTGCATGTGGGTGTCGAGCCGAACGCCCTTCTTGTAGCGGCGCGCCACCAGATGGACGCCGTCGCCGGTCGCGATGTGGCTTGCTCTGATGGCGGCGATTGGCGTTTCGGCGATACTCATTGGCGGCATCCCGTCAGGACAAGCACGTATAACCTATTCCAGTAAATCACGGGAATCGTCCAAGGAATCGTTTATGAACAGCCCCGGCCGGGTGATCTCTTTCGTCAACGCCGCCCATTTCATCGACCATTATTCGATGCTGATCTTCGCCGCCGCCGTCATCATCATGGGGCCGGCGCTCGGCATGAGCTATTCCGAGCTGTTGCCTTATGCGACGCCCGGCTTCATCGCCTTCGGCGCAGGCTCGCTGGTCACCGGCTGGCTCGGCGACCGCTGGAGCCGCCGCCACATGATGGTGATCTTCTTTGCCGGCATCGGCGCCTCGATGATCGCGGTCGGTTTTGTCCGGACCCCGCTGCAGCTCGGCGCGGCGCTCTTCTCGATCGGTATCTTCGCCTCGATCTATCATCCGGTGGGCACCGCGATGATCGTGTCCTATGCCGACAGGCTCGGCCGCGAGATGGGGCTGAATGGCGTCTGGGGCAATCTCGGCGTGGCGTCCTCGGCGCTGGTCACCGGCGTGATCGGCCAATATTTTGGCTGGCGCTTCGCCTTCATCATTCCCGGCATCGTCACGATCCTGCTCGGCATCGCCTTTGCACTGTCCGTGGTTCATGAAGCCCGGACCGGCACCCGGCAGGCCGCGGCGCAGGCGCGGGTGGCCAAGCAAGACATGTGGCGGGTGATCCTGGCGCTGCTTATCGTGGTGATCGCGATATCGACCACCTTCAACGCGGTGACGGTGGCGCTGCCAAAACTTTTCGCGGAACGCTTGGCCGATCTGACCAAGAGCCCGGCGCTGCTCGGCGTGATCGCGGCTTGCGTCTATGTGTTCGGCGCGATGACGCAATACACTATCGGCAAGCTCCTGGACCGCCATTCGCTGAAGACGGTCGCGTTGCCGTTGTCGTTCATGCTGGCGCCGTTCCTCTATCTCGCCGCGACGCTGTCCAACCTGCCGCTGATCTTGGTTTCGATCGGCATCGTGATGGGCGCATTCGGCCAGGTCACCGTCAACGACGCCATGGTCGGCAAATACACTTCGGAGGAATGGCGCTCGCGCGCCTATGCGGTGCGCTATTTCATCGGATTCACCGCGGCAGGCGCTTCCGTAGGCTTAGTGGCGTGGCTGTACGAGCAGGGCGGTTTTGTCACCATGCTGCATGCGTTCGGAGCGCTGTGCCTGCTGGTGATCGCCGCGGCGATCATCCTGCCGACCGAGATCAAGGTGCCGGTGGCGGAGGCGAGCAACCCATGAGTGTCATTCGCGATTCCGAACTGGAATCCCTGCTGGCCGGCCTGCATGCCCGAAGCGACGCGCAGGCCGCGGCCATGCGAAGCTTCCTCGACGCCAGCCGGACGAACGAAGCGCAGCCGCCTGCGGCGAAAGAGGCGAAAGCCTTTCTCAGCGACAAGCTTGTCGCGCTCGATTCCGACAAGGCGGAGTTCTGCTACCAGATTTGCCGCGCAAACAATGCGCGCCGGATCGTCGAGATCGGCACGTCCTACGGGGTGTCGACGCTCTATCTCGCGGCGGCCGTGCGTGACAATGTCCATGCCAGCGGCGGCGACGGCGTGGTGATCGGCACCGAATACGAGGCCAACAAGGCCTCCGCGGCGCGGGCGCATTTCGAGCAGGCGGGCTTGAGCCGATATATCGACCTGCGCGAGGGCGACCTGCGCCAGACGCTCCGGCAGATCGACGGGCCGGTGGATTTCATGCTGGTGGATATCTGGATCACGATGGCGCGGCCGGCGCTGGAATTGGTCGCTCCGCATTTAAGGTCGGGAGCCATCGTGATCAGCGACAATACGGAACGACATCGAGACGAATATGCGGACTATTTCGCATTTCTCGAAGCGAACGGCTTCCGGACCATGACGCTGCCATTCGACGGCGGGCTGGAGTTGTCGGTGCGCTGCCAGTGAGGTGATCCGTCCTAGCCTTTCACGGCCCCGCCGGCGAGACCGGCTGCGCGGCCGGCGTCTTCTTCGCGGCGCGCCAGTCCTCAAAGCGCTGGATCACGACGAAGAAGGCCGGCACGAACAACACCGCAAGGCAGGTCGAGGCCAGCATGCCGGAGAATACCGTGATGCCGATCGATTTGCGCGCGCTGGCGCCGGCGCCGGTGGCGAGCACCAGCGGCACGACGCCGAGGATGAAGGCAAACGACGTCATCAGGATGGGACGGAATCGGGCGCGGGCCGCCCCGACCGCGGATTCCAGGATCGGCTTGCCGTCGCGGCCGTGCAGTTCGAGCGCGACCTCGACGATCAGGATCGCGTTCTTGGCCGACAGCGCGATCAGCAGGATCAAGCCGATCTGGACGTAGAGGTTGTTGTCGATGCCGAGGCCTCTCAGCACCGCCATCGGTCCGAGCAGCGACAGCGGCACCGCCAATATCACCGAGATCGGCGCGTACCAGCTTTCATATTGTCCGGCCAGCACCAGATACACCAGCAGCATCGCCAGCCCGAATACGTAGTAGATCTGGCTAGTGACGGCCTTCTCCTGGTACGACATCGCCGTCCATTCGTAGCCGGCGCCGGCCGGCAGGGTCTTCTCCGCGATCTGCTCCATCAGGTTCAGCGATTGGCCGGAGCTGTAGCCCTGCGCCGGCAGGCCGACGATGGTCGACGACGGATAAAGGTTATACAGGCTGATCAGGGACGGGCCGACCGAAGGCGTGATCTTCGCCACCGTGCCGATCGGGATCATGTCGCCGTTCTGGTTGCGCACCATCATGTTGGCGATATCGCGCGGGGTCAGGCGGAACTGGGCATCGGCCTGCGCATAGACCTGAAACACGCGGCCGAATTTGTTGAACTGGTTGACATAGGACGAGCCCAGATAAGAGGCGAGCGTCGAGAACACCTGATCGGTGGTGACGTGCAGCGTTTGGGTCTTGATGCGATCGATCTCGACGTCGAATTGCGGCACCATGGCGCGGAACGGCGATTGGACGCGCTGCAGCGCGCTCTGGGTCTGCGCGGTTTCGACCATGGCTTGCGTGATGGCCTGAAGCTTGGCGTAGTCGTTGTTGCCGTCGCGCAATTCGACCTGCATCGCAAACCCGGCGGCGTTGCCGATGCCCTGGATCGGCGGCGGCGGCAGCACCAGCGTGCGCGCTTCCAGAATGGTGGAAAGCTTGTCGTTCAATCCGTAGACCAGCGAGCGCAAATCCTCGCCCGCTCCGCGCGAGTCCCAGTCCTTGAGAATGATGTAGGCGACGCCGGCATTGGCGAGGCTCGCGCTGTTGTCGAGCGCGGAGATGCCGGCGATGGTGATGACTTGCGAAACGCCACCAGCCTGGCCCGCGATTTCGGCTGCCTTGTCGAGCACCCTCTGGGTGCGGTCGAGCGCCGCACCGTCGGGCAACTGTACCGCGGCGATCAGGTAACCCTGGTCCTCGATCGGCAGGAATCCGGTCGGCACCCGCGACAACCCGTAACCGCCGATCGCAATCAGGATCAAGGCGACGATTACCGATACATTGGCACGCTCGGCCACGCGGCCGATCAGCCGGGCATAGCCGCGCTCGAGCCGGTCGTAGACGTTGTTGAAGCCGCGATAGAACCAGTTGCGCTGTTCCGGTGGCACAGGACGGCGCAGCCACAGCGCGCATTGCGTCGGCTTCAGGGTCGCGGCGTTGACGGCGCTAAGCAGCGCGGTCGCCGCGATCACCAACGCGAATTGCGCGTAGATGCGTCCCGTCAGTCCCGGCAGGAACGCCGCCGGCAGAAACACGGAGACGAGGACCAGCGTGATGCCGATGATCGGCGCGAACAGCGCATCCATTGCCTTGATCGCGGCATCATGGCCGGACATGCCATGCTCGATATTGTGCGCCGCGCCCTCGACCACGACGATGGCATCGTCGACCACGATGCCGATCGCGAGCACGATCGCAAACAGCGTCGACAAATTGATGGTGAAGCCGAGCGCCGCCATCGCCGCGAAGGCGCCGATGATGGTGACCGGAACCGTGGTCGCCGGCACCAGCATGGCGCGCCAGTCCTGCAGGAACACCAGGATCACGATCAGCACGAGCAGGCCGGCCTCGATCAGGGTCTTGTAGACTTCATGGATCGAGGCCGAGACGAATTTCGTGGTGTCGAAGGGGGTGTCGTATTTGATGCCTTGCGGGAATGCGCGCGAAAGCTCGGTCATCTTCTTCTGGACCGCCTGCTCGACCTCGAGCGCGTTGGCGCCCGGCGACTGGAACACGCCGATGCCGGTCGAAGGCTGCTTGTTGAGCGAGAACACCTGGCTATAGGTCTGCGCGCCCAATTCGACCGAGCCGACGTCGCGCACCCGCGTCACGTCGCCATTGTTGCCGGTCTTGACGATGATATCCTCGAACTGACCGGCATCGTCGAGCCGGCCGTTGACGTTGAGCGTGTATTGAAATGCCTGGCCCGGCGGCGTCGGTGGGCTTCCGACCTGGCCGGCGGCGACCTGCTGGCTCTGCTGTTGGATCGCCTGGATCACGTCCTGCGGCATCAGCCCGCGCACCTGCAGCTTGTTGGGATCGAGCCAGATGCGCATCGAATATTGACCTGCGCCGAACACCGTGACGTTGCCGACCCCGGGCAGCCGCGACAGCTCGTCCCTGAGATTGATGGTGGCGTAGTTGCTCAAATAGAGGCTGTCGTACTTGCCGTCGGGCGAGGTCAGCGTCACGAACAGCAGGATCGACGTCGACCTCTTCGCTACCGTGACGCCCTGGTTCTGGACCGATTGCGGCAACTGCGACAAGGCGCTGGTGACGCGGTTCTGCACCAGCACCTGCGCGAAGTTGAGGTCGATGCCGATCTTGAAGGTCACGGTCAGCGTGTAGGTGCCATCGGCGCCGCTGTAGGACTGCATGTACAGCATGTCCTCGACGCCGTTGACCTGCTGCTCAATCGGCAGCGCGACGGTATCGATGACGGTCCTGGCGCTGGCGCCGGGATAGCGGGTCGTGACCTGCACGGTCGGCGGCACCACGTCCGGATATTGCGCGACCGCGAGCTCGAATAGCGCCACCCCGCCGATCAGTATCATCAGGATGGCGATGACGTTGGAAAGTACCGGCCGCTCGATGAAGAATTTCGAAATCATGCCCGGTCCTATTTGGCCGACGCGGGAGAGGGCTCGACCTTCTGCAATTGCGGGTCGACCTTCTGGCCGGGGACCGCGCGCAACAGCCCGGCTGTCACCACGCGATCTTCCGCCTTCAGCCCGCTTTCGATGACGCGCAGATCGCCGTCAAGCGGGCCGGTCTCGACCTTGCGCTGCTCGACCAGGTTTTCGCCCGTCACCACCAGCACGTAGCGGCCGCTTTGGTCGCTGCCGAGCGCGGTGTCGGGAACGAGCAGCGCATCGGGCTGCTTTTCGACGGGAACGCGGATGCGCACGAAATAACCGGGTAGCAGCACCCGGTCGGGATTGGGCACGACGCCGCGCGCCGCCAGCGTTCCGGTCGATTGATTGATGGTCGGGGCCGCATAATCGAGCTTGCCCTGATGCGGATAGCCCGTTTCAGTTTGCAGCCCGACCTCGATCGGCAGCGACTTGAGATCGGTCGCCGTCAGGCCGCGGCGCCTGGCTTCCTCGCGAATCCGCAAGACATCCTGTTCGTTGACATTGAAATTCACGTAGATCGGATCGAGCGCCACGATGGTGGCAAGCTGGGTCGGCGAGGCCACGCCGACGAGTTCGCCGACCGAGGCCAGATGCGCGCTGACGATCCCGTCGAACGGCGCCGTGACCTTGGTATAGCCGTAATTGACCTCGGCGATTTTGGTATTGACCTGGGCCTGCTGCAGATTGGCCTGCGCGTTGTCGCGGTTGGAGGTGGAGGTGTCGAGGGTGGCCTGCGAGACCGCTTGGCGTGCGACCAGATCGGCCTGACGTTTGTAGTCGGCATCGGCCTGCTTGAGCGAGGCCTGCGAGCCGGCCTCGGCCGCCTGCGCCTGTTCGAGCTTCAATTTGTAAGTTTCGGGCTCGATCGTGAACAGGGTCGCGCCTTCTTTCACGAAGCTGCCGTCCTGATAGTCGATCGATTGCAGAAAACCCTGCACCCGCGCGACCAGATCGACGGTCTTGATCGGCGCGGTATTGCCGGTCGCTTCGAGATAGCGGGTGATCGTGTGCTGTACCGGGAGGGCGACGTCGACCTTCGGCGGCGGCGGCGGCACAAACGTGTTCTGCTCGCAGCCCGTGAGCAGAAGTAGCGCGAGCGGGACAACAATGGCCCGGCCGACCCGCTCCGTCCGCGTGGGACTTGGCAGGCGCGCAGACTTCATTGCAGTGCCCCTCTTTGCGCCTGAAAGCAGGCCTCCCGTTGTCTTGAATAGCAACAATCGGCTCGCGGCGGAACGGAAAAGCGTTGGCCCGCCTCAAGGCGCAGATCGGCCAATCCTATTGACGCAATCCTTAGTCCTGTGCCGCGACAATTTTATCGTTTCGTCCAACATTTGGCTTTCCAATCCACGATCCGATGGATCAAATTGGACGGCGAAAAGCTCGCCGACCAACGGCGAGCGGATGGGCGACGGAGAATTCAAAGGAAATTCCGATGTCCGATCGAACATTGCCGCGCCTCGCAGGCCTCATGCTGGCGGCCTCGATGATGATGGCTGCCTCTGCCGGTGCCGACGGGCTGAAGGATGAAATCGCGCCGACCGGCAAATTGCGCGTGGCGATCGCGATCAGCACCGCCGGCGGCGCATTCTGGTCTAGCAAGAGCGGGGCCGGGAATTATGCCGGGGTGCCGGTCGATCTCGGCAAGCAGATGGCATCGCAGCTCGGCGTCGATGTCGAATATGTCGCCTACGACAATTCCGGACAGATCACCGACGCTGCGGCGAAGGGTATCTGGGACGTGACGTTCCTGCCGCAGGACGCGACGAGGATGACCAAGATGTCGTTCGGTCCGATCTATGAGGTTGCGGATGCGACCTACATCGTCAAGGCAGGATCTGCAATCACGAATTTTGCCTCGCTCGACCAGCCGGGCGTCAAGGTCGCCGCGGAATATAACACCACCACCATGCGCGGTGCAGTCGCGCATCTAAAGAATGCAAAGGTGATCGAGTATCAGACTTATGACGAAATCTTCAATCTCCTGAAGAACGGCGAGATCGACGCGTTCGCGCTGTCGCGCGATCAGCTCAACGCCATGGCGAAGAAAATTCCGGGCACCCGCGTACTAGATGAGACGTTCAAGAAGACCGTGACGGCGGTCGCGGTGCCGCTGAACCATCCGCTGGCGCTGGCGTTCGTTTCCAAATTCATGACGGAAGCCATTTCGAACGGGATCTTGCGCAAGGCTTACGACAACAATGGCCTGAAGGAGGCGCCGATCAGGACGCAGTAGCCAATCAATTGGTCCCGCCAGGCGGGATCGGCTCCATGCCGCTGTTGACGATCTCGGCGCGGGCCTCCGGCGAGGCGAGGAATTTGATCAGCGTTTTTCCGGCGGCGGGCTCTTTCGAAATCGTGGCGATCCCGGCGGAAAACACCGTGACCTTCTGCAGTTCGCTCGGCAGTGGGCCAATGATGTCGATGCCCTGCACCGGCTTCAATTCGCTGATCTGTTGAAAGCCGATCTCGGCGTCGCCGCGCGCCACGATTTCACCCACGGGCGTTGCGGGAATTTTCCTGGCCTTGTCCTTCATCTCATCGGCAATGCCGAGCTTCGCAAACATCTCGGTCGAGACATAGACGCCGCTGGCGCTGTCGGAATAGGCGACCGATTTTGCCGCCAGCAGCGCGCGCTTGACCGCGTCCGCCGAAGAAATGTCCGGCTTTGGCGCGCCCGCTTTCACCGCAACTCCGATCAATGATTTCACGAGGTCGACGCGGCTGTCGGCGATCACCTTGCCGTTCTTGACGAGGTCGCCGAGCGCATAGCCGACCATGATCAGCACGTCGGCAGGCTCGCCGCGCTCGAGCCGGACCGGAATCGCGTTGATCGTGGTTCCCATCGATGGTCCGTAGGCGGTCAGCACCTTGTGGCCCGTGGCGCGCTCAAATTCCGGCACCAGCGCGTTATAGGCCACCGTCAGTCCGCCCGAGATCATGACCCGGACTTCGGCGGCGCTGGCCGAGCCCGCCAGCAACAGCGCGGCCGCGAAGCCGAGCACCACTTTACGGAGATGTGCGGATCGAAATCTCATGGTCCCTCCCGGGACAGCTCTTGAACGGCCGTCCTTGATGAGGGGACAGGGTATCGCGCAAATCGGGGCTTGTCATTCCGGACGGTCCGCGACCCGCGGACCGATCCGGAATCTCGAAGTGATGTGCTACCCGTGTCCACGGGATTTCCGGGTACGCACGTCTTACGCGCGCCCCGGAATGACGGGGCTCACGAATTGACGTGCACGAAATCCCGTAAGAGCGGGTAGATTTCGTTGTTCCAGCGCTTGCCTGAGAACACGCCGTAATGGCCGACGCCGGCCTGCATGTGATGCACCTTGCGATAGGCGCGTACGCCGGTGCAGAGGTCCTGCGCCGCCAGCGTCTGGCCGATCGAGCAGATATCGTCCTTCTCGCCTTCGACCGTCATCAGGCCCATTCGCTTGATCGAGGCGGGGTTCACCGGCCGCCCGTGATAGGTCAGCTTGCCCTGCGGCAACAGATGTTCCTGAAACACGTCGCGGATGGTCTCGATGTAGAATTCGGCCGGCAAGTCCATCACTGCAAAATATTCGTCATAGAACGTCTTGATGGTCTCGGCTTTTTCCGTCTCGCCCTTCACCAGATGATTGGCGAGATCGAGATGTTGCTTAATGTGGCGCTCGAGGTTCATCGAGACGAAAGCAGCGAGCTGCACGAAGCCGGGATAGACCAGGCGGAACGCGCCGTTGCACTGAAGCGGCACATAGCTGATCAGATTGTCCTCGAACCAGTTCAGCGGCTTGCTCTTGGCGAATTCGTTGACCTTGGTCGGCTGGATGCGGGTATCGATCGGCCCCGCCATCAAGGTCAGGCTGGCGGGGCGCGCGGGATGGTTGTCCTCCGACATGATCGCGGCGGCCGCGAGCGCCGACACCGACGGCTGGCAGATCGCGACCATGTGCGGACGCGGGCCCAACTGGCCGAGAAAGCTGATCAGGTGTTCGGTGTAGTCGTCGAGCCCGAACCGGCCATGGTCGAGCGGAATGTCGCGCGGATTGTGCCAGTCGGTGATGTAGACGTCGTGATCCTGCAGCAGCGTCTTGACGGTGCCGCGCAAGAGCGTGGCGAAATGTCCGGACATCGGCGCCACCAGCAGGAGCCGCGGCTGCTCCGGCGCCTGCTCCTTCTTGAAACGCAGCAGCGATCCGAACGGGGTCGCATAGACGACCTCCTCGGTCACCTCCAATTCCCCGTTTCCCACCTGCACCCGATCGATGCCGTAAGCCGGGCGCGCGTAGCTGAGGGAGGCGCGCGAGATCAGCTCAAGCGCCGCGGCCAGCCGTCCGAACAGTTTGTCGGAGATGCCTTGCGGAACGAGGTTGAGGTATTTCAGGGCCGATGCCGCGCCCTTTCGCCACGGTTCAGTCAGATCCATATGGTTCTGATAGGCCTGATATAACATCGACTTCATCCGGCGCGTCCCTGCTTCTATTGCTATGCAATATCGAAGCCAAACTGCGCCAGACCGCCTGCCAAATTGGCACGCCGCTTGCTGCAAAAGATGCCGGTAGCACAGGCAATGGGCTTGGGCTACGAGACCGGGTAGGCGGGCTCCGTCGCCGCAGGGTGTTGGCGGGCGTTCAGGTGTGAGGGATGGCCATATGGCGAAAGCGACACTGACCATCAGCAGCAAGAACTACTCGTCATGGTCGCTGCGCGGCTGGCTGCTGACCAAGTTCTCCGGGCTGGAATTCGAGGAGATCATCACCGCACCGGATGATGCCTCGGCGCGGGCCGAAATCCTGCTGCTGTCGTCGTCGATCCTGGTGCCGTGCCTGCGGCACGAAGGCGCCACGATCTGGGACACGCTGGCGATCGGCGAATATCTCAACGAGACGATGCCGGATGCCAGCCTGCTGCCGGCAGACCGTGTGCAGCGGGCGCATTGCCGCTCGATCTGCGGTGAAATCCATTCCGGCTTTACGACGTTGCGGGCCTCGCTGCCGGTCAACCTGAAAGGTCATTTTCCCAACTTCAAGATCTGGTCGCGCGCGCAAGCCGACATCGACCGGGTCTGTACGATCTGGCGCGATTGCCTCGCCAGCTCCGGCGGGCCCTTCCTGTTCGCCGAGCGCACCATGGCGGACGCCATGTATGCGCCGGTCGTCACCCGCTTCATGACCTATGACGTGAAGCTCGAGCCGAAGCTTGCGAGCTATGCCAACACGATCATGGCCATGCCTGAAATGCAGCAATGGATCGAGTCGGCGAAGGCCGAGCCCGCCGAAATCGAAGAACTCGAGGTTGAATATTAGGCAGCGCGTCCACGCTCTGCCTGTTTGAACGGCTTAGGCGGGGGGCAGGCTTTGCTTAAGCCGATGCCATCGGGGCGAGCGCGCCCGGCTCTTGCGGGGAGGCGCGGAGTAAAGGAAAATCGCCCAGGCCGAATTTTGGGTCTCGTTTCAAGTGGTTCAGCGTGGCGTCGGCTAGAGCGCTGCGCTGCGAGGCGCTTGGCGTGATTTTCGCATGGCACCATCAAGCTGTGAACGCGACGATGCGGCGCTGCCGAAAATTTGGACGCTGACGATGGTCGCGCTCGCTACCAGTACAACGGTGGAGGCGGTCATGAATCAGCACGCAGTCGTCAGCAAATTTTCCCACGTCAAACCCGCCGATACCGAATTCACGGGCGGGGGTCTGCGCGACTTCTTCCTGTATCGCGATCTCGGCATTGCCGATGCGACCGGCGGCCAGGTGATCTGTCATCTGGTCAAGGCCAACGCTGACATGCCGCCGGAAGACGGCACCGGCTGGCACAAACACGAATGCGATTTCCAGATCGTCATCATGATGAAGGGCTGGGCGCGCTTCATGTATGAGGACAAGCCGACGCTGGTTCAGGCCGGCGATGTCGTGCATCAGCGGCCCGGGATCGTGCACTACCTGTTCGATTACTCGCCGGACATGGAGTATCTCGAAATCGTCAGCCCGGCCGACTTCAAGACCGTCGACATGCCGCCGGCGACCGACAAGGTGCCGCCGGTCACGCCGTGGAAGTGACCGAGATGTCGTCGCCCGAGGAATTAACCTTTGTCATCGGCCGCTGGCTGCAGCCGATCATCTTCGTGCTGGATGTGGTGCGCCGTATCAGGCCGGCGCCGAGATCTAGCCGTGAACAACAGCGTACGGCGCCGAACGACCGATTCGGGCGCGGTTCGTTCTGGCCGCGTTCCGAAGCTTAAAACGCGCGCAAACTGCCGTCGCGTTTTGGCACAGCAGTCTCTGCTTCAGGCGGTGCCGACATGCTTCAGCCGCGGCAGACGCCAGCCGATCACGGTCGCCTCGACCGCCTGGCCGGACTCGCCGTTACGCCACCGGCCATCGATATAGCGGCAGGCGAATGGCAATTGGTAGGTTCCGCTATGATCCTCGCACAGCACCTGGACCGGCAACCCCGGCGGTGGTTCCCCTTCGCCGTCGAACTCGGCCAGACGTCGTTCACGCGTCGCCATTCCACTGGTCTCCCTTAAACAGACGCCAGCGTTGAGCACCCCTGCATCAGCTGTGCGTCAAACACAAAACCTCAACGCGCGATTGAGGTTTCAATGTGGTATCCTCGGAATCCTCTGCCAGCGCTGCGCAATTTGCCGTGATCACGGTTATCAAAGGTATTATTGAAATGAAGATTTCCATCACCGGTCGCATCGCTCTCGCCGTTTCTACAACTCTTGCGATTTGCTTGCCGGCATTTTCGGTGCGGGCGCAGGACGTTCCCGGCATCGAAATCTGCACTGTCGAAAAGACCATGGAGCGCCGCACGAGCTGCCTGCAGAGCAACGTCGACTTCCTGCAAAAGGCGATCTTGAAGTCGACCGCGGATCACCAGCAGAAACTGGACGCCGCCAAGGCGCAGATCGAAGGCCTGAAGGCGAGCTTGGCCTCCTTGCAGAAGATCGTCGAGGACTTGCAGACCGCGCAGAAGAAGACGGCGGACGACTTGAAGAAGAAAATCGACGCGCCGATCGCGAAGGACAGCGCGCCGGCGGCGAAGGAGGGCGCGAAGTAGTTTCGCCGAAAGCGTCCGGCTTACGAGTTCTTTTCGGCTGACAAGACCGGCCCGAACCGCTCCCAGCTTTCGCCCTTGAAGCGCATCATCTGGAGCTGCTCGAGCGGGGCGAAATCGGTCGGGCTGGTCTTGATCCGGGTGCCCGGCAGATAGATTCCGATCTCGAAATTCAAATTGGCGGCCTGCCGCATGACGTTCTCGCGGGTAAGGTCGTCACCGCACTGCCGCAGCACCTGCTCGAGACCCTTGGCGACGCCATAGGCAAACACGGTGGAGGCGTCGTCCTGATCGCCCTCCGGATACCATTTGGTCATGAACGCGCGCCATTCACTCATGGCGAAATCGTTCTTCCATTCAGGATCCTTGGGGTCCTTGAGATAGGCGGTCGAGAGAATGCCCTGGTCGTTCTCGTAACCGGCCGGCTTCATCACGCCGCCGATCGAGCCCGAGACGTTGGTCAGGAAATGGATCGGCGTCCATTTCAGCTCCGCGAGCTTCCTGATCGCCTGCGCCGCGAATTTCGGCGTCGCGATGTTGACGAAGATGTCTGGATTGGCGCCCCTGATCTGCACCACCTGCGAGTCCACCGTGGGTGTCGATGTCTCATAGGAGGTTTCGATGACGATCTTGCTCGCCTGGTCGCCGAGGCCTTCGCGGAGTCCGATGACGTAATCCTTGCCGAAATCGTCGTTCTGATAGAGCACCCCGATGGTCTGGCCCGGAGAGTTCTTCAGGATATAGGCGGCATAGATGCGAGCTTCGGTCTGATAGTTGGGCTGCCAGCCGATGGTCCATGGAAAGTTCTTCGGATCGTTCCATTTGGCGGCACCGCTTGACACGAACAGCTGCGGCACTTTTTTCGCATTCATGTATTTCTGGATCGCGCTGTTGCCGGGCGTGCCCAGCGGATTGAAGATCAACAGGACCTCGTCCGACTCGACCAGCTTGCGCGCCTGCTCCACCGCTTTCGGCGGGCTGTAGCCGTCGTCGTAGGAGATGAAGTCGATCTTGCGGCCATTGATGCCGCCCTCAGCGTTGATCTTGTTGAAATAAGCCGCCTCGGTTTTTCCGATCGTCGCATAGCCGGAGGCCGGTCCCGAATAGGGCATGATGTTGCCGACCTTGATTTCGGTGTCGGTTGCGCCCGGATCGTACCTTTTCTGCGCGTTCGCGTTGCTGGCAATTGCGACCGCGACAAGTCCCGCGAGCGCGGTCGCTTTGGCGTGGACACGGTAGTGCATCATCGTCCTCCTTGACTTAATCGTCGATGGCTCATGCAGTCTTGACTTGAGGGCAGCTTGGTGAGCCATCGGATCGAATGCACTTCCAGTAATGCACTTCCAGTAATGCACGACCGGGACCATGTTACCAGTAACGGCTTTGCTATCTTCCGCAGAGCGGAAGGGACCGGGTCGGTTTCCGCTTCGGCGAAGGGAAAGCGAGAGCAAGGACTGTCAAATACGGAAAGTGCAAAGCGCGCATGATGGTCACGCTTCGAGAAGGCCAAGGTCCATGAATCCTGCCCAGAAAGCGCTCTGGTTCATCGAAAGCCATCTCGCCGATACGCTGACGCTCGACGAGATCGCCGGCGTTGCCGGAGTCTCGCGCTTTCATCTAGTGCGGGCATTTGGTGCTGCGACGGGATTTTCGGTGATGCGTTATGTGCGTGCCCGGCGACTGACCGAGGCGGCCCGCGCGCTCGCGGGTGGCGCACCCGATATCCTCGCCCTCGCGCTGGATGCGGACTACGGCTCTCACGAAGCATTCACCCGCGCGTTCCGCGACCATTTCGGGGTGACGCCCGAAGCGGTTCGCAGCTCGACGTGCCTCGATCATCTCAAGCTTCAGGACCCGATTCTCATGGATTCAACCCCCGCAGACAAGCTTCAGGCGCCACGTTTTGACACCGCTAAGGCCTTCCTGGTCGCAGGCGTCGGCGATCGCTTCAGCCACGAGAACGGCGCCGGCATTCCCAGCCTGTGGCAGCGCTTCCACCAGAGCGTTGCGCACATTCCGGGCCGGATCGGGCAGGTGGCCTACGGCGTCTGCTGCAACGGCGACGATGCCGGCAATTTCGATTACATCGCCGGTGTCGAAGTCTCCGACTTCTCCGACCTGCCGCGCGAGTTCAGCAAGGTCCGCATTCCCGAGCAGCGCTACACGGTCTTCACCCATCGCGAGCACGTCTCGACCATTCGCCGCACCGTCAACACGATCTGGAATCACTGGCTGCCGGCCTCTGGGCTGAAAATCGCCGATGCGCCGAATTTCGAGCGCTACGACGCCAACTTCGATTCCCTGACCGGCAATGGCGGCTTCGAGATCTGGGTGCCGGTGAGGGATTAAGCCGTGTTGCAACGCAGCCTTGCGTGACCTTGCCCGCGCGATTGCTTGGCAAGCGTGAGCCACTTTGCCATAACTGGCGCAACGAAGTGTTGCGCGTGCGGGGTCGAACCTGACATCCGCCGGCAGCGAAGAAACGCCGGGGGATTTTGATGCCCAATATTCGCGTGCTCGCCACCGATCTGGAATTTCCGGAAGGGCCGGTGGCGATGCCGGACGGCTCGGTGCTGCTGGTCGAAATCCGAGGGCAGCGGCTGACCCGGGTCTGGCCGGACGGGCGCAAGGAAGTGGTGGCGCAGATCCCCGGCGGCCCCAATGGCGCTGCCGTGGGTCCCGACGGCAAGTGCTACATCTGCAACAATGGCGGGTTCAGTTGGGTGCCGACGCGCGGCATGCTGATGCCGGGCGCGCCCGAGCCGCATCAATATATCGGCGGCTCGATCCAGCGCGTCGACTTGCAAAGCGGCAAGCTCGAGACCGTGGTCGACAAATGCGGCGAGCATCCACTGAAGGGGCCGAACGATCTGGTGTTCGACAGGCACGGCGGCCTGTGGTTCTCCGATCTCGGCAAGCGCCGCGCCCGCGACATGGATGTCGGCGCGTTCTATTACGTCAAGCCGGGGGCTACGGAGATCGTCGAAGGCGTATTCGGCATGATGCCCGCCAACGGCATCGGGCTGTCGCCGGACGAGAACATTGTCTACATCGCGGAGACGCCGACGGCGCGGCTATGGGCGTTCGATCTGTCCGCGCCCGGCACGGTTCGCCCGCGCGACGTGATCTATCGCGGCGAGCGCGGAAAACCGATCGCGGGCCTTGGCGGCTACCAGATGTTCGATTCGCTCGCGGTCGAGGCGTCCGGCAACGTCTGCGTCGCTACCTTGATCTCGGGCTGCATCTCGGTGATCGCGCCCGACGGCGCCATCGTCGAGCAGGTGCCGACCGGCGACCGCGTCACCACCAATATCGCGTTCGGCGGACCCGAATTGAAGACCGCCTATATCACGCTGTCGGGCAAGGGCGAACTGATCGCGATGGAGTGGCAACGGCCCGGCCTGCCGCTGAATTTTTTGAACAAGTGACGATGGCGAGAAGCGCAAATCGTCATTCCGGGGCGAACGGGTCCGGCCTGTGGCCGGCCCGATGACAGGCTCCGTATCGAACTACGATGTGCGCTTGCACATCGGAGAATCTCGAGATTCCGGGTCTGGTGCTAGCGCACCATCCCGGAATGACGAAGGATGGATTGCTTCGCGGAGCCGGTCATCTCTACGCGAGCGCTATTGCGCTCGTCGGGGGCGCTCGTTCGCGCGACCCGTTGGCTCGCGGTGACGACTATCTACGGAGTATTCGATGACCTGGCTTCAACCGGTTACCTTGAGTGGTCCCCACGCGCAGCTAAAACCGCTATCGCACGATCACCGCGACGGTCTGGTTGAGGCGGTCAAGGACGGCGAACTGTGGAAGCTCTGGTACACCTTCGTCCCACGCCCCGAGACCATGGGCAAGGAGATCGATCGCCGGCTCGGATTGCAGGCTTCGGGATCGATGCTGCCGTTCACGGTGTTCGATGCCGACGGCAAAATCGCCGGCATGTCCACCTACATGAACGTCGACGCCGCAAACCGGCGCGTCGAGATCGGGTCGACCTGGTACGCCCGGCGCGTGCAGCGCAGCGCGCTCAACACCCAGTGCAAATTGCTCTTGCTCACCCACGCATTTGAAAAGCTGGATTGCATCGCGGTCGAATTCCGCACGCATTTCTTCAACCAACAGAGCCGGCGCGGCATCGAACGGCTGGGCGCCAAGCAGGACGGTATTTTGCGCAGTCACCAGATTGTGCCGAACGGCACGCTGCGCGACACCGTGGTTTACAGCATCATCGCGGCCGAATGGCCGACGGTGAAGGCGCATTTGAATTATCAACTGAACGAGAAGGCGCGATAAGCTCATAGCGTTTTCGAGCGAAGCGGGAACCGGCTCGCGTAAAGAAAACGCGTCAAAGAGAAGGCGTTATGGAAACGTTCGATTATGTGATCGTGGGCGCCGGTTCGGCCGGAAGCGTGCTTACCCACCGGCTCAGCGAAGATGCCGGCACCTCCATCTGCGTGCTCGAAGCCGGTCCCCGCGATTGGCACCCCTACATCCATCTGCCGGCGGGCTTCATCAAGACCTTTCACATGAAGAGCATCAACTGGGCCTATCAGCAGGAGCCCGGCCCGTACACCGGCGGCCGCAGCATCTACGCGCCGCGCGGCAAGACGCTCGGCGGTTCTTCCTCGATCAACGGCCACATCTATAATCGCGGTCAGCGCCAGGATTTCGACACCTGGGCGCAGCTCGGCAATCGCGGTTGGGGTTATCCGGACGTGCTGCCGTATTTCAAGCGGCTGGAGCGGCGCGTCGGCGAGGGCGATGACGCCTATCGCGGGCGCGAGGGCAATCTCACCGTCACCACCATGGACTGGAAGGACCCGCTCTGCGAAGCCTTCATGGCCGGCGCCATCAGTCTCGGCATCCCGCGCAACCCCGATTACAACGGCGCCATCCAGGAGGGCGTCTCCTACGCCCAGCGCACTATCCAGAACGGCCTGCGCGTCAGTGCCGCGACCGCCTTCCTGCATCCGGCGCGGAAGCGGGGAAACGTTGATGTGCGCACGCACGCCCATGTGACCAACATCATCTTCGAAGGCAAGCGCGCGGTCGGCGTGCGCTACATGAAAGGCGGCAAGCGCGGTGTGCCGGTGGAGGTGCGCGCGGCCAGGGAAGTCATCCTCGCCGGCGGCGCCTACAATTCGCCGCAGCTTCTGCAATTGTCGGGCATAGGGTCTCCGGATTTGCTGGGTTCGCTCGGCATCGAGGTGCGCCACGCGCTGCCCGGCGTCGGCGAAGGATTGCAGGACCATTACGCGCCGCGTTCGGTCGTGCGCGTCAAGAGCATCAAGACCATCAACGAGCTCCGGCGGGGGCTCCGCCTCTGGGTCGAAGCGCTCAAATGGGCGACGACGCGGCGCGGTCTGCTCTCGCTGTCGCCGACCATGGTCTATTGCTTCTGGCATTCCGGCGAGACCACCGAAAGCTCCGACCTGCAGCTGACCTTTACACCTGCGAGCTACAAGGAGGGCGTGCAGGGCCAGCTCGAAGATCGGCCCGGCATGACGGTCGCGTCCTGGCAGCAGCGCCCCGAAAGCCGCGGCTACGTACGGATCCGCTCGGCCGATCCGTTCCAGCCGCCGGTCATTCAAACCAATTATCTTGCCGCCGAGCTCGACCGCAGGGTAGTCGTTGCCGGCATGAAGCTGGCGCGGCGGCTGCTCAAATCGGCGCCGCTCGCGCCCTACTACGAATACGAGGATTTTCCAGGACCAGAAGTGCAGAGCGACGATGAATTCCTGGCCGCCGCGACGCAGCGCGGCACGACCACGTTCCATCCCGGATGCACCTGCCGCATGGGCTCGGCGGACCGCGAATGGGCCGTGGTCGACGATCAGTTGCGCGTGCACGGCATGGAAAATCTTCGCGTGATCGACGCCTCGATCATGCCGCGGATGATCTCGGCCAACCTCAACGCGTCGACCATGATGATCGCCGACAAGGCCTCGGATCTGATCCGCCGCCGCAAGCCGCCCGAGGCGGTTCGTTTGCCGGCGGAACCGGTCCCTGTTTGTTCCGGCCGGGACACGGCTTCACAGGGTTGATACGGCTTCCGCCTAAAGCAATTCTTAACCTCACGTTAAGTATACTCCGACGTTGTTCGGCAGACGATCCGATCCGCCGCAGGAGTCCATTGATGTTGCATAACATTTCAGCGCCGCAAGCGGACGCCGAGGGGGAATCGGTTGCGGTACTGGTCAATTCGGTCAGCCGCCGGATGGGCGAAATCGGCCTGATGCTTCATGAGACCGCCACCAATATCGCAGAGGTCACTGGCGAATCTCAGCGGCAGGTCGGTCAGTTCAAGAAGCTGCGCGACAGTGCGGATGTCATGATCGGGGCTAACCGAAAAATCGATGCCACGTCCGGCGTTGCACGGGAGGCGGCCAGGTCCGGACAAATGGAGATCTCGGATTGCCGCAATGCGATCACGGAAGCGATGAAACGAGTATCGCTGCTGGTCAAGGCGACCGAGGCGATCGAGGAGCGGTTATCCGGAGTCGAAAAGACACTCACCGATGTCGCGGGTGTTTCAAAGGCGATCGAGGCCATCGCGCATCAAACCAACCTTCTCGCCCTGAACGCGACGATCGAAGCTTCGCGGGCCGGCGATGCCGGCCGCGGTTTTGCGGTCGTCGCGGCCGAAGTGAAGGCGCTTTCCGGCCAGACGCGGGAAGCAACATTGCGGATTCGCGCGACGGTCGGCAATCTGTCTTCACAGATCACGCAGCTGATAGGCGATTCGGCTCGCGGCGCCTCCGACGCGCGCGGTACGTCCGAAAGCACGCATACCATCGAGGCCGCGATCAGTCGCGTGGCGGAGAATCTTTCCCAGCTCACCGAACTCAACGAGACGATCAAGGGCGAAGCAGCCGAGAACCTCAAATATTGTTCCGGTACGATCGATGAACTGATCGTGCTGGAACAGGGACTGACGGTTTCGTCGAAGAGCCTTGGTTCGGCGAGCGCGCAGATCGTGGGCACGAACGGAAAACTCGCGCTTATGGTCGATGAGATCGGCAACAGCAGCATTCCGACCGACGACACGCCCTATCTCGAGGCAGCGCGGGCGATGCGGGCGCGCATCACCGACGAATTCGAAAAGGCCCTCGCCAACAAGACGCTGACGATGGATCAGCTTTTCAGCGAAGAGTATACCGAAATTCCGGGGACCAACCCCAAGCAATACAATGCGAAATTCAGCCAGTTCTGCGAACGGGTGCTGCCGGCGATCCTCGAATCTACAAAGCAGAGCCTGCCGCATATTACATTCGCGGTGATAACGGACCGGACCGGCTATCTGCCGGTTCATAACCCCGAGTACTCAAAACCGCAAGGTGCGGACCCCGTGTGGAACGCGGTCAACTGCCGCAACAAGATGTTCTTCCCCGCGCAAAACACGATCGCGGGCATCGACTATACCCATCCTTCGTATCTGTTTACCCGCCGCCGCGATCTTGGAAACGGCAAGTACGTGATGATCAAGCTCGCGGATGCGCCACTCTGGGTTGGCGGGCGATACTGGGGCCCCGCCTCGATCGGCTATATCTTGCCGTAGGCGCCTCGCCTCGATCTTGATGATTGCCACAAGGTCTCGCTATCGCGGCCCGGCGTGTCGGCTTACATCAGCGAGCCCGATGCCTGCCGGCGCGCGGCGGCGGATTTTGCCGCTGCCGTGAAGACGCGATCGCTCGTCGAAGCTCGCATTCGCGCGATGCATGCGACGCAAGAGATTTTTTCGGTTGTACCCCCAAGCGTCGAACGTTACCGCAAGCAACCTGCAACGCGACACCAGGAGTGACGCCGACCGAATATCGCTGTCTCAACGCCGGGCGGGTTGAGTTGCAAATATCTATCCTTCCTTGGTGTTTTCGGAATCGGCGAGGCCATTTCGGCTTTCGGCGACGCGATTTCAAAATCCGGCGAGCTTGCGACGGCGCGCTATGGCTCATGGCGGGCACATTCTTTTGTCGGAACAAGGCGCCGTTTGTCGGGCGATGGCCGCCTGCGAGCAGCGACCGCGCGGCCCGTGAAATCAGAGTGTCACATGCTCTACCGTGGAATGGATCGCGCCCAACTTGACATCGCCTACAACAATACCCTCGCCGTGCCGGAGCGTGGGGAGATCGTCGCCAACTGGGCGGCGCGCAGCGATCTGATGCGCCAAAAGTATGGCGGCGTTCTCGATCTCCGGCACGGCGACACCCCGCGCGAGCGGCTCCACTTGTTTCTCGCCGCCGATCCGAAAGCGCCGACGCTGGCCTTCATCCATTGCGGCTGTTGGCCGGGGAACGACAAGGAGGATTACGCTTTCCTGGGCGGGGGGATATTGTTGCACGGGATCAATTTCGCACTGATCGAATATACGCTGCCGCCGGCTGCACGGCTCGACCGGATCGTCGCCGAGATCAGGCGTGCAGCACTCTGGCTCGCCGAGCATCTCGGCGACTACGGCGCCGATCCGGGCGAACTCTATGTTTCCGGCCATTCAGCCGGCGGTTACCTGACGGCCATGACGATGCCGCTCGACGTGGTGCGGGCGGTATCGCGATCAGCGGCATTTACGATCTCGAACCGATCCGGCTCAGCTATCTCAACGAGAGGCTGGGGCTTAGCCCGGCCGAAGCGGACTGCAACAGCCCGCTGTTGCATTTCCCGCCGCAGGCCGCAGAACTCGTCATCGCGTATGGGACACGCGAGTTGCCCGAGTTGTGCCGCCAGTCCATCGAATACGCTCCGGCGTGGATCGCGCACGGTCTTTCCGGCCGTCTGCTGCCGATCGACGGCGCCAACCACTTCACGATCCTGGAAGCCCTCGCGCTGGCCGACGGCACGTTGACGTGCGCGCTACTCGATATGATCGACGGCTGAGCAAGCCTCGCGCGCCGCCATTGACAGGAGCGTGAGTCGGCCCCGTCCGGCCGTCGCCAAAGGACGGGGTTATACTTCTCGCCGGCTGAGGAAGGCCAGCCGCTCGAACAGATGCACGTCCTGTTCGTTCTTGAGCAGCGCGCCGTGCAGCGGCGGGATCAGTTTACGCGGATCGCGCTCCCTCAGCATCTCCGGCGTCATTTCTTCATTCAATAAAAGCTTCAGCCAGTCCAATAGCTCCGAGGTCGAGGGCTTCTTCTTCAAGCCGGGCACGGCACGCACCTCGAAGAAGATGCGCAGCGCTTCCTCCACCAGGCGCTTCTTGATGCCGGGGAAATGCACGTCGACGATCCGGTTCATGGTGTCGACGTCGGGAAACTTGATGTAGTGGAAGAAGCAGCGGCGCAGGAACGCGTCCGGCAGTTCCTTCTCGTTGTTCGACGTGATCATCACGATCGGGCGCAGCTTCGCCTTGATGTTCTCGCCGGTCTCGTAGACGAAGAACTCCATGCGATCGAGTTCGAGCAGAAGATCGTTGGGGAATTCGATGTCGGCCTTGTCGATCTCGTCGATCAGCAGCACCGGGCGCTGCGCGGAGGTGAAAGCGTCCCACAATTTGCCGCGCTTGATGTAGTTGCCGATATCGGAGACCCTGGCATCGCCGAGCTGGCTGTCGCGCAAGCGCGAGACCGCGTCGTATTCGTAGAGGCCCTGTTGCGCCTTGGTGGTGGATTTGATGTGCCAGGTCAAAAGCGGCGCGCCGATTGCTTTGGCGACTTCCTCCGCCAGCACGGTCTTGCCGGTGCCGGGCTCACCCTTGATCAGGAGCGGACGCTCCAGCACGATCGAGGCGTTGACTGCGACCTTGAGGTCTTCGGTGGCGACGTAGTCTTTCGTGCCGGTAAATTTCATCGATCCTATGCCTTGGTTGTCATTGAGCGCACGTGCACACTCTGGCCGTGCGGGAACGAGTGCTCGTATCCCGTCACCTGCTTAGCGGTCGTTGCGGGGATTAAAGTCTCTTCGGCTCAATTCTAGTTGAAAAACCCGCTAGGTCTAGGCTATCGGGCCGGTCCCAAGCTTCCAAACAAGCCGCCCTGACCTGCGGCGCAGGCCCTTGACGTCCACACCCCGGCGGGCAATCTGTCACCCATGTTTCTGCAATTCTTTACATCGCTGCGCGACGCGCAGGTCCCGGTGACCTTGCGCGAATATCTCACGCTGATGGAGGCGGTCGACGCCGACCTCGCCGAACAGACGGTCGAGAATTTCTACTATCTGTCGCGCGCGGCGCTGGTAAAGGACGAGCGTAATCTCGACAAGTTCGATCGCGTGTTCGGCACCGTGTTCAAGGGGCTGGAGAGCCTGCTTGACGCCATGGAGAAGGCCGACATTCCCGCTGAATGGCTGAAGAAGCTCGCCGAGAAATATCTCACCGAAGAAGAAAAGAAGCAGATCGAGGCGATGGGCTGGGACAAGCTTATGGAAACGCTTCGCAAGCGCCTTGAGGAACAAAAGGGCCGGCATCAGGGCGGCAACAAATGGATCGGCACCGCCGGCACCTCGCCGTTCGGCGCCCATGGCTACAATCCGGAAGGCGTGCGCATTGGCCAGGAGAAGAATCGCAACAATCGCGCGGTGAAGGTGTGGGACCGCCGCGAGTTCAAGGATCTCGACGGCAACGTCGAACTCGGCATCCGCAACGTCAAGATCGCGCTGCGGCGCCTGCGTAAATTCGCGCGTACCGGCGCGCCGGACGAGCTTGACCTCGACACCACGATCAAGGAAACCGCCAACCACGGCTATCTCGATGTCGTCATGCGCCCGGAGCGGCGCAACGCGGTGAAGGTTCTGGTGTTCTTCGACATCGGCGGCTCGATGGACTCGCATATCGAGCAGGTCGAGGAATTGTTCTCGGCGGCCAAGACCGAGTTCAAGCACATGGAATATTTCTATTTCCACAACTGCCTTTACGAAGGCGTGTGGAAGCAGAACAAGCGGCGCTTCACCGACCGGACGCCGACCTGGGACGTGCTGCACAAATATCCGCACGACTACAAGGTGGTGTTCGTCGGCGATGCCTCGATGTCGCCTTACGAGGTCATGGTGCCCGGCGGCTCGGTCGAGCACGTCAATGAAGAAGCGGGATCGGTCTGGCTCGAACGCATCACGCGGACCTATCCGCACGCGGTGTGGCTCAATCCGGTGGCGCAGCGGCATTGGGACTATTCGGAATCGACCACCATCATCCGCCGGCTGTTTTCGCAGCGCATGTATCCGATCACGATCGAGGGTCTGGAAGCCGCGATGAAGGAATTGGTGCGGTAATAGACAAACGTCATTCCGGGGCGATGCGACAGCATCGAACCCGGAATCTCGAGATTCCGGGTCTGGTCCCATCGGGCCGCGCTTTGCGCGGACCCGTTGGGACCATCCCGGAATGACGTTCAAGAAAAGAATAGGGAGAGTCCATGCCCCAGACCATCCGCCGCGGTATCAAGGCGTTGATCGAGGAGGCCAATGCTGAGATCGAAACGGTCAGCGCAACCGATGCGATCACGGCCGCGCAACGCGACGATGTCGTGATCGTCGACATCCGCGATCCCCGCGAGATCGAGCGCGAGGGGCGGATTCCCGGCGCGTTCTCCTGCACCCGCGGCATGCTGGAATTCTGGATCGATCCGGCAAGCCCCTATGCCAAGCCGATCTTCCAGCAGGACAAGAAGTTCATCTTCCATTGCGCCGGCGGCATGCGCTCGGCGCTGGCGGCAAAGACCGCGCAGGACATGGGGCTGAGGCCGGTCGCGCATATGGGCGGCGGCTTTGCGGCCTGGCGCGACGCCGGCGGCCCGGTCGAGAAGTGGGAACCGAAGAAGAAGAGCTAAGGCTTGTCACACGCGGGCTTGACCCGCGTGTCCATCGTTTCAGGAGCGATGAAGTGCCGGGTCGAGCCCGGCAATGACAATCGATGGGAACGCCGGAGATTCGTCAATGACTACCACCACTGATCCGCTGGTCTCGACCGACTGGCTCGCGGCGCATCTGCACGATGCGAACCTGAAAGTCGTCGACGCGTCGTTCAAGCTGCCAGGCGTCACGCCGCTGCCGAAGGAAGACTATCTCGAGGCGCACATTCCTGGCGCGGTGTTCTTCGACGTCGACGCCGTATCGGATCACTCTAATCCGCTGCCGCACATGTTTCCGGTCGCCGAGCAGTTCGGCCGCGACGTCGGCGCGATCGGCATCGGCAATAGCGATATGGTGGTGGTCTATGACGCAGGCGGCTGGGTCGCCGGCCCGCGCGCATGGTGGATGTTCCTCTGTTACGGTCACGGCCAGGTTCGGGTGCTCGATGGCGGATTGAAGAAATGGCGCGCGGAGGCGCGGCCGGTCGAAAGCGGGGCGGTGACGCCGAAGCCCGCCGCGTTCAAGGCGGCATTCGACGCCAGGCGCGTGCGCACTATGCGAGAGATGGTCGCGAATGTCGCGAGCAAGGCCGAGCAGGTCATCGATGCGCGCGCCAGCAATCGCTTCGAGGGCCGCGCGGCCGAACCTCGGCCGGGGTTGCGGCCGGGTCATATCCCCTTTAGCCGCAATCTTCCGTACAACGACCTGTTCGACGCCAACACCGGCGCCATGAAACCGCTTGATGAACTGCGCAAGGCGTTCGCCGCTGCCGGCGTCGATCTGAAGGGGCCAATCGTGACAAGCTGCGGGTCCGGCGTCTCGGCTGCCGTGCTCACGCTTGCGCTCTATCGCCTCGGCCTGGAAATTTCCGCGCTGTACGATGGATCATGGTCGGAGTGGGGGCAGCCCAATGGTCCTCCGGTCGCGACCGGTCCGGCCTGAGCCTGCGGTCGACGCACTTGCGGGGGATGCAATCGTGGTCTGAGCGGTGCCAATAATTGCTTGCCCGAACAGGTCAGTCGCGGGTTGCAGCGCCGCCTGTTTCTCCAGCATCGCACGGTGCAGCGCCGCTAGTCTGCGCCGCTGCCTGGCGCGCCGGGCCCGCAGCCGCTTCTTGGCGGCGCTCTTGTCAGCCTCCATGCTTGCGGCGTTCGCCGGCACTTCGACGGCAACTGGCGGGTCCTCCAGCGTTGCGATCTTGGTGGTAGTCTTGTCGATTTCGGGCCCTGCCGGGGCGCTCGCTTGCTCGGGTGCGGCGGGAGTGGGTTGGCCGGCCGGCGGCGGGGTACCCTCAATCGCATCAATCTTGTCGACCGCTGCAATTCTGGTTTCGGTCGCGGAAGCCTCTTGCGCCGGATTCGCCTGAACCGGGGCGGGTTCGCTTGAAGGCGAAGATTCCGCTAGGGTTTCGGACCTGGCGGCCACGATCGGCGAGGCAAGCGCCGGCTCGGCCGCGGCGGCCTGTTCAGGCTCGGCCGGTAGCGAGGCGATCACGGCTGGTGCTTCAGGCGCTGCGGCGAACTGTGTCTCCGGCTGCTTCAGTTCCGCCGGAGGCGCAACGACCACAAGCGTCGCCAGCACCGGCCTTTCGGTTTCGTTCGGCTGGGCGAATACCGCTTCCAGCGGCGCGCGCCACGTCGGGTTGCTGGCAAACTCCTCATGGGCTGCGCGCAGCAGTGCGGCTGCGCCCAGCCCGAAGATGAGAATCGACATCGACAGGATGATCGCGGAGAACAGAAAACGAAAGCCGGGCAGCATCGGGAGGCGAATTCCGCCTTGGCAGGAATTCTGCGAAGGCCTTTGAGCCAGCGGGAACGCGGTGAAAACGGAACCGGCCGCGTTCGCGGCGCATCGGGCGGGGCCGCGCTCGCGAATCAGGCTGTTCCGAGGATATCGCAACATATCCGATGTCGTTTGCTAAAAATCCGCGGCCTGAATGGCGCGCCGCCTCGAAGAGCTTTTTCTTTTGGCCGTGAGGCTTGCTTGCAACGGCGCTCGCAAGCGATCACGAATGACTAAATTTGGCGCAAGTTGGCCCGAATTGTCTTGAATGCGCCGCGTTCTTCGGTCATCCCCCGTTAACGGTCCGGTGCGGCCTTGGGGTCTATACAAGAGCGATGATGATCAAACACTTTCTGACGGTCTGTGCAGTCGCGGCGGCGGGCGCGGCTGGAACTTCGCTTGCCCATGCCCAACAGGGCTATCCGGTGCCGCCCGGATCGATCTATTCGCAGACGCCAGGGCAATATCCGCCGGGCTACTCGGGCGATTATCGTCGCGGCCCGGGCGCGCCCGATTTCGACGCCTTGGAGGACGATGAGGCGCCGCTGAACTCCGCCGCGCTGCCGCCGCCCGGTCCGGTGATGTCGCCGGACGATCCGCGCTACGGCAGGCCCGCTGGGGCCCCACCGGTTTACTCCGGCGCCCCGACCGGTCCGGTGATGTCGCCGGACGATCCGCGCTACGGCCGGCCCGCTGCCGCCCCACCGGTTTACTCCGGCGCCCCGACCGGTCCTATACTTTCACCCGATGATCCGCGTTATGGCCGTCCGGCCGGTCCGCCGCCGGTGATCTACGCCGATCGTCCTGGCGGCCGGCCGCAGCCCATCGATCCCAACGATGACGACCGCGGTTTGCGTCCGCCGGAATTCGGTTGGCGCTACCGGCGCGGTGCGGCCTCCGGTCGGCGCCGACGGCAGACCGGTATCGCTGGCGGCGCTGCCGCCGGAGGAACAGCCGGAAGTCGCCCCGGTGCAACTGTCGCCCAACCTGCGTCGGCAGGAGGTTACTTTCCCCACCAAGGAGCCGGCGGGAACGCTGATCGTCGATACGCCCAATACCTATCTTTACTACGTGCTCGGCGGCGGTCGTGCGATCCGTTACGGCGTTCGCGTCGGCCGCGACGGCTTTACCTGGACCGGCGTGCAGAAGATTTCGCGCAAGGCCGAGTGGCCGGACTGGCATCCGCCGCCGGAGATGATCGAGCGTCAGCCTTATCTGCCGCGCTTCATGGCCGGCGGTCCGGGCAATCCGCTCGGCGCGCGCGCGATGTATCTCGGCAACACGGTCTATCGCATCCATGGCACCAACCAGCCTTCGACCATCGGCAAGTTCGTCTCGTCGGGCTGCATCGGCATGCTAAACGAAGACGTGTCGGACCTGTTCGACCGGGTCAAGGTCGGAACCCGCGTGGTTGTATTGCCGGGCGGCCCGCCGCCGGGCATGGCGACTGCCTCAGCGCAGCCGATGCCTGGACCTGCGGTCCCCGGCGCGCCCGCTCCGCCGCCTGCGCAGATGTCGAATGGTCCGGTCCCGGGCACGCAGCCGACCGTAGTGCCGCCGCTGCCCGCGCCGGTGACGGTGCGCTAAGCCGCCATTACCGAACAAAATTCATGCAAAAGGCGCGCGCGGTAGCGCGCCCTTTTCGTTCGGCTCCTACATCATCGCGAGCCCCCTGGGGCCGGCGCCCGGCCCGCGACGATAATCCGCAAGCCACCAAAAAGGGCTGGATGGCTTCATCGCTGACGGGCTTGATTTACCCGAAATGTCCGAAGATTGATAGGCTGCCCGCATCAGGAATTGAACGTCAGGCAATAGAGAAAATCAAATGACGGTGGTGCGTGGTGTGTGCCTCTGCCAGATCGTAGGTTTCGAGGTCGATCTACCGTTCATCAAATTCGTGAAGTGCCATTGCTCGCGCTGCCGCAGGGCTACGGGCAGTGCGTTTGCCGCCAATGCATACGTTCTCCCATCAGCATTCCGCTGGACGCGCAGTCAGGAGTATGTCGGACGCTTCGACCTGCCGGTGGCCCGCAGCTTCTCGACCTCTTCTTGCCGCCTGTGCGGCTCACCCCTTCCGCACAGCACGCGTAGCGGTCGGGAAGTAATCATTCCAGTGGGCACGCTCATCGATAACCCCGGCGTCTCGCCCAGCATCGAAACATGCTGGAGTTCGCGTGCGCCTTGGCTATCCGACGCAATCAATTTGCCGACGACCGATTAGCGGCGCGCTAGGCCAATCTTCGTAACGGCTCGCCCTTGAACCAGGCGTCGATGCCCTCGACCATCTGGCCGTAGTGATTGCGAAAGCCTTCCTCGGTGACGTAGCCGAGATGCGGGGTCAGCACGATATTGTCGAGCTTGCGGAAGGGGTGATCGACCGGCAGCGGCTCGACCGAGAACACGTCGATCGCGGCGCCCGCGATTTTCTTCTGCTGCAGGGTTTCCAGCAGCGCCGCCTCGTCGACGATGGGCCCGCGCGCGGTGTTGACGAGGTAGGCGGTCGGCTTCATGCGCGCGAGATCTTCGGCTCCGACCAGCCCGCGCGAGCGCGGACCAAGCACCACATGGATGGTGATGACATCGGCGGTTTTGAACAGTTCCTCCTTGGTGGCGTAGCTCACGCCGACCTCCTTGCAGCGCTCCGCCGTCAGGTTCGGGCTCCAGGCGATCACGTTCATGCCGAAGGCCTGCGCCAGCTTTGAAACCTTGCTGCCGAGCTTGCCGAGGCCGATGACACCGAGCGTCCTGCCCTCGATTTCAATGCCGACTAATTTCTGCAAGGGTTCGCCGGCATGCATGCGCGCGTTCTCGCGGCCGATATTGCGGGTCAGTTCCAGGATCAGACCCATGGTCAAGCGGCGCGGTCGGGTCGCGGCCAAATTGCGTTCCGCACAGCACGACGTTGTGAGCTTTCGCCGCTTCCATGTCGATCGCGGCATTGCGCATGCCCGAGGTGATCAGAAGTTTTAGCTTGGGCAGCGCGGCAAACAGGGCTTGCGGGAACGGCGTGCGTTCGCGCATCGCGCAGATGATCTCGAAATCCTTCAGCGCGCTGGCGGCGGCTTCGGGATGCGAAGGGCTGGTTGAATACCGTGATGTCGACGCGATCCTTGACCTTCGACCAATCCGCGACGTTAAGCGAGAGGTTGAGATAGTCGTCCAGGATTGCACAGTGCAGCCGCGTCATCGGGATCGTCCGTTCATGGCGAGGGAGACGGTGCGAGAGAGCCGCATCGTCCGGGGATCGCCATGGTCGCGCGCAATCGTTTGGCGTGCAAGCGCCCGCGGTCCTAAAAGGCCGAGGCCCTAAAAAGCCCGAGGCCCGGAAAACAGGCCCCCGCGCGGCCTAAAGAGCGGCCTCAGCTCGGATGTCGGGCGAGTCAGTTCGAACGGGAGATGTATTTGGCGCGCCAGGCCGGACCGGGGCCGCGCATATAATGCCGTTCCGGCCGGTAGGGGTTGAACGCCCGCGCGAAGAAGTGCTGCCAGAACGCCTTGAATTCGGCCAAAGCCAATTCCGCGAAGGGCCTGGGTAGTCCGTCACGGCGGGCCGCCGGGGAAGAAAGGGATGTCGAAGTGATCGTTGCCATGGCGCAGGTCTCTGTTTTCATTCGCGGCCCTGCCGCAGGGCGCTTTTTTCGGCGCTGAAAACGAGTTTTGGCCTTATTTGTTAAAAGATAGTTTCAATTTAGGTGATTTGCTGCACACATGGTGTCGATCCCGTATTCATCCGTGGTGAACGGATGGAAAACATTGCCCTTTGAGGGCCCCGCCGCTACATCAGCGCCAGCAAATTTCCTTAAATCCACGGTTTCCAAGGGATCGCGATGGCCCGTCAGTTCGTCTATTTCATGCAGGGTTTGTCGAAGACCTATCCGCCCAACCGCAAGGTGCTCGATAATATCCATCTGTCGTTCTATCCCGACGCCAAGATCGGCGTGCTCGGCGTCAATGGCTCCGGTAAATCGACCCTGCTGCGGATCATGGCCGGCCTCGACAAGGAATATTCCGGGGAAGCCTGGGTCGCCGAGGGCGCCCGCGTCGGCTACCTCGAGCAGGAGCCGCAGCTTGACCCCAGCAAGACCGCGCGCGAAAACGTCATGCAGGGCGTCGCCAAGCAGAAGGCGATCCTCGACCGCTACAACGAACTCGCCGTCAATTATTCCGACGAGACCGCCGACGAGATGACGAGGCTGCAGGACGAGATCGAAGCGCAGGGCTTGTGGGATCTCGACAGCAAGGTCGATCAGGCGATGGATGCGCTGCGTTGCCCGGCGGACGATGCGGACGTGACAAAACTCTCCGGCGGCGAACGGCGCCGCGTCGCGCTGTGCCGGCTGTTGCTCGACCAACCCGAGCTATTGCTGCTCGACGAGCCGACCAACCATCTCGACGCCGAATCGGTGTCCTGGCTCGAAGGGCATTTGCGCAACTATCCCGGCGCGATCCTGATCGTGACCCACGACCGCTACTTCCTCGACAACGTCACCGGGTGGATTCTCGAGCTCGATCGCGGCAAAGGCATTCCCTACGAGGGCAATTACTCGTCCTGGCTGGTGCAGAAGCAGAAGCGGCTGCAGCAAGAGGGCCGCGAGGAGGCCGCGCACCAAAGAACGTTGGCCCGCGAGCAGGAATGGATCGCCGCGTCGCCCAAGGCGCGCCAGGCCAAATCGAAAGCGCGCTATCAGCGCTATGAAGAGCTGTTGAAGCAGGCAGCCGAGAAGCAGACCCAGACCGCGCAGATCACGATTCCCGTCGCCGAACGCCTGGGCCAGAACGTCATCGACTTCGAGGGGCTGACCAAGGGATTTGGCGACGACCGGCTCTTGATCGACAATCTGACCTTCAAGCTGCCGCCGGGCGGCATCATCGGAGTGATCGGTCCCAACGGCGCCGGCAAGACCACGCTGTTCCGGATGATCACCGGACAGGAGAAGCCGGACAAGGGCACGATCACGATCGGCGAGAGCGTGCATCTTGGTTACGTCGATCAGTCCCGCGATTCGCTCGACGGCAAGAAGTCGGTGTGGGAAGAAATTTCCGGCGGCAACGAGCTGATTCTTTTGGGCAAGCGCGAGGTCAATTCCCGCGGCTATTGCTCGTCGTTCAATTTCAAGGGCGCCGACCAGCAGAAGAAGGTAGGCGCCCTGTCAGGCGGCGAGCGCAACCGCGTGCATCTCGCCAAGATGCTCAAGTCCGGCGCCAATTTGCTGCTGCTCGACGAGCCCACCAACGACCTCGACGTCGACACCTTGCGCGCGCTGGAAGAGGCGCTGGAGGATTTCGCCGGCTGCGCTGTCATCATCAGCCATGACCGCTGGTTCCTCGACCGCATCGCTACCCATATGCTGGCATTCGAAGGCGACAGCCATGTCGAATGGTTCGAAGGCAATTTCCAGGACTATGAGAAGGACAAGATGCGAAGGCTCGGTCAGGATTCCATCATCCCGCATCGGATGAAGTACAAGAAGCTGACGCGGTGATGTGACGCTTGTTGCAATCTTGATCTGCTCCAGCAAGCCCAGTGGCAGGCGAATTGAAATCGCCGTCGTCGAGGGTTTCAGGTTTGGAAAGCGCGCGCGCTCGGCCTTGCTCCAGTCGATGTAATCGGTGGAGTCGTGCCTCTCCCAGAATTTTCGTTCCTCGGCTTCGGTTTTGAATTTGGGATGCAAATTTCGCTTCTTCATGACCTACTTCCAGGTAGCAAGTTAGCCGCCATAGTTCACAAGGATTTGGTGATATGATAATCTTACATCATGACTGAGGCAGATAACATCGTTCTAGAGCATTCGCGCCATATTCGCGGCGCGATTGATGACGTGCGCGACGATATCCGCGAGATCAAGCAGTGTGTCGGCAACCTTGAGAACCAATACGCCAATATGTCGAACAGGCTTGGCCGGATGGACGTCCGTATCGAGCGTATCGAGCGGCGGCTCGATATGACTGACGCGTGAGCGGGGCGTCTCGGTTGCTTGTCTGCCGTGCAACGGCCCTTGGCCTCTTGCTCCTGACTATCCTTCTGCAGCCCTCGGCCGCCCGCGCCGCCGACGCCGGCTTTACCCAATTCATCGCCTCGCTGTGGCCGGAGGCGCAGGCCGCGGGCGTGTCGCGCGCGACCTTCGATGCCGAGACCCGCGGGCTGGAGCCGGATTACAAACTGCCCGATTTGATCCTGCCCGGACGGCCCGCGAGCGGCGCGCCGTCACAGGCCGAATTCGTGCAGGTGCCCGCGGACTACATCAAGGAAGCCTCCATCGCACGGCTCGCAGAGGAGGGGCAGCGGCTGATGCAGAAATACAGGGGCGCGCTGCAGACGATCGAGGCGCGCTTCGGCGTTCCTTCAAGCATCGTGCTTGCGATCTGGGGCCGCGAGACCGATTACGGCCGCTACACGCTACCCTATGACGCCGTGCGCGTGCTGGCGACGCAGGCCTATGTCGGCCGGCGCAAGGATCAATACCGCAACGAATTCATCCTGGCGCTGAAGATCCTGGGCGACGGCAATGTCGCGCGAAAGGACATGCGCGCCTCCTGGGCCGGCGCCACCGGTCTCACCCAATTCCTGCCGTCGGAATTTTACAAGCACGGCGTCGATCTCGATGGCGACGGCCGCATCGACATCTGGCATTCGGTCCCGGATGCGCTCGCATCTGCAGCCCGGCAACTCGTCAACAAGGGTTGGCAGAGCGGCGTGCGCTGGGCCTACGAGGCCAAGGCGCCCGCCGATGTCGACTGCACCGCGGGCGTGCCGGAGGTGACAAAACCGATCGGCGAATGGCTGCGCGAAGGCTTTGTGCCGGTGCGCGGACAAAAGCTCAGTGCGACCGAGCAGGAGCAGCCGGCGTCGCTGCTACAGCCCGAAGGCATCTATGGACCGGCGTTCCTGACCACGAAAAATTACTTCGTCATCAAGGAATACAATTTTTCCGATCTCTACGTGCTCTATGTCGGCCACCTCGCAGACCGCATGCTGAGCCCGCAACCATTCGCAACGCCGTGGTCGGCGTCGATGCAGCTGCGCACCGCCGATGTCGAAGCCATGCAGCGCGAGTTGACACGGATCGGGTTGTACAAGGACAAGATCGACGGCAAGGCCGGCATGCTGACCCGCGCCGCGCTCGGGGCTTACCAGAAATCCGCTCGCCTCAAGGTCGATTGCTGGCCGAGCGAGGCGGTGCTGCGTTCGATCAGTGCGGCGCGCTAGAAGTTTTTGTTTGACGCGTTTTCTGCACGCGAACCGGAATCCACTTCGCTCGAAAACGCTATGATAAAAAGAAAAAGCCCGGCCGAAATTTCGGCCGGGCTTTCATGGACACCCCGATCGATCGAATGAAATCTGATCAGTTGCAGACTTGATTAGTTGCAGACTTGGACGGGGCGGACTTGCCAACCGTAGCCGTCCCAGAAACGCTGCCGGCTCCAGTAGCAGCCCGGGGGCGGCGGACCTTCCACATACACCGGTCCGCCATAGGCCGGGCGGCTGGAAGCGATGGCGCCGCCGACGATCGCGCCGCCGATGATTCCGCCAGCCACAGCCGCGCCGAGGCCACGCTGTGCGTGCGCGGGCGCTGGCATCACGGTTAACGAGCCGGCGACCGTCGCGACTGCGAGGAAGGCGGCAATGGTGATCTTCATTTCTTGGGCTCTCCGTTTGGATGGCGCCTTGGATCGCGCCGGGTTGCGATGAACTCACACGCTGTATTCGTGACTGGCCGCTTGCCTAAAGAAGCGCACAACTGTCAATCGAAAGTAAACGGCCGCGCCTCGTGATCCGAAAAAGCGGTCTTTTTCTGACCGTTTGAAAGGATACGTCCCGGAAAACGGCCGTTTTCCGGGACGCCCCTGCAGATTTAACGAAGATGAACGGATCAGCCGCAGACGCGCACGTTGCGCATGCGCCAGCCATAGCCATCCCAGAAGCGCTGACGCTGCCAGGCGCAACCGCCATAGGGGTCATCCGCGACATAGGCCGGGCCACCGTAATAGCCATAGGGCCTGTAGCCCGGATAGTATCCCGGTCCGTAATAATACGGGCTCGATGCGATCGCGCCGCCGATAATGGCGCCGCCGAGCAGTCCCGTGGCGATACCGACGCCGAGGCCGCGTTGCGCATGGGCCGGAGCTGGCGTTGCCACGGCCGAAACGGCCAAGGTGGCGACGGCAGCCAATGCCATCAGTGATTTCTTCATGGCAGTCCCTTTCTCACGATGCCAAGACAGCAGACAGACTTCTGCCCGGGGCAAAAGTTCCATATTTCGCTTGAACGATCAATGAACGAGGCCGCCATATTGGCAACGAATTTAGGTGGCGCCGCGGCGCTGCGGCGGCCGGTGGTGATCAACGGTTCGCGAGTGGAATAAACGGAGCCGAACTTGATCTAGCGCAACAAGGACTTCTTAGATTGGTTCTAGTCTGCACGGTGGATCAGTTTGGAATTGCTTGAAAAAGCGGTTTTTCCTTTTGCATCTATCCGGACCTTTAACTACGTCATCCTCTGCATCACCGAAGGGCCGCCTGTTTTTCATGATTGTTTGTTCCTGCAACGTCCTGACCGACGACGATGTTCGTAATGCCGTCAGCGCAACTTCGGACCTGCCGCGAAACGCCAAGCAGCTCTATGGCTGCCTCGGCTGCAGCGCCGAGTGCGGACGCTGCGCGCGGACCATCAAGTCCATCATCGATGAGGCTTTAGGCCCCTGCGCCGAGGCCTGTTGTTCCGGCTGCCCCCACAGCCATGCTGCGGCGGACGAGCCCACTTACGCCGAGTTCGCGCTCGCGGCCAACTAAGTCCGCCGCCCAGGCGAGACGCTGTTGCCCTTGCACCCAAGCTGACTTAGAAGCGTTCTAAATCAAGGCCGCTTGGGCCTCAACCGCGGAGTGCATGATGCAGGGCGACCCCAAAGTCATCGACTACCTCAACAAGGGCCTGCGCAGCGAGCTCACCGCCATCAACCAGTACTGGCTGCACTATCGGGTCCTGAACAATTGGGGCCTGTTGGAGATGGCCAAGGTCTGGCGCAAGGAATCCATCGAGGAGATGGAGCACGCCGACAAATTCACCGATCGTATCCTGTTCCTCGAAGGCTTTCCCAACATGCAGGTGCTTGATCCCTTGCGGATCGGCCAGAACGTCAAGGAAATCATCGAATGCGATCTGGCCTCCGAGGTCGCCGCGCGCGCGCTTTACCAGGAAGCGGCAACCTACTGCCACGGCGTCAAGGACTACGTCTCACGCGACCTGTTCGAGGAGCTGATGAAGGACGAGGAGGAGCATATCGATTTCCTCGAAACCCAGCTTGATCTGATCACGCGCATCGGCCTCGAACTCTACACCCAGAAGCACGTCGGCGGGCTCAAGAGCGAGGACTGAGCGCGGTCTTACAACGCCAACGGCCGTCATCACCCGCGAAAGCGGGTGATCCAGTATTCCAGAGAAGCCAGCGAACGATTGAGAAGCGACGGCGTACTGGATACCCGCTTTCGCGGGTATGACCGCAATCCTGGTTGAGCTTCCTTACAGCTGCGTCTGGTAGCGCGCGGTGACGACGGCCTGGCTATCCGGCTCGCCGAGCTTGGTCTGGTCGAAAACCACCTCGCTGATGCTGGGAAATACCGCCCGCTGAACTTGCGCGTCCTGCGACCACAGTTTTGAGCGCATCAACGCCTTGCCGCAGTGGAAATAGGCTTCCTTGACGTCGATGCTCAAGGCCGCGCGCGGCAGCTTGCCGAACTCCACCATCGAAGCCAGCAAATCCGGATCCGCCGAAAGCGCGCCCTTGCCGCCGACGCGCAAGGTCTCGTCGATACCCGGCACGAAGAAGATCAGTTGCAGCAAACCGCTTCCCTCGACGATGTTCCTGAAACTGTCGATCCGGTTGTTGCCCGAGCGATCCGGCATCAACAGCCGGTTCGGCGCTGCGACATGCACAAAACCTGGATTGCCGCCCCGCGGCGAGGCATCGACGCTGCCGTCCGAACCTGACGTGGCGAGCACGCAGAACGGCGACATCGCGATGAAGTTCCTGGCGTGATCGTCGATCCCCGGACGCGCCTTGGCGATGACGCGCGGCGTCGGTTTCGGATAGATCGCGGCGAGATCGCTGGCGGCAAGATCGGTCACAGGCGTGCTCCAAACAGGGTTTCGGGCAGAGTATCATCCCGTGCGACTGACGTCAGCAGGCTGAAGCGCGCTTGTTCCGTCATTCCGGGTCCTTCGGACCGTCCCGGAATGACTTGGTAGGTTACACCGCGTCCGCCGGCACGAAGCAACTGATGATGATGCTGCCGCGGTGATGCACATACCAAACCACGGCCTCGCCGACCGGGTTGCCGCGGTCGCGGATGATGGCGCGTTCGGGCACCGCCATCCATTGGCCCTCGATCGGCACCCAATAGGCGCCCTCGCGGAAATCATAGGTGGTGCGATGGCCGTCCGAAATGTCGCAGCAGGGTACGCCGTTCGGCGCCATCACGCTCTTGAACCAGGCGCGGATGTCGGATGGTACGTCTTCGTACTGGCCGGTGTCGAATGCAGACGCCGCGGTCGCGAGCGCGGACAGGTACGCCAGCAGCGCGATATGCGCGAGCCTTCGCATGCGGTCCTCCAGGTGCCGACGCATCCTTCGATTGGCATAATTAAGCCTGAACCGCGGCTCAAAGAATGAGCTTCGCGTTCCAATCGCAAATTGATGCGTTGCGAAATTATCGTCTGCTTTTTCGCGCGGCGCAGAGATTGCTAACTTTGCTTCAGCACATTGAGCGCGTACCAGCCCCAGTAAACGCGGTGGCGCCAAATCAATCCGTCCGCAATTTCCATGACCTCCACAAGCTCCATCTGATCGCCATCCGGAGCCGCGCGCGGATATTCCCAGGTGATCACGCGGCCATCGGTGAAGAATCCCGTTCTGAAGCGTTTGCGCTGCGGCGGATTGGTCGCAAACACCAGCGCGATGAATTTGCGCAAATTATCCTTGCCCTGGACGATCCCCTCCTTGGTCTTCATCAGGTGCTGAACGAGCGGGCTTTCGATCGACGCGTCGTCCGCGTAAAGCGATAGCGACGCTTCGAGGTCCTTCTTGCCCAGCGCGTCGTCCCACAATCGATAGATACGTTCGGCGTCTTGCTGGTTTGTTGCACCGGCCATGGCGGTTCCCTTCGGATTCAGGTTGATGCCGGCCAGGATCGCCGGGATCGCACCCCCGATGTTTCATCAAATTCTGAAATGAGCTGCGGCGAAAACCGGGTATGATCCGAACCGGGAGTTTTAATGGCGCGAATTCAGCGATCAGTGCAATCGGGCTTCTCGCGGATCACGGAGGCGTTGGGAGATCCGGCGCGAGAAGCGATCGTGAGCGCACTTGCGGACGGCAAGGCGATGCCGGCCGGCGAATTAGCCTGCGCGGCGGGCATCTCTCCGCAAAGCGCCAGCGCGCACCTGCAAAAACTGGTGGATGCGAGGATACTGTCGGTCTGGTCGCAAGGCAGGTTCAGATATTACCGGATCGCCGACGAGAATGTCGCGTCATTGATCGAGAGCCTCGTCGATCTTGCGGTCAAGGCGGAGCATCTTGATCGCAAGCGCGCGCGGCTGCCGGAACCCTTGCGCCAGTCGCGTCGCTGCTACGGTCATCTCGCCGGCCAGCTTGGCGTATCATTATCCAACGCGCTGATCCGCCGCCGCCTGGTCGCTGTCAGCGGTCGAACCGGGCACGTCACGGAACCGGGCTTTGCGTGGTGCCGATCCGAAGCGATCGAGTTCAAGCCGGTGCGTGAGCCGCATCTGCGCCTCTGCAACGATTGGACCGAGCGCGTTCCCCATCTGGCCGGCCCGTTTCCCAACGCGATCCTGGCGCGGCTGGTCGAGACGCGATGCGTCGCGCCCCTGCAGGTTCCGCGCGCATTGCGGCTTACTCAAAAAGGCCGCGCATTCTTTGCCAGGCTCGGAGCCGAGGTTCCGTTTTGACCCAAGCGCGAATATGGGCGCAGCGGACGGACGCCTGGCTCACGCGCTGTCCTCGACGTCCGTCTCCGGCCGGTCGCTGCCTGCGGCCGTTTCGGTGTGCCATTTGCCGTCTTCGGTCTCATACTCGATCGCCTCGGTGCGTCCGGGCACGCGCTGCTCGGCGGCGACGCGCCTTGCCGCCCCGAGGGCAGCGGCATGGCTCGCGAACGGTTCGGAGAATACGCCATTGACGGTGTAGGCCCAGCCGCCGTCGTGCTGGACGATCTTGTAGGTGACGTGGGACATCTTGGATCTTGGCCTCTCGCATCGCGCCGATGAGCATAGCGTTTTTTAAGGGTAAACCCACGGCCTATTCTATGACAAAATGGGCTGCGATGTCGCAATTTGCGTTACCCGATCGTCCTTGGGAAGAAGAGTCTTTGAGTGCCGCCCCGGTAAAGGAGAAAGATGATGTGCCGCAACATCAAAACGCTGTTCAATTTCGAGCCGCCGGCGACCGAGGATGAGATTCAGGCCTCCGCGCTGCAATTCGTGCGCAAGCTTTCCGGCTTCAACAAGCCGTCGCAGGCCAACGAGGCGGCGTTCGACCGAGCCGTTAAGGAGGTCTCGGAGGCCGCCCGTCGCCTGTTGACCTCGCTGCATACGCATGCGCCGGCGCGTGACCGGGAAGTCGAGGCGGAGAAGGCGAGGGAGCGGTCGAAACTGCGCTTTGGCTAGCGCACATCATCGAAAGTGACCAACCTCACGGTACAGGTCAACGGGCCGCGTCCATGATGGTGCAGATATGATCAGTCATGGAGCAACGCCATGTATCCTTCAACCCGCCTGAAACTGTGCTCGGTGTTTTTCACGGTGTTCTGGATCGCCGGAATGCTGTGGTGGAGCGATTCCATCGACGGCGCCAACATCATCATGCTGGCGATCTGCGGCGTTGTGGTCGGCTACTTCTGGTACCGCGCCATGCGCTGGCAGCTGCCGCGCGGAAGGGTTCCGGCGCGATAGGCAAACGAAGCCCTGTCGCGATCATTACACGATTGCTCAACTGGGTCTTGCTGCCGATAGCGAGAAATGCGCGCTAGAGCATGATCCGGAAAAGTGGACACCGGTTTTCCGAAAAGATCATGCTCAAACAAAAAACATAGAGCGGGATGATGATTCGAAGAAAAGTCATCCCGCGCTCGTCCTTAATCCCATGTCACCGGCAGATTGAGCAGCCCGCGAAACGCCCAGCCGCCGATCCTGACCGGCTCGGTCTCGTCGAGACGCAAGCGCTTCAGCCGCGCGAAGATCGAGGGCAGCGCCACATCGGCGACCATCGCGCGCGAGGCAAAGGCGCCGGCGCAATAATGCGGGCCGGCGCCGAACGCGATGCTCTTGGAGGTGTCGCGGCTGATGTCGAAACGATCGGGATTTTCAAAACAGGCTTCGTCGCGATTGGCCGAGCCGAACATGAAGAACACGCGGTCTTCCGGCTCGAAATCGACGCCGCCATAGCGCCACGGCTTTGCCACCCGCCGCGGCGACATTCCGATCGGCGCGATCCAGCGCGCATATTCCTCGAACACGTCGATCCACTTTGCTCTTCCCTCGGTGACCAGCGCGAGCTGCGCCGGATGCGTCAACAGCGCCCAGACCGAGCCGGAGATGGCGTCGCGCGGCTCGTTCTGGCCGCCCGAAATCGCAAGCTTGACGTTGGCGCGGATGCTGTCGATGTTCTGGCCGGCCGCAAGCAGCACGCTGAGGATCGAGCTGTTCGGATGTTTCGATACCACAGGGATCATGTCGTCGATCGCCGCATCGATCCCGGCGGTGGCGACATGGCAGCGCGCCTCGATTTCCCTATTGCCGGTGTAATTGGCGATGCCGTCGATCATCGCCTGCGACCACGTGTCCATGTCCTCGAAACGCATGTTGGTCAGCCCGGTGATGTCCTTCAGGCATTCCGCGGATAATGGCAGCGCCAGCGCCTTACAGAGATCGGCACGGCCGGCGACTGCGAGCTCTTCGAGGATGCGGTCGGCATGGGCCTGGAATTTCTTCAGCCAGGTGTCGCGCACCACGCGCGGCGACACCGAGGGGAACATCGCCGCGCGTTCCGACATATGCGCTTCGCCGTCCTTGCGCATCATGTTGTGGCCCATCAGCACGTTCATGAGTCCGGCCGGCTGGTGCGAGGAGAACACATCGATGCGTTTCTCCTGGGTGAAGATATCGTTGCGGCGGGTGAAGATGGTCGAGCCGAGCTGTGGCACGAAGGCGATCGGCGCGTGCTTGCGCATCCGGGCGAGGTCGGGATAGGGATCGGCCCAGAACGCTGGGACGTCGATCTCGTAGTGCGGGGCGCTGGACATGGCGTCTGCTCCGCGCTCAAATCGTCCGATACCCGCCATCCACCATCACGATCGATCCGGAGACATAGGCCGATAGCTCCGAGGCGAGGAAGATCGCGGGCCCGACGATGTCCTCCGGCTTGCCGGCGCGGCCGAGCGGGGTGTGGTCGATGAAGACCTTTGCGAGCTCCGGATTGCTGGCGCGCACCTTTTCGTTCAGTGGCGTTTCGATGAAGCCCGGGCCGATGGCATTGACGCGGACGCCGTCCTTGCCGAGCTCGGCGGCGAGCGCCTTGGTGAAGCCGAGCACGCCGTGCTTGGAGGCGGTGTAGGCGGGCGAGCTCGGCGTACGCAGGTGCACGAACGACTGAATGGACCCGATATTGATGATGCGTCCCTTGCCGGCGCGCAAGGCTGGGAGGAACGCATGCGTCACATTGAAAACGCCGGTGAGGTTGATGGCGATGATGTCCTCCCAGTCGTTGATCACGGCCGCGTCCGCGCCGGTCATGCCGTTGCGCCGCGCGATGCCGGCATTGTTGACGAGGATCGAGACCGGCCCGACCTTGGCCGCGACCTGTTTGGCGACCGCGATGCAGTCCTCGCGCCTGGTGACGTCGAGCGCGAAACTTTCCGCGCTGCCGTTGCCATCGCGGATTTCCCTGGCCGCTTCCGCCGCCGCTTTCTCGTTGATGTCGAGCAGCACGATGCGGGCGCCCTCTCGGGCATAGCCCGACGCGATCGCGCGCCCGATGCCGGAACCGGCTCCGGTGACGACCGCGATGTGATTTTGCAGCAGAGCCATGGGTGTTTCCTCCACGTTTTGTTTTTTAAGTAATGAACGCTGGCGCAGGGCGGCAGCGCGCCTTTGCCGACCCCGCGGGTCGCTTTCGGTACAAACTAATTCAAATTGGCCACGGCCGAAACGGAAAGCTTTACCCGCGCATTGTATGTTCGGCTGGCGTTGCCATGGACAGACAGCTCTCTGAATGGAAACTCAGCCTTGACCGGATCCGGTCGGCGGCCGCGCCCGACTATCACGAGGCCGCGCGCCTTGCGGCCGAGATCGCCGGCGCAGCCAAGGAGGAAACCCTGCGGTGGGCGGCGGCCCAGGCGCTGCCGATCCTGCGCAGCGCTGCGAACGAAGACGCGGCTACCCAGGAGGCCGCGCTGCGCCGTCTCGGCGTGGTGCGCGAGGTCCTGCACACGCTCACGACGCCGAAATTCGGCAAGCGCGACGCCGAGCCGAGATTGCCGACGCCGGAGGAGCGTCACCGGCAGATGCTGGGATTGCCGTTCGACCGCGGCTTGACGCTCGCCGAAATCCACCGCGCCTTCAAGCGTGCCGCCAAGACCGCGCATCCCGACGCCGGCGGCAACGCCCAGGCCTTTCTTGAATTGACCGCGGCGCGCGACGCGCTGATGCATCCGGGTGCGAAAAAGGGCTGACGAAGCGCCGGTCGTGCGCCGCCGATGTGAGTTAGCGTCCTGCCAGCGACACGACGCACTCGATCTCGATCAGCATTTTTGGGTTCGGCAGCGCCTGCACCACGCAGGTGGTGCGCGCGGGGTAGGGGGCGGGTCCGAACGCGCCCGCATAGAGCGCGTTCATCGGCGCAACGTCCGAGGCGCGGGTCAACAGCACGTTGACTTTGACCAGATCGCGAAAACTCGCGCCAGCTTCATCGAGCACGCGCTTGATGTTTTTCACGACAAAGCCGAACTGCGCCTCGAAACCATCGGGCAGCGCGCCCTTGTCGTCAAAGCCGGGAGTGCCCGAGACGAACAAGAGATCGCCGACGCGGGTGGCGACCGAGAGCGGCGGCATGGTCAATCCTGCGGGAGCGGCAAAGTGCTTGATGGGCGCCATGGATCACCTGTTGGTTTGAAGCGACGGAGCCTAGCGCAAAGCCGAGCCGGGCTGAAGCGAATGTGCGGGGTGGGTCATTTCCGTTCAGCCGACGGTTTTCCGGGCCCGAAAAATATAACGATTGCTGCTGAAGAAGTACTGGCCGGCTTCGTTCAACCGGGCGAACTCGTCGTACCATTGCTTGGGATCGTCGGCGGGAAGCTCATTCTTGCGGCCGACGAAATCGCGCATCAGGGCGGCGAGACCCTTGCTGTAGGTGTCATCGTGCCATTGCAGATTGAGAATGGGGAAGACGCTCGCGCCATCGAGTTGAAAACCTGCGTGGACCAAGCGGTTCGGAAGGGACCGGGGCAAGCGCGGATGCGCGCAATGCGACTCCCCGGACTTCATCATCGCAGCCATCCGCTCCGGCTTCTCGGAATGCCACACGACGCCATCCCAATCCGTTGCTACAACTACGGCCCGGCCGCCCGGCCTTAGAACGCGGAACGTTTCGGCAAGAACGCAATCGATGTCGGGAACGTATTCCGCGACCTGGGTGCAAACGACGACATCGAACGCAGCGTCAGGCTGAGCAATGTCGGTGGCATCGCCGACCGCATATGAAAGGAAGTCCGGCGGATCGCGCGACCGGCAAAGCGCGATCAGGTCGCCCGAAATATCGATGCCGGAGACGCAGCCGTTGGCGCCGACGGCGCGGCCATGCTTTCGCACAGAAAGCCCGGGCCGCAACCGATATCCAGCACGCGCTCGCCTCCCGAGAGCGCGAGCAGCTTCAAGGTCTCCGCTCGCTGCGCGACCACATCGGTGGTGAGGTAGACCTTTTCGAGCTGCCGCGCGGCATCTTCGGTGAATGTCAGCCCGCTCATTGTGGCCTCGAGGACTGGGTATGACGGAACTTAGCGCAATGCCGCGGGAGTAGCTACAATCGCGGCAAGCGCGAATCGCTCCGCGTCGCAAGCCCCGCACACCTCCAGGGAGAAAGCGTTGCCATGAACATCTCATCCGCCATTCGTGTCGCGCTGCTCGCGTTGGCGCTATGCGCCGGTCCGTCCGCCGCCCGCGCTGACGAAGGGCTCGTGACGCTTATCATCTTCAAGGCGGGCTGGATTTTCGGCGGCTCTGCCGGCAGCGGCGTGCTGACCTTTCACGGCCGGCCCTACGGGCTTTCGGCCGGCGGGCTGGACTATGGCCTCGTCTTCGGCGGGTCGCAGACCACGTTGCAGGGCCGGGTCAGGAACATCGGCCAGCCTTCGGATATCGCCGGCGTCTATGGCGCGGCGGGCGCCGGAGTTGCGTTCGGCGCTGGTGTGCGCGGCATCGTGCTGACCAACCAGAAGGGCGCGATCCTGGAATTAAGTGGCAAGCAGCTCGGGCTGATGGCGAACGCGGACCTGAGCGGGCTTGCGATTACGTTGAAGTAGCTGATCGCCAATTTGTCCGCCGCAGCTCGACCTGTCCGCCGCAGCTCGACGAGCCAAGGCGAAAGCGATAGGCCAGTAAGAATAGGCGCAGTCTGCCTTCAAACCGCCGCGACTTGCAAACATGTCTCGCACGGAGGCGATCGGCTAGATTGGCCGCATCTGATTCGATCTGCTCGCTACCATCGGGAGTTCCCACCATGAAGATGTCATCCGCCATTCGTGTTGCGTTGGTTGCGCTTGTTGCTTTCGCCGGCCTGTCGTCGGCCCGCGCCGACGAGGGTTTTGTGTCGCTCACGATTTACAAGGCGGGCTGGATCATCGGCGGCTCGGGCGGCGGCGGCGTGCTGAATTTTCACGGGCGGACCTACGCGCTGTCCACCGGCGGGCTTGACTATGGCCTCGTATTCGGCGGCTCGAAGACGGTGCTGCACGGCCGGGTCAGCAACATCTACCGCCCATCGGACGTCGCCGGCGTCTATGGCGCGGCGGGCGCGGGGCTAGCGGTCGGCGGCGGCGCGCGGGCGATCGTGCTCACCAACCAGAAGGGCGCGGTGCTGGAGCTATCCGGCCGCCAGGTCGGGCTGATGGCGAATGCCGATCTGAGCGGGCTCGCGATCACGTTGAGGTAGTCTGTAGGATGGGTTGAGCGACCGCGTCCGCCGAAGACCGTAGGGCGGGTTAGCGAAGCGTAACCCGCCGCCTTGCGGCGCGAGCGTCTCCGATTGCGTCCGGCAACATCCCGAATATTATGGTGGGCCGCCGGCATGCAGCAGGAGGTTCGCGATGCCCCTCAACACCGACAAGATCGACGACGCGGCGCTGGCGCTGCTCTATCTGACGCTGCACGACAACTGCAGGGCCTGGAAAGGCCTTGATTGGGACGTGCTCGGCCGACTGCATGACAAGGGCATGATCCACGACCCCGTCGGCAAGGTGAAATCGGTGGTGTTCACGCAGGAAGGCCTGGAACGGGCGAAGCAATTGTTCGAGACGATGTTCAAGAGGTAAGGCAGCAGTAGGGTGGGTTAGCCGAAGGCGAAACCACCATTGAGTGTCTCGAAACCGAGAGGCGGATTACGCTACGCTAATCCGCCCTACGGGCTGGTGTTCCACCCTCATCCTGGGGAGCATCGCAAGGCGATTCGTTTCGAAGGATGAGTGGTCTCATGGTTCGAGACGCGTGAAGACGCGTTCCTCACCATGAGGCGTAACATTCACAACACCCGATTACTCTCCTTCACCTTCTCCGCATCCAGATACACCTGGCCGCCCATTTCCTTGAATTTTTGCGACATCTGCGCCATGCCGTCTTCGATCACCCCCGACATCGACATCCCAACTCCCGTGGGATCGTTCAGCGTCGCGGCGTAATCCCGCACGTCCTGCGTGATCTTCATCGAGCAGAATTTTGGGCCGCACATCGAGCAGAAGTGCGCGACCTTGTGGGCTTCCTTCGGCAGGGTCTCGTCGTGGAAGTTTTTGGCCGTCTCCGGATCGAGCCCGAGGTTGAACTGGTCGACCCAGCGGAAGTCGAACCGCGCACGCGAAAGCGCGTCGTCGCGCAATTGCGCGGCGGGGTGGCCCTTGGCCAGATCAGAGGCGTGCGCCGCGATCTTGTAGGTGATCACGCCGGTCTTGACGTCGTTGCGGTCGGGCAAGCCCAAATGCTCCTTCGGCGTGACATAACAGAGCATCGCGCAGCCGAACCAGCCGATCATGGCCGCCCCAATCCCTGAGGTGATGTGGTCATAGCCCGGCGCGATGTCGGTGGTCAGCGGCCCCAAGGTATAGAACGGCGCCTCGCCGCATTCTTTCAGCTGCTTGTCCATGTTGATCTTGATCTTGTGCATCGGCACATGGCCGGGGCCCTCGATCATCACCTGGCAGCCCTTGTCCCACGCGATTCTAGTCAGCTCGCCGAGCGTCTCGAGCTCCGCGAATTGCGCGCGGTCGTTGGCATCCGCGATCGAGCCCGGCCGCAACCCGTCGCCGAGCGAGAATGAGACGTCGTACTTCCGCATCAGATCGCAAATCTCGTCAAAGCGCGTGTACAGGAAACTCTCCTTGTGATGCGCCAGGCACCATTTTGCCATGATCGAGCCGCCGCGCGAGACAATGCCGGTGACGCGGTTGGCGGTGAGGTGAATGTAGGGCAGCCGCACACCGGCGTGGATCGTGAAATAATCGACGCCCTGTTCGCATTGCTCGATCAGCGTGTCCTTGTAGACTTCCCAGTCGAGCTTGACGGGATCGCCGTTGACCTTCTCCAGCGCCTGGTAAATTGGTACGGTCCCAATCGGGATCGGCGCATTTCGAAGAATCCATTCGCGGGTGGTGTGGATGTTGCGCCCGGTGGAAAGGTCCATCACGGTGTCGGCGCCCCAGCGGATCGCCCACACCATCTTGTCGACTTCTTCCTCCACCGAGGAGGTCACCGCGGAGTTGCCGATATTGGCATTGATTTTTGTCAGGAAATTGCGGCCGATGATCATCGGCTCCAGTTCGCCATGGTTGATGTTGCAGGGAATGATGGCGCGACCCCGTGCGATTTCGCTGCGCACGAATTCCGGCGTGATGAACGCGGGAATTTCAGCGCCAAAGCTTTCGCCGTCGGCAAGTGCCGTCTCCGCGCGTTCGAGTTGCGTCTTGCGGCCGAGGTTTTCGCGCATCGCCACATAGATCATCTCTTTGGTGATGATGCCGGCGCGGGCAAACTCGAGCTGCGTGATCTTGTGGCCGTCAAGCCCGCGCAGCGGCTTGTGATAGGCGGAGAACGCCTTTGCCGCCTTGTCGGCGGAGACGTTGCCGTTATCGACCGGCTTGACCGCGCGGCCCTCATATTGCTCGACGCCGCCGCGCTCCTTCACCCAGGCGGTGCGGCTGCGGGGCAGCCCGGCATTGACGTCGATGGTCACCTCAGGATCGGTGTAGGGACCGGAGGTGTCGTAGACCACGAGGTTGGGCTCGCCGGCGCCTTCGCTTAGCATGATCTCGCGCAGCGGCACGCGCACATCTCCCGCCGCGTCGGGGGTAGCAAAAATCTTGCGCGAGGCGGGCAGCGGACCGGTGGTGACGGCCGGCTTCAGCTCGGCGGTGTGGACGGGTTTATTCATGGCGTTGCTCCCTTTCCGGAATTCGAGTTTCTTTCAAGGCCGGTATCCAAAAAAGCAGAACAGCAATCCGAGCGCGACCCAGATCGCGGCGGCGACCGGGGTGAAGGTCGGTTGCTTGAGGAAGGCGCGGCCGGTCTTCACCAGGAACGGCGGCTCGAACAGCCGTATTGCGCCGCCGATGGTGCAAAGCCAGCCGAAGATCGTGATCAGCACCCGCCAGTCCTCGGTCCAGACATTGTGCGTCAGCACGACCGCAAGGCCGGCCGGCATGATGACGAGGCCTGCGAGAAACATCAGCGCCCGGCTCGCCAAAAATTCCTCGGCCATCTCGCGGAAGCCGCGCTGGTTGGCGAACACGGCAAGCCCGACCACGAGCATCACGGGCCCGATCAGTCTTGCGAGAAAGAGCGAGGTTTGCATAGGCAATCCTCCTGTCAGGTCCCGCCATTGCGGCCTTTCCCCGTCATTGCGAGCCAACGGGTCCCGCGAATGCGCGCCCGATGACAGGCTCCGCGAAGCGATCCATTGGCAGCCGGCCAAATGGAGACGTGGATTGCTTCGTCGCTTGCGCTCCTCGCAATGACGGCTGGTAAGGCCCGTGATCATCTCACGCGGCCTCCTCGTACTGGCCGAGCCAGGCGCGCACCCGCGCGTCGGGGTCGGCGTTTTGCGTCAGGTCGCTGACGACGGCGATGGAATCGGCGCCGGCGGCGAAGATTTCTTGGGCCTGTTCGAGCTTGATGCCGCCGATCGCCACCAGCGGAATGCTGCCGACGCGCTTCTTCCATTCGGTGATCTTTGCAATGCCCTGCGGCGCAAAGCGCATCGATTTGAGCGTGGTCGGAAAGATCGGCCCGAGCGCGACATAGTCAGGTTTTGCGCGCAGCGCCGTTGCCAGCTCCTCATCGTCATGGGTGGAGAGGCCGAGCGTGAGGCCCGCGTCGCGGATCGCGTTGAGGTCGGCGTCGGCCAAACTAGCCAGGTCTTCCTGGCCGAGATGCAGATGTTCTGCTCCGGCCACGATCGCCGCGCGCCAATAATCGTTCACGACAAGCTTGGTCGGCGTGCCTTTTGTCACTGCGAGCGCGTCGCGCACGATCTGCAGCGCCTCGCCATCGCCAAGATTTTTCGCGCGCAACTGAATCGTGCCGACGCCAAGCTTGGTCAGGCGCGCGACCCAACTGAGGCTGTCGACGACGGGATAAAAGCGATCAGGATACGCGCGGCGATCCGGATACGCGTGGCGATCAGGATAAGGCATGCCAAAACGGTGTCCCAACGACAGGAGTGGATGGGGAGGCGAAGTCGCGGGCTTCCATCAGCCCGGCTTCATAGGCTGCGCGTCCGGCCTCGACGCCGGCGCGGAACGCGCCCGCCATCGCGATCGGATCGGCAGCTTTCGCGATTGCAGTGTTGAGCAGCACCGCGTCGTAACCGAGCTCGAGCGCATGCGCCGCATGCGATGGCGCGCCGAGACCTGCGTCGACCACCAAGGTCACGTCGCTTAGGCGGTCGCGCAACAGCTTTAGCGCGTCGCGGTTGATGATGCCTTTGGCACTTCCAATGGGCGCCGCCCACGGCATCACCACCTTGCAGCCGGCATCGACCAGCCGCATCGCGACGGAAAGGTCTTCCGTGCAATAGGGGAACACTTCAAAGCCGTCGTTGATCAGCACTGAAGCGGCCTCGACCAGGCCGACTACGTCGGGCTGCAAGGTGTCGTTGTCGGCGATGACCTCGAGCTTGATCCAGCTCGTTCCGAACAATTCGCGCGCGAGCTTTGCGGTGGTCACCGCCTCGCGCACGCTGCGGCAGCCGGCGGTGTTCGGCAGCACCGCGACGTCGAGCTCGCGGATCAGCGACCAGAACGCATCGCCGGTCTTGCCGCCGGCGGATTCGCGTCGCAGCGATACCGTGACGATCTGCGCGCCCGAGGCGCGGATCGCGCCTTGCATGATCGCGGGCGAGGGATACAGCGCGCTGCCGATCAAGAGGCGGGAGGAAAATTTACGGCCGTAGAAGTTCAGCATGGATGTCTCCGCAGTCTGCGGTCAGCTCCCTCGCCCCGCTTGCGGGGAGAGGGTTGGGGTGAGGGGGACTCTCGGCAAAGTAGGACTCGCGGAGAATCCCCCGCACCCGGCGCTACGCGCCGACCTCTCCCCGCAAGCGGGGCGAGGTGAGAAAAGGCGCTGAATGCTGCGCACATCATCCTCATCCTCCCTGCCGCGGGGTGATGATTTCGATCTCGTCGCCGGCCTGAATCTGTGTCTCCGCCCAGCGGCTCTTCGGCAGCACGTCGTAATTGACCGCGATCGCGAAATGGGTGCCTTGATATTCGAGCTCGGCGAGCAGCGCGTCGACGCTGTGGGAGGAAATCTCCCGCTGCTCGCCATTGACGATCACGCGCATCGCATCACCTCATTGTCGATCACGCCGCGCCCGACATAGGAGAGCACCAGCTCCGCCAGCGCCGGCGCCAGCAAAAAGCCGTGGCGATAGAGTCCGTTCACGGCGATCTGGTCCTTGTCGATCGCAATGCGCGGCAGGTTGTCGGGAAAGGCGGGACGCAGGCCTGAGCCGAACTCGACGATGCGCGCTTCGGCAAAGGCCGGATGCACCGCGTAGGCCGCGCCCAACAGTTCAAGCGCCGCGCGGACACTGACGCCGGTGGCTTGGCATTCGATCGACGTCGCGCCCAGCATGAAAAGGTCGTCGCCGCGCGGGATCACGTAGAGCGGCCAGCGCGGATGGATCAGCCGCACCGGGCGCGACAGTTCGACTTCGTCGGTCTCGACGACGATCATCTCGCCCTTGACGCCGCGCAAGCCCGGTTGCCTGTCGCGCGCGCAAAGGCCGCGGCAATCGATCACGATGCCGTCGAGATCCTCCGCTTTTGCCGCGCTGTTGAACTTGATTTCGCCGCCGGCAGCCAGGATCCGTGCATGCAGTTCCGGCAAGATGCGCCGCGGCTCGACGTGGCCTTCGTCGGGATAGAACAGGCCGTCGCGAAAACGGCCTTCCAGCGAAGGCTCGAGTTCGTTCAACGCGCGCGCATCCAGCCGCCGGTGGCCTGACGTGAGCTTGGCAAAGCGTTCAAAATCGCTGCGGTCGCGCGGATGCGCCACCACCAGCGATCCCTTGAATGGCGTTTCTGGAAAATGTTGTCGCCAGAGATCGAGCGAGCGGATGCCGAGCCGGCTGATCACGGGCTCGGACGTTTCGGCCTCGCACCAGGGCGCGAGCATGCCGCCGGCCCAGTGACTGGCGGATTGCGTGATCGCGGCGTCATTGCGCTCATGCACGGTCACCGCATGGCCGGCCTGCGCGAACAATAGCGCGTTCCAGGCGCCGGCAATGCCTGCGCCGATGATGGCAATGGGGGATTCCCCGCGCGGTCCTAAACTCTGGTACATCCCTGTCCCTTCGCCGGCATGACCCGGATCAGGTTCAAAGGGTCACCGCGGTCTTTGGACCTCGCGAACGGGTCAAAGCTTGCGGTATCTCAGCTCCTCGTCGGAGCTCCCCTCGGAACAGGGCTAATGTAGGCCGATTGCGCGAGGTGTCAACGGACATGCGCCCGCCACACCCTGATCCTGTCCGCTCAGCTAAAGCGTCGGCGGGTTGACCCCGAGGTCCGTCGAAGCCTTCGGCGCAGCTGGGATCCGGGCATCCTCGCGATCCTGCCGGGCGCAGCGAGAACGGTTATTTCGATGAAACCAGCGCGTTGGCGTCGGCGAGGCTTCTCGCCTGCCGTTGGCGCTTGGCGGCGTAGTAATAGCCGCTTGCATAATAATGCATGGCGCGCGCGTGATCGCCATTTGCCGCGCGGTAGGCGCCGGCGAGATATTTGACCCCATAGGTGAGATTGGTGTTGGGGTCGCGGAGGCCTGCGGCGTCGCCGGTGTAGCCGAGGCCGCGGGCGGTCGCGAGCTTGATCTGCATCAGCCCGATGCAGCCGCAGCGTCCGACTAGATGCGGCTGATAGCGGCTTTCGCGCAGGATCACGCGATGCACCAGGGCCGGCGGCACGCCATTGGCCTGGGCATGGGTTGCGACCAGTGCATCATAGTCGCTGTGACCGCCGGCCTGCGCGGTTTGCGCAAAGGGCAGCACGGTCATGGTCATCAGCCACGCAAACAATAACGAACGCTTCATCGGGATCGCCCTCGGCTTTCGCGCATCGCGCAGCAGGTTTGAGGCTTTTACGTCCCTGATTTGAGCGCGGATGTGGCCAAAAAACGGGCTTTACCGGGCGGTCCGCCACAATCCACCGGCCGATTTACCTAGAATTATGGCTGATGTGCTTCCTTGGGCGGGCTTCGATCGTTCGCTCCAAACCGCCGAGATCACAGAGAATGACGATATCCGTCGCCCATACCGATGATGCCGCAAGCCCGATGCGGGGACTTTTACCGCTAGGGGTCGGCATCTTTGTCTATGCGCTGTTTCTGCTCGCCGGAAACCGGCTGCTGATCGACCCCGACACGATGTGGCAGATCACGGTCGGGCAGTGGATTGTCGATCATCTCGCGGTGCCCGAGACCGACGTCTATTCCTTCACCATGCGCGGTCAACCCTGGATCTCGACGCAATGGCTGGCGCAGGTGATCTACGCCAGGGCCTATGCGACCGCCGGCTGGAGCGGGCCGGTGGTTCTCGCAGCCGCAGCGATCGCGGCGACCTTTGCGTTGCTCGCCAAGTTCCTGAATCGGTGTTTGAGTGAGAACACGACGCTGGTGTTCATTGCCGCGGCGCTGGCGCTGACGGTGCCGCATCTGCTGGCGCGGCCGCATGTGCTGGCAATGCCGGTCATGGTTGCCTGGGTCGGCGGCTTGGTCGCGGCGGCTGACAGGCGCGAGGCGCCGTCCTACTTTCTGCTGCCGCTGATGGCGCTATGGGCCAATCTGCATGGCGGCTTTGTGTTGGGCCTGATGCTGGTCGGGCCCGTGGCGCTCGATGCGCTCCTGAGCGCGGAAGCAGGCTCACGCAAATCGCTGGCCTTGCGCTGGGCGGCGTTCGGGTTGGCCGCGCTGGCCGCGAGCTGCTTGACGCCGTATGGCTGGAATTCGCTGCTCGCTTCGCAAAAAATCCTGGCGCTCGGCAGCGCGCTGCCGCTGATCATGGAATGGAGACCTGCGGATTTCGGCAGCGTCGGCGCATTCGAAATTTGCCTGTTGCTCGGGATCGCGCTTGCGCTCTATCGCGGCGTCACGTTGCCAGCGATGCGGATCGTGCTGCTGCTCGGCCTGTTGCACATGGCGCTCGCCCAAGGCCGCTCTGTCGAAATCCTGGCGCTGCTCGCACCGCTCGTGTTGGCCGCTCCCTTGGCGAGGCAGATCGGCAGCGCAGGCATCGCGCATTCGACCGCGGCTGCGCCGAGACGCGGCGCGCTCTTCGGCGCTGTCGCCGCGCTACTGGTGGCGGGAACGTTCGCCTATGCGTCGGTGCATCGCTTCGAGCCGCACATGCATGGCTCCCCGGTTGCCGCCGTGACTGAACTAAAGAAGCTGCACCTGACGCGGGTGTTCAACGACTATGATTTCGGCGGCTTTCTGATCGCAAATGGCGTCGCTCCCTTCATCGACGGCCGCACCGAGCTCTACGGCGAGAAATTCTTCGTCGATCACAACGCCGCATCCGGACTGATGGAGCCGGAAAATCTGTTCCGTTTGCTCGACGTGTACAAGATCGAGGCCACCTTGATGCGTACGCAAAGTGCTGCGACCAAATTGCTCGATCACATCGACGGCTGGCAGAAGGTCTATTCCGATGACATCGCGACCATTCATCTGCGCAAGATGGATGCGGTGCACACGGCCGAGCCGGCGGTCGATTCCAAAGCGAAGTAAATTTTCTTCATTGTTCCAGCGCGGCGAACTTGTCATCGCCGTCTTATCGTCTCAATGCTAGTGTACCCAGCAAGTCTCGGAGAACCCGGCAGCAAGCCTGTCTCATTTAAGCCTTGTCTCATTTGAAAAACGACAAAGCCTGCAAACACCAAAAACATAGAAAACATAAAAAAAGTAAAAAGGAACCGCGCCATGGCAAGACCAGCTCACGGCTATTTGCCGCAACAAAATCCTTGCGCTCAGTGCGGCAGACCGATCGCTAGGCCTGACTGGGTGGAAAGCAGCGGCGACCATACGTCCTATCTGTGGTGTTGCCGGGCCTGCGGTTACCGCTTCGAGGCGGTGGCGTATTTTGCCGAAGCTCAGTCCGAGCGCGAAGCCATCGCAGCCTGACGGAACTCCTCTCTGGCCCGGGCGTTATGAACTTCACCAACCCGTCAAGGGAGGGTGATGATGCCTGACGTGATGACCAGACCGCACGCGTTGATCGCGAGCGACCGCGTCGAGGGCACGGCGGTGCGACGGCCGAACGGCGACATGATCGGCCATGTCGAGCGGCTGATGATCGACAAGGTCACCGGCAAGGTGTCCTACGCGGTGCTCAGTTTCGGCGGCTTCCTCGGCATGGGATCCAATCTCTTGCCGCTGCCCTGGGCGCGGCTCTGCTACAACACCCGCTTCGAGGCCTATGAGCTCGACATCGGCGATGACGAGTTGAAGAACGCGCCCTCGTTTCGCGCCGACAAGGATTTTGACTGGGGCGATCGCTCGCAGGAAGCCGCACTGCATCGCTACTATGGCATACCGCCTTACTGGGGCGGCTTCTAGTAACCGCCGCAAACGGGGGCTTTCTAAAACTCCTGAAATAATAGATACTTATAACCGCCGCAAACCGCGACGAACCGACACGTATGCCTCGATACCCGGTCGTATCTCGGTCATACCCGGTCGGATTTAGGTGGCTGCGCCGAGCAACGGCGGTAACCGCCACCACAGGAGGATTTCAGTTATGGCCCGCACCGTTAAGACCGCGAAGCTCGATAGCCCGACCGCTCGCAACAAATTGAAGAAGGGCAGGCAACCGCACTGGGAGGCGCTACAGCCGAAAATCCATCTCGGCTATCAGCGCTGGAAAGGCGACGCGGCAGGCCGTTGGATACTGCGGCGCTATCTCGGAGAGGGGAACAAGTATCGGGTCACGTCGCTGGATTGTATCGCAGACGATGCGCAAAAGGCCGATGGCGTAAATATCCTAAGTCACGAACAAGCCTCGACCAAGGCCCGCGCAATGATCGAGATGCCCGCCGGGAAAATACCTAACATCACCGTAAGGCAGGCGATGGAACGCTACATCGCGAATAAACGCAACGATGGTCAGGCGGTAGACGACCGTGGAACGCGCTACATCTTGCCTGCCCTCGGCGATCTACAAGTAGCCCACCTGACCGCCGAACGGTTAAACAGCTGGAAGGCTGCGATGGCGAAATCGCCTGCGATGAAGCGATCCAAAGCGGGCAAGGCGCAATACATGGATGAACCCGTCGGCGACGAGGCGATCAGGCGTCGCAAATCCAGTGCCAACCGCGTGCTGACGCTGCTCAAGGCAATCTTGAATTATGCCTTCGATACGGAACAGGTTAACAATCGAGACGCATGGGGCCGCAGGCTCAAGCCTTTCGAGAATGTCGATACTGCACGCATTCGATTTCTGACTATCGCTGAGGTGCAGAGGTTCATTAATGCATGTGATCCTGAGTTCCGGCCGCTAGCCAGGGCGGCATTAGAGACTGGCGCTCGCTATAGCGAATTGGCGCGGTTGGAGGTTGCAGACTTCCATTCCGATAAAGGCACAATAGCGATACGCAAAAGCAAAACCGACAAGATGCGTCATATCTATCTGACCGATGATGGCATCGCGTTCTTCAAGCAGTATTGCGCCGGTCGCAGCGGGCATGAGATTATGTTCACCCATCGAATGGAGGCAGGAGCACAGCAGCCTTGGCAAAAATCCGCGCAGACTAAGCCAATGCAAGAGGCGTGCGAACGCGCCAAGCTAAAGCCTCGCATCACCTTCCACGGATTGCGCCACACTTGGGCGTCGCTTGCGGTGATGAATAACGTTCCATTGATCGTGGTGGCGCAAAACCTTGGGCATAAAGATACCCAGATGGTCGAGAAGCACTACGGGCACTTGGCTGAGAGCTATGTTGAAACAGCTATTAAAGAAGGTGCGCCGAGGTATGCGCTCAAGCTGGATAAAAAAGTCGTGCCGCTGCGGTAGCTCTGCGCCTCGCTGCGAATGCATGTGAAAGAAAAAGGAAAGAAGATTGCGAGGTAAAGCCTTGCAATATCCCGTCGTTTTTTCTGCTTTCTAACGACCGCGAAAAGGCGTATCTTGCAGAGTAAGCCGGTTCGTTCCGGCGATCAGTCCGTGCTTCGCACCCGGCGATTAGACTTATAAAGTCCAAATGGGGTGTCCATTCGAGCCGCGAGGTTCATGGGCACTTTTTTTGTGTCGCCTCGCGGCTCCGATTTAGGAGCCACTGCAATGTCCGATGAAGAAGTAACGGAACGCCCAGACCGTTCGATGTCGGTCGCCGAATTTTGCGCGGCCGAAAGCATCAGCCTGACAACTTACTACAAGCTCAAAAACGCGGGACGCGGACCTGTTGAAGAACGCTTCAAGGGCATGGCGCTCGTTCGGATCAGCGCGAAGGCGCGGGAGGAATGGCACCGGGCTAACGAGGCGTGGAGCAAGACGAAGGCCGCGAAGCTAGAAGATCAGCGGCGCACCTTGCTGGCGAAGGTGGCCGGGGAGTTGGCGGCGTTGTCGCCGAAGCATGTGTCGAAGCGTGGGAAGGTCAAGACCCAGCGCAGGCAGCGGTGATGAAGAACGGTGCCACGACGCGCAGCGCGTTACAGAACGCGTTAGACAGGGCCAAGTCAGCCGCAGATGATGCCGAACTTGCGGCAAGGATCATTGCTGCCGTCAAGGAATATGACGCAGCGGACGCAACTCGGAAAGTGAAAGCGATCGTTGCAGGTGATCTGCTCGTCGAAGCCCAGAAGCGACACCCCGGCAAAAAGGAATTTATCAAATTCCTAGAGTTGGCCGGTAGCATTCAATATAGCCGCGCTCAGGAATTAATCGCCATCGCTATCGGGCGAAAAGCTTTCGAGCAACAACAGGCAGATAATGCCGCTCGCCAGAAACGGCATCGCGACAAGCTCAAGGCCGAAAAGATCGAACGGGAAAAGGCCGAGGCAGCCATGCCAAAGCCGGAACCGGCAGAGCCAGAACCGGTCCGTTACGGTAACGGACCGCAAGTCGATCTCGATCAACAGGCCGATCGACTTAAGGCACTTTGGAAAAGCGGTCGCGACAAATACAGCTCATTCTTTGCTGTGCTTGAAGAAGTTCGGCAAGTAATAGGCGACGCTGCATTAGCGTCGTGGTGTTACAACGAATTGCGGATTGGTCTTTCAGTAATCACGACCACTAAAGACATCTTGCGCAAGGCCGATGCAGCAAGAGTTAAGTCTGAACTTGCTGCTGCAAAAGCTGCTGCAAAAAAACCATCCAAGATGCGGAACGGAAAAATGATCAGCGTCGTGGAGTTGATCGAAAAGCTCACGCCGATCATCACGAAGCTGAAGAAAGAAGGCTTGAAGAATATGGCAACCGCTTCCCCTGCGGCCGTTGCTGTTGAAGCAGGCAAACTTCAGAATTTTTTGGACGCATGGAAGGCATCATAACATGGATGAAATGGAACGGAAGAAAACGAGGACGCCACGTGAAATACAGATCGATAAAGTCAAGGCCCTGTACGCCAAGACCATCGCGAACGGCAGCACCGAGGAGGAGATGTTGTCATCGCTCGCCAAGGCGCGAGCCTTGCAGGACGCCTATGAAATAACCGAGGACGAGCTAAAACTCAGTCGAGAGGAAAAGGCAATCCTTGAAGATGAGAGTGAAGCGGACGCTCGCGATACCAATGGAATCAAGTGGCGTCTCGGCCTTGCCGTTGGTCAATTCTGGAATGTGAAAATCTATCGCGACAGCACCAAGACAGGATTGAGCTTCATCGGGTTCAAATCAGACATCGATAATGCGAGATGGATGCTCGATCACTTAGCTGATTTCGTCCACAACAAGCTTTTTGAGTTTCTACTTGATTGCCTAGCGCCAGCGGGCAAGGAACGGAAGCGGGAAGTCCTGGGCTTCGTCATCGGATGCACGGAGCGCATCAGTACTAACCTGATCAAGATGTGCGACCAATCTAAGGCCGCACGCACTCCAAACCACAACGCTCTGGTCGTTATCAAGGACAAGGCCATCAAAGACTTTATGGAGGCCGAAGGCATATGCCTTCGAACGAGCGGCGGCAGTCGTGCGGGCTTCAGCGAGGGTGCACGGGCGGCCGGTCGAAGCGCAGGCGACCGCGCAAGCTTTGGCCGTCCTGTATCTGGCGCAGGGGCGACGTTGCGACTTGACAAGAATTGAGAGGATCACATGACCGACAAGACCAACATAGCCATTGGGAATTTAATCAACATCGATGAAGTCAACAAGACGGTCGCCGAACTGCAAACATTCTGGCGTGAGCTCGCGCGCTGCCTCAAGGATGATCCAAGCTCCACTGCGGTCGCTGATCTGCTGGATCGCTACCAGCATCTCGCGCCATGGATCAGTGATGATGTCGAGGAACATTGTGCGCTGCTGTATCGGGCGAGAAGGTGGTTGGGGTGAACTCCAATGGTCAATCCAAAACGCCACTACGGGCAAGGTTATCTCTATCGGTTTGTTGAGGTCTTCAATGAGAATGATAAGGCTGATCCTATCTTGGACCTTGTCTACAGAATGCCCTACAGATTGCCCTACGGCGAGGTGGACGACGAGTATTTCGAGTACTGTTGTTACTTCGCGTCGTTTGTCGATGATGAGCCTGCGGCAGCGTCGAGAAACCCAAGTGAAGAAAGCGGGCCACTCTGAAGAGTAAACCGAAGGAGAACAGCGCGTCACCGCAACAGAGTAAACCGAAGCCGAACTAGCGCGTCACGGACGGAGAGAAAACCAGAATAGGTAAAAAGCGCGTCAGCCGATGCAAGCAAACCATGCCCTGGCAGCGCGTCATTGCAACTGAAATGAAACCATCCACCGGAAGCGCGTCAACCGACCTTAGTAAACCATTCCCAAAAAGCGCGTCCAGAAACAGAAGTAACCCTGCGACCTTCAACGCGGTCATAAAGAGATAGCAACCCAACGAAAAGCAAACGAGCCGGACGACCAAAGAAACCCAATATGAAGAAGCGTTTCACATTTTGAAAAAACAGGAGAACCGCTAATCCATGAAAATAATAGCGCAGCCGCGCCCGTTCGACATTCGTTCTTTCGTGCCGTTTGCTGTTTTTCTAGGTTAAAATAACTGCGAAAATTTTTCGCTTTGTGAACGCCCCGAGCGGCGATAAACTCCGCGTAGAAGTAAGTCCACGGAAAGCCCGTGCAGCGGTCGATGGCAAGGTTGCTGACACGGAAAAAGCCGCAACAGTTGCGGCCCAAGGTAAGTGCATCAAAAACACCGATTTTACCGTCTTGTGAGGCTCCGATCAAAGACGACAATCGAGGAATGCGGCTCTAACATTAGCCAGGCCGACTTAATGTCCTGATCTTTTCTCCGGACGCGGAAAGATCGCAGCACTCTCCCAGCTGATTAGGGAAGTGACTGGCGGTCTTTTTTTGCGCGCTCAAATGGAGAGGAGATTATGGCTATACGATCAACCAAGCTAACCTTGCCAGCATTCAAAATAAAAGTCCCGGTCGAGGCTCCGAGCCCAGCCGGGACTTTAAAGGCGGCAGATTGCGCGGGTGCATCTCCGCGTTCTCCACCTGCCGACGTTATAAACCTGCCCAAGGAAAAAGAAAAGCCTCTCGCGGCGACCCATAAAAACAGCGTTTTCGTTGCTGCGATTAAAATGCGCAAGATTTTAAGGAAGCGGTTTCCGCGCTGCTTCATGGGTTTCAAGCAGCCAAAGCAGCCCTTAAAAATCGGCATCGATCTGTTAGTGATGCGGGCAGCGCCGGACCTGTCACCGCGCAAAATTCTATATGCGATTGAAGATTACACCGGCGGGACCCGTTATCTCGCGGCCCTTATCGAAGGTGCGGCGCGGATCGATCTAGATGGTAACGAGGCGGGTGTCGTAACCGCCGCCGATGAAGAATATGCGCAAAGGCGATTGAAGAAACGGGCGCGGGTCTCCTCCAAACTAGAGGAGGCGCGTCATGACTAGCAATCCCTTAAACATTGAACCAGTCACGTCCGAAACGATCCCGTATGTCGAAGATGGCCAGATTATCTGGAAGGTCGGCTGGATCGAGTACACCACCACCCGTAACCGACGGCATGCCGGTGGCTTCCTAAAGGTCAAGCCTAATCCGGTGGGCTACGGTCAGTGGAGGGAGTTGAAACTAGATAACGAACTCTATTACGAAAACTTTCACCCACTGAAGCTGACTGCCGATCAACGTGTGTGGTGGCGGAGGGCTTGGTAATGGGCCTCAAACAGGACAGGGACGAAGCCAAACGCCGCGTGATGGAAGTTGGCGGATCAGAGCAAGAGCATTTTGATCAAATTAGATCCAGCAGCAATGGACGATGGAAAAGTGACGGCTCACATCGCGACCGTTTCAAGGATACCGGCGGCCGTAAGGAGGGCGAGCGTTTCAACGACAGCGAACTAATTGAGAAAGGTTGGACTGCTACCGTCTATGATTACAAGTTGCCAGATGGCACGCTGCTGTATCAGCAAAACCGCTACGATCCGAATGCGCGCGCTGGGGTTGATGGTCCCGCTAAAAAATACCTCCCCACAAGGCCAGATGGTAAGAACCGTGTATTCGGTCCCGGCGAACGTCGCATCCTCTACAATTGGCCAGCGGTCATTCGTGCGGGTCCGGGCGCGACCGTCCTTGTCGCTGAAGGCGAAAAGAACGCCGACGATTTAATCAAGTGCGGCCTGCTCGCAACCACCGTGATCAGTCACAAGTGGTCTGACGAATGCGTCGCGGCGCTGACCGGCTATGACATTATTGTTCTGGCTGACCACGATAAGGACGGCGAGCGCGACGCCAACAAAGCCTATGGCCTATTGTCGAAAGTCGCGAAGACAATCCGCGTCGTGCCGTTTCTGCATCTCTGGAAGCATCTGACGCCTGAACAAAGGTGCCCACTTCCGCGGAACCCGCTGCAAAACCCTGATCAATATCACGAACCGCCTGCGACCTATGACGTTAGCAATTGGCTAGATCACGGCGGCAATGCCGAAAAGCTAATTGAGATTTGCCGCGAGTTGCCTGCGGACGGGACTATCGTCGCAGGCCCACATGAGTTTCCTAATGAAGCGGCGATCCCATTATTTGACTGGAGCTATGGCAAGCACCTGCTACGTGAAACCGCTAGCGGCACAGCGGCGATGGGCGGCACCGGAAAAAGCTCCTTGGCCATCATCGAGGCGCTGGCGATGGTAACTGGACGACCATTGCTTGGGTTTGATGTTCCGGCTCCACAGCGAGTGTTGCTGATCAATCTAGAAGATAACCGAAAGGCTGTCGATAAGCGGATCGCAGCCGCAATGAAGCATTACAAGCTGACGCCAGCAGATGTTGGAGGACGATTGTTTACTAAAGCCAAGGGCGAAATGAAGTTCAAGATTGCTGCACAACTGAAAATCGGATCGGCGTCGCGTAATGAACCTGCCATTAAGGGAATGATTAGTTTCCTGATCGAAAACAAAATCGATGTTCTGAGTATCGATCCCTTCGTCAAGACACACAGGGTCAATGAAAATGATAACAGTGCCATTAGTGATGTGGTTGAATGCTACGACGAAATCGCAGAGGCAGCCAATTGCGCTGTCTCGATCTGGCATCATACCCGCAAGGCGAACGGTGCAGAAGCCTCTGTAGACTCCGCCAGAGGTGCAGGATCATTTGTTGATGCCTGCCGTTCGATCCGTATTCTGGAAACAATGACAGCCGCAGAGGCGAAGAAAAATGAACTACCCAAATATAGACAATTCTTTCGCTCATTTTCAGGCAAGCTCAACTTCGCTCCTCCTACCGATAAATCCGATTGGTTCCAGATTGTCAGCGTTTCGCTAGACAACGGTCCTGATGAATTGTCAGGCGGGGACGACATTGGGGTAGTTGGTCGATGGATCCATCCAGTTAATGAAAGGCAGGAACTAGGTATGGATGAAATATCTAGTATCCACCGAGAAGTTGCTAAGGCGGAATGGCGCGAGGATGTTCGTTCTGGCATGTGGGTCGGCAAGGCGGTGGCTACCGCGCTAAATCTTAGCGCCGAAGATAACAAGGAGAAGATCAGGGGTATTCTGAAAACATTGCTCAAGAACGGGACGCTGAAGACGAGGGCAGGAGTGGCAAGAAATCGTCATCCCGCGATCTTCATTGAGGTTGGAAACTTTGCAGGAAGCTACACGACACAAAGCGAGGGCAGAGAGGATGGACAATGAGCAACAGCTATTGTTGCGCGGTATTGCGCACCGCCGCTGACAACATGTCCCGCATTTCGGATTTAGTGAGCGGCCGCAGGGCGCGCTGCGCTTCGCGTTTGGCATAGTCGATCCGGCGTTTCATCGGGCAAGACCCGTGAAGAACGCGGCTTGGTAATAATGTTGGTTTCTTCTCCGGATGTAATTGCGCAGAGATAGCGGAAGGGCGGCAGCGCAAGATTTGGGCGCAAGCTTTCTGTGTTTTGCCTTCGGCGAGGAGTTGGCTTAGCTTTGCGCGGTTCGTGACATCCCATTTCATGGCGGGTCTCCCGTTGCAAAGGGGAAGAGGAGCGCAGCCGCAAGAGATACGGCAGTCCTTTGCCGGACGGAACAGGAAAACGTGGCAGGTGGCGGAAAACGAGGGGCCGCCGCTGCCCGGTCCCCGTCCTACGTCCCCGGCCGGAATAACGAATAGGCGGCCCGCTCCACAAGCCCCGCGAGGGGCCGCAGGTCGTGGCTAGGTCCGCAGTCCCGACCGAAAGCGCGTCGGTTCCCAAGATAGACTAGCGCGCTTTAAATGCCCGCATAGCGCGTGCGTTAGTTAGTCGGGTCTATAGTAAGACCCGAACTAACGCACTAGCGCATGCGTCGGTTGCGTCGGTTCCTGCGCTAGTTCCCTGCGACTAGCGCACCTGTGGGTTTCGGGTCGCGGGTCCTGCCGGGCGGGCATCTAAAACCCGCGCAAATCACGCACCGCGTTCATGAACCACCACCTTTTTATTTTCGCACCTAGTCGATGTCTCACTTCCTCATATTCCGCTGTGCTTTTCCACCCATTAGCCGCCCTTGCAAGGCGGTATCGTGACGCGAGATGCCCTTGCGCCACAGGCACTTGCGAGCATACCTTAAGGGAAATCCCACGTATGGGACCGAGATACGATAGCTAAATCGATTGAAATTGTGTGGCGAGAAACCACTGTGAAATATGGGTATGAAAGCGCACCGATTGCGCATCAAAATGGAGTAGGCGGGAGCATGGATAGCGTATCGAGCGGCGCGGGGCTGAAGAAGATTGTCGGCCGTCCCTTCGCAAAGGGGCATCCATTTTATCCGCCGAAGAAACCACTTTGGAACAGCGAGGACGAGCGACAAAAACGAAAAATTGTGCGCGCGCTGAAAATGGAATTCGGTCCGGGGCTAACGGCTACTCAAAAAATCTACATCAACAATGCTGCCGATCTTGCCGTCACGATCGCAAATACCAGCGACGCAATAATTAAAGGCGAGTTGATCGAGGAGCAGCGGCATGTATTGGCGATGCTAAATGAATAGGACGCGCAAATGAAAGAAGAAATGCCGCTCGAAATGCGCCGCGTATTAATGTCGGCCTTCAAGAGCGTCGGAGGGCAGCAGAAATTCGATGCCTGGGCGAAGCGTCATCCAACGATGCTCTACAACATGCTCATGAAACTAGTGCCGAGTATGGCGCAGGTCGCGTCATCTGTAGACGTTCGCGCATCAGTCCACGTTACCGAAGATCAAGCGATGCAGAAACTGATGTCTGCATACAGCGCGCTCGTTGAGGCAGAGCGTGATGACGACGGAGGACGCGCTACCATTGATAACGCAACGTACACCCGCATAGCTGATCAACCGTCGCGTGCCGCAGATACATCGGCACGGGGCACTGGGCACGCTGCGACAGACGCGACAACAACGTCCACCGTCGATGGACACGATCAAAATAAAAATAATTCAAATCTCGAAAACAACGGGTCCCCTTTGGCAAGGGGCCTGCGCACGGAAACCAAAGCCCCAGCGCGTCCTGTGAGTGTTGAGCCTCGTGAAATGAACACCACTGAAAAATATTTGGATTGGGCAAACAACGGCGGCCTGGGGCGCGGGAGATGGGGGCCAATTTAGAGGCGGAGAATTTTAACAATGGAATTTCAAAAATGGAAAATCGCATTATGACTTTTTCAGAAAATATCGGCGACCCGCCGCAAGAGCAACCGATCTTCATCGATGAGCTAGTCGCCGAACTGGCGCAGGCAATCGCCGATCTAACAAAGGTCGTTGACTATCTTGCATCCACAAAAACATTGCCGCATGCCGAGGCCGCCGCGAATGCCCGGCTGCATGAATTCCTAAAGAGGATTGCGTGATGACCGACAATGAAAGAGACATTATCGCATTGCTCGCCGCACTAACCGAAAGGCAGCCGCTGAATGATCTACTAGCCGCCGCAAGGCAACGGCTGTTAGCGCAGATGCCAAAGCCCGCCGCCGCAGATGACGAAATGAAGCTAGCGGCGTTAGCAGCGGAGCGGCGCAAGCGGGCGTCGGGGCCGCCTAACCCGGTGAACATGGGCATGGTCATGCCGCCGCCGTCCGCCGCCGAGATAGAGCAGCGGCAAGCTGAAATGAAGCGGCTACATGAAATAGCGGAGCGAAATAAACGGCCGTTCCAGATGCCCGCAAAGGCAGGTGCGTGATGACCACTCAAAAGCAATGGGACCGCTGGTTCTTCAATAAATGGGCAGCGGGCGAAATTCACGATCAGCGTGACGATGTGGCCAAGGGCGGCAGCGCCGCTGCCAAGATGTTCAACGACATTATTAAAGCTGATGTCTCCGACCCGTTGCGCGGCCCTCGCGATGAGGATGATAGCCTCAAGGTCGAAACAAAACTTCGCGCCTGGGCAAAGCTGATGGTAACGGTCGATCCAACTCGGAGCGAAGAAGAACATCTGCATCGCATGACCAGTACGGCACACGGCCGTTTACTCGCATTGCATCTCAATGAAATTTCAAAAAAGGAAAATACTCCAATGGATATTCATAAACTTATGCCTGCCATCGAAATTCTCGAAGAGGGGTTGATGAAGCAGGCCACGATCAATAAGCGCGAGGGCGAGACGGACGCAAAGGCGTTCGCCCGCAAATATGAAAATGATCTCGACTTCCGCAAGTCGTGGGCCAACATCTCTGAGATGAAACAATTTGCGGCGTTGTCGAAGTCCGTGCCGCAGATGATGTCAACTACTCCGGTTAGCACAGAGGTGGATCAACATTAGTCGCGGACGATAGTATGAAAGCAGCCGCACAGTTGAGCGCCTTGGCTGAAAAGCAACATGCGCTATCTCCGACGCTAACCAGATCGCAAATCTATGATCTGCTTTATGCGGACCCGGAAAATCGAGATGTGATAGCCCGTGCGCATCCGCTTCGGTCTAGCCCATCGTATGACGCGTTAATCAATGCGTGAATTCAGTTTCGCGACGGTGCGTCACGCGTGGTCGGTTGCGCAACCCGCCCGTTTGCGAGCGAAGGGGACGCGACAGTTTTCATCCTCTTGGCTGCCGCGTCTCCGCGGTTACCGGCGGTTTACCTCCGGCGCACGTCCAGCGGAGAGGTGATGTGCGTGATCCAAAACAACACTCCGCACGCTGGCGGCGGTTCTGCACGCGATGCAAGTTCGCCTGTTACGTTCCTCCGGGACCGGCCGCTGGCACCCTTTTGATGATAGCTGACCCTTTCGCTGCGACCTCAGAGGCAGTGGCCGACGTCCGCTTAGGTGCGCATAACGGACCTAAGTCAGACGTCACAGCATGTCTCAAAAGTGCCACCAGCGGACATGCCCTCACAGCCTTTCCTTGTGGCCTTTCTCGATGATGGCCTGCATCTGCTCGACGCTGTGCTGTGTCTTGGCGTGAGCGACCAGCGTTGCAGCAAAGGATGGCACCGCGGTTGGCTCGCCCCATGTATCGGGTTGCCAGAGACCAGATCTCATCATGCACCTCGGGCAGTGTGACAAGACCCTTTCCACTCCCACGACCAAGACGTGATTTGGCACCTTGCCATTCACCTTCATCGCATCTCGGAGGATATCGTCTCTCACGATGATACCCTTCCCGCTTACCCGAAGTGTGTGCGTCATGCCCGGAATAAGGAAGATTATTCCGACGTTCGGATTTCGAAGCACATTGTGGAAGGTATCCAGGCGGCGGTTGCCGAGCCTGTCAGGAATTGCAAGGGTGTGATCGTCGAGCACGTTCACGAAGCCTGCAACGTCGCCCTTGGGTGAAATGTCTAGCAGACCGGATTGACCCGCCGAGGCAATGAAGGCGAATGGCGCGTGCTCGATGAATGTACGTGCGACGTCGTCGATGGCGGTGATGACCTTAGCGACCGAGTGGAGGCGGCTCTCCGACAACGGCTCGGAGCTCCTCTTCATTCGAGACGATTTCGTCGAAACGTTCTCGCAGATCAGCAATAGTAGCCATGGCGTATTCCCCGATCCCCTCGGACTCCTCTGCATCCCGCAGGCTATCAGGGAAACGAGAACGTCTCAATGTTTCGAGCGGCCAGTTCACCTCCTAGTCCTTCAATGGGCGCTTCCGCTTAAAATGCGACCTGACAGCCCCGAAACGCCACTTCTGTCTGCACCTGGAAACGGACATGGGCAGGCCGCCCCGGCATGTCTCAAACGTGCCAAACTCGGGCACCTCGCCTGCGCGGCCAAAAGACGCTAACGTGTCGGCAGGGAAGGCGAGGGAAAATGAGGCTCTTTCCGCTCTCTTGCTTGTTTAGCTTGCTTCTGGCTGGTTGTTATTCAGACCAGAAACAAGGGCTGAGTGCATGTGAGCTACGATTTAAGCCTGCTCTGGAAGAGCGAGACATCGCAGCAGCCGATGACGTGGAATTATGCATGCGGGCACTTGGGTACGAATATGTCCGGAACGACTGTCCCGATTATATGGATGTCGCCAATATGCGTTTCGATTGGGGCAACTACGATGCCATGACCCCGGATGAGCAACGTCACACCGATAACAAATTCAGAGTGAAAGCCGCAGATTTGAGACGGCAGCAGAAACTCGAACCGGCGTGCTACGAGCCAATGAGCCGGCTTGGCAAACGCTTGTATAGAATCGAAAAATGGGTTGGCGGTGTCGGGCCGGTGACAGCAGACGACAACCCATCAGATCATTATTGATCAAGCAATCTGAAAAGTCCGTTCCGGGTCATTCGCGACGTTTTCACCGTGGTCCGGCCACTTCCGGTCTAACCCGATCAACGGACGTCATCAGACCGGCCCGGTTGGTCCGGTTCGTGCCATATCCAGACGTGCGACTAGGCGCGCTTCATCTGCGGCCTGTGCCACCGCTATAGAGTAATTGTTGATAGGTAATTCCCTGTTCAGCGAGAAAGCGCGCAGCCGGGCTCTGCGTTTCGTAAAAAATTGCCCTAAACGTATCTGCGCCGGTTGCTGTGCGGCGACCCGCCGCTCCTACGAACCTCGCAACCTGCACGACGCGTTGAAATGTGGCTGTCGGTTTGGGTTCCGCTTGTCTCTCCATGACTATTTTCGTCAGTTCATGGTCGAGGTAATCAACAAGCCTCTCCCTTAGCCCAATGGGATCGGCATTGCAGGCACTGATGGATGCCGAAGCATCAGCATCCTCTATTAGGGCAAGTAGAAGATGCTCCAGTGTGGCGTATTCATGATCTCGCTGGGCGGCGAAGCCGATCGCCCGATGTAGCGTCGTAGCGAGCTCGGCGGAAAGCGGTGGAAACGGATTACTTCTCATGCCCGACAGCTGCGAGACTTTCTCGCGAGGAACAGGCTTCTCCGCGTTAATTGCGGCAGCTAGCGTATTCCAATCGGCTAGACCGAACATCGCGGCGACTAGTTCGAGGCTTTGACCAACGGTGATCTTGATACCCTTGGCAGCAAGGGCCGAACGTAGCGTTTGCGCCATGAGTTTGGCGTTGCGGAAATCGCGCATGTCTTCATCCTTTGCTCTTGAACGAGACAGAAGTGCCAGGGCTTGCATTGCTGGCCCGGCTCGTTCGGGCAAAGGGCTCAAAAGCCTACGATACGTTTACCGTCCCCGGAGGGCGCAAGCAGCAGGTCGTATCTACCAAGCGTAAAAATGGACCAAAGGCGGCCGGGCGTCAATCTCCCGCGTGACGATGGGCGCGGTGCCGACTTCGGCAATGGGGTCAAAAACGGTCCTGACGCCATGGAAATGGGATGTCTGCGTTACCCGCGAAAGCAGACATCGGCCAGCGCCGCCGCGATGACCGATCTTGATCCAAACCCCTTCGCCGATTGCGATGTCATCGTCTGCTACGATGGGGCGAACCATTTTCTGCTCCAATGCCGCCGCCATTAAACTTAACCAGCAACCTTAATCAGCGGTTTTCCTCGCGGCGCAGCGTTGCCGCGCTACCGTCGTCTCCCCGGTCACGGGAGACGACCTATGGGCGAAAAAATAAGGCCTAAGACGAAGGCTGAGCTGCATGAGATGCTGGCCGAGGCGGTCCGCAACACGCAACCCCAGCCGGTCCGCGACACGCAACCCGAGCCGGTCCGCGACGCGCAACCCGAGCCGAAGCGCAAAACGCAACCCCGCAACACGCGACCCGCGCCGAAGCGCACGACCAAAATCAAAAGCGTTCGAACATCTGCTAGCCGCAAGAAGCGGCGTCGATAAAAGATCCATCTCAGTTTATGGCTGCGCTCTGGAAAGTGCGGCATCTCTGCACTCGGGCGGAGCATGTTCGTGTGAAGGTGCCAGGCAGCTACATATTGGTGCAGGCGATCATGTCAGCAATTGACGATTTCGCCGAGCGCGAGACCGGCAACCGCGAATACTTTTGGGGCAAGCCGCATAGCGCCGGCTGATGCTGGGTGCATATTCGGTATTCAGTTCCAGCCACACAACTTATTTGCATAGTCGCCAAGGGTTGCTGCCCGCGCGGAAGAGAATGCGTCAAAATCATCCGCAAGAGCGGCATTAAAGGCAGCGTCACTAATTAAATTCAACTCCAACACTTTTTTGAAATCAACCCCAAGCCGGTGCGCACTTTCCTTGAAATAAACGGATGGATTCTTATCCGATATCAGCTTGTTCGAGTTAGAGCATATTAGCGCAAAATTACATAGAGCGTTTATTCTATTTGGTTGGAATCCCTTTCCTGCGAGAAAGGCGCGGGGGAAGATGTGGTGATATTCTTTGCCGTTTTGCCACGCCAGAGCTTCCTTCAGGTCCAGCTTTTGTCCGCTAATAAGGTCAAGTGGCCGCGTTTGTGTCAGCATGAGGCCCAGCATTTTCGAGTGCGCGTTATTCGCCCTGAAGGCTTTCGAACTCCAAATCGACGAATGGGGTCGAACTACGCCCATGTCGAGGCTTTCGCTTTTCCGTCCACAAACTGTGCGACCGCATCCCGATCTGTATCCATTTGCCCAGAGTTCCAGCCGCTGAAGTAACTAGTCAGCGTAGTTTGCCAAAACCATTCCCGGAGACGCATAAGCTTCCGAGCAGTGAGTGCTGGATTACGTCGGAAGACCTCCGCGATGACAACAACCTGATTGATATAAGGGATCACAGTAGAGTTGGGGATGTGCAGCTGGTCGTAAAGAAAATCGACCGTTAGCTTGAATGCCTGCACCGTATCCGCTGCCGCGGCCTTGAGCTGCTCTGGTGTGCGGTCGCGGAGGCGGTCAATGCCAGGCGTAGCAAATGAAAAGCCAGAAGCGGATGACAAAACACGGAGAACAGCCTTTCGGTCGATTGACCCAAACCCTTTGGCAGAAATCACTTCTAAAACATCTTCATCGATGGTGTCGACCAAATCGAAGGATTCACTCCATGTCGCGGCCCGCATAAGGTCGACGATCGTCAGCTTTGTGCCTGTGCTGTTAATGCGCTCGAATATTGGGGCAACCGCCTCGATTGGCATGTCATGCAGTGTTACGGTACAACCGAGTAATCTTTGAAGATGTTGAAAAGCCTCGTTGCCTCTGCCTCAAGAGCTGAAACGTTTTCGTTCGTCAGGGTTTTTAATGCGGCCACGTGCTGAAAGTATGCAGCTGGGCTAGGTAGCTTGTTGAGCCGAATTTGGTGCAATGGCGGATCGTCTAGCGTTTCGAGCCGCACAAAACGCTTTGCTTTCAAGTCGTAAGCAATGTTCCAGATGCTATCCGGCGCACCCTCGGCTTGGTCCCAGAATAGCCCGCCACAGATACAAGACAGCCTTTGCTGGCCATCAAGCAGATAATTTACCGGATATTCTTTGGGGCGATCCTTGAAAGGAAGCCCCGCAATATTCGTCTCTGACCGAAGCTTTTGTGTGCTAAGCCACAGCAAGATGCTCCCTATTGGGTAATTCTTCGAAATGGAATCCAGCAGGTTGATGACTTGCTCGTCATCCCAAACAAAATCACGTTGGAATTTAGGAAGAATAATATCGCCATCGATAATACGTTGAGCAAGTTGCTCAATTCGCTCCACTGAAGGTTTGGGGTCGCGGCGAGAAATAACATCCTGTGGAGCTGATGTATTGGAAGTCATTGAGGGGCACCGCATCAAGAGCTGTTGTGTTTATTTGGATCCTTGCGGCGTCGCGCTTCGAAGGTCAACGTTTTTCAGCAGCTCTTGCCTAAACTGGACACAGCATTTGGTTCCGCTTCGGGTCATTTCGCGCCGATTTTGACGCATATGGCTGCACGTCCGGTTAGCGGCTAATCTCGGACATGGTTGGCGTCGAGGAGATGAGCCCTGTCCTGGGATCAACGATTTTCCGAACCTATCGAATTGCCTAACGGCAAGAAGCTAGTCACGCTCCGCGATGCCGCTGAATACATCACTAAGCTGCCGAAGGCCGAACACGACGCCAAAGTATGGCTAGCCGCAATGAAGGCACTGCTACTGGTAGCCGAGCATGACGGGCCGACGATGTTCGCTCGTATCGGAATGATGAGGGCGCTTAACCGACGTAGGCCGGAAGCGGCACCGGCACCACGTCGGAAACGGAAGAAAGCCTACCGGATCGTTTGAATGAGGCTTCAGCCAATACAGAAATCTTAATCAGCGGTTTTCTGTGATATTATACTTGGTGCAAAGCGGGAGAAGTTTATAGAAACCAGCTAAATGGGAGGGCAGGAGGATGCTCAAGCCGAAGGTGTGGGTTGCTACTGCACTATTGACCTTGTTGGCTGTTTCGGATGCTTGGGCCCAGTGTGAATGCACTGTGTCAGGTTTGAACCCAGGCTTCGCGCTTTCTATCTGGAATAGCTACGGAACCAACAAATTTAAATACCTGCAGAACAAAGATGTAGTCAACCTTGTTACACGACGCTGCTGGCCCCGTTCGGGCCTCTGTTGGGCCGATATAGATAGGCTCTATCGCCCGCCTCCGGCCAGCGGATCGCTGTCTCCGGCCAGCGGATGGGTTCGCAACGATTACGTGCGCTCCTGCAAGTGCAATGACAACTTTGGCTACGGCGGTACTACACGGAGCCCCCCGCCGCCGCCCGAGGACGGTGATACTCCACAGAGTACCCCGCCCCCGCCCAAGTGAAGAACCCTGTTGGGTGTGTGGCGACCTAAAAGCTAGTCACGCTCCGCGACGCCGCGCTCTACATCACTAAGCTGCCGAAGGCCGAACACGACGCCGTAGAATGGCAAGCCGCGATGAAAGCTGCTGTTGCTGGTTGCCGAGCATGACGGGCCGACGATGTTTGCGCGGATCGGAATGATGAGGGCGCTGAACCGACGTAGGCCAGTCCCGAAGGCCGCGCCGCGCCGCAAGCACACAAAGGGCTACAAAATTGTTCCGTAGGTTGATAAAGGACCGGGGGCGCGCGGCCCCGGCCCATTATCGCGGTGCTATTGATTTTCGGAACGGATCACCCTCATCTGGTTTCAAGCCAATTTGGAGTTACACACGAATGGATGCCCCATCACCCGTCACCATTGCCGATGCGAAGACGTTGTCATGCGGCTTGATCATGCCTCTTGCAGAGTTTGACAATTGTTCTGCAACCCACTGGGAGGACGTGAGATCGATAATTGTCGGCGCAGTAGAAGCTCCATCCGAGCCGCAATTTCGAGCCCGGATGGTTAGCGATGGCGATGAAACTGGTATTATTCACCGCAGGATCATCCAAAATGTTTATTCTGATCCAATCGCCATTTGCGACGTGAGTGGTCGCAATCCTAATGTCTTGTTCGAGCTTGGAATGCGGCTTGCATTCGATAAGCCTGTTGTCATCGTCAAGGACGACAAAACGCCCTTTATGTTTGATACCGGCATGATTGAGCATTTGGCTTATCCCCGTGATTTGCGACACGGAACGATTGAGATTTTCAAATCGCAATTAGCTAGAAAAGTCTCAAGCACCTACGCAGCTTCAATAAGCAGTCCCGATACTGTCTCGTTTATCAAAAGCTTTGGGCCGTTCAAAACTGTCGCCTTGGAGGAGGTCAAGGAGCCGGTAGATAAGGCCATCCTCTCGCTGCTAAGTGAGATGCAGGGCCAAATAAATCGCCTCGCAAATTCTATGACGAACGAACGAACAGTTGTGACGCCGACGCGCGCTCCCACTATGGTCGCCCCGATAAATAAAATGACGAAAGAGATCTACGACGAGATGAAGGTCGCGCTAAAGGAACAACGGATGAGAGGTGCAAGCCATCGCGAAGCGATCGCTGCCGTGACTGAACAATTCAAGACAATTGAAGACTTTGTGGGCGAGAGTGAGTTTGCGAGATTTATTCGAAGAGCCGCCGTAGAGATTGCCGACGAGAACTCCGCTCGTCAACGCTAGCGTCGCTATCATCGTTCGTTTCATGACGTAACCTCCGGCAAATCGGACACGACGGCGCCAAACTGTTTCTTAAATTTCGTCTCGTGGCTGTTACTAGGAAAGTAGATGAGCCGGCCGCCATTGAGGACCTTGAACCCGTCCGTCGATAGAAGGGGTTCCAGTATCCGGCAGACATTCGACTTGATTAGAACCACCGGGACGGATCGATCAGGCGTTAGGTTTACGAGGTCGGCTAGGAGCGATGGATAATCATTGGCGATAACCTTATCGCGACTAGCGTCGCTGAGTTTATCTACCGGCTGGTAGGTTGCGTCTATCAAGACCCAACCCCTATTTTGAAGTTCGCGTAGGCCAGCTTCCTTCGTCGGGGGAGAGAGGCCGAGTTGAAGCATGATGGCCACGAACAGCGGTTCTTTGTTCGAGCCAGTCGGATTGTAAAAGTATTTCCCGGAGGCTGGTGGCAACTCAGCTACGATCACTAGCTTGATGTTCCCTGGCTGATACTCTCGTCTCAGACGGAGATAGTAGTCTCGATCACGTACCATGGTTGTCATGACGTCACCTCGATGTTGGCCGCGCCGTATCGCTGACAGCGCGTGCAAGTTTGCCGGTGCTTACGTTCGAAGCCCCTCTACAATATCGTCCGTTGGCGCGCCCATCGCCTCTGTCATCGGATCATCGAATAGCGAGCGCATGAAGTCCGCGACCTTCGGGCAGTCCGGGTCTAGTGGTGCGTGGTATCTCATTTTTGTCTCCTGTGGCTGTTTGGAAAAAGAAAAACCCGGCCTCGCGGCCGGGGGTAGGTTCTCTCTCGAAAGACTATCTTTGCAGCTGAATTATCATCACCGCTTCTTCGAGCCTGTCGATTATCGATTGAAGATCGGCGGCGGCCTCGCCATCCTCCACGAGGACCATCTTAAGTTCGTAAATCGCAAAGCGCAGTTTTGCGACAATCGCGTCGATGGCTACGGGGCTAAGCATCATCATTCCCTTCCGTGGAAAATGGATAAGGGTGTGCATCCCGGCTACTCGGCCGAAACGTGATAGACCGTTCGCGCGCCGTCCTTCTTAACGACCTTGAACTTTAGGCCGCGTGCCTTCGCGGAATTGATCGCTGCCATTGCAGGTCGCCGGAAGTCCGCCTTGTTCAAATCCTCCCGCGTTGCGCCGTCCTTCCTTTGCATCAACTTCAGCGCCGTCTCGATGTCGCAGCCCGTTCCGGCCTTCTTCGCAACTTTCGCAACGGGCTTCTTTGCAGTCTTGGTCGCTGCCTTCTTTACGGTCTTTGCCATTTTAACTCTCCTGTGATTTTGACCTCAACGTCCGATTGTGTCCTAAAATGAGTAAAGCCCCGACGTGTGGAGCATGGCAACAGTTTTGTAACAGTCGGTACAAAATTATCCGGCCCCATAGGAAGCCCGCCGGTGCGGAATTTTTGGGTCTGGGTAGGAAGTAGCCGGGCGGCTTTTTTCGTTCTAGGCGGCCTCCGGGTGCAGCGATTTCCGGTTGCGGCGCGGCATCTCGACAGCTTGCAGGCGACCTAGCGCGGCCCGTCCGTGCGTTCCCGGAGCGGCGGCTTCCCGGAGGCCCTTCCGGGCAGCGGACGGCTCTACGGCCCCTTCTGCGGGCCTCTATCTTCGATACCCGGCTTATACCCGGTCGAACGTCCGAAAAGTACTTTAAGCAATTGAAATCACAGGATAGTTATTATTTATTTCCGCCTTACTGGGGCGGCTTCTGATCGCGCGTGGCAGTCGCGTCCATGCAGCAAATGCCGCAGCGGGACAGACGCGTCTGCATTTCGCCAAATGTCCGCGATCGTTTGCGCAACTGCGAGGGTTGAATTTGCGCGCTGCGGCGGGAACGGCCGGCGCACCAGCGGGTTTTCCCCTACAATTTCTGATCAGGGAGAAGACGTCATGTTCGCAAGATATATCACGACCGGTGTGGTCGGGGCCGCGTTGATGGCCAGCGTCGCATTCGCGCAAACTCCGACCGCAACTTCCGACCGCGCCAACACCGCGCCGTCGGCGGCTTCCGACGCTTCGTTCAAGGGCGACTGGCGTGCCTCGAAGCTCGCCGGCCTGAGCGTGTATAACGACAACAACGAAAGCATCGGCTCGATCAACGATCTGTTGACCGACAAGAGCGGGAACATCAAGGCAGCCGTGATCAGCGTCGGCGGCTTCCTCGGCATGGGCTCGCGCCTGGTCGCGGTGCCCTTTGACAAGATCAAATTCGTCAGCGAGCCGGTTGCCTATACCGGCGTCTCCGGCGCGCCCAATGCGCCGGGCAGCCGTCCGGCTTCGACCACGACGACGGGTACGGCCACCACCACCTCGCCGGCGAACAATGCGAAGCCCAATCCGTGGTACCCGGACCACGCCGTGTTCAACGCAACCAAGGACAGTCTGACCGCAATGCCCGAGTTCAAATACGCGACGGAGTAGGCGAGTGCCTGTATCGTCAGACTAAATCGGGGCGCGCCCGGTCTTGCCGGGCGCGCTTTTGCGTTGGGCACTTGTGGCTTTCAGCGCCGGTGTCGCGATGTTAGGCTCGAACGCAGCAGGAGCACCCTGCTTCCTGCCTAAGACCGAACGGGAGGACGAAATGCCGGAGAGTGTCTACAAAGTCATCGAACTGATCGGTACCAGCAAGGAATCCTTTGAAAAGGCGGCCGTGACAGCGCTCGACAGGGCTGGCAAAACCCTCCGGGACCTCCGCGTCGCCGAGGTCGTCAAGCTCGACATGCAACTCGATGCCAAGGGCAAGATCGAAGCCTACCGCGTCAAGCTCAACGTCTCGTTCAAGTTCGAGGATTGAGGAAGCGATCGCCGCACGAGGAGCGAGTAGGGTGGGCAAAGGCGCGTCTATCGCGCCGTGCCCACCATCTTGTCCGCGGCAACAGGTTGGTGGGCACGCTTCGCTTTGCCCACCCTACGATTCTCGTCATTGCGAGCCCGTTGGCTCGCAATGACGTTCAATTCGTCTTCACCAGCGGGCAACCGCCCTTGTCGAGCGGACGGAATGCTTCGTCGCCTGGAATGGTGGCGATGAGCTTGTAGAGATCCCACTCGCCCTTGGACTCTTCCGGCTTCTTCACCTCGAACAGATACATGTCGTGCACCATGCGGCCGTCGATCCGGATCTTGCCGCCGTGAGCAAAGAAGTCGTTGATCGGGGTCGCCCGCATCTGCTCCATCACCTTCGGCGCTTCGTCGGTACCGATTGCCTCGATCGCTTTGAGGTAATGCATGGTCGCGGAATAAAGACCGGCCTGGATCATGGTCGGCATGTGGCCGACCTTCTCGTTGAAGCGCTTCGAGAACGCGCGGGTCTCGTCGTTCATGTCCCAGTAGAAGGCATCGGTGACGATCAGGCCCTGGGTCGCCTTGGTGCCGAGCGCGTGGGCGTCGGTGATTTCCAGCAAGAGCGCGATCATCTTCTGACCGCCCTGGATGATGCCGAACTCCGCGGCCTGCTTCAGCGCGTTGGTGGTGTCACCGCCGGCATTGGCGAGTCCGATCACCTTGGCCTTGGAGGCCTGCGCCTGCAGCAGGAACGACGAGAAGTCCGACGAGTTGAGGGGATGGCGAACGTCGCCGAGCACCTTGCCGCCGCTCTCCTTGACGACACTGGCGGCGTCGCGCTCCAGCGCCATGCCGAACGCGTAGTCGGCGGTGACGAAGAACCAGGTGTCCTCGCCGCGCTTGACCATCGCTTTGCCCGCGACGTTGGACAGCGCGTAGGTGTCGTAGGTCCAGTGCACGGTGTTGGGCGAGCAGGCAGCCCCGGTGATATCGGAGCTGCCGCCGCCGGAATTGATGTTGATCCGGTTCTTCTCGCGGGTCAGCGCCGAGATCGGCAGCGCGACCGAGGAAGTCGGGACGTCGAAGATGGCGTCGACCTTCTCATTGTCATACCAGTTGCGGGCGATATTGATGCCGACATCGGGTTTGTTCTGGTGGTCGGCGGAGATGACCTCGACCGGCTTGCCCTTGACCTTGCCGCCGTAGTCGGCGACCGCCATCTCTACCGCGGCGAGCGAGCCCTTGCCGGTAGCGTCGGCATAGAGGCTCGACATGTCGGTCAAGACGCCGATCTTGACGACGTCGTTGGAAATCTGCGCGTTCGCCACCCCGCCGAAGGCGGTGAAGGCGAGGCCGACCGCGAGCGCGGCTAAAATCGATTTCATGGTTTCTCCTCCCGTTTTTTTGATGAGGATTTGGTTGAAGTTTCTTCTAGCCCCTTCGGCGAGGGGCGCAAAGTCGACTTTTGGGCGGTCCGCCGGGGAGCGGATGAGAGGCGACTAGGGCCCCGGCAGCGCGGTGACGTAGACGTTGATCGAGCCCTCGGCCTGGGCGATCACGCGCAGCGTCTTGGAGTCGAACGCGATGTCGGCAAGCTGCAGGCTGTCGATCTTCGCCTCCACCCGGATACCGTCCTCATTCTTCTGGAAATCGGCGATGGCGGCGGCGATTTTTTTCTGCGCGTTGGTTGCGAACGGCTTCAGATCGATGGCGGCCTTGTCCGCCAGCGCCTTCTGCAGATGCGGAATCGCGGCGCGCGCCGCGGCGCCGAGCAACCCGAATGCCGCTTCCGATTCGACCGCGAGCTCGATATCGGCAAGACGCAGCGTCTGCTGCGCCTGATCGAGCATCGGCCTGCCCCAGATGTGCACGGTAGCTTCGCCGCCGAACCCGAACAAGCTCTTCTTCTCCCTGGCCTTCACCACCAGCGAGATTAGCAAACGGTTGCCCGAGGCCGTGACGCTCGCGCTCTTCACGGTGACGTCGACCGAGCCGGAACCGTCTTCCGGAAACGTGCGGCCGGCAAGCTGGGTCTCAAGGATCTTGTTGAGGTCGGTGAACGGCACATCGATCGGCACGCCGATAGAGACGCCGCCCGTCGTCGGCGGGATGATCGATATTTTCTCCGGGAACGGGCAGTCGGGCTTGGTCTGCGTTGGCGTGATGCGCGTGTCAGCCTGGATGCCAAGCATCAGCGTCACCGCCTTGGCGTCGACATTTGGCTGCGCGGCGATGGCGCGGGTGGGCTTCAGCTCGAGCCACAGCGCCGGCAATGACGAAGTCGCGCCGGCGTTCTGCAGCGGGATCGAGCGGCAGGCTTTTGCCCATTGCTCCCGCGCATTGCGCACCAGCGTCTGGTCGGCCCGGATCCGGTCACTCACCGCGTTGAGCTGCTCGCCGACGGTCTTGTCGATCAGCGGCTTGACCTGGGCCGGCACGTTGACGCGCGCGCCGGCCACCGAAAGGCTGGTGTCGCCGAGGCTGACCTGCGCCCCCAAATTCGGCTCGAGGTGCCAGCTAGCGGCAAGCTTCGGCCGCGAGGTGATGGTGACGCTGCCCCTGATCTCGGCGTTGGCGTTCAGCGCCTTGATATTGACGGCGCCGATTTGCTTGGCGGCGTTGCCGCCGAGCAGGCCGCCGATGGCGTCGCCGACCGCACCGGTTGCTTTTGACGACAGCGAGCCCGTGACGTTCAATTTTCCGTTCAATGGGGTCGACAGCGACAGCACATCCTGCGCGCCGGTCGCGAAGATCGGTCCGCGCGAGGCGGACCAGCCGATATCGGCATTTTGCAGAACCTGCGATACCGGATTGTCGGCCTTGCCGGTGAAGTTGCGCGGCGCAGCGTGGTCGGCGATGTCGCGAATGAGCGACAGCGCAATCACAACCGGGGCAACGATGACCGAGCTGCGCGAGACCGGCGGCAGCGGCGGCAATTCCGTGATCGCCGGTGCGGAAGACGAGCCGCGCAGCCACAGCCAGTCCATCGCCATCAGGCTGACAAAAAACGAGACCGCCACCACGGCGATGGCAACCAGGATCGTTTTGGGTCCCACCGGGATCGGCAGACGCATCGTCCCCCCGGACTGATTCAAGTCATTGATTCTATAGGGCAGGTGGGGGCGGCGCCAGAGCGGTGGGCTATTCGTGAACACAATTGAAAGCGGCCCCGGTCGATGCCGGGGCCGCTTTTCGATACGTTAAATTTCCGCAATGTCAGCGAATGGCCGAGCCCAAATCCGCGCGGCGCTCGGCCATCGGCAGGACGATCACCTTGGTGCCGACGTTGACCCGCGAATAGAGGTCGGAGACGTCTTTGTTGGTCAGGCGCAGGCAGCCGGAGGAGACGTGGGTGCCGATCGTCTCGGGCGCGTTGGTGCCGTGAATGCGGTACACGGTGCCGCCGAGATACATCGCGCGCGCGCCGAGCGGGTTGCCGGGTCCGCCGGCCATCTGGCGCGGCAAATAAGGCTGTCGGGCGATCATTTCCGGGGGCGGGGTCCAATCCGGCCATTCCGCCTTCTTGGTGATCGTCTGCGTGCCGGACCAGGTAAAACCGTCGCGGCCGACGCCGATGCCGTAGCGGACGGCCTGGCCGCCTCCGAGCACATAATAGAGATAGGTGTTGGGCGTATCGATGATGACGGTGCCGGGCGCCTCGCGAGTCGCGTAGTTCACGACCTGGCGCCTCAAGCGTGCCGGCAGCTCGAAGGTGGTGCCTTCATCTTCGAATGGCGCGGCCGCGACCGGCGGCGCGACTTGCGTCGGCGGCGTCATGATGAAGGGAAACAACTCCGGCGGCGCGGCCGCGGCAGAGCCTGCGAAGGCAACAGCGCCAATGGCCAGCGCGGCAAAAGCGGCGGCGCCGCGGGAATTCAGCTTGCAGGAATTCAACTTGAATGTTTCCAGCTCGAACATCGGTCGTCCCCTGTTTTCAGACTGTTGGTGCGCCCTGGCGCCAGTCCGGCGTCTCGCTAACGAGATCGTTACCGGCCAAAGGTTTCGGGACGTTTGCGTCGAAACTGCAAAACGGTTTCGTCGCGGTAAGGAATTGTTTCGTCCCGCTGCCGCGGGAGGAAACAATTCACAGTGACGCATCCGCCCCGCCAAGAGCGGCGGACGGAGCGCGATCGGTCTGAAGCACGAGCTGATGGTGAAGTGACGCCTTGCTGCGTTCACGCCGGGCCGATCATCGGACTGGCTTCTTGCGCAACGGCTTCGCGTAGCTCCTCAACAGGCGGGTCACCAATTCGGCGATCGGCCGGTCATCGAGCGGCTCGACCGTGACCAGGACCGCCGATGGTTTCGGACGTTCGCGAATTCTTTCGCACGCTGCGCAGCTGATTCCGCGCATCAGCACGGGCCCGCGATGGCGTTCGGGCGCAAGACTGATGGCTGGCAGGTTTCGTCGCGGTCATGAATAGTTTTATGACAGTTTCATGAGACTGGCGGCGTCCAGCGGTTAACAAAAACCTGATCAACATTTCGATGACGTCACACGTTTGAAATATCCATGGTTGAACGTCGGAAACCTTAGAATCATCGAACGCTCGGGTTTTCGTCATGCGGATATTGATTGCGACCGATGCCTGGCATCCGCAGGTCAACGGCGTCGTTCGCACGTTGACCTCGCTCGCCGGCGCCGCTTCCGCGCTCGGCGCCGAAATCGAGTTCTTGACGCCCGACGGGTTTGCCTCGCTCGGGGTTCCGACCTATCCAGGCTTGCGCGTGGCGCTGCCGAACCGCCGTGAAATTGCCCGCAGGATAGAAACGGCGTCGCCGGAGGCGATCCATATCGCGACCGAAGGCCCGATCGGCTGGTCGGTGCGGGCCTATTGCCGCCGCAACAAGCTCCCCTTCACGACCTCTTATACGACGCGTTTCCCGGAATATGTTTCGGTCCGCACCGGCATTCCGGTCAGCCTCGGCTACGCCGTGCTGCGACGCTTTCACGCCGCAGCCAGCACGATCATGATCGCGACCGACTCGCTGCGGCAGGAGCTTGCCGCGCGAGGGTTCAGGAAGCTCGGCTTCTGGACGCGCGGCGTCGATACCGGGCTTTTCAATCCGGATTCCCCGGCGAGCCTCGATCTGCCGCGGCCGATCTTCATGACCATGGGCCGTGTCGCGGTCGAAAAGAATCTCGAAGCCTTCCTTTCGCTGGACCTGCCGGGCACGAAAGTCGTGATCGGCGATGGACCGCAGAAGGCCTCGCTCGCGCACAAATATCCCGAGGTCAAGTTTCTCGGCGAGAAAAAGGGCCAGGACCTGACCTCGCATCTGGCGGCCGCCGATGTCTTCGTGTTTCCGAGCCTGACCGACACGTTTGGCGTCGTTCAGCTCGAAGCCTTGGCGTGCGGCACGCCGGTCGCGGCATTTCCGGTCACCGGGCCGCTCGACGTGATCGCCGACCATCCGATCGGCGCGCTCGATACCGACCTGCGCAGCGCCTGCCTGCGCGCCGCCGGCATGTCGCGCGAGGCGTGCCGGAATTTCGCGCTCGAGCGCTCCTGGGAAAACAGTGCGCGGCAGTTCATCGGCAATCTGACGGCGGTGCAGCCAAGCCGTTCGCTGCAACCCGCGTTGCGCGTTGCCGGCAGAAGCGCCGTGCAGGGCTGATCTAACCCAATAACCTCAAGGATCGAACCAGGGCCGATCGGACCAAAAGCTGATTGGATCATCAGGAAAACCGACGAGAGAGTGATCATGGCTGAAATTATGAAACTTGACGACGCCGGCGAGTTGGACTTCGACCGCGCCACGGTCGAGCAGGCCTACGACCGCTGGGCCCCAATCTATGACCTCGTGTTCGGCGGCGTGTTCAGCAAGGGCCGGCGTGCCGCCATCATCGCCACCAACAAGATCGGCGGCCGCGTGCTCGAGGTCGGTATCGGCACCGGCATCTCATTGCCGCAATATGCCCCGCACGTCCGCATCTTCGGGACGGATATCTCGGAAGCCATGTTGCGCAAGGCGAAGACGCGCGTCACCGAGCTCCGCCTCAAGAATGTCGAGGGGCTCGCCGTGATGGACGCCGAGAAGCTCGAATTTCCCGACGATTCATTCGACGTGGTGATGGCGCAATATGTCGTGACCGCGGTACCGAATCCGGAAGCTGCGCTCAATGAATTCGCGCGCGTGCTGCGGCCGGGTGGCGAGATGATCATCCTGAGCCGGGTCAGCGCCGATGCCGGAATGCGCCGCTTCATCGAGCAGCGGCTGCAGCCGGTGGTGCGTCCGCTCGGCTTCCGGACCGCCGAGTTCGCGTGGTCGCGCTTTATGCATTGGGCGGCGGGTGCGCGGGGCATAGAACTGGTCGAGCGCCGCCTGGTGCCGCCGCTCGGTCACTTCTCGCTGATTCGTTTCCGCAAAACCGAGATGGCGGCTGCCGCGTAGGTTGGGTTCAGGCCGCGTCGTTCGCAGGGTGTGCCATCGCAAGACGTCATATGACATTTTGATGATGTCATATGCCGGACATCGAAATCGCTGTAGAACGAATCAACCTATTTTGGGGGAGAGAATGATCAAGAACTTCCTGGAACAATTGCGCGTCCAACGCTGGGACGATCATCGCTACTATCATCACAGCCGGATCAACCAGAGCCTGCACTTCGTCAGCGCCGTCAGCTTCCTGATCGGCTATGTGATGATGTTTTTCGATCCGGTGGTGTCCGCGCTGATCGGCTGGCTGGTCTCCATGACCTCACGTCAGGCCGGCCATTTCTTCTTCGAGCCCAGGGGTTACGATCACCTCAATCAGGCGACCCACGAGCACAAGGAAGAAATCAAGGTCGGTTACAATTTGCAGCGAAAAATCGTGCTGATGACGATCTGGGCGCTGTCGCCGGTGGTATTGTTCTTCGATCCGACCCTGTTCGGCATCGTCACGCCCTGGACCTCGCCGGCCGATTTCATGCGGCACGTTGCCAAGATCTGGCTGGTGATCGGGATCGGCGGGCTTCTGTTCCGCACGGTTCACCTGTTCTTCATCCGCGATGTCGAGACCGGTCTGGTGTGGATGATCAAGATCCTCACCGACCCGTTCAACGACTTCAAGCTCTATCACAAGGCGCCGCTGTTCCTGCTGAAGGGCGAGCTGATCGATCCCGGCCTCGATATCGTTGAGCATGGGCTTGAAGAGCAGCACGCCTGAGAGTCATCGCCAGGTAATTGAAAGGCGCTGTGTTGATCCTCGTCATGCCCGGGCTTGTCCCGGGCATCCACGTCTTAAGACGTGTCCGCGCACTCGGTTCACCTCGCCCCGCTTGCGGGGAGAGGTCGACGCGCGAAGCGCGTCGGGCGAGGGGGCTCTCCGCGAGTCCGTCTGTCGGCGAATTCGCGGAGACTCCCCCTCAGCCCGACCCTCTCCCCGCAAGCGGAACCGCAAGCGGGGAGAGGAAGTTCATCGGTCGCGTGCAGCGTCAGCGCTTCAAGGCGCTGCCGATCATTTCCTTCAGGATCTTGCGGCGGATGGTCTTGTTGGTGAGCGAAGCATCGTGCCACCACCAGCCGTCCTGCTTCATCTTGTTGGCCGCGGCGACAAAGCGATCGACGACCTCGGCAAAATCCGCATCCGTATAGTTCAGACTGAAGATCAGCCGGCCGGTCCCGACCCAGCTCAGCGCGAGCCCTTCGGCCCGCAGATAATATTGCAGCATCCAGTTATAGCGGGACGGTGTGGTGTAATGGACCATCCAGATCGAGGACAGGTTGGAGACGCGGACCGGCAGGTCTTGCGCGGCAAGCCGGTCGTTCAATTGCGCCGCGCGTCCGTTCCAGGTCTCGTCGAGCGCGTTATAGACCGAACGGAAATTGGGGCTGGCAAGCCGGCTCAGGAATTCGTCCATCGCCGTCATGACATAGGGATGCGAGTTGAAGGTGCCGCGCGCGAAGCAGACGTCGGCGGGACGATCGTCGCGGAAGCGGCGCATCAGTTCCTTGCGCCCGCAGACGACGCCGATCGGCAAGCCCCCGGCGAGGCTCTTGCCGTAAGTCACCATGTCGGCGCGCACGCCGAAATATTCCTGCGCGCCCCGGTACGCGATGCGGAAGCCGACGAACACCTCGTCGAAAATCAAGACGATGCCGTGCTGGTCGCAGACTTCCCGCAGCGCCTTGAGCCACGCGCCATAGGCGGCACGATCGAAATTGCCGGTTCGGGAGCTGTCGATCAGCGCGGAGTCGCCGGGCGCATTGGCATTGGGGTGCAGCGCCTGCAGCGGATTGACCAGCACGCAGGCGATATCGCGCCGCGTCTTCAGGACGTGCAGCGTGCGTTCGGACATGTCGGCGAGCGTATAGGTTTCGTGCGGCGCGACCGGATTGCCGACGCCGGGCTGCACGTCGCCCCACCAGCCATGATAGCTGCCCGCGAAACGCACCAGATGGGTGCGGCTTGTGTGATAGCGCGCCAGCCGCACCGCCTGCATCACCGCCTCGGTGCCGGACATGTGGAACGAGACCTCGTCCAACCCGGAGATCTCGGTGAGCCGCTTCACATTGTCGGTGATGACGGGGTGGTAAGGGCCGAGCACCGGGCCGAGCGCATGGGCGCGCTTCTCGGCAGCCGCGACGCATTCCTTGTAAAAATCGTTGCCGAAGATGTTGACGCCATACGAGCCGGTCAGGTCGTAGGACACATTGCCGTCGACATCGGTGACGGTGACGCCCGACGACGATTCCACGAAGGCGCTGCTGCCGAGAAGCTCGCGGACCAGCCGGCTGTACTGGAACGGCACCCGGTAGGTTTCGGTGAACTGCAAGTCGGAGATTCGGGTCGCGGCTTCCGCCGTCATCTGCCGGCCCCTGGCGTAACGCTCCTGGTAAAGCTTGGCGAGCCCGAAGAAGCCGTCCCGGCGCTTGGTGGCGAGATCCGCCGGCGCGCCGTCGGAACAGAAGAAATCGCTGATGCCGAATTCGTAAGCCGGGACCATGCGCGCGACCATGCGCGACATCTTGGAATGTCCGCTCAGCGAGCGGTGCTTGGCGCGCGACAGCGCCAGCCGCGCCTTGACCTTGGGAAAGACGGCGGCTGCGCCGGCGACCGCAGCTGTGGACAAATAGAGAATCGACAGGGGCGAATCCATGCCACCAGCGCTAACCAGAGCTGCTGACAGAATCATGACAATCAGAGCCCTGATCTCCGCCGTGTCCCAGCAGGAGGACCTCAATTTCCTGTTGACCAACCGTATCCCGCGGGCGGCGGCCACGCGTTTCATGGGCTGGTTCAGCAGAATCGAGAATCCTTATGTCCGCGACCTCTCGATTGCCTGCTGGCGGCTGTTTTCCGACCTCGATTTGTCGGAGGCGAGGAAAACCGAGTTCAAGAGCCTGCACGACTGTTTTACGCGTGAGCTTCGTCCCGGCCTGCGACCGCCCGACCCCGATCCGCGGGTGGTGGCGAGCCCCTCCGACGCCATCGTCGGCGCGTTCGGCAGCATCCGCGATGGCGAGCTCTACCAGATCAAGGGCGCGCCCTATTCGTTGCTCGACCTCGTCGGCGATGCCGCGCTGGTGGAGCAACACCGCCAGGGCCGCTTCGTCACGCTGCGCCTGACCTCGAGCATGTATCACCGCTTTCACGCCCCGTATGACTGCCGGATCAAACGCGTCACTTTCATCCATGGCGACGTCTGGAACGTCAACCCGATCGCGCTGAAGCGGGTCGAGCGGCTGTTTTGCAAGAACGAACGGGCGGTGCTGCAGACCCAACTCTCGAGCGGCGAGGCGCTGACGCTGGTGCCGGTGGCGGCCATTTTAGTGGCCAGCATCCGGCTGCACTTCCTCGATGTCGTCCTCAACGCGCAAACCCGGGGCGCGACCGCGTTTCCTTGCGACGTCGAGGTCCGCAAGGGCTGTGAGCTCGGCTGGTTCGAACATGGATCAACGATCATCGTGCTGGCGCCGGATCATCTCGAGTTTTGCGACGGCGTGACCGAAGGCTCGCGGATTCGCGCCGGCCAGCCGCTGCTGCGAAAGCCGGTTCCGAACCAGTAGTGTGGTGGTTCAGAAGTTCTCTTCATTATCGCGGCCGGTCCTTCAACAAAATGCGGATGGATGCGAATGAACGGTCTCGGCACCTCGCTTCCGCTCTGGTCAAGCACGAGCGCCGGCGAGCGACGGGGCGAGCGGCGACCACAAGTGGGGGCGGCGCGGCGCGGAACTATCTCGGCGGTTGCAGCACGATTCCGTAGCGCCCGTATATTCGCTCGACCGTCCCATCGGCGCGCAACCGCTCAAGCGCCCCCTCGATGGCATCGCGCAGCGTCTCGTCCGGTCGGACCATGCCGACGGCGACATTCCAATTGAGGTTCGCCTCGCTCTCGTCGGGACCCACTATGCGGACCGCCTTATCCGGATGCGTCAGATTGAAATAGGCGGCGATGGTCGGGCTGACTGCCGCGGCGTCGATCTCGTGATTGGCCAGGGCTTCGAGGCTGTCAACCTCGAATCCGAAGGTCGATGTCGGCACATGACGCTGACTGATGATCATCGCAGCCATGGATCCGACCTGGACGCCGACCTTGGTATGCTCGTCAAGGCTCTTGAACGACGTGAGTTTGCTGTCCGAAGGCACGGCGAGCGCGACACCCGTGCGATAGTAGGGTTTTGAAATCCTCAGGTTGGTTTCGCCTTGCGCCTCGCGATCGGCGATGACGTCAAGGACAATGTCGCAGCCAGCGCTGCGCATCTGGTACTGGGTGATGATCCAGTCGAGTTTGAGCGTAACGCCGAGCTCGCGCGCCAGCGCCTGCCCCAACTCGACCTGGAAGCCGGGCGGATCGCCCGCCTTGCTCGCGAACGGCAGCGAATTGGGGTGGGCACATAGCCCCATCGTACCGAAGTCACGAATCGTACTGAGAGGTCGGGCCTGTGCAGGCCCAGTCAGACCAATAATGCCGGTGACCATGAGAGGGAGAATTGTTTTCATGCCGTGTTCCCGGATACGGATGGATCGTTTCATCCCTGGTGCGGCTTCAATGCCCGGATGTACTTGATGATTTCGTTAACTTGCGCATCGCTGAAGCTGGCGCCGAAGGCCGGCATGGCGCCGTTCTTGCCATTCTTGATACGGTTTCGGAGAAACTCGTCGTCGCGGGGTGAGTCCATGAGCTGCGGCCCCCTGCCGGCGGCGCGGCCGCCATCGGAATGGCAAAAGCCGCAGGTTGACGCAAACAGCTGTCCGACATTGAGCGGTTCGTTATCCGGCGCGGAAGGTGCGGCAGGCTGCTGTGCGGCAGCCGGCATGGTCCATGCCAACGCGGCGAACACCGCCGCCTGCAACGCGGTGCCGTTCAATCTCAAACTCATGACGTCCAAGTCCAGTTACCTGAAGTCCAAATCAGTGCGTTCGAACGGACGGGGAGCGGGCTTGCACCCGCTCCCCGGCAGCGCAATGGATCAGCCTATTTCAGGCTGTAGACGATGAGCGCGCCGTCATCCCTCGGCATGCTCTTGAAGACGCCGCCAAAGTTCGCGGCGTAGTCGTCCGACAGCATGCCGCCGAAGCCGGCGGTCATGGCGACATATTGCTTGCCGCCGACGGAGTAGCTGACGATGCCACCCTGGTGCCCGGTGCCGTTGTTGTGGTTCCACAGCTCGGTGCCGGTTTCGGCATCGTAGGCATGAACGACGCCGCGAGAGTCAGGCACGAAGACGAGATTGCCTGCGGTCGACAGCACGCTCGCAATCGGCGGCTCGGGGAAGCGAACCTCCCACTTCTTGGCGCCGGTCACCGGGTCGCGCGCGTCGAGATGGCCATAGATCTCACCGCCCGGAGGAGGGGCCATCTTGAAATCGGCGCCGATGTTAAGCTGGGCTTGTGGAGCGACCACGGGAGTCGTCTTCTGGACATCGAGCGTCATGCACCATTCCTGCCCGATCTTGTAGTAGAGGCCCGTCTTCGGGTTGTACGAACCACCGTTCCAGCTGATGCCGCCACCGATGTAGGGGCACAGCGGCGGCGACTCGACTTTCCCCGCGGAGAAGTCGCGGCGGCCGATCAACTCGCCGGTCTTGGGATCGATATTCTTGACGAAATTGATGTTCTCAACGAGCCGCCAGACGTTCTTCAGTCCGAGATTGCGATCGTAGACGAAAACGAAGCCGCTCTTGTTGGGATGCACCACGAGTTTTTGCCCGTCGCGCTCGAGCATCAGGAACTCGCCGACCGCGCTGTCGAAGTCCCAGGCGTCGTGCGGCAGCTCCTGATAATAGGATTTCAGCTTGCCGTTATCGAGATCAAGCGCGATCACCGAGGTGGTGTAGAGATTGTTTCCCGGACGCGCGCCCTGCGTCTTGTAATCGGCGCCCGACCAATCGTAGAGCGGCGCCGGATTGGCGGTGCCCCAGAGGATGGTGTTGGTCTCCGAGTTGTAGGTGCCCGGCATCCAGCCGCCGCCGCCTCCGGTGCGCCAGGAGTTGTTGCCCCAGGTCTTCATGGCTTCATCGGTGCCGGCGACGGTGAGGAATTCCCATTTCTTCTTTCCTGTCGCGGCATCAACACCGAAGATCGGGCCGCGGCCCGGCCATTCGCCGCCCTGCGAGCCGATAACCACCGTACCCTTGGCGTAAAGCGGCGCGCCGGTGAAGCCTACTGTCAGCTTCTGGGAATCGACCAGCTTGGTGTCCCAGGCGACTTTCCCGGTCTTCATATCCAGGGCGATCAGCCGGCCGTCCATCGTGCCGACATAGACCTTGCCCTCGCCGATCGCGACGCCACGATTGTAGGGCGAGTGGGTCTGTCGGGCGATCAACGCTTCGTCCAGTTCCGGGAAATAGGACCAGATCACCTCGCCGGTAGCGCCGTTCAACGCAAAGGTTCGGCTGTAGGAGCCGGTGTAGTAGAGCACGCCATCGGCCACGAGCGGCATCGACTGCAGCCCGCGGGTCGACCGTCCGGGAATATGGATCCAGGCAACGCTCAGATTGGACACGTTGTTGGTGTTGATCTGGGCGAGCGGACTGTAGTGATAGGACTTGTAGGAGCCATGGTAGGTCAGCCAGTCATTCTGGCCGCCGGCGTCGATGCGCGCAGTATCCACCGATTGAGCGAACGTTGACGATGCAGCGAGCGTCACGCCGATGGCAAGCGCAATGGATGTAGCGAGATGTCTTGGTTGCTTCTTCATGGATATTTCCTCCGGTATGCATTTTCTGGTTACTGCGGTGCAGCGCACCTGATCGATTGCCGGTGCGATTTTTTTCGTGCGCCGCGTAAGCGAATCTCGACAGGCCGAGTAACAGTCACAGCCTAACCTCATTTGTTTGTCCGCACTGTGAACGCACAGAAAACGACTACCTCCTATGCGCCGTCCTGATTGCAGCCCTCAGTAGCAGCGTCGAACGCCTCAAAAGCCAGATGAATCAATGCATGGCGTTGCGGTCAGCCCTTTGGGGAGTCTCGGCGCGCGAAAATGATGCAGGTGCTTGACGCGTCAGACAGCCTGTCAAATTCGCCAATCGAAGAAAGGAAGCGCGCGCGCGGACGCTTCACGTTCGTGATCGAGCGGTATGATAGATAAACACCATGCAATATCCGTTCCTGGGCACTTTTCGGACATGATCCGATTTCCGATTTGAGTCCGGAATGCGAACCGAAGCGGACGTCCACCGATTACTCTAAACATATGGGGGCACGCCCTAATCTCGCTTTTCGCCGCGCGCCTCTTTATATATTCCGCGAGTTGAATTCAACGCACGGGACTTCTCAAGATGGCGCGGGCGCCGGTGCTGGCGGCGGGGGGCATTGTGCTGCGGCAGGCGAGGACGCCGCTGGTCGCGGTGGTGCGCCTGCGCAAGCGCAATGAGTGGGTCCTTCCCAAGGGCAAGCTCGATGCCGGCGAAACGCCGCGCGATGCCGCCGAGCGCGAGGTGCTGGAAGAAACCGGGCACGATGTGTCCGTGCACGAATTCTTGGGAACGCTGGTCCACGAGTGCGGCGGGCGTTCCAAGGTCGTTCACTATTGGCGCATGGAGGCCGATGGCGAGCAGATTCATGAGCTCATGCATGACGTAAGATCGGTCGATTGGCTGCCGCTTTCCGATGCGCTGGCGCGGCTGTCGCGCGGCTACGAGCGCGCGTTTCTGGAAACAGTGGGCCCGATCGCGCTGCAGGCGGTGGCGCTTGCCGAGAAGGCGCGGCGAAGCAAGGCCAGGCAGCCCGCGCCCGAGAAGCGCAGGGTTCGCCGGCCCGCCGCGCCAACACCCTCGACGCCAAGCCCCTCGCTCGGCGAGCCGGTACCGCCTCCGCTGCAACCGGCGCTGGTGCCGGCGATGGAGGAGCCGACGTATCGGCCGGCTGCCGGTGAGGTCGTCGAACGCGCCGCGCCGGTCTGCAACGATAGCTCCGGAATCGCGGTGTTTGCGCCGACGGTAGAGCCGGTATCGCGCGTAACCGAGGCGGCGCGATCCGCCCGAGGCGGAGGCCTGATGCAGCGGATGCGGGCCTGGTTGCGGCGCGTCGCATGAGCTGACGCGCGCTTATTGCTTCGGCTTCTTGCCCTTTGGCAGTAGCGGCCGGCGCGGCAGCGCGGGCCGGTTTTGCAATGCTGGCCGCTGCACGCCGGGTCGTGGGCCGCCGGGCGCACCCTGTTGCAGACCGCCTTGCCGCGGCTGAACGCCGCCTTGTCCGGGTTGTCCTTGTCCAATTTGTCCTGGCGCAACCGGTTGCGGGTTTTGGCCGGCCCGCGGCGGCAGCCCCGGCTGCTGCGGGCCGCCCGGACGCTGCTCCAATCCTTGCCGAGAAGGCGCGCTCGGTGGTTTAGGCGCGCCCGGTTGCTTGGGCGTGCCAGGTTGCTTGGGTGCGCCGGGTTGTTTGGGCGTGCCAGGTTGTTGCAGACCAGGCCGATTTTGTCCCGGCGTTCCGTTCTGCCGCTGCGGGCCAGGCTGACCAGGCCGGTTGCCGCGATTGTTCAGGCCGGGATTGGCGCGGCGAAAGGCGCGTTGCTCGCTGACGATCTGCCTGCCGGTGGTCTGCGCGGCGTGCACCTGTCGCACAAAGCCCTGGTCGCGCTGCGCCTGTTGCGGCGAGATCGTCAGCGGCACCGCGGCGACGCGCGCGCCTCCAATGCCAGGCCGGATCGCGAAGCCACTGGCACCTTGGGTGAGGGCGCCGAGCCGCACGCCGGAGCGATCGTTGACCTCGATCCGGCCGACCCTGCCGTCCTCGTCGGGATAGAGCTTGATGTTGTTGGCGGCGGCGCCTCCTTCCACCTCGACAAGGCCGGTGGTGCCGCGAATGCCGAGGGAAGCGGTCGGCGTCGTGATCGACATGTTGCCGGTCTTGGCGACGGCAGAGGCGACAAAGGCCACGGTGCCCTTGGCGATGTCGAAGATAGCGGCGTTGTCCTTGCCGCCGTCCTCATAGATGTAGTTGTCGATCGTGATCTTGGCATTGGCGCGAAGGTTGAAGGTGGTGGAATTGTTGAAGGTGATGCCGAGCGAGGAACTGGCCGAAGTCTGCACCGTGTCGTTCAGAAAAATGTCATCGCGCAGCTTGAGCGCGATCGAATCCTTGTCGCGGATGACGGTGGCGACACCAGTGAGGGTGACGACGTTTCCGATCGGCTCGTCGGCCGTCGCCGCTGGCGCGGGGGGCTGCGCCGGCTGGGTCTGTGCCAGCCGCATCAGGCCGGAGATGGCTTGCAGGCTCGCTTGCGCCTCGATCGATCGCCGTTCGCCTTCGATGGGCGAGGGCATCGCCAAACCCCTCGCGGCTCCCCCCAGCATGACGCAGGCGAGGAGCGAGAGTGCTAGCGGGAGCCGGTGCGATGTCACGATTTTTTCCGGGCGAGGAGGGAAGAGCGGAGCGAAGCGATTTCAGCCTCGCCGTCCTGAATGCCGGATGAACGGTTGTCATGCTCGGATGAAACGATCAAGCGCCACGCGCAAATTACCGGCGCGTGACGCTTGAAAATTGGATGAACTTACCAGCGCTTTCGCGGCACACGTTCAGCTGACGCGCCGCCAGGTCTGGCCGCCGCAGAACATGCCGCCGAAGGCGCAACCCTGAACCTTGAGGACGTTGGTGCCTCGCATCGCGATCGTCGAGTTGTAGTTCCGGCCGGAGTCCGGATCGTGAATGAGGCCGGTCCATTTGGCATCCGACGGCTTCATGTTGATGAGGATCCGCTCGCCGGTCTTGACGGCGTAACCGCAAAGGTTCTGGCCGCATTGTTCGATGCGGATGTTGCCCTTGTCCTCCTCGGTAGCCCACACGCCGAGCGGGGTGGTCGGGGCCGGAGCGGGAGCAGGCGCAGCGGCAACGGGAGCCGGCTGCGGCGCGGGCGCTACGGGTGCGACAGGAGCCGGGCTGACCGGTGCGACATCGTTGGCGACCGGTGCCGGCGCGGTCGATGCGACCGTGGTCGCAGGAAGAGGCGGAGCGCCGTTCACGACAGGCGCAACCGGCTGCGGCGCGGTCGCCTGGACGGTGGGCGCGGGGGCCGTGTCCTGCGCCGGCGGGGTCGCCGTGTCGGCCACATCGTCGTCGTTCGATTTGAGACCCTTGAAGTTGAAGCCGGAAAGGCCTGGCGCTGAAATCTTGATGCAGGACAGCTGGTCGCAATTCTTCGGCGCCTCGATGCGGATCTTGTGTCCTTCGATTTCAAAGGAAATCGAATTGCCGGCGTGGGCGGCGGTGCTCGCCATCAGCAATGCGGCGATGATGTAAAGCTTCTTCATGGAAGTCTCCGTGAGCCGGGGGTTACGAACTCGCAAGACCCTAAGCCCTGCAAACGGCGCCTTCCGTGATCGGCGTCACAATGCGGCGGGGACGCCGTCGGGTTCCGATGGGTGACTTAAATCACATTCCGATGAGGCGCGTGCGGCTAACTTTCCCGGAATATTTTGGGGGAGGATTGCATGAAACGTTTTTGTTATTTCATTGCATGGATGGCGCTCAGCTCATCGGCCCAGGCGAGCGATTCATTTTCATTCGTCGTCGTAGGGCACAGAATTTCGATCGAGGCGCCGCGGCATTGCCGCTCGGCTTCGTGCGTCTCGGTGTCAATTCCGGGTATCTATCGTTCGAACCGCCGGAGCGATCGCGACGATGATGTCGCAGCCACGCCTGAGCCTGCGCCGGCAAATCCGCCGGCGGGCGTCGCCGCCTGCGCGCCCGAGGTCGCAGCGGCGGCAAGCCAACCTTCGGTTCAACCCGCTGCCCTGCAACCCGTCGCCGCGGCGCCGCCACCACCACCCGCGCTGCCGCCGACACCCGCACCGCCGCCGCTCGCTGTCCCGCAGCTCGCTTCCACGACGGCAAAGATTGTCGTGCTCCCGGCACCGCCGCCGCTACCCGCACCGGTCGCTGCCACGAGTGGGCCCGCCGTGCCGCCGCCACCGCTGAGGGTCGAGCCGGTCAAGACGATACCTGCCGAGGCGCCGCCGGTCGTCGCGCCAAAGCCTGTTCCCGTTCCCACACCTGTGCCGCAAATCTCGAAAGTCTCGCGGCAAACCGAAGACGAGCCGGCCGACACGCCGCTGGGCGATTGGCAAACCGAAGGCAGCAGGGGAGCGGTTCGCGTCGAGCGATGCGGCCAGGCGATGTGCGGCTACCTCCTCAACCTCGCGTCAAACGCCAAAGGCGACACCATCCTGATCAACATGAAGCCCAAATCCAAAACCGTGAAGTCCGACATGGCGTGGTCGGGCACTGTCTATAGCCGCAGCAGCGGCGCCACTTACTATGCGACCATGACGATGAAGGGAGAAAATACGCTTCGGGTCGAAGCCTGCGCGCTCGGCCGCTTCTTCTGCTCCGGCAACGATTGGACGCGGATGGAGAAGGCGTCGCGGATGATCACCTATCAGGAGAGGTCGTCGCGGCCACCGTCCTAGGCCTGGCGGCATCGCCGGGTCGTACCCGTTCGCCGGGCATGAAAAAACCCGGCGGCCGGATCACCCAGCCGCCGGGCGTCTTGGGAGAACGTTAGGGTCGGACCACTAGATCATGCCCAGCACGATCGCGCCCACAAAGGCGAAGGCAACATACGCGGTAAGCACGCTGAGCTTGCCGGCGAAAGTCATGGGAAGTCTCCTCCCTTGGTTGACGTCGCTGCCCGTAACTCACCATCCTAGCAAGGCTTTCCCGATCTAAAAAGTCAGCGCTGCTGTCCATCCACCACCTCCGCACCGTGCTGCACCGCCGAGTACGTGGTTAAAAATTCGTAAAATCAACGCATTGAAGAGTCCTTAAATAAAATCGTTGAACCTGCACGGATGGCGCGGGGCGTTCGCTGGTATCTGGTCGGCTGCTTCGTCCTTGTTTCGTTGGCAGGTTGCGGCCGCGGATTTTTCTCCGCCGAACGCGAACCCTGGCGGGCCGAGGCCGAGATCGCGTGCCTGAAATCCGGCGCGGTCAAGGAAAGTGCCGAAGTCGTCCGCATCGATCCGATCTCGGGTCCCGGCATGTGCGGGGCCGATTATCCATTCAAGGTCGCAGCCCTTGGCGAGAGTTTTGGGTCGTATGGCTTTGCCGACGAGAATTTGCGGCCGCCTGCGGCGATCGGCAATCAGCCGCGCTGGCCGATCCGAGAGCCGCGCCCGCTCTCACCGCAAAACCCGAGCTATCCGCAAACCGCCGCGCGCGGGCTCGGTTATGCGGCGCCGTCCAACGGCCCGATCTCGTTGGCGGCGCCCGGCGTTCCGCCGGAGGAGGATGAGATCAACCTGCCGGCTGACGGTGTGCCGGGGCTGAGGCAGCCGGTCGTTCGCGGATCTTATCCCGTCCAGCCGGCCGACACCCAGCCGCTGGCGCCGCCGCGGTTGGGGCCGGCGCAAGGCAACGCCGTCGCCGCCGTCGGCCCGGTCGCGGTGAGGCCTGCCGCCACGCTCGCTTGCCCGATCGTCTCGGCGCTGGATCGCTGGCTGGCCGATTCGGTGCAGCCGGCGGCGACGCGCTGGTTCGGCGCGCGCGTCGTCGAGATCAAGCAGATCTCCGCCTATTCCTGCCGCGGCATGAACGGCAACCCGAGCGCCCATATTTCGGAGCATGCCTTCGGCAACGCGCTCGACATCGCAGCTTTCACGCTCGCCGACGGCCGCCGGATCGCCGTGAAGGACGGCTGGCGCGGATTGCCGGAAGAGCAGGGTTTTCTGCGCGACGTGCAGGCCGCCGCCTGCCAGCAGTTCTCGACCGTGCTGGCGCCGGGCTCCAACGCCTATCACCACGATCACATCCACGTCGATCTGATGCGCCGCGCCTCGCGGCGGGTCGTTTGCGAGCCTCAAGCGGTTTCCGGCGAGGAGATCGCGGCGCGGGCAGGCGCGCGCAACCCCTACGCCTCGCGCCAACCGTTCGTGACGGGATCGCTCGGGGGGAAAAAGACCGCGCCGCGTCCGCGCGCGAGCGAGCGGGTCAACGAAGAAGACGAGTTCGAAGACGAATAAGGCGGCCTCTCTCGTCATTGCGAGCCAACGGGTCGCGCGAATGCGCGCCCGATGATAAACTCCGCGAAGCAAATCCATTGCGTGGATACGACAGTTGTAGGGTCGCCAAAGCGCAAGCGTGCCCACCAGCATCCTCAAGGCAAGAAAGGTGGGCACGGCGCAAGCGCGCCTTTGCCCACCCTACAGCGCCTATCCCGCCAGCCGCTCCAACAGATCGCGAACGAGGCCGCTTAGCAGATCGAGCTTGTATCGCGTCATCGGCAGCGGTTTTGCGCCGGCCGCGGCCTTGCTCGCGGCGGCGGCAATGGTTGCCGGCGTCGCGGGCTTGCCCTGTAATGCTGCTTCCGATGCAAGAAGGCGAAGCGGCACTGGCGCGATCCCTCCGGCCGCGATGCGGACGAACCCGAACACGCCGTCCGTAACAACGGCGCGGGCGCAGACCTCGACCAGCGGCCAGTCGGCATAGCTGCGGCTGATCGCGCGCTTGTACGCCGCGCGTTCGCCGGCAAGCGGGGTTTTGAGCACGATCCTTTGGATCATTTCGCCGGATAACAGCAAATGGTCCGCTTTGCCGTTGCTTCCGTCGCCGAGCAGGTTCGCGATCGAGAGATCGCCGCGGCGATCGGTGACGATGGTCGCCTCGTAAGCCGACAGCGCCGTCGCCATGGTGGACGGATGCGGCGCGACGCAGGGGCCGAGATCGAACGCCACCCCATAGAGATGGTTGCCGTCACGGGCGGGGCAGTCGCTGCCGCCCTTCTTCAGGCAATCGATGTGCGGATTGCGAAAATACCAGCAGCGCGAACGCTGCGCGAGATTGCCTCCAATGGTGGCCACATGCCGGATCTGCGGCGTTGCCAGGCCGTCGGCGGCGGCCGCGAGACTCGGATAGGTTTTCGCGATGCGCGCGTCGGCTGCAATTGTTGCGATGGTCGTGAACGCGCCGATGGTCGCGGCGCCCTCGTCGCCCCACGCGATGCCGGTGTCTTCAGCGGATGCGATATCGATCAGCGGGCCTCTTGAAATGCCGCTGCGCCGCCTTTCGGAAAGGTCGGTGCCGGCGGCGCGGAATTCCGGCGCTGCGGCCGATGTCATCGATGCCGGGTTCATGCGGCGGCCCTCCCTTTGAGCGCGGCGAGCAGCCGGTCAGGCCGGATCGGAATCTCGGTCAGCCTTATGCCAATGGCGTTGCGAACCGCGTTCGCAATCGCCGGCGAGGTCGGCACGGTCGAAACCTCGCCGATGCCGACGCTGCCGCCAAGCACGTGATCGAAGCCCGCTTCGTCGAAATACACCTCGATCGGCGGCGTGTCGGCGATGCCGGGAATCCGATAGTCCTCCATCCCCGAGGTGAGGACGTGGCCGCTTCTCGGATCGACCTCACGCGCCTCGTACAGCGCATAGCCGATGCCCTGGATGACCGCTCCGGCCGCCTGGCTGCGGGCGAGCACGGGGGCTGCGATCTTGCCGACCGCGATGCCGGTCGCAACGTTGAGCACGCGCACATGCCCGAGCCAGGTGTCGACTTCGACCTCGATCACCTGCACGGAACTGGGGACCCCGGCGCCCACCACGACATGCGAGAAGTGCCGCATCATCCAGCCGAAGATCATCCCCAAAAGCCCTGCCTCTTTCAACGGCGAGCGGATTTCCGGAGGCTTCGGCCTGGCGTCCTCGGGCCGCACCGCGGAGGCCGCAAGGTCGGGGGAGGCGGCGATCAGCTCGCGCCATGGCGCGTTGGAGCCGGGCGAGGGCGGCGCTTTCGAGTGGCGCACGATCGCCTTCTTCAGCTCTTGAACGGCCAGCAGTATCGGTGGCACCACCGAGGCCGTGGTCCGGCTGCCGGTCGAAGGCGCTCCTTGCGGCAGGTTGGAATCACCGATCCGGACCTCGACATCGTGCGGCTCCAGCCCGAATTCGCGCGCGACCGTATTGGCGATCACGCTTCGCGAGCCTGTCCCGATATCCTGGGTCGCGCAGCTTGCGATCAGGCGTCCGCCTTTGACCATCAGCTCGACCTTGGCACCGGGTTGCCAGAGATAGAGCCAGTATCCGGCGGCGACGCCAACGCCGCGGCGATAGCGTCCGCTCCCGCGTCCACCCGTCTTTCGGTTGCGCCAGAGTTCCAGGCGCGAGGCCCATTGGTAAAGCCGCTGCCGGCTCGGATTGGGATCCCAGCGCTGGCGCAATTGAAGCGGATCGACATTCAACCGCAACGCCGCCTCGTCGATCCCCTGTTCCAGTGCGAAGGCCATGGGCGGCCCGCCGGGCGCACGGAAGGCGCATCCAGGCGGCAGGTTGCTGATGACGTCGTAATCGGACAGCTGTTTCGCCTCAGCCGGATAGATCAGGCGCGCCAGCACCGCGATGCCCGAATTGATGGCGGCGCCGGTGTCGCCATAGGCGGTGAGCGACAAGGCCTTGAGCGCGCCCTGTTCGGAGGGCAACAGCGCGATGCCGACTTCCGATGCCGGCCGGTAGCCGGTGACGGAAAGTTCCTCGTGGCGGTCGTAGGCGACCCGGACCGGCGCCTTGGCGGCGCGCGCCAATTCGATCGCCGCGATGGTCTCCACTCCGAGGCTGCCCTTCGAGCCGAAGCCGCCGCCGACGTGATCGGCGATGACGCGGACCTTGTCGTGGTCGAGCTTGTAGCGCTTGGCGATCATCTCCTTCAGCTCAGAGACCGCCTGGGTCGAGACGTGCAGCGTCAACAGCTCGCCGTCGAAGGAGGCCACGGTGGCGTGCGGCTCCAGGCAGGCATGCTGCTGCGTGCCGCTGCGAAAAATCCCCTCGACCAGCAACGGATCGCGCTTCTGCCGCGCGGCATCGAGCAGGCTTCGTGCCTGTTTGGCCTTGTGTGAGAACGCCGACGACGGCCCGCGGATATTCCCCTTCCATGGCGCCGGCGCGCCGGCCGCCTCCGAGACGTTGCCGGCTTTCTTGCGGCTCGATTTTTTGAACACGACGGGCGCATCGGCCTTGCGCGCGGCGTCGAGGCCGACCACGGCCGGCAGACCTTCGATGGCGAGCTTGATGGCGGCGACGGCTGCAAGGGCGGTCGCTCGATCTTTCGCGGCAACAGCGGCAATCGCCTCGCCGACATAGCGCACCATGCGGTCGTCGCCGAGCAGGGAGATGGCGGCGACGCCCGGTATCGCGCGTGCCGAAGCGAGGTCGAGTTCGGTAATTCTGGCGTGAGCAACCTGCGAGCGCAGGATGACGCCTTCGAGCTGGCCGTCATGACGGATGTCGACGGTGAATTTTGCAAGCCCCGTCACCTTGTCGCGCGCCTCGATCCGCGGCGAGGCGATGTGCTTGTCCTTTTCCTTGCCGTCGAAGCGGCCGGCGCAGGCTTCGGTGACCGCGCGAAAAATGCCGTCATAGGCGCCGCAGCGGCAGAGATGCCCCGAAAGTGCTGCCGCGATTTCCTCCCGCGACGGCGCCGCGGTGCCGTTGGCCTTGCGCCAGCGGTCGTGAAAGGCGGTCGCCTCCACGACAAATCCTGGCGTGCAGAATCCGCATTGCAGCGCATCGTGCGCCATGAAGGCCTTTTGGATCGGGTGCAAATCGCCGGCAGCCGCAATGCCTTCGACCGTCGTCACCGCTTTGCCGCCGGCGGCTTGCGCCGGCAGCAGGCAGCTCACCACCGGCACCCCGTCGAGCAGCACGGTGCAGGCGCCGCAGACGCCGGATCCGCACACGAGCTTGGTCCCGGTCAGGCCGAGCGTATCGCGGATGACATCGACCAGCAGCGCATCGCGGTCTTCGGGGAGGGCCGCGGGGCGGCCGTTGATCGTCATGGTGCTCATTTCCGATCTCCAGGTTTTGTGCGGGAGGATTTTTTCGCGATTTTTGATTTCACCTTACGCGGCGTCGGTGACGGACCGGAGGCGCCGGCGATCAGCGTGCGCAGCATGATTTCCAGATCTCTAAAGAAGGCGTCGAGCGGCTGCAGCTTCGGGTAGGCGGATTTGGTTCCGTTGACGGCCATCTCGATGCAGCGCCAGAGCTCGCCGGTCGCCATCCGCAAGCCGGGCCGCCGCTTGGCGCGCACCCGCTCGATCGTAGCTGTACCCTGCGCGGCCGAGAGAGATGCATATTTCTGATAGAGATCACGGCTCTGCCCCAGCTCGGAAAACAGCTCCTCGACATGGGGGGAGCCGTCGAGCGAAGCGATCAAATAGGTGAGCCGTGCGGTGATCTGGGCCACCAGAATGTCGGCGAGGCCGCCGCCCGCTTTCTCTTTTGCCTCCGCCGCCGCGATCTCGGCGGCCAGCGCGCTTTGATAGACCCGTTCGACGACGGCGCGGAACAGCGCCTCCTTCGAGTCAAAATGGTGATAGAGCGCCTGCCGCGTCAGCCCGGCCGCTTCCGCCGCCTGCTCGATCGAGGAACGGCGAAATCCATGCCGGCGGAACACGGTCATCGCGGCGTCGAGAATGCGGTTGCGCGGGGTCATTTTGACGAATTTGACAAAAATGTAGGAAATGTCAAATCAGAACGCGCCGTTGAATACGCATGCGATGACGGTCAGATCGTAGGGCGGGATTGGCGCAGCGTAATCGGCCGTTCACCGACAATGAGAGGGAAGGTAGGTTACGCCGGAGCCTGTCATCGGGCCGCGCCTTGGCGGACCGTTGGGCAACCCACCCTACGGGCTCACTGCAGCGGGCTATGACGGGCGAAAACGGCATTTTAATCAAATTCGGAATTTCAGAATTAGCGCTTGACGGCCAGGTAAAATCAGCGCTATAGCGGACACAAGGGGCGTTGCGCAACGTCATCAACGCGGGATCGGATGCGATGGACGCGTTGGTGTCGCAAGACGAGCGACGTTCAAGCGTACGGCGAAATCGTGTGGTCCTGATCCAGCGACGCTGGGATCAAGTCTGCGCTAAGGAGCGCAGGCGACGGTGGCTAGAAAGCCCGGACGCCGGGCAGAGCGCGCTATAAGCCGTAAACCATTGCGCAGGGAAGGCCGGGATGTTTCCGGTGAATCTGTAGTGACTAACTCGTGTGCTTCTTACTTTTGCACGCGAGGCTGCGGGTGCATTGGGCACCCGGCTTTCCATGCGCCCTCTTTTCTCAAGAGGGACAAGGTTGTTGCAACGGCTCGGGCGCACTTCGCGTCGCGAGAATGCGAACGTGTACGGGTTACGTGCAGTTCGCTTCAATCCGCCTTCACGCCATAGGCCGCCAAAAATACCCGCGTCGCGCTTTCGACCACTTCGCGGATGCGCTCGGCCGAGGGCGGCGGGGCGGCCTGAAACACAAAGGGAAGGAACAGCGAGGCCTGGCACATCAGCATGAATTGCGATGCCGCGTGCTGGCAATCGTCGATCGCAAGCTCATTCGCTTTCACGCGCGCATCGAGGTAAGCGGCCAGGCGGTCGATGGTCTTCTCCAGCACCTTTCCATAATAGCGGCGGCCGACCTCCGGCATCCGCTCGGCAATCGCCATCACGGTGCGGATCGCCGATCCGCCGCCCGGACGGCACAGCATCGCGATATAGGCCTCGCCGAACTCCAGAAGGGTGATCGCAGCGTCTCGCTCCGAGCTCAAATTGAACTCGACCTGGCCCTTTTCGAGCGCCTCTTCCTCGACGATGGCCTCGAACAGCCGGCTCTTGTCGGCGAAGTAGACGTAGAGCGTGCCCTTGGAAACCCCGGCCGAGCGGGCGATCTCGCCCATGCTGGCGCCGTCAAAGCCCAAATCCATGAATACCTTGCGGGCACCGTCGAGGATCTGACGGCGTTTCGAGGAATCCTCGTCGCCGCCGACCAGACGAACGGCTGTGCGGTCACCTGCAACCATTGGTTTAGCTTCTCCGCAGAATTTCAAGTCTGGAAACGTATCGAAAGGGAGCCTGATCTAGCTTGGACGGAAGCGACAGTACCTTGACCGAACCGTTCGGTCAATGTTAATCTAGAAATCAGGCGAAGCGTTCAGGCCGGGAAAGCCGTGAGAAGCGGTGTCGGCTCTTCGCCTATGCCGTTTTGTAATGAGGAGGCCGTAATGGCCGCAGTGAGAGACCAGGCCGCGCGCATACTTCGCCCGGAGCCGGAAACGGCGGACGTGGCAGCTCTGCGCGACGATGCTTCCGCTCTCGCCGAGTCGCTGCGCACCCATGTTGCCGAAGAAACAAAACGCCGCCCGGCGGAGACGCCGGTCGCGCCAGCGGCCGACGAGGCCGCGGCCGCCTCCGCCGCGCCCAAATCCGGCAACCGCAAGAAATTCGTTATGGTGGGCGTGGCTTTGCTGCTTGCGCTGGCAGCGGCAAGCTATGGCGTCCATTATCTTCTGGTCGGACGGTTTTACGTCTCGACCGACGACGCCTATGTGCGCGCCAACAACACCACGCTGGGCGCGCGGGTTTCCGGTCACATCGCGGCAATCCTTCCCGGCGACAACGCGCTGGTCCACACCGGCGAGGTGATCTTGCGGATCGACGACGGCGATTACCGGATCGCGGTCGAGGCCGCGCGCAGCAAGATCGGCACCCAAGAGGCCACCATCGACCGGATCGGCCGCCAGGTCACGGCGCAGGAAAGCGCGGTCGAGCAGGCGAGTGCGAATCTGGTCTCTGCCGAAGCCGGCCTGAAACGCGCCGGGCTCGACTACGAGCGCCAGCAGGCGCTGAGCGCCAAGGGATTTGCCTCCCACGCTACCTTCGAGCAATCGGAAGCCGGGCGTGATCAGGGCATGGCCGCCGTCAGGGCGGCGCAAGCGGCCTATGACGCAGCGCGCGACAATGTGGAGGTCACCAAAGCGCAGCAGGCGGAGGCCAAGGCGCAGCTCGCGGAATTGCGGAGCTCGCTTGCGAAAGCCGAGCGCGATCTCGATTTCACCTCGGTGCGCGCGCCGGTCGACGGCACCTTCTCCAACCGCATGGTCAATACCGGCGACTTCGTCGCCATGGGCCAACGGCTCGGCAATGTCGTTCCGCTCGACGACGTCTTCATCGACGCCAATTACAAGGAGACGCAGCTCAAGCGTATCCGCCCCGGCCAGCCGGCGACGATTTCGGTCGACGCCTACGGCCATCGCAAGTTCGCAGGCCTGGTCGAGAGCATCGCGCCGGCGGCGGGCTCGGTGTTCACGCTGCTGCCGCCGGATAACGCCACCGGCAACTTCACGAAAATCGTGCAGCGGCTTCCGGTTCGCATCCGCGTGCCCAAATCGGTCGCGCGGCAGAACCTGTTGCGCGCCGGCATGTCGGTCTATGCCACCGTCGACACCCGCGAGGGCGCCAAGGATGCCGACAGCGACGCCGATCTGGATTCGCGCGTCGTGACCAACCCGGAATAGGCCCGCGGGGTGCATCGGACGGCGTTTCAATTGAGCTGAGAAAATTATGGCCGACGCCACCACCGCAACTCCTGCAATGATCGCCGCAGCGCCCTCCGAGCGCATCGCGCCGCGGCGGCTGGTTGCGTTCCTGATCATGGTGTTCGGGATGTTCATGTCGATCCTGGACATCCAGATCGTCTCGGCCTCGCTCACCGAAATCCAGGCAGGTCTGTCGGCAAGCTCGACCGAGGTCTCCTGGGTTCAGACCGCCTACCTGATCGCCGAGGTGATCGCGATTCCGTTGTCGGGATTCCTGTCGCGCGCACTCGGCACGCGGCTGTTGTTTGCGATTTCCGCTTTCGGCTTCACCATCGCGAGTTTTCTGTGCGGCTTTGCCTCCTCGATCGAAGAGATGATCGTCTGGCGCTGCCTGCAGGGATTTTTGGGCGCCGGCATGATCCCCACCGTGTTCGCTTCCGCCTACACGGTGTTTCCGCGCACGAAATTCCACATCGTCGGGCCCATCATCGGCCTGGTCGCGACGCTGGCGCCGACCATCGGACCTACCGTCGGCGGCTTCATCACCGATGCGATGTCGTGGCACTGGCTGTTCTTCATCAACATCGTTCCCGGCATCATCATCACCATCGGCGTGCTGGCGCTGGTCGATTTCGATTCACCGAATTTTGCGCTGCTCGACCGCTTCGACTGGTGGGGCCTGATCTTCATGGGCGGCTTTCTCGGCTCGCTCGAATATGTGCTGGAGGAAGGCCCGCAATATGAATGGCTGCAGGACACTTCGGTCGCAATTTGCGCCTGGGTCTGTGCGATCTCGGCGGTGGCGTTTTTCTGGCGCGTGCTGAGCGCGGAGGAGCCGATCGTCGACATCAGGGCCTTCGGCAACCGCAATTTCGGCATCGGCTGCGTGCTGCAGTTCTGCATCGGCATCGGCCTTTACGGCCTGACCTACATGTATCCGCGCTATCTTTCGGAAGTGCGCGGCTATAGCGCGCTGATGATCGGCGAAACCATGTTCGTTTCCGGCGTCACCATGTTCCTGATGGCGCCGGTCGTCGGACGGCTGATGCTCAGGTACGACATGCGCTACATCATCGCGACCGGCCTCGTCATCTTCGCGCTCGGCTCCTGGCAGATGACCTCGATCACCCGCGATTACGATTTCTACGAATTGATGCTGCCGCAGATCCTGCGCGGCATCGGCATGATGCTGGCGATGGTGCCGACCAACAATATCGCGCTCGGCACGCTGGCGCCGGACCGGGTCAAGAATGCCTCCGGACTGTTCAACCTGATGCGCAACCTCGGCGGCGCGGTAGGGCTTGCGATCATCAATCAGATTCTCAACGAGCGCACCGATTTGCACATCGCGCGGCTGCAGGAGCGCGTCACCTGGGGCAACGCGACCGCGACCGAGACGCTCAACATGCTGACCCAGCGCCTGCAGGGCATGGGCGACGCGGCGCTGATGGCGATGAAGCAGTTGTCCCAGATCGTCCATCGCCAGGCGGTGGTGATGGGATATGGCGACGCCTTCTTGATGCTGACGCTGTTCTATTTCAGCCTCAGCCTGCTGGTCATGGGGTTGAAGAAGCCGGCGGTGGCCTCGAGCGAGCCGGCGCATTGAGAGGGCGCTGTGCGGGTTGCCAAATCACGCCGGTGCATTTATAAACGGCGCGTCGTCGCTCGAACCGGGGAGATTTGCATGATTTCGATGTATTCGCAGATCGTACGCCCGCGTCCGATGCCTATGCTGGACGCCTGTTTCGCCCTTTGAGGGCGTTTTCCGACAGCATCGATCGGGTCTGACGCCCCGATTACCCAACTTCCCGTCAAGTCATTGATCTTTCGACGCCTGCGTTCGGCCCGTTGCCGCGGCGCGCGTCGATTCAAATGGAGCCGGTCTGTGCGCGAGCATGACCGGATGATGCCATGACCGCCTCTCGCAACAAGCGCCCCGCCGCCATTCGTGTGGTGTTGCCCTTCGTGTTCCAGCACTGGCTCGGCCAGCCGGTTGGTGCCGCGATCGTCGCCGGCGGCATGTTGGGCGCGACGGTAGCTGACCTGTTCATGCCGGTATTCTCCGGCCATCTCGTCGATGCGATGACGTCGGCTGCGGCCGACCCTGTCGCGCGCCACGCGGCATGGTCGGCTTTTGGCGCCATCGTGGCGCTGGGACTGGTGTCGGTGACCCTGCGCCTGATCGGGCTGCATGCGATCGTGCCGTTCACGCTTCGGATCATGTCCGACGTGGCGCGCGACGCTTTTGTCCGGGTGCAGCGGTTTTCGACCGACTGGCACGCCAACAGCTTCGCCGGCTCGACCGTGCGCAAGATCACCCGCGGCATGTGGGCGCTCGACCTGCTCAACGACACCATCCTGATGGCGCTGCTGCCGTCGCTCGCGGTGCTGCTCGGCTCGATGATCCTGCTGGGGTCGTATTGGCCGTCGCTCGGCCTCGTGGTCGCTGCCGGAGCTGCGATCTATGTCCCGATGATCATATGGCTCTCGACGCACTACATCGCGCCCGCCGCGCGCGTCTCCAATGCCTGGGACACCAGGGTCGGCGGCACGCTGGCGGACGCCATGAGCTGTAATGCGGTGGTGAAATCGTTCGGCGCGGAGGCGCGCGAGGATGCGCGGCTCGAGCGTGTCATCAGCCGCTGGCGCACGGGCGTGCGGCGGACCTGGCTGCGCTCCATCCACACCGCCAACGCGCAGTTCGCGGTGCTGCTCGGCCTGCGCGCTTCGGTGATCGGCGGATCATTGCTGCTGTGGATCGCGGGCCGCGCCTCGCCGGGCGATGTCACCTATGTGCTGACCAGCTACTACATCATCCACGCCTACTTGCGGGATGTCGGCATGCACATCAACAATTTGCAGCGCTCCGTGAACGACATGGAGGAGCTGGTCGCGATCCATGACGAGCCGATCGGTATTACAAACGCGCCCGACGCAGAGCGGATTGATATCGAGGGCGGACGCATCGTGTTCGAGGACGTGACGTTCCACTATGGCCACCATCACGCGCCGCTCTACGACGGCCTGTCGGTGGACATCCGCGCCGGTGAGCGGGTTGGCCTGGTCGGCCGTTCCGGTTCGGGCAAGACCACCTTCGTCAAGCTGGTGCAGCGGCTTTACGATGTCAGTGGAGGGCGAATCCTGATCGACGATCAGGACATCGCGAAGGCGACGCAGCACTCGCTGCGCAGCCAGATTGCGATCGTGCAACAGGACCCGATCCTGTTTCACCGAACGCTTTCCGAAAACATCGCCTATGGCCGGCCTGGTGCCAGCATGGCGGCGATCGAGCAGGCCGCGCGGCTTGCCAACGCGCATGAGTTCATCCAGCGCCTGCCCAACGGTTATGGCACGCTGGTCGGCGAACGCGGCGTGAAACTCTCCGGCGGCGAGCGGCAGCGCGTGGCGCTGGCGCGCGCGTTTCTGGCCGACGCCCCGGTGCTGATTCTGGACGAGGCGACCTCGAGCCTCGATTCGGAATCGGAAGCCTTGATCCAACAGGCGATGGAGCGGCTGATGAAAGGGCGCACCTCGATCGTGATCGCCCACCGGCTGTCGACGGTGCGCAGCCTCGACCGCATCCTGGTGTTCGACCGCGGCGAGATCGTCGAGCAGGGCAGTCATGCAGCTCTCACGGCGCGCGCTGGCGGCATCTATCGCGGGTTGTTCGAGCGGCAGGTGACGGAATTCACCCGGATATCGGCGGCCGAATGAACCGCGGCGCGGAGTGCCGGGGATTGCAGCGCGCCGACACCTTACGCTAGACACGTGCGACCAAATCCTGGCGCGCGCAAAGGATCGCGATGACGGAAGCCGCGGGAAGACAAGCCAGCACCTCCTGGCTTTCGGCGATCTGGTCCGCGAGCCAGGATCCGGTCGTGCGGATGCGCAATGTCGACCTGGCCGCGGCGCTGATCGCGGTGCTGTTGCCGTGGTCGACGACCGGCGTCGGCATCGCGGGGGTGCTGTTCCTGGTCGCGCTGATTCCGACGATCGAGCCGCAGCCGCTGTTGCAGTCCGTCAGGCGCCCGGTCGCCGTGCTGCCGATCGCTTTCGTGGCACTCGCGGCTATCGGAACGCTATGGTCGGACGCGCCGTGGGGTGTACGCCTGCATGGGATCGGCCCCGCCGCGAAACTCCTGGTGCTGCCGCTTCTGCTCTATCATTTCGAACGCTCGTCGCGCGGGGTGTGGGTCTTCATCGCCTTTCTGGTGTCCTGCGCGTTGCTGGCCGTGGTGTCCGGCATCGTCGCGCTCGATCCCGATCTTTCGGCCAAGGCCTACTTCTCGCATGGACCGTATTTTCCGGTCAGCGGAATCTTCGTCAAAAACTACATCGACCAGGGTCAGGAATTCTCGCTGTGCGCGGTAGCGCTCGGCTATCCGGTCGTGACGTTGCTGCGCGACAACAAAACGAAACAGGCACTGCTGCTTGCGGCCACAGCGCTCGGCCTTATCGCCAACATGGTGTTCGTCGTGGTGTCGCGCACCGCGCTGGTGACGATGCCGATCATGCTCGTGGTATTCGCGCTGCTGCATCTGCGCTTGCGGGTTGCGGTCGCAACACTATGCGCCGTCACGCTGCTGGCGGCGGCGGCCTGGTATGCCTCGCCGCATTTGCGCGCCACCGTCGACAAGTTCTTCACCGACTATGACCACACCGCGATCCAGAACAACGAGAGCGGCATCGGCTCACGGCTCGTCTACTGGAACAAGTCCCTGAACTTCTTCGTCACCGCACCGGTGATCGGACATGGTACCGGCTCCACGCGAGGCCTATTCGAGCAGGCTGCGGTCGGTGAGGTCGGCGCCCGCGCTCAGGTCGTCAGCAACCCGCACAATCAGACCTTGAACGCCGCCGTGCAATGGGGCGTGGTCGGCGTCGCCGTGCTCTATGCCATGTGGCTCGCGCATGTGCGGCTGTTTCGCGGCGAAGGCCTCGCCAACTGGATCGGGCTATTGGTGGTGGTGCAGAATATCTTCACCTCGCTGTTCAATTCGCATTTGTTCGATTTCCAGGAGGGGTGGACGTATGTGCTCGGCGTCGGCGTCGCCGGCGGCATGGCGCTGGCGCAGCGCAGCCGCAAGCCCGATCAGGAACTTCAAATCGAAAAGCGGCACTAGAAAGCGCCGTGGGTTCACCTTCAAGTCCGTCGGTGCTGCTATCGTTCGAGCCATGCGCGCATCGTCCGCGTCACGAGGTCGGTGCTGCCGGATACGCCGGTGTTCGCACCACGCGCGGGCGGCACGGCCAGTTCGTTCGCCGCGCTCGATACGGCAGCATCGCCGTTCGATGCGTTTAACAGCTTCCCGCAAAGCGCACTCGGCTATGCCGAGGCGACCAAGGCACCGGCCTTGAAGGCCGCGAGCGCGGTTTATGCCGACGGCAACGCGGTGTGGGCCAAGGGCTTTGGCGGCCAGCGCGTGCAGGATAGCAACGGCGCCTTCATCGGCGGCACCACCACCGGCGCCGGCGGCGCGGTCGGCTATGAGCGCGTCATCGATCCCGATCTGAAGGTCGGCGCTCTCGTTGGCGGCAGCACCAACAAGACCAATCTCTATCTCAACGCCGGCAGCACCAACACCGACACCGTGTTCGGCGGCGCCTATGGCCGTAAGATGTGGGGCGCCACCTTCCTCGATCTCGCCGTGATCGGCGGCAACCTCGCCAATACCAATGTCCGCAACATCGGCGGCGGACTCGGCCTGGTCAGTGCCAACGCCAGCTATGGCGGCTGGTTCATCGACCCGTCGCTGGCGTTCGGCCACCGCTTCGATGTCGACCTTCTCGGCAACTTCACCATCACGCCGGCGGTGAAGGTGCGCTACCTCGACGCGCACTTCGACGGCTATGCCGAAAGCGGCGCCGGCGCCGCCGACCTTGTCGTCGCCGGCCGCGACTTCCAGGCCTGGGAAGAACGCGCTGAGCTGACCTTTGCCAATACCTTCGCGGTCAGTGGCGGCAATCGCGTCATGGTGCGCGTCACCGGCGGCGCGCTGGCGCAGCAGCGCAGCGCCGGCGGCCAGGTCAACATCGCGCTGGTCGGCCAAAACTTCCTCGCCGTCACGCCTGATCGCGGCAGCATCACGGGCGCCTTCGGCGGCGCCGGCCTCGACTGGCAGATGGGCAACGTCACCCTGTTCGCAGCCGGCGAGGCCACCACCACCAATGACTCCACCCACACTGTTGCCGCCAAGGGCGGCGCGCGGATGAGCTGGTAGTGCTTCGAAGCATCGCCTCTCCGCGCATCCTGCGCCTCCGGCGGCGACGCCGTGGCGGCGCAACGTGGCGCGACCAAGGGTGTCCGTTCACGGTATTTCGATCTGCCGTCATCCTACGGGATGACGCGCGCATGCGGCGGTTACGTTACCAGACTACCGAAACCAAATCGGAGATTCGGATTTGATCGCATCTCTTGCGGCAAACGAACGGGCGCAGGCCAAATACGGCGCCGCCGAGCTCGGCGGCCAACCCGCTTCTCAACGCGACCGTCACCTGCATCTTCTCTGCGTCCGGCAGCACCGTCAGCGCGGCGGCCGGTGCGGATCTCGACTACCACGTCGGCGCCAATGTTGCGGTGTTCGGCGCGATCAAAGGCATGGCCATTTCTGACCCATCTCCGACCAAAGCCGCGTCGGAACGGCCAAGGGGGGCGTACGCGTCGCCTTCTGACGCGCATTCGAAACGCGGATGTGGGGATCCGCGTCATTTTCCACGATCACGATCAAAGAGAGGTCATAGATGGATATTCGTTGGATATTGGCAGCATTCTGCGTTTTGTTCCCGGTCTCTTCGGTGTTTGCCACCGAGCTTCCCACCGCGATCGACGTCCCCAACGTCACGGCGATTGCGACTTACCATGCCGAGGGTGTTCAGATTTACGAATGCGGCCTCGATGCCGGTCGCAAGATCTGGCGGCTTCGCGAGCCGGTCGCATCGCTGATCGACGAGGGGGTTACCGTCGGGCATCAATATGAGGGACCGACATGGGAGCACAAGGACGGCAGCATGGCGCGGGCCAAAGTCGCCGGCAGCGCGCCCGGCGCCACGCCGGATGATCTTCCTTGGCTTAGACTCGACGTCGTGACCCAGCTCAACGACGGGGCGCTCTACGGCGTGACCAGCGTGCAGCGAATCAATACGCACGGCGGGGTCGCCGCCGGATCGTGCGAAAAGGTCGGCGCCTATCACAGTGTTCCCTATTCCGCGGACTATGTCTTTTTGCGCAAGGACTGACCCAGGACTGACCAAGGACTGACAGACATCGTGTCGTCGGGCCGCCACGGCCCGACGGTCGCGTTAACATACGTTGGGGCCTCGAAAAGTCTTATGAGCATAATGATGGAGACTGCAAATGGTCGCGATCGCAAGAGCGTTTTCGCGCGGGACGCGAACGCAGGTTGACGTCGAGGATTGCAAATCAATTCTTGTTTTTTTGTGGAGTAGGCTTGGCGTTTTCGTTGTTGCTAGCCTGCTATGGCGTCGCTTTGGGTGCAGAATTTTTCTAACCGCGACCCTCTTTATTCGTCCGGGATGTATTTTCTATAAGTGCAGCTTCATGACTTGCTGCCAAAGGTACAACCATGTTTGCAGGAATCAAATTCGCCCTGGTCGCTACCTGCGCCACGGCAGTCTTTGCCGCGATGTGCGCTGCGGGCGCGGCGGAGACGGAACTTTCGCTCGCGCTTGATAAGGCGGCGCAGGTGGAGGCGCGCAACGTCACCGTGCGGGCGGTCGAGTATCGCGGCGGACCTGCACTCGAGGTTCGACGCAGGGACTCGGGCGCGGCACCCGACATCGACACCTTTGCTTTCGTTCCCGGCTTCGACTTTCATGACGGCATCATCGAGGTCGAGGTCGCCGGCAGTCCATTGCCGGACGCCCCGCCGGGCGCGCGTGGCTTCGTTGGTGTTGTATTTCGTGTTCAGACTACGGACGGAACGCTCGGCTGCGAGGGTATCTATCTGCGCCCGACCAACGGGCGTGCCGACGACCAGGTTCGGCGCAATCACTCGACGCAGTACTTCTCCCACCCGGGCTTCGACTTCTCCCGCCTTCGTCGCGAGGCTCCGGCGCAATATGAGTCGTATGTAGACCTCGTTCCGGGCGAATGGACGGCCATGCGCATCGAGGTCAGTGGCGCTACCGCGAAGTTGTTCGTCGGAGCTGGTCCGCAGCCGGTTCTCATCGTCAACGACCTCAAGCGTGGGGTCGACGCGCACGGAAGTGTTGGGCTCTATGTGGACAACGGTACCGACGGGCATTTTCGGAACCTGCGGGTTCGCCCCTTCTTGTGACATGCAATCGAGGCGTCGCCATGCAATCACTTACCGCAGGCCGAGGCTGCTCCAGACCAGGCCGATACCCGACAGAAACAACAGGACCAGCACCACGTCGCGAAAATTCCTGTCGCTCAAGGCATGATAGACCCGCGCGCCGAGCCAAGCGCCGAGGATCGTTCCGGGCAGCGCAAGTAGCGCCAGCCAGATCACTTCTCGACCGATCAGGCCCGAGGCCATCTGCAGGCACAGCGCGGCGGCGAGCACCGTCCAGTTGAAGGTCTGGAACACGCCGCGCCGCTCGTCCTTGCCCCAGCCCCTGACGCTCGCCCACAGGATCGGAAGCGGACCGGACAGGCCCGCCAGCCCGCCGAGAATGCCGCCGGCAAAGCCGATGGCGCCGTCGGCGAGCCTGCCGCCGAAGCGGAGTGCCTTTGGCGTGCGCTGGAAATAGAGCGCGACGGGAAACACCAGCAGGAACACGCCGACGGTCAATTTGAAATTTTGCGGATCGGCGTGAGCGATCAGGATCGTGCCTAAGGGCACGCCGGCGAGGCCGCCGATCAGGAACGGCCAGATCAGCGACAGATCGAATGAGCGCCACATCGAGGGCAGCGTCGCGCTCTGGCCGACGACCGAACAGACCAGCACCAGCGGGACGGCGAGTGCAGGCGGCATCAGATAGAGCCAGATCCCGAGCGCCATCAGCGCGGTGCCAAATCCCGCAAGGCCCGACACGAAGCCGCCGGCAAGCGCGCCGGCAAACAGCAGCGCGTAGCCGCCAACATTCATCATCGTCTGATTTTCTCTGTCATTGCCGCGACGTTTACACGACGCGAGCGGCAGGTTCTATTGCAATTGAAGCCGCAACGATAATGTTGGAGAAGGTTGTTTCGAAGTAAGCGTCATTCCGGGGCGCGAGTGAAACGAGCGAACCCGGAATCTCGAGATCCCCGATGTGCAATTGCGCATCTGAGGTTCGCATCTTATGCGCCCCGGAATGACTGTTGCCAAATGGCGAGGGGTCCGGCGTGTTGCGCCGAACCCCTCATTTTAAAATCATCAGCCGGCCTGTAAGCCGGGTTCTGTAGGGCACCACTCACTCGCGCAAGTGACACGTGACGGCCATTCCTCTGGGACAATGTTTGCACATTGCCTCGAGCAACCTACCCGGACAGCGAGCCTGACATCGCTCCCGCTGGCGTTATCGCTTTCGCGAACAACCCGCGTTGCCGTCCCTATTCGGTCTTGCTCCCGGTGTGGTTTGCCATGCCGTTTCCGTTGCCGGACCCGCGGTGCGCTCTTACCGCACCTTTTCACCCTTACTCGCCGTCGCAGCTTGCGCTGCTATGGCGCAGCAGGCCCGAGGGCCTGTCGCGCCGAAGCCCCAAAGGGGCGAAGGCGGGCGGTTCGTTCTCTGTGGCACTGTCCCTGGGGTTGCCCCCGCCGGATGTTATCCGGCACCGTATGTCGATGGAGCCCGGACTTTCCTCTCCAGCCACCTTTCGGTGATTGCCGGAGCGGCCGTCCGACCGACTGACGGGTCTGTGATGGGGACTTAAGGGCACTACGTCAAGGAGATAACGACCGCACCAGCCACCCCAAATTAATTTATCCTGAAGATGTCGTTTGGCGCGTTTCCCGTTCGACTGGGTGTCGGCGATCCAGCCGATCAAAAGGAGTCTTCAAGATGCAGTACCTGTTGATGATCTATCAAAACGAAGCCGACTACGCCAAGATCGACGCGGCGACAGCCAAGAAAATGCTTGAGGAATACGGTGCGTTCACCCAGTCCATCATCCAGAGCGGCAATTTCAAGGCCGGCGATAGACTGCAACCGACCTCGACCGCGACCACCGTTCGCATCCGTGACGGCAAGACGCTGACGACGGATGGTCCGTTCGCGGAGACGCGCGAGCAACTCGGCGGCTATTATCTGGTCGAGGCCAAGGACCTCGACGCCGCGCTCGCCATCGCCGCGCGGATTCCCGGCGCGCGCTTCGGTTCCATCGAGGTGCGGCCGATCTGGGTTTATAATTGACGGCAAAGCCGTCATTCCGGGGCGACGCAAAGCGTCGAACCCGGAATCTCGAGATTCCGGGTTCGCGCTTTCAGCGCGCCCCGGAATGACGAAAGCGCAAACCGCCCGTGACCCCCAGCGAGATCGAAAAACTGTTCCGCGACGAGGCGGGCCGCGCACTGGCCACGCTGATCCGTCTCGTCGGCGATTTCGATCTCGCGCAGGATGCGTTGCAGGACGCATTCGCGGTGGCGCTGGAGCGTTGGCCCCAGGAAGATCCGCCGTCCAACCCGCGGGCGTGGCTCGTCAATGTCGGGCGTAACAAGGCGGTCGACCGCGTGCGCCGGCAGATCGCGTTTCGCGGCAAGCAGGACCAGTTGGCGCACGAGATCGAGCTCAACGCGTCAAGCGCCGATGAGGCCAGCGAGTCGACGACATTCGACGACGACATGCTGCGGCTGATCTTCACCTGTTGCCACCCGGCTTTCGCCGCCGAGGTTCAAGTGGCGTTGACGCTACGCACCGTCTGCGGGCTGACCACGGCGCAGGTCGCGCGCGCATTCCTGGTGAGCGAGGAGGCGATGGCGCAGCGGCTGTTGCGCGCCAAACAGAAAATCCGTCTTGCCGGCATTCCCTATGAGGTCCCGGAACGCGAAGCGCTGGAGCCACGGCTCAACGGCGTGCTCGCGGTGATCTATCTCGTGTTCACCGAAGGCTATGTCGCAACATCCGGTGAAGGTCTGATGCGGCCGGATCTGGCGCGCGAGGCGATCCGGCTTGGCCGGCTGCTGAACACGCTGGTGCCTGGACGCGGCGAGATCAAGGGATTGCTGGCCTTGATGCTGCTGCACGACGCGCGGCGCGCCGGGCGGGCAAACGCGGCCGGGGATATCGTGCTTCTGGAAGAGCAGGATCGCTCGCTGTGGGATTTTTGCCAGATCGCCGAAGGGTTGGGGTTGGTCGAAGAAGCGCTTCGGGCGCCGGGCCGGCCGCAATCCTATGCGGTGCAGGCCGCGATCGCGGCGCTGCATGCGCGCGCCCCGAATTATGCGCAGACCGACTGGCCGCAAATCGCGGGCCTTTATGAGGTGTTGCGACGCATCAGCCCGTCGCCGGTGATCGAGCTCAATCATGCCGCCGCCGTGTCGATGGTCGATGGTCCGGCGCGCGCGCTCGACCTGATCGATGCGCTCGTGGCGCGCGGCGGACTGGACGGCTACGATTTACTGCCGGCTGTGCGCGCCGATCTGTTGCGCCGGCTCGGCAGGCACGAGGCCGCGCGCGCCGCTTATCTGGCGGCGAGCGATGCGACGCAACTCGAGCCGCTGCGCCGGCTCTATGCGCGGCGGCTGGCAGAGTTGGGCGAATAACAGAGTTGAGCGGAGAGTGCCGAGCGCGCCTCGCCGTGTTACCGCGTCGCCACCACAAAGGCCTCGGCCGGCAGGCTGGCGATCAGCGACTGCAAGGTGGCGAGCGTCGAATGATCGGCGACGCCATCGACGCGGGCCGGGCGGAAGTGCCGCTGGAATGCGCTGACCACCTCCATCGTCGGCCCGTCATATTTGCCGGTGACCGGCACGCCATAGCCATATCTTGCCAGCGCCCGCTGCATGCCCTCGACGCTCTCGTTGATGGTGCCCAGCTTGAGGTTTTCGCCGTGCACGATCGGCGCCGGCTGCACCCAGTGGCCGACGCCGGAATTGGCCAGCGAGTGCCACGGAAACTTCTCGCCGGGGTCCTTCTTGCGCGCCGGTGCGACGTCGGAATGCGCCAGCACGCGATGCGAAGGCACCTTGCGACGGAGCATGATGCCGCGGCATAGCGTGATCACGGCGGCGGTCTGGCGCAGCGGAAATTCCGGATAGCCCCAGTCGTGGCCGCGATTGACGATCTCGATGCCGATCGAACAGGAGTTGATGTCCTCTTCGCCGGCCCAGGACGACACGCCGGCGTGCCAGGCGCGCTTGGCTTCCGGGACCAGCTGGACGATGCGGCCGTCTTCCAGGACGATGTAGTGCGCGGACACGTCGGTGCCCGCGGCGCAGAGCTGCCTGATCGCGCCCTCCACGTCCGGCATGCCGGTGTAGTGCAGCACGATCATGTCGGGCTGACGGCCCTTGGCGCGGTCGCCGTAATTGGCCGACGGGATGACGTCGGATGCGATCGAAGTGTCCGGGGTGAAAGTCCGCATACTGGCATTGGCCCTGGGAAGCGGAAGGGCACGTTGACGCTTCGAATCAATACCATCGGCGAACGGACCAATCGACATAGGGTATCTCAAACCGGGCAGGAGAACGGCAATAGCCTATTTTAAAAACCGCGCTGTTCACTATTCCTTTACGATTTCTTTCCGCGCAATCCGGCAAGTCCCCGCCCGCGTCGCATTTTGGCTGAGTGTGTGCCGGAAGCCTCACCGCGTGCCGGAGGGATCAAGGCGTCTCAAACCCGCGACGGATCATCAACACTTTCTTAACGCCAACTGCCGTTACTAAGTGGTGAAGTGCCGAACCCCTTGACGTTCGAAATCCCATGGCAGCCCAGCAAATCCCGCGCGGAAGACAGGGCTCGCGGCCTGGGACGCGCGGGATCGGCGATCGCGCCCGCCTGCGGCTTTTCGTCCCGAGAAGCCCGGCGAGAGGCATGAAGTTGAGGCGCAATGGGCCCGTTCGCGTCCAGTTCCCTTCCTTTGCACCGGACGTGCTCCGGGGCAGGCGCATGAGGCCGGCTGGCACACGCCATATTCCCGTTCTTGGCCGCGAGGCGGTCGAGTGGCTGGCCGCCAAGAGCGGCGGCATCTATGTCGATGCGACCTTTGGCGCCGGCGGCTACAGCCGGGCCATCCTCGAGATAAGCGGAACCCGCGTCATCGGCATCGACCGCGACCGCACCGCCATCGCCGGCGGCTTCGATCTGGTCGAGCGGTCCGACGGCCGGCTGACCCTGGTCGAGGAGCGGTTCTCGCAGCTACTCGAAATCTGCACGGCGCAAGGTTTTTCGTCGGTCGACGGCGTTGTGATGGACGTTGGCGTGTCCTCGATGCAGCTCGATGAGGCCAGCCGCGGTTTTTCGTTTCGCCTCGACGGTCCGCTCGACATGCGGATGGGTCACGATGGTCCGACCGCCGCCGACCTGATCGCCAAGGCGTCCGAGGCCGATCTCGCCGACATTATTTATGTGTTCGGCGAAGAGCGCCGTTCCCGGAGCCTCGCCCGCGCGATCGTCGCCGCGCGCAGCCGCGCGCCGATCATGACCACGCGGGCGCTCGCCGACATTGTCGGCAGGGTCGTGCGCGCCAAGCCGGGTGAGATTCATCCAGCGACGCGCACGTTTCAGGGTTTAAGGATTTTCATCAACCAGGAGCTCGACGAGCTGCAACTGGCGCTGGTGGCAGCCGAGCGCGTGCTCAAGCCGGGCGGCCGGCTGGTCGTGGTATCGTTTCATTCGCTGGAAGACCGCATCGTCAAGAATTTTCTTGCCGATCGCGGCAAGGCTGCCGGCGGATCGCGGCATCTGCCCGAGGTCGCGCTGGCCGCACCGAGCTTTGCGATCCTGACCCGGCGTCCGGTTGCGCCTGGCGAAGCGGAAATCGCCGCCAATCCGCGGGCGCGTTCGGCAAAGCTGCGCGCCGCCGAACGCACTGAAGCGCCGGCGCATGCCGCGGACGCCTTGCCATCGTGGCCAAAACTCTCCGACGTGATGAGGGGAGGCTGACCAATGCGGATCATCCATCTCCTCGTGATCGGCGCGCTGCTGTTTGCGGCAAGTTATGTCTACCGCATCAAGATGGATTCCACCGCGCGCGTCGAGCGCGTGCTGCGGCTGCATGCGGAAATCCGCGAGCAGCGCGATGCCATTGCGTTGCTGCGTTCGGAATGGGCCAAGCTCGACGCGCCGCTGCGGCTGCAGGGCCTCGCCGAGCGCCATCTGCCGCTCAAGCCAATCAGCGCCACGCAATATGGTCAGCTGAAGAACTTGCCGGAGCGGCCGTCGAATCTTGTCGCGCCGGGCGATCCCGATCCGATCGGCGCCATGATCGGCACCGTCGCCGCCGCGGCCGATGCACCCGCGGTCACCGGTTCGGTGCCGGCGCCGGAGGTCAGGCGATGACCGGTTCGGCGCCAGCCAAAGCCAAGCTCGCGGAGCCGTGGCGGCAGCGGCTGATCCGCGGCCTGCTTTATGGCCGCCATGTCGATCGCGCGGTGAAAGCGCGGGCCCGGGTCGGTTTCGCCATTGTCGCCTTCGTGGCGATCTATGCGATCATCGGCGGCCGTCTTGTCATGTTCGCGGTCGGCGCCGACGGCCACGGCGCGCGCCGCTCGGCATCGCAGGATGCGATCGCAACCGCCCGGCCCGATATCGTCGATCGCAACGGCGAGGTGCTGGCGACCGATGTCAAGGCGCCGAGCCTGTTCGGCGAGCCGCGCCGCATCATCGACAAGGACGAGGCGATCGAGCTTCTGACCGCGACGCTGCCGGATCTCGACACCGGCGAAGTGCGCGATCGCCTGTCGTCGAAGAAAGGCTTTGTCTGGCTGAAGCGCGAAATCACGCCGCAGCAGCAACGGGAAATTCATCGCCTCGGCATTCCCGGCCTCGGCTTCCTGCGCGAGAACAAGCGCGTCTATCCGACCGGCAACGAAGTCGCGCACCTAATCGGTCTCGTCAATATCGACAACCAGGGTATTGCCGGCATGGAGAAATGGCTCGACAGCAACGGTCTTGCCGATCTGCATCGCGCCGGCTTTGCCACCGATCGTCTGCAGCGGCCGATCGAACTGTCGGTCGACCTGCGCGTCGAGCATGCGCTGCGCGATGAACTGCTCAAGGCCAAGGAGAAATTCCACGCCAAGGCCGCCTCCGGCCTCGTCTCCAACGTCAAGACCGGCGAGATCGTGGCGATGGTGTCGGTTCCGGATTTCGATCCCAACAATCCGAAGGAGGCGCACGACCCCGACCGCATCAACCGGCTGACCACCGGCGTCTACGAGATGGGCTCGACCTTCAAGGCGTTCACGCTGGCGATGGCGCTGGATTCCGGCAAGTACGATCTCAACTCGATGTGGGACGCGCGCGGGGCGTTGCACTATGGCAAGTTCACGATTCATGACGATCATCCGCTCGGGCGCATGATCAACATGCGGGAAGTCTTCACCTACTCCTCCAATGTCGGCGCGGCGCGGATCGCGCTCTCGCAAGGCGTCGAGGCGCACAAGGCGTTCCTGCGCAAGATGGGGCAGCTCGAGCGGCTGCGCACCGAACTGCCCGAAAGCGCTTCCCCCATCGTGCCGCATCGTTGGGCCGAACTGAACACCGTCACCATCGCCTTCGGTCACGGCATCGCGGTGGCGCCGTTGCAGGCGGTGATGGGGATCGATGCGCTGGTGAATGGCGGCTATCTGATTCCACCGACCTTCATGAAGCGCACCGAGCAGGAGGCGATGGCGCTGGCCAAGCGGGTGATCAAGCCCGAGACGTCCGAGAAGATGCGCTTCCTGATGCGGCTCAATGCCGAGATCGGCACGGCGCGGAAGGCCGACGTCGACGGCTACTATATCGGCGGCAAGACCGGCACGGCCGAAAAGGTCATCAACGGCCATTATGCCAGGAAGCGGGTGCTCAATGCGTTCACGGCGATCCTGCCGGCGGACAATCCCCGTTACCAGCTCCTGATCATGCTGGACGAACCCCAGCCGCTGAAGGAAACCAACGGTTTCATCACCTCGGGCTGGAACGCGGTGCCGACCGGCGGCAACGTGATCGCCCGCATTGCGCCGCTTTTGGGCATCGAGCCGCGGTTCAATCTCCCGCCGTCCGACCGCCTTATTCTTGCGGCATCGAAGACAACCCAGTAAGCCATATGAGGTATGCAGGCGCGTCGATTCCCGCGTCTGGCGGACTGCGAGATCATGAAACTTCGCGACCTCTTTGGCGATGACGCGACGATCGACCCGCGGGCGGCAGCGGTCGAGGTCAGAGGCCTCGCGGTCGACAGCCGCGCGGTGAAATCCGGCGATCTGTTCTTCGCACTGGCCGGCCACAAGACCGATGGCGCCCGCTTCATCGATGCTGCGATTGCCGCGGGCGCGGTTGCGGTAGCGGCCGGTCATGCGCCGCAAGATGACCGCGTGCCGTTTGTCACCACGCAAAACCCGCGCCGCGCGCTTGCGCTTGCGGCGGCAAGATTTTTTCCAGAGCAGCCCGCGACGATCGCGGCGGTGACCGGCACCAGCGGCAAGACCTCGGTTGCTGCCTTCACGCGCCAGATCTGGCTCAGGCTCGGCCATGCTTCGGCGAGCATCGGCACCGTCGGGCTGGTGTCACAGAGGCGGACCGTCTATGGCTCGCTGACGACGCCGGATCCGATCGCGCTGCATCGTCAACTCGATGAAATTGCGCGCGACGGCGTCACCCATCTGGCGTTCGAGGCTTCTTCGCACGGGCTCGACCAGTTTAGGCTGGACGGCGTGCGCATCGCCGCCGCCGGCTTCACCAATCTGTCGCGCGATCACATGGATTACCATCCGGACGTCGCACATTACCTCGCCGCCAAGCTGCGGCTGTTCCGCGATCTCGTCGTTGCCGGTGGCGCTGCTGTGATCTCGGCCGATCATGCGTGTTCGCAACAGGTGATCGATGCCGCGCGGGCGCGAGCTTTGCGGATCGTCACGGTCGGCAGCCAAGGCAACGGCGCAGCCGAGGGCATTCGCCTGGTTGACGCCGTGATCGATGGCTTTGCCCAAAAGCTTGCACTCGAACATCGCGGCCGCAAGATTTCGGTCCGGCTGCCGCTGGTAGGCGAATTCCAGATCGAGAACGCGCTGGTCGCCGCCGGCCTTGCGATCTCTACCGGCAGCGACGCCGCCGCTGTATTCGCAAGCCTCGAACATCTTGAAGGCGCGAAAGGCCGTCTCGAGCGGGTCGGCGAGCGCAACGGCGCATCAATTTTCGTCGACTACGCGCACAAGCCCGACGCGCTCGCCAAAGCATTGCAGGCGCTGCGGCCCTATGCCAGACGAAAACTCGTCGTGGTGTTCGGCGCCGGCGGCGACCGCGACGCCGGCAAGCGGCCGTTGATGGGCGCGATCGCGTCGGAAAATGCCGACCATGTCATCGTTACCGACGACAATCCGCGCAGCGAAAGTCCGGATGCGATCCGCGCCGCGATCTTGAGCGCGGCCGGGGGCGCCAGGGAAATCGGCGACCGCGCTGCCGCGATCCGCGCGGCGATCGAGGCCCTCGAGCCGGGCGACGCGCTTCTGATCGCCGGCAAGGGCCACGAGACCGGACAGATCGTCGGCGACCGCGTTTTGCCGTTCAGCGATCACGACGCGGTTGCTTCAGCGCTTGCGCCGAGGGTCGCATGAACGCCCCGCCACTGTGGACGTCGCAGGCGATGATCGAGGCCATGCGCGCCTCGCGCCACGGCGCGTTGCCGGACGCAGTCACAGGCCTTTCGATCGACAGCCGCACCATCGCCGCCGGCGAGGCTTATTTCGCGATCAAGGGCGAGGTTCATGACGGCCATGATTTCGTCGCGGCGGCGCTGAGCGCCGGTGCCGCGCTGGCGGTGGTCGAAAAGGCGCAAAAGGGGAAGTTCGCGCCGGACGCGCCGCTACTGGTGGTGGACGATGTGCTGGCCGGCCTGATCGATCTTGCCCGCGCATCGCGGGCGCGATCGAGCGCGCAGGTGATCGCCGTCACCGGTTCGGTCGGCAAGACCTCGACCAAGGAGGCGCTGCGCCGCGTGTTGGGCGCGCAAGGGCCGACCCACGCCTCCGCGGCATCCTTCAACAATCATTGGGGCGTGCCGCTGTCGCTGGCGCGCTGTCCGGCGTCGGTGCGCTTTGCGGTGTTCGAGATCGGCATGAATCACGCGGGCGAAATCGAGCCGCTGGCCAAGATGGTGCGCCCGCACCTCGCCATCATCACGACGGTTGAGCCGGTGCATCTGGAATTCTTCGCCGGCATCGAGGCGATCGCCGACGCCAAGGCGGAAATTTTTACCGGTGTCGAGCCGGGCGGCGCCGTTGTCCTCAACCGCGACAATTTGCAATATACCAGGCTGCGGCATAATGCCGAGAAGCTGGGAATCTCGCGCATCATCTCGTTCGGCGCCGACGAGAAATCCGATGCGCGGCTGCTCGATATATCGTTGCAGGCCACCTGTTCGGCCGTGCAGGCCAACATCCTCGGCCACGACGTCACCTACAAGCTCGGAATGCCCGGCCGCCACATGGCGATGAATTCGCTCGCGGTGCTGGCGGCGGCCTTGCTTGCGGGCGCCGACCTTGCGCTTGCGGCGTTATCGCTGTCGCAGATCGAGCCCGCGGCGGGCCGCGGCGTGCGGCGCGCGCTCGATCTCGTGGGCGGCGAGGCGACCTTGATCGACGAAAGCTATAACGCCAATCCGGCGTCGATGGCGGCGGCGCTGAACGTGCTGGGAAAAGCCGCGATCGGCGCGCATGGCCGCCGCATCGCAGTGCTCGGCGATATGCTCGAACTCGGGCCGGCCGGCCCTTCGCTGCATCGCGGGCTGCTCGAGGCCATCAAGGCCAATCACATCGATCTCGTATATTGCTGCGGTCCGCTGATGCGCAACTTGTGGGACGCGCTTTCGGCGGGTAAACGGGGCGGCTATGCCGAGAATGCGGCTGGTCTCGAAGCGCAGGCCGTGTCAGCTATTCGCGCAGGCGACGCGATCATGATCAAGGGATCGCTCGGCTCGAAGATGAAGACGATTGTGAACGCGGTCGAGAAGCGTTTTCCCGGCAACGCCGCGCATGACGAAGCCGCGGTATAGGGCGGACTGAATGTTTTACTGGCTGATCGAGCTTTCCAATACCGTTCCCGGGTTCGGCGTGTTTCGCTCGCTGCTCAACGTTTTCCGTTACATCACCTTCCGCACCGGCGGGGCCGTGGCGACCGGAGCCTTGTTCGTGTTCCTGTTCGGCCCCTGGATCATCGATCACTTGCGGCTGCGCCAGGGCAAGGGCCAGCCGATCCGCACCGACGGCCCGCAATCGCATATCATCTCGAAGAAGGGCACGCCGACCATGGGCGGCCTGATGATTTTATCCGGGCTCGTGGTGTCGACCGTGCTGTGGGCCAATCCGCTCAACCCTTACGTCTGGATCGTGCTCGCGGTGACGCTCGGCTTCGGCTTCGTCGGCTTCTATGACGATTATCTGAAGGTGACCCAGCAAAGCCATGGCGGTTTCGCCGGCCGCTCCCGCCTTGCCATCGAGGCGATCATCGCGCTCACCGCCTGCTATGCGCTGGTCCGGCTTGGACGCGACGTGTCGTCTACCTCGCTGGCGGTCCCGTTCCTGAAGGACGTGATCATCAACTTCGGCTGGTTCTTCGTGATCTTCGGCGCGTTCGTGATCGTCGGCGCCGGCAACGCGGTCAACCTGACCGACGGTCTCGACGGGCTTGCGATCGTGCCGGTGATGATCGCGGCGGCGAGTTTTGGCATGATCGCCTATCTCGCCGGCAACGTGGTATTTTCGGATTACCTACAGATCAACTATGTCGCCGGCACCGGCGAACTCGCGGTGCTGTGCGGCGCCGTGCTCGGCGCCGGCCTCGGATTCCTCTGGTTCAACGCGCCGCCGGCCTCGATCTTCATGGGTGACACCGGCTCGCTCGCGCTTGGCGGCATGCTCGGCTCGATCGCGGTGGCGGTCAAGCACGAGATCGTGCTGGCGGTGATCGGCGGGCTGTTCGTGCTGGAAGCAGTTTCGGTGATCGTGCAGGTGGCCTCGTTCAAGCTGACGGGAAAGCGCATTTTCAAGATGGCGCCGCTGCATCATCATTTCGAGCAACTGGGCTGGACCGAGCCGCAGATCGTGATCCGGTTCTGGATCATCTCGGTGATGCTGGCGCTCGCCGGCCTCGCCACGCTGAAACTGCGATGATGGTGTTGGATACTCTCTGCCGTCATTCCGGAGGCCGCGAAGCGGCAATCCGGAATCTCGAGATTCCGGGTTCGTGCTTCGCACGCCCCGGAATGACGGATGTCAAATCATGATTCCGGTCACCTCATTCGCGGGCAAGACGGTCGCGGTGTTCGGCCTCGGCGCTTCGGGGCTCGCGAGCTGCCGCGCGCTGAAAGCCGGCGGGGCGAAAGTGATCGCCGGCGACGACGATGCCGACAACGTCGCCACGGCGGCACAGGCCGGTTTCATCACTGCGGATCTGCGCCGCGTTTCCTGGACGAATTTCACCGCGCTGATATTGACGCCCGGCGCGCCGCTGACCCACCCCAGCCCGCATTGGTGCGTGTTGATGGCGCAGCAGGCCGCCGTCGAGGTGATCGGCGACATCGAATTGTTCTGCCGCGAGCGGCGGCGCAATGCCCCGGACGCGCCGTTCGTCGCGATCACCGGCACCAATGGCAAATCCACCACCACGGCGCTGATCGCGCATCTGATGCGTTTTGCCGGCTACGACACCCAGATGGGCGGCAATATCGGCACCGCGATCCTGTCGCTGGAGCCGCCGCGCATGGGACGGGTTCACGTCATCGAGATGTCGTCCTACCAGATCGATCTTGCGCCCTCGCTCGATCCGAGTATCGGCATCCTGCTCAACATCAGCGAAGACCATATCGATCGCCACGGCACGCTCGCGCATTACGCCGCGGTGAAGGAACGGCTGGTTGCCGGCGTGCAGCCGGAAGGCACCGCGATCGTCGGCGTCGATGACGGTTTTGGCCGCAACATCGCCGACCGCATCGATCGATCTGGCAAGCGCGTGGTCCGCATCTCCGTGAGGAATCCGCTCGCAGACGGCATCTATGTCGAGCACGAAACTATCGTGCGCGCCTCCGGTGCCGCGCGCAACGAGATTGCGCGACTTGGCGGCATCGGTTCGCTGCGCGGCCTGCACAATGCGCAGAACGCGGCCTGCGCCGCGGCCTGCGCGCTTTCGATGGGGATCGGCATCGACGTCCTGCAAAACGGCTTGCGCAGCTTTCCCGGCCTTGCGCACCGTATGGAACAGGTCGGCCGGGTTGGCAACGTGCTATTCGTCAACGACTCCAAGGGCACCAACGCCGATGCGGCGGCGCACGCGCTGTCGTCCTTTTCTAACATCTTCTGGATCGCCGGCGGCAAGCCGAAGGCCGGCGGCATCACTGGCCTTGCTGACTATTTCCCGCGCGTCCGCAAAGCCTATCTGATCGGCGAGGCCGCCCAGGAATTCTCCCTCACGCTTGGCGACCGCGTGCCGCACGAGATTTCCGAAACGCTCGCCGTTGCGGTGGCGAGTGCCGCGCGCGACGCCGAAGCATCACGGCTCGCTGATCCGGTGGTGCTGCTATCGCCGGCCTGCGCCTCGTTCGACCAGTACCGCAATTTCGAAATCCGCGGCGCCGCCTTCCGCGACCTCGTGACCACGCTGCCCGGCGTCAAGCCGGTGGTGTGAGGGCGCAGGCCGAGAAGGCCCCGGCCGCCTCACAACTGTCATCATCCGCGAACGAGGCGCCAGCGATCAATCGAGAGGCCGCGGCGTACTGGATACCGCTTTGGCGGTATGACGACCGTCTGTTAACCCTTCGGAAACCATCATGGGCGACCAATGGCAGACACCCCTGTTGGTTGGGAACGCCGATGCTCTCCCGTGAAGAACGCAACCCGCTTTCCGATTGGTGGTGGACCGTGGACAAGCTGTTGCTCGGGGCGATCATTGCCCTGATGCTGGCGGGGGTCATTCTTTCGCTCGCGGCGAGCCCGCCGGTGGCGACCCGGATCGGTCTCGACCCCTTCCATTTCTTCAATCGCCATGTGCTGTTCCTGCTGCCGTCCTTCATCGTGCTGGTCGGCGTGTCCTTTATGTCGCCGCGCCAGATCCGGCGCAGCGCGCTGATCGTGTTCGCGATCTCAATCGCCCTGATCGTGGCGACGTTGTTGATCGGGCCCGAGGTGAAGGGCTCGCGGCGCTGGATCACCCTGATCGGGGTCAACATCCAGGCCTCCGAATTTGCCAAACCCGCCTTTGTCGTGATGGCGGCATGGCTGTTTGCGGAATCGACGAAGCGCCCGGAAATGCCGGCGACCTCGATGGCGCTGGTGCTGTTGATGATGCTGGTATCGCTGTTGGTGATGGAACCCGACTTCGGCCAGACCATGCTGATCCTGTTGGTGTGGGGCGCGCTGTTCTTCATTGCCGGCATGCGCATGATCTGGGCGGTGGGGCTGGCGGGCGCCGCGGGCGCCGGACTGTTCGGCGCGTACTTGCTGGTGCCGCACGTCGCCGGACGCATCAAGCGCTTCATGAACCCGGCCTCCGGTGACACCTTCCAGGTCGACACCGCGATGGAAGCTTTTTGGAACGGCGGCTGGTTCGGGCTTGGACCGGGCGAGGGCATCGCCAAGCGCAGCCTGCCGGACAGTCACACCGACTTCGTGTTTGCGGTTGCCGCGGAAGAATTCGGCATAATCCTTTGCCTGGCGCTGGTCGCGCTGTTTGCCTTCATCGTGATCCGCGCGCTGTCGCGCGCCTACGCCACCGACGACATGTTCGCGCGGTTTGGCGCATCGGGGCTTGCGATCCTGTTCGGCGTGCAAGCCGCGATCAACATGTCGGTCAATCTGCAACTGATGCCGGCCAAGGGCATGACGCTGCCATTCATCTCCTATGGCGGCTCGTCGATCGTCTCGCTCGCCTACGGCGTCGGCATGATGCTGGCGCTGACGCGGCTCAGGCCACGCACCGAGATGGAATTGTTGGGCGACGGCAGCACGCTGCGCGGTTACGCTTGACCTGACCGCAAAGAAGGGTTTTTCGTCATTGCGAGGAACGAAGTGACGAAGCAATCCAGCACTTTGTTCTACTGCCACTGGATTGCTTCGCTTCGCTCGTAATGATGGCTCCGCAATGGACTCTTCGCCCTTGATTCTGCTGGCCGCGGGCGGCACCGGCGGCCACCTGTTCCCCGCCGAGGCGCTTGGCGTCGAGCTGATCAAGCGTGGCTTGCGCGTCCGTCTAGCGACCGATGCGCGCGCGCTGCGCTATAGCGGGTTGTTCTCCAAGGACATGATCGACGTGGTGCCGAGCGAAACCGTGCGCGGCCGCTCGCCATGGTCGCTCGCCACGACCGGCATCAAGCTTGTCGCCGGCACCGCCGTTGCGTTCAACCTGATCCGCCGCTTGAAGCCTGCGGCTGTGGTCGGCTTCGGCGGTTATCCGACGCTGCCGCCATTGATGGCAGCGCGATTGCTTGGCGTGCCCGGGGTCATTCACGACGCCAATGCGGTGCTCGGGCGCGCCAATCGCTTTCTGTCGCGCCATGTCAGCGCGATTGCGACCTCGCTGCCCGGCGTGCTCGACCGCGATCCGCGACTTTCGGAAAAGACGGTGACCGTCGGCACGCCGATGCGGCCGGCGATCCTTGGCGCCGCCGCGATCAACTACGTGCCGCCGGACACCACGGGGGCGTTTCGGCTGCTCGTGGTCGGCGGCAGCCAGGGCGCGCGCGTGATGAGCGACATCGTGCCCAGCGCGATCGAGCGGCTGGAGCCTGCGCTGTGGCGGCGGTTGATCCTCACCCAGCAGGTTCGCGACGAAGACATGACGCGCGTCCGCGCGGTCTATGACCGGCTCAAGATCAACGCCGAGCTGGCGCCATTTTTCACCGACCTGCCGGCGCGGCTGGCGTCGAACCATCTGGTGGTTTCGCGATCTGGCGCCGGCACGGTGGCCGAACTCGGCGCCATCGGCCGCCCCTCGATCCTGGTGCCGCTGCCCGGCTCGATCGACCAGGATCAGTTCGCCAATGCCGGCGTGCTGGCGAAAGCCAAGGGCGCCTTGCGGATTGCGCAAGCCGATTTTACCTCCGACCGGCTGGCGGCGGAGATTTCGGCGCTTGCCGCCGAGCCCGCCCATCTCGCCGCGATGGCGGCCAATGCCCGCACCGTCGGCCGGCTCGATGCGGCCGAGCGGCTTGCCGATCTGGTCGTGAAAGTCGCCGGAATCTGACGGCAGTCATTCCGTACAGGCCGCGGGAGCGGGCTGATCCGGAATCTCGAGATTCCGGGTTCGCTCGTCTTACTCGCGCCCCGGAATGACGGAAAAAGCCCTTGTCACGGCGTGCCGAAGCAAGGCATCCAATACGCTCCATGACGGGAACAGTTTCATGAGACTGCCGCGCGAGATCGGACCCATCCACTTCGTCGGGATCGGCGGCATCGGCATGAGCGGCATCGCCGAGGTCTTGAGCAATCTCGGCTACACCGTGCAGGGCTCGGATGTTTCCGAGAGCGCCAATGTCAGCCGTTTGCGCGACAAGGGCATCAAGATCAGCGTCGGCCACAAGGCTGAAAACGTTGCCGGCGCCGACGTGGTCGTGGTCTCGACCGCGATCAAGCGCGACAATCCCGAATTGTTGGCGGCGCGCGCCCAGCGCATCCCGGTGGTGCGTCGGGCCGAAATGCTGGCGGAATTGATGCGGCTGAAAAGCTGCGTCGCGATCTCGGGCACCCATGGCAAGACCACCACGACATCGATGGTCGCAGCGCTGCTCGACGCCGGCGATCTCGATCCGACCGTGATCAATGGCGGCATCATCAATGCCTACGGCACCAACGCGCGGCTAGGGGCCGGCGACTGGATGGTGGTCGAGGCCGATGAGAGCGATGGCACCTTCCTGAAGCTGCCGGCCGATGTCGCCATCGTCACCAATGTCGATCCCGAACATCTCGACCATTTCAAGACTTTTGACGCGGTGCAGGACGCGTTCCGTGATTTCGTCGAGAACGTGCCGTTCTACGGCTTTGCCGTGATGTGCATCGACCATCCGGTGGTGCAATCCATTGTCGGCAAGATCGAGGATCGCCGCATCGTCACCTATGGCGAGAATCCGCAAGCCGACGCCCGCCTAGTCGACCTGGTGCCAATGGGTGCCGGCGGCTCGAGCTTCAAGGTCACCTTCCGCGATCGCAAGACCGACGTGGCGCATGAGATCACAGGTCTGGTGCTGCCGATGGCGGGACGGCACAACGCGCTCAATGCCACCGCAGCGATCGCGGTGGCGCATGAGCTCGGGCTTTCCGACGATGCGATCCGCAAGGCGATCGCGGGCTTCGGCGGCGTCAAGCGGCGTTTCACCCGGACCGGCGAATGGAACGGCGTCACCGTGATCGACGATTACGGCCATCACCCCGTCGAGATCGCGGCGGTGCTGAGAGCGGCGCGGGAATCGACCAACGGCAAGATCATCGCCGTGGTGCAGCCGCATCGCTATAGCCGCCTGCAATCGCTGTTCGAGGAATTCTGCACCTGCTTTAACGATGCCGACGCGGTCGTGGTGGCGGAAGTCTATCCGGCCGGCGAGGCGCCAATTCCGGGCATCGACCGCGACAACTTCGTGCTGGGCTTGCGCGCGCACGGCCATCGCGAAGTGATCCCGCTGCAGAAATCCTCCGATCTCGCCGATGTCATCAAGGGCCTCGCCGGCCGCGGCGATCTGGTGGTCTGCCTCGGCGCCGGCAACATCACGCAATGGGCCTATACGCTGCCGGCCGAATTGAAGGCGCTGGGGTGAGGGATCTCGATTGACGTTCCCCGACATCACCTCCGACCTCAAAGCCGCGATGCCGAACTTGCGCGGGCGGCTGCTCGCCAACCAGTCGCTGGCGGAATTGACCTGGTTTCGCGTCGGCGGTCCGGCGCAGGTGTTTTTTACGCCCGCTGACGAAGACGATCTCGCCTATTTCCTTGCGCACTTGTCGGGCGAATTGCCAGTCTATGTCGTCGGTGTCGGCTCCAATCTGATCGTGCGCGATGGCGGCATGCCGGGTGTGGTGATTCGCCTGTCGCCGCGCGCGTTCGGCGACGCGAGCGCGGAAGGTGACATCGTCAGCGCCGGCGCTGCCGCGCTCGACAAACGCGTGGCGGAGGTCGCAGCAAGCGCGAATATCGGTCGACTCGAATTTTTCTTCGGCATTCCCGGCACCATCGGTGGCGCGCTGCGCATGAATGCCGGCGCCAATGGCGCGGAGACCAAGGACGTCCTGATCGAAGCCACGGGAATCGGCCGCGACGGCAAGAAGCACAAATTCTCCAATGCCGATATGAAGTTCGTCTACCGCAACTCTGGCGTCGATGCTTCCGTCATCTTCACCTCGGCGCGCTTTCGCGGGGTTGGCGCCACGCCGCAAGCTATCCGCAAGCGGATGGACGAGGTGCAGGGCCATCGCGAGACCGCGCAGCCGATTCGCGAAAAGACCGGCGGCTCGACGTTCAAGAACCCGCCTGATAACAGCGCGTGGAAGCTGATCGACGCGGCCGGCTGCCGCGGCCTCAAGCTCGGCGGCGCGCAGGTCTCCGAAATGCACTGCAATTTTCTGATCAATACCGGCAACGCCACCGGTCATGATATCGAAGCGCTGGGCGAGACCGTTCGCGCGCGGGTGAGGGAAAATTCCGGAACTGAGCTACACTGGGAAATCAAGCGGATTGGGATCGAATTTAAGTGACGCGGATCACCATTTTTTTCGGGGGCACGAATACCGAACGCCTGGTGTCGGTGGCGTCGGCGCAGGCCCTGCATCAGGCTTTGCCCGAGGCCGATCTGTGGTTCTGGGACGTTGCCGACACCGTGCACGACGTGCGCTCCGAAGCGCTGCTCAACCATGCGCGCCCGTTCGAGGACGAGTTCAAGCCCGGCAACCGCGGCGTCGCGCTTGAGCAGGCGCTGGATCGGGCACAGGTCGAGGATCGCCTGCTGGTGATCGGTCTGCATGGCGGCAGGGCGGAGAATGGCGAGCTTCAGGCGATGTGCGAGATGCGGGGCATCCCGTTCACCGGATCCGGCTCGGCCTCCTCGCATCTCGCCTTCGACAAGATCGCCGCCAAGCGGTTTGCCGCGCTAGCCGGCGTCAAGGCGCCAAAGGACGTCGCGCTCGAACAGCTCGATGCGGCTTTCGTGGAGTACGGCAAGCTGATCGCAAAGCCGGTGCGGGACGGATCGAGCTACGGCCTGATGTTCGTCAATTCGTCGCAGGATCTCGCCGCCGTGCGCCTCGCCGCCAAGCGAGAGGACTATCTGATCGAACCGTGCATCGCGGGCGCCGAGGCGACCTGCGCCGTGCTGGAGCAATCCGATGGTTCGGTGATCGCGCTGCCGCTGATCGAGATTGTGCCCGCCGACGGCGGGTTCGATTACGTCGCAAAATATCTCGCCAAATCGACGCAGGAGATTTGTCCCGGCCGCTTCACCCCCAAAACGACCGAAGAAATCAAGGACCAGGCGCTGCGGGCGCATCGGGCGCTGTCGTGCACCGGCTATTCCCGTTCCGACTTCATCGTTTCGGACAAAGGGCCGATCTATTTGGAAACAAACACTTTACCCGGCCTGACCAAGGCTTCGCTTTACCCCAAGGCGCTCAAGGCGCAGGGCATCGAATTCGCCGATTTCCTGCAAGACCAGATCAAGCTGGCGGCAGGCCGCGCGCGGAAATAAAGCGTGCTCTTAGGGGGGTGGGGCGGCCGGAGTTCGGGAATCGCGGCCGCCCATAGGTAAAATTATTAACATTTTGTGGCAAAGTATTCACAGGACGGGTCAAAACGCGCGGTATCCCGACCGAATTTACTCTTTGTTTACCAGGAAGTCAGAAGGTTAACGCCGGCGGCGCATGTGGCGCTTGGCTGCCGGGGCGCGAGCTGTTGCGGATTTCCGCTTCGACGACCGCATCGAGGGAAACTCAGCACCCAGCCCGGCAAGACCGAGACGTTATTTGTGCCAAAACTCGCAAGCGTTTGCGGGCAACATTTGACGAGCTCGTGCAATGGATGGTGCAGGACGCCTTGATCGATCGGCAAGATCGCTGGGGCCCCGGGCTGACCTGAAGGCGGCCGCGATTGACGCGGTGGCGCTGCTGCGCGAGCGGCTTTGGCGGCGCCGTCCACACACCAGGCCGACGCTCGATCGCGAACCCCCCGATCGCTTGATTGCGCTGGTCGAACGCTATCTGCCGGCCCGCGCCGGCGTCGCCGCGACCGTCCTGTTTCTGCTCGGCAGCGCCGGTTTCGGCATCGTGAGGGGTGGCCACGTCGAGGAATTGAGCACGGCTGCGAGCGATACCCGCAATGCCATCGCCAATTCCGCCGGGTTCCGGATCGCCTCGGTCGCCATCAACGGCCGCAAGCAATTGAGCCAGGACGAGGTGCTCGCGATCGGCGGCGTCAACGGCCGCTCCTCGCTGCTGTTCCTCGATGCCGCGAACGTGCGCGACCGCCTGCAGGCCAATCCCTGGATCGCCGATGCCACGGTACTGAAGTTTTATCCCGGCCAGCTCCAGATCGATATTGTCGAACGTTCGGCATTCGCGCTGTGGCAGCAGGACGGCAGGATCTCGGTGATATCGGATGACGGTGCGGTGCTCGAGCCGTATCTGTCGCACCGCTTTATGTCGCTGCCGCTGGTGGTAGGCAAGGGCGCCCAAACCCACGCCAAGGAGTTCCTGGCGCTGCTCGCGGGTTATCCGCAGGTCAAGTCCGTCACCAAGGCCGCGATCTTCGTCGGCGAGCGGCGCTGGAATCTGCAACTCAAGGACGGTCTCGATATTCGCCTGCCGGAAAACGAGGTCGGCAATGCGCTTGCCGAATTGAGCAGGCTCGACAAGGACGACAAGCTGTTCTCGCGCGACATCGTTGCCGTCGACATGCGCCTGCCGGATCGGCTGACGGTGCAATTGTCCGACGATGCGGCCAAGGCCCGCGAAGAGCTGTTCAAGGACAAGAAGCCCAAGAAGAAAGCCGGTGAAGCATGACCGGCCTCGAGCGCAACCAGACGCCGAAAACGCGCCCGATGGCAAAGCGCACTGCGATGGTGGCCTCCCTCGATATCGGCACCAGCAAGATCGCCTGCATGATCGCGCGGCTGAAACCGTGCCCGCCGAGCGGCGCCTTGCGCGGACGCAGCCATGCCGTGGAGCTGATCGGATACAGCCAGATCCAGTCGCGCGGCGTCAAGGCCGGCGCGGTCGTCGATCTCGCCGAATGCGAGCAGGCGGTGCGGCAGGCGGTGGCGCTGGCCGAACGCATGGCCAAGGTCCGGGTCGAATCGGTACTGCTCCCGGTATCCGGCGGCCGGCTCCAGGGCCAGTTGATCGAAGCCTCGGCCGAGATTCGCGGCGGCGCGGTCACCTCAGCCGACGTCACCCGCGTCACCTCGGCCGGCATGCGCCACGCTACCGGCGAAGGCCGCACCGTGCTGCACGCGCTGCCGGTCGGCTACGCGCTTGACGGCGTCAAGGGCATTCGCGACCCCAGAGGCATGGTGGCGCGGCAATTCGGCGTCGACATGAACGTCGTCACCGCCGACGCCACGGTCGCCAGGAACCTGATGCTGGTGGTCGAGCGCTGCCACCTCAATGTCGAAGCCATGGCGGCGAGCCCCTATGTCGCCGGCCTCTCGGTCTTGACCGACGACGAGGCCGATCTTGGCGCCGCCGTGATCGAGATGGGGGCCGGAACCACGACGATTGCGACCTATTCCGGCGGCCGCTTCGTCCATGCCTCGGGCTTTGCCGTCGGCGGCCACCACCTCACCATGGATCTTGCCCGGGGCTTGAGCGCCTGCATTGCGGATGCCGAGCGAATCAAGACGTTATATGGCACCGTGCTGACCGGCGGGTCCGACGCGCGTGAGTTAATGTCCGTGCCGACCGCCGGCGACAACGAGCGGGAAGTGCCACAAATCGTATCCCGCGCCACGATCGCCAACATTGTACGGCATCGCGCCGAGGAGATATTTGAAATGGTCCGGGACCGGCTTGCGGATTCTCCCTTGGCGGCGGAACTCAAGGCGCGGGTCGTCCTCAGCGGCGGCGCTTCGCAGCTCACCGGGCTTGTCGAGCTTGCAACCCAGGTCCTCGGCCGTCCGGTGCGGATCGGCCGTCCGCTCGGCTTCGGCCGGCTGCCCAATGAGGCCAAGAGCGCGTCGTTTGCGGTTCCCTCGGGGCTCTTGGTCTATCCGCAATACGCTCATCTTGAACATGTCGAACCGCGGCATACGCGGCGGCTCAGGACAGGGACTGACGGCTACTTCGGAAAGGTCGGACGATGGCTTCGCGAGGGCTTCTGATGATTCTTTTCCGCACCTTCCGACTTCCACCAAAGCCCGCGGCCGCCGGCCGCGGCGAACCAACGCGCGCGTAAGCGAGAGGCAACCATGGCACTCAATCTCACTCCCCCCGACATCAGCGAGCTGAAACCGCGGATCACCGTCTTTGGCGTCGGTGGAGCAGGCGGCAATGCTGTCAACAACATGATCACCGCCGGATTGCAGGGCGTCGATTTCGTCGTTGCCAATACCGACGCGCAGGCGCTGACGATGTCGAAAGCGCAGCGCATCATCCAGATGGGCACCCAGGTCACGCAGGGGCTTGGCGCGGGCTCGCAGCCTGATGTCGGCTCCGCCGCCGCGCAGGAAGTGATCGATGAGATCCGCGACCATCTCTCCGGCGCCAACATGGTGTTTGTCACCGCCGGCATGGGCGGCGGCACCGGCACCGGCGCTGCACCGGTGATCGCCAAGACCGCGCGCGAACTCGGCATCTTGACCGTCGGCGTGGTGACGAAACCGTTCCACTTCGAAGGCCAGCGCCGCATGCGCACCGCCGAGGCCGGCATCGCCGAGCTGCACAAGGTGGTCGATACGCTCTTGATCATTCCAAACCAGAACCTGTTCCGGGTCGCCAACGAGAAGACCACCTTCGCCGACGCCTTCGCGATGGCCGACCAGGTGCTCTATTCCGGCGTCGCCTGCATCACCGACCTGATGGTCAAGGAAGGCCTGATCAATCTCGACTTCGCCGACGTAAGGGCGGTGATGAGGGAGATGGGCAAGGCGATGATGGGCACCGGCGAGGCTTCTGGCGACAAGCGCGCCTTGACTGCGGCGGAAGCTGCGATCGCCAATCCGCTGATCGACGATTCCTCGATGAAGGGCGCGCGCGGCCTCTTGATCTCGATCACCGGCGGCAAGGACCTGACGCTGTTCGAGGTCGACGAAGCTGCCACCCGGATCCGCGAGGAAGTCGACCAGGACGCCAACATCATCGTCGGCGCCACCTTCGACGAGAGCCTCGACGGCATTATCCGCGTCTCCGTCGTTGCCACCGGCATCGAACAGGCGCAGATCGCGCGTAACGCGTCGCCCTCGCCGGCACCCATCGGCAACGCCGCGCCGGAAAACCGCCTGGCTGACCTGACGGCGCGGCTGCGCGCCGACAATGCGCGTCTCGCCGAACGCACCCAGAAGCTGGAAGCACACGCCCCGGGAGCCTCCGCCACGGCACCGCAGCGGAGCACCCTCGAACGTGCCGCGCTGGCGGCGATCGCCGCGGCCGTTGCGCCCGACGCCACGCAGCAGGCTGCCGCGCAGATGCAACCCGCGTCCTATGGCGATGTCACGGTGCGCCCGATCGCGCAGAAGCCCTCGCTGTTCCCGGACCATAATGTCGGGCCGGCAGCCGCCGATGATTCGATGACGCCTGACACGTTCATCCCGCAAGCGGCGGAGCGGCCTCCGGCTCGCTCGCCGAGGATGCCGAAGTTCGAGGAGCTGCCGATGCCGGCACAGGCCGAGATCCGCCAGGCCCGCGGCGAGGTCGAGGAAGACCACCCGCAAAAGGGCCGGATGTCGCTGTTGCAGCGGCTTGCCAATGTCGGCCTTGGCCGCCGCGACGAAGAGAGCGAGCCGCCGATTGCGGCACGCAGCTCGGGCCCGGCGATGCCGCCGCTGCCCAAGCAGCCCCGGCGCACCGCCGCCGACCATAACGCGATCAGTGAGCCGGTATCGGAGTATGCACGACGTCCGACGCCCCAAGGTTTGGATGCTCATGGACGCCCGGTACCTGTTGCGCAGACGCCACAGGGTGACGACCATCTTGATATCCCCGCCTTCCTGCGGCGTCAGGCGACCTGAGGTTTGTTACAATTCTGGCGAACGAAAAGGTCCCGGCTTGGCCAGCCGGGACCTTCTTTTTTTGTCGGGAATGTCGCCCGAGTTGCCCGTCAAGCCATTGGTTTTAAATCATTAATTATTTTTTCCCGCGATCGGCTGGCGGCGTCGATGGACGTCCAACGAGCCGCAATTTGGTTAAGCCTTGGCGCGAATGCGGCGCAGATTGGGTAACAATCGGTAAAAAAGCGTGAGTTGGCGCTCTTTGGGGTGGTGACTATGGTCCGCGCCGTGACTTGGGGAAGCTTAGAGCGCGAATCGGCAAACGGTATCAGGCTGATCTGACCTCTGGGTGTGAGTCATAGTGGGCGGTCTGCGAAATGAAATTTAGCCGGCAAACAACGCTTCGGTCGCAAGCAACCGTAACGGGCGTCGGCGTTCATTCCGGATTACCGGTCAGTCTGACCATTGGACCTGCATCTACCGATGCGGGCTTTATTTTTGTCCGCACCGGGCTCGACGGCGCCGACCGCGAGGTTCAAGCGGCCGCCGAATCGGTGATCGCAACCGAATTTGCGACCGTGTTGGGCGACCGCGAAGGCCCGCTGGTTTCCACCGCCGAACATGTGCTTGCTGCGCTGCGGGGAATGGGCGTCGATAACGCCACCATCGAAATCGATGGCCCGGAAGTTCCGATCATGGACGGCAGCGCCGCCGCCTTCGTCGCCGCGATCGATCAGGCCGGGATTGTCGGCCAACAGGCCGCCCGCCGCTTCATCCAGGTGCTGCGGCCGGTGCAGGTGGCGATGGGCGATTGCTTCGGCGAATTGCGGCCCCATGCGGCCGGTTTCCGCGCCGAAGTCGAGATCGACTTTGCCAACCCCGTGATCGGCCGTCAGAAATATACGCTCGATCTCAGCCCGGAGCGCTTCCGCCGCGAGATTTCCCGCGCCCGCACCTTCGGCTGCATGAACAACTCGGTGCGGCTCTGGAGCGCCGGCTTTTCGCGCGGCGCTTCCTTCGAGAATACCGTGGTGTTCGACGAAACCCGCCTGCTCAACCCCGAAGGGCTGCGCTACAGCGACGAGTGCGCCCGCCACAAGGTTTTGGACGTGGTCGGCGATCTCGCGCTCGCAGGGCTGCCGCTGCTCGGCGCCTATCGCTCGGTGCGCGGCGGCCACAAGCTCAATCATGCGGTGCTCACGGCGCTGATGGCCGACCGCAGCGCTTGGCAGGTCGTCGAAGGCGCCGAAGTGGCGCGCCGTCCGCGCGCTCCCGCCGAGGCCGGTCGCGGCATGGCAGGCGGCATGATCGCCCCGGCTTACGGTCCCGACGTTTCCTAAAACCCTGTTCCATCAGAACTCAGGTCCGAGCGCTCGCTTTTGCGGCCTGTTTTGGGCGTGATAGAGCATGATCCGGAAAAGTGGACACCGGTTTTCCCTCGCGACAAACGCGGAACACGCGTTTGCGCGGAGATCATGCTCAAACAAAAAGGTAAGCGGGATGACGATTCGAAGAAAAGTCATCACGCTCTGAGGCTCTGACCGGCGATTTGCCGCAAGTCACCCATGATTGGCCGCGACCCGCTGGGGATCGCCTTAATCCGGGCGAAATGCCCGCCTATCCGGTTGGTTAACGGTGGTTTATCGGGTACACAGGCCTTGGTTGCATGGCAGGCGCCATAGGCACGGCAGCGGTTGCGTCCATGACGGCGGTCATGCCGCGCGGGCCTATACCGCATCAGCGTCAGGCTTCAAGATTGGCGTCAGGTCTTAGATTTATGTCGGCACAGCGTATGATGCGCGAATTACGCGGGGTTTCGGCTGGCGCGGCCGTCCGGCGGTTGCGGCTGGCCGCGTCGCTGATTGCGCTTGCCGTTCCCTTAAGCGGATGCGGCACCGGCGCGCTGTGGGACAAGTTCTTCGCCAAGGACGACACCTTCGTCGATGAGCCGGCGGACAAGCTCTACAATGAGGGCTTGTATCTGATGAACCAGCGCAAGGATTCGAAGGCGGCCTCGAAGAAATTCGAGGAAGTCGATCGCCAGCACCCTTATTCCGACTGGGCCCGGAAGTCGCTGTTGATGTCGGCCTATGCCTATTACAACGCCGGCGACTACGACAACTGCATCGGCTCGGCGACGCGTTACGTGACGCTGCATCCCGGCAGTCCCGACGCGGCCTATGCGCAATACCTGATCGCGGCCTCGCACTACGACCAGATTCCAGACGTCACCCGCGACCAGGGACGAACCGAGAAGGCGATCGCCGCGCTCGAAGAGGTGGTGCGCAAATATCCGACATCGGAATATGCCGTCAGCGCCAAGGCCAAGCTCGAAGGCGCGCGCGACCAGCTTGCCGGCCGCGAGATGAATGTCGGCCGCTACTACATGGAGAAGCGCGACTACACGGCCGCCATCAACCGTTTCAAGACCGTGGTGACGCAATATCAGACCACGCGGCACGTCGAGGAAGCGCTGGCGCGGCTGACCGAAGCCTATATGGCGATCGGCATCGTCAGCGAGGCACAAACGGCGGCCGCCGTGCTCGGGCATAATTTTCCCGACAGCCGCTGGTACAAGGACGCCTATAATCTCGTAAAGTCCGGCGGGGTCGAGCCGAGCGAGAATACCGGTTCCTACATCTCCAAAGCCTTCAAGAAGCTGGGTCTCGGCTAGCGCGCCGGTTCGGATTGATCAGTACCGAGTTCTGTTTTGACCATCTTCGCGCGAACCGGTGTCTACCCCGGATCAAGTTCGCGGCAGGCTTTTGCTTGAAAACGCTCTAGTGTCCCGAATCCGAAGTTTGCTAAGCTTCGCAACGCCCGCTTGGGCGATGACGGATTCGCAAACGATCCACCATACCAGGATTGATCTTTCATGCTGGCGCGTCTGTCGATCCGCGACATCGTCCTGATCGAACGGCTCGATATCGAATTTTCCCGGGGCCTTGCGGTTTTGACCGGCGAAACCGGCGCGGGCAAATCGATCCTGCTCGATGCCTTTGCGCTCGCGCTCGGCGGTCGCGGCGATTCGGGCCTTGTCCGTCATGGCGTGGAGCAGGGACAGGTCACCGCGGTATTCGACGTGCCGAAAGGCCATCCGGCCACCGCCATCCTGTTCGACAACGGGCTCGAAGAAACCAGTCCTGCGGATTCTTGCGAGATGATCCTGCGCCGCGTGCAGCTCGCGGACGGCCGCACCCGCGCCTTCATCAACGATCAGGCGATCAGCGTACAGACCCTGAAAGCGGTAGGTTCGGCACTGGTGGAAATTCATGGCCAGCATGATGAGCGCGCGCTGGTCGATGCCTCGACCCATAGGCGCCTGCTTGACGCGTTCGCGGGGCTCGAGAAGGAGGTAGCAGCGCTCGAGCAATTGTGGGGCGCGAGGCGGGCCGCCGGCACCGCGCTCGAGGAGCATCGCGCCGGCATGGAACGCGCTGCGCGCGAGGCGGATTATCTGCGCCATGCCTCCGAGGAATTGAAGACGCTGGCGCCCAGGGACGGCGAGGAAACCGCGCTTGCCGAGCGGCGCACGACGATGATGCAGGGTGAAAAGATAGCAGAAGATTTGCGCGAAGCGCAGCAAGCGGTCGGCGGCGATCATTCGCCGGTGCCGGCATTGTCCGCGGCCGTGCGGCGGCTGGAGCGCCGGGCTGCCAATTCGCCTGATCTGGTCGAGCCGGCAGTGAAGGCGATCGATGCCGCGATCAACGCGCTGGAGGAGGCCGATCAGCATCTTTCCGCTGCACTTGCCGCGGCCGATTTCGATCCCGCGGAACTCGAGCGCATCGAGGAGCGGCTGTTCGCATTGCGCGCCGCCTCGCGCAAATATTCGACGCCGGTCGACCGGCTGGCCGGACTCGCCACGAAATATGCCGCCGATGTCGCGCTGATCGACGCCGGCGCCGACCAGTTGAAGAGGCTGGAGGCGGCGGCCGACGAGGCCGACAAGCGCTATGGCACCGCCGCGGCCCAATTGTCGGCGGCGCGCGAAAAATCCGCGCAAAAGCTCGACAAGGCGGTCAACGCCGAGCTCGCGCCGCTGAAACTCGAGCGCGCCACGTTCACGACTCAGATTGAATCCGATCCGCAGTCGCCGGGCCCGCAGGGCTTTGACCGTATTGAATTCTGGGTGCAGACCAACCCGGGTACGCGGCCGGGCCCATTGATGAAGGTCGCTTCCGGCGGCGAACTATCGCGCTTTCTGCTGGCGCTGAAGGTCGTGCTGTCGGACCGCGGCTCGGCGCCGACCTTGGTGTTCGACGAAATCGACACCGGGGTCGGTGGCGCGGTGGCGGACGCCATCGGCGCCCGGCTGGCGCGGCTCGCCGCCAAGGTGCAGGTGATGGCGGTGACGCATGCGCCGCAGGTCGCCGCCAGGGCCAATCAACATTTGCTGATTTCCAAGGATGCGCTCGACAAGGGCAAGCGCGTCGCCACCCGCGTCAACGCGCTCGCCGCCGATCACCGCCGCGAGGAGATCGCGCGCATGCTGGCTGGCGCCGAGATCACCGCCGAGGCGAGAGCCGCCGCGGAGCGGCTGTTGCGTGCGGCAACGGCGTGATTCTGCTCCCTCTCCCCGCCCTTCGCGGGGAGAGGGTTGGGGTGAGGGGCCTCCGCGCGTGAGACGGCTATTGGTTCGAACAAGGTGCCTCGCCCCTCACCCGGAGCCGCCGCTAACGCGCCGGCTCCGACCTCTCCCCGCGCAGAGCGGGGAGAGGTAAGAATCCCCGCCGCCTTTTCCTCTAACAAAGTTCGTCGTAATCATTCGCCATGGCCAAGACCGTAAAACCAAAAAAACTTTCCGACGTCGCTGACCTCACCAAGGCGCAGGCCAAGGTCGAGCTGACACGGCTGGCGATCGAGCTCGCAGGCCACGACAAGCGCTATTATCAGGACGACGCGCCAAGCGTCAGCGACGCCGAATACGATGAGCTGCGCAAGCGCTTCAACGCCATCGAAGCCCGCTTTCCGGAATTCGTCACCTCCGACTCGCCGTCGCAAAAAGTCGGCGCGGCGCCGTCCGGGCGCTTCAAGAAAGTCCGCCACGCGGTACCGATGCTGTCGCTCGACAACGCGTTTGCCGAAGAAGACGTGCTCGAATTCGTCGGCCGCATCCGCCGTTTCCTCAAGCTCGGCGACGACGAGCGGATCGATTTTTCCGCCGAGCCCAAGATCGACGGGCTGTCGATGTCGCTGCGCTACGAGGGCGGCGAGCTCGTCACCGCCGCGACCCGCGGCGACGGCGCCGAGGGCGAGGACGTCACTGCCAATATACGCACCCTGAAGGATGTGCCGCACAAGCTGAAGGGCCGCAATGTGCCTGACGTGTGCGAGGTGCGCGGTGAAGTTTACATGACCAAGAAGGCTTTCCTGGCGCTGAACGAACGCCAGAAGGCCGCCGGCGACACCATCTTCGCCAATCCGCGCAATTCGGCGGCGGGCTCGCTGCGCCAGAAGGATTCTTCCATCACGGCCTCCCGTCCGCTCGGCTTCTTCGCCTATGCATGGGGCGAGATGAGCGCGATGCCGGAAGCCACCCAATCCGGCATGATTAAATGGTTCGAGCGCTGCGGCTTTTCGACCAATCCGCTGACAAAACTCTGTCATTCGGTCGAGCAGCTGATCGCCTTCCACCACAGAATAGAGGAACAGCGCGCCGAGCTCGACTACGACATCGACGGCGTCGTCTACAAGGTGGACCGCCTCGACTGGCAGGAACGGCTCGGCTTCGTGTCGCGCACGCCGCGCTGGGCGATCGCGCATAAATTCCCGGCCGAGCGCGCCATGACCGTGCTCCGCGACATCGAGATCCAGGTCGGGCGCACCGGCTCGTTCACCCCGGTCGGCAAGCTCGAGCCGGTCGGCGTCGGCGGCGTCATCGTGCAGAACGTGACGCTGCACAACGAGGACTACATCAAGGGCATCGGCGGCGACGGCGAACAGTTGCGCGATGGCCGCGATATCCGGCTCGGCGACACCGTGATCATCCAGCGCGCCGGCGATGTGATCCCGCAGGTGGTCGACGTCATCCTCGACAAGCGGCCGAAAAATGCAAAACCGTTTCATTTTCCGAAAGTATGCCCGTGCCCGTTGCACACCGATGTGGTGCGCGAGGAAACCGCCACGGGAGAAGAGGGTGCGCGCGCCCGCTGCACCGGCGAGTTCGCCTGTCCCTATCAGAAGATCGAGCACCTGAAATTGTTCGTGTCACGCCGTGCCTTCGACATCGACGGCCTCGGCGAGAAGCAGCTCCAGTATTTCTTCGACGAAGGGTGGGTGAAAGAGCCCGCCGACATTTTTACGCTGCCGAAACGCAATGCGAAGTTGAAGCTCGAGGAGATCGAGGGTTACGGCGAAACCTCGGTACGCAATCTGTTCGCCGCGATCGAGCAACGCCGCAGGATTTCGCTGGAGCGTTTCATCTATGCGCTTGGGATGCGCCATGTCGGCGAGACCACGGCCTTGGCGCTGGCGCGCGGCTATGGTTCCTGGAAGGCGTTTCACGACGCCGGTCTCCAGGTGGCCAAGGGCGAAGAAGAGACGATCGCCGAGATGGATGCGCTCGACCAGATCGGCGACACCGTGATCAGGAGCGTCGCCGCCTATTTCGGCGAAAGCCATAACCGCGGCATCGTCGAACGGCTGACCAAAGAAGTCACCATCCTCGACGCCGAGAAACCGAAAAGCAACTCGGCCGTCGCCGGCAAGACCGTCGTCTTCACAGGGTCGCTAGAGAAGATGACGCGCGACGAGGCCAAGGCCACGGCCGAGCGGCTGGGCGCCAAGGCGTCGGGCTCGGTGTCGAAGAAGACGGACTACGTGATCGCGGGTCCCGGCGCCGGCTCGAAGCTGGCGGAAGCCAAGAAGCACAATGTGACCGTGCTGACCGAGGACGAGTGGCTGAAGCTGATCGGGGAGTGAGGCGCTCGCCAAGCGCGGCGGCTTCGGGAAAGCCAAAACGCGCGCGGGCCGGCGTTGCGCTTGCGCGGTTGCCGGAAAGCTGAATGATCTGACCATTGTCCCGGCGCGCCGATCGGATCGCGATGCAGCCCGTGCTGCCTGTTTCTTGGAGGTATTCTGCACATGTCGATGCTCACCCCGCATGGCGCGTGCCTCAACTGGCAGCCGGAACTGATCTGGCTGAATGCCGTTTCCGACGCCATGGTTACCGTCGCCTTCTTTGCCACCGCGTTCGTCCTCGGGTTCTACGTGTGGCGGCGCCGCCGCGAAGTCATGTTCCGCAGCGTATTCTGGGCCCTTGCGATCTTCGCCGCAGTTTCTGGAGTGACCCGCCTAGAGTTGATCGTCACGTTGTGGGTACCGGCCTATGGCATCGAGGGCCTTACCAAGGGTGTCCTCGCGCTGATCTCGGCGGCGGTCACGGTGGCCATGCTACTGGCGCGGCCTCGGCTCCTGGTGCTGCCGACACGCATCCAACTTCAGCAAGCCTATGCGGCACTTGAGGAGGAAACCCGACAACGGCGCAACGCCGAGGCCATGATCAAACGTTTTCAGGAGCTGGAGGCCAACGAGACCCAGGTCCGGCAAGCGCAGAAGATGGAAGCCATCGGCCAACTCACCGGTGGCGTCGCGCACGACTTCAACAACATTCTGACCGTGATCACCGGCACCATCGAAATCCTCGGCGATGCGGTCAAGGATCGTCCGCATCTCGCCCAAATCACCAATTTGATCGGCGCCGCCGCATCAAGGGGGGCCGACCTGACCCAGCATCTGCTGGCCTTTGCCCGTCAGCAGCCACTGCAGCCGCGCAGCACTGACGTCAACGCCCTGGTCATCGATGCAGCGCGATTGTTGCGACCGACCCTTGGCGAACAGATCGAAATCGGTTCGATGCTGGCACACGATTCCGCGCCGGCCCTGATCGATCCTAGTCAGCTCTCGACCGCGATCCTGAACCTCGCCCTGAATGCGCGTGACGCTATGCCGAACGGCGGCAAGCTGACGTTGGAGACCAAGAATGTCGTGCTCGACGAGAACTACGCCAGCATGAACCGCGAGGTTAAGCCGGGCAACTACGTCATGATCGCGGTGAGCGACACAGGGGAGGGAATCCCAGGCAGTCTGCACGAGAAGGTGTTTGAACCGTTCTTCACCACCAAGGATGTCGGCAAGGGATCGGGGCTAGGCCTCAGCATGGTGTACGGCTTCGTCAAACAGTCGAACGGACATATCAATATCTACAGCGAAGAGGGCCACGGCACCACAGTAAAGCTTTACTTGCCGCAAGCCGAAGGTGTCGCGGACGCGCCGGCCACCGAAGCTGCCGTCTCCCCGGGCGAACACGGCGACGAATCCATCCTGATTGTCGAGGACGATGCACTGGTCCGCCAATACGTCGTGACGCAGATCAGCCGTTTCGGGTACCACACGCTGGCTGCCAGCAATGCCGCCGAAGGGCTAGCGATTATCAATGGTGCTGAACGCATCGATCTGCTTTTCACCGACGTGATCATCCCCGGGGGCATGAACGGCCGTCAGCTCGCGACCGAGGCGGTGAAGCGACGCCCAGAGCTCAAGGTGCTCTATACGTCCGGTTATACTGAGAACGCCATCGTGCATCATGGCCGGCTCGACGCTGGCGTGCTGCTGCTGCCGAAGCCTTACCTCAGCTCTGATCTCGCACGGATGATTCGGATCGCGCTTGCATCGTGAATTCGTCCGGATGGCCGGGCGTAGTCCAAGGAGTGGCGCAGGGCGCGTCCAAATACCGGACCGGCATCGGCTGACGAGGTTGGTCGGCTCCGGGTCAACGCCTACAGCCCGAAAATTTGTCTTCAGTGATCCAAAAAGAGTTTTGCAACACTATCCTCCACATAGGCGACACGACAGGCCCACTGCCGGGTCGGGGCAAATCAGTTTGGTCAATTCGCACCGATTCACCTCGCTCGACCGGTCCCCAATGGCGCGAAATTGCCTGCACTTAAAATCCGATTTCGTGAGCGGATTCATGAAGATCTGGGTTGTCAGGGCCTGGCGCTAAAAATTTCTCTTTCCGAAAATCGGAAGTTGTGGTACCTTCCGCACGTCGGGTTGAGGAAGACCACCGGAGCTGTCCCTTGCTCAGGCTCTGCCGCCTTTGGGGCGTCACGGGCTCAGTTCCAGCGACGGGCGGTTTTGCGAGAACCGCCCGTTCGCACATTCTCGCAGATTTCGCGGACACAAGGGGCGTTGCGCAACGTCATCAACGCGGGATCGGATGCGGTGGACGCTGATGGCGCCAAAGACGAGGGCGCGAGAGGCGGGCGGCGAAATCGTGTGGTCCTGTCTTCGCGACGCTGGAGTCAAGTCTGCGATAAGAAGCGCAGGCGACGGTGGCAAAAGAGCCGGCCACCGGGGAGAGCACGTATAAGCCGTAAACCATTGCGCGGGGAATGCCGGGTGATTCCGGTGTGACCGTGGTGACTAACTCGTATGCTTTTTACTTTCGCACGCGAGGCTGCGGGTGCTTCGGGCGCCCGGTATTCCCTGCGCCCTCTGATTGGGAGGGTAAGGAAATTTCTGGCAAACCTCGGGCATATCGGGCCGCGAGATCGCGAAATCGTGTTTAGCCGTCATTGCGAGGAGCATTAGCGACGAAGCAATCCATCCTTTCTTTGCGCGGTGAGATGGATTGCTTCGCGGAGCCTGTCATCGGGCGGCCCTCCGGGGCGACCCGTTGGCTCGCAATGACGGATTGGCTGTTTGAAATTCGAATCTGCAATTCATGACGCGCCCTTCCGCCCAGCCGCGCTACTTTAGCGCCGCCGCCGCCTGGTCGAGCCATAGCTTCGTTGCGTCGTCGAGATGCGGGCGTACCTTGGCGGCAACGCGGGCGTGGTAATTGTTGAGCCAGCCGAGTTCGGCCGGGCTCAACATGGTCACGTCGATCAACCGGCGGTCGATCGGCGCCAAGGTCAGCGTCTCGAACGCGTTCATCGGCTTCTCGGCGCCTGCGATGTCGGTGCCGATGACCAGCTCGAGATTCTCGATCCGGATGCCATAGGCGTCGGTTTTATAATAGCCCGGCTCGTTGGAGAGGATCATGCCGCGCTTTAACGGCGTGGTGCCGAGTTTCGATATTCGCGCCGGGCCTTCGTGCACCGAGAGATAGCTGCCGACGCCGTGTCCCGTGCCGTGCTCGAAATCGATGCCGGCCTGCCACAAGAATTGCCGGGCCAGCGCGTCGATCTGCGCGCCGGTGGTGCCGTCCGGAAACACCGCGCGCGCAATCGCGATATGGCCGCGCAGCACGCGGGTGAAACGGTCGCGCATTTCGCCCGAAGGCTCGCCGATCGCGATGGTGCGCGTGACGTCGGTGGTGCCGTCCTCATATTGCGCGCCGGAATCGATCAGCAGCAAATCGCCGCGCGCGATGCGCCGGTTGGTTTTGCGGGTGACGCGGTAATGCACGATGGCGCCGTTTGGCCCGGTGCCGGCGATCGTGGGGAAAGAAACGTCTTTCAGCGCGCCGGTGTCGCGGCGAAACGTTTCCAGCGCCTCGACCGTGTCGATTTCCGTCAACGCGCCGGAAGGCGCCTCGCGGTCGATCCAGGCGAGAAACCGCGCCAGCGCCACCGCGTCGCGGCGATGCGCAGCTCGCGTGCCTTCGATCTCGGTGGCATTCTTCACCGCCTTCAAAAGGCTGACCGGGTCGTTGCCGCGTACCGCCTTGCCGCCCACTGAGCCGATCAGGCGGCTGAACGCATCGGCGGCGGTCGCATTGTCGAGCGCGATCGAGGCGCCTTTTTGCGCGAGCGCGGTCAGGCTCGGTGTCAGCGCGTCCGGCCCTTCGACATCGGCGCATTGTTCAAGGTGGTCGCGCGCGCTGTTCGACAGCTTGCGCTGATCGATGAACACCGTCGGACGGCCGTCCTTCGGCACCAGCGCATAGGACAGCGGCAGCGGCGTGTGCGCGACGTCGGCGCCGCGGATGTTGAAGGTCCAGGCCACCGCGTGTGGATCCGACAGCACCAGCGCATCGACGCCGAGCTTGTCGATCTCGGCCCGGATGCGGTTGAGCTTTTCCGCCTCGGCCTCGCCGGCAAATTGCGCGCCGTGCACGGTGACCGGCGCCAGCGGCGGCGGCGGACGCTCGGTCCAGACGGCATCCAAAGGATTGGCGTCGACCGCGACCAGTTCGGCGCCCGCCTTGGCGCAGGCCGCAGCCAGCCGTTCGGCCGCCACCGCGGTATGCAGCCAGGGATCAAATCCGAGGCGGTCGCCGGCGGCAAGATGCTTCGCCAGCCAGCTTTCCGGGGAGGGGTCGATCAGCGGTTCGACAGCCCACGCCTTGCCGTCGACCTGTTTTGCCGCCTGCAGGGTGTAGCGGCCGTCGACGAAAACCGCGGCCACGCCGCTCAGCACGATCGCCATTCCGGCCGAGCCGGTGAAACCGGTCAGCCAGGCCAGCCGCTCTTCGGAAGGTGCGACATATTCATTTTGCTGCTGATCGGCGCGCGGAACAACGAAGCCCGAGAACTTGCGCCGCGCGAGCTCCTCGCGAAACGCGGACAGTCGTGCGGTCAGCGCCACGCCGCTCTCGGGCTCCTCGAATGTCTGGAAATGGGCCTCGAACATCGCGCGAATATCCTCGGGAAATATCCTAGGGTTGAGGGGAAAATTCCGCAATGCGTCACAAATCCTTTTGAATTTGGCACAGGGTATGCTTGAATTGCTGCACCTGCGTTAGACGGGATGGAACGATCTACTGTTACGGGCGGTTCGTCGAACAAGATCCGGAGGAAGTCCCAGGAGTGTTCCAACTCAACGATGAGGGGATACGCCATGCCGGTTTTTACGTTCGAGAAGATTACGCCTCCGGTGCGTCGTGGGCCGCTTCCGCCGATCGAAAAGAAGCAGCGCGGCGTCATCGTCCAGATTCTGGATCGCTTTGTCGAGGCGCGCGTCAAGCGGTCGCTGCGGGAGGAAAAGGGCGTGATCGCCCGCCCCCAGCCGAAGCCGCCCCAGCCGGAATAGGGTCAACGCGTATAACGCAGCAGCAGGCTGCTCCAGCCTTCGATCGCAAGATGCCGCACCGGCACCAGGGAGCGTGCGCGATAAGCGGCGACGACGCCCGGCGCCTGATGGGTCAATAATCCCGATAAGATCACCCGAGCCGACGGCGCCAGATGCCGCGCCATCGATCCCGCCAATTGCCGCAACGGATTGGCGAGGATATTCGCCAGCACCAGGTCGAACGGTCCTTGCGCGGCAAATTGCGGCGCCGAAAACCCGGCCGCGCGGATCACCCGCACCCAGTTTCCGGTTTCGTTGAGACCTGCATTCTCGCGCGTGAGCTTGACCGAAGGCGGATCGATATCGCTTGCCAGCACCGGCTCGTGCAGCGCCTTCGCAGCCGCAATGGCGAGCACGCCGGTGCCGGTGCCGAGATCGAGCACGCGTGCCGGATGGCGCGCCTTCAACACATAGTCGAGCAGCAGCAGGCAACCGCGCGTGGTGCCGTGGTGGCCGGTGCCGAACGCCAGCGCCGCCTCGATCTCGATGCCAATCTTGTTGGCCGGCACCCGCCCGCGGTCATGATGTCCATGCACGACGAACCGTCCGGCCGGGACCGGGATCAGGTCCTCGAGGCTGGCCTTGACCCAGTCTTTCGCCTCGATGGTGTCGAAGCCGATGGCGTGCGCGATACCTTCGCCGGCGGCGTTGCCGACGAGCTCGCGGACCAGCGCCTGATCCGGTGCGTCGGCAAAATGCACGGCGACGTCCCAGCGCCCGTCCGGCCGCTCGGACGCGGCGATCGCGGCTTCGTCCTCAAAGAAAATCTCGCTGAGGATGTCGACCATGCGCCGTGCCGCCTGCTCGTCGCGAAGCGCAAAACTGGCGCGGTGGGTGGCGGGGCTAAGCGTGGACGACATTCGGGCCAACAGCGATATTTTCGGGTCCACCAGATAATGGTCGGGCACGCCCATGGCTAAAATCCTCAAATACCTGCCTGAGGGCCGGCGCTGCCATTACCCGATCATTCCACAGGGTTATACGCCAGCGAGATGCCACTTTTGCACAGACTAATTCATTGAATCGCGCGTACGGGCCCGGCTGTGGCGCGATTAGCTCAAATTTGAAGAACAATCGCATCGCAATATCCGGAATTTCCGGGTTCCGCCATTTATGCAGCTTTAGGTTCCGCTACGTAGTTATACGGAGCTGAGCAAATTCAGCTGAATTCCAATGGAGGTTGAAGCATCATCTTTTGAAATTTCTGTCCGACGAGTTGGGGGCGACGGCGATCGAATATGGTCTGATCGCGGCGGGCATCTCGCTCGCGATCATTGCCGCGGTGAACGGCCTGGTTACGAACCTCAGCGCCCAGTTCACCTCGATCAATGCCTCACTAAAATAGGCGTTCCTTGCCCAATGCTCCCTTCCCAAAGGGAGACGCTGTCCTGACATCACAATCAATTTGACAAGAAACCCGCTGCGGAGCCCGATCCGCCACGCGGGCAGGTCAGTTCGCCTTGGGGAGCGCCTTCAAACAGGGCGCCGAGGCGGCTTCGACCATCGGTTGCAGCTTGCGGGCCCTGGCTGACCTCTCCATGGTCGCCAAAGCCTTGAGGTCATCGTCGGACAGTCCGGTCGGCTATGCCGTTGGCATAGCAATGGCAATATTGGTCGATGACATCCGGCGAAAACGCCTTGCTGGCCGGGTCGCTGTTCTGCGCCACAAGGCAGGCCTGGGGCGGTTGAATCAACAAATCTGGCACGCGCGGTCGCATCGAGGCCCGTGTCGCTCGTGCCAAAAATGTCGTCGCCATAGCGGGACACGAAGAAGGCAACGACGAGCACCAGCGGCACCGCACCCCATTTCAGGAACCTCTCGATTGAAGCCGCAGATATCACCAATCGATCCCCTGGTTTTCCCCAAGCCTATCCACGACTTTATCAACCAGTTCAGAAACACTATCGCGCGCGCCGCACCGTATCCGGGCGCGCCGCCCGGACGAGCGGATGTTGCCTGCGGGTAGCCGCCATGCCATTGTTCTCATCCGCCGAGCGAGCCTCCTTATCAGAACCAGCGCACGATCATCCGCCCGCCGTGCAGGTTTGAAATGAAGCTTTCCATCAGGGGTAAAAGGGTTCGCCAAGCTTTACGATCGGCCTGCATGACTTTGGTCGCAACGCTGGGCACTCTGGCCGCTATCGAGATCGTACTTCGGGTCGCGGATCTGCGCATCTTGCGGGAAGGCAACAGCGAGCGCTCGCTTACCTATCGCTATGATGCGGAACTGGGTTGGGCGCCGATACCCAATTCGAGCTCGATCGTAACGACCGCCCGGACCATTCATGCGCGGCATAACAGCCTGGGCTTCCGGGATATCGAGTTCGAGCGTGATGCTCGGCCGGCGATCCTTTTTGTTGGCGATTCGTTTGTCTGGGGCGTCGACGCTGAGGCCAATGAACGCTTCACCGACCTGATGAGAAGCCGGCTTTCCAACCAGACCATCGTCAATGCGGGCGTTTCAGGATACGGCACGGATCAGGAATATCTTTTGCTTCAGCGAATATGGCCGACCATCCGGCCCGCGGTGGTCGTGCTGATATTTTGCGCGGATAACGACCGGTTGGATAACGGCACCAATATTCGCTATGACGGCTATCAGAAGCCGTACTTTGCCACGCTTGCGGACGGAACGCTGGAGTTGCGCGGGCAGCCGGTTCCGCTATCGCGTCAGTTGTACATCAAGCAGGATTGGCTGGTGCGTCATTTGTGGCTCGCCCGCGTGGCCGCCTTCGCTTACGTCGAGATCCGGCATCCGCAGCTGTACGTAACCGATCCGACGGAGCTACTCGTCAGCAAGCTGCGCGAATTCGTGGAAGCCCATGGCTCCAGGCTGATCGTCGGTCTCCAACGCAGCGACGAAAAGCTGATCCAGCACCTGCGAACCGCGCAAATTCCGTTCGTTTCCTTCGATGGAGCCGAGACCTATTCCGATCTCTATGGCGCCCATTGGACGCCGGCCGGCCACAGACTGGTCGCTGACCGCCTGCTGCGCCTGCTCTCGGAACAGAACATCGCCCGGGTTGATGATGCATCCCGCTAGCTTCCGAGCTCTTCAGCCGAACAACGCCCGATGGTCGCCCAGGATCACGCGGGCGGCATTGTGGCCGGGCGCGCCGGTGACGCCGCCGCCGGGATGCGCGCCGCTTCCGCAGTGATAAAGGCCCTTGAGCGGCCCGCGATAATCCGCGTGCCCGAGCATCGGCCGTGCCGAGAACAACTGGTTCAGCGTCAGCGCGCCGTGAAAAATATCGCCGCCGAGCAATCCGAACTGCCGTTCCAGATCGAGCGGCGACAGGATCTGCCGCCCGATCACGCTGTTCGCAAAGCCCGGCGCGTAGGTCTCGACGGTGGCGATCATGAGGTCGGCAACCTCGTCGCGATGATCGTCCCAGCATTTGCCGTCGGGCAATTCCGGCGCAACATGCTGGCAGAACAGGCTCGCGACATGCTGGCCCGGCGGCGCCAGCGTGTCGTCGAGCGTCGAGGGGATCAGCACCTCGATCACAGGTTCGCGGCTCCAGCCATGGGCGCGGGCATCACACCAGGCGCGATCCATATAGGACAGGCTCGGCGCAAGGATAATGCCGGCGGTGAGATGATCGCCGTCGCCGGGCAGCGCGGTGAACGAGGGCAGGGCGCTCAACGCGACATTCATCCGGAAAGTGCCGGAGCCGTTGCGCCAGTTTTTGATGCGAGCCAGGAATTTTTGCGGCAGCGCTTCCGCCGGCACCAGGCGGGTGTACAGCAGTTTCGGGTTGACGCTTGACGCGACATATTTGGCGCGAACGGTCTTGCCGTTATCGAGGACGACGCCGACCGCGCGGTCGTGCTCGACGATGACCTCGCGGACGCCGGCCTCGGTTCCGATTTCGGCGCCGTGCCCGCGCGCGGCGCGGGCCGTGGCTTGCGTGATCGCGCCCATGCCGCCGATGGCGTGGCCCCAGACGCCCTTCTTGCCGTTCACCTCGCCGAACGCGTGATGCAGCATCACGTAGGCCGACCCTGGTGTATAGGGGCTGACGTAATTGCCGACGATGGCGTCGAAGCCGAACAGGGCTTTCACAAGATCGTTCTCGAAGCGCTGGTCCAGCATCTCGCCGGCTGAGCGCGTGAACAGGTCGAGCAGGTCGCGGCCCTGTTCCAGCGAAAGGGTGCGCAGCATGTTGGCGGCGCCGAACGCATTGAAGGCTTCGCGGATCGCTCCAGTTCCAAACCCCTCGACGATATTCGGCGGTGCGCGCAACACGAACTGGCGCAGCACATCGGCAATGGCCTCGAGCTCTTGCGTGAAAGCCCCGATGCAATCGGCATCATGCTTGCTGAGCTTCGCCACCGATTGAACCGTGCGGCCTTCGCCGGACAACAGATAGCTGCCGTCGGGGGAGGGCAGGAAATTCTGGGCGCGGCGCTCGACGATTTTGAGGCCGTGCTCGGCCAACTTCAGGTCCGCGATAATCCGCGGATTCAAGAGACTGACGGTATAGGCCGCGACCGAATTGCGAAAGCCGGGATGAAATTCCTCCGTCACCGCGGCGCCGCCGACCACCTTACGGCGTTCGACCACCTTCACGCGCAGGCCGGCCATCGCGAGATAGGCCGCGCAGGTGAGGCCGTTATGCCCGGCGCCGATGATGACGACGTCTGTCTCGTTCATGTCAGTTTCAAGAAAGTTTGATCGTACCGTCGCTTCTTAGCGACGTACCGTCGCTTCTTAGCGAAGACACAATGCTCCGCCCAGCGATTTTCAGTGACCGTCCCGCATTGCCCGCTGTGTTGTCATATGCTCTTTTGCGCCGGTCCGGCGTCCGCCGGAAATAAGCCGGAGTTTTTATGCGTTCCCCCGAGCCGTCCGCCGCCACGGACCAGCCGTCCGTTTCGCGAAACCGGCTGGTATTGGCGGTCTATACGTCAGCGATTTTTGTCAGCGCGTTGCTATTGTTCTCGGTGCAGCCCCTGTTCACCAAGATGGTGCTGCCGCGGCTTGGCGGCTCCCCGGCGGTGTGGTCGGTGGCGATGGTGTTCTTCCAGTCGCTGCTGCTCGCCGGCTATTCCTATGCGCATTTCCTGATGCAGGTCCGCAACCGTGCGATACCGGTCGCGGTCCATCTGGTGTTGCTCGTAATTGCGTTGTTGACGCTGCCGCTGTCGATCGCAAGTGGCTTTGGCGAGCCGCCGAATTCAGGCTACGCGTTCTGGCTGCTCGCGCTGTTTGCGGTCTCGATCGGGCTGCCGTTCTTTGCGCTCGCCGCCAACAACCCGCTGCTGCAGGCCTGGTTCGTCCGCACAGGTCATCCCGCCGGGCCCGATCCTTATTTCCTCTACGCGTCCTCCAATATCGGCAGTTTCCTGGCGTTGCTGTCCTATCCGGTGCTGCTGGAGCCGATGTTCACGCTGCGCACGCAAAACCTGATCTGGACCGGCGGCTATGGATTGTTGATATTGCTGATCGCGGGCTGTGGGGCGTTGTTGCTGCGTTCGCCGGCACGCAATGTAGCCGATATGCAGACCGAGCAAACCGAAGCGCCGTCGCCTTCCTGGATGCTGCGCGGGCGGTGGATCTTCCTCGCAGCGGTGCCGTCGGGCCTCCTGATCGCGGTGACCGCGCATATCTCGACCGACGTCGCCGCGGCGCCGCTGCTATGGGTGCTGCCGCTGTCGCTTTATCTGTTGACCTGGGTACTGGTATTCCAGTCGCGGCCATTGCTGCCGCACAAATGGATGCTGCTGGTCCAGCCGGCAGCGATCGCCGGCGTGGTCGTGCTGCTCGCGATCGGCGGCGAGCAGAATCTGTTGCCAACGCTTGGCGGACATCTGCTCTGCTTCTTCGTCATCGCGATGGCCTGTCATGGCGAGCTGGCGCGCACCCGCCCGGCCTCCAAATATCTCACCGGCTTCTATGTGGCGCTGTCGTTCGGCGGCATGCTCGGCGGCCTGTTCGCTGGACTGATCGCGCCATACAGCTTCTCATGGGTCGCGGAATATCCGATCCTGTTGGCGCTGGCCGCGCTATGCCGGCCGCCCGGCGGCGACGAGCGGCTGCCGCGCTGGAGCCGCTGGTATTGGGCGTTTCTCGCCGTGCTCGCAGGGACGCTGATCGTCCTGTCCTATTCCACCGGCAAGACCTCGTTGTGGCTCGAAGATCACCGGATCTGGGTCGCAGGCTCAGTCGGCGTGCTCGCAGTCGTCTTGGCGCTGCCGTTGAACGCCAGTCGCTGGAAGATCTTTGCCACCGTCGTGGTCGCACTGGTGCTGATCCGCGTCTATCCGGCGGACGAGGGCCGCGTCGACACCGTGCGCAGCTTCTTCGGCGTCCACAAGATCGTCGTGACGCCGCACGGGCAATACCATGTGCTGATGCACGGCACCACGATCCACGGCGCCGAGAGGTTCCAGAACAATGACGGCACGCCGGTCACCGGCAGGCCCGAACCGATCACCTACTACCACAAGGATGGCGGCATCGGGCAGGCGATCACCGCGATCCGTGAGCGCAAGGGTGCGCCGCTGCGCGTGGCGGTGATCGGCGTCGGATCGGGCACGCTGGCCTGCGCCTCCGAGCCCGGTGAGGCCTGGAAATTCTTCGAGATCGATCAGACCATGGTCGATACCGCGCGCGATCCGAAATATTTCACCTACATCCAGAATTGCGAGCCCGACCTCAAGCCGGTGATCGGCGACGCCCGGCTGACCTTCGCCAAGGAACCTGACGGTGCTTATGACCTGATCATCGTCGACGCCTATTCATCGGACGCGATCCCGATCCATCTTGCGACCGAACAGGCGATGAAGATCTACAAGGACAAGCTGGCGCCGCAGGGCGCCGTGGTGATGCATGTCTCCAACCGGCACCTCGAACTCGCCAGCGTGATCGTCGGCATCGCGGACGCCAACGATCTCAGGAGCTGGGTCTATAGCGAGGATTCCGGGCGCGACGACGAATATATCTTCGCCACCTCGGTCGTGGTCTCCGCGCGCGAGGAGACCGATGTCGGCAAGCTCGCATCCTCCGATCAGTGGACGGAGACGGAAGCCGACGAGAAGCAGCGGGTCTGGACCGACGATTATTCCAACGTGCTGGGCGCGGTCTGGCGGCGGCTGCGCGACGGCGAGCAGTAGGGAATTCTAGACTGGTCGCGCCAAATCGACATCAATTCTGATAGCCGCGCGGCTGGTAATATTGTCGCTGCTGGTAGTAGCCCTGCGGCGGCGCGTATTGCGGCGTATCGCCGGGGTCGTTGGAATACTGATATTGCTGTTGCGGATAAGCCTGCGCGTCATAAACGCGTCGGCGCGGCGCGGGATAACGCTGATCGGTCACGCTGCCGTCGGCCGGATAGATATAGCCATCGTCGGCCCGTACCTCGGGTGCGATGCGGCGACCGGGCAGCAACTGCGGCTGCGGTGTCAGCTGGACCGGTTCGCCGGCGGCGCTGTATTGCGGGGCATCCTGGTCTTGTTGCTCATATTGCTGCGCCGGATCGCGACGGGCGACGGCGCGGCGCGGGTTGCGGGCGAGCGCGATCTGGGACGAGCCGGTCAGCGTCACCGTGGTGTTGAGCACGCCCTGCTCCTGCACCAGCGCATACAGCGTCGAGGCGTTGGCGCGCGACAGCCGCACGCAACCATGCGAGGCGGGGGTGCCGAGCCTGCTTTCGGAATCGGTGCCGTGGATCGCATGGCCGATCTTGGTGAAGAAGATCGAGTGCGGCATCGGCGCGTCGTCAAATTCCTTGGAGTAGTGATCTTCCTCCATGCGGAAGGTGCGGAAGCTGCCGCTCGGCGTCTCGCGCGAGGGAATGCCGGTCGAAACCGGCCAGCGGTAGCGTTCGACGCCGTCGACTGCGACGGTCATCATTTGCACGTTCTTGTCGATGGTGATCGAGACATTCGCGTGAGCGGCGTTGCTGGCGAACAACATCAAACCAGCGAAAGCAACGAGGAAGGAACGCATTTTACCTTTGGCCTCCAGCCCTTCGGTTTCAGGCCTTGAGTATCAAACCTTGTCTGCGGCGCCGCAGTCCCCATCGCACTCAATGCCCGGAATCCGGCCTTTGTTCCAGTGCTCCGCACCGGCAACGTTAATGGGTGCCAAGGCGCAATCAAGGCGGCGCAGGGCGCAATCCGGCAGGAAGCGCTGACTTTTTCGCGAGCGATCGGCTGTTTTCTGCTCAAGTTCGTCATGGAAGCGCAACCCTTTGGCCGCATCGGCGTTTCAGAGTCCCACCCCCATCGGCCGATTTGCAGCCGAGCATCAAGGAATTTCAAATGAAGACCAAGACCATGACATCGACCTTGCCCGCCGGTTTACCGGTAAAACTGCTGGCGGCGGCGGCGATCATTCTGGCGCTGCTGGCGATCCCCCAATTCGGGCATGCCCAGGGCATCGTGCGCGGCGCGCAGGAGGGCTCCCGGGAAGGTAACCGGGTTGCCGGCCCGGTGGGCGGTGTGGTTGGCGGAGCGGTCGGCGCCGGTGTCGGCGGGGCGATGGGCGCCGTCAAGGGTGTGTTCGGGATCACCGATCGCGGTTATCGCTGCCGCGGCTATTACGACCGCTACGACCATTTCCACTGCTACCTGTGATGATAGGTCGTCATTCCGGGAGCGCATCGCAGATGCGAGCCGGAATCTCGAGATTCCCCGATGTGCAATTGCACATCTGAGGTCTGGTCCTTCGGACCATCCCGGAACGACCCTTCGCGTCAGGTCTTCAGCCGGTAGCCGGTCTTGAAGATCCACCACACCACGATCATGCAGGCGACCAGGAACGCCGTCGTCATGCCGACGCTCAGGGTGACGCTGACGTCGGCGATCTCGTAAAAACTCCAGCGGAAGCCACTGATCAGGTAGACCACGGGATTGAGCAGGGTGATGGTGCGCCAACTCGACGGCAGCATGTTCACCGAGTAGAAGCTGCCGCCGAGGAAGGTCAGCGGCGTCACCACCAGCATCGGGATCATCTGCAGCTTCTCGAAGCCGTCGGCCCAGATGCCGATGATGAAGCCGAACAGGCTGAAGGTGACGGCGGTGAGTACCAGGAAGGTCAGCATCCACCAGGGATGGTGGATATGCAGCGGCACGAACAGGGCGGCGGTGGCGAGGATAATAAGGCCCAGCACGATCGATTTGGTCGCGGCAGCCCCGACATAACCGAGCACGATCTCGAAATATGAGATCGGCGCCGACAGGATTTCATAAATGGTGCCGACGAATTTCGGGAAATAGATTCCGAACGAGGCGTTGGTGATGCTCTGCGTCAGCACCGACAGCATCACCAGACCCGGCACGATGAAGGTACCGTAGCTGACGCCCTCGACTTGCGTGATGCGCGAACCGATTGCCGCGCCGAACACCACGAAATACAGCGAGGTCGACACCACCGGCGAGACGATGCTCTGCAGCAGCGTACGCCAGGTGCGCCCCATTTCGAACAGATAGATCGCGCGGATCGCCCGGAAATTCATGGCGTGTGCTCCGGCGCCGAAGTTCGCACCAGGCTGACGAAGATATCCTCTAGCGACGACTGCGTGGTATCGAGGTCGGAGAAGCGGATGCCGGCGTTGCGAAGGTCGCTCAGAAGGCTGGTGATGCCGGTGCGCTCGCCCTTGGTGTCGTAATCGTAGGTCAGCTCGCAGCCGCCGTCCGACAGTTCGAGCCGATAGGGCGCAAGCGCGGGCGGAACCGCATCGATCTTGCCCTGCAAATGCAGCTTCAGGCGCTTGCCGCCGAGCTTTTGCATCAGCTTGGCCTTGTCCTCGACCAGGATGATCTCGCCCTTGTTGATGACGCCGACGCGGTCGGCCATCTCCTCGGCCTCTTCGATGTAATGCGTGGTGAGGATGATGGTGACGCCGGACGCCTGCAGCGTTCGCACCACTTCCCACATGCCCTTGCGCAATTCGACGTCGACGCCGGCGGTCGGCTCGTCCAGGAACAGGATTTGCGGCTCGTGCGACAGCGCCTTGGCGATCATCACACGCCGCTTCATGCCGCCGGACAGCGTGACGATCTTGTTGTCCTTCTTGTCCCACAGTGACAGGTCCTTGAGCACCTTCTCGATATGCGCCGGATTCTTCGGCTTGCCGAACAGGCCGCGGCTGAAGCTCGTGGTCGACCATACCGACTCGAAGGCATCGGTGTGCAGTTCCTGCGGCACCAGACCGATCAGCGCGCGTGCCGCGCGATAGTCGCGGTTGATGTCGTGGCCGTCGACGGTGACGCGGCCCGCGCTCAAATTGGCGATGCCGCAGATAATGCTGATCAGCGTGGTCTTGCCGGCGCCGTTCGGTCCGAGCAGCGCGAAGATTTCGCCGCGCTTGATATCGAGATTGACGTTGTTCAGCGCCTTGAAGCCGGAACCATAGGTCTTCGAGAGATTGGCGACGGAAATGATGGGGGGTATGGCGTGCATGGCGGTCTGCGGAAAATTGCGAGGTGAGATCGGCCACAGTTGGGAGATGCGGCACGCAGAAAAATGGGCATGGCACCGACAGATAAGGGCGCTCCGGCCATCGCGCAAGCGCCGCAAAGCCAGGGCATCTGGCGAGGTAAGTCGGGCAGGAACTGAAACACCTTCAACGGGTGCCGCCGTGAATACGGGACAGCCCCTTATTCACCTGAAATAATCGATGACGATGTGCAGGTCGGATTGGGAGGCGAGTGTTCCGTTCAGGCTCGCGTCAATGACCCGTCGACAGGCTTCGACGGTCGCGAGGTCACCGAGATCGTTGGCGGCTTCGAGAACGTTCCAGGCCGCATCGCGGGACTTGTCCGGCGTCGGCGCATCGGAAACGATGCCGATGCGTTCGTATGCGACTGCGCCGAATGAGTTTGTGTTCATCCCGGTATTCCCGCCGATTTCAGATCGGTCATCTCTGCGCAAGAACCGCGGGCTGATGCTTGACGTCGGCATCGGCGCTCGCCGCGCTCTTGCGGGACTGATAAAACGCCAGAACGCTCCGGGAGGTCTCGACGTTGAGGTCGCTAAACTCCTTTTCCAGGTCCTTCAGGTCTTGCGCGGTGATGCGGTGATCCTTTGCGCCGAGGAAAAGCAATGCCATGGTCGTGGCCCAGGAAAACTCGATGGCTTTGGCCAGAATCAGCAGCGTTTCCCTGTTCCTGTCCAGCAGGGCGCGTTCAATCACGTCGCCAGGCAGCGAGCACAACAACGACAGTCCGATCGTCACCTCCTCGATCCTGTGGCCGCGAGCGTACCCGGATATGCTGTTCTCATTCAAGTTGCCTTGCCGATGCTGCGTCGTCACGACCTTCTTTGCGACAAAATAACTTCTTGATACCGGGCCGAACTTGGACTGCAGCTCACCTGCGACATCGGTCACCGAGGACTGGATCTGATCGACCATGTCGGGACGCTCGTATTTGAGCCGCTTTCCCACGTCGTCCGACGCCTTTGCGATCAGCTGCTGGAAAACATGCCTTGGGATGTCCTCGCGCAGACCGAGTTGCTCGGCGAGAATGGAATCGCCTTCGGCCCGTTGGATCATGTGCAAAAAGCCGAAATCGGAGAAACGCGCGCCCTTGTTGATTACGACGGAGTTGACGACGTCCTGGTTGCCGCGGGTCACCAACACGTCCGTGACCTGTTCGTCGATCGATTTTCGTTTCGAAATCGCAAGCAGATGAGTCTGGCTTTTGAGACAGACATTGGCGATCAGGGCATAAGGCTCGAGCCGCTCGGACTCGCGGAGCACAGGACCGGCGACTTCGATCGCGTCGTCAAATGCGAGCTTGTGGATGATGTTGACCGGAGCATGGTCGACGCCGGCCAGCCGCTTTGCCAATTGCGCGCGGGCCGCCACTTCGATCTCGTCCGCGAGCCGCCCGATCACCTCGCCGAAGGTCCATATCTCGTCGTCGCTGTACCCGCCGGTGATCATGAGATCCGTGGTATGCCACAGCGCCCGCAAGCGGCTTTCGGCCGTTCCGCGCGAAATCGCGTCGTTGAGATCCCGGAGATACGTTTTTGTCTCACTCATTTTGGTAAACCTTGGACCGCGACAAACGCGCACAGGCGATATCGACTTGGAAAGCATAGCCCTAAGACGCGCATTTTCGGTAAAAGTGGCGGATAAGTATTGCTTCTAAGAATTCGTTAAAATGCGGATGAATTCGTTAACCTTGCAGCGCGCGCCAGCCGCACTCCCGGAATCTGGCCGAAATACAAGCGTGGCCCGAAGCAAACGAAGTATAAACTACGTTCGACCGACGAAACGATCGATCATCTTTTTTTCGCGGGCTTTTTCGAAGGCGATGGCGAGCTCGGCGCCCTCGAAGGTTGTTCGGGCTGCTCAGCCATCTTCGCAACGGTCATGATCTGGATCTGCTGGTTGACGGGCGCAGTCGGACGCGCGGCGTCAAGCAGTTGTTCCTCGCCCAGCCCCACCGACTGCAAGCGTTTCGATGAGATCTTGAAGGTGTTGACCAGGACGTCGCGGATCGCATCCGCCCTTCTTTGGCTGAGAAGCGCGTTGTTTTCGCGTCTTCCGTTCGCCTCGACATGGCCGACGACCAGGAATCCGTAGGGCAGCATGGTCGACTGGACGAGCGCGTCGGCGATGCGCCCCAGCGTCTGGTAGGATTCGGGTAGGACGATCGGGGTGTCGGTGTCGAACTGAATGTCGACATTGAAACTCGGCAGCTTGGCAAGCACGGGTGCAATCGGCGGCCGCCTCGAGGGAGGGGGTTCATTCTTCGATCGGGACTGCGATCGCTGCAGAACCTGCTGGCGCAACGCCGCGATGTCCAGATCCGGCGCTGCGTCAAGGTGGTTGAGCTGGTTGACGATATCCTCCCGGGTGACGGCGCTCTGGGCGTGCGCTGGGGGCGCGGACGCGGCGAGCAGGGCCATACCCGCCAGCAGGCCAATGTTACGCAGCGTCGGGGTCGCCGGGCGCATCATCGGTATCCCGCGTCGTCCATGGCCTGAAGGCAATTCCTGCCCACACCTTGCGCCGTCGTCAAACATGGCACGGATTTGCTGGTCTCCTTGGTCGAGCCCGCGCACAATTTGACGATCTCCCGCGCGCAGGCATTGGCAACGGCGGTGCGCGCCGCCACCCGCTTCTGGATCGCATCGAAGCTGCGGAGATAGTCGCTCCTGCACCGCGGCGACAACGCATCCTGGTTGCGGGAAAGACACTCTTTAAGGTGGTTGGCGTCGAAATTGACGCCGCGGCAATTGGCGGTGATCTCCGCGGCGCAGCTTTTGGCCAATAACGCTGCGGAATCGCTAAAACTCATCGTCTCCGCCGCCGCCAGCGACGGCGCGACGAGCGCGGCGATAAACAGGATGGAGCCTCCCCGGACCATGAGGTCATCTGAACCGATCAACTTGCCAATGGTCAAGGCCTGCGAAGGGCGGATAGCGTTTGGCCGTACGCCAAGGTTGACGAAGGCACTTACTCAGCGGCATGCGCGCGAGCTGGCAATTCGATCAGTGCGACCATATAATTCTTGAGGCCGTTGGCGATTTCCGGATCGATCTTCAATTCCGTAAGGGTTCGAGGCCGCGGCAATTGTTTGCCGTCTCCCTCCAAGCCTTCAGCGTACAGCTCCAGAGCTTCTGGTGCATTGCGCAAAGCCTCATCGATATCGTCGCCGGCGGAAGTACAACCGGGCAGGTCCGGGAAGCAAACGCCCACGGCATGATCCGGTCCAGCATCCTCAATAATGGCGACGTAGTGAGCCATGGCTAACCTCATATGAGAGAAAGCTAGTGCAGCCCAGGCCGTGTTAGACGCGCGGGAGCCTCACACGCGCTCCACAAAACTGTCGACCACCTTCTTCTCGCCGGCCTTCTCAAAAGCGATGGTGAGCTTGTTGCCGTCGATCCTGACGACCTGGCCGTAGCCGAATTTTTGGTGGAACACGCGGTCGTCCAGCGAAAACTCTGAAACCGTGCCGGTCGATTTCGCGACCAGCTCGCCTTCGATGGTTATCGGCGCGCGCTTGGCGCGGGCGAAGCCGCCGCCTGAGGAGGCATCGCTGCGCGAGCCTGAAAATGGCGACTGTTCTTCGTCAAAGCCGCCGCGCGCCTGTCCTTGCCGGCTTTCTTGCCGTTTTTCCTGTCGGGTTTCTTGGCGGCCGCCCTGGCCGCGCGCGCGGTTGGCCTGGGCACGCTGCCAGCCGGGCGTCGCGTAGCTCGAGCCAAACGATTCCACGTTGTCGAAACGCGAGGGGCCGTAGCCGCCGCTGCCGCCCCAGCCGGAGCCGCCCTTGGATTCGGTGATCTCGACACTGGCTGCCGGCAATTCGTCGAGGAAGCGTGACGGGATCGTAGTGGTCCAGGTGCCGTGAATCCGCCGGTTGGTGGCGAAATAGAGTTTGGCGCGGCGGCGTGCGCGCGTCAGCCCGACATGGGCCAAACGACGTTCCTCTTCGAGGCCCGCGCGGCCCTGCTCGTCGAGCGTGCGCTGGCTCGGAAACAGTCCTTCTTCCCAGCCCGGCAGGAACACGTTGTCGAATTCCAGCCCCTTGGCCGAATGCAGCGTCATCAGCGACACCGCCTCGTCCTCGGTGCCGCCGTCGCGGTCCATCACCAGCGCGATATGTTCGAGAAAGCCCTGCAGGTTCTCGAACTCCTCCATCGAGCGCACCAGCTCCTTCAGGTTTTCAAGCCGGCCGGCGGCGTCGGCAGAACGGTCCTTCTGCCACATTTCGGTATAGCCGCTTTCGTCGAGTACGATTTCAACCAATTCCGTATGCGCGGTCACCTCGCGCTGCGCGCGCCAGCGATCGAACTGCAGGATCAAATCGCGTAAGCTCCCGCGCGCTTTCGGCTTCAACTCGTCGGTCTCGACCACGGCGCGCGCCGCCTCGAACAGCGGAATGCGGCGCTTGCGGGCGTGATCGTGCAGCATCTGCACCGTGGCGTCGCCGAGCCCGCGTTTGGGCACATTGACGATGCGCTCGAACGCCAGGTCGTCGGCGGGAGAGTTGATGGTGCGCAAATAGGCCAGCGCGTCGCGGATTTCGGCGCGTTCATAAAATCTCGGACCGCCGATCACGCGATAGGGCAGGCCGAGCGTCACAAAGCGATCCTCGAACTCGCGCATCTGGAACGAGGCCCGCACCAGGATCGCCACTTCATTGAGATTGTTGCCGGCGCGCTGCAGTTCCTCGATCTCCTCGCCGATGCCGCGGGCTTCCTCTTCCGAATCCCAGGCGCCGGTGACGGTGACCTTCTCGCCGTCGACATCCTCGGTCCGCAGCGTCTTGCCGAGCCGGCCTTCATTGTGCGCGATCAGATGCGAGGCAGCGGCGAGGATATGGCCGGTGGAGCGATAGTTACGCTCGAGGCGAATGACCTTGGCGCCGGGAAAATCGTGCTCGAAGCGCAGGATGTTGTCGACCTCGGCGCCGCGCCAGCCATAGATCGACTGGTCGTCGTCGCCGACGCAGCAGATGTTTTTGGGAGGCGGGGAGGGTGATGCAATCTTCTCCCTCTCCCCGTCCTTCACGGGGATGGGGTGAGGGGCTCTCTCCAAGAGCACGGCCGGTGGAGAGTCCCCCTCACCCGGATTGCTTTGCAATCCGACCTCTCCCCGCAAGCGGGGTGAGGTGGAAAAGGACGGCGCCTGCGACAAGAGCCGCAGCCACAGATACTGCGCGACATTGGTGTCCTGATACTCGTCGACCAGGATGAACCTGAAGCGGTGCTGATACTGCCGGAGCACATCGGGGTGTTCGCGAAACAGCCTGATGTTCTCCAGCAAAAGATCGCCGAAATCGGCGGCGTTGAGAATCTTCAGCCGCTCCTGATAGCTCGCATAAAGCTTGCCGCCCTTGCCGTTGCCGAAGATGGCGGCTTCGCCCGATGGCACCTGCGACGGCATCAGTCCGCGGTTCTTCCAGCCGTCAATCAGGCCGGCCAGCATGCGCGCCGGCCAGCGCTTGTCGTCGATGTTTTCCGCCTGCAACAGCTGCTTCAACAGCCGCACCTGATCATCGACGTCGAGTACGGTGAAATTGGATTTCAACTGCACCATCTCGGCATGGGTGCGCAGGATGCGTCCGCCGATCGAATGGAAGGTGCCGAGCCACGGCATGCCTTCGACCGCCTGGCCGAGCATCTGGCCGAGCCGCAGTTTCATCTCGCGCGCCGCCTTGTTGGTGAAGGTCACCGACAGGATTTCGTTGGGACGGGCACGGCCCTGGCTCAGGATGTGGGCGATGCGCGTGGTCAAGACCCGCGTCTTGCCGGTGCCGGCGCCGGCCAGCACCAGTACAGGTCCCTCGAGCGTCTCCACTGCCTCGCGCTGCTCCGGATTGAGGCCGCCGAGATAGTTCGGTCCGCCCGCCGCCGCCCGCGCACGCGCGGCGATGCCGCCAGAAGCGGGCTGGTGGTCGGGAACGCTGGCGTGGCTCAATTTGCTCGGCTCGGTCATTGCGAATCGTCTTGAATTCCCACGATGGCACCGTGGGGCCGCGAAGGGGAGCTTTCTTAGCAGGGATCGAAGGCCATATAGGGCCTGATCGGCCGTTTTGACAGGTTTTATCCGTGCGCTCGGCGGGGTCGGTCTTCGCGGACGAAGCCCGATTTTTGTTCCGCGCCGGAAGCCAATTTTTGGTGGTTTTCTCACCCCCGGCGGAAGGAACTCTTGTTTCAAGGCTGGATTATTTCTGCAGTCGATACGCGATCCGCTTAGTCGCGCCGATCGAAACAGAAAACAGAGGTCCTGACCATGTTGAGCTGGGTTGTTACGTTTTTGATTATCGCGCTGATCGCAGGCGTGTTGGGTTTTGGCGGTATCGCCGGCGCCTCTATCGAAATCGCCAAGGCGATCTTCTTTATCGCCGTCATCCTATTCCTGGTGACGGCCGTGATCGGGCTTGCGCGTGGCCGCACCCGCGTCTAGCGAGCCGGCATCGCGACGTTGCGGCCGATGCCCTCGGGGCGCGGCAAGCCGGCATGGGCATTGGCGACCGCTTCGATGCGGGCGCGAATGTCGGGCGGAAACGGCGCGGTCTTGCGCGCCTTCATATCGATGTGAATCGTCATGTTCTCGGAAGTGGCCGACAGCCAGCCTTCGCTAGCGTGGCGCAACTCTTCAAAGGTATGCAGGCGTTTCTCATCGGCGCCGAGCAGCAGGATCGAAATCCGCACCGGATCGCCGAGATGGATCTCGCGCAGGTAGCGCACATGGCACTCGGCGGTAAAGGTCGAACCGTGGCGTTCCCTGACGTAGCCGGGGCCCATGCCAAGCAGCAGCCACATCTCGTCGATGGCGCGGTCGAACATCACGTTGTAATAGGCCATGTTGAGATGGCCATTGTGGTCGATCCACTGCGGCTCGATCTGCATCACCGAAGATAGAAAAGGCGCAGCCGGCAGCGGCAGCTCCTTGGCGGCGGCAACGGTCGTCATCATCCATCCCTGTTTGTTCGATCTGACGGCTTGACCCCTTATATATCCTTTGTCACGGTCTCCTGAAGCCGGGAGAAAAATTTGGCGACAACGACAAACAATCATCTCAAGCGGCCGGAACCGCAGGCGCTGGCGAGCACGCTGCAAGCGCTCGCCGCGCGGTTCGGCAACCGCCTGATCACCTCGCAAGCGGTGCGCGACCAACACGCCCATACCACCACTTGGCTGCCGCCGCAGCCGCCCGACGCGGTGGTGATGGCGCAGGAGACCGCCGACATCCAGGACGCGGTGCGGATCTGCGCCAGGCATCGCGTGCCCGTGATCGCGTTCGGCACCGGCACCTCGCTGGAAGGCCATGTCAATGCGCCGGCCGGCGGCATCACGATCGACCTGCGCGACATGAACAGGGTACTCGAGGTCCATGCCGACGACCTCGACTGCGTGATCGAGCCCGGCGTCACCCGCAAAGCGCTGAACGAGCATCTGCGCGATCAGGGCCTGTTCTTTCCAATCGACCCCGGCGCCGACGCTTCGCTCGGCGGCATGGCGTCGACGCGGGCCTCCGGCACCAATGCGGTGCGCTACGGCACCATGCGCGACAATGTGCTGGCGCTGAAAGTGGTGCGCGGCGACGGCGCGATCATCACCACCGGAACGCGGGCGAAGAAATCCTCGGCCGGTTACGACCTGACGCATCTGTTCATCGGCGCCGAAGGCACGCTCGGCATCATCTGTGAACTCACCATCAAGCTGCGCGGCATTCCCGAAACGATTGCGGCGGCGGCCTGTTCGTTCGAGACCGTGCGCGGCGCCTGCCAGGCGACGATATTGGCGATCCAGACCGGCATTCCCGTCGCGCGCATCGAACTGCTCAACGCCGAGCAGGTCAAGGCCTGCAATGCCTATTCGAAATTGTCGTTGCCGGAGACGCCGCTGCTGCTGCTTGAATTCCACGGCAGCGAGAATGAAGTTGCGGAGCAATCGAAAAATTTCGGCGAGATCGCCAAGGAATGCGGCGGCGGCGAGTTTTCATGGACCACACGGCCGGAGGACCGCACCAGGCTGTGGCAGGCGCGGCATGATGCCTATTGGGCGGTCAAGGCACTGCGGCCCGGCGTGGGCGTGGTGGCGACCGATGTCTGCGTGCCGATCTCGCGGCTGGCCGACTGCGTCACCGAAACCGAGGAGGACCTGAAGCGCCTCAACCTGCTGTCGCCGATCGTCGGCCATGTCGGCGATGGCAATTTCCACTGCTCGCTGGCGTGCGACGTGGACGATGCCGACGAGATGGGGCGCGGCGAGGAGTTCATGCACCGCCTGGTCGAGCGCGCGCAGTCGATGGGCGGCACCTGCACCGGCGAGCATGGCGTTGGCCAGGGCAAGCAGAAATACCTGAAGGCCGAGCTCGGCCCCGAGGCGTTGGAGGCAATGCGCGCGCTGAAGCAGGCCCTCGATCCGCAAAATATCTTCAATCCAGGAAAGATCGTGCCGGCGGCGTAGGCCCGGTACGCATAGGACACGCCGGAAAAGCGGAGCTCGCTTCACCCTTAATTCGTGGCCGAGCACGGCTTGATTGCCCGGCAGTGGAACTTTTGCCTCATATCTGCGTCTTTTCCGATGGCGCCAATTTTGGAGGAGCGGCGCGACGAGGGTGCCATGACAAAGCTCATTGCCGGGATTGCTGTTATTGTTCTGGCGACCGCGCTGTCCAGCGCCGCGCTGGGCCGGGGCGGCGGCGGTCACGGAGGCGGCGGTCACGGAGGCGGTGGCCATGGCGGCCACGGCGGGGGCCATTTCCACGGTGGCGGGGGCCATTTCCACGCTGGCGGCGGCCACCGTGGCTTTCACGCCGCGCATTTCGGCGGCGCCCACCACATGGGGGGAGCCGCGTTTTCGCGTTCAGCTTCGATCGGAAGCACGCGAGGCGTCCGCAATGCGCTGAATTCGCTGTCGCACGCTGGCGCATTGCGCAACGGCCGCGTGCTGGGCAATCCGGCGGCCCGCGCGCAAATTGCCGCGGGTGCTGCGTTAGCGGGCTGGCACGGCAGCCGCGCTGGGGGCGGGTGGTGGCAACATGGCAATGGTGGCTACGGATGGGTCGGTCCGGTGTTCTGGCCGTTCGCCTACTATGACCTCTACGATTATACGATGTGGGGTTACGGCTACGGCGCCCCGTTCTGGGGCTACGGCTACCCCGACATCTACGCCGGCATATTTGCACCCTACGGCTACGGTGACCTGTCGGGTTATTTCTACTCGTCGCGGCGCTCGTCCGGTGGCCGCAATCTGGCGCTCGATCGCCTGGCGCAAATGTGTGGCGATGACAGAAGCGATATCGCCGGCCTGCCGATCGATCAAATCCAGCAAGTGGTCGAGCCGACCGAGCCGCAACGCGCCGCCCTTGACGATCTCGCCAACGCGTCGATCGCGGCCGCCCAGAAGATTCGGGCGGCGTGCCCGACCCAGATGATATTGACGGCGCCGGGCCGGCTGGCAGCGATGCAGCAGCGTGTCGAGGCGGTGATCGCGGCGGTCGCCATGGTGCAGCCGCCGCTGGAGAAATTCTACGGCCTGCTCAACGATGAGCAGAAGGCGCGGCTTAACGGAGTCGCTGAGGAACAGCGCAGGATATCCGCCGCCAAGGCGACCAAAGGGTCGCTCATAGAGAGCTGCGGCGCCACGCCACCTGCCGCCATGCAGTGGCCGACTGCGGAGATCGAGGCCAGATTGCACCCAACCGAGGCGCAACGCGCGAGCCTCGAGACGCTGCAGGACGCCAGTACCAAGGCAGCGGACATGCTCAAGGCCTCGTGCCAGGCCGACGATGCGGTCACGCCACCCGCACGGCTCGCCGCGGCCGGCAAGAGGCTCGAGACCATGCTGCAATCCGTCAAATTGGTGAGCGCGGCGCTTGACGATTTTTATGCAACGCTGAGCGACGAACAGAAGGCGCAATTCGAGGCGATCGGCCCGAGGCGAACGTCGGAAGTAGATCGGCCCGAGATCAGGCAGGGCTAACGTGGCAGGCGCCATGTGGCCGGTAGAGCGGGAAAATTCCGGCAGTCGATTTCATTCGATCGTTAGGTGTGCCGGCGGCTTAGGCCAGTAGCCGCGAAAAGCGGCTCGCCGACCGCGTCACTCCGCTCTATGCTCGCGAATATTGCGGGGCGTGGCGATGTGGTTGTTCAGCAAGGACGAGCGCAAGGAAATCTGGGACGAAGCCATTCAATGGCCGATCGGTGACATCGAAGCGGCTGACAAGATCCGCAACATCTGCCGTTCCGCCGGCGATAGTGCCGAAAGGATCGGTGGCCTTGCCGGGCCGGCAGACAACAAGAAGCCGAATAACAAGAAACCGGATCGCAACAAGGACGACACTGAAAGGTACCAACGCGCCGCGAAGACCGCGATGGAAATCGCCATGAAGATCTCGGATGATCTGATGCGCGATGCCGCTGTCAGGGAGATCGTCGAGCTATGCCTGAAAGCCAACGATACGAGGACGGCGCGGATCCTGTTTCGCGCGATCCATGCGGTGTCGATCAGGGAAGCGGTGCTGAGCGAGCATCCTGACCTGCGGCAGTGACGGCGTAAGCGATAGAAATGCCCTCAGGCCGCCGCCAGCGCACGGACGGCCTCGGCCACGCTCAGGAAGACGCGGTCTTTCGGCAGGACGTCGTAAAGATTGAACCGCTCGAACGCGGCTTGCGCGCGCGTCGACTCCAGCCGCGCTACCGCGACGATAACACCTTTCTCGCGGCATGCCGTGAAAATCCCGAGCAGCACCTGCGCGGCGGTGAAGTCGATTTCCACCATGCCGCTGGCTTCCAGCACCAGCAGCTTGATATTCGCTGTCGGGGCTTGCAGGACATTCAGCACGTCGGCGCGGAAGCTTGGCGCGTTGAGAAACGAAAGCGGCGCGTGCAATCCAACGACTTTCACGCCGGGAAGATGTTCGCCCGCCATGTGCGGATTGGCCGGCCACCAGATCGTCGTGCCCGGCACCCGCTCGAACACGACGAGCCGCGCGCGGGTGATGCTCCAGATGCCGTGCAACAGCGACAGCGTGATCCCCAACGCTGCGCCTTGTTGTATCGGTAGCACGACGATCAAGGCCGCGGTCGCGACGGTCAGCAGGAATTCGGCTTTCGACTGCCGCCAGATCGCGGCGATCTGACGCGCGCGGATGATCCGCAGCGCCACGAACAACAGGATGCCGCCGAGCGCCGCATCGGGAACGTGCCGCAGCAGCGCGGCACCGAATGCCAACAGTGCCAGTACGATGATCGCAGCAGAAAGCCCTGATAGCTGAGACCGCCCGCCGCTCTCGGACACGATGCTGGTTCTCGGCGGACTGGCGTTGACCGGAAATGCCCCGAGCAGGCCTGCCAAAATGCTGCCAGCGCCGGCGCCGAGAAAATCGCGGTCGACGTCGGCGGGCTGGTCGGGATCGGACGGGAATGATCGCGTGGTGGCGGCCGTCTGCACCATGATGACGACAACGATCACGAAGGCGAGCGGCACCAGCCGCGCCCAGTGTTCCGGCGAGACTTCCGGAAAGCTCAGCGTCGGCAGCGCGGCCGGAACCGTTCCGACCACGCGCACACCCTTGCTCTCGAGGCCGGCCCAGATCACCGCGGCGGTAGCTGCGACCAGTCCAATCAGCGCGCCGGGGATCTTGGCGTTGATGGCCTCGGAAGCAAACACAACCGCCAATACGCCGAAGCCGATGCAGACGGTGAAGAGGTTGGCTTGGCCGAGTTGTTGGGCGAGGACACCGATGCGATTGAGCGTCGATCCGCCTGGCGTGGGCAGCCCAAGCACGCCCGGCATCTGCGAGACCAGGATATGGACGGAGATGCCGGCAAGGAAGCCGACCGTCACGGGGATAGACAAGAGATCGGCGATGCCGCCAAGACGGAAGATGCCGCTCGCCATCAGCATCGCGCCCACCATCAGCGCCAGCGCGATGGCGAGCGCCTGATAGTCGGGCGAGCCGGCCGCCGCCAGAACCGCGAGCCCGCCTGCAAAGATCGGCGTGATGGTTGAATTGGCGCCGCATGACAGGAAGCGGTTGGCCCCGAACATCGCAAAACCCAGCGATCCCGCCATGAAGGCGAAAAAGCCGATCTGTGGCGAGAAGCCGCCGAGACGCGCGGTCGCCATCTGCTCGGGGATGGCGATCGCGGCAAGTGTGAGCCCGGCGATCAGGTCGCCCGGCAAAAAACTCGGCCGATAGGAGGCGAGCGAACGGAACAGCGGCCAGGCGCTATCCGCCTTGCCGGACACAGTTTGCGCCATCGGTCCGATCTCCCCGCCGCCTCTTTCGGAAAGGAGAGATTACAGCATTTCCGGACAAAGCAACGGGCGGCGGCAGTCGAATTAGCCGGCGGCCACGGCCGCGCCGCCGGCTGGCTCTCGGTCGCACGAAAGCTTATCGCGTCCGGTAAAGCACCCGGAACTGCATCGGCGTCGGAGACACCATGATCTGTCCCGCCACCGTCAGCACCGTGATCACCTGTTCGGCGGCGATCTCGCGCCTGACCAATTCGTTGTTGAGCGCCTCGATCCTCGCTTCAGTGAAGAACTCGTCCACGACGTGGATGTTCGAGAAGGCTGCAGGTTGCGGCGTTGCCATGATGTCAAATCCCCCTTGATCTAGATGAAGTCGCTCGTTAGAGCCTCGGTTCTGGTTGAATCAGAACCGAGGCTCTATTCTTTGTTTGACGCGTTTTCTTCACGCGAACCGGCATCCACTTCGCTCGAAAAGGCTATGGCTAACTCACTCCGCTGCTTGCGCCGCGGGGAGATCGGTGGCCGATAGTCCCATGCGGGTGGCGACGCCGATGCCGTAGTCCGGATCGGCGCGGTAGAAATGCGAAACTTGGCGTTTGACGATCTCCATCGGCACGCCGTCCATCGCGGCCTTGATGTTGTCGAACAATTGCTCCTTCTGGTCGGCGCTCATCAGGCGGAACAGGTCGCCGGCCTGGCGATAGTCGTTATTGCCGTCGCGGTGGTTATAGCGATCGGCATTGCCGGAGATTTTCAGTGGCGGCTCCTTGACGCCGATGTCCTGCGCCGGGCCGCCAAAGGAATTGGGCTCGTAAAAAGCGTCCGGGTTGGCATTGCCGCCAAGCCGCATCGTGCCGTCGGCGTGGTAGGTGTGCACCGGGCAGCGCGGCTTGTTGACCGAAAGCTGGTCGGCGTTGACGCCGACGCGGTAACGGTGCGCGTCCGCGTAGGAGAAGATCCGCGCCTGCAGCATCTTGTCCGGCGAATGGCCGATACCGGGCACGACGTTGGCGGGCGAGAGCGCGGCCTGCTCGACCTCGGCGAAATAGTTTTCCGGATTGCGGTTCAGTTCGAGAACGCCGACCTCGATCAGCGGATAGTCCTTGTGCGGCCAAACTTTCGTGAGGTCGAACGGATTGTACCAGTGCTTGCCGACTTCGCTTTCCGGCATGATCTGCACGGAAAATTTCCACTTCGGGAAATCGCCGCGCTCGATCGCGTCGAACAAATCGCGCTGATGGGTCTCGCGGTCGTGCGCGATCTTTTGGGCTCCTTCCGCATTGGTCCAGTTCTTGATGCCCTGCATGGTCTTGAAGTGAAACTTGACCCAGTGGCGTTCGCCCTTGGCGTTGATGAACGCGTAGGTGTGCGAGCCGAACCCGTCGACGTTGCGATAGCTCTGCGGCAGGCCGCGGTCGGACATCAGGATGGTGACCTGGTGCAGGCTCTCCGGCGACAGCGACCAGAAGTCCCACATTGCTGTGTTGGATCGCAGATTGGTTTTCGGGTGGCGCTTCTGGGTGTGGATGAAGTCAGGGAATTTCAGGGGATCGCGCACGAAGAACACCGGGGTGTTGTTGCCAACGATGTCCCAATTGCCTTCCTCGGTGTAGAAACGCAGCGCAAAGCCGCGCACGTCGCGCTCGGCGTCGGCCGCGCCGCGTTCGCCGGCCACGGTGGAAAAGCGCAGGAAGGCCTCGGTCCTCTTGCCGACCTTCGAGAGCGCGGCGGCGCGGGTGTATTTCGAAATGTCGTTGGTGATGGTCAGCGTGCCATAGGCGGCCGAGCCCTTGGCGTGGACGGTGCGCTCTGGAATCCGTTCGCGATTTTGATGCGCGAGCTTCTCCAGGAGATGAAAATCCTGCATCAGGACCGGTCCCATCGGTCCCGCGGTGATGGAATTCTGGTTGTCAGCGACCGGCGCGCCCGACGATGTCGTTAGGATAGGATTTTTGTTCATGCACTCTCTCCTTGCGGGATGTCGTGCGGAAGCTAGGGAAGGGTTGCCCATCAGGTCCAATCGTAATAATCTCGACCATCGATAAGAAAATCTGATGGTCATGATCTCGCTCAAACAACTCAGATATTTCGACGCCGTCGCCCGTACGTCACATTTCGGCAAGGCGGCGGAACAATGCGCCGTGACCCAGCCGGCGCTGTCGATGCAGATTCTGGAGCTGGAAAAGTCGCTCGGGGTGCAACTATTGGAGCGCGGCCGCAACGGCGTCCTACTGACCGAAGCCGGCCGCGACATCGCCGGCCGCGCCGGCCGCATCCTGACCGACGTCCGCGACATCGTCGATTTTGCCCGCCGGCAGGGCGGCGTGCTGTCAGGGCCGCTGCATCTCGGCGTCATCCCGTCGGTCGCGCCTTACGTGCTGCCGGCGCTGCTGCCGCAGATCCGCGACAAATATCCCGATCTCGAACTGCATCTGCGCGAGACCCAGACGCATCATCTGGTGGAGGAACTGCTCGACGGCGGGCTCGATCTGTTGCTGCTGGCCTTGCCGGTCGATCACGCGGAAGTCGAAACGATAAGACTGTTCACCGACCGCTTCCTGCTGGCGATGCCGAAGTCGCGGCGTATCACTGGCCGCATTCGCGCGACCCCCGATTTGCTGCAACAGGACCGGTTGCTGCTGCTGGAGGAGGGGCATTGCCTGCGCGACCAGGCGCTGTCGTTCTGTAGTTTGAGGCGCGTCGACAACATCGATACCTTCGGCGCCTCCAACCTCTCGACCATCGTGCAGATGGTCGCGAACGGCCTCGGGCTGACGCTGCTGCCGGAGCTCTCGATCGATCTCGAATGCCGCCGCGGTGACATCAAATTGATGCGCTTTACCGATCCGCAGCCGCGCCGCGTCGTTGGCCTTGCCTGGCGCAAGAGCTCGCCGCGCAAGCGACACTTCGTCGAACTCGGCAAGTTGATCACAAGTGCGACCTCGGCGCAGATGAAGGAGACGGAACGGCTGTGACACCTGATTGTCGCTTGCAAGCCATTCGTCGCGGGGTTTAGGGCACGGAAGTTCGGCCTCTCGGAACCGACGTGATGACCCGCAACTGTGCTGTTATGGCTAGACAAGTCGTTCGCATCAGGGGCAAATTCGGGTCGCCAAACACGGCCATGAGCCGAAAAAGACCGTGGACGCCTGCAGCTATAGGCTGGCGCCACCAGGGCAGGGAGCGCATCGCATTTACGTCGTGACCTATTACCTGGCGCCGCGCCGATTTCATTTCGGGCGCCGGCGTCGCGCGGCTGGCGCGCCGTCCGGTGGGCAACGGCAGATGCTAGACGGCTCGCCCGCGGTGCGTTGGTGACTGCGTGAAGCGGCTTCCCTTCTTCTATGGCTGGCTGATCGTCGCGGTGACGTTCGTCACCATGGCGATTGGCGTCAACGCCCGCACCGCCTTCTCGCTGTTCTTTCCGCCGATCCTTTCCGAATTCGGCTGGGAGCGCGGCATCACCGCCGGGGCCTTCTCGTTCGGCTTTGTGGTCTCGGGCGCGATCAGCCCGCTGATCGGGCGGCTGATGGATCGCGCCGGCCCGCGTGCGGTGATGGAACTCGGCGTCGCGCTGATGGGAGGAGGGCTGTTGCTGGCGCCGCTGACGACGCAGCCGTGGCATCTCTATCTCACCATCGGTGTCATGGTCGGCGCTGGCAGCGTGTGCCTCGGCTATTCCGGACAATCGCTGTTCCTGCCGAACTGGTTCATTCGCCGTCGCGGCCTTGCGATGGGAATTGCGTTTGCCGGCGTCGGCATCGGCTCCGTCACCTTGCTGCCCTGGGTGCAGCACATGATCGAACAGACCGGTTGGCGCACGGCGTGCACCGCGATCGGCATTCTGGTTCTGCTCGTGCTTGCCCCGATCAATCTGTTGGTGCGCAAACGACCCGAAGATATCGGGCTCGAGCCGGACGGTGGCGCCGCGTCCTCGGCGACGATGGCAAAACCGGTCTCCAACATCGTCGACCCGGTCTGGGCCGGCATCGACTGGACGCTGCCGCGCGCGCTGGCTACCTCCCGGTTCTGGTGGATCGCGCTCGGTTATTTCTGCGGCCTCTACATCTGGTACGCAGTGCAGGTTCACCAGACCAAGTTTCTGCTCGACATCGGCTTCAGCCCGAGCGTCGGCGTCTGGGCGCTGGGTGTCGTCAGCCTGCTCGGAATTCCCGGCCAGATCCTGCTTGGGCACATATCCGACCGGGTCGGGCGCGAATGGATCTGGACGGCAAGCTGCGCGGGCTTTGCGATCTGTTTCGCGGCGCTTATCGCGCTGAAATACGCCCCCACGCTGCCACTCGTCTACCTCATGGTGTTCGCCCAGGGCGCGCTCGGCTACGGCCTGACCTCGATCATGGGCGCGGTGGTGCTCGAGATATTTCAGGGCAGACATTACGGCAGCATCTTCGGCACCATCATGCTGGCAGGGCTCGCCGGCGGCGCGGCAGGTCCTTGGGTGACCGGCTTTTTGCATGATCTGACGGGCAGCTATACGCTTGCCTTTGCGATCGGAATTGCCGTGAGCCTGTTGTCGGCGATCGCGATCTGGCGGGCCGGACCCGGTAAAATCCGCGCTGTCGCCGGCCGGTTGCACAGGCTGCGATCAGCTCTTGAAGCTTCGTCAGACCGATGAAATTCCAATCGCCCGCTGCAGATCAGTGATGGCGCGCAGAAAACTGTCGGCCGGCGTGGTCTCCGGATCGATCAGGCGGTGCAGACGAAAGCCGTCCTCCATCGCGAGAACGATAGCCCCCATCCACGCCGGATCGAGAGCTGGATCCCTGCCGCTGTTCTTCGACGTGGTCTCGACGATGTCGGCGATCAGCTTGCGCCCGGCGCGCAGGCGTTTGGCGAGTTCGGGCCGGCGCTTTTCGGCGCGCGCCACGAACAGGATCATCTCCATATGCAGAAGGGGAGAGCGGCCGAGCGGATCCTGCTTGCTACGATCCATGGTCTTTAGCGCATCGATAAAGTCAGCGAGATTCTTGTGCCTGGCGAGAAGATCGAGGTTGCGTCGAATGGTTTGCTCAAGGTGATCCTCGAGCATCGCGATGATCAATTCGTCCTTGCTCTTGAAATTCGAATAGAACGCGCCGCGCGTGAAGCCGGCCGCAGCCGCTATGGTCTCGATGCTGGCGCCGCCGATACCCTGTTCCTCGAACACGCGCGCCGCCGCGGCGAACAGCTTTTCGCAGGTTTCGTCCCGGGTCGGTCTGGTCCGGACTCTTGACATCCTGCCAATTTAGGTCAGAATTCAACTCGATACAACAATGTATCGAATTGCAGGTATCCGGATAATCATGTCCGGCGGTTGCGAACGGCGATGCGATAAACAATGCGGTGTGGAAACCAATCGAGGTCCCCATGAACGAGCATGTTCAGGCTGCGACGAGCGAACCGCTTTTCAATCCATTGTCGCCGGAATTCATCCGCAACCCCTATCCGCATTACGAGCGGATGCGCACGACCGATCCGATGCATCTGACGCCGCTCGGCGTGTACGTCGCGAGCCGGCACGCCGAGGCCAGTCTCGTGTTGCGCGACAAGCGCTTTGGCAAGGAGCATGTCGAACGCACGATCCGGCGCTATGGGCCCAAGATCATGGAGGAACCAGCCTTCCGCAGCTTGAGCCACATGATGCTGCAGCAGGATCCGCCCGACCACACCCGCCTGCGCGGGCTGGTGGTGAAGGCGTTCACCGCGCGCCGGGTCGAGGACATGCGCCCGCGCATCCAGCAGGTCGTCGACGAGACGCTCGATCGGATCATTCCCCAGGGGAAAATGGATCTGATCGAGGATTTCGCATTCCGCCTGCCGGTCACCATCATTTGCGACATGCTCGGAATCCCCGAAGAGCATCGCGAAGGGTTTTATACCAGGGCGCGCGTGGGTGGCCGTATTCTCGATCCGGTGCCGCTGTCGCCGGAAGAGATCAAGGAGGCCAACGTCGGCAGCGTGATGTCTGCGATGTATTTCCAGCAGCTGTTCGAGCTCCGGCGGAAGAATCCCGGCGACGATCTGACCACGCAATTGGTGCAGGCCGAAGAGGATGGCAGCAAGCTTTCCAACGACGAGCTGACCGCCAACATCATCCTGTTGTTCGGCGCCGGCCATGAAACCACCGTCAATCTGATCGGCAACGGCCTGTTGGCCTTGCACCGCAACCCCGATCAACGCGCGCTGCTCAAGGCCAATCCTTCGCTCATCACCAATGCGATCGAGGAATTCCTGCGTTACGATTCCTCGGTGCAGATGACCGGACGGGTGGCGCTGGAGGACATCGACGATCTCGGCGGCAAGCGGATCCCGAAGGGTGAAAGCGTGCTGTGCCTGCTCGGTTCGGCCAACCGCGATCCGGCCGTTTATCCCGATTCCCCGGATCGCCTCGACATCAGACGGCCCAATGTGAAGCCGCTGTCCTTTGGCGGTGGCATCCACTTCTGCCTCGGCGCCCAACTAGCGCGCATCGAGGCGGAGATCGCGATTTCGACCCTGTTGCGCCGGCTGCCGGACCTGCGGCTCGATGACGCGGAGAATCCGGAATGGCGGCCGACCTTCGTGCTTCGCGGTCTGAAGCGGCTGCCGGCGAGCTGGTAGAGCGCCCCGGCCCGGGGCTGTCACGTGAGCTTGCTGTGACTTCGCCACAGTTGTCTCTATATTCGGCCTGGTTTTGGCGCGGTGGCGGGTGGGCCGCGGGCGACCCTAAAAGTCGGGGCGCTGGAGCCTGCTTGCCCAAGGGGAGACCCCGTGCAGACAACGCTGCTCGGATTTGCGATTGCCTTCATCATTGCGCTGGTTGCCGCGCTGATCGGGCCGTATTTCATCGACTGGAATCAGTTCCGGCCGCAGTTCGAGGCCGAGGCCACCCACGTGATCGGCGCGCCGGTGCATGTTTCAGGCGCGCTCGATGCGCGATTGTTGCCGACCCCGACGCTGCGGCTGCGTTCGGTAGTCGTCGGTGCCGCCAACGATCTCGGCAAGGTTCACGCCGACAAGCTCGACGTCGAGTTCAGTCTGGGTGATTTGATGCGTGGCCAGTGGCGCGCTAACGAACTGACGATCGACGGCCTGGCGGTCGATCTCGGCCTCGATCCGAAAGGGCGGATTGATCTGCCGCCGACCAACGGAGCGTTCAATCTGGGATCACTGTCGATCGACCGCCTGAATCTCACCGGCCGCGTCGCGCTACATGATGCCGCAAGCCACGGGACGCTGGAGCTGAACGACATTGTCTTCTCAGGCGACGTGCGCTCGCTCGCTGGATCGGTGCGGGGCGACGGCAGCTTCTCGATTTCCGGAACGCGCTATCCGTTCCGCGTCTCTTCCGGACAGACCCAAGACGGCAGCGGCACGCGCGTTCATCTTAATATCGACCCCGGCGAACGGCTGTCGGTCGATCTCGAGGGCGTGCTCAGCTTTGAATCCCGCGCGCCCCGCTTCGAAGGCGCGCTCGTGCTGGCCGCGCCGGCGGCAGCCAAGGCCAAAGGCAACGGCAGCGAGACATCGCCGGCGCCCTGGAAAATATCGGCCAAGGTCAAGGCCGATCCGGCAGCGGCGCGGCTCGAACAGGTGGAGGCCAGCTACGGCACCGAGGACACCGCGCTGAAGGCTACAGGCGCGGCCGACGTCCGCTTCGGTGCCTCGCCCCTGCTGCGAGCCTCCCTGTCGGCTCGGCAACTCGACGCCGACAGGATGATCGCCAACGATAGCGCAACCGCGCCGGCGCGGTTGTTGCCGGCGCTCCGCGCTCTGATGGCGACGACGATGCCAGGCTCGCCGATGCCGGCCGAGATCGCATTCAGCGCCGAGCAAATCATGCTGGGCGGGCGCCCGTTGCAAAATCTGGAAGCCGAGCTCTTTGGCGGCGCAGGGCCGTGGACAATCCGCCGGCTCGATTTTCGCGCGCCGGGCGCGACCCACATTGCCTTCGATGGTGGCGGCGCGCGGCCGGATCCGTCCGGGGGCTTCGCCGGCGCGCTCGAGGTGGATTCCGCCGATCCCGATACGTTGGTGGCGTGGTTGCAGGGCCGCAGCGAGATCGCCCATCGCGGCCAGAAGCCGTTGCGGCTGCGCGGTCATGTCAGCGTCAACTCCGATCGCATCGCCATCGAAAAACTGAACGCCGAGATCGACGGCGGCGCCGTCGAAGGGCGCCTTGCCGTCGTGCATCAGCCGTCAGGCGTTTCGCGCTTCGACGCTGCCCTGAAGGCGGATCGTCTCGATCTCGATACCGCCTCGGTCTTTGCAAGGTCGCTGGCGGGGCCGCAAGGAGACTGGCCAGATCAGGCGCAGCTGTCGCTGGAGATCGGCCGTGCGACATCGGCCGGCCAGGAGCTGCGCGCCTTCACCGCGAAATTCGGGTATGACCCGAAGACGCTCATCCTGGATCAACTGAAATTCGGCAACGCCAACGGCGTGGCGACCGAAGGCGCCGGGAGTTTCGATCGCGCCAATGCGACCGGCAAGCTGGCGCTGAATTCAAGCGCGGCGTCGCTTAAGCAGATCACCGCCTTGATCCAGCCGCTTGCGCCGTCGCTGGCGTCGCGGATCGATGCGATGGGTGCCGGTCCAGGGCCGGCCCGCCTCAGGCTGATGCTCGATGTCGACAAGAATGCTGAACACACCGATCGCGCCAATGCGCGCGCCACGATCGATATCGATTCGCCCTTGCTCAAGGGCATCACCACCATCACCGCAAAGCCCGAAGTGGCGGCGCTGCGTGGGATCGATCTCGAAAAGCTCCGCCGCAGCGAAATCGGCGTTGAATCCAAACTATCGTCGGAGCGGGGCAACGCCCTTCTTGCCCTGCTCGGGCTGGATCGCGCCATCGCCGCGGGCGAAGGCCCGGCTCAGTTCGAGGGCTCGGTGAGCGGCGTGTGGCACGCGCCGGTGCATTTGAAGGCGAAGATCTGGGGCGCCGGCCTTGACGCGGATGCCGAAGGGTCTGCCGAACCGTGGGCGCAGCAGGCCAAGGCCAGCGTCAACTTGCGGGTACGAAGCGCCGATATCGGCCCGCTGCTCGATCTCAAGCCGTCCGACACGCTGGGGCAGAACATGCGTCTGTCCTCGCGGGTTTTGCTTGTTGGCGACAGGCTGACCTTCGACGATCTCGACAGCATCGTCGGCGGTTCGCGGCTGCGCGGGCGTTTGGCGCTCACGGTGGGTGAGGCGAAAAACATCGAGGGCGAAATCGGGCTCGATCAGCTCGTGTTGGTGCCGGCCTTTGCGCTCGCCATCGGGGCGGCCGGCCATGATATCGGTGAGCCGCTCGGGGCGGGACTCTTGAAAGGCTGGCGTGGGCGCGTCGCGTTTCAGGCCTTGCGCGGAGCGTTTCTTGACGGCATCGAATTGCGGCCGGTCAGCGGCACGATCAGGAGCGACGGCCAATCGCTGACACTCGACGGCATCAAGGGCGGGCTAGGTGGCGGCGCGATGATCGCCAACATCGACGCCAGGCCGTCGGCGGATGGAATTGTGCTCAATGCGCGCCTTGAGCTCTCGGACGTCGATGGCGCGGCGTTGCATTATCGCGGCCTCCAAATGCCTACCGGGCGCGCGTCGATGCAGATGACGCTGGCAAGCCAGGGCCGCAGCGTCTCGGCTCTCACAGGCGCGTTTTCCGGAAGCGGCACGGTGACGCTGGAATCGGCCGGCATCGCCGGGCTCGATCCGCGCGCATTCGATGTGGCGATCCGCGCCAGCGACAGCGGCCAGGCGACCGACGACGCCAAGCTCAAGCGGATCGTCGAGCCGGTATTGTCGGCCGGCAGCCTGCTGGTCGCCGCGGCGCAGATCCCGTTCACGGTGGGCGACGGCCGGATCCGCATCGGCGCGACCACACTCGATGCGCAAGGAGCCCGTGCCATCGTGTCGGGTGGCTACGATATTCCGGCAGACCAGGCAGACATCCGCGCCAGCCTTGCATCGACTGCGTTGGGCTCAGTGACCAGCCGCCCCGAGATTCAACTGTTCGCGGCCGGTCCGCCCGATGCACTTAACCGCACCATCGATGTCGCCGCGCTATCGTCCTGGCTCGCTGTGAGGGCGATCGATCGTGAAACCCGCAGACTTGACGCGATCGAGCGTGGCGAACCGTTGCCGCCGACCCCGGCGTCGATCCCGCCGGCCACGGCGGCGCTTCCACTGCTGGCAACGCCGGATCTGACTGGGCCTGATCAGCCGCTTGCCAGCGTTCCGCGTCTCGGCCGCGATCTGCGGCGGTTTCAGCCGAGGCCGAAAGCCGCGATTCCGCGTCCGCCGGCGTCACCACCGGTCCTCAATCCCCCTGTCGTGAGCCAGCGCGCCACGCCGCTGCCGCCACCGGTCGAGGTGCGGCCGGCACCGGCGCCGGTGCCCGCGCCGGCAAAGCCGAAGCCGCGCCCGCCGCTGGTGATCACGCCGCCGCCGAACTGATCGTCACGAAGCGGCGCCGCCGTTTCGGGGGCTAGCGCGGGATGAGATTAGGTTGGTGGCTGCGAGATGGGCCACTTTTTCTCGTGCCCCGGGACGAGGCGATTCAACATGCTCTAGCGGATAGGGATCAGCCTGCCCCTAGCGCGACCGCAATGGTGTAGGTCGCTAGACTCGCTGCATAGGCGAGCGCCAGCATGTAGCCGAAGGTGACCGCCATCCATCTCCAGCTCCCGGTCTCGCGGCGGATCACGGCGAGCGTGGAGGCGCATTGCGGAGCAAAGATGTACCAGGCGAGCAACGACAGCGCGGTGGCGAGGCTCCATTTGGTCGCCAGCACCTGCCCGATCTGGGCCGCGGCCTCCTTGCCGCCTTCGATCGCATAGACTGTGCCGAGGGCTGCGACCGCGACCTCGCGCGCGGCCATGCCCGGGATCAGCGCCACCGCGATCTGCCAGTTGAATCCGAGCGGCGACAATAGCGGCGCGATCGCCTTGCCGATCATCGCGGCGAGGCTGAAGTTGATCGCGGGCTCGGTAGCGCCGGCCGGGGCTAACGGAAACGACGCCAAGAACCAGATCAGGACCATCATCGAGAAAATCGTGGTGCCGGCGCGCTGCAGAAACATTTTTGCCCTTGTATAGACGCCGATCGCGATGCTCTTGAGGCGCGGCATCTTGTAATCGGGCAATTCCAGCATGAACGGCGCCGGCGTGTAGTCGCGCAGCATCAAGAATTTGATCAGGAACGATACGCCCAGCGCGCTGACGATGCCGGAGGCATAAAGTCCGAACATGACCAACCCCTGCAGATTGACCCAGCCCCAGATCAGCTTTGCGGGAATAAAGGCGGAAATGATCAGCGTATAGACGGGAATGCGCGCCGAGCAGGTCATCAGCGGCGCGATCAGGATGGTGGTAAGCCGGTCGCGGCGATTGTCGATCACCCGTGTTGCCATGATACCGGGGATGGCGCAGGCGAAGCTCGACAGCAGCGGTATAAAGGCGCGGCCGTGCAGGCCGGCGCCGCCCATGATGCGGTCCATCAGGAAGGCCGCGCGGGCCATGTAGCCGAGATCCTCAAGCAGCAATATGAACAGGAAAATGATGATGATCTGCGGCAGGAACACGATGACGCTGCCGACGCCGGAGATCACCCCGTTCTGCAGGAAGCTTTGCAGCAGGCCCGCGGGCACGGTGTCGTGAACAAATTGCCCGGCCGCTTCGAACGCCGATGACAGCAGTTCCATCAGCGGCTGCGCCCAGGCGAATACCGCCTGGAACATCACGAATAAGAGCAGCATCAGGATCGCGAGTCCGGCCACCGGGTGCAGCACGATCGCGTCGATACGTGCGGTCCAGGTATCGGGTCGCTCCGGCAGGCTGACGGTGTTTGCGATGATGCGGTCGGCCTCGCGCTGGGTGGTGCGCAACTGGGTGACGGTGAGCGGTTCCCAGAGATTTGGCCGATGCGGTGCCGGCGTTTGGATCAGGATGTCGTCGGTGAGGCGCAACAGATCGGCGGTGCCGCCCCTGCGCACGGCGATCGATGTGACGACGGGAATGCCGAGCGCCTCCGAAAGATGCGGAACATCGACGGTGACGCCGCGCCGGCTCGCGATATCGAACATATTGAGCACCAGCGCCAGCGGACGGCCGGTGCTCTTGAGTTCAAGCACAAGGCGGATGGTCAGCCGCAGATTGGTGGAATCGGCCACGCACAGCACGAGGTCAGGCAGCGCCTCGCCCTTGGTGCGTCCGAGCACGACGTCGCGGGTGATCTCCTCGTCCGGGCTGCGGCCGCGCAGCGAATAGGTGCCGGGCAGGTCGACCACCGACACCTGACGTCCCTTTGGCGTGACGAACGATCCCTCCTTGCGCTCGACCGTGACGCCCGGATAGTTCGCGACCTTCTGGCGGCTGCCGGTGAGCGCATTGAACAGCGCGGTCTTGCCGCTGTTCGGCGTGCCCACCAGGGCCAGATGCATCAGCGCAGCTTCCATGGCTTCAAGATCCGTCAGGCAACGATGACCGCCATGGCTTCACGCCGGCGCACGGCGATCGTGACGTTCTCGACGCGAACCGCGATCGGATCGCGCCCGACGATGCCCTCGTGCAGCACCTCGACCCTGGCGCCCTCGACGAATCCGAGCTCGATCAGGCGGCTTTCGAGTTCCGCGTCCGGCAGCGCCGAGCCCGCGCTGCCGGCGTTGAGGTGTTGAATCACGCCGGAATAGCCGCGACTGGCCAGCCCCAGCGGCATTTGCGCCCGTGCATGGTTATTTTCGGTCATGATCTGTATTTTCAACTGCAGACCAGCCGGTCAAGCGCAGCCGATACAATGTGGGTTTACCTTAGAGCGATTATAAATGCGTCATCGTTCAGCGCGCGCCGACCGCGGAAAATCGCCAAACCGGAAATCATCAAAGGGAAATCGTCACGGGAATGTCGGCGTCAAAACGGGGTTTACACGGAATGGTTCGATTCTAACGTTCGCATCCCGGCGAAATCGCTCAACGGCAAAACAGGAGGCACGCGTGATCAAATCAGCAATCAAGGTGGTGACACTGATGGTTTTTTTCATGGCGCTGATCGCAGCATCCCCGGTTGTTCCGGTATTTGCCGCCGGCGGCGGCGGCGGTGGCGGAGGGCCTCCTGGAGAAGACCTCATGCGCCCCGCTCCCCCAACGCCAGCACCGGACAGCAAAGCTCGCCATACCAACCGCAAAACCAAGCAGAAGCAGCCCGGCAAACAGTCGCTGTTCGACGATCCCGCCTTTGCGCGGGGGTATCGCGCCGCCTATGCGACGATCTATGACCGCAACGACTATGGTGCAGCCATCGAGCAGCTGAAGGCGCTCGGCCATGACGATTACGCCAACGTCGCCAATTTGATCGGCTATTCCTATCGCAAGCTCGGCGACTACGGGCTCTCGCAGATCTGGTATGAGCGCGCGCTCAAGTCCGATCCGAACCATGTGCTGACCTGGCAGTATTACGGTCTGTGGCAGATCGAGCAGGGCAACCGCGAGCAGGCACAATACCACTTGAGCCGGATCGCCGCGATTTGCGGAACCAATTGTGAGCATTATCGCTCACTGGCCGCGGCACTCGAGCAGCCGCCGGGTACGGGCCTGGTTTACTGATCGCTGATATCGGTCTCTGCAGCAGTGCTGCGGGCGCGCCTCCTGGCGGACGCGCCCGCGCATTTTGCGAATCCGAAAACGATTCAGCTCCGCGGCCTTGGATCCGGCGCGGCGGATGCGGTGCGGCTCTTGAAATAGTCCAGCACGAACAGGCGAATTGCAGAAGACAGATTGCCCTGCTGGCGATTGCTGTCGATCTCGCCCACCAGTTCGGACAACGTCATGTTGCGGAGCCCGGAGATTTCCTTCATCCCGTTCCAGAACGCCTCTTCGAGGCTGACGCTGGTCTTGTGACCTCCAACGACAATCGAGCGCTTCACGACCGGCGATTTCATGGTGCGTCCTCGCCCTCGATCCGGTGCTGATCGAGCAGGTCGCGCGCGCGCTTGGCGCGCTCGGCATCACGGGCCCGTTCGGACTTGGTGCGGCCGAACCGCGCGCGATTCGCATCGGCCTGGTTCGCCGATTGCGCGCGCTCGCCACGCTTCTTAAATCGCTTTAAGTTGACTACATCCCCCACGCTCGCCTCCGTCATCCAGCGGCCGCGAGTTGCGACAACTTGTCGCGATGATAGGAGTGGCCGCGCTGTGCGCCGGCAGACCCGATCGTCATTCAGAAGCCCCCGTTAATTGCCCTCTGATAGCATCAAAAAATGAATTTCGCTCTGCGAAAATGAATTTTTTTGTGCACTACCATGCGGCAGCGCATCCGCGATAGAGCATCGGTATCAGTCTTAGGTGTTATGACGGATGATTATTTCACCCGTACTTCTACGGATTCGCGCCGCTGCAGTTCATCCAGGGCGTGTCATTTTGTCGGGCTGCACCAGACGGTCGAACTCCGCTGCCGACACAAACCCAAGCCGCACAGCCTCTTCTTTCAATGTCGTGCCGCGGGCGTGCGCGGATTTGGCCACCTTCGCGGCGTTGTCGTAGCCGATTTTCGGCGCGAGCGCGGTCACCAGCATCAGCGAACGCTCCATCAATTCACGGATGCGCTTTTCGTCGGCGCGTATGCCCGCCACGCAATGCTCGGTAAACGAGCGCGCGACATCCGCGAGTAATTGAATGGAATGCATCATACAATATGCCAGTAGCGGCTTGTAGACATTCAGTTCGAAGTGCCCCTGGCTGCCCGCGATCGTGATGGCCGTGTGATTGCCGAACACCTCGCAGCAAACCATCGTCACGGCCTCGCACTGCGTCGGATTGACCTTGCCCGGCATGATCGAGGAGCCGGGTTCGTTTTCCGGCAGGATCAGTTCGCCAAGGCCGGAACGCGGACCCGAGGCCAATAGCCGGATGTCGTTGGCGATCTTGAACAGGCCGGTCGCGACCGAGTTGATGGCGCCGTGCGCGAACACGTAGGCGTCGTTGGAAGCCAGCGCCTCGAATTTGTTGGCAGCGCTGGTGAAGGGCAGTTTGGTGATTTTGGCGACGTGTTTGGCGAACAGTCTTGCGAATCTCGGTTTCGAATTAAGTCCGGTTCCGACCGCGGTGCCGCCTTGCGCCAGCGCGAACAGATCCTTCCCCGCCAGCTTAAGCCGCGCGATGCCGCTTTCGACCTGCGCGGCATAGCCGGAAAATTCCTGACCCAATGTCAGCGGCGTCGCGTCCTGGGTATGGGTGCGGCCAATCTTGACGATGTTGGCGAACGCCTTTTCTTTTTTGCGCAGCGCGCCAAGCAGTTCGCCGAGCGCCGGAATGAGATCGGCGGTGATGGCTCGCGTGGCGGCGATATGCATGGCGGTTGGAAATGAATCGTTCGACGATTGGCTCATGTTGACGTGATCGTTTGGATGAACCGGCTTTTTCGCACCGAGTTCTCCGCCCAAAAGTTCGTTGGCGCGGTTGGCGATCACCTCATTGAGATTCATGTTGGTCTGGGTGCCGGACCCGGTCTGCCACACCACCAGCGGAAAATGATCGTCGAGCTTGCCGTCGATCACCTCGCGCGCGGCGCGGGCGATCGCACTGGCGCGACGCTGGTCGAGCAATCCCAGTTCGCGGTTGGTCGCGGCCGCAGCGAGCTTGACGATGCCGAGCGCGTGAATGATTGTGATCGGCATCCGGTCATGGCCGATGCGGAAATTCTGTCTGGAGCGTTCGGTCTGTGCGCCCCAATAGCGGTCGGCGGGAACCTCGATCGGGCCGAAGCTGTCGGTCTCGGTGCGGGTGGATTTTTGTCGTGATGGGAGTTCTGATCGAGCCATGCGGGAGGTCCGTTGCGCCGCGATGCGTGCATCCTACAGGGTCGCGGAACTTCTCGCGCGCCGATTATTTCTTGCGGAAGCGATCCAGTCGCACGACTTCGGCGCCCTCGCTCGGTTTCTCCGGCTCATCTGTGCTCTCGGGTTCTGGTGTCGCCGCGGTCGGAGCTGAAGCGGAAGGGGGCGCTGGAAGGTTGCTCGCGGGAAGGCTGGTGGCCGGGGTCTCGGCGGCGGCATCGGACGGTTCGAACTGCAGGCCGAATTGCACGGAGGGATCGAAGAAGCTCTTGATCGAATTGAACGGCACCACCAGGCGTTCCGGAACGCCGGCGAACGACAGGCCGACTTCGAACCTGTCCTCGGTGACCACCAGATCCCAGAACTGGTGCTGCAGGATGATCGTCATCTCCTCCGGATATTGCGCGAGCAGGCGCGGCGAAAGTTTCACGCCCTCCGCAGTCGACAGGAACGTGATGAAGAAATGATGTTCGCCTGGCAATCCATGCGCGGCGGCATCCGTCAACACCTGGCGCAACACCCCGCGGAGCGCGTCACGCGCCAGCACGTCGTATCGGATATGATCGGTCGCCATCGTGGTCCTGTGTCGTCGTCCTGCGGTCGCATGCCGCCCGGCGCATCGGTTGCGGTCCCCAAAGCCCAATTCGCCTATTGTCGCCATGCTACTCCGGCGGGGAGGCGAGGTCAGCAGGCATCATCGGTGCAAATTATGGCGCAGTACATCCGGAGCGGGGCACGTGCAGATGAAGTGGAGGCTTCTGTTGCCAGGTGCCTCCGAACCCCGCCTAACGGAGCTTAACCCGCTAGGGCTTCAGAATGGTCTTTCAAACTGCGTTACGCAGCCTGAGCAACCGGAGCATAGTTGTCGTTTGCAACTATTGCATAGCCCGATAACGGCGGAACAATACCGGGAAAAAACACGCCCTTTACGCCCTCGTCGATCCTGTTTCGCCCCCGCCGAAACCCGCCAAATAGCGCTGATTTCGGGTTTTGGTGGAGGCGCCGGGTGCTGCCCCCGGGTCCGAATGGTTTATTGCGACGGCACTTTATTTCCATAGCCGGCAAGCCGGCAGCTCTAATATAGGGGGCAAAAGTTGAGAAAAACAGTGCCCCAATAGGCTCATACCGGAACGGTACACGCCGGATTGGCTTGGCCCTGACCTGGCCACCGCCTAAATCTCGACAATGTCGGCGGATTCGCCGCCGGCTGCCGTTCCCGCACCGGACGTTTCCTTTCCGTCACAAGGTCCCCGCCTGGGCTGGCTGAGCCGTTTGCGGCGTTCGCCAAAATGTCGCTCGAGGGCTTCGACGGCGCGTTGGTCTGGGCGCGGCGCGGCATTGTCGACCCCTACAGTTGGATGACGGCAGACGAATTCAACTTCGCGCTGTGCCATTTCCTGCCGGGGCCGAACATCGTCAATTTATCGATCGTGTTCAGCTCGCGCATCCGCGGAATTGCCGGGCGTATTGCCGCCTTCGCCGGACTGTTCGCGCCACCCATGCCGATCATGATGTTGCTGGCCAGGGGTTTTTTGGGTTTCGCTGGCGTTATTTGATGGAAATCGCTAGGCAGGATGACAGTAGCGGGGCGCTATCGGAGCAGAACGGGGGCGGAAAGCCTAATGTCCGGGGAGAGTTCGATGAGTGATACGCCGAACAACGACGCCGGCAAATCCATCACGCCGAAATGGATACGTGGCCCGCAGGATTTTGTCGGCGGGACAGCGCTGATCGCGATCGCGCTGTTCGCCTTGTGGGCTTCAAGCGATCTGCAGGGCATGCATGGATTTTCATTTGGAGCCGGAACCGTGCCCCGGATGTTTGCGGTTCTGTTGCTTGGGTTAGGCATCGCAGTGACAGTCGTCGGTCTTTTGACCGAGGGCGCGCATTTGGCGACTTATGCCTGGCGGGGTCCGCTTTTCGTCTCCCTGTCAATTCTTTCGTTTGCCATCACGATCCGCCCGCTGGGTCTGGTGATTTCGGCGTTCCTCACCTTCATGGTTGCCGCGCTGGGAACGCACGAGACAAGGTGGAAGGAAACCACCATCGTTGGCATCGTCCTGACCGCATTCTGCAGTTTCCTTTTTCCTTACGCGCTAGGGCTGCCGATGCAGCTCTGGCCCCGCTTCCTGGTTCAGTGAGGGACGATGACCGATCTCTTTTCCAATCTCGCGCTCGGCTTCCATGTCGTGTTCCAGTTCGTGCCGTGGTCGCCAGCGTGGCTCGGTGGCGTCTCGATCCCGATCCCGGCCAACATATTGCTCTGTCTGATCGGCGCGCTGGTCGGCACGCTGGTCGGCGTGTTGCCCGGCATCGGCACCATCGCGACCGTGGCGATGCTGTTGCCCATCACTTTCGGCCTGCCGCCGGTCGGCGCCTTGATCATGCTCGCCGGCATCTACTACGGCGCGCAATATGGCGGCTCGACCACGTCGATCCTGGTCAACATTCCCGGTGAGGCAACCTCGGTGGTGACGACGCTCGACGGTTTCCAGATGGCCAAGCAAGGCCGCGCGGGACCTGCGCTCGCGATCGCCGCGATCGGGTCGTTCTTCGCCGGCTGCGTCTCGACTGTGCTGATCGCCGTGCTCGGCGCGCCGCTGACCAAGCTTGCGCTGGCGTTCGGACCGGCCGAATATTTCTCGCTGATGGTGCTGGGCCTGATCTTCGCGACGGTGCTGGCTAAGGGATCGATCCTGAAAGCCATTGCGATGATTGTGTTCGGTTTGCTGCTGTCGATGGTCGGGTCTGACATCGAGACCGGCGCCTCGCGCATGGCGTTCAACATTCCTGAACTCGCCGACGGTCTTGGCTTTGCCACGGTGGCAATGGGCGTGTTCGGTTTCGCGGAAATCATCCGCAACCTCGACGCCGGCGCCGAGATGGACCGCGATCTCGTGCAGCAGAAGATCACCGGGCTGATGCCGACCAAAAAGGATATGATCGATTCCGCGCCGGCCATCGTCCGCGGTACGATCCTGGGATCGATCCTCGGCATCCTGCCGGGTGGCGGCGCGGTGATCGCCTCATTTGCGGCCTATACGTTCGAGAAGAAGATCGCCAAGGATCCGTCGCGGTTTGGCCGTGGTGCGATCGAAGGCGTTGCTGCACCGGAGAGCGCCAACAACGCGGCGGCACAGACCTCGTTCATCCCGCTCTTGACGCTCGGCATTCCGCCCAATGCGGTGATGGCCCTGATGGTCGGCGCCATGACTATTCATGGCATCGTGCCGGGACCGCAGGTGATGCAGAAGCAGCCCGAGCTCGTCTGGGGCATGATCGCCTCGATGTGGGTCGGCAATCTGATGTTGATCATCATCAATCTGCCGCTGGTCGGCGTCTGGGTGCGGCTGCTGCGAGTGCCGTATCGGCTGATGTTTCCGTCGATCGTAATCTTTTGCGCGATCGGCATCTACTCCATCAACAACGCGCCCGTGGACGTTATACTCGCCGGTGCGTTCGGCCTGCTCGGCTATTGGCTGATCAAGCACGAATTCGAGCCGGCGCCGCTCCTGCTCGGCATGGTGCTGGGGCCGCTGATGGAGGAAAATTTGCGCCGGGCGCTGTTGATCTCGCGCGGCGACTGGACGGTTTTCGTGACCCGTCCGCTCTCGGCAGTGCTGATGGCTGGCGCGGCAGCGCTTCTGGTGCTGGCGGTGCTGCCGACCTTGCGCAAGAAGCGCGACGAAGTGTTCGTGGAATCCGAGGGCTGAGGGTTTTGGCCAAAAGCCGGCAAAAACCAAGGGCGGAACGCAGGTTCCGCCCTTGCCGTTCGCGGGTAAAACATCCATTTTTCGGGGTATAATCGCCCGCAACAGACGAGTCGCCGCTATCCATCGACCGGACGCTCGTTAAGTTCGTCTCCCGGCAGGCCCAAAGCGCGACCATGAATCAATATCACGATCTGCTCGAACGGATCCTCTCGGACGGCGCGGAAAAGTGTGACCGCACCGGCACCGGCACGCTGTCGATCTTCGGCCACCAGATGCGCTTCAACCTGGCGTCGGGATTTCCGATGCTGACCACCAAGAAGCTGCCGCTGAAATCGATCGTGCATGAACTGCTGTGGTTTCTCAAAGGCGACACCAACATCAAATATCTCAGCGACAATGGCGTTTCGATCTGGGACGAATGGGCGGACGCCAATGGCGATCTCGGCCCGGTCTATGGCTCGCAGTGGAGATCCTGGCCGGCGCCGGATGGGCGCAGCATCGACCAGATTTCAAACGTCATCGACATGATCAAACGCAATCCGGATTCGCGCCGCTTGATCGTCAGCGCATGGAACCCGGCCGACGTCGACAAGATGGCTCTGCCGCCATGCCACTGCCTGTTCCAGTTCTATGTCGCTGGCGGCAGGCTGTCGTGCCAGCTCTATCAGCGTTCGGGCGACATATTCCTCGGGGTGCCCTTCAACATCGCCTCCTATGCGCTGCTGACGATGATGGTGGCGCAGGTGACTGATCTGAAGCCCGGCGATTTCGTGCACTCGCTCGGCGACGCCCACCTTTATTCCAACCACCTCGATCAGGCGCGGCTGCAGCTGACGCGCCCGACGCGGCCCTTGCCGGTGATGAAGATCAATTCTGACGTGAAGGACATCTTCTCTTTCCGTTACGAGGACTTCAAACTCGAGGGTTACGACCCGCACCCGCATATCAAGGCCGAAGTCGCGGTGTGATGTCCCTAGCGATCCGCCGCGCGCGCCCCGATGAGGCTGGCCTTGTCCTGTCCCTGGTCCGCGAACTTGCCGAGTACGAAAAACTGCTCCACGAAGTCGAAGCCAGCGAGGCGATGATCGCCGAAGCGCTGTTCGGTCACAATCCGCGGCTGTTTTGCGAGATCGCCGAGTGGGACGGCGAAGCGGCCGGATTTGCGGTCTGGTTCGTCAATTTTTCGACCTTCTCCGGCCGCTCGGGGATCTATCTGGAGGACCTGTTCGTTCGCCCGGCGCAGCGCGGCAACGGCATCGGCAAGGCCTTGCTTGTTCATCTCGCGAAGCAATGCGTTGATAACGGCTGGTCGCGCCTGCAATGGTCGGTGCTGGACTGGAATACGCCGTCGATCGAATTCTATAAGTCGCTCGGCGCGGTCATGATGGACGAGTGGACGGTGTGCCGGTTGAACGGCCCGGCGCTGATGGCGCTGGCGCGAGGGGAACGCTGATGGAAGTTGTGCTGATCGCGGCGGTGGCAGAGAACGGCGTGATCGGCCGCAACAACACCATTCCGTGGCGGCTGAAGGCGGACCAGGAGCGGTTCAAGTCGTTCACCCTGAACAAGCCGGTCATCATGGGCCGCAAGACTTTCGAATCCTTGCGCAGGCCGCTGCCGGGGCGCAACAACATTGTGATCACCCGCGATCCGCGCTTCCGTGCGGCGGGCGCGGTCGTCACCAATTCGTTCGAGAACGCCATCGCCATCGCGCGCGGCGATGCGCTGCGACGCTCGGCCACGGAGATCATCATCATGGGTGGCGTCGACGTCTACCAGCGTTCATTGCCGATCGCGGACCGGCTCGAGATCACCGAACTTCATGCGCAAGTGGAGGGGGACACGCGTTTCCCCGCCATCGATGCGTCGCTCTGGCAGGAAGCCGGCCGGCTTCGCCATGCGGCGGCGGCGGATGATACTGCCGACTTTTCCTATGTGACATATCGTCGGCGGCAGCCACATTAACCGCATTTCCTAATGTTTACATTGACAAAACCCGGCTCAAGCATAGCTGCTTCTGACCATAAGCTTGCGTTGTAAGGGCCGAGGCCGTCCCGTATAAGCCTGCCGAATGAGCGAGGGACGGGCGTCTGCGCCCGGAAAACCCCGCGGAGGAGAGCGTCAATGCCGTGGAAGAATCAGGGCGGTGGCCCATGGGGCTCGGGTCCAAAAGGACCGTGGGGAAGCGGCCCGCAACCGGTCGGGCCAAGGCCGCCCGATCTTGAGGACCTGCTGCGGCGCGGCCAGGACCGGCTGCAGCAGCTTCTGCCCGGCGGCTATTTCTCCGGCCTCGGCATTGCGCTGATCCTGATCGGCGCGGTCGCGATCTGGGGGCTGTCCGGATTTTTCCGGGTGCAGTCCGAAGAGCTCGGCGTCGTGCTGCGATTTGGCAAGCATGTGCGCACGGTGCAGCCGGGTTTGAACTATCATCTGCCCTATCCGATCGAGACCGTGCTGCTGCCGAAGGCGCTGCGCGTCTCCACCATCTCCATCGGCATGACCCTGATCGACGACCCGGCGCGGCGCGGCCGCACCATGCGCGACGTCCCGGAAGAAAGCCTGATGTTGACCGGCGACGAGAACATCGTCGACGTCGATTTTACGGTGTTGTGGCGCATCAAGCCGGATGGCGTCGGCGACTATCTCTTCAACATCCAGAATCCCGAAGGCACCGTGAAGGCGGTCGCCGAAAGCGCGATGCGCGAGGCGGTTGGCAAAGCCAACATCCAGCCGGTCCTGACCGGCGCCCGCACCACCACGGAGCAGGGCGTGCAGGAGCTGATGCAGAAGACGCTCGACAGCTACGGCTCGGGCATCCTGATAACGCAGGTGCAGATGCAGAAGGTCGATCCGCCGGCGCAGGTGATCGATTCGTTCCGCGACGTGCAGGCGGCGCGCGCCGATCTCGAGCGCTTGCAGAACGAGGCGCAGACCTATGCCAATCGCGTTGTTCCCGATGCCAAGGGACGCGCCGCGCAGATCCTCCAGGTCGCCGAGGGCTACAAGCAGCAGGCGGTCGCCGAAGCCAAGGGCCAGAGCGCGCGCTTCCTGAAGGTCTATGACGAGTACAAGAAGGCGCCCGACGTCACGCGGGAGCGGATTTATCTCGAAACCATGGAGCGCGTGCTCGGCGGTTCGGAGAAGCTCGTCTATGATGGCGGTTCGTCATCCGCGCAGGGCATCGTGCCGTATCTTCCCTTGAGCGAGCTGACGCCGCGCCGGTCGGCAGCGCCGGCCACGACCGGCCAGCCGCAGCAGCCGAGCGGGGGCACGCGATGAGGTCCCCGGTTACAGGAATAGTTGCGCTGATTCTGCTGTTTGTTGCGATCGTCGTCGCCTACAGCTCGGTGTTTACCGTGGTGCAGACCGAGCAGGTGCTCGTGGTGCGGCTCGGCCAGCCGATCCGCGTGGTCACCGAGCCCGGCCTGAATTTCAAGGCGCCGTTCGTCGACACCGTGATCTCGATCGACAAGCGCATTCTCGATCTCGAGAATCCGTCGCAGGAGGTGATCGCGTCCGACCAGAAGCGCCTGGTGGTCGACGCCTTCGCCCGCTACCGCATCAAGAACGCGCTGCGGTTTTACCAGAGCGTCGGCTCGATCCAGGCCGCCAACATCCAGTTGACCACGTTGTTGAACGCCTCGCTGCGCCGCGTGCTCGGCGAGGTCACCTTCATCCAGGTGGTGCGCGACGAGCGCGAAGCGCTGATGGCGCGGATCCGCGATCAGCTCGATCATGAGGCCGACGGTTACGGCATCCAGGTGGTCGACGTGCGCATTCGCCGCGCCGACCTGCCCGAGCAGAACAGCCAGGCGGTCTATCAGCGCATGCAGACCGAACGTCAGCGCGAGGCCGCCGAGTTCCGCGCCCAAGGCGGCCAGAAGGCGCAGGAGATCCGCTCCAACGCCGATCGCGAAGCGACCGTCATCGTGGCGGAAGCCAACTCTACGGCGGAGCAAACGCGCGGCGCGGGCGACGCCGAACGCAACCGGCTGTTTGCCGAGGCCTACAGCAAGGATCCGGATTTCTTCGCGTTCTACCGTTCGATGACGGCCTATGAGAACGGGCTGAAGAGCAGCGATACCCGTTTCCTGCTGCGGCCGGACTCCGACTTCTTCAGATTTTTCGGCAGCGCCGGGGGCAAATCGGCCGCGGCCCCAGCCACGCCACCGGGGGCTGCGGCGCCGAAGCCCTAAAATCGCACGCCAGCTGCGAGGGCGACCAGAAAACATCAAACGGGAGGTTCCAATCCGATGAGGTCCATAGCGTTCGCCGACTTCCTCATCGGTGTGGGCATTCTGTTTGTACTCGAAGGCTTGCTGTTCGCTGCAAGTCCGGCATGGATGCGCAAGGCCATGAAGAGCGCGCTGGCGACGCCGGACAGTCTGCTGCGCGTGGTGGGCATTGGTTCGGCGGTCGCGGGCCTGATCTTGATCTGGGCGGTCCGCCGCGTTTGAGTTGCGGGACGCCATCGTGGAGCTTGTGCGGATGGCGGTCCGCTTTTCGCCGTATTAGCGGCCCCTTATGACGAAGAAGTGCTGACGTGAGATGCTTGCGCCGCCACCCCGTTCGGGCGCACTGTGAAGTTAGGAAATCCAATCCCGTTGCCGGAGAGAAGCTGACATGACCGCCGCGACCCTGAGCTATCGCCTGCGTCCCTTCCTGGCGGCGATTTGCCTTGGCGCCACCGCCGCGCTTGTCTCGTTGCCGGCGCTCGCGCGTGGCCCCGAAGGCATCGCAGACGTCGCAGAGAAGGTCATCGACGCGGTCGTCAACATCTCGACCTCGCAGACCATCGAGGCCAAGGGCGACGGCAGGGGTGCCATCCCGCAACTGCCGCCGGGTTCGCCGTTCGAGGAATTTTTCGACGACTTCTTCAAGAACCGCAGGGGTCCGGGCGGCAAGGGCGGCGGCAACAGCGAGCTGACCCCGCACAAAACCAACTCGCTCGGCTCCGGCTTCATCGTCGACACCTCCGGCGTCGTCGTGACCAACAATCACGTCATCGCGGATGCCGACGAAATCAACGTCATCATGAATGACGGCACCAAGATCAAGGCCGAGATCATCGGCATCGACAAGAAGACCGATCTCGCCGTTCTGAAATTCGCGCCGCCGCGGCCGCTGGTCGCCGTCAAGTTCGGCGATTCCGACAAGCTGCGGCTCGGCGACTGGGTGGTCGCGATCGGCAACCCGTTCAGCCTCGGCGGCACGGTCACGGCAGGCATCGTCTCGGCAAAAAACCGCGACATCAGTTCCGGCCCCTATGACAGCTATATCCAGACCGACGCCGCCATCAACCGCGGCAATTCCGGCGGTCCGCTGTTCAACCTCGACGGTGAAGTGATCGGCGTCAACACGCTGATCATCTCGCCTTCCGGCGGCTCGATCGGCATCGGCTTTGCGGTGCCGTCGAAGACGGTCGCCGGCGTCGTCGATCAGCTCAGGCAGTTCGGCGAGCTTCGCCGCGGCTGGCTCGGCGTTCGCATCCAGCAGGTCACCGACGAGATCGCCGAAAGCCTCAGCATCAAGCCGGCCCGCGGCGCCCTGGTCGCCGGCGTCGATGACAAGGGGCCGGCCAAAGGGAGCATCGAACCCGGCGATGTCGTCGTCAAGTTCGACGGCAAGGACATCAAGGACCCGAAGGACCTGTCGCGCGTCGTGGCCGACACCGCGGTCGGCAAGGAAGTCGATGTGGTCGTCATTCGCAAGGGCCAGGAAGAAACCCGCAAAGTGACGCTTGGGCGGCTCGAGGATCCCGACAAGGCCCAGCCGGCTTCGGCCAAGACCAAGGAGGAGCCGGCAGAGAAGCCGGTGACGCAAAAGGCGCTCGGGCTTGACCTAGCGACGCTGAGCAAGGACCTGCGCACCCGCTACAAGATCAAGGACAGCGTCAAGGGCGTCGTCATCACCGGTGTCGACGGCACGTCCGATGCCGCCGAGAAGCGGCTTTCCGCCGGCGACGTCATCGTCGAGGTGGCGCAGGAGGCGGTCGGTAGCGCCGCCGACATCAAGAAGCGGGTCGAGCAGTTGAAGAAGGACGGCAAGAAATCCGTGCTGCTCTTGGTCGCCAACGGCGACGGCGAATTGCGGTTTGTGGCGCTGAGCGTGCAGTAATGTCATACCCCGCCACCGGGTCGGCGCAACGCGCCGCCCGATGACAGGCTCCAGCGCGGTATCCAGTACGCCGCGGTTTATCGCTTAAACGCAAGGTCTCTGGAATACTGGATCACCCGCTTTCGCGGGTGATGACAGCGAGACTTATTCCACAAACTCGTCGCGTCGATACCCCTGAGCGTAGAGCAGCGCCGTGAGATCGCCGTGGTCGATCCGCGTCGCCGCAGCAGCGGCGACCGCCGGCTTGGCGTGATAGGCGACACCGAGGCCGGCGTGCTCGATCATGGAAAGATCGTTGGCGCCGTCGCCGACAACCAGCGTATCGATGTCGTCGAGGTCGAACGACTCAGTGAGCTCGATCAGGGTCGCAAGCTTGGTGGCGCGGCCCAGGAGCGGCTCCCTCACTTCGCCGGTCAGCTTGCCGTCCTCGACCAGCAATTCGTTGGCGCGATTTTCCTGAAACCCGATCATCGCGGCCACCGCGCTGGTGAAGAGGGTAAAACCGCCGGAGATCAGGCAGGTGTAGGCGCCGTGGGCGCGCATGGTTGCGACCAGCTCGCGGCCGCCTGGCGTAGGCGTAATGCGCTGTTTCAAGACGTCATCGACCACGCCGACCGGCATGCCCTTGAGCAGCGCGACGCGCTCGCGCAGCGCCGGCTCGAACTCGATCTCGCCGCGCATCGCCCGTTCTGTGATTTTTGCGACATGCGCCTTCAGCCCGGCAAAGTCCGCCAACTCGTCGATGCATTCCTGGCCGATCATGGTGGAATCCATGTCGGCGAGAAAAAGCTTCTTGCGCCTGGCCGCCCGAGGCTGCACGACAATGTCGATCGGCAGGTCGCCCCGCGCCTGGCGCAGGCGGGCTTCGATGGCGGCAATATCCTCGCTGCCGTCGAAGGGGATATCGACCGCCACTTCGTCGAACAGCCACTCTGCTGATCCGGGCGAAGGCAGCACGGCCAGCGCGCCATCGACGATGGTCGCATCGAGCGCGGGGTCGGCGGGATTGCAGATGAGCGTGGCGACGAGAGACATTTTGATGAATTCGCATCACGAGAGCTTTGAGGCCGTGCTTATCGCAGGGCCGACCGCCAGCGGCAAGTCGGCGCTGGCGCTCGAGCTTGCGCAAATAGCAGGCGGCGTCGTAATCAACGCCGATTCCATGCAGGTCTATCGCGACCTCCGCATCATCACCGCGCGGCCGACGCTTGAAGAGGAGGCGCTGGTGCCGTACCGGCTCTACGGCCATGTCGACGCCAGCGTGAACTATTCCGCGGGCGCGTGGGTGGCGGACGCAGGCACGATGTTGGCAGAGGCGCGTGCGCAAAACCGCTTGGCCGTCTTGGTCGGCGGTACCGGCCTCTATTTCAAGGCTCTCACCCGAGGCCTGTCGGCGGTGCCGCCGATCCCGCCCGAGATCCGCGAAGGCGTGCGCGCAAGGCTCGAGCGCGACGGCGTCGAAGGCTTGCACGCACAATTGGCGCAGCGCGATCCGGCGTCCGCGCAACGCCTCAAACCGCGCGACCGCACCCGCATCGCGCGCGCGCTGGAAGTGGTTGAAGCGACCGGACGTTCACTGATCGACTGGCACGGCGAAGGCCTGCCGCCATTGCTGCCGCAGGGGCAATTCCGCGCGCTGTTTCTCAATCCCGGGCGCGAAGCGCTCTACGCGCGGATCGAGGCGCGCTTCGATGCGATGCTCAAGCAAGGCGCGCTGGAGGAGGTGGCTCACTTGGTGGCGCGAAAGCTTGATCCCCTGCTGCCGGCGATGAAGGCGCATGGCGTGCCGGCGCTGATTCGTCATGTTCAGGGCGAGATCACGCTTGCAGAAGCGGCCGCGATCGGTCGGGCCGACACCCGCCACTACGCCAAGCGGCAGTTCACCTGGTTCCGGCATCAACTGCCGGAGTTTGAGTGGATACGGCCGGAGGCGGTGGACGAATGGCTCCACGACGTCACTCCGGGACGCTCGTGAAAACGAGCGACCGGGAATCTCGAGATTCCGGTTTCGCGCTATCGCGCGTCCCGGAATGACGGCGGTTTGATGCGCGCATAGCCGGAAACAGCAAATTCGCACTCGCCGAACCGTCGGAACCCCGCTAATCTGCCTCAAATCGCGCGAGGCGTGGCCTTGCCTTGACATTCGGGCAATCGCGGCTATGTTCGCGCAACCTTTGGGAAGTTTGAGCCGCAAGATGCGTAATATTATTACCAAACTCCTCCTTATCGTCGTCGTACCCAGGTGCACCGCCGGGGATGGCTGAGGTCATCCGAATTCAGGCGGTGTGCATGGGCCCCTCGAGGCCCTTTTTTATTTCCTAAAAAGACCATCGAAGAAGCCGCTGGCGACAGCGCATCCGGCAGCCCGGTCAAGGAACAAGCCAAGGAACATGCCATGAGTGAGACAAGCCACGATCCGAACCAGATGACCGGCGCCGCCATGATCGTGCGGGCGCTGATCGATCATGGCGTCCAGCATATGTTCGGTTACCCCGGCGGCGCGGTGCTTCCGATCTATGACGAGATTTTCCAGCAAAGCGACGTCGAGCACATCCTGGTACGCCACGAGCAGGGCGCCGGCCACGCCGCCGAGGGCTATGCACGCTCGACCGGCAAGCCGGGCGTGGTGCTGGTGACCTCGGGGCCCGGCGCCACCAACATGGTGACGCCGCTCACCGATGCCTTGATGGATTCCGTTCCGCTGGTGTGCATTACAGGCCAGGTGCCGACGCATCTGATCGGCAACGACGCGTTCCAGGAATGCGACACCGTCGGCATCACCCGGCCCTGTACCAAGCACAACTGGCTGGTGCGCGACGTCAACGATCTCGCCAAGGTGCTGCACGAGGCGTTCTATGTCGCGACCACAGGCCGTCCCGGGCCGGTCGTGGTCGATGTCCCGAAGGACGTGCAGTTCGCGGTCGGCACCTATCACCCGCCGCGCAAATCGGACGTCCACATCTCCTATGCACCCCGCGTCAAGGGCGACGCGGCCCAGATCCGCAAGGCGGTAGCGCTGCTCGCCGCCGCCAAGCGGCCGGTGATCTATTCCGGCGGCGGCGTCATCAACTCCGGACCCGGAGCCTCAAAGCTGCTGCGCGAGCTGGTCGAGTTCACCGGCTTTCCGATCACGTCCACCTTGATGGGTCTCGGCGCCTATCCGGCATCGGGCAAGAACTGGCTCGGCATGCTCGGCATGCACGGCACCTACGAAGCCAATATGGCGATGCATGATTGCGACGTCATGCTGTGCGTCGGGGCGCGCTTCGACGACCGCATCACCGGGCGTACCGACGCGTTCTCGCCGGGCTCGAAGAAGATCCACATCGACATCGATCCGTCCTCGATCAACAAGAACATCCGTGTCGATGTGCCGATCATCGGCGACGCCGGCAACGTGCTCGGCGATCTGTTGCAGGTGTTTCGGGCGGAAGCCAAGAAGCCCGATATCCGCGCCTGGTGGCAGGAGATCGCCAAATGGCGCGCACGCAATTCGCTGTCCTACCGGAAGAACAACGATATTATCCTGCCGCAATATGCGATCCAGCGCCTGTTCGAGTTGACGCGCGGCCGCGACACCTACATCACCACCGAAGTCGGCCAGCATCAGATGTGGGCGGCGCAGTTCTTCGGCTTTGAGGAACCGCATCGCTGGATGACCTCCGGCGGCCTCGGCACCATGGGCTACGGCCTGCCGGCGGCATTGGGAGTGCAGGTCGCCCATCGCGACAGCCTCGTGATCGACATCGCCGGTGATGCCTCGGTGCAGATGACGATGCAGGAGATGTCGACGGCGGTTCAGCATGAACTGCCGATCAAGATATTCATCCTGAATAACCAGTATATGGGCATGGTGCGGCAGTGGCAGCAGCTCCTGCACGGCAACCGCTTGTCGCATTCCTATTCCGAGGCGCTGCCGGATTTCGTCAAGCTCGCAGACGCCTATGGCTGCGTCGGCATCCAGGCGATCAAGCCGGCCGATCTCGACGGCGCGATCAAGGAAATGATCAACGTCAAGCGCCCGGTGCTGTTCGATTGCCGGGTAGCGGCGCTGGAAAATTGTTTCCCGATGATCCCCTCCGGCAAGGCGCACAACGAAATGCTGCTGCCCGAGCAAGCGACCGGGGAGGCGACAGCTTCCGCCTTCGCCGGCGGCAAGGCGCTGGTGTGAGGGGTGCCAATGTTTGACCTCAAGGAACTGGAACGCGCACACGAGGTTGTCGGCCGCGCCGTGCTGCCGACGCCGGCGCATGCGTGGCCGTTGCTGGCGCAACGGCTTGGCGCAACCGTCGTTGTCAAGCATGAGAACCACACGCCGACCGGCGCCTTCAAGGTGCGCGGCGGCCTGGTCTATGTCGAGCGCATGAAGCGCGAGCGGCCGGGGACCGTTGGTGTGATCTCGGCGACCACGGGCAATCATGGCCAGAGCCTGGCATTTGCGGCAAGCCGCTATCGCGTGCCGGTGACGATCTACGTGCCGCACGGCAACTCGGTTGAGAAAAACCGGGCGATGCGCGCGTTCGGGGCCAACCTCGTCGAACACGGCGAGGATTTTCAGGTGGCGCGCGAGGAAGCGGGACGCCGCGCCAGACAGGACGGGCTCGAATTCGTGCCGGCGTTCCATCCCGACCTGGTGAAGGGCGTTGCTACCTACGCGCTCGAACTGTTGCGCAAGGCGCCGGACCTGGACGTGATCTATGTCCCGATCGGGCAGGGTACCGGCATCAGCGGCTGTATCCTCGTGCGCGACCTCTTGGGCTTGCGCACCGAAATCGTTGGCGTGCAGTCAACCTTGGCGCCGTCCTATGCGCTGTCGTTCGCGGCCGGCACCGTCGTGACCACCGAGACCTCCAACACGCAGGCCGACGGCATGGCGACGCGCAGTCCCGATTCCGACGCGCTGGAAATCATCCGCAAGGGCGCCTCCCGCATCGTGCAGGTCAGCGACGACGAGATCGCCGCCGCGATGCGGGCCTATTGGACCGACACCCATAACCTTGCGGAAGGCGCCGGCGCCGCGGCGCTTGCCGCGGCCTTGCAGGAGAAAAAGAAGCTGCAGGGCAAGCGCGTCGGGTTGATCCTGAGCGGCGGCAACATCGATTTCGACCTGTTCCGGAGATGGGTCGGGCCGGAAGTGGCCAGCCCCGCCGGAGAGAGGGCGTTGGCGTGATGTGCGCACGGGCCTTTGCCAGAAACTCCGCTGTCATCGTCCGGCTTGACCGGACGATCCAGTACGCCGTGCGCTTTCGATTCCATCTTGGACGCCAGCGTTTACTGGATACCCGCTTTCGCGGGTATGACGAGCCTTCGGGCATGACGACGAATGAATGAGGGGACGACCATGACCCAGCCCGCATCCGCCTACTTCATGGAAGAGCGCCGTGAGCCGACCGAGACGCATACGCTGTCGATCCTGGTGCAGAACGAGCCGGGCGTGCTCGCGCGCGTGATCGGCCTGTTCTCCGGGCGCGGCTACAACATTGAAAGTCTCACGGTCTCCGAGACCGAGAGCCAGAAGCATCTCTCCCGCATCACCATCGTGACCACCGGCACGCCGATGGTCATCGAGCAAATAAAACACCAGCTCGACCGCATGGTGCCGGTCTATCGCGTGGTCGACATGACGCTGTCCGGCCGCTCGATCGAGCGCGAGCTGGCGATGGTCAAGGTGCGCGGCGGCGGCGACAATCGCGTCGAGGCGCTCAGGCTTGCCGACGCCTTCCGCGCCCGCGTCATCGACGCCACCACCGAGAGTTTTGTGTTCGAGATCACGGGTAACACCGCCAAGATCAACCAGTTTGTCGACCTGATGCGTCCGCTCGGCCTGCTTGAGGTTTCGCGCACCGGTGTCGCCGCGATCGGGCGCGGGCCCGAAGGGATGTGAAATATGCTGGCGCGTGACTGGTACTATAATGAGCGGGGGCGGATGGGGCTCGATTCCGCCGTCGCCTCGCTCTACGACCGCCACGACGACAGCGATCTTCGGGCCCGCGCTGCGCTGACCATGCTGGGCGTCAAGCCGGGATGGCGGATGGCCGACATCGGCTGCGGCAATGGCGTGCTGGCCTGCGAGGCCGCGCTGATGGGCGCCGAGGTCGATGCGATTGACATTTCGCCGGCAATGCTGGCGCTGGCCGAAGTCTATGCGCGTGACCGGAAAGCTCCGATCCGCACCCAGTCGGCGGGGCTGCTCAGCTTCGCCTACCAGCCCAATTCGTACGATCTCATCGTCAGCGAGTTCACGCTGCATCATCTGCCGGATTTCTGGAAGGCGGTAGCGCTGTCACGCATCTATGGCGCGCTCAAGCCGGGCGCCAATTTCTACCTGCGCGATATCGTGTTCGTCAGCATGCCCGACGGAAGCGAGCGCGACGTCGAGCAATGGGCGGAATTCAACATCAAGAACTACGGCTTTGAGCGCGACAGCGTGGTCACCCATATGCGCGACGAATATTCCACGTTCGGCTGGGTGATCGAGCGCATGTTGATCGAGGCCGGCTTCACGCTGGTGTCGGCGGACTATCACGCGCCGCTGCACGGCACGTATCTTTTGCGCAAACCGAAATCCGGCGAGCAGGGCTAACAACAAGAGCAAGAACAATGAAGCCGGCCGACGTTTGCATCGCCGTCATGGTCGCGGTGATCTGGGGGCTTGCGTTCGTCGCAAGCCGGATCGCGCTCGACGAATTCTCTCCCGAATTGATGACCACGCTGCGCTTTGCGATCGCGGCACTACCGTGTCTGTTCGTCCGCAGGCCCAAGGTGTCATGGCCGCTTCTGATCGCGATCAGCTTCACGCTGTTTCTCGGCCAGTTCCTGGCGCAAGCCTTTGCCATCGCCGATGGCGTGCCAGTCGGCCTTTCCAGCGTCATCGTGCAGAGTCAGGCGCTGTTCACGATCGCTTTTGCCGCACTCGTGTTCCGTGAATTGCCGACGCCGATGCAGACCGTCGGCATCGGCATCGCCACCCTAGGACTGCTGATGATCTGCGGCACGGTCGGCTACGATTTCAGCGTCGGGGCGTTCGCAATCATCATGATCTGTCCAGTCAGCTTCGCGATCGGCAATCTGTTGCTGCGGCGCGCCAACGGCGTGCGCATGTTCGACCTGTTCGCGTGGTTGTGCCTGGTCGCGGCGATACCGCTGTTGGCGCTGACGCTCGTCACCGACGGGCCGCAGCCGACATGGCATGCGCTCGCGCATATGTCGCTGACCGGGCTTGTTTGCATGCTCGTGCTCGGCGCTATCTCCACCTCAATCGCCTACTGGCTGTGGGGCCGCCTGCTCAGGGATTACCCGGCCGCGCAGGTGGTGCCGTTCGCGCTGCTCGTGCCGTTCGTCGGCTCAGCGGCGTCGAGCGTCGTGTTCGGCGAAACCTTCGGGCCGTTGCGACTCGCCGGAATGGTCACCGTCATCGGCGGCATCGCCGTGATGCTGCTGGCCAGGCGGCCGAGCGTCTTGCCGAAAATTGCGTGAGGCCTGCCATGTCGCATTCGCTGTTCATCGCCTTCGTGATGTTCGCCACCGTGATGTTCTTCACCCCGGGACCGAACAACATCATGCTGTTGTCGTCGGCACTGACCTACGGTTTTCGCCCGACGCTGCCGCACATTGCAGGCATCACCATCGGCTTCGCGTTCATGGTGGGAGCCGTGGGCGTCGGGCTCGGCACTGTCTTCATCGCCTATCCGATCCTGCAGACGATCCTGAAATGGGGCGGGGTCGCCTATCTGGTCTATCTCGCCGCCGCAATCGCCATGGCCGACCCGGTCAAGCCGGAGCAGGCCGGCCGCCGCAAGGGGCCGATGACCTTCTGGGGCGCCGCCATGTTTCAGTGGATCAATGCCAAGGGCTGGGTGATGGTGATCGGCACCATCACCGCCTACGCGGCGATCGCCTCCTTCCCCTGGAATATCGCGATCCAGGTCACCTTGAGCCTGATCCTGGGGACGCTGTCGTGCACCGCCTGGGCGCTGTTCGGCAGTTCGCTTCGGCGGCTCTTGACCTCCCGCAGGGCAGTGCGGGCGTTCAACATCGTGATGGCGCTATTGCTGCTGGCCTCGCTCTATCCCGTCTTCATGGACGTGTGATGCCGCACCGCGCCATGCACAAACGGGTTTCCCCTTAAGTGAAAAATGGACTAGACAACGGGCCGGAAATCACCCGGCAAACCTTCAGAACACACGACAATCCGGGCGCTCCGCCCGGCCAGCCAAGAGGAACGACCATGCGTGTTTATTACGATCGCGACGCCGACCTGAACCTGATCAAGGGCAAGAAGGTCGTTATCGTCGGCTATGGCAGCCAGGGCCACGCCCATGCGCTGAACCTGAAGGATTCCGGCGTCAAGGACGTCGCCATCGCGCTGCGCAAGGGATCAGGCTCGGCCAAGAAGGCGGAAGCCGCCGGCTTCAAGGTGATGGAAGTCGCGGAAGCCGCGAAATGGGCCGACCTCGTGATGATGCTCACCCCGGACGAATTGCAGGGCGATATCTATCGCGAGCACCTGCATGACAACATGAAGAAGGGCGCAGCCCTGGTGTTCGCCCACGGCCTCAACGTTCACTTTAACCTGCTCGACCCGCGTCCCGATCTCGACGTGCTGATGATCGCCCCGAAGGGCCCCGGCCACACCGTGCGCTCGGAATACCAGCGCGGCGGCGGCGTGCCGTGCCTGATCGCGATCCACAAGGACCCTTCCGGCAATGCCCACGACCTCGGCTTGAGCTATGCTTCCGCGATCGGCGGCGGCCGCGCCGGCATCATCGAGACCTCGTTCAAGGAAGAATGCGAGACCGACCTGTTCGGCGAGCAGGTGGTGTTGTGCGGCGGCCTGGTCGAACTGATCAAGGGCGGCTTCGAGACGCTGGTGGAAGCCGGCTACGCTCCGGAAATGGCGTATTTCGAATGCCTGCACGAGGTGAAGTTGATCGTCGACCTGATCTATGAAGGCGGCATCGCCAACATGAACTATTCGATCTCCAACACCGCCGAATACGGCGAATACGTCTCTGGACCCCGCATCGTCAACGCCGAGACCAGGGCGGAGATGAAGCGGGTGCTGGCCGACATCCAGTCCGGCCGGTTTGCCCGCGACTGGATGCTGGAGAACAAGGTCAACCAGACCTCGTTCAAGGCGACCCGCGCCAAGCTTGCGCAGCACCCGATCGAGGAAGTCGGCGTCAAGCTGCGCGACATGATGCCGTGGATCAAGAAGGGCGCGCTGGTGGACAAGACGAAGAACTAAAAGGCCCAGGCCGGTTCTTGCCGGCGGAACAGAAAATTAAGGCCTGATCGGCATATTCAAAAGCGAGAGCGCGAGAGGCGTTCTCGCTTTTTTGTCGACCCAGATTGCGACCTCATCCAATCTCCAAGTCGCACAATCTCCAAGTCGCACAATCTTCAAGTCGCAGCGAGCCGCCGCAAACGATGCGAGCGCCGCGGTCGGAACAAGAGCTGACGCTTCAACCATATTCTTCATGTGAGCCAGCCCAAGTGAAATCCTTGGGCCAAAAAGTCTTGCAGGTTCAGTTTCAAAGCGCCGGCGTTTGATCTGGATTCTAGTCCCGGTACGGATCACAATAAGGGTTGAGCGCGCCTCGGCGACAAGGATTGAGACCTCATCCAGATTCTTGCGCGGCGACCGGCGGTCTTCTCCAATACCGATCGTTTTGACCGCGGCTTTATCGCGTTCGCGATCGGGAATGACCGCTCGCCCGTTGGGCATCCCGGTCTGGCTGCCCTCGATCGAGAACTCCCGTCCGTCGGGTGCGCATCGACGTTAATAATATGAACGCAATATTAACGGATGCGAAGCGAGGATGGGCCCGATGCCGGTCGCAGCGCGGGTTTGGAATGCAGGGAAATTATCGAAGGCTGGTCCAATCGCCGGGACTGTCGCTGGCGGCGCTTGGCCTCGCGCTTTCGGCCGCGATAATCATTCTGTTTCTTACCGATCTGGAAACCCGCTATCGGGACCGGATCACGGGCGCAAAGACCGATGCCCAGAGTTTTGCGACAGTTCTTGCCGCGCACACGGCACTGATCTTTGAAGACGTCGATCGTGTCTTGCTTGAGGCGGCCGCGATCCGTAGCAAGCTCATCGAACCCGGCGCGGCCAATGCTGCGCTTCGGCAGCTGCAAAAGAGCTCATCCGTCCTTGTCGCGATCGGATGGACCGATGCGTCGGGGCAATTGATTGCGCACTCCTATGACCACGCGCCACCACGCAGCAACATATCAGAGATGCCGCATTTCATCGCCCAGCGCGATGCCGCCAGCGATCGGCTGTTCATTTCGCCACCCTATCGTTCAGCGGCCAGCGATAAATGGTTCACGGCGGCATCGCGGCGGCTTAGCAACGCCGACGGCAGCTTCGCAGGCGTGGTAACCGCGCCCATCGATCAATCCTATTTTCTCAAGATCTTTGGCTCGATCGATCTCGGCAAAGGCGGCACCGTCCTATTGTTGCACCGCGAGGGAGCGATTCTCGCACGGGAGCCCGCGAAGCATGACGCACTTGGAAAGTCCCTCGCGGATTCTCTGCTCCTCAAGAAATATTTGCCGATGTCGGAGACGGGCTCTTACGAAATAAAGAGCATCGTTGACGGCGTGGATCGGGTGACAGGCTACAAGGTAGTGCCGGGCTTGCCGCTGGTTTTGTTGGTGAGCTACGCCCGTGGTGAGGTGCTGGCGCCGTGGTACCGGCATCTCTATATGTTCGGTTCGCTGGTCGTTGCGATCGTCTCCATCATTCTATTTGGCACCTTCGTCCTGGTTCGGCAGACCAACGCTCTGGCGGCCCAAACGCGGGCTTTGGCGAACACAAATACGCGTTTCGATATCGCCATCAACAACATGTCGCAGGGCCTCTGCCTGTTCGATGCGAAAAAGCGACTGGTGATTTCGAATCGCCGCTATCAGGAAATGTACGATCTGCCGGACGAACTGGTCCGGCCGGGCACGCCACTGCGCCGGATCTTGCAACACTATGTCGATCGCGGCGAGAGCAGCAATCTGACCGTCGATCAGCATGTCGAGTTGATGCCGACGGAGTTGAAACAGAATTACCAACCGGCCGATGGCCGCCGGATATTCATTCAACGCAAGCCGCTGCCCGATGGCGGCTGGGTCGCGACCCACGAAGATGTCACCGAACAGAAACGAAGCGAGCAATTGTTGGCCGAGAAGGCCGCCGAACTCGAGGCGATGAACGTCCGCTTCGACGTCGCGCTCAACACCATGTCCCAGGGGCTTTGCATGTTCGATGCAGAGCAGAAGGTTGTGGTTTCGAATGCGCGGTATGGCGACATCTATCATCTCGACCGCGATCTGATAAAGCCGGGAACTACGCTCGCGCAAATCCTCGAATATCGCTGCGAAAAGGGCACCAATTTCGTGGGCGTGGAGGCCGATGCCTATCTCACGCAAAATTTGAAGAATAGAAAGGAAGTCTACGAGCTCGCCGATGGACGCGTGGTCGCGATCACTCGCCATATGATGGCGAACGGCGGCTGGCTTGCCACGGACGAGGACATCACGGAACGGGCCCGCAATGAGGAACGGATCGCCTTCCTTGCGCAACACGATTTGCTGACCGGTCTTGCAAACCGCGCGGTGTTCTCGGAGAAGCTCGAAGACGCCACAAGGCGGCTACGGCGCCATGGCACTACTTTTACCGTGCTGATGCTCGACCTCGACAAGTTCAAGAATGTCAACGATACACTGGGGCATCCCGCCGGAGACCAGCTGCTCGTCGAAGTCGCGCAACGGCTGAGGTCGTCGCTTCGCGATACCGACATACTGGCCCGGCTGGGTGGCGACGAATTCGCCATCATCCAGGAAAACGAGAAGAACCAGAGCGAAGGCGCCATCGCGCTCGCGCTCAGGATCGTCAGGCTTATCGAAAAACCGTTCGACCTCAATGGCAACAGGGTCGGCGTCGGGGCCAGCATCGGAATTGCCTTCGCGCCCGAGCACAGCACCGATGCCGAGACTCTGCTGCAAAAGGCGGACCTGGCGCTTTATGCCGCGAAGTCCGGCGGCCGCAACGACTTCCGGGTATTTCAATCCGAATTGACCGCGGCCGCCGACATACAGAAGTCGATGGAAGGCGAGTTGCGCGAGGCGATATCGCGCAACGAATTCGAATTGCACTATCAGCCCGTGATCGATATCCGCACGCGCCGCATTTGCGGCGCAGAGGCATTCGTGCGCTGGCATCATCCGTCGAGAGGACTTCTCGCTCCCAATCAATTCCTCCCGCTTGCGGAATCGACCGGCTTGATGCCGCCGCTGGGAGGATGGATTCTGCAACAGGCGTGCATCGATGCCGCCGCCTGGCCGGCGCACATCAAGGTTGCCGTCAACATCGCAGCCGCTCAATTCAGCAAGGGGAATCTCTTCGACCTGGTACTGTGCGCACTGGTCGATTCCGGTCTGTCGCCGGAGCGGCTGGAACTGGAAATCGCCGATACTTCGCTATTCGAGAACAACCGGGCGGCGCATCTGCAGACGATCAGGCAACTGAAGAATCTCGGTGTCTCGATTGTGCTCGACGATTGCGGAGCGGGATATTCCTCGGCGAGCTACCTGACGGGCTTTCCGTTCAACAAGATCAAGATCGACAAGTCGATCACGCAAGGGCTCGCAAGCCGCCGAGATTGCGCGGCGGTCGTGGCGTCCGTGCTCGCCTTGGCGCATGGCCTCGATGTCGCGACCGCGGCCAAGGGAGTTGAGAACAGCGAGCAGTTCGAGGCCGTGCTGTCCGCAGGGATCGACTTCGCGCAAGGTTATCTGTTCGGCCGGCCGGTTCCGCATTCCGAGCTTGATCTCGATGCCTTGGTTCCGTCGACCAGGAACGTCGCGTGAGCCTCGTGCAATGCGCCTGATATTTCCCGCAGCAGATCGCGCTTCCAAGCGATGAACATACAGGAAAGTCTTATCGATGAACTGGAGAGCGTGCTGGCGGGCAACGACCCGTCGAGGCGCGCCGAAGTCCTGCGGCGCGTCACCGATCTTTTCATCCAGGGCTCGGGCAAGTTTTCCGACGAACAGATCAAGCTGTTCGACGACGTCATGGGCAAGCTCGTCGAGGACATTGAACTTGCCGCGCGTGCCGCCCTCGGCGACCGGCTCGCCCGAGTCTCCGACGCGCCCGGCGGGGTGATACGCGCCCTCGCATTCGACGACGCGATCGAAGTGGCGGCCCCGGTTCTGGCGCACTCCGCCCGGCTCGACGACGCCTCGCTAGCAGAGGCCGCGCGCACCAAGAGTCAGGGTCACCTGCTGGCTATTTCCGGACGAAGCGTCCTGACCGAGCCGGTGACCGATATTCTGGTCAACCGGGGCAATCATCATGTCGTCGCTGGTACCGTCGATAACCCTGGCGCCAAGTTTTCCGCGTCCGGCATGTCCACTCTCGTCAAGAGGGCACAGGATAATGGCGATCTCGCATTGCGGGTCTGGTCGCGCGCCGACATCTCGCGCCATGATCAGGTAAGACTGTTTGCGCAGGCGTCCGAAATCGTACGAAGCAGGCTTGAGGCGGCCGATCCGCGGCAAGCCGCGTTGATCCGGAGCGCGGTTGCGGAAGCATCGGAGGCGATTCAAGCCAAAGCGCGCGCGGGCTCCGGCGACCATGCGAAGGCGCTGGCACATGTGCGGACGCTGCATTCGCTCGGCCAACTCGATGAGGCGCGCTTGCAGGCCTTTGTTAGCGAAGGCAATTTCGATAGAATTGTGGTCGCGCTGTCGCTGATGTGCAATCTTCCGGCCGGGCTGATCGAGCGCGCGCTGGTTGAGCGTGAGCCGGAGCAGCTTCTTGTCCTCGCCAAAGCCATCGACCTGTCGTGGGAAACGGTGAAGGCCATCTTGGCTTTGCAGGCTGGTCGCGGCGGGCCGGCTAAGGATCGGCTGGACCGGTGCTTTGCAAGCTTTTTCCGGCTGCAGCCAAAGACCGCCCGGGCCGCGCTCCAGTTCTATCGGCTTCGGGAACAGGCGCAACGGGCGTCCATGCATTAGAGGCGGGATCGCAGCATTTGCAGTTGTCGTTTCGGGTGTAGTTTCGGATGTAAATGCAGGACGCGGAGTTGGTGCGGCCCTCCGAATTCATCTGATATTAAGCACATCGGCGTATGTTTCAGTGGACGACTGAACTGAGACTCCAGGATCTCCGCGGACTTATTCCGCGTTCCGCGCTTCGCAATTTCGGCGCCCATCGTCATCCGCATTTAATGTCTTTGATTGAAGGCATCTTGCCATGAATCCCTCCGTCCAAAGTGCAACGGTGTGGAACATTCGTAATCTCCTCATGACGGCTGTTGCGCTGCTATCCATCCTCGGTTTGGGCGGTTTCAGGTTGCATCTTGCGCAGTGCCAGCCTGGAGCGCGCGACGGCTTCCGACGCCGCATCGATAAACGAGACCGCCGATCTGCTATTGGAGAGCGCCGGCCAGTGGGCTCGCGAACGAGGTGCAACAAACCTTGCACTGAACGCCGCCAATCCCGCGACCGATGCGCAGATGGCAGCGATATCGAATTTCCGCAAATTGGCCGATCAATCAATCGAGAAAGCGCTCGGTCGTCTGGCCACTCGGGATTTTTCCAATCGGGATCAACTGATAACCGCGGCGCAGCGCGCGCGTGAGCAGCTTGCGGAAATTCGCCGACAAGCCGATGCCGAAATGACCAAGCCGGCAAACGCGCGCCAGTCTGCTACCGTGTCGCAATGGGCACCGACAATCACTGCGGTGATTGGAGCGAGCCAGAATCTTCTCGTCGCTGCGGCAATGGACGAAGACAACATCCAGGCACGTTTGTCGAGCCTCCAGAATCTCAAACATTTCGTTTGGATCATGAGCGAGTATCTGGGTCGCGAGCGTGCAGCGGTGGCAGCGCTAGTGGCGGTCGGCAGACCGATGAATTCCCAGGAAATCAGCATGCTGGGCGTGTTCCGGGGCAGGGTGGAAGCGGCCTGGGACTATGTACAGGCCTATGCTGCGAAATCGTCGGCTCCACCATCGGTCACGGCGGCAGCAGGCCGGCTGCGCGAGCGCGTGTTTCAACGTTTCGAGGATACGCGCAAGGCGATCTATGCGGCAGGACTCGGCGGCGGGACTTGTCCGATCAGTTCTGCTGAATGGTTTAACCAATCCACAGCGGCAATCGATGAAGTGATCGCGCTGAGCGTACAGGCAAGCCAGGAAGCCGCGCGACTGGTTGAGAGTGCACAACGCGACAGTTTGCGGACGCTGGTGCTCAATGCCTTTTTGATGACCTTCTCGCTTCTGCTCGCGGCGGCTACGTTCTGGATCGTGATAAGCCGTATTGTGCGCTCCCTGGGCCAGATGACCGACGCCATGAGCGAACTCGCCGGCGGCGAAACATCGGTTGTCGTTCCCTGTTCAAACCGTCGTGACGAAATGGGGTCGATGGCTCGCGCGTTGCTGGTGTTCAAGGAAAACATAGTCAAAGTACGAAATATCCAGGCCGAGCGGGAAGTTCTTGAAAAAGCCGCTCGCGAGGAGAAGGCGGCCGCGATGGTTCGTCTTGCTGATGCGTTTGAAGGCGCGGTCGCAGAAATCGTCCATACCGTATCGGCGGCCTCGGCCGAGCTCGAGACTTCGGCCGGCACACTTTCTGCGACCGCCGTGCGGGCGCAAGAGCTCACGACGATGGTAGCCGCCGCGTCTGAGGAAGCCTCAACCAACGTCCAGTCGGTCGCGGCCGCCAGCGAGGAGATGGCCGCCTCGGTCAACGAGATTAGCCGGCACGTTCAGGAATTGTCGAAGATTGCCAGAGAGGCTGTGGAACAGGCCCGCAGGACCCACCATCGGGTCAACGAGTGTCGAATGCGGCCAACCGGATCGGCGATGTAGTTGAGCTGATCAATACCGTGGCCGGCCAAACGAACCTGCTGGCTCTCAACGCAACCATTGAAGCTGCTCGGGCCGGATTGGCGGGACGGGGCTTTGCGGTCGTCGCCTCTGAAGTCAAGGCGCTTGCCGAGCAAACCGCAAAAGCGACCGAAGAATTCGCAAGCAGATCGGCGATATCCAGAGCGCCACTCACGATTCAGTCTCCGCGATCGAGGATATCGGCGTAACCATCGAAGGATTTCCGAAATCTCCTCGACCATCGCCTCGGCGGTCGAGGAGCAGGGCGCTGCAACGCAGGAGGTCGCTCGCAACGTACAGCAGGCGGCCCAGGGTACCCAGCAAGTTGCATCGAACATAACCGACGTACAACGCGGCGCCCACGAAACCGGATCGGCATCGTCGCAGGTGCCTACGTCTGCGCAGTCGCTCTCGTTTGAAAGCAGCCGCCTCAAATCAGAGGTCGGCAGATTTCTTGATACGATACGCGCGGCCTGAAAGATCGAAGGTTCGCATTTGCGCAGCGCAACTTGCTGCGCTGCACCCGAAACAATTCAGGCGACAAATCGGCCTTTGGTCGCACCCCGCTTCCCGCATTCCCCTCCGGCTGCTATCCTGCGCCTCTAAAGAAGAACAATCGAGGAAATTGCTGAACATAAATCGTCACTGCTTGCCCGAGGGGGAAGCTCATGAAGCGCTGCGCGAAGCAATTCATCCGGACACCTTTCATCAGGCCGCAGCTTGCTAGAAAGCTTATGCTTTCCGTGCTGATCCTCGCCCTGACCTTCGGCTTGGCCGCGGTGCCCGCCGCCGCGCAGAAGAAATACGATACCGGCGTCACCGACACCGAAATCAAGATCGGCAACATCATGCCGTACTCAGGGCCGGCATCGGCCTATGGCATCATCGGCAAGACCATGAGCGCCTATTTCCGGATGATCAACGACAATGGCGGGGTGAACGGCCGCAAGATCAACTTCATCAGCTATGACGACGCCTACAGCCCGCCGAAGACGGTGGAGCAGGCGCGCAGGCTGGTCGAAAGCGACGAGGTGTTCCTGATTTTCGCCCCGCTCGGCACCGCGAGCAACGCCGCGATCCAGAAATACATGAACAATATGAAGGTGCCGCAGCTCTTCGTCGCCACCGGCGCCTCGCGCTGGGGCGATCCCGAGCACTTCCCCTGGACCATCGGGTGGCAGCCGAACTACCGGGCGGAGGCGCGGATCTATGCGACCTACATCCTGCAGCATTATCCCCATGCCAGGATCGGGCTGCTCTATCAGAACGACGATTTCGGCAAGGACTACGTTCTCGGCCTGAGGGACGTGCTGCGCGATAAATTCGACGGCATGGTGGTTGCCAGCGTCCCCTATGAGGTCGCCATGCCGACCGTCGATTCCCAGGTGGTGGCGATCAAGTCCGCCAACCCGGATATCTTCGTCAACATCGGTACCCCGAAGTTTGCCGCCCAGGCGATCAAGAAACTCGCCGAGCTCGATTGGCACCCGGTCCACATCATGACCAACGTGTCGGCCTCGGTCGGCGCAGTGCTCAAGCCTGCCGGTCTGGAAAACTCCCGGGGCATCCTGTCCGCCGGCTATCAGATGGACGTTACCGATCCGCAGTGGGACAGCTATCCCGGCATGCAGCGATTCCGTGCCTTCATGGCGAAATATTATCCGGAAGCCGACAGGTCCGAGAGCGGGCCGTTGACGGCCTTCAATGTCTCGACCGCCCTGGTCGAGGTGCTGAAGCGCTGCGGCGACAACGTTACGCGCGAGAACGTCATGAAGGCGGTCGCGAACATGGATTTCGAGATGGACACCTACATTCCGGGCATCCGCATCAAGACCACGCCGACCGATTTCTATCCGATCGAGCAGGTGCAGATGATGCGCTTTACCGGCGAGAATTGGCAGTTGTTCGGCCCGATCATCGACGGGCACGCCGAGTAGGAGATTTGCTGAAGCGACGCTTTCTGACAGCTCAACGATCAAAACATCGGCATAAGCTGGGCTGGCCATGAAATCCTTACGGAGGAAACAATGGACCGCACGCTCGAACGATCGACCATGCGCAAGGTTTATCTGCGCTTGCTGCCGTTTGCAATTCTGTCTTATGTGCTCGCCTATATCGATCGGATCAATGTGAGCTTCGCCGGGCTCACCATGCGCACGGACTTGGACATGTCGGCCGGCACTTTTGGCTTTGCCGTCGGCATGTTTTTCTGGGGCTATTTCATCTTCGAAGTCCCGAGCAATGTCATCCTGGAAAAAGTCGGCGCCAGAATATGGATTGCCCGGATCATGATCACCTGGGGAATCCTGGCCGGCGTTACCGCTATGGTTACGGGCTCGACCAGCTTTTCGATCGTGCGTTTCCTGCTCGGCGTCGCCGAGGCCGGGTTCTTTCCCGGCATCATCCTGTATTTCACCTACTGGTTCCCTAGCCATCACCACGCCCGCATCGTGTCAGGTTTCCTGATCGGCCTGCCGTTCGCGGTCGCGGTCGGCGCGCCGATATCGACGGCACTGCTCGGTCTGGATGGCCTGTTCGGTCTTAGGGGTTGGCAGGTCATGTTCATCGCCGAAGCGATCCCGACCGTGGTGATCGGGGTGCTCACATATTTCGTGCTCACGGACCGGCCTGAGCAGGCCAAATTCCTGACCGAGGAAGAACGCCACTGGCTGGTGACCAAGATCGCCGCCGAGCGCCGCGCCACCGAGGCGGTGCGTAAGTTCACGCTATGGGAGGTGCTCTACAATCCCAAGGTGCTGCTGCTGGCGTTGAACTATTTCGGCATCGTCACTGCGAGCCTCGGCATGCTGTATTTCATTCCGCAGATGATCAAGTCGCTGGGTGACTACAGTAACATGACGGTCGGCTGGCTCACCATGATCCCCTATGCTTGCGGCGCCATCGCCATGGTGACGTGGGGGCGCATCTCCGATCGCATGAACGAGCGGCGCTGGAATCTGTTCATCGGTTGCGTGTTCGCGACCGTGGGGCTCGTCATCGCCGGCATGACGATGGGGAGCTGGTGGGCGCTGGTGGGAATGTCGATCGCCGCAATGGGCTTTTACGGCTCCAAGGGCCCGTTCTTCGCCATGCCGCCGATGTTCCTCAGCGGCGCCGGATTAGCGGCAGGCATTGCCTGGATCAACTCGCTCGGCAATCTCGGCGGCTTCTTCGGCCCCTGGTATGTCGGCGTCATGAAAGACCTGACCGGCAATTACGCGGGCGGACTTTATGGGCTCGCCTTGCTCGGCCTGCTCGCAGCCGTTGTTTGCGCGCTGTTTCTGCATATTCCCAATCGCCTGCCGTCGACGGTGGTCGGCGCGCCCGCCGAATGACGCCGATCTAGAGCATGATCCGGAAAAGTGGGCACCGGTTTTCCGAAAAGATCATGCTCCAACAAACAGAGAGAGCGGGATGACGATTCGAAGAAAAGTTATCCTGCTCTAGCCGTTACACTTCATTGCGGTTTCCTTCGGTCAGCGCCTGAACAGGGGCGTGCGGATATGACCGGAGGCGGCATAGGAGAGCGAAGATTCCTGCCGCTCAAAAGGAATGCCGCGCGTCAGCAAGTGGTCGACAGCGATCATGGCGATGAGCGGGGCAAACTTGTCGGCAGGCGTGGGCGCCGGCCCAAGTTCCAAATACTTCCGGTCCCGCCGCGAGATATCGAAACGGTCCGGCTCAGGGTTAAGCGCGGGATCGCGATTGGCCGCCGCAATCAAGACGATGATCATGTCGCCTTGCTGCATTGCCGGGCGATGACGCCGTTTCTTGCCATGAACCGGAGTGTGCTGTTCGTAGTAGGGTCGCAGCGCAGCACTTCCTGGATAACCTCGTGGAGCAATGCGCGATCCGCTTCCACCTCGGCGCGCAGCGATGGTCGCCGCGCCAGCGCCAGCAACGTCAAGCCGATCAGCGAAGCGGTGGCGGCGTAACCCTGCAGCAGGTATCCGATCGCGTTGGCGACGATGTCCGCGTCGTTGTCGCAGCCAGTGCGCCGCGCCTCTTGCACCAGCCGGTCCAGCAGCGGTCCACGCGCGCCGCTATTTTTCCTGAGTGCGCCGACGAGATCGATCAGTGCCTGCGCTGCGTGGTTTCCGCGCGCGAACAGCGCGGCGTGAACCCCGGTCGCGGCAGATGCCGTCGCCACCCCGTAGTCGCGTCCAAGTCAAAATGCCTTCCGGACTAGGTTTATCTTAGGCAAATGAAGAATACTTCCATAACCGTCGAAGCATCGTCCCCGGGGCCGGTCATCGACGTGTCACGCGAGCAGGGACACGCAGCATTGCGGCTTTACCGGGCCTGGCCTACATGATCGTCGGGAAATATCGCACGGGCAGGCAGAGTCATGAAATCCGTCGTCATCACCGGGGCGTCCACCGGCATCGGCTGGGCCACGGCAAAGCTCTTGCTGGCGCGCTCCTTTCGCGTGTTCGGCAGCGTGCGCAAAGCGGCCGATGCGGATCGGCTCAAGAGCGAGTTCGGCGCCCATTTCACCCCGCTGATGTTCGACGTCACCGATGAGGCCGCGGTGCTGGCGGCCGCGCGGGAGGTGCGCACCGCGCTTAACGGCGAGACGCTCACCGGGCTCGTCAACAATGCCGGCATCGCGGTCGCGGGGCCGGTGCTCGAGCTTGCCGCCGATGAATTCCGCCGCCAGATGGACGTCAATGTGATCGGGCCGATTATCGCCACCCAGGCTTTCGGCCCGCTGCTCGGTTCCGATCCACAGCTCAAGGGAGCGAAAGGGCGCATCGTGATGATCTCTTCGGTCGCGGGAAAGAACGGCAACCCGCTGATGTCGGCATATTCGGCGTCCAAGCATGCGATCGAGGGACTGTCGGAAAGTCTGCGGCGCGAGCTGATGCTGTTCGGTATCGATGTCGTCATCATCGCGCCGGGCGCGGTAAAGACGCCGATCTGGGGCAAGGCCGAGGAGGTCGACGTTTCGCCCTTTAGGAATTCGCCGTTTTTCCCGGCGCTCGAAAGTATCCGCAAATTGATGCGGCAGCTTGGCGAAAATGGATTGCCGCCGGAAAAAATCGCGGAGCGGATTTTCGAGGCGCTGACGTTGCCAAGCCCCAAGGTGCGCTACCAGATCACGTCGGATCCGATGCGGCACGTGATCACATCGGTGCTGCCCAAGCGTATGGTCGACAAGATCATCGCCAAACGTCTCGGCCTGATGCCGCCGGCGTGAAATGTGGGGGACATTGATCGCGGTTGCTTCGAGATGCGCGGACCGGGCGCCTGGATGACGACGACCGGAAAGAGCAATGCGGAATTGACGCAACTCGCGAACGAGGCGTTACGCAGCGAGCCGGGATGCGAAACGGCGCGCATCCCGGTCTTTACGGATTGCCGGATGTCCGGGAAGGTCGGAACTGGGAAATCCCGAACGTCATCCTTGGAGACAGTCTCATCAGTGACGTCGACAGGGCGGTCCTCGCCCTTCACCGCCGGCTTGGCCGGAAGTACCATTTGCTGATGGACTGAACGAGGCCCGCGGGGTGCAAGGCTTCTATCCCGCTGGTATCGCACTTTTTGCGCGGGGTGCCATCGCGACCATCCGCACGATCAATACCGCCAGCAGCGGAATGAGAAACAGCGCGTAAAGCGGCATGTCGGGCATCCGCTTGCCGAAGGAAACCGAAAATTGCAGCAACAGATAATAACCGCCGGTCACATGCAGCATGTGCCAGGCGCGCGGGCCGATCGCGCGTGCGGTGCGGTCGAACGACGTCGCCGTCATCGCGACGATGAAGGCATAACCGATGCCGCCGAAAATGTATGACGCGATGCTGGTGGCGGCCGCATAGCCTGCGGGGTCCATGACGGCGAAAGCCGCGATCGCGAGGGCGTGCAGGCCATGCGAGGCCGCAAAGGTCACGCCGAGATGACGGCGGTTGCGGCGCTGCCATCGCGTCCAGATGGTGGGCCAAAGCTTGGCAAGCGCGGCGGCGCTAAACGCCAGACAGAAGAACAGCAGCGAGGTTCGCGCGGTGAAGCGGACCACCATGCGGATGCCCTCGACCTCGAACTGCCGCATGCCGGCGGAGGCTTTCGCGAAAGGGGCGCTGCGCACGGGCGAGCTCAAGCCGGTGCTGATCGCCGGCCGCGCGCTGGTTTACGGCTTTGCGCGGATGAAGATCGACGGACATTTTCCGCGCTGGGGCATCGCTGAGGCCGAAGCCGAGCGCCTCGCCGAAGCGATCCTCGATCTCTTCATCGAGGGGATCGCGAAGCCTCCGCCGCCCGCACCGGAATGAAGGCCGCGGCAGCCTGGATTCCGGAGCCGACCTATCTCGGGCCAATTCTTCCGACCAGTTTCCCATACTGGGACTTGACGGTCGCGTAGCATTCGCAAGCGCTGTCCTGCAGCCCTTCCGTATCCAATATTTGAATCTTGCCGCGCGCGTATTTGATCAATCCCGCCGCCTGCAAGGTGTGGGCCACCACGGTTACGCTGGTCCTTCGCACGCCCAGCATTTGCGCGAGGTACTCCTGGGTGAACGACAGCGTATCGCTGCCCGATAAATCCCGCGCGCGAAGCAGCCAGCGCGAGAGCCGGGCGACAACCTGATGCGTTGCGAAGCAGGCCGCCGACTGCTGAGCCTGGGCGAAAACGGTCTGCTCGTGACGGATCAGCAGGGCAAGCAATTTGGGGCTTTGCAAGGCGGTGGATTTGAGGGCCTCGATATCGCACACTACGATTTCGCCGCCGAGCTGAACGATGCCGCGGCTTAGCGCCACCTTGCCGTCGAGCGCCGCGGACGCGCCCACCACGCCATCGAGGCCGACCATCGCCACTTCAACTGTTTCTCCGGTCGAGAGGGTAACGACCAGGGAAACGACCCCGCCGGTCGGAAAGTAAACATGGCGGATCTGCTCGTCCGCCTCGAACAACACGTGATGCTGTTCGAACTGCGTCGGCTTCAAGTACGGCTCAAGGCGCTTCAGGTCGGATGTTGAAAGCAGGCTGAGCAAAATGTTCTTCATCGCACGCGCTCCCCTGACAGGCGGGAGCGCAGAGAACTCTCAGCTATCGGTGCCTAGACGGATACCCGATAATCTCAGAAGGCTACGCCAAGTACCGGACATAGCAAGACTTATTCCGCTTACGCGGCATCGAATTGCCACGCCCTGTCGTCGCATCTGTAGTGCACTGTGGAAGGCGCCAAGCTCAGGTTTTCAAAGGTGTGCCCCGCTTGGCAAACAGCAATCCATGCATGTCGGCCGCATTCCTGAGAATGCCGGCTCGCTTCATCGCCTCGGTCCGCTCCGGACCGTGCGGCAGCGCCCGGGCTTTTTCGAGGGCTGTCAGCGCTTCGGCTTCCAGATCGAGTTGGGGCTTTGGGTGTTTGATCGGTCGAGCCATGGAACAGAGCTATTTGGTCGATGCTGGGTTATCCGTTTGCCCCGGCTCGCGAGCTGTCCGCCCCAACCCGGTCCATTCATGGGGATCGCTGATCTCAATTCTGGTTTCGGCGTCGGCGCATCTCGGGCACTTGTAGCTACGATGCTCGAAATTCTCCGATACGGGCGTGACGGCAGCCGTCATCATCCGCATTTGGCAGTGGGGGCAGCGCGGACGGTGGATTGGCAATAGTTCTGGATCGGGTTTCGTGTTCCCCGGCATGACGAAAAGGCTAATTCCGTCTTAAAAACCCGTCTGTTCGGTGCCGAACAAAAGATTGAAATAACCTTGCAGAGTTCCGGCTGGGCTGCCCGGATGAGTTATCGAGCAGGATCTGATCGGGGAAGCGAGCCGCGGCCCGCGGCCTGCCCGGTAAGTGCCAGCAAAAATTGCTACCTCTAGACCAAAGGTCACAGGGCCGCTCCGTTGCGCCATCGTGACGGTTCCATTACAATTTTGTGACACGCCTGCGGGTTCCGGACGCGGCGTCGGTCTCCTGGTCATCGCCAGCCAAGGCTTTTTGGGCAGTGCCGGGTTTCAAGTTGCGTCCCTCCATGGCGTCCGCGCCAAATCCAGGCCCATTAGCAACCGTCGCCTCCGCGGGCGCCACCTCCTTTGGCATTTTCCGGCTGTTGGCCGTCGCGGCGCCGCATCTGGCGGCGCTGTTGCTGATGCTGCAAACCGAGGCCGACTTCGGCTCGCGCATTTGTTTTCTGCTGGCGTGGGGGATTTTGAACTTCTTCTGGATCACGCTATTGCGGCGGCCTGCCTTGTCAGCCGCGTTGTCGCTGGCCATGGTCGTGGCGCTGGTGCTGTTGTCGCGGCTCAAGCACGACGTCGTGCAGATGACCGCGAACTTCGTCGACCTGATGATGATCGATCGCGACACCGCGGCGTTCCTGTTTACGATTTTTCCCAATCTGCGATGGTCGGTGATTTCGGCGGGCCTGGTCACGATCCCCTTGATGTACACGCTGTGGTGGCTCGATCCGTTCCGCATCCGCCGCCTGCCGGCGCTCGCCTGCAAGCTCACCTGCCTCGCAGTCCTGGCTGCATATTCCATCGAATGGCCGGACGAAGCCTGGCGCGGCTATTACGACGACGGCTATCTGTCGAAATTCTCGCGTTCCGGCGTCACCGCGGTGTCGGACTTCATCCATTACGGCTTCATGGAATCGGATGCGGTCGCAAGGGAGCGTCTCAACGTGCCGCTGGTTGATTCCTGCCATCCAGCCGCTCTGCGGCCGAACATCATTATGATCCATGATGAATCCAGTTTCGATATCCGGGCAGCGGACGGTGTCAAGGTGCCGGCCGGCTACGGCAGCCATTTCAAATCGTTCGACGGCAAGGAGCGCAAATTCCTCGCCGAGAGCAATGGCGGCCCGAGCTGGTTCACCGAATACAATGTGCTCGCAGGCCTCTCGTCGCGCTCGTTCGGCCGGTTCGCCTATTTCGTAACCCGCATCGCCTCCGGCCGGGTCGAGCGCGGACTGCCGCTTTCGCTACGCCGCTGCGGCTATGACACGATCTCGCTCTATCCGGCGTTCGGCGCGTTCATGAGCGCGCGCAGCTTCCAGGTGACGACCGGCATCCAGCATTTCTACGACGCGCACGACCTCGGCGCCAAGGACGTCGAGCCCGACAGCTTCTTCTACGACAAGGCCTTGTCGCTGATGTCGCTGGCGCCGCCCAAGACGCCGCTGTTCATGTTCGTCTATCTCGCCGCCAATCATTTTCCCTGGGAGACCAAGTTTCGTCCCGACCTGACGCCGTCGTGGCGCGGGCAGGGCAATGAGCCCGTGGTCGACGAATATCTGCGCCGTCAGTCCATGAGCGCTGACGACTACACGGCGTTCATCGCGGGATTAAAGAAGAAGTTTCCCGGGCGGCCGTTCCTGATCGTGCGTTACGGCGATCACCAGCCGGAGTTCTCGCCGCATGTTCTCGATCCCGCCCTCGACGAGGCCGGTATCGGCAAGAAGCTCGAGGCGTACGATCCGCGCTATTACGCGACCTATTATGCGATCGATGCCGTCAGCTTCGAACCGGTCAAGAGCCCGACCGAAATGGACACGATCGACGGACCTTATCTACCGCTGGTGATCCAGGAAGCCGCGGGCATTCCGCTCGATCCGTCGTTCGACGAGCAGAAGCAGATCATGTTGCGTTGCAAGGGCATGTTCTATGCCTGCCAAGCCGGCGCGGAAGCGCGCCGCTTCAACCGCCTTCTGATCGACGCCGGCGTGATCCACGGGCTATGAGGATTCCGCAGACGAAATAGGGCGCTTTCGCCGCCTTGAGCGTGGCGCGGCAAGCCTGCTAATACACGGCCCGAATATCTCTCCTTTTCCCTTTTTCCGGGTTATCCGCCATGGTGATGCGACTGTTTGCGCCGCAATTCCTGCTTCTCTGGGCCTTCATCGGCTCGGCGCTCGCCGTGCATTTCCGCGGCAAGGTGCGGCTCGGGTTCTGGCGGCAGGTCTCCGACCATTCCACCATCATGGCACCCTACAATGTGCTGATGTATATGTTCTCGGCGGTGCCGAACCGGCCGATCCTGCAGGTCGGAATGGTTCCAGAACTTAACGTGCTGCGCGACAATTGGCAGACCATCCGCGAAGAGGCGCTGCATTTGTTCGCGCAGGGACAGATCAAGGCCGCGGACAAGTACAACGACTGGGGTTTTAATTCCTTTTTCCGAACCGGGTGGAAGCGCTTTTATCTGAAATGGTACGACGAGGCGCTGCCGTCGGCGCTTGTCAACTGCCCGAAGACGGTCGAGCTTTTGAGCACGATTCCGAATGTAAAGGGCGCCATGTTCGCCAATCTGCCGCCGGACGGCAAGCTGGTGCAGCACCGCGATCCCTACGCCGGTTCGCTGCGCTATCATTTGGGCCTGGTGGTGCCGAAATCGCCCGGCGAATGCCGCATCTTCATCGACGGCCAGTCCTATTCCTGGCGCGACGGCGAGGACCTGCTGTTCGACGAGACCTATCTGCACTACGCCGAGAACACCACCAGCGACGACCGCATCATCCTGTTCTGCGATGTCGAGCGTCCGCTGAAAACGCGCGCGATGACCGCGATCAACCGCTGGGTCTCAAGGCACGTCATCAACGAGAGCGCGACGCAGAACGAAGAGGGCGAGCGCGTCGGCTGGCTCAACCGCGTGTTCGGTTACGTCTACCACGTGCGCCTCGTCGGCAAGCGGATGAAGGCGTGGAACAAGCGCGTCTATTACGCGGTGAAATATCTGCTGATCGGCGGCATTTTGGCCGCGTTCCTTGCCACCGCGTTCGCGTGAAGCGCGCTAGTTCGGATTGGCGGTTCATGATCCCTCGCGACCGCGCGCAAAACTAAAGTCGGAAAAACTAAAGTCTGAGTTGAGATCACCGACGTTTAATTGGTCGGCCAGATAATTTCCAAAACTTTGTCACGATTGTTTCCATGGTCCGTTGCGCTGGCGACAGCTACGGCACGGGCCAATTCTCGGGCAAGGTGAAGACCGCGCACGGAGAGGCGATTCCGCGCAGGACATGCGTTCCGAGCGCGATCAGCGGCGCTTCGGTTTCGGCGGCGAGCGCGCCCGACACGAGTACCATCTTCTGAAGCGGCCGGCATAGCCCCTCCAACCGACTGACCAGATTGACGGCGGGGCCGATCGCCGTGAAATCCAGGCGATCGGCGGCGCCGATGTTGCCCCACAGCATTTCGCCGAGATGCAGGGCGACGCCGAAGGGCAGAGGAGGCAGGCCCTGTCGGTGTCGCTCCTTGTCCAGATGCGCCATCCCGACACGAGCGGCCGACACCGCGCGCAGCGCGGCATCACAGGCGCCGCGCGGCGTCTCGCCGACGACCGGGAAGATCGCCAGCACGCCGTCGCCGATAAATTTCAGCACTTCGCCCCCGAAGGCGTGAACGGAGCCTGCGATGCGATCGAACCAGGCGCCAAGCGCCGAGATGACGACGGAGGGAGGATGGCTTACAGATAGCGCCGTGAACCCGCGCAGATCGGCGTAGAGCAGCGCCGCCTGGATGGTCTCGCCTACATCGCGTCGCAAAGGCGCCGCCAGCACCCGCGCCGCGCTGCGCCGGCCGAGATAGGCTTCCAGAACAGCCGTCAATGTGGCGCGCGCGGCGAGAACCGCAAGCGGTGCCGCAGCGAAGCGCGCGGCCTGTCGCAATTCATTGGTCTCCCTATCCGTGAACTGGCGCGGTCCAATCCAGCCCAGCGCAGGTCCATCCGGTCGAAGCCCGACAATGTCCTCGTGCACGAGTTCATCGGCTATTCCGGCAAGCCAGCGCCGACCGGCGTCGTCGGATGGGTTTGCCTTAAGCGCTGCCGCCGGTCCTGCTGGCGCGAACCCCAGGGCCTCGATGACTTCCCCGCTGCCGGCGCGCCACAGCCAGGTGCGCCGGGCGATGAGCGGGTGTGGAACGGCGAGCGTCAAAGCGCCGCCCGCGAGGGGCAGGCCATCCTCGACCAGATGCGCGCCGAGTTCCGCCAACAGCCGATCCGCGCCCGGCATGTCGCGGGCTTCATCGACAAGCCAGGTGAGCGTCGGGGAAAGCTGCATGGAGCGATTATGAATTTGACACACCACCCTTGTCACGAGCTATCCTCCGACAATTGGCTTTCACGCCGCGATCCGCGCTGGGAGACATTCATGACAGATCCGCTCGTGGTTCGACGCGAGATCCAGATCGCAGCCCCGCCGGCCACGGTTTTCGCCTTCCTGACCGATCCGGCAAATATCGTGAGCTGGATGGGCGCCGAGGCGACGACTGAGGCGCATCCGGGCGGGCTCTATCTCGTTAAGGGCGTCGGCGCAGGCGCTAACGTGGCGCGCGGCGTATTCCGCGAGGTCGTGCCGATCCACCGCCTCGCCTACAGCTTCGGTTGGGAGGGAAGGGAGGAGGTGCCACCGGGATCGAGCTTGATCGAGATCGATCTTGTCGACCGGGACAGCGGCACTTTGCTGCGCATGACCCATAGCGGTCTTCCGAACGAGGCTGAGTGCGCCAACCACGACAAGGGTTGGGCGCATTACCTGGGCCGGCTGGCCATGGCGGCCGCGGGCCGAAATCCCGGTATCGATCGCGGCGTCGCGCCGCGCGAGACTTAACGCGTCTCCGCGCAGAGTCCGGGCGCATGTACGCGCCTCAGCGCTTCTCGATCTTCTCCCACAGCCAGCGCGCCACTGCGTCCGGCGATGACGCGCCGTCGCCGCCGGCGGCACGCAGGTTCGCCTCGCGCATGTCCGATATATCGATCTTGCCGAGCAGCGGCTTGAGCGCCACCTGCAGCGCCTGATCGTTGGCGCGCTTCGGCGACAGCAGCACGATCGCGTCGTAGGGCGGAATCGCGTGCCTCGAATCGTCGAGCACCACCAGATCGTACTTGGCGATCAGGCCGTCGCTGGTATAGCCCGCGATCACGTCGACTTCGCCCGAAGCTGCCGCCGCATACATGAAATCCGGCTGCATCTGCCGCTGCGCGCGAAATGACAGGCCGTAGGCCTTCTGCAAGGAGGCCCATTCCGGCCGCGAAAAGAATTCATAGTCCGCGGCCAGCGACATCGTGGGCGCATGCGCGGCGAGATCGGCGATCGAGTGGATGCCAAGCACCTCGGCGCGCTTTTTCGGCATCACCAGCGCATAGGCGTTCGCAAAGCCGAGCTCGCCCAATAGTGTAATATCCTGCCCCGCCAGCGTCGCCTTCAATTCGCCGAGCAACTCGTCACGCGGCTTGATGTCGGTGTGGTGAAACTGGTTGACCCAGAGCGTGCCGGAATAATCGACGTAAGCGTCGATATCGTTGGACTTGAGCGCCTCGAAAATCACGTTTGAGCCGAGGCCCTCGCGCGAAGTGGCGGAAAAGCCCGCCGCGCGCAGCCGCTGCGCGATCAGCGCCGACAGCACATATTGCTCGGTGAAGGTTTTTGCGCCGACGATATAGCTCGAGGGCGACCGCGCCATCGAGGGCACCAACGTGACCGCGACCAGCGCCGCAATGCCGGCGCCGCCCAATATGGCGCGCAGGCGGTTGCGCTGGCGCAGGCCGTTTTCGACCAGCGCCAGCAGTTGATCGACCGCGAGCGCCAATACTGCCGCAGCAAGGCAGCCGAACAGCACGAACACCCAGTTCTGCGTCTGCAGCCCCGCAAAGATGTAATTGCCGAGGCTGGTCTGGCCGATCGGCGTCGACAGCGTCGCGGTTCCTATCACCCAAACCGCCGCGGTGCGGATGCCCGCCATCATCACAGGCAGCGCCAGCGGCAGCTCCACCATGAACAGCGATTGCCGCGGCGTCATGCCGACGCCCTTGGCCGCCTCCAGGATCGCAGGCTCGACGCCGTCAAGGCCGGTGATGGTGTTGCGCAGCACCGGCAGCATGGAATAGAGCGCCAGCGCCAGCACGGCGGGCAGGAAACCGAAGGCCGAAAAACCGAAGCCGAACCACGACAAGGTCAGCGCGGCGAGCGCCAGCAGCAGCGGATAGAACAGCGCCAGCAGCGCGAGCCCCGGCACCGTCTGCACGATGCTGGCGAGCGAGAGCAGCGTGCCGCGCATGACCCGACGATTGCGTGCCGCAATCGCGAGGGGAAGGCTGACCGCAAGCCCAAGCGCCAGCGCCGCGACGCTGACGCGTACATGATTGCCGAGATAGTCCGGCAAATGCGCCAGCGCCTCACTCCAGCGCGGATCGGAGAGCAGGCTCATGCCGCGCCGCCCCGCGGCAGCAAGGCGCCGAGCCGCTCGGCCTGGCGCCGCGGTGTGCGCAGGAGTTCGCCGACATATGGATCGTGGTTTGCCGAAAGTTCGGCCGGCGTGCCTTCCGCGAGCAGCCGCCCGCCGCGCATGACCACGATGCGGTCGGCGAGCAGGATCGCCTCGGTCATGTCATGGGTGATCATGACGGTGGTCAGCTTAAGCTTGTTGTGCAGCGCACGGTAGTCGTCGCCAAGCGCGTCGCGGGTCAAGGGATCGAGCGCGCCGAACGGCTCATCCATCAGCACGATTCGAGGGTGAGCCGCGAGCGCGCGCGCCACCCCGACCCGTTGGCGCTGACCTCCGGAAAGCGCCTCGGGCAGGCGGTCGCGATGTTGCGCGCGGTCGAGCCGGACCAGATCGAGCAGTTCGTCCACCCGTGCGGAGGTCTCCTCAGCCGGCGCGCCCAACAGCCTTGGCGTGATGCCGATATTGTCGGCGACGCTCAGATGCGGAAACAACCCGCCGCTCTGAAACACGTAGCCGATGCGGCGGCGCAATTGCACGGGATCGACGGCACGAACGTCGGCGCCTTCGATCGTGATGTGGCCAGAGTTCGGCCTCGATCAGGCGGTTGGTGAGCCGCAGCAGCGTGGTCTTGCCCGAGCCGGAGCCGCCGACGATGGCTAGGAATTCGCCCCCTGTCACCTCAAGCGAAACATCATCGACCGCCATTACGTGGCCGCCGTCAAAACTCTTGGCGACATGGGCATAAGCGATCAGAGGCGCGGTTGGCATTCAGTTCGGCCTCGTGGCTCGATGCTTACCCTCCAGGGGAGGGTGAGGAAGCATGCGTTAGCACGTTGCCGGGCTTCGTTGAACTCGTCCCTGCAAACCGCTAAGGCATCATCTAAAATCCGGAAGGGACGAGGGTGGACATGGCAGCGCCAACGGCGGTCGCGTTCGAGGGCGCGACGGTGGCCTTTCGGCTTGCGGATGCGCGCGTCTATACCGCGGTCGAGAACGCGCGGCTATCGGTCGCGCCCGGCGAGTTCGTCGCCATCGTCGGGCCCACCGGATGCGGAAAATCGACCTTGCTGAACGTCGCCGCCGGCTTGCGCCGGCCGGCGTCGGGGACAGTCAAGGTCTTCGATTCCCCGCTGACCGGGCTGAACCGGGACGCCGGCTATCTTTTCCAGGCCGATGCGCTGTTTCCCTGGAAGACCGCGATCGACAATGTCGCAATCGGTCTTGAAATTGCGGGCGCGCCTCGGGCGCTGGCGCTCGAACGTGCGCAAGGCTGGCTCGCGTCGGTGGGGTTGGGCGCCTTCGCGGGCCGCTATCCGCATATGCTCTCGGGCGGGCAGCGCAAGCGCGTTGGCCTCGCGCAGGTTCTGATCCGCGACCCGAAAATCCTGCTGATGGACGAGCCGTTCGGGCCGCTCGACGCCCAGACCCGGCAGATCATGGGCAACCTTTTGCTGGACTTGTGGAACGCCGACCGCAAGGCGGTATTGTTCGTCACCCATGATCTCGAAGAGGCGATCGCGCTGGCCGATCGCGTCGTGATCATGTCGGCGGGGCCGAGCGCGCGCATCATCGGCGACTGGCGCGTGCCGTTGCCGCGGCCGCGCGATATTTCGGAAGTCCGGATCGAGAAGGAATTTCACTCACTTCACCGTGAGATATGGAGTGTTCTTAAAGCCGAAGTGTTGAAGGGCTACGCGCAATCGGGCGCCGGGTAGTCTCGACGCCGATGCCGCGGAGGCCAACAACAAGAAGGTGAGTGTAATGCTGATCCGTAAGTCCATTCCCTCTGCAATTGTCGCCCTCATTGCTCTCGGCGGCGCGCCGGCCGCTTACGCGCAAGGCGTGTTTACGCTGTCCTCGCCCGACTTCAAGGACGGCGAACGGCTGCCGACAAAGTTTGCCGGAAACAACAAATCGAGCCCCAATTGCGTCGGCGAGAACATTTCGCCGGCATTATCCTGGGCGAACCCGCCGGAGGGGACCAAGAGCTACGCGTTTCTGATATTCGATATAGATGGCCGTCCGCCCGGCGGCGTCAGCCATTGGGTAGCCTACGGCATTCCGCCTTCGGTCACCGGATTTGCCGAAGGCGAAGTTTCAAAACCCAGCACTAAATATGTCGGTGGCCAGAGCACGATGAAACTGTCGACTTACTTCGGACCCTGCACGCCACCCGGTCCGCCGCATCACTACATCTTCACCCTGATGGCGAGCGATCTCGAACCGAATGCTTTCAAGGAGGGCCTCACGCGAGAGCAGCTGTTCAAGGAGTTGGACGGCCATGCCAAGGCCGCGACCAGCCTGGTTGTCACCTTCTCCAAACAGTAATTCGGGCAAGAGATGAGAGGAGCGTGAGCATGTCGAGGATCGGGCTTCTCTCCCTGCAATTGCTGGTCGCGATCGTGGCGCTGGCGCTGTGGCAGTTCTTCGCCTCGGTGCCAGTGTTTGGAAAAATGTGGCTGCCGCCATTCTTCTTCTCCAATCCGGTCGATGTCTTTAGCCAGATCGTCACATGGTTTGCCTCTGGCGTGATCTGGAAGCATCTTCTGATCACCCTGTGGGAATCGATCCTGGCGTTTGCGATCGGCTCGCTCGGCGGTGTGGCGGTCGGCTTCTGGTTCGCGCTCCAGCCCAAGGTCGCCGCGGTGTTCGATCCTTATGTGAAGATGGTCAACGCGTTGCCGCGCGTGGTCTTGGCACCGATCTTTACGCTGTGGCTCGGGCTTGGCATCTGGTCCAAGGTCGCGCTTGGGGTTACGCTCGTGTTCTTCATCGTCTTCTTTAACGTCTATCAGGGCGTCAAGGAGGTCTCCACCACGGTGCTCGACAACGGCCGCATGCTCGGCATGAGCGAGCGGCAGTTGATGCGGCACGTCTATTGGCCGTCGGCGCTGTCCTGGATGTTTTCCTCGCTGCACACCTCGGTGGGTTTTGCGGTGGTCGGTGCCGTGGTCGGCGAATATCTCGGCTCCGCCGCAGGCCTCGGCTATCTGATCCAGCAGGCCGAGGGCGTGTTCGACGTCGCCGGCGTGTTTGCCGGCATGTTCGTATTGTCCGCCTTCGTCATCCTGATCGACATGGCGGTGACCCTGGTCGAACGGCGGCTGTTGGTGTGGCGGCCGGCCGCGGCCGGGCGGGATTGAGCGGCGTCATCAAGCGCTGTGACTTTGTTACACTTGTCTGGTCAATTGTTATTCGCCTTGCGCAGGGCGAAAGTGCATGGTGAAGCCCGGCCGTGCCATGAGCGGCTTCCACCCCCAACGGCCGGAAAGCAGATGATCCTCACCCAGGACACGAGCCCGTCTGACGAGACGTCGCTGCGCTATCCCGGCTGGCGTGTCGTGTTGGCTTGTTTCCTCATGGCGCTGTTTCTGTTTGGTTTTGGCCTTTACGGTCATGGCGTCTACCTTGCCGAGCTGCAGCGTCAAAACGGCTGGTCGGCCGCTCTGATCTCGGGCGCGAGCACGCTGTCCCTCCTGCTAGCCAACATTTTCGCGACCTTCACCAACGAGCTGGTGGCGCGGCTGGGTCCGAGGCGGCTTGTTCTGTTGGGAATGGCGGCGCTGGCGGCGTCCATGACGCTGCTCGCTCTGGCGAGCACGCCGTGGCAGCTCTACGTCGCTTTTATGCTGATGTCCTTGGGCTGGATCGGCATGGGCACGATCGTGATCGCGGCGGTCGTGAGCCTTTGGTTCGTGCGCCGTCGCGGCCTTGCCATCAGCCTTGCGTTCACCGGCGCCAGTGCCGGCGGGGTCGTCGTCACGCCTTTGCTCGTGTTTCTCGTCGAACGGTTAGGCTTTGCGGTCGCGATGCTGACGGCGATGGCGGTCATGGTTGCCGTCCTGGTACCTGTCGCTGTCGCCTGGATCGGGCTTCCGCCTGCCGCCGCTCCGGCAGAGGCGGAGGCCGATGATTCTTCGCAAGATCAAACTTCGTCCGCTCCGGGCGAAGCATCGCGTGCAAAGCTGATGGGCAGCGTGGCGTTCTGGACAATCTCGATACCGTTCGCGCTTGCGCTCACGGCTCAGATCGCTTTCATCGTGCACCAGATCGCGCTGCTTGAACCGAAGATCGGCCGTGGCAACGCGGGGTTTGCGGTTTCAGCCATGACGTTAATGGCGATCGTGGGCCGCCTCGGCCTCGGCATGGTTGTCGACCGGTTCGATCCGCGGCTCGTCACCGCCGCATCGCTTGTCAGTCAAGCGGCGGCGCTCTTGACGATCCTGCAGTCCGACAGCGTTCCCATCGTCCTGGTGGCTTGCGCAGTCTTCGGCTTTTCAGTAGGTAATCTCATTACCTTGCCGCCGCTGATCATTCACCGCGAGTTCAACGCCGCAAGCTTTGTCGTGGTCATGGGGTTGTCGAACGCCATCAGTGGAACCATTGGCGCGTTGGGTCCGGGACTTGTCGGCATGGTTCGCGACTGGAGCGGCGGCTATGATGCGGCCCTTGCGCTCTGCATCGCCCTGGAGCTGGTCGCTGCAGTGATCATTGTCCAGCGAGGGCGGTTAAGCTGGCGGCCGGCCGCGGCGGAGGGGCGCGGTTAGGAGCGCGTCATTCCGGGGCGCTCGAAGGGCGAACTCCGATGTGCAATTGCACATCGGAGAATCTCGAGATTTCGGGCTCGCGCTTCGCGCGACCCGGAATGACGGACGCAGAGGCCGTCAGTCCGTCAGCAGCTTGATGTCGTCGGGTGCCTGTGGTGGCGACTTGATCGCGATCGACTTGATGGTGTGGCCGGTGACCTTGGTGCCGCCGTGCGGTGTGCCCTTCGGAATGATCACGAGATCGCCGGGCTTCACCGGCACTTCCTTGTCGCCGAGCCAGATCGTGCCGGTGCCTTCGAGGATGTACTGCATTTCGTTGGCGTCGGTGTGCAGATGCTTCGGCGTGTTGCCGTCCTGGATCGAAACCGTAATGCCGTCGAGCGAGACGAACAGCTTGTTGCGCATGCCGGAGGCGTTGGCGGCCGATAGCGCGTCGCCTTCCAGATCGCCGGTGTGGATCACCTGCGCGGTGATGGTATCGGCGGCAAGCGCCGGGTGAATGTAGCGGGTGACGCCGCAGCCGGCGGCGAACGCAGCAACGATCGATAATGTGGTGGCAGCGCGATTCATGGATAGTCCTCCGCGTTGAAGCCTTGTATTCGCAGTTTCTTGTGGGGGGATGCTATGCCGCGATGCCCGTGCTGACCAGTGGACGGGTGTTGACCGCTAGGCGAAAAGATCGTGCGCCGCCGATGGAATAAAAACCCGGCGCGGCTCTTTGCGGCGCTGCATTCCGGCACCAAAGTCGCCTTCTCAAGACGTGTGCACTGCATTATCGTGCTGCCCAATTAACGGAGGAAACCATGAGAAAAATCTTAGGCCGGCTGGCCGCGGCGCTGGCGGCGCTGGTGTTGACCTCGGCGCTTGCTGCGGCGCAAAGCAGGATCACGGTCGCGGTCGGCGGCGGCGCCTGCCTCTGCTATCTGCCGACTGTGCTCGCCAAACAGCTCGGCGAGTTCGACAAAGCGGGCCTTGCGGTCGAGCTGGTCGACCTCAAGGGCGGCTCCGACGCGCTGAAAGCCGTGCTCGGCGGCAGCGCCGACGTGGTGTCCGGCTATTTCGACCATTGCGTCAACCTCGCCGCTAAAAAGCAGGAGCTGCAAGCCTTTGTCGTCTACGACCGTTATCCCGGATTGGTGCTGGTGGTGTCGCCCTCGCACAATGGCGAAATCAAGTCGATCAAGGATCTCGCCGGCAAGAAGGTCGGCGTCAGCGCGCCGGGTTCTTCCACCGATTTCTTCCTGAAGTATCTGTTTAAGAAGAACGGCCTTGATCCCTCAAGCGCTGCGGTGATCGGCGTCGGTCTCGGCGCCACCGCGGTCGCGGCCATGGAGCAGGGCCAGATCGATGCCGCCGTCATGCTCGATCCCTCCGTCACCGTGCTGCAGGGCAGCCATCCGGACTTGCGCATCCTCTCCGATACCCGCACGCAGAAGGACACGCTTTCGACCTTCGGCGGCGAATATCCGGGCGGCGCGCTCTATTCCACGACCGCCTGGGTCGCCTCGCACGAGAAGGAGGTGCAGGCGCTGACCAACGCGATTGTCAGCACGCTCGCCTGGATTCATTCTCATTCGCCGGAAGAGATCATGGCAAAAATGCCCGATGAGACGGTCGGCAAGAACAAGGAACTCTATCTCGCCGCGCTCAAGAACACGATCCCGATGTATTCGGAGACCGGCAAGATGGATCCGAAGGGCGCGGACGCGGTGCTGGCGGTGTTCAGCGAGGGCTCGCCCGAGGTCGCCAAGGCCAATATCGATGTCAGCAAGACCTTCACCAACAAGTTCGTCGACCAGGCCAAGAAGACCACGGGGATGAATGCGAAGTAGCGCCTGTCCAGCGCTATGATCGCCCCGCTTATTCATCGCATCACGACGCTGGATTTGCCGGTGCGGCCGTGGCCGTGGCCGTTTGCCGGCGAGCGGCGTGCCGAGATTGATGCACACTTCGCCGACAAGCAGCGCGAGAAACCGAAAATCTGGAACGGCCGTGTCCTGCTGGGGCGCAATCCGCAATTCCTCGGCGAGCATTTCGGCGCCGATTATTTCGAGACCGATTTCGCAAGCTTTCTGGCCTGGCGCGACTGGCGCTTTGCGGACATAGGCGTGTTCAACGGCTTTGGCATGGGCGCGCTGCGAAGCGTCGACGGCGCGTTCGTCATGGGCGAAATGGCCCAGCACACCTCGAATGCCGGGCGCATCTATTTTCCGTCCGGAACGCCCGATCTTGACGATATCACAGGCGGCGCGGTCGATATTGCGAGCAGCGTTGCCCGCGAGGTGGAAGAAGAGACCGGCCTCACGTCACTGGATTACCGCGCTGAGCCGCACTGGGATTGCGTGTTCGCCGGCTCGACCATTGCAATGGTCAAGGTCTTGCACGTCGATCTGCCGGGCGAAGCCCTGCGCGGCCGGATCGAGGCCAATCTGATCAGGCAATCCCAGCCCGAGCTTGCCGCAATCCATCTGGTGCGACGTGCCAGCGATCTGACCGCGGCGATGCCGCGTTTTGTGACGGCATTTGTCGAAAGCCAGTTCGCGGGCTGATCCCGGCTGCGTCGCAATGCGGCTTGACATCGATTGGCGCTACCAATGTGATAGGCTCAACAAGACCAACAAACGCAATGCCCAATTTTTGAGGGAGGATTCGATGCTTGAGCGCAAGGCTGCACGCCTGCTCGTGGGGCTAGTGGCCGCAACGGCGGCACTGGGAATGGCGGTTTCGGCCCAGGCGCAGGAAAAAAAAATCAAGATTGGGGTGATTTTCGACCTGACCGGGCCGCTCGCCGGCGGCGGCTCCGAGCTGCAATATATCGGCGCCAAGATCATGCTCGACCAGTACGCCAAGACCGGGGTCGAGGGTTACAAGGTCGAGGCGGTCTACGCCGATGCCCAGAGCAAGCCCGATGTCGCCATCAACGAGGCGGTCCGCCTGATCGAGCAGGAAAAGGTCGACGTGCTGCTCGGTTTCTTCTCCTCGGCGCAATGCGTGCCGGTGGCCGCGCGCGTCGAACAGCTCAAGAAGTTCATGTGGATCACCACCTGCATTTCCTCAGCCGTGCTCGCGGACAAGAATTACAAATATGTCTTCCGTCCGCAGGCGGCCGGCGACCAGTTCGGCATGATGACGATGGACTTCATCGCGCAGAACTCGCTTTCCAAGTTGGGCAAGGAGCCCAAGGACCTGCGCGTCGCCATCATCCATGAGGACGGCGCCTACGGTGTCGATGTTTCGAAGGGCAACGAGGCCGGCGCCAAGAAGGCCGGCTTCAACGTCGTGCTGAAGGAGGGTTATTCCGCCACGGCGCCCGATCTCTCCGCCCTGGTGACGAAATTGAAGCGTGCGCGGCCCGATGTGATCTTCCACACCGGATACAATCCGGACATCACGCTGTTTTTCCGGCAGGCGCGCGAGCAGGGGCTCAAGTTCGGCGCTATTGTCGGCCATGGCGCGGGCTATGGCGTCTACGAGAAGCTGAAGGAAGGGCTTGGCAGCGACGCAAACTATCTCTTCAACACCGATCCGATCTCGATCTGGCTCACCAACTCCGAAGGCCTTGACCCGAAACTGCTGCCGGTCATCAAGATGGTCGGCGACGAGTTCGACAAGCTGAAGCCGGGAGTTGCCATCCGCTCGGCGCATGTCGGGATGGCCGCGTCGAACACCTACGTGTTCCTGACCGAAGTGCTGCCGCGCGCTATCAAGAAATATGGCGGCGTCGATCCCGATGCCCTGCGCAAGGCGGCGCTGGACGTCGACCTTCCCGAAGGCGGCACCATGCTGGGCTTCGGCGTCAAGTTCTATGGTGAGGGCACTGCGACGGCCGGCCAGAACGAGCGCTCGTTCCCGGTGATCATCCAGTATATCGACGACAAGTCGTATGTGGTGTGGCCGAAGAGCCAGCAGCAACGCGAGGCTGTGCTGCCGCTGCCGGCGGGCACGACCTACAGCTACAAATAGATGGTCCTCGGCTGCGAAAGGGGACCGCCGTGCTGGTAGTCGAGGGCCTGCTCAAGCGGTTTGGCGGCTTCACGGCCGTCAACAATGTGTCGTTCAAGGTCGATTCCGGCGAAATTCTCGGCTTGATCGGTCCGAACGGCTCCGGCAAGAGCACGATCTTCAACATGCTCTCGGGCACGTTCCCGCCGACCTCCGGTTCGATGAAGTTCGATGGTGCCGAGCTTGCCGGGCTGGCGCCGCACCGGATCATCAACCGCGGCATCGGCCGCACTTTCCAGATCCCCAGGCCGTTTCATCGGCTGACGATGTTCGAGAATGTGGCGCTGGCCGGATATTTCGGCCAGGGCCGGCACAGCCGGGCAAAGGCGGAGGAGGCGGCCGCGCGCGCGCTCGCCTTGGTCGGTCTGCCGACGGACCGCCAGGCGAGCGTCGACGGGCTCGGCGCCGCCGGCCTGAAGAAGCTCGAACTGGCCAAGGCGCTCGCGACCGGGCCGAAGCTGCTTCTCGCCGACGAGAGCCTGGGTGGTCTGGACGAAACCGAGATGGACCAGGCCGCCGACATGTTGCGCAACATCCGCGACGAGCTCGGCATCACCATCATCTGGGTCGAGCACATCATGGGCGTGCTGATGCGCGTGGTTGATCGCGTCATCGTGCTGGATCACGGCGAAAAGATTTCCGAAGGGCTGCCGGCCGAGGTCGCGAGCGATCCGCGCGTGATCGAGGTCTATCTAGGCACCGATGCGGATTTCGAGCCAGGCCGCGGCGGCGCTGGCGCGCCGCCGGGCAGGGGCCTGAACCGCATGCTCGATCTTAAATCGATCGATGCGGGCTACGGCAGTTTTCAGGCGTTGTTCGGCGTCAGCCTCGAGGTGAGGGCCGGGGAGGCAGTGGGCGTGATCGGCCCGAACGGCGCCGGCAAGACCACGCTGATGCGGGTGATCTCGGGCCTGATCCGCCCGCGCAAGGGATCGATCAGCATGCAGGGCGTCGACGTGCTGGCGACGCCGGCGCATCGCATCGTCAGCCTCGGCATCGCCCATGTCCCGGAGAACCGCCGGCTGTTTCCGCGTCTTTCGGTCGACGACAATCTGAAGATGGGCGCGTACATGCCCGATGCCCGCAAGCGATTTGCCGAGCGGCTGGAGTTCGTGTTCGATCTCTTTCCGCGCATGAAGGAGCGGCGCCACCAGATGGCGGGGACCATGTCGGGCGGCGAACAGCAGATGTGCGCGATCGGACGCGCGCTGATGTCGAGCCCAAAACTGCTGCTGCTCGACGAGCCGTCGGCCGGTCTCGCGCCGGTCGTGGTGCAGCAGGTGTTCGAGCTGGTGAAGCGGATTCGGGCCAGCGGGTTGACGGTGCTGATCGTGGAGCAGAACGTGCAGCAGGTGCTCCGCGTGGTGGATCGCGCCTATCTGCTCGAGGCAGGCCACATCCGCGCCTCGGGAACGTCGGCGGAAATGCTGGCGACCGACACCATCAAACAAGCGTATCTCGGGGTGTGAGGCGACCGAACGATGCAGGCATTTCTTGATATTTTCGACATCTACCTGCTGGAGGCCGTCATCAACGGCATTCTGCTCGGCGGGGTGCTCGCGCTTCTGGCGCTCGGGTTGAACCTGATCTTCGGCGTCATCGACGTCACCTGGATCTGCTATGCCGAGCTCGTCATGATCGGCATGTACGGCATGTATTTTCTCGTGCAATATTACGGCCTGCCATACTGGGTCGCGGCACCCTTCACCATTCTCTTGGTAGCCGCGCTCGGGGCGGCGCTGCATTTGATCGTCATCGCGCCGCTCTTGACCGCGCCGCCGATCAACCAGCTGCTCGCCACCGGCGGGGTGCTGTTCGTGCTGCAGAGCTTTGCAACCGTCGCCTTCGGCGTCAATTTCCGCAACCTCGGCATCCGCCTGCCGGTGCTGGCGCTCGGCGAGATGAACTTCAGCTACGCGCGGCTCTTGTCCTTTGGCGCCGCGCTGTTCGGCATGGTCGCGGTCTATTTGTTCATGACGCGCACCTTCACCGGCACCGCGATCCGCGCCATCTCGCAGGACCGCCAGATCATGTCGCTGATGGGGGTCGATACCAGGCGCATCTACCTGATCACCTCGGCGCTCGGCGGCGCGCTCGCAGGGCTAGCGGCCTGCCTCTTGGTGCTGCAATACGATGTGCATCCCTTCGTCGGCCTGACATTCGGGCCGATCACTTTCCTGATCTGCGTGCTCGGCGGACTCGGCAATTTCATCGGCGGCTTTATCGCGGCCTTTATTTTTGCCGAGATCATTTCGCTGGGCGGGCTGCTTTCCGACCTCGAATGGGGCTACGTGCTCGCCTTCGCCTTCTTCATCGCCATGATGTTCATCCGGCCCGCCGGCCTGTTGGCGAGACGCCGATGAGGCCGCGTCACGCCGTCTGGATCGCAGCGACCGCGGCGGCGGTTGCGCTGCCCTTCGTCCATCGCGAGCCCTATCATCTGCACATCCTGGTGCTGATCCTGATCTGGTCGTTCGCCTATACCTCGTGGTCGATCATGGGCCGCTTCGGCCTGGTGTCGCTCGGACATGGCGGCTTCATGGGCGTCGGCGCCTATGTCACGGCGCTGTTGTGGAACCATCTCGCCGTGTCGCCGTGGATCGGCATTCCGCTCGCCATGGCGGCGGCAGGGTTGCTCGCCGTCGTGGTGGGTTATCCCTGCTTTCGCTTTCGCATCACCGGGCATTATTTCGTGCTGGTGACGCTGGCGCTGTCCGGCATCGTGCTGCAGGTCATCACGGCTACGCGCGACTATACCGGCGGCTCGCTCGGCTATACGCCCAGCCGCACCAAAGGCAGCCACTTGCTGGCGTTGCAGTTCGACGATAAGGTGACGTGGTACTTGATTGCGCTCTTCATCTGGCTATTAGGTCTCCTGATCTGGCGCTGGATCGACCACAGCATGAGCCGCTACGCCATGGAGGCGATTTCGGAGGATGAGGACGCTGCTGCTGCGGCCGGCGTCAACGTCACCGCCGAGAAACTCAAGATCACGGTGATCAGCGCGTTGATGACGGCGCTCGCCGGCGCGCTCTATTGCCAATACCAGATGTTCATCTCTCCCGACACGGTGAGCGGCATCGCGGTGTCGCTGCAGATGGTCTTTGCCGCGATCGTCGGCGGCATTTACGTCTCGTTGGGGCCGACGGTCGGTGCCGTCATCACCATCCTGTTGGCCGAAACCTTGCGGATCGGATTCGGCACCAATGCCGTCGGCTGGGACAACCTCGTCTACGGCGTGCTGCTGGTGCTGTTCATCATATTTCTTCCCAAGGGTATCCTTGGTAGTCTGGCCGAAGGGCTGAAACCGCAACGCAGGCCATCTCTGCCGCCATGAACAAGAAATCGCTGCAATCGCTCGCGGTCGAGCTGGATCGCTTCGTGGCGCCGTTCCGTATCGACGGCTCGCGCGAATTCCATCTCAGGTCGCACGAGTCAGCCGAGAGAGGCGGGCTCGACAAGGACAAGGGCGAAAAGATCATCGCGGCCAATCGCAAGCGGCTCAGCGATTTTCAGGAAAAGCTCTATGCGCAGGACCGCTGGTCGCTGCTCGTGATCTTCCAGGGCATGGATGCCGCCGGCAAGGACTCGGCCATCAAGAGCATCTTCGATGGCGTCAATCCGCAGGGCTGCGAGGTCACGGCTTTCAAGCAACCATCGACGAAAGAGCTCAATCACGATTTCCTGTGGCGCAGCGCGGTCGCGCTGCCGGAGCGCGGGCGTATCGGCATTTTCAACCGCTCCTATTACGAGGAATGTCTGGTGACACGGGTGCACCCGGAAGTCCTCGCCAAGGAGAAGATTCCGCCGAAACTCGTGACCAAGAACATCTGGCATGAGCGGTTCGAGGACATTATCGCCTTCGAGCGCTATCTGGCGCGCCAGGGAACCATCATCCTGAAATTCTTCCTCAACGTGTCGAAACAGGAACAGCGCGCCCGCTTTCTCGATCGCCTTGAAGAGCCTGCCAAGACCTGGAAATTTTCGATGGCCGATATCACCGAGCGTGCCCGATGGAACAGGTATCAGGCCGTCTATCAGGATATCGTGCGGCACACCTCGAGCGCGGTGGCGCCGTGGTACGTGGTGCCGGCCGATCACAAATGGTTCGCGCGCGTGGTGATCGGATCCGCCATCGTCCGCGCGCTCGACGGGCTCAATTTGCAGTTTCCGCGCGTCGACAAGGCCTCGCACGAGGAGTTCAAGGAAATCCGCAAGGCGCTGGAGAACGAAGGCAAGGGCGGAGGGCGCAAGGCGGCGCAGATTGCGAAGGCGGCGGCAAAGGGCAATTAGGCCGGCGGCACGACCGACCGTTCAACAACCGCGGCAGATGTTCTTGAGCTTGGCGGTTGTTCGGGCGTCTTCCGCGATGAACGGGTCTTGGTACGCAGTGCGCGATGCGTCGTCTTCGACAACCGCGGGCTTCTTGATTTTCCGTGGAGACGCGGCGTCGTAACACGCGAGCCGCACGCTCGTGCGTTCGATCGCGCTACAATCTGGTCCCGTGGCGAAAGCGCTTTGCGCGAATGCGCAGAGCGCCAATACTGCGAGAGTTTTTTTCATCCAGTTTTCCTTTTCGGGTGACACCTTTTCCAGGCTCAGCTTTTCGGCGAGATGATATCCTCGCCCCTTATGGCGCGGTCCAGCGCGTCGATCAGCGCCTGAATCTCGGTGAACTTGCTGCGTGCTCGCTCGGCCTTTTCTCGATCAAAGGGAGCGGCCAGCACCTTCGCATGCGCGTCCCTGTCCTCGATCATACGCTCACGAGCTTTTTTCAGCGTTTCGAGTCGTTCACTCATTTAGGCGCCTTTGCTCGTTTGCCCATCACCACGGCCAAGATGATCTCAGTCGAAGGCGGATGGAAGCTCACCCTTCCGGAAGATGACCGTCGGCTCGTCGTCATAGTCACCCATCTCGGGATCGCCGGTGGATGAGAAGGCAATGACGCCGAGCTTGCTTAGCGCCAGTCGTTCTGCGGTTCGCACGGCGCCGGTTGCCGATTTGCAGGCGATCGGAGCGTCGGCTTTCAAGTTTCCTCCCCGGCCGGCGTTGAATGCCTGAACGAAGTAGCTTGTTTCGCGGGCCATCACGTCTCCTCAGGTCGGTCGTCGAAGGCACGGCATGTCGCGCTTTGCCTTGGCCGAGATGGCAGTCAAGCTTGCATCGTCCGCATCAGCGCCGAAATCTTGATGGTCGCAAAATTGGAGAAAGTATCCGACACCGCATATGGCAAAATGAGCATGTCGTTGTGCAGCATCGCGCCGCAGGTATAGACGACGTTGGGGACATATCCTTCGCGCTCGGATGGTGCCGGCCGCAACAATGGCTCGCGCGAGCGCGCCAGCACCTTGGAGGGGTCGTTCTTGTCGAGCAGCGCAGCGCCGATCGAGTATCTGCGGACCGGCCCGACGCCGTGCGTCAGCAGCAGCCAACCCTCGTCAAGTTCGATCGGCGACCCGCAATTGCCGATCTGAACGAACTCCCAGGGAAATTGCGGCTTCAGAACGACCTGACCGCCTTCCCATGTGTACAAATCGTCCGAGTAGATCAGATACAGGTTCTCATTGTCCTGCCGCGCGATCATCGCGTATTTGCCGCCGATCTTGCGCGGGAATAGCGCCATGCCCTTGTTCCGTGCCGCAGCTCCCCTCAAGGGTGCCAGCCGGAACGACATGAAATCGCTGGTCTCGATCAATTCGGAACGGATCGCCAGTCCGCTGTAGGCAGTATAAGTCGCATAGTAGGTCTTCCGATTGCCATCGCTGAATTGGACAAAGCGCGCATCCTCAATGCCGTTCGATTGGGATTCGGTGACGGGAAAGATCACGCGCTCGCTCAAGTCTTCCTCGGGCTTGAAAATCAACTCGACACAGTCGCCATTCGGCCCGGATACGCGATGGCGAATCTGGGGAATCGAGGCGAGGCGAGCCGCCGGATCAATGGAGAGGCTGCCGTTGGCTGCGATCATGCCGGTCCGAAACGTCACTGACGACACATGCCCTTCGCCGATCGCACGGAGACTGAGAATGAAGCGCACGCCGCCCCCTCGCGAGCCCGATTGATCCGGGTGCGGCACGATGCTGGGATTGAACAAGGCGGAGGCCTCGAAGGAATATTCGTTGAGGAAATAGGCGCCGACCAGCTGGCGCTGGATCTTTGAAAAGACACCATGCCTCGCGAAAGCCTCCTCCATTTCATCGGCGCGAGCCTCGAACGTCTCCAGCAGATTGCGATGCCGGCCCTGGAAATTCTCCAAGACGTCAGCGAGTTGGGCGGCGACGGCTTCCGAATCGAGGGCGAGAACCCGGTCGACGATATGATTGGCGCGCATTTTGTCGGTCGGGTTCAGATCGCGCGGTTCGGTTGCCGGCTTGAACGCCCGCACGATCACCCGCGCGGGATCGGGGCGCAGATAGAGCGGCTGCCGGTTCAGGGAGGAAGCTTGGGACACGATATCCTCGGCTTGCTGGACTAGAGCAGGATGACTTTTCTTCGAATCGTCATCCCGCTCTATCCGTTTGTTGGAGCATGATCTTTTCGGAAAACCGGTGCCCACTTTTCCGGATCATGCTCTAGGAGGTGAAATTCAGGCGCCCACGGCGCGCAGTGCCGTGGGTTTTGTCAGCGTGGTATTGACGCGCGCTAGCTGACGAATCTCCGCAAGCCCAAGAAGATAGCACACAACCGACTCGCCCCCGCGATTTTCGTTGGCGCGATCGGGGTGCAGACCATCGCGGCAACTCCCGGTATGGAGATCGACCAGCGGCAGGGCCAGGTCGTTGCTGCCGAGAAACCAGGCGAAGGCGCGCGCGGCCATGGCCTTCCACTCGGCATCGTCGTCCGCCCGCCACGCCGTAAGGCAGGCAGCGATGGTCGCGGTTGCTTCCACGGGCTGCTGATCGAAGGCACGGGGATGTTGCCGCTGTTCGCCGAAGCTGGCGGTGCCGACCGGCCGGAAATGACCTGCAGGTGTCGTTTGTTGCGTCATCAGCCAGCGCAGGGACCTCAATCCGGCATCAACGTAGCCAGGTGTTTGCGTTGCCATGCCTGTCATCATCAACGCCTGCGGCAGGCGCGCGTTGTCGTAAGCGAGCCCCCCCTCGAACCACACCCAGTCCGGCGTCTCGACTAACGCCAGACAGGACATCAACCTGTCGGCAAGAGAATGCCGGACCTCCTTGGCATGGAGATCATCCGCAGCTGCAGCGCAATAAGCGTCCAGACCCAGTAGCGTGAACGCCCACGCTCGGGGAGAGCGAAAGCTCTCCGCGGTCGTCAATGCCTGGGCAAACAAGGCGGTCGCCCACCGGCGCCGCGACGGGCTCGCGTCTCCGCGCGCGGCCTCACCCAAGGCCCACAACGTCCGTCCATGACTGTCTTCGGAGCCTTTGTCTTCAAGCCAGGTCCGGTTGAAGCCCATGAAGTTGCGAAATCGTCCGGTGTCGGGGTTCCAGGCATGCTGCACAAAAGCGGCAAATCGCGCCGTCAACACATCCGCAAGGGGCCGCTCGCCCGGTTCATTGAGGGCGCAGGCCAATAACAGCGCGCGGGCGTTGTCATCCACGCAATAGCCGTGCGAGCGATCCGGTACCGAATGCACGGCGTGCTGGAACAAGCCGGTATCATCGCACATCGACACAAGATGGCTCGTTTGCATAGCCGGCGCCGCGGGGCCGTGCGATGCGATCGCGTCCGGGTCGGTGCGCGCGATCAGCTTCAGCCAGTGGCCCTGCCGTGCATGCTCGAAGGCGGTCATGTAACGCTCGGCGGTGCGCTCCCACGTCATCGATCGGCTGGCCGCGTAGGCCCGCTCGCGCATCGCCTGCCGGCGAGGGTCGTCGGTAAGCAACTGCGCAATTGCGTTACCGGTCCCGGCCGCGTCGCCAAAGGAAACCAGAACGCCGTGCCCATCGGCCAGCAATTCGCGCGCGTGCCAATACGGCGTTGAGACGACCGGTTTTCCGAGGCCGAAGCTGTAGGCCAGCGTGCCTGACGTCATCTGTGCTTCGTTGAGATAGGGCGTGACGTAAACGTCGCACATCGAAATGAATCCGAGCAGCGTGGCCTGATCAACGAACCGGTCGAGAAATACGACGTTGTTCTCGATGCCGAGTTCGCGCACCCGCGTCATCAGGCTCTCGCGATAGGCTTCCCCCTGGTCCCGAACCAGATTGGGGTGGGTCGCGCCGAGCACGACGTAGACCGCGTCCGGGCGTTGTTTCAGGATCGAGGGCATGGCGTCGATCATGACTTCAATGCCCTTGCTCGGGGACAGCAGGCCGAAGGTCAGAATGACCGCACGATCGCTGAATCCGAGCTTGGCCTTTGTCGCGTCAGGCCCAACAAATGGAAAGTCGGGAATGCCATGGGCGATGACTTCGATCTTGTCGTCCGGCACATGATAGACGCTGTGCAACAGCTCGCGTCCCTTGTTGGCCATCACGATCATCTTTGACGACGCCTCGACGATGCGTTCTATCACCGCGCGTTGAGCCGTCGTCGGCTTGGCCAACACCGTGTGCAGCGTTGTTACCACCGGTATGGTGAGGCGAGACAGCAGCTCGAGGATGTGAGCGCCGGCTTCGCCTCCGAAAATTCCGAATTCGTGCTGCAGGCAGACGATGTCGAACCGGCCGGCGTTCAGAAATGCTGCGGCGCGCACATACTCTTCGATGCTGTCATCCTTGATCTGCAGGGTGACCGAAGCAGGATAGTCAAAGGTCTGATCGTGGTCGGTCATCGCCACGATGCAGGCCTGCAGATTTGGCCGCGAATGTGCAATGGCGCGTTGCAGGTCGGTCGTGAATGTTGCGATTCCGCAGCGCCGAGGCAACGAATTGCCGATCACCGCGATCCTGCGGAGCGGCGTCACGTTCGCGCCGCCGCAAGGCCGGCCAATTGCGCAATCTCGGCAGCGGCTGGTGGAGGAGGATTGGCCGATGGCTCACCGAGCCGCTGCAACAGGGAGCCGATGGGAACAGTTGCCGGATAGGCGACCAGCGCGGTCAACCCGTTGACACCAACTTCGATGCTGGTGCGGCCGCCACCAACGAAGATTGCCTGTCCCATCGATGCCGCGGCCAATCCGATCGCCGCATGGCCGTCGAGAACAAGAATCCAGGTCTCCGGGTCAGCCAGAAGCGCCCAGCTTGAACTCGCGGGCAGCTCAAGTCGCTCGAGAACGAAATATCGGCTCGCGACGAGAACCGTCCGTTCAGCCGTCAAGCGGGTCGGATGGTGCCGGGATCGAAGCGGCCAGGCGTTGGCCACTGCCACGCCATCGTCTTCGTGCAGTTCGCGCTGTCTGCCATAGTCGAACAGGCGGAAGGTCGTGTCGCTACGCTGCTGAATTTCGGCAAGCACGATGCCGGCGCCTATGGCGTGGATCGTGCCGGCCGGGATGAAGATGACATCGCCTTTCTCAACTGGACGCCATTGGACCAGGTCGACGATCGAGCCGTCCCTGATCGAAGCCCGTAATTGTTGTGGCGTTACCCGGCGTTCCAGGCCAACGCCGACCCGCGCACCCGGTTCTGCCGAGATGATATACCAAGCCTCGCTCTTGCCGTTCGCCATCCCCATCGCGCGCGCGAATGTATCGTCCGGATGGACCTGGATCGACAACGGCTGGCTTGTGAACAACAGCTTGAGCAGCAAGGCAGGACTCGGGACGTTCTTGTCGACCCGGTCGAACCAAAGCTCGCCGACCGCGTCATCCGTACCATCGATGCTGCTCCAGGGCTTGAGATCGCTGACCCCCCAGGGCTTGTGCACGACCCGCACGGAGGCATGTTCGGTAGGCATAGGTTGTCCTGACCCGTGACGCATGCCGGAGCGACATGCCGTTTTGGTCGATATCGTGCATAGGATTGGCGTAGCTAAGGCGTCACGTTCCGGAACACGCCTATTGCAGAGAACTGCTTTCGCTATCCCATTAGATGGATACTCCAGCACCCGATATCAACCTTCGCGCGATGCGCACGGTCGATATAATGGAATACGCCGTCTTGCCCTGTTTGACCGATGGGCCCCTCTCTGCCTCCCCAAACGAAATGAGTCGCCGCGCCTTTTCATCCCACAGGGCCAGCCGCACGCACCGCAAACTTTGGAGCAGGGTGATTCGTCCGACGGCGGTGAGTTGTGGATGGTCGCGCAACACATCCGGCAAGCGATAGCAAGGAATTCGACTGCACAGGTGATGGACGTGGTGGACGCCGATATTCGCCGTAAACCAGCGCAAAACACCCGGCAAGTGATAGTGGGAACTGCCATGCACCGCAGCTTCGTGAAAACTCCAGGCTTCATCGTGGGACCAGGAAGTGTCCTCGAACTGGTGTTGGACATAGAACAGCCAGACACCGATGGATGCCGCCAGAACCAAGATCGGGAGGTGCACAAGCAGGAACGGTCCAAAGCCGACCAGCCGGATCATCGCGGCGACCAGAATCGCGACCGCGGCGTTCGTGCCCATCGTACTTAGCCAGGGCTCCCAGCCGCCTCGCATCATCCCTATTGGCAAGCGATGCCGCAAGATGAACAGATAGGTGGGACCGACACCGAACATCACGATCGGATGCCGGTACAGACGGTAAAGGATCTGACGCCATCGGGGCCGCGCGAGAAACTCATGCACGGTCAACGTGTCAATGTCGCCGATGCCCCGGTGATCGAGATTACCTGAACTCGCGTGATGGAATGCATGGCTTCGTCGCCAGTAGTCGTACGGAGTGAGGGTCGCGACACCGATGGCTCGGCCGACCCAATCGTTTGCAGGACGGCCGCGGAAGAATGACCCGTGGCCGCAGTCGTGCTGGATCATGAAGAGACGGACGAGGAATCCTGCCGCGGGCACAACCAGCAGCAGGCCGATCCAATAGCCATGGTCAAGAGCCACCCACATCAGAGCCCAGATGACAAGAAAGGGAACTGCCGTGATCGCCAGCTCGAATACGCCGCGCACGCTGTCCGGCTCGCGATAACGGGCGAGCAGATATGCCAATGCGCGGGTTTCTGGTGGGCTTTGAACCATTTTCTGGGCTACTCCCGCTCGTGCGTTTGAGAAAGGGGCGCCCCGCAAATCGACCCTTGCGCTACCACCCCAACTTTGTGTCCTCCGTGATCGGACAGTGCTTTTCAGAATAGCGCTGAGCAAGGTCGGATACTGTGCAAAATTGCTCAGACGTCATTGGTTTGAGCGGGGTTGCCGCTCACCAATAGGTGTGCGGCGGAGGTATAATCAGGCAGCGGGGACTTCATCTGGAAGAACGCCTGATCAGCTCGATCGCGAAAGACGCAATGCTAAAGGTGCCTTCACAGCGAGCCAAAGTTTTCGGAGTTGTTCATGGCCTGTGGGAAAGGGAATCGACAGAGGATTTTGCTGGAGTGAGCAATATTGACCAGTAAGTCCACAGCTCTGGGGAGCATGTTGTTTCCATCACCGCCCATCACGGCATCTATCGGTGACTGAGAGTTCGGTAATGCTCCCGCCTTGCCAGGAGCACAGCCATGCCCGCAGACGCAGATCAGCCCAAAACCACGTTACAGACGAGACTGACGCGCGAAGCCGCGCGGCTCAAAGAGGCGGCAGCGGGGCTCCCGCCTGGTGAAGAGCGCAATGCCCTCACTAACAGGGCCCGCCACTTCGACAATGCGTTGCACATTCAAGAATGGCTTGGCGCACCCGGACTGCAGCCGCCACGATAGAGAAAGCGGCCCCAGCACGGGGGAAGAGCTGAGGCCGCCATTCATCGGATGCTATGGGGGCATTCGCATCCGGCCATGCTTAACCAACTTCCGACAGCGGCATTCGTTCCCCCGATCCAACCTTGGCAAGTCTCAAACGCGTCTCTCCCCGGTGGCGGTCCACGAAGTCGCTGACATGCTCGGGCACACAGACACCGTCGATATCGCATCGGGTTTGGATTTCGGTGGCAATCGCTTCCGAAACGTCGTCCGACCAATGCTCAAGTGTATTGAAGGCGATAACGCGGACGGGATCATTAAATTGGCCAGTCAAGAAATCGGCGATGATGGTTTCGAAGTCTGTCCGCTCGACCTCGGTTTCGCGGTAGACGGCGCCGCTCGCGCTGAAGCTGTCCACAACGAGGTAAATGGTCTGATCGGCCCCGTAGGGCACGAGCTTCGGTGACCAGCCAGCTCCGGGCATCATACATACCTCCGACGAACAGCACCCAGATTCAAGCCTGAACCGGCCAGTTGGTTCCAAGCCGGGTCGGGGACTTTCGCGGCTCTACCTCCGAGCGCTCAAGAGTAACGGTCGCGGATTCAGTAGAGATCCCAAAGTTCATCCGTCGGAGTGCTTTCGCGCGGTCGAAAGCCGCGATAGGCTAAGTATTAGACGGAGAGTGCAGACGTCATTAGAATCAAAAGCGCAGGGGGCAGCCATGATTTCAGTTCTCATTGGGGTTTTAGTCATCGTCGTGGTTGGCGCGATCTGCTTTTGGGCCGTCGACAAGTTTGTTCGAGATGGCCGGCTGGCCAATCTCCTCAAATTACTCGTGGCGCTGATCTGCCTGGCGGCCATTCTTCAACGGGTTCTGCCTCTGGCGGGAATTAGTTTGTAGTCCAGTATGAAGCGATCCCAGCGCCGGGACGGCGGGTTTTCGGTGAGCTGGCATGGTCCTGGCCGTGGGCGCTCTCAGGTCGCTGTGCTACCAGCAGATCGCATCCGATTTCATCGAGTCGGCGCTTACCTGCGCCTCGTGGATGAGCCTGCACTCCGTGCATCGCAGGGTCCGGTGCTCGAATCCGGACCGTGCTGAAGCAATATGCTGTACTTCCATGCACGACTGGCATTTGGGACAACGAGGCCACATCGCCACGCGAGGCGATAAAGCGGGCCTTTGTGGACCGGGCATAGGTGCCTCTCGTAAAATCAGGCGGGAGCGCTACCGGACGCTTTGTCACCGATGCATGCCGGAACGGTGCGGTGATCGCAGCAGTATGCCAACTCGTCATTACAGCCCGCTGATCAATATTGCTCACATCCAAAAATATCGAATGAGGCCAGCGCCTGTTTGTTTTCCTGCCTTCGCGGAACCTTGGTCGTGGCAAGGGGTTGGCTCCAGAGTTTCACATTCATAGGAGCACGTAATGATCAAATACGCAGTAGCAGTAGCGGCCGTGGTGGGTATTTGCAGCGCAATTCCTGCTGGAGCGGAAGAAGTCGGAATCGGCGTAGGTCCTCGCGGCGTGACCGTGGGTGAAAGTCATGGCGATCGCGATCGCGATCGTGACCGTGAACACTATCGGGATCGGGACCGCAGAGATCGTAACGAAACGGTTATTATCAGGAAGGACCGTGACCACGACCGAGACCGCGACAACGACCATCGCCCGGTTGTTATCGACCGCGATTGATCAATAATTGCGAAACAGAAGCGGCCATCCTTCGGGGAGGCCGCTTGTGTTTTGTCGTCTCGCGCCTGATGAGAACTTCCGCGTGCTGTGGGATGACCGCCTGTGGAGGTTAAAAAAAGCGCCCGGACGGGCGCTTTTTTATTTCGTTACTGGCAGAGATACCTGCGGCCGTCCTCGCCACGGAAAAATGTTCCTGGCTGGCAGACGAAGCCATTGCGAACGGCATACCCGTTATCGTAACCGCCGTCGTAGCCGTTATCGTAGGCATATGAATTGTCATAGTAGCCTGGCCCGTAACCGCCATAGTAAGCGCCCGCGCCAAGTGCCGAGCCGGCGATGATGCCAGCCGCGATTCCGGCTCCCGCAATTCCGGGACCAAAGCCGCCGTGACGGAATCCGCCGCCTCTCAAGCCTCCACCGGCAAAGTGAGCGCCGCCACCGTGGTAACCTCCACCGCCGCCGTGCCAACCGCCATGTCCGCCCCTTGCGAGTGCGGGGGTCGTCGCCGCAAGTGCAACTGCCAGACAGGCAGCCGTCATCGCTCCGAATCTAATCATGACCATTTCTCCTGATGAGTCGGAGAGTAAACATTCCAACGTCTCAGATGTTCCGGTCCCAGCCTTGGTATTCGACTGAGACGCCGCGGCCATCACCATGGCTGGCGGCATCATCGCTATCGGAGGTGGTTCTTCGGCCATTCCAAATCGGCTGCCTGCGTGGTCTCATTCGTTAACTTTTCAAAAGTGAGCAAAATTGAACAGCGCTGGGGATGGCGGCGGCCCCAGGGTGTCTGCATCACCGCCGCTTCGCTTGGCTGGCATCTACCGGTGACTGAGAGTGTTGTGCTCCCGCCTGGATCTAGGTGAGCATCATGCCATCCCTGGAAGTCTTGTTGGATTCGAGCCGCATGGCGGTACGGTCCCACACCTGTCCCAAATGTCTGGGACCGATGGTGCTGACGCATATCAAGCCTTGGCGCATCGGATTCGAGTTGCGCACGTTTCAGGGCGCCAATTGCGATCACGTCGACCAGGTCGTCGGCGAGACCCGTTCGATGAAGTGGAGGTCTTCCGGGCTGCGAGCGCCGGCATAGCACCCGGCATGCTCCACGCCCTCGATGGCCCTTGTGCTAATCTGGGAAGGCCGCCGGCCGAGCCCGAGGCGGACCTTTAAGCGACCACGCGCATTGAGGGCCGTGAGACCGGGGCGACGACGAACGCGGAGCTGCGGCTATGAGCGCTATTCCTGTTCACCTGCAACGAAAGTTTGAGCAGCGGTGGGCCGCTAGATTTGCCTCGCCGGTCGCATCGGCCGCGCCCAAAAGCGCCTTGAAAGGTACCCTCAACGACTTGCCCCGCCGCGCAAAAGCAAAAGAAAAGCCCGCTGAGTTGGGCAAGGGGTCTTGGTCGAGACCCCACAAATCAGATATTACCGCCCCGCCGGAGTCCGAATAGGCTCCGTGGCGCGAATCAACATATAGGAGCCAAAATGGCAGTGCAGATGACAAAGTCGCAGCTGATCGAGAAAATCGCCGCTGAGAACGAACTAGCAAAGAAAGACGTAAAAGGCGTCATGGAAACGCTGGCGACCATCGGCTATAAGGAGCTGAAGAAAAACAGCGTCTTCCTGGTTCCAGGTTTTGCCAAGTTCGTCGTCATTAATAAGCCCGCTACCAAAGCGCGCAAAGGTACAAACCCCTTCACCGGCGAAGCAATGACCTTCAAGGCCAAACCGGCTCGCAAGATCGTAAGGGCACGCCCGGTCAAGGCCGCAAAAGACGCGGTATGAATCTCAAAAGGCCCCGTCCGGGGCCTTTTGCACTTGCTACAAACCGATCAACGAGATCGAACGAGGCGCCGCGACAGCGGCGAACAGCCGCAGCAGCGAGCCAGCATTTCCGGCTGGCCGATCTACTTTTGCGTTTGAGCAGGGGCAGTTGCACTCGGCGTCGTCGTCACTGACATCGACACGCTGCCGTAGCCGAAATAGACTAGCGCTCCGAACACCAGGGCAAACACGATCGCGCTCATGAGAGCGCCGAGGACGCGGTTGCCGAAACCGATCCAGTTGCCGACTAGATCAATGATGAATACCACGATGGCCGCGATCAGTACGGGTTCGAACCAGGCGTATTGTACGGGTAAGAGCATAGCTCGCCTCGCCAGCATTTTCGGGACGTTCGGAAGCTAGCAGACGGAACGATGACGGGCCATCCCCTTGCATTGGGCAAGGTTCGCAGAGGCAAAGCTTTAAATCACGAGTGTCCTAATTCGTTGATTTCTCGTGAATTATTTTTGAAATGAGCAAAACGGGAAAGCGCCGATCTGGCGATGCTTCCAGCGTGACTTCATCACCGCCCCTTATCGGCATCTATCGGTGACTGAGAGTATCGCGCTCCCGCCCGATCCAAGGCGAAGCATCATCTTCACATTTTACGGGCCACCATGTCCAAAGTGCAAAGCAAATAACGATGCTGGCACGGATCACCCCGGCCTGCTCGGGCTTTGACATCCGCACATTCGAATGCTCTGCTTGCGATCACGTTCATCAGTGCGTGGTCGAGCTAGCAGATCCGATGAAATCCCGGGAAACTGCGGACTGGCTCCGTGGCGAATTGCACTCGCCAACGTAGGTGACCGGCAACCTAAGACTTCTCTACCTTGCAGCGGCGGCGGGAGCGGTTGCCGCCTGTGGTTTCGTGATCGTTGTCACCTTGTTGCATTCATAAGGCCGCCTCAGTTGGGCGCTGGCCTGTTTCAACCCCCTTGTGGCCTGGTTTGAATTTAGAGGCGGCCTAATTTGGGATCGTTGAACAAACGCGCCGGCTCGCCGTTTTATAAGCAGCTGCCAATGTTGATCGCCAATGACGCGCAAATGCGGAGCGGAAAATGTGTGACAAGTGTGTCGAACTCGACGGCAAGATCGAGCACTACGAGCGCATATCCGCGTCTATTAGTGATCAGCTTACGATTGATCGGATCACAGAATTGGTAGAGCAAGTAAGAGCCCAAAAGGCCGCGCTTCACCCTCAAGCTAGGAGATAAACGGCCCCAGCCCGGGGCTGAATTCGAGCTGGGGCCATCTTGGGGGAACGTCGCGCGTGATGGGCCGCGACGTTCGGCTAGCAGCCGACCACGTCCAACAGCGGCGCGCTGCTCACTTTTGTTCACTGTCCTAATTTCAAAAGCCCGTCGCCTTGACCGCGATGATGTCCCGAATGAGGAAAACGGTATCCGCGTCAAGCCACTCCTTGTTTCCAAAGAGGCTGCGCAACGAAGCGGCGGTCTGCCGACGTTGATACCGTTCAGATGATCCTCTCGGCCACGACCAAGCGTACCGGAGCATCTGGCGGCACAATTGAAGAAGTTGCGAGTTGGTATATCGAGTCTGGCCGTCTACAAGCTTAGGCTGAAGTGATGGCATGATGCTTCGCCTTAGATCAGGCGGGAGCGCGACATTCTCAGTCACCGAGAGATGCCGATAAGGGGCGGTGATGGAGTACAATGGAGCCACCACGATCTCGGCGCCGTCCCGTTTTGCTCATTTCAAAAAACAATTCGCAAAGAATTAGCGAATTAGGACACCAGCAGATTCAAATCAGCACAATTGCACCCGACAGCCGTCGTCGGGTTGGCAGCATGACCCACGGGTGAGCTAGATCAAGAACTCTTCAGATGCAAATCTTAGCGCAGAAGTCCTCCTGTGCTTAGGAACGACTGTCCCTATTCGAACCAGGCACTAGGAACATTTTGGGCACATGAGGATTGTGAGTCCAATACGGAGTTTGGAAATGATGCAAATACTCGGACTGAGTCTTGCTCTGCTGCTTTTTGGGAGCGGCCTATGGGCGAACGCCGGCGGCGGCGGCCCACTTTCCCAAAACAAAGGCGCGTGGGTGTCGCACGCCAGCCGATGAAGGTTTCTGGCTTTATAGGCCGCCGTCTCAGTTCGCGGCCTCTTTCATTGCATCTAATGTGATAGTCGTTTCGCGTTTGCGGCGACGTGTTCCCGGTACCGATCAACTACGCTGCTCGCCGTGCCGCCAGTCATAAGGCTTGCACCAGCCTCAAACATGGCGTGTACTTTTTCCGTTACCATCAAATGCGCTTCGTCGCGCAAGCCGCTGCCGCCGGACATCATCTTCATCATGCGAAGCCCAATGACGTTGCCCGATTCGAATGCCAAGAACACGGCGGAATAAGAAGGGACAAACATCGCGTCGCCTCTCCGAACAGCGAAACGCTGCGGTAACCAAATGCTTGGTGCGATGAAAAGGTCCACCCAAACTAGTTCGTGATCAATTCGCGCAAATCAAGTGAGCTGTTTTGACCAGACTGAGGCAGACGGAAAGAACAACGCGTTCCTTTGGCTCGTCTGTTCTGCGGCAGGAGATCTTGAAAAGGGACGCATATGGATAGAGCACTCTCGTTCTTGATCTCAGCAGGAATAGCTACCTTCGGCGTCTGGATCATAGCCTACACCGTGGCATCGGGATCGCCCTTGGGTTGGACGCTGATGGGAAGTTTGCCCATCATAGTAGGCTTGATCAGCCTTTATCAGGCAATCGGTGAAGCCAGGCTTGTGTAGAATTGCTTACCCGCCCGGCGACGCTGCTCGCGCAGACCGATGAGCTGATCGAGCGAGTCCGCGACTTCGGTTGTTGGCACCGAACGGATGCGCCGAAGCAGCATTGAAAATTTCGCCAGCAAATAAGATCGCCGCTTGCCACGGTGCATGAGTTCGTTTGCGGCACCAAACGGACGTGCTGAGTAACTTGGCGCGCTGTTCAGAGACGAGGTCACCGCCGGCTACGTCGCGGGCGCCAAGCGCGGCTGAAGCATCCTGTGTTTCCCAGTCCAGACGATCCCGCCCAGCCAAAGCTGGTCGGGATTGTTAGCTGCGCCGATGAGGGTGATCGAATAAAGCTGCGAGTTGCCGCAGTGCATGATCCCAGGACCCCTCTCGGACCCGGGACGGTTAGCGCGCCCCTCAAACCATCATCGGCGGCGGGCGACGGCAACTCCTAACAGGAATGCGACTAACAGCGAACCAAGAGGCGCTTCGCGCGCGATGTTACTCAAGATGCTCAACGGCATCCCAGGCTTTCGACCCGCCTCTATCGCGCCGCTAACTCGATGGACTGTCCCTTTCACCGCTTCGGAGACCTCCGCGATGGTGGATTTCGGTTCTGGAACCGGATCCAAGCCTTCGTAGGTGAAAGGAGCCAGCGGGATGTCATCACTCACGATCTAATCTCCGAGCCAACAAACAGCCAATCAATCAAAAGCGTGAATTGTTCCGATATGGGCATCTTAATCGTTATCGCCAGCGCTGCGGCGGGCGGCGCGGCGCGCGCGTCATCAATAGCGCCAACGCAAAACCGATCGCGCCCGCCATCAACATCGAACCGAGCGGATTGTCCTGCACCTTCTTCGCAATCGCTTGCGAGCCGTCACGGAAAGTATCGCCGCTGTTCTCGTAAGCTCCTTTGGCGTAGCCGACGGCGGCATCCGTAGCTTCGCGCGCTGCATCCTTGGCCTGGCCGTACAGGTTCTGCGCCGTGCCTGTCGCCTCGCGGACGCGGCCTGCTGCCTCGGTCCTGGCGTCGCCGGCGATATCGCCAACGGCGCCCTCGAGCTTACCGCCGAAATCCTTCGCAGAGCCGGCAATTCGATCCTTGTCCATCGCGCATACTCCCTAAGATGAAGTCCCGAAGAGTTAATCGACAAGATCAGTTTACGTTCCAGAGCGCACGAGAAGCCGGCTTGCAAATCTGGTGTGGCCTAAGGTTATTACAATTCCACACTCGCTGCTCGATTGCGCTGACGAGATGATCGAATATCAAGAAGAAACGGTCCCAGCGCGGGGACGGGGCACCGTCCTAATTCAAATTGCGGGTATCCGGACGGCACCGGACGGTGAGTATTGGCCTGTTTCCGACGACAGCGGCCTGTTTTGAAAGTGAGCAATTTTGACCAGACGATCGTCAATAATTTGCCGCGGTCCGCAAAAGCAAAAGAAAAACCCGCTGAGTTGAGTAAGCGGGCTTAGTTAGTACTGGCGCCGGCGATGCACTGCCAAGATTGCAAGAAAGGGACGTTGGCATGTGGAACGGAATGCGAACGAGTGGATTGGTGTACTCAAGGAAATCAACCATGTCACAGAACAATCGCGACCCAAGTACTGCTGAAACAGGCGAACGGGTACCTGCGCGACCGCACGACTCCGGCAGCCAGGCCAACGAGACGGTGGAAGGTCTGAACTCTACCACTGAAGCGTTGCGGCACGCGGCAGAAGACACGGCATCCGGTGCCGGGCGGGATGATATCGAAAAAACGCCGGTGTTCGATCGGGCCGGCCTAGCGCCGCAAATCTGAATGAGAGTGTCGCGTTAACCGAAGCATGCGCTCGCTCGGCTGAAGCGGCAACTGGGGGCGAAAGAGATCGCGTTGGCTCGAATTTATTTTCTAGGCGAAATTTGAAGCTCCAAAAGCGCCATTGTTTGCAAAGCCTTCGGATCCCGCTCGCCCTCACTGGCGCTTCGAAGGATGGTTTCTGCAATTGACTTGATATGGCTGGAGCTGACCGGATGCGGCAGCGTCGAAACCGCGCCCTTGAGGGCGTCCTGCATAACCGCAATCAATTCGGGTGCGAAAGAGGCGTTGGCAAAGTTATCCATGGGGTTCTCGAAAATCCCGGGCTATTACATTAAGCCTCTCTGGCAATGATCTGTTCCCGGCGTTCTCATTCTTCTTAACGTGCATTTTGGAACAGTTTGATGTTCTGCGCCTTAATCCCGCGGAGGATCCATGGCCCGCTTTTGGAAGACGGCAGTTCTGATCGTTGCCACAGCCTATTTCGTGGTCGACGGCGCCTTATCTTACCTGACGCGGCCGACGATTGTATGGATCGATGAAAGGAATCTTTTCGAGCGAACGCGGCTCTGGATCGTTTCTCTGCGACCTTATCCTGCGCTCGCGCTCTTGGTCGTTCCGATCATCATCCTCGAACCGGCAAAGCCTCTGGCGGGATATTTGATCGGGACCGGCCATTTCGGCGCAGCTGCGATGACGTTTGTCACTGCTGAAGTATTGAAGCTGATGTTCGTCGAACAGCTGTTTCAGCTTAATCGAAACAAGCTGCTGTCGATTCCCGCTTTCGCTTTGGGATATCGATGCTGGCGGCAAATGATGGACATGGTGGAATCGATGGAAGTCTGGAAGGTGTCACGAAGACTGGTGGAACGCATGGCACATGTGCTTCGGACTCGTTGGCTTCAATTCAAGCGGGTTCATCACCTTCAATTCCGCTTCTATCACAAGTAATGCTCCCGGTTCAGATGCGGCGGAGCTGCTATTTTAAAATAAGAAAGGGCGGCCCATGGCCGCCTTCCCTGAGTTAGAGCGCCTGCACTAAAAAAGATGTCGCTTATTCAGACGTGCAGACCCAAGAAGCTTGCAACAAAGATGATAACTACCACTACGCCGATGATGTAGAAAATATTCATGGTGTACTCCGATCGAGGTATGCCCGAGTTCAATATGAAAGCGCGGGCGCCTGAATGGGAACGTCCGGGCCGGACGTTACGTTCCATCATTAACTGAAATGGCTCACTTTCAAAGATTTAGAGCTGTTACCAACTAAGGCGAAAATACCTTTGGCGATTGCAATGCGGCCAGTATCCAAGAAGCGCGTCAAAGCAAGAAGCGCGTCAAAGAATGGCAGCGAACGTGTTGCCGAACTCAATGTCCTAGGAAATCGAGCGGGTACGAACGCTATCAGGCGATAACTGGGAGCTAGAATCCAGATTTGCTTGAAACCATTGCTGTTTGCTAGCGGAACGTCTTTCCGTGCAGGTTGTTGGCTTCCTGACCGATCCTCTCGCCGTGTTCACCGATGCCCAAAAGAAACCCAACATCTACCGGCCCAATGACAATGCAACCCCTTGAGCGCGGCTCGATCATGCCGACCCAAGGGCTGCCTATCATGCCAATCGTGGGAAAGGCAGCGAAGACGCAGCAACCGAAACAACAGCCGACAAGGACGGAAGCGGTCCGCGCCGCCAAAGCGAGAATAACGCGGAGGAACTCGCTGCGGAAGCAGCGGGACGCCCAAAAGGGCAATACACTGCTCTAGTTTCTGAAGTCGATGTCCTGATGGAGGTTGTGAAGGTAAGACAGCCCCTCGACCGTCAAGCGGTGCTCGTCCTTTTCGCCCCCGATATACATTTTCATCAGATGCTCGGAAAGCCGTTCACGGGCTCCCTTGGTCTCGGAGCGGTTTGCAAGAGCGCCATACATGATCAACGCGCGATCGACGGCTGGAATATTCATTGGATTGCCTCAGGATGGCTCGAGCCTCCGAATAGGTAAGGCTCATTGAATAGGTAAGGTTCATTGCTGCGCATCGTTCCGTGAACATAGCCGCAATTTTTTGGGACGAATGTGCGGGTCAGCCAATCGAAGACAGAACCAGTGCCGCAACGGTAGCAGCCATCAGCGCTGTGCCAGCCCATCCAAAAAAGTGTGAACGTTGAGATACCAAGCCAAGGGAAAGGTTGAGCCAGCTCTAGCTGCAACTTGAAATCGCCGCTTTGCCCTCCTATATGAGTTTTGTCGATCTGGATCCGTTCGGCCAGCTCTCTGTGTATGCTTGATCGAGTGCCGAGCCCAACTTCCTGCTCCCATCAAAGCTTGATCGCTGCCCTCACCGCGGCGCCCAACTCGACAATTCCTCGAACGAATGTCGTCCGGCTTCCGCCGGAGCGGCATACGGACCAACATGAAACACATTTCGGAACCTAGACCCGCGACGGTGCAGCCACGCCCAAATGCGAAGGTTATAACCAACGCTATGCCGCGAAGCTCCCAGCCCACCCGGAGAAATCAATCTTCCGGATTCGCCCGCCCCCAGGCGAGAAACGCTCAAAACGCCCAAAGAAACTATGAACGCTATCTGGCCCTGGCCCGTGCCGAAGCTCTGGCCGGGGATCGGATCGTGGCGGAGAATTACTTCCAGCACGCCGAGCACTATTTCCGGTCTATGGGTGAGAATCCAAATTAAGGAGACCGGCGGGCCAGCAGCGTCGGGATAAAGGATTAAGATTCAATTTTCGCAACCTGGCTAGCCCTGGCGCGGCAAGCTGATCGCGCTGAGCGAAAATTGACCTGAGATCGCAACCCTAACGGCGGCAACGATAGTTGCAGCCTTAGCCGACTGATGCTGCGCGCGGTTCAGGGAACTTAGTAGATCGCCCGACGTTCAGTGGGGATCATGTTCGTCAAGCTCTCATTGGCTGCGGCTTTATCATCGATAGCGATCTGTCCAGTTCACGCCGAAAGCGGTCTTGCCGCATTCTATGGCGGCGGGCGGACCGCAAGCGGGGAAGTAACCGGCCGGACCGCGCTTACTGCTGCTCATCGGACATTGCCGTTTGGCACGAGGGTGCTGGTGACCAACCTTCGCAATGGCAAGACTGTCGTCGTCCGCATCACCGATCGCGGGCCTTATGGTCGTGGTCGAATTATCGACGTGAGCCACGCGGCGGCGCTTGAACTCGACATGATCGACAGCGGCACGGCAACGGTGAGCGTGGTGCGTCAATAGCGAGATCCGGCTCTGTTATCGCCGCCACGGCTCCCATCGTTTAGTGCGGTGCGGTGTAGCAATCGACGCGCACTCCGGAACAAGTGACCCGGATAACAGTTGCCCTGCGTCCAAGCCAGAGTTGAGCCATGATTTAGACACCACCGGAAGTTTCGAGCTTTCCCGGGAGTGTGTTTGGACGGATGAAGGAAGAATAGGCCATGCGCGTCTTGATCCTTGCATTTTCCGTCCTGGGAATTCTCATCAGTGCGGATGCCGCCAAAGCCGACCGGCGTGTCGCCTTTGTCGTCGGCAACGGAATTTACAAGAATGTTACGCCGCTCGAAAACCCGCCGATCGATGCCAGGTCGATGGCCGGCGTGCTCCGCAACGCGGGTTTCGATGTCGTTGAGGGTGTCAATCTCACCCGCCAGGAGATGACCGAGCGGCTGCTCGAATTCGGCAAGAAAACGCAAGGCGCGGATGTTGCGGTGTTTTTTTATGCCGGCCATGGCATCGCCGTTGACGGCATCAACTACCTGCTTCCGGTCGATGCCGACATCAAATCGGAAATGGATGTCAAGCTTGGTAACGCGATCAATGTCGATCTCACGCTCGATCAGACCATGACCGCCGCCAAGGTTAAGTTGGTTTTCCTCGATGCCTGCCGTGACAATCCCTTTGCAGCCAACATCAAGGCCGCAGCTGGCACGCGCAGTGTTTCGGTGCAGACTGGTCTCGCCGAAATGAAATCCGGCGAAGGCACCCTGATCGCGTTCGCCACCGGTCCCGGACAGACCGCGCTTGATGGCCAACAAGGCACCAATAGCCCGTTCACCCGGGCGCTGGTGGCCAATATTACGCAGCCGGGCATCGAGATTCAGCAGGCGATGACGCAGGTTCGCGCCCAGGTCAATGAAGAGACCAAGAAGGGGCAACTGCCTTGGGGGCGCACCAACCTGATCGGAGCTGTGTACCTCAATCCGGTTGCGCCGCCCGCGGGCGCTTCCGACGCCGTTGCCGGGAATACGCCGGTATCCACGGTCGGCGCCGCTTCGGAGGTTGAGCTCGAGTTCTGGCGTTCGATCAAGGATTCGAACAGGCCTGAAGAACTAAGTGCCTATCTGACTAGCTATCCCAAAGGTCAATTCAAATCGATCGCCTTGGCGCGGATGGCCTCGCTGGCGAACGGTCCGAGCACGACCACCCGCAATCTGTCGGCATTCGATCGGGCGACCTCTACCGATCCGGCGACCTCTGCCGACGAAGCAACTCAGGAAACCGAAGATCAGATCGGCCTCGACAAGGGAAAACGACGTGCCGTGCAGCGCCGACTGACCAGTCTCGGCTTCGACACCAAGGTCAACGGAAAGTTCGACGCGCCGACGCGCGCCGTTATCATGCGCTGGCAGGCGGCACGCGGCTATCCCAAGACCGGCTTCCTCAACACGCCGCAGCATAAGGCGCTATTGGCCGAAACCGTTACAGCGGCCAACCCCAGCACCGACAAATCCGATGACGACCATCCGGCCCGTCGTCGCGACGGGGGTGTTGCACGCCATCACCGTAGTGGTGGCGGCGGTCCAGGTGGCCTGATCGGCGGCGTGGTGGGCGGACTGTTCGGACGCAGGTGACAATTTCTGGATATTTCTGGCTATCGGGTCGGAGCCAAATGCGAAACCGCACTAACCTGATCAAATCTGTACAGACAGCAGCAGCAGATCAGCTTGTAATGCTGCGCCTGAACCAAAATGCCGAGGTGGCAAAATGAATATGTCGAGTGAAAGCCTGTTGGTCATATTGTTTGTGGGTCTCGTAGCCGGCTGGTTGGCAGGTCAAATCGTGCAAGGGACCGGCTTTGGGATCGTTGGTGACCTCATTGTCGGGATTTTGGGCGCCTTTATCGGAAGCTGGTTATTGCCTCAGCTGGGTATCCATCTCGGTACGGGAGTGATCAGCGCAATCGTCAACGCGACCATCGGTGCGATCTTGCTTCTCCTCATCGTTCAACTCTTTCGAGGTGGCAGCGGATGGGGAAGCAGGTGGAGCGGCGGCTGGCGTGGGCGCTGGTAACGCATCCATCGAACGCAGGGTAACATCGTGCCCCTATCCCGACAATTCTTGACCGCTATTGAGCGCCCTCGGTGTTCTCGTTGCCAAGCCCGGATGATGCTGGAACGCGTTTCACCGGGGCCGATTGGTTTCGAATGCCGATTGTTCGAATGCCCCAAATGCGATCACGTTGAGACAAGCCTCATTGCATTGGACCCTTTCAATCCAATGCGCCCGGTTGGCCCTCCGGCAAGCTCAGGACGCTAAATTGAGGATAAATTCAGGAGCAACAGGGCTCGACACACAGAACCAGGTCCGCAATGTGCTTGCCGTTCACCAATGAATCTGACGGCAATCTAGACTAGCTAGCTAGCTAGCACTACAGTTGCAATTTTTTCTTGAGATGGGCCCTGCGCGCGTTGGCTTGATGAGCCCTGCGCCAGGAGGACCAAGCAAGTAAGTATGCATGCGAGATGCGTCGCTGGGCGAGCTTCATGGCGATGCGCCTGACTTCCTGGATCGACCAGCGGATTAAGAACGAAGCTTCGGTCGAGCCCGCGTTCGCGTTTTTTTGGGCGCGGTGTTGGCCCGAGAACGGATAACGGCCATTATGGCAAAGGCAAGCATGACGAGTGAGACATGGCGATGCCAGCCATGCCAGGAGCGGGTTTCGTTGTGGTCAAGACCGAGCTCGTTCTTGGTCGTTTCGAAGCTGTCCTCGACGGCCCAGCGATGGCCTTCCACTAACACCAGCTTTTGGATGGACGTGCCCTTAGGGCACCACGTGGAGTAAAATGCCAGGCTGCCGTCGGCAATGTTGCGGCGGATCAGCAGACCTCGCGTCCATTCCCTGGCAAGGTCATCATCGTATTCACTGCCGTCGAGATCGGCAAGCTCGAGATAGGCCCAGTCGTGCCAGCGCGGACCTTTGGTCCCTTCGCCGGACGACAGGCGACGCCAGGCATGCTTGGGAAGGCTCTGTGCGATCGCGGAGGCGGTGCCGGCGACAGGCTGCCCCTTGCCCCAGGAATAGAACACGTGATTGGACGCAACACCCAGAACATAGCCTTTGCACGCCTTGCGCAGCAGGGTTTCAATCTCTCCCGTGCCATACACGCTGTCCGCCGCAACGAACGAGAACGGCACCTTTGCGGCGATCGCGCGAGCGATCATGCGACGCGCGATTTTAGGCTTCGTCGCAAAGCCCGCATCGCGCGGCACATGCGCTGCCTTCAGGCGAACGCGGTTGTCCGTCCATTCCTTTGGCAGGTAGAGCGCACGGTCGATCAAGACATGGCCATACCGCGACACATAACAAGCGAATACGCCAATCTGGCAATTGGTGATCTTGCCCGCCGATCCAGTGTACTGACGTGCCACCCCGCACGACGCCTTGCCCTGCTTCAAAAAAGCCGGTCTCGTCGATCACTAGAACCGCGTCTTCATCGCCAAGCGTTTCCAGCGCGTACTCTCGTACGATGTCGCCTAGCGCGTCGGCATCCCACCGTCCCCGACCAAGGATCGCCTGCTGGCGCCACGGTCCCTGATCACCGGCTGCCTCCGCCCTCATCCAACCCGTCTTGCGCGGCTCGCTGCCCAACAGTCCATCGAGAAACTGCCCCGCCGAGATCGCGACCCGCTCCTGCGTAAACAGCGGGCGAATTCGTTGCTTGGCCTCTCGCAACAAAGAAGCCCACAGCGTCAGCGTATCTTCGACCGACGCGCCACCAATCATCAAATCCCGAATCATGGTCGCCCGATTGATTCAGAACCACCCAAAAATTGCAACTGTAGTGCTAGGGCGTGGACTCATTAGCCTGCAGCCAGATCCGGTCGCAATTTTGCTGAGTTTCCTCATTTGCTTTGCTTGAGCATCGCTTCGAGTTCTTCTTCGAGCGATCGCGGCGAAATACCGAGCACGCGAAACCCCGGCAAATTGTCCGAGGCTGTGGTGTCGATCTGCATAAGTTCGACCTGATTTCGGGTGAGGGGCGGGTGCGGCAAGATTTCAGCGACGCCGGCAAGTACATTCCACAAGGCAAACGGCATCCGCATCAGCACCGGCCGCAAACCTGCGGTGCGGGCAATGGTCCGCAACAACTCCTCGTATGAATAGACCCGCGGGCCGGCCAGTTCGTAGATAGGATACGGCTTTTTGCTCTGCCGCAGTACTTGCGTAATCGCCGCAGCAACGTCGTCCGCGTAGGCCGGCTGCAGCCTCGTCCTGCCGTCGCCGAATATCGGATAAGCCGGCAGGGCCCGAAGCAGCTTGAGAATTGTTGTGAGGAAGCCGTCGTCCGACGCAAACATCACCGCTGGGCGGATGATGACCGCGCCAGGGAATGCGGCCTGCACGGCCGCCTCGCCTTCGCTGCGACTGCGAATATAGGGCGAAGGCGAGGCCGCGTCGGCGCCGATTCCTGATAGGTGAACTAGCCGTTTGGCCCCGACCCGCCGCGCTATGCTCGCGATCCTAGCGGCCGTTTCGACGTGCACCGAATGGAATGTATCGCTTCCGTGCTCGACGTACAGGCTAATCGCGTTGACCACGCCATCGGCGCCCGCAAGGGCGGCCTCCACCGAGCGCTCGTCATGTGCGTCGGCGGCGATCTGTTTGACGTCGTCGCCCTCAGCCCGCCTAGGATGCCGTGAGGCGACGCGCACCGTGGCGCCGGACTCGCACAAATAGCGCACGACGCGACGGCCAACAAAGCCAGTTCCCCCAAACACGGTTACACATCTCATTCGCTGATCGATCCAATGATCCGCGGCGACGCTCTCGATTGAGCCGTTGAGCGCCGTGCGGACTGTTTCAGCGGCTTCTGCCAGCGAACTACCTTTGTTGACATGATGCCCGATAACATCGATCAAAATCTGCGCCACGGGGCCGACAGTCTGCCACTCTTTCATTGCTTCATCGATCAGAGGCTCAGCTTCGACGTACAGCTTTTGCGCCTGTTCGATGATCGGCTCTGCCCTATTGAGAAGATCGATCAGCGCTTTGCTCGCCGGCAACGATTTTTCAATTTGCCTAAGTTGTGTATCGCTGAGACCGGAAACGTGACCAATGAGGTCAATGAGCCAGTGCTTCAACATGGTCTACCTTGCTGTTGGCTTTACCGCTGGGCAATTAACCGTGGTCTAAACGGACAGACAGCCTGCGCCCTTGGGTATCCGTTTACACCAAATGGCCCGCGAATGCTGCTGTTGGCGCAAAACGGACGCAGTCCACGCATTTCCGCTAATGAGCGGACCTAGCTCAGCCGCTTCCCGAGGACCGAGTTTGGGACCCAAAGCAGACAGTAGGCGAGAACGATGACCGTCGCTATGAACCGCGTCAGGCTATTCTGTTGCAACATGTCCCCTGGGAGAAGCAATTCCACCGCTCACCGGCTTGGATCGTTCCGTTGCCGTACCAAACTCATTTCTCAGAAATTCGGTTTGCAGTTGCATCACTCGGTGATTGCAAGTGCCTGTTCGGCGCGATCGAAAGTGATGGCGACTTCGACAGCAGCGCTGTCTTGAAGTCGCCTCGCGACCAGCCATGTTAGATTGGTCGATAGGACGCGTAGGACTTATCGACATTACGGTAGGCAACGCAGTACGCCTCGGCGCATCGCAACGTTCCACCACGCGACGCTGCGCGTCGCATCATATCGCTACGCAACGCGCGAGGCGCTGGGAACATCCCGGCGGCTCTCGCACGTTTAGTTCTGGTCCTGATCCATCCAATGCGCATGCAATGACTTCGAATGAACGCTTCTAGCACGAAACGGACATGCCATCGCAGTCGCCGCATTTCCGCTCTTGAGGGATGAACGGACTTGGCTCCGACGAGGCCCGAGCTCTGAAAAATGACCCGGTACAATGAGCTCGGGGGTGGAACGTTGGTGGCAGTGTGGATCACTGCCGCCAGCTAGTGTCCCACTTACCCGATAAGGTCAGATCAACCTCAAGACGGCTCACACGTTCGGCCTTGAACTGCCGCCCACGCTGATCGCCCGCGCCGAGGAAGTGATCGAATAAGCTCGCCGACTTCGGTTTTGGCACATCGCGTCATTTCGGTGCGCCGCGGAATTTGGTTGCTACCGGGGCATAACGGTCATTGGTTAAGCCGCACCAAAATTCTCGTCAGCGCCGGTTCTCAAGGTGACCTCGCCAGGGATTCCGCGTTCGCGTCGCCAGTTGGCCGGGCTTTGACCAAAGGCCTGTCTGAAGAGCCTGCACAGATGCGCTTGATCCGAAAAGCCTACGCTCAGCGCTATTTCACTTAGCGACGCCGAGTTGGTCATCATCAGGTGGCAGGCTTTCTCCAGACGCTTTCTCACCACGTAGGCATGTGGCGACTTGCCGAAAGTCGATTTGAATTTTCGACAGAAGTGCGCGGGGCTCCGACACGCGACCGCACTGAGATCCCGGATGTGAATGGTGCGATGTAACTGGTTGTCAATGTAAGCTCGCACGCGAGCGATCTGCCAAGCAACTAGACCGCCTCTCGGGCAGCCATTAGCGCCAGAACAACGCTCGATCTCCGCGTGCAAGATGCGCGATGCCACAATCAGGGACGCCTTGGCCACCTCTCGGTCGCGCTCTAGCTCTCGCCTTGCAGTTTCAAGCAGCTCGGCCAGGCTGCTTACCACCAAGTGGAACTGTTGATCAGCTGCAAAGGAGGTTTCTGGTACTATGGTTTGAAGTCTCAGTTCGAGACGACGAAATTGTGCCAAGCGTTCGGGAGGTGCGATCGATCCTGGTGCGCGCATTGTAACCTCACGTGCGTGCAAGAGAGCTATTCTCCGACAAATCAGTGAGGCGGTTTTGACGGTTTGGCACGCCGCCGTCGATTGCGCGGTGGTAGTGTGAGGTTCGCTTGTAGTTGCTTGTGCTAAGCCATCGCTTAGGAACGACGCGGGCGCGATTGGCGTCGCGCGTCTGCATCCGTTGACCGGGTGAGCACGAAATGCGCGACGATCAGCGTTGTAGCAATGCGGCAGGTATAATTTGTTCGCAGAGAAAGTGCTCTCGCGCGGAAACGCTTGTGGCGCTGCCCTTGGGCCGGCCTAGAGCATGATCCGGAAAAGTGGACACCGGTTTTCCGAAAAGATCATGCTCAAACAAAAAGATAGAGCGGGATGACAATTCGAAGAAAAGTCATCCTGCTCTAGGAGTTCTGCGGCTGCTGTGATCTCACGTTGAGGGTGTCCGCCATCCGGCTGAGCTCGGGAAGCGAACGTGCCCTCATCTTCCGCATCAGGTGGGTGCGATGCACCTTCACCGTAGACTCCGCGATGCCGATATCGTTCGCAATCTGTTTGTTTAGGCGACCCGCCACGACATGGAGCATGATTTCACGCTCACGTGCGCTGAGCGTGTCGAAGCGCTCCCTGAGCGCGGTCAATGCCCTTTCACTCTCTCGACGGGCACGATCGCGAGCGAGGCCGGCCTCGACAGCGTCAAGAAGATCCTGATCACGAAACGGCTTTGTTAGGAACTCCATCGCGCCGCCCTTCATCGCTTGCACGGTCATCGGCACGTCGGCATGCGCTGTAATGAAGATGATCGGCACTTGCCTGTTCGCAGCAGCAAGGTCGCGCTGAAGCTCAAGACCACTTCGCCCCGGCATTCTCACGTCGAGCACCAGGCAGGTCGGGCCCTCGGGCAGATCGGCCTTGAGAAAATCGGAAACAGACGAAAACTGCCGGGTCTCGAGGCGAACCGTCCGCAGAAGACGCGCAACCGAGTCGCGAAACTCGGGATCGTCATCGATGACCAAGACACTGGGATTTGCGTCACCCATCCCCCGTATCCCAAAGGCAGCGCGTTCTTCCCGCTATGGCTCTTATAGTACGTACAATCGGTTGATTTGAACAGCGTCTGCTCCCTAAGCGGATAGCCCAAGGCCTAAGCCATCGCTTAGGGGCGCCAGCATTGCCTTATTAGGGAATGTCACCGATATTACAAAGTTGCGTGCCGGCGCGAGGTATTGCGCCGCGGGTATATCGGGGCCACGAAGTTTCTCGGAAGCCGCAATGTTGAACCATACGCTCGTAACTATCGTCGACGATAATCAGCCCTTTCGAGAATCACTGCGAAAGCTCGTAATGTTGTTCGGCTACACTGTCGAATCTTTTCCCTCAGCTGCCGAATTCCTCGCATCACGTCTCTTGCCTGAAACTGGCTGCCTGGTCGCCGACGTTCACATGCCCGGGATGACCGGAGTCGAGCTGCACAGGCATTTGATCGACACAGGGCACGCGATTCCGACGATCCTCGTGACTGCATACCCCGATGAAGTCGTCAGGGATCAGGCTCTAAAGGACGGAGTTGTTTGCTACCTCAGCAAGCCAGTAGACGACGACGATCTCGAACGGTGCCTGCGTTCGGCTTTGCAGCCCGATACGCCGACTGAAGACAATTCATAAGTCCTCCTGGGCAGCGGGTAGGATGAACTGAAATACGGCTCCCCGAGGTTCGTTGGCACGCATCCACAACCGGCCCCCATGAGTGTGGATGATGGTTTGGCAAATCGAAAGCCCCATCCCAATTCCGCTAGTCTTGGTCGTGTAGAAGGGCTCGAAAACTCGCTCGAGGTTTACCGGATCAACGCCGAGCCCTGAATCGTGCACTGCGACCAGAATGCCGCCGGTTTGGCTTTGCTCGGTTCTGATCAACAACTCTCGCGTCCCGTCTTCGACCGAGCTCATCGCTTCGACTGCATTCAGGATCAGGTTCACGAGTACTTGCTGCAATTGAACGCGATCACCCTGAACAGGAGCCAGTCCATCCATCAGGCGAGTGCTGACCGAGATCCCGTTCTTGGCGATTGCGCTTCGCACCATGACAATCACCTCGCTGACCGCTTCGTTGAGGCCAAAAAGCTCTATTCGCGGAGGCGCTCTCTTGATCTGATTACGAATCCGTCCAACGATGTCCTTGGCTCGGTCCGCATCCCTGACAACACACCCGAGCGCTTCCCTGACCTCATTCAGATTCGGCGGATTCAATTCCAGAAACCGCATCCCCGCACGGGCGTTGTTGCGGGCGGTCGCGATCGGATGCAGAATTTCGTGGGACAGCGAGGCAGCCAATTCTCCCATCGTGCTTACACGGTTTATGTGGGCAAGGTCTGCCTCAAGCTGACGTAGCCGCTCGCGCTCGTCTTGTGCGCGCTTGCGCTCCGTCACGTCGACGTTTGTGCAAACGACCTCGAGTAGCACGCCGAGTGGGGAAAATTCATGGTGGGTGTTCGCTTCCAGGTATTTGACCGTTCCATCAGGCAGCAAGATTCTGAATTCCTCAAAGAAGTCTCTTTGCTCGCGCAATGCCTCCTGGACCTCTCCCCACAGCCTTTCTCGATCGTCTGGGTGAATGCGTTCCCACATATCGTCTCGGCTTGGAAGGCCCTGCAGCGGATCAAACCCCCAGATGCGGTAACTCTCGTCCGACCAATACAGGAAATGCCTCGTCGTCCCGTCCAAAACCCAAGTACCGCTGTGGCTTAGCCTCTGTGCTTGTGCGAGCCACGCTTCGCCACGGCGCAACGTATCTTCGGCGCGCTTGCGTTCTGTCACGTCGACCGCTGTGGCGATAATCTCTACGAGCTTTCCGGTTGCAGAGAATACGGGCAAGATTCGTCCCGCGCATGTTCGGCGCCTTGCACGTTGCGCAGGCTCTGAGAGGCGATGGCGCTGACGGTTGCGAGCGTATTCTTGACGCGGTGGTGCAGCTCTTCAAGGATCAGCTTCTGCAGCTTGTCGGACGCCTCGCGCTGTTTGGCGTCGATGCCGGCCTTGGCAAGCAAGCCTCGGGTATTGAGTTCGGCCTGTGCAAGAAGAAGCCGAAGGCTGACGTTCTCCGCTTCCAGAAAGTCCTGGTGCGGTTCTGCGCCACCCGCAGCGGAATTGTCAGGTCGGAGATCGAATTCAAGCATTGCCGACTGTATCACCATACGTCGGGCATCGCACACATCTTTGGTTGGGGGGACGCGGTTCCTGCCACCATCGAGCGATTTTGGCCGTATTTGGCGGAAAAATCGCTACCGTCAGAGGTGGCCGATCATGCTCTGCATCTGGGCTATCATTTCGCCGCTTTCAAGCGGCTTGCCGAAGAAATGGCTGTCGGCAGGAAGATCGATGTTCGACCGTTTCAATTGCCCCGATACGACGATGATCTTGATCGATGGCCAGCGCTCGTGAACCGCGTGCGCAAGTCCCAAGCCGTCCATGCTGCCCGGCATCTGGATATCTGTCATCATCAGCGCGATGTCGGTCCTGGATTCCAGTATTTCGACGGCTCCGTCGGCATCCACGGCCTCAACCGGCGTATAGCCGGCGTCTTCCACCATGTCGACCGCGCGCATACGGAGCATCATTTCGTCCTCGACGACGAGAATGACAGCTGGAATGCGTGAACGATCAAATGCCATCAGACGGGCGCTTTCAGGAGAGAGCGGCGGACACGGCCATCGGCCTGGATTGATGGTCAACAAGGGACAAGCGTCTCGCGGCAGATATGATCCCGACCGGCTTAACAATGATACAACAATCGCGCTGCAGCCTCATAATCGGCTTCTTCGATGCACACTGATTCGCCCCGGACGGGGCAAATCAGTGCAATTTTGTGCGCTCCGCACGCCTCGCAGGGCAAGAGCCGCGCCAAATCGCGAGCGCGCAAAGGTCGATTTCGATTTCCTGAGGCAATTCAAGCTGATTGGGGGTGTCCAGTCCCGACGCTAAAAATCTCTTTCCGAAAATCGGAAGTTGTGGTATGTTGCGCCATCCCGTCCCCACCAAGAGGGGCGTTGGCCATCGTCACGAAAGTTGGGGCGGGATGCGATGGACGCGGCAGCGGCGCAAGACGAGCGACGCTGATCCGCCTTCGCTAAAGCTTCGGGGGACCGGTACCAAGTTGTCGAGTGGCTTTTTCGAAAGGCGGGGCGCGGACGGCGAAGTCGTGTGGTCCTGATCCCCCGACGCTGGGATCAAGTCTGCGATAAGAAGCGCAGGCGACGGTGGCTAACAAGCCGGACACCGGGGAGAGCACGCTATAAGCCGTAAACCATTGCGCAGGGAAGGCCGGGGTGTTTCCGGTGAACCTGTAGTGACTAACTCGTGTGCTTTTTACCTTGCACGCGAGGCTGCGGGTGCATTGGGCACCCGGCTTTCCCTGCGCCCTCTGTTTTTCGAGGGGCAAAGTTCATGCATCACTCGGGCGCTTCCGCGCCGCGGGATCGAGAACTTATGTGGAGCTAACGTCATTGCACGGACGACGACGGCCCCCGGGGAAGGGGTCCATTAGGTCAGCCGATCTGACTATCTTTTGGCATTGCGGCTTGCCGCATTTCTCGTCTAGAACGGCGCAGGACGCGGGCTCCCGGCAACGAACTTTCAACGGTTTTGGCCGAAGATTTGCGCTCCAAACAGGGTCTGGCGATGCTGATTCGCAGCGAAAGTCACAGAGTTTTGGGTGCAGCGGCCGAGGCTGCCCCCGCGACCCCGGCTGCGTCCCCGCCCACCCTGCTTCTTGGCGGGCTGCTGCTTCTTATCGGCCCCTGAGGGCCGTCTGGGCGGTTTGCGCCTGGGCACTCAGGGGTTCGCGCGAGATCACCAGACCCCTTCAGCGCTCAAAAAAGCAGCGCACCAGCCAAAGGAATTTTCGCAATGACTACCGTCAACAAGTCCGACAAGGACCGCGTCATCATATTCGACACCACCTTGCGCGACGGCGAACAATGCCCGGGCGCCACCATGACCTTCGAGGAGAAGCTTGAGGTCGCCGAAATGCTTGACGACATGGGCGTCGATGTCATCGAGGCCGGTTTCCCCATCACCTCGGAAGGCGATTTTCAGGCGGTCAGCGAAATCGCCCGGCGTTCCAAGAACGCCGTGATCGCCGGCCTGTCGCGGGCGCATCCGAAGGACATCGACCGCTGTGCGGAGGCGGTGAAATTCGGCAAACGCGGCCGCGTCCACACCGTGATCGCGACCTCGCCGCTGCACATGCGGGTAAAACTCAACATGACGCCGGAGCAGGTGCTCGAGCTCTCGATCGCCAACGTTACCCGCGCGCGCAACCATATCGACGACGTCGAATGGTCGGCGGAGGACGGCACCCGCAGCGAAATGGATTTTCTCTGCCGCATCGTTGAGGCCGTGATCAAGGCTGGCGCCACCACGGTCAACATCCCCGACACGGTCGGCTACACCGTGCCGGAGGAATACACTCATTTCATGCGCAAGCTGATCGAGCGGGTGCCGAACTCCGACAAGGCGGTGTTCTCGGTCCACTGCCATAACGATCTCGGCATGGCGGTGGCGAATTCGCTGGCTGGCCTCGCCGGCGGCGCGCGGCAGATCGAATGCACCGTCAACGGCATCGGCGAGCGGGCAGGCAATGCCGCGCTCGAGGAAGTCGTGATGGCGATCAATGTACGCAACGACAAATTCCCGTGGTGGAACGGGATCGACACCACCCAGTTGACGCGCGCTTCGAAGATGGTTTCGGCGGCGACCTCGTTCCCGGTGCAGTACAACAAGGCCATCGTCGGCCGCAACGCGTTCGCCCATGAGAGCGGCATCCATCAGGACGGCGTTTTGAAGGATGCCTCGACCTACGAGATCATGCGGCCCGAGATGGTCGGCCTGAAGCAGTCGTCGCTGGTGCTCGGCAAGCATTCGGGGCGCCATGCCTTCGTGCATAAGCTCGAGGAGATGGGCTACAAGCTCGGCGCCAACCAGCTGGAAGACGCATTCGTGCGGATGAAGGCGCTCGCCGACCGCAAGAAGGACATCTATGACGAGGACATCGAGGCGCTGGTCGATCAGGAAATCGCCAACGCACATGACCGCATCAAGCTCGCCTCGCTGACGGTGATCGCGGGCACCCATGGGCCGCAGCGCGCCACCATGAAGCTCAATGTCGACGGCCAGATCAAAATCGAGGAGGCTGAGGGCAACGGCCCGGTCGATGCGGTGTTCAATTGCATCAAGCTGTTGGTGCCGCATGAGGCGAAGCTGGAGCTCTATCAGGTCCACGCCGTCACCGAAGGCACCGACGCCCAAGCCGAAGTATCGGTGCGGCTCGCCCATGAGGGCCGCTCAATGACATCGAAGGCCTCCGACCCGGATACGCTGGTGGCTTCCGCCAAGGCCTATCTTGGGGCGCTCAACAAGATCGTCATGAAGCGCCAGCGCGACATGCCGGCGGCCGCGGCAAGCTGACGCGCAGCGTCATTCCGGGATGCGCTAGCACCACACCCGGAATCTCGAGATTCCGGGTCCGGTCCTTTGCGGACCGTCCCGGAATGACCGTGGTTGAGGCGATTGCATTGCAACAACGATCGCAAATAGCCCCTGCTAAGGGGCAATGGCATTTTGGCCGGTTCTCTGTTTTGGTGCCGTTGGCATACAAGCTTAGGAGCCGTGCGGCTAGCGCGCGTCCTCCAAAAATACGAGGAGAGCGAACATGCGTCAATTAATCCTGGCCGCCACTTCGATCGCGGCATTGACATTGATCGGTCCGGCATCGGCGCAATCGCCTGTTGTCATCAAGTTCAGCCACGTCGTCGCCTCCGATACGCCGAAGGGCAAGGCGGCCGAAAAATTCAAGGAGCTGGCGGAAAAATACACCGACGGCAAGGTCAAGGTCGAAATATATCCGAATTCGACCCTCTACAAGGACAAGGAAGAGCTCGAGGCGTTGCAACTCGGCGCAGTTCAGATGCTGGCGCCCTCCAATTCCAAGTTCGGCCCGATCGGCGTCCGCGAATTCGAGGTGTTCGATCTGCCCTACATCCTCCCTGACCTCACCATCTTGCGCAAAGTCACCGACGGGCCGCTCGGCGCCAAGCTGTTGAAGTTGCTGGAGCCCAAGGGCATGACCGGTCTCGCCTATTGGGACAACGGCTTCAAGGAGATGACCGCCAACAAGAAGCTGGTCACGCCCGACGACTACAAGAGCCTGAAATTCCGCATCCAGTCGTCGAAGGTGCTTGAAGCGCAGTTCCGAGCGCTGGGCTCCATCCCGCAGGTGATGGCGTTCGGCGAAGTCTACCAGGCGCTGCAGACCGGCGTGGTTGACGGCCAGGAGAACACCTGGTCGAACATTTACACCCAGAAAATGCACGAGGTACAGAAGTTCGCGACGATCACCAATCACGGCTACATCGGCTATGTCGTGGTTACCAACAAGAAGTTCTGGGATGGTCTTCCCGCCGATATTCGCACCCCGCTTGAGAAGGCCATGAAGGAAGCCACCGCTTACGGCAACGGCCAGTCGGCGAAGGAAAACGAGGACGCCCTGGAAGCGATCAAGAAGGCCGGCAAGACCGAAATCATCACGCTGACGCAGGCACAGGACGAGGCGATGCGCAAGGCGATGATGCCGGTCTACAAGGACGTGGCGTCACGCGTCGGTCAGCCCTTGATCGACGAATTCCTTAAAGAGACGGGCCGCGGTCCGATGAACTGAGGCGCTCTCGCCGGCGAAAGGGGTCCGTGGCCGGCTAGAACGGCGGAGCATGGTCGGGCGATTTGAAGAACCGCCCGATTGTCACAGGGGGCATTGATGTTTTTGCGGATTCTCGACCGGCTGGAGGAGATCATCATCGCGGGCCTGATGGGGGCAGCGACCATCCTGATCTTTATTTCCGTCGTGCACCGGTTCGGAACCGGCGTGCCGTTTCTCTACCCCTACCTGATCGCCATTCACATCTCCTGGGCGCAGGAGCTGTGCATCTACATGTTCATCTGGATGGCGAAGTTCGGCGCCGCCTATGGCGTGCGGACCGGGATCCATGTCGGCGTCGACGTGTTGATCAACCAGCTCAACGATCGTTGGCGCAAGGCGGTCGTCCTGTTCGGCTTGGCCGGCGGCGCGCTGTTCACGGCGATCGTCGGTACCATGGGCGCCAAATTCGTCATCGAGTTGATGAATACCGACCAGGTCTCGCCCGACCTCGAATTGCCGAGCTGGCTGGTCTACGCCTGCATTCCGCTCGGCTCCTATCTGATGTGCTTCCGCTTCCTTCAGGTGATATGGACCTACTATTGGACCGACGAGCTGCCGCATCATGATGCCACGCGTGTCGAAGGCATCGAAGTCAGCCAGAAAGCGCCGATCGCGCTTGGAGAAGCGTGATGAGCGCCGCTCTCATCTTCGGCCTGCTGTTTGCTCTGATGCTAACGGGCATGCCGATCTCGATCTCGCTCGGCCTTACCGTTCTGACCTTCCTGTTCACGATGACGGAAGTGCCGATCGAAAGCGTCGGACTGAAACTGTTTTCCGGTCTCGATAATTTCGGGATCATGGCAATCCCCTTCTTCATCCTCGCCGGCACCTTCTTGACGCGCGGCGGCGTGGCGCGGCGGATGATCGCATTTACGACCTCGCTGGTCGGCCATTTGCCGGGCGGGCTGGGTCTTGCCGGCGTCGCGGCCTGTGCGATGTTCGCAGCGATTTCGGGCTCGAGCGTCGCAACCGTGGTTGCGATCGGCTCGATCATGATGCCGGCAATGGTGGAATACGGTTATCCCAAACGCTTCGGCGTCGGCGTGATCTCGACGTCGGGTGCGCTCGGCATCCTGGTGCCGCCCTCGATCATCCTGGTGCTGTACGGCGTTTCCACCAACACTTCGATCGGCGCGCTGTTCATGGCCGGCATCGTGCCGGGCGTCATCCTGGCGTCGATGCTGGCGGCGGTGACGTGGTTCGTCGCCTGGCGCAACGGCTATCCAAGGGCGCCGAAGGCGACCGTCGGCGAGCAATTCAAGGCTTTCCGCGAAAGCGTTTGGGGCCTTTTGCTGATCGGCATCGTGCTCGGCGGCATTTATGGCGGCATCTTCACGCCGACCGAGGCCGCTGCGGTCGCCGCGGTCTACGCCCTCTGCATCACCGTGTTCGTCTACAAGGAATTGAAGCTCCGTGACGTGCCGAAGGTGCTGCTGCAGGCAGCCAGTATGAGCTCGATGCTGCTCTACATCATCACCAACGCGGTGTTGTTCTCGTTCCTGATGACACACGAGCAGATCCCGCAGACCATGGCGGCATGGATCATCGACAAGAACTTCTCGATCTGGATGTTCCTGCTGGTCGTCAATATCATCCTGCTCTTGGCCGGCAACGTGATGGATCCGTCGTCGATCCTGCTGATCATGGCGCCGATCCTTTATCCGCTCGCGACCAAGCTCGGCGTCCATCCGGTTCATCTTGGCGTATTGATGATCGTCAATACCGAGGTCGGACTGTGTCATCCGCCGGTCGGACTCAATCTTTATATTGCCTCCAGTATCGCCAAGATGGGAATCAGCGAGATCACCATCGCAGTGCTGCCTTGGCTGTGCGCGATGCTGGTGTTCCTCGGGCTGATTACCTACGTGCCCGAGATTTCGCTGTGGCTGCCGCATCTGCTCGGGATGATCTAAACCCCTTCGTTTTGGTTAACGGAGAGAAATTACATCTTGGTAAGGGAGGCTACTCTGTCCAAACCGTAAGTTGATTGCGCGTTCGACCGCGCTCATCATGAGGCGACTTTTCAGAGGAGGTTCGCATGAGGAAGGTTCTGCTCGCCGGCATTGCTGTGCTCGCCATCGCCGGTTCCACCGTGGTTTACGCCCAGCACCGGCCGTGGTTTCACCAGCACATGCGACTGAGCCCCGAAGACAGGGCCGCGTTTGCCGATGCCCGGATCGCCGCGGTTCATGCCGGCCTCAAGCTTACGCCGGACCAGGAGAAGTTGTGGCCGCCGGTTGAAACCGCGGTGCGGGACTTCGCCAAGCTCAGGATCGATCGCGCCAACGCGCGGATGAAGGCGGAGAATGACCAGCAGGACCAGCAGGATCAGCAGAAGGCGGACGATCCGGTGGCGCGGCTGCGCGAGCGCGCTGACAAAATGGCGGCCTCCGCTGCGGCAATGAAGAAGATCGCGGACGCGGCTGACCCGCTCTACAAGACGCTCGACGACGGCCAGAAGCGTCGGCTTGCGCTGTTGACCCATCGCGGTGGCCACTTTGGCGCCGAAGGCTGGCGGCATCGCTGGCTCGAGCGCGGCATGGATCGCGATGACCGCCATCATGGCGATGATCGGGACGGCGACCGGGACGGGCGCGGCGGCGAGCGGCTCTGAACGCGGCTTGCTCTCTCAGATCCATCGAAAAGCCGCCGGAATCCGGCGGCTTTTCGCCATTGCGGGCCGGGCGCCAGCGCGGGAAAACCGCCGCCGGTTTGCTGGACATCGGGGGGTCGCTTTGCTAAACGACGCCCTCTTGCGAAGGCTTTCCGGATCGGCTCCGGGCGCATAGCTCAGTTGGTAGAGCAGCTGACTCTTAATCAGCGGGTCCCAGGTTCGAGCCCTGGTGCGCCCACCAAGAAAGTCAATGACTTAGCTGAAATCATCAATCGGACGGAAGGTCAAAAGTAACATGGGAAGTAACCGGACAGCAGCTTTGCGCCGGGGCGATGGTGTATGCTGCTGTTTTAGTTCGTTACCTTGATAGAAACGACGATGGGCAAACGACATCCCAATAACGGTCCTACTTTCAGTAAGAAGCCCTCAACTCCACAAGCACGCCCGCCAGCGACTTCGCCCGACCGCAAAGATGCACTTGCGGTAGCGAAGCTAGACGCCGATAAGTTGCGACGCTCCCACAAGCTTCTGCACGACGATCCTAAAGCCTGGCTAGATTATATGTTGAAGAAGAATAAGCCAGAATAGGCGGCTTCTGTTGGCAGCTCGTCGAATGGGAGCGAATGCGTGGTGCGCCGGACGATTATGACCGGGATTACGTAGTTGTGCCTTTGGGACAGCAGCGCTGGCTTGATCAACAGCAGCGCCACTCACACATAGAAGATATCGGGGATCGTTGGCCCGACACACTGGAAACGCACGCGCCGCTTAAGTGAGGTAATGCGTCCAAATAAGAAGAGGCACCGCGTTCGAGCACCGCTCGACGCAGCGCACCTCTATATACAAAACGCAACGGCACGAGCCGTCGAGGGAACCCTTGGCGGCTTTTGCGCGTGTAGTCCTCAGTCAGAAAATTAGGTTACGGTGCGCAATGCCCACATCCTACGTCAGATTGAGCCGCTCTCCTGGGACCAAGCGATCCTCAGTGACCTTGATCTGCGATGGCGGGCGACCATTGGCCCTCTATAACCCCTCCTGGGCGGCAGCCGGTTTTAGATGGCCCGCTATGGGCGAACCAGCCGCCTTCTGGCGAGACCATAGAATGCACAGAAGCTCCTGCGGTCCGAAAAAGTCTGTGACCCCGTAGCAAGATGGAAATTCCCGGCATCACTAACGAAAAAGCGATCGCATTTTCGCCAACCATTTGTTCATCTCCACCGACCAAGCTGCGTAAGTGATTTTTCTCATTTCGGGGGGCCCTTTGAAAGCGCTTCGCAAGGCACCATCGCGATGCCTAGATCAACTCCCAGTTTTTGAGTTGGCCTTGAAGAAACGCGGCCGAACTTGGCGGTGGCACGTCTACACATCTGAGGGGGCCGTCGTTATGCAGGGCTCCGAGGCCAGCCGACCCGCTGCCAAATACAAAGCTCACAGGGCGCTCTTCCTATTGCTGCTGTCCGCGCCGTATTGATCGATCCAGCTCAGCACGTCTTGGAGCCCTCAAGAGGCTATTTGAAACTTAAAATATTTAGATGTAGACCGGCTGCAATCTTGAAGCCGAGACCTAGACTAGTTTCTGTCGCGAAACGCATTAAAGCGCTGCAAATAGCGTGTTTTTTGGCTTTTTTCGGTACGATTTTTCTTGTCATTTACGTGTGCGTATTATCACATGTTATGCATGAAGCATGTTGATTTGGAATCGCCTTCAGATGTCTCGCACTGGCTGCGGAGTGAATTGGCAAATCTTTGGCCTGCGCTTCTGGGTTCGCTGAGCCTGCGGCGGAGCCGGTGCATCCGCGAGAATTGCGCGGCGTGTCAATCTGGCGAACAGCATCAAAGTTATGTGCTTTACGGTCGCGCGAATGGGCGTCGCATCGCCGTCTACGTACCGGAAGAGCTTGTGCCGGAGGTTCAGCGCAGCCTGGACAATGGGCGGGCTCTGCAGGATCTGCTGCACCAGGCGGCACCGCGATATATCAAGGCGCTCAAGCGAGCACGCGCCAGAGCTGCGAAGAGCGACGAGGATTGAGCGGTGTCCCGGATAGCGGAGCGGCAGGTCAGTTTTGCTGATTGGGAACTGGTGCGTCAGGGCCTGTGCCTTGAGCCGTTGCTGCAGGCGATTTCCGATTTTCTTGACGATCAGGAGGACATAATCGAACAGGTCCGCTGCGATCTGAGGCGGGGTTTGAAGAAGGCCGAGACGGGTCGCAGCGGCCTGACGCCGCAACAGGTGCTGCGCTCGCTGGTTCTGATGCGCGTCAAGAACTGGAACTATCGCGAATTACGTGAGCGGATTGCCGACGGATGCACGCTGCGCCAGTTCACGGACTTCTATTGTCTGCCAGTGCCTCGACACGATGCGTTCCACCGCGGCTTCAATCGGCTCACGCCCGAGACGCTCAAGGCGATCAATGATCTGGTGGTGCAGGCGGCGGTCGAGCTCGGACTGGAAGACGGCCAAAAGCTGCGTGTGGATACCACGGTGGTGCAGACCGACATTCATCATCCAACCGACAACACGCTATTGTGGGATGTCGTTCGCGTCGTCACGCGCCTGATCGGTCGCCTCGCCACAGCGCTTTCGCGCCGGCGTATCAAGGGGTTCCGAGATCGGACGCGATCGGCGCGGCGCCGGATGCAAGAGATTCAACGAATGACCACAAGGCAGCGCCAGGAGCAGCAGACCGCGACATATCGCGAACTCATTGGCATTGCCGAGGAAGTCATCGAAAGCGCACGAACGGCGCTCCGGCAAACCCGTAAAGCGCGCGGCAAAGATATGATCACTGATCTGGCTATCGCGGAAACGCGCAAAGAGATCGAGCACTTTTGTGGTCTTGGAGACCGTGTGATTGATCAGTCGCGCCGCCGTGTGCTCAACGGCGAGCAGGTTCCAACTGTCGAGAAGCTGTATTCGATTTTTGAGCCCCACACGGACCTCATCAAGCGCGGTAAGGTGCAATCACCGATCGAGTTCGGCCACAAGGTCTTCCTCGCCGAAAGCGCGCGCGGCTTGATCACGCAGTATGACGTGTTGGACGGAAATCCCATCGACGAACAGCATGTGGTTATCTCGCTGGTACGCCACAGGCAGACCTTCGGCGACGTTCCCAAATTATATGGATCGGATCGCGGCTTCTTCAGCGAGAAGAACGTGATGTCGTGCAAGCAGCAAGGCGTCAAGGTAGTGTGCATCCCACAACGGGGTGGCACCAAGGCGCCCGACCGCCAAGCTTATGAGAAGAGCCGGGAGTTCAAGGACGGCCAGCGCTTTCGTGCGGGCATCGAGGGGCGCATCTCGGTGTTGTTCCGCGGTCGCGGCATGAAGCGTTGTCTCGCCGAAGGTCGCGAGCGCTTTGAGCTTTGGGTCGCGGCGGCCGTGCTTGCCAACAACCTCATGAAGATCGCAGCCCTGTTGGCGGAACGATCATCGCGCAGACGAAAAGCCGCCTGACAATATCGCCTCAAGACCTTCGCTTGCCGCGGAAATCTTATCCGCTGTAATTTGGTGAAACCACTGCGCCGTCTATCGGACGCTTATTGAAGTCGCGACGAAACTCGCGCCAAAACACATGGCGAATGCTAACATCTACTGTTAATTCGCCCTGGTTTTATTGAGGAACTAGCGCCCTCAACACAAATGCAGGTGTTTCGCGACAGAAACTAGACTAGGATCAAATTGGAGTACCCAGACGAATGGGCCTGAGCGCTTAAGTTAACCTATTCGCTAAGGTAACCTTTTTGCCTTCACTCGTTCGCATTTCCAACACTCCATTCTCAAACTTGCGATTTGATTGTCGAGTATCGCTTGGGGAAGCCGCGTCGATTGCGACTTTTTTTGTCTTCGCCAATATCCAAGTAGAGTGTGAATTAGTGGGCCCTGCCTGCGGTATTTTTTTAAAGGTCAGAACGTGAAATGCCATCTTCCTCCAACAAGATTGCGTTGTTCATCGATGGCGCCAATCTCTACGCTACAGCCAAGACGCTCGGTTTTGACATCGACTACAAGCGCCTGCTCATGGAATTCCAAAGTCGCGGAACGCTCATGCGCGCGTTCTACTACACAGCAATCATCGAGGATCAGGAATTTTCGTCGATCCGTCCTTTGATCGATTGGCTGGACTACAACGGCTACACCGTCGTCACCAAGGCGACCAAGGAATTCATCGACGCCAGCGGCCGCCGCAAGGTGAAGGGCAACATGGACGTTGAGCTCGCCGTCGACGCCATGGAGCTCGCAGAACATATCGACCAGATGGTGCTGTTCTCGGGCGACGGCGACTTCCGGGCGCTGGTCGAAGCGGTACAGCGCCGTGGCATCCACGTCACCGTGGTCTCGACCATTTCTAGCCAGCCGCCAATGATTGCCGATGATCTGCGGCGCGAGGCCGATGTCTTCACCGACCTCATGGAATTAAAGTCCAAGATCGGCCGCGATCCGTCCGAGCGCCTGGCTCCGCGCGAACCGCGCCATCACACGCCCCAATTTCCGCAGCGGGGGCCTGCAGCGGCGCCGAGGGACGATGACGATGATTTCGACGATTGAGAGAGAGATGCCCGCCGCGATTGCTTGATCCGCCGCCGCCACCTCTAGCTGGTCCGCGTCCGATTGTGGGTCATCATGGTTCGACGGGGATGCCGCACGAAATACAGTAAAAGGTGCCGCCCATCATTGGTTCGCAAACTTTAAAGCCGGTCGGAAGGCTGTCCACCTCAAATTCCCGCGAATATTTATCTTCTGCCGAAAGCTGGGCTTTGCCGGTCCTTCGGCAATCAGGACACCTGAGAACTTCAACCCAACGATCGCGGGCCATCCGTAATAAAGACCCAAGACCGCCGTTGTTCCAATCCGTCCGGCTGGGCGCGGCGATGCTTTCTCGCCCGGCCTTCATCGCTCCCTTGCCAGTCGCCGCCGACCCCAATGCTTGGCCTTCCGCGACGGCTTGAACACCCGCTCGACGCGACGGTTCAGCGCCCGCATCACGCCTATGCGCACGAACATCGTAGGCCCGTCGCTCTCGGCAACCAGCAACAGCGCCTCCGTCGCGGTCCGTCGTTTTATGGCGAGTGTTGCATTTGAGTGACGCCATTGAGTACTGAAACGTTAGTATTTTTGCGGTGTAATTGGATGGATGTGGCGCTTGCGCTTTGGATTACCGCTGCGAAGAGAACCGGGGAAAAATAATAATGAAGTTTCTGCTTGGTACGGTTGGACTAGTTGCATTGGGCATAGTGACACCCGCGTCGGCGGCTGATCTTGCTGCCCGCCCTTACACCAAAGCACCTCCGCCGATGGTTGCCACCATCTATGATTGGAGCGGCTTCTACATCGGCGCCAACGCCGGCTATGGTTGGAGCAATCGGTGCCTCGATGTCACCGCGATCAACGGCCTGGGCGTCGTTGACGCTGAAGGTTGCCGCAATGCAGGCGGTGGCGTCGCTGGCGGCCAGATTGGTTATCGTTGGCAGTCCGCTAATTGGGTATTCGGACTGGAGGCGCAGGGGGACTGGGCCAATCTCCGAAACTCGAACGCCAGCCTGTTTTTCCCGGGAGATACTTGGACCTCCAAAACCAATGCATTAGGTCTTTTCACGGGTCAGGTCGGTTATGCCTGGAACAACGCTCTCTGGTACGTGAAGGGCGGCGCTGCAGTCGCCAACCAGCGGTGGGATCTTTTTAATACTGTAACAGGCATTGGCTTGGCTCAGGCAGAACGGACACGTTGGGGTGGAACGGTCGGAACGGGATTTGAGTACGGCTTCGCACCGAATTGGTCGGTCGGCGTTGAATACGACTTTCTCTTTAGGGTTAGCGATAGCAACACGTTCTTGACACCGGGGCTAGCTGGCGTTGGCGTCACCTCCATCACCGCCAATACTAGGTCAGACGTTAATATGATTACGGCGCGCATCAACTACCGCTTTGGCTGGGGTAGCACGAGATACTGATCTCGACTATTTTCGATTTCTCTAACAAACTAGGCCGGAAGAAATGCCGGCCTTTTTGTTGAGCGATATGTCTGAAAAACCCGCGAGGCTAGCGATCCGCCCCCAATCAAGCCGCCAAGAGATTGCGGATTACATCAATCATGCATTTGAGACCTCGGACATCGTCGAGATTTGTGAGGCCATCGGTGTGGTCACACATCTACACAACATCTCAGACATTGCGAAAAAATCTGGAATTGGAAGAGTGAGCGTTTATCGAGCTTTTGCGGGCGAAAGGCATCCAAACTTCAAGACGTTTTGGGTGTTTTGGACGCTATGGGTTTCCGATTGCAGGTCACGGTGCGCCAGGGCGGACGCGTAAGGCCGGCGCGTGCGAAATCGGGGTCCTATGTACGAAAGTGAAGATTTATTTCGGGCGTTGCCTCGCCAATACGTCCAATCGGCGCCGGCAGTAACTCCCATTGGTCAGATGGAACCATCCACTCCGCCGCGGAAAACGTCTCCCATCGCCCCTAATGCGTCACGCTTCGGCACAATTGCATTCTTTCTGAATGCCGACCACCAACAGCAGCACTGAGCCAATGAAGATCGCGGGTTCGATCGGCGTCATGGTCCACATGGGCTTGTGAGAAATTCGGAAATGACCGGCCCAGTATGTAGCAGATGTCTAAGTAGAAGTACGTAGGTGTCGATTGACTTAGCTCAACGGCGCGCCACGCCGAGCTGAAATACTACAAATTAGCCTGAGCGCGGGGGCATCAATGATACATTGGGATTTCTATGAAGTCACAGACTGCCGCACAGAGATACCGACGCAAAGCAGAGGAATGCGAGCTGAAAGCGAAGAGAGCCGAGAAGTGGGTCGATCAAGAGGCGTGGTTGCGGCTTGCGTTAGATTGGAAAAAGCTTGCCCGACTTGCGGAGCAAAGAACCGGATATCGTCCGGCTACTGGTCCCCGCTAATGCGCGAGTCGCCGTCGCGCTCCAGCTCGTCGGCGGCCTCTTCGAGCGCGTGCGGCTTCTACTTTGCCTTTTCCTCGGCAAGCAACCTCAGAAGCAATTGCATCTCATCCCGCGACGGATTGCTCTCGCTCTCCGCGATCAGCTTTTCGTAACGTGCGATGTTTTCGTTGTGCACGAATGGCTGCATTTCGACCTCCGTCTGCTCGACACAATACAAGGATTGTTACGAGGCACGCCGAGGAAAAGCGTGGAACGCGTCACTATCGCGTCATTGGACGCCCGCCCCCACAGGGCGTTATCGCGACATCATTCGATAGCTCGCGGTACCGGCAGCTTGGGTGATCAGGAGTTCGCAATCTTTCGAAACCACCCTTCGGCGACATCCGCTACAAATGAGAAACCCCCCTAGCATTTCAGCTAAGAGGTTCTGGGTAGCGTCCTAATTTGAATATTAGCCCTCTTCGGGGACCGCGCTTACAAGCGCGATTGAGGCGGTATTTATAATTTTGATAATTTCGCCCCCCATTAGAGTTTGTTCGGATTTTTATCACCGGCATTTGGACCTCTAAGACCTTACAACCGTGATGCTCTGTTATGATACCTCTGTTGTCATCATCGGACCACATCCTGATTGAATAGCTTTTCCCAACTTCAAACATATTCTATCTCCTGCGGAGCGTTCAAAGCACCTCGGCCCAATGCATGGAAGCTCGAAACTTCCTACTCTCAAATTTTAATCTAGTGATTCTCAAAGACCGAACAAGCGCAAATCAACACGCGTCTGAAGATTGAGGACGGGTTCAGTGGTCAGGGATGGGCCACCGGTCTCGATCAAATTCGACAGGATTAAGTCGAGGTCTATGGCAATGTCGGAAACCGAGAGCGGTAAGGGCACCATGGCCTTGAAGCTAGACCTGCCGTGGAAGGGCTTCCGCGAGACCGAGAAGAAAATCGAGGAGCTGACGCGATGAAGACCGAGCGCGCCATCAGACGCTTGTTTGCGGACAACGGGTTCGAAATCATCAGTGTTCGCAGCGGAAAACACTGGATCGTGCTCGCCAGCAAGGAAGAGCGGGTCGGGCGGTTCGTGCTCGCCCGTAGTCCTTCGGATCACCGGGTGAAAAGGAAGATCGAGGCGGACATGAGACGCGGCGGCAATTCCTTGGCCGCGTTCCGTGCCTTGGCCAATTCACTGGCCAGCTTGGCCACCTTCTTCCTCATCTCGCCCGCACCAGGGCGCGGGGCAGCGATCTCTCGCAGAGCGCTTGCGATGTACTCGCGGCATGCGGCCTCGGCCCGCTCCTGATCGGTCCACTCTGGTGTGAAGCTGGAGCTCGGCTCCTGCCGGCCCCATTGCCCCAGCGGGCGAAGCGTACCCATGACCTTCTCAATGTCCTGCGGGCTTGGCTGCCAAGATTTAGAACGCGGCCTTGTTGTCCTTGTTGTCATGGCCGGCTCTCCCTGCGAACCAGCGGCGTGACCTTGGTCTTCCTTCCGGTGACGAGCCCCTCAATGTGGTCGGCCCATCGCTCGAAGGCCGCCTCCTGCTCCTCCTTGAACTCATGGCGCTGATAGACGCCGACGATGCCGCCGAACGAACCGCTGACGTGATTTAGTGTGCGCTCGATCACAGGCAGCTGAATACCAAGCGAGGCCAGACCCGAGGCCACGGTCCGCCTGATGTCATGGAGCCGCCACGGCGGGATGCCCATCTCCTCGTCCAGCCTTCGTTTCATCTTCGACCATCCGCTGACCGGCGTGATGCCGTTCGTGGTGAAGATGAGGTCGCCAACCGTGTAGACGGATGCCAGTTGCTCGCGGGCCAGCGGGGAGAGGAAGATGGCGTGGGCCCGGTGGTTCTTGCTCCTCTCTGCCGGGATGGTCAGCACCTCTCCGTCGTCAGATAGTTCGGAGCGCCGAGCCATCGCGATCTCGTTTAACCTGCAGCCGGTCAGCAGCAGCAATCGGAGGAGGGGGCCAAAGGGCTGGCTCACCTGCTCGGTTGCCTTCCAGAACAGGACGATCTCATCATTGGTCAAGACCCTGTCTCTGGCCTTTGATGTCTCCGGCTTGGCGACGCCGAGGATCGGGTTCTGGCGCAGTCGTCGCTTCGCCACCAGCCATGAGAACATTACCGAGAGGGCAGCGTGCATCGATCTGGCCTGGCTCTCGGACGCCCCATTGCGGCGGCGCTCCAGTCCGGGGACGCCCTTCTCTCTGACCTCGTCGACCACGGTGTGGATCAGGTCGCCGTCGATCTCGGCAATCGGCTTGTCCCGCCAGCGATCTGCCAGTCCTCCCTTGATCGTGATCAGGCCATCGTCGGCAGGTTGAAGGCCAAGGAGCCTCGCGGTCGCTTCCCACCTTCGGGTCTTACGCATGGCGTGCTGCTTGATGAAGTCTGATGCGGAGCCGGAGAACTTATCCGAGGTGAGGATCGCTCGCTTCGCGGCAATGTGGGCCAAGCCGGGGTCTCTGCCCAGTGAGATTTCGTGCTTGAGCTCCGCCACCAGCCGATGAGCGGACCTCAGAGAGAGGTGGCCGCCGATCGTGGGCTTGACATCAACATCCTTGCCGTCCGCGGAGTCGAACACGCTGCCCAAGGTCAGCTTGGCAGGACGGCCGTCGCTTGGCCTGCGATAGCGCAGAGCCCAGCTCTTCCGGCCGCTTGGGTAGATCAGCAGGTAGAGGCCTACGCAGCCTCCGTCCGGGATTTCTCTTACCGCATCATCGGCGGCCCGGAGCCTGGCCACGCTTGCGGAAGTCAAACTCTTGGTCATGGTCCCCTACCTCGAAGGTTCGAGCCCTCGTGCGCCCACCAAAACATTCAATAAATCAATATGTTATAGGAATAAACGTCCTTCAATACTTTTTCAAAAAAGTATAAACAGGTATAAACTTTTTCGGGACTGGTTTGTGCCCCGGAAATTGCGTTGTTCGCTAGTGGATAGAGATCGATCGTCAGCCCTGTAGGCGGCTGCGGCGCTAATCTGGGGACATCTCGGTCTTTAATTGCTACCTGACATCGTCAGCGGGCATCATTGCCTAATCCTACTGAGTCAGAAAGTCGCGGGCTGAGGGGAGCAAGAATCGCTTACTGAGGGGATTCATGCAAGCCAAGGGGGGCTGAGATGGGTCGCCGAGGGAACGATAGCAGCGAGGCGCGTTTTGCCGCTTATGTCGATGGTCTTGTGGGTGTGGTTGGTCACGCTGATCGAGCGGGGCCACTAGAGGCCTATTGCATGGGCCTGATGTTGCCGGCTGAGCGCAAGAGCGTCGAACCGATGGCGGCAATGACGGCGCCGACGCGAACTGCAGCCCAGCATCAATCGCTCCTTCATTTTGTCGGCCAAGCCCCTTGGTCGGACCAGGCAGTTTTGGACAAGGTGCGAGAGATGGTGCTGCCGAGCATCGAGCGGCACGGTGCGATCGAGGCCTGGATCATTGACGATACGGGCTTCCCCAAGAAGGGACGGCACTCGGTCGGAGTTGCCCGTCAATATTGCGGTCAGCTCGGCAAACAGGAAATTGTCAAGTAGCCGTGTCGCTGTCGATCGCCAATCATTATGCCAGCTTGCCTTTGGCCTATCGTCTCTATCTGCCGCAGGAGTGGGCGGGCGATCGCAAGCGGCGAGAGAAGGTTGGTGTTCCGGACGAGATCACGTTCAAGACCAAGTCGGAGATTGCCATTGAGCAAATCCGCTGGGCTTGTGAGGCCGGCATTCCGCGCGGCACGGTGTTGACCGATCCGGCCTATGGGGCGGATGTCGCGTTGCGCACGACGCTCACAGAGCTCGGGCTGCCTTATGTCGCAGGCGTATTGTCGACCACCACTGTCTGGGCGCCCGGCACGGGACCGTTGCCGCCCAAGCTCTATGTGCCGGGCCTTGGACGACCGACCAAACGCTTGCGCCGTGATGAGAAGCACCGACCAGTTAGCGTCAAAGAGCTCGCCTTCAGTCTCCCGGCCAGGGCCTGGAAGACCATCACTTGGCGCGAGGGCACGAATGTGCCGTTGCGATCGCGCTTTGCTCGATTACGCATTCGCAAGCGCGACTTCGATCGTAGCGAGCCGTGGCCGGAAGAATGGCTGCTGATCGAATGGCCCAAGGGCGAGAAGGAGCCGACAAAATATTGGCTCTCGACCCTGCCGGCAGACAGAGCCGGCTCCGCAAATTTGAACAGGTCGATAAGTGGAATTTCTGCCTGACAACGGCGATAGTCGCCGCGAACAGGAGAGACCATGAACAGACGACCGCGCCGGAACCATACCCCGGCCTTTAAGGCAAAGGTGGCGCTTGCCGCCGTCAAGGGCGACCGAACGATAGCTTAACTGGCCGAGCATTTCGACGTCCACCCCAATCAGATTACGGCATGGAAGGCGCAGTTGGAGGGAGGCGCTTCCGGGGTTTTTGGCACGGGGAGCGCAGCGCCGGCGACGCCTGCCGTCGATGTGAAGTCGCTGCACGCCAAGATCGGGGAGCTGACGCTGGAGAATGATTCCTAAGAAACGGCGACGCTTGATGTTGGCTCCGCGGGCTGTAGAACAAACCCGAATGCCTTCGCGCGCCGATGCAGATTGTCCACTACCCGCGCGCGATAGCGTGTCTCATAGAACGACGCACCAGGATCTACATACTCCATCCCATGTCGGACGGCATTATAGAACAGCACTGCGATCTTGCGCGCCGTGGCGGTCACCGCCTTGGCTTTGCCGATGCGCGCCGAGAGCCGCCTGTAGAACGCGCCCAGGGCGGTGTCGGTCCGTCCAACGGTTACGGCAGCGAGCCGCAGAAGCGCCGCGGCCCGGCACCCGGAGCGGCGTGTTCGTGACGAGAGCACCTTCCCACCGGAGATCTTATTGCTCGGCGCCAAGCATAGCCAGGAGGTGAAGTGTTTTGCGCTGGGCCAGGCGGAGAGGTCATCGCCGCACTCAGCAATCAGCTTCAGTGATAGGTAAGGACCGAGGCCGTTGATTTGGGTAACGTCCTTTCCGAGCAGCGCGAAGAGCGCCGCACGGACATCGAAGGCCATTGCGTTCGTTTGATCGGTTCGCCGACGTGACGACGGCAACGAACCTGATCCACGGCCGCGACCGATGCTGAGTTCCTTCAAGACGGCTTCGATCCTCACGTCGCAAGCAGACACCTTCTCGTGGTAGGCGTCGAAGAGGGCGAGTGCCTGCTCGAGCGCAAACAGGTGCTCGGCGCGGTAGCTGCCGGTGAGCGCCTTCTCGATCGTCTCAGCACTGGCGTGGCACCGGTAATCGCGCAAGTGCGCCAGCGCTTTGGGGTCGTGCTCACCGGCGAGGATAGCGCGGATGATCCGTTGGCCAGTCGCACCGGTGATGTCGGCGACGACGTGGTGGAGCTGAAAATTCATCTCCGTCAGTGCCTTCTGCATATGCTGGATATGTGAGGCCGCATATTCGAGCAGACGCTCGCGCTGACGCACATATGCTCGCAGCTCGGCGATCTGGCCTTTGGGCCGAAAGCTGGCACGCAGCAGGCCGTAAGAATGAAGCCGCTGGAGCCACTGCGCGTCGCTGACGTCAGTCTTACGTCCGGGCACGTGCTTGGCATCGCGCGCATTGACAAGGAACACAGTAAAGCCACGGGCATCGAGGAGCTCGAAAATAGGAATCCAATACACGCTGGTCGATTCCATAACGACCGTCTCGACGCCACATTCCTTAAACCAATTCACCAGCCGATGTAGATCGGTCGTAAAGGTACCGAAGCTGCGTACGGGCTCAGGCGTACGATCTGTCCTTACGGCAGCCATGTGCATAGTTGCCCCAACGTCGATGGCCGCCGCATTCGGGTGGACCATCGGCATCGCGCGGTCTAACTTGGATTTTGTCCTTTTTCGATTCATCTCCAATCCTCCTGCTGACGACAGCGGAAGGGCTGGGCTGCGCTATTGCTCAGATTCCTAAACGGGATCGCCGGATGGCGTCACCACTCTCAAGTGCGCAACAACCCATGGACCATGTTTTTTAACGGGGTACATGCCACCAAAATCGTAACGGCCGCTCCCTTCCAGGAGCAGTCTAGCGCAAGCCCGTTTCTGCTCCCACAGGCGGCGCGCAGCGCCAAGCTAATGTTTTTTAGAAGGAGCGCTCACCAAGGCGGGATTGCTGAGCGCAAAGCGATGATCGACCGTGAACATGATCTGTCGATCACCAGGCAGGCCGAAGTTTTGAAGATCAGCCGCGGCAGCGTTTATTATCTGCCGCGACCAGTGTCGTCCGCCGACCTCGCCATCATGCGGCATCTGGATCGGCTGCACCTGGAGTTCCCCTTCGCCGGTTCGCGTATGTTGCGAGGTCTGCTGGCTTTGCAGGGGTACAAGATCGGCCGCCGGCATGTGAAGACGCTGATGCGGCGGATGGGGATAGAGGCGCTCTATCGCCGTCCGCGCACCACCAAGCCCGAACCCGGCCACAAGATCTATCCGTATCTGCTGCGCGGCATGGAGATCACGCGTCCGAACCAGGTCTGGGCCATGGACATCACCTACATCCCGATGGCGCGCGGCTTCGTCTATCTCGCCGTCGTGCTCGACTGGGCGACGCGCCGGGTTCTGTCGTGGCGGCTGTCGGTCACGATGGAGGCGGCGTTCTGCGTCGAGACACTGGAAGATGCTTTGGCCCGTCACGGCAAGCCGGAGATCTTCAACACCGATCAGGGCTCGCAGTTCACCGGCGCCGGCAACGGCATCGCCATCAGCATGGACGGCAAAGGGGCTTGGCGCGACAACGTGTTCGTCGAACGGCTGTGGCGCAGCGTCAAATACGAGGAGGTCTATCTGCGGGCCTATGAAAGCGTCGGCGAGGCACGACATTCGATTGGCCGGTATCTCGACTTTTACAACGACCGACGTCCACATTCGAGTTCTTGACGACATGACCCCGGATCAAGCCTACTTCAACCTTCCGCCGCTCCGCGCGGCGGCCTAACCCCGGCAGAGGCTCCACTTATCGACGCGGAGATTCTGTTCAGACAAGCGAGACCAGCTCAGACATCAACTTTCGTCGCCTCGTTGACACCGCCAAGCTCAGGTGGCGCATCGAGCGTGACTATCTTGAGCTCAAGCAAGAGGTCGGGCTCGGACATTTTGAAGGCCGTGGATGGCGTGGCTTGCATCATCACGCCTCGCTCTGCATTGCAGCCTACGGATTCCTCGTCTCCGAAAGGGAGACGATTCCCCCCTCAGGACCTGGTTCCTCCACACCGTTCAAAAAATCTGCCTTTCCCAAAAATTACCGACCCAGAGGCTCCGCCACTCCGGACCGAACGGCACATCCCAAACTCGATCACAACGATGCGACGACGCTTGATCGTCGCAATCATCAACCGACTGCACAGATGTCCTTGCTGCACCAAGCCGGTTAACCGCAATAAGTTTATGACACAGTAAGACTAATGGGACGTGAATTCACTCAGCAAACGACGCCCGACCTATTCTCGACCGATGCGCAATGCCGGCAGCTACCATCTCTCGATCAAGTCCAAGAACAAAAAACAAATTCCACCATGCAATTTCTGAAAGCGATGTCGTTCGCCAGTATTTGGGGCCCTTGCAAACAACTGCCAACGCGATTGCAAAGGCTTACGTCAATGGACTGCATCCTCATCCTGGCGAACGCCTGGCTTGAAGCAGAGCGTTCGAAAAAAGAATCCGGTTTGTAGCCGCTTGGATCGATGTCTAACCACAGTTGGAAATGCGTGGCAATGCAATCTCGGCGGATTCGCAGAATGGGTTGGTTAAGGAAAATCACTAGGCGGAAACCCGCCGATCTGCTTTCTCAGCCGGGCAGGCGCGCCCTAGAACACACAGCAACCACGCGCCGTTACCGGCCACCTGCTTGTCCCTCCCGTCAGTCGTGCTCGTAGCCGTAGACCTCCGGGAGGATGAAGTTCGCCGCGAGCAATCCGATTAGCGGAAAGATTGCGACAAATAGCGTGGCGTTGGCCTGGCCGATCGCAGCGAACAGCGACGGGAACAGGAAGATCGCGAGGAAGGACGGCAGCTTGACGAACATGTAGGCGAAGCCGCTTGCCGTGCCGCGGTACTCCGGTTTCGCCACCATGGTCGGGATGGTCATACAGTTCGAAGCGGCCCAATAGTGGCCCCACAGCATGCCCGCCGCGGCGAAGGGCAGGACATATTTGTGGTCGGTATAAAGTGCGGCGGCCGCGATCAGCAGCGAAACCAGCACGATCGAAAATCCGGCGATGCCGATGCCGCGATGCCCGATCTTAGGCGTCACCAGCGGTCCGACCCAGCCGGAAATTGCCGCGAACGTAAACAGCGCCATGGTGACAAGGTTGTTGCCTAGGATCGTGGAGACGCCGACCATCGCGAACATGACCGGCAGGTAGAACGCGAAGGTCGAGAATTCGCTCGCCTGCGCAAAGCAGGCAATCCAGCCGTAGAGCGTCGCGCGCCAACGGATCGGGTCCTTGGGGAGATCGGCGAGGAAGGCCGCCGGACGCGCCTTCGGCACGACGACGTCCTGATCTGGAAGCATGTCCAGTGGATCATTGTACATCTCGCGTGCGACGTGCTTGGCCTCGCGGAAGCGGCCCTGCTGCACCAGCCACACCGCTGTTTCTGGTACGTCGTGGCGCATGATGAGAATGACCAGCGCGGGGAGCGCACCTAACCCGAGCGTCACGCGCCAGATCGTCTCGTGGTCGAGGTTGAGAACGAGGAAGATTGCGATCACCCCAAGCGTGATAACCTCGCCAACCGCGAACATGAACTGCCAGCGGTTACCCATGACCTCGCGCTCGCCCTTGGCCATGGATTCCATGATGTAGGTGTAGCCGGTCGAGATGTCGCTTCCGAGCGGGACGCCCAGCAGAAAGCGAATGACGATGAGCCAGCCGACGCTTGGCACGAAGGCCTGCATCAGCGCCAGGACGATGAACAACATCATCGTCACCAGGAACATGATGCGTCGGCCGATCTTGTCGGACAGCCATCCGCCGATGAGGGCGCCAATGAGCGCGCCGCCTTGCGTGCCGGCGGCCGCGAGACCCAGCAATAATGGATCCGGCTGATATTGTTCGCGGATGAATATCAGGACGAACGCGATGGAATAAAGGTCCCAGGCTTCGACCAGGATCGAGGCCATCATCAGCCAACCGACCTTTTTGCCCTTGGGGCTGTATCGGCTGATGAGGTAGCGGACGGCGCTATCCATCGCCGCTCGTTGTGGAAGAGCCGTCGTCGCCATATTCATTCCTCCTTATGTTTTCTTGTCGAGTTTAGACGCCGAGCAGCGGCTCGATGCTGCAATCGAGCAGGCCCGGATCGATGTCGGATTCCATTCCTTCGAACATGGTGTCCATAAAATCGATCAGCGCATCGATCGCCGCAACGGCGCGATCGAGCCGCCGATTGGCAACAGCGCTCAAGATCGCGAGATGGCAATCGATCGTGCCCGAGAGGTCGGCGTGGCCGGGCATGTAGCGGTGATGAATGAAGCCAATCCGACGATATATCGTGTGAAGGGGCCTGAGCGTGTGAGCGAGGAACGGCTCGCCGGCCGCAGCGAGGATCAGTGTATCGATGCGGCGATCGAGGCTGTTGAATTCGGCCAGCGTCAGCGTGTCGTGTTTCTCTTTTAGCACGCGCTCGATGCGAAGCGCCTGATTGCGGTGAGAGAGGCTCGCGCGCTCCGCTGCGAGCTTGACGACGAAGCGCTCGATATCGCGCCTCAGCCCAAGCAGCAATCGCTCGCGGGCCAGATCGATCGGCGCAATCTGCAGGCCGTGGCGGGGTCGGATGATGATCAGCGTATCGGCCGCGAACTGGTTTACGGCGTTGTGTACCGGCGTCCGTCCGAAGCCGGTGACGGACTGCAGCTCCTGCACCGTCAGGAAGCTTCCAGGCTTCAGTTCACAATTGACCAGAAGATCTTCTATGCGCTGGTAGGCGAGTTCGAAGAAGTTGACGCGATTACGTCTACTCGGGACGCCGCTTGCGTCCGGACGTACAAGTTCGAGAGCGCTTTTGCGCCTTGCCATCCCTGTTTTCCTCCGCCCGCATTCTCGCCGGGTCACTTCAACTATAAAACATGTTGTGATATATTACAAGATGAGTTAATCTCCGGTCCATCGCGGCCGAAAATACGGTCGTTTCAACAGACAAGAGTCCTTCAGCGTCGGCTAGCCGTCGGGTGAGGGGCCGCACCATATGGGAGGACGCCTGCCGTGAAAATCACGTCGATCGAGACCCTGCGCACGGAAGAATTCGCCAACGTGCTGTGGGTCCGCGTTCACACCGACGCCGGCATCATCGGTCTCGGCGAAACCTTTTACGGCGCCGGCGCCGTCGAGGCTCAGATCCACGATACGTTTGCAGGACGATTGCTCGGCCGCGACCCGCTTCACATCGAGGCAATCCATCGCGACATGTTGAACCTGCCGATGGCCCAGTCTTCGACCGGGGTCGAGTATCGCGCCGCATCCGCAATCGATATCGCGCTCTGGGACCTGTTCGGCAAAGTCTGCCACCAACCCGTCCATCAGATGCTCGGCGGTCTGTGTCGCGACAAGCAGCGCATCTACAATACCTGCGCCGGCTATAAATATGTCCGCTCCACCAACATCAAACCGGTGTCGAATTGGAACCTCGGTGTGTCTGATGGCCCCTATGAAGACCTCGATGGTTTCATGAGCCGCGCCGACGCGGTGGCGGAGAGCCTTCTGGAAAGCGGCATCACCGCCATGAAGATCTGGCCGTTCGATCCGGCGGCGCAGGAGAACCAAGGCCTGTTTATCGGCGTGGAACAGATGAAGAAGGCCGTTGAACCGTTCGAAAAAATCCGGAAGGCGGTCGGCGACAAGATGGAGATCATGGTCGAGTTCCATTCGCTTTGGAATCTGCCGACCGCCAAGAAGATCGCCAAAGCGCTCGAACCGTACAAGCCGACCTGGTACGAGGACCCGATCCGCATGAATTCTCCGCAGGCGCTGGCGGAATATGCGCGCTCGACAGATGTCTGGGTCTGCGCCAGCGAAACGCTCGGTTCGCGCTATCCCTACAAGGACATGCTCGATCGCGATGCGATGCATGTCGTGATGGCGGATCTGTGCTGGACCGGCGGGCTCACCGAAGGGCGGAAGATCGCAGCCATGGCCGAAACTTACCATCGTCCGTTCGCACCGCATGACTGCATCGGCCCGGTCGGATTTGCTGCCGCCGTGCATATGTCGTTCAGCCAGCCGAACACGCTGATCCAGGAATCCGTGCGCGCTTTCTACCGGGGCTGGTATAACGAACTCGTCACCGAGGTGCCGGTGATCAAAGGCGGATACGTCTATCCGATGCAGGGCGAAGGTCTCTGCATCGACCTCAAGCCTGCGGTCTACCAGCGTTCCGATCTGACCGTGCGCCGAAGCACCGTTTGAAGGTTCGAATATGTCGCAAGCGTTGTTCGATCTCTCCGGCCGCACGGCGTTGGTGACCGGTTCCTCGCGCGGCCTTGGTCGTGCCATCGCCGAAGGGCTTGCGAAGGCGGGCGCGCGACTGATCGTCAATGGCGTTGTCCCTACTCGCGTCGAAGCCACGGTGGTCGAAATGCGCGCTGCCGGGCATGCGGCGGAGGGTTCGGCCTTCGATGTGACTGATGAAGCGGCAATTGTCGCGGCCTTCGCGCGCTTCGACGCGGCCGGAATCGAGATCGACATCCTCGTCAACAACGCAGGCATCCAAGTGCGCAAGCCTCTGGTCGAATTCAGCTCGGTCGAGTGGCGCAAGGTGATCGAGACCAATCTCACCAGCGCTTTCGTCGTCGGCCGTGAAGCAGCGAAGCGGATGATACCGCGCAAGCGCGGCAAGATCGTTAATATCGGATCGCTGGCGAGCGAACTGGCGCGACCGACGGTTGGGCCCTACACCGCGGCGAAAGGCGGCATCAAGAACCTCACGCGTTCGATGGCGGTCGAATGGGCGGCGAGCGGCGTCCAGGCCAACGCCATCGGACCCGGCTACATGCTGACGGACATGAACGAGGCCTTGGTGAACAATCCCGACTTCAACGGCTGGCTGATGTCCCGCATTCCGGCGAAGCGTTGGGGATGTCCCGACGAACTGGTCGGTACGGCCGTGTTCCTTGCTTCGGCCGCTTCCAACTACGTCAACGGCCAAATTATCTACGTCGACGGTGGAATGCTGGCGGCGATGTAGGCGCGAACGAAAAACGGGAGAACAACTCCATGCGAGCTGTCGTTATCCATGCTCCAAAAGACTTGCGGATCGACAGCTTTCCCGATCTGGCGCCGGAGGCGGGCGAAGTACGCATCAAGATCGCCGCCGGTGGCATCTGCGGTTCCGACCTGCACTACTACCATCACGGCGGCTTCGGCGCGGTCCGGATCCAGCAGCCGATGGCACTTGGACACGAAATCGCCGGCGTGATCGACGCGGTCGGTAGCGGCGTGTCGCATCTTAAGGCCGGCATGCGGGTGGCAGTGAACCCAAGCAAGCCGTGCTATAGCTGCATCTATTGCCGCGAGGGGTTGCGGAATCAATGCCTCGACATGCGCTTCATGGGTAGCGCGATGCGCATGCCGCATGTGCAGGGAGGCTTTCGTGAGAACGTAACAATCGACGCTTCGCAGGCTTTGCCGGTGGCAGATTCCCTTTCGCTCGGCGAAGCCGCGATGGCCGAGCCGGTCGCGGTTTGTCTTCACGCTGGAAGGCAGGCGGGCCCGCTGCTCGGAAAGCGCGTTCTGGTGACGGGCTGCGGCCCGATCGGCGCGCTTATGGTGGTCGTGGCGCGCTACGACGGTGCGGCAGAAGTCGTAGCGACCGACATCGCCGACGCGCCGCTTGGCATCGCGCGCGAGCTCGGGGCGAGCCTTGCCGTCAATGTCGTGAACGAAACATCGGGTCTTGATCCCTATCGTGCCGGCAAAGGCGTTTTCGACGTTTTGTTCGAGGCGTCCGGCAATCAGGCGGCGTTGCGCTCAGCGCTCGATCTGGTGCGCCCTGGCGGAATCATCGTGCAGCTCGGGCTCGGCGGCGAAATGACGCTTCCGGTGAACGCGATCGTCACCAAGGAATTGCAATTACGGGGGACGTTCCGCTTCGATCCGGAATTCGAACTCGCATTGCGTTTGATGGGCGAGGGCTTGATCGACGTGAAGCCCCTGATCACTGCAACCCTGCCGTTCGACTCTGCGGTTGACGCTTTCGAACTTGCTAGCGATCGATTAAAATCTATGAAGGTGCAACTTGCTTTTTGAAAATTGCAGGCAGCTACCGAGCTTTTTGTCTCTTGAGTTTTTCCGATCCTAGTACACTCACCAAGGAAGATTCAATGAGAGTCGCTTCCATCGGCGAATGTATGGTTGAGTTTTCGGCCGCCACCGATCGTTTGTTTGCGCGCAGCTTTGGCGGCGACACGCTCAATACCGCGCTCTATCTTGCGCGGCTCGGCGTCGACACCTCCTATGTCACGGCGCTGGGCGACGATCCGCTCAGCGACGCCATGCTCGCGGCATGGAAGGCCGAAGGTATCAATACCGATGAGGTCATGTGTTTGCCCGGGCGCCTTCCGGGCCTCTACATGATCGATCGCGATGCGCGCGGCGAACGCAGCTTTCTTTATTGGCGCGACCGCGCGCCGGCGCGTGAATTTTTCGATCGCACCGATGACGCCACGCTTGAGCGGCTGTCTCGGTTCGATTGGCTCTATCTCTCCGGCATCAGCCTGTCACTCTACGGAGAAACCGGTAGGGCGCGGCTTACCGAGCTGTTGGGGGCCGTCCGCCGCAACGGCGGCCGGGTGGCGTTCGACGGCAATTACCGTCCCCGCGGGTGGGGCGATATGGCGACCGCGCGTCGCGCCTTCAACGACATCCTGCCTCTGGTTGACCTCGCGCTGCCTACGCTGGAAGATGAACAAGCCCTGTTTGCGGATGCTGACGCAAGTTGTTGTATCGCGCGTCTGAAGGACGCCGGAGTAAAAGAGATCGTCGTCAAGCGCGGCCCACTTGGCTGCTTGATCGACGCCGAAGGTGGCCTCCAGGATATCCCACCGAAAAAAGCCGTTCGTCCGGTCGACACCACGGCTGCGGGCGATTCCTTCAATGCGGGTTATTTGGCAGCCAGGATCGGTGGTGCATCGCCCATTGACGCGGGGCGCGCCGGCCATCGGCTTGCCGGCATCGTTATCATGACGCCTGGCGCCATCATTGCGCGGGAAGCCATGCCAAAGAACATCGTCAAGACGGGAGCATATTCATGAGCAGTGGCAAGGTTTACGCTCGGTTGTCGGAAGTATTCGCATTGGCGCCCGTGATCCCGGTCATTACTATCGAGGATGCGGCCGCGGCAGTACCGCTGGCGCGGGCGCTCGTTGCCGGCGGATTGCGTGTCGTTGAGATTACGCTGCGCACAGATGCCGCGGTCGACGCCGCGCGCGCCATTGTCGCGGAAGTACCGGAGGCTGTGGTCGGCGTCGGGACCGTGCTGACGCGCGCGGACCTCGAACGCGCCGCCAGGATAGGTGCCGCCTTCGCCATAAGCCCCGGCGTCTCACTCGATCTTCTGCAGGCCGCTGCATTAGGCGACTTGCCGTTTGTGCCAGGCATCCAGACGGCCTCGGATCTGATCACCTGCGTCACGCGTGGCTATGAGCTCGTGAAGTTCTTTCCGGCCGTCCCGGCTGGAGGCCTCGCGACAATAGATGCGCTTGGTGGTCCGTTCCCCACCGTGCGCTTCTGTCCAACCGGCGGCATTGGAGAGGCCAACGCCGCGCAATGGTTGGCGCATCCGAAGGTGGTTGCCGTGGGAGGTTCCTGGGTTGCGCCGGTGGCCGACATCAAGGCCGGCGCGTGGGCTACGATTGAGGCGCGTGCCCGTCGCGCGTCGGCTCTGTTGCCGTACAGTCAAGCCGCGCAGGCATGACACGATGCAAGAATGGGGTAATCGGCCGGCGAACTGATAGGCGAGGCATGCCGACTGGTGAGGCCCCTGCCACTCCAAACCGGAAGGTGGCATCAACCACGCTTCGGTGCTTAACCACCGATTTACTCAGCGGCAATGGATCATGCTCGATCATTTCGGTTCTGGAATCAACAATAACCAAAAGTGCAAGTAGGGGATCGAAGGGATCTTTGTGCACCAGGACAATCGTACTACGCGAGTGCGAATACGGCATCGAGCGGAATCGGCGTATCTTTTGTCGAATCGAGCTGGCCGTACCCCTTGTAGTGGACGAGTTTATCGTCGCGCGCAATTGCGACCATGGCGTCGGACACACGTTTAGCGGCCATCTCGCGGGCGAAGATCCAGCCGGGCCAAAACCTGTTGCGAGAATCCGACGTCGTTCGGCTTTCCTTCGGGCAACGGCGCGGCTTTTGCGACATCCAGAACCATACCGGCAACCACTGCCACGGTTCTCACTGTCCCACTTAAAGGCGGATCATTCTCGCCGATTGTTGTTGCAACCGGGGTGTACCCGGGCTGTATGCTTAAATCCGCCTGAAAGAGCTACAAGGCAATGCCTGGTTGGCGCATTCGTCTGACTGCCACGGTTGCCTCGGTGCATTAGCGATCGCCGCGGACACGATGATTCTTTGGGCCAGGCGCGGTCACAAGCAGAACAGCTCGAGTCCGATCGAGCGTGTAGGGGAGGACCAGATGCGAGCAGACCGACATGAGCCCCTTGCGCGACACGCTCTCGCCTTCGTGCTTGCTGGCGGGCGCGGCAGTCGCCTTATGGAGTTGACCGATCGACGCGCCAAACCGGCCGTCTATTTCGGCGGAAAATCGCGCATCATCGATTTTGCGCTCTCAAATGCTGTGAACTCCGGCATTCGCCGAATTGCGGTCGCCACCCAATACAAGGCCCACAGCCTGATTCGACATTTACAGATGGGCTGGAATTTCTTTCGCCCGGAGCGGAATGAGAGCTTCGACATTCTGCCGGCCAGCCAACGCGTCTCCGAGACAAATTGGTATCTCGGGACGGCCGACGCCGTTTATCAGAATATCGATATCATAGAGCCGCATAGAGCCAAGTTCATCGTGCTTCTAGCCGGGGATCATGTCTATAAGATGGATTACGAAATCATGCTGCAACAGCATGTGGAGCAGCGCGCGGACGTCACTGTCGGATGTCTCGAAATGCCGAGATCCGAATCGAGCGGCTTCGGGATCATGCAGGTCGACGACAACGACGTCGTCCAGTCATTCCTGGAAAAGCCGGCTGATCCGCCGCCTATGCCAGGCAAGCCCGACAGATCGCTCGTTAGTATGGGAATTTATGTCTTCGACACGAAATTTCTGATCGATGAACTGAGACGTGATGCGATGGATCCGAATTCAAGTCACGATTTCGGTAAGGACATTATCCCGTACATCGTAAAACAAGGCCGCGCGGTGGCACACCAATTCAGCCGTTCCTGCGTTCGGTCCGGCAACGATCCTCGCACTTATTGGCGGGACGTGGGAACGGTGGACGCATACTGGTCTTCGAATATCGATCTCACAGACGTTCTGCCGGAACTCGACCTGTACGACCGCTCATGGCCGATTTGGACTTACGCTGAAATCACGCCACCAGCGAAATTCGTTCATGATGAAGAAGGCCGTCGCGGAGAGGCGGTGACGTCACTCGTCTCCGGAGGGTGTATCATATCCGGTGCGGCATTACGACGTTCCCTGCTTTTCACCGGTGTACACCTTCACTCATTTGCTAAGGTCGAAAATGCGGTAATTCTGCCTTACGTGGACGTAGGCGAGGGCGCTCGATTGGCAAACGTCGTGATTGACCGCGGCGTGCGAATTCCGGATGGACTAGTAGTAGGAGAAGACCCTGAACTCGATGCGAAACGATTCCGAACCACTCAACAGGGCATCTGTCTTATTACGCAGCCGATGATCGACGGACTGAAGGCATGAGGTCAATTCGCGCGCTCGCGGTCGCATCCGAAATTTATCCAATTATCAAGACCGGCGGTCTCGCCGATGTGGTTGGCGCGCTTCCAGTGGCCTTGAACGCAGAAGGAATTGAGGTTCGCACCATCGTGCCGGGATTTCCTGACGTCATGCAGGCCCTGGGAACGGCCGAAGAGGTGCTCTACTACCCGAATCTCCATGGAGGGAACGCGCGCTTACTCAGCGGTTCGTGCGGCGAGCTCGACATCTTCGTGATCGATGCCCCGCATCTTTACAAGCGTTTGGGAAACCCTTATGTCGCGCCGGACGGCAAAGATTGGCCCGATAACGGCATTCGATTTGCTGCGCTCGGACGGGTGGCTGCCGATATTGGGCTGGGAGCAGTGCCGTCCTTTGTACCGGACGTCGTACATGCGCATGACTGGCAGGCCGGATTGACCCACGCCTATTTGCATTTTAGCGAACGGCGCAGGCCAGCTACGGTAATGACAATTCACAATCTCGCTTATCAAGGTCAGTTTCCGCGGGAAATGCTCAGCGCGACCGGTTTACCCCTGGAATCGTTCACTATCGACGGTGTCGAATACTACGGGACGATCGGATTCTTGAAGGCCGGTTTGCTGTTCGCGGATCGAATCACAACGGTTTCCCCAACCTACGCGGTCGAGATCCAGGCACCCGAGGCAGGCATGGGGCTTGATGGCCTTTTGCGCGCGCGGGCAAATCAGCTGAGCGGCATCCTCAACGGTATTGACACATCAGTCTGGGATCCCGCAACGGATCCCAACATCGCTTCAAGTTTCAATTCCGATGACCTTGACATGCGAGCGGCCAATAAAGTGGCGCTACAACGGCGACTTAGTCTTCGAATCGCGCCCGACGCCCTCTTGTTCGGCGTGATCAGTCGCTTGTCCTGGCAGAAGGGGCTTGATCTCCTTCTTGCGAACTTGCCGACCATCGTAAGCAATGGCACGCAAATAGCGCTGCTGGGGAGCGGAGATTTGGACCTTGAGAGCCGCTACAAGGCGGCCGCAGCATCCAAACCGGATCAGATCAGCGCGTCGATCGGCTATGATGAGAAACTAGCTCACCAGATCCAGGCCGGCGTGGATGCGCTCGTGGTGCCGTCGCGGTTTGAACCCTGCGGACTGACCCAGCTTTGCGCCTTGAGATACGGAGCAGTTGCCATCGTATCCCGTGTCGGCGGACTAGCCGATACCGTTATTGACGCCGACGAAGCGGCTATTGCCGGCGGCAAAGCAACAGGAGTCCAATTTGGGCCGGTCACGGTCGAGAATCTCGCTGGTGCAATCTGGCGAGCGGGCGCCCTGTTCAACGACAAGCCGGTTTGGCGGAGCATTCAAAAAACAGGCATGACCGTCGATGTATCTTGGCGCAATTCCGCTGGTCGATATGCCGATCTGTATCGTCAGATTGTCAAAACACGCGCAAATAGCTCTTAGAGGCAACTCAACGCCGCAGCTTGCGCAAAAGAACGTACAAGCATGGGTCCTCCTCCGCCACTCCGCCCTCCGCGTCGCTCTATCGCGAGCGTATTATTTATAGCGACTGAGCAGTCTGGTGCTCCCAAAGTATCGCTCCGGCGAAGGCCGCCTTGTGTGATTTGGAGGGCTGTCTGAGAATTTGACTTTAAGTCTAACCTTAAGGTCATGCGGCGCATGCAGGTCAAGGTTTTGACACAGCGTGGATATGCGGCGTACGAAATATGATGAAGCGACGTTACGCCTGGAATATCTCGATCCTATGTTTGCAGCGTTAGGTTGGAACGTCTGGAATAAGCCGGTTCAGAGTAAACCGCATTGAGCAACTTCTCTACATTTCACTTCTTCATCATAATACAGCTGGGCGGGCGCACAGTCATAACAGGCGCAGTCTGTTGATGTGTAGTTGTGTCAGTGGCTTCTTACATTTTGTAAGGTACTTAAAATTGATATCTATACTAATAAAGGTAACTTTTCTTATATGCTAAACTGAACAGACGCCAACTCAGATTGCGGACGAGTTCAGCAGACAGTGGCAGGTTACGAGCATAGAAGCGTTCAATCTGGTTGACGCTGGTCCCTGCATTCTTGGCAAGGCAATAAATGTTTACGTGACCCTTGCTGAGCGTAAGTCTCATGCAAATTGCAGCATGACGGAGCGAATACAGCGAGTGCTTATATTCGGATACCCGGTTTTCAACGCACAGCGCTCAAGCAGGACATTGAAAAGTCGCTGTGCAATCTCATGATTTTCTACGTGATTGCGTCGGCGGTACTAGCGGCAACGCACTACTACCATCACCAAAAGCAGGTTTGACATTAGCTTGACCGTGGGCAAAACGGTGTCCGCCTCCGAGTCGGCTTTTTAGACGATTAGAGCGGTGCGCTGCGCCGCTAGCTGGCGATCTCCGTTACGGCCGCTCTCGAGAGGCAGCGACGATATCTCCAGCTTCACCTGCGCTAAACATCCGCCTGATCTCGCTGGCAGTCTTTGCGGGGCTAAATAGGAACCCCTGCATCTGTTCGCATTGAAGTTGTCGCAGCATGTCTCGCTGTTCTTCGGTCTCAACACCTTCGGCGGTGGTCGCCATATTGTGCGCCGAAGCCATTGCCACGACGGCTCTTACAATGCCAGACGATCCCCCTTGGCCTGTCAGACCATTGATAAACGAGCGATCGATTTTAATTTTATCGAAAGGAAAGCGCTGCAGGTAGCTCAGCGACGAATAGCCAGTGCCGAAATCGTCAAGAGCAACCCGCACTCCTATCGAACGCAATTCATGCAGGACTTTGAGAGCAGCTTCATCATCGCCGATTAGTACTGCTTCGGTAATTTCTAGCTCGAGGCGACGTGCTGCTAGTCCCGAGTCCGCAAGAGCGGACACCACTTTTAAAGCAAAAGCCCCACCCTTGAATTGCACGGGAGAAACGTTTACGGCGAGCTTGATGTGCTCAGGCCAGATCATCGCTTCCCTACAAGCTTTTCGCAAAACGTAGTCGCCAAGTGGATCGATAAGGCCAGACTGCTCCGCAATCGGTATGAAATCGGCAGGGGAGACGAATCCTCGCTCAGGATGCTTCCAGCGGGCCAAAGCTTCACACCCGACAATCTCGTTCCGATGGAGATCGACAATGGGCTGGTAATAAATCTCGATTTGGCCATCTGTTATAGCTGCTCGCAAATCCATTTCTAATAGCCGTCGTTCCTTAGCCTTCTTCTCCATTCCCGCTTCGAAGAAGCGATAGGTTCTGCGGCCCGAGGATTTTGCCTCATACATGGCCAAATCTGCATTTTGGAGAATTTCATCACAGCTGGCACCATCTGTGGGAGCCAATGCGATACCAATGCTTGAGTTGATCGTCAGTTGGTGATTGCTGCATTCATGAGGCCGGCGTATCGCACCGTAAATGCGATCGACAAGCGCAATTACCTCTTCTCTGTTCTGAATGCCCGCTGCCACGACGGCGAACTCGTCCCCTCCAATGCGAGCCACAAACTCTCCCGTCCCAAGGCACGTCTGAAGGCTGCGAGCCATCGATTTCAGCAACTCATCGCCAATGGGATGACCGAGCGAGTCGTTGACCGTTTTGAACTCATCGGTGTCCAGAAACAGAACAGCCAGTTTGTTGTTTTCGCTACACCGATCGAGCTCACTGCGTAGGTGCTTGAGAAAAAAAGCACGATTTGGCAACTCGGTCAGAGTGTCGTACAGGGCGAGCCGTACAGTTCGCTCCTCCGAACGGCGCTGTTCCGTGACGTCCTCAATCGTTGAAACCCAACCACCATCAGCAAGTGGTTGGGTGACATTCTGCATCCAGCGTCCGTCAGGCGTGTTCACCGTGTTCTGGGTTCTTTGCTGGGTTCTCGATGCCTCCCTAATGCTTTCGCAGTGCTCGTCGACATCGCCAAAAAGGGACCCAATGTTTTTCCGGTGTTGAATTAGATCCCGCAACTTACATCCCGGCTTTACGATTTCTGACGAGAGGCCAAACATCTGAAGGTAGCGCTTATTGCAGATAACTAATCGCTCCGATTTGTCGAAGAATAGTAGGGCCTGAGCCATATTGTTCACTGCTACATCAAGTCTTTGATGTTGCTGCTTCAGATATCTTGTAATGAAAAATAGCATTAGGCAGATGATGGCGGCTACCAAACCAGTTGCCCAAACCAAACTGCGTGTCTCCTCTCGCCAATCCGATAGCGCCGCAGAAACGGTCGTGGTGGCGACTACTGACAGCGGGTAATGGGTTAGAGTTCTTACTGATGCGAGGCGCTCTTGTCCGTCAACAGGGCTGATCAGCTGCATTGTGGCGAGGCCGTCTGCAGAGACCCTGCTGGCAAATTGAGAGGTACCTGCGAAGTTTTTGCCGATTGCACTCTCAATATGGGGATATCTAGCGAGTAAAGTCCCGTCTTGGTGTAGAAGAACGATAGCGCCGTATGGCGGCACCACGGATGAAAAGAACGCTTCAAAGTTGCCCGGCGGGATGCTCCTAGTAATCATCCCTAAGAACTGGCCATTAGATCCTGAGATCTTCCGTGCAACGACCACGGTTCGTCCCTGGGAGACTCGACTCTCTACCAGTTCGAGCAGCACCGGGCTTCTATTTGAGCCGTTCTTGAACGCCTTGAAGTAGTTACGATCGGATAGATTAAGAGATGGTACTGGCCAACGTTCAGACGAATTTATGAAGGCTCCGTCCGCATCGAAGAGGTTTACACCCGCAAAATCCGCCGCCGATTCGCTGAGCTTATTTCGCAGAAGAAGGTGGGCTTCCTCGGTAGATAGAACCCGCCTGAATTCTTCGGGAGATTTGACTCGGCGCTCGATCTCGGCTGCGAGGGACTTTTCGATAGATTCGAAGTCTTCAAACTGCCGGTCGAAATGGCGAGCTAGTAGCTGGACAGTATTCTCAAGCTCTCGCCCGCTCTTATGGAGCTCTCGGTCTCGGAAGTCGCTGATGATGACGCTCGTCCCAGCGACGATGGCGAAGATCAGCGCAGCACCGCAGGCGACGACCCAAAAGACAGGCCCCGCTCCAGCCAACAGCCCGCCACGTTGGGCGTTAGTAAAGTAAGCCAGAGCTGCACCTTGCTCGGCGTCATCAACAGCAGCCTTTGTCCCGGTCATTTCCCTCTCCCAAAGGTGAGGTTTACAGGACAGCAATGGAGCCATCGTTGAAGAATTGGGTTAGCGGAAGACTAACGCTGCGCTCCACATTAAAGCGGTCACAGCGTGAGCATCTTGGTTTCCAAATCGTGAAGTGTTATCGCCGTATGGCGAGTTAGCCACAGCCGTGAGATCTCAGACGGGATGTCGGACGATACCTTAAAAAAGCTCATTGTGAGTATTATTGCTTTGATGGTTTTTTCGTTATGGGCAATTCGCCATGATGATCGCTGCAAATACAATTGCGTGACGGATATTTCAGCTAGCCGCAAGTGACGCATCGCAATATCGCCAAGCTTGGGTTCGTCGTGATCAGTCAGTCATTTGAAGCTGCAGGGCTAAGGTTTCAACAACGAGGTCGTCCTCGTCCTCTGGAAAAAAATAATCCACCGCCTTCAACGCTAGCCAAATAGTGAGAGTGAGAGCTGCCAAAAAGCCCACTGCCCAAACTACAGCTTCTCGTTTGCTGAACACACGCATGCGAGTCTAAATTCTCACAGTTTTTTGCGGTTGCCGTCTTGATCTAGATCGTCGGACGTGCTCGTGAATGCGCAATTATGGACAACAGTTTGCAATAGTTCACGGTACGAAATCCTGATCACCGCATTAACAATCGGTAACAATCGCTATCGCAAGGGCGGCTTAGATCGCCGCCGCCTACTCCAGCAAGAGAACATCACGGTGACTAAGGGCGACGCTGGTGTTTCGCTGCTCTGGTCTGGTCATAGTTTTCATGAGTTTGGTGCCGCAGTCAGAGCATTTGAAGGTGAAGTCGACCTTTGCCATGCGCCAATGTGGGTCAACGTTCAGCTGCTTGCCCCGAAGCTCTGTAGATTACGAACAAGCTCAGCGGACAGTGGAAGGTTGCGAGCATAGAAGCGTTCGATCTGATTTACGCTGGTGGCAGCGTTCTTAGCTAACCTGTAGATGTTTACATGCCCCTTACTGAGCGTCACCGCCGTTTTTGCTGCCCGAGAGATTGACCCGAATGACTAGCAGCGGCTCATCACGTCTGACTGCACAGCTTCTCGCAGAGTTTCTTCAATGCAATACCAAAGGACAGCTCATATGGCGAACGCCACAACCTAAGATTCCACATGTCATACATTCTTTCCGCAACGAGATTAAGCTTGGATCAGCCGATCGAGCCGAACACTCGACCGGAAGGCATCTCATAAGCTTAGATGAAATATCAACTGTTGGTTTGTCTCGAATTGAAGGACGGTTCTTGGTTGATTGTGATACGGCTTACGTCGACGGAGGCTCGGTCTGGAGACCGGGGGATAAAACCCCTGCCTGGCTCGCGGCAGTGGGAAAGGGAGTAAAGACTGGGCGCAGCGCGCCGCGCTACCCGTTCTTCATTCCCGTAATTGAGGCGCTGACAGCGCGTGGATCGCGGCTTGGCCAGCGCCCACTTTCGACCTGCGCGAGGAAATCGCCGACGATCCGGTTGTATTCATCCGGCTCTTCGATATTGATCGCGTGGCCCGCGTTCGGCATCACCGCGAGCGCCGCCGATGGGATGCTCTGCTTCATGAGGATGGCCGGCAAAAGGCACGGCCAATCTTCATCACCGGTGATGATGAGTGTCGGCACGTTGATGCGCCGCATTTCCTCGACCAGCGTATAAAGCGATGGCCGCTCCTTCTGCACGCCCTGCTGCGTGTTTGCCGATCCCACGGCAGAATGTTCCGCCAGCATTCTCTTGAACTCGGCGTGGCCGCGCGGATCCTTGTTTTCATACTGAACGCGTGTCGGTCCGTAGGCGTAACGTTTAGCAAAGGCTGCCATGCCTTCGGTCCTTATCATGCTCGTGATCACGTCGGCTTCGGCGCGGAAGGTCTCCCGCTTGTCGAGTTCGGCGCCATAACCGCAGCCGCCGATGCATAGCGATCGCGCCCGCTGCGGATGACGCAGACCGAAATGCAGGGTTGCGAAGCCGCCCATCGAAAGTCCGACGATATGCGCCCGCCGTTCGCCGATGTGATCGAGTACGGCGAGGATATCGTCGGCGGCGCGGGCCTGCGAATAGGAGGAGACATGCTCCGGCACGTCGGACGGCGGGAAGCCGCGTGCATTGAAGGCTATGGTGCGATAACGCTTGCCGAAATGGCGCATCTGCGGCTCGTAGCTGCGCAAATCGCCGGCAAATTCATGAACCAAGATCACGGCACCACCCGACCCTGTTTCCTCGAAATACAGGCGCACCCCTTCATACGTCATGGCGTAAGGCATGTTGGTCTCCCGAATCCGGCTGTAATCTATAATTGTTCTAGGATACGGCCTCTTTCATTCCAAACTGAGCATACGATGTCGCCGATTGGCACGTTTGCGACATACCCATCGGCACTGGGGATGTCCCTTCATAGGGGCAGACCGGAAGTGAGCGGCGGACGGTCGAAACGACGCGAATACGCAACCAAGACCCACAGCAGAACTCGCGGTCGGGTTGCCTGTTCTTTAGGACAGCTCACGAGTGCAGCATCACGATGCAATGTCTGGATGGGCAGACACGGTGAATTCAAATGTGGCGCCGCGGGGCACGTTAGGGCTCGCCCACAGGCGTCCGTTATGCGCTTCGATAATTGACCGGCAGATCGACAGGCCCATCCCCAAACCGCCCGGTTTCGTGGTGTAGAAAGCCTCGAACACGCGCTCAAGAGCCGCCGGCGCGAAGCCTGGACCTGAATCTCGCACCTCGACTGACACGCCATCCGGTTCGTTACGGGTGCTGATGAGCAATTCCCGCTCCTCTTCGCCGACGGCGCGCATCGCTTCGATGGCATTGATGATCAAGTTAAGTAGTACCTGTTGCAGCTGGACCCGATCTCCCTGGACATGCGGCAAGTCCTCCGCTAACTGCGTCCGCACCGAGACGCTATTGTTTGCGGTCTCCGTACGGGTGAGAGCAATAACCTCAAGGATGGCATCGTTGATCGCTACGGCGTCCTTTCGTGCGGGCACCTTCTTAATGAGCGCGCGGATTCGCGTGACGACCTCGCCTGCGCGATTCCCCTCCTTGATAATGTGACAGAGCGCGTCATCCACCTGGTGAAAATTCGGTGGCTCCGCGCTTAGCCAGCGCCGAGCTGCAAACGCGTATGTGACTGCCGCTGTGATCGGCTGTTTCACTTCTTGGGCGATCGAGGCCGAGAGCTGACCCATGGTGGCGACGCGGTTCGCGTGCGCCAGCTCCATCTGCATGTGCCGCAGCGCCTCTTCTGCCCGCTTGCGCTCGGTGATGTGCCGCGCGACGCCTCGGTAGCCGATGAAGCGCCCCGCCTTATCAAACACCGGCAGGCCCGAAGCAGATATGTAGCGCTTGCCGCCGTCGGCGGCGGGTCGCGCGAGCTCAAAGTCACGGAAAGGCAGGTGGGCCTCGAGGGTATCCCGGTGCTTGCGCCAGGCCTCCGCGTCAGGCTCCAAGTAGGGCACTTCCCACCTTGTCTTGCCGATTTCAGAGCCCGGCGGCGGCGGGTCTGCAAGGCCTTCGGCGAAATCCTGACGGATGAAGCGATGCTGCGCATCGGATTCCCAGTACACGTCGAAGGAGAATTGTACCAGCGTGCGAAAGCGCTGCTCGCTCTCGCGCAGACCTAGTGGTTCATCACAGTGATTTTGACGTTTTGATACCGAACCATTCGAGGATCGGCAAGCTTTCGGGCGGCACGAGGATTTCGATGCTTCTGGGGACGCCGGGTTGACGTCGGATGAAGCCGTTTCGTTCGAGGGTGACGATCATCTGGTGGACCGAAGGCGGACTGACGCGGAAGTGGCGCTGGATGTCGGCTTCGGCGGGTGGATGTCCGAACATGTAGGCGTAGGTATGGATGAAGGCCAGGTAATGACCCTGCTTCTCGGTGAAGCGCGCGCCTGATTTTTGACTTATCGTTGGATTCGTCCCGGCCTCCGACAAGGAGGCAAAGCATGAATGTACGTTATCGGGTCGAATTGAGCCAAGCCGAGCGCGACGAACTGACGGCGATGCTCGGCGGGGCAAGCACGCCGCCCGCAAGCTTAAGCGGGCGCAGATTTTGCTGGCGGCCGATGGAGGCCGCCGCGACGAGGAGATTGTCCGGACCGTGAGTGTCAGCCTCTCCACCGTCGGCCGGACCAAGCGCCGCTTCGTGGAAGGCAATCTGGAGCGGGCCTTGAGTGAGGAGCCGCGTCCGGGCGCTGAGCGCAAGCTGACCGGCAAGGAGGAGGCCCTGCTGGTGGCGACCGCATGCGCCAAGCCGCCCGCCGGCCGCAAACGATGGACGCTGACGCTGCTGGCCGACACGATGGTCAAGCTCACCGATCACAACAGCCTGTCGGGCGAGACCGTGCGTCGCCGGCTGGCCGAGAACGACCTCAAGCCATGGCGCAGGGACATGTGGTGCATTCCAAAGGTCGACGGCGAATACGTTGCCCGCATGGAGGACGTGCTCGACCTCTACGCCGAGACGCCGAATCCCGCCCGGCCGCTGGTCTGCTTCGACGAGACCCCCGTCCAGCTGATCGGCGAGGTGCGCCAGCCGGTCCCGGCCCAACCGGGACGGCGCGAGCGCTACGATTACGAGTATCGCCGCAACGGCACCGCCAATCTCTTCGTCACCTTCGATCCACATCGGGGCTGGCGCAACGTCAAGATCACCGACCGCCGCGCCGCCGTGGACTACGCCCACTGCATGCGTGATCTCGTCGACGTCCATTATCCCGACGCCGCCTGCATCCGTGTCGTGCAGGACAATTTGTCGATCCACAAGCCTGGGGCGCTGTACGAGGCCTTCGTGCCCGCCGAGGCCCGACGCATCCTGCGCCGCCTCGAATTCCACTTCACCCCGAAGCACGCCAGTTGGCTCAATATGGTCGAGTGCGAGATCAGCGTGCTGCAGCGCCAGTGTCTCGGCCGCCGCATCGACGACCCCAAAAGGCTCCGAAACGAGATCGCAGCATGGCAAAAGCGGCGGAATAAAACCCGAGCCCGCATCAAATGGATGTTCACAGCCGACAAAGCCCGCGCCAAACTCGGCCGCGCCTATCCAGCCACCACCAAAAAGTCAAAATCACTGTGGTGAACCACTAGTTCAGCCTGTTTGCGGTCCGTAAGATCGAGGACGAACGAGACTCCATGATCCTTACTTTCTTCGAAGCTCGCTACACCGACCAGCACGGGCACACGGCTGCCATCTTTCCGGAGGTACTCCTTCTCGAACGGCTGCACGCTCCCCATCATCTTTTGCTCCGGGATCCACCATTGCTCGTGGCGGTCGAGCCATTCCGACGGTGTGAGGTCGGTCCAGCGCAGGCGGCCCGAGACGAGATCGTCACGGTCGTATCCCACGATGCGGAGAAACGCGTCATTGGCCTCCAGAATCCGACCTCCAAGCTCCCAGATCACGATCCCGATGATGTTGGCGTCAACCAGGCGGCGGATCCTGGCCTCCCGCTCCCCGAGATCGCTGTACAGACGGGCGTTTTCCAGCGAGATCGCCGCCTGTGATGCCAAGAGCTCCAGTAGCGAAATCCGGGCAGGTGTGAATACGTGCGATGCCAGCTTATTCTCGAGATAGAGCACCCCGATCAACTTGGCCTGCTTCACCAGGGGCAAGCAGAGGACGGACCGAGTGTGCTTCTGACAGACGTACTCATCAGCCGGAAACGGATTCTGCGCGAAGGCGTCATCAAGGATCACGCTTTCCCGCGTCCGGATCACGGTGTGGAGCACGGATTCGGGAAGCTCGGCCGGTGACACGGCCGTCTGCCGCAACGTGACCTCAACCTGGCCGCGGCCGGTGGTCGCTTCCGCCACGATCCGTGGCTCGTCGCCCGGAAACAGGATGAGCAGGCCACGTTCGGCGCCGGCATGCTCGACCGCGATCCGCAGTAGCGTCTCGATGAGCTTGCCGAGGACGATCTCGCCGGACACCGCCTGCGCGGCCTTGAGCACCGTCCCGACATCGAGCTGATCGATGGGCGCACCGATGGTGGATGTTGGAGATGCAGGCACTGGTGCGTCGCGGAGATGCGGATGAAGCTGTTCGAGTTGCCGCACCTTGCCGGACGCCCCCCAGCGAAGGTAGCAGCGCCGCGCCTCCCGCAGATACGCGCGGGCGAACGTATCGAAGCCGCGCCCCGCGTAGAACCGCGCGGCCACCTCATAGGCAAGGCCCTCGTTCTGCACGAAGCCGTGCTCGCGGGCCGATCGAATGGCCTCTTCGTAGAGGCGCTCGGCGTCCAGTTCCCGCTGTTCCAGACGCGCGAGCTCGGCGCCGACCAATGCCGCGCGGTTTACGAACGTTGCAGGACAGTTGTCTGCCCAGACCGCTATCTGCCTGAGATGCGATGCCAGCGCTTCCAGATGCTGGGGTCGTTCCTCGGCCGCGGCCATATCGCAATGCGCCGCTCGCGCAAGCGCCGCGTAGAAACGGTACTCAGCCAGCTCGAATTGCGTCGGCGTCGTCCAAAGCACCGATTCAGCTTTCGATGCAGCCGCAACCGCCGACGCGTAGTCACCGGCGTAAACGCACGCTTGCAGCTTGCGAATCCAATAATAGGACGCGCCAATGGCCAGCTGGGGTTTGCTCTCCAGACGTTGCTCGAAGCTGCTCTCGTCGAACTCCGCGCCATCGAAGGATATAAGGGCCGGCCTCGGTCCACGGAGAACACGGATGAGCCTGAGCTGCCCGGTCATGCAGTCGCTGATGAGTCCGAACGACATCTTCCGTAGGAATTCAAGTCCATTCTCGGCCTCCCGCTCCGCTTCACCGAGTGGATCTCCGACGGCGAGAAAATTCGTGACCAGGTCGACGCAGCTATAGGCCACATAAGAAAGGTCACCGGTCTCCTGCGCCGCCGCGAAAGCCCGCCGCAGAAGGCCGCAGCTTATCGACAGGTTCTGCGTCCAGTTAACGACGTGGACGGCAAAAACGAGGTACACACGCGCTTTGAACCGGTCGAGGCCGCGCTTTTCGACCAGATCCAGACCAAGCCTGCCGAAGCGGAACCCTGCCTGGTAGTCTCCGAAGTACATCCCCACCACGCTGCCCAGCCACGCATAGGCGAGGCATGACCCGTCGCTGTTGCCATGCTCCAGGCTGAGGGCCGCCATCCTACAGACGACGAGGCGGAAGAGATTCTCTTCAGTGAAAAGGGCCGGCGACGTGAGCATCGTGAGCACGTCCATGACGAAGTGATCGAGAAATCAACTGACTTCCGGGGATGGCCACAAAACGGAAGTCGCAGTCGCGACTGTTGAGGATGGCATCGTTGATCTCTACGGCGTCTTTTCGTGCGGGCGCCTTCTTAATGAGCGCGCGGATTTGCCCGACATGCTTGCTATGGGTCAAGATGTGATTCTTGGAGCTTCCTCTCTGCTTGACGATCGCGCCCCTCATCCAGCTTGTCGCACGGGAGCGCTAGCTCATGGGATATTCTCCGTCCATGCCGGTTCTTAAGGTGAGCTCGTAAGGGATAGCGCGCTCGCGTCGCCAGTGGGCCGGACTTTGACCAAAGGCCTGTCTGAAGAGCCTGCATAGATGTGCTTGATCCGAAAAGCCAACGCTCAAGGCTATTTCGCTCAGTGGTTCCGTACTGGTCATCATCAGGTGGCAGGCTCTCTCCAGACGCCTTCTCACCACGTAGGCATGTGGCGACTCGCCAACAGCCAGTTTGAACTTACGTGAGAAGTGCGCCGGGCTCCGACGCGCGACAGCACTGAGATCTCGGATGTGAATGGTGCGGTGTAAATTGCTGTCAATGTAAGCTCGCACGCGAGCGATTTGCCAAGCAGCCAGACCGCCCCTTGTGGAGCCGTTAGCGCCGGAACAGCGCTCGATCTCCGCTTGCAGGATGTGCGATGCTGTGACCAGCGTCGCCTTGGCAGCCTCCCGATCACGCGCGAGCTCTCGCGTCGCGGTTTCAAGCAGCTGGGCCAGGCTGTTCGCAACAAGATGGAACTGCTGGTCGGCTGCCAAAGAAGAAGCGGGTTCGGTAGTTTGAAGTCCTTCCATTAAGGAACTCAACGATTGGCTTCGGAGGGGCAGAAATCTTGTGGTCCATGGAGCAAGCTGCGTCACAGGCATCGACCTTCCTATCACCCTGGCCCTGTTAGCTCACAAGAGCCCCTCCAGCTTGACAGCGCTGGAGGGCCAAGGGAGGCCGCAGGGAGTGATCGGCCTCGAGGGAGGAGAACTTCACCATAACGGCACGCATTGGCGCTCACTATTGATCTAGTGGAAAGATGGAGTACCAAATAGGAATGTGCGCACTATACGAAGGTTGTGCGCTGCGAGCTTAGTCGGTTCGACTTTGATGGGCGGCTGGCTACCTGACGCAGAACCTGGCCGGCGTCAAATTCCGAGCATAAGCTACTGATTACAGCAATGTTCATGCAGCACCGTTTTCAGCTCTACCAACACGGATACCATCAGGTCGCGAGGCTGCGATTTCCTACCCTCGAGGGTAGCGCGGGAGCAGCGGCTCAGGCGCGAAGCGCGCCATTTCACCACCGGGTTTCGTGTAATGAGCCGTCAGTGTTGGTTGTTAATGCTCGATCCAAACGGTCATGCCGGGCTCAAGGCCTGCCGGCTTTCCCTGCGGGTCGAGGCGCAAGCGCAGCGTGTTGCGGTCATGATCCCCAATCACCCGCTCGGCCTGCCAGGTGGCGAATGTTCCGAGCCGCCGCAGTTCAGTGATGACGGCCCTGGTCGCGCCATCGGCACCGTTGCGCATCACGCTCGCTGTTTCTCCGACCGCGAAACCATTGAGATGGTCTTCGCGCACATTGAACGAGAGCCATTGCTTGCCCGCCGCCTCGACCATCAGGATCGGTTGACCCGCGCGAACATTCTCGCCCACCTCTGCGGCGATGACGCTGACCACACCGTCGGCTGGAGCACGCAAGGCCATCTTTTCAAGACGGCGCTCAAGCACCGCGACCGCGGCGGCCGCGGCTTGCACCTGCGCGTCGGCGATCGCGCGTTCCTCCCGGGTCGGGCCCGCCACGGCGGCATCGTAGTTCGCCTGGGCCTCTGCCACATCGGCGCGCGCGCTTGCAGCGTCGTTTTCGGCCTGGTCAAGCGCCTGCTGGGATTCAAAACTCTGGCGCGCCAGCGTGCTGGTCCTTGTCAGCTGGGCCTGCACATAGTCGAGGCGGGCGCTTGCCTTGGCGATTGCAGCTTTCAAAGAGTTCCACCTGTTCACGACGGACGCCGGCATAGACGTTGTTGCGGTTTGCGGTTGCCGAGGCAAGGGCGGCACGCGCCTGGTCCGCCTGTGCCGTCAACTCGACCGCGGAGAGCCTCGCCAGGACATCGCTCGCGTGCACATGGGCGCCCTTCTCGACCGCAATCGACACGAGCTGGCCGTCCACCTCCGGCTCCACCCTGACTTCGGTCGCGCGGACGACGCCAACGATTACGGCCGACGACTCGGAACGACGCCCGAAGTAGATCAGGGCACCCGCCACAAGCAGGAGTACGATCGCAACGATCGCGGCACGCCTAGCTTTGCGCATGTCCCTGTCCTCTCTTGACGGCAAGCGCCGAGATCACGGCGAGCGCGAAATAGGCGAGCGCCAGACACCACAATCCGAGCCAATCATGCGCGACCTCCCAGATGCCGGCGCCGAGCTGGTTGATGCGCACTAGGCCATCAATCGCGGAGTTGGCGGGGAAGATCCGACCGAGCGCAATGGCCGCGTCTGGAATTGCTTCGCGCGGCCATGCGAAGCCGGCCATGAAGAACTGAGGCAGGCTGGTTGCCAAGAGGAGGATGGTCGCGTTTTCAGGCCGCGTGAACCAGGCCCCGACGGCCTGCCCCATAAAGCTCGTCGCAAGCAAAAACACCGCAGCGAGCGCGAAGAGCTGTGGAAAATGGCCGAGCGTCGAAAAACCGTAGATGCGCGGCAGCACGATGAGATACAGCGCGAGCGCTGGAAGGTAGATTGTCAGGTGGGCTATGCCGCGGCCGAATACACCGGCAAAGGCTCCGCCGCCTTGCGCCAGCGCCGTACCCGTCAACATCGCCGCACCGATCAGAAGGGTTTGCTGCAGGATCAGCATAAACGCCGCCGGGACGACGTAGCTCGCATAGCCGCCCACAGGGTTGAAGATCGGCTGCAGCAGGACGTCGGCCGGGTTCAAGCTCGCCAATTTCGTCTTCACAAGGCTTCCATCGGAGCGGGCGCCGCGCGAAACGAGGTCGGACGTCAATGCTCCGACCGCCGCGGCGACCCCGCTTGCGGTCGACCTGAAAATGAACAGGTAAGTGGCATCCGCGTAGACCGGAATGTGAGCGGTGATGCCTTTGAGCACATCGCGCTCGGTATCTGGCGGGATTTCGACGGCGGCAAAAGCTTTGCCACGATCGATTGCGGCGTGCGCTTCGGCAAGTGTGCGGGCGCGAACCACGACGCTCAATGCTCCGCTCGCGTCCAGCGTCTCGACGATTTGGCGGCTAAGATCACTCAGATCGTTATCGACGACAGCGATGGGAAGCTTGCGAAGGATCTGGTTCAGATAGGGTTGCGGATAATAAATGCCGTAAACCAGGGGAGCCAGGACCAAGAGGCTGAAGGCGCTCCGCGCTCCGAGCACGCGCCGCCACTCTGCCTTGAAGGCGCCGCCGATGCCCAGCGGTGCGCTCCCTGTTTCGGGTTGCTCGACAGGCGGCGCCGTCTCAAACCAGCCCTTGCGCTTGAGGTTCGCCATGCGCAGCAATGCGAGGCCCGCGAAGAGCACTGTCAGGCCCGCGAGCGCCGCGAAGGGAACGGCGGAATCTGAGACCGGCAATCCCCGCGCCGCTTGTCCCAGCAAGACGGCCATGTACCAGCGCAGCGGCAGGATAGCGCTCCAGACTTGCGCAAACGTATTCATGCCGACCGTGGGAAAGCCGACGCCCGCGTAGCCGAATGCAGGAGAGGCAATGAGGCCTGCAAGTCCGAGCCCCGTCGCCAAGTCGCAGACCAGGAGCTGCAGCAAGGCGCCAAGCGACAGGTAGGCGACAATCAGGAGTGAGCCTGCGGCCACCATCAACGGCACGTCTCCCCTGAAGGGGATTTGCAGCACTCCCTCCAGGAAGAGCGGCTCGGCCAACATGATCAGGAAGAAGATGCCGAACAGCGGTGCGAGCTTGCCGACCAGCGCGACGACCGGATCGCCTCCGGCGCTTTCGAGCCAGTCCCGTGCGTTGCGACGGCGGAATTCGGATCCGACTGAATAGCCCGCGGCCAGGGTGATCACCACATGGATGATCGTCGGCAGCAGCGCGCGTAACAGAAATTGCGCATAGTTCTTTTGCGGATTGACGAGTGCGATGGTCTCGCTGGCCAGCGTGCCGATGGAAGCTGGAGCGGGTGCGGCGCGCTTGGCAGGGGCGGCCGCTGCCGCCGCAGCGGACAGCGCATCGCTCAGGCCTGAGGATGCAACGCCGGACGGGGTCAGGAACTGCTGGTTATAAAAGCCTACGACCTGCGGGCGGCGTTCGGCTTTCAGGTCGCGCTCGAAATCCGGCGGGATATAGACTGCCGAGATCGCCTTGCCGGACCGTATATCCTGCACGGCCGTGGACAGCGTACCGGAGCGGTCGACGATATGCAGGCTCGGAGACGCCGCGACGTATTCCACGAGGGCACGTGAAGCGTCCGATCTGTCGTCGTCGACGACCGTCACCCCGAGCCCCCGGATGACCGGATGGCTGAAGACGGTCGTGAGAACCACGAAGGCAAAAAGCGGCACGCCGAGGATCAAAAGCAACGCCACCCGGTCGCGAAGCAGCCACTGGCATTCGCGCCGCGCCACCAGCCAAAATCCGGGCTTTGACACCAGCCTCATTGTCGTGACCGCCAATCGAGATAGGCACTCATCCCGGGTCGCAACTCGGGCACCGGCTGGACCGGGTAGGCGCGGATTGAAAACGTCCGCAAGTCGAAATCGCCCGAAGCGCGCGTGGCCCGCCAGCTCGCATATTCGCCCTTGGTTGCAATAAGCTTGACTTCGACCGTGACGCGGCGGTCATCGAGAGCGGGAATGTGCACGTCAAATCGATCGCCGACCTTCAAGCCCTTGACCAGATCCTCGCGAAGATCGAAGTGGATCCAGACATCGGCCAAATCGATCAAGGTAACGAGCGGTAGACCCGGAGATACGTATTCGCCCGGCTCCACATTGCGCTGGTAAACCTGCGAAGCGACGGGGGCATAGACCATGAGTTGATCGATGATCGATTGAACGCTCTGGATATCCGCATTGGCCTTTTCGACATTGGCCCTGGTAATAGCCCGTTCCTCTTTTGTGTAGCCATTGACAGCCTGGTCGTAGGCAGACTTGGCCTGATCGACTGCTCGTTCGCTTTCGTGCAGCGAATCGGTCATCTGGTCGAGGCGGGCTTGTGGCGCATTACCTTGCTCGGTTAATGTGTGAGTGCGGTCAAAGGTCTTCTGCGCCAGCACCAGAGCGGCCTGCGCGCGCTCCAGCTCCGCTTTCCGCGCGGCAATGGTTTCCACCCGTGTCCCGACGAGTACGTTGGCAAGTTGGGCCGCGGCAACAACCATCGCCGCTCTCATTTGCTCAAGCTTGGCCACAGTCTCGGGATTATCGATGCTTACGAGCACCGCCCCCGCAGGAACGTTCTGGCCGCGTTCCACAGGTATTTCCTTGACCCGCCCATCGACTCGCGCGGCTATATCCAGCCGGGTTGCATCGGCCTCGCCCTGCACGAGCAGTGGTTCCGGCCGCAAGAGGTAGAAGAGGGAAAGTCCGACGACGACAGCTGCAACGATGCCGACGATGATGGAAGGCGCACGCGTCGCGGAGGAAGTACTCTTCTTCTGTCCCTCACTCGGGGCGTCGAACGTACTTTGAGTTTCTTTACCAGAAGTCGACACGTTTTCCATGCCCCACTCCACCTAGCTCCAAGGCCCTCAAATGCCTCGTATGAAGTCACGTTTTTTGTTCGGGTACGCGACCGGCGCGGATCGTATCCAGAATCGAAGCGACTGGCGAACTATTTGCGGCTGATCGGGGCCATCGAAGCATACCTATTCTAGCGCCGACACTCTCCTTCAATATCGTGGCAAATCTTCGCGGCACAGTCGCGGTCAAGCGCTGACCGAGTTCGCGTCAGATCGCAATACAGGTGCCACATGTCCGAAGCCGCCAAGAAGAACAATCGAAGCGCTGCCGCCGGCGCAGCCGCCCCCCGTCTCTTTGTTCTTGAGATTAACGCCGGCCGCATTCACTCCGTGAATACGGACGGTTCCGACCGCGAGACCATCGTGTCGGATTGCCATTTGCCCGACGGCATCGTCGTCGATGTTGAGGCTGGCCATATCTACTGGACCAACATGGGCATTCCAAACCTGAACGACGGGTCCATTGAGCGCGTCGACATCGACGGCAAGAACCGCAAGACAATCGTCGCACAGGGAGACACCCACACTCCGAAGCAGATCATCCTCGATAAGAAAGGCGGCAAGCTCTATTGGTGCGACCGCGAGGGTATGCGCGTCATGCGCTGCAATCTCGACGGCTCGAAGCTGGAGACGCTCATCGAGGCCGGCCGCGGCGAAGCCGACAGCCGGGATACGACGCGATGGTGCGTTGGGCTGACGATCGACCCGAAATTCCAGAAGATCTACTGGAGCCAAAAAGGCCCGGACAATGCCGGGCTCGGCGGCATCTTCCGCGCCAATGTCGAAATTCCCGCAGGCCAAACTGCAGCGACCAGGTCTGACGTCGAGATCTTCTTTGACGGCCTGCCGGAGCCGATCGATCTCGAGCTCGACCACAAGAACCGTGTTCTTTACTGGACCGATCGCGGCGACCCTCCGCGCGGCAACACCGTGAACCGGGCCCCAATCGACAACAAGCCCGTCGAGCCGGAGATCGTGGTGACCCATCTCATGGAGGGGATCGGTATCGCGCTCGACGTTCCAAACGATCGCATGTTCGTGACTGATTTCGCCGGCTCGGTTTACTCCGCAAGGCTCGATGGGTCCGGCGAGCGAAATTTCCTCTACGCACAAGGCAATCTCACCGGCATTGCCTATGCCGAAATCCAGAAGGAGAAGTGATATGTCGCAAACTAAGCCCATTCGCCGCATCGCCATCATCGGCACCGGCGTGATCGGCGCGAGCTGGACCGCGCTATACCTCGCCAAGGGACTGCAGGTTGTCGCGACGGACGTTGCCCCGAACGCAGAGGCCGCGCTGAGGAAGTTCGTGGACACCGCCTGGCCGGCGCTCAAGCGATTGGGCTTGTCGGCGGGAGCGTCGCAGTCGAACCTGAAGTTCACGGCCGCGCTCGCCCAAGCGGTCGACGGAGTCGATCTTGTCCAGGAGAACGGGCCCGAGCGGATCGATTTCAAGCAGAAGCTCTATGGACAGCTGGACGAGCTGCTGGCGCCCGACGTGATCATCGCCTCGAGCTCGTCGGGGCTCACCATGAGCGAAATCCAGAAGGGCGCCGCGTCCCATCCCGAGCGCTGCGTCATCGCCCATCCGTTCAATCCGCCCCACTTGATCCCGCTGGTCGAGATTGTCGGCGGGGCGAAGACCTAGGAAGCGACGATCCGGCGCGCTGCGGAATTTTATACGTCGATCGGGCAGCGGACGGTGCGCCTCAACAAGGAAATGCCGGGGCATGTCGCCAACCGTCTGCAGGCGGCGCTGAGCCGCGAGGTCTATTACCTCGTCGCCGAGGGTGTGGTGAGCGCCGCCGACGTCGACACCGCCCTGAGCTGGGGCCCGGGCCTGCGCTGGGGCGTCATGGGCAGCATGATGCTCAACCATCTCGGCGGCGGTCCGGGCGGCATCGAGCACTTCTTCCAGCAGTTCACCGGCCCGATGACGGCCTGGTGGAAGACCCTCGGCTCGCCGGTGCTAACGCCGGAAGTGCAAAAGAAGCTCATCGACAGCGTCCATGCCGAGGCCGGATCGCGCACCATCGAGGAGCTGGAGGCGGAGCGGACGAAGTTCTGCTCGGCCTGATTGAGCTACGCAAAAAGGTTGCCAAGTCGAGCCAAACGAAATCGACGGCATCGGTCGCCTGAACCGGGGCCGCCGGCGAGATCGATCATATCCGACACGTCCTTCAATTTTTTCCGGCTTTCAAGCCGCAGCCAAAGGAGTCTCAAATGCCTACCGCAGCCACAGCAAGCAAGGCCGCCGCACCTAAGCCGGTGCCTGTACCGAACGGCGACTTCTATCAGTTGGTCGAGCTTCTCACGCCCGAGGAGAAAGCGGTCGTCGCAAAGGTGCGGACATATATGCAGACCAAGGTCCAGCCGATCATCAATAAATACTGGTCCGATGACGCATAAGAGTAGCGCGTCGGAAAAGCGCACAACCGCTGAAAACCTGTTACGCGCCTCCGCCAAATGACCAAAGGGCAGGTCCGGCAGCTCGATCCTGACCAGCGCTCACGCAGACCCTGAAATGGCGTGCAGGCGACCGCCTTTGGCGCAAAGCGGACAAACGCTGCAAGGTCGACGTCAGGCAAGTGCCGGCATGGGCAATTCTTTCTGGCGTGCCGTCGACCATGATCGCGTCTGCGCCGTTGGCGCGAGACGTTAGCGATCACTTCTCGATACTCGGCTTCGCTGAAAGAGCCCAATCGAGTATCGTTTTTATACGCCAATTTTCCAATCTTGCGGGTACGGATCATGCCGAACTTGGTACGAGTCCTTGGTGAGCCATCGTCATGTCTTCCCGTTCGCCAGCATCTTGGCGCGGATCTCGGATTTCAGCACCTTGCCGACTTTGGAGCGCGGAAGGTCATCCCAGACTTCAATCTGCTTCGGCGTTTTGACGCTTCCGACCCGCTGCTTCACGAAGGTCGTTACCGCGGCGACGTCGACGGTGCGTCCTGCTCTCGCCTGCACCACAGCGACGACGCGTTCGCCCCACTTTTCATCTGGCAAACCGATGACGGCACAATCCTGAACGGATTCGTGAGCTTGAAGGGCGTTCTCAACTTCGACGGAATAGACGTTGAACCCTCCAGTAATGATCATGTCTTTTGCGCGATCGACGATGTAAAGGAAATTATCCGCATCCAGGTATCCGATATCACCAGTATGATGCCAGCCGTGCAGCGAGGCCTCCGCCGTTGCTTCAGCGTTCTTGTAGTACCCATCCATCACCAGTGATCCGCGAACGACGATTTCGCCGCGTTCTCCGGCCGGCATCAGATTGCCATCGCCATCCATGATGCCGACCCGAACAAGCGGTCCGACACGGCCCGCCGACGACAAACGTTCAGTCGCGATCGAACCATCGGGATTGTAATGGTCCTCGGGCGGCATCATCGAGATCATCATCGGTGCTTCGGTCTGCCCAAAGAGCTGTGCCATCGGGCCGATCCTTCCCAGTGCCTCGGTCAGGCGCGCCACCGAAATCGGGGCCGCGCCGTACCAGAAGCATTGCAGCGAGCTGAGATCGGCGCTTTCGAGCTTCGGATGATCCAGCAGCATGTAGATGACGGTTGGCGGAAGGAATGTGTGCGTGACCCGGTAGCGTGCGATCAGATCGAGAAATTCGCCGATGTCTGGGTGATGCATGATCACAACTCTGCCTCCCAGCGTCATGATGGGAAAACACAAGACACCGGCAGCATGGGTCAGCGGCGCGAGCGCAAGATAGGTCGGGCGCCCCTTGAACGGATAGCCCATCAGGGTCAACGCAGTCATCGCTTCGATGTTGCGTCCCGAGAGCATCACGCCTTTGGGTTTGCCGGTCGTTCCTCCGGTGCCGGGTATGAGCGCAAGATCATCAACGGGATCGCGCTGAAAGGGCTGGCCGTCGACATCGGCAAGCCAACGCTCGAACGACGGCGCGAATGCCATATCGGCGTCGAGACATACAAGCTTGCGCAGCTTCGGCAGATGAGGCCTTAATTTGTCGACCGTCGGCGCGAAGCCGCTGTGAAACAGCAACAGGCTGCAATCGAACGCATCGAGGATGAACTGGTTTTCTGCAGCCTCGTTGCGTGGATTGATCGGACACCAGACGGCTCCGGCGCGCGAAATCCCGAATACGCAGGCAAAGGCGATCGGATCGTTGCCGGACAGGATCGCGACTTTCTCCCCGGGGATAACGCCGGAATTGGCGAGTCCGCGTGCGATCCGATAGCTCAGGCGCTGCACGTCGCCATACCTCAGGTCCTTTCCGTCCATGGTTAGACATGGAGCATCAGCACCAAGCGACGCTCCCTTATCCAGATAGTCGACAAGCCGCATGGACTACCTCCCGGAGAGAAGGCGGGTGGCGCGGTCGTGCGCGCCACCCGGTTGCATCAATTGTGGACCGTTAGAATTGGGTTCATCACCAGTCCGAAGCTTCGCAGCTGGCCTAACAGTTCCCGATGCCCGAACGCCTGACAGGCGGAGGCAAAGCCAACCTTCTTGGGAGCCGTCTGCAGCAGCGAGAAGGCGGCGTAGGCCTGCAGCATTCCGGTCTGCTTATAATTGCAATTCCCATGGATCACGCAATGGGCGCGACCAAGGGGTCCCGACGCATAGACGGAGTTGATCGAGGTATTGACGCGCGGATTCTCGCGCGGCGGCATGGTTGCTTGCAGCGTCGCCGCGATGTCGGCCAGAGCCTTCTCCTGCTGGTCGGGCGGGAGCGGCTTGATTTTCTCTTTCACCATCTCCTGGGTTTGAACCACGCCCAACATAACGTCGCGCTGCATGACGCCGCCGAGCACCCTGCAGTTGGACACGCGCGGATCGTTCTTGAACCAGACCGGATGCGCAGTGCCGCCCCACGGCACGGCGATGGCGCCCTCATGCTGACCGGGAACGTTGACCTCGAAATTGGCAGTCACATCCCATTCAACAAATTTGTTCTGGACGAGATAGTACCAGTTCGCCTTGAGGATGGTGAAAATCGTCTGCGTCGAGGCATAGGTCGGGAACCCCTTCCATAGTACCAGGATGTCGAGCGTATCGAGGCCGGGCGTTTCGAGGCATATGTTCGCCGCGATTTCTCCCGTTGTGTACATCTGCGCGACGTTGGGCGCGAGCAGCAATCCTTTCGCCGCGAATTTTGTCCCCCAGCGCTCCTGCGCCAGCAGCACCCAGTCCTGTTCGCCGGTTGTATCAGTATAATGACAGCCGGCAGCAAGACAGGCTTCGACAACTTCCGCCCCATACTTGATAAATGGGCCGACCATATTGCTGACGACCTTCGTGTCCTTGAACAGCTTAGTCAGCGCTTCGACTGTGTGCTCAACCTCGGCAACTTCGTAGTCCGCGGTTTCGATGCCGGGAATTTTATCGACAACGGCCTTCACTTTGGCTGCGTCGCGGCCGGCGGCAATAAAGGGAATGTTGTATTCCCGCAGATATTCGCAAACCAGACGCCCCGTGTAGCCAGAGACGCCATAGACGACGACGGGCCTTTTCTCGCTCATGTTCATATCCTCCCGAATTTCTATTCTTTGCGTTTGGCGATTTACATGCCCATGCCGCCGTCGACCGGCAGGCCGGCACCAGTGATGAAGCGCGCCTCGTTGGAGCAAAGGAAAACAGCGGCGTCGGCCATGTCGCTGACCTCGCCCAACCGGCCAAGCGGCGTCTGCTCGACGACCGATGCGACGGCGGCGTCGGCATCCGGTGCGAGTCCTGTGGCGACTATGTCGTTGGCCAGCTGCATGCCCATATCGGTGGGGACAAGCCCAGGATAGAGACAGTTGATCCGCACGCCGTAACCAAGCTTGCCCGCTTCCATCGCGGCGACTCGCGTCATGCGGTCAACAGCCGATTTCGTGCCGGAGTACCCCGCAATGGCCGGGAATGCGATCGTGGCCGCGACCGAGGCGATATTGACGATGGCGCCGCCGGTACCTGCGCCTCCGCCAGGTCGCATCGCGCGAAACGCATGTTTCATGCCGAGACCAGTGCCGACGATGTTGACGTCGCACATCCGGCGCAGATCCTCAGCCTTAAGGTCGACGACGAGCGAGGTAATCTCGATGCCCGCATTGTTGATCAAGATGTCGTAGCCACCGAGCGTGGCGATGGTCGCTGTGACGGCCTTTTCCCATTGCGCGTCGTCGGTGACGTTCAGTTCCACAAAGCCAGTCTTGGCGCCTGTTTTTGCAAGACGGCCGGCGGTTTCCTTGCCGAGATCGACGAGGATGTCGCCGATCATCACGGAAGCGCCGGCATTCGTAAGCGCCTCTGCGATCGCAGCGCCGATGCCCCGCGCGCCGCCAGTAACCAGAGCCTTGCGGCCTGCCAGACTTTTTTCACTCATCGCATACTCCTCCCTTTGTGATTTCGTTGTTGTGACGCGCCGCTGTCTGCCGAGCGGTGAGCCGTCTGGGGGCGAGCCTGTTCCTCGTCCGCTGAGAAAGGACTTCCGACTGACCGGAATGAACGGCACTGGTCTGCCGCCTGCTGTTCCTCCCCATGCGCAGCTTTTTCCGGCTGCGATGCTCGGAAACTTGACACTTGCCCAAGAATATCTTGACGATTGTCCAAAATATATACACTTGTCAAGTAATCCTTGACCATGAGGGTGGAGGATGATTTCGCAGGGCGCGTCAGGGCATTGTTGCTGCTGAGGTGACACGGTGATTTGGAGTTTAGGCGTGCGCAAAGAATCTAGAGTGACGCAGCGGAAAATTGAAACGAGTTGGTCGAGTTGGCCCTCGGATCGAATTGAGCGCGCGCGTGTCGACAAATTCAGTGCACGACGAATCGAACTAGCCGAGGCTGCGTTGGAAACCTTAGCTGAGCTCGGCTATGCGAGGACCAGCCTGCGCGAGATCGCGCAGAAATCCGAGTTTACGCACGGCGTGCTGCACTATTACTTCAGTGACAAGGTCGACCTGATCTGCTGTTGTGTTCGTCACTACAAGGCGAAGTGCGTCACACGGTACGACCAGGTCACATCGGCGGCGCAAAGCCGCGACGAACTGATGAAGGGTTTTCTGGAAAAGCTCGCCGAGACGGTTCACGACGAGGCCCGGATGCATCGCCTCTGGTACGACCTTCGCTCGCAGTCTCTGTTTGAAGAGGCCTTTCGCGACGACGTCGCCGAGATCGACAAGAGCCTGGAAGATATGGTGTGGCGCGTCGCGTCCCGCTTTGCCTCACTTGGTGGCCGACAGCCTGTCGTCTCGCCGGGCGCCCTCTATGCGCTATTTGATGGACTCTTCCAGCGATGCCTGCTGAGGCATCTCTCGGGCGATCGCAAGGCGATCGCGGACCTGCGGGACGAAGTGGAGCGCCTCCTCCCGACCGTTGCATAACAGTTGGCGGCAAACGAGCGCATTGAAACCCGAGGGGTGAGCGTAGGCATACATTATTGCGCGCCGATGTCCCAGTTGGGTTGGTCACAAAGGGACTCTCCGCAATGACCGCTTCTGGCGCAGGCTGTGTGAAAACCTGCACGCGTGGAGAGTGAACAGAATTGTGTTCTCTCTTTTCTTATTTTGACGGTGCCGGCCAGAGCAGTTCTTTTCCAATTCAACGTATCCGAGACAAACATTCTCCGCGAAAGTTTGACTTCGGAGTTTTCACCCAGCCTGGGCGCAAAGCGGACGCCCGACGAGCCGCGGGCGTTAGCCAGTGCCATACGCCGACATCAGTACAAAGGCTGATTCAAGCCATTGGACGCTGCCGACCGTTTTGTTAAAATGGTGGCGACGGTGAGCCGGCCAGAGAGCCGATTCAATGCCGGGAGGTGAGCCATGTTCGCGACCAAAGCGCTTGTGCGGTTGACGATGTTTGCCGGCTTGATGGCGCTGCCAAATGCCGTCCCCACCATAGTTTATGCGCAGCAAGCCGTAACGATCGGCGCCACCGACATCGGCGGCACCGTTGTCGGGGCGGCAGGCCCCGAAGCCGGGGTCTGGGTGATCGCCGAAACCACCGACCTGCCGACGAGGTTCGCGCGCATCGTCGTCACCGACGATTCCGGCCGCTACCTCGTGCCCGATCTGCCGGCAGCAACTTACAGCGTCTGGGTGCGCGGCTATGGTCTGGTGGATTCGCCCAGGCTCACCGCAAAGCCGGGCCAGCTTCTTGATCACACGGCGGTGCCGGCACCGAACGAAGCGGCTGCGGCGCATTATTACCCGGCGATCTACTGGTATGCCATGATGAAAATTCCGCCGGCCGGCGATTTCGGCGGCAAGAGCGACATTCCCGAAAAGCTGACGCAGGCTGATTGGCTGAAGCAGATGAAGAACATCGGCTGCATCGGGTGCCATCAGCTCGGCCAGGAAGCTACCCGCACGATACCGGCTGCTTTCGGCAAGTTCGATTCCGGTGAGGCGGCCTGGATGCGGCGCGTTCAGTCGGGGCAGTCCGGCGAGCAGATGACTAACCAGCTTGCCGGCAATTTCGGCGGCGTCCCCTTCAAATATCTCGGCGACTGGACCGACCGCGTCGCCAAGGGCGAACTGCCCAAGAGCAAGCCGCCGCGTCCACAAGGCGTCGAACGCAATATCGTGATCACTTCATGGGAGTGGTCGACGCCCGACAAATACCTGCACGATCTGATTTCGTCCGACCGGCGCAACCCGACGGTCAATGCCTATGGCCCGCTTTACGGCTCGCCGGAATATTCGACCGACAACATGCCGATCCTGGATCCGAAGACGAATAAAGTGTCGTTCTTCAAGATGCCGGTCGCGGACCCCGAGATGCCGGAATCGTTGGGTCCCGGGCATGCTGCCAGCGTGAAACCGCTGGAGCCGTCCGCCTATTGGGGCGAGCAAAAACTCTGGGATACGCGAGCCAACAACCACAACTCCATGTTCGACGAGAAGGGCCGGCTGTGGCTCTCCGCCACCGTGCGCGGTATCGATAACCCGGCGTTCTGCAAACAGGGCTCCGACCACCCGTCGGCCAAGGTGTTCCCACTGGAAAAGTCGGCCCGTCAGGTGGCGATGCTCGATCCCAAGACGATGAAGTATAGTTTCATCAACACCTGTTTTGCCACCCATCACCTGCAGTTCGGCTACGACGCCAACGACACGCTGTGGCTCAGCGGCACCGGCCCGGTTGCCGGCTGGATTAATACCAAGATATTTGACGAAACCGGTGATGCGGCAAAGTCGCAAGGCTGGTCGCCGTTCGTGCTCGACACCAACGGCAACGGCAAGCGCGACGATTATGTCGAGCCCAACGCGCCACTCGATCCGAACAAGGACAAGCGCATCGTCCCGGGTTCGGGACCTTACGCGGTGATGCCGTCACCGGTCGACGGCTCGATCTGGTACACCGTCGGCATCTTCGGCGGCCCGCCGGGGTTCCTGCGATTTGACCCGGCCACCGGACTGTCGGAAGTGTTCTATGTTCCCGCGCCGGCATTCGGAATCCGCGGCGGCGATATCGACACGAACGGCGTGGTCTGGGCGTCGTTGTCGAGCGGCCACCTCGGCAGCTTCGATCGCCGCAAGTGCAAGGGCCCGCTCAATGGGCCGGACGCCACCGGCAATCATTGCCCCGAGGGTTGGACCATCTATCAGTATCCCGGGCCTGGCTTCGACGGTATCGGCGAGAACAGCGCCGAGTTCGAGCTATTACACCTGGGTCGACCAGCACAACACCCTCGGACTAGGCGAGAACATCCCGATGTCCACCGCCAATCTCGGTGACGGCTTTGTGGCGTTGAAGGACGGCAGGATGATCACGATCCGGATTCCCTATCCGCTCAGCTTCTACGCCAAGGGTTTTGATGGGCGCATCGACGATCCGAACGGCGGCTGGAAAGGCCGCGGATTGTGGAGCACGAACGGTGACCGTACGCCCTGGCTCAAGGAAGGCGGCAAGGCCTCAAGGCCGCGCGCCGTGCACATCCAGTTCCGGCCCGATCCGCTCGCGAACTGAGGTTCGGAGGCAATTTGAACGCTCCGCGGCGCGAGACTGCGGTGCGTTCGCGCTATCATTTACGTGCTCAATGACCGCATCTGGCGCAAAGCCGTCGTTCGCCTGAGGCGATCACTTGACCGGCGGAATCTCTACAGAAGGCGGGATGCACTAACGCTGAGTTTGACTCTGTTTGAACGGGTGACGTTCGACCGAAGGCGCGTTACTTCGATCGGCCGGTGCAGTACGCAATCGTCGTCGGCGATTGCATGGTTCTGGGGCTCCGACGCTTCGGTGTTGCAGGAACTTGGTTCTACTCTGCTCTAACTTCACTCGGAGACTTGTTCGTCCAGCGATGAAACGCCCGCCTGAAATTCGCTGCGTCGCTAAAACCCAGCGCAAGAGCGATATCTTCGTTCGCTAGGTCAGTGCTACGAAGATATTTGAGCGCCAGTTGAGTCCTCAGTTCGTCGAGCAGTCCGCGAAATGAAATGCCCTGTTGCTGAAGCTGGCGCCGCAGCGATCTGGCGTTGACGCCCAGTAGCTTTGCCGTCGCTGCAAATGTCAGGGGATTCGCGATGTCCCGCAGCAAGATAGCGCGGATCCTGCCCGCTGCGCCGATACGTAGCCTCAAATCTTCGAGCAGGTCATCGCATAGGGCTAAGACTGTAGTGTAGGTCGTCTTGTTAGCCAGCGAGGCAGTTTGATCGAGCCACTTTGATTCGAAAAGGATTTGGTTGGCGGGCTGCGCGAAGCGCACGACACAGCCAACCAGTTCCGCAGTCAGGCCAAAGTCGTCAGCTTGCGGATAGGTGAGAGATATTTCTTTCGGCACAAACGCGGGACCCATGATGTCGCGCATCAGAGAAATGTGAACGCCGATTTGCAGTTCGGCGATAAAGCGATAGAGCCGGCGATCATAGACAGCGTGGGAGGCTGGCTCGATACGCCAAATCGCACCTTCGCGATCCTCTCTGAATTCTATCGTGGCCAGCGGCGCAGCCAGCGCGTGATATTTCGCGGCGAATTCCATCGCCTTGCGAAAATCGGGGCAGGACAAGAGCGCATAGCCATACATGCCATAGGTCGATATGTGAATCGTCGTGCCAATACGGTACGGCAGGTGTTGGTCGGTCGATAACTGAAGGGCGTTTTGATAGGCCGTTGTGAGGTGCTTCAGTGAAATTCGCGTCTTTGGAGAATGCACCCGTTCGGGAGTGACATCGATACCGCGCAAGATCTCTTCCGCCGGGAAGCCCGCGCTAATGAGGGCGTCGAACACTGCGGCGAGCTTAGTAAATTCATGCACCTTCTCGTTGATGCCAACACGAACCAAGTCGCGCGCACCATCCGCGGGAGTTCGATCCGAGGCTGGTGTACGAACCCTTCCAGGTCGTTGCACGTGATCGCGCCCTTCCTGCTTCGGAACTCCGAACCGCGCCCAGCTATTGCGCTGCAACGAGCTGAGACGCCGAGTCGCTACCCTTGACAGAAGGATAGACGGATTCTGCAAGCAGCAAAAGCGGGGTGCGTTCCCACTTCGCTTTGGTTGCAAAGCAGCATGGTTTGCCTTCCGCTCGGATGGTGTTCGCGCCTTGTTGCATTTGGCCCATTCGACCCCGGTCGGTGACCGTTTCGAACCTTCACAAAATTCGAGCCGCACGCGAGGCTCCGCGCTAGTATCGAATGCCGGAACATCGCGCGGCAGGGCGGCAGACGGAGGCAATTCGCAGATTCAGAAATAGCGGAAGCAAGAAAATAAGGGGACGCAATAATGTAGGGAGGCCGCCATGGTCGGAAGGCTTATTCAAGTTGCTAATTCCGCCTATCAATATCCGCTGATCTTCAAGCAGTTGTGGCATACGCCGCTCGTGCAATCGCCGGATCAGGAGATCGTGTATCGCGATCGAAAGCGTTTCACCTACCGTCAGATCAAGGAGCGGATTGGGCGCCTTGCGTCGGCGCTGAGCAAGATCGGGGTCAAGCCTGGCGACACCGTTGGCGTCCTCGATTGGGACAGCAACCGGTTTCTGGAAGCCTTCTTCGCAATCCCAATGATGGGCGCGGTGCTGCAGACGGTGAATGTCCGGCTCTCGCCCGAACAGATCGCCTACACGATCAATCACGCCGGTGCATCGACACTGCTCGTCAATGACGAATTCGTCGAGCTGCTGGAAGGTATCAAGCCGCAATTGACGAAGGTCAAGACGCTGATCGTCATGTCCGACCGGGCGACGCCGCAGACCGGAAGCCTGTCCTTCATCGGCGACTATGAAAGCCTGCTTGGCGCCGCTTCACCCGATTACGACTTTCCGGATTTCGACGAGAACACCCAGGCGACCACTTTCTACACGACCGGCACCACCGGGTTGCCGAAGGGCGTCTACTACAGTCATCGCCAGCTCGTGCTGCATTCGCTATGCGGACTCGCGCTGTTCGGCATCGCAGGTCAACAGGGCCGCTTCTCGCGCGACGACGTCTATATGCCGATCACGCCGATGTTTCACGTCCACGCTTGGGGGTTCCCCTGGTCCGCGACGCTCGCCGGCGTCAAACAGGTTTATCCGGGACGCTACGATCCGGCGTTGCTGGTCAAGCTGATCATGAGTGAAGGCGTGACCTTCACCCATGGCGTGCCGACCATCCTGCAGATGCTGCTCAACGCGGCAGCCGCGGCCGATGTCGATCTGCGTGGTCTCAAGATGGTGATCGGCGGTTCGGCCTTGCCGAAGGCGCTGGCCAAGCAGGCGCTTGCCGCCGGCATCGATATCTTCGCCGGCTATGGGATGTCGGAAACCGGTCCGCTCGTCGCCGTTTCCCATGTCCGATCGAAGGATCTCTCCGGCGATCCCGACGGAGAGGTCGAGTTTCGCACCAAGGCCGGCATGGCGGGGCCGCTGGTGGACCTACGCATCGTCGATCCAGACATGAAGGATGTGCCGCATGACGGCAAATCCGCCGGCGAGATCGTGCTACGGGCGCCCTGGCTCACCCAGGGTTATTACGACAATCCGGAGACCTCGGAACAGCTTTGGGCCGGCGGCTATCTGCATACCAGCGACATCGCTGTGGTGAGTCGGGATGGCTGCGTCCACATCACCGACCGCATCAAGGACGTGATCAAGACCGGCGGCGAGTGGGTCTCGTCGCTGCAGATCGAGGACCTGATCTCGCAATGCGCCGGCGTTGCAGAGGCGGCCGTCATCGGCGTCAAGGACGACAAATGGGGTGAGCGGCCGCTCGCGCTCGTGGTCAAGCGGGCGTCCGATGCGAACGGCGTCAGCGACAAGGTCATCAAGGACCACCTCAAGCTGTTCGCCGACAAGGGCATCATCTCGAAATACGGAATTCCGGAGAAGATCTTGTTCATCGACAGCATTCCCAAGACGAGCGTTGGCAAGATCGACAAGAAGGAGCTGCGCGAGCGGTACGCTGACATGTAGTTGTTCGGAGGCAGAGGCGAATGATCGAGGAGGAGAAGTGAGCAACCTCACCCTTGCCGGTTTGGGCGAAAGAGTTGGGCATGAACTCGGACTTTCCGATTGGGTCGAGATAGATCAGCCACGCATCGACACGTTTGCTTCCTGCACCGGCGATCACCAATGGATTCATGTCGACGTTGAAAGGGCGAAGCGGGAAAGTCCGTTTCGCGGTCCGATCGCGCATGGCTATCTGACGCTGGCGATGGTGGCGCCGCTCGCGATGCAGGTCGGCGTCATCCCGAGCGACGCCGCCGCCGGGCTGAATTACGGGATCGACAAGGCCCGCTTTCTGGCACCGGTGCCGGCTGGCGCGCGCGTGAGGCTGCGCGTCGTGCTCGCCGGGATCGAGCCGAGGGAGGGCGGGCAGGTGATTATGAAGACCCTGAACACGCTGGAGGTGGAGGGATCCGAGAAGCCGGCCCTGATCGCCGAAACGCTGGCGCTTTTGATTCCTGCCAAGGGAGCATGAGGGCAATGAGCACGGAAAATCGCGACCCGGCTTCGTCGACGTCGGAAATGTCCGAGGCGGCATCTAGAAATACGCTGGCGCTCAATCCACTGGTTGGTATCCGGGGCCAGGACTTCGTCGACAGCGCCGGCATTCTATTCAGGGCGGTCACGAATGAGCCGCGGGTCGCAACCGAACAGTGGCTCTCCTTTGTCGGCGAGCTCGGCTCCATCGTTGCGGGCAAATCTGAACGTACACCGAAGGCGGGCGACAGGCGGTTTTCGGATCCGGCCTGGAAAGAGAGTTCGTTGCACAGCAGCCTGCTTAAGGCGTATCTCGCGTGGGGCGAGGCGGTTAACGGCCTGGTCGACAAGACCAGCCTCAGCGACATCGACAAGGCGCGCGCACACCTGATCACGGAAATCCTGATCGATGCCGTCGCGCCAACTAACGCGATTTTCACCAACCCGGCGGCGGTTCGCAAGTTCATTGACACTGGCGGACAAAGCCTGTGGCACGGATTGAAGAACTACTTCGACGATCTTACCCGGAATCGCGGCATGCCGTCGATGGTGGATCAGAGCGCCTTCAAGGTCGGCGAAACTTTGGCGACCACGCCGGGCGGGGTGGTCTTCCGCAATGAATTGCTGGAGCTGATACAGTATGCGCCGACGACGCCGAATGTGAGAAAGCGGCCGCTGGTCATCACCCCGCCGCAGATCAACAAATATTACGCGTTGGATCTGTCGTCCGACAAAAGCATGGTCCGCTTCCTGCTCGACAGCGGCATTCAGGTGTTCTGCGTCAGTTGGCGCAATCCCACCACCGCGCATCGAGAATGGGGGCTCGATACCTATATAGCAGCGCTTGATGAAGCCGTCGATGTCGCGCGGGACGTCACTGGCAGCGACGATATCTCGATGATGGGATCCTGTTCCGGGGGCATCACCTCGACGGCTTATTTAGCGACGCTTGGAAGCGCGGGACAACGGAAGATCAGGAATATGGTACTCGCGGTCTGCCTGCTCGATCCGAACACCGCCGACGAAAGCGCATTCGGCTGCCTGATGACGCCGGAGACAATGCGCGCGGCCAAGGAAGCCTCCCGGCTGCGCGGCATCGTCGATGGCCACGAGCTGGCACGGATGTTCGCGTGGATGAGGCCGAACGACTTGATCTGGAACTACTGGGTCAACAACTACCTGCTCGGCAATCAGCCGCCGGCCTTCGATATCCTGTACTGGAATGCCGACACGACCCGACTTCCGGCCGGTCTGCATGGCGATTACCTCGATCTCTATTTCACGAACCCGTTCGTCAACGCCGGAAAGCTGACGTTGAACGGCAAGACGATCGACATGAGCAGGATCAAGACCGATAGTTACGTGATCGCCGGCGTGACCGACCACATCACGCCCTGGAAGGGTGTGCACAAGACCGCGCAGATCATGGGCGAGGGGACGACCTTCGTGCTTTCGAACAGCGGCCATCTCCAGAGCCTCCTCAACCCGCCGACCAATCCGAAGGCCTCCTTCATGATCGGGCCGGTCAATCCATCCGGTCCAGACGCATTCGTGGCCGCAGCCGAGAAACGAAAGGGAAGCTGGTGGCTCGACTGGCGCGATTGGCTGCACGCACGATCAGGCGAAGAGGTTGCGGCACCCGTGTCGCTAGGTAGCGAACGCCGTCCCGTCCTTGTTGCAGCTCCGGGGACTTACGTCTTTGAGTGACGATCCTGGAGGAGGGAACCGAGTTCGCGACGCCGCGCGAGATCGAGGCGCGGCAAATCGTGATCGACGGGCAGTTGCTCCAGGTTGCCATCAGGCACAACAGCGGCCAGCAGCCGCCGCTGTTGCTGTTCAACGGAATCGGAGCGAACTGGGAGTTGGCGAAGCCCTTCCTCGAAGCACTCACGAGTACGACGGCAATCATCTTTGACGTGCCTGGTGTCGGCGGTTCGCCCAGGCCGCTCCTGCCGTATCGCCCGTCGACGCTGGCGCGGCTTGCCGCCGGTCTCGTTGCCGAGCTCGGCTATGCGGAGATCGACGTCGCCGGCGTGTCCTGGGGAGGTGGAATCGCGCAGCAGTTCGCGCATCAATATCCAAAGCTCTGCCGGCGGCTGGTGCTCGCCGCAACGGCGCCCGGCGCCACCATGGTGCCGGCAAGCCCTTCTGTACTCTGGAAGATGGTGACGCCGCGCCGCTATACCGACAAGGACTACATGAACAGGATTGCGGCGGACCTCTATGGAGGAACCTTTCGCAGCGACCCGTCATTAATCGGCCGGCATGCGGCAGCGATGCATGGCGTGCGCAACCTCGGTTACCTGTATCAGCTCCTTGCCGTGGCGGGCTGGACCAGCCTGCCGTGGCTTTGGTCACTGCCGCAGCAGACGCTGGTCCTGATGGGTAGCGACGATCCATTGGTCCCTCCGATCAACGGTCAAATCCTGGCGGGCCTGATCCCGAACGCCGAACTCCGGATGATCGATGACGGGCACCTGTTCATCGTGACGCGGCCGGCGGAAACCGCCGCCGTGATCGAGGCATTTCTCGCCGACGCGAGCAGGCGTGTCGAACCATCATCTGCGCTCTCACGAATGGCCAACTGGGTCAGAGGTCTAGTTTCGACGTTCGGAGCACGCCGAGATGCGCAATCGCAGCAAGAAGGGAGGAAATGATGACGGACACGACCTCCCATATCGAGGACCGCATGAAAGAGGGTCTTGAGGCGATACGCGCCAGCATTGGCCGAAGCGAGGCGACCTGAACCAAGAGGCGTCCGGCGAAGCGACAAGCCAGCTTTGGCCGGAGGCGCCGAACGCAGGCAGGCCTCACCACTCACCGCAGGGAGGAACCGATGGCTACTCAGCAGGCCAAACCAACCGCGAAACCGGACTACGCGCCGCCTCCAATCGAAGGCGACTTCTACAGGATAGTCGCCGTGCTCAACGACAGCGAGCGGACGCTGCTCAAACGCGTTCGCGAGTTCACGGAAGGCGTGATCGCGCCGGTGATCGAGGATTATTGGAGCCGGGATGCATTTCCCTTCGAAATTATCCCGAAGATGGCCGAAGTCGGTATCGGCGGGGTGGGCTATCAGGGATACGGCGCAGCCGGCGGCAGCTGGCTCTTGAATGGCTTCGTCGCGATGGAGTTGGCGCGTGTCGATGCATCGGTCGCGACGTTCTGGGGCGTGCACACGGGCCTTTCGGCCGGATCGATCTATCTGTGCGGGGACGAGCAGCAGAAGCAACGCTGGCTGCCGCCCATGATGCGCTTCGAAACGATCGGCTCGTTTGGCTTGACGGAGCCGCTAGTGGGGTCGGCGACATCAGGTGGAATGATGACGACATGCCGCCGCGAAGGCGACAGCTGGATCCTCAACGGCCAGAAGAAATGGATCGGCAATTCCACGTTCGCCGACATCAACGTGATCTGGGCACGAGAGGAAGGCTCGAAGCAGGTCAAGGGCTTTGTGGTGGGAAAGGACAATCCGGGCTTCTCGGTCGAAAAGATCAAGACCAAGATGGCGCTCCGCGTCGTGCAGAACGGGCTGATCACGTTGAAGGACTGCCGTGTCCCCGAGGCGGATCGTTTGCAGAACGCCAACACCTTCAAGGATACCGCCAAGGTTCTGAGGATGACGCGTACGGGCGTGGCATGGTTTGCCGTTGGCTGCCAGATGGGCGCCTACGAGCACGCCTTGCGTTACGCGACCGAGCGGACGCAGTTCGGCAGGCCGATCGGCGGCTTCCAGCTCGTTCAGGACCTGCTCGTGAGGATGCTCGGCAACGTCACCTCGACGCAGACGATGATGCTGCGTCTTGCGCAGCTTCAGGACGAAGGCGTGATGCGCGATGAGCATGCCTCGCTCGCGAAGGCGTTCTGCACGGTCAAATGCCGCGAAACAGTCGGCTATGCGCGCGAGTTGCTCGGCGGCAACGGCATTCTGCTCGAGAATCACATCGGACGGTTCGTGGCCGATGCCGAAGCGATCTACTCCTACGAGGGCACAAGGGAGATGAACACGCTGATCGTCGGCAAGTCCATTACGGGATTGAGTGCCTTCGTATGACGCCAAGCGTTGGCCCGATCCACCGACCGAACCGCCCTTTTCTTTGGACCTCACCGCGCATCGGGGTCCGCCGGTGATGTGTCGCTCTGTCGATCCGGCGAATCGCAATCGCGCCGTTATGCCAAATTCCCTCTAACGATTGCGCCGATAAGTCTTCAGGACGATCAGTTCCACCGATCGGCTCTGATGACAGTGGGCTTATGGGAAGTGATGAGAAAATGCGTCATGGTCTCACCCAATGCCATTCCTGATTGGCCGCTTCTGGCGCGAAGCGGACATTCGCAAATTGCCAATGTCGGGTAAGTGCCAAAAACCGGAAACGCTCAGCATGAGCAGATGAAATGAAAACCAGTAAAACGCGTGCCCCAGCAGCGACGATGGCAGGCAAGATCAGTTCCCTATCCTTGAACAGAATGAAGCACCGCCGAACGGAAAGGGCACAACGATAAATAAAAATTTAAGTGTGGCGCCCTTGCGTCCGTGAATTGTAATTCTCAGTCTCTGGCAGGGCCAGCAGGCCGTCGAATGATGACGCGTCGACGTGTGCTGAGCACAGCCGGTCTGGGCAGACTGGCATCGCGGAGCCAGTAGGACACGGACGGTCAGCGAGGCAGCGTTGAATATGAAGCCATTCGGGTTTGGAGGGGGTCCAGTAAGTAATGCCGGAGTGCTCGTCCGACTGGGCGCGATCGGTGCGGTGATGCTGAGCGTGGCCGGGGCGTTTGCTTACGCGGGCGGTTGGCTCTCGCCAGTACGCTGACCCAGGACCGAATGATGGCGGCTTTCCAGGATGACAACGGCACTCACGCCGGCTTCCGCCGCAACCATGCGAAGGGAGTTTGCGTCACCGGCTGGTTCGAAAGCAGCGGGCAGGCAGCGGCACTGTCGAAAGCCGCTGTCTTCAGGCCCGGACATGTCCCGGTGGTAGGCCGCTTCGCGCTCGCTGGCGGCATGCCCTTTCAGGCAGATACGCCTGCGACGGTGCGCAGCATGGCGCTACGCTTCCTCCTACCCGGTGGCGAGGAATGGCGCACGGGCATGAACAACATCCCGGTTTTCCCGGTGAACTCGGCGCGCGGCTTTTACGAACAATTGCTTGCCTCCAGCCCCGATCCACGGACCGGAAAGCCTGATCCGGTTAGAATGAAGGCATTCCTGGCTGCCCATCCTGAAACAGGGCGGGCGCTTTCGTTAATCAAGAAACGCCAAGTGACTTCCGGTCTTGCAAACTCCACCTTCAACAGCCTCAATGCCTTCCGCTTGGTCGACGCCGCCGGCGCCTCAGTCCCCGTTCGTTGGTCCACGGTGCCGGTGCAACCCTTCGCGACTGACAGCGCAGAGCCATCAGCGGCAGGAGACAAGAACTACCTCTTCGATGACCTGATCGCCCAAATCGCGCAGCATCCACTCCAATGGCGGCTGATCGTAACGATCGGCCAAGCTGATGACCCGACCAACGATGCCACGCTGCCCTGGCCCGCCGGCCGCCAGCAGGTCGACGCCGGGACGGTGACAATCGATCACGCATCGAGTGAGGATGGTGGGCGCTGCACCGACGTCAACTACGATCCTCTGGTGCTGCCGTCCGGCATCGAGCCATCCGACGACCCGTTGCTGAGCGCCCGCTCGGCGGCCTATGCGCTCTCCTTCACGCTGCGTGCCGGAGAGGAGCACGAAAAGCCGCCCAGCGCGGTCACGGCGCAGGAAGTGCAGGCTGGAGGCAAGTCATGAGCACCCAGGCACGCTTCCCGGCTGTGTCCCGGCTTCTGCACTGGCTGATGGCGCCCATGATCGTGGCGATGCTGTTCATCGGCGTGGGGATGGCTGCTTCGCTCTCCCCACGCTACGAGCTTCTGGTCTCGATCCACCGGCCGCTCGGAATAGCTATCTTTGTGCTGTGCGTGGCCCGTATCGTCAACCGGTTCATCAATCCGCCGCCGGAATTGCCAGATACGGTTCCATCCATCCCTGCAGCGGTTCGCCGCCAAGGCATCGCACGTCGTACTGTATGCGCTCATGTTCATCATGCCGCTGGTCGGCTGGGGCATGCTATCGGCGGCGCGCTATCCGATCGTGCTCTATGGGCCACTGCGGTTGCCACCGATCCTGCCGCATGATTTGACGCTCTATGCGTGGCTCCGCGACCTCCACACCGACCTCGCCTACCTGTTCTTCGCGACCTTCCTCGCGCATTTCGGGGCAGCGCTTTTCCACGGCCTGATCCGGCGCGATGGCGTGCTCGAGAGCATGGCGCCGTAGCATAAGCCATCTGTGAGCTCCTTACCGTTGAGTCTCCCATTTCTAATTTGTTGAAGTTGGTTACCCACGGTCCAGAGATTGCAGTTTCTGCGCGAGCCGGGTTTTTGATTGTTCAAACTTGATCCTGAGTTCTGATGGCAAAGATTGAACGAACTGGTTGCGGGAAGTCCGTCGAAAGCAAATTGGACGCCGAACCTGAAAGGAATCACTTGCGACCTTGCGAGGATTGGTACGCGACCGACTTCAGAAGCTGATGAGGGCTAATGTTCGTTGAGTCAAAAAGCCCCATCTGGGGAAGGCCCGCTTTTGGCGGATAGTGTTGCAAAAGTCTTTTGAGGGTGGCGAACGAAATTTTCCAGGGCCACTGACGCGTTTCGCGCGCAGAGATGTGAGGGACCACATCGCTTCTCAGAAAAACGACCACGGAGCTTCGTATCCGCGCTACAGAGCATTGCAACGATGGAGTTGTCCAAACATCAACGTTTGCGAGATTTCTGGCGTCGTTCGATTTTCGACTTTTGCAACACTATCGGCGCAAAGCGGACATTCCGCCCCCCGGTTCACTTCGAGCGGCGTACGCCGCAATTCAAACCGCAGCCACAAAGACCTCGATTGGCAGGGGGTGATCGATCACATAGCTGCCGAAATTTGGATTGTGAGCGTCTGGCTGGCCACGTTGGTCTGCTCCCACCGCACGCGCCAACAGCGTATAACGGCCGGGTTGTGCCGGCGTGATCCAATCGTATTTCCAGCGGCGCCATGCGTGGCGGCTTATCGGGTCGACGAAATCGCCCTTCACCCACGATCCGCCGGCGTCGAGGCTGATCAAGATCTCGGTGACTTCGGTATCCCCGGCCCAAGCGGCGCCGAAAATGGTGTAGGGGCGATTGGGTTCGAGCATCTCGTAGACGCGGGGGCGTGCGATCTGCGACTTCAGTTTCATCTCGGCGAGCGGCCGGCGCACAGGTGTCCCCTCGGAATCATCCCAATAGCCGTAGTCAGACGTCTGCCAGTAGCCTTGAAACGGCTGCGTGGTCGCAACGATGTCGGTAAGCCACTTGACCGACGCCATGCCGTAATGCCCCGGCACGATGGCGCGCAGCGGATAGCCATGATCGGGCGTCAGATCCCGTCCGTTCATCTGGTAGGCGATCAACACATTGGACTCCATCGCCTTCGTCCTCGGGATACTGCGGGCATAAGAGATCGGACCCGGGGGCTTTGGCTCTTCCTTCGGTACGCCGCGATCGGCGCCTTCGAGCACCAATTCGCAAACCTCGTCTGTTAGCCCGGCGCGCTCCAGAAGCACGGACAGGGGAACACCGGTCCATTCGGCATTGCCAACCGCACCGAGCTCCCATTGTGCGCCCGGCACCGGCGGCACCATGAATACCCGGCTGTTGCCGGCGCATTCCAGCGTGGCGACGCAGGTCCGTGAAGGCATGGCGCGGATATCGGCGTAGCTCAGGCTTAGCTCGTTCCGCACGGCGCCGCTGATCGATAGCCGATAGGCGAGGGGATCCAGCTTCGGCGTCGGGAAATGACTGCGTATGTAAAACAGCTCGGACGGCGTAATGAAGTCTTCGAGCTGATCGAATGGCATTTCAAGATTATTCGGGTCCTTTTGCCGGATGATCAGTCCAACGGGACGCATAGCGGTGCCGGACCAGTTTTCGGTTTTCATATCCATCGCAGGGTTCTCCTATTGGTTTCGAAGTGGAATCGCGGCGCGAACGTCAAATCGGCGCGAGATTGATGCAGAAAATCAGCACGGCGATCGCGAGCGCGGCCGCAAGCAGCGACTCGGCACGGGACTGCCGGATCTGGACAATCTCATCGCGATCGATCGCGCGGCGCGTGCGCTCAAAGGCGAAGCCGCTTCGTGCGACGATGGCGATTCCAATCGCTACCATTGCCAGTCCGGCATAGCGGGTCGCGACCGGGACCACCGCGCCAGCGTCTTCCGCCGCAAGATGGGGTATGCTTCCGCCACCGGCCGCATCGAGGAAGACGTTCAGCTTGATGAGAAAAAATCCAAATGCCGCCACGGCCAGGCCGGTGCGTATCCAGGCAAGAAAGGTTCGCTCGTTCGCCGCGTGGTTGGTGTAGTTCGCAATCATTGAATCGCTCCTCGTGCAGAGCTCGGCTCACACGCCCGCTTTTTGTTCAGAGGAACTACAGTGAGCATGATGGCGTGCAATCTGCGTGGCGAGCGCAGATGAGCCGGTCAATAGGATGAGTGAAATCGCAAACAGTGCCTGTGTGTACCGAAAACCCTATCCGGGCTTGTTGAGCGAAGAATCGGCTAAGTTGGCGTCATGATCGCGCTGATTTGGTTTCTTCTGGCCGTGCTGGCCTCCGCGTTCAAGTCGAAGAGCAGGCTTGAGGCGGAAAATGCGGTGCTCCGACACCAACTGATCGTCTTGCGGCGCAGGGTGAGGGGTCGAGTTCAGCCTACCAACAGCGACCGCTGGTTCCTCGTCCAGATGTATCGATGGTTTCCACCGATCCTGAAGGTCGTAACGATTGTCCAACCTGAAACGCTGGTGCGGTGGCATCGGGCCGGCTTTCGCCGCTATTGGCGTTGGAAATCGAACTCGCGGGGAGGGCGCCCGCGAATCGAGATAGAATTGCGCGCGCTGATCCGGCAGATGAGCACGGAGAACCAGCTTTGGGGTGCGCCGCGTATCCACGGCGAACTGCTCAAGCTTGGGTTTAGCGTCGCTCAATCAACCGTCGCCAAGTACATGGTGAAACGACGTGGACCGCCCAGTCAGGGGTGGAAAACCTTTCTGCGAAACCACGCTCCGGACATTGCCGCCATGGATCTGTTCTTGCTCCCGACCATTGGCTTCAAACTGCTGTATGGCTTCGTGATTGTACGGATTGATCGCAGAGATCTCGTCTGGATCAACGTCACGACCAACCCGACGGCGGAGTGGATCGCACGCCAGATCACCGAGGCTTTTCCATGGGACGGTGCTCCGCGTTACATGATCCGTGATCGCGATCGGATCTATGGCGCTGTCGTCACACGCCGACTGCGTGCCATGGGAATTCGGGACAAGCCAATTGCACCGGCGTCGCCCTGGCAGAATGGCTTTGCCGAACGGCTGATAGGGTCGATCCGGCGCGAGTGTTTGGACCACATCATTGTCTCGGGTGAGGCACATCTGCGCCGGAATCTAGTTTCCTATGCTGCTTACTACAACTCCGTCAGAACGCATCGGTCGTTGGACAAGGATGCGCCGAGTTTTCGTCCAATTCAACAGATCGGAATCATTCGTTCACACCCGATCCTCGGTGGGCTTTACCATCATTACGTCCGGGTTTGAGTTTTCGGTACACACAGCGGTCGCCGGGCAAACCCAGAGCATGATTCAACGGCGTTGAAATCATACGCGCCGTCCCCGCTTTGCGTCAGCCTAATCGAATTCGATCACGTCGCCCGCCGCGTTGCGGCCGGGCGCGCAATGGAACAAGTCGCGATCGACGACGGCGCGCAGTTTGGGCGTCGGCAGGGCATCGTTTCTCCGCATCAGGTTCTTGATTTCGAAGCCGCCGTCTTCGCTGATGGTCTTCAGCGAGGCAATGATATGCGTGACTTTACCGCCTTCCGAGAACGGCAGCAGCAGCCGCTCATAGTCGACAGTTCGGCCGTAGGCGTCATCGATGTTGAAGATGGTGTAGACCGGAAGCGCCCGCTTGATACATTCGTAGTAGACCGGCATCACGATGGACGCCAGTCGGGCACCGAGATATTCGTCGACAAAGCGGCCCTTGCCCGTATGGCCATGGGCGCTCGAGATTCGCGTGCCGTCGCTTTGGATGATCAGCCGTGGCGGCTCCGACGCAGTATCGACCGTGCAGAACACAAGGTCCAGAAGCTCGTCCTCGAATCGGGCCGGCTGATATTCCTCGATGCGCGGAATCGATTGCGCGCGGGCGTAAAGCCGCAGCCACGTGTTCAGGAGATCACGCTGCTTGATCGCCTTGACGACCGACGGTTTGGCGCTCTCAAATTCCAAGGCTGAATTCCGTTCTGGAGATAAACCAGCCAATTATCGGGCTCAAGGTAAAATTTTTGATGAAAGCCCGCACCAAAACACCGTTAACGGCAGCTTATCCGGTCCACCGCAGCCTTGCGCCGACGCGGTCATGCAAAGCCGATCTGCTCGTCCGACTAATGGCGCATCCGCCGCCTCGTCTGCGCGGGCCGGGTCTGCCTGCCTTTCATGGGCTGCTCGTTTTGCCGATCGACGTTAGACCGCGTCTAGTCAGCCGCTCCTCTTTCCGTGGATCGCACCGTTTTCGAGAAGCCATGCCACGACACTGCTTTGTCCGGCTTGCTCCGCGATATCGAGCGGCGTTTGCCCTGACCAGGGAGCGGGCCAGTTGAGGTCGGCACCATGCTTTCGCAAAGTGTAGATAGATCGTTCTGCAAACGAGCACTGGCTGAAAGTTCCGGATTGGGAGGCAGAACTAGAGCGTCAGATCGGCGAGCGTTAGTGCCGCCGCGCCGAGCATCAGGAGGCCGCCGATATGTGGACGGCGGAGAGCGGCGAGGTTGCCGATGCCGGAGCCGGCGAAGATGATCGCCGCGACGATACTGAGCAGTTGGTTGCCGCCCTCGATGCGCGCGACGAGGACGGCGATGCCGAGGACAACCCAGGCCATTGACGGAATGTGAAAGACCACACGGGTGACGTCGCGCGTCGAGCGCGCGGCAAACAGTTTGGTGCGCGGTTCGGCATAGAGCGGCCGCAAGAGCTTGCGCTCGCTAATCAGCGAATGGCCGACCGCGCAGGCAATGCCGAGGGCGGCGGCTCCGGCGGCAATGGCGATTGTCATTGGAATGCCGCAAGCATCTCACCCATTTTTCGATGGAGGAGGTTCACCGCCTTCAAAGGGCGAATCATCACCTTGAAATGGGTGATGAGGCCGTTCTCGTCGAAGCTGATCATGTCGATACCGTTTATCGCGATCCCTTCGATTTCGCTTTTGAATTCGACGACGACCGACTTGTCGCCCGACCATTCGCCGACAAATTCGGAGCTTGGATTTCTTAGCGTCGCGACTGCGGCGGTGAGATATTTGATGGTGATCGCCTTCCCGCGCTGGGGTGTGTGGACGACGGGCGATTCGAAGATGGCGTCCTCGCGTATCATGCCATCGAGGGCGGTGCAGTCACCCGAAAGCGCGATACGGTGCCAGTCGTCGATGATGCGGCGGTTGAGCGGGTTCATCATAGTGCGATCTCCAATTCTGTGGCGGTGACGTTGCCGCGCGGGGCAACAATTCTCGCTTGAACCGGGTTTCGAACACGGCATCGTCGCGACCGGTCAAGACCCAGTCATCCGTTGATGTCACGCTGGCTCCCCTTGATCGGCGTGACACTCCTACCGCTGGCGCCGGCCGACAGGGTATCGAGTGCTTCTTCGCACCACTCCGCCACGGCGCGCTCGTAACGAAGCCCCATTCGAAGTCCGAGCAGCTTGCCGGTTTCCGCAAGCGATGCGGCGCCCTGAGGGAATCGGCTCTTGAGAATGCGTTCGAAGCGAGAGAGGCGGTCGCGGTGGTATTCCAGCCGCGCCATGAGGTCGGCGCGCAAGGGGTCAATGTCGACGCTGTCGAGCGCGTAGAGCCGCACGAGCAGATCGTCCTTGATCGAAGATGGGTTACTCGGCCGGACCGCCCAGTGTCGCAGCGCTACCTTGCCCTCGGACGTGAGGGTATAGACCAGCTTGTTGGGCTTGCCCGACTGCACGACCTCGCGGCCCTGAATGTGGCCGCGATCGCGAAGCCGTGCGAGCTCGCGATAGATCTGTTGGTGGTCGGCCTTCCAGAAGAATCCGATCGACGCATCGAACGTCTTGGCGAGCTCATAGCCCGTCATCGGACGCTCCGTCAGGCACACAAGGATTGCGTCACCGAGTGCCATTTCGCCAACCCTTCATTGTTATTTCGCTCACACACCTTGTATTTGGAGTATATGCACAAAAACGCATATGCGTCAATACCCATATAACTGAATTAGAATATAGCCTCTATTATCTATAACACCATGTCCGGAAATCAAGATTTTCAATCGACACGGATCCTAGACGCGACGCCGATGAGCATTTCTCTTGGTCCGTCGTCTGTTCACTATCGGAGGGATGTAGCGATGATTGAACCTGAAACGGCGCTGGCAAAATTGCGGGCGATCTCGAAGACGTCTGCCTTCAATGAATGGCTCGGACTTGAGGTCACTGCGGCATCTGAGGGTAGCGCGGAACTGCAATTGGTTTGGCGCAGTGAGTTCGGACAGTATTGGGGGTTTCTCCACGCCGGACTCATTGGGGCGCTCATCGATACGGCGTGCGGCTTTGCAGCTGCTACCATTACAGTGGGCGTCCTGGCATCCCATTACTCGGTAAATTGCTTTAGGCCGCCCGTTGCAAAGACATTCATTGCCCAAAACAAGATTCTGAAACTGGGGAAGAGGCAGACCTTCTGCAGAGCGGAGATTTACGGCGACGTCGTCACGGATGAGCGCCTCCTCGCGTCAGGCGAAACCATTCTGATAACAGGGCCCTGAGCCCCTGGGCTGCTCTCTTTGCAACCTTGCCAGCGCTATAGGGAAGGGATGCATGTTAAATCCTGTGCAACACATTTGGCCCCGTTCGCCCTTGAACGCATATGATTCCGTTTATGGAATGGAATTCTCGTTCAAACTCCAACACCGCGCAAAGCAAGCGCGCCGAGAGACACGCATACGCCGAACGCAATTCGCCATAGCCCGATCTCGCGCAACACAAGTCGCTGTCGCCCCTGAATAATTGCCAAAAAGGGGGTATTCGAGGTTACTTCCGCGAATGCGTGCCATGCCATGCCGTGCTTGCGCGCCTTCTTGTCGTCAAGGATCGAGGCGCCGGCAATGCCGAGAAGGCCAATGCTCCCGAACATTAGCAATGCAGCGACGTCGCCCAGTATGATGACGTGTGCGATCGAGAAAAGACCAGCACCCCAAAAGAATGCGTTTCGCGTTACGCGCAGGACGCCCTGCACGATGTCGGGTTGATCAAACAGCGCCTCCGATCTCACGATAACCGGATTTGGTGTCGTGATTCCCGCCACTGCCAGAATGCCGGAAACCAAAATAACCGGGCTCAGTGCAAGGCCGAGCCACCATGGCGCACCCCAAAGCGGCCGAACAGGCGCATGGTGATAGGCGAAGATGAGCCAGACGAGGGCCGCGATGGCCAGCAACGAATAACCGAGAGAATAACGTCTCTCGCCGATTAGATTTACCAACATCGCGCGCAATGGCGTGCTTGAGATCAGAAAATGGCTCAGCGGAAAAAACAGCGACGCGAGAATCAAGTCGATCATCGGGAACTCTCGGGGACAGTAACCCTCAGCCAGGCGCCTTACCGTTCAGAAATCTGAGCAATGCCGCGATGTCGAAGTGGAACATTCTGGAATCGATGACCTTCCCATCCACGAAGCGATAGAAGCCGGCGGCGGGTAGATCGAGGCGCTCTCCGGTTTTGTGATTTTTCGCCCTGTGCCGCCACAGCACCGCAACATGGTCGTCCTGCGCGATGAGGCGTGGTTCGAGACCGCGCGTTTTCGACGGCTGGAAGCGATCCCAGGCTGCTCGAAAGCCTTGCCCGTGCCGGAGCGCACCCTCGTGCCCAAGAAACTCTCCGCCATAGGGCAAACTCGGAGCCTCGTTAATCACGATGTTTTGGTCGTAGATCGCCACCACACCTTCTCGACTGCGATGCTCAACTGCCTCGAACAAGCGGCGCGCGGCCTGTGCGTTGGTTCGCGTCAAATTATCCATCTCATCCTCCGTAGTTGTATGACTCATTCGGAGTTTTGCTTCCGACCGCTCTTGCGTTTGCTTGCTGGCGCTGGTGGGATCAGCGCCAGATAGGCCTTTGAGATCAGGTCATCGACGTAGGGGGGTGGCATCACGTTGGCTGCGACATGACGGTGCACCGCTGCGAACGGAACATCGAGAATCGCGAAGTACGCCAAACGAAGTGTCTCCGCGTTGGCGCGCGCGAATAGGCGCTGGGCAATCTCCTTCATAGCATCGTCGACCTGGCGCTTGAGTTGGGCCGCTTCCGCGGCCATGTCGATCGGCCAGTCTCCAGCCAGGAAATCTTCGCGCCGATGCAGCAGCATGATCCGCGCGCCGGCGAAGTCGGCACGCACGGATCGCGGCAGCGACAGCGCTGCGTCAAGCCCGGCCTTGGCGGCGTCCGAGTTGGCGAAGGCCTCGGTGAATCGGTTCTGAAAGAAGGCCGCCTTGCTCAGCCAAAGCCGGCCGAGCAGCACATCGCGCGAGGCGAACCGATGATAGATCGAACCCGACGGCGCCTTGAGCAAGGCGCCGATCGCGCCGATCGTCACCGCGCCGGGCCCGTCCGCAGCCACAAGGGTGGCCGTCGCGTCGAGGATTTGGGCTGTTGAGAATCTTGATATGCGGGGCATGGTGATATAGATAATAGAGACTATATTCTAAATCAAGACCCGTCTTCTTGGCGAACTGCACCAGCGTCGATCCGTTCGTTGCCCAAATGAGGAGGCGGATGAGTACTCTCGTTCCAGAGAACGCCAATCCGGCTGTTTCTTAGGAAGTCGAAAAACCCCCTGCTATGAAAGAGTTGCGAGAGGCGGTTGGCCCAAGCCAGGGGATACTACGAGGAAACGGGACGTACGGCAGCGCGCCCCACTGAAGCCAACGATCGATGGTCGGCGTGAACCGACGTCACATCTGGGAGGTTGCTATGTCGACAGCGCTACGAATCGCGCACGGAGCTTTTGGCCGGGTCGCACTTCTCGATATGGACTGGTCGCTGGTGCGCCACGCCCACCCGCATTGTCATGTGCTTTTGAAAGTCGAGGGAGCCGACACCCAATTCGTCGTCGGCGATACCGTTTATCCGCTTACTAACGAGACCGCCGTGCTGGTGAACGGCTGGCAGCCGCATTCCTATCTCCACGATCCGAAGAGGCCGCGCACCGTCATTCTTGCGCTTTATATCGAACCGGAATGGTTGATGGTGTTCCGGCCGGGCTGGGCTGCCAGCGGCGCGCCCGGCTTCTTCAGCCATCCCTCAGGCGAAATGTCGCCACGCATCCGCAGCCTCGCCATGAATCTGGCGGCCGACATGATGGCCCGTCCCGAAGCACGAAACGCGCACGAGTCGGCATTATCCGACCTGATGATCGCGGTGATCGAGCGCTTTACGCCGTGGCGAAGTTTCCCCGCTTCCATCAGAGAGATGAGTGCCCGCTCCGGCGATTGGCGCGTCCGCCGCGCCGCCGCTTCGATGCGGGCCGAAACCAGGCCCGGCGCCGCCCTTGATACGTTTGCGAAGCAGGCGGGATTGTCGCGCGCGCATTTCTTCCGGCTGTTCGAATCCTCGATCGGGGTGCCGCCGAAGGTTTACCTGAACGTCGTTCGCATGGAACGGGCGGTCGACGCGGTGCTAAATCAGTCGGCGAGCGTCTGCGACATCAGCAACCAGCTCGGCTTTACCGAGCCGGCGCACTTCACGCGCTTCTTCCGCAACCATGCCGGCGTAGCTCCTCGTGAGTTTAGAAAGGTTTCCCGGCTCGCGAGTTGATGGTGCGTTGCACAAAGGCCAAGCGAAATGAGACGGGATGGTAAGTCCTGAGATGGGCCGGTATGGCCGCGATCCGCGGCGCGGCCGAATAAGGTCTCCTGACGTACTCAGATTGCGCGGGAGGACGTTTCGGGATGGCGGAAGCCGCCGGCCACGCATTTGCCAGTCACAAGCGGGGCCCGCCGTGGGTTGGGCAGTCGATTCCGCGCGTCGAAGATGCGGCGTTGCTGACCGGACGCGGCCGCTTCATCGACGATCTCGGGGTTCGCCCTGGCACGCTCCATGCTGCGATCCTGCGCTCGCCACACGCCCACGCGGACATCGTCTCGATTGAATTGTCCGCGGCAAAGCGTGCGCCCGGCGTCTTCACCGTCCTGGACGGCGAGGACGTCAAGGCATTGACCGCGAGCCTGGTCGTCGGCGTCAAGGCGCCGGTCGAATGCTGGCCGATTGCGGTCGGGCGTGTGCGGTATGTCGGCGAGCCTGTGGCCATTGTCGTTGCAACCGATCGCTATCTGGCTGAAGACGCCACCGATCTGATTGAGGTGCAGTACCGAGTACGGCCGGCGGTTGTCGATCCGTTGGAAGCATTGAGCCCGGCTGCACCGGTTCTGCACGACGGCTTCAAGGGCAATGTTGCCAGCGAGCGGACATTTCGCTACGGCGATTCGGAGCAGGCCTTTGCGTCGGCGGCGCATCGGATCAGCTTGGACATTCGCTATCCGCGCAATTCCTGCACGCCGATCGAAACCTATGGCGTGGTTGCCGAATATGATCCGAGCGATGACGCCTACGATGTGCTCGCCAATTTCCAGGGTCCCTTCAGCATCCATGCGGTGCTGTCGCGGGCGCTAAAAGTTCCGGGCAATCGCCTGCGTCTGCGAACGCCGCCGGATTCCGGCGGCAGCTTCGGGGTCAAGCAGGGGGTCTTTCCCTACATCGTTCTGATCGCCGCGGCGGCGCGCGCCGCTGGATGTCCGGTCAAATGGATCGAGGATCGGCTCGAGCATCTCGCCGCCTCGGTGTCCGCCACCAACCGGGCTACCACGCTGAGCGCAGCCGTCGCCGATGATGGCCGTATCCTCGCGCTCGATTGGGATCAGGTCGAGGACTGCGGCGCGCATCTGCGCGCGCCGGAGCCGGCGACGCTGTACCGCATGCACGGCAACCTAAGCGGCGCCTACGACATTCGCCATCTCGCGGTGCGTAATCGTGTCGTCGTCACCAACAAGACGCCAACCGGATTGAATCGCGGCTTTGGCGGCCCGCAGGTCTATTTCGCGCTTGAACGACTGGTTCAGTGCATCGCAGTAGAACTCGGTCTCGATCCGCTTGACGTCATCAGGCGCAATCTGATCCCTGCCGATGGCTTTCCCTACAGAACTGCCAGTGGGGCATTGCTTGACTCTGGGGACTATCAAGGGGCGATCGAGCGCGGCGTCAACGAAGGTGGGTTGGCGGAGCTCAAGTCGCGCCGCGATGCGGCGCGCGCGCAAGGGCGTCTCTACGGCATCGGCTATACCGCGGTGGTTGAGCCCAGCGTTTCCAACATGGGATACATCACGACCGTGTTGACGCCGGCCGAGCGCCGCGGGGCCGGCCCGAAAAACGGTGCTCAGGCGACCGCGACGGTCGCGATTGATCCGGTTGGAAGCGTCACCGTGCATGTCGCTTCGGTCCCGCAAGGGCAGGGGCATCGCACGGTCCTGTCGCAGGTCGTTGCGGATGTGTTCGGCCTGACCCCCGCCGATATCAGGGTCAACACCGAAATGGATACGGCGAAGGATGCCTGGTCGATCGCCTCGGGCAATTACGCCAGCCGTTTCGCGCCCGCCGTTGCCGGCACCGCCAAACTCGCTGCCGGGCGGCTTGCCGAACGGATGGCGCGGGTCGCTGCAAGCCAGTTGAACACCGAAATCGACGATATCGCGTTCGCCGGCGGCAGCGTCGGCTCGAAGCGCAATCCCGACAACAAAATATCGTTTTCCCGCGTCGCGGCGCTCAGCCACTGGTCGCCGGGCGCATTGCCCGACGGGATCGGACAGACGATCCGTGAAACCGTTTTCTGGAGTCCGCCGGAGCTGACCGCCCCGGACGAAGAAGACCATATCAACTCGTCGCTGTGCCACGGCTTCATCTTCGATTTCTGCGGCGTCGAGGTCGATCGGACGACCCTGCAAACGCGGATCGATCGCTACGTCACCATGCATGACTGCGGGACGATCCTGCATCCGGCCATGGTCGATGGGCAAATTCGCGGTGGCTTCGCGCAGGCGGTCGGCGCCGCGCTCTACGAGGAATACGCCTATGGCTCCGACGGCAGCTTCCTGACCGGAACCTTTGCCGACTATCTGCTGCCGACGACGGCGGAGGTCCCGGATCCACTCATCCTCCACATGCAAACGCCGTCACCCTTCACGACGTTTGGATCGAAAGGCGTCGGTGAGGGCAACTGCATGTCGACGCCGGTCTGCATCGCCAACGCAGTCGCCGACGCGCTTGGGTCGAAAGACGTCGAGTTGCCGCTGGTGCCGGCGAAACTGGTGCAGATCGTGCGCGGCGCCGAGCCCGCACCGCCGAAAGGTCGCACTACCGAGGGAGTAGCGAAGCGGAGCGGCGACCGGCGTCTGCGCGGCAAAGGCGAGGCTGTGGTCAGCGCGCCGGCCGAGCGGGTCTGGGCCATGCTGCTCGATCCCGTGACGCTCCAGGCCGTGATTCCCGGCTGCGATAATGTCCAGAAAATCTCGGACACGCATTTCCGCGCCGACGTGACGATCGGTATCGGTCCCGTGAAAGGACGCTATCGCGCCGATGTGAAACTGTCCGACCTCGATCCGCCGCATGCGGTCACGCTTGGCGGCTCCGCCAAAGGCGCGCTCGGATTTGGCAGCGGCGAAGGACGTATCACCCTCGTTCCGACCGAGAATGGCGGCACCGCGATCTGCTACGTCTATGAGGCGGCGATCGGTGGCAAGGTGGCGAGCATCGGCGGCCGCCTGCTCGACGGGGCCGCGCGGGTGACCATTGGCCAGTTCTTCGCGGTGCTGGCGCGCAAGGCAGGCGGTGACGCTACCACGCAATCGCGCCCGTCCTTGCTTGCGCGAGTCCGCCGCTTGTTCGGAGGGCATCAATGAAGCCCGCTGCGTTCGACTATGTCAGGGCCGAACATCTCGATGAAGCGCTCGACGTGCTCGGCCGGGAAGGCAGCGACGCACGTATCATTGCGGGCGGGCAATCGCTGATGGCGATGATTAACATGCGCCTGGCAAAGCCCAGCACGTTGATCGACATCATGCACCTTCCTGAACTTGCGCGCATCGAGCGCAAGGGAGGAACCATTAGGGTCGGGGCGGGGGTCCGTCAGGCATCGTTGCTGGAATGGCCGGACCTTAGCCGGAGCCTGCAACTTGCCGCTTTGGCGTTGCCGTGGACCGGCCATGTCCAAACACGAAGCCGGGGCACCGTTTGCGGATCGATCGCGCATGCCGATCCCAGCGCCGAATTGCCGCTGGTACTGCAGGCGCTCGGCGGCGAGGTGCACCTGCGCAGCGCCAAGCGGCGCCGGCGCATGGCGGCGAAGGATTTCTTCGCCGGCATGATGGCGACGACGCGTGGTGATGACGAGTTGATCGAAGCCGTATCGTTTCCGGTCGTTCAAAAACGCTGTGCCTTCCGTGAAGTAGCGCGCCGCCACGGCGATTTTGCCATTGTCGCCTGCGCCGCGGTGAAGACCGCCGACGGCGTTCGCCTCGCCGTCGGTGGCGTCGCGGACATGCCGGCGGTGCGCGACTTTCCTGACCTCGATGGCAGCGCGCTCGACGATGCCATGAACGGTTTCGCCTACGACCTGGATGCCCGCGACGATGTTCACGCGACGGCGCGGTACCGCCGCGACCTCGTGCGGATGATCGGTCGCGATCTGGTGCGCGAGGTGTTGCAATGAGCCGATTGCAGGCCGGCCGGCGACATTCCGTCCGCTTCTCCCTGAATGGCAAAGCTTGCACCGGCGAGGCGGAGCCGCGGTTGCTGCTGACGGACTTCCTGCGTCATCAGATCGGCGCGACCGGCACCCATGTCGGTTGCGAACATGGCGTGTGCGGCGCCTGCACCGTCAGCATCGACGGCAAGCCCGCGCGCGCCTGTCTCACGGTCGCAGTGCAGATCGACGGTTGCGAGGTCCGGACCGTGGAAAGCCTCGCGCCGTCACCGGACCGTCTCGGCATCCTGCAATCGGCATTCAAGCGAAATCACGCGCTGCAATGCGGCTTTTGCACAGCCGGTATCCTGATGTCCCTCGACAGTTTCCTCCGGGATCACCCGCGGCCGGATGAAGAAAGCATCCGCGAATTGCTGTGTGGGCACCTGTGCCGGTGTACGGGTTATACGCCGATCGTGCGCGCGGCAATCGAGGCGGCGGCTGAGTTGGCAGATCAGGGCAGAGAGAAAACAGATGCTTGATCTTGGAACCAGCTTTGTCGCGAGCGTAGCGCGCGACCCCAACGCTCTGGCGATCGTCGACGAGGGCATTCGCCTGACTTACACGCAATGGTACACGCGGATATCGTCGCTCGTTGCGTCCTTCGACCGCATCGGGCTGAAACCCGGCGACCATCTGGTCACGGTACTGCAGAATTGCGAGGCGGCCGCGACGCTGCACTGGGCCTGCCAGCTGGCCGGCATCGTCATCACGCCGGTCAACTGGCGCGCCAAGGCGGAAGAGCTCGATTATTGCATCGATGATTCTGCGGCACGCGCGGTCGTTTACCAGGACGTCTCCGCGCCGGCTGCGGAAGAATCGAAGCGCGCGCTGGCTTTGCCGCAAATCTATTCGGGCGGCTGTGAGACGGCCGGCGCATTCAGTTTCGACCGCATGCTCGCCGAGCCCGCGACCGAGGCCACACCCCGCGTCAGCGCCGAAGCCTGGTCGATCATGCTCTATACATCCGGAACCACGTCGAGGCCGAAGGGCGTGCCGCGGCGTCATCGCGCCGAGCGGGCTGCTGGCATTGCGCATGTCGCGCAAAATCTTTACCGGCGCGGCGAACGGACGCTCGGTGTGATGCCGCTCTATCATACCATGGGCGTGCGTTCGCTGATCGCGATGTCGCTGATCGGCGGCACATTCGTTTGTCTGCCGCGCTATGATACCAGCTGGGCGCTTTCGCTGATCCAGAGCGAAAAGATTACAAATCTCTATCTGGTGCCGACGCTCTACCACGATCTCGTCCACGCTCCGGAATTTGCGTCGACCGACGTCTCGAGCGTCCGAAAACTCGGCTTTGCCGGCGCGTCGATGACGGACGGGCTGCTGAAGACGCTGAACGATGCGTTTCAGCCCGACCTGTTCGTCAACCATTACGGCAGCTCTGAAATCTACACCTTCACCATCGACCAGAACGCACCCGCCAAGCCCGGGTCGGCCGGCAAGGCCGGAATCAATCAGGAGATCAGGGTCGTCAAGCTGAACGCCATGTCGGCGACGGACTTTGCGGCACCCGATGAAGAAGGCGAAGTCATCGCGCGGCTGGCCGGCGATGAGTCATTCGAGGGGTACTGGCGCCGGCCCGATGCGGACGCCAAGGCCCTGCGTGAAGGCTGGTATTTCACCGGCGACACCGGTTTCGTCGACCGTGACGGCGACCTGTTCGTCACTGGTCGGGTAGACGACATGATCATTACAGGGGGCGAGAACGTCTCGCCGGTCGAGATCGAAAGTTGCCTTTCGCTGCACCCGGCCGTGCTCGAAGTCGCCGTGGTCGGTATTGCCGAAGAGAAGTGGGGCAAGGTCGTCACGGCCTTTGTGAAGCGCAAGGGGCCGGTCACCGAGGAGGATCTCGAGCAGTTCTGCCGGACATCCGGACTTGCGAACTTCAAGCGGCCGCGGCGCATCATCTTCGTCGATGCCTTGCCGAAATCCCCAGTCGGAAAGCTGTTACGTCGTCTGCTCGTCGTCGGCGACTACCAGCGCGAACAAGCGCCGCCCTCAAGCGCGGCGTAACAACATCAAGAAAGGAAGTTACATGTCTTCTCCCTACATTTTCGCCGATCCCCGGCTGGACAAGCTCGACGGTTTCCAAGTCGAAATCGACGAGGCGCACGAGCGCGCCGACATCATCCTCAACCGGCCGCCTTACAACGTCGTGTCGATGCCGCAGCGCGATCAGTTGCGGCTTGTGTTCGAGACGTTCGACGAGGATGTGCGGATTCGCATCATCGTGGTGCGGTCGGTCGGCGAGCATTTCTCCAGTGGCGGCAACATTGGCGGCTTCATGGAAGCCACGCCGGAGACGGTGTCCAAGCTCGCCTGGAACATCGCCTCGCCGACGCGTTGCTCGAAGCCGGTGATCGTCGCCAACCGGGGCTATTGCTTCGGGGTTGGCTTCGAACTGTCACTGGCCTGCGATTTCCGGATCGCATCGGAGACGACACTCTACGCGCTACCCGAGCAGAAGCTCGGTCAAATTCCGGGATCGGGCGGTTCGGCGCGCCTGCAGAAGATGATCGGCATTACCCGCACCAAGGATATCGTGATGCGTTCAAAGCGCATTTCCGCAAGACTGGCATTCGATTGGAGCATCGCGACCGAATGCGTGCCCGATGCCGAACTCGAGAAGGCGACCGACAAATTAGTCGATGAGCTTCGCAGTTTCGCGCCCCTGGCGCAGCGGACGGCGAAGAAACTTCTGAACGATACGGAGGACGCCACGCTGACGGTCGCGATCGAACTGGAAGGCCATTGCTACAGCCGTCTGCGTCAGTCGGACGATTTCAAGGAAGGGGTCGAAGCTTTCAACGCAAAACGCCCGCCGAAATTCGTCGGGCGCTGAAAAGCATTTTGGGCCGAAACAGGGAGGAATGAGAGGCTGTTGATCCGGCGCCACCAATTGCAAGCCGACAAATGAGAAATGCGATTGTGGCGTCAGTGCTCGGATGGTCGCTCGATCTGTTCGATCTGTTCATCCTTCAGTATGTGGCGCCGGTCGTCGGCGCGCTGTTCTTTCCTTCGAGTGTCCCTACGCTATCGCTTGCTGCGGTTTACGCGTCGTTCGCCGTGACGCTATTGATGCGCCCGGTAGGTTCCGCCGTCTTCGGTCACTATGCCGACGTTTATGGCCGCAAAAATGCTATGATAATGGCGATCGTCGGCGTAGGGATAAGCACCGCCGCGTTTGGTTTGCTGCCGACGATCGCCCAGGCCGGATTTATCGCGCCGGTCCTGTTGCTGATCTTGCGCCTCGTTCAAGGCATATTCGTCGGTGGCGTGGTTGCATCGACCCACACCATTGGTACCGAGTCCGTTCCACCTGCGCGGCGAGGAGCCATGTCCGGGCTTGTCGGTGGCGGTGGCGCAGGCATAGGAGCGCTGCTGGCATCGTTGGCATTCCTGATCACGTCATCCATCTTTCCCGGGGACGCGTTTGCGGTGTGGGGTTGGCGGTGCATGTTCTTCGCCGGACTCCTGAGTTCATTTTTGGGCTGGTTCATCTTCAACAATCTTGAAGAATCTCCGTTCTTCAAGCAGCACCTGGAGAAGAAAGCTGCCGGCAAGATTGCGGCGACGCAGTCACCGGTGAAGATGTTGTTTTCAAGCGGTTACCGCAACGTCCTCTTGCTCAATCTGCTTTTGACCCTCGGCGCTCACCAGTCTGTGGCCGGAAAGCCTTTTCGCCTTCCACCACTTCGCGCAGTTTCGCCAAGGTTGATTTCGAAGGCGGGCAGGTGATCGCCGCCTGCAGCGTATCGATCATGTTCTCGATTGTAGAGGGGTGGCCCCATAGCCGACTGCTCTTGGTATTGTGGGATTCCAGTGCGGCTTCATGCGCCGAGAGGATCGAGTTTGCGTAGATCGCGAACATCGACAGGCGTTGCTCGATAATCGCGGCCGGCAGCGGTAGCATCTGCTTCAGATAGTTGAAGCAGGCGACATAGCCCGAGTTCCAGCGGTTGTTGAGCGCGGCGCGTAGCGTCTTGGGGTCGGACGCCTGCAGGTTCGAGGTGAAGCGGATGTAACCGCGCCAGCGCTCGTCGTCGCCGAGTTCGATCACCGGCATCATCAGCACCAGCATCACCTCGCGGATGCTTTTGGGTCCGCCGCGGGCCTCGATCTCGTCAAGCATCTCGCGGCGGCGCTGGTCGAGCACGGCGGCCCCGTCGACCACCATCTGGCGGATCAATTCCTCTTTGGTACCAAAATGATAATGTAGCGCGGCATTGTTCCGCTGGCCCGCCGCTGTCACGATCTCCTGCACGGTCACGCCATCGACGCCGCGCCTCGCAAATAGCATCTGCGCCGCGGCCTTGATCTGGTTCTTGGTTTCTTCCGAGGTCGCGCGCCCGCCCGGTGGTGACCTGCTTGACATGCAAATCGATCCTATCCTAATTTAAGCGAAATCACTTAACTAAGTCTACCTAAATCAAGTCCAGAGTGGAGACAATCCGTGCGCGTACTCATTGCGGGCGGCGGTATTGGCGGACTGACTACTGCGATTGCGCTGCGGCATCAAGGCATCGACGTACTCGTGCTCGAGCAGGCCAAGGTGCTGACCGAGATCGGCGCCGGCATCCAGATCGCGGCCAATGCGGCCATCGTGCTGCGCGAGCTATGCCTTGAGGCCACAATCCGCGAGGTCGGCGTCAAACCGCAATCCTATGATTACCGCGATCTGCGCAGCGGCAAGATGCTCTATCAAGCGCCGCTCGGCGACGAGGCCGCCAAGCGCTACGGCGCGCCGATGTACAACATCCATCGCGCTGACCTGGTGCAGATCTTGTCGGATGCGGTGCCGCCGGAAGCAAAGCGCTTTGGCGCGCGCGTCGCTGATGTGTCGCAGGATGTCAATGGCGTCGAGGTGACGCTGCAGGATGGCGCAACCGTGCGCGGCGATGTGCTGGTCGGCTGCGACGGCATTCATTCGGCGGTGCGCCAGTATCTGCGCGGCCAGGAGCAGAAGCATTTTGCCAACATCCTGATGTGGCGCTCGTTGATTCCGGCGGAGCGGCTCGAAGGCCTCAATCTGGAAGAGCGCGGCAATTACTGGTTCGGCCCCGGCCGCACCCTGATCACCTACTGGGTGCGGCCGAAAAACCTCTACAGTATTCTGGCGTCGGTGCCGGCGCAGGAGGTGCAGCGCGAGTCCTGGGACGACAGCGGCGACACCTCCGAGATGCTGCGTTCGTTCGACGACGCCGAACCCCGCGCCCGCGCGATGTTGGAACAGTGCAAAAACGTCTTCATCACCGGCATGTACTACCGCGACCCGATCGATAGCTGGACTTCCGGCCGCATCACATTGCTCGGCGACGCCGCGCATCCGATGGTGCCGTTCCTTGCCGCCGGCGCCGGCCAGAGCATCGAGGATGCCTGGACCTTTGCGCGTGTATTGTCGCGTCGCCAGGACGACGTTCCCGGTGCGCTGCTTGAATACGAACGCCGCCGCCTGCCGCGCACCACGCGCATCCAGGCAGGCGCGCGCGCCGCGGTCAAGTTGATGCACGAGCAGGATCAGAAACGCGTGCGCGACCGTAATGGCCGCTGGAAGGGCATGGCGCGGATCGATCCGCTGGCTGAGACCAGTTGGGGTCTCGCGTGGGCCTATGATGTCGTCAAGGCGGCCGAAGCACCGCCCGGTGAAGTGCTCAACGTCACCGGCTTGCGCGAAGGCAAGCGACTGCAGCGGCCGGAGGGCCAGCGTGCCTTCGATCTCTGGAAGTTTGCGTTCCGCCCCGAGGATGTCGCACGCGGCCATGACGGGCTGCGCGAGGCCTATGACCGCTTCCTGACCACGAACTTTCCGCTGCCCGATGGCGTCAGCGCGGTCGAAGACGAACTCGGCGACGTCAAGGCCTGGCGCGTCGCGGCAGCCGATGCGCCGCGCGGCAATGTCGTGCTGCATTTCCACGGCGGCGGCTATCTGATCGGATCGGCCGAGGGCTCGCTCGAATATGCCAGCCGGCTCGCCGCGGCGGTCGATGGCACCTGCTACACGGTCGATTATCGGCTGGCGCCCGAACATCCCTATCCGGCGGCGATCGATGACGCAGTGGCTTCCTATCGTGCGTTGCTGTCGCGCCGCATTCCCGCAAGCTCGATTCTTCTCTCAGGTGAGTCCGCCGGCGGAGGTTTGGCCGTGGCGCTGGTGCTCGCGCTGCGTAATGCCGGCGATCCCTTGCCCGCGGCGATCTTTGCCGCTGCGCCGTTCTCCGACCTGACTCTCTCGGGGCCAAGCGTGCGCGCCTTCAACGGCAACGATCCCGCTGCCAACCGCGACCTCCTGACCTTCATGGGCGCGTCCTACTTCCAGGGCCACGAACCGACCGATCCGCTGGTGTCGCCGCTGTTCGGCGATCTCGCAGGATTTCCGCCGCTGTTTGTGACTGCAAGCCAGGGGGAGGTGCTGCTCAGCGACACCACACGATTGGCTGAGCGCGCGGAGAAAGCCGGCGTCGACGTGACGCTACGCGTGGTCGAGGATTCCGTCCACGTCTATCCGATCTTCCCGTTCCTGCCCGAGACCAAGGCGACGATGGAAGAGGTCGCGGCCTGGGCGAGGCGCAATCTGCGTCGCAACGACACAAGGCCGCAGGCGGCAGAGTAGTTCGCGTTTCGCCAACAAAAGTAAACGCGCGCGCGAGCAGGGGAGGTTGCCTTGAAGACCCGAAGTGTGCGTGGGATTCTGCTGGCTTTTTAGTGGAAGGGCGGACGATGCCGTGGCTTTACTCAGGGCACATAGCAAACGGCTGAAGTCATTTTTCAAGATCAGCGAATATTCCCAAAACTGCTCAACGACGGCGAATTCGCACAACCGTGATGAACGACCGCTTTTGGCGCAAAGCGGTCGTTCGGCAAAGTGCAGGTTCGTTGAGGGCTAAAAAACGACGTCGCCCTCGGCAATGTGCCTTAGTAGGGCCAGCCCCGTAAATCGATGTCGACGGCAGAACAGCGACGGGTTGCGTAACCCTAGACCCGAACCGGCGTAGCCATGGCCACTGTGAATACGACAAAGCACGATGAGGCAGGATCAATATTCGACGCCGAAGTTGCCATAAATTCGGCGTCGACCTCACGTCAGTCGAGCCATGCCTCACAGGAAGCCTATCGAAATCCATGGTACGGCTGCGACGATGAGCGTGCCGATCAGCAGCGCGACCATGTAGCCGACGATCGGTTTCATGCCTTCATCCGGGTTGATGCGGCTGATGGCGCATGCTGCGTAATAACCCACTCCAAAAGGCGGAGCGAAAAGGCCCATGCCCATCGCGAGAATGACTACCATCGCATAGTGGACGTCGTGAACCCCGACCTGGCGCGCGATCGGGAAGAGCAGTGGGCCAAAGAGCACGATGGCTGGAATACCCTCAAGAACGCTGCCTAGGATTACGAAGGCAACGATAGTAACGGCGAGGAATATTGGTACGCCGCCGGGCAGCCCGGTCATGAACTTCGCCAGCGAAGCCGAGAAGCCCGACTGGGTCAGAGCCCACGCCATTCCGGTTGCCGCTCCGATAATGAGCAGAATGGCCCCCGATAGCGCGGCTGTATCAATCAGCATCGGGTACAAGCGCCGCCACGAGAACTGCCGGTAGATCAGAAGCCCAGCGAGAGCTGAGTAGATGATGCCGATGGTCGACACTTCTGTGGCTGTCGCGACGCCCTTGACCACGGCGGCCCGAATGACGAACGGCAACAGGATGGCCGGGATGGCGATCACGAAGGAACGACCGATTTCTCGCTTCGTCGCTCGCTTCACCTGTGACAGGTCTTCGCCGCGGTATCGCCACCAGACCACCGCGCATAGTGTTATCGCAAGTACGATGCCCGGAAGGAGCCCGCCAGTGAACAGTGCGGAGATCGAGACACCCGTCACCGATCCGATGGTAATCAATACGAGAGAGGGCGGGATCGTCTCCGTTTGCGCTCCCGTCGCTGAGAGTAGCGCAACGAGATCACCGGGCTTTGCTCCGCGCTTCTTCATTTCAGGAAACAGGACGGGAGCCACGGCCGCCATGTCAGCAGCCTTGGACCCTGAGATGCCGGAGACGAGATACATGGCTCCCACCAGGACGTAATGGAGACCGCCGCGCACGTGCCCCAGGAGGCTCGCCAGGAAAGCCACCATAGCGCGTGCCATACCCGTCATCTCGATTAGTAATCCGAGAAAGACGAAGAGCGGCACCGCCAGGAGAATGAGGTGACTCATGCCCTCGTCCATGCGACCGATCACGACGACGTCTGGAGTGCCGGTCGTCAGAGTGAGATACCCTACCGTGGCCAGGCCAAAGGCAAAGGCGATCGGAACCGCCGCGAAAACCATCGTGCCGACGAGCAACACGAAGAAGATAAGGAGGTTGAGGTTGCCTAGCGGCTTCAACATCGGGGCCAGCAGCGACAACACGGCGACAATGACGGCAACGAGCGCAAGTGCCGTCAGCACCATGCGCAGATTGGCGACGCTCGCGAGCCGAAGCACGGCGACCATCAGCATCAATCCAATGCCGACCGGAAGCGCCGCAGCACGCCAGGCGTTGACGATCTCAAGCGCTGGTGTTGTGACGTAAACCTCGTCGGCAGCGAATTCATAAGCTGGGTAGATGACAAGGAGCAGGAACGCGAGAGATGCCGCGACAGCGACCACGTCCAGGAATGCCCGAGCACCCGGATTGAGCATGCCTACCACGGCCGTCATTCGCATATGCTCGTCACGCTGGAAGGCGAGCACGGAGCCCAGCATGGCGAGCCACAGGAAAAGGATTCCGGCGAGTTCGTCCGACCACACGAGCGGAGAGTGGAACACATATCGCCCGACGATGCCCGCGAAAAGTACGGCGATCTCCGCCAGCACGAGGAGTGCCGCTGGGATCGCGGTGAGGGTGAAGAGCGCTGAATTCGTCCGTGCAACCCAACGGGGCCAGCCAGCCCGAGGCCGCTCCCGTACGACCTCGGTTTCGATGTTCTGTGTGTGGGCCATGACGGTCAAGCCAACTTGCCGGCGACTTTTTCAAGCTGAGCCCAGGCCTCGTCACCGAACTTCGCTTTCCAATCACTATAGAAGCTGGTCTTTGCTAGGGCCTGCCGGAAGGCAGTGCGATCGACGTCGATGAACTGGAGCCCCTTCGCCGTGAGATCGACGCGGAGCGACTTGCTCAATTTCGCGATGTCCGTCCGCTGGTCTGTCGCCGAGCGATCAAATTCGCGCGTAACGATCTCTTGCACGTCCTTCGGTAGACGCTCGAAGGCACGTTTGTTGCCAAGAATCCAATAGCCGTCCCAAACATGGCCGGTGAGGCTGCAGGACTTCTGCACCTCGTAAAGCCTCGTTGTGGCGATGATCGGTAGTGGATTCTCCTGTCCGTCGACGACCTTGGTCTGTAGTGCTGAGTAAACCTCGTTGAAATTGATCGGTGCGGGGCCCGCCTCGAGTGCCTTGAAGAGTGAGGTCAGGATCGGTGCCGGTGGGACCCGGATCTTGAAGTTTTTGAGATCGTCGGGCGTCCTGATCTCGCGCCCCGAAGACGTAATTTGACGGAAGCCGTTATCCCAAATCTTGGACACCGTCATGATTGGCGTCTTGGCAATCTGGGCCCGGATATAGGCACCCAGCTCTCCGTCCATTGCTTGCCATACAGATTTGTAGTTCGTGAATGCGAACCCAGTGTTCACTATACCAGCTGCCGGAACAAAGGTTGCAAGGATCGACGAGGACTGATTGAAGAACTCGACACCGCCATTGCGAACTTGGGTCAAAAGCTCGGTGTCGGATCCGAGTTGGTTGGCGGGGAACAACTTGATCTCAAGGCGGCCACTCGTCGCCTCGCGAATCCGATCGATCGCTTCCTGACCGCGGACATTAACCGGGTGCGTTGGATCCTGTCCCGTTGCGAGCTTGTAGCTGAATTCTGCGGCGGAAGCCCGGCGGGTGAGAATGCCGCAGAGCGGCACGGCCGCGCCGGCCATAAGCAGGCTGCGGCGAGAGATCGTCGTTGGTTGTCGCTTGGTCATAGATTCCTCCGTTGATATTCTGGCGATGAAATTTGCAGCCGTTTTTCTTGCTTGCCGGCTCTCGGACGCCGGCGTAGTGAACAGCACTGGTCGTTCTTCGCCGCGACGTTGCGAAGTGAAGAGATTTTTGCCCAGTTCGTATTGGATGGCGGCGACTAACGCCGCGGCGTTACAGCCATCCCTTGATTTGCTTTGCTACTGCCGCGGCCGAGATACCGTATTGATCGTGCAATGTCGGAAGCGCTCCGGCATCCAGAAACTCGTCAGGGAGTCCGATCTGTCGAAAGGTCGGATGGATGCCTGACCGCATCAGAAGTCCGGCAATGGCCTCTCCGAGACCGCCGATCACGGTGTGGTTCTCGGCGACGACGACCAGGCGACCGGACTTGCCGGCCTCGCGGAGAATCGTGTCGGCATCCAGCGGCTTGATCGTGGGAACATGCAGCACGCCGACATCCACGCGGTCGTCGGCAAGCACCTTGGCAGCCTCTAGTGCGCGCATCGTCAGGAGGCCCGACGAAATGATCAGGGCGTCCTTTCCATCGCGGATCAGCTTCGCCTTCCCGAGTTCGAACTCGTAGCCGTACTCATCCAGAACGACCGGCACTTGGCCACGCAGAAGCCGCATATAGACCGGGCCATGATGGGCCGCGATGGCGGGCACCGCCTGTTCGATCTCATGTGCGTCGCACGGATCGATCACTGTCATGTTCGGCATAGCTCGGAACAGCGCAAGATCCTCGGTTGCCTGATGGCTTGGGCCGTATCCGGAGGTGAGGCCCGGTAACGCGCAGACGATCTTCACGTTCCGGCTTTCTTCCGCGATCGTTTGGTGGATGAAGTCGTAGGCACGGCGGGAAGCAAAGACCGCATAGGTTGTCGCGAAGGGCATAAAGCCCTCGGCCGCCAGTCCCGAGGCCGCGCCGAACAGAAGCTGTTCGGCCATGCCCATCTGGTAATAGCGGTCGGGAAACTCCTTTCCGAAGATGTGGAGATCGGTGTATTTGCCGAGGTCGGCGGTCATGCCGATCACTTCGGAGCGCGTGCGGGCCAGTTTGACCAGCGCGTGCCCGAACGGGGCCGGCTTTGTCTTCTGCCCTTCGGCCGCAATCGACGCGATCATGGCGGAAGTCGTCAGACGGGGCTTGCCGGAAGGCGCTTTGGTCACGGTCTTCATGCTTGCCTCCCGGCATCGAGTGCTTTGAGAGCGAGCTGCCATTCGTGCGGCTCGACTCGGATGAAATGATTTTTCTCGCGCTGCTCCAGGAACGAGACACCCTTGCCCATCAACGTATCCGCGACGATAATCCGGGGCTTGGCTTCAGCGTGATACTTGGCAGCGTCGAAGGCAGCCACGACAGCATCGAGATCATTGCCGTCGACGCGCTGCACGAACCAACCAAAGGCCTTGAGTTTGTCGACCAGAGGCTCGAAAGCCATCATTTGCGATGAGGGACCGTCGGCCTGCTGGTTATTGACATCGACGATCGCGATCAGGTTGTCGAGTTTGAAGTGGGCGGCGGACATGATTGCTTCCCAGACGGAGCCCTCATCGAGCTCGCCGTCTGAAAACAGCGTATAGACGCGGGCTTCGGACCCTTTGCGCTTCAGACCGAGTGCCCTGCCAACAGCGATGCTGAGCCCCAGGCCGAGCGATCCACCCGACATCTCCATGCCTGGCGTGTAGACGGCCATGCCTGACATAGGCAGGCGGCTTTCGTCGAAGCCGTACGTCTCAAGTTCTGCTTCCGGTACGATCCCAGCCTCGATCAGTGCCGCATAAAGCGCGATGGCATAGTGCCCATTCGAGAGCAGAAATCGGTCTCGGCCCTCCCAAGATGGATCTTCCGGACGATAGCGCATTGCGTGGAAATAGGCGGCAGCGAGAACGTCGGCGATATCCAGCGCCTGTGCGATATAACCCTGGCCTTGCACTTCGCCCATGAGCAGCGCATTGCGGCGGATGTGATAGGCGCGCTCCGCAATCCCGGGTGCGTTAGCGAGCGTCTTCGTTTCCATGACTGTCTTCCTTGTCTGCTTTTTCAATGGATGAGCATGCCGCCGTTGACGTCGATCACTGCGCCGGTGACATAGGCGGAGAGGTCGGAGGCAAGGAACAGGTAGATGTTCGCCACGTCCTTCGCGTCGCCGAGCCGATTGAGCGGAATTCCCTTGATGATGTCCGCCTTCATCTCGGGCGTGAGCTTTCCACCGGTAATGTCCGTCTGGATGAGACCTGGCGTCACGCTGTTGACGCGGATGCCGTCCGGTCCGAGTTCACGGGCCATCGCTTTGGCGAGACCCAGGACGCCGGCCTTGGCGGCGGAGTAGTGAGGCCCGCCGAAGATTCCACCGCCGCGCTGGGCGGAGACGGAGGACATGCAGGCGATCGAGCCCTGTTTGCGTGTTCGCATATGCGGGATGAAGGCTTGGCTCAGGTAGAGCACGCCGGTCAGGTTGACGTCGATCACGAGCTGCCAATTCTCGGGCGCGATATCCATCAGCTTAAGCGGTTGGGAGATGCCGGCGTTATTGATGAGAATGTCGATCTTGCCGAAGGCTGCGATGGCCTGCTCGGCCGCCTGGCGACAATTGGTGAGGTCGCCGACGTCGCAGCCGAGCCCGATATGACCTGGGCCAAGCTCTCCAGCCGCGCCCTTGGCCGCCGCAGCATCCAGATCGAGGATGGCGACTCGCGCTCCTTGCTCGGCGAAAAGTCGGGCTGTGGCGCGGCCGATCCCGCGAGCGCTCGCCGCTCCTGAGATCACGGCGGTCTTGTCGGTCAGCAGCATGAATTCCTCCCTGTCAGTTGTTAGGAGATCTATCATTGCGCTCCGTTCACCGACAAACGAGAAATTCCCTTGGAATGAAGACTTAGATTCACCTATCGACCAAGGGCGCCTTTGCCCGCAGAACAGGCGTCGACATTTGACCGGAGGTGACCTCATCGAGGGTAGCGAGATTGATGTCGAGGCCCAGCTGCTTCGTGAGCCAGCTTATGAATGTCACCATTGATCGCGCGAATCGCTTTGATCGCGGGAATACAAGCCAGTGCCCCGTGTAGACAACGTCCTCACTGATTCCCTGAAGGGGACGCACGAGGCGGCCGGATGCGATCTCGCGCTCGGCAAGAAGCGTTGACTTTAGGGCGACCCCGATCTCGTCTGCGGCGGCACTCAGCGACATAAAGCTGCGGTCGAAACGTGGCCCGTTAGGGAGCGGCGCGACGAGCCCATTCGCTGCGAACCAAGCCGGCCAACGCACCTTCTTGTTGTCACTTTCGATGAGCGTTTGTTTTAGCAAATCGCTTGGGGAGCGTATCTCGGGGGCCAGCGATGGAGCACAAAGTGGCGTCACGGTTTCGGTACCGAGCGGCAGGACAATCAAGCCTTGGTGCTTCAAGGTCCCGTAGTAATCGGTCGCAGGGACGCCATAGACGATGTCCGCATCGAATTCGTCGGCGACGAACTTGGTATAGTCTGTACCGGTCGCCAGTCTCAGCTCGAGTCCTGAACATTCAGCGAGAAGTTTGCGCAGTCGCGGAACAAGCCACTGCGCGGCAAAGCTTGGCGCGCAATGCAACTTCAACAGCTGAGGCTTCCTCGCCGCGACGCTGCCCAAACCGAGATGCAACTCGCCGAAACCTCGTTCGACATGCCGCATCAAGGTTTCGCCCTCTGGCGTCAGGCGAATGCTCCGGCCTTCACGCTCGAACAGCACTGTTCCGAGATCCTGTTCAAGGCCGCGGATGGCATGACTGACTGCGCTCGGCGTCAGGCCGAGATCATCAGCCGCCAGGCGAAACGATCCGGTACGTGTCGCCGCCTCAAAGGCGCGCAGAGCGGTCAAGTGGAGGTTGCGAAGCATGAGGAGAGAATGACCCGTGATGTAGTCTCCAAGCAAGCTCTTGGTTTGCACGTCCGGGGCGGATCGCGCCCGAGGAGGTCCGAAATGGTCAAAAGCTGCCCTGAGGAGAATGGCGGCTTCTGGCGCGAAGCGGACATTCGCAAACTATCGACGTCGGCTAAGTGCCATAGAACGAACCCGCTTCGCAGGAGCGCGCTGCGCGCGCGCCTTGTCCAGAAGCGAGATCTGCGCGAGCACATCGAGCCGTCGAATCCCCGAATGGCTGGCGGCGCAAACGTGCAGCCGTTGCTGATTGCGCGACCTTGAACGACCAGCCGCCTTTGCCGCGACAGGCCGCAGTTCAACTGCTTTCTACGACGTCGAATTCGTCGCATTTGCATCGCACGTAAAACAATAAAGGCAGGAGCGCTTTGACACAGCGCAATGGACTGTTATTTTAGTTTCTTGACCGCGAGATGCTGGGACGACCGCAATGGACCTCTTTCGAAGAAAGGTACCAAGTCATCTAATCCGGATCCATCCGGATAACGCCACAAGTAAGGACTGGGTCATCTTGTTGGAGGCGAGGACAATTATTGGTCCCTCGCCTGAAAACTCCGTGTTGCCCGAGCGACGCAAGAACGAAAGATTGCAAAAAAATACAATGTTTGGCTTCGAGCGGAGCACTTCCTCGTTGTGGAAGGATACGATCCACGGATTTACGCCGTATATTTTTGTCCTCAACTTTACAAATATGATTCTGAGAAAAAACTTGTGCCTCTCCAAGGCGACGAAATCGGTAGGTTGATCGCGAAAGCCCTTGAGGGCGGAATTGTAGATAGGCGACCATGGTACGAGCCAGCGGAGAAGCTGCCCGATCAGCCAATCATCAGCGTTCCATTGGAGACCGACTATGACTCGCTCGTAGTTGAGATGCCAGCGAGGAACTCCAGCACGACCGGCTCATAAAACGGGAATGCTAGCCTCGGTCCATCCGAAGGTGGACCGAGGATGCGCGCCTTGCGCCCGCGACCCTCGACGCCATACAAGTCGAAATCATCTCGATTGTTGCGACTGATCGCCGAACATCCGTACCGGAAAGCCGAACTGCCTTCAACTGGCGTTCACGAATGCACGGCAGAATTTGCTCGATCTGCTCGGCCGGCAGGTGCCGCATGAGATCGCACGTCGCCAGCAATTCGATCCGCTCCTTGGCATCAACGCTCATCGGCTTTCGCGAAATCATATCGCGGGTCCCGAAGACGTTCGGCGTCCGGATGAATCCTCAAAATAGAAACGGCTTAACTGACACGAAAATCTTACCTTCTGCCGATTGTTCCACCGTAAAATCTACCTGCTTTTGCGCTGTCGTATCCCCAACAGTCACAGACAATAACCCGCTGCAGCTCACCGCGTGCGTTGCCCTGTTTCGCGAATTCATGATGACGGTATCATCCAAGGTATATACAGCACCTTCTTTCGCCTTTTCCCAAATTGCTAATTCTTCAGTTTCTGCATTCGCATCAAACTTTGTCGATTCATCATTGATTTCTCCGCCTCGGGCGACGTTTGCACTTCGTGCTTTAGCACCCGCCGAGTTTGCTATCATTTCCGCAACCGTACTCGAATTTTTGACGGCATAATTTACGAGTGAATTATTCTTATCACCCGCAACAATCTTAACCACTGAATTCCGAGCCTCTAAAGAGCCACACTCAGGTTCTTCCCCTCCACAACTGCTCAATAAAAGAAAAACAGAGAAACACCATAAAGCTGACAACTCCTTTTTCCTAAACAGCTTCATCCGAATGCTCGCAATAGCGGCCTGCTCCTGCCTGCCTGTTCGCTTCGTAAGTTCGGGTTAGCGTTGTTCGATTTGTCGTGCGCCCGTAAAGTGTTTCGGGTGTCTAAAGTGCGGAGATCTTCGCATTGCTGCCGTCGACCCAGCCCAACTCCTGCAGCGATGCGGCACTTTCTATCCGGGTCGTGCAAAGGACCACGCTGCAAATCAAGCCGCGACAAGCACACATTAGACCTAACGGGGCTGACAATCATTTTATTGCATGGCACTCCGTTGATGATCGCCACAGCCTGAAATCGCCTTGCCTGAGCTGCAACTCCGTTCATCGTACCGACAACCTGCAGAGGGCGACCTCAGCCGACGCGATCATTGGACAAGTTGCCCTCATTCAGTGCCGGCCAAAAACTCGGTTCACTCACCGAGTGTCACCCGGTCACTCAAACGAGGAGGGAGCTAAGGCAGCGCTGGTAATGCGCTCGCATTGTTTTGCGCACGAGAGCTCACGAGTGATGCGATTAGCCCCTCCGTAGGCATGCGATCGTTTCCGCCAGTTCGACGGCGAAAAGGGACAGCATGAGGCCCACCATCGGCACTGCGGGAATCAGATATCGCCAGACGTCGAGCGTGTGGACGCCGGCGGCGGTCACGATCGAAGCCGCCCACATCACGATCACGACACTTCCGCGTGTCACGAATCCGGGGCGCCGACCCCGCACAGCGGTCACCGTCCAAAAAATGACGGCGATAACGAAGGCGGTGGACAATGCCCTGAACAGATAGGCGGAAATGCCTGGGAGATCGGACAGCAGGCCGATCCGAACTGGTCCGCCTTGCAGATCAATCAGCTGAGCCGCCCGGCCGTGCCGCGTCATGATGTCGGACACGTGCGGCACGTCGTCAGTCGACACCGGTATGGCAGGGTCGAGTCCGTAAGGCGGCCATGCGACCGAAGCCCCATAGGCCATCTGACGGATGAACTTGCCCGCGTAGGCCAGCGGCCGGTCGCGTACGGCGGCCAGGAAGATGCGCCAATAGGCTGCGGCCGCGCCGACGGCATTCCCAGTATCGTCGGCGACGTCTCGATCCAGTGCGGTGTCGAAGAGGCACGCGTCGCCGAAGAACCCGAGCACGGGCCAGCGACTCGGCTCCGCGGCGAAGTCGGCGGCAAGCCGCGCCATCGTGGCGTCGGCGCGGTCGCCGGCCGCCGACACGATCTCGCGTCGCGCTGCATCGCTTGCAAGCACGATGTTCAGGTGATTGCAGAACAGTGTCTTGGGGACGAATACGACCGAGGCCTGGTCGGAGTCCAAAGCCCCGAACCGGGAACCGGCGGCGAGGAGCGCCAGCGCCGCCGCAACGGACACGGCAATCACGGCAAGGCGCGCGGACGTGTCTGGTCGGGCGAGGTGGGCGCCCACCAGGACGGCGGCGATCGGGACCAGGACTCCCTGCGATCTGAAGCACGCCGCGAGCGCCGCGCACAGCACGGACGCAGCGACCGCGCAGCACCGCGCCGCTTTGCCGACGCAAGCGGCAACGAGCAATCCAGCCATTGCCAGATTGAGGAAGACCGCAAAGAGAAGCTCTGCGGTAAGGACGTTCCCGAACAGCAACAGGCCCGGATACGTCGCCACGAGGATGATCGGCACGAGCCCACCGGCGTTGCGCGTCGCCGCCTGGGCGGTTGCTGCAAGCGCCAGCATCAGGACGGCCCACGCCGCCTGCTGCAGGCGCACCACCGTCCCGAGGTCGCCTCCGAACGCGAACGTCACGGCCAGGAACGCGGGGTAGCCGGGATCGCGCCCACCCGCCACGGTCGGCCTTCCGGCCTCGAGCGTGCGAAGCGCTGATTCCACGAAGGAGGGCGTGTCGCCCCAGATGACCGGGACCGCCGGCCTGAACGACACGACGATCGCCACCAGCAGCGCGGCCCACGCCAGCATGGCCCATGGCCACGAGCATCCGACACCGCCCAGGGCGGCGGCTCCGCCCGTTGTACGCGCTGGAGCTTCGCGGTCGGACCGCATGATCGCCGTCCACAGGGGATGAAGTTCTCCCCCAGCCTCATGCTAGACCAAAACGCTCTACAAGACCATCGGAGGGCAGGGCCTGCTCCCGTCTCCCTCGCTTTCCCGTCAGTACACGGGTCCGCCAGACATGAGGTCGATGCCTGCATGAATGTGGTATCCAGGATAGCTAGGCCCTGGTCCAGGCTGGTGTCCATATTCCGCCGTGTCCGCGCCTAGCTGGGGTGGCGCTGCAAATGTGGGCCGATCCGCCGGACCTTTATCGCGGGGCTTTCCACGAATGGTTCAACGCGGTAGGTATGACGCGGTCTTTTTCCGGACGAGCTTGAGTTAGGTGCCTTTTCGAATGGCTGCATCTGGCGCAAAGCGGTCATTGCCGCATATGACGCGCTTATGAATGGCAACAGCAATCAGTCTCGCCCAAGTGGACTACTTACCAGTTACCGAGGACGCCCGCTGGTGTGGATCGATCTGCACGGTGGCGGTCATGCCGGCCACCAGCCGGACACCTACCGGCACCTGATCGATGTGGATTCGCACCGGCACGCGTTGCGCTAGCCGGACCCAGGTGAAGATCGGATTTACCGAGGCGAGCCCCGCTTGGTCCGGCTGTGCGTTCGGGATATTAATGCCACGAGCGACGCCTCCGACATAGCCACGAACGAGTTGGCTGTAACCCATTAGCTTGACGGTTGCCGCGTCGCCATCGTGGATTCTCCCGAGACTTGTCTCCTCGAAGTAGCCGTCGACCCAGAAGGAGTCCGTGTCGACGACAGAGATCAGCTCTTGACCAACGCTGGCATAGTCGCCGAACTGCGCCAGCAAATTGGTAACATATCCATTCACCGGCGAGCGAATCACGGTCCGGCTGGGTCTTAGTGCTCGATATGTACGAGCACGCCTATCACATGGACTACGGTGCGGCGGCCGCGCGCTACGAAGTCTACATTGAAGCTATTCGCTGGGAAAACGCCGCTAAACTGTACGAGCAATATAGCCGGGAAACATAGAGCGCAGGCGGTAGCTCTGCCAGATCATGCGTGCCGTGACCAACTTCCGCTAATGGCACATAGTAGCCAGGTAAGGAACACACGCCGTGCTGCTCCTTGCGTTTTGGGCCTCGATAGGTTTTAAGCCCGGTGACTTCATGACCACAGGTATGAACGAGAAGCGAACTGCGTGGCTTTGCCGCGTTTTAAACAGAGTGACGCACCCCCCGGTAGCTCATGCGCTTTAAACTGTTCTGAGCCTCCACAAAGGAATCCATCATGGCCAAGATGACCAAGAATCAGTTGATTGATGCAATTGCTGAGGGAACGCAGGTTTCCAAAGGGGACGTAAAGGCCGTCATCGAGCAGATGGCGACTGTAGGCTATAAGGAACTGAATAAATCCGGCGAGTTCATTATTCCTGGCTTCGCCAAAATGTCGGTCGTGAACAAGCCTGCTACTGAAGCCCGCAGCGGTGTAAATCCTTTCACGAAAGAGCCTATGGCGTTCGCGGCCAAGCCAGCCAGCAAGTCGGTCAAGGCGTCACCCCTGAAGGTTGCTAAGGACGCTGTTTGAAGCGGACGGGTTGGTTGAGGCGTGTTCGTTCGCCTGAACTGTGGGTAATTCCATCACACCCTAGACAGGCACCTCCACCCGCACACTATGCGCCCCGAGACGGAATCTCTGGAGGGCCTAGGGGGGCCGTCTCGCAAAGGCCATGCGGTGTAATGCCCGCGTGGCCTTTTGTCTCTTATTGTCTGACCGTAAAAATAGGGACCCTGGGTGAGCGGCCGCTTCTGGCGCAAAGTGGTCATTGGCAATTCGACAAGTTTACCTGGTGAGCGCATCACCTGACGGGATCTAAAAAGAGGCTACGATTTATGAAGGGCCGTACCTGAAACCTTGTGACACAAGTCGAGCACCTGACTCTGTCGTTCGACATCCTTCGTAGATGGATCCGGATCCCGAAGCTTCTGGTGGAAGAAGTATCTGCCGGAAACCGTCGCAGCGGGTTCGTCGCTAGTCGCCAACCAGACTTGCGTCCGGTGCGCCTTGTCAATGTCGTCGGGCGCACCGGCGCCGCCCATCTTTGTGGGGACCCATCCCGGTTCTAGAGAGTTCGACTTCACCCCGGGAAACAGTCGCGCCACCGCGAATGCCAGCAGCACATCCTGAAACTTGGTTTCGGCGTAGGCTTGGGAGCCGTTCCATCGCCGCTTCTCCCACAGCATGTCGTCGAGATGCGATCCGGCGCCGTAATGCATACCGGAGGATAGGTACACCAGTCGCTTTGGCATCCGGATGAGGGCGGTTAGGATGTACGGACCGAGAGTGTTCACGGCGAAGAGTTGAGGCAGGCCGTCCGCCGTCTTCACCAGCTTCGGCTCTCGGTAGCCGATCCCGGCATTGTGGATGACGGCATCGAAACGGCCTAGCTTGTTGACCTCGTCGGCGACGGACTTCGTCTCCGCGATGCTCGCCAGGTCGCCGACGACGATGTCCTCCGCGCCGGCAATCTTCTGGCGGGTCTCGTCCGCCCGCGCGGCGCTGCGGGCGTGCAGCACGACTTTGTGTCCTTGCTCAATCAGAAGCTCGGCGGCCATCTTTCCGAGGCCGTCGGCGGAGCCGGTTACGAAGACGCGCGCCATTCTAAGATCCTTTCTTTACCATCGCGAGAAAACTAGGGTTCAAGAACGGTCTTTTCGGGACCATCATGGCGGTGAGGATCGGCGCCACGGGCCGCGCGTGGCCATGCAAAGATCGCTGCTGCAGCGAGATTGAGCGCGGTCCCTTGGCGGGTCTAGGCCGACCCTGCTCGTCTCTTGAACGACCGCTTCTGGCGCAAAGCGGCCATTCCAAACGTCGGCTGCCCGATGCGGACGTGCTAGGAGATCGCAATGATCTCGAGCTCTTGACCGGATGTACCTGCTACATCCCCAACAGCTTTGCCCATCAGCAGCCTTGCCACTGGGGATGCGAAGGAAATTGAACCGGCCTTGGGGTCTGCTTCGTCCTCTCCTACGATACGATATTTCTGTACGCGCCCATCGTCGCGCGTGAAGGTCACCGTGCAGCCAAAGGCAACCGTGTCAGTTGACGTGGGATTGGTGATGACCTGAGCCGTCCGAACTCTCGCCGCAAAGTAGCGCGCATCACGCAAGGGGGTTGCCGCTTGCCGCCGTCGTTCATTCACGTCTTCGATCTTCTGCGCCGCCTCGTATGCCTCGCGAGCCTGGTGAAGTTGACATTCCAGAGCCTTTAATCCCGCTTCAGTAACAAGATTCGGATGAGGTGAAACCGGGCGGTCGGGTAGCAGCGTCTCCGACGCAGTTTCGGCACTGTCTTCCTTGGTGAAGGCAACGCTCAATTCAAACTCCCTCTAAGTGAGATATGCCGAGCGGCTTCGTTAGCGCCACCCCAGGGCAGGAGCGACGTGGGTCAGAATCGCTTCGATCACATGCGCGTTGTAGGCAACGCCCAACTGGTTGGCGACGGTCAGCAGCAGCGTGTCGGCCTCGGTGATCGCTTCGTCTTTCCTGAGCTGCTCGATGAGTACATGCGGCTCGGCAGCATAGCTGCGTCCGAAGATCGCCCTGGTCCTCTCGTCGATGAATCCGATCTGGTCGTCCTCTTCGCGCCCGCGCCCGAAATAGGCGAGATCGCGATCGTCCATCAGCGCGAAGATGCTGCGGCTGACTGAGATCCGCGGCTCGCGACCATGGCCTGCCTCCTTCCAGGCGGCGCGGTAGGCCCGTATCTGGGCAGCCTGCTGCACATGGAAAGCCTCGCCCGTTTCGTCGTTCTTGAGTGTCGAGCTCTGCAGGTTCATCCCGAGCTTTGCTGCCCAGATTGCCGTGGCGTTCGACCCGGCGCCCCACCAAATCCGGTCGCGCAGGCCGTCAGAATAGGGTTCCAGGCGCAGCAGCCCCGGCGGATTTGGAAACATGGGTCGTGGATTCGGCGGGGCAAAGCCCTCGCCGCGCAGCAGGTCGTAAAAGACCTCGGCATGACGCCGCCCCATGTCGGCGTCGCTCTCGCCCTCGGCCGGTTGATAACCGAAATATCGCCAGCCATCGATTACCTGCTCGGGCGACCCTCTGCTGATGCCTAGCTGCAGGCGCCGGCCAGCGATGAGATCGGCGGCACCGGCGTCCTCGGCCATGTAGAACGGGTTCTCATAGCGCATGTCGATCACCGCCGTCCCGATCTCGATGCGGTTAGTCTTCGCGCCGACGGCCGCCAGGAGCGGGAAAGGCGAGGCCAGCTGGCGAGCGAAGTGATGGACTCGAAAATAGGCTCCGTCCGCGCCCAATTGCTCGGCGGCAACAGCCAGGTCGATGGATTGCAGGAGTGTGTCTGTGGCCGTGCGGGTCTCTGATTGCGACGAGGGCGTCCAGTGCCCGAACGAGAGAAAGCCGATCTTCTTCATGCGGACAGTCTATTGATATCCGGGTTGGTTTGCGACCGTCGATTTTCGAGGGTCCCGGAGCGGCGCTATGAGCCGCTCGAAGAAGTCCCTTTTTGATGACTGACGTCCAATATGATCGTAGATTGCGTGCTTATCACCGAGGCAATTGGGGTAGACCTTCCGGAGGCCCGCAAGGGCATCTGAACTTTCTTCATTTGCTCGTTAGCTAAATGATTTTCTGGTCGACGTTGAATAGATGTGGAACTGGGATATTTTATCAAGTCAGACGGCGGGAGAAACGAAATGGCGACCAAGGATCCCATCAACTGGATGCTGTCCGACGCGATCGAAACGCTTGCCCGTGCTGAACGATTGCACCAGCAATTCCTGAAACTGCGACCGTGGGCCGGCGCTGACGAGCCAAGCTGGGAGCCGCCCATTGATGTGCTGGAGACCGACCGTGAGGTGTTGATATTGATCGCTTTGCCGGGCGTCGATCCCGACGACGTCGAAGCCATGATCGATCAGGACGCACTCGTCATCAGCGGGCGCCGCGTGCTGCCAGCGGAACTCCGCAATGCCCGGATCCATCGCCTCGAACTACCTCAGGGACGGTTCGAGCGCCGCATTCCGCTGCCACTGGGTCGCTACACCATTAGTCGTTTCGCTACGTTCGGCTGCGTCGGCCTGCGCCTCACCAAATCCGCGTAGGGAGAAGCCCATGTCATCGGTCGACGAAGCAGGGACGTCCAGCCGACCTGCCGCCTCATCGCCGGATCAATCAGTTTCGATTCCGGAAGACGCGCTCATCATTGTTGCCGTGCGCAATACCGTGCTATTTCCGGGCATGGTTGCCCCGATCACGCTGGGGCGATCGAAGGCGATTGCCGCCGCCCAACAGGCTGTGCGCGAACAGCGTCAGATCGGCATTCTGCTCCAGCGCGACGCGGAGCTAAGCGAACCAGGACCCGACGACCTGTACCGTGTCGGCACTGTCGCTAATATCGTACGCTACATCACCGGACCCGATGACAGTCATCATGTCATCTGCCAGGGAGTACAGCGTATCCGGGTGCTCGATTTCCTTCCGGGCACTCCGTTTCCGGCGGCCCGCGTTCTCAATATACCCGAACCCACGACGAGTTCGCCGGAGATCGAGGCTCGCTTTCTGAATTTGCAGCGGCAGGCCATCGAAGCTGCGGAATTGCTCCCGCAAGCTCCGCAGGAATTGATCGCCGTGCTGCAAGGTGCGACCTCGCCATCGGTGCTGACCGATCTCGCGACCTCGTACATGGATATCAAGCCGCAGGAAAAGCAAGAGATCCTCGAGACGGTCGATCTTGCGCTCCGCATGGACAAGGTTTCACGGCATCTGGCCGAGCGCATCGAGGTGCTTCGCCTCAGCAACGAGATCGGGCAGCAGACCAAGGCGGCTTTCGATGGGCGTCAACGCGAGGCGATTCTTCGCGAGCAGATGGCGACCATTCAGCGCCAGCTTGGAGAAGGCGACGGCAAGGCGCAGGAGGTAGAGGAGTTGAACGAAGCCATCGCCAAGGCCAAGATGCCGGCGGAGGCGGAAAGCCAGGCGCGAAGGGAAGTTCGCCGCTACGAGCGGATGCCGGAAGGCGCCGCCGAAGCAGGCATGGTCCGCAGTTATCTCGATTGGCTGACTGAATTGCCCTGGAGCTTGCCCGAGGAAAAACCCATTGATATCGGCGAGGCAAGGCGCATTCTTGATGAGGACCACTATGGTCTGGAGAAGATCAAGAGCCGGATCATCGAATATCTAGCGGTCCGGAAGCTGGCGCCAGAAGGCAAGGCGCCGATTCTTTGCTTCGTCGGTCCACCAGGGGTCGGCAAGACCTCGTTGGGACAATCGATTGCGCGCGCGATGGGACGGCCATTCGTGCGGGTCAGTCTCGGCGGCGTTCACGATGAAGCGGAAATCCGTGGGCACAGGCGCACCTATATCGGCGCGTTGCCGGGCAACATCATTCAGGCCATCAAGAAGGCCGGTGCGCGCAATTGCGTCATGATGCTGGACGAGATCGACAAGCTGGGACGCGGCATTCAGGGAGACCCTTCGGCCGCAATGCTGGAAGTGCTCGACCCGGAGCAGAACGCGACCTTTCGCGATAACTATCTCGGCGTGCCTTTCGACCTTTCCCGGGTCGTGTTCGTCGCCACCGCCAATATGCTAGACAGCGTTCCGGGGCCGTTGTTGGACCGGATGGAAGTCATCAGCCTGGCCGGCTACACCGAAGATGAGAAGGTGGAGATCGCGCAGCGCTATCTGGTTCGCCGCCAGCTAGAGGCAAACGGGCTGAAAGCAGAACAGGTCGAGATCGACCCCGACGCGCTGCGGCTCATGATCAAAGGGTATACAAGGGAGGCAGGTGTTCGCAATCTGGAACGCGAGATCGGCAAGGCTTTCCGCCACGTCGCCGTCCAGATCGCTGATGGCAGCACGGACCGCGTTGTGCTCACCGCGCAGGAGATCACGACGATCCTTGGCCAGCCTCGCTTCGAAAGCGAGATCGCCATGCGCACTAGCATTCCCGGAGTGGCTACGGGTCTGGCCTGGACACCGGTCGGCGGCGACATTCTTTTTATTGAAGCCTCGCGTACACCTGGCAGAGGATCGCTGATCCTGACCGGGCAACTCGGCGAAGTGATGCGCGAGAGCGTTCAGGCTGCGCTGACCCTGGTGAAAAGCCGCGCCGCCCAGCTTGGTATCGATCCCACGATCTTCGAAAAGAGCGACATCCATGTCCACGTTCCGGCGGGCGCGACGCCAAAGGACGGGCCGAGCGCGGGAGTCGCGATGTTCACGGCCCTCACCTCTCTGCTCACGGATCGCACCGTTAGAAGCGACACGGCTATGACCGGCGAGATTTCGTTGAGAGGCTTGGTGCTTCCGGTCGGCGGCATCAAGGAAAAGGTTGTCGCGGCGGCAGCTGCGGGCTTGACCCGGGTCATGTTGCCCGCGCGGAATCGCCGTGATTTCGAGGAGATTCCTCGCGGCGCCCGCAATAAACTGGAGTTCGTCTGGCTCGAACGGGTTGACGATGCCATCGCTGCGGTTCTTGAGCGTGCGGCCACACCACGACCGCGTCAGGAGTTGTGACTGGGAGGATTTATCAGGTTGCCAAGGCTGAGGAAGTACTGTTTTGGGATCCTTGCGCGGCTGCGTGTCTTGAAACACCTATCGTCAAAACCGCAACGAATGACCGCTCATGGCGCAAAGCGGTCGTTCGCATTCCATCCAGTCTCTGATTGGCTGGGAATGGCCACTATCGGGTGCGTAAGCGACCATCCGCGTGATGCTGGTGGTCGACGATTAAAGCTCGATTTGCTCGGCATATTTAGGGCGTCTTCCACTTTCCGGGCATGGCGTCGTGTCAGTGCCCGCCTCCGGGAGAAGCCCGGGCATCGAATTTGAATGCGTCGATGAAAAATGCGACCTTGGACCGCCAGCGCGGGGAATGACAATGAAAGCTGCCTTCATCGAACGACACGGCGGACCGGAAGTTCTAAAATTCGGCGAGATGCTGGATCCGGTGGCCGCATCCGGTGAGGTCGTGGTCGATATTGTCGCCGCCAGCGTCAACGGCGCGGACTGGAAGGTCCGCGAGGGAAAATCGGGCCAGCTTTCGAAATTCCCCTACATTCTTGGAAGGGATTTCTCCGGTGTCGTTTCGGCGGTTGGGGAAGGTGTCAGGGATATCGGTATCGGCGATGAGGTCTTCGCGGTCTGCGACGTTGGCCAGGAGGGCGCCTATGCCGAGAAGATTGCGATCAAGGCAGCCATCGTCGCAAAGAAACCCGACCGCCTGTCGCATGTCGATGCCGCTGCGCTGGCGCTTGCCGGGTTGACGGCGATCTGCGCGATCGAAGACACATTGAAACTGCAGGCGGGCGAGACGATCCTGATCCAGGGTGGAGCAGGCGGAGTCGCGAGCTTTGCCATCCAGCTGGCAAAACATCTGGGTGCTCGGGTGATCACGACCGCAAGCGTGTCGAACCATGATTATCTGCGCAAAATCGGGGCCGATGAAATCATCGACTACAATGCTGTGGATTTTACCAAGATCGTGAGAGATTGCGACGCCGTCTTCGATACCGTCGGCGGAGATGTCGCGCAGCGGTCGTTCACTGTGCTGAAACCAGGGGGTCGGGCGGCCTTTATTGCCTCTGGAGCACAGGCGCCGAAGCCGGACCGCAGCGACGTTATTGCCTTGCGGCCGAGCGTCGGACGCGATCGGCCGCATCTCGAGCGCATCGTGGCGCTGGTTGCGTCAGGGGCCGTCCGTCCGCCGGAAGCGACACGCTATCGGCTCAGCGAAGCCGTGGCCGCGCACCGGGTAAGCGAATCCCGCCACTTTCGCGGCAAACTGGTTTTTCTAGTCCGCTGAAACCCCTCGCTTGACGCCCGGTGCCCACTCCGGTTCATGGCAATGAGGTTGCCGCCATTAGGTCGCCGAATATGGAGCAGGCGATGGATCCTTTGCCGACCGCGAACACCGAGATCACGCAGTTCTTCCGCCAGTGGCTGGAAACCTTCGCGGGCTATGTCCGCGAGGTCGACTACGCCTCGGCAAGGCCACTGTTCCACCCGGACGTGCTTGCCTTCGGGACGTACAACGACGTCATCTCTGGCATTGATCAATGGGTCGCCATGCAATGGGATAATGTCTGGCCGAAGACCACCGACTTCCGTTTCGTCCTCGAGCAGACCTCGGTTCTGGCTTCCCCGGATGGCATGATGGCGACCGTGATCGCACCGTGGACGAGCACGGGCTATCACCCCGATGGCCAGCCATTTCCGCGCCCCGGCCGGGCCACCCTAGTATTTTCGGGGAATGCCGTTGGTTGGCTGTGCGTGCATTCCCACATGTCGCTCAACCGCGGCGTACCGCAGGCGAGCCATGCCAATCGGCGGTGAAGGCCTAGAGGATCGAATCCAGCGTTCTCGCGATGACCACTTCTGGCACACAGCGGACCTGCTGATGGCGACAAAGAATATCTGCTTTCGATCGAAGAGCGGACCTAGGTCGGTGTTGCAACAAGGTTGAGATGTCTCTAGTTCTGCAAAGTTAAAATGTCACTCGGCAGCCTCGCTGGGAGCGTGAGCCGGCGCCGCGGAGACCACCATATCGGAGCGGCGCCGGCCTCGGCCGGGAGACTTCGACTTGGCCGCATCGGCCATTCGCAAGGCACGGTTCTTTAGGAGTCCGGACATCTGGCTTGAGCGCCGTGGCCCCTTTGGAATGGTGTTAAGGCGCGGCTGCCGATCTTGCTGTTCCTTGATCCAGGCCAGAATCTCCCCAAGACGCTTGTTCTCGACAATGGCGGCATGACTGACGCGCTGCAGCTTGTCGAAGGCGGAGTAAGGTAACGATCTGCCTTTCCAGCGAACCTCCAGCCGCCCATCCGGAAAGTCATAGATATCGACCATTTTGCCACGAAGGCGAACCGCTATGCCTTCAGGCTTAAGCGTCAGCTTCATACGACTGTAGTTCACCACCAGTTGGTGCGACACCTGACGCTGCTCGCGCCAGCACAGGACTTCATCCAAATCCTGCAGGGGGTCGAGCAATCGGTGGAGATCTTTGTCGCGAGCCGGGAGCTTGGCAAAGCGACCGTTGTAGTTGGCGACGAAGCTGGGCAGAAACGCGTTTGCTGCCTCGATCGTGCTGATGCCGGCGAGTTCTCAGCTCCTTCACCAGACGATCCTGCAGCGTATGATGAGCGCGCTCGACGCGTCCCTTCGCCTGGCTGGTATTGGCGCACAGAATCTCGATGTTCAGTTCCGACAACGCCCGTCCGAACTGGGTCATTCCATTGCCGCTGACCGCGTTCTCGTTCGACACCCGAAAGATGGAATGCTTGTCGGAGTAGAAGGCGACGGGTTTACCGTGACGCCGAAGATAGGCCTTCAGCGCCTCGAAATAGGCAAATGTGCTCTCCGATGCGACAAAGCGCAGCTCCATCAGGCGGCTTGTCGCATCGTCGACGAACACCAGTAACGTGCAGGCAGCTGCACGATCCTCGAACCAGCGATGCTCTGAGCCGTCGATCTGGACCAGCTCACCAATATGCTCGCGGCGATGCCGAGGTTGCTGGATGCGCTTGCGTTCAGCGCGGGACATCCAGATCCCCGCCTGCCGCATCCAGCTGCGCAGCGTCTCCCGCGAAACTTTGAGATCATGACGCTCCGCCAGCTTCTCGGCCGCGAATGTCGGTCCAAAGTCTGCGTAGCGTTCCCGCACCAGAGCGATCGCATGATCGCGAACCACATCCGGCAAGCGGTTGTTCGAGGGACGACCACGGCGCTGGTTGGCGATGGCTGTAGCGCCACCATCGCGATATCTTCTCAACAGCCGATACGTTTGCCGCGGCGTTATCGCCATCAGCTCAGCAGCTGCCCGAGCCGTTAATCTGTCGCTGTCCAGCCGTGCCAGAACATCAAGACGGTTCAGCTCGCGCTTGCTCATCACCACCATGCCCATCGAAATGACAGCCTCCGAACTCCCAAAAAGGAGCAGAAACTGACATCTCTACTTTGCTTAGTGCTGACATTTTAGCTTTGCTGCTACAGTCGGAGTTCGCGGAAGAGCGGTTATGGAATGGCCGCTTGTGGCGCGAAGCGCATTCGCAAACTATCGACGTGGTTAAGTGCCAAATTGCGGACAGCGATCTCATGACCAGGGGGATACTGCCTAAAGCGCGTCGCTCAGCCTGTGAAGCGTGCAAGTGAGGCAGCATCCTTGCGCAATCTATCTGCCAAAAACTCAACGCAAAGCCTGACCTTCGCGGCGGCGTGCCGGCTGTGAGGATAGACCGCATGGATCGGTGCAGCGGGCAACCGCAACTTCGGGAGCACAACTTCCAGCCGACCAGCTTCGATATCGCCGTGCGTATCCCAGATCGATTTCAGGACCAATCCTGCGCCTTGCAGTGCCCATCCATGAGCGAGTTCGCCGTCATTGCAGGTCAGGTTGCATCGAACCGGCATGGTCGTATTGTCTGTCAGCGTCCAGAAGCCTTGTGGCGGATCGCCGTAGTCGATGCAGTCGTGCCCGGTCAGATCATCGGCAGTCGCGGGCCGGCCGCGGGATCGTACGCAGGCGCTCCGCATATCGCACGCACATTGGGTGCGAGCTGACGCGCGATCATGCTGGAATCCGCAAGCGCGCCGAAGCGAACCGCGAGGTCGTATCCGCCCTCGACAAGGTTCACCAGGCTGTCGGACGCTTCGAGGTGGATCCGTAGTCCGGAATGCAGCGACTGAAATTCCTGCAGCAGCGGCGCCAACCGCCGCCGGCTGAAGGCAAACGTCGAAGTGACACGCAGAAGTCCGCTCGCGGTGTCGCGCCCGCGCGTAGCTTCTATCTCCGCCTCGTCGACATCGGCGAGAATACGCACGCACCTGAGGTGAAACGCCGACCCTTCGTCGGTCAGCGACAGGGTACGCGTGGTGCGGTTGGCCAGGCGTACTCCGAGCCGCGCCTCGAGGCGCGCAAGGGTCCGGCTCACGACCGCAAGCGACAGGCCGAGATGGCGCGCCGCTCCCGACAAGCTGCCCGCCTCCACGACGCGCGCGAACACGATCATATCGAAAAGTCTGTCGGCCATACTCTTGCTATATCAGCAAGAAATTATCTCTTTCAATGGATATTATTGTGGTCAGAGCGAGAGTGTATATCGGTGTCGTGAAATTCGCTTATCCCAGGGAGCATCGACATGGACTTGCATCTGAAAGGGAAGACCGCCCTCGTGACCGGTTCGACCGCCGGTATCGGTCTTGAAATCGGCCGAAAACTTGCCGCCGAGGGCGCGTACGTCATCATCACCGGCCGCGATCAGACAAAGCTCGATCAAGCGATCGATGCCATTCGACGTTCCGGAGGCGGGACTGTCCGGGGAGTTGTTGCGGACGCAGCGACAGCAGAAGGAGCCGTCAATCTCTTGAAGGCAGCTCCGGAAGTCGACGTGCTCATCAACAATCTCGGCATTTACGAGATCAAACCGTTCGGCGAGATCACCGATGATGATTGGCGGCGCTATTTCGAAATCAATGTCCTGAGCGGCGCGCGACTGGCCCGGCAATACTTCCCGGGCATGCTGAAGCGCAACTGGGGCCGGATCGTCTTCATCTCCAGCGAATCCGGTTTGGTCACGCCCGGCGAGATGGTCCATTATGGCATGACCAAAACAGCGCAGCTCGCCGTTTCGCGCGGTCTCGCCGCGCTGACCAAGGGCTCGAACGTGACCGTCAACTCCGTATTGCCGGGTCCGACACGATCCGAAGGCATCGTCGATTTCCTGAAGAGCACTGCGAGCGACCCGCAGGCTTCCGCTTCGGAAATCGAGGCCGAGTTCTTCGCCAAGCACCGCAGCTCTTCGCTCATCCAGCGCATGATCGAGCCGGAGGAGATCGCAGACCTCGTGGCGTATGTCGCAAGTCCGCTTTCATCGGCAACCAACGGCGCAGCGTTGCGCGTGGATGGCGGCGTGACGCCGACCATCGCGTGAGGCCCGCCATGAACCTCGATCACGTCACGCTGCGCACGGCCGATCTTGAAGGCACCAGAAGCTTTCTCGAACAAGTCCTCGATCTGAAGCCTGGCTATCGGCCTGCCTTTTCGTTTCCCGGCTATTGGCTTTACGCCGGCGGCGAACCAATCGTGCATTTGATTCCGGGGCGCTCTTCTCGCGTCGATCGATCCAGCGAGATCATCGATCACGCGGGCTTTCGCCTGGAAGGCTACTCGAAGTATCGCGAGAAGCTGGACGCGCTCGACATCCACTATTCGAGGATGGACCTGCCCGAGCTCGATGAAAGGCGTTTGTTCGTTCGAACCCCAACGGGTATCCTGTTGGAGTTGGTCTTCAGGGAGAATGGCGGGTAGGGGTTCATCAGCGTCGTTATCGGGACGTCCGGTGTTGGCGCGAAGCGGGCATTCGACGAAGCGGTGAGGTCCAAAAAGTGCCAAAGGACTAAACCGCTCGCGCGGTAGGGCGCTGTGGCTGGCGACACAGCGAAGACGATACCGCGACGGGGCGTCCTGTCTTGAGATGAGGGGTCGCCTCGCGCGCTCCGAATGACTGTCTAAATTGTAGCGAACAGTTCGGTTTCATTTTAGTCTGCCAGCTGGGTGCAGCGGATCTGGAATAATCACAAGTGTGCGGATCGATTTTGCGTCTCTGCTATCAAAGTAGGGTGACTGCAATCTGTCCGCTTTCCTCAGAGGCGGCACATCATCGATCTCAGGCGCGGCTGGCCTCGCATCCGTTACCGACGCCGCTTCTTCAGGTGGAGCGCGTGTCTCAATAGCCGCCCTGGCGCGCCATTGCGTTTCGAAGGTGTCACGGTCTGTCGGCGCCCACGCCTGTGAGTTTGGTGCCCACGCTTGCGAGTCTAGGGGGTTGCTAGGTTTCTCCGGAACGGTGCTGGTAATCTTTTCATTTGAAACGGGCTGCGCTGATACTTCCTTAGGCCACTCTAGCAAAGATTTGGAAAGCCCGGGCTTGCCTTCGTACCAGCATTTTCGTCCATCGATCAGACGGTAGGACCACCAATGACCTTGCGGATTTGATGGCATAGCCACGCGGCACTGTTGTCCCGCCCGCGCTGTTGGAACCTCAATTGACCATAGTGCAGTTAGGAAAGTCGCGAGAGTGATGGAAGCAAGTTGTCTCGTCATAGTTGAAGCAACTCAGAGGCTGCTTCGTTGCTGCAATCGACCTACAGCGACAACCAAATCGGGCCGTTCGAGAACCTCCACCAACTGGTCGAGAATGCGCCGCTCGCTGTTCTGCGGACGAGGTTGAAGATATTCTTCCAATATTCGCTGCGCTTCGCTGACCGCCTGCAGCGCCAACTGTTGATCAGTCATTGCTTCTTCCCCATAAAAAAATGCCTAACGGACGAAGCCGATAAGGAAATCAAGTCAGCTTTGAGGTTATCTCATCAATTTTTGTTTCGATGTTGAACCTATATTTTGTAGCGTCCTTCCTCTTCAGGCCCAAAATGTGGGGCGCTTTGCTAATTTAGGGGGTCGGAAGCCAAAAAGGGTGTCAGATGCCTGCCTGTCTACGAGTCGGATTTGACAGCTTCACTACGCACCAATCTTTGGCGTCGTATTTTTCGACCGGCATCTGTAATCCTTTTGCTCGTTCGTCGCGGTCGAATGAGCCTTAACAATGTCGCCCTCGTCATCGGCGCACGCTGGCCGATGACCGCTAGTGGCGCGAAGCGGACATGCGGCCAGCACCCTCTTCAAATTCGCGTGCGCTGGGCCGCGGTTGATTGATGCGCACGCGCTGTTCCACATGCGAAATCTGCCGATAGTGATTCCTTGAACCAGACGTTTTGTCTTTTTGCGGAGGCGCCGGAATGAGTTTGTTCTTGTTGCATTGCTCAGAACTTCCGGCACCTAGCATCAGTGGTTGCAAACCTCGTCAGCGGCGGCTTATCCTGCGTGATCCGATGGCGTTGAAGGAAGCCTTTGCGCCGGAAGCGGTCGCGCCCGATTTTCTGCTCCGCGCCGGCGGACTTCTCGTCTATCCCGAGAGCCTTCTACACCACATCTTCTGACCTCGTCGCGACCAACAACGTGCCGCGGAGTCGAACGAAATGGTCATTGCTGCGGATTGCGCAGGAGTAGCGGATGCAATTGCACCATCACCATCTGTCGCCAGCTTGGGTGGCCTCGATGGCGTCAACCTGTTTCTCGCTGGAGCGTTGTCGGGCTTCGGTCCATACGTCGCTGCGTACCTAGCCGAACAAAAGTGGACCCAACAGAGCATCGGCTATGTGTTGACGGCAGGTGGATTCGCCGGATTGCTGAGTCAACTACCCGGCGGTGCATTGCTCGATGCTATCCGATCGAAACGAATAGCGGTCGCGCTAGGTGCCGGTATGGTTGCAGCAGGCGCGCTGATTATCGCAGTTTGGTCGAGCTTCTCATTGGTGTTTGGCGCTCTGGTACTTCAAGGAATCACCGGTGGCTTCCTCGGGCTGGCGATCGCCGCCATCAGCCTTGGCCTGGTTGGCAATGCAGCGTTTGCCGAGCAACTCGGACGTAATCAGCGCTTTGCCTCGGTGGGAGGGGTATTGGCGACCGGCTTCATGGGCTTCATCGCCTATTTCCTGTCGTATCGCGCGATATTCATCGCCGCTGCCGCGCTGGTGCTTCCGCTGCTCCTTGCTCTCGGCCGCATCCAGCCCTCAGATATCCATTTCGGCCGCGCCTCGTGCATTCCGGATCACCAAGGGCCGAGCGCGCCTCCGAGAGCCCGGCTCCGAAGCCTTTGGAAGACCCCCGGCCTGCTCATATTCGCAGGCTGCGTGTTCTTATTTCAGATGGCTAACGCGTCGATGCTGCCGCTCGCCGGCGAGGCGTTCGCGTACAACGAGGAAGCGCTTTCCTCGCTCATCGTCACCGCGCTGATCATGGTGCCTCAGGTCATCGTGGCGATAATGGCGCCGTGGGCCGGACGCCGGGCGAACATTTGGGGCCGCCGACCACTGTTGCTCGTCGGCTTCACAGCGTTGCCGATCCGCGCGCTGGTGTTTGCCTGGACTACCAATCCAACAATTCTCATCGTCGCTCAATTGCTGGACGGAGTCAGCGGAACGATGCTGGGCGTGCTCACGGCGCTGATAGTCGCCGACCTCACAGCGGGTACCGGCCGGTTTAATCTCGCGCAGGGATTCGTCGGAACGATATCCGGGATCGGCGCTTCGCTCAGCACCACACTTTCAGGTCTCGTGGCCGGGAACCTTGGCCGTGCGGCAGGATTTCTAGGCATTGCGGCGGTGGCCCTGGCCGCTCTGCTTCTCCTGTGGTCGCTAATGCCTGAAACCCATCCGTCAAATAGGAGCGAGCACCTATAACCGCTCATCACCTTCATTAGGCGCGCATGATGGACGTCAGGATGGCGAACGATCTCGTCTTATTGGGGTACTATAACCATTTTCGATGAAGGACTTGCGGATGTCATTCAAGGTTCAGGTCGGCCCAGCACAGATCGCCATTCATCAGGGGCAGACGGTGTTGCTCACCGAAACCGACGGGCGGGTGCACTGGCCAAGCAACCGCGGGCTTTATTTCCGCGATACCAGGGTGATCAGCGCCTGGGCAATTTATGCCAACGGCGAACTGTGGGACCTGCTAAATGGTGGCGCTATTGCTCCCCAGGCGGCTCGCATCTTCCTGACCAACCGCGCTTTCGAAACCGAAGACGGTCCGGTCGCCGCACGCACACTGGGCTTAGTGATCGGCCGTCAAGTCGATGGCGGACTGCACGAAGACATCGAGATCACCAACAACAGCCAAAGACCAGTTCGTTTCAACCTGGAGGTCGCGGTGCGCGCCGATTTCGCCGACATTTTCGAGGTGAAGGGCGACAATATCGTGCGGCGTGGCCACATCATCACCTCGTGGTCGGCAAAGCGGGAAATACTTCGGGTGACCTATCGCAACAAGGATTTTTGCCGTGAATTAATCGTGCGTACCGGCGAGGGCGACGGCAGGCCGACGGTATACGCCAACGGACGTTTGAGTTTCGACATTGCACTGAAGCCCGGGCAGGCCTGGCACCGCTGCCTGATCTACGATCTCGTGGACGGTTCGAAACGCTTTCGAGCATCGAAGGAATGTATTCATTCCAGCGAAACGTCGGACCACTCTCGCAATATAGACGAATGGCAGCGAACGGTCCTGAAAATCGAGACCAGCAACGAGGAATTCTATCGCTGCTATAATCAGGGAGTGCAGGACATGGCGGCCTTGCGGCTTCCGTTGCAGGGTACGGATCACATGGTGTTCGTGCCGGCCGCCGGATTGCCATGGTTCGTAGCGCTGTTTGGCCGCGATACCCTGATCGTTTCGTTGCAAACGATGATTGTTTATCCTGAATTCGCTGCGGGTACGCTGGAGGTTTTGGCGCAGTATCAAGCGACGGAGCGCGACGACTACCGTGACGCCGAGCCAGGTAAGATCCTGCACGAACTTCGTTACGGCGAGCTGGCGCATTTTAAGCTGATCCCGCACACGCCGTATTACGGCACGGCGGACGCAACGCCCCTCTATCTGATCGCGCTGCATGCGGCGTGGAAGGCAACTGGCGATCAAACCCTGATCGAGCGGCATTTGCCGAATGCCGAAGCGTGCCTGATCTGGATCGACAAATACGGTGATCGCGACGGCGACGGATTTCAGGAATATCAGACGCGGTCGACAGCCGGCTACGAGAACATGGCGTGGAAGGATTCCGGAGATTCCGTAATGTACCCTGACGGTACGCTCGTGCGCGGCCCTAAAGCTCTGTGTGAACTGCAGGGCTATGTCTACGACGCGTGGCTGCGCATGGCCGAGATCTACGACGAACTCGACAACAAACGACGCGCGAACCAGTTGCGCAAGAAGGCTGCGTTGCTATTCAAAAAATTCAACGAGGTGTTCTGGGACGAAAAATCAGGTTTCTATGCCTACGCATTGGACGGAGACAAGAAAAAGGTGCTTTCGGTGACCTCCAATGTCGGGCAGTGCCTCTGGTCCGGCATCATCGCGCCAAAACGTGCTGCTACCGTTGTAAAACGGTTGATGCAGAAGGACATGTGGAGCGGTTGGGGAATCCGCACGCTGTCATCGGATCATCCCTCGTTCAATCCGTACAATTATCAAACCGGCGCGGTGTGGCCGCATGACAACTCGCTGATTGCACTGGGAATGCGGCGCTACGGCTTTGATGAAGAAGCGGCGGCGCTCGCACGTGACATTAGCGGTGCCGCCAGTCATTTCTTACTAAACCAATTGCCCGAACTGTATGCAGGGTTGCAGCGCGATCCGACAGGTTTCCCGGTGCAGTATCTCGGTGCCAATGTGCCACAGGCCTGGGCGGCAGGGACGCCGTTTGTATTACTACAGGCGATGCTCGGGCTTCAGCAGGATGCCCCGCGCGGAAAGCTATATGTTGATCCAGCGCTTCCTGCCTGGCTGCCAGACTTGACGTTGATCGATCTGCGGCTAGGGCGGCGACGGTTTGATATCCGGTTCTGGCGTGACGGCAAGGAGACTCTATTCGAAGTCCTTAGGGGAAAACGCAGTACGGTAGAACGGAAAGCCGCGTCTGCATTTCGCAAAAATAATTCGAACCGCGAAGCATCTCCGTGATTTGCGAGATTGTCTGCTTGGGTCTCACCGTTCCCAACGTGATCGTCGACTACCGATCCATGCAAGCAAGAATCTGCAAGAGTCGGTTGCGTCTCCCTAACTCTAATCTACCGGATTTCTAAGGCGTGATCTCGTTCCGCAATGCGAGGATTGGCGAAGCCGATCTTTACCGAGGCTTATCGGCTCGCAAAAACGAGCGGCTGAGGAACGGCCGCTTGTGGCGCGAAGCGGTAATTCGCGACACATGATGTCGGCTAAGTGCCATTCGCGGTTCTACGATGTCCTAGTCACTTTCGCTTTTTCCCTGATACCGATGTTAGTCAAAACGGTCAGCAGGTCCGAAGGGCTGCTGAAGCGTCTGGCGCGCGAAAACCACGCAAAGGGGCGGCGGAATAGTTGCTAATAAATTCAACAAAAAAAGCGCGGCGATGCCGGGGCTTTCAGTTTGCCAAAGTCTAGCGATAGCGCCTGGGTCAGCTTCAGTTCATGCGATGATGCGGAAGCGGTGGTCGTCGTCCTCTGCCATATCGTTGACCAGATTGATCTCCCAGGCCAGGTATTCGCGCATCGCGTCCTCGCGGTTCTGGCCGCGCTCGCGTGGCGAGAGGAACACATCGTCGGCCTGGTCCGTCATTCGGGTCGTTCCCGTCTCGAGAGGCAATCCCGCCCGAACCCAGGCCTGCGTGCCACCAGCAAGTGTCATCACCGGTACAGAGGCGACGGCCTGCAACTCAACTGCCGCCAGGGCCGCAAGCGCGCCATCGGGCGACGTCAGCACAATCGCCTGACGGGAGGGGAGCGTCGCCAGTGCCGCTCCAAGGCGCGACCGGATCGCAAACCAGGCACCCGGAATATGGCCCAGCGCGTAGCGTGTGCTCAGGTTGAGATCAATCACCGTCTCCTTGCCTGCCGCCAATCGATCGCGCAAATCCAACGCATCGATATGCGGCGCCGAGGCCGCTTCGAGACCAAGAACACGCGGCACATGCGGTCCGGTTTCCCAGTCGCCATCGGCCGGGCCGGCGGCCAGAACCGCAATGTCCGTCCAACCCATTTGTTTCAGCCACGACGCAGTCATGGTTGCGCGGACGCCGTTGTCGTCGACAAGCACGACGCGGGCGCCCCAAATGGCCATATGCGAGTTGATTTCCTGCACAAGCTGGCCGCCAGACGCCGAGCGTGCACCGCGCAAATGGCCGGCCTCGTATTCCTCGGGCGAGCGCACGTCCAGGACGTACAGGCTGCGCCGGGCTGCCTCGGCGCGCCATGACTCGAGCGTACGCATGTCGATACGCGCGATGCCGCAGCGCGCCGCAACCCGTACAGCGGCCTCACCTGCGGACTGCAGTCCGTGCGCACTGACTTCGGGCGGCTTTCGCGTCGCGCCATGCACCACTTCGAGGCCCGCGAGGTGCCAGGCCATGGTGCCGTCCTTAAGGGAAACGACTTTGTTGCGCACGCCGGCGTTAATTAGCGACTGCGCGCCGATGATGCTGCGCGTGCGACCGCCGCAATTGACGATGACCGTGGTATCGGGCGATGGCATGAGATCGGCGAAGCGATAGACCAGCTCCGCGCCGGGAACGCTGATCGCGGTCGGAATGCTGTTGTTGTGATACTCCTCGAACGAGCGGCTGTCGTAGATCGCGATATCGGCCTTGCGATCGATCAACGCCTGCAGATCCTCAACGGAGATCCAGGGCGTATCCGCCTCGTGCTCGACCACTTCGGCAAAGGCCTTGCTGGGCACGTGCACGCCGCTATAGACGCGGAAGCCGGCCGCCTCCCACACGGCTATGCCGCCGTCGAGCCAGGCGACGTCGTCATAGCCGAGCGCGGACATCCGTTCCGCGGCGCGCGCCGCCAATCCCTCGCCGTCATCGCACCAGACGACGCGTGTACCGCGCCGCGGCACGAGATCGTCGACCATGAGCTCCAGCCGGCTGAGCGGAATGCAGGATGCCATCAGAAGGTGGCGCTTGCCGAACGGCCATTCCTCGCGCGCGTCGAGCAGGGCCAACTCGCCGCCGTCGTGAAGTTGGGCCTTCAAGGCCCGCGCATCGATCCGTTTGATCTTGCTATCCGGCACTCAGGCCGCCTTGATGTTCGAGCGCTGCACGTGATCGAGATTCCTGCCCTCAACACGCACCAGCTTGGTGAGCCCATCTCGCTTCGGCGAGTGGATCACACCCACATCATAGAAGTGGCTGTCGCCCGGCTTCAGGACATAGCTCTTGGCCGGTTCGACCAAGGTCGGCTCGTCACCCTCGCCCTTCCTGACAACGCGCCAGTCGGTCATCTCGGTATCGCCGACCGCCAGGCCATAGATGGCCCAGCTGGAACCGTGATCGTGCGGCGAGCCGTGAGCGGCTTTCTCGTAAACATGCCCGCAAACGCAGAAGCCGAGCTCCGGGTCCTCGTACAACACCTTACGCGGTTGGCACTGCTCGGCGGTCAGGTGCCTGGCGATGAATTCCTGGTCGAGCAGCGCCTTCGACACGAGTTTACACACCTGCTGCTTACCGGTCACCCCGGAATCCGCCTTAAGGGTCTTGCGGATGTCGGCGCTCAATTGTTCAAGGGTATAGGCCATTCGCTCCCTCCGTCATGTCTGCCGCGTTTGCTTCCGGCTCTCCCGCATTATGAAATAATTGGCCGGCAGGGAGCAATCCCCACCCAATCATCGGTCACTCCGTCATTCGCTAGTCCAGCTTGAAACCCTGGCGGCGAACGAAGGCGCCAAAATCCTGCCGTTCGGGCACCGAGACCTGCCGGGCCTTGTCCTGCGACCAGCCATAGAGCGATGGCTTGCCGAAACGCTCGACTTGGCGCCAGTCGCTCTCGGGAATGCTGTGGCGGGCATCGCGGCGGCGGTCGTAGCCGTCGATCTCGGCCTCGAGGTTGGTATCGTCGTAGCGGTCGACATGCACCGTGAGCGCCATGGGCAGGCGCATGCTGACAAATCCCTCGCGTGACGGCCAGCCGAGGCAAAGGCCCGCCAGCGGAAATACATGATCGGGGAGCGCCAGCAGTTCGGTAATGCGCGTTGCATGATTGCGGATCACGCTGATAGGACATGCGCCAAGCCCTGCCGCGCTTGCCGCGCGGATCAGATTTTGCAGCACCATGGCGGCGTCGCTGGCGGCATTCAGGAAAGCATCGAGGTGGTCGTTCGCGAACGGGATGCCGCGCAGTTCGCAGACACGCCGGATGCGGCGCGAATTGCCGCACACCACCAAAAACCGCACCGCCTGGGCGACCCACGGCATGGCCGGCAGCAACTCGGCGACCGCCAGGCGGATGCCGGGGTCCTCTACGCGAAGGACAGCCACTTGCTGCAGATCCGATTTTGCCGGCGCCGACAAGCCGGCGGCGAGCACTTGCTGCATCAAGTTTTCGGAAATCGGCATGTCGGTATAGCGGCGGTGGGTCCGGTGGCTGAGGATCGCCGTCAGCTCACCCTCCGCGGGGGTATCGTGTCCCGCCGTGCTTGGAAGACCAAACCGTTGTTCGATCAGTTCAGCAATCATTTTCGTCATCTGTACCTCAGGTGCTTGCAATGAATTGTTACGTTTCCAGCCCATGACGTGGGCTCGGCCTCTGAGCGGCGTTGAGCCATTCAGGAACACTGCAACTGCTGCCGATAGCCGCCAGTCGCCGTTCCACCCGCGCTCCGGTCAGACTAAAATCTGAAATTCAGCGTAGCTCATCAAAGCACGTCGCGCTGCTGTTGGGCTAGGCCAATGCCCGAGCGTCCTTGTCGGTACGACCGCTTCTGGCGCGAAGCGGACATTCGCAAAACAGCGACGCCGGCCCAACATGCGACATCCCCATTGCTGGGTCATTTGCAGACGTTTCTGGTCGGCTGAGTCCTGGTCCGCTCTACCCTGAAGGCTGACATCGCAGCATGGACCGCACGTCCGCGTTCATATCTTGTCCGCTGTCAAAACGCGGGAAACCAGTCACTTTTACTAGCCGCTTGCGAAGGATGCGACGAGTGCATCGACTTCCTTCTGATCCGGACCCTTGCAGCGGGCGTTGACGCGCGGACCGGTGGCGTAACCGATCCACAGTACAATCTCGTGCGGCCGCGGCGCGTCGTGGATCAGCACTGGGGTCGAATCAAAGGCATCGAGATCCCAACCCTCGTCGAGGGGCCCATAGATCAGATCGACGGTCGTGCCCGGCGGGCCCACTTTGGCGTGGCCCGGAATGATAACGCGACCGCGTTTGATCGCGCGGCGCATCGCCATGCCGAGTCTCGGATGTATCATCGCAGCGCCATGTTCGAGGTCGCCTCCGATGCCGACCAGCGCCGCCTTGGTGTAGGCGCGCAACTGCGCTGGGCTCGCGCCAAGTGTCGCCAGCGCCGTCTTGGTGAGCGAAGCCCCGAGCTCGAGCGAATATTCGATCATAGGTTTAAGGTCGGCGCCGGCCGCCTTGCCGGCGAGCGGGTTCTCGAACACCGCGGCAATCGCCACGCGTCGCAGCGGGGGGCTGGCGGGCGCGCCGTACTCACTATTGATCTCTTCGACGAGAGTGACGGTCTTGCGGATGGTCATGATGTGCTCCTTCTTCTAGTGTCTATCAGTGCCCAGCAGATACGATCGTTCAAGTCAGTTGGACGGGGTCGGTGCCATTGATGTCCGCTTCTCTAATCGGCCGTTTGAGGTCAAGCGCTTTCAGACTATCCGCCACCCTCATAAGAAGAGCTGGCTTACTTGGTTCCATAGGCACGGTCGCCGGCGTCGCCGAGACCTGGCAGAATATAGGCGTTTTGGTCTAGCCGTTCGTCGATCGCGGCGAGCCAGATCGGAACGTCTGGGTGAATGCCGCGCATGCGCTCGACACCTTCCGGCGCGCCGATAAGACATACTAATCGAATGTCATTAGCGCCGCGCTCCTTTAGCCGGTCGACCGCTGCGACGGCGGTGTTCGCCGTTGCCAGCACAGGCGAGATCACGATCACCAGCCGCTCGTGCAGATCGCCCGGCGCCTTGAAGAAATATTCGACGGCAACGAAGGATTCTGGTTCGCGGTAAAGACCGATATGAGCGACCCGTGCGGTCGGCACCAGATCGAGCATACCTTCCGCAAAGGTCATGCCGGCGCGCAGCACCGGCGCGAACACCAGCTTCTTGCCCGTGATCCGCGGCGACTTCATGTGCGCAAGCGGCGTTTCGATTTCGACATCGGCCAGCGGCAGATCACGGGTGACTTCGTAACACAGCAGCATCCCGATCTCCTTGAGGAGTTCGCGAAACGACTTGGTCGAAATGTCCTTTTTCCGCAATAGCGTCAGCTTGTGCTGCACCAGCGGATGCTCAACGATCATGACGCCGTCCATGTTGCTGACCCCGGATCTAGAATACAGTGCCGTCGCTGATGACCTTCACCGGAGGCGAAGCGTCAGCGCGGCGGTCGCGCGCCAGCAGCCGGCCCGCAGCCCAAGTCCCACCCTCGAGAATTTTCGCCAGTGGCAGCGAGGTGGCATCGAGCCCGAGCCGGCGCCGCACGCCATCGGCGACGCGGTCGAGCAGCGCCACCGTCAGCGCGCGCCATTCCACGACCAGCGGCGACGTTACTTCATGCTCCTGCTTTGCTGCTTCAGCATCGCGAAACGCGAGCACGCCGATATCGACGAACAGCCCGCCATTGCGATATTCGGCGAGCCCGGTGAGGCCATCGATATCGGTTACACGGATGCCAGCCGTCTGGAGTGGTTCGATCAGCGAATAGGCCAGCCATTGCGAGAGCTTGTGCAGCGGCACTAAGCAGTTAGTGACATCCGTAGTGGTCAGCATATGATGCCTCCAACAGTCGCCGAGCGCGATCCCTCCAAGCTTTAGCCGCGATGGCCAGATCGGTCCGAGCTGTTGCAGCAGTTCCGTTAAAATGGTTGGGGCGGGAAGCTGTTCGCCCTCTGCCAGCATCATAAGTCGATCGAACAGGCCGCCGGGCCGCGGCGTGGCGTGGCTGGCGAACACGTCCGGTCTTGAGGCCACCAGGGTGCCGAGGCGGCGCAAAAGGTCGGCGCGGCCATTTATGCCGACCAGCGGATTGATATCGGAGACCTGCATCCCGCGCTCGAGGTCGGCAACGCTGATATTCGCGAGTACGTCGGCATCGACACGCAATGGCTGAAGCGGATCAGCCGAGAATGCGCCGCTCACGAACATAGCGAGGCTGGCCAGTCCCAATCCCTCCGAACGTCCGATGGCTGACCCGGTGATTGGATCGTGGTAGCGCCACGATGGACCGGCGCCGGCGTCGAGGAACACACTGACAATTGCCAGATCGAATTCAGCCCGGGCTCGTGCTGCGGGATCGGGCCAGCTGGTGCGGTCGGCTATCGTTGCCCAACGATTGTCTCCATTGGTGACGAAGTGCCGCCAGCGCGAGTGAAAGGGCACGTCGAAGGTGGGATACGCCTTGCGCGTCGCCTTCAGCACCAGATCGACCGTGCAGTCCATACGATCGAGGTGGATACGGAAATTCGGAAGCCTGTTTTCAAGGCCGATCGCCAGCATACGATGCGCGCGCTCGCGCACCGCGCCGGCATTCAACAATGATAAAGCGGCGGACGTCTCCGGATTTGCAAGGGACACGGCCGCCTCTCTCAATATTTTTCGAGCGAACGGCCAACCGGGTTGATCGGGTCTTGCTGCGGCTCGGCCGTGTAGTAACCGGCGGACTTTTTTGCCGCGATTTCCACGTGCGCGTCGGCGGGCACAAGATCATCGGGAATCGGCACACGCTCAACGATTTCGACGCCTTGGCCAGTCAGCGCATCGTGCTTCATGTCGCTCATGGAAACGAAGCGGTCGATTCGCTTCAGGCCGAGCCAGTGCACCACATCCGGCATCAACTGCTGGAATCGGGCGTCCTGCACGCCAGCGACGCATTCAGTGCGCTCGAAATACTGGGCCGCGGCATCGCCGCCTTCCTGGCGCTTGCGTGCGTTATAGACCAAAAATTTGGTGACCTCGCCGAGCGCGCGGCCTTCCTTGCGATTGTAGATGATGACGCCCAATCCGCCGGTCTGTCCGGCGCGCGCGCATTCCTCGATGCCGTGGATCAGGTATGGACGGCAGGTGCAGATGTCCGAACCAAACACGTCGGAGCCGTTGCACTCGTCATGAACGCGACACGTTATCTTGGTGCGGTGGTCCGGCAGTTTGCTGATGTCGCCGAACAGATAGGCTGTCGTGCCGCCGATCGGCGGTAGAAAAACCTGCAGATCAGGCCGTGTCACCAGTTCCGGAAACATGCCTGCGGTCTGCTCGAACAGTTGTCGGCGCAGATTGTTCTCGGTGGTTGCGAAGCGCTCCGCCAGGCCCGGCAGATACCACACCGGGTCGATCGCGATCTTGACCACGGAGACGCTTCCATTCTTGTGTACGAACTCGCCGTCATGCTTGAGCCGTCCGGCTTCGATCGCCTCCTGCAGTTCAGGCAGATCAAGACGAGCGCGCGTGATGGCAATACTGGGACGGATGTCAATGCCTTCGGCGATCTCCTTGGCGAAGTTTTCAGCGGCGAGATGTCCCCATGGATCAAGCGAGACAATCGGCTGCGGATCGGTCCATTGCGGAAACGGTCCAATCGTTTCGGCGGGATAGGTGTTGGTGAGATCCGGACGCCGGATCGGGTCGAGCGCGCCGGATGAGACGGCGAGCGCGCGATAGACCGAATAGGAGCCACCATGGGTACCGATGACGTTGCGATCCTGCGGGCGTGACACCGTGCCAATCACCGGTCCGCGTTCGCGCGCGCTTGGTGCGCCCCAGGCGATCGGGAAGTTAAGCTTGGCACCCGGTGCCGGGTGCGAGGTAATGCGAATATGGTCAACCCGATTGGAACGAGTCATAGCCACAAACCCTGAAACGGCAACGGCCCGCCTAAACAGACGGGCCTGGTCACCAACGATCAAATCAGCAGCGGTTGCAGCTGAGCGAGCAGTATAATCAAATTGCGACAGAACACAACGGAGATTCGAATCCCGCTACCGTTAGGCTGCCTCGACTGTTAACCGTTTCAGCCTGGGCGCTACGGCCTAAAATATGAGAGGGACTAACCGTCGCTTCCGTCTCAGCCGATCAGCGCCGAGAAACGAGATGGTGCTTTGCACCATTCGTTGTTTGAAGCGCTCGACCAAGCACGGCCGCTCGGCCCGCATGACAACCTGTCGCCTGCATTGATTTGACGGTCGTTGCCTCGTGAGAACTACCGGTGGCCGATGACGGGCCAGCCGGAAATGCAGAACAGACGTGCGTCACCCCGGACCTTCTCTGGAATTGACTTCGAGTGAATCAAAATTTTAATTGTTGACTTCGATAGAGCCGGAAAGAACTCCGCAAACTGCTTCATTTTTGTACAGCGCGGCCACAAAAGTACCCAGGAAGTTATCCATGCGCGTCATCAACGTTGCCGCCGCCCAGTTGGGCCCAATCCAGAAAGCTGACAGCCGCGAAGCCGTCGTCAAACGCATGATCGCGCTGATCGATGAAGCCAAAGTGAGGGACGCCGATCTGATCGTCTATCCGGAACTCGCACTCACTACTTTCTTTCCGCGCTGGTACATGGAGGATCAGGCCGAGGTCGATGCCTGGTTCGAACGCGAGATGCCGAACGCGGTGACCAAGCCGCTGTTCGAGCGCGCCGCTCGACACCAGATGGCAATGAGCTTCGGCTATGCCGAACTGACACCGGACGGGCACCATTTCAACACCTGCATCCTGACGGATAGATCCGCCAGGATTGTCGGAAGATACCGCAAGGTTCATCTGCCGGGTCATTCGGAGTTCGATAGAGAACGCGCGTTCCAGCATCTGGAGAAGCGCTACTTCGAGCCGGGTGATCTCGGTTTCAACGTCTGGCGCGCGCTCGGCGGTATCTTTGGCATGGCGGTCTGCAACGATCGGCGCTGGCCGGAGACCTATCGCGTCATGGGCCTGCAAGGCGTCGAGATGGTGCTGATCGGCTACAACACGCCCTCGGTCAATGCCCAGAAGAGCGAGGAGGGGCCCGAGAAGCGGTTGTTCCATAATCGCCTGTCCGCCCAGGCGGGCGCCTACCAGAACTCGACCTGGGTCGTGTGCGTCGCCAAGGCCGGTGTCGAGGATGGACATCCCTTGATTGGTGGCAGCCTGATCGTCGATCCCAACGGCGAGATCGTCGTCGAGGCCAGCACCGAAGAAGACGAACTGCTGGTTTACCCCTGCGATCTCGACGCCACCGTCTTCGGCAAGGAAACGATCTTCGACTTCGCCCGCCACCGCCGCATCGAGCACTACGGCCTGATCACCAGCCGCACCGGCGCGGTGCCGCCTCCGGAAAACTAGATGTCTGGTATCTCCTTCCGCGAACTCGATCCGCACGACCGGTACAAGTTGCTGTGTGGGGTCGTCGTGCCACGGCCGATCGCACTGGTCACGACCCTCGACGAGAACGGTAAGATCAACGCGGCGCCTTTCAGCTTTTTCAACGTCTTCTCCGAAGATCCCCCACTCGTGGTGCTCGGTCTGCAACACAAGGCCGATCTCAGTCCCAAGGACACCACGCGCAAGATCCACCGCAGCGGGCAGTTCGTCGTGCATATGGTGGACGATGCGCTGGCGGCAGCCATGAACGACTGCGCGGTTGACTCCCCCTCCGGCAACAGCGAAGTGGAGGCGACGGAGCTAAAGACATTGCCATCGATCGATGTCGCCGTACCGCGGTTGGCGGCTGCGCCTTTCGCGCTCGAGTGCCGGCAACATGTCGCGCTCGCTTTTCGGCCCTGGCCGCGAACTGCTGGTCGGTGAAGTGCTACGCCTGCACGCGCGCGAAGGTCTGATCGACCAAGCCATGATGCATGTCGATTTCGATGTCTACCGGCCAATCGGGCGCTCTAGGCGGCCCAGCGTGATACTTTCGAGCTGACGCGCGAAAGCCATGCGCAGTGGCTCGCGCGCATCAGCGGCAGCAACAATGCGGGCGAACGGTCCGACGAAAGTCAGTGATGCGAGAACTGCACCGTGCCCAGCGCCATGGTGACGGCCGCCTGGGTCGGGTCGATCACGGGAATCCCGAGCGCCTGCTCCAGCGGCCTGCGGTGACGCGCCATGCCGGCACAGCCCATCACGATGGCGGCGGATCCATCTTCCTCTTTAAGAGCGCGTCCGATCTCGATCATCTTCGCGAGCGTTCCTTCGCCCGACGCCGTCTCCGCCACGCTCATGTTGAGCGGCCGCTCCCTGGTCAGGCGGTCCAGCAATCCCATCTGCCTGAGATAACGGATATGGCGGCGAATCGACCGCTGCGCGATCGCAATGACACCGAAGGATTCAGCGCGTGCGAGCGCCGTCAGGACGCCGCATTCGGCGATGCCGAAGACGGGCCGGTCCGTTGCTTCGCGGCAGACATGCAGACCGGGATCACTGTAGCAGGCGATGACGAAGGCGGCCGAACTGTTGTCGCTTTCTACCAGACGGCGCAGCGCCATCACCACGCCGTCGACGTCAGCCTGGCTCTCGATCCCGTACGGGCCTTCGGTCAGTGTCTCGCAGACGATCTCCGGTCCACCCTCAAAGCCGAGCGGCTTCAAGGCGTCCTCCAGCCCTTGTGTAACGAGATGGTTGGAATTGGGATTGATGACGAGAATGCGCGGCCGGGACATTGTGCTTTCCTGCGGGATGGCGAAGAAGCAATGACCATGCCGTCCAGTGATGCATCGTCCGCCGTCCGTTCCGAAAGTGCAAGTACCATCAACAGATGATCGCCCGTGAGGGGGGAGTCCGGCTAGTGAGCGACGAGATCGATCCAGAGGCACTGGAGTATTCGAACCTACTAATTTCGTGAACAGTCAGTGCCTCGCTGCGACAGGTGGCAATAGGCTCAATTGGCTGTGCGAACGCGAGAGTGGAGAAGAAGCCCGTTGCGTTCCCTTTTTGCTTGCAAGAGCGTCACCATCGTTTGAAATTGGTGGCAACAAGGGAGAATGCCATGAAACTAGAAGGCGGATGCTACTGCGGTGCGGTGCGCTACGTGGCCGAAGGCGAGCCGATGATGAAAGCACAATGCCATTGTCGCGAGTGCCAATACATAACTGGAGGCTCGCCAAATGTGTTTTTAGCCATGCCGCCTGATGGCTTCAAATATACCAAGGGCGCGCCCAAGCAGTTCACCCGCAACGACCTGGAGAAGCCGGTGACGCGGGAATTTTGCGGCGAATGCGGCACCCATGTGGTGACCCGCCCGCAACGGCCGCTCGTGGTGATCAAGGTTGGCACGCTCGACGAACCCGCTCAGATCATGCCGCAGATCGCGATCTATACCATCGACAAGCAGCCGTTCCACCATGTTCCCGAAGGCATGCCGGCGTTTGAGCGACTGCCGCGGCGGCAGGGCGCCGCGTCCGTTTCCATTTCAATTGCGCGAACTGGGCCGGCCGCTTTGCAGCGCCTCACCATTTCGCGGCGGTATTCATAGAGCGCGTCGGCAGCGCCGCTTCTGGGTGGAGAGCCGGACGGGGCAGACATGACGCTGATCGACGCCTTCGTGAAAGTCACCAAGGACATGCTCGACCTTGCCAAGCACATCGTTAGTCAGAAGACAGCCGACTTCGAGCCCGCGAAGTTTGAAGACCACTACGAGGAGGCGCTCACCGAGCTTATCAATGCAAAGCGCAACGGGAAGACCATCGCGGCCAAGCCGCGCCCACGGGGTGAGAACGTAGTCGACCTGATGGACGCCCTGCGCCGGAGCATCGGCGGCTCCGAGCGGGCGAAGGCCTCGAAGCCATCGAAGAAGCCGCGCAAGGGTGCGAGCGGCCAGAAGGAAATGCTGATGCCGATAGAGGGCAAGAAGGTTGCAAAAGAGGCGGCTGCGAAGAAACCAGCGTCCAAGTCGCAGCGAAAGTCAGCCTAGCAAGTCAGCCTAGCAAGTCAGCCTAGCAAGTCAGCCTAGCAAGTCAGGAGGACCCGAGGCCTACTCGGCGTCGGGCGGGCATTCTGGGCAGGTGTCGCCGATCGAGCCAAGCACGTCTTCGATCGCAGCCACCGCCCTTTCCGCAGAGACACCGGGTGGCGGATCGTGGCGAGCGATGAGAAATGCACGATCGCGGGCATGCGGATCGGTGCGGTCCCTCATCCAGCCGTGTTCCTCGCATTCGCGGATAGCGCCGGTCTCGAGCAGAACCGACCTGGCCCATCCTTCGATCGTCCGCGTAGCGGGTCGCCGTTCCTTCGTCATCAGCATGGAATCACTCCTGCGCCGCGCAAGACGAATCCTTCGCGCGCGTTCCCGTTCCGAGCAGCTAACACGGGGCAGGGATTCGGAATCGTGGGAGCTCTGGCTTTTCCACCTCCGCCGATCACACTGATGATGAAAAGACCTCAAGCTGACCAATCATCATCAGTCGCCGTTGGCCGGAAATCGGGGTAACGAGCAAGCTCAATCCCGTCAGGCGGTTGCACCGACTGATGATAGAAGAGATCAAAGATCATCAGTTGTTACGAAAATTTGGGGCAGCCTCGACCGCCTCTTGCCAGGTCTGCTTTCAGGGGTAACCCGGAAGACATTTACTCAGACTGAGTTCTTCCGAGTTTGACCGTGCAGCGAAGCTAGCTGCCATTCCAGCGGGTGCAAGTCCCGCCAACAGAAGGAGATCCAGCTACTGTTGTAGTTATATCCAGCAACGGAGAGGGAGACTGATCCGTTGAAAGCCTGGAAGTAAAAGTCCCCGAAGGCTGGGCGATCCAGTCCGATCCGTACAGGGGGGCGAGCAACCTGGCAGGCCGTAGCGGAAGCGAACCAGTGAAGCCACGAAATCGGAAACCCGCGCGGAACGGATTGCGGGAGTGTCGGGAGTGCCGAGCCGGTGGTCAAACGGCGAAGGCCATGTCGGCATCGAAGTTCTGGAACATATCGATGTTGGACTCCCCGGGGTCGGAGAGGACGGCATGCCAGGAAGGAATGTGCAGTGAAAGTTCGGAACCACTCGCGGGTCGCCTAGGCGCTCCCGCACAGCGAAGGCATCGCGTATAAGTCGCTATGCGGTGAAATCGCGATGTGCCTGCGAGTGGGGCGGATGGGGCCGATTAAGTGATGACGGACCGGGACACTACAACCCGGACCCGAGCGAGGGCCCCTGGGGTAGGTGGAGTATTCCACCGCATGGCGGTGCATGATCGAGTCCTCAGGCCCGACTCAGAGCGGACCACCGTAGCGACCACGAAATGCACGAAGGGTGGATGCAAACTGGATGTCGGACGGCGCATGTCGGGAGCAGGCTTAAGCCGCTGATCATCCAGGAAGGCACTGCTTGGAAAGCCAGCCTTCCAGCCGTACTGGGGAAAACCCGCCGTACGGATGATAGGGGGGATCGAGGAAACGTCGGCATCATTCGAAGCCCGATCCGCGCCTCGATCCTACCCGACCAACTGCGACATCGAACCTGATAAATGCTGAGGCCGGTTGAGCACCATTTCCCGCTCGCGGCCCCGGGTCGCAAAGTGGCCAATAGCCGTCCTAACTCTTTGCCCAGGCCTCTATGCCGAATGCGCCAAGCGCTAACTACTTTTCCCGCCCGGAATGCTATGCCATGATGGCACAAACTAGAGCCGGAAAGGTCCAGCCAGCGGGAGGTTTCAAAATGGATGAGCGTACTTCGCTATCTCGTCGCAAGCTGTTGCACACACTGGTGGGTACGGGCGTCATCGCCGCAGCTGATCTGGCTTGGTGGGATGCTCCGTACATTGGCCCGCGCAGGGCCTGGGGCGCCGAGCCAGTGCGTTTCCAGTGGAGCGTTCCCGAGCCGACGCGCATCGCACTGATGAACTCGATGGCCGAGCGTTTCAATCAGTCGCAAAACGATTTCGCGGTGCAGATCGAATACGTGCCGCAGGCGCAGGCGCGCCAAAAACTCATCAGCTCGATCGCCGGCGGAAGTCCGCCCGATCTCTGCCAGGTCTGGGACAACTGGGTCGGCCAGTTCAACGGCATGGGCGCGGTCGAAGACATCACCGCGCGCGCGAAGTCCTGGAAACACTACGCGGATGTCGCACCGACGGCCTGGCAAACCGTGACCATCAACAACCAGATTGTCTCGCTTCCGCTCGCCGTGACGCTCGACGGGATTTACTACCGCACCGACCGCCTGAAAGAGCTCGGCCTCAAGGAGCCGACACCGGACTGGACCTGGGACGAGTTCCTCGGCCTCGCCAAAGCCTTCACCAAGGCGGACAAGAACCAGTACGGTTACGGGATGCGCGGCAGCGGCACCTGGGCGCTGCTCTATCCGAGCGAATTCGCCTACGCCAACGGCGCCGAAGTGCTCAAGGACGACAAGGTGGTGATCAATTCGAAGAAAGCCGTCGACGCGCTTTCTTGGTATCTCGACCTCGCGCTCAAGCACAAGGTCACGCCGCCAAGTGCCGCCACCGACGGCTTCGTCGAAATCGTCGAAACCTTCGGGCGCGGCGTCACCAGCATGTACCAGCACAATTCCGGCTCGAGCGGCCAGCAGAAGAAGAACGTCGGCGCCGACAATTTCGCCACGCTGCCGTTGCCGATCGGTCCGGCGAAGAAGCGCGCCTCGTTCTGGTTCTCCGAGACGCTCACCATGTTCAAAGGCGCCAAGAACAAGGAAGGCGCCTGGCAATTCATGGGTTTCATGCTCGAGGACGAGCCGAGCCTCAAATACAACTCGACGCTCGGCCTCTTACCGGCGCGCAAGTCGATCCTTGAGCAGCCCGAATTTGCCAAAGACCCGGCGCTTGCCGGCTTCGTGAACTCGTTCCCGGTCGGAATCGTCAGTCCGTATCTCGCCTACCCCGGCTGGGGCGGCAAGATCGACTCCGATGGCGTGCCGCTGATCCAGCAGGCGATCCTTGGAAAGATCTCCTCGAAAGAGTGCCTCGACCGCTTCGCCGAAATCCTGAAGAAGGAAATGTCGTAAGCGTCAGGAACGATCATGACCACGGTCTCCCTCGCAAGGCCCCGCACCCGCCCGCAGATCAGCTGGCGGGTGCGCAAGCTCTTGATCGGTTATTCATACCTCGTCCCGGCCGCGCTGTGCATGCTCGCGACCGTGGTCGTGCCGATCATGCTCGCGATCAAGATGAGCCTGTACGCCGACGTGTTATACAAGCCTCAGGACTACCGCTTCATCGGGCTCGGCAACTACGTCCGCCTTGTTCAGGACCCTGTGTTCTGGCTGACGCTGTGGAATTCCGTTGTCTGGGTGTTCGGTTCGGTCATGCTGCAATTCGTGTTCGGATTTGCCGCCGCACTGCTGCTACAGCCGGCCTTCAGGGGGCGCACCCTGGTGCGCACTCTAACTCTGCTGCCCTGGATCATCCCTGGAGTCGTGGTGGGACTAATCTGGGAGTGGCTCTATCAACCGAACTACGGCGTCATCAATGACCTGTTGATCCGGGCCGGCTGGATGCACGAGCGCCTCGCCTGGCTCTCGTCGCCGGACACAGCGATGGCGGCGGTCGTGTTCACCAATGTCTGGCGCGGAATCCCGTTCTTCGCCATCATGCTGCTGGCGGGGCTCCAATCCGTGCCGGACGAGCTTTACGAAGCGGCCCACGTCGATGGCGCAGGCGTGCTGGCCCGTTTCTGGCACATTACCCTGCCGTTACTACGGCCGATCATCGTCGTCGCGACGGCCACGCGGATCATTTGGACATTCAACTATGCCGACCTAATTTTTGTAATGACCGGCGGCGGCCCGGCCAACGCCACCCAGATCACGTCGACCTACACTTTGCTGCAAGCTTATTCGAGCCTTGACTTCGGTTACGCTGGCGCGCTCTCGGTCGTCCTCCTCCTCGTGATGCTGGCATTCACCGCCCTCTACCTCCGCGTCACCAAAGGTGTCGAGGAAACCGGATGACACGTCACCGCACCTCGACAGACTTTGCCGAGCGGTTGTTGGGCGGCCCGGTTGTCTGGATCGGGCTCGCGATGTTGACCGCTTTTGCGCTGGCGCCCTTCATCTGGATGTTGCTCACATCGCTGAAGGATCGCCGGGAACTCTACGCGACGCCTCTGCAGTACTTGCCCCTGCGCCCCACCTTCGAGAATTATATCGATGCGTGGACCTCGCCGGTCACGCCGTTCAGCCGCTTCTTCTTCAATAGCCTGTGGGTGTGTTCCGTCACGATGGTCGCTACCACGGTGGTGTCGGTGCTTGCCGGCTATGCCATCGCCCGCTTTCGTTTCGCCGGGCGAGATGCGCTACTGCTCATCTTTCTTGCCACCCAGATGTTTCCGAGCGTTCTGCTGATCGCCCCGCTACTGACGCAATGGCGCGCGCTCGGCCTTATCAATACCTACCAGGCGCTGATTTACTCGAATTTCTCATTCACGGTGCCGTTCACCGTCTGGATGATGGTCGGCTATTTCAGTTCGATACCGCGCGATCTCGAAGAAAGCGCGATGATCGACGGTTGCAATCATTTCGGCGCGCTTTGCCGTATCGTGTTGCCACTCGCGGCCCCTGGCATCGCGGCGACCGCCATTTTCGCATTTGTCGTATCCTGGAGTGAGTTGCTGTTCGCGATCTCGTTCACGACAGAGACCAGCATGCGCACGCTGTCAGCTGGGCTGCTCTACATGGTTGGGCAGTATGAGGTACAATGGGGGCCGCTATCGGCCGGGGTCATTTTGAGCACAGTCCCTGTTGCGGTGCTGTTCAGCTTTCTGCAGCGACATTTGATCCACGGGCTCACAGCGGGAGCGGTCAAGGGTTAAGCCTGGTTAAAACTAAATCGCTGCTGGTGCGCGGCAACGTAAATCGGAGAACAAACCTTTTTCTCGGCAGCTGGCGAGAACCCAACGCCGCAAAGGAGGAGACAAGATGCCCATCCCGTTCGGTGTAATCGCGGTATACGGCGCATTGGTGGTTTGGACCAGCTTGCTTCTGGCTGGCCTGAAGCGAGGCGCATTTGGCGCGTTTCTGGTCTTTGGCATCGCCCTGCTCGTTGTTTTGAACGCACGATATGCGATCGAACGTGCCCCCAACTCGATCGCCTTTTTCATCGGAATCTATGACGTCCCGGACAATTTTGGCGCTTCAGATCCTTCAAGCGCCGCCGCGCTCGCCACATGCCCGAACAATCAGTGCACGGTTTGGGGTGACCTGTACCAATATCATCCTTCCTGGGGGGTCGCATTTTACGAACGTTTCTTGCACGGCAGCGGCCTCCGCACGAATCTTCTTTACGGGCATATCTTTTTCAATTCGCTGGCGTTCGTCTTGATGATGGTCCAGCTGTTTCGTCCCGGCAACGGCGGTCATCCGCAGCAGCATCGCGTGCTTGGCTATGTTTCGCTGGTCTCATTGACGATCGGCGTGGGGTGCGCCTGCCTGTTGGCCGCCGAACATGGGTCCGTAGTCGACTACGGCGGATATCTTTCGGTATTTGGCTTCTGGTTCATGAGCGCTTGCGTCTATGCCTGTGCGATCATGGGTATCATCAGTATTCGTCGGCGCGATTTCGATTCGCATCGAAAATGGATGTTCCGCTACGCCGGATCCATGTGGGGGGCGTTCTGGCTGTTTCGGGTCATGCTGTTTGTGCTGGGGCCATTGCTCCGAAACTACAACACCGCCTCGCTCCTGATCTGCATCTGGTTCTCGGCGCCGCTGGGCATTCTGATTGCCGAGTACATCCGAAGGCGGATCGCGCGTAACGCGGCATTTCCCCCGCGAGATGCTTTGGCAGGCGCAATCGCGCGCTGAAGATCATTGCTGTCGGCGCCAACCGGACATGGCGGGCCGGTCTGACGATGTCCGTTCAAAGGGGTAGACCGGAAGTGCCCGGACCACGCTCGAAATGACGCGATTGACCCATCTCGGACATGCCGCGTCGTGATCTCGCGCTTCATGACCATAAAATGACGCTGCCCGTACGCGCGTTCGAAAAATACTGTCCTTGGCTGAGCAAAATTGCACAGGCAACAAGACCACACCTCGTCACGATAGAAGGTGGATACCCGGCCCCAAGGAGAGCGAGCTTGACCCTTCGCGCGATGAGGATCGGCATCAAATGCTTATAAGCTTGCTTGCCGAGGAAATGCTGACAGCTCCTTGACAATCTGCGCGAGGCTTCGACCGCGCGTGCGCTAGTGCCGACAGCGTAGACCAACAACTTTAGTCGTTAAAAGCTGAAAGGCTTGCTACCGTATCGATCATTGGTTGCTGGCTGATGGTAATAAAGCCAACATTTGGATGGTCAAGATCAAGTATTACAAATATGACGCTACAAACTAGAAAAGCGGTAATGAAGACAGGCAGTCGAGTCCGGAGCGGGTCAAGCCCGCTCGCATAACCCGCAAAACCGCAAGCAACAGCAGCTATCCCGAAAAGCGATAGCAACACAACGTCCGGAATATAGTTTCGCAGTGCTGAAAGACGCTTTCCTTGGTTGTCGATCATCTCGTTAAGCGCTTGGATAAATAAGCCAGTTGGCACCATATTATTATCCTTGGCCAAAAGTGCTTTCACCTGCTGCCATAGCGCTTCTTGGATATTGTTCGAACGATCAATAAGAGTCGGTAGTTCCGCAAAAGACTTGCCCGTCGGGATGTACTCGATCCGTATCTGGGCATATTCCCGAAGTAGCTTCAGTGATGCCGTCCGATGAGGTTCTGGCAGCAGGCGTGCGCGCAAAGCTGTCGTGCCAATCGCGTTCGCTTCATTGAGAACCGCTTCGCGCCGCGCTTCGAAGCGCGTGAGCGCCATCAAAAAAGTGAAACCAACAATCAAAGCGAGCAATCCTAGAAGCGATTGCTCCAGTGCGGAAATGTTGCCGCTCGTACCGTGACCCTTGGTCCGTATGCCCAGTCGCCATCCAAATTCGCTCGCTAAAAAGACAATGGCGATGCCAATAAGAAAACCGACAAGAAAGAAGTAGTTGTACAGGTGTCCCACGGCCCCACCTCTGCTGCCGACAAGTTTGCCTGAGTCACCGAGCGATAACAATGTCGGTTTCTGGCACGAAACTGGACCAACGGGACCGGTCTGACGATGTCCGTTCTTGAAGGTAAAGCCGACTTCCCGGTGGCCCACCCAGACTTCTCAGTTTGACCCCATCTCGGACATCAGCGACCTCCAAAGTTCCTTCGATCTAGCCGCGACGTCTTCAAAGTGACCAGATTAGGTCGCCACAATTGCTCGCGTTCTAATCGCTGGAGTGGGCATACCTACCTTGTCTGCCGAGCGCCAAAGGGAGTGAAATCAGATGCTCATGTCTCGAGCTCTTTGGGTACCGATCGCAGCCGCAACGGTTCTTGTTGGTGTGCTGCTTTCCGCGCCAGCCTTCGCGCAGGCGCATATCCGCGGCACGCTGACCGCCGCGAAGGACGGAACGATCAGCGTTCAAACCGCCAAGGGCGAAACTGTATCGATCAAACTCGCCAACGACGCTGGCCTTTTCCTGGTGACGAAGGCCGAGATGAGCGCCATCCAGTCTGGCAAGTTCGTCGGCATCACGTCTTTCGAGCAGGACGGCAAGCGCGTCGCACGCGAGGTTCATGTGTTTGATAAATCTTTGCGCGGTCTGGCCGAGGGGCACTATCCATGGGATCTTAAATCCAAGCCGAACATGATGACCAACGCCAATATCTCTAAGGTCGAGGAGGTCGGAACGGACCGCGTGCTCGTGCTTAACTACAAAGGCGGAGAACAGACGATCACCATCCCAACGAGCGCGACGGTTGTCGCCTTTGACAAGGCACCGGCCGACCAGCTCGCAGTTGGGCGCAAGGTCTTCATCATTATGAACAAGGACGGTTCGGAAGCCGCTGCGGTCGTGATCGGCGCGGAGGGTGTGAAGCCGCCGATGTGACGATCACGCTGAGAGGCCAAGGTCGTCCAGCCCATCGGCTACACGATCGAGAAAGCCTTGGGTGAAGGGAAGGGAGCGCACAATCTTGCCGATTGTTATATCTGGAGCGTAGCGACGAAGCGCCTCCAGCGAGTCCAAGGCCGCCAACCGATCACCAAGTCGGGAATATGAGACAGACAGGCTACGATTGATCCACGCCGTGCCTGGGTCTTCTCGCAACGCTGCCCGTTTCCACAGCGCGGCCTCTTCATAACGGCCAGCGTCAAAGTGAGCGCAACCGAGGCCAGTTAAGCGGCTCGCGTTCGGCCGCCGCAGATCGAGCCTCGTTGCTTGTTCGAAATGCCTGATAGCGGTCTCTGCGTTTCCTGAATATGCATTAACCCAGCCGCTGCGTTCCCAACCCCAGACGAGACTCGGGTCGAGTTCCAGAACACGCGCGATGAGGACACCAGCATAATCCAGTTGACCGGCCATTGTGTGGACCGCGCATCGAGCAGCCAGAACAATCGGATCATCCGGGTCAAGGATGCCTGCGCGTTCGCTAAGCAGCAGCGCGCTTCTTCGCTCCTGATCCGGCGATGGAGTGCCATTGTACAAGACAAGTTGTGCGTGGCACCAGGCTGCCAGGGCGGTTGCTGGCGCATAGTCCGGCTCGATTTCGATCGCGCGACACAGAAACTCGAGAGCTTGTTTCGCAGCAACCGGATTGGATGCAAACACGAATGGAAACGCCCGTATTGTGAGGCCGTACGCAGCGAGGTCCTGAGGGCGTTTGCGGCGTGCGCGTTCGATCTCCGATCCATGGATATGAGGCGGCACGACCCGCATGACGCCCCCTGTGATCCGATCTGCCAACTCAAACAAATCTTTGATAAATCCGTCGTACGTGTCCCCCCAAACGTGAGCGCCCGTTTCCGCATCGAGCAGACGAATGATGACTCGCACGCGGTTGCGTGCCTGAGAAATTCGACCGGAAAGCAGGTAGCGCGTGCCGGCGTCGCGAGCTCCTTGCCGCGGGTCGGCCAGTCTGACACGGGAAGGCTTCGGAACCGTCACTGATAGGGAACGCACCCGGCACAATGCCGTCGCGATCCCCTCGGCAACGTATTCCGCGAAAGCTCTGCAATCTGGATCGGTGGCAGAATTCTGAAGCGGCAGCAGGGCAATCGAAGGTCTGTCTCGCATGCCGCTTGGCGCAATCGGAATACCGCCGGTGTTGTGAGGAGCATCGTTTCGAGGTCGGTGCCGACGCTCGTCATCGTCAACACGGCTGCGCTGCAACGTCACGGAGGGCGTTTCCCCAAAGTGCCGACGGTAGTCTTGCGCAAATCGGCCGAAGTGACCGAAGTCAAATCGCATAGCAACTTCTGTAATGGAGGCGTCATTCGAGCCTTCGAGCAAGCACGCGCGCGCAGCTGCTAAACGTAGCTGCCGCCAGCACTTGAGCGGCGAAACAGCCATGAATTTCCGAAAATGCTTGCGCAGTGTTCGTTCGGGAACGCCGCAGTGCGCAACAAGGTCGGCAATCGTCATCTTGCCGTGCAAATGACCCCGAATATAGTCGATCGCTCTCTTGAGATCGTGCGGAACGGGACGCTGGAGCGCTAACCTATCCCAATCGGAAGGGGCAGCCGGTTTTGGCTCATCAACTTTTGCACGGGGTCGTGCCATGCGCTCACCGCTGCTCAATTCCGAGGCGCCCAAGAGGGACGTCACGGAGCCTCCACGCCAACAACCAAAACACTAACACAAATTGGGCCGGCTGCGGATAGTCGTGCCGAAGGCGGATAGTCAACCGAAGCCCGTCTCAGCAATGCTCCGTGATCGCCGGCGAATGGCAGAACTTGGCGCAGGAGGGTCCCATGTATCAGAGTGTTATCCGGACTGTCCCGGCACTGATCGTCGCGGTCGCTGTAGGCATCTTCGGTAGTCAGGTGGCGTGTGCGCAGCAACAACCGATAAAGCGCACGGACCTGCTCAAGACGGATTTGAGCGACATAGAGGGCAAGGAGATGCACATTTGGGTGGCGGACATTGCGCCAGGCGCGGCGACCGGGCCGCACTTTCATCCGACTCCAAGGTTCGTCTACGTCCTCGAAGGCGCGGTTGTCCTAGAACTGGATGGGAAGCCACCTCGGACATATACGGTAGGTCAGGCGTATGTGGAGATGCCTGGCGAGCGTCACAATTTCAGGAACGCGAGCACGACGGAACCGGCTAAGGCGCTAGGCTTCCAATATGGCGGCAAGGATCAGCCACTTCAGATTAACGCCCCCTGACATTGGCTCTTGAAAGGATTGCGCCCTGCTTCACAAGTAGGGGCGGCGCCCGTTTGTGGCCATACGAGAAGAGTCCTGATCGCGGCAAATATGCGCCGCTTATAGGCGGTAGTCCCAAGCATAGCAGTGGGCCGGCCGTGATCGCGCGACCGGAGCGCACAGCGCCCGAGCGGCTATTGTGGGGTGGAGCGGACCCGATGCGGACCCACCACTTCCGAGTCTGGCACCTGGTCCGCTCATCGGGGAAGATCGGAAGTGCGCGGCCCACGGTCATAACGACGCGAATGACCCATGACGGAACATCGGCCAGCATTTCATGTTGCGGCGGCGAAGCCGCAGACAGCGCTGCTCCATGGAATGCTCTTCGTTGTAACTTAGATGGTGCAGTCGTTGACGCGCTGAAGCCGTAGCAATCAAACAGCCAGCGCCGCGTCGTGCTGGAAGAGCCAGCCGATATTGGCGAGCGACCGGTCGCCGCTGTGGGCCATCAGTTCGTCGCGCTTTTGCTGTTCGGGCCCGTCGGGCAAATGGAAGCGTGTGCGATTGGCGGCGCTCGTCTTCTGCAGCCGAGTCGCGCGCGGCTTGCGCACCGTCTCGTAACGTCGAAGCGCGCCCGGCACGTCATCAGGCATCGCATTCAGAAGCGACGCCAATGCCGCGCCGTCCTCGATCGATTGCGCGGCGCCCTGCGCCATCATCGGCAGCATAGGGTGGCAGGCGTCGCCCAGCAAGGTGACGCGACCTTCTGTCCACTGCGGCAGCTCGGCGCGATCGTGCAGCGCCCAAATGAAGGTTTCGGGGAATGCTTCGATGAGGTCGCGTACGATCGGATGCCAACCCTCGTAGCGCTGAAGCAATTCGGCGACGTCGCCGCGGTCGGTCCACGACTCGGCGGTCCAGTTGCTGTGTTCGACAGCGCAGACCACGTTCATCAACCGGCCGGTGGAGACCCAGTAATGGACGCAATGACCGCCGGGCCCCATCCAGTTGTGCGAGGCCACCTCGATGTCGAGATGAGCGATGCGTCCGGCCGGCACCAGCCCGCGCCACGCCACGCAGCCGGTGAAGCGCGGCTTTTCGGGCCCAAAGATGATGTTGCGTACGCGACTATGAATACCGTCGGCGCCGATCAGTAGATCAGCTTCGGCAGACGTACCGTTGTCGAAGCGCGCCCTCACCCTGTCGCCGCGCTGCTCCAGGCTGAGCAGTCTGTGGCCGACATGCAGTCGTCTCGGCGGCAGGGCGTCGGCCAGCAGGTTAGCCAGGTCGGCGCGGTGAAAGTGATAGTAGGGCGCGCCGAATTGTGCCTCGACCTCGGGACCGAGCGGCGCCCGCTGCAGGGTTCGGCCATCATCCCATCGCCGCTGATGCACCGCGAGGGGACGCACGCCGACGGCGTCCATTGCCGGTTTCAGCCCGAGGCAAGTCAACAGCCTGGAAGCATTGGGGCTGATCTGGATGCCGGCGCCGATCTCGGCGCTGCGCGGCGCCTGCTCATAGACATGGACATCGAGCCCGACCTTCAGAAGCTGCAGCGCAGCGGAGAGTCCGCCGATGCCGCCACCGATCACCGCGACCTCGAGGCTCATGCAAGGCTTCCGGTCTACCTGTTAGACTTTTGAGATTCATCGAGCGTACGCTCGAAAGCGCAGAGGCGTCCACTTCGGCTGTTGGCACGTTTGCGACATGCCAACTGTATCGAGCGATGTCCGCTTTCAAGGGTAACCCGGAAGACATTTGCTCAGCCTGAGTTCTTCCGATTTTGACCGTGCAGCGAAGCTAGCTGCCATTCCAGCGGGTGCAAGTCCCGCCAACAGAAGGAGATCCAGCTACTGTTGTAGTTATATCCAGCAACGGAGAGGGAGACTGATCCGTTGAAAGCCTGGAAGTAAAAGTCCCCGAAGGCTGGGCGATCCAGTCCGATCCGTACAGGGGGGCGAGCAACCTGGCAGGCCGTAGCGGAAGCGAACCAGTGAAGCCACGAAATCGGAAACCCGCGCGGAACGGATTGCGGGAGTGTCGGGAGTGCCGAGCCGGTGGTCAAACGGCGAAGGCCATGTCGGCATCGAAGTTCTGGAACATATCGATGTTGGACTCCCCGGGGTCGGAGAGGACGGCATGCCAGGAAGGAATGTGCAGTGAAAGTTCGGAACCACTCGCGGGTCGCCTAGGCGCTCCCGCACAGCGAAGGCATCGCGTATAAGTCGCTATGCGGTGAAATCGCGATGTGCCTGCGAGTGGGGCGGATGGGGCCGATTAAGTGATGACGGACCGGGACACTACAACCCGGACCCGAGCGAGGGCCCCTGGGGTAGGTGGAGTATTCCACCGCATGGCGGTGCATGATCGAGTCCTCAGGCCCGACTCAGAGCGGACCACCGTAGCGACCACGAAATGCACGAAGGGTGGATGCAAACTGGATGTCGGACGGCGCATGTCGGGAGCAGGCTTAAGCCGCTGATCATCCAGGAAGGCACTGCTTGGAAAGCCAGCCTTCCAGCCGTACTGGGGAAAACCCGCCGTACGGATGATAGGGGGGATCGAGGAAACGTCGGCATCATTCGAAGCCCGATCCGCGCCTCGATCCTACCCGACCAGGCTGTGTAAAAACGTTTTTCCTCCCCCAAAAACTTCACGCAACCGGGAGCGATCCGCGTCGACACGACGGTCTGGCATATTTTTGCTTTATCGAGTTCTGGAGTCAACCCGGGCGCAAGCTCGGGCCACGCTGAGCGACCTGAACGGTCACACGATGCGCATAACAGCACGAGCTCTTTACGCCCGGATTGCCGCCAGGAGCGGCTTGATGCCGACGATGTTCATTACGCGCGTGAGGTTGTAGGCGAGTACGTTCAGCGCCATTTCGGTCGCGACATTGGGCAACCGCTTCATTAGAAAGTGTGTTGCACCCATCCGCATCTTCAGTGTGGCGAACGGATGCTCGACGGTTTCGCGGCGCACAGCGCATGGCTTGCGGGTTCTGATCGAGCCGCGTCTGCGCAGCCTCGATGACGTGTTCGTGTTCCCAGCGTTTGATGCGGCGCTCGTTGGACGTTGTGCACTGATCCTTGAGCGGGCATGTGCGGCACGCCTTCGTCAGGTAAATCCGCATTTTCTGGCCATCTTCATCAGTGGTGAAGTGGTGCGCCAGCTTCTCGCCGGCCGGGCAGCGATAGACATCGTCCTTGGCCAAATAGACAAAATCAGGTTTCCCAAAGCGACCTGCCGACTTGGCTCCCGAGGTTTGCGGCTTGGGTAGCGTGACGGCGACCCCGGCCTGTTCGCATGCCAGGATTTCCTCACCTTTAAAGTAGCCTCGATCCGCAACGACGTCCAAGTTATCGCTGCGCAGCGCGGCTTTCGCCGCCTGCGCCATCGTCGCCAGTTGCGATCTATCGGTGCCGACGTTGGTGACCTCGTGCGCGACAATCAGATGGTTCGTGGTGTCGACCGCACTTTGTACGTTGTAGGCGACCATGCCGGAGCCGCGCCCGCTCGTTGCCATCGAGCGGCAATCGGGATCGGTCAGCGATATCTGCTTGTCGGGCGAGGCGAGCAATGCTTTTTCAATAGCGGCCAGCCGTTTCACTTCTTCTTCGAGCTTCGCCAGCTTTTCCCTAAGCCGCGTCTTAGTCAGCAGCACCGTTTCCGACAGATCTTCTCCTGCGGCAGTCTGGCGGTCGGCGGTGTCCAGTTGGCTCATGTAGCGCGCCACGCTCTCTTCGATCTGCTTCTGGCGGCGCTGGATCTTGCCTTGCGTGAAGTTGTTGTCGCGACTGTTCACGGCCTTGAACTTGCTGCCGTCGATGGCAACGCTCGCCTTCGTCAGCAGGCCCATCTTGCGGCACAACTCGACGAATTGCGCGCAAACCTTCTTGATCGCTGGGCCATTGTCCTTGCGGAAGTCGGCGATGGTTTTGTGATCCGGCGCGAGCCGTCCGGTCAGCCACATCACCTCGAGATTGCGGCCAGCCTCGCGCTCCAGCCGCCGGCTCGATTGGACCCGGTTGAGATAGCCGTAAATGTAGAGCTTGAGCATCGGCGAAGGATGGTACGCCGGCCGGCCGGTCGCTGCAGGATCAACGCCATCGAACCCGAGGTCGCGCAGTTCCAACGCATCCACGAACACATCGACCGCGCGAATAGAATTGCCCTCGTCGACCCAATCATCGAGGCATTCCGGCAACAGCGTCGTCTGCTGGCGATCCGCCCCTTGAACGAAACCCTGCATCACTTCCCCCGTCGATTCAGCAAGAGAATCATAACATCGATGGGGTTTTCACACAGTCTGGACCCACAGCAGACATCAGGTCCGGCCCAACCGATGCGAAGGCGATATCTGAGAGTGATTTCACGAGCCCACACGCACGCGCCATAGATGCTTGAGCGTTTCAAGGACGATCAGCACGACGATGCCGGCGGTTAGTGTCAATGCCAGATCGTCCGCATGCAGCGGACCGAACTGGAACAGCGCGCTTGCGGCCGGCCAAAAAAACTCAAGCCTAAGACCGCCGTGACCGCTAAAAGAATCCACGCGAGTGCCGGGTTGGGACGGCGAAACGCTGCGACCAGAGACGTGCTGAACGAGCGGTTGACCAGAATGAAACTGACAATTGAAAGCACCAGCGAGACGAACGTGAGTGCCCGCACCTCGTCGTCTGGCATGCCGCGTTGGAGGGCGATCAGGAAAATCGCGCCAACTAACCCGAATGTGAGGCCACCCTGCAATACACTCCAGCTGATCAGTGGCCATGAGAACAGAGGCTCATCGGGCGCGCGGGGCTTCCGGTACATCAGGTTCTCTTCGTCCGTCTCGGCCTCGAAGACCAGTGAGCACACCGGATCGATAACCATTTCGAGGAATGCGATGTGGACGGGACCGAAGATGATGGGCAGTCCGAAGACCAGCGGCAGCAGCGCCAGCCCCGCGATGGGAACGTGCACGGCGAAAATGAAAGCCATTGCCTTGCGTACATTGTCGTAAATCCGCCGCCCCAGCCGGATCGCGGTGACGATCGACCCAAAATCATCATCTAGCAGCACTATGGACGACGCCTCGCGCGCCACGTCAGCGCCACGCCCGCCCATTGCGACGCCGATATGCGCGGCTTTGAGCGAAGGCGCGTCATTCACGCCATCGCCGGTCATCGCGACGATTTCGCCGTCGGCCTTCAGGGCTTGGACGATGCGGAGCTTCTGCTCGGGCATGATGCGTGCGAAGACGCTTGCTGTCCTCGCGCGCCGAGCAAGTTCGGAATTATCGAGATTTTCAATCGCATCACCAGTCAGCACCTCGGAAGCGTCGAGCCCCGCCAGTTGCGCGATGGCGCGCGCGGTCGCCGGGTAATCGTCCGTGATCATCACGACCCGTATCCCAGCCGTGTTGCATTCACGAACGGCGGCCGGGACGCTCGGCCGCAGTGGATCGGCGAGCCCGACTAGGCCGAGAAACAGGAACGAAAAATCACGCTGTGATTCGGGCCAGTGGGAACGGCACCTGCGGGCGGCAGCCGGCCGCAGCCCACGGTCAACGGCGTTCAAATGATGTCATAATTCGGCGCGCTTGTGCATAATGCGGCGCGTCCAGCATGACGCCATCGAGCTGCACCACACCTGTATCGCTTCCCGCGAACGCCGCGAGCACGCGTTCCGCCCAGCGGCGCTCGGCATCGGTGGGCGTAAAGCATCGGTTGATGATGTCGACCTGACCAGGATGAATCGCGGCCTTCGCGGAAAAACCGTCGCGCCGCGCCGCGTCGGTTTCGCGGCCGAGACCGTCACTGTCGCGGAAATCGGTGAAGACAGCATCGATCGGCACCACGCCTGCGGCACGTGCGGCGAACAGGCAGAGACTGCGGGCAAGTGCGAATGGCGCGGTATATCGACCGTCCTCGTCACGGTTGGCGGTCGCGCCGATCGCCGCCGACAGATCCTCCCCGCCCCACAGCAGTCCGGCGAGGCGCGGGTGAGCCCAGGACTTCGCGGCGAGCGAAAGCGTGGCAGCCGGCGTTTCGGTACAGACGGGAATGATCCTGGTCTGACTACGCCTTCCTGCCAGCTCCCAGCGCGCCATCAAGGTATCGAGGCGATCGAGATCTTCCGGTCCCAGAAGTTTCGGCAGCATGATCCCGTCGGGGCACGCTGGCATCACGGCTTCGATATCCTCAGCACACCAGGCGCTGTCGAGCGCATTGACCCGAACATAGCGCGCAGCGCCGATGCCGGGACCGCTGGCGAGCGCCTCTGTCACCAGTCGCCGCGCCGCCGACTTGCGGTCGGGATGCACGGCATCTTCGAGGTCGAAGATAATGACATCCACGCTGCTCGCGGCCGCTTTAGCCATCATCTTGGTGGAATGACCGGGAACGAACAGCAGCGAACGCATCAGGTCCTCGCGACGGGACGCTTGCGCATCAGTGCGGCGCGCTCGCAGGTCGCAACCACGGCGCCGTCCTGGTTCATCATCTCATGGAAGAAGTTCACGATGCCCTCGTTCGGACGCGACTTGCTCTCGCGCTTCGAACGGACGGAAGTGCGCACCTTGACCGAGTCTCCCTGAAACAGAGGCTTCGGAAAACGAACGTCAGACATGCCGAGATTGGCGAGGGTTGTTCCGAAGGTCGTGTCATTGACCGACATGCCGATCATCAGGCCAAGGGTGAACAGGCTGTTCACCAGCGGCTTACCCCATTCCGACTTCGCCGCATAGTGGGCATCGATGTGGAGGGGCTGCACATTCATGGTCAGCAGCGAGAACCACATATTGTCGGTCTCGGTGATGGTGCGGGACCATTCGTGATTGAACACCATCCCGTCTGTGAATTCCTCGAACCAAAGGCCCGCCATCAGGGTTTCTCCTCAATTTCGAGCGGCGTGATTTCGACTAGCACAGCACCCGCCGGAACGGTATCCCCTACCGCGCAACGTATCGCCTCGATGCGGCCGGGCGCGTTGGCCTTCAGCGTGTGAATCAGCTTCATGGCCTCCATTTGCAGGACTGGCGTTCCCTTCTCCACGGCATCGCCAAGCGCGACATGCAGGCGGGATACCACGCCATGAAGCGGCGCTTCAATTGCGTTGCCTGACCAGCTGTGCTGTCGATCCGTGCGCGGCATCTCTATGCAGGGACGGATTGTCGATACGAGCGCAAGGCCGTGCCACGCGATGCTCACCGTCGAGCCGTTGCGCCGCGCAACGAATGGCCCGCCGCCTCCGGCCGGGGCGATCGCGATCGTGTCTCCCTCAACCGTAGGCGTCTCGAAGTCGACCGAGACCCCCGCGAGTTCGACGGCAACGCCGTCGCGGCTGACACGAATTTCGGCATCGACCTCGCCGTATTCGTCCTCAGCATGAAGCGACACCTTCGCGGGCCGTACCGCGGAAGTCACTCTGACGGCGCTGCGGCGATTCCATGGATTGATCCAGCCATCGTCCGCCTCCGTCGCGTCGAGCCGGGCCCAGACGACGCAGGCGGCGGCGCGCAACAGCAGTAATTGGTGCTGGTTCGGCTTCCATCCCCCGGGAAACGCGGTCTCGATCAAGCGCGTGGTGGCCTTCCCGCTTTGGAACAGGGGATGACGAACCACGTCGCGCAGAAAAGCCTGCGTCGTCGGAATGCCCAATAGCGTCAGATCGGACAATCCGGCGGCCAGCCGCGACAACGCGGTGTCGCGGTCGGCGCCATGCGCGATGAGTTTTGCGATCAGCGAATCGTAGTAGAGGCTGATGCGTGAGTCCGCCTCCACGCCGGAGTCGAACCGAAGGCCGCGCGGTGCTTCGACGACCGACAGCTCTCCTGTGACCGGCTGAAACGCCAGGTCCGCGCGCTCCGCGGTGAGGCGGGCCTCTATGGCATGGCCGTGAACGCGAATCCGGTCCTGGGCGAGCGGCAGCTTCTCGCCGGCCGCCGCCAGCAACTGCCACTCGACGAGATCGATCCCGGTGATGAACTCCGTCACCGGATGCTCAACCTGCAGGCGCGTGTTCATCTCGAGGAAATACGGACTGTCGCTATCCTTATCCATAATGAACTCGACCGTGCCGGCGGAGTCGTAGCCGATGGCGCGGCCGAGTTTGAGCGCTGCATCGTAAAGTCTCGTCCGGACGCTGTCGGGGAGATTCGGCGCGGGTGCCTCCTCCAGCACTTTCTGATTGTTGCGCTGGACCGAACAATCGCGCTCGAACAGGTGCACCAGGCTGCCGGTTCGATCGCCGGCGAGCTGCACTTCGATATGACGCGGGTTGAGAATATATTTCTCGAGCAGGACCGAACTGTCGCCGAAAGCAGCCTCGGCCTCCGCCTTCGCTGCGTCCAGCTCGGCCACGAAATCGTCGGCGCGATCGACCCGGCGCATGCCGCGGCCGCCGCCGCCCGCGGAAGCTTTGATCAGCACTGGAAAACCGATTTGCGTTGCTGCGCGCGCAAGGCTGTCTTCATCCTGAGCATCGTCGTGATAGCCGGGCACGGTGGGAACGCCGGCCGCTTCCGCGATGCGCTTGGATTCGATTTTCGAGCCCATCCGCTCCACCGCGGCCGCCGACGGTCCGACGAAAATCAGCCCGGCCGCGTCGCAGCGCCGGACAAACCCGGCGTTCTCCGAGAGAAAGCCGTAGCCGGGATGGACAGCGTCGGCGCCCGCCTGTTTTGCCGCCGCGACAATCGCGTCGATGTCGAGATAACTCGCGCGCGCCGGGGCAGGCCCGATCCGTATCGCCTCGTCGGCAGCCCTGACGTGAACGGCCTGCGCGTCGGCGTCGGAGTAGACCGCGATCGTTCGTATGTCCAATCGTGCGCAGGTTCGCATGATGCGCACCGCGATCTCGCCGCGATTGGCGATCAGGACCGAGCAGATAGGGCGAGGGGAGTTGAGAAACGGCACAGTGGAACGTCCTACATTCGGTACACGGGTCGTTGACCGGTCGATGGCGGTTCCATCGCGCCAATCGCAAGACACAGCCCGAGCACTTCCCGCGTGTCCGCCGGCTCGATCAGGCCGTCGTCCCAAAGCCGCGCCGTGCAATAATAGGGGTTGGACTGCTCGTCGAACATCTTACGCAATTCCTGCTCGTGCTGGGCGAGATCGGCTTCGGTCGCGGGATTGCGCGAGATACTGGAGCGGCGCAGGTCCATCAGCACCGAACTGCCGACATCGGGGCTCATGGTGCCGAGCCGCGCGTTCGGCCACATGAACATGAAGCGCGGACGAAATCCGCGGCCGCTCATGCCGTAATTGCCGGCGCCGTAGGAGCCGCCGGTCACGATCGTGTAGCGCGGCACGCGCGCGTTCGACACCGCGTAGACCAGCTTCGCCGAATTCTTGGCGATGCCGTTGCGTTCCGCCTCCGAGCCGACCATGAAGCCGGTGATGTTCTGCAGGAACAGGATCGGCACGTTGCGCTGGTCGCATAATTCGATGAAATGCGCGCCCTTGAGGGATGAATCCGAAAACAGCACGCCGTTGTTGGCGATGATACCGATCGGCAGGCCTTGGATGTGGGCGAAGCCGCACACCAGCGTCGCGCCGTACAGCGGCTTGAATTCGTGAAATTCGCTGCCGTCGACGAGTCGCGCGATGATTTCGCGCTGGTCGAACGGCAGCGTCAGATCGGTGCCGACAATGCCGGGAATGTCCGCGATATCGAACAGTGGCGGTCGCACCGGGCGGATGTCGCCATAGACCGGCTGCACGCGATTCAGGGCGCCGACGATGTCGCGGGTCTTGGCGATCGCCTCCATCTCGTCGCGCGCGAAATGATCCGATACCCCCGAGACGGTGCTGTGCATTTCCGCGCCACCCAGCGTCTCGCGGTCGACGATCTCGCGGATCGCGGCCTTGACGATCTGCGGGCCGCCGAGATGAACGCTGCTGTTTCTCGCCGTCATCACGACTTCGTCCGACAGCGCGGGTATGTAGGCGCCGCCGGCGGTGCATTCACCGAATACAGCCGCTATCTGCGGAATGCCCGATGCCGACATCCGGCATTGCCGATAGAAGGCGCCGCCGAAATGATCCTGATCCGGAAACACCTCGTCGCCTTGCGACAGGTTGGCGCCGCCGCAATCGACCAGATAGATCACGGGCAGGCGGTTCTCGAACGCAATGTCCTGCGCGCGGACGTGTTTGCGGATGGTTTCCTTGAAAAAAGACCCGCCCTTGGTCGTCGCATCGTTGGCGATGATCATGCAGATCACACCGCGTATGGTGCCGATCCCGGTGACCAGACCGGCCCCGGGCACGGTATTGTCGTAGAGTCCCCAGGCGGCAAGCGGCGAGAGTTCGAGAAACGGGCTGAACGGATCGATCAAAAGATCGATGCGCTCGCGCACCGGTATCTTGCCGCGGTCGCGATGGCGCTGCACCATGCGGTCGCCGCCGCCGGCGAGCGACCAGGCCTGCCGCGCACGCAAGGTATTCAGCAGGCCGTCATAGACCGCGGCGTTCGCCTGGAACGCCGCGGCTTGCGGATCGATGGTGCTGCTCAGTGTCGCCATACCTGCGTTCGCCGGTTTATTGGTTTTGGAGCTCGGATCTAGTTTGCGTGCGGGGGCCGGCGCTGCATCAACAGCACGATCGATCCCTCTTGCACGACCTCGTCGTTCTGGTTGAGGACCTCGAACCCGATCTTTAGAACTCCGCGCTCGGGCGTTTTGCTTGGCCTTGCCTCGAGCGGCGTGACATTGGCGCTGATGGTGTCGCCGCATTTCACGGGCGCACGGAATTCCCAGGAAATTCCGAGCAAGCCGAGAGCCGTCCCGTCGATCCAGTTGAGCTGCGACATCAGTCCGATCGCCGTCGAAAGCACAAGCGGACCGTGCGCGACGCGGCTGCCGAAAATGCTGTGTCGGGAAAATTCCTCGTCGACATGCAGCGGGTTGTGGTCGCCGACCAGTCCGGCGAACAGCGAAACGTCGGCTTCGCCGATCGTGCGGCCGCGCGTACGGCGCGTGGCATTGATTTCGAAATCTTCGAGATAAAGGCCCAACGCGCGTCCCCTCCTGGATTGATGTCGCCTGTCTTGCGGCCCAATCTGTCGCCGGACTAACCATGCGGTTAGCAAACCGACTTGTCAGACGGTACACTAACGGTTAGCGTATCCGGCGGCAAGATGGATCGTTCCCGGGAGGAATGCTTGTTCCCCACAAAAGCAGACATGCACGGGATCAAACGCCAGGAAGTGCTGCGCGAAGCGGCCGCGTTCTTCAACTTCAAGGGCTATCATGCGACCTCGCTAACCGAGATCGCGACCAGCCTCGGCGTCACCAAGGCCGCGCTCTATCACTACTTCCCGAACAAGAACAGTTTGCTGGCGGCGTGCTTCGAGCAGGCCATGGAGGTCGCGTTCGCGAGCCTCGAGCGCGGGCGCAAGCAGGGCAAGAACGGGCGCGACAGGTTGGTGCTGACGATCTCCGGCTATGTCACGCAATTGATTGACGAACTCAATTGCTGCGTGGTGCTGATGGAGGAGCAGGCCCTTGAACCGGGCGACCGCGCCAAGCTAGTCCGGCAGCGCGACCGGTTCGAACGTTCGCTGCGGGCGCTGGTCAAGGAGGGCATTGAGGACGGCAGCGTGGTGCCGTGCGATCCCAAGCTTGCGATCTTTGTCATCCTCGGCGCGATGAACTGGGTGGCGAAATGGTTCAAGCCGAGCGGCGCGTGGACGCCGGCGCAGCTCACGCTCGCACTCAGCCAGATCTTCGAACGCGCGCTGTCGTCGACGCCCGCCGCCGCGTTGCCCCGCGATGTCGGAGAGCTGCCGGTTGCCGGTTCGCATCAGACGGTCAGACCGGTGTCGCCAGGCAAGCGCGTGCTGACCTTCTCGGGCCCGTCGCAGGGGGTGCGAAACAAAAAAAAGTGAAAACGGGAGGAAGGCTATGATGATGAGGGTGACGCCAAAGCCTCGCCAATCGGAAGGCCGCACTTCTTCGTCGCAATAATGCCGGAGGCGTCCTTGCCATGATCGCCAATTTGATTGTTGGAGGGCTTGCGGCCGGCTGTCTCTACGCGATGGTTGCCATCGCGATCGTGATCGTGCTCAACATCACCGATATTGCCAATTTCGCCCAGGGCGAGATGGCGATGCTGGCGACCTTCTTCGCCTATTGGTTGATGGATGGCTTGGGCCTTTCTTGGTGGCAGGCGGTGTCGATAGCCATAATCTTTGGGCTGGTGCAGGGTATCGTCATCCAGCAGGTGGTGATCCGCCCGCTGATCGGCGGTCCCGTGCTGTCAGCCATCATCGCGACGCTCGGGCTGAACGTCGTGCTCAACAGCATCGCCGGCATGATCTGGGGTCATCAGACCTATACCTTTCCGTCTCCCTTCGCGTTTTCGGCTCCGTTCGTGGTCGCAGCCGTTCCGGTCGCGGTCGACAGCGTCGTGAATATCGCAGTCGGGCTCGTCATCGTCATCGCGATGACGCTGTTCCTCCGCTTCACCTGGACCGGGCTCGGCCTTCGGGCGGCAAGCCAGAATCAAACCGTGGCGCGGCTGATGGGGGTGTCGATTACGCGAACGTCCGCCATTGCCTGGGGGCTTGGTGGGCTGGTGGGCGCCGTCGCCGGAGTCCTGGTAGCACCCTCGCTGTTCCTCGACACCAACTTGATGAGCGCGCTCCTGATCAAGGCCTTCGCCGGCGGCGTTCTAGGGGGCTTGAACAGCCTCATCGGCGTTTTTCTCGGATGCCTCGCGCTTGGCGTCGCGGAAAACCTGGCGGGAGCCTATGTTTCGCCTTCCTTTGCCGACGCGATCACCTTCATCGTCATCATCGCGGTGCTCACCATACGTCCGGAAGGTGTCTTCGGCCGGGTCAGGATTCGCAAGGCATGAGCTTCGCAGCCGACATCATCCGCGCGTCAAGGCCGCGGACTTTGTGGAGCTGGAGTGCGGCGCTGATTGGCCTATGCTTCCTGCTCGCCGGCGCCGCGCCGCTCGGCGTCAACGGCTACGGGCTCTATCTTCTGACGCTGACCGGAATATTCGCGCTGGTTGCGCTCGGTCTCAATTTCCTGACCGGCTATGCCGGCCAGATAAGTTTGTGCCACGCGTCCTTTTTCGGAGTCGGCGCTTACGCCACTGCGATCCTGACCCAGAAGGCGGGATGGCCCTATCTGCTGTCGCTTTTCGCCGGCGCCGTGTTCACAACCGCGATCGGAGCGATCGTCGCCGTGCCGGCGCTTCGCCTCCGGAACATCTATCTCGCGATCGCGACGCTCGGCTTCGGCGTCGTGCTTCAGAAGATCATCTTCGAGTGGCGCAGCCTGACCGGCGGCGGCGGCGGGCTTGCGCTCACGGCCCCAAGCATCGCCGGATATGAGCTCGGCGCCAACGGGCTCTATTATCTCACGCTCATCCTGATGACCGCCGGCCTGTTCGGGGCCTGGAACGTCAGCCGCGGACGCACCGGGCGCGCGCTCCTCGTCATCAAGGACAGCGAGATTGCTGCCGGATCGCTGGGGATTCACTCCGCGCGTTACAAGATCGTCGCGTTCGCCATCAGCGCCTTCTACGCGGCGGTCGCCGGGGGCCTGTTTGCCTACCTCGTGCGCTACATCAACCCGGAAAGCTTCAGCGTCGGCCTTTCAATTTCTTTTCTGAGCATGGTGGTCATCGGGGGACTCGGCACAATCGGCGGCTCGATCCTCGGCGCGGCGTTCTATGTCATCGTTCCCGAGCTGTTGCGCGGCATCAAGGACGCGCCGGGCCTGATCTTTGGCTTGCTGCTGGTCGTGGTCATGGTGTTCATGCCGCAGGGGCTGTGGGGAATGCTGCGCCGTCTCGGACGGAGACCCCTGAGATGACGCATCTCGCCATTGAAGATGTGTCGGTGAACTTCGGCGGCATCCACGCGCTGGAGAGCGTTACCTTTGAACTCGAGGCCGGGTCGATCGTCGGGCTGATCGGTCCGAACGGCGCCGGCAAGAGCACGCTCCTCAACTGCATCTCGGGCATCACACGGCCGACCAGGGGTCGCGTCCGGCTCGGCGGAGCGGTCCTCTCGGCGATGTCTTCGGCCGCGGTGGCGCGCCAGGGGATCGGCCGGGTCTTTCAGCATCCGGAACTGGTTGCCGAACTCTCGGTGCACGACAATCTCCTGATCGCCTGTCATCTCTCACTTGAATACGGCCTGCTCAGCGAACTGCTGCGGCTTCCAAACGTACGGCATCAGGAGCGCACGGCCGCGGCGAAGGTTGCAAACGTGCTCGCAAGCCTTGGCATCGCCGACAGCGCCGCGGCGAGGGTCGGCAGTCTGCCTTATGGCCACCGCAAGCTGATCGATCTCGGACGAGCCCTGCTGATGGATATCCGCTTCCTGCTGCTCGACGAGCCTATTGCCGGCCTCAACGACAGCGAGATTTCGCGGCTCCGGGAAATTCTGCTCGGGCTGCGCAGAGAATTTGGCCTCGGCATTCTCGTCGTCGAGCACAACATGCCCTTTGTCTCGGGCCTGTGCGACCGGCTGGTGGTGCTCGACCTCGGGCAGCTCATCGCCAACGGCCCACCCGCCGAGGTGCTTGGCGATGCCAGGGTGATGTCCTCCTATCTCGGCGAGGCGGTCGATGCTTGAGGTGACCGATCTTTGCGTGCGCTACGGTTCCGTCGAGGCCTTGCGGGACGTCTCGATCAAGGTCGAGACCGGCGGCCTCGTCGCCATTCTCGGCGCCAATGGCGCGGGGAAGTCGACCCTGTTGCGGGCCATCAGCGGTATCGCGCGCGCCGCATCGGGCACGATCGCGTTGCGGGGCGAACAGATCGCCGGCCTCGGTCCGGAGGAGATCGTGCGGCGCGGCGTCTCGCATGTGCCGGAGGGTCGAGGCATCTTCCCGGACCTGACGGTGAGTGAAAACCTCATGATCGGCGCCTATGTGCGGCGCGGTCAGAATGTCTCGGCGGACTACGGTCGTGTGATGAAGATGTTTCCGCCGATTGAACGCCGCGAGCGCCAGTTGGGCTACACGCTCTCCGGCGGTGAACAGCAGATGCTGGCGATCGGCCGCGCGCTGATGGCCGCGCCCCGGGTACTCTTGGCCGACGAACTCAGCCTTGGTCTGGCGCCGATCATCGTTAAGCAGGTCTTTGCCAAGCTCGACGAAGTGCGCAAGGCTGGTATCACCGTTCTGGTTGTCGAACAAAATGCCAGGCTCGCCATGAAATTTGCGGATTATCTCTACGTTCTCAAATACGGGCGCGTGGTGATGGAGGGTGAACGGGAAAAATTCCAGCATTCGGCCGCTCTGGTCGATGCCTATCTCGGTGTCTAAGGTAATGCACGACTATCCACTGAAACAACGCACCATCGGACATCTGCTCGCCGACAAGGCAAGTCGTGTCGGCGACCGGACTTGGCTCATCTTCGGCGGACAGCGCTACTCCTATGCGGATGCGCACGATCTTTCCAGCCGCTATGCCAACGGATTTCGCGATCTCGGGGTTCGCAAGGGCGATCACGTCGCCGTCATGCTTCCGAACTGCCCGGAATTCATCTGGACCATCTGGGGCCTCGGCAAGCTCGGCGCGGTCACGGTGCCGCTCAACACCGCGGCGCGCGGCGAGTTGCTGCGATACTTCATCGCGCAATCGGATTCCGGTTACGTCGTGGTTTCCGGCGAATGGGCCGATCGCGTGGCCGAGGCGCTCGGCGACGACCATCGGGTGCGGGCGTTCTGTACGCTCGACGGCGCCGGAACCAGGCTCGCGGATTGCGGCGCCAGATGCGTCGATCTGGCGGCCTTCGCGACAGCGCCGGCCGGGGAACCCAACCGCAACGAGGTGCTCGCCAGCGATCCGCAGTACATCATGTATACGTCGGGAACGACCGGTCCGTCGAAAGGCGTGATCAGCCCGCACTCGCAGGCGCACGGCGTGGGCCGCTCGCTGGCGCAGAATTTCGGCTATCGCCCCGACGACGTGCTCTTCACCTGCCTGCCGCTGTTCCATGGCAACGCGCTCTGGTATTCGGCCTATGCGGCGCTGTGGGCCGACTGCGCGCTCGCGGTGTCGCCGCGGTTTTCGGCCTCCAGTTTCTGGGACGAGATCAGGGCGGCCGGCGCCACCCAGTTCAATTCGCTCGGCGCCATGACCAACATCCTGTTGCGGGCGCCGGCTTCGCCCCGCGATCGCGAGCATCGCGTGCGCCAGGCGATGATCGTTCCGCTGTCGCGCGAGTCCTATCGTGAAGTGTCCGAGCGCTTTGGCGTCAAGGTAACGTCGCTTTATGCGATGACCGAGACTTTCGCCGTGACCATGTTCACGCCGGACGACTCGGAAGCGAAAGGCGCCTCAGCCGGCAAGCCGCGGGGCCTCGCCGAGATTCAGATCGTCAGCGACGAGGACGATCCGCTGCCGGTCGGCGAGGTCGGAGAGATTTGCGTCAGGCCCTGTGAGCGCGGCATCATTATGTCCGGATATTACAAGATGCCGGAAGCGACGGTGCGCGATACCCGCGATCTTTGGCTGCATACAGGGGACCGCGGCCGGCTGGATCAGGACGGTTACCTTTATTTTGTCGACCGCAAGAAGGAAGCGATCCGCCGGCGCGGCGAAAATATTTCCGCCTATGAGGTCGAGATGCTGATCGCTAAGCATCCGTCGGTGCTGGAAGTCGCGGCGGTGCCGGTGGTTTCCGAACTGAGCGAGGACGAGGTGATGGTCTACGTCGTGTGCCGCGACGGTCACCGGGTCAGCGAGGAGGAACTGGTGCGCTTTGCCAACCGTAACATGGCGCATTTCATGGTGCCGCGCTTCGTGCATTTCATCGATGCATTACCCAAGACCGCGAGCGAGAAGATCGAAAAATACAAGCTCAAGACCTGGGCTGAGCAGAACCGCAAGACGCTTTGGGACCGTGAGGCGGTCGGGTTGAAGCTCGAGCGGTGACGCACGGGCTGAAAATATCAACCATAGAACAAAAGCAGAGGAGACGAACATGCAAGAGAGAACACTGACAAGGTTATTGCCGCGGCGCGCGATCCTCGTGGCGGGTGCGGCGATCGCGATAGCGACGCTACCGGCAAGAGCGCAGGAGCCGATAAAGGTGGGAATGAGCGGCCCGTTTTCGGGCGGCTTGTCGCTGCTCGGACAGAGCGTGCGCGACGGCGTCGAAGTGGCCTTTTCCGAAATCAACGACCAGGGCGGTATTGCTGGGCGCAAGCTGCAATTCATTGCCGAGGACGACGGTTATGAGCCGATGCGCACCATCGCTTCCGCGCGGAAGCTGGTGGAGCAGGACAAGGCGGTCGCGCTTCTCGCCGTCACCGGCACCGCGCCATCCGCTGCGCTGTTGCCATTCGTGACCGAGAGCAAGACCCCGATGCTGTTCCCTTACGCGTTCGCCCACGCGTTGACGACGCCCGTGAACCGGGACGTCTTCACCACGCTTCCCGAGGTGCGGGTTCAAATGCTGGTGCTCGCCAACTACATCCTCGGAACGCTCAAGCAGACCAAGGTCGCGGCGATCTACCAGAACGACGATTTCGGCCAGGACGCCGTCGCCGGTCTCGACGAGCGCTTCGGCCGCGACAAGATTCCGCTGGTCAAGCTGCCATTCGACCGGGGAACCACCAATTTCAGCGGCGTGGTCGCGCAGGCGAAGGCGGCGGGTGTCGAGCATGTGGTTTTTCTCGGCATCCCGAAGGACGCTGCGCTGGTGATGCGCGAGGCCAACAATCTGGGCTGGAAGCCGCAGTTCAGCGGCCACAATGCGCTGGGCGATCCCCAGACCTTCCAGCTTGCCGGTCCGCTCGCGGAAGGCGCGATCGCCGTCGCTGTCATGGAGCCGCTCGATTCCGACAAGCCCGCCGTCAAGGCCTTCATCGCGGCGCAGCAAAAATACAAGCCCAACACCAAGCCGACCACTTACAGCATGCATGGCTATCAGTCGGGCAAGATCTTCGCCGAGGTACTCAAGCGCTCCAGCGGCAAGACCGACGAACCGTCGATCGTGAGCGCGCTCGAGAGCATGAAAGGCTACGATACCGGTCTGATGGCACCGCTTACGTTCTCCGCAACTCAGCACGCCGGCGCGCAGTCGGGTGCGATCATGAAGGCCGAGGGCGGCAAGTGGAAGATCATCACCGGCTGGCTCTCAACCAACTGACCGGAGCCAACCCCGTTGCGCGCGGTCGTCCTCGAAACGTCCGGTCCTCCGACGGTGTTGCGCGTTGCCGATGTGGCGGCGCGCGAGCCGGGGCCGCGCGAGATCAGGATCGCGGTCGCGGCCTGCGGGGTCTGTTTCCACGACGTGGTGGTACGCAACGGCACGTTCCGCCGTGGGGTCGCGATGCCGGTCATCCTGGGCCACGAGGTCGCGGGCACGATTGAGAAGCTGGGCCCGGAGGTGCGCGGTTTCCGCCACGGCGATCTCGTTGCTACCACCACCTACAGTCATGTCTGCGGCTATTGCCGCCATTGCCGCGGCGGCCATGAGACCTCTTGTGCGGAACGGAACTTTCTCGGTGACGCCGGACTCAATGGGGGTTACGCCGAACTGGTCTGCGTCGATGCGGACGCCGCGGTCAAGGTGCCCGACGGTCTTTCGCCGGAAGAAGCCTCCATTGTGGCCTGCACGATCGGGACCGAACTAAACGCGTTGCGCGACGTTGGCCGGGTGCGGCTTGGGGAACGCGTACTGGTGACGGGCGCCGGCGGCGGGCTAGGCCTGCACGGGGTGCAGCTCTCGCGGCTGGCAGGCGCCTTTACGGTCGCGGTGACGACGACAGCGGCCAAGGCGGCCCGCATCCGCGATGCCGGCGCGGACGAAGTCATCATTGTCGAACGAGGAGAGGATTTTTCCGTTAAGGTCCGTCGCCTGACAGAGGGCCGTGGCGTCGATGCCGTCATCGATAATGTCGGAAGCCCGGTATTCGCCGCGGTGCGGCGCTGCGTGGCCGATGGCGGACGCATCGTTTTGACGGGACAGCTCACCGGCGAATTCATGGCGATCAATCCGGCTCAATTATTCCTGCGCAATATCTCGATCCTCAGCGCCAAGGGGGTATCGCGGTTGCAGCTTGCCGATGCGCTCGATCTGGTGGCACGCCGACGCGTCAAACCCGCCATCGACCGCGTCTTTCCGCTGGAAGGCGCCGCCGAGGCGCATCGGCTGGTCGAGGCCGGTCTGTCGACCGGACGGTTAATCCTCAAGCCGATGCAATAGGGAGCGATATTGCCGGACGTATCTATTAGCGATGTAGCAAGGAAGGAATTCACCAATGTCCGGGGCTGATGACGTCAGAGCGCGTAGCGGCGAGGCTCTCACCCTGACCTGGCCGCAAGGCGACATTGCGCTGGTCACGATGGTTCGCGAGCGTGAAATGAATACGCTCAGCCTCGAGCTGATCGATGAACTCGGCGAGGCGCTGACGGCAAGCGTCGCCGGCGGTGCGCGCGCGCTCATCGTCACGGGGCAAGGCCGGGCCTTCTGCGCGGGCGCGCATCTGCGCTATTTCACGGAAGGCGACCCTCGTATCGGAGGCGGAAGCTTTGCGCTACGAGATCGCTATCTGCAGCGGATCGCCGCCGTTTTTGATCGGATCGAGACTCTGCCGATACCGGTCATCGCCGCGATCAACGGTTTCGCATTGGGCGGTGGCTGCGAAATGTCGCTGGCCTGCGATTTTCGATTGGTGGCCGATCACGCCAAAATCGGGGTGCCCGAAGTGCGGATCGGGGCCCTCGCCGGCGCTGGAGGCGTTCAAAAGCTCCATCGCCTAGTCGGCCGCGGCAAGGCGCTGGAATGGATCCTGCTCGGCAGTCATGTCACGGCCGCTGAAGCGCTGGCCCACGGTCTGGTGACGGCCATCCGTCCGGCAGCCGACCTGATGCCGGCGGCGATGGAACTGGCGGGTCGTTTCAGGTTGCTCGGCCCGCGCGCCGTCGCTCAATCGAAGATGGCCGTGCGCATGTGCGGCGATGCCGATCTGGGCACGGCCCGAAACATCGGACTCGAAGCGCTCGCCATGCTGATCGGTACTCCCGAATGGCAAGAAGGCATGACCGCATTCATGGAGAAACGCGAGCCACGCTTCCCGCCGCTTTCGGAGGGAGACCAGCCAAGTGGCTCGCCAACTCGTGGCGATCCAAAGGACTAGAAGGGTCACTGAGCGGCGGCTGCGGCGAAGCTTTCAAGAAAAAGGTCTATTAAAGGGGCACTTCGCAAGACTTACGTTTGGCTTGGAGAAATCCTCGGCATGTGACGCTGTTGAGAAGAGGGCAGCGGTAGCGAATGGATAAAGGGTGGCGCAGCATAGGCTGGCGACTGGGCCACCGAATTCGAGTGACTGCGTAGGTTTGTATCAAAATCTTACCAGTGTAGAAGCGCATTGGCTTGGCATAAAATGGAGTCAGTTCTTGACTGATAAGGAAAGAGCAGAAAGCTTATCGGTGGTGGATGGCCGCTTCTGGCGCGAAGCGGTCTCGAAAAGTCCCGGGATTTGCAGCGTGCGAGAATTCTTACGATGTCCGTTGTTAGGGGCAATCCGGAAGTTGCCTGCTTGGCTTCTGATAGAAATTCGGAGGCCGTGGAATTCATCAAGCCAAAGCCTGTCCACAGTCCCAGCCTTTCCGTTAGTCAGTATCACCGCTTTGCCAACAAGCTCGGTTCGAGCCCTTTCGAATTCGACAAGAATTGTGCAGGCTCTAGCTTGAACGGCTGCCATGGTGACCATGGTGGATTGCTGGTCGGTGGACTTGGGTTTGGCTAAAAGACGAGCGCTCGTGACGGATGCGCCGTTTGCATGCATCCATGTAGTCACGCGCTGCGCCCGCATTCGAACAGGAACCAGACGCGCGTTTCGGCTTCGTCGACCTGCTCCGTTTCCTGATAAAGTTTCTCGGCAAGCAACGCGACCGTCTCGATCACGTGCTCACAGCTATCGAGAATGATAAGAAGCTTTCGCGAACGAACGAGGTCGACCAGATCCAAGCCGGGATCTTTCGACTTGAGTGGAAGTCCCAAGGATGTCGCGACAGCGCCCGCAACATAGCGCGGATCGGTGAAGCGTTCCAAGTCTGCGAGATGGACTTCCCCGCCAAACTCCTCGGCAGCGGCGCGGCCTACAGCCAAGGCAATGGTCGTCTTGCCAATTCTTTTGTCGGACCGTTGCGCGGTCAGCCGTGTATCCGCCCGCGGCGACATCCTCGACTCGAATGGCGACGACATCACAGCCGCGAAGCTTGCTGTCGATTGCCAAATTGAACATGGCCAAGTCGCGAGCGCGGCCTTCGATCTGAAGTTTCGTCCGGATTGACCAGGCATGTTTGGGTCGCAGCGGCGGCTTGGCCCCCGTGAGCTTGCCCTTGTTCCAGGGCACTCGCTTGGGCGCGGGGGTAGCATTCACTTGATCCTGCATGGCCATACTCCTCGGCTCGGTTACTGAGGCGAGAAGCTTGTGCCTAGCGGGCTAATTCCCTCTCGATCGAGCATCGGCCGAGCCAGTCTTCGCGCTGTCGTCGCGCGCCGGCCGTTGCCGTTCGCCATGCAATGATGAATTGATGTGCTGATAGCGTCGCTCCGGCACCTTAACAAAAACCTCGCCGTCCTCGACGCGGATCTCGATCTTGCGCAGCCTGAGCGTCTTCGTGGTGACGTGCTCGCCGGTCGAGATATCGAACTCCATGCCGTGCCACGGGCAGATCACATTGTGCTGGGTCGTGGAGAAATGCCGGGCCAGATTGACGTTGTCCTCAGCGACGTTGTCGACCGTGCGAGGCAGCATCAAGCCTTGGCAGACGGGACCGGCGAGATGCGGGCAAATATTTTCGAACGCTGTAAACGTACCGCGCAAGTGGAAAACACCGATCTCTATGCCGTCAATCGCAACGATCTTACGACCGGGATCTGCGAAGCTTTCGACGCGTCCGATGCTCACCTCAAGCATGTCAAACCCTCCTGATGCGCCGTCAACGCCCGCGCCGGTACCACATCGACAGATCGAACGGACTGAGGTCGACGACCCGTATCATTTCGCTGGCAACAACCACGACCTCCGTCGGGCTGACCTCGGCCTCGTCGAGCGGTGGCGGTACGGTGCGCGTCGCCTCCGCCCGCGCTGCATAAAGCCTGACTGCTGCGGTCATGACCGCCTGAATGTCGCGGTCGGACAGAGACGCGTGGTTATCGTCGCGCAAGGCTTGTTGCGCCTGCGCCACGAATGCGGCTGCCGCTGGCGAAAGCTGTTCGGTGGCCGCAGCGGAGCTCATGGCGTCAGCTCACCACGTTGCCGCGCGAGGCCAGCACGTCGGTGGCGTGCGGGCGAGCACGCTTCACCGGAATGTTGAACAGCTTTGCGGCATTGAGGCCAAGGATATTGCGTTTTGCCTTGTCGCTGAGGAACGGCAGCGTCGTAATCGCACTGGGTGGATCGAAGTCCCAGTGCGGCCAGTCGGACGCGAACAGCAGCTGGGTCTCGGCGTTGATGGCAGCCATCGTCGCCTCCAGCATCTGCATGTTGGAGCGCTCAAGCGGCTGGCTGGTGAAATACATCTCGCGAATGTACTCGCTCGGCAGCCGCTTCAAGCCCGGCGCCTCGCTCGGCCGCATCAAGACCTCGTGGTCGAGCCGCTGCATTAGGTAGGGAATCCAGGCGAGCCCGCCCTCGATCCACAGCAGCTTCAGGTTCGGAAAGCGGTCGGGCAACCCGTTGAACAGCCAGTTGGTCAGATGGATCAGGTTGTAGTGCGAGAACGACAGCGCATGCATCGAGCCGAAGCGGTTCAGCTGCGCGAACGATGGATCGGTCCAGTTATAGGCGGTGTGGAACACCAGCGGTTTTCCCGACGCCTCCACCGCCCGATAAAGCTTCATGTAGGACGGATGATAGACCGGGTTGTTGCGGACGCAGCTGACGCTGAAGCCGATTACGCCAGGGATGTGTGCGTACTTCTCGACCAGCTGCACGCACAGCTCGGGCGATTGGAACGGCAAATAAAGCAGGCAGAGCAGCCGTCGCTCGTCCGGGATGATGCGCTCGACGATCCAGCGGTTGAACGCGTTGCTGACGTGATACTCGACGTCGGTCATCGGGTGCATGCCGAGCAGCAGCATGCCGCTCGGAAATACCACTTGATAGTCGATGCCCATGGCGTCCATCGATCGCCGCATGTTCTGGGCGAAGCCGTGGCCGGCCCCCGGCTCGACCTCTTCCAGATTGTTGAGCTGGTGCGGAATGCGGCCGCCAACCGCCTGGAACGACGTCCCCGTGGAAGCGTTCAGCAACGCGTTGCCGCTTTTTGCGCCCTGCAGCATGCCTTCCGCCAGCTGCTTCAACACATCGTTCTCGATGTAGGTGCAGATTTCGGCCCAGAACCGGCCCTCGCTGACATGGGCATCGATGTCGACGATGACTTCGTAGTCGTCGTAAGCCATCGCCTGGCGCGTGGCATGGGCAAGGTAGTCCCGCGTATCGGTGCGCGTGGTGATCTCGTTGAGTTCGCTCACTTGGGGTCCGGTACGTTCGAGCATTTCAGTCTCCTCCCGCAATCCTGGACGACACGAGGATGCTCCACGTGGCGACGCCGCTCAATACCGATTTCGGTGGGCAGCCGATACAAATCCGACATCATTTCATTTTCCAAAATGCCCGGATTTAGCAGGCCGCGCTTAACCGTCGGCTTACATTTTCCTTACCGGCGGTATATTCTTTTGCGTTAGACCGCGTTTTGGCCGCCTCAAAGGGGCAACCGAGGAAATGTCCCTTGCGCTATCTGTTCGAGCATTACGCGTTCGACACCGACCGGCGCGAGCTCCGACGCGGACCTGACGTAGTGCCGACAACGCCCCAGGTTTTCGATTTGCTCGATTACCTGATCCGCAACAGGGAGCGGGTCGTCAGCAAGGACGACCTCGTGAATGCGATCTGGAGGGGACGTTCCGTATCCGACGCAGCGCTGGCGACCCGCCTGAACGCTGCCCGAAGCGCGATCGGCGATACCGGCGAAGAACGGCGCCTAATCAAGACGCTGCCGCGAAAGGGCTTTCGTTTTATCGGCACGGTTCGCGAAGTGAACCAAGCTTCGGGCGCGAGCTCAGGCCGAGGCGTGGAATTGACGGAAGCTGCGCTCGCTCTTCCCGACAAACCTTCGATCGCGGTGCTGCCATTCGAGAACATGAGCGGGGACCTTTTACAGGATTACTTTGCTGACGGGGTGGTCGAGGAGATCATCACCTCGCTGTCGCGAAAGAAAGGTCTTTTTGTGATCGCTCGAAGCTCGTCGTTCTCCTATAAAGGCAAGCAATACGATGTGCGGCAGGTCGCAAGCGAGTTGGGCGTTCGGTACGTCCTAGAAGGAAGCTTGCGAAAAGCTGGCAACAAAATCAGGGTTACCGGCGAACTCATTGAAGGAGTCTCCGGCATTCACCTTTGGGCCAACCGCTTTGAGGGCAGCCTAGAAGATATTTTTGATCTGCAAGATCGAATAACTTCGGATGTCGTGAACGCAATTGATCCGGAGGTACAGCGCGCCGAAATAGCGCGCTCGCGGCAAAAGCCTGCCAGTGACTTAAACGCCTATGACTATTTTCTGCGCGCCATTTCAGCCCATCATGCAGAACCTATCACCAAGGCGAGCACCTTGGAGGCGCGCAGACTTTGGAAGCGTGCGCTCGAAATAGAACCCGAATATGCACTTGCGCTGGCCCATTTCGCCGCCGCTAGCACCCGATTGAACGCCAATGGTTGGTCCGATGATCGTACAACGACGGCGATCGAAGCGGTCGGGGCTGCACGCCGGGCGTTGTCAATCGATCGAACAGATCCTGACGTTCTTGTCCGGGCAGGTTGGACGATCGGCAGCCAGGGCAGGCTTCCGGAAGAAGGGCTTCGTCTCATAGATCAAGGCTTGTCGCTGGACACCAACCATGCCCTCGGCTGGGCGTGGTCTGGTTTTCTGCATGTTTACCTCGGAAGCCACGACGTCGCTCTCAATCGCGCCCAATATGCGCTGCGCCTGAGTCCAAGGGACACCCAACGGCACATCATGTTCGCCGCAATGGCCCACGCGTTCTTCTTTAGCGGGGAGTTTGAAAAAGCAGTATCGTTTGCCGAAGAGACCATCAAGCTGGCGTTCAACGAGCCGTTCCTTCGCAGATTGACCATTTCGGCGCATGCGTTGAGGGGTCGAATGACCGAAGCGCAAGCCGTGCTTGAACAGCTTTTGTTGACGGAGCCCGCGGCGACCATCTCCAAGCTGGCCAAAATGATGCCGTATCATCGACCCGAGGATCGTGCGCGACTGGCCGATGGCCTGCGTCTGGCAGGCCTTCCCGAATGAACGGCTCACCCCAGCGCGTGCCAGCCCGCGGAAATACTGCACGGTTGGGTTTACCGTTCAGCCCTATTAGTGCGGATCATCGCGATCCAGGTCCCGACGATTAGGCCAACGCAGAGCGCGGCACCAAAGAAGGCCATCAGATAGTAGAACATGATGGTGGCGAGCAGCAGCGGCCTTCCCCCAAGACTTCGCCCCTTATCAACTTGTCCCGGCTATGACCATCGGCGCAAACAGGGCCAGCGGCGCGGCCGCGATTGTTATTTTTGTCCACGACAGGAAGGCGCGCGCCGACTTCCGTTTTTGGCCGATTTTGTTGCAAAAGTCGACTGTGACCGATGATGTCGTTCGGCCATTTCAGTTAGGGCGACGGGGTTTGGTCCCCCGACGCCGACGCTCTCTACGCAACTCTTACGCTACACAATACACAGAGCCTGAGCGGGTGGCGGTCGCGCAACCAGCGATACGAGCCGCCGCAGGTTCTGAGCAATGGCGGCCAGAACAAACTCGTCCTGAGCGCCTCGTGGACCACGCAATCGAAGCCGACCGAGCTTCAGGATGCGCAACAAAATCGGCACAAAACGGACCTGCCGAGACGGCCTGACGATGTCCGCTTCTGAGGGTAGAGCGGACTTCCCATTTAAGTGGGGCCACTGGCGGTTTTGACCCTGAACGGACTTCGCGCTATTCTCGTCTAGCCGAGGCAGAAGCGGGCACTCTCCGTCTCATGCCTGATCCGTCCCGGACTTACGCCTTGGCGGCGTTCTGTGTAGCCTCGAATACATCGCGTGCGGACGTCGTACCCACTACGTGCTCCGTACCCTCGACTCCAAGGTCCATCCATCCTGCATTCACGGCCTCAAACATTTCTTCGGCAGGTCCGGTATAGCCCTTCGGGATGCCGAATTGCTCGAACGCTTCCGCCCACCCTGCACGCGGGACTGCAAAGGCTTTCACGTCGAGATTCAGGACTTCACCCAATTGCTCCGCGACTTCATCCGCGGTGACCATCGAACCAAGCTCGACGACGCGCTGCCCTGACCACGCTGGCCCGGTCAAAAGGGTTGCGACCTCCGTGCCGATGTCGTTCGTCGCGACCATGGTCGATTTCCGGTTTGTCGGATTGTAGTAGACCGGTAGCGTTCCGCCCTGGGCGACCTGCAAGCCGTAGAGGAAGTTTTCGAAGAATCCACCTGCGCGCACAAACGCGATTGGCGATATCAGGTCGCGAAAACCTTGCTCCAGAAGCGACAATGCCGTGATCATCCCGAGCCCGCTGGTCCTGTTCGCACCCATCGACGAAAGCGCAACCACTCGCGGCGGCGCTGCCTTGGTGAGTGCCTGGACATAGTTCGCAATCACGACCTTGGCTTCTTTGTAATCGGGCGAGGGAGCCCAGACGGCCGGCAACATGACAAACGCGCCTTCGACGCCTTTGAGCGCCCGCTCGATGGCTGCCGAATGATTCCAATCACCGTCAACCAGTTCCACGCCCCGGTTCGCCCAGCTTGACGCCTTGTCGCGATTGCGGACCAGCGCGCGTACTTCCTTGCCGCGCGCCAACAGATGTTCTGCCGTTGCGCCGCCCACTTTTCCCGTGATTCCCATTACTAAAAACATGTGTTTTCTCCTGATCTTGAGGGACAGAGCGCTGCCCCATTGGGTTCAACGGATGAGCGGCAGAATGGCCCGGATACGGGCATCGCGCGCGTAGAGGCCGCCCCACGTCATTGCGCCCAGAAGCAGGGAAATGACTTCCGGCGGCGACCCCAACTCACCGATGCGGACATGAGCGCTGATGGCACCTCCCAAAAAGCCCGTTACTAGGATCGAGCCGAGGACGGCGGTGGCCGGGATGGCGTAAAGGATGGCGCAGGCGAGTATGATCGGACCCACGACACGGGTCAGGTCCATCGCGAACCCGGTTTCCTGCAACATGCTCGCGATCTGTGCCGGCGCGAAAAGCTGAATAGTGCCGTCTGCCACTAGAGCGATAACGACAATCGCACTCATTATCCGGCCGGCCCACAGGCTGCGATGCAAGGCCATAGCTTCGGGCACCTGATGCAGGTTCATAGTTTCGGACATTTGTCATTCTCCGCTGGGGGATCCCATATTCGGAGCTTACTTACTGTGTCTCCTAGGTATGATAAACACCGAGGAAACGAACTCACTGTTCTCTCTGTGGAAAACAATACCGAGGCACGAAAATGCAGAATCTCGAACCGATCCTCATTTTCATAACGGTAGCGGAAATGGGGAGCTTCACCCGCGCAGCCGATAGCCTAGGCATCCAAAAGGGGAGGGCCTCAACGGCCGTCCGGAAGCTGGAAGTAGATGTCGGTGTCAGGCTTCTGCACCGGACGACGCGCAGCGTGCAGTTGACGGAAGACGGACGGGTATTTCATGCCCGTGCGCGCGATCTGCTCGCTGAAGTCGATGACCTACACTCGATGTTCGCAAGCGATCGCGTGGCACTCCGCGGGCGTTTACGGGTCGATCTTCCGACCGAGGTGGCGCGCACAACGATCGTGCCGGCCTTGCCGGATTTCATGGGGACTTACCCCGAGTTGGAGCTGGAGTTGTCGAGTACGGATCGGCAAGTCGATCTGGTTCAAGAGGGGTTCGACTGCGTATTGCGGCTTGGACCAATAGGGGACGAGACGCTGATTGCCCGTCCACTGGGCCTGTTGCGCATGGTCAACGCTGCCAGTCCCGCCTATCTGGCGCGCTACGGCGTCCCTCGATCGCTAGATGATCTCCAGCGTCAGGAACATCGGACAATTCATTTTTCGACGATGCTGGGCACAAGACCCTATGGATGGGAATATCCGGACGGCGACAGCTACGCGACGCTTCAGTTGCCGGGTGCGCTACACGTCAACAGCGCGCAGACCTACGAAGCCGCTGCCCTCGCCGGCCTTGGCCTGATTCAGGCGCCACTCTTGGGGATTGGCCCATACTTAGAAAGTGGAGCGCTTGTGGAGATCATACCGGATTTTCGTCGCCGGGCGCTCGCCGTGTCCCTCGTCGTAGCTCATCGGAGCAATCTGTCGCGCCGAGTCCGCGCATTCATGAAATGGATCGAAGGCGTGCTGACGCCGTATCTGGAATAGCGAGACGAACATCTTCGTCCGGCCCTCGAAATCAACATTTGAAGTTGTGTCTGTCCGTCGGCGGTCGGCGGCCCGTGCTCGCCATTACCGTCGACGCGACTGAACGAAGCCTGACTTCGCTAGGGTGCATGAGTCCGGTTTTGTGTAGGGTTTCGGATGCCGGCCAACGCCAGCGGCGCGACATACACCAGTGGCCGGCGTCCGAAAGCCGCCAAGGAAAGAACCCGCGGGGGAAGGGTCGCGGAGAATGCCGCGCGCTCCGCTATGGGGATTTGGCTGATGCGGAAGGTGTGAGCGCGGGAGCGCGGTATCCTTCGAGGCGGCCGGTTACGCAGCTGGTAGGCAGCCAGAGCTCGGATTGATGATTGAGACTGTTGTTGAGTGTGTCGGTTGCAGGGATGCTTAGCCGTCGGGACGGCGCATCTGCGCGAGCGTGGTCGGCGCCGGTCTGCAACCGACGTTGGGCAAGGTTGTTGGTGCGTCGTTGGAGCACGGCGATCGTGGTCATGATGTGTCGATCCTGACGGCGATGATTGGACCGGTCGGCCGATGCTGCGGTGTCGAGCCGCGCTTGAAAGTCTCGATAGTGATCATGCGGCCGCCGCAGCACGGACACGGGTTGGTCGAGTCGTCTGTCGCCGCGGCGTTATCGGGAGCCGGCTGCGTCGGCGCCGTTTGGGCAGGTGTGGCCGCAGCGATCAGCTGACGCGCCCGCTCGATGGTCTCGGTCTTGGTGCCGCTGGCTAGCAGACCGTAGTGCCTTATCCGGTGGAATCCGTTGGGCAGGACGTGCATCAGGAACCGCCTGATGAACTCGTCCGGCTTGAGCGTCTTGTAGCGGCCGGGTCCCTCGATCCGGTAGTCCTTGTAGCTGAACGTTACGCCGGTCGCGTCGGCGGCGATGAGGCGGCTGTTGGAGATCGGGACGCGGTGGGTGTAGCGGGACAGATAGGCCAGCATCTGCCGTGACCCGGCGAACGGCCGCTTGCTATAGACGAACCACTTGGTCCGATGCAGCGGCGCGAGATAGGCCTTGAACGCGGCCTTGCCGGCGAGGTGGGCGTGGTCGCCGAAGAACTGCAGGCGGCCGGCGTCGTGTGCGGCGAGCAGCATCTCCAGCATCAGGCGCCGGAACAGCCGCGACAGCAACTTCACCGGCAAGAGATAGTTTGGACGGCAGCCGATCCAGCGCGTTCCGTCGAGCGATATCCCACCACCCGGCACGATCATGTGGACATGTGGATGATGGGTCATCGCGGAGCCCCAGGTGTGGAGCACCGAGGTGAAGCCGATCTTGACGCCCAGGCGCTTGGGATCGGCGGCAATCGTGCGCATTGTCTGCGAGGAAGCCTTGAACAAGAGATCGTAGACGACGGCCTTGTTCTGGTAGGCGATGGCGGCAATCCGCGCCGGCAGCGTGAATACGACGTGGAAGTAAGGGACGTCCAGCAGTTCTAAGTTGCGCTGCTTCATCCATGCCAGTGCCTGCGAGCCCTGGCACTTGGGGCAATGCCTATTACGGCAGCTGTTATAGGCGATCTGCGTGTGCGAGCAGTCCTCGCAGCGTATGACATGGCCGCCGAGAGCCAGCGTGCGGCAGCTCTCGATCGCCGACATTACCTTCAACTGGCCGAGACTGACGTGGCCAGCATTGGCTTGCCGCCAAGCCGGTCCATGGTCGCGGAAGATATCCGCGATCTCCAGGGCGGGACGAGCCATGAGCGCCGTGGCTTATGCCGGCGACTTCTTCTCCGATGTCAGCGGCGTGAGCCGATCCAGCGGGCTCATGACCGCGCGGATCACGCTGGTGGCTACCTGCGCGTAGAGCGCGGTGGTATCGAGCCTGGCATGTCCGAGCAAAACTTGGATCAAACGCACATCGGTTTTCTCTTCGAGCAGGTGGGTGGCAAAGCTGTGGCGCAATGTGTGAGGCGTCACTCGCTTCTTGATCGCCGCCCTATCGGCAGCGGCATGAACGGCGCGATTGAATTGCCGCGTCGTCAGCGGCAGCAGCCGATCACGGCCCGGGAACAGCCAGACCGCGGGCCGGGCGATGCGATACCAATCGCGCAGCAACTCCAATAGCAGCGGGGAAAGCATTGCAAAACGATCCTTGCGCCCCTTGCCCTGCTCGATGTGCAGCAGCATGCGCTCGGAATCGATGTCCGACACCTTCAGCGCCACGACTTCGGAGACCCGCAGTCCGGCGCCATAAGCGGCGCTCAGCGCGGCCTTGTACTTCGGCCCGGGAGCCGCCTCCAACAGCCGTGCGATCTCCTCCAGGCTCAAGATTACCGGGATCTTGCGTGGCTCCCGCACGAACGTGAGGGGCCGTGCCATCTCGGGGCGGTCGAGCGTCACGGTGAAGAAGAAACGTAACGCTGCAACCGAGCCATTGATGCTCGAGGCCCCCACGCCGGTCTGCGTCTGATGCAGCTGGAAAAGGCGAAGATCCTCAGGCGCGGCCGTATCCGGCGCGCGGCCGAGAAAGGTAGTGAACGTCCTGACGTGTCGGATATAATCGTTGCGCGTCTTCTCGACGAAGTTGCGCACCGTCATGTCTTCGATCATGCGTCGGCGCAGCGGGCTGATGGGCTTATCACTCATCGGGGAGCTCCTGTCTTGAGGTGAGGTTGGTTGACCCCTCGATTCTCAAGACAGGACGCCCGGCTTGTCACCGGACTCTCGCTTAACTCGTCACTCCATCGGCGCCACCGCCTCCGCGCGCAGCGCGCTCCTGCGAAGCGGGTTCGTTCTGTGACCCAGAACAGACATGGAGACGCTGGACGATATCGCAAGCGCTTCCAAGCGCCTCCGGCGCGATTTTAACTTGCGACGCCGCGGGCCGGGGGGGCTCCGCTGGCTTCGGTGGGACCATTCTAGCCTGAGCGCGGGGGTACATATGGAGTTCAACCCGTGACGCCAGCGACTTCTATCGGCGGCGCGATTTTGCTCTGGGCGATGATTCTTTCGAGCTTTGCATTATTCTCCAGTAGGCGCTGGCTGGTCAGGATGAGGAAATAATAACCGAATTCCGGATTTTGAAAGTAGATCTCAAGCAACTTATCATACTCAATTGTCAGCACATGGCCGCCCTCGATGCACTCGATCGTCGCCGTCCGTCGATTATTCGGCGTCAGGAAGCCAAGCTCGCCCATCACACTTCCCGGCGGAAGCTCGATGCTAAATTCGGTGACCAGGAATTTTCCGCTGATGGTCAAAAACATTTCGTTGGCTGCATCGCCCTTGCTAAACAATTTGTCGCCCTTGCGATATTTGCGCTCGGTCATAAAAGGCTTGAGCCAATCCCTCGACTTGTCGCCTTTCGTGGCGCTTCGCGCCATCTTGACGAGATTGTGCATCTGATAGAGGCGAACGCCATTGATAGGCAGATACAGCAGAGACATAAGAAAGGTTTTTATGTCGCCGGCGAGTGCGCCAAAGGCCATGAAGAATACGTTGCTGATCATGTTCGAAATACGTAGTGGCACCATGGTCCGCATCAGCAAGGTGGCGACATAGAAGATCGAGCCCATCAGGGCGCACAGGCTGGCAAGCGTGATGTTGGCCAGCACAACTTCAAGAAGGCGATTGAATAGTGCGTCGTACGTGATGTTGTTGGGATCGAGACCTAGTTGAATCAAAATCTTTGCGATCCTGAGGTTGTCCGCTGCCGTATCGAGAATGCGATTTAGTATTGTGGAAAGATCTGCACTGCTAAACTTCATCGGATGATCCCCCTACGTCAAATTGTCGATAATCATGGGATATCGCGGATTTAGTGATAATCGAGGTCGGTCAGCGGTGGTTTGAGCGGTCTCGATACCATCGATCAACTTACTCTCTTGGTCGGTTGGTAACCAACTATGACCGCGTGCCTCCTTGGAAGATTTTCTCGGACCGATGCTGACGTCAGGCATTCGCGCCGGGCACGTTGTTGGCGGGGCGGCCCGACGTCGGTCGCTGCACCGGCAGGCCACCCGGCGAAGCCGCTCCGCCCGCTCGGGTGACGAGGTGATCGAATGAGAAAGCCGTTGCTGCGGTGCATGAGTCTGGCACTTTTCGGAAGTGCTCATCATTCCGACGAAAGTCAGCTATCAGGGGTAAAGCGGAAGTGGCTGGACCATCCCAAAAACGACGCGATTGACCCGGAGCGGGTCATTGCCCCAATCTTCGAATGATCGATTGGGCTTGGCTGGAAATTTCGCGGACGATCTCGCCGGCCGGCCGCACCGTCGAGACGAGGCCGACGCTCTGTCCGGCCCACAACGACATCGCTTCAACATCACCTTCGGTGTTGGCGGCCGGCGTGTACGACTGGTAGCGAACGACCTGCCCGCCCACTGGCGACACTCCGATAGCTTCGCCTTCTCCCGGGCGCTTGCCGGTCGGAGGACGGCCCGCTGCTTCCCAGGCTTCGACGGTCTTATTCCTCAACGTGCGATGAGGAGCGTCTCGCCAGCCGACGTCGAACAGATTTTCGAGGAAGACCGTATCGTTCTCGTTCGCGCGCAAAAGGCGTTCGCGATATCGCTCGTGAATTGGCGCCTCTTCACTTGCAAGAAAGCGTGTTCCGATCCAAGCCCCGGCAGCACCGAGCGTCAAAGCCGCGGCCAGGCCGCGCCCGTCAGCGATGCCGCCGGCGGCAACCACCGGCGTCGGCGAGATCGCATCCACCACGGCGGGTATGAGCGGCATCGTCGCCACCGTTCCTCGGACATGGCCACCCGCCTCCCAGCCCTGGGCGACTACGATATCGACGCCACACTCCACGGCACGTTTGGCGTCAGCCGCTGTGCCGACCGTGTGGAGAACAGTTGCACCGCCCGCCTTTGCGCGCGGGACCAGGGACGATGGATCACGCCAGAAAAAGGAGATGATTGGGACGCCCTCGTCGAGACACACCGCGAGGCGCTCTTCCTGGGGAAACTCCAGATTCAGGTTCACGCCAAACGGGCGTGACGTCAGAGCGCGCGTCTCCCGGATTTGTCTTCGTATCGTATCGGTATCGGCACGCCAGAGCACCAGCATGCCAAGGCCGCCCGCATTGCTTACGGCAGCGACGAGCCTCGGCCCGACGGCGCCTCCCATTGGCGCCTGTATGATCGGTACTTCGATTCCAAGACGATCGCATAGAGCCGTTTTCATAGGGCCGCTCCCACTTGAGACTATCTGTGGCGAGCCTCCGCTCGCAGCTTTGCAAATGTCAATGCTTTCAGTTCCGGTTCTGGCACGTTTGCGGCATGCCGACCGCATTGAGCGATGTCTGCTTTCGGGGGTAACCCGGAAGACATGTGCTCATGCTGAGTTCTTCTGACTTTGACCGTGCAGCGAAGCTAGCTGCCATTCCAGCGGGTGCAAGTCCCGCCAACAGAAGGAGATCCAGCTACTGTTGTAGTTATATCCAGCAACGGAGAGGGAGACTGATCCGTTGAAAGCCTGGAAGTAAAAGTCCCCGAAGGCTGGGCGATCCAGTCCGATCCGTACAGGGGGGCGAGCAACCTGGCAGGCCGTAGCGGAAGCGAACCAGTGAAGCCACGAAATCGGAAACCCGCGCGGAACGGATTGCGGGAGTGTCGGGAGTGCCGAGCCGGTGGTCAAACGGCGAAGGCCATGTCGGCATCGAAGTTCTGGAACATATCGATGTTGGACTCCCCGGGGTCGGAGAGGACGGCATGCCAGGAAGGAATGTGCAGTGAAAGTTCGGAACCACTCGCGGGTCGCCTAGGCGCTCCCGCACAGCGAAGGCATCGCGTATAAGTCGCTATGCGGTGAAATCGCGATGTGCCTGCGAGTGGGGCGGATGGGGCCGATTAAGTGATGACGGACCGGGACACTACAACCCGGACCCGAGCGAGGGCCCCTGGGGTAGGTGGAGTATTCCACCGCATGGCGGTGCATGATCGAGTCCTCAGGCCCGACTCAGAGCGGACCACCGTAGCGACCACGAAATGCACGAAGGGTGGATGCAAACTGGATGTCGGACGGCGCATGTCGGGAGCAGGCTTAAGCCGCTGATCATCCAGGAAGGCACTGCTTGGAAAGCCAGCCTTCCAGCCGTACTGGGGAAAACCCGCCGTACGGATGATAGGGGGGATCGAGGAAACGTCGGCATCATTCGAAGCCCGATCCGCGCCTCGATCCTACCCGACCAACTCGGACATCGACCTGACCGAGCGATTTGTCATTTCTCACTCGTGGCCCAGTCGCAAAGTGATAGGGTTTTGCGCATGTTTTTCGGGTGCACCCCCTCGACCCGCCCACAGATATTCACCAGGCTTTCTGTCGTGCCCTTGGTGGCCAAGCGATTGGTGTCAGAGTTGCGAGTTCGATCGGTAGGAGCTTCAACAGGTCGGCAACGAAGCGCCGGCAAAAGCCGGTTTCGGGCTCGTCCCGGTAGCGCAACCTTTGGCCGTTCCTCATCGTCTCCCAAACGATCGCGCCATTTGGGTCGAGGAGGACGCGGTAACTATTGGCGGGCACGACGCCAGTCGCCATGTAGGATGTGAGCTTTTCGGCAAGCTCAGGACTTTCGATATAAAGCCCGGCTTCGGTGTTGATCGCGGCAGAGCGCGGATCGAGGTTGAAGCTGCCGATGAACGCCGCCTTGCCGTCGAAGGCCATCGCTTTTGTGTGCAAGGCCGCCGACGACCGCCCGGAGCGGAGCGACCACCCCTTCCGGAAGGCGTCGGTATCCGGGCGCAGCTCGTATAGCTCCATGCCGTTCTCGAGCAGCCGCCTGCGGGTCTTGGCGTAGCCTGAATGTGCCGGCAGCATGTCATTCGAAGCGAGCGAGTTGGTCAGCACGCGCACCCGGACATTGCGCTCATGCAGCGCCTTGACGGTTGCCTGCGCCACGGCGGGCAGGACGAAATAGGGTGACTCGACGAGCAGCTCCTCCTTCAACTCGGCGACACGCCCGCGGATAAAAGCGACAACTTCGTCGCTCTCCTTGCCGGGGGCAATGGTTTCGGGGTCGTCGGCGACGATTTGGCCAGGTGCCCACACCAAATTGTCGCGAAGCTCGGCGCTCTGGGCCGCCAACTCGTCCAGGTCCTGTTCGATAGGATAAGGGTAGTCGGCCGCGGCGATCTCTTCACGCAAGCGAATCAGGATGGCGTCGAGATCGGTAGCGCCATGGGCGCGATCGACAATGGCAGCGATCGGCACGGTCGAGGGGCTGTTCCAGTATCGGTCGAATACCCCGGACAGATCGCCGACGACAGGCCCCACCGCCAACACATCCAGATCGCGATAATTGGCGATGGTGTTCACGCCATAATAGATGTCACCGATATTGCGGCCGCCGACGATCGCCGCCGCATTGTCAGCAACCATCAACTTGTTGTGCATGCGGCGGTTGACCCGGCCGAAGTCGAAAATGAAGTCAAGAGCGGACCAGCGCCGGTTGGTGAGCGGGTTGAACAAACGGATCTCGACATTGGGGTGGGCATCGAGGGCGGCCTTAACGGAATCGCTGGCTTTGTAGAAGGGATCGTCGACGAGGAGCCGCACCCTGACCCCGCGATCGGCCGCCTTCATCACGTGGTCGACGATGATCCGGCCGGTCGTATCGCCGTCCCAGACGTAGTACTGCATGTCGAGGCTTCGCTCGGCCAAGTCGGCCAGCGCCAGACGGACGATGAAGGCCTCACGCCCATGGCTCAAGAGGTGGAAACCGGAAAGGCCGGGATGCTCATCGGCCGCTGGGCCGAAGAATTGGCCTAGCCTCGTGGACGCGGGGTCCCCGAACGCCGTCGATACCGTGCGCGGATTGTCGGGCAGGGGGCTGGTGGCGCTACCAGTGAGAACTTGGGCAAGCCAAACCATGACAGCGCGTAGCAGTCCGCGAACGGACAGCGCCCAGGATTCCGCCCAAGACTTAGCCGAAGACTCCGCCGAAACCGGAGAGCTGCTGGTTCGTTGCGCCTCGGCGCGCATTTGGCGGTTGTAGGCCATACGGTAGGGCGTCCCGCGGCGCATCGCGCTCTCCACCCCCCGGCCAGCAGGCAAACGCGGCAACAGCAATCCGTCAAGCGCAAACTCGCGACCTATTTTGATAATATTCGAGCATTCATATCATGATCGCTGCGCTCGCCAACAAATACACAATGTTCTTGCAGATGGTTGCCTTCTCTGCGAAGGCGGCTGATTGCAGTGCAGCGTTGAGATAAATCAATAACACCACGGCGGATTCGGCTCCGAGTGAAGGTGCGAATAGCAGTATTTTGGCCGGGGAGGCTTGGCGGATGTCGAAAGACAAGCAAAAGAAGCACGAGGTAGTTGAGGCGCCGGACGCGTCCGGCAAGATCAGCCGCAAGTAATTTGAGGAGGAGCTCGCGAAGCTTCAGGTCGAGCTAACCCGGCTGCAGACTTGGGTCAAAGACAAGGGGGCACGCGTCATAGTGGTTTTCGAGGGCCGGGACACGGCGGGTAAGGGTGGCGTGATCAGCCGGATCACCGCACGCACGAGCCCGCGAGTGTTCCGGCACGTGGCGTTACCTGCCCCCTCCGATCGCGAGAAGACCCAAGTCTACATCCAACGCTACCTCGCGCAATTCCCAGCGGCGGGCGAGATTATCCTCTTCGACCGCTCGTGGTACAATCGGGCCGGGGTCGAGCGAGTAATGGGCTTCTGCACCGACGAGCAGTACGAGCGGTTCATGAAGATGGTCCCCGTGGTTGAGCAGGAGATGATCGTCAACAACGGCATCATCCTGCGCAAGTACTTTCTCGATGTCAGCCGGGACGAGCAGCGACGCCGGTTCGAGGCCAGGATCAACGACCCGTTGAAGTACTGGAAGCTGAGCCCGATGGACACTGAATTGGTGCGGCGTTGGTGGGACTACACGGCGGCCTAATGATCGAGGCCACCCACACACCATGGGCGCCATGGCACATCGTACCGGCGGACGACAAGCGTCGCGCTCGGCTGAACCTAATCCGGCATCTGCTCCTTGGTCTGTTCCGAAAGCGGATCGACGCGCCAACGGGGCTAGTCGAATAATTGTGCTATTTGCTCGGGTGCACGAGTCCGTTGCTGGCAGATACTGTTGCAAAAGTCTTTTTGCGACATGGGGCTAAAATTCTCCGAGCCGTAGGTGCGGGGATTTAATGACGACGTGGGGGGACCACGTCGCCGTGCGCTAAACTCATGAGTGACTCCGGTAGCGGGTTTGGGGCCGTATTGATCGGCGATTTTCGTTTGGTTCGTTCTTTAGCGGAAAATTAGCCGCCGCGCCTTTTGGGACTTCCGGGCTGCTTCGCAACGCTCTGCGCTCGTAAATTCCTGTGTCGATATCACGGCGCCATTGACAGCCCCGAGCCAGCTCATGACGATTAGAACATGGGTCATAATATCCTCCTCACCGTCTTGTTTGGGGGTGTGCGCTTCGGCTGCGGCAAACAGTCTCTTGCTTTGCTTGGCGTGGCCTCGATGTCCTCAGGCAGGCCGTATCGCCCGGACGATCCAGATCAGCAAGACCGCGCCGATGAAGCCGGAAATCAGGTAGCCGATCCATCCTCCCAGGACGATCCCGAAGTAGCTCAAAATGGCGCTGGCAATCGCCGCACCGACAATGCCGAGCACAATATTCATGATCATTCCCATGTTACTCTTCATGAATTGCTCTGCCAGCCAGCCTGCAATCCCGCCGATGATGATGGCTGCTATCCAACCCACTCCAACGTCACCCATGGCTCATCTCCTCGAAAAGTCGGACGTCGCGCCTGAGCACGTTGCGCCCAAGGAGTGGCTGACGATTGATCTGGATCAACGCGCAAGCACTGAAGGCTGAGCGCCGTATTGCATTGCAAATGGATTGACTAAGCGTGATCAAGCAATCGTTGAACTTTATTCGACTTTCATCCTCGAACTGCCATTTTATCTCCGCTTCGGCGGATGCGCTGGGCTGGCGCCCGGTGCTCATGCCCCAGCGTTGTTGCCTTCGCGACATTACTGGCATAGACGCCGCTTTTGCTGCTAACTTATACAGCGGTTGATCGACGAAGGAGGCGCCCATGCGCTGGATCCACCTCGGCATCATCATTCTCTTCGCCCTAGCGACTATCATCTTTGCTCTGCAAAACTTCGAGATCGTCACAATGTCGCTCCTCGGCTTCAATGCGCGCATACCGCTCGCGCTGGTGGTCGCCATCGCCTACCTTCTGGGCGCGGCGACGGGGGGTAGCCTGTTCGCGCTGCTGCGCCGATCGTACGAAGGTTCTAGACAAACGATAGCGGGTTTGCACTGAGAGGGCCACGCGCTCCGCGTTATGAATCCCAAGAAGGAGCGGGAGAGCAAGATGATCTGACGCTCGCCCGTGCCGCGCGCGGCGGAATGAAGCCGTCATGCTTCGCGACGTTCTGATCCGCTGACGCGGGCTGCGGCGCGCTCTCGCTCAACGCGGTCAGTTACATCTCGCGCCATGGCAACCGAGCCAAGCACCCCACCTTCGTCGGCGTCATTGACGATCGCGAACGTCATCTCCACGTATAGTTTACGTCTGCTCTTGTGCAGCGCACGGGTCGGCGTTCGGCGACCTTGAAGTTTCATGACGCCCTTCGTGGTCCTGCTTCGAAACCGCGCCAGTGTGAGGCTCGCAGATGTTCCGGAATGATCAGATCGAGACTTTGGCCGAGTGCCTCCTCCGCAGAGAAGCCGAACAATGCGGTAGAGGCGCGGTTCCAGCGGATGATAGCGCCTGAGCGGTTTGCATAGATGACGGCATCAGCGATTTGATCCAGAATCCTCTCAGCTAGTTGGGACCGGTCTTCCATGGACGCGCCTTTCGGGGCAGAAGCCATTGGGTCTCTCGCAATTCATCAGCGAGGGAGTTTGGTGTGCGGATCGAGCGTGCCGATTCCGCAATGGTTGCCCGCCGAAGGCCTTGGCGCTGCCGTTAATTTACAGGATTTCGGCACGTCCCATTGGCAGCCGCCAATTGGAAATTAAAGGTTAAGCCGACTTCCCGGTGGCCCACCCAGACTTCTCAGTTTGACCCAAGGCGGACTAAGCAAAGCCTCTTTTCGTTTGGCCGCCTAGCCGCTACCATGTCTGTTGGATGCAGCGTCCGGGGTCCCAAAATGAGGCGGCGCGAGTTCATCACCTTTGTCGGCAGTGCACTTGTGGTGTCGCCCATCGTGGCTCACGCACAACAGAACCGAAAAGTCCCGCATATTGGATATCTTATGGACCGCTCTGGACCACCGGGCATGCTCGATAATGGGTTCTTCGATGGTCTCCGCGAGCACGGTTATGTGGTGGGCCAAAACGTTGAAATCGAGTATCGCTGGACGGACGGCAAAACCGAACGTCTTTCAGCGCTCGCGCGCGAGTTGGTCGACAGCAAGGTCGATATCATCATCGTAGCTGGCGCGGATTCCACCAAGGCTGCAAAAGCGGCCACCACGACCATTCCAATTGTGATGGCGAGTAGCCAAGACGCCGTTGGCGACGGTTTAGTAGCAAGCTTGGCGCATCCGGGAGGTAATGTCACTGGACGGTCCGTCTACGCACCGGAACTAACATCGAAGCGTATCGAAATCCTCAAGGAAATGTTCCCAACTCTGGCCAGGGTCGGAGTTCTCTGGAACAAGGAAAATGCCGGGGCTGGGGGTCAGTTGCGAGAAGCCGAAACAACGGGACGCGCGCTTGGCGTTTCCATCGAATCTCTCCCTGTACAAATTCCTGATGGTTTAGACGAGGTGATGGCGCGAGCGGCACAGGTTGGCGCGGGTGCAATCCTTATAGTCTCGGACAGTTCGACGATAAGCAACCGGGCGAAGATCGGCAGTTCTGCCCTGCAACATCACCTTCCGACTATCTTTGCCAACAAAACATATCTGAGTGGTGGCGGCTTGATGAGTTATGGTCCCGATATCGTCGAGAGTTTTCGGTTGTCAGTGGTTCACGTAGATAAAATTCTAAAGGGCGCAAATCCAGCCAATTTGCCGGTAGAACAGCCGACGAGATTCGAATACGTGATTAACATGAGGACGGCTAAGGCGCTGGAAATAGCTGTGCTTCCCGCGTTACTGGTGCGCGCTGATAGTTTGATCGAATAACTGGCTAATGACCGCTGTTGGCGTGCGCCGTGCAAAGGCGGCGCTTTCCAGTGGGTGAAAGTCCCACCCGGCAATCGCTCCAGCCGGAAGCAATCGGAGCAGTCATGGAGGTAACGAAGTGGCTGAAGCCTCTGGTTAGCGTGTCACGAATTGGTGACAGCGCGAGTGTGCAGGCCGCAACGCGAGTGAGTGCGCCGGGAGAAACCGGCAAGGAGTATGTGGTGAAAGTCCACTGCGATGAAGGAGTAGCAATCCACGTCGCCCCTGATCCGTGCGCAGGCGTCCGTGAGGACGTCGGCGAAGCGTCGGTGGGGGAGCGTATAGGCCAGCCATTGAGCCGCGAAACCGTTATAAATCCGAGTGCCGACGTTGTTCACTTGACGGAAGGCAAAATCGGCAGGCGCGATATTGCGAGTGCCCACCGAGCTCGGCGTGGTCTGAGACCCTGGCATGTACGGACGCTCCTTGTGCGGGAACCGGGAGATCTCTGGATCGGCCATAAGCCTTCCGGGCCGATGGTCCGTGGCGGGAAGGCGAGGAGCCGTAGCCGCTGATGCACGATCCAGAGAAGTCTGACTCCGGCATAGTAGCGACGAAGCCGACGAACAAGGCCGGGCAACCGGCTGCGGAGCCGGTGGAGCCAAGGCCGGGGACCAAGGGAAACGTGGGCCAGCAAAGCACGCACCGGGCGCAGAGCCGGATTCGCGTGACCCAGGCGCTGGACCGCGTACGACAAGCAGCAAGGCAAAGAAAGAAGGAGCGGTTCACCGCGCTTCTCCACCACATCAATGTCGATACCTTGAAGACGGCGTTCTACGCGCTGAAGCGTAAAGCCGCCCCCGGGGTGGATGGCATCACGTGGCAGGACTACGAGTCGGATCTTGAGCCCAGGCTCGAGGATCTGCACGGACGGGTCCATCGAGGAGCCTACCGGCCGCAACCGTCTCGCCGGACGTATATCCCGAAGGCGGATGGAAAGCAGCGGCCACTAGCGATCGCCGCCTTGGAAGACAAAATCGTCCAGGGCGCAACTGTCTTGGTGCTCAACGCGATCTACGAAGTCGACTTCGTCGGTTTCTCCTATGGGTTCCGACCCAGACGGGGACCGCACGATGCGTTGGATGCACTTTCGACAGCGATCAAAATAAAGAAGGTGAACTGGATACTTGACGCCGACATCCAGAACTTCTTTGGAGCTGTTAGCCAGCAATGGCTCATCTGCTTCCTAGAACACAGAATCGGCGACAAGCGCATCGTCCGCCTCATCCAGAAGTGGCTTAAGGCGGGTATACTTGAAGACGGAGTCGTAACAGTCGATGACAAGGGGACGGGCCAAGGTTCGGTAATTTCACCGCTCCTCGCCAATGTCTACATGCATTACTGCTTCGATCTCTGGGCCGAACGCTGGAGACGGCGAGAAGCCCGAGGCGACATGATCGTCGTGCGTTACGCCGACGATCTAGCGATCGGTTTCGAGCATAAGGACGACGCACAGCGTTTCCTCGATGCGATGCGTGACAGGCTTGGGGAATTTGCGCTGTCGCTTCACCCGGCTAAAACGCGCTTGATTGAGTTCGGCCGCTTTGCAACGACCGATCGAAAGAGGCGCGGGCTTGGAAAGCCAGAAACGTTCACCTTCTTGGGCTTCACTTTCATCTGTGGACGAGCGCGCCGCGGCACTTTCGTGCTTCAACGGAAGACCCGACGCGACCGCATGCGGCGTAAGTTGAAGGACATCAAGGTGGAGTTGCAGCGTCGAATGCACCAGCCGATACCCGAACAGGGAAAGTGGTTGAGCCAGGTGGTGACTGGCCACTTCGCCTACTACGCGGTCCCAACCAATAGCCGGGCGCTCTCGGCGTTCCGACGTTGCGTGACCGACCTCTGGCGACGCACGCTTCGGCGGCGCAGCCAGCGAGACGGATTCACATGGGAGCGCATGGCGAAGTTGGTCAATGACTGGCTCCCCCCGCCGCGCATCCTTCATCCCTGGCCAGACATACGCTTCGACGTCAAACACCCAAGGTAGGAGCCGGATGCCTTAGTTGGGCGAGTCCGGATCTGTGCGGGGGGCGGCCAGCAATGGCCCTCCCTACCGCGATACGCTGAGCAAGCCCCGAAAAGGTCGATGTGTAGGCCGACCCGACTGCCATATCGGGGAAGGCTGAAATGGCTGGACGTGTTGAGCGAAGATTACGTCCAGTTGCCACACCGGGGTATTGGCGGCGGCATGTACACAAGGAAAGCGTACGCAACACGGGAAGCCCCATGGCGTGGTCAGCGATGACCAACCGAACGCCCGCGAGGGACAGGTCGGGCGCCGTGGGGTGGCGCAGAGGTTCGCAGTACCGCGGAGGCCGGTTAACGCCGGTGGAGGGAAGGGACCTCAGTTCAAGACAGACGCAACAAGTAGTGAGGGATTTGGGAGATTGGGCAACCTATCAACTCCGAAAACTGTTCAGAAACTGCAGAAGGCGTTGCACGCGAAAGCGAAGGCAGAAGCCGGCTATCGCTTCTACGCGCTGTACGACAAGATCAGCCGTGACGACATTCTGGCCCATGCGTTTGCCAAGTGCCGCTCCAACAAGGGTGCACCGGGGGTAGACGGTCAGGACTTCGCGGACATTGAGGCGTATGGCGTCGAGCGGTGGCTTGGCGAACTGGCGCTTGCGCTCCGGGAGGAAAGCTACCAACCGGATCCTATCAGAAGAGTGTTCATCCCGAAGGCCAACGGCAAGCTCAGGCCGCTGGGCATCTCCGGACGACAGAGGCGTGATGCCTCCTTGACAAAGAAAGCCCCATACAAGCCGTATGCCTGAATTGGGCCCGTACGGATCTGTGCGGGGGCGCGAGGTAACTCGCGTCCCTACCGCGAAAGTGATCGGTGCGCGGTCAAAACGACGCGAATGACCCAGGCTGTGTGAAAACTCGGAAGTCAAACTTTCGCGGAGAATGTTTGTCTCGGATACGTTGAATTGGAAAAGAACTGCTCTGGCCGGCACCGTCAAAATAAGAAAAGAGAGAACACAATTCTGTTCACTTTCCACGCGTGCAGGTTTTCACACAGCCTGGACCCAACTCGGACATCGGCTGGTGTTACGGTTCGCGGCCTTGGTGAGGGCTGTACTTCGGTCAAGTCCACGGTGCGTTCCGCTAAGGTAATCCACTATTTTTAGTCAGCGGCGATTGCTGGGCCACCAAAAGCGCAGAGCCGGTAGTGCCTAGTTTCATCATTTAAGGACGCCCATATGACAGTAGTTGCGCGGCGCTCCGGAACTGCCGCTCAAGGAATTGAAGAATTTCCTCAAGAGCCGCCTCGGAAAACACGAAATGATTTCGGAGAGATCGAGATCCGGGCGGCGCTGCCGCGGGCGCCGGTTGGCAAGCTGTCCAGGAAGGAGTTGTACGATGAGATCAATGCAAAGGCGGCGGCCGCGAAAGCCGCTCCATAGCGCGGCCATGCCCTCGATACTGGCATGAAGGAGCTTCGTGAAAAAGTAGCTGTCGTCACAGGCGCAGCCAGCGGATTTGGCCGCGAATTCGCGATCCGCTGCGCGGACGAAGGGATGAAGGTAGTTCTCACCGACATCGATGAAGGCGGGCTGGCGACCACGGTTGCGCGTCTCAAGCCCGATGCGCAGTCTCTCACATTACGTAGCGATGTTTCGAATGCCGACAGCGTCGAGCATCTCGCAAAATCGACATACGACCGCTTCGGTGCGTGCCACCTGCTCTTCAACAATGCCGGCGTCGGGACAGCCGGGCCGATCTGGCTGGCTACGCTCGAAGACTGGAAGTGGACATTTGGAATCAACGTGATGGGCGTGGTTCACGGGCTACGCAGCTTCGTGCCGCGCATGCTGGAACAAAAGGAACCGTCCCATATCGTCAACACGGCCTCCGCGGCCGGTCTGCTGGCCCCCGCGGGCTCCGGTGTCTACGCCGCGAGCAAGCACGCCGTCGTTGCGGCCAGCGAATGCCTCTATCACGAATTACGCGCGCAGGATGCCGCCATCGGCGTCTCCGTTCTTTGCCCGGCATTTGTCGATACCGGCATCTCGAATTCCGAGCGCAACCGCCCTGCGGAACTGGCGGAGTCCAACCCGGAAGCGAAGCAGTACGCGGATCGCATCAAACAGGCGATCAAGTCCGGAAAGCTGACTGCTGCCGATATCGCCCGGGCCACGATCGAAGCCGTGAAGAGCGATCGCTTCTACATTCTGCCGCACCCGAATGTGAAAGTCGCGGTCGAGATCAGGATGGCGGACATTCTCTCGGATCGAGCGCCGACCAACACATCTCCCCGTTGACACCGCCAGTTTGGATCATCTCGTTAGTGATGGCGAGACTTCGCTGAGCAAGAGCAACGAGCGGCTTGCTCGGAAAGTTAAGCGCAGTCTGAGCATCGTTTGGTCGGTTGAGCCGGCAGCACTTTTCGGACATGGCGCGATGTCCGATTTGAGTCCGGTAGCTGCACAAAAGCGGACATCGCGGCCGCTTGATGCGCCGCAATCCTTAAGGCGTCCGATGTTGGTTAACCGTCGCTAACGCGCATAGGCTCGAAAACCAGTCAAATTGCCACGGGTTTTTAAAACTTGATGTGGTAGTCCTTGGTCAAGGCGGCGGATGTTTAGTGGCAGGCAATCCGGCGTTTCTCAAATTAAGCCGCGCCGCCCCATGAGGAACGACGCGGTTTTTTTGTATTGCGAGTCCGCATTTCATCCAAAATACAGTTCGTGACCAAAATCCCGCAGGGGGCAATCCCGCTTGTTTGTTTCGGAGTTCGCGATGAAGGACGTCGTTGATCGGATCTTGAACGACTACCAATTAGCGCGTCCCCTTGATGACGAACGAGTTGCAGATTCAAAGCGGAAAATTTGCGGATATCTCGAAAGCCTAGCGACCGCCGGGCACCGCGATACCAAGCGGCTGGCAATATACGGCCTAGCTTATTTGAAAGAAATGCACGAGGGGCGAGATCCTCGTTTCACTGGCTGCTAACAAGAGGGTTTGATCGACGGCCTCCGGCGACGAAGGACCCCCGAATGAGTGGCGGCATCTCGCCACTCATTCGCAAGGGGCGACATTTAAGTTAAGGGCAATATCTAAGTTAATGCATCGTAGCAGCCGTGTTCGAAATTAGAACGACGCCGCAACCGAGCCCTTAAAATTTTCCGCTTATTGATAAAAGCATTGGAGGCTGAGTTGTGGGGTTTGCTCGGTGACGGAAGCCAAAACTGTATTACAAGAAATAGATGAAGCGATTTTGCAGGGATCACCTGAAAGCCGCGCCAGAGCGTTATGGCACGCGACCGATATATTGATAGCGGGCCGCTACACTGAAGATCAAATCTGGGTATTCGGTGAGGTGATCGGGCGACTAGCAGACGAAATTGAAGGGGCTGCCCGAGCTAAGCTCGCAAGGCAACTGGCCCACTCCAGCAACGCTCCGTTCAACGTAATCCTGGTACTCGCCTCTGATGATTTGATTGACGTCGCGGGCCCGGTCCTTCAGCACTCCGAGCGGCTTGACGACAAGATGTTAGTTGCCAGCACCAGAACCAAGAGCCAGGCACACCTTCTCGCGATCTCCAAGCGACGTTCTATTCCCGTTGTGGTGACAGACGAGCTCGTGTCGCGCGGCAATCGGGAAGTAGTGCACTCGATTGCGGTAAATACTGGTGCACGTTTCTCGGATTTCGGCTTTTTGCAAATGATTAAGAGGTCTGAGGGCGATTCGGTTCTCGCCGAACACATCGGCCTTCGGAAGGAAATTCCGAGGCATATGTTCCAGCAACTGATCGCAAAGGCTTCGGACGACGTAAAACGGAAACTCGAGCAGGAGCGCCCCGATTTAGTGGACGAGATTCAGAACTCGGTTACCGAAGTTACAGGCGCGCTACAATCGAAGTTTGGTCCGGCATCAAAGAGCTATTTTAACGCAAAGAGGGTCGTCACTGCCCAGCATCAGTATGGCAATTTGAATGAGAACAGCATTCTGGGTTACGCCCGAGCCCACAACTTCGAAGAGACCACGGTTGGCCTGTCTCTCTTGTGCTCAATGCCAGTCGACGTCGTAGAGCGCGCGTTGGTTCATAACAGCGAGATGACACTGATCTTGGCAAAGGCCCTCGGCTTCGGCTGGGAGACCGCGATGTCGCTGCTGTTCCTTGGTGCAAAAGATCACCGCATTTCTGCACATGACCTAGATGGGAAGAAAGAAGAATTTGCGCGTCTCAATCAGGAAACGTCTCGGAGTGTTTTAAAATTATATCAGTCGCGCAAGAGCGCAGCGGGTGCTGATTCAGACCAGCGCCGTTTGCCTCAACTCCACGCTGCGGGCTGATGATGTCGGCTTGTGGCACTTCTGAGACATGCCGGCAGACGGTAACGATGTCTGTTTATAGGGGTAGAGCGGAAGTCGTCGGTAAACCGTCAGCCTTCGGCAGATCACTGTTTGCGCGTCCCGTCCTCGACGATCTGGACGATGTGCGACAAATCTTGCTGTGCGCGGCCCTGAAAGACGCCGTGCTTAAGGACGACCAAGCCGTCGGGTCCGGAAAGCGCACGCCGAAAAATCTCAAGCGTCGGCAAGGAGACAATGACCGTGTCGCATGTGTCAGCTAGCTGCTTTGGTGAGCTCGCCTGACGCTCGAGAAGCGGGCGCATGGCGTCCTCGCGGACATCATAGACCCAGAGCTCGTTCCCGGCGTCGAGCAACTTACCCGTCATGGGTTGACCCATGTTGCCGACGCCGAGGTAGCCGATGCGCATCTTAGAACTCCCGTGAACGTGGACAAGCGCAGCCTCGCTCACTCGTTGGCCTGATGCACTTCGACGACGTTACCGTCCGGATCGTGGAAGAAGATCTGGTGCCAACCGTTCATGGCCCACGTGCCATAGTCCGAATAAGGCACCCCCTTTTCGTCGAGACGCTTCTTGAAAGCAGCAATGTCGTCGGTCCTGAAGGCGATATGTCCGCGCTCCAGCGGATTGACGAATTGTTTTTGGCGGAACCCGAGTGCGAGGTCTCGCTCCGACATGTGCACCTGGACATGCCCATCCGTCGCGAATGCCGTATCGCCGGAATAGCCCTGGTTGGTGATGCGACTGGAACTTAGCGTTGGCTCCGCCGCGAGGCCCATCACGTTACGATAGAAGTCGTTCAACTTCGCGACGTTGGTTGTGGTCAAATTGAGGTGGTGCAGCGTCATTTTCATCGGGCCAACTCCGCGCTTCGAGCCTTGATGGATGCGATCACACGTCCATCCTACGCGCTGACGACGTCCGTTGACAGGGGTAGACCGGAGCTAGCTGGCCGACCGTCAAACCCACGCGATTGACCCGGACATCCAGCCCGAGCTGTTCGCGATTTTTCCGCGCGCGTCCATTTCCATTCTCATACGATCACGACATAATTTCCGCCAGCGGGCTGGCAGCGCGGCTTTGACCCGGAGCAGAAGTTCTAGCTTCAGCTCACGGTCGGGCCCACTGTTCCATTGGGCGCCATGGGAACGATCAACGGTCGAGGAGGTTATGTCCATGGGCCAGGTTCTCCACATCGGGAGGACGCCGTGCGTCAGTCCCTTAGAATGTTTGCCCTTAGAATGTTTGCCCTTAGAATGTTTGCCGCGATGATCCTGATGGCTTCCGGCGTTGCGGCCCATGCTGAACAGACCGAGTATGACCCGCCAAGGTCAGCGACAGCCTGAAGGCGATCTTCCAATTTGGCTCGGTCTCGACCACGAACGCGCTGAACGCCAACACGGTCACGCTGCTTACCGGTACGATCGGGGGCACCTATGTGCAGTTCGGTGCAGACCTCGCTTCCGTGCTCGACGACGTCGGTAAGCTGCGCGTCCTGCCGATCATCGGTCGAGGTTCGGTGCAGAGCGTCGCCGACGTCCTTTTCCTAAAGGGCGTCGATCTCGGCATCGTGCGCGCCGACACGCTCGACTACCTCGAGAAGAAGGGCTTCGCCCCCGACATCAAGAAGCAGTTCACCTATGTGACCAAGCTCTACCCTGAGGAGATGCAGGTCATCGCACCGAAGACCATCAAAACTCTGAACGATCTCGAAGGTAAGACGGTGAGCGTCGACCTGCCCAATGGCGGCACGTTTGTGACTGCACTGACAGTTTTCGAGCGGCTCGGGATCAAGGCGAACTTCGTCTATATCGAGCAGCGGATCGCAATGGAAAAATTGAAGAAGGGCGAACTCGACGCCGTCATCGTAGTGGGCGGTAAGCCGTACGTGTCGGTCACCACCTTCAACAATGACGGCCGCTTTCATCTCGCTGCGGTGGACTATTCGAAGCCCCTGCAGAGCGATTATCTGCCGGCGAGTTTGACTTCGAAGGACTATCCGAACCTGATTCCCGAGGGGGAGACGGTGGAAACGATCGCAGTGCCGTCGGTGCTTGCAGCATACAATTGGGCACCCAACACTGAACGCAGTCGCAAGCTTGCTCTGTTCGTGGACGCCTTCTTCACGAAATTCGCCGCTTTGCAGAACCCGCCCTTTCATCCCAAGTGGAAGGAGGTCTCCCTGTCGGCACGGCTCGCCGGCTGGAATCGCCTGCCGCTCGCGCAGCAATGGCTCGACAAACACGGCGTCGAACCGGTAAAGCGACAACGCTTTGAGGCATTCCTGCAAGAGAACCCAGCCGCCGCTAACATCCAGTCGGAGGCCGACAAGGAAGCACTATTCCGGCAATTTCAGGCCTGGGACGCGCGGGCGCAGGTGGACTCCAAGAAGGTTCAAGACCGGGATCATGCCTCCCAATCCGCAACGCAAGCTGCCCCTGGACGCCACCCGCCCCGCCGATAGCACCCTGCAAGGCGGGCACTTGGTAGCTTGATCGAGCAAGGCGCGGTGACCGAATGCGAGCACCAGGGCCACCGCCGCGACCGTGCCCACCCGGACGTCTGCAACCGGGCAAGCGAGGAAGCCTGGCGGAACCCGTTCCGCGACGAGACCGCCTTCCAGCAAGTTTTTTGTCAGTTCCTCGATAAAGAGCGGGATGCCGTCGGTACGCTCGATGACGCGATCGAGGATTTCGATGGGCAGCGCTTTGCCCCCAGCCACGCTTTCGATCAACGTCGAGCTCTCGCGCCGGCCAAACCGACTCAATCTCAACGAGGTCACCTGCGACTCGCCCGTCCAAGGCGGCTCGAATTCAGGGCGACAGGTAACGATCATCAACACCGGCAATCGCCGCACGCGTTCGGTTACTCGCTCCAGCAGCTCAAGCGAGGTCGAATCAATCCAGTGCGCATCTTCGAAGACGAATAGCACGGGCCGATAGCGCGCGAGTGCATCCAACTGCCCGACCAAGGTCGACAATATCAACTCGCGCCTTTCCCGCGGATCGGTCGGCGGTGAAGAATATCGACCCGCAGTCGGCAACCCCAGGAGATCAGCGAATACCGCTACCGTTTCAGGCGTGGTATTTCCAGACCGCGACAGCAGCGCCGCCAGCTTGTCGAGCTTCGCCGCGGCGGCATCCTCGCGGCGGAACTCGGCGCGATTGTAGGGTGGATTGGCATCCTGACAGAGTGGCGCCACGAGCAAGAAGAAGCCCGACGTCGCCTCGAAAAAGACCCGCCATCCTAACCGATGGGCCTCTGTTGGTAAGCATTATTCGAGCACTCCGAATCGATGAGGAAATCCGGGGAGCTCGATGGGTTCTCGGTGCAATGGTTACTCCTGAATACACTCTTCGTGATCCGCGAGAGTGAGTAAAATGGGTTTTGACGTCCTTGTCCGATTTTTCATCATAACGGAAGAATGTAGCTGAAGATACTTTGTGAGGTCTATTTAACTCGCGAACCGCGCCAACTCAGAACTCCGCAATGTTCGCGCACTAAAGCCCGCTGCCGGATCTATCAAGACTTTGCGGCTGGCCATCCGAGTGTCCAAGTCAGAACTGGAAGAGGCGTAAGGAATTGTAAGAGAAGAGCGGTAATCACGATCAGAGCCGCATAGCTCAATATCCCGCGCATGATCCGGTGCCTAAGTGGTGGATAGGGTGGCCTGTCATTCGGCGGCCAGGCAAATGTCTCTTCCCAGTTCCGCTGCGAAATGTGGGTCGGCCTAATTCTCTCAAGTGGTAACCAGGCACGATAAGCCTCAATGCCACGTTCGCGCGCGATGGCATTCCTCAAATACAAGAAATTACTCCTCCCCATGAAGTCAATTGCGTTTTTGATCATGAGACGCACAAGGGACAAAATTAGCAAGCCAGCGAGGTAGACAAACGCAATCATGAATCCCGATATGAGCCATGCTTTGGTGAAAGATTTTATGGTGAAAACTGTCGAAACCAACTGCACAGTAGAGTCGGCAAGTTTGTCGAGCCCGTTGAATAATTCGCCGAAGATCGATTTATCATCGGCAGCTTGCAGCCAGAGAATTACGCCAATCACTATCGCGAGCTGAAATAGGGGAAATCTCACGATGCTTCGGATTGGCGCCGAAATCAGCTTGATCATCCGTGTGCTCCCAGTAGCTCAACAGAGCATATAGAGTAGGTTGCACAGGATATAATTCGCGACCCTTATTTTCGGTCCGGGGTACAATTCTCAAGTAACCGGCGCGATGCCTGCCCGACCGCGCAGCCGGTGAGCACCTTGGGCGCTGCGCGCGTATCGAGCAAACCGTTGCTCAACGCACTGCACCATCATGTCCCTTATCATCTCGCCAGAGATTCCAGCGGTTGTTACCAACAAGCCGATGACCTCGCGATCATGGCTGTCCAGGGCAAGGGCCAGGCGCGTGATCAGAGAGGGAAATCAGTTCATAGGCCACGCTTGCCTGCGTTCACTGACATTGAAGCCATTTTCACGCTTGCGAATTTTGCCCAGTCGTGATGTGACCGCCATTACCGTTCGCTTCAGCTTTCGGGCAATGACCTGCTTATTCATGCCAGCCTCGATCATCGCCATCAGCTTGCGATCGTCATCCGGGGTCCAAGGCGGGCCAGTAGGTCTCGGACCTGTCATCGGCGCTTGAATGCGTCGTTAGGTGATGCTGCAGACCCGAGGAATTCAGCTTGCTTTTGGTCTTCGGCTGGAGAGTTCATTGAGAGCGTTCCGCGCTACATCGTGAGCGCACGGGCTTCTCGCAGTAGGATCGCCAGGGCCCGCCGCGCCGAAATAGAGGCGCCCGATACATCCCATGTTTCAGTGCGTTTGTATTCCCCTTTGGAGCGCCCGGGGACGGGCCGCCGTGCATTCTACAGCGGCCATTAGCCATTCCGGGCGATTGACATGGCTTTCCATTTCTCGTGCGCGCTCGGCATTTCGATTTTGGGGGAATGGGCGACTGCAAGGGGTTGTTACTCCATTTTTTGCGCGGGCCCTCCGCCACGAGCGCAACCGGATCGTCGCGCTCGCCGCGCAACACCGGGTACCCGCGATTTACTATTTGCGCGAGTTTGCCCAAGGCGGCGGCTAATGATCTACGGTAACCGGCTGACCGACGTCTACCGCAAAGGTGAAAAGCCCGCCGATCTGCCGGTGGTACAGCGGACCAAATTCGAATTCGTCCTCGACCTTGCGGCAGCAAGGACGCTCGGCCTTGAAGTCTCCTCGACCGTGATGGTGCTCGCGGACGAGGTCATTGAGTAAGACGATGGCAGTTACGATGTCCGCCTGCGGCACTTTTCAGACGTGGCCGGTCTGTCTGTTGATGTCCGTTATCAGGGGCAAGGCAGACCTCGCGGCTGTGCGAGTCGAGGTCCGAAAATGACCCAACTCGGACCATTCGATCTCAATAGACACAATCGACCGCCAGCTATAAATTAGTCCTTTCGGGAGGGCGGTCTTATGACCGAAGAACGCCTCCAAAGGAGGCTCGCAGCGATATTGTCAGCCGATGTGGTCGGCTACTCGCGTCTGATGGGCCTGGACGAGGCGAAGACACTTTCGCGCCTGACTGCCTTAAGACGCAAGGTTTTCGATCCAACGGTCGCGGCCCATTCCGGCCGAATTGTCAAGCTCATTGGCGATGGCGCCCTGGTGGAGTTCGCGAGCGCCGTGAACGCCATCACCTGCGCCATCGAAATTCAAAGACTGGTTGGGGATCATGAAACCGGCGACTCCCAAGTCGACCCGATCCGCCTTAGAATCGGGATCAACATTGGTGACATTATCATCGAAGGCGAGGACATCTATGGCGACGGCGTAAATATAGCGGCGCGACTCGAGGGAATCGCGGAACCTGGCGGCATTTGCCTGTCTCGCGCTGTCCACGAGCAGGTCGCCGGGAAAGTCGCGTCGGCTTTCACAGAGGTGGGCGTCCGTAACCTAAAGAACATCGATACTCCCGTTCATGTCTTTCGGGTCGGCGGACGTGTCGAAGGATCGCAAGGGTTCACCTTGCCGCCGCTCATTTCGGACCGGCCATCGATAGCGGTGTTGCCTTTTATTAGCTTATCAGAAGATCGTAACCTCAAGTTGCTCGCCGATGGTCTTGTTGAAGACGTGATCGCTTTGCTGGCGCGTGTGCCTGGCTTTTTTGTCATCGCCCGCTCATCGAGTTTTGCCTACCGCAGTACCACGCAGGACGTTCGCGATGTGGGTCGTGAACTGGGCGTTCGGTATGTCGTCGAGGGCAGTATCCGCGCTTCCGACAAACGCGCCCGAATTTCGACTCAACTCGTCGAAGCGGAAAGTGGAAAACAAATCTGGACGCAAAGATTTGACGTGGAACTGAGAGCGACGTTCGATCTTCAGGACGAGATCGCACGTCAAATCATCCGAGAGCTTGAGCCAGAGTTGACCCGAGCGGAACTCACGCTCATCCAGCGGCAGCGACCGGATAATCTTGGCGCCTGGAGCCGGTATCGTCAGGCACATGGTGCTATCGCGCTAAACGGCTGGAACGAAGAGGCTTTACGCAAAACCACCACACATCTGCGTGACGCGATCGCCCTCGACCCAGATTTTGCCTTGGCGTACGCCGCGGTGGCGCTGTTTGGCGCGGTCGGAGCGAACATGTCTTTCACAGAGAATAGGTCCGCAGCGCAACAACAAGCGTTGCGCGACGCCGAAAAAGCGGTCTCGCTCGATCCGAATGCGTCGGAGGTGCTCGGCTACGCGGGTTGCGCGTTAGCCGATATCGGTGAGTTAGCCCGGGGCCGTGAGTGGCTGGAGCGGGCCATCGAGATAAATCCGAGCAATGCGCAAGCGTACGTCGCTCTGGGGGCAACCCAAGTCCAGCTTCGTGAACTCGAAGCTGGCATCAAAACCATGCAATATGGAATCCGGCTAAGCCCCCGCGATGCCGCATTACCCTTCTGGGGCGTGGTTCTCGCCGCCGGCCTTGCACGCGCGGACCGTTTGCAGGAAGCTTTGGACGAGAGCTTGAACTCGTGCCGGCGGGACGGACGACTGTACGGAGCACGCGTGATCGCCGCCTTTGTCCTCCTGCGACTTGGGCGTGAGCAGGAGGCTCACGCGACGATGACTGAAGCTCGCCGAATTCGCCCAGCCCTGAGTATAGAGGAAATTCAACGTTTCTTCGGTCGATATATTGCTCGGGATTTGGCTGCGATTTGGTCCTCCAATGGGCCGCTTTAACGCGCGGATCACGCTGGTGGCTACCTGCGCGTAGAGCGCGGTGGTATCGAGCCTGGCATGTCCGAGCAAAACTTGGATCAAACGCACATCGGTTTTCTCTTCGAGCAGGTGGGTGGCAAAGCTGTGGCGCAATGTGTGAGGCGTCACTCGCTCCTCGACAGCGCCACATGTCTCTGTCGAGCAGACATAGGCGGCTTACGTCTCTCCGAAGAAAGCGGCCATCGTCAAGTGGCGGTGCGAGGGGACCCCCTTTTGGTTAGTGAGGCGCGATCATTCCCAGCGCTCGTAGAAAAGGAGAGCTTTCTGGGTCGATTAGCCGCAAGCAGGTTACCCACCCACATCCCCGACTATACAGCACTTGAAGGCGATCGGCGGGATGATCTTTTGATCGCGTGGGTGAACGCAGGTCTTCGAACGGGCCTAGTTGTGCCGTTGCTCAAAGACAATGAGATAGTCGGGATAATTTCTCTGGGCCGCAAACAGGTGCAGCCGTTCACCGACAAACAGATTTCGTTATTCAGGGACTTCGCCGCGCAAGCCACCATTGCGTTGGAGAGCACCCGCCGCGAGCGGCAATATCGCGAGATGCAGAGCGAGCTGGCGCATGCCAACCGCGTCGCTACCATGGGCCAGCTGACCGCCTCGATCACCCATGAAATGAAACAGCCGATCGGCGCGGCGGTTGCCTTCGCCCAGGGCGCTCTGCGCTTTCTGGCTCGTCGACCACCCGAACTGGAGGAGGTGCGCGAGGGGCTCGAGGCTATCGTTGAGACGGGCCATCGAGCAGGCGAAATCGTCGACCGGCTCGGGTCTCTCATCAAAAAAGCGCCACCCCGGAAGGAAGTCGTCGACCTCAATGCGGCGATCCTGGAGGTGACCGCCCTGACCGGCAGCGAAGCTGCCAAAACCGGCGTCACAATGGGCACGCAACTGGCGCCTCAGTTGCCGCGTGTCCAAGGCGATCGGGTCCAACTGCAACAAGTGATGTTGAACTTGGTCGTCAATGCCATCCAGTCGATGAGTAGTGTTGAGGACGGCAACCGCGAATTACACATCAGCGCCGTGAGTATCGAGCCGGAGGGCGTGTGCGTCGCGGTGCGGGATACCGGCCCGGGGCTGAGCCCGGAGAGCCTCTCGCGTTTGTTCGAGCCATTCTACACGACCAAGCCCGACGGCATGGGCATAGGCCTCTCGATCTGCCGCTCGATTATCGAAGCCCATGGTGGGCGGCTGTGGGCGGCCAGGTGCGAGCCGCGGGGTGCTCTCTTTCAATTTACGATCCCCGCTGACTGAGCCGCCATCCGTGATCGATGTCGCTTATTGGACGGTTTTCGGAAATGCCGAGGCGAGCCTGTCCCGACGTCCGCGCCCGGGGTCCGAAAAGCGCCAAGGCCGTTAAGTCGCGGCCACGTGGGGCACCGGCCGTGCAGCCGGAGCTATGGGGATTTGAACGAGGTGCAAGTCCCGCCAACAGAAGGAGATCCAGCTACTGTTGTAGTTATATCCAGCAACGGAGAGGGAGACTGATCCGTTGAAAGCCTGGAAGTAAAAGTCCCCGAAGGCTGGGCGATCCAGTCCGATCCGTACAGGGGGGCGAGCAACCTGGCAGGCCGTAGCGGAAGCGAACCAGTGAAGCCACGAAATCGGAAACCCGCGCGGAACGGATTGCGGGAGTGTCGGGAGTGCCGAGCCGGTGGTCAAACGGCGAAGGCCATGTCGGCATCGAAGTTCTGGAACATATCGATGTTGGACTCCCCGGGGTCGGAGAGGACGGCATGCCAGGAAGGAATGTGCAGTGAAAGTTCGGAACCACTCGCGGGTCGCCTAGGCGCTCCCGCACAGCGAAGGCATCGCGTATAAGTCGCTATGCGGTGAAATCGCGATGTGCCTGCGAGTGGGGCGGATGGGGCCGATTAAGTGATGACGGACCGGGACACTACAACCCGGACCCGAGCGAGGGCCCCTGGGGTAGGTGGAGTATTCCACCGCATGGCGGTGCATGATCGAGTTCCTCAGGCCCGACTCAGAGCGGACCACCGTAGCGACCACGAAATGCACGAAGGGTGGATGCAAACTGGATGTCGGACGGCGCATGTCGGGAGCAGGCTTAAGCCGCTGATCATCCAGGAAGGCACTGCTTGGAAAGCCAGCCTTCCAGCCGTACTGGGGAAAACCCGCCGTACGGATGATAGGGGGGATCGAGGAAACGTCGGCATCATTCGAAGCCCGATCCGCGCCTCGATCCTACCCGACCCACAGCAGTCATTCACCTCCCGCGGAGGAGAGCGCCAGGGTGCCGCATGGCTGGGCATAGAAGCTTCCCCAGATTGTGATATTTTACATAATTGTCGCAGTGCGGAATTCACGAATGGATGCGGTTGCCCCAACACCAGAGGTCAGGCTCAGGCATGGCGCGACAGGACTGTCTCGATGTTCTGAGTGGCGCCGTAGCTGCGCGCCGCGTTCGCTGCATCTTGGTACGACAACACAGCGCAATCGTCGCCATGCCCAGTGATCCGCCATGACCGCCGTCGTCGCCTGGATTGAGGCGGTCGTCAGTAGCATCCCCCTGCCGATCCTGGAGGTGTGGGGGCGGTTCGCTTATCTCGTCGGCCTCTGCCTGGCCGTCAGCGCATTTTGCGGCTTCACGTTCCGGATCGGGGAGCATTGGGGTTTCGGCCGTGCGTGGCAAAGGTGGGACACGAAGGCGTTCCTGAGCATGCCGCTGACGTTCGTGCTGATCATCGCGACCGGCTACATCGGATCATTCATCGTGCTTGTCCCGGGCGCACAGACGTTCGAGTCGTTGAAAGATCTGACCGTCCTGCTCAGCATCGTTCTTCTGGGCTATCCGGCGCTCATCACCGTTCCGTTCGCATACGGGTTGTCCGACTTGATCGAGGGCGTCCCTCCGGAGTTCCTGGTCGCCTGGCTGCCGGGCTATTTCATCAATCCCGCGTGTTTCTGGATTGCCCACCAGCTCTTGGGCAAAAATCCCGACTTTCGGATAGCCAGGACGTGGTGGCGATACCTGGCGGCCGCCGTCTTGTTCATGACGCTGGAGCCCGTGTTGTGGGGGTACGAGTGTTCGGATCAGTTCCCATCGGGAATTTCGTACCACAGAATCACGGCGGCGCTGTTGTTCACGACGTCGATCACCTGGGTGATGGGGCCCGTGGCCTTCCTGGCTGCTCTGCCGCTGGCCAGACGGTTCGGATGGTTCTGGGCGGAAATTCCCGGACACGTCAAAGAACGTGCGATCGGGACCAGCGAATGGATCTGGGAATCAGGTCGTGGCGAGATGCCGGAAGAGGTTTCCCCGGTACAGGGACGCTTTCCAATCCGGATATTCATCTTCGCACCGTTCATCGCGCTGGTGCTCGTGATGGTTGGCGCCACAGCGATTGTCGCGCTTCAGACCGCAGACGACGATGCGCAGATGTTGGCGACAAGGCTCCATCAGGCGATGTCTGCGAACATCCGCTTGCAACTGGACGACTACGTCGCCCGTTCGCCGCCGCCGGCAGGCGTCCAGCGCGAAGAGACGCTCGACTCCTTGCTGCGAAGCCAGGCCGTCGGCACCAATGGTCGAGCTATCATCCTTGACATGACCGGCAAGACGGTCGCCTCGTCCGCTTCCGCCGGCGATCCGGTAGTCGCGACCGCCATTGCCGCTCTCGCACAGCACACCGGACCATCGGGGCTGTCTGGAGGGGCGACCGAGTTCCAGTTTGATCATGTCACGGCAAAGCCGCTCTCGCGGGAAACGTGGCTGACCTACGCGACCGCGTATCGCGATCACGGCACCGGCCATGACTGGATCCTGATGACGGCCATGCCTGAATTGTTCTATCTGGCGGGTTTACGCAAGGCCAACAGCCGTTCCGCGATGGTGCTGGCCGTGGCGCTAGTGCTCGCTCTTGTGTTGAGCGCGGTGTTGGCGTCCATGGTGACCGCGCCACTCCGGCACATGGCCCACGCGACGCGAACGATGGCAGGCGGGGACATGAGCGTCCGGGTGCCAGGCGCCAAATTGGAAGAGCTGGATGCCCTCGCGGAATCGTTCAACGCCATGGCGGCCAAGCTCAAGACGTCGTTTGACGATCTGGTCGCAGAAGTCGCGGCGCGGGAGAGTTGTGAGCGCGAGCTGAAGGAAAGCGAAGCCCGCCTGGGTTTGAGTGAAGAACGGCTGAAGCTCGCTATCGACGCCGCGTCGCTCGGCATCTGGGATTGGGACGTCGAACGAGATCGCCTGGTTTGGGACGACTCGATGTACCGGCTTTACGGCGTTCGTAAGGAAGAATTCAGCGGTGCTTTCGACGCCTGGTCGAAGTGCATTGTGCCGGAAGACGTCGAACAAGCCAAGGCGGACGTCGAGGCGGCGCTTCGCGGCGACCGCGATTACCTTTCCGACTTCAAGGTGCAGCGAGCCGATGGTGCTATCCGCATCATTCGCGGCGTGGCGCAAATCATCCGAGACGCGGACGGCAGGCCCGTGCGCATGGTCGGCATTAACCGGGATGTCACGGACCTGATTGACGCGGAGCGCGAACGCGTTCGCGCCAACGAGGAGCTGCAGGCGGCGCAGGCGGAGCTTGCGCACGTGGCGCGGCTAACGACCATGGGCGAACTCGCAGCGTCTATCGCTCACGAAATCAACCAGCCGCTCGGCGCTATCCTGACCAACGCCGAAACCGCGGACGCCATCCTGAAATCTCAGAGCCCCGACATCGCTGCACTCCCCGCCATCGTCGAACTCAAGGATATTGTGAACGATATTTTGCATGATGACCGACGCGCCGGCGAAGTCATCCGAAGGATAAGGAGCCTCGTGACAAAGGCACCCTTCGAGCTGAAAAATCTGGACCTCAACGACCTTGTTCGGGACACCGTTGAACTTCTTACGTCGGTGGTCGTCGCACGAAAGGTAGAACTGGTTAGTAGGATCGCGCAGGATGTGCTTCCAATCCTCGGCGATCGTATTCAACTTCAACAGGTCATTCTGAACCTTGTTGTGAACGGCATCGACGCGATGAAGGACACGCCGAGCGAAAATCGCGTCGTCAGCATTCGGACTTCGTACGTCGAGAACTTTGCCCAGTTATCCGTGTCTGATCGCGGCTCGGGCATTCCCAAAGACAAATTAAAAACGGTCTTTGAACCGTTTTACACCAACAAGGCGGGAGGCATGGGTATGGGTCTGTCCATCGCGCGCACCATTATCGAGGCGCACCAAGGACTGATATGGGCAGAAAATCGTGATCACGGCGGCGCGTCGTTTAGGATCAGGCTTCCTCTTGTCCAATAGTTGGTGATCCTTTATTGCCCAAACGATGCGGATGCATGAGGGTTATGTCGCCTATTGTCTAGGTTTTCGGACGCCGGCATGACGAGGCTATCCACGCGCTGCGGCGACCGGCGTCCGAACGCCAATGCACGAAGTCGCGGGAGTATGGCACCCGGCAGTGCAGCGAGTGCTATGGGGATCGTATGTTGGTGGCGATCTCGATGGTGGACGCGGCGCGAGCAGAATGCTTCCACAACTTTCGCGTTTTGGCATGAACGTTGCACAAGAGTATTTTTAATGTTCTTGGCTCGTGTAATTTCAAATGGTTGCGCGTGCCAGAAACAGCACATCCCACAACCATTGCGCGATTGATCGGTCGATCGGTGTTCGGTGGCATGGTGCGGATCAATTTCTTGCGAGCAGAAATATCCACGGCACATTCAAGCAAACTTGGTTTGCGCTATTCGTCAAGACAACTTTGTCATTGCGTTATGGCGGGGTCGATGTGACTCGCCGCATCAGGGCCCGCCTGCCAGATGATCCTTGCTGTTCTTGATCATGCGTTGCACGCCGACAATACATGAGCTGATCGTGTTGACCTTGCCACCTCGCCATCGCTGTCCTCTCGATCGGCTACCGGCCTCTCGGCTCTTGCTCCCGCGCAGCGGGCTGGAGCGCAGCGACTTCGTGCCTTGGCACGAAACGGACCAACGGGACCAGTCTGACGATGTCCGTTCTTGAAGGCAAAGCCGACGTCCCGGTTGAGCATCCGGACTTCTCAGTTTGACCCCGAGCAGACATGTCGCCGAACGTATACTGGTTGTAGGTGCGTCCTGCGGCAAACAATTTGGGAGGTGGCCATGCCTGCACTCAATGACTTGGCGGCACGGACGGAATTGCGTCCGTTCGAAAGCCTGACACTGACGGATCAACAGTTTCTGATAGGCGACACGAATGGAAAGGCTGTCACTCTCGCGGGCGAGTTGCGGCTGCCGCGAGGCGCTTCGGGCCGCCTGCCGGCGGTCATCCTCGTACATGGGTCGGGAGGCACAGGGTCTCGCGAGGAATTCTGGGCGAAATACTTCAATGAGATGGGGATCGCGTCCTTCGTGATCGACAGCTTCTCCGGGCGTGGTTTGGTCGACGTGAATTCCGATCAGGCGCAACTCGGACGGTTCAACATGGTGCTGGATATATACCGGGCCTACGACGTGCTCATCGCTCATCCCAGGATCGACCCCGCACGTATCGTACCGATGGGGTTCTCACGCGGCGGACAAGCCGTGCTCGCTGCCAGCTTTACGCGCTTCCAGCAGACCTGGCATCCAGGCATCGAATTTGCGGCGTATATTCCGCTTTATGCGTCATGCAGCATCGCGATCATCGGCGACACCGAAGTCAGCACGGTGCCCATCCGGCAGTTCCATGGCGCGGCAGACGACTACAACCCGGTGGCTCCATGCCGTCCCTATTTCGAACGCCTGCGCGCTGCCGGCAAGGATGCCAAGCTGACCGAATTTCCGGACGCACACCACGCCTTCGACAACCCGCTCGCACCGAAGATACCGACCGTATTGAAGGGTGCGCAGAGTGTAGGTGCGTGTAAGTTGAAGGAAGAGCCTCTCGGCACCATCATCAATGCCGAGACCGGCCAGCCGTTTACGTACGCGGACCCTTGCGTGCAGACCGATCCCCATATCGGCTACAACGAGGCCGCTGCAATTGCGACCCGCGAGGCGGTGAGGGGGCTCTTGCAGACAGTGTTCAGGCTCCAATGAGGCGCTTAGTAAGGGCGGAGGTCCGGAATTGGCACCAAACGGACATGCTGCCGCAAGTTGCCGCATGTCCGCTTCTCTAATCGGCCATTTGGGGTCAAGCACTTTCAGACTATCCACCACTGCAATGTCGATGTCGCCCGCGGGCTCTTGCTTCTCTTCGGAATCGGCGCCAGGGCCCTTCCACCATGGGGTTCGAAGACGAGGCGGAACAATCTGTTAGTCGGCCTTGCCGTCAGACGAACGGCAGGTCCAAGCGGACATGCGAACTCACCTCATTCATCGTCCCGCGAGGGACATCTTTCCACCGCTCGGTGGAGCTCTAGTTTTCTCCTATCGGGTTTGATCCTGAACTGTTTTTATGCTGCTGCTGCCGCGGCTTTCTCCCGGGTCCACCGGAACTCGGTGCCGTCAACCCAGATGCGGTGCATAATCACGGCCAGCCGGCGTGCCAGAGCCACGATCGCCTTTTTCATCCCGCGGCGCCTGGCGATCTGCATGGCCCACGCCTTGAGCCAGGACCATTTTTTTGAATGCATCATGCTCTGAGCTGCTTCGTAGTGTCATTCGGCATGCAAAATTTGCAAACCGATTGACAGCGTGTGGCCCAGTTCACAATGTAGGACCCGGACTTAAGGTAAATTTTCACGCCAACTTGTGATGGACGTGCGTGCTCCTCAAAGCGCATACGAATAATATGGCGGAGAGGCTCCACAGGATACGCCAAGTGTCAATTTTTACTACTTCGATGAGGGTAATGACCAGCATGGCGATGATCTGGACGCGGTCGTGGCCGGGATTGAATTCGTGAGGCGAATTACCACACGGAGCGTGAGCCTTTGCCTCGTAGTCATACCCGGCTCTCAAGTACGATCACAAGCGGCGTTGGGCCAACTCGTAAAGGACAGCGCTTGGGGCCACCATGCCTGCGGCACGCCCAAAATTGGAGCAGCAGATGACGAATTTGCTGCCCTCGACAGCCGGTTTCGGGTTAGGGGAACGACTGAGCTACGCGTAGTTGACGCCTCCGTTTTTCCGAAGATCCCTGGGTTCTTCATTGTGAGTGCAAAGCAAGCGATCTCATCCTCGAAGTTGCCAAAAAAGCGGTTCTCGCCGACAAACGTTCGGATCCAAAAAAGGGGCTCATAGATGAACCCTTCAATGCATGAAGATGCCTTGCATGATGACGTAATCGACGCCGCATTGGGCGAAAGATACTACATGAATGACAAGGAAACCGAGAGGCAATTCGCAGACGAAATAACCGAAATTATTCGTCGATTTATTGTCAGGCGTTTTCAGGAGGGGCGCCGTCCTGCATTACGTGATGCTCACGCCGGAGATAGTGGCTGCGTAAGAGCAATTTTTCGGGTTGACTCTAACATCTCCACAGAGTTGCGCCACGGTGTCTTTGCTACACCCGGCAGGGAGTTCAATGCCTGGATCCGCTTCTCCAACGGCAATTCGGAGGTGCTCAGCCCCCGCCTGCCGGATGCGAGAGGTATGGCCGTTAAGCTCATGGGCGTCGATGGCCCGAAGTTGCTGGACGACGAACGGGAGACCCAGGATTTCGTGATGGCCAACAACCCGAGCTTCTTTGTCGACGATCTCTTGAGATACAGAAACAGTCTTGTGAAATTTCATAGCGGCGGCTACTTGCGGCAATTTCTCGCTATCCCCAAACTGAGGTGGCGGGAAATAGTTCGCGCTTTCAGAGTCAATGGGACCTGGATAATCAATCCGTTATATTGCCAATATTGGTCCATGACCCCATATCGGCTCGGCATTAACGCTGAGAGGATTGCCATCAAATTTTCCGCAAGCCCGCGTATTGGAAAACGGCCCGGTGTTGGCTCCTGGATCGGGACATTCCTGGATCCGCATTTTTCCTTGAAAGAGAACATGCAGCACGTCCTTTCAAGCCGGGAAATGGGGTTTGATTTCTTTGTTCAACGCTACGTGGATGATCGCACCCCAATCGAGAACACCTTGATCGAATGGGAGGAGTCCGTTTCGCCACCCATTCACGTGGCTAAGATCATTATTCCAGTTCAAGACCTCAGCTCCGCTGCTCGCAGTCAGTTATGTGAAAACCTCTCTTTCAATCCCTGGCATTGCCTGCCTGAGCACAGGCCGCTAGGAGCGGTGAACAGGGTCAGGAAGACGATCTACCATGAGATGAGCAGATACCGGCATGGATTGAACCTTATACCGTTGCACGAGCCTGTGCCTGACGAGGTTGATTAAGGATTGGTCCTTAGAGTGGAGCGTCGGGCTGGCTCCCCCAGCCCAGGTGTCTCGCCAGCGACGTGCTTCGCATGCTCCAACGGGTGCACGCGTGTTCTGCGATCGCTTGAAAGGTAATACTTATGCGTTCACGGCGAGGAGAACCTTGGTCCGCTGCAGATCGGGGATCATGATCTTCTCGTCAAAGCTCGCAGTAAGCGGAGCCAACAAAGCGTGCACTTCTGGGATCTTGCCCTGAGCACACCACAGCCCGGCAAGGGCGTTCGAGGCGCGCAGTTGCCACAGGCGCGCTCCCTGCCGCGTAGCGACAACGATGGCTGTTTCGTAGCAGACTTCCGCGGCCGCTGAAGATGCGCCTCCACGAACCAGCAAGTCGCCTTTTAAACGATGAAGCTCGGCCTCATACCAGCGTCCGGTAGTCCCAGCTATCATCAGCAAAGTTTGGTCAACAAGCTTCCCGGCATCGGTGAATTGCTCGGCTTTGGCGAGAGCCTGGGCGAAGAGATAGCGAGCAAACTGCACCCAGATCAGCGCACCGGTCGCTTCCAGCGCCTTTACACTTTTGCGAATTCAGGAAGACCCTCGTCCACATGCCCGAGATCAGAACTTGCCCAACCTCGCAGCATCTGGCCGCCAGCCAACCAAAGCGGAAACGCATACTCGGAGGCCAACATGACCGTTCGTTCGGCGACTGAATAAGCCGCCTCTGCGTCTCCGCACAGCACGTGCGCTCCCGCCAGAAACGCAAGCGCATTACAAAGGCTATGCGGATGCCGCAGCTGTTCGGCGAGATGCACCGCGTCCTGGCCAAATGCCAATCCGCGGCCGATGTCTCCGAGCAGCGTAGACGCAAGTGCCAGATAAGTTTGCGAGAAAAGCGGGGCGAGGGATCCGTGACGCGCCGCATCGTACAATTTGAGTGAGCTGCTCAGATGGTCACGAGCAGGAGCCAATTCGCCAATCAGGAACAGCGCCTGGCCAAGAGCACGATGACCCATCAGCTTGGGCATCGGATCGTCCTGCTGATCGGCTAGTGTCAATAAGTCCTCTGCCAAGCCCCGAGATTGCTCGAAGTCGCCTCGCGTGATATGGAACGCAATTATCCCATTAAGCGCTGCAAATCGCTGGGAAGAGTCCTTAGCACTGTTGCACAGATCAAGCGCCCGTTTGTAAGCTTCAACGGCTTCGGCGGCGGCAAACCCCTTTCCTGCAGCGAACGCATTCCCCAACGACTGCTGGAGTTGTAGCTCAAGATTGTCACGTTCTATGTTTGCCGGAAGATCGACCAGCCGCTTGAGAGCCATTTGAAGGTGGGTACTCGCTTCAACGAAAGCGGACCGTGCACTAGCTTGCCGAGCGGCCCTGACCCAATAGTCGATCGCGAGTTTCGATTTGCCAGCTTGAGCATAATGCTGCGCGATGACCTCGGGGGCTGTATCGGCAAGTTCTGGGAAGTCTTTGCACAGAACTTCGGCGATTTTTCCGTGCAGCCTTCGGCGTTGATCATGAAGTATGCTAGCGTAAGCTTCGTCCCGCAGGAGAGCATGGTTGAAGGAGAAACTCTGACCGCTTACGTGGCCGCTTCGGAACACCAGACCAGATGCAAGCAAGCGGTCGATCGCTGATCGAACATCACTCTCCGAGAAGGGGGCAATCGCCTTCAACACCTCGAATGAGAAGTCACGACCAATTACGGCAGCGATCTGCGCGACAGTTTTCACCGGCGCGAGCTGGTCTAAACGAGCCATCAGCGAATCATGCAATGTGTCTGGCACCAGCAACGTAGACTGTGCCCCGGAACGTCCTTCGCTTGAACCACCAACTGCACTTGCAAGGACCGCTTTTGTGATTTCCTCGACAAAGAGTGGCACGCCATCCGTCTTGGCCAAAATTTGATCTATTGCGGTCCGCGGCAAAACCTTGCCCTTGCGCAGGGATTGGACCATTGAAGACACCTGCACCCGGTCCAGTCGATTGACCGTCAACGAGGTCACGTGTGGCTGTTCAGCCCAAGGCAAAGTAAGATCCGGACGATGCAATAAAATGACTAACATCCGCCAATTCTTTACGTTGTCGCGGATTCGCTCAAGCAGCTCCAGGGAAGTTGGATCTGCCCAATGCACGTCTTCGAATACGAGAATCACAGGTTCTTGCTCGGCACTGGCCCGCAGCAGAGCGAGGAGAGCGCTGAATGTCTGCTTCTTTAGTTGCTCGGGTGTGAGTTCTCGTTGGGAGTAGCGATCCTCGGTTGGAATCGACAGCAAGGCAGCCAAAAGCGGAACGATTGATTTGGTTTGTTCTGTCGCCCGGCGTACCAAGTCTTCCAACTTATCCAATCTGACCGCAGCTGCGTTATCGCGAGTTATACCCGCGGCATGCTCCAGGTAATGAATGACTGGATGTAGCGCGCTGCTCGTGTGATACGACGAACACTGAAACTGCAAGAAACCGTATCTCTCTCTGGCTAGTCGGTTTCGTAGCGCCAAGATAAGTCGAGACTTGCCGATCCCGGGCTCGCCAGAGATCAGTACCACCTGGCCTTTGCCGCGCTTTGCTTTGCTATATTGTTTCTGTAAGAGGCGCAGTTCAGCTTGACGATCGATCAGGGGCGTTAACTGAAAAGAAGTGTGCGCCTCAAAGCGACTCGATGCCGAACCTGGCGCTACGACTCTCCACACATGAATGGGCCGCTCGAATCCCTTTAAGTTATGATCACCGAGATCGGCAAATTCAAACAGCCTGCCAAGTAGGAGCCGAGTGCGTGGAGCGACTAATATCTGGCCGGGCTCGGCTAAGGCTTGTAAGCGCGACGCCAGGTTTGGAGCCTCGCCGACAAGCGCGAACTCGCGCGCGGGGCCTTCTCCGATCAGATCACCGACAACCACGAGGCCGCTTGCAATACCGATCCGGACCTCGAGCCTTTCGGCGATCGGGATGATTAAAGCTGGAACTGATTCGACTATCTCTAGAGCCGCCTTTACCGCACGCTCGGCATCATCCTCGTGGGCCGTTGGAAAGCCGAAATAGGCGAGAACTCCGTCGCCCATTAGACGTGCTATGTGCCCGTCATAGCGACGAATGGCGTCGCCACAACAGCGCTGGTACTCATAAAGGATTTTACGCAAGTCCTCTGGATCGAGGCGTGCAGATAAGGAAGTCGAACCTACCAGATCACAAAAGAGCACAGTAAGGTGGCGCCTCTCAGCATTACTGCTTGCCGTGGGCGTCGATCGGGAATCAACGGAGCGGTTGGGGGCTTGCGACGAGTTGCAATAAGCCTGTATTGCCTTTGTTAGCTTTTTTCGGTGCCCCAGAGAAACGCCGAGCTTTTCCAAATCGTGCTCAGTCAGTTCCGGCAAGATTTCCCAATCAATGTCATTCTTAGCAAACAAGTCGGCATATTGAGCCAGTCCAATCTTTTCCAGCCAGTGCTGCAGATCGCTCATCTTGGCACACAACCCGAACGCTTCCGGCCGCCGCGCCAAGCCCGCCTACGCAGGCACGGCGACACCTCGCAAGGAACGGTATCCTGCGCATCGATCTTCCCGCAGGCAAGCTCAAACTTGTTGTTGCAATCGCAGCGACCGTGTCAGAAACGATCGATGCCTTGGAGTAGACTACCGTTTTAACATCTGTTCGGCAGCTGCCGGCTCCGGGTATTTCCTTAAGAGCTTTGGAAGTGCATTGGTGAAAACGGCAAGCAGAATCTGGTTATGCTAGGGGCATCGCCCAGGATAGGGGGCCGAGTGGCATCCCCTTCATGCAGGAGCATCTTTGGTGATGAGCGTGTGATACTTGCCGCGAGTCCATGCCGATCAGGCAGGGCGGTATATTGGCGAGCCGCTCACTTGGCCACGCGACCACTTTTGCCGCAGCACGATGGCGCCGCGAGCATCGTGGCCCACGACGTGGAACGAGTTCTTGCCGATATCGATACCAACCACGGAGATTGCAGCGTTGACTGTCTGGGACATGGCGTGCTCCTTGTCTTTGGTGCCCCGCGCAAGCATCGCTTGCTGGTGGGGCGGGAGCGCGGCCGGACCATCCCATTAGCAGACTTGCGTTTGACTCATACGGGCATCCGGTCAGCCAACCTCCGCAACGATGATAGGCTGATAGAATCCGGTATTGCTGGACGGCAGAACGCAAACCCGTTGGAACCCCGCTTGATCGGCCAGCCGCAAGAGTTCGTCGGTCGTCACTGCGCGGTACTGGCCCACAAAGTGATGTGTGATCCAGCCCTGAGGTGTTTCGTTGTCAATGTGCTGGTGAACGACGTATCGGCGCTCGTCGAGCCAATCCCAAATCTGGAAGACAATGCGTCGGCTTCCCCTGTCGCCATAGAAGATGGCCGGCATAGATGTCGGTCTCTCCTTCAAATGACGATCATAATCACGAATGCTGATGATCGCCTTGCCACCGGGCAAGAGACGCGTTCGGATTGCGCTGAAGGTGGCGACAATATCGTCATCGTTATCGAGGTGTGGCAACGCGTTATCGAGCGCGATGACGGCGCCGTACTTGCCGACTTCAGCAGACCCCAATGTTCGCATGTCGTCCACGCGGAAGTTGCACGTCAGACCGCGCGCGACTGCCTCGCGGTTTGCACGGGCGACTTCGGCAGCAGAGATATCTGACCCTGTCACCGCATATCCGAGTGCGGCTAATGCTAATGATTGGGTGCCGATGCCGCAGGTGATGTCCAGAATTGGCCCGGCTTTTTCAGGTGGCGGCAGCAGCTTGGCGATAGCTGCTCCTTGTCGCCGCATGGCCAAACGACCACTTAGCGTAAGCCCAATGGCAGCCTCTTCCGGATCGCTCGTCTGAAGCAATATAACGCCTTGTCCCAGGAGAGGCGAACACGCAGCGGCGCGAGTTCATAACACTCATCGGTGGTTCGACATTGGCGCGGTCGCCTGTCGCGCAAGCGCAGCAGCCAGGGATGCCGGTCATTGGATAACTTAGCCGAATCCGCGCCGCGCAACGTGAGTTGATCGGGAATGCCCCCTAGTTTATGTCAAAGGCTCGAATTCAGAGTTTGCGTTGGTGCTTCGAACTAATCGGAAGGGGTCCGCAATGAAGCGCTTTTTGACCGGCTTTTTGATCGCAGTCTTCACGCTTGCGCCGGTAATGGCCGAACAGGTGCCATTTGCGACGCCACCATCTGATAGGAACCCCTCTGAACCAGCTGTGGGGACACTTGCCAACATCATGGCGACCATTCAGCTGCGACATATCAAGTTATGGTTTATCGGAAAGGCAAAGAACTGGGACTTGCTCAACTATGAAGCGAAAAAACTCGAAGATGATTTCATTGCCGCAGCTTTATTTTATAGGAATCTTCCAATTGATAATGTGTTGCTTGTGGACAAGCCGCTGAAGCGCTTGATGGAAGCTGCGAAGAAAAAAGATTACTCACTCTACACCAAGGCATTTGATGAACTGACAGCGGGATGCAATAGCTGTCACGTGGCGGGACAAGTTGGATATATTCACATTCAACTACCGAAGTCGTCCCCCTTCAGCGATCAGAGCTATGAACGCTGATGTCGTAGCATCGCCGATGGTCTCTGCGTCGCCTCTGTTCACCGTTCAGAAGCCCGGCAACGCGACAACAAGCATGACCGCTGTTGGCACATACCGTCAGTCAGTGCGATGCAGCGATATGTCCGGAGTCGGGGCTAGACCGGAAGTGACACGGGCATAGTCAAACTGTCGCGAATGACGACCCATATCGGACCTCGCGCCGCTTTTGGGGAGGCAGAATGCCGTCATGACAATTCAGTATAGAAGCGGCTAAGCTTGTCGCGCCTGGACGGCCTTCCTGCTGCATGTGAAGGCAAGCTTGACGAACCGCTCAAGCAATGGAGATCGCGCATCAGGCGACCACGCCGCGAAAGTGCGCATTCTGGGAACCCGCTCAGCAAAGGCGCGATAAACCACGCCCTTGCGCCGCAGATGGCGCATTGACGCTGGTACCAGAGCAATGCCGATCCCCGCCGATGCCAGACTGATGATCGTTTGCGACTGGTGCACTTCCTGCGCAATCCTCAAGCTAAATCCCGCGCGCTGGCAGAAGGCGAGCGTCTCATCAAACAGGGCCGGTGCAATCGCGCGAGGAAAAATCATCACATCCTCATTCGCCAATTGCCGAACGGAAAGCTTGCCAGACGTACCCGACAGGCGATGCCCCTTCGGAATTGCGGCGATTAACGGTTCAGCCATCAACTCCTGGTGCGACAGTTGATCGGTCGGTGCCGGCCCGATAAGAAAGCCTACGTCCAGCGTGCCCTGCGCAAGTTCGCGTGATTGAATATCGCTCGTCAGTTCGCGCAGCTGCAGCGTGACTCCCGGACACTGGCGCTTGAACTCTCTCAGAAGAGGCGGCAGGAACGTGTACTCGACAGGCGTGATGAAGCCCACCGACAGCTTGCCATACTCCCCCCGTGCGGTTCCTTCCACGAGAACACGCGCCTGATCGACCTGCCTCAGAATCTTGCGTGCCTCCACCAGCAAGATAGCACCAACGTTGGTCAGCGCGACATTACGGTTATCGCGATCAAACAGCTTAGCGCCGAGATCGAGTTCAAGCGCGCGCAGCTGCATGCTCAAGGGCGGCTGGGAAAGTCCGAGCCGCCGGGCGGCACGTCCAAAGTGCAGTTCTTCCGCTGTCGCCACGAAGTATCTGAGTTTGCGGAGATCCATATCATTCAATCTTCATATCAATTAGGTCCAAAAAATATATTGGACGTTAGCTCAAAAAGATATCAGCCTCCCAGAGATATAACGATCGAGGCGCGCTGAAATGGCTGAAATCGAGATTCACAAAGCTCTTGAGTGGGACGGCGAGGTGCCGTACCCATTCGAGGTCGCGGTTGCGCAAGCCGAAATCGACGACCTTCGCAGACGCCTGATGAATACCAAGTGGCCCGACGAAGCGCCTGGCGCGCCATGGAGTTTCGGCACGGGTCTGGAGTATCTGCGGAACCTTGTCGGCTATTGGCAAGCTGGCTACGACTGGCGAAAGCAGGAGGCCTTCCTCAACAGCTTCAACCAGTTCAAGGCGTCGATCGGCGGTACCGACATCCACTTCATTCACGAAGCCGGTGAGGGACAAGCGCCCCTCCCGATACTTTTGACCCATGGCTGGCCCGGATCGTTTTACGAATACCACAAGCTGATTCCATTGCTCACGCATCCCTCGTCATTTGGCGCCGATCCAGCGGATGCCTTCACAGTGGTCGTTCCCTCCATTCCGGGGCACGGGTTCTCATTCACAGCGGGTCAGACGCGCTTCAACCTGCAAGAGATTGCAGATGTTCTGGCGTGCTTGATGACGCAAGTACTGGGCTATCGGCGGTTTGCCGCCCACGGTCATGATTGGGGCGCATTCGTCTCTACACGCCTCGGCTGGGCGCATGCGGCCAGCCTTGTCGGCATCCATATAAACCTCCTCGGGATCCCTCGCACACCATCGTCCGACGCGGCCTTCAGCGCGGACGAAGAACGTTACGAGCAGCAGCTGGCGCATTGGCTGAGGGAAGAGACGGGCTACTCGGCTATCATGGGGACAAAACCGCAGACGCTCGCCTACGCCCTCTCTGACTCCCCCGTCGGCCTGGCTGCCTGGATTGTCGAGAAGTTCCGTAACTGGAGTGACTGCGACGGTGATGTCGATCGTCACTTCGGTCGTGACGTGCTTCTGACCAACATCATGCTCTATTGGCTCACGGGCACGATCAATGCGAGCTTCTGGCCGTACTATGCCCGCCTGCATGGTCCGTGGCTTGTTCCGGCCGGCGAGAAGGTGATGGTGCCGACGGGGTATGCCGAACATCCGCGCGAAATCTTGACCCCGCCGCGCTCACTCGCCGAACGCATGTACGGCAATATACAGCGCTGGACATGCATGCCGCGCGGGGGGCACTTCGCCAGCCTCGAAGCTCCGGAAGCATTGGCGGAGGAACTCCGTGCGTTCTTCCGTCCGCTTCGAACACCGGCCGTCGATCACTTCATTTAGGCGCGCGATAGCATAAACGCGATTGATCCTTTGCGCGAGCTCGTCGCAGGAGTCTTCGAGTTCTGGGCCCTGCCCTGTGGAAGGACGTCGGTGATCTCAGTCCAGTGATCGACGGTCAACTGCTCATCGCGGCGGCGAAAGCCGACCGGGCCTTTCGCGATTTATTCCGCTCTCCTCATTAGAGCGACCTGCCGCGATGTCCGTTCATGGCACCTTTGAGACATGCCGACTGACTTGGAGAAGGTCCGCTCATCGGGGAAGATCGGAAGTGCACGGCCCACGGTCATAACGACGCGAATGACCCGTGACGGAACATCGGCCAGCATTTCATGTTGCGGCGGCGAAGCCGCAGACAGCGCTGCTCCATGGAATGCTCTTCGTTGTAACTTAGATTGTGCAGTCGTTGACGCGCTGAAGCCGTAGCAATCAAACAGCCAGCGCCGCGTCGTGCTGGAAGAGCCAGCCGATATTGGCGAGCGACCGGTCGCCGCTGTGGGCCATCAGTTCGTCGCGCTTTTGCTGTTCGGGCCCGTCGGGCAAATGGAAGCGTGTGCGATTGGCGGCGCTCGTCTTCTGCAGCCGAGTTGCGCGCGGCTTGCGCACCGTCTCGTAACGTCGAAGCGCGCCCGGCACGTCATCAGGCATCGCATTCAGAAGCGACGCCAATGCCGCGCCGTCCTCGATCGATTGCGCGGCGCCCTGCGCCATCATCGGCAGCATAGGGTGGCAGGCGTCGCCCAGCAAGGTGACGCGACCTTCTGTCCACTGCGGCAGCTCGGCGCGATCGTGCAGCGCCCAAATGAAGGTTTCGGGGAATGCTTCGATGAGGTCGCGTACGATCGGATGCCAACCCTCGTAGCGCTGAAGCAATTCGGCGACGTCGCCGCGGTCGGTCCACGACTCGGCGGTCCAGTTGCTGTGTTCGACAGCGCAGACCACGTTCATCAACCGGCCGGTGGAGACCCAGTAATGGACGCAATGACCGCCGGGCCCCATCCAGTTGTGCGAGGCCACCTCGATGTCGAGATGAGCGATGCGTCCGGCCGGCACCAGCCCGCGCCACGCCACGCAGCCGGTGAAGCGCGGCTTTTCGGGCCCAAAGATGATGTTGCGTACGCGACTATGAATACCGTCGGCGCCGATCAGTAGATCAGCTTCGGCAGACGTACCGTTGTCGAAGCGCGCCCTCACCCTGTCGCCGCGCTGCTCCAGGCTGAGCAGTCTGTGGCCGACATGCAGTCGTCTCGGCGGCAGGGCGTCGGCCAGCAGGTTAGCCAGGTCGGCGCGGTGAAAGTGATAGTAGGGCGCGCCGAATTGTGCCTCGACCTCGGGACCGAGCGGCGCCCGCTGCAGGGTTCGGCCATCATCCCATCGCCGCTGATGCACCGCGAGGGGACGCACGCCGACGGCGTCCATTGCCGGTTTCAGCCCGAGGCGAGTCAACAGCCTGGAAGCATTGGGGCTGATCTGGATGCCGGCGCCGATCTCGGCGCTGCGCGGCGCCTGCTCATAGACATGGACATCGAGCCCGACCTTCAGAAGCTGCAGCGCAGCGGAGAGTCCGCCGATGCCGCCACCGATCACCGCGACCTCGAGGCTCATGCAAGGCTTCCGGTCTACCTGTTAGACTTTTGAGATTCATCGAGCGTACGCTCGAAAGCGCAGAGGCGTCCACTTCGGCTGTTGGCACGTTTGCGACATGCCAACTGTATCGAGCGATGTCCGCTTTCAAGGGTAACCCGGAAGACATTTGCTCAGCCTGAGTTCTTCCGATTTTGACCGTGCAGCGAAGCTAGCTGCCATTCCAGCGGGTGCAAGTCCCGCCAACAGAAGGAGATCCAGCTACTGTTGTAGTTATATCCAGCAACGGAGAGGGAGACTGATCCGTTGAAAGCCTGGAAGTAAAAGTCCCCGAAGGCTGGGCGATCCAGTCCGATCCGTACAGGGGGGCGAGCAACCTGGCAGGCCGTAGCGGAAGCGAACCAGTGAAGCCACGAAATCGGAAACCCGCGCGGAACGGATTGCGGGAGTGTCGGGAGTGCCGAGCCGGTGGTCAAACGGCGAAGGCCATGTCGGCATCGAAGTTCTGGAACATATCGATGTTGGACTCCCCGGGGTCGGAGAGGACGGCATGCCAGGAAGGAATGTGCAGTGAAAGTTCGGAACCACTCGCGGGTCGCCTAGGCGCTCCCGCACAGCGAAGGCATCGCGTATAAGTCGCTATGCGGTGAAATCGCGATGTGCCTGCGAGTGGGGCGGATGGGGCCGATTAAGTGATGACGGACCGGGACACTACAACCCGGACCCGAGCGAGGGCCCCTGGGGTAGGTGGAGTATTCCACCGCATGGCGGTGCATGATCGAGTCCTCAGGCCCGACTCAGAGCGGACCACCGTAGCGACCACGAAATGCACGAAGGGTGGATGCAAACTGGATGTCGGACGGCGCATGTCGGGAGCAGGCTTAAGCCGCTGATCATCCAGGAAGGCACTGCTTGGAAAGCCAGCCTTCCAGCCGTACTGGGGAAAACCCGCCGTACGGATGATAGGGGGGATCGAGGAAACGTCGGCATCATTCGAAGCCCGATCCGCGCCTCGATCCTACCCGACCAGGCTGCGTGAAAACGTGCGCGCACGAAAAGCGCGCAGAATTGTTTTCTCTATTGTCTTGTCTCGGCAACCGTCGCCAGCGCTTTTGTTTTTCAAATTGACTGAAGTCGAGACGAAATTTCCGTTCGCAAATTCAATTTCGGCGTTTTCACGCGGCCAAGACCCTCAGCGGACATCAAGCGTCTTGGCTGCAAGCCAGTCCTCATGATCTAATACCAGCAGGACGCTCAGGTGATCGCATGAAGCGGCGCGACTTTATTGCCGGGCTCGGTGCGACGGTAGTGCTGCCGTCTGTTGCACTTGCACAGCGGAAGGGTCAGTCGCGCCGCGTCGACATCCTTGTCGCCGAGGCGACCGAGGATGATCCCTATTATGAGCGCCGAATAGCAACGATCAGGGATGGGTTGCGCGACCTCGGCTGGATCGAGGGTCAGAACCTGCAACTATTCATTCATCGGGTCCCTCCGAAAGCCGCCGAGATCCGCAAGCATGTTGACGAGTTACTCGCCGGACACCCAGATGTCATTGTGACATCCGGCGGCACGACGACGGCCCCCTTGCTGCAGGCGACCAACACCGTGCCGGTCGTGTTCGTAGCCGCCGTTGATCCCATGGGTGGAGGATTTGTCGAGAGCCTTGCCCATCCCGGTGGAAATGCGACCGGCTTCATGCAGTTCGATTACAGCCTGAGCGCCAAATGGCTTGAAATACTCAAGCAGGCCGCGCCTGCGGTCACGCGGGTAGGCATAATTCGCGATGCCACGGTAACCTCGGGAATCGGGCAATTCGCGGTCATCCAATCGGTCGCCCGTTCGCTGGGGATTGATGTTGTTCCGATCGGCGCGCGTGACGGCCAGGAGATCGAGAATGGGGTCGGCAAGATTGCGCGCTCTCGGAATGGGGGGCTGATCGCGACGATCGCCGCTGCCGTGAACGGCCATCGTGACAACATCATAAAGCTTGCGGCTCAACTCGGATTGCCCGCGATCTACGGCAATCGCATCTGGGTGGAAAACGGTGGTCTAATATCTTATGGACCCGATCTGGTTGAAACGTCGCGGCTGGCTGCCGGCTATGTCGATCGCATACTCAAGGGCGAAAGGCCGGCCGATCTGCCGGTCCAGGCGCCGACCAAATATGAGCTCGTTGTCAATCTGAAGACGGCGAAAGCGCTCGGCCTCGAATTGCCGGCGTCGCTCGTTGGCCGCGCCGACGGGGTAATCGAATGAAGCCAGCTTCGAGCGACCGACGACCGATCCATCATTCGCCGATTTTCTGGATCGGCATAGCTCTGTGCCTGGCGGCCATCGCAATCTACCTTTGGTCCGATGACCTCTCGTGGCGACCGGCACCGATCCCATAATGCTGGCCACGATAAGCTTGCTCAGTTCTCTTATTGGCTGCCGGACATGCCGACCCTATTGAGCGATGTCCGTTGCTGGGTGAACAGCGGAAAACATCTGCTCGCAGCGAGTATTTCGCCTTTTGACCCAACTCGGACATGGTCGGAATGACCACTAGCCTCGCGTAAGAACAATATCGAAATTCAGGACGCGATGTTCCGGCCGGTCTTCCAACGAAGCCGGCGTTGCGATTAGCAGATCCGGATACAGCACGGACATCAATAGCCTGTCGCAGGCATTGAGCGGTTCGCCGGGAAAATACATCTGCGTAACGAGCCGCTCGAATTGGCCCTGGACCTCAAAGTGAATATGAGGTGGCCGTATCCAGTCCGGACCTGCCGGGTAAGCGCCGGGCTTTACGGTCTTGATCCGATAAACGCCGTCCCCATTCGATCGAATACAGACGCAACCGACGAAGTTCGGGTCGAGCGGCGCAGGGTTGGAGTTGTTGCAATGCGCATACCGGCCAAAGGTATTGGCCTGCCACACCGTGAGCTTTGCCCCGCGGACAGGTTTGCGATCAAGATTGAGAATACGCCCGGTGACTTCGATGAATTCTCCTTGCGCAAGCCCGTCGGCTCCCTTGGTTGCGGTCAGGTCGTCCTGCGTGGCCGGCCTGCGCCCGGTCGGAAAGTAGGGACCTAGAATCTGGTCCGGCGTCCGATGCCTCCTATCACTCTTGCGCATTCCTTCCCTCAGGGCCGGGCTCGTTGGGGTATTCACGACACGCGTCAATCCTCTGGCGAAAAGCCGGACGCCTGAACAATCGGCCCCCACCGGTCAAAATCGGATTTGATCAGCTGCGCAAATTCTCCGGGTGTGCCGCTAACGGCGTTAACCGAAAGCTTGGCCAAGCCGGTTTTGAAAATGTCGGCGTTCACCACCGCTCGGATCGCCTCATTGAGGTGGTTCACGTCTTCGACGGGCGTCTTTGCCGGAACGAGAACTCCGAACCACTCCTCGGCCTCAAGCGCCGGGTACCCGGCCTCCCTGACCGTCGGTACGTCGGGAAGCGCCAGGCTACGCTGCGGCCCGGTTGTTGCCAGCGCCCGAATGCCTCCAGACTGCACGTGCGGAAGCGCGGTGCCGATGGGATAGATTGTTGCGGCAATTCGACCGCCGAGAAGGTCCTGAATTCCGTTCGGGCCTCCGTATGGCAGATGCACGAATTCGAAACCGCCGGCCTTGGCCAGCCTCACGCCGGTAAAATGCAGCATCGATCCTGCGGCGGCCGTGCCGTACGTCGCTTGCTGGGGATTGGCTAGGCACCATTTCACGAAATCGACCAGCGTCCTTACATCGGCCGGCACCATCGGACCCACTGTGATAAGAAACGGAAAGGAGCAGACCGGCGTGATCGGCGTGAAATCCTTTAACGCATCGTAGCCAAGCGTTTTGTAGACGTGTGGGAATACGACGACCATGGAAGCGGGGGTCAGTACCATTACCGACCCGTCGGCGGGGCTGTTTTTCAGCGCGCCAAGCGCGAGGCGGCCGCCTGCTCCGGGACGGTTGTCCACGATGAACGAAGACGAGTAGCCCTTCATCCCCTCGACAAGCATTCTCGCAATCACGTCTATCGCGCCCCCGGCACCGAAACCCACCAGCATGCGCGAAGCGGAGTGCCCGGTCTGGGCGTCTGCCATGCGCATCACATCGGGCAACACGGCAAGGCCACCTGCGCATGTCAGTAATAAAAGCCGTCGTTTCGTGATCATGTGACCCTCCTTAAACGAACTCTCGTTGTCTGGCGGATGATCGTCAGTTCGCACTCTCAACTCTGGTCGGCTCGACCATTATCTGGTAGTCCTAAAATCGCGACACCCCTGTAACTATGAGGTTAAGGCTTACATGGATTGGTCAGACCGGATTGGCAGTCGCATCAAGCTGCGCGACCTTCACATTCTCATGGCAATCGCCGATACCGGCAGTATGGCGAAGGCGGCCGCTAAGCTGAGAATTTCCCATCCCGCCATCTCCAAGACGATTTCCGATATGGAAGGTACACTTGGAGTGCGGTTGCTGGATCGTGGATCACAAGGCGCCGAACTGACGGCTTATGGAGAGGTGCTGCTTCGATGCGGCATAAATATATTCGACGAAATGCGGCAGGGGGTTCGTTCGCTCGAACATTTGTCTGATCCAAACTCGGGCGAAGTTAGGCTTGGGTGTACCGAAATTGTCATACACAGCCTGGCGCCGACCATCGTGCGGAAATTTTCGCAGAAATATCCCGGCGTTCAGCTTGACGTGAAGCTCACAAATCCGGGGGAATATCAAATCCAGGAATTGCGAGAGCGTAAAATTGACCTGCTGATCACGCGAGCCACGGGACAGCGCCCGGAAGACGACTTCCATTCCGAGGTCTTGTTCGATGAACCTTTTGTCTTCGTGGTGGGAGCGCAGAGCGAATTTGCGCGCAAACGCCGTGTTGCTCTCAAGGATATCATCAAAAGCAACTGGGTCTTGCCATCCTACGACAGCGCTCCAGGCGTCCTCATCGCCGGGATATTTCGAGCTAATGACTTTCAACCGCCGAGGCCAGCCATCAAAACCGTGTCTATCCAGCTCACAAAATTGCTTATTGCGAGCGGGGAATTTGTTGGAATTCTTCCGACATCCGTCGCAGCGCTCGACGCTCATCAAGCAGCTTTGAAGGTTCTCCCGTTTAAATCCTCTGGTCCTCGAATTTCGGCGGAGATCGTATTTTTGAAGAATCGGACGCTCAGCCCGGCGGTAGAGTTGTTTATCAAATGTGCGCGGGAAGTCGCGCGATCGGTAGTCCGCGCGCCCGGGGCGCTAAGCAACGCGCCTATTCCTTAATTCACCGACCAGCTCGCCCGCCCGGTTCTTGGTTTCACATTGTTTCTTGCTTTTTGACCAACCGAATGTCCGTTCATGGCACGAAACTGACATGCCGAAGTAGTCGCTGCATGTCCGTTCATGAGGCTAGAGCCGACCTTACGCGAACAGCCCAGTTTGGTCGAGAATGACCCCGAAGCCGACATTGGATCGCCAACCAGATACCGAGATTCAAGCTAGGCATGTGCCGAGAAGAATGCCTAATATTTGGCAGGCGACACGACGCACGGAGGGCCTCCCATGCTCGTAAGCGACCGTCGGAAATTTCTGCGCAATTCTGCCGCTACCGCCCTTTCGCTCGCCGTGCCAACTGACTTGTTCGCGCAAGCAGCGTCGGTCTCCGCGCCCGCCAGTGTAACGTGGGATGCTGGCGCCTTGCGCCATTTGCTGCCTACGGTTAGCGACACCGGGATGCTGATCAAGACGTCCTTCAGTACGCCGCTGACGGACGCCCCGACGCTGAGCGTCGGTGGCACGTCAGTGCGCGGTCGCATGGGGGATACGCGCGGCGAACATTGGCATTTTTACGTAACTGACCTGCAACCTCAACACCGATACGTGCTGTCGCTGGCTGGCGCCAAGGGCTACCCGTTGTGCGAGCCTTGGGAGCTTGCGACTTTTCCGAATCCAGACGAGCGGCCCGACAAGTTCCGCCTTCTGATCTATACCTGTGGCGGCGGCCACGAAGTCCATAAATTTCTCCCAACCGTCGTGCGCAATCGACTTCTGCGGCGCGGTCTCAGCTTTCAACCCGATGCGGTCGTCGCCAATGGCGATCAGGTGTACTGGGACCTCTTGGCTCCGGTAGGTGGGAAAGTCTTCCAGACCCCCGAAGCGGTCAAACTTGCTGGCTCGTTTGACAGATCAGCGATCGTCTTGGGAGGAGACAACGAGACCGTCCTGAAGCGCGCGGCCGGACCGCAAATCGTCCCGGTCTATGGTACCGACTTCCGTTCGACCCCGGTCTTTTTCATGCAGGACGACCACGACTATTTCGACAACGACGAGGCGACCGACGACATCGTTACCTTCCCACCTTCGTTCTTCATGCTGCAGCTCGCTCGCGCGACCCAGGGAATGTATTATCCCGAATTCTTGCCGGACGCAGCGCGACCGCTCGGCTTGCCATGGTCGTCGTCAGGTGATCGGGTGTGGGGCGCATCGGAAAGCTTCGGCACGATTCGTTATGGGCGGTTGGCTGAGATTCTCCTCTATGACATACGCCGGACGCTCACGATGGCGGGACCGAGCGCGGTCTACCTCGATCCGGAAGTCGAGAAATGGCTGAAGGCGCGCATCGCAGCGACTGAGGTTACCCATTTGGTCCAAGTTCCTTCCAATCCGCCGGGTTGGACAGCTGGTAAGTGGGGCGAATGGTACCCGGATGTCCTCGGACCCGATGGCAAGCTCACGACAGCGATACCCAAGCCCTATTGGCAGTCAGGCTGGCTCAAGCAGCATGATCGGCTCATGGAGGCGATCGCAGCAATGAAGAATCGCGTGCCCCTTGTGATCAGCGGCGACCTGCACGCGATCGGTTTCGGACGCATGCTACGAAGTGGCGGGCTCGATTTTAGGGCCAATCCCATCAACGTCGTTCTCTCAGGGCCGCTGGGAACACGGCCCGGCGGCTGGCCTTCGGCGAGGCGCGGTACCGGTGCCATACCGCCTGCGCATCTCGAGATGGATGAGCAGGTGAAGCCGATAGAGCAGCACGGGTTCACGCTGGTCGACTTCACGCCGGACAAGATGGTTCTGCGGTTGTTCAAGTGGGATGTTAAAACACAAGCCGTTGAGGCAATCGACACTCTCGAACCATTTCACACGGCTGAATTGACACGACCGGCCTAGTCTGGTCCTGACCTGCCAATTAAGAGATGCTGCGTGTGCGTTGTTCGAACGAGGCGTTGGCCGGCACGTTTGAGACATGCCGACCGGTTCAGAAAATGTCTGCTTATCGGGGTAGACCGGAAGTGGCCGACGCACGGTCAAAGTGACGCGATTGACCCGAGCGGACATCGTACAGATAGGTCACGATCGTGTTAAATTCGCACTGCGTTGGGTTCGAATTGCGGGGGATCTGACATGATAAAGCGGCGCGTGTTTCTTGGCGGCGCCTTAAGCGCGGTTACCGTAGGAAGTCAAAAAGTTAAAGCGGCAAGTGCCGCGGAGCAGAGTGCAGCGGTTCAGACGCCGCCTAGACCGCTTGTATGGCCGGTCGTGACCAAGCTGCAGCCTGGCATCCGATCGATCGCCGGCCACACTGATACCGTGCCTGACATTGTGGGCAGGATTGGAACGCCAGCGAGCTTGGTGATCTTTACCGAAGGCAACCACCTTATGGTGTTGCTCAGCGAGGATATCGTTGGCGCGTTCCCGTCGTGGGCCAAATTGCAGCCGCAATACGCCGATCTTGACCTGGAGAACGTGGTGGTCGTGACCGTGCCTCAACCCGTCGTTGTTCAGATGGTTCGCTCTGGAGGGCTCGCTCTCGGCAACCTCACTCTAGACGTTAGCCGTAAGTCAGGATTCTACCCTGATATCGTTATGGGTGGGCCCGACCCACTGCAACAATTGCGTAAGCTGGGAGTGCTTGAACCGCAGGCGCTTTTCTTCTCAAAGAATTGTGGCCTCGCGCTTCTTGTTCGCAAAGGCAATCCGTTTGGTATTCGCGGCCTCACCGATGTAGTTCGCAGCGGCGCGCGTCTCGCGCAACCCGATGTTGTCGAAGCGGGGTCTCGTACTCGCTACCGTGCAGCAGTCGACGAACTGATCGGAAAGTCCGCGGCTGACGCGTTCTTCGCCGCTGAAGTAGAGCACTTTCCAGGCCGCATCGGAATTACGCATCGCGATGTACCCGAAATGATCGCTCGTAGTTATGCCGACGTGGGGCTCACGCAGTATCACCTCATTTCCTATTGGACACGGATATTTCCAAATCATTTCGAGTTGGTACCCATCGCGGGAGCAGAAAGGTTTTTTGTGAAGATTGCCTTTGGCCGCGTAGTTGACCCGCTGCGTGCGCGTGCTGCCAAGGCATTCGAGGAGTTCTTCTTTAGCCGGGCAAGAGACGTCTATCCCCGCTATGATTTGGCACGCATGAGCGACGAGGAGTATGGAGCAGCTTTGGCGCTCGATTAAGCGGCTGACCAATGACCGCTATTGGCGGCAGCACCAAACGGACATGCCAAACCTCACGGTGAAATGTCGGCTTTGGGAGGTGAAGCGGAAGTAACGCGGACATCGCCGAACCGTCGCTTTTGACCCTGATCGGAGTTAGAGCGGTTCGATTTGCTGTGACATGCCGTGAGATGTGGTAGGATCGTGGGGAAGCTCATGAGACGACGCGAATTTATCACGCTTGTTGGCGGCACAGCTGCAGGATGGCAGTTCGCGTTGCGCGCACAGCAAGGCAAGCGGCGTGTCTCGATATTGCTCCCGTTCGCCGAAGCCGATGCCGAGGTACAGACATGGATCGCAACCTTCGTTCAAGCGCTTCGTGAATTAGGTTGGATTGACGGAAGTAATATTCAAATCGACACGTATTGGACCGGTGCCGACATTGGCCGCATCAACCAGCTCGCGATGGAGGTGATCGACCGCAAGCCGCACGTCATTTTCGCCAATGGGCCGCTCGCGGTGGCCTCTTTGAAGCAGATAACAAGCACGATTCCGATTGTCTTTGTGGGCGTTGCCGATCCGGTCGGCATTGGTCTCGTTGCGGGCCTTGCCCGACCGGGCGGCAACATCACGGGCAAAATGCCGGAGATACTCAAGCAAATCGCTCCGCAGGTCGCCCGCCTCACCGTCATCTACAATCCACAGCAAGTACCGCAGATTGGACGGCTTGCCGCCGTTCAGATGGCGGCACCGATACTAGGCCTGCAAGTGAGCGGAGCTAGCGCAGCCAACGCTGAGGAGATCAAACATGCAATCGAGAAATTGGAAGGTGAGTCGGACCGAGGGGTAATCATACTGCCGACTGCTGTCACGATTACAAACCGCAGCCTCATCATTGCATTGTTGACTCGCTATCGGCTGCCGGCGATTTATGAATTTCCAGTTTTTGTCAGGGAAGGTGGATTGGTCTCATATGGGACCGACCGCGTCGTGCAGTTTCGCCAAGCAGCCGCTTATGTCGATCGCATTCTCAGAGGCGACAAGCCTGCCGACCTCCCAATCCAGGACCCGACGAAGTTCACGCTCGTCGTCAATGTCAAGACGGCCAAGGCGCTCGGTTTAACAGTCCCTGCGTCGCTACTCACGATCGCCGACGAGGTGATCGAGTGACGCCGCGATGTTGCAATGCATGAGTCTGCAGTTGTGCAGGTTTTTGGACGCCGGCATGACGAACCCTTCCACGCGCTGTGGCGGCCGGCGTCCAAAAAGCGCCAAGGCACGAAGTCGCGGGAGGTTGGGCACCGGCGGGGCAGCGGGCGCTATGGGGATTTGATGGCGGCGCCGAGCTCGAGTGTGGATGTGACGCCGACGGGATGCGGCCGGCGGATCTGCACGCTGGCGAGATTGGAAGCGTGTAACGGGCATCTCGGCAAGCTCTCGGAACGGATCAACGAGCGCGCGGTGCGTCGAGCACAGTGACCGGGTCGAGAGGGATCGCTGTCGGCGTGAGGCCAGCGCATCGGCACGGGGAAGTTGCGACGCTCACGGGAGGTCTGGCTCATGATGTGTCGATCCTGCTCGGCATCGGGCGCCACCTCGGCTCGCAGCCGGGCGCGAAGGTCTCGATCACGATCATGCGGCCGCCACAGCGCGGGCAAGGGCAAGGCAACACACGTGGCGTGTCGGTGGCGATATTCGGCTGCTCTTGCGGGGCGGCGGCAGGCGGGACGACGTTGAGGAGTGCGCGGGCTGTCGCGATGTTCTCGGCGCGATTGGCGTTGGCAAAGAGCCCGTAGTGGCGGATGCGGTGGAAGCCCTTGGGCAGCACGTGGATCAGGAAACGCCTGATGAACTCGTGCGGGTGAAGCCGCATCGTCTTCCAACGGTCCGGGCCACTGACGCGATAGTCCTTCCAGCGGAACGCAATCGCACCGTCGTCGGCTGCAACGAGGCGGCGGTTCGAGATGGCGACGCGATGGGTGTAGCGGGAGAGATAGCGCAGCACCTGCTCGGGTCCGGCGAACGGCGCCTTGCAATAGACCACCCACTTGATGCGCCGCAGCGGGGCGATGAAACGCTTGAATGTTCTCTTGTCGGCAAGTCCGGCAAGGGTGTTGAAGAACGTCAGCTGGTTGGCGTCGTACGCCTCCATGAGCATCGCCAGCATCTTGCCGCAGAACAGGCGCGCCAGCAGGTTGACGTGGACGAGGAAATTGGAGCGCGAAGCGACCCATCGCGTGCCGTCGAACGAGAGCCCTCCACCCGGCACGATCATGTGCACGTGCGGATGATGGGTGAGCGCCGAGCCCCAGGTGTGCAGCACGGCCGTGATACCGATCCGTGCGCCGAGGCGCTTGGGATCGGCGGCGATGGCGAGCGTCGTCTCGGCCGCCGCCTTCATCAGCAGGTCGTAGATCACGCGCTTGTTCTGGTAGGCGATATCGCGCAACTCGCTTGGCAGCGTGTACACGACGTGAAAGTACGGCACCGGCAACAGCTCCGCTTCACGGTCGGCCAGCCATCGGCGTGACGCCGCACCCTGGCACTTCGGGCAATGCCGGTTGCGACAGGAATTGTAGGAGATCTCGGTATGGCCGCACGCCGCGTTCTCGCAGCGCGCGACATGCCCGCCGAGCGCCGCCGTGCGACAGCGCTCGATCGCACTCATCACCTTCAATTGCTCGAGGCTCACATGCCCGCGGTTGGCCTCGCGCCAGGCAGGACCGTGATCGCGGAGAATGTCCGCGACCTCCAGAGCTGGTCGAGCCATGGCCGGCGGCGCTACGGCGCCGGTGGCAGCGGCTCCTTACTATCCTGCCTCGTACGCCTGCGGCGCGGCGCGCTCAAGCCATCGAGTGGGCTCTCGATCTTGGCAATCATTCCGATCGCTACGCGACTGTAGCGGGCCGTCGTCTCGAGCTTCTCGTGTCCGAGCAACGCCTGAATGACGCGAATGTCCCTGCCGCGTTCGAGCAGATGGGTCGCGAAGCTGTGGCGAAGCGAATGCAAGGAGACTGTCTTGCGCAGCCCCGCGGCTCTCGCGGCCTCCTTGAACAGCCGGCTGAACTGACGCGTGGTCAGAGGGTGATGATTACTGCGACCTGGAAACAGCCAGCAGTGTTCTGGCGCGACGCCGCCGTCATCATACGCGGTCGGCCGCGCCTTCCACCATTGCCGCAACAGCTTGAGGACCTCCGCCGGCAGCATCACGTGCCGGTCCTTGCGGCCCTTTGACTGCACGATGCGGATGATCTTCTGCTCACTGTCGATGTCGCCCGCTCGCAGCCGCACCACCTCGCCAGCCCGCAGTCCGCAACCATAGGCCAGGCTTAGCATCGTTCGCGCCTTCAGGCTCGTCGCCATGGTCAGAACACGCTTGACCTCCTCCGGGCTCAGCACCGGCGGCAGCTTTTGCGGTTCCTTGAGGTGCCAAACCTCGGCTGCCAGATCGTGGCGACGTAGCGTGACGCGGAACAAGAACCGGACCCCGGTCATGATCCGATTGCGATTGCAGATGCTGGTACCGCTCTCGATGAGGTGCAGCTGAAATCGGCGTACCTCGTCGGGCGTTGCCGTATCCGGCGAGCGCTTGAGCCAGGCGGCGAACCGCTTGCAGCTTTGAATGTGGCTGCGCTGCGTGTGTGGGTTGAGCTTGCGCGCAACCATGTCTTCGATCATATGCTGACGCAGCGGACTGACAGTGTTAGTCTCGCTCATGGGGAGCTCCTTCCTGAGTGAGGTTGACGACACCTCGATTCTCAGGACGGGAGCTCTCCACTGCTATCACTATCCTCTCAGCTCCCTACCGGCCTCTCGGCTCTTGCTCCCGCGCAGCGGGCGGGAGCGCAGCGACTTTGTGCTATGGCACGAACCGGACCAACCGGGCCGGTCTGACGATGTCCGTTCTTGAAGGTAAAGCCGACTTCCCGGTGGCCCACCCAGACTTCTCAGTTTGACCCCAACTCGGACATCAGTATCTGTGCAATCCTAATCATCGGCTGGTAGAGTTGCGCTGCTTGTTCCTTTCGGGAGAGATGCATATCGGACGGCTACTTAATGTGTCCCTTCGCATTGCTTGCATTGAGCGAGTTTTGATTCGGCCGCAAAAATACTCCTGGACCGCAGGGCCGGCCCAGGAGTTCGCGTCGCAGACGTTCATACTACGCGATCAGAAGAGTCCGAGACCAATCGGGATTGTCGACAACCTCAGGCCCAGCTGGAGAAGTTCTCCCAACGAGAGGATCGGCTTGTGCGGATGGGGCGGCTTGAAAAGTGGTGTGGTCGAGCCGTTAAGACCGCTCGGGCTCAAGCCCGCTGAAATCGCCCCGAGCTCAGCAAGGGAAAGTTCGCGGTTCACAAAGTCATCGTGCGTGGTACGAACATCATTCTTAGGAAGTGTCATCCTCGTGTCTCCTTTGATGGTGCGGATCATTCCGCAACCGTGCGGAGGATGTCGCGAACGACAGTGCGCAGTCCGTGACGACTCTCACTTAGTCGCGATCCACAGTATTTTTTGTCGCGTGGGTCCTAAACCATAGCGAGTTTCGCGGGGATGCGAGGTGCGTGGGGAAACAAGTTGAAACTCTATCGGCCCACGAGCAATTAGTCGGAACAGACCAATTCTGTCGCAGGTGTATGTCCGGTTGTGTATAGGTTTTCGGATGCCGGCATGGCGAGACTATCCCCACGCTCCGACGGCCGGCGTCCGAAAAGCGCCAAGGCACGAAGTCGCGGGATGTGGGGCACCGGCAGTGCAGCCGGTGCTATGGGGATTTGTAAGAGGTGCTCGACTTAGGAAATTCGAAGAGTAGCGACTTCGAATGCGTGCACAACTTAAGCGATTTGGCACGATTGTTGCCCAAGAGGGGATTTAATGTTTTTGGCCCGTGTGATTTCAAATAGTTGCACGTAGCAGAAATGGCACATCCTACAACTGCTGCGCGATTAAACGGTTGATCCACATTCAGTGGCATGGCTTGAATCAATTTCTTGCGAGCAGAAATATACACGGCACATTCAAGCAACCTGGCTGGCGCTTTCGTCAAGGCTTTTTTGTATTTGCGTTATAGGCCGGGTCGATGGTTCGTCGTGAAAGGGTGGCTGGCTTCAGATGATCCTGTTGTTCTTGATCATGCGTTGCACGCCGACAATACGCCAGTTGATCGAGGCAACCCTGCTATCGCTGTCCTCTCCATCGGCTACCAGTCTCTCGGCTCTTGCTCCCGCGCAGCGGGCTGGAGCGCAGCGACTTTGTGCTTTGGCACAAAACGGACCAACCGGGCCGGTCTGATGATGTCCGTTGATCGGGGTAGACCGGAAGAGGCTAGCCAGTAGCCAAAACGACGCGAATGACCCACAGCGGTCATCGGGACGGTTTCGCGGAACGGGCTTGGATTATCGACAGCGGATCGGCCTCACTCCGCCTTGATGTTGAGGGCCCGGATGACGTTGCCCCACTTCTCGGTTTCGTCGGCAATGAGTTTTCCGAACGCGGCCGATGTCATTGACATCGGGTCAACACCTAAGCCGGCAAGCCGCGCCTTTATGAGCGGATCAGCCGCAACGGCGTTGATCTCGTTGTTGAGCTTGTCGATCACCTCAGCGGGCGTGTCTTTCGGCGCACCAACTCCATACCATGCGCTCGCCTCGTAGCCAGGCACAAATTCGGCCAGCGTCGGAATATCCGGCAGCGCATCCGAACGGGTCGCAGTTGTCACCGCCAGCGCGTGCAGCATGCCGCCCCTGATGTACTGGATGCACGTGGATATGGTGCCGAAAACGACCTGCACCTGTCCGCTTAGCAGATCGGGAACGTAACCGCCGCGATACGGAACGTGGACCAGGTTGATACCGGTCATCATCTTGAACCGTTCGCCGAAGACATGGGACGCGGACCCGCTGCCGGACGATGCCATGTTGATCTTGCTCGGATTAGCCTTAGCGTAGGCGATGAACTCCGGGACCGTCTTGGCTGGAACGGATGGATTGATCACCATGACATAAGGGGTGCCGCCAATGCTCGCGACCGGCGCAATGTCGCGGATGAAATTGAAATTGAGCTTCTTGTAGAGCGTCGCGTTCATCGCGTTCGGCAGCCCGACAAGCAGGAGCGTATAGCCGTCAGGCGTTGCCCGCACGACGCTTTCGGTGCCGATATTGCCGCCGGCGCCCGGTCGGTTCTCAATGACGAATGGCTGCCCGAGTTGCTCCAACAGCCATTGACCCATGAGCCGCGCGATGGTGTCGGTTGCCTGGCCGGCAGGAAAAGGGACGATGACGCGCACCGGCCGCGTCGGATAGGCTTGTGCCCAAACGAAGCGCGATGTGGCCGGGAGCGCGGCAGCGCCCGCAGCCAGATGCAAGAATGTGCGGCGGGGAAGTTTCATTGGCGTCCTCCTCCCTGATCGCCTTTATTGCACGCGCGTAAGTTCGCGCGGGTGCGCGATGCAAGCGTGGATAGACCGCACAAATGATGGTCTGAGTGGGATGCCCGCCGACGGCATCAGCTTGCCGCCAAAAGGAGGACTTCGGCACGTCCCGCTGGGGCGGCTTGAAGGTTAGGCTACATCAACTACGCAACTGGCGGAAGGGGCATGACCGCTGTGGCACGAAACGGACAAGCCGCCGCAGTCGCTGCATGTCCGTTGTTGAGGGATGAACGGACCTAGCTCGGACGCGGCCTTGAGGTCTGAAAATGACCCTGGCTGCGTGAAAACGTGCGCGCACGAAAAGCGCGCAGAATTGTTTTCTCTATTGTCTTGTCTCGGCAACCGTCGCCAGCGCTTTTGTTTTTCAAATTGACTGAAGTCGAGACGAAATTTCCGTTCGCAAATTCAATTTCGGCGTTTTCACGCGGCCAAGACCCATTTCGGAAGTCGGCGACCTCCGGACATATTGTGCTCCACCGCTAGGCCCCAACACTTTGCAGGCATCACTGGATCAGGCACGATCTGGTCCGGCGCGGTCTTCGTCTCTATCGCTCAAGCCCGTGCCAGCCTTGGCTGCTCTGATCCTTCACGTAGTTGTACTTGACTATGATGCTCGTCTCCGGGCGGAAACTTGCTTTGATCGGGCACCGTCCAGCTGCCCTTTCGAGCTTTTCACGTTCTGATGGGGTGTAGTTACGTGGCATATGGAAGATCAGCGTGATGTTATCCATGTGTGGGAACGGCTTGTCCGTCATCGTAAATGCTACATCCACGACGGTTCCCTTGATGTCTAATTCATCCTGTCTAGCCTGCACGCCCATCGAGAACAACATACACCCCGCAACGCCAGTGGCGACCAAATCTCCTGCCGATAGATCGTCGATTGCAGCTCCATGATAAGTGCAGCCAATTGCCACGCTCTTGTGCCCAGGCTCTTTCACCGCAATGCCGTGCCTATCAGCGTCATAGGTTAGCTGTACTGTGCTCATAGCCTCATCCCATTCGGTGTTGAAGTTTGCGTTTCATGCAGACACTTGAAGGTTCACACCATTGACGCAATGATTTGGATCAATTTATCATTTGATAATCGGTAGGAACCTATATGGCCTCCTGTAGTTTTAGACGGGGATCGCCCCGGAAAAGTTACAGGGACGAGGTGATCGAATAGCGATTTGCGCCACCAGTCACATATCTTCTCGTCAGCCAATGATCTTGAAGAAATCCTTTATTTTTCCTTGAGGCGTGTTTGATTTTTAGTGATTTACGCAGATACCTGTCCGACCGAGGGTGCTCAAAAGAGTGAGCCTTGTCGCAAATGGACAAGCGTCCGCAAAAAAATTCCATGCCCGCTTGCCCGAACCAACTGATAAGCTGTGTAAAGGAGAGGGCGATGACCAAGCGATTTCGGCAATGACATATACGCCGGAGAAGGCAACTGGAGTATCCGAGACTGGGAAAGTCACCCTGCCGTCGTACTCCATGCTCGCTCTCACGCTCATCGGCATAGCCGACGCCGTCTATGTTGCCCACGGCAACTACACCGGCGCGCCGCTGTGGTGCCCCATCCTTGATGGATGCAACACCGTCATTAACAGTCCCTACTCGCGGGTTTTTGGGACGCCGATGTCATACTTCGGCTTTATCTACTACGTGTTCATGTTTGGATTGGCGGCGCGCCTTGCTTTCAATCCGTTTTCGAGCGGCTTGCGGTTCCGAGCAATTCTTTACGCCGCATTGGGCGCCGCTTCTTCGATGTACTTTATCTACCTTCAGCTTGGCATTATTCGCGCGGTGTGTAGTTACTGCCTTATCTCCGCCGTCACGTCATTCCTCCTTCTTCTCGCCGCGCTCTGGCACTTTCAAGCGACCCGCAATCGGCGATAAAAAGCGCGCCTATTGCCGGAGGCCCTCCTGCCGCTGAGCGTTAATGCAAGATATGTCTTGCGACGCCTGATTTTTTGCGACGCGGAGAGGGGGCCAAAATGTTCGCTATTGGCACGAAACGGACCAACCGGGCCGGTCTGACGATGTCCGTTCTCGAAGGTAAAGCCGACTTCCCGGTGGCCCACCCAGACTTCTCAGTTTGACCCAAACCAGACACGGGGCGACCGCGTTGTCCTAGAGACGCGGCCGGTGAGATGCACAACGCGAACGTCGGGATCGCCACTGTCATCACGATTTGGGGTATGCCCCGATCGTGCCCGCCGCTAGCGTGAGGATGGAGCGGGTTGAGTTGTCAATTCGTGTTCCGCAACACCATTCGCTTCATTGCGGCGAGATTGCGATAGCCATCCGCCAGCCTCAATACGCCTTCCTTTTTTAGTCCGTGCGGCAGACCGGTGGCCTCTTCGACCAGTGCGGCGACGAGCTCGTCGCACTCGTCGGCCGTCAGATTCCTCGATTCTTCGTGCTCGTTGCTCATGCGCTATCTCAAATCGACACGCGCTCCAGGCCGACAAAAGGCTACTTTCCATGGTATTTTCTGATAGTCTGTTCGGTGGCTGACGGAGCCTCTTGCAGGCGCGACAGTCACACGCTCGTTGCATGCACAATGCACCTTTTCCCACGAGAATGTGAAACAATATTTCGTACGTTCCTGCCGACTTCGCATAGCCCCCTTCAGTTTTGAACCTAAACTTTCAACTCTATACCTAAAATAGACAGTCATTTTTTACGCGCGAACACAGCGCGATTTCAGCAACGCCAGATCAGGGCGTGGGGGCACTAATGCCGTCGAGTAGAGTTCTCTCGTTTACTGACCCGTTTCCCTATCAGACGGCTATTCGAGCTGCGGATGTTGAGCTTTATCCGACCACGAAAGGGGAATTCCACGCCGAGTTGACGCAGATCAACCTAGATCGGCTTTGGATGCAGCGTTTTCACGAAAGGCTGCCGCAGATCTACGCCAGCAAGGTAAGGCCGGGTCGCAGGGTCATCGGTTTCCTGACGGATGAAGATCAGCCGAAATTGCTAAATTGTGGAAGAGATATTTCTCCTCACGACATCGTCGTTAGCGATTACGACGTGATGCATCACCGAACAGAGGGTGAATGCCGTTACGGTGCAATGTCCCTGACCAACGATGATTTCGATGACGCGTGCAACGCGATCGTAGGTCAGGAATTCCCGGTTGGTAAACTCAAGCTAGTTGTGCGACCGAACCCCGATCTCATGTCGCGGCTAACAAGGCTGCACGGGACGGTTGGGCTAATTGCCAAAACCTCGCCGACCCTACTTGAGTTACCAGAAGTGTCCCGCGCGTTAGAGCAGCAGCTTATCCACTTGATGGTGAGGTGTCTAACTGAGGGCGAGTCCTCAAAAATAACGGCTGGTGGTCTTCGCCGCGACGCGATCATTGCGCGATTCGAAGAATTTTTAGAAGTAAACCCGAACACTCCATTATATCTGCCGGAAATTTGCGCGGCTGTTGGCGCGAATGAACGAACCCTCCGTCTCGTCTGCCAAGAACATCTTGGCATGGGGCCTATCCGCTATCTCGCTCTGCGGAGAATGCACCTTGTCCAGCGTGCACTCTCAAGAGCGGACAGTTCAACCACCGTTACGCAAATTGCCACCGACCACGGCTTCTGGGAGTTGGGACGCTTCTCAGTAAAATACCGCACAATGTTTGGGGAAACCCCTTCCGTGACATTGCAGCGACCACCGGATGGCCGGCGCAAAATCTTGGATCGTCCGACGTCTCTCGCAAACTCAGAAATTGCCTAATTCGGCATGCCGCTATTGCGAAACGGAAGCGAGCATGTCGGTTGTTGTATAGGTTTTCGGATGCCGGCATGGCGAGACTATCCCCACGCTCCGACGGCCGGCGTCCGAAAAGCGCCAAGGCACGAAGTCGCGGGATGTGGGGCACCGGCAGTGCAGCCGGTGCTATGGGGATTTGTAAGAGGTGCTCGACTTAGGAAATTCGAAGAGTAGCGACTTCGAATGCGTGCACAACTTAAGCGATTTGGCACGATTGTTGCCCAAGAGGGGATTTAATGTTTTTGGCCCGTGTGATTTCAAATAGTTGCACGTAGCAGAAATGGCACATCCTACAACTGCTGCGCGATTAAACGGTTGATCCACATTCAGTGGCATGGCTTGAATCAATTTCTTGCGAGCAGAAATATACACGGCACATTCAAGCAACCTGGCTGGCGCTTTCGTCAAGGCTTTTTTGTATTTGCGTTATAGGCCGGGTCGATGGTTCGTCGTGAAAGGGTGGCTGGCTTCAGATGATCCTGTTGTTCTTGATCATGCGTTGCACGCCGACAATACGCCAGTTGATCGAGGCAACCCTGCTATCGCTGTCCTCTCCATCGGCTACCAGTCTCTCGGCTCTTGCTCCCGCGCAGCGGGCTGGAGCGCAGCGACTTTGTGCCATGGCACTTTTGAGACATGCCGACGGACTGTGACGATGTCTGTTCTTAGGGGTAGAGCGGAAGTCATCGGTACACGCCCAAACCGACGCGAATGACCCAACGCGGACTTCGGGACCTGCAATTCTTGCCAAGTGAGCACTCGATGGAGAGACCAGTTCGGTAGGCGACATAATTGCTGCGGCTTTCCTGCAATGCGGCAGATGCTTTTCAGACTGCAGACGATAACTTCACGCTCAGTTGACTTCATCCAATGCTAATTACTTGCACTAAGCAAAGCATTGGGGAAACTGCCTTGCTTTAGGCCTGCGATGGAGACAGTCCCCATGAATACGAGCGAAGCCAACCCATCCGATCTGGCGCTACGTAATATTGAAGGCCTGCTTCCCGATTTGGCTGAGTTCTACAAGGATGTGCATTCGCACCCCGAGCTATCGATGCAAGAGACGCGGACGGCCAAACTCGCTGCGGACCGTCTTCGAGGGGCCGGCTATGAAGTGACGACGGGCGTCGGCAAGACTGGCGTGGTCGGCCTGCTTCGGAACGGCGACGGGCCGACGGTCATGCTGCGCGCGGATATGGACGCGCTACCCGTCGAGGAAGCGACCGGCCTTCCTTACGCGAGCAAGGCGACGGCCACTGATCACGACGGCAATACGGTTCCCGTGTCGCACATGTGCGGCCACGATATGCACGTGACCTGGCTCGTCGGGGCGACGAAATTGCTCGCCGAGGCCAAGACGACGTGGGGCGGGACGATAATGGCGGTCTTCCAGCCCGGCGAGGAGACGGCGGAAGGCGCGCAGGCTATGATCGACGACGGGTTGTTCAAGCGCTTCCCGAAGCCGGACGTGGTACTTGGTCAGCATGTTATGGTAGGGCCATCGGGCACGGTCGCAGGACGTGCAGGTGCGATCACTTCGGCGGCGGATAGTTTACAAATTCGCCTGTTTGGTCGTGGCGCACACGGGTCGATGCCGCAGGCGAGCATTGATCCCGTGGTGATGGCGGCAGCGACGGTGCTTCGCCTCCAAACCATCGTTTCGCGCGAGATCGCGGCTGCGGAAGCAGCCGTCGTAACCATCGGCGTGCTTCAGGCGGGTACGAAAGAAAACGTAATTCCCGACGAGGCCATTATCAAGCTGAACGTACGGACTTTCGACGCGGGCGTACGAACGCGCGTACTGGCCGCGATCGAGCGGATCGTCAACGCCGAGGCGGCAGCCTCCGGCGCCCCTCGCAAGCCCGAGATCACGACGCTGGATCACTATCCTCTCAACGTGAACGACCGCGATGCCAGCAACCGCGTGGTTGACGCGTTCCGAGTACATTTCGGAACTGAGCGCGTCCGCGAAACGGGGCCGGCCCCCGCCAGCGAGGACTTCGGATCGTTCGGTACCCAATGGCACGTACCCTCGGTTTTCTGGTTCGTCGGCGGCACTGATCCGGAAGCTTACGCAAAGGCTAGAGCTGCAAATAAGCTCAATGAGCTTCCGGTGAACCACAGCCCGAAATTCGCTCCCGTTCTTCACCCCACGTTACAAACCGGCGTGGAAACGCTTGTCGTCGCGACCCGCGCTTGGTTGTCAGCATAACAACGCCGGAAAGCGGTATATGGAAAAGCTTCCGCTTGTCCTTGATCTGACGGGCACCTTTGTCTTTGCGCTTAGCGGGGCGTTGGCGGGGGTCAAGCGAGAATTGGACTTGTTTGGCGTACTGGTCCTGTCTTTCGCGGCGGCAAATTCCGGAGGCATTACCCGAGACTTGCTGATCGGCGTCGTGCCTCCGGGGGCGGTCGCCGACTGGCGCTATCTCGGCGTGTCGCTTTTTGCAGGCCTCATCACCTTCTGCTTCTCGTCCTTGATCGTGCGGATGACGAACTCGGTCCTTATTTTTGACGCGGCGGGTCTTGCGCTCTTCGCCGTTACTGGCGCGTCGAAAGCGCTGGCCCACGGACTGAACCCGGTCATGGCGGTAGTTCTCGGCATGGTGACCGGGATCGGCGGTGGTATGGTCCGTGACGTGCTGTTGGCGGAGATACCGACGGTACTCCGGGCAGAACTATATGCCGTCGCGGCACTGGTAGCCGCAGCCATCGTGGTTGTCGGGGACATGCTGCAGTTGCCGGTCGCCCCGGTGACGGCGGTAGCGCTGATTTCATGCTTCTCGCTCCGCGTCATGGCGATGAGGCGTGGCTGGCGGCTGCCGGTTGCGAAATTCAATAATCGGCACAATTCGGATGTGGATGATCCTGAAAAACTCTAAGTGCCGGATGCTTGGATAATGCCCGTCAACAGTGCCGCGCAGAGTAGGCTTTAGTCCTTACATCGCTACCATGACCGGACTTCCGTTATTGGCGTGCGCCGTGCAAAGACGGCGCTTTCCAGTGGGTGCAAGCCCCACCCGGCAATCGCTCCAGCCGGAAGCAATCGGAGCAGTCATGGAGGTAACGAAGTGGCTGAAGCCTTCGATTAGCGTGTCACGAATTGGTGACAGCGCGAGTGTGCAGGCCGTAACGCGAGTGAGTGCGCCGGGAGAAACCGGCAAGGAGTATGTGGTGAAAGTCCACTGCGATGAAGGAGTAGCAATCCACGTCGCCCCTGATCCGTGCGCAGGCGTCCGTGAGGACGTCGGCGAAGCGTCGGTGGGGGAGCGTATAGGCCAGCCATTGAGCCGCGAAACCGTTATAAATCCGAGTGCCGACGTTGTTCACTTGACGGAAGGCAAAATCGGCAGGCGCGATATTGCGAGTGCCCACCGAGCTCGGCGTGGTCTGAGACCCTGGCATGTACGGACGCTCCTTGTGCGGGAACCGGGAGATCTCTGGATCGGCCATAAGCCTTCCGGGCCGATGGTCCGTGGCGGGAAGGCGAGGAGCCGTAGCCGCTGATGCACGATCCAGAGAAGTCTGACTCCGGCATAGTAGCGACGAAGCCGACGAACAAGGCCGGGCAACCGGCTGCGGAGCCGGTGGAGCCAAGGCCGGGGACCAAGGGAAACGTGGGCCAGCAAAGCACGCACCGGGCGCAGAGCCGGATTCGCGTGACCCAGGCGCTGGACCGCGTACGACAAGCAGCAAGGCAAAGAAAGAAGGAGCGGTTCACCGCGCTTCTCCACCACATCAATGTCGATACCTTGAAGACGGCGTTCTACGCGCTGAAGCGTAAAGCCGCCCCCGGGGTGGATGGCATCACGTGGCAGGACTACGAGTTGGATCTTGAGCCCAGGCTCGAGGATCTGCACGGACGGGTCCATCGAGGAGCCTACCGGCCGCAACCGTCTCGCCGGACGTATATCCCGAAGGCGGATGGAAAGCAGCGGCCACTAGCGATCGCCGCCTTGGAAGACAAAATCGTCCAGGGCGCAACTGTCTTGGTGCTCAACGCGATCTACGAAGTCGACTTCGTCGGTTTCTCCTATGGGTTCCGACCCAGACGGGGACCGCACGATGCGTTGGATGCACTTTCGACAGCGATCAAAATAAAGAAGGTGAACTGGATACTTGACGCCGACATCCAGAACTTCTTTGGAGCTGTTAGCCAGCAATGGCTCATCTGCTTCCTAGAACACAGAATTGGCGACAAGCGCATCGTCCGCCTCATCCAGAAGTGGCTTAAGGCGGGTATACTTGAAGACGGAGTTGTAACAGTCGATGACAAGGGGACGGGCCAAGGTTCGGTAATTTCACCGCTCCTCGCCAATGTCTACATGCATTACTGCTTCGATCTCTGGGCCGAACGCTGGAGACGGCGAGAAGCCCGAGGCGACATGATCGTCGTGCGTTACGCCGACGATCTAGCGATCGGTTTCGAGCATAAGGACGACGCACAGCGTTTCCTCGATGCGATGCGTGACAGGCTTGGGGAATTTGCGCTGTCGCTTCACCCGGCTAAAACGCGCTTGATTGAGTTCGGCCGCTTTGCAACGACCGATCGAAAGAGGCGCGGGCTTGGAAAGCCAGAAACGTTCACCTTCTTGGGCTTCACTTTCATCTGTGGACGAGCGCGCCGCGGCACTTTCGTGCTTCAACGGAAGACCCGACGCGACCGCATGCGGCGTAAGTTGAAGGACATCAAGGTGGAGTTGCAGCGTCGAATGCACCAGCCGATACCCGAACAGGGAAAGTGGTTGAGCCAGGTGGTGACTGGCCACTTCGCCTACTACGCGGTCCCAACCAATAGCCGGGCGCTCTCGGCGTTCCGACGTTGCGTGACCGACCTCTGGCGACGCACGCTTCGGCGGCGCAGCCAGCGAGACGGATTCACATGGGAGCGCATGGCGAAGTTGGTCAATGACTGGCTCCCCCCGCCGCGCATCCTTCATCCCTGGCCAGACATACGCTTCGACGTCAAACACCCAAGGTAGGAGCCGGATGCCTTAGTTGGGCGAGTCCGGATCTGTGCGGGGGGCGGCCAGCAATGGCCCTCCCTACCGCGATACGCTGAGCAATCCCCGAAAAGGTCGATGCGCAGGCCGACCCGACTGCCATATCGGGGAAGGCTGAAATGGCTGGACGTGTTGAGCGAAGATTACGTCCAGTTGCTACACCGGGGTATTGGCGGCGGCATGTACACAAGGAAAGCGTACGCAACACGGGAAGCCCCATGGCGTGGTCAGCGATGACCAACCGAACGCCCGCGAGGAAGGCGTGAGGTCTTGCCCGAGAGCCGGATGCGGGGAATTTGCCTGTCCAGTTCGATGAGCGGGGTGTGAAAACGGGGACATGGTCGAACCAGTAAGGCACCGCCGAACGAAAGGGGCGGAAACAGATATGTTCGAACCTAAAGCTACCGCGTCACACCTCGACTCTACACGAAACGGACCAACGGGACCGGTCTGACGATGTCCGTTCTTGAAGGTAAAGCCGACTTCCCGGTGGCCCACCCAGACTTCTCAGTTTGACCCTGGCTGCGTGAAAACGTGCGCGCACGAAAAGCGCGCAGAATTGTTTTCTCTATTGTCTTGTCTCGGCAACCGTCGCCAGCGCTTTTGTTTTTCAAATTGACTGAAGTCGAGACGAAATTTCCGTTCGCAAATTCAATTTCGGCGTTTTCACGCGGCCAAGACCCTTAGCTGACCTCAAGCGTTACCCTGCAGGAGGTCTCCAACCCTTTCGAGCCGCCTTACGGGATCGAGGGTCGCGAGCAGCGCCTGCTTATCCGGGATCGAAAGCTCGATATGCGATGCAATCATATCGGCGAGCCGGCCAGGATCGCGAGTGGCGATCGTTTCCTACGACGAAAAGCCGGGAATCCAGGCCATCGCAACGACGACACCCGATTTGCCGCCCAAGCCCGGCGTCCACGCCACCTTTGCGCGGGATTACGAGTACAAACGTCATGGCACGCTGAGCCTGTTGGCCGGAATCGACCTGCTTACCGGGAAGGTCCATGCGCTCGTCAGAGACCGCCACCGCAGCCGGGAGTTCATCGAATTCCTCAAGCGTCTCGACGCCGCTTATCCGGCCGGCACTGCGATCAAGCTGATCCTCGATAATCATTCTGCACACATATCGAGAGAAACAAGAGCCTGGCTCGACGCTCGACCGTCTGGACGCTTCCAGTTTACCTTCACGCCCAAGCATGGTTCGTCGCTTAATCTCATCGAAGGCTTCTTCTCCAAATTCGCCCGGTCGGTCTTGCGCCACATCCGGGTCACCTCAAAACACGAGCTCAAAGAGCGCATTATGGCCGGCATCGACGACGTAAATCGCCACCCCGTCATCCACACTTGGTCATATAAACTCGCCGAAGCAGCCTGATATGATTTAAACCATCAAAACGCTGACCTAGTGCGGTAAATCCGCACGCTACGTTCTGTGGGAACCGGAGGCGGGCGACCGCCTCCGGTGACCCGGTGGGCGAGGAGAAATACTCGTCCCTACCGCGACCATAGGCGCACTGGTCAGTTTTGGTTTTTTTGCTCGCCGTCAGATCAGGAAAAGCACTTACTGCCATACCGTAACGCTCAATCGCAGCGTGTGGTGTTGCCCGGCCTGCTTGCTGCGCTGCACTCGTCGTTGCCGCACTCCATTTATATTGCTCAGAGTTTGATCCGAATCAACGCGGGCTCTTTCGGCGGGGAAATCATGAACTGTCGACCGAATTGGCCCCACGTCAGAAATTGGACCAAGCCGGCCCTGCGCGGATGTGGAGGGAGATATGAGTTCGCTCGCTATCAAGGGAAATGGGCTTCAGTCAAAGCTGCTCTGGGCCGCAGTGATCGCGCTGGGTGCGCTTTCTTTCGGGATCGTCGCACTCAGCCGAGGCGAGAGCGTCAACGCGGCATGGCTCGTCATCGCCGCGGTGTGCATCTACTTCATCGCCTACCGCTTTTACGCGCTGTTCATCGCCGAAAAGGTACTAGGCGTCGACCCTACGCGGCAGACCCCTGCCTACCAACACAATGACGGCCTCGATTACGTGCCGACCAACCGCTACGTGCTGTTCGGTCACCACTTCGCGGCAATTGCTGGCGCCGGTCCCCTGGTTGGTCCGGTGCTCGCTGCCCAGATGGGCTACTTGCCTGGGACGCTATGGATTCTGGCCGGCGTCGTTTTCGCCGGTGCGGTGCAGGATCTGACTGTGCTCTTTCTCTCCACCCGGCGTGACGGCCGTTCGCTCGGCGACATGGTGCGCTCTGAGATGGGGCCGGTTGCCGGCGGCATTGCGCTCGTTGGCGTGCTGCTGATCATGGTCATTCTGCTCGCCGTGCTGGCGCTGGTTGTTGTTAAGGCGCTGGTTGGCAGTCCGTGGGGCACCTTCACGGTGTTCAGCACCATTCCAATTGCAATGCTGATGGGCGTCTATGCCCGCTTCATCCGGATCGGCCGTATCGCGGAAATGTCGGTGATCGGCGTCGTGTTGCTGCTTGCGTCGCTAATCTACGGCCGTACCGTGGCGGAAAACCCGGCGATCGCAACATGGTTTGATCTGCGCGGCGAGACGCTGGCGCTGATCATCATCGGGTATGGTTTCGTCGCCTCGGTGCTGCCGGTGTGGCTACTGCTGGCGCCACGGGACTATCTGTCGACCTTCCTCAAGGTCGGCACAATGGCGCTGCTCGCGGTCGGCATCATCTTGGTCCAGCCAGAGTTGAAGATGCCGGCGGTCACCAAGTTCATCGACGGCACCGGCCCGGTGTGGTCGGGCAGCCTATTCCCGTTCCTGTTCATCACCATCGCCTGTGGCTCGGTATCCGGCTTCCATGCGCTAATCGCCTCGGGCACGACCCCTAAAATGGTAGAGAATGAGAACCAGCTTCGCTTCATCGGCTATGGCGCCATGCTAACGGAATCCTTCGTCGCCATCATGGCGATGATCGGCGCGACCGTGCTCGAGCCCGGAATCTATTTCGCCATGAACAGCCCGAGCGGGGTGATTGGCACCACCGCCGCGCAGGCGGCGGAGGTGATCTCCGGCTGGGGCTTCATCGTCACCCCCGACATGATCAGCCAGATCGCCCAGGACGTCGGCGAAAAGACACTGCTGTCGCGCACCGGCGGCGCCCCGACACTCGCGGTCGGCATGGCGCACATCCTGTCCGGTATGTTCGGCGGCCGCGTATTGATGGGGCTTTGGTATCACTTTGCCATCCTTTTCGAGGCGCTGTTCATCCTCACCACCGTCGACGCTGGCACTCGCGTCGCCCGCTTCATGATTCAGGATATGATCGGCAGCGTAGTGCCGTCATTCCGAAAGACCGAGTCGTGGGGAAACAACCTAGTTGGATCGGCTATGGCGGTCGGCGCCTGGGGCTACTTCCTCTACCAGGGAGTAATCGATCCAATGGGCGGCATCAACACGCTGTGGCCGCTGTTCGGCATCTCCAACCAGATGCTGGCAGGGATCGCGCTCATCCTGTGCACGGTCGTACTGTTCAAGATGAAGCGCCAGCGTTACGCTTGGGTTACGATCGTGCCTACCTTATGGCTCCTAGTATGCACGCTGACGGCGGGGTTGCAGAAAATCTTTAGCGTCGAACCGGCGATCGGCTTCGTTGCTCATGCGCGGGTGTTTGGCGACGCCGCCGTGGCGGGCAAGATCTTGGCGCCGGCGAAGACGTTGGCGGAGATGCACCGCATCATCGTTAACGATTACGTCGACGCCACACTGTCCGCGCTGTTCGTCACGGTGGTGCTGGCGATGATGGTCTACGGTGTCATGGCTATACGCCGGGCATTGGGCGATCCAAAGATCACCGCCATCGAAATCGGCCTGCCGGCGAACATCCCGGGAGCGAACCTTGCCTGACATCATGACACTGAAAGAATGGTCGGTACGCACCGCCCGTCTGATGGTCGGCATTCCCGACTATCAGACTTACGTGGAGCATCGTCGGCAGACGCATCCGGACGAGCCTATCATGACGTACGAAGAATTCTTCGTGGAGCGCCAGAACGCTCGCTACTCTGTCGGCAAAGGCCGCTTCCGGGGCTGCTGTTGAGCCCAAAATTCTCTCACCCGACTGTAAAAATGGGTCAGTAGGCAAATCTGTTCAATCATAAGCCAAAGGTGGCATATGAATAACTTGTCCAAGGACTTTGAGCTGTTGTTAGGCCACGCAGCGTTTAAACTTTGGCCAGACCTACCGCGTGATATGCAGGAAAAACTGTTTGAGGCTGCTGTTCCCGACGATCCTCTCTTGAGATATAGCTTCGCCGTATTTCTTCATGACCATCATCCGAGAACGGCACACCCGCCCAAGCCGACTAACTTGGCGGAGACGTGCGAAACGTAGATAACGGTCACTGATCCCTCATTTTCATCGGCTGGCCGTTACGAAGTGACGCAGAAGGAGATAAGATTGCTCACTTACCTACAACGGAGGTTCGCCTTGAACCGCGCGTTCGGTGAGATAGCGATCCCAGTCCTCGCTGCGAAGCGGCAAGCGGTGAGGTTGATCTATCGCAATGTCAGGTCGTCGTCTGTCGGCAATTGTGACTGTCCGGTAATCTTAAAGAAGCGCCGGTACCTCAGAACAAATAAAGCAAATAAGGGAGGGACCCATGACAACGGCTGGGCAAGCTCTTCTATTTGTCGGCGAAGTGTTTTGTCTCGCGTTTGCCGCGATTGCATTGGTCTACTTTGCTGACAGGTTGCGATCTGACTTCTTGAGGAAGCGCTAAACGAGCCTCGCAGAGGCGGGGATCGGGCTAACCTGCGGCGGATACGCGCAAACGCCCTCAACGTCCAAATTTCTGGAGGGCGAGTGCGGGGCTGAACGGGCCCCGCACTCGCCTTAGATTCTTAGCTTTTCGATAATGCCTTTTCATCGACATCCCAGATGCTCATTTGGCGAGTCTCAGGCATCAGGAACAGCGAGAGCACGAGGCACACCGCCGGAACTGCGATTGGGTAGATCAGCGCATAGGCGAGACTACCCGTCGCCGTGTAAGCCGCTGTGGTGATGAATGGCACCAACCCGCCACCCCAGCCATTACCAATCATGTACGGCATGGATACCGACGTGTAGCGGATCCTGGCGGGGAAAAATTCAGCGAGGAACGCGCCGATCGGCCCGTAGACCATCCCGACATAGGCGACCAGAATGAAGACAATGAAACTCGCAATCGGGATGTTGACATGGCCCGGCTGTGTGACCGACCCGAGCCACGTATACAGCGGATAGTAGGTAACCGCCGCAAGAAAGAATCCGCCCAGGATCACCGGCTTGCGGCCGATGATGTCAGACAGCCAACCGAAGAAGATGAGCGTCGGGGTCCCGATGATCAGCCCGGCTCCCACGATGAGGGAGCTGGTGAGCGTGTCCACCTTGGAAACCGTCTGCAGGTAGAACAGCGCCCAGAACTGGCTTGAGTACCAGACCACACCCTCGCCCAATACCACGATGGTGGCGATCACCACGTACTTGAGATTGACGGGATTGAGGAAGGCCTCGCGCCATGGATTCTTGCTCGTGTTCCCCTTGGCCTTGATCTCCGCGTAGACCGGCGACTCCTCGAAGTTGGCCCGCATGTACATGGTGACGAACACCAGCAGGAAGGAGCACAAGAACGGAACCCGCCACGCCCAGTCATTGAACGCGGCTTCGCCAAAGTAGCTGCGGGTCGCGATGATCACGATGAGCGACAGCACGATTCCAAGGGTCGGCGAGGTCTGCAACCAGCCGGTATAGTAGCCGCGGCGGTCTTCCGGCACGTGCTCGGCGACATAGGTGATGGCGCCGCCGTATGAGCCGCCCAGGCAAAGACCCTGGATCATCCGCAAACTAAACAGGATGATCGCGGCGCTCAAGCCGATCTGATCGAAGGTCGGAATCAACCCGATCGCCCCGGTGCCGAGTGCCATGCCGACGAGCGTCATGATGAAGGTATACTTGCGGCCGACCACGTCTCCCAGCCAGCCGAACACAAATGCCCCCAACGGCCGGACCAGAAACCCGGCGGTGAACAGCGCGATCGTAGAGAGCAGAGCGGCGACGGGGTGGCTCTTTTCGAAGAATTTGACCGACAAGATTGTGGCCAAGCTCCCGAAAATATAGAAATCATACCATTCGATAACGTTTCCCCCCGCCGCGGCGGTGATTACGCGTCGGAAGTTTGCTGGAATGCGCTCAGCCATAGTTACCTCCCATGTTATCGGAGGGGCACATTCCGCAGCCGCGGAAATCCTGCGGGACACGTCATATTGCCCCCCGGTTGATCGAGTTAATAAGTTATGTTGGGTCGACGCCTCCGTTCGTCCTGAACGAAGAACGATATGAAGCTGAAAGACGAAACTTCCTTTGATATGTGTCAAACGCATCCTCCAACTAAAGTTGGGCACTCTTCTTGGTAGTAATTTGCTGCTGCGGCGGTTTTATTAGAACCATGCCAAAGCGCCCCAATGATTCAAATCGGCTAAGATTGAGCATTTGATATATCGCAAGGCGCCGCGTCCTGTTTTTTCCGACTATTTAGCATGTATAGGGAACCTGATCTGTTTCGGACGCTTTACGACGCGAACCATGATCGCGTGGATCGGCTGCTTGGGCGCATTGTGGGCCCGCCAGAAGCTGAGGATCTAACTCAGATTGTGTTCGCGAAAGCCACAAGAGCTTTGCCGGAGTTTCGCGGCGATGCACAGGCTTCAACGTGGATTTACCGGATCGCGGTCAATGTCGCTTCCGATTAGCTCCGCAGCCGATCGGCGCGCGAGGCGAAGTTGACGGTTCATCTTCCCGAAGTCCCAGTCGACGCGACAAGCCAGGGGAGTACGGGTGTCGAACTTCGCGACATACAATCATCACCGGAGCAGACGCTTGTCCGCAAAGAGATGCGTGACTGCATCGTGGCGAGATAGGGCAACTTCCTGAGGGCAACCGGGAGGCGCTCATTCTTGGCGAGCTTGGCGGGTTCACGGACGATGAAGTAGCTCAGACCCTCGGAATTAGCCCGGCCAACGCTAAAGTGAGGTTGCACCGCGCGAGGGCGCAACTGAAGAAGGCCATCGAAGCGCGCTGCGACTTTTACCGCACCGAGCTGTCCTGCGCACCGAGCTCGCCGGCCTGCTGCCCGTCCGCCGCTCTCCCGGACCGCGCCCAATCCGATCGCTGATCGGCCCCCGAACACTGTAACCTTTTCCGATCGCATCCCGTCCAAGGGGTCAAGCCGGCCGAAACGGAGGCCGGACGGGGAGTACGGAACATGAAGAAACAATTTTGCGTGCCCTATGCCTTGCTTGCGCTCGCACTCGTCGGGATAGCCGTTGCATTCTATGACGCCTACCAGCTCTATAACGGCCAGGCCCTGTGGTGTCCGCCGCCCATCAATGGATGCAACGAGGTCGCCAATAGCCCGTATGCGCGCATTTATAACCTGCCCGTCGGCTATTTTGGCGTCGTCTACTACTTGTACATGTTCGGCTTGGCGGCGCTGCTTGCGTTCGATCCGTTTTCGCGCGGACTGCGTTTCGCAGCGCTTGCCTATTCCGCCTTGGGCGTGTGCTTCTCGATCTATTTCATGTATTTGCAGATCGCCTTCATTCACGCCTTCTGCATTTACTGTCTGGTCTCCGCAGTCACGACCCTTCTTCTATTCATCGCGGCACTCACCCATTTTAGAGCGACAAACGCTCTGACGAGGTGATCGAGTAACTGGCCCATGTCTGGATCTAGCACGTAACCGACATCGAGCCAGCTCCCTGCCAGGTCCGCTATTGGGGGCGAAGCGGACATCCCGCAGATAAGTCGCGATGTCGTGCGAAGCGCAACAAAATCGATAGGTTTCGTCAGAAGCGCCTCCGCGCCGCGCTCCAAGGCTTTTATGGCAACAGCACTGTCTTGAAGTCGCCTCGCGACTGCACCATGTCGGGGTCGTCGAGGCGGTTGATGAATTGCGGATTACGGATCACGATTATAAAGCTTTTCAATAGCGGAATTGTGCAACCATCGGTCGTTTAGTTGGGATGAAGAACGACCTAGAATCTATCGGGTCAGTTCTAAGGAACGTGACAAGCGCAGGTCATCTGGCATTCACGCCAAGCCTCAAACCAAGGAGTTCGGACATGCCGCTCTATATGTATGAGGCAGCCTACACCGCAAAATCTTGGGCAGCGCAGACGAAGAATCCGCAGAACCGCGTTGAATCAGTCGGCCGGCAGGCGTGTGAAGCGGTCGGTGGCAAACTGATTGGTGGTTGGTACTGCTTCGGCGACTATGATCTTGTCATAATCGCAGACGTGCCAAACAACGAGAGCATGGCCGCCATTGCGCTCGCGATTGCGGCGGGCGGTGCAATTAAGGCCAGCCACACGACGACATTGATGACGGGCGCGGAGTTCTTGGGTGCCCTGAAGAAGTCGGAGGCGGTCGCCAGGGGGTATAAGGCCGCCCGATAGAAAGCTTCAATTTCTCGGACCGATCGGCCTTTATCGGCCGATCGGTTCGGATGCGCGTGTGCGGTATTGTAATAGTTTGAAGGCAAGCGCGTGATTCCGCAGCTTCTAGGGCATGAAGCGGACCACGGCGTCCGCCCGCTAACGTCCGTTCATAGCAAACACTGAGTCAATGGTGGTTCGCCGCGACGTCCGAGTTTGTGAAGGTTTTCGGATGCCGGTTGGAGCGCCTTGAGGAACAGCCGGCGGAACAGGCGCGAGAGCACGCGCACGGGGAGGAAGAATCCGGGCCGGCAGGACACCCAACGCCGTCGAGTGAGATGCCGCCGCCAGGCACGATCATGTGTACGTGGGGGTGATGGGTCATGGCCGAGCCCCAGGTGTGCAGCACGGAGGTGATGCCGATCCGCCCACCCAAATGCTTCGGATCAGCGGCGATCGTCAGCATGGTCGGCCGAGACCTTGAACAACGGGTCGTAGAGGACGGCCTTGTTCTGGTAATCTACCGGCGTTCGGGTGGGTTGAGCTACGGGGCTACCTATTCGGGACCTATCGGGTTGATCATCGATCCGACGTTCAACGCGCGGAAATACAGCAACCTGCCTTTTGCGTCCACGCTAAACGGCAGTTGCACCAATGTCTCTCCGGTGAAGATCCATATTCACGAGCAGATTTACGCCTGGCGCAAGGTTCTGGTGCGTCAACACGAAACGCCGTTCGTCAAGCGCGCCGCCATGAAAGCCGCGGGCGCTCTTTTCGCCCGTCCGGCGGTCTACCGGGCGGCGGTCGAGCGAACCAACGACGCGCTGGCAAGCCTGCCGCGCTTTGCGATCTACAACGGCCTGAACGCCTGGGGCAAACGTCGCGAGATGCCGCACCCGCCGGCTGAGACTTTTCATCAATGGTACTTCCGGAACCGCGGAGGCAGACCATGAGCAGTCGCGACGTCATCCTCGCGTCGATCCGCGCGAACCTTCCAAAGCTGGAGCGGCCGCTGCCCGCGGTGCCGAAATTCGAAGAAAACGCTCCGGCCGATCTGGTCGAGGCGTTCGGCAAGACCCTGACGCGCATGGGCGGGCGCTTAGTCACGGATCCCACGGACGACATGCGGGCGACCGTCCGGGGTCCGCTTGAAGACAGCCGTCTGGTCTGTTCGGCGGCGCCGGTGATAGAGGGTGAACTCGATCTTGCGGCGATCGCGGATCCGAGGGCGCTGGCTGATGTCGATCACGCCGTGGTTCGCGCCTGCTGCGGCGTCGCTGAAACCGGATCGGTGCTGCTGACGGACGTGGACCTGAAGGTAAATGCGCTGGCCTATCTTGCGCAGCACCTGATCGTTCTGCTCGATCCGGCCGATATCGTCGTCAACATCCACAGCGCCTACGCCCGGCCGGAGTTTCGGGAGCGCCGTTACGCCGTCTTCCATTCAGGTCCTTCCGCCACCGCCGATATTGAGGGCGTGCTGATCCTAGGAGCGCAGGGCGTGCGCTCGCTGTCGGTTCTGATGGTGCCCAGGAATTCCCGCGAGCTTGATCCAGCGCAAAGTGGTCAACCCGTCCGACGACTATCCTGAAACATGGCCGGGACAGGCCATGAGGAGACGCCGATGTTTCAGGTCCGAATTCACGGCCGCGGGGGGCAGGGGGTCGTCACTGGAGCCGAGATGCTCTCGGTCGCGGCTTTTTTCGAGGGGCGGCACGCCCAGGCTTTCCCGAGCTTTGGATCCGAGCGCACCGGTGCTCCCGTCGTGGCGTTCTGCCGCATCGCCGATAACGAAATCAGGCTGCGAGAACCAATTCTGGAGCCGGACTGCCTGATCGTGCAGGATCCGACCCTATTCAAGGTAATCGACGTGTTCGCCGGCATGCGCGACGATGGCTACCTCTTGGTCAACACCAACAAGACATTCTCCGATCTCCATATTCGGGAGATCGCCGAACGCCTGCCCAAAGGTCATGCCGTCATCGTGCCAGCAACCGAATTTGCGCAGAAGCACGTCGGACGTCCGGTGCCGAACGCGGCGCTGCTCGGCGCCTTTGCCGCCCTGACCCGATTTGTTCGGCTCGACAGCGTCGAACGCGCGATCGAGCAGGCCTTCCCCGGCAAGATCGGCGCCGCCAATATCGCCGCGGCCCGGGCGGCGCATGATTTCGTCCTGATGCAGCAACGCGCCGAAAGCGCAGCCTGAGGAGCGGTCCGATGCTCAAGCAAATCGAAGGCTCGCATGCTATGGCCGAAGCCATCGCGCTGTGCCGCCCGGAGGTGATCTGCGCCTATCCGATCACGCCCCAAACCCACATTGTCGAGGGCCTCGGTGAGCTCGTGAAGGACGGCACCCTGGTCAACTGCGAATATATCAATGTCGAAAGCGAGTTCGCCGCACTTTCGGTCGCGATCGGCGCTTCCGCCGCGGGCGCTCGCGCTTACACCGCGACCGCGTCGCAAGGTCTGCTGTTCATGGCAGAAGCCGTTTACAACGCCTCGGGCCTCGGGCTGCCCATCGTGATGACGCTGGGTAACCGCGCGATCGGCGCGCCGATCAATATCTGGAACGATCATTCCGACGCGATGTCGATGCGCGATGCCGGATGGCTGCAGCTGTTTGCCGAGACCAATCAGGAAGCGGTCGATCTGCACATCCAGGCGTTCAAGCTCGCCGAGGAATTGTCGATGCCGGTCATGGTCTGCGTCGACGGTTTCATCCTGACCCATGCGATGGAACGGATCGACATCCCGACGCAGGAGCAGGTTGACGCCTATCTGCCGCCTTACGATCCGGTGCAGGTGCTCGACCCTGCCGAACCCGCGTCGATCGGCGCAATGGTTGGGCCGGAAGCCTTTACCGAGGTCCGCTTCCTCGCGCATTACAAGCAGACGCTGGCGCTAAAACTCATCCCCGAATTCTCCGACGAATTCAGAAAAGCGTTTGGCCGCGAGTCCGGCGGACTGTTGCGCACTTACCGTGCCGAGGACGCCGACATGCTGGTGGTCGCGATGGGTTCGGTTTGCGGCACCATCAAGGACACCATCGATGAGATGCGCGAGGATGGCATTCGCATCGGCCTCGTCGTCATCGTTTCCTTCCGGCCGTTTCCGGTCGACGCTTTACGCAACGCTCTCGCGAGCGCAAAGGATGTCGTCGTCGTGGAGAAGAGCATCGCAGTCGGCATGGGTGGACAGCTCGCCAACAATGTCGATGTCGCGCTGCGCAATTTGCCGCGGCCGCCGCGACTGCACTCGTCGGTGGCCGGCCTCGGCGGCCGCGCCATTACCCGCACCTCGCTGCATCGCCTGTTCCGGCAGGCCAGCGTGCAGCCCTGGGAAGGCACCAATTTTCTCGACCTCAACGAACGCGTGGTCGGCCGCGAGATTCATCGCACCCGCAAGAACCGGCGGTCGGGACCGACGGCCGAGAACATCCTGCGGCATTTGGCCGAAGCTGGCCTACCGGCAGCCGAGTGAGGAACAGGCCATGACCCCTCCCGTCACGACGCTCCCATCAGCAGATGCCGTGCAGAAGCTGAAATATTATCAGAAGGGCACCTTCACTGTCGGCAATCGGCTGGTAGCGGAAGAGGAACGCTCGGTGCAGGCCTCGCAGGCGCGATCGAATGCGCTGACCTGCGGTCACCGCGCCTGTCAGGGATGCGGCGAGGCGCTGGGCGCGCGCTACGCCATCGATGCGGCGATGCGCGCCACCAACAACAACCTGATCGCCGTCAACGCGACCGGGTGCCTGGAAGTCTTCACCACGCCTTATCCGGAAACCTCGTGGCAATTGCCGTGGCTGCATTCGCTGTTCGGCAATGCGGCGGCGGTCGCGACCGGCGTCGCCGCCGCGATGCGCGTCAAGAAGCGGCCGGAGGTGCGGGTGATCGCGCAGGGCGGCGATGGCGGCACCACCGACATCGGCTTCCAGTGCCTGTCCGGCATGTTCGAGCGCAACGATGACGTGCTCTATATCTGCTACGACAATGAAGGCTACATGAATACGGGCGTACAGCGATCGTCGGCGACGCCGCCGACCGCGCGCACCGCGACGACGGCTGCCGTAGGTCCGGAGCCGGGCAACGTCTTCGGCACCGGAAAGTCGGTGCCGAAAATCGCGGTTGCCCACAACATTCCCTATGTCGCCACCGCGACCGTCGCCGACCTGCACGATCTCGAACGCAAGGTGATTAAGGCGATGTCGATCCACGGCGCCCGCTACATCCAGATCAACGTGCCTTGCCCGCTCGGCTGGGGCTCCGCCTCGCATGACACCATCCGGCTTGCCCAGCTTGCTATCGAGTGCGGGCTCTATCCGATCTTTGAGGCCGAGCACGGCAAGGTCACCCAGGTGCGCAAGATCCGCCGCCAGATTCCGGTGCAGGAATATCTGAAACTGCAGCGCCGCTTCGCGCATCTGTTCAAGGGCGGCACCGAAGATCCGCGGGTCGCGCGGATGCAGGCGATATGCGACGCCCATATCGCTGAATACGGACTGGTCGACGCAACCGGCGAGGAAGGGTGAGGGCATCCACCATGGAACATCCGTTCGCCATTACGCTCGACGTCGGCACGTCGCTCATCAACCACACCGGCTCCTGGCGCACGCTGCGGCCCGAATACGTTCATCGCCTGCCGCCTTGCAATCATGCCTGTCCGGCGGGCGAGGACATTCAGGGCTGGCTGGCTTGTGCCGAAGGCGGAGACTACGAAGCGGCCTGGCGTTCCCTGACCGAAAACAACCCGCTGCCCGCGATCATGGGGCGCGTTTGCTATCACCCTTGCGAGAGCGCGTGCAATCGCGCGGTGCTCGACACCTCGGTCGGCATCAATTCCGTCGAGCGCTTCCTCGGTGATCTCGCCATCAAGAATGGCTGGCGTTTTGCCGCGCCCACCACGGTATCAGGCAAGAAGGTGCTGATCGTCGGCGCCGGGCCGTCGGGCCTGTCCGCCGCCTATCACCTGGCGCGGCTCGGCCATGCCGTCACCATCAACGAAGCAGGTCCCGCGCCGGGCGGCATGATGCGTTTTGGGATTCCCAAATACCGCCTGCCTCGCGATGTGCTCGATGCCGAAGTCAAGCGCATCGAGGATCTCGGCGTCGTCATCAACTACAACGCTAGGGTCGCGAATATCGCGCAATCCATGAAGGAGGGTGGCTTCGATGCGGCGTTCCTCGCCGTCGGCGCCCACATCGCCAAGCGCGCCTATATTCCGGCCGGCGAAGCGGCAAAGGTACTGGACGCTGTTCAGGTGTTGCGCTCGATGGAGGGCGAGGAAAAACCGCTGCTCGGCCGCAAGGTCGTGGTCTATGGCGGCGGCAATACCGCGCTCGATGTCGCCCGGACCGCGAAGCGGCTGGGCGCGGAGGAAGCCGTCATCGTCTATCGCCGCACCCGCGACCGCATGCCCGCCCATGATTTCGAGGTCGAGGAGGCGATCGAAGAGGGCGTGATGATGAAATGGCTGTCGACGATTAAGAACGTCGAGGCCGGATCGATCACCGTCGAGAAAATGGCGCTCGACGACAAGGGCTTTCCGCAGCCGACCGGCGAATTCGAAACCCTGCAGGCCGATTCGGTCGTGCTCGCGCTCGGCCAGGACGTCGATCTGTCGTTGCTGCAGGGCGTGCCGGGGCTGGAGGCCAAGGACGGCGTCGTGCAAGTCGGCCCCAACATGATGACAGGGGTGCCCGGCATTTTCGCAGGCGGCGACATGGTGCCGTCCGAACGCACTGTTACGGTTGGCGTCGGCCACGGCAAGAAAGCCGCCCGTCATATCGATGCCTGGCTGCGCGGCGAAATTTACGCACCGGCCCCGAAGCACGAGATCGCTTCCGCCGATAAGCTCAACACCTGGTACTACGGCGAAGCGCCAAAGACGCTTCAACCGGTACTGGAACTGGCGCGCCGCACCTCGACCTTCGAGGAGGTCGTGAAGGGCCTCGACGAGAGCAACGCGCTTTACGAGGCGCGCCGTTGCCTGTCGTGTGGGAACTGCTTCGAGTGCGACAATTGCTACGGCGTATGTCCCGACAATGCCGTAATCAAGCTCGGGCCGGGCATGGGTTTCGAGTTTAACCTGGACTACTGCAAAGGCTGTGGCATTTGCGCGCAGGAATGCCCGTGTGGTTCGATCCAGATGATACCGGAAGCGATTTAAACAACGTGTGATTTATCTCTCGTTGAAGGACCGCTTGTGGCGCAAAGCGGCCGTTCGTACGCAAACAGCATCCCGTGACGGATAAGGAATAAGTAGAGAGTCTATCAGTTTGGAATCAGGCTCGGGGAGGGGGCGTGAACATCTGACCTGCATATTAGGAGCCGATTTCCCTCTGGGAAGTAGTCACCTTCTGGTGACCACGCGCTTTTGCCCAGGCAAGCGCAAGGTCACCATAAGTGCAGGCGCTGCTGCTGCATCACCATCAGGGGAAGCCGTAGCTGGAACGGCCGCTCTTGGCGAAAGCGGGCATTGGCCAAAACACCGATGTCGCATAAGTGGCAAGAAGGGAGATTGACCGGCCCTCTTAGCATCACGTTTGGAAGGTGCTTTGGCTACCTTTCTATGGCTGCGTGGAAGTCGTCGTCGTGCAGAAGGCCGCATTGCACAAGCGTATCCGAAATCGGGACGCCGCCCACGCGCGATGAACCCGTCCGAGGCGCTCGAAGGCGCGCCGGATACCCCGGTTTGATGTGTGCGCGGTGAATCTATAGTGCGATCACTCGACGCTGCGTCGAGTTGGCGCGGGCAGATCGGTAAAGCGGAACGCGCGAGGGCTTGGACGGCTGGCAAGCCATCGAAGTCGCGACGATTAACGTGCGCGTTTGATAGCGAGACGCTCGTTGAACGATTGAAGGTTGATCACCGCTCTCTGATGAGTCCCGTTGCCGATCTCTTCGATCTCGTCGCTCGCCGACACCTTAAACTCAATTCGCTTTCCTACGGCTTTGATCACCTCTGCCTCTGCACGAACATTATGACCGAGAGGCGTAGCTGCAAGGTGCCGAACGTCTATTTCGGTACCAACCGCGCTCTCACCCGCCTCCAGAAATGGCCGTATCGCATTCAGCGCAGCGTTCTCCATGGCCAAGACCATAACGGGGGTCGCCAGCACCTGCGGCAGCATCGCATCTTTGAATTGATTGGCGAGATGCTCAGACTGCACACGCAGGGTGAACGTCCCTTTCGTTCCCAAGGGTATTTGGCGCATTCAATCGTCTCCTGTCTCACGGGTGATCATGCTTGGCGTGGCTTGGAGTCACAATAAGCAGATGACCCGCTGAATGACGCAACTATCTGAATATCTAACTGCATAAAATCAAATTTAGTGTTCCGAACCTTATTTTAGTGGTGGCGACAGCCCATCTTCGTATCATCAGCTGTCGCACCGAGGCGCTTTCAAAGGGGTCTGTTATCGTCGGCCGTCTTGTAAGTCAGCCAGCCCGCACCGAGCAAGCAATAGCCCAGACATAAACTCAACCCGCACAGAAGCGCGACGCGAACGCTGTCATTCGCGAATGCAGCACCTCGTTAATACGTGGCTGCACGCCGCGGAGAACCCTGCGCCGTCTAAGGTCTTTAGTTTGGTTCGTGACAAGGACTGAAGGCTGCATAGCGAGAGATCGGGGCCACGGCCCAGTCCCTTTCCCAGGTGCGTTCGGCGGCGGCTACAGCTGGACTTCGTCATCGTGCTTGCGCGAGTGCAGTGCATTGAAATCGGGAACACCGTCAACCCCAAGGATGACAGCTTCGCCATCAACGAACTAATCTGCTCAACACCTAGGACAGTTTTGCAAACGTCTCAGAAGTGACCGGAAATAGCCGGATCAAAATGGAGGGGGTTTGCAAAACCAGGTGAGAGATTTCAGCGGCTTAGCCCGAAAGCCGTTGTGCTGTGATCAAGGATTTTACCACGTGTGTGAGCATAACGGTCCCAGATCGATGGGCCTCGACCATCTTCATTGACGGCCCCTTCGATCTGATAGGCGGATGTCGCCGTCCCCCCACAGAAAACCGCTCGGGAAGCCGGAAGAGAGGCCCCCGTTCGGCAGCCTGTTTTCGTCGCTCGGGACAGCCTCGCCGGATTCGGCGGATTTCGCCGATACTCCGAGAGCTGACCATGCGGCCATACTGTTAAAATGACGCCGGGAAAGTCTTTTGAATGACATCACGTAACGTGTTTTGGCCGAGACAAATCTGCAATCAGAACTAAGCTTAGCCGCGGCACTCGGCCTTTGACACAGGTCAATGCCGAGCCCCCCGAAGTCCGGCTTATTTCTTGGGTCGCTTGACCGGCTAAGCCGGAAGCCGGTCTTGATCTGCGTCAAACTGTCGGGGTGCAAAGTGGCTAGTAGTAACGTCTTCCTAGCCGGCGTCGGAGCGCGACATGATAAAATGTGGTGTAAAATGGTTGATAATTACCAGTCTTACCGCTGGTTTCGCTGCTGCGGCTCAGGCTGAAGACTTCGACATCGGCAAGTCAGAATTTCAGTCTTCGTGCGCGAGTTGCCATGGTACGGATGCAAAGGGCAAAGGACCGGTCAGCGACCAGCTTAGGATACCGCCTCCCGATTTGACGATGTTAGCCAAGAACAACAACGGGGTCTTTCCCACGAACGCTGTTTATGAAACCATATATGGATTGAAAACAATTCCCGCTCACGGCACTCGTGAAATGCCAATTTGGGGGGAACGATTCAACCCAATTATCAACTTGCCTCACAATGTTGATCCGTCTTATTGGAAGATGGCCGGGCCGGAGCAAAACCCGGAAGTCGTCGTGCGAACACGCATCCTCGCTGTTATCGATTATCTGAATCGTGTTCAGCAAAAGTAGTCAACCGACGAGCATCAGATTCGCGACGATGCTCGTCCGCGGGATAACACACTATACATGTCCGCTCTTGCGCGCATAACCGACAAGCTTCTGAAGGATTAGGCCAATTGCCATTCGCACGCCGCTGGCTGTGTGTACCGAAAACCGTATCCGGCTTGTTGAGCTAAGAATCGGCTAAGTTGGCGCGATGATCGCGTTTATCTCTTTTGTTCTGGCCGTGCTGGCCTCGCCGTTCAAGTCGAAGAGCAGGCTTGAGGCGGAGAATGCGGTGCTCCGACATCAGCTGATCGTTTTGCGGCGCAAGGTGAGCGGTCGAGCTCAGCCTACCAACAACGACCGCTGGTTCCTCGTCCAGATGTATCGATGGTTTCCATCGATTCTGAAGGTCGTTACAATTGTTCAACCTGAAACGTTGGTGCGGTGGCATCGGGCCGGCTTTCGTCGCTATTGGCGTTGGAAATCGAACTCGCGGGGAGGGCGCCAGCGAATTGAGATAGAATTGCGCACGCTGATCCGGCAGATGAGCACGGAAAATCAGCTTTGGGGTGCGCCACGTATCCACGGCGAACTGCTCAAGCTTGGGCTTAGCGTCGCTCAATCAAGCGTCGCCAAGTACATCGTCAAGCATCGTGGGCCTCCAAGTCAGGGATGGCGGGCCTTTCTGCGAAACCACGCTTCGGACATTGTCGCCATGGATCTGTTCGTGGTCCCGACGATTGGCTTCGAACTGCTGTATGGCTTCGTAATTGTACGGATTGATCGCAGAGACCTCGTCTGGATCAACGTCACTACCAACCCGACGGCGGAGTGGATCGCACGCCAGATCACTGAGGCTTTTCCTTGGGACGCTGCTCCGGGTTACATGATCCGTGATCGCGATCGGATCTATGGCGCCGTCGTCACACGCCGACTGCGAGCCATCGGCATTCGGGACAAGCCGATTGCACCGGCCTCACCTTGGCAGAATGGCTTTCCCGAACGGCTGATCGGATCGATCCGGCGCGAGTGTTTGGACCACATCATTGTTTCGGGCGAGGCACATCTGCGCCGGATTCTAATTTCCTATGCCGCTTACTACAACTCCGTCAGAACGCATCAGTCGTTGCACAAGGATGCGCCGATTTTTCGTCCGATCCAACAGATCGGAATCATTCGTTTGCACCCGATCCTCGGCGGCCTTCACCATCATTACGTCCGGGTTTGAGCTTTCGGTACACACAAGGGCTACACTCAACTTCGATTGCTGGAAACAAGGCGATTTCTTCGCGATTAATCATCACCAAAAAGCGGAAAACATTAGAAGATCGGAAAGCGCGATCGGCGTGATAGTCGATCCGCATTAGCGGTGAATAAATTGTACCAACTGGTCAATGACGAATTTTTGTTTACTGATTATGCTTTTTACCAGATCTCCAATCGATACAATTCCGATCAATTTGCCCTGATCAATAACGGGAAGGTGGCGAACTCTCTTCTCAGTCATAATGGCCATGCATTCTTCCACAGTTTGATCAAGGTGAGCGTATAAAACCTTCGCCTCCATAACGTCATGGACACGAGTTGTAGGGGATGCACGTCCCTTCAAAAACACGTTCCGTGCGTAATGTCGTTCAGTAATGATGCCAATGGGGTTTCCGTCCTCGATCACAACCAAAGAACCAGCGTTCTGGTCAGCCATCTTTTGTATGGCCTCAAAGACGGTATTGTCCGGGCCAATTGTAAAAACATCATGCCCTTTTTCATTGAGCAACTGGCGGACCGTCATCGAAATTCTCCGCCCTTCGAAAAGCGTCGTTTCCCAGACGCTTGGACCGTGCCACGTTCAAACTATGCGCGTCGTGCGAAAGCTAAATTACTACTAATGGCTAAGTCTAATTTGATCTACGTCAAAGCGCGGGCATTCGGCTGCTGACGACCCGCTGGACAAACTTGGCTTGCAAAATATGCAAATGGCTGCTCTTGGCGTGCGCCGTGCAAAGGCGGCGCTTTCCAGTGGGTGCAAGTCCCACCCGGCAATCGTTCCAGTGAAGCGGAAGTGATCGAGAAGCCCCAACACTTCCGGTTTTGACCGTGCAGCGAAGCTAGCTGCCATTCCAGCGGGTGCAAGTCCCGCCAACAGAAGGAGATCCAGCTACTGTTGTAGTTATATCCAGCAACGGAGAGGGAGACTGATCCGTTGAAAGCCTGGAAGTAAAAGTCCCCGAAGGCTGGGCGATCCAGTCCGATCCGTACAGGGGGGCGAGCAACCTGGCAGGCCGTAGCGGAAGCGAACCAGTGAAGCCACGAAATCGGAAACCCGCGCGGAACGGATTGCGGGAGTGTCGGGAGTGCCGAGCCGGTGGTCAAACGGCGAAGGCCATGTCGGCATCGAAGTTCTGGAACATATCGATGTTGGACTCCCCGGGGTCGGAGAGGACGGCATGCCAGGAAGGAATGTGCAGTGAAAGTTCGGAACCACTCGCGGGTCGCCTAGGCGCTCCCGCACAGCGAAGGCATCGCGTATAAGTCGCTATGCGGTGAAATCGCGATGTGCCTGCGAGTGGGGCGGATGGGGCCGATTAAGTGATGACGGACCGGGACACTACAACCCGGACCCGAGCGAGGGCCCCTGGGGTAGGTGGAGTATTCCACCGCATGGCGGTGCATGATCGAGTTCCTCAGGCCCGACTCAGAGCGGACCACCGTAGCGACCACGAAATGCACGAAGGGTGGATGCAAACTGGATGTCGGACGGCGCATGTCGGGAGCAGGCTTAAGCCGCTGATCATCCAGGAAGGCACTGCTTGGAAAGCCAGCCTTCCAGCCGTACTGGGGAAAACCCGCCGTACGGATGATAGGGGGGATCGAGGAAACGTCGGCATCATTCGAAGCCCGATCCGCGCCTCGATCCTACCCGACCCGAAGCCGTCTTGGGCCAGGGGCTTCGCCCGTGAGGCAGCATTCTGCTATTGTGGCTATTTCATTGTTGGCCGATGGAGCACGCGATGCCAAACAGCAAGGAGATCGAGGCGAGGTCGCACAAACCGGTGCCGCATGGCTATGTGCTTGGTGCCGGAGAGGGTGAACACCTGATCCATTTTCGTGATGGCGGCGACATCTTCATCAGGGTCGACCCCGTAAAGGGATCCAATAATTTCGCGCTGGGCACGCAGCAGCTACCCAAGGGCTCAGGCATTCCAGTTCACCGACACCCCCACAAGGATGAAGCCTTCTACATCCTGGAAGGCAGTGGCACGGTCACACTTAACGATGTGCGTCACTCTTGCGAAAAAGGCGGAACCATTTTCATACCCAAGAACACTTGGCATGGTTTCAGTAGTCCAGATCAGGAACTGGTTCTGCTGTGGATCATGGTGCCCCCAGGACTCGACGGTTTCTTTCGCGAAACCTGCAGCCCGCCTGGCGAACCGCGGAAGGAATTGACTCGGGAGCAGATCAACGCGATCGCGCTCAAATATGGGGTAGAATTCAGATAGGCGGGTTCAAACATTACCGTGTGAAAACTCGCGCGAGCCAAGAACGCGCAAAATTGTTTTCTCAATAAGCGTCTTGCGACAGAAGTACCGATGCAATTCGTTTGCGCATCGATGAAATTGAGACAGATATTTATACGCAAATTGAACTACGGACTTTTCACACAGTCTGGGTAGAGATCCTATGCAGGCGCGGCGGGCGGGGTGATACCGTTTCGGTGTAACCCCACCACCAATGCATAGGAGAGCCTGATGACGGCCCGAACAGTAAGCAACCTACCCGCCGCAATGCATGTTGATACGGCGCGGTGTCTGTTTGCAATCGAATTGAGCAAGCAGAGCTGGGTCATTGGATTCATTACGCCCCTTTCCGCGAAGATCAGCCGCCGGATCTTGAGTGGAGGCGATTGGAAAGGTCTACTCGATTTGATGGAGGAGGTGCGCGCACGTGTCAGCCGAGAGACGGGTCGGACGGTGGATGTGATCTCGTGCTACGAGGCCGGTTATGACGGTTTCTGGCTACACCGGCTACTCGAAGCGCATGGCATACGCAATTACGTTATTGATCCGGCAAGCCTGCAGGTGGACCGGCGGGCGCGACGAGTAAAAACAGATCGGATCGACACTGAGCGGTTGCTGCGCTCGCTAATGGCTTATCTACGCGGCGAGCCGAAGGTGTGGAGCGTGGTGCGGGTGCTCAGCGTTGCCGAAGAGGACGCGCGGCGGCTGCATCGTGAGCGTGACCGTTTGGTCTCGGAACGCGTTCAACACGTCAACCGCATTAAAGGGCTTTGCGCGCTCCACGGCATCTACGATTACCAGCCGTTGCGCCCGCAGGCGATGGCGCGTCTGGAGCAGTTACGCACGGCACAAGGCCTCTCACTTCCGCCCCGGCTAAAATCTGAGATCAAGCGGGAATTGCAACGGCTGGAGCTGGTGGTCGAGATGATCGCCACTCTTGAGGCGGAGCGCGACGCGATTGTTGAGCATGAAGCATCAACGCATGTCAACGCCAAGAAAATCCAAAATCTCTATAAGCTCAAGGCGATCGGCCCGGAGTTTGCCGCGGTGCTGGTTGGCGAGGTATTCCATCGTGACTTCAACAATCGCCGCCAACTGGCGAGTTATGTCGGCTACGCGCCGAGCCCGTTTCAGAGCGGAAACGTGGCCCATGATCAAGGGATCAGCAAGGCCGGCAACCGCAAGGGGCGAACCACTGGGATCGAACTCGCCTGGCTGTGGCTGCGCTATCAGCCCGACAGCGATTTGAGCGTCTGGTTCCGGGCGCGTGTCGGTACCACGAAGGGCCGCATCCGCCGCATCGCCATCGTGGCGTTGGCACGCAAGCTGCTGGTGGCGCTTTGGCGTTATCTTGAAACTGGCCTGGTGCCGCGAGGTGCCGTCCTCAAAGGGTGACGAACGAAGATTAAATACCGATAAAAGGAGCTTATGAAATCCAAGGTGGATGTGTGACCGGATCTCGACATGGCTGAAAGACGCCGCGGTAGAGAATGGTCCCGTCCCCCTTGGAGCCCGCGCCCTCGCAACGCGCATGAGGGACCTTGGGACGGGTTGTACCCGGCCGGATATAAGTTGGTGCGGCGAGCGCCGCACGCACGCAAAGGGCTCACCTTGGATCGGAACGAAGCTCAAACAAATGAGGAGCGACAGAGTACAAATATTTGCGATCTCTTCGATGATGTTACGGATTTAGGCGCACCCTCAAGCCCTGCGCCTTTGGCGCACCGCTTCGCGGCTGCGGGACTTGACCGCGCGCCTAAATCCGTAACCAGGAGCTATCAAGATCGCTAAACGCCACCGAAATGCCCTTGACAGCGGCGCCCTCATATAAGTCGGAATGTGACGCGGTGGCTTTAGGCTGAACATATCTGTTGCCGCCTCTTTCGTCTGGCGGTGCCTTAGTGGTTCGACCATGACTCCGTTTTCACATCCCGCTCATCGAACCGGACAGGCGAATCTCTCGCATCCGGCTCTCGGACAAGAGCTCACGCTTTCGCGTGCAACGCCTTCTGCAGTTTCTGACCATTTATCGGAGTTGATAGGTTTCCCAATCTCCATGGTCCTTCCCTACGTATTGCGTCTGTCTCGAACTGAGGTCCCTTTCCTCCACCGGAGTTACCCGGCTTCAGCGGTACTACGAACCTCTCCGCCACCCCAAGGCGCCCAGTCTGTCCCTCGCGGGCTTCCGGTTGGTCATTGCTGACCACGCCATGGGGCTTCCCGTGTTGCGTACGCTTTCCTTGTGTACATGCTGTCGCCACTACCCCGGCGACGGCGGGCGTACTCTTCGCTCTGCTTCACCCAGCCGTATCAGCCTTCCCCGAAAGGGTTGTCGGGTCGGCCTGCGCATTGTCCTTTTCGAGGATTGCTCAGCGTTCACTCGCGTTACGGCCTGCACACTCGCGCTGTCACCAATTCGTGACACGCTAACCAGAGGCTTCAGCCATTTCGTTACCTCCATGACTGCTCCGGTTGCTTCCGGCTGGAGCGTTTGCCGGGTGGGACTTGCACCCACTGGAAAGCGCCGCCTTTGTCACGGCGCACACCCATTAGCGGACGTTGCAGTGAACAGATTTACTAGGCTGGGCGTACGGGACCGCCGGACCGCTTTGCGAAGCTTCATCAGATCGGAGTTCTACCATCGCCTCTCAGGCAATAGTCGCGCGGTGTTGCAGCCGAACTTCCGATTATACAATCGTGCAGCGTTATACACGGGAGCGAATCTTATATTGGCTTTGCGGGGCCGCCGCCCTAGAATTGCGGCGATCGCAGGATGGGCGAAATGCAGTATGTTTGCGACGCGCCGAAGGGTAAGACCTGGTTCCGTATCGAGACGGAAAGTGAAGCGGCGCATGAGTCGCGCCTGATGCGCCACACAGTCGAGAAATATTTCTGCCGCGAGCGGGAGAAGGCAGTCCAATCCTGGCGTCCGGAGCGGCCCAACGCGATCGAGCGCGACATCGGCCTCGAGGCCCATGTACAGCGAGAGATGCCGCTTTTCCTCACGTTGCGCGACAGGGAGGGTAATGCACTGGCTACAGCGATGCTGCCACCGGGTGGCAAGGATCGCGGCGGGTTCCGGATCATCATCGTTGCCGCATCCAATGCCGATCCTTATCCTGAGCAGGATGCGGCCATCGCTGCGCTAGGAGCGCATTTCGGTCTCACACTCGATCGCCACCGCTGCTTCCCCTACGGCCGCTAAGGAGCCTGACAAGTATCGCTGCTCCTCGCAGTGAGCTTATCCAGTTTTGACCCACACCTGACATTTTTCGGTTTACTGTGAATGCGTTCGCACACATAGGGGGCTTCGGAGAACATGGAACGCGAGTTCTCGGGTCGATCACCTCTTCCATCCGGTCCACTGTTGATCCCGCTTGAAGCTGGTGAGAAATTCCACACTGGCCGCCTCGGCACGCAGTGGAAGATCGATGGTCCTCAAACCGGGGGCCGCTTCTCCGTAGTTCAATTTGCGTGTAGAATATCTGTCTCAATTTCATTGATGCGCAAACGAATTGCATCGGTACTTCTGCCGCAAGACGCATATTGAGAAAACAATTCTGCGCGTTCTTGGCTCGCGCGAGTTTTCACACAGTCTGAAGGGTGAAGCGGAAGTGATCGAGAAGCCCCGACACTTGCGTTTTTTTAGCCGCCAAACCATCGCAGGCCCTCGATATCGAGCACCGTGAATCTCGATTGCTATCTTGATCAGCCCGGATTTCTCCAATGCGTGCAAGGCCCGATTGACACTTTGCCGCGATGCACCAAGAGATGATCAGGCTCTTCGTTGGAGATTTCGATACGGCATTCTCGGTTCGGATAGAGTTGGGGATGCAGCATGTCCGCAATTTCGCAATTACGTCGTATTCGCGCGCCAAGGTTGCAACGATCAGAAGTACCAAAACTTCTGCAACAGGGAGGGCGCATAATGAAAGCTAGTGAAGGAGACAGACGACTATCCTTAAGGTATTTGGCTGCCGCGCCGGTGGCGATTGGATTGTTTGCGGCGTCGCCCGCCGCCGCCGCCTCAACGTGCTCTCAACTGGCCAGTAAGTTCCACCGACCGAATACAACGATAACAACCGCGCAGACTGTTCCGGCCGGAACGTTCACCGCGCCGGACGGCGAAACGTTCACGGGGTTGCCGCAATTCTGCCGGGTGGCAGGATTTACGACGCCAACCAGCGACTCGCACATCCAATTTGAGGTGTGGGTGCCGGAGTCGGGATGGAACTTGAAGTATATTCAGGAGGGCTGCGGCGGGTTCTGCGGATCGATCACCTATAGCAACATGGCCGAGCCGCTACGCAGAGGTTATGCCGTTGCGGCGACTGACGATGGTCATGAGGCCGGTGGCACCGACGCTTCCTGGGCCGTAGGTCATCCTCAAAAGGTGGTCGATTTCGGATATCGAGCACTCAAGGAGACGACCGATGTTGCAAAGGACATTATCCTGGCATTCAAATCGAGTGGCGCTCGTCGCTCCTACTTCATGGGCTGTTCCGATGGCGGCCGCGAAGCTTTGATGGAGGCGCAGCGATACCCGCAAGACTTCGATGGGATCGTGGCCGGATCGCCAGCGAATTATTGGACCCACTTGTTGACCGGGTTTGTCTGGAATCAGAACGCACTTACCGCAACCGCCAGCGGCGATCTTTCCCAAGCTGACCTAAATGTCGTCAGCAGTTCTATGCTAGCACAGTGCGCCGGACACGATGGCGGGTTGAGTACGGATCAATTCCTGAACAATCCGCTAGCCTGTCGCTTCAACCCGGCAAAGCTGTCGCTGGCAAAGGACAAAATCGAGGCCGTCGAGAAGATTTTCTCGGGGCCTCCTGGGATCTTCCCAGGCTATCGTGCGACCGGAGACGAGGCCAGTAACCCAGCTAACTGGCCGGCATGGCTGACAGATACCGGCAGTCCAGCCAATGCATTGCAGGAAGCGTTCGGTGATAACTACTTCCAGTACATCGTGTTTCCGAACTCTGGGTGGACCCCGCACACTTATAGTATCGAAGAAAATGCTCACCAGGCGGACGTTCGGACAGCGGCGATTTTGAATTCCACTGATCCGAATCTTCGTCCCTTCAAACAGCAAGGGGGCAAGTTGATCCAGTACGTGGGCTGGGGCGACACCGCCATCTCACCTGAGAACGACATTAATTACCATCATGCCGTAACCCAAGAAATGGGTGGCCACGAAGAAACCCGGGAGTTCTATCGTCTCTTCATGGTGCCTGGGATGGCCCACTGCGGCGGCGGCCCCGGTCCGAATGCGTTCGGTCAGCCGTTCTCGGTCAACGGACCGAACCCCTCTGACGCCTCAGACGACATTCTCACGGCGCTCGATCAATGGGTCGAACACGGACGCGCGCCAGACCAAATCGTCGCTACGAAATATGTGAATGATGATCCGACGCAGGGCGTCGCGTTCCAGCGACCGCTTTGTCCATTCCCGCAAATTGCGCAATACAAGGGGACTGGCAGCACGACCAGCGCTGCGAGCTTTGCGTGCGTCAGACCGGATCATGACGATCGTCATGATCACGACGAGGAAGCAAGCAATCGCTGAGGTGGAAGATCGTCCGCGTGGAGGCCAATAGCCCCCGCGCGGCCGGTCGGCTTCTTGTGAAGCCAGACGGTCGTTGAGTTAGTGCCAGGGTTTCCATCCGCTGTTGGCACCTTTGAGACATGCCGACTGACTCTGAAAATGTCCGTTGATCGGGGTAGACCGGAAGTAGTCGGCTGACGGTCAAAATGGCGCTTTTGACCCTGGCTGCGTGAAAACGTGCGCGCACGAAAAGCGCGCAGAATTGTTTTCTCTATTGTCTTGTCTCGGCAACCGTCGCCAGCGCTTTTGTTTTTCAAATTGACTGAAGTCGAGACGAAATTTCCGTTCGCAAATTCAATTTCGGCGTTTTCACGCGGCCAAGACCCGGAGCTGACGAAACTCGAAAGCTGCAGCCTGTCTGCCATCAAGGGCAACGGTCGCATGTTCGTCTAATGCGCCATCAGTAACGGCAAGTCTGCGTGCTGCATGATGTGGCTGGTGGCGCCGCCGAAAATCATTTGCCGCAACCTGTTCCTGGTGAAGGCGCCCTTGACCAACAGATCGCAGCCTTCCGCCTTGGCCGCAGCAAGGACCGCTTCGCCAGTGCTACGGCCTCCTAGTTCAATGCTCATGGGCTCGGCGGCAATATCGTTATACTGCAATTGCTTGCGGACCCGATCGGCTGATGGACCCGGCACGTCCTGTCCACCGATAACAGTCAGCACTGTCACGCGTCCGGCAAGGTGCAGCAATGGCATGGCCAAAGCGTTGGCGCGGGCCTGCTCGGTACTGCCGTTCCAATGGATCATGATGTTGGTCGCGATCTGTTTCGGAGCGGTCGGTGGCGACAGCACAACAGGCCGGCCGCTTTCGAATAGCGCCAACTCGATCGCGCGATTATATGCGGCGGCCGTATCAGCATCTGGCCTGCTCATGACGATCACGTCGAATGCACGGCCATAGCTGCCGACAAGGTCTTCACCCGGCGGTACCTCGGCAAACCAGCCAAACGAAGGTCGGTCCGTGATCGTTCTGGCAGCAGCAATACCGTGCTCCTGCATGAAGGTCTCGAAGAGCTTTCGCACTCCCGCCGTTTCTTCGTGGCGCCGCGCTCGATAGGTTTCAATGGAAAAGCTACTGGCCTGCTCTGCTACTACAAATTCGGGAACGCCATACCACAGTGGAACACCCTCGACATAGGCGCCGGTGCGCAGCGCCAGCAGTACCGCGGTCTCGAGCGTGGATTTCATAGCCGGGATATTTTGGGTTGGAACCAAAATCGTCTTCATCGTCAGCTCCCCCTCGTTGCAAATGAACGATAGTCCAAGGCAGCCAAAACGGTACCGACAGGCTAAACCTTCGAGACAGGACCGCCAAGACATTCCAGCCTAAAACTTCCCGCAAGGTTGCTTGCGACCGTTGACAAAGTGATCGAATAAACGGGAGTGACGTCGCCTATTGGGCACCTTTGAGACATGCCGACGGACCTGAAAATGTCTGCTTATCGGGGAAGGCCGGAAGTGACCGGCGCACCCCCAGAATGACGCGAATGACCCCGGACCGGACATATTGGACCTGATCACCTTTGGTCTCCAGCCGTCAATCAATCGACACTAGAGGTTTCCGCTAGTTTCTTTCGATAGGGGCGAAGAGCCGCAGCGCGCCGAAGAGCAATATTGCTCAGTTTTCACACTGAAAATGGGCTTTGATAGAAACAACCCTGACTAGTTAGGCTGTTCGCAATCGCGGTTCCATCAATCATATTTAACCGTTGGTCGGTTGTCCCGCACGAGTGCTATTTTTGCGAGGAGAGATGTAATGGCCAACGACGCTGTTAAAGCAGCCATCACTCACGATCCCATCCATGTCGACCTTGCGTTGCAGGGCGGTGGCTCGCATGGGGCATTTACTTGGGGCGTGCTCGATCGTCTGCTCGAGGAGCCGTGGCTTGGAATCGATGGCATTTCCGGTACATCGGCGGGAGCGATGAATGCCGCGGTGCTTGTCGATGGTCATGCCAAAGGCGGGGCCGCGGGTGCCCGGGCAGCTATGGAGAATTTCTGGCGCCACGTCTCCGAGGCGGCTCGCTTCAGTCCTCTGCGGCGCGGCCCCCTCGATGTGATTCTCGGTCGCTGGACGCTGGACTCTTCGCCTATCTATATCGCTATGGATCTCATGTCTCGCCTGGTTTCGCCCTATGACTTGAACCCGATGGGCAAAAATCCATTGCGTGAAATTCTGGCCGAAACAATCGACTTCGAGCGACTGGCACGAGCACCGACGAAACTCTTCATCACGGCAACCAATGTCCGCACCGGCCGCGGCCACGTGTTCAAGAACGACGCTGTTACGCCGGACGTTCTGCTCGCCTCCGCCTGTCTGCCCACCATGTTTCAGGCCGTAGAGATTGACGGCGAGCCCTACTGGGACGGAGGCTATTCTGGCAATCCCACGATCACGCCTCTCATTCGGGAGTGCAAGTCACAAGATACCATTCTCGTTCAGATCAATCCGGTTGAACGCGAGAGTTCGCCGCGCTCGGCCTCAGAGATTCTCAACCGACTAAATGAAGTGTCCTTTAACGCGGTTCTGCTGAAGGAGCTGCGCATGATGGCCTTGCTTCGGCAGGTCTCCGATCCGGGCAACAGCGAGGGCGCGCAATGGGCCGGCATGCGCATCCACCGCATTGCAAGCGAGATACTGACCGAGCTCGGCGCTTCCTCCAAGCTCAACGCGGAATGGGAATTCTTCTCCTTGCTGCGCGATGAGGGGCGAAGGTCGGCGCAAGTCTTTTTAGAGAGCCATGCATCGGATCTCGGACGCCGCTCTACTTTGGATATTGATGTCTTGTTAGAACAGATCTGACGAATGGCTGTTCGGCGTGCTTGTTACCCTGCTGCCAAAGGACGGAGAACATTCGAACGCGAGCGTCAAAAAGGAGAAGACAATGGAACGGAAGTTAGTGGAACGTCGGACGGTTCTTAAGGGGGGCGCAGCTGCTGTCGGTATGTTGGGGAGCGGTGCGTCCGCTTCGATGGTGGCGGGCGTACAACAGGCATCCGCCGATACGCCGCCATCGTCAGTTCCGGGTGTGCGCCGTGACAAAGGCGGCGCTTTCCAGTGGGTGCAAGTCCCACCCGGCAAAGGCTCCAGCCGGAAGCAACCGGAGCAGTCATGGAGGTAACGAAATGGCTGAAGCCTCTGGTTAGCGTGTCACGAATTGGTGACAGCGCGAGTGTGCAGGCCGTAACGCGAGTGAGTGCGCCGGGAGAAACCGGCAAGGAGTATGTGGTGAAAGTCCACTGCGATGAAGGAGTAGCAATCCACGTCGCCCCTGATCCGTGCGCAGGCGTCCGTGAGGACGTCGGCGAAGCGTCGGTGGGGGAGCGTATAGGCCAGCCATTGAGCCGCGAAACCGTTATAAATCCGAGTGCCGACGTTGTTCACTTGACGGAAGGCAAAATCGGCAGGCGCGATATTGCGAGTGCCCACCGAGCTCGGCGTGGTCTGAGACCCTGGCATGTACGGACGCTCCTTGTGCGGGAACCGGGAGATCTCTGGATCGGCCATAAGCCTTCCGGGCCGATGGTCCGTGGCGGGAAGGCGAGGAGCCGTAGCCGCTGATGCACGATCCAGAGAAGTCTGACTCCGGCATAGTAGCGACGAAGCCGACGAACAAGGCCGGGCAACCGGCTGCGGAGCCGGTGGAGCCAAGGCCGGGGACCAAGGGAAACGTGGGCCAGCAAAGCACGCACCGGGCGCAGAGCCGGATTCGCGTGACCCAGGCGCTGGACCGCGTACGACAAGCAGCAAGGCAAAGAAAGAAGGAGCGGTTCACCGCGCTTCTCCACCACATCAATGTCGATACCTTGAAGACGGCGTTCTACGCGCTGAAGCGTAAAGCCGCCCCCGGGGTGGATGGCATCACGTGGCAGGACTACGAGTCGGATCTTGAGCCCAGGCTCGAGGATCTGCACGGACGGGTCCATCGAGGAGCCTACCGGCCGCAACCGTCTCGCCGGACGTATATCCCGAAGGCGGATGGAAAGCAGCGGCCACTAGCGATCGCCGCCTTGGAAGACAAAATCGTCCAGGGCGCAACTGTCTTGGTGCTCAACGCGATCTACGAAGTCGACTTCGTCGGTTTCTCCTATGGGTTCCGACCCAGACGGGGACCGCACGATGCGTTGGATGCACTTTCGACAGCGATCAAAATAAAGAAGGTGAACTGGATACTTGACGCCGACATCCAGAACTTCTTTGGAGCTGTTAGCCAGCAATGGCTCATCTGCTTCCTAGAACACAGAATCGGCGACAAGCGCATCGTCCGCCTCATCCAGAAGTGGCTTAAGGCGGGTATACTTGAAGACGGAGTCGTAACAGTCGATGACAAGGGGACGGGCCAAGGTTCGGTAATTTCACCGCTCCTCGCCAATGTCTACATGCATTACTGCTTCGATCTCTGGGCCGAACGCTGGAGACGGCGAGAAGCCCGAGGCGACATGATCGTCGTGCGTTACGCCGACGATCTAGCGATCGGTTTCGAGCATAAGGACGACGCACAGCGTTTCCTCGATGCGATGCGTGACAGGCTTGGGGAATTTGCGCTGTCGCTTCACCCGGCTAAAACGCGCTTGATTGAGTTCGGCCGCTTTGCAACGACCGATCGAAAGAGGCGCGGGCTTGGAAAGCCAGAAACGTTCACCTTCTTGGGCTTCACTTTCATCTGTGGACGAGCGCGCCGCGGCACTTTCGTGCTTCAACGGAAGACCCGACGCGACCGCATGCGGCGTAAGTTGAAGGACATCAAGGTGGAGTTGCAGCGTCGAATGCACCAGCCGATACCCGAACAGGGAAAGTGGTTGAGCCAGGTGGTGACTGGCCACTTCGCCTACTACGCGGTCCCAACCAATAGCCGGGCGCTCTCGGCGTTCCGACGTTGCGTGACCGACCTCTGGCGACGCACGCTTCGGCGGCGCAGCCAGCGAGACGGATTCACATGGGAGCGCATGGCGAAGTTGGTCAATGACTGGCTCCCCCCGCCGCGCATCCTTCATCCCTGGCCAGACATACGCTTCGACGTCAAACACCCAAGGTAGGAGCCGGATGCCTTAGTTGGGCGAGTCCGGATCTGTGCGGGGGGCGGCCAGCAATGGCCCTCCCTACCGCGATACGCTGAGCAATCCTCGAAAAGGACAATGCGCAGGCCGACCCGACAACCCTTTCGGGGAAGGCTGATACGGCTGGGTGAAGCAGAGCGAAGAGTACGCCCAGCCGCTGCGCCGGGGTAGTGGCGACAGCATGTACACAAGGAAAGCGTACGCAACACGGGAAGCCCCATGGCGTGGTCAGCAATGACCAACCGGAAGCCCGCGAGGGACAGACTGGGCGCCTTGGGGTGGCGGAGAGGTTCGTAGTACCGCTGAAGCCGGGTAACTCCGGTGGAGGAAAGGGACCTCAGTTCAAGACAGACGCAATACGTAGGGAAGGACCATGGAGATTGGGAAACCTATCAACTCCGATAAACGGTCAGAAACTGCAGAAGGCGTTGCACGCGAAAGCGTGAGCTCTTGTCCGAGAGCCGGATGCGAGAGATTCGCCCGTCCGGTTCGATGAGCGGGATGTGAAAACGGAGTCATGGTCGAACCACTAAGGCACCGCCAGACGAAAGAGGCGGCAACAGATATGTTCAGCCTAAAGCCACCGCGTCACATTCCAACTCTACCAAATTCTAGCTGCGTTTCAACGTTTCCGCGAAGCCATTCCAGCAAACTTCGATCATGAGTATGTCGAGAAGGCTGTCAGACCGTATTTCCTGACGAGTTTCTATGAAGGCGAGCGTCCGATGCTGCCCGTGATCGACGTCACGTTTAGCAAGGAAAACGCACTACCCTTCGACCTGTGGGGACTCATTACCCGGGACTGGCGACCGACTCCTGAAGACGGAGTTACGGTCTTTTTGCAGGGTCTTGAGAAACGTGGCCCCAATAATCTCCGTAAGAGGATTTACTTCTCGGGGGTGACGCCGGACCTTTACAAGCCAATGTATGGCCCGAAGGTCGTCGCATTCTTCAACAAGCTCATGGACAAGGAATTCGCCAACAAGCCGTTCATGCGACATTACCTCGATTATTATTTCAACCTCTATTGGGACCTTCACCTTGGAGTGACCGGGGACGCCATTCCCTTCGAGGTACGGCAGATTGGTGAAGCATTCAACACGGTCCTTGCGTACAGGAAATCCCTGCTTTCATTTTGGGCTGCCGGAAGGGTTGGCTGCCGCAAGTCTTCTGTTTCCCCGTCGCTGATTTTGCGCATGATGGCTATCCATTCTACGTGAAGCTTTTTGAGGCGAATGTCGTCGTTCGCCGTGGCCGTTCCGTCTCGCTTCGCATCGTAAATCTTTTTCAATGCCTCACTGACAGCGTCGAGGGCCGCCCCAAGCTTGGGATCGCCGGATTTTATCGTCATTCCCGTGTCTTTTTTTCCAGAATCACGCGACGCCCGATGCGGTTTAGGTACTGCACTTCTGACTTTCTCGGTAGCGACGCACAGCCTCGTTGACTTTGGGGCGGTCGCGCCGATCTCCTGGCGAAAGCTGCATGATGGGATAGTGGATATCACCATCGATGCTCAGCATGCTCTCGTGTGGCTTTGTCGCCCATTCCCACCATAAATCGAAAGCATCTTTCATCGGACAATCCTAAACTCGATGCCCGAACAGCGCTCAAGATCGGATAGCCGGACATGATCCGACATCGCCCCGAGACCCGCGAATTTAATCTTTTTGGATCGCGGTTGCCTAGACAAAGACACGAAATCAAACGAGGCTATTGCTGTTTCGCGCATCACGCAAAACGATCAAGTCGGTTTGCTCGAACCAAGGGGTGGGGACATGAGGTTAGTCACGGGCGTGCTCACGTCGGTTCTCTTGCTTGCGGGCGTAGGAGCAAGTCATGCGGTAGTCCGGATCGTGGACGATCACGGCGGCAGGATCGGAACCTACCTCGACAGATATCAGGGCCTTCGCTCATCCGGCGAAACCGTAGTCATTGACGGTCTCTGTGCCTCGGCCTGTACCATCGTCCTCAACGCGGTCCCTCACGACAAAATCTGCGTGACCTCCCGCGCGACGCTTGGCTTCCACGCTGCTTGGAATTTCGGTGCCAAGGGCCGCACCATCACCGATCGCGAAGCAACTCTGATGCTGTATTCGATGTATCCAATGCCGGTGCAGCGCTGGATCGCCGCGCGCGGCGGGTTGACGCCTCACATGATCTTCCTGCGCGGCAAGGTGCTGCAAGCGATGTACAAGCCTTGTTATATTGACGCACACTACGCAGGATTTTGAATCAATAGATCAATGCCCGAGCAGATACGCTGACCTCATCCGGTGCGTCGGACCCGCGACGGTGGTTCGATCACGCCAATGAGTGCGACAGACGACGGCGTAGGTTCGCTGCGCCGATCACCCGATACTTGTTGCCCACATAGCCCCCCACCGGCCAGGAGCGTTACCCCCGCGATGAAGAGCACTGTTTCGGCTGGTTGTCCGCGAGATGGCCGACTAGCCCGTATTACGTCGGATGATCTTCGCCACGAGGAGCGCCATGCCGCAGGCAAGAGCGACAATCCCTGCGCTAGTGAGTTCCGGTGAGAATCCGTTTGAACGATACTCAAGACCGACCGCGATACATATGATGCCGAAAAAGATCAGGACTATTCCCCCGAACTTCTTCACTAAAAACAGCGCGCCGTCATCAGTGTTTGCGGCCATGATATGCCTCCTTCGCCATGCGGTCGTTATCCGACGCTCACGGCAGGGTTAAGTCAATCAGACCGGCGAGAAGATAGTGGATTGACTCCTCTAGATTGTAGACCATCTAACTGACGGGGGATATCTTTATTGAAAGGTCGCACCGTGTACGAAGCACCAGCAACCATCGGCACCTGTATCAATTGCATTGCTCCCGGAAGCCCCACGCTAGCGCTTATCTTGATCGGAGCCGGAGGCGCATTGATGGTTGAGCGGCGGAAGCTTGCACGAGTGCGTAGCAGGAGATAAAATTGGCCCATAGGAAACCTTGAGGACTGCATGCCAGCTGGCAAATTAAGATGTTTAACGAGGACAAGGGGTTCGCTTTCATCAAACCAGACGACGGTGGCGATGACATTTTCTTTCACGTCTCAGCATTGCGAGACGGCGATGAAATCAGCCAGGCAAGGCTGTTAGCTTTGAAATGGGTGTCGATAAGAAGTCCGGGAAGACCAAGGCCGTCAGCGTCGATTTGGTATGACGAGTGCGCCGGTGAGCGCGGAGAGCTTTCAGCGCAAACCGAGCATGTTCCAAACGGTCACAAGCGCCGCGATCAGCAGCATGCACGTGCTCGTGCGCCGGCCGGTTCAAGCCAAATCTTCTTCATCTGGTTCTTTGAGCCATTCAAGCATCTGCGCTGAGGAGATCGTTCGTTTAGGCAAATGAGGATTGAGCGTGCCCGCAGTAACATGTTGGGTTTCGGCCAATTTCGCGCTCGCGAATTTCTTGGCCTCTCGCTCGTTCGGAAACGTTTCGGCCGCCCTTGCGGGCTCTCGCTTCTCCCGTTGTCGCACTTCAAATGAGACATACCACGACTTATTAGCCATGAGACGCTCGCGCGGACTAGGTCATTCTGCGCACGAGCCTATACTTTTTCGTCGTTTTCCGCCGCAGCTCCGTTGTCGATGGCGCCGGTTGATCGCGCCCATCCGGGCAGCGATTGAATCTCGCTCCGAGGGATGCACGGCGCGCTTGCGTGGCATCGGGCGGCTGCTAATCTAGCACTACTGATTTTAGGGGGTGCGCTGGCGATGCGCCGACCGCTGGCGAACTGGACGAGAAATAGCCGCGCGCTGGTGGTGGTCATCGCGTTGCTGCCACTGTTATTGGCCGGTCCCGCTACTGCGGAAAAGCGCATCGCGTTGGTGGTAGGCAATTCCGCCTATCAAAACATCGCCCGGCTCGACAATCCCCGTAATGATGCGACGCTGATGGCCGAGACGCTCTCGGGCCTCGGCTTTGCCCTGATCGGCGGGCGCGCCCAGCTCGATCTCGACAAAGCCGCCCTCGACACCGACGTCCAGAATTTCGGGCGGCAAATTCAGGGCGCGGACGTCGCGCTGTTCTATTATGCCGGCCATGGCGTACAGGTGAACGGCTCGAACTATCTGGTGCCGGTGGGCGCCGACCCGACCCGCGAAGCCGACGTCGATTTCCAGATGGTCGACATCAATCTCGTGCTGCGCCAGATGCAAGGCTCGGGCACGCGGCTCAACATGGTGATTCTCGACGCCTGCCGCAACAATCCTTTCGGCGGCCGCGGCCTCCGCTCTGCCGATGGCGGGCTTGCCCAGATGCGGGCGCCGGAGGGCACGCTGATCTCCTATGCGACTCAGCCCGGCAGCGTCGCGCAGGATGGCAGTGACGGCCACAGCCCCTATACCAAGGCGCTAGCAACGACCATCAAGCAGGCGGGGCTCGACATCTTTCAAACCTTCAACCAGGTCGGCCTCGCGGTAAAACGGAAGACCAGCGGATCGCAGCAGCCTTGGGTGTCCTCCTCCCCGATCGACGGCTCTTTCTATTTCGTCGCGCCCGCGGCGGCGGGACCAAAGGTTGCGATCATGCCGCAACCACCGAGCGCCGATACGCCGCGGCCGGCTCCCGACTTTGTTCCACCGCCGAGCCGGGAAGCGGAACAGCCGCGCGGAAGCGATGACAGGGGTGGAAGCAACTTTGATGGCACCTGGGCGTACACCGGCGTTGGCACGAATTGTCGGGGTAGCGGGTCGGGTTTTTTGGTCATTTCAGGCGGTCTGATCAGCAGTAAGAGAGGCGTCATCGGTCGAATTGGCCCGGATGGGGCCTACCGTTCGGCAAGCATCGGCGATGACGGCGTGGCGCTGACATCGACTGGAAGAATGTCAGGTAACACCGGAAGTGGTTCGTACAGGCGAGCCGACGGCTGTAACGGTCGCTGGACCGCTAAAAGGCTGTAGCCCGGGATCGCGCAGTCTCAGGTGAACGTGGCCACATCTCACGGACAAGGATGGCGAGCGCCGTCATATCCGAGATAAGTGCCACTGCTTGAATCATACGACCTGAAGCGCTGCATGCAGTAAGCGACCGCATCTCCTTCAACGGGAGGAGGAGCGTACGCACCCCCGGGCGGCGGACCGTAGCCCGGACCGGCGTAGTAACCTGGTCCGTAATTACCCGGGCTGTAAGGAGCGGCTAACGCTCCACCAATGATCCCACCAACGATGAGGCCTCCCACCGTGGGACCCCATCCCCAGCCGCCTCCTCTCCATTGCACGGATTGGGTGGCGTTCGGGACCACCTTGATGAACGCAAGTGGATCGCCGACGGGTGCCGCCTCAGCGGCGCCGGTGAACAGGACCACATTGGCGGTCAACAAGGCCGATACGGCGAGAATTCGAAGTGAAGTCGACATCGTCGTTCCCTTCATGGTTTCGTCTGCAAGCGCCCCGCGGCATTGATTAGCGAATGCGGTGTCCTTTGTCAGGTTAAACTAGCGGCGCCTTTTTCACTGGGGGGCCCCCATGAATTACCAAGCCTTGACAAACGACAGCCTCATCATGATGTACGACGGTATCCGCGCCGCTCTCGAGTCCGACGATGAACTTCTTGGCCTCGGCGAGCAGCCCAGGTCTCGCGTTCGAGAGACATCCGATTGGAAGCAGCATGCCGCTGATCTCGAACACGAGATGCTCAGGCGTAGCATGATTTTCGAAGTCATCGATTGGGGCGATGGGCAGATCAAGGGTCCATTTGAGGATGAAACAGGCAACCTACACGCATGAGCGCCACAACGCGAACGGCGGGCGCGAGACTTTTCGATGCCGTGGTCTAATGGACCATGTCCTGATGATCGACCACCACGTCCTGATGTTCGACTGACGGCGATCGATAGTGGGCAGCCATTTCCCGGTAGTGTTGCCGGGATATCGGGTCGGTCGCTTTCTCTGCTCGCTCCTCGAACATGCGAGCGCGCTCGGCAAGTTCCTTTGCGCTGACACCTCACGCAGAACAAGAGTTTAGCGAATGCGATAAGCGTAGTCGGCCCTTAGGGCGTGAGATAAGCGTCGACTGCATGAGCTACAAAGATGCCAACGCAAAACAGACCCAAAACTGCCGCGACCGCTTCAATCATTTTTACGCACCCTGTTGCCCTACAAGGAACGTCTGATAGCCCGCGCTGGTTTCAGGATCGCTTCATTAACTTGACGCAATGGTTTCGTGCCTACCGGCGCCGGCCCCGATCGGTCAGAAAGCGCAATTCGGTGCGATAAACAGAGGTCGATCCAATAGGCGGCGGCTGCGTTTGTGGTCGGATTTATTGCTTAGCGGCTTCGCCGGGATCTCCCTTGGGGCCTGCAGGACCTGTCTGGCCTGGGGGGCCTGCGGGCCCCGGAGGTCCGGTGGGTCCCGGAGGTCCGGCGAGGCCACAGTTTTGTATCAGCACCTCTCGCTTATCCTCCCCGGAGGTGATCTCGATCATGCAAGTGGAGGGGAACTCTAGTCCAATCCATCTAAACCCTCCGGTATTAGTACTCTCGACCTGCACCGTTTTGCTTGGATTAATTTTAATATGCACGGCGGGCTCGCGCGGTCGCCTAACCCTTCCGACGATTACTAACTCGCCGCCCGAGATGGCGGCAGTCGTGATAAGTATTTCTGCTCGCGCATTTCCGCCCCATGTGATCACACAGGCAGTTGTAACAGCTACAATGGCGCGGATGAGCTTTGCGAGCATGGCAGAATCTCCCTCTCTCTCGTCCGCTCACCTCAAGGTTAGGTGTGCAGATCGTCCCCGGAGCGGCACTGTACTCTCCGGCCCAGCATTGGCTAGCCGGGCGATGGCAGGAATCGACCGGGGGCACACACAGTCCGCAAAATCCCAGGCGCACCAGCGGCCTTCCTAAAGTTGTGCAGGGCCTATTCGCGCATGGATCATGCTTCGGCTCGAAGGACGGTGGCCTTGACAGCTGGACGACGAACAGAAAGCGCGGCTCAACGGGCTCGCCGAAAATCGGCGCAAGGCGTCCGCGTCCAAAGCGTCACTGGCCCAAAACTGTGGCGATGCGCAGCCCGCGGCGTTCCAATGGCCGGGCAACGAGATCGAGCCCAGGATGCACCTGAACGACACCCAGCCCTCGAGGTGCTACAGAACGCCAGCACCAAGGCTGCCGACATGCTGAGTCCGCATGCCAGCCGGATGACGGCCTCACGCCCCCGGCGCGCCTTGCCGCGATCGCCAAGCGGCTCGACACCATGCTGCAAGCCGTCAAACTGGTGCGCCCAGCGCTTGAGGATTTCTACGCACCCCTGAGCGACGAACAAAAAGCGCAGTTCGAGGCGATCGGGCCAAGACGAACGTCGTGATTTCCGATCCGTTGCTGTCAGCCGCAGCCCGATCCATTGTACTTGGTAACGTCACCCGCCCTGATGCCGCGTTCGCCTTGCGTCGCGGGCGTAAGGCGGTGATCACGTGAGGGGCGACCCCGCCGTATAGGTGGGGTACGGCGAGGTCGCTGGGCCCAGCGAAGTGGGGGGCACACCGAGGGCCCGTCCAACCCTTAGCGACACCAGAGGCGTTGCCAAATTAAAGCTCAGCCACCCGGTTCACATATCTGCGATTTTTTAGCCGGCTCTGGAGCCTGCCCCCATGTTCGCATAGACCTCGGCCTCTTCGTCTGGAGGTACCAAATGCGCGCGGCCAGAGTGGTGCCTGTCCGTCGCGAAGAACAAGCATTGCGAATTCTCAGTATTTAGCAACCGCGGCAAATGCCCTTGATCATGCGGTCGAGCGCCGCGTTCTCGCGATTGACTGGATCGTTCGGATCCGCCAGGTTTTTCTCCGCGGGCACTTGATCGGCCCGCGGCTGGCGGTGCCCGACCGGTGCGCTATTCAGCACCAATTGGTTGTCCGGGTTCGTCGATGGAGGTGCGGCTGGATTTGGCGAACCAGCCGTCTGCGCAATCGCCACCGAAGTGCCGACCAGGGCCAGCAACGCTATCGTCGTGATCAACCTTCGCATGATGGGCCTCCCGATTTGGGACCCCCTCACGACAATAATGATAACGGGAAGCTCGATCACAAGGTCCGGCAAGCCTCACGATTTGTTCAGATGCTCAAGCGTCTCTCAGCTTGGCGTCTTGGCTGTCTCAATTCATCTCACCGAATTGATTCGGTACATGAGACACTGAAGGTCTGCCTCTTGGGCAAATGCCGGCGCTGTATGTTAATCTGATGCCGAAGGACTAGGATCTCAGCTAGCAACGAAGCTCGCGACTGGAACAACCGGACCAGCGCCGCCCAAATAAGGCTGCAAGCTTCCCTCATAGGACGGAAGGATTGCGTGATTCTGCCTCAGATGTCAGCCCGATTAGGTTTTACGACAGGGACCGGTGATCAAAGCCGTGGATCTATGGCGGACGGTTTCGCCGAAGCATTCAGGAGAATCACAGAGCCGAAAACGAAGTTGGAATGGGCTCACACTTTGAACACATAAGTCCGGGCCGACTGTGGGCAAGCAATTGCCCACGGGCTTTTTTTCAGCTCTGAACTGCTCGGACTGGATCAACCGGGCGGTTACTGTCCTCTCTCATGCCGCCCAAGGGCAACAATCTACCCGCTTTGACGCTCGGGACAGGCCCGGTACCTTTGTGCCGCCGCAATTACGTCTTTCCGTGTTCCTCGCGATACACGAAGGGGAAGCACGATGAGGAAGCTGCTTGTTGCCGCATTGATCGTGGGGTCGATTATTTCGTTCGAAGCAAAAGCTCAGGAACGTGCGGGAGGTGCGGCTTTGGGGGCGGTGTCGGGAGCCATCGTTCTGGGACCGGTGGGCGCGGTGGCGGGCGCGTTGATTGGATATACCGCAGGACCCGCAATCGCGCATTCGTGGGGAGTTGGGCATTCCACATCGCGCTCCAGCGCCCGGCGTGTAACACAAGCCAGCGCCCCAACCCAAGAAGCTGCCGCCAAGGTAATGCCGCTGCCAGTTGCCAAACCTGCCGAAGCGGTTGCTGGAAAGTCCGCGCCGCCTGTTGTCAAAACACCCGAAATCGTTGCCTCAAAAACCGCCCCGCCGGTTCAGGGACTTGAATAAGAAGCGCTGGCGCGCAAACGGTAACCGAAGTGCTGATGCTGGTGGTCGAGCACAACGGCGATCCGATGATGGCGCATATGCGATGAAGCGCGCACTCTGGCGTCATGAACCGGAAGCGGAACAAAAGCTGCGCCGGAAGCGCGCCAAAACCTAAACAGGATCATTCTGATGACCACAGGATTGCGACCAGGACCGCGCCAATTCTGCGCTTTACGCTTGGTCGCCCAAATCATGAGCCGTTAGTTGGTGGGGTGAGTTTAAGTCTTGGGATCGGCGGTTTTTTGATCCGATCACGGGAGCAGTTGCCGTTGATCCAAATCAAGCTCCAGCGGCCATCTGCGCGATAATGAAACCTACCCTCTCACGTAAACGCAACAAGCATGTTTACCGGCCGTAAAGTCCTTAGTCGTTTACTTCAAGACGTTGGAAGATAAGAAGAATGCATCCACTTCATCGTGAGGCGCATCTAATAGAGCGTATCGGTTGGCTGCGCGCGGCCGTTCTAGGCGCAAACGATGGCATCATCTCTACTTCTAGTCTTCTCGTCGGTGTTGCTGCTGCATCGACTTCGATTAACGAGGTTATTGTTGCGGGAGTGGCCGGTTTAGTTGCCGGTGCAACAGCAATGGCCGCGGGCGAATATGTTTCTGTGAGTTCGCAGGCCGATACCGAAACTGCCGATCTGACGAAAGAGCGACGTGAGCTTGCGGAGCAGCCCGATGCAGAGCTTCGTGAGCTTACAAATATCTACGTTCAACGCGGGCTCGATCTTTCGCTGGCCCGCCAAGTGGCGGAAGCACTCACTGCGAGAGATGCGTTTGCTACGCACGCGCGGGACGAATTGGGCCTTTCAGCGCACGTTGTAGCCCGCCCCATCCAAGCGGCGTTAACGTCAGCAGTTACCTTTGCGTTTGGTGCCGCCATTCCTTTAATAATCGCGGTAGCTTCGCCCTTAGCTCGTATTCCGTGGCTCGTTTTCGCCGGCTCATTGGTCGCGCTTGCTATCCTTGGGGCTGCGGGAGCGCGGACGGGTGGAGCGGGCATCCTTAAACCGATGTTGAGAGTTACCTTCTGGGGAGCGATTGCGATGGGCACCACCGCCGCCATCGGTCGCCTTGTTGGGCACGTCCTATAAGCGTTTGCCAAAGCTCCATCCGACGACCGTCAAGGCGGCACGCCTAGCGCCGAACCGCCTTGGCAGCGAGCGCAACCGGAAAGCCCGTGACTACGAATGAGTCGACCTTGTCCGCCTTCATTTCCTGAAGGAGTTGAGGTGTGCGATGCATCTCCCTTCGCTCCGCGAGCGTCGAGAGCTAGATTTTGCCCAAGCGTTAGCCACGCTTCGCCAGCACGCGGAAAAGGATCGAACCGAACGGGCTCTTACCGTCAAAAGGATCTCTCGGGCCAAGTGTGCCGAGGCGATAGACCTTGGACGTTGTCTGTGCCAGCGGTAAGCGGCCAAGAAATCCAAGATGCCGCCGAGCCGCCGACAAGCGCGATGAAATCGCGGCGCTGCATGTCTGACCCCAAGCTCAGGGAGACGGCATGTTAGCGGCTAACACGGCCACTTTGATAGGGGCCGAAACCGGCATCGGTCACATTTCTGAATGGACTGCCGGTCGATGGCGTTCTCAGGTGTATGTCGACGGCCTTCGCAAAGCAGGACTTCCAGAGTGACACGCCGTCTCTCAGTCGTTCTCGCTTCGGCTATCCCGATCTCGCGGCACCAGCGAATTTGATCGAGTTCGGCCGCGACCGCGACTTCCGCTGTTGGCACATTTGAGACATCCCGCGATGTCCGCTCCGTGGTCGCTATCGGAGGGAAAGCAGACATTGCCAAACGTTGATTGCAAGCGCCCTTGCAGGATGACCAAAAGGGCCCGAGCAGGACGGGGGCGGCTAAAAAACTGTCACCGTCACAAACAGTCTAAGCACGACCAATCCAAGTCTCGCGCAGGGAGGGCGCTCTACCGCTACACGTCAACGTCTTCGTGCCTGCTTAACTGATCGCAATCCCGTCACCAGCCATCCGCAATCCCGAGACGGTTTGGCCCGGGCCTACTCATGGTATCACCGGCGGATGATATTCGAGCGTGTATGCCAGCGCCCACAACAGGAACAGCACGATCGGCAGATGCATCAGCAATTGCAGGAACGTGAAGCCCACGACGTCGCGAGCGCGTAAGCTCAAAACGCCGAGCAGCGGCAGCATCCAGAACGGATTGATGAGATTAGGCAACGCTTCCGCGGCGTTGTACACTTGCACAGCCCAGCCGAGATGCACTTTGAGATCGTTGGCTGCCTGCATCACGTAGGGCGCTTCGAGCAACCACTTTCCGCCACCTGAAGGGATGAAGAAACCCAGGATTGCCGAATAGATCCCGATCACGAGCGGAAAGAGATGCTGGGTCGACATGCTAACGAAGGCATGGGTGATCTGATCGGAAACAGTCACCCCTGCGCTGTTTTTCGCTTGGGTCAGGATAGCGGCGATGGCGCCATAGAATGGGAACTGGATCAGCACGCCGGAAGTCGCCGGTACCGCCTTGACTACCGCTATCAGAAATCGCTTCGGCCGCCAATGCAGTAGCAGCCCGACCATGATGAACATGAAATTGTAGGTATTGAGGCTGGAAATCGCGATCATCCAATCTTGGCGGGAAAATTCGTTGACCACCCAACCAATCGCGAGCAGTACGAGCAGGACGGTAAGAATGGGGGAATGTTCAAGCCATTCCCCTGGTTGCTTGGGCGGCGCCACTTTGATCGAGTCTTCGCGTGAGGCTTCGATCCCCATGGCTTCGGCCGTGACGGCGGTGTTGGGTCCCGGGGCCGACCAGACCGCGATGATGACCGAAACCACGAGAAGCACCACCGTAATCACGAGCGATTGCCACAGAAAAATCGTCTCGGAGAATGGAATGACGCCAGTGATGGGTAAAAGGCTCTTGGGCAGGCTCGCAGCATTTGCTTGTAGCTGCGCTGCTGACGAAGACAGCCCCATTGCCCAAGTCGCACCAAGCCCCAAGTATGCCGCCGCCGCTGCGGCCCGGTAATCCATGCGCAATTCGCGCCGCGCTGCGAGCGCGAGCACCAAAAGTCCGCCAAGAATCAGGCTGAGACCCCAGTTGAGCAAGGAGGCTATTATGCTGACAGCGGCGACGAGCCCCACTGCGCCAGTGCCGGTTTTGGGCAAATCAGCGAGCCAGCCGATGAGTCGCTGCGCTGGCGCGGAAGTGGCGACGACATACCCGCCTATGGCCACGAAGGCCATCTGCATGGTGAAGGTGATCAAGCTCCAAAAGCCATTGCCAAATGCCACACTGACAGCAACTGGCGAAGCCCCGTTGATCAGTGCCGCAATCGCAACCACCACTACGGCGATGGCGACGAAAATAAAGGCATCGGGAAACCAACGCTCCGCCCATGCCGTGAAGCCGATTGCGGTCCGGACCAGTACACCTTCTTGCTGTGTTGAGCCGCCGGAAGATGCTGCTGTACTTGTCGTTGTCATGGCCAATCCTCCCAAGGTTTTTAAAACGATGCGGCCCTCGACCCTTCCGTGTGGCAGCGTTCGGGAATGCGCCGGACAGACGGCCGCTGGCATCGGTCAGCAATGGATGCTTCATGCCCTGTTCGCGAATCGGTCACACGCCGATCAATCCATTTCCAGGTAGCCGTCGACGATTACGCCGCTGCTCATCATCCCTCTGCGAGAGCTGGCTGTATACGGAAGTCTAGCGTATTTCCGGCCGATGCATTGATTTAAAGTGTAGAAACCTTCAAAGCCAGCGTGCGAGGAGGGCGTTCTACCTTTGCGCCCGCCGTGCGTCCGGGTGCCGCCGATTATCCGCACGGTCGCAATCCCGACCACTATCCTTTGTGCTACGTTCGATCGAAAGCATCAGGAGACGACCGAATGTTTATCGCGATGAACCGCTTCCGAGTGACCAAAGGGTCTGAAGCAGCCTTCGAGCAGGTCTGGATGTCGCGCGACAGTCATCTCGAAAAAGTTCCGGGCTTTGTAGAGTTTCACCTTCTCAAAGGCCCCGAGGCTGAGGATCACACCCTTTATGCTTCTCACACCGTCTGGGAAAACCGTGCTGTGTTTGAAGCGTGGACCAAATCAGAGGCGTTTCGAGCAGCGCATAGTCGGGCAGGGGACAACAAGCCGCTGTATTTGGATCATCCGCTTTTTGAGGGGTTCGAGGTTCGGCAGACGGTGAGACGCGGCAGAGGGGCGTGACGCTCATATGCGGAGCAGCGTACGAGAACTCCGGCGATGTCCGTTGATCGGGGCAAACCGGAGTGCGCCGGGAGACCGGCAAGGAGTAGATGGTGCAAGTCCATCACGATGAAGGAGTAGGTGCAGCGAGGCTAGCTGCCATTCTAGCGGGTGAGAGTCCCGCCAACAGAGGAGTCCAGTCGCTGTTGTAGTTATATCCTGCAGCGGGAAGGGCGACCAACCCGCTGGAAGCCCGGATGTAAAAGCCCCGCTGGCTGGGCAACCGGTCAGATCCGTGCAGGGGGCGAGCAAACTGGCAGACCGTAGCAGATGTGTGAACCAGGAAGCCACGAAAGTCATCGCCCGCGTGAAACGGATTGCGGGAGTTTTGGGAGTGCCGAGCCGGTCTACTCTCGGCAAAGGCCGCGTCGACATCGCTGCGCTGGAACTGACGATGATCGAACTCCCCGGGGTCGGAGAGGACGGTATGCCAGGACAGAATGGATAGCGAAAGCCCGGAACCACTCGTGGGTCGCCTCGGCGCTCCCGCACAGCGAAGGCATCGGGTATAAGCCGCCATGCGGTGAAAATGCGATGTGCCCACGAGTGGGACGGATGGGGTCGATTAAGTGATGACGGCTCGAGACAGCATAACTCGGGCAAGAGCGAGGACCCCTGGGGTTGTGGTGATCCACTTCATGGCGGTGCACGATCGAATCCGCGTCCCGGCTCAGTACGGGATAACCGTTGGATCACGAAGTGTACGAAGGATGGATGCAAACTGGCTAACACGCTGCAGATGTCGGGAGCAGACTTAAGCACGTGTGGAAGTCGGAAAGGCGCCATCTGAAAAGCCAGCCTTCCAGCCGTATCGGGGAAACCCGCCGTACGGAATGATAGGGGGGATCGAGGAAACGTCGGCATCATTCGAAGCCCGGTCCGCGCCTCGATCCTACCCGACCGGGGACCGGCCGAAGACTGAGAAAGTGATCGAATATTTGAAAGGAGAAGTCGGCGCCGACGACGTGATCGCTCACCTTGCGGAGCGCCTGAGCTCAAAGGGGGACGATCGACGCTATTTCGCGGTAGGGTTTCGAAACGGGACGGTAAGGGCCGTCTATCCCAGCGACTCTGATCCGGCGTGTGGCGGCACGATCTGTGCTTTTATCCAGTGAATGCAAAAGTCCAGACTTGAGGAGTTTGCCATGACCGAGCCCGCCTACGACCTCCTCATCCGCGGCGGACGCGTCGCGACCGTCAGTGATGTGTTCGAGGCCGATGTCGCCATTTTCGGTGAGACCATCGTTGCCGTCGGCCGCGGGCTATCGGGCGCGCGGCGCGAGATCGACGCGCGCGGCAAGCTGGTTCTGCCGGGAGGTGTCGACAGCCACGCTCATATCGAGCAGCTTTCGGCTGCGGGCATCATGAACGCGGATACGTTCGAGAGCGCGACCGTCTCGGCGGCCTTCGGCGGCACCACCAGCGTGATCTCGTTCGCGGCGCAGCACGTCGGCATGAAACTGCCGCAGGTGCTGGAGGACTATCATGCGCTCGCCAAGAAGGGCGCTGTGATCGACTACGCCTTTCACATGATCATCGCCGATCCGACTAGGGAAACCCTGGAAACTGATTTGCCAGCGCTGATCAAGCAGGGCCATGGTTCGATCAAGATCTTCATGACCTATGACCGTTTGAAAATCGACGATGAACCGCTGCTCGACATTCTGTTGGCAGCACGTGACGGCGGTGCCATGCTCTGTGCCCATGCCGAGAACCACGGCATCATCTCGTGGATGGTGAAACGGCTGTTGGCGCGCGGCTATACGCACCCGAAATATCACGCCATCAGCCATGCCCGCGTATCCGAGGCGGAGGCGTTCACGCGGCTGATTGGTATGGCTGCGCTGATCGACCAGCCGATCATGATCTTCCACGTCTCGACGGCGGAAGGCGCCAAGGTGATCCGCGATGCGCGCGGGCAGGGACTGAAGGTGTTCGCGGAAACTTGTCCGCAATATCTCTTTCTCACCGCCGACGATCTCGACAAGCCGGGTGCGGAAGGCGCCAAATGGATGTGCAGCCCGCCACCGCGCCGCGCCGCCGACCAGGAAGCGCTGTGGCAGGCGCTCGCGCTTGGGGATCTCCAAACCATTTCGTCCGATCACGCGCCTTATCGGTTCGACGAAACAGGTAAACTGCGCGCCGGCTCCAATCCCAACTTCAAGCAAGTGGCCAACGGGTTGCCTGGGCTGGAGGTGCGGTTGCCGCTGCTATTCGACGCCATGGTTTCCAAGGGACGCCTGGGAATTGAAAAGTTCGTCGAATTGACCGCGACGGCTCCTGCAAAGATCTACAATCTGCATCCGCGCAAGGGCTCGATCGCGGTCGGTGCTGACGCTGACATCGCGATCTGGGATCCCGTTCGCGAGGTCACGCTGAGTGACGAAATGATGCACGACCTCACCGGCTACACGCCTTTTTCCGGCCGCAAGTTGCGGGGCTGGCCGGTCACCGTGCTATCGCGCGGGCGCGTCATTGTGAATGACGGCAAGCGTTCGGTCGAGGCAGGTTCCGGCCGCTTCCTTGCGCGCTCTGGAGGTGAGGCGGCGAAGCCGACCGGCCGGCTGGTGTCGGATATGGATCCGGAACAGAATTTCGGCGCGCGCCTGCTGTGATCTGTCCGCCGCGATGTGCTCGGATTGAGATATGAAAATCCTTGTTTTCGGCGGCACCGGTTTTGTTGGGCTCAATATCGCGGCCGCGCTGCTGGTGCGCGGCCATACGGTGACATTATTCGACCGGGCTGGCTTTCCGTCGGCTGCAGCGAGGGATTTTGGCTCTCACACGGACCGGCTGACCGCCATTCAGGGCGATAGCACGGATCGGAAGGCCATCGGGCAGGTGATCGCGGCGGATCACGAGGCCATCCTTCTCGCAGCCGCGATCACGGCCGGTCCGGAGCGCGAGGCAAAGGACCCCGAGGCCACATTGCGGGTCAACCTATTGGCTCAAACGCCGGTCCTGATTGCGGCGCGACGCGCTGGCGTCAAGCGCATCATCAACCTGTCGTCCGCCGCGGCTTACGGCACCAGCGCATTCCGGAACGCGGTGCTCGATGAGCAGACCGATGCGACCCGGTTTCGCTTTACGCCATTACCAAGGTTGCGTTTGAAAAGGTCGCCGCGCGCCTGGCCGGGCTCCGGCAAACCGATATCATCAGCATGCGGCTGAGCGCCGTGTTCGGGCCGTGGGAGCGCAGTATTAATGACGTGCGCGACACGCCAAGCCCGCAGGCGCAGATACTGTCCGTACTGGAAGCGGGGAGCGAGGCCGTTCTGGCGCGTCCGCGCGTGAGGGACTGGATCTATGCCGTGGATGTCGCGGAAGCCGTGGCAGTGCTGATCGAGGCGGGGAGGCCGCAGCATCGGCTCTATAACATTTCGACCGGCGCGGAATGGTCGGCGCTGCAATGGGGGCAGGAATTGGCCGCGTTGCATGTTCGACCGCATTGGGAAGAAACACGTCGGGACCTGCTAGATAGGCTGTTACTGTCATCGGCGGTCTCACCAAATAAGTCGATTTGAGTGGCGCAATTCAGTCTAGCTTCTTGCGAACACCAAAAGCCCGTTTGCGGGAATCGTCAATGAAGCGGAGGCGGCTAGGCCATGCAGGCCGGGCCCGTCTGCATCCACGCCGCCGCCGTTGCCGGCGACAATCGGGTTCACCCAATTGTCGTAAACGTCGCTGTTGAACACTTCGCGCCAGCGCGCTGCGGCGGGAAAGCCGATGGCATAATTATGCAGCGTATTTTCGTTCAGGCTGCAGACCACCACAACATCGCCCCCCGCGCCCTCGACCCAGCGCTGGAACGCCAGCACGCGGTTTTGGTCATGGACGTGAATGATCGCGCAGCCTTCGCCTCTCAGTGCGGGATATAGGCGGCGCAGGCCGATCAGTTCGCGCGTAAAACGCAGGAAATCGGCAAGTGTCTTGTCGCCGGCTTCGAGCGCGGCCCACGGAATCGACGTGCCGGCGCCGGGCGTGTCGCTCCACGGCTCGTCCGCCAGAAGCTCCTGACCCATGAAGAGCATGGGAATCCCTGGCGAAGTCATCGTTAGCCCGATGGCGACGCGGCTGCGGCTGCGCGCATACCAGGATCGCGGGTCGCTGCCGTCGGCAAGCCGGGCGATCCTCAAGTCGCGGCCTGCATAGACGAGGTCGTGGTTCTCGATCATCTGGACCGCGCGCCAGCGGTCCCGCAACCCGTGCTCTGCGAGGGCGCCGGCGATCGCTGTCATCGGCACGTGCGCGCTCGCGCCGTGGGATGCGCTTGCGATCGCCGTGCGCACGCTGTCGCGCACGCCGTCGGTCCAGGTAGCGTCGAAGCCGGCGCCGCCGTCGCCTCGGTCTCGCACAGTCCAGCTATTGACGGGCCAATACTCCGCGATCTGGATCGCCTCGGGCTTTGCGGTGCGCAGGATGCTGGTGAGGTCCTGGCAGGTTGCCCAGCCGCCGAAGCGGTCCATCACGCGCACTTCGTCGAAGCGTAAGCCGTCGATCCGGTATTCCTCATAGAGAAACCTGGCATTATCGATCAGGTACTGCTTCACGTCGTTATTCCAGTACGCGAACACTAGTCCGCCGGCCCAACCCTGGTCGGTGAAGTAGAGGCTGTCGTTGTTGTCGGCCGTGGGCGCACGGTCGAAGAACCACATGCTGTGAGGGTCGAAGCCGCCGCCGGCATGGTTGTAGACCACGTCGAAGATCACACTGAGGCCGTAGACGTGACAAACATCGATCAGCGCGCGCAGCTGATCGTCGCTGCGGTGCAGGACGTCCGTGCTGCCGTAAGGGGCCTGCCCGGCTTGCCGCAGGATCGCATTGGTCAGATCGAAATAGCGTTGCAGCCGGGCCGCATCCGTCTCGGCATACTGGTTTTCGGGGCTATAGAGGTCTGTGCCGTTGTACCCCATGCTGAAGATGGTCGGAAATTCCTGGATCGGCAGCAGCGCGATGGCATTGACGCCGAGCGAGGCTAGATAGGCGACGCGCTGGATCACGTCGAGGAACTTGCCGTCGCCGTTTCCCGGCGCGACCGCATAGGTGCCGACATGAAGCTGGTAGAGAATGAGATCGTTGAACGCCGGCGGCGTGAACTGCACCTGGCGCCAGGGAAAGCCGGCGGCATTGCGCAGCACCGAATTGCAGGACGGAAAAGCCGGCTGGAACGTCAGGAGCCGCGCCCGCGGATCGCGTTTGAAATCCGATAAACCGGTACCCTCGACGTGGAACAGGTACGGATCACCGTCCTTCAGGCCAGGCACAAAACTCGCCCAATGCCCGCCGCCGATCGGTGCCATCCGCGAGGTCGTGTCGTGCTTCCAACCGTTGAAGTCGCCGGACACATGGACCGCGTGGGCGCGCGGCGCCCAGACCCGGAACGTCGCGCCGCCGGGCACGAGCGTGCCGCCCACCGGCGCATGGAGGAACTCGGACGGTTGAATGGACATCGTCATATCCTCGAAGGAAACCGGCGGCCAACAATGAACCCGGCACCTTCGCCGGCAACCATCTTATGGTACGGTCTCTTGATACAACCTCTCGACGAACCGATGAAACGTTCTTTCGAAAAAGCAACCGGGCCTATTTGAAACGCATTTCGACGTCTTCGTCATTCAATGGTGCACAATGAAAGTTGTCTCGAAGCGCCTGGAGTGAAGAAATTGGTCGATTCAACCAGCGTCAACCCGCGCTCTACGAATTCTCGAGAGGTCCGAGCTTCGAGAGGCATCGATGTGGTTCGTAGCAGCCGGATTGCGCGTGTCCGAGGTGGTCGCACTGAAGGTAAGCGCCGACGCCATCAGCCGCTTCGTGCAATTCTTCCAGACCCGCCTGGACTGCCGCGATACCGGGCCAGCGCGAGCGCGTAGCAACCATCAAACACTGAGGGGCTTTAATTCACAGGGGCAGTCACAGGAAATGAGGGGTGACCGGGTTGTCCCGATCACCTGTCCGGCAAGAAGCACTTGGGCCAAGCCTGGATTTCGATTGAGTCAAGCGGCCTTGGCGGCCAGCTCCGGGCCGGCTGTTTCCATCGCCCTCATATACATATCAAGCAGAGTGTCGCGCTCGTCGCGCTCGCCCTTATCCTGCTTCCTCAGCTTGATGATTTCCTTGAGGATTTTCACATCAAAGCCCTCAGCCTTGGCTTCTGAAAAGACTTCCTTTTTCGACTCGTTCAAATCCTGCAATTCGGTGTCCAAGTGCTCGATCCGCTCTACGAAAGAGCGGATCCGTCCGCCGGGAATGCTGATGTCAGACATGGTGCCTCTCTGTTGAATGAGATCGTGAAAATGAACGCAAAGAAATGACCAATGCGTTAACGCAGGGTGTGCCTACCGCCAATCAAGCCCAAGCATATTGGTGATGCAGTCCACCCAGGATCGGAGCGGCACGTCTCCTTGTTCAATGATAAGTGAGTGCGCGTGCCATTGTAGCAGTCCATGTAGGACAGCAGCACACGGCGCAGATGGCGTTCGCCGAACACCACCATATGATCGAGGCATTCCCTGCGGATCGAGCCGATCAACCGTTCTGCGTACGCGGTTTGCAAGGGTGAACGCGGAGAGACGTCGGGCGGTCTCGAACGCCGATCGATTGAACGTGGCGGATAAATATCTCTCTAACGTCGAGCGTCCCCTTCCGGCGCGAAGCGGACAAAACGGTAGTCGCTTCAATTCGGCTCGCCGGCGGGTGTGAAGGTTCGCACGACCTCGTAGACGCCGGGTTCAAACTTGGCGATCGTGAGCGCTTCCTGAAGAAACGGAAGTGGGGCAGGATCCTGACGCATCGCCTGATAGTCATCGATGCTCCGCCATTGTGCATAAATCGTAACCTTCGTCCCGTCAGTGCTGCGATGGAGGCTGGCAGAAACAAAGCCGGGCGCCCGACGCACTGAAATCTCCGTGACTTCGGTTAGAAGCTCAACGAGCCGTCGCTGGTTTGCCGGTTCAGCGGTGAACACATTGATCAGGGTCATTACATCGCTTTTCGCAGAAATCGTGGTCATAGTGTCGCTTCCTTCAGAGAGGGTCGAGATAAGGCCGGAGCTACGCTGCTGCCGCGCTCCTGCGAGAGGATGGAAGAGGAGCGCGAGCGCGGGTACGACGGCGGCGGCAAACGGGATCGCGCTCGCTCCGAATGAGCTGTCGACGATGGCTCCGCCGATCAATCCGCCGAGCGCGTTCGTGATATTAGAGGCCGATGTGTTGGCGGTTGCGGCCAGTTCCGGCGCGGCCTTTGCCGTATTTCATGAATGACGCGCATCTGCATTGGAGGCACATGAGGTAGCCTCCATTCGCTCCACGTCGTCGTATCCCTCTACGGGACGCCCAGCACGGGCATGCCGCTAATAAGTCCGGGAGGGCGTGGTTATCCCGCGCCTAAGGCACTTGGGCTCTGAAGTTTATCCGGCGCACTCAAAAGTTTGGTCATGAGAGACCCCCTTTCTCCTGCGAATGCGCGCAGATGTAATTGGGACACTGCCAAATTCAACTTAGGACACGGGGGTTACACACATTGACAAAGGAACAAAAGCGGAACAGCATTCCGGGCACCCCGCAAGGTCGCCAGCAAATGCCAGCCGAACCAAAGAGCCAGCCAACGTCTGCACCGGACCGGCTTGAAGTCGCAACCGACCAAACCATCGCGGCCTGTGGTGGTAACGCTCGTGACGCGGTGAAAGCGCTGATAGTCGCGAATGAGTTTCTGGAAGCCCAAGTAAAAGAGCTACAAGCCGCCGTCTCGAAGGGCCATGTGCATGGCAAATTCGAACCCGTGCCGCGCGACCGCAAGGATTGGTATGATTGATTTGGAGTCAGGCCGTGGCCGGGATTACGTATTTCGTTGCGTTGCCGTTCGAAGTTGCTGACGGCAGTGTTGTTGTTGGTGAAGCCGTCGAATGTGCAAGCCCTTCGGCCGCGATAGAGCGTGCGAGAGGTCTTTGGAAAGTATTAGGTCATACCGGTGCAATCGCATTCAGCCGCTCTGGCGATCCAGCCACGGGCGATTTCCGCGAGGCGACCGTGTTGCGAAAGTTCGGTGACGTGCCGGATGAGTGCCTTGTAAGGGAACTGGTTACGGTTGCGAACATATTTAGCTCCCTAATGGCGGTAGATAGCAAAAGACGTTATCGGTCCGACTCAAAAATAATAAACCATGACCCACAGGGTTGCCCTCAGTCCATTTGATCTTGTTAACGACAATTCTCGTGCCAATACCGCGGTGGATTTGTCCTAACGGCTCGTCGTCACGGGGATCGGTGATGATAGCGATGTATTCCCCATCCCCAGTTGTCCAAAGGCATCAGCCCAACAAGCGTCTGCTTCACCGCAACACAACACCGCGGGGTTATCAGGCTGCTTTAATTCCTGATACCATCTTTTCAAATCAACGTTGGCCGGATCGTCCCATTGGCCAAGGTCGCGAGCGTTCATCGACAAACTGGTAAGCAGCGCGACTACAACGCCCAAGATAATTTTGATGACAGCGTTGCGAGCCATGCTTCGAGCCCAGTGACGAGCGATCAGAGAATGCACGCCAAGTCGAAGTCAAAATTTAGGCGAATGGGAACGAAACCTATTCAGCATAGTTGAGGAGGCAACTAGGCGGCGTTTGCCTCGCCTGCACGTTATCGAGCCGTTGTCCAAAAAACGAGATAAATGACGTAGCAACGCGCTCGCGATTTGGAGGAGTCATGACTACGCTACGGCAACGAGCTGGTAACCGGCTAGCTACGCCTCCCAAGCTACAACCGACCGCTAAACTTCCGACTCGGAGCTTCCCAATTCAACGCTCAGTTCAACAATTGAGTAACGACCTTGACGCACTTAACGAGCGGATCACAGAGCTAGAACAAGAAGGTCATCGGGGTCATGCGATGGAAGTGTTGAAAGCAAATGCGATGGACTTCGCACGTCGGATCGATGAGCTTCGTAGCATACTGGTTGTTGTACCGACCAAAAAAGGTCGGTCTTCGTAAGCTAATACCCTCGAAGAGTTGAGTGGCCGACGAACGACACCACATTCCGAACTGAATGCGCCGTGATAAAAGCCCGCTCTCAAAAAAAGAGGATTCGAAATGGCCAAGAAGGTAGTTCGCCGCGCATGGACTAAAGACGAGTTTCGATTATTGAGATCGATGGCGCGGGAAAAACGAGGCGTCAAGAAAATCGCCAAAGCGTTGAAGCGAACCGTTGGCGCAACGCATGCGATGGCAGTTAAGCGTCGAGTGTCCTTGAGCACGCGGGGATGAAACCGGGACTCTAATTGGCCTCCGGCCGCTTTGTTCGCACCAGCCGAGACAAGCCTCCTGGCCGAGAAGGGTAAGTTTTCCCATTTTGGGCACGTGTGTATTTTCCTGGGGTCCGCTCGCAAGGGTCAAACCGCCAAAGATGGAGGGTCCCCCGGGCGGCGTCGGAAGCATGTCCCGCTTGGGTCGAGAAATCGATCTCTACGAGCGACCGCTTTTGGCAGATATTGTTGCAAAAGTCCCAAAAGGCGCAGCGGCTAATTTCCCGCCAAGGAACAAAACAAGCGAAAATCGCCGATCAATAGGGCTTCAAACGCGGTACCAGAATCGCCCGTGAGTTTAGTGCTTGACGACGTGGTCCCCCAGAGGACACGGCGCCAGAGTTTCCAATACTGCAAACAAAAAAGGCAGATGCCCTTCCTGCAGCACGGCCTCCTCAACAGCCCCGGCAGATCGACCCTATCATCTTGTCGACCTTCGCCTCTTCACGATCGATGGCGGGATTGGTGCCAAGCAGTGGCCCTTTCATTGGGCCGCCGCCGATGCCGGATGACGAAAGCGCTGTGCCCAGCGAGTTAGTACCAGGTGCAGCGGCGCTGGTGCCGAAGGCGCCGCCGCCAGTCACGGACGTATGATGCGATCCCATGCCGCCGCGGGCAAACGCCGCGGTGCCCGAAACGCCAATGCAAAGGGCGACGCAAAGAGCCGAAAGCTTATTCATACTGAACTCCCTGGCGCGAATAGAACAACAGATTTAAGGCGCTTAGTCTGCCGGTCGGCTGGCGGCTCTGACGGAATCTCGATTGCGCCCGCCCTGGCCACCGCCGCGGCCGTGACCAGCCTCGCGTTACGACTATCATGTGAATCGCTGCCTGGGCCGAAGTCGTTAAAGACGATACCAGCCATACCCACGACTGCGACAATTAGGGCTACTATCGCGGGTATGAAGTCACCGCGCTGGTCTTTTCTTTGAGCGTGCATGTGATTGCCTGACAAATCCATTGCTTCTTCATCACGGACGTAGGCTCGAAATCGCCGATACCCATTAAATTGAGATTTAGATTTCGATGTGCGCCGCGACGATCATCGCAGCCGACAAAAGTTTACGCTTGGTCATTCGATTTCTCCATTTGGATAACTAAAGCCAAACAGTGTTGGCTCCCTCTTCGGAAGTGGACAAGCGATCGGCCGATTAAAGCAACGACATCTTCACACGGTTTCAAAATCGCGCGAGGTGATGCTCGACCTATTCAATATTCTAAATTGGTTTTTAATTGAGAAGACCGCGTCTGGACGTCATGTATCAGACGGCTCCCGGAGCTTGATTGCGCTGCCGGGAGTTTCGTGGGGTGACCCTCCAAGAAGATATCGAGGAAACGCAAGCTGGGGCGGTTCCGCACGCAACGGATTGCTGTGTCCGGAGGCAAAAATGGTTCGGTTCTCTCGCTCCTTTGTGCGCAAACGCGTGATCTCGATGGCGACCACGGCTTCAGTCGCGGCGACAACGTTCGCCTTGGCGAAGGATCCGCCAAGGACGCATCACGTCCGTTCGGCGATGCCGATTCAATATGTGGCTGACCGGCCGGATCATCAGGAGGAGCAGCCGTTCCTGTCGGAGAACGACGCCGCCATGACCAAAATGATGGCGGACATGACGATCAAGCCGAGCGGTGATGTCGATCGTGATTTTGTCGAGATGATGGTGCCTCACCATCAGGGCGCGATCGACATGGCGCAAGCTGAACTCAAATACGGTCATAACGAGCAACTTCGCAGGCTGGCGCAGGAGATCGTCGTGACCCAGCAGCAGGAGATCGCCGTGATGCGGCTTGCTCTCGGCGACAAGCTGCCGCCATCGGTTGCTTTCCCGACGCAGCCCCAGGCAGCGCCAGCCTCGCAGCAAGGCGCGTCGTCGCCTTCGATGGGTGCCCACGATGCGATGTCGCACCATTCGATGAACATGAAATAGGGTGAAATATGAAGCGTGTTCTATTGACGTTGGGTTTTCTCGCGAGTGTCTGCCTGCTTGGACAGACGACGGCCCGCGCCGGCCAGGCGCCGGGGGCGGCGTCGGATCCGGATATTTCGATCAGCCAACACGACCGTGTCTACTCCGCGGAGCAGTTCTCTAACACCGTCTCAGTCACTGATCCGGTCGACAACAGGCTTGTCGGCGTGATCCGGCTCGGCGATCCGCAGCCGGGCAATTTCAGCCCGCTCTATAAGGGACAGGTTCTCGTCCACGGGATGGGTTTCTCGCCGGATCACAAGACGATTGCGGTGGTTTCGATCGGCAGTAACTCCGTGACCTTCATCGATACTGCGACCAATGCGGTCAAGCACACCACCTATGTCGGCCGCTCGCCGCATGAGGCGTTCTTCACGCCTGATGGCAAGGAGGTCTGGGTCACCGTTCGTGGCGAGGACTATATTGCCGTGCTCGACAGCCAAAGCTTTGAGGAAAAGTCGCGCATCAAGGTGCCGGCCGGGCCTGGCATGCAGATTTTCTCACCGGACGGCAAGTACGGCTATGTCTGTTCCTCGTTCAATCCGGAGACCGTCGTCATCAGCGTGGCCGATCATCAGATTGTCGGCCACGTCAAGCAGGACAGCCCCTTTTGTCCGAACATTGCCGCTACGCCTGACGGCAAGCAGGTTTGGTTCACGCTGAAGGACATCGGCAGGACCGAAGTATTCGATGCGCAGCCGCCGTTCGCGGTGCTGAAATCGATCGACACCGGGCCGATCACCAATCACGTCAATATCGTCCACAACGCCAAAGGCACATTCGCCTACGTGACCATCGGTGGCCTCAACGAGGTGAAGGTATTCCGGACCGACGACTTCTCGCAAGTCGCGACCATCCCGGTCGGCAAGCTGCCGCACGGCGTCTGGCCGTCCGGCGACGGCAGCCGGGTCTATGTCGGACTAGAAAATGCCGACGGCATGGCCGCGATCGACACCGCAACCAACAAACTGATCGCGACCAGTCCGATCGGGCAGGCACCGCAGGCCATCGTCTACGTTCCGAATGCGGTTCCGGCAGGCGACGGCACGCAGAATCTGCGGCAGCTAGACGTTGCCGCCCAAGCCTTCCACCTTTCGCTTGGCGCCATAGAGGGCCGCAAAACTGTTGGCAGCGTTGCGACTGCTGTGAGCGAAGACAAGGCGCCCACCAGCGTCTCGCTGTTCGATCAGGGCCTGGTCCAGGTGTTGCAAGCTTCGGTCACGGGCCTCGAAGCGAAGCATCCCTACGTTCTCGCCCTTGCACACGATCGGGACGGCAAGGGGCCGCTTGAGCCGCTGGCCGGCTTCATGACCAATCCGGCGGGTTCGGCCATCGTCAACGCCACCGGCGCGATCCGCCAGGTGGTGCATGGCGAGGACAATATCGTGCGTCGATATCTGGTGATCGCGGAAGGCCATCCCGACAAGCCAGGTCCAATCGCGCAGGTGCAATTGAAATAGCAAGCGCGATTTGGCGATCCAGCGCGCAAGTTAAAGGATAGACCATGGGCATCGTCCGCTTCGCCCTGCGATTTCCGCACACATTCTATGTGGTGGCAGCGTCTGATCTTGTTTCTCGGCTTCGCCGCGATCCGATCGATGCCGACGGATATCTTTCCGGAAATCCGCATTCCCGTGGTGACGGTCATCTGGCAATACACCGGTCTCACCACGCCGGAAATGGAACAGCGGGTCATCACCTACAGCCAATATTCCATCAGCGCCAACGTCAACGGCATCAAGAACATGGAAGCGCAGACCCTCAATGGTCTGTCGATCCAGAAGATCTACTTCCAGCCGGACGTCAATCTCGACCTCGCTATCGCGCAAATCGTCTCAGCGACCAACGCCATTCGCGCGCTGATGCCGCCCGGCATCCAGCCGCCGATCGTCGTGCAGTTCAATGCGTCGAGCGTTCCGGTGCTGCAGCTCAGCCTCAATTCGGACAACCTGAACGAGCAGCAACTCTACGATTTCGGCATCTATCGCGTTCGGCAGCAATTGGCGCCGGTCCCGGGCGTCACGCTGCCGACGCCGGCGGGCGGCAAATATCGCCAGATCATGGTCGATATCGACCCGGACAAGCTGCTGTCCCGGGGACTGACGCCGCTCGACATCGTCAATGCCGTCAATACGCAGAACCTGACGCTGCCGTCAGGAACGGCGAAGATCGGCAACACCCAATATACGGTGCGAACCAACGCGACGCCGGCGTCGATCGACGACCTCAACATGATGCCGGTCAAGTTCGCCAACGGCGCCACCGTCCTGTTGAAGGACGTGGCGCAGGTGCGCGACGGATCGATGGTGCAGCAGAACATCGTGCGCGAGGATGGCCGCCGCTCGGTCCTGCTCAGCGTGATCAAGAACGGCAATGCCTCGACGCTGGCTGTCGTCAACGGCGTGAAGAACGCGCTGCAGGCGATCCGCGCCGCCGCGCCGGCCGGACTCAAGATCAACGAGCTATTCGACCAGTCGATCTTCGTGACAAACTCGGTACCGGCGTATTGCGTGAAGGCGCCATCGCGGCGGGCCTCACCGCGCTGATGATCCTGGTCTTCCTGGGCTCCTGGCGATCGACGCTGGTGGTGATGATTTCGATTCCGCTGGCGATCCTGTCGTCGCTCGTCGTGCTCTACTTTCTCGGCGAAACGCTGAACACCATGACGCTCGGCGGCCTTGCGCTGGCGGTCGGCATCCTGGTCGACGATTCGACCGTGACCATCGAGAATACCCATCGCCTGTGGACCGAGGAAGGCATGCCGCTTTCCGAGGCGACGCTGCACGGCGCCGCCGAAATCGCGGTGCCGACCCTGGTTTCGACGCTTGCCATCAGCTGCGTGTTCACCTCGGTGGTGTTCCTCGATGGACCCGCCAAGTACCTGTTCACGCCGCTCGGGCTCGCCGTCGTATTTGCGATGCTCGCTTCCTATGGATTGTCGCGGACCCTGACGCCGATCACGATCGGCCTGCTGCTCAAGGGCGAACGTCGTCACGCGGACGAGGGGCCCCGAGAGGCTTGTTCTCGCGGATTTCCGCGGCGTTCGATCGCGGCTTCGAGCGCCTGCGTCATGGCTACGCGAAATTGCTGCAACGCTGCTTCGCCGGCGCGCCATCGTTCCGATCGTCGCCATTTTGATATTTGGTCTCGGCGCAATGATGTTCCTGTCTCGTCGGCCGGGATTTTTTCCCGCTCATCGACGGCGGGCAGATCCAGCTTCACGTCCGCGCTCCGGCCGGGACCCGCATTGAAAGCACCGAGGCGATTTTTCAGGCGGTCGAGGACAAGATTTGCGAAATCATCCCGGAAAGGAACGGGCGCTGATCGTCGACAATATCGGATTGCCGGCGCGGCCTACAATCTGGCTTTCGCCGACGGCTCGACGATCGGCGTCAACGATGGCGTCATCCTGGTCGCGCTCAAGGATGGCCACAAGCCGACCGCCGATATACGTCAAGAAATTGCGTCAAGTGCTGCCAGCCGCATTCCCGGAGGACATGTTCTATTTCCAGGCGGCCGACATCGTCACGCAAATTCTGAATTTCGGACTGCCGGCGCAGATCGACGTCCGGACGGTCGGCTACGGCACGAACAATCTTTCGGTTGCAAGGAGCTGCAGCGCCGGCTCGCCGCCATCCCCGGCATCGTCGACGCGCATCTGCAGCAGGAAGTCGACGCGCCGGCGTTTTACGCCCAGATCGATCGGACCCGCGCCGCGCAGCTCGGCCTCAATGCAAGCACGGTGGCCACCAACATCAATGTCAGCCTGAGCTCGTCGGAGCAGGTTTCGCCCAATTTCTGGACCGATCCGAGTTCGGGGATCCCGTATTATCTCGCCGTGCAAACGCCGGAATACAAAGTCGCCTCGCTGAATGCGCTCGCAAACACGCCGGTTTCCACGTCGCTCGCAGGAGCGGCCAGACGGTTCCAGGCATGCTCAGCAATGTCGCGACCTTCAAGCGGGGCAAGGTGCCAACCAATTCCAACCAGACCAATATCCAGCCGGTCTTCGACGTCTATGCCAGCGTGCAGGGCCGCGATCTCGGCAGCGTCGCAGCCGACATCAGCAAGGTGACGCCGAGCTGCAGTGCAACTGAAGCCGGGCAATTCGATCCAGGTTGCCGGCCAGATCCAGAGCATGAACGACTCTTTCCGGAATCTCGGCATCGGGCTCCTGTTCGCCGCGGTCTTCGTCTATCTGCTTATGGTCGTGAACTACCAGACCTTCGGCGATCCGTTTGTCGTGATCCTGGCCCTACCGGCGACACTCTGCGGCATCGTCACGATGCTGTTCATCACCGGCACGACGCTCAACGTGCCCTCGCTGATGGGAGCGATCATGGCGGTCGGCGTCGCTTCGGCGAACTCGATCCTGCTCGTGACCTTCGCGCGCGAGCAGCAGATAAGGGCACTCGCCTTTGATGCCGCGATGAGCGCCGGCCATACCCGAATCCGCCCGGTGCTGATGACAGCCGCCGCGATGATCGTCGGTATGATCCCGATGGCGATCGGCGGCGCGGGCGAAGAGCAGAACGCCGCGCTGGCGCGCGCGGTTATCGGCGGCCTGCTGTTCGCGACACCGACGACTTTACTGATCGTGCCTTATCTGTTCGCCCTGCTGCGTAAGGGCAACGACGGAAAGGCTCACCATGGCGTATTCAAGGAGGATATCGCATGAACGAGATTGTATGCGACCAAGAATGAGGTGCCGCCAAGGACGAACCTGATCGACCGATCGGTCCGCGCTACCGGCGCGCGCCCAAGCGGCGAGCATTACGGGGCCGCTGCTCGGGGAAGCGCGCTGCTGTCGCTCGCGGTGGGCTTCGCGGCGGCGGCGCCATAAGGCCAGGATCGAGGTCGCGACCACCGCAGCACGCCGTACCTTGTTCCCGACGTTCGCGTCGCAAACGTGCGCGCCGGCGACAGCGAGATAACCGTCTGCTTGCCGGCGACGACGCTGCATTCGAGGCGGCGAACATCTTCGCCCGCGCCAACGGCTACATCGAGAAACGCAATGTCGATATCGGCGATCAGGTCAAGGCGGGAGCCCTGCTGGCGGAGATTACCGCCCCCGAGCTCGACCACCAGATCACGCAGGCCGAGGCGACGCTGGCCCAGAACCAGGCCACGTTGCAGCAAACACAGGCAAGCCGGGACTCGCCGAGTCACCAATGGTCGCGACAGCAAACTGGTCAAGCAGGGATGGCTCACGCTTCAGCAGGGCGACAACGACCGCCTGACCCTGCAGGCGCAGCAGGCGGCGGTCGCGGTGGCTCAGTCAAATATTGCCGCACAGCAAGCCCGATTCGAGTCCTCGACAGGAGAAGGCCTACCAGCGCGTGGTCGCGCCATTCGACGGCGTGATCACCCAGCGCAACATCGACAACGGCAGCCTTGTGAAGTCCGGATCCACGTTCATGTTCACGCTGATGCACCCTGATGTGATCCGCACCCAGGTCTTCGTGCCGCAGGATGAGGCTTTCGGCCTTGCGACCGGTGTCGATGCTGTCGTCCGCGTCCCGGAGATTCCGGACCGCAGCTTTCCCGGCAAGGTGACGCGGATCGCAAGCGCGCTGCAGCCCGGCACCCGGACGCTGCTGACCGAGATCGACGTTCCCAATCCGGACGGTGCGCTCAGTCCGGGAATCTATTGCAGGTCGAGCTGCTTATCCCGCGCAAGACACCATCGATGATCATACCCGCCGATGCAGTTGTTTTCGACGGGAACGGCCTGCATGTCGCGGTAGTCGACAATGGCACCGCGCATCTGCAGAAGATCACGATCGCGCGCGACTTCGGCACAGAGGTCGAGGTGCACGACGGCGTCAAGCCCGGCGATCAGGTCATTCTTAATCCGCTGGTCAACCTCGCCGAAGGCAGCAAGGTGCAGCCGCAAACCGCAGACAAGCTAGATCGGCGCGGAGGAAAGCATCGCAATGCGACGCCTGCTTTCATTGCGGCCGCCCTGCTGCTAGGCTGTGACGCCAGCCTGGCGCAGGTTTCCACCATGGGCACCACGGCCATGGGGCTTTCATCGACGCCAGGGGCGATCGTGACCTCCCCGCTCAATGGCCCGAGCCCGTTCTCGACGGCAACCCAGCCCGGCGCTCCCGACACGACATTGGCGCCGGTGCCGCTGGCTTCCGACCCCACAACGCCGGGGACGGTCGTAACCTGTTCCACGCCGACAGGGCAAATCGCGCCCGGAACTCCTGCGGTGCCGGTTGTTTCCATGTCGGCGATGGCGGCACGACCGGAACGATGCCATCGGTTTCCGCGGCACCGACGACATCAGCACTACCGCCTAGCTCTGTCGACAACTGGAAGCGCGACTGCACCGTTCTGACGCTTTCCGCACAACCAGCTACATCATTCATGACCGATTTTCCCGGCTCGACCGTCCCGGCGCCGCAGCCGCCCGCAGTGCCACCTCTGCCGTCGCCTTCCATTACTGCAGTGCCCGTGCCGGCCCCATCGACGGCACCGACACTCTCCACATCCATGCCTGGCACGACAGCACGATGATGTCATCGCTCGACGATGGCGCCGATGACACCAGCGTCACCGTTGGGGACCATTCCCACGCCGATCGTCATCACCGCGACCGGAAACATCTCGCCAACGACCCCGCTTGGCAGCCCTTCGACCACCGTATGCAGCTCTACGCCGGGAGGCCCGCCGAGCAATGGCGCGGCTTTGCCGCTCTCGACGCCGCAAATTCCGGCGAGCCCGCCGCCGGGCACGATTCAACCTGATATCACGGAGTTTGGCGGCACCAGTATCGATCCGACAATGACTGTGGCCCACGCCGAACACGTCGGCATGCGCCGAGAGCACGACGATGAATCTGGCAACACCCGGGACGATGACACCGGCCAACGCCACCGGCGCCGCGGCAACGCCGGGCGTTCGCCCCCGCCGGGCTGCTGATGCGGCACGTCGCAGCGGTTTGTCACGACTTCAACTAAACTACTATTTAATTGAAAACTCCGGTGGGGGAAGATTTGCATCGAAACCGCCAATCTGGACCAGCATGGACCTTACAGATGAGAACCTCCGCGAGCCGATCACAATCCTCCAATAACACAGTTGCACGAAAGAGAGCTCCTGCGACGAGGCCAACACTCGAGAGGGAGGATTGGCATCGGGCGGACCAGCGGCTCGATGAGGAGCTGAAGGACACATTCCCGGCGAGCGACGCTCTTTCGGTCACACGAAATCCAACCGGCAGGTGATCGCAGAGGCTTTGGGCCCGGCCAAAGCCGGTTCGATCGAAGTTCAAACTGAACGGCAGGGGACAGAGGCATACTAACCCGCCTCCGAGCGGGCCTCGAACCTGCTTCTTCAACACGCAAAACACCTGAACAGATCGCATATGCGGCATGCAGAGAGCCGCCTGCTGCCGGACCGCATCCGTACTACATCCTCGCGTTGGAGAACTTTTTGAATGTCGACGGAAACAATTTCGGCGAATGGGCCGGTTGAGATCGATGGTCTGCTGGCAGAGCGCCGGAGATGGGCCGCGGCTGCGATTTTCACGGCGCTGGCGATGGCGTCACTCGATACGGCGATCGCGAACATCGCTCTCCCGGCTATCGCAGCTGATCTTCATGCCAGCCCATCCGATGTCATCTGGGTGGTGAATGTCTACCAGATTGCCCTGGTTGCGACGCTGTTGCCGCTCGCCGCGCTTGGCGAGATCGTGGGTCACCACCGGATCTATCTCGGAGGCCTTTTGCTGTTCACGCTGGCGTCACTGGCCTGCGCCTGCGCCTGGTCGTTGCCCAGCCTGCTGACGGCGCGTGTGCTGCAGGGTCTGGGCGCCAGTGGCATCTTGAGTGTGAATACGGCACTGGTTCGTTTCGTTTATCCGGGGCGCTTGCAGGGCCGCGGTTTTGGGCACAACGCGCTGGTCGTTGCGACCGCCTTCACGCTCGGCCCAACGATCGCCTCCGGCATTCTCGCGATCGGGCCGTGGACCTGGCTGTTTGCCGTCAACATTCCCTTCGGCGTTGTTGCGATTTTGGTCGGTATGAAGACGTTGCCGCGTATCCCTCGAGTGACGCGTGTCTTCGATTTTCCCGGCGCGCTGTTGGCTGCGGCCTGTCTCGGTCTTTTCATCCTGGGGATCGGAAGCATTGCCCATCACGAGCGACCCGGTCTTGTATCGATCGAAATTATCTCCGCCGCGTTGCTGGGCTGGGTTCTGATCCGCAGACAGGCGGATTTTCCGGCGCCCGTGCTGCCGATCGACCTGTTTCGCGGGCCGCTTTTCGCGTTGTCCACTGCTACCGCAGTCTGCTCGTTTGCGGTCCAGGGCTTGGCTTTCGTCTCCCTGCCATTCTACTTCGAGGACATTCTTGGCCGGTCGCAGGTTCAGACCGGCTTTTTCATGACCCCCTGGCCTCTAGTAGTGGCCATCATGGCGCCAATCGCCGGACGTTTATCCGACCGCTATCCCGCAGGAATTCTCGGTGGCCTCGGCCTGGCATTGCTCGGTCTGGGGATGGCCCTATTGGCGTTGCTTCCGACGAGCCCGCATGTCGCCGACATCGTTTGGCGGATGGCCATCTGCGGATGCGGATTTGGCTTTTTCCAGGCGCCGAACATGAAGGCCTTGATGTCCAGCGCACCAGCAGATCGCAGCGGCAGCGCCAGCGGCATCGTGGCGACCGCACGTCTGACCGGACAGACGATCGGAGCGGCGCTTGCGGCACTCTGTTTTGGCCTCGCCGGCCGTGAGGGAGCAACGTTCGCACTCGTGCTTGGTGCGGTATTCGCCGCGGTGGGATCCGGGATGAGCGCCCTGCGCCTGGTCGTGGCGCCGCAACGTGGCGCCTGATTTATTTGGCCAACTCTAAAATGCTATTTAATGGTGCTGCTCGTCCAGGAAGCCTATTTTTCTAGGTGGGAGGTCCCACCGCGCTTGCCCCGGAGCCGGTGGCCAGCAGAGCCGGCAGCGCGCGCCTCGCCATTTGCCCAAGTAGGGCGGCGCGGCTCCGTCCGGCCCTTAGGATGAAACCTGCGGCGGTTAGAGGTCGTTGACATGGCGTCGGTCTCGGCAAGCGTGTGATCTCGGAGGCGACAGGCTCTAGCCATGCGGATGTTCTCGCCGCAGTCGGGAATCGATTGATGACAAAAGTGCTGCTGATCGAGGATGATAGCGAGACGGCTGAGGAAATCACAGCCGAGCTGGCCGATCGCGGTTTTGAAGTCGAATGGTCGGCCAACGGCATCGAAGGCCTCGACAAGGCGCGATCATTGCGGCCCGACGCCATGATCGTCGACCGGCTATTGCCAGGAATGGACGGCCTCACCGTCATCGAGGCGCTGCGAAAGGAACAGGTGCGCACCCCGGTGCTGGTGCTGAGCGCCCTTGGCGCCGTCGATGACCGCGTACGCGGATTGCGGATGGGTGGCGACGACTACCTCACCAAACCATTCGCGCTTGTGGAACTCATGGCCAGGGTCGAGGCGTTGTTGCGAAGGCCGACGGAATCGCGCGAGACGACATTGCGGGTAGGGCCGCTCGAACTCGATCTGATCGAGCGCACCGCCAAGCGCGGCGATCGCGTGATCGATCTTTTGCCGCGAGAGTTTCGCCTGCTTGAATACATGATGCAACGGAGCGATCAGCTGCTGACACGAGCCATGCTGCTGGAGGAAGTCTGGAATTACAAGTTCATTCCGGCGACCAACCTTGTTGACGTACACATGGGGCGCCTGCGCCACAAGGTGGACGGTCCCGGCGAAGCCCCCATGATCCACAATGTCCGCGGTTCCGGTTTCATTCTTCGCACCGGACCATAGGGTTCGGATGTCCGGCCGCGATATGCCGCCGTTGACGTCGACCAGGACATCCGGGCAGCGAGATCCGATGCGTCAGCCGCAATTCATACGTTCGACCACCTTTCACTGGGCGCTTGCGGTGGCCGGCGTGCTCGCGGTTTTCGTCATCGTGTTGTTTGGATTCATCTACTGGAAGACCGACGACTATCTGATCGCGCGATCCGATACGATGATTACGAGGCAATTGAACTATATCGCTGGCTTGCCCGGCGAACGCCGGCTGATAGCGATCGATGAGCATTTGGAGCAGGATTCGCGCGGCGTTCAATATGCCGGATCGTTTGGTCCGGACGGCCACAAGATGGCAGGCAACCTGGAGCAGTTTCCGCCCGAGCTAAAGATGAACGATTCTGTCCAGAGCATCTCGGTTGTCCGGACGCTTACCGCCGGGCCGCAAACCCACGCGATACGCGCGATCGCCCGGCGCATGTCAGATGGTAGCGCGCTGGTGATCGGACGAGAAGTCGACGAAACCAGGGAGATCTCCCATGTCGTCGGGCAGGCGCTGGCGCTGGGCCTGTTGCCGGCGTTTTGCCTGTGCCTGCTGGCCGGCGCGTGGCTGAGCATGCGCGCCCAGAAGCGCGTCGAAGAGGTCAATCAGCGGGTTCAGCGCATCATCGCGGGCGATCTGCGCGAGCGGCTTCCGCACCGTAATGTAGACGAGCCATTTTCGAAGCTCGCCGTTATTGTCAACGGCATGCTCGATGAAATGGAAGCGATGATCCACGCGCTTGCCGGCGTCGGCAACGACATCGCGCACGATTTGCGCACGCCGCTGACGCGAGCCCGGCTCACCCTCGAGCGCGGCCGCACCAATGCAACCAGCCTGGAGCAGCTCCAGACTGTTGTGGACAAGGCGATCGCGAACCTTGATCAGTCGCTGGCGATCATCACGGCGCTCTTGCGCCTGGCCGAAATCGAAAACAGCCGGCGGTCGGCGGCTTTCGGCAGCGTCCCGTTGCACGAGATGCTGGGTGAGGTCTGCGATATCTACGAGCCGATCGCCGAGAACAAGAATATCGACTTGCGGGTCGAGGTGCGACACCGGCTGAACGTGCGCGCCGACCGCGATCTCTTGTTCGAGGCGGTTGCCAACCTTGTCGATAACGCGATCAAGTTTACGCCGGAGGGCGGCAAGGTGGAGATCGAACTGATGCGTGGCGACAGTGAAACAATCGTCCGCGTCGCTGATACCGGATCCGGCATCAGCGAGCAGGAGCGCGAGGCGGTGCTGCGGCGTTTCTATCGTTCCGACAAGATACGGAACACGCCGGGCGTGGGCCTTGGCCTCAGTCTGGTGGCAGCGATCGTGAAGCTGCACGGCTTCCGGCTCGCGATCCACTCCGGCGCCGGCAGCCGGCTGGAGATCATCTGTCCCGACCCGCAACCGGCGTGAAGCCGCGGTTCCCCGGCCAACCCGCAATGTTCCGAAAGCCGTCTTCGTGACGGCACGCGCTTTAATCACCGGCAAATGGCTTGATCAAAGTGCTGGAACCGAGTGATCCCATTTTGAGGAAATCGTAAAATCGAATTTAGTGTTGCGCCGGGGCACTCCGCCTTAAAGCTTTCGGGCCACGGTGCTACGTTGTGTACGCGTCGCCTGGCGCCGGCTTGTAGGGTCCCAAAGTGAAGACACGGCGCACACTCTTGCCAATTGCAGTGGCGATTTTCGTCTCCACGCTGGGCGCGGATGCGCCGTACGCGGAGGAGGCTGGCTCAAAGCTCTCTCCTCAGGCGCTCCAGGAAATCGCGCAGGTAGAGGCCGAGATTGACCGCTTCGAAGCGCAAGCAGTCGGGCGGCTTGCGGCGCCGCCGGATAATCAAATTCAGCAAATCGAATTGCTCGGGAAGGCGATGCTGTACGACAAGAATTTGTCGGTATACCGCAACGAGGCTTGCGCCTTCTGCCATATGCCCGAGACGGGCTTTACTGGTCCGGTATCGGAGCTGAACCGCACCACCGGCGCCTATCCCGGCTCAGTGCGCACGCAATTCAGCGACCGCAAGCCGCAGTCGCACGCCTACGCACCGCTGTCGCCGGTGTTGCACTACAATCCCGGGCAAGGCGACCTCGTCGGCGGCAATTTCTGGGACATGCGCGCGACTGGACGCCGGTTGGGCAATCCGGCCGCTGAGCAGGCGCAAGGTCCGCCGACCAATCCGGTGGAAATGGGCCTGCCCGATATTGCCTGCGCGGTCTATCGCGCCTCGCAGCGGCCCTATCGCGCCCTGTTCGAGAGCGTGTGGGGACCGCAGGCGTTCGCGATCGCATGGCCGAGCGACGTGGAAGAAGTCTGCAACCGGCCCGGGCCGCCGACCGCCGGTCAGCCGTCGCCGGTTCATCTGAGCCCGGTTGATCGTGGCCGGGCCGGCACCACCTTTGATCAGATGGCGCAATCTATCGCCGGCTACGAGGCCTCCGCCGAGGTGACGTCGTTCACCTCAAAATTCGACGCGGTGCTCGCGAAAAAAGCGCAATTCACGGCGCAGGAGCAGCAGGGATACGACCTGTTTCGCGGCAAGGCGCGATGCAACGAGTGTCACCGTGACGGCGGACCCGGCGAAGACCCGCTATTCACCGACTTCACCGCCAGCAATATCGGCACTCCCGCCAATCCGAGGCTTCCTTACTATGAGGAAGACCAGCCCGATAAATTCGGTTATGCCGCCAATCCGCAAGGAACGTCATTCGTCGATGGCGGCGTCGGCACATTTCTCAGGCAGGGACATCTGCTGAGCCAGCCCTCCGCGGTGGACCAGCGATGGCTGAAGCTCGCGCCCGACAACCAAGCGCGAATGCAGGTGCCGACATTGCGCAATGTCGACAAGCGGCCGTATCCCGCCTTCGTGAAGGCTTACGGGCATAATGGATACTTCACCAGCCTGAAAGAGATCGTGCATTTCTACAACACGCGTGATGTCCTGCCGCGATGCAAGCCCCATGATGCTGGCGAAAGCACGACGTGCTGGCCCGCGCCGGAATCGACCGACAACATGAACAGCAGCAAAGTCGGGAACCTCGGCCTGTCTGACGCGGAAGAGGACGCGCTCGTCGCCTTCATGCAAACGCTGACGGACGGCTTTATGCCTCGCGAACAACAGTAAGCCGGTGTGGTTGGCAGTTTTTTTTTTTATTTTTGCAGGCAAGCTCGCAAATGCTCTGAAAGTTGACCTGACAGAACTTTTTATAGGCCACGCGCCGCGATTGGGTAATCCCCGTTCTTCGTTTTGGCGGCTGACAGAGGGTTGAACAGCCCGTCATCGGTACATCGTTCTGATTGTCGTTAGCGCAAAACCTCGAATGGATTTTGCGATAACTCCGAAGCAGGAGTCGCCTTGGTCTCGAGGGCATAAACCGTGGCGAATAAGGCCGCGGCCACGATGCCCATCGTGACATGCGCGCTGCTGACCTTTCTGAAAACAGCAATACTTCGCTTGCCTTTGCAGCGCAAAATCTGCCAAGATGGTGCATAACGCTCTTCGTCATCGCGCGATACCCCATATATTGGCCGGGCCACGACGAATGTTATGGGGGTCGCGACCCCTGCCGCAGCCACCAATGAAAGCGCTTTTAGATAGGTCGGGCCACGTGATGGTCGGCGGCAGCGGCGGATCATCGGCCGTCACTGCGTGCGGAAAGGCCGGCTTGGTCTGAAAGGATCCGGCGGCTTGGCAAACTGACCAGGTGGGGGCCGTGAGAGCCGTTACCAACATCAGGAAGCGGCTTCTGCGAAGCACCGAGGTCGACATCTTAGTCTCCACGCATCATTCAAGGCGCAACGCTAAGTCTGGGTGAAACGGAGAACAATTAAATTGGGTTTAGGGGAGTTCAAATCGGATTGATGGAGGATCGTTTGAAATGGCGCAGGACAAAATTGTAAATGGATCTTGTCACGGTGTGGCCCGGCTAGCCGCCGGCCACGACCGTTGGGCGCACTGCTCGGCGGTGATAGTCACCTGCGAGCGGAAGATCGAGCTCCCGCCATACCGCGAACATGGCGTCAACCAACTCTCTGATCAGCCGAAGGTCATGCGCCGGCGTGGGGGTAATCCGCAATCGCTCGGTGCCTCTAGCAACCGTGGGATAGTTGATCGGCTGGATGTAGATCCCGTGCTTCTCAAGCAGTAGATCGCTCGCCCGCTTGCACAGATCGGGATCGCCGACCATGACAGGCACGATATGGGTCTCCGTCGCCAGCACCGGCAGGCCGGCTTCCCGCAAAGCCGCTTTCGTCGCTGCCACGGCAGTGCGCTGGCCCGCACGTTCCGCGCCCGATGCCTTGAGATGAGCGATCGAGGCTGTCGCGGCCGCCGCTACCGCGGGCGGCAACGCGGTCGTGAAGATAAATCCGGGCGCATGGGAACGGACGGCGTCCACGACGGCGCTGTGGCCTGCGATGTAGCCGCCGAGCGTGCCGAAAGCCTTGGCAAGCGTTCCCTCGATGACGTCGATACGCGCCATCACGCCGTCCTGCTCGGCGATGCCGGCGCCGCGTGGCCCGTACATGCCGACGGCATGGACTTCGTCGAGATAGGTCATCGCGCCATAGCGCTCCGCGAGGTCGCAGATCGCTTCGAGCGGCGCGACGTCGCCGTCCATCGAATAGATGCTCTCGAAGACGATCAGCTTCGGCCGGCGGGAGCGGCGCGCGCGAAAGCAGTTCTTCCAGGTGCTCCACATCGTTGTGGCGCCAGATCTGCTTGGCACAGCCGGCGGCACGCACGCCTTCGATCATCGAATTGTGGTTGAGCGCGTCTGACAGGATCAGGCAGTCCGGAAGCAGCCTCGCGATCGTCGCAATTCCCGTATGATTTGACACGTAGCCCGACGTGAAAACGAGCGCTGCCTCCTTGCCATGCAAATCCGCCAGCTCAGCCTCGAGCTCCACCAGCGCCCGATTCGTACCCGAAATGTTACGTGTCCCGCCCGCGCCTGTGCCCATCGTGCGCGCGGCGGCGCACATTGCTTCGATCACCTTCGCGTGTTGGCCCATGCCGAGATAGTCGTTCGAGCACCATACGACGACATCCCGCTTGCCGCTCGGACTATTCCAGAGCGCATGGGGGAACTGTCCCGCCTTGCGCTCCAGATCGGCGAAGACACGATAGCGCTGCTCCCGTTTCAGAGCGGCAATGGCAGATTGAAAATTCCCGACATAGTCGAACATTTTCTGCGGATCCCTTGTAGAGTCGTCTGCGACACCACGCTGTCCCACGCCGATCGCCGCCGATCGGCCGCCAACACGGGGCAGCCGATCGGCGGGATCGCCGGCTGTCTCAATCGACCAGCTCGGGCTGTTTGAGCCCGAGCGCCTTCGCTACCCCTGCCCCGTAGGCCGGATCGGCGCGCGTGCAGTTGGCGACGTGCCGCTGCTTGATGTGCAGCTTGGCGTCGCCCATCGCCCGCGCCGTGTTCTCGAACAGCACCTTCTGCTGTTGCGGCGTCATCTTCCGGAACAGGTTGCCGGGCTGCTCCCAATGGTCATCGTCGACGCGGTGGTCCCAGTGCGCTGCGTCCCCTTCGATCGCGAGCGGCGGCTCGGCGAACTCTGGCTGGTTGTCCCAAAGCCCTGCGCTGTTGGGATTGTAAGTGAGCGTTCCGCCCAGATTGCCGTCGGTGCGCATCTTGCCGTCGCGATGGTAGCTTTGGAACGGGCATTTGGGGGCATTGACCGGGATGTGGTTGAAATTGATGCCGAGCCGGTAGCGCTGGGTGTCGCCATAGGAGAACAGCCGTCCCTGGAGCATCTTGTCCGGCGAAAAGCCGATGCCGGGCACGATGTTGGCGGGCGAGAAGGCCGCCTGCTCCACTTCCGCGAAAAAGTTCTCCGGGTAGCGGTTGAGCTCCATCACGCCGACCTCGATCAGCGGATACTCCGCCTTCGGCCAGACCTTGGTCAGGTCGAAGGGATTGTGCCGATGGGTCTTCGCCTGGGCCTCGGTCATCACCTGAATGAAGAGCGTCCAGCGCGGAAAGTCGCCGGCCTCGATCGCGTTGAGCAGGTCGCGGCCGTGGCTTTCGCGATCCTTGGCGACGAGGGCCTCAGCCTCGGCGTCGGTGAGGTTCTGGATTCCCTGCTGGGTGCGGAAGTGGAACTTGACCCAGACGCGCTCGTTTGCGGCATTGATCATCGAGAAGGTATGGCTGCCGAACAGGTGCATGTTGCGGAAGCTCTTCGGAATGCCGCGATCGGACATGATGATGGTGACCTGATGCAGCGCCTCGGGCAGCAGCGACCAGAAATCCCAATTGTTGTCCGCGCTGCGCAGCCCGGTGCGCGGGTCGCGCTTGATGGCATGGTTGAGATCGGAGAACCGCAGCGGATCGCGGAAGAAGAACACCGGCGTGTTGTTGCCGACGATGTCCCAGTTGCCGTCCTCGGTATAGAACTTGAGGGCGGTGCCGCGGATGTCGCGTTCCGCGTCGGCCGCGCCGCGCTCGCCGGCGACGGTCGAGAAGCGCGCGAACATCGGCGTCTGCTTGCCGATCTTCGAGAAGATCTTGGCCTTGGTGTAGCGGGTGATGTCGTGCGTCACCGTGAAGGTGCCGTAGGCCCCCCAGCCTTTGGCGTGCATGCGCCGCTCCGGGATCACCTCCCGGTCGAAATGCGCCAGCTTCTCGATCAGCCAGATGTCCTGCAGCAGCGCGGGGCCGCGCGGACCGGCGGTCATGATGTTGGTGTTGTCGGCGACCGGCGCGCCGGTGGCGTTGGTAAATCGCTCTTTGGACATGGTGGGCTCCTGGGTTTTGGACATAGTGGGCTTCTGAACGTGCGAGACTTCGCGCGCCGCCGCCGGCGCTCGAATTCCCGATGGAGAACGTGGGGGCTTACCCGCGCCAGGCGGAGGCGCGGATCACGCTGCAGAAATTGCCGCGGGTGAAATGCGGATCCTTATCCGCGAGCACGTCGGCCTTCACGTTGCCGAACGTCGTCTCCGGCTTGTGCTTGTTGCCGTTGTAGAAGGCCTGGATGATGTCTTCCTTGAAATGCGCACCACGCGGGTGGGCATGCACCACCGCCTCGCGCTCCGCGTCGCTGTACTCGGAATAGCCAGTCCAAGCACATCCATTTCAACGCCGGCCGTCACTAGAGCCACGACCGGGTGCATGTGCTGGGGGATGCCCGGCGTCGTGTGCAAGGCGATCGCGGTCCAGACCGTGTCAACATCTTGTTGTGCAATGCCGTGGCTTCGCAGGAAGTCACGGGCGGCATTTGCGCTGTCAACCTCGAAGCGTTCCTGCGTGCTGCTGTGCTGATGCGTCAAGCCCATGTCGTGGAACATCGCGCCTGCATAAAGCAGTTCGGGATCGAATCTCAATCCGCGGCGCTTGCCTGCCAAAGCGCCCCAGTAATAGACGCGGCTCGAATGGTGAAACAGCAGCGGCGTCTCGGTGTCCCGCACCAGCTCCGTTATTTCGCGAGCAAGCTTGCTGTCGGGAATTCTCACTCCCGCAAGATCGATCCTCATTTTGACGTCGATATTCACTACGCGGCTCCTTGCTGATTAACCGGCGATCGAGTGGATTTATGTCAGGTTGGCTACTGCTCTTGTGTGAGTTTCGAGAAGCTGAATTGCGCTCTCGCAGTGCTCCGTGAAGCAATCGGGGTCGCAATAGAACAGGCACGTTCCGACTTCTCGCAGGTAGTGTTCTCCAATCGGCTGATCGCACATCGCACAGAAGGATCGTTGACGACGCGTCCTGCCATTGACCAATATAAATCTCATGGAGCGTCTCCTAATGCGAAGCGATTGCCGCGTGATGCTCGCTGCGACCGCCGTCAGATGGCGGCCTGAAGTCGATGCAGCCATCTGCGGTCGTCCTCCTGTCGGACCTTGAAGCGATTGACGCATTTCTTTGAACAGAAGGCGGTTCGCCAGGAGTAGTGCCGAATAAGGCCAAACCTTCCGTCACAGATCGCGCAATGCTTCGTTGCGCCGTTACAACGATATTGAGGACTGTTGCGCATTTTTGTCTCCTGTCGGCCTTGCGTGGGTAGTGCTTGGCGCTCGCCTCCTGTTCGCAGTCGCACGTTGCGCACAGATGAAGTGCGGCTTCGGGATCGTAGTGGCCTGCCAAGTCGCACGGCAGATAGGGGCACCGCGTACAGAGCTTGACTTCTCATTTGCCGCCTCCCGAGGTGGAGCAACTGACTTGTTCACTTGCAGCGAGACTAAGGGGATCGAAACTGCTGACTCAATCGTACGTGGGTAAGGGTCCGATATCGAAAAGGGTTCGGGAGAGTAATACGGAGGTTTGGGGTGCTTGCGTTTGGGTGTTTGCGTTTCTCGCCCGATCTTCTTGGCGGCAGCTTCGAAAGCCCGCGCAACGCGAAGGATTGCAGCGGGCATCGCTATTCACCGACGCGGCGAATGAGAGATGACCAGTCCACGAAATTTCGAAAATCAGCCCGGCGGCTTTTTCCACTGGCATTGCGAAAAGAAGCGGACGGCTCCCGCCTAGTGGGGGAGGGGGAGAGGCTGCGCGAAGCCGTCCGCTTTGGCAGCTATGCGATGCCGCGCCAGGGAGAACGCGGCCGGGCTGCTTGGTATAAAACTAGGCCCGGTCAACCGGCGGCTCCATTAAACAGACGTTTAGTTGGACTAAATTGAAGTTTAGCTGGATGGCCTTTGATGGCGACCTGCCGCAACGCTTGCCGGTCGAAGTCAGAACGCGCTTCTGTATCGTGACAGCGCGCGCGGGCTATGAAGGCGCAATCGAGGTCGCTCGCATCGATTGTGCGTGGCCAACCCATAAGAGTGCGCTTTGGCAGGCAGATTTGCTTGCGCGAGATTGCGGTGTTTGGTTATTTTTCGCCGATTTGACCAGAGTTTTGAGCGGCTTCGGCCCCGCGGAACCGGATCCGACGCCCGCCGTGGGGCAATCGAATTGCCGGATTTCTTCAAAATGCTCTAATCTTGCCTGCCGGAGACCCGGGGCGCTCTGCGAATGACGCGTAGCCAGATCACGAATCTCGGGAATTTCGGCCGCGCGTTTTCGCCGGCAGCATTGCAGTCTCATCACCCTAGAGCGGGACGAGCAAGCAGAATGATAAAACCTGATCTCCCTCAACGGTGGCCAAAGTCGACCACGATTTATCACTATGCGATGGCGGTCTTGTCGGTCGCCGTGGCGATCGTTGCTGCGGAACTGATCACGCGTTTACTGAATGCCGAGGCCATCGCATCGTCGATGCTTTGCGCGGTCATTTTCGCCGCATGGGTTGGCGGTCTCGGTCCGGCGCTGTTGGCGATCGCGCTCGCCCTTTTGGCTTTTCATTATTACCTGCCGCCCCCGATCAATTCATTTACCTGGAAGCATGATTTATTCGCTGTGGGTATTTCGGAGGTGCCGCGTCTGATCCTGTTTTCCATTACATCTCTCGTTGTCGCATTCCTGATCTCGGCGCAGAGGAAAGCAACAGAAGATCTTCAGCGTTCGGGCCATGACCTGCAGGTAGCGATGGAGGATCAAAAGCGGATTGAAGCCGCGCTTCTGCATAGCGAAATGTATTTGACCGAAGCGCAGAGATTGAGCGGCACCGGAAGCTTTGGATGGAATGTCGCCAGCGGAGAGATCATCTGGTCGGACCAAACTTTCCGGATCTTTGGATGTGACCGGACGACGAAGCCGACCGTGGAATTTATTGTCCAGCGCACCCATCCGGAAGATCGCGCCGCCGTGCAAGAGACCATCGATCGCGCCTCCATCGATGGAAAGGATTTCGATCATGAATTTCGATTGCTGATGCCGGATGGCTCGGTGAAATATGTCCATGCCGTGGCTCGTGCCACGAGAGATGCATCGGGCGGTGTCGAGTTTCTCGGAGCGGTGACGGATGTTACGGCTGCAAGGGAGGCGGAACGGAAGCTGCGACGCAGCGAGGCCTATTTGGCCGAAGCCCAGCGTTTAAGTCACACGAGCAGTTGGGCCTGGGATGTGCGCCTGCAAGAATTTATTTATCGGTCGCCCGAAGTGTACCACCTGTTTGGGTTCGATCCGGAAAAGGACCCTCTGTCACCGCAATCCTTCCAGGATCGTATTCTCCCCGAAGACAGGGGCCGGGTTATCGAAATGGTGCAGCAGGCAGTCCGAGAGAAAACGGACTTTGAAGTCGATTTTCGCATAGATCTTCCGGACGGTCCGACAAGATACGTACATTCGGTGGGACATCCTGTCGTCGGTGACGACGATGAAGTGACGAGTTGGTTGGCACGCACATCGATGTCACCGAGCAGCACCTCGCACAGGAGGCGCTGCAAAAGGCTTTTGACGAAATCAAGAAATCCGAAGATCGGCTTCGACTGGTGATCGATACGATCCCGACGCTGGTCTGGCGCGCCGGACCGGACGGGGTCCCCGATTTCCTCAATCAACCGGCGCTCGACTATACCGGCCTCTCATTGGAACAAGCCGCAACCGGCTGGCCTCGCGCTTTTCATCCTGACGACAAGAAGGGCATGTTGGTGAAGTGGAGCGCAATACGGGAGTCCGGCATGCCAGGCGGGCTTGAAGCTCGGCTCCGGCGCTTCGATGGCGAATATCGCTGGTTTTTGTTCCGAGGCCGAGCCGCTGCGCGACGAGCAGGGCAACATTGTCAAATGGTACGGGTCGTCCACCGACATCGAGGACCGCAAGCGGGCCGAGGAAGCACTTCGCGAGAGCGAGCAGCGCTTTCGCGATTACGCCGAAACGGCCTCCGACTGGTTCTGGGAGACTCGCCGGACCATCGGGTCATCCGCATATCGGAGCACGTCAATGCTGTCGGATTCGGGCCCTCGGGCCTGACGAGCCTGTTTCGCTGGGATATTGCAACCGATCTCGAATCGGAACCCGAAAAATGGCAGCAGCATCGGGCGATGCTCGACGCACATCTGCCATTTCGAGATTTCGAGTACACCCTCGGCGGGACTGGATCACCCGTATATGTCCGGACAAGCGGCAAGCCAATTTATGACGCAAAGGGCAATTTTCTCGGCTATCGGGGCACTGGCACCGATATTACCGCGGCGATCCGCGCAGATCACGCCGAACGGGAACTGCGCAAGGCCCAGGCGGAACTCGCACATGTTACGCGCGTGACCACGCTGGGCGAACTGACGGCCTCCATCGCCCATGAAGTGAACCAGCCGCTCGCCGCTGTTGTCGCCAACGCCGACGCCTGCCTGCGATGGCTCGACCGCGAGACTCCCGACCTGGACGCAGCGCGCCGCTCGGTGGAATGGATCATCGACGACGGCAACCGGGCGAGTGAGGTGATCCGGCGTGTCCGGGCGCTTGCGAACAAGTCCGACATTGAGAAGGTGCCGCTCGACGTCAATGACGTCGTCAGGGAAGTCATCGCGCTGGTGCGGCGTGAGTTAATCAGCCACCAGGTGTCGTTGCGAACCGAACTGGCGCCCGCTCTACCCATGATTCTTGGTGATCGGGTTCAATTGCAGCAGGTGATCATCAACCTCGTGATGAATGGCATCGAAGCGATGCAACCGGTCACGGATCGGTCGCGCGAACTGGTGATCCGATCCGGCCAGGACGAGACACATGGCTGCTCGTAAGTGTAACGGATTGTGGTGTCGGGATCTCCGCCGAGAATGCGGACCGGCTGTTCAACGCCTTCTTCACCACCAAGTCCGGCGGTATGGGCATGGGACTCTCAATCTGCCGTTCGATCGTGGAAGCCCACGGGGGACGTCTGTCGGCTTCCCGCAACGAGGGGCCCGGTGCGACGTTTCAATTCGCCCTGCCCTCGCATCAGGAGGAGGCGTCGTGACCGAGCGCCCCAAACAATCGCATGAGCCGGCCGGCGCCAAGGAACCGCTCGTCTTCATCGTTGAAGACGACGAGTCGATGCGCAGAGCGCTCAGCAATCTTTTTCAATCGGTGGGATTGGAGGTCGAGGTGTTCGGTTCGGCGTCCGAAATGCTGCAAAGCAGGCTTCCGGATGTCGCCAGCTGCCTGGTGCTTGACGTCAGGTTGCCCGGATTAAGCGGGCTGGATTTCCAAGCCGAACTGGCCAAGGCGAACATTCATATTCCAATCATCTTCATGACCGGCCATGGCGACATTCCGATGACCGTCAGGGCGATGAAGGGCGGAGCGGTCGATTTCCTGACCAAGCCGTTTCGCGACCAGGACATGCTGGACGCCGTGACGGTGGCGATTGAACGGGATCGCAAGCGGCGCGAAGCCGACAAGATCGTCGCGAACTTGCAGACCCATTTTGAGACCCTGACTCCCCGCGAGCGGGAGATTCTGGCTTTGGTATCGTCCGGCCTCATGAACAAACAGATAGCAGCCGAACTCGGACTTGCCGAGATTACCGTGAAGATCCATCGTGGGCACATCATGAAGAAGATGGGCGCGAAGTCGCTGGCCGATCTGGTGAGGAAGGCCGAAACGCTCGGAATTCGTCGCGCCAAGCCCTAGCGCGCATTTCGCGACGCATCGGGCGAAGCCCTGCCAGCCGGCGTGTCCGCAGCTCCGCGGCTAAACCAAGGTATGGGGTGCCGCAAACCAATACGACATTCGAATCAACCTTCGTAGGATCGGGCCGTTCGCCCGATCAGGCTAGGGTGACAACACGCTATAATGAATAAAGCCGCAGTTTCATCGCTTGCACGATCCGTCCCTGGTTCAGGCGACAAATGCCGCGGAGGTTCAAATGGCACAGAACGGCGCCTTTCATCACACGATGACGCGACGGCAACTGCTTGCCGCGGCAGGCGTGGCAGGCGTGGCTCTTTCAAGGCCGGCCTGGGCGCAAAGCATGATCGATCTTCCGTTGCCTGGCGGTCCGGGAGCGCGGCAGATCACCACCAGCTTTCCGCAGAAAGGTCCCATGATCCTGCAGCGGACCCGTCCACCGCTTCTGGAAACCCCGTTTGAAGTCTTCGACAAGGGTGTCTTCACCCCCAACGACCAGTTCTATGTACGCTGGCACTGGGCGCTGATCCCGACCGATATCGATGTCGGCAAGTTCACCCTGACCGTGCGCGGCCATGTCAATCAGACGTTGTCGCTGTCGCTGAATGATATCCTTCACGGATTGCCGAGCGTTGAATTGTCCGCGGTGAACCAGTGCTCCGGCAACTCGCGCGGATTTTTCCAGCCTCGCGTTCCCGGCGGGGAGTGGGCGAATGGCGCCATGGGCAATGCGCTCTGGAAAGGGGTCCGTCTCAAGGACGTGCTGGATAAGGCCGGCGTGAAGCCGGGCGCCGTGCAGGTTCGATTTAAAGGACTGGAAGAGCCGGTCGTGGCGGATGCGCCGCATTTCATGAAGTCGCTGGACATCGACCACGCGCGCGACGGCGAGGTGATGATCGCCTATGCGATGAATGGCGAGCAACTGCCTTTGGTGAACGGATTTCCCGCTGCGGCTGGTCGTGCCCGGCTGGTATGCGACCTATTGGGTCAAGATGCTGAATGATATTGAGGTGCTGGATCAGCCGGACGACCAATTACTGGACAAAAGTTGCCTACACCATTCCCGATACGCCGCACGCCAGCATCAAGCCGGGCGAAACAGACGTGAAGATGATTCCGATCAACCGAATGGTTCCCAGATCGTTCGTCACGAATATTGCGTCAGGCAGCAAGGTGAAAGCCGCTGCACCGACGACGTTGCGCGGCATTGCATTCGGCGGCGATTGCGGCGTGGCGAGCGTCGACTTCTCCATCGACCGCGGCCAAAGCTGGCATCAGGCGCAACTGGGAAAAGACGAAGGCAAATATGGATTTCGGCAGTGGCAGACGCAATTAACGCTGCCCGCTGCCGGGGAGTACAGTCTGTTGATCCGCTGCACCAATAGCAACGGTGTGGCGCAACCCGACACACCGAATTGGAATCCGGCCGGCTTCATGCGCAACGTCACGGAATCGATCGATGTCATCGCGGTTTGAGGGAGTATTGACGATGTTTCGCAATCTGCTGCCGGCCATCGTTCTGCTGGGCGTGGCGTCAATGCCTCTCGCCGCGCGCGCCGCTACACCATTCGAACTGAAGTCGGTGAAGATCGACCTGCCAGACAGCGACCGAATGTTCCCTGCGGGTCCGGGTTCGGACGCGATCAACAATAACTGCCTCGCCTGTCACTCGGCCGGCATGGTATTGAACCAACCGGCGCTGTCGAAGCAGGCCTGGGCGGCGGAAGTCAACAAGATGATCAACAACTACAAGGCTCCGATAGCCCCGGAGGATGTCGGTGCGATCGTCGAGTATTTGACCGCACTCAAGGGCGCGAAATAGAATTCGGCTTTCAGCTCGCTAAAAGGCCGGGAACCTCCGTGATTTTGCGGTGAGCCTGCGCGCGAACAAACCTAAGTATGATTTCACAATCCTGATTGGCGGCTATTTTTCAATTAGGGCAGTGTTCGAGGCAAGCGCCTTGCTCCCGCATCAGGAAGGTCGTCTTGTCAATGCTTTCGGTGATTTCAGTCATTGATGACGATGCATCCATCCGTGCCGCGATCGACAATCTTCTCAGCTCGCATGGATATGTGGTCCATACATTTGCGTCCGCCGAGGATTTCCTGCAGTCGACCCAGTTGCACAATTCGTCATGCGTCGTTGCGGATGTGCAGATGTCGGGCATGAGTGGGTTGGACCTTCTTACGCATATGCATGCCCACGGCCACAACGCGCCGTTTATCTTTATCACGGCCTTCCCAGAGGAGAGCGTCCGCGACCGCGCGTTGAAGGCCGGCGCCATTGGTTTCCTCGCCAAGCCGTTTGCTGCACCCGATTTGATCAAATGCGTCGAGACCGCAACCCGTCGAAGCGGGACCGGCAGCTGACGTGTCCGAAGCGAATTTCCCCTCGGTAAACCAAGGTATGGGGCGGCCTAAACCAACACTACACCCGGAACAACCTCCGTAGGATCGAGCCGCTGGCGCTGATCGGGTTAGGCTCACGCCCGGAATTGGGCGAAGCGCCGGACAGGGGCGAACCAGACGAGTGAAACGCGAAGGGTTGAACTCATGTCGACGAAGTCATGCCTGCTTCGCTCCAAGCCGATCAACTATTCGCCGACGCAGGCAGAAGAGGGAAGTGTCTCTTCGCTCCTTGGCCAGAACAACCCCAGGCAATTGCCTGAGTTCACGCGATCGACCACGCTGCGGTGGACCGCGCTGTTGGCCGGCATATTTGCGGTTTTTACCGTCGCATTGCTCGGGTTCGTCTACTTGAAAATGAAGCACGACCTGACGATGCGATCCGACCGTGCGATCGCCTTGCAGATGAGCGCCCTTGCGGCCTTATCGCCGGTGCAGAGGCTCGAATTCTATCAACGAGGGCATAAGGCAAGATCCGGCCCGTGTTCGGCTCGTGGGATTGTTTGCCCCGGACGGCGGCAGGATCGCAGGCAACGTGGAAAGCCGGCCACTCGATCTCAAGATAGATGGCAGGACACAAGAAGCTGTGGTCGACCGGATCGACGGGAGCGGCCGCGAGAAACAGGCGATCCGCCTGATCGCACGAGTTCTGCCTGATGGCAACGTGCTGGTGATCGGACGAAGCGCCGATGAAATCGACGAGATCGCGCGCGTCGTCGGCCGGGCGCTCGCGCTCGGACTAATTCCCGCGGTTCTTCTCTGTGTTGCGGTTGGTGTGGCGCTGAACGCGCGGGCCAGAAGGCGCATCGTGGAGGTCAACGATCGGGTTCAGCGCATCGTCGCCGGTAATTTGCGCGAACGACTCCCGCATGGGAACACTGATGATCCTTTCTCCAAACTTGCGATCATCGTCAACGGCATGCTCGACGAGATGGAAACCCTCATCCACTCCCTTGCCGGCGTCGGCCACGACATCGCACATGACCTGCGCACGCCCCTCACGCGGGCCCGGCTCATGCTTGAGCGCGGTCGCACCGGCGCCAGAACACTGGAGCAGCTGCAGGCCGTTGCAGACAAAGCGATAGAGGCGCTAGATCAGTCGCTTTCGATCATCACCGCGATTTTGCGGCTTGCGGAGATCGAGAAGAGCCAGCGATCGGCCGGCTTCGGCAAGGTCGCCCTTGCGGATCTCGTACGCGAAGTGGGTGACATGTATGAGCCGATCGCGGAAGATAAAGGTATCAGCCTTGTCGTCCAATCGCCGCACGAAGTAAGCGTTTACGGTGACCGCGACCTCTTGATCGAGGCGGTCGCCAACCTTGTCGACAACGCCGTCAAATATACCCCGACCGGCGGGCGGGTGGAAATCGGATTGGATTGCTACAATGGTGAAATTATCGTGCGCGTCAAGGACACTGGTTCCGGCATAAGCGAACACGAGCGCGACGCCGTCCTAAGGCGCTTCTATCGGTCGGACAAGATAAGACACACAACGGGCCTAGGTCTTGGCCTCAACCTGGTAGCGGCAATCGTAAAGTTGCATGGCTTCCGATTCACGATCCGTCCAGGGGCAGGGTGCGTCGTCGAGATTGCGTGCCCATACGCGCCGGCGCCAGCGTGAACTATTGGAGCCCGCCAAAATCAAGTGCCTCTCGTTAGATCGTCCGCGCGACGATGGGAATTTTTCGCAACAGCACGGTGAGCGCCCAGCTCATCGAAAGCGTGCCGACGAACACGATCGCGAACTTGACCTGTGCTGGGAACGGCGGATCGTAAACGATATATTGCAGCCAGATGAGAAAGATGAAGTGCACGAGATAAATGCCATAGGCGGAGGGCCGCATCGCGTCGAGCAGTCAAAGCGAATAGATCAAACGCATCGGGCGTGGCGCCCTAAGATAGCTGTCGACGACATAGCGCCAGATCAGGTCATTGGCGCGCAGTGTGCCAAAGGTGAAGGCCAGTTCCTTTCCGGGAAGTATGCCGCCGTTCCCGATCGCTGCCTCTCGCAAAGCGACTGACCCCTGGTCGATCAAGAGATCGATCTCGCCTGTATCAGAGAAATCGAGCATGGTGGTCAGCAGCGTGAGCGTCGCAAGCTTATCCTGTTGTCTCGCAGCCAATACCGCGGCCGCGCAGCTCAGGATGGTGCCGCCCACGCAGAAGCCGAGCGCATGGGTTCGTTCAGCCCCTGCGATGTCCAGGACAACATCGAGGGCCTTAAGCGGTCCCATCTCAAGGTAATCATCCCCCGTCAAGTGACCGGTCTCAGGTATCGCGCTGCGCCACGAGATCAGAAAAACATGGTGGCCCTGCGCGACGGCGTACTCGACGTGCGAATTCCCCGTACCAAGGTCAAGCAGATAGTATTTGTTGATGCATGGGGCACGATCAGTAGAGGCGTCTTCTGAACCTCGCTCGGTTCCAGGCGGCGCGGATAGGAACGTACTTCACTCATGTCGATCTTCCACCTAACCAGGAGTCCAGCTTCGGCCACAGGCGCTTGATCGCATTGGGGCCGGCGACGAGGCTGACATGGCCGCCTTTCAGCATCACCTCCTCCTTGTCGGTCGAGCCGACCTTCGCGATCAGGTGCTTGGCCGCGTCATAGGGAACGATGTGGTCGTGCTCGGCGACCGCATGCAGGATCGGCACCTTGATGTCAGCGAGTTTGGCTGCGCGCCCGCCGACCGACATCTTGCCGTTAAAGAGCTTGTTGTCCCACATAAGGTCCTTGGTGATGTCGCGGAAATAATCACCGGCTAGTGGCAGGATATCGGTCGCCCAGCGATCGAACATCCGGTACGATTTCACGAACTCGTCGTTCCAGATGTTTTCCCACAAGTGCACCTGGCTGACCGCGCGTGAAGCTGGCCGCAGCATCTCGAATGACGAAAGTATCATCTCCGGTGGAAGATTGCCGACACTGTCGACCAGCCTGTCGACGTCGAAATAACGCCGGTCCGCGAAATTGTGGAACAGTTTCATCTCGCGAAAATCAATCGGCGTGGTGAAGCAGATCAGGTTCTTCATCGGCCCGTCAGGGAAAATCGAGCCGTAGAGCAGCGAGAGCACGCCGCCGAAGCAATAGCCTATCACGCTAACATCCTGTTCGCCGGAGTCCTGCTGCACACAGCGGATACAATCCGGAATGAAGTCGAGGACATAGTCCTCCATCCCCAGGCGCTTTTCTTCCGGCTTCGGCGCGGTCCAGTCCAGCATGTAGACGTCGTATCCGCGCTTGAGCAGGAACTCGATAAAACTCTGACCCGGCACCATATCGAGGATGTAGCCGCGGTTAGTGGTCGCCATCACGATCAGGATTGGCACGCGATAGATTTCATCTGACATCGGCCGGTAGTGATATAGATTCATTGTGCCGCGGACATGCAGGATGTCTTTTGGCGTCGATCCCAGCGACGGCCGGAAGTTGAAAAATATTCGACGCCCTTAATGCTGCGCTGGATCGCCCGCTGGACCTCAGACTGGATCCGGTCCGGGATCGACACCGGATCGAGGCCTGCTGACGCGCTCATCTCTGGTCTCCTTCTGCGGACAATTGACGCTTGGTATGTGGCCGCAGCGGCGAGCTGCAATCACCGCTTGTTAGCGCCACGGAACCCGGCGCATCGATTAATTCGATTCGGATATTTCGTAGCACTCGCGGCAATGCTGCCATGGCAAAAAGCAGCGACCAACCGAACGATATGAAATGCGCGCGAACGCCGAGAGGCATATCCGACCGGTGGGACGCATTGAGTATCACGACATCAGACACCCAGTTCTTGTGGACGTCAGCAATTGCGGATGCGAGCTGCATTGCCGAGGCGGGTGCGACCAGCACCGCCTTTCTGCCGATTTGTTGGGTCGTGACGCGTATCAAATTTGCGATTGATTGATCGTCGAAGTTCACGGAAATACCCGTCGTCACCGGGCGATAGCCGAGCCCCCTGAGCCAGTTCGAGAGTAGTACGAAGGGGAGATTGCTACCGAGTTGCGGGACCTGGACAATCGGTTTGCCATCGCCAAACTGAGCCTTGCCACCGAAATAGATCGATTGCCGGGCGATCGTCATGTTATCGACACCGGCTCCTGCCAACATCCACGGCCATTTTGTAAAAAGTTCCACCGCAGGCGTTAGAAAATCAACGAAACTTGGTAAAAGACTTTGATCATCTTGCGCGATAGGCGCGGCGACGCTGTGAAGACGCCCTTCTTGAACATTGGCAAGGAATTCGGATACGAACGCAACACATTCGTCGGCGGCCTCCCACATCACGCGGTGACCGCAGCCGGGAATGATGATTAGGTTGGCTCTGGGGATCAGACTCGCAATGATCTTGGAGTTTCGCGGTGAGATCAATTGGTCGAGCTCACCCGTCAGCACCAGAGTTGGGGCCTGAATGTTTGGAAGTGCCTTCGAACAATCGAATTCGGCAAAGGCCTGAAATTGCAAATCCGCAGCGTGTAGGGGAGTTGGAACGGCGATCTCACGGCGCATCTGATCTTCTGCCAGCTCCCGGCGCTCGTCGAGATATCCGGGCGAATAGGTAACTTTCCAAATCTGCCGCGCGATCTCGTCCGGTTTCAACCCGTCGAGCTCTCGCATCAGCCGGACGACAGGCGGCGGCGCATAGATTGCGCGAGGACCGCCGCACATCGTCGCGCTAAGCACCAACCCCGAGACGCGATCCGGAAACTGCCGCACGAACTCCTGCGCGATCGCACCTCCCATCGAATAGCCGAGGATGTGCGTGTGCGATATCTTTAACTCGTCTAGCAGACCCGCGACGTCTCGCGCCATGTTGTCAATGGCGTAGCCATCGACTGGCTTGTCACTTTGACCGGTACCACGATTGTCCAGCGTAATGACGCTGAACTGACGGGCGAGCCCGTCAATAAACGCCGATGGCCACGCTGCGGAACTAAGTCGATAACCCATCAAGAGAACGAGCGGCGGCCCCTCTCCCTGCACGTCGAAGGCGATGTTCACGCGGTTAACCTTGGCGAGACATCTGGTCATCGTGTCAGTCTACCCCGTCACAATCCCGAAACCAGATGCCCGCCATCGACGGTGACGACGCTGCCGGTCATGAAAGATCCCGCATCCGAGATCAACAGCAGCAACGGACCATCGAGCTCACTGAGCTGGCCAAGGCGGCGTTGCGGCACGCGCTTGATCAGCGCCTTTCCGGCCTCGCTTTCGAAAAAATCATCATTGAGTTCGGTCGCGAAATATCCGGGCGCGAGCGCATTGACGCGAATACCGAAGCGCGCCCATTCTAGCGCAAGCGCTTTCGTCATCTGCACCACGCCTGCCTTCGAGATGGCGTAGGGCGCGACCCCGCCGGCCACACGCAATCCCAAGATGGACGCGATGTTGACGATCGAACCCTTGACGTTGTTCGCGATCATCCGCCTGGCGGCGGACTGTGCGACCAGCCAGACGCCCTTCAAATTGGTATCGACCACGCTGTCCCAGGCACGCTCGTCCTGATCGAGCGCCGGCCTGGTTGCCGTGACACCGGCATTGTTGACGACCGCATGGATAGGACCGAACTTTGCCTCGGCGTCCTTCAGCCCGCCATCGATTTTGTCGGCGACCGTGACATCAAGCACGACGCTCTGCGCTTTGCCGCCTGATCTGTTGATTTCGGCAACACCCGCAGCCAGAGCTTCGGCGCGGCGTGCCGCCAACGTAACGTGGGCGCCGTTGCTGGCGAGGAAACGCGCGAAATGTCGTCCGAAACCGCTGGAGCCGCCGGTGACCAGAATATGCCTGCCGTTGATCTCGAACACGGGCGTCTCCCACAAATGGTTCCCAGGTGAAATGGAATGCATCAAGACGCTCGCCACTTGCGTTCGGCCTCGTCCCAAGCCGCCAGTGGCTGCAGATCCGGCACTCGCCGCGCTGAAATGCGACGACCGCGCCGCGGTGTATCGACTGGTCCGGGCGCGATGGCATTGGCAGTGATCCCATCGGCTGCCAGTTCGCTGGCAATCTGGCGGGTGAGACCAATAACGGCCGCCTTCGAGGTGCCATAGGCCGTACGTCCTTTACCGACCGCACGCATCCCGGCGACGGATGCGATATTGATGATACGGCCCCATCGCCTTGGTACCATCAACCGGGCGGCACGCTGACTGCAGAGAAGCGTCCCGGTCACGTTGATGTTCAGCGTGGCGAGCCAATTATCGAGCGGAAAGTCGATAAATGGGAATGTTTTCGCGATGCCCGCATTGTTCACCATCACGTCACAGCGGCCGTACGTTCTTGCGATCTGGTCGAACGCGGCGTCGATCGACGCCGGAAGTCCCACATCGAGTTGCAAGGGTTGCGCAGACAGGCCGCTTTCGCGCAAAGAGCGCGCCGTCTTGTCCGCCTCTTCCAGGTTGAGGTCAGAGACCAGCGCAGTAAGCCCGTCGCGCGCAAGCTGCTCAGCGATCGCGGCTCCGATTCCCATCGCCGCCCCAGTAACCAACGCGACCTTTGAGTCAATTTGAGACGACATTTTCTCTCTCCGCTCGTCTATTTTTGCCCTTGGCAACTTATCGCTAGAACTTGGAGTCGCTATCGGATTCAACCTGAATCGGGGTACCGTGACCTTGACCTTTGGCGGGCCTTTTTTGCCCTGATCGAACTCCCGACATCCAATCACCCGGGCGCTACCCATAGAAGCAGCAAGTCTGGAAACGCACCGCTATTTAAGAGCGATCCGATCGTGGCGGCTTCGAAGCAGAAGCTAAGCTATGAACTACCCAATAGCGCCCGGCTAACAAAACCGGCCGTTCGTCCGCGCAGCAGATGACCACGGTGTCGGAGTGGAAGTCTAGAAGACTGCTAAGTTCTTGAAAAGCTTGGTGGGCGCACCAGGCGCCGGACTCGTCATCTCGGGCGCGAAGGTGGTCGCCACCGGCTCGGTGCTGACGAACTATGCGTTCGTCGCCCACCACGGGCTGATCCCGGTGCAGGACAAGAAATTCGCTGCGGTGTTCATTTTGCCGACTAACTCGCCGGGCGTGAACCCCGATCTCAGCGATCGGGGCGAGCTCAGCTATTACACAATGCGCGGAGCCAAGTAAGTCGCAAGCTCTTGTCCGGCAAACCGTCTGTCTTTCCGTAATGGCTCGTCGAGAGATGGCCGCTTCGCGCCAGAAGTGGCCATTCAGTCGCGACTAACTCCATTCCGTTGGTATTAGCTTCTTATAACAAACGGACGGACGTCAGCTTTGCGCCACGTCACGCGAGAAACTTTGGCGTACACATCATCTGGTCGCCGCAGATCAACCGCCACCAAACTTGGATGGATCATCGTAGGCAGGAGGGTCGTCGTGGTCGGTCCGCATACCACCCGGAACCGAGTTGTCGCGATATATCCGCACACCACCAGGAGTGGCGTAGCTTGGGATCACAGCTTGGCTGGGACGAACGATGACATCTCGCGATTTGGGATGATGCCCTCTTGCGGCGACGTTCGCAGAAGTAAAGAGAGCGATTTTCGACTTTTTCGACAGTATCGGTCAAAGTCGGAAGAACTCAGCATGAGCACATGTCTTCCGGGTTACCCCTGGAAGCGGACATCGCTTGGTGCAGTTGGCATGTCGCAAATGTGCCAATCTCGGAAGTAGCGACGCTCATTCGATGACCTCGTCGGCGCGATCATGATCGTTGGTTGCACCGTGAAATTCGAGGCCGGGCCGTCTTGAGACGTGCCGACGACTTAAAAATCAAAAGTTCCAGGCAATTTACCATTGAAATCGGAGTAAGCTGGGGAAGTGCCCATTAAGGTGGTCGACACCTATGCCTTCATCTGACGAATCCGCCGAAGCAATTAGGGCATCTCTCCGTCGCCAAAAGAAAAGAGGTCTTTGGTTCTTCGCCTTACTTGCGGGGATATTGATATTCGTGGCGTCCGCAGGCGCTCTATATGTGGCTTTACGACCTGTGATCCTACATATTGCAGTGGGCCCACCAGGAAGTGACGATCAAAGATTAATTCAGGCGTTGGCGCAGACTTTTGCGCGCGAGAGAAGTGCGGTCCGATTGTCTTCGATCTCTACGGATGGCGCCTCTGAAAGCATCTCGCTGCTAGCTGCGTCAAAAACCGATTTAGCGGTGGCGCGCGGTGATCTTGAGATGCCAGCTGACGCCGAATCAGTTGCAATCCTACGAAAAAACGTCGTCGTTCTCTGGGCTCCCTCGGGTTCGCCGGTTAAAGGCTCAAAGCGGCCCCCTATTGCTAAGATCAAGAGTCTGGAAGATTTGTCCGGGCGCCGCGTTGGCGTGATCGGAAGAACGCAAGCTAACGTGACATTGCTCCGCGTCATTCTCAAGGAATCCGGAATCGCCCCTGAAAAAGTCGAAGTCGCTCAATTCGGCGCAAATCAACTCGGCGAGATGGCGAAAGATCTGACGCTCGCAGCGTTCATGGCGGTTGGTCCTCTAGACAGCAAAATCACGACCGAGGCGATAGCCGCGACGGCTCGCGATCGAGGCGAACCAAAGTTTCTTCCGATCGATGTGTCCGAAGCAATCGCTCAGAAGCACCCGCTTTACGAATCCGAAGAGATTCCCGGTAGCACGTTTAGTTCGTCACCCGCGAGACCTGACGACAAAATTGAAACTGTCAGCGTCAATCACCTCATCGTGGCGCGACGATCGCTGTCTGAAACGACCGTGGGTGCGTTCACCCACCAGTTGTTCGCCGTCCGTCAGTCACTCGCGAGAGAAATGCCGGGTGCTGCCAAAATCGAGACGCCGGACACCGACAAGGATGCTGCCCTACCGGCTCATCGTGGAGCTGCAGCTTACATCGATGGGACCGAGCGGACATTCCTTGAGAAATATAGCGACTATATGTGGGGAGCAATCCTGCTGCTGTCCGGGCTCGGATCTGCAGGAGCGTGGTTTCGTAGTTATCTGAAAAGGGACGAAAAATCCCAGAGCACTGGGTTCCGGGATCGAGTGTTGGCTCTCGTCGGTCAAGTGCGCCAAGGGAACTCTGAAGATGAATTGGACGAAATGCAACGCGAGGTCGATGAAATTGTTCGTGAAACATTGAACTCCTACGATGACGGCGCGATAGAAGAAGGCGATCTCTCAGCATTCAGTCTGGCGCTAGAACGGTTTCATCATGCCGTTACGGATAGAAAGGCAGGAATGAACAGCATGGCCTCAGATCTAGCTCGTTTCCGATCCCGGCAATAATTGATGCGCCCTCCGCTCGGGAAACCAGCCCGCGTTAGAACGCCGCTAGCATCGCATAGGTTACGGCGTAGGCAACCATGAGGCCAGCGCACGACGCCCATTCTATCCGCTCCCAAATTACCAAGGTATCCGTGGCCGCCCCGTCGGGCGGACATGACAAAGCAAACGATCTCAGCGAGCTGACAGTCGGCTGTGGGTCAAAATGCGAAATACTCGCACGGAGTAAATGACTTCCGGATTGCCTCTAACAACGCACATCGTCAGAGTTCTCGCATACTGCTCAGCAAGTAAGTGCCACGCTGTCTTGCCGCGTCTCACCGTCTGACGCACCTCAAACCCCTCGAACTGTGGGTGATCGAGATACAGCGGCTTGTTTTCTCCTGCCCGACTATGCGCTGCGCGGAACGCCTCTGATTTGGTCCAATACCGCGCAAAGCGCAGGAAAACCGCTAGCATCGCGAACATCATCGCCGCGCTGAACATGGCGAAAGCGAGACCATAGGCGGTGTGCCACCAAAGCGGAGGAGGTCGCGCCCTGCCATCCGAACATCAGCATCAGCACGACGGAAAGGCCTATCGAGACCAGCGCAGCTGCCCGCGTGAGAAAGCCCGACATCAGGAACAGCCCGGTGATCAGCTCGGCCGCGCTGAACAGGATCAACGACGTATAAAGGAGATAGAAATGATGCTGCAGAAAGGCGATGATATGATCGCTTCCCAGCAGCGCGCCCGGCATCGCCGATTGGAATTCGTTGGCCATCCAGCTCGCCGCGCTCGGATCGAGCTTGGCGGGCGCATAAATGAAGCGGCGTGAGCCGCCGCCCCAATAGATGAATCCTTGAATAAAGCGGATGGAAAGTAGAGCGAGCGCCGCAATGCGCAGCGCGTCTGCCTTGCTGCGCTCGATGGTCGGTCTGGCGGCAGTTGCCGCGCCGTCAAAGGTGAGGGTGGACATGAATACTTTCCCCATTTTGGCGACAGGCCTCAGTGCTACGTTGCGTAGTGAAAGCCCGCCTGTTGTAACTCGGGCAGCGTGCCAGCGGCACCGGGGATTAGAACAGCGCCATCGACCAGATGGTTGGTCAATTCAGCCGCGAGCGCGGCGTGAGACAGCCTGTCGGGATTGATATCGAGCTTGATGAGGGCTGCCGCCTGTTCCCATATGGCGTTGTGGCAGGACATGAAAACCACACCACGCCGCATCAGCGCCGGTACAGAATTATCCTCGCCGGAAAAGGGCCCCGCTGGGTCCTCATAATTTGCAGGATCGGCAGCCGCCGCCTTGTGCTCGATGATCAGGGTGTTGGTCTCGAAATCCTCGCCGGCCAGTTTCGTGAGCTGATACTTGTCCCACATGGCCTGATCAAAGAGCGCGAGCTGCGCCGTACCATGGGTTACCGAAACCGCGAGGAAATCCGGGTGGCTGAACGACCAGATCTGTGAATTGACGGCGTTGCGCATCAGGTTCAGCCAGGGGCCTCCGATAGCGGTATTGTCCCAGACCTGCCTTTGCGCAGCCCCATAGGAGAGGACCTCGGTCAACGCTTCCTGATCCCATTGCTCGGGATCGATTAGGATCATCGGCACGGTCTTGAAATCGCGACGGCGGGGTGCCGTCGCCAGCCGCTTCTTCAACGCGTCGAGGTGCGTCGCGCCGGGAGGCGTCAGCGCGGATTCGACGGCAACCGTGGCGGGCTTGGCCACCGCCGACGCAACGCCAATCGCGCTTGCCGTCATGGTCAAGGCGAATGTCCTCAATACGCGCCGTCTTCCGGTAATAAGCTTCATCGCCCGTCATTCCTGCTTGCTGTCTTCAGGCAAGTAGGCAGCGGTTCTTTTCAAGACCAATAAATCTTTTTTATAAGAGCAACCTCTGTTCACTCGTTTGAGCGTTCGGACGTCCGCAGCGAAGCTCTTTCTGAAGCAGAATTTAATGGCATCGGTGGGTTGCAGTCCCATATCGGCGTCAACGGCGTCGGCATCTCCATGCTGCGATGCCCTCCGCAATCACGACATAAGGAAACAAACTCATGACGAAGAATCTCGCGTTAGCCGCATCGCTGGTGATGGTGATGACGATCTCAGGACAGGCGTTGGCGGAAGCGGCCGCGCCCTCCGAGCAGCAAGCGGTCTACGCCTTCAATGCTTTCGATCGTGCCGCCGCGACAGACACGGACGCGACCAGCGCGTTCCATTATCACGGCGGACCGAAATATAACGATTGACGTCTGATGTTACGCGGGACGTGCCGCCAAGCTTCACGCAGCGCGCCAGGTCACACAGATATTATATAGAGTTCAAAATGTTGACGTTCACGAAACAGGACTCGATCATAATTGCAGTAACGCTCGCGCTTGCGCTCGGCGTGCCTTTGTTGGTTCCGGCCTTTTACACCGTGTCGAATATAACAGTGCTGGACCGGGCTACTCCTCCGTTCCCGAATGACAATTTAGGTGGCGACGCTGCCGACTCTCAATGGCGCGGACAACGGGTGGATTGTGGTTCATCCGAAGGGCTCCCCATCTAAGTAGAGTACGGATCGATCGTGCTGGTCGGTCTCCCGCATGTCAATTGATGTCTCAGAAGCGGAAGCGAAGCCCAACCGTGGGATCGATCGTGCTGCGATTGAGGAAGCCGTTCGCCAAGCCGCCATTGTCCTGTGAGAACATGATCCCGGCATAGGCATCGAACTTCTTCGCAAACTGCCAGTCGGCGACAAAAGAAACCGCGTCGAACGTCCCATGGCAGTTTGCGAACGCCGCGGCGTTGGCGGCGCAATTGACCGGTGCACCAAAGGCGGGCTGGTCGTAGTGATAATAAGCGCCGATCAGATCCAGATTGTCAGTGATGGCGTATTTCACTCCGGTCCAGAACACATGGAACAGCTTGTCGCCGGCGTTGAAAGCTGCGCTGTTAATATTCGTGTTATTGAACGCAGCGCAGCCGGCGCAGACGAAGTCTCCCGCGATATTGTTAAAACCAGTTCCGGCCGCATAAGGATTGCTGGGAGGCGCATATCGAATGTATTCGTACCCGGCAAACAGCTTGACCGGTCCGTTGCTGTATTTGGCAACCAGCATCACGCTCGAATCGTCGGAGAGGGTCGCGGTGAGAACTTGCGGCAGTACCGCCGGCAGCGTGTTGCCGGCAAGCCCTATCGACACAGCATTCTGGACGTAGCTGCCGATAGCGTCGACCGACAAGGTGCCGCCGGCCAAATTGGTAATGTCCCCACCGACTTGGAGCTGGTAGGAACCGGTCGCAGCGTTGTTCAGGCCGTAGCCACCGAATTGCCAGAGCGCCGCGACCCTGAACTGGCCAACGTCAACGCGATACTTCACCGACGTGCTAAATCGGCAGTCTTCGGTATCGCCCACGCCGCAGGTAATTCCCTGCCAGCCGATCGGCGAGAAGGCGTAAGACGCACTCATCGGATCGTAGGTAAAAACAGCATCCAAAGTCAGCGAGTTTTGTCGGAAAACGGTCAAGGTGCCATAGGGCGAACTGACGCCCAAATAGCCCACGGAATTGTAGAATTGCCCGGCCCGGCTCGAGTCGGCACCCGAATTTTGGCTGGTGAGCGGCACGCCGGCGTTCTGAGCCACCGAGTGCGGTCCATTGGCGAGCTGCAGGGAATAAGGATCGAACCCGGCCTGCAGATCGAAGATAAAAGCCCATCCGGCCGCGAACGGCTCCTTCCCCTTGATTCCGATGTTTGACTGCGTCAAGCCGTTTGGCGCGAGATCCCACCGCGGGCGATTGCTGTACTTCTGGATGAGATAATCGACGCCAGGGGGGGATGTCCCATTGAAGGGCGCTCCATGGCTGCGCCACGTCACGCCACCGTCGATCGTGCCGTAGACCGTGATACCGTTCCAGGTCAGCGGGCAGTTCGTAACAACAAAGTCCTCAAAGCTGCCGCACATCGCCGGCTGCGACGGAACCTTCGCGCTCACGGCAGGCGCTGCTTTCGTTGCCATGATGTCGTCGGCCGACGCGTCCGTCGCGCATGCGGCAAGCAGGAGCATACCGGATATTGCCGGACGCCAAGCAATGCGGGCCATCGCGTCCCCCTGTCGTTCTACCGCGCCACCTTCCACCCTATGCTTATGGAATCTTCCGATCAATTGTGTCGGCGATCAAGCTCGATCTGAGGGCTCCCGGAAGGTTCCAGGTGCGACATTTCCGTCGACCGGCGCCCTATGCCGCAACGCAAGGCATATCCGATCCCATGCTACCAGGGGAAGACAAGATTGCTCAGTCCGTCGATATGGCGAGCGCTGCGTATATCGCTGTCGCATGATTTTCGAGGGCCAGCGCCGCGCCCTCGCAGTGGTTGGCGTAGCAATCGGGATCGCAGTAGGGGAGTTGGGTTGCGATCTCTCGCAGATAGCGCCCGCCGATCTGCTCGCCGCACAGCGTGCATGAAGATTGCCGGCAGGGCGTGCTGCCATTCACCAGGATGAATCTCATATGGCGACCCTCCTAGTGCGGTTTGCGTGGCTGGGCCCGCCAATAGGCGACAAGACAACTCCACAACAGGACTTTGCATAGAACGTTCATTGCGTAGCCTCTTCGCTTCGAAATCCCGTGATTCCGACCGCAACTGCTTGTCGGGCGGCGTGAAGGCGTAGCAACCATCTGCGGTCGCTCTCCTCGCGGGACTTGAAGCGATCAACGCACATCTTCGAACAGAGGGCCGTTCGCCAGGAGTAGTGCCTGATGAGGCCAAATTTTCCGTCACAGATGGCGCAACGCTTCGCCGCGTCCTTGCGACGATATTGAAGATGGTTGGGCATTTTCTCCTCCTGTGAGCTTCGCAAGGTCAATTCTCTCGGTGACGTCGATATTCTGTCGGCGCAAGTCCCGTGAACTTGCGAAACGCCCTCGTAAATGAACTCGTGTCGCGAAAGCCGATCTGGATGCCGATCTGTGTCACGGAAAGCGCCGGCATCTGCAACAGGCCTTTGGCGCGATCCATCCGGCGGGCCATATGGTAGCGATGCGGGGGCACGCCGAAGGATTGCGTGAAGGCGCGCGCAAAATGAAAGAGGCTGAGATCAACGAGTTCTGCGAGAGCGGCCAGCGAAATTTCTTCCGCAAGATGCTCCTCGATGAATTCGGTCACGCGCTTCTGTTGCCATGCCGGCAAGCCGCCACGAACCGGCCCTGCCGCTGCAGATGCCGTTCGCTCCAATCGAAGGAGTTCGTGCATCAGCACGAGGCTCAATGCCTCTGCGTACTGGCGGCTGCCTGGGTCGGAATTCCCGACCTCGGCCTTGAGTTTGAGCGCCGTGTCCCAAATGGCCTGATCGAAGAAGAACAGGCGGGGGCGGATCGTGGCGCAAGTGATGTCGGGTCCAAGATCAAACAGCCGATCCTGCAAATCGATATAGAAATAGGTGACACGCGTCAGCACCCGCGGCATCTGCCACCCGTAGAACCGATGTCCGGCAGGCACGAAGCTGAGCTTGCAATTGAACTCGCGCAGGGTTGATTTCGGCAAGCCTTCGATGAGTGTCTCGCCGTCGTCCCGCTCTGCACGCTCGTAAGCGATCAGCAAATGGCGTCGAGCCTGAAAGCCGTATTCGAAAGTCTCGCGCCGGGTAACTTTTACCGCGTCTGCCTGTATGGCGCCCCAATTCGCCAGTCGACGACGAGCGATATCGGGCGGCGAAATCTCGACGATCGATGGAGCAAGGGAAGGAACACCCGCAAGGCTGATGCCGATGTCACTCATGGAAAGGACCCTGTCTGCCTTCTTGCGGCCACCGTTACGGCAACCGCAGTCAACAGTCAGAGTAAGCCGATGGATTTTCGGGCACCATTAAATTGCCGTTCAGACAACTAAATTCGATTTTATTCGAGGCGGGCATGCACGGGCCCCAAGCGAAGTGTGCGCCAGGCGCGCACGAAATTGGCACGACCGTCTTCAGGAAATCCGAGCAAGAAAGCTCAAGAGCGCGGCAAGCTGAGACAAGCGCAAAATCCACTCATCACCAGATAGCGGAATGTGTCCGTCGCAAAGCGCGCATCAGAAGGTGCGCTTGCGCTCGGTCAGGAGCCGCCATGTCCAAGCACGAATCCAGTTCCGCTGTCGCCTTCGGAAGTGCATCCGAGAATCCGCTTCACGAGCGCCGGGGCGGCCCTCGATCTGCCGGCCGTCCGCCGGTCGTGGGCGAAATCGGCTTTGTCGGTCTCGGTCACATGGGAACGGCGATGGCCGCGAACCTCGCGGCCACCGGGCGGCGCGTGATCGCCTATGTCCGACGCCCGGATCAGATCGGCAAGCTTGAGGCGCTCGGGCTCGGACCGACGACGGATATCGGCGACCTCTTCGACTGCGATCTCGTCATCAGCATGTTGCCGGATGACGACGCCGTGCGCGAAGTCGTGTTCGGTCGTATCGACAATAATCTCGACGGTCTGGCGGCGGGCCTGATGCCCGGCGCAATCCATCTGTCGATGAGCACGATTAGCACGGCGGCCGCCTCGCTTCTAGCAAGCGAGCACGCGCGGCACGGACAAGGGTATGTCGCAGCACCAGTGTTCGGGAATCCGGATGCCGCCCAGGCGCGCCAGTTGTTCATTGTCGCCGCCGGCGCGTCGGCAGATGTCGAGCGCTGCCGGCCGATCCTCGACGCTCTCGGGCAAAGAACGTTCGTGATCGGTGCCGACCCGCAAGACGCAAACCTCGTCAAACTGCTCGGCAATATGATGAGCGCGACGGCGCTGGAGATGCTCGGAGAAGTCGTTGCCGTGATCCGCAAGCGCGGGCTCGATCCGCAACCTTTCATCGAACTTATGACGAGCACGATGTTCGGCGGGCGCGCGCACAAGATTTACGGCGACAAGATCGCCAGGCAGGACTACGCGGCGGGATTTGTCTTGCCCCTCGTGCTCAAGGATGTGCGCCTGGCGCTTGCGGAGGCCGAGAAAGCAGGCGTCCCGATGCCATCGGTCAGCGTGGTCCGGGACCGGTTGATCACGGGGATAGCGCGTGGTTACGGCGAGCTTGACTGGACCGCGCTGGGGCTTGATCGCCGCGGAGGAGGCCGGACTCTACGCCGTGCCCTCGGTCGTTGCCGACTGATTGAGGTGGACTTGTCCGCCACTCACACGCCCTAAGGCGCACGCACTGAAGAAAGGAAACAGGATCATGGTCGATCAAGCAGAAGCTCTGAAAATGAAAATGGAGCTTATCGATATTCCCGGTACGTCGCTGAAAGTATCGCCGGTCGCCATCGGCACCTGGGCGATCGGCGGGTGGATGTGGGGCGGCACCGACGAAGCCGAATCCATCGCCACCATCCGGGCCGCGTTCGAGCATGGCATCAACATCGTCGACACCGCCCCGGTTTATGGATTTGGCCGTTCCGAGGAGATCGTCGGCAAGGCGATCGCGGAAGGCCGGCTGCGCGCGGATGTGCTGATTGCCACCAAGGCCGGCCTGCAATGGGATGGTGGAAAAGTATCCCGCAACGCCAGCCGCGCCCGCATCCTGCGCGAGGTTGAGGATTCCCTGCGCAGGCTTCGGACCGATTACATCGACGTCTATCAGGTTCATTGGCCCGATCCATTGGTAACGATCGAAGAAACCGCGGAAGCGATGCTTACGCTATTGGAGCAGGGTAAAATCCGCGCGATCGGCGTGAGCAACTTTTCGGTTCTCCAGATGGAGCGTTTCCGCCGCGTTGCACCGCTGCATGTGCTGCAGCCACCGTACAATCTGTTCGAGCGCGATATCGAGACCGACCTTCTGCCCTATTGCCGCAAAAATCAGGATCGCGACGCTGGGGTATGGCGCACTGTGCCGGGGCCTGCTGTCCGGACGAATGCAGGCAAATACGGTTTTCGATGGCGACGATCTGAGGCGCACCGACCCGAAATTCCTCGAGCCGCGGTTCGCACAATATCTGGCTGCCGTACAAAAACTCGATCGGCTCGCCGCAACGCTTCGGCAAGCGCGTCATTCACCTGGCGGTGCGCTGGATGCTCGACCAGGGCATCACCACGGCGCTGTGGGGCGCGCGTCATCCCGATCAGCTGAACCCTGTCGACGAGGTGACTGGCTGGTCGCTCGATGCGGCTGCCAGGGCCGAGATCGATCGGATCCTGCGCGACACCATCACCGATCCGGTCGGCCCCGAATTCATGGCGCCGCCGGCACGCAGCGTCGCAGCATGATGCGCCGCAGCTTGCCTCGGAAAATTAACGGCGAATTTAATAGCCCTCGCAGTCGCCTTTCCTAGCTCCATGTAGTGGCCCTCAAGCTGGGTTGGGAGAATTGCAAATGGATATGACGGCGTTGCTGCTGTCGCGGATTCAATTCGCCTTCACCATCACCTTCCATATCATCTTTCCATCCTTCACGATCGGCTTGGCGGCATGGCTCGCTGTCCTCGAAGCCCTAAGCCTTGCGACCGGCCGCCCCGTCTATCGTGTGATGTTCGAGTTCTGGTTGAAGATATTCGGGGTGGCATTCGGATTGGGTGTGGTGTCCGGGATCGTGATGGCGTTCCAATTCGGCACCAACTGGAGCGTGCTGTCCAGGATGTCCGGGCCGATCCAGGGTCCGCTCCTGATGTTTGAGACCTTCTGGGCCTTCATGCTCGAGGCCAGTTTCTTCGGCGTCCTTATCTTTGGTCGCAGCCGCGTGCCGCCATGGTTCTATTTGTTTTCAACCGCGATGGTTGCGCTGGGGACGACGTTTTCGGCGTTCTGGATCATGGTCAACAACAGCTGGATGCAGGTGCCATTGGGCTATGTGATGGAAAATGGCGTCTTCGTTCCGAACGATTGGACCAAGATCATCTTCAATTCGGTGGTGTGGTCGCGATTTCCGCACATGGTGCTCGCCGCCTACTTGACCGGTGCTTTCTGCGTTGCCGCGACCGGCGCGTGGTACATGCTGCGGAAGGTATATCACGCCGAGGCGCGGATCATGCTGCGCATGGGCCTTGGTCTCGCGGCCGTGCTGATGCCGATCCAGCTTCTGTTCGGACATTTGACCGGTGAATACGTCAACACCTATCAACCTTCCAAGATGGCTGCGATCGAAGGACGCTGGAACGACGAGAAGCCAGGTTCCGAAGTGCTGTTTGCTTGGCCCGATGTGGAGCACCGGCGCAATCTGTTCGCGATCACGCTGCCGCCGCCGTTCGGCAGCCTGATCGATTCCGACAGTCTCACCGCCGCGGAAACGGGGCTCAACAGCATCCCTCGGGAAAACTGGCCGCCGGTGGTCATCCCGTTCTTCACATTCCGGATCATGGTCGGATGCGGCATGTTGATGCTAGGGCTCGCCTGGCTTGGCAGCTACTCTGAGTTACAAGCACCGCCTGGCATATAATCGCCCGCTGCTTTGGCTGACGTTCTTCAGCTTTCCGCTGCCTTTCATTGCCATCATTACCGGCTGGTTCACCGCTGAAGTCGGCCGTCAGCCTTGGGTCGTCTTTGGCGTGTTGCGGACCGCGGATGCCATGACGCCATTCTTGACCACGCAGCAGGCGACAATCTCGCTCGTAATCTTCTGTTCGGTCTACGCCTTCATCTTCCTGTTTGGCACCTTTTACATCTACCGGCTGATCCGCATCGGTCCGCGAAAGCCATTCGAAATACCTCATCTCGCGGTTCCAAACCGGCCGATGTCGCTGGCCGATGACGAGCCGATTACGGAACCGCATCATCTCGTTGCCGGAGAATAACCATGGTCATGTTCTGGGTCTCGCTTCTGGCCATCAGCATTCTGCTGTACGTGCTGCTCGACGGCCTCGATCTCGGCGTCGGCTTGTTGTTCGGATTGGCGAGGGGCGAAGTCAGGCGTGGCGCGATGCTGAGCGCAGTCGCGCCGATCTGGGACGGCAATGAAACCTGGCTGGTGGTCACAGCCGTCATTCTGTGGGGAGCCTTCCCGCTTGTCTATGCGACGTTGCTGTCGGCGTTCTATCTCCCTCTTATCGTCATGCTACTGGGCCTCATCTTGCGCGGCGTGGCGTTCGAGTTTCGGCACAAGACGCAACGGCTGCGCTGGGTCTGGGATTTCAGTTTTGCCGGCGGGTCCCTGATCGCAACTTTTATACAGGGGATGACGGTCGGTGCGCTGGTGGAGGGACTGCAGTTCACCAACGGCGAATACTCCGGCGGTGAGGTCGGCTGGCTCACGCCGTTTGCGGTGCTCTGCGGGATCGGCCTGTGCCTTGGCTACGCGCTTCTCGGCGCGTGCTGGCTGGCGAAGAAATGCGAGGCCGAGGTTCGTGATGTGGCGCATCGGCAGATTCCCGTTCTCGCGGTCGGCGTATTGGCCTTCCTCGTGCTTGTCTTCGCCTACGCGCTGGCTGAACACCTCCCGATCCTGCATCGTTGGATCGATCGGCCGTATTTGTTCGTCTTCCCGGCGATCGGCGCAGTCGCGGCAACCGTGCTGGCACTGAGCATCGTGCGTCACAACGATCATTGGCCGTTCTACATGGTCGCGCTGATCTTCGTGTCGGCCTTCGGCACGCTGGCGCTGTCGTTCTGGCCCTACATGATCCCCTTCGTCATCACCATCGACGAAGCCGCCTCGCCGCAATCCAGTCTCGCGTTCATGTTCTGGGGGTGCGGCGTCGTCGTATTCCCACTGATGCTGCTTTACACCGTCATCAGCTACCGCGTCTTCAGGGGCAAGGTCGGCGCAACCGCCGGCTACGGACACCACTAAATCTTGCGATGAAACCGCAGCGCATGGCCCCGGAAGACGGCGAGAGCGCTAAGGGTGTGAATCTCAGGTTCCGGGTGCGGGTTGGGATTGATCAATCCAGAACTCAGGAGCGAGTTGCTTCACGCCGAAACGCTTCTCGAATTCCGTCACATTGACGATGCCGCGGCGATGGGTGCCATCGCCGATCTTGCGGTCGCCATCCCAGGCACTGACTTCGAACACCACGCTCTTGGCGTCGGTCGCGATGACTGCGAGCGATGGCGCGAACGATGCGGCCCACCGGGGTTGCTGCAAGGTGACGGACTTTCACATCCATGCCGACGCTCACAAAGCCCTCCGGTAGATGCAAAGCGATGGCAGAGCCTGAGGCCATTTCCATATGCAGGATCATCATCGGCGTGGCATAGACCTGCGGCATGTGCGCCACGAAATGGCCGACCGTCATCTCAGACGTCACCGTTACGATCTTCTCTGCCGTCATGCCGATCCTGACGTTGTCGAGCACACCCATATTTGCCTGGTCCGCGTTGAATATGAGCTGGCAGCACCTCTGATGCCGCCAGCGACTTTCTTCGTAAGGGGACTATGGCTCCGACCCGGCGATTTATGCCTTGGGCATGATGCCCGGGCCGTCATCGGGCCATTTCGCGATGGTCGCTTCGTCTATGTTGAGATGCTGGGCAACCAATGCCGGCGGCGTATGCGTCAGCCAGTTCGACAGAGAAATCTCTTGATACTCGGGAGCCCTGAAGACCCCGATAAACACCAGATCCGTGTCGCCGACATTCTCGACATAGTGCCCCAGGTTTTTCTTGACGTAGCCAATGTCTCCCGCATTGAAGTCCATCGTCATCGCGTTGGGGCCGGTGTTGAACACGGTCATGCGTCCCTTGCCCTTGATGTAATATTGCCACTCATCGGCGTTCGGATGCCAGTGCATCTCGCGCACCCCGCCAGGATGAACCGTTATCAGCGCGGCCGCGATCGTTGTTGAGACGACGAAGTTGCGGCTGTCGGCGACCCGCACGTTACCGCCTTTGGATTCCTTCGTCGGCGCTGACGCTCCAAGCCGGAAGATAAAGGGATGGGGTGGAACGCTCCCGGTTTTGCTGATCGCTGCCTGGTCGGATGCTAGGTCGCCCGGCAACTTGCCCTGGAAGATCCAGAGATCTTGCAGTGGGATCTTGGCGAAGGCCTCGGCCGGAACGCCAAAATTCTTGGCAAGCACCTCGGGGGGCGTGTGGGCGAACCAGTCAGTCACCAAGAGCGTATTGAACTCGCTGGCGTCGCCGGCATCAAAGCAGATCACAAATTCGCAGCCATCTGGGCCGAGACCTTGCAACGAATGCGGCTGGCCCGCGGGGAAATACCAGAGGTCACCCTCGCTAACGTCCGCAACGTAGGGCCGGCCCTCGGCGTCAAGAACCGTGACGCGGCAACTGCCGTAAGTCATGATCGTCCACTCGGCGGCCTGGTGCCAGTGCAATTCCCGGATGCCTCCGGCCGTCAGGCGCATGTTGACGCCGGTGATCGTCGTCGAAATCGCGAAATCGTCCTGGGTGACCTGGCGTGCCCAGCCGCCATTCTGGACACGCTTCGGCGCGTTGTTGAATGAGGCCCAGTCCAGCGGCATGCCGCCGACGTCGGTTGGCGGCGGAAATTGTGCCGATGGAAATTGCTTGGCGAGCGCCTCGCTTTGCGGGCCGGGGTCCTTGAGGTTCCCGGGGCCCTTGGCGTTGACAGCGCCTTGCGGCGGCAGGTCCGGATTACCGAAAGAGGCAGCACGCGCGGCGCTCGCAGTCATCACGGCGCCTGCAGCGGACACCGCCAGCATATCCCGTCTCGAAAACATGATTTCCTCTCCTATCCAAAATCGAATGGGGTACATCAGAGATAGGTTCACGGTTGTCGTGAGCCATTAAATTAACTTTCAGAATCTCTTGCGGATCGAGCGGGTCTGCATCGCTGGCATGGTGATGCGCCAATTCGGGCAGCGCCGGCTGCTCGCCGCTCTTGCCCCGATCATGCGCGCATCGGCAGCCCGGAAAGCAGTTTGTCGAGCGTGATCGGGTAGTCCCGAATCCGGACGCCGCACGCGTTGTAGACGGCATTGGCGATCGAGGCACCGGCGCCACAGATTCCGAGTTCGCCGATGCCCTTGCTCTTCAGCGGGTTGGATTTGTCGTCCAGTTCGGCAAGAAAGATGGCATCGATGGCCGGAATATCGGCGTGCACCGGTACGAGGTACTCGGCAAGATCCCGATTGACGAAATAGCCGAAGCGGGGATCGAGCGTCATCCCTTCGTGCAGCGCCGCGCCTACGCCAAACACCATTCCGCCGATGGCCTGCGACCGCGCCGTTTTTGCATTAAGGACACGGCCGGCGGTGAATACGCCGAGCATGCGCCGCAGCCGTACCTCACCGGTATCTTGATCGACGCCGACTTCGGCGAAATGCGCGCCATATGATTGTTGCGAGAAATCCTTGTTGTTGCGGCCCGGCTGGATTTCGCCGTCGGCGTCCATCCCTTGGCCGACAAGGTCGGTCAGCTTTCTCGACTGTTCTCCGGATGCGATGCTGCCCTCGGCGAAGCGTGCCGTCGCCGGATCCATGCCGGCGGCCTGTGCCAGCTTTTCGCGTAGCGCATTGCACGCCTCGAACAGAGCCGAACCCGAGCTGCCGGCGCCCCACGACCCACCCGAACCCGCTGCCTGCGGAAAGTCGGTATCGCCGAGTTCGACCCGGACGCGTTCCATCGGCAGGCCGAGCATCTCGGCGGCGATCTGCGCCAGGATGGTATAGGTGCCGGTGCCGATGTCGGTCATCGCCATGCGTACCGTGGCGGTGCCGTCAGGATCTAATCGGACATTGGCTTTGGACAGTTGAAGCGGGTTGCCGCGCGTTGCGGCGGCCATGCCCATCCCTACCAGCCAGCGTCCGTCGCGGATCTGGCCCGACTTTGGATTGCGCTTGTCCCATCCGAAGCGGCGTGCACCTTCCTGCATGCAGGCGATCAAATGACGGCTTGAATAAGGGATATGCTCTTCCGGATCCTCGCTCGGCTCGTTGCGTACACGCAGTTCAATCGGGTCGAGGTTGAGCTTTTCGGCAAGTTCGTCCATCGCGCATTCAAGCGCCATCAGCCCGACAGCCTCGCCAGGCGCGCGCATGGAGGACGCAACCGGAATATCCAGTGGCGCGAGCCGATGTCGCGTCAGCCGGTTGGGTCCGGCGTAAAGCGTTCGGGTCTGGAGGGCGGCACCCTCATAGGTTTGCTCGCTGGGTAGATTGCCGGAGAATACATCGTGCCCGATCGCGAGGATGCGGCCGTCGCGATCGGTGCCCAGGCGCAGCCGCTGGATGGTGTCGGAGCGGTGGGTCGTGACGTGAAAGATCTGCTGGCGCGTCAGCGCGATTTTCACCGGCCGTTTGAGCTGCTGGGAGGCAATCGCCGCCAGGATGGCATCAGCATTGACCCAGAGCTTGCCGCCGAATCCGCCACCGATGAACGGGCTGATCAGGCGTATGTTCTCAACGGGGATTTTCAGGGTTGTCGCGATGACCTGCTGACCCTGGTTGAGCATCTGGTTGGCGGTGTGCAGGATCAATTTGTCGCCGTCCCACATCGCAAGCGTGGCGTGCGGTTCCATCATCGCGTGACTTTGCAACGGCGTGGTATAGGTCACGTCGAGCTGCACTGCAGCGCTGGCGAATGCGCCTGCGAAATCGCCCACCGCGCTGTCGGCTGGCTGACCATCGCTGGGTCGCGGAACGCGCGCCTGATCGAGGTTGGTGCGGAGCGCGTATTTTCCGGCGGCGCGATCGTATTTTACGTCTACGAGATAGGCAGCCGCTCTGGCCCGCTCAAAACTTTCGGCGACCACGAAGGCGACCGGCTGGCCGTAGTGCGTCACTTGCACCCCGGCGAGCACCGGCTGAGCTTTTCGGTGATTGCCGGTACCCTGCGCGGGCGCGTTGCGATGGGTGAGAACCAGCACAACGCCCGGCGCCTTCTCGGCAGCACGCGTATCGATCGATCGGATCGTTCCTTTCCCGATCGAGGCTTCGACCACAAAGCCATACAGCACGTTGTCCTGCTGCATCTCATAGGCGTAACGCGCGCCGCCGGTGACCTTCAGTCGGCCGTCCACGCGGTCGAGCGGTTTGCCGACGATGCCCTGTGCATCGAGCGCATTTGGGCCGATGGGTGAGTTCATTTCCATGCGTTCTCCTCCCTCAGACCCGGGTCATCTCTGCCAGCACGCCGTGCAGCGTACGCCGCGTCAACGGTATCTTGAAATCGTTGCCGCCAAATCCGCGCGCGTCTTCGAGAACCGCACTGGCGGCTGCATTGAACGTCGTTGTGTCTGCAGGGGCGTCAACCAACTTTTGCTCCGCCTGCGGCGATCGCCAGGGCTTATGCGCCAACCCGCCGAATGCGAGCCGGGCAGAGCGTATCCGGCCCCGCGTGCTATCGACGATCGCTGCGACGGAAACCAGCGCGAACGCGTAGGAAGCGCGATCGCGAACCTTGCGGTAGAGCTGTACGCCCAGGGGCGGTGGAGGCAGCGTCACCGCCGTGATGATTTCGCCTGGCCGGAGCGACGTCTCGATCTCGGGAGTTCTCCCCGGCAGACGATGAAACTCCGCGATCGGAATGATTTTGGTGTCGCCTCCGTCATTGACCGTCTCCACCTTGGCATCGAGCGCCCGCATCGCCACCGCCATATCCGACGGATGCGTCGCGATGCAGTGCTCGCTGGTGCCCAGGATCGCGTGAACGCGGTTGAAGCCGGCAAGCGCCGCACAGCCGGAGCCCGGGTTGCGCTTGTTGCAGGGCTTTGTGATGTCATAGAAATAGTAGCAGCGGGTTCGCTGTAGCAGATTGCCGCCGGTCGTGGCTTTGTTGCGCAGCTGCGCGCTGGCGCCTGCCAGCAAGGCGCGGCTCAGAACGCCGTAACGCTGCCGTACGCGCTGGTCGGCTGCGAGATCGCTGTTTCGAACCAGCGCGCCGATACGCAAGCCCCCATCGGGAGTCTCTTCGATGTTGTCGAGTGGCAGGCGGTTGATATCGACCAGACTAGATGGCGTCTCGACCTGCAATTTCATCAGGTCGAGCAAATTGGTGCCGCCGGCAATGATTTTCACACCGCGCTTGACGGCGGCGGCCGCCGCTTGCACGGTCGAGTCGGCGCGTCGGTAGGTAAAGGCTTTCATGTCGGCATTCCCGCGGCTTGCTTGATGGCGGCAATGATGTTGGGGTAGGCCGCGCAGCGACAGATGTTGCCGCTCATCCTCTCGCGAATTTCCGTATCGGTGAGTTCGGCGGCGGGTTGCGCCAGGTTCTCCGTCACGTAGCTCGGCATGCCCAGCCGGCTTTCGGCCAGCATTCCGATGGCGGAGCAGATCTGGCCGGAGGTGCAGTAACCGCACTGAAAGCCGTCATGCTCGACGAAGGCCGTCTGAACCGGATGCAGATTGTCGCCCAATGCCAGCCCCTCGATCGTGGTGACAGATTGGCCGTCGTGCATCACCGCAAGCGTCAGGCAGGAGTTGATGCGGCGCCCTTCGATCAACACCGTGCAGGCGCCGCATTGGCCGTGATCGCAACCCTTCTTTGAGCCAGTCAGCGCGAGATGTTCCCGCAAGGCATCTAGCAGTGTTGTGCGAGGATCCAGCGTCAGCGAATGGGGATGGCCATTGATCCGCAGCTCGACGGTTACGGGAGGCGGGGACGGCTCATCGTCATCGACCGGGCCGGCGGCGAGAGCGGCGCGTGGAAGCGTTGTCAACAGCAGCGCGGTGGTTCCGGTTTCAATCACCCTACGTCGGGTCACCTCAATAGAGTTGAGGTCAGTAACGGGGTCTTGCTCGTCCATGATGGCTCCAGGCTTACATAGTCCCTCGTGCCTATTTGCAGGAACACATCAGGCTTACGGCCTGGCGTTATCCCGCTCTCCGCAGGAAGACATCGGGCTTACGGCCAGGTGTCGTCCGGAAGGTTGACGACGATGGGCGTTGCGGTGCTGCGTACGACAACCCATCGAAACGGTTCCAGTTTCGATGGGTTGATTTCCATGTGCGGCAGGAAGGCGGGGACGTGAATGAAATCGCCGGCTTTCGCGCGAGCGACCAATTCTCCCTTCGTCCCCCAGCGTATTTCGCAGATGCCGGAGAGCACATAGGCGATCGTCTCCTGCTCTCCGTGATGATGAATTCCCGTCTGCGATCCCGGCTCCACCTCGAACAGGCCGCCCCAGATGGCGGACGCGATGCCAAGCGCCGGCGCGATGGCAGCGCGACGTTCAGAGCCCGGCGTCTGTGCGGTCCCCGGATCGAATTCGGCCGGGCTGACGATGTGAATTGCAGCAGGAGAGCTCACGGTGTCCCCAATCAATTTGGATCTTCAACCGGAGAGTTAGGTAGCGGCCGATAGGACGGCGACTAAATTAGAGTTTATAGTTCACTTCCAATTGAGCCGGCGCGCAAAGGAAATGGCGCCGGCTTTTTTCAATCGTTTGATGGTGTCATTGCTCCAAAGAGCGCTGGATGGAGGTCTGAGCCGGTGGCACGAAACGGCGCTTCGCCAGGTCGACCGCTTGCTGCCCTAGCACCATTCCGAACAGGCCGACGAGAGCGATCATCGGCGGCGCCGGAGAGCGGACATGGACGAGGCCATAGGCCGCGCCTACCACCAGTCCCATGAATAGGGACACGAGATACCCAGTCATCGCCGCCTCCCTATTCCTGCGGCCGCAGTACGACCCGACCAGCCGAGCCGGCCGCAACCTTGCGATAGGCTTCCTGCGCGTCGCCGAGGCCACAGGTCTTCGTAATCGGTGCGGCGCGGTAGTCTCCTGCCACAAATCCCGGCGTCAGCGCCTCCAGCACCGCGGCCGAGGCCGTGAGGTCGTACTTCAGCGTGTCCACACCGTAGAGGCGGCTTTCGTTGTGATAGAAATCGGCGAGGTCGAAATTCACCTCGCGCCGGCCAGTGGCGGCGATCTCGACCAGCCGACCGCGGAGCGCCAGGCTGTCGACGGCGTTTCGGAACATGATGCCGCCGACGAGATCGAATACGACATCAGCCCCCTTGCCATCGGTCGCCGCACGCACTTCGGCCGGCAGATCCTCAGCGCCGACGATCAGTTTATCGGCGATGCCAAGGATCGGTGCGTCCGGATGCGGCGCATGCAAGTCGGCACCGATCACGCGAGCGCCGATACGCCGGGCAATCTGCGCCGCGGCACCACCAACGCCGCCCGCAGCCCCAATCAGCAGGACCGTCTCACCGGCGCTCAGTCCTGCCACTGCGAGGCCGCGCCAGGCGGCCATGTAGTTAACCCCGACCGAGGCGGCCTGATCGAAGCTGAGGGTGTCGGGTTTCCTGCGCAGACTAGCCACCGGCACGGCGATCATCTCCGCATGGGTGCCGTCCCGAGTAAAGCCGGTATCCCCGCCGGTGCCCCAGACCGGAGCCCCGATCCACTCGGCCGGCCCCGCCTCGACCACGCCGGCGAAATCACGGCCGGGGGTGCGCGGCAGCGTCGTCTGCTTCATGGCCCCAGCGACATTCTTGACGTCGCTCGGATTGATCGAGGCCGCCATGATCCGCACCAACGCCGTCGTCTCGCCGATGACCGGAGCCGCCATCTCCGCCACCTCGAGAACCGAGGGATCGCCGAAGGTCTTGAACCGTATCGCCCGCATGACTGGTTCCTTTCTCACGTTCAATTCTACCGCGGCCGTGCAGGGCATGACTGGCATCAAAGCGAATAGCGGTTGACTGACGCGCGCACGTGAGTCCGATCCAACCCTCGCAAAGCTCATTCGGCAGGCGCCGGCACGACATGGCCGGAGGCCGCTTGCTTCTTCTCCCCGAAGAGCCAGCTCTGCAGCCGGTCCAGATAGATATAGACGACGGGCGTCGTATAGAGGGTGAGAAGCTGCGACAGCGCGAGGCCGCCGACGATGGCGTAGCCGAGCGGCTGGCGGATCTCCGATCCGACTCCGGTACCGAGCATCATCGGAACGCCGCCAAGCAGCGCCGCCATCGTGGTCATCAGAATCGGCCTGAAGCGCATGATGCAAGCCTGATAAATCGACTCCTCCGCCGTCAAGCCCTGTTCATGCTCGACGTGCTGGGCAAAATCGACCAGCATGATTCCGTTCTTCTTGACGATGCCGATCAGCAGGATGATGCCGACGATCGCGATGACGCTGAGATCGTAGTGAACCGCCATCAGCAGCAGCAGCGCACCAAGGCCAGCAGAGGGCAGTGTCGAGATGATGGTGATCGGGTGAATCAGGCTCTCGTAGAGCACGCCGAGGATGATGTAGATGACGAACAGTGCTGCGACGATGAGGATTGGCGTCGTCGACAGCGATTGCCCGAATGCCTGTGCGTTGCCCTGGAAGCTGGTCTGCAGCGAGAGCGGCTTGCCGAGCTCTGTTTCGATCTTCTGGATCGCGCTTGTCGCCTGGCCGATGGCGGTGCCCGGCAGGAGGTTGAACGAGATCGTCACCGACGGGAACTGGCCCTGATGGTTGACCACGAGCGGGGCGACCTTCACCACCGAATCGACTAGCGTGGACAGCGGCACCTGCTGTCCGCTCGATGATTTGACATAGATGCCGTTGAGCGCTTCGGGTCGAGTATTGGAATTTGGGATCGACCTCCATGACGACATGATATTGGTTCAAGGTCGTATACATGGTCGAGACGATCCGCTGGCCGAAGGCATCGTCGAGCGTATTGTCGATCGTAAAGGGCAAGATGCCGTAGCTCGAGGCGACTTCGCGCTTGATGGTGATGTCGAGCATCGGCCCCGCATTGAGCTGGTCGGTCGCGACGTCGGTGATGCCAGGGATCGCCTTGATCCTGTCGAGGAACAGCCCCGCCCAATGGTTAAGCTCGCCGGGATCGGCGTCGTTCAGTGTATACTGATACATCGTCTTGGACACGCGCCCGCCGATGGTGATGTCCTGCGCGGCCTGCATATAGAGCGTAATCCCCTGGATCTTGGCGAGGTTGGTCCGTAACCGCGCGAGCACCTGGTTCATGCTGCCCCGCTCGCTCTTGGGCTTCAGCGCGATGTAAACGCGGCCGTCATTGACCGTTGTATTGCCGCCGCCGGCGCCAACCGCTGCACCGACCGAGGCGACCGCAGGGTCGCGCATCAGGGCGTTGAGCAGGGCTTGCTGGCGCTCGGCCATGGCTTGAAAGGAGATATCCTGCGCCGCCTCGGAGAGGCCGATGATCAATCCGGTGTCCTGCTCTGGAAAGAAACCCTTGGGGATCAAGACGTAGAGATGGCAGGGCCGCCACCGGCAATAGCGGATAGCTGACCAGGCCGCCGACCAACAGCCCGACCATCAGCAGGGCGGTGGCGATCGGCCGATGGATGAACGGCGCGGATATGTTCATGGGATCGGCGCCTGCTGTGCGCTTTGTGCGATCGCTTCCTGGGCTGCCTTGCCGTGTAGCATCCTGACACGCGTGCCGGGCTGCAGCTTGTATTGTCCGTCGACCACGACCTGTTCGTTGGCCTTGAGGCCGGAATCGATCAGCGCCTGGCCCCCGCTGATTTGCGCGACCTTGATGGGACGGATCGTCACGGTGTTATCGGGATTGACGACGTAGGCGTAAGCTCCGTTCGGACCTTGCTGCACCACGGAAGCCGGAACGGTCAGGCCGTTCTGCCTTGTGTCGAGGAGCAGCCGCGCGTTGACGAGCTCGCCCGGCCAGAGCTTGTGCTCCTTGTTGGGAAAATTCGCCTTGAGCTGGATCGAGCCCGTTGTCTGCAGGATCTCGTTGTTGACGAGGCCGAGCACGCCTTGATCCAACAGCATTGTATCGTCCTGGCTAAAGGCGAGAACCGCGAGCGGAGCCTTGGTTTTTTGCTGGTGCTGCTGGATTTGCGGCAAACTCGTCTCCGGGAGAGTGAAGATCAGCGAGATCGGATTGATCTGCGTAACCACGACAAGGCCATTCGTGCTTGATGGACTGATGATATTGCCGACGTCGATCTGACAAATCCCGACCACGCCATCGATCGGCGAAGTCAGGCGCGTGAAGCTGAGCTCCACCTTCGCGGCGTCGATCAGCGCCTGGTCGGCCTTGATCGCTGCCTGCAGCTGCCCCACTTGCGCCTTCTGGGTCTCGAGCAATTGCGGAGTAGCCCAGCCTTTTTCCCCCAATGTGGTGTAGCGCGTGAGATTGGCCTGGGCATTGATGAGCTGGGCCTGATCGCGTTCGAGGTTTCCGGTGAACTGATCGATCTGGGCCTGATAGGGCCGCGGATCGATCTGCGCGAGCAAGTCGCCGGCGTGCACGGTCTGGCCTTCGGTGAAGTTGATGCTGATGATTTGCCCCTGGATCTGGGCGCGCACGACGTCGGTGTTGTACGCAATCACCGTGCCGACGCCGTTAAGATAGATCGGCACGTCATGTTGGGCGACTACGCCTGCGACGATCGACACCGGGGGTGGCGGCGCGGGTGCGGCAGCGGCCTTCTCCAATGGGTGAATATGCGTGAAGTACAGAAGGCCGCCGGCCGCAAGCACGGCAGTCAGTAAGGCAACAGGGATGATGACTTTCTTTTTCATGGCCGCTCCTCGCGAATGATCGACGTTCCAGTGGCCCCAGCGGTGCCGGTTGTCAGGCCCGGCACAGTGCTTATCGTGGGAGATGAAACAATGGGCGGAGATGTAACAGTGGGCGTCGTTGGTACCGGCCCCATGGTACCCACAGTGGGCAATACGCTCATCGTCGGCACCGCCGCCGCGGAACTGACCCCAAGATTGCCAATCTCGATAGATCCCAGCGGAATTCCGGTTCGAGCGCCGCCACCCGGCGTTGTCGGCGACGTCGACGTTTGAGTCGATGAAGAGGCAATGCTGCTTGAGCCGGAGCCGCACATTCCCGACATGCCCGAAGTTTCCAGCATGCCCGAGGTTGTCGACATTCCAGACGTCGCCGACATTCCCGATGACGTCGACATTCCCGAGGTTGCTGCGGTGGCGGCAGCTGCGGTTCCAGCTGCCATTCCGCCACCATCGAAGCTCGCGGTGGATCCGAACATTCCCGATGGCGAAGTCCCCAGGGTCGAGCACGATGTGCCGCTCGTCGGCATCGAAATTGTGCCCGTTACGATGGGCGCCGGACTGACTCCGGGTGATGCGATTTCGGTAGAGCCTAGGGGGATGCCAGTCGGGGAAACTGTCGAACCCGTTGTTATGCCAAGCGGCGAGGTTGCGCCCATGCTGGGTGTCGGGCTGGCCATTCCGCTGACCTGCGCCATGGCAGCGTTACAGACAATGAGCGCTGGAAGAGCCGCTGCGATTAACGAAAATTTCACGTGCTTTCTCCGGTTTGCAACTATCGCGCCTGGTGCGAGGCTGCGGGACGTCGATCAATCCCGCACTGGCGCATGAGATCTTCGGCTCGCGGCTGAACGTGAACGGTCGGCGCTGCGGCAGCAGGCGGCGGAGCTGTTTCCATGGGGCCGGCCTCGACAGCGGTGATGCTTGAAATCAGAATGCTCGCGAGGATCGATGTTGCGAGAAGGACACGCATGGAGCTGCTCCCGAGGTTACGCGCAAGGTTGCTGTCTTTTCGACGCCGTTTCTTCCAATTCTCTTCGCCGGAAGATGGACGGCTCGCTCAGCCTGTTCAATTAAATACGCGTTTATTGTCTTTGACGCCGATGGCGTCGCGCAAATCAGTTACGTAACCCGGATTCGAATTTTGTCTTTGTGAATGGGAGTTGGTCAAAGCGCAGTCAGCGGCGTGTTTTGGGAATCTAACAATATTTTTAATTGAGCAGGCTGCGTTCGCTCCCGATGTCTCCCGGATCATCCCTGATGGAAGAACATCCGCAGATATCGCGAACGTGGAGAGCTCGATGAGCGAAGACGATGTCGTGGGCGTCGGCGAATACGAGGGCGCTGCGGCGGGGTGGGGTGCCCTGAAAGCCGTGGCCGATGCCGTTCGCGGCCAGAAGGCCGTCGTAAAGGAGACGCGCGGTCTGCTCACCATGAACCAGCCGCACGGATTCGATTGCCCGGGCTGCGCTTGGCCGGATCCGAAACATACTTCGTCGTTCGAGTTCTGCGAGAACGGCGCCAAAGCCGTTTCCTGGGAAGCGACAGCCAAACGGACGACGCCGGAATTTTTTGCCGCGCATCACGGTCAGCGAACTCTGGAAGTGGACCGATTTCGACCTTGAGAATGAGGGTCGTCTCACGCATCCGATGGCCGACGATCCGGCGACGGATCGATACCTGCCGATTTCGTGGGACGAGGCGCTGGCGAAGCATCGGCGCGGCGCTCCGCGCGTTGCCTCACCCCGATATGGCGGAGTTTTACACGTCCGGCCGGGCTCCAATGAGGCGGCCTTTCTTTATCAGCTGTTCGCGCGGGAATACGGAACCAACAACTTTCCCGATTGCTCGAACATGTGTCACGAGGCGACCAGCGTCGGCCTGCCGGAGTCGATCGGCGTCGGCAAGGGAACCGTGACGCTCGAGGATTTCGATCACTGCGACGCGGTATTTTGCATCGGCCATAATCCCGGAACCAATCATCCGCGCATGCTGACGACGCTGCGCGAGGTCTCGAAGCGAGGAGTGCCGATCATCGTTTTCAATCCGCTGCGCGAGCGCGGGCTGGAGCGGTTCACCTCGCCGCAGCACCCGGTCGAGATGCTGACGCTGAGTTCGACGCCGATCGCCTCGACCTACTATCTGGTGAAGGTCGGCGGCGATATCGCGGTGTTGAAGGGAATCATGAAGGCCCTCGTGGCGCTCGACGCGAAAAGCCTCGCCGAAGGCGGTGCCGGTGTTCTCGACCGTGAATTCATCACAGAATCACACGACCGGCATCGATGAACTGCTGGCCGACCTTGACGCGACCTCCTGGGATGCGATCGAGGAGGCCTCCGGCCTGTCGCGATCGGATATCGAGTTCGCCGGCAACATCTACGCCAAGGCGGAGCGGGTCATCATCAATTACGGCATGGGGATCACCCAGCATCGTCACGGCACCGGCAATGTGCAGCAGATCGCCAATCTCTTGATGCTCCGCGGCAATATCGGACGCCAGGGCGCCGGCATTTCCCCGCTGCGCGGCCACTCGAATGTGCAGGGAGATCGCACGGTCGGCATTACCGAGGTTCCGAATGACGAGCTCCTGGACGGACTGGCCCGCGTGTTCGGATTCGAGCCGCCGCGCCACAAGGGCCACAATGCGGTCGAAGCGATCGAGGCGATCCGGGATAGGCGCTCGAAGGCACTGGTCTGTCTCGGCGGCAATCTTGCAGTTGCGATGTCCGATCCGGAAGTCACATTCAAGGCGATGCGGAACCTCGATCTCGCCGTGCATATCGCCACCAAGCTCAATCGCTCCATTTGCTGCTCGCGAAGCAATCCTTCATTCTCCCTTGTCTGGGGCGTACCGAGATCGATGTCCAGGCAACGCGGCCCGCAGTCGGTCACCGTGGAAGATTCGATGTCGATGGTCCATGCCTCGCGCGGCGGCCTGAAACCCGCCTCCGAGCATCTCAGATCAGAGCCGGCCATCATCGCAGGGATGGCGCTGGCCACATTACCGCACACGCGGGTCAAATGGGCGGAGCTGGTTTCCGACTACGGCAAGATCCGCGATTGCATCGAGGCGGTGTTTCCGGACTTCGCGGACTTCAATGCCCGCATCAAGAAGCCGGGTGGATTTCGGCTGTATGTTGCGGCATCGGAGCGCGAGTGGCGGACACCGACGAAGAAGGCCAATTTCCTGGTCTATCCCGGACTGGATGAGGATCCTCGCGTCGCGGACCGCGAAGCTCTCACGCTCACGACGATCAGAAGTCATGATCAGTACAACACGACGATCTACGGCATGAATGATCGCTATCGCGGAATCACCGGGCGCCGTGACGTCGTGTTCGTCAATGAACGCGACCTGGCCAGCCGCGGCCTGAAGCACGGCGATCTTGTCGATATCACCGTCGTGCCCGATGCGGGATCGAAGTCGGGCGAGCGGGTCATGCGCAACCTGACGGCGGTCGCCTACAATATCGCACAGGGTTCGATCGCGACCTATTATCCCGAGGCCAATGTCCTGGTTGCGCTCGATCATTATGACGCAAAATCCGGAACGCCGTCCTACAAATCGACCGGTCCGGCTTCTGCTCGCCAAGCCGCGAAGTCTCGCCGATTGGCTGAGGCCGCCAATGCATGAGCCGAACGCTACACTTGTTTGAAAGGTCCGGCCAGCGTAACGGTGCCGCGACGCATGCAAATTGGGGGCGATGTCTGCTCCATCATGGAACTTGCGCGGGATTTTTAGCGCGTATGCTTCGCGGAGATGCGCGTCGATCTCGGTTCAGGCGTCCAAAGCCGCCAACATCGCCGCCGGCGCTTGTGCGGCGCGGGCCTTGGCGGCCTTCCGCACCTTCTCGAACGCGCGCGCCTCGATCTGCCGGATGCGTTCGCGAGATACGTTGAACTTTATCGCGAGCTCCTCGAGCGTCTGTGGTTCGTCGGCCAGATAGCCGCGCCTCGAAGATGCGCCGTTCGCGGCCGTCCAGTACATCGATCTGCGGCGATCAGTGCCTTGCGTTGGCGTTCCGTCTCGTCCTGTTCTACGACGATGGCCTCCGGCGAGGGCGACTGATCAACGAGATAGTCCTGCCATTCGCCGGCTTCACCGTCATGTTGAATCGGCGCATTGATCGATTTATCACCGCCGAGCCGTCGATTCATGTCGACGACATCCTGGTCCGAGACATCAAGGCTCTTTGCGATCAAAGCTACCTGATCAGGATGCAGGTCTCCGCTTTCCAGCGCAGCGATCTTGTTTTTTGCCGAGCGCAGTTTGAAGAATAGCTTCTTCTGGTTCGTGGTCGTGCCGATTTTCACAAGTGACCACGAACGCAATATGTAATCCTGTATGCAGGCCCGGATCCACCACATCGCGTAGGTCGCGAAAGCGAAAGCCTTTTTCAGGCTCAAACCGGTTCAATGCCTGCATCAGGCCGACATTGCCTTCCGAGATGATTTCCGAAACCGGCAGACCGTAGCCGCGGTAGCCCATGGCGATCTTGGCAGCAAGACGCAAATGGCTCGCGACAAGCTGGTCGGCAGCATCACGGTCACCATGCTCGCGCCAACGTTTGGCGAGCTGATACTCCTGGTCCCTTTCGAGCATTGCGAAACGCCCGATGTCGGAGAGATAGCCTTTGCCGCGTCCGCCTCTGACAAATGCCGGCTGACGCCGGGTCCGAGCTGCAAGGCCTGCGAATTGTCCCTCAATGCCCATATCAGTCGCTCCGTGCTGTAAGCTGGTTACCATCTGCCGTTCGAAACTCGAGTGGATCACCAGAGGATAGACGGGGGACGGCGGGGAGCCATTAAATTGAGGTTTAGGACATTAAATTCGAATTCAATCGAAGCTAACCGTCGAATTGGCGTCGCCTGGGTGAGCAGACGCTTTGCTTGCCGCCGAAATCAATTGGGCTCACCCGGACGCGCTGGCGCTGGTCGCCAACTTCCGGATGAGCCCGTTGAAGCCGCGAAAGCCGCGTCGGCGGCTTTCGGATCGGCTTAACATTCAGTAGGTGCAGGTGTAGGGCAAAGTGTCGGACGTGTAATACGGATAATACGGGCAACCCAGGCCGTAATCGTAATAGCCGCCGCCGACGAAATGACGTCTTCCAACACCGAACTGATCCCGGCCGAGACCAGCGCGATGACCTCCGCCGAAGCCGCCGATGTGAGCTCCGCCAAGGCCGCCGATGTGGCTACCAGCAAAACCACCCATGCGACCTCCGCCGAAGCCACCGATGTGCCCTCCGCCAAAGCCGCCCATGTGGCCGCCACCAAAGCCACCACCGTGTCCGCCGCCACCGCCACCGCGGGCTTGTGCGCCCGTGGCAGCAAGGCTGCCGGCAATCAGCACACTTGCCAAAATCGTTATCAGTCGTCCTCTCATGATCTTTCTCCATTGGGATGGGCGGACGTTCCGCCACAGGACCTTCGTCAGATGTCGGCGTGTCTCAGCTAGACCATGCCGACGCCGCGATGGACTGGAGATGGGAGTTCTTGTCGGTCGTCTCTATTAAATTCGCTTTCAACCGGATCGGACGCAGTGTTCCTCGGTCAGGGTGGCATCAGCTTTCATCCACCTATAGCTGCCGCCTCCCCAGCTCGCATAGCGATCGATCGTTGCCGCAAATGAATTTGGTCTTGAAAAAATCGAACGGCGCACGCCCGCCTCATTGAGGGCACGGGAGGCGGGGTGCGACGTCCGCTCGACAACCGCAGCCTCGGGGGACAGGTGTGGCTGTTCTGAAGGTGATCTAGGATCTCGCGGGCTACTTGCACCATTAAATAATGTTTTAAGATTTGCTCGCATTGCTCCCAGTGACGGGTCAGGACCGACGTGTCTCTTCGCCTCCGCGTCCGCTTCCGCCATCAATCGAATTTCGGAAAGCTAAATTTGTTTTTAGTTGAGTAAAGCGCGTCAGGTCGCGACGTCTATTTCTTGTCGCCTCTGTCCCGGAGAGTACGCGTGTTTCACGGCGCGGCGCGCCACCGAAAGGAGCAATGCACCATGGAACCGGCCCGAGTCGTGGATCGCCAGATTTGGCGAGCAAGCGGTCTCAGCTTTGGCAGTCGTTCGATCCCGGAAGAGACCGCGGTAGCGCTTACGTATAATGGCGGGACCTATGCGGTAATGATGGCGACACCCCACGATCTGGAGGATTTTGCGGTCGGCTTCAGCCTGTGCGAGGGCGTCATCAGCTCTCCCGCTGATATCGATTCGTTGGACGTCATGCGTCTCGATGACGGTATCGAACTGCGGATGTGGCTTGGTAAACCAAAAGCTGATCGCTTGCACGAGCGACGGCAGCATATCGCTGGACCGACAGGGTGCGGATTGTGCGGCATCGATTTCAGTGGCGGAAGCCATGCGTCCCGCAGCCGTTGTCGGGCCGGGCCCGCAATTTTCGGGCGGAGCAGATCATGACCGCCATGCGGAACGTGTCGTCGCGTCAAAACCTCAACCTCGAGACGCGCGCGGTTCACGCAGCGGCGTTTTGGGATGCCTCGGGCGGTATCGTTGCCCTGCCGCGAGGACGTTGGCCGTCACAACGCGCTCGACAAGCTCGCAGGTGCGCTGGCGCGTTCGTCCATCGCGGCGGGTGAGGGGATCATACTTCTCACCAGCCGGGTGTCAGTGGAGATGGTGCAGAAAAGCGCCGCGATCGGCGCACCTGCGATGGTGTAGGTTTCAGCCCCAACGGCGCTGGCCGTTCGCATGGCGAATGCGGCAGGTATCACACTTGCCGCCATCGCTCGCGCCGACGGATTCGAAGTGTTCACGCATCCTCACCGGATCATCTTTGGAACGGTTGCCAATGCCGCTCGCCAGTAAGGTCGTCCGCTGACTTCGGACAAGGCAAAAAGCCCGGCCTGAGCCGGGCTTTTTTATGAATTGCTTGGGGTTTCTGCTAGTCTAGTTTCTGTCGCGAAACACCTGCATTTGTGTTGAGGGCGCTAGTTCCTCAATAAAACCAGGGCGAATTAACAGTAGATGTTAGCATTCGCCATGTGTTTTGGCGCGAGTTTCGTCGCGACTTCAATAAGCGTCCGATAGACGGCGCAGTGGTTTCACCAAATTACAGCGGATAAGATTTCCGCGGCAAGCGAAGGTCTTGAGGCGATATTGTCAGGCGGCTTTTCGTCTGCGCGATGATCGTTCCGCCAACAGGGCTGCGATCTTCATGAGGTTGTTGGCAAGCACGGCCGCCGCGACCCAAAGCTCAAAGCGCTCGCGACCTTCGGCGAGACAACGCTTCATGCCGCGACCGCGGAACAACACCGAGATGCGCCCCTCGATGCCCGCACGAAAGCGCTGGCCGTCCTTGAACTCCCGGCTCTTCTCATAAGCTTGGCGGTCGGGCGCCTTGGTGCCACCCCGTTGTGGGATGCACACTACCTTGACGCCTTGCTGCTTGCACGACATCACGTTCTTCTCGCTGAAGAAGCCGCGATCCGATCCATATAATTTGGGAACGTCGCCGAAGGTCTGCCTGTGGCGTACCAGCGAGATAACCACATGCTGTTCGTCGATGGGATTTCCGTCCAACACGTCATACTGCGTGATCAAGCCGCGCGCGCTTTCGGCGAGGAAGACCTTGTGGCCGAACTCGATCGGTGATTGCACCTTACCGCGCTTGATGAGGTCCGTGTGGGGCTCAAAAATCGAATACAGCTTCTCGACAGTTGGAACCTGCTCGCCGTTGAGCACACGGCGGCGCGACTGATCAATCACACGGTCTCCAAGACCACAAAAGTGCTCGATCTCTTTGCGCGTTTCCGCGATAGCCAGATCAGTGATCATATCTTTGCCGCGCGCTTTACGGGTTTGCCGGAGCGCCGTTCGTGCGCTTTCGATGACTTCCTCGGCAATGCCAATGAGTTCGCGATATGTCGCGGTCTGCTGCTCCTGGCGCTGCCTTGTGGTCATTCGTTGAATCTCTTGCATCCGGCGCCGCGCCGATCGCGTCCGATCTCGGAACCCCTTGATACGCCGGCGCGAAAGCGCTGTGGCGAGGCGACCGATCAGGCGCGTGACGACGCGAACGACATCCCACAATAGCGTGTTGTCGGTTGGATGATGAATGTCGGTCTGCACCACCGTGGTATCCACACGCAGCTTTTGGCCGTCTTCCAGTCCGAGCTCGACCGCCGCCTGCACCACCAGATCATTGATCGCCTTGAGCGTCTCGGGCGTGAGCCGATTGAAGCCGCGGTGGAACGCATCGTGTCGAGGCACTGGCAGACAATAGAAGTCCGTGAACTGGCGCAGCGTGCATCCGTCGGCAATCCGCTCACGTAATTCGCGATAGTTCCAGTTCTTGACGCGCATCAGAACCAGCGAGCGCAGCACCTGTTGCGGCGTCAGGCCGCTGCGACCCGTCTCGGCCTTCTTCAAACCCCGCCTCAGATCGCAGCGGACCTGTTCGATTATGTCCTCCTGATCGTCAAGAAAATCGGAAATCGCCTGCAGCAACGGCTCAAGGCACAGGCCCTGACGCACCAGTTCCCAATCAGCAAAACTGACCTGCCGCTCCGCTATCCGGGACACCGCTCAATCCTCGTCGCTCTTCGCAGCTCTGGCGCGTGCTCGCTTGAGCGCCTTGATATATCGCGGTGCCGCCTGGTGCAGCAGATCCTGCAGAGCCCGCCCATTGTCCAGGCTGCGCTGAACCTCCGGCACAAGCTCTTCCGGTACGTAGACGGCGATGCGACGCCCATTCGCGCGACCGTAAAGCACATAACTTTGATGCTGTTCGCCAGATTGACACGCCGCGCAATTCTCGCGGATGCACCGGCTCCGCCGCAGGCTCAGCGAACCCAGAAGCGCAGGCCAAAGATTTGCCGATTCACTCCGCAGCCAGTGCGAGACATCTGAAGGCGATTCCGAATCAACATGCTTCATGCATAACATGTGATAATACGCACACGTAAATGACAAGAAAAATCGTACCGAAAAAAGCCAAAAAACATGCTATTTGCAGCGCTTTAATGCGTTTCGCGACAGAAACTAGTCTAGGTGCCCGGCTTGGATGAAGAACCGGGGTGCGCCGATGACACGCGCCAGACCGTGTTTCCGACATCGTCGGCGATCAGTAACGCACCGGCGCGATCGACTGCCAGTCCAACCGGTCTCCCGCGCGCGTGGTTGTTGGCATCGAGGAATCCTGTCACGACGTCCTGTGCCGGGCCGCTGGGCTTTCCGCCGCTGAATGGCACGAAGACCACTTTGTAGCCGTTGAGAGGTGTTCGATCCCAGCTTCCGTGTTCGCCGACGAACGCGCCGCCGCGGTAGTTGGCGGGAAGCTCGGTGCCTGTATATATCGCCAATCCCAACGGCGCGACGTGCGAACTCAGCGCGTAGTCTGGCGCAATCGCCGACGCCACCAGGTCGGGTCGCTGCGGCATGATGCGGGGATCCAGGTGTTGGCCGTAATAGCTGTATGGCCAGCCGTAGAAGCCACCGTCGCGCACCGACGTCAGATAGTCCGGAACCAGGTCGGGCCCGATCTCATCGCGTTCGTTGGCGATGGCCCAGAGCTTGCCGGTCTCAGGCTCCCATTGGAGCCCGGTAGGATTGCGTACGCCGCTCGCGTAGATGCGATGCGCGCCCGATGCGCGGTCGACCTCCCAGATCGCGGCTCGTTCATATTCGGCGCCAATTCCGTTTTCGCCGATGTTGCTGTTTGATCCGACGCCGACATAGAGTTTGGAGCCGTCCGGACTGGCCAACAGCGTCTTTGTCCAGTGATGATCGATGGGCCCGCCGGGAAGATCGGTGAGCTTGGTGCCCGGCGCAGTAATGCTGGTCTGTCCGTCTTCGTATGGATAGCGGACGATGGCGTCGGTGTCCGCGACGTAAAGATCGTGGCCAACGAGAGCGACGCCAAACGGCGAGTTGAGGTGATCCAGAAAGACGGTGCGGAGTTCGGGAACGCCGTCGCCATTGGTGTCGCGCAATAGCGTGATGCGGTTTGCGTCCTTGGCCTTGGCGCCGGCGAACCATTGCACCCAGCCGGTGATGATGTCCTTGGGCCGGTAAATCGGCGCTTTCGGACCATTGCCCTCAACCACCAGCACATCCCCATTGGGGAGGACGTAGAGTGACCGCGGATGCTCAAAGCCGGTCGCCAAGGCATGGACCTGCAATCCGTGCGGCACCGTCGGAGTTTCGCTCCCCCATCCGATGGCCTTTGCGATCCGTATCGGCGGCATCAAATACTGCTGTAGCTGGGGCAGCACCGGATTGGCGCCGATCTGCTTTCTCGGGTCGCCGCCATGATCGTCGCAGCCGGCGAGTGCCAGCACGGCGACGGCGGCAGAGAGAGCGGCGAGACGGCGCGCCAGCTTCGCCGAGCCTGCATTCCTAAGGGCGTGCATCATATTCATGCTCCTGCGCGACGATTTGCCAGGGCCGAGGCAACCCCGGCCGTCAATATGAGAACGGCAACGACGATTCCGGAAAGCGTCAGGCCGGTTGGTACCACCGCCGTATAACCGTCGCGGCTGTGAACGAAGGCATTAAGCAGCGAGAGCAAAACGGCGAGTCCGTAGCCGACCACGCGGGGCCAGGCCGGCCTATCGACTTGTCTGCCTGCTAAAAGGTCGATCACGTAAGCGACGACCGCAAGGCCTGCCATAATCAGACCAGCGGCGATCAGCCATATCGAGAACCTCTCCCACATCACATCAGGCATCTGCCAATAGACAAGATCGGTGACGAGGGCGCCCACGAAATAAGCGGCAGAAAACGACGCCGCCATCTTGTGGATTGGCCGCCCGCGAGGCTTCGCAGTTGACCTTAAATTGGCGTCGCCTATGAAAGCCGCTTCCGCGATCGTCGCGTGCTTCATGCGTTAATCCTCCTGATGGGCTAGATCATATTTGTTGGACACTACGAGGCTCCATTATTCCACGAGAGCGCTTTTGCGTAGTTGAAGCTGAAGTAGGTCTGTCCAGACGCCGGCGCCATTAAATTGAATTTTAGAATTGGCCAATCAAAAAGCTCGTTGTCAGAGCTGACGCGCGTCCCCATTTCCGCTTCACGTTGCCCAGAGAATCAACCAGGAGACTGAAATGAAACTCGCATTGATCGGCGCCGCCGCTGTTATCGCGGCAGCGTTTGCAACTCCCGCATTGGCGCAAGCCGTTATCGAAGATCCCGGCTATTGCGCGCAGTTCTACCCGAACGCAAATTGCCAAAACCAGGGACCCGGTAATCCGTACACCGACGGCGGTTACTGGCGAAACGACTGGCGGAACGGCAACGCATCCATGGAACGTCATGTGCAACGTCACCATACGGCGCACCGCCGATAAGGGAATGGAGATGGAAGCGGCTTAGCAGCCGCTTCCATCCGCCAAACGCAGAAGCATTGCATTCAAGGCACGATGCAAGTCCCCGAAGTAAAGATCAATTTAGCTTCTTGAAGCCCAATTTAGTCGGACGCCTAAAGCTTCAACTTACCTCCGTGATGAGGCCTCTGAGCATTTCAGGGGCGAAGAAGGCGAGAATTCCCGAATCTCGCTACCCATCGATTCACGGAAGAAAACAAGCTATGACCAGATTCAAGATCTTCAGCGCGGCAGCGATTCTGTCGCTGATGTTCGCAACGCCGGTATTCGCACAGGCTGCTATCCAGGAGCCAGGTGCGTTCGCGTTTTACTACCCCAACAATGACGTCTTGAACGGCGGCCGGCCCACGCCGGCGGCGCGCATGGACGCCGTGGCAGGTTTGGGACCATTCAGTGGCAGTTACGCTTATGCCGCGACGGACAGCACTGCGAACGGCGCTTCTTGTGGCCAGCGGTACCGTTCCCATGGGCCGGCTTCAGAGACGTTCCTTGGACATGGTGGTCGCCGGCACGAGTGCCGGTGAACTACCATTAGGGTGAAAGCGGCCGTAACTGGGTGCGACAGAAAGAGATGGCCGCATCGGTAACGATGCGTCCTTTTCCATGCGCGATGCTCCGGCGAGGTCCGTTGCAGGCAGCGCTGCGGTCAACGGCACTGTATCAGCAAGATTGGAACAGGCGCGGCAATCCTTGGCAAGCGAGCGTCCTGGGCCGGTGACTACAATCAAGGCGCGCATCCCTCCTGGAACATGTGCGAACTTCATTGAGTTATTCGGGGCGTACCGATTTCGAGCGGATAACTTATGATGAACAAGCCAACCGAGATCGACAGGGGATTGTTCCGACATCTCGTCGCCGATTTCTGCGAGAAGGTGGTGCATTGGTGGGTGGGGCCGTCGTTGCCGGCAGTCTTGCCGGCAGCAAGGCATCGGCGGCAACAGAAAGTGCGACGAACCTGCCGCCCAATGTGCCGGAATGGATGAAGACGCCTGGCGATCCCATGGGAAGCCAGCTCTATGGAGCGCCCTCGCCATTCGAAAAGGGCGTCATCAAGAATATACCAAAGGACCTGCCGCAATATCTGTCCGCGTCCGGACGAACGCCGTTGCAGGATCTCGACGGCATCATCACCCCGAACGGACTGTTCTACGAACGCCATCATGCCGGCGTTCCCACCATCGATCCGGCGCAGCACCGCCTCATGCTCCATGGACTCGTCGACAGGCCCCTGATCTTTACCATGGATGACATCCGGCGCTTTCCTTCGGAGTCGCACATCTATTTCCTCGAATGCTCGGGCAACCCCAACTACAAAAAACCCTACGGCAAGACGGCTTCCGATCTTGTCGGTCTCTTGAGTTGCGCGGAATGGACCGGGGTGAGCTTGAAACTGGTGCTGCAGGAAGCGGGATTGCAGGCCGGCGCGAAATGGGTTGTCGCCGAAGGTGCCGATGCGGCTGCATTGACGCGTAGCGTTCCGATCGAAAAATGTCTTGATGATGCGATGCTGGTGTACAGCCAGAACGGCGAGCGGCTGCGCCCGCAGCAAGGCTATCCGCTGCGGCTCCTGCTGCCCGGATTCGAAGGCAATATGAGCGTGAAGTGGCTGCGCCGTCTGCGTGTCGCCTCCGAGCCCACCTATTCGCGGGAGGAGACCTCGAAATACACCGACCTGATGCCGGACGGCTCGGCGCGGGAGTTCACATTTTACATGGAAGCGAAATCAATTATCACCCGCCCCTCCGGCGGCCAGCGGCTGAGCGCACCCGGGTTTCACGAGATCAGCGGCATCGCCTGGAGCGGCCACGGCAAGATCAAGCGCGTCGAAGTCTCGGTCGACGATGGCAAAAACTGGCAGGAAGCGCAGCTGCAGGAACCGGTGCTGACACGGGCGCTGACCCGATTTCGGCTTCCATGGCAGTGGGACGGCAAGCCGGCGGTTATACAAAGCCGCGCGATCGATGAAACCGGCTACGTCCAGCCGACGCTGGCCGAATTGCTCGCGGTTCGCGGCGAAAATTATTATTACCACAACAACGCGATTTGGCCCTGGCGCATCGCAGCTGGCGGCGAGGTGACCAATGCCCACGCGTGAGCTTCGCATCGCTGCGTTTGCCATATTTGCGCTGATATGCGCGACAGCCGCGCAGGCGCAAAGCCCTTACGGCATCGGGCATACCGCGACGCCGGCGGAGATCGCGGGCTGGAATATCGACATCGATCGTCACGGCAACAACCTTCCGCCAGGAAGCGGCAGTGTCAGCCACGGCCGCGAGGTCTTTGATCAGCAATGCGCGGCCTGTCACGGCGCCAAGGGCGAGGGCGGCATCGGCGATCAACTGGTCGGCGGGCAGGGCACGCTTGCAACGCCAAAGCCGGTGAGGACCGTCGGCAGCTACTGGCCCTATGCCCCGACATTGTTCGATTATATCCGCCGCGCAATGCCGCAGAACGCACCGCAATCACTGAGCAATGATGACGTCTATGCGGTCTCGGCTTACATCCTAAGTCTGAATGGGCTGCTTCCCGCCGACGCTGTGCTCGGCGCCAAAACGCTTAGCGAGATCAAGATGCCGAATCGCAAAATGTTCGTCGATGATCCGCGTCCCGACGTCAAAAACCCGGCATGCATGACGGGTTGTTGAGTTGCGGGCTAGTCCTCACTTGTCCTGCAAGTGCGGCTCGCCCGGCTGAAGAGGTCGCGCCTTGATCAATGGAATTGAAAGCGCCGAAATGTTCCTTGCTGGATGTCAATTTTTCCGCGCGGAACTGCGGAGTTGCGTTTGAGCGGGCGATTGTCATGGCGGTGTCTGCGGGGTAGCCTGCAGATGCAAGAGGATGATCCACGCCAGGCCGTGGGGGCTTTGTGGCCACGGCTCGATTTGGCAGGAGTGCGGCCTTCATGAAGGAGCACCTCAAGTCGTTGATCCCCCGACGCGATTTGTTTCGCGCCGCGATCGCCGGAGTTGCAGCGGCGGCCACGAGCGCGCTGATGCCGGAGCCGGCGGCCGCCGAGTCCGTTGACCTCAAAGAAAAGCGCAGGGCGCGCTACCACGCGAATTCCCCCGAGGTTCAAGACTTCTACCGCGTCAATAGCTATCCGGCCCGATAGGGGAGGCGTCCGTGCTGATCAAAAAGTCGGAACGTCATCGAAACCACGCAAGCGTCGCTGGCGGACGGTCAACTAAATCGAGCGCCGATCTGAATCGGCGAGCCTTCCTGAAGCGTTCCGGTATCGGTGCCGGGGCGCTAGCGGCGCTCGGCAGCCTCCCGCTCAACGGCATCCGCAAGGCGGAGGCCGGGCCGCCACCGCCTGCGGGTGCGACAGTGACGATGCGGAAGAACATCTGCACCCATTGCTCGGTCGGTTGCTCGGTGATCGCCAAAGTCGCCAATGGGGTGTGGATCGGCCAGGAGCCCGATTACGACAGCCCGATCAATCGCGGCTCGCATTGCTGCAAGGGCGCGGCCGTCCGCGACGACGTGCTGAGCGGGCGCCGGCTGCGCTACCCGGTAAAACTCGTCGACGGTCGATGGAAGCGCATCTCCTGGGAGGTGGCTATCGACGAGATCGGCGACAAACTTCTGGAAATTCGCCAGAAGTCGGGTCCGGATTCGGTGTACTGGCTGGGCTCGGCGAAATTCACCAACGAAGCCGCCTACCTCAACCGCAAGCTTGCGGCCTTCTGGGGTACCAATAATTCCGATCATCAGGCGCGGATCTGCCATTCCACCACGGTCACGGGCGTCGCTAACACCTGGGGCTATGGCGCGATGACGAACAGCTACAACGACATCCGCAATGCCAAGACCATCATGGTGATGGGCGGCAACCCTGCAGAGGCGCATCCGGTTTCGCTTCAGCATATTCTCGAAGGCAAGGAGCTCAACCGCGCCAACATGATCGTGGTCGATCCGCGCATGACGCGGACTGCTGCGCACGCGACGGAATATGTCCGCGTGCGTCCCGGCACCCACATTGCCACGATCTACGGGATGCTCTGGCACATTTTTGAAAATGGCTGGGAAGACAAGGAATTTCTGAGTCAGCGCGTCTACGGCGTTGACGAAATCCGCAAGCATGCGGCGAAGTGGCCACCGCATGAGGTCGAGCGCGTCACCGGCCTGCCCGAAGCGCAGGTCAAGCACATCGCCGAAACCTTCGCCAAGCAAAAGCCGGCTACGCTGATCTGGGCGATGGGACAAACCCAGTTCACGACCGGAACGGCCAATGTCCGCGCCAGCTGCATTTTGCTTCTCGCTACCGGCAATGTCGGATACGCCGGCGCCGGTGCCAACATCTTTCGTGGCCACACCAATGTGCAGGGCGCCACCGATCTTGGCCTCGATGTGACGACGCTGCCGCTCTATTACGGCCTTGCCGAAGACGCTTGGCGGCATTGGTGCCGGGTGTGGGAAGTGGATTACGAGTGGATGAAGGCTCGCTTCCCGAGCAAGGCGCTAATGGAATCGCCGGGCATTCCGTCGACGCGCTGGTTCGACGCGACATTGCTGCCAAAGGATCAGGTCAGCCAGCCCGACAATGTGCAGGCGATGTTCATCATGGGACATGGCGTCAACACCATTACCCGGATGCCCGAAGCAAAGCGCGGCATCGAGAAACTCGAACTATTGGTGGTCTGCGATCCCTATCCGACCGCATGGTCGGTGCTCTCGGAGCGCAAGGACGGAATTTATCTTTTGCCGGCCTGCACGAGCTTCGAAATGGACGGCTCGCGCACCGCGTCCAACCGCTCTGTGCAGTGGGGCGAGAAGATCGTGGAGCCGGTTTTCGAATCGAAAAACGACTACGACACCATGTACCTGCTCGCCCGCAAGTTCGGCTTCGCCGACCGGATGTTCAAGAACATCAAGGTCGACAACGACAAGGTGTCCGCCGAAGATATCCTGCGCGAGATCAATCGCGGCGGCTGGTCGACCGGCTATTGCGGGCAGTCACCCGAGCGGCTCAAGGCCCATATGAAGAACCAGGCCAAGTTCGACCTAGTCAGCTTGCGGGCGCCGAAGGATGATCCGGAAGTCGGCGGCGACTATTACGGTCTGCCGTGGCCATGCTGGGGAACGCCGGAGTTCAAGCATCCGGGTACGCCTATCCTTTACAACACCAGTCTGCCGGTGAAGGAAGGCGGTGGCACGTTCCGCGCTCGGTTTGGCGTCGAACGCGTGGTCAAGCGCAAGGTGATGGAAAACGGCCAGGAAGTCGAAAAAGAGGAGCACGACAATCTCCTTGCCGAGGGCTCCTATTCGGCCGGCTCCGAAATCAAGGACGGGTATCCGGAGTTCACCCTGGGCGTGCTGAAGAAGCTCGGCTGGGACAAGGACCTCTCGCCGCAGGAAATGGAAGTCATCCAGCGCGTGAATTCCGCCAATCCGGACGCGGTGTCCTGGTCGCTCGATCTTTCCGGCGGAATCCAGCGGGTGGCGATCGAGCACGGCTGTTCGCCCTACGGCAACGGCAAGGCGCGCATGATCGCCTGGAATCTCCCCGACCCGATCCCTGTTCACCGCGAGCCGATTTATACGCCACGTCCGGATTTGGTCGCCGACTATCCGACGTTGCCGGACGCCAAGCAGTTCCGCGTACCCAATATCGGCTTTTCCGTGCAAAAGGCCGCCGTCGACCGTGGCATTGCCAAGCAATTCCCGCTGATCCTGAGCTCGGGCAGGCTTGTGGAGTATGAGGGCGGTGGCGAGGAGACGCGCTCCAACAAGTGGCTCGCCGAGTTGAAGCAGCACATGTATGTCGAGATCAACCCGGCGGATGCGCGCGAGCGTGGCATCGAGGATGGCGGATGGGTGTGGGTGACCGGCGCGGAGAATGGTTCGAGGGCCCGGATGAAGGCGCTTGTGACCGAGCGCGTCGGCAAGGGCCTCGCCTGGATGCCCTATCATTTCGCCGGCTGGTTCGAGGGCACCGACCTGCGCGCCAAATATCCGAAAGGCTTCGATCCGATCGTGCTCGGCGAGAGCGTGAATACGCTCACCACCTACGGCTACGATCCCGCCACGGGCATGCAGGAGCCGAAGGCGACCCTATGCCAGATCAGGGCGGCGTGAGAGGGCGTAAACCATGGCGCGCATGAAATTCCTTTGCGACGCGGATCGCTGCATCGATTGCAACGCCTGCGTCACCGCATGCAAGAACGAGAACGAGGTGCCATGGGGCATCAATCGGCGGCGCGTCGTCACCATCAATGACGGCAAGCCCGGCGAGCGATCGGTGTCCATGGCTTGCATGCATTGCACCGACGCGCCCTGCGCCGCCGTATGCCCTGTCACCTGCATCTATCCGACCGAAGACGGCATCGTGCTGCATTCCAAGGATATCTGCATCGGCTGCGGCTATTGCTTCTATGCATGTCCGTTCGGCGCGCCGCAATACCCCAAGGTCGGCAATTTCGGCTCGCGCGGCAAGATGGACAAGTGCACCTATTGTGCCGGTGGCGGCGGGCCGGAGGCCCCCGGCAGTGCCGAGGAGTTCGAGAAATATGGCTCGGACCGCTTCGGCGAAGGCAAGCTGCCGCTATGTGCCGAGATGTGCTCGACCAAATCATTGCTTGCCGGCGACGGCGAGATCATCGCGCAAATCTATAAAGAGCGCGTGCTCAAGCGCGGCTACGGCTCCGGCGCGTGGGGCTGGATGACGGCCTATCACGAGGGCATCGAAGTCTGAGCAGGCAGGTCCGATAGTCGCAACCCAAGAGGAGGATGATCGTCATGATATTTCTTGCGCGCATTCGCCTCGCGGTCCTCATCATGATGCTCTTGCTCGGGATTGCGGCGTTCGGCCCGGCGAGCGCGCAGAAGCTCAATCCGGACGGCGCCCCCAATCCAACCGCGAGCGTCACCAGCGAACGAGACCTGTTCAAGCAAGTCCCTCGCATCGAAGGGCGCATCGATATCCCCGACAAGAAAGCCAGCGTGCTGATCCAGCCTGCCGGGCGGACCTGGGACTACTTCCACGAAGTGCTGCTGCATTGGGGCGGCGCGATCGTGATCCTCGGCACGATCGTTTTCCTTGGCCTCGCCTATCTGGTCATCGGTCGGATTCGAATTGCCGAAGGACGCTCGGGAACGAAAATCCTCCGCTTCAAAGCCTTTGAGCGGTTTTCGCATTGGCTGACGGCCGTTTCATTCGTCGTTCTCGGCTTTACCGGATTGAACGTCACCTTCGGCAAAATCTTGCTCTTGCCGCTCGTCGGCCCGGATAATTTCTCGGATATTTCGCAGGTGGCGAAATACGTCCACAACTTCACCAGCTTCTCGTTCTTGGTCGGTCTCATTCTGATCAGCTTGATCTTCTTCCGCGACAATATCTTCAGCAAGGTCGACCTCGAGTGGCTCAAGCACGGCGGCGGCTTCATCAAGAACAAACATGCGCCGGCCGGACGCTTTAATCTTGGCGAGAAGCTGGTCTATTGGCTGTCCGTTGTTGCCGGCGTCGCAGTCTCCGTCTCCGGATTCTTGCTGCTGTTTCCTTTTTATGGAACCGAGATCGCCGAGATGCAGCTCATACAGGTCGTGCATGCCGTCGTGGCCGTCCTGTTCGTCGCCCTGATCCTAGCCCACATCTATATCGGCACGCTCGGCATGGAGGGTGCGTTCGAAGCCATGGGGACCGGCGAGGTCGATCTCAACTGGGCCAAAGAGCACCACGATCGCTGGCTTGCCCGGCAACTGGAGAAGGAGCGCAAACCGGGACGGCCTTTGGCAACACCCGCGGAATGAACGTTGGCTGGACAGCAGTTCAGGTCCGGCAAACACCAGATAACCAACGCATCACCGCAACATCTTGTCCTCGTGGATCTGCGCGAATCCGGATAACCAAAGGAGAAACGGTATGGATGATGTCACGCGACGTACATTGTTGGCCGCGACCGCGGCCGGCGGCCTTTTCACGGTGGCAGGCGCTGCCGGCGCCCAAACCGGCGAGACCATTCCGCAACCGATGCGGCCCGGACATGGCGGTACCGATCCCGGTCCGCGCAACCTGCTCCGCGACCGGCAGAATCCGGATATCCTGGTGCCGCCGCCGACCGATCACGGCACGCTGCCGAATCTGCGCTTTTCCTTCTCCGACTCGCATGTGCGGCAAGAGGGCGGCGGCTGGACCCGCCAGGTCACCGTGCGGGAGCTCGGGGTTTCCAAGGACATCGCCGGCGTGAACATGCGCCTGAACGCCGGCGGCGTGCGCGAACTGCATTGGCACAAGGCGGCCGAATGGGCCTACATGCTCTACGGCACCGCCCGCATCACCGCCGTCGATCCCCAGGGACACCAGTTCGTCGATGACGTCGGTGTCGGCGATCTCTGGTATTTCGCAGGGGGCACTCCGCATTCGATCCAGGGGCTCAATCCGGACGGCTGCGAATTCCTGCTGGTTTTCGATGACGGCGATTTCGACGAAGACAACACCTTCCTGCTCAGCGACTGGATCAAGCACATCCCGCTAGAGGTGCTGTCGAAGAATTTCGGTGTCCCCGGACCGGCCTTTGCGAAAGTGCCGGATCCGAGCCAGCTTTACATTTTCGCGGCCGAGGTGCCGGGCGCGCTCGGCTCCGACAAGATCGCCGGAGCCGCCCCGGTGTCGCCGACCCTCAGCCACAGGATGATGGCGCAGCAGCCGATCAAGACCAAGAGCGGCACGGTGCGGATCACCGATACCAGCGTGTTCCCGGCGTCGAAGACGATCTCTGCTGCGCTGGTGGAGGTCGAACCAGGCGGCATGCGCGAGCTGCACTGGCATCCGAACACCAACGAGTGGCAATATTACATCGAGGGGCAGGCGCGGATGGGCGTGTTCGCGGCGTCAGGGCAAGCGCGAACTTTCGATTTTATGGCAGGCGACGTCGGCTTCGTGCCGTTCGCGATGGGGCATTACATCGAAAACACCGGCACCACGACGCTGCGCTTCCTCGAAGTATTCAAGAGCGACTACTACGCCGATGTCTCGTTCAACCAGTGGCTGGCGCTGACACCCCCCGAACTGGTGCAAGCCCATCTGAAGCTGGATCCGCAGACCTTGGCCGCCTTGCACAAGGAGAAGTTTCCGGTCGTGCCGGCCTGAGCGCGTCTACCCTGCTATTTTGATTCAGCTGTCCTGGCCGTCGCGCTGTTGCGGCCCGCGATCGCGAAGATAGTCGTCGGTTGTGCGGACGGTCTTACTCTGCATGCCGTAAGGATCAAAACCTTCCTCGGCGACATAGGCGACGCGGCAATCTTCGCACATCTTGATGACGTCGAGCCGCCGGGCCGAGCCGGTATACATCCAGTGCTTGCCTTCGAGCTTGGCGACCACGCGATCGATCGTGCTTTTTACGCCGAACGGCTTGCCGCAGCGGATGCAACAGAACGGATCTTCCTCCTTGAGGATGCGGGCAGGGGCCCTCGCGGAGTCAAAATCGATTTGTGGTTTCAGCGTAATGACATGCTCGGGGCATGTCGCCTGGCACAGGCCGCACTGAACGCAGGCATCCTCGACGAATCGAAGCATGGGTCGCTCCGGGTCGTCGCGCAACGCACCGGTCGGGCAGGCCGACACGCAGGATAGACATAGCGTGCACCCGCCGGCATTGATCTCGACGGCTCCGAACGGCGCTCCGTTCGGAAGTGCGATGACGCCGGCTTGCTCCGGCGCGGCGCGGTGCAACTCGCTCAACGCAAAGCGCAGCACGCTTCGCTTGGCTCCGAGCGGGCGGAAACTTGCCGGACGGGGCGCCGGGGCCATCGCGGGGATCGCGCGTAACGCTTCCAACAGAGAATCCGGGTCGTCGGTTTCCACGGTCGCAACCCGCCCCAACCCGAAGCCGAGACCGGTGAGGATCGGGTCGGCCAGCGCCATGGTTCGCTTCAATCCGGAAACATCATGACGCGGCCGGGCCCGCAGCAGGAACCGCATTGCCGACGCGCCATAGGCGAAGGCGGCGGCGATGCTCTCCAGCCCGACCTGCGTGATCTCGTTGACGGCAAATGGCAGCACATGCGCTGGCAGCCCATCGCCGAACCGCGCCAGCGCATCGATCAGCGGCGCGCCATGCGGATCGTCATGCACCAGCACAACCGCCTGTTCGCCGCCGGCCTCGCGATAGGCGATCAGCAGGGCGCGGAGCCTGCGCATCAGCGCATCTTCCGCGGGCAGCGCATAGGTTGCCGCGCCGGTGGGACAGGCAGCGGCACATTGCCCGCAGCCTGCGCAGACATTCGGGTCGATGATGACATGGTCGCCTTTGGGGGAAATGGCCGAGGCCGGACAAAGCTCCAGGCATCGGGTGCAGCCTGTAACCTGCGAGCGTGAATGAGCACAGAGCGTGGCATCGAAGGTGACGTAACGCGGCTTCTGGAAAGTGCCGGTAAGGTCACGCGCTTTGAGTACGGCCTGCAGCATCGCGGCGGGGTTGCGGGGATCGGCGCGCAGATATCCGTCGCGCAAATCGGCGGCGGGGAAGAACGCCGTCCCGCCGGTCAGATCAAGAATGATATCGCAGCTCGATCGTGCGTCATTGCGCGACCGCTCGAACGCCAATAAGCCGCGCGAGGACGGCGAGGCTTGCGCGAAATCGTCGACGATGACCTCGAACGCGCCGAAATGGCCTTTGGCATTTCTGACTTTTCCTTTCGCCACCGGAAAATCGGCTATTCGCGGCGGTGCGATCGCGGCGGGCGGTTCAATGAGAACGGTGACGTCGAGATGATCCTTGAGCAAGTTGCCGGCCTCGACAGCGCTTTCATCGCGGCCGCAAATCAGAATAACGCCCCCGCTTTCCAGCTCGACGAACGGCACAGCCGGCATTGGCTCCGCCGCCGCAGCGAGCAACGCGGCCGTTTTCGGTCCGGCATGGTCGGCTTCACTGGACCAACCGGCCGCCTCCCGGATATTGGCGAACTGGATGGGAGTTTTGCGGCCAGTCTCCTCCGCTACCTCGGAGAACAGATGCGTTTCCTGGGTACAGGCGACCGTGAGCGGCGTATCTTGCGCTGCAATTGCGCGAAAGCGATCGAGTTCGGCGCGGCATAGCTGTTTCGCTGCCGTCGCGTCGCTACCGCAGCCGCGCCGGATCGCCTCGGCGTCAAGCGGCATCGTGTCGTCGCACGAGCAGATCAGGAGATGTCTAGTGAGATCAGCCATCACTCTCACCGTTTCTTGTAACCTGAGCTGTCTTCCAGCTGCGGGCGGCAACTGGCCGGAACTTCCGGAAAAGTATATACTTATTGCACTGAAAAGTCCGATGTCCGAGCAAGTGGCGGGCACCGTCGTATCCCGGCGACAGCCCGTTGCGAGCTAGAAATGTGGCCGTCGTGGAGCGGTCCGTCAGCCCGATCCGATCGCAGGAGGACCCAAGGTGAAGCTGCTGCGGACCATTCGGCTCGATGCATCGGACACATTTGTTTTTGAAAAACCGGCCGAGCCAGGCGAGTGGGCGGTATCGGGCGCCTTCGCTTTTGCGCATTGCGATCCGGCCAACCTCACGGGCAAGGCGCGCACCGCTTTCCGTGCCGGCTTTCTGGGACTGACTTCGCTTGGGCGTTCGACGCTGGTGCAGATCGTCGATGCCGACGAAACAGATCGCAGCGCAATTGTCGAGATGCTGGCAACGCATCTGGTCGCGCGGTTCGGCGCGCCCGATCTTGCGACCGCGCGGTTCGCCGCCGAGGAAGAGACAGATTTTGCGGCGTCGCTCTGCGAACAGACGCCTGGCGTGCTCGTCGCCGTCACCCGAAGCCACGAGAATGGAGCGATCCGCGAGGTGTTCCGCACATTGCGTCCGCGCAACGGGGCCGGGCATGCAAGCGCTTTCGAATTTCTGGAGGTGGTTGGCGACGATGATGGGCCTGTCGAGTACTTCGATCTCGAAAGCCTTGACAAGGGAGCGGGCAGGTGAGTGCGCCGCGTGACTTCTGGCTCTCCTGCGGTCACCATTTGCTTGACCGCGACGCCGTCGGCAACTTGCTCCTCACTGACGAATTCATAAAGGCCTATCTGGCGCGCCCGGAGCTGGTGCCGCCGCTGGAGGCGTGCCTCGCTGAACGCAAACTGCACGTTGCATTGTTGAGCGATCCGAGGATGGCTGTGGCGGCCTCGCAGCTTGCTGCCATTGTCGACGCGGACGCGCGCGAAAACTGGCAAATGATAATTGCCTGGCGCGATCATCTTGTAAGACACCGCACGCTCGAAGCCGCTTATCTTGACATCGTCAGGAACAATATCAAATTCCCTCACGTTCTGATTGGCCAATTGGTGCAGGTGATCTTGCGAAACCTGTTGGACGATTGCGACGATGTCTTCGTTCTGCGGGCCGCCGAGATGTTCTTTCGTCCGCAGAAGCTGATGGTGCGGGAAGGTTCAGTGATCGCGATCGACGAGGAGAGGGAAGCGATGCTTGCTTCTCAGCCTCGTTCACCGCTGGTGGAATTGCTGGGATTGCCAGCGAGTGTTGAAGTCGACACGCTCAATGACGCCATCGCGGGCGGCTATAGGCAACGCAGCGACAGCTTCGACATAGCGCTGGATCTGACGACCGGCCAGCGCGGCCTGGTCGCGCTTGGCGACGCCGTCAGGCGCTGGCTGAGGCACCTGCTTGCGATCGACGTCATCGTCGAACCGTTGGCGGAAGTCGATAACGCTGGATTGTCATGGTATGTGGGATTGAGTTCCGAGGCGACGCGGATTGGCGATACGATCTGGAACGGCGGTAAGCTCGACGAAGTGATGCGGGCCCGGCTGGTCGGCCTGTTTCGCCTCGTCTTCCGCGAGCCGGCCGACATGATTGAAAAGGTCAGAGGCGAGCCGGTCTATTTGCTTGTGGCCATGGCGCCTGACGGGGTGTTGCGGTTGAAGCCGCAAAATCTCGTAACCGGCCTGCCGATCCGGCATCAGGAGGCGGTCAATTGAGATCGACAGCCCTGGCGCGCATTCCGGTTGGCGTTGTCGCCGAGCGCCGCAAGGCCAAGAGCATGTGGGCTGATTTTCTGTGGCGGCCGGTCTCGGTGTTTGCCGGAATTGCGGCGGCGCCGCCGTGGACGCTACTGGAAGAGGGCCCGGAAACGGCCTTGTTTCTTGCGGGTGGGGCCGTGATCGAGTTGCACCGGACCGAGGCTACCAACTATCGCGATAATCTCACTACCGCCCCCGCGCTGTGGGTGGTTATGCGTCCCATTGCGTCGGACCCTCCGTATGAACTGCTGGCCGTCACGGCTGATCCGGCGGAAGGCGAGACGTTTACCGACGCAGGGAATAATCTAGTCGAAGCCGTGCCGATGCCGCCCGACATCGTCGAGATCGTGGCGCGGTTCATTGCCCGGCATCATGTCGAACGTCCTTTTGTGAGGCGACAGCGCGACCAGCAGACGCCGTCGCAACGTCTGTCGAGACGGGAGAGCGAGCGATGAGGGGGCAGGACAATTTCATCCGACGCTGGGCACGATTAAAGCGCATTTCGGATTCCGCGCATGAAATCGAAACGGTTTCGGCCAAGGCCGAAGTGACAACAACGCAGCCCGAGGCTGAGGAGGCGCCAGATCAGGCCTTTGACCCAGCAAGCCTGCCATCGCTTGAACAGATCGCCGCCGATACCGATATCGGCGCGTTTCTGCAATCCGGCGTTCCAGCCGAATTGACCCGCGCCGCATTACGCCGCGCCTGGGCGAGCGATCCCGCGATCCGCGATTTCATCGGCATTGCCGAGAACCAGTGGGATTTCAACGATCCAGATGGCATACCCGGATTTGGTCTGCTGGCGACCGGCGGCGCGTCGGCAGTTCCCCCACAAGTCTCAAGCAAGCTTGAAAGTATCGCGGAGGCGCTTACAGAATTGCAGCCATCCGTGGAACCCGACCGGTCGCGCATGACCGACCCCGATCCTGCGTCCGACAAATCGTGTTGCACGGGTTCCGATATCTCTGACTCAGCGGCCGAAGCGAACGAAGTGGAAGCGGCAGCGAAGGAAAACAGCGTCCTCGAGCAGATGTCAGGCAACCGCCGCCGGCATGGCAGCGCTTTGCCGCGATAGAGTTGGCATGCTCGGTTGCGGGCCCAGGTTCATACACCGGATTTGACGACCATGCCGGATTCAGTCGCTCGGGAATCTCACCTCCGCATCGTCGATGAGATCGACACTGCCCGCGCCCAGGAATACGCGCTGCTCGCGACGTTGCTGTCGCACGGTCCGGATTTGCGATTGCTCTCTCGTCTGGCCGAACTGCGAGGCGATGCCAGTCGGATCGGCATGGCGCACACAGCGCTTGGCGAGGCGTCAAGGCGGGTTAACCAGGACGAGGTGGCGCAGGAATATTTTGCGCTGTTCGCCGGGCTTGGGCAGGGCCAGCTGTTGCCGTATTCATCGCACTATCTGACCGGCTCGCTGTACGGGCGTCCGCTCGCGCGGCTACGCGAAACCCTGCAACGCCTCGGCATCGAAAAAGCGCCGGAACGCTCGGAACCGGAGGATCACGCGGCATTTCTTTGCGAGATCATGGCGGGCCTGGTCGGCGGTGGCATCGTCGCGCCCGCCGGCACCGACCGTGATTTCTTCGGGGAATATCTGCTGCCATGGATCGAGCGCTTCTTTGTCGATCTCGAAGGTGCCGAAGCGGCCGACTTTTACGCATCTGTCGGCTTGCTCGGGCGAACCTTCATCGGGGTCGAAACGCACGCTTTTGCCCTTCCGGCTTGAACACGGCCTTTTGTCCGCCGGCGCGAGAACCCTCGGTTCGGGAATGTGCTAAAAAGGGTCCGAAGATCCGGAGAAATGTGGAGAAATGTAATGCGCGCGTTCCTCGCTGCATGCTTTGTCGCTGGCGTTATTGCCTTTGGCGCCGCGGTCATGCTGGACTATTTCGTGCAGGAACCCGTCTCGGTGGCGTTCGCCGAGCCTAGTGCGCGACCCTAACGGGGTATTGGCGCCTTGAACCTTCGAGCCGTTCCCGAGACACATTCATTGCTGGGAAATGGAGGCGTCCCATGATGCGTCTGACGATTTCAGCTGTCGCGGTTGCCGCCCTGATCGTGCTCGCAATCTCCTTGCCGCGTTCGCGATCCCCTTCGCTCGCTCTGTCAAGCGCGGCGATGCCGGCGCTGCAAGAACTCCACACGATGGCCGGCGTAAACACGCTCCCCACACAGGAAATTGAGGATCAATCGCTAGTCTATCCAACGGCGGCGAAGCGCTAGAATTGGCGCCGCGGGTCCTCGGCATATTGTTTGAACATGCCTGAACGTTATCACAGCGACACGCGGGATCGTCCACTTGTGGCTTCCGAGCAATCTTAACGTCGAGCGTAGGATTTCAGAATCCGGCGCAGATGTGCCTCGCCTAAGACAATGATGTGGTCCAAACACTCACGCCGGATCGATCCGATCAACCGTTCGGCAAAGCCGTTCTGCCAGGGTGAGGCCGGTGCGATAGGCCTGTCCCGAATGCCCATGGCACGCAATCGGCGTGTAACGACGGTGCCGTAGATCCGATCGCGGTTCGGATCATGTAACCGGGAGCCTCGTCCCAAGGAAAGGCCTCGGTTACCTGACGTGCAACCCACTCCGCTGTCGGGTTGGTTGTGACGTTGATCCACGCGAGGTCACGACGATCGAGCCGCACGATGATGAAGGCATAGAGCAGGTCGAAGCCAATGGTCGGGACAACAAACAAGTCCATGGCGGCAATGTCCGGCGCGTGGTTATGCAAAAAGGTTCGCCATCCCTGGCTCGGCGGCCTGCGTCGCTTCACCATGTATTTGGCGACACTCGACTGCGCGACCTCAAACCCGAGCTTGAGTAGTTCGCCGTGGATGCGCGGCGCGCCCCAAAGTGGGTTCTCGATGCTTATCCGTCGGATCAGCGCGCGCAGCTCCATCTCGACTGGTGGCCGCCCTCCCCGGCGACGCGATTTCCAACGCCAGTAGCGCCGAAAGCCGGCCCTGTGCCAACGCATGAGCGTCTCGGGCCGAATGATTGTCAGAACATTCAGCTGGGTAAAGAACAAGCGAACATGGGTCGTTAGCCGGACGCGACCGTGCGGCCTACGCCTCAAGACATTCAACTGATGTCGAAGCACCGCGTAGCCGCAACTTCGACTTGAACGGTGAGGCCAGGACGGCCAGAACGAAACAGAGCAGCCCAATCATTCCGCCAGCTTAGGCAATTCTATCACGTCATCAACTCGGATGAGGTTTTCGGTACACCCAGGGCGCGGCGATCCTTCCATAGCCCAGCCATGATCATCCATTGCCGAACCGTCTCGCGCGCAAGGTGAATGTCATGAAGCTCTGCAAGCTTCTCTGCCGCCAGGGTCGGGCCAAAGTCCGGGTAACGCGCTCGGATGCTCATGAACTGGTCTCCGTGGCGCGGCAAATCGTGATCGACGGGCAGTTGCTCCAGGTTGCCATCAGACACAACAGCGGCCAGCAGCCGCCGCTGTTGAGGCTGACTTCGCAGATGACATCGCTATCTCGGTCACATCTCTTCTGGGTTACAGAAACATGCTGCCTGACTGTTACATTATCGATCTTAAGATCGGCTGTAGTTTTGTCGCTTTGAACGGCACTGACCGAATCCTCGCGCCGGTCGCATCAAAGATCGCATTCGAGATTGCGGAAGGCACCACGGCTGCCGTCGGTTCGCCGGCGCCCCACGGCTTCTCGGTCGGACGATCGATCAACTCGATGACGATTTCCGGAAGTTCAGGAAACGTCAGGATCGGGTAGCTTGCCCAATCAAGGCTGGTCACCATGCTTCGATCAAATGTGACCTCTTCCTTCAAAGTACGGCTGACGGTTTGGATAACATTTCCTTCGATCTGGGCCTGAACTCCTTTCGGATTGATGATCTGTCCGCAATCATGAACGACATAGACTTTTGTCACCCGGACATTGCCGACCGTCCGATCCACTTCTACTTCGACGACGGCGCCTACATAGGTGCGCACAAGTTCGTATTTGACGTAACTGACCCCGCGTCCCTTCACGATATTGCCGGAGGTGTTCTTCTGTGGCGATGGCCGCTTCTGCCAGTTCGACAGTGTTGCGAGATGATCCAATAGATCGAGTCCGCGCTTATCGGCAGGATCGGTATATTTGACCCGAATTTCGAGCGGATCCGCGCTTGCGGCCGCTGCAATCTCGTCGAGAAAGCATTCATTGGCGAAAGTGTTCTGCATCCGCCCTGGCGTTCTGATCCAGGAGGGGCGCAACGGTGTCGTCTCGAGGCGATGGCAAACCGTTCTAATATTTGGGAATTTGTAGCCGATTGCGGAATTGCCAATGATGCCACCCGGTGACAAGACACCATCGACAGGCTTGTCGCTCAGCGTTGCGGCCACGAGATCGACGGTGCCTGCCGCCCCTTGCGGAATAAAGAATTCGGATTCCCACGCCGTAACGTTTCCCGATGCATCGACGTTGGCACGCAGGTCGATTAATATCGGCGGCACTTTCGGGTCCCATCCATGTTCATCCGCTCGCGACCATTGCACACGCACGGGCTTATCGACGGCTTTTGCCAGCAATGCGGCATCGGCCGCGGCGTCCTCGTGACCATTGCGGCCATAGCAGCCCGCGCCATCCACATAAATGCAGCGGACATCGCCAAGTGCCATCGAAAACATCTTGGCGAGTTGCTTGCGCAGAGCGTGGGTCGCCTGCGACGCGGTCCATGACGTCAATTTGCCGTCCTTGAATTCTGCAATTGCGCAGGAGGGCCCGATCGACCCATGCGTATGGATGGCAAAATCATAGCTCGCGCTTAGCTTCTTACCGCTCGCAGCCAGGGCGGCCGAAGCGTTGCCAATATTGCTGGTGACATCGTCCTTCAGAATCTTGGTCGTGCGGACATGCTCCCAGAGCTTTTCCTGCTCCGGGAGAGTTTCGGAATCTGACCAAGTTGTCTTCAGTTCCCGGGCAGCGCGTACGGCGGCCCACTCGGTCTCTGTCACGACCCCAAGGAAATCACCATCGCGAACCAGTTTAACGACGCCTGGGACGTCCTTGATAGACGACTCGTCGACATTCTGGAGCGTTGCGCCGAGCGCCGGCGGACGGATCACGCTTCCATGCAGCATGCCCGGTATGCGGAAATCATGCATATAGGTGAATTTTCCGGTCAATTTTTCCGCAATGTCACGACGCGCGATCGGTTTGCCCACGAGTTTGTAGTCGGCAGGGCTTTTCATCGGCGCCGCCGGATCGACTTTCAGCATGAAATCTTTGCCGCCGATCAGATCCTGATAGGCGACCCCGGTGCCGCCCGCTTTCGGAGCAATAACACCTTCGTTAATCGCAAGATCGTCCTTTGCCACGTTCAGGCGTTGAGCGGCTTGATCCAGCAGCGCGTTTCGTGCTGTGGCAGCCGCCTGACGAATTTGCATGCCCCCACTCTGGATGGACTGGCTTCCATAGGTCGGCCCCTGATCGGGCGTGAGCGCCGTATCTCCAGTCACCAGGCTGACATTCGCAAGCGGCACATCGAGCTCTTCTGCGACAATCTGAACAAGCCCAATATTGACGCCTGTTCCGAGGTCAACCTTCCCGGCGTAAAGCGTCACCATGCCCTTGTCGTCGATGGCAAGGAACGTATCGACCTGATCGAGACTTACAGGCTTTGTCGCAGCGGCGTCCTGTGCGAGCGCTTCCAGGTGCGGCGCGAGCGAAAAGGCAACAACCAGAGCGCTCGAGCCTTTCAAAAGGCAGCGACGTGAGAGTTGGAGCGGAGCATCCATGACCAACCTCCTAGGCAATGGCGGCGCGCTTGATCGCCCGCATGATGGCGGTATGCGTGCCGCAACGGCAAAGATTGGGCCGCATGTAATTGCGGATTTCATTGTCTGTCGGATTTGGCTTTGTGCGCAGCAGTGCCTGCGCGCGCATCACCATTCCGGAAATGCAATAGCCACATTGCGCGGCCTCCTCGTCGATAAACGCCTGCTGGAGTTTGTTCGGCTTGCCATCCTCAAGCAGCCCTTCGAGCGTCGTGACCTCGCGGCCACCCACTGCGGCGATTGGCAGGATGCACGAGAAGGTTGGGCGCCCGTCGATATGAACGGTGCAAGCACCGCATTGCCCCAAGCCGCAGCCGAATCGCGGACCGTGCAATCCGACATCGTTACGCAGAACATAAAGCAGCGGGGTCGAAGGGTCGACATCGACGTCTTGCGACTTGCCATTGATCTTCAGTGAGATCGTCATGGCTGATCCTCCTGTCGTGCTTTTATAACTTCGGTTTTGATGTCCGCCCATTGCGGCTGGTTGGTGTAGCGCGAGCGAATATACTGCGTGATGTCCGCAATTTGCGTGTCAGTCAGAATAGCGTCAAAGGCCGGCATGTAGGGCCCGCCGCCAGCTTAAAGATTGAATGCCATGAAGGATGACGCGGACGGTGTTTGCGGGATCCGCCTGCTGTACGGCCGTGCTCAGCGATAGCGAAAGCGCTTTTGATGGGCCGACATCGTTTCGGTCGTTGTGGCATTTCGCGCAGGCGCCCGTATAAATCGCGACAACATCGGCAGGCTGACTTTTTCCAACGTTGTCGGTTATTACGGCTGTCTTGTTATCTGGCTGCGGTGATAGACTTGCGACGTAGGTAGCGATGGCATGAACCTCGTCCCTCGAAGCTTGACCGAGGTTCTTGGCGACGTCGGCCATCGGGCCAGCAGCGGCACCATGAAGCTTGTGCCAACCGGTCGACAGGTATTCGGCAAGCTGATCAACGGTCCAGTGATGTGTAGTGACAAGCGACGCGTTGAGCGGCGGCGCATTCCAGCCTTCGGCGGCACCGCCGGCGTAGGCACTGCCCTTCTTTTCACCACCAAGCGCATTGCGCGGCGTGTGACAGGATCCGCAATGTCCTAGTCCCTCGACCAGATAGCGGCCGCGATTCCACTCTATGCTCTTGCTGGTGTCTTTTTCCAAGCTGGCCTGGCTAAGAAACAGAACTTTCCATCCGGCAATAATCGGGCGGAAGCTGAATGGAAACGAAAGCTGATTTGCAGGGATAATGTTGCGGGTCGCGGGTATGCTCATCAAGAACGAATACAGGGCGTGAATATCTTCGTCTGTCGCCTTGGTGAAATGATCATAAGGAAATGCCGGGTAGAGTTGCCTTCCTTCGCGATCGACGCCCTCATGCATGGCGCGACGGAACGCCTCTTCAGACCAAGTCCCGATCCCCGTTTCAAGGTCAGGCGTCACATTGCTGGCGTAGATCGTTCCAAATGGCGTCGGCAATGCGCGGCCACCTGCATAGGGCACGCCGACATCTTTGGTATGGCAATCGCTGCAGTTGCCAATGGCCGCGAGTTCAGCGCCCTGATCAATCGTTTTCCGATCAGAGATCGTCTGGTTCGCTGAAGTCGGCGCGATGGCAGGGCGCCAAACCCAGGCTATGCCGCCAACAGCAACAAGAACGCCCGCAGCTACCACAGCAAGAATGACTCGACGCAACCGCATATCGGCCTGCGAACTCGATGGGTTCGTCGACGCGCTGGCGACCCGCATCGCGTCGTTTGACAAGTGGGCGATAGCGAACACCAAGCGCCTCGTGAATGCCGCCAGCCTGCCGCCGGACGTCGAAATCGCCGCCGGGTGGGACGCCTGTATGACCTCGATCGGTCGGCCGGCTGCGCAGGGCAAGATCAAGGCTTTGTTTGAGCAGGGCTCGGAGACGTCATGTACGGCAATATCGGGTCGCGCACCCGGCTCGACTTCACCGTCATCGGTCCTGCGGTCAACATGGCTTCGCGTCTCGAATCCCTCACCAAACAATTGGGGAGAACGGTGTTGCTGTCCCGCGCGTTCGCCGACTTCGTCGAAAGCGATTTCGATCTCGAATGCGTCGGCGAACATCAGGTGCGCGGCTTCAACGACCCAATCGAGCTGTTTGCGTATCACGGCTGAATGCCGATCTATCGTCAGGTGCCGGGCGTACCAAGGTGACACCCGCCTACCAGTGCCCCAACCTTGCAAAGCACTTCACCGTTCCGGAACTGGCGTCATCCGGTCGCACTGAGCGGGCGTTCGCAATCTTCTATACCGGCACGATCGGAGCCGGTGCGATAGCACCGATCCTTTTCGGGATATTGGGTGATGCGGTAGGGTCACACGGGGCCATGATGGCGACGGCAATCACGGCGGCTGCAATTTTGCCACTCGCGATCGCTTTAGCGCCGCGACTCTCGGCCGGAGCATCGGCTCACCGCGACTGACGCGCCGCATCGACAAGCGACAACACGACCGTACGGCCAAAACCGCGCGCTCCGCCTTGTCACCCGTCAACCGAGCTTGGAGCCGTTCGTCGTAACGTAGATCGAATAGAGGGACGTCGTTCCGCAAATGAACAAGCGGTTGAGCTTGGCGCCGCCGAAAGTTACATTCGCGACCATTTCGGGAATAAGGATTTTTCCGATCAGCGAGCCGTCGAAGTCATAGCAATGGACGCCCTCTGCGGTGCTCGTCCAAATGCGGCCATTCCGATCTACGCGAAAACCGTCGAACAAGCCGGCTGTGGACTCCGCGAAGATCTCGCCGCTCGACAGCATGGCTCCGTTAGCGTCGACCTTGAAGCGGCGAATGTGGCGGGGACCGTTCTCCTTGTGCGTCGCGCCCGTGTCAGCGACATACAGGTATTTCTCATCGGGCGAGAAGGCGATGCCGTTCGGACGAACCATATCCGTGATGACCGCGGCGACCGCGCCGGATCTGCCATCAACTCGGTATACGTAGCAGCCCTCGATCTCCCGCTCGGCGCGATCGCCTTCGTAATCCGTGTCGATGCCATAGGCGGGATCGGTGAACCAGATGGAGTCGTCCGACTTCACCACGACGTCGTTCGGAGAGTTCAGACGCCTTCCGTTCCACTTTTCCGCAATGACGGAAATCGAGCCATCAATCTCGGTGCGGGTCACACGGCGCGTAAGATGCTCGCATGTGACGAGCCGGCCTTGATTGTCGACGGTGTTGCCGTTGGAATTGTTGGAGCTCTCTCGGAAGACAGAGACTTCGCCCGAGGGTTCGACAAATCGCATCATGCGATTGTTCGGGATGTCGGACCAGATGAGATAGCGCCCTGCCGCGAACCAAGCCGGACCTTCAGCCCAACGTGCCCCCGACCACAATCGCTCGACGCGGACGTGGGCCGCGAAGCAAGCCTTGAATCGCGGATCGAGGGCAACGATGTCCGTCCCCTCGACTTGACTATACCACATCGGAACCCCCGCCTTTCTATATCACCTTGGCGGACCCTTTGCCCCGGGGCCCGATTGGATGCCGAACATCCCGAAAACGGGGTCCATATTCCACGCCGAAACGCGGCCCACTCCCCCGCGTCTTCCTTGTGGCATCGCGATCTCGCTATCTTTGCTACTTTTGGATTTGGTTTCTATCGTTGCTTTTTCATCCGGCTTGTGCGCGTCGCGCCTTGCATGCCATCCTAGTCCAGCGTGCACGGGAAGCCCAATTCCCGGCATGTCCATACACGGGGTCGGAAAACAGAAACGCTCAGGGAGAAGAGACATGAAATTGACACTTCGTCTCGCGGGGCTTGCTTGCGTCAGCCTCCTATTATCCTCGGTCAGTGCTTGGGCAGGCCCCAAGATCGTCTCCGGGCCAGGAGCCAATCCCGGCTGCTTCAAGCCCTGGTCGGATCAGACGAAATTCTTCCAATGGGACAAGAAGCCCGGCCCCTACAAGATCGCCCTCGTCAATGGCTTCGTCGGCAATACCTGGCGCATCCAGATGGTGAAGACCGCAAAAGCCTTTGCCGAGCAGCCGGGCATCAAGGAGAACATCAAGGAGTTCAAGGTCGTCTCGACCGGCACCGACGTCGCGGCGCAGCTCGGCGCCATGGAGGACTTCATCAATCAGGGTTTTGACGCCATCGTCACCATCGCCGTGGCACCCGACGGTTTTGACCGCATCATCCGCCTCGCAGACAAGAACAATGTGGTGGTGGTGCCCTTCGACAACATCCTCGACACCGACAAGGTGATGATGGTCAACGAGGACCAGAAGGAGATGGGCCGCATGTCGGCCAAATGGCTCATTGATGAATCGGGCAAGAAGGCCGGCGATATCCTCGAAGTGCGTGGGCTACCGGGCAATTCAGTCGACCGCGACCGCCATCTCGGTTTCCGCGAAATCATGGAAGGCACCGGCAACAAGTTCAACATCACCGAGGTGGTGGGCAATTGGGACACCGGCACCTCGCAGAAGGTGACCGCCGATGCGCTCGCCGTACACGGCCATTTCGACGGCGTGTTCACGCAAGGCGGCTCGGACGGCACCGTGCAGGCGATGATCGCTGCCAAGCATCCTTTCGTGCCGATGTCGGGCGAGGGCGAGAACGAGTTCCGCAAGCAGATCGCCGATCACTACAAGAACGGCCTCAAGGGCATGTCCTACGGCCAGTCTCCGGCGCTTGTCGCCATCGCCACCAAGGCAGCGATCTCGGCGCTGCAGGGGAACGTCATGCCGCAGCTGATCTCGATCCCGATCCCGGTCGCGACCTACAAGGATCTCAAGCCCGGCACGAATTACTGGCCTGACCTCAACGCCAACTTCTTCGCCCCAAACCAGTTCCTCCCCTGTGGGGTGAACTTCACGGCACCCGAGATCATGTCGCAGAGCGAGAAGAATACCCAGTGACCGCTGCGGCTACGTTTCAGTCACGGCCTGGCATCCGCCAGGCCGTCACTGCCTGAGCCCGCGCCATGCAGGATGCTGTGCTGACGCAACGCGCCTTCCTCACATTGTTCGGTATCTCCAAGCGCTATGGTGGCGTGCGCGCCCTCGAGGGCGTCGACTTCGCCTGCGAGCGCGGCAAGATCCATGCGGTGCTGGGCGAGAACGGTGCCGGCAAGTCGACGCTGATCAAGATCATCGCCGGCGTGGTCCAGCCCGATGCCGGCGGCATGCGCCTTGCCGGAAACGATGTCAGTTTCGCCACGCCGTCCGCCGCCAACGCGGCTGGCGTCGTGTGCATCTTCCAGGAGCTGTCGCTGATGCCCGACCTCTCGGTCGCGGACAATATCTCGATCGCTTCGCCGCCGCGGCGCTTCGGCCTCATCGATGCCAGGGCGCAGCGCCGCCGCGCCGAGGCCCTGCTGGCCGAGATCGGCTGCGAGGACGTCAACCCGCTGATGCGCGTGCGCGACCTGCCGCTGTCGCGGCGCCAGATGGTCGAGATCGCCAAGGCTCTCGGCCAGAGGCCGCAGCTCCTGATCCTCGACGAGGCCACCTCGGCTCTCACCAGCGCCGACGTGGAGAAGGTCTATGCGATGCTCGCCAAACTCAAATCCGAGGGCGTCGCCATCCTCTACATCTCGCACCGCATGCATGAGGTCGAGGCGCTCGCCGACCGCGCCTCGGTGTTTCGCAACGGGCGTCATATCGAGACCTTCGACAAGGGCGCACGCTCGACCGCCGATATGGTTCAGCTGATGATCGGGCGCGACATCGCCACCCAATATCCGGCAAAGCCGGCGCGTGGGCCGGTGAAGCCGGTGCTGGCACTCGAGAACCTGTCCTGGGAGAAGCATCTCGACCGCATTTCGCTCGGCGTCGGCGCCGGCGAGATCGTCGGCCTCGGCGGCCTCGACGGGCAGGGCCAGAAATCGTTGCTGCTTGCCTTGTTCGGCGTGCTGCGCGGCGTCACCGGGCGCATCACGGTCGAGGGCCATGAGGTGCGCCCCGGCTCTCCGGGGGCCGCGAAGTCGCCCACGGTCGGCATCGCGCTCGTGCCCGAGGATCGCAAGACCGAAGGGTTGATGCTGCCGATGTCGATCGCCGACAATCTGGCGATCGCATCGCTCGATGCCATTTCGACCGGGCCTTTCGTCGATCGCGCCAAGGAGCGCGCCGCGGTCGAGCGCGGCATCGCCCGGCTGCAGATCAAGATCGGCGCCCCGGGCGATGCGGTCTCGACCCTTTCGGGCGGTAATCAGCAGAAGGTGGTGATCGCCAAATGGCTGATGACCGAGCCGCGCATCATCCTGCTCAACGATCCGACCCGCGGCATCGATGTCGGCACCAAGCAGGAACTCTACCGGCTGATGCGCGAGCTCGCCGACCAGGGCGCCGCCATTCTGTTCTACTCGACCGATTATGACGAGCTGATCGGCTGCTGCGACCGGGTGGCGATCATGTATGACGGGCGCATCGTGCGTGAGCTCGAAGGCGCCGAGCTCACCGAGACCAACATCATCGCGAGCGCCCTCAACATCGAGGCCGCAACGTCGGGCCATGCCGCAGCCGGGGCCGCCCATGCTTGACGATCTCGCAATCAGGCTACGCCAGAATATCGGCTTAGTCACCGCCATCCTGCTGTTCTGCGTCTTCTATCTCCTCTACAACCTGGCACACCCGAAGGGCTTCTCCTCGGCCGTGCTGGTGCAGAATGGCGACGAGATCTTCGCGCTCGCGATGCTGGCCATGGCCCAGACCGTGCCGGTGCTGATGTCGGGGCTCGATCTCTCGGTCGGCGCCGTAATGACCATGGTGGGCTGCTTCGCGAGCTATCTGCTGGCCGGCACGGCGGGCGGCACGCCCCTGCATCTCGAGATTTTCGGCCTGCATCTCGGCCTCGGCACCTTCCCGGGCGGCACCAGCGGCATCCTGCTCGGCATGGTCGCGTGCGTCGCGATCGGCATGCTCGCCGGCTTCATCAATGGCTGCGTCGTCGTCTATGGACGCATCCAGCCGATCATCGCGACGCTCGCAACCGGCGCGGTCTATATCGGCGTTGCGCTCTTCCTGCGCCCGACGCCCGGCGGCAAGATCGACGAGGATCTGAACTGGGCGCTGACCAATTCGCTCGGCGATTTCGCCTCGACGGTGCACATCTTCGACGATGGCGCGGCAGGCTGGTTTGCGCCCTTCGCCTGGATCCCGGTGCCGTTCGTGCTCCTGGTCCTGATCGCGCTGCTGGTCTGGGTGCCGTTCCGGCGCTCTGTCATCGGCCGCGCCGTCTATGCGGTCGGCTCGGCCGAAGGAGCAGCCTATATGTCGGGGCTTCCGATCGAGCGCGCCAAGATCGCGGCTTTCACGCTCGCCGGTTTCTTCGCCGGCTGCGGCGGCCTGTTCCTCGCCATCCAGACCTCGTCGGGCAATGCCGATATTCCGCAGGCCGGCGCCTATACGCTCAACTCCATCGCCTCGGTCGTCATCGGCGGCACCTCGCTGCTCGGCGGCACCGGCAGCGCCATCGGCTCGATCTTCGGTGCTATGATCTTGCGCGTCATTTCCTTCTTCTTCCGCATCTTCGACATCGCCCCCTTGCTACAGCCGCTGTTCGAGGGCTTGATCCTGCTGGCGGCAGTCAGCGTCGGGGCGCTGGGCGTATTGCGCGTCAAGAACACGCTGGAGCTCTTCCGATGACGACGATGACCCTCGGCCTCTCGCGCGACGACCGACCGATCCTCATCGCGGCCCTGTTCATCCTCGTCATCCTGGTGGCGGGCACCGCCTATACGATCGCCCATTTCGGCAGCGCTCCGCTGCTGTCGCCGACCTATCTGCTGCAGCAGCTGCAGATCGGCTCCTTCCTAGGCATCGTGGCGGCCGGGATGATGATCGTCATCCTGATCGCCCAGATCGATTTGTCCGTGCCCTGGACACTGGCTGCCGCCGCCATGATGGCGACGTCGATCGGCGGGCCGCTCGCGATCCCGGTCGGGCTCGGCATCGGCCTCCTGATCGGCCTCGTCAACGGCATCGGGGTGGCCTATCTGCGCGTGCCCTCGATGATCTTCACGTTAGGTGTCAATGCGGTGATGCGCGGCCTGATGGTCGCGCATACCGGCGGCTACGCACCCCAGACCACCGCTACCGACCTGATGCGGTCGCTCGCCACGGAGCGCACGCTCGGCATCCCCAACGCCTTGTTCGTCTGGGCCGCAGTGTCGGTGCTGCTGGTCGTCATCCTGCAGCGCACTCCGCTCGGCCGCTACATCTACGCCATCGGCAACAAGGAGGCGGCGGCCTATCTGGCCGGCGTCGATACGCGGCGCGTCACCGTCATCTGCTTCATCCTTTGCGGTCTGGCGGCCGCGCTCGCGGGCGTGCTGCTCGCCGGTTATTCCACCAAGGCCTATCAGGCGATGGGCGATGCCTATCTGCTGCCTTCGATCGCAGCGGTCGTGATCGGGGGTACAAACATCCTGGGCGGTCGCGGCCGTTATCTCGGCACGCTGGTCGGCGTGGTGCTGATCGTGCTCCTCAGCAGCGTCCTGTCGATCATGGACATGCCCGAGGCCGGCCGACAGGTGATCTACGGCCTCGTCATCATCCTGATGTTGCTCGTCTATGGACGCGGCGAACGCGTCACGAGCTAGAACCGCCATCGCGACGGATGGTCGAGGTGCTTGTAGTGACAACCATGTGCGAGCGTGATCGCCTTGATGCTCGCGCTCAAAGCAGCTTCTCGTCTGGACCCCCGAGTTCATGCGCCGGAACGGCTGGCGCGGAAGGTGTTTTCCGTCCATGCTCGGGGCGACGGTCGGCGTTGTCGGGCTCAACCAGATCGGACACGGCGCGGGGCCGAGCGCCCCGCCGATTGGGGCGTCCGGATTCTGGCTTACGATCGTTCTGTGAACTGGCCCCGAGCGGCGTGACGCTGACCGATCCTGCCACGCTCCTCGAAGCGTTGAACATCGTCACGCTGCAATGCGGCACTGACTTCGGAGAACCGTCGCCTTATTGACAGCCAGGCGTTCGCCGCATGAAGCCGACCGCCATTCTGATCAATACCGGACGCGGCTCGCTGGTCCACTGCACCGCGCTGAGATAGGCTCTTACGAGCGGCGCGATCGCGGGAGCCGCCCTCGACATATGAGCGAACGTCGTCGTTCGATTTATTGAGTTTTACACGACCAGGGACCGGATAGATCATGTCGGCGATTACGCTCGATCACGTCTCCAAGAATTGGGGCCCCGTGCGGGCCGTCGACAACGTGAGTCTCACGGCGGAGCAGGGCTCACTGCTTGTGCTGCTCGGTCCATCGGGTTGCGGCAAATCCACCACGCTGCGCCTGATTGCAGGTCTCGAGCAACTCGACGGTGGCACGATCACGATCGGCGGTACAGATGTGACCCATCTCACTTCGGCTCAGCGCAAGATTTCTATGGTGTTCCAATCCTACGCCCTGTTTCCGCATCTGAGCGTGGCCGAGAACATCGTTTTCGGCCTGCGCGTGCGTCGCGTATCCCGCGCCGAGCGAGACGCGCGGCTCAAGCGTGTTGCGGAGATTGTCGGTCTCGGACAGTTGCTTGAGCGCAAGCCGTCGCAACTGTCCGGCGGCCAGCGCCAGCGTGTGGCGCTCGGACGCGCCATCATCGCCGAGGCGCGGGTTTGTCTGATGGACGAGCCGCTCTCCAATCTCGACGCAAAGCTGCGCCATGAAATGCGGACCGAGATCCGTGCGCTGCAGCAGCGACTCGGAATGACAATGGTCTACGTTACGCACGATCAGACCGAAGCTATGACCATGGCCGATCGCGTCGTGTTGATGCGCGACGGTCGCGTCGAGCAAAACGGATCGCCGGAGGAATTGTACAATCGACCGGCGACAGCTTTCACGGCACGGTTTATCGGCACGCCGCCAATGAATCTCATCGCGCAGGGTGGCCGGCTGATCGGTATCCGGCCGGAGCACATCGATATCGTGTCGCAAGACGGTCATGCGGCTCGCGTAAAGGCCGTCGAGCATCTCGGTGCCGACAGTATCATTCTGTGCGAAATCGAAGGCCAGCCAGTTTCTGTGCGGCAGGACGGTTTCAGCAAAGCTCATCCGGGCGATGACGTCAGGCTCGCTTGGGATGCCGGTCATGAGCATCAGTTCGATCAGAAATCGAAACAACGGCTGGATTCGGCCATCAATGAGACAAGGCGAGTTGCGTCTGGATGAGGCCGTAAGAAAGGTCTCGGCACGGCAAAAAAGATAACAAGGGAGGACGACATGATATTTTTTCAACGAACAATGCTGGCGGCGGCCGCTCTCGTGGTTGTGTTTTTGGGCCCGCCTCCCGCCGCGGCGGTGGATCTCACCATGTATTATCCTGTCGCGGTCGGTGGTCCGGTGACGAAGATCATCGACGACATGGTCGCCCGTTTTGAGAAGGAAAACGTGGACATCAAGGTGACGGCGGTCTACGCCGGCAACTACACCGATACGATGACCAAGGCGATGACGGCAATGAAGGGCGGCCAGGCGCCGCAGTTATCGGTGCTGCTATCGACCGACGTCTTCACGCTGATGGACGAGAACGCGATCGTGCCAATGGATGGTCTCGTCGCTGACAAGTCGTGGTTCAAGGAATTCTATCCGGCGTTTATGGCGAACGGACAGATCGACGGTAAGACCTGGAGCATTCCGTTCCAGCGCTCGACGATCGTGCTGTACTGGAACAAGGATGCCTTCAAGGAGGCCGGCTTGGATCCGGAAAAAGCGCCCGTGTCCTGGGACGAAATGGCCGAGATGGCCAAGAAGCTCGTCAAGAAGGATGCATCCGGCAATAACACGCGCTGGGGCGTTGAAATTCCGACAACCGGTTATGCCTACTGGATGCTACAGGCGCTCGCCATTGAGAATGGCCAGAAGTTGATGAACGAACCTGGTAACGAGGTCTATCTCACCGCGCCAAAGACGGTGGGCGCGCTCGATTATTGGGTCGCCCTGTCGCGCAAGCATAATGTAATGCCAACGGGCAGCATAGACTGGGCGACCCTGCGTACCGATTTCCTCGAAGGCAAGACCGCAATGATGTGGCACACCACAGGCAATCTGACTGCTGTCAAAGACGCCGCCAAGTTCAACTTTGGGGTTGCCATGCTGCCGGCCAAGGAGCGGCGCGGCTCGCCCACCGGCGGCGGCAGTTTTTACATTTTCAAGAGCGCGTCCCCCGAGCAGCAGAAGGCGGCCGTGAAATTCATCCAGTGGATGACGGCTCCGGAGCGTGCGGCCGAATGGAGCATGAAGACTGGTTACGTCGCGGTTTCCCCGGCGGCCTACAAGACCCCGGCGATGGAAGCGTATGCGAAGGCTTTTCCTGCCGCGACCGTTGCCCGTGATCAGCTCGAATATGCCGTGCCGGAATTGTCCGTTCACGAGAACGGCCGCATCTACAAGTTTGTAGGCGATGCCGTGCAGGCGGCGGTCACCGGTACGCAGACGCCGCAGGAGGCGCTTGCTGCCGCTCAGCAGCAGGCCGACCGCGTACTCCGCGCGTATAAGTAAAGAGCAGGGGCGGGTGGCGGTTTGCCGTCACCCGGCCTAATATCCAATGTCCGATCGAGTCATCATATCGCCAGTCGTGCGCAAGCCGAGATCGCATGCGTGGTGGAACGCGGTGAACGCGTGGCTGCTGCTGCTGCCGGCGGCTGTGTTGCTGGTTGCGTTCACGCACTACCCGATATTGACGACGATCCGGCATTCCTTCTTCATCACGCGACGAAATGGTACCGAAGTTTTCGTGGGCCTCGATAGCTACCGCTCGATGGCTGCCGATCCGATTTTCTGGAGGGCACTCGTCAACAATTTCTGGTTTGCGCTCGGCACCATTCCCACGTCGATCGCGCTGGCGCTGCTGATGGCGATGTGGGTTAACCGCAACATGCGCGGGCGCGGCTTTCTGCGCCTTGCCTATTTCACGCCTACCGTGCTGCCGATGATAGCGGTCGCGAACATTTGGCTGTTTTTCTACACGCCGGACTATGGATTGCTCGACCAGTTACGCGGGCTGTTCGGTTTCGGAGGCTGGAACTGGCTTGGCGATCCGAGCAGCGTAATGGGCTGCCTGATCGTCATGGTGATCTGGAAGGAAGCTGGGTTCTTCATGATCTTCTATCTTGCCGCACTTCAGCAGCTTTCGCCTGATCTTGAAGAAGCGGCGGCGATGGAAGGCGCGAGCCGCTGGTACACGTTTCGGCGGATTACGTTTCCACTGCTGATGCCGACCACATTGTTCGTGGCGATCAACGCGGTCATCAATTCGTTCAAGCTAGTGGATCACCTTGTCATCATGACCAAGGGCGGTCCCAACAACGCAAGTACATTGCTGCTTTATTACATCTACGAAGTTGCGTTCACGTTCCAGGATTTAGCCTATGCGGCGACGCTGACCGTCGTGCTTCTGGTCTTGCTGAGCACGATTGCGCTGATCAAGTTCGGTTATCTCGATCGCAGGATCCATTATCAATGACCGGGCGAACGCATCCTCTTGAAGTGGTCGCCGCGTGGCTGTTGGCATTGCTTTGGCTTGCGCCGCTGGCCTATGCCTTCTGGAGCGCGCTGCATCCGGCCGCTTATGCGACGTCATTTAGCCTGTCTGCGCCCTGGACGCTGGAGAATTTTGCGCGGGCATGGAATCAGGCGCCGTTCGGCCGCTACTATGTCAACACCGTCGTGCTGGTGTTGTTGATTCTGGCGGGGCAACTCATCCTGTCGACGCTGGCGGCTTACGCCTTTGCGCGCTTCAAGTTCAAGGGCAGCGGCATCGCTTTTGCGCTCGTCCTGCTGCAATTGATGATCATGCCGGACGTGCTAATCGTAGAAAACTACCGCATGATTGGAAAGCTCGGATTACTGGATACTATCCCAGCGATCGCCTTGCCGTATCTCGCGAGCGCGTTCGCCATCTTTCTGTTGCGGCAGACGTTCAAGAGCGTTCCGCAGGAACTGGTCGAAGCGGCCCGTGTCGAGGGGGCAGGGCCTTTGCAGATTCTCTGGCAGGTTTACGTCCCACTGGCACGCCCCACCTACGTTGCTTTCGGACTGGTATCGGTCAGCTATCACTGGAACAACTTCCTTTGGCCGCTGATCGTAACCAATTCGGTGGAGAGCCGGCCACTGACCGTCGGGCTGGCTGTGTTCGGCGCGCCCGAGACCGGGGTCGACTGGTCGATCATCACTGCCGCGACCGTGATGACGATGGCACCGCTGCTGATTGCGTTCCTGTTGTTCCAGCGCCAGTTCGTGCAATCCTTCATGCGTGCGGGCATCCGCTGATGCTTTTGCTGACGTGGAATATCCGGTGTGGAAAGCGCCGCGTCGGCGTGACCGAGTTGAGTTTGGTAAAATTGCCGGACACTCCTGGAAGCAGAAGACGTCGGCGTCGGCCATCTGTATTGTGAAGAGGGCAGTTAGGTCGGGTCAGTCACGCAGAGCATTATTTCCACTCCATGAGCGAGAGCGCCCGGTAACCGAATGGGAAGCGACTTCCTTTCATGTCAGTCACCCGGGTTAGCTTTTGACAGCCGCAGGCTGTCCTTAAGCCCCCCTGATCAGCTTCAGGCTTTTCGCTGGTTGCGCGTCAGTCATGTTGAATAGCTTTGGCTAACGAAAAACGCAGTTCCCGCCCTGGACCGCAACGGATATCGGTCACTAAAGTCTCTAGCAAAGCAAAAAGCCGGCGCTAAGAAAATCGCAAAGGCATTGAATTGCACTCCGGTGCGACAACGGTAAAGGCGATGAAGGCAAAGGTCGCGATTATCAGCAAGTAGTCTGCCACATTTGAATTGAACGGCTTTCTTTTTGATTTGCCGGAACGAATCACCGTATGCTCGGTTGTTACGTCCCCGACCATTAGGGAGACGTGATGACAAACAGAATGATCCCAACAAGTATGGTCAGCAGAATCGACAGGGCGATTGGTCCACTAAGTCCGGCCAGAACCCGAATCAGACGCCTGGCCAACAGACGCAAAATCCAAACCAGGGCGGCCAGCAGAGCGGCGGCCAACAAAGAGATCCGAAACGCTGATGGAAACGAACTGCTCGCTTCGACGAGCAGTTTTGTTTAGCAGAGCTCTTTCGGCTCCCAATCCGCCTTCTTCGACACTTCCCATTCTTAGGCGCACGATGCCCTTCGGTCCATGCCCTCAGAGGAGGTAGCTATGGAACATCAATTTTTCATTCGCCAGCAAAACCTTAAGCTCTATCGCAGCCTCGTGGCTGCATCGGAAGCGGCGGCGGCGAAAGCTGACGCGCGGCAGGAGAAGTTTTTAAAGCTATTGGCAGAGGAAGTAGCGAACGAACCGCCGCCGAAAAAGAACTAAGGCGCGATGCCGGCATGAGTGGCTTAACCAAAAGGAAATTTCCGCGCTCGGCGGGGATTTTCAATCGTTGGCGCCATGATGTCATGACAAAAAGGCTGAAGGGCAGGGCAGAAGATGGCGACTGAAAAGGCCCCTGGTCGTGAACGACTGCCAAACAAAACCCCGCCGAAGCGGAGTGTGCATATGTCGAAATGACGCTAATGAACTTTGACTATTGGGGCGCGGTGAACTTCTTCGCCATCATCATCGGTCACTAAGACCGCACACTCGCGAACTCTTAGCTCCGGCCGGATCTCGTACAGTTCACTTGCAAGACGGTCGGCTGCATCCGACGCATGGGTGTCATCAGGCAACAGCAGCCCCGTGCGGTCTGCGATCGTGTTCTTTCCGATTACGTCGAAATGATACCTGGGCATGTAAGGCAACGGCCTTCTTGATTGGAGGTTCCAACCTTGGCACCCGAGATGGATGGCAAGATTGCCGCGGATGGAACGGTCTTGGAATTGAGAAAGTCTCTGCCGTAAGCCCGCCCCGGATCAGCCCGCAGGACTCGGACTCACCAGAACCCCACCACAGCAAAAATTATCGAAGCTTGAAAAAAGTACCACATAAACGCCTGTGAGGTAGCTTACACCCCTTTCCGCTCTTTGAGACCAGAATACGGGTCAGGCGGAGGGCTCAACCATGACCCAACTAGCTGCGAAGCGCGTTCCCTGGCGCATCATTGTCGCCTGCCTGATCCTCATATCGGGGGCGGCTATAATGATCACCACCACTCCTTACTCAGACCTCATCCAGTCCGGCCTTCAGTACACTCAGGCCGCTATTCATAAATTGCCTGATCTGGCCGACAGCTACCAAAAGGCGAAAGCTCTGCGAGAGCTGGGGCATGATATTTGGAAGAGCGTCTTGCGGCACCGAAGCCGTTGCGGTGTCAGAGAAGCCCTTGGTTTCGGTTTGAGTGCTGAGCGCTGTTCTATCAGTGGCCGGACCTAAAACTCACCAGCGGTCATTTCTGAATCCCGGCGAGTTGGCGCCACCGCGCAAGCCAGAGAAGCGATGCCGAACAGCAGAACGCCCGCGAGTTGGCGACGTATCTTGGGAGGGAGGCGCGCATGAGGGTGATCGGCATCGCGGCATTCGCGGTTTTTTTCCTCGCGATTGTCTACGCGGCCTTTGATATGCGCCGCGACCACAACCAGATCAACCGGCTTCGGGAAGAATGCCAGCGGACACACAGTGATGCGGGCAAAGTGACATGCATTGCCGACTCGGCGCTTCGGTCCGCAAGGCAACCGCAGTTGCCGTAAACGCGCGTTAGCTACGCTACTGTTCGCTCCAACATAGTCGATACGCAGGTCATTCGACGCTCGGCGCGCCGACGATGTTCGGACGCGTCGGCATCATGCAGGCGATCAACCGGCACAAGCCCGATGAGTTCGCGCGCTCTACCAAGCCCCGACCACAATCAGACCGATAACGGTCATGGCCGCGACGCAAGCGATGATCGCAGGAACACTATATCTCTCGCGCGTAACCATCCTTTGCGCCTGTAGTCACGCTCAGTGAATGTGGCGAGTTTCGTTCTGTGCGGCTGTCCTATCGTCGCCAAAACCGCTATCGCGACTAGCGGAGCCGCCAAGATAGTCGACATCGCGATTCGCTTCTGGGACTGCCTGGCTCTCAGTCGAAATCAGAAGCTGTTTCCGCATTTCCGCGAGGCGCGCACGGCAGTATTCACGGTAGAGTAAGTCGAATATGGCGGGCATGATCGAACCCCGTCGTTTTGATCCTAACCATCAATTTCCACGCTATCAGTCTCTTGGGATGCAATACGTAACCTAGATCACAGCCCGTCTTAGTTTCAGGCCGACTTCGCGATACAGGGAAAATGGCTTCGTCAACCGCCAACCGTGTCTCGTCAATCCCAGCAAGCTAAGGCAGTAATGCTGTTTCATCTTGCTAGTCTCGCGTCAGAATCGTCCGATGAAAGACGCTTTCGATCCGTGGTGGCAATGGGCTGAAAAGCCGCTCGATAGCATGCTGATGATCGATGCTGATATCCACTACCCGATCATGGAGCTTTCGCCGGAGGACAGGCGTGATCGCGAGAAAGGTCGACGAGGCGGTGCGTCGAGTACCCAATGCAAGCGCGCCGTGAGTTAAAAAAAGGCCCCGGTGCAGAGGCAATCCGGGGCTGCCACCTCCCGGAACTAGTTAGGCCTAACGAGGGCGCGGTTCCTGCAAAGCAAACCTCCTTTATGTCGGGAACCTGACATTAGGCACGGCGTTATGTCACTGATCTAATGAGCCGGACTTCAACCGGCATCCCCTGAATGCGACCGTTATTGGTCGGCCTCCGGAATTGGTCGCGAAGCGACATTCAGGATCAAACATCGAAAACAAAAACTGGAGATTTATCATGATCTCCCGAAAAGAATTGTTCCGCTTCCGGGACCGGCTCGAATCTCAGACGCCTCTTCCGAGCGAGGCGGACACTGATAGATTGCGAGAGGAAGTCCACGAGTATGTAAGGGAAGCGCAGCGCCGCGCCCCTTCAAAATCTGGAGAGATGGTCTCGACAGTGCTGGACCGGGTCGCGCGCGATTACTTTCGTCGCTACCTCCAGAAAAAAACTCGGCACTCTGTCGACCTTCTTCGCGGCGACTAGATCGGCGGCTCAATGTCCGGCGCTAGCGGCTGTCAAGGCGGCTCGTCACAGCCCGCCGCCGAGCATTTTGAGCGTCCGAACATCCCGAGCGGACATAAACTCAGTTGGCAGCGCGCTATTGGTGATCGAATGGATGCCCCAATAGGCACTCCATCTCTTTCTTGCTAGCCGAGTAGCACTCGCATGCGAGCTTTTCAGTTCCCTTATGTTTGCTTTTGTTTTTTAGGGACTAGATTCCCGGTCTGGCGTAATAGTTCCCATTGAAGCGCGGTAAAGGGGGCTAAAGTGCCCGGAGCATCCATATTTTTGGTCGAGGATGAAGGCCTGATCCGGCCGATGCTAACGGACATGATTGAAGAGCTTGGGCATCGCGTGGTTGCTGAGGTAGGCAACATCGAAGTTGGGCAAGCTCTGGCAGGGACCGCTATTTTTGATTTCGCCATTCTCGACATAAATATTGCCGGTCGCATCATCAGCCCGGTCGCCGAGATCGTTCACCGGCGAGGTCTGCCATTTGTTTTCGTCAGCGGCTATGGACCAGAAGGCCGACCAAGAGCGTTTAGTGGGCAGCCAATGCTGCAGAAACCGGTGTCAACGCTCAGACTCCACGAGACAATAAATTCGATCCTCTCAAATTGAACCGCATCGGCCGCCGCATCATCATGTGCATGCTGCTGATCGCGACGCTGGCGCTGATCTGGAATTTGCTCGGGCCGGTTTAGAATGAAAGAGGCCGCCAACTGAGGCGGGGTGCGGAACCTTGCGAATTAACTCGCTATCGGCGCGGATTAGGCGCGTGGTCGGATTGGGAGGACGAACGGATGGTTTCGACCGATCACTTCCGACAAGAGTTGCTCGCCCAGTTGGGCCGCGCAGCCGCGCAGGGGCGCATAGATATCCTTATCAATTCGGGAGACCTATATCGCTCCATTGCAAGGGGCGGTTCCCGCTCCGGTTCTTGCTGCGACGCCATGCAAGAGGAATTCAAGATGGGCGATAGGCTGCTTCTCGACCGAACCAACGGTTCAGGGATGACGGTCCGGTACTTATTGCCACGCGCCAACTGAGGCGGCCTTACTTGCGTGGGCGTCTTTGGCGATCTTCTTTGCCCTCGTCGCGAACAGGCCAATTGCTCGCCCATCGTAGAATTGGATAGTGCGGCGAAGAAATCGGATAGTCCTAAGATCGCGGGTATATCGCGGAGCCGGCACAAGCCATTTCGGAAGTTTGCGCAATGTTTGATTTGGAATGGCGCCCAGGGTGGCGAAGCAAAGCAAAACGGGCAGTCGCGCCTTGATTAGGATCGACTACTCAGCCGGTCCAGACGTAGTCGCTGGCGCTGGTCTGTCAGACGCCACGCCGCCAGATAGGATACGACCAACGCGGACAGTCCGCTGCCACCGGACAACAGGAACATCAGCAAGATTTGATATTTGACAGCCTCGAGAGGATCGAGACCTGCTAGGATTTGTCCCGTCATGATTCCCGGCAGCGTCACAATTCCTGCTGCCGACATTTGATTGATGATGGGTAACAGTCCTCGCCGGATGGCTTCGCGCACCAGCGGCGCGATCGCTTGACGATAGGCTTCACCGAGCGACAGTCGTGCTTCTATTGCCTGTCGCTCGCGGTGGACCGACCCTAGAAAACTATCCAGCGACAAACTGGCGGAATTCAGAACGTTGCCGAGAATGATGCCCGCCAGCGGGATCGCATAGTGCGGATCGAACCATGGCTGCGGCCGGATCGCCGTCGTTAAGGCAAGGACCGCCGTGACGAAGGTGGCAAAGCCGACACTGACAAACCCGATCATGAGGTTTGTATGGCCCCTGAAGCGACGCTCCGGTCGGGCCGCCACCTCGCGCGCGGCGACGAGCATCATGACGACAACAAGGAGCAGGGTGACTGCCGGGTTGTTCAGGGAAAAGATGAAACGCAGCACATAGCCTATTGCAACGAGCTGCACGACCATTCTCGTTGCGGCGATAGCGATTTGCCGATGTAGCCGAAGCTTGAGCCAGATTGAAAGCGCCGCATCGAGGATAATCAAGGAGGCGGCGATCGAGATGTCCAGCGGCGTTAGCAGAATTGGATTCATGGCATTTCCAGATGTCCTGCAGCCATTCGATAGCGCTGATTGCCCAAGCGCTCGGCCTGGTTTGGGTCGTGAGTGACCAGCAGGATGGATGCTCCCATTGCCATTCGCTCCCGAAGGAGCGCCTCGACCCGAACGACCGATTCCTCATCTAATGGGCCGGTCGGTTCGTCCAGGAGCAAGACAGGTGGATCTGGCAGTACGGCCCTTATCAGCGAGAAGCGTTGCTTCTCACCGGTGGAGAGCTGCGCGATCGGGGCGTCCAGAAGATTGACGCGAAGCCCAAGACGAGCCGCCAGGGCTGCGACCTCGTTTCGTCTGTTTACGGCGAAGTGTTCGATCACTCTGTCGGTCCACCACCCCGACTCCGCGGACACGTACGTGACCTGCTTTCGCCACGCCGGGGCGGACATCGAAGCGCGTTCCCTTTGATTCAGCCAAACCTCACCTTCGTTGGGGTCGAGGTCGGCGATCATGCGAAGAAAGAGACTTTTGCCAGATCCCGATGAACCGGTAATCGCGGCGCACGTACCTATGTCGAGGCTCAACTCGAACGGCCCGGCGAACTCGCTGCGGAGCTTTTTCACAAGGAGTGCCGCTTCCATCGAATTTCCTTGTCTTTCAGCGGTCCTACCTGTGTCGCCAAAATTGCTGCACCTACAATCAAGACGATCCCTCTGTCGAACAGTTGATGCCACCCGAACTGCTGCTACGCCGCTGCGGCGATGAGGGCCCTTGACGGCGTGATGCGAATTTACGACGCGAAAACCCTATAGTCGGGAGCCGACGCCAGGAATCGGGCGTACGCGTCGGCATCGGGCGGAGTGAATTTTTCTGCCAATGGATTGCGGCGGCGCAAAGTCGCTCCCATGTCATCCAGAAGCTCATCGAAATGCTTGAAGTGATAGGGCGCGACGCAAAGTCCGCCGTAAACGCTTGCCGCCGGCCTCTCCACGCGTTTGAAGTGCAGCATCATGTCGATATTTTTGTGCATCTCGTCGGCGGTCGGTTGTTTTGCTAATTGACGGTCGGCGTAACGCACGAGCCAGTTAGCGGCCATCTCGGCACAGAGGACCGTGCAGAAGCTCGAATTGAAGCCCACAAAACCCATGTCGGGAAGATCGGGATTGGCGATGAAACGATAGAGCCGATACTGGCCATCGGCTTCTACAAGCTTGGCGCGAAAGGCGTCCGGTAAGAACGGGACGCCAAGCTTGAAGCCGATAGCGAGGATGGCCACGTCGGCATCAACACGTTCACCACCGGTCATGACGATTGTTTTGCCATCGTAGCGTTGGAACGTGCCGCGGATGGCCCTAATCCGGCCATCGGCCACCATCGGAAAGAAGCCGGGCGTTGCGATCGGGACCGAACAATTGACTCCATCCTCGATGCGTCCCGTGGGGACCATGTCGCATTTTTTCAGCTTCAACTGAAACTTCAGGAGGACCTCAAGCCCACGCCAATTTGCCCACACCAGGGGCTTGGCGATCGCGTGGGCCACGCGTGACGCAGCGCTTATGCCCCAGGCGCGGAACATTTCTTCCTGAGCGCGGATGTAGAGAATACGTTTGAAATTGATTAGTCCGCCGATGAAGTAGGGAATTCGCCAGACCGGTTCGAGGTACACCATCATCACTTCGCTCGCACCGGCGTTGACCGAGTTGACGGCTATGTCCGTTGCCGATTTCGAGCCCCCGAGCACGACGACCTTCTTGCCTTTGACCAGCATTGAATCGGTATGTTGCGCCGAATGAAGTATTTCCCCGCCTGCGGCCTTGAAATCGTCTTCACCAGAAATGCTTAAGGTCCGTCGTTCGTTGAACTGGCCTGTGCAAACAGCGACGAAATCGTAGTCTTCCTGGGCGGCGCTGGAATCGGGATTTTGAATCTTCAGCGTCCAGCCGGGCAAACCGGAGACGCGACGCGCCATGCCAACTACCGTGGTGTCGAAGCGCATACGCGGCATCAGTCCATGGTGTTTGGCGTAGTCGGTCAGATAAGCATGAACTTGAGGCCCATTCGGCCATTCCGGGTAGGAGTCAGGCATTGGCTTGTCGGTATATCGATAGAGATCTTTGGGGCTTTGGGTCTGCACTTCGGGATAGGAACGTGCGGGCTCCCAGACACCACCAAGATCGCCGCTACGTTCGAGTATAGTTACATTGTGCCCGCGCGCTTTGAATACCTTTGCTGTGGTAAGGCCCGCAATGCCTGCGCCAATGACGCAAATATTCTTCTGCTTGACCATGACCCCTCCCAATTCGAATGCAGCCGAACAGATTGCCCGCTTGAGATTTTTGAAAGATACATCGAAGCTAACCTAACCGGTAAAGGTTACTGTGCCCATCAACTGGTTGCGCCAGTTTTCGGTCACCATCCAGTCGGCGAAAGCAACCCTTGGAGCGAAGCGGCAAGAATCGCTTCCGTACTTCCCTGGCGCTTCCCGGCCACCATTTGGGAGGGTCAGCCCAAGGGCAGGGGCTGGAAAAGAGGCGGAGCGGTTCGACTTACTTAAGCGACGAAAAATTCGTCAAAGCTCAACAAATCTGTGCAGAAGGCCCTAGGTCTTCTGCCGTTCGTTTATTGTCTCCTCGGCACGAATCAAAGGAGACACGATGCCTACTCAAATGTCCAAATCACAGTTGATTGACAAGATCGCGACCACCACGGAGCTAGCCAAGCGCGACGTAAAGCACGTCATGGATACTCTGACTGATGTCGGTCACAAGGAGCTGAAGAAAAACGGGATCTTTCTCGTTCCAGGTTTTGCAAAGTTCGTCGTCATCAAGAAACCGGCCACCAAGGCGAGGAAGGGCACCAACCCGTTCACGGGTGAGGAAATGATGTTCAAGGCCAAGCCGGCACGGAAGATCGTAAGGGCCAGGCCCGTCAAAGCCGCAAAGGATGCTGTCTAAAGTAAAGGCCCCCATAACGGGGGCCTTTTTGTTCGAGCGTCTTAGTTCCTGAGGAGGAATCAACTCGAACCTGGCAAGTATGCTTTGAGTTCGAAGCATTTTAAAAGAAATGCTTTGTCTTTCAATGGGGATTGACTGACTCCATCTCCGCCATATCTTATTGAAATATAAGGTAAATTGTGCTTTCCGATAGTTGACCTCCCGAACGGACCTTTGGGTTGGAAGTCAGCGTGATCCGATCCGAAATTCGGTCGAGTGCCGAGTTAAAATCGCTCTTTGCAGTTGTATCTGCACCCTTCACGCCAACGAGATACCGCGCACCGACCCATTGGTATAGGTCGACTACGTGTGCGTCGTAGTTTTGGATATTGGGGCAAGCAAATCGGACAATCTGCGCGGTCAGAGTGGTCAGCATTTCGGAGCGAGCCGGCAGAACTCGAGCCTGCAACCGCGGGTTGGTATAGAAACAGCTATGGAAAACGTTGAGTTTACCGGTCGTCCGGCGACTGATCGCTAAAGAGCAACACCAAGGTCGGGGGTTCGAGTCCTTCCCCCTATCAAGGCTACGATTTTGTGCGCCAAACTACGATGTTGCACGATTTAGTACGCTTCATGGTAGCGCCGGAGCGCGAAGCCACCGCTTTTGCGACTGGCTCTTTCGCCTAATGAGCGATATGGAACGGCCGCTGTTGGCGCGAAGCGGACGTTCGAGAGACCCTCGATGTCTGCCCGGTGCCGAAGCGGAAATCACGGTTTGGCTTTGCTGTCGTTGGCCGTCAGCACAACGGCGGCTTCTGTCGTCAGCAAGAGGAACGTAAATGTTTCCTGAAGGTAGAGCCGGACCGTCTTGTCGTCATGACTGAGATAGCCGATCGACACATCCTCTCCGATATGCAAAGCGAAATCGCCGCCGCGCGTCGTTAGGACGAACGCGCCGTTGATCCCTGGTGCCCAGATGATTTCGCCATCCACGAGGCTCTTGATGTGCTGCAGGACGGGATAGCCGTGATCGCTGGTCTCGCTCAAAGCCGTATAGGCATCGGCGCCCAGCAACACCGAATAGGGGCCGTTGACGCCCTCGAGTCGCAATTTGCTCAGCGCCTGGGCAATGGCGTCGGGATAGGCGCGCACGTCGGGCGGAAGGGTCAGGACCGGATTGCTGGTCCCCTCACGGATGCCGCCGATGCCTGCGGCGGCGTAACCTTCGAAGATCGCCCGGTCCTCTGCAAAGGCCAGAAGTCGCGCGGCGTCCTTGGCGGGCTGCCAATCCGAATCGTTGGCGCCACGCTCAACGTCATCGATCTGCTGGCGATCGAGTTCGAAGGGAACACGAAGTTCGACCAACGGCTTGACCTCACGCTGTCGCGCAAGGACTCCGTCCCCTGGCGCTGCGACATTGCGCAAATGGCCAGTGCCGATGGCGGAAAGAGCAATTCCGCCCGGCCCCTGTACGTCGACGACGCGCCGCCCGGCAAGGTAGCGCTTGATGGTGCGCGACGTTTCTTCCTCGATCTCTGACCACGCCGCGTCGGATATTGGGGCAAGCTCGCGGTGAAGATTATTCATGAAGCAGGGTCTCCTTTGAGCGAACCAATATCGAGCGAACCTTCGCGTTTCAGCGCCGGCTTTGGCGCTGGAACGGCAGGCGTGTGCGAAAGTCCCGCAACCGGATCGTCATCCGCGATATTTTCCAGGAAAGTCGCTGACGGCACGAAGAACAGATTGCCGGTCTTGGCAACGCTGAAATCGAGCAGACGATCGTAATTGCCGGGAGGCTGACCGACGAACATGTTCTCGAGCATCTGCTCAATCGTTTGCGGCGAACGCGCATAACCGATGAAATAGGTGCCGAACTCCTTTTCGGACGCGCGGCCGAACGGCATGTTGTCGCGGATGATCTTGATTTCCTGGCCATCCACCACGACCTTGGCGAGCGCGTTGTGGGCATAAGTCGGTTTCACCGCGTCATCGAGTTCGATGTCCGAAAGCTTGGTGCGGCCGATAATCCGCTCCTGGGTTTCAGTGGACAGCGCATTCCAGCCAGCCAGATCGTGCAGGTATTTTTGAACGATCACATAGGTGCCGCCGGCGAAGACGGCGTCTTCGGCTCCCACATAAGCGGCATCGATCGCGGCTTGCCCGGTCGGATTTTCCGTTCCGTCGACAAAGCCGATCAGATCGCGCTCGTCGAAATACCGAAAGCCATGCACTTCGTCGACCGGCGAAACCGCCGCGCCGAGCTGGGTCATGATCTGGGTCGCCAGCTCGAAACAGAGGTCTATGCGTTTGGCGCGCAGGTGAAACATGAGATCGCCTGATGTCGCCACGGCATGACGTGGGCCGGACTTGAATTCCCGAAACGGGTGCAGCTCCGCCGGCCGCGGTTGGCCAAAAAGCCTGTCCCAGGCCTCGGATCCGATCCCCATCATGCAGGAGAGGTTGCCCTCGATATCGCGGAAACCAACCGCGCGGACCAAGGCCGCGAGGTCGCCGCAAAACGACCGGACTGCCGCTCGGTTCGTCGCGCCAGGGTTGATCGTGACGACCAGAAAGATCGCGGCGCGGGTCAAATCCTGAACCACCAGCTGCGATACGGGAGGCGGGCCGGACGCGGTCATTGGACCTGCTCCGTGTGTACCCCGTTACAAGAAACCATTCGCGTGCGCCTGATCTACGCGGAATTGCCCAAGATAAGAGCAGCCCGCCTTCGAGCCAACCTACGGCTACGTACCGACTCGATACAGCACCAGTTTGAGGCCGGCGCTGCCGCAGCACATTATCGGCACTCTGGTCCGAGTTCAAATACGGGGAGCATCACACGTTGTCGAATGGGGCGAGCGGGAAGGACCGCAGCCGGGCGCTGGACATTTTGATCTACCTCGCCGAGCGTCCCGGCCAGGTCATCGGAAAGAAAGAACTCATCGATAATGTTTGGCCGGACGTGCAACCAATGCCCGATGGCCGACGCCTTGGCGCGTTGTGTTCTGTGAAACGTGCGGGTGGCGCTGGGATGGGCGCTGTCCGACCATGGCGATGCTACGGTCGGCATCGAACTTGCCACCTGGGCGGCGCCCTTGTTCGTCGGACTGTTGCTGCTCGGGGAACGCAGGGGTTGGTGCGAACGGGCCCGTGTCGACCGGTTCGAGGCGGCTCCACGAATAGTTTCAACCGTGACCGATGGATTGAGGGAAGCTTCCCAGGACCGCGAAAGCAAGACGGCCCAAAGGCTTTTTTGACGTCCCGCGGTTACGAGGCACCGGTCATGGTGGAGATGAGTTGCAGAGCCATGCGCAGCGGCGGTCTGTGTGCTATCGCCTCTGCAGTTTCAGTCGAGTGCGGGCGCGCGTCGGCCGCCACCGGATGTGCAGCTAATCCAATCAAGGACATTCGCAAAGTGAAGGAGTTTCATCATGTCAGCCACGTCACGACAGGGAACTGGTCGCGCTGCCCGGCTGGCGCGAGCCGCAAAGATCAGTAGCGGAAAGCCTGCACGCCTGACCGCGCGACCGCATTGCTCGAAGCGATCATCGAGCCGGGCGACCGCGTCACGATCGAAGGCGACGAGGTAGTGGAGGACCGCCGATTACGGTGTGGCCCGTAGGAAGAAAATCGCAAACCGAATCTTCCTAGGCCACCTGCATGCGAGCAATCCACTCGCCAACTGAATGGCGGGTGTTGGTGCAAAGCGGCCGTTCGCCGAAACGAGGAGGTCGGCTAGGCGTCAACTCGACCGCGAGTTCTACATTGGCTGACTGCCGTCGGGGCTTCGAATCCTTCGCTACCCGGAGTTCTTGCGGCACCACGGTTCTGAGTGGCTGCGGCATTGGCTCACGCCTGCCGGTACAGAATGATCGGAACTCCCGGAACAAGTTGGTTCAGGAAGTCGAAGTCGCCGACATTCCTGGTCACTACGCTGGCACCGATACCCCGCGCCTGAAGATAGATGAGCGCATCGTTGAGATATTTCCGCTCATGACCCGCACCCTTCTGCGCGCCGCTCAGACGAAAGAGCTCGCCCGCAAGCATTCCTGCTTCGCCCCACGTCGCCGAATCCGGAGCTTGCAAGCGATGCGACGGAATGTCTTCAATCACCTCCCGCACCGTTTGCAGAACCCCACTCGTTGAGGGGTGGGTCGGATCGAGCCGCCCGAACACATGCGTTAGTTCGGCAAGGCAGACGGCCGAGTGGTAGCAGACGCGATATGTCAGCAATTCATCGACGGCGTCCGGCGTGCGCGCCTGCAAGACGTCCAGATAAACGCTGGTGTCGAGAATCAGCGCGCCGCCGATGAGCGGCTGGTCGGATGCCCAGGCAAGCTCGGAATCTGCTCGTCGCGTCAACCGCTCCAAGCGCTTGTGCGGCTTCAGCCTCCGCAGCGTTCCTTGGAGATCAAAGGGCAAGATCGATATCTGCCGGGACGCTTCCCTTGCGCCGAACAAGACGCGCGCCGAAATCGTCTTCGAGCGCCAAACGCGACAATGCGAGCTCTAGAAGTTCGGTATCGGAAGATACGTGAGCCCGCTTCTTTGCCGCTTCTATCAGGCCTGCCGGTACGCGGCCGGACAAGCGCGTGTTCTTGGCCTCACCGAGCAACCCGACGGCGCGCGCTTGCTCGAGCACGAGCCGGTTACGCTTAAGCGCAACGTGCTCCTCGGTTTCTGTCGACGTGCGGGTCCGCACAGCCATGGCAGTCTCCATTGTTGAACAAAACATAACAGTTGTTCAACATGTTTGCAAGACCGGAAACAAGGCTTGTCTGGCGATCGGTGCGCGACCACCGCGTTGCTCGCGATCCTTGATGGAGCGCTCGCCTAGAAGCGAGCAGGTGCGATACGACTGAAGCACATCTTCGTTGATATGACGCCGGCAGCCTACCCATGGTTTCTTCCTAGTAGAGCGCTTCGTGCCTCACCAAGAGTGCTGCATTTCGGGTAGCCGAGGGCAGCCGTTGGTGCGAACTGAAATCAGCGACGCTGATCGATGCGAACGGCGGGATATGGCGCGAAGCGGACATTGGCCAAAACGCCGACGTCTCTCCTCGCGCTCGCCGCTGGCGACGATCCTGAGCAGGGCATTGGGCAGCGGTCGGCGTAGCTGACCCGCTTCGTCCCACGGAGCCGCATCCAGACATCGCGCTCTGTTCGGTCGTCAGGATCACCGGCACGGCCATCGGATGGATGGCTCGACGATGTCGCCGTCGACCTTCGCTTGGCGCATCACGCCCTGCCTTGGACACCGCCTTTCTAAAATGCAATTTAGTGGTGTTCGTTAAATGCAATCCTATGTCAGCTCTACGAGAAATGGAGTTTTATGTACCATGACGAAACTCAGACTTTTCGGCGTCGCCGTAGTCCTTTGTTCTATGGTGGCAGGACCCGCAACGGCTCAGCATTTGAAATCAGATCCCGGCCATCACTCCCGGAAGGCCTTTTGCCAGAACAGGGACCCGGGAAATCCCTACAGCGAGCGCTACGACTACCAGACGTGGACTGCTTGGCGAGCTAATGGCGGCTGGGACAGTCGCCGAGATTGGGATTGCTGGTACGGCAGGCGCCGCGATTTCTAGCCTCTCGAGGTGCGGCGGCCTGCAATGAATATAAGTAGTACATAGGAAAGGCGGAAAGGCCGCGCCGCCGTGCGCATGATCCAGCGGACATAGACGCGCGAGATCGCGCCTTACGTTTGGGGCCGGACGAGGATGATCGAGTGACTTTTCGATGTGCGGGCATCACGACTATTTCGGCGGCTTATGTCCATCGTCCAGCGATTTTACCGGTCTGATTTCATAGGATCGGACAACACCGAAGTTATCAAAATGTGCTCGCACTTGCTGCATTCGAATGTTCGAAGATCGTGACCGGATGGATCGGGCGCGACGCGAGCGAGCGTCATGCGCGAGTAGCCGCACCTGTCCGTGTTGCGAAGGTGTAACGGACCTCAGACGCTATCCGGATGCCAAGGTTTTCGTCTAACGTTACTTCTTTTTCTTCGATGCGCATGCATTCAGACTGAACCACAATTGCAAAATTTATACTCCGCGCTTCGAAGAAGGTAAACGACCGTCGCGCCATCGCGAGCCTAGCGAAGGCGCTTGGCCTGGTTGGGCGGCAGCCCTGCTGGTAGCAGTGGATGAGCGCCTCATACGTGAGTTTGTTGGAATCAAGACCGCGTTGAATCAGAATCTTTGCGATCCTGAGGTCCCGCGAAGGAACCAGTGACGACCGGGGCGAACAATTCCTGCGGCGTGGCGAGGCCGCAGAGCTGGTGGCTGCCGAGCGAGTGTAGTGGGCCGCCGTAAGCGCGCGCTATTTCGCCGCTGACCGCGATCCGTGGGACGAGAGTCTTGACAACCGCCTCTATGCGGCTGACCAGATTGACCGCGGTGCCGATAACTGTGAAGTCGAGGCGGTCGGCAGCGCCGATGTTGCCGTAGATAGCGGTCCCGGCATGCATCTGCCCGGCGCCGGCTGCGGAAAGGCCGTTGACCTGGCTGTGTGGAAGTTGACGTTGCCTTCGACTTTCTGCATCAACTGATGAATATGACCATTGAGCACCGTCACCGAACCAAAACGCTTCAGCATCGATAACGCTTGCTCCGAATCGTCGGTGCCCCAGCCCCAATCCTTGGATATCGTCCACAATGGGATGTGAGCGAAGACGACGATTGGCGTGGAGGCGGAAAGGCCCTTCACATCATCGGCGAGCCAGGCCAGTTGTTCAGGCCCGAGCATGCCCATGCCGCCGGCCTGGAGGTTCATCACGTTGTTGAGGCCGATGAAATGGACACCGTTCTGGTTGAAGGAATACCAGCCTGTGCCCTTGGTGTTCTTGCCGTAGCGCTCGAGATAGGATTTGAGCGGCACTTCGTCGAGGTTATCGTGCTCGCCCGGCACGTAGTGCACGTCGAGGCCCACGCTGCCGATGACCTGCGCAGCATCGTCGAATTCTTTTGGCTTCGACAAATGGGTGATATCACCGGTATGCAGCATGAAGGCTGGCTTGTTGGGCAGAGCCTTAACCTTGGCGATGGCTTCCTGTAGCGTGCCGCATTGGGATTGGCTTTCTTGTCGAAGCCGACATGGCTGTCGGAAATCTGCAAGAAGGTGAAGCCGGCCTCCGCAGCCTGCGCCGATCCCATCAGGCTGGATTTCGGAATGCCGCCGGCAACCGTCCATAAAACGCCGGTGCCAGCCCAGAGCATGCATTCGAGAGTGTGACGACGACTGATGCCATCTCCATGATTGTCGTGATCATCCGTCATATGGACTTCCTCTTTCGGTTACGACCAGCAACTAAGCCAGCCAGACAAGGACTTGACCAAAGCAGTGGGCGGATTATTCTCGCGCGGGGATGTGCCTAGATGTCTTTTTGATTCTGCTGAATAACCCGCCGACCTGGAGTGCTAGATTTGATCAGACTTCGAGCCTCATCCAACCGGCCTGCTGCATCGTAATACACGGCAACGCGATACGGCCATCGGATCGGCACTTAGGCTCGTCATCAAACCAGGCCGACCCAGTGTCGAACATCGCAGTGGAAATGTTCAGACGATGGATGCGGTCCATATCACTATGAAACGCCGGGTGGCCGAACGCGCCCACTGAGAGGGTCGCGATCGCCGCTGACAGAATCGCAGCCAGGCCAATAAGTTTGACGTTAGTTATTTTCGAACCCCTGCTCGGATCTGATTTCTGATATTCCCGAGCACGCGAATAATGTTGTAAACTTCTTCAAACCACGAGCCACGGGTGATCTCAAGCAAACCTCTGCGCTGGTGCTTCAGGATTATGAAGTCACGTTCAAGCTGCCGTCGTTTTTGCGCACGAATATATTGTCGACCTAAACAATATACATTTTTGGCGGCGCTTAAGCCCGCGAATGCCGGCTTGGTCCATGTGCGCGGTTCGCTTTCGCGAGACGAATCAAAAAATATATTTTACCAGATCGGGAATTGCCGAACTCGAACGTGAGTCTCCCTACCAGGGTCATCATCCTGAGGATCCGTGATCTTGGTGGAGTTGCGGATAGTTGCGCCGCGCGCTATTTTTGGGGGACGCTCGTGAAAAGGATTTTAATTTCTGCAGTTGCCGCTTTAGCGTTCTCAACGGCGGGCCATGCCGATGAACTTTCGGATATCCAGGCCCAGTCGAAAGAGCTCCGCGAGCAAAACCAGGCGCTGACAAAACGAATCGCAGATCTTGAAAGGCGGCAGCGCAAGCTTGAAGCGCAGCCGGCAAAGCAGCCCGCTGTCGCGGCACGACCGGCGAATCCGGGGGATTCGATGGCCGCCGACTTCGCCTACAAGGCGGAATACAAAAAGGCCCCCGTAGATGACAGCCTAACCTGGCACGGCATTACGCTATACGGCCTGGTCGACATGGGCGTGACCTATCAAAATCACGGCGCTCCGCTGAGCAACACCGCCGGGCTAGGATTGAACTATCTGATCTCGAAGAACAGCAATGGCTCTTATTTCGGCGTTGGCCCGAATGCGCTGAGTTCGTCGTTTGTCGGCCTTAAGGGAAACCAGGAAATTGCGGATGGTCTATCGGCCATATTCAATCTTCAGACCGGATTTAATCCGCAGTCCGGTAAGCTTTCCGACGGCCTCGGGTCCATTGTGCAAAACAACGGACTGGCGATTGGCCAGCAGAACTCGTTCGCCGATTCTGCGAAGGACGGCCAAGCATTCAACGTAGCTGCCTATGCGGGCCTTAGCTCGCCGATATATGGAACGCTGACTTACGGTCGGCAAAATGCCCTAACTTCGGATGGCGTAGTCAATTATGATCCCATGAGCAATTCTGGCGCTTTCTCCCTGATCGGCTTCCAGGGAGCTACCGGTGGCGCGGGCGACACTGAGAATCGTATCTTCGACAATTCGTTCAAATATGCTGTGAGTTTCGGCGCTTTCCGTGCCGCGGTGGAGACCCAGATTAGATTTGGCGCCTTCAGCGCCCCAGGCAATGCTATCGAGGGACAAATCGGCGCGGACTATGCGGGCTTGTCAGTCGACGCGATCTTCAGTCACGTCACGGATGCGGTTTCGTCAGCCCCGCTCAGTACTGCGCAGATCACAGCCGCGGCCAACTTGGGTATAAACCAGGGGGCGGGACTTGTTTCGGGAACTGTCTCCGACAACACCGGCGTTATGCTTCTTGCCAAATACACCCTCGGGCCGGTCAAGCTTTATGGCGGCTATGAGCACATGCAATTCGCAAATCCGAATAATCCGTTGGCGCCCGGCAGCTTCATCACGGGCGGTTATTCGCTCGGCGCCGTTAACAACGCCAATTTTACCACCGATAAGGTCCTCCAGGTATTTTGGGGTGGGCTGAGATATGCGGTCAGGCCCGACGTCGACCTGAGTGTCGCCTATTACCACGAAGAGCAGAACAGCTTTCAGTCTGGCGTTGTGAACGTGGGAGGTATCTGTACAACTAGTGCCTTTGCGTCATGCAGCGGACAGCTGGACGCGGCTTCCTTCGTCGCGGACTACAGATTTGCGAAACGCTTCGACGCCTATGCAGGCATTATGTGGTCGCAGGTGTCGAACGGTCTTGCAAACGGCTTCCTGCAAAGATCCTCGATCGATCCGACCGTTGGTTTGCGCTTCCAGTTTTGAAGCGAAACTGGGTCAATACAACGTCTCGCAACTGAGCGCCGGCCCCGGCCGGCTCCTCCTGCTTGAAGCGAGTCATCGATGACCCGGAGAGTGGAAGTCCCGCCCAGCTTCTGAATTCTGGCGGATTGTATTGGCTCGGTCCAAATCGGCAGCTGGATTTTCACGTAAGCCTGGGGCTCAACCATAACGCGCCGCCCAGTTACATTGTGGGGGTCGGATATTCAGTGCGTTTTGATGAGCTGTTCTGGGTCAGGTGAAGCGCCTCCATAGCCCCGCGCAATTGGAGGAAAGCGATCGCCTATCCCGGCTGCCTCACGTTGAGATCGACAGGATGATCCGAAATTCGCCAGCATATCGAACTGCAACCCTTATCCAGCTTGACGTCGTCCCAGCGGCCTAGCAGGAGCGCTGCCGTACTGTCCGAGCCGCGCCGCTGTACCAGCGGTGAGTTGCAGCAGAACGCCGAGCGCCCACCCGAAACCGATCCCAACATTCCAAATGGCAGGTGGGGTCTCGTCAAAGATGATCATATAGACCGATACAAGCGCTGCTACTGCCGCGACTAATGTGCCGGTGGCGCTTGCCAGCGCTATCGGGTTCGTCTTCGGACCTGAGCCGGGGTTGAAAAAAGTACTGCTAGAACACAGCGAGGGAATGTTAGTTCCCAGATAGAAGCCGAGAGAGCCATACAGCATCGCGGAGAAAAGAGCTCCCAAAGAGTTGATTTCCTCGATATCTGCTTTAGCTACCATGGCTGCAACGAAAAGCCCGCATAGCGCGCCCATGATGGCGAGACCGATCCTTTCCATGACTTCTGCAAAGCCATTTAGGTGGGTGGATGTTGCGGCATCTACTCTATTTGCCATGATCGAATTCTCTCTCCTCGTTCGTCGATGATACTGATCGGTCTCTTGCGGTGATTTGGAGGACCAAGCCACAGAGCCGGAAGATACTCTCGCGCATCAATTAGGAGACTGGACCGGCGATTGTTTTATTCCGGCCTTCGCTCGCGTCGGCTGAGACTTTTCTATTCACGGCCGTTGCTTGCTGCGCGCGCCTGCGGGAAACGGGCCGCAGCTCTCAATTAAAGAAAACGTGAGCGGATTCGGGAATTTCATCGCGCAAAAGGGAGTCTTCTGTGTGAGGCAGCGCGCGTGCCTATTTCACAAAAGGGAGATTGGTTTTGAAAATCCGTGACCCAATGCGTTTCGTCGCAAATCCGGAAATTTCTTCAAGCATCGGCTGCAAGTCGCAAAGCGTTCTGCGTGTTCTGAGACTAACCGCTTTGTTCGCCGCTCTCGCATTCACCCCATGCTTGGCGGAGGAAGCGAATAATGCCGGCGCCGGCCCGGCGGCGACCGTGAGCATGGAGCATAACACTTTCATTCCCGGCGAAATCACCGTCGTGCCCGGCACCACCGTGACCTGGGTCAACAAGGAAGCCATGCCACATACCGTGGTGGATATAAACAAAGGGTTCCGATCGAAGACTCTCGCCAAGGACACGAGTTTCTCTTTCACTTTTGCAACCGCGGGCGATTATGACTACCTCTGCTCGATCCACCCGAACATGAAGGGCAAAGTCATCGTCAAGCCAGCCGGCTAATGTTCTCGCTCAGCGACATGGTGCGCATGGCCGTGATCGTCTACGCCCGAACACAGCATGAGCGCGACCGGTGCCTGTTCGGATTGGGAACTGGTCCTACACGCTTTTTTTGACGCAGAATTGAATGCGGCGGATTTGCTGGCTTGCGAGCTGCGTCTCGGGCGATGCCAACGTCGCTCCGGCCGAAATGAAGGATCTGAAATCGATGAGGCAGAAACTCAGGCGTTCCGCCATCGGGTGGGATGCGCCTGACGCTTTGCGAAGTCGAATTGGCCAATATCGGCTTTCGAAGCGGCGTTCGCTGCAGGTTTTGGCAGAAAAGCGCGCGAGCAACGGACTCCCTTTAGGAGGACGTCGTGGGCGGCTTGGCAACCGAGGGAGGGGGATCGACTGTCACCTTCGCGAACCGAGCAGAAATTATCGAAATCAGCAATTTGAGCGGGGAAATCCACCGATCGAGAAACTGTATGTCTTTTGGAATAAAGCCTGAGGCAGTCGAGTCTCCTATTTAGCGGCGCAATTCGGCGCCGTTTCCAGCCGCTTGGTTCCGCAGGGAAGATTTGAGATGACCAAAAAAGATTTTGAGGATCGTGGACAAAGATTAGTCCGTCGAGCGGCGGCCCGATTTGCTATCAGCCGCGCCGTCATCGTCGCAATGCTTATCGGGCCAATCGTAGGAGCGATGTTGGCGGCGGCTGCAGTGGCAGCGCAGGATGGCGCCAGCGTAATCACTATCGACAATTTCACCTTCGCGCCCCCGGAGCTGACGGTTGCGGTGGGAACGACGGTGAAGTGGGTCAATCACGACGATATCCCGCATACGGTGGTCAACAAGGACAAGGTATTCCGATCGAAGGCGCTCGATACTGACGATTCGTTTTCGTTCACGTTCGCCAGCGCCGGTACCTTCGAATACTTCTGTGGCCTGCATCCGCACATGGTCGGAAAAGTCATCGTCAAGTGACATCAAATCCTGGAGCCTTGGTGTGGCAAACATGACGACACCCTTATCGGTACATCGGTCGAATTTCCGTCGCACCGAACTCCACGATGTTGTCTTGAAGGAGCGGTCGGAAGGCTCAGATCGTTTGTCTGGTCAGCAACAGATGTCGGTCGCAATTGTGCAGAACAAGGATGAACGCGCAGTGTTCGATGAAGTCTTCCTGCCGCACATGGCCGAAGCCTATCGTCTCGCGCGATGGCTCACCGGCAACTCATACGACGCTGAAGACGTCGTGCAGGATGCCGCACTACGCGCGTTTCGCGGTATCAAGAGTTTCGGTGCAGTCAATGCTCGAGCGTGGTCTCTGACAATTGTGCGCAACACGGCCTATAGCTGGTTGACGAAAAACCGGCCAAAGGCGGTCGTTTTCACGGACGATTTGAGTACTGCTGAGCAACAAGGACTCGAGCATGAAGGCCCGCAACGAGCGAGGATCGAGACGCCGGAGGAGATCGCACTTTTCAAGGCGGATGCCGAGGAGGTTCAGCACGCCCTGGCACAGCTTCCGACGCAGTTTCGCGAGGTTATTGTCTTGCGAGAAATGAACCAGTTGAACTATCGCGATATCGCAGAGATCACCAACGTTCCAATCGGAACAGTGATGTCCCGTCTGTCCCGGGGCAGGCAGCTTCTGATCGCTCTTCTAGGAGATCGAAAGTAAAATTATGATTGCATCGATGAGAGATAACGACGAACTGCAGATGAACGCCTATTGCGACGACGAGCTCGATCCGGCTTCCGCGATCGAGTTCGAGCGGCGGTTGGCTGGCAATGAGACTTTGAAGGCCCAGCATAACCGGTTGCTGTCGTTGCGCCGCACGCTTCGTTCGCTTCCGCAATATGACGTACCTGCAGGTCTGCAGGCCCGGATTCAGTCTGCGTTGGATGCCGATCGGCCGGCCCAGGCGGGTCGTCCGGGCCAGGTTAGTCGTCCGGTCCAGCCGGGACGTCCGCGTCAGCGAAGCTGGTCGTTTCAGGCGCTGGCCGCGGCAGCGGTGTTTGGCGCAGTGATCTCGAGTTCTGTCATGCTGACGATGGAGCGCTACGATCGACACGAGGACGTCGCCCGCGAAGTCGTTGCAGGGCATATCCGGAGTTTGTTAGCCCCGCAGCCTTTCGACGTTGCGTCTTCCGACCGCCATACGGTCAAGCCGTGGTTCACATCGCGCCTGCCGGAATCACCTCAGGTGCCTGATCTCGCGGCGCAGGGCTTCGTACTCGTGGGCGGCCGCGTGGATGTCGTTGGCCACGATCCGGTTGCAACGATCGTCTACAAGCACGCCAAGCATACGGTCAGCCTGACGACCTTGCCGGCTGGTTCATCCGTCTCTGACCAGACGATCGCGGGATACAACGTCCGCAGCTGGAGTGATGCCGAGTTCACCTACATCGCAGTTTCGGACATTCCACCCGAGGATCTTGCATTATTCGAGCGCGCATTTTCCGAGGGATCGCCGGCGCCGGAAATCAAATAGAGGAGCGACATCGTCTAGCGCTCGGCTGGGACGTCGCGATCCGTAAGCTCAGATCGACGGCTGACAGGCGCATCGTTTATGCTGATCAGGAATTTTGAAAAGCTGCCTAAGAGGACTCTGCGCGAACGGATCTGTGAAGAGGTCGTGCGCCTGATCTTATCCGGCGAATTGCCGAGCGGCGGATGGCTGGACGAGAAGCAGGTCATCCACAAGCTGCGGGTCAGTCGAACCCCGTTCCGCGAGGCGATCGGGGTCCTTGCAAAGAGTGGGCTGGTCGAGATCAAGCCTTATCGCGGTTTTTATGTGCGCAGCTTTTCTCGCAATGAGACTGCGGATATCTACGAGCTATTCAAGCGGCTTGAATGCTTTGCGATCGAACTGGCCATACCGCTAATGAGCGACCGCGATATTAGCGGGCTTGAAAATATACTCATTGAAGGCGTAGCCGCCCTGCAGCGTGGAGACATGAAAACATATGCTATGCGAGATCGGGAATTTTACAAAAGTATTGCCGAGCAATCCAGAAATTCCGCGCTCATCGAAGCGCTGACGCGGGTTGGGCTGCAAATCCAGCTCTGCGGCACAATCACGGAGGCGGCTTCCAAAAAAGGCTCGCCGCGTAAGCGTTCCACGGTTCAGGTCCTTGGGCCGGACCGGTGGAGCGCCGGATTGCCGAGTATGCCCCGCCGTTCGTCGCTGCACCGTGCTGCCCGTTGGCTGGAAGCCGCCCTGCGAAGCGCGCGAGGCTAGGGCGGCGCGGCGGAGCACGGAAGGAAAGGGTTAACCGACCCGATTCCTTGCAAAAAAATCGCGCCGACCCCTTGAAACTTTTTCCGGTCTTCCAAATTTTTTTGGCGGCGCCACTGCGGCGACCGGGACGCCCTCGGGGTCCCGCGATTGAGACGGGCGCCGGACGGTGTCCGGAGCCTGCTCGTACCCATCTTGCTCCAAGGAGGATTTGGATATGAGGTATGATTGGACTCCCCTCTGGAGGTCGACCATCGGGTTCGACCGCCTTTTCGACGTTCTCGACGAGGTCCAGCGGACCGCCGAAGAGAGCTATCCCCCATACAACATCGAACGCCTCGACGAGAACCGTTTCCAGATCTCGGTGGCGGTCGCCGGCTTCACGCCGGACGAGGTCGCGCTGACCGTCGAGCAGAACGTCCTCACGCTCGAGGTCCGAAAGAGCGAAAAGGAAGAGAAGACCTTCCTGCATCGCGGCATCTCTGCGCGCAATTTCAAGCGCCAGTTCACGCTCGCCGACCACGTCGAGGTCAAGGGTGCGCGCTTCCAGAACGGCCTGCTCGTCATCGACCTGCAGCGGGAGATCCCCGAGGCCATGAAGCCGCGCCGCATCCAGATCAACGGTGCCAGTCCGAGCAACGTCACCCAGATCGAAGCCAAAGCCGCCTGAACCGGACTCGGCGACTTGGATCGATCGCCGCCGCGCGGGGCTTCCCCGCGCGGCCACCCCTCAACTCGTCTCAGATTGGGAGGCAGCCATGCGGCCGACGACCGCCCTTGACGACAACGTTTTTGATTTCAATGCACTCCTTCATCCGGGCACCGCTTTCGAGCATCCGCGGGACGTGGTCTTCCATTCGAACCTCAGCCTCGCCGAGAAGCGCGCGATCCTGGCTTCATGGGCCTCGGATGCGTCCGCGATCGCGTCGTGCGGGCACCTGACGGCCTTAAGGCTCCGGTGACCATCGACGAGATCCTGGATGCGCTTTGCGCTCTGGACGGAGGTCCGCGCAACCCACCGGGCGGCAAGCCGATGCGCCTGCGCTCGACAGAGCGGCGGGCCGCCGCCTAGGAGGAAGTCATGCAAGAACTCAATCTGCCGTATCATGTCATCGAAGCGTTGGAGAAGAGGTGCGCACCAAGCCTCAGCAGCAAATCGCCACCTCGCGAGCCACTAGGTCGCCGGCGCGAAGAAGGACAGACTTCGGCGTACCGGTCGAGCGACGATCACGGCGTCCGCGGCTGACAGCCTTCGCCAGGAGTGCGTTGTGAGCCGCCCGCCGGCCGACGAAGCCCCCTCGAAGCCCGTCAAACGGCGGCGCCGAGTTCGTCAGACGGTGTCGCTTCAGGACCGTCTGTCGCAGCAGGCGCGGGAGGATCGCGACCAGGCTCGGAGCCTGCCGCCTGGCAGAGAGCGGGAAGAGCTGCTACGTCATGCACGGCGCGCCGAGAGCGCATCTCAAATGACGCAGTGGCTTACCTTCCGGTCGCCAGCGCGTAAGCCGGCGATGTCAACGTCTTGCGCTGCACGCAGGTCTTCTTCCCCCAGTCGTTGCTTCGTCCGGACGCGAAGCACAACGCCCGGACGTCAAACGTGAAGATGCTCAAAACGTTTTTTGATATTGGCTCCTAAGCATGTTCCATTTCGCGCTGAGAAGGCGCATCAGCTGACAGGCCGGCTTGCAATTCGGGGGCAGTCGGATTTTCGTGAGCGTCGTCCGTTGCGAGCGCC
>CAVYLU010000015.1:0-249038 GCA_963769365.1 uncultured Alphaproteobacteria bacterium | reverse complement strand
AGGGTCGGGAGTTCGAATCTCTCCGAGCGCGCCAGAACTTAGGCCTGCAAACAAAGGCTTTCTTGCAGTTTCGGCTTCGTTCTATCGGCCATTTTCGTGTTGCATAACGTTGCAAGCCGGTACAAGGGAAATCAAGGGGTTACAAACCCCTACCAATCACTACCCGCAACACGGACGCAACATGCCGGTTCGTTTTCCGTTCATGGGCTGGAAAATTCAGAAGGGAAAATGAGTCTGTGACTGATGACCGGGAACTGGGTCAAACCGTCGTCGATAAAATTTCAGATGGTGGCTTTGTGGACGGGATCGAAATTAGCCAAATAATCGAGATCCTTCGAGTGCAAAACGAGGGGGGCGTCAACGACGAACTCTCAAAAACCGACGCCGCCCAGGCCGCTATGATGATTCGCAATGGCTTGCTCACCCGGCTCGTTCTGCTCGTCAGTCGAGTTTATGCCCCGACGCGAAAGCACGATATGCATGTCGCCCGTGCCTTTGAACTGCTGATGGACCCTGCAGTCAAAGCTGAGATTGAGACGCGTGGGCCTCACGGATCTCTTAAAGAAGCCCTCGAAAACTGGTAGAAGCTCAGGAGATGAAAAACCCGCCGGGGTAAGCCGGCGGGTGGCCGTAACCACGGGAACTAAAATAACCGGCTGACGTTGACCGCGCATGAACCACACGCGCCTGATTGTCATTACCGTTGGCTTCACGATCGGCTTCGCCGCCGTCGGGGCCGCAAGCTTCCTGCATCCCGAGCCACGCTTAATCAAGTCAGGTTTTATGACAAACCAGACCGTCGCCGCGGCCGATTTGAAGCCGGTTCGGCTCGTCGGCACGCCATTTGTTCCGAATATACATCCGCACGAGCGGTGAAAACGCGGGTGTTCGATCAACGCGGTTATCAGCCGATGCCTCTCAGAAGGACGAGGCCATGTTTCGCTTCATGACGATTCTCGCCATTAGTGCGATCTGCATCCTTTCGGATGCAGCATCCGCTGATCAGCTGAAGCCGTGGGAAAGTTCGGCGTCCGAGTTCAGCTCTCGTCAACGGTGCGAGTGCAGCACATGGCATAGCCCGACCCGCGTCGTTCGCTATGGACACTATCGGACCAGAACTGCGTACCTGATCGGCTATGATCCGCTGCCGTACCGCTTCGGCTCGACATTCGTTTGGGAGCGGCCGTATCGCTATTATCGGCGCTAACACACAAAAACCCGCCGGCGACCGGCGGGCTCGCATCACAGCGTTGAAAGCTCACGTCAGTGTGACTTTCTCGCGGTTGAGTTTCGGGCTGACAACGAGAAGCGAGCAAGCGAAACCGGCAAATGGGCAGTCCGCCAGTTTCGGCTCCTGGTAGGAGGCGCAGGCTTTCTATATATAGTTTGGCAGGTTATCGAAATCACCCCTTCGAACCCCGGGAACGACAGACAAGTTGCAAAGTTTTTTTGACCGGTTGCTCAGCCTCATTTGGCGTGCCGCATGTTACCACAAGCCCCGTTGCACCGGGTAATAGTACTGGTCGCCGCGCCGACGCTTACTGCTAGTCTGGGAGTTCCAGGGCTTGAAAAGGGGCTCGTCGTCGCCCCAGTAGGTGCCGCCATCAACGACGACATCATCCGTTGGCAGGCGCGTCACAAAGCCGCCCTGAGGCTGGTTGTTGAGCACCGCGATGAACTCGGTGCGATAGTTGGTCTCGCCGCTCAGCGGCTCGTCTGAGACGATGATCGAGGATCGTGGCAATGCAGTCGGCGCGATGCGATCGAGCACATCCTGCGGGATGGTGATGCGATCGAGCGCGTCCTTGGCGTCGTCCCCGCTATCGATCGTGACCACACTCCAGCGAAAGCCCGAACCGTTACGCGCCATCGCCGTGAACACGTGGGTGCCGATCGGTTTTTCGGGATCACGGATCGTGACCGGAACCTCGATGGACGTGTCGAACACCTCGCCTCCACCGTCCGGCGCCGGCTTATGCGTGTCGCGCCTCACGTAAAGCTTCTGGGTCGCGCGGCTGATGTAGACCGAGACCGGCTCGAGCGCGAGCTTCGCATCATTCGCCGCCTTGGCGGTGTCGGCCCTCTTGCTCGCGGCCGCCTTGGCGGCGTCCTTTGCGGCGGCGGCGTCCTGCTTCGACTTCACGTCGGCCTTGGCGGTGTCGAGTTGGGTCTCCAGTTCTGCGGCCTTCGCGGCGGTCTTCTGCTTCAGATCCTCGGCTCGCGCCTTGGCCTCGTCCGTCTTGGCGGCCGCCAGCGCCTTGTCGGCGAACGCGAGTTCGGTGTCGGCGTTCCTCTTGAGCTGCTCCAGCTTGTGCAACGACGCCGTCACCGAGGCTGCCTCCCGCGCCGCTGTCGCGGCGGTTTTCTTCGCCTCGTCGGCTGCTTTGGCGGCTTCGGTGGCCTCGCGGGCGAGCGTCTCGGCCCGCGCCGGAGCAGCCGCGATGGCCTCGGCGTTCGGCATGAATAGCGCCCGATGGGAAAACTCGATCGGGGCCGCGTCGTTCGGTGAGATGATCACCCGCATCCCGATCCGCGTCTTGTTGAACAGCTTCTGCGCAAAGCCGTAGGGCATCCGCACACAACCATGCGAAGCCGCGTACCCGGGCAACGGCCCGCCATGCAACGCGATGCCGTTCCAGGTGATGCGCTGCATGTTCGGCATCCAGGCATCGTCATACATGCTCGAGTGGTGGTCCTTGTCCTTTTCGAGGAGGGCGAAGACGCCGGCGGGCGTCTCGCGCCCCGTGGTGCCGGTGGAGACCGGCGCACGCAGGATCCAGCCGTCGGCGTCATAAAACGTGACCTTCTGGCTCTTGATCGACACGATCGCCATGATCGGCTCGCCGGCCTCGCGCGGTGCCGTCGCCTCGACGGGGGCCGCAGGGCGCGTCTGTCTCGCCGCGGCGCCGGCGGGCAACGCCGTCATGGCGGCCATCGCCGCGAACGTCACAATGGCGGACGGCCCCCAATGCCACATCGCCACCGTGGATTGCGCCGTCGTAGATCGATTTGCCATGCTATCCCCGGTCGAAATGCCCCACCGCGGGCTTGCGTCGATCAAGTGTCAAGTGCGATTTTGGGATACCTAAAGGCCGGCACCATCCACGCCACTCGTTCCCGGTTTGTCGGCACGTTCCGGCGCCAAAACTCTCATACACGACAGCCAGCTCAGGAGGAAGGTTGGCTCGCATGTGTGAGACTCGCCCTTTATGGTGATCGTAAGCCCATCGAGCCGGCGTGCGCGGCGTCCTGATCTACTGCTCGGATTACAAATGCAGCCATTCGATCGCGATCAGCGCCGACCGATGGCCCGACCACGTCAGGCTCTCCGACCTTGAGGCACGGTTCGTCTGTAGAGGCTGCGGAAAGAGAGGCGCCGACATCCGGCCGGACTTCAATTGGAATAAACAGCCGGTCGCGATGATGGGCTATAGGTAATCGCCGCCGCCAGAGCGCGTTACTTGCACTGCTCCGCTTTCTTGAGTTTATCTATCTTCTGCAGGCAAGTCGACGTGCAAGCATTTCCGGCGGCGAAACTGGGTCCCCGCTTCTGGCCCACTCCATGAATGCCGGACCGTTTACCGTGTTCCTCAATGTTAATGCGCGGCTCTTGTTGCCGAGGTCATCCATCGCGCTAGGTTCGCGGGATGGAAAAGACCATCGCCTTAGCCGTGATCGCCACCATTGTTGCGTTCGCATCCGTCTACTCGCTGATAGTTCTGAAGGGGCGCACCAATCCCGGACGCCGCCGCTAAACTCTCAATCTCGCCAACATCGCAGGCGTGCCGGGGTACATCCCGCCCGACACGCGCCCGCAGCGCGGCCCGCGAAGGAGTCTGACCGACTATCCCGGCCAAATCCGTTGTGGATCGCATAACGGACTCAAGTCGGACATCGCGTCATGTCCGAAACGTGCCAATTCCGGAATCAACACGGGCGAGTAATCAGGTTTCCCACGTGATCAAGTCTAGGATACGCTTCGCCAAAGCGAGCGCGAGGGATTAGGAGTGCTACGGCGGGATTTTATGGCGACAATCGAAGGCATGGCAAAGGCGCGGGCGCAGCGGAGCAGGCGCGTCCGTCGGGTCGGCGTGACATTGCCCTATAGCGGAAATGTTCCTTACGCGAGGGCGCAGTTATCCTGGTTCATCTTTGGGGGTTGTCTGTTTCTGACCGTGCTGCTGTCTCTTGGCTGTGTTGCCTGTGCACAAGTGTCCCCTGGAAAATTGCTCGACGAGGCGGCTGCTCCCGGTACCAATTACGAAAAGGCCGAATTCAGGTTATGGTATCCGGACAAGGCGAGATTTGTCCGCGCGGTCGTTGTTCTCGTGCCCGGCGCGAATGCCGACGGACGTCCCGATGTCAACGACAGATTTTGGCAAGCCTTCGCCAGCCGCAATGAGATCGCATTGATCGGTTGTCACTTTACAGACAAAACGCACGAGGAATCGTTTATCGAGAATTATGCAAACGCCACGCAAGGCAGCGGGCAGGCCTTACTCGACGCGCTTATAGCTTTTTCAAGTCGCTCTGATCATTCGGAATTGGTGAATGCACCACTTCTATTGTGGGGAATGTCAGCAGGTGGCGAATTCAACTACGAGTTCACGGCTTGGAAACCTGAACGCGTCGTTGCATTCGTTGTGAACAAAGGCGGCATTTATTTCTCTGCTCTGTTGCCAGCGGCTGCGCGACGTGTCCCAGGGCTTTTATTTGTCGGCGAGGAAGACCTGGAATCGCGCAAGGGCATCATCGCTGGCCTGTTCGCGCTAAATCGCAGAGCAGGCGCGCTATGGGCTTTGGCTGAGGAGCCGAAGGTCGGACATGTGATCGGTCGGTCACAGGAAATGGCCGCAATTTTTTTCGACGCGGTACTGTCTTTGCGTGTCGGCTCGGGCGGCAGCGCGGCATCTTTTGTACCACTAGCGCAACTTGAAGAGCGGTCCGGCATTGTTGGCGAACTCGTTCAGGGTGGCCTCCGACCACCATCTGACAATCCCGATCCAACCCATCCGACAGCTTGGTTCCCCACGGAGCGCGTCGCGCGCGCGTGGCAGGCTCTTCGTCGGGGTGAACCCTTTGAGCGCTAGTGGCAGCTTGAAAATGCAACCGAATGCTTCGGGTCTTGGCCGCGTGAAAACGCCGAAATTGAATTTGCGAACGGAAATTTCGTCTCGACTTCAGTCAATTTGAAAAACAAAAGCGCTGGCGACGGTTGCCGAGACAAGACAATAGAGAAAACAATTCTGCGCGCTTTTCGTGCGCGCACGTTTTCACGCAGCCAGGGTCAAAAGGTGAAATACTCGCGGTGAGCAGATGTTTTCCGCTTTGCCGCCGAAAGCCGACATGCGGACGCTAGGCGACGCCTAAGCCGGCGCCGCTTGGATCGGCGCGACGTTGCGGTCGGCCTGACTTGACGGCGGCGGTTTGCGGCCTCCGAACGGCGCGATTAAGTCGCGCCGGCGCCTTGCACCGAAAGTTCTGCCGTCGAGCCTCCGGGGCTGCGAGCCGCGGCTGGTGCAGCGTCCCGCCGCACCAGCCGCCTTTCGCGCTCCAGGCCGCCGTGGGGACACGACGGCCGATCGCAAACTCGATTCTAATTGCGGGCCGGGTTTCGCGCTCCAGCGGCTGGTGATCAATCGCGATCGCAAACTATTTTCCTTCATTGAGAGTTGCCGTGATCGCGGCCCGAACGTGGTTGCGCGTCACGTTCTTTTCGGATTGCAAGCGCGCGGCGACTTTGGCCTTGAATTGCTCGCGCTCGGCATCACCAAGGTTGGCGCAGGCCGCGCAAATCATGCCCTGATCGTCTTTGGTCGGGCTCCAGCTCATGCGACTTTCCCCGCGACATAGTGGTCATAGTCAGGATAAAACGCGCCGGATTCGATGTCTGCCGGCGTGGCATTTCGCTTACGCGGTGTTCGAGGTCCACCACCACGACTTGCTCGCCCTTCCTGCGCAGCCACACCGGGCGATGCTGGGCCTCGATCTCGGCGGCCTGCCTGTCGAACTCACGTTTGTCGTGCGCGCCGACCTCGAGTCGCATCTCGTCGCGCCCGATCTCGAGGGTGCTCTCGGCGACCTCTATGGCTTCCACGAGCTGCGCGATCTCGGCGGCCTCATCGCCATGCTGCGCCTTGATGGCCTCTTCCATCAGCAACGCGTGACGCGTTTTGGGCACACCGCTAAACTCGGGCGGCATCTCCAAGACTGCGGCGAGGATATCGGCAGGCAGCTTGCCCTCGCGACTGCCGAAGAATTTTGACTGCGCCTCAGGTTTTATGTCGCGGAGAAAAGCCCGGATTTCCTGACGCCGGATGGCTCCCGCCGCGTCGGTCTTGTCGGCCGCCGGCAATGTCAGTTTCGATTTGCGCTCTGCAACCTCGGCGCGGGCTTTTTAAATCGTATTGCGAGCGCGATGCAAGGAAGGCACCAGCTCATTAAGCGCGAAACTCAACGCATCCTGTTTGACGCCGTCCGGAGTGAATTTACCGGACGCGGCGTTGGCCTTCGTACGCTCTTCCGCGCGATCGACCGCGTTGAGACCGGCCAGGTAGGCGGACTCCAGTTTCGCCATGGTCGTGTTTGGTTTTGGATCGTACGCCCACAGCCGCACCCGGTGCGCGAAACCTGCCCCGTGACGCCCGTGAGCGAGCCGCCCTCGCGGATCGTGGTCCGGCCTTTCGGCATTATGAAATCATCAGTAGCCATGTCTTCTGCTTTCCTTGTTTACCGAGAAGTTGCATGACCGCCTCGAAGCGGTCCAGCCAAAATTTCGCCGTCGAATTTACTCGCCGACCCCTGAGTTACTCCGTGCCAGGGCTCTACATTCACGCCCCACGTGCCGAAAATCGCGACCGGAGTCTCGACCGTCAGCATCAACTCCGAAAACGCCCACACCAGAGCGTCGAGCCTATCCGGCGAAGATCCCGAACGGCTGCGATCGAAATCGCTCGTGAAGGCGCAAAGCTGATCTTCCAATTCCAGGAACGTGCCGACGTGATGCACTTTCCCTTGCTCGTACAGCGCAGAAATCGGCTCGGCCCTGATCACCTTGCTGCGCGAGGCGTGAACCGTGCGAAACGGAATATTCTTTTCGATCGACCGGATGGTGCTGGCGATCATTTCTCCGCCATTGTTCTTCTCGGCAATAATCCGATCAGCCTTCCACCGATGATAGGCAGCCACAGCCTTGCGCGCCCATTCGTCGGGACCGAAGCGGCCAGAACAGTCTTCCAAAACGTACCCTTGCCCGTCCGCGGCAATGCCAGCGACGATGATCCCGGTCTCGTCGCTGCCCGCGTGCGAACTCACCGCCGGATCGATCGCAACCACGATCCGCCTGAGATGCGGGACGTTGCCCGTGCGGCCGGCGTCGAGCCATTCGCGTTTCCAAAGCGCGCCGGGCGTGTCTTCGAGGAGTTCGGCATTGAGTTCCTGCCGGCCAAGCCGGGTGCCCTCGTAGCGTTTTTTGATGGCTTCCAGGAATGGCGGCGCAAGGTTGTCCGCGTTGTCGAAGGTCGAGCCGCCGCTGACGACCACGTCGATGCCTTCGCGGTCCAGCAATTCCCGGATCAGCTTCAGCGGTCGCGGCGTTGTGGTCGCGATCCAGCGCGGATGCTTGCCGAGCCGCAATCCGAATTGAAGCATCGACCAAGCGGCGATCGGATCGTTCCACGCGGCTAACTCGTCGGCCCATGCAAGGTCGAACTGCGGCCCGCGCAACCGGTCGGCTTCTTCGGAACTGAAGGTATGAGCGATCGCACCGTTCGGCCACGTGATCTTTCGCTTCGAGGGTTCATAGACCGGACGGCACCAGTCAGACGAGATCGCGAGAATGCCGGACTCGCCTTCGACCATCGTGTCGCGCGCGTCGGCTGCGGTCGGTGCCACCATGGCAACGCGTCGACCCCTGCCCGCCTCGACTTCTTCCCTGACCCACTCGGCGCCAGTGCGCGTTTTGCCGAAGCCTCGACCCGCCATGACGAGCCAGCCGTTCCAGTCACCGGACGGCGCTAGCTGCGACGGTCGCGCCTTCGCTCGCCAGCCACCATCGGCAAGCGAGTTCGCAAGTAGACCGGCGGGGCTATTCCGCAGGGACATGCGAAAGCACCTCTAGCTGCGGCAATGGTGCGGCAGGCGCGCGCGCGGCGGTCGTCTGTGCGGTTTCGTCATCTAGCTGGCGCAAAGCCGCCACGACGTCCGCACGCGCAGCCGGATGCGCCGCTAGGGCCTTGAGCAGGGTCGCCTGCACCTTCATGAACGCCGGATGTTCGGCCAGGACTGTCAGATTGTTGGTGATGTTGATGGACTGCGCCATGCTTCCGAGTTCGCCTGTCACGCGAGCCATAGCTTCGTTGACCGATATCAGGCGACCAGAAATAAAAGCGGCCCCGCGACCGTCACCGGCATCGACCATTAGGGCAAGCTGGCCCTCAAGAACGACGCGGACCATGCGCAAATGATCGAGAACGGAATCGCCTTCAGCCGCGGCTTTCTCTGCAAGCTCGGCAAGCTGAACCGGTCCGCACAGATACGACGCCTTCATCTCAAGGCTTACGTGGTGGTGCCAGTGCCGATGGATACTATCGCGATCGAGGCCGAACTTCTCGGCAAGGGCGTCGAGCGATGCGCCACCAGCGCGCAGCAGCTAGACGCGCCATTTTTCGGGATGGCGGCAGACCTTGCAACGGTGACGGACTTGCATTCGCGGCGCTTCCCCACGTCAGCAAATCAGCCGACGCACAAGATATCCGCAATAAACCATGGTGATTCAAGCGCCGCGATTACCAACGGCTACAACGCACGCAACACGGCAGCAACACGCTCCGCAAGCCATTGAGAAAACGCCGTGAATTCGTGACGCACGGATGAGATATCCGATACTCAAAACTTTTCCGCAAAGAACAACGGCTGCTGAGCATCGTCGCAAGAGGGATTGGGTTTGGGGCACTATGCCGGCTATGCCAAATCGTCGGTAGTTAGTCTGATGGCGGGCATTCCCTCGTACTTGTCCGGGTCGAATCCGACCCTATCAAATTTGCGGCTTGCGGCGCTCTCGACTTCCGATCTGAACTGATCGAAATTTTCCAGGGCGCCATGTAAATCCCGGACATTCGTCGGATCGAGCTCCGATAAGGCTTCGTAGCTGACAAGGACACGGACAGGCTGATTTGGGCTTCGGCCCTCGACGCTCATCCAAAAGCCGATCGCTCGCGAGTTGCTGTGCGATAAGGGCTTGCTTTTTCGATCACTAACGAGGGGCATCGCCCGTCCTCAAAGAGGGCGATCCAATCTCAACGGGCGCCCTGAGGCAATAGCTGTCATGAATGGATTTTTAAGCAAAGGCGCTCACGTCTGCTTCGCCTTCATCTTTTTCCCGCCAATCGCCGCTCCATCGCCTCAACCTTCTCCATGTCGGTTGCAAAAAACTTGCACCCGCCCTCGCGAGCATGGACGACGAGCGCATGCTTCATCCGCTTCGCGCGCTCGCCCCCGATCTCAAGTAGCTTTGCCTCGTGGATAAGCCGAACGACGGCCTGGCGCGAGCTATCGCATCCAACGAACCCCCATGGCGGGTTGACGAAGCTATGAACCCGTTCGCCGGGCGGAAGAAGACTTTCGGCTTGCTCGGGTGTCAAAATGAAGCTGGTATCAGACATAGGAATCCCCGTAGTAGTGCGCCCACTTTTTAAGCAGACCTACATTCGGTCGGAAGCAATTATTCGGTCTGTCCGCACCTGTGGTTAATTGAAAGCCGCGATGTTGCGCGAAAAGCGACAGCGTCCCTGTCATTGCAGCGCGGAAAGAAATATGAGCCAGAGACTGTGCGGTGGAGCGTTGTGACGCCGAAAGAGCGCTCCGACGCCGTCAGGGCGCTACCGGCTTGCATTGAGCACAACCGGCTTCGCAAACTGCGCAAGAGGGAAGTTCACTGCGTAAATAGAAAGGCGATGGCGAGCATCGCGATCAAGCCGGCGATCAACAATAACGAGATTGTCGCCGCAACCCTCTTCGCTTTGGGACTATCTTTCCACGATCGGCGGCCATGACTTGTGGCGGTCAACTTCTTCGCTTTCAGCCCCAGCTCCACCAGGCGGGAGTTTGCGCGAAAGCCAACCCGCCGAGGCGCGCATGCGAGCACACTTTCCCCGAGGTGGGGAATTGTCAAATCAGCCCGGCGCTATTTAGCCTTCTTGGTCTTGGCTTTTTTGGCCGAGACTGGCGGCCCTGCGGCCTCCCGCGCCAGCCGCTCGGCCTTGAGCCGCTCCCGGTTGGCAGAAAATGCCTTCTGTGCAGTCTCGTGCTCAGTCATTGCCTTTCCGGCATCGACTTGGCGAAATGCCTTGCGCGCTTCGCGTTCCGCTTTGGTGATCGGCTTGGGCGGTTCAAACTGGCCCGGTGTCTTTGTCATTTCTTCGCCTTCAGCCCAAGCTCGACCAGACGGCGGATTGCTTCGGGGCGGTAGTTGCTGAAAGTCATCAGGCTGGCGGAAACCTTCCACAGCTCGACGAATCATTTTGACTGTGCAGGGCCCGTCCCCCTTCATCAAGGGATTAGGGCGGGTATTGACCACGCTTACGACTATGATCGGAATTTTTATCGTTCTGAGTATCGGTATTCTAGTTGTTCACGCTCTGGAGGCCTTTCGCTCGGATTCTCGAAATTGATATCGCAACGGCATGTGTGTCATGGGTGCGGTAGCGGACGCCTCTTCGGCAAGGGGATATGCTCAGCTGTTGGTGGCTCGCTGACACCGGCGGACGCCTGTAAATTTGGTGCTTGCTTTAGGATTGCCGCGGCGGCTCGCTCGAAGACTGCTTTTGCTTCCTCTTCAACTCTTGAACGCTGATCAATAATCGTCCGTGTCCCCGTGTCGGGGCCGTTGATATCGGGCGAGGTGGGCGACAATCGCTGAACGGCTTCGACTGGCGGCGGCGCGGTGACGGAATAGGTGAAACACCCTGCCACGGCAGCGGCGACTAAAACGGCTGGAACAATGAGTCGCCAGCTGATCATTCTTCACCTTCAGAATCTGGCTCGACCAGGCGGCGGATTGTCTCAAACCTGCCGGGCAGTTCGCCGGTAGCATAGCACTTTATATCCCCAACGCCTATCTAGCGACGGTCAAGGTCCCTTGGTCTGTTCGTATTCGCGCACCTCGCGTTCGCGCGCTTCCTGTCTCGCTTTGTCGGCTGCGATACGGGCGAGGAGCTTGGGTTTATGCTCCGGGAGGCTTGCCAGGGTTCGAACGGCTTGGCGCTGGGCGGCTTCGGCTACGTCGAGGGCTGCGAGAACTTCGGCGATCACGGGGATGAACCGGTTGGTTCTCGGCAGGTGCCGACAGGCCGCTTCAAGTGCGCCGACTGTCGGCAACGTGGCCGCGACGTCCTCGACTAGCATTCGGCCGAAAACTTCGGCGTTGGCTTTGCCGGCGTTCGGGAATGATTTTATCATCAACGCACAGTGATTTGCAATTTCTATCTTCGTCGCGGGCCTGTTCAATTTCTCAAGTTGCAGGCAAAGCCTGTCGAGCGACGGCGTTAGCTCGTCGATGACGGCGACCAGGTGCTCATGGCCGCCTTCGCTGCGCGCGCGCTGCCAACGCTCGACGCATCGCGGAGCGTTTGTTCCTCCGCGCGGACCTTCGGCAAGTTGTTTTCGATCACCTTTGGCGACATGCGCGACATGGGCGTGCGCGGTCTCCTGATCTATTGCCAGGAGGGTTACGGCTGCGCGTGATGTACGTCACGGCAGCAATCATCGCCCTTTCGCGGCGGCCAGTCGCCCGCACTGGTTCAAGGTGAAGATTCCGGCGTCTATGTGAAGTTCACCCCGGCCGGTGCCGAACTGTTTGCCTAAGAGGCCTCAAATGTTTCAGGGCTTCCAGTTTCCGAATACGATATTGTGGTTCGAGGCACATCCGGGAACAGCCGGATGGACGCAGGCCATCGTCGCCAGTTTAGCGATTGTTGCCGTCTATATTGCAGCAACGATTCCGGTCCGTGCAGAAGCCGCCCGTCTTGAGCGAGAGAGGCGTCTGCGCGCCGATGGCCTTGCTCTTCTCTTGATTCCAGAAATCGTGGTGCTCAAAGGAGAGATCGAAACTTGCATCGACCACCGCGACATCTACGATACACCAGTATCGGTGCCTCTGACGTTAGCCAGCAAGACTGACGACCTTTATCTCTTGGGCGAGCCAGGTCGGCGGCTCCTTCAAACCATTGGGCTCGTGAACGCGGTCGCTGCCCAAACGCGTCGGTTTCAAGCCATCGGCGTTATGCACAATGGCGCGCCTATCCAAAGCAGGGCATCAGACGGTGCCTCCTTATGGGCCAACAACGTAACTTCGCTCCGTGTCGGCATCGTAAATCTCAACGAAGTTTTGGAACAGATACAGAGCCTCCAGATTTCATGAAGTGCGCAGGCCGGGGCTGGTCCACCCCCTTCGAAGACCCGATCCCGTTGCCGCGCGGTCGCCAGCTTGTCATCCTGCGCGACGCCGCGCTCTATATCACCAAGCTGCCCAAGGCCGAGCATGAGTTTGCGGAGTGGCAAACGGCGATGGAAGCGCTCTTGCTGGTCGCGACGCACGGCGGGCCGACGATGTTCGCGCGCATCGGCATCATGGAGGCGTTGAACCGTCACCACGTTCGCGAGTTCAACCCAAAGCAGAAAGAGCCGCATTGGGGCCGGCGAAAGCCAGTGCGAGATCAATGACGAGGTCGGAAAAGGACTTTGCGAGCCAGGTTATATGGTTTCTCGCAACTATATTCCGGGGGCATCGCGTTAGTTTCGGGAGGAGCAACGCAGCCCGTGCCAGCCAGCGTCTGATGAGGCGGCTGTATCCCATTGAGGGGGTGATGCGGTCGAAAGACAAAGAATATCGACAGCGCAACCATCGCCCCAGCTGCGAACATAGAAATCCAGTGGAGCATCGCTATATTATGACACGAATTTGCGCCTAGGATAAGTGCAATCAACCGGCACAAGCCAGTGGAACTCGACCTGAAACGCAAAAGCGCGCATTGGGGAAAGCGCAAGCTCAAGAGAGACCAATGACAGTCCTGATCTAGGTCAACACCAGCGCCGAGGTCGGCGACGTCGACCATCTCAAGGTCTTTGCCGATGACGAAGCCGCCGACGCTTGGTTCAAAGAGAGCGATCCGGAAGGCGTCGCGTTTTTGTATCCGGTGCTCCGAGCTGGCGAGGAGTGAACCGCATCGGCCGCCGCATCAATCATGTGCATGCTGCTGATCGCGGCGCTCGCGGTCATCTTGAATCTGCTCCTGCATCCGAAACCCCATCTCAACAATAGGGGCCCATAAGAGAACCAGTGGCACCGCCTGTCCGAGGAGGTGAAACGTCCGCTTCATCGAACATCTCCAAGGTGAAATCCGAGCGGCTTCATTTCATCATCGCCGTATCACGAGTTGGTTTGGCCATTTGGCCCGGCGAGTTGGATTACTTGTCCCTGGGCTTGTGACGCCGAGCCAACCTCGCAAAGGACGGCTGTCGCGGCGATCAATGCCGTTTCGGCAATCGCAACGGTGCGTGGCCGCCATAGCGTAGTGCCGAGCATGAGGTACGCTGCACAGGTCCACAATGACTGCCAGTTGTGAGACCCTTCGTTGAAAATGATGTAGAGCGCGGCAGCGGCGAACAATCCCGCGAACACGGCCTCGGCGAGCGGGCGCGCGCCTGATTTTGGAGGGTTGAGTAATGCCACGGTGCAAAACGGCACCACGGCCATGGTCAGGCCGGCGAACGGGAAATCGCGCCAGCGCGCGTCGAACACGAGGCCTAACGCGGTTTGCGCAGCAATGAGCGTCGTCACGATCAGCGTGACGCCCAGGATATTCACTATGAACAATTGAGTTCGGCCTTTGGGCGGTCCCAACACTTCAAGAAACGACGGAAGCGCGCGCCCCGACATCAAGGCGTTGGTGGACAGCAGCGACGCAGCTATTCCCGCGGCCAGCAGCAAGCCCTGGACCAGCCAACCACCAAACTCGTATCCCTCATGGAACATCTTGTCGGCGACTATTCCGAACAAAACCCCACCCACGGTCGCTGATACCGCGACCGCAATCCAAACCGCCAATCGCGGCGACGATGGCCGGCGCCTCAGCGTCAGTAATGCTGTTCCGAATACGCAGATGCAAAGAACCATCCCGCACACCATCTGCAACTTCCAGAACGGGTAGTTGCTGATGGCCGCTCCGGCCGGATATTTCAGCTTGCGATCGGCCTCATCGAGCAAGCCCCAATAGCCGCCCACCGTTCCTTCCCACCGGCGCTTCCACGGCTCGTCATAGGCCTCGAACAGGTTGACGCGAAAGTTGCCCCGTCCAGCCCGATCGAGGATCTCGGAAATGAAACGTGCCTGATTGATGCGGGAGGGCAGCGCGCCGTCGCGCATCCGCCCTTGACTCGGCCAACCCGTTTCGCCGATCAGGATCTCCTTGCCGGGAAAGGCCACCGCCACCTGCTTTCGGACGTCATCCACATGGGCGGCAGCGTCTTCGGCGCGGGGCGGAAAGTCCTCCCAATATGGCAGGAAATGAACGGTGACGAAATCGACATCGGCGCCAACTTCCCGGTAGCGCAGCCAGAACTCCCAGACGTCGGCATAGGTCACAGGAATATCCACGCGCGGTTTGACCGAGCGGATGATTTCCCGGAGGTCGGACACCGTCATCTCTCCGCGCAGGAGCACTTCGCTGCCGACGATGATCGCTGTGATCACGCCGGGATGATCCTTGATCAGCGAGACCGCGGTGTTGATGAGGAGGGCGTTCTTGCCACGATCGCGTCCGATCCAGACGCCAAGCAGAACCTTCAATCCAACCCTGGACGCAAGTTCGGGCACTTGGTCCAGTCCGTTGTCGATGGAATAGGTGCGGATGCATTTGGTTATCTTGGCGAGCTCGCGCAGATCCTCCGCTATCTGCTCCTTGCTGACGATCAAGTCCGGGTTACGCGGCGTTTGGTCGCCCCTGAAGGGCGCATAGGAAACGCATTCCAGTTTCGCCGCGGGATCAATCGGCGCGCGCACCAAGGTTGCCGGTATGGCCAACCACCACCAGACCGTCGCAACGACGCCAAGGGAAATGAAGAAGAGCGCCAGTGGCGTGCGCAAGGCAATGGTCCTTCGACAAGCATGTCCATTGGCGCGCACGCCGTTTGCGCCATTTGACAGCAATTTGTAGCATCCAATTCCGACCTGCATCAAGGCCGGGTGCGAAGGGGGAGCTGTGCCTGCCGCACATTTGTCCCAGCGCGAAAACGTGAAGTGGTGATGGCATTCAAAGGACTTTCCCGTCGCCAATTCGCTGGGATCACCGGCTGGTCGCTTCTTGGAATGTCGGCGCTGCCGGCCGGATCCAGTCAGGCTGACCCGGCCAATGAAGACGGGCGGCATGACCGGGGGACCTCTTCCGGTTTTCCGAGCGGGTTTCTGTGGGGGACGGCGACGTCAGCCTATCAGATCGAGGGAGCCGTCAACGAAGACGGCCGCGGCCCATCGATTTGGGACCGTTTCGCCCAGAAGCGCGGGACCATCTCCGATCACAGCAACGCCGACACCGCGACCGACCATTATCATCTTTACAGGGAAGACGTTCAGTTGATGAAGGCGCTGGGCGCAAAAGCCTATCGTTTTTCAATTGCTTGGCCGCGTGTCTTCCCGGAGGGAGCCGGCCCGCCAAACCCAAGGGGCCTCGATTTCTACAACCGGTTGCTGGATGAGTTGTTGGCGAACGGCATCGAGCCATTTGCGACCCTGTACCATTGGGACCTGCCTCAGGCGCTTCAGGATCGCTTCGGCGGCTGGACCTCGCGCGACACCTCAAAGGCCTTTGCGGATTATGCAGCCTATGTCGCGGCACGTTTGAGCGACCGCGTGAAACACTTTTTTACGATCAACGAATGCTCCAGGCACGTTCACCTCGGGCATGGAAATGGTGCTGATGCCCCTGGCCTCAAATTATCCCAATCGGGACTACATCAGGTCCAACACAACCTCGCGCTGGGACACGGTCTCGCGGTGCAAGCTATCCGGGCCCACGGACAAGCCGGGACCAGGATCGGTCCGGCGGAGAATGTCGTGAGCTGTATCCCTGCAATCGAAACGCCTGCGAACATCCGCGCCGCCGAGATTGCGACGCGCGAACTCAATGCCGGCTATTTGACCGCGATGCTGGAGGGAAAATATACCGATGCATTCCTGGCGCAGGCCGGCAATGATGCTCCGAAATACACGGCCGAAGATCTGCGCATCATTTCATCGCCGATCGATTTTATCGGACTGAATGTCTACACGCCTGACCATTACGTCGTTGCCGCCGACAACGAACGCGGCTTCACGCTGGCGCCGTTTCCCAGATCATTTCCACACATGAACGCGGCCTGGCTCAGGCCCGGTCCCGAGGCAATGTACTGGGTGCCGCGTCACGTCGCCAAGCTATGGAACGTGAAATCGATCTACATCAGCGAGAACGGAACGTCGGGGAGCGACCAGCTGGCCGCGGACGGCAATGTCTACGACGTCGACCGCATCATGTATCTGCGCAGCTATTTGACGCAATTGCAGCGCGCGGCATCCGAGGGCGTGCCAGTACACGGGTATTTTCTGTGGAGCCTGATCGACAATTTCGAATGGTCGGATGGATTTGAACAGCGCTTCGGCCTCTATTGGGTCGACTTCGATACCAAGCGTCGCACGCCCAAGCTTAGCGCCTCATTCTATCGCGAGACGATCGCGCGGAATGCCGTGGCGTAGGCCGGAAGCGTAATCCGGAAAATCGTCAATCCTTGCGCATTCCCTTGCCCAGCGCCTCATACATGATCGTCTTCAGCTCCAGTTGGATACGTCCGCCCTGCGTCGGGGCCATCACCATGAAGACACCGAGCATGTCGTCCTGGGGATCGACAAAATAGAAGCTGCCGCCCGCGGCGTCCCAGCGGTATTCACCAAGCGGCCATGTCGTGTTCGGCGGCGGCGAGGTGCGCACGGCAAAGCCAAGACCGAAGCCGCTGGTCGGGTTCGGAAAATAGAAGGGGTCGTGAATGATCCCGGTCTCCGGCCCGATCTGATCCGACGTCATCAACGCGACGGTCTCGGGCTTGAGGTACCGCTTGCCGTCGAGCTTGCCGCCATTCAGCAGCATTTGCAGGAAGCGGGCGTAGTCGGCGATCGTCGAGACCAGGCCGGCGCCGCCGGATTCCCAGCGCCGCGGCACTGTCGGGTCCTTGATTCCGACTACCTGCTGACGATCGACGGGAAATGGCTGGGCGATGCGCGGCCACTTGGCCTGATCCGCGACGTAATACGCGGTGTCTGACATGCCGAGCGGATCGAACAGTCTTTGCTTCTCGAACTGAAATAGCGTCTGCCCCGATACCACCTCGATGACGCGGCCGAGCACATCGGTCGAATGGCCATAGTCCCAGCGCGTTGCGGGCTGATCGGCGAGCGGCAGTACCGCGATCCGGTCGGCGAATTCGGCGCTGTCGAAATCGCCGGCGTAGAGTTGGGGATTGGCATAGAGTTTCTTCACCGCGCCTTCGCCGAAGAAGCCGTAAGTGATGCCCGACGTGTGCCGCAGCAGATCCCTGATCGTGATCGGGCGCTTCAACGGCTCGAGCTTGAGCGGATACTGTCCGGCTTCATCGGAAAGATCGACGCCGACTTTTGCGTCCGCAAAGGAACGAATATATTTCGACACGGGATCGTCGAGGGCCAGCTTGCCTTCGTCGACCAGCATCATCGCGGCAACCGACGTGACGGCTTTCGACATCGAATAGATCTGGAAAATCGCGTCCGGTGTCATCGGCTGCGCTGTCGCGGGGTCCCGCACGCCGAAACATTCGAAATAGACCGGCTTGCCGTGCTGCTGAATCAGCAGGATGGCGCCGGGAATCTTGCCGGTCGCGACTTCGTTGCGAACCTGGTCCCCGATCCGGTCAAGGGCTGCGCGTGAGAGGGTCGGCGCGACCGGCGCGGTGGATTCGGCGCGCACCTCGTGCGCCCGGCCGGTAACCAGGGCAATCGCAAGCGCTGCCCCAACGAGGCAGCACGCTGCAACGCGGTCAGTTCTCCATCGCTTCATAGACGAGCTGCTTGAGGGTTCGCTGGACGCGCTGGCGTTCCGAAGGGGTCTGCTCAAGCAGCACGAAGAGCATGTCCTGCTTGCGGTCGATCACCATGTAGCAGCCGGCGGCGCCGTCCCATTTCAGTTCGCCCAGCGATCCCGGCGGCGGCGGCTTGGCGTTGCCGGGATCGGTGCGCACGGCAAGCCCAAGCCCCATGCCGAAGCCGTCGCCGGGGAAATAGAAATAGTCCCGCTCGACACCGGAACCCTTGCCGATATGGTCCGATGCCATCAGTTCGAACGTCTTCGGGCTGAGATAGGTCTTGCCCCCGAACGTACCGCCATTGAGCAGCATCTGCGCAAACTTCGAGAAGTCCGACATGGTCGAAACCATGCCGCCGCTGGCGGATTCCCATTTCTGGCGGACCTCGGTCCTGTACTCGCGGCCGACCTTGAAATTACTATCGTTCGGCACCGGCTGGGCCAGCCGCTGCAGCCGCTCCGTTTCGGTGACGAAGAAGCCGGTGTCGGTCATGCCGAGCGGATCGAGCAGCTTTTCCTTCTCGATCTCGAGCAATGATTTTCCGGACACGATCTCCATGACCCGTGCCAGGATGTCGGTGGAATGGCCGTATTGCCAGAGAGCCCCCGGCTGGTTGTGCAGCGGCAATTTGGCGATGCGCTCGGCGAACTCGGCAAGATCGAAATCGCCCGCATAGAGATTGGCCGCCGCATAGGCCTTGCGGACGAGGCTGTCGCCGTAGAAGCCATAGGTGATGCCGGAGGTATGACGCAGCAGGTCGAGAATGGTAATGGGCCGGGTCAGCGGCACCAGTTCGAGCGTCTTGGTGCCGTCCTCGGCCTTTTTCTCCACGCCGACCTTCATATTCGCGAAGGAAGGAATGTACTTCGAGACGGGATCGTCGAGCTTGATCTTGCCGTCCTGGATCAACTGCATCGCCACCACAGAGGTGACCGCCTTGGTCAGCGACGACAGGCGGAAGATGGTCTTGTCCGTGATCGGCGCCTTGGACACCACGTCCTGCACGCCGAAGGTTTCGTGATAGACCGGCTTGCCATGCTGCTCGATCAGGACGTTGGCACCGGCGATCTTCCCGGTCGCCACCTCGTTCTGGAAGAACTCGGTGATTTTCGCAAGCTTGTCCTGATTGAAATGCGCTCCGGCGGGAATATCGAAAGTGCCTTCGGCGCGGACCGGCGGCGCTACAGCCAGCATCAGCGCGCCGCAGGCGAGCGCGCGCAGCAATTGACGTGAATTCATTGGACCTCCTCCGAAACTCGGAGGACAATGTAGCCCGCGCGTCAGTCACCACAAGGGCTGCCGAAGGCGATTAGTTCCTGTTGGTGCAGCCGGTCGCTGTCCCTAGGAAGCAAGGGAAGACAACGCGGATCAGCGAGGGTGCCAACGGTTCGCCAAATGCCAGTGGCCAAAAGCGGAAAGTTCGCGAATTGCACTGCAGCTCGGCCACGCAGTGCAGATCGAACCAATCCGCACCTCAGCGTCGTTGGTTGTAGACGTCAAGACACACTGCCCCCAGCAGCACCAGGCCCTTGATAACCTGCTGGTAGTCAATCCCGATGCCGAGGATCGACATGCCATTGTTCATCACGCCCATGATCAACGCGCCGATCACCGCGCCGGCGACCCGCCCGACACCGCCATAGGCCGACGCTCCGCCGATGAAGCAGGCGGCGATGACGTCGAGCTCGAAGCCAGCCCCCGCCTTCGGTGTTGCGGTGTTGAGCCGCGCGGCGAACACAAGGCCAGCGAGCGCGGCCAGTACGCCCATGTTGACGAAGGCGAGGAAGGTCAGCCGCTCGGTCTTGATGCCGGAGAGCTTGGCCGCCTTCTCATTGCCGCCGACCGCATAGATCTGCCGGCCAATCGTGGTGCGCGCGGTGACGAAGCCGTAGAGTGCGATCAGCGCGATCATGATCACCAGTACGTTGGGCAGGCCGCGATGCGAGGCAATCATATAGGTGAAATAGATGATCGCGCCGAACAGGATTGCGTTCTTGAACACGAAGAAACCGGCCGGCTCGACCTCAACACCGTGGCTTGCGCGCCGGGCGCGGGTCTTGACGCTGACATAGACCAGGCCAAGCGCCAGTATGGCGCCGATCAGGAGCGATGTGGGGTAGAGTATGCCGGCATCGGGAAACAGTTCCGGAATGAAGCCGGATGAGAGTTTCTGGAAGGTCGGCGAGAACGGGCCGACGGACTGGCCTTGCAGTACGGCAAGCGCCAACCCCTTGAATACCAGCATGCCGGCCAGCGTGACAATGAAGGACGGAATCTTGAAATAAGCCACCCAGTAGCCCTGCGCCGCGCCTATCAGTGCACCGAGCGCGAGGCAAGCGATGCCGGCTGGAATGAAATGCACGCCATAGCGAACCATCAGTACCGCGCCGATCGCGCCGATAAAGCCTGCGACGGAACCAACTGAAAGATCGATGTGACCGGTGACGATCACCAGCAACATGCCGAGCGCCATGATCACGATATAGCTGTTTTGCAGCACCAGATTGGTGAGGTTGAGCGGGCGCAACAGCGTGCCATCGGTGGCGAACTCGAAGAACAGCATGATCGCGAACAGCGACAACAACATACCGTATTCGCGGAGGTTGGCCTTGAGAAAGCCCGCATGCTTGCGCGCCTCGGGAAGCATCATCGTCTTGTCGTTCATCGACGCGCCTCTCCCAGCAACTTCTCTTCCAGTTTTCTTTCCAGGTCTCGATCAACCAGCCGTTCGCCCTTGCGCATGATGACGCGCATGATTTTTTCCTGCGTTGCCTCGGCTCGCTCGAACTCGCCGACAAAAACGCCTGCGTTCATGACGCAGATGCGGTCACAGACCCCGAGCAATTCCGGCATTTCCGACGAGATCACGACGACAGCCTTGCCGGAATCGGCGAGCTCATTGATGACGCAATAGATCTCGTACTTGGCGCCGATGTCGATACCGCGGGTCGGTTCGTCGAGAATCAAAATTTCCGGATCGGTAAACAGCCATTTCGACAACACCACCTTCTGCTGGTTGCCGCCGGACAGGTCGCCGGACGTCTGATAGACATCGGAGCAGCGGATGCGCATGCGGTCGCGATAATCGCTCGCCACCTGTAGCTCCCTGATATCATCGATGACGCGGCCGACCGCAACACTGTCGAGATTGGCCAGCGTAATGTTCTTGCGGACATCGTCGGCGAGCAGCAGGCCGAGCTGCTTGCGGTCCTCGGTGACATAGGCAAGACCGGCGTCGATGGCGCGGCTGACGGTCGAGAGGTCGACTTCGCGGCCGCGCAGCATGGCGCGGCCGGTGATCTTGCGGCCCCAGGAACGGCCGAACAGGCTCATGGCGAATTCGGTACGCCCGGCGCCCATCAAGCCTGCGATGCCGACGATCTCGCCGAGGCGAACATGGAAGTCGACATTCCTGATGACTTGCCGATCCACATGCTGGGGATGATAGACCGACCAGTTATCGACCTTGAACACCACCTCGCCTATTTCAGGCTCGCGCTTGGGAAAGCGATGCTCGAGGTCGCGATCCACCATCTTGCGGATGATGCGATCCTCGTCGAAAGCGCCAGCGCCACAATCCAGCGTATCGACGGTGCGACCATCGCGTAGCACGGTGATGCGGTCGGCGACACGGGCCACCTCGTTGAGCTTGTGCGAGATCAGGATCGCGGACATGCCATGGGCGCGGAACTCAAGCAAAAGGTCGAGCAGCGCCGCGCTGTCGCTTTCATTGAGGCATGCGGTCGGCTCGTCAAGAATCAGAAGGCGCACCTCCTTGGACAGCGCCTTGGCGATCTCCACCAGTTGCTGCTTGCCGACTCCGATATCAGTGACCAGCGTGTCCGGCGCCTCATTGAGCCCAACTTTCGCCAGCAGCTGCTGCGACCGCTTGTAAACGGCGTCGCGATCAATAACGCCGAACCGCGACGGTGGGCTGGCAATGAAGATATTCTCCGCGATCGAGAGCAGCGGGATCAACGCGAGCTCCTGATGAATAATGATGATGCCGAGCGCCTCGGAATCATTGATGTCGCGGAAATGCCGCTCCTCGCCGTCATAGACGATGCTGCCGCCATAGCAGCCGCATGGATAAACGCCGCTTAACACCTTCATCAACGTCGACTTGCCGGCGCCGTTCTCGCCCACCAGGGCATGGATCTCGCCCTGCCGAACGGTGAAATTGACGTCGTTCAGCGCCTTCACACCCGCGAAGTCTTTGCTGATACCGCGCATTTCGAGCAGTGTGGTCATTCAGACTCCCCGGAACATGCAAGAAGGCGTCGATGGCCGTGAAACATGCCTCCCGCGGCCATCCACTCAATCGCAATCGGCCTCAGTTGATCTGGGCCTTCTTGTAGTAGCCGCCATCGATCAGGATTTTCTCCCAGTTGGTCTTGTCGACGACAACTGGCTTGAGCAGATAGGACGGCACCACCTTGACGCCATTGTTGTAGGTCTTGGTGTCGTTCACCGTCACAGTCTTGCCGCTCAGCGCCGAGTCCACCATGTCGGCGGTGACCTTGGCGAGATCGCGGGTGTCCTTGAAGATCGTGGAGTATTGCTCACCGCGCAGCATCGATTTGATCGAAGGTATTTCCGCATCCTGGCCGCTGACGATCGGCATCGGCATGTTACCGCTGCCATAGCCGACGCCCTTGAGCGATGACAGGATGCCGATCGAAAGCCCGTCATAGGGCGAAAGCACGGCATCTACCCGCTTGGTGGTGTAGAACGCGCTCAACAGATTATCCATCCGGGCTTGCGCCGTGGCGCCGTCCCAGCGCAGCGTCGAGACCTTGTCCATGCCCATCTGCTTGCTCACGACCACGAGCTTGCCGCTGTCGATATAGGGCTGCAGCACCGACATTGAGCCGTTGTAGAAGAAGTAGGCATTGTTGTCGTCGGGCGAACCGCCGAACAGCTCGATGTTGAACGGGCCCTTGCCGTCCTTCAGCCCCAGCCCCTGCTCGATCGACTGCGCCTGCAACACGCCGACCTGGAAATTGTCGAACGTCGCATAATAGTCGACATTGGGCGTGTCGCGGATCAGCCGGTCGTAGGCGATCACCGTGATGCCCTTGTCCTTGGCCTGCTTGAGCACATCGGACAGCGTGGTGCCGTCGATCGATGCGATCACCAGCACCTTGGCGCCCTTGGTCACCATGTTCTCGATCTGGGAGAGCTGGTTCGGAATATCGTCTTCGGCGTATTGTAGATCGGTGTTGTAACCCCGCTCCTTAAGGACCTTGACGATATTGTTGCCGTCATCGATCCAGCGCGCCGAGGCCTTGGTAGGCATGGCGATGCCGACGGTGGGCTTGGTTTGCGCCAGCGCGGGTCCCGAGAATGCGACCGAACTGAGCACGATGGCCGACAGAACAGATTTGCGCAATGTCATGCTTCACTCCCAGGTGTTTAGCGTCAGTCGCCACGTGTCGCGATTTTCTCTTGGCACCGGCGCGTACCGGCGCATCGTCGGGGCCATCGTGGCCGACAGCGAAGAGAACGGATGATCGGTCACACCTCGTGGTTCTGCAAGTAGGCGCAAGCGCGATGGTGTAAGGCGGCCGATCATGTCGGTGAGACCGAGACCATATATGCGGTTGCTGCCTTCCGGATCCTACTCCTAACGGGATGCCGCCTATCTGAAATTCAGACTCTTGAATGGCGACATGTGGATCTAGATCCGAAAGAACTGCGACTACCCGACAGCAAGACCGGCCCGGCTAGTCCGGTTTGGGTCCAAACTCGGACCTCAGGACGCTTCCGAGATAGGTCCGTTCGTCCCTCAACAACGGACATGTCGCGACTGCATCGACATGTCGGTTTCGTGCCGATAGTGTTGCAAAACTTTTTTTGGATCACTGAAGACAAATTTTCCGGGCTGTGGGCGCGGCGATCGAATGATCGTGCAGGGGACCACAGCAACTAATGATGAACTCACCGGCAACTTCGGTAGCGCAACTGAGGACACATCGATCAGCGATTATCGCTTCGTTGCTCTTTTCGCGGAAAAATCGCTGAAAGCCATTTTGGAGTTTTGCAACACTATCTGCCAACAGCGGACATGTGTTGAGAAGGCGACTCAGCGCCTGCCGACGCGATTGACCGGACCGCCACGATTCATTGGAATTCCTGGCCGTACAGCTTCTCGCCTTTCCTCTGGTTTTCAGGATTATGCCGCTTCTCACAGCACCTTTTTCGCCCCGGGAATCTGCCGCAGCGCTCGCGTCAGCGCCCAGCTGAACGCGACCGTCAGCACGAATACGATGGGTGCTTTCACGGTCGCGGGCATATTGAAGTCGAACAGCCAGTACTGCAGCCACAGCGCGATCGGGTAGTGCACCAGGAACATGCCGTAGGCATCAGCCTGCATCGGATCGAGTACGCTCCTGCCTGAGTCGGCGAACCGCAGGAAGTAGGCCAGGATCAGGAACAGGATGGCCACACTGAAGACAGTGAAGCAGACGGCATAGCTCCCCTCGTACCAGTTCGGCAACGGCGACGGATTCCCCAGATTTTCGCGCTTGATGGAGATCAGCACCCACATGAGGTAATACGGAACGAGCGCCAGGATCAGCCAATCCCAGCTGACCTTCGCCATCCGGCCGTCTGCCGCCAACAGCCCGCGATCCAGATACTGGACGCCAATACCAGCACCGAAAAAGAAGTAGGTGGCGTAGAGCATCACGCGGCCGTGCTGGACCGAGAACGGCCCGAACTCGAACCAGCTGCTTGGTCCGAAGTACATCAGCCCGGGAATGTAGAACGCGGCGGTGACGGCAAGCATGACCGCGAAGAACACCGCGGGCCGACGGCGGCCGTGCAGCGAGAGGCGATTGATCGGATCGAGCATATTGGGTGACAGCCGATACAGCAGGCAAGCAACGAGGTCGAAGGCGAACAAGACCCAAAGGAACCAGATCGGCCCGCTCGGCCACGGGCCTTTGGTGATCGTGGTCCACCAGAATTCCGAAAAGCCGATTTCGGGATGCTGCCGCAGGGAGATGGCGTAATAGGCGAGCGGAATCACCGTGAACGCACAGATCACGAATGGCAGGCCAAGCCGAAGCAGGCGATCGGACAAATAGTTCAGCGGTCCCTTCCGCGCGATGCCCGGCCAGACGAACAGGCCCGACAGGAAAAAGAACATCGCCATGAAAAAACTGTCGGTGGCGAGCACGATCATGTCGAAGCCGAAGAATTCCTTCGGGTCGGTGTGACCGTAATATGTATAGGGGATGACGGCGTGGTGCAGCAGCACCACCAGCGTCAGGAAGGTGCGGGCGCGGTCGAGCGAAGGATTGCGCACTTTGACCCTCGGTGCTGCTCTCGTCTCGGCGGACGCCGTTGTATTAGAAATCGTCGTCATGAGCGCCCTTCAGTTCGCAGGCAAATGCTGCAGCGGCGGCTCTATTTTAGCAAGCCCGAACTACGTGAATCGCTGCACTATGCGTTGGATGCAAAATGGGTAGACGCCAGTAGCAAAGGCGTAGAAATACATGATGTGCTCTGTCCCACATTAAACTACAATTGGAAGCGGCCGTATCAAAATTCTTTCCCACCGAACGGCGCGGTGTGACAGTTGCTCTCGGACAGAAATCCGGTGGAAAAGTAAATGGCGCCCGACGCGTTCAATCATGAGTTCGGCATCTTCTAATCAAGTGAGGACCATCAATCTGGCTCTCCAGGGAGGCGGCGCGCATGGTGCCTTTACCTGGGGCGTGCTCGACCGGCTGCTGGAAGAGAAATATCTCGGCTTCGAAGGGCTCAGCGCAACAAGCGCTGGCGCGATGAATGCGGCGGTCTTTGCCTATGGGCTCGCGGTCGGTGGTCGCGACGGGGCTCGTAAGGCGCTCGCCGGCTATTGGAAACGCGTCAGCGATGCGGCCAGCCTAGGGCCGCTGCAGCCAAGTCCCATCGACCGGATGCTCGGCGATCACAAGCTAGCGTGGTCGCCAGCTTTCTCCCTGATGGGTTTCGTGACGCGCGTGCTGTCTCCATATGAGTTCAATCCGTCGGATTATAACCCGTTGCGGAACGTGGTCGAGCAATCAATCGATTTTGAGGTGTTGAGACATCCCGATTGTCCGGTGAAGCTTTTTCTCTCGGCCACAAATGTTCGCACCGGAAAGGTAAAGGTCTTTGCCGGACAGGAAATTTCAGTATCTGCCGTAATGGCTTCAGCGTGCCTTCCCACGATGTTTCATGCCGTCGAGATCGATGGCGAAGCCTATTGGGACGGCGGCTATATGGGAAACCCCGCGCTGTTCCCACTCATCTACAACTGCAAGAGCGCCGACATCGTCATCGTTCACATCAATCCCTTGTACCGCAAGGAGCTCCCATACGCGGCGGGCGATATCCTGAACCGTATCAACGAAATCAGCTTCAATTCATCACTGATGCGGGAGATGCGGGCGGTGAGCTTTGTCACTGGGCTTGTCAAACAAAAGCGTATCGTAGACCACGATATCAGGCAGATACTGATGCACAGCATAACCGACGACGAATTCATGGGGGCACTCAGTCCGACCAGCAAATACAACGCCGATTGGGACTTTCTCATTTTTCTTCGTGACCAGGGACGAAAATGCGCGAATGAATGGCTTGCGAGCAACTTTGGCAAGCTCGGCGTCGAGTTCGTCCGTCGACATCGATAGCTTATATCTTTGAGGTGGCATGGATGAGCAAAATATCAAAGCATAGATAACGATTGTTCGGCTAGCGGCTACGGAGAGCCTTTAAATTGGGGGCTAGCGTCCGCTAATGGGATGGTCCGGCCGTGCTCCTGCCCCGCCAGCAAGCGATTCTGGCAAGGGGGCGCCAAAGACGAGGAGCACGCTGCCGCGTAAACGAACACGCGCACGCTGCCGGGCTGGCGGTGGCCGCTACCCATGTAGCCCAGAAGACCCAAGCGCCTATGAAGCCAGCATTACCTCTGCACCGGCTTAACCTGCCCAGGCTCAGCCGGGCTCGGCGGGAAAGCCGGTGTCGGCCCAAGTTTCGCGTAAAACGTCCGCTCCAAAATAGAGCGGGACGATTTCTCAACCTCTGTCATCGTCATCGGACCCCCCAGCCCAGCAGTCGCAAGAATACGTCGAGTCCCGCGCGCAGGAAAAACAATTGTCCCCCGTTGCAACTAGCGGCGTCGATTTTGGCTACGCACAGTGACCCGACTGCCACAGCCCCGCCGCCTGGAGGCATCCGGCGGCGTTAGAGCGGTGCGGTCTTGACTTCGCTGCATCCATAGCAGCGGAAAACCCTCAGCGCCGGCCTTGCTAAGGATTGCTGGGAGCGTGCCGACGTATGCCATCCGCACGCCACAAACTTCGCATTTGGGCGGTGACGCAAGAACCGGTGGATGAGCGGCAATGGTCATTGTTGCCGCCTACGCCGCATTCGGTTCGAATTTATGAAGATCGCCGCCCGTAAAACTACGGCGGCGAGCAAGGCGGGCTGCGCCAAGCTCGTTCTCGATAGCAAAGAGGACCCGCTGCACCTGCGGCCCCCACCCGGCCGGACGGCTCCGAGTTCGAGCCCCCGCACAGATAAAACCCGGCACCGGCAAATGCTTCACATGTGCACCATTTACATATCGCCGGTTGCAGAAAACAAATTCCATATCCAAAAACGCCTTCAAACGTAGGGTAGCCGCAAGACACGGCAAGCCCAACAACGCATCCGCAAATCCACGGATAGCACCCCCACCCAAACAAACGCACGTGGCCACCCTCCCTGCCCCGGCACGGGCCATCGCAAACGGGACCCAAGATGCGGCTCTACCGTAGGCCGATAACCGGTCGGCCGGTACCGGAGAGCCCGGACTCCGAAATAACGCACGGAGGGACCCTCCGGTGCAGCCACCGCCCCATCCCAAACGGGACCCAGGATCGGGAAACCGACGCTCGGAAAACCGCGCGCGGAAAATTCCGGAAAATAAAATTCGAAAATGGAAATTCGGGTCCGCGAAAAACCCGGTTCGGAAATCCGGGTCCTCTTTGAGCTTGAGGCGATCTAAATAAAAAAAACGGCGGCCGGGAACTCGCGCCGTGGGTGGACAGTACGGCTCCCCTCTAGTTTTGGAGCTGACGTCAGCTCCGTGGTGCGGCCGTCACGCGGGGTTCGGCACGCGGCGTCGTGACGGTGTCGGTGGGCCATCGCGGTGGCAGACGCGCTCCGAGCGCGCCTTCGGTTTACGGTCCGTTCCGGACACATGGGTTACGGTTTATACCGAGGACATAGGTAACACTTTTGGTCCGAAGGGATTTGCAAGGGGTTCGAGCCTGCAAGTTTCATCATCGAAGTATCCGAGATCATAATCCATAAAGCTGACGAGCCAAATGCGGTGGTCGGTTTGATACCGACAGTTTGGCCTGCACACACCTGACTGAGATAGATCTTCTGGCGGTTGAAGCTGATGCGGCCGGCAGCTGGGTGCGCGTGCCGCCGGACTATCGTTCAACGCGTCATCATCGAGAAGGGACCTGACCTGATGGGCGGCTGTCCACCCACCGAGCCGCCGCGGGCATCAAGCGATTCAATGCAGAGCCCGGACCTCACCTGAATGGAGGACGCCAGGCAGCGGGTCTTACGATATGGTTGCCGGTACTAATCCACTTTCTCAGTTTGGCCCGTAGCCGCCTGCCAAATCGCAGATAGTAGGGAAGAATTGTGTGCTCTCAGGCACGCCACCACCTGCCCCGACCGCATTTTGAAGGAGAGTGAGATGCCTGTTTGGCGAACGAAACTGTTGAATCAAGCCGCATTGATCTTGGCTGCGTGTGCCGCATTTGGCTTCGGCAGCGCATTGTCCGCGGCCTGCGCCGCCGAGGCCGAGGCCGTGACCATCGATACGACATTCATCGTCAAGACGCCGCCCGTGCGTCTCGACAAGCCGGCGCGTACGGCCCGCGCCAGTGTTGTCTTGATGACCGGTGGCAATGGTCTGCTGTCGCTCGATGCAACCGGCACCATCATCGATTCAACCGGCAACTTTCTGATCCGGTCCGCCGACGTTTTCCTGCGTCACGGCCTCAACGTCATGATGGCGGATGCCACGCCGGCGCACCCCGCCGGCCTCACGTTCGCAGACCGCCTGGGTGCGACGCACGCCGCGGAATTGCAGGACTTCATCAACGCGGCGATGAACCGCTGGGGCAAGCCGGTCTGGGTGGTGGGGACGAGCAATGGCAGTATCTCGGCGGTGACGGCCGGTGGCTTTCTGCCGGCCCTAGCTGGGCTGAGGGGCGTGGTCTTGACGTCGCCGGTGACGAACCTGACCATTGGCACTCAGCCGACGTTCAACCTCTATGCGTCGCGCATCACGGTTCCGACCCTGGTCGTCTGGCACCGTGATGACCACTGCACGTTCAGTCCACCCGCCGGCTCGGCGGCGCTGTTCACCCAGGTCCCGGCCGCCGACAAGGCAAGCCGCATTTTTGAGCATGGTCATTCGGTGGCGACCGATCCATGCGGCGCCTTTTCCGAGCACGGCTATGCCGGTATCGAGGAAGAGGTGGTCGAGAAGATTGCCGAATTCATCCGTCGGGGCGAAAGGGATTGATCGACCGCCATTGACTGTCTGATGTCGGCTATTGGCACATTACGTGGTGTCCCGGGATTGATCGACGGGTCCGCTATCGACGGCCAACCAAACGAGCCTGCGGAATCGGGAAGCCAACCGCCCGCGGCGCGTAGTGCAAAGTCGAAGGGTGTCGCGGCTTTGCCGATCGGGACGCGCAGCCGGCCGTCACATCATGGCGCTGCGGCGAAACAATAGTGCCCATCTTCATCGGCCGCGGCGCACCACTTATGCTACAGCGGAGGCTGCCCCGCCGGCGTGTGCGGCTTTAGGCAGGATTCTCGCAGCCACGCCGCGTCGCTTTGGCTCCCAACCAAAAATATCGAAACCAACCCCATGCAAAGTAGCAGGCGGTCGCCGGCCAGGACGCTTTGGGCCAACACTTGACACGTCGGGCAAATCACCGGCACTCCTTCATCATCGCACAATCCGTCAAACGCCCGTGGCTGCGATTTTTGCGAGGAAGCCATGGCGCCACCGTGGCAAGCTTGGCCGATCCACAGAATGGCCGAAGTCCACGCCACATCACGCTGCCGTGCTCCGACTTCACATCCACCGCGATGACGGCGGCGCCGTCTGGGCGGAGAGGAGCAGCATGGCGTTCGCGATCAAGGCTGAGGTTTGCGATCCGCGGGCGAAGACGTTCGCCTTCGCCGCGCAAAAGACGATGTATGGCGGCAAGCAAATCGCCGAAGGTGACACGGTTTTCGTGTTTGCGAGCGAGAACGAGAACGGGCAAGGCCTCATCGCGCGCGGCGTTGTCACCTCCGCTGCCGCGATCGCCAAGACGCGCGGCATCACCCGGCAAACGCCGCGCGTGAGCGTCACCATCAGACGCACGGCGCTCGCAAAGCGGCGGCTGGGGCGGAGCGAGCTCAAACATCTCACCGAGTGGAATGACGGCCAGCCCGGGACCGAGCTCAATTTCAAATTCTATCGTCAGGCCACGAACAAGATCGTCGGCATCTCGGATGCAGCGGCGGCGTTCCTCAGCGGATTCTTCTAGTAGAGCCTTTTCCGTTCCGATTGAATCGGAACGGAGGCTCTCTCCTTCTTGTTTTGACGCTTTTTTCTTCACGCGAACCGGTGCCGAAGTCTTTCGCGCTCCGCTTAGGGGTTCACTTTGCCTTTGCGCGCGATGACGCTCACAAATGTCAACGACCCGAAAAAGGTCCGGTTCGCCACCCGCCGTCGCGCCTCCGCATTAAAGCCCTCGACCATGGCCCTGCCGATTTCGTCGGCGCGTCCCGCGGCGCTCATGCCGCGCGAGAGCAGCGTCAGCAGGTAGTCTGGGCTCGTCGTCTGGACATAGCCGTGGGGCTCGATCAACTCGACGGCAAATCCCGCGGCGGCGAGCAGGCTAGGAAGCTGCCGCATGATATGCGGCGCATGGACCATGTGGCGCAGAACGATGCTGGCGGCGGATTGGAGCGGATCGCCGTCAAACAGCGCGACCGTGAGACTTGCGAAGTCGCCATCGAAGACGGCCAGTCGTCCGCCCGGCTTGAGAACACGATAGGCCTCAGCCAGGGCTACCTGCGGGTCGACAAGATGCGAGTAGACCGTATGCGCGATCACCAGGTCGAAGAACGAGCCGGGCTGCCGCGTCGCTGCCGCCTCGCCGAGCGCGAAAGACATGCCCGGTTGGCCAGCGAAAGCCTCGCTCGCCATCTTCACGAACACCGGCGAGATGTCGATCCCGACGAGTCGCGCCGGCCGGACGTGTTGCATGATCAGGCGCGTGGCGGCGCCATTGCCGCAGCCGATTTCCAGCACATCGGCGTCCGGCGCCGTGAGCGGCCCCAGGTAGCGGGCGCAGATTGAACGCATCGCCGGTTCCGATGCACGGACGTTCATAGAGTTCGCGATCGCGTCCAGGACGTCTCGCGGCTGCTGCGCCATGCGCGTGAGGAGATCGGTCACGGCGACTGGTCCGTTCCGCTTACCATGTATCGTCAAGGCCGAGGCGGGAGAAGACCTCGCGACGAAGCTCGACGAGACGGGCATCGCCGCGATGGCGGGGATAAGGCTGGTTGTTGACGACCTCCGCCTGGATCCGCGCGGGCCGGTCGCTCAACACAATGACCCGCCCCGCGAGCAAGAGCGCTTCCTCGACGTCGTGCGTGACGAGCAGCGCCGTGAAGCTCGATCGCTGCCAAAGCGATACGAGCTCGGCCTGCATCGCGATGCGGGTCAGCGAATCAAGCTGTCCGAAGGGTTCGTCCAGAATCAGAATCATCGGATCGTTGACCAGCGCGCGCGCCAGCGCCGCCCGCTGCGCCATCCCGCCTGATAGCTGATGCGGATAGGCATTGGCGAAGCCGGAGAGGCCGACGAGCCGCAGGGCATCATCGACCGCTTCGCGCCGGTGGCGCAGCAGCTTGCGAGCCTCGAGCCCGAGCGCGACGTTTCTCCAGACCGTACGCCAGGGATAGAGAGTTGGATCCTGAAAAACCACGACGCGCGAGGGATCTGGGCCTTCAATGCGTCGGCCGTCCATCGAAAGCCGTCCCGCACACGGTGGCTCGAGGCCCGCGACCAAGCGAAGCAAGGTTGACTTGCCGCAGCCGCTCGGTCCCAAAAGGGCGACGAACTCACCGGGCTCCGCATGAAAGCTGATGCGGTCGAGCACGGACAATCGCCGGCCGTCCAGCTCGAACTCGTGGCTCAGGCCGGACACGTCGAGCGCCGCGCCGCGGCGAGACCGCGGTTCAATGAGGCCCGTTGCGGCATCGAGCGGCATCGCGGCTACCATCTCATCAAGCCCCTCTGCCAAGAAAGCAGGCGATCGCGCAGCCGAAAGAGGAGTGTCACAACGCCAGAGCACACCACCGCCATGATGAAAAGCGCAGCGTACATATTGGCGTAGGCGGCCCAGCCCTGCGCCCACTGTAAGTACCAGCCCAGCCCGGATTTGACGCCGAGCATCTCGGCAACGACGAGCACCGCGAACGAATTGCCGAGACCCATGAACAGGCCGACGAAGACGTGCGGCATCGCGGCCGGAATCGCCACCTTCAGCACGAGGAAGCTCGGCCCCGCGCCGAGTGTGCGCGCGATGTCATAGTAGGCGCTGTTCACGCCGGCGATCCCCGACCAAGTGAGGACCGTGACGGGAAAGCCGGTTGCGAGCGCAATCAGGAACGTGCTGGCGCTGTGGCTCGATGGAAAGATGAAGAACGCAAGCGGCAACCAGGCCGTCGCCGGCAGTGGGCCGATGAAGCGCAGGAGGGGATGTATCCAGTACCCGACCGCGCGCGACCAGCCGATCGTAACGCCCACCACGAAGCCCGCGCTGCCGCCGAGCGCAACGCCGCCGGCGAGCAGCAGCAGCGATGCAACGATGCTGTCGCCGAGCCGGGCCCGGTCGTCGATCAGCACTTCGAGGATGGCCTGTGGCGGCGGGAAGAAGGGGAGCGGAAGCAGGCCGTATTTCGCAGTCGCCGCCTCCCAGGCGAGGAAAAACAGCGCGAGCGCGAGCAGCCATGGCGCCGATCGCCGCAGTCGGCGCAACGCGCCGAAGCAGATGCCCGCCAGACTGGCGCACCCAAGGGCGACCGCGCACGCTGCAAAGAGGACGGCAAGCTCCCGGGTGTAGGCCCAATCGGTATCCGGCCGGTCCGGCCAGACCGCAGTCAGCCATGCGGCTGCGAGCCATGCCGCGGCAGCCGCCAATCCGCGGATGCACGATGTCCAGGCCGGCACTGGCAGCAGCCTGAAAGCCGCCATGGGAGGATTTGCCGAACGGCTGAGCGCGGAAGGCGTCATGGCGTGCACCGCAACATCAGGTCAGCACATCGGCGAAGATCCGCTCGGCGAATCTCGCCGAATCAACCCCGGGCTTGATCACGTGCACGAGCTTGAGCTCCTCGGTGTAGGCCGAGATCTGCTTCTTGAGAGCGGCGCCGACCGGATGGTTGTGATGGGTGTGGCTTTGCAGCATGGCGGCGAGATCGTCCAGCGAGCCCCGGCCCCCATAGCCGGCATACACGGCGGCCGCGTCCGTCGGATTGCGGCTGATGAGATCGCCGGCTTCGAGGATCGATCGGGTCAGTGCGGCCGCAACCGTCCGCTCCTCCCGGACCAGACTGCCGCGAACGGCGAGCAGGCAGCAGGTGCGCTCGGCGAATTCACCAGCGAGGTTGTTCACCACCTCGTTGAGATTGCCGCGCTTGAGCCAGAGGTAGGTGCGCGGGTCGTTGTCGGCGATGGCGTCGACCTCGCCCTTGTCGATCGCAAGCGGTAGCACCTCGACCGGGTACTGACGCCATTCAACGTCCTTGATCGGGTCGATGCCCTTCTTCATGAGCGCGATCGACACGAAATTTTTCGCCGGACTGGCCTGGTCGCTGATTCCGATGGCCCTGCCGCGCGTCGACTCGAGCGTCTCGATCTTCGCGGATTTCGAGCCGAGAAGCCGTATGCAGCCGCCGTGAACGCCGGCTGTGATGCGGACGTCGAATCCCTGCTCGATCGGCTTGAGCCACCGCAGCGCCATGCCAATCCCGGCATCGGCTTTTCCGGTGGCGATCGCCTCCAGGAGCTGCTCGGTCGACCCGCCGTAATTAATGAAATCGACATCGAGATTGTGCCGGGCGAAGACGCCACGCTCCTTCGCGACCGGCGCCGCCATGGTGCAGATCGAGGTCGCATTCCAGGCGAGGGTGAGACGACGCGGCGGCCCGCCGGCGGACTCGCCCGTCGCGGCGGTCCGGCAGATTGGGGCGTCGCCGAACGGCTCGGCCAGCGGCGCGCCGAACAGCGTCAGCGCGCCTGCGCCTTCCATCAGCGCGAACGGCGCTCCGGCGCCAACCACACCTGCAATACCGAGAAGTGAGCGCCGGGAAATCCGGCCCCGCGCCGCCACATCGCTGTTGGATACCTGCAGCATAAGAGCCATGGTGCATCCTCCGCGTGAGATGAAGCTCGCGTCGCCCATTTCGCAGCGGCGTGGGGTCGCGGGTACGGCGCCACGATAGGCTCCAGAATTTTCCGATGTCCAATGCATAATTTATCTGTACGCTTATGCATCCCTGCGATAAGCAAAAAGCTGGTCGCGTGTGCCGGGAGGCCAGCGCAATGGATTTGAAGCACCTGCGCACATTCGTGACGGTCGCCGAAGCACGGACGGTGTCAAGAGCGTCGCTACTCCTTCACACCAGCCAGCCCGCTCTGTCACGCCAGGTGAGCAATCTCGAGCAGGAGTTCGGGCTGAAATTGTTCGAGCGCATCGGGCGCCGCCTCGTCCTGACGCCTGTCGGCGAGCAATTGATCGAGGATTGCCGTCACCTGCTCGGTCAGGCCGCGGCGCTTGGCGAGCGGGTCGGGCTCATGCGGCGGGGAGATGCGGGAGTGCTGAAGGTGGCAGCACCGCCGCACACGATCGAAAGCGTCTTGTCGACCTTCCTGGTTCGGTATGCCAAGCGCTTTCCGAACGTGACTGTGGAGCTGTTCGAGGCGCTCGGCCGCGAGCAAACTCCGATGCTGGAGCGCGGCGAGGTTCACATCGGGATTCGCCACGACCCGGGCGACCCGCGTTTCGAGAGCCACATGCTGCCGCCCGACGAAGTCTTGGCGGCGTGCAGGCCGGACGTCAAGCTCGGCAAGGCCGGTATGATCGATATCGCTCGCCTCGCGGCGTACCCGCTGTTGCTGCCGCAGTCGGGGTACTCGATCCGACGGCTATTCGATGCCGCCTGCCGCATCGCGGATGTCGCACCCAAGGTCTTGCTGGAAAGCCGCTCGCCGCAGACCCTGCTTGCGCTCGCCGAGGACGGGCACGGCGTCGCAGTCATCCCGTCGCTGCTGAAGACGGACCGCTATGACTTGAGAATCGTCCGCGTCACCCACCGGCGCAAGCCGGTTCAGGAGCGATACGCGATCCAGTGGGACAGGCGGCGCCCGATCCCGCCTTACGCAAACCACTTTTGCGCGGCGCTCGCGGACTACATGCGTGAGGTCCTGCCCATCACGCGACCGGCTGACGATAGGGCGGCGACGAGGCGAACGCCGAAGCGGGCGGTCGGGCGAAAACGTCGGGCAGGTTGAGCCAAGGGAAATGGTTCGCGTCCCCAGCCGGAATCGCAGGCAGACGTTTTCGATTGTCTGCAATTCGCGCCCATCACGTCGATCCCGGGATCAAGGGCGCACAAATTGCTGAACACTAAGATCGAGAGCATCTGCCGCAGCCGCTAGGCAGGCGCTCGAAAGCGCACTCACCAGGTATTGCCGAACAACCCGAAATGCGGTTGCTGCGCGACCAGCATCACCGGCTGCTGGATCGGCTGTTGCACCGGACGCGCCTTCACGAGTTTGCGCTTGGGCTGCGGTTTGACTTCCGGCTTCTTCGGTCCCACCGGCGCGACCGCCGGTACTTGGGCGACCGCCGGTACTTGCTCAGACGGCGGCAATTGCGCAAAGGCCTCGCGCACGCGCGCCTTCGGCGAGGCCGCCGCGACGGCAACATCCGGCCTTGCAACCGCCACGGCAGCGATCATGGGCTGGCTGGTGTCGAACATCACCCGCTCAGGCCATTTCCGGTCGGAATGAATCCTTATTGTGGGGAGCTCGACGCTGGACGCCAGGCTGCCTACCGCCGGTGCCTCCTGCGGCAACAGCACATTGGCGCCGAGCAGCAATGCGAGCAATGCTCCCCCGACAAACAAAAAGTACCGCAACACGGGCATATTGGCACGCTCCACCCGCGCACACGCGGACCACCCACTCAACGGGACATATTGTTGTTGGTTCCTGACGCCATCCATCCGGTTCAATGGCGGGGATAACTTTTTCGCTACCGGCCGGCGCCTGTGCCGATATCGGCCGGCAAGTCCCCAAAAAGCGTCCCCGCCGCGGCGAACATTGGCGAACTTCGGATTGGGGACACTAGAGGCGGCTGGCGGCGACCAGCGAACATTTGGCCCGGCTCGCATTGATATTGACGAAACCGACATGCATGCGGGCGAAAGTCTTTCGGCTCTTCATATTGACGGTGTCGCGAATGACACGCGTGCGGTCGGTCAAATGGCTGCCATCCCTGCGGTTGAAGGCGCAGGCGATCTCGATATCCTTGACCGCGTAATCGTTGTTGTTGCGGAGCGTGAAGGTGACAAACGCGTTCGAACCCAACCCGCCCCTGCGCCAGGATTGCGACGCGATCTTCAGCCCATCGAGGGGCGAAGCTTCCGGTGGTGGGGATTCGGCCGGCGAGGTTGCCTGATCTGCGGGCGGAGTTGCTTGCGCGGGTGTCGCCGGATCTCGCATCGGCGCCGGCACGGGATCGGCCAGCGATGTCTTTTCAGGAGCGGCGATCGCCGGCGCGGGCGCCGCTACCGACTGGCTCACCGATTGGCTTTTGGCGCTGCTCGCGCCGGAAAGCACCATCCAGGCTGTCAGTCCGGCGATGGTCACAACCGGCAGCAGAACGGCTGCCTGCGTTGAGAAGTCAGTCTGGCGGTAGCCCCGGACTTTCGCAAACCACGACCTCGCATCCGCCGTCATAGCCATGCCCTCGAGCCCCCGGCGTCTCGACCACGCCTGCTGCGCCGCACAGTAAAAAGCCGCACGGGCGATGTACCGTACGGCTTGTTTGACGATTGCCGCTGGACGGTCCGCCACGCTAGCTAACTCAGTCAATCGCGAAATGGTTGCACCCGAACGCGGCAATTTTCTGATGCCGCAGATACGATCGGCATCGGGGGGATGGCCACGCCAGGACGCGGCCAGTAAGATCCATCTGCCGTGAGCCACCCTGCCGCGGCCAATGCCTGGCGCCGCGACAGCGCGGCGCCCAAGAAACGGTGGGAGACCAACGATGCCGATCGTCACCTGGGATCACGTTCACCTGCGCAGCCCCGATCCGGAGGCGACCGCGGTCTGGCTCGAGAACATTCTCGGCGGTGTCATCATCCGCGGTCCGGGGCGTATAGACGTCAAGCTCGGCGGCGCCAATGTCTTCATCGCGCCGGTCACGCCCGGCGACGGCGTCAACACGCCGCCGGTAACGCCCTATCAGGGCCTTGATCATTTCGGGCTGACGGTGAAGGACATCGATTCCGTCGCCGCCGAGATCAAGGCGAAGGGCGTCGAGTTCACCAAGGAGCCCACCACGATCAGGCCGGGCGTACGCATCTGCTTCATCCGCGGGCCGCAAGGAATCTCGATCGAGCTCTTGGAGCGCGACAAGAAATACGCGTAAGGCGACCTGCCGGACCAGCCCGCGCAATGTGACGCTATCACATTTTTGGCACGGCCGCGGTATGGCCGCCGACTAGGTCATGCTGCCCGGCATGAAGCAGCGTATCGTCACCCCGAGATAGCCGTGGATCGGCCACACCATGGTGCGGCCGACGCGGTTCGGTTCGGTGATGACAGCCTCGTCAGGCACGTCGATCCATTCGCCATCAAGCCTGACACGATAGTGTCCGTTGGCGGATTCCCAATCGACGTCGCTAACCGCGGTTCCATCGGCATCCGAGCAGCAAGGGCCTTTGCCGCTTCGCAAGCCGTCGAACCAGGCCTTCAATTCCGGGTTAGCCCTGGCATAACGTCCGTCGAGATCGCGGGCATGTCCGAAATGGGAGACCAAGGCCAATAGCAGGGCCGCACAGGCGGTTTGCAGCAGCGCCTTCCAACGCGCCGGCCAGCTATGTGTTGAAGTTTTCCTTTCGCACACGTAACTGCAAAGACGCGGCGCAAGGCCGCCGGAATCAATCCAGTCGCTCACGGTTTTCCTTCTCCAGCACCTACCCCTGGTGTGATAATGGCCATGCATTTCGCGGGCCAACTTGAGAGTCGGGTCGGTGTGCCGTCATCTCGGCGTCACACCGCAGAGACGATATTAGGCAGTTTAACACTTGACGTGGTGATTCGCGGGCAACCTGTCGCGTTGACGGCGCGGCCAGCGCTTTGGCATAACAGGCTGGCTGGCTTCCGCAGGACAACGGAGGTGGGCATCGGGACATCATGAAAAACGGTTTTTATTCGATTCACGTCACCTTGCAGGATGGGCGCATCGGCAAGGGCAGCGGCGTGGTCATGTTCCGCGACGGCAAAATCCTGGGCGGCGATGCCTATTTGTTTTACACAGGCACCTACGCCGTGAAGGACAACACGTTTAGGGGCGAGGTTTTGGTCCAGCGCCACACCTCAAGTCCGGATGCCAATCCGCTGTTCGGCGGTCCCAGCCCGGTCGGTATCGGGGTGTCCGGCAGCTTTAGTGATACACGGGCGGTGATGAGCGGGACGGCGCTCGTCGGCAAGGCCAGCCAGATTTTTGGCGCGACGCTGCGCAAGCTTGCCGACATCGATTAGCGTTGGCCCGAAACCACTATTCGGCCGCCTGCTCCAGCGGCGCGACCCGCGGCAGGATGATCTGGATGCGCGTGCCGCCACCGGGCTCTGAGTCCAGATCGAGCCGGCCGCCGAGGCGGTTCGTCACGATATTATAGACGATGTGCAGGCCGAGCCCGGTGCCGCCCTGATCCCGCCGCGTGGTGAAAAACGGATCGAAGGCGCGACGCCGGACATCGAGGCTCATGCCGCACCCATTGTCGGAAAAAATGATCTCGACATTATCCTTGCCGGATTCCCGCGCCTGGATATCGATGGTGCCTGTCCTGCCGCCGGGGAAGGCGTGCGCCACCGCGTTGAGGAACAGATTGGTCAGCACCTGACCGTAGGGGCCGGGATAGCTGTTCATCATCAGATTGGGCTGGCAATCCACCGTCAACGTCAGGTTATGTTTTCGCAATCCCGGCCGCAGACTCATCACCACCTGCTCGGTGAGGTCGGCAAGGTCGAAGGCGCGTTGATCAGAATAGTTGCGGTCGGCCGCAACCTGCTTGAACGACTGGATCAGTTCGGCCGCGCGATTGAGGTTCGCCACGAGCTGCGATGATGCACTGCGGCAGGTATCCAGGAATTCATTGAGGCTCGAACGCCTGAGATCGCCGCGCGCCACTTCATCGGCGAATATGGCCGTCTTGCGTTCCAGCGCGGAGGCAACCGTCAGGCTGATGCCGACGGGATTGTTGACCTCGTGCGCGACGCCGGCCACCAGCCGCCCAAGCGCTGCGAGCTTCTCCGCCTCGATCAGTGAAGCCTGGGTTTCGCGCAGATTGCGCAACGCCGTCTCGGCGGCGTCCCGCGCCTTGCGCATCTCCAATTCGCCGCGCTTGCGCTCGCCGATGTCGAGCGCGACGGTGACGATACGCTCGATCTCGCCGTCAGCATCGAGCAGTGGCAGCTTGTTCACCAGCCACTGCCGCATATTGCCGGAGGAATCCTTGTATTCCTCCTCGTAGAAACCGAGCTCCCTGCCCGCTTTCAGCACACGCTGGTCGTTCTCGTCGGTCTTCTGCGCGCCGTAGCGCGACATCAAATCGCTGGTGGTGCGGCCGATGGCGTCGACCGGCTCGACCCCGAAAATGCCGGCCATGTAGCGGTTCATCAGGACGTAGCGAAGCTCTCGGTTTTTGACATTGATCACCGCGGGCACGGTATCGATCACCATTTGCAGCATGCGGCGCCCCTCGGCGATCGCATCCTCGGCGCGCTTCTGGTCGGTGATGTCACGCACCGTGCCCTCGTAGCGGATCACCTCGCCCTTCTCGTCACGCACCGCCGTGGCGTTGTCGGACAGCCAGAGGATGCCGCCATCGCGCTGGTGCACCTGATATTCAAATTCGCGCACCATGCCGTCGCGCTGCATCAGGAACTGGTATTGCTCGCGCGCCGCCGGATGCACGTAGACCGTGCTGGCGACGTCGCTGATGCTGTTGATCAAAGCCTCCGGCGTATCGTAGCCCATGATGCGCGCCAGCGCCGGATTGGCGTTGAGCAGGGCGCCGGCGGGCGTCGTCACATAGATTCCGTCAATGGAGGCTTCGAACAATTTACGGTAGCTCTCTTCGGCGAGCCGCTGCTCGGCGAGCGCCCGCACCGCCGCCTCGCGCGCGGTATCGACGTCGACCAGGGTACGCCGGAACACTTCGGCGGCGCGCGCGATGTCGCCGATCTCGCTGTTCACGTCGGTGCTCGGGATCGAGGTGTCCTTCTCACCGGCGGCGAGCGCCCGGATCGAACCCGCGATCGCGGCGAGCGGCCGCACGGTAAGACTGACCACGACCAGCGCCGCGAAAATTCCGATCAGGACGCCGATCGTTCCGAGCACGATGCTCTGCCACTTGGTGTCTCTTAGAGTGCGCGCAAAGTCATGGGAGAGAATACGGCCGCGATGCGTGCTGACTTCGCGCAAAAGCTCGGTGACGCGCTGGATCAGGCGACCCTCCGTCCCCAGCACCTCCCTGTCGATGTCGGCGATCTGGCGTTCCCGAATTGATATCGCGACGATTCCCAGGGCGTAGTCGTTGACTGCGCTGCGGAGCTTGTCATCCGAAATCGTCATCGTCCGCATGCTCTCGGCCGCCTGCTCGGCAGCGGATGGATCATGTGCCAGCAACGCGGTTGCGATACGGCTTTGCGCCTGCGACAGCGTCGAGGCCAGGACGGGATCGGAACTGGCGGCGACGGCCTTGTCGAATTGCTCGCGGAGGGCCGGAAGTCCTGCGATCAGTTCGGCACGGCGGTTGATCAGCCTCGAGATACGCTCGATGCCGCCGCGGTAACTCGACAGGCGCTCGGCTACTCCGTCGAGCATTTCCTGCTGTTCCGGCGCAAGCTCCAGCCGCGTCTTCTTCAGAAGCGCGCTCAATTCGGCGGCCGCCTGCCCGACCCGTTCGGAATGGTCGGCCGGATTGACGACGAAATCGCGCGCCGCAAGCCGCAGCTCGTTCATGCGGCGATCGATCTCCTCGGCAAGGTCGCCCATATTCTGCAGCCGTTGCAGTTCGGCAAAGGTCGAGCCGATGTGGCGGATGGCGAACACGCTCGCCATGCTGGTTGCGGTGATGACGGCAAGCAACAGCAGGAAACTGCCAAAGGTCAGCCGCCCGATCGAAAGCGGTAACGATCGAATTCGATGCAAAATAGCCGTGAGCGCAGCTGGCATGGTTAATGAGACCGGCTTCAAAACCGTAATATATACAATGTATTCCGTATCACGTGGAACATCCTGCCATGGCAATCGGGCCAGCTTCGGCCGGGGAAACGGCGGATTTTCGACGGCCGCCCGCAAAAGAGCTCGCCCGCAAGGTCGTGCGAACTTCGGATTCGGACCTCTAGCCGAGCGAACCCACTTCAAACAGCTCGCCGTCGTAGCCGGCCTCGCGCGGGATGCGCAGTTGCCGGCCACCGTTGAGCCTGGTCATGACGGGCATGACGGTCACGATGTCCTTGCCCCTGGAGCCATCGAGCGCGGCCCTTACGCTGTTCTGCCCGCCGAGCTTGATCAGGTTGCGCGTGGTCGGGAACGGCAGCTTGAACCGCCCGCTCTCGCCACCTTCCAGCGCCTCGCGCGGCGAGACCCAGATCGAGTTCGGTGGATTCCTTGCCGTCATGGGCACCGAGTTGCTCCGGCGGCGCGGCAGCGAGGAAGAACCAGGTGTCGAACCGCTTTCGCATTCCCTCCGGCGTGATCCAGTGCGCATAGGGCACGAGCTCGTCGAGCGCCAGCCAGAGGCCGTTGTCGGTCAAGACTTTCAGAAACGTCGTGTTGCCCGCACAGAGCGAAGCACGATGCTCCGCCTCGATTTCGCTCGCGCGCCTGGCATCGACCAGCGCCTTCGATTCCCTGGGTCGCGCCAGCAAAATGCCGCTTTCCTCAAAGGTCTCGCGGATCGCCGCGATGCGGAAGCTCAAGGCGTCTTCGTCAAGCCCTTCGCCGCCTGAATAGAGCTTTGGATTGGCGATGATCTCCTTGTCGCCCTTGTCGACGCTGCCGCCCGGAAACACCAGCGCGCCGGAATTGAAATCGATCTCATAGTGGCGAACCATCATGAAGACCTCGATTTCTTTGCGGGCCGCGTTGTCGCGCAGCAGCAGGATGGTCGAGGCGGGACGCGGTGCGACGATTTCGGTCATTTTAACCCGCGGCACTTGATTGCGGTTGCAGATTGGCGCGATGATCGGTGCGGGCGACCCGCGAGAGCAGGTAATCCACCTCGGCCTTGGCAATCGCCGTGATCGCGACCGAAGGCTTGCGCTGCGCACTGGAGGCGATCACGCCGCGCTTTTGCAGCACATATTTGCGGACCGCCAGCCCTGCGCCGGGCTGCTGCTCGTAGCGGATCAGCGGCAGATGGGCGTCGAACAGATCGTGCGCAGCGTCGCGGCGGGCCTCCTTGAAAAGCCTGACGACATCGATCAGCAGCTCCGGGAAGGCATAGCCGGTCATTGCGCCGTCGGCCCCGCGCTCCATTTCGAAATCGAGGAACAGCCCGCCATTGCCGGTCAAGATCGACAGCGGCCGCAGCGAACCATCCTTCTGGAAGGCGCGCAGCGCGGAGATCTTTTCCAGTCCCGGCCAGTCCTCATGCTTGAGCATGACGCAGGACGGGCACTCCATCACGATCTTGCGGATAACCTGCGGCGTGAACACCACCGATAACGTCAGCGGATAATCCTGCAGCACCCAGGGAATGTCGCCGATCGCCTCCTGCGCCTGCTTGAAATAGCCAATGATCTGGTCGTCGGTGCGCAAATTGGGCGGCGGCGCGATCATCACGCCGGCGGCGCCCGCATCCATCGAGGCCTTTGCGAGCGCGCGCACCGAGGCAAAGCCCGGCGCGGAGACACCGACGATGATCTGCATGTTCTTGGCGCGCTTGACGAAGCGGATCGCCACCTGCTCGGCCTCAGTGGCGTTGAGCTTTGGCGCCTCGCCCAAGATCCCCAGCACCGTGACGCCGTCGCAGCCGACCTCGACATAGAAATCAGTCAGCCGGTCGATCGATTTCTCGTCAATCCGGCCGTCGTCGTGGAACGGCGTCGGCGCAATGGCAAAGGTGCCTGCGGCTTGGGCGGTGAGCTTTGTCATTGGTGCCTCTTCTCTCTCTGTCGTCATTCCGGGGCGATGCGCAGCATCGAACTATGGTGCGCAATTGCGCACCTGAGAATCTCGAGGTTCCGGGTTCGCCCTGACGGGCGCCCCGGAATGACGATCACTTAAATCGCCGCGCCGACTTCTTGATCTCCTCCTCGGAGAAGAAGATCTCCTTGGCGTGGGTGACGATATCCTCTGCCTTCCATCCCGTGAACGGCGGCGTCCAACCTTCCATTTCCATCATCCGCAATTCGCGCACGCCACGCGGGCCGGAGACACCGAGCACCTTGCCGGTCTGATCGCCGGACAAATCGCTGACCATGTATAGCACGGCCGGCGCGATGCCGTCGGGCCCGAGCGCTGCGCCCGGGTTTTCCTTGTAGCGCGGCAGGTCTGCGGTCATGCGGGTCAGTGCGCCCGGGGCGAGCGTCCATACCCGGATGTTGTACTTGCGGCCCTCGATCGCGAGCACATTCGACAATCCCCAGATACCGCCCTTGGCGGCGCCATAATTGGTCTGGCCGAAATTGCCGATCAGGCCGGAGGTCGAGGACGTATTGACGATGACGCCGCCGCCATGGTCCCGCATCCACCTGAAGACCGGCTGCGAGCAGCAGAAGGTGCCTTTGAGATGCACCCTGATCACCCTGTCCCAGTTGGCCTCCCTCGCCTTCGCAAAGGTCTCGTCGAGCAGGATGCCGGCGTTGTTCACCAAAATATCGGCGCGGCCAAAATTCTTGATGGCGTCGTCGAACACCGACTGCCCGCCGGCGATGGTCGAGATGTCGGCGCCGTTGGCGACCGCCCGGCCACCTTCGGCCTTGATCGCGTCGACCACTTTCTGCGCCATCGACGTGTCGGCGCCGGAGCCGTCGCGCGGGCCGCCGAGATCATTGACCACGACCGCGGCACCCTCGCGCGCAAACAGCTTTGCGTAGGCTTCGCCGAGACCGCCTCCCGCGCCGGTAATCAGCGCAACCTTGCCGTCGAGTAATCCCATCATTTCTCTCCTCTCATCCCGTCGCTTTTGTTCTTACCTCGCCCCGCTTGCGGGGAGAGGTCGAAGGCGAAGCCTTCGGGTGAGGGGGGACCCTCCTGGAGAGTCCCCCCTCACCCCAACCCTCTCCCCGCAAGCGGGGCGAAGGAGCGCACCGCCGTCGCCGCTCTAACCCAGCACCGTCCGGCCGCTCTTGATGACGGTGACGCCTCGCGACTTCACCTTGGCTTCAAACGAAATCACGTTACCGTCCTTCCACATCTCCATCGTCACGGTCTCGCCGGGATAGACGGGTGAGGAAAACCGCGCGGCGTGCTGCTTGAACGCTGAGGCGTCGTAGTCGGCATAGGTCTGCAACACGCCGCGGCAGGTGATGCCGTAGGTGCACATGCCGTGCAGGATCGGTCTTGGAAAACCGGCGCGTTTTGCGAATTCCGGATCGGAGTGCAGCGGGTTGCGGTCGCCGCAGAGCCGGTAGGCCAGCGCCTGGTCCGGACGCGTCGAAATGTCGACGGTTTTGTCCGGACTGCGGGCCGGCACCTGATGCGGCTCGGGCTGGCCTTCGGACGGCCCGCCAAAGCCGCCGTCGCCGCGGGCGAAGCGCGAGGCCACCAGCGTCGCCAGCTTCTCGCCGTCCGCGTTCTTCAAAACCGTCTGATGGCGGATCACCGCGCCCTTGTCCTTGCCCTTGTCCCACACCGCGAGCACGGAAGAGTCCGCGGTGATGTGGGCGGCGGTCGAAAGCGGCTTGTGGAAAGTGATGTCGCGCTCGCCGTCGACCACCATGACGCGATTGAGATTCATCTCGCCGGGTCCGGCGCCCCACGCCGCCACCGAAGCGAAGGTCGGCACCACCCTCAACGGACGCGGCGAGGCAGCGGCTTCGTTGACGAAGGCGAGTTCCTTCTCGTCCATGGGGTCCGCGCCCATGCCGATGCCGTAAGCGTAGAGCATCACCTCGCGATCGCCATAGGCGTATTTCTGGCCGAGGTTTTTCAGCGCCATCAGCTCATCGTATTTGACCGGCATTTTTCCTCGTCTCCCCGAATTTTCTTACCGGCGCCCGTTGCTGCGCCCTCTCCCCCTGTGGGAGAGGGCGGCACAGGTGCCAATTACAGACTCAGTCGGGTGAGGGTTGGCGCTGCGGATGCATACCTTTCCGCGGATAGAGACCCCTCATCCGCCTTCGCTTTCAGCGAAGGCACCTTCTCCCACAAGGGGAGAAGGTAACTACACAGGCGTAAAGAACGGCAGCGGCGCGCCGTCGGTCGGCTTGAACACCACCTTCACCTTCTGGCCGATCTTCAACTTCTCGATGTCGCAGTCGACGATATTGGTTTGCAGCGAGGGACCTTCCTTCAGCGTGACATAGGCGATCGCGTAAGGCCCGGTCGACGATTTCCGCATCAAGCTGAAGGTGTAGATCGAAGCTTCGCCGGAAGCCTGCTCCCACACCGTCTGGTCGGAGAAACAGAACGGGCAGATCGAGCGCGGAAAGTAATGCGGCTCACCGCACGCGGTGCAGCGCTTGATCATGAACTTGCCAAGGGCTGCGGCATCCCAGAACGGTTTTGTTTCGGGATTGGTCACCGGCATCGGATATTTCTTCGCTGCTGCCATCACACGCGCTCCAGAATACAGGTCGAGGCGGCGTGACGCACGCCCAGCAATCCGCCGGTGCCGTGGGCGACCGCGAGATCGCAGTTCTTCACCTGCACCTTCGGATGCGCTTGCCCACGCAACTGCCGTACCGCCTCGATGATCTTGGTCATGCCGCCGCGATTGACCGGATGGTTGCTGCACAGCCCGCCGCCGTCGGTGTTGAACGGCAGCTTGCCGACGCCGGAAATCAGATTGCCGTCGGCGACGAACTTGCCGCCCTCGCCCTTCTTGCAGAAGCCGAGGTCTTCGAGCTGCATCAACACCGTGATCGTAAAACTGTCGTAGATCGAGGCGTATTTGATGTCCTTGGGCGTGACGCCGGCCTCTTCGAAGGCGCGCGGCCCCGACCAGACGCCGGCGGAGTAAGTGAGATCAAGATCCTTGCCGCCGCGCGGGCCCTTCATCGCCTCGCCCTGCCCGATCAGCCGCACCAGCGGCTGCTTCAGGCTTTTGGCAATCTCCGGCGTGGTGACAACAAGCGCGCCGCCGCCATCGGTGATGACGCAGCAATCCATCCGGTGCAGCGGATCGGAGATCATCGGCGAGTTGAGCACATCCTCGACGGTGACGACTTCCTTGAGCATCGCATGCGGATTGTACTGGGCGTGATGGGAGGCTGCGACCTTGATCCAGGCAAGCTGCTCGCTGGTGGTGCCATAGTCGTGCATATGGCGCATGGCACACATGCCGTAGGCATTGTGCGTGGTAGCCCCGTAGGCCGCCTCGAAGTCGACCTCGGCGCCGAAAGCGCGGGGCGGCATCGGCCCGGTGCGCGGCTTGCCCGCGAGCGTGATCAGCGCGACCTGGCATTTACCGGCGGCGATCGCTTCTGCCGCATGTCCAAGATGGATCAGATAGGAACAGCCGCCGGTGTCGGTGGAATCGATATGGCAGACTTTCAGGCCGAGATAATCGACCATCGGCCAGGTTCCGCCCGGCGCGTCGCCGGCGCAGAAATAGCCGTCAATATCGGCTTTGCCGAGCCCTGCGTCCTCGATGGCGCCCTTGGCGACTTCGGCATGAAGCTGTGCGGTGGATTTGTCGGGTGCATGCCGGGTCGGATGCTCGTAGATCCCGGCAATGTAGGCCTTGCCCTTGATGGTCAAATCGCTCTCCGCTGGCGTTTCTTTTCTTTCCTTCAGATTTCTTGGCCTGTCGGCGCAGACTTGGCAAGCGGCCGCAGTCCCTAAATAGCGCAGAGCTATCCCGCGACGCGGAATGTCCAACCCTCATCCAGAGGAGCCGCCAACGGGTCGCGCGAATGCGCGCCCCGTTGGCTCCTCGCAATGACGTTTAGATACAATTTCGCGATCTCGCGGCCCGATATGCCCGAGGTTTGCCAGAAATTTCATTACCCTCCCAATCGAGAGGGCGCAGGGAAAGCCGGGTGCCCAATGCACCCGCAGCCTCGCGTGCAAAAGTAAAAAGCACACGAGTTAGTCACTACAGGTTCACCGGAAACATCCCGGCCTTCGCTGCGCAATGGTTTACGGCTTATAACGCGCTCTCCCCGGTGAACGGGCTCTTTTGCCACCGTCGCCTGCGGGTCACTACCCGCAAACTTGACTCCAGCGTCGCGGAGTCAGGACCACACGATTTCGCCGTCCGCCTCTAGCGCCACTCGTCAACGGCACCTTCACGTCCAGCATCCCGCCCCACGTCTCGTGACGATCGCGAAGCGTCCCTCTTGTGGGAGCGGGACAGCGACGAATATAGACTAATTTGCGCCTTCTGAAAAACAGAATATTTTTCAAAAGGGGCTAGACACGATTTCACTGATTTGCCCGTCGGGCCAAATCAAGACATGGATTCATCTCTGGGTAGTTATGAGGAGCGCTTCTGAGCTTGATCCGAACCGGGGCGTTGGTTCGGAATTGCGGGGAGGATTGGCCTGACCAGCCTGGGTGCTCGTTAGCTTTGGTGAGTGCAGTTGCGCGAGGGATAAAACACTCACCAGATGTGTCCGATCAACGCCTGCGATCGACGTCCGTACATAAATTCCCCTTGTTTCCGCCATTTTCTCGCCCAGACCAGACGCCCGAATGTTGCGATTGCCCGCTGGGTTGGGAGCTTTGAGGAGTATCAATATGGCGAAGCCAGTAGTGATTGTAGTTGGCGCGGACAAGGGTGGGGTCGGCAAGACCACCGTTTCGCGAACCTTGCTTGATTATTTTAACGCAAACAACGTACCTACCCGCGCCTTCGATACCGAATCTCCGCGCGGTACGCTGAAGCGCTTTCATCCCGAAATTACCGACATCGTCGATTTGACGACGACCTCGGATCAGATGAAGATCTTCGACACGCTGAATGCGGCAAGCCCCTCCGTCACCGTGATCGACGTCCGCGCCGGTCTGATGTCGCCGACACTGGCGTCGTTGCGCGACATCGGATTTCTCGATGCCGCGAGGTCGGGCCAGATTACCTTTGCCGTATTCCACATGCTCGGCCCGTCAATTGCCTCGCTGGACGAAATCGCGGAGACCACGAATTTCATGCAAGGCGCGAAATATTTCCTGGTGAAGAACTTCGTCAACGATACTCATTTCTTCGAATGGGACAAGAAGACCTACGATCTCTATTTCCGCAAGATCGGGGACGCCACCGAGCTCTGCATCCCCAAACTCAATGAAATGGCGTTTGAGCAGGTTGAAGTCGCGTCAGTGCCGTTCCTCAAATTCGTCGCCAACAAAGGCGTGAATGACGAGGCCGCAAACTATTCATTTGTGCTGCGCGGCTATGTCCGGCACTGGCTGATGAACGTCTGGCAGGAATTCGATCGTATCAAGCTGACCGATCTTGTCGGCTCCAGCAAAAGTGCGCGCATCGAGAGAAAAGCCGGCTAAACGGTTATTTGAGGTCCAGAGTCTCACTTCACGGCAGAAAACGCGGCTGGCGCCAGCAACTGGCTGCTGATGTTCTCGACGAGCTGGCCGTCCTTCACCGTCTTGGCGACCACCGCGACCCATTCGGGATCGGCGAGAAAAGCGCCCCAGCGCTTCTCGCGCTCGACCATGCTGTCCCAGGTGAGCATGTAGGTGATCTCCTGGCTGCTCTTGCCGATCAGCGTGGTCCAAAACCCCGCCTGGCGGATGCCGTGCTTCTCCCAGATCCGCAGCGTCTCGTTCTCGAACCGCGATAGCAGCGCCGGCAGGCGCCCCGGCACGCAGCGGTAGATCCGTAATTCGTAGATCATGACCCTTTACCTCGCGCCGTGTGGACGGATATCAGCCAGTCACTGTCTGCCCTCATCGCGGCCGCCTCAGACCAGCGTCGTTTCGATGGCGATGTTCCCGTGCGTTGCGCGCGAATAGGGACACACCTGATGGGCCGCCTCGACAAGGCGCTGCGCCGTCGCGCGCTCCATCCCCGGCAGGCTCACGTAGAGGCGAGCTGCCAGGCTGAAGGCGCCCCCTTCGGGACCGAGATCGATCTCGGCGTCGACCGCGTGATCGGCCGGCAGCGTGATCTTCATGTTGCGCGCGGCGAACTCCATCGCCGACTCGAAGCACGCGGACCAGCCGGCCGCGAACAGCTGCTCCGGATTGGTGCCGGCGCCCGGGCCGCCGGGCCGCGACAGCATGACCTCGAGACGGCCGTCGGAGCTGCGCGACATGCCGGTGCGCCCGCCTGTGGTGTGGGCCTTCGCGGTGTACAGCACTTTTTCGAGTCGGTTCATAACGTCCTCCTTCATGAAAAGCCCAGGCGAATGAATGCGGCGCGAAGCGGCCCCCGCGACGGAGGTTCAGTGGCCCGCACTCTGGCCGCCATCGACGTGAATGGTCTCGCCCGTCACGAAGCCCGCCGATTCCAGATAGAGGATCGCGCCCACGATCTCCGAGATCTCGCCCATCCGTCCAAGCGGGTGCAGCTTGGCGAGCTGCGCATGTGTTTCGACGGGATGCATCGGCGTCTTGATGACGCCGGGCGCAACCGCATTCACTCTGATGCCGAGCTTTGCATACTCGATCGCCAGCGATTTGGTCGCAGCGCTCAAGCCTCCCTTCGTCAGCGAGGCGAGCACCGACGGCACATGGGAGTTCGCGTGTTCGATCAGGCTCGTCGTGATCTGCACGACGTGGCCGCTATGCCGCTTCTCCATCTCTGCGATGGCGAGCTGCGTGATGTGAAAGAAGCCCGTGAGGTTGACGCCCAGCACAGCCGCGTAATCGGCCTCGGTATACTGAGTGAACGGCTTGGCGACGAATACGCCGGCGTTGTTGATGAGCGTATCGATGCGCCCGAACCGAGCCAGGCCTTCGGAAATCGCACGCTCGGCCGTCTTCCGGTCGGTAATGTCGCCGGGCACCACCAGGATTTGGTCATCGTTGGTTGGCCTGATCGACCGTGCCGTCGCGACCACCCCGTAATCGCGATCGCGATATGCTTCGACAAGGGCTGCGCCCATGCCCTGCGAGGCGCCAGTGATGACGGCAACCTTCCTTTCGCTGCTCATGCTCGTCTCCTTCATTCTTCCCGGTCACGGATTTTCCCGTGCCTGTAGAGCTGACCTGGACATTTCCATTCGATTGCAGTAGCCGGCGAAGATGACTTTCAGTTATCCGTTGGTGCCATGAGCGACCGCAGATTGCGCGTTCACTGTGAGCTTGCAGGATCATCCTTGATGCTCGCGACGCCGGCCTGCGCGCAGGCCTCATCCTTGTCGCCGCCCGGCGAACCCGACACACCGAGTGCGGCGACGATTTCGTCTTTGACTTTGATCGCGACGCCGCCGGCGAGCAGCGCAATGTCCGGCAGCGTCGCTAACGCTGCACCGTTCGGATTCTTGGCGACGAGCCCCGCAAACGTGCTCGAGGCGTCAAACCGGAAGATCGGGCCGAAGGTCACGACCGTGTATGCCTTGCGGTAGGCCGCCGTGGTGGTGTGGATGGTCGAGTGGTCGCCCTTGGCCTCGAGCTTGATGATGCCGGAGGGGTCAACGACAACGGCCGAAACCGGATAACCGTTGCTTGCGCAGGTTGCGATCGCTTTGGTCGCTGCCTTCACCGCGAGTGCCAGTGGCAGGGAGTAGCCACTTTCGCCAACCTGAGCGACCGCGCTCCCGAGAGGGAGCACCGCAAAGGCCGCCACAAAGGCGGCCAGGGTGAACTTGTGCCGCATATCTGATCTCCATGGTGCCGAGAGCCCACGTTCCCTCACGTCAGAGGCGCTCCGAGCTTCACGGATGAAGATCGACTTTTCCATTTGACTGCAGTAGTTAGCCAAAATGGCTTTCAGTTATCCATCCTCGCTATGAGCGACCGCCTGTTCGCGCTGCGGCTGTTCGCCCGGGTCGCCCGCAAGGGAAGCTTTTCCGCGGCCGGTCGTGAGCTGAACATTCCGCAATCGACCGCATCTCGGACGATCGCGACGCTGGAGCGCGAAATCGGCGTCGCGCTGTTCGTCCGGACCACGCGCGCGGTAACGCTGACCGACGCCGGCTTGGACTTCCTGGCTCGCATCGAGTCCGTCCTGGCCGAGCTCGACGAGGCGGAACACGCCGCGCGCGGAACGGGAGAACTGCGCGGAATATTGCGGATCGGTTTGGTAACGAACTTTGGCGTGCGGGAGGTCATCCCCCGGCTTTCGGACTTCATGAGCCGGCATCCGGCGCTACGGATCGACCTGATGATGGGAGATGAGCGCGAAGACCTCGTGGCCGAAGGCGTGGACGTCGCGCTTCGGTTTGGTCCTCTTTCCGACTCGACAGCGACGGTGCGGAGAATTCTCGCATGGCCTCGGGTCCTCGCCGCGTCGCGAGCTTACCTCGACAAGGCCGGGACCCCCGTCGCACCCACGGATTTGGCCCAGCATGCGATCATTCTTGGGCCCGCAAGCCTTAGCGGCCACTGGTCCTTTCGCAAGGGCGATACTGCGACCTCGTTCCAGGTCGAGGGCAAGTTGGCGATAAAGGCGAGCTTGGGCGCTATCGCAGCGGCCGTCGAAGGATTGGGCATCGTCATGACTCCGCTCGGCGCGTGCCGTCGGGAATTAGAGAGAGGAGAGCTCGTTCGGCTGCTAGCGGAATGGGACGCGGGAACGGTCGAGCTCAACGCCGTCTATGCGAGCGGCAGAGCCGCCAAGCCATCAGCGCGAGCCTTTGTCGACTACTTGATCGGAGCGCTTCACGAGACTGAGCCGCCGCCCTCCAGTCCACCTTCGATTGGCAAGAAGCCACGACCGTCTGCTTGAAAGGCCCTGCATCGGGACATGGCTGGATCTGTTGCTGGCACGACCCGCTCGCGGGTGACCCAAGACGCACCCGGCCCTGCATAAAAGAACTCCAGTGCACGCTCGACGCTTACGATGGAAGCGAGATAGTGCGGAGGACTTATCGTGAGCACAGTGGCCGCCTCTTCAGTGGACGCCCCCTCGCCGCAAGACTTTGGCGAAGTTTTCAATCTGGTTTGCGGCTACCGCATCTCTCAAGCCATCTACGTCGTCGCGGAGCTTGGAATTCCCGACTTGCTTGCCGCCGGGCCAAGGCATTGCGATGAGCTGGCCAGGCAAACCAATACACATGCCCCGATACTGTTTCGAATCCTCCGCTTCCTTGCCGGCGCCGGCCTGTTCAACGAGCTTGGTCCCAAAGAGTTCGAGCTGACGCGGCTCGGCTCCACGCTACGAACCGATCTGCCGGGCTCCTTCCACCCGGCGGCGCGATTTTTGCTAAGTGAATTTGAATGGACTCCTTGGGGACGCCTGATTCATTCTGTGCGCACAGGTGAAACAGCGTTCCATCACGTGCATGGTGTGGGACCATTCGAGTATTTGAGGAAGGACCCTCAAGCGTCTGCCGTCTTCAACTCGGCGATGACAAGCCTTTCGGCCAGATCAGGCGCCGCTATCGCCGAGCGGTACGACTTCTCCCTTCTTCGAAAGGTTGTCGATGTTGGAGGTGGTCATGGATTCTTGCTCGCCACGATTCTAAGAGCCAACCCGACCGTGCGGGGGATATTGTTCGACCTGCCTGATGTTGTGGCAGGTGCCGGTCAAGTTCTCGAAAATCTTGCGGCACGAGATCGATGCGAAATTGTCGGGGGCAGTTTTTTTGAGGCGCTGCCGAAGGGGGGAGACGCTTACGTCCTGAGACAAATCATCCACGATTGGGACGACGAGCGCGCATTGGCGATTTTGCGAAACTGCCGGGCCGCCATGACCGGGACTGGAAAAGTTCTGGTCATCGAGCGGCAAATCGTGCCGGATCATCGTGAAGCGATGCGCGTGCTTCACGCTGACGTGGAGATGCTGGTCAACGTCGGGGGCATGGAACGCACGGATGCGGAATATCGGTCCCTCTTCGACAAAGCCGGTTTCCGGCTGACAACCATCGTGCCGCTCATGGACGCCGGGGGTTTCAGCGTGTTCGAGGGTGTCTGCGCGTAAACTCTTTTGGCAGGCTACACGGATGGTGCCGGTCGCCGGCGAGTGCCGGTATTCGGCACCTTTCGGACATGGCAGCGACGATCAATGCTGTCTGCTTACAGGGCATACTGGAAGTGATCGGCGCATGGCCGGAATGACGAGATCGACCCGAAATGGCCTCCTTTCCGAATGACGGTCGGAGCCGGATTATTCTCTTTGGAATGTGTCGGCGCTGGTCGACATTGAACGTCACCAATTGAGCTTCTCGATTTTCGCGGGATCGCCCCCGCCAGACGCTAGTACCCACTTTTCTTGGATCGTGAGTCGTGATTCAAGATATGGATGATACCCGAAGCAAGAGAAGTCCACCTTTCGAGGAAAGATCGCAAGGTGCTTGAGGCGTGCTGTCGCTCACCGGTGACGTTACAGCGCGATTTGAAGCGGGCGCGGATAGTTCTGTTGGCGGCGGATGGGCGCAGTACCCGGTCGATCGCCAAGGAAGTTGGGGTCCAGCCGCGGATTGTCAGCCTTTGGCGGCATCGCTATGCCGACCAAGGCCTTGAAGGGCTGCAAGACAAGCCGCGACCGGGCAAGCAGCCGATCTATACGAAGGCCACCGACAAGCGGATTTTGAAGCTGCTGGACAAGCCGCCGCCGGAAGGGTTCGCACGCTGGACCGGGCCCCTGCTGGCCGGAGCGTTGGGCGATGTTGACGTCCAATATGTCTGGCGGTTCCTGCGCAGCCACAAGATTGACCTCGCGGCTCGTAAGTCCTGGTGTGAGAGCAACGACCCGAACTTTACGGCCAAAGCCGCTGATGTTGTCGGCCTCTATGTCGCCCCGCCCGCGAAGGCCATTGTGCTGTGCGTGGACGAGAAGCCCTCGATCCAGGCTTTGGAGCGAGCGCAGGGTTATCTGAAGTTGCCCGGGTCGGGTTTTCGCGGCATCCGCAACGACAAACCACAACGTCTCCATTTTTCCATTTCGGTGAAGACCCGTGTAAGAGACGATTGCGTCTCCCGCCGCCGTTTTCCCGCCCCCGGCAAAGCTGATGCAGTCGCCGTGGTGAATGCCTAAAGCAGGAATTTCTTTTCCATGGAAAACCGCTGTCCACGAGCGCAGTTCGGAACGAACCAGCTATTCGATTGTCTGCATCATCCGTGATTTCGACAATCGACCGGTATTGATTTTTCCAGATGCCTCTCCAGTTCATTGACGCTCCTGCGTTTAACGGAGAAACTCCCAGTGCGCAGGAGGTTCCCAAATCTGCCTGACTTCCGCGCATTGCCACTAACCGACCTGCGGTGCTGGAGTTCCGGTGTCGGCTGTTGGGCACACTTCGGACATGACACCGTTTGCGAACGGCCCAGCCGGCGGCTAGCCTCGGCTTCCAGGAATGCCGGGAGGATAGCATGGGTGGGAAGATAGCTATTGTCGGAGCGGGCGCCGTCGGCGGATATGCCGGCGCCCACATGGTGCAGGCGGGCGAGGACGTCACGTTCATCGATCCATGGCCCGAGCATGTCGAGCACATGAGAAGGCACGGCCTGCGCGTCACCCACGCTCGCGACGTCGCGGAATTTTCGGTTGCCGTGCGCGCGCTGCACGTCACCGACGCCCAGCAGCTCGCCAAGCAGGCGCCGGTCGACATCGCCTTCGTCTGCATGAAATCCTACGACACGGCCTGGGCCACCATGCTGATCCGGCAATATCTGGCGCCGGACGGCTACGTCGTGTCGCTGCAGAACTGCATGAATGAAGAGACGATCGCCGGCATCGTCGGCTGGGGCAAGACGCTCGGGTGCATTGCGAGCAGCATCACGGTCAACCTGCCTGAGCCCGGCCACATCCATCGCGGCGCCGGCAAGGGCGGGACGGCGCACACCGTATTTCGCGCCGGCGAAGTGCATGGCCGGATCACGCAACGGGCGGAGGAAATCTGCCGCCTGGTCGGCACCGCCGACAGCGCCAAGGTCACTGGCAATCTATGGGGCGAGCGCTGGTCGAAACTGGTCGCCAACGCCATGGGCAACGGACTCTCCGCCTGCACCGGCCTGCCGGGTGGCGAGATGTTGCAAAGCGAGCCGATCCGCCGCTTCTCCACCCGGCTCGGGAGCGAGGCGATCCGCGTCGGGCAAGCGCACGGCTATCAGCTGGAGGAGATATTGCACCTCGCCCCCGAGACGATCGCGCGTGCCGGCGAAGGCGACGAGGCGGCGATGCGCGTCTGCGACCAACAGCGCTTTGCCGACGGCAAGCGCACCTCTGCCGAGCAGCGTCCCTCGATGGGCCAGGACATGCAGAAAGGCCGGCGCACGGAGATCGAATTCCTCAACGGTTTTGTGGTGCGCGAGGGCGAGAAAGTAGGCATCGCATGCAGCGCCAATGCGGTACTGACGGACCTCGTCAAGCGCGTCGAACGCAATGAGCTTAAGCCCGATCCACGGCACATCACCGAGCTGCGGTTGAACTAAAGCCGCGGCAAACATGGTGTTGCGTCGTTCCAGGCGATTTTGAGCGGCTCGGCTGCCGCCATGTTGCGCCCGGCACGCGATTGTCGAATACTGGCCGCGGAACACAGCGCCGCTTAGCGATGGCCGCGCGGCGGCGACGCGCCGACCGTCGGCCAAGGCTGACGCCCATGGAGGAAGACCGATGTTATTCTACCGAGGCATGACCTGCGAGAACGTGACCATCAATGGCGACCAGGGAACGCCGATTACCGCCTATGTGGCAAAACCCTCCGGTCCCGGCCCCTTTCCGGGCGTGGTGCTGGTCCACCATCTCCCGGGCTGGAGCGAGTTCTACATCGAGACGACGCGACGCTTCGCCCATCACGGCTATCTTGCGATCTGCGCCAACCTCTATGAGCGTGCAGGCCAGGGCAACCCCGACGACGTCGCCGCCAAGGTGCGCGCCGACGGCGGCATTGCCGACGCCCAGATGGTCGGCGATACCGAGGCCGCGGTGAAGTGGATGCGCGCGCAGGGAAATCACAACGGCAGGGTCGGCATTTTCGGCTCCTGCTCCGGCGGCCGGCACGCCTTTATCTATGCCTGCCAGCGCAAGGACGTCGACGCCTGCGCCGAGCTCTGGGGCGGCCGCGTGGTGATGGGCAAGGAAGAGCTCAATGCCAAGACGCCGGTTGCGCCGATCGAGATGACGAAGGACCTCTGTTGCCCGCTGATCGGCCTGTTCGGCAATGACGACCGCGCGCCGAGCCCCGAGCAGGTGAACCAGCACGAGGCCGAGCTCAAGAAGCATGGCAAGACGCACGAGTTCTATCGCTATGACGGTGCCGGCCACGGGATCTGGTATTGGCACCGGCCGCTCTACCGGGTGGAGCAGGCGATGGATGGCTGGAGCAAGGTGCTCGCCTTCTTCGGCAAGCATCTGGCAAAGTAGGAGGTCAAGGGAAATGTGCACATCCATTATCGAGATCGCACGCGCCGAAGGCATGGCCAAACGGGGCGACGACTGGTTCCCGCTCTCGCTAGCCGTGGTGGCCTATGATCACGCGCGCCATGCGCCGCTCGGCGACGTCATCACGCTCGACTTCATCAACACGGCCCTCGAACCCGGGGCGCGGGCCGGGATTGAGCTGACCTTGGAGACAGCCAAGGAACTGCGCGCCGCGCTCGAGCGCGCGATCGCCGCCGCCGAGTTCGAGGAGGCGGAAGTCAAGGGCAAGGGCGCCCCATCCAGCCTCTTTCGGGCGGCGTGAGGCGCCGCAAAGCGGTTCGCCAACGACGTCATTTCGACGGCTGCTGGCTGCTCCACTCCAGGAATTCCCGATAGAACTGCAGCTTTTCGGCATCTGTTACCGGCGTCTTCGGCTGCGTAGCCATGAAGGCGTAGAAACGCTGATATTCCATCGCTGAGTTGCCTGCCGGAATCCGACCCGCGCTGGCATTGGCATCGGCATTCATATGTTCCACCATCGCCTGCGCAAAGGGATAGCGCTTCCAGCCGGGAACCGGCGCCCCAAGACTGACGTCCTTCCATTTGGCATGAAATGGCGGCTTCTGCAGACGTGCGAAGTTGTTGAACAGGGTCTCGACAAAACGATTGACCCGCTCACTCCGATCCGAGCCCGGCTTCCAATTGTAGACGGCCAGAACCGAGGGAACGGCAATGGTATCGATCGAAGTGTCCGGCGGCAGGAAGCTCGGGTAATCTTCGGTCTTGAGCTTGGAGGGGAAGTAATAGTCGGTGAACTCCTTCTTGTAGGGCACCGGCACGAAGTGGAAGCCTTCCTCCGGCTTCATTCCGGCAAACAACTCACTCGGCTTCGCCGCCACATACACCATCGCGGATACCTCGCCCTTGTGCAGCTTTTCAAGAGCGATCGGCCCGCCGACTGACACCGGTTGTATCTCCAAGCCGTTTGAAGATCAGCGGGCCCGTGAGCGCGGCGGCAACCGCCGAAGTTCCGACGGCGACTTTCTGGCCCTTCAGGTCCTCGAGAGACTTGAACTCGTCGCGGGCGTAGATGTGAATATCGGAGATGAAAAACTGCATAATGTAGCGAATGCGATCGTTGATATTGGAGAGTCCCGCCTGCCTCGAATACAGATCGAATGCATCCGCATAGGTGATCGCGACATCCACTCCCCTCAGATAGAGCAGGTCGGCGATGTTCGTGGTCGTGCCGCGGGTCACCATGGGGATCAGGCGCATGTTATCGCCGTCCTCCATCGTCCGCGCCATTTCGCTTGCAAACCGCACGAAACCACCGTCAGGCAGGCCGGCCGCCAGGCCGACCGTCCATTGGTTCATCCGGAATTTGATGGACGTTTCGTCCGGCGCGCTGGGTCCTTCGGGGTGAGCTTGCGCCGGGCTACGTCCTTCGGGGCGGGCTAGCGCCGCGCTACGTCCGTCGGGGCGAGCTGGCGCCGCGTTACGTCCTTCGGGGCGAGCTTGCGACGCGCTACGTCCTTCGGGGCGATCTTGTGCAAGTGCCGGATCGCTCGGCGCCAGACAGGTGACGAGAAATGCCGCGAGCGCCAGCCGCGCGACACCAAATAAATTCCTACACACCATAATCGACCACCCATGACTGCCAATGACCGGTAACATGCATATCGGTCTTAAGACGCGCTAAGGTTGTGGTTAAACGCGGCGGATGTAGGGCCGTGACGGACTTAGTAGCGTTCGGTGTTCTTTGTGTCGGTTGGCGTCCGCGCGACGCGGTTCCACCGTCGCCTGAGCCGCCTCAAGCGCAGCATCTTCGAACAAGGATATGGATGACTATCGCTTCACCGGCACGAAGGGTCGCACGACCGGCTCTGGTTGCGCGCTTCGCATCAACATGTGCGCTAGCGGCGGCGCTTATTCCGCCGCGATCTGCCGCGGCGCCGGCGGGGGGCTCGCGAGGTCGGCAGCGAGCTGCGCGTAGCGGGCCTTGGCGTCGCTGACCGCCTTCTCCTTCACCGGCCCGTAGCCGCGGATGCGATCGGGCAGCGAGAGCAACTCGACTGCCGTATCGACCGTCACCGGCGACAACAGCGAAAGCACGGTGGCGACATCCTTCTCATAGCCCGCGACCAGATCGCGCTCGAGCTTGCGGTCGGCGCTGTGGCCAAAGATGTCGAACGCGGTGCCGCGCAGGAAGCGCATGCCCGCCACCAACCGAAACACCGGTAGCATCCACGCCCCGAATGCGCGCTTCTTCGGCCGGCCCAGCGCATCCTTGGCCCCACCCAGCAAGGGTGGCGCGAGATTGAAGCTGATCTTGAAATCGCCTTCGAACTGGTCGCGCAGCTGCTGTTCGAACCTGCCGTCGGTATAGAGCCGGGCCACCTCGTACTCGTCCTTGTAGGCGAGCAGCTTTGCGTAGTTGATCGCGACCGCGCGCGGCAACGCTTCGCCGTAACCGCCCTTGGTCGCGGCATCGCGCACCTGGTTGACCAAGTTGCGATAACGCTCGGCGAGCTTTGCGTTCTGATAGTCGGTCAAAAGCGCAGCGCGGTGGGCGATGAGCTCGTCGAGCGACAACTGCTCCAGCGTCTTCGGTGCCGGCGTCGCGTCCTGACCCTTCATCATCGCGTCAAGCCGCGCGGGATCGGCAGCGGCGAGCCGTCCGAGCCGGAACGCCTGCGTGTTCATCTTGATGGAGACGCCGTTGACCTCGATCGCCTGTTCGATCGCCTTGGCCGACAGCGGCAATAATCCCTTCTGATAGGCATAGCCCATCATCATCATGTTGGTGGCGATGGAATCGCCAAGCAGGATTTCGGCTGGTTTGGTGAAATCGAAGAAGGACGAGTCCTTGCGCAGCGCGGTTTCCAGCACGTGATTGACGTTGCGGCTCTGGAAATTGAAATCGCGGTTGAGGATGAAATCGGCGGTCGGGATCATGTGGCTGTTGATGACGCCGACGGTACGGCCGGATTCGCAGAGCGTGATGGTGTCCTTGGATACCGCGACCACCTCGTCGGCCGCCAGCACCAGATCGGCGGTGCCGGTGACGATGCGCGAACAGGTGACGTCGGCGGTATGCTCGGAGAGCCGGACATGGCTCAGCACCGCGCCGCCCTTTTGCGCCAGCCCCGACATGTCGAGGATCATCGAGGCCTTGCCCTCGATATGGGCAGCCATGCCGAGCAGCGCACCGATCGTCAGGACGCCGGTGCCGCCGACGCCGCCGACCGCGATGTTATAAGGCCGTTGCAGCGCAGGGAGCGCGGTTGGCTCCGGCAGATCGCCAATATCGCCGAGATCGGCCGGCGCCCGGCGGCGCGGCTTGCCGCCGTCGATCGTCACGAAGGACGGGCAAAAGCCCTTCAGGCACGAATAATCCTTGTTGCAGGTGGATTGATTGATGGTGCGCTTGCGCCCCAGTTCGGTTTCCAGCGGCTCCACTGAAATGCAGTTCGACTGTACCGAGCAATCGCCGCAGCCTTCGCAGACGGCAGCGTTGATCATCACCCGGCGGGCCGGATCCTCCATCAGTCCGCGTTTGCGGCGGCGGCGCTTTTCCGCCGCACACGTCTGCACGAACACGATGGCGGAGGCGCCCTTCACCGTGCGGCAGGCCTTCTGGACGGCGTCGAGCTCGTCGCGATGCGCGGTCTTGGCGCCCGGCGCGATCTCGGAAGCAGGATAGGCGCCCGGATTCTCCGAGACCAGATAGATCTCGCGGATGCCTTCGGCGTGAAGCTGGAAGGTGATCTGCTGTGGCGACAAGTCGCCGTCGACATGCTGGCCGCCGGTCATCGCGGTCGCGTCGTTATAGAGGATCTTGTAGGTGATGTTGGCGCCGGAAGAGACCGCCTGGCGGATCGCGAGACTGCCGGAGTGGAAATAGGTGCCGTCGCCGAGATTGGCGAAGACGTGCTCTTCCTTGGTGAAGGGCGCAACGCCAACCCAGGGCACGCCCTCGCCTCCCATATGGGTGTAGGTCTCGGTGCTGCGGTCCATCCACAGCGCCATGAAATGGCAGCCGATGCCGGCGAAGGCCCGGCTGCCTTCCGGCACCTTGGTCGAGGTGTTGTGCGGACAGCCCGAGCAGAAATACGGCGTGCGGGTGATCGGCGCCACCGCCTGCATCTGGGTGGCTTCGCGGCCGTTGAACCAGTCGGCCTTGGCGCGCAGCATATTTGCGATTTCGGGGTTCAGATTAAGTCGAAGCAATCGTTCGGTGAGCGAGCTCGCAAGCGACGCCACGCTGAGCTCTGCCGCGAAGGTCAAAAAGCGCTTGTCGTGCTCGTCCGTCTTGCCGACGATGCGCGGGCGGACATCGTCGCGCCAGTTGAACAGCTCCTGCTTGACCTGGTTCTCGACGATCTCGCGCCGCTCCTCGACGATGAAGATTTCCTCGAGCCCGACCGCGAATTGCCGCACCCCTTCCGGCTCCAGCGGCCATGGCATGCCGATCTTGTAAAGCCGCAAGCCGATTTGGGCGGCAACCTCCGGCGTGACGCCGAGTTCGCGCAGCGCCTGGCGGATATCCTCATAGCTCTTGCCGGACGCCATGATGCCGTAACGGGCATTCGGCGAGTCCATGGTGACGCGGTTGACCCTGTTGGCGCGGGCGAACGCGATTGCGGCAAAGCCTTTATAGTCCTGCAGCCGGCGGTCCTGCTCGTAGCGATCGTCAGGCCAGCGCAAGTTGAGACCGCCGGGCGGCATCTCGAAATCGGTTGGAAGGATGAACGGCGTCATCTCGTCGGAAAGGTCGATCTCGGCCGTGGTCTCCACGGTCTCGGTGATCACCTTCATGCCGACCCAGCAGCCGGAGTAACGCGACATCGCGATACCCAAAAGGCCCATCTCGATCATTTCGTGGATGCTGGAGGGATAGAGATAAGGCATCAGCGCGGAGATGAAGGCGTGGTCGGACTGGTGCGGCACGGTGGAGGATTTCGCGCCGTGGTCGTCGCCGGCAAGACACAGCACGCCGCCATTCCTGGCCGAGCCCGCGGCATTGCCGTGACGGAATACGTCGCCACAGCGATCGACGCCGGGTCCCTTGCCGTACCAGATGCCGACCACGCCGTCATGTTTAGCGCCGGGCGAGAGATGGAGCTGTTGCGAGCCCCAGATCGCGGTTGCGGCCAGGTCTTCGTTTACCCCGGGCTGGAATTTGATGTTGTATTGTTCGAGATGTTTTCTGGCTGCGAAGAGCTGCTGGTCATAGCCGCCGAGCGGCGAGCCACGGTAACCCGAGACGAAGCCCGCGGTGTCGAGGCCGGCGGCGCGATCCCTGCGGATTTGCGCCATCGGCAGGCGAACCAGCGCCTGGATGCCGGTCAGAAAAACGTGGCCGGTGCCTTGCGTGTATTTTTGATCGAGACTGATTGGACCCTGGTTAATACCCATTCCGCCCTCTTGAGCTTCCTCTGCCCGTTGTTTTTAGCTAGTCAGGCCTGTCCCGATTGCTACTCTATGTCGGTTTTTCGGCACTCGCGCACCAGAAATCTGGACGGGTCTGCTCTGCTTCCAGGAATCGCAATTTCGTGCCGGGAATGGCGTAGTCGGTTTTTGGTTTGTGTCGCCACCTAGCACTGTCGCGAAACGACGTAACGCCCCGTATAATGTGGGGATGAGGCAGGAGGCCATCCTCTGATGCGGACGATTCTCGCGTGTGTTTTATTGTGCAGTGCATTCGCCACTGGCGCAGCTGCGGCCGAGCCCTCGGCCGAGACGATCGCCCACGGCAAGGCGCTGGTCGAAGCCGGCGATTGCGCTAGCTGCCACACCGCCGATCCGGCAAAACCGTTCGCCGGAGGCAAAAGGATCGACACCCCCTTTGGCGGAATCTACTCGCCGAACCTCACGCCGGATCGCGATACCGGCGTTGGCGGCTGGAGCGATGCCGATTTCTATGGCGCCCTGCGCTTTGGCGCAGACCCCGACGGCTCGCTCTACTACCCGGCCTTCCCCTACCCCTATTTCACAAAACTGACGCGGCCTGACATCGCCTCGATCCGCGCCTACCTCGCGACGCTGACGCCATTCCATAACGAGGCGCCGCCGCCGGAGCTGCGTTTTCCCCTGAACTTCCGCGTGCTGATGCACGCCTGGAATTACCTGTTCTTCCGGCCCGGCATTTTGGAGCCGGATCAGGCCAAAGGCACGGAATGGAATCGGGGCCGCTATCTGGTCGAAGGCGTCGCCCACTGCGGCGCCTGCCACACGCCGAAGAACATCTTTGGCGCCGACAAGCGCGGCTCAGCCTTTGCCGGAGGCTCTCTCCTGGGCTGGTTCGCGCCGCGGCTTGATGCCGCCGAGCGCAGCGGGCTGAAATCATGGAGCGTCGATGATGTCGCCGAATACCTGAAAAGCGGCCGCAACGGCAAAAGCCATGCCGACGGCCTGATGGCCGAAGTCGTCGTCAATGCGACCTCCAAGATGAGCGACGCCGACGTCCACGCCATCGCCGTTTATCTGAAGTCGCTGCCGGCCGGCCCACCGGAACCCGTGGCGAGCCCGCCGCCGGAACAGGGCATGAAGGACGGCGAACAGATCTACGCGCATTACTGCCGCGCCTGCCATGAAACCGATGGCTCGGGTGCGCCGCGGATCTATCCGCCGCTGCCCGGCAACGCGCTGTTGCAATCGGCCGACCCCTCCAGCACCTTGCGCGTCATCCTCGATGGCGCGCAGACGCTGACGACGCCGCGTGCGCCCAACACCGGCTCGATGCCCTCTTACGCCAGAGACTTGTCGGATCAGCAGGTCGCCGACGTCACCAATTACATCCGCAATTCCTGGGGCAATGCCGCCCCCGTGGTGACGCCAGAGCAGGTCGCCAAAGCCCGGAAACTGCCATAGCGGATCGCGTCGCTGGTTCCATCCTGACCGGCCGCTAAAATGCCTGTTCACGACTGCCGTTTTCCGGGAACCCCGGACGGGCTCGGCCGGTTGTCTTCGACTAAAGGAGGACCCTGTTCATGGCCAACGAACACATTCCGAACGATCCCTATCGTTCCAACCTGAGCGATGATGATTTTGGCCGCGCCGCACGCCTCGACAATGAGCTGCAGCCGGACCTGGAACTTGAAGAAGGTCGTGCCAGCACTGGCAAAGTCGCGTTGTTCGCGCTCGCCATCGCGCTGGTCTTGGGCGCGGTGTTCTACGGGCTGAATAACTCCAGCATCAACCAGGCGGGCACCACGCCGCCGGCCCAGACCGCGCAACAGGCCGGGCCGTCGTCGCCCTCGGCCCCGCCGGGCATGCGTGACGTGACCCCGCGCGCCAACAGCGACCAGGGGATGACGACGGGCACCGCGCCGGCGCGTCCACCGACGCCGCCGGCCGAGATGAACCGGCCCGGCAATCCGCCCGCCGACAACACCTCGCCAAGCAAATAGCAGGGCGGACCATACGATCTGAACAGCAACGCAGCGGACATCAATGCCCGCTGCGTTGCCGCTATCGGAGCATCGCGACGTCGATCAGCCGCGCCGATCAAGCCAACAGGGAATGATCGGCGACGCCACAGTTCGGGCTATGGTCGTGCCTTCAATGAGGGAGGCGAAAGCGGGACGCGAAGGATCTTGAAGCCTGCGACGTCCGGAAACCACTCCGCCGCTTGCGCGGACACCAACGTCAAGACTGCGGCCGACACTTCTCCGCTGATCAACCGATCGACCGCCTTCGTTTCCCCCTCGCTCAGTTGAGTTTCAGTCGCCCCCGTTGCCACAAGCGCGGTCCGCACATTCTCTTTAGCTGCGGATTGCCCGTCATCGATGGCGATGGTTTTACCGGTTAGATCGGACACCGATTTGATGTCCTGGCGAGCCATGAGAACGGCGACCACCTTGTTTGGCACCGCCGGGTTCGACGCCGGTATCGCGGCGACGTCCGTTACTTTTTCCGCGAGCGCAGTAGCGGCCGCGATCTGCTGCTTTATCGTTCTGGCATTGGAACCGGCAGCAGCGTTGTCCGCGGGCGCCGGTCGTTCCCTCGCCGGTCGTTCCTTCAATGAGGCAGGTGAAAGCGGGATGCGAAAAATCTTGAAGCCTGCGACGTCGGGAAACCACTCCGCCGCTTCCGAAGACACCGACGTCAAGACTGCGGCCGACACTTCTCCGTCGATCAACCGATCGACCGCCTTCGCCTGACCCTCGCTCAGTTGAGTTTCAATCGCCCCCGCTGCCACAAGTGCGGTCCGCACATTCTCTTTAGATGCGGACGGCCCGGCATCGATGGCAATGGTTTTACCGGTTAGATCGGACACCGACTTGATGTCCAGACGAGCCATAAGAAGGGTAACCGCCTTGTCTGACGCCCCCGAGTTTGGCGCCGGTATCGCGGCGACGCCCGTTACTACTTCTTCCGCGAGCGCGGTAGCGGCCGCGATCTGCTGCTTTATCGTTCTGGCGTTGGAACCGGCGGCGGCGTTGTCTGCGGGCGCCGGTCGCTCCTTCAATGAAGGTAACGAAAGCGGGATGCGAAGAATCTTGAAGCCTGCGACGTCGGGAAACGACTCCGCCGCTTCCGAAGACACCAACGTCAAGACTGCGGCCGACACTTCTCCGTCGATCAACCGATCGACCGCCTTCGTTTGACCCTCGCTCAGTTGAGTTTCAGCCGCCCCCGTTGCCACAAGCCCGGTCCGCACATTCTCTTCAGCTGCGGATTGCCTGTCATCGATGGCAATGGTTTTACCGGTTAGATCGGACGCCGATTTGATGTCCGGGCGAGCGATGAGAACGGCGACTACCTTGTTTGGCACCGCCGGGTTCGACGCCGGTATCGCGGCGACGTCCGTTACTTTTTCCGCGAGCGCGGTCGCGGCCGCGATTTGCTGCTTTATCGTTCTGGCATTGGAACCGGCAGCAGCGTTGTCCGCGGGCGCCGGTCGTTCCTTCAATGAGGCGGGTGAAAGCGGGATGCGAAAAACCTTGAAGCCTGCGATTTCGCGAGACCACTCCGCAGTCTCCGGATATGCCAAAGTCAGAACTGCGGCCGAGACCTCTCCGCTGATCAACCGATCGACTGCCTTGGCTTGATCGGCACTCAGTTGGACTTCGGCGGCTCCCGCTGCCGCGATCGCGCGCTGCACATTGCCGGTGGACGCCGATTGCTGGTCATCGATCGCAATGTTCTTGCCGGTTAGATCCGACACCGACTTGATTTCCGGACCAACCATGAGGAGGCCAACCAGATGGTCGGCGTCCTTTGGCGATGCGGCCGCGGTCTTTTCAGCAGCCGCAACCGGCTGTCTGTTCTTGAAATTGGCGGGGGCGCCGACCGTGACATGCTTATCTGTAACGCTTGCCCGCACCGGGTTGGTCTCGCTTGCGGTGCTCCCGGTGAGCAGTGTGGGCTTCGATCTGTCTCCGCCCATCCCGGTCACATGACGGACTCCAGCTTTGGGCGGACGCCGCGCCGGCGCCGATGACAATTGCCGGAACCAAGCCGTGTAGGACTGGCAAAGCTTGTTACATGGCTTTCCATCCACATAAACGGTATCCGGCGAATCCAATGGCGCAGCTTCCGACGCCCGCACAGAACCGAGGACCAACATGCAGACTAGTATCACCCATCTATGACGCATAACGCCTCCGTTGGAAGCAGATGTTCGCGGGGCAGATTGTTCGTGGGCTGGAGTCCGAAGCGAACATTTTCTGACACGGAAAAAACTCTACCGAAATCAAATTGCTTGTAGTGGTCGATAGGCCTACCTACGGCCGGATATAGCTCCAGCCTTTCTCCTGCAGTTCCATCAACCGAACGACGCCCGACGGAACCATGACAACGTCTGACAGCACATCGATCGGATGGCCCTCTTTCTTCTCCATGCCAGCCTTGGTGACATTGCATGCAGAAAATTGAATTCTGCTTGGAAAGGCATAGTTCTTCAAATTCTTGATGCGGTCCTGCACCGGCGATGTGTCGGCACGGAACATATGCAAGCCGGGGCCGTATGCGACGACATCTACATCGATGTCCTCACCCTTCGCGCGATAATACTCGATGACATTGGTGGCGTTATTCAACGCGAGGTTCATGACCGTCGGATCGTTCTGATCGACTTGAATGACCATACGGTGAAGTATTGCGGAACGATGCGCCTTCGCGTTTTCCGCTGAAGCGGCAGGGATGAGCGATACCAAGGCAATGAAGGCAACGGTCGCATGGCGAAGCCATCTACGCATATTGAACTCCCTTACAAAATAACTCTTCAAATGAGCGGAGTAACGTCTGCACACGTCCACTATCTCGGTCTATCGTTGCTGCGATGACATATTGGTTCTGGTTGCGAGCGGCGGCCACTTGCACGGCGCCGCAATCCTGTCGCGGACCGCATCCAATCCGGCAAGTTGGAACGTCGCTTCGTGGCCTCGACCCGAGGCGTCGAGCACGCTGATCTTCAGTCGCGCCCCTTCCGGAAGCGAGCGCAAAAATCCGACCGAATCCTTCTTGTAGTTCGCGGTGCTGCCGTCCGCGGAAGCAGTCCAAGTCTGCCTGACGAGGGGTTGGTCGTTGATTTGATGGGCAACTTGAATATTGCTGGCGGGCGACGCGCGCCAAGCTCCCTCCGTACGAACCACGAGTTCGGTGCGTCGTCCAAGACATCGAATGGCGAGAGTTTTCGGCGCTTCTTTGTCGGTAGACGAAGAACGGATCACCGCCGTGATCAGTGGCGAATAATCCACTGGTGAGGTCGTTTCACTTACGACCCAGAGATCAGTTGCGGTCGCAGCCTGTTTTGACGTAGCGGGACTTAAAACAGATGCGGCAGAGCGTTCCGGCGGAACGCGCTGCAGGCATTCGAGCTGTGCCGCACGTGCCTTCTGAAGGCAATTCGTGCGCTGAGCCGCATCGGTTGCGGGGTTGGAGCATGCCGAGTCGGCGCGGTGCGCCAACTTAAAGCAGGACTCCAAGCCTGTGACAGTCTCGCTCGCGGCTTGAGCGCCAACAGCGGAGCCGACACAGCACAGCATGATGGCAAACAGACGGACCCGAATCATTGCTGACTCGTCTGTTTAACGGGGCTCGCGCGATCAAGCCATTCTTGGGCCGCCTGAAAGCGCTCCAGGCCGGGGACTCGCGTCTTCAGATCGACGCTCTTCCATTTTGGGTCGAAGCCGGGCGCCTGAAGTTTGTCAATCCGGCTGAAGAGCTCATCGACAAAGCGCGCAACCCGACGGTAGCGCGGCGAGTCCGGGCGCCAGTTAAACGATGCAAGAACTGTGGGAACCGCGATGGTAGCGATCCGCTCGCCCTTGGCTATGAGGTTGGGATAATCTTCTGGCTCGAGATACGAAGCGACGTAGTAGTCTTCGAATTTCGAGCCATATTCGACTGGAAGAAATTTAAAGCCCTGCTCCCATTTCCCTTTGACAAACGCGTCGACTGGCTTCGAAGTCACGAAGACAACGGCAGCAATCTCTCCACGCCTCATTTGCTCCAGAGCCACGGGGTGCGGGATAAACATGCTATTCACGGCGATGCCGAGGCGGCTGAAAATCAAGGGACCGGAATAAGCGGCAGCGGTGCCTTGCGTGTTGAAGTTAACTTTCTTGCCTACCAGGTCCGAGAGCGATCGAATCTCCGGCCGGACGAAGATGTGCACTTCGGAGGGAAACAAGTTTATTACGGAAGCTATGCGCCGTTGAATGTTCGGAACCTGCAACTTGTACTCTTCAAGAGAGTCACTGTTGATGATTGCCGCATCAACCCCCTTCAGATAGAGCAGATCATTGACGTTTTCGGTCGGACCGCGGGTTACGATGGGAAGAACCTGCATTGCACCACCGTCATTCACCACCCGAGCGATCTCGGTAGCGAAATGGATGGGGGCGCCCTCCAGAAGGCCGCCAGCCAGACCTATCGTCCAGGCATTCAGCCGGGCTCGTATCTGCACCTCGCTGGAAACCGCCGATGAAGGCGGTGGTGGTGAATGACTAGGCCGAGGCGACTGCGCGATACTTGGACTGCAGAGTGCAACCGCGATTAACACCACCATAGATCTCGTTACAAAAGTCATGGCAATTCCAATCAATGAAATAAGAACTGTGCTTCGTGCCGATCATCAAAACGTCCACTGAGCAATTACCCTTTCGAGCCGGGCTGATCTCGCTGAGCGTGGACGCCGTGACGGTGCGTCAGAAAACCTGGCGCTCAGGAAGCTGAGCCCAAAACGAACCCGCAAAACAGAGCGATGGCCTTGAAAGAATGAAGACCGGTCCGGGTTTCGGGAATGGCGCGGATGGAAACGCTCGAAATCGAGTTCATCGCAACCTCCAAATGCTGGAATAAAAGAAGCAACTGCTCGTTGATAAAAACCCCTGTGCCGCAGGCATAACTTGAATTTCGATTGTGGCTAACTTGAATTTTGATTGCGGCTATTAAGAGGAAAAACGGGTGGCAGTCCCGCGTGCAGGACAAGCGCCGTCTTGGCATTCCGCTTTCCGCAGCGCTCGATCAGCGTGCCAATACTCGCAGTCGAGGGTCAGGGTGCGCATGAGGCTGCGCGAGTAAAAGAATGAAATATTCGGCGAGAACTTCACTCTTGAACTCGGCCTTGGCGCGGCGTGCCTGCTTGGGGTCAAAAATGGGTGTAGCTTTCATCACCGCTTTGCGATCATCCCGCAACAGCAGACATTCGCCGACCGAGCGTCACATCCAAAAAACGCTCTCCCGAAACTGGAAGTAATTTCAGCGCATGCCTGCGGATTGATGGTGCGGCCCTGGACCTGTCCATGCCCTAGTCTTACTGTGTCATAAACTTATTGCGGTTAACCGGCTTGGTGCAGCAAGGACATCTGTGCAGTCGGTTGATGATTGCGACGATCAAGCGTCGTCGCATCGTTGTGATCGAGTTTGGGATGTGCCGTTCGGTCCGGAGTGGCGGAGCCTCTGGGTCGGTAATTTTTGGGAAAGGCAGATTTTTTGAACGGTGTGGAGGAACCAGGTCCTGAGGGGGGGAATTGTCTCCCTTTCGGAGACGAGGAATCCGTAGGCTGCAATGCAGAGCGAGGCGTGATGATGCAAGCCACGCCATCCACGGCCTTCAAAATGTCCGAGCCCGACCTCTTGCTTGAGCTCAAGATAGTCACGCTCGATGCGCCACCTGAGCTTGGCGGTGTCAACGAGGCGACGAAAGTTGATGTCTGCCGGCAGGGTCGAGAGCCAATATTTTGTCGGCTCCTTCTCGCCCTTGGGCCATTCGATCAGCAGCCATTCTTCCGGCCACGGCTCGCTACGATCGAAGTCGCGCTTGGCGATGCGAATGCGTAATCGAGCAAAGCGCGATCGCAACGGCACATTCGTGCCCTCGCGCCAAGTGATGGTCTTCCAGGCCCTGGCCGGCAGACTGAAGGCGAGCTCTTTGACGCTAACTGGTCGGTGCTTCTCATCACGGCGCAAGCGTTTGGTCGGTCGTCCAAGGCCCGGCACATAGAGCTTGGGCGGCAACGGTCCCGTGCCGGGCGCCCAGACAGTGGTGGTCGACAATACGCCTGCGACATAAGGCAGCCCGAGCTCTGTGAGCGTCGTGCGCAACGCGACATCCGCCCCATAGGCCGGATCGGTCAACACCGTGCCGCGCGGAATGCCGGCCTCACAAGCCCAGCGGATTTGCTCAATGGCAATCTCCGACTTGGTCTTGAACGTGATCTCGTCCGGAACACCAACCTTCTCTCGCCGCTTGCGATCGCCCGCCCACTCCTGCGGCAGATAGAGACGATAGGCCAAAGGCAAGCTGGCATAATGATTGGCGATCGACAGCGACACGGCTACTTGACAATTGTCCTGCTTGCCGAGCTGACCGCAATATTGACGGGCAACTCCGACCGAGTGCCGTCCCTTCTTGGGGAAGCCCGTATCGTCAATGATCCAGGCCTCGATCGCACCGTGCCGCTCGATGCTCGGCAGCACCATCTCTCGCACCTTGTCCAAAACTGCCTGGTCCGACCAAGGGGCTTGGCCGACAAAATGAAGGAGCGATTGATGCTGGGCTGCAGTTCGCGTCGGCGCCGTCATTGCCGCCATCGGTTCGACGCTCTTGCGCTCAGCCGGCAACATCAGGCCCATGCAATAGGCCTCTAGTGGCCCCGCTCGATCAGCGTGACCAACCACACCCACAAGACCATCGACATAAGCGGCAAAACGCGCCTCGCTGCTATCGTTCCCTCGGCGACCCATCTCAGCCCCCCTTGGCTTGCATGAATCCCCTCAGTAAGCGATTCTTGCTCCCCTCAGCCCGCGACTTTCTGACTCAGTAGGACTAGAGCGAGATGACTCTTCTTCGAATCGTCATCGCGCTCTATCCTTTTGTTTGAGCATGATCTCCGCGCAAACGCGCTTTCGCGTTTGTCGCGAGGGAAAACCGGTGTCCACTTTTCCGGATCATGCTCTAGCTGAACATCTTGTTCAATTCGCCGCCGGGATAGCCTTGGCCGAGTTCGGCAAAAGTGCCCTTCTCCGCCATCTCCTTTGCAGCCTTCATGAACCCGGCCCAGGCCGAACGCGCCAGCGAACCGCCGACGCTGATGCGGCGCACGCCAAGCGCTTCGGCATCTTTCAGCGAAAGACCGGAGGCGCCGATCAGGAGATTGACGGGCTTGGGATGCACGGCCTTCACGACGGCGGCGATATCATCCTTGGTTTTGATGCCGGGCGCGTAAAGGCAATCGGCGCCGGCGTCGGAATAGGCTTTTAGCCGATCGATCACCAGGTTCAAATCAGTCTGCCCCCACAAGAACGCCTCGCAGCGGCCGGTCAGCATCACGCCAGAGTTGTCGGCGTCGATCGCCGCGCGCGCGGCCTTGATCCGCTCGACCGCAAGGCCGCGGTCGTAAAGCGGCTTGGCCTTGTCGCCAGTGGAGTCCTCGATCGACAGACCCGCAACGCCGCTTCTGACCGCGCGCGCAACATTGACGCCGACTTTCGCGGCTTCATGTGCAAATCCGCCCTCGAAATCCGCGTTGACGGGGATATCGACGGCCTCCGAGATCGCCGCGAGATGCGCGAGCACCTCTTCCAGCGTCACACGGTTGTCGGCCTTGCCGATGGTCCAGGCGAAGCCTGCGCTGGTGGAGGCGACCGCCTTGAAGCCGAGATGCTGCAATGCCTTGGCGCTGCCGACATCGAAGGGATTGGGCAGCACGAAGCAGCCTGCTTCGTGCATTTTGCGAAAAATCGTGCGCTTGTCTGCTGTCGTCGGCATCACTGCTCCCTGTCGTTTTCTCGCTCCGCCGGCATAAATAGCGACGCCGACCGCCGCCTGCCAGTACCAGTTAGCGTCGCTCCTCTCAGGCCACTACCGGCCGCAGGAAAGTCCGTTCTTCCACCAGGATGAACTTGTTCTCTTCGGCGAAATTGAAATTCGCCATGGCTTCCTTGTCGGCGCGCAGTCGCGCCCGATAGCTTTCATATTCCGCGAGGCTTGGAAACTTGAGCAACGCGAAGGCGATATTGTTGGTGCCCTCATGCGGCATCCAGTAGCCCAGGCATTCGCCGCCGCATTTCGGAATGATGGTAAGCCAGCGCCTGGCATATTCCTCGAACATCGCGCGCTTGAATGGATCGAGCTGGTAGCGGATGAAAACGGTGATCACGGGACCCCTCCTATGCTGTTGCCGTCATGGCGAGCCAACGGGTCGCAATGACGGAACAAATCTTACAGTTTAGAGAATAGCCGCTTGACGACGTAAATGCTTCGGTTATCATCGAAGGATGAAAGTAGGTCCCGATATCGCGATGGTCGCCTCCCTGGTCGGCGATCCCGCGCGCGCCAACATGCTCACCGCGCTGATGACCGGCCGCGCGCTGACCGCGAGCGAGCTCGCGCAGGAAGCCGGCATCACGCCGCAGACCGCGAGTTCGCATTTATCGAAGCTCGAGATCGGCGGCCTAATCGAGCTGGAAAAGCAGGGCCGCCACCGCTACTACCGCCTCACCGATCCCGATGTCGCCGGCGTCCTCGAGGGACTTGCGGGACTGGCCGCCCGCGCCGGCCACATGCGCGTGCGCACCGGCCCGAAAGATCCGGCGCTGCGCCGCGCGCGGATTTGCTACGACCACCTCGCCGGCGACCTCGGCGTGCAGATGCTCGACAGCATGAGGCAGCAAAGACTGGTCCGGCAGAAAAAGCAGGAGATCGAGCTGACGGCCGAGGGCGAACGATTCCTGGCGCAAAACCTTCAGATATCGTCCGACATGCTGGACCATCCCCGCCGCCCGGTGTGCAAGGCCTGCCTCGACTGGAGCGAGCGGCGCCATCACCTCGCCGGCACGCTGGGCGCCGCCATGATGGCGCGCTTCGGCGAATTGAAATGGGCCGTCCGTGATTCCGCGCCCGGCAGCCGCATCGTCAATTTCAGCCGCAATGGCGAAAAGCGGTTTTTGGCGTTGTTTGGAACGACGGATGCTGAACACAACATTGTCGTTCAGTTTCGTCATGCCCGGTCATAGCAGCTATTGCTAGGCTTTCTCGGCAAGTGAACCAGGCATCGGGATAGGGGGGAGCCTCGCGACTCCTCCCCTCCCACACCACCGTACATACGGGTCCGTATACGGCGGTTCACTGGGTTGAGCGCGAACGGTTTTTTGTTCGTCCGCGCCAGAGGCTCAGACGGTGGGCACCGTCGGGTTGGCTTCGGCTGCTTTGAACAGCGCCGTCTGGGCTTCACCCTTTCCCGCCGTTCCGAAAGGCCAGCGACCTGGATTTTCAACCGTATGGCCACTCGAGATTCCCATATCCAAGTGTCTTTTCCAGCGTTCGGGCCTTCAGCGAAACTCGTTCCGCCTACTATGCCGTCTGCTGACTTCTCCGCCGCGATCACGAGCCTTACGACTCGCTCAGTCCGCTTTCCCGGACGCGACGGAGATCTCCCGAGGTAAGATCGACCGCCTTCCCTGCCGCCCGCCGGATTTACCACCCCGTCCCTCGATGACCGTGGACTTCGCGATCACATGCTCGCTCGTCCGGTCGGGTAGGCCTCGTTATCCGGTTCTTGTCCATCGGGCCGCGGATTTGCTCCACACTTTCTTCAGACCCCACCTCGCGATGACGCCCTTGCGCTTCGCTAATCCTTCGCCGTCATCAGGCTGGATAGAGGACTTCCACCTCCAAGCTGTCGATCATGCTCGGCACACAAGAGAAAGGCGAGGATCTTGCAATCCCCGCCTTTCCAAAAATTACCAGCCGTTCCGGAAGCACTGCCGGCCATACGGACCCGTATGCCAGCCGGGCGGGCAGTTGTACATCGGGCGGCAGCCGCCATAGGGCCCCCGGTGCCAGCCGGGCCCGCAACCGCCGGCGACTTGGATCACGTCACCGGACGCGGCCTGAGCCTGGCCGAGCGGCGCCAGCGGCATGGCCTGTGATGCCGACATCCCCACTAGGCCGAGCCCGATGGCGAATGCAGAAGCTGCCAGAATCTTCATAAGTCTTCCTCTCCTCTCCAAGTGAGCCGCGACGCGGTGACTACAACAAAATTTGACGGCCGGGTCTTACCATCGGCGCCAGTGGTGGTGGTGGCGGTGGTGGTGGCGCCAGCCCCAATGGCGGTGATGCCAACCCCGATGATGGCGGTGCCAGCCCCAATGGCGGTGGTGATGTCCCCACCCGTGATGTCCCCAGCCGTGATGTCCCCACCGCACTTCTTGCGGTGTGATCCGATCGGCTTCGTCGCGCGTGGTCACCGCGGGATGGGCATCGTCATTGCCGGGAAGCCGGCCGCTATTGGGAAGCGGTTGCGGCAACAGCGGCGCGGCCTGCGCGCTTGCCGCCAAGGTGGCGGCGCCCGCGGCTAGTCCCAAGGCGAGTTTCAAGAAATTCCGGCGTTCCATGGCGTATTCCTCTTCGAATCCGGACGAGTGACGCGAAGAGAGTTTTGCTGCGTCGAGATGAATGGTGGCTGAATTGCGCGTTCAGTTTTTGCACTCTGAGGTGCGAACCGTTGCGAGCCTCGAGGGATGACAGGGCGATAGCCCGAGCCCTACACCCACCCTCCCCGCGCCATGATGGCAGCGCAGAGCAGGATGATGACGATGGCCAAAAGCTCGCCGTGGATGACTACCGTGACCAGCTTTCGCTTTTTCGCGCTGATCGCTGGCACCTGGCCTGCCTCCAACTCGGCGCCCCACGACAAAAATTCCAGCGTCGGGATGATCGACACCAGCGCCATGACGACGAACAGCGAGAATTTTGTGAGGAAGGCGTGGCTGTGCCAATAATAGTCCGGCCCCTTCTCGAACAAGAACACGCGGAGCAATCCGACCAACAGCAGCGCGCCGGCGGCAATGCCGAGCACCAGGTCGGTGACCTGAAGCCTGCGCGCCGAGGACAGCGTCAACTCGGAGCGAATCAGCACGAACTCGATCGCGACCGCCGACACCAGCGTGAAGGCGCAGAGATGGTGCAGGAAGGCAAACAGCGTGGACATGGTCGGCCTCCTCGGTACGGCGGAACCAGCGCATGATCCGGAAAAGTGGACACCGGTTTTCCCTCGCGACAAACGCGGAACTCGTTTGCGCGGAGATCATGCTAATTCAAAAACCTGGAGCGCGATGATTTTTCAACCAAATCTCATCGCGATCCAGGGAACCAAAACCTATCATCGCCTACACATCTGCGCGAGCCTTGCGCCACCGCACCCCAGTCATACTTCGTCCAAAGAATTGGAAGACGATGGCAACCGGAATGTAGGTTCCGCGTTGATACCGATCCATCAAAAACCCACAGGAGATTGCCATGGCTGTGAAAGTGAAGCCTGTTCCTGACGGATTCCACACCATCACTCCCTATCTCGTCGTCGATGGCGCGGAGAAGGTCATCCGCTTCATGAAAGATGCCTTTGGAGCCCAGCCCGTATTCGAGCCGATGATGCGGCCGGACGGCAAGATCATGCATGCGGAATTCAAAATAGGCGATTCCATCGTGATGATTTCCGACGCATCCGAGCGCGCGCGCGCCACCTCCGATATGCTGTATCTTTATGTTCCCAATGTCGACGCCGTCTATCAGAAGGCGCTCAAGGCCGGCGGCACTTCCCTGATGGAGCCGGCAGATCAGTTTTACGGCGACCGCAGCGGCGGCGTGACCGATCCGGCCGGCAACCGCTGGCACATCGGCACTCACGTCGAGGACGTCTCGCCCGCCGAACTCAAGAAGCGCGCGGCAGAGATCGCCAAGCAGAACAAGGCGGCCTAGCACACGCCGTATAGGGCGGGTTAGGCGGACTTGTACGCGGTAGCCTTGTAGGGCGGGTTAGGCGAAAGCCGTAACCCGCCCATCGCCTGATCACGACAAGGATGGCGGATTACGCTCTCGCTAATCCGCCCTACGGGCTCGCTTCTTGATTCGGATACGTGATAGAAATCACAACGGCAAATTATCGTGCTTCTTCGCGGGCATCTCGACATGCTTGTCGCGCAGCATGGCGAGTGCCCGGGCGATGCGCTTCCGGGTCGAGTGCGGCATGATGACGTCGTCGATATAGCCGCGCTCGGCGGCAATGAAGGGCGACAGGAAGCGGTCTTCATATTCCTTGGTGCGCGCGGCGATCTTGTCGGCATCGCCAATGTCGCCGCGAAAGATGATCTCGACCGCGCCCTTGGCGCCCATCACCGCGATCTGCGCGGTTGGCCAAGCGTAGTTCATGTCGGCGCCGATCTCCTTTGACGCCATGACGTCGAACGCGCCGCCATAGGCTTTTCGCGTGATCACGGTGACCAGCGGCACCGTGCATTGCGAAAAGGCGAACAACAGTTTTGCGCCGTGCTTGATCAGCCCGCCATATTCCTGGGCGGTGCCCGGCAAAAAGCCCGGCACGTCGACGAAGGTTACGATCGGGATGTTGAAGGCATCGCAAAACCGCACGAAGCGCGCGGCTTTCCGCGAGGCGTCAGAGTCGAGCACGCCGGCCAAGACCATCGGCTGGTTGGCGACGAAGCCGACGGTGCGCCCGGCGATCCGTCCAAACCCGGTGACGATGTTTTTCGCAAACGCTTCCGAGATTTCGAAGAAGTCGCCCTCGTCCACGACTTTCAGGATCAATTCCTTCATGTCGTAGGGCTTGTTCGGATGATCGGGGATCAGCGTGTCGAGCGACATGTCGAGCCTGCCGATATCGTCAAAGCTCGGCCATTCCGGCACGCCGTCCGCGTTGTTACTGGGCAGAAAGTCGATCAGCCGGCGCATCTGCAGCAGCGCCTCGACGTCGTTCTCGAATGCGCCGTCCGCGATCGAGGAGCGCGTCGCATGCACGGATGCGCCGCCGAGCTCTTCCGCCGTGACCACCTCGTTGGTGACGGTCTTGACCACCTCGGGGCCGGTCACGAACATGTAGCTCGTGTTCTTCACCATGAAGATGAAGTCGGTCATGGCCGGCGAATAGACGTCGCCTCCGGCGCAGGGGCCCATGATGACCGAAATTTGCGGGATCACGCCCGACGCAATGACGTTGCGGCGGAACACATAGGAGTAGCCCGCGAGCGCGGCGACACCTTCCTGGATGCGGGCGCCACCGGCGTCGTAGAGGCCGATGATCGGCGCCCTCGCCTTCATCGCCATGTCCTGGATTTTGACGATTTTTTGCGCGTGGGTCTCGGAGAGCGACCCGCCGAACACGGTAAAATCCTTGGCGAACACGAAGGTCCTGCGGCCGTTGACGGTGCCCCAGCCGGTGACGACGCCGTCGCCCGGCACTTTTGTCTTTTCCATGCCGAATTCGCTCGAGCGATGCTCGACGAACATGTCGAATTCCTCGAACGAACCCTTGTCGAGCAGAAGTTCGATGCGCTCGCGCGCGGTCAACTTGCCGCGGGCGTGCTGAGCCTCGATGCGCTTTTCGCCGCCGCCGAGTCTTGCCCCGGCGCGCCGTTCCTCAAGGGTGTCCAGAATGTCCTTCATCTGCTCCCGCGCCCGCTATTTTCGGCCCAATTTCAAGGGGTTCTAACACGGCATTTTCCGAACCGGAAACCTGGTTTCGCCGCGCTCTCGGCACCAGATCGGCAGCACGCGAGAATTTGCAGGGAGATTTTACCGATGAGCGAGACGACCACCACCGAGGCCACGGGCGCCGTGACCGGCGGGGTGAAAATCCTGCTGCGGCTGGAAGGGCTGACGCTGTTTGCCGGGATGACACTGCTTTACGCGGTCTGGGGCGGATCGTGGTGGGTCTATGCCATCCTGTTCCTGGCGCCCGATCTGAGCTTTGCCGCCTATCTTGCCGACCCCAAGACCGGCGCCATCGTCTACAACGCCGCCCACAGCTACATGGCGCCGGTGGCGCTGATGACGGCGGGGTTTGTGCTCGCATCCCCGCTGTGGCTTTCCATCGCGATGATCTGGATGGCGCATATCGGCATCGATCGCGCGCTCGGCTATGGCTTGAAATACCCGGCCGGATTCGGCTTCACCCATCTCGGCCGGATCGGGCGAACGGCAACGCCGTTATAGTCGAGCCGGCAACGGACGGCGTCCCGATCCAGCTGAAGCGAACGCCGATCTGGGTTTTCTTGCGCCAGATGACCGTGCACCGCCGCACCACGGATTCCATTTCCAGGACCAGCATGAATTTTTTCCGGAGCTTTGGCGAGGTTGGCGCCTTCGAGGGCCGCGCCGGTCGCCGAAATATTGCGAACCGCGCAAGTTATCGCGGCGGTCGGCCTTGCGACCTTCGCGGCCGTTTTGGGAAACAGACCCCACCGTGCTGGTGAACCCTGAGGGAATCTTGCCTGAGAAGAGCACGTCGGCCTGAAGCGCGAAACTGCCAAGGATTTTCTTGCGCCGAACCCCGCCCCGGATGCTGGTCAGTTGCAGCGAGGCGAGAATCTGCTCGACCTTGTTGTCGTCGCGGCCGAACGGCATCAATAGTCTTTCGCAATTGACCTGCTGCTCATGCGAGTTGATCGTCGAAAACACCGAATAGACCAGGCAACCACTGGTCACGCACTCCTTGGCGTCATCGAGCGTCAATCGCCGCAGCGACATCGGAACGACCTGCTCCATCGTCTTGCCGGCCCAGGCGCTGTTGAACACCTCCGCGACTTTGTCGCCCTGGTAAAGCGCCCTGAATTTCAGGTTGCGCCCTTCGCCCTCGACATCCCACACCACGAGTTGTTTCGGATCGTACATCTCCGGGTCGGGCTTCAGATCCGTGAAGGCCGGGAAACGACGGCCGGTTGCCAGCCGATCCCAATAGGCGGCCAGCGCGCGCTGGCTTGCCGACTTGATCGCCTCTAGCAGCGCTAGCTTGAACCTCATTGGTGGTCTCTGCCCCTTCCTCCTGCCGGAACTCTGGGGACAAACCAATTAAGGGCACCTAAAAGCCCGCGAGGCGGAATGAATTTGGACGAATAGCGGTTCGCCGTTTCAGAAATTCAAGCTATCACAATGGCTTGGCGCGGATCTATAAGAGCGAAGGCCAATATAGGCGCCTCGGAAATGGCATATACGGCTCATATTCAACAAATTCGTACGTTCATTAGCGACTGACCTCCAACCGGTGCCTCGATGTCCGTGACCGCCGTTTCAATGCCACCCGACGAAAATGCGGAAACCGTCGACTTCCTGCGACGGCTCGCCAGCATGATGTCCGGCGGCAAGAACGCCGAGATGCTGCTGGGCGCAGCCAGCGTGATCGAAGCGTTGGCTAGTCGGGCCATGACGGCGGAGCGGCTTTGCAGCGAGCAACAGGACGAGCGCGAGAAAAGCAACGAATTGCGGCAAGTGGCGGAAATCGCCGCCGACAATTTGAACTCCGAGATCGCCTCCCTGAAAGCGCAGCTGGCCGAGGCTGCTCGGCAGGCGGAAATCGACCGGGCTTTTTTTGCCGAGGAAGAACACCGCCTTTCGACGAAGGCTGAGGATGCGGAAGCCCGATTGGCGAAAGTCAACGCCGAACTCGACGAGCTGCGGACGCCTTTTGCCGAGCTCAGCGACACCGTGGTCGCGGTGCCGACCGAACAGCTGCGGCTGGCGCGCGCGCAATTTGATTTTTTGGCTGACGGATTTGCCAGGAATGGCGACGTCATATCGCAAACCATCTGCGAAATCGGCCGATGCGCGATCGAGCACGCCTTGACTGGCAGCGAACCGGCCAAGCAAGCGAACTAGCCGGCAGGCTTGCAGCCGCAAGCATCGGACCCTGCCATGCGCAGTCCACCCCAAGAAGGACATGGATAGCTGGGACGAGGGCCGGCCATAACCGCCGTGCAAACCAGATGCCTTTGGGAACCCGATGAAACCTGCCGTGCGCTACCGCGTTAGGCACTTCAACTGGGAACCGAATATGGAGGCCTCAATGTCTGGATCCACGTTCATGCGAGCCGGGCTGCTGTTGGCAGTGCTGTGCCTACCCGGCGCCACCTATGCCGCACCCTCTCCCTTCAACGCGATGGCGGGTTCATGGTCGGGCGGCGGCGTGCTGAGCACATCGGATGGCAACCAGGAGCAGCTGCGTTGCCGCGCGTCCTATGACGTCACTGGAACCGGTACCGAGCTTCGTCTCAACCTGCGATGCGCCAGCCAGAGCTACAATTTCGATCTGGCGAGCGAGGTGGAATATCGCGGCGGCGCGATTTCGGGTTCCTGGACTGAGGCCAGCCGCAACGCCGCCGGCACCCTTTCCGGGCGTGCCAACGGCGATCACATCGAAGCGGCCGCGCGAGGCGATAATTTTTCCGCCAATCTATCGCTGACGACGCGCGGCGGCCGGCAGAGCGTGTCGATCCGGCCGCAGGGAACCAACGTCACGTCGGTTTCGCTGTCGCTAGACCGCCACTAAAACGCTGGCTAGAGCATGATCCGGAAAAGTGGACGCCGGTTTTCCCTTAGCTAACAAACGCGGAACGCGTTTGCGCGGAGATCATGCTCAAACAAAAAGATAGAGCGGGATGACGATTCGAGGAAAAGTCATCCTGCTCTAGATCGCGCCGATATCGCGCAGGCAGGCCTGCGTCACATTCATGCGATCGGCGATATGGCGCGGCTCGCGGACATCGAGATTGAGCGCAAACACGGTTTGCGCGCTACCCTTCTCGGCCCAGCCCACCATCCAGCCGAGCGAGGGTTTGCCGATCTCGGCGCCGAGCAGTCCGGATTTGGCGCGGATGAGGCTATCGCCGACCTTGGTCACCGGGAGGATATCGCGCACCAGCTCCTGGCTGCGTTTGGAGATCGGCAGTGCGCCGCGGCGCAGCCGATCGACGAAATCGACCTGCTGCACCGGGTCGATGCGCAAGTCTCCGGTCAGCCAGAACTGGTCGATGCCGCCACCGATATTGCGATTGCCGTATTCGAAGAGATCGACATATTTCTGCATCCGCGCCTCGCCGATGCGCCGCGCGATCTCCTGATAGACCGGCACCGCGGACGCGGCGATCGCAGTCCGCATGGTGTGGTCCTTGTTCCAGGCCTCGAAAGCGCGCTTGACCCCGTCCCACTTGAACACGTCCTTGTCGGGATCCTCGACGACGCCGGTCTCGAGCGCAATCAGCGAATTCGGAATCTTGAAGGTGGAGGCCGGCAGCTTCGCTTCGCCCGAGCGATCCTTGTCGCTGGCGATGATGGTGTAATCGTCGACCAGATAGCCGACGAAGGTACCCTCGGTGCCGGCGTCGGTAAAATGCTTGGCGAGAGCCTCGCGGATTTCGCTCTTCTGATAGGCGACATTGGCAAGACTGCGAGACGGCAAGAGGCTGGCGGCGGCCACGAGGCCGAGCGCATGGCGGCGATTGATCACGATGACACCTGTATGAAAACGCGAAAGCGACCCTGCACGCGCGGGGCGTCGCCAACAAGACCGGCATCATGGCAAATACTTGACGCGACGTACCGAGGTTGCGCACTATACGAACGATACACTCCGGGACGGCTGGCAGAGAATCCATGGACCACGACGAGGCTGTCGAGATCGTAACGAAATATATGGCTGCCTGGAACGAGGCCGATGGGGCGCGTCGCAACGCTCTGCTCGAACAGTGCTGGGCCGATGGCGGGATTTATGTTGATCCGGGTGTCGAGCTGGCCGGCCGAGACGCCTTGGCGCAGCATATCGCAAAGATGCAGGCCGGCCGCCCGGGCGCGCGGGTCGAATTCATGAGCGGCGTCGACGTCCATCACCGTGTCCTGCGCTTCCTCTGGAGGCTGGTACGGGCCGACAAGACCTTCGGCGATACATCGATCGATTTCGGCGAAATTGGCCGCGACGGAAGACTGATCAAGATAATTGGATTCTTCGGCGCCGCTGCGCCAATGCGCCAATAAAGCTACGACTGGCGCGGCGGCCGCGACAGCCGCAGCACGAAGATCAGGACTTCGGCGACCGCCTTGTAGAGCTCGGTCGGAATCTCGTCGCCGATTTCGACATTGGAAAGCGCGCCGGCCAGCACCTCGTTTTCCTCGATCGGGATGTCATTGGCCTTGGCCACCTCGATGATCTTCTCACCGATCGTCCCGTTGCCCTTGGCGATGACCCGCGGCGCACCTTTGCGGTCGTAGTGCAGCGCGACTGCGAGCTGGCTCTTGGTTTTCCCGCTCATGTCGCGCGATCCAGGAAATGGCCGGCCCGTGCCGGCGTGACTTGCGGCGGCGTGCCGGCCCGGATCACGATGTCGCCGGGTTGAAGCTCGGCCTGACTCAGCGCCTGGCTCAGTTCGGCCGCGCCGGCGCGCAATTGCGCCGCTGTCGCCGGCCGCTCCGCCCACATCCGCACCGACGTCCGTTCACCGGCGAGCGAGATCAGCGCATGGACCGGACCGGCCGGTTCGACGTCGAGCGAGAAGCGCGCCCGCCAGACTCGCTTGGCGGTGGTCGTGTCAGCCTCGGTGCCGCCGCCGTCACGCGAGATTTCGAATTGCGCCACCGCCGTCCCCTGCGGGGTCGCAAACGGAATTTCAAAACTCCATCGCGGCGTGGACGGATCGAGGCGGGCGTCTCCGGCACCGGCGCGATCGGGCAAAGATGCCACCTGCAACAGCGTCTGGCGCGCGATCGCGGCATCGGTGTTTTCGAGCAAATGTTGCGCCGTCGCCGCGAGCGGTGCATGGGGCGCGATCGACGGCGCGGCAACCGGCTGCGCCGTCGGCAGGCTGCCTCGAAATGGCGGCGGCGGTGTATTGGTGCGGATGATCGCTTCCTCGCTCTGTCCATTCGGCAGCGTGACCGTTGCCGATGACGCGTTGCCGGGCGCGGGCGGATTCTCCTGCAGCGCCTCCTGCAACAGATTGAGCACCGCGCCTGATGTCGCCGAGCGTGGCTCGGTCGCGAGCAACGCCCCGGTCAGCACGATCCGCTCCGCGCGCCCGGTGTCCAGTGTCTCAGCGGCAATCGGAAGCCGCGCCTGCGGCAGCAGGATTTCCTGCACGTCGACCTCTGGAGAAGACGGCGCCAGCGGCGGAGCTTGCTGAGTTGTCTGCGTCTGCGCGGAAGCGGCTTCGCTCGCGGGGGCGCCCGGAGCGCCCGGCACCGGCGACTGCGGCGCGGTCGACTGCAGCACGGTCACTGCCGGGCTCTCGGTCGCACCAAGCGAGGTCACCACCGGGATTTCGGTCGTGCCCAGTGATGTCACCAGCGTCTGGCGAAGCACGATCAGCGCCGCCTTCAGATCGGGAATGCCCGTGGCCTGCGAAACCGATCCCGACGCCAGCGAAGCCTCCAAAAACAATCCGGATTTCTGGAAGCCGCTTTGGATGTCGTTGCCATCGAGGTTTGGGGAGAGACTGGTGCGCTGCGCCAGCACCTGGGCTACAGCCTGCTGCAACGGCGGCGGCAGGCTGCTCGACTGAGCCAGCTCGCCAAGATTGGCAAACAGCGGCGCCTGGCTGCCCTGCTGGGTGACCGCGGTCTCCGTCGCCACCGCGACCGCGGCCCGCTCAAGCGGGGTCAGCTGATTGACCGCAGTTGGAGGATTGGCCGGAGAAGTGACCGGCGCGGCGAGCGGCGCATCGGGCGTCAGCGCGACCGTGTCAACCGTTGCGCCAGGCGGGGCTTGCGAACCCGGTGGCACGATCGCGAGCCTGATGCCGCTTTCCGTTTGCGATACCGCAAGCTTAAGGTTCTGGCCGGCCTGCAGCGGCACTTCGGAGAGCACATCGAGAGAAAGACCGGCAATGGCGATCTGCACGAGATTTTCGGCAAGCACGTTGAGGACCTGCGCACTGATCACTGTCCCCGGCTGCAACGCGAGCCCCGGCGTCGCGGCAGCTGGGGGCGCGGCGATCACGGGGAGCGTCGGGTTGACGGTAACGGCCATGTTGCAAGCGCTCGGTTTAAGCCGCCAACGCTACCCCAGCGTCCGTAAACCTCTCGTTAACCGGCGCGCGCGATCAGCAAAAGCGTGACCTCGGGCCTGGCCCGGGGGTGGGAACCGGTTTTGCGTCCGATCGCGCGCCAAAACATCACAGTGGCGAGAGAGCGCTCAAAATAAAGGCCGCGGCTTCAAAATCGACCCATCGCGCGGCGCGGCGGGCGGCGGATTCCTCGTCCACGCCCCATTTCTCAGCGTTCCAGTCCTCATCGACATGGGCGGCCGCCCATACCTGATCCGGCTCGCGCACGCGGTGCAGAAGGGCGAGTGCGAGCAGCGCCGATCCCGTCAGCGTCGTCGCCACATGCAAGGCCGCGATCGACCAGGGATCATCCGGGAATGCCCCGCGCGCGGCCGCTACTGCGGAATCAGGCTGGCGCACATGCACGATGCCTTCGGCCAGGAGGAAACGGGCACCGAGCGCGTCGGCGGCCCAGAACAGCACGGGATCCCAATGCTCGGCCTCGCGCGCCACCAGCGCTTCGGGGTGCCCGGCGCGGTAGAACAGCAGATCGGACCGCAGATATTTCGCGACGTCGTCGGCAACGAGATCGACCCGATCGACCACGGATTGAACCACGCTGTTGGCAAAGCGCGTCAGCGGCATGGTCACGGGATCGATGGTCTCCTGCTGCGCTTGCCATTCCGCCGCGACCGCCTCGGCGATCGCCTTGACCGGCACGACCACCTGACGACCCGAGGGCGTGCGGATCGGCTTGCCGTCGAGCGTAACGGCAAAACCATCGTCGGTTTCAAGCACATCGGCATGAGCGTAAAACCGCTTGCGCGGCGGCCTGCGCGTCTGGCGCCGCACCGCCTCTTCCGGATCGAGCGGCGATGGCCCCGCCCCTTCTTCGAACAATTCACGCATTGGTTTTTCGGCGTCCATCGGCCGCGCTAAACTCGCGACCGCTGATATGATAAACAGGGATGTCAATAAAAGCGAATTGGTGGTGCCAAAGATATCAGGCGCAGTTCTGGCTTTTCTGGCCGGTCTCGGTATTTCCGCGGCCGCGGCCGGATTTCGTTCGCCGGAATCGCTGGTCCGCAATGTCTACGGCTATTACGGCAAGGGTTCGTCGGATTTTTCGCAAGGACTGCCGCGCGATGCGGCCACCGCCGCGCAATTCTTCGATCCGAGCCTGCGCAAGGCGTGGAGTTCGCTCAGAAACGAGCCCTACGATTTCCTGGTGCAAAGCCCGAACTGGAAACTCGGCGCCGTCTCGATCTCCATCATCCGCCGGCAATTCGACAAGACCTACGTCGCGGCCGCCTTCGACAATCATGGCCGCGCCGTCACCCTGAATTTCATTCTGGTGAACGGACGAGAGGGTTGGCTGATTTCCGACGTCGAGAGCCCGCACGATTCGCTGCGCATGTTCCTCGACCAGTATCGGAACTAACTATCCACCGTTGGCGCAGCTTCGCGAATAGGCCGCGCGACGGCCCGGGCGCAAGCCGGCGGCCGCGCCTTCATCAAGGCAGCGCGCGATCCGGTCACTAAACGACGGGCGCGGCGCCGGCCGGTAATCGTAGCTCAGCGGCGCGTCCAGCTTTGGCACCACCGGCGCCTCGATCTTGGGCGGCGGCAGCGCTGGCGGCGGTGGTGGGTTGAAACGCGATCCGCCGACCAGGCTGTTCGGCATTTGCGCATAAGCCATCGGGGCTGCAAGCAGCATCCATGCCATGGCGCACATCAGAAGCGGCAATCGTTTCATGGAAGATATTTCGTGACGCCGACGACGAACCGCAAGCTAAATTATTCTTCAGGCGCGTTCTCGATCGGATCGAACCGGTCGGCCTCGAGCCCGAGCAGGTTCCATGATTGCAGCATATGCGGCGGCAGCGGCGCGGTGGCGTCGATCACGCCGCCGCGGGGATGGGGGATCACGATGCGGCGCGCCAACAGATGCAGCCGGTTCTGCAGGCCGCCCGGCAGTTCCCAATTTTCCCGATTGAAATATTTGGGATCGCCGACGATGGCGTGATCGATATGGGCCATATGCGCGCGCAATTGATGGGTCCGCCCGGTGACCGGTTTCAGCGACACCCAGGCAAGCTTGCTCGCCGAGGCTTCGACGACCGCGTAATAGGTCACGGCATGGCTCGCGCCCTCGTCGCCATGCGCCGCGATCCGCATGATGGTGTCGTCCTCGCTCTCTTCCTTGGCGAGGAAGGTCGAGATGCGGCCCTGCTTCGGCTTCGGCACGCCCGCAACCAGCGCCCAGTAGACTTTTCGCGCCGAGCGATGGCGGAACGAGCCGGTGAGCGCGGTCGCGGCAAAGCGCGTCTTTGCGACCAGGAGGCAGCCCGAGGTTTCCTTGTCGAGCCGGTGCACCAGCCTGGGTTTTTGTCCCTTGGCGTCGCGCATCACCTCCAGCATCTGGTCGACGTGGCGCGTGGTGCCGGAGCCGCCCTGCACCGCGAGCCCCGCCGGCTTGTTCAGCACCAAGACGTCGTCGTCCTCAAACAGCGTCATCGCCTTCAGCGCGTCGAACGTCTTCTGCGCGGCTTCCGACAATGTGCCCAAAACCTTCGGCGCATCCAACCGCAGCGGCGGAATGCGAATGCTTTGTCCTTCCTCGAGGCGATCCTTGCTGTCGGCACGCTTGCCGTTGACGCGCAGCTCGCCTTTGCGGACGATGCGCTGGATGTGGGAAAACGACAGCCCTGGAAACCGCGCCTCGAGGAAGCGGTCGACGCGCATGTTGCTCTCGTCCGCAGTCACGACCACGGTCTGGACCTTTGTGGGTAGCGGCGGCGCATCGGGCGCGGGTTTGGCGCCTTCCGCGAAAGGCTCGCGTTTCTCAGGCCGCGCGGCCGGAAAATGCGGCGGCTTGCCCGGACGGTGCGCGCGTGACCGCTCAGCCTGCGAGCCCCGGTATGGACGCGCGCCCTTTGGGCGATCGCCCGGCGAGCGGGATTTTGCCAGCGGCCTCTTGATGCGTCGGCTCACGATGATTCTAGCTCCGGATTTGTCGCGACGTCGGTCGGCCCGCGCGGCGTGGCAACGCAGCGATCTTCGCGCCAACCTCGGTTTCAGCGAGACGCAGCTCGTAGAGCTGCTGCAGGTTCATCCAGAACTGCGGACTGGTACCGAACCAGTGCGCAAGGCGCAACGCCGTGTCGGCGGTGATGCCTCGCTGGCCATGAAGGATGCCCGTGATCCGGTTCACGGGCACGTCGATCTGGCGCGAAAGTTCGGCGGCCGTGATGCCAAGCTCGCGCAATTCTTCCGCAAGATGTTCACCGGGGTGGATAGGGGTACGGGGCATGGTGGTATTCCCTCAGTGGTAATCGACAATCTCGACGTCAACAGGCCCTGGTGATCCGTTAGGCCATGCGAAGCAAATCCGCCACAGATCGTTGATTCGAATCGAAAACTGTCCGGCGCGGTTGCCTTTGAGCGCTTCCAATCGGTTCCCCGGCAGCGCCGCCAAGTCAGTCAAGCTCGTCGCGGCATCCAGCCGATCAAGACGCATCTCGGCCTGCCTTGCGAAGCCGGAAAACTCCTTGACGTGCTGTCCGGCAGCAAACCGCTCGGTGCGTCTGTCGCGGTAGCTGACGATCATAACCTGTAGATGCCAGAATTTACGACTTACGTAAATAGTAAATTGAAGGCTCTGCGCCGGCCCTGACGGCATCGCGGGAGAAGTACCGCCGCTGAGCCGCTACTTCGCGCCGCGCTCCTTCCGCAGCTTCGCCCAATAATCCAGCCGCTTGCGAAGCTCGCGCTCGAAACCGCGGTCGGGCGGATCGTAGAAGGTCCGGCGGCCGAGCGCCTCCGGGAAATAATCCTGTCCCGAGAAAGCTTCCGGCGCATCGTGATCGTATTCGTAGCCGGAGCCATAGCCTTCCTGTTTCATCAATTTGGTCGGTGAGTTCAGGATATGCTTTGGCGGCAGCAGCGAGCCCGCCTCCTTCGCCGCGCGCATCGCCGCGCCAAAGGCCGCGTAGGCGGCATTCGATTTCGGCGCGGTCGCGACATAGATGACGGCTTGCGCGATCGCGAGCTCGCCTTCCGGAGACCCCAGAAAATCGAAGGCATCCTTCGCGGCATTGGCAATCACAAGCGCCTGCGGATCGGCAAGCCCGATGTCCTCGACCGCCATCCGCACCACGCGCCGCACCAGGAACAGCGGGTCTTCGCCGGCGTCCAGCATCCGCGCCAGGTAATAAAGCGCGGCATCGGGATCGGAACCGCGCACCGATTTATGCAGCGCCGAGATCAGATTGTAATGGCCGTCGGCGGATTTGTCGTAGATCGGCGCGCGGCGCTGCAGGATGTCCTGCAATTGCGCGGCGTTGAAAATCTCACCCGTGCGCGCGGCGCGCCAGACCTCTTCGGCGAGCGTCAGCGCGGCGCGGCCGTCGCCATCGGCCATCCGCACCAGCATCGCGCGCGCTTCGGAATCAAGCGGCAGCGTCCTGCCCTCGATCTTCTCGGCGTGGGCGAACAGCTTTTCGATCGCGTCCGGATCGAGCGAATGAAACACCAGGACGCGCGCGCGCGACAACAGCGCGGCGTTGAGCTCGAAGGAGGGATTTTCGGTGGTGGCGCCGACCAGCACCACGGTGCCGTCTTCCATGACAGGCAGGAAGGAATCCTGCTGCGCGCGGTTGAAACGATGCACCTCGTCGACGAACAAGAGCGTCCCCTTGCCGGTCTCGCGCCGGGCGCGCGCGGCATCGAACGCCCTCTTCAGATCGGCTACTCCGGAAAACACCGCCGAAAGCTGCTCGAAATGCAGCTCAGTCGTGTCCGCCAAAAGCCGCGCCACCGTGGTCTTGCCGGTGCCGGGCGGTCCCCAGAAGATCAGCGAGCCCAGCGTGCGCGTTTCCAGCATCCGCGTCAGCGCGCCGTCGGGACCAAGGATATGGTCCTGGCCGACGACGTCGGCAAGCGTGCGCGGGCGCAATTTGTCGGGCAGCGGATGCGGCGCGTCCTGCTCCATGCCTGCGGCAGCGAACAGGTTTGCAGCTTGTCGTGGTTGTTTCGGGCTCATCCGCCGAGCGTGACGTTGATCTGCTGGCCGCCGCGCAGCAGGGTAATGCGCCAGAGCCGTGAAGACTCGCGTGTCGCCTTCTCAAGATCGCTGGTCTTGGCGATTTTCTGATTGTTCACCGCCAGGATGATGTCGCCCTTCTGGAATCCGACATTGGCGGCGGTCGTGTCATCGCCGAGATCGGTGACGACGACGCCCTCGGTGTCGGCGTCGAGATGCAGCTCGTCCGCAACGGCGGGCGAGATGTTGGCGACCTTGGCGCCCTGGAACGGCGAACGCGATGTCAAGACAATCTCATTTCGTCCGGTATCGGGCGCGGCCTCGAGTGGCACCGCCAGCTTGACCGGTTTGCCGGCGCGCTGCACATCGATCTGCGATGTGCCGCCGAGCGGATGCGTTGCAAAGCGATAATCGAAGCCATTGGGATCGTCGACGGTCTGCCCGTCGACGGCGACGATGAGATCGGAGGATTTCAGACCGGCGCGTGCCGCCGGGCTGTTCGGGACCACGCTTGCGACCAGCGCGCCACTCGGAAGCCTAAGCCCTAGCGTTTCGGCGATTTCGGGCGTCACCGCCTGCAGCCGCGCGCCAAGCCACGGGCGCTTCACCGCCTTGCCGCCGCCCTTGGCGGACGCGACCACGACCCGCACCATGTTGGCGGGGATCGCAAAGCCGATGCCCTGCGAACCGCCGGAGCGCGAATAGATCGCGGTGTTGATGCCGGCGAGCCGGCCTGTCATGTCGACCAGTGCGCCGCCGGAATTGCCGGGATTGATCGCCGCATCGGTCTGGATAAAGAACTGGTAGTCGGTGATGCCAACTTGCGTGCGCGCCAGCGCCGAGATGATGCCGTGGGTGACGGTCTGGCCGACGCCGAAGGGATTGCCGATCGCGAGCACGACATCGCCAACCATCAACTCGTCGGAATTGGCGAAATCGAGCGTCGGGAATTTCTCGTGGGAATCCTTCAGGCGCAGCACGGCGAGATCGGAGCGCTGATCCTTCAGCACGATCTCGGCCTCGAATTCGCGCTTGTCGGACAGCGAAACCTTGACCTGATCGGCGCCCTCGATGACATGAACGTTGGTCACAACGAGGCCGGAAGCGTCGACCATCACGCCCGACCCCAGCGAGCGCTGCATCTGTTCCGGCTGCTGGCCGGGCACGCCGAAGAAGCGGCGAAAGATCGGATCGTCCAAGAGCGGATTGCGTTGCATCAGCTTGGCGGCGTAGACGTTGACGACCGCCGGCTGCACCCGCTGCACGATCGGCGCATAGGATAGCCGCAGTTCCGCCGCCGACGCCGGCACACGGCGGTCCTGCGCGAAAGCAGATGTTAAGGCAGGCGTCGCGAGACCGGCGGCAATCAACAGCAGGGCCAATAAGCGAACGAGCGTCATGCAAAAATCCTGAAATTCATGGTTCTCAGATATAGGCGGGAGCCGACAGCGAGAGAAGAGTGCTAGGCCGCCCGATGGGGCGCCTCCGGCGCCGGCGCACAGGATAGCCTTTCCTGATGGCTCTCGCCCCAGGCCTTGAGCGTATCGATCACGGGACGCAGGCTCTCGCCAATCTCCGACAATCTATATTCGACCCGCGGCGGGACCTCGGCATAGACTTTTCGGATGATCAGCCGGTCATCCTCAAGCGCACGGAGTTGTTTGGTCAGCATTCGCTGGGTGATTCCGGGCATCCGTCGCCGCAACTCGCCAAAGCGTTGGGTGCCATTTTGCAGGTGGAACAGGATGACGCCTTTCCACTTGCCGTCGATCAGATCGAGCGTCGCCTCGACCGCACAGCCGGGCCGATCCGCAAAATTCCGTCGTTTCATGAGGTTCTTCCCGAAGTTTCCCTGGACTTCTTCCAATAGTATCAAAACAGGGACTATATCCCTGAATTTACAGTACTTGCCAAGACGGTGCCAGCGCGAGAATTAGAACAATGGCGATTGCGCCATCACAAGGAGACAACGGGCATGAAAGCCGTCGGATACAAGAAGTCCCTCCCCATCGATGCTGCCGATGCATTGATCGATTTCGAAGCGGCAAAGCCCGAGCCGAAGGGCCGCGACATCCGCGTCGCGGTGAAGGCGATTTCCGCGAACCCGGTCGATTACAAGGTCCGCAAACGCGCCGCCCCGCCCGAGGGCGAAACCAAGATCCTGGGTTATGACGCGGCGGGGATCGTCGACGCCATCGGGCCCGACGTCACGCTGTTCAAGGTAGGCGACGAGGTGTTTTACGCCGGCTCGATCCAGCGCCAGGGCACCAATTCGGAATTTCATCTGGTGGATGAGCGCATCGTTGGCAGCAAGCCGAAGACACTTTCGTTCGCGCAGGCCGCGGCGCTGCCGCTGACGTCGATCACCGCTTGGGAACTATTGTTCGACCGCTTAAGGGCCGTACCCGGCAAAAGCGTCGACCCCCACACGCTTCTGATCACGGGCGGCGCCGGCGGCGTCGGCTCGATCCTGATCCAGTTGGCGCGCCGGCTCACCGGTTTGACCGTGGTCGCTACCGCGACGCGGGCCGAATCACAAAAATGGTGCCTCGATCTCGGAGCGCACGCCGTGATCGATCACTTAAAGCCGATCAAGGAACAGATCGAACAACTCAAGGTGCCGCCGGTCACCCTGGTCGCAAGCCTCACCTTCACCGACCAGCACTACAAGGCGATCGCCGATCTGATGGCGCCGCAGGGGAAATTCGGATTGATCGACGATCCGCCCGATTTCAATGTCAGCGTCTTCAAGGGCAAGGCAATCTCGGTGCACTGGGAATTGATGTTCACGCGCTCCTCGTTCCAGACCCTGGACATGATCGGCCAGCATATGCTGCTCAACGACGTCGCCGACCTCATCGACAAGGGTGTGCTGCGCACCACGCTGGACCAGACGTTCGGCACCATCAATGCCGCCAACCTGAAGCGCGCACACGCGCTGTTGGAAAGCGGCAAGTCGCGCGGCAAGATCGTGCTGGAGGGGTGGTAACGCCTCCGCCCCAACGCGTAGGGTGGGTTAGCGCAGCGTAACCCACCAATTCTTGTCACCCTGATGTACCGATGATGGTGGGTGACGCGCTAACTAACCCACCCTACGGTCTTCGGCGCTTCGTTCCTCGCAATGACGACCGGGGACCTCGGTCACCGAACAAAAAAGCGACGCCGGATGGCGCCGCTTTTCAATACCGTTTGCGAAGGCCGCCTACGCCGCTTCCGCGGGCGCCTTCTCCTGCACAGGGCCGGAGTCCTGGCCCTTGGCGTCGACGTCGCGATCGACGAATTCGATCACCGCCATCGGCGCGTTGTCGCCGTAACGGAAGCCGGCCTTGATGATGCGGGTATAGCCGCCCTGGCGGTCCTTGTAGCGGGTGGCCAGCGCGTCGAACAGTTTTCTGGTCATGTCGACGTCGCGCAGTTCCGAGATCGCCTGCCGGCGCATCGAAAGGCCGCCCTTCTTGCCGAGCGTGACCAGCTTCTCCACGATCGGGCGCAATTCCTTCGCCTTCGGCAGCGTGGTGACGATCTGCTCGTGCTTGATCAGCGCCGCGCACATATTGGCAAACATCGCGCGCCGGTGCTCGGCGGTGCGATTGAGCTTGCGGTGAACCTTGCCGTGACGCATGGCGTCCTCTCTTCTTAACCTGGTCATTCCGGACGACGCGCAGCGTCGATCCGAAATCTCGGTTGTGACTACGGGATTCCGGGTTCGCGCTGACGCGCGCCCCGGAATGACGAAATCAGTAGTGATCCTCGAAGCGCTTGGCGAGCTCGTCGATATTCTCCGGCGGCCAGCCCGGCACTTCCATGCCGAGGTGCAGACCCATCTGGGCCAGCACTTCCTTGATCTCGTTCAGCGACTTGCGGCCGAAATTCGGGGTGCGCAGCATTTCGGCTTCCGACTTCTGCACGAGGTCGCCGATATAGACGATGTTGTCGTTCTTCAGGCAATTTGCCGAGCGCACCGACAGTTCGAGCTCGTCAACCTTCTTGAGGAACGCCGGATTGAAGGCGAGATCGGGGATGATCTCCTGCGTCACTTCCTTGCGCGGCTCCTCGAAGTTCACGAACACGTTGAGCTGGTCCTGCAGGATGCGCGCGGCATAGGCCACCGCGTCCTCCGGCGAGATCGCGCCGTTGGTCTCGATCGCCATGGTCAGCTTGTCGTAGTCGAGGATCTGGCCCTCGCGGGTGTTCTCGACCTTGTAGGAGACCTTGCGGACCGGCGAGAACAGGCTGTCGACCGGGATCAGGCCGATCGGCGCGTCCTCGGGGCGGTTGCGCTCGGCGGCGACATAGCCCTTGCCGGTCGTGACCGTGAATTCCATGCGAATCTCGGCGCCCTCGTCGAGGGTGCAGATCTGCAGGTCCGGATTGAGCACGACGACATCGCCGACGGTCTGGATGTCACCGGCGGTGACGACGCCCGGGCCCTGCTTCTTCACGACCATGCGCTTGGGGCCTTCGCCCTGCATCTTGATCGAGATGTCCTTGATGTTGAGCACGATGTCGGTGACGTCCTCGCGGACGCCAGCGATCGAGGAGAACTCGTGCAGCACGCCGTCGATATGCACCGACTGCACCGCCGCGCCCTGCAGCGAGGACAAAAGGATGCGGCGCAGCGCGTTGCCGAGCGTCTGGCCGAAGCCGCGCTCGAGCGGTTCGGCAACCAGGGTCGCAAAACGCGTCGCGTCACCGCCCGCGGCGACCTGGAGCTTGTTCGGGCGGATAAGTTCTTGCCAATTTTTCTGGATCGTCACTGTTTCACCCATACGGGCCAGCTCATCTGCGTTACTGGCGTTGGAGACCTGCGGGAAGCGGTCCGCAGCTTGCAAAAGAAATTTTCACTACGATGCGAGGCAGCCGGACTGCCCGCGATTGAACCTCAAACCCGCCGGCGCTTGCGCGGCCGGCAACCGTTGTGCGGAATCGTCGTCACGTCGCGGATCGAGGTGACGGTGAAGCCCGCGGCCTGCAGCGCGCGAAGCGCCGATTCGCGGCCCGAACCGGGACCGGCTACCTCGACTTCTAGGGTGCGCATGCCGTGTTCCTGGGCCTTCTTGGAAACGTCTTCGGCGGCGACCTGGGCTGCATAGGGCGTCGACTTGCGCGAACCCTTGAAACCCATCGTCCCCGCCGACGACCAGGCAATGGTGTTGCCCTGCGCATCGGTGATGGTGATGGTGGTGTTGTTGAACGACGAATTCACGTGCGCGACGCCGGAGGCGATATTTTTGCGCTCACGGCGGCGAACGCGGGTGGCTTCCTTGCCCATTCCAAAACCTTTCTACCGATCTCAACGCCGCCGTAATGCCAGCGGCTACACCTGAAGTGGCGAGTAGTGAGTGGCGAATAGCGAACGGTAAGGACTTCGCTGTTCGCTACTCACTATTCGCCATCTTACTTCTTCTTGCCGGCGATCGACTTGGCCGGCCCCTTGCGCGTACGCGCGTTGGTATGGGTACGCTGCCCGCGCACCGGCAATCCGCGGCGATGACGCAGGCCGCGATAGCAGCCGAGATCCATCAGCCGCTTGATGTTGATACCGGTTTCGCGACGCAGATCGCCTTCGACCACATAGTCACGGTCGATCACTTCGCGGATCTGCAGAACTTCCTGATCGCTCAACTGGCTGACGCGGCGATCGGTCGGGATCTTCACCTTCTCCATGATCTCAGCCGCGCTTCTCTGGCCGATGCCATGGATGTACTGAAGCGCGATCTGGACGCGCTTGTTGGTCGGGATGTTCACGCCGGCAATACGGGCCACGGACTTCTCTCCTGTCGCCGATCCCTAAGGGAAAGGCAGTGCTCTTGCTATCTCGGGCAAGTGTCCGCAAACGCGAACACGACGCCCTTCCCCTTGGATCTTTTGGGGCCCGGCATCGTCTGAAAACTATCCGACTTGGATGCGGGGGCTTATTAATGGATTCAAGGAGGTTTCGTCAACCGTTTCTAGCGTTTAGCTCGCTTTTTCGTGACCTTTTTCGGGCTTTTCCCGCCCTTCGCTATCGCCACCTTCCGGACCAGCCTTTTGGCCCCCCTGGCCACCGCTTTGACGGCCTTCCGGACCGCGTTGGCTGGCCCTTTGGCGGTATTGGCCGCAGTGGCCGCCGGCTTGGACCGGCTTCCCATGGCCTTTTTGGCCGCTTTGGCAGCCTTGGGCGCGTGGGGCTCGACGGCTCCGATCGCGGCCAGAATCCGGTTGATCTCCCGCGTGACGTGCTCGATCGTCATCATGCCATCGACGGTTAGAAGCTTGCGTCGCTCCGAATAGTAGTGGATCAGCGGCTCGGTCAGTTGCCGATAGCTGGCGAGCCGCTTGATCAATACCTCCGACGTGTCGTCGATGCGCACTTCCTCGCCCCGCGCCAGCGTCTCCGCGGCCCGGGTCTCGACGCGTTGCACGAGGGCGCTCTCGTTGACGCGGAGCTCGATCACCGCGTCGAGCTTCATGTGTTTTCTCTTCAGAAGCTCGTCCAGGGCCTCGGCCTGCGGCACGGTGCGCGGAAAGCCGTCAAGGATAAAACCCCTCTTGGCGTCGGGCTGATCAATCCGGTCCGAGATGATGCCGACCACGATGTCGTCCGGCACCAGGCCGCCGGAGGCCATGATGTCCTTGGCCTTCAGTCCGACCGGGGTTCCCGCCGCGACCGCGGCACGCAGCATTTCACCCGTCGAAAGCTGGATGATGCCGTAGCGATGAACCAGCCGCTGCGCCTGGGTCCCCTTGCCGGACCCCGGCGGGCCGAGAAGTATCAGTCTCATCCTTATTCGCCCCCCGGCTTGGTGAGCGATTGGCCGCACACCCTGTTGTTGGTTTTGGAACGCCCTAGAGTGTGATGACTTTTCTTCGAATCGTCATCCCGTTCTATCTTTTTGTTTGAGCATGATCTTTTCCGAAAACCGGTACCCACTTTTCCGGATCATGCTTCTCACCGCCATTATCGACGGCGGCCCCGCAATTTCGACTTCCTGATCAGCCCCTCATACTGATGGGCGAGCAGGTAGCCCTGAACCTGCGCCACCGTATCCATGGTCACGCTGACCACGATCAGCAGCGAGGTGCCGCCAAAGTAGAACGGTACCGAGGCGTAGGAAATCAGAATTTCGGGGATCAGGCAGACGATCGCGAGATAGATCGCGCCGACACAGGTGATGCGCGACAGCACATAATCGATGTATTCGGCGGTACGCTCGCCGGGACGTATGCCGGGGATGAAACCACCATGCTTCTTTAAGTTGTCGGCGGTCTCGGTCGGGTTGAACACGATCGCGGTATAGAAGAACGCGAAGAACACGATCAGCGCCAGATAAAGGATCAGGAACAGCGGCCGGCCGTGGCCGAGCTGGGTGGTGATCCACTGGAACCATTCCGGCCCTCTTCCTGCGTTGAAGTTCGCGACCGTGGTCGGCAGCAATAGCAGCGAGGATGCGAAGATCGGCGGGATCACGCCCGAGGTATTGAGCTTGAGTGGCAGGTGCGAGGACTGGCCCTCGAACATCTTGTTGCCGACCTGGCGCTTCGGATACTGGATCAGAAGCCTGCGCTGCGCCCGCTCCATGAACACGATGAAGGCGATCACGGCGACCGCCATCAGGATCACGACCAGGATCAACCCCGTCGACAACGCGCCTTGGCGGCCGAGCTCGAGCATGTTGGCGAGCGCCGACGGCAGCTCGGCGACGATGCCGGAGAGAATGATCAGCGAGATGCCGTTGCCGATGCCGCGCGAGGTGATCTGCTCGCCCAGCCACATCAGGAACATGGTGCCGCCGGTCAGCGTGATCGCGGTGGAGAGACGGAAGAACAGCCCGGGATCGCTGACGACGTTGCCGGCGCCTTCAAGGCCGACCGCGATGCCGTAGGACTGGAATGCGGCGAGCAGCACCGTGAGATAACGCGTGTACTGGTTGAGCGTCTTGCGTCCGGCCTCGCCTTCCTTCTTCAGCGCCTCGAGCTGCGGGGAAACGGTGGTCAAGAGCTGGATGATGATCGAGGCCGAGATATACGGCATGATGTTGAGGGCGAAGATCGCCATGCGGTGAATGCCGCCGCCGGCGAACATGTTGAACATGCCCAAAATGCCGCCGGCCTGGCTGCGAAATACCTGCTCCCAGATGTTGGGGTCGATGCCGGGCAGCGGAATGTAGGTGCCGAGCCGGTAAACCAATAGCGCACCCAGCGTAAACCAGATGCGCTTCTTCAGTTCGTCGGCCTTGGCGAGCGCGCCGAAGTTGAGGTTGGCCGCTAATTGTTCCGCTGCTGAGACCATGTCTGGCTTTCTCCCGCCGCCCTTTGCCGTGCTTTTTCCCGCCAACCCCGCGGGGCGATCAGCAGACGCTGGACATTATTTGGTGCTCGGCTTCGATAAGTCCATCGTCTGATCGCGCGGATTGCCCGCCGCTTGCGGGCGATGACGCAGATGTTACGCTGCCTTGCCTTCGTCCTTTTTCGCCGGCGCCAGGATTTTCACCGTGCCGCCCGCCTTTTCGACCGCCGCGATCGCCGATTTCGACGCGCCGTGAACCTCGATATTCAGCTTGGCCTTGATCTCGCCGCGGCCGAGTAGCCGCACGCCATCCTTGGCACGCCGGATGACGCGCGCCTTCACCAGCATCTCGGCATTCACGGTGTCCTTGGCGTCGAGATGCTTGGCGTCGATCGCCTGCTGAAGGCGGTCGAGATTGACTTCCGCAAATTCGAGCCGGAAGATATTGTTGAAGCCGCGCTTCGGCAGACGCCGATGCAGCGGCATCTGGCCGCCTTCAAAGCCCTTGATGCGCACGCCCGAGCGCGCGGTCTGGCCCTTGCCGCCGCGGCCCGCGGTCTTGCCCTTGCCTGAGCCGATGCCACGGCCGACGCGCATCCGCTTCTTGCGCGAGCCGGCATTGTCGGCGATATCGCTGAGCTTCATCGCCCTTCTCCTTATTTCTTGTTATTTCTCGACCACGATACGGACGAGATGTTGAACTTTTGCGATCATGCCGCGAACCGCAGGCGTATCCTGCAGCTCGGAAACCCGGCCGATCTTGTTGAGCTTCAGCCCGATCAGCGTCGAACGTTGCGAGTGATGGCGGCGGATCGCGCTGCCGGTCTGCTCGACCTTGATCGTCTTTGCGGCCTTGGCCATCGTCTTAACTCCGAATAGCGCTGAAAATGCGCGTTGGTTAGTCGGCCGCGACCTCGGCATCGCCGCCGACGCGGCGCGCCTGCAGCACGGATACCTTGATGTTGCGGCGCGCCGCGACCGAGCGCGGCGAGTTCCTGATGCTTCAGCGCGTCGAACGTCGCGCGGACCATGTTGTAGGGGTTGGACGAGCCGATCGATTTGGCCACCACGTCCTGGATGCCGAGCGTCTCGAACACCGCGCGCATCGGGCCGCCGGCGATGATGCCGGTACCGGCCGGCGCGGCGCGCAAATAAACCCGGCCCGCGCCGTGACGGCCGGCGATGTCGTGGTGCAGCGTGCGGCCCTCGCGCAGCGCAACCCGCGTCAGATTGCGCTTGGCCGACTCGGTCGCCTTGCGGATCGCCTCGGGGACTTCGCGCGCCTTGCCGTGGCCGAAACCGACCCTGCCCTTCTGGTCGCCGATCACGACGAGGGCCGCAAAACCGAAGCGCTTGCCGCCCTTGACGACCTTCGCCACGCGATTGATGTGGACGAGCTTGTCGACGAACTCGCTGTCGCGCTCCTCGCGATCCCTGCCCCGGTCGCGTCCGCCGCGTTCGCGTTCACCTGCCATGGTGCTATCCAATCCTTGAGAGGCTCAAAGCCTCAGTTCAAATCCAGTTTCGTATCGCTTGAGCATGATCTGGTCGGAAAACCGGTAGCCGCTTTTCCGGATCATGCCCTAGAAGCTCAATCCGCTCTCGCGCGCCGCATCCGCGAGCGCCTTGACGCGGCCGTGATAGAGATAGCTGCCGCGGTCGAACACGACTTCCTTGACGCCATTCTTCACGGCGCGCTCCGCCAGCAGCTTGCCGACGGCTTTCGCCGCATCGATGTTGGCGCCGGTATTGCCGGCTTCGCGCATCGACTTCTCCAGCGACGAGGCGGAGGCCAGCGTTTCACCCTTCAGGTCGTCGATGACCTGCGCATAAATGTGCTTCGACGAACGGAACACCGACAGGCGCGGGCGGCCGCCGGCGGAACGGCGCAACGACAGCCTCACGCGTTGCTTGCGTCGGGCATTCGTAACCTTGGCTCTCGACATAACCGGCTCCGTTACTTCTTCTTGCCTTCCTTGCGGAAGATGAATTCGTCGGCGTATTTCACGCCCTTGCCCTTGTAGGGCTCCGGCGGACGATAGCTGCGGATCTCGGCCGCGACCTGGCCGACGCGCTGGGAATCGTTGCCGGTGATGGTGATCTCGGTCGGCTTCGGCACCGTGATGGTGATTCCTTCCGGGATCGGAAAGACCACGTCGTGGCTGTAGCCGAGCGCAAGCTGCAGGTTCTTGCCCTGCATCGCGGCGCGGTAGCCGACGCCGGTGATCTCGAGCTTCTTTTCAAAGCCATTGGTGACGCCCGCGACCAGGTTTGCGACCTGCGCGCGCGCCGTGCCGTACATGGCTTGCGCGCGGTTGGTCTTGACCCGCGGCGCCACCTTGATCACGCCGCTCTCGAACTTCACTTCGACGTCGTCATGGACGACGAAGGAAAGCTGGCCCTTCGGGCCCTTCATCTTCACGGTCTGGCCTTCGACCGTCGCGGTAACACCGGAGGGGATCGTCACAGGCCGCTTGCCGATACGTGACATGACTGATGCCTTCCTCAAAACACCGTAAAGAGAATCTCGCCGCCCACATTGGCGTCGCGCGCGTCGTGGTCGGCCATGATTCCCTTCGGCGTCGACAACACCAAAATGCCGAGACCGTTGTTGACCCGCGGCAGGTTCTTCACCGAGGCGTATACCCGCCGTCCCGGCTTCGATACCCGCTCGATCTCGCGGATCACGGGCTCGCCGTCGAAATATTTCAGCTCGATCTCGAGCTCGCTACGCCCCGAGGCATGCTCGACGCTGGCATAGCCGCGGATATAGCCTTCGGCCTTGAGCACTTCGAGCACGCTGGCGCGCATCCTCGAGCCCGGGGTCGAGACCTTGGGCTTGGCACGCATCTGCGCGTTGCGGATGCGGGTGATCAAATCGCTGATCGGATCGTGCGTTGACATGTCCGACCCTCCTTACCAGCTCGACTTCACGAGCCCGGGAACCAGGCCCTTGGAGCCGAGTTCACGCAGCGCGATGCGGGAAAGCTTGTTCTTGCGGTAGACCGAGCGCGGCCGGCCGGTCAATTCGCAGCGGTTGCGGATCCGCGTCGCCGACGAGTTGCGCGGCATCTCGGCGAGCTTCAGCGTCGCCGCGAAGCGCTCTTCCATCGGCTTGGTCTTGTCGGCGATGACGGTCTTCAGCTTCGCCCGCTTGGACGCGGCGTTCTTCGTCATCCGCTTGCGCCGGTTGTTCTTCTCGATCGAACTCTTCTTTGCCATGCTTGGCTCCTTACGTTTCCGCGTTTGAGAGGCTTGTCAGCATCTCACTGCCGGAACGGGAAATTGAATGCGGTCAACAAGGCGCGCGCCTCGTCGTCGGTGCGCGCCGTGGTGCACACGGTGATGTCCATGCCCCATGTCTCGCCTGCCTTGTCGAAGTCGATTTCGGGGAAAATGATGTGCTCCTTGATGCCGAGCGAATAGTTGCCGCGGCCGTCAAAACTCTTCGGGTTCAGGCCGCGGAAGTCGCGCACGCGCGGCAGCGCGACCGTCACCAGCCGATCGATGAACTCGTACATCTTGGCCTTGCGCAGCGTGACCTTGCAGCCGATCGGCTGGTTCTCGCGCAGCTTGTAGGTCGCGATCGCGATCCGCGAATAGGTCACGATCGCCTTTTGGCCGGCAATCAGCGACAGGTCGGCCGCCGCCGTTTCCGCCTTCTTGCGGTCGTTGACGGCTTCGCCAATGCCCATGTTGAGCACGACCTTGTCCAGCCGCGGCACTTGCATGATGTTGGCATAGCCGAACTTCTCGGTCAGGTGGCCGCGGATCTTCTGGTCATATTCCGCGCGCAGCCGCGGCACATAAACGGTCTCAGCCATCGATCTCTGCTCCCGAGTTCTTGGCGACGCGCACCTTCTTGCCGTCCGTCTGAACCTTGAATCCGATACGGGTCGGCTTTCCGTCCTTGCCGACATAGGCGATGTTGGACAGGTGGATCGGCTGTTCCTTGGAGATGATGCCGCCCTCCTGCGCCTGGGTCTGCTTCTGGTGCCGCTTCACCATGTTGATGCCGCGCACCAGCGCCTTGCTCTCGGCCGGGCGCACCTCGAACACCTCGCCGGTGCGGCCCTTGTCGCGGCCGCTCAACACCATGACCTTGTCGCCTTTCCGGATCTTGGCAGCCATCACAGCACCTCCGGCGCAAGCGAAATGATCTTCATGTGGTTCTTGGCGCGCAGCTCGCGCGGCACCGGTCCGAAGATACGGGTGCCGACCGGCTCCGACTGGTTGTTGATCAGCACGGCGGCGTTGCGGTCGAAGCGGATCACGGAGCCGTCGGGACGGCGGATGTCCTTGCGGACCCGCACCACGACCGCCTTCATGACGTCGCCCTTCTTCACCTTGCCGCGCGGAATGGCCTCTTTGATCGAGACCACGATCACGTCGCCCACGGTGGCATAGCGGCGCTTGGAACCTCCAAGCACCTTGATGCACATGACACGGCGTGCGCCTGAATTATCGGCCACGTCGAGGTTGGTCTGCATCTGAATCATTGATGCACCTCGTCCTCTCATCTAGAGGCGCAAGAATTTGCGCCTGAATTTCCCGAAAATCGTCCGGCCAGGCCGGACCGACTTCAGGCCGTTTTCTTCTGCTCGCCCCGGATCACGATCCAGCGCTTCAGTTTCGAGATCGGCTTGCTTTCCTCGATCCACACCAGGTCGCCCGGCTTGAACTGGCTGTTCTCGTCATGCGCGTGGTAGTTCTTCGAGGTGCGGATCGTCTTCTTGTAGATCGGATGGGTGAAGCGGCGATCGACGCGCACCACAACCGTCTTGGTTTGCTTGTCACTGACGACCACGCCCTGCAGCGTACGTTTCGGCATCTTCGAACCTCTTACTTCTTCTTCGCGCGCGCTTGCGCGGCGATGGTCTTGATGCGGGCAATATCGCGGCGAGCTTCGCGCAGCCGCGAGGTGTTTTCCAATTGCCCGGTGGCACGCTGGAAGCGCAGATTGAAGCGCTCCTTCTTCAGATTGAGGACGGCGTCGTCCATCTGATCGGGGCTCATCGCGCGGATGTCGGCAACTTTCATCTCGGCCATGTCATCTACTCCGCGATACGCTCGACGAAGCGCGTCTTGATCGGCAGCTTGGCGGCGGCAAGGTCGAGCGCTTCCTTCGCGGTCTGCACGGTGACGCCGTCGATCTCGAAAATCATCCGCCCGGGCTTGACGCGGGCCACCCACAGTTCCGGCGTACCCTTGCCGGAGCCCATGCGGACTTCGGCGGGTTTCTTCGACACCGGAACGTCGGGGAAAATCCGGATCCAGACGCGCCCCGCCCGCTTCATGTGACGGGTCAGCGCGCGGCGGGCGGCCTCGATCTGACGCGCGGTGACGCGGTCGGGCTCGATCGCCTTCAGCCCGTACTGGCCGAACGACAAATTCGCGCCCGAAGTCGCGGTGCCGTGAATGCGCCCCTTGTGCGCTTTCCGGAACTTGGTCTTCTTTGGTTGCATCATGGCATCAAGCCCTCAAACCTTCTCAAATGCCTTAGGCGGCATCGCGGCGGGGCCGCGCAGTGTCGCCTTCGGCCATCTTCTTGTCCTGGGCCATCGGATCGTGCTCAAGGATTTCGCCCTTGAAGATCCAGACCTTGACGCCGCAGGTGCCGAAGGTGGTGAACGCGGTCGCAACCCCGTAATCAATGTCGGCGCGCAGCGTATGCAAGGGAACACGGCCCTCGCGATACCATTCCATGCGCGCGATTTCCGCCCCGCCCAGCCGCCCCGAGCAGTTGATACGGATTCCTTCCGCGCCGAGCCGCATCGCCGACTGCACCGCGCGCTTCATGGCGCGGCGGAACGCAACCCGGCGCTCCAGCTGCTGCGCGATCGATTCGGCGACCAGGGTTGCGTCAAGCTCGGGCTTGCGGATTTCGACGATGTTGATGACGACGTCGGAGGCCGTGATGTCGGCGACCTTTTTGCGCAGCTTGTCGATGTCGGCGCCCTTCTTGCCGATCACGACACCGGGACGCGCCGAGTGGATCGTCACCCGGCACTTCTTGTGCGGCCGCTCGATCACGATGCGCGCGACCGCCGCCTGCTTCAATTCCTTGTGCAGAACCTCGCGGATCTTGACGTCCTCGTGCAACAGCTTGCCGTACTCGCTCTTTCCCGCGAACCAGCGGGAATCCCAGGTCCGGTTGATGCCGAGACGCAGTCCGATCGGATTGATCTTTTGACCCATGTTATCTCCCGCGCGCTCTTAAGCGCTCGCCTCGACCTGACGAACCACGATCGTCAGTTGCGAAAATGGTTTGAACACACGACCCGAGCGGCCACGGCCGCGCGGCGCGAAACGTTTCATCACGATGCCGTTGCCGACATGGGCTTCGGAAACAATCAGATCGTCGACGTCGAGGTCGTGATTGTTCTCGGCGTTGGCAATCGCCGATTCCAGGCACTTCTTGACGTCGACCGCGATCCGCTTGCGCGAGAACTGCAGGTCGGCGAGCGCAGCCGAAGCCTTCCTGCCGCGGATCAATTGCGCGACAAGATTGAGCTTCTGCGGAGACACCCGAAGCATCCGGGCGACCGCCTTGGCCTCATTGTCCGGGAGGCTCCGTTCGCGCTTTGGTTTGCTCATCACTTAGTCCTCAAACCCAATTCTCAAGCCTAACTCTCAGGCCTTCTTGGCCTTCTTGTCGCCGGAGTGGCCGTGGAAGGTCCGGGTCGGCGAGAACTCGCCGAACTTGTGACCGACCATTTCCTCATTGACCGAAACCGGCACGTGCTTCTGGCCGTTGTAGACGCCGAACACCAGGCCGACGAACTGCGGCAGGATGGTGGAGCGGCGGCTCCAGATCTTGATGACGTCGTGACGGCCGGACGAACGCGCTGCATCTGCCTTCTTGAGCAGTGAGCCTTCCACGAACGGGCCTTTCCAGACTGAACGAACCATGTCCGGTGTTCCTTACTTTTTCCGCTTGTGGCGGCTTAGGAGGATGAATTTGTTGGTCGACTTGTTGGAGCGGGTCTTCTTGCCCTTGGTGGGCTTGCCCCACGGGGTCACTGGATGACGGCCGCCCGAAGTGCGGCCTTCGCCGCCGCCGTGCGGATGGTCGACCGGGTTCATGGAGACGCCGCGGTTGTGGGGCTTGCGGCCGAGCCAGCGGTTGCGACCGGCCTTGCCGATCGAGATGTTCATGTGATCCGGGTTCGACACCGCGCCGATGGTGGCGGTGCAACGGCCGTGAACCAGGCGCTGTTCGCCCGAGTTCAGGCGAACGATCACGTAGTCCTGGTCGCGGCCGACGAGCTGGGCGTAGGTGCCGGCGGAACGCGCGAGCTGGCCGCCCTTGCCGATCTTCAACTCCACATTGTGAATGATGGTGCCGATCGGCATGTTGCCGAGCGGCATGACGTTGCCCGGCTTCACGTCGACATGGTTGCCGGCAACCACGGTGTCGCCGACGGCAAGCCGCTGCGGCGCCAGGATATAGGACTGCGTGCCGTCCTCATATTTGACGAGCGCGATGAACGCAGTGCGGTTCGGATCATATTCGAGGCGCTCGACCGTCGCCGGCATATCGATCTTGGTGCGCTTGAAGTCGACGACGCGATAGGCCTTCTTGTGGCCGCCGCCACGGAAGCGCACGGTCATGCGGCCGAGATTGTTGCGGCCGCCAGAGGACTGCTTGCCCTCGGTCAAGATCTTGACCGGCTTGCCCTTGTAGAGCGCCGAGCGGTCGACCATCACCAGTTGGCGCTGACCCGGCGTCGTCGGATTATACGTCTTCAATGCCATCGCTGTGTCGCCTTATAGTCCGGTGGTGACGTCGATGCGGTGGCCCTCTTCGAGGGTCACGATCGCCCGCTTCACGTCCGACTGCGAGCCGAAATTGCCGCGGAACACCTTGGTCTTGCCCTTGCGCACCAGCGTGTTCACGCGCTTCACCTTGACGTCGAACAGTCTTTCGATCGCCTCCTTGATCTGCGGCTTGGTCGCCTTGCTGGAGACCTTGAACATGACCTTGTTGTGCTCGGAGGCGAGCGTCGCCTTTTCGGTCACGACGGGTGCTACGATGATGTCGTAATGGCGCGGATCGATGTTCTTCATTTGAAGCGCGCCTCCAGCGCATCGAGCGCCGCCTTTGTCAGCACCAGCTTCTGGCGACGGAGGATGTCGTAGACGTTGATGCCCTGGATCGGCAGCACGTCGATGTTCGGGATGTTGCGGGCCGCGGCAGCAAAGCCGTTGTTCAGCTCGGCGCCGTCGATGATGAGCGCGTTGGTTAGGCCCAGACCTGAGAACTGCCCGACCAGCGCCTTGGTCTTGGCGTTCTTGACCTGCGCGCTGTCGATCACCAAGAGGCCGCCGTCCTTGGCCTTGGCCGAGAGCGCATGTTTGAGCGCGAGCGCACGGACCTTCTTCGGCAGGTCGGTGGCGTGAGAGCGCACCACGGGGCCGAACGCGCGACCACCGCCGCGGAACTGCGGCACGCGGGCCGAGCCGTGACGGGCGCTGCCGGTGCCCTTCTGCTTGTACATCTTCTTGCCGGTGCGCCAGACATCGGCGCGGCCCTGCGCCTTGTGGGTGCCGGCCTGCCGCTTGTTGAGCTGCCACTGCACGCAGCGGGCGATGATGTCCGCCCGCGGCTCCAGACCGAAAATCTCGTCCGAGAGCTGGACCGAGCCGGCAGCCTTACCTTCGAGGGTCGTGACTTTCAGTTCCATCTCACGCGCCCTCCTTCTCGGCCGGCGCTTCCGCAGCCTGCTCGGAGCCTGCGACCTTGAACTTGCCGGGCTTCGGCGCTTCCTTCGGCAACGGCTTCTTCACGGCATCGCGCACCGCGATCCATCCGCCCTTGGAGCCGGGAACGGCGCCTTCGACCAGGATCAGGCCACGTTCGACGTCGGTCTGCACCACGCGCAGATTGAGCGTGGTGATGCGGTCGACACCCATGTGGCCGGGCATCTTCTTGTTCTTCCAGGTCTTGCCGGGATCTTGTCGTCCGCCGGTCGAACCGATCGAACGATGCGAGACCGACACACCGTGGGTGGCGCGCAGGCCGCCGAAATTCCAGCGCTTGATGCCGCCGGCAAAGCCTTTGCCGACCGAGGTTCCGGTGACATCGACGAACTGGCCGACCACGAAATGATCGGCCTGGATCTCGGCGCCGACCGGGATCAGCGCGTCCTGCGTGACGCGGAATTCCGCGACCTTGCGCTTGGGCTCGACCTTGGCGACGGCGAACTGGCCGCGCTCGGCCTTCGGCAGATAGACGGTCTTGCGGGAGCCCGAACCGAGCTGCAGCGCGACGTAGCCGTTCTTCTCGGTCGTGCGGTGGCCCAGCACCTGGCAATTGCCGAGCTTGAGCACCGTCACGGGGATATGGTCGCCGGTCTCCGTAAAGACCCGCGTCATCCCGACCTTTTGTGCGATCACTCCGGAGCGCATCGGCGTGCTACCTGTTCTTTCTGTTCGCCGAGAGCAGCGAACTGGATCCAAAAAACTATCTTATCGACGCATGGCCCGGTCCGAAAACCGGTGCCCACTTTTCGGGGCCATGCGTTAGAGCTTGATCTCGACGTCGACACCGGCGGCCAGGTCGAGCTTCATGAGGGCATCGACGGTCTGCGGGGTCGGGTCGACAATGTCGAGAAGGCGCTTGTGCGTGCGCATCTCGAATTGCTCGCGGCTCTTCTTGTCAACGTGCGGCGAACGGTTGACGGTGAACTTCTCGATGCGGGTCGGCAGCGGAATTGGTCCGCGCACCTGAGCACCGGTTCGCTTGGCCGTGTTCACGATCTCGCGGGTCGACGTATCGAGGATACGATGGTCGAACGCCTTGAGACGGATGCGAATATTCTGGCCGTTCATTGCCGTGTCTTTCTTTGGTGAGTGGCGAATAGCGAATAGCGAATAGAGGAAAATCCCATTCGCTACTCGCTACTCCCTATTCGCTCGCTTACTCGATGATGGCGGAAACGACGCCCGAACCGACGGTGCGGCCACCTTCGCGGATCGCGAAGCGCAGCTTCTCTTCCATCGCAATCGGCACGATCAGGTGAACCTCCATCGCGATGTTGTCGCCCGGCATCACCATTTCGGTGCCTTCGGGCAGATGCACGACGCCGGTCACGTCGGTGGTGCGGAAGTAGAACTGCGGCCGGTAGTTGGTGAAGAACGGGGTGTGGCGACCGCCCTCCTCCTTGGTCAGGATGTAGGCCTCGGCCTTGAACTTGGTGTGCGGCTTGACCGAACCCGGCTTGCACAGCACCTGACCGCGCTCGACTTCCTCACGCTTGGTGCCGCGCAGCAGCGCACCGATGTTATCGCCGGCCTGGCCCTGGTCCAACAGCTTGCGGAACATTTCGACGCCAGTGACGATGGTCTTCTGCGTGTCGCGCAGACCGACGATCTCGATTTCCTCGCCGACCTTGATCACGCCGCGCTCGACGCGGCCGGTCACCACGGTGCCGCGGCCCGAGATCGAGAACACGTCTTCCACCGGCATCAGGAACGGCTGGTCGATCGGACGCGCCGGCTGCGGAATGCTTTCGTCGACCGCCTTCATCAGCTCGAGGATCGAATCATGGCCGAGCTTCTTGTCCTTGTCCTCCAGCGCCATCAGCGCCGAGCCCTTGATGATGGGGATCTTGTCGCCCGGAAAATCGTACTTCGACAGCAGCTCGCGGACTTCGAGCTCGACGAGCTCGAGCAGCTCCGGATCGTCGACCATGTCGCACTTGTTGAGGTACACGACCAGCGAAGGCACGCCGACCTGACGGGCGAGCAGGATATGCTCGCGGGTCTGCGGCATCGGGCCGTCGGCGGCCGACACCACCAGGATCGCGCCGTCCATCTGGGCAGCGCCGGTGATCATGTTCTTCACATAGTCGGCGTGGCCAGGACAATCGACGTGGGCGTAATGGCGGTTCTTGGTCTCGTACTCGACGTGCGCGGTCGAGATCGTGATACCGCGCGCCTTCTCTTCCGGCGCCTTGTCGATCTGGTCGTACGCCGTGAACGTCGCCCCGCCGGTTTCCGCCAGCACCTTGGTGATCGCCGCCGTTAGCGACGTCTTGCCGTGGTCGACGTGACCGATCGTTCCAATGTTGCAGTGCGGCTTGGTACGTTCAAATTTTGCTTTGGCCATTTGGACTCTCCGTTCAATCGTTGACTGCCGTCAACGACAATCAGGCAAACTTCTTCTGGACTTCTGCCGACACGTTCGCCGGCGCTTCAGCGTAATGATCGAATTGCATCGTAAAGGTCGCGCGACCCTGGCTCATCGAGCGCAGGTTATTGACGTAGCCGAACATGTTCATGAGCGGCACCATCGCATTGATGACATTGGCATTGCCGCGCATGTCTTGACCCTGGATCTGGCCGCGCCGCGAGTTCAGGTCACCGATGACCGAGCCGGTATAGTCTTCCGGCGTCACCACTTCGACCTTCATGATCGGCTCGAGCAACACCGACTTGCCCTTGGTCAGCGCCTCGCGGAACGCGGCGCGCGCCGCGATTTCGAAGGCCAGCGCCGAGGAGTCGACGTCGTGATATTTGCCGTCGACCAGCTGCACCTTGACGTCAACCACCGGGAAGCCCGCGACCACGCCGGAGCCCATCACGCTGTTGAGGCCCTTTTCGACGCCGGGAATGTATTCCTTCGGCACCGAGCCGCCAACGACCTTGGATTCGAACTCGTAGCCTTTACCAGGCTCGTTCGGCTCGACCACGATCGACACTTCGGCAAACTGACCGGTACCGCCGGTCTGCTTCTTGTGCGTATATTTTACTTCGGCGCGCTTGGTGACGCGCTCGCGGAACGCCACCTGCGGCGCACCGATATTGGCATCGACCTTGTAGGTGCGCCTCAGGATATCGACCTTGATGTCGAGATGGAGTTCGCCCATGCCCTTCAAAATGGTCTGGCCGGACTCCTGATCGGTCGACACCCGGAACGACGGATCTTCCGCGGCAAGTTTTGCCAGCGCGACGCCGAGCTTTTCCTGGTCGGCCTTCGACTTCGGCTCGATCGCGATTTCGATCACCGGCTCCGGGAATTCCATCTTCTCCAGGATCACCGGCTTGTTCGAATCGCACAGCGTATCGCCGGTGCGGGCTTCCTTTAGGCCCGCAAGTGCCACGATGTCGCCGGCATAGGCTTCCTTGATGTCTTCGCGGTTGTTGGCATGCATCAAGAGCATCCGCCCGATGCGCTCCTTGCGGTCGCGGGTCGAATTGATGACGCCGGTACCCGACAAGAGCGTGCCGGAATAGATGCGGCAAAACGTGATGGTGCCGACAAACGGGTCGTCCATGATCTTGAACGCGAGCAGCGCGAGCGGCTCCTTGTCGTTCGGCAGGCGAACGACTTCGTTGCCGTCCTCGTCGACGCCCTTGATGGCGGGCACGTCGACTGGCGAGGGCAGATAATCCACCACCGCGTCGAGCAGCGGCTGCACGCCCTTGTTCTTGAACGCGGAACCGCACAGCACCGGAAAGAACGCCCCGGTCAGCACCGCCTTGCGGATCAACCGCTTCAGCGTCGCCTCGTCCGGCTCCTTGCCGTCGAGGTAAGCGGCGAGCGCGTGGTCATCGAGTTCGACGGCGGCTTCCAGCATCTTCTCGCGGTATTCCTTGGCCTTGTCGACGAGGTCGGCGGGAATATCGATATCCCTGAAATTGGCGCCGAGCGCCTCGTCTTCCCAGACCACGCCCTTCATGCGGACGAGATCGACCAGACCCTTGAAGTTGTTCTCCGAGCCGATCGGCAACTGGATCGCAATCGGCTTGGCGCCGAGCCGATCGACGATATCGTCGAGGCATTTGAAGAAGTCGGCGCCGGTCTTGTCCATCTTGTTGGCGAAGACGATGCGCGGAACCCGGTACTTGTCACCCTGGCGCCAGACCGTTTCGGTCTGCGGCTCAACGCCCTGGTTGGAATCGAGCACGCATACCGCGCCGTCGAGCACGCGAAGCGAACGCTCGACCTCGATCGTGAAGTCAACGTGGCCGGGGGTATCGATGATGTTCAACCGCTTGCCGTTCCAGAACGCGGTGGTCGCGGCCGAGGTGATGGTGATGCCGCGCTCCTGCTCCTGCTCCATCCAGTCCATCGTCGCGGCACCCTCGTGCACTTCGCCGATCTTGTGGCTCTTGCCGGTGTAATAAAGGATGCGCTCGGTGGTCGTAGTCTTGCCGGCATCGATATGCGCCATGATACCGAAGTTGCGGTAGTCCTCGATGGCATGTTGGCGGGGCATGGGCTTTCCTTGATTTCCTTATCGGTTCGCTGACTTCACCAGCGATAGTGCGAAAAGGCGCGGTTGGCTTCCGCCATCCGGTGCACGTCTTCACGCTTCTTGACGGCGTTCCCCCTGTTATTCGACGCGTCGAGCAGCTCCGCCGAAAGCCGCTCCGTCATCGTCTTTTCATTGCGCTCGCGCGCGGCCGAAATCAGCCAGCGGATCCCCAGCGCCTGCCGGCGCACCGTGCGGACCTCGACCGGCACCTGATAGGTGGCGCCGCCGACGCGGCGGGAGCGCACCTCGATGGTCGGCATCACGTTCTCGAGCGCCTGCTCGAACACCGAGAGCGGGTTCTGCTTGGTCTTGGTCTCGATCATTCCGAGCGCGCCGTAGACGATACCTTCGGCGACCGACTTCTTCCCGGCATACATCACCGAGTTCATGAATTTCGTAATGATGATGTTTCCGAACTTCGGATCCGGAAGCACTTCACGCTTTTCGGCAGAATGGCGACGAGACATCTTGTTTCCTTCGTCATGGCCGGGCTTGTCCCGGCCATCCACGTCTTAAACTTGTTGCTCCAGATCCTTAGGCTCTCACTTCGTTCGCGCGGGGGGCGCCCCCTCGCTATATCAGGCTCATTTCGGACGCTTGGCGCCATATTTCGAACGGCGCTGCTTACGGTTCTTGACGCCCTGGGTATCCAGGACGCCGCGGAGGATGTGGTAGCGCACGCCGGGCAGATCCTTGACGCGGCCGCCGCGGATCATGACCACCGAGTGCTCCTGCAGGTTATGGCCTTCACCCGGGATGTAGCCGATCACCTCGAAGCCGTTGGTCAGGCGCACCTTGGCCACTTTGCGAAGCGCCGAGTTCGGCTTCTTCGGGGTCGTGGTGTAGACGCGCGTGCAAACGCCGCGCTTCTGCGGCGACTGTTGCAGCGCCGGCACCTTCTTGCGTGACTTCTGCACCGTGCGCGGCGCTGCGATCAGCTGGTTGATCGTCGGCATCTTGGCCTTCACCCTTTAGTTCGCGCGGGACCTAAAAACGGCGCCGCAAATTCTATTCGGGGGCTGCCCGCCCCCATCGGGCCGCCTTTGCGCGAAAACACCCCACGCAAAGCGAAATCGCGCCAACCGCTCATTGCTGAGCGGAAAGCGCTTCGACGCCACAGAGGACCACGATCAAGACCGGCCAGCGTTCGCCGTTCGGTCCGAAACCTCGGTCATGCATCCGAGTTCAATCTCAAGAGGACGTGCTCAAGAGAACTAAAATCGTCCTGGCATTGCCTAGCTATGATCGACAGCGTTTGAGCGGCATTCGTCGAGGTTGGTGCCCGTCCCGGTCTCCCAAAAAGAGGCCACTTCAGGTGTTCCGTTCCGACGTTGGCGATGCTCACCGCCTGTCGTTAAGTGGGCGCGTTTTATAAGCGCCGTCTAGCCAAGTCAAGGCGAAACGGCGATCATAAGACATCGGACGAAGGGCCTCTGCCACTTAAGGAATTGGCCCGTTCGGACGGCGCGCCCGGCTAGGGTTAGATAGTGCGCAGAGGGTCGTTCCGCCAGACCTTTGGTATTTTATCCGGGTAATAACCGGAGCTGAGGCTCCATTTTCCAATGCCGGCGCGCTTCCTCCAGCGGCTCGGTCCCGGGCTGATGCGGCGGCTGGTTACTCGCGGGCGTCCACCGGCACCAATGCGAACAAGCCGATGATGCCCACGGCCGCAAACAGCGCGCCGAAATAGAACACGGCCACGTGGCCGACATGATCCCACAGCAATCCGGCGGCGACGCTTGCTACGAGCTGCAGCAAACCGACCGTGGTGCTGTACCAGCCGACCCCGCTTGCCCGCAGCTGCGCCGGCACCAGATCCGATGCCAGGGCCTTTCCGACCGCGCGAAAGGCGCCTTGATAGAGCCCGTAGAGGACGAACAGCGGCGCGATGAGGAGGACATTCCGCGTCAACGCGAAACCGAGATAGGCAACAAAGAACACGACAATCGCCGCAAGCAGGATGTTGCGGCGGCCCCAGCGGTCAGATAGCGCGCCGGCCGGGTAGGAAATCAGCGCGGCGACGAGGTTGAAGGCGGCGTAGATCAGAATCGTGGTTTCGAGCGAGACCCCAACATCCCTGGTCCGCAGAATCAGGAATGCGTTGCTGGAGTTGCCGGCCACGAACAGCGCGGTGGCCAGGAGATAATTCCAGTAGCGCCGCGGGAACTGGCCCAGATTGATATCGATCTTCGACTTTGCCGCGACCACGACCCGCTGTTCCGTCACCAGCAGCACCATCAGGAAGGCGAGCAATCCCGGGATGATCGCAAGATAGAAGACGCCGCGAAGATCGAAATGCAGCCCGTAAAGCAGCAGTAACGCCAACAGCGGTCCGAGAAAGGCGCCGGCATTGTCGCCAAGGCCTTCGAGACCGAAGGCCCTGCCGCGATCGCGCTCGTCCACCGACGATGCCACCAGCGCATCGCGCGGCGCCGAACGCATGCCGGCGCCGAAGCGATCCAGGAGTTGGGCGCCCAACAGGGCCTGCCAAACCGTCGCAAGCCCCATCAACGGCTTGGCGAAAGCGGCCAGCAGATAGCCGATCAGCGCGACCGGCTTTCGCCTTTGCAGCCGGTCCGAAATCGCCCCCGAAAATCCCTGCACGATATTTTGCGTGGCCTGGGCGACGCCATCGACTATTCCAACGATGCTGCCGCTTGCATGGAGCACCTGGGTGAGGAAGACCGGCAGCACCGGATAGAGCATCTCGGTCGAGATATCCGCAAACAGGCTCGAAAGCGCAAGCAGGAAGGTATTGCGCGACAGCCCGGCGAAATAGCGTTGCACCACAGGGGCAGACATGGGCGGCACCTAACCCGCCGTCAGCGCCAGCGCGACGCCGCCGAGCGCGCTGACCGTGACGACCAATAGCGGTGGCGCGCGCCAGGCCACCAGCAGCACAAACCCGACCAGCGCGACGGCGAAATCCGCCGGCGTCTTCACCGAAGTCGTCCATACCGGGTTGTAGAGCGCGGCCCCGAGAACACCGACCACCGCCGCGTTAACCCCTCGCATCGCAGCCTGCGCGCCGGGGCGCGTCCGCACCGTCCCCCAGAACGGAAGCATCCCGACGAGAACGAGCATTCCGGGAAGGAAGATGCTGATCAATCCCAACGCCGCTCCCGCAAGCCCGTTCGGCTCCAGCTTGACCACGGCGCCGAGATAGGCGGCGAAGGTAAACAGCGGTCCCGGCACGGCTTGGGCAGCGCCATATCCAGCAAGGAAGGCATCGTCGCTGACCCAGCCGGGAGTGACGAATGCTTCGCGCAGCAGCGGCAGCACGACATGGCCGCCGCCGAACACCAGAGCGCCGGAGCGATAGAATGCCGCGAATAAATCGAAGGCGTTTTGCGATGAATGAGCCGGTACCAGGAGAACACCGGCTAGCAAGATCGAGAATATCGCGAGCGCCGCAAGTCCGCTTACGCGCGACACCGGGATCGTCACGTATCCCGCCGCCAATGGCGGTGCGCCCCGGCAGAGCCAGAGCCCTGCGACGGCGCCCAACAGGATCGCCGCGATCTGCACCACCGAAGAGGTGCTCAACAGAATGAGCACCGATGCAACCGCCGCAATCGACGCGCGCTCCCGATCGGGGCAAAGCGTGCGCGCCATGCCCCAGACCGCCTGCGCGACGATGGCGACCGCAACGAGCTTGAGACCATGAAGCAGCCCGCTGCCAAGCGGTCCGCCAAGCAAGGGCGCGCCAAACGCAAACATCACGAGCGCGATCGCCGAGGGCAGCGTGAAGCCGGTCCATGCCGCCAGTCCGCCGAGATATCCGGCGCGCATCAGGCCGATGGAAAAGCCGACCTGACTGCTCGCCGGACCGGGCAGAAACTGGCACAAGGCGACGAGATCGGCATAGGCCTGTTCGTCGAGCCAGCGGCGCCGCGTGACGAACTCGTCGCGGAAATATCCGATATGCGCGATCGGTCCCCCGAAGCAGGTCAGGCCAAGCTTGAGAAAGACGAGCAGAACCTCGACGACGGCGCCTTGCTCAGGATTTTTCGACTGCGGCGAATAAACTGTCGTCGTCATGACATCTCTCTGTCGCGCGTGAACGGTAAGGGCCGCGATGACCGATCATACGTAGTCGAAAAGCGCCATAAATCCGAAGTCCATATGCAACTGCTGGTGACAATGAAATAGCGTGGGACCCGGATTGTCGGCGACAAAGTCGAATTCCGCTTCCTGAAAGCCGCCGAGCATCACCACGTCCTTGATCACGCCCGCCGCAGGCCTTCCACCGACCCGCACCAGCTCGAAACTATGCCGGTGCAGGTGCAGCGGATGGATGTCGTCGCTGGCGTTGCGGAATTTCAGCCGATAACGCCGCCCCTGACGAATCCGGTACATCGGCTTCATCGTGTCCATCGAAAAGGCTTCGCCATTGAGCGTCCACTGGTTGAAGCCTTTGAGCGCCGCATTGTGCTTGACGATCACAAATTCGATCGTCTCGTCAGGCTTTGCAGCTGCGCCATTCGGCCTGCCGAACAGGCCATAATCCCACCGGAACGGCTTTGGCTTGATCCACTGCGGCTTGCCCGTCTGGCCGGCATATTCGACGACGATCCCCATCCCGCGACGACGATCGTCGTCGGCGAGATCGCCCATGATCCAAACGCCCGGACGTTGCATTTCGACGACTGCGGAAACCCGTTCGGCGGTGCCGAGCCAGAGCAGCGGCACGTCGGCTTGCCTCGGCACCGGATTGCCGTCGAGCGCTATGATCCTGAAGCTGTGGCCGGGCAGCGCGAGGCTGCGTATCTCGGTTGCACTGGCGTTGAGCACATGGAACAGCACCCGCTCCCCCTGCTTCACGCGGATCGGTTCGCCATGGCCGAGCATCCTGCCGTTGATGGCAAACAGCTCGTAGCCGACCTCAAAGCCCTTGGTCTTGTCGTTCGCCGCGGCGTCGGCCGCAGCTCCCATGTCCTGCAAGGCCCTGGCCGGCGCACCGGCCAGCGCGTCCATCGCCATGTCGCCGCCACGGCTGAAAGTCGGCGAAAACTCCTTCAGCACCAGGAAGATTTCGCGGTCGTAGGCGCCGGGATTGCTGCGCGGCTCGATATAGACCGGCCCGGCCTGACCGGTATAGGTGCCGCGGTTCAGATCGCTGCCTGCCGCAACATGCGTATGATAGAAGCGAAAGCCCGAGGGATTTGGCGTGAACGAAATCCGCCGCATGCCGTGCGCCGGTACGAATGGTGAGCCTTCCTCGGCGGCGCCGTCCACCTCGCTCGGGATCGTCTGCCCGTGCCAATGCACGAGTTCGGGCGTGTCGGCGTCGTTATAGATGTCGACAACGGCGCCCTGCCCTTGCCGGAATTGCAGCAGCGGTCCGGGAAACTGGTCGTTGTAGAGCGTGGTCGAGACGATGTGGTCGGGCCCGAGCTCCGCCAACCCGTTCGCAATCCGCAAGGTATAGTCAGCCTTCCCGGTGCTGGCCGCCGCTTCGGCGCGCGCGAGCCGCGGCAGGGCGCCGGCAAGCGACATCAGGGCGGCGCCCCCGAGCATGGCACGGCGATTGATCAACACGGTGCTCTCCGAAGCTATCGGGTTCCGGCTCCGCGAACGTCCCGGATATCGATTGCCGGTATCGTGGAACGTCTCGAGCCTCGATCCGTTCCTGGCGCGCCGAGCCGTCACTCCTCGTCATCCTCATCGTCATCGTCGCTGTCGTCACCGGCCTGACCGGCTTCGTCATGCGACTTGTGGGTCTGGTCGTCCCACAGCCTGCGATAGACGCCGTTTGCCGCCAGCAATTTGGCGTGCGAGCCCCGCTCGATTACCTGACCGCCGGAGAGGACGATGATCTCGTCCATCTCGACGACTGACGCCAGGCGGTGGGTCGACCAGATCATGGTGCGGCCCTTGGCGACCTTGAGCAGCGTGCGGTTGATCGCGGCTTCGGTGGTCTGATCGAGCGCGGAGGTCGCCTCATCCAGCAGCAGCACGGAAGGATTGCGGATGATGGCGCGGGCAATGGCGATGCGCTGGCGCTGGCCGCCGGACAGCGTATCGCCGCGTTCGCCGACCGGCGTGTCGTATTTCTGCGGCAGGCTCACGATGTGGCGGTGGATCTCGGCCTTGCGCGCCGCCGCCACGACCTCCTCGTCGGTCGCGCCTTGCTTGCCGAGCCGGATGTTTTCCCGGATCGACATGTTGAACAGCATGTTCTCCTGGAACACCACCGCCATGCTCCGGCGCAGCGATTCGAGCGTGACCCTCCTGATGTCGACGCCGTCGATGGTGACGCGACCTTCATCGGGCACGTACAGGCGCAGGATCAGATTGAGCAGCGTGCTCTTGCCCGAACCGCTGGGACCGACGATCGCGATGCTCTTTCCGACGTCGAGCTTGAGGCTGAGATTGTCGAGCACCGGCGTCAGGCTGCCCTCATACTGGAAGGTGACGCGGTCAAAAGTGATGTCATGGGTGATGCGCGGCAGGTCGGGGGCGCCCGGACGATCGGCGCCTCGCGTCGGTTCATCCAGCATTTCCTGAACATGGCGCACGGCGGCGGCCGACTGGATCGACACTGGGATGAAATGCATCACATGCGCAATGTTGTAGGACACCTCCCAGAACGCGCTTTCGAAGGTCACAAACGTACCGATGGTGATCTGGCCCTTGGTCGCAAGATAAGCGCCGATCGCAAGCACCACGAGGTGCAACAGCAGCACCGAGATGGTCACGGTGCGTTCGACCATGGTCGACAGGAACGCGGCCGATGCAAATTTCCGCCGCGCTTCGTCGTTGCGCATGGTGAACCAGCCGAGCGTGCGGCGCTGCAGGCTGAAGGCCTTGACCACCGCCTGGGCCGCGATGTTTTCCTGCACCATCCCGAGCAGCGAGGATTCATTGAGCTTTTGTTCGTAGTTGGCCTGCACCGCCTTGGGCGTCAGAATTCGCGGGCCGATCAGCGTGATCGGAAACACCAAGAGCGCCACCGCGGCGAGCTGCCAGTTCAGGAACAGCATCAGGATGATGCCCGCAATCAATTCGAGGAACGGCAGCGCCGCGCTGCTGGCAAAGCTCTTGACCGAACCTTCGAAGGCGGACAGGTCGACGGAAAACCGCGACAATATCTCGCCGCGTCTGGTGCGCGCGAAATACCCGGCTGGCAGGTTCTGGACATGCTCGAACAGGCGCGTCCGCACGTCCGAAATCAGCGCCGCCGTCAGCCTCGCGTCCCATCGCTCGTACCAAACCGCGACGATCGAGGTAATAATTCCGGCCGTCGCCAACACCGAGAGAATCTTGACCAGCGCCTCGAAATCCTCTTCGCCGAGCGCGTCGTCGATCAGGAATTTCAGGCTGAGCGGCATGATGACGTTGAACAGCGTCTCCACCACGACGCCGAGGCCGACGAAGGTCAGCAGTTTCTTGTAGTTCTTCAGGAGTGGCTTGACGAACGCATAGATCGTCGCCAGCGCGCCGGCGGCCTCCTTGGCGGTGAAGACGACGAGGTCCTCCTCGTCTTCTTCGTCGTCAAGCTCGAGCTCGTCCGCCTCGTCGTCCTCGTCATCCGGCGGATGCGCGGCCGGCTTGTCGGTGGCGACGTGGCCGGCGAGGTCAGCCTTCGCCGCGAGCTTCTCATCGAGCTCCAGGTTGACCGCATCATCGGCCGGCGCAGGTAACGTGCCTTCCGACGAAGCCTTGTTCTTTGATGAAGCCATGTCTTTTGATGAAGCTTTGGGAGCCATGAAACCAACCGAAGCTGCACGGCCGGCATGACCGCAAAATCGAGGGAGATGGCCACGCAAACCACCGCGTCGATCCTACGCGATTGATGTGCATTCAGCAAAAAGAACGGACGGTTTCCGACGGCGACTAATCGTCGTCGGAGATCTTGTCAAAGAACGAATAGCGCAGGCTGTCGGAATCGGCATACCACTGGCCCGGCCCCTTGTTGGCGGCGAGCGTTGCTTCCCAGAGCGCATCGGTGCAGTCGCGTCGATGCATCGACAGGTCAAACCCGTTATTGAAGAACAGCTCCGACCATTCCCACCAAGTGCCGAGCTTCTTCACTCCGCGCAACAGGTCGTAACGGTCGATCAGCGCCGGCGTCATGTCCGAGGTCACCGATCCGAACACCAGTCCGGTCTTCATCACGCGATTGAGCTCGCGAATGGCGCGGACGACCTGCTTTTCCCCGACATGGCACAGGCTGGTCTCGAATACGAAATCGAATTCACCGTCCTTGAACGGCTGATCCACGATCGAGCCGAGCTTGTTGAACCTCTTCAGCGCCTTCGGCGTGTGGGCGTGGATCGCGCGGTTATTCTCGATACCCCATGCATCGATGCCGCGGTCGCGCAACGCGCCCACCAGTTCGCCGCTGGCGGAACCCGCGACCAAGAGCTTGTAACCCTTCGCCCTGCCCCAGACCAATCTGATGAGATCGGTCAGATAGGCGGGATCGGTGAATTGGCCCCAGACCTCGCGGTACGGGCCAAGTCCGCGATAGTTCCGGAAATAGTCGCCGTCGATCTTGGCCGACGGCCGCTTGCCATCCCGCGCGCGGTCCCGGCGCAGCCGCATCATCTCGGTGAGAACGATGTCGGTGGCGGCGTCGGAGGAATCGAGCAGCCCGTTCAAGGTCGAGTTCGAACAGATAATCGCCGACCACGACCAACCCCGGGTGCTGCTTCGGATCGGGCCGATGGTTGGTCATGACGTCGCGCGCCGGCATGCCGCCGGGCAGCGCATTCACCGACGACAGCCAGCGATGGATCTTGCCTTCGACGAAGTGCGCGCGCGCATCGCCGAACGAGGTCGGCAGCGATTTCAGCGCGGCGTCGATCAGCTCCTGATCGCTCAGATTGGCAAAGGCCAGCGCGTCGGAGCCCGCGATCAGCCAGTTCAGGACGCCGTGCTTGCCGACGTCGTGGCGCGCGCCTTCGTTGTAGACGCAGCAGCCGCCGAAGGCTTCCGACATGAACCAGGCGCCCGGAATTTTTTCGCCCCAGAACGGCGCGTCGAACAGGATCGAGACCCGCAAATAGTGCGCCGGACGATCGAAATAGGCGACGTGCCTGACCATCGACTTGCGCAACTCTTCGCCGTCCCATCGCATGGTCGAAAGCCAGGAGTGCGGCAGGCACATCAAGACGAGATCGAAGTCGCGCGTCTCCGGTCCCTTGCCATTCATCATGTTGAGCTGGTAGCGCCCGGACGCGGTCTTGCCGACCTTGAGGACCCGGTGATTGAGCTGAATATCGGCGTCGACCTCGGACTGCAGGCACTCGATCAACTGCTCATTGCCGTTCTGGATCGAGTAGAGGCCGATATAGCCCTCGACATCCATCACGAAGTTCTTCAGCGCATTGAGCCCGTTGGTGTTGTGGGTCTCGGTGGCGAGATCCGAGCGCGCCATCACCTTGAAGAAGTGTTTTGCAATCGGATCGTCGACTTCCCTATCGAGCAGCTCCTCGGCGGTGATGTAGGCCCAGGGATGCTCGTTGTCGTGCGCGCCGACGCCTTCATAATATTCGATCGGAGACACCATGCCGGTGCAGCGCCTGCGAAACGCTTCGATCGCATCCGCAGTCCTGGCGCCGTATTTGCGGCGCATGCCCGGCACGTCGTTCACGAGTTCGCCGTCGAGCTGCACCTGCTCGGCGTCCATCGGGATGGTCTGCAGACCGAAATGCTGGACCAGTTCGCGCAACGGATCGGGCCCGGTCATCGAGTAATCGTAGATCTCGGCGACGCCGGCCTCGTACATCGCGGGCGCGGAATTGAATTTGCGCGTGGCGATCTTGCCGCCGAGCCGGTCGGAGGCTTCAAAAAGGGTGACGCGGCAGAGCTCGCCTAGCTTCCGCTTCAGGTACCAGGCACTCATCAGCCCGCCGGGGCCGCCGCCAACGATTGCAAGATCAAGCATATCTGTTCCGTTACCTGGCCGCCGGTTCCCCTGGGAACGGACAGCCTAAGTCAGCTTAGCAAAAGCGCTTTTCAGCCTGAAGGGAAGATGAACAAAGCGGGTTCCTGCTTCACAGCAGGCAAAGAAAGCAGCAAAAAGGCCGGCAAATGCCGGCCTTTTTTTCGACTCCCGTAAACTTGCGGAGGCTTATTCCGCCGGCGGCAGCGCCAAGGGCTCGACCTCGGGGGCCGCAGGCACGATCGCCGCCTGCTTCTCGCGCTCGTCGAGAATGAGCTTGTCGCGCTTGACGGCGACTTCGCGGATCTTGGCCATCGAGGCGCCGGTGCCAGCCGGGATCAGCCGGCCGACAATGACGTTCTCCTTGAGACCTTCCAGCGGATCGACCTTGCCGTTGACGGCGGCTTCGGTGAGCACGCGCGTGGTCTCCTGGAACGACGCCGCCGAGAAGAAGGAGCGGGTCTGCAGGCTCGCCTTGGTGATGCCGAGCAGAACCGGCGTTCCCGTGGCGGGCTTCTTGCCCTCCTCCTTGGCCTTGGCGTTGATCTGGTCGAATTCGATCTTGTCGACCTGCTCGCCCGAGATCATGTCGGTCTCGCCCTGGTCGGTGATCTCGACCTTTTGCAGCATCTGACGGACAATTACCTCGATGTGCTTGTCGTTGATCAGCACGCCCTGCAGCCGATAGACCTCCTGGATTTCGTTGACCAGATAGGCCGCGAGCTCCTCGATGCCCTTGATCGCCAGGATATCGTGCGGCGCCGGATTGCCTTCGACGATGAAATCGCCCTTTTCGACAATATCGCCGTCCTGCAGATGGATGTGCTTGCCCTTCGGGATCAGGTACTCGCGCGGCTCCTCGGTCTTGTCGGCCGGCTCGATCGAGATGCGGCGCTTGTTCTTGTAGTCGCGGCCAAAGCGGATAGTGCCCGCGATTTCCGCGATGATCGCCGCGTCCTTTGGCTTGCGCGCCTCGAACAATTCCGCAACGCGCGGCAGACCGCCGGTGATGTCGCGGGTCTTGGCGCTTTCGGTCGAGATCCGCGCGAGGATGTCGCCCGGCTTGACCTTGGCGCCGACGTCGACCGACAGGATCGCGTCGACCGAAAGCATGTAGCGGGCATCGCCGCCACGCAGCAGCTTCAGGAACTTGCCATCCTTGCCCTTGACCACGATCGCCGGACGCAAATCCGCCCCGCCCCGCGACGAACGCCAATCGATGACGACGCGCTTGGCGATGCCGGTGGATTCGTCGAGCGTTTCCGAGATCGACTGACCCTCGACCAGATCCTCAAATCCGATGGTGCCCTCAACCTCGGTAAGCACCGGGCGGGTGTAGGGATCCCACTCGGCGATGCGCTGGCCGCGCTTGACCGTATCGCCCTCATCGACGTGCATGCGCGCGCCGTACTGAATGCGATGGGTCGCCCGCTCGGTACCGTCGGCATCGACGATCGCAACGACCATGTTGCGCACCATCGCCACCAGATGGCCTTCGCTGTTCTTGGCGATCGCCTTGTTCTTGATGGTGACCTTGCCCTCGAAGTTCGACTCGACGAACGACTGCTCGTTGATCTGCGCCGCGCCGCCGATGTGGAAGGTGCGCATCGTCAGCTGCGTGCCGGGCTCGCCGATCGACTGCGCCGCAATGACGCCGACGGCCTCGCCGTGGTTGACCGGCGTGCCGCGGGCGAGATCGCGCCCGTAGCACTTGCCGCAGATGCCGTTGACGAGCTCGCAGGTCAAAGCCGAACGGATCTTCACTTCCTGGATGCCGGCCTGCTGGATGGCATCGACATGCGTCTCTTCCATCAGCGTGCCGCGCTTGACCACGACCTTGTTGGTCGCCGGATCGCGCAGATCCTCGCCCGCGGTACGGCCGAGGATACGCGAGGCCAGCGAGGCCACCACCGTGCCGGCATCGACGATGGCGCGCATCTTGATGCCGAGCTTGGTGCCGCAATCGTCCTGCGTGATGATGCAATCCTGCGCCACGTCGACCAGACGACGCGTCAGGTAGCCGGAGTTGGCGGTCTTCAACGCGGTGTCGGCGAGGCCCTTGCGGGCGCCGTGGGTCGAGTTGAAGTATTCGAGCACCGACAGCCCTTCCTTGAAGTTGGAGATGATCGGCGTCTCGATGATCTCGCCCGAGGGCTTGGCCATCAGGCCGCGCATGCCGGCGAGCTGGCGCATCTGCGCCGGCGAACCGCGCGCGCCGGAATGCGCCATCATGTAGATCGAGTTGATATCGGCATCCGCGCCCTTGGCGTTCTTCTTGGTCGAGGAGATTTCCTTCATCATCTCCTTGGCGATTTCCTCGGTCGCCTTCGACCAGGCGTCGACCACCTTGTTGTACTTCTCGCCATGGGTGATCAGACCGTCATTGTACTGCTGCTCGAAATCCTTCGCGAGCAGGCGCGTGGCGTCGACGATCTTCCACTTGCCGTGCGGCACCACCATGTCGTCCTTGCCGAACGAGATGCCGGCCTTGAACGCATTGTAGAAGCCGAGCGCCATGATGCGATCGCAGAAGATCACGGTCTCCTTCTGACCGCAGTGACGGTAGACCTGGTCGATCACGCCCGAGATTTCGCGCTTGGTCATCAGCTTGTTGATGACGTCGTACGAAATCTTCGGCGACTTCGGCAGCACGTTGCCGAGCATGACGCGGCCGGCGGTGGTCTCGATCCAGCGCTTGACCGGCTTGCCGGCCTCGTCGGTGCCCTCCCAGCGGTATTTGATCTTGGTGTGGAGGTGGATGACCTTGGAGTGCAGCGCGTGCTCGAGCTCGGCAATCTCGCCGAAGATCTTGCCCTCGCCGGGCAGCCCTTCGCGCATGATCGAGAGATAATAGAGGCCGAGCACGATGTCCTGCGACGGCACGATGATCGGCTGGCCGTTGGCCGGATGCAAGATATTGTTGGTCGACATCATCAGGACGCGCGCTTCGAGCTGCGCTTCGAGCGACAGCGGGACGTGCACGGCCATCTGGTCGCCGTCGAAGTCGGCGTTGAACGCCGCGCATACCAGCGGGTGCAGCTGGATCGCCTTGCCTTCGATCAAGACCGGCTCGAACGCCTGGATGCCGAGGCGATGCAGGGTCGGCGCGCGGTTCAACAGCACCGGATGCTCGCGGATCACCTCGTCCAGGATATCCCAGACCTCGGGCCGCTCCTTCTCGACGAGCTTCTTGGCCTGCTTCACCGTGGTCGACAGACCCTTGGCGTCAAGCCGCGAATAGATGAACGGCTTGAACAGTTCGAGCGCCATCTTCTTCGGCAGCCCGCACTGCTGCAGCCGCAGTTCCGGGCCGACCACGATCACCGAACGCCCCGAATAGTCGACGCGCTTGCCGAGCAGGTTCTGGCGGAAGCGGCCCTGCTTGCCCTTCAACATGTCGGCGAGCGACTTCAACGGGCGCTTGTTGGCGCCGGTGATGACCCGGCCGCGGCGGCCGTTGTCGAACAGCGCGTCGACGGCCTCCTGCAGCATGCGCTTTTCGTTGCGGATGATGATGTCGGGCGCGCGCAGCTCCATCAGCCGCTTCAGGCGGTTGTTGCGGTTGATGACGCGGCGGTAGAGATCGTTGAGGTCGGAGGTCGCAAAGCGGCCGCCGTCGAGCGGCACCAGCGGCCGCAGGTCCGGCGGAATCACCGGCACCACGGTCAGGATCATCCATTCCGGCTTGTTGCCGGAATAGCGGAAGGCCTCGACGATCTTCAGCCGCTTGGCGAGCTTCTTGTGCTTGATGTCGGAGTTGGTCTCGGCCATCTCCGCGCGCAAGGTGGCCTCGAGCTTCTCAAGCTCAAGTCCCTTCAACAGTTCGCGGATCGCCTCCGCGCCGATCATGGCAGTGAAGGAATCCTGGCCGTATTCGTCCTGCGCCTTCAGGTACTCGTCTTCCGACAACAGCTGACGGTCCTTGAGCGCGGTCAGCCCGGGCTCGAGCACGACGTAATATTCGAAGTACAGGATCCGCTCGAGATCCTTCAGCGTCATGTCGAGCAAGAGGCCGATGCGGGACGGCAGCGACTTCAAAAACCAGATGTGGGCGACGGGTGCGGCCAATTCGATATGGCCCATGCGCTCGCGCCGGACCCGCGACAGCGTCACTTCGACCGAGCACTTCTCGCAGATAATGCCCTTGTACTTCATCCGCTTGTACTTGCCGCACAAGCATTCGTAGTCCTTGATCGGCCCGAAGATGCGCGCGCAGAACAGGCCGTCGCGCTCGGGCTTGAAGGTGCGGTAGTTGATGGTCTCCGGCTTCTTGATTTCGCCGTAGGACCAGGACAGAATCTTCTCCGGGGACGCGATTGAGATCCGGATCTGGTCGAAGACCTGAGCCGGCGTCGTCGGGTTAAAAAAATTCATGATCTCTTGGTTCATCGTGTTCTCCTCGCGTGCCGGTCAAAGCCGGCAGCAAATTCGAAATCTTTTTTCGTCAGGGTGCGCCCCGCCCGATATCCGGGCAAGCCGCGGATGCCCGGCCAACCGGCCGGGCGTAAAATCTTGAACTACTCGGCCGCCTCGGACGTCGGCGTTGCCCCCACCTTGGAATTGTGCAGGTCAACGTTGAGGCCGAGCGAGCGCATTTCCTTGACCAGCACGTTGAACGATTCCGGGATACCCGCCTCGAAGGTGTCGTCGCCGCGCACGATCGCCTCGTACACCTTGGTACGGCCGGCAACGTCGTCCGACTTCACGGTCAGCATTTCCTGCAGCGTGTAGGCCGCGCCGTAGGCCTCCAGCGCCCACACTTCCATTTCGCCGAAACGTTGCCCGCCGAACTGCGCCTTGCCGCCCAGCGGCTGCTGGGTGACGAGCGAATACGGACCGATCGATCGCGCGTGGATCTTGTCGTCCACAAGGTGATGCAGCTTGAGCATGTAGATGTAGCCGACCGTCACTTTGCGATCGAAGGCGTCGCCGGTGCGGCCGTCATAGACGGTCGACTGGCCCGAGGCATCGAGACCGGCAAGCTTCAACATCTCCTCGATGTCGGCTTCCTTGGCGCCGTCGAACACCGGGGTTGCGATCGGCACGCCGTGGCTCAAATTACGGCCAAGCTCGATCAACTCGCTGTCGTTGAGCGATTTGATCGTCTCGTCGTCGCCGTAGATCTTCTTCAAGGTCTCCTTCAGCGGCTTGACGTCCTGCTTGGCGTAATAGGCGTCGATGGTCTGGCCGACGCGCTTGCCGAGGCCGGCGCAGGCCCAGCCGAGATGTGTCTCCAGAATCTGGCCGACATTCATGCGCGAGGGCACACCGAGCGGATTGAGCACGATGTCGGCGTGGGTGCCGTCCTCGAGGAACGGCATGTCCTCGACCGGAACGATCTTGGACACCACGCCCTTGTTGCCGTGACGGCCGGCCATCTTGTCGCCGGGCTGGATCTTGCGCTTCACCGCGACGAAGACCTTGACCATCTTCATCACGCCGGGCGGCAATTCATCGCCACGCTGCAGCTTCTCGACCTTGTCAAGGAAACGCTGCTCGAGGCCCTTCTTCGAATTCGTCGTACTGCTTCCGCATCGCCTCGATTTCGGCCATCAGCTTGTCGTTGGGGGAGGCAAACATCCACCATTGCGAACGCGGATGCTCATCGAGCACCGCGCGCGTGATCTTGGTGTCCTTCTTGAACCCCTTCGGACCGGCGATGCCCTGGCGATTCTCCAGGAGCTCGGCAAGACGGCTATAGACGTTGCGATCGAGGATCGCCTGCTCGTCGTCGCGGTCTTTCGCGAGGCGCTCGATCTCTTCCCGCTCGATCGCCAGCGCGCGCTCGTCCTTGTCGACGCCGTGGCGGTTGAACACCCGCACTTCCACGATCGTGCCCTGCACGCCCGGCGGCACGCGCAGCGAGGTATCGCGGACGTCGGAGGCCTTTTCGCCGAAGATCGCGCGCAACAGCTTCTCTTCCGGCGTCATCGGGCTTTCGCCCTTCGGCGTGATCTTGCCGACCAGGATGTCGCCGGCGCGCACCTCCGCGCCGATATAGACGATGCCGGCCTCGTCGAGGTTTTTCAGCGCTTCTTCCGAAACGTTCGGAATGTCGCGGGTGATTTCCTCAGGACCGAGCTTGGTGTCGCGGGCCATCACCTCGAACTCCTCGATGTGGATCGAGGTGAAGACGTCGTCCTTCACGAATTCTTTCGGAGAGCAGGATCGAGTCTTCGAAATTGTAGCCGTTCCACGGCATGAACGCGACCAGCACGTTGCGGCCGAGCGCGAGCTCGCCAAGATCGGTCGATGGACCGTCGGCGATGATGTCGCCCTTCCTGACGATATCGCCGACCTTCACCAGCGGACGCTGGTTGATGCAGGTCGACTGGTTGGAGCGCTGGTATTTCATCAGCCGGTAGATATCGACGCCCGACTTGGTGGGATCGAGATCTTCGGTGGCGCGGATCACGACGCGGGTGGCGTCGATCTGGTCGATCACGCCCGACCTTCGGGCCGCGATCGCCGCACCGGAGTCGCGGGCGACCACGCCTTCCATGCCGGTGCCGACGAACGGCGCCTCGGCGCGAACCAGCGGCACCGCCTGGCGCTGCATGTTCGAGCCCATCAGCGCGCGGTTGGCGTCGTCGTTCTCGAGGAACGGGATCAGCGCCGCGGCAACCGAAACCAGCTGCTTCGGCGACACGTCCATATAATCGACCTTGTCGGGCGTGATCGGCAGCACTTCGCCGGCATGGCGGCAGACGATCAGGTCTTCGGTGAAGCGGCCGCGGTTGTCGAGCGGCACGTTGGCCTGCGCCACGCGATAGCGGCCCTCTTCCATCGCCGAGAGATAGACCACCTCGTCGGTGACGCGGCCGTCCTTGACCTTGCGATAGGGCGTTTCGACAAAACCGTATTTGTTGACGCGCGCAAACGTCGCGAGCGAGTTGATCAGACCGATATTCGGACCTTCCGGCGTCTCGATCGGGCAGATGCGGCCGTAATGCGTGGGGTGCACGTCGCGCACCTCGAAGCCGGCGCGCTCGCGGGTCAGGCCGCCCGGCCCAAGCGCCGAGAGACGGCGCTTGTGGGTGATCTCCGACAGCGGGTTGGTCTGGTCCATGAACTGCGAGAGCTGCGAGGAGCCGAAGAACTCGCGCACGGCGGCAGCCGCGGGCTTGGCGTTAATCAGGTCCTGCGGCATCACGGTGTCGATATCGACGCTCGACATCCGCTCCTTGATCGCGCGCTCCATGCGCAACAGACCGATGCGATACTGGTTCTCCATCAATTCGCCGACCGAGCGCACCCGGCGGTTGCCGAGGTGATCGATGTCGTCGATCTCGCCCTTGCCGTCGCGCAGATCGACCAGCGTCTTGATCACCGCGAGGATGTCTTCCTTGCGCAGCGTGCGATGGGTGTCGGGCGCGTCGAGCTCGAGGCGCATGTTCATCTTGACGCGGCCGACCGCGGACAGATCGTAGCGCTCAGAGTCGAAGAACAGCGACTGGAACATGGTCTGCGCGGAATCGATCGTCGGCGGCTCGCCGGGACGCATCACGCGGTAGATGTCGAACAACGCGTCCTCACGCGTCATGTTCTTGTCGGCATGCAGCGTGTTGCGGATGTAGGCGCCGACATTGACGTGGTCGACGTCGAGCAGCGGCAGCTCCTTGTAGCCCTGCTCGTTCAGCACCTTGAGAAGCTTGTCGGTGATTTCCTCACCGGCTTCGGCATAGATTTCACCGGTCTTCGGATTGACGAGGTCTTCGGCGAGGTAATTGCCGACCAGTTCCTCATCCGACAGGCGCAGGGCCTTCAGCCCCTTTTCCTGGAGCTGGCGCGCGGCGCGCACGGTGAGCTTCTTGCCGGCCTCGAGCACGACCTTGCCGCTGTCGGCATCGACCAGGTCGTTGATCGTCGAGTAACCGCGGAAACGGGCGGCGTCGAACGGCACCCGCCAGCCATCCTTGGCGCGCTTGTAGATGATCTTCTTGTAGAACGTGGAGAGGATCTGCTCGCCGTCCAGCCCAAGCGCGAACATCAGCGAGGTCACGTGAATCTTGCGGCGGCGGTCGATGCGCGCGAACACGATGTCCTTGGCGTCGAATTCGATGTCGAGCCAGGAACCGCGATAGGGAATGACGCGCGCGGCAAACAGCAATTTGCCGGACGAATGGGTCTTGCCCTTGTCGTGATCGAAGAACACGCCGGGAGAGCGGTGCATCTGCGAGACGATGACCCGTTCGGTGCCGTTGACGACGAAGGTGCCGTTCATGGTCATGAGCGGGATATCGCCCATGTAGACGTCCTGCTCCTTGATGTCCTTGACCGACTTGGCGCCGGTCTCTTCGTCGATATCGAACACGATCAGGCGCAGCGTCACCTTCAGCGGCGCGGCGTAGGTCATGCCGCGCTGGCGACACTCGTCGACGTCATATTTCGGCGGCTCGAATTCATAGCGGACGAACTCCAGCATCGAGGTGCCGGAGAAATCCGAGATCGGGAACACCGAGCGGAACACCGCCTGGAGGCCTTCGTCCAGCCGGCCGCCCGGAGGTTCGGCGACCATCAGGAACTGGTCGTAGGACGCCTTCTGAACCTCGATGAGGTTCGGCATCTCGGCGACTTCCTTGATGTGTCCGAAGAACTTGCGAACGCGTTTGCGACCGGTGAATGTCTGCTGCGCCATCGTGGCCTCTCGTTATCGTCGCCCCTGATGAGCGAACCTTCCGAGGCGCGACTGTCACCGCCCCCGGGTTGAATTTCGATCCATTTCGAGCGCCGGAAGCCCGGTTTCAGGGTTTAAGTCCTGAATCTGTTCTTCAGACCTTCAAAACGCAAAACGACGCGCGGGGCGCGCCTGAACGCACCCGCCCGTCACAACCATCATCTTCACGGACTGCAAAAGCCCGAAATTGCATATCTCCCAACGGCCTGCGGAGGAACACCCGCCGCCCCCGCCTCAAGCCGTGCTTTCGTGCTGCCGTCCCGATATGGGATGGCAATCATGGAAATTCGAGGGGCAAGTCCTCGAATCCCCACACATTTTTGTGTTCGGCGCACCATCCTCGTCATGGCCGGGCTCGACCCGGCCATCCACGTCTTTGGTTGCCAGATCCCGGGTCTCACTTTCGCTCGCCCGGATTTCGCTGAAGTAACTTGCGTTACTTCAGCTCAACCTTCGCGCCAGCCTTCTCGAGCTGGGCCTTGACCTTCTCGGCTTCGTCCTTGTTCACGCCTTCCTTGACAGGCTTCGGTGCGCCCTCGACGAGGTCCTTGGCTTCCTTGAGGCCGAGGCCGGTGATGGCGCGGACTTCCTTGATGACCTCGATCTTCTTGTCGCCGGCGGCGGCGAGAACGACCGTGAACTCGGTCTTCTCTTCAACCGGAGCGGCAGCAGCACCGCCACCGGCGGGACCAGCCACCGCGACCGCGGCCGCGGCCGAGACGCCCCACTTCTCTTCCAGGAGCTTTGCGAGCTCGGCGGCTTCGAGCACGGTCAGGCTCGAGAGGTCGTCGACGATTTTCTGTAAGTCAGCCATTGATCTGTTTCCTTAAGCGAAATGGTTCGAACCAGGTTTTGGGTTTTGCGAAGGACGTCAGGCCGCTTCGCCCTTTGAGGCATGAGCCTGAATGACGCGCGCGAGCTTGGCCGCGGGCGCGTTGGCGAGCTGGGCAAGCTTGGTCGCCGGCGCCACTAGGAGGCCGACTATCTTGCCGCGCAGTTCGTCGAGCGACGGCAGGGAGGCGAGCGCCTTCACGCTGTCGACATTCAGGACGGTTTTGCCCATCGAGCCGCCGAGAATGACGAACCGCTCGTTCGTTTTGGCGAATTCGATGGCAACCTTTGGCGCCGCGACCGGATCGTTGGAAGTTGCGATCACGGTCGGCCCCTTCAAAAGGGAGCCGATGGCAGCGACGTCAGTGCCTTCAAGAGCGATTTTGGTGAGACGGTTCTTCGAGACCTTCACCGTGGCGCCCGCCTGCTTCATCTGCATGCGCAGCTTCTGCATCTGGGCCACGGTGAGGCCGGAATAATGAGCAACGATCGCGACGCTCGTGGTCTTGAAGACCGCGTTGAGCGCTTCGACCGCCTCTTTTTTTGCCGCTCGTTCCACAGCAAGCTCTCTCCGATTGGCGGTCTTCGCGATTACGCTGGACCGCCGGGTTGCACCGATCGTCCAGCCCCAAACCTGACCTCTAGACACCAGTCTCAAGGACACGCCGGGCGAGACGACATTCCAGTAGCCTGCCCTCCCGCTTCCCTTTCGGGCCACGGGGTGTCGAGGTTCGAACCAAACAGGCTTCCTGTCGCCAAAGGCGACCCGAAGCGAAATCCGGTCTTCACCCGTCTATGCAGGCCATCCGATTAAGCCGTTGAAGAAACGATAAGATTTCGTCGCAGGCGCCTGCAGTCTCGGACAGGATCGAGATCATCGGCGCGCCGACGACCCCTGCGCACATCCCTCCAAAGCGACGGCTTCCCTTTCCTTCGAGCAATCCATGCGGATGTCCTGAAAGGAACGGTCTCCTATCGTGTTGGGTTTTCGGTATGCGAGCACAGACGTGCCAGCAACCGCCAGCACGTCCGGAAACCGGGTGTTTATAGGCTCCGGTCCTGATTGCCAAGAGCAAATTTCACACCAGTTTGGCGCACCCTCATTTGGATGAATTTGGCCAAAAATAGGCCCTTTCAGGCCTCCCTCACCACGTATGGCAGCGGTTTCCCTTCGAAGAACGCGGTCAGATTGGCGATCACGCAGTCCTGCATGGCCGTGTGCGACTCAAGGGTATGGCCGCCGATATGCGGGCTCAGCACCACATTGGGGAACGCGGTCAACGCATCTGGTGCATGCGGTTCCCGAGCGTAGACATCGAGACCGGCTGCAGCGATTGTCTTGTCGGTGAGCGCATTGACCAGTGCCTGCTGGTCGATGACCGAGCCGCGTGCGATGTTGACGACACAGCCGTCCTCCCCAAGCCGTTTGAGGATATCGGCATTGACGACGTGGTGGGTATCGGCGCCGGCGCGAACCGCGATCATCAGCACGCTGCACCAGTCGGCGAGCGCCTCCAGATTTGGAAAATAGCGATAGGGAACGTCGCGCCGGCTGCGGCTGAAATAGCCGACCTCCGCCTCGAACGCCGCCACGCGGGCCGCGATCTTGCGGCCGATCTCGCCCATCCCGTAGATGCCGATCTTGCGGCCGGGCATGCCAGGTTGCGGACGCATCATCGGCGAGGGCTTTGCAGCCGCCCAATCCCCGCTCCGCACATAATGGTCGGCGACCAAAAGACGCCGCGTCACCGCCAGCAGCAAGATGACCGCAATATCGGCGACCGAGGCTGCGTTGGCGCCGGGGCTGTGGCCGACCGTGATCTTGCGGCTTTTGGCGGCCTTGAGATCGACGCCATCATAACCGGTGCCGTAACAGACGATCGCCGCTAACTTTGGCATCATGTCCATCATGTTGCCGGAAAGCGGCGTGCCGCCCGCCGTGATCATGGCGCGGACGCCCGAGAGCTGTTCGGCCGTGAAGACTTCATTCGGCGGCTTGCCGGCGGCATCTAGCAGGTCGAAACGCTCGCCGATGCGCAGCATCAGCGACTTGGGAAAACGCGAATAGACCAGGACTCTCTCGGGCATTGGCATTCCTGCGAGGCTGTACCGGCGAGACGCTGTGACCGACACGGCGCATTCGCCGCGCGAGCATTTGTGACTTTACTTCACTGTCGCCGCCCCGTGTATCATGGCTCGGCGCATGCTCATGCGCTTTTCGGAAGCCCAGCCATGCCTCGGTTTGAAAAATCGCCTTGGTTTGAAAAATCGCCCTGGTTCGGAACATCGCGCCTCAGCCGCCGCGCCGCGCTCACGACGCTCGCATCCGCGCCAGCGATCCTCTCATCTGCGCAACCCGTGTTCGCGGAGACACCTGCGGCACCGGCCGTTGCGCTGGCGCCGGCCTGCATGCTCACGCCCGCGGCGATCCCCGGTCCCTACTACTTCGATCCGAAACTGCATCGCGCGGATATCACCGAGGGACACCCCGGCGTTCCCTTGCGGTTGCGCTTCATCGTGCTCGATGCGGCCGATTGCACGCCATTCTCGGGCGCGCGGATCGATGTCTGGCAGACGCGCGCGGATGGCTATTACTCCGGCTATCCCGGCCAGGGCGACAAACGTAACGTCGATACCTCAGGTGATACGTTCATGCGCGGCACCCAGGTCGCCGACGCGCGCGGCGAAGCGTCATTCCGCGCCATCTACCCCGGCTGGTATGAGGGCCGCACCGTGCATGTCCATTTCAAGATCTTCATCGACGACAAGAACATGCTCACCGGCCAGATGTATTTCCCCGACGCGCTCAGCCAATACATTTTTGCCAATGTCGGCGCGTACCGGCGCAAGGTCGTCCGCAACATCTTCAACACCAATGATCAATTCGCGCTGCAGGATACGACCCGCGGCGGCTACTGCGACATCAAGGAAGAGGCCGATCATTATCGTGCGACGCTGGTCGTCGGTGTCAGCCGCACCGTCGTCACGGCGCTCAACGAGACCGCGAAGCCGAAGGTCCAGCCCCGCGCTATCGTGCCGGGCGTCGCCCCCGATAAGCAGAAGAACGGCTAGCTAGTTTCTGTCGCGAAACACCTGCATTTGTGTTGAGGGCGCTAGTTCCTCAATAAAACCAGGGCGAATTAACAGTAGATGTTAGCATTCGCCATGTGTTTTGGCGCGAGTTTCGTCGCGACTTCAATAAGCGTCCGATAGACGGCGCAGTGGTTTCACCAAATTACAGCGGATAAGATTTCCGCGGCAAGCGAAGGTCTTGAGGCGATATTGTCAGGCGGCTTTTCGTCTGCGCGATGATCGTTCCGCCAACAGGGCTGCGATCTTCATGAGGTTGTTGGCAAGCACGGCCGCCGCGACCCAAAGCTCAAAGCGCTCGCGACCTTCGGCGAGACAACGCTTCATGCCGCGACCGCGGAACAACACCGAGATGCGCCCCTCGATGCCCGCACGAAAGCGCTGGCCGTCCTTGAACTCCCGGCTCTTCTCATAAGCTTGGCGGTCGGGCGCCTTGGTGCCACCCCGTTGTGGGATGCACACTACCTTGACGCCTTGCTGCTTGCACGACATCACGTTCTTCTCGCTGAAGAAGCCGCGATCCGATCCATATAATTTGGGAACGTCGCCGAAGGTCTGCCTGTGGCGTACCAGCGAGATAACCACATGCTGTTCGTCGATGGGATTTCCGTCCAACACGTCATACTGCGTGATCAAGCCGCGCGCGCTTTCGGCGAGGAAGACCTTGTGGCCGAACTCGATCGGTGATTGCACCTTACCGCGCTTGATGAGGTCCGTGTGGGGCTCAAAAATCGAATACAGCTTCTCGACAGTTGGAACCTGCTCGCCGTTGAGCACACGGCGGCGCGACTGATCAATCACACGGTCTCCAAGACCACAAAAGTGCTCGATCTCTTTGCGCGTTTCCGCGATAGCCAGATCAGTGATCATATCTTTGCCGCGCGCTTTACGGGTTTGCCGGAGCGCCGTTCGTGCGCTTTCGATGACTTCCTCGGCAATGCCAATGAGTTCGCGATATGTCGCGGTCTGCTGCTCCTGGCGCTGCCTTGTGGTCATTCGTTGAATCTCTTGCATCCGGCGCCGCGCCGATCGCGTCCGATCTCGGAACCCCTTGATACGCCGGCGCGAAAGCGCTGTGGCGAGGCGACCGATCAGGCGCGTGACGACGCGAACGACATCCCACAATAGCGTGTTGTCGGTTGGATGATGAATGTCGGTCTGCACCACCGTGGTATCCACACGCAGCTTTTGGCCGTCTTCCAGTCCGAGCTCGACCGCCGCCTGCACCACCAGATCATTGATCGCCTTGAGCGTCTCGGGCGTGAGCCGATTGAAGCCGCGGTGGAACGCATCGTGTCGAGGCACTGGCAGACAATAGAAGTCCGTGAACTGGCGCAGCGTGCATCCGTCGGCAATCCGCTCACGTAATTCGCGATAGTTCCAGTTCTTGACGCGCATCAGAACCAGCGAGCGCAGCACCTGTTGCGGCGTCAGGCCGCTGCGACCCGTCTCGGCCTTCTTCAAACCCCGCCTCAGATCGCAGCGGACCTGTTCGATTATGTCCTCCTGATCGTCAAGAAAATCGGAAATCGCCTGCAGCAACGGCTCAAGGCACAGGCCCTGACGCACCAGTTCCCAATCAGCAAAACTGACCTGCCGCTCCGCTATCCGGGACACCGCTCAATCCTCGTCGCTCTTCGCAGCTCTGGCGCGTGCTCGCTTGAGCGCCTTGATATATCGCGGTGCCGCCTGGTGCAGCAGATCCTGCAGAGCCCGCCCATTGTCCAGGCTGCGCTGAACCTCCGGCACAAGCTCTTCCGGTACGTAGACGGCGATGCGACGCCCATTCGCGCGACCGTAAAGCACATAACTTTGATGCTGTTCGCCAGATTGACACGCCGCGCAATTCTCGCGGATGCACCGGCTCCGCCGCAGGCTCAGCGAACCCAGAAGCGCAGGCCAAAGATTCGCCAATTCACTCCGCAGCCAGTGCGAGACATCTGAAGGCGATTCCGAATCAACATGCTTCATGCATAACATGTGATAATACGCACACGTAAATGACAAGAAAAATCGTACCGAAAAAGCCAAAAAACACGCTATTTGCAGCGCTTTAATGCGTTTCGCGACAGAAACTAGCTAGGCGCGAAAGGGGCGGAATCGGTCGCCCAATTCCGCCGTGCTCTCATTTGTTCCAGCGCCTCAGCCGAGCACGGTGCCCGGTTCGACCTTCACGCCCGGTCCCATGGTCGAGGACACCGCAACGCGCTGGATGTAGGTACCCTTCGCACCCGCGGGCTTCGCCTTGGCGACCGCATCCGCGAGCGCCTTGATGTTCGCCACCAGCTTGTCCTCGGAGAACGAGGCCTTGCCGACGCCGGCCTGCACAATGCCGGCTTTCTCGACGCGGAATTCGACCGAGCCGCCCTTGGCGCCCTTTACCGCGGTGGTGACGTCCATGGTCACGGTACCGATCTTCGGGTTCGGCATCATGCCGCGCGGCCCGAGCACCTTACCCAACCGGCCGACCAGCGGCATCATGTCGGGGGTGGCGATGCAGCGGTCGAAATCGATAGTGCCGCCCTGCACTTTTTCAACGAGGTCTTCGGCGCCGACGACGTCAGCGCCTGCGGCCTTGGCCTCTTCCGCCTTGGCGCCGCGCGCGAACACGCCGACCCGCAAGGTGCGGCCGGTGCCGTTCGGCAGGTTGACCACGCCGCGCACCATCTGATCGGCGTGACGCGGATCGACGCCGAGATTGATCGCGATCTCGATGGTCTCGTCGAACTTCGATTTGGCGCGCTCCTTGACCATCTTGATGGCGTCCGCGAGCGGATAGAGCTTCTCGCGATCGACGCCTTCGCGGGCCTTCTTCAAACGTTTTCCAATTGCCATGGTCCGTTACCCCGCAACTTCCAGGCCCATCGAACGGGCGGAACCCTCGACCATCTTCATGGCCGATTCGATCGTATCGCAATTGAGATCCTTCATCTTCTTCTCGGCGATCTCGCGGACCTGGGCTTTCGTCACCTTGCCGGCCTTGTCACGGCCCGGCGCCTTCGAGCCGGACTGGATTTTCGCGGCCTGCTTGAGGAAGTAGGACATCGGCGGTGTCCTCATCTCGAAGGTGAAGGAACGGTCGGCATAGATGGTGATGACCACCGGAATCGGGGTGTTCTTTTCTTCCTTCTGCGTCTGCGCGTTGAACGCCTTGCAGAATTCCATGATGTTGAGGCCGCGCTGACCAAGCGCGGGGCCGATCGGGGGCGAAGGGTTCGCCGCACCGGCCGGCACCTGCAGTTTCAGGTATCCGGTCACTTTCTTTGCCATCTGTTACTCCTCATGCTGCTTTCGGAGGATTCCGAAAGCTTCATTGGGACCGTGGTGCGGTTCGACGGATGTCTGGCGATCATCCATCTCCTCCCACGGCACTTCGGAAGCGGCCTCGCCGCTTGCTCACTCCGTCATGCCCGGACTTGATCCGGGCATCCATCAATCTTCACAAAAACACTCTTGCGAAGCAGATGGATTGCCGGGTCAAGCCCGACAATGACATTACGATCAGACCTTCTCGACCTGAGCGAATTCCAGTTCGACCGGCGTGGCGCGGCCGAAGATCGAGACCGCGACCTTCACGCGCGAACGCGCCTCGTCGATTTCCTCGACCACGCCCGAGAACGAGGCGAACGGCCCGTCGGCCACCCGCACATTCTCGCCGATCTCGAATGACACCGAGGCCTTCGGCCGTTCCACGCCTTCCTGCACCTGATGCAGGATGCGCATCGCCTCGGCCTCCGAGATCGGCATCGGCTTGTTTTCCGCGCCGAGGAAGCCCGTGACCTTGGGCGTGTTCTTGATCAGATGAAACGCTTCGTCGGTCAACTTCATCTTGACCAGCACATAGCCCGGGAAGAACTTGCGCTCGGCGTCGATCTTGCGGCCACGGCGCACTTCCGTGACCTTTTCGGTCGGCACCAGGACCTGCTCGAACAACTCCTCGAGGCCGCGCTGCTTGGACTGTTCGCGGATCGATTCGGCGACCTTCTTTTCAAAATTCGAATAGGCGTGAACGATATACCAGCGCTTATCGATCGTCTGAGTGGCGGCGCTTGTCATCAGTGGATGCCCAGTAGCAATGTGACGATATAGCGGATGATCTGATCCGAGGCGAAGAAGAAAACCGAAGCCAGCGCCACCATCACAAATACCATGATCGTGGTGATCGTCGTCTCGCGGCGGGTCGGCCAGGTGACCTTGGCGGTCTCCGAGCGCACTTCCTGCAGGAATTTGAACGGGCTGAAGGCCATCGTTTGCGGTCCGCGTCCTTAAGTGAGACGAATGCGTTTTCCAGGAATCCGAACAGCCGTCTTAAGCCCAGCCCTCTCTTGAAGGATGAGCCAGCACGCGGGCTCGTTGGTTCGGGGATTTCAAAGCCGCGCCGGATATCCGCGGTTAGCGGGCCGGCAGCAGGTGGCGGCTATCTACTGCCGAAGCGGCAAAAGGTCAAGACAGTGGGAACCGAACTGGCGCACCGGGTTCGCCAAAACCGGCGCAGGATCGGTCAAAATCAATAACCTAAATGGCAGGAGTGGCAGGGCTCGAACCTGCGACCCCCGGTTCTGGAGATCGCTACTTACCGTTGCTCTTGGTTTGCTCTGTTGAGTTTTCCCGAATGCTCGGCGTGGCTGATACCTTCCAATCTCGACCAATATTAGCGAGTTGGGTAGCAAAAATGGTAGCAAGCGTTGCCAACCCGTTTGATTAGGCGAATGCTTGCCCGCAAGAACGCCAGTTCACGGAGCGAAGCATGCCACGCCTCGACAATCGCCACCGGAACAAGGATGGTGAAATCAGCCACAAGCACGGCAATACCCTGATCGGCACGTTGCGTAAGATTTACGGACAGAGTTTCGCAGCCAGGTATTCTGAGACCGAGTAACTGAGCGAGGTTCGTCTTCAACTGAACGAGACATCGCTGAGCCAGCTCCGCCGCGATTATGAAACCCGCCACTTGGGTCACAAGATCGCCCAAGCCTCGAAGTGAGGCACCGCCATCAGACAAGAGTGTCGGTCACCACCGCCTACATGGCCGTTGCGTTCGGCTTATCGATTCGCCAGCGATTCCGGTCCGACAGGCGAAGGCGGCGTCGAACCATAAAAATCGCGGCCGCTGAACATGGTCCTGAGGCTTCTGAGCGCTACCTCGGTGGCCGCGCGATCTGCCCCTGTCGGCAACTTCTTGGCCAGATCAGTAAGCTGTTCAACAGCAGCCAGATGTGTTGCCGTCGGAAACTGAAAGCTTAGATCCACCTGCGGACCAGCGGTCGCAGAAATTGGATGATTAAGGGAACCATATAGGATGTAGGCACCGAAAAGAGCGAAGAATACGCCTGGCCCCACCTTTGTTGCAGTGAACTCAAAAAGCGCCGACTTAAATTTTCCGGCGCTCTCCTGCTTTAAAACAGCTATGTGAAAGAGAAGATAACCTAGATATGCGCAGAGTATTCCGCCGCATACCACGAGAATTCGTTCGAGCATGCGCATGATTTCAGGCGCTAAAAGGCCAAGCATTTTTTCCTCCTGAAATAAATACTATTCAAGATCGTGAAAACTACTCCTCGCTCGCATTAATTGCAATTTGCTTCCAAAAAATTAGGCGCGGGACCGAAGCCGCCGTGCTCTCGATGTGCCCCTGCATGACTCTAGGAAGGCCGCTGGTGAGTCCGGAATTTGCGTGCTTGTCAGCTGCCGGACGATCCCGGCCACCGCATGGCTTCCAGCCTTAGGAGTCCTCTGGCCCTAATTTAAGTTGAACTCCCAGGCGACGTCTGGCTTAAGCTTCGCCAGGTCTCGCGTTGAGGGAACCGTTGAGACCGGGGGGGAGCGTGAACCTGGAGTTTTGGTTATGAGCGTTATCCCTCTGGACCTTCAAAGAAGGTTCGAACAGCGATGGGCCGCCAGATTTTTGTTGCCGATTGCATCGGCTGCGCCCCAAAAGCGTCGGCCGGAAAGGCAGAGCGAACAGCTCGCCGCGTCGAGTAAAGGCAAAAGAAAAACCCGTCGGGTTGGGTCGGCGAGCTTGAGGTCTGCCCCAGCGGTGTGAGCTTGTTCTCCGCGTGGCGCTCATTGCGCCGTGAACGCTACCCGCTCACTCCTCAAAGGGCAGCTTGGACTGTCCATCGTCCCAATCGATGAGGTCAAAGATCATTCCGCGGCTGATCATTTCGGCTTCGAGATCTGCGGCGTGCTTCTTCCAATCGGGTGTCTCTCGAACGCGAAACCTGGCCTGTTCGCCGAGGCTAACAAGTTCATCGTCGGATTCGAGGGCGCCGCGGATACCCTCGTACATCATGGCGAGGCTGTCGTTTGTAAAAGCCTGATAGTTCATCGGGCCACCCTAGCGAAAAAGCCGAGGTTGGCCCAGAACCTGCATGAATTGACAGCGCCGGGAGGGTCCAGAGCTCGCCCGGCTTCCTCCCTCCAGGACCTTAGGGGGCCGCCCAGTATGCAAGCATTGGGCGGCCCCTCTTTTCAGCGTCTCAACCGTCTCGCGTGCGAGGCAATCCGCTGCCGGTTACGCCTCCAGTGAGATCGGCTGCATCCTTCCCCTCGGTTCGATTTTGTGTTACACCTAAAATCATGAAGAAGTCAATAAAGGTGACACCGAAAAAGAAGCGCGGCCGGCCGGCAACGGGCCGTGACCCTCATGTCACCTCGCGAATGCCGCTCAACCTGATTGCTGAGGTCGAAGCGTGGGCAATTGCGAATGATGCAAGCCGATCCGAAGCCATTCGCCACCTGGTCGAGCTCGGGCTGAAGGTCAAGACTGAAGCGAAGCCCGTCAGCAGACCCGGCCGCAGGTTGCGGGCTCAGGAGCTCGCCACAAAGACGATCGAGAAGATTATCGATCCAACCGCGCCCCCCGAAGAACGAACCCAGCGCCGGCGCCAGCTCACGAAGGGACCGCCCGAATTCCGCGACGATCGAGTTGACCTGCCGAAGGCGAAGGGAAAATGACGATGAGGTTGCACTCGGATCCATGCCATGAGACAGCGCCGCCGGCGCCTCCCATTGCGCGACCGGCTCCGCTCTCGCCGCCGCCTGGTCGAGCTCGATCTGAAGGTGAAGAAATGATCAGCTGGCGACTTATTGTTCCAGCCGTTCTAGTCGCCGCTGCCATAGCAGGGTGTTTGACGTATTTTGTCACCCCGTCACCGCCAGTCGAAGCCATTCAGCGATTGCCGCCGACGTCGCCCGTTATGAAAGGCCCCGACAGGGCGACCCAGACGAATGTTGATCAGCATTCAAGTGCTGAAGAGGAAGCAAAAGCAGCCTTCGAGCGAGCCGCCGCAGCGATCCTAAGGCAAGCACCGGAGTCACAGGCGTCCGTCGGTGTCAATGAGCCACATACCGCTGAGCATATCCCCTTACCGAAGAGGCGTCCGCTACCGCGCCCATGACTCACATGCCGTTGCGATATCAATTTCGAGAATCCGAGCGAAAGGCCTCCAGAGCGTGAACAACTAGAATACCGATACTCAGAACGATAAAAATTCCGATCATAGTCGTAAGCATGGTCAATACCCGCCCTAATCCCTTGATGAAGGGGGACGGGCCCTGCACAGTCAAAATGATTCGTCGAGCTGTGGAAGGTTTCCGCCAGCCTGATGACTTTCAGCAACTACCGCTCCGAAACCATCCGCCGCTTGGTCGAGCTCGAGCTGAAGGTGAGGGGCAAATGATGACGAGCGTTAGCGATACGATGCTGTCGGTCACAGAGCTATTGACGGCGGCGGGCCTCGAATTGAGCGGCGGCCCTGTCGACTGGGAAGTTCAAATTCCCGAACGCGGCAGCGGCGTTTATATCGTCACTATCGACCCGCTCTCTCTCTTTCCCTCGCTGCATTGCCGGAAGCTTTGCGGAATCAGGAAGTCGTCTACATAGGCAGAAGTGTCCATTTGCGCCGTAGGCTTTCGGAATTCTATCGACACGTTCACGGCTGCCCTCAGCCACATCGAGGCGGCGAAGACATAAAATTATTGACGGCCCCAAAACGTGTCTTCTGGGTAAAGACCGCCGACTATGCCGCCGCCGAAGATCGCCTTCTTCAGATTTTCCAGAGCCGCGTTGGAGCCATGCCATTCGGCAATCGTGTTCGATCAGCAAGACCCAAACTGCCACCCGCAATCTATCGCGTGCTTTATGAAGACGGCACCGTGCGAATGTTGGACTTGAATAGCGAGATCGGGCTGAAGGCAAAAAAATGAGACGCTCACCCTCCGTCGCCATTGTCGCTGGCCTATTGTTGGAAACTGGTGCCCTTGGCGCTGAACTAATTTCAGGTGAGCCGCGCATCGTCGACGGTGACACCGTCCAGATTGGTGAGACAAAAATTCGTCTCAACGGCATCGACGCGCCGGAAACCGACCAGCTCTGTCTCGATGCCAAGGGCGAGAAGTGGCCTGCGGCGTCAGCGCGCGTGACGAGCTCGTGAAATATTCGCATGCTCGCCCCTGGACGTGTCACGTCACCGGCATCGACAAATACGGACGCTCGCTGGCGACCTGCGACGTTGACGGTGTCGACGTCGATCGCTGGATGGTGCGATCCGGATGGGCACTGGCCTTCGTGCGATACTCCCGAGAGTATGTCGCCGACGAGCTCGAGGCCAAAACAAACCATGCCGGCCTTTGGTCCGGCGCCTTCATCGCGCCGTGGGACTGGCGCGGTCGCAACAAGCAGACCGAGGTCTTGGGCGCGGCGAGCGTTCCGATGAACGCGCAAGCGATCCTGCTCTCTGCGGTGTCGGCTGGTGAGGCGCCGGATCCAGCATGCACCATCAAGGGCAACATCAACCGCGCCGGCGAATGCATCTATCATGAGCCCGGAGGGCGCTGGTACGCCAAGGTGAATATGGACCTCATCAAGGGAAAGCGCTGGTTCTGTTCCGTAGCTGAGGCCGAAGCCGCGGGCTGCAGAGCTCCGAAGCGGTAGTTGGCAAAGGGCATCGGCAGGCCTCCATCGCCTCACTATGGCGTCGATTCCATCGTGGGCACACAATCGGTTGCGACTTCACGCAAAGTCGATTCCGCGCGACTATCGCGGCATGCCCGCCGTCACCCGCCCGCAGAAAATCACTTTCGGAGAGATGCGCGAAGCTGGCGTGCGCGGTCTCCTGATCTATTGCTCGGATTACAAGTGCAGTCATTCGATCGCGATCAACGCAGACCAATGTCCTGACGACGTCCGGCTCTCCGATCTGGAAGCACGGTTCGTTTGCAAAGCCTGCGGAAAGAGAGGGGCCGACATCCGGCCGGACTTTCATTGGAACAAGCCGCCGGTCGCACCGACTATCGTTAGTGTCCTGGTCGCGCCGCTTCGAAGAACCGATCAAGCTGCCCGTTGCGTCAGCCTACGGCTGCCCACGTTCCGACGGCGCCGGCCAGAACGACCACCAACGCAACGAAGAGCGCCGCCTCAATCGATGACAGAGTCCAATTAGTCGGCATTGTGGATAACTCCGGTACCTAGCCAGAATAGTTTAGATCCTTTAAGAGTTTAAGTAAGCTCATATTTTGAGCTGAGCTGTGAATAAATATCGCAAGCTCGCTGGCTGACCGGCTTGCGACAACGGGCTTCTTGCGATTGGATAGGTCCTTTAATTGGGGAATTTCTCGATGGTGGGTCCACGCCCGGCGGGGCGCCCTTGGACACCCGCGGAAGAAGCTCAATTGCGCGAGCTCATCGCATCCAGGGTCAAGGTCGGTCTGATTGCCAAGAAGCTGAAGCGCTCTCCGGGCGCCGTGTACGCCAGGATAAACTCGCTCAAAAAATTGCCCCGCGATTTGGCACTCAGTATGCGAGCCCGCTCGCTTCCTTCCGAGCGTCTGGCGGCATACGCGAAAGCGATGATCAGCCAACTTAAGAGACGGTAAGGGAGCCAACTTGTTTGACACTCATGTAAACCTCCGTGCTCCGCTGTTTGCTTGATGGCAGCGACGGCACACATGAAAGAGGCCGCCAACCGAGGCGGCCTTACTCTTTTCCAATATTGCGAATTAACTCGCTATCGGCGCGGATTAGGCGCGCAGTCGGATTGGGAGGACGAACAGATAGTTTCGGCCGATCACTTCAGACAAGAGTTGCTCGCCCAGTTGGACCACGCAGCCACACAGGGGCGCATAGATATCCTTATCAATTCGGGACAGCTATATCGCTCCATTGCCAGCGGCGGTTCCCGCTCCGGTTCTTGCTGTGACGCCATGCAAGAGGAGTTCAAGATGGGCGGCTGCTTCTCGACCGAACCAACGGTTCAGGGATGACGGTCCGGTCACGCGCCAACTGAGGCGGCCCTACTTGCGTGGGTCTTTGGCGGTCTTGTTTGGCCTCGTCGCGACTCCGCCATTAGGTCCGTCATATGATCGAGCCGCGACTTGTCAGCTTGCATGTCGGCACGATCAGTCAATCGCCTTAAACTTGCGTGGAAAATTCTCCGACTGCGGCAAGTAAGTTTGTGCGACGAGCGCGTTCCTGAAAACTTCCGCGCCCTTAGCGTAGGTCGACTCGTCGGCTACCCCTAGGATAGCGCACCACCCTACAGGCATCGTTGCGGTTTCATCGTCGGCGGATATCGCAGTGTCCCACCACCAAGCCGGTGCATCCGAACGATCCTCTGCCCGGACAGCTTGCCACTGGGCATACTCGTTCACAGCGCGTTCGAACTGGAATGTTAGGGCGGGATGCATTTTGCAGAACTCCAAAGGGTAACCGCCAGTCAACAGAGAATGCTGATCGCGGCGCTCGCAATCATGTGGTGTCCGCCGGTCGATTGCAGGCCTCACAGAAAAAGATCTTACCAAATTCCATGCAGACGACCTTGAAGCCCGCTGGAATGGCTTCCACGCTAAAATCATAGGCCCGCTTTTCAGGCCGCGAAAGACGGGTCGACCCCGACATCCCGCAGTTCGAGCATCTAAGTAACTCGGTCCACTGGTTGCTGGCTATCATGCGTGCAGACTCTCGCCTTGATGCATCGTCTTCTTACGTCGCTCTAAGTCGGCGATTACCTGTTTCATCCGCTCCTCAGTAAGAGGATCGAATCTTTGCTTTTGAAGCTGGCAATAGTGAGTAATCTTCCCTTGGAGCTTTTCGCACTCTTCGCACATGGCTGACCGCTATCGATGAATCACAGCCATCTTGTATCCAACACCATCTCGGCGCTGTTTCGTTTTGCTCACTTTTGGAAAATTCCGTGGAGGCGGCCTTACTTCGGCGGCTGTAACTCGCCCTTCAGCCAGCCAAAGAGGCCGCCAACTGAGGCGGCCTCTATTTGAACAGCACAAAGACAAATCCGGTCATATTGAACGACACGACTGGTACGCTGTGACCTATCGTTTCCTATTGTCCAGTCGTCCGGGAAGCGTGACCTAGTTCACACGCCTCGCGCGCTGCCTGAGCTATCAGATGCCAGACCGATCTCATTCTAGAGATTCGGGTTTGGAGGTCGCAAATGGCTGCTGCTATCGCAAGAGTTCTTTCGCGCGTTTCTGGAACCGAGGTTGAAGTCGAAACTCTCAAAACCATCGCCATATTTTGCGGAGTGGGCCTGTTCGTGTCTCTGCTCTTTGCAACTTACGGCTTGGATTTGAGCGCAGGATTTTTCTGAGACCGACCATTGCTCCAATTTTGCGCGCTAAGTCATGCTGCCCGGCATGAAGCACCGGATCGAGATTTGATCGTTGAACCGCAACGGCCAAACCATTGTGCGGCCTGCTAGGTTCGGTTCGGTGATCAAGGCATCGTCGGGAACATCAATCCAACCATTTTCAAGCCGGACTCGATAATGACCGTCCTTTGACTCCCAATCGGGGTCTGCGACCGTTTCGCCGTCCGCAATCGAGCAGCAGAGTCCTTTGCCGCTCGCGAGATGATCAAACCATGGTTTAAGCGGCGAATTGGCGTAGCGGCCATCAAGGTCGCGAGCTGTCACACTGCCAACGAGGCCAGCAACTATCACAATAAGGATCAGACCAAACACGATGCGTTTCATGGCCACGCTCCTGAATGTCAAAGTCAGTCCCGCTTTGTTTCAAGCTGTGTTCACGCCGCTCCTGTGCGAATCGCTGCCCCACGATAACCTGCGGGAGCGCAGCCTTACTTGTCCTTGGACCGCAGTCGGATCACTAACCGATCAAGCTGCCAAAGCTCGATAGCATGGCCGTCAACCATGCGTTTGGCTCTTTGGATGGCGGCCTCATCGCCTTCGCATCCGAACGTCTCGGGCGCACTGCAGATGTTGCCGTAGCGTCAAGTTGATAGACGCGGTAGTCGGCCATCAGCGCGCCGTGGTAGCAGTCGTCCACATTAGTAAACGATCACACGGACCAAAGTTTGTCTGTTCGGTTCCCAACTCATGTGAGCAATACCGCTCACCAGAACAGGCCGCTGCCAGATTCAAATTAGGCCACAAGGGGTTAAAATAGGCAGATCGCGAAACTGAAAACTTTCCCTGAACTGATGGCGCGCAATCAGGGTATGTCGAAGCTGTACTGCTTCACCTCGGGATGCCCGCATGGGGCCGGACCTCGACCGGCTTGGTCGACTTTGCGGTCAGCGGTTCTAAGGCGCTGCTAATCGTTGCAGAACACGACAGGCCAGCGATGTTCGCGCGCATCGGGATCATGCGGGCATTGAACCGCCACGTCGAGCGCGTGTTCGATCCAACGCGCAAAGAGCCGCATTGGGGGCGTCGCAAGCTGGCGCGCGACCGCTAACTTTCCCTCACGCGTCATCGGAATGAGTTCCTACAAGCGGAACCATCGACATCTTTGCATAAGAGACACGCGCAATCGTTCCATGGCGCGCGAAACATTTGCCGACCCGGTGGCTTAGTGCTTCGTGGGGCCTAACCGAGAGGGCCGCGAAATGGAACCGCACAGCAGAATCTCGGACAACATCGACATCGACCACAAGACTAGCATGTCGATCTGCGACGAAGTGGGCGACCGGTTGCAACAAGACCTTTGTCTCGAAGCCTCGCCTCTGCCGCGCTACCTCAGTCGTTTAATCGATGAATTGCGCAAGAGGGACGAAATGATCGCCTGAAAGGGCCGCGTCGAAATGCGCCAAGCATCCATATTTTTGGTCGAAGATGAAGTTTTGATCCGGATGATGCTCGCCGACATGGTCGAAGAGCTTGGGCATCGCGTTGTTGCCGAGGCCGGCAATGTCCAAGATGCGCGGGCTCTGGCAGAAACGATTTTTTTTGACATCGCCATTCTCGATATCAACGTCGCCGGTTCCAGCATTGCCCCGGTCGCCACGATCATCGCTAGGCGGGGGCTGCCGTTCTTTTTTGTCAGCGGGTATGGATCAGCGGCCCGACCGGAAGCATTCATTGAACGACCAGCGCTGCAAAAGCCGGTGTCGATATCAATCCTCGGCGAGACAATTAACGCGATCCTCGCGACCGCTGGTAAGGCATCGTCCCGTGCTGACGACTCTTCGCCGAATAATCAATGAACCGGATCGGCCGCCGCACCCTGTATCGCTCATGTATGAGGATGGGGCTTTACCAAAAAAAGGCCCCAAGGAAGGTTGCGATTCCTTCCTTGGGGCCCCCACCGGACTAAATGGAAACTGGTCGGTGATGAAATGCCCCCGGTGTTCCTCCAGCAGAACACCGCTGTCCAAATTTGGATATCCGGGAATCTACGGTGCCAGCGCGTTCGAAATGTGAGGTCCTTGGAATGGAACCGGATCGGCCGCCGTACCATCATGTGCATGCTGCTGGTCGCGGCGCTCGCGGTCATCTGGAACGGGACTGAGCGCCTTGACGCTGCAATGGCAAAGAGGACCGCATGGTTCAAGAAAAATCTCCACGAAACGTCGACATGGTTTCGGTTCAGGCGCTGTCGGGCTTTGCCGCAGGAAAGCTGCGAGAGCCAATTGCAGCGAACCGCCAACCGTTTCCGCCGAGACGAAGAAGGGCATTGTCAAGCGCGTTACACCAAAACGCGTTGCGGAGTTCTCGAAGGTCGACAAGCTCCCCTTCCTGATCCTTGTAGAGCTCGAAACGCTCGGGGATCGGATTCGGCTTTATCCCTTCACCGCTCAGTACCGAGAAGCAATTAGTTTGGCGTCGCGGGATATGACGGTAGCGTGGATGCTGCATAGCCACAGCCTTCGGCAAGGTTGAACTCTACATCATCCAGGAGCGCATCGTTGAGCTGCTGAGGTTCTTGCGAGACGTGGCAACGAAGCTCGGCTTACCCGCGGCTGACAGGCCGAAAATGCTTTGAGAAGGCGTTCAAAAAGCGATTTGAGCGCCGATTACGCGAGCGCCATCGCCTCGTCCATGCCCAAGAGCGGCCATCCCTCACGTCGCGCGTCATTGATTTCGCCGTAGCAGCCAAAGAAACTGACAAGGATCTGCTCGCAGAAACCATGGTTGACCTCCTCTATAAAATCGCTCAGATGTTGCCGGGCGAGGCGACTGAGGATCCGCAAGAATTATTGCGCACCCACCGCATTGCCCAAGCCCAGGAGCTTCTAAAGCTCGGCATCAGGCGGTGTGACGACCATTTCGTTTGCAGCCACGCCGATGGGCGAATGATGCAGCCAACGTGGATCACACACGAATGGGTCAGGCTGATCCGCGGGACCGCTTTGCCTGTTTACCGCTTCGATGACCTGCGCCATGCCCATGCAACGCACCTGCTGGCCTCCGGTGCCCATCCTAAGGTCGCCTCAGAGCGGTTGGGGCATAGCAAGGTCGGGATCACGCTGGACCTGTACGGTCATGTAATGCCGGGGATGCAAGAGGTCGCCGCCGCCCGTGCCGACGCTGCTCTACAAGACGCGATGAAAAAGCGGTGAATGGTAGCAAAACGGTAGCAGTGCGGGAATTTCAGAACATTCGCGAACGGACATTGGAAATAGTTTCATTATCTTAGCTGGCAGGAGTGGCAGGGCTACCAGAGGCGTTACATTTCAAAGGGTGCGACGGCGGAATCAAGTTTTCGAGACCCTCTGAATCCGCTGCAAACCCGAGCGATTGTCGCACCCATCAGGTCTTCGAGCGCGACGATGGCCGCTATCAGATTGGGCTCTGCGATGATGTTGCCAAAGGCCCCTTCCCCACCCGCGCATTCGCCCAGGCCATAGCCAACCGGGACACCGGTGACCCGCCCGACAAAAGACGACGCCCACCGGGGGCAAACCGGCGGGCGCTAATCAATCGTCTGGATAGGGCTGCAGCAATCAACAAATATCCTACCGCCAGTATCGGCCCATCGCAAACGCGCGCGCCGGGGAAAAAACCTAACCCGACATAACGTCGTCGGCCGTCGCTGTCGGTCGCCGTGCAAAAATCTTGAATTCTGCACAAATCCATTGACGTTGATGTTGCACGGGTTATTCTGTGCATATCTCACGTGCAAATATGGAAGCGGAAATGGCGCTGTTGGGCTATGCGAGGGTCTCGACGGATGGGCAGTCCCTGACGGCGCAGGTCGCCGAGTTGAAGGCGGCGGGTTGCAGCGAGATCTTCCAGGAAAAGATCAGCGGGGCGAAGTCCGACCGCAAGCAACTGGCGCGCTTGATCGGCCGTCTCGGTGACGGCGACGTCCTGGTCGTGACCCGTCTTGATCGGTTGGCCAGGTCGACCCGGGACCTGCTCAATCTCCTGGGCGCCGTCGCCGACAAGGGTGCCGGGTTCAAATCGTTGCGCGATACCTGGGCCGACACCACCACGGCGCACGGCAGGTTGATGCTGACTGTCCTGGGCGGCCTCGCCGAGTTCGAACGTGAATTGATCTGCAGCCGCACCACTGAAGGCCGGGAGCGCGCGAAGGCCAGAGGCGTGGTGATGGGCCGCAAGCCGAAACTGACGAACCACCAGCGGCAGGAGGCCCTTGCGCGTCGGGAGGCCGGCGAGCCATTGGTCGACATCGGCCGGTCCTACAACGTCAGTCACTCAACCATCAGCCGACTATGATCGACGGCTGGCGAGCTGCGCGGCGGCGATGTGGCGGACCGGCTATGGCTGGCCTAGGGGTCACTAGGAGCAACTCGCGCGTGTATCGCTCCCCGGAAGCCGGCGCATTTGCGAACTAGAAATTAATTCCGACGCAGTTTTACCGAAGGCTTAGGCGCGCATATTCGAAATAACATTCTTCGAGGTGTCCGACATAGTCCGAAGACAGTCCGATATAAACCCTAACAGGTCGGTGGCTCCAACCACGCCTTCAAGCTCGATCTCCGTAAGAAGATCGCGTTCATTCTGTTTTTCAATCTTCGTTTCGGCAACCATTTTCTCCTCCTTGGTGTTTTTCGCGCGTCGGTTTGTGTGTTCTCACACGCGTACCGCCGCGTTAGGCACGCAAATTATTCGCGACCGTTTTAAGCATCTCGTGCCTCATGTTGGCGAGGTTAGAGAGCGTAGTGGCGAGCAGACCAGCAGAGACAGCCTCTAGCTGGTCGAGGTTGAGTTCAGTGCTGACGATCTCGCGCCGATCGTGGCCCGGTTCCTCAGCACTCAATTCGCGGATTTCCCTATCCATGACACGACCTCCAGCTTAGCACTACAGTTGCAATTTTTTCTTGAGATGGGCCCTGCGCGCGTTGGCTTGATGAGCCCTGCGCCAGGAGGACCAAGCAAGTAAGTATGCATGCGAGATGCGTCGCTGGGCGAGCTTCATGGCGATGCGCCTGACTTCCTGGATCGACCAGCGGATTAAGAACGAAGCTTCGGTCGAGCCCGCGTTCGCGTTTTTTTGGGCGCGGTGTTGGCCCGAGAACGGATAACGGCCATTATGGCAAAGGCAAGCATGACGAGTGAGACATGGCGATGCCAGCCATGCCAGGAGCGGGTTTCGTTGTGGTCAAGACCGAGCTCGTTCTTGGTCGTTTCGAAGCTGTCCTCGACGGCCCAGCGATGGCCTTCCACTAACACCAGCTTTTGGATGGACGTGCCCTTAGGGCACCACGTGGAGTAAAATGCCAGGCTGCCGTCGGCAATGTTGCGGCGGATCAGAAGACCTCGCGTCCATTCCCTGGCAAGGTCATCATCGTATTCACTGCCGTCGAGATCGGCAAGCTCGAGATAGGCCCAGTCGTGCCAGCGCGGACCTTTGGTCCCTTCGCCGGACGACAGGCGACGCCAGGCATGCTTGGGAAGGCTCTGTGCGATCGCGGAGGCGGTGCCGGCGACAGGCTGCCCCTTGCCCCAGGAATAGAACACGTGATTGGACGCAACACCCAGAACATAGCCTTTGCACGCCTTGCGCAGCAGGGTTTCAATCTCTCCCGTGCCATACACGCTGTCCGCCGCAACGAACGAGAACGGCACCTTTGCGGCGATCGCGCGAGCGATCATGCGACGCGCGATTTTAGGCTTCGTCGCAAAGCCCGCATCGCGCGGCACATGCGCTGCCTTCAGGCGAACGCGGTTGTCCGTCCATTCCTTTGGCAGGTAGAGCGCACGGTCGATCAAGACATGGCCATACCGCGACACATAACAAGCGAATACGCCAATCTGGCAATTGGTGATCTTGCCCGCCGATCCAGTGTACTGACGTGCCACCCCGCACGACGCCTTGCCCTGCTTCAAAAAGCCGGTCTCGTCGATCACTAGAACCGCGTCTTCATCGCCAAGCGTTTCCAGCGCGTACTCTCGTACGATGTCGCCTAGCGCGTCGGCATCCCACCGTCCCCGACCAAGGATCGCCTGCTGGCGCCACGGTCCCTGATCACCGGCTGCCTCCGCCCTCATCCAACCCGTCTTGCGCGGCTCGCTGCCCAACAGTCCATCGAGAAACTGCCCCGCCGAGATCGCGACCCGCTCCTGCGTAAACAGCGGGCGAATTCGTTGCTTGGCCTCTCGCAACAAAGAAGCCCACAGCGTCAGCGTATCTTCGACCGACGCGCCACCAATCATCAAATCCCAAATCATGGTCGCCCATTGATTTCAGAACCACCCAAAACTTGCAACTGTAGTGTTAGGCCGGTCTCCAGGTCAGGCCATTCTTGGAAGATGCCGTCCAGCTTCCTTGCACGCCGCCGACAGCTCCTGGCCACGTAACGGAACTGCCGCCTTCTGGCGAACTCACATAAGTCATCGATCCGATCATCCCCATGTTAAAGTCCCCGCCCGAAACAAGGTTCAACTCGTCGATCGTCAGCTCCGATGTGTCAGTGGTCTTGCGCATCATTTTCTCCTCTAAGTCAGCGCGAAACATCCGGTGCTACGGTGCGAGCTTAGGCCGGTCGCCAGCTCAGGCCATTTTTGGAAGACATGTGCCAGGTCCCCGAAACGCCGTCCAACGCTCCCGGCCAGGTCACTCCGGCGCCACCTGTTCCGATCGCATACTGGAGAGACCCGAGGTTTCCAGCCGTCATGTCTCCGCCCGAAACGAGATTGAGCTCGTCGATCGTCAATTCCGTTGTATCAGTCGTCTTACGCATCATCTTCTCCATCCATAGCCAGCGCGGACCATCCGTCGCTGATGCGGCCTCTATGGCGCAACGCTCTCGTCGCGACTGTGACCCAGATCACCGGACCCGGCGGCAAACGGTGGTCCCGGCCAGGGTGGCGAATCTGCCGGCGCATCGACCGCCCGCAGATAAGTCGGCAAATTTGCCTACTTCGTCGATCAAGCAATCCGACGCTTAGCGCAAAGCAGGAGCGCGGGAGGCCAGCCGTGAGATACGCGGTGACGATCGTCAGCGCATTTGCTGCTTCTGCGGTCGGCGCAGCCGAGATTCCACGGACCTCGTTTTACAGCGGCAATGACGTCCACGGCCTCTGTCAGCACGACCGCAGCTCGGCCTTCGCCTATGTCGCCGGGTTGTACGATGAAGCGGCTCATGCTGCGCTTATCGTGGACGGTTTCCGGGTTCCCAATAGATCACCACAGAACGACGCGCTGGTCGAGTTCGCGCTCAATCGAATAGTCGGCTACTGCGCGCCGACGCACGCCACGTTAGAGCAGGTCACCGACGTGTTCTGCAAATACCTAAGAGAGGCTCCAGCGGAGCAAGACGGGCTACCCGCAATACTGTTTTCGCAGGACCTAACGAAGGCGTGGCCGTGCCCGGGCAAATGAACCGAGCCGTAGCGCGCCCTAAAACAGTTGTTTCGCAGGTTTACACATCAGCTCCCATGTCGAATTGTCTCCAACCCGCTCATGCATAAACTCCACGCTCGCCGCTCCAGTCACCCTATCGACTGAGCCATCGACCGTGACAGGCTTCAGCTTAACGCCGGCGTAGCTCATCGCCTGGTCGCCGTGAAACAGCACCATCGTGTTGTCGACCCTCTCGATCGGAATACGGTACGAGTTGAAAGTGACTGTCCGCTCCGAGAAATTGACGATCATTCCGAGATTCGTGATCGGGTCGGGCTTAGTATCGTCGCCGGCCGTCATGAGCTTGCTCGTTCCGTTGCACGACAGCGTTATCGAGGTCGGCTGCTGAGCCCCGACCGCTGCTATCGGCAAGACCGCCAGCACAGCCACACAGACTTTCTTCATGGTTCCCCCTGGTCCACAACCACTTCTAGTAGCGCGGCAGACGACTGCTAGACCCCAGCAATAGCCACTTTCGAAAATATATTTCAGCGCTCGTTGACGCTGCTCAACCGCGCTCAACTCCGCTCAACAGTCAGCGGTCCGTTCGAGTAGTTTGGGCGGCTTGCCGGTGCCTAAAAGGCTGTCATTTCTTGTGAATGCACGCAACTCGCAACGCCTTCACAGCTACTTCGCAGCCCCAGCTACACAAACGCGCTCCCGGCTCGGTCACGAACAAATCACGCGTTACGAATGGTCGATGGATTCTGGAGGGTTGCGATATGCGTAGCCCGGCCGGAAGGCAATTCCGTGACCTCTGCGACGGTTTCGAACATGAGGCCGGCGGCACCCTGACCGAAACGGAAAAGACGCTCGTGCGGCAGGCGGCGGCGATGACGCTGCAAGCCGAGGCCCTTCAGTCGTCGATCGTTCGGGGAGAGAGCGTCCCCGCCTATGACCTGATCCAACTCACCTCGGAAGCAAGGCAAATCCTCGCTCCGATCGTGGCCAAGGCCAGCCTGCGCAAGACGGTCGAACCGACGCTGCATGACTACCTGGGCGGACAGGCCGCATGAACCTTTTGCAGGCCTGCCAAGATCAGAAATTGTTCGGCCGCTGGTTCAAGGAGCCGGCGACCTGGGAATCCTGGTTCGCCTTCATCGCCGCATTGTTCGCCCTTCCGATGTCGACGGAGCAACTGGAAATCTATCAACGGCACACCCGGCGCCAGGCACCGCCGGCGGCTCCGATCGCCGAGGGATGGCTGGTTTGCGGCCGGGCTGGAAAATCATTCGTGTTGGCGGTGATCGCGGTGTTCTTGGCTTGCTTCAAGGTGTACGCGCAATTCCTGGGGCCAGGCGAGCGCGCTACGATCCTGGTGATCGCTGCCGATCGCAAGCAGGCCCGGCAAATCTACCGCTATATTCGCGGCCTGATCACCGGGACGCCATTGCTGGCGGCGATGCTGGAGCGTGAGCCGCGCGCCGACGGTCTCGATTTGACCAACGGCGTCACGATCGAAATCGGGACGGCGAGTTTTCGAACCTCCCGAGGTTATAGCTTCGCCGCGGTGCTGGCTGATGAGCTGGCTTTCTGGCCGACTGACGACAGCGCCGAACCGGATTATGCGGTCCTCGACGCGCTGCGGCCGGGCATGGCGAACATTCCGGGGGCTATCCTACTCTGCGCGAGCTCGCCATATGCGCGGCGCGGCGCCCTCTGGGACAGCTTCAAGCGGTGGCGAGGACGACCCCGACGTTCTGGTTTGGCGCGCTGCCACGCGGGAGATGAACCCGACCATCCCTCAAAGCATCATCGATCGTGCGACAGAGCGGGATCCGTCAAGCGCCGCGGCGGAATACGGCGCCGAATTCCGCACGGACCTTGAGCCCTTCGTGAGCCAAGAGGCCCTTGAAGCCGTCACATCGTCCGGGGTGCTCGAACGGGCGCCGTTCGCCGGGATGAAGTATGTGGCCTTTTGCGATCCTTCCGGCGGCAGCAGCGACTCCATGACGCTGGCGATTGGTCATGCCGAGGGCAGGATCGGAACGCTCGATGCCATCCGCGAGCGCCGCGCACCATTCAGCCCCGAAAGTGTGGTGGAGGAATTCGCAGGCCTGCTCAAACATTACGGGTTGCAGACGGTTGAGGGCGATAGATATGCCGGAGAGTGGCCCGCGGAAGCCTTCAGGCGTCATGGCATCACGTACGTGGCGGCCAAACAGCCGAAGTCACAAATCTATCTGGACCTTTTGCCGCGCATCAATTCCGGCGAAGTGAGTCTGCTCGATAGTCCGCGATTGATCGCGCAATTCATAGGACTCGAGCGCCGCACCGCGCGGAGCGGACGGGACTCTGTCGATCATGCCCCTGGCGCACACGACGATCTTTGTAACGCCGTTGCAGGCGTGTTGGTCGCGACGTCCGAGCGATTCAGGACGCCGGTTGCGATTTTCGGAACGTACGGTTTGACCGGTGTTGAATGGCAGGCCTGGCAATCCGGGCAACGGAACAAGTTTGACGGCGAAATCAAGGAAGGTCCGCTGGCCGGTGGCTATGCGGTCTCTCGATAAGAAGGAATTTGAAAAATGGTAGCACGCCCTGGACAACCTCTCGGAAGAATGACCGCCCGCAAGACCGGCCCCGGCCAACCGCGCAGGATCAAGTTATGGGATATGGATGCCGCGCCCGGCTCCACGGCCGAAAGCCTCTTAAAAGTATACATGGCAAGCCTCGACGGCATCGACCGGCTAGAGGCGAGGAAAGCCGAGCTGGCGACCTCCGCCGAGTTCACCCCGGCGGGCATCCAAAAACAGTCGGTTGACTGGGCGTTCAGAAACGTCGTTCCGGAATTCGAGAAAGGCCGGCTTGCGATCCAGCGGGCAACAGGAAGTGGCAACGCGCCGCGCGAAGCTAACACCGCCGCAATCCGACAAGACCAACATGGCGGCCGCACTTCGCCGTCAAGAGATTCGCGGGCTGCTGCGATCGATGGACCAGAAGGCGCGCGACGCCTTTTTAAAACAGAATGGAAAATTTACGGGGCTCGATCCTGAGATCAGGCAAGCGATCGTCGAGATGCCGGCGAGCATTTCAGGGATCACCGAAAGCTTTCGCGATGGTCTTTTGAACGAGGCCATGCAATCCGCGTACGGGCCCGAGCTAGACAAGATCGCCGAGCTTGAACGCGCCATCGAGATCACGGCGTCTGCCCTGGTCGAGACGTCAGAAGAAGTACGGCGCGAAGCCATCGCCGCCGATCCCGCTTTTGCCGATCCTGACCTTTACCAAACGCGAGCGACGCAGGCGGCAGGTTTGGCCGACGCGCTTTGGCTGCGGAAGACAGAAGAAGGCGGCCAGGAAGTCGTGCGCGCGTTGAAACTAAACCCTGACGGCAAGACAGGGGTGTGGGCGGTGGCGACCGACGAAGATCTGGCGCATGGGATCTTCGCGACCAGCCACGAGGAATACGACAAGCTGAAATCGACCGCACCAATCTTCGGCGGCGGCGATGAAGGCCGCAAGGCGCGGGCGGCGTTCGTCGATAAACACGGTCTGGACGCGTATCTCAATAGAAACAAGGTTGAGCCGACATGAACCACCTTGAAATAGGACCAATCAGAAAGGATCTTATTGATAACGGGGGTCGATCAGGAAGGAAGGAGTCCGCACATGCTAAGAGCAGCTGTTTTGATTGCCACTTCCCTGGCTTTGGGGTCGCCGTCGTTTGCACAGCAAGTTCGAGTAATCAGCGGCGACATTGAACACGTCTATGGTTCCGACGCCCAGCTCCTCGACGATGCCGATCTGCAAGCACGAAACCAGCGCGCCTGGGAGCACATGCAGGCTGAAAACAAGCTCGCGATTGCCAGGCGGCAAGTCAACGTCGAGATTGAGGGTCTCCGGCTTAACAAGGCTATCGCTCGAATGGGTGCATACGGTGGCTGGTTTATCGGGCCCCCCTAGGCATCGCGCCGAGGATGGGGCCGAGAGGTGGGTTCCCTAGGATAGGTGGCTCAGCCAGGATAGGCGGCTCGCGACGTTGAACGCCGTTTTGGTTGTGCCTGGCACCCGGATTTTGCGCGTGGCATTCGTGGATGAGCACGGACTCGACGCGTATCTCAATAGAAACAAGCTTGAAGGATCGCCGACATGACCTGGACACCAGACAAGAACGCGAAGGCGATGATCGGCGCGGCATGCGCGAACCTCGGCGACGGTGAGCGCGAGCAATTCGAGGCCAAGGTCGCCGCGCGCTTGCAATCGGTCAAACACGTCTCGAAAAATCACGTTCGTTCCGCGATTACGGCAACGCTGAGTGAGGGAAAATAAAGGCTTGCGATCGCCGGTTGATCACCAGCCGGCTTTGAGCGCGAAACCCGGCCGGGGTGGCGGGATGCTGCGCCGGCCGCGGCTCGCAATTTGGTTGTCCGCTTTGTGCCATTAGCAGAAGCCATGCTAACGGCCGAGTTCGCATCCATTCGTAGGCGCTCTCCGTCGCTCGTAAATCGTGAGCGGCTAGCTAGCTCTATTCTGAATGGCCGTTGGTAGAGTGCGGGATTTATTCTTCCTGCAATACGCGGCGACCGCACTGGAGTTCCTCTGCAGGCGATCGTTATCCAATACACTGTTGCTTGCCACCGCGTTGTAGTAGCCGCTCATAAAATATGTTACAAAATCTCGATCCTCTGGACCGTACCCCAACCAACTTCCGCAAGTCATCTTGTTAAAATCTAGTGTAGCGTTGGGCACCGCGGTTACGCCTATCGATTTTTCCAGGCCTGCCATCACACTGGCACTCGGGTTGGATTGGCACCACGCTTTTACGCTTGCGACATTTGCCCGATGCAGGTCAAAATCTACAAACGTCCTCCGACTTTGATAACTAAACCAGCCGGTCATCCAAGCCGAGAACTTGTTCGACGGTGCAGCCGGCATGGCGAGATATTCGCTACAGGTGATGCTGCGAATATCGACCGTTGTGGCAAGCGCTGCACTAGCGAACGCTGGGACAATTAAGATCACGAACGTAAGAATGATCAACCTGTATCTCATTGTGATGACCTTCCCCTGTAACGAGTGACCGACACCAGACCAATCGCAATTTAAACCTACACCGACGCTCGTGACCCCAAAAAGTCATTGCCTTTAATGGCGAGTGCGGGGTTTCTAGTTGATCTAGATCAACGGCGGCGGACCCAACTCTCTGTCCGCATCGGTCGGGTAGGATCGAGGCGCGGATCGGGCTTCGAATGATGCCGACGTTTCCTCGATCCCCCCTATCATCCGTACGGCGGGTTTTCCCCAGTACGGCTGGAAGGCTGGCTTTCCAAGCAGTGCCTTCCTGGATGATCAGCGGCTTAAGCCTGCTCCCGACATGCGCCGTCCGACATCCAGTTTGCATCCACCCTTCGTGCATTTCGTGGTCGCTACGGTGGTCCGCTCTGAGTCGGGCCTGAGGACTCGATCATGCACCGCCATGCGGTGGAATACTCCACCTACCCCAGGGGCCCTCGCTCGGGTCCGGGTTGTAGTGTCCCGGTCCGTCATCACTTAATCGGCCCCATCCGCCCCACTCGCAGGCACATCGCGATTTCACCGCATAGCGACTTATACGCGATGCCTTCGCTGTGCGGGAGCGCCTAGGCGACCCGCGAGTGGTTCCGAACTTTCACTGCACATTCCTTCCTGGCATGCCGTCCTCTCCGACCCCGGGGAGTCCAACATCGATATGTTCCAGAACTTCGATGCCGACATGGCCTTCGCCGTTTGACCACCGGCTCGGCACTCCCGACACTCCCGCAATCCGTTCCGCGCGGGTTTCCGATTTCGTGGCTTCACTGGTTCGCTTCCGCTACGGCCTGCCAGGTTGCTCGCCCCCCTGTACGGATCGGACTGGATCGCCCAGCCTTCGGGGACTTTTACTTCCAGGCTTTCAACGGATCAGTCTCCCTCTCCGTTGCTGGATATAACTACAACAGTAGCTGGATCTCCTTCTGTTGGCGGGACTTGCACCCGCTGGAATGGCAGCTAGCTTCGCTGCACGGTCAAACTCGGAAGAACTCAGTCTGAGCAAATGTCTTCCGGGTTACCCTTGAAAGCGGACATCGCTCGATACAGTTGGCATGTCGCAAACGTGCCACAACCGGACTCGAGCGCCACTGTCGGAATGGCGGGCCTTCTATTCAACAATCTCGTCGGGCTCAGAGGGATTGGCACCAATTGCGAAGCAGCATAACGTTATATGCTGTCGGCCTTTGGCTGTCTTTTCCGCGCGTGGGAGGCGAGCATGGGTTTTGCTGAATATTCGAACTATGACGGCCTCGGGCTTGCCGAGTTGGTGAAGAAGAAAGAGATCGAGCCCGCAGAACTCGTCGAGGCAGCGTTTGAGCGCATCGAGCGGCACAATCCGCAGCTCAACGCCGTCGTCTTTAAGGCCTTTGAGGAAGCGAGCGCAATGGCGAAGGCGAACCTCTCCGGTCCTTTCGCCGGCGTACCGATGCTTCTCAAGGACATCCTCGGATTCAAGAAGGGCTGGCCGAACCGGGACGGCTCCCGCTTCGTGCCGGCGGTACCTTCGCCCTTCGATTCCACGTTGGTAGTCCGCTTTCAGGCCGCGGGTCTCATTCCGGTCGGCAAGACCAACGTGCCGGAATTTGGCGCGCTTCCGATCACGGAGCCAAAGCTTTACGGCCCCGCACGCAATCCGTGGAATCTCAGTCATTCCACCGGCGGCTCCTCCGGCGGATCGGCGGCCGCCGTGGCAGCCGGAATTGTGCCGCTCGCGCACGCCAATGATGGCGGCGGTTCGATTCGCGTGCCCGCCTCGTGTTGCGGTCTGGTCGGCCTCAAGCCAACGCGCGGGCGCAATCCACTAGGTCCCGTGATCGGTGACGTCATGGGCGGCCTCGTCGCCGAGCACGTGGTGAGCCGTAGCGTACGCGACACGGCGGCTGTGCTTGACGCCACTGCCGGTCCAGAGATCGGCGATCCTTACGCTGCCCCGCCTCCCCCCGGCCCATATCTTGAAGCCACCAAAAGGGAGCCCAAAGGGCTTCGCATAGCGTTCACGACAAGGGCGCTCGATAGCGAAGTTGATCCCGAATGCAAGGCGGCTAGCGAAGCTGCAGCAAAGCTTTGCGCGAAACTCGGGCATCACGTCGAGGAAGGTAGGCCCCAGCTATCGGTAGATGAAACAGCCAACCTCCGCACCAATTTCATCGTGATCTGGGCGGCAGGTCTCGCAATGGTGGTCGAATTTTTTGCGAAAACGCTGGGCAAGACGCCCGCACGCGAGGACTTCGAGGGTCTGACTTGGGGCATCTATCAATTCGGCAAGACCATTACCGCGGCGCAATACCAACTTTGCTGGGCGAGCTTGCAGGCTAGCTCACGACAAGTCGCGAGATGGCAACAGCACTACGACGCCTGGATCACGCCTGTGCTTGGGCGACCGCCACTGGAAATTGGTGCGCTCAACCTCGACGAGACTGACGTCATGAGGGGCCTTGCGCCGATCTTGGGCTATGCTCCTTTCACGGGCGGGCAAAACGTGACCGGCCAGCCGGCCATCAGCCTGCCACTCGCCTGGTCGAAGTCGGGCTTGCCAATCGGCGTACAATTTGTCGGTCGCTTCGGCGAAGAGCACTTGCTGCTTCAGCTTGCGGCCCAAATCGAGAGGACTGAGCCGTGGAGCAAGAAGCGACCGCCGGTTTACGGCTAACGGAGGAAGAAGCTGACGACACGGCTGAATTGAGCGAGGTCCGCTAAGGGTCCAGACTGTGTGAAAACCCAGGACAGCCACTTCCGGTCTACCCCGAACAACGGACATCGCTAGACCGGGCCGGTTGGTCCGTTTCGTGCCAACGCACGAAGTCGCTGCGCTCCAGCCCGCTGCGCGGGAGCAAGAGCCGAGAGGCCGGTAGCCCATTGAGAGGACAGCGATGGCCGGGGTGGCAAGGTCAACACGATCAACCAGCGTAGTGTTGGCGTGCAACACATGATCGCGCGCGGGTCAGCATCCACATACGGCCAGCCACATCATCGGCCGCACCGATAACGCAATGATAAAAATTGCCTTGACGAAAGCGCCAACCAGTTTGCTTGAATGTGCCGTCCATATTTCAGCTCGCAAGAAATTGATTCACGCCATGTCGCTGGACATCGATCAACCGATTAATCGCGCAGTGGTTGTCGGATGTGCCATTTCTGCCACGCACAACTATTTGAAATTACACATGCCGCGAACATTAAAAATACTCAAGTGCAACACTCATGCCGAAACGCGGAAGTTGTGGAAGCGTTCTGCCGGGTTGCCGCCTCTGGAAGCGATACCCGTCGATCAATTCACTAGCCGTCCATTGCTGCACTTCACGCGCCTACCAAGTTAATCCCCATAGCGCCCGCTGCTTAGCCGGTGCCAAACTTCCCGCGACTTCGTGCCTTGGCGCTTTTTGGACGCCGGTCAGTTGAGCCCGTGGAGCCTTCTTGTTGCCGGCGTCCGAAACCCTACACATTAGCTGACGTAAGCAAGTGCAGCAAGCGATGCTGCGATCATCCTGGTGCACAACCATCCTAGCGGCGATCCCTCGCCGTCGAGTGCGGACATCCAGATGACGAAAGCGATCGTCGACATCGCCACCCCGCTCGGCATCTCCGTGCACGACCACATCATCGTCGGCCGGGGCGGACATGCGAGCCTGAAGGGGATGCGGTTGATCTAGCCGCGACCTCTTCAGACCGGAGCGCCATAGAGCGCCTCGCCAAAGATCTGGCGGCCCTGCTCATCGAAACGCATCACCTCGCACGCCCGCGCCACCGTTCCATTGAGATCCGCCTCATAGAGAACGACAAGGGTTCGCGATGCGGGATCGCAAACTGTCGAGTAGAGATTGAAGACAACGCGCTGAATGTGGGTTAGACCGATAGACCAATAGTTGCGAAGCTCGCTTTTGCTTTTCAGAACGGGCGTTCCCACGAACGTGATGGCCTTTGGGCTTATGAATTGCGCGTCGTCGGCGAAATGGGAGAGCACGCCTTCCATGTCGCGCCGGTTCCAATTTTCGATCCATTTAACTGCGAATTGGTGCATTGTTTCGCTGGTCATGGGAGAGAGCATGGAAAATCTCACGGGTTCGGGGATGGACACAGCTTCCGCTAACGCAAATCAGGGCCTCAATGACTTTCGCAAGTCGTTAAGTCGGCTGGCGGCTGCCTTGGTTGATACACCAATATGCTAGATAATATCAATACTATTTACATATTATGGTTCCGGGCGACACCTTGGTTGCCTCAGAGCTTCGAATTCGCCGGGCTTTGTGGCGCGTCCGAAGACTGGCCTTGGAGTGGCCGCAGCCGGTTGCAGTCAGACCGCTCGCCGACGCCCCAGCCAGAATTGATCCCGAATTTGGCGCTTCAGAACCTTGCCGTTGGCGTTGCGCGGCAAGAGGTCCCAAACCTCGACCGTTTTCGGCGTTTTGACGCCGCCCAGCGTTTCCCTGCAGAAAGATCTTGAAACCTGCGTTGGGTTCGACGACGGCCTTTACCGCCTCGCCCCATGGTCGGTCGGTCTCATCTGCTGCTCTCGCTTGCTGTTGCTGGATGCCGGTCCATTGGTAGATTGCGGTTGTTGCGCCGACGCCATTCAATCCTGGTCGAATACGAAGCGTCGTGTCGGCGGCAGCAAGGCCCACAAACCGAATGGATACGATGACTGCAGGAAATCATTCCCGCGTGGCTCGGACCCAGGGCGCGCATGCGCGCGTCGACGGTCTCGATGCGACACTCGAACTTTTCTTCTACGCCTATACCGGCTTGATCGCGGAGTCCGACCGACACTTGGCAAAGCTGTCATTCGGTCGGATCCATCATCGCATCATGTATTTCGTTCGAAGCCGTCGATCTCTGTCGGTGGCGGATCTGGTTGGTATTCTTCGCATTACGCGGCAAGGGCTTCATCGGCCACTCAGGCAGCTGATCGATTCGGGTTATGTCGACTGGGAGCCTGATGACCAAAATCGGAGAGTTCACCTGCTTCATCTCACCGAACGCGGCCTAGCGCTTGAAAAGAAGGTGTCCGACATGCAGAAAAACCTGCTCAAACGAGCGTTTCGTTCAGTGGGGGCCGACAAGGAGGAAGGCTGGCGACAGGTCATGAGCAAGCTCGCAGGCGCTAATTTGACGTAGGCGGAATGGGTTTGCGGCGGCTTCGCAATTATTGCGCAATGAATGAACACCCGCCTTCGGCCATTGGCCTGAAGACGCTTTCGCCGCGCAGCTTTCCGATCACATCGTAGTAGTCGAAGCGATATTTGCTCTCGGCCGGCGACTTCACGCGGAAGATATACATGGTGTGAAGCACACTCCGTCCTGCCGGACCCGAACATCCTGATTATTGAAATCGTTCACCGGCATCTGTTTCATTCTGGCGACGACGACGGAGGCGTCGATCGTTCCGGCAGAAGCGACACTGCGGAGGTAATGCGAAACCGCAGAATAGGCTCCGGCGTGAACCATATTGGGCACCTGGCCCGGTACCTTCTCCATGAAGCGCCTGCTCCATTGCCGCGTCTGATCATTCAAATCCCAGTAGAACGATTTGCTCGTGACAATTCCCTGCGCCACTGACAATCCCATTGCATTGACGTCCGATATTAAGGAGAGCATGGCCGCCAGGTTCTGTCCGCCATCGGCGACCCTGAATTCGTTCGCCTGCTTGATCGCATTGGTGAGGTCCGCCCCAGCGAGGGCAAGCGCAATCGTCGTCGCCCCCGAATTTTTCGCTCGCAGCAGGAACGACGAAAAATCCGGCGTGTTGAGCGGCACCTTGACGCCTCCCACGATCTTTCCGCCATTTGCCAGTGCCACTCTCGTCGTGTCGCGCTCCAGATGCGCGGAACGAGGTCGATGCACAACAATCAGACAAGCGATCTGCTGGGCGCACGTCGTTGTGCGTCACAGCGAAGTGCCGCCTCCTATGTCGCATTTGGGTCTTGGTTGCGTGATAACGCCTTTTCACGCAGCCAGGGTCAAAAGCTGACCTCAGGCGTCGAAGGCTCGATGTCCGCTCGGCCCCCAGCACCGGACATCGACTAGGGCCGGGGCGGCAGCCAAAAGCGGACGCTGGCGCAAAGTATCAAATCATTGGCGGGCAAAAACAAGACCCGCGCGGATTGCCTCTGTTAAGGCGGCCGCCGCGATGAGCAATAACGACTACTACGTAGTTACATTCAAGCGCGGAGAACACCCTGACCGATGGAGTTGGGAAATACGCCGCAGAAGCAAACCGTTGGGCGTTAAGCTGATGGCGCGCGGTTTTCAGTCGGATTCCGCCGCCCAAATTGCGGGGAAGCGAGCGTTAGACGAATTCCTGTCCGCACTGTCAGAAGAAGAGCGGCGAAGGTGTACCTGAGCTTGTTAGAGAGACCAATGAAAGTTCTGATCTACGTCGACACCAGCAAAAGGGTCGGCGACCGCGACCACCTCAAGGTGTTTGCGAATGAACTAGCTGCAAACCGCTGGTTCGAAGACAACGACCCGCTAGGCGTCGCGTTCGAATATGAGGTCCAGGAATAAGTTGCGCTACGTGTCAGCGGGCAGCGCCGGTAGCTCTAGCGGATACGGAAGCGCGGCTAGTAGGGTATTTGAACCTTAAATTAATACGGCTGCTGTATTGAGCTATGGGTTGAATAAGTTGGGTGCAGAATGGACCCGCGTTTTATTTTGTCCGCGATGGCTGGGATGCTCAGCGTCGCTCTTATTTTTGCGGCTGTCACTGGCGTCAGGTATCTTTCAAAGCCGAGGTCGCCAGGGTTTGTGATCGTACACAAATAACGGCCGGACGTCGGCGCCTCGTTTGCCGCAGGCTGCGCACACGAACCGCGCGGCTCGATATCGGAGAGCCGGACGTCATCAGGTCATCGGTCCGCGCTGATCGCGATCGAGTGGCTGCACTTATAGTCCGCGCCATAGATCAGGATCCCGCGCACGCCTGTCGAGCGCATTTCGCCGAAGGTGATCTTCCGAGAACGGGCGGTCATGCCCCATGATGCCGCCAATTTGACGGATCGTGAAGCCACCAAGCATTGGGGCTAGGTCCATGCGCACATGATGTGCTGGGGTGATTGTTGCGTAAAATCTGCGGTGAAGAGATTCGCCGTCGCACGAAGATTGCAACAGAAAAATCACTCGTCGCGTTTGGGCGCCTCTTCAACTGCCGCCGGAAGTGTCGGCGCGAAGGTAAAGGCGCCCTAATAACGTTGCGGGCTCCTTCGCAATAGAGCGTCACGTTGCCCTCGATTGATTGCGTTGGATCTTTCCGTCGAAGGCGTATCATCCCTAAGTTTATCCGTATGCCGTTCGGATGAATGACGCCCGTATTGTTGTCGAAGCCCACCACCGGTCGTCCCGCGTTGATGTGCGTGTTATTTTGCATCTGTCCGCCGGCTGTGACGATTTCCGCGTTTTGAAAATACATCAAGAACCCGGCATGGCGGGCCACTGCGCGCCCTTGATTAAGGAGCAAGACAATTAGGTCTTCAGTTCCGTCTTGCTTCGCCCCCTCTTCGAGGACTATTTCGAGGGTCGGTTTCTGACGACGGCCGAACATATCCTCTAGAGCGGGGACGCTGAAATACGCAAAACTACGACGGATAACCCGAGTTTGTCCCCAAACTTGGCCCCAGAACCGCAGGGTCGCACCTAGCCGTAGCGGCTTCACTTCGATCGCGATCGGCGGAATCATCTCGCGCCTGCCCGCCCTCACCCGCCCAACGAAGATCACCTTTGCCGACATGCGCGACATGGGCGTGCGCGGCCTGCTGATCTATTGCTCGGATTATCGGTGCAGCCACTCGATGGCGACCACGCGGCGCTGATGCCAGGCCTCCTTCTTTGATCGGGGGCGGGTGCCGGGCACTGAACATCTCTGATCAGAGTCCAGTAGAAACTAAACGGGCTGATCGTGAGTTGAATCTTAGTTGCGTGGAGTGCCCAGTGTCCTGGGATCGGCCTTTCGATCGACCTGTTCCGCTGCCGAGCGGACCGCCTGCGCGGACGTTGCGAGACGCCGCAAATTACATCCGGAAGCTCCCCAAATCAGAATATGATACGCCGGAATGGCGGTTAGCCGTCCAGATGCTGATCGATGCAGCCGAAAATCGCGGGCCGGCGTCTACAGCGATAACGCGGAATTAATCTCATCAGCCCATAATCTGGGGCAGTTTTAGATGGGTGCCGCGTAAAGGAGCCGTCGCGAGGACGATCCAGCGACGGCTCTCTTTTTTGCTCACTCGTTTGAGGTCAATGCACGTGACGAAGACATCAGAAACGCAGAGCCAAACCGAACAACTCGAACCCGCAGCATCGAGCAAGCGATCCAGCCGAAAAACGATCTTGGCGCTGTCGGTGTTCGCTCTTGGCCTAAACGCTACTGCGGCCGTCTATACACTGTCGCCTTCCGATTTTGCCCTGCCGAATGTCAGCAGTTTGGCCGAACTGCTTCCGTACCAGAAAGCTTCCGATCCAATACCGGATCTGGTTGTCGCCGCATTGAAGGAAATTCAGTCGGCGCAGCAGCAACACGTTGCCTCGCTGCAAGAGAGCAGCTCCTTATTGCAGCAAAACACAGCTCTGCTTCAGCAGGATTCAATTACGCTTGCTTCCCTAAGACAGAGCGTCACGGATGAACAAGTCGATGTGAAGAAAATATCTGCTCAGATAACGGATGAACATGTCGACGTGAAGAAGATGTCTGCTCAGATTTCCACGCTTATAGCGAAGGTCGCCTCGCTGCAAAATGCAATAACCCCCGAAGTAACTTCCTCCATTTCAGGGCACGCTCGTCACCGGCTATCCGGAATGGCGCGCAAAAGGATGGCTCGGCAGCTTAAACCTTTAGGGCCTGTCTCGGTTGGAGGAGTTCCCCTAGGTTTTCCGGCTACCACGCCAGCTCCACAAGGCTGAGACATGTCAAACAGGAGAGCAGGACGCGGGGCTTCGGTCCCGCGCTGATCTCGCCGGCAACGTAACCCGCTTTTAACCCCGTCGGGCGGAATCGCGTCGGTCCGCGGCTAATGGTCATAGTTGGTCCCCAATGCTCGTAGAACGAGCATGCATGGCTATTGCGTACGTCGACAAGGCGATAACGGCGCTCGCCGCAGGAGCGTTGCTGTTGTTGAGCCTTTCGCTCGGCGGGTGCGCGACTTCAACACCGATGGACGCGCGAGCCGAAGTCCCGGGGCCTCCGAAACCAACCGCCTATCTGCCCGTGGAAGACGTGCCGCCAAGGCCCGAGAAGCCTGCCATGACGGCCGATGAACAGTCGAAGCTAAAGAAAGATCTGACCGCCGCGCGCGACCGCCAGGCGCCCAAGGGCAAAGCTAAAGGGGACGCTGCGCACGCGGAACCCGTGGAGCCCTGACAGCCCGCGGGGCTTCGCCCTGCGCTCACAGCGCATGAGCGCCGAGGGAAAGCTACCAAAAAAGCCCCGAGAATTGCCCGGGGCTTTGAGTTTTGGAAACTTCGGAAGAGATCAGTACTTGGCGACGACCGGAGCGCCAAAGTGATAGTTGACGCCGACCCGAACGATGTTGGCAGTCAAATCCGCCGAGTGTGTGAACACACTGCCGCTGACGGTAGCCGGTGGAAAAACAACGGCGCTGTGGAGTTCACATTTTGGAAGTTCAGATAAAGGTATTCCGCCTTGACAGACCAGTTTCTGCTCCAGGCATATTCAAAGCCTGCTCCAACCGCGTACCCAACCTTGGTAGAGGAAGCAGTTGAAGTTTCGGTACCGGAGGATGATCCGCCGAACACTCCTTCCACAAAGGTATGTTTGTAAGAAAGGTCCGTGACGGCCACACCACCGGTCCCGTAAAACAGCCAATTGTTGGCCGTAAAGCCAACTCTGCCGCGACCGGTGAACAGCCAATTGGTCGAGACCGAGTTAGTGTATGTGGGCGGTATCGAGCCAGCGCCGCCGGGAAAACCCGTGAAAAATGCGCTAGTGGTCGTTGTCCCGGAGACACGAAACGCATTGATGTCGGCTTCGACGCCTAAGACGAGACGATTGACTTGATAGTTGTATCCCGCCTAAGCACCGCCCGTAAAACCAGATCCGTTGATGGTCTGAAATTGCTGCGCATTAATGTCCGCGATGACGCTCGGAATATAGCAGGGTGCACACCCAGGGGTGTTGGCGATCGGCGAGTTGGTTCTGGACCTACCCCAATCGCCTCCCACATTTAGGCCGACGTAAAATCCCGTCCAGTTAAAGCCGGGTTCGACAAGCGGCGGCGGAGGAGCTTTCACCGCCATGTCGGCGGCCATGGCGTTACCGAAGCTACCTATCGAAATGATCGAAGCGAGTGCCGATCCAAGATTACGATTCATAAAAGCCCCCATACAAACAAACATGCGGCACGTTAGCGCATGCTGCAGCGCATGATCGCTGCCTGTCAGTTAGGCCAATACGAAATCTCGGAGCGTCCCTGAATTTCGGAGTTTTGCCTCCTAAATCTCGGGGGCTTCGGTCCCGCGTTCACGCTTCGAACCTCATCCGTTTGCTGCCAACCGGTAGGTTTACCGGTATTCGCACCACTGAGAACACGCTGCGTTCGACGAGCTGCTGTCGAGATATCCAGCGGACCGGCCGCCTCGCTTCGTGCCGGGCGGCCTTTTCTCTTGGCCAATAATTAGCGGGCGCCGGCTGGTACCCATGCTCCAAAATAAGCTTTAGTAGACGCGGCGATGCCGCCGATAACCCGCAGGCTCTCTCGCGCTCGCGAAATATGGATTGATGACGCACTGTGCCGCGCGGCCCGATGCCGACGCGCTGCACTGAGGCAGCGACGTGTAGCGGCATTCGTAATAGTTAGCCCCTCGGGTGTAGACATGCAGGCAAACCGGATAAGCCGGATCGTACGTCTGGGCGGCCGCCGGCCCTGTTGAGACCGTCCCGATCGCCAAAATCGCCAAGGCCAGAATGCGCATCGGTATCGCCTTGGGGATTGGCGAAACTGGCCGCCGAAATCTGGCGGCCCGCCGCTGTTCGAACCTTCTTTGAAGGTCCAGAGGGACGTCACACATTACCCACCTCCGGGTTCGCGGTCCTGCCCCGGCACTACGACCTTCAACGCGCTCGGACCTCTAAAGGTCCGAAACGGCGCCGCAAGGAATCAGCACCGGGCATCCATGCGATGGATGGGATTGACCGGCACTCTCGACAGCCCCCAAATCCCGGACTGACCAGCGGGCTTCCCTGAGTCATGGAGGGGCATCTGACAAAAGATGCCGCTTCAGTACCCCGAGGCACCCAGATTCGCGCCGAATAAGCATTGGGAATTTTCAGTATTTAGCAACCGCGGCAAATGCCTTTGACCATGCGGTCAAGCGCCGCGTTCTCGCGATTGATTGGATCGTTCGGATCACCCATCAGGTTCTTCTCCGAGGGCACTTGATCGGCCCGCGGTTGGCGGTGGCCGACCGGTGCCTCCGGCAGCAATTGCTTGTCCGGGTTCGTCGATGGAGGTGGTGCGGATGGATTTCGCGAAGAACCAACCGTCTGCGCGATCGCCGCCGAAGTGTCGATCAGGGCCAGCAACGCTATCGTCGTGATCAGCTTTCGCGAGTTGGAGCCCCTCTCACGATTCATGGTAGCGGGGAGACTCGACCACAAGGTGCGCAAACCTCACGTTTCGTTCAGATGTCCTAAGCGCACTGGCGCGCCCAAGAGTTAGAAACAGTTTTCCGGGACATCACAGCCGACGGCCGGAACCCGCACCGGCGGCCTTCCTAGACTCGTGCAGGGGCTATCGGGGGCGCGGGCTTTCATTTTCCGAGTAGTCGATTAAATCCATATGGCGCCGCAGTATTGAATTTGCATTTTGAGCATTCATAAAAGCGCCCCCGCGGTGATTCCTGAACGCCCGTTGTGAGTACCAACCGTCAACATTGGGACTGGCGGAAACTCACACTTGCAGAGCTCGTAACCAAGAACCTTGGCAATCTCCGCTTCAGCAATCGCGGTGGCCTTGCTCGCTTTATCGAGCGCGGCGTCGATCAGCTCGCCTTCCCTGCTCGGCTGTCGGTTACCCTTCAAATCCTTGAGCATCGCGATCGCAGAACGCAGGCCATCGAAGACGGATTTAAATGCTGCCGCGCGTTGAGCCCAGGCGACCGGATCCTCGATTTGCATTGGCGCCCTTCCCCCGCGCTACCTGCCCGCTACCGGCGGCCAATTCTTCGGTAGCACTGTCTCAAAAATTTAGGTCTAAGTCTTTGATTTAGCTGGCAGGAGTGGCAGGGCTCGAACCTGCGACCCCCGGTTTTGGAGACCAAGCCTCAACGCGAACAATCAAAGACTTAGCGCGACGCTGAGCGTCAAACCCGCATGTAAAGATCAAAGGGTTAGCTCGGTTTTGTCAAACCTTCGGGAGGCGTCGCATGCCGCCCCCTGACCCAGAAACGCGAAACCGCCCCGCTGCAAACGGGACGGCATATCGCAAGGGATGCATAGAGCCCCATCAACTTAGCCAAGCAGCTTCCGACCTTCAAGCGGAAAAACTTCGCCGGCTCTATTCTTTTTGCCAAGCCACTGCCTGCACCGTCGCGCGCCTAGCCTTTTCGGTGTTGCGATGAACGCGCACGTGCCCCTTTCCGCGGTCTCAGCACCGGATCCCGAGTTCGTGCTGGCGGCGCTTCGCTGCACCAGCCAGCGGATCAAACTAATCGACCATCAAGTCATTCAAATCGGCGTCGCCCTGAAGCGCGGATTGATCTCGCCGCAGCGCGCGATCGATTGGTGCGAGGAGATAGCGCCGGGATGCCTCGACGTAGTGTCGCAGACGATGGAGGCGCCCAATGAGTGACGACAATATCCTCGCTTTCAAGCCGCGCCCCTATCGGACGGCGGAATCAACCATCGATGCGTTTTGGTACCTCGTCAGGATGAACGATCCCGATCGCCTCAAGGCGTGGCCGGCTGATCACATGCGGGATGCACCGACACTGCTCGGGCTCTTGGAGGCTCGCAAAAATGACCGAGGCTGAAGCAAGCGCGCTGCGCATCTTCGACGAACTGGGAACTAAAGAACAACCGACGAAAGACATTATGACCGAAACCACCGAGGGCGATACCTTTCCGCCGGACAGGTCCCCGACCAAACTGCGGATGTTACCGCCGTCGAGGGGCTACCCATTCAAGACATTTGACGAGATGTCCGGCGAGACCGCCGCCAAGAATTGGCTCGTCAAGGGCGTTTTAGCGAAGGGCGAGACCTCGGCCTGGATTGCGCCGCCCGGTGGAATGAAGTCAGCGCTTCTGGCGCAAGCTTCGATCTGCGTGGCCGGCGGCCTCGATTGGCAGGGCAAGCGGAACAAGGGCGCTGCTGGTGTTGTCTACTTCGCTCTCGCGCGGGCCGACCTGGTCGAGAAACGGATCAAGGCGCATTGCCTTCGGCTTGGGCTGAAGTCTCTGCCCATTGCTGTGGTGGCTGTAACGTTCGATTTGATCAAACCGGACTCGGTCAAGCGCGTCATCACCACCATTCAGGAGGCAGAAGCGGTCTTCGGGATCGGCGCCGGCCTCGTCATATTCGATACCTTTGCCAAGCTAATTGCTGCCGGCGGCGGGGATGAGAACCAAGCCAAGGACCAGGGTGCGGTGTTTGCCAACGTCCAGCGGATCAAGAACGCGACCTGTTCGCATGTTGCCATCATCGGACACACCGGCAAGGACGTGCAGAAAGGCGCCCGTGGCTCCAATGCGATCCTCGGCGACGTAGACGTCATGGTCGAGATATCCGGCGACATCGTCCGCACTGCGACCGTCACCAAGGCAAACGATATGCCGGAAGGACCCTTGTTCTCGTTCAAGTCCGAGATCCACGAGTTCGGGATAGACGAGGACGGGGACCCTATCAGCGTCAACGTGGTCAGCGACGATGCCGTGTCGGTCCAGACCCCGCCCAAAGAACAGCAGCCAAAAGCTACCGCCCAACGTCAAAACCGCGTTCGGTATCCTGCACGATGCTGGGGCGGCCGGATTAGCTCAGGCGGACTGGAATGAGCAACTCCGCGAGGTAGGCATCGGGGTCAAACGACCGGCAGCCCTCAATGATATCCGGCGGGAACTGAAATCAAGAGGACTGATACGCCAGTACGGCGACAGATGGTCAGTTCAACACGGGTGAAGGGTGTTTACGACATTACGGGTTCTATAGAACCCCGTAACGTAACGTAAACCCGTAAACCCTCGAAACGTAAACCGAAACGTAAACGAAACGTAAAGACGTAAAGGGGAATAGGTGAGTGTTGAAGATGATGAATAAACCTAGACCACGCACTTCCCTGCCGAGCCCCTTTTTCTCTCCACGGGCTCCAGTTCCATGCACTTGCATCTAAGTCGTCCCGCGATCCCCGATTGGACGGGTATGAGATGGCTGTGCAGCCATTTTTTGGCTGGTTGCTGGCTGGTTTTTGGTTGGTCGAGAATGGTCGGACGGCGCGGCCGTTTTGTTCGACGAACTCCAGCCCTCGCTACACGTCTCCTGCTCCCTGTTTTTGGCTACCAAAAAACCAATGGTTAGCCACAGCCAAAACCAGCCAGCCAATGGCTAAAGGGTCAACCAACAAGCCAACTGACACTGTTCGAAAAATAACCATTATTCGAACAGTCGCTCCATGGGGAGCACGGGGAAACATGGCAAAATCGCATCTGAAACTGGTAGCGCCAGTCACCGTAAATCGAACAGTTGCCATGCCGGTCCGTAAACCCAATGCCAAATTGCGGACCAGGGAGTATCTGACCGACGCTGAAGTCGAGAGCCTGACCGAGGCTGCCAAGGGCAACCGGTACGGCCAACGCGATGCCACCATGATCCTGATGGCCTATCGTCACGGCTTCCGGGTTAGTGAACTGGTGGACCTGCGCTGGGACCAGATCGACTTCGACCGAGCTACGCTGGCCGTCCGTAGAGCCAAGCGCAGCACCCCGAGCACGCATCCTATCCAGGGCGACGAACTGCATGCCCTTCGTAAGCTGCAGCGTGAGCAAGAACCCAAGTCACCGTTTGTGTTCACGTCTGAGCGCGGCTCACCCTTCGCTACGGCAGGCTTTGCACGGCTTGTGGAGCGCGCTGGTGTTGAGGCCGGACTGGGCTTCAAGGCTCACCCGCACATGCTTCGGCACGCCTGCGGCTTTGCGCTGGCCAACAAGGGGCACGATACACGGGCACTGCAAGCCTACCTTGGTCACCGCAATATCCAGCACACGGTTCGATATACCGAACTATCGCAGGACCGGTTCAAGAATTTCTGGCGCTGATCTGTTGTCGATCGGCCCGTTCTGCGCGATGATGCCCGGGCCGGGTTAGCAACGCCCCGGTCGGGGCCGTTTCTTACGCCGGTGGAAAGGCGGGAGAGATGTGGCGCTCAGGGCTTCGGTACAAACCGGGTGTGCCCCGGACAGAATGGCGACGGTGGAGTGAAATAGACTTTGACGCGCCTGAAGCGAGTTGCGAATGGTGCGGAAGGGCCATCCGCTACGTGAGCCTGATGACACATCCCGACTGGGAGGATTCGGTCCGGGTTGGCCGCGGCTGCGCCATAAGCATGAGCAGGCGGGGCAAGTTTCTGTTTCCCGCTGCGGCCAAGTACCTTCTGCAAAGCGAGTTCTGCCAAGACGTGTGGGCGTTCGTCTTTTGGGTGCTGGTTTTGACGGTCCCCGCGTTCCTGTTCTTCGACCCGCCGTAACGCGAGCCGCTTGGGCCGGACCGAACAAGGGCCACAACATTCAGCATACGGTCCGTTACACCGAGCTGTCCCCGATCGGTTCAAGGACTTCTGGCGATGACCGGAGACCTCATCCTTGCCTGCTGGTGATTTGATCGCGAAATAGAAACCCGACCAAGCCGTACAGGAATGTGCCCGCTAAGATGAACAGCACGACCTGCGCTATATCGGCCATCTTGAGATCCCCATGCCTAGAACCTTTTTCTAGCAAATGGTGAAGGCGCGTGCCAGAGACCGTTCTGCAACATTGGGAACCATCAATCGCCATTGGTTGGCTGGTTTGGTTATGGCTGAAAATAAAATTGGTTATTGGCTGGTTATTGGCTGGTTATTGGTTAGCCAAAAACAGGTAGCGGGAGACGTGTAGCAAGGTCTGGAGTTCGTAAAACGTTTTGGAGGAACCAATGAAGCGCCGAAGTGCCTACCCTGCTGGTCTGGTTCGCAACCAAATGGTCAATGTCCGGATGTCGGAACACGACCGCCAGCGGTTAGCGGAACGAGCCATTCGCGCTGGTGCCAAGACGCCCTCGGCCTACATCAGGGCAGCAGCCCTGACTGGCCAGGAGTTCGAACTGCCGGCATGGGCCACCCTCCGCGACCTCCGAAACGAATGCATCCGCCTCACTGGCGCGATAAACAGTTCGCCACCTGGGCCTGTCCGCGATCGCGCCTTGGAGGCGGCAATCGATGCCCTGGATAGGATCAGCCGGTTTTAACGCATCAGTGACTCGCTGTGAGTCGTACAGAAGCACCCTAGTCGGTCTAGGGAGCAATCATGACTCCGGCGCCGATAAACGCCGCCCCTACGGCGATGATTAGCAGGTCGACGGTCAGCCACTCAGGAATACGGGGCATAGCTTGGTCCTCCACCACCGCTACTTTGCGTCGGAGGAGAACGGGCAAATGTGAACTGGTTCACACTCGATAAAATTTGTTCCTCGGTTGCGTACCGTGTCCCCGATTTCTCATACCATCAGGATCAGCATGACGACCGCTAAGCGTCCCCGTCGCTCTAACCAGTCGCTCACCATCGTGCGCGGCATCAAGACCCTGAAGGTCTACTATTGGACGACCTCCAGGCTCCGTAATCTTCTCCCTGGGGTATTCAGCACGGCGCGAAAGGAGCATTTTGCAAAGCTGGTTAGGGCGCTAAAGGCGCTACCGACTCCAACCAAAGAGCAGATCTTGGAGGACGCCTCCCGCATCAACCCGGTTCGCATGACGAATGGCCGGTACTCCTGGCCGAAGTCGACACTGACGATGATGCGGGAATATGCCGATCGCGCTCCGGAGGATAGCATCGATAGCGACAAACTACGCGAGGCGCTTGCCGGCATGGGCGACGGTCCCCGCGAGGAGTTTATGAAGCTTGTCATCGAAAGCATGCCGGCACCTTCACATCGCGAGCTGATCGACCGGAAAAGGCTACATGCCATCGTTGACCGGGGCGCCTCATGGCTCGACAGCCAGATCGCTTCCCTGATTGAGCATCGGGATGTTGCGGTGTGGTGGCCCAAGATATGGCGGGGCGGTGTGCCGAGTCCGCTAAGCGAGTCCCGTACAAGATCCAGCACGCGAATTGGCGCAACCCACCAACGCCCTTGGATGTCTCGGTAGAAAACAAACCGCCGCCGAGCGCGGGGATAATTGACTGATTCGGAGTGCTGAAACTCACTCACATTGAAATCATTGAGTAATCCCGAAATCTGCGCCGCAGATGATAAGTTTTGTACAGCCGAAACCAAAAGAAAGGGGCTGTAGCCATGCTAGCAACCCCGTTTCCCTTCCTTAGTGCTTCACTTCGTATTGCGGGTTAGGCTTCCCGTCCGGTCCCCTAAGCCAAGCCGGGACCTTGCCCCTCCCGGAGTAGGTATAAATATGGCCAGAATGAGGGTCCTTGAATTGCCTATGCTCGGAGACTTTATCCGAGACTGTGAAGACTTCCTGTAGCGTCAATCCGTATTTCTCTTGGCAGTAGACTTCGAGTTCCTTCTTAGCCTTTAAAGCCCTCGCATGCTTTTGTTGACCATCCCGCTGTTTCTTCTCTTGAAGAAATGCGGCGATCTCCGCAGCCGTCATCTTGTTAATATCAGTCTTGACCATTCCCCTCTCCTAGGCTGGTAGTTCGAATAATCCCATCGGAATACTACCCTAAAGTCATATGTTGAGGGTAGAGATAGATAACTCTCAGGCCGTCCTTCGGGGCGGCTTTTTTATTGGAGGAACACATGATGGAGCAAACCTTACGCGAGGTGATCGGACCGGTCTTCTTTGCGATGCTGTCTTTGTACGACAAGGACGCCGAGCGGGAATTGGTGGAAATGCTGAGAAACGCGATCGACTGCGGCGGCGTGACTGATCCGATAGCCAAAGAGGTGCTGCGGGCGATCATCGGCGCGAGCGAGCTGGCCTCGGCATGAGTGAGGAGCTGCGCCACCACTGCCGCCGTTGTCGGATCAAGCTTCAGGCCCCTGTCAGCAATCCCCTGGATGCCTTCTGCTGCCGTGGATTCTTCCGAATCAACTTTCAGAGCAAATGCCTGATCTGCGAGCGGAAGAAATCCAGCAGGGGGCTGGCCTGCAACCATCCGAAATGCCGGGCGGAACTTGCCTCCAAGAAGAGGTACTCGACGCGCGGAAAGTACCTCGAAAAGGGCGTTCTGGCCCATGACAGCGGACAGCGTCGAGATGCTTCCGGAACGCCTATAAAAATAGGGGTCTGCAAGGCCAGTCAGGGTGCTTCTCGCCCCGTTTTGATCGGTCCCTTCGAGCTGCCTGTGAATATCATTGGCGGCCATCGCTGGGACGGCGCTCCGAAGCTACCTCCTGAGCTGCGGGCCGAGATCCTTCGCCGGTGACCACTGAAGAACTGCACGCCTTGGTGCGCATGCTCCAGGCTGACAGCCCCTTGCATCAGCTTTCAAATATGGAAGCCCGCACCGTGTTCGAGCTGCTGCTCCAGCGCGGCTACAAAATTACTGCACCACCACCGACAACCTGAATTCGTCCCCGCGAAAGCTCACCGCTCGCTTTGATCGCCTTCCCCCGCTGTTGCGGACAGGCAGTTCACGGCTCGCGTTCCCTTTGCATGCCGATTTCACTGTCATGACGACCAACTCTCAAACCAGAAAGGAAATCTCCAATGTCTAAACCGATCCCAGGCGGCACCTACAGCAAGCCTGTGAAGCTTACCGAATACTCGCCACCCAAGGGGCCGAAGCCCGTCAAGCCGCAGGACGGTGGCCTCTCGACCAAACTACCCAAGAAATGAAAACCCCAAACCTGAAAGGACTAAACAATTGAGCGACATTCTGAAGAGCGGTCAAACCGGCCCAAGCAAGGTTCTCAATAACGTGCCGCAGAGCCCGAAAGACGTCGGCGACGTCTACAAACCCGATTCCGAGAAACACATGGCGAAGACCCTTGCCGAAAGCCTCAAGGTAACCGGCCGGAGCACGTACAAGACCAAGCGCTGATGTCCCGCGGTTTTATCAACGTCGATAGCGCCCGGTTTGGCGCTGCCAACAACGTCGTAATAGCAACCACTTCGACCTCTCTGGTTGCGTCAAGATTGGCGCGCTGCGCAGTGATCTTTCGCATGCTGTCTCCCTTGAGTGCGAGGCGGTGAGCGTTGTGGACGAGCCGATCGAGGACGGCATCGGCGATGGTCGGGTCGGCGATGACCTCGTGCCAATTTTCGATCGGGACCTGGCTGGTGATGATGGTCGATCGGCGCTGGTGTCGATCATCGACGACTTCGAGGAGATCGCGACGCTGCTCGCCGGTAAGCGGAGCGAGGCCCCAATCATCGAGGATGAGCAAATCGACCCTCGATAGCGTCTTGAGGAGCCGCGCATAGCGTCCGTCGCCGCGGGCGAGCGCCAGAGCTTCGAACAGCCTTGGCAAGCGATGGTATAAGACCGATCGATTATCGCGGCATGCCTTGTGGCCGAGCGCGCAGGCGATCCAGCTCTTGCCGACGCCGGTCGGCCCGGTGATGAGCAAATTTTGCTTGCGGCCGATCCAATCGCCATCGACGAGCTTGGCAAAGAAGGCGCGATCGATGCCCCGCGGAGTGCGCAGATCGACATCTTCGACGATTGCGGTCTGCCGTAGCGAGGCGAACTTCAGGCGCACGATGAGCCTTTTGTTCTCCCGTTCGGTTGCTTCGCGATCGATCATCAGGCCGAGGCGCTGCTCGAAGGTCAGCGCGGTGACGTCAGGTTGGCGTTGCTGATCATCGAAGGCCCTTGCCATGCCGGTGAGCCCGAGAGCGGCGAGACGTTCGTGGGTGTGGTTGCTGAGCATAAGGTCTCCTTCTTGCTGGTCAGTGGTAGTAGCCGCGGCCACGGATGTTGCCGTGCTGGATGGGATCGGCGTCAGGGGTGGTGTCGGGAAGGAAGGCCTTGTCGAGGCCGGTCTTGAGGATCGAGGCGATCGACCGATAGCTCGCTGAGCCGATGTTGATCCCACGGCGGCATGCGGCCTCGAGACGCCGCGCCCCATAGGTCTTCTCCATCCGCAGGATACCGAGACAGGATCGGAAGCCCTGCTCGGGATGGGGCTTTGTCCGCATAATCGCTTCGCACAGCGCGACCGTTGATGGACCGATCTTCTCGGCGGCGGCCAGTAGACGCGCCGGCGTCCAGAAGGCGTATCGGCGATGCGCGCTCGGCATGTGCTCTGGGATCGTGGTGTGCCGGTGCTTCACGCCCGAGCGTGCATGGCTCGCGATGCGGGTGCCGCGATGGAACACCTCGATGGTAGCCTCGGTGGCCCGCACCTCGACGATCTGACGGATCATGCGGGATGGAACCGAGTAGAAGTGTCCCTGAACTTCGACGTGGTAATCCGGCGCCACGCGGGCGCGACGCCATTCGGCATACTGATAGGACTCGGCCGGCAGCGGCATCAGGGCCGGACCATCGATGGTGTCGAAGAACTCGCGGCGGCTGGCACCGAGCTTGCGCATCAGGCGGGCATTGAGGTCGTCGACCAGGATGCGGATCGCGACGTTCAACTCGGCGAGCGAGAAGAAGCGCCGATTGCGCAGCCGCGCTAAAATCCATCGCTGAACGACGAGAACCGCCGCCTCGACCTTGGCTTTATCGCGCGGCTTGCGTGGCCGCGCCGGCATGATGGTGGTGCCATAATGGGCCGCGAGATCCTGATAGGTCCGGTTGACCCCTGGCTCGTAGCGGCTCGCTGTCGTGACCCCGGCCTTCAAATTGTCGCAGATGAGCGCCTTCGGCACCCCGCCCAGGAAGGTAAGCGCATCCACATGGGCGCCGATCCAGTCGGGCAGCGCCTCGCTGAACCGAGCTTGGGCGAATGTGTAATTCGACGCTCCCATGACCGCGACGAAGATCTTGGCGGCGCGCACCTCCCCGGTGAGCCCGTCGAACACCGGCACCGTATCGCCGGCGAAGTCCACGAACAGCTTTTCTCCGGCCGTGTGGGTCTGCCGCATGGTCGCCGTGATGCCGTGGCGCCATTCGACGTAGAGGTCGCAGAACCGGCTGTAGCCGTAGCCGTCGGGATGATGGCCGCGATATTCCTCCCACACGTGGCCTCGGCTGCATTTGCTACCACGACCTATCAAATCCGCGTCGCTGCGCCTTCGCCCTGTTTTCTCAAGATCGGTGACGGCACGCCCACGGCAGCGAATACCGATGCGCTGCTGCCTTCAACCTGGGTTGATTACATCACCGTGTCCCCCGGCCAGAAGATTTCCGTCTTCTCTCCGACAATTCAAACCGTGAGCGTTGTCGAGATCACGGAATGAAGCGACGGCTGTGCGCTTATTGCGGGGCTCAATTCGTTCCGCGACGCAAAAGCGAGCGGGGCTGTTCGAGATACTGCGCCTCCCAGACTAACCGATCCAAGAACTTGGTTCGCACGGATGTAATGCGCAGCAGGGTGAGCACTGCCGGACACCTTTCCCCTGAGGCGTCCGGCAGCGTCTCCATTAAGAATTATCGCGCAGAGATGCGCATCGAAGAAATTTGAGGATTTGAATGAGCGAAAATCGAAATGAAAACGGGACGTTTGCGCCTACTGAATTGCCGGTAGGTCAGGCCGGAGTGGAATTTGACGCTGGCTATCAGCCCATGACTGATGCGCCGCAGGATCATCCGGAATCCGAAAGCGACTTGCGTACCGAGGCTGCAAGGCTTGCCGAGAGCCGCGTGCAGGCTGATCCGTTGATAGATCTCGGCTACCGGCAAACGGCCGATGGCGAGCCGACACCGCAGAACAAGACGGTTAGTCTTGAAAAAGCTGCATCCGATATGAGCAGCTATCACCAGACAATCGATGAGGAAGTCAGGCGTGTAGATGACGCCCAATTGGCCCGTTATGTCGATGGGATTCGGGCCGAGGTTTTAGCAGAGAATCCGGACCTGGCGAAGGATCTGGGCCTCTCGAAAGAAGAGGTAGCGGCGGCTGAAGCGGCAAAAGCCGAGGCCGAAGGTGAGAAGACCGAGGCCATCAAGGCAGAAAAGAACGTCGAGCCAACGGATGATCCGTATGCGGACATAGAAGGTCTCGACGAGCCCACACGCCAGGCCCTGAAGGTCCCGGCCATACGCGAAGCGGTGGAAAAGGAGTTTACGAAAGCTGCCGAGACGCAGCAAGCATACACCGTGGCACTTCAGGAGGGCCAGCAGGTAGCGCGTGCGACAATTGCCGCGCTCGCGCCGCAACTCGACCAAATCCCGTTGGAGCAATGGCCCGCCGCCATTCAGGCGATCGCGCAGGCTGATCCTGTCCGGGGCAAGCTAGTGGCCGACACCTTGAGCAACTGGTCGCAAATCCAAGAGCGTCAGCAATTGGTCGATCACCATCAGCAGCAGGTCTCACGCCATAACTTCGAAAGCTTCGTGAAAAGCGAGGACGCGCGCACCGAACAGTTAGCTAAGGCTGAGGGCATGGCGGTCGATAACGCCAAGATCGTTAGCTACTGGGAAAGCCAGGGCGTCAGTCGGAATCAGTTCGTGCAATTCTGTATAAATAATCCTGCGGCGGCGAGCGCGGAAGGGCGGCTTATGGTTTTAAAGGCGCAGCGCTATGACGAGATGATGAAGGCCTCGAAGCCGAGAGGGACGAAAGAGTTGCCTCCCGTCACACGGCCAGGAACATCAGTGCATCGCTCCAGCGGTGACAACAACTCAACGAAGATTGCCGGCCTCCAGAAGCAACTCGAAACCGCAACCGGTCATAAAGCGGCGAAGATCGGTGCCCAGCTTTTGGCTGCCAAACGCAGCGGATCTAATTGATAGGAGAAAACAGAATGAGCAGCGAGTTCATCAAGAAGGTTTCCAAGAGTTGGGAGCGCCACACTGGAGAAGAATGGTCGCCAGAGAGGACGCTTCAGAATTTTCCACTCTATGGCAAAAGTAAACGAATCGAGGCGCTCTCCCAGATCGACGAGGCGGTGAAGGATGCCGACACTTCGAACCTGCGCGAGTACACGAGGCTGACCCGTTTGCAGCGGGAAGTCGAGTTGCAGCACCAGATGCTTTTGAAGAATGGCAGATGACCTCGCCGGTTTTCCAAGCGCTGGTAAACGCGCGCATGTCTCAAGTCACGCGTGACGAGGCGATCATCAATGAGGAAGTGCAGGTTCTCGGTCCTAAGCCTGCCGACACCCATCGGCCCGTATGGTTCATTCGTTGGTGTGAGGATCATTCGCTACCCTGGCGCCCAGCTTCACCAGCAGTGATTGCGAAATTCATTCTCGGGCATACGACACCCGGCAAGCTTGTCGAGGAACTGCGAACGCTCTCGCTGGCGCATGTGACGCAAGGCTTGCCCGATCCGACCAGTGCCTGGCCGGTTGGTGAGGCTCTATCGCGCGTGGTCAAAGTCGAACCGCCGAGATCGTGGCCAAAGGAAATGCAACTTCTGTTCTTGAGCTTGCCTGCCGATATTCGGGCACAGATTAGCTCGAGAGAAAACGAGCGTGACGCCGCAATCAGGCGATCGCAGAACGACGCTGCGTCATGGCGCAAACATCAGCAAGAGATTGAGAAAGAGAAAAACGATGGCACTACTGAAAACCAACCCGCCAAAAATCCAGACGCTGGAAGAGAAAATTCAAACGTTGCGCAATGAGCTGGATGACGAGATCGATCGGCGGGCAGCGGAGCTGAAGAAGACTATGGAGGGGGTGCCCGTGACAGTGATTCGAAATATTTTGACTAGAAGCAGCCCCTGCCAGTGCGATGCATATATCCGCATCAAGGATAGCGAAGCATGAGCGGATTATTAGACGGACTGACCGATCCGAAAGTCATAGCGCAAGTCGCCGAGCGCAAGCGGATCATTGCGAAGATTGCGGAACAGGTCGGCTCCACGCGAGCGGCGGCTGACCATTTGTGGCGCTTCGAGGCCGTGGCCACCTCGGAAGGCCAAGTGCTCCATTAATGTCGAAATATCTGAAACCTGGTGACGCCAAACCGCGCGGATCGATCAAGGTCGTCAGCGGCCGGTCCGCTTGGAATTGAGCGGTGCAGAACACTTCGAAGGCGATGGTGGCCCACTTAGGCAGCGACGTTACCGAACCGGAGGCAATGTTGATCCGGCGCATTGCTGTTTTCGAAAGCGAGATGCAGTTGATGGAATTGCAGATCGCAAAAGATCGGCACTTCAATGTCGAGCCGAGCGATAAATTCCTGGATTTGTATTCCGGGCTTGTGAACTCGCAACGTCGATTGCTGGAAACCGTTGGCATGAAAAGGGTCGCAAAAGACGTGACGCCAGATTTGGAAAGCTATCTGAAAAGAACCCATGAAACCTAAAATCTCTTTGCGCGAGGCATTGCAGGACACGAACCTTCTCGCCATGGGTGATCCCTCATGGCTGGCCTGGCGTGCGCTATTGCTGGCGACTATGGGCGAGCCTCTGGAGCCGGAAGAGCTTGAGCACTTTAGAAAGCTCACAGGACGCGAGGAAAGCCCCACCGAGCAGGTTTCCGAGTTCTGGGGTGTAGTTGGTCGCCGGGGCGGAAAGTCAAAGTCCATCGCTGCGCTAGCGGTCTACATCGCGTGCCTTTGCGAGCATACACTTTCAGTTGGCGAGACCGGGCGCGTCGTTATCGTGGCCGGCGACCGCAACCAGGCTGGCATCATTCTGAAATATGTGTCGGGCATCATCGAACATTCTCCCTTGCTGAAGCAGCTCGTCGCCCGCCAGCCCGCAGAAGAGATCGAACTCAAGAATGATGTCATCATCGCTGTCGGCACCTCCAACTTCCGGCGCGTGCGCGGCATCACTGGCCTGGCTGCAATCTACGATGAAATCGCGTTCTGGCATTCGGAGGATTCGAGCAACCCGGATTCCGAAATCCTGACGGCGCTGCGCCCCACCTTGGCGACTACTGGCGGTCCGCTGATTGCGATCTCCAGTCCCTACGCCAGAAAGGGCGAAATGTGGGCGGCCTATTCCCGTGACTACGGACCGGCCGGCGATCCAAAGGTTTTGGTGGCCCAAGGTGCAACGACCGATCTAAACCTCAGCGGCTTGCCGGCGCTGCTGGACTGGATCAAGCGGCAATACGAGAAAGACCCCGCCGCCGCTGCGGCCGAGGTAGGCGCTCAATTCAGAACCGATGTCGAGACATTCGTTCCGTTGGAGATCATCGCGGCCTGTACAGACCCGATTGCAGAGCGAATGCCGGCGCAGCATTCTTATGTTGGTTTCGTCGATCCTTCCGGCGGCGCCAGTGATGCGTTCACGCTGGGTATTGCGCATCAGGAGGGCAACATAGCGGTGCTGGACGTTGTTCGAGAGGTTCGGCCGCCCTTTAGTCCTGCGGAGGTGACGGAAGAGTTCGCGTCCCTACTCAAGGCTTACAACATTACGACAGTCCGGGGCGATCGGTTCGGAGGGCAATGGGTGGTTGAGCAATTCAACGGCCACGGCATGCACTACGAACCAAGCGAGCTAAACAAGAGCGAGATTTACGGCGAGCTGTTGCCGATGTTGAACAGCAGAACCGTTGCCCTTCTCGATAACGAGCGGCTACTGCATCAGCTTAATGGCCTGGAGCGACGACGGGGTCGGACCGGTCGAGATATCATCGATCATCCGAAGGGCGGGCATGACGACTTGATCAACGCGGCCGCTGGAGCGTTGGTGCTGGCGCAGGAGGGCTTTGCTACTCCACCTGACTTCAACCGCGTTATCGAATATCCAAAACTTGGAGTCGCCTGATGGTTTTCTCGACGCACATCACGATCGCGAGGCCGATGGCAGACGGCGACGCGGGCACGGTCGAATATGGGCATTACACCGTTTCCGAGAACGAGGTGACGCTGACGAATGCAGAGGGCGTGCCCATCAAGTCTGGCCGCCTGGAGCTTGGCTACACCGCGAAACTAAACGGCGAGCCAGCTGAGCGCGTTGCGAACCGTCTTGTCTGGAGGCATTACCGGGCAGTCAAAAGCGGAAGCGACTTTAATCGGCCCCTGCGGTATCCAACGAGCAGCGTTGTCTGACATTTCAACTGAGGAGATATTTTAGATGCTAACGATTGAGATTATTTTGGTGGTTGCGTCGGCGATGTTGTGCGTGATTGGGGTCGGTTTGGCGCTGTCGGCGAGATCGGACAGGCGCAAGTCTCGCGAACTGCGGTCCATACTGAGAGACCTAGAGCCAACGCGCTCATAAGGGCTACGCAAATCGCAACTGCGAGCGTGAGCGTACTCTTGGTGTCTGCTCGCTGCTGATAGCGGTGATCTTGCTCATAAAGCCATTCGACTGCCTGCCGGGCTTTTTCTGAAGAGAAGTTCCCGCGCTGAACCTGCAGGCGAACATTTTCAATAGTTCGATCCTCGAAGTCCGCATGGTTTTCAGGACTAATCATTTTGTGCTCCCCCTCCCAAGGGTAGCACTCATTTTCCCCTTCGCTTCAGCCCCGCTGAAATGACGGCCTATCCGACGCTTACGCCACGGTTGAGTCAATGAGACCGACTAGGAATAGTGGTGGATCGAAGTCCCGCGGCCTGGGGGCGGACCGGCGAAAAGATAGTGGATAACCGGCGAGGATGCATAAAGGCGGAGGCCCCAGCGGTATTGTTACTTTTTAAGCGTGGGGTGGGTTGATTATGGATGAGACGTTTCTGAAAGAGCGCGCCCGACTAATTCGCGATCTTGCCGACAAGGCTGATCCCTTCATCAAGAGACGGCTGACGGAGTTGGCGAATAACTACGACGCCAGGCTGAAGAGCGCCTCCATATCCGTCAGAACGCCTCCTTTGCTCAATTCATCGCGGGCGAAGCTGGGTTCTTGACCTTAATCCAGTGCGGAGATCGACCAGCACGGTAGGGGCGATCCCGTCGCTTCGACACCAAGCCTTCCAAGCCGAATTTGAAGGCGGCCTGGAATAGGTCGGGACCTATCTCGCCCTGTTCAAACGGCGCAACAAAGATGCCGTCAGGGCGCCGAGCTAAAAGCCGGGCTAGGTTCGTCTTGCGCATCGAGAGCGGTAGCGATCGCATATCGTCGCCGTCACCGGCCAGCATATCGAACGCGTATAGCTGCACTTGATCGTTGTACTTGCCGGAATGAAGCGCGTTAAAATCGGAGATGCCGTCCACGCCCAGGGTGACGGCCTCGCCGTCGATCACGAAGTGCTTTTGCCGGTTCTTCAGGGCGGATTCGACGATCCAAGGATAGCGCTTCGTCCAGTCGTAGCCGTTGCGGGTAATCAGGCGCACCCGATCGCCATTGCGCTCGACGCGCAAGCGATAGCCGTCGAATTTGATTTCGTGTAGCCACTCCGGTGTATGTGGAACCTTGGTTCCCCTCGTCGGAATGCAAAAATCGAACGCCTTACTCATTATGGCCCTTAGATAGGGATCAGGCCCGAAAATTCGAGTCAGGTCGATCCTCGCTAAGGTCCTATCCGCCAGCGTCTCGGGGCGGTGGCAGCCCTTGCCTCAAGGCTTGAGCACTGGAGCAATGTGAAAACGTTGCTGACTTGGCATCTCGAGCTGCAGCAACTGAGGCCGAGATCAGGGTGTTAAATCCTGCAGCGGCGACTGCAACTAAAACGGCGCCGAAAATCAGTGTACGCATGCCACCCTCCCTCATGGATACTGACTGAACCCGAAGGATAGGTCGGCTTTGTTTCAGGAGGGTTTCGCGGTCTCGGACAAAGAGTTTCGTTCACGGCAGAGTGTTAGGCGCTGGCGGCCTTACTCGGGCGGCTGTAACTCGCCCTTCAACCGCCTTCGTCACTTCCCCTTCGCCTTCAGCCCCAGCTCGACCAAGCGGCGGATGGCTAGCTTTTCCGCTCCCGCCTTTTGAGCTCGCGTTCGACGGCCTCGCGGATCAAGTCGGACCGTTTCTCGTTTGTCTCCGGGTCCAAAACAGCATCGATTCTGGCCAGCGTCCCCGCCGGAAACCTGGCCGGCGTCTGCTCCTCGTTGATGCGCTTGCGCCCCACGCGCGGGATTATTGAAGATATCATGTTTCCTGTCAAAGCGGCCCTCGTAGTTGATATCACCTATTGACCGATAGAAGATATCATGTATTTTAGATGATATCAACTATCGATCGGGACGCGAATGCCAGAGACAGTTTTTGAGCCGGGCGAGCGGCGCGTGAGGCATGGTGATGCGCGAAGAGGAGCAAAAACGGCAGAATGGCGGTGCTGGGTGGGAATAAGGCAGCGTTGCTATGATGCCAACTATCGCGTCTTCAAAAACTACGGCGCGCGCGGGATCAAGGTTTGTGACCGTTGGCTAGAGAGTTACGAGAATTTCCTGGCCGACATGGGCCGCAAGCCATCCGCTGCTCACTCTATCGACCGCATTGATGTGAACGGGAATTACGAGCCCGCGAATTGTCGCTGGGCAACCACATCGCAGCAAAACAGCAATCAAAGGAGATCGCTCGCATACCGCGAGTGAAAAGCGCAGCCCCAGAGCGTTCGAGCGCTCTGAGACTGCTAACCCCAGCCAAAGGAGCACCAATGGCTAGAGCTAAAGACGATATTACCCAAGACTGCCCCGCGCTTCCACCACGCATTCCCACGTCTCAGGAACGTGCCGACGAGCTGCTGATGCGATGGCGTCTGGCGCGCGTCGCCGGCATTCCAACCGACCGCAGGCTAGAGGGGGAGCGGTCATGACAGAGCTGACCCCGTTAGACGTTCTCGTCGATCTGTTGGGCGGCGCCGACTTTGATCATGAGATTCTCGATCCCGAGGCGGCGGCCCGGATCATCCTTGAGCGGCTGATCGATGCCGGTTTCAAGATTGTGCCGATTGATGACTGACGGGCATAGGCCGGGGAGCGAAGGGGGATCGAGGCCACTGCGCCCCGGTCCCTTTTTTGTCAACGAAGGCGAGACGTCAGCAATGTGAAAATATTTTACAGCGCGAACACGCGCGAAAAGGCGCGGATCGGCATGAATAGACCCGAACAGGCACGAATAGGCGCGAATAGGCAGAGGTTCGACGAAGAAGAAAGATTTGCGTTCTCAGTGCGATTCACCACAGACTCTCCGTGAGGTCAGATTCAAGATCACCAGATGTGATGCGGGTTATTCAAATTAATTGTTATTGCGGTCCCCCGCGAGCTGCATCAGACTCTGAAATGTGTTCGGCAATGTGAAAAGTTTTTATGCCGCTTGCGAAACACCATGGAGTCGTGGTCTTCCGCACTAGCGAGAAGAAGAATTTCCCCCGACAGTGTGGGGATAGTGACGAAGAAATACCCGCGCTCCAAGGCGCGACCAGCGAATCCAATTCCTGAATTCACCGGGGTCGGCTTCGCGAAATGCGAACCACGATTTTAGCTGGGTGGCCCTTGGAAGGTCGACCCCGGTGGAGACTTTTTCTGATGTCCAGCGCAGTAGTGCAATTTAATATCATCCCGGTAAGGATGATGACGCTGGCGGAGGCCGCGCGACACTGCGGTCGATCACTGACGCGTTTCAAGATCGAGTGTCCAGTTGCGCCGGTCAAGTTCGGCAACGGCGATCTGCGCTGGGATGTCCAAGACCTGGACGTGTGGATCAACAGTCTTAAGGCCGGCACCGCTGACCATGACGCCGACGCTATCGTCGCGAGGCTCGGGGCATGACCATCGTCCGGGTCAAGGGCTTTAAGATTTTCGACGACAGGCACGGCCGCAGGCGTTGTTATCACCGCAAGACCCGTGTCGCGATTGATCTGACGAAAGCGCCCGAGGGCTCGGCAGAGTTTTTTGCGGAGTGTGCCCGCATCGCGGCAATGGCGACGGTATCGGTGCCGAAGCCGGGAACACTGGGATTGCTGATCGAAGCATATCGCGGCCATGCCGCGTTTCTTGATCTCGCACCCCGAACGCGATCCGACTATCAGGCTGTCTTCAATTATTTGAAACCAATTGCCGACACGCCACTGGTCAAGTTCGACAAGCCGCTGGTCGTCCGGATCAGAGACAAGGCCGCGAAGGACAAGGGCCGCAAGTTCGCTAATGACGTGAAGGCCAGATTTTCTGGATTGTTCGGCTGGGGATCGGAGCGCGGCTATTTAGCTGCGAATACCGCCGCCGGCATTAAGGACATTCGCCGCCGCAAGGACGCGCCAGACGCCAACCGACCTTGGGCCGACGAAGAACGAGACGCCGTGCTTGCCGCCTGCCCGGCTCATATAAGGCCAGCCATAGCCCTCATGATGTTTACCGGCCTCGGGCCGCGCGATGCGCTGACGCTGCCCAGAAGCTTCTACAAGGCCGACGAGATAGCGACGAAGCGCTCAAAGACCGGCGAGCCCGTATTCTGGCCCTGCCCTGCACCACTGACGGCGATCTTGGCGGAGGCGCCGACCCACGACGCGATCACGCTATGCGCCAACTCCGACGGCAGGCCGTGGACCGTGAGCGGCTTCAGAGCGTCCTGGCGCAAGGTTCGAGTGAAGCTTGAACAGGAAGGCAAGGTCGGGCCGGCGCTCACGCTGTACGGGTTGCGCCACACCGTTGCGGTGATCCTGCGCGAGATCGGCATGGATGAACGCACGATTGCTGACGCGCTCGGGCAGAAGACGCTGGAGATGGCTAGGCACTACGCCAAGGGCGCCGACCTCAAGCCGAAGATGCGCGGTGTCGTCAGATCGTTCGAGGATGAACTGAACAAACGAAAAACAAAAGCTGTCAAACCGGCAGACTAAAAGTGTCAAACCTTCGCGGAACCGAAAAGCACAAACGAGAAAACATGAAGAGCATCAGCAACATAGCTGGCAGGAGTGGCAGGGCTCGAACCTGCGACCCCCGGTTTTGGAGACCGGTGCTCTACCAATTGAGCTACACTCCTGCAGGGGACCGAAGCGCACCGCCGGGTCCGCGCCGTTTCAAGCATAGGGCATGGTCCGATTGCAAGTGCGGTCAACCCCAAACGCCCTGTTCAAGCTACCGGTTCTGCGCCAGACTTACCTCAAGCCAAAAACAACAGCCGACGGGAGAGACCATGAACGCGCAAACCGCCGCCAAGCACGCCCCCACCCCGCAAACGACCCCCCTCCCGCAAGCCAAGCCGGGATCGCTCGGGCTTTCGCCGGTTCGGTTGCAGCGGATGTCGGACGCGTTCAAGCGCGAGATCGACAAGGGAACCATCCCCGGCGCCACCATCATGGTGGCGCGGAAAGGCCATATCGGCTGGTTCGATGCGCTGGGCCGGCAAAGTCCGGCCGCCGCCACACCGATGGCGCACAACACCATCTTCCGCATCTTCTCGATGACGAAACCGATCGCCTCGGTCGGCATCATGATGCTCGTGGAGGAAGGTCATTTTCTGCTCAGCGATCCCGTCGCCAAATTCATCCCCGAGTTTGCCAACCAAAAGGTCGGCGTCGAGAGCAACGGCAAGCTCGATCTCGTGCCCTTGAAGCGTCCGATGACGGTCCAGGACCTTTTGCGCCACACCTCGGGCATCACCTACGATCACACCGGCAACGGCCTGGTGCAGCAGCTTTATCAGCAGTCGCGGCTGCGCAGCCGCAAGATCACCAACGCCGAGCACGCTTCGATGGTGGCAAGCCTGCCCCTGAAGTGCCAGCCGGGCGACGAATGGAATTATAGCCGCTCCACCGACATCCTCGGCCGGATCATCGAGGTCGTCTCCGGCAAAAGCTTGAGCGCGTTCCTGACCGAGCGCATCCTGGCGCCGCTGCAGATGGCCGAGACTGCGTTCCACACCGGTGAAGCGAATGCCGGCCGGCTTGCCGAGCCGTTTTCGACCGATCCCTGGAACGGCGACAAAATCCAGCTCTTCAACATGCTGGAAAAGCCGGTGATGGAATCCGGCGGCGGCGGGCTGGTCTCGACCACGATGGATTACGCCCGCTTCTGCCAGATGCTGCTCAACGGCGGCGTGCTCGACGGCGAGCGGATCATCGGCCGCAAGACGTTGCAGCTGATGGCGTCCAATCACCTCGGCCCGCATGTCAAAGTCGACAGCCCCCTGATGCCGCCCGGCCACGGCTTTGGCCTCGGCTTTGCGGTGCGCACCCAAGGCGGCATCGCGCCGTTCATGGGCTCGGTCGGCCAGTTCTTCTGGAGCGGCATGGGCGGAACCTTCTTCTGGATCGATCCGGTCGAGGATTTGTTTGCCGTGTTCATGTCGCAAGCGCCTGGCCAGCGCATGTACACCCGTACGCTGACGCGCAACCTGGTTTATGCGGCTTTGGAGTGACCCGAAGGGTCATTCCGGGCGCGCGTCAGCGCGAGCTAGGATGCGCAATTGCGCATCTGAGAATCTCACACCACAACTTCTGGATCCGGGTTCGCTCGCACGCGAGCGCCCCGGAATGACGGTGAGCGTCAACTGATCGTAGCTCCCCCGTCGATCACCATGGTCTGGCCGGTCATGAAGTTGCCGGCCGCCGAGCCCAGAAACACCGCAGCGCCCGCGATCTCGTCGGGGATGCCGATGCGCAAGAGCGGCGAGCGCGAGGTCGACGCCTTCAGGTTTTCCGGATTGTCCCACAGCGCCTTGGCAAAATCGGTCTTGATCAGGCCCGGCGCGATGCAGTTCACCCGCACATTGTGCTTGCCGTATTCGCAGGCGAGGTTGCGCGCAAGCTGCATGTCGGCCGCCTTCGAGATCGCGTAGGCGCCAAGGATCGTCGAGCCCTTCAGCCCGCCGACCGAGGAGACGATGATCACCGAGCCGTCCTTGCGCTCGATCATCTGCGGCACCACCATGCTGGTCAGCCAGTTGTTGGCGACGATGTTGTTGTCGAGAATTTTTCTGAACTGATCGTCGGAAATGCCGGCAAGCGGACCGTAATATGGATTCGATGCGGCGTTGCAGACCAGGACGTCGATCTTGCCGAAGATGCGGTTGCTCTCGTCCACCAGGTGCTGAAGGTTTTCCTTGCTGGAAATATTCGCCGCGATCGAGGCCGCTGTCCCATTCCCATACTTGTCGTTGATCTCCTTGGTCACCTGGTCGCAGACGTCCTGCTTGCGCGAGGAGATCACGACCTTGGCGCCGTGCTCGGCCATCCTTTCTGCGATGGCGCGGCCGATGCCGCGGGTGGAGCCGGTGATGACGGCGACTTTTCCCTTCATGTCGAACAAGCTCATGTCTCTCTCCCACTCTTGGTCCGGCGGTGCCGGTCGTGTTTTACGTCATTCCGGGGCGGTCCGCAGGACCGAACTATGGTGCGCAATTGCGCACCTGAGAACCTCGAGATTCCGGGTCCGGTCCTGCGGACCGTCCCGGAATGACACCTCACGCGAGCTTTGTCTCCCCCACGATTTCCGGCCCGGCCGGCTGATGCATGGCGGCGTGCCTTACATCCGCAATCCAGGGCTGCTGGTTGACCATCGGAAGGCGCCAGATGCTGCGACCGGTGCTTGCGAAGTTATCGAGCCGGGTCACCGAACAATTGTCGATGTCAAAAGCAAGCCCCCTTTCCGGTTGCCCGCCGAGCGCAAGACCGATCGCCGCCTTGATCGTGCCGCCATGGCCGACGGCGATGACGTCCCGGCCTGCGTGCTCGACATTGACACGCTCGATCGCCCCGCGCACCCGGTTATACAGATCCATGAAACTCTCGCCGCCGGGGGCGGGCTCGGAGATGTCGGCAAACCAGTGGCTGCCGACCGGCCGGCTGGCGATGAAGGCCGCGCGATTCATGCCCTGCCACGCTCCGAGATGCTGCTCGGCGAAGGCTGCTTCCTGAAGCATGTTCGCAGGCTTGGGAAAGCCGGTGGCCCAGATCGCTGCCGCGGTCTGATGGGTGCGCTGGAGATTGCTTGCATACCAGAGCGCGTTGCGCGGCAGGATTTTCGCCACCGCCTCGAACACTTCGCGATCGCTAGTGTCGCAGTCGATGTCCTTTTGGCCGTAGATGTTGCCGCCGTCGCTGCGCACCGGCGCATGGCGCACCCACCACCACCGCGTCGCAACGACTGCTGATTTGTCTTCATTGGACATCGCCAACACCCTTCAATACTGTTTTGATGTCGCTGTACGTGAGATGGAATGCCGCCTCAAGTGACTTCAACGTTTGATATCTTGTTTGAAATTCCGCGAAGCGGCAAACGCAAAAGACTTAAGTAGAAAGGGAGCAACAAAATGGGTCGCCTCGAAGGCAAATCGGTCATCATCACCGGCGCCGGCAGCGGCATCGGACGCGCGGCCTCGCTGTTGTTCACCAAAGAAGGAGCAAAACTGATCGCGGTCGACCGCACCGACGGCGTCGAGGAAACCGTGGCGCAGATCCAGAAGGCGGGCGGCACCGCGGAAGGCGTACAGGCCGATGCCGGTTCGGAAAAAGACGTGATGGCCTTCATCGACAAGGCGGTGTCGAAATTCGGCAGGCTGGACGCGATCTGGGCCAATGCCGGTATTTCCGGCGGGCTGGTGCCAATCGCCGAGCAGACCGTCGAGCACTGGCAGGAAATCCTGCGCGTCAATCTGATCGGGCCGTTTCTCGCGATCAAATATGCGATGCCGCACATGATCCGGCAGAGGTCCGGCGCCATCGTCTGCACCGCATCGGTCGCGGGCTTGAAGTCCGGCGCCAGCGGACACCCTTATGCGGCGAGCAAGGCCGGCGTCATCAGCCTGGTGCAGACCACCGCCTATTCGCTGTCGGGCACCGGCGTGCGCATCAACGCGGTATGTCCGGGCCTGATCGAAACGGGCATGACCAAGCCGATCTTCGATAACGCGAAGCAACGCGGCACCGACGGCAAGATCGGCCAGCTCAATCCGTTGAAGCGCGCCGGCCAGCCACACGAGCTCGCGGCGATGGGACTTTTTCTCGCAAGCGACGAGGCTTCTTACGTCAACGGTCAAGCGATCCCGGTCGATGGCGGCCTGACGGCGTCGATGCCGTATGCGGGGAAACCGATTTGAACTGCGGACCGCGCGACGCGTCGTCAACTTGTCGTCCCGGCGAAGGCCGGGACCCATAACCACTGATGTGAATTGATGCGATCGCTGTGGCCCCCGCCCAGCGTCACAACGCAGATCGGCGGTTATGGTCCCGGATCGGCGCTCGCCGCCGCTCGCTTGTCCGGGACGACGTGGAATTTATTCAAACAGCCATTGAAGCCGCCATTGCGGCGAAGCGAAGCAATCCATCTCGCCGCGCAAAGAAAGAATGGATTGCTTCGCTTCGCTCGCCATGACGTTGCTCCACATGACTCCGCTATCCCGCGGCGCGAAGTGCGCCCGGGCCGTTGCAGAAACCTTGTCCCTCGGAAAGAAAGAGGGCGCAGGGAAAGCCGGGTGCCCAATGCACCCGCAGCCTCGCGTGCGAAAGTAAAAAGCACACGAGTTAGTCACTACAGGTTCACCGGAAACATCCCGGCCTTCCCTGCGCAATGGTTTACGGCTTATGGCGCGCTCTCCCCGGTGAACGGGCTCTTTTGCCACCGTCGCCTGCGGGTCACTACCCGCAGGCTTGACTCCAGCGTCGCGGAGTCAGGACCACACGATTTTGCCGTCCGCTTCAGCGCCACTCGTCAACGGCACCTCCACGTCCATCGCATCCCGCCCCGCGTTTCGTGACGATCGCGAGCCGCCCCTCTTGTGGAGCGGGACGACCGAATCAATAATGCTGATTTTACCCGGCCGTCAAGCGGAACTTCTTAAATTCCGAAATTGGGACAGGTGCCACGGAATGGAACTAAGCCCGCCGGTCCTTGATGTGCGGCAGACGATCTGCAAAGGGGACCAAACCACCATCAATAATGAAAAACTCGGTGTCCGCCGCGCCGTCCCTGTGCTGCTTTGCCTTTTGATACGCCGGACTTTCGTACCAAGCCTTTGGCTGCCGCCACATCGGGAAGTTCAATCAGGACGACACCTTCGAGCGGTGGTGTGTAAATGGAAAGGAACTTGGCGCCCCGCCCCTCAAATGTCGGGCCGGCTGCTTTCCAATACGCTTCGAGTTTTTGTCGATCATGCACACTTCTGTTCAGGGCAATCATGTAAGCAGGCATTGTTCACTCCCATAGGCGTGTTCTTGGGGCGGTTCGGCGCGAACTGCTCGCCGCGCTGCGACTCTCTCAAAAGCCTCGTTTCTGATGTGCCCTGACTACGATGCGGCCACCGACCGTAGAAACGACCTGACCACCGCCGCAAAGTAATCCGGTTGATCATATGGAAGCCCGTGGCCAGCGTCCGGTATTCGTTCGTAACGAAGGCGTTGATTAAGATTCTGCAGTTCTTGTGCCGTTTCAAGGGAAACAACACCTTTGTCCCCTATGACCAGGAGGATTGGGACGCGAATGGTGCTCACCAACTCGCTATACGCAGGGTTAGGCGGTGTAAGAACATCAAAAGCACTTATCTTGGTCCGCAGCCTCGCATCGGTTATGAGTTCGACGAGTTCGGGCGAACGATGCGGGTGTCGAAGCCGTGCCTTAGCCAGCACGTCACCCAGGTTTAAGCTGAGAAGTCGGCGATGTTGCTCGATGACATCGCTCTCGTGAACCTCGCGCTGGCGCTGGGGACTTAAGAAAGTCGGGTCGGCCAGGATGACGCCGCGAATGGCTGTACCGACTTGACTCGCCACCACAGCCGCAGTCATGCCTCCCATCGAGTGGCCGAGCAGAACCGGAGCGGCAAGTCCGAGCGCTTCGATGAGTCCAATGACGTCGCTTGCGTGGTCGCGGTACAAAAACCCATGAAGCGGTGCGCTCGAGCTTCCGTGACCTCTGGCGTCTGGCATCACCACGTCGTAGTCATCGTCGAGAGCGCGCGCCAAAGGAATCCAGCAAGCTCCGCTCCCGGTCAATCCATGGAGCGCAATCAACGGGGGCTTGTATCCGCTTGTTCTCAGATAGTGGATGTTGATGCCGTTTGCTTCGCAGACGCCGCAGGTCCAGTTTGTCATTGAGGCGACCGTCGAAGAGAGGGCAAAAGGTCACTGCACAATTCCATTTGGCCATTCCCTTCTGTCTTAATCGCGGCGAGATCGTGCGCGTTGGAAATGGCCGCCGCGACAGGCTGCCCGAACATGGAGACGCCCATGAAGACAGCAACAGAGTTCGCGATTGTCGAGACCAACGGCATACGGCTGCGGGTCGCCCTTGCCGGAAAGGGACCCCTGGTCGTGCTGGTGCACGGCTGGCCGGAAAGCTGGTACTCCTGGCGCCATCAGATCCCGGCTCTCGCGGCAGCGGGTTATCGCGTTGCCGCACCGGACCTGCGCGGGTATGGCGGCAGTGACAAGCCCGCCCCTATCGAGGCCTATTCGATCAAGGACATGTGCACCGACATTGCCGGCCTGATCGAGAGTTTTGGCGAAAGGCAAGCGATTCTCGTCGGCCACGACTGGGGCGCGCCCATTGTCTGGAATACATCGCTGTTTTTTCCGGAAAGGGTTCGGGCGGTCGCAGGTCTCAGCGTCCCGTATGCCGGAAGGGGCCCGGCGCACCGCATCGAGCTGTTTCGAAACATCTACAAGGATCGCTTCTTCTATCAAATCTATTTCCAGCAACCGGGTGTTGCCGAGGCGGAACTCGAGGCCGACGTGCGCACTTCGCTACGGAAGATCTACTATGGGGCCTCGGGCGAAGGCATCAAGGCCGGACCAAGGCCCAAGAAGCCTCCCGACGCGAAATACCTCGACGGACTGACCGATCCGGATCCGCTGCCGCATTGGCTCACGCGCTATGACCTCGATTATTATGCGGGGGAATTCGAGCGAAGCGGTTTTCGAGGGCCGCTCAACCGTTATCGCACATCGGAGATCGACTTTGCCCAGCAGGCGGAGGTTGCGAACCGCCGGATCGAACAGCCGGCTGCTTTCATCGCCGGCAGCCTCGATCCCGTTCTCACCTTCCTGCCGGGTCTCGACCTGGTCGCGCGCATGCGCGAGCACGTGACCGATCTGCGGCTCGTTCGCATTTTCGACGGTGCCGGCCACTGGATTCAGCAGGAGCGCCCCGCCGAGGTCAATGCGGCTCTGTTGGAGTTTCTGGGAGGGCTAACCTGATCGGTCCGGGTTCGTAGCGCGCCCGCCTGCTCACAGCGCTCCGCGGCTGGACGCTCGCCTATGGCCTTAGCAGGTTCGCATCGGGACCCGCGACGCTGCTTCTACCAAACGGCAAAGCGAGCATCGCGCGGAGCCGGAAAAGGGCCATAAAGCGGGCCTATCCGCGCGGGCACCGTCGAGCAGGAGCGTAGCGGTGGACGAACTCAAGATCATCGAAGTCAAGGCGTTCGTGCCATCAAGGGATTTCGCCTTGAGCAAGCAATTCTACCAGGATTTGGGTTTCGAGCTCGCCTGGTCATCCGACGATTTGGCTTATCTCCGGCGTGGGACTTCAAGCTTTCTGCTGCAGAACTTCTACAACAAGGAACACGCCGGCAACTTCATGATGCATTTGCTGGTCGAGGACGTCGACGCCTGGTGGAGCCATGTTGAGACCCAGGGATTGATCGGCAGATACGGCGTGAAGGCAGAGCCGCCTTCCGACAAGCCCTGGGAACTCCGCGACTTCGTGATCGTCGATCCGACGGGCGTGTTGTGGCGCGTCGGACAAAATATCGAACCCGCCGGCGGGACGGCGCAGCATTAGATGGGCATTGCGAGGTATCTGACCGTCTTGGCGCGTTCCGCAAGCCATGCGCTCCCGACCTCGACGAAGCCAAACGCCACGTGAAAGCGGTTTGAAGCCAGGTTGGGCGGGTCACGCACCGGAGCGGCCGACGAGGACCCGAGCCCGACATGGGCTGCTCGTTTTGCCGATCGACGTTAGACTAGACCGCGTCTAGTCAGCCGCTCCTCTTTCCGTGGATCGCACCGTTTTCGAGAAGCCATGCCACGACATTGCTTCGTCCGGCTTGCTCCGCGATATCGAGCGGCGTTTGCCCTGACCAGGGAGCGGGCCAGTCGAGGTCGGCACCTCGCGCGAAGAGATATTGCGCAGCGGCGAGTTGACCGCCATGGCAGGCGTTCCAGAAAGGCCCTGAGAGATGGGTGCCGCGCAACGACGGAGTGGCCTTGACGCGACGCGCAATCGCCTCCATCAGCCCGAGCGCGGCCTCGTGCCAGAGTTGGGTTTTCGCACCGCGCCCCACAAGCCGCCGCGCGCCGGCCCACTTCCGTAGCCGACGGCCGAGGACAAGGGCGGACCGCCGTCGATCGATGAGCCACCGCGTTCGAGATCGGCGCCGGCATCGAGCAGAGCATCGATCGGGGCTACGTCATCGTTGCTGGCCGCCCAGTGCAGCGGCGTCTCGTGATGCCGCATGTCGACGGCCGCTGTATCGAGGTCGGCGCCATGACGCTTAAGCACTCGCACGATCGCTGCGGCGTTTGGGATCTGCCCGGGCCAATCCGCGAACAGATGCAGCGGCGTGCGTCCGCCGCCCTTCTCATTGCGGACCACGCAAGAGGCGAGGTCAGGCTCGGCCGCCAGCAGGCGGGAGAGCCGCTCGACATCGCCTTCCTTGAGTGCCGTGGTGAGCTCGATGGCGAGCGGGTCGTCGCTTCGCAGGGTACGGCGGAATGTGGTCATCGCGCGTCTCGCGAACCTCGGTGTGACCTGCGACAGGAGACCGGCCATTTCCGCCGATTTCACGGCAGCCCGATGAGTTTTCCTTTGGCCACATCGCGTGATTTCGTTGCGATGCATAATCTGGTCGCTACCGCAAAAGGCTCCGTCCCTTTGCCGGCGAATAGTCCGCAGGCGTAAGCAAACGGTCCTCGATCTGGCCCACCAAGAGGCCGTGCTCCGCATGCGTCACGCGCTTGATTTCAGACCATTCGGTATCGGCCATGAAGGCCGACCATGCGGCCGTCTTGGTCGCTTCGTCCGGCCACCCCAGCAAATAGACGAATTCGGTCTTCTCGCCGAATTTGGTCTCCCACATCGCCACGATCTGAAAGCCGTATCTGGTTCGCATGGTGCGCGCCGCATGATCGCGAAAACGGGCGTGGAACGCGGCCTTGTTATTTTCGAAGATCTCGCAAATGCGCAGTTGCTGGATCATCTTTGGTCTTCCTTCGGCCGCTAGGTACAAGTCGCGCAAGCGCGCGATTGGCCCGCGATATCGCCTCGCTCGTCCTGGCTACGCCGCTATCTCGGAGTTATTTCGATCAGCTTCGAAGCCCCGCGATGGGCCCCGTCCAGCCGCGTTGACCCGGCGCGAGGACGACGACGGTGGCGCCTTGCCTCACGCGATCAAAGAGATCGATGACATCCTCGTTGGCCATGCGGATGCAGCCGGACGATATGGCCTGACCGATATATTCCGGCTGGTTGGTGCCGTGGATGCGATACAGGGTGTCCTTGTTGCCCTGGTAGAGGTAGAGCGCGCGCGCCCCCAGCGGATTGGCCGGACCTCCGGGAACGCGCGCCGGATAGGGGCCGAGCCGCGCCTGAATCTCCGGCGTCGGGATCCAGTCAGGCCATTCAGCCATCTTGCCAACTGTTGCTACGCCGGAGAAGGCCAGCGCTTCTTCCCCGACCGCCACGCCGTAGCGGATCGCCTTGCCCTGCGGGAGGACGTAATAGAGATAACGCGCGTCGGTATCGACCAGGATCGTGCCCGGCGCTTCCCGGCGCGGATAGTCGACGAGATGCCGGCGAAAGGTTTCGGGGATCGTTGCCTGCGCATACGGCGCATGGGCCAGCAATTGCCGATCCCTCGGCGTCAGGCTCGCATCCGACGACGGGGCGAGCGTCGCCTGCATGCAGCCGCCGAGCACAGAGGCAACTAGCCCCGTCAGCAATAACGCGAGGGTGAACCTCAGCACCGCCCGTCCTCCAAAGCCTACACGTCTCTATTTGCTGCTTGAATAGTGCAGAAATCATGGCCTGCCGGGAGCGAACCCATGGCGCAAGCTTTGCTCCGGCTACGCTTGCTGCAAAAACCAGCAAAATCGTGCGGTCTCGGCCGCAGTTAAATCAAGATTTCTCCCAAATTGTGCCGGTGATCGTCGCTTCTTCGACCTCGATAGCCGGGTACTGGTCGACAAGGACAATAAGAGGAGGCACCACTCAATGGCGACGAAGCACGGCTTCCCTCCAGACGATGGTTTTCCTGTCGTTCTCTCCGAAGAAGCCGAAGAACCCAAAGAGCCGGGTTTGGACGATGCAGCTATCTCAATGCCGACGGAGCACGGCTTCCCTCCAGACAATCGGTTTCCTCTCGTTCTCTTCGAACATGCCGAAGAACCCGAAGCGCCGGGTTGGGACGAAGAAGTTATCTGGTCGCGAATCCTCAAGACGAGTATTGCGGCCTTACCGGTGGCAGTGATCGCGCTTCTATTGGTGGGACATCCGGCCGCGCCCTTTGCGAAAGTCACGGCTTCGCTGCTCGACCTATCGCCGTTTCAGCGTGGCCGCGGTCGGTCGACGCCGACCATTCAATCAACCGCGCCCGCTCAGGCTTTGCTGCCGGCTGCAACGGACGCGCCGACGCGCGACCAAGTTGCTGCCGCTCTTGAAGCTGGCGATCGGAGCGAGAGCGAAATCCGGCAGCCACCAACCGAGGCTCCGTTGAAGCAATTCCAAGCTTGGGCGGCCGAGGAAGATGCGCGGGCACAGGTCGTGCCGCCGGTACAAGATGCGCCGGCGGACGTCGGGTCCGTGCAGCCCGTGCAAGATACCCAAGCACCGGCTGTGCAAGACGCCAAGACACAAGATGCCAAGGTACAGGTTGTGCAAGATGATCCGGAAGAGGTCCGGCCCGTGCGACGGCACCGGCACCTCCGGCACGTGCAAAATGCGCGAGCAGAGATCCGCCATGTGCGAAATGCGCGGGCAGAGATCCGGCCCGTGCAAAGGCCCCGAGCGAAGATCCGGCGGCAGCAAAATGCACCGGAACGGGCCCCGCTCGCACAAGATGCCCGAGCCCCGGACCGACCCGTGCAAGATGCGCAGGCTCCGTCGTTCCCGCAAAACCTTGGTTGGCGTGATTAGACTTAAGCGGGAATAATGGATCGCCCGCCGGAGCTTGTCACCGGGCGGCGCGCGCTGCGCCGACCGAGCGGCGGACCATGACACGGCGCCGCCTCAAGTCGCCCCCGCCTTCTGCGCGTATTCCCAGGAGGCCTTCGACAGCGGCACGGTGCGCTTGGCGGATTCCATGGCTTTGGCATTGGCCGCGGTGCCGTCACGGATCCGCCCGGCGATGCCTTGCGTGATGCCGGCAAGGCGGAACAAATTGTAGGAAAAATACCAGTTCAGGTCGGGCACCGCGGTGCCGGTGACTTTGCAATAGATTTGCGCGGCCTCATCCATGCTCGGAATGTTGAGCGCTTTGAGATCGGCGCCGGCCAGGCCCGGCATGGTCCATTGCATCAGAAGGTAGGTGAAGTCGGCCATCGGATCGCCGAGCGTCGACAATTCCCAGTCGAGCACCGCCTGCACCCGCGGCTCGGTCGCATGGAAGATCATATTGTCAAGCCGATAATCGCCGTGAACGATGGAGACACGTTTCTGTTCCGGCACGGTCTTCGGCAGCCACTCGATCAGCTTCTCGACCTCGGGAATGTGCTGCGTCTCCGAGGCCCGGTATTGCTTGGTCCAGCGATCGACCTGGCGCGCGAAATAATTGCCTGGCTTGCCGAAGTCGCCGAGACCGATCGCCTCCGGATTGAACATGTGCAGTTTTGCCAGCGTCTCGATCTTGCTTTCGAAGATTTTCCGCCGCGCCTCGGGAGTCTGGCTCGGCAGCATCGGGTCCCAGAACACCCGGCCCTCCTCCATCGACATGATGTAGAAGGCGGCGCCGATCACGCTATCGTCGGTGCACAGCGCATAAGCCTTGGCGACCGGAAAATTCTGCTTGCCGAGCGCGGCAATGACGCGGAACTCGCGGTCGACCGCATGCGCCGACGGCAGCAATTTGCCGAACGGTTTTCGGCGCATCACATAGGAACGGCCGGCCGTATCGAGCCGGTAGGTCGGATTGGACTGGCCGCCCTTGAATTGCAGCACGACCAGCGGTCCGGAAAAACCTTCGACGTGGTCGCGCATCCACTTCTCGAGGCGCAGCTCATCGAACCGGTGCCGCTCCTCGACCGGCTTGGTGCCCGAAAACTCCTCGTCTCGCCTGACGCCGTCGGCCACGATGACGCTCCCTCACTCTTTATAACCCGTCATTCCGGGATGGTCCGAAGGACCAGACCCGGAATCTCGAGATTCCGGGTCTGGTGCTAACGCACCATCCCGGAATGACGGCTAGGAGCGCGCCATACGACGCTCCCTTTTAATGCGTAGGAGCGTTTGCATACTTCCGAAGTTCAAGTCTGGCAATGGCGCGGTTATGGACCTCGTCGGGCCCGTCGGCGAGGCGCATCGTGCGCATCGAGGCATAGTCCCGCGCAAGGCCAGCTTCGTCGGACACGCCGGCACCGCCGAAGGCCTGGATCGCATTGTCGATGATCTTCAGCGCCATGTTGGGCGCCGCCACCTTGATCATGGCGATCTCGAGCTGGGCGGTCTTGTTGCCGACCTTGTCCATCATGTCGGCCGCCTTGAGGCAGAGCAGCCGGTTCATCTCGATGTCGGTGCGGGCCTCCGCGATGCGCTGCTCCCAGATCGAAAATTCGATGATCTTCCTGCCGAACGCGGTGCGCGAGGACAGCCGCTTCACCATCTTGGCAAGCGCCTCTTCGGCCTTGCCGATGGTGCGCATGCAGTGATGGATGCGGCCGGGGCCGAGACGGCCTTGCGCGATTTCAAAGCCCCTGCCCTCGCCGAGCAAGATATTGCTGACGGGGACGCGGACGTTCTCCAGCAGCACCTGGGCGTGACCGTGCGGCGCGTCGTCGTAACCGAACACCGGAAGCATTTTCTCGACCTTGATGCCGGGCGTGTCGAGCGGCACCAGGATCTGCGACTGCTGCTGATGGCGCGGCGCGTTCGGATCGGTCTTGCCCATCAGGATCGCGAGCTTGCAGCGGGGATCGCCGACGCCCGACGACCACCATTTGCGGCCGTTGATCACGTAATGGTCGCCGTCGCGCTTGATGCTGGTTTCGATGTTGGTGGCATCGGAGGATGCGACCGCAGGCTCCGTCATCAGGAAGGCGGAGCGGATTTCGCCGTCCATCAGGGGCCGCAGCCATTTGCGCTTGTGCTCCTTGGTGCCGTAGCGCATCAGCACTTCCATGTTGCCGGTATCGGGCGCGGAGCAGTTGAACACTTCCGAGGCCCAGCCGATGTGGCCCATCTCTTCGGCGAGCGGCGCATATTCGAGATTGCTCAGTCCGGCGCCGCGGAATTCGTCGTCCTCGTGCGACGACGGCGGCATGAACATGTTCCAGAGGCCTTCGGCCCTGGCCTTCTTCTTCAATTCATCCAGGATCGGGATGACCTTCCAGCGCGGCCCTTCGGCGTCCTGCTGCTGATAGATCGGCACCGCGGGGCGGACGTGCTTGGTCATGAACGACTGCACCCGGCCGAGCCATTCCTTCTGGCGGTCTGACATCGTGAAATCCATGTGACGCTCCTCACCTTTGCTTTTCGAAATCCCTAGCGCTTTTCGAAATCTTATGGGCCGCACTCTCTTCTCGCGAACCGCCGACCGCAAGGCCATTTATCGCGCCGCCGCGAGAGGCGACGCCTGCTTTGGCTGCGCAGACACGCTGGGCGCGTCTTGCATTCCCGGCCCTTAAACGATAGTTTCATACAACTGTTTGAATTGCAACTCCGCAAGCCGCGGGGGACCGCCATGCCGAGCGATCAGACTCGATCCGCCATTCTCGCCGCCGCCGAGCGGCTTTATGCCGACCGCGGTTTTGGCGACGTCACGCTGCGCGACATCGTCGCCGCAGCCAGCGTCAATCTGGCGGCGGTGAATTATCATTTCGGCTCCAAGGACGAATTGATCGCCGAATTGTTCGTCACCCGCAGCCTTGCCACCAACCGCGAGCGGCTCAAGGAATTGAAGGCGGCGGAAGAAGCCGGCGGCGGACGCGCCAGCATCGACGATATCCTGCGCGCGCTGGTCGGTCCGACCTTGCGCGGCTGCCTCGGTCCCGAGCGCGAGCGTTCGACCGCGGCGCGTTACATGATCCGCGCCTCGATCGAATCGGTGCCGCCGATCCGCCGCATCAAGAACCGCGAGGTCGATCATTTGCGCAAATTCGCCGCCGCCATACGGCGATCGCTGCCCGACCGCAGCGAGGTCGAGCTCTATTGGGGGCTGCATTTCGCGCTCGCGATGGCCCACCACACCATCCGCGAAAGCGAGCGGCTGGCCAAACTCTCGGAAGGACTGTGCGATCTCGACGACGTCGATCGCATCATCGAGCGGGTGGTCGCGGTATCGGTGATGGCGCTGACGGCGGGCGAGAAGGCCAGCAGGAGTTCAGAGCTGACCGCCGCGGTGCGGGCACCGGCGGGCGTTAACAGGGTTTGAGCATCGCATTCGCTTCAGGAGTATGGCTTGCCGCTCTCAAAAAGCTTCCTCACCTGCGCAAGCGTGAGATCGAGATCGCCATGCCGGCTCCGACCGTCAAATTGAACGCATTCGGCGGAGCGCAAGCATCATAAACCCTGGGTTGTGATCTTCACTTTAAGTGCGTCACATCCACGCATAGTTACACCGCCGTTCTGGCCGCGCTCGCGCACTTGCTTGTCGGTCCCCACGGAGTAATCTGGCAATCATGCAACGTCCGCCTGGCTGGCAGGAGCGCGGTCCATGGGACAACGTTTCGAGGAAGTGATCATATCGCGCGAACGTCTGCGCGAACTGAACAAGCATCCCAGTCATTTCGTGCGCAACAAGGAAATCGATCACCTCGATGATATCTGCCGGCGCTTCATCGCAGCCTCCCCGTTTGTAGTCATTGCCTCACGTGGGCGGGACGGCCGGCTCGACGTGTCGCCGAAGGGCGATCCCGCCGGGTTCGTTAAGGTCCTCGATGACAAGACACTCGCGATCCCGGACCGCCTCGGCAACAACAGGTTGGATACATTCGAAAACCTGCTCACCTGCCCCGACGTCGGATTGATCTTCATCATTCCGGGAAACGGCGACACGCTGCGGGTCAGCGGCAAGGGACAAATCGTCCGGGACAGCGCGCTTCAGGATAGATTGGCAGTCAATAGCAAGCCGCCAAACCTCGTTCTGGTTATCACCGTCGAGGAAGCTTTCCTTCATTGTCCAAAGTGCATCATCAGATCCCGGCTTTGGAAGCCGGATCAATGGCCGGACCTATCCGACGTGCCGACGCTCGCCGAGGCCATGGTCGCCCACGGATCATTGTCGGAATCAATGACGGAAGTTGAAGCCGTCATCGAAAACAGCAATACAAAGCGCTTGTACTGACGCTCTGCCTTCCAAGCCGGTATCAGCGCCCGGCTAGATGATGCCCTGCTTCTTCAAGCTTTCCAGCTTGCCGCCATCATAGCCGATCGCGGCCAGCACCTCGCTGGTGTGCTCGCCCAACAGCGGCGGGGCGCGATAGTCCTTCACCGGCGTGCCGGAGAAGGTGATGGGATTGCGGATCAGCGACAGCGCATGTTCGAAGGGATGATCGACCTTGATCTCCATGCCGCGCAAACGGACATGCGGATCGGCAAACACTTGCGCGAAATCGTTGATGGGACCGGACGGCACGCCGGCCTTCTCCAGCTCGTCGAGCCAATAAGCAACCGGCTTCTTCAGGAACAGGCCCGCAAAAATCGCCATGATCTCCTTGCCGTGCACGACGCGGTCGTTGTTCTTGAGGAAGCGCGGATCGGCCGTGAGTTCGGGCGCGCCGAGCACGGCACTGGTGCGCGCGAATTGCCCATCGTTGCCGACCACCAGCATCAATTCGCCGTCGGTGCAGCGGAACACGCCGGCCGGCATGCCGCCATTGCCCCAGGTGCCGCGCCGCGGTGGCGTCTTGCCGTTGACGAGATAGATCTGGGCCCAATGAGACAGCGAGGCGATCACGGTGTCGAACAGGCAGACGTCGATATGCTGCCCCTCTCCGTTGTTGGCGTCGCGATGGTAGAGCGCCGAGAGAATCCCGATCGAGGTATTCATGCCGGTCATGTAGTCGACGATGGAGGGACCGACCTTCATCGGGCCTGCGCCCGGCTCACCATCGATATGGCCGGTGACGCTCATCAAGCCGCCCATCGCCTGCAAGATCGCATCATAGCCCGCGCGCGGCGCATAGGGTCCGGTCTGCCCAAAACCGGTCACCGAACAATAGATGATGCCGGGGTTGACGGCGCGGATCGATTCATAATCGAGGCCGTAGCGCTTGAGATCTCCGACCTTGTAGTTCTCCATGAAGACGTCGCAGGATTTGGCGAGCTCACGGACGATCTCCTGGCCTTCGGGCCGGGCAATATTGACGGTGACCGATTTCTTGTTGCGGTTGGCGCAGAGATAGAACGAGTTGTTGTTGTTCTCCTTAGCCGCGGGATCGACGAGGTAGGGCGGCCCGAAGGCGCGGGCGTCGTCGCCGGTGCCAGGACGTTCGATCTTGATCACCTCGGCGCCGAGATCGGCCAGCATCTGGGCCGACAAGGGACCGGCCAGCACCCGCGTCAGATCAAGGATTTTGATGCCCGAGAGCGGCAGAGCCGACATGATTTCCTCCGAAGCTTTTTTGGCTTTTGGCGGCGCGGGAACAACCACCGACGCGATACCTGCCAGCGGATACACTATTTTGCCGCGCCGAGCGAGGCACGCCCGACGTGTGTATTCGCGACCGAACGATCTGCTTACCGTTGAAGCAATGTGGGTTGATATGGGCTTGTTGACCGGAGGTTCGGTAAACTCATACTCCGGCGCAGGCGGTGCGCCGAAGTACGAGGTCAGCCCTTACTGCTGGAGGAAAACGAGCGCCTGCTGAACGAAGGCGGCATGGTGCTGGAAGATGCCGCCGTGCCCGGCGTCGGGGAAAATGCTCAATTGTGCATTCGGCAGCCTGCGCGCGAGCTCGAATGAGTTGGACGGCGGCACCATCACGTCGTCATCGCCGTTCGCGACCAGAACAGGATGTTGGACCGTCTCGAGTGTAGCGGCATCACCCTGTCCCCAGGCTTGGATCGCCGCAAGCTGAGCCTGAATGGTTTCGTTGCTTACGGGCGCGTCAAGGTCCTTGGTGCGTTCTTTCAGGCGTCCCAGGAAGTCGTCGGCCGCCGCCTGGCCGTTGCTCGTCCGTGTAAAGAAAAGAAAATGCTTCGGGTGCTTGTTGGTGGCGGCTGCCTTACCAAACGCGTCCTGCAGAACGGCCGCGACATTCACGATGCCCTCGCCGCCCGCTGGGCCCGTGCCGGCGAGAATGATCTTGCGCACCAGACCTGGTTGTTGTTGCGCGATGACTTGAGAGACGAAACCGCCGAGCGAGAAGCCCAGCAGATCGACTTTGCCAAATCCCAGAGCGCCGATGAACGCAACGGCATCGCGAGCCATCTCCTCGACCGTTGTAGGGGTAGAGCCCCCGGATCCGCCGACCCCGCGATTGTCGAACACGATCACGTGGTGCTTCGCCGCCAAGCCATCCACGACCCGCGGATCCCAATCCTCCAGCACCGCTGTCAAATGGTGAAGGAGCACCAAGGGAATGCCGCCCTTCTTGCCGATCTCCCGGAACACGAAGTTCGTGCCATTCATCTCGACCGATTTGGTCGGCGCATTTTCATAGGTCGTGCTCATCGCTTTTCTCTCGATTATTCGCGAGGTTGGATGTTCATCGCGAGGGGTTGATTCATAGAATAACGATCGTTACATATAGATCGTTATTCTATGAATCAAGCGCCATCAAGATATTTTGAGAGGCTGGTGATGAGATATCCGTCGGATCAAAAAGCGAGGGCCAAACAGGCGATCTTGCAGGCTGGCGCGAGGGCTCTGAGAACCAACGGTTTCAATGGGATTGGGATTGACGGCCTCGCGGCATCGGCCGGCGTCACCTCAGGTGCCTTCTATTCGAACTTTTCAAACAAGCAGGCGCTGCTGGAAGACGTCATCGAGGCCTACCTCGGTGAACCGTTTATAGATTCGCAGAGCGGGAGCCTCACCCAACGGCAAGACCGCCTTACAGAATGGTTGGCGATGTACATCAGCGCTGACCATCGCGCAGACCCGGCATCCGGCTGCGTCATGCCCAGCTTGAGTGCAGACGTTGCACGTTCAAATGCGCAAATACGTGTCGCCTACAGGCGCAAAATGTCGGCGTTGGTCCATAAAATGTCGAATGTCCTGGATGGGACAGGACCTGATCGTGAGAAGCGCGCCTGGAGCATCGTCGCCATGATGGTCGGCGCAATTGCGATCTCACGAGCCATGCCTGACGGCGAGGAGGCAGATCAAGTCCTCGAGTTGGCGTTGCAGACTGCAATCGCGCTTGTCGCTCCAAAATAAAATTCATCGAGATATCGCGATCGAAGTGCCAACCCCAAGACGACGAGCTTGGGTCTCCTGAGCCCTTCTGTTATGTGCAGCGTTATGTCTCAGCCTTCGCAGCAGCCGCAGAACTCCACAACGAACCAGGATTGGCGCGGTCAGGATAAAGCTCCAGCATCTGGTCATAGAGCTCGCGGGCGGTTTTTGTCGCGTCATTCAGCCGAATGAAGTCACGGATATACTGGCGCGTTTCTTCCACATTTCGCGGACTGTCATCGTTGCCGGGAATCTTATGTCCTGCAACGACGGCTAACGGTTTCAGGGCGTCGATTTTGTCAAGCGCGGCAATCCATTCCAACCGGGTTTGCCTGTTCGAACTCGTTGAGAAACGGGTGAATGCCGTTGTAGACGGCATCGCCGGCGGCAACCAATCCGATGGATGGGACGTGAAGGCACGTCGTATCATCGGTGTCTGTGTGACCGACTTGGACAACGACCAACTTGTTTCCTTCCAAATCGATCTCATCGCCTTGCAACGGATCGGCGATCGAAATGACATCCGGAATTTGATTTGGGAAAAGCTTACGCCATCGGCCATTCAATTTTTCCGGCGTGATCTGAAGCTTCATTCTTGCGACGACCTCAGGTGTCGCCAGTGCTTTCGCCTTCGGAAATCGATCCTGCAGAACTCTTATCCCGAAGAAATGATCGCCATGGGCATGAGTGACATAGATTGCCTTCAGCGTCTTTCCGCTCGCAACAATGGCGTCCGCCAAACCGTTGGATTGCTCCACAGTGAGGAAGGTATCCACTAGCACCGCGTCCCGCTCTCCATAGATTAGAGTCGCCGAATTGGCGACCCACAACAGGGGCTCCTTGCCGGGCGGCACATCGCGGTTCAGGCCAGGGCGAGTGACCGTAAACACCTTGTACTTCAACGAAGGCGGCTCACCCTGCGAACTTGCCATGACTGCTCCCGGCGTCATCGGAAGCACAGCCAGGGAGGCCAATTTAATCATATCACGGCGATTCATGCCAAACCTCGTCTTCAACGGCGTGTAACTTGGGACCCGCCGAGTCCTCGGGCGCGTCCCCCAGCCATCACGCGGTTCGCGGAACCATCGCCAGACCTCACGCGGTGCCCTGCTTCTGCGACGCGTTTACTCTCATTCAGTTCATGCGATGATGCCGCTCACCTAAGACATGATGATCATCATCCATCGGAACATCAAGCGCATCGTGCTCGGCGTCAAGACAACGCTTTGTGAGATCAAAGCGGATGTCTACAAGATTTTCAGTTGTCAGAATAGCTTTCACGTTTACCTATCGAAGAGACAAGGGCGTTTGGGGAAGCCGAAGCGACTGCGAGTGGGGTCATGCACTCAAAGGGCGGCGGGCCCTCCCCTAGCGTTCGCCGCTCAACGTAGTCGGACCGTGTCCGACGCCGACGGTTGATCCAGGCTGTCCCGGTCGCATCCGCCGTGGCTTAGTCGAGCCACGCGGACTGTCGTCTGCCCTCGCCAGGTCGCGCGCCATCTCCAGACAGGTGAGCAGCTCGACATAGCTTGCGAAACCGGCGACCGTCGCCACGGAGAGACAGGCGCTCTTGTCGACACCGGTAAACTGTGCCCAATTTGCCTCGAGCTGTTCAAGCGCTGCGGCTTCGTCCTGCGAGCAGCGGTCGAATTCGACGGTCGATCCGCCCTCAAACCGGCACTCTCTCACGACATCGAATTTCGGCACGGCGTCAGAGACGGTAACGGGTGAAAACGCCACCAGAATTGCGATTGGCAGATGAAGCAACATGTCGGCCTCCTTGCGAGAAAGGCCCCCCAAAATTCTGACCAGCCTATGTGCGTGGTGTCTCCGGCATGGCTTGAATTTTGCTGCCGTCGACGAGCGTGACCGGTGGATTGAGGATCACCTGATCCCCCGCCTTGATGCCGCTATCCACTTCGACTCGCGTGCCGAGATCGCGCTTCACTTTCACCTTGCGGAGCTCTGCCTTTCCATTGTCGACGACGGCCACCTGCATTCCGTTGCGGTTGAAGATGATTGCATCGGCGGGCACTGAAAGGCTTGGCGTCTTGCGCGGGATGTGGAGCTCGATCATGCAGTAGGTCCCGGGCGTCAGGGCGCCGTCGGGATTCGGTATGTCGATTTCGGTCAACAGCGTCCGTGTACCGGGCTGCAGCGCATCGGAGATCCGCGTGACCGTGCCAGAAAACTCGCGATCCGGAAGCTCTGGCACGCGCACGATAGCCTCAATGCCGGGGGCGACGCCAAAGGCTGAGTCCTGCGGCACGTAGACCCAGACGCGGATGACGTCCTGCTGCATGAGCTCGAACATGAAGGTGCCGCTTGCTGCATTGCCCTGCACCAGACTGCCGACATCGACATTGCGCTGGGTGATGACGCCGTTGAAGGGCGCGACGACCAGGGCATAGTCGCGATTCTGTTGGAGCACCTTGAGCAGGTTCCCCTGCGAGGAGACGTTTGCCTCGGCGACCGCGACCCCTGCCACGCGTGATTGCAAATTCAGCCGGTCAGTGTCGCCCTGTTGCGGGGTGACCCAGCCTTTCTGGACGAGAGGCGAGTCGCGATCCCAGGTCACCTGCGCCAGATCCTGATTGGCCCGCGCCTGCTGGAGTGACGACTTGAGCTGATCGAGGGTCGCCTCGTTCTGCGAAATCTGGTGATCGAGCTCGGGGACTGCGAGCTCCGCCAGCAGATCTCCTGCCTTGACGCGATCCCCGATGTCGACATTGCGCTTCGCAATATAGCCGGTTGCGCGGGCATAGATGTTCGCCGCAGCGAAGGCGGCCGTCGTGCCCGGCAGGATGACCGAAACGGTCGCGGGATTCGCCTCAACGGTCGCAACACGCAAGCTAGGCACGAAATCATGCTGCTGCCTGGCGGTCGCCATGACTTCCTGCCTCAGCGAATAGTTTCCCCACCCACCCAGCGTGAGGCCGCCGGCAAGCAACACAAATCCGCCAAGCGCAAACAGACGCCCACCCCATCGGCGGCGCGTGCGACGCCTTGGCTGCTTGTCGATCTCGCGGTGGAACGTGGGACTGTCCAGTCGATTCCGGTCGATCGCGTCATTCCTGTTCAGGCGAAACAAATCATTCATCGGGGAGAGCCTCGAATACGCCATAGGCAGCGACGCCGTCATTGCGCTTGCGCAACATGGCAAAGAGATACGAGACGATCAGCAGGGTGGTCGGCGTCGCGAACAACAGCCCACCGATCACGGCGCGCGCCAATGCCGCATTCTGCTCCTCGCCGGGGCCGCCAATCGCCATCGGTATCATGCCGACGACCATGGCGGCGGCCGTCATCAGCACAGGGCGGATTCGGGTATGGCCCGCATCAAGGGCAGCCCGAAACGCGCTCCTGCCTTTGAGCTGCTGCTCGCGCGCAAACGTCACCAGGAGAATGGAATTCGCCGAGGCGACGCCAACAGCCATGATCGCGCCCATCAGCGAGGGGACATTGAGCGTCGTGCCCGTGATGAACAGCATTGTGACGATGCCGCATAAGGTTGCTGGCAGCGCCAGGATCACCACGAACGGGTCGCCGAAATTCTGGTAGTTGACGACCATCAGCAGGTAAACGAATGCGGCCGCAAACAGCAGTCCAATACCCAGCTCCCGGAAGGAATCACGCATGCTCTGGATCTGTCCAAGCACGCAGATCGTGTTGCCGGGTTTGAGTTCCTTCTGCAGCTCGGCGACGATCTTTCCGATGTCACTCGAAACGCTGCCGAGATCGCGGCCCTGCACGCTGGCATAGATGTCGTACACCGGCTGAATATTGGTCTGATTCAGATTAGTCGGAACGCTCTCGCGCTTGAGCGTCGCCACGTTGCTCAACAACCCCGGGATCGGTGGGCCGTTGGAGGCGAGCGCGGTGGACACCGGCGTGTTGCCGAGATCGCCGAGCGAGGTCGCCAGATGCTCCGGCGTCTGGACCGCGATGAAGTAGGGAATGCCTGCGACCGGATCGGTCCAGAAATTGGGCGCGACCTGCTCCGACGAGCTGAGGCTGGTGTTGACATCATTGGCGATGGCTTGCGCGCTGAGACCGAGCTGCAGCGCCCGCGACCGGTCGATGTCCACCATGAAAGCCGGCGCATCAAGCTCCTGCTGAAGATGGGCGTCAGCGATGCCCGGAATGGCGGCGATCCGGCGCCGCAGCTCCTGCGCCACTCGCAGATTGGTCGCGCGATCGCGACCAACGACCCGAACATCGATTTGTGAAGGCAATCCGAAATTGAGGGCTTGCGTGATCATGTCGGCGGCCTGGAAATAGAAGGTCGCGGATGGAAATGCGGCTGGCAGCACCTCGCGGAGCTCGCGCATGTAGGTGGCCGTCGGCGCGTGTCCCTCCTTCAGCGACACCAGGATCACGCCGTCATTGACGTTGATGGTCGATCCATCGGTGAAGGCAAGGTTGTACGGCCGTTGCGGCACGCCAATGTCATCGATGATCAGGTCGCGATCGCGCTCCGGGATCACCTCGCGAATCTTGTCCTCGACCTCCTGGAAGATGCGCTCGGTCGATTCGATGCGGGTTGCCGCCGGTGCCCGGACATGGAGCTTGATCTGTCCGCCATCGATGTCGGGGAAGAAGTCGCGGCCAACCTGCGTTGCCATGACACCGCCCAGCGTGAGTATCAGCGCGGCGACAACGGGAATGATGAGGCGCCGCTTGAGCAACATCGTCAGCACGCGCAGATAGCCCCGGCGAAGCAGCTCGAAGCCACGCTCGAAGCGCTGGTGCAACTGCGCGAACCGGTTGCCCGAGTCGTCGGATCCGCCGTGATGCTCGCCCTTGAGCAGCAGGCCGATCATGACCGGCGTCAGTGTCCGGGAGAGCGCATAAGACGCGAGCATCGCGAACACCACCGCAAGCCCGAGCGGGGTGAACAGAAATTTTGCCGGCCCTTCAAGGAACACCACCGAGGTGAACACGCAGCTGATCGCAAGCGTCGAGACCATCGTCGGCACGGCAATGCCGGCGGAGCCGTGCAGGGTCGCCGCCGCCAGATTCATGCCTTCGCTGCGCAGCCGGTGGGTATTCTCGATCGTCACGGTCGAATCGTCGACCAGGATGCCGACCGCAAGCGCCATGCCGCCGAGCGTCATGGTGTTGAGCGTATGGCCCATGAAATAGAGGATGATGATCGACGTCAGAATCGACAACGGAATCGAGATCAGGACGATCAGCGTCGACCGCCAGGACCCGAGAAACAGGAGGATCATCAGCCCGGTGAGGCCGGCCGCGATCGCGCCTTCGCGGAGCACGCCGGCGATCGATGCCGTGACGAGCTTCGATTGATCGAACAGCTCGTTGATGCGGAGGCCAGGCGGTGCTGCTGCGCGGGCGACCTCCAGGACCTTGCGGACTCCATTGACGACCGCAACCGTCGAGGCATTGCCGTTCTTGAGAACACTCAGCAACACGGAGCGCCGGCCGTCGTTGCGCACGACGTTTTGCTGCACGGCCCAGCCGTCATGCACCTGCCCGACATCCCTCAGGAATACCGTCTGCCCGTTAATGTATTTAATTGGAATATTGTTGAGGTCGGGGATGCTCACTGGCATCGCGTTGGTCCGCACCGTGTATTGCGTGTCGCCGATCTTGGCGAGACCGGATGGCAAAGTCAGATTCTGAGCACTGACCGCGTTCACCACGTCCGTCGGGGTCAGGCCTCTGGCCTGAAGCTTGGCTGGATCGATATCGACCATGATCTGTCGGTATTTGCCGCCGTCGGGCGCCGGAAACGTCACGCCCGGGACCGGCGCAAGCTGCTGGCGCAGGTTGTAGGTCCCGTAGTCATAGAGCTGCTGCTCGCTGAGACGGTCGGACGCGAGGCTGAGCTGCAGTACCGGAACGCTCGAGGCGTTGTACTGGACCACGATCGGCGGCTGGATGCCGGCAGGCATAAGGGCGCGGATTGCATTCGTCGCCGCGACGACCTGCGAGATAGCGAGGTCGAGGTTGACGTCGGGCTGGAAGTAGATCTTCTGCACCGAGATGCCGTTGAGGGTCTGCGCCTCCATGTTCTTGATGCCGGTCACACTGGTACTGATCGAGTACTGACCGTAGGTCGTGACCCGCTGCTCCATCTCCGGCACACTGAGGCCCGTGTACTGCCAGATCACTGACACCACAGGAATGTTGATCTCCGGGAAGATGTCCTCCGGCATGACCATGATGGCCGAAACACCGAGAAACAGAATGAAGGCGGCCAGAACGTAGAACGTGTACGGAAATTTCAGTGCAAACCGAACGATACCCATCTCGATATCCTCGTCCCTGCTGCGGCAGGCCCTAATGGCCAGTGCGAGGCGCTCGCCGGACGCAGATATTGACAAGTGATCCAAAAGGAAATGCTATATCGGTTGCACTCGCTACTGAGCGGAATTCAGCAATGAATTGTAGCGAACTTGCCGACCTGAATGCGTTTGTCGTCGTCGCCAATCAATTGAGCTTTCGCGCGGCGTCCGCGCAGCTTGGCGTGACCGCTTCCGCCCTCAGTCATTCGATGCGCCAGCTCGAGGAGCGGCTCGGAGCACGCCTGCTGCATCGGACCACGCGCAGCGTGTCGCTCACCGATGCCGGCCTCCGCCTGCTCGAACAGCTGCGGCCAGCCATCGAGCAGATTTCCGGCGCTTTGGAAAACTTGAATCAACAGCGCCAGCGTCCATTTGGTCGCTTGAGGATTTATGCAACGCATATTGCCGCAGCCGCGGCGATCGCGCCGGTGTGGGCACGGTTCGCTTCAACCTACCCCGACGTACATCTCGAGATTTTGGTGGAGATGAGACCGATCGACATCGTGGCGAGCAGTTTCGATGCGGGGATTGGGCCAAAGGACTGGGCAGCCGCCGACATGATTGCGGTTCGCGTGATGGGGCCCATGAAGGTGGCGGTGGTCGGCGCTCCCAGCTATTTCGAGCGGCGGCGGCCGCCGCGCACGTTCGATGAGCTTGCCTCCCACAGCTGCGTTCAATATCGGTTTGCGCCGAATGGGGCTGTTCTCCCATGGTCCTTCGAGCGGAACGGCAGGGCCAAGAGGATGTCGCTGGCGGGCGCAGTGACCGTCAACGATCCCTATCTCGCCGTTCGCGCGGCCGTCGACGGGCTTGGAATCGCGTATACCGTCGAGGCCCTGGCTGAGCCGTTCCTGCGCACAGGTCAACTGGTGCGCGTTCTGGAGAGATGCTCACCCTGCCTGGAAGGGCTATTTCTGTATTATCCCGGACATCGGCAGGTGCCCGCCGCATTGCGGGCCTTCATTGACATGGTCCGCGCCCCCAAATCGGTGCAGGGCATGCGTTCACTCAAGAATCCCTTCTTCACAGACTGAGCGCGTCGCTCAATTCCTGAATTTGTCTCAACAGAGAATGAAATAGCGCGCCACTTCTCATTCGGGGCGATCGGCGATTCCTCATCCAGGTGTCAAGGACACCACAGTTAGCGCGCTCACCGCGTTTCCCCCAAGCCGCATTCTTTGCGCCGTTCAAATCGACTGCGTTCACTGGTCAGTCGCTGATCGTTAGTCACGGCTTGACTATGCGGCAAGCAGTCACGGCGATCAAAATGCTCAACAGGAAGACTTAAATGCCGGAATTTGCCATGAAACGAGAGATCACGCTGGAACGGGTTCTGCTGCATGAACTGGTTCACAGGATCAATAACGAATATTCCTCTCTCGTCAGCCCTGTCTCTCGTACCGCCGCCCGTGCCGGCAATCAAGACGTCAAAGTCGCACTCGCCCATATCGTTGAGGTCCTATACCGTGATGCAGAGTTGCATCGCGCACTGCAGATGCCGGAAATCGACAGGCACATCGACGCGGCGGCATATCTTGAAAACCTCTGCCGATCGGCCGCAAATGCTGTTGCGGCAGCTCGCAGGCCATCTTCATCTGGGATACCGAGAACGGCACCATTGCCGGATGGAATTGGCGGTCAACCCGACCAATGCCGTCATCATTGTCGACAATTCCAATGGCGGCAGAAATGGCGCGGTCTATAAGGAGCTTGCATTCGGCACCAACATCCACGGCAACTTCCAGTTTGCCACCAACTTTCGTGCCGGCACCGTCGAAGTCTATGACGTCAATTTCAAGCTGACGGCGCTCGACGGCGCCTTTAGCGATCCACAGATACCCGCGGGCTTCGCGCCGTTCGGCATCGCCAATGTCGATGGCGATCTGTTCGTGACCTATGCGCGGCAGAATGCCAACAAGGACGACGTCGTCCCCGGCACGGGCGAGGGCTTCGTCGACGTGTTCAGCACCGACGGCACGCTGTTGCGGCGCTTCGCTTCGCGCGGCGTCCTCAACGCACCCTGGGGCGTCACCCGCGCGACCCTCGGCTTCGGCCGGGCCAGCGGCGACATCCTGATCGGCAATTTCGGCAATGCCGGCCAATTTGCCGGGTGGATCAACGCGTTTGACAGCCGCGGCCGGTTCGAGCGCGAACTGCGCAACCAGCAAGGCCGGCCGATTTCGATCGACGGCCTGTGGGCGCTGGTATTCGGCACCTTCCTGGCGTCCGACGGTGATACGCTCTATTTCACCGCTGGCCCGAACAATCAGACCAACGGCCTGTTCGGCAAGATCACGCCTGCGGCTGATCGGGACGACATGACCGCCGCCAACTAGCCGGGGCTTCACGCGAACGGCGGAGCGCTGCGGATCGATCATCGTCTGATCGCCCCGCGCGCTCCTGCCGTCCGCTGTCGAGTTCACCTCCTCTTCGGTCCTGACGGAGCCGGCTTTTCGATTGTCGTTAGCTAAGCGGCAAGCTTGATCAGCCCGAGCTGCTGCAGCGCGGTGACGCCGTCGTCTAGCCCGATTTCCTCGGTGATCTTGCCGTCTTTCAGCTTTAGAACAGTCGTGCCGGTAAATCGCATTTTCCGAGCGGTGTTCGCGGGCAACGAGCCGGCCAGGAAATCGCCGAACGCGGGGCCGGTGTGCGTGCCGCCACCTTCCCAGCGGCCGACCACATAGTCGCCCTCCGCGATGAGATCGGCGGCGCCCCAGAAATTGAGATCGGGAAAGGCCCTGCGGAAATTCGTCATGAAAGCCTTGATGTCTTCCCGTCCCCGACGTGGCTCGTGCAGTGAGTATTGAAGGAGCATATCCGGCGCGGCGAGCTCGTCGACGATTCCGAGATCGCACGTCTCACCCCAGAACTTGGTGAACCAGCGGCCGACGATGGCCTTGTTTTCATCTTGTCTCGACATGTTTCATCTCCTCTTGCTTCGTCGTCTCAACTGACGATCGGGTCGATCGATGCGATGGACTTTGGAGCAGAGACCTGCGGCCTGCCACCCGATTTCCGCCCTCTCCGCAAGGCGGCAAGGGCGGCAGCCTTTTACGACCGGAGAAAGCAACCGTCACAGCTGCGAAGACCATGACGCCGATCGAGCATCTGATCGTTGCACTTCAAAGGTGCTGCGAATGCTGGGAATGATTGGTAATTTCATACGATGGGCCTTCGGATTAAGGCGCATCGCTATATGTCTGCTTGAGACAAAATGGAGCGGGTGAAGCGCGCCGACTCGAATTATCCGATCGGATTTTCGATTGCATACCATAAGCTTAGACGCGCAGCCAGTTTTTGTGTTGGACGCTTTGTTGGACGTTTCATTGGACGCAGTTGGGCCCGACGAACCATTGCTTATCGTTTAGCTGAAGACGTTCGAGATCGAGCCTCTGGCCGATTCGTGGTCGTGCCACGCTAGTGGTCGTGAGGACTCACCCTCCGATGAGGATTCCAGATTTCCCAACGGTCGGAAGAAGAAGTTGAACGTGTCCTCCTCGGAGACCGTTTAGTCTCTCCGAAAGCGGACAGCATCTATATTTTCTCTCTGCTCCGTTCCGTCGCCATCAAGATGATCGGCGAAGCTGTCGCCGAACATCGGCAGACCGCTCTTTGAGTCCGCGCGAGCCGCCTCATCCTGGAGCACGTCCCAGTGCTCGACCAACACCCCGTCCCCGATGCGCACGATGTCGGCGGCTATCCAGTTTCTCGGCAGTCCGGTGCCGGAGAAGCGACCGTGGACGATCACGAAATCGCCTTCGGCCACGATCACTCGCGGCTCATATTTGAGGGACGCGGGACTGGCCTTGATGAGGTTGAAGAGACCTTCGCGACCCGGCTCGATGTGGGCGCTGTGCTGGATGTAGTTCGGCGACCAATATCGCGCGGCCGCCTCATAATCCCGTTTATTGAAGAGTGTATCGAATGCTTCGAGGACAAGCGTTTTGTTCCTTTCTTCCTTCGACGCCATCTCTTATGCTCCTTCCTCTTGCCGGTTAGCTTATCTCGTCGACCCGGTCCGGGTAGAATGCGACATAATCCTTGATCTGCGCCATCGCTTCAAATGGGGCCTCATAAGTCCACACCGCGTTGCGTGAACGATCACCGCCAGCGGGAATGCTGTAGTAGGAAGCGTCGCCCTTGTAGGGGCAATACGAGGTGTGTTCGCTGCGCGCCAGCGCGGCCATATCGACGTCCCGACGGGGGATATACTGAACGGGCGGATACGACGCCTCGCGAAGTGTCAACGCAACGCTTGTGTCGGCGATGATTTTTCCGCCGACCTTGACCACGACGCGAGACGGGGTCGCTTCGATCGAAATCGGGTGGTCCGGCCCCGGAATCTTCACTGGCTTGTCAGTCATGACTTGTCTCCGTGTTGGCAGGTGCAGGTGGTCACGATCGCGCTCTCCGAATGTGTGCTCACGGCGCTTGTTCTTCGGACAAGAACAGGGACACGTGCCGAACGAATCGGTCGGGATATTGATACTGTGAGCCGTGACCGGCGTCCGGATAGAGGATCAGCTGCGCATACCGGAGATACCGCTGCAGAATTGAGGAGTTCACCGAATAGATGATCACGTCGTTGTCGCCATTGACGACCAGAGTCGGCTGGTGGATCGATTTCAGATAGTCGAACGGCTTCTCCCGCGGTGCGCCCCATTTGGTAATGGCTTCGATCTGGGCAGGCGCAACTTTTTCGTTGACCTCGGGATCGCGGTTCTGCGCGCGCAGGCGGAAGCGTTTGAGGAACTCACGGCCTGCAGCCTGACTTTTCTCGGACCGCGTGAAATGGACCCGAAGCCAAAGATGATCGGGGTCGTCATAAGCGGCGCCGAAGATTTCCTGCGCCTCCGGCGTGAGGGTCGCCATGCCTTCGCCGCCGCGCGGGCCGGTGCCGACCAGGACCAGGCGCCTCACGAGGTCGGGCGCCTGAAGAGTGATCTCCTGCGCGACAAAGCCGCCGATCGAAAATCCGAGCACATCGACCTTCGGCAGTCCAATCGCCTTGATAAGAGAGACGGCGTTCGTCCCCATTTGTTCACAGGAGGTCGGAACCTCGCCGGAGCTGCTGGAGACGCCGGCGTTGTTGAACAGGATCACCTCCCGCGTCGTTGCGAGGCCATCCGTCACCGCCGGATCCCAATGGTCCATCGTCCCCATGAAGTGCTGGTTGAAAACGAGCGGCACCCCGCCCGACTTCCCAAAGCGGCGATAGGCGAAGCGGATGCCGTTGGCCTCGACGAACTGTGTTGGTGCGGTCTGGTGGGTGTGAGTCATGTCCTGGCGCGGATGAGCCATTTCTGGACGGCCGTGAATCATCATGATCTGAGCTCCAATTATTCGGCTCGCATCGCATCGGGCACGAGCGCAAGGGCTGCTTTCGCGCAATCGACGTCGTGCTGTACCGTGGGAGCCCCGCTCACACCGATTGCCCCGACGACTTCTCCGCCCACCTTGATAGGAAAACCTCCTCCGTACGCCGCCACACGCGCAAGCGTGGGGATCCCAGCCAGAAGCGACGGGTCGCGCTGGATAAAGTTGAAAAAGTCCTGAGTGGAGACGCCGAACAGAGCTGTGTACGCCTTGTTCTGCGCAATCTCGATGGAAAGGATCGGGGCCCCATCCATCCGGCTAAAGGCCTTGAGATTGCCGCCGTCATCGAGAATCGCGATATTCTCGGCGACCCCCATTTGTCTGGCTTTTGCCACCGCTTGATCGATCATCTTCTGTGCCAGTTCGGAAGAAATGCTGTGCTTCGTCACTACGTTGCCCATCGGGTTCCTCCCACTATTTGAAATGCGTTGCGCGCCAATCGGGTTTGGTCGCAACAATCGACTACCGTGAACAAGCCCGATCGATGAAGCGCGAACGAGAAAGCCCTCAGAGTCAGTGGCTCTTGCCACCATCGACGTGGAGGACATGGCCGGTGATGTAGGAGGCTCCCTCCGACGCGATGAAGACGACCGCGTTGGCGATCTCTTCCGAGAGGCCGAGACGCGCCATCGGAACGGTCGCCGTCAGCGCCGCCTTGTTCTCCGGCGTGCCCGTGAAGCGGGTCAACATGCCGGTGTCGGTCGGGCCAGGCGCCACCGCATTGACACGTATCCCCGACTTCGCGAGCTCGAGCGCCACCGACTTGGTGATGCCTTCGACGGCGTGCTTGCTGCCGACATAGATCGGGGCCCCCGCCGCGCCCTCGTGCCCATAGGTCGAGGAGATGTTGATGATGGTCCCGCTGCGCTGTCCCTGCATGACGCGCGCTTCGTGCTTCATGCTCAGGAGTACGCCGAGAACATTGGTGTCGAACGTCGCGGAATAGCTTTCCGCGGTCTGCTCCGTGATCGGGCCGGGTTTGCCTTCGGTGCCAGCATTATTGACCGCGATATCGAGACGCCCGAAGCGCTCGACCGTGCGGTCGACGAGACGACGGACATCGTCTTCCTTGCGCACATCGGCCTGGACGAATTCGGCTTCGGCACCGAGCGAACGGAGCTCGCGAACCAGGGCCTGGCCGGCATCCGGCTTGCGCCCAGAGACAACAACGCGATTGCCCGCTTTCGCGAACGAGACCGCCGCAGCGCGGCCGATGCCCGTGAGGGCCCCAGTGATGAGAACGACTGATGATGGCATGATTATCTCCTTGATAAGAAAAGGTTTCTGTGGCCGTCTCCGATGGTGTTGTGAGAGGGGTCGGTTGCGGCGTTGGCCCCAAGATGAGCGTTCTCGACCAATTGAAAAACAGGCCATAATTCCAAACATATCGGACATAGGTGTCCGATATGGAGGTTCGCGGATGGACAGTCTGGGATCGCTCAATGCGTTCGTTCGGGCCGCCGAAACCCGAAGCTTCACGGTTGCGGGACGGCAGCTTGGCGTGTCGTCATCGGCGATCGGCAAGTCAGTGGCTCGGATGGAGGAACGGCTCGGCGTGCGCCTCTTCCATCGCAGCACGCGCAGCATCACACTCACCGCGGAAGGCGCCCTGTTCCTCGATCGCTGCCGGCGCATCTTTTCTGAAATCGAAGCAGCCGAGCTTGAGCTGTCGCAGACACACGAGGCCCCGCGCGGCACGCTGCGTGTCGGTCTGCCATTGGTCGGCATGCTGATGATACCGACGCTCGCGGCGTTCATGCGGACCTATCCCGAGATCATGCTCGATCTCGATTTCAGCGATCGGATCATCGATGTGATCGAGGAGGGTTTTGACGCCGTGGTGCGCTTCGCCGACGCCGGCGACACGCGCTTGATGTCGCGGGCCTTGGGCACCTATCGCCGGCGCCTGGTGGCGGCCCCGGCTTATCTCGCGGCCAAAGGTGTTCCCAAAACCCCTAATGACCTCAAGGCTCATGCCTGTCTGCACCACAGGTTTCCGACCAGCAGAAGGTTCGAGCAATGGCCCTTGCCGCCTGAGCAGGCCGGCGTCGAGATTGAACTGCCGAAAACGGCGGTCGCAAGCACGCTTGAGCCGCTGATCTATATGGCCGAACAAGGCCTGGGCATCGCCTATTTGCCGGACTTCGCCATCGGCCGGCAACTTCGTGAAGGCCTACTCGTCACCGTGCTCTACGACTACACCGACCGCTCCGGACCGCTTCGGGTGCTGTGGCCATCGAGCCGGCATCTCGCTCCCAAGCTCAGAGCTTTCGTGGACTTTCTCGCCGCGAACCTTATCCCCGCCGTGGAAGGCGAAGCAGACAGCGGGATAAGTTTCTAGGAGAGGTTGATCTCAATCGGCGCGCCGGATCGGCGGCGAGGAGACGCGCGCATAAAAGCGTGCCAAATCGCACTAGATCGTAGCGTGGCGTAGAAAATCGTGGAGCGGGTGAAGGAAAACTGCGCGCTCGCCCTGCAAACGCTGAAATGACTAGCTTATTTGCTCGCGATTGATTTCCGTTTGTAGCACGGCTTTGTAGCTCTTGCCAGCTTCTGAAGCCGCACAAGCGCGGTTCGATTTCGAGTGCTATCATTCGAACCGTACTGAGGTAGCGGCATGGCTTCTGAAGTTGAAAAGATCATGGATGAGTTTGAGGCAGCGTTGGTGCACGTGTTGCAAGCGTCCCACAGTCAGGCGGGGGCATCGCTTGACCTTCGCGAGAGGTTGGCCCGGGCGAGAGCGAATGCTGACAAGGCACGCGCAGGTCGCAGCAGCGTAGAGAACGACTATCGCGCGGCTGTCGATCGGGCATTTGGCACAGCGAGACAGAACTTCCGATAAGGCGAGCGAGAACTATGGCAGTGGCGGAAGCATTCGTTGCTAGCGGGAAAATGGGCTGGTCGACCATCGCGACAGCGTCGATTGAACTGCGACCGATGAGACCTAATGGCGCTCCCTAGGGGAAGGATCGATCGCTCACAGAAACACTGATAAAACGGGCACAAATCACCTTATCTGCTGCGTCACTGCTACCATCAACTGCTACCACCAGCAAGCCAGTTCGCGTGGGTTTCACGAGATTGGCTAAAGCCGAAACCAAGGTAGCGTGAGATAGGCGCACGCGATCATCGAAAGTGCCGGAAATAACCACACCAAACCCGGCCAGAAGTATCGGGTCCAACGTCCGGGTAATAGCGCGACAACAACGCCGAACGTGAGGGCTCCAAGCGCAGCCGTAGCAGCCCAGCCATACCAGTACATCGCAGGAGCAAGAAAGCCCATCGCAGGGTCGGTGACGTCGTTCGTATGTTGTGTACCCGCCAGCACGATGCCGAGCGAAGGAAAAACGGTAAACAGCGCAAGGTCCTTTGCGACCGCTATGACGTAAAAGACCGCGAACGCTGTCCCGAATGCGAACGCGAACCTGTGGAGCGGGGCCGATGACATCATGAGCCGAAACCCATGATGTTGTTTACGACGTGGCCGGTTAGGAAGCCCCACCAGACGATGAAGGCAAGGATAGAGGTGAGCATAGCGCGCGTCTGAGAGCGCTCTTCTGCGGTGGGCCGTCGCCAGCAAACCCAGTAGGCTGGTAGCAACGCCAAACCGATAGCGGCGAAGTGCTCCTTGAGGTCGAAGAAGCCCAGCGCTGGCCAATGACCGGCGCGCTCTAACCCTGGCCTGATGTCGACGCGAAAGTACAGATAGATGATCCCACCGAGCAGGATGGAGATGGCATACAGGACGACGACGGCGTTGGCGAACCGGGCCGATGGCACCGAACGAAAGCGGCCGAAAAATGAACTGGGGCGCACGCCCGCAGTCGCCCACGCGGCCAAAGTCTGATGCGTAATTGCGCCGAGCAGCGCGACGGCGACCAAGCCGTGAATGATCAGGAGTGCTGTCGGCAGAACCACGCTCCCGCGACCAGATGCCGCGTGTTCATGTGAAAAGTTCCTCGGTTCCAAATGGGTCTGCCGACCACGGCCGGAAGCGATTGAGCGTGAACTTCGTCTTCTGATCCGGCTCGACGTCGACGAGGACGTAATTGTACTCTTCCTTGGGAGGCTGGCCCTTCCAATAGAGGTCCGGCGGATAGTCAGCGGGCACCTTGATGCTGGTTCGCCCCGGCAGGATGGGGTCCTGTTCAGCGCCACCACCGCCCAGCATCAGATACTTGACGCCATCTACATCGTAGATTTCGGTGGTGTGGACGTGCCCGTTTAGCACGATCACTTCCATATCCTTGGCATACGTCGCGATCACCTTGTGTGGGTTGTCGGCAGCCGGGATAGGGCCCAAGCCCGAGCGCGCAAAAACAGGATAATGGAAGACGATAAACGCCTTGCGAAGGCCATTGGCCTTGGCTTCGTCCATCCACTTCTGAAGCTGCGTCATCTGCTCGGCATATTTGGGCCGATCAGCGTCCCACAGAGACGGCGAACGGTAGTCGTACTTACCGCTCCACAGATAGATGAAGCGGGTGCCCTTGAAGTCGAATTTGTAGATGAGGTTTTCCGGCGTGACACCGAATTTCCTCAGATAGGGCAACGCCGAAAGAACACCCTCGATTTTCGGGTCGGCCCATACCTCATGATTACCCACGCTCATGAAAAATCGCCCATCCAGCCCGGCTGCGCGCATTTCGTCGTCTGGCGCAGGAAGCTTCTTCAGCATCGTGTCGTTCACACGCTTCCAGTATGGGCTGTCGCTGACGGTTAGGCCCTGATTGCCCCACCATACGGCATCGCCGCTATTGACCACGAATTTGGCGCGACCGGATTGAACGTCCTTCACGATTTCACGGGTCACCCATTCGCCGCCCTGAAGCCGGAACATCGTTCGATGCACTCCGGGAAGCAGTTTCACGTCTTCAACGGATGCCTCGGTGACCCAACCTTTATCCACCGTCAGGGTCATGACTTCGGTCTTAGACGCGAACGGCATGACTACCTTGATCAGGTCCTTTGTGACCGGATCGAAGATCATCTTCACATCCTTCGCTACGACAGCCTCGGCGACCTTTTCCGGCATGACCAATCCGAACATCTCGACGAAGAACTTACTGAGGTCCGGTTGTCCCTCTTTCAACGGGAGGTACATCATCGGTCGGGTATCGCCTACCGCAGCAAACGAAAACCCGGCCCCGCTTCTTACCGGGGCCTGCGCAGTCGCTGGTGCGGCGATGGGGAGAAGCGCTCCAGTCATAAGCACCGCACGACGACTGATGCCAGGCTTTAGTGACATGACAGCTCCTTCCCTTGATCTGTTCAGTTTGCGAGCAGCATAATCCGCGGCGGACCCAATCGCACCCACCAACTGCGACTTGCCGCCCCTCATCGCCTCTATCACCTGATTTTGGCGCGGCGTTGGAGTTACATCAGTCAAAAGCAAAAATGCGCTTCCAGTCATTCTTCATGTCAACGACGGTCCATTTATGCATTGCGGCGGCATCCAAGGCTTTGTCGAGACGTCCAAAGGACGTGTCCCGGTCGTAGGCGTGCTCGCGCTCGGCGTCGGTGTGATGGACAATCAGGCCAAGGCGGCGACCGTCAGCCATCGTTGTCCATTGTAGCATTTCGAGATCACCGTCCGAATTGCCGAACGCGGCAACAGGCCTACGCCCGATATACTGATTGATGCCGACAGGCTTACCCGCGTTGTCATTAACGAAATGCACCTCCGGCAGGCGAAAAAGCTCTGGCCGTCCGTCGCGCATTTGGAACTCTGTCTTGATCGAAGAGCCGACGACTTGCTCTGGCGGTACACCATAAACCCTTTCTGCCCATGGGCGTATGAACTCAATGCCGCCACCGGAAACGATAAAGGTCTTAAAACCATTCGTACGCAGGAACGCGAGCAATTCAAGCATCGGCTGGTATGCAAGCTCGATGTATGGTCGCTTGAAATGCGGGTCGCGCGCGGTAGCGATCCAGTCAACGACAATCTTCTGAAATTCAATCGCGGTCATTCCGGGATGGGTCGCCATGAGCAGCGCGATCAATCCGTGTTCGCCGGTCTCCGCTAAAGTCTTCATGTCACCTTCAAGTGCCGCCTTGAAGGGTTGAGTGTCCTTCCATTCGGGATGCATCGGAGTCATTGCCTTCACGCGGTCGAGCGCAAAAGCCAGTTGGGTGTACATTGGATGTTCAACCCACAATGTACCATCGTTGTCGAACGTGGCGATGCGATCTGCGGGCGGCACGAAATCGGGCGAACCTTCTCGCGTTACGTCGGCAACGAAATTCAGTATCGACTGTTTCGTAGCTCCATCATTCCAGGAGGGCAGTGAACTACCCGATGTCGCAGGCGACATGGTTGGGTCCTTTCCGATACTTCGAGAGGGGCCTAGGGCGTTAGCGCCAAGGCTCTTAGTTCCTTACGGGCGGTTCCAAAACTACCAAGCTGGTAAACTGAGGCACCAGCTGGCGAGAAGATGAATGGCTCGAACGGTGCCGCGAGCATTTCATCCAGATAGGCCTGGGTGCCAACTCCAATTGTCACGTGCGGATTGAACTTCTTGCCTGATCCTATCGCCACAAAGTTGGCCACGTAGTTGATCAAGAACTCCTGAATGTCGTGGCCATCCTCCGTGCTCATGAACGCGGCCGTCGTCCCGGTTTTCACCGTGAATGGCGCAACCGCCTCGATTGTTTTTTGCTGCAGTCTGAGCAAATCTTCGGTCGGCTCGACGACGATACCGGCGAGGCCAATCGGTGGCGAGGGAATGTAGTAGTACTTAAACGCCTTTAGTTTCCAGCTGGTGGGTTTCTCGCTGGCGAACGCCTTGTTGAGCGCGGCGTAGACGTCTTCGAGGTCCGCCGTGCGGACGAATTGCTGCAGCACCGTAACGTGTGGTTGGCGCGTTGCGTCCAGAGCAAAGCCCTTCGGGAAGACTTTCAGCAAGCGGGCATTGTCAGCCTGCGCGTGTCGCATCATCGTTGCATCAGGCTCCAGGGCGATGTCGATAGCAGTAACCGGGCTTTCCTGGGATGCCTTGGAGCTGGATAAGGGCATGATCGTTGGTCCTCTGATGGAGGGAATGAGACGGTACCGCGGTTGGCTCGACGTCGAGATGATGACGAGTGCTTGAATGCGCTTCTCTTTGCTCTGTGAAATTGAGCCCGATTACTGGCAGGAACTATGCGACTTCGGCACAAAGCAACTTTTTTGGCGTAGGTAGCCGAAAGGTATTGTTGTTGTATAAAATTTAAACGACCGTATAGTTCTTTTACAGAAGGATTTGGGGGCAACGATAATGGCCAGCACGGCAGTCATCACATACATCCGGGTCAGCACGTCCCAGCAAGGTCGCTCCGGGCTTGGTATGGAGGCTCAGCGGCAATCGCTTCGTCAGTTCGCGAAAGCCGAGGCACTGGAGCTGGTCCGGGAGTTCGTTGAGGTGGAGACCGGCAAAGGCTCCGATGCCCTCGACCGCCGTCCTCAGCTCAAGGCAGCTCTCGCAGCTGCAAAGAAGCTCAAGTGCCCTGTTGCAGTCGCTAAGCTGGACCGTCTCAGCCGGGATGTGCACTTCATCAGCGGCCTCATGACCCACCGGGTGCCTTTCGTAGTCGCTGAGTTAGGCGCTGACGTCGATCCCTTCATTTTGCACTTGTTCGCGGCGCTGGCTGAGAAGGAACGCTCTCTAATCTCCACACGGACCCGTCAGGCGCTCGCAGCGGCCAAGGCACGCGGGGTGACCCTGGGAAGCCCTAAGCTCTCCAAGGCTCGCGAGAGCGCGGTAGCATCGATCAAAGCTAACGCGGACCAATACGCGGCGAACATCCTGCCGATCATCAGAGAGGCTCAGAAGGCTGGCGCTACGACCTTGCGAGCGGTGGCCGATGCCTTGAACGCTCGCGGCATATCGACAGCTCGCGGCGGGAACTGGCACGCCATGTCCGTCAAGAATGTCTTGGACCGCCCGGTAGCGCGCAAGGCCTCACAGGCGTAGCAGGGTTGTAGATCCGGTTCGCGTAGTCCTACCAGGCAACAGAGGCTGTGGGGGGCCGAAGCTAAAATGAGCCTCTCTTGGGGGCCTGAATTTCCCAAGTTTTCCAAATCGCGACTTCAAAAACTTGGGGGCTTTACGCCCGCTGCTGCTCGGCTGATCGCTGCGGTGTCTCGCGCTGGATTTGGTCCCACCGTTGGCGTTGGATGCACGTCCGCTGTTGAGCGCACTGCGGACTGAGGTCAGACATCGCGCTATGTCCGAGAAGTGCCGATATTGTTGCAAAAGTCCCAAAAGGCGCAGCGGCTAATTTCCCGCCAAAGAACGAAACAAGCGAAAATCGCCGATCAATAGGGCTTCAAACGCGCTACCAGAATCGCCCGCGAGTTTAGCGCTTCACGACGTGGTCCCCCACATCATTATTCAATCGCTGCTACGGGTCAGAGAATCTAAGTCCCACCTCGCAAAAAAGACTTTTGCAACAATATCTGCCACCACCGGACGCTCGTTGATCCACGAATGAGCTTCGAGATCGACCGTAGACGGACGGCGACGATTGGACGATAAGCAAGGATCACTTTTTTCGGGAAAATGTTCGACGAGCAAGGGAGCCCCCAAATGTACGCCAATATTCTCTTGAGCACGGACGGATCGGATGTCGCGAGAAAAGGCGTTAAGCATGGGATAGGTTTAGCAAAGGCCTTGAACGCTAAAGTGACAGTCATCACCGTAACGGAACCGTTTCCGATCGACTATGGGAGCGGACACGCCTCGGGATGGATTCCCACGCAGCAAGAGTTTGATAGCTTCGAGGCAGCCTCCAAGGAACGTGCGGGCAAAGTGCTCGATGAAGCTCGAGCTATGGCGGAGCAGATTGGGATATCTGTAGAACTCTTGCATGTTCCGAATGCGCATCCAGCCACTACGATTATCGAAACAGCAAAGTCTAGAGGCTGCGACTTAATCCTCATGGGCTCTCATGGGCGTCGCGGCCTCAGGAAGCTATTCTTGGGGAGTCAAACATCGGAGGTCCTAGCCGACGGAAGCGTGCCGGTGTTGGTAGTGCACTAGCGGACATAAGTGATAGTGCAAGGCTTGGTGAAACCGGCGCCTGTGGGCGTGGTTTAACGGCGAGCAGGAGTGACAGGATTTCCTGTGTGGGCGGGTGGTTGAACGTCCGCCTTGGCTGGACTTCGCCAGCAAACCCGATGTCTGCTAGAATGGGTCAATCGCTACAGTTTCGAATTGCCCGCGCCTACGTACGCTCTTCACCTGATAACGACCAAATCGCTGACGCGCCGACACGTCGTATGAGGTGCACTCCGGCCACTCCCGAGACCGCCTGTGAGCCCCAAGGGTACCAATGAGCGGACGGCCCTGAGTCACCTGTGAGCTCTGCGGTGACCCAAGCGAACCTTGGTGGCCCAAGCCGGATCGAGCACGACAGCCTCATGTGGTTTTCACAATGACAGTTACTATCCGTTTCTAAGGCGTCGAGGGCTCAAGGTATGCAAGCGCGGCACACAGGTAGCGGCTCCCATCTGGGGCCTGAAATCCTCAAGTTTTTTCTGAGAGATTTCAAAACTTAGGAGTAAAGGCTGATGCTGATGATCGGCTGCAATCAGCGTTGTCCCTTACCAATGCCTACGTTGATTTCAGCCGAAACCTGATAGCTTCGCAAGTAGCAAAGGGGAAGCCATGACGCCTGAGAGAGTAGGGATGTTGAAGGGCGCATCGGTAGCGATGGTCGTTGGACTACTGAGTTTGCTTTTCAATTCGGTCTTTAGCAGGATGTGGGCTTCAGGTGAGTGGGTAACTCTCGTGGGATACTTTGGCTTCTGGGCGCTGGTAGGGGGTGCGATAGGCTATTGGGGTAGCACAAGAAACGCGAGCAAGCCCTAACGTTCAATCAGTGTTTTCACGAGCTGGTCAGTCGCGACCACATGATTTTCGGAGGGATGGGCACGGCAATACTCGTCCAGCCAACCCGTTTCAGCCTTAAGCCCGGAACGGGTCCTCTTTCGGGTCCTAAATTCCGCAAGGTGAACCTCCTCCGAACTGATGGACACCTGTAGTAGGCTCGAAGAGCCAGGAGGTGTCGGATGGAAGGACGTCGACGTCGGTCGTTTACGGACGACTACAAGCGGCAAGCGGTTGATCTGGTTGCATCGAGTGGCCGCTCGATCGGATCGGTGGCCAAGGAACTTGGTCTGCGCAATTCCGTGTTGCGGCGGTGGGTAGAGCAACGTGGGGCCAGGCGGGAGCCGACGGCGGCGGCGCGGCGCCCCACGACGCAGGCGACGCTGCCGTCGGCGGACCACGCGGCGGAGATCGCCCGTTTGCAGCGAGAGAATGAGCGGCTGCGTATGGAGCGCGACATTTTAAAAAACTGTCTAGGGCCGTTGCGCGCCTGTGCCGGGTAGAAACAGCCTTGTGGTATCCTCGGCGGCTGGGAGGGTAGCGGCCGTCCGATTATTGGAGGTGCAATCCCCGTTAAAAAACGTGGTCCAGGGGTAGGTGCGGACTTGAGAGTGGTGACGCCGTTCCGGCGGCGATCCCGATTAGGAAGATGACGATTAGCATAACCCAGACCCTCCTACTCATCATTGAATGGAGGATTTGCCATGCCCAGGAAGAGGACCGAAGACTGCCCGGAGTTAAAGCCGGTCAACGTCGGGGCCGCTGCCATCGACATCGGATCCAGGATGCACATGGCCGCGGTCAACCCGGTCTGCACTGATGTACCGGTGCGCTCGTTCGGCACATTCACGCAAGACCTGCATGATCTGGCGGACTGGTTCAAAGCCTGCGGCGTGACGAGTGTCGCGATGGAATCCACCGGGGTCTATTGGATCCCGGTCTACGAGATCCTGGAGCAGTGCGGGTTTGAGGTGATTCTGGTCAACGCGCGGTACGCCAAGAACGTGCCCGGGCGCAAGACCGATGTCAGCGATGCCGCGTGGTTGCGCCAGCTTCATTCCTATGGCCTGCTACGGGGCAGCTTCCGACCAGATGCCGAGATTGCAACCCTGCGCGCCTATCTACGCCAGCGGGAGCGGCTGGTGGAATATGCCGCTGCCCATATCCAGCATATGCAGAAGGCCCTGATGGAGATGAATCTGCAGCTCCATCATGTGGTCTCGGATATCACGGGCGCGACCGGCATGAGGATTATCCGAGCCATCGTTGCAGGCGAGCGAAATCCTGACGTCTTGGCAACCTATCGGGACGTGCGATGCCATTCATCCATCGCGACGATCCGCGCGGCACTGGTGGGCAACGACCGGGACGAACATGTCTTCGCCCTCAGCCAATCACTGGAACTCTACGACGTCTACCAGGCAAAGATGCTGGACTGCGATCGCAAGCTCGAAGTCCTGATCGCGGCACTGAACAATAAAGCCGCAAAACCGGTCGGAAAGCTATCCAAGCCACGCATCAAGACCAAACAAGTCAACACGCCCACATTCGATGTCAGGTCCGCGTTGTATGGCCTGCTCGGCGTCGATCTGACTGAGATCCATGGATTGGGGCCTTCACTCGCATTAAAGCTGGTCGGTGAGTGTGGCACCGATCTGAGGGCATGGCCGAGCGCCAAGCACTTCACTTCCTGGCTGTGCCTTGCACCAGGCAACAAAATCTCCGGCGGTAAGGTGTTGTCCTCGCGCACACGGAGATCGTCCAGTCGGGCAGCCGCACTGTTGCGGTTGGCAGCAACCACCGTCGGGCGGAGCGATACGGCGCTCGGAGCATTCTATCGCCGACTGTCGTCACGTGCGGGCAAGTCAAAGGCGGTGACGGCGACCGCCCGCAAGATTGCGGTCCTATTCTATAACACGCTCCGGCATGGCATGAGCTACAAGGATCCGGGTGCCGACCAATATGAGCAACAATACCGCACCCGCGTCCTCGCCAACCTTCAGCGCCGGGCCAAATCGCTGGGCTTCGTGTTGCAGGCCATTCCAGCGGAGGCCGAACCGGCTGTTTCTTAGGAAGTCCATAGCGATCTTTGCTGGAGTTCAGAAATGAGATTCCGCTTTATTGAAGATCGCCGTGCCGACTATCGGGTGACGATGATGTGCGACGTGCTCGGCGTCTCGCCTGCTGGCTATTATGCCTGGCGGGCGCGCCCGGAGAGTCCACGCGCCGCCGCCAATCGTGAGCTCGTCGACGACATCAAGCGGGTTCACCGCAACACCAATGGCCGCTATGGCAGCCCGCGCGTCCATGCCGAGTTGAGGGCTCAGGGCCGCGGGGCGAGCCGCGGTCGCATCGAGCGATTGATGCGCCGCCACGGTATCAGGGCCATCATGGCGCGGCCACGGCGGGTGCGCACCACCGACAGCCGTCACGACTTCCCGATCGCCCCGAACCTGCTCGAGCGCAACTTCATCGCCGCCGCGCCGAACCGGATCTGGCTCGCCGACATCACCTACGTCGAGACTGATCAGGGCTGGCTTTATCTGGCCACGGTTATGGACCTCTACAGCCGCAAGATCGTCGGCTGGGCAATGGCGGATCATTTGCGCGCCGAGCTGCCATTGGCGGCCTTAGCGATGGCCATTGCGACACAGCGGCCTGGTGCCGGCTTGATTCACCATTCAGATCGTGGCGTTCAATACGCCTCGGCGGAGTATCGCAAGATGATACAGTCCGCCGGCTTCCGAGCTTCGATGAGCCGCAGGGCCGATTGCTATGACAACGCTCCGATGGAGAGCTTCTTCCACACGCTCAAAACCGAACTCGTCCATCACCAGCATTATGCAACACGTGAGGACGCCAGACGTGATATCTTTGCTTACATCGAAGGATTTTATAATCGAACGCGTCGCCACTCGGCCATCGGATATCTAAGCCCGATCGAGATGGAGCTAAAAGCAGCTTAACCCTGTCCATTTTTTCGGGGGAAGATCAGCCCAGTTCGACGAGATGTTCGTGCAGGGGAACTGTACGAGCGCGACCACTCATTATCGTTCCAGCGCTAGGTGTCAGGTGCGCAAAGTAGACCTCGCCCGTCTTTTGGATGTCTTCACTTCTGAGCTGTGTCATTTCTCCCGCTCTCGCACCTGTGTACGCGCACAATAGCGGAACCCACCTTTTCGCTCGTCCCATAGGAGTTTTCAGATCAGTAATCTGCTGGGACGCTTCAAGAATGATCGCTGCTCCTCTTTGGTGAAAGTCTTTCCGGGCCGCTCCCGTATTTGCCTCTGCTTCGTAACTTTTATTCCAGCAAACGGATTGGCAGGGATCAGCTCTTGCTCAAGACCCCAACGAAATACGCTCTTAGAGTTGGCTAGCCAGATATTTGCCACCGTAAAGGCCGTACGCTTTTCAGTGACCAGGCTGTCTATCCACACCTTCGCATCCCGAGCCGTCAGCGCGCCTGCGCTTGTGTGCGGAAACTTTGCCTCCAGTTCAATGAAGAAGCCCCTCGCGCGCCGCACTGAAGACCCAGCACGCTTAGCGGATTTGACCCAAGCCTCAAACAATGCCCAGCAGGACAGCCCCTCCGCGCGCTTTGCAGCGCCATCATCGAACACTGGGAACTGCTTAGGCGTCTCATCCGGGGTGAAGTCGCCATTGGCTCGCTTTTCGAGCACTCCAAACGCTCCGAACAACAGGTCAGAGACAGCGTTCGTGAAAAGCTTGTACGCGTTATCGTCCAAAGAAAAAACAGCACCAGATAGAAACGAGGCCACACGCGCCAACTCAGCGATCACGGGCCTAACCGCGTCCCGCACCTCAGCGGCCTTTGCCCAGTCCCAGTGCGGGTCAGCATCCGTGTCTGCCTTGTATTCGTCCGGTGCCTCGCGACCAATCACATCCCACACGAAGTAATCACGCAGCTCGGCCCAGTAACTTGCCAAACGGGTGTCATTCTCATGCTGGGCGAGAAACCATGAGTACCATTTGCCAGCCAGAGCGAGCGCATTGACCTGTGTGAGCGGTCGCCCCTCGCCTTTCGCCGCTGCGCGCAAGGTCGCAACTCGGGTGTCAATCTCGGCACACCATTCGGCCCATGCGACCTTCGCAGCGCTCGGTGAGGTGGATGCTGGCAGCTTGAACAGCTCTTCCCACACCTTTGGTGCCGTGGGTGCGGCCCCGGCCCTTGTGACCCTCAGGGGCGCCTTCGACTGCTGCGGTAAAGCCGTGTGTAGGCCTCCCGAACGTCTTTGGGGATACCTTTGCGGGAGACGAAATCGCCATTCTTGGATCGGGAGAGGGTCGCCATACGGATGGACATGTGCGTAGCGCTCTTTGTAGCGGAGCGCGAGCAGAAAGAGCCTCTCTATCAGCGTTTGTTGGGGCACAAGCACAAGTGTCTTGTATTGGAGCGGGTGAAGGGAATCGAACCCTCGTATTCAGCTTGGAAGTCTCCGGATTTTCGCAGTGTTTTCAATAGCCGTTCTGACATTTTTCAGCTTTTTGACCCCTTGAGATCACTATGGAATTTCTCTTTGTCAGAATAGCGACTACCGCCTAAGCGTTCATTCTTTGCAGCGGATTTAGCCGCATCAGACGCGATAATCGGCGGCCGACGTGAGGTCCGTGCCACGAATCGCCAAGATCTGGTTGAACAGCAGCGAGAGCACGATGCTCACTGCAAAATTGATCGCAAGCGCATAAAGCGCTGCGTAACCGGGCACTGTGAAGCCGTCGACTGCCAACGGGAAAACGGCAGACTGGAAACTGAGCGAGGCAGCCATCCAGGTACCTGCGATAAGACCCGCTGCCCAGCCTATGATAAGCGCCCAAGGATTAAGCCAGCGCGTATAGAGACCGACGATGACCGCGGGAATGGTCTGGCTAATCCAGATGCCACCGAGCAGTTGCAGCTGTATCGCATATTGGAGAGGCATAAAAATAATGAAAAGAAGGGCACCGAACTTGACAATTAATGACGTGATTTTCGCGTTTTGCGCTTCTTGCTTCGGAGTGCAATTCGGTCGAATGAACTGGACATAGATATTGCGTGTAAACAGATTCGATGCCGCTATTGACATGATAGCCGCGGGCACCAGGCCGCCTATGCCGATAGCCGCGAACGCTATCCCGACGAACCAGTCAGGGAAGGTGTGGAGGATAAGGGCGGGCACGGCAAAATTCGTCCCGTACTGAGCGAATTGTGGAGCGAACTCGGGCAGTTTATCGACCCCCACAGCCAAGGCCATGAAGCCCGTGAGCGCAAGGAGACCCAGCATAAAAGAATATGCTGGCAGATAAGCTGCATTGCGCCGGATCACTTCCCGGCTGTTCGAGCTGAGCACGGCCGTCATAGTGTGCGGATAGAGGAATAGGGCAAAAGCCGAGCCGAGTGCTAAGGTTGCATAGGCGGAGAATTGACCAAGATTGCCGTTCTTTGGACCTGCGAGCAAAAGCTTCGCGGATGGAACCATCGCGAACATCTTTCCATAGCCGCCAAGTTCGATCGGAATCACGATGACCATGGCAAGGACTGTGATGTAGATAAGCGTGTCCTTCACCACCGCGATCATCGCTGGGGCGCGGAGCCCACTGGTATAAGTAAATGCCGCAAGGATGACAAAGGCGATGATGAGCGGCAGATCGCCATAGAAGCCGACCGTCCCAACGCCCATGGCGCCGATTACAACCTGCAATCCGAGCAACTGTAGCGCGATGTAGGGCATGGTCGCGACGATGCCGGTTATCGCTACGGCGAGCACGAGCCACTTGTTGCCGTATCGGCCTTGGACAAAGTCGCCGGCGGTGATGAAATTGTGTCTATGCGCGACCGACCACATACGCGGCAGAATCAGAAAGACCAGCGGATATACAATGATCGTGTAAGGCAGCGCGAAAAAGCCGATAGCTCCGGCGCCGAAAACAAGAGCCGGTACGGCAATAAAAGTATAGGCGGTATAGACGTCACCGCCGAGCAGAAACCAGATGACGACGGTCCCGAGACGGCGCCCCGCCAGACCCCACTCATTCAGCACGTCGAGATCGCCACGGCGCCAATGAGCTGCAGCGAAGCCAATAATCGTCACGGCTCCGAACAGTAGGACAAAGACGATTATCGCGATCCAGTTCATGTTCGTCTCGTAACTTAGCCGTGTAAGTACGAAGTGCCGATTGGGGCCTAATCGTTCTTGTAATGCACCCAAATGATCAGTGCAGAGGTGAGAATCACCCAGAGGAACTGATACCAATAAAAAAATGGGATACCCCACAGAGCCGGCTCTACGAAATTATAGAACGGCACCCAGAGTAGGGCGATGAACGGTATCAGCAGCAACCAATTCCAAAGGCGCGAACTGCCGCCTGATCTAGTCGGATGCCTTGCCATTGAACTCTTGCTTCTTTATCGAGAGAAACGATAAGAGCTATCTGATCTGTTATCTTTAGTTTGGCTCAGGGTCCAGTTTGGGCCGTCGCTCGTAGGGTAGAGGGCTAGTTTAGAGTAATTGACGACGAAGACTGTTCAAAACTGCTCAGTTTACACGTTAGCTTGTCGATCTTTCAACGACATCCAACATCAGCGTCGAATGGGCGAAGGCGGCGCCTGCTCTCATTTCCGCGGCGACCCAGACTGCTTCCATCAGCTCTTGCGCAGTCGCTCCCGACCGTAGCGCTGCCTTCGTGTGGCCCTGGATGCAGTAAGGGCACTGCGTCACATGGGCGACCGCCACCGCTATCAGCTGCTTCGTCTTGTTCGAAAGAGCGCCATCTGCAAACACGGCCTGGCTGAACGCCTGAAAGGCGGCTTCGGACTTTGGCGCCAGCTCGCGCCGCTTTTGGGCGTGCTCAGGCGTGGCCTTTGGATACATTTCATTGCTCATCGTTTGATACCGTTGGACGTGAAGATCCTGTAAACCGCTCAGAAAGGTCGATTGCCTCAGTCCTTGAGCAACGGACACTTCGAGTCAGAGAGCTTCCCGAAAGCCTGATCGCCGGGCATCGTCTCCACAAGTCGATAGTAATCCCACGGCTGTTTCGATTCTGAAGGCGTCTTGACCTGCATGATGTACATTTCATGTTCCATCAACCCATCAGCGCGGATTCTGCCATTGGACGTAAACATGTCGTCGATCTTCCCCTTGTGCAGTTCCGCCATGACCTTATCTGCATCAGTTGTTTTGGCGGCCTTGACCGCATTGAGATAGGTGAGCGTGGCCGAATAATAGGCGGCCTGGGTCATCGTTGGCTCGCGTTTTGTTTTTTCGAAGAAACGCTTCGCAAAAGCCCGGGTCTTGTCGTTGAGATCCCAATACCAACCCGTCGTAAGGTAGAGGCCCTGGGCAGTTTCCAGACCCAGACTATGGATGTCGGTGATGAATGCGAGTAACGCGGCGGGCTTCATCTTCCTCGTGACCCCGAACTGATTGGCGGTCTTGAGCGAATTGGTGAAGTCATCGCCGGCGTTCGCAAGGCCCAGAACCTGCGCACCCGAATTCTGTGCCTGCAAAACAAAGGAAGAAAAGTCGGACGTGGCCAGGGGGACCCGCACGGAGCCGAGAACCTTGCCCCCACTGGCGGTCACTACGTTGGCCGCAGCATCCTGAAGCTGTGTGCCAAAGGCGTAGTCAGCGGTCACGAAGAACCAAGTCTTTCCGCCCTGCTTTAGAATCGTCGTGGCCGTCCCATTACCGAGCGCTGTAGTATCATAGGCATAATGTACCGTGTAAGGGGTACAATCCTTGCCGGTGAGCGATGCTCCCGCAGCACCAATGGCGAAAAACGGAGTCTTCTTCTCTCTTGCGATCGTTGCCATAGCAATGTTGACGCCGGTATTGGAACCGCCAAGTACCATGGTCAGGCCATCTCGATCCGCCCACTCGCGGAATTTCTCGGCGCCGAGGTCCGGCTTGTTTTGATGGTCAGTTACCAGTAGCTCGATCTTCTTTCCAAGTACGGAACCGCCAAAATCGGCGATTGCCATTTTAGCGGCTTCGACGCCGCCGGGTCCAATGATGTCGGCATAAACGCCGGACATGTCATCGATATCGCCGATCACGACTTTGTTTGCTTCGGCATATGCTGCCGACGCCGACATGGAAGCGCACGCCACCAAAGCAATCGCGTAAAGCTTGCTTCTCCTGTTCATTTTTTGCGTCCTTCCCTAACGATTGGTGCCGCCCAAATCTCGCTCTCCCGTCTCAAAGCCACGTCAGTTATCTATCCTGCGGCAAAGGCGGCAGGCATCCGGCTACACCAAGGCCGCGCTGGCATCGCTTCCGGACCTTTGAAAACCGTAGCACTTACCACCGTACGGTCGTGCCGATTGCTGTCGGCGACGTGCTCTCCTTCGAAGCTTCGCTTAAAACCGCAGATGCCGCGATGACGAGAGCCAACAACGCAATAATCGCAGCCATATCGATAGATCTCGGATCCCGGCGGCGCTTGTCTGAGTTTCTCTGCATGACCCGCGCTCCTGCTGCGGATGCTTCAGGATAACGTTCTTCGGAATTCCAAACTCGTCAGCAATCATCGCTCGTTTGACGTTTGCGATCAGGACGAAACGCATTTTCGATACAAATCTATGCCAAAGAATACTTTTGACAAACGAATAATATCGACGCTTGATATCTATATGATAGATATCAAAGGAGCTGCCAATGGACACCGAACTGGCTAGAACCTTCCTCACGGTTGTTACAGCGGGCAACTTTATCAGTGCCGCGGATCGACTTCACGTCAGCCAGTCGACGGTCAGCACGCGCATTCATACACTCGAAGACCAACTGGGTTGCACGCTTTTCGTCCGCAACAAGGCTGGTACGACGCTGACGTCTGCCGGCCGCCAGTTTCAACGGCACGCGGCCACGCTGGTCCGAACAATAGAACAGGCGCGCCACGACATCGGAATTCCTGAAGGGTTCAGTGGAACGCTAATTATTGGCGGCCGAATTGGTCTGTGGGAGGAATTCTTGGTGCAGTGGCTTCAGCTAATGAAGGAGGCGAGACCGGAGATATCCATTCGGGCCGAGAGCGGGCTTGAGCCAGATCTAATGCAGGGCCTCGTCGAGGGTCGGATGGATATTGGAGTTATGTATACTCCACAAAGCCGTCCCGGCTTGCAGGTCGAGCAATTGTTCGAGGAAAAACTCATCCTGGTTTCGACCGATCCGAATGGCAAACCTGAGCCCCAACCTGGCTATGTGTACGTTGACTGGGGGCCGGAGTTCTACGCAAGACACAATGCCTGCTTTCCAAATTTCGGTGGTCCTTCGTTGACCGCGAATGTCGGTTGGCTAGGATTGCAACATGTATTGGAGAACGGTGGCTCCGGGTATTTTCCGAAGCGGATAGTACTGCCCCACCTCAAGACCAAGCGGCTGACTCTGATCGCCGGCGCCCCCGAATTTTCGATGCCCGCATACGTCGTTTATCCCCTTGAGTGCGATCGTGACCTGTTTGGCAGCGCGACTCGAGATCATGCATCGCATCGCGAGCTCGAAAGCCAAAATTGTAGTTGGCAAAAGAGCCGCGAAGCCTGCCGCGAGAAAAGGTCGCTAGATGTTCGTCGAACTCGCATTCCAGCGTTTCGCACAACTATAGTCAGCCATACCGTAAAGGCGCTTGTTCATCGTCTTCTTTACATTTTCATGTATCTATTTTTCCGTACTAAACGGCCAATATTTCTCGCTTGTAAAACTGACTAAATGGACAAAGCTCTGTCGCGATAATCGTCGACACGCATCCTCGGTTTCTTCCGCAAGCGTCATCCTCGAAACTCGGCGGCATCGGATTGGATCATTTCTCTGCGCAGTAAGCACGCGACGTAATCGCTATAGAAGAACCCCAAATGCCGTCCACCGCAGATGCGACGATCGATCTCGAGCACGACCATCCCACCGGATGGCGGCGCTATCTCTATTCGACCAACCACAAAGATATCGGCACGATGTACTTCGTGTTCGCGATGTGCGCGGGGTTGATTGGCGGAATCCTTTCAGTCGTGATCCGGATGGAATTGCAGCAGCCGGGGCTGCAGATTTTCACCAATACGCACACCTATAACGTGTTCGTGACTGGCCATGGCCTGATTATGATCTTTTTCACGCTGATGCCGGCGATGATGGGCGGATTCGGTAACTGGATGGTACCGCTGATGATCGGCGCACCAGACATGGCGTTTCCGCGCATGAACAACATTTCGTTTTGGCTGCTACCTGCGTCGTTTGCTCTGCTCATCATCTCGATGTTCGTCGAAGGCGAACCCGGCTCAAATGGCGCTGGCACCGGCTGGACGCTGTACGCGCCGCTCTCGACGATCGGGTCACCCTGGCCCAGCGGTCGATTTCGTGATTCTATCGATCCATATCGCGGGCGCGTCTTCGATCCTGGGGGCGATCAATTTTATTACCACCATTTTTAATATGCGCGCGCCGGGTATGACCTTGCATAAGATGCCGCTATTCGCATGGTCGGTCCTGGTGACCGCGTTCCTGTTGCTGTTGTCGCTGCCTGTGCTTGCTGGCGCGATTACTATGCTCCTTACCGACCGCAATTTCGGAACGACGTTTTTCGGTGCCGAAGGCGGCGGGGATCCAGTGCTGTTTCAGCACCTGTTCTGGTTCTTCGGCCATCCCGAGGTTTACATCATGGTGTTGCCGGGCTTCGGCATCAGTCAGCCATGTGACTTCGACCTTCAGCCGCAAGCCGATCTTCGGCTACCTCGGAATGGCCTATGCAATGGTTGCAATTGGGTTCATCGGCTTTGTGGTCTGGGCCCATCACATGTACACCGTCGGTATGTCGAGCAGCGCCCAGGCTTACTTTGCTTTTGCCAGCATGGTGATCGCGGTGCCGACCGGTATCAAAATCTTTTCGTGGATCGCCACCATGTGGGACGGCTCGATACAATTCAAAACGCCGATGTTGTGGGCGATTGGTTTTGTTTTTGTGTTCACGATCGGGGGCGTCACCGGTGTGGTACTCGCCAATCCGGGCGTCGACCGGGTACTGCAGGATACTTATTACGTGGTTGCACATTTCCACTACGTGCTGTCCCTCGGCGCCGTTTTCTCAATCTTCGCGGGTTGGTACTACTGGTTTCCGAAAATCACCGGCTACATGTATTCAGAAACCATCGGCAAGCTGCACTTCTGGCTGACCTTTGTCGGCGTCAATCTAGCGTTCTTCCCGATGCATCTCCTCGGACTGTCGGGAATGCCCAGACGCATTGCCGATTATCCGGACGCCTTTGCGGGCCTGAACCAGATTGCGTCGTTCGGGTCCTATATTTCTGCCGTGGGCTTGATCGTATTCTTCGTGGGCATGGCCTATGCCTTCTATCGCAAAGAGGAGGCTGCCGACAATCCGTGGGAGCCCGGAGCGACCACGCTCGAATGGATTCTGGCTTCGCCGCCACCATTTCATCAGTTTGAGGTCTTGCCGCGTATCGAATAATTGCACCGGAGATACCGCGTACATCACAGGTCAGTTGGAGGACACCCGACGCCAAAGGAGACGCTCAAGCAGCGGGAAAAAAGGAAATTGGATCTTCAATTGGACGAAGAATTGGAGGGAACATTTCCGGCCAGCGATCCATTGAAGATAACTCGCTACTCCAGCGAAACAGACCGTCGCGGACGGTATTGCAGCTCGAAGGATCAGATCCGCGTTCTTTCCCTGCTTCAGACGTGACGTCGAAAATATACGTCAAGGTGGTGCGCTGATCACGGGCGTACCGCGCTTCGCCCACCGGCAGATGATCTTGTTATCCTGGCCAATGCGCGCTTCATCTCGAAACCAAATCTCCATTTTCCCGACATCGATCGTCTTTTCGCGCGCCCTTCATCCAGGCAGCCGCACGCTAGAACGTTTCTTAAAATTCTCGATCGCGCCTTCAGCCGATCCGTTACCGGGCAGAAAGAAGAAGCGGTCGGCTCTTCGGGACCCGGCCAGACCGCAACTCACCGGTGAAAGCGCAATCAATGCCGGCGTCGGCATATCTCCTCACGGTGTTATCCTCAGCTTGCGGCCACCTGTAGGATGGCGAGATTGCGGGCCGCTTATTTCAGCCGTCCGGGGACCGCATGTCTAAATAAGAATCCTTGAAGTCGTCGCTCTCGGTCAGACGGCCAAAAGATAGCTGTGCCTGAGCTCCTTCAGGAGGTACGTGGATGCATCACAGATGCGATTTCCGACAACGGGATCTGCGCGACCAGAAGCTCTGGTGGAGTTCGCTTCCGTGCGGAATCAACTCAGATCCCCTTCAGATACTCGACCAGGTCCTTCTTGTTCTCGCTGCTGAGGTTCAACTTGAACTGGGTGTCGTAGTGATTGACGACGTCGAGCAGGGTGGCAAACCGTCCGTCGTGGAAGAAGCCGCCCTTCTGATGCGCCCACAATCCCGCGAGGGGGGTCGTGCGGTACATGTGGGTCGGCGAGCGGTCGGCTTGGAACGAGTCGATGCCGATCTCGCTCGGCGTATGCATGTTGTGCCCCGGCTCGGTGTAAAGCGGCGGGACGTGACAGGTCGCACACTGGCCCGCACCGTTGAAGACCGTCTTGCCGCGTTCGAACGCAACCTTGTCATACGACCCGGCCGGCGCCTTGGGGGCCGGCAATGCGAGCTGATAGAAATGCAGCGCGGCGAGTTTGGGCGTCACCCGGTCCGGAGTGCCCCGCGTGTTCCATGCGCCGCTCTTCGTGGAGACGGGATACTGATCCTTGTCGCCGAAGCGAGCGTCGAAGTACGTTCCCGAACCATGCATCTGGGTCACACCGACGTAAGCGTTCCAATAGGTGACCGACCCGGAGCCGGTCGAGGTAGCAAGATCCACGCCGGCCAGGCCGAACGCCGGCGGAATCAACGTTCCAGCCTGCTTGCCGTCGGGGCCAAAGGCCTTTCCATCCTTATTGAGGAATGCGTCGTATCGCCCCGGCCCCCAACTGGCGAGAACCTTCTTCACGGTTGCGACATCGACGCCGAGCAGGTCGGTGAACGGCTTCAGGTTCGGCGCCAGCGACACGATAGCGCCGACATTGAGGTCGCGGTTGGGCCAACCGTCAAGCCGCTTGCCAATGCCGGGCGCGAACGAGTTATCGACCGTCGAGTGGCAGAACGCGCACTGGATACCCATCGACTTGACGCTGCCGTCGGGATTGGCGAAAGCCGTGACGCCGACCACTGCGTTCAGTTTCAGGAGCGCGATGGTGGTCGCGGGATCGTCGAGATTGACCTTGCCCGCCGCGAGCTGCTTTTTCAGCGCCGCCGGCAATGCGTCCGAGTCGACCTTCAATCCGACCGAGAGCGCGGTTTTCGGTGAAACGCCGGGCCCGACACCGCCATTCTTCTCGCCGGCGATGGCCTTGTGCAACTGAAGCGCGTCGCCCCAGAAAGCCTCGCTCCCGAATGTGTCGTAACGGAAAGTTTTCTTGCCCTCGTCGAGCATTGTCCGCGCGTTCAGCGCGGCCACAGTGTCAAAACCGCTGTCGCTATCCTGGCGCGGAGCAGCGGACGCCATCACCGCCAAAGCCAACCCAACCACTCCGATCGATCCTATGAAGAACGCTTTCTGTTTCATGAGACCCACCGTTAAAGCTGGAATGAATTTTCGTTGACTGAGCTACCGATCGCTAAAACAAATCTGAAGAAGATCTATGAAAACCTAAGCGATGCAAGCCGGCAGGTCTGTTACCTTGGTAACACTTGCGAACTGACAACGGGTCAATCGGAAGAAAGGCTCTCAAGCTTCCTCGGGTCAATCATGAGGTGCCCACGAGCCGTATATTGCACCATCCCTTGCCGGCGCAGAAAATTGAGAGCCGTCGAGATGCGCTCGCGGCGCGCGACCACCATCTGGGCGATTTCTTCTTGCGTAAGATACGTGGGTATCTCAATCAGCGAATTAGAGTGTTGCCCCATTTTGTTTGCGAGACTTACTAAAATCCTTGCGAGGCGCTGAACGGTGCTATCCGATGCCAATGTGTTGATTTGCGCATAAGCCTCTTTCAGAGCACGGCAGAAAACATCGATCATCGCAGTGATCAAATCGGGCCTCGTCATCAAGATATCTCTGATTTCCTGAAACGGCACCGAAATAGCATCTGTGCGCTCCAATGCGACGGCTCGATCGGAACGTTCCAACTCCGACGCACAGAGCTCTCCGACCACGTCGCCTTCCTTGCGAACATCATAAATCACCTCGTGGCCACTTGAGGTGATTGCTCCCACTTTCACAAAGCCATTCTGGAGAAAAAACAGGGTCTGGCTTCTGTCGCCAACGCTATAAATAACGTCATTCTTGCTAAAGGTTGTTGTCTTTCGCCCTGGAAGAATAGTGTCACAGAACCTTCCACGAAAGACCGACAAGAGCGCAGTAGAGACGGCCGCCTGACGGGTAACGAAATCGCCACATTCCGGAAGAAAATCGCCTTCGTCGGTCCTTAATCCTGAAAACACTGAATCAGGCCTGGCTCCTACCATGGGATCCTCGACAAAACACGGGGTGATGAACTACGCTACTGCAAAGATGTCAGATACATAGTGGTGTCCGCCGAGATCGCGGCGCGCGTGGCGGTCACAGGAACAGATATGCCGACCTTGGCCTGGATTGAACTATCAAGTCGATTTTCTTCGGTCAGAGCGGTCAACGCGCGCCAGCTCCGGAAGGTCAATCCAGCAAACACCGAGGTTGCCGAATTATTCCAATGCGGTGTGATATTATTTGCGTCAACCGCGCAACAGCGAGAAGTAGCTTGGCCCCGCTTGCGACCTGCTTCCATCGCGCCGCTGGTATGTCTGAATAACTACAAAGACATGCACGCAATTATCCTTGGTCAAGGGGTGCCAATCACGCGCTGCCCTGCGTCTGTCGGGGTCCTATATTTCTGCCGTGGGCTTGATCGTATTCTTCGTGGGCATGGCCTATGCCTTCTATCGCAAAGAGGAGGCTGCCGACAATCCGTGGGAGCCCGGAGCGGCCACGCTCGAATGGACTCTGGCTTCGCCGCCACCATTTCATCAGTTTGAGGTCTTGCCGCGTATCGAATAATTGCACCGGAGATACCGCGTACATCACAGGTCAGTTGGAGGACACCCGATGCCAAAGGAGACGCTCAAGCAGCGGGAAAAAAGGAAACTGGATCTTCAATTGGGCGAAGAATTGGAGGGAACATTTCCGGCCAGCGATCCATTGAAGATAACTCGCTACTCCAGCGAAACCCCTGCCCCCGCAAGACCGTCGCGGAGCAACATACAACGCTCGGAGACTAGTTTTCTAACTGATGGGATAGCAAAAGGGATGCCGGGCCTTTACCTTTCTTAGTTGTAGAAATTCACCACGCGGCCATCTAATTTATATGACATTGACCTTGATACTTGCGGTAGCCGTCGGCGTCATTTGGCTTGCAGAGCGCAGTGTTGAGCACCTGAAATTGGCGATTGCCGCGTTGTGTTTCAGTGCTGCGGTGCTGCTGTTCGTCGTAGCCGATTTCGGAAGAGCGATTTTGCTATCTTGTATCCTGGCAGCAGCAATCTCCGGAGCGTCGCGCGTCAAGTACAATCATAGTGGGCAAAAATTGATTATAACAGATTTACCTCTGGCGTTTGCGGGAACAGTTCCGTTTTTTTTAGTCCAGTATCCACTTACAGCAATATCTGTTCTCGTTGGAAGCATAGGAACTCATTCTAGCAGCAGTCGCGGCTCTCTACATGCGAGGACCGCCAGTTTCTCTAGAACTTCAAATTCTCTTATTCGGCATTGCACTTTTTAGTTTGGTAGCAGCATACAAGACAAGCGGCGGGGCCGTTGCCTGTCAGCGCATCGCGGCTCAGCGGCGGTGTTTCTTTTCGACCTTCATGGCCTCCTTACTCGATCCGCTTTCCTGGCGTCAGTTCGGCGGCCTGGCTCTGAGCGATATCGCTAACGACCCGCTGCCACTGATGCCGGCCGTACCAGCCCGCTCCCTCGACTATCCAGACATTATCATCATCCAGCACGAATCAATCTTCGATCCGCGTGCTTATGGACTCCCCGTTGAGCCAATTGTCGAGGCATTTCTGTCTCCGAAAAATTGTCTGTATGGAGGTCTCAACGTCGATATTTTTGGAGGAGGATCGTGGCAATCGGAATTTAGCTTATTAACCGCCTTTCGAGCGCAAGTTTCGGTTCAAACGCGTATTTTCTTTTCAAGAGAGGCGTCGGCCGCTTCCATAACAGCCTCGCCCACACGCTAACAGCGCTGGGCTATAAGACGACACTCGCATCGAGCTGCCGTCGTAGCTTTCTCAACTATGATGATTTTTACCGCTCGATCGGCATTGGCGAGCGTCTTTTCACGGATGATTTTCCATTGCCGTTCGATGCCAGCCGATTCGAAGCGACAAATTCCGACGCATTGTTTTTAGAGGCAGCAATCAGTGCTCACACGAAAAGAATCACTAGCGATAAAGCACCTCGGTTTCTATACGCGCTAACTAACTTCAATCACGGCCCTCACAATCGACGGCTGACCACACCTGGACGCTTCGACAGGGAACGTGCCTTCGCCACTGCGAGCTTCCCCGATCCTTACTATGCTGAGTACTACACCAGGCTCGCTGAGACTGCGGTGACCTGGAACAACCTCAAATCCGCGCTTTCAGACCGCTTTCCCAACCGCCCGATGCTCGTCGTACACTACGGAGATCATCAACCCGTAATGACACGGCGAATCGAATCAAAACTCACACTCCCAATAGACGCACGCCGCCAGTTCCGCACGTTCTATGCTATCGAAGCTTTGAATGACCCCACCGATCGGCCTAATTCCGGGCGAAACAGAAACTTGGATATTGCTTTTCTTGGTACAGTTGCTTTGCAGCAGGCTGGTCTGCCTCTTGACGAGATTTTTGCCACGCGCGCGAGCCTTCTTGAGCATTGCGGCAATGCCTATTTCGCGTCTTCGTCGGAACGGAAACGCCGCTTCCACCGCACACTTGTCGAAACGGGCCTGATCGAAATAGCGCCAATCGTGCGGTATTGACACTGAGCCGAGATTGCCGCGCAACCTATCGCGCAGCTTCCCAAGCCTGTTCACGAGCGTACCTTCTTGGCTGAGGGTCGGGACGATTTACGGATAGCGGTAATTGCGGCAGCGTAATCAGGCGATCCAAATATCGCGCTGCCGGCTGCGATGGCACTCGCGCCCGCTTCGATCGCTTGCCTGGCGCCTTCACAATTCTGACCGCCGTCAACTTCGATGACCGGATTGAGACCCCTCGCGTCGCAAATCTGTCGCAATCGGCGGATCTTGGGCAGCATCTCCCGAGGCCAGGATTGACGGTCACTACAAGAATGACATCGCAGAGGTGGAGTACGTATTCGATCAACTCAGTCGGGCTTGCAGGGTCGAGCACCACGCCTGCCTTCTTGCCGAGATCGTGGACCCGCGAAAGAACACGGTGAAGATGGGTCGTCGCGGACGGCTCGGCCTGAACAAGCAGGTGATCGGCGCCCGCTTTGGCGAAGTCGGCGAGATAGCGCTCCGGCTCGACGATCATCAAGTGCACGTTGAGCGGCTTGTGCGTGCTGCGCCGTACCGCTTCGACGACTACCGGCCCGATCGTGATGTTCGGCACGAAGCGACCATCCATCACATCAATTTGGATCCAATCCGCGCCCGCCGCATCGACGGCGTGAACCTCCTCAGCGAGACGTCCGAAATCCGCGGACAAAATTGACGGCGCGACGATAATTGACCTTGGCGACGCGAGATCCAGAATGGTTGAAGTGGCGCTCATTGCGTTTGAGCCTTGTCTGTCGCTGTTGCGTGGATGTCCATGACTGCTAACGAAGACGAGGTGGTTGCGCTTTGCTTCATCAGAACGCGGTTCAATAGTCGGGCGAGGTTGGCTAATGTCCCTCCGCTATCCCTGCCGTACCAGATCAAACTCTCTCTTCCGCGCGGTGTCATCATAGCTCTCCTGTCGGGTCGCCACGCCTCGATGTATTCTCGGCTTCCGCCACATTCTGGAAGGCGCGCGTTATTTCGAACGAGGAGCCTTAGGCGACCGTCCGCAGAACGAACTTCCGCACCGCATTGGCGAAACCTTCGTTCTCATTGCTGTCGGTCACCGCGCTCGCCTGCGCCTTCACTTCGTCGCTTGCATTGCCCATGGCGATTGAGAAGCCGCTTTTGCGAAACATGAGGACGTCATTCGGCATGTCCCCCATGGTGGCAATCTGCGCCGGCGGGATGTTCAAAAACCTCGAGAGGGTTGCGACGACCGTCCCCTTGTTGGCTTGCGGGTAAGTCACGTCGAGATAGTAAGGCTGCGAGCGCGCAGCACTCGCCGCTTCCCCCAGCGCGTTCTGCGCCGCTTTCTCACAGGCGGCGACAAGGTCGAGATCGTCGGAGATGCCAACGATCTTCACCGCGTGCGCCAAGTGGGCGTCTGTGAACGACTCCACGACTTTGGCGTCGAATTTCACCGTCCAGGTCTCGCGCGCCACATGCGGTGCATTCTTGTCGCGGATCAGCCACTCCGTCTCCGTGTAGACCCAGGCGTCCATTCCCCGGTCCAGAATGAGCTCCACGGTCTGCTTGGCCGCCGCGGGATCGAGCGTATGGCTCTCGATCACCGACAGATCGGGATTGACCAGCACTGCCACCGTTGAAGCCCGCTATCGCGGTCCGCAATGCCGAGCGGCTCGATCAGCATGCTCATGCCGCGGGGCGGTCGCCCGCTGGTGATGGCGAATGCGATGCCGGCCTGATCCAGCTCCCGAACAGCGGCCTTCGCCGCCTCGGTCAGTACCTTGTCCTTGGTGACCAGCGCACCATCCACGTCGGCCAGAAACAGACGAATATCATGCTGAGCCGTCATTGCTTTTGCTCCGAGGCAGGGATCACCGGACGCCAGGCCCGGTCTCCGTCGCGCGCCAGCAGCTCGTCGGCCGCCTTGGGGCCGTCGCTGCCGGAATCGTAATCCGGAAAATCAGCTTTTTCGGCGGCCCAGGCGTCGAGCACCGGCTGTACGATGCGCCAGGACTGCTCCACCATGTCGGCGGGCATGAACAGCGTCTGGTCGCCGATCATGACGTCGTAGACCAGCGTCTCGTAGCCGACATTCGGCTCCTTCGGGAACCAGTCATCGTAGCGGAAGTCCATCTTCACGGCGGCAAGGTCGACCACCGGCCCACGTCGCTTGACCTCGAACTGCAGGGAAATGCCTTCGTCCGGCGCGATGCGGAGGATCAGCCAGTTGGGCCGCAAGGTATCGACGGCGGTGTCCTGGAACGCGGTGTAGGGGGCTTGCTTGAAGCGGATCGCGATTTCCGTCAAACGCTGCGACATGTGCTTGCCGGTACGGAAGTAGAAGGGCACGCCGGCCCAGCGCCAGTTGTCGATCTTGAGCTGCATGGCGACATAGGTCTCGATGTTCGAATCCGTAGCGACGTTCGGCTCGTTCCGGTAGGCGTTCACCGGATTACCCAGGACCGTGCCGGCTCCATACTGGCCTCGCACCGCTTCTGCCGTCTTGACGGCGGGCATTGCGGCGAACACTTCGGCCTTCTTGGTGCGGATCGAAGCGGCGTCGAAGCCCGTGGGCGGCTCCATGGCCACCATCGAGAGGAGCGTGAACACGTGGTTAGGCACCATGTCGCGGAGCGCACCGGTTTGCTCGTAGAACTTGCCGCGCTCCTCCACGCCCACCGTCTCCGCCACGGTGATCTGCACGTGATCGATCCGATCGCGATTCCAGATCGGCTCGAACAGCCCATTGGCGAAACGGAACGCCATGATGCTTTGGACCGTGTTCTTTCCCAGAAAATGATCGATCCGGAAGATCTGGTTCTCGTGCAGCGTGTGCAGGATGCGGGCGTTCAGTTGGCGCGCCGAGTCCAAACTGTGGCCGAACGGCTTCTCGATCACGACGCGGCGCCAGAACTGGGGCTTCCCGTTGTTGTCCTCGCCTTGATCGGTGAGCTTCGCCTTGCCGAGTTGCTCGATCGCGATGCCAAAGAACCGGTCGGCGACCGCGAGATAGAAGATGGCATTGCCCTGTGTTCCATGGGTCTTTTCTGCGTCACCCAATGCTCCACGAATCCTCTCGTACAGTTCGGGCTTGGTAAGATCGCCCTGGACGTATGACATTTTCTCTGCGAGCCGCTTCCACGCGGCCTCGTCGATTCGATCGATGTCGAACTCCGCGGCCGCATTCCCGACGAAGGTTTTCAGCATGTCGTAAAGATGGTCGCGCCAGCTCTCTGCCGTACCCTCGGCCAGGTCCACGCCGATCAGCGCAAATTTCTCCGGCAGAACCTTGGTACGCGAGAGATTGTAGAGAGCCGGTATCAGCAGGCGCTTGGCCATGTCGCCACCGGCGCCGAAGACCACCATGGTGCAGGGATCGGCGGGAGGGACCTGTCGCCGCGGCGGAGATACCGGTGTCTGCGCGTTC
>CAVYLU010000014.1:0-555371 GCA_963769365.1 uncultured Alphaproteobacteria bacterium | reverse complement strand
TTTGCTCAACTCCGGTCGGCCCTGATCCAGCGTGATATCCTGCGCCCCAGGAGAACGGCGCGATATAATTTGAGTTTAGCCAAGCCATATTGGCCGATCAAAACAAATGATTTCGCTGGCAGTATATCGCGCCCATATTTAAGCCAAGCCAGGATCGTGGCTGAGACCATGAGGAGGGCGCTGACCAGGCTGATCGCCAGCGGGTATAGGGGAACATTTGCGAGGGAGCAATAGCCGCTATAAAAACCATCACCGTTAACAATAACGCCAATAGCGTAATGGGTGGAACGATCAGATCGAGGGCCTGCGCGAGCAGGTCCTTGTTCAACCCTCTCGCTGCAGAAAACAGCAATGCAGGAGATTTGGTCAGGATCAATCCGATGTGACCCTGCTCCCAGCGGTGCCGCTGCGTTTTCGCGCCCTCTGCGGAGGTCGGAAACGTACTTGTGACGACCGCTGAAGGGCAGAACATTGGGGGATGTCCCGCAGTTGCAAGCTCAAGGCCAAGCTTTAAGATCCTCGACGATAAATCCACTGGAAAGGTCCGCCGATCGGATGACGGCCCAAGGGAAGGCCATCCCGGTCCCCATCAGCTGGCAGGGTAATCCCATGGCGCTGAGGCCGAGCGGCCGCACCCAGTTTTTCAAGCGCCAAGCGAATTCCGCGACTTGATGATTGATCGTTGGCCCGGCTGGCGCGGTCATCAGGTAAAGAGCTTGCACGGGTCTCTGAGATTGTGCGCAAGCATCCGCAAGCCGATCGATTGCGCCGTGCGCCAGCCGGCAATCTGCATCGATGACAACAACGATTGCGGGGGGATCGTCGGTCAAACGGTCGATCCCCCAATCCAGCGCGTAGCCCTTTCCGATCCTCGCCATATCCGAACGGACCGTGACTTCAGCGCCTGCTGAGGTTGCGACTTCTGCGGTATCGTCTAGGCAATTATCCGCCACAACCAGTAATCGATCGCCTGCTCGAAGCTGGTCTTTGATGTCTGCAAGCGTGGGAAGAAGGCCCGCCCCTTCGTTATGGGCCGGGATCAACACTGCAATACGGTCCCGCGATTGCCGGCTTTCGCTTTTGACCGATCGCGGCGTAAAGAAACTCGCGGCTATGACTTCCAAAAACAATACGGCGGTTGGAACAGCCAGTAAGGCCGCAAGGACACGTTAATAGCCATGATACGAACGTGAGCATCGAGCGAGCCTAGCATAAGGAGTTTCGATTTTCGCGATTTGGGCGAGTTCGGTGCGGTTAAGGCCGGAATAAAATATGGCTCGCAGCTGTCGGTTGATCCAAAGAAGGCCGATTGGTCCAAATCTAGGTAACTAAGACGACTAGGTTCCAGGAACCTTCGTACTAATCAAATTTGCGGAACTCTATTTACGACGTGCACACAATGCCGTAGCCGGGTATTATTGATTAATGATCGCGTTAATTTGACATCCTTTTCGGTAAAAACTTGGGCGATGGAGTGGTTGTGTCGGAGAGCCTAAGTCTGCACCGCTTCCAAGCCGTGTCGCATTCCTTGCGTTCCTCGATCGTTGGAGCCGATGATCTTTCGCGCGAGGTGTTTGGCGTGATGGGCATTCCGCTCGATGCGCTTGACCTCCCGACCTTGCTGCAGATCGTAAAAGCCAAGGTGGATGCAAGGACGCCCTTTCTTCTCTCGACGCCGAACGTCAACTTTTTGATGATGAGCCGAACGGATGAGCAGTTTCGCGAATCATTGCTGATGAGCGATCTCTGCCCGGTTGATGGCATGCCATTGGTCTGGATTTCTCGGCTGCTGGGAATTCCGATCAGGACGAGGCTATCGGGATCTGATATTTTCGACGCGCTCCGGTCGCATAAGCGAACCGGGCGTCCGGCTGAAGATATTCTTGTTTGGAGGCGCAGAAGGCGTCGCCGAAACCGTTTCCAAAAATCTGAACTTTGAAGCCGACGGGCTGAAATGCGTCGGAACGCTCAATCCGGGATTTGGCACCATCGAGGACATGAGCACTGATCGGATCTTGCGAACGATCAATGCGAGTGAAGCAGATTTGCTTATCGGTATTTTTGTCCGCGCAGAAGGCGCAAGGCTGGCTCCTGTCAAATCATGCCCGCCTTCAGGTTCCACTCCGCGCACAATTTGGCGCCACCATCAATTTACAGGCGGGCAGCGTTAAGAGAGCGCCTCCGCTTTTTCGCCGCCTGGGTTTGGAGTGGCTTTGGCGCATCAAGGAAGAACCCTATCTTTGGCGACGTTACTGGGACGACGGCGGCAAGCTGCTCGCTCTCTTTGTGACGGCGGTCATACCGTTGTCCATGAGCCGTCTCTGGAGGCACCTTCTGCTATCACCAAAACAGGATCGATTGAGCGTTGATCTGAGCGAAGGTCCGGAGATCGTCTGCGTCAAGCTTGCCGGCGCGGCGACCTCCCAGCATGTCGATCTGGCCATACCGTATTTTCGGCAGGCGCTGGATGCCAAAAAGGACGTTTTGGTCGATGTCACTGAGGTCCGTTTTATTGATCCTCGATTCTTCGGCTTATTTCTGATGGTGCGAAAGCAGCTCATCAGCCAGGGTGGACACTTGGGCTTCCGAGGGCTAACCCCTAAAACCACAAAAATGTTCAGATTAAATGGTTTCGGGTTTCTCTTAAGTTCCAAGGATTGATGGTTGAGCACCAGTCCCTGTTGGGAAGATCCAAATGATACGGCATGAAAAAAAATTGAAAGTGTCGCGGCTTCTGTTTGTGCTGCCCGCAATATTTCTCGCGGGGTGCGGTTCACCAGACGAGCGCGCGCAGGGCTACTACGAGAGCGGCATGGCGCTCGTTGCGAAGAACGACGACCTTAACGCACGAGTTGAGCTACTAAAGTCGCTAAAATACAAGACAGACAAGGTTGAAGTCTGGCGAGCACTGGCCGGCATTGACGAGCGGACAAAGTCTGGACCAGGGCTGTTTCAGGATTTGCGTCGAATTGTCGAGCTTGATCCCAACGATCTTGACGCGCGTTTGAAACTCGCTCGTATCCTGATGGGCGGAAACGCCAGCGATGCCGCTCTTCGGTTGGTCGAGGCCGCAAAGGAAGGCGACAAACCAAGTGCCGAGCTTCACGCCCTCAAGGGCGCCATTTTGCTGAAAACGAATGATGCGGCGGGCGCTGTGCGTGAAGCGCAGCGGGCTCTTGAAATCGATGCGAAAAATGTCGATGCCATCATACTGCTGTCCGCAAAAAAGCTTTCCGACGGCGACACCGATGGTGCCTTAAACTTGCTTGATACAGCGCCCGTTAGTCCGAAAGATGAGGTCCGGCTATCGCTACTCAAAATCGAAGCCTATGCCCGCAAGGGCGAGCTGCCCAAGGCGGAATCTTTGGAGCGCGATCTTATTGCTAAAAATCCGAACGAGCGCTCCTATCGCAACCAATTGATCCAGCTTCTCGTCGCCCAGAAGCATTTCGACGAAGCCGAAAAGGAATTGCGCAAGACGGCGGATGCCAATCCATCCGATACCAAGGCTGGCCTTGATGTCGTCCGTTTCCTGATTTCCGTCAAAGGTGCCGACGCCGGGCGAAGCGAGCTTTTGTCCCGCATCAAGGCCGGTGGAGATGTCTATGACTACCAGATCGCGTTAGCCGAACTCGACTACGCGCAGAACAAGGTGGCTGACGCCGCCAACGTGCTGCAGGACCTTGCAAAAACCGCGAATACCGCCGATCGCAAGCTTTCCGCGCAAACCAAGCTTGCAGAAATGTATGTCAGCAAAGACAATTTCGCTGCCGCCGAGCCGATGATTGCTGATATCCTTCAGAAAGATCGTCACAATACAACCGGGCTAAGATTGCGGGCCGCGATCAAGATCGAACAGGGACAGTTCGACAGCGCCATCGCGGATTTGCGCGAAGCGCTCAATGATCAACCGAAGTCGACTCAGCTGTTGATGTTGATGGCCGCAGCGTATGAGCGCAGCGGAAAGAACGAGCTGGCTGAGCGTCAATATGCCGACGCCCTGAAGGCATCCAAGCTCAATCCCAATGTTGCGCTGCGATATGTCGCGTTCCTGCAGAAGCGAGGCGACGCCACCCATGCGGAGGATGTTCTGACGAGGTGATCGGTCGTAACCCGCGCAACACGCAGCTTTTGGCCACTCTGGCTCAGATCAAGCTGGCGCGGCAAAACTGGACCGGCGCCCTGGCTGTTGCCGATGCGTCTCGCGCATGCAACGATGGTCGGCTACTGGCCGACCAAATCCGCGCCGCCGCTCTCGCTGGCCAAAACAAGGTCGATGAAAGCGTAGCCGCGCTGGAAGAGGCGCATGCGGCTGCGCCCGATGCCGTGCAGCCGGTGGTCTCACTGGTTTCAACCTACGTTCGGCTCAAACAACTGACAAGGCAGAAGCCCTTTTGCAGGATATGCTGAAAAAATACCCTGATAACGCCGAAATCCTGGTGTTGATGGGCCAAACCAAACTGGCGCAGAATAAAAAAGAAGACGCAATCGAAAGCTATAAGGACGCCATCACTAAGCAGCCCAAGGACCCCAACGGCTATAATCGCTTTCTGATCTTTACGTTCGGGAAAAAAATTATAACGCCGCGGCCGATGTCATTCAGGCGGCCTTGCGCGAGCAGCCAGACAATTTGAACCTTCGGTTGACGTCTGCTGGCTTGCAAATCCTTAAAGGCGATCCGGCGGCCGCGATTACGCAATATGAATCTATCTTGAAGGACCAACCAAATTCGACGATTGCCATCAATAATTTGGTCAGCCTGTTGCTGGACAACCGCTCCGACAAGGAAAGCCTCGACCGCGCATATTCATTGGCCGAAAGTCTGAAGAGCTCGACGGTCCCGCAATTCCAGGACACCTATGGCTGGGCCCAGTTCAAAAAGGGCGACGCCAAGAACGCCGTACCATTCTTGAGGGCGCAAGAGCCAAGTTGCCTGATCTGGCTGCGATCCACTACCATCTTGGGATGAGCTATGACGCAACGGGTCAATCCGAAAAGGCCAAGGAACAGTTTAAGAAAGCGCTCGCGCTTGAGCCCGACGGCACGCCGTTAAAGGACAGCATTCGCGCGGCGATGAAGTGATCACGATGCGATTTTTGCCCTCCGGACCAAAGGCTCGCGCCGGTTTAAGGCCGCCAACCTTTGCCCGAAAAGGAACGCGAGTAGCTTTGATATCTATTTTGGTGCCCGCTAATATCCGTCCGGCAGAATACTCACGCTGCGCGACACCACCACCATAATGGTGTTGGAATCGGCTGGGCCGGTCCCGGAGGCAAGCGCAATGGGAATGCCTGTGAAGGGATCAATGGTGAAGCCGGCGGAGGATGAGCCTGAGGTCGCCAGCCGATGCAAATGATTGTAGGAGAATTGAGCCGTCCATTCCCTAGTCAGCAAATAGCTATATGCGATCGACCCCGATAGGAACTCGGAGGTCGTTCCCAACGACGTCGTGCGGGACGCGTTGGCCGAAAATGACAGCGTCTGTCTCGAATTGACATTATAGGCGAGGCCAGCGCCGATCGAGGTCAACTCGATCAGCGAGCCCACCTGGCTGGGTGAAATGCTTTGCACCCCGTTAAGCGTGAGTGTGGTGTCAGGAAACATTTTGTAGGTCAGCACCATATTGGTGATGAAACCGGTGACCGATCCCGAGCTCGACGGCATTGAGCGTCGACGATGGAGCCGAGAACGCGGGGGTTCCCCGCTCGGTCTGAACATAGGCCACGCCAGCTGTTCCCGTAAAGGAAAGCAACGGGGATAGCGTGGCATCGATACCGGCGTTCTCCCGCAGGATCATAATGTCGGTGTTCAATGTATTGTCGAAATGCAGGAACTCGGCGTCAGAGGAGGCCGACAAAGTTGCGATCGAATTGACGCGGTGTCGCCAGGTGCCGCTGGCTAACGTATCAATGAACGGCGTGCCACCAGTGCCGGGGTCGTAGCTGGTATAGGTCGAATGGGCGGACAGGCTCACGCTATCGAGCGCTGTGATCGATCGGTCGATACCACCGCCGGCCGACGTCGCATCAATAAAGCCGCGCGTATTTGTGACAATCGCGAGCTGGCCGAGGAGAGCGAAAGCGGTGCTTTGCCGATGCCAGCCGGCTTCGAGATATTCCCGGTCCGAGCTGTTCTTGCCGGTCATCTCGTAACGGAGATGCGCGCTTCCTGTAAGGTTTTCACTTGGAACACCGTCTACGCCGGGTCCCCAATATTTCTGGTAGCTAACGCTGCCATCAAATAAGAATTTCGACGTCGGCATGCGTGCGACGGCGTTCGCGATGATCGTCGAGTAGGAACTTAGCGCTCCCGCCGCAACCGAACGCAAAAAGGGATTATCGCTTGCTTGGACCGTTTCACTCAAGGTGGAATTAAGCGCCCAGTCCACAGCATGCGCGCTTGAGGATATTAAGCTCAAGCACACCGAGACCACTATGGTCGCTCTCTTCACTGCGGATGGCCCTGGTGTGACTCAAAACTAATTAGTTACTCAAGCAGGCCTCGTTCTGGGACCATGATGACATCGCCGGCGTGTAGCGTAATATTTCCTTCGAGATCCTGTCCGGCCTCGTAAGCGCGGTAGTCGAACATGAAAATGTCTTCGCCGGCCGCGCTCCTTCGACGGACCATGATGCGCCGCTTGGCTGCAAAGGGACCAAGGCCGCCGGCCAGCGCGATCGCTTGCATCAACGTGGTTTTCTGGCGCACCACGTAGGAGCCTGGCCGAAGGATCTCACCGGTGATGAAGACTTTCGGCTTGAGATCCTCCTCGGGCACATCTTTGACCGTGCCGACAAGCGCCACGGTAATATCGAGGCTTTCGTCTTTGTAATTGCCCTTGAGCTTGTCTTTGAGGATATTTTCAACGGCCTGCGGGGTTAGTCCGTTGACGCGAAAATGCCCCGCTAGGGGAAACGCGACTTGGCCGGATGGGTCCACGACCACGGTCCGATCAAGCTTCGAATCCTGCATTACGGTCACAGCGAGGGTGTCCCCCGGTTTTAAGGTTTGGGCGTCAGCCGCCGAAGCCAGCCCACAGATAAAAACCAAAAAGATCAGGATTCGCATGATCGTAACCCCACGCAGCCGTTCAAACGGGCGAGTTTGGCCAATTTAATTAAAAACCTGGAACGCCCATTTGAATCAATAAACTGCGATCGGGCGCCTTACAAACCCTTAGCGCACTGCGGTAAGGCTCTTGAGCGGGAATATGCTGAACTGTTGCTTGTCTGCAATGACTTCGCCGACCAGGGCGGCGGAAATGCTCTTTTCGCCCCGGGCGAAGCCATAAACCAGGGCTGTATCGCACAAGATATTGATCATGCGCGGAATTCCGCCGCTAGCCGCCGCGATCCGCGAGCAGGCCTCCAGGCTAAAGATGGCCCGGGGGGAGGGGGGCCTCCGACCGCATGCAGCCGAAAAGCGATGTAATTAACGACGTCCCATTCCCCCAATGCCTTAAGATGAAAATCGGACGAAATCCGCTGTGCAAATTGATGTAACGGGGGAGCGAGCAGCAGATTCCGCAACTGCGGCTGACCGACCAAGATTAACTGTAAAATCTGGTGGTGATCGGCGTTAATGTTGGAGATCATCCGCAGATGCTCGAGGGCTTCCGGCTCGAGGTTTTGAGCCTCATCGATAATCAGCATGGTTCTGCGACCACTGGAATATTGGCTGTGGAGGAAGTCTTCCAGTCGCTTAAAGAGCGTTGGGTAGTCGCCTTCGAACGGCCGGTTGAGCGACATCATGATCCACTGCAACAATTCGTGCCGCCCCTGCGGCGAATTGGAGATCAAACCGGTCGTGATCTTCGGAGGAAGCTTCTTCAGGAGGTGCCGGACCAGCGTCGTCTTTCCGGATCCGATTTCGCCGGTAATCACTGTGAAGCCGGCATTATTTGCGACGCCAAACTCGAGCATGGTAAAAGCCATGCTGTGCTGACGCCCCCAGTAAATCATGTCGGGGTCCGGCAGAATTGTGAACGGCTTGCCCCGTAACTGGTAAAACGCTTCGTACATCAAAATTCCTAGTTGGCCGGACCACCTGCCCCAATCCTACACCAAGCTTGGCGTTGACCGGAGCTCATTGATCGTTCAGGGTAAATCACCCAAGAGTTACCCTTGGACGGGTCTCGGAGACAGGTAAGCTGTCGAAAAGCCCGCAGCCATGGCTCGCGTCGGGTAAAGCGGAACCCGAAGGGTCCGAGCGCAAGCCCATTAACAACACGACAAGGCTGTTCATGCAATCAAGCAATTTTCATGCTATTAATTTGCTGTTTTGGCCTGATCGGGCGCCTTCGCCGTTCCGACCTGACCGCGTGGATGGCACATGCTGCAAAAGCTGAATTTTGAACGGGACAGCGAAGCAGCTGAACATAGTCAACAATTCCGACCGGAGTCCTATGCGGAGGAGCCTGGCCAAGGCCATCTTCTGCAGCCATTATTTTATTGGCAATTAATTAAGCGCCGCTGGCTCTATTTTGTCATCCCGTTTGTTCTTGTTCTGACAGTTGGGCTCGCACTGGCCGTCTTGTTGCCCGCGACCTATTTGTCTGCCGGAAAAATTCTGGTCCAGTCGCAGCAAATCCCGACCGAGTTAGTGCGACCGACGGTAACCAGTGCGGCCCAGGAGCGCATCCAGGTCATCGAACAGCGCACCATGACGCGTGAAAATCTGCTGGCGATCTTGGAAAAATTTCAACTCTTTCCGGAAAAGCGGTCGTTCCTGTCAGCAACCCAACTCGTCGAGTTGATGAAAAAGAGTGCCACGATTGCGCCTCTGGCCGAACCGTTGGCGTTCAATCAGATTCGCTCGCGTGGCGACAACCCGACAATCGTGTTTACGGTCGGGTTCGAATATGTCGATCCGCAGACGGCATCACGGGTAGCCAATGAATTGGTTACCCGAATTCTGAACGAAGACCTTCGCGATCGCACCAGCCGCGCTACCGACACCACTAAGTTTTTGTCGCGTGAAGTGCAAAGACTGCAGTCCGATAGTGCGGCCATCGACGCAAAAATAGCAGTGGCCAAACGTTCGCAGGCTAAATCGGGATCGAGCGCACCTGATCAATCGACGACGCAGCTCGCTCAATTAAAAATGGAACTGGCGCAAAAAAGTGCGCTTTACTCTGATCGCCACCCGATGATGCAGGCCTTGAAACGTCAGATCGAAGCGCTTGAGAAAGTTGTCGTCGCTCCCACCGGGCCCGACGCTTTGGTGCCGCTCGAGGAACTCGAAACCCAACAAGAAAATATCCAGAAGAATTTGGAGGCCGCGTCTGCGAAATTGACGGCGGCTCGGTTGGGCGAGACACTCGAAAAAGATCAGCAATCGGAAAAGCTCGAGGTCATCGAGCAGCCGACCGCGCCGCAAGAGCCGATCCGACCCAACCGCCCTAAGATCGCCGGGATAGCCTTGTTTCTGGCGCTCGCCGCGGGCGGCGGCCTCGTGTTCCTGTTGGAGCTAGCCGATAAGAGCATTCGTCGCAGCAGCGACATTTTTAGTGTCGTCGATAGCCGGCTCGTAGTTGCGATCCCTTTGATCACGACACAAGCCGAGTTGGGCCGGCACAGGCAGCGGACGGTGCTGTGGATTGGCGTGGCGGTGGCTCTTGTCATAGTAGCCATTGCCGCAGCTTATTTGTTTATGCCACCGCTAGATCTGATGATCGCAAAGGCGCGCGTCGGTCTGTTCAAATAGCGTGTTGACTGAATGAGAACCATCGGAGACGGCGTTTGGATTCGATCAAACAAGCCCTTGAACTCGCCAGATCCGGCGCTCAGCATGGTGTCGCTTCCGACCTAAAAGAGGCGCTCGCCGACGACCGAATCAAGGTCGTGCAATTGAGTCCCAAGTACCTCGACTCGATGAGGATCGTGGCGCACGGCGCCGGTCCCCAGGGTCGTTACTACGATATGTTGCGCACCCAAGTTCTTAAGGAGATGGATGACAATGGCTGGCAGTTTCTGGCGGTCACGTCAGCGACGGCTGGATGCGGCAAGTCCGTCACCGCATGCAATCTGGCTTTGAGTATCGCGCGCCTAACCGAACGTTCCGTGCTGTTGGTCGACATGGATATGCAAAAGCCAAAGGTCACGGAGTATCTCGGTATTAAAAGCCATGAAGGCCTGCTGAGCGTTTTGAGCGGTGAGGCCGGTCTTGGCAGCGCTCTGGTCCAGGCCAACTTGGGGCGAAGCAAGCTGTTGGTTTTGCCCGGCGAGACCTGCAAATTGGGCACATCCGAATGGATGGCTTCCCAGTCCATGGTGAGCCTGCTTCAAATCCTCAAACGTGAATTCCGCTCTCGAATTGTGATTTTTGATATGCCGCCGATGTTAGTGGGCGACGATGTGATTTCAGTGTTGCCGCAAATGGACGCCGTCTTGCTGGTCGCTGGGATCGGCCAAACCTCGGTTTCAGACATCAAGGAATGTCACAAGCACTTAAAGACCACACCCGTGGTTCGCGTGCTGGTTAATCGCGTGACCGAAGAAAGCAATGCCTACTACGGCTACTATTGACGGAAGGAAAACTGGACCGGCGGATAGCCTTCAGGCGCCAATCGAAGTTGCGCCGGCATGAAATCGGCAATCGTTGCCGCTGGCACAAAGTATTTGCCGATATCAACGGGTTGTTTTCGTGCCGGTGTTTTTTTGCGTGCGAACTTGGGAGATCTTTCTGCTCATGATCCCGAGCAGGCATTTTCTTTGCGCCTCGAAGACGCCTGATCCGGAATTACCCGTGTCTGGCAACGTCGCGAATGGCGGTTGAAAATCTCCTCACGTCTCAGAGGGACGCTCGTCGGCGACACGATTTGGGACCGTACCGGTCCTTGATCAGATAGGCTTACGACTTCCTCGCCGGGCCAGGTCTTGCCCTGACACAATGGGATGCGGCGCAATCGTAAGCTTACCGGAAGACCTGATTCATCAATTTCGAGAAGCGCTAAATCCAATTGTTCAAACGGGCTTTCTTTGACCACGGTCGCAGTCAGGGTTCGACCAGCGATAAGCACTTTTGGCTTGTTCACAATTCCGCCGCCGACGACATGGGCTACCGACAGGACAAGACCTTTGCCAAGATAGATACCGGCGCGCACCATTGACGCCCACTGCGTAAGGCAACAGGGAGTCATCCGGACCGTTCGCACGTCCCAGAGCGGGAACGGCGAAAACAAAAAACATCACGAGAGAAAGTCGAATCCACATCTTCCGATCTGATCGATGCAGGACCATTGATCCAGGCGCTTACTTCAGCGGCTTTAGATATTCGCGATTAACCTGTAAAAAACTTTCGGTCGCGCGGCGGAAGAGCCTCCAATAAATCGTGAATGAACTGATCCTGGAGTTTGTAGGACGCAGCCTCCGATAGGCCCACCGTCGACACCCGTATCAGTGCCCCATCGGGAATGATACCCCGCAGGCCATATTTCATTCTTGAAATCTGGCGATCGAACACGCCATTGGCTACGTCTCCGCCAACTTTCATCCAATAGGTGATCGGCTCAAACCGCCGTTCCTTTTCGGCCGTCAACTCGACTGACGGTGAGTGGCGCCGCACCGGCTTGATAGTTGAGTTGCGTAACGGTTTTGGCCGATACTCGAAATCCCGGCGGCTCCGTAGCAAACTTCCGGAAAATGCGACTTGAGACGGTAGTTCTGAACCGGACCATAAGCGACCAGAAACATCACCACGTTTCCGGCAGCATCGGCATAGCCGCGGGCGATCTCTTGGCTGTAAATTCGCGTTTCGAGTTCGCGTTGCACGAACGCACCGGGCTCGCTAGGTGTCACCAGGCCAACATTGGGAACAAGGTGCCACTCACCAAATTCCTTTGGAATAACTTCGCTCGAGATTGGGTGCGACCTCGGTGCTCGCCAATAACTCCCTAGGCCTCAAGACTTCCGCAAGTATCGCGGCACTTAGGATGGCAATCGATGCTAAGATGGCCTGAACCGGACTAATTCGCATTTCAACTTCCTTAGGGGATTACAAGGGCTTGTTCACCGGGCCATGAAGCGGTTAGCGATCTAGCGCTCAACGAGCCAACTGACAGCATATTTTGCGGTTTTTGCCAATTAATATAAACAGCTAAACCATTATTCTGACCGGGGTTGTCGGCCCCAACACGAGCTAGATCGGTATTGGAGCCTTTATGATCGTTTGGGATTACCCGTCAGCGGCTTTGCGAACAGGCATACTGATCGTCGTGTGCGGCTTGGCACTGGCGGGCTGTAGCAAGAAAACTGACGTCACGACCGAGGCGCCCAAGAGCCAAGTCGTAGCAAAAATCGGAAATCAGGTCGTCACCGTCCAGGAGCTCGACAATGAATTCCGGCTCGATAACGTGGCCGTCGAGAAGCGCAAAGATCCGGAAATAATCAGACACGTGTTGGGCGAATTGGTCACCCGCAAATATCTGGTCCAACAGGCGATCGATGCAAAGCTCGATCGGGAGCCCACGGTGTTGTTGGATATTCTGCGCTCAAGGGATTTGGTGCTCGCCAACGCGCTCGCTTCGCGCGACGTGACCACAAAGAACGCCTTGGTTTCCAAATCGGACATCGACAGCTACATCGCCAATAATCCCCTCAAGTTTGCCAATCGGCAGCTGCTGTCGGTTGAGCAGCTCTCGTTTCCGCTCAGCTCAACCTCACAAGCGGTGATCGACGCAACCAGAGAAATGAGCACGCTCGACCAGGTCGATCAGAAACTGACCGCAATGGGCGTCCCACATGGTCGCTCAGCAGGCACCGTCAGCACCGGGGATCTGCCGCAGAACCTACTCAGTGCGGTGAACGCTAAAAAGGATGACGATATTTTCTTTATTCGCTCGGGCGCCAACGGCGTTTTCTTTAAAGTCACTCGGTCAAGAAGCGCGTCCCCTCGAGGGGACGGACGCCACCAACGCCGCGCGGCAATATCTCAGGCAAGACATTATCAAAGCGGAAGTCGGCATGACCTCGGTTGCGGCCAATCTTGAGGCCAAATATGAGGGCGAGTATTCCGCCATCATGCACGCCCCCCAAACTGACGCGAAATAGGTAACCAGAATCCCATCATGGTCACGGTGTTTGATTATCTAACGATCGCGTGTTTTGCGGGGTTGGTGATCGCCTACTTTCAATTGACCAAGCGGGACGTTCGAACCTTGATGCAGCTGATGATTTCGGGCGCCGCATTCGCAATCGCCAACCAAATGGGCAATGCGGGCCTGCCGATTTTTGCGCTGATTTTGATTGTTGCAGGGGTCGGATATGCTGCCGTGGTCGTACAAAAAGGGCACTAGTGGTTGTGTGGGGCTAAGCGTTCAAGCAACAATCAACTGTTGCACTTTGCCCGAATTCATAGTTTTTTGGTCGCTCGTTAGGCACGGATGATGACTTATTCTGAGGCGTTGACCGCCACGAAATCAATCGCTTCGCGCGGGCTGCTGTGGCCTGCGCTGCTATTTGCCTCGTTCCTTGCGGCCTATATTCCGACATTCATAACATTAGCACAGGGCCCGTGGCAGACCGAGCAGGAGGGGCATGGACCGCTGATCATCGCGGCGTCTGCTTGGTTGGTGTGGCAGTCGCGCGACAAGCTGCGCAATGCGACGCTTTCTCCGGCACCGGTCTTCGGCTGGCTGGTTCTTCTCGGAGGCCTGGTTCTTCTGGTGCTGTCGCGCAATCAGGACATCTGGTTCTTAGAGGTTGCTTCGGAAATTCCGGTTTTGGCCGGATGCGTTCTGTTGTTGGCGGGATGGGATGTTCTTACGGATCTTGGCCTTTCCAATTGGCTTCCTGATCTTCTCCGCGCCGGCCCCGGGCTGGATGGTTGATGCCGCCACTGTTCCGTTGAAGGTTTTGATCTCGGACCTCGTGACCAATGGTCTGTACGCCGCCGGCTACCCGATCGCCCAGAATGGCGTAATCATACAGATCGGCCCGTATCAGCTCTTGGTGCAGGACGCCTGTTCGGGGATGAACTCGATCTTCGCGTTGTCCGCGATCGGCGTGTTTTATGTCTACGCTTTCCGCTGGCACGAAAAAATCCGGTCGCTGATCCTTTTGTCCTTGATCATTCCAATCACCATCGCCGCGAATTTCCTGCGGGTCCTGACCCTCGTCCTGATCGCGTATTACGGGGGTGTCGAGGCGATTGAGGGCTTCGTTCACGATTTCACCGGCATCGCCTTGTTCGTTGTGGCGGTCGGTCTGATGTTCTTGTCCGACGGATTAATTAGCCTGGTCGGAAACGCCCTCAAGAGAAGGTCTAAGGCTGCACCCGCTGCGTAATGCCGTGATCCGACTGCGCGGGCGATTGAGCTAGTCGATAAAGTTCCAAAATTTGATCGATTTTGCGCTCCCAATCGAAGTGTTGCCGTGCGCGCGCATAGCCGGCTTCGCCCATTTTCGTACGCAATTGAGGGGACTGCGCCAAGGTCTTCATGGCAGCTGCAAACCCGGCGACAAGTGCTTCGCGTGAATCTGGCGCCACCAGAATTCCGCAGGTCTCGTCAAGATAGTCGACCGGTCCACCCCAAGCCGTGGCAATCACCGGCAATCCGACGGCCATGGCCTCAAGCACTACAGCTCCGCCGCATTCAAAGAGGCTTGGTAAGACCAGGACATCAGCGTTTTTCAAACGCTCGGCGCAATCTTGTTGCGACATGAATCCAGAGAATGTGACGATGGATTTCAAACCCAGCCGATCTGCCACACTCTCCCATGGCTGGCGCATCGGACCGTCTCCGATGATTTCAAGCGAAGCAGATATTTGTCCTTGCAGTCGATGTAGCGCCTCCAGAACGATTTCGATGGCTTTCCAATCGATCAGCCGTCCGATGAAGACAAAACGAACGGTAGCAGCGGGGTTTTTTGCGGATGACGCCCTTTGCCAGATATCGAAATCGACGCCGTTCTCCACGATCTCGACGACTTGACCTCTGACTCCGGCCGGCAATGCATCTTTCGTTCGACCATTTGCCACCACGACGATGCGCGCTAGGCGTTTGCCTGGAATAGCAAATTGAAAAGGTTTCCCGCCTCACGACCTAGCAGCAGGGCGAAGCGCGATAACATTCCATGTTCCCCACGAAATGCCGGCGGATATTCCATGCCGCCATTGAGCGGTCCGATAATGACTGGAACGCCCAACCCATACATCAGAGATGGCGTCTTAGGTGACACCGGGATCGGCTGATGCACAACGTGGATGTGGTGCGTCTTGATGAGGTCGCGCACGATTCGTCGCTGCGCGGATTGAGTTGTGAGGTGGATCAGAAGGCCGGTCGTGGCATCGGCTAGACGTCTCGGCAGATATTGGCCGAACCGGAACAACGCTTTGTGCAGCCAAGTGTCTTCAACAAAAAATAGTCGCTCGTGGTCATCCGGAAAACGCCTTACCAGCTCTGGTTTATTGCGCGCATGGACAACTAGGCGGACATCGATGTCTCTCGCCCGCAAAAGCCGAAAGTAGTTGAGCGGGATGAATGCTTCGCCGCCGAACAGGCTCGACGCATTATCCGCGACAATGATGATGTGCATTGATCTTCCGATTTCTGAACCAAGGGTAGGGCCTGACGCAATACCACCCTTCAGCAGGCGGTCCGCGCAGCTGGTGCTAAAAGACATCTCTCCGCAGTTGCGCTTTTCTTGCTCGCAAGGTCGGAAGTCTTATCGAGAGCTGTCACATCCCTTTCATCAAGTGCTTGAGCGACCGTCTGCGTTAACTCTCAAGTCAAACTCAAATTCCAGACACCGGCATTTCCTCGTCAAAAGAAAACGCAGCGTGACTAATTAATTACACCTTCGGTAAAATTTACTCGAACCCATTGATAGTAAGTGGTTTTTTAGGGGAACCCCGGCCTGACAAGAATATAGCGTGCCTTTTTAAAACATCCTCTTTAGGTTGACAGAACGATCGAGGAATCATTAAAGTTAGGCTCAGTTAAAAGGCAGGGTGCTGAGATGAAAACGATTTCGCTTGCGCTGGTGGCGGCCGCATTGATGGCCGGCGCGGTCAGTACACCGGTGAGTGCTACGCTCATCATTTCGATCAATGGGATCCACGGTGGCGACCGATCCCACCAATAATAATGCGATGTTTTCCGGTAGCTTCGGAACTTTTAATGTTAATAATATTACTGCCGCTGGCGTGAATGGTTTGGTGGCAGCGGCGAGCTGCTCGATATCAGCTCAGAAAACATTTCTACAGCAGGCACCGGGTCGCTTACAATCTTGGTGACTGAGACGGGTTTGACGCCGCCGTTTAACTTGCTTGCCACAACTTTCACAGCCAACTTTGATCCTGCGAATATCTCTGTGTTTCGATTGATTTTTGCAGATTCTACCAACAGTGGTCGGAAACCACACTGTTAAGCGGGACGTGCAGTGGCATCTTTACACAGTTCACGCCCTTTGTGACCCATTACGCCTTTCTCCCTCACTGAAGAAATCGATATCACGGCGCTAGCAGCGGGGGCGAAATTGAGTTCTGACGATAGCGTTTCGGCTGTCCCAGAGACGTCGACATGGGCGATGATGATCTTGGGCTTTGCTAGCGTTGGCTTCCTGGCCTATCGCCGGAGAAGCATGCAGCCGTTTCGTGTTGCCTGATTCCATTCCATGAGGCCGAGTTCGAACAGCCGCCTTCGGGCGGCTTTTCTTTTGGCGAGGCTCTCTGATCATCGCAAGACCCGGGCGCTACTCCGCCACGTATCGTCAGGGCGCTCTTTCACATTTTGGCAGCGGCCGTTCCAGAGGTTCGGCTTGGGCGATGATTGTCCTTCTTCGGGAACGGCCTCATCGCCTACCGCCGGGTGAAGCCGACGCTTCCGCTCGCTTGTAGCAACGTCTTACCTTAGGAAGAGCAAACCAACGTTCCGCTTCGCCTGATCTCTCGTCAGGCACTCATTTAAAAATACCACTTAAGGGCCGCTTTTCGTTTACGGGTTCCTGTTTAATTGTCGAGGCCCCACCAAGCGTTACAGACCGTACTTCCGTTCCGAACCGGTGCCTAACATGTGGGCCGCAAACGCCCGTTTGACAGGCAAAAGTCGGAACTCAGTGCACGAAGGACACATATCCCCTGATAACGAGTTCGGATCGCCGCAAATGGATTGACAAATTACTGATTCTCCAACCAATTAAACCTCAGGTTATTTCATGGCATTTCGGGAGCGGTTTTATGAAGGTTTTTAATTTATTGGGCGCTGCGGTTGTTCGTGGCGCTGAGCGCGGTCCCAGCACGGCCGAAGTCGTTTTCACCGGTTCGGCACGCATGGTTGTTTTGGATCGGCTGCACTCCATTAGCGACACCAAGCCGACGGATCATTCGCTTAGTTACACCGGACTCAACTTTTTGTGGGACCACGGTTGGCGAGGTGCTCAATATTGGAACTGCGCCGGCCAACCAAATGTAAACAACTTCGGATCTTTTGCGGTGGCCAACCGGCAACTGCAATTTCACGGTGACATTTTCGATCTTGCGGTGAGCTTCACAGCGCCGCCAGGGACGAATTCAGATCCCGGTGTATTTGTGATCGATATAGTCGGCACATCACCGGCAGCGGTCAGGAAGATGGGTCGCTCGCACATCGAATTTTTTTAACACGCATCCGACGTCTTCACCTTCACCGGCGGGAACTTTCGCTGACTGCTCATGACATTGATTCACCCTGCCCCGGTGGCGCACGTTCCGATAACCGGCTCTCATCAGGTGTCCGGCCGTGCCCGAGAGCTTCGACTTGGGCGATGATGATCTTAGGCTTTGCTGGCGTTGGCTTCCTAGCCTATCGTCGGAAGCGCGAGCCGAACTTTCGGATCGCTTAAATCTCCATTGTTTGAATGTGAAGAAAGACCGCTGCGAGGCGGTCTTTTTTTGTCTCAATGGGCATTGCCGACCAGGATCTGATCTATCCCTTGTTGGCTTGAAAGGAGACATCTATAAACGATACAGGTGCCGCCGCGATGGTATGCTTGGCGCGCCCATCTTCTCGCCCATTGGCGTATCGCCAGAAGGACAGGCTGGCGTTTTGCAGGAGATAGTTGGGCCGTATTTTCTAAGCCAGAGCCGCCTTCAAACAATGATTTCGTGCTCGTGCCAAACCCCTTCGTCGAAACGGCAGTGACCGGCAGCTTTTTTGAGGGTGTTGCAATTTTGGATCACCTGCCTCGTCTTCGCCAGCGGGCTGAAAACTTACGCTGAAGTGTCAGCAGGTTAGCGTGAGTTATTAATTTCATTTAAATTGGGTTTTGTGCAGCGTGTCGATCGGTGGACGCCTCGAGGGTGAGCGACTGCCTTATTTGCAGCATTTTTGGCCTTTCACGCCCCTTTAAAACGATGTAAATAATGGGCGTCTTTTAATTCCAGGTGAATTAATTGGGAGGGTTTGATGGTTAGAGCAAGGTTGTCCACGCTATTGATCGCCGCTTTGGCCAGCACTGCTTTAGCCGGCACTGTTCAGGCCACGACGATTACGCAGGCCGATTTGACCCAGGGGGCCAACAGCGTGACCGTCGGCGGCTTCACCGTCACCACAACCGGGAACATCGGTACGGGATCTTTTGACCACAAGACCGGCGGCACCCCCGCTGCGACGGGGGTCGGTGTCGCTGGCACCGGATCGGGATCGGTCGTGGGTGGTGAAATCGATAATAACGAGAAGATTACTTTCACGTCCATCTCGGGCCAGCATTTGCTGACCTCCTTCGAGGTCGCGTTTCTATTTCCCACCGGTTTCCAAGGCGACACGGTGAACGAAATCGCGCTTTTGGGGCTTACGGGGCCTTCCTCCACAATCACCCTGACGCCGAGTAGCACGACGACGGCTACGCTGAGTGGTGCGTCTGGCACGGTCACGAATGAGTCAATTGCTAACAATACCGGCGCGGGAGAGTGGTTGGTCACGCTAACCACTCCGCTGCTCTTCACTAACCTTGTGTTCCAACCTGGCGACGGCGGCACTACGGCTGCTCAAGGTGACTTTGCCTTTGTGAGCCTCACCGTTTCGGCCGTCCCCGAGCCATCAACTTGGGCGATGATGATCTTGGGCTTCTTCGGGGTGGGTTTCATGGCCTATCGCCGCAAAGCCACCAAGCCGACGTTTCGCTTGGTCTAAAAACTATTCTCCGGAAATTCGAAAGGCCGCCTTCGGGCGGCTTTTCTTTTGGGCGGATGTGGGCGAACGTTTGCGATGACCTCAAGCAGAAAAAGCCGGGGCAGGGCACAACTAACGCGGCATTTATGGCAAGTCCCTCTCTCAGCTTCACCAGGAGCTGCTCAGATTCGTGAGGTTGTGCCGAAGGCCGAGCGGAAGCCCCCAAACGCTCAGGTTTTTTTGTGATAATCGGCGACAGCCTCAGGCTTGCCGATCGACGAAGTCTACTGGAATTCCGCCGCCCCGGACTGAGAGAGCTGAAACTGAAACCGATAAAGCACACCAGCCGTCCTTGTTCCAAACACAGCATCTTTGGCCTTTTGCCCCCTGCGAGATCAGATCCTCGCCCAATCTGACAGGGTCGAAAGCCAATTCGCCGCGCACATCGTGGAAGGCACGTCGAGATCAAAGAAATGCTTGTTTTGATCGTGTTCAAAACACCACAGCGTCGGACAAAAGTGTTGGTGATGTCTTTGTCTAAGCTACCGCGCCTGAATAACAGCGGTTCGTTTTCGCCCGTTTTCATCAGTCTAACGCCGGAATTTCTCGTTCGACCTACCTGTGGGCGACATAGTGGTGAATCGTAGGCAGAAGTTTGATTGACGAATCGCGTATTAAACATTAGATCGCGCTTTACGAAATATAAGCAATTAACTCTGGCTGAGGTGGTGGCAAATGAAGGTTGTTACACGTGCGGCGCTTGCTCTCGGCGTTTTGGCGAGTAGTCCGGCCCACGCCGCGGTTTTGGTTTCGAGCGTCGGCTCGGACACGGTGCCCGCGGCACAAGTGACGATTGACTTTGAGAGCAGTTCGGTAGGTTCCCAAGCACTTGGGGCGGGCGGCCTTTTTGCTTATACTTTCAGTGGCGACGGAATAGTCCAAGCGCCACCCGACTTGGGAGGCAAATATGCCGCCCCATTCGGGGATTCCACGAAGTATCTGACGACCGGTTCGACCGCCTTAACGGGTGTTGAGACGCTCAAGTTCACCACCCAGTCCTTCACCCAGTTCGGTCTCTATTGGGGATCGATCGATGATTACAACAACATTTCCTTCTTCAAAAATGGCCAGCTAGTAACAGGAGCATCGTTTGATGGCTCATTCCCTGGCATTGCAAATCCGGCCAACGGCAATCAGACGAGCACCGACACGAACCGATATGTGACCTTCAGCTTTACTGGCGGCGATTCCTTCGACACGGTTCAATTCACGTCAACAAAAGCTGCCTTTGAAGTAGACGATTTGACGGCCAGCAATTTCTCGATGACCGATCCCGTCCCTGAGCCCTCAACTTGGGCGATGATGATCCTCGGCTTCTTCGGCGTGGGTTTCATGGCCTATCGCCGCAGAGCCACCAATTCGGCATTTCGCTTCGTCTAGAAACTATTCTCCGGAACTTCGAAAGGCCGCCTTCGGGCGGCTTTTCTTTGGGCAAACAGATTCGAGCAGGCAAATCGGACTGCGTTTAAGCGCGAGCCTGGTTACTGACAGTGTCGCTTGAGCGGATAAAGGTTCATTCCGGTTCGCAATGTTTTATTTGAACTCTCTTCGGCTTACTCTCCCGTCGCCGGCTTGCCTGTGGGGAAAATGTTGACGCAGTGTGTTTTGAGAACTTTCATTGCCGAAGCACAACTTGTGGTAATCCTTAGTTGCTTGATTCGGCGCAACGATTCGGGGCTTCAGGCCCCATCAGACAGGAGCAGAGATGGTTGGGGGAAGAATTCTAGGATTTGCGGTGGCTGCCGCAATGGTTTTGAGCATATTTTCGCCGAAGGCGGCGGATGCTTCAATTTTTGATATCAGTTTCTCAGGTACCGAGTTCAACCTAAATGCGTTGATATCCACGGACGGCTCGAATAATGCATCACTCATAAGCGGTTCGGTCACCAATAACGTTAGCTTGGTGACAACTGAAGCTGGTCCCGCTTGTCTGAACAGAATTTCCGCGTCGTTAAGTGGAGCCTCTGCCGTGGTTAGGCCGCCTCGCGGAGCGGCGGCAAGTTGAAGTAGGCTTGATCCGGGGTCATGTCGTCAAGACTTGAATGTGGACGTCGGCCGTTGTAAAAGTCGAGATACCGGCCAATCGAATCTCGCGCCTCGCCAACGCTTTCGTAGTCCCTCAGATAGACCTCCTCGTATTTGACGCTGCGCCACAGCCGTTCGACGAACACGTTGTCCCGCCATGCTCCTTTGCCATCCATGCTGATCGCGATGCCGTTGCCGGCGAGCACGCCCGTGAAAGCCGCGCCGGTGAACTGCGAGCCCTGATCGGTGTTGAAGATCTCCGGCTTGCCTTAACGAGCCAAAGCATCTTCCAGTGTCTCCACGCAGAACACCGCCTCCATCGTGACCGACAGCCGCCACTACAGAACCCCGCGCGTCGCCCAGTCGAGCACGACAGCGAGATACACGAAGCCGCGCGCCATCGCGATGTAGGTGATGTCCTTCTCCCAGACCTCATTCCACGCGTATCTCCATGCCGCGCAGCAGATACGTGTAGATCTTGTGCCCCGGTTCCGGCTTTGTCGTGCGCGGACGTCGATACAGCGCCTCTATCCCCATCCGCCGCATCAGCGTCTTCACATGCCACCATCCCATCTTGCTCCCCTGCAAAGCCAACAGACCTCGCAACATCCGCGCCCCCGCGAAGGGAAACTCCAGATGCAGCTTATCCATCTGCCGCATGGTCGCGAGTTCGGCCGCCGACACTGGTCGCGGCAGATAGTACACGCTGCCGCGTCTGATCTTCAAACTTCCGCCTGCCTGGTGATCGTCTTAACGTGTTCACGGTCGATCATCGCTTTGCGCTCAGCAATCCCGCCTTGGTCAGCGCTCCTTCTAAAAAATCATTCTCCAGCGTCAACTCCCCGATCTTCGCGTGCAGCTACTTCACATCGACTACATACCTCTTCCTGCGCTTCGCTCCCCTTGCCGAACACCCCTTTAGCCCCGCCCTCCAAGCTGCGCTTTCCATTCCGTGATCTGATTGGGGTGGACGTCGAAATGCTCCGCCAGTTCAGCTATCGTCCTCTCCCCCTTCACGGCGGCCAACGCCACCTTCGCCTTAAAGGCCGCTGTGTGGTTCCGGCGCGGTCCTCTGCTCATGGTCTCTCCTTTTCGCGGCCACTACGCCGTTGTCAGGCAGAAATTCCACTTATCGCCTGTCAAATTCGGAGCCCTCTAACCCCTTTCACCCAACTTGATCCGGTCAGCAATTCTGGGGCGTTCTATAATTTCGACAACCTGTTGACGGGGACAAGCCCCTTTGTAAGCAATGGTGGCATCGTGTTCGACACGGCCACATTTTCTTACAATCTTTATTCGGTCGACGGACCATTATATTTTGTCTCGACGATTGACCCCACCGGCGACGCAAATAGCCCGTTCTTTAACCCCGGGGATCCAGGCACGCTCTCCGTAGCCGCGGTTCCTGAGGCTTCGACTTGGGCTATGTTGCTTTTGGGCTTTGTCGGAGTAGGTTTCGCGAATTACCGTCGCAAGAATAAGACAGTGTTTCGTTTCGCCTAGACCCAAACCAAATTTGTTGAAAGGCCGCCTTCGGGCGGCTTTTCTTTGGGCGCTTGGGCTCGAAAGTCCCTCCTTTTTAACTATTGCACCGGTTCCACGAGTGCCTAAATAACTCTTTAGGGGGACGATTGGATACGGGAGTGGCTGATGCCCACCGTACCGTCCTTGTTGCCAGTCATCGGTGCGACTGTCCCTAATGCTGCGCAATTAAACCCAGCAGCCGCACGCGACCAGTCTAGCCATAAGGACAAAACATTCGAGTTACGAAAATGAAACGACAAGACCTCAAATCGATGTCAGTGGACGAGCTTTGGTCCCTTCACCAGATCGTAGCGTCAGTGTTGGCCGGCAAACTATCGGCCGAAAAGCTGCGGCTTGAGGAGCGCTTGCGCCAGTTGGGCGAGTCTCATAGCGCCCCGGCCAACGTCAAGGTGCCTCACGCGCGACGACCTTATCCGCAGGTGTTTCCGAAGTATCGAAATCCTGCGCAGCCGTCAGAGACCTGGGCGGGCCGCGGAAAGCAGCCGCGCTGGTTGACCGCACAGCTTCGATCGGGAAAACAACTCGACGATTTTCGGATTCAGCCCCCATCTGAGCGCGCACGCCGCCGCGCAAGGTAGGGGTGCAAAAAGGAAATAGGGACCAGATCGGCCGGGGGCGAGCGGATTATTACCATGAAAGCTCTGATCGTTTCGATCGCTGCTCTGACGGTCGCCGCTTCGCCGCTGTTTGCGCAGGGCTACGGTCGTCTGCAGGACGGCTTCTATTCAGGCCAATACAGCGGTCAGTACAGCGGCTTTTATAATGCGCAGATCGATCCAAGAGTTGATGGGCGCGGCAGCCATCGGGAGGGCTTTCCGCCGAGCGCCGCAGACAAGGACAATAGATTATTCGACAATCCCATCAGACCAAACGATTGCGTTGAGGTCGATGCTTTCGCGCCGGACGCTCGGCCTGGATGGCAAGCCAGGGTGCGGGCGGCGTGCCAGTAAAACACCGCCCGAATGGTGGTCTCTCTGTGCTCCCGCGAAGATGGTGGATTAGCTGATAACGCCAGCGCCCGCGTTCGTTAGCACCGGTGCATCGTCACGCATTTCAACCAGCCCCATATCGATCAAATCTTGCAGGTCGTGCTGATTGACCGGCGACCACTTCAACCGATTGCTTTTGATATCCCTGAGCACCCAGCGAAGGACGATCGCCCGATTCCGATCAACTGGAGCGGTGTAAATGTCTGGTTCAATGATAGCTCTTAGGAGAAGAGACTTTGCGTCTCCCAGAATATCTGGGGAAATCAACGGTGCGTCCTGCGTGGGTTTCGAAATGGTGTTTGGATTTGGCTCGGCAACAACTTGAGAGGTTGGGGGTGCTGTCAGGTTTTCGGTGTCAAGTTCATGGCTAGGAGGGTCCACAACCTGAGAGATCATTTGGAGCGCCTCAGCCGCGAGAACCTCCAACAGCCTGTTAGGCGAAGGCTCGGCCTCAACTTCGCTCGGCACTCGATGCTCTGGGCTCAGCCGCCGAGCCTCCTGGATCGTCCAAGCGATTAGGCCGTCCGAATTATTTAGGGGGTCCAAATGTTTCATTGTACGAATACTCCACGCAACGACCCGGCTGAAAAACTTAATTGTGCCACAATTCGTGCCCGAGCGCATCAGCTCTTTTTAGTTCGCGCGCCGGTCAGTGAAGGCGGGACTGCAATCGCAGCCAGCGCTACCCGCGGATGTGAAACAAAAAGACCGCCCGACGGCGGTCTCTCTGTAGCGTTGACAGGGCTGTAATCAGGCTACGCGCAAGCGCCTTCCTACTTCCCCTTCAGCCCGAGCTCGACCAGGCGTGTTACTTCGACGGTTGAGCCTTCGGAGCGACTTTTCGAGCAGCTTTCGGAGGCGCTGGCTGCACCAAAAAGCGATTGAAACAACCCAACCGCTCGTCCTCCTCTTTCAGGAATTTGCAGTCGGCGACCACCTTCGCAACTGGCGGTTTTGGTTTCGGATCTGGTGGGACAACACCATCGAAGCAATCGAGCCGCTCCTTCGATCCATCTTCTATCGTGAGGCAACCTCGCAACTTATCGAGTTCTGCTTGGGCGTTCGCGTTGGTTGCGAAAATAGCGCCGAGAATTACAATCCCCAGCCACGCCATTACCAGCGGCTTGCCCTTCGGGGGCTGGATCGGATCCTCGAAGTCGCGCGACCAGGACACGACTTACTGGCCCTCACCATCCAACTCAACCAGATAGACCAGCAGGAGATCATCGGTCGAATGCGATCCGGCGGCTTCTTGTTTATAAAGAGCCGCCTCATCGCGGCGGGCGAGCCGCACATCCAAAATCGCGGTTTTCCCCGGGGGCTAGAGGGAAATCGCCGGACTTCAGCGCGCTGAGCTTGGTTCGCAACTGTTCGCCTTGGCAGATCGCCTCTGCTTCCGAATATCTTTTGGCTTCAAACGCGAGCGTTGGTTTGCCATCAACCTCGATCGTAAATATCGAGAGTGAAAACCGGTCTCGGTCTCCCGCAACATCTGGGGAAATCGACGGTGCGGCCTGCGTGGACTTCGAAATGGTGTTCGGGTTTGGTCCGGCAACAACTTCAGAGGTTGGGCATGCCGTCAGGTTTTCGGTGTCCAGTTCCATGCTAGGAGCATCGACAATCCGAGCGATCATTTCATGCGCGGGCACTCGACGCTCAGGGCTTAGCTCCCGAGCCTCCTGGATCGTCCAAGCGATCTTGGCGTCCGGATTATTTAGGGGGTCCAAATTCTTCATTGTACGAATACTCCTGCAACGACCCGGCCGAAAAACTTGTCACAATTCGTTCCAACTCCGGCGCGTACTCGGCAAAGCTATTGAACGGGACTAGGCACCCCAACAGCGGTTTTCCGGCTTCAGCCAGCCCGGCCAGTGCGGCGACGAGGTGTGGCCGCCGGCGCGCGGCGGCATGCCCCAGCGCATCAAGGCCAGTTCGCGGTCGGCACCGACGTTGTACCACCGGGGCCGGTAGTCCGGGAAGACGCCCGGCATCGGCGGCAGGTTGCCGATATAGCGATTGATCACCCGGAAAAGAGCGATGATGGCCGCCTGATTAGTCGTGATCGAATAAAGGTTACACATACGGATTCAGGGACCATAGTTACCGAAGTAGCGCTCATCTCTGCCCTAATCTGATGCGCAGCGAGAATGACCACTCCGCGTCGACTAAGCCTACCAACTAAATCCCGCGCTGGCATTCATAAAATACGGAGAACGCTGGGTATAGGCACAAGCGTTGTGCAGAGGGTCTTCAATCAGGACCCTTGGGAAAAATGGAAACCAAGCCGGTGACCATGCGCATCACAAACGCCGGTATCGCCACCGTCGTTCAATACGATTTGCGCCCACTCTAATTTGTCGCAGAGTAATCTGACGCGAGCACACGACCGGCCATCGGCGCGTTGACTTCAAAGGTAATGGGCACGCAAGTGTCGTTCCTGCGCATTACCGCAGAGTCTTGAGTTCGATCCGCAATGGCAGGTCGAAATAGTACGGAGGTCCAGTTACGACCTTCGGTAAAGGTTCCGACCAGAACCTACCGTTCTTTCGATCGGACTTGAACTCAACTCCATATTCGGAGGAAATGTTTAAGTCGCCGGAGACGGAAATGCAGAAAACAACTCGATCAACAAGAGTCAACGCCAGCGGCTCATCGGCAACTGTTCATCGTGACCATTTGGGAAATATCGTTCTCACAATAATCATTGTGAAGTCGTCCTTCGAGTTTTGGAAATTGCGCTTCTCAACCCTTCTGCCCGGTTCGACATGAGGTTCAGCACGTCCCTTCCCGGACTTAGCTCCGCCAGCCCGAGGCCTATCTTCTAGCTTGGCATTGGCGTCACTCTCGGAAGGCTCGGTTGGCCTTTGAGTGACACTTCCCTCGGCGAGGGATTTTGGGGCTTCGGCTTTTTGATCTTCCTTCGGTGCGAGAGCTGGTGAGTTTGAGTTCGTTAGAGAGGATGCTTCAAGGTCACCAGAGGCTCGATTCCGGGCAAGCAGTTCCTGACATTGCATAGGAAAAACGAGTTTGCCTGAGACCGTTATGCCAATCGGCATGCAGCTTCCCGGCGCTATGTCTTCGGCCTTAATTGAAACTTGCGGATCGTCCTTTATCTCAGGCGGCGCTCCATCCTTATTCGAAGATACTAACGGAGCAAGGCCTTCCGATGCTTCTGCCTTACCCTTAACTTCAGGCCCGTGCTCCGCATGAGTTTCCCCGGTTCGGCTGGCAAGATCAAATTTCTCGGCGACATCCGTCTTTTTCGGTCCGGTTGGGCGCTGGCTGATGGCGGGTTCCTGTGGTTTGGGCAGCCAGTGCAGGCCCGCATATCCAGCCCACAGAACGACAGCGATGGCTAAAAGAGATGCAAAAAGCGTCCGCATGAGGTGCCCCGCACGAAAACAGCAGATCCCGCTAAGGCAAAAGCTTCTCTGTCTAATCTTTGTCTAATCTTTTTTCCGTGCTTGCGCAAACCCGCTCAATAATAGTTCTGAAATCGGGGCGCACCGCGATCTGGGTCACTCTAGAACTTCAACGCGACGCCTTCGGGATCGCTCTCCTCGAACCATTTTTCGGCGGCGTCTATATTCGCAAACCTTAAGATGGTCAGCATCGCCGACCTGTTTGCTTGATTGATCGCGCTTATCCTAGGCGCAAATTCGTGTCATAATATCACGATGCTCCACCTTGCCCGTCTTGCTGCCGCGCTATGTTGTGTCCTTCTTATTGCGATGGGCAGTTCACTGCTTGCCCAGACGACTGGCGCGGTGAATCCGAAGGCCGCTCCGGTGGAACCTTCAGTGAAGGAAGGCGACCCGCCGCCCGGCGGCTGTTTGCCGATCGGGCTGACTGTTTCTGGCGAAGTCGTTTTCCCGTTTCAATGCAAGGAGTTCCTCGAACGACTGAAGGCCCGCGATCAAAAGGCCGCCGTCGGCGACGAGAAACCCGCTACCGCACAAGAGGAACCGGCTTCCTTGCAACAGAAACCGGCTGCGACAGAAGAGAAGCCGACTGCGATAGAAGAGAAGCCGACTGCTACCGAACAGAAACCGCCCGCTGTGAAAGAAGAGACGACGGCTGCAAAGGACACTGTGGCGCCAGAGAGCAGCATAACGGTAGATGTACCTGTTGAAAAAACGCCGTTGCAAGAGCGCGCTGAGCGCTCGCCGCGCGAGCGCGCCATCGGCCAACCCGGATGCATGCACTTTCGGACCTACGATCCAGAATCTGGAACCTACAGGAGCTATGACGGACATCGCCGTTCCTGTCCATGAGCCAGCGCCCGCATCATTAGTGCGCGCAAGCATTGTCGGTCCGCCGTGCGGCGATCATCGCCGGACCAGGACACGACTTACTGGCCCTCACCATCCAACTCAACCAGATAGACCAGCAGGAGATCATCGGTCGAATGCGATCCGGCGGCTGCTTGTTTATAACGAGCCGCCTCATCGCGGTTGGCGAGCCGCACATCCAGAACCGCGTTTTCGCCGGAGGCTAGAGGCAAATCACCGGACTCCAGCGCGCTGAGCTTTGTTCGCAACTGTTCGCCCTGGCAGATCACCTCCGCTTCCGAATATTTTTTGGCTTCAAACGCCAGCGTTGGTTTGCCGTCAACCTCGATCGTAAATATCGAGAGTGAAAACCGGTCTCCCGGAACATCTGGGGAAATCGCCGGTGCGGCCTGCGTGGACTTGGAAATGGTGTTCGGTTTTGATCGCTCAGCCAGATCATCTTCGAGAACGTCCAACCGGTTGTTGAGCCAAGGCTTGGCCTCAACCTCGCTGGGCACTTGATGCTCACGGCTTAGCCGCTCAAACTCCTGCATCGTCCAAACGACTTGGGCGTCCGAATTCTCCACTTTCTCCATTGTACGACCACTCCACGCAACGGCCCGGCCGAGAAGCCTAGGACTACCACAATTCGGTCCGGAGCGCAGCCGCTCGTTTTAGTTCGCCAGCCAGTTAGTTCGCTGCAATGGCAGCCTACCGGTCAACGCTACCGGTATTCGTCGGGGTCGGCTTCAATTAGCGCGGCGTTTGCCGCGGCGGGTTTTCTTGAGAGAACGGGTTGCCGACACCTTCAAAATCGTAAGTTCCATCAGCCTTGACCCCTCGAAACCGCACATAACCTTTCCCTGTGGCGATGATATCTCCAATTTGAAGGCTCCCATCGTTCGTTGCTACATCTATAGCAATCCGGGCGAGCTCGGTCTCGCTGGGCCACGGTCTCTAGGTGCAAGTGTATAAATGCAGTCGCGGATGAGGCCAGGTATAGTAAATTTCCAGCCGTTTGCATTTCGCATTTTATAGTCCCCATTCTTGACCGAAGAGATAAGGATACGCAGCCGATTGGAAATCGAGGTCGTGCTGTAGAGGGCGTGACGCCGCTCGAGAGATTCATGCAACTCTGCCCACATCAAGCATGCGTTCTTTATGCGATCCTCCACTTTTGCATTCGGCGAAATTTCAAGGTGATTGCGAATATTGCTGGAAAGAGTTTTTAGTATTTGCTCTCGATTTGCTGCCGCGGCCCTTAATGGTTCATATTGAGGCCGCCAATCGAAGAAGGCTTTGTGAAGTAATTTGCTCACTGCATTTTTTGTTTCTAATTCGGGGCCAGAGGCATTCGAGTCGTGCTGCCTATAAAGAGCCAATGGTTCGCGATCATATTTCACAAATCCAATAACGAGAGCCAAGAAGAAATACCACTGATCATGTGCCATCGGTTCAGTAATAATGTTATGGTCTATCGAAGAGTCCCATAACCAAAAAAAAGAAAGTAGCTGCCTTCTAAAAACTTGTGTAAATCCCTGAGCGTACGCAAAGGGGCTTGCTGACCAATATGAAAAGGGCAAGGAGCTTCGAAATTGTTGAAGGCTCCTGCCAAGGTCGCGGCCTTGCTGATCGATAAGCTGTACATTGTGGCAAGAAAGAAAGACCGTTGAGTCTGCAAAGTGGCTCAATTGCCGTTCTAATTTTTGCCTGAACCAGATGTCATCCTGATCGCAGAATGCAATCAGATCTCCCGTGCACAACGTTGCACATTTCATGAAATTCGCTCGGTATTCCAATCGAGTTTCATTTCGAACGATTTGGACTTGGAACGGTGCGGACTTGGCGAATTCTTCGATAATCGCCAACGTATCATCGGTTGATCCGTCATCCGTTACGATCAGTTCCAGGGGCAGAACAGTTTGCGCTGCCAAACTATCGAGCTGCTCACGGATGTAGCGCCCACCATTATAAGTCGCCATGGCGATCGAGATTGTCGTCATTTCAAGGTTTCTGGCCGCCCGGTTAGGGGAGAGCGAGGACGATTTAATATACGAGATCCTGGTACCCGCAGTGCGAGGGCCGAAATCGAATCCCGAAGGTCTTTGGAAACGACCATGGCCAGTGTTACTCCTGCGAGACCCGCGAGCGCACCGGCTGCGAGACTGACCCAAAGATTTGGCCCGACATAAACGGCGACGAAGTATGAGCCTGCCAGGAGACAAAGCGGAAGAACGATCGCCTGCAGCAGCGCGCGCCCCGGTATCCGCGCAGCCCACAGCAAACACGCGGCATCACCGGCGCAACGCAGGTTCCAGGCCAGCGCGGCGCCGGTGATCCCAAAGGCCGAGGTCAGGCCCCACAGGATGCAGATGAAGGGCAACAGCTCGGCGGCGTGAAACTTGCCGGTGACATCGGGGCGGCCCTGACTCTGCAGCAGTCCAGAAGGCACAAAGGCGAGGCCGTTGATCCAGGCCCCAAAAAACAGGATTTCCGCCACCGGCGCCGCCACCGCTGCAAAATCGGCGCCGATCCAGTATTTGAAAAATACCGGCGTGAGGATGATGGCGGGGGCGCAAATCGCGCCATAGATATAGGCCAGCGAGAGCAGCGCGCGGGAGGCGAGGCTGCGTGCCTCGTCCGGGCCGACGCTCGACATCCTTGGAAACAACGTGCGGGTCAGCGCGCCGGCGAAAACCTGGCTCCGTGTCACAAGGTTCATGGGCACGGCATAGTGAGCGACGGCAGCGACGTTCAGCAAAGAACCGATCACGAACTGGTCGAGCGAGGTCAGGATCGGACTGATGATGCCCGAAACGCTGATCCAGCCGCCATAGCTCAGGAGCTTCCTGGCCTGATGCGGTTCGAAGGCCGCGAGCGACAACGGGCCTTCGTCGCGATAGACCGCGATCAGGATGGCCGCCACGGTCAACGCCCGCGCCATCGCCGCGGCGGGGATCACGACGGCAAGCGACGGACTGACCAGTACCGCGAGGATCACCGGCGCGATCTGGCCGAGGCTGAAGCCGGACACCTGCAGCACGTTAGCGAGCAGAAAACGCTCCCGCGATTCTAGTGCGCCGATGCCTACGCCGGATAGGAGTGCCAGCGGGAGCAGGCCGACGATCCAGGGAAAGGCCTGAGCGATCTCCAGCTTCAACGCCTCTGGCACGGCGAGAACATGCTGCAAAAGATAGCTGCCGAAAACCGCAAGGCAGAGGCTGCCGAACAGGCCGAGGCCGAGGTTCAGAACCAACGTCGTGACCAGAACGCGGGCGCGCTCCCCCTGCGGCGCATGCCGCAGCCGTGCTAGGGCATTGGTCGCCGCTCGCGAGAGCCCCAAGTCAAGAAATCCGAAATAACCAAGCAGCACCCAGACGATCGAGAGCAGGCCGTAGCGCGCGTCCCCGATGTGGCGCACATAAATCGGCACGGTCACCAGCGCGACCACAAGTGGAACAATAGCGCCGAACACGTTGATGGCAAAATTTGTCTTGAGCGTGCCGCCTTTCATGCATCCTGCATATAGCTGTTACCTATCAAGCAACCATCCTTGTTCGCCACCATCGTAATGAGATTTAGCACGCTGTCGGTCCACACGCTCCATGAAACCGGCCGATCTCTTGATTGTGAGCGGCTCCTTTTGGCTGCCTATTTAGCTGTCGTTGAGCTTATTTAATTGTCACGGCTGTTAGCAGCCAATATCGGTCGCGGCCGTTACAATTTGTTCAACGACGCTTTTTCAATGCGAGGGAGGCTTCCGGGGCGCCGTCCCGTCGAAATCGCGGTATTGGCAGGCACGAGCCCTTCCTCCACCATCACGCTGACGGCGACAGACGCAACTTCGGCCACGCTCGCGGGTGTGGCTGGCACTGTTACGAACGTGTCGCCTGGTACTGACGCGGGGAGCCGGCGAATGGTTGGTCCGCTAACCACTCCGCTGCTCTTTACTAACCTTGTGTTCCAACCTGGCGACGGCGGCACTTCGGCTGCTCAAGGGGACTTTGCCTTTGTGAGCCTCACCGTTGGGGGCGTCCCCGAGGTGTCAACTTGGGCGATGATGATCTTGGGCTTCTTCGGCGTGGGCTTCATGGCCTATCGCCGCAAAGCCGCCAGGCCGACATTTCGCTTGGTCTAAAAACTACTTTCCGGAAATTCGAAAGGCCGCCTTCGGGCGGCTTTTCTTTTGGGCGGATGCCGGGCGAACGTTTACGGATGACCTCACACAGAAAGAGCCGGGGAGGGCACAACTAGCGCGGCTCTTGCCGCGGCTGTTTGGTTTGAGACCACGGGTTGCCGACACTTTCAAAATCATAAGCTGCCATCAACCTTGAGCCCTCGAAACCGCACATAGCCTTTGCCGGTCGCAATGATATCTCCAATTTGAAGGCTGCCGTCGTTCATCGCTTGATCTATGGCGATCCGGGCGAGCTCGGCCTCGCTGGGCGGTGGTCTTTTAATTCGCTCAGCCGAAGCCGCTAACGGAAACATCAATAGCAGCGCAAGGTAAAATTTGATCTGGGTCATCAATCGAGCAAACATCCTTCGCCACCAATGAGATTTAGCACGCGACGGCAATTTCTTCGATGACTCGTCTAAGCTATTGAAATACTTGCTTTATTCCAATCCTTTCGGCGCCGACCAGGTTAGGCTAGGCTAGGGAATTGGCGCCGGGCTGTGCGCTCGAGTTTAAAATGGCACGTTTTGGCATCAGCACCGTTTCAAGCGGTCAGTCAATTGAATGATTCTGTCACATTGCAGTGTGCCGGGCTAAAAATCACTGGTTGTCGATGGTTGCCTTGATCGGGAGCAAGTCATGAATATCGTCGCGGGCGTCAGGCAGGTATTGGCGGGTCCGGTAGATGCATCCTACAAAGTCATCGCGCAATGGCATGAGCGGAAAGAGTGGCAGAGGCAAAAGCCGCAATGCAGGTACGAAATCGATGACGATTGGCGTCAACTTCTGGGCGTCACCGATGACGATCGCGAAAACACCGACCGTCTGTACCGATCCATTGAAGCGACCTTGATCGCGCAAGGCATTCGTCCGGGGCCCGAAAGCTATTCCATGTTCAACGACGGCGATCCGGCTTTCGTACAGGCGATTTGGAGTCTTATCCGGAACCTGAACGCGGCCAAAATCGTCGAAACCGGCGTCGCCCACGGAGTCACCACCCGCTTTATTCTGGAGGCGTTGGCCGGCCGTGGCCACCTTTGGAGCATCGATCTCCCCCCGCCCGCAGCGCCCGAATTGCATCGTGACATCGGCGTCGCCGTGGGCACCTGGCCGGCGGGAGAATGGTCGCTCATTCTTGGCCCAAGCCGGCGGCGACTGCCGAAGCTCCTGGCTTCGATCGCGCCGATTGATATTTTTATCCATGACAGTCAGCACAGCGAATACAATATGCTTTTCGAGATGACCCGCGCATGGGATGCCTTGCGTCCGGGCGGCGCTTTGGTAGTTGACGACGTCGATCTCAATTGGGCGTTCCAGGATTTCAGCCGGATGGTCAACGCCAGGAAGCTGATCGCCGAAGCTGAACCAATTCGCCCTGACACACGCCGTTTCAACCAAAAGGGCCTGTTCGGAATTCTGATCAAGCCTGACCGGTGACAAGCCGCCCAATTTGCACCGTGGTCCCTCGTGCGCCGCCGCGATACCAGATGAATTGCTGACTGGCTTCGCTGGCCTCGGCTTCATGGCCTATTGACGCAAGATTTGCCCGGCCGGTTTGGTTCAATAGCCCAACCGCGGGACTGCGCATTATGCGACATCGGTCTCGTAGCTCCGCATACAGCTACGCCGCTGCGGATGGACCTGCCGCTTGGGTTTGGGGTCTCAGCCAGCCTTGGTTGATGCGATGATGCGCTCCGGGCGCGAGCGTGCGGCTCTTGATAAGTTCAAATTGCCAGGCTTGCGGCCACAAAGGCGCCGATATTTGACCGCGCATTGATCGGGAACGGATGCCAGAGGCATTCGGGAACCCGAAGCGATTTTAGAGCCAATTTATGAAACACAATGGCGTTCAGTATCGAGTGATGCAAATAGCCAATCCAACAGGGTGGAAGTGGTCTGTGGAATTGGCTGCTGGCCGAAGAAAGACGGGCGTGGCTCACTCCAGGGAGTCCGCTATTTTCGGCGCTGTACGCGTGATCGACAGGTTGTTCGGAGATGGAGCCCAAGACCACTCGGAAAATCTAGCTCCTGTGCCCTAATTAAATCCGGGCGGGGTATCCAACCATTGCGGAGCAGCGTGACTTGGTCGCGCCCTTCGATGGATCCGATACCGACCCCGAAGGGTAAGCCGTTTCTGAGCTTGAGGGAGGCGATCTGGTAAGCCTCACTCATCCAACTAAGTCTTGGACAGGCCGCCTCGGGCGGCTTTTCCTTCAAGCCAGTGATGTTTCTGGTTGGCCAGTAGGCCCAACGCGATAACCAAGCGGCGTTGCCGAACCGTGGTGGGTGGGGCTCAATAGAATAGCAATGCCTGCGCGCCCCATACGAGGAGACTGACCCAGCCAACTGTCGTAACGCCGATCGCCGTCAAATAGACGGCATACACGATCGTCGCCCGCGACGACGCGGATCTAGAATCATTCGTAAAATCTTGTATTGTCACGTCTTCCTCGGAACTCAGCGAGCCATTTCGCAAGCGCTTTAATTATAACAGTTGGCGGTAATGATCAAATTAAATTATCGGTTATTCCTCAGCATTTAATATCAATGCCTGGCGTCCGGAACTGGCCGGGTGAGATGATTGCCGAAGCCTTGCGTAGGACTGGTGTTGGCAAATGGTGATTGATGGCGCAAAAGTCGGCGCTGGCGGGCAGGGCTTCGGCCTCGCCGCACTCCGCGCCGGAGCCCAGCCGATCTCAACCTCCCGGCGCGGCTTGTTTCACATCGGATTGGGCCGAAAAAACGCACAGACGCCCGGCGCGGAACTCGGATTTCATCTCGGCATCACCGCCGCACTCAGCGACCACATAGCTGATCCCATGCTGCCTCGCGTAGCGTAGTTTCTCATCCAGGCCAGCGAGAGGCAGGACCGCCGAGATACGCTCGGACCAACTTTGATATTCCGACGGCGCCCACAATACAGCGGCTCCACGTTTCAAATCCACCCATACTTGTCTATGCGACACGTATTCAAATATCTCTTCGCCTTCACTTGGCTCATTACTTTCGTGAATCCCCAAATTAGTAAGTGCGATGTTCTCAATCGGTACCAAAAAAAGGGCGTTCGGTGAAGAATTGACGCTCGCCCAAGCACCAATATTTCTCCAATCCGCAACATGACGTTCCATTGCGGCGTTCTCCCGTGCATACTTCCAAATCTTATATGGCCAGATAAGCAGAAGGGCAGCGCTGACAAAAATCGGAATAAGGCGCGTGCGATCAAGACGATCTATAAAACTCCAATTGACGCGCCGCGTTGCCACCTGAGCTAACATTACGAGCGGAGCTAGTATGAGTAATTTCCTGGATACACAGAGCATCGTGATTAGTGAGGGACCGAATACGCGCGAGAGTTTTGGATTTGGACTCTGTATCCACGTCACGGCCAGTACGCCAGCTCCCAGGCCCGCGAGCAAATGAATGCCCGTGCTTGATCGTAGGAGATGCAGATTTAAAATAAGGGGGCTGCCTGTTAAGTATGGCACAGCGATCCCGATTAGATAGACGAGGATGTACCCTACAAGCCCTGCCTGGAAGACTTCGGACATATCATCTTCAGACGAGCGAGCCTTAAGAAAGAAGTAGGACATCAAACCGGTAATTGTTACGGCGAGGAGTCCAACGTATTCAGAAATCTTGTCGTAGCCAAACAGAAAATGATATGGATAAAACAGCGCTAGAAAATCACGATACTCAAAAGTGATCGGCTTTCCGAACTCGGGATTCGAAACGATATTCACCACAACGGGTGACGAAATTATTGAAAAGATCGCGAGACCTATTGCGCTGTCCTTCACAACTTGACGAAGGTTGAGTCTTTTTCGTACGAGCAAAGCGGCTATAATCAGTCCAAGCGGGATCGCGTTCCAAACCCCTACAAAAGCGTTAGTAAAAAAAACGACGCCGTTGATTGCGAACGAGTGAGTAAGTCGCGCTGTTGCTGCGTAGTAAAAGGCAATCAGAGTTAAGCCGTTTGCCACCTCGGTATGTGTAAAGTAGTTCAGGAAAAGCCCGCCCCGCCCTGCAAATCCGTATCCGTTCAGAATTTGCGAAAACACAGTCACAACGACGAACAAACACCGGTCTCGTCTGCACACAATTCCGAGCAGACGAGCACATACAAGAAGACCGTACATCGTCAAAATATTGGAGAAGAGCAGGAGGCCCTCGAACAGCAAACGTGCGTCAACATATTGGTCGGCGCCGCGCAACAGAAGAAAGGGTCCGGCAGAAAAGAACCTCAATGATTGTATAAACGTGTTAGACTCAAACTGAGGTTCTTCATAAAGCTTCCCGATGATGGGAAGATGAATGAGGTTGTTGTTAACCCCGAAAACAAAGCCACGTACCAATAATATTAAAAGCCCGCCGCAGCAGCTAATGGTGATCAAACCGAAGACGTCGATTTCTCGAAGAGGGTATGACGAGGGATTTTCTTTCATCCTTACCTCTCCACTGACGCGACTAGCACGATTAAAACCAGCGCATGAAGGTAGTCTGCTGACGCGAGCTAGCACTGCGAAAACGATAGGGCCGTCATCCTTGATGCCGTCAAGGCTCTCGAAATCCAATATGCAAATAGCGGAAACATGAGCCAAAGAACGGAAGGACGGCGATAGAGGACGCTCACATCCGCCGAGCTAATCTATAACAAAAGAACGGTCACCGCATTTAGACCTTGCAGCAGCTGACGCTGCTGTGCTGCCTGCATTTTTAGTGGGCTTCGAGGCCGGAACGAGCCTATCTTATTTCGACTTTGTGAGATCAATCCTGAGAGGGTTTAGAGGTGACGACCGGGCAAATCTCCGTCGTGCGTTTGACCCGGGCGAGCCTCGTTCCGGCACCGGACGAAAGAAAAATCGGCGTTCAACCTCGATCCCGGGATGAAGATGTCGTGGTACTTCTCGTTCGCCTCTCTGAGATGATCGGCGAAGTCTCTCGCGGTAAGGTTGATTAGTTAGGTTAAGTGACCGATTGAGTTGCAGCAACGTCAGTCCTTGCTATGTGGCATGCATGACCAAACGGCACAAAAAAAAGATAGTCCGGAAAGCTGCAAAAACCCGCGGCAAGTCCCCGTTTCAACTTTACCAAGAGCTGCTTGGCCTCCGTGAAGCCGTGCAGAAGGCAGAGCGGAAATCCTCCAAACGCTCACGCGAAACGCGATAGTCGCCAAAGTTCCGCTGTAGGAACCGCCCCCGGTCAGTGACAGCCAGGGGAAACCCCCGTCATTTTCGGTTTTCTGGATGGTTCGTCAGCGGCAGCAATGGCGCGGCTTGTCGTTGTCGCGTACAATTTGCGCTGTTAATGTTGTCGATGGGCGGAAACGATGGGGGAAGCGATGAAGTATCTGACGTTTGCGGTCCTAGTGATTGGAATGTCTTCAACACCAGCGTTTTCGATGCCGCTTCTCAACCAAGCCGCGATGCCGCGCCCGGCGCTCGCCGAGAACGTCAGGATCGTTTGCGAGGAAAGCGGGCAGTGCTACCGACTTCCAGGGCGGCGACCGGTCGCGCGCTGGATTTATGGCGACGGTGCCTTCTACGGACCCTACGATGGTCCGCGCTATTACGGCTGGCCGGGACGCCATTATGGTTGGTCATTTCTAGGCTCCTGGTGACCGAAGACGCCTGAAATGGGGTGTCGGCCCCTTGGATGGGAGCTCGTGACGAGGGCGGCTTTTCGTTGGCCCCAGGAAGGGTTCTGGAAGGCTGCTAAGGAACGCGCTAGCAGACACCGGCTTCTTCCGGGTCCTGGGAAAAACCGAACGGGCCTCGCGGGCCGCCATTTGGCCCCAAGGGGCCCGACCTGGTCGGACCCCAATGGTTTGTGTGTGCAGCCAATAAGTGGCGTGGACCATGCCTGCTGCGTCTGCGGCCTATTTTCGATACGGTTGGGAAGCGATGGTTTGGGGGGAACAACCGGTGCCCATCGAAGTTCCATAAGAGATCTACGCAAGAGGACTTGAACAATGACGTCCGATCCGGGCAAGGAAGCTAGTCAGGTGGACATCAAGAACCTTTTGAATCTACTTAATGCATCCGAAGAGCCCGGCGCAGCGAGCGATGTCTTGGCCGAAATCTATGACGAACCTACGCTGCCTGAAGCGCAACGCCTCGCGAGCTTGAAGAGGCTGGCTGAAGCGAACAATCAATCGATTGCCGATCAGGCCGACCCTAGAATTCCCGACAGTTTGGAAAATCCACATATCCTAGATAATATCGACCACGAATTCCCTCAGGACGATACCGAAAACAGGTTCGCGGCGCACATCGTCCATGGGATGTCGAAGCTAAAGCGAGAGTGATTTGCGGCGCGGCTTTTAAATACTATTTGGCAGGTGGCGCGAAATCCGGGACCGTCGTGTGACCCGGCCACGTTGACATAATTTGTGCGGCCTCAGCGGCGAGACGTTGTCGATTCTCCGCAACTTCGGCCGTCACAGTTGCAACGTCGCTGTCCTGAAAGAAAAAATCCGAGCAGCGGGAGTTGTAGTCGACGACTAACATATTGAACGCCCTGGTATCCTCGGCACTCCGGACGTTTTCTTTCATTACTCGCAACCGCTCTTCCTGAAAGTGGCAATATCGAACGTTGCCTAGCGAGAAATGCTGACCCGTGCCGACTGGAGGCTCGATTTCCACGTTGGCCGCCGTCGAGCTGATCGGCGTCTTGGCGAAATTTTTCCACCAAGGCCAACGCCCCCGATCGAAACCCGAGATAGAGCGCGATCGCGCCAACCGCTACCAGTGCAAGACCAACCGGCCAGACTTTTCTTTTGCGACGGGCCTTTGTTGGAAGGCTTTCTTCGGGCTGGTCCTTAGCCTTGATGAGGCGAAGATCTTCGCGAAGCGTGGCCAGAAGTGAGGGCTCGGCGGAGACTTTTTCTCCGTGGTGAATAAGACCAATAACGAGGGCAGAGCCAGCCTTGGGGTCCTCGAGGTTGTCGTTGAGATGGTTTGCAAGGTCACGGATTAGCATCCAGGGCTCAGTCGACTGCACCCGATCGGTTACATCAGCCACTTTGACAAACTGCTCCCAGAGACCTCTCGCCGGGTCCGTGGATTTTTGTCCGAACCCGTTTTTTTTCAAGGCCTCGCTGAGCAAGCCAAAATCGCTTTCAAATCCGTCGATGAAATCCTCCAGCGGTTTCATCTCGGCATCCACTATTAAGCGCTCGATGCGACGCTTGTCCTCATCGAGCCCTTCAACGGCCTTGGGCATCGGGCTCAAGATGTTGCGGCTTAAGTTCGCAACCTCCAGTGCGACGTCGTATTGTTGATGGGCAGCTAAATGTGTAGTCAGTGCCCGCACAAGATCGGTAGTAATTTCCAGATCCGGCTCCAGAGCACGGCGATGGATGTCGAATATGATAAGGGGGCGGCAAAGCGACGCCCAACCGGAAAGGGCTTTGGTCAGTGCTTCAAGCGAGCGGGCCTCGGTCGGAAGTATCTGCAGCACTTGGCAGGCACTTTTAACTTCTTGAACCCTAGCTGATTGTTGTTGGCGAGTTGCCTGATGGTAGGCGGCGAGAAGACTGCTGAGAACGTCAATTTGATGCCGATTGCCAAGGCCCAGTATTTGCTGGGTGCAGGCCAGCACCGGTTCAATGCTGTCCTCGGTTCGCTTAAATCTGGCGATCGCCGCCTGGGCATGCATAGCGAGGAGGCGTTCTAGGCCCTCATTGACGCTAGCCAGCGAAGGCGTGGGGTTTTCCCCGGTCTTTCTCAAGACTTTCAGGGTCTCGTAAATCTCCATAGGTTCGATGCTAGCATGGGCTTCAACTAGCGCGCGAAGCAGAGCACTTTCAGCCGGCCGGTTGGCAACAATGTGGGCTACATAATTTGCCCTCGACAGAGGCGCAAGCCGTTCTGCAAACAGCAGGAGTTCACTCGTTGGGGCATCGCTCGACAGGATGGTGTACAGAGCGTCGACGTCAGCGCGTGGACTATCGATCGGGTAGCTTAGTTCGTGCAACAGACGCCGTGACCGATCGAAAATGGACTCGCGCGCGCCCACCAACTCATAGCCCGAAGCTAACCGCTGTTGCCGCGCAATATCGAATGCGTCATCAACCTGTTGGTCAGTCGCCGCTGGATCAACGCGCAATATCCGAAATGGTTGAGCAAACAGATCGAAGGAGAAGGCGGTCTCGTTGGTCAGGCTGCGGTCTGTTTTCCAGCTTTTTGGCATAGGTCGAATTGGGAGATATTCCGCAAGACGATATCGGTTGCATTTAATGTAAACCAGCGTACCCAACGGCACCACCCGGAAATGGGGCCCTATTCCGACGGCGAAATGGCACTCGTCGGGGTTCTATCCGGCGCGAGGAATCTGGAAAGGACGCTCGTTTGATTTTTTCAACAATGACGACCTGCCCCGCTCTTATTTCGCGCTTCGATGCGTGTCTCAACAGCCGCAATGATGATTGATAATCGGCGAGCGGGCGCGGTTTGCGACGAACAGGAAATCTGCAGTTCGCAAGCGCGAGCGCAGCCAACCGCGCTGCAGCAAATGTTGGTCATCATCTAATTCTGCCGCGCAATTAGAGAACGGATATCGCCGCGTCGACATATTGATTTCTTGCCACGATAGCTGCCAAAAGACACACGATAAAAGACAAATAAAAGACAAATAAACCCGCTTAGATAAATTATGCAGCGCCAGTAGAAGTTGCAGAAGAGTTACCCGAGTAAAATCAGGCGAGTTAAGAGAATGACACCCGAAGAACTCAAATCGTTGTCCGCTGAGGAGCTTTGGTCGCTCCACGAACTCGTCAACTCGGTGTTGGCGCGCAAAATTGCAGCTGAAAAGGCCCAGCTTGATCGGCGATTACAGCAGCTTGGCGTTCGCCGATCTGCCCCCGCCAAAAAAATGAGCCACGCCCGACGTCCGTATCCGCAGGTGTTTCCGAAATTCAGAAATCCCGCCCAACCGGGGGAGACTTGGGCAGGTCGCGGGAAGCAGCCTCGTTGGCTGACGGCGCAGCTTAAATCTGGAAAAAAGCTTGACGATTTCCGGATCCAATCATCGTCTGATCGTGCGCGGCGCTCGAAAATGCAATAACGACGGCGCTCTACTAAGAAACTGGGCGACCGCCGTCGTGTTTAAGATCAAGGCCGACACCCTTGCGTGACGGCCCGAATTTAAATTGCTCAACCGAAACTGCGCATTCCAGCTAACCGGCGGGCTTCACTGTCGCCACGGGCTTCCGCCCTTCGAACCATTTCGCGGAGCGCTTGCAGCTCAGCCATTCGCCTTGCGAGATCCGATGCACGGATCGGTCTTCTTGAAATCGTTCGATTCCGGTTAGTTAAACGTGCTCTCCTCTGTCCCATTCGATCAACTCCAACGCCCGACACCACCCCGTCTAGTCACGTAACGTCGCGCTTTACCGTCCGGCCCGCTAGTGCCGGCGCGCCACACATCGTCGGAATTCCGCCAAGTTCCCGTCTCATTAGTCGGAAAAGTCACCCAGTCCACGCCACCACAGCGCTGGTCAACGGCGCCGCCGGAGTTCCACTCTAATCCCGGCGCGGGAGCCTCATCGCTCGTAGCGCTCGGACATATCTAGAAAAATAAATGCATTACCGGATGAAGGAGGAGGGCGGGTCTGATCGCTCGGTGTCTTCAAGGCCGATGCGCCTTGCCCAAAACAGGTAGGCCACAACGACCAACGTCGGTGTCCATGCCAACATAATTCCAAACGCGATTGCTTGAATGGTAGTCACAAGCACCCCCGCAGTTCGTTTCTGAAGGTTCCGTTCTTATTGACCTATGCTATTTTCAGTTGATCACTTCCTGGCGCAACACCTTAGAAACGAAGCGGGCCCCGCATCTTGCTCTTATTGTGGCAGTGGGAATCGTTGTCCACAGTTCACACACCTGTCAGGCAGCTATCAGGCAGCGTGATCGCTCGCGCGGGAGGCGACTGCAATTGACCTCGTCGTCTCCAGCTTGCTTCGTCGGGTTGCGCCGAGCTAGCCGGCCAGCCCGGTTATTTCGCCGCCGCGCATCCAGCCAACTTATATCCGCGGATGTGACGTAGCCTTCTTAAACCCTTCAATATGCGTCGTCCGAGCCGAGAAGCACAGGCAGCGTCAATAGCATGGTCTTGGCATCCAACACGAGCGACCAATTTTTTGCGTAGGTGTAGTCGAGCATGACGCGCTCGCGGTAACTCGTTTTGCTTCGGCCGCTGACCTGCCACAGGCCGGTAATGCCGGGTTTGCACGCCAGATAGGCTGATACTCGAAGGCCGTACTTTTCAAGCTCCTCATCCGTTACCGGCCGCGGACCCACGATACTCATGTCACCACGCAACACATTGAATAGCTGCGGCAACTCGTCGAGGCTCGTTTTACGCAATACGGCTCCGAAGGGCGTAACGCGGGGGTCGTACCTCAGCTTGCGAGTCTCTGCCCATTCTTGGGCTGCCCGCGGATCGCTGCCCAAATACTCGTTAAGCCGCTCACTGGCGTCTTGCGCCATGGTCCTGAATTTCAAACAGTCGAAATGACGGCCCTGGAACCCAACCCGGCGATGGCGAAAGAGGACGGAACCCCGCGAGGTCAGCAAGATCGCAAGCACGCATAAGCTAAAAAGCGGAAGCAACATCACAATGCCGATCGATGCTAGAACAACATCGATAAGCCGTTTGGTCATCCCACCAACTGGCCTTAAGGGCGCGATACTGCGATCCGTACCACCGTCAGCAATATCGAACATAATCGGGCATCCCGTAATAGACGGTATTATCTGCAATTTTTGCGGCTTTAATTTTTAATTAAAGCCGCGCCACGTAATTAAAGCAAGTTAATTCCTAGCCGCCCTGGCGGTCGTTTGATGAACGAGCTTTTGCGATGAAAATCGGTGGTCAAGAAGTTGCCGCAGGCGTTTCGCGGCCCGGCCCCCGCAGCTGAACACCTACGCCGGGCTTTGTGATCGTGAACGACGCAGGAATTTACGCCGGCGCTTTCGCCGAAAAACGGCAGCGCGCCTTTGGCGATTTTTGTTCTTCCAGTGGATCTTCGATCACTCATTTCCGTCATGGACGTACTCAATGAACTTTTTGTAGATCCAATGGTGTCCATCGTGGCGCCGCCATACCTTTCCATGGACGAGCCGCCCCGTTATCGAACGCCGTGGGACAATCACGGTCCATAGATGCCACACCTCTGCCCAAGTAGTCGGCGGGCTCACGCTCATGTTCGTTGCTGTGTGCTCGTCGCTGTCGGCAATCATTGCGCGGGAACTCGTAAATAGCAGAGCCGCGCGCGGAGTCTAATCGCCCGACGGCTTCGGGGTTTGGCGCCGACCAAGATGATGTCGGGTGAGCTGACGGTAACGCTTTCGCGCGCCGCCGCAACGAAAGCTGAGCGTTAAGCTTGATGTTTGCTCTAAAGGTTAAATCAGGACCCGAGACCGCCGGCAGCGCGACCCGTTGCGCAGGAGCGTTGCCTCTTCTGGATGGCAATGCCTGTGTGCCTGCGAGGTTGTTCCATGCGCATTTGATGAGTCTAGTTTTCGGCCGGCTGGATCAACGGCTATCATCTTGATCCCGGTTCGTGGCGGCGTGGTCCGGCGGATTGCAGACGGTGCGGGCAAGGATTCTGGCGGTACCGTCGCGCTCTCGCAGCGGCTTCCACACCTCTCGGCTGATGGCGTTGCCGAGACAGACCGAGGTGTGCGCGAGGCTCATCGAACTTGGTCCTCAACGGTTTATCACGTTACCTTGATACACCCACAAACAATCAATCTCACCCTGAGGTCGCACGCAAAGAGGACCATTCAAAGGCATTCTCTCTACGATGACGAACGTTCCTCCGGGGATGAAATGGCATGCGCTCGTTAACAGCACGGATTTAGTCGTAGCATACAGATCTTGTGGGGTCTTGCAGCCAACGCCATCGTTTTTCATGTTGGCAGCATTTAGCGACGAACCGCATAAGCTGACCGCCAACAGGGTGCCGCCAATAAGACCTATCTTTGCGTTTAACATAGCAAAATTATAATCGACGAACGTGAATAATTACAGATCAAAAACCACGCGTTCCGATCCCTGATCCCGCCGCCGGCGGTTGCAACTATCGAAATAGATCGAGGCCAACGTCAGACTGCCCGAAGGCTCAGAGCGTTGCCCGGCGCGGTGCGCTGGTGGCCGTATCGGCGCGAGATTGCCGACGCGATCAGTGACGCGGAGTTGAGCGCGTCCTTGGTCAAAGGGGAACTAATGAAAATGAACCATTTGATCAAGGTGCCAGCATCTACGATCTACGTCAGCTTTTGCACGCTCGGTTCCAGGAGCCGTTGGCCGCGTCGATCACCAGCCTGCGCGGCATTTGCGAGAGGGTGCTGTCGAGTTTTCCAACCTCTTTAGTCGGCCTGTTGAGCCTTATTGATGTTTGCCAATCGTCCGGACAAAACGGCAATTGTACCTAGGATATTATCGCGGCGTGCGCTCATCGTTCGGGCGGCGGCGGGGTATGCGGAATGCGACGGATCCCGAACTTCAACTCCCTCCAGAACGGCATCGATGCTGCCGTTGAGGCTGGTGACGGCCGATTCGAGTCCCTTGATCAGGTCCTGAATCCGCGCTGCCGCAATTCGATTGTTCTCAATATCCCTTCGCTTCCAAATCTCGCTTCGAACGACACCCCTGACAGAGCGTGCGCGTACGCGCCTTGGGGGATTCCTGCGCTGGGACTCCCTAGTTTCAAAATAATGCCGCTCCACGACGTGCTGCTCCGTTTTGGTACATTTGCAGATAAGATTTCAAAGTTCAGACCAGCACTCGCAAGAAGCTTGCCAATGCTGCCAGGACCAATGGCATCGCCGCTGGTTGCGGTTTAGTTCCGAGCCGGTCAGCCAGCCCATCTTCGGAATAAGCTTCCGGATCGAATTTAAAGCCGCATAGACGCAATATGGGTTGTTTGTGGTATAATATTACTCTGCATTCGGCGGAGATCGGTGCTGCTCTAGGTTTGACGCGGCCGGTCGGACAAGGTGGTCGCAGACCTCGAGGCTCGCTCGGCAAGCATTCTGTGATAGGGCGACGCCGAGCAAGGGGCAGGGGATGTCCCTGACATCGGCCTTGCTTCTTATGTCAGCGTCGTCAAACTGGCGTCGTTGCGCCTGAACCTGGTACTGAACTTTTGCCTAAAAATACCTTCGGAGGACTCTTATGAGAGAGGTGGCATTGGTTGCATTCGCGGTTCTCGTCCTGGTTGCCGGAATCTCTAAACCGGCTGAGGCAAGAGGCTATCCGCATAGATACGGCTATTGTCTCAGTGCCCTGCATTTTGACTACACCCACAGCAATAGCTTGTCGGCTGCAAGCTATATCTATCCAGCTGCGAATTGGGGCCCGTTCTTCCAATGTCGGATGTACTATAGCCCCGTCTACATTTATCAGCCTTTGCCGTACTGATATCGCAGGCAAAGAGCACTGAGCTCGGCATGGAGATCTCTCTCGAGGGCAGTGCACGGCGTTTTTTTTCGCGCACCTCAGTTTTGCCGCTTATTTTGCTTCGATCAAAGCTGACCTGAACGTGCCAGGCTCGTGCTTTTCGAACAGCTCAAGCTATCTTTCCCCCCAGGCAGCTGAAGACCTCCTTCCGCTAAAATAATTGGGCACGCCGGCACCCTTCCACGTGACGCCACGCGGTTTTGCCGGGCCCAATCTGCTGGCCATGATCCTGTTCGACAAGTTCGGCCAGCATCAGCCCCTCAACCGGCAGAGCGAGCGATACCGGCGCGAAGGCATCGATCTCTGTCTCTCGACGCTGGCCGACCTGGTCGGTGCTTGCACATCGGTACTGCAGCCGTTGCACGCACTGATCGAGGCGCATGTGCTCGCTGCCGAGCGCCTGCACCAGGCGGCCTGATCACTGTTACGTCGGCTCAAAACGACCATATCGTAGGAGCAACAGGATGCGCGTCAGCGCAGGCTGGCCGGCTCGACCGCCGTCTCGGCGTCAGCAGTATCGGCGTGGATAGCCTCCCGGATCAGCCGCTCGGTGGTCTGCTCGAAATAGAGCCATAGGTCCGTATGCAGTTCAGAGAACTGCCGCCACACAACGGTATCGAAAAATCGTCGCGGCGCCCTGACCATGATCGTCGTCGAGCGCTGCCGCGGATATCGGAAGGGCCGAACGCCATAACGCCGGCACAAGGCGATGAACAGCCGGACCGACCATTCGTCTGGTAGGCTGAACTTCATCTCGATAGGGGGATCGCGACGGCTGACCTCGTCGAGCTTCACCTTCAGCCGTTCTACCGCGGCTTCCGCGGCGCCGCGTTCTCCCTCGGTGGTCGCGCCGAAATAAAGCGCCTCCACCTTCTTCAGCCGCTCACGAAGCTGGTCTTCGATCGACATGCCTTCGCTCCTCGGAAGAACGAGGCCATCGCGCCAAACGGCCGTCAATCACCAAAAGCTCGCTGTCCACACATCATCGCAAATAGGAGCGGAGCGCTCGCGCACTTGTTGCGCTCAGGCACCTTGCGGCCTTGGCCGGATGCTTTCGTCTTACTTGGCGTAGGACCGGTTTGAACGCGATGGCCATTCTCGTTCAACACTTATTTTATTTATAATCGCCGTCGATCATGCGCTCGCCTTCGGCCCATCAGCCAGGCCAGGAGCTTAGCGAGGTCGCCTGATTCTGCCTTTATCGATCAAAACCGCTTTCGGACTTAACGTAACCGATTGTGCGCCACATGTTCGGGTCGAGCGCAACGAAGCTCTTGATAAGCTCCACCGTCGTCGTTCTTAATACCCCGATGGACCCGACCAAAATTCGGATGCGCTATCTGCTTGCTATTTTATTCGCTGCGATCATCGTCGCGGCTGTGTTGCGTCATGTTTTACACGTTAACGCAGGCTTCACCCGTTTGGAAATCTTGGAGGGGGCGTTGGCTTGCGCGGGCCTAGCTATTGTTCTTGCGCTTGTTTTGCGTCGCCGCAGACGAGATTGAAATCCGTGTCGCTTAAGGGATGCTCGTCCTCTTCGCTGTATCGCAACAGCAAGGAAAAGCGCGGAACGCACCTTCCGCCAAAACGTACAAGCAGACTCGGGGGCTCGGGCTTAATGTCACCGATCTCGCTTACCTTGATCTGTGGATTCTCAGCTAGCCATCGGTCTTTCTGCGCTTTAATATCGCTCGCGTCGATCCCTAGGATAACGTGTTCTTTTGAGCCTTCAATTGCCATCGGGCTGGTCCTTGAGACGATCCGGATCAGCGCATTGTTGCCCGCGCCCATGGAAGCGATCAAGCCCAATATTTTGCTTCGGTGACTTTCTTCCGAAAGACAGTGAATGTCCGTGCTTTCCGCCGAGCACCTATAAGCGAGAGCCGCCGGCGCGATGAACCCGCCTGCAGACCGGAGGTTCCCATGGACTACGACTATGTTAACCAAATTGGTTTAAATTGGGCACGCAGTTCGATCGGAATGTGTGGGTCTAAGTGGGGCAGGGGCCGTGGATATCCTGGTAGTGCTGGGGAGTTTGGTCGCCACCTTGATCGGCGTGTCGTTTTCTTGTGCACGTTCATATTTCGAGACTGGACGGCTTCGGGGCATGGAGGAAGCGACACGCGAGATCGGTAGAGGTGTCAGCTCTCATTGCGAACTCGAGGGCGGGGTCGTCCCCGTGGCAGTAGAAAAAGCCATGGCCGCAGTCAAAGCGGTTTCTCAAAAACGGCGCCGCCGAACCAGTGGGCAAACGACCGACCCCTATCATGCGCAGCTTTGGATACTCGGTGACGCAATGGGCGAGGCGTGCTGGCTAAAGGGGCATGGGTCGGGAACACGAAGGAAAGCGCCCGCCGAGGGCAAAATTCGGATCGACCTCTCGGTCAACGAGTTGCTGCAACTTAGTTGGCTGGCGCATCTGGGCTTTCAACACATGATGCCAAACTTTAGCAGTTTCGAAATCTACCAATTCAGCAGCGAAGAAGACGCCCAGGAAGGCGCGCGTGCGTTAGGCAAAATCGAAGGCAGTATTCCCGCAACGGACAGACCGATCGCCGATCTGACAGTTCAGTTCAAAAACCGGCAGAAGCTGATAAGTGATTGGTGGAAGGCGCCGCCAAATCGGTTGAGGGCTTGAAAACTATCCTCATTTGTCTTTTCGCAGCAGACAGACGACGCGTCCGACGGTTTGAACGCGCTGGCCAGGAATTGGTGCATTTATCTCGCTCCGAATTGCCTCGGCGGCTTTGTTGCAAAGTTCTTCCGAGGCAAAGGGCTGAATTTGCTGTGTGGTGGGTTGGGTCGGGCTTCCAAAAACAATCCATTGCAGTGAGACGAAAAGAACCCATTCCATACGATCGCTCCGCTTTCGATTGTCGCGCCACGCCGCCGCAAAACTTGCGAAGTTCCGGTCGGCCACAGATGGACCGAAGCCGATCCCGACTTTTGGACTGGTCGGCAATTGAGGGTTGCTTTACTCGTTAAAACCGCGCAAACCCTCCCAAATGCCGCGTTCATGATGCATTTTCAGCCGCGCCATGCAACGATGGCTGTCCGGAAATCAAACGAGACCCTCATGAGACTCAAACTCGCGCTTCTCTGCCTGATTGCTTTCAGTAATTCGGCACTCGCCCAATATGGAGTTTCTACCCAGCGGAATGCGCAAGGCAATCTTGTGCGCGACAGCGGCGTATTTTCACCGACAGGTATTAATCAGGGCCCGGTCAACAATGGCCCGATTAAGGACAGACCCGCCCAACCGCCGACCGCCAATGCAGGCGCGAATAAAGGCGCCAACCGGTAGCGCAACCACGACGGGTTGGACCCAAGCTTACTCGGTTGCCGCGTCTGGTGCCTTACCACCAGACCATTGTTCTTTCGGGGGCTCCGCAAACGATCGTACGGCGGCGCTCGATGCCGTAAGGCGTTTGAACCGGAACTATTCTAATGCAGCCGGGGTATACCGCCAGATTGTAATGAAACGGCACCGAATCGAAGTAGCCGTGGATTCGGCAGAGATAGGCGAGATCGGGCCCGCATCGAGTGAGGGGATACAGGCCCCCGCGGGCCGACGCTGTATTCGATATGCCGGCCAGCGCAGCAACAATTGCAACGGCTGCGATCTTTGTGAAATGCGACATGCCCTGATCCCCAAAAAAGAGAATGTTCCGACGATGAGCTCGGTAGGGCGCACAATAGACTGTTGTCGAAGGGTTCGCCAAGCTAATGCTATCACCTGCGATGGTAGGATTGGCCGCACGGAGCCGATCCAGACTGGCGTTGAGATCGTGTTTGAGCGCATATTGTCGCCCGCCTAGAGCGGATTACCGCCTGCAGCGCGGGACTTCCGGGCCGGTTGACCATGAAAAAGTCTTGTTCTCTCAAACAATTACGTGGATCGATGGTCGAACCTCGTAGACCAATCCCGATCCTGTCATGAAACCAGAGTTTCCAAAAATTGATCAGGATAGGACGGTCGCGCCTCATGCGCAGGAGATCGAGTACGCGCTGATCCTTTCGCGGATGATTAATACGGTGAAGGAAGATCCTGCGCAGATGCGCATGACGATCTACGAGTTTGCACGCGCCAGACTGACAATCGATACCTCGTGGGCCGACGAATCCGAACAAAAACGGCTGTTGGCTGCACTGGAAACGGCGATCCAGGGGGTCGAAGAGTTTTCGATGCGTCGCGAGGAAAAGGAACGACTTCAGCCTCCCAATCCGTCCCCGCAGATCGCCCAGTCCCGTCCGTCGGCCGCACCGCCCTCGACATCGGTCGCAACCCTACGCCCAGTGACGCCCGCACCAGAAGACATTCTGATGCCTGAGAGGAGCTACCTTTGGTCAGACGCGCAGGCTACTGCGAAGGTGCGAACCCGAACGCGGGTATCGATTTTGGCCCCAATTTGCATCGGAATGTTGCTGTTGGGTGTCGTGGCTGGGTTGGCACATTATAGGCGGTGGGCGGACCAGGATTTGCCTTCGCAGATGCTGGCGAAGCTTGCGAGACAGCTAAGTAAGCCGTCGATCCCAGGCGTGCCATCACCTCCGCCTGCTGATCCAAAAACCGCGGCTGCCTCGTCGAGCCCACTTCCGTTCCCACTGCCGAGCGATTACGGCGTGTACGCCTTGAACAACTCCGCGCTGAGCGAGCTCAACCTCCTGCCGGAGCGAGTGCCGGACAAGCGAATTGCGATGTCTACCCCGATAAGTGAGCCCAGCCGCACAACTCTTCCTGATGGAAATGCGAAATTCGTCATCTTCCGCCGCGACATTGCCGGAAATGCTCCCGAGCGGGTCGAAGTTCGTGTGGTTGCCCGGGTAATGCGGGTTCTGACATTCGATGCCAGGGGCAAGCCGACCTTCTCGCCGATCTCGGACTCCTGGAACATACGAAACGTGTCGTATGAGTTCAGAGTGCGGCCGATTGCCGGAGAACCGGAGATGCTGTTGGTGCAGTCGGACAAGGCGGACTTGTTGCTGCCCGCTGGCCGCTACGTCCTTGTTTTAAGAGAGCAAGGCTATGATTTTACCGTTGCGGGCAAGGTTACGGAGCCGTCGCAATGCGTTGAACGGACTGAAGCGGCCAACGGTACCTTCTATTCAGAGTGCCAAAAATAATGGGTGGTTTTCGCTTCTAAACGACCTGAAATTCAAGCCAGCGAAATCAGAGTATGTGACGTACGCGTTGATCGGCGAAAAAAGCTCGCACCACGAGTCCAAGAAAATAACTGCCCTGGACGATGGTTTGGACGGCCATGATCGTCAACGCGGTGTCGAGAAAGTTAAAGCCGCGAGCGAGCGAAAAGACGATGGAAACAAGCAGCAGCAGCGCAAGGATTGACAAAAGGATTTTCAATCGGAAAACCGCACCGACCGCAACCCCCAATATGGCGAGCGAAAAGGCGGCATATCCCATGCCAAGGTCCTCGTTCCGTTTGGTAGCAATCAACGTCGGCGCGCAACGAACCCAATGACGGGACCGCCACTTTGCCGGTGTAAAAGTTAATACTTTGGCTACTTGCGACTGCGTCCGCTGAAAACGGGCCTTGCCCAGTCGCAGATGCGGGAACGAATCACTCTGCACAAGTAGATCACGCCATGGCGCGGAAATCAGCTACAATCCCAACGGGAGGACAGCGAAAGGATTGGGCATTCATATTAGACCCTGTCGGCGCATAAGGCAAAGGAGTTCGGCCAGGTGCGTAGGTATTGCCATACGATCGGGTCCTGGCCCCACGCCTGGGAACATGCCGAGACGCTGGCGAAGATGCCGACGCTTTGCTGCGCTATACGCGCCTGATGTTCACCGAATATCTGAAAAAGCGGATGCAGGACCATCTGGGTTACGGACTCGCGATGGAAAGACTGGCGCTGATGGAGCAGGTTGAGCCGCCAAAGTAGATCGCCGTTCCGCCGGACGCCCAACGCCCAGGATCAACTGCGCGGGCGGAAATGCGCGACCACATCCGCGTAACAGGCCTCAGGCGAGAAGTGGTCCCGCACGACGACGAGCGCGCGCGCGCCATAGGTTGCCCTGAGCGCCGCGTCGTTCAACAGCGTCGCGATTCCGTCCGCGAAGACCTGCGCGTCATCGGCCACGATCACCGCGGACCCAATAATGTCGGTCACGCCCTGTAGCGTCGTCGTGGTGGCGACGATCGCCTTGCCATGGCCGAGGGCCTCGATCAGCTTGATTTTCAGGCCGGAGCCGCCGCGCAACGGAGAGATCACGACGGCGGCGGCGGCGTAGAGCGGCGTCAGGTCATCCACGCGCCCGAGCATGACGACGCCGTCCGGCACCGCCTGGAAAGAGGCTGCGACATTGCCCGCGACATTGAACCGCGCCGCGGGGTTCGCCCGCCGGACCAAGGGCCAGACTTGGTCGAAGAACCAGCGCAACGCATCGACATTCGGTGAAGTGTTGCTGCCGATGAACAAAAGGTCGGATCCGGTGCCCGCCTGTGGTGCGGTGACCGGGACCGTCGCCATCGGCGCTAGCAGGATCCGCATGCCTGGCAGCTGCCGCCGCACCATGGTCGCTTCTTCCGCCTGTATGGCGATCACGGCGCCGGCGCGGCCAAGCATCGCCATTTCCGTCTCTCCATCGACGAGACCGGCCGTCTGGTCGGCGCCGAGCGGCCCATACTGAGCTGGCCGGCTGGAAAAAAGGTCGTGCATGACAACCGCGCTTGGACCCCGCGGGATGGGGATACCAGCAATACCCTCGGTCAGGAATGCATAGTCCACCAGTACGCCATCGGCCCGCCGCGGGGCGTGCTTTTCGACGTAGCGCAGATCGGCCAGGTCCCACGGCAGTCCGATCGAATAGGGAGCCCGCTTCGACAGGGCCGCGACACGGATGCCCAGCCGCGCGAGGGCCTTGCCGAGAACTCCGACAACGGCCCGCCGCAGCACCGTCGGGTTTACCGCGATGTGGATATTGCCGATCCGCAGGGCGCCGCGGATTTTGATCGACCGGAAGATCTCCATTTCCCGTCCCATCACCAACGCCGGCCAGCGCCCGAACACCGAGGGGGATGGGCACAGCAGGTGCAAAGCGTGCCCGTCCCGGTGCAGCGCCTCGCACAGGCTCAGGAGATAGGTCGAACTGCCATTGGTATTGCCGACAATACGTTGTCGCGACAGGACGCAAATACCGCCCTCGGGTGGCTTGTGAGAAGCAAAAAGCCCGTGATCGTCCCTGGCTTCCGCGGCAGGAGCCAGGCCGGAGGGCAGAGTTGACAAATTTTCTCTTCTTTCAGGTATCAATCGTTCGGGTAGCATAAAGTCGTCCATATCACGCATGCCACCCAGCTGCTATGCGACCGATAGCGTGACCCAGGCCGATCGGGGGAAGCACGTTTCCTCGTCGTCATGGCCCAATCATCAACGACGACTGCGACTGGTGCCGAAAATCGTTCACCACGGCGAAAGTGCATTGAATCCATCTTATCTCCTGCGACGGAAGCTCATCAGGAATCCGTTCAAGGCGTTCATCCGGAGGATGAAGTCAGGACCTAACCGCCGGAACCGGCTTCCAATGACCCTTGTTCCGCGACCCCGAGCGCCCGCGCCGAGGGCCCATCTTCAGGCGGGCGCATATTCACAGAGGATTTCGCCAGAATCCGCGCGGGATCGGGCCGGCACATCAGAAAGCCAGCCAGACGGGCTAAAGGGCTGGGCACGTCCCACGGCCGCCGCAGCAATTCCGCGACCACGGCCGGCTCATGCCAGGGAACGTTGGAATACGCCGACGGAAGCAACGGAGAATCAGCGTCGGCCAACCATGTCTGTGGGAAGAATGCGACTGTTCTCTGTTCGGGGATCCGTGAGCCCGTGATCGCCTGCACTGTTTCGCAACGGAGGCGGGCCAGAAGCGCAGAGACGAGTGAACCCGTGGGACCGAAGGGCAGGTGGCCAAGTTGGGTCGCCCTCGGATTCAATTCGATCATAAGCGCCTTGCCGGCGCTGTCCTCAAGGATCAAGTCGATGCCGCAGAAGCCCGACATCCCAAACGGCGCACCAGCCGCGCCGCCACGGCTTCCATCTCGCGATGGGAGATCAACCGGACGATCGTCGCGGCGCCGAAATCCTCCAAGGCTTCTAGCGCAACAGCGCCGACGGAGGCGAGCACCTCACCCTGCCAGCAGGCGACCATGATGTTCGCAGCGCGCCCCTTGACGAAATCCTGGCCGATGACGCCGGGTCGGGTTCGATCGAGCCAGCCTCGCAGGGGGAATGGGTCGCGATTGGACAACAGGAAATGGCGCACTGGCGGGACGCCACGAGGCGTCAGTGAACGGTCTCGAGCGCTCCCGCTACGCGGCCCACGGCGAACCCGGCGCCATAGGCGAACCGGGTCAGTGGCCCGAACGTATTTGCCGACAGCGCGCCGACGAAATACAGCCCCGGTATTGAGGATTCGAACCGCGACGACAGTCGGGGCGTCTCTGCCACCGAGACGATATCCTTACGGAGATCGTCGGACAGGAATGCAATTCTTCGCAGATCTGGCCGAAACCCTGTCCCGGCGATCACGTGATCGACCAGCAGTTCCTCTCTGCCTCCATCGGGTCCGAGCATATGCAGCCGCACCTTATCGCCTTCGGGCTTCACCTTCTCTAGGGAGCGGCCCAATCGCATGGCGATCTTGCCGTCTACCTCCTGCTTGGTGAACCAACACGGCGCGGGCCCGAGATGGTTCCGGACGATGTCCAGCCGCCGGGCATCCGGCAGATACCGGAACGCGAGCGGCAGATGCACACACATCCAGGACGTCCAGCCGTTGCCGAGGCCGGTGTTCGGCCAGCGCAGCCGCTGTTTTATCGAACGGTTCAGGTCCGGCGGCTCATGAAACGCGAGGCGGGGGACCCGTGCGACCAGCGTCGCGTTGGCACCGACCCCGTGCAGTAGCGCGGCGACGTCGATCGCCGAAGCGCCGGCGCCGATTACCGCGACATCGCGGCCGGCGAATTTGTCGAGCGCGTGGTGGCGGGACGTATGCGTGACAAGATCGGACGGCAGGCCATCCAGCACCGGCGGCAGCCAGGCGAAGTGGCCGATCCCGACGGCCACGACCACGCGGCGCGCGGCAACCCTGCCGCCGTCGCCGAAGGTCAGTTCGAACCCGCCGGACTGGCGGGCAAGCCCAATCACGGTGCGGTTTTCGACGTCTGGGACGAAACGGCTCTGAAACGCCATGCCGTATTTAGTGAACGTCTCGAGTTCGACGGGCAAACCGACATCGGCATAAGGAATGCCGTTCTCGGCACAATAACGGGCGAGCGTGAACGTCGCACCAGGATCGTACAAATTGGAAGCGAACCCTTCAGATTTGAGATGCATGCCCTTCGGCATATGCTCTCGCCACATCACCATCGGGTCGCCGAAGACACGGGGCTCGCGCCCTCGGCCGCGAAGGTGCGCCGCCAATGAGATTCCGTATGGGCCCGCGCCAATGATCGCGATGTCCGTGCGTTTCAGCTTGAAATGGCCGCCGTCGTTCATGTCGGATCTCGCTGCTCCAAATTGCTCGTTGACAGATCGCTCCGCCCTGTGAATTTTGTTGTAATGGAAGTGGTTGCTCAGAGTCACTATATTAAATATTGAATAATATATTATGAAGTGAATTATATATTATTAGGGAATTATAACGAATGACTTTCGTCGTGCAATCCAAGATTATGATCGCGGCTACCACCTGGTGGCCCATGCCCGCGCGGCTCGCCGCGGAGTTTGTCTGCTTGGGCGCACAGGTCGGCGCGATCTGCCCAGCCGACAGCCCTCTTGCGATAGTCGACAATGTTCACGAGGTATTCACGTATTCCGCCCTCGCGCCGTGCCGCTCGCTTGCCGCGGCGTTGCGCGCGATGCAGCCCGACTTGATCATCCCATGTGACGATCGGGCTCTCAGTCATCTGCACGAACTTCATGCGGCGACACAACGCGGCGCGAAGGCCGACGATGTCGTGCGCCGGCTGATCGAGCGCTCTCTCGGCGACCCCGCGTTGTATCCCGTCACGCGGGGCCGCGCGGGATCGATGGCGCTGGCGGCGCGTGAAGGCATCCTCGAACCCGCGACCAAAGCCCTGCGAACCGAGGCTGATGTCGCAGTGTGGTGTGGAAAAAGAAGCTTCCCCGCCCTGCTGAAGGCCGACGGCAGTTGGGGGGGCAACGGGGTCGTACAGGTCGATAGCCCAGAAGCAGCCCGCGTTGCCTTTCGGCACATCTCGGGGCCACCGGCCACGTCTGGCGTCCTTCAGTCGCTGCTGTCACACCGCGATCCGTATCCCCTACGGGCCTGGCTGAACCGGGAGAGGTCCGCCGTCGTTGGCCAGGATCAGGTCAAGGGTCGTGATGCTAATATCATGGTCGCCTGTTGGGAGGGCGAGGTCCTAGCGACTGTCGGCGCCATCGCCGTCGAGACCACGAAAGCATTCGGCGCCACGACGATCGTCCAGCCCGTCGTCAACGCCGAAATGGAAGCAGCGGCCAGGATTCTGGTGCGAGTGCTCGGCATCTCCGGATTTTGCGGCTTTGATTTCATCATCGAGGACGGCACCGGCAAAGCCTACATGATCGAACTCAATCCCAGAGCGACGCAACTCGGGCACCTGCCGCTCGCCCAAACGGGCACGCTCGCCGCTGCCTTGCTCGCCCGATCGCGCGGCGAGCCCTTGCCGGCGGCCGCCGCACCAAGGATCGCCCCGGAACTGGTCGCGTTCTTCCCGCAGGCTTGGATATCTGGCGTTAACTCGCCGCGACTGCGTTCGGCTTATCAGGACATCCCCTGGGACCAGCCCAAACTGATGGCGCATTTGCTCCGGCGGTTGGGGGACGGCCGCGGCACGCTGACCCGTGTGATCGACCGCCTGACGGGCCGTCGCGAGGCTCGGTTTCTGGCGGAGTTCCACCAACAAACCAATGCCTGGATCAGACATCAGGTCTGCCGTTCCGACCCGTCGTTGTCTCGGCACGAAGCGCCGCCGAACGCGGTGAAGGCACGGCGTCCATGCCCATGAACGCGCCCTAAAACCGGACCGGCCGGCAGCTTCGCCGAGAGCTCCGATGTCATGGCCCTCCTCTGATCGGACATCACGATTTTCGTACCTTCGGGCCACGCCGCCGAGTAACCGGGGATGTCTGGCCGCAGCGGCTTTTTTGGCGTCAGCTTTCAGATCGTTGTTCGCCAACAGAGTCGCGACCGTCCGTGTTCACCGCGTCGAGCACCGCGAAGGACGGCGCGCCCCTGGCCTGCGGTCTTGTCGACATAGAGCGTCGTATTTCCGCCGGGCGCGGCTGCCGTGATGAAGTTGCCGATATTCGTGAGATCGACCGCCGTCATCGCGGACGCGAGAGTGTCCGACAGTTTGAGCACATCGTGGACTTCCCGAGAAAACCCGGTGATGGTGTACAGATCTTGATTGGGACAATAAGGGTAGAACGTACCGTTACCGGTCCCACCGTTTAGGAAGTTCATCCAGGTCCGGCAACGAGCACGTTGTATTAATTCCGTCCCGCGACCGTGATGGTGGCGGCTCCGCCTCCGGCGTGAACTGTCGAATGGCCGCTCCCGTTGCCCTCATTGCCGGCGACGATCGTGCTTGTCCCGACGCCCACGGTCACCTGGAGCCGCCAAGCACGACGGTATTGTTTCCGTCGCCGAGCGTGACGGTCGACAAGTCGGCATGCCGGTGGGACCGGAGACTGAGACATTGCCCGTACCGACGCGTCTGGCACGACCAATGTCGCTCTGGCGGGCTGGGGACAGCCCAAGGGCGATCTCGCGGCGGCCGCCATCGTCGCCCTAACGCTGAATTTCAGCGCCGTGGTCAATGTCGCCGGTGGGTTCGCCAACTCTCGTGCAGGCCAGATGCACCTCCGGTCAACATCAATCCAACCGCCAGGCGAGCAATCGTTGCACGTATGCCTCTTATGTCCGAACACCCGCCAACCCTCGGGCCCACCTTATACCTGTGATTTTACCCGACGCGGAGAATGCACCTATTGCAATTCAACGGTATGATGGGCATCCGGGCGTCGCGTTTTCCCGTTCTTTCAACCGGCGTTCCACAGGGCGGGCGATGAACGATGCAGCCTACGGATCTGGATTGCATGAGGCGCGGGCGGGCGCCCCCGTCGGTTCGGCATTTGCTGGTCTTCCGTTATGCGTCGACCTGGACGGAACCCTGCTTTGCATCGACACATTGGTGGAAGGAGCGTTCGCGCTGGCCGCCAGCCCGCGCTTTTGGCTGGCCGTTCCTGGGCTTTTGCTGGCCGGCCCGGCGGCATTGAAACGCTATGTGGCGACCAACGCGCGGCTTGACGTCACCAGACTTCCGTACAATGCCCGGCTGCTTGAATTCCTGAAGCAGCAAAAGGCGGCGGGCCGGACGGTGGTGTTGGTGACCGCGGCCGACCAGTCCGTCGCCCAGGCGGTCTCGGACCATCTTCAGCTGTTCGACGCGGTGATCGCCTCCGACGGCATCAACAATCTAAAGGGTGAGGCCAAGGCGCGCGCCCTCGTCGCGCGGTTTGGGGACAAAGGGTTCGCCTATGCCGGGAACGATGGGAGCGACCTCGCCGTCTGGCGCCAGGCCGGGGCCGCGGTGGTGGTAGATGTCCCCGCCTCGGTTGCCCGGCTGGTGCCGGGGCTCGTGCCCGTCGAAGCATCGTTCAGCCGCGTGCAGCCGCGTCTCATCGCCCTGGCGAAGGCGATGAGACCCTACCAGTGGGTCAAGAATTTGCTGGTCTTCGTGCCGATTTTCACCGCACATGCCATCGGCGATCGGGTGGGATTGATCCGCGCCGGCCTCATGTTCGCTGCATTCTGCGCCACGGCGTCGGCGATCTACCTGATCAACGACGCCGCCGATTTGCGGTCGGATCGGCGTCATCTTCACAAACGCCACCGCCCGTTCGCCAGCGGGGCGCTGCCGCTTCTGTACGGACTGTCCGCTGCGGTCTTGCTGCTGGTGATCGGGCTTACGCTCGCAAGCTTGGCGGGCGGCGCGACCTTCGCCATCGGCTACGCGGCGATCTCGCTGAGTTATTCCATCAAGCTCAAGGAGAAGCCGCTGGTCGACGTCTTCATCCTCGCGGCGCTCTATCTGGTCCGGGTCGTGGCGGGCGGTGAGGTCGCGGGACATCAGGTGTCGCTCTGGCTGCTTGGCTTTTCCAGTTTCCTGTTCCTCAGTCTCGCGTTCCTCAAACGGGTGGGCGAACTCAATTCGACCAACCTGCCGGCCTGGGATAAACTGGCGCGCCGCGGTTACATGCGCGCGGATCAGGCCATTCTTCAATTGTTCGGCTGTGCCTCGGCGTTCGCATCCAGCCTGATGTTGGCGTTGTTCGTGCAAAACGAGGCGACAGCGGAGCGCTACCATTCCCCGGTTCTGCTCTGGGCCATGGTGCCGCTGTTGCTGTTCTGGCAATGCCGGCTGTGGCTTTCGACATCGCGCGGCTACATGCATGACGACCCGATCGTTTACGCGGCCAAGGACTGGGTATCGTGGCTGATCGGGCTGGCCATCGCCGGCACTATGATCGGCGCGCATCTGTCCTGGTCATAGGGTTTTAAATGGCCCCCATCACGCTTGTTCTGATCTTCATCAGCGCTCACGCTTTCGGCGTTGGCGCAATGGTCCTTCAAGGTCCAGCGGCGAGCTGAAGAAATCGCCCGTCGGCTTCGTATGCCGTTCGAATTGCGCAACTGATTAGACGATCCTGGTTATTACAACGTCGAACCGACTGCGCGCCGATCGTTTTCATCCCGCATGCGTTCAGCTACACGTTTGCGGCAGCTGTCGCAGTTCTTGATGGCCGGCGATCGTCGAAAAAAGGCGAATCGGCGCGTTGGCTATCAAGGTTAGAGCGGCTGCTTCGCCTGATCCTCGGTCGACGACGTCAAAGGGCCGGCTGATAAAAAAATCCGCCGCTGAGGACGGTTCAGCGACGGCTCCTTTCAGTGTGACCACCAGAAGGTCACGGAAATGTTGCAGGGTTAATACGCGGTGACCTGCGACTGGAAAATGGTGACGAATTGCGGGACGGACCCTAAAGGTGCTTTGTCGCAGGACACGCCTTTACCCGAACGATCCATACCGATGTGAACGGACGGGGAATTTTTGAGCACTGGAACATCCATGGAGCTAGACACGCATGGTCGGGAGGCAGCCATACTGGCTCTTACACTGATCCGTGAGGACCGGACGCCACAAAGGAAATGCTGCGATTCTTCCTCGAGCATTCGCTTTCACAGCAGCCAGATTAGAGTCCATAAACGCGATCTTGTGCTGCGGTGCATGAGTCTGGAAGTGGGCACCAAACGGACATCGCCGCCTCGGCGAATGACTGCTTCGGGAAGTGCAGACTAATCGCGTTTCTGCGACTACGCAGCTTGTCGTCGTGTCATTTTCCGCCAAAACTGCGTGTCCTGCGTCGTTAACGAACACGGAATTCGCCGCCAAGGCTGCCGATGTGGTTGGGCTCTACATAAGGGAATCACGTCCGCAATCGTCTAGAAATCCCCAACGAGTCAGATTCCGTCACCACTGGTATAAGTCGGGCCTGCTGGCGGCCACCGGTTTTCCGTTGCCCCGTCCCCGCGACGCCGCCGCTTAGCGGGCCGGCGCGATTCCCGCGATCGGTTCGGTCCGACGGGCCGCAAGAAGGCTTCCGGCGATCGCGTCCGCTGTCCTGAGGGCGAGCGCGATGATTGTCAGGCCGGTGTTCACCGCGCCCGCCGAGGGCAGCACCGAGGCATCGACGACGTAGAGGCCATCGATATCGTGGACCCGCAATGTCGGATCGACGACCAAATCACGCGCGTCTTGTCCCATGCGAGCGGAGCCGATCTCGTGCCAAAGATAGGGTTCCCGCTTGCGGGCCAACGAGAAGTAGCCGGCCCGGCGGAACACATCGACGGCCAGGCGACGCAACTTTTCAAACGCCTGAAGATTCATGTCGGGCATGACCTTCGTTTTAATATCGTCACCATCGAAGATGAACCCGGCGTCGCGCGTCGGCAAAGCCTCGGCCATGTAGCAGCACATCAGACTGTGCGCGCCGACGAATTTCGCGATCGGGCGCATCACACGCGAGGCTTCGTCCCAAAACGGAAACTGCCCGACGGCCTGTATGACGCCGGCCGGATAAGGCCAGTCAGGCGCGCCCTCGTAAAATTCATTGATCGCGAAGGTCTTGGTCTGAAAGTCTTCAATGGTACCGAGAGAGACGAATGGAAAAATCATCCCGGTTGAATGTCCGCCGAGATAGCGGCCGAGAACCCCGGTATTGTTGCCAAGTCCGTCTGGATGCCGGGCTGTCCTGGACCGTCGCAGCAGACGCGCGGAATGCGGCAGGCCGGCGCAAACCGCAACAGTATCGCAATGATAGGTCCGATCCTCGCCATCGACCCGGACCAGGACGCCGGTTGTCCGCGAGCCATCAGCGGAGGTCAGTACTTTAAGGCATTCCGCGTTGGTCAACAGCGTGAGATTGCCGGTCGCCAGCGCCGGACGGATCGCGGCGATCTCGGCATCCATTTTGGCATCCAGCGCGCAATAATGCCCATCGCATCGGGAACAAAGTACGCAGGGGCCACCGTCACGGTAATCGATCGCGGTCGGTATCGAAGCAACCTTGGTGCCGGATTTTTTCAGTCGCTCGACCAGCGTCGCGGCCCACGACTGATGTTCGATCGCTGGCCAGGGATAGGGGGATTGCATTGGCGGCTCGGACGGATCGCCGCCGGTCGCTCCATGGACTCGGAACAACGCCTCCGCGTCCTCATAGTAAGGCTCGAGATCCTGGTAGGTGATCGGCCAGGCGGGCGAAACGCCAACACGATGCTGGACTTCCTGGAAGTCGGATGGGCGGAGCCGGTATAGGGCCGCACCGTAGAATTTCGTGCGCCCGCCAACCAAATTGATTGGTGCCTCACGCGATCCCAGGATATCGTTGATGAAATAGCTTGTCTTCGGAATGACGTCGCTGGCAGGTGGCCGCAGAAACCCGCCTCGTTCGAGAGCGAGAACCCGCATGCCGGCGCGGCTCAGTCGGTGCGCTAGGCTCGCACCTCCAAGGCCTGTTCCAATAATGATCGCGTCATACCGCGTGTCCGCCGTTGTTACCACCAAGATCTGAGCGGACATGCCACCCCCCTGCCAAAAATCATAATCCGCCCTTTCCGCCGCTAGTTCGTTTGATTGAACTTCGCCTGCCGACGTGGTGACTGCGTAGGCCTTCGACCAGCTTGGAATTGGGGATCGATTTGTAGCCGTCAAAGAGAACTGAGCTTCCATTGCGCCAGAAATCCAAACTGCGAATGCAAAGCAAAGGAGACTGCGATCCCAACCGACGAGTTTTTGCTTAATTGAAACATTAACGATCTGATGTAAGTGATTAAATTTACGCCAATTTTGTTGAGCTACCAGGCCGTCCACCAGGTGTGGCCCGAATGCAACTTATGCCGCGAAAAAATCCTCAAGAGGCTTCGGCTCTTTGATACCGACAAGTCCGCCTGTAGGTTGTCACCGGATGGAGCTCGGGGCCGTTCTCCGCGACTTAACGTCAAATTAAACCAAATTGACAACGAAGATGAGCATTTAGGGGCGGTTTTGAATATCCTGATTACCTCATTTCTCTCGCCTAGGAGCTGGCCCAACTTAGTCAGGAGCCGGCTGTCGGCGGTTGTCGATTGCGGTGACCAGCGAAGCTCTGGGATATTTAAGCGACTTCGTCCCGTTGTCTTTACGATAGTGGCGGTAGCCCTGCTGCCGGGATGTTCGGTGCTTCCGGGCAACGGACCGACAAGTGATGCCGTGAATGGAAATGCCACTGCTGGTGTGCGTTCTGTGGCAGCGTTGCCTTATTCCTTGGTTGACGTGAGCGCTGACACGATCGGCTTTCTCTCGCAACCTAATGTGGTCACGTTCCAAGGCGAGTTCCCCGATAAGCGTCCGAAGCCGGAGCAAGTCGTCGGCGTGGGCGATGTACTCAACATAACGATCTTTGAAGCCGCGCCGGGCGGCCTGTTCACGCCCGCAACAGCTTCAGGTGCGCGTCCTGGCAACTTCGTTGATCTGCCGGCGCAGGCCGTTGACCAGAAGGGCAGCATCTATGTTCCCTATGCGGGCGAGGTTGTCGCTGCCGCGCGTACCATACCAGAAATTCAGCAGGCGATCGTTGCTCGGCTGCGGAATCGCGCGATCGAGCCGCAGGTCGTCGTCAGCTTCAACCAACAACACTCAAGCGTCGTGAGTGTCTTGGGCGATGTGAATACGCCGGGTGTATTGGCCCTTAATAGCGTTGGCGAACGGCTGCTGGCGCTAATCGCGCGCGCCGGAGGGCCCAAATTCGAGGCGATCGAAAGTTACGTCACGCTGCAGCGCGACGGCAAGCGCGTTCGGGTATTGCTGAGCCGCGTGGTGCACGACCCGCGCGAAAACATCTTCATTAGACCGAATGACGTTATATTTATCACCCATGAATCTCCCACGTTCACAGCACTCGGAGCGATCCAACAAAACGTTTTTGCAAACAATACCGAGATTCCATTTGATGTCGAAACGCTGACGCTGTCGCAGGCGATCGGAAAGGCGGGTGGACTCGCCGACCAGCAGTCTGATCCCGCTCAGGTGTTTGTCTTCCGGTACGAAGACCGTCACTTGCTGGAGAAGTTGGGCGTCGATACAACCAAATTTTCCTACGATAGGATTCCAACCATCTATCATGTTAACATGCGTGATGCAGGGGGCATGTTGCTCGCCTCCGGCTTCCAGATGCGGACCAAGGACGTCATGTATGTGGCCAATGCGAAGGTCGTGGACTACTACAAACTGTTGACGCTCATAACCAATACCGCAGTCACAACGTCTGCCACGGCGAACGCAGTGACCAACGTCAACACGGCTGTCAAGACCCATTGGTAGGCTCCAACTAACATCTCGATCGCAACTGGGATGATCGTCGGTTACAATTGAAGTATCCGGCCGAGACGTTCAGATCTATCAATCACGGTATTGGTTTTATCGCCGCTGATACTTGAATTGGTAGACCTTTTTACGACTTGGTGGAATCCTGGGAGACCGGCTGCGCGGCGTCAGCAAGCACGCAAAACCGAGAAGTATGCGATGAAGCGCATCGCGCCATGAGGTCAACTACTGACCGAGGGTGATGCGATCGCCGCCAGAAACGCTATCGATCGGTGAATTGTCAGGTCGCGCCGTTAAATCATCGCTATTGAACAGTCATTAGAATATTGTCGATAGCAATCTCAAAGAGCGGGTGCGTTGCGCTGAGACGTAAGCAAGGCCGGCAGGTGGTTCAGGTGCCAGTTACAGGCCGTATCAATGATCGACCGAAGATCGTGACGAGGAGACCAGCCAATTATCCGTTTGGCTAGAGCGTTGTCAGCAACCAGCGCAGGGGAGTCGCCTTCGCGACGTGGCCCGTACTTAATATCGAAGCTTCTACCCGCGACCTGCCGCACGGTCTCGAGCAATTCCTTCACAGTTGTTCCGTGGCCGGTTCCGAGATTCAGGGCGTGACTTGTGCCGTTATTCAACAAATGCTCGACAGCGCGGGTGTGCGCGTCGGCGAGATCGAGAACGTGAACGTAGTCACGAACACAGGATCCGTCGCGCGTGTCATAGTCAGTGCCCAAAACCTGAAAATGGGGCCGGAGACCCAAAGCAGCCTCGATGGCAATGGGTATCACGTGAGTTTCCGGCGAATGCCACTCACCAATTCTTCCCTGGGGGTCCGCGCCAGCGGCATTGAAATAGCGTAAAATACAAGATCGAAAGCCTTGGTACCGGTCGAGATCGTTCAATATCTGTTCGATGATGAGTTTGCTTCGGCCATAGGGATTGATTGGGTTCTGAACGAGAACCTCATTTATAGGTACCGATAGGGGAATTCCGAATGTGGCGCAGGTCGAGGAGAAAACAATCTTGTCGATGCCTGCTGCCTGCGCGGCCCGGAGCAATGATATCGTTCCGACCACGTTGTTGTCATAGAAGCGGCCTGGATCGCGAATCGATTCACCAACCTCAATCGCAGCAGCAAAATGTATGATTGCTTGCGGTTTGTATTTCCTGAGAACTTCATCGAGCCTTCTTCGATCCCGAATGTCGCCTTTCTCGAGCGGGCCCCATTTGGCAAATTCGGCATGACCGTTCGAGAGGTTGTCATAGACGATCGGCGTAAAGCCTTTGCTGAACAAATCGAGGCAGGTGTGTGCTCCGATATAGCCTGCTCCACCAGCAACAAGAATGTTAGTCATCCACTCGCACCGTACCCTGATCGGTCTGATTATGAAGCATAAACGGCAAGAGCGGGAGTCGGCGGCGGGCGGCCCCTAGACGGAAATAATGCCGCTAAAGTCAGAAGTGCATTGTCCAAAAGCTTTTGACCCAAACTGACAGCCACTGCAATATTTCGGCAATTCCCCACCCCAGGAAGGCGAGCCATGCAATCATCACTGATACTAACAGCGAGGCCAACAAGCCGATGGCAACTTTCTTGCCTTTTCGTGCAGGCAAAACTCGGGGCTTGATGGTTGGATCTTGCAAATCGACGCGCTGAAGGTCGTTCATTAGCTATTATCGCTGTTTGACTAGCGATCAGTAAGCGCGATGTACGACGTGAGCAATCTCAAGGATAAATTAACGTAAAGAAACGCTTCCTATATCATTGATCGTAAACGGATTATCCTTACTTCTTTTCCATGCTTTGAAAAGCGGCCGCGGGCGGGTGCCGCCATGCGATCTGCTTATGCGCCTGATGGATTAACCGGATAGGGGGATGCTTGCCCGGACCTGTGATAACACGCGGCGTTTGCCCACAAACCTGAGTTCGGTCGGGTCCAGTCGCTCGTTGATATCAGCAACGCTGCAAAATTCAATCGGCGAGGGCAGGGGACGTGCGCTAGTCCTCGCACCTGTCAGTTTCGCTGTGTTGTTCAATAAGCGTTATCGGAGAGCAGGAGGGATGGGATCGTTACGATCAATATCTTCGCGTCCAAGGCCATCGACCAGTTGCGCGCATAAAACGTATCGCACGCGACACGCTTGTTATATGTCGCGGTGCTACGACCGCTAACTTGCCAGAGCCCAGTGATGCCTGGCCGACACGCAAGATAAGCGCCTACTGAGCCCGAATACCTGACGAGTTCTTCGTCTGTCACAGGGCGCGGTCCCACAATACTCATGTCGCCCCGAACAACGTTGAATAGCTGGGGAAGCTCGTCCAGGCTCGACTTCCGTAGGATGGCGCCGATCGCCGTAACTCGTGGATCGTATCGCAACTTGCGGTGGGACGCCCACTCAGCCGCAGCCATTGGATCGGACTCAAGGAGCTGACGCAAACAATCCGGTGCATCCGTCACCATCGTGCAGAATTTCAAGCAGTCAAAATATCTTCCGTTGAATCCTACGCGCCTATGACGAAACAGCACCGGGCCGGGCGAGCAGAGAGCCGTTGCAATGAAACAAATAATCAACAAAGGAGCGAGCAAAACAATTGCCGAGACGGCTACTACAATATCAACGATCCTTTTCGAACTTAGCCCGATGGGAGCCGTTACCTTTGACACCTTTGACGCGAATTGCGGATCGCTATGTGTATCGGCCCAACTGTTCATTTCGGTACTCCCAAAAACATCGACACTTTCAAAAACAATTTCAAAAAAACCCCTAAACATTTATCGGCTTTTCTTTACCCTTTTTTATCAAATTAATGGGCGCTGCACAATTTGAACAAGCCTTAATTATGGGCAATTTTTAATTAAGCTGAATACCCTAACACTCAACGTTTGTTAACTATTTTTGGGTTCCCCGGTGACGTGCCCACGTTCTAGGCAAGGACGTCTAAGAATCAGATAATTCATCTTTGCTCTGCAGCAAATGCAAAGTTGCACTGCAACAAGCATGGAAGCTCTATCCGGTTGGTCTCTCGACGCGCAAAAAGGTTTGCATTTATTTCGATTTTTGCGCGCACTCTAAGTTGATCCGCAGACCCTCTTTGATCGATCGATGGGATGGCAATTCTCGCGGGCGGAAATGGCCGGCGCCCACTCTAGATCGTCGGGGCCGGCTTAGTCGCCTTGGATCAGGGTTTTAGCGCCCAGCTGCCAATGGCCTTACTAGGGCCGGTACCTCGGGTCAGAAGCCGGCACAAAGTCGTTGGGTTGATGCACTTCCTCTCGCCCAACGAAAACAACAAAGCCTTGGCCGGTCACAATGATGTCGCCGTGCTGAAGGCTCGGATCGTTCAAAGCCCGTCGACTGGCTGCTTCCGCTTCCTCCTTTTCTGACGGGGGAGGGATTGCGGCCTGCATGCGCGCATTCGCCACGAATTCCTCGGCCCGGCGGCGAGCTGCCTCGACCCGCAGCTTCCACTGTTCAGGCGTAAGCGCGGAGTCGCGAAAATCGTCCGGCTGCTGGCTCAAACAGCACGCCGATGATGCGATCAGCAACCAGGCGGCGATCAGAGATGAAGTCCAAACCGTCATAAGATGGACTCTACGCTTTCGCGCCCGTGGAATTGATAGTTTCATTTATTGCCGATGCCAAGGCGGGGCAATGGAAGACAGGCGCAGCAGAGCGGTTAAATCAGTAGGTATCCTTAGAGTTGATCGGCCAGGCATATATCCTGCAATGGGCAGACCTCACATAATGCATTGAAAGAACTACTGTTTCAAAATATCTTGTTTGGGCTTTCTTGCAGAGCTTTCATACAGAAAAGGCTGAGACGGGGCGCGACAGCGATTCGTAGGTGACTAACTGCGATGGCGAGTGGACGAGTGTTATCTTCTCTTTTTGGCTTTCAGGATCTCAGGGTGCGTGGGCGACGCCCAAACTTGACCGCGGGTGTGAGGATCTATGCCGTGGGCGATATCCACGGCCGCATTGATTTACTCAACGAATTGCTCGCCCGGATTGAGGCCGACATTGCGCTCCGCCCGACGGAACGACCGCTGTGTGTGTTTTTGGGCGACTACATCGATCGGGGACCTTCGTCGCGCGAAACCATCGACAGATTGATCGAGCATGGTGCGACGAAAGAGTCCGTGTTCCTTAAGGGCAATCATGAACTGATCGCGGTCAAGTGCTTGAGCGATCGCGGCCTGTTTGATCAATGGCTTCGCCTGGGCGGTCTGGAAACCCTAATGTCGTACGGGATCCCTCCTGAAATCCTGGCAAGTGGAAAGCAGATCGTCGAGCTACAGGCGGCCTTTCACAATGCATTGCCACGAGCCCATTTTCGATTTTTTCGGGATTTGCAAAACTCGTTCGACTGCGGAGATTTTTTCTTTGCTCACGCTGGCGTGCGGCCCAACGTTGAGCTGTCGCGCCAAAAGGAGAGCGACTTGCTTTGGATAAGAGAAGAATTCCTTTCGTCGAATGAAGATTTCGGCAAGATTGTCGTTCACGGACATACTCCGACCTTCGACGTAGAGGTACGACCAAACCGGGTCAATATCGATACGGGCGCCTACGCGACCGGCCGCCTGACATGCCTTGTTGTCGAGGATTCCTCGTTGTCGGTGATCGATACGCTCTGAACGATCGAGGAGAAAACAGGCTCGAAATTCGTTTGCGCGGTCAATGCGCGTTGGCTTTTCAACGAGGGTTGATAATGGAGGCATTTTCTGAAAGAACCAAGAGTTCGCGGAAATCCGCTGACGCGCCGAAAGCCGCCTCTAGAATGCGCCCAGCGCGGGTCGGTCCGTTCAACAGTTACGGCAGCAAGCGCAGCAGCGGCCGAGGCCCGGGTTCATGACGAGGACACCTTCAGGCTTGCCCGGGCTGCAAGGCTGCAGAGAAAAACTGGCGCCGTGTCGACGGCCAAACTAATAGGTGATCTTCGTCGTGACGTGCAATGATTGAATTGGAGGAGTCTCTATCTTCCGCGCTCCGTCATTTTTCAACGGAAACTGATTCATCAGTGTAATACTTGTACACTCGGTCGGAATATCCCTCCATGCGGCGCATTGCCGTCACGTCAGCCTTGTTGAGAATTGTGCCGATTAACTTCTCCGAAAAGGTGTTTGAGACGGCGACAGCCCTGACAATGTCATCCGTGGACGTGCTCCCCCATTCGACGACCAGAATGAAAGCGCCAAATAAGTGAGCTACTGCCTTAACGTCGACGACCGCAAGAATGGGAGGCAGGTCGACGAAGACATAATCGTAATCAGTGGCAGCTAACTTCAGCATCTGCTTGACCGCTGGCGAGTTCAGAATATCCGAACTGTTAGCCGGCTTAATTTGCGTCGATGATGGCAGGAAATCGAACTTGTATTTCAGGTCGTGAATGACAAGGTCATGGGCCGACGATTTGTTGGCGACCACGTCAAGCAGGCCAGGACTGTTCCTATAGCCGAGCGTGTTGCTAATCGAGGGGTTGCGCAAATCGCCATCGATCAGCAGGGTTCGTGCACCACTCTTAGCAACAAACGCTGCAAGGGTTGCCGCGACGGTCGTTTTCCCTTCGCCGGGCAGCGCCGAGACAATTCCAATGATCTTGCTGTCGGTTGGATTGAGATCGATTGCGACCTTGGCATGGCGAAGCGCCTCTGCGGTCGCGGAAAATGGAGCAACCTCGCTGATCTTCCGAAATGCTCCGCTTTCCTTGGTCGGGCCTTTCTTGCGCAGAGTAGACAGTCGGGAAGCAAAGGATGGAATGACTGCAAGACAGCTGGTTCCGAGCAGACTTTCCAGCTGCGCACGCGTGCGAATCTGCCGGCTCAAATGCTCGCGGGCGAATCCCGCCATGATTCCCAGGCCTAGTCCGCAAAAACTCGCAAAGGCAAGAGTAAGTCCTATTTTAGGTGAGCTTTTTGTGCCTGGCGTGGCGACCGAGATCACACGCGCTTCAGTAGAGGGGAACGATTGTTGCTGGACCGATTGAGTAAACCGCGACAGGAATGTCTCGTAGATGCCGCGGTAGGTATTCGCAGCCGTCTCAAGTTCGCGCAAGCGGACCTGCGACTGCCGTGTTGAAGCGGACTGCTGAAACACCTCGCCCATACGCTTATCGATGGATTCTTCCTGGCTCTTCGCAATCTGGAGTTCGCTCTTGTAGCTCTCGGCGATACGCAAAATTTCGTCCCAAATCGCGTGCTGCAAGGCCGCCATTTCCGCGCGCAAGTTCTTGGCGGCTTGATGGTCCGCTCCGTAACGAGCGGCCCATTCCAACTCTTTGTTCTGATCGTCGAAGAATTGTTGCCGGAGTTTCGTGATGACGGGATTGCTTAGCGCATCGGTCACGATCGGGTCAGGAATATCGAGACTCTCCTTGTTTGTCCTCTGTTCCAGGACGCGCGTTATCCGGTCAAGCTTCGCTCTAGCCTGGCTGGTATCTGCGCGCGCCTTTGCCAACGCTATGCCAAGTTGATCGAGTTCGACTTCGCTCGCCAGCTTTCCATCAACACCTATGATGATGCCGTTCGTGGATTTGAAGTCTTGAACTGCTTTGTAGGCATCGCTCGCCTGCTGCCGCAATTCTCCTATTCGCTGCTCCAACCAGACGCTGGCGCGGTGGGTCGCCTCGAACTTCGCCTGGAGCTGATCCTCGACATAAGCATCAGCAAATGCGTTAGCGATCTTCGCCGCCTTATCCGGGTCAAGCGACGTGAACGCGATTTGCTCGATGTAGCTACGTCCGAGCCGGGTGACCTCCAGATTGCGCTTTAACCCTTTAACGGCTTCGCGCGTCAACTGTTCGATCGAGCGTTCTGGCGCAACCGCGGGATTCAGAAACGAGAAAACGCTCTGCATCGATCCGCCGCCGGTACCGGTGAACTCGGGATCCTCGTTCAGGCGCAACCGGCGAATAACCGACAGAATCACGCCTTCCGATTGCGTTGCCTCGATCTCGCTTTCGACCGACGCGTCCTCGACGATGCGGTTCTCAGTGGATAGTTCGGACTGAGACCAGCTGATCCGCTTGGTGTCGATAACCATATCGAGTTTGGCGGTATATCGTAAAGGAGCGACGGCGAGATACGAAACGCCGAGCACCAGCGCAAGCGCGGTAGCCAGCGCAATCAGACGCCATTGCCGACCGAGAAAATCCCGTACCTGCAACAATTGCCCTGCTGCACTATTGGAATCGCCTTCCGTCACTGGTGGATACGGGAGAAATGGTCTGGCCAGGTTCATGCGGAGGTCCTCAACTCGCTACCATTGCGCATAGAAGCTCTTGACAACCACCCGGTTCGCAATTGCAGCTCTCCAACCATCTGCCTCTATCTGCCAACTAATCATACATCATGCTCAGGAAGCGATCAATTATACTTGGTTCTCATGGTTGATAGGTCGATTTTTCGAGGAAACTATGCGTGTCCCTTAAATGATTGACAGAGAAGCGTTTTCGTACGAATTGTGTCAGGTCTCTTTTAAGCTATATCGGGCAATTTTGGGTTGACGAGTGCAGCTTTTGCTATCGGTATTAAGAAACTTAAAGTCCTAGCGCGCCAGAGGGAGTTGTCAACCTGAAGATCGCCTACCTGGTGCATGATCTTTCAGATCCTGCCGTTCATCGACGCGTCAGGATGCTGAAGATTGCGTCGGCACAGTTCGCAGTGATCGGGTTCAGGCGAACCGAAGAGCGTCCGAAAAGTGTTGATGGCTGCGAGACAATTGACCTCGGCCAGACCAGAGACGGCGCATTCCTTGCGCGGATCGGATCGGTTGCCTCGGCTGCGATGCGGTTGCAGCGCTTGGGGAAGGTTTTGCGCGGCTGCCAGGTGATCCTCGCGAGAAACTTGGAAATGCTGTTTCTGGCCGTGAAAGCTCGTCGTCGCTACGCGCCGAATGCCAGCTTGGTATTTGAATGCCTTGATATTCATCGAATGTTGCTAGGCAGAAATCTTTCAGGCCGCCTTCTACGGTCGATCGAGACGAGTCTAATGAGCGATGTGGATTTGATCCTGACGAGTTCGCCTCGCTTCATCTGCGAATATTTCAATCCCAGAAATTTCAACCGTCCAATAAGAATTCTAGAGAACAAGGTTCTCCTTCCTGACCCTGAGATCAGCCGTCCGAGCCAGCCTTCGCAGCCAATTGGACCGCCCTGGAAACTTGGATGGTTTGGAATGATAAGATGTCGGCGAAGTTTTGAAATTCTCAGGGCCATCGCGCGGGAGGCCGACGGGAGTTTGCAAATCAGGATCGCCGGCCGTCCTTCACCGCAGGAGTTTCCGGATTTCGAGACGCTCCTTGCTGGATCACCACATGTGACGTTCACTGGTCCTTATCGATTTGACGAACTGCCGATGCTTTACGGTGACATGCATTTCAGCTGGGCGGTCGACTTTTTCGAACACGGATTGAATTCATCGAGGTTGCTCCCCAATCGAATATACGAAACTTCTTTTTTTGGATCTGTTCCCATCGCCGTCGAAGGTGTTGAAACGGCACGTTGGTTGGCGGAAAAGAAAATTGGAGTGATCCTAAATGACCAGCCTGAAACGTCGCTGCGCAATTTCTTCGGGACGCTGACAGATCGGCGATATAGGGAATTGGCCGGTGCTCTCCAAAGCGTTCCGCCAACCGATTTGGTCGAGGCAAAGGAAAGCTGCTACCAGCTTCTCGAGGATTCGAGAAGCTCACCGCTCCTGCTCGACTGGGATATTGAAAGATGTCAATAGCGCCAAGAGATGCCTCTGTTCAATCGGATTCTGTGGTTGTTGTTGTTCCGTGTCTCAATGAAGAGGAGCATATCGAAAAAACGCTCGCTCATTTCATGGCGGTGCCCGCACACACAGTGTGCAAGATTGTCGTTTCGGATGGCGGCAGCACCGACCGCACCGTGAAAATCGTGGAGGAATGCGCGCTTCGCGACAGCAGAGTCGTCCTTCTTCGCAACAATCGACGAATTCAAAGTAGCGCCTTGAATAGGGCTGTCGAGCAATATGGTGAGCTAGCGCGCTTTATTCTTCGGGTCGACGCACATGCGGATTATCCTACCGGGTTCTGCACAACGCTGCTTGCGGCACAGCGTATGACCGGTGCTGATTCAGTCGTTGTCAGCATGGTCGCCAAGGGCGTCACATGCTTTCAAACGGCGGCCGCAGCAGCACAGAATTCAAGGTTGGGCAATGGGGGATCGGCGCACCGTAGGCTAGCCCAGGGAGGATTCGTGGATCATGGGCACCACGCCTTGATCGATGTGGACGCCTTTCGCTTAGTGGGGGGATACGATGAATCATTCTCGTACAATGAGGATGCCGAGCTTGATAGCAGGCTTGTCGCCGCTGGATTCCGGATATATCTGTGCGCCGGCGCCGACATCACGTATTATCCAAGAAAGAACATACCTTCACTTTTCAATCAATACAGAAATTTCGGAAGCGGTCGGGCGATGACGATCCTGAAGCATCGTGTAAGGCCGAGGCTGCGGCAGCTGCTTCCCGTTATGGTGGGCCCCGCTGCTGTCATGTCACTGCTGTGGCCGCTGGCTCCGTTGTTCGCGATCCCCGCTGTGCTTTGGACGACTATTTGCCTAACCTATGGAATTGTCCTCGGTGTTCGCAGCAAGAGCAGGTGTGCCTGTAGCGCAGGAGTTGCAGCGATGCTGATGCATCTTGGATTTTCGTTTGGTTTTGTTTCACAGATCCTTCGGCCGACAACAATCGATAACTCGCGATCGAACCGCAGCGCTCAGCGGGCTATATCTTAAATCGGAAACGGTCAATGACGGAGTGGCACAACGACGGATCATCTGAAATCGACGTTAGTGTCATTGTGGCAAACTATAACGGCGAGAAATTTATCGTCGATGCAATTCGTTCGGCATGTAACCAAAGCCTCCGTAGCATAGAAATTATAGTGTCTGATGATGCATCGACCGACTCTAGCATTCAAATCGTCAAGAGTCTCGTTGCGGAAGATAGCAGAATACGCCTCATCGAATTTAGCGTGAACGCTGGCGCTGCGGCTGCCCGCAACCGGGCTCTCGATGTCGCTAGAGGCCAATGGATCAGTATCTTAGACAGCGACGATCTTATGCACTCAGATCGACTTCTGTCGTTGATCGGAGAAGGTGTGAAGAGCAATGCCGATATAGTGGCCGACGACCTATTACTGTTCGATACAGATCACCGAGCACCTCCACAGACATTATTTGAAGGGCGATGGTCGAAGGCCACGCTCTGGGTGTCTGCCGAGGATTATCTGGCCACAAACAATTTCTACGGAAGTGGACCGGCTCTCGGCTATCTCAAGCCGATCTTTCGAGCATCCTTCATTCGGAAGCAAAACATTCGTTATGACGAAAGGCTGACGATTGCGGAGGATTATAATTTCGTCTTTCAGCTTTTAATGGCTGGAGCGAAGTTTCGGACTATTCCTCAGATTGGATATTTTTATCGCCGGCACAGCGGGTCCATCTCTCATCGACTTAACTCTGTTGCGCTAAAAAGCATTCTCGATGTTGAGAAAGGTTGGGCGGAGCAATGGCCCCTAGCTTCTCTCCAGCCCCTATTCCGCTCACGCGAGCGATCAATTAAGCGTGCAATGGCTTTCGATGCGTTGGTCCAAGCCATCAAGTTACGGCAAATACCGAAAGCGGCAATGACGGCGATAGCCAATCCGGCAGCGGCGTGGTTGCTGCATCTTCCGCTCAAGCAGTTTATCAGACGTCTGCACTCCGATCCGAAACCCTCGAAGAGCGATCGACGTCAGATCTGCATACTGACGCGACAACGCGTCAGTGGCAGAACCAAGGATATTCGTCAAAACAAGTGAATCGGATTGTGCCGGGGCGCTATGTGGTGATTCGAATCCAGGGGAGTCGGGTGAAGGCGTATACACAGCTCAACTAACAGTGGCAGCATTTCGGGCGTTCCCCTCCGGGTCGGGCTGCTGTGAACGGAGCCGCAAGAGCGTCACAGCCGTTCGGGCTTCATCCTGCGCCATTGTCGACGGCAAGCGCCGGCGACATACGGAGTGCCGCCAATTGGAAGGTATGCTTGTCGTCTGATTGCCGGCCTCAAATGGATTTCCACTTATCCGATTTATCGCTTTGTCGAAAATAGCTGGCCGCCGTTTAATTGCCAACAGCGAGCTTGAATCAGTTCCCCGATTCGAACACTGCCCAAATGCAAACCGATTCAATCTGTCGCACCCGCTACTCAAGATTCCCAGAATAAGAATTGCTGTGGTTTAATTCATCAGCTATTTTTCCGGTCGGGCTGTTTGGAGTGTCTCTTTCCTTAAGACCCGATAGCGCGGTTAGTCGAGACGGTATTCTCGCAGACGAGGTACGGCATGAGATTTTGGGGCGCGCCGGCAGCGGTTTTTTCGCTCTTGCAAATATCAGCGGCCTTGTCTCAAGGGCTGTCCGTGGCCGGTGATGCGTTGTCGATCAGGAACACCATAGAAACGCTTGATCAACGCTTCAATGAACTACCTGCATGGAGGGAAGGGGGCATACAGGTGGATGCCCCGGTCATGCCTCTCAACGATCCATCATTTTCCTGGGCCGCTGGCTATATTTGGACTCATCCCTTGGCAGGACATCCGTCGCCCTGGCCGCAACCCGTGAGGGATTTTCCAGCATGGACCTCGAATGGTTCAGCGGATGCCAGCCCCAATGGCGATATGATGCGCCGGATGGACAAAAAGTTCGTCCCACTCACGTGGTCGGAAACGCTTAATTTCACAGTGCAAGAAATGCCGTCCGAGCTTGCTGGCACCGTCGGTAGGGAGGATCCAAAACAGTATATCGGCGCAACGATCAATAGCTTTCCCTATGCCCAAAAATATGGCGTCTTCGCGATGTCTGCGAAGCTTCCAGTAGACAAAGGAATCTGGCCAGCATTTTGGCTTGTGCCGGCGGATAAAAGCTGGCCCCCTGAAATAGACGTGATGGAAGTGCTTGGCTTTAAGCCGAGCACGTTGTTCACGACCGTGCACACGAATATTCCCAGCAAGTCGGAGCATGGACAAGGTACCGACACACATCTTGAACTAAGCGCCGCTTTCCATGAATACGCGGTCGATTGGGGACCGGAACGGATCGATTGGTATTTTGATCGTAAGCTGGTTTACTCACAACCGACGCCGCCCGATTTACACAAGGCTTGTTATATAATCGCAAACGTTGGCGTGGGGACGCCAAATGGCTGGGGCGGGGCGCCTGATGCCTCAACACATTTTCCAGCCACAATGCAAGTGGCTTATATCAAGGTTTGGCAGAGACCTGAGTATTTAGGACGCTAGCCTGGATATCTCACATTATCCTTGCCGGATTGGGTAGCTTGCGATCTGGCCATGTTCGGTTTTGTGCGGACGCACCCGGGCGCGGCGTCGAGCGACGCGGGCGACTTGGACATTTCATTCCGCAGCAGCAGCGGAGGTTTGGTTCCCGGCGGGCCTGAGGTTGTGCCGCAGTATTGACGCGTAGCGGCGGCGGGTATCAGGCGATCCGCGGGCGCATCCGGCGGCGTTGAGACGAGCGGCTGCGTCACCCCAGACGGAGGCTGCAGACAGCCTGGCGCCATCGCGATTTTGATGCGGCGGCAGCTGGTGCGAACCAGGGCGCCGATCTTGAGTAGCTTGAGACGAATGGTGCCGCAACTGGCGTTGGCAAGCGCGTCGGAGAGCCCGATCCGCCGCAATGCGCAGAGTAGCACGTAGGCCATCGAGGCGAACCAAAGGCGCAGCTAATTTGCCTGCATCGTGTTGGTTGAGGTGCGATCGGCATAGAGATCGAGCTGGCATTCCTCGATCCGGTTTTCCATCTCGCCGCGGGCGCAATAAACCTTCTCGTAGAGATATTTCGGTCTGCACTGGGTCCGCTTGAGCGAGGTGACGACGAATCACGCGCAAGCGCAGCGGCGGCAAGATCGAATATTTCCATAGCATGGTAGCTGCGACGCTGGTGGCGCCAGGGCATAATCAGGTGGTGCCGCTGGAGCCCGAATTCGTCGTGCCGCAGGATGGGCACGACAAGCAGGACTGCGAAAGCATGGCGGCGCGGCGCTGGCTCGCCGCCCATGGCGCGAGTTACGCCAGGCTCGATCCGGTCTATCTCGGCGACGATCTTTACTCGCGCCAGCCGATCTGCCAAGCGGTGCAGGCGGCGGGCGGGCATTTCCTGTTCGTCTGCAAGCCGTCGTCCCATCCGACCATCGAGGAATATCTGACCGGGGTCGAGCTTCCGGAGCTGACACAGCAGGTCAAGCACGGCCGCCAGCGGTTCACTCACACCTATCGATGGCTATGCGATGTGCCCGTTGCGCGACGGCGCCGACGCCATGACGGTCAACTGGCTGATGATCGAGATTCGCAACGCCGCCGGCGAGGTGACCTATCGCAACAGCTTCATCACCGATCTGCCCGCCGACCACGACAACGTCGTCGAATTGGCGGCCTGCGGCCGAGCGCGCTGGAAAATCGAGAACGAAAGCTTCAACGCCTGAAAACCAAGGGCTATAACCTCGAACACAATTTCGGCCATGGCAAGCAGCACCTGTCCGCCGTCCTCGCCATCCTCAACCTGCTCGCCTTCGCCTTCCATACCGTCGCCGAACTCCCTAGACCTTTGGCTGCAAGCCATCAACAAGACAGGCGCCCGCAGCCGTTTCTTCGAACGCCTGCGATCTATCACCGTCTTCCTCCTCTTCCCACTCTTGGCAGCACCTGCTGACAACCTTCGCATTCGCTCACCCGCCATCACAGCCACCATAACAAAATCCCAAAATGAGAATTGCTGATTAAACGGCATCCGATCTAGTCATCTGGAACGGTAGTTAACTACATTATAGGATTGACACAGTATGGTCTGGGAGCAAGCTCTAGAACTTGGTGGTGTTGTGACGCGCCACAGCATTCATTGCGCTTGGTGTCGGATACGGGGTTGGCCTCGGAGCCCGTCGCTCGATCGGCCCTTCTCTCCTATATCGCAGCGCCCGATTTATCGAAGGCAAAGGAAATTTTGATCTAATGCGATCATTGGAAGTCATTTGGACGGCCGAAGCGTCCGTGAGCGAAGCTGAGGGGCGGTTTAAACCGTGAACGTCCACCTATGAATGCAACCCACCTTGTTTGCGGTGGCGCTGGATTTGTCGCTCAAACGCTGAACGCCCGGCTTCTGGCCGATGGAGGACGGGTCATCGCCGTCGACAACCTGTCGCGGGGTAAAAAAGCCTACCTTGACGGATTCGCCGCATCGAACCGGTTTGAGTTTTATGACCTCGACTGCACCAATAAGGAGGCTCTGGAGGCTCTGGCGGAGGCCTCGGGAACCGTCGGAGGTATTGGCCACATCTGGCACCTCGCCGCCAATTCTGACATTCCGGCCGGCATCGCCGATGCATCGATTGATCTCAAGGATACGTTCCTGACTACCTTCCACCTGGCTGAGCTCGCCAAGCGCTTCGCCATCCCGGAGCTGCATTTCGCCTCCTCCTCAGCGGTCTATGGCGACCAGGGCGAGAGGGCGATCCATGAGGATCTCGGGCCGCTCCTGCCCATATCCAACTATGGGGCCATGAAGCTCGCCTCGGAGGCTCAGCTGCGAGCGGCTGTCGAGGCCTTCCTGCCACGCGCCGACATCTTCCGCTTTCCGAACGTCATAGGCGTCCCGGCCACCCACGGGGTGATTTTCGATTTTGTCCGCAAGCTCAAGGCCACGCCGACGTCGCTGACGGTCCTGGGTAACGGCGCGCAACAAAAGCCCTATCTGCATGTCGATGATCTTGTGGACGCCATGCTATTCATCGCCAGTGAGGCCCGATCCCGTTACAATGTCTTCAATATCGGCCCCCTGGACGCTGGCGTGACCGTGCGCTTCATCGCCGAAACGGTGCGCGATGCGGTCTCTCCCGGGGCCAAAATCGTCTATGGATCGCAGGATAGGGGCTGGATCGGCGACGTACCGCGGTTCAACTACGATACCCGCCGGCTGGCCGGGCTGGGCTGGACGCCCAAGCTCAGCTCTGAGGCGGCGGTGGTGAAGGCGGTCGCCGAGATCGCGGCTCAGGAATTTGCGCAAAAAGCCTTCCGGCTCCACCGCGAGTGAGGCCTAGAAATGATCCAGGCTGTCATTCTCGCGGGAGGCAAGGGCACCCGGCTCGCCGAACGGCTTCAGGGACGCCCGAAACCCCTGGTGGACGTCTGCGGCGTTCCTCTGCTTCAGCGGCAGATCGAGCATCTTCACGGCCAGGGGATCAAGGACTTCGTGATCCTGGTCAACCACGCCGCGGACCAGATCGAGAGGTTTCTGGAGCAATCGCGGAACTTTGGCTGCAGGATCACCGTCATCGATGACGGCGAACCGCGGGGAACGGCCGGGGCGATCCTGGACAGTCTGGAGGTGCTCGAGGAGGAGTTTCTGGTCGTCTATGGCGATACGCTCCTGGATGTCGATGTCCTCCGGATGGCGCGCGCTCATCGGCAGGCGAATGCGGATGGGACGCTTTTTCTGCATCCCAACGACCACCCTCATGATTTGGATCTTGTCGCGATCGATGAGAGAGGCTGGGTCACGGGCTTTCATCCCTATCCCCACCCGCCGGGGGAGTATCTGCCCAACCTCGTCAACGCCGCCCTTTACATTCTGCGCCGCGATTCCTTGAGGCCGTGGCGGTCGCTCTCGGGTGTTGTGGACTTCGGTAAGGATCTCTTCGGCCTGATGCTCAAGGCTGATCTGCGGCTGAAGGCCTACAAGAGCTTTGAGTACATAAAAGACCTCGGCACGCCGAAGCGCCTGGACAAGGTGGAGCGGCACCTGAGGGAGGGCGTGGTGGCCCGCGCCCGGATTAGCCATCCTCAGCCGACCGTTTTTGTCGACCGGGACGGCACGTTGAACGCGATTAAGGTCAAAGGTTATGTCCACTCACCCGACGATCTGGAGCTGATCGATGGCGCCGCAGAGGCGGTTCGCCGGCTGAATGAACTGGAGTACCGAGTTTGTGTGGTCACTAACCAACCAGTGATCGCCCGCGGCGACATCGATGAGGCCAGCCTCGCGCGCATTCATGCCAAGCTAGAGACGGAACTCGGCGGTGGGGGCGCCTTCGTAGACGGCATCTACTACTGCCCCCATCATCCCGATAAGGGCTTTGAGGGCGAACGGGCGGAGCTGAAAGTCGCCTGCGAGTGCCGCAAGCCCAAGCCAGGCCTGCTCCGCGCCGCTGCCGAGAACGATGAACAGCGACATCTCAAGGAGTTTCATGATCGGCGACAGCACCGCCGACATCGCCGCCGGCCAGGCATTCGGCGTCCGCACCATCCTTGTGGAGACCGGGGAGGGTGGCCGCGATGGCGCGGTCCGCGTCACCCCCGACTTTACCGCCCGAAACCTTGCCCAGGCCGTTGAACTGATCAGTGTCTATCCGCGCCTGGTGGAGCGCTCAGCACCGCTCGCCGGCTCCATCCGACCGGGCGCACTTATTCTGATCGGTGGTCTTGCGCGATCGGGCAAGTCCACCCTGGCGAGCGTTCTGGCACATGAGCTTCGCGCCCGTGGCCTTACGGTTCAGGCCCTGTCGCTCGATCGGTGGCTGTGCACACCGGACGCGCGTGGGCCCGGCGTGCTGGGCCGTTTTGATCTTGTCGCCGCCGTCGAGGCCCTTGGGCCATGGCTCAGGGGCGGCGCCCTTAGAGCCTACCCGCCCTTCTATGACCGCTTCACCCGCACGTCCCTGTCCGAAGGACCTGCGGTGGAACTGCCCGCGGAAGGGGTCCTTATCCTCGACGGCGTTCCGGCCCTGACCGTTCCCTTCGCGACCGAGCGTACTCTGCACCGTCTCTATATCGAGGCCGATGAAGGCGAACGGTCGCAACGCGTCATCGCCGATCTCGGACGCCGCGGCCATTCGCCGGAGGCGGCCCGCGCCACCTTCCAGGACCGCTCTAGAGACGAGACCCCCATAATCGCCGAAAGCGCAGGCGCCGCCGACGTGCGATTGACAATTGACGACATTTTGCGAGCGAGTTCGAAATGATCATTAGCCGTACACCCCTGCGGATGAGCTTTGCGGGAGGCGGAAGCGACCTGCCGAGCTTTTACCGCCAATTTGGCGGAGCCGTTCTATCAACGACCGTGGACAAGTACGTCTATGTCAATATCAACAAGAAGTTTGATGGCGGCTTTCGTTTAGCCTACTCCAAGACCGAAGAAGTCGACACGGTCGATCAGGTCGAGCATGCCCTCTTCAAGGCCACGTTTCAGCAGATGCATATTCCCGGCGGGGTGGAGATCACCACCATCGCTGACATTCCTTCCCGAGGTACCGGCCTTGGCTCGTCAAGCTCCTTCACGGTGGGGCTGATCAACGCCATCTCCGCCTACCTTGGCCGCCACGTCTCGGCCGAAGAGCTCGCCCGCAAGAGCTGCGAAATCGAGATCGACATCTGCGGCGCCCCGATCGGCAAGCAGGATCAGTACGCCGCCGCCTACGGCGGGTTCAACGTCATTGAATTTCATCCGGACGACCGGGTGTCGGTGACGCCGATCATCATGCCCCGGCCCCTTGTCCAGGCCCTGGAAAGCCAGATCATCGTCTTCTTCACGGGCATTGTCCGCTCCGCCTCCAACATCCTACTGGAGCAGGCTGACGGGGTGGCTTTCGATAAAGATAAGCAGGCGGCCCTGCAAAAGATGGTGGCGCTCACTTACCAGCTGCGCGACCACCTGCAGGCCGGCAACATCCGCACCTTCGGGCCGATCCTGGATGAGAACTGGAGGCTGAAAAAGGGTCTGGCCTCGGGCGTGAGCACCTCGGACATCGACGAATGGTATTCGCTGGGCAAGGCGGCCGGAGCGGAAGGGGGCAAGATCCTCGGGGCCGGGTCCGGAGGGTTTCTGATGTTCAGCGCCCCGCCTGAGCGACACCCGGCGATCGAAAGGGCGCTGCATTTTCTGCGGCGCATTCTGTTCCGGTTTGAAGCCCAGGGCAGCAAGATTATATTTTACGATCCATCAAACGCGGGCTAACGTGCTGGGCCCCCGCCCGCCCATACGGCTGAAGCTTTACGAATAGTCTCAGGTTTAAAGGCGCCTCTCGATGAATTACTTCCCGGAGTCTGTCTATGATGACGCGGGGGCCTATGCGAAGGCCTACTTCGAGCATCTTTCTGCTGCGGCCTCCACTCTGGACCTGAAGGCGATGGCGGCGGCGGGCGCCATCTTGAGCGCCTGCGCCCAGCGCCGAGGGACGATCTTCTCCTGCGGAAACGGCGGCTCGGCTTCCATCGCCAACCATCTCGCGTGCGATTGCCTCAAGGGTGTGCGCAACGGCTCGACTCTAAAGCCCAAGATCCACAGCCTGGCCGCGAACATCGAACTTTTGACCGCGATCGCCAATGACTTCGGGGTCGATGACCTGTTCGAACATCAGCTTTCGTCCATGGCCGAACAAGGCGATGTTCTGATTGCCATCAGCTCCTCCGGCGCTTCGCCCAACATCATCAAGATCCTGAAGACCGCCAAGGAGATGGGCCTGGCGACCATCGCCATGACCGGCTTCGCTGGCGGTGCGGCCTCCAAGATCGCCGACGTCAGTCTTTATATCTCGGCGCACAACTACGGGGTCGTGGAGGACTGCCATCAGTCGCTGATGCATATCCTCGCCCAATATATGCGCCACACCCACCTGCAGGACCCATCCCAGTTGGGATCGGTGAAGTTTTAACGAGGATTAGCCCCAGACCCACGAGTCTATATATATTACCGTTGAAATATCATGGCGAGGCTCGCTACTTCGGCACGCCTCTCTTGCGGAGGAGACAGCCGATGAGCGACGTGAAGGTCGTGTCGAGGCGACATCGTGCCGGAAAAAATCCACCGCCGGCATCGCGACCGTCTCGCGATCGTCTGCATTCGGCAATCGACGGTTCGGCAAGTCGAACGTCATCAGGATCGACGCGCCCGCAATAGGCGTTGGTTGACCGCGCCCTTCAATTTGGATGGCCTCGTGAGACGATCATGGTCATCGACGATGATCTTGGCCGATCGGGCGCGACGATCGAAGGCCGCCTTGGTTTCCAGCGACTAGTTCATCGTTTCCAAAGTTCGAATCATATCATGCGGCTTTGTCGAGTTTATAGGACCAAGTGTGGACGATGGGATGTCGGTTGAATTCGTCCGTGGCAGCCATGATGCGATCCTTGAGTTCCTGTTTTGATGTGACACGGATGTGACGCAGAACGGAGCGCGCGGGTTTGGAAAAGAAGCCTTCGACGAGGTTGAGCCAGGAGCCGTGCTTGGGAGTAAAAGTGAATTCGAAGCGATGCGCGGGTTGATCGGCAAGCCAAGCCTTGGTTTCCTTGGAGATGTGCGCGGAATGATTTCGAGGATCAACTTGATCGCTGTGTGGGCCGGATAGGTGGCGTCGAGAAGCTTGAGGAATTCGATGAATTCGCGGCTGCGGTGGCGATCCCTGACCAGGGCATTGACCTTGCCGGTGAGGAGGTCGATGCCGGCCAGCAGACTGATCGTGCCATGGCGCTTGTATAACCGACGACGATCTCGCCGATCGCTTTCGAGACGGTTCAGAAGTTCGACGCCATCTTCGCGCTGGAGCGCTCGATCAACGGCTCGTCACCCGAAGCGCGCGTGGCCGCGCGCCGCAGAGCCATCCCGCCGCTAGTGAACGAGCTCACGAGTGGATGAAGCGGGAGCGGGCCAAACTCTCGCGCCACACGAGGTAGCGAAGGCCATGGACTACATGCTCGAGCGCATCGACGTCTTCCCGCTTCGAGGATGGTCGCATTTGCCTGAGCAACAATGCGGCCGAGCGTGAGTTGCGCAGGATTGCGCTCGGCAGGAAGTCGTGCTTGTTCGCCGGCTCCGACGAGGGCGCTTCATACTGCTCATCTCATCATCTCCTTATAAATCCAGCAGATTTTGTTGACGATCGTCAGGCTGCGGGGGTCGTGATCGACGGCTGTCCGAAGACGTCGCCGAGCTGGCTCAGCGATGGTCGCGCAAACCCGCCGTAAAGCGCCGCCGTACCGACTAACCCGCGGCGCTTACCGGATGGTTACGGTCAAAGAGGGGCGCTGGATCTAATCTAAGAGGGTCTGAGGGTCGGGGCGATGATGGCGGAGACCACGGCCCGGCATTCGATGTCCTGCGTTACAATCTCGGACCTGGGAATTCGAGCCAGGGCCGCCTGCAGCTCATGCAGCCGCTCCGGCGTCAGGCTCTTCAATGCGGCCACGATGGTCTCTACCTTGGGGTCGTCCACTAAGAGCCCTGCTGACTTGCTCGCAAGCCAGCGGCCGGTTTCCACGGTTGAGAGGGCGATTGGGATCGCCCCGTAGTTCACCGAGCGGTAGAGGCGGTTGGGTAGGAGCCAGTCGGAGTTGGCGCCTGCCTCGAAGAAGTCCATGGCCCAGACGAAATGAACCGAATGGTTCAGCCGCGCGAGCTCGGCTTCATCGGCGAAGCCTCCTATGAAACGCACGCCTGGAATGCCGGTGAAGGCGGCGTCGACATCGCCGAAAACGGCTTTGGCGGGACGCCCGGCGATGATTACATCGATCAAGCCCGGGGCCGATTTGGAGATCTCGGCGAGGATCGCAAGGCTCCGCTTACAGCGGATTACTCCGAACCAGCCGATCCGCCAAGGAAGCGGGGGCGGTATCTCCTGGATGCTCGCGGCCGTATCCTCAAGGTCGGGGAAAACCTTGTTCTCAACAAGGATCACGTGGGGCAGGCGGCCATGAACGGGAAGGAAGTATTGGGTCAGAAATCCGGGCGAACTCGTCACCAGGGACTGGCAACGCTTCATCAACCAGCGTTCGACCGAGCGCACAATCGATCCTGGCAGGCTCTTGGCGGTCATAAGCCGGTGAATGTCTAGGCATTCGTAGCTGAGGTTGGCGCTCTTGTTGTAGAGGCCACGCGCCACCGCCGCCACGGCAAGCATTTCGAGGTTGCGGCCCATGACCGCGTCTCCAGTGCGTATCACAGCGGCATGGCGGCCGAACTGGAGGGACGCGCGAAACACCGACAGGATACGCTGGACAAAGGCGCCGTCGTATGTGCGTCCAAGCGGGATCACGGTTTTGGCGATGGTGGTGTCGACCTCAGCCTTGCGGTGAAAGCCCACGAGCACAACCTCTGCGCCGCCCTTCTGCAGGAGCTCGATGCGCCGGATGATATCGGCGTGATTTAGGTCGTGGACGAAATAGATAATCTTCGGTTTGCTTGCTTTAGGGGACGCCATGATCGGGGGGCCGAGTTCCGTTTGGAGCAAAAATGGATCTTGAACGGGAAAAAGCTCCCGATGGGCATTCCTTTTACCGGCGAAACCGAGGCCACCTGCTCGTTCGGCCGCTTCTCGTGGCCGCCGAGACCGCCAGGCACGTAACTATCTTATATCAAGCAGACTTTATTTTAGAGTAACTGCCCAGGTGTTGCGCTTTGAGCGTTGTGCATGTCACGCGAAGTGGAGAGATTTTATCAGGATTTGGGTCTTGGGCGATGGCCTGGATGACGTTCCAGCCTTGCTTTGGCGGTGGAGATGAAGGAGCGGAGATTTGCAAAGTCGGTGGCGCCATCGAGGCATCGGAAGCCGCCAGAGATTTTCTGCTTGACCTTCATCATACGCACGTTGCGTTCGGCCTGGTTGTTGGTGAAGGGCACGGCCGGATTGGTGAGAAAGCGCATAAACTCCGGTTTGTGATTGGCGAGGCGAAGGAGAAGATTGTGTCCGGTTCGGCGCGGCTTGCGGCCGTAGCTAGATGGAGAACCAGGCTCACAATGCGGCGGAAAGCTGCGCCATCCGCTCCAGCCATTTTCCGGCTTGCATGTCGGCGGCGACATTTTCCTGGGCCCAGGCACGATTATGTTCGCCTAGCGTGAGGCGCAGTTGCTTGTCGGACATCAAGCGATCCACAGCAGCGGCCAGAGCCTTGGGATCATTGGCCGGCACAAGCAGACCCGAGCGGCCCGGTTCGATAAGGCCCTCTAAGCCTACGGTGTCGGTCGCCACCACCGGTTTTCCACATGACATCGCCTCTAATATGCAAGTTAGGCCCGCAGCATAGGAGCTCTCGTAAAGCGGCACGACGACAACTGCAGCGGCGGCGTAGAGATCCCTTAGATCTCTAAAGGAGACCTTCTCTCCAGAAACGCTCATGTTGTTAGGGGGCGAGGCTAGGACAGCGTTTGTTTCCGCGAAGAAGCCTGTCGCTTGAACCTTGAAGTTCCAAGGCGAAAACTTCGCGCAATCCGCAAGCAGCGGATAATTGCGCTGCTCAGTGCCGCAGGAGAACGAATAGGAAGCTGTGGTTGTAGGAAAATCACCTCGGGTGGCGAAGAACTTCGTGTCGACCCAGCCTTTGCAGGCTATGATATTATTGGGATTTAATTTAAGTTCATTCAACATGATATTCGTATTATGTGTGCTAACCGAAATAATTATAACATTCTTCTTTTTAAGAAATAATTTTATCAAAACTTTTCTTCGAGTTGTTCTTATTATATTGACAACGCCGCAAATAACCCCATTCCACTTGAAAAAAAATAGTAAAAAATTAAGAGTAAACATTGTATCTTCTGAAGTTACATATACAGCATTATAGTTTTTTCTTTCCTTGATGAAATCCCAACAAACTTGAATAAGAACTAGATAATGACGAATTGATTTTGGAAGAATTTTTATCTCCCTTATGTGGCTTTTGGGAAATAATTCACCTTTACCAATCTGGGCGACCTCATAGAATTCTGTCCTCGGGGCGCGATTCTCTGCCATTTCAACAAACATATCAGTACTGGGTTTATTGTGAAGAATAACAGCGAGTTTCAGAGTGCCTTTGGTGATCATTGCCCGTACCTCAGCTTCGTATGGACGCTATATCGATTACGCTATTGGCGACGGAGGCGATCATGGCGGTGAAGGAGATTTCGGTAAAGATGTATGTTGTGCGGCTGAGCGGCGAGGAACGCGAACGGCTTGAGGCGCTGCTACCAAAGGGGAAAATTCGGCCCAACGACTGCTGAAGGCGCGGATATTAGTCCCGCAAGGAAGACGTGCTGCGCTAGATCCAGGCCCACCAATTGGCTTGACCGCGGCCGGATAGCTGGGCAGTTACGCAGACTTTATTTTGGATATATACTGTCGAAGTTGGGTCAAAGGCTCCTGGCTGAATCAGTTTGTCCAAGCTATCGTTCGACACGGCATCTCGCTATCTTCGGTAGAGAAGTGGAGGCTTCAGGCACCCCACGATACGCCGCCGCCGCTCCGATTCCCGCCCTCACCAACTTCCGGCGATAGCTCTTCGAAACGGCGCACGCCTTCTTTTCAGGATCGCGAACTGCGTTGAGCAGAATGGGCATAATAATAGCCCGCCATGAAAATGATCTGGATCAGACTAAACTGACCGTAAAGCTCTACCTCTCCAAACGTTCGCGCCACAATGAAGATACTAAATCCAATAAAAAAACAGCCTTCCGGTCCCGGATCTCGCAGCACCCACCGCAAGACGCTGACAAAAACTACCAGTGTCGTGCAGGCCGCGATTAGAATTCCAACGAGTTCCAATTCTACTCCCGTGTTGAGCCAAAGATTATGGAAACTGAAATCCAGAGTGACCTGTGATATAGTTGCTTTCCCAAAATCGTATAGCGTCTCGGTTGCCTTCGACCCAGAATGCCTGAAGGCCAAGACCGAACGGGTGATCAGCGATTATGTTCTTGGCATGCGACCATAGAACCGTACGGCCGGTGAGGCTGGCATCTTTCCCGATTGACTGCAGTAAAACATCGGAGAAGTTATCGAACGCCAAGAGTGTAACTCCTAGCGCCGCAAAAACGACAAAAGCGCCGGCACAAATCAGAAACATGCGTGTATTCAAATCGAACCGGCGCAACAGAAAGGGGATGACGGAGGTTAGGAGTGCCAAGCCCCCGGCTAGCACAGCGCCCTGCGAGTTTGCGCTGAAGAGCATCGATGGCGTGCCCAGAAAAGCCAAGAGGGCGATGGTTCGAGAGAGCTTGGGCTGTTGCTTATCGAGCATCACCCAAAGGCTCGCCAGCATCACAAGAGCAAGCGTTAGACCCACCTGGTTCTTGGAGCCGAATATGTGCGTTACGAAAAGGCTGGCCACGATTGAGGTGATGAATGCGTACATGGCGCCGGCAATGAATGACCTGGCTTGCAGACCTTGAGCGAACATGATGGCCGCAAGCACGGTGACTGCAATTTGCAGTGCAGCACGCAATGATTGCGTCGGCTGCTCGGACCAAATGACGGAGAGCATTCCGAACATAACGAAAATCCAGGGAATGAAATTCCAAATGAGGGCCCGGATGGGGCGATTTGGGAAGAGTACGCAACACAAGAGGACGGCGCACAAAAAGCTCACGGCAGGTAGGGTCGGAATGGCTTGAATAAACACGAGTGAGACAGCGCAGCAAAGCCATAGCAGCCAAGTGGCGCGGTACTCCCAGTTAGCTTGATGCAGCGTAGCGCTAATAGGGGCAGTGGTCATATCGCGTTAACCATCGATTGCAAGGCCGCCGTGAATGGTCCCGCTGTCCAATTGAGACACTGCGTCGACAATGCTCTGAGACCGTTCTTTGAATGAGAGTTTCTGGCTTTGCAACGATGTCGGACCCTGCCATCGTAATTCTGCAACCCAGTCGGATGTGCCCGATCGGCTGAGTTGTAGTATCCTCCATTTTTGATCGTGCGTCGTCAAGGGTCAGGAACCAGTGAGTGTTCGGGCATTCCACGCGGAAGCTCCGTTTGAAGGCTTGGATTAACGCTCGTGGGTTGCCATTGTTGCGGTCGGGCGTGACACCGTTGAAGTAGACCCTGAGATCAAGATCTTCAGCCTTCGATTCTTCTCGTCCTCCAGGGACCGCAGACGCCTTATCCCAAGCCTTCTACCCTGCACATTGGCTGCTGGCAGAAGCCACGGTTCCATCACTGAAAGGCTTCAGCAACCAACCAGAGTTGATCTCCATAGCCCGGACAATCTTGTGGGCGAAAGTCACACGAGCGGATGTGGCGAGGCGACCACTATAACAGACCAGCATTCCAAATATGCCGTCTAGCCAGAAGCCAAGCGTGATGCCGAGGATCCTGGTCGCTGCGAGATAAAGAACCAGCCAGAACTGCATTTACATTTGCCCAGAGCGAGTAGAGCGTTTTGATATCCTGATGGGATAACGGCCATTGCGCGGGTTACCGCAAGTAGCGCTGGTCATATAGAGCAGAAATGATCACGTTTGATGCGATCGCGAGCGCGACAAAAGGGGATGCCAAGTCTGAGCGCGCCCATTCGAACTCTGTGGACAGCGTTCCGGAAAACTCCCTCCTTCGTTTTGATCTCAGCGAGCGAAGCAAAGCCAACAGTGAATGTTAATTTCTCGACGAGGTCGCCCGGCATCCATGCGATCGAGTTCGGCGCCTTCGATATCCAGCTTTAGAATATTATTCCGGATTTGTCGAAACGCCGTGTCAAACCGGACACGCTCATCGTTTGAGCTTGGTTGATCATAATCCCTTGCTCCGCTGTGCTCGCGGTGCGCTCACTGCTGTGGTGTTTCCGCCACAGCGCGGTGAGGGGGGCGATATGGGCGCTAGTGTTCTTCAATTCTGAATGAGCTGCGGCATATTGGTTAACGTGATTGTCGTTGAGAATGAATTAACAGATCGGTCTCTAAGAGCTATCTGGGCAATCCGCGTTCCCTGCGGCGTACGCCAGGCTTCAGCAGCCCTCGAAACTGGCCCGGGCGACTTGGTGGGCCCGAACTCAATGTTAAAACAAAGAATTGGTAGAAGGGGGAAGGGCATGTATATCCTGCCGGCCATAGGCTGTTTTTGACCATCTCATCTTTCGATCAGGATCCCGCGATGTCTGAAAGCGTTCGTTCTCGGTCCCGACGCAGACCGCGATGAGATACTTTAAGGTAGTGCCGGCGCAATGTGGTTGAATCTGATCAGTGCGCGGCACTGAACGGATGGCGGAGATCCTGAAATTGGCATCCAGCCTGGCCCATCAGCCTATCGCGATCGCGGATTGTAAGGTCCGTGAAGGCGGCCCTTCGTTAAGCGGGCGTTGGCTAATTGAAATATTCGGGTACAGAACCGCTCAGATGACGCGAGGCCTCAATTCGTTGCGAGTTTGCATTTTAGATTCGCCGCGCATCGGATGATCTCATGAGTTCGGTGAGCAATTTAAAAGAGCGGACAATCCGAGCGGGATTGACACGGATCGGCGCGCAGGGAGCAAACTTTCTGATCCGCATCGGGTCCTTCATGGTATTGGCCCGACTGCTAGATCCGAAAGACTTCGGGCTGGTCGGCATGGTTACGGCGGTCACCGGGATTTTAAGCCTGTTTCGCGATTTTGGGCTTTCGTCGGCATCAGTTCAGCGGGCCACGATAACCGACGAGCAGACCTCAACCCTGTTTTGGATCAATTTGTTGGTTGGCGGGATCCTGACGACAGTCGCTCTCGCGCTAGCACCGGCTATCGACTCATTTTACCATGAACCTCGGCTATTCTGGATCACCAGTGTCGTGGCGCTTGGCTTCCTATTCAACGGAGCGGGCGTCCAGCACTCGGCCCTCCTGCAGCGCGAAATGCGCTTCAATGCTTTGGCGCTCATCGATATTTCCTCCTTGGCGATCGGTGCCGCCATCGCCATCGGCGCCGCGATGGCAGGTTACGGGTATTGGGCTTTGGTCGTGATGAGTGTCAGTGTTCCACTCACGACAACTCTAGGCTTGTGGTTGGCCACCGCCTGGATTCCGGGCGTACCGCGCAGAGGGGTCGGCGATTCGCTCCATGATGCGCTTTGGTGGAACGATGACGTTGAACGGCCTCGTTTGGTATGTCGCCAATAACTTCGACAAGGTACTTCTGGGCCGATACTGGGGAGCGGATGCGATCGGGCTTTATTATAGCGCCTCCCAGTTGATCAGAATTCCGACTGACAATCTAAATTCAGCGGTTGGCGATGTAGCGTTTTCAGCGTTATCTCGATTACAAGATGATCCCGAGCGCCTCAGCCGCTACTTTCTGAAAGGCTACTCTCTCGTTGTGGCGCTGACTCTGCCTGTGACGGTCGTCTGCGCTGTTTTCGCGGATGATCTGATCGCGGTTCTCCTCGGGTCGAAGTGGACCGGCGCGGCGGACATCTTTCGTATTCTGGCTCCGACGATCCTGGTGTTCGCCATAGCCAATCCTCTTGGTTGGCTGCTCAATTCGCTTGGATTGGTCGCGCGCGGTTTGAAAATCGCCGTGGTTTTCGCGCCCTTCCTGGTCGTTGGTTACGTGATCGCGCTCCCGTACGGACCAAAAGGGGTCGCACTCGCCTATTCAACGATTATGACGGTATTGGCCGTTCCGCTCACCGTTTGGGCTGTGCACGGCACCGCGATTCGTGTCCGCGATATCTGGTTGACGCTATGCCGTCCCCTGGCTTCAAGCGCCGTGGCCGCGGCATTGGCTCTTGGGATGCACGTCCTTTTTGGGCAGGTGCTTTCACTTCTGCCGCGGCTGGCATTGGAGATGTTCTTGTTCGGAGTTGTCTACCTCGTGGTTCTTTTGCTCGTGTCTGATCATAAGGCATTTTACATGGACATGATCCGGAGAGCGAAGAGCGAGTGACGCAGCCCGGCGATGTGGTCACATTGGCGATCCGCGAGAACCCAGGCCACGTCTCGATCTCGTTCGTCGAAGCCGGGACTTTCGACACCAGTAACCGGATTGAAACCGAATACCGATCCATCTTGGCGAAGGAGGTGCGGGAACAGCGCACCGCCGGGGCTGGACCGAACTCGCTCGGGCTAGCCTCTGGTTCCGTCCGTCCAGCCCCGGCGCATTCTCATCCTGATTAACGCTGCTGTCCGCCTCACCTTGATTGTCGCGCGACGAACTTTTACACTGCGGGGAGATCGCTCAAATATCTGCACTTATTGACGTATTAACTTATTTGTACACTTGTTTGTACCGCTTTGTGTAGGATCGGTGAACGGACTTTTTCAGGTTCACGGAATCAAAGGAGCTACCTATGATTGTAGATACCGCTCTCCGGGAGCGTGAGGCGCTGGGTCATCCGATCCGCGTCGGCATGATTGGAGCCGGTGCGACAGGTCGTGCGATCGCTCTGCAGCTCGGAACGCCGGTACCTGGACTTCGCCTTGTCGCGATCGCGAATCGGACGCTGGCGCACGGCGAACGAGCATATCGGGAAGCGAACATCACGGAATGGCGCCGCGTGGAGTCCGCCCGGCGAGGCGGAAAGCGCGATCAACCGCGGGTTGCCAGTGCTGACCGATGATCCTTCGGTGCTGACCGCCTGCGACGCCATCGACATCATCGTCGAAGTGACCGGGACGGTCGGAGCGGCGGCGAGCGTCGTTCTCGAGGCGTTTGCTTCCGGCAAGCACGTCGTCCTGGTGAACGCCGAACTCGATTCTTTGCTGGGCCCGATCCTCAAGGTGAAAGCCGACCAGGCAGGGGTCGTTGTGACGCACACGGATGGCGACGAGCCAGGAGTCGCGATGACGCTGCTGCGCTATCTCAAATCCCTGGGTTTGCGCACGGTGGCCGCTGGAAACATCAAGGGCATGGTGGATTACTACCGGAACCCCGAAACCCAGAAGGCATTCGCGGAGAAGAACGACCAGGACGTCAAGAAGGTCACATCGTTCGCGGACGCAACGAAGCTTTCGATGGAAACAACGGTCCTGGCCAATGCGACGGGCTTTCATGCCGGACGCCGCGGAATGTATGGGCCGGCGTGCAAATACGTTCGTGAAATGTCGGACCTGCTGCCGGCCGAACAGATGCTCCAAACCGGTCTCGTCGATTACGCTCTCGGCGCCGCGCCGCATACTGGCGCATTCGTGATCATCCATGAGGAAAACCCGCTGAAGCAGACGCAACTCGGGTACTACAAGATCGGCAACGGCCCATTCTATGTCTTCTACACGCCGTTCCACCTGCCTCACCTCCAGCTTATGTCGACCCTGGGCCGGGCGGTTGTTCATCGTGATGCGACCGTCGCTCCCATCGGAGGCCCGGTCTGCGAAGTGCTGACAATCGCGAAGCGCGATCTGAAAGCCGGTGAGCGTCTCGACGGTATCGGCGGGTTCTGCACCTATGGCCTTATCGACAACTCGGCCACGGCTCGAGCCATTTCGGCGCTACCCATCGGCCTGTCGGAAGATTGCGTGCTGCGGCGGGATATTTCGAAGGACGATGCGATTTCCTTCGACGATGTGATCTCGCCGGTCGGACGGCTCGAGGAGGCGCTGTGGCGCGAACAGAACGCGTTGTTTCAGTCACAAATGGCGCAGGCACCCTTGTTGGGACAATCGCAGACAGCAGAGGCTCGGTAACGACCATGATTTCCCGTGTAGAGGCCGCAGTGTCCAACGCCGCCGCGACGGCCGGGCGTGGCGTCAGTCTCGCGTCATCCCGAGTCTGAGCAGCCATGCCAGATCGTTCGTTTTGGCGGGGGCGCAAGGTCTTTCTCACGGGGCATACCGGATTCAAGGGCAGTTGGCTCACATTGTGGCTGGACGCGCTTGGAGCCGACGTAACGGGGTACTCGCTCGACCCACCAACCGATCCGAGTTTGTTCAACCAGGCGAATCTCGCCGGTTGCCTGCGCTCAATTCGCGGCGATGTTCGCGACTTTCAGCAGCTAAAGTCCGCCATGGCGGAGTGCCGGCCGGATGTGGTTCTGCACATGGCCGCGCAATCCGTCGTACGCAGCGGCTACGACGATCCCATCGAGACTTACTCCACCAATGTCATGGGGACCGTTCACGTTTTCGAGGCGCTGCGGCAGTTGAAACTGCCATCCGTCGTGGTCAATGTGACCAGTGATAAGTGCTACCTCAATCGGGAATGGGCTTGGGGATATCGCGAAGACGAGCCAATGGGCGGCCGGGATCCATATTCGAATTCGAAAGGTTGTGCCGAACTCGTCACGACCGCGTATCGCGAGTTGTTTTTCCTGCCCGCCGCGCTCGATCGACACGGCGTCGCGCTTGGCAGCGCTCGTGCCGGGAACGCGATCGGAGGCGGGGATTGGACCGCCAACCAGCTCATACCCGACCTGATCAGGGCATTTCTCGCTGGCAAGCCCTGCCTCATCCGTAGCCCCTCCGCCATCCGGCCATGGCAGTTCGTGCTGGAGCCGCTGAACGGCTACCTCACCCTCGCCGAACATCTGGCGCGGGATGCGCCTCGCTTCGCAGGGGGGTGGAACTTCGGTCCCGCGGAGGCCGATGCCAGGCCAGTTTCCTGGATCGCGGATACGTTGGTGCGGTCATGGGGGAATGGGGCTTCGTGGAATCGCGATGCCGGCGAGCACCCACGGGAAGCAAACTTTCTCAAGTTGGACGCGTCCATGGCGAGGTCTCAGTTGGACTGGCAGCCGCGCCTTCCTCTGCAGCAGGCTCTTGAGTGGATCGTCGAGTGGTATCGCGGCTTCCAGGCTGGCGCCGATCCGCGATTACTGACCAGAACGCAAATTGATCGGTATGAGGCGCTGTTAAAGGATTGAAACAGGCGTGCGTGTTACTATCGCGTGCGCGGTCAGGTTCGAGGATAGCTGCCGCATACTCTGAGATTATACAATATGACGATATTACTAAACCCGAACTGACACATGAGGTCTTTCAAATGCCGAACATCGTTGTCCTTGGAAGCGGAATGGCCGGGTTCGGCGCCGCTCATAAACTCCACGGTGAGGGCATCACGCCCACGTTGTACGATAAGAACGGGTACTATGGCGGGCACACCACGTCCGTCCGCTACGACAACAATTTCATCTTTGATCTTGGCCCACATATTTCCTTCACCAAGGATACCCGAATCCAGGATCTGCTCGCCGATGCTGTGGATCAACGAGTACGAAACCGTACAGATTAACCTGAACAACTACTGGCGCGGCCATTGGCCCAGACATCCGGTCCAGCTCAATCTGCATGGCCTGCCGGAAGATGTGATCATCAAGGTCATCGAGGACTTCGTGGAGGAGCGTGGTCGTCCGGAGCCGCCAATCAAGAATTACGCTGACTGGCTGCTGGCGAGCTTTGGGCGTACGTTCGCCGAACTGTTTCCCATGCAGTACACGCGGAAATACCACACCACCACCGCCGAAAACATGACCACCGACTGGTTGGGCCCGCGCATTTACCGCCCCAATCTACAGGAGGTGCTGCGTGGCGCGATATCGCCGACGGCACCGAATGTTCATTACATCACTCACTTCCGATACCCCACCCATGGCGGGTTCGTATCGTATCTGAAGAAGTTCGTTCCGCTCGGGAACCTGAAACTGGGTCATGAGCTGGTATCGATCAATCCGAAGACACGCCAGCTCAGTTTTTCCAACGGACATGTCACCAGTTATGACGGTCTGGTCTCGTCGGTGCCACTGCCGGACCTGCTGCGCATGATCGAAGGAGCCCCCAGCGATGTCGTGGATGCCGCAGGGCTTCTGGCCTGCTCGACCTGCGTTCTGGTGAATGTCGGGGTTAACCGTTCCGATCTCTCACCGGCCCACATGTCGTATTTCTACGATGAAGACATTTGTTTCTCACGCCTGAGCTTTCCCCACATGCTGTCCGCCAACAACGTTCCCGAGGGTGCGGGAAGCATTCAGGCGGAAGTCTATTTCTCGGAAAAGTACAAACCGCTCACCGGCAAGCCCGAGGACTGGATCGAGCCTGTCATCGTGGATCTTCGCCGCTGCGGTATCCTGCGCGACAGTGACATTGATCATTTCCCGTGCGGCGTGGCTGTTGCGCTATGCCAATGTAATCTTTGACCTGGACCGCACGGCGGCGCTGAAGACGGTTCACGCCTACCTGGACGATATCGGCATCGCCTACTGCGGGCGTTACGGCGACTGGGGGTACATGTGGACCGATGAGAGCTTCAAGAGCGGCGAACTGGCCGCCGAGAAGGCGTTGACCGCGCTGAAATCGACGGTTTAGCCGGCGAGGTGGGGAGTGCCCGGTTTCGATCTCGGTACGGACCTGCACCGAGATCAGGTCGAACCCGGCGCTCGTTTCCGCAACCTGACATAGCCCGGAATCTGGCGAGATCCGCTCAGTTTCTCGAACGTGCTCTTCGGGTTGAGCAGCAGACCAAACACCGTCGTCACTATGGCCTTGGCCAATTTGGCCCGACTGAATGGATAGCCGAGTTCGCTAAGCCGCTTTTTGTGGTACGTCCAAAACTTCTGCTCGCGGAATTTCAGGGCGCTGATGGCCAAAAACCCGTAATATTAGTCCATTAGTTGATTGAGGCGCCGTTCACGTTCCTCCGCCGAAAGGAACTTACCGCTATAACTGAAGTAAATCGGAAATATTCGCGGAAAGATACGCATTGAGGTTTTGCGAACCTGTTGTCACTCTGACATTGTGCACTCGTTCATAAGACAAGATCTGATGCACGAATCCGTAGTCGGTCTCCTGAAGACTCTTGCAAATCGCGCTGGTATCCGCTTCGGCGGTCTCGTTCGGATAGAAATGCTCCTGCCCTTTGATGAGATCGGCCCGATATAAAACGGATGTCGGGTTCCCGTACACGTCCGGCCCTCCGAGATAATGGATCCGACAAATCTCGCGGCCGGGCACCACGGTGCTGGGATAAGGCAACTGGTCCCATTTAACGCACCAGTCGTCCCATTCCTTGCCACCGCCGCTGAGCTGGTAGGAGCCGACGATTCCGACGGAGGGATTGGCCTCGGCGACCGCCACCATGCGCGAGAGGCATTCAGGAAACAACCAATCGTCGCCTGATACTATTTTGCAATACTTCGCCTCGTCGGGGACAAGGCGAAAGGCCCGGTTGTGATTTTCGATAACGCCCACCAAGACGTCGTACGTATGCACCTCAATTCGATTATCCGCTCGCGCGTACCGCTCGGCGATTTCCAGGGTCCTGTCGGTGCTGTTGTTATTGACGATGATGTAATGCCAGTTTGAATAAGTTTGCGCCAGCACGCTTTCGATGCACTCCGCGAGATAGGTTTCACCGTTGTAAACCGGTGTCAGTACCGTAACCAAAGGATCTTCGCGCACACTCACCCTCATTGGATCGTCTCCAGAGACAACAATTATTCAAAAGGCACAGAAAGCGTTCGCTGCACCGGCGTTGGTGGCCGGATGCGGCCGAATGCAACCGCAATATCAATGTTCTTCATCGTGGGCCAGGCGTCTGCCTGTCAGTTCAAATCACCAGTTTGCGACAGTAAAATGCCTCAGCGTAACCGCTGGGCGCGTTACATTCCATCCCTCGCAGCCGCATCAGCGACTGAAATGTTTCCGGCTGAAACCAGTTCTTGCCGTGTTGGGACTGAAAAGTGTCCATGATCAAACGGACTTTTTTTTTGGATACTTCCGATGAGAGAGGGACGAATACGCCTGGCCGTCCCATGTCGCCATCGTATTTAGGGATCTCGTATTCCAGAACGAAATGGTTTCGGAACGTGTTCCAGGTCAGCTCGGCAATCAGCCGATGGTCCTGGTGGGCGTCGTCGCGGTTATGCGTGAAGATGAGATCGGGCGAGACAGTCTTCTTCAATGCCTCAAACGCCGCTTTGATTTCGGCACCAGCGAACGGCATGAAACCGTCCTGGAAGGTGTGCAGGACGGGCCCCTTGAGACGCGAAGGGTCAAGGAACCGAGCGGCGGACTCACCTGCTTCGGCGGCGCGGGGCCCAATTGCGCTGAATACGACCCAATGGAACACCCAGTTCGGGTGTTCCATCGCCAGTCTGAGGATCGTGCCGCCGCAGCCGATCTCAATGTCATCGGAATGACAACCCAAGCACAGAACCTGGCGCGTATCGGTTGGCGACCCGTTCAGGCACAAGGAAATCATGCGCCAGCCGTGATCCTCTCCAATCCATTGGATCGCCCAGGTATCAGCGTGGGTGAGGAGTGACCCCAGACTTTCCAGGGCGCGTGACCCATGTTGAGCTCCTCGAGGCTTTGCTTGTCTTTGAACGTGTCCATGCATTGCCAGAAGCAATCGGCACGGTGCGCCAACAGGCCACGCCTCTCGATCAGCCGCTGAAACGGTTCCCGCACCAGTTCCTCGCCCGGATTGATGTAGCGGAAGAGTTCGTTCCGGAATACGAAGAAGCCGCCGTTGATCCAGATATCGGATTTGCTCAGCGGCGAGATCTGCCCCACTTTACCGTCGGGTGTGAGGCCCACGAGGTCGAAACTCGCCGTCGGCTGGACAAGGAGCAGCGAACCTACGGCGTCGCTCGCGCTGAATTCGTCGACCATCGTGGGCAGATCGAGGTTGCTGAGACCGTCGCCGTAGTTGGCAAGGAACATTTCCTCGCCTGCCAGCAGCGGCTCAACCGATTTGAGCCGCTCACCAATATTGGCATTGATGCCAGTCTCGACGAACGTAATGGTCCAATCGTCAATGTCGCGATTGACGATGTCGATTTTCTTGCCGCCCTTCGACCAGACGAAATCGTTTGAGACGGTTTCCTCGTAGTGCAGGAAATAATCCTTGATCACGTTGCCTTTGTAGCCCAGGCACAGAATGAAGTCCTTATGGCCGAAGTGTGCGTAATATTTCATGAGGTGCCAGAGCAGCGGCCGTGATCCGATCTGCACCATGGGTTTGGGGACGTCATCGACATACCCCCTGAGCCGCATTCCCGCTCCACCGCAAAAAATGACTACTTTCATGACGACCTCCAACCCGATACGCTTGGCAATCTGCGGCATCAGGCGCCAATTATGGCGATTTTGTCAACAAAAAGTGGAGCTTCCAAGGGCAATTGGGTGAAGACTATTGTCCTGAGAGTTAATTTCGCGGACCCGCCGTTCTGTTCGGAGCAGCATCAATTGGATCGCCGTTCCGGAAGCGATCAAAATGCGTTACTGGCAAAATTGAAGGCGCCTTTTTTGGCTCGGCTGTTCTCTGCTACGCCGTGCAAATGCTCGCGGCCAAAAGAACCGCGACGGCCAGCTTCGGGCTACAAACAGGGTTGGCCTCACGCACTGCATGTTCCATCGCGGGCACGGTCGTAGGCGTTCCAGTCTCCCTCACGCTCGCGGCGTCACACAGCGGCGAATTTACCCGCCAAGGCCTAACGCGCAGCGATCATTTCATCAAACTGTCGTGCACCGATTGCTATGCAGCGTCTTTTTGTCGCGGTAACAGGCGAAGGTCTCAAATCTCCTGGCGCTTATCCGAGACGGCGGCAACTCCGGAGCTTCAAGGGGCTCGCACATCATCCGTGGCGGAGAATTTACTAAATCCAAACTGGCTCCAACGGCCAAATCCGAACTTGCTCCACACATCGTTACTATCCTCATAGAAACCGATACCTGGGCTACCACTGGTATAATTGCCGTCTTTGCTCTCGAGCAATTTGGCGCCATTCTTGTAGACTGAGATGATGTCGCCGTGGGCAACGGCCTTTAGGATGTCGCCGTCTGCACACCCGATGCCGACCTTGCTGACATAAGTAAAATCATTCAGCGGCCCGTTCCAGCGAACTATTTCCAGATACGGATTGCTGACGGAAATGGAACAGAGAATCTCATAACCCGTGATTGAGTGAGGGGCGATAATGCTGCGCAGACGAAGTTCCACTTCATGACAGCAGGTAAAAAGGGGCGTTTTCACTGTGACGGTGCCTTCCGCCTGCTGATCGGATCCCCAGTCGCCAGTGAGCACCGCGGTCGGGTCCGCGTACTTGCTCGGAAGATTTACGCCGAAGGCGAGACCTGGCACCGTTCTGACGTCGGCCCAATCGATGCCGACCGACTTCCCGTTTATCCATGACCCGCCCTCGGAGATTGGGTCTTCGTCAGCTGCGAACGAGGTGGAATAATTGTGAACACGCGCGGCGACGCGCTTAACGTCGATCGGTTGCGAGGCCGAATGCACGCTCATGTTCCGGCGGGTGCCGGGTGCTCGGATCACAGCACAGTTCGGGCTGTTCGCACGATAAGAGACTTCTGGAACATGAGAGCCTGGGAATACGATAACCCTTGGCGCGTTCCCAGCGGGGGCGCCGTGCCTCAATAAAGCAAGCGCAAGAACAGCGAGCCAGACACAATTGCTCATGCTTTCAACGTAATCGATTGACCGGTGCGAGGCAAACCGTAGTGGAGGCTAGCGAATTGTCGCACCGGGACCGGAAGCAATCGTACAAATTGCTTTAGCGGCTTTAGAAGCGTTTCCCTCACCGTTTAGCAAAGGCCCATCAGGCCCCATACCTGCTTTCTTCTTGTACATAGCCCAGCCGAAGACTTTACTGCCCGGTTGGTAGTCAAGATGCAAATCCCAATGCGGGTACGCCTGCTTTAGCGCGTGGTTTTCTTGGGAGAGATTTTCGGAGAAGCCCCCGCGGTCGAACTCTGGATGCGGGTCGCGTATCATTGTGATACCGGCGCAGAGGGGTTCCGCAGCAAGCGCATCTAGAACCTCGTTCTCAAGTCGGCGTCCAAGTTCTCGTGTATCGCGCACAGACTTGCATTCTGCTGCCCCAGCTGAGATGTTTTCGTCGTTGACCTCGCCCAAACCAGACTTTTGAGTGGACAAGAAACGCTCGCAAGCAGCCTTGGCGTAGTCCACGTTATGGTAGCTAATGATGAACACGAGGGCTTCAGCGAAGGCTTGCGGCGTGGCGACCCAGGAGCACAGAGCTGCAACGCTTACCCACGTGACGCACTTTATCATCTGAAGGCTCCCGATTGACTGCTGCTTGAGTCGCCCCCTGGGCGGTGACAGTAGCAAACCCGCCATCACACAGTGGCGGGTTTCGATTTCCTAAGGGCCGATTTCGGATTTTTAGCACGTCAATCTCAGGAGAGATGTGCACGGGCTCTCGTTCGCCGCGCGCAATCGCGACCGCCCTTTCCAGCCAAGTCAACCAACCATTTTTTCCCAATTTGCTCGTGCCTTAGCGCAACGAGAACAGTACGTAACTCACGTAGTGGGGTCAAGTTTCACCATCAACGCTTCGAACTGGGGAACAGGCGGCAACAACATTACGGCTGGTCGTTTGATTTATGAGCTTGGGATCACGTCAATTGGGGGCGGACTAGGCTGCATTTTAGGTCGTGGAAAAACGGCAACGGCCAGCGTCATCAATACGAAGAACATGCCGTCCATTACGATCTTGCTTTGAAGGGTGGGGTGATAAATCGTCCCAAATAGATAACCTAGCTTACTAAGGACAAGGGTCAGCGAATATATTTCCAGCGGACGAGCACCGATTTGAATTGCGGGAGAGAACACAGGCCACTGCAGTAGCTTACTTGTCGGTTCGAAGTATATCTTCACAAGCAAAGCCACACTAAGAAAATGGATCAGACGGAGGGCTGACAAATTCGTCTTTATGTCCGAGAGCGTGGACGGGGAGATTCTCAGCCACGCAACATCGAAGCCGAAGTGCGCCGAAATGTAGATGATAAATTTATAGAGGAATGCACCGACGACAATTGTCCATGCCACGGGCGCGAGTGAAGACTGCAAATCGAGTGGGATAGATCTCTGTTTCACCCCAAAAAACATCCCAATCGCGAACAAGAACTGCCATGCAAACGGGTTGCACGCATTCATTGCCCAATAGTCTTCGAGGGAAACCAAACGACTCGAAAAAATCTGTGAAATACCCCAGATTAAAGCACTTGCAGCAAGTGTCGCCTGCGCGTTATGTCGAAATCCCGCCATAAAAACTGGCACTGCGAAGAGCGTCATAGCAACATAGAACACCAGAATGTCAGAAACGTCCGGCGGCGAAATCAGCGAGAGCGTCCACAAGATCGCCCTGACGGGGTCGGTGGCCAAGCTTGACGCATAATCACCGATAGGGATTTCGTTTCTCCAAATCCCGGCACTGGCTGTTAGGAGCATCATCGCCGCGCTGGATAGAACATAATAGAAATAAATTCGGACGGCGCGCCCTGCGAGCACGCGCATGAACGTCCCCCAGCCTTTTCGCTCTAGCACAGAAGAGTATGCGAGGCCGCAAACCATGCCGGACAAGTAGACAAAGATTTCGGCGGCGTCAGAAAATCCAAATACTCGATAGGTGAATTTACTTAACGGGTCATCGCCGATGTGATCGACAACGACCATATACAATGCGAAGCCCCGAAATAAATCTATTCGTAAGTCTCGCACGGCAATGTCCCAATCTGGACAGCTCGGTATCACGGCTGAATCGATCGAGGCAATCGCGGTCGGCGATTAATATTACTGCGGCTATCGCGTTGCTATTAATATGAACGTCACTGAATCGGTCGCGGCTCTCAGATTTCACTAAGTGAATATCCAAAATATGCCGTATCAGAACCGACAACACTCTGCTCGCAGGTGGCGGCAGTTCGTCCAAACTACGCGAGATCTCGGTGGATTTAGCAAGCTCACGCGATTATCCTGACAGACAACGACCAACCCAAACACGTAGACTGACGTGACGGCCATTCAAAATTGAAGGACTGCGGTTGAATGCGTTTCATTGAGATATTCATCCCAGGTGCCAAGGTGATAGATCCAAGCCCGCACCAGGACGACCGCGGTCGATTCCTGCGAGCGTGGTGTGCGCGGGAGTTCTCGGAGCATGGTCTCGATTTCTCGCCGGTCCAGGCCAACATGGGCTTCAGCAAGACAAAAGCGACCACGCGTGGGATGCATCTGCAAGTGGCGCCAGCAGTCGAGGCGAAGTTGGTCCGCTGTACCAGAGGTTCGATGTTCGACGTGGTTCTTGATCTAAGACCGGAGTCGCCGTCGTACCGAAAGTGGTACGGTGTGGAACTGAGCGCGGAGAACGGCCGAATGCTGTTCGTACCTGAAAATTGTGCGCACGGATACCAGACGCTCGAAGATAGCACCGAGATGCATTACATGACTTCAGCGTACTACACACCAGGCGCCGCACGAGGCGTACGATTTGACGACCCGACGTTCGCCATCCAATGGCCGTTGGCCGTAACGGTTGTCTCTGATCAGGATCGCAACTGGCCGCTCACGGAGCGATAGGGATCGTACTTCCGAATACCCGGCAACGCTGCTGCTAAAGTCGGATGTGTGTGCTCTCCCTCGAATCTTTGCAAATCCGAAGGGATCACGGCCTACTGAAAATCACCGGTTGCGTTTTCGGTCGGGCCCTCAGGACGTGGGGCAAGGCGTTCCAGCCAGGCCTCGCGCCAATAGATCAGTTCGTTCTGAGGACATAGTCCGAGATATTCTCCAGTCGCCGCCACACCTTCCAACACGATGCAAGGATTGTTCATCGTCAACATTTTCCCAGTCGCCTCGTCGACTATATTGCGCACGACCGCAGCGACCCGAAACTCGCCACCGCAAAAACGATGCATTTCACGGTCGAACCATAGCCCACGATTTTTCGACACGGAATTCAACGTTTGTTCGATCTCCGGTTTTGTCTTCACGCGCACGATCTCGCCAGGCTGTAGATCGAGCACTTCCTTCGGACTGGTCTTGCGATCCGAAGGTTCACGGTACGGGGCGACCGCACCGCCGCTTTTCCTCTGCACACTATTAAACAATGCGAGTGCGACCGCCGTGGTAAAGGGTCTGAGTCGGACGTTGCCCGAACGTAGGTCACGCCAGTAGTGCCTAGGGTCATTCCAGCTCAGTCGTGTCGTTGCCCCTGGCAACTCGGTCATTTGACACCTGTAGCGCACCTCGCCATCGGGCGAGTTCAGTTGGGTGTATTTGTCCAACTGCGGCGCCCTGGCCGCTTCCTGTGTGACCATGTCCGCATAGGCGTTGTTGCTTGGGATGAGCCAGGCTTCCTTCCAGATGAATTGACAACCGGCCTGGCAACCGCCGTGCCCTGCGCCATCACATCGTAACTCTTCCAATAAGACTGCATCCCGCAAACGGCGCAGGTGAGGCGCGACCGGGCCAAAATAGTAATGGATTTTCTCAATTCGTCGAAAGACCCGGTGGCGTTGTCCGCAGTGACGCAGCATCTCGGGCATGAAAGGCAGTCCGTCCAACCGCCCTTCGCCGTCAAGTGTCGCCGAAATTTCCGCGAAGGGCCGGACTTTCACCCACTCCCCCGGCCACAGCCGCAATCTAGGGGGTGAGCCAGGCAGCAAGGTTAGCAACCGGCGCCGCAGGCGAGCAAAGGCACCGGCGGAGCATTCGCGCGGTTGGCCGGAATAATATGGCTGACCCTTCAGTTCCATCGTGTCGCGACGGAGACCAATGAGCCCGCCGGCCGCGACAAGACCCGCGAAAGCCGCGATCGTCAAACACAGCAGCGACAAAAGCACCGTGGCAAGCGGCAGAGGGAAAACCGCACTCGGTCTGATCGACAACGCCATTCCGGCCATTACGGCAAGCGAGGAGGCGAGCAGTGCGGCTACGACAGTTCTTCGGTAATTGTTCCGATAACCCAGCATTAAATTGGCATCCTAGAAGGAATATTATGAAGAGAGTTCTTACTTGAAACACAAAGGAATTTTTTGGAATACGACCGCGCAAGTGCAAGGCGATCCGTACGTTGCTTTTGGCCGATGAGAGAGGTGGGCGTTGGTTCGGTTCGAGCGTGCGGCAACCCTGTCCGCGCCTCCTGGGTTCAAACAGGCGTGGGTGGTTTTGCGGTCTGGGTACCTCATCATTTTTCGGTCCGTTCTTCGCACGCCATTCCGGATCAATTCGTATGCCAGGCCAATAAGCGCCCGATTCGATTGGCTCCCGGTTTCGCGGGCCGTGTTAGACGAGCGCCGGTGAGCTCCGATGACCTAGCCATGATACGGCGGATTGACGACCTCCAGATGGCGTCACCGATTCATCAGCCCGGTCATCAGGTGGAATGGTGTGGCTTCTGACGGGCTTTGAGCGCATTAGCGCCGCCTGTTCGAAGGAATTCAGATGATCTTACAGGAGGCAGGTTCGCTGCATGAATTCCAGAGATATCGTTGCTGTTCTCAGGACGCACATGACGGATCATTCGCTGCCCTTGTGGTCTCACAAGGGCTGGGACCAATCTCGAGGGAGCTTTGTGGAGCGCCTCGACGTCGGAGGAGATCCGGACGACCTCGCGGCCCGGCGCGTCCGCGTACAGGCGCGGCAGATCTACTGTTTTGCAAAGGCGGCTTCGCTCGGCTGGTATCCGCAAGGCGGCGAACTAGCGATGAAGGGTCTTGAGTACCTCCTGCTGAAAGCAAAAAGCCCTGATGGCAAGCCGGGTTATGTTCACCTGCTCGATGCTGGCGGGGCGGTGCTCGATGCCTCGCGCGACACCTATGACCACGCGTTTGTCCTGCTAGCGCTAGCGACGGCGTACGAATTGACCAAGGATTCGCAGGTCCGTCACGAGATCGAAGCATTAGTTACTTTCTTGGAAACTGATCTCCGATCGCCGCATGGCGGCTTCCTGGAAGGAATTTCCGCGACCTTGCCGCGTCGACAGAATCCTCATATGCACCTGTTCGCGGCCATGATCGCAAACTACGACGCGATCGGCGACCCAGCCTATCAGAGCCGTGCGGGTCGACTTTTCGAGCTTTTCGTAGCGAACTTTTTCGACCCGCAACGTCAAATCCTTGGCGAATATTTCGAAGAGGATTGGTCGAAAATTGAGCCCGCCATCGTTGAACCGGGGCATCAGGCGGAATGGGTATGGCTGTTGAAAGGCTTTGAGCGGATTACCGGTTGCCCGACCGGCCGCTATCGTTCGCAACTGCTGGCCTCGGCCTTGCGCTATCGCGATCCCCTAACCGGTTGCCTGGTTGATGAGGGTGACGCGAACGGAAACATCCGTAAACTAACCCGGCGCCTTTGGCCGCAGACCGAGATTGCCAAGGCCTGGATCGCTCAGACTGAAACCGGAGAGCCGGGAGCAGCCGAGCAGGCACGTGAAGCCCTGGAGCGGCTATATCGGCACTATCTAAAGCATCCCGTTCTCGGCGGCTGGTATGATCAGTTCGGTCGCGACGGCCGCTCCCTGGTCGATTTCATTCCGGCCTCTTCATTCTATCACGTTCTGTGCGCTATCACCGAAGCCGACCGGGTTTTGTGCTAGTGGAAACCGATTGCCGATCGAAACCTGGAATGTCCTTGGTACAAGAATTAAGCAACTGAACGAGAGCGACTATCAGTCGCCCCGCGATGGGATAACCTCTCATCTCTGGCGGAGTCACACACAGCCAAATCGCTCCTTAGTCGTGCAGTAAATTGACGCCAGTGGTGAAGACGGTGCTGACGCGAAATGGTGGTCGATTGACGGTGGGAACGGCCGCGGTGACGATGCGAAGACGCTGATCGCAATTCTGGACGACCAATTTGCCTCACACAAATAGCCGGACAAGCCGCACTAGGCCTGCCCACATCGAGAGACTAATTCCAAGCGCGAGAACCCAAGGCCAGGGTGATGAATATCTCAGGCTAGGAAAATTTTCGATGTCAATGTCCATATGTTGATCATTGGCGCGATCGATGGCGCCGTGCGTCGATTCAGCATCGAGTAATCGAACTTTGAGCCCGTCCATTGCGGCCCCTTATCAAGTCGAAGTTGCCCAGCCAAATCACTCGACTATTGGGTTCGTCGGATGTTCCAATCGTGGACAATATTGGATCATATTGAGACGCAGAAACCTGAGCCTCGCAGTTCTCTGACAGGTCAATAGGTTACCGTCGTGCGGCACGCCTTATTTCGATCATTTTCGGCATCGATCTGCGCGCGCCGTTTTGGGACTTTTGGGTTTGTCTGGTGCGACGCGCGCTCGCACAAATTTCAGACAGCATCAAATGGCTTTCAAGCCACTGCGAATTGGAGGTTCAAGAAAACGGTGAATAACGATGAATAACTCTTCGCGAATGCTCAGTACCAAGCGCTCCGTGCTTAGATGTTAGCAGGCGGCTCGCGGCACGCTTAGACCCGCCAGGAGTTCCTCTGGGCAATACAATCGGAGCCGGACCGATTCTGCATAGAGAGAAAAACGCTGTGGTTATGGGCACCGTAAAATTGTTTCACCCGTCAAAAGGTTACGGCCTTATCCGGCAAGACTCTGGCGGGAGGGACATCTTTGTTCATTTCTCTACGATAGAGATGGCTGGGCTCACGGATCTACCAAAAGGCCAGAAAGTAAGCTTTGAGATATTCGACAATCAAGGCAAGCCAGCCGCGAAAAACTTGCGCATGCACGGTGGTGCCCTTGGAAACCCATCAGAAGATAAGTTGATTTCGGCCGGAGCAGCTCAAAATGCGCGATACGAGATGAACCTGAAGAGCCCAGAAAAAGAAGGCAAACGCACGCAGATCACCCGGGCCGCGCTCGAAGTGGCTCTGGCTGAGGCCGTTCGTGCGCATGATACCCAGTGCGAGGGTTTGGTCGGAATTATCGTAGAGCGCGTTAATCCGGCATCCCCGGGCGAGACCAATTGGTCTGTGAAGGGTGTCAAATACGGAAAGGCCGAGCGTGATCGATGCGACGTTGCATTGTCCGTTTGTGTGAAAGAAATGCAGCGTGAGTTTGAGGTCGTCGCCGCAAATCATCCTAAAGCAGATCGCGACAGATGAAACTTACGCCAAGCAGGCAGCAATTCAATCTGAGTTGAAGACATCCCGCAGCCTGCCCGAGGGTGGGGCAACACGAAGTGACAACTGATCCCGCACCTGAAGGCAACGGTCAGCATTGGCGACGCGAATGATGCGTTTCGCGACAGAAACTAGCTAGCGGACCTGCTCAACAGATTTGGTTGAGCGCCGCCCTAAGTCGGGCGCTGGCGTGCCCCCGTAGGCACCCACCGAGAGAAAATTGACGCCGAGGAAAGCTGGTGCTGCAATGCGGCTATTGCAATGCAGTAGCGTTGGTGTTTTTCAATGAAGGAAATTGTCGACCAGCCTTGGGCGCCTATGAATTTATTGGCGAAATGGACGTTGCGGTGGTGGCGCAATCCCGCGAGAAAATTGTCCGGTATATCGACCAGCTGACCTCGGCTGGGCTCACGGACCGGCATCAGTTGACCGAGTATGCGCGCGCCTACCTGAAGGAATTACACGAAGGGCCGGATCCGCGGTTCAGCGGCTGCTGACCGGGCCGATTGTCCGCCAAAGCTCTCTCGCCCGGAGCTCTCCAGCCGGGGATCGATCGGCGCTTGCCGGGTCATATCCTCAAGGGAGGGCACGAGCGAGGGTGATGTTTCGCGATCGGCTTCGGCAAGACGCTCCATCAGATATCGCAGGCGCGCGGGAAGTTCGCAGGCGGCGTCGCGTCGCATTAATTCGCCAAGACGCTCACCGATCTCAAGGCAGATCGCGCGCGAATGGTCGGCATCGATCTGCACGTTCACGCCTGTCCTGGCTAACATGGCCCGCCCGAAGAGAATTAAATTAACATGAGTCAATAAGCTCACCGCCGAGTTCAAAACCGGTAAATGGGCTGGACCGGCTTTGGGATTGGTAAAGATCCGGTAAAAACCAGGCTCCGTGCAGGGACGAACACATGACTGCTCAGCGCTCAGAATAACACCCATAGGATGCCGCGAGCGAGCCAACCGGCCATTGCTATATCGAAGCCCTTTCTTTGAAGCAAAGCGATAACCATCGATCCGACGACGATGGTAATCGTGCCAAAGGCGATGGCGATCCAACGCTCGCACCAGGCTCTGTCCCTGTCCTTCAAATCCGGAAGTCGGAACGATCTTGCGACCAAATACGCACTGCCGAGGATGCTGACGAGCGTTTGAAGGATCACCAGCAGGAAATCACGCACCGTTAGGTCGATGAGGCGGTACCCGAGCAGGGCGAAGGGAAAAACCTTGTGAAAAACGATGTAGGCGGCCAACAGAAAAAGAAAATACCGCAGCGCCATTGCGACGCCGCGCTCAAACCTGTTGCTATCGTCAGGAACTCTCGAAGGCAATGAGAAGCCTGGCTGTTGAAACAATAAGATGTCGCAATCGAAATCGATAACAGTTGCGCGTAAGGTCACGGAAAGCTGCAATTATGGGACTACTCTAGCTATTTTTTGGGCGTACGTCCGGCTGATTCCGTGCACGGACGATGGCAACCGAGGAGTATTTGGGCGGCGCGCGACCGGAGGGGAATACCGAAGCTGCCCGAAAAAAATGCTTGCAACTGTTTTTTCAGTCGGTGGATGATCGTCAGACTTGGATGAACGGAATTTTGGTTAGCAGCATTTCAAATGTTCAAAGCGTTATTTGACAGATTGCGCGCGAGACGTGTTTCATCTGCGCCGCGCCCCGAGACGACAATACCGTTGCAGAAGGCGTCGGTCGAGGAGATTTGGAGGGTCCTGGCGATACGAGAAGCCGGCGTACCAACCGACCAGCATAACCCAATCGACGAGCGTCACCCGGCCTGGCAACCGCGAACGCCGCATCGAGGATGATTGTTGGCGCGGGTCGAATTCACGTCGTGGGCCTTGGCGGGGAGGGTGTCGCAAAGGCCGCAAGTAATATCCATCGATGGCGCTATCGAACCCAAATCGCGTAAGCTTGCGCGATTCGTCCCGTGTAATTTTTTGAATCAAATCGTGTCCGGGAATACCTCTCTGTATTCGCCACATGTGTGACGGCGTGCTAGGAGAGCGACCGGGGTACTTGGGCAAGATGGTTATTGGGGTCGATCAAATGAGTTCAAAAGGGGCCGGCTCAGGAGCCGAAGCAAGCGGCGCGCTTCGCGTCGGCGTCATCGGCGCAGGCGTGATGGGCAGCAATCACGCGCGCGTGCTCGCGGGCCTGCCCGATATCAGCCTGGTCGGGGTCGTCGATCCCTTGCCGGCGCACCGGACCCGGGTGATGGAACTCGCCAATTGCCGCACCTTCGCCGGCCTCGGTGAGCTGTTTAGTGAGGGCGTCGATGCGGTCACGGTGGCGGCACCGACGCATCTCCATCATCAGATCGCGCTTGCCTGCATCGCGCGCCATATTCATGTCCTCGTCGAAAAGCCGATCGCCTCCACGGTTGCGGAGGGAGAGGAGATCGTTGCCGCGGCCCGCCGCGCCGGGGTGACCTTGATGGTCGGGCATGTCGAGCGCTTCAACCCGGCGGTCGCCGCCATCAAGCAGGCGATAGCGGGCGAGGATATCTTGTCGATCGCGATCACCCGGGTCGGACCGTTTCCGCCGCGGATGTCGAATGTCGGCGTGGTGATCGATCTCGCCGTTCATGACATCGACCTGATCCGCTGGTTCACCGAGTCCGACATCGTCGAGGTGCAGCCGCAACTCTCCAGCGCCGTCGCCGAGCGCGAGGATATCGCGCTATTGCAGTTCCGCACCGCCTCCGGCGTGCTTGCGCACATCAACACCAACTGGCTGACGCCGTTCAAGGCGCGCAACGTCACGGTCGCCACCCGCGGCAAATATGTGATGGGCGATCTGTTGACTCGTCAGGTCACCGAATGTTTCGGCTTCAAGCCCGACGGCAGCTATTCCATGCGTCATCTGCCGGTCGGTCATGACGAGCCGTTGCGCGCCGAACTGATCTCGTTCCTCCATGCGGTGCGCTCGGGCACGGTGCCCGCCGTGACCGGCGATGAGGGCGTGGCCAGCCTCGAAGTCGCGACCCGCTGCCTCGAGGCGCCCGCCAGGCCCGCCGCGGCTGCACCTGCGCGCAAAGGGCCGCGCCGCGTCGTTGGCTAGCGCGCGCTTTGATGTCGTCCCCTCAGTCCCTGCAAGAACCCCGACAAGGCTCCATGAACCAGCATCTGCGCTCCGAATCCCTGCCCTTCATCGACGTTGCCGCACAGCGGCGCCGGCTCGGCCAATCCCTCGACGAGGCGATCGCGCGCGTGCTGGCCCATTGCCAATTCATCAACGGGCCGGAAGTGGCGCAGTTGGAGGCGGCGTTGATGGCGTTCAGCGGCGCCAGGCATGTCGTGACCTGCGCCAGCGGCACCGACGCGCTGTTGATGGTGCTGATGGCGAAGGGCGTCGGCCGCGGTGATGCGGTGTTCTGCCCGTCCTTTACGTTTTGCGCGACCGGGGAAGCAGTGGCGCTCACCGGTGCCACGCCGGTGTTCGTCGATGTCGATGAGATGACGTTCAACATCGATGCTACTTCGCTACGAAACGGGATCGCTGTTGCGAAAAAGCAGGGCCTCAAGCCGGTGGCCGTGATCCCGGTCGATCTGTTCGGGCAAAGCGCCGACCATGATGCGATCGCCTCCATCGCGTCAGGCGACGGGCTCTTTGTTGTCGATGACGCCGCGCAAGGCTTTGGCGCGAGCTACAAGGGCCGGCGCATCGGCACCTTCGGGCTTGCGACCGCGACCAGCTTTTTCCCGGCAAAGCCGCTCGGCTGTTTTGGCGATGGCGGGGCGATCTTCACCGACGATCCGGAACTTGCCGCAACGCTGCGCAGCATCCGGGTCCACGGCCAGGGTTCTGACAAATACGACAATGTTCGCCTCGGGCTCACCGCGCGGCTCGATACCATGCAGGCGGCCATCCTGATCGAGAAACTGAAGATTTTTGAGGACGAGATCGCCGCACGCAATGTGGTCGCCGAACGCTATGCGCGGGGCCTCGGCAATGTCGTCGCCATTCCGCGTCTGGCCGCCGGCTGCACCTCAATCTGGGCGCAATACACCATCCGTCTGCCCAAGGGCACCAATCGCGACGGCTTTGCCGCGGCGCTGAAGGCGCAGGGCATTCCGACCTCGATCTATTATCCGAAATCGATGCATCAGCAGACGGCCTATCGGCATTACCCGGTCGCCGACGGCGGCCTGCCGATAAGCGAGCGCTTGTCGTCCGACGTCATCAGCCTGCCGATGCACGCCTATCTCGACGCGGCGACGCAGGAGCGCATCATCAAGGCTGTGCGCGGCGCACTTTCTTCCTGATTTCGCCGTTTTGAAACGTCGTTTCATGCGCTAGAAGCGGCGCATGCTCGGACGCATCTTCACTGTCGGCGGCTATACCCTGCTATCGCGCGTCACCGGGCTTGCGCGCGACATCATGCTCGCCGCGATCCTGGGCGCAGGACCGCTCGCGGATGCGTTTCTGGTGGCCTGGCGGCTGCCGAACAATTTCCGTGCGATCTTTGCCGAGGGTGCCTTCAACACCGCCTTCATTCCGGCCTACGCCCATGTTCAGGGCAAAGGTGGCGAGACTTCGGCGCGGTTGTTCGCCGACCGCATCTTCACGCTGTTGTTTTTCTCGCAACTGGTGCTGCTGGTGGCCGCCTGGCTGTTTATGCCGCAGGCGTTGCGGATTCTGGCGCCCGGCTTCACCGACGATGCGGAGCAGCGGCGGCTTGCGATCGATCTGACACGAATTACCTTTCCCTATCTGCTGCTGATCACCCTGGTGACGCTCTATGGCGGCATGCTCAACGTGATGCACCGCTTTGCGAGCGCAGCCGCGGCCTCGATCTTTCTCAATATCTCGATGATGGCAACGCTGGCGTTGGCGGCATTCTTTCCGACCGCCGGCCACGCCGCGGCCTGGGGCGTCCTGATTTCCGGCTTCCTGCAATATTTCCTGCTTGCCGGCGATCTCGCCCGCCACGGCAGCCTGCCGCGCTTCGCGCCGCTGCGGCTTGACGAGGACGTCCGCGCCTTCTTCCGTGCGATCGGTCCGGCGACGCTGGGCTCGATGGGCACGCAGGTGGCGGTGTTCGCCGACACCATCATCGCAACCTTCCTGCCCGCCGGCGCGCTGTCGGCGCTCTATTATTCCGAGCGGCTCTATCAATTGCCGATCGGCGTGATCGGCATTGCCATCGGCACCGTGCTGCTGCCAGAAATGTCGCGGCGCATCACCGTCGGCGATGATGCGGGTGCCGCGGCCGCGCAGCGGCGGGCCTTTGAATTCACGCTGCTTGCTACCGTGCCGTTCGTCGCAGCCTTCCTCACGGTGCCGGATGTCATTGTGCGCGCCGTGTTCGCGCGCGGGGCCTATACCAGGGCCGACGCCGCGGCCGCGGCCACTACGCTTGCAGCCTATGCGATCGGTCTCATTCCGTTCGTGACCATCCGCAGCGCGGTCTCGGCGTTCTATGCGCGGAAAAATACCGCGACGCCGGTCAAGGCTGCGCTCACAGGCCTTACCGTGAATGTGCTGCTCAAGGTGCTCTTGATGGGGAGCCTGGCGCAGGTCGGGCTTGCGCTCGCGACAGCCGTGGGCGCCTGGATCAATCTTCTATTGGTGCTGTTTTTCTCGGTGCGGGCCGGCTACCTCGACCTCGATCGCGCCTGGATCAAATCGCTCGCCAAATTTGCCTTGATCGGTATCGTGCTCGGCGCCGTATTCTGGCTCACCGCGCATTTTGCAACGCCCTATTTTGCGCAACTGACCAGGTTCCGCGATGAGACGACGCTGCTGCTGCTGATGGCGGTCGGCTCCTTTGCCTATGGTTTTTCGGTCCTGGTGCTGTTCGGGAGGGGATGGCTTTTCTCTCTGATGCGTGGGTAGCTATATTTTGACGCGTTTTCTTCACCGCGAATCGGTATCCACTTCGCTTGAAAACGCTATGAAGCCGTTTGCGCTTGCCGTTAAACCACTGCAATATGCGAAAAAATCTGAACTGCAATCGGAGATCAGATGGCTGCTCCCATCAAATTCGGCGTCGGTCAAAGCGTCCTTCGCAAGGAGGACGACGCGCTCATCCGCGGCAAGGGCCGCTACACCGACGATTATGCGCCGCAGGCCTCGATGCATGCGCTGGTGCTGCGCTCGCCGCACGCGCACGCGACCTTCACCGTCGATGCGAGCCGCGCCCGCAGCCTCCCCGGAGTTGCTGCGATTCTGAAATGGGATGACGTCAGGGATCTCGGCGATCTGCCATGCCTGTTCAACCTGGAAGTCGATCCCTTCACTGGCCCGCCTTACCCGATCCTCGCCGGCGGCGTGGTGCGCCATGTCGGCGATGCCGTAGCCTTTGTCGTCGCCGATACCATCGATCGGGCCCGCGACGCGATCGAGGCGATCGAAGTGCAGTGGACGCCGCTGCCCGCGGTCACCGGCGTTGCCAATGCGGTGAAAAAGGACGCACCGCAAGTGTGGCCCCAGCACCCCGGCAATATCCTGTTCGACGTGCCGATCGGCGACAAGAAGGCGACCGAGGAGGCGTTTGCGAAAGCGCATGCGGTCGCCGAAATCTCCATCGTCAATCCCCGCGTTGTCGCAAGCTTCATGGAGACCCGCGCGGCGGTCTGCGAATACGACGCCAGGCGCGATCATCTGACTCTGACCGTCGGCAGCCAGGGCAGCCATCGGCTGCGCGATATTCTGTGCCAGAACGTGCTCAAGATCCCGGTCGAGAAGATGCGGGTGATCTGCCCGGATGTCGGGGGCGGCTTCGGCACAAAGCTGTTTCCCTACCGCGAATACGCGCTGCTCGCGATCGCCTCGCGCAAGCTGAAGAAGTCGATCCGCTGGGCGGCCGATCGCGCCGAACACTTCATGGCCGACGCGCAGGGCCGCGACAACGTCACGACCGCGCGCATGGCGCTCGCCGAGGACGGCAAGTTCCTAGGCATGGACGTCGACCTGATGGGCGACATGGGCGCATATCTGTCGACCTTCGGGCCGTATATCCCGCATGGCGGCGCCGGCATGCTGCCGGGCCTCTACGACATCCAGGCCTTCCATTGCCGCGTTCGCACCGTCTTCACCAATACCGTGCCGGTTGATGCCTATCGCGGCGCCGGGCGGCCAGAGGCCGCCTATGTGGTCGAGCGGCTGGTCGATGCCTGCGCGCGCAAGCTCGGCATGACGCCGGATGCGATCCGGCGCAAGAATTTCATCCCGCCCAAGGCGATGCCCTACAAGACTGCGACAGGCAAGGTCTACGATTCCGGCGACTTCACCGCGCATATGAAGCGGGCGATGGAAATCGCGGAGTGGAAAGAGTTTCCCAAGCGCGCGAGGCTTGCGAAGAAAGTGGGCCTGGTGCGCGGTATCGGGCTCGCCAGCTATGTCGAAGTCTGCGGCACGATGGGCGAGGAGACCGCGAATGTGCGGCTCGATGCCAATGGCGACGTCACGATCCTGATCGGGACGCAATCGAGCGGGCAGGGTCACCAGACGGCTTACGCGCAGCTTGTGGCCCAGCAGTTCGGGCTGCCGCCCGAGCGTGTCCACATCCATCAGGGTGACACCGACGAGATTGCGACCGGTCTCGGCACCGGCGGCTCCGCCTCGATCCCGACCGGAGGCGTCAGCGTCGAGCGTGCCACGCGCCAGCTCGGCGCCAATTTGCGCGCGATCGCCGCCGATGCGCTCGAGACCAGCCCCAGTGATCTCGAGATTAGTGACGGCGTCATTCGCGTCGCCGGTACCGACCGCTCGATCAGCTTTGCGGATCTGGCGAAACGTTCCGGCGTCGATCCGTCGAAGCTGAACGCGAGCGCGACGTTCACCAGCGCCGACGGCACCTACCCGAACGGTACCCATCTCGCCGAGGTCGAGATCGATCCCGCCACCGGCATCATCAAGATCGTCAACTACGTCATCGTCGACGATTTCGGCGTGACGCTAAATCCGCTGCTGCTCGAAGGCCAGGTTCACGGCGGCGCGATGCAGGGCATCGGCCAGGCGTTGATGGAGCAGGTGGTCTATAGCCCCGCCGACGGCCAGCTCGTCACCGGAACGTTCATGGACTATGCGTTGCCGCGGGCGGCCGACGGTCCGTCCTTTGTATTCGAGACCCATAACGTTCCCTGCAAGACAAATCCGCTCGGCGTCAAGGGCGCGGGCGAAGCCGGCGCCATCGGCTCCTGCCCCGCGGTGGTCAATGCCATCATCGAAGGGCTGTGGCGCGAATACAAGATCGACCACATCGATATGCCGGCGACCGCCGAGCGGGTCTGGATCGCGATCCGCGAGCACCAGCGCCGGCACAGCCTCTGATACCGGCAAGGGGAATAAATCGCCACAATAGGGTTCTAACCATGGACAAGCCGCGGCCTCGCGAAAGCGGGGAACGCGGCGTCGTTTGGAAACGCTTGCAGATGGAGAACGAGCGATGAGACGGATGGTTGTCGTGGCGGGAGCCTTGTTGCTCGGAGCCGGCGCGGTCGTGGCGCAGCAGGATATCGCAGTTCAGCAGGATAATCTGATGCGGGCGCAGGGAAAGAGCATGTACGTGGTGATAGGCAAGATGTTGAAGGGCGAAATTCCCTACGACCAGAAGGCCGTCGATACCGCCATCGCCGACCTCGAGGCGAGCGTGCCCAAGATCGCCACCACCTTCGCCACAAATCCCAAGGAAGATGTGGTGAACGCGACTTACGGGGCGTCGCAGAAGATCTGGCAGAACAAGGCCGATTTCGACTCCAAGACACCTCCCGTCAGTAAGGCGATCTCGGAGGTCAAGGGCAAGGTCAAGGATCTCGCCAGCCTGAAGGTTGCGTATGATTCGATCCAGGCCAAATGCACCGATTGCCACGACACTTATCGGGTCAAGCTGAAATAACGGTCGAGCCAAAAAGAGAAGGGCGGGCGCGTCTGGCGCCCGCCCTTTTTATTATTTCGGTCAGCTGTTCAAAGCTTACTTCGTCACCTGACCGCGGATTTCGCCGCCCGGATTGGCCGCTGTGTGCACGTTGATGTAGTATTTGCCGGCCGTCAGGTCGGCGGCTTGCTCGTCCGTCAGGACCGCGCTGCCTTCCGCCGGGCTCACGGTGGCATTCGGGATCGGAACCTTGACCCCGGCGTTCTTGCCGGCTTCAGCCGGCCCGTGGAAATGCGCGGCGGTGGCGGGGCCGGAAAGGCCCGAATAGGTCAGCTTCCAGGTCAACTTCTTGCTGGCGGGATCGTAATCGACGTCGGCCGTGCCTGTGCCGGCGCTGGTTGTGGCGGGAACTTCGGATTTACCGTCGAGCGTCACCGTCATCTTTTCGGCAAAGGCCGGCCCTGCGAAGGCGACGGCCGCTCCGAGCGCAAGCGTAGCAAGTATAGTCTTGGTCATGGTTTTCTCCCTGTTGACCTTGGCGATGGTTTCAGTATCCCAACATTGGGATTTCGGATTTATTCCCCAAAACGGCCTCAAGTCCGCAAAATTTCGGCCAGTCCATGGCTGGAGCAGGGCGCGTACCAGCCATAAACATAATGTACATACTTGCTCTAAGTTCGCCTGGCCATGACGGATCGGTGAATGCTGCGACGATTTCTTCTGGCTGGCGCTGCTGCCTTCGGCGTTTACTGGTGGCTGACGGCGACGCCGATCGTGTTGGCGGTTACGGAGCCGGCCTATACGCCGAAGCTTGCGAACGGCCAGATCATCTTCAACGCCGGCGGATGCCCCTCCTGCCACGCTGTGCCCGGCCAGCCCGATCGATTGAGGCTCGGCGGCGGACTTGCCATCCCCTCGCCATTCGGCAGCTTCTACGCACCGAATATCTCGCCGGATCCGGCCGACGGCATCGGGCGATGGACCGAGGCCCAGTTCGTCAATGCGGTGACCAAGGGGGTTTCGCCCAATGGAACGCATTACTTTCCGGCGTTTCCCTATACCTCCTATCAGCATGCGAAGGTGGAAGATGTTCGCGATCTCTTCGCCTATCTGAAGACGCTGCCCAAAGTATCCGGCAAGGTGCGCGATCACGACGTGCCGTTTCCGTTCAACATCCGGCGCAATGTCGGCATCTGGAAATTGCTGTTCATGGACGGCAAGCCGTTCACCGCAGATGCCGGGCGCTCGGCGCAGTGGAATCGCGGCGCCTATCTCGTGAACAGCTTCGGCCATTGCGCGGAGTGTCACAGCCCTCGCAATTTCCTTGGCGGCATCATTGCCGCGCAGCGCTTCGCCGGCGGTCCCAATCCGGAAGGCGAGGGCTGGGTGCCAAACATCACGCAAAAGGGGTTGGGCGACTGGAGCGAGAAGGACTTCGCCTATTTCCTAAAAACCGGCGAGACGCCGGACAATGACACTGCCAGCGGCTTGATGGGGCGGGTGATCAAGAACACTTCGCAATTGCCGGCCGAAGACCGCGCGGCGATGGCAGTCTATCTGAAGGACCTGCCGCCGGTGGAGGGGCCGCCGCGGCCCGCGAAGGCACCGAAATGATCGGTCGAAGGCATTGATAGCGCAGGCACCTCCGCATAGTGATCGCCGGCCGCGATGTGGAGCGCATCGCGGACCGTCACTGACGAAGTCCTGCGCGGCGCCGGCAGCGGGATTGTCGCTTTGGGCCGGCTCACACTTCCGATCCGCTTGGCCCTGGTCATGTCGGCAAATGCGCGGTCGAATTGGCCCATCCGATACAGCACGATGCCGCGATCGACATAGGCTTCCGCATAGTTCGGGTCATGCAGGATCGCCAGGTCGAAGTCGGCGAGCGCGCGGTAAAGGTCGCCATCGCGGTAGGCGGAGATCCCGCGTTTTCGATAGGATTTGGCGTCGCTCAGCTGGAGGTTCGGAATCAGGTCGAAAATGGGAATCGGCTCGGCGCGGTTTGTCGGCCATACGGTGCCTGTCGCCATCGCCTCGTCAGGGATCGTCGCCGCATCCTCACGCGCGTCGCGCCGCTCGACCCGCGCGGCAGCGGCATCGGGTTGCACCGTCGGTGCGGCTGCGGCGACCTCGATCGGTTGGCGCGCGACAATTTCGACCGTTTTCTCCGGGACGGCTGGGGCTTCCAAAGCGAGTCCGACCAGCGCGTAGCTTCCAACCAACACGCCTGAAATGACGGCCGCCGCGATGACGTTGGAGGAAACCTTGTGGATCGTCTCGTAGATGATCGTGCTCTTTGACTTCGAACCGGGCGTTAGCGCGAGCGCCAGGAGATGATCATAGGCCGCTCGCTGCTCGTCATCGCTGAGGATGTCATGGGCACGGACAAGCTGCCTGAATCGCAGCGAAGCATCCGGGTCGTCGGGATTTGTGTCGGGGTGTGCGGTCTTGGCAGCCTTGCGGAACGCAGACCGAAGGCTCTCGGCATCATCGTCCGGAAGCGCACCAAGCAACTCGTACAACGTCGTCATGGTCGAGCTCGCGACTAGTTACCGCTCAGAAAATCCCCCCGCGGAGTTCCCAATTCACGATGCCGTACGTAGTGGAAAACATCTGGGCTTGAGGATGGTCCCCGTATGGCAAAACAAGGTCGATGGAGTGGTTGATTGAGCTGCGCCCGTCGGCCGGACCGAGGGTTCACCTCAAAAATTGTTAACCATAAGTGCCGATGCGATCGACCGCGGGGTGGGTGGCTAGCACCCTTTCGATGCCCGTAGCCGCCTCAGGCGTTGGCGTTCGGCTTTTGCCGCGCGCCGATAGCACTGCCGCTCGTAGGCCACCTTCAGCCGGGCAAATTGCGCGGGATCCACGGTTTCGAGGTCGAATGCCCTGAACTCGCAGTCGGGCGGCGGTTGCGGCGCGAGCTCCGCGCTTCCGGGCTGGCAGGTCCGTGATTGAGATGGTGCGGCAGCAGGCAATGGAAATGGTGCGCCACGCAATTGAGATGGCGCAGCACGCGCCGGCCGATCCGGATGGCGGGCGCAGCCTGCAACCGTCATCGCCAAGAGCAGGATCGTGGGGGTCAAAAGCTTCGGGGCGAGCGCGAGACACGAGCGGCTTGCACCGGGCGCTCGACCTGCCGTCGGGGGACTAGTGTTGCTTACGCCAACGCGGGACAAAAGGGGCCACCTCTCTCAGGTAGCGCCGTTCGCCGCGCGAGACGCACGGCAATAGCGCTTGGCCCCCAAGCCAAACGTAGGGATCATGGATCGAAAATTTGAACTAAAGGTAAAGAGCTTTGGCGGACCGCGAAAAGCCCCCGAGCAGTGCACGCTTCTTTCCTGACGGAAGTATGGCCTTGGCCCGTGCCATTGTTGAAGGTGAAGCCTGATGCTGTTAGCGTCATTTGCCCTGTTAGACCAACCTTGGGGGTGAAAATGACGCAATTTCAGCGCGGATTTCTGACAGCCATTTTGATCGCCACGGCGCCTTTGACGACTTCAATTCCGTTTGGTTCACCTGCACTTGCAGCCACATGCGCGAGCGCCGAGCAACGATGTATCGCGCAATCGAAGGCTAAGGCAGACCGGGTAGAGCGGTGCGCTGCAGCCAGGCAAAGTTGTGAGACGTCGGGGGTGTTTGTGGGTCCCTATACCGGTGATCGTTACACGCTGCAGAAGTCGGGCGCCGTTGTCAAAAGCTGCAGTCAGAACGGTCCCGCCGCCCGCAACAGAGCGTGCTACTGAGCATTTAGCGGACCGACTGGAGTCTTTCAAAGCGTGGGCCGCGTCGTTGATGGCGCGCCCGAAAGCCTCTTCCGTTCCGATCGAATCGGAAGCTCTCTTTGTTGTTTTGGCGCGATTTCCTCGCGCGAACCGGCATCCGCCTCGGATCAGGTCCGGGGCAGGCTTTCGCTGGAAACGCCCTAAACCGCGCCAAATGCCTTGAAGGTGATGATGGTGTGGGTGTCCTGGATGCCGGGAAGGATCTGGACCTTCTCGTTGATGAAGTGGCCGATATCGGTATCCTTGTCGACATAGAACTTCACCAAGAGGTCGTAGTCGCCCGCGGTGGAATAGATTTCGGATGCGATCTCGGCTTCGGCAAGCGCGTTGGCGACGGTATAGGACTGGCCGAGCTTGCACTTGATCTGGACGAAGAAAGGAACCATCGAAAGGTCTCCGAAATATTCGACACAATATAGCGTTTTCAAGCGAAGTGGACACCGGTTCGCGTGAAGAAAACGCGTAAGACAGAGAGCCAAATTTGCGGCATCATGGCAAGCCGGCTTGCTGGCAATAGGTAGCGCCAGGACAGATCGCTTTAGGACAAATCATGGCGACCCCCGTCGCGCTCACCATCGCGGGCTCGGATTCATCCGGTGGCGCCGGCATCCAGGCCGATCTCAAGACCTTTGCGGCGCTCGGCGTCTACGGCGCCGCCGTGATCACCGCGCTGACCGCACAGAACACGCAAGGCGTCAGCGCTATTCATGCGGTGCCGCCGGAGTTCGTCACCGCGCAGATCGATGCCGTGTTCGGCGATCTCGATATCGGCGCGGTCAAGATCGGCATGGTGGCGCAGCTTTCGACGATCGAGGCCATCGCCGCGAGTTTGAAGCACTACGCGCCAAAACATATCGTGCTGGATCCGGTGATGGTCGCGACATCGGGCGACCGGCTGCTGGCAACGGACGCCATCGATGCGCTGCGCACAAAACTCATTCCGCGGGCCTCGCTGATCACGCCGAACCTGCCGGAGGCCGCCGCATTGCTCGGCGAGGGCGTTGCATCGGACGCGGCTGACATCGAGCGCCAGGGCAAGCGGCTGCTCGCGATGGGTTGTCCGGCAGTGCTGATCAAGGGCGGACACGGCGCGGGCAGCGAAAGCGTCGATTACCTGATCGAGGCCAAGCGCATCGTCGCGCTTGCCGCGCCGCGGCTGGCGACCAAGAACACCCATGGCACCGGATGCTCGCTGTCATCGGCCATTGCCGCTCATCTGGCGAAAGGCGAGGCGATGGAGAGCGCGGTTCGCAACGCCAAGACCTGGATCAGCGCGGCGATCGCCGCGGCCGATCGCCTCTCGGTCGGCCACGGCCGCGGGCCGATCCATCATTTTCACCGGTATTACTAGGGTGTGCACTCACAGGTGGAGCTTTTGACTTTGTGATGGAGGCAGCACGCTTTGCGGACCACCAAGCCGAGGCTATAGTCCATCACGGAAGTCCAGCAAACTGAGGTCCAGTAACTGAGGTCCAAGAAACCTCGACAGGCTTTGGGAGTGAAACACTTAGGGAGGAAACCAAAATGTCGATAACTCGTCGTCAAGCGCTGGCGTCCGGTGCTGCCGCCATTGCAGGCACTTTTGTCAAGCCTGCGATCGCGGCAAAGGAGCCGATCCTGATCGGCTATCTCCCGGCGCTCACCGGTCCCTCATCATCCACCGGCGTCGGGATCAATCGCGGAATCCAGTTGGCGGTGCAGGAGATCAACGCGGCCGGCGGCATCGACGGGCGGCAGCTTGAGCTGATCACCCGCGACACCCAAAGCGATCCGACCAAGGCGGTGAACGGCGCGGCGGAGCTTACGCGTGGGCAGAAGGTGAGCGCCGTCTTCGGCCCGGTTAATTCCGGCGAATCGCTCGCGGTCGTGCCGCTGCTCGCGCGCGCGAACACGCCGCAGGTCCATCCCTGCTGGGTCGACAGCCTGACCGACCCCAAGAAATATCCGATGTGCTTCCGCAACGCGCCCACCAACCAGCAGATCGGCGGCGCCGCGAACCGCTATGTGGTGGAGGTGCTCAAGCGCAAGAAGGTCGCGGTCGTCAGCGATACCACCGGCTACGGCACCGCATCGGTCAATGCCTATGTGCCGATGCTCAAGGGCGTCGGCGCCGACGTCGTCTATCAAGGCAACGTCGACGCCGCCAATCCGGACCTCAAGCCCGAGCTGTTGCGCATGCAGTCGGCGGGAGCCGAAGCGATCATGCCCTGGAGCGTGAATGCCGGCTTCCTGTCGCGCATCATCAATACGCGCGGGCAGATGGGGTGGGACGTGCCGATCGTCGGCCAGACCACGCTCGGCTCCGGCCAGACCAAGGCCCTGCTGGAAAAGCCCGAATACTGGGCGAAGGTCTACCCGAACAATTTCCGCCCCGTTTGCTACGCCCCGGGGGGCAAGCTTTCGGATCGCACCAGCGCTTTCGTCGACCGTTTGAAGAGCGCCAAGATCGACATGGGCGACACGTTGTTGTGGTGGATCGCGCTCGGCTATGACAGTCCACGGATGATCGCCGAGGCGATGAAGAACGTCGGCACCGAGCCGGAAGCGATCGTCGGCTATCTCAACAAGCTCAAGGAATTTCCGGGCGTCTACGGCGATATGTCCTTTACATCCGATCGCCACGACGGCTACCCGGACGACGAGATAGTGATGGTCGAGGCCAATTCGCTCAAGGACGGCGCGTTCAATCTGGCTCCCGGCTACGGCAGCTAGAGTCGATGGTCCAATCGATCATCCTGTCCGGGCTGGCGATCGGCTGCATCTACGCACTGATCGCCATCACCTACAATGTGATGTTCTCCGCCTCGCGCGTGTTCAGCTTCACCGCGGGCACGCTCGGGATGGCCGGCGGCGTGCTGGGCTCGCTGTTCATCGCCCGGATGGGCCTGCCGGTGGCTGTTGGCTTCCTGCTTGCGCTAGCCGGCGGCGCGGTGCTCGGCATCGTGACCGAGATCGTCGCCGTGCGGCCGGTGCTCAAGAGCCTGGACCAGCATCTCTACGTGCTCTCCACGCTGGCGCTGGCGCTGATGATCCAGCAGTTCACCGCGATCGAATGGAGCACGGAGCCGCAGCCGTTTCCGCGGCTGTTCGACATCGCCCGCGGCGGATTCGATCAGCAGTTCTGGCTACCCATGCTCGCCTGCGCGGCGGTAATCGTCGGCCTCGAATTGCTCTATCGTCACACCCTGATCGGCCACGCTTTTCTCGCGATCGCCGAGGACAATTTTGCCGCACGCGCGCTCGGCCTGCCGGAACGCCGCCTGCGCATGGCGAGCTTCGCGCTTGCCGGCGTGATCGGCGCGCTCGCCGGCTTTGCCGGCGGCGAGATGTTGCTTGCCTTCTTTGCCAATGCGCCGATGCTGACCTTCTATGGCTTCGTCCCGGTCGCACTCGGCGGGATGGGCAACAACCGCGGCGCGGTCATCGCCGGCCTGCTGCTCGGACTGTTTCAGCAGACCGCGAACTTCCTGGTGGGCGGCATCTTTGCTTCAGTAGCGGTCTTCACGGTGTTCATCGTCGTGCTTTTGGCGCGCCCCGAGGGCCTTGCCGGCTCAGCCCTACGGCGCCACGTCTGATGGATACGCAGGCGACACAATTGCGCCCGAGCCGCACGCATGCGCTCAGCTCGTTAAGCGGGTTCGGCGCGTCGCTGCCTTTGCTGGCGCTGCTTGTTGTCGGCCTCTCGTTCCCGCTGTTCGGTGGCGGCTATTGGGGCGTGATCGCAACCCGCGCCTGCGTCTATTGGGTGCTGGTATCCGGCCTTAATCTGGTCGTCGGCTTCGCCGGCCAGATCGCGATCGGCTGGGTGGCATTACTCACGCTCGGAGCCTACACGACCAGCGTGCTTGCGGCCGGCAATGTCATGCCGGCGTTGCCGCCCTATCTGGCGCTTTCGATTGCGGCCGTCGTCGGCGCCGTCTTCGGCTTGATCGTCGGGCTGCCGGCGCTGCGGCTGCGCACCTTCTATTTCGCCATCACGACGCTTGGCTTTGCCACCATCGTCACCCAGGTGGCGCTGGCCTGGCAGAGCGTCACCGGCGGCGGCGTAGGCGTTGCCGGACCGGTCTTCCCCGAACCGTTCGCCTCGCAATGGGGCTTCTATTATTTCTGCTTCGGCCTCGCCGCGATCTGCACGTGGATGACGGCGAATATCGCGGCAAGCCGCTTCGGCCGCGCGCTCACCGCGATCCGCGATGCCGAGGTCGCCGCAGAAGCCAGCGGCATCGCAAAACCCGCGCTGCTCGGGGCCATATTCCTGTTCAGCGGCGCCGTCGCCGGCATTGCCGGCGGGCTATTCGCCGCGCTGCAATCCTACATCACGCCGGATGCATTCACGCTGGACCTGTCGGTGCTGTTCTTCATCGCCATCCTGATCGGCGGGCGCAGCTCGATCTTCGGGCCGCTGCTCGGCACTGTTCTATTGACCGTGCTGCCGGAATTCGCAGCACCTTTGGTGGCGTGGTCGACGTTTCTCTATGCGGTGCTGCTGCTCGTCATCGTGCTTGCGATCCCGGGCGGAATTGCCGAGATCCTGGATTTCAGGAACCGCCGCCCGCTCGAGAGCGACCGCGCGATCGTTCCGCGCCCCGATTTGCTGGAGCGGCTCATTGGCGCGGCGCCCGATAACGGAGCTTTGACCCTGCAACAGGTGGCGCTGAGTTTTGGCGGGGTGCAAGCGATCGACGGTCTCGACCTTGAGATCCGGCCCGGTCAGGTGCACGGACTGATTGGCCCCAACGGCAGCGGCAAGACCACGACACTGAACGTCATCTCGGGTTACTACGCGCCGCAGCGCGGCGCGGTAAGGCTGAACGGCGCCATGCTGCCCGTGCTTGCGCGTAACCGGCGCGCGCACATGCGGATTGCGCGCACGTTCCAGACCCCGCGCATCGTCGGCTCGGCGTCGGTGCTGCAGAACGTCATGATCGGCGGCACCATCGACGGCAAGGGCACCTTCGTCGAATCATTGCTGTCGCTGCCGCGGCATCGACGCGACGAAGCCATGTTGCACGACACCGCCATGCTGGCCTTGGCGGCGGTCGGGCTGGAGCGGCTCGCCCCGGTGCGGGCCGATCGGTTGCAGCACAGCGAGTTGCGCTTCACGGAGATCGCTCGCGCGTTGATGCTACGGCCTTCGTTCCTGCTGCTCGACGAGCCGGCGGCCGGGCTCTCGGCCGAAGAGATTGCGCGGCTCGGCGCGCTGCTGCTGGCGATCGCCCGGGCCGGCACCGGCGTGCTCGTGGTAGAGCATCATCCCGATCTGATCTTCGACATCTGCCACTACGTCACCGTGCTCAATCTCGGCAAGGTACTGGCGGCCGGGACCGCGGCCGAAATCCGCTCGCATCGGGAGGTGATCAATGCCTATCTCGGGGCCTGATCCGCTGCTCGACATTGCCGGCCTCTCAACCGGCTACGGCAAGATCGGCGTGCTGCGCGGCATCGACCTTTGCGTCGGCGCCGGCGAGGTCGTGGCGCTGCTTGGTCCGAACGGGGCCGGCAAAACGACGCTGTTGCGCGCCGTGTCGGGACTGCTGCCCTGGCAGGGAAGCGTGCGGTTCGCCGGGCGCGATCTTAACGGCTTTAGTCCGCGCGATACCGTCAGGTGCGGGCTTTCGCACGTCGTCGAGGGACACCGCGTGTTCACGCAGCTTGGCGTGCTCGACAACCTCCTGCTGGCGGCCTACGACCTGCCGCGCAGCGAGCGCGCGGTGCGTGTCGAGGAGGTGTTCGCCTTGTTTCCCGAAATCGCCGCCAAGCGCCACGAACGCGCGGCTGTGCTCTCCGGTGGCCAGCAGCAGATCCTGGCGGTGGCGCAGGGCCTGGTTCGACGGCCGCGGCTGCTGATGCTGGACGAGCCTTCGGCCGGCCTGTCGCCGGTCCTGGTGGACCGCGTGCTGGTGGTGGTGCAGCGGCTGCGCGAGGCCGGGACCGCGGTGTTGCTGGTCGAGCAGTTGATCGAGAAGGCGCTCGCGCTGGCCGACCGCGTCTACGCGCTGGCGCGCGGCTCGATCGTGCTGCAAGCAAAGACCGGCGAGGCCGATCTGCCGCGCCGGCTGGAGCACGCCTATATGGCGACCGGCAGTCGCTAGCATTGACTCAGAGACGGAGGCCTAACTTTGCCCACCAGAATCGAAATCGGCAGCATCACGATCCACCGCATCATCGAGCAGGAGGGTCCATTCTTCGAGGCGCTGCAATTTTTCCCGACCCTGACGAGAGAGCTTCTCGACGCGAACCGGGGATGGCTGCAGCCCAGGTTCATCGATACCAACGATCAGCTGATGCTCTGCATCCAGAGCTACATCGTCAAGACGCCTCACCACACCATCATGATCGACAGCTGTGTCGGCAACCACAAGCCGCGACCGACGCGGAAGTTCTGGCACATGATGAATTCCGATCGCTACGAGAAGAATCTCGCGGCAAGCGGATTTGGCGTCAACGACATCGATTTTGTCATGTGCACGCATTTGCACACCGACCACGTCGGGTGGAACACGCGGCTTGAGAACGGCCGGTGGGTGCCGACCTTCCCGAAGGCGCGCTACGTTTTCGCCGACCGCGAGCTTAGCTACTGGACCAAGCGCCAGAACGACGATCCGGCGGCGTGTCCCTGGGTGACCGATTCCGTGCTGCCGATCGTGGCCGCAGGTCGCGTCGATATCGTCAAGAGCGCGCACGCGTTCAACGACCTCGTGACGCTGATGCCGACGCCCGGCCACACCATCGACCACTATTCGGTGCACGTCGGCAAGCCTGGGGCCGATGCCGTCATTACCGGCGACATGATCCACTCGCCGCTGCAGGCGCGCTATCCTGAACTCGGCATGATGTCGGATTACGACTCCGCGTTAGCCGAAGTATCGCGGCGGCAATTGTTCGGCCGCTTCTGCGATACGTCTACGCTGATGTGCACGGCGCACTTTCCCTCGCCGTCTATCGGTCGCGTGGTGCGCCGGCGCGATGCGTTCGACTTCGTTGACGTGTAGTTCGTGGCCGACGGATGCGAGGGTGTCCATAATTTTTCAAGGGGCAATGACGGCTAGGAAGAATTGCCCTGGTGGAAGAGCCCCGGCGGTTGCGCTAGGGGCGGCGAGAGCATCCCGTGCTGCCGACACGACCAACGAGGCCGAAGATGCTGACATCTGACATGAAGCGGATCATCGAACAACAGCGCCTTGGGTTCGTTGCGACGACCGCGCCCGATGGCACACCTAACGTTTCGCCGAAAGGCACCTTCGTCGTGGTCGATGAGGCGACGATTGCGTTCGGCGAGGTCCGCTCGCCAGGTACCATCCGAAACTTGCGCGCGGATCCGCGCATCGAAGTCAATTTCGTCGATCTCTTCGTGCGCAAAGGCTATCGTTTCGCTGGCACGGCGAACGTAGTGGCGTGGGGACGGCACCTTCGCCACGCTGCTTGGCCATTTCCGTGGTGCCATTGCGCCGCGCATTCGCGCCATCGTGACGATCACGGTGACCAAGGCGCTACCCCTGACTTCGCCAGCGTATGACCAAGGGAAAACGGAGGCGGAGCTTAGACGGATTTGGACGGCTCGCTTCCGCAAGCTTCAGCCGAACGAGCAGTTCGAGGAATGACTTCTTGCGGCATCTCGACCGGCACAGCGGGTTGCCTTGCACGTCGGAGGTCGCTCCCGCAGGTCGTTCGACACGTATTATTCTGCGGCCTGCAGCGGCGCTTCGCGCGGCACGATGATCTGGATTTTCGTTCCCGCGCCAGGTCTGGTTTCCAGCTTGATCCGACCACCCAGACGATTGGTCACGATGTTGTGGACGATGTGCAATCCCAAGCCGGTGCTGCCTTGGTCGCGCCTGGTTGTGAAAAACGGGTCGAACACTTGGCGCTTGACCTCCGGGCTCATTCCGCAGCCGTCGTCTGAAAACAGCACTTCGACATTGTCGTTGCCCGACGCCTGCGCCGCGATGTGGATCGATCCTGGTGCGCCGTCCGGAAAGGCGTGCGCCGCGGAATTGAGGACCAGGTTGGTGAGCACTTGGCCGTAAGGTCCGGGATAGCTGTTCATGGCGAGATTGGGCTCGCATTCGACGCTGACGTCAAGATTTTGACTTCGCAGCCCGAACCGTAGTCCTTTGACGACCTGTTCGGTCACCTGGCCGAGATCGAAGCGTCTGCGATCCGAAACGTTGCGATCGGCCGCAACCTGCTTGAACGACTGGATCAAGTCGGCCGCGTTGCCGAGATTGGTCATGATCTGCGACGCCGCCTCGCGGCTTGCGGCGATGAATTCAGCCAGGACCGACCGGCGCACGTTGCCGCCCGCCACATCGGCTTCAAATCGATTGGTCTTGTTGATGAAGGCCGAGGCGACGGTCAGGCTGGTACCGACGGGGCTGTTGATTTCGTGGGCAACTCCGGCCACCAGCCGTCCCAGCGCGGCCAGCTTCTCGGTCTGCACCAGGCTGTCCGACGCCGCGCGCAGGTCTTCAAGCGATTGCGACAGTTGCCGGGTGCGTTCCTGCACCTCGGTGAACAGCCGCGTGTTCTCGATGGCGATGACCGCCTGACCGGCAAAGGTTTTCAGGAGCTCGACCTGCGCGTTGGGAAACGATTGCGGCTCGAGCCGCATCACCGCGATGGCGCCGATAGCGACCTCGTCGCGAAGCATCGGCACGACGAGGATGCTGCGATAGCCCGACGTTCGCTGCAGTTCGCTGTATCCGCCGGAGACGAGTACATCCGGCTCGTGCACGACGCGCCGCTCGCGCACTGCGACCGAAATCAGGTTCTCGCTGGTGAGCGGGGCGGGATAGGCCTTCCGCACCGCCGCCACCGATTCCGGGGAGAACTGGTCGTGCGCGACCAGATGGACATGCTCCCCAACCCGGCGATAGACGGCGCTCAGCACGCTCTGGCAGAGCCGCGCTGCGTTCTTGACGATCCTGTCGAACACCGGCAGCAGATCGGTCGGCGCGTCGGCGATGAGGCTCAGGACCTCGGCTGTCGCGGCCTGCCGCTCCCTCGCTTCCTGAAGTTCAAGGGCAAGTTGTGCGGCTAGCGTTTCCGCCGGGCTTTCGACTTCGGTTTTCGCGGGGCTTAAGACGCGCGCCGCTTTTGGCGCATTGCGGCGCTTTCGCGCGATCGCCGTGCGGCTTCGCGATTTATTTTGTCCAGCGCCTGCTCCAGTGCGACGTCCCATTGCCTTCCCCGTTCCTCACGATAGACAATCGTATCGGCTTAGGCCAGCAACGGGAAATGGTGACCGATGTCGGTGGACACGCCTCAAGCGCGCCCAACTCGCCGCGAGCGGCGCCCGCCGGTCTTCACGACGTCGATCACAGCATCGTCTCGGCGATCTTTTCCGCCGCCATCAGGGTCGGGAAACTTCCAGTCTTCTCCGATAAGCAGACATTTTCAATATCCCTCGGTAAGTCTCAAATGTGCCATCAACGAACCTCGGGAAGCATATTCGGAGGCACTCCCAAATGATGGAGACCACAGTCGTCACGCACAGTTCGCAGTTGCCTACCCTGATCGCATCGCAGAGCGCTATCGGAGGCGTAATAGTATTCATCCTCGATTGTGAATATGTGTGCCGCGACGCTGCCCAAGACACCCCCCCGACCGGAATAAAATGGCTCACTCGCATCAAGACCATCACGTTCACGCCCTTGACGATCGCAGCGACCATGCGGACGGGGCTGGCGGCCACGATCACGCGCCCGCCAATTTCGGCGCTGCTTTTGCGATCGGTATCGCGCTCAACACCGCGTTCGTTGTCGTCGAGGGGATTTTCGGCTATGTCAGCAACTCAATGGCGCTGGTGGCTGACGCGGGCCATAACCTGTCTGACGTGCTCGGCCTGTTGGTCGCATGGGTTGCGGCGATCCTGTCGAAGCGCGCGCCCTCTGCCCGTTACACGTACGGCCTGCGTGCCTCCTCAATTCTCGCTGCGCTGTTCAACGCGGTGTTTCTGTTGGTCGCCGTGGGCGCGATCGGCTGGGAAGCAATCCAGCGTCTGTTGCATCCAGAGCCGGTCGCGGGCGTAACGGTCATGGTGGTGGCTGCTGCCGGCATTTTTGTGAACGGCATCACGGCTTATCTGTTCGCATCCGGGCGCAAGGGCGACCTGAATATCAGGGGCGTCTACATGCATATGGCTGCCGACGCGGGCGTGTCGGCTGGCGTTGTAGTTGCGGGTTTGGTCATCATGTTCACGGACTGGGCTTGGCTCGATTCAGCAACGAGTTTGGTAATCAGCGCGGTAATCGTTTGGGGAACCTGGAGCCTGTTGCGCGACAGCATCGCGATGTCGTTGAGCGCGGTGCCGCCCAATATTAATCCGGCGCGTGTGCGCGCATACCTCGAAAAGTGTGCCGGCGTCGCGCAGGTGCACGACCTGCATATATGGCCGATGAGCACCACCGAAGTTGCGCTGACTTGTCACATGGTGATCCCTGCGGGACCCCCGGGCGACGTCTATCTTATGGAGATATCGCATCGTCTTAAGGAAGATTTCGGCATACAGCACACAACTTTGCAGATCGAAATCGATCCCGGTTTAGAGTGCGCTCTCGCCCCCGATCACGTTGTCTGAAAAAAACGGACCTTGAAATTACCGGTCGAGAAGAGTTCGCTGGTTCGACAATGACACAGTTCGACAGCATGGCATCAAAAGAGGAAATCGAACGCCGGCTCAACCGGCTGCCGTTAGTGCTGTTGTTGACCGTCGGCCTGCTATTTTCAATACTCCACTGCGCCGGTTGTGGGTTTGACTTCGCCACTGCTGATACAGCGAAAATTTCGACGAACCTCGACCACAGCTCCGCGCCGGATACGCCTGAACAACAGCTGCCATGTCACAGCGACCTTCCCCACTTTGCGTATTGGCTGTTGCCTCTGGCCGTCGGGATACCGCTCATCTTTCGCGCTCTGATTTGGCATCCGCTCGCACGACAAACGAGCCCGACTTAAAGCGCCACTGCGCCGGCGATAAGTCCGCTTGGGGTCCAAAAGGCGAAATACTCGCTGCGAGCCCATGTCTTCCGCTTTACCCTGAAAGCGGACTCAAGTCGGACATCGCCCGATGTCTCAAACGTGCCATAAGCAGTCATTCAATCAACTCGTCGGCGGACGCAATGATGGAATCCGGCACGGTCAAACCAAGGGCCTTGGCGGTCTTCAAATTCACTACAGTTTCGAATTTCGTTGGCCGTTCGATTGGCAATTCCGATGGCGGAGTTCCTTTAAGGACGCGATCTACATAATAAGCCAATCGGCGATAAGACTCGGATAGCTTAGGCCCATAACTACAGATTGCGCCACTTCTCGCGAATACTGACCAACCGGAAATGACAGCCGCGCGATGCTTCATTCCATAATCAACGATCCGCTGCCGATACTGAATGGCAAAGCCGTCGGCAAAGAGCGAAATCGCTTGCGGGGGGCTCTGGTCCATGGCGGCGAAGGCGGAGGCTAGCTCGCCCTCGGTCGCAGTCCCAAAAAACTCAGTTGTCAGACCAAGTTTCCGGGCTGTCTCCTCTGAGTAGGTACGCTCGATCTGCGAACCTGGATGCTCGGGGTTGGCGATAATAGCGACACGCTGCAAACCTGGAATCGTGTCACGCAATATTTCCAGGCGCTTGGCATTCAATTCGGCCGCCATAAGCGTCAAACCCGTCATGTTGCCACGCGGTTGTGCGAGGCTATCAGCGAAGCCAGCAACAACGGGATCGCCGCTAAAGACGTACACTGCGGGTATGGGCAGCTTCAGGTCATACACCAAAGGAACGGCAGTGCCTTGGACGACCAACAAATCGACAGGTATGCGAGTCAATTCGGCCGCCAGTGGTGCTACGCGCAGCAGATTATCGTCACCATAGCGATAGTCGATTTCCAGGTTATCGTTTTCACGATACCCAAATTCGGCAAGGCCACCTCGAAATGCTTCGAGAAACGGGATAAGACTCGGTGCTCGCTGAGCAGTGAGCCACCCGATGCGAACGACCTTGGCCGCGTGCGCGCCCCCGTACCCGGTTGCAATTGCAACAACAGCGCTCGAAGCCAGAAAAGCGCGGCGATTTATTTAATTCCGTTCCTACTACAAGAAACCAGCAATGTAGCTGACCTCAATAGCGTTATCCAGCATCTCCCAATTGCTATGGCCGCTTCGGGTCAAAGGCGCCGTTTTGACCGTGCGCCGATTGCTTCCGGTCTTCCCCAAAAAACGGACATTGTCAGAGTGCGCCAGGCATATCTCAAACGCGCCCAACTCGGCGCGAGCGGCGCCCGCCGGTCGAAGTGACTTCGTTCACAGCATCGTCTCGGCGATCTTTTCCGCCGCCATCAGGGTGGGGAAGTTGGTGTTGGCGCATGGCACCACCGGGAAGATCGAGGCATCGACCACGCGCAAGCCCTGCACCCCCTTGACGCGGCCCTGGGTGTCGACGACCGCCATCGGGTCGTCGGGAGCGCCCATGCGGCAAGAGCACGAGGCGTGCCACACGCCGATCGCCGCCTTGCGCACGAAGGCTTCCAGCGCCTCCTCGTCGCCCATGACCTGGTCGAAGGTGAACCCTTCGACAACGAAATTGTCGATGATGTAATGGCGCAGCGCCACCGGCCCATCCATCAGCGCGGCGGTAATCGCGGTGAGGACCTTGTTCCTGGTGTTGACCACGCCGATCTTGCGCACGCGGTCGGAATACGAGGCCGGGAATGGCTTGTCGGTCACCGCGCTAAGCGGCGCGCGCATCTGCAAGCCCGCCATCTTGCGAAAGCCGCTCATCAGGCGGTCGAGGTCGCGCCGGTCGGACAAAAGGTTGAACTCGACGATCGGCTCCGCCAGCGCCTCGCGCGAGGCGAGCTTCACCTGCCCGGTCTCCGAGTAGGTCTTGTTGACGAAAGTGAGCAGCGAAGCGATCTGGCTGCCGACCGCATGCCAGGCCGACTTGGAGAGGGCGGCAACGAACATGTCGCCCCTTGGCACGCCCGCCAGCCCCGAGGAGTAACGCAGCCCAACCTGGATGTGGCGCCTTGTGTGCGCATTCATGCGCGCGCCGCGGCGGATGAAGGACGACAGCGCGATCGAGGGATGATCCATCAGGCGCTGGCCGACGCCGGCAAGGCCCATCAGAATCGGAATGCCCATCTCCTTCAGGTGTCCGATCGGGCCGATGCCGGCACGCAACAGATGCGCCGGCGAATGGATCGCGCCGCACGAGAGCACGACCTCGCGGCCGCGGAATTGTTGTTCGCGGCCCTCGACTTGCGCCTTGACGCCGACGCAGCGCGTGCCCTCGAACATGAGCTCCCTGACTATCGTGTCGGTCGTGATCGTCAGATTGGCGCGCTTGCGCGTCGCGCGATCGAGATAGCCCATCGCTGCCGAGACGCGTTGCTCGTCGCAATTGGAGTGGGTCACCGGAAAATAGCCTTCGACGAACTCGCCGTTCTGGTCGGGCAGGAACGCGTAGCCTTCGAGCTTGCAGGCCTCGGCAACCGCTTGCGAGTGGCGGGTCCAGTGCGCTTGCGGGATGCGGCGGACCGGGATGCGGCCGTCCTTGCCATGGAACGGCCCGTCGAAATCGAGATCGCGTTCGACCTTCCTGAAGTAGGGCAGCACGTCCTTCCAGCTCCAGCCCGCGGCGCCGCGCGCCTCCCATTCGTCGTAATCCGTCGGCGCGCCGCGGTTCGCCAATTGGCCATTGATCGAGGAGCCGCCGCCCAGCACGCGCGCCTGCTCGTACTTGCGGAGCGGAGGGCGTTCCGCTTCCGGGTTGTTGTGGCTGACGAGCTGGGTCGTGACCCTGAGCTCGGTCCAGTGGAAGCGCGGATCGAAATAGGCCTTGCCCGAATAGCTGTCGCGAATCTCGGGCGGCTCGTGGCCGGGCGGCGTATCCTGTCCCGCCTCGCAGAGCAGGACCTTGCTGGCGCTTCTCGCGGAGAGCCTGTGGGCCAGGACCGAGCCCGCGGAGCCCCCACCGACAATGATGAAGTTGTACACCTTGGCGTTTCCCTTTTGTTGTCTCGGGAAGGTAGCCTCCGTCTTCGGGTCACGCCAGCCGGTTGCTGGGCCCAAGGCCGAACTCCTCCTATGCTTGTGCTCTTAAATGTCGACGACACGGCTCAGAGACTGAATATCCGGAAAAACGAAATCCGGACCCGGAACCGAAGCGTCGAGGGCGATCTGGCGCCGGTTGATCCAGGCAATGGTCAATCCGAGCGGTTTGCCGCCGACGAGATCGGTGAACTGTGATTGCCCGGCGTGCAAGATTTCCTCTTTGGCGCAACCCGCATTTTCGATCAGGTAGCGAAACAGCGTGCCGTCGGGCTTGTAACCCCTGGCCCTCTGGGCCGTGCACACCAGGTCGAAGTTCCGCTGCAGCGGCGTCAGCGCCAGCAGATCGTCATCGATGTTGGATACCACCGCCAGTCTATAGCGGCGGGACAGCTGATCCAGCGTGCAGGCGACATCGTCATAAAGGAAGAACCGCGGGAAGGCCTCGAAGTAGCGATCGATCAGGCGACTGTCGCCTCTGACCTTGAAGTGCGCGAACGTCTCGGCCAGCGAGAGTTCGCAGATCTCCCGATACGACCTGTAAGGGTCCCAATAGTGCGCGATATTCCGGTGCTCCCAATGTTCCCAGAACGCCCTGACGTCCAGATGACGCGCGTCGGCAGCGGCCAGGACGCGCTCAAAGGCGCCGTAAGAACTGTCACGAACACTGATCAGCGTGCCGAAGACGTCGAACGATATCAACTTGGGCTGCAGACGCACACGGTGCGTTTCATGGTTCATCAATCGAATTCCCGATGCCGGCCTGGTTGCTCACACATCGATTCGATCATCGTTCGCACCATGAGCATTGTTCCTCTCGCCTGATTGGGCGGAGCGCCCCGCAACCGAAGTAACCTTCACGATTTAGGTTAAAACCTGCAGACACTTGCTCAAGCTACCAGATTTCAGCAGTAAGGTTTCTTGTTGATTGCGTGTCGGCCCTGCCAATCGTCGTCTAAACGACGACAGGGAATTGCATGGGAGAAGATCGCTCGCTGAAGAGTAGTAGTTGCGTGAGTAATTATGAAAACCCTTTACGAATTACTGGGTGCACTTCCGGACGACGACGCTGAACGCATTAGAGCCGCATACCGCAGAGCTGCCGGAGCGAACCACCCTGACAATAATCCCGGCGATCCGGACGCTCCATATAGGTTCAGGCAGATCGTCCACGCCTATGCCATCCTCAGGGATGAGCGGCAACGAGCGATGTATGACCGGTTGCTCGCAATAGCACGCCAGCAGCAAGGTTCGGAGAGAGAGCGCGGCATCTCCTCGAGCCCGATCCGCAAGATCGCCCCCGACGCCATCGCGATCGCCATCCTCTCGATGGCGTTTATCGGAGGATTCTTGCTGTTGGGAGATATGTTCAAGGCACCCTTGTTTTCGGCACCGGCGAGCGAAGTATCCGAACGCGAACCGGCGCAGACCGCTGCCGCTACACCGACAGAGCCATCCGACCCACGCGACAAGCTTGAAGATGTCGCGGCTCCTGATGCGCCAGCGGCTCCTGAGGCATTTAAAGAGGCGGCGGCGCCGGAGGTTAAAGAGGCGGCGCGGCCGGAGGTCGCTAAAGAGGCGGCGACGCCAGAGGTTGTTAAAGAGGCGGCGACGCCCGAGGCTAAAGAGGCGGTGACGCCAGAGGCTAAAGAGGCGGCGACGCCAGAGGCCGCTGCACCTGCGGAGACGACGGGGAGCGTCCCGGCAATTGACAATGTCCCGGTGCCCCGCGACTTCGGCGTCAACGATGCCAGATACTATCGCGAACGCGGCGTCCTGGCGTATCGCAGTGGCGACCTCTATTTGGCGCTCGTCAATTTCAATTTGGCGATCGAGCTCGATCCCGGCTTCGCAGATGCCTACGCCGATCGCGGCATTGTCTTCTATCGCATGGGCAACCTGGAGCGCGCATTTGCCGACATTGCTCGGGCCAATCGCGTTGATGCCTCAGGACCGAACAAGAAGCCGCCCACTGCAAGCACGCGTTAACGCGTAGACGGGCCTTTCATGAATGCGGCGACAGCGGGATTCGAAAAATCTTAAAGCCTGCGATTTCAGGAAACCCCTCCGCCGCTTCCGGAGACACCAAGGTCAAAACCGCGGCTGGCACCTCGCCACTGATCAACCGATCGATCGCCGCCGTTTGACCCTCGCTCAGTTGGACTTCAGCTGCGCCCGCTGCCACGATCGCGGTCCTGACATTATCGTTGGATGCGGATTGCCTGTCGTCAATCGCAATGTCTTTACCGGCCAGATCGGACACCGATTTGATGTCCAGGCGAGCCATGAGAAGGGCAACCAGAAGATTGGCGTCGTTTGGCGACGCCGGTGCGATCTTTTCCGCGTCAACAGCTGGCTCGGAGCGGTTGGACGGGTCGGTATCACTCGCGGTCTGTGCCGGCGCCGGGACTGCCGTGGCAATCGTTACGCGCTCGGCGACCGCGGTAGCGGCCGCGACTTGCGCCTGTATTGTTCGGGGATTGGGATTGGCGGCTGCATCGGCTTTGGCAGGCGAAGGCGCAATGTTCGGTCGCTCCGCATCGGAAATGGCGGCGGCATTACCGGCAGGCTGCAAATCCGCGGTCTTTGCTTCCGGTGTCGTGTCGGGATTTGGTGCGGCCTGTTTTGCCGGGCGAGCGCGCGCTGCGGGCTTCGAGCTTTCCCCGGAGAGCCTGCTCGTGCGGCGAGCCATGTCGTTCGTCGGACGCTTCGCCGGTTGCGCGGTTGCCGATTGCGCAGACTTTGACGACGCTGCGCGGGACCATGCCATATAGGACTGGCAAAGGCTGTTACACGGCAGTCCGTCGATATACACGATATCCGGAGAATCCAGCGGATGGGCTTTCGACGGTCCGGCAGAACCGAGCAACAAGAGGCAGGTCAGCATCATCCATCTCTTGGACATCGCTCCTCCTGATCGGTGAATGTTGGGAACGCCGCTTCCTCGGCCGCTGATCTCGCTGAGGTGCGGGCGTCGTGGTGGTCCGTCAGAAAAACCCCGGGCTGAGATCCAGGCCGTAAGTCGCCAGGCAGAAAGCGGCGGCCAAAACCACACCGCAAAACAGAGAGATGGCCTTGAGGGGATGAAGACCGGTCTGGGTTTCGGGAATGGCGCGGATGGAAACGTTCGAAATCGAGCTCATCGCAACCTCCAAATGCTGGAATAAAACAAGCAACCGTTCGTTGACAAATGCCGCTGTGCGGCGGGCGCAACTTGAATTTCGATTGTGGCTAACTTGAATGTCGATTGCGGCTAACCTGAATTTCGATTGCGGCTAATAAGCGGATAAGGGGTGCCGCTCCGGCGCGTGCCAACGCGTTCGATCGAGCACAATTCCAGGCTTTGAGGACGACGACACGATCGTCGTCAAATTCGTCGGCGACAAGAAATTCGGAGGCGCCGGCGCCGCGTACGATTCGCCGGATTCGGTTGCTGAACGCTCAAGTCCGCCTAGGCAGAGCTGGCTCAGTGCCCACTCAACACCAGCGCTCCGGAGTCTGGTGGAAATCCGCGTCGCGGTCGGCCCGCCCTCGCTGATCCGCTACAACAATCTGCCTGCCGTGGACAGTCGTGACCCTTGCCTTCTGACCTGTAACGCGTTACGCTGTAACGCGTTACAGGTGGAGAAATCCTATGACGGCGCCAGCTGAGAGGATGAGGATTATGCGGCAGCGGAGGCGCGCGCGGGGCCTGCGCGAACTGCGCCTCGTGGTGGCCGACGCCCGCTCGCGGGCGGTGCGACGACGGGTAGCGAAACAGGTCGCCGGCCTCGATCCTGACCGCGAGCGCGACGCGCTGCGGTGGATCGAGTCGGTCTCCGAGTTTGACGCAGATGCAACGCGGTGACGTGGTGAGCGTTGCCGCGGCGGGTAACTATGGCAAGCCCCGCCCGGCGGTCATCGTGCAGACGGACGCCTTTCCGAAGAACCATGCCTCTGTGGTGGTCTGCCAGTTGACTTCCGAGTTGGCGGCCGCTCCGGATTTTCGCGTCACTGTCGAGCCAAAGCCTGAAAATGGATTGCGGTTCAGATCGCAGGTGATGGCCGACAAGCCGGTCACCGTGAGGCGTGAACGGATCGGGCAGAAGATCGGGCGTCTCGGCAACCAGGATATGGCTCGGCTCGGAATTGCTTTGGCGTTTGTCTTCGGCCTTGCGGATTAGCAATGCTTCCGGCCCAGTCGGCGGACGACAAGAGTTTGGTGCGGCTGTCGGCGGCTTGAGGCGGTATTTCCCGATTTCGTAGGGTCGTCCGGCTCCCTTTCGATGGCGGCGCCTGTCGGTCAATGCCGGGATCGAGGCGATGTGACAAACGCAGACCTCGCAGGTGTGTTCGGCAACATCACGGCGGGGCCGTCCGCTGCATCGAAGGGAGATCCGACATGGCGTGCATCCAGGCGGCAAGCTGCGGTCGCCCGGTCGTGAGATCGCCGAAGCCGCGCCTTGCTGCGGCATCGAGAGCGACGGCGAGGATCAAGCGTGCCATGCTCGGTCCGTCCTGCATCAGCGGATCGGCCACGCGCTCCTCAAACACGTCTGCCATGCGCCGGCCCCGGGCCGCCTCATGCGCCAGAACACTGGGCGAACGCTCATTTTCGGGTCGATACATCTCGCGCGACCAAACAAGGATGCCTTCGCACATGTTGCGCGCCGCGAACTCGAGCCGCTGGTACGCCCAATCGGTTCGGCGTCGGGGATCGTGGAAACGAGGCTTGCCATCCAGGCTGTCCAGATAGGCGCAGATGATTTGGCTGTCCTCCATGCCGGCGCCTGAATCATCGACAAGGTAGGGGACGCGCCCGGATGGATTGATCTGATAATAAGGGCTGTTCGCGACGCGCGTTTTCGCCTCGATCACATCCACGCGGTCTTCAAGTGCTTTCTCCAGCACCAGAATGCGCCCCAACCGCGCATAGGGCGAGGTGAACGTAACATAGAGCTTCATCGAGCCCCCCAAGCGAGCCATTTGCGCCCGATCGGCGCTGCTACGCGTTCGAGACCGCATCCTCAGTCAGCAAGATAACCCCTTGAGGTTTGAAGTAGCTACAGCAATGATTGGCGATCTATTCTCCAGATTTGAAGTACCATGGAATGGGATGAAGTCAGGTATTTTTTAGCGGTTGCCCGCTGCTGCAGCCTTATTGCCGCGGCGCGAACGCTGAAGGTCAGCGCTGCGACGGTGGCGCCGCATCGATGCGTTGGAGAAACGGCTCGGCGCCCGGCTCTTCAAGCGCCGGCAAACCGGATACGTTCTCACCGGCAGTGGAGAAGGCATCTGCGCAGAGGCCGAAGCGGCGGAGGAATCCATTCTTGCGCTCGAGCGCAAGGCACGACATTGCGGCGCACACGTGATCGCGCCGCACCTTTCGGAATTTCGAGCCTTACATCCGGACATCGAGCTTGAGATCGTCACGCAGATGGACGTGCTGAATTTGACGCGCCGTGAGGCCGATATTGCCGTCCGCAGCGCCAAACCGGAGGGCGGAGGCCTTATCGCACGACGGATCGGTTCCTGGGGGTATGGCCTCTATGCGTCAAGGAGCTACGTCGAAGCGCACAATCTCAGGCCTGGCCTCACTGGCCTTTCGCAACTCGAAGTGATCACCTGGACGGAGGAATGGGCACGCTTGCGCGGCGGACCATGGCTCAGAGAGCATGCGCCAAAAGCAAAAGTCACAGTCGCTTCTGATTCGCGCCGCGTTCATCAGAACGCTTGCAAAGCGGGTATTGGCGTGGCGGTGCTGCCTTGCAGGATAGCAGACCTGGAAGACGAACTGGTTTGTTTGCTTTCTCCGGAAAAGGTCCTGTCGCTGGACCTCTGGCTTGGCGTGCACAGCGACCTCGCACGGATAGCACGGATCCGCGCGGTAGCGGATTTTCTCGCGAAAGCTGTCGGAAGAGCGGCACCTCTTAATCACTAGCGCTCACATTTTGAGGTGGCGCGCCAAGGCCGATGAAGATGGGCAATATAGTTTCGCCGTGGCGCTATGAAGCCGCAGCCCACCGCGCGCTCCAATCCAAATGCCACAACCAGCTACGATCGTGCACTACGACCGCTACTCGACTTTGCTCAGGCGACCCGCCGCCGCTTGGAGGTTCGTCCGGTCGCCGCTGGGTGCGCCGAAAGCGTAAGACCTAAAGCACGGACGACGCGCATGACCGTGCTGAATTCGGGATTGCCGCTCTCTCCAAGAGCCTTGTAAAGGCTCTCTCGGTTCAAGCCCGCATTCTTGGCGATCTCGCTCATGCCACGTGCACGAGCGACGAGACCAAGCGCGTCACGTACAAAATCGGCGTCGCCGGATTCGAGCGCGGCCGTTATGTAGGCAACCTGACGCTCTTTGGTACCGAGATAGTCGGCGGCATCGAATCGTGTCGTCTTGCTCATCATATCGTCTCCGCCAACGTCCGGGCGCGCTTGATGTCCTGCTGCTGCGTACGCTTGTCGCCGCCACATAATAGGATCACAATTTGTGCTCCTCGATGCACATAGTAGATGCGATAGCCGGGTCCGTAATCAACGCGCATTTCCAAAATGCTCCCGCCGACGCTTCTGCTGTCGCCGGGATCCCTCTGCCGGAATGTTCCACTCGCGGTGCAGTTTCCAGACCATTCGCATCGTCAGCGGACGCTTCCTGGTAAGCACGCTGATCGCACCGCCGCGGACGCGCGGACGAAGGCGTGAGCGCCTGGCTTTGGCGCACCAACTGTCGCTGGATCGGGATGAAGCAAAAAATCGGCAGTATTTGGCGGCAACAGGCTGGTCATGCCTAACGATCTACGTTGTTGGGGGAGGGTGGATACGCCGCAGCCAAGAACGCACCTCAACATCCCATCGGCCCGCGTCCCAGCGGCAGAACGCCCTGCCAGATCCTTCGGACAATCAGCTTTTCTGACGTTTCCCCGGTGTGGCCGGATCTTCGGTGATGACGGTGAAATCCGGCGCGCTGCGTGTTTCGGGACTGGCCGCGAGATCCGTGATCACCATGGTGGTTCCCGGGTGCAACGTGTGCGCGATGCGTCTGATGCCCGGCGCGTCCAGATATTCAATCCGTCCCAGGACCGTGCTGGACCAGAGGTCGACGGTAACGCCGTCCTCGGGGTGGCCACTCAGCCCGAACGCGGTCCACTTGTAGGAATAACCGTCAGGGGACGGTCCGATCAGCGAGAACAGATGCGTTCCCAGCGGCTCGTCCGGATTGTTGACGTTGATCGGCGTTTCGAAGGTGACAGCACCGTCGACCATCAGATAGGCCTTGCGGTCCCCTCCCGACACCAGAATGGATGTGACGGGCGTCGATTTTCTCGAGTTTGCCGTCCTGGCCTCGGCCTCCTGTGCCACGTCGGCAACGTCTTTCGAAAGGATCAGGTCCGGTCGCACCACCGAGCTTTGCGCGGCATTCTGATCGGCAATGATGACGGGCGTGCCGAGTTGCGTGACCGAAAAGAGCGCTTTGGAGAAATTTTTCGGCAGGCGAACGCAACCGTGCGAAGCCGGATAGCCCGGCAGATTGCCCGCATGCAGCGCAACGCCCCGCCACGTCAGCCGTTGCATGTTGGGCATTGGCGCATTGTTATATGTGCTCGAATAGTGGTCAGCGTTCTTTTGCAGGATGGTGAAGACGCCAGTCGGGGTGCGGTTGCCGGGCTTTCCGGTCGAGCATGTGGAGACGCCGATCGCCACGCCGTTGCGGTAGACATGGACGAGCTGTTCCGGCAGCGACACCACGATCACTACCGGACCGCGCGGCGAAACCTCCGGTCGCCAGATGAACTCGCCAGGCTTCAACGCCTTGACGGCGGCAGCTCCCGCCGCAAATGACCGGCCAGCGGCCATGACAAGGGAGCTTGCGGCGAGAGAAACAACGGCATTTCTTCGGGTCAGGTGCATCGCGTTCCCAGCCGCCCACGGCGGTAAATCAAGCCCACGATTGCGTCGATCCGGGCGATGTCCGTTGATCTAGGTCAAGCTTGCGGGGGGCGCTCGCGCCCAGACTGAATTTATCGGTAAGCCATCGGGCGGTGGCATCGGGGAGAACATGGATGTCGAAATTTGCGTTTGTCGTCGTTGCCATCTTGTCGGTCAGCACGGTATCGGCGGTCGCCGAGGAGAAAATGATCGTCGACATGCGCAAACTGTCCTGCGCCGAATTGACCAAGCTCGGCTTCGAAGATTTCGCCGGCCTGACCATGTGGCTGAGCGGCTATTACAATTCGAGCATCCGAAACACCGTCGTCGACCTCGTCGAGTTCGCCGGCGCAGCCAAGAAAGTGAAGGAACTCTTGCCAAGCCAACCCGCGCGCAACCGTCATGTCGACGAGCGAGCGAGCGCTCGGAATAAAGATGCCGCGGTGAGGGGCGGACGTGCCGCAGGCGCCGGGCGCCAATTTGTCCAGAAAGGAAAACCCAGTGTCGGATACTGCAGATATTATTGCCGCTGCCATACGTTCAGCTTTTGTCAGCTACCCGAAGGAAGACGATGCGGATTGGAGAAGCCCTAACTGGATCAAACCGGAGGAATGCGCGCATCTTACCATGACGATAATGCAGCACCTGAAAGCCAACGGCTTTGAGATCGTAAGGAAAGCTTCTAAGGGCAAATCTTAAGGCTCATTGCTTGGCAGGAATGTCCGCCTAAGGTCAAAGTCAGAAACGGCGGCGTTCAAACAACTCTCCGTGCGGCTTTGATGTGGATTAACACTACCACTGGGGATTTCGGTCTCGGTGGGAGCGGGGGGGCGATGTCGCTATTATTCAAGAGTTCCCATTGGAGGGTAAAATGAGGCTTTCCATCGCTTTAACAGGCCTGCTGATAATGGGCTTCGTAGCCGCAAGTACGGAAAAGGCCAGTGCCGTGGTGTACTGTCAATACGTTGAGTATCCTGCCGGTTGCGTCGTAAGGCCCGGAGTCGTGCTGCGCCCACGGCCGGTCGCGCGAGCCGTGGTGACCCCCGGCGTTGGCGCACCAGGGACACCCATGAATCGTGGCGGTCCGGTCGATCGCGCGGGCAGGCGCTGAGAAGGGCGTTTATATCACCGCTAGTTACCGCCAGATGTCGAGCCAGCAGTCCGGCCATGTCCGCTGTCCCTCGAAAGCGAAAGCAACTGGCGGCGTAAGCGGTTCGGCGACAAATTTTGCGCATTCTCGCTGCTGATTTGCCCGAGACAAGGGCAAATCAGTTTGATCCATTCGCACCGATTCATTGCGCTCGTCCGGCCCTCGACGGCGCGAAATAGCCCGCGCCAAAAGCCAATTTTGTGAGCGGATTCAAGCTTGCCCCGAAAGCGTAACTGCCGGCATAAGCGGTTCGGCGACAAATCTTGCGCATTGGCTTCTCGCCGCGTGGTGCGCTGTTATTCGTGAATGAACGCGAGCGTGGACTGATTCGATTGCCTGCTGGACGAGCGCGAGCGATTCCATGCGCGGCCTCGGTCGTCATCGCTCCGTCACGGGAATTTGTTAGGTTCGCGTACATGGGAAGTGACTCGATGAGTGAGGAAAGCCCGGAGCGGCGCTTTCGCACTTTGTTTATCTCCGACGTCCACCTCGGAGCCCGCGGCTCGCAAGCCGACCGATTGCTCGACTTCCTCCGCAGCCATGATGCCGATACCATCTATCTCGTCGGCGATATCGTCGATGGCTGGGCGCTGCAATCGAGCTGGTACTGGCCGCAATCGCACAACGACTTCGTGCAGAAGATGCTGCGCAAGGCGCGCAAGGGCGCCAAGGTCATCTACGTTCCCGGCAATCATGACGAGTTTCTGCGGAACTATTACGGCACGCATTTCGGCGGCATCGACGTCGTCGAAAACACCGTTCATACCGGGGTCGATGGCAAGCGCTATCTGGTGATCCACGGCGATATTTTCGACCTCGTGGTGCAGAACGCGCGCTGGCTCGCCCATCTCGGCGACAAGGCCTACGATTTTGCGATCCAGATGAACCGCTTCGTCAATTTCTTCCGAAAAATGTTCGGCGTACCCTATTGGTCGTTGTCGCAATGGGCCAAGCTGAAGGTCAAGAACGCCGTGAACTATATCGGCGCGTTTGAAAAGACGCTGGCCGGCGAGGCGCGGCGTCACGGTGCCGACGGCGTGATCTGCGGCCATATCCACTATGCCACCATTCGCGACGAGCACGGCATCCGCTACATGAATTGCGGGGATTGGGTGGAAAGCTGCACCGCGCTTGCCGAGCACGAGGACGGCCGGTTCGAGATCATCACCTGGTCCGATCCGCTGCGTCGGGTCGCGCCGGCTCCTCACGTCGCCGCGCGCGCCGCCTGATGCGAATCCTGGTCGCGACCGACGCGTGGCATCCTCAGGTCAACGGGGTGGTGCGGACGCTGACCATGATGGCGGACACCGCAAGGCCGCTCGGCGCCGAAGTCGCTTTCCTGACGCCGCAGTCGTTTCGTACCTTCGCCATGCCGAGCTACCGCGACCTGCGCGTGGCGTTGCCGCGTCCGGCCAAGATTGCCCGGTTGATCGCGGATGCGCGACCCGACAGCATTCACATCGCAACCGAAGGGCCGATCGGCCTGTTGGTGCGGCGCTATTGCCGCAAGCAGCGCTTTCCCTTCACCACGAGTTTCCACACCCGCTTTCCGGAATATGTCAGCGCGCGTGCGCCGATCCCTGAATCCTTGATCTGGCGGGCGCTGCGGCGCTTCCATTCGCCGAGCCGCGCCGTGATGGCGGCGACGCCCGCGCTCGCTAACGAGTTGCGCATGCGCGGGTTTGCGAATGTGGTGCTGTGGCCGCGCGGTGTCGACACCGGGCTGTTCCACCCGCGCGCCGTCGATCTCTGCCTGCCGCCGCCGATCTTCCTGTGCGTCGGCCGCGTTGCGGTCGAAAAAAATCTGGAGGCGTTTCTCGACCTCGATCTGCCCGGCACCAAGGTGATCGTCGGTGACGGACCGGCGCGCGCGATGCTGGAGCAGAAATATCCGCAAGCCGTGTTCCTCGGCGCGCTGCAAGGCGAGGCGCTGGCGCAGGTCTATGCCGCCGCCGACGTCTTCGTGTTTCCGAGCAAGACCGACACCTTTGGCCTCGTTCTCCTGGAAGCCCTGGCCAGCGGCCTGCCGGTTGCCGCTTATCCGGTGTCAGGGCCGCGCGATGTCATCGGCGCCGCGCCGGTTGCGGTGCTGGACCCGGATTTGCGTAACGCATGCCTTGCGGCGCTGGAAATTTCGCCTTTAGCCTGCGTCGAATTTGCCGCCCAACATACCTGGGAGGCTTCGACGCGGGCTTTTATCGAGAATATGGCCGATATCCACGCCGCCAGGGCGGAAAGCGGGCCGATCGAATTGGTGACGGAGCAGCCGCGCTTCGTCGCCTGATCATCCGGCGACCTTGCCCGCCCGTCATGTGAAGCATTACATAGCGAGCATGACAGAACCATCCTCGGCCCTGCCGGTCACGCCATCGGATATCGATTTAGCCGCGCGCGTGGTCGCACCCTTCGCGGTGCGCACGCCGCTATTGTCCTTTCCAATTCTCGACGAGCGCGCGGGAACCAGGGTATTTTTGAAACCCGAAATGCTGCAGCGGACCGGATCGTTCAAGTTTCGCGGCGCCTTCAACCGCCTGTCGGCGATCCCGCGCGACAAGTTCGGCGGCGGCGTGGTCGCGTATTCCTCCGGCAACCATGCCCAGGGCGTGGCGGCGGCGGCGAAAATCCTCAACATGCGCGCGACCATCGTGATGCCGTCGGATGCGCCGATGACCAAGCGCGAGCGCACCAAGGGCTATGGCGCCGAAGTCGTGCTGTACGATCGCGACCGCGAGGACCGCGAGGCCATCGCGCACGAGATCGCCGGCAAACGCGGCGCCACGCTGGTGCGGCCCTATGACGATCCGTTTGTGATCGCGGGTCAGGGCACGGTGGGGCGCGAGATCGCTGAGGATATGGCCGCCCTCGGCATCGCCCCGGATATCGTGGTGGCGCCGGCGTCCGGCGGCGGGCTGGTCGCAGGCGTCGCCACCGCTATCAAGGCGCGCTATCCGCAGGCGGTGTTGATGTCCGCCGAACCGGAGGGTTTTGACGATCATGCGCGCTCGCTGCGCGCCGGGAAACGCGAAGCCCATCACGCCGAAGGCCGCACCATCTGCGATGCGCTGATGGCTGCGATCCCCGGCGAGATCACGTTCGCCGTCAACAGCAAGCTGCTCTCGCATGGCGTGACCGCGTCCGACGCCGAAGTGGGCGCAGCGGTCGGCTTCGCCTATCGGGAACTAAAGCTGGTGGTCGAGCCGGGCGGGGCGATCGGGCTTGCCGCGCTCTTGGCCGGCCGCATCGACGCGCGCGGCAAGAACGTCGTGATCGTTCTTTCCGGCGGCAATGTGGATGCGGATCTGTTCGCAAAGCTCGTGGCCTGAGAGTTGTCTCCAAAAAGCAAGAAGGCAGAGCGCCTGCTGCTCTGCCCCGGATATTGTCGGCGGCGATCGGTGGAGTTGCCGCGCCGCCTCGTGCGATCAATGGATCTTGCGTCCAAAACCGCCGGTCGATTGCGCAAAGCGCGGGTTGGAATTGCCGATCAGCCCGCCGTTGATCTTGCCGGGGAGGGTATTGCCCTGAAACCGCTGCGGCGAATTGTTGTTGAGCTTGAGCACCGGGGAATCCCGCAGTTCGGTCCGCGGCTGCTTCGGCGTGATCGGAAGGTCGACGATGCGGTTGGTGGGATTATTACCTTTCAAATCCTGAACGGTCCCGGCCTTGTCGACCGTTCCGACCGGAGGGGTCACGATCTTGCCGGCGTTGCCGCCATTGTTCGAAGTGGTCGGATTCGTCGGCGGCGCAGGCAGCTTGACTATCTTCGTCGTGGACAGCGCAGCATTATTGGTCGGCTGCATCGGCGTGATGCCGGAGGGGACGCTGCCGGTCACCTTTAGCACCGGCAGAAGCTCACGCGGCACGATGAGGTGCGTCGGCTGCATCAGCGGCACCGGCTTGGGCTGCGACTGCAGTTTCAACGCGGCCGGGGCGTAGGGGCCGTTGGCATAGCTGTCGTAGAAGGCCTTGTAGACCGGCGGAGAGTTCGCGAGCACCGCCCTGTGCCATGCTGTCGCCTCCAACAGGTTTCCAAGCAGCCAGCGGATGCGGTCGCACAGCGGATCGTGCGGGAACAATTGGATGAACTCCTGATAGTATTCCGGCGAGCCTTCCGCCAGCACATAGTCATAGGCCTGACGCACGGAGCGTCCGGGCAGATTTGATGCAGTCTGGATGATCGGGCCGTGAGCCGGCGGACGGGTCGCCGCCGCGGCCGTATCGCCGAAGAAATAGAATTCGCTGGTGAGCGACGAACTCTCCCATGGCGTCTGCTGACCGTCGGTCGAATGATTGACCTCAAGGCGAATCCGCTTGAACAGTTGCTCGATCGGCAGATTGGGTTCGCGCGCGAGCTGCAGGAAGGCCGAGGTATAGGGGCTGTGACCGCCGGCGCCGTCCAGGGCTTCCGTTCCCGGCGCCGTCGAGTATCCGACGATCGAGCCGTTCGGCGCATCGACGATCGCAAGTCCGCGCCCGGCGTCGTTGATGGTCGGGAACGGATTGTTCCTGCAGGCGTCGAGCACGACGATGCGCATCCGGCTCGGGACCGCTTCCAGCGTCGCCATCACGTCGACCAGGCGGACCGAGTTATTGACGAGATCGGCGGGCGAGGAAATCTTTGCGTCGACCGGGACAAGGTAGTTCTCTCCCGCAAGCTGCACGCCGTGTCCGGCATAGTAGACCATGGCCACCGTGTTAGGTCCGTGCGCTGCAACTCTCGCCGAAAAGTCCTGCACGACCTTGATCATATCGTCTTGCGTCAGATCGGTCGCTTCGACCACCTCAAAGCCCGCCGAGTTCAAAAACTGCGCCATCGATTGCGCGTCGTGATCGGGATTGGCAAGCGGCGCTGCGCTCTGGTAATTCGAGTTGCCGATCACCAGCGCCACCCGCCGCTCGGGACCAGATGGTGCGGGCGAAGCGCCGACGCCGGCTGCGGGTTGCGGCGGCCAGGGCAAAGCTTGAGTGAGGCTCTTCGCCGGCGATTGAACGCCGCTGGCGATCTCGGCGTTGGTGGTTTGAGCGAAAGCAGTGCCGTGCCCAAGGCTCAGCAAGCCGCCCAGCAGGGCCGCACACAATAGCAATGATTTGAAACCGGACATTTTGAAACCGGACATGGCGTCCTCCACAAGCAAATCCCGATGGCCGAGATTTGTTGCGGGCACGCTAGATCGGGTTCGATCCGTCGTACGTGACGCCGGTCACGATCGAAGCGGTGCGCAATGACGTCCAATGACAGGGTGGCGATGCCGCCAAAAGGCTTCTTGCGAGGCGACCGGGACCGGTTTTAAGAGAACAGCGCGATCTTCTCGGTCTGGCTCATGCGCCGGATCGGCGCCAGCGGATCGTTGGCCGGGATGCTGGGTCTTCGCAAAATCCCGCTCTCGATGATGGTCGAACCCAGCGAAGGCTCCGCAGCGGCTTCGCGCGGGGGCCGGGGCTCGGGCGGGGGCTCGCGGAGCGGTTCGGCGGCGGGCCGAGGCGGGGGCTGAATCGCCTGCGGCTGCTGCACCATGACAGCTGTTTCAGCGGCCGGTGGCGCCTTCTCAGGCTCGGCTAAACTTGCCGCGGCGACGGGAGCTTGTTCGAACTCCGGCTCCGTTACGTCGAAGTCGTCGGCACCATCGGGAGCAGCCATTTCCATTGCCACCAGATCGAGCAGCGCTTCGTCATGGGCGTCGGCTTCAACCTCGTCCACGGCGACGGGCTTTTCATGCGGGGGAGGCGCCGCCGGTGCAACGGCCTCAGTCGCCGGGGCATCGGCCTCGCCGAATGCCTCGATCTGCGCCCTGATCAGCTCGAATGCAGCGCGCAAGGCTGGGCGGGGATCGGACGACGATATCTGCTCGCAGCCTGCCTCAATGGCGCCGACCTGGGAATCGAGCAGGTCGCAGATCCTGCCGTCCGCGCCGATCTCCCGCCACCGCCAGGAGATTTCCCTGACGATGCGGGCGCCTTTGAGGATCGGCGCCAGATTTTGCTCAAGTGCCAGGCCGTCCAATGTCGTCGACACCGCCGCGTCGGCCTGATCGACCGCGCTCCGGAACGCGGCCAGCGCCGCCTCAAAACGGCTATCCGGGGCCGGTTGCTGCTGCCGCTGTGCCGCCAGCGCGTCCTCGATCCGCGCGACCGCATCGAGCACCATGCTGGTATCGGCGTTGCGATTGCGCTTGGCATATTCGCCCAGGAACCAGCGGCCCCGCGACGTCTCCATGAAGGCCTCGCGGATCGCAGCATAATCCGCCTCGCTCGGCTGCGCCGCGCGAGCGGAAATCGGCGATAGGGCGAAAGCTTCGTCGGCCATGGCAAACTCTTTCGCGCAAATCACTGCGCGTTGCGATAACGATCATCACGATATCAAAGCGAATCGCAATTGAATTGATGCCGGCCCAGTCACAAATCCCCATCGCTTCTCCAGGTGCGTCGAGGCGATTCGCGTCGCGGCTGGCGCTGTTTTACGGCGCCGTGTTTGGATTGCTTGGGACCTATCTGCCGTTTTTCCCGGTATGGCTGAAGGCGGTCGGAATCGAAGCGTCCTGGATCGGGATTATCACGGCGGTCCCTGCCGTCACGCGCTTTACGGTCCTGCCCTTCGTAACCGCTCTGGCCGAGCGGCGGCAGTTGCGCAACGCCATCATCGCTACCGCCTTCGCGACGGCGCTGGGACTGGCGCTTGTCGGCACCCAGCATCGGGCGCTCCTGGTGTTTCTGACCTTCGCCGCCACCTGCTGCGTGTGGACGCCAATGGCGCCGCTGACGGACGCCTATGCCTTGCGGGGCGTAGCGCACTACGGTCTGAACTACGGGCCGTTGCGGCTATGGGGCTCGGCTGCATTTGTCGTGGGCGCATTGGCGTGCGGACTACTGGTCGATGTGATCGCGCCCGAACACCTCATTTGGGTGATTGCCGCGACGGCCGGGCTGAGCGCCCTCGCCAGTCTCGGTCTGCAGCCGCTCGCTGGTATCAAGAGGGCTGACGTCACGCTGCGTGGTGCGGGCGGGTTGGTTCGGGATCCCGGCTTTCTCGCCATCATCGTGGCATCGGCGCTGATCCAGGGCAGCCATGCCGCCTACTACATTTTCGCTTCCATTGTCTGGAAACAGTCCGGCCTCGGCGGGCTCACCATCGCCGGACTGTGGTCGCTCGGCGTGCTCGCCGAGATTGTGCTGTTCGCGGTCTCGCCGCGCTTTACGCTGCCGCCGGCGATGCTGGTCGTGGTCGCGGCGCTCTCCGCGGTCGCGCGCTGGGTGATCACCGCGCAGGATCCGCCGATCGCCGTCCTTGCCATCGTTCAGCTCGCGCACGGGCTGACCTTTGGGCTCACACAAGTCGGCACCATGAACCTGATGGTGCATCATGTGCCCGGCCATGTGATGGCACGCGGCCAAGGCTATCTCGCCGTCTCCAGCGGCATCGTCGCAGGGTGCGCGTCGATCCTGTCCGGCGCGGTCTACGCGCGCTACGGGCAGGGCGTCTATTACGTGATGGCGGCGATGGCGGGATCAGGCGCTATTGTGATGTGGTTTTCGCGGCATAAGGTTGCGGGTCAACCCCACAGCGCGGCGTCGGGCGGATAGATGAGGCTGCCGTCATAGCGTAACCCGCCGTCGCGATCGCGCGCCAGCAGCAGCGGGCCGTCGAGATCGACGTAGCGGGCCTGCCTTGTCAGCAGCATCGCGGGCGCCATCGCCAGCGAGGTCGCGACCATGCAGCCGACCATGATTTGAAACCCGAGCGCCTCTGCCGCGTCCGCCATCGCGAGTGCTTCGGTCAGCCCGCCGGTCTTGTCGAGCTTGATGTTGACGGCATCGTAGCGCTCGCGCAGCGCCTCGAGCGAGTTGCGGTCATGCGCGCTCTCGTCGGCGCAAACCGCGAGCGGCCGGCGGATGCGCGCCAACGGCTCGTCCTCGCCCGCAGGCAGCGGTTGCTCGACCAGCGTGACGCCGGCTTGCGCGCATGCCGCGAGATTTTGTTCCAGATTGTCTCGCGTCCAAGCCTCATTGGCATCGACAATGAGCTCGGATTTGGGGGCGGCCTGGCGCACCGCGGCGATGCGCATCGCGTCGCCATCGGCGCCGAGCTTGATCTTCAGGAGCTCCCGGTGCGCGACCTTGGCGGCGGCGGCCGCCATCGCCTCGGGCGACCCCAGCGAGATCGTATAGGCTGTGATGCAGGCACGGGGCTCAGGCCGTCCCAGCAGGTTCCAGACCCGACGGGAACTGCGCTTGGCCTCGAGGTCCGCCAGCGCGCAATCCAGCGCGTTCCGGGCGGCCCCGGGCGGCATGGCGGCCTGCAGGGCGAGCCGGTCAAGGCCCTTTGCGACCAGGTCCCGCATCGCCTGGATCGCCCCTAAGGTAGCTTCCGCCGTCTCGCCATAGCGCGGGTAGGGCACGCATTCGCCCCGCCCGGCATGGCTGCCATGGTTGACCTCGGCCACGACCGTGACGGCCTCCGTCTTGGCGCCGCGACTGATGGTGAAGCTGCCTGCGATCGGCCAGCGCTCGATTCGCACGCCAAGTGTTGGAAACTGGCTGGAAGTCATTTTAATATCTGGCAATTCCTGAACCGTGAGCTTGCTAGGCGCAACCAACTATGGCTGGTTAGGGGCGTGTTCTACAAGACAGCGGCGACGACCCTTCCTTTTCTTTGTGAGCTACGACAGGCGCAGGAGTTGGCATCGTGAGCGGCGACCCGACCTTACAGCGGATTGCACAGGGCAACGGGCTTGCGCTGCTCGCCGCGGGGCCGTGGACGGCCCGCTTTGCGCCTGATCTGGAGCGGATGGTGACGGATGCGGAAAAGCTCGCCGGAAGCCGCCCCAACATCTTCATCGACGTCTCGCAGATTTCCAAGCTCGACACCTTCGGGGCCTGGCTGATCGAACGGCTGCGCCGCAGCCTGACCCAGGGTAATGTCGAGGCCAAGATCGCGGGGCTCTCGGCGAATTATTCGAGCCTGGTCGACGAAGTGCGCCGGGTGAAGGGAACGCCGGTCCTCCCGACCAATGCCGTGACGATCACCGGCATGCTGGACCAGATCGGCCGCAGCATGGCCGGCATCGGCGGCACCATTGCCGGATTGATCGACATGCTCGGCGCCGTGCTTGCCGCGAGCGCGCGCGTTATCGTCAATCCCCGGGGTTTCCGCCTGACCTCGACCGTGCATCATCTAGAACAGGTATGCTGGCGAGCGGTGCCGATCGTCGTGCTGATCACGTTCTTGATCGGCTGCATCATCTCGCAGCAGGGCATCTTCCATTTCCGAAAGTTCGGCGCCGACATCTTTGTCGTCGACATGCTGGGCGTCCTGGTGTTGCGCGAAATCGGCGTGCTCTTGGTGGCGATCATGGTCGCGGGCCGGTCGGGCAGCGCCTATACCGCCGAACTCGGCTCGATGAAGATGCGCGAGGAAATCGACGCGCTGCGCACCATGGGGTTCGACCCGATCGAGGTTTTGATCCTGCCCAGAATGCTGGCGCTCGTCATTGCGCTGCCGATCCTCGCTTTTCTCGGCGCCATGGCGGCGCTGTATGGCGGCGGTCTGGTGGCGTGGCTCTATGGCGGCGTCGACCCGGAAGCATTCCTGTTGCGGCTGCGCGACGCGATCTCGATCGATCACTTCACCGTCGGCATCATCAAGGCGCCGGTCATGGCGGGGGTGATCGGGATCGTCGCCTGCGTTGAGGGCCTTGCGGTAGAGGGCAGTGCCGAGTTGCTCGGGCAGCACACGACGTCTTCAGTGGTGAAAGGGATCTTCTTCGTCATCGTGATGGACGGCGTGTTTGCGATCTTTTTCGCGTCGATCGGAATGTGATGATGGCGCTAGCTGCCTCCGACGCCATCATCCGGGTTCGCGACATCACCGTACAGTTCGGCTCGACGCGCGTGCTCGACGGGCTCAATCTCGACGTGAAGCGTGGCGAGATCCTGGGCTTCGTCGGCCCGTCCGGCGCCGGCAAGTCGGTGCTGACACGCACCATCATTGGCCTCGTGCCCAAGATCGCCGGACGCATCGAGGTGTTCGGCGTCGATCTCGACGCGGCGGATGCGGCGGGGCGACGGGCGGTGGAGCGGCGCTGGGGCATCCTGTTCCAGCAGGGCGCGCTGTTTTCCTCACTGACCGTGCGGCAGAACATCCAGTTCCCGGTACGTGAATATCTCAAGGTGTCGCAGCGGCTCTTGGACGAGATCATGGTGGCGAAGCTCGGCATGGTCGGCCTGCGCGCCGAGGTCGCCGACCGTTTTCCCTCGGAACTGTCCGGCGGCATGATCAAGCGCGTCGCGCTGGCGCGCGCGTTGGCGCTCGATCCGGAACTCGTGTTCCTCGATGAGCCCACCTCGGGCCTCGATCCGATCGGTGCTGGCGATTTCGACGAACTGGTCCGCACCCTGCAGCGAACTTTGGGCCTGACGGTTTTCATGGTAACCCACGATCTCGATAGTCTTTATACCGCCTGCGACCGTATCGCCGTTTTAGGGAACGGTAAGATCATTGCAGCAGGATCGATGGCCGACATGCAGGCCTCGCAGCATCCCTGGTTGCGGCAATATTTCCACGGCAAGCGCGCCCGCGCTGTCATGGGTTAATTCGGGTACCGGAGCTTTTTGATGGAAACGCGGGCGAACTACGTCCTGGTCGGAGCCTTCACGCTGGCAGTGATTGCAGCTGCCTTCGGCTTCGTGCTCTGGTTCCAGTCGCTTCACACCACGAAAGCGCGAAGCCCGATCCGGATCATCTTCGAAGGCCCCGCGTCCGGCCTGCGCAATGGCGGCAGCGTCAATTTTAACGGTATTCGGATAGGGGAAGTCGTCTCGGTCAAACTCGACAACCCGCGTCGTGTGGTCGCACTCGCGATGGTCGAGAACAATGCGCCGATCCGCAAGGACACCCTCGTCGGGCTCGAATTCCAGGGGCTGACCGGCGTGGCCGCCATCTCGCTGAAGGGCGGCGCGGAAGCGGCGCCTGGCGTCCCCCTTGATGAGGATGGCGTGCCGGTACTAACCGCCGATCCGAACGCGCTGCAGGATGTCACCGAGGCGATCCGGGGGACGCTGCAGAACATCAACAAGGTGGTGTCGGACAATCAGGAGGCGGTGAAGAACTCGCTGCACAATCTCGAGGTCTTCACCTCTTCGCTGTCGCGCAATTCCGAGCGGATCGACAACGTCATGGCCAAGGTCGACGGCGTGATGGGCAAGGCCGACAATCTGATGCTCGGCCTCAATACGTTGGCGGGCGGCAGGGAGGGCGGCGAATTGTTCCAGGCGGTGAAATCGATCCGCGAACTCGCGGAAGACTTCGACAAGCGCTCCGGCGCCTTGATGTCGGATGGCCGCCGCGCGCTCGGCGACATCAGCCGCGCGGTCAACAATTTCGACAAGAACCCGACCCGGGTTCTGTTCGGCGCCAGCAACAACGCGCAACCGGCGGCCCAGGCCCATGGACAAGCGCCCGCGCCCGCCCCCGCCGCGGCGACCGAGAAGAAGCGGCAGTAATTGGCGAATGGCGAACGGCCGGAGCCGTCATTGCGAGCCAACGGGTCGCGCGAATGCGCCCCCGATGACAGGCTCCGCGAAGCAATCCATATCGCCGCTTGCGGATGCATGGATTGCTTCGTCGCTTTGCTCCGCGCAATGAAGGCATAAACAAACGAACGCTGTTCGAATTGCAACGCCTTGTACGGAAGTGATTTTCTGCATTCGAGCATTCGAGAAGTAGTCAATTTTCATTTCTGGAAGCTGTTCTTGCGTTTGCCCGCGCAATTTCAGCTGCTTCCTGATCTAGTCGTTGGCTCTCGATCTCATCTTTGAACTGGTTTTATCCCGCAGGATGGGCTGAGCCCTTCGCGAAACCCATCGGCGCTGACGACCTCATGGCGAGGAGCCTGTGCGAGATATGATGGGTATCGCTTCGCCCCACCCATCCTACATGCCGCCGATGACGTTAGCTTGTCACAAGTCGACGCTGCGACCTGCTTCACGCGAGCGGGTGAGATTGAGATCGGCCCCGACCAACGGCGAGCGGCGCAGGCGGCGAGCATGCCGCCCTTCTGCGGCGGTTCGCCGGCGATCGACCGGCCGACGGCCGCGCCGCGTTTGCCCAATCGACGGCGAAAGCTTCGGAGCGGTCTCCTCTTTGTGCCGTTGCCCATGGCGGCTCCCAATCTTGGCGAACGCATCCGAATATAATCTTCGGGAGGCAACACACGTAAAACAGAACGGAGGCCGCCAGGCCTCCGTTCTCTATTCGCCACTCGCCACTCGCTAATCGCCAGTCGCAATCCTATCCCAGCCGTCCCGCGGCATGCGCGAGCATGGTGTAGACAAGGCCGGTCTCCGAGGTGAGGTGGCCGCGCAGCGCCTGCGGCCCGCGGTCCTCGCGGGCGACCTCGTCGAGCAGCCGCTCGAACTCGGTGATGTAGCGGTCGACGGTCTGTTTAAAATTGCGGTCGGCGCGATACTTGCGGGCGACTTCGTCGAACGCCTTCTGGCCGGCCGAGGTGTAGAGGCGCTTGGAGAACGCCTTGCCCTCGCCGCGCTGGTAGCGATCCCACATGTCGGCCGCGAGATTGCGGTCCATCAGCCGGCCGATGTCGAGCGACAGCGACTCCAGCGGATTGCCGCCGGCTTGCTGGGGCCCGCGACCGCGCGGCGCGTTGCCGCCGGCGGCATCGGTGCGGCTCAAGAGGTCGGAGAGCCAGCTGTCGCGCCCGCCGTCGGAGCTTGCGGGGCTGACCGGCGGCGCTTCGGTGCGGCGTGAGGGAGGCCCGCCGAGGTCCGGCGGCGGCAGGGTCGATGCGCTGCCGCGCGCGTCGCCGCCGCGGCCACCGACGCTCGCCAGAATGGGCTCTTCCTGGCGCTGGACGCTGGCGCGGCCGCCCGAAACCACGTCGAGCCCGCGGCCGTGATGCGCCACGATCCGGTTGAGCTCCGCCAAAGCCTCGATCTGGTCGACGATCACCTTGCGCATCTGCGCCGTGCTCGCGGCGGCTTCCTGCGGCATTTCCAGTACGCCGCGGCGAAGCTCGTTGCGCGTGGTTTCCAGCTCGTGATGCATTTCCGATGCCATCTGCTTCATGCTCTGCACCAGCGAGCCGAACTTTTCGGCGGACTGCTTGAACATCGAATCCGCTTCCTGTGTGGTCTGCTGGTAGATCCGGTGCATGGCGTCGACGGTCTGCCGGTGTTCCTCTTCCGAAGCCACCCTGACCGCCTCGAACTGCCGGCTGATCGTGGCAGAGCCGGCGCCTGCGGTCTCCGCCACGACGCGCGCGATATCGCGGGCGCGTTCTTCGGCGGCGGCGAGCGATTCATCCAACAGGCCGGTGAATTGCGACAGCCGCTGATCGAGATCGGTGGTGCGCAGATCAATCGTGGTGACGAGCGATTCCAGCGTCGCCTTTCGTTCGGCGACCGAAGCCGTGGTATTGCGGTTGCTCTGCTCGACCAGTGCGGCCGCCTCGACGAGCGCCCTGCCGTGGCTCTCGAACTGGCCGGCAAGCGAGCCGAGATCGTCCAGCGCTCCGGCGGTCTTGGAGTTGAATATGCTCAACTGGTCTTCCAGCGTCTGGGTGGCCGTGCCATTGCGCGAGGTGACGTCGTTCATCGCGGAGACGAAGTCGGCCACGCGCGTGACAAGGGCGCGCTCCAGCGAATTGAGGTTGTCGTGCGCGCCAGTCAACACTTCCTGCAGCAGGATATTGCCTTCGCGCAAGCGCTCGAACAGCGCAACGGTGTCGGTACGCAGGACCTTGCTGGTCTCCTGCATCTCGGTCACGGCCGCGATCGAGACCTGGCGCGATTGCTCGATCGCCGCGCGCGAAGCCTGCTCCAGCTCCTTCAGCGACTTGCTGACGGCGCCGGTGGCGAGTTCGCCGGCGGACGTAATTATCCGCGCGACATCGGTGCCGTTGCCCAGCATCGATTGCGAGAAGGTCTGGCTGCGGCCTTCGATCGATTTCAGCGCCTCCGAGGTGACGCGGTCGATATCGAGCGTAAGCTGGTTGGTCTTGCCGGCGAGGGCCTCGACCAGCGTGCCGCGCTTGGCATCGATCATCTGCGACAGCCGGTCGGTCTGCTGCTGCACGTGGCTGACGATCTCGTCGGTCTTGCCGGTCATCGACGAGCCGAAAGCGCCGCTGGCCGCGAGCACCGAGCGTTCGACTTCCGCCGAGGTCGACTTGACCTTCGCACTGATTTCGTTCGATGCGGCCAGCAGCGAATTCTGCGCGCTCTGCGCGCTGGCCTGGATATTGTCGGTGGTTTTGGCGGTGACCGTCGAGAGCGAGCGTTCGATGTCGGCCCCGACCGCGGAGAGGGTGCGTTCCACGTCCGCCGCCAGCGACTTGACGTGAGTGGCGGCATCCGACGATGCGCTCACCAGCGTCTCCTGGGCGTCGCGGGCGCTGGTCAGGATCGAGCCCGCGGCCGTGGTGCCGACCTCGGTGAGGGTGCGTTCCACGTCCGCCGCCAGCAACTTGACGTGAGTGGCGGCATCCGACGATGCGCTCACCAGCGTCTCCTGGGCGTCGCGGGCGCTGGTCAGGATCGAGCCCGCGGCCGTGGTGCCGACCGCGGTGAGGGCGCGCTCGACTTCTCCCGATGTGAGCTTCAACTGCGCGCCGACGTCGGAGGAGGCCGAAAGCAGCGACTGCTGGGCGGCGCGCGCACCGGCCTGAATGGTCTCGCTGGTATTGACCACGAGGTTTGTCAGCGAGCGCTCCGCATCCTCGACATGGGACCGGATCCCGGAGGACAGCATTTCCGCACGCGCCATCAGATCGTCGCTGGCCTGGCGTCCTGAGCTCTCGATGCGGCCCGCCACCGCTTCGACGCGCGAACCGAGCAGGTCCTCGAACTGCGCGACGCGCCCATCGATATCGTTGGCGACCCCGCCGATCCGTGTTTCGATACTCTGATGAATTTCCTGGAACCGCGCGGTGATGGTGTCGGTAAGCTGCGAGGAGCGCCCGTCGACGGTGGTGGTGACATTGGCGATCCGCCGGTCGATCGCTTCGATCGCCTGCGCGGTGCCGTCGGTCATCGTCGTGGTGAGGATGGTGAGGCGCGAGCTGATCGCATGGATCGCCTGCGCCGCGCCATCGGTCAGCGAGGACGACAGCGAGCCGAGACGGCTGTCGATGGTTTCGGTCACGGACTTCGCGCGCGTATCGAAAGTCTGCTCAAGCGACTTGAGCTTGTTGTCAAGCGAGGTGTCGAGATTGGTCACGCTGCCATGCAACGTGGTCTCGAACTGCGCGAGGCGCTGGTCCATCGAGGCGGTGATCTCGCCGCCATTTGAGGTCAGGCGGGTTTCGAAGGTGTCGACATAGGTCTTCAGGTTGTCGGAGATTTCCTGGGTACGCTGGCCCAGCCGCTCGACGATCTCGCCGCCGAAGGTTTTGACGGTGCGGTCGAACTCCGAGATATGTCGGGTAATCAGCGCGCCAAGCGTGCCGCTGTCGCGGGCGAATTTTTCGGCCAGCTCGGCTCCCTGGTTCTTCACCAGCTCGTCGAAGGCGCTCATCTGGATCGAAACCGCATCGTGCGCGGTCTCGGTCTGGCTGGCGACCTTCGCGACCAGTGTGTTCACGGTCACATCCAGCGCATCGCTGGCCTTGTCGCCGGAGGTGAGGATTTGGGTGGCGAGACGATTGCTGGCGTCGTCGATCTTGTTGACGAGATCGCCGCTGCGCAGCTCGAGTTCCAGTAGCAGCGAGTTGGAGGAATTCTTCAGCGAGTTGTGAACCTGTTCGGTGCGGTCGGAAATGCCGTCGACGATGGTGGAGGAACGCTGCTCGAATTCGCCGGTGATGCGGTCGATCCGCTCGTTCAGCATCTCGTGGACGCGGTCGGCGAGGTCGACGAATTCGTCGTGCACATGGCCGGTCTTGAAATTGAGGCTGGTGGTGAGGCGTTCGGAGGCGTCGAGCACGGCGCGGGTGGTTTCGGCGCTGGCTTCCTCGAGACGATCGAGCAGGTCGCCGCCGCGTTCGCCGAGCGCGAGGATCATGTTGTCGCCGGCATGGCTGAGTGCGCTGGTGATGTGGGCGCCGCGTTCTTCCAGCGCGCCGGTGATGCTCTTGGCGACCTCGTCGACGCGCGAGGCGATCGCGTCCGAGATCAGCGCGATGTCATGGCGCAGGTCGATCTGCACGCCGGAGATGGCGCTGCGCACCTGTTCGGCCTGTCCGACCAGGTTATCGCGCTGATGGGCGATATCCTGCAACAGCGCGCGGATCCGCACCTCGTTGTCCGTGTAGGCGCGTTCAAGCGCCGAGACTTCGTTGGCGACCAGGGTTTCAAGTTCGCCGGCGCGCGCAATGGCGCGCTCGATGCCGTCGCCCATTGCCGCGACCTCGCGGCGGATCGCTTGACCGACCGTCACCATCGAGTTGCTCGTGGTGCCCTCGGGCTCGGAGAAGCGGATCGCGACCTGCGCCATCGACTGCGCGATCATGCGCAATTCCTGGCCGCGCCAGGCCAGGTTCGCGAGGAAATAGAACAACAGCACCGGCGCGAAGAACAACGCGGCAAGTCCGGCGACCACGAGGACGCCGCCGCTGCCCTGGCCGATGGCGGCCTGCAATGCCGGCAGGAAGCTGATGGTGAGAAGGCCGCAGCCGATCACCCAGACGCCGGCGAACAGGGACGCCCCCGTATAAGCTCTGCGCGCGGGTCGGCCCCTCTGGATGGCCTGCAGGGCCTGGCCGATGGATTCGCGGTCGTCATTGGCGGCACGGCGCGCAGGCCGCGGCTCCTCGATGGCATCGAACATCTGCCGGTCGCTGCTTGCGCGCGTATCGAACGGCGTCTCGCCGTAGGCGGGCGTTGCCGGCGGAATTGGCGGCGCCGCTTCGTCGCGCACTGAGCTGCGGCTGGGCTCGGCGGCCGCGTCGCTGATGTTCAAGGCTTCCTGAATGGCAGAAAGCGCAACTTCGGTAGGGTCTTTGACCTTCTTGGGGTTGTTCGCCATGTTCAGTCTGAGCCCTCTACTGGTACGCATCCCCACGAGCCTTGCCCGTTAACGAGCCTTGCCCGTTAGCCCCTTGCAAGACCGAAAACAGCGTCACGCCACGTGCGGCGCCGAAGCGCGGCATCCGTCGGCTGGTCCGCCACCGTCCGCAAACATCCTATTGGTTGAGCGAGGCGAATGAAATGGCCGCGATTAACACAATCTTAATCATCGTTAACAGGAGAGTGGCGTAAGGTATTAATCGTGCACAGATTTTTTGCGCGACCCGACTAGATTGAGGCTACTTTTCGTCGAAAGTAAGTCGAATTTGCGGCTGGCGAACAAAACGTCCGTTAACCCATTCCATGCTTGGCTGCCGAAAACTCCTCCCCGCGCGAGAGCGGGGAGATTTGGACCATCGTCATGCCGCTTCATTTGCAACGGATTGAATGGATGCCATCGCCGCCGCTCGTTCCCGATGATGGCCCGATCGATCTGGGCCATCTCAAGCGCATGACGCTTGGCGATGAGAGCCTCGAGCGCGAAGTGCTGGCGATGTTCTCGGCCCAGTCAGCGCGCCTGATCGGCACGCTTGCGGCGTTGCCGGCCGAGGCCCGGGAGCTTGCGCATACGTTGAAAGGTTCGGCGCGCGCCATCGGTGCCTTTGCGGTTGCCGATGCGGCCGACGCTTTGGAGAGCGCGCTGGCCAACGGCGAGGATCCGACGGAAGCGCTCGCCGAGCTTACAGATGCAGTGACGCAGGCCCGCACGTCGATCGACGCGCAGCTGCGCCGATCCTGAGAAACGCCATCAAAAACAGCACCAAAGGTTTTCGTCCCAGCCGCTAGCGCAGCTTGGATCGACCCGTTATAGGACTGCCCGGACCCCTTTTCTCACCGATCCGGCAGCCCGAGCGATCATGGCCAAAATTCACTTTGTCGACCACAACGGCGAAACCCGCATCATCGACGTCGAGAACGGCGCGACCGTGATGGAAGCCGCCATCCGCAACGGCGTTCCGGGCATCGAAGCCGAATGCGGCGGCGCCTGCGCCTGTGCGACCTGTCACGTTTATGTCGATGAAGCCTGGCGCGAAAAGGTCGGCAGCCCCTCGCCGATGGAAGAGGACATGCTGGATTTCGGCTTCGACGTGCGGCCGAATTCGCGCCTGTCATGCCAGATCAAGGTCAGCGACGAACTCGATGGGCTTGTGGTTTCGACGCCGGAGCGGCAGGCTTAAAATTTTGGCGACGCCACGTTCACGCCGCGGCGCCGCCACGGCTGAAAATTCCTGACGATCTCCGACGTCAACCGCGTCGGCTTGCGCGTCGCCTCCTCGATCAGCACCGTCACCGCTTGCGCCGACGCCACGCATTTATCTTCCGAAAACACCACCTGATCGAGCGTCACCGAAGTGCGGCCGAATTTAACGAGGCCGAGCCCCATCTCGATCGTGCCCGGCCAGCGCAGCTCGGAGCGGAAATGCATGTCCAGCCGCACCAGCATCCATGACAGCCCTTCCGGCATCAGTCCGTGAGAGCGGTCCTTCACCAGCGTGACCCGGCCGGTCTCGAAATAGGTCGCATAGACCGCGTTGTTGACGTGCTGATTGGGGTCGAGATCGGCAAAGCGCACATTGTCCGAAATCCGGTAGGGAAAATCTTCCAGCCGCGGCGAGGCGTCGGAAGTCAAGGGTGCGTTCACAGGGGCGATCTCCGAAGGTCTTGCGTCCTTACAACCCAGTTGATGAACTCCGGCAAGGGCTTGCTGCGCGGAGCAGCCGGCCATTTATGGGCTTTCCTCATTCGCCGCCGTTGGCTAGACAGGCGAACGCCTCTTCATCCGGGCGTGGTCCAACCGAGAAAACCGATAAAGAAGCGAAATGGGCGAAGCGATCAAAACCGATGTGCTGATTATTGGCGCGGGCCCCTGCGGACTGTTCGCCGTTTTCGAACTGGGCCTGCTCGACATAAAGACGCACCTGGTCGACATCCTCGACAAGGTCGGCGGCCAGTGCGCCGAGCTCTATCCGGAGAAGCCGATCTACGACATTCCCGGAATTTCCTACGTGACCGGCCAGGGTCTCACCGAGGCGTTGATGGAGCAGATCAAGCCGTTCCACCCGACCTTCCACCTCAACGAGATGGTGGAGAAGATCGAGAAGATCGGCGATCCCGCATTTCGCGTCACCACCGATGTCGGCAAGACGTTCGAATGCAAGGCGGTGGTGATCTCCGCGGGCGGCGGCTCGTTCCAGCCGAAGCGTCCGCCGGTGCCGGGCATCGAGCCCTATGAGGGCAGCTCGGTGTTTTATTCGGTGCGCAAGATGGAGCAGTTCCGCGACAAGGATCTCTTGATCGTCGGCGGCGGTGATTTCGCGCTTGACTGGACGCTCAATTTGCACCCGATCGCCAGGCGCGTGACGCTCCTGCACCGGCGCGACGATTTTCGCGCCGCGCCCCACAGCGTCGAGCAGATGCGCGCGCTGGTGGCCGGCGGAAAGATGGATCTGAAGATCGGCCAGGTCACGGCGCTGGAAGGCGAAGGCGGCATGCTCACCGGCGCCACCGTGAAGGGTAACGACAACACGGTTTCGAAAGTCGCGTGCAACACCCTGCTGCCGTTCTTCGGCCTCACCATGAAGCTCGGGCCGGTCGCGAATTGGGGCATTGCGCTGGAAAACAATCTGGTGCCGGTCGAGACATCGGCCTTCGAGACCAGTGTGCCCGGAATCTTTGCAATCGGCGATATCAACACCTATCCCGGCAAGCTGAAGCTGATCTTGTGCGGCTTCCACGAAGGCGCGCTGATGGCGCAGAAGGCGCATCGTTACGTGTTTCCCGACAAGCGGCTGGTGTTCCAGTACACGACCTCGTCGTCGAGCCTGCAGAAAAAACTCGGGGTCAATTGATTCCAGCCGAAATGCTCGTGGTCCTTCGATTCTAACATTCGCCTGCCGGCGCAGGATGCGAATGTCGCAATCGGACTACTGGAGCTTGCATTTGCACGAAATCCGGGCACTGGAACCATCCTCGAAATGGCCGTAGTCTACGGCCATTCCTGTTGCGGGTTGGTGAGGTATGCCGATGTGGAATGCGCTATCCAGATTGCGACTGATGTTGCCGCCCGTGACCGGATTTGCGCTCTGCGCTGTGCTTGTATTTTCGGCGCAGGCGGCGGAGCCGTCGGCTGCCGGGCTCTGGCAGAAGATCGAGGATGGCAAGCCGGTGGCGTGGTTTTTGGTGGTCGACCACGGCGGCATCTTCGAAGGCGTGATTGCCAAGACCTTCCCGCGTCCCGGCGCAGATCCTAACGCCAACGACATTTGCGCGAAATGCACCGACGACCGCAAGAACGCGCCGGTGCTTGGTATTTCCTTCATCCGCGACATGAAGCGCGACGGGTTGAAGTACGAGGACGGCAACGTGCTCGATCCGCGCGACGGCAAGATCTACCACGCCAAGATGATGCTCAGTCCCGACGGTCAGTCGCTGACCATGCGCGGCTATCTCGGTATTTCGCTGTTCGGCAAGGACGAGACCTGGTCTCGATTGCCGGATACGGCGATGGCCCAGATCGATCCCGCCATCGTCGCCAAATATCTGCCGGCGCAGGCGGCTGCGATGAAGCCGCCTGCAGCGGCGAAAAAGAACGCGGCGCCCGCAGCCGCGCCTGCGCGCTAGCGCAAGATCGTTAGCGCTGCTCGGGCGCGGCAGGCGTTGCCGGCTCTGAAATCACTTCCGGCACCGCCGCATCTAGTCGCAGCACCGCGGCCGCGGCCGGCAGCGCCGCATCCGCCATCGCGGCGTGACCTTCGGCGCTGGGGTGAACCGCGCCGCCGTACACCGCCGACAGCACGCCCCAGGTGGCGTCATGGATATCGGAGGGTTGCATCGAGGATGGCAAGCCCTGCGGGTAGGTCATCGCCGCGAAATAGCTGTCGTTGGCGTCGCGGATCCAGCGGGCGCGGGGGAGATAGGCACGGTATTCGCCGGCGCTGCGGCTGCACAGCATCGGCTGGTTGGCCGCGGTGACGATATCAGGATCGAAGCTTTCGCCTTTCGGCGAAAAGCACTCGCGGTCGAATTCCGGATCGCTGGCGGCGCGCGCGCAGAAGCCGTGATCGGCGAACGCGGCCTGATGGGCATCGACGAATGTCATGCGCTCGCCGGACGGATCGCCGCACAGGATGCCGGACTGGCACAGCGCGAGCGCTTTCAGTTGCGGCAGGAATTCGTTCTGTACGTAGGCCGAGACATTGGCGAGCCGCTGCGGATTGGCGTTGAAGGAAGGGTGAATGTCGAAACCGGCGCGGCCGCCGGGGCAGGGCGCGCCGCCGCCGGCGAGCGTCGGGTTGGCGTAGGACACATACACCACGCGCTGCAGGTCGCCGACCAGCGGCTTCAGCGCCTCGCGCAGCTTGGCAAAGCTTTGCGGCAGAACGCGCGCCTGCGCCGCGCGTGAATCATCCACCGATGCCATCACGCCTGAGCGGCGGAACAGCACGCGCTCGGTCGCCGTGTCCACGATCACGTCGGCGACCAGCCCGGAGAAATAGACGTCGTTGGCGCCGACCGAGAGCAGAACCAGATCGAGCTTGCGATCGGGCTGGCGGCGTTTCGCAGCCGCGACGGCTTCGCGCAATTCGGCGAGTTGGCCGCCGACGGTGCCCTGGCAGGGGCTCGATGATTTCAAAGGAGGACATTCGCGCGCGCGCTGACTGCCGAACAACCCATCGGGGATGGTGGCGCCGGTGCAGGCGAGCGGCAGATAGGTGACCGCGATGTGCGGATATTGCACGGCGAGCGCGAGTGCGGTGCGGGCCTGATAGCTGTAGAGCGAGCGATGGCAGGCGGAGTTGAGCCACAGCGCGCTCTGGCGTTGCCAGACTTGCAGTGAGTCCGGAGCCTCGCAGGCGCGTCCGCCTTTGTAGCCGGCGCGGCTTGGGCGGTAATATTGCGCAGCCGCCGAGCCCAGATAATAGCGGAAGCAGAAGCCTTCGTCCGACAGCGCGATCGGCCGGTCCGGATTGCCTTCGCCGGATGCGATGCTGTCGCCGAGACCGGCGATGAAGATATCGCGCACCCTGATCCCGGTCGAGACCCGCTGCGGCGCCTCGGCGCCGCTCGAGATATCGACGGTGGCAACCGTCTGGCGGCCGTAACGCACGCGCAGATTGACCGGTTCGGCGCAATCGAAGGCGGATTGCTGCTGCGGGCCCTCGCCGTCGTCGAACGACCAGGCGCAGATCGCGCCGACCGGGACCGCGCCGGTGAGCCGCACAGTGACCGGATGATCGATCGGCGTGAGATAGCTCTCCTTGACGTTATCGCGTGTGCAGGGCTCGTTGACGCGGCCGGAAAGTTCGATGCAGAGCCGGTTGACCATGTTGCGCGCCCAGCCGCGACCGTCGCTCTGCAGTTCCAGCGCCTGCTCGGAGGCGAGAACGCTGCGGTCTTTCGCGCTCTCGACATGCAGCAGGAAATCGCGTTCCTCGCGGAACAGGCGAAAACGGTTGCGGACTTCCCATGAGATCTGCAAGGGGGCATTGAGAGCCGTTTGTGCCTCCGCCCATTGCGCCGGCAACGCCGCCAGCGCACCCGCGAGGAGCGCGAACGCGATTATGCAACGAAGGTGACCTCGGACCATGACGCGTTTGACGTTACAGTTGGGGCGGAAATAAGAGAATTGGCCAAACGGGTAGTTTGCCGTTCAGCCCCGCGACTTCAGCCGCTTCACGGGCTCCAGCCGCTCCACCGGCCGCGGTATGGCGGCGGGGGCGGGAAATCCTTCGTTCAGCCGGCGGCGCTGCTGCCAGGGCACTACTACATTGAGCCAAAGCTCGCGCGTTCCCATGATCGAAATTGCGATCCCAAACGGGATCACGAAGTAAAGCACCCGGAACGTCAGCAGTGTCGCGAGCAACTGTTCCTTGCTGAATTCGGGCAGCGCCACCAGCATCGCCGCGTCGAACACGCCAAGGCTGCCCGGCGCATGGCTGGCAAATCCGAGCAGCGTCGCCAGAATGAACACCACGGCCAGCGAAACGAAATCGATGCCGGGCTGCAGCGGCATCAACAGGAACATCGCCATCGCGCAAAATCCGAGATCGACCACGCCGATCAGGATTTGCAGCAGCGTCAGCCGAGCCGACGGCAACAGCACTTTCCAGCCATTCTGGCCGAGTTCGCGCCGTTGCTTGCCGGTCATGAGCCAGACGAAATAGGTCGCGATGCCGGCGAGGCAACCGAGCGCGATCAGCCTGTTCATGGCGGGCGGCAGCAGGTCCATCGCCGATGCCGCCCATGGGTGGAGGGCCATGCCGAACCCGAGCACGAACAAATTGCCGAGCCAGAATGTCAGCCCGGAGAGAAAGCAGATCTTGGCGACGTCGACGGCGTTCAGCCCGTAATCCGAATAAATCCGGAAGCGGATCGCGCCGCCGGTGAACACGGTGGCGCCGATATTGTGACCGATCGAATAGCTGGTGAAGCCCGACAGCGCGGCAATGCGATAGGGCACGTGCTTCTTGCCGATCGTGCGCAGCGCGAAGAAATCATAGAAGGTCAGCGTACAGAATGCGCAGACCACGCAAAGCGCGGCGAGCCCGATGCGGCCATGCGGGATTTCCGTTAACGCAGTCAGCACGACGCCGGTATCGACGCCCCGCAGCGTGTGGACCAAGGTCGATATCGCCAAGGCGATAATGAGGAGGCTTACGGCGATCCCCAGCCGCTTCCAGCCGATCCGTTCCTTGAAGCCACGCTGCAGCGTGGTCAGCAGTCGATGCATTCGTCCTCCCGGCGGGGCGGCTATTAAGTCCGAAAGCCCATCCAAGCAGCTAGCGCCTTCGGGTTGGGAAGTTCCTTAGGGCAAAAACCCAGCGCTGTGCAGTCCTTGACAACGACAGGTTCTGCTTTCGAGCGGTGCGGTTGTCACATGCCATACATATGTCCTGGCACCGGAGATTCGAGTCTCGCCATCAATCTGGGCTTAACGCAGGCAATTGCGGATGTTCCCGCGCAGATTGCTCAAAATCCGGCAACAAGCCCGCGTTCATGCCGCGAGCCGATCTCCAGGCAAGATTGAGACAAAACGTCGCGTGGTGGGCAAAGCGTCCCTGCGCGACATTTTGTGTCGGCCCGCGACATTTCGATCTTGATCGAAACGTAGAAATGGAAACCGAACACCAATTACCGCATTGGTTTGCAAAAATCGAGGTGAACCATGCGAAGTGCTTCTCTCAAGTTCCAGCCGACCGACCATTGTGGCGCGAAGCCGCCTGGTGCAGCGAAATCAAACCGTTCGCGCCTTGCGACGTCGCTGACGCTTGCGGCGATGAGCCTCGGCTATGGCGTGGTTCAGCTCGACGTCACCATCGTCAACACGGCGCTCAACAGCATTGGCAACTCGCTCGGCGGCGGCGTGTCCGAGTTGCAATGGGTGGTGAGCGCCTACACCATCGCGTTCGCCGCCTTCATTCTCACCGCCGGCGCGCTCGGAGATCGCATCGGCGCCAAGCGGATCTTCATGGCGGGCTTTGCGATCTTCACCGCTGCGTCGGCCGGCTGTGCACTCGCCCCCAGCGCCGCGATCCTGATCGCGGCGCGCGGGGTGCAGGGCCTGGGAGCGGCGATCCTGGTACCGAATTCGCTCGCGCTGCTCAGCCATGCCTATACCGACGAAAAAGTGCGCGGCCGCGCGGTCGGGGTTTGGGCGGCCGGCGCAAGTCTCGCATTGACGGCAGGGCCGCTGGTCGGCGGCGGCCTGATCGCGTTGATCGGCTGGCGGTCGATCTTCTTCGTCAACCTGCCGATCGGCCTTGCCGGGCTGTGGCTGACGTGGCGTTATGCCGGCGAGACCACGCGATCGCCGCAGCGCGAGGTCGACCCGGCCGGTCAGATCGCTGCGATCGCGGCGCTCGGCTGTCTTGCCGGTGCGATCATCGAAGCAGGCGTGGCCGGCTGGACCGATCCGTTCGTGGTCGCAGGATTTGTCGCAGCGGCGCTGCTCGCGTTCGTGTTCGTTCTGCAAGAGCGGCGCGCTGCGCAGCCGATGCTGCCGCTGAAGCTGTTTCGGCATCGGATGTTCGCGCTGACCGCGCTGGTCGGGCTTCTCGTCAATGTCGCATTTTACGGGCTGATTTTCGTCTTCAGCCTGTATTTCCAGCGCGTCAACGGATGGTCGCCGTTTCTGACCGGACTTGCGTTCCTTCCGATGATGGGCGCGGTGCTGCCGGTCAATCTGGTTGCCGCTCGCGTGGCCGAGCGCATCGGCGCAGCGCAGACGATCGCGCTCGGTGCCGCGCTGGCGGCGATCGGCTGCCTCGCGCTGCTCGGAATTGCGCCAGGCACGAGCTACCTCGAGATCGGGGCCCAGCTCGTGATCATCGGCGGCGGACTTGGTCTATTGGTGCCGCCGCTGACTTCGACGCTGCTCGGAAGCGTCGAGAAATCGCGCTCCGGCATCGCCGCCGGCGTGCTCAACGCGACCCGCCAAACCGGCAGTGTGCTCGGGGTTGCGTTGTTCGGCTCGCTGGTCGGCGGCTCTGGCGCCTTCATGTCGGGCGCGCACCAATCGCTTGTCATTTCGGCGCTGCTGCTGCTTGCGGGTGGAACCGCAATCTGGTCGGGCGCCATCGTAAAGCCGTCGTCGCGTAAGCCTTAAGCCTTGCGCAGGGCAAAATGCGCGCCGCAAAACGCCACCACCGCGCCGAGGCAGAGCGCCGCCAGACCGGCGAGCACGCCGGAGATGGTCGGGATCGGGCTCGGCGCCGAGGCCGCCTGGCCCGCGCCCGCCAGGAACAGCACGCCGACCGCGATCAGGAACTGCCGCATCCGCTGCGGGATTTGCCCCGACACCGAGCTGTGCATCAGGTTGGCGGTGAGGTAGCCACCGGAGAAGCCGACGGTCGCGATCAGCCACCACGCGATCGCCGCGCCCGCCGGCATGAATTCACGGGTATCCGATCGCCACAGGCCGCCGAGATCGAGCCCGTAGCGCGCCCCAAGCATATGAACGGCGAGCGCCAGCAGCACGCCTGAAACCATCGCGCCCGCCAGAATCAGGCGGCGCGGAAAATAAGTCGTCGCGGCCATGCATCGCTTGTAGAATAAAGCCGGTCTGACGCGCAAGCTGACGCGGCGTATCAGGCGTTCCTTCAGTCGATATTCCCTTCAGGAGGTGCAGCCCATGGTGATCGGTCTTCTGGCGCTGATGGCAGCCGCGATCTTCTTTGGTGCGGCCATCTACGTGAACGTCGCCGAACAGCCGGCGCGGCTGACGCTGGAGGATCGGGCGCTGCTCACCGAGTGGAAACCATCCTACAAGCGCGGCGCTGCGATGCAGGCGCCGCTCGCGCTGTTGGGCTTCGCGCTGGGCTTGATCGCGTGGTGGCAAAGCTCGCATCCCGGCTTCCTGATCGGCGCCATCGCCATGATTGCGCCGTGGCCATGGACGCTGCTTGGCATCAAGCCGACCAACGACGCGCTGCTGGCGACAGACCCCGAACGGGCAGGGCCGCAGTCGCGCGCACTGATTATCAGATGGGGTGCGCTCCACGCCGTGCGAACCGCATCGGGCGCGATTGCATCATTGGCGTTGTTGTGGGCGTGTATGTCGCGCTAAACCGCTCCACTATGATCGCCAGTTCGCCGATTGAGGCTGCCGCGCCCGCGACCCACTACGCCTACAAGGCGTCGCTGATTGGGGCCGCGCATCAATTCGAGCTGACGGGGGAGGGGTTGTCGTTCCGCGTCGCCGGCCGGTCCGGGCTGTGGCGCTATGCGGAGATCGCCGCGATCCGGCTGTCGTACCGGCCGGTGTCGATGCAGTGGCGCCGTTTCCGCGCCGACATTCATCATGCAAGCGGCGCACGCATCGTCGTCTTTTCGACGACATGGCAGACGGCGGCGCTGATGACCCCGCAGGATCGCCACTATCGCGCCTTCATCGTGCAGTTGCACCAGCGGATGGCTGAGGCCGGCAGCAAGGCCAATTTGAGCGGTGGCCTTGGCGCGAACACCTACGCCGCGGCGCTTGGCTTGCTGGCGCTGCTGGGGACAGCGATGGCCGGGCTTTTGGTTCGCGCCGTAGCGACCGACGAATTCGCCGGCGCATTGTTCATCGTCGGCTTCACAGCCCTGTTCGGCTGGCAGATCGGCGGTTTTGTCAGGCGCAACCGGCCGCTCCTCTACAGCTTCGATCATCTGCCCGAAGCGCTGCTGCCGTAATCGGTTCGCACGCAATCAAACGCAATGAAATGTGACTTCCGGGCAGCGCGGCCGCCCGGCATCGCGGCTTTAATTCTTCCCCAGAATGAGCTGGCGCACGCCGTGGATGACCGCGAGAGCCGATTGCCGACCTCGGCCGCCGAAATCGCCGAGATCAATCGAACGCATCTGATCGACACGGCGTTGAAGCCCGCCGATCTCTTGTTCGTGTTCGGCACGCGCCAAGACGTGGCGCTACGCGTCGAGGAGGCTCTTAAGCTGTGGCGCGAAGGTTTCTTTCGCTGGGGGATCGTAAGCGGCGGGGTGACGCCGGGCGGGAGCCTGTCGGAATGCGAGGTCATCAAGGCGGCGATGGTTGAGCGCGGCATTCCGACGGACAGGATCCTCGAAGAGCATCGCGCCATGAATACCGGCGAAAACGTCATCTTCTCGCTGCCCGTCATCGATGCCGCGCTGGGACTGAAAAATGTCCGCGGCGTGATTTGCCTCGGCAACACTTGGATCGCGCGCCGCTATCCGATGACGCTGCATCGCCACTGGCCGGAGGTGGCGAAGATGCTGGTCACGGTCGACAGCTTTGCGACGCCGCGCGCGCTCTGGCATACCAACCCCGAGTTCAGCCGCCGCGTGCTCCGCGAGTGGGACAAGATCGAGCCCTACAAGGCGAGGGGCTTCATCGCGGAGTGGCCGGAGTGATGCGCTGCTGCCGTGATCGCGTCGCTTGCTGCGTCATTGTCGTTGTCCGCCGTCCCGCCGCGGACACCGTCGGCGCAGCGGGCTGAAATACTCCACCTCAGAAAAGAATTGAAGCGAGTTGCGACCTCCTAGGTTTAGAGGACGCTGACTTCATGCGCGACCTGTATGAATCTCAAGAATTGGGATCTGTTGGGGACGTGCATGAAGCTGTCGGATGCGAACTATCTCAGGCCGTGACGGGCGAACAGCTGGTGGTGCGGCCGGTCCCGTTCGGCCGTCCGCTGACCACCGCGTGCACGCCTGCTTCCTCGGTCAATAACAACGACGTCACTTGTAGGGTTGCGACCAACGGCACCAATGGCATGGCCAGGGCTGACTGAAGTCGCTGGAGTCACCTGCTGCAGCCGTACCCTCATGCTGATCTCTTTGGAGCGTTGCTATGGTGTTGGACTTCACATCATGTTTCCTGCTCAGTGCGGCGGCGTTTTCCGGAGCGCTCGTTTCCGGATTTGCGGGTTTCGCGTTCTCGGCCGTGGCCGGCTCGGTCCTGCTACGCGTCTTCCCACCTACGGAAGCCGTGCCGCTGATGATGGCTTGTAGTGTCGGCGTGCAGGCCGCCAGCGTCTGGTCGTTGCGCCAGAACTTGCACTGGAAAGGCAGTCTCACTCTCATCATGGGTGGATTGCTCGGCATTCCAATCGCCGTCTATCTTCTTCAGAATGCCGAAACTCGAATATTCAGGGTAGGCTTCGGCATCGCCGTCGCTCTATACGCGGCCTATATGCTCTGCCGGCCTGCCCTGACGAACCTGCGTCAAATGCAGAGTTCGGCTCGCAACGTTTTGATTGGATTTGGCGGCGGATTGATCGGTGGATTGACGGCGATGCCGGGCGCGCTTCCAACGATCTGGTGCGACATGCATGGGTTTTCGAAGAACCAGCAGCGCGGGCTCGTCCAGCCATTCATCGCGGCCATGCAGATTTGCGCGCTCGCGCTGCTGCTTTCAAGCCACAACATTTCGTCGCACGTCCTGGTCGACCTTGCCATCAGTGTGCCGGCGTTGGCGGCCGGGACCGCGCTCGGCATCGTCCTGTTCAACCGTGTCGATCAACTTGCCTTCAGACGCATCATTCTGATCATCCTGCTTTTCTCGGGGCTGTCCCTTGGCGTTTGAGGCCAAGCCAATGCGGCCATGACCGAAATTCCGCACCTTAAATAGATGAAGCGAGTTGCCGTCTCCTAGGTTCCGAGGACGCGGATTTCGTGCGCGGCCGCTATCGTTCCGCTGTTGGTTACCTCTCCATTCCAGGGTGGCCGGCGCAAGCGCACGTAGTGCAATTTGGCAGTCAAGCTCAAAAGGATTTAGCGCTTTGACGATAAAATTGTGGGTCCCGCATCAGAGCAACGTGCGGACACCGGAGCCCAAGGATCAAACATTACCGGCCTGCATCGCAGTGATTTGTGCGTTTGCCGCCATGGCAACGCTGGCAACCAATATCTTTCTGCCCTCGCTGCCGACCATAGCGGCCGATTTGCACGTATCGAGTGCGGTCGTCACTTCGACGATCACCGTCTTTCTTGGAATTGTTGCCGTCGGACAATTGATTGTTGGACCATTGTCGGACCGATTTGGCCGAAGAATACCGATTCTGGTTGGGCTTTGCATTTTCGTGGTCGGCACGATTTGGTGCGCGTTGGCCAGCGACCTTTCAAGCCTGCTGGTTGCCAGATCGATACAAGCGTCCGGCGCATGCACGGCTACGGTACTTTCACGTGCGATTGCGCGAGATTTGTTCGATGGGCAGGCGCTTGCGAAAGTAATGGCATTAATAACGGTCGCAACCGCAGCCGCCCCGGGCTTCTCACCTTTGGTCGGCAGCGCGCTCGATCATTTCTTGGGCTGGCGATCGGAATTTGTTTTTGTGGGAATTTTCGCATTCTGCGCTCTATTGGCGTACGCAACGCTGATCGGCGAGACCAATTGGTCCGCTGACGGTTCGGTGAATCCTCTTGCGGTTGGCAGTTCCTATCTTGGCCTGATCCGGGATGCCAGGTTCGTTGTGCCGGCCAGGACTGGCAGTCTCATGATGGCCGGCTTGTTTGCGGTTTTCTCGGGGACGCCGCGCGTGCTCCTCGAACATTTTGGATTCTCGCCTGTCGCGCTCGGTCTGCTGTTCGCCGGCGTTGTCTTCCTGGTGTTTGGGGCCAGCATGCTGGCGCCGCGGTTATCGGCATGGCTCGGTCTCTATCGCGCAACGCTGGTCGGATTGGGATCTACAGTTATTGGCGCCATCGCGCTGCTTCTCGCTGTGCTGATCGCAAAGGACTCGTTCCTGCCGTTTCTCTTTGCCGCAGCAATCTTCGTAGTCGGAGTGGGCATCGTAAGTCCGCTATCGAGCGCGGCGGCCCTGTCGCCGTTCGGTAACAAGGCCGGGGTAGCGGCAGCCTTGTTCGGCTTTACGCAAATGGCGGGGGCGGCATGTGGCGCGTTGCTCGCGGCGGTCGTCTCGAGCGATCCGGCGCTTGGACTCGCGATTGTGCTGGCACTGGCATCTCCGCTTGCGATGATCCTGCACGGGCGGGGTGGGCGGCTTTCGGGTTTTTGCGACGAGCCAATTCGACGGGGAAGGGCGATCGATCGATGAAGATTTCACCACCAGGGGAGGTCTACGGGCTGCGTTCTCAGAACTCGACGCGGCCGTTGCCCAACACGGCGCAACAACGGTGGCCGGATCTTGCTGCAACGGAAAAAGGCATCGACGCGCCCTCGCTCATATTGATCGCGGTCATTTCCTGCTTGTGCTCGCTGGCCTCGGTGTGGGCAGCATTCTCGGGCGTGGACCTGAGCGCGAACTGGCTTTAGGACACGCGGATCCACGGAGGTCCCGAAGGCCGAAACAACAGGCCGGGTTTTGAGGCCGTGTGTTGGTCAATCGGCGGAGTTGGTAGCTTGAGGGAACCGTTTTGCGGCGCAACAAGTGGCGACGGGGCGGGCCTCCGGGCTGGGCCGGCTATCCTCCGATTACAGGATGCGCTGCTCGTCCAGGCAAGGTACGGTGAGGGCTCGAGCTCTACCGGATGAACTGTCTTGGAGCACAATTCACAGGGCGGGTCGGATGCGCCGGGGGTTGCGCGCGCGGAATTTTCGCCGTCTGACAGGTTTAACGCAGGGAACGGTCGCTAACAAATTTTGTCTATTTCGCCTCGATACAGGCGCGCACCATCGGCAGGCTGATCAACATGACTTGAGCGGACACGACGCGACCAGATCCATCAAGAACTGATTGATGTCTGGCTGCGGTGGTCCCGAAGGATTTTTCTGGAATGAATACAGCGTCACACCTGAGACCGGTCTCGGTTGTTGCGTCGGCACGCAGCTCCGATGATCGGCAGCAGCTGAGCGATCTGATCGGTCTCATCTACGATGCCGCGATCGACCCTTCCCTTTGGGAGTGCGCGATAGAAAGGGCGGCATATTTCGTCGGCGGTACCGGGGCCGCGCTCATCTGCAAGGATGTTGGCGCCCGCCACGCCGCTATGCCACATAATTTCGGATTTCAGGGGCCGCCGGTCGCTCTGTTTGAACCGATTTATCCAGCCGCAGAGCCGCTCTTTCTCGGAGACATCGAGCAGCCGATTGCGATCACCGATCTGATACCCTTTGAAGAACTCACCCAGACCGAAATATATCGTCAATGGGCGCAGCCTCAGGGCTTTGTCGATTTCATAAGCGCCGTTCTCGACAGGACTACAATCAGCGCGGCCATATTCGGAGTGTTCCGCCACCAGCGAAACGGCATTGTCGATGACCGGGCGCGCCGGCAAATGCGGTTGATTGCTCCGCACATCAGGCGTGCCGTCCTGATCGGCAGGATGTTTGAGTTCAAGGCTGCGGAAGTCGCGACATTCGTAGATACACTCAATGGGCTCAGCGCGGGCATGTATCTCGTCGACGCGGAAGGGCGCCTCATTCACGCCAATGCCGCTGGCAGCGCTATTCTTGCGGCAAGCGATATTTTAAGTTCCGTTGGTGGGCGGCTGGTGGCCTGCGAGACACGGGTCCAGCGGACGTTGCGGGACGTCTTCGCGGCCGCGGGTCAGGGCGACGCAGCACTGGGCGTCAGGGGCATCGCCGTGCCGCTGATCGGAAAGAACGGTGAGCGCTATGTCGCCCATGCGCTGCCTTTGACTTCAGGAGCGCGCCGGCGCGCCGGCATAGTTCACGTGGCCGCGGCAGCTTTGTTCGTTCGTAGGGCTGCTTTGGTGGCCTCTTCTACGTCTCAAGTGATTGGCGAGACATTCAAGTTGACGCCGACCGAGCTTCGCGTGTTGCTGGCCATCGTCGAAGTTGGCGGTATTCCAGAAGTCGCCACCGCGTTCGGTGTCGCGGACACGACGGTCAGGTCGCATGTCAATCGTTTGTTTGAAAAGACCGGCGTTACGCGCCAGGCTGATCTCGTCAAGCTTGTCGCGGGGTATACGACACCGCTGGCAGGCTAGAGCCGTTTCTGTTCCGATTGAATCGGAACGGAGGCTCGCTTTCTTGTTTTGGCGCGTTTTCTTCACGCGAACCGGTATCCACCCCGCTATCCAAGTCCGGGGCAGGCTTTCGCTGGAAAACGTTCTCGACTAGCTCAGCGTGCAGCCGTTCCAGGGTGTTGATGGCCGGGCGAGTGTGAGGGTCTTTGGTAGGTCTGCCGCTATTGCGGGGCCACCGGCGTTTAGCAGATTGCGCGATAATGCAGGAGTGCTGCTGATTTGCCCGACCTGTCAAATTGTTTTTCAAAGCATCCATGCCGGCGACTGCCTGCTACCTTGCATGGGGTTGTTTTCGATATTTTTGGTTGGGAGCCAAAACCGCGTTTGCGCGGCGATCATGCTCAAACAAAAAGTGAGAAGCGGGATGACGATTCGAAGAAAAGTCATCACGCTCTGAGTGGCTTTTCGTAACCAATACTTCGCCAGGAACCCCATGGTTCGATTTTAGTTAGTGTCGCACCACCAGCACCGAGCATTTGGCGTAGCGCACCACGTGGCCGGCGTTGGAGCCGAGAAAATAGGTCCGCATCGCCGGCCGGTGCGAGGTCATCACGATCAGGTCGGCCTTGATCGCGGCGGCCTCTTCGAGGATCTCGTGATAGATGCCGCCCTGTCGCACCACGCCGGAAATCCGCGACGGCTCGATGCCGGATTCCCGCGCCACGATCGCGAGCGCTTCCTCCGACGTCTCGCGCTGCTGGGTGTCGAAATCGGCGGGCACATATTCCGCGAGCATCACCGGTGTCATCGGCAGCACGTTGAGAAGCCGAACTGCGCCGTGCCAAGTTTGCGACAGGGTCGCGGCCGTTGCAATCGCGGGTTTGGCCAGATCGGTATCGGAAAGATCGATCGGCACCAGAATGGATTTGAACATCTTGCGCCCTCCCTGTCCCTGATCAACCTACCACAGATCGACGACTTGAGATCAAGGGATTGAGATCGAAGGATTGAAATCAAGGACTCGAGATCAAGGGCTCGGTGACGCCTCAAGTTTGCTTTAGAAGCTTTGGGCTGACAAACTGCACCAGCCGTCCCCGCCGGAAGGCCACGTCGTTCCAGTCGTCGATGGCGAAGTCGAGCACCGCAAGCCCGGACGTCGGCAGGTTGTCGGTAAGCGCCTTGCGGGAGGCGGCGTCGCCGCTGCCGGCGAGCGCGAGCGCCAATTCGTGCATCCCTGGATTGTGGCCGACCAGCATCAGCCGCTTCGGATCGGAGCCCGAAGCCATGCGGACCGTCCGCAGCAGCTGCGCCGGTTCCGCGCCATAAAGGTCGGGAACAAGCTCGACATGCGGCTTGGGTGCCAAGCCCTTCATGGCTTCCCAGGCGACGTCCCAAGTCTGATGCGCGCGGACCGCCGGCGAAACCAGCACGGAATCCGGAACCGGCGGATTCCGGCCAATCCAGCCGCCGATTTCGGCGGCATCCCTGTGGCCGCGCTCGTCGAGCCGGCGGTCCTGATCGCGGCCGCTCGGAGCGTCCCTTTCGGTCTTGGCGTGACGCAGCAGCATCAAACGGCGCATAACGCGATCTCGATTCGTTTCGGTCCGAATTAATCTACAAGCTCATCTTTAGGACAAGGTGACAAGTACCTGAAGGGTCCGTAAGAAAACGTCATGAGCAAGACCTCCACAGGCAAGACCGGCGGTGCGGATTCCGTGGCGTTGCACGAGCGCTCGCGGCTGTCATTCGACCTGGACGTCGATATCTGCGTGGTCGGCGCCGGGCTTGCCGGCCTCACCGTGGCGCTCGAGGCGTCGCGGCTTGGCGCGAGCGTCGCCGTTCTGGAGGGCCGGCACGTTGGCTGGAATGCGTCCGGCCATCAACTCGGCACGGTCATGCCCGGCTACGGGCTTCCACTAGGGCAGCTGATCGAGCGCATCGGTTTTGAGGACGCCCGCGAACTCTGGTCGCTGTCCAAGGAAGGCGCGGAATTTGTTCGCGCTCACGCGACCGAGCAGTCGATGCCGGGCATTGCGCTTAGTCAAGGCGTGCTTGAAGTCTCCAACGTCGATGTCGGCGATCAATTGATCAGCCGGTTGCAAATGCTAAGCGAGGATTTCGAGACGGAGGTGGAAGGCTGGCAGGTCGATCGCGTGCGCACCGAACTTGCGACCGATCGTTATTTCCACGGCATCTATTATCCCAACGCGTTTCAGATCGACGGCCGCAAATATGTCCACGGTCTTGCCGCGCTCGCAAGGAGAGCGGGCGCGCGCATCTTCGAGGATACGCCGGTCGTCAGCATCGATTCCTCGGGGATTCGCAAGCGGATCGTGACGCCGTCGGCGCGTTTGCGCGCCTCCCACATCGTGCTCGCCGGCAATATTCATCTCGGCGCCACGCTGCGGCGGTTGTCGGAGACACTGCTGCCGGTCTGGCGCTACGCCGCGGTGACCGCGCCGCTCGGCGCGCGCCTCGCCGAGGTCATTGCGTTCAAGGGGTCGGTGGCCGACACTGACGGCATCGATCATTTCCGGATCGTGGACGGCGACCGCTTGATGTGGGCGAGCCCGGAAACCACCTGGGCGGCACGGCCAAAGCGTTTTGGGCGCGCCATTGCGCGCCGAATCCGGACCGTCTTTCCAAAACTCGGACCGGTGGAGATTGCCGAGACCTTCGGTGGCGCCGTTGGACAGACCGTGCACGGCATGCCGCAGATCGGCCAGTTGCGCCGCGGATTGTGGGTCGCAAGCGGCTTCGGCCGTCAGGGTTTGAATACTTCGGCGATGGCCGGGCAATTGATCGCCCGCAGTATCTTGTGGGGCGACGAACGCTGGCGGCTGTTTTCGCCATTCGAACTGGTCTGGGCAGGTGGTCCGACCGGGCGGATCGCCGGATATTTTATCGGCATGTGGGGCCGTGGAAGTTCCGCCGCCGCCGGCGCGCTTGCCCGCCACCGCGAGCGGGCGCGGGCGCAGGAGCGCGTCCGCGAGGCGCGACTGGCGGAATTAAATCGCCAGGCCGGAACGCGTGGCACCCCGCGCCGCCCGCCGCCGGGACGTCCGCGCCCGGTGCGCCCCCGGCCGCCGCCGTCCGCGCCAGTCAATTCGGGGGACGGCGGCGAGGGGGCTTGATCCAGAGGTTTGACGCCGCCATCTCGCAACAAAGTGAGAAATTTCCCCCGCAGGTCGTGTAACTTCTCACCTCGGAGGCCGTATTTCAGGGCGAACCAGACGAATTACGCTCGGAGAAACATCATGATTGATCGCCGCATTTTGCTCGCCTCTGCAGCCGGCCTGTTGAGCCTTGCCGCCTTCCGGTGGCTGAGAGCTTCGCCGGCGCAGGCTACCGAGAAGTTCGAGGTCGAAAAGACCGATGCCGAATGGCGCGCGCAATTGACGCCGCAGCAATATGAGATTCTGCGAAAGCAGGGCACCGAACGCCCGGGTTCGAGCCCGCTCCTGAAAGAACATCGCAAGGGTATCTTCGCCTGCGCCGGGTGTGACCTGCCGCTGTTCTCCTCGGAGACCAAGTTCGAGAGCGGCACCGGCTGGCCGAGCTTTTACCAGCCGCTCGAGAACGCCGTCGGCAAGACCGAAGACCGGACGTTCGGCATGTTGCGGACCGAAATTCACTGCCGCCGCTGCGGCGGCCATCTCGGCCACGTCTTCGACGACGGCCCGAAGCCGACCGGATTGCGCTACTGCATGGACGGCTACGCCCTGGTCTTTCACCCGGCGACGCCGTCGGCGAGCTGACAGCTCCTGATGTTTTGAGGCGTTTTCCTGACGCGAGCCGGCACCCACCCCGGTATCAACTCCGGGGCAGGCTTTGGCTCGAAAGCGACTTTTGGGCCCGGCAATTGTTGCCCGCCGGCAATTGCGCCCCGGTCCTTGGACTGGGGCGTTCTCGCTTAAGTCGCTGATATAACGGTGTTTCTCATATTGGCATAGGGCTTGCGACAGTCTCCTCCGAATGCGGCTATGGCCTTCTTTGATCGGCCGGCCGCGCGGGACGAATGTGGAGACAATGTTATGGGTATCTTCGACGCGCTTAATACTTCGGTTGGCGGCCTGCAGGCTCAGTCCTTCGCGTTGCAGAACATTTCCGGCAACATCGCGAACGCCTCGACCACCGGCTACAAGGGCATCGGCACGAGCTTCGAGGATCTCATTCCGGACGCGACCACGCCGAGCAGGCAGGTTGCCGGCGGCGTGACTGCTTTCGCCCAGGCCACCATCACTACCCAGGGCACCGTTTCGGCCTCGTCGGTCGCCACCAACATGGCGATCAACGGCGACGGTTTCTTCTCGGTGCAGAAGTCGACGGCCGTGGTCGACAACGTGCCGGTGTTCTCCGGCGTCACCGATTATACGAGGCGCGGTGATTTTCAGCTCAACGCCAACGGCAATCTCATCAACGGCGCCGGCTATTACCTGATGGGCATCACGGTCGATCCCAAGACCGGCAACGTGCTCGGCAACGTTCCGCAGGTTCTCCAATTCCAGAACAATTTCGTACCGGCGCAGGCGACAAGCGCGATTCAGTATGCCGCGAACCTTCCGACCACGCCGGCGACGCCGGCGAGCTCCGCCTCAGCTATCGGCACAATCACGGCGGTTGGCGGTCTCAACCCGGCAGACTTCGCGACCAACCCGCTGCCGACAGCGCAGCCGTTCTTTGCCGACGGGGCGGTGACAGGGGCAGCGGTCAGTAACAAACTGACGGTGCCCGCCGCAATCACGACGGCGACGCTGCTGTCCGGCGGCGCGAACTCCGATTCGTTGGTTACCAACTTCGCGGTCAACGATCAGATCAAGCTCACCGGCAGCGCCGGCGACATCGTCACCTTCACGTTTGTAGCTTCGGGGGCGACCGGCAACCAGATCAACATCACCGATAGTGTCGGCACGCTGCTCGGCAAGATCGGCGCGGTCACCGGCGTGCCCCCGACGATCAGTCCCGCCGGCGCAATCACGTTGCACTCTGGAACCGGGGAGGACTGGAGCATCAGCAGCGCGGCGGCAGCTTTCACCGCCGGCAACATCGGGTTCACCTCTCCGGTGGCGGTGAATCGAACCATCGCGTCGGCGGGCGCCGGCGTCGTCGTCGGTAACGACCTGACCACCTTCACCAACGAATCCATCAGCGGCGGCGCCGTGACCACCTTCGATCAGGCCGGCACTCCGATCAATCTGCAATTGCGCTGGGCCAAGATCGATAGTGCCTCGCTCGGCACCGGACACACGGACGTGTGGAATCTGTTCTACCAGACCAACACCAGCGCGACCGGCACCCAGACCTCGTGGGTCAACACCGGCACGAACTTCTCGTTCAATGCCAACGGGACGCTGGCGTCGCCATCAGGTTCTTCCGTCACTATCCCGAACGTGGCGGTGAACGGTCTTTCGCTGGGAAATCTGTCCCTCAACCTCAGTTCAGGTGCGCTCACCCAATTCGCGAGCTCAGGCGGCTCTGCGACCATCAACACCATCACGCAGAACGGTTTCGCCGCCGGGCAATTGCAGTCGGTTGCCATCAACAACAGCGGCCTCGTGGTCGGAACGTTTTCCAACGGGCAGAACATCGACCTTGCCTCCGTCACGCTGTCGCACTTCAACGGCACCAACTATTTGAAGGCGCTTGACGGCGGCGCCTATGAGGTGACCGACCTGTCCGGCCCCGCGATCATCGGCGCCTCCGGCAAGATTTCGGGGTCGTCGCTCGAAGGATCGAACACCGACATCGCCGACGAATTCACCAAGCTGATCGTGACCCAGCAGGCCTATTCGGCCAACACCAAGGTGATCACGACGGCCAACAACATGGTTCAGGATCTGCTGAACGTGCTGCGCTGAGCGGCGCCAGTGCTTGTCAGTGTAACGTAATTCAAGGCGGGCCACAAAGATGGGTTTGAGTTCAGCCCTTGCCACCGCGATGTCCGGTCTGCGCGCCAACCAGGCCTCGCTTTCGATCATCTCGTCGAACGTCGCGAACGCGCAGACGCCGGGTTACGTTACCCAAGCCTCCAACCAGATCGAACTGGCCAGTGGCGGCGACGGCTCGAGCGTGCTGACCACCGGCGTCAACCGTCAGCTCGATCTGTTTGTGCAAGGCCAGTTGCGCACCGAAACCTCGGGCGGCGGCTATGCCGACCAGACGGCGAACATCCTGGGCCAGCTGCAAAGCGTCTACGGCACGCCGGGCGGCACCGGCACGCTGGAGACGGCATTCAGCGATTTTACCTCGGCGCTGCAGGCGCTATCGACCAGCTCGGGCAACGCGTCCGCGCAATCGGTGGCGTTGTCGGCGGCGCAATCGCTGGCGCAGCAATTGAATACGACGACGCAAGGGATTCAATCCTTGCGCAGCAATGTCGAGCAGGACATCGGCAACTCCGCAAATCTGGCCAACGCGGCCATGACCCAGATCGCGCAGATCAATACCAGGCTGCAGGGCTTGAGCCCGAGCGATCCCGCCGCGGCGACGCTGATGGACCAGCGCGACGGCGCGCTCAATCAGCTGTCGAAGTTGATGGATATCAGGGCCATCACCGACACGTCCAACCAGACCAACGTGTTTACCAACGCCGGCATCGAGCTGGTCGGCGGTAGCCTCGCTTCCACGATCAATTTCAGCTCGCCCGGCGTGCTGGGCGCGACCTCGCTGTACAACGCCAATCCGGCCAAGTCCGGCGTCGGGACGCTGAACATCCAATTGCCCAACGGCGCCTCGATCGACGTAGTCGCGAACAACGTCATCAGTTCGGGCCAGATCGCCGCCGACCTGAAGCTGCGCGACCAGACCCTGGTGCAGGCGCAGACGCAGGTCGATCAGCTGGCCGCGACGCTTGCGAGCTCGCTTTCCGACAAGACCACAGCGGGTGCCGCGGTCGCCGGACCACCTTCCGGATTCGACGTCAGCCTGTCGGGCGCGTTGCCGGGCAATACGGTCAACCTGACCTACACCGACGCTGCGACCAACACCCAGCACCAGATCTCGATCGTCAACGTGACCGATCCGGCCGCGCTGCCGCTGCAAAACGCGCCCAACGCCAATCCGCAGGTGATCGGCGTCGATTTCTCCGCCGGCGCGGCCTCGGTCGCCGCGCAATTGAACGCGGCGCTCGGCAGCAATCATCTGCAGTTCTCGAACGCGGCCGGCTCACTACGCGTCGTCGATGACGGCACCAGCAGCGCGAGCGTCAAGGCGGCGTCGGTCACGACGACGATTGCCTCGCTTGCCAGCGGAAATCCGCAGTTGCCGTTGTTCACCGACGACAATTTGCTCTACACCGGCCAGATCACGGGCAGCGGCCCGCAGATCACCGGCCTTGCCGGACGCATCACCGTGAACGCGGCGGTGGTGACCGACGCATCGAAGCTCTCGGTCTACAACACCTCGCCGGTCACCGCGCCCGGCGACACCACGCGCTCCGATTTCCTCTATTCGCAACTGACGTCGGCGAAATTCAGCTATTCGACGAAAACCGGACTGGGCTCAAATGCGGCGCCGTTCAATGGCACCGTCATCGACTACATGCAGGCATTTCTCAGCCAGCAAAGCAATGCCTCGACGCTGGCGACGCAATTGCAGCAGGGCCAGAGCGTCGTCGTCTCTACCTTGCAGCAGAAATTCAACTCCACCTCCGCCGTCAATATCGACACCGAAATGGCGAACCTGATCCAGGTGCAGAATACCTATGCCGCCAATGCCCACATCATGTCGGTCGTTCAAAGCATGATGACGAGCTTGTTGCAGATTCCAGTGTAAGGCGCTCAAAATGTCGGTCAGCAGCATCAATTACGGCTCTTCGGTCCTGGGCCAGTCGGTCCAGAATATCAACAACCAGCTCACCAACCTGTCGACGGAGCTTTCGACCGGCGTGAAGTCGCAGACCTATGCCGGCATGGGTGTCAACGAAGGTTTTGCGATCGCCGCGCGGGCGCAGCTTTCGAACATTTCGGCGTTCACCACCACGATGACCAACGTCAATACGATCATATCCGCGGCCAACACCGGCTTGCAGTCGCTGTCGCAGACCGCGAAATCGGTGCAGAGTTCGGCGGCCGCGACCCCGCAAAACCTGGGCAGCAGCGGGCAGACCATCGCGCAGCAAAACGCCCAATCCCAGCTTTCATCGATCGTCGGCATCCTCAATACCCAGGTCGGCGACCGCTACATCTTCTCCGGCAGCGCCATCAACACGCCGGCGGTCGCATCCGCCGACGACATCATGAACGGCGCCGCCGCCAAGGCCGGCCTGAAGCAGGTGATATCGGAACGGCAGCAGGCCGATCTCGGCATCAGCGGCATGGGGCGCCTTGTCATTACTTCGCCGACGCCGACATCGGTGAAGGTGGCGGAAGACGTCGCGGGCTCGCCGTTCGGCTTCAAGCTGAGTTCAGTGACGTCGTTGCTGACCGGGTCCACGGTGAACGGTCCTGCCGGCTCGCCGGCGGCGGTTTCGGTCGACCTCGGCGCCACCAATCCCAATCCGGGCGATCAGGTGAGCTTCACCTTCAATCTCCCCGACGGCACCACCGAATCCGTTCAGTTGACGGCAACCAATACGACGCCGCCGCCGACCGGCAGCTTTGCGATCGGCGCGACCTCGACGGCGACGGCCGCCAACCTCAACGCCGCCCTCAACAGCTCGATCAGCACGCTCGCCAACACCGCGCTGGTGGCGGCCTCAGCGGTTGCCGCCGGTGATAATTTCTTCAATACCGACGGGACCGCGGTTGGAATCGTGGTCAACAACAAGGCGGCGCCGCCGGCGCCGATCACCGGCGCGACGCTGTTGTCGGGTGCCGCCGCCACCAACTCGCTCGCCGCCAATTTTGCGGCGGGCGACACCATCACCGTGAACGGCAAGCAGATCAGCTTTGTCGCCGCCGGCGCGACCGGCAACCAGCTCAACGTCACCGACAGCGTCCAGACGCTGCTCTCGAAGATCGACGCGATCACCGGCACCTCGACGCCCTCGACCGTCTCTGGCGGCGTCATCACGCTGCATACCGACGCCGCCGCCAGCCTTTCGGTCACGAGCTCAAATGCGGCTGCGTTCGCAGCCCTCGGTTTCGGCGGTACGGTGACGGCAACGCAGCCGCCGCTGCGGGTCGGCGGCGCGCCGCTGGGGTCGGCAACCACGCTGGTCAACGGCTCGGCGAACACGGTCGCCTGGTACACCGGCAATTCCGGACCCGGCACGGCGCGCGCGTCGTCGACGGTGCGCATCGACCAGTCGCAGACCGTGCAATTCGGCGCGCAAGCCAACGAGCAGGCGATCCGGTCGGCGATCCAGTCGATCGCGGTGTTTGCCGCCGTCACGTTCTCGCCGAGCGGAATCAATTCGGCAGCCCAGAGCGCGGCGCTTAGCTCGCGCACGGTCACCAACCTGACGCCGCAAACCGGTCAGCAGACCTTCCAGGACATCCAGACCGACCTCGCCAATGCGCAGAGCACGATGAAGGACGCCACGGCCCGTCAAACCCAGACCCAGACGGCACTGCAGAACATGGTCGACCAGACCGAGGGCATCTCCCAGAACCAGGTGGCGAGCGAGATACTGGCGCTGCAGACCAGCCTACAGGCGTCGTACCAGACCACCGCGTTGCTTGCGCAATTGAGCCTGACCAAGTTCCTGCCGCTAGCCTGATCGGTACTGATAAAGGCCGTTAGGTTTTCATTAACCACGTCTATTTACTGTTTTGTCAGAAGTTGGGCGCGGTCTGCCGCTTCGGAGCCAATCATGAACGACAAAATTCATCTTGTAGTGGCCACGCCCTGCTTCGGCGGGCAGGTCTCCAGCATCTATGCAGGATCGATCTTCCGGCTGCAGCGGGCGCTCCATGGCAAGTCCAACGTCGATCTCAAGGTGCAGTTGCGCGATGGCGATGCGCTGATCACGCGCGCGCGGGCGAACCTGGTGACGCTGTTCCTCGATGATCCCGCCGCCACGCACCTGTTGTTCGTGGACGCGGATATCGGCTTTACGCCCGAGCAGGTGTTTCGGCTGATCGAATCCGGCGCCGATGTCGTCGCCGGCGTCTATCCGATCAAGCGGATCAATTGGGAGAAGGCGAGGAGGGCGCTGGAATCGAAGCGGCCGGATGTGCCGGGGGCGTCGCTCGATTATGTGCTCGAGATCGACGACCCCGATCGCGTGACAGTGGTCGGCGGATTCACCCGGGTGCGCTATGCCGGAACCGGCTTTCTGATGATCAGGCGTCATGTGCTGGAACAGATGTGCGGACACCCGGACTACGCATCGCTGCAATTCTTCCGCGAGCATTCCCACGACGCCCTCACCGGAAGTACGAACCGGTTCGCATTGTTCGACTGCATGATCGATGCGAAGAGTGGAACCTACCTCAGCGAGGATTTCGCGTTCTGCAAACGCTGGACCGATATCGGCGGCGAAATCTGGGCCGATCTCGAAAGCAATCTCGATCACGTCGGACCGTCGGTCTTTCACGGCGATGTCGCCTCGCAGTTCGCGGCGGCGCCAACCGTGGCGGATGCCGCGTGAGATCCTGCGAATGATGTCAGCCGCCCCCCGGTTGCAGACTGCCGAAGCTCGCGGTTTCCGCCCGTCCGATAGCGGGCCGGCGCGCGGACTGCGTGACCTGTTTGCGCCGCTCAATGATCTGCTCACCTGCGGAGGCGATCCTCGGCTGACGGTCGATCCGGATCGCGGCCTCAATGAGTACGGCTGCCGGCCCATGCCTTCGCCGCAGATATGGAGTTTTGCGTCAAGCACGGCGTCGTCGATCTCGGAGCGAGCTTACAACCGTGCCGGTCTTGCGCGGGAGGAAATGATGCGATCGGCGATCGCAATCGGGCTGGAGGCGGCGTTCGATGCGCGCACCGAAGAAATGCGCGAGGAACTCAAGGCCCATCTGCAGCTTTCCGCGGCGGATGTGGAGGTGGTCTTCTCACCGTCGGGCACCGACTCGCAGCTTCATGCCTTGTTCCTGGCACGGTCGTTGCTCGGTCCTGCGCTCACGACGGTTGTTGTCGGATCGGACCAGACCGGCAGTGGAACGGCCTGCACGGCACGTGGGCACCATTTCAGCAGCTTGACGGCGTGCGGGCGCCCGGTTCGTAAGGATGCGCCGATCGACGGCCTGTCCGGCGACAGCGTCGAGGTGCCGTTGTTCGGCCGGGCGCGAGACGTCAGGGCGCGGGCGGACGACGATGCGGCCGTTCTTGACGCTATTGATGCGGCGGCCGCGAACGGCGCCAGCGTTCTCCTTCAAATCATGGATTCGTCGAAACTTGGCTGGCGCTCGCCGAGCGAGGCCTGCCTCGACGAGATTGCGAACAGGTGGCCCGACCAGGTTTTGATCGTCGTCGACGCCTGCCAGATGCGTCTCGGCCGCCGCCGGATGAGAACCTATCTCGATCGCGGGTATATGGTGCTGATCACGGGCTCGAAATATTTCGGCGGACCTGCTTTCAGCGGCGCGCTGCTGGTCCCGACGGCGCTTTCGCGATCGCTCGACCGGGGCGAAGGGATCGCGCCCGGATTTCTCGACTACGCGAGCCGCAGCGATTGGCCGAAACGCTGGGCCGCCCTGCGGTCTCGTTTCGAGAGCCGGCCGAACCTCGGTCAATGGCTGCGCTGGGAAGCCGCGCTCGAGGAAATCAGGACCTACTACCGGGTGCCGGATGCATTCCGTGCGTTGGCGCTGAGGCAGCTGCAGGCCGGGATCGAGGGCCTTATCATGCTGTCACCGTCGCTTCGCCTGGTCGGTCCTGGGACGAAGGCCGACGGGATCGAAGACGAGGAATTCGCTCACCCAACGATCTTTCCGTTCACGCTTCATAGTCTTCGCGGCCCGCTTTCGACCGACCATTGCCGGGTCGTTTATCGTGCGCTGGCGCAGGATTTGCGCGAGGTGGTCGGCGGCAGCGAGGCGGATCGGGCGATCGCAGCACAGCGTTGCCTGATCGGCCAGCCGGTTCGACTGGAGATGCGGGACGCGGAACCGACCGCAGCACTGCGGCTGTGCGTTGGCGCGCGCCTCATCACCGAGACGTGGTCGCCTGACGCGAGGGCCGCGCAACAGAATCTGCAGCGCGAGCTCGATCGCATCGCAAGCGTCGTCGCCAAAATAGAGCTGCTGCTTGAGCATGCAGGCGGGATGGAATTGGTGGAGCTCGCATATGCAAACTGAGCCTCTAGAACTCGCCGACACCACCCGCGTCGGCTGCGCAGACCGCATCGGCATGGCCCGGCTTGCGAAGCTGGCGTTCGACGGCGGGGATCTTCGCCCGCTGTGCGGAGAGCTGACGGCCAAGCTGCTCGACGGCCGTGCGAAGGCCGGCGAGGCGCTGGACCTGTCGCTGATCGCGCAGCTTTTGGGCAACAAGCAGGCCGGGCTCGCCATTCAGCAGAACGTCCTTGCATCCCATCGGCTATTCCGCTCGCCGTGCGCGGCAAACAATCCGCGCTTGCGCGTTCTTGCGCTGGCGGCGGCGACCGACATGGGCAGCAATACCCCGATCGAATTCCTGCTCGAGGAGTCCAGCGTCGAGTTGATGGTATTATACGTCGTTCCCGAAGCCGGATTGCCGATGCCGCTGCCCGATCACGACGTCGCCATCGTGATCGCGTCCGATTCGGAAGATTGCCGGGACGCGTTGTGCATGATCGATCAGGCGGTGCCGCGCTGGCCGCGGCCGCTGCTCAATCCGCCGAAACTGGTCGGCAACCTGGATCGCGACAAGCTGTATCGTCTGCTGAAGGATATCGACGGCCTCGAGATTCCCGCGACCATCTCGGTCACCCGCGCGCAGCTTCTGCAGCCTGCACAGTCGCCCGGAGTGGTGGCCGGCATCGCTGCTTTTCCCATCATCGTCCGGCCGCGCGGCTCCCATGCCGGCGTCGGTCTCGCCAAGATCGACGATCGTGAAGCGATGGCACGCTATCTCGATCGACGCCAGGAAGAGGAATTCTTCATCGCGCGATTCGTCGACTATTCCGGCGATGACGGATTGTTCCGCAAATACCGCGTGGTTTTCGTCGAGGGCGAGCCCTACGCCTGTCACATGGCGATCGCGGACCGCTGGGACATCTGGTACCTCAACGCGAAGATGTCCGAGAGTGCGAACAAGCGTCTTGAGGAAGAGACCTTCATGCGCACCTTCGATGTCGGCTTCGCGCATCGTCACCGTGCGGCGCTGGCCGGCGTGGCCGGTCGCATCGGCCTTGATTACTTCACGGTGGACTGCGCGGAAACCAAGAGCGGATCGCTGTTGATCTTCGAGGCCGACAATACCGCCGTGGTTCACAATATGGATTCACCGGAGATCTTTCCTTACAAGCCGCCGCAGATGCGCAAGATATTCGATGCGTTCGTGGCGATGCTGGAGCGCCGCGTCCGACGCGGCAAGGAGCAGGCGGCGTGATCGAGTTGCTGCATGAAGCTTCGCAGCGGTCCGAAGCGATCGAGACGCTTGATCCCCGGGATTGGGAGGATTTGCGCGCGCAAGGTCATCGCATGCTCGATGACATGATCGACTATATCGCGGGCGTTCGCGATCGCCCGGTCTGGCAGCCGATACCGGACACGGTTCGTGCGGAGTTTCGCGCGACGCTTCCGCGTCAGCCCTCGGGCCTCGGCGAGGTCTATCGCGAATTCACCGATTTCATCGCGCCTTATGCGACCGGCAACGTTCATCCGGGCTTCATGGGATGGGTGCATGGCGGCGGCTCCGCCGTCGGCATGCTGGCGGAGATGCTGGCGGCCGGACTCAACGCCAATCTCGGCGGGCGCGATCACATTCCAATCGAGGTCGAACGACAGATCGTTCAGTGGATGGCCGAGATGTTCGGCTTTCCCGCCGGCGCGAGCGGGATTTTCGTCACCGGTACCTCGATGGCCAATTTGATGGCCGTGCTGGTGGCGCGAACAACCGCGCTCGGCACCTCTGCGCGTCAGCATGGCATCGGCGATGAAGGCGCGCTCCTGACCGCCTACACCTCGAAGGCGGCGCATGGCTGCATCGCGAAAGCGATGGACATCGCAGGCTTCGGCACCGATGCCCTGCGCTGCATCGCCGTCGACCCGTCGCACCGGATCGACGTCGCCGCGCTGCGCGCGCAGATAGCGTGCGACCGCGAAGCCGGGCGTACTCCGTTCCTGGTGGTGGCCTCGGCCGGCACGGTGGATATCGGCGGCATCGATGATCTTCTGGCGCTCGGCGCATTGTGCCACGAACAGCAACTCTGGTTTCATGTCGACGGCGCCTATGGCGCGCTTGGGATTTCTCGCCGGTGGTCGCGCCGCGGCTCAAGGGAATTGAAGACGCCGATTCGATTGCGTTCGATTTCCACAAATGGGGACAGGTGCCCTATGACGCCGGTTTCCTGATGGTCCGCGACGGCGAGCGGCACCGCCGGGCGTTTGCCGCGCCTGCCGCGTATCTGCGGAGGGAAACACGCGGACTTGCGGCAGGCTCGCCGTGGCCTTGCGATCTTGGCCCGGATCTGTCGCGCGGCTTTCGGGCGCTCAAGACCTGGTTCACCCTGAAAACCTATGGCACCGAAAAAATCGGCGCGGTCATCACCCGCACCTGTGCGCTGGCCGAATATCTTGAGGCGCGGATCGTGGCCGAGCCGCGGCTGGAGCTGCTGGCACCGGTTAATCTCAACATCGTCTGCTTCCGCTATCGCGCGGCTGACGCCGACAAGATCAATGGCGACATCGTCATCGACATCCAGGAATCCGGAATCGCGGCGCCGTCGACGACCGTTCTCGACGGCCAACTCGCGATCCGCGCGGCCATTGTCAATCACCGCACCGACACCTGCGATATCGATGCATTGATTTCGGCGGTGCTGGAATTCGGCGCACGGCGATCGGGGTCCTGCGACGGCCTTGTGCCGCAAGTCGAGCCGTCTCCGCCGCTGGCGATGTAAACGATCCCTGTCAGGTGAAGCGCTGGCCCTTCCGGAGGCGGGGTCGTAGCTCCGTCAGACGTGCGAAAGGCCTCCTTTCGGAGGTCTTCTTGTTTTGCGTCGGTGCGTTGGTTGTCCCGAACCGCGATGGCGCTACGCTGATTTGCGATCGGTTTCAGCGTTGGTACGGGCCGCCTGAATGAGCTTCTCTTCGTGGCCGATCAGCTTTTTCGCTTCTTTCAGCGCGTAATACGGATCGCCATTCAGAATGTGATTGTTGATCCCTTCGATGAAAGGCCATGCGCTCGGCATGGTGCTCAGAATGTCCCGCACCAGGCTGAAATAGGTCGGATGATGGGCCATCGGGTCCGGCGACAGATACATCAGTTGCACCGCGAGATAGACCAGCTTGGCTGGCGTGTCCGCGGTTTCCGGCGTCAGGATGTCCTTCTCGCGCAGAATCGGAACGTTTTCGCCGTCGATCAGCAGCCGGGTACGTTGTTCGGTGTTGGTGATCACGCAGGATCCAATGATGATCCGTTCATGCGGCTTGAGTTCGACTTTTAAAGCCATGGCTGTTCTCCGCTGAAGTGCGCCGGCTTCGACGTCTGACCGATTTCGAAGCATCCTTTCCCAATATAGTTAACGCCTTGTAAACGCGGGCAGAAGCCGCGCATCGCCTGGCCACCGGTAACAAGGTCAATTCGGCTCTCGACAACCCGACCAACTTCTTCACCGCGCAGGGCCTCAACAACCGTGCGAGCGACATCAACAACCTGCTCGACAGCATCGGCAACGGTGTGCAGGTGCTGCAGGCGGCCAACACCGGCATCACCTCGCTGCAGGGCCTGGTCGATACCGCCAAGTCGATCGCCAACCAGGTGTTGCAGGCGCCCACCGGCTATACGACCAAGTCGACGTCCACTTCGTCAGTCCTCGCCGGCACCGCGGCCAATCTGGTTGACGGTACCAATATTAAAGCCACCGACGTTCTGGACATTGCCGCCACCAGTGGTGGAACGGCGACCCACATCGTCTTCGGCGCCAGCGAGTCGCTTGCCCAGCTCAACACCGCTTTGGCGGCCAATAACCTCACCGCCAGCCTGGACAGCGCCAACCACCTCGTCATTACCACGACCAATGACGCGGCCTCGTCCACGGTCACGCCTACCTTCACCAATACGGGTGGCGGTACTGCGACGTTCGGAGCTGGCACCGCGCCGGTTGCCGATCCGGCTTCGCAGGCCATTCGCGCTAGCCTCGTGGGCCAGTATAACAACATCATCACGCAGATCACGACAACCGCGCAGGATTCGTCCTTCAACGGTACCAACCTGCTGAATGGTGACAACCTCAAGCTGACCTTCGACGAAACCGGCAAGTCCACGCTCAACATCACCGGCGTCACCTTCAATGCGACCGGCCTTGGCCTTGCTTCGCTGACCTCGGGCACGGACTTCCTGGACAACAACTCGGCCAACAAGGCGCTCACCTTGCTCAGCTCGGCCAGCTCCACGCTCCGCACCGAGGCCTCGGCGCTGGGTTCGAACCTGTCCGTCGTGCAGCTCCGTCAGAACTTCAACAAGAGCCTGATCGACGTGCTGCAGACCGGCGCGTCCAACCTGACGCTGGCCGATGCCAACGAGGAAGCGGCCAACAGCCAGGCGCTGTCGACCCGCCAGTCGATCGCGGTGTCCGCGCTGTCGCTCGCCAACCAGTCGCAGCAGAGCGTGCTGCAACTGCTGCGCTGATTTTCGCAAGACTATCGAACAAGGCGGCGGGGGAAACCCCGCCGCTTTTTCGTTGCGGAACCACGATCAGGCGGAGCCCGGGCAGGCGAGCCTTGGGTAACAAATTGTTAGCCAGAAAACTTAAGCTGGCATTAACCCTAATTTAAAGGAAACTCGGTAGAAGCTGCCGGAGGTAAACCTTCGGAAGGCTTGTCACATGTCCGGTATTGTTCTTTCGGCGGCGGTTCGCCAGAACCTGCTCTCGCTGCAATCCACGGCGGCGCTCCTCGCTACCACCCAGAATCGTCTGGCCAGCGGCAAGAAGGTCAACACCGCGCTCGACAATCCGACCAATTTCTTCACGGCGCAGGGCCTCGATAATCGCGCCAGCGACATCAACAATCTTCTCGACTCCATCAGCAATGGCGTGCAGGTGCTGCAGGCTGCCAATACCGGCCTCACTTCGCTGCAGCAGCTGGTCGATACCGCGAGGTCGATCGCCAACCAGGTGCTGCAGACGACGACCGGCTACACGGTGAAGGCTTCTGCAACGAGCCTGGCGCCGACCGGCGTAGGCCCGCTAGGTGTTGCCGGAACCACGGCCGATTTGACCAACGCCGGCACCAACTCGCTCAACGGCAAGACCTTCATCTTTACCCCCGCCACCGGTGCCGCGACCACAATCACGGTCAGCAGCACCGTTGCCGCCGGTAACGTCAACTCAATCGACGCTTTCAATGATGCGTTGTCCACGGCCGGCCTTGGATTGACGGCATCATTGGCCAGCAATGGCTCCATCACGCTGACCTCCACCAACGACAACGCAAGCCAGATCCTGACAACGGGAAACACCCCAGCCGCGAACACCATTGCGATCAGCGGCACCGATACGGCGACCCTTGTCACTCCGGCCGGCGGCGTCGCGGGCAAGCCACTCGCCGATCCGAACTCGCAGACTGTTCGCGCCAGCCTGGTGAGCCAGTACAACAACATCATCGCACAGATCACGACGACGTCGCAGGACGCTTCGTTCAACGGCATCAACCTGCTGTTCGGCGACGATCTGAAGTTGACTTTCAACGAAACAGGCAAGTCCACGCTTACCGTCCCCGGCGTCACCTATGACGCGACCGGCCTCGGCCTTGGTCCGTTGGCCGCGGGTACCGATTTTCTGGACAACAGCTCGGCCAACGCGGTGATCACCAAGGTGACTGCCGCTTCAAACCAGTTGCGGTCGGAAGCCTCGGCGCTCGGTTCCAACCTGTCGATCGTGCAGATCCGCCAGGACTTTGCCAAAAACCTGATCAACGTGCTGCAGACCGGCTCGGCCAATTTGACGCTGGCGGATTCCAACGAGGAAGCGGCCAACAGCCAGGCCCTGTCGACGCGCCAATCGATCGCGGTGTCCGCGCTGGCCCTGTCCAACCAGTCCCAGCAAAGCGTGCTGCAACTTCTGCGCTAAGCTCAGCGGTAAAAGAAAAAAGAAGACGGCGGGGCAAACCCCCGTCGGGTTTTGTTGCGGTGCCGCGCAGCGCGGCGTCGGCGAAGCACGCTTTGCTCGCCCTTATTCGGTCAAATACGAAAACATCCGCTAACCATATTTTAAAGGGGACCACGTACAAAACTTGGGCAGTTTCGTAAGCCCGTATTTTAGCGTAACGCCGAGGTTAGTGAATGTCGCATGCCGCTCAAGCCTATGCCCGCACGTCGCACACGATGGCGCATCCCAGGGAAATCGAAGCGCAGGCCCTGTTGAAGGCGGCAAGACAGCTCCAGGAGGTTCAGACCAACTGGATCGGTCCGGACAAGAACATGCACAAGGCGCTGCTCTTCAATCGCAGGCTGTGGTCGATCTTCATGAGCGCGATGGAGACCAACGACAATCCGCAGCCGCTCGAGGTTCGCCAGAACATCGCCAATATCGGCGTGTTCGTCATGAAGCAGACCGTCGAAATGCAGATCAATCCGGATCCGGCGAAACTGAAATCGCTGATCGACATCAACTGCAATATCGCAGCCGGCCTCTCAGGCCGGGGATGACGGCTTTGCCGGCCAGTAGAGGACAGTCATGACCGACATCATGAGCGTGCTGTCGGCGAGCTACAAGAGCAATTCGTTGACGTCGGCGCCGAGCAAGGCCAAATACGTCGCGGTCGATCCCGCGCTCTATCAGGGCACCTGGACCGGCAAATACGCCAACAACAAGTCGTTCACGATCCACATCACTGACGTCAGCGGTTTCCACGCCAAGGTTCACTATCAGAGCGACGGCGCGTCCAAATATCAGGATGTCCTGATCAAGGGTGGCGCGTTTCGCGTCGGCGACACCAAGTTCACGTTGACCCCTTCCGGCAAGGCGCAGATCAAGAATGTCGTCACCGATCCCGTGACCGGGTCGACCTTTCTCGACACCGCCTACGCCACCCAGGAAAAATAGCCGCTTCCAGCCGCTCAGGCCGTACGGTCGGTCGCGCGCGCGCGCGGACTGGAGGCCTTGGTCAGGTCGAGGGTGTGGAAATAGGCCCGGCGGCGCAGCACGGCGTCATCGGGATATTGCTTCACCACCTGGTCCGTCCTGTTGTCGACCACCTGAAACACGACCGCCACCGCTGCGCGATCGAAGAATGCCTGACGCGATAGGTCCTCGTTTATGATCGGCGGATTGTTGTTGGCGCCAGCGCTCGCGCTCGCGTCCGTCGCGGTGACGCTCTGGCTCGCCGGCAGCTCGGTGGTGACAGCCTCGTTCGCCGCCTTGCTCGGCGGTGGCACTACAGGCGATGGAGCCGGTGCCCCCACCGGCCTGATGCTGAAATCCGTACTCATGGCAGCCTCCTGGCTTGCTTCGAGTCAAATCCCGGTCTCTTCTGAATTGTGACTATGCCATCCCAGTATCAATACCGTGTTAGAAAACGCGGTGAATTCCGCACTGCGATCGGCGCGAGAATTTGATTAAAATTGTCCGGATCGGCGGACGCCGGTCAGAGCGTGCGGCTGACGGCGAGCGGCGTCATCTGGCGCGCAGTAGGCGCCGTGCGCCGGCCCGAGGCGGTGTAGGTGCTTGGAATATTGCGGCGCTGGATCTCGGCGTTGACGCCGCGCACGATGCTTTCCGAGACCGCATGCGCGGTTGCCAGCACTGTCAAGTTGATCTGCAGCATGGCGCGGAAGGTGTCGTGATGACGATGCAGCGCGGTCAAAAGCTCGGGCGCCGACTGCGCGAAAAATTTCTGGCTGGCCTTCAACTGCGCCACCGCGCCGACATAGCGGCGCGACAGCTCGCTCTTCTTGGGCTCGAATGCCATGGCCTCGCGCAGCTTGCCGGCGCGCACCAGCTCGGTTTCGCGCTCGATGACGGAAAGTAGCGCACTCATGACGTCCAACAGGTTTTCGGCGAGCTTGCGCGCGTCGGCGGCGGTGGCCGCGATCGGGGCGGGCGCATCTCGTTGTTGGCGGCTCATCTTGAATTTCCCTTTAGGTCTGGCTGCTGCGTTTGGCTTGCTGCAGGATCAGCGTGCGATAGACGTCGTTGGAGATCCCGACGCCGCCGGCCTTGGCAAAGGATTTCGAATATTGTTCCGTCAGCATCGACCGCCAGATGCCGGTGCCCGGCGTATCGCCGAACGGGCCTTCGCCTTTGAGGCCAGACGTCATCTGCGAAAACATCGAGTTGAGGAACATCGCCTCGAAATCGGTCGCGGTCGACTTGGCCTTGGCCTGCGCCTGCGGCGACACCCTTGTCAGCGCGTTGGCGAGATCATAATCCGGGTGGCCGTTGTAGCTCGGGATTGCCGCCCTGGCGGGGAGGCTGCCGCCGATGTTGTTGGCGAGGCTTCCCACCATCACATCACCTCGATGTCGGCTTCGATGGCGCCGGCGGCCTTGATCGCCTGCAATATGCCGATCAGGTCGCGCGGCCCGATGCCGAGCCCGTTGAGGCCGTCGACGAGCTGCTGCAGCGATACGCCGTCTTTCACCAGCGCCAGCTTCTTGCCGTCCTCGGTGACGGTGACGCCGGTGCGCGGCGTCACCACGGTTCGTCCGCGCGACAGCGGATTGGGCTGGCTGACCCGCGGGCTTTCGGAAATGGTGACGGTGAGGTTGCCCTGCGCCACCGCGACGGTAGCGACACGGACGTCGCGCCCCATCACGATGATGCCGCTTCGCTCATCGATGATGATCTTGGCGGCGAGGTCGGGATCGACCTGCAACTGCTCGATCTCGGTCAGGAAGGCGACGACGTTGCCCTTGAATTCCGGCGGGATCGAAAGCTGGACGGTGGAGGGGTCGATCGGCTCGGCGGTCTTGGTGCCGAGAAAATCGTTGACCGCGGCCGCGATGCGCTTGGCGGTGGTGAAATCGGCGTTGCGCAGCGCCAGCCGCACATTGGGCAAACGATTGAGCGCGAACTCGATCTCGCGTTCGATGATGGCGCCGTTGGCGATGCGGCCGACCGTGGGCACGCCGCGGACGATTTTGGCGGCTTCGCCCTCGGCATTAAAGCCCGAGATCGCCACCGAACCCTGCGCCACTGCGTAGACATTGCCGTCGGCGCCGAGCAGGGGGGTGACGAGCAGGGTGCCGCCCTGCAGATTCTTGGAATCGCCGAGCGCCGAGACCGTGACATCCATGCGGGTGCCCTGGGTGCCGAACGGCGGCAAATTGCCGGTCACCATGACGGCGGCGACGTTGCCGGTGCGAATGGTGGCGCCGCGGATGTTGACGCCCATGCGCTCGAGCATTGCCTGCAGCGACTGCTTGGTGAAGGGGATGTTGTTGAGCGTATCGCCGGTGCCGTTGAGGCCGACCACGAGGCCGTAGCCGATCAGCTGGTTCTGCCGGACGCCTTCGATGTTGGCGAGGTCCTTGATGCGGGAGGTCGCGCCCGCAGGCCCTGCGGAAAACGCCAGCGCGAGCAGCACGGCGCAGGCCGCTCCGAACACCCTTGTCCCAAATACTCCTGCGCAATGAACGCTGGACATCCTCTGCTCCCCGCCTGAGGCCTTGGCCTGGACCCACCGCGCCACTCCCATAACGAGCGATCCGCCACTGTCTATGCGAGCTCCGTGCCACCGCGCACTGAGCGAATAACCGATTGATTTTTATATAAAAACCTCGTTGCACCGGTGACCGGCCGCTAACGCCGCGACGGCGAAACTGCCGCCTCGCGGCAGATTTTGCCGGGTCGTTTACGCTCCGTTAACCATAGAACGGCGAAACTTGCGCTCACGCGACCAGCGAGATCACGACGATGCGCATCTACGGACCGAGCGGCACCACGATCGGATCGCCCGCAGGCAACACCAAGCGAAGCGGTTCGACCGGTTTTTCGCTTCCCGACGACGCGGCTTCGACGCAGGCGACGCGGCCCGCGGCTGCGCCGAAAGCCGCGGCCAATATCGATGCATTGCTTGCGCTGCAGGGCATCGAGGAGGATCCGGTCGAACGGCGCAAGCGCTCGGTGCAGCGCGGCAAGGGCGCGCTCGATGTCCTTGACGACCTCAAGTTGGGCCTGTTGGCCGGCAATTTCGACGCCTCCACCGTGGGCCGGCTGCGCGAGGCCGCCGCCAACCTGAAGGCTTCCTCCGGCGATCCCGGCCTCGACGCGGTGCTGTCCGAGATCGAGCTTCGGGTCGAGGTCGAGCTGGCCAAAGCGGGGCAGTTCTAGCCGGTTCCGGGCGGTTTCGTCCTCGCCCGCAGGTCCCCGGGGGAAACCCTTGGGGACGCACGGTTTCCGGGCCTCCAACCGGCATTGTCTGTCACATGAGGCCGCTATATAAGGCGCGCGCGGCGGGACGCTTTTTCCGTCCGCCTTGTATGCAAAGATGGGCTGACCTTGGAAAAATTGAAGAACTACCGGCCTTCCGAAAAAGAGCCGTTCATGAACGACCGCCAGCGCGATTATTTTCGCGGCAAGCTGCTGGCCTGGAAGGACGAGATCCTGAGGGAATTGAGGATCACCCTGCAGACGCTGCAGGAAGAGAACGTCAACCATCCCGATCTCGCCGACCGCGCCTCCTCCGAGACCGACCGCGCCATCGAGCTGCGCGCCCGCGACCGCCAGCGCAAGCTGATCTCCAAGATCGACGCCGCCCTGCAGCGCATCGAGGACAACACCTACGGCTATTGCGAGGAGACCGGCGAGCCGATCTCGCTGAAGCGGCTCGAAGCCCGCCCGATCGCGACCCTGTCGGTCGAGGCGCAGGAACGCCACGAGAAGCGCGAAAAAGTCTATCGCGACGAGTAGGGGGCAGCCGCCGGGCGAAGGCCGGCCCGGTCGCGCCGGCTTGATGGCTTGCCTCAAGCGCGGCCCGTTTTCCCATGGAAAACAATCAGCTCGCGCAAAAATGCCGTAACAGAGGTTTGAGAACCTGGTTCGGCCGGGCCGGGATGGTGATAGTCTTGCGCGCATGGACAATGTTCTTGGCGCCGCCCAAGTCATCGCCACCGCCCGCCGCAATCGCACGGCGCTCGCCTCGCTCGCGGTCGAACTCGCGCCAAAGGAGGAGGCCGACGGCTACCTGATCCAGCGCGCCGTTCACGATCTCCTGCTGCCTTATGCCGGCGCCATCGTGGGCTACAAGATCGGCTGCACCAGCCCGGTGATGCAGCGATATCTCGACATCCCGCACCCTTGCGGCGGCGGCGTGTTCGAAAAGAGCGTGCACGCCAGCGGCGTGTCGCTGCAGGCGGCGGATTACGTCCGCGTCGGCGTCGAGTGCGAGATCGCGGTGCGGCTCGCGCGCGACCTTGCGCCTTCCGAAGAGCCGTTCACGGCCGAATGGGTGGGGGAGGCGGTCGACGCCTATTATCCGGCGATCGAGATTGTCGATGACCGCTACCTCAAATGGGAGACGCTGGGCGCGCCGACACTCGTGGCCGACGATTTCTTTGCCGCCGGCTGCGTGCTCGGCGGGCCGGTCGCGCGCTCGGCGGCGCCGGACCTGTTGCGGGTCGCCGGCCGCGCCTTGATCAACGGCACCGAGGCCGGGCGCGGCACCGGCGCCGACGTGCTTGGCCATCCCCACAACGCGCTCGCCTGGCTCGCCAATCATTTGGCCGCCGAAGGCAGGAGCCTGCACGCCGGCCAGATCGTGCTCACCGGGAGTCTGGTCAAGACGATATGGCTGAACGCGGGGGATCATGTGGTGATGGAGCTGGAGGGATTAGGGAGGGTCGAGGCGAGGTTTGCGTGACGTCGCGCCGCATCGTCATTGCGAGCGAAGCGAAGCAATCCACCTCACCGCGCAAAGAAAGGATGGATTGCTTCGTCGCTATCGCTCCTCGCAAATGACGTTGCTCCACATGAGTCCGCATTCCCGCGGCGCGACGCGCCCGAGCGTGCAAGAACGTTCCAGAAGAAAAGAGGGCGCAGGGAAAGCTGGTTGTCCAACGCACCCGCAGCCTCGCGTGCGAAATAGATAAAGCACGCGAGCATAGTCACTACAGGTTCACCGAACTGGTCCGGCTTTCCCTGCGCAATGGTTTACGGTTTATAGCGTGCTCTCCCCGGTGAACGGCTCTTTTGCCACCGTCGCCTGCAGGTCACTACCCGCAAGCTTGACTCCAGCGTCGCGAAGTCAGGACCACACGATTTTGCCGTCCGCCTCTCGCGCCGTTCGTCGTCAGCGCCATCCACGCGGTCCTGCACTGGCAAGGCGGCGACCATACCGTGTTGCATGTGAAGCAGCGCCTGAATGCGGCCGGCCGGTACAATCCACGCATTCCTGACGACACGATCACGCTGGTGCGTGGGCTGGCGCGGCTGATGCCCGATCGGCAGATCGCGCGCCCGCTCAATCGCAGCGGCGTCGAGACCGGGCACGGCAATGCCTGGACGCAAGAGCGCGCGCGCGGCTTCCGCAAGCACTACGACATCGCCGTGTTCCGCGACGGCGAGTGGGCGGAGCGTGGCGAGATCACGCTCGAAGCGGCAGCGAAACTCATCGGCGTCTGCAACATGACGGCGCTGCGTATGCTCCGCCGCGGCGAGACGTGATCCGCATCACGAACGGGCGGAAGCATTGACCCTCACGCCGCGGCACCTTGAGCGACGCTCCATTTGGCGGCCACATTACCTCCGGCGGTGCCATCCGGCTTCTGCTTGGTGTAGGTCCACTTGATGCCCCCACCGCTTACCAGATCGAGATCGTGGTCCTTGAGTTCGCGGCCTTCAGGCAGGCTGTTCGGGGTCAATTCAATGACGTGGCTCTCGCGATCGGTATTGTCTTTGCTCATGGTCTGCTCCTTGGTGTAGGTGCGCATGACCATGCTCGATTAGCGCCGCCTAGACTGTGACGCTTATCACGCAGCGAATGCGGTCGGCTGGACCGAGGGCGAGCTGAAGCCCCCAAACTAGAAACGCACCAGCGGTCATTTCTGAGTCAGGCATGAACCCGGAAATCGAAGTTCGCGCTCCAGCTGAGTTGAACTGCAAGATAAATTTTGGCGGTTCAGAACATGACGTTGAGCCTTGCCAATACGCCAACCGCGCAAGGCTCAACGCAACATATTTCCCAAAATCAAGCAATGTCTGTTCGTTGGTGGCCCAAGAAGTTGGCGGGAAGCTAGCGCTTCCCACCCTGTACTACACGGAACAACTTACGCCGATCCGGCGCGGCTGAGTTGCCACAGCCGCTTCAATCAAGTCAGCAATCGTCCAAACGCGATCAGTGATGTCGAGAGCCATCGCAGGCGTGCACGGCCGAACGGGCGGTGAACAGGCATCCCGTTCGCTGTGTCAGCGGTGTGTCAATATATCTGCCTGTTCCGGTCCTGTTCATGCCTAAACTGACACGATCCTGCACGGGAGAAAAAACAAATCCCCTTGTTTTCGTTGTATTTGCTGGCATCTGACAAAACGGCCGCGGCCTCCGGCAGGGGAGCTGACGGAGGCCGCGTTTTACATCGCATCGCGTCTTAAGACCGCAATGAGATGTGGGAGCTCTCAAAAGATTCCTAGAACGGCAGCAGCACGTCCATCACCTGCGAGCCGTAGCGCGGCTGCTGCACGTCGTTGATCTGGCCTCTGCCGCCATAGGCGATGCGGGCCTGCGCGATCTTTGAGGATTCGATGGTGTTGTCGCTCTGGATGTCTTCGGGGCGCACGATGCCGGCGACGATCAGCTCGCGGATCTCGAAGTTGACGCGGATCTCCTGCTTGCCCTCGACCACGAGATTGCCGTTCGGCAATACCTGCGTGACCACGGCGGCGATGTTGGTTTGCAGCGATTCCTGGCGCTGGATCGTGCCCTTGCCGTCGTAGGAAGAGGTCGAGTTGGTGGTTAGGATACGGCCGGGCAGTACTTTTTGCGCCTGCGCGCCGAGCGTCTTGGAGCCGACAAAGTCGGTGATCCCCGAATTGTCCTTGGCGGCGCGGCTGCGCTGGGTCTCGTTGGCGAAATTGGCCTGGTCGGTGATGTTGACGGTCACCGTCAGCACGTCGCCGACCTGGTGGGCGCGCTGGTCCTTGAAGAAGGAGCGCGAGCCGTTCCGCCACAACGAATTGGCGTTGTACGACACCGTCTCCGGCTTCGGCATCGGCATCTGCACCGGCTTGTAGCCGGGCTGCGCGGTCGGATCTTCGATCGCATTCAGTTTCGGCTTCTCGCCGATCTGCGACAGCCGGTCGATCGACGAACAGCCACCCGTGGCGCTCACGGCCGCCATCAACGCAGCCGTAAGCGCGATGCGCTTGCGACCGGACCTGAAACCCGACTTATTACTAGACCTGCACATGAACATTACTCGGTTGGAGTTTGCGAAGCGTTTTGGGCGGCGACGGAAACCGCGGCTGGTGTTTCTTCCGGCACGATCGAGGCGGTGTTGTCGGTTGCGGGCGGGCGGGGGGTGGCGACCTGGATCGCGACCTGGCCGCGGCCGATCACGGTGCCGGCGACCGTGCGCTTGCTTTGCAGATTGAGCACGTTCACCACGTCGCCTTCGGTGCCGTTCTCCAGCGCCTTGCCGCGCACGGTGAGGTAGAGGCCCGCGCTCTCAAAGATCAGCGTGACGGTTTGGTCGCGCTGCACCAGATCGGGTTTGGCGAGATCGGCGGTCTTGAGCGGCTGGCCGGCGCGGATCGAGCGGCGCATCTGCATGCCGAGCGCGCGGCCGCGGCTCGCCGCTTCGCCGGATATTTCGGACCTCGGGCGCCGTTCGACCGAAACGTCGGAGGATTTCAGGATGTCGCCGCGTTCGACGTCGCGCAGCAAGACGGCGGCCTCGACGGTCTCGATCGCAACGCCGGTGAAGCGCAGTTTTGTCGGCGCGGCAGCCCCTTCGTTCGCAATCTCGAAGGAGACGTCGAAGCGGCCGTTGCGGGATTCGAACCGCGACGCGACCATCTGCATGGCACCGGTGTAGGAGGCGTCCAGGCGGACGTCCTGCATGTCGCGATCGAAGGTCAGCTTGAGATTGGCCGCCTCGCCAAGGCCGCCGCGATGTTCGATGGCGCGGGCGATCTGAAGCTCGATCTCCTTGGTCTCCACGGTGCGCGCCAGCCGTGTCACAGAAACCTCCTTGATGTCGCCGGTCGTAACTCCGATCACTTGGCGCGCGCGCAAGGCGCCGAGCACTTGCGCGACGGGTAGCGAGCCGGTGGTGCCGAGATCGGGCGCGCGATAGATCGCGATCTGCGCCGCGGTGCCCGCATTGTCGATGACGTCGCCGACCCGCACCACGTCGCCGGTCACCGTGACATTGGCGCGAAGCACCGGCACCGCGATGCTGCCGCCGTCGGCTTGCGCGAGCGCCGGCGTGGCGGACGCCGCGAGTAGGGCGGTTGCAACGAGGAGGGAACGCAGGTTCATCGTCAGTCTCCTCAGCGGAACAACGCGGAAGTGGTTTGCAGCATCTGGTCGGCGGCGCCGACCACCTTGGCGTTCATCTCATAGGCGCGCTGGGCCGCGATCAGGTCGCTCATTTCCGAGACCACATCGACATTGGCCTGTTCGAGGCTGCCTTGGGTCATGTTGCCAAAGCCTTCGGAGCCGGCGATGCCGTCCTGCGGCGGGCCGGACGAGGGCGTATCGGTGAACTGGTTGTTGCCGACCGGCTGCAGGCCGGCCTTGTTGATGAATCGCGTCAACCCGAGCTGGCCGATGACCTGCGAGGTGGTCGATCCCGGCACCGTCACCGAGACCTGGCCTTGCGCGTTGACGGTGAGGCCCGAGGCATTTTGCGGGATCGTGATCGTCGGCTGCACCGGATTGCCCTGAGCGGTGACGATGCGGCCCTGGTTGTCGCTCTGAAAGGTGCCGTCGCGGGTATACTGGAACGTGCCGTCCGGCTGCTGGATCTTGAAGAAGCCTTCGCCGGTGATCGCGAGATCGAGATCGTTGCCGGTCTGCGACAGCGTGCCTTGCGTCATCGAGCGCGGGGTGCCTACGGTCTTGACGCCGCCGCCGATGTCGATGCCGACGGGAAGGATGGTGCCCTGGTCGGAAGACTGCGCGCCGACGCGGCGGATGTGTTCGTAGATCAGGTCCTGGAACGCCGCGGTCTGCTTCTTGTAGCCGGTGGTGCGCAGGTTCGCGATGTTGTTGGAGATCACCTGAACGTTGAGTTCCTGTGCCGCCATTCCGGTCGCAGCGGTATGAAGTGCTTGCATGCTATCTGTCCTCTAGTCGCTTCTTTTGAGCATGATCTTTTCGGAAAACCGGTTCCCACCTTTCCGGATCATGCGCTAGGCCGGAACGTCGGCGAGCTTCTCGATCGCCGATTTTTGCAGATCGTTCTGCTGCTGCATCAGCGTCGAGATCTGGGTGTAGGTGCGCATCACCTCCATCATGCGGCTCATCTCGGCGACCGCATTGACGTTGGCCTTCTCGACGAAGCCCTGCTGTACGGTGGACTTGATGTCCGCTTGCGGCGCGCTGGCGCCGGCGGCAAACAGATTGCCGCCCTGTTTCAACAGCGACTGCGCGTCGGCAAAGCTGACAAGGCGAAGCTTGCCGCGGATCGAATTGGTGCGGCTGATGCCTTCCAGCACCGTGACGGTGCCGTCGGGCGAGATGTTGATGTCATGGTCGGTCGGCTGGAACACGATCGGCCCGGACGTGCCGAGCACCGGATTGCCGGAGGCCGTCACCAGCTGGCCGAGATTGTTCATCTGCAAATTACCGTCGCGGGTGTAGCGCTCCCCGCCCGGCGTCTGCACCGCCAAAAGGCCGTCGCCGTTGATCGCGACATCCAGCGGGTTCTTGGTCTGCTCGACGGCGCCTTGCGTGAAATCGTGGAAAGTCGCGCGGTCCTGCACGTAGGAGACGCGGCGGTCCGGGCCGATGAAATTGTCTTCGTGCGCGCCCGAGTTCAGATATTCCTCAAACAGCGACCGGTCGGCCTTGTAGCCCGTGGTGTTGACGTTCGCGATGTTGTTGGCGACAACATCGAGTTGCCGCTCCAAGGTCACCTGCCGCGAAAGTCCGACGAGAATCGCATTCTCCATCGGTGGTTCTCCCCTTTAAGCGATCCGCGGGCCAACACCCTGCCAGGCGCTGTTGTTCGCGGATCTCGCGAACCGCTGAAAGGCTCTCCCAAGCCGTGCGGTTCTTTCAAGGCATCAGCGAAAGCCGTGCCAAGTTCGAAACTTCAGATTTCATAACGAGTTAGGAAATTGCGCGGGGGATGGCCGGCTCGGCAGAAAGGTCTGGTTGACCATGTTTGCCCGGCAAGTTTTTCCTAGTCGGGCGAACAAAAGAAAGCTTCCGTTAACCATTGCTACCTTAGCGTCACCATCGAGAAGAGCGCGTGTGCGCCGGGGGTCGTTGGTATCGCGTCAAAAGCCTGCGTTGCGGCATCGGGTTCGATCGAGGGGCAGACGCGGGCAATGGCAGACAAAGAACCGGCAGAGGGCGAGGGCGACGCAGCGGAAGTCGTCGCCGCGCCCAAGAGCAAGCTCAAACTCATCATCATCGTGGTCGGCGTCCTCGCCATCCTTGGCGTCAGTGCGGCCACCTGGTTCTTGTTCTTCCGCCATCACGACGAGGAGATGCACGCCGAGACGGCGCCGCCGCCGAAGCCGCCGGTATTCGTCGAGGTGCCGGAAATGCTGGTCAATCTAGCGGGCTCCCCCGGCGATCGCATCCAATACCTGAAAGTGAAGCTCGTGCTCGAGGTCAAGGAAGAGAAGCAGATCGAGGCGATCAAGCCTTCCATGCCGCGCGTCACCGATATCTTTCAGACCTACTTGCGCGAGCTGCGGCCAGGCGACCTCAACGGCTCCGCCGGCCTGTTCCGCCTCAAGGAAGAGTTGACCCGGCGGGTCAACGCCGCCGTCGCGCCGAGCCAGGTCTCCGCGGTGCTGTTCAAGGAAATCGTGGTTCAATGACGGGACGGATCTAACATCATGGCGGGTAACGATCCGGTCGACCAGGACGCCATAGCGGCGCAATGGGAAGCCTCGCTCGGTTCGGAGGATCCGGCGGCGGCGGCGAAAGCCGCCGAGTCCAACGAACTCTCCGAGTCGATGGCGCTGCAATGGGCCGCGATGGTCGAGGACGGCGGCCGCGAATTCGAAGGCGGCAAGAACAACGCCGAACGCGTCCTGTCGCAGGAGGAAATCGACAATCTGCTCGGTTTCTCCGTCAGCGAGGTCAATCTCGACGACAATTCCGGCATTCGCGCCATCATCGATTCGGCGATGGTGTCCTACGAGCGTCTGCCGATGCTCGAAATCGTTTTCGACCGCCTGGTGCGATTGATGACGACCTCGTTGCGCAACTTCACGAGCGACAATGTCGAAGTGTCGCTCGACCGCATCACCTCGGTGCGGTTCGGCGATTACATGAATTCGATACCGCTGCCGGCGGTGCTCAGCGTGTTCAAGGCCGAGGAGTGGGAGAATTTCGGCCTCGCCACGGTGGATTCGAGCCTGATCTATTCGATGATCGACGTGCTGCTCGGCGGCCGGCGCGGCCAGTCGGCGATGCGCGTCGAGGGCCGGCCCTACACCACCATCGAGACCAACCTGGTGAAGCGCCTGATCGAGGTGGTGCTAGCCGACGCCGAACAGGCGTTCCGGCCGTTGTCGCCGGTGACGTTCTCGATCGACCGGCTGGAGACCAATCCGCGGTTCGCCGCGATCTCAAGGCCCGCCAACGCCGCGATCCTGGTTCGGCTGCGCGTCGACATGGAAGACCGCGGCGGCAACATCGAGCTGTTGCTGCCTTACGCGACCATCGAGCCGATCCGCAGCGTGCTGCTGCAGATGTTCATGGGCGAAAAATTCGGCCGCGACCCGATCTGGGAGGGCCATTTCGCCACCGAGATCGCGCAAGCCGAAATCGCGGTCGATGCGGTGCTCTACGAGGCCGACATTCCGCTCAAGCAGTTGATGAAGCTGAAAATCGGCGACACCCTGCCGCTCGAAATGCGCGCCGACGCGCTGGTGGCGGTGCGTTGCGGCGGCGTGACCCTGACCGAGGGGCGGATGGGTCGGGTCGGCGACCGCGTCGCCATTCGCGTCACCAAACCGCTGCGCAAACCCGGCACCACGCTGGCGATGTTCGAAAGAGTTGATGAGCAGAACAAGATGTTGGAGGCCCAATGAATCATTCATTAGGTATTATAATTGAGAGTCTGGTGGCGGTATTGCTGGTGCTGACGATCGGCTACTGCATGCTGCTGAATGCGCGGCTGAAGCGGCTGAAGGCGGACGAGCAATCGCTCAAAGCCACCATCGGCGAGCTGATCACCGCGACCGAAATCGCCGAGCGTGCGATCGGCGGCCTCAAGCACACGGTGCGCGACGTCAACGAAAACCTCGGCAACCAGCTTGCTTCCGCCGAGCGGATGGCGGAGCACTTGAAGACGCAGCTCGCCGAGGGCGAAAACGTGGTCCGGCGGCTGTCCAAGATCGCGATTGCCGCGCGGCCTGCTTCGGCGCCTGAACCGGCGCCGGTGACGGCCAGGGTGTCGCCCGCCAAGGCGGTTGCCGCCGCGGCGCAGGCATTTTCCGACCGCAGAAGGTCCGATGGCCTTGCCGCATGAAATCCTTCCGTGACATTCGCGTCATACCGGTCGTCCTGGTTGCGATCTTCGGCCTGGTGGTGCTGAAGATCGCCGGCCTCGTGATCGATGGCGGATATGTTTTCGACTATCGGCCGGACTCGACCAAGCCGTCCTGGGCGCAGGAGGCCTTCAACTTCCCGGGCGCCAGCAAGACAGAGCCTTCCGACATTACCGGGTCGGTGGCGGAAAAGCCCAAGGAGACGGAGGCAGCCAAGCCCGCGGTCGCTGCCCCCGAGACCAAGCCCGATGGCGTCGTGTTCCATCCCGAGGAAAATCAGCAGCCCGTCTCGCCCTCCGAGCGGGCGATCCTGGAACGGCTGCAGGCGCGGCGGCAGGAGCTCGAGGCGCGTGCACGCGAAATCGACATCCGCGAAAGCCTGTTGAAGGCGGCGGAGAAGCGGATCGAATCGCGTGTCGAGGAAATGAAGGCGGTCGAATCCCGGTTGTCGAATTCATCGGAACAAAAGGCGGAAGCCGACGTCGTGCGCTTCAAGAGCATCATCACCATGTATGAGGGCATGAAGCCGAAGGACGCCGCGCGGGTGTTTGACCGGCTGGAGATGTCGGTCTTGATCGAGATCGCCTCGCAGATCGCGCCGCGCAAGATGTCCGACATCCTCGGCCTGATGCAGTCCGACGCCGCCGAGCGGCTGACGGTCGAGCTCGCGCGCCGCGCCGGAGGGGACAAGACCGCTGCAGCCGCCGATCTTCCCAAAATCGAAGGCAAGATGCTGTCGCAAAAGCCGAACTGAGCCGCGGATATTTAACAAGTCCTTATAAAAACGTCATCTAACTATCTGAAATCATTGATCCCGGTGCGCCAGCGGCGCACAAGCGGCGCACAAGAGCGCCCAAGCGGGGGATTCAAAGATGGCAACCCCGCGCAAACCCGACGCGACACGCGGTCGACGGCCGAAGGATTTCGAGCGCGATCCGCACCGCTACCCCATCGCCATTGCGCTCGGCCTCCAGCAACTCGGCCCGAGCGAGAATGCAGCTTTTGGAGTCGTGGCGTCTTTAGTCATCGGCCGGAAGATCGACGAGCGACCTGCACCGGCCCGCCGCCGCCGCGGCGTCGGCGCGATCCCGCCCGGCCGGTTAGCCACCTATGAACGCGCATGGCATCTCAACTCGAACACGGCGGGCCTCAAGGGCTTCCGTACCACGCTCCGAAGAAGCTGCACCGGTTCGAGGACGACCCGGAAGCTATGCTTTGGCTGAAGGCGACTGCACGCGGCATCGCGGCGTTCCTGTCGATTGGATATTTGCTTGGCTTCGATACGGAACATCTCTTGGCGCATGTGATCGTCTGCGCCGACCGCGCCACGAGCGGCACATTACCGATGCCCTTCCTCGACGCGCTCGATTTCGACATGCCCGAATTAGTGACGAAGGATAACGCGCCCGGACAGGCGTACACTGATCCAGAGAGATGAAACCATGCACGCCACGATCATCCCGCCCAAGCGGCCTGTCCGCCCCATGCCGGTCATCACGCTCATGACCGACGACTTTGCCGGGACCTGCGACTGAAGCGTGCCAAGCGCAAGCGCCAAGAGTCCGCCGATGGCGGATTTCACGCCCCATCGTCTCACCTCCTCACGACACCGAGCGGCAATTTAAAATTCGTGTCGAGCGCGCCGTCTCGTTGATCGCGAGATCGCGCTGCACGACCCGACATGCATGCCGCTGCGTCGGCCTCAAGGTCGGCACGAAGAGCGAAACCACCGTGAAGCTCATCTGCGATGAGCGCCGCATTCCGCGATGGCGTGCATCGTCCAGGTGCCGGGGGATACTTCAGATCAGCTTACCGCTTCCGCCGCTTGTGAGGCCGCGTCGGCCGTTCGCCACAGCGACGCATGTCCCTGCGCCAGCCTTCGTTGACTCGCCAGCACGGCGGCAGGCCGCGCGCGAGAGACGACGGCTGCTCAGGGAAGCGACTTCCCGGCGGGTGAGCAGATGGCGCGCAAGAAATTCGGAAAGGCAGGCTGCCTTAAGCGCCGTCGCCGTGGCTATCAAAAACCACGATCTGGCGCGGAAGCCTTGCGAGCGGTGCGGCACAACTAAGAACGTCTGCGCCGACCCGACCAGCTTGCACCCGCTGCGCGTAAAATGGTCCTGCCGAAAATGCGGCAATGCCCAGCGCCGATTGGCACGCAGCAATACCGAGGAGGCGCGGCGCTGATCGTGCGCGCGCCTTTCGAGGCGCGCTGACATGCCAGCCCGTCTATCGGGTCAGGGTCCGCGAGCTTAGCCAGAGTTGATGCGGGATATCTTGACACTTCGCCGATGGCTCGGCGGTCGGGGTGATGATCGCCATCATCACCCCTTCAACCAAAGCAGACGCCTCACGGCGTTTGCAGGAGCGGGAGAACCTTCGCAGGAAACCCGCATGATGAAGATGCAGGCGGTTGAGCGACCGCATCTCACTTTCTCATCAGCGCCACCGAAGCGCGCGCAAAAGCCGACAGCATGACCCCGGCTTTCCGGTTATCCGGTTGCGTCGCTCAACCTATGTGCAAACATGGTTTTGCCAAGACGGCGAAGCTATGTCCGCAAAACAACTGCCTGCAATGGGTTGATAGATATGATCGTTGGCCGATCCCCAGCGCGCAGCCGCCCCTAAAGGGCGGCGCTGAGCGCGCGCGGTGCCAGCACTGGCGGCCGGGGATACAGCCATCTCTACTGAGACACGCATCTCACCACGAGTCTTTCTAACTGCTGCGCGCGAGAGAATTTTCAAAACAGAAACACCATTGGCAGCGTCTTCTAATAATAGGCGCGGTGTCGCGAAAATCGTGTAACGGCAGCGGCCAGAATTGGCGCGTGGCGCGCGCAAGGGGTTGGCCGGTATCAGACACCAAGGTCAGCGCGCCAGCGCACCCGGCATGCCTCGCGCGGGCTTAGCGGGCATCGCAAATCGGCCACGCTGGCCGATATCGACGCGGCCGTTTTCAAGCTCCGCGAAAACGCGCATTTCAAGAAACTGCCGCCGTTGCGCGGTTAATTGCCGCTCGCGATCCCGGCTGAGAAAAATCGTGTCAAGCTGCAAAAATCGAAATGTAACGAAAATCCATTGTTCCCCGTTGCCCCGGCTTGGTGGCAGCATCGGGCGCGCCCCTGCATCGTCACCGGGAGGGCCCGCCATGCCCGCCAAGCCCAGGACGGTCGCAGCCGCCGCACGCGACGGGCCGACAACCGGTCCGCCGCGCATTGACGTAAGGCCGAGGCTGGTGGAAAGATTAACCACCAGAGGCGCTGGCCGCCGTCGCCGAGGCTGGCAGCATCGAGGCGGCCATCGCGGAGCTGGCCCGCGCGCAAGCGCGGACCCCCAAGGAAATTTTACAAATGAACGATGACGCGAAGTATCGCGAGTTTGAGCAAGCATTGACGGATGTGCTCTCCGAGAAGGAATACATCCTAAAGCGGCGCGCCCGACTGGCGACGGCGCGTGAGTTGGTCGATAGAACCGATCCGCGATATTGGGAAGCGGTCGAGCGCGCCTTCTCGGCTCGTGATCAGGCAGCAAAATTGAACAGCGGCGGCGAACCGGATGTGATCGGCTGGTAGCCGAGCATCTTCGTGCCGACATCATCGCGCTGCCAGATGTCCAATCCGTGCGGCGCGTCGCCACGCTGCGGCCGATATTCGATCACGAGAAAGTCGTCGCGATAGCTCGGCCCGTGCATCGAGACGATCATCATCGCGAGATCGCGCAACTTGATCGCGTGTCGATCTCGATCACGGGGCGCTCGGTGCGTCTGTATCAACATCGCGCAATTATAATCGCGCTCGTGCGCGCCGTCGAGAGATCGCGCTTCGTGTTTCATGTCAAACCTAAACCGTCCTCTCGCATCGTCGAGCTTGCATCGCCGATCAGCGTGCCCATGTCATTGAACAACTGACCGCGCGGTCTGACAGAGGAGAGACAGCGACCATGAACGAAATCGAAAAAATGAAAGCAGCAGCAGCAGCTCGTGTAGCTGAACTCGGCGGCCAACTGATCGTGCACGCGGACGGCAGCTTCGCCGTCGCCGACGCCGACGGCGCGCTCGTTATGCGGCAGGGGACGCTGGACGCGGCTGCCGGTTATATCGACCGCATGATCCGGCATCGTCAGCAAAGCGCGATGATCGGGGATGGTGACCATCGAGGCAGGCGGTCGCGCGAGACGGTGACATGGCACATCGGCGAAAGAAGGACCTCAGAGCAACGGTACCCCAGGTACTTGGAAGCTTTTTTTTAATGGAACCGGTGGCGCGCGCCCGCTCAATATGGCCAGCGCTGATTTTTTTCTAAGGGGTTAAGCTTTATGTCCACCATTTCGGAAGTTTGCGAGTTCTGCGGCTTCAGCGAGGTCACGTTCCATGCGCTGGCTGAGCGCGGCGTGATCAAGAAGCGCCCGCGCGGCCGGTACAGCATCAAGACCTGCGTGCAGGCGATCATCAAGGACGGGATAGCCGCCAAGGCTGGTCACGGCGACCACGCCTCTTCCGTCGCCCTTTCGGTGCAGCCCGCGAAGCTTGCGCAGCAGCACACCGAGATGGCCGAGATGCGGAACGCGGTCATGCGCGGGGAATTCGTCAGGCTCTCGACGGTGGTGCGGGTCGTCGAGGAGCAGTTTGTCATCGTCCGCGAGCGCGTGCTGTCGACACCGGGGAAAAGCGCCGACAGCCTGACGCCGTACACGCCGAAGGATCGCGAGGCGATCATGGAAATTTTGCGCGAGGAGGCTTATGGCGCGCTGACCGATCTCAGCACCGACGCGTTCATGATGGCGAAGATGGAAAGCAACAGGGCGCGCGCGAAGCCGAACGGCGATGCCGCCGAGGTCGCGAGGACGAGCGCATGATGATCGTCGACACCGCGTTCATCCGCGATCTTCAGGACCATATCGACCGTGAACCGCCCGGTCCCGAGCGCGAGCTGGCGCAAGCGAAGCTCGACCGCGTCATTGAGCTGTTGGAGGAGATGCCGCGCAAGGTCGCGCAGCAAGGTCCGTTCGCGACAGCGGCCGAAGCCCGCGCCGTGTTGGAGCGCGAGGTCGCGGTCGTCATCGCCGCGCTCGATGGGTGAGTGATGGCATGAACGCGCGCGTTGTCGCCGCCGTATTTCCCGATGATGCTGCCGTCGACGCCGCGCCGCCGGTCGTCGACGTGCCCATCGAACCGTCCGTCGCCGATGCGCCGCCAATTCCGCAAGTTGCGGAATTCATCGATCCGCCCGCCGCCGACCCGCCGGTCGACGCGCCGGTCGAAACTGAAAACGACCGACTGCGGGCGCGCATTGTCGAGCTGGAGGCAGAGCTGCGCGAAGCGCGGCAGCCCGAAACGCCGAAGCCGGTCTTGAAGCCGCTGAAGGCCGCCGCGAGTCTCGCGGGCGTCCCTTACGAAACCGCGAGACGATGGTGCGTCGCCGATCCTGTCACGGCCAAGCGGGTCGGCTCGCGCTGGTATGTCGATGTCGATTCGCTGAGTGCGCACAAGCAGCTCGCGTCCGCGAAATAGCGCGTGGGTTTTCGTGTGGATCGGCGCGCAAGACAAGCCGCCGCGTCGGGCGTATTTTGATTAGCAGGATGTTCAGCAAACGGACGGCGCACATGGCCTTTTGGAGTGATCCGATGAAAACACTGAAGCGCGACATCGATGCCGCGAAGGCCAACCGCGACCGGCTGGCGGGGAAGCTCGCCGAGTGCGAGGCCGCGATCATCGAGCGCAGGGCGCAAGCGATGCAGCTCGCCCGCGATGGTGCTGAGGATGGCGCGCTCGACAAGGCCGAGGCCGCGACCCGCGCCGCGCAGGACAGACACACGACACTTGCAGCCGCGCTCGGCGATGTTGAATCGCAGCTCGCTGCGCTCGAAAAAACATTCGTGGAAAATACTGATCGTGCCTTGCGCGAGCAAACCGCGAGGGAGGTCGAGCAGTTGACGAGGCGCAGCGTTGACGACGGCGACGCCTTTGGGAAGGCCGCCGCGAGATGGGCCGACAGTGTCGCGAAGCTCGCGCCGATTGTCCCGGAAGCTCAGGCCATCATGCACCTTCTCCAAGTTTGCACCACCGAAGCTCTGCCGACCAGCGACAGGGTTGCGCAACTGGCGCGCGTGCATCGTGATGCGGTGCTGCGCGGCGAGGCGCGTCCTGAGATGCCGAAGCCGCCCGAGGCTTTCGTCCCGCCGCCGGTCGCGGCGAAGCTGCCGAGCATGACCGTCGTCGACGCCGCGCCAGAACGCACGTCGGAGCCGGTGCTGCACAGCGCTTTCGAGCCGCCGGTCGTCGGCCCGGCCCGTGTCCTGAAAATCGCAACGAGGTCGTTAACATGATCATTGGTGCGGCCGACGAACACCGGCGAGAAATTGGCCCCTCGATTTTCACGCGGCAATGGGAGAACGCCCATATGCGCGCCAGCGGGGTCGGCGACATCATCACTCGCATGGAATGCAGGATGCGCATGTATTCGAGGCAGTGGGCGCACGACCGCCGCGAACAGGCGATGCGCGATGACGAATTTTAAATCCGACGACGCTGTGTTTGCTCCTTTGGCGGCGACCTCGTCGGGCGCGGGCGATTCAGGCGAGGTGGTCGCCCGCGCATTTTTCGTCGAAGGCCACGTGGCTACTCGTTGCACGTGCGTCGAACCGGCCGCTGTTGCCGCCAGCTCCGGCAGCAGCGGCCGCGAGGGGGCTGAGCCGCGAAGCGAAGCCGATGACGAAAGGATCGCCTTGCACGAGATCGGCGGCCATGCCCTCGTCGGTCGCCTGCTAGGCTGTGAGGTTGGAGGTTGCACGTGCGAACCCGGTCCGGACTTTGCCGGTTTGTGTTGGGGCCCGGCGCACGACCGTCACGCTAGGTTCTCATCGCAGGATGCCATGTCGATAAGCGCAATAATCGGCCCCACGATGCCGGGGCCGGGTGAAAAACGCGACAATGTGGCCGATGTTTTCATGCATGTGCATAACTGCGTCGTCGAACTTTGCGCGGGCTCCGTTGCCGAGGCGTTGTTCCTACCCGGCGAGCCGACGCCCGCCTACACCGATATCGCACAAGAGCGGGCTCTCGCTTCATTGATCTGCTCGTCACCGGAATCCGTCGAGAGTTTCGTCGGGTTCTGCATGGCCGAGGCAGCGGCGTTATTGCGCCCGCGCGAGCATATCGTTCGCGCCTTGACGGATGAGCTGCGCAACCGCCGCACCATGACGGGCACCGAGATCGACGAGGTCATCGTGGAGGCGGTCTCAATCCGCGCCGCCGAGATCGAACGCAAGCGCCGCGCCGATTGGCGAGAGCGCGCCGCGTCCGCCCGCGCGTTTCTCGCTGACGTGAAGCCCTAGCGCGGCCTCGTGAGCGGCGTGCGGCATGCCCGCCACCTCGGGCACCTTGATCGCTATCCGCCGGGCTGGTGACAGTCGCGCGGCCTTGGCGATGACGCCGGATCACTTCTGGTATCTGGAGTAAAGCGGACATGGCCCAATTGGGCGGGCATGTCGCAGTTTGACCCAAAGCGGCCCTTGTACTTTGCGGAACTCGGGCTATAGGCTTCGCGACGAGCGTCTGAGTGAGGTTGCGCGTATGGGCGGGGAGGTGTTCAGCGACTTCTTGGCGGAGGGCGGCGAGATGGGCGCTTTGACGAGAGGATTTGACTGGTCAAAAACGTCGCTCGGCTCTCCGGAAACATGGCCGCAAAGTCTTCGAGTTACGGTGCGACTCGTTCTCACCTCGCGCCACCCGATGTTCATTTGGTGGGGACCGGAACTCATCCAGTTCTATAACGATGCATACCGCGAGACGATGGGGCCCGAAAGGCATCCGAGCGCTTTGGGAGCACGGGGCCGCGATTGTTGGGATGAGATATGGGACATCATTGGCCCCCAGATCGAGTACGTCATGGCAGGTAACGGGGCGACCTGGAATGAGGACCAACTGGTACCGGTAACGCGTCACGGTCGTCGCGAGGATGTTTGGTGGACGTATAGCTTTGGTCCAATCGATTTCGAAGGCAAAGTAGGCGGCGTGCTTGTCGTCTGCAAAGATGTCACGTCCGAGCACATGGCAAGGGAAGCGCTGAACCTCATCAATGAGGAGCTAAAGCACCGCGTCAAGAATACTCTTACAGTACTTGGTGCCGTGGCGACCCAGACATTTCGGGACCCATCGAGCAAAGCCGATCTCGAAAAGTATCAAGGACGACTTGCTGCGTTCGGACGAGCGCACGACTTACTTACCGCAGCAAATTGGGCTGCAGCTCCCCTCCAAGCTGTGGTCAGCACTGCCCTGATCCCTTATAGGACAGGCGAAGGCCGGTTTACGGTCTCGGGTCCTCCACTTGTTGTCAAATCTCGACAGGCCCTCGCTCTGTCCTTGGCAATCCACGAGCTTGCGACCAACGCTTTGAAGTATGGCGCTCTGACTGTGACGAGCGGCCACGTGTCGATTACATGGACATCCGAAGATCAGGAGGGTGAGCCAAAATTCGTTTTCGTCTGGCAGGAGTTTGGTGGCCCACCTGCGTCGGAACCCGCCGGTGTGGGCTTTGGTTCGCGCCTCATTTCTCGGGTACTACAAGACGATTTCAGAGGCTCCGTTGAAGTGTCGTATGGATCAACCGGACTCATTTGCCGCCTGACGGCCCCCCTCGAAAATCTAGCAACTCCCTCGAATAGCGCGCGCCAACCTTAAGACCGGCAAGCGCGCTCGCGACAAGAGTCCGCAATGCGCCGCAGAGCGGACATCGGCGGGAGAGGTGCAAAGCGGCTAGCGTGGCCCACTGAGCGCCGTTTGATCGCACGATCAAGCTGCTGCAGCGGAAGAGCGGCGGACGTTCAGGCCCACTCCGAGCAGCCTCGTGCGGATAGCCTCCTCGATTAACGTGAGGGCCTGATCTAAATCGCGTGCCCTGGTCTCTGCGTTCTTCGCGCGTAGCTCCGCAGCGGATAACCTCGCTTCGGCGGACGCGATACGGGACTCAGCGAGATTCAACGCGTTCTCAGCAGCTTCCGTGCGCCTTTCAGATAAGCGAAGCTTTTCAATCGCGTTTCTGCAAAGAGTTTGGGCGCGAACCTCGGTCTGGCGCGCGTGATCCTGCATGTTACCGACAGCCTCGGCCGCCTGATAGACTAGATCGATGGCCGACTGACCGTCATTTTTTACCGGCTCGGTCCGTCCTCTCGGAAACGCCAGCACGTTTTCGTCCTCTTCGGACCGTTGGTCTAGGTCCGTGACTTGGATGCATTCTCTGAGCCAGTGCGGGAGCGCCACTCTCGACCTCCTAAACGCGTTGAGATTAAGAAATTTGCACTTATACGGTAAATAGATCGTTAAAAATAAGCCGCCGGCGAACAGCGCCACAGCACCCACGGATAACGTGACTTGTGAGAAATGCGGTACCCTGATGGACAGACCATCCAATAGGAGCTTTCTGAAATACGAGCGCCTGCCGGGGGACGAACGGCCCACCCGATTTGCTCGCTAACTCCGGTGGCGCAGCCCGGTGAGAGCCGCTTGATCGGCCCGCCATCAACCCTCGACCAATCCATAACGCCGCATGGGCGATGCCTCGCGCGGGCTTGGCGATCACGCCGAGCGTTAGACCGCACGGCGCTCCGGCGAGATGTCGTGCGAGTAGTGCGAAACGTCGACGACGGTTAGAAGGGCGCGCATTTTGAGGACCGCCGGGTTTCTCTCTCCCTTCGCGGCACCCGCAAGAATGTTCGAGGCCATCTCAGCTTTTATCGCCGAGGTGCGCTTCGACGGCGGAAGCGTTGCCGCTGCATCCTCAAGGACTGCCTGCATCAATTCGATCAACTCGGGTTGAAAGACCGCTCCTCCCTTGGGATTCACGTTTGTGCCCTCCAAAAGAATGCCGCCCTTGGTCACCTAAAGCCGAACTTTTCGGAGAAGCAACACAATCCGGATTGGCTACGACAAGAATTTAATCAGGGATGCGGCAGCGGCCCTTACATGATCCGTGTCAAAGTGTTCTTCGAGCTAACTTCGCCCGGTTGTATCGAACCGGCCTATCCTGCGTTCAAGCTGCCAAATCTCGACAGAATAGCCGTCGGGTACTGTCCGTATTTAAGCCCATGTGTCCTAAGTTGAATCCGCCAGTGTCCTAATTCGTAAATTCTTTGTGAATGTTTTTGAAGTGAGCAAAACGGGACAGCGGCGGGGAGCCGGTGATCCCAAGGTGACTCCGATCACCGCCCCATCACGGCATCTACCGGGGACTGAGAGTGTCGCGCTAACTAGAAACCCCGAGGAGGAAACATAGCCATGTCCAAGAAAGCAGGCCATCTAGGGGGAACGGCGCGAGGGGCAGCTCGCGATGTTCGGCTACCAGCCGATCACATCCGGTTCGCCGCCGATGTTCAATTTTGCTCACTGTCCTAATTTCAGCGCCCGTCGCCTTGATCGCGATGATGTTCCCGAATGAGGAAAACGGTATGCGCGTCAAGCCACTCCTTGTTTTCAAAGAGGCCGCGCAACGAAGCGGCGGTCTGCCGACGTTGATTCCGCTCAGATGATCCTCTCGGCCACGACCGAGCGTACCGGAGCATCTGGCGGCGCAATTGAAGAAGTTGCGAGTTGGTAAACCGAGTTCTGGTCGTCTACAAGCTTGAGCTGAAGTGACGGCATGATACCTCCCTCCAACAGGCAGAACTCTTCTGTCACCGGTAGATGCCAAGGATGGGCGGGTGATCGAACCAGCATGCTCTTCCGAGTTCCTGAGCCGCTGGTCAATATCGCTCACTTTTCAGAAATAGTGCGCAAAAAAGGGGTAAAGCGGCTGCTCCATTTTGGCGTTGGAATTGCTATAATACGAGGCGCTCATTCATCGGAGCTAAGGGAGGCTCCTGTGGGAAAGCCTGCCAAAAACGAGTTCGATCCCAAAGCTTTTCTCGCCAAGGTAGGGGCGGGCAAAACGATCTTGAACATTAAAAAGAATCAGCACGTCTTCGAGCAAGGAGACGTGGCGGATACGGTTTTTTACATTCAAAAGGGCAGCGTCAAGCTCACTGTCCTATCCGAGCAGGGCAAGGAAGCGGTCGTCGGAATTTTAGAACCGGGCCAGTTCTTCGGCGAGGGCTGCCTCAATGGCCATCGATTGCGCATCGCGACCACGACGGCGATGGAAGAATGTGTGATCACCTCAATCACCAAGGAAGCGATGATCGCCGCCCTGCGTGCCGAACGGAAATTTTCCGAGCTGTTCATGGCGTATCTCTTGACACGGAACAGCCGGGTTGAAGAGGACTTGATCGACCAGCTTTTTAATTCAAGCGAGAAGCGGCTCGCCCGCCTTCTTCTTCTGCTCGCGCATTTCGGAAGCGAAGGTGTACCTCAGCCTATTCTAGTGGATATCAGCCAAGAGACATTGGCAGAGATGATTGGAACGACCCGATCCCGCGTGAGCTTCTTCATGAACAAATTCCGCAAACTTGGGCTCATCAGCTTCAATGGAAAGATAGAAGTTCACAATTCGCTGTTGAACGCCGTTTTGCATGAAAAGCCCGAGATAGAGCGGGATGATTTAACAAGCAAAGCCTAACGGCTCGGTTGTCTCCTATGATCGAGCGCCGCGCCGATTGGAAACTCGCGGCATGGCTTTTTTCTTGTCTTATCAACCCGTGATTGTTGCCCCTCGCCGCGCCCGTGATAGTCTATCATAACCGGGGCAGGGCTTTTTTGAAGTTGATCTATTTTGAGCCCGGCGGGCCGCTCGACATATTTCGGGCGGCCTTTTAATGCCGACGGGGCCGCCGCGTATTCGCGCCCATGCTTCCAGGAACTTGGCTTTGACATCGTCACGATCTGGGCGGTCACGCCATCAACCGTCGACCAATCGGGGCCACCGCATGGGCGATGCCTCGCGCGGGCACGGCGATACCCGCCGGGTGAGGGTGCTGTCCCGTATTTGAGGCCAATTGTCCTCAATTTGAAATCTGTGAATTGTTTGTGAAGTGAGCCGTATTGACCAGCAACTTCGAAACTCGAAGAGCACGCTTGGTGGCATCACCGGCCCGTCACGGGCATCTACCACCGGTGACTGAGAGTATCGCGCTCCCGCCTGATGTAGGGGACTGCATCATGAGCACGTTTTACAGACCACCATGTCCAAAGTGCAAAGCAATAACGATGCTGGCACGGATCACCCCGGGCGCGTCCGGCTTTGACATTCGAACATTCGAGTGTCCGGCCTGCGATCACGTTCATCAGCGTGTGATCGCGCTAATCGACCCGATGAAATCTCGGGAAACTGCGGGCTGGCTCCGTGGCGAATTGGGCGTCACGCCCGCGATTGTCACCGAATGAGACTGAAGCTCTTGGTGCGCTTCCGGCGCTGCGCCGATGCCTATTTCGGCTCATGCCGATGCGGCGCGCATCATCGCGATGCGCGCCGTCATCGGATCTTCTCGACTGCTCTTTTGATCCATGGCGGCCTCCATCTTTATAAGACGATGGAGGTGCGAAATGTTCAAACAGGAGAGCACGGCTGTTCTTGCTTGCTGGCAAACCTCGCAATTCTGCGGGCGTGTTCCCACAGTTCAACGTTATGACCGTCGACCATTTGCTTGGCGCGTTTCCTTGCGGCGTCGTCGTCAGTACAGTTGAGGTCGACAGCTTTGATGGAATGGCCGTCACATCCAATAAGGTATGCTCGATAGTGCGCCATTACCGACGCTCCCTTCATCTCTAGGCGGGAGCCTGCAGTACTCTCTGTCACCGATAATTGCCGTGAGCGGGGCGATGATGCAGTCAGTCTGCTCCGGCTTTGTGTTCATAACGCGATCCGATGGAACTTAGGATAGGTTCATGGGTCGAGTGCGATCCGGTTTGAGGCGGGGAACCGTCGTTTCCAACCGCGCTCAGCCGTCACGCTGCGTCGCGATCAGCAACATGCACCTGATGACGCGGCGGCCGATGCGGTTCCATTCCAAGGACCTCACATTTCGAACGCGCTGGCACCGTAGATTCCCGGATATCCAATTTGGACAGGGGTGTTCTGATAGTCCGGTGGGGCCCCAAGGGAGGAATCGCAACCTTCCTTGGGGCCTTTTTAGTAAAGCCCCATCCTCATACATGAGCGATATAGGGTGCGGCAGCCGATGCGGTTCATTGAATATTCGGCGAAGAGTTGTCAGCACGGGACGATGCCTTACCAGCGGTCGCGAGGATCGCGTTAATTGTCTCGCCGAGGATTGATATCGACACCGGCTTTTGCAGCGTTGGTCGTTCAATGAACGCTTCTGGTCGGCCCGCTAGTCCATACCCGCTGACAAAAAGGAACGGCAGCCCCCGCCTAGCGATGATCGTGGCGACCGGGGCAATGCTGGAACCGGCGATGTTGATATCGAGAATGGCGATGTCAAAAACAATCGTTTCTGCCAAAACCTGCGCGTCTTGGATATTGCCCGTCTCGGCAACCACACGATGCCCAAGCTCTTCGACCATGTCGGCGAGCATCATCCGGATCAGAACTTCATCTTCGACCAAGAATATGGATGCTTGGCCGAGCACTTCAGCGGTCGCCTGTGGAGCTATCGAAAGCGGTTTTGTTCATCACGAAAACTACTCGCGCACCCAGTCCATCGCCCGATGATTCGGCTCTTCACCAGTGTAGCAAAAAGCCGTCGCCGGGGTTGAGGGCCGGCGACGGCTTCCAGAAAGGTGGGCCGTGATACGCAAGCCCGGCGCAACTGTCGCCGCTTCGCGTGAACAAATTAAGGCTGAGCGGCCTTTTCAGGCGGTCATTTGTCCCGCTTGCGCAATTCATCGATTAGACGATTGAGGTAGGGCGGCAGACGCGAGTTTTCGAGACTAAGGTCCTGTTGCAACCATCCACCCACTTCGTCACAGATCGACCGGCTAGTCTTGTGGTCGATCTCGATGTTGTCCGTGATCCTGCCGTGGGGTTCCATTCGCGTACCTCTCGGCTTGACCCCACGGCGGGATAAGTCACCGGGGCGGTAAATGTTTCGCCCGCCATGGAACGATTGCGCGTGTCTCTTATGCAAAGATGTCGATGGTTCCGCTTGTAGGAACTCATTCCGATGTTCGCGTGAGAGAAAGCGAATCCGTCTTGCGAGCGATTGGCGACGCCGGGCCCCGTTTTGCCGCAATCAAAATCGGCGCGGGCCTCGTCGAAGCTGGCGGCGGTGCCGCTCTGATGCTCGCCCGGATTCGATCCCGGATAGAAGCCGCAGCGCCAGCGCCATGGGGCCTGGTCGTGCGGGATGCCGGATCGGATCGCGATGGTGCCGACGTGAACTTCACCGTAGAAGATCAGCCAACATTCTTCGCGTCTGTCGTGGTCGCGGCGGCGGGTGAGGAGGGGCATGCACCATTGAAGCGCCGACAAGGACGCTACGCAACTGGCTCTATAGGTTGAGCCCGCTAAACGAACACTAGCTTGAAATCAAACCTCAAATATATGACGCCTGAATTGCCCGTTCCGTTTGAGGCACTCTTGCGACCACCCAAAACATTCTCAAGTTCGGCACATGTCAGCTCACGTGTTTCAGTTTCTTCCAGCTTGATGTTATTGGTCCTGTGCGCGTTGCTCATTCGAGTCTCCCAACAGGGAAAGCGTCCTTGGTAACCTGCCAAAGCACGCTAGGCTGATGCGATGATTGCTGCCGTGACGTACATCACACGCAGCCGTAACCCCTCCTGGCAATAGACGAGGACGCCGCGCCACGCCCATTTCGCGCATCAAAGCGCAGGCGGAAGCGGCTGGCAAATCGCCTATGGGTTGGGCTTAGAAAGCAGCAAGGCCACCGCGGATTGAGCTTTCCACAAAGGTGGAATCATCCTTGATTTTAAAGGGACGGATATTGAACTGCGGCAGTCTCGACCCAAATCGCTAAAATTGGAGGAGAGAAAACATGTCAGAACCATTGCTTCGAGTGGCGCTTCGCCAACACCGCGCGCGTGAACTTCAGGCAAAAGATGGAATTGTGCGGGCAGGAAAGCCAGACCGCAAGTACATGAAACAGGCGGCCGAGCTTGATTGGAGCGACTATGATGCTGTCATGAAGGGCGAGGAGATATTTCGAGAATTGAAGGCGCTTTGACGACCGCGCTGATCCCGCGTACATGGCTCGGCCAGCTCTCGCGCTGGACCGCCGATGACAACGCTCGATTGATGTCGCTGCTGTTGAGACCGTCGCCAGGGCGGCGAGATCGGCGGACACGAAAGCGGCCATCGCCTACTTGGTCGCGTCCAATGCGACGGCCCTGAGCATCATCGAAAACGTTGCGGGCTGCTCGTTAAAGGTCGGCAGCAAGATCAGCGCGCGCGCTGCGGTCGTCTATTGGTTGCGGGAGGACGAGGCGCAGGCGGTGCTGAAGGCGGCGCGGCGCTGGCAAGCGCCCGGACCTGACGAAGGCGGCCTCGGCGCTCACGGAGGCCGCGAACGATCAGCGCGTCAAGCTGACCGAGCACGCCACCGCGATGATGCGCGCCGGGGTCGCGGCGGCCAAGCTCGACCAATACATGGCATCGCTGCGCGGGACCGGCGTGCTTCGCGAATTTAACAAGGCGTTCAAGCGGCGGCGCATGGCCGCGATGCTGAGGGGCGAAGGCTTCATGAATTACAAGGCGGCCGAGGCGAGATTGCGCCGGGCGCTCGTGCCGCTATTGCAAGGCGGCGCAACGGTCGCCCCGCAAAGTTTGTTCGCCCAAATCTTCGATCAGAAGTAGCGCGAAGCACACGTCGCGAGGTGTCCAAAAGCGGACAGTTGCGCGCTAAGCGAAACCGCCTTCTGCACCAAAGCCGCTTAAAAACTGGTTTTGGCTAAAATTATTTTCGCCTTGTAACAAAGCTGTTTCGGTTGTGCGCGACCGACTCAAAATGTCCGCGTCGCGCAATGCTGCGATAAGGCTTGATGTTTTTGGCGCATGTATAAAACACCAACCGCCCAGAGGCTTCCTCAACCAGCCCGATACTTGACGCCGCGCTGACCGGATGCAGCGCCAGCGGCGGACCGGCCCGATCCGGCAACGCTCATCGCCGACGCCATTGAACTCATCATTGAAACGTTTGGTCGCATCAACATCAGCGTCACCGTCGCGCACATGTCCAATGACGAGCGCATTGAGCTGATGACGCAGATCGTGCGGGCGAACGATTGGCTCAACAAAGCGGCCATTGAGGTTGCGATCTCCGGCGGGGCCAATCTCGGGAAGCTCGCGCCGCCGAGCCTCCGGTACGAAGCGCTCTCATTCCTGCACAAGGCAACCGCCAGGATCGAAGCCGAGTTGGCTGGTCGGGACGTGCGGGATCGGCATCATGAGCGACAACACCTTCATGCCCGCCGCCGTCGAGCGCGGCAGGACCATCAACCCCGTTGCGCTTGCCGAGGAGGCCCGCTTCGCGCTGTCGACCACGACCAACCCCGCCGAGATCATGCAGATCGAAGCGAAGCTCGACGCCGTCGAGCGCTTGATGCGCGAAACCGGGCTTTATCCTCTCGCCGAGATTCGTCTCGTCAACGAAGAACGCATGCGCGCTCGCTGGTGTCTCGGGGCGGCGTTGGAATCGGTTGTGAAGGACAAGCCCGGGCCAAAGCCGCAGGGGGTTACTTCAGCCGGGCTGATGCAATTCCTAAAGCGATTGCGTGGCCGCCATAGCGCGAAGCCTCGTGAGGTCCGCGTCGCGCTGGAACGGATGTATCCGAGTTTCAACGCGGACAGCCGCATTGAGTTGTTCTGCCGTGGTCGGTTCGATAGTTGGACATGCGTCGGCTATGAAGCCTCTGACACCATCGATGACGGAGACGCCCATAGCGTTGCAGCTCCCTATGAACTAGCTGCACCCGAGACACCCGAAGAAATCCGCGAGGAGATCGAGCGCCGCATCGCGGCCGGCGAACTTGCCACCATCGAAGATGTTCGAACGGTCAAAGCGCAGGTTGCCGAGATCGTGGCGAATCTCGGCGCGGGCTAACACCAAGTCGGTGGAACGCCGTCCGCCCTGTATCTCAGTCCCGGTGCCGTTTCCCTTGCCATGATCCTAACTCTGCCTTTCGGTGTGGTTCGTGAATCTGTAATTCGCCGTGAATTTTATATTCTCGACCCTTCAATTCGAGGCCGACCAGCGGCAGCTCGACATTATCGGCCAATGGGTGAAGCTTGGGGAGCCGACCCCGCTGACCGACATCGCCGTCAAAAGCAAAAAGTGGTATGGCGCTCACTGGTCGATGGTCAAGAACAACGTCCTCGAAATGACGCCGTCGAAGACAGAGAAGACGACCGGCAAGAAGATCGTCGCGCCGTTCGGCGAATACCCGATGGTGATCGAAGAGCTGAAGCATCCATGCCACGCCAAGCGCAAAGGCCCGCTGATCATCAACGCGAGGACCGGCCTGCCGTATCGCGCCGATCAATGGAATGATCTATGGCGCGAAGCCTGCGAGATCGTCGGCATCGACTCCAAGGCGAATTGGAATCGTGATCTGCGCGCAAGCGGCATCACCGAGGGCGATGAAGCTGACGCCGATCTTGGCGATCAGGCCACCCAAGCCGGTCACAACCCGCTGACGACCAAGCGCACCTATATTCGCGGCCACCGCGCCGTGACCAGGGTCGCCGAGGCTCGCCGAGCGTACCGGGGGCGGCAAGATCAAAGCTAGAACAGGGCGGCGCACAGGGTATCCCCTGCGGCGCACCGGATTTAATGAAATCAATGGTTTGACGTTAACAAGTCCTTAAATCGCGAATCCTAAATTCGATTTGAGCTGCGGCGAGGCGAGGCCGCTTTTGCCGGCGAGCGTATCGTTGACCAGTGGCTAGAAAGACACGTTGGGATGGCGCGAACGGCCACCACAGGACTTTGGTCGCAGTTCCGCGCATGGGCGCGGACGGCGCGGCGTTGGCTGCCCAAATTGTCGTTGCCTGCGGCAGTCCTGGTCATGGGCGCACTGTCCTCCGGCGCCCGTGGGGCCGATGCGGTCAAGGGCGAGGCGACGTTCTCGGCGTCAGGCGGGTACGCGCGGCTGGTCCTCAAGCTCGCCGAGGATGTCAATTCGGAGGTGACCACCGCCGGTTCGATCATCGTGATCCGGTTCGCCCGCCCGGTCGACATCCCCGTCGACCAATTGTCCGACGCGGTGCCTGATTACGTCTCTTCCGCAAGGCGCGATCCGGACGGCTCGGCGATCCGGCTGTCGCTGGCGCGTAGGGCGACCATCAACACCATGACCGCCGGCGAGCGGATCTTCGTCGATTTCCTGCCCGACAGCTGGAGCGGCCCGCCGCCCAGCCTGCCCATCGAAGTCGTGCGCGAGCTGTCCGAGCGGGCGCGCGCCGCCGAACGTGCATTGCGCCTGCAGCGCGCCGCCGCCGAGGCCAAGAAGCGTCCGCTGATTCGCGTGCGCGCGCTGGTGCAGCCGACCTTCGTGCGGTTCGTGTTCGAGATGCCGGATGGCGTCGGCGTCTCCTCGGTGTTGAACGACCAGAAGCTGACATTGGCGTTTGGCGCCACGCTTAATTTCGATCTGGCCGACGCCAAGATGGCGGCGCCGCCGAACGTGGCATCGATCAACCAACGGGTCGATGGAGATTCGTCGGCCATCGATATCTCGCTGATCGGCGATGTCGACATCCACTCCTTCCGCGAGGACAAGAACTACATCATCGACGTTGCCTTCCAGCAGCCGGACAAGCCGAAGGCGAAAGGCTCGCCCGCCGCCGATGCCTCGCATGCCGCGAAACCATCCGTACCGGCGCCGATGGCACCCGGGGCCGAAACGCCGGCGAAAGAGGCGCCGGGCGAACAGCATTCCGACGACATCATGCCGCCGACGTCGGAGAGCGTGGCGCGACAGGCGGGGATCGAGATCAAGCCCGATGCCGCACCAAGGATGCAGGCCGCGCCGGAGATGCCGGCCGAGCCTGCGCCCAAGGCCGCCGTTCCCGAACCTTTGAAATCGTCCGAGGCGGCGCCGAAGCCGATGCCCGCCGCGATAGCCGAGGCATCGACGCCGGAACCGTCCAGGCCGGAAGCATCCAGGCCGGAAGCATCCAGGCCGGTTGCGTTCGACACGGAAGCTGCCAATCCAGCGCGGGAGGCAACGGCGTCCGATCCGCCGCCGCAAGTTCAGGGGGGTGAGGCGGTTTTGGTGGATGCCAAGCGCGACGGCGAGGGCTTGCGCCTCAAGTTTTGGTTTGGCACGCCGACGCCCGCGGCCACGTTCCGTCGCGGCGACAGCGTCTGGCTGGTGTTCAATTCGACGAAGCCGCTCGACGTCGAGCAAATCCGCGCCAACGGCGGCGCGCTCATTAGCGATGTCAGCCGGCTGCCGCTGGAGAAGGGGCAGGCGATCCGCATTCGCCTCAACCGTCCGCAAATGCCGTCGCTGACCAGCGACGAGCGCGAGAGCGGCGCCAACTGGACGCTGACCTTCGCCGACCAGGTACTGGCCCCGTCGCAGCCGCTCAACGTGATACGCAACATCGCCGATCCCGCGCGTGCCAACGTCGCCGTGCCACTGTCCAACCCCGGCCGGCTGCACCGATTGATCGATCCGGATGCCGGCGACGTGCTGCTGGTGGTCACGGCGCCGCCGCCGATGCGCGGCTTCGTCAAGCGGCAGGATTTTGTCGAGCTGTCGCTGCTCGAGTCGGCCCATGGCGTGGCGGTGCATCCGAACTCCGAGGACGTCGGCGTCGAGATCGCAGCCGACAAGATCATTCTGGGCCGGCCGGGCGGCCTGACGCTGTCATCGGCCGGTGTCGCCGCCGAGCGCGCGGCGACCGCGGCGCGGCCGATCTTCGACGTCGAGGAGTGGCAAAGAAATCAGAAGGAGCGGTTCGTCGCGCGCCAGGACGCACTGATGCTGGCGATCGCGGCGGCCGAACCGGATCAGCGTCCGCAAGCCCGGCTCGAGCTCGCCCGGTTCTATATGGCGCGCGGCATGTATCCGGAAGCCAAGGCCGTGACCGAAAACATCCTCGCGGACGGAGGCCCCAAGGTCGAGGAATCCGTCGCTCGGACGGTGCATGCGATCGCAACCATCCTGATGGGCCGGCCGTCGCTGGGGCTGAAGGATTTCGTCAGTCCCGAGGTCGGCGACAATTACGATTCGCAATTGTGGAAGGGGCTGGCCTATGCCCGTCAGGGTAAATGGGCGGACGCACGGGAGAAATTCAAGAACGTCGATTTCGCCATCGCCGCGTTGCCGCTGGAATTGCAGGCCGTGGTGACGCTGGAGGCGATGCGTGCCTCCCTTGAGGTCAAGGACTATGCCGGAGCCGCCGAGCGCCGCAGCGAACTGGACGTCATCGGTGTGCCGGCGGCGACCAAGCCTGCGGTAGCGGTGTTGTGCGGCCGGCTCGCCGAGGCGCTCGGGCATGACAAGGATGCGCTCGACGAGTATCATTTCGCTGTAAACTCTGCCGACCGCGCTGCCGCCGCAGAAGCCAAGCTGCGCGAGGTCGTGCTGCTGCAGAAGCGCGGAGAGATCAATCAGGCCGATGCATTGCGCGAACTCGAGACGCTTACCATGATCTGGCGCGGCGATGCGATCGAGGTGAAGACGCTGCAATTGTTGTCGCGGATTTATTCCGACAGCGCCCGCTATCCGGAATCGCTGGCCGCGGCGCGGGCCGCGACCAGGCTGCAGCCCAATTCGGAGGCCTCACGGCAGGCCCAGGACGAGGCGTCCGCCCTGTTTACGGAGATCTTCCTCGGCACCAAGGGCGACGAGCTTCCGCTGATCGAGGCGCTCGGCATGTTCTTCGATTTCCGGGAATTGACGCCGATCGGCCGGCGCGGCGACGAGATGATCCGGCGGCTCGCCGACCGGCTGGTTGCGGTCGATCTCCTGGATCAGGCCGCAGAGCTGCTGCAATACCAGGTCGATCACCGCCTGGAGGGCGCTGCGCGCGCGCAGGTCGCCGCGCGCCTCGCCATGGTGGACCTGACGAACCGCAAGCCGGACCGCGCCATCACCGCACTTCGCGCCACACGCATTGCCGATCTCTCGGGCGAGTTGCGTCAGCAGCGGCTATTGCTGGAGGCGAGGGCGTTGAGCGACGTCGGTCGCCATGATCTCGCGCTTGACATCATCACCAATATTTCCGGGCGCGAGGCGATCCGCCTGCGCTCCGATATCTACTGGGCGTCCCGGCAATGGCGCGAATCGTCCGAGCAGATCGAGCTTTATTACGGCGATCGCTGGCGCGATTTCAAGCCGCTGAATGCGGCGGAAAAGAGCGACATCCTCCGCGCCGTCATCGGATACGCGCTGGCCGAGGATGCGCTCGGCATGGCGCGCTTTCGCGAAAAATACGCAGCCTTGATGAGCGGCGAGAGCGACCGGCCGGCGTTCGATATCGCGAGCAAGCCGGGCGCTGCCTCGAGCGCCGAATTCGCCGCGATTGCCAAGATGGCGGCGAGCGTCGACACGCTCGAAGGCTTCCTGCGCGAAATGAAAGGCCGCTTCCCGGACACCGTCGCCAAGGCGACGCTGCCGCCGGAAACGGTGAAGGCCGACCCGGTCTCAACCGGGTCGCTGCCGGCCATCCTCGGCCTGAAGCGGGTAAGGGCGGCAAGGTAATTCGTCCCGCATCCTGATCATTCTTCGACAAGTCATCCCCTCGACAGAAGCCTGACGAAACGGCAACCTCTCGCGGACCCAAAGCCTTTTCAAGCGAGGCGGATACCGGGCCACGTGATGAAAACGCGTCAAGTCAAAAAAGCCTCCGGAGGAAGCGCCACCATGAGCAAGCCCACAAAAACCCAAGCAGAACTCATCGCGATGGCGCGGGCGGAGCTAAAGGTTCACGCCGACTGTCCGGACGGAATCGCGATTTTCGTGCTGCGCAGCGAAGAATCCTGGGAATTCCGCACCGAGGCCGACGAGGCGACCATTGCAAAGCCCGGCTACCCCGAATGCGTCGCGATGATCGTGCAGATCGGCGACCACCTCAGCAAGCAATACGATGTGCAGGGGTAGGGGAGCGGCCGCAGCTGCCATCGCGACGGCTGCTGTCGGCCTCGGCCTTGTCAGCAGGACCCGGGGCAGGACTCAGGCAGGCGTCCCCATGATGTAAGGTTTCAGTAGCGCATACATCAGGCCGTGCGTCGGCGTCGGAACGCCGAGCTTCCGGCCCAGCTCTACGACCCTGCCGCCGAGCCAGGGCAGCTCCAACCGGTTGCCGCGCTCGAGATCGAGCGCCATCGACGCCTTCATGGCTGGCGGCACGTGGCTGGTGAATTCGCTGATACGCTCGACCGCGTCGGCCGGCAGCGTTATTCCTTTGGCGCGGCCGACCGCGATTGTTTCCTGCCACGCCGCCTCGAAAACGGCGCGTATATCGGGATCGTCGCGCAACTTGCCGATCGGCTGTCGCGTCGCCGCCGTGATGCTGGCATTGGCCGCGAGCAGGACGAACTTCATCCAGAGCTCGGTCAGGATCTCTTCGCTCAACGTCGCATCAAAACCGGCCTGCAGGCACAGCTTGAGAAAATCCTCGCCCCGCTTGCTGCGCTTGCCGCTAAGTTCGCCGAACACCATGCGCATGAAGGTCCCGACCTGCAGGACATGGCCCGGCTTGATGATCGACGCACTGATCTGCGCCACGCCGCCCATCACGGCGTGCGGCCCGAGGATCGGGACCAGCCGTTCGGCGGCGTCGATGCCGTTCTGCAGCGGGATGACAGCTGTATCGGGACCGATGATCGGCTTGATCTGGGCACCCGCACTTTCGACGTCCCACAGCTTGACGCAAAACAGCACGACATCGACCTTGCCGATCTCGGCGGGATCGTCGGTTGCCCGGGTCGGCACCAGATGGGTCTCGCCGCGGTCGCCCTGTACCTTTAGTCCGTCCTTTTTCATGGCGGCCAGATGGGCGCCGCGCGCGATGAATGTGACATCGGCGCCCGCCTTGGCGAGCGCTGCGCCGAATCCACCCCCGACGCCCCCGGCGCCGACAACCGCAATGCGCATGGAATTCCTCCTCGTTCAAAAGCGTTTGGGCTGGACTGAAAGGATCGCTCGTCGGCATCGCGAATGTGTCCACGCGAAGTCGGCAGATCACGGGTCTCTTTGGCAACAGCTGGAACAGGTGGGATGAATAGGTCACAGCGATGGATACGTCGCCATCCAGTTTGAACATGGTGCGTCGGGGAGGCAAGCCTAGAGCGGGATGACTTCTCTTCAAATCGTCATCCCGCTCTATCCTTTTGTTTGAGCATGATCTCCGCGCAAACGCGTTCAGCGTTTGTTAGCTAAGGGAAAACCGGTGTCCACCCCGCATCAAGTGCGGGGCAGGCATTTTCCGGATCATGCGCTAGCCCCCGTAACTCTGCACCAGGCTGCCCGCGACCAGCGACCAGCCGTCGACCAGCACGAAAAAGATCAGCTTGAACGGCAGCGACACCACGACCGGCGGCAGCATCATCATGCCCATCGACATCAAGACGGAGGCGACCACGAGGTCGATGATCAGGAAGGGGAGGAACAGCAGGAAGCCGATCTCGAAGGCGCGCTTCAGTTCGGAGATCATGAAGGCCGGCACCAGGATCCGCAGCGACATCTCGTCGGGGGTTGTCGGCGGCGGTTCACCCGAAAGATCCATAAACAGCTTCAAGTCCTTCTCGCGCACGTTCTTTTGCATGAAGCCGCGCAGCGGCACGGAAGCGCGCTGCAACGCCTCCTCGACGCTGATCTGATTGGCGATCAGGGGCTTGATGCCGTCGTCATAGGACTTTTGCAAGACGGGCCCCATCACGAACGCGGTCAAGAACATCGCGAGCGCAATGATGACGGAATTCGGCGGCGCGGTCGCGGTTCCCATCGCGGTGCGCAGCAGCGACAGCACCACGACGATCCGCGTGAACGACGTCATCATGATCAGGATCGACGGCGCGATCGACAGCACCGTCAACAGCGCGATCAGCTGGATCGCGCGTTCGGTGACGCCGCCATTGCCCTGGCCGAGATTGATGCTGATATCTTGCGCGAATGCGCCGTCCGCCAGCGACCCGGCGGCTATCAGTGTGGCTAGAAATAAAACTCTACGCGAAAGTTTCCAGGACCTCACGAAGATGGCTTTGGACGGCCGAGCAGCGAGGCCATCTCATCTTCGAGATTTTCAAAGCCGCTCTTGGGCGGAGGCGGCGGCGTTTCGGCGCGCGAGGGGCGGAGCGGGGGCGGCTCGGGCGCCACCGGCGGCGCCATCGGTTCACCGGTGGCCGGCCGGCGAAGTGCGGCTTCGAGCCGCTGCGCCATGTCGGCAAGATTTTGGTCGGCGTTCGACGGAATCGTTGGCGGCGCGGCCGCGCGTTCGGGCGCGCGGACCGGAGGGGGTGGGGGCGGCTTCGGCGGTTCGCTCGAACGCTGCGGCCTCGGCATCATGGGCTCGGCGCGGGTGACGCGCGGCGGCATCGGTTCGGGGCGCGGCTCGGGACGGCTGCCAAGCGGTTCCGCCGCGAAACCGGCCAATGGATCGCCGCGCAAGGGCTCGCTGCGCAAGGGCTCGCTGCGCAAGGGCTCGCTGCGCAAGGGTTCGCTGCGCAAGGGTTCGCTGCGCAAGGGTTCGCTGCGCAAGGGTTCGCTGCGGCGCTCCGATGGCGCAGGCCCCGGGGGGCGGCGCGCTTCCTCGATAAAGGAAGGCCGCACCGGACGCGGCGGCGGCTCGGGCATTTGCGGCTCGTGATGATCGAAGCCCTCCGATCTCGCGCCTTCCGACTTCGCGCCTTCGCCTTCGCTCCGGCCGGCGTCGGGTAGCGGTGGAAGCCGGGGCGGCAGCTCGGCGGCGATGACGCCGGGCCGTTGCGGCAACAGATCCCGGGTTTGGGCGCGCACGATCGTCGATTCGACGACGATATCGGTCGGGCCGCCGATCATGATGAGATGTTCGATGTTGTCGCGCCGCACCAGCACCAGCCGGCGGCGACCATCCACCGCGGCGGCATCGATCACGGCCAGCCGCGGCATCCGGCCGCGATTGGTGTTGGCGCCGAGGCGATTGGTGGCGAATCGGCGGACCAGCCAGGCGGCGAGGCCGATCAGGCCCAGAACGGCCACAAATGCGAAGAAAAACGTCACTGCCTGCATGCTGGTCCCCGGCAAAAGCCGCTTTCTTCAAGCCTTTCGCTTGCCGGTCGCGACGCGACAAACTTAAGCGAAGCCTGAGCTTGGAACTATCTCTTCACCCCTGGGCGGGAGCGGCCGCCACACCTCTTAATAACCTATGAATTGGCCGGACCAAAACGCTTCTTACGTTCCCGGTGGCAGCTGAAGAAATCTGGTTAACGGAGATTTCGTGGCGAAAATGCGCTCGGGCTGACGGCGGCGATTTTGGCGGGGACATCATCCCGATCCGTCGCCGCCGTTTTTAACTCGCCGTTAACCATACACGCGGCAAATTCTGCCTAGCTGTGGGCGCGATGTTCCGCCCGCGAAGGGGAGCTTGCTGCAATGTCCATCAACGATCTTCCGGTGTTGTCGGCGTTGCGCACCAAGATGCAGTGGCACCAGGAACGCCAGCGCGTCCTCTCCGAAAACGTCTCCAATTCCGACACTCCGAACTTCAAGCCGCGCGATCTGGTCGAACCGAAATTCGACAAGGCCGGCGCTGCCGCCGGATCGATCGGGGCGCTGGCGATGGTGCGCACCACGACCGGCCATATCGCGCCCTCCAATGGCGGTGGCGACACTTTCGATCAGAACCGCAGAGCGGGCTTCGAGACCCGACCGGCCGGCAACGCCGTCAATCTCGAAGACGAGATGCTCAAGGTCTCGGCCAACCAGATGGATTATGCCGCGGTGACCTCGCTCTATGCGAAGAGCCTGCACCTGCTGAAGACCGCGATCGGCAAGGGCTAGAGCATGATCCGGACCGGAACAGAGGCAGGGGAGCGACATCATGGCTGAAGATTTAAGCGACTTCGTCCGATCGATGGGGATTGCGACCTCCGGCCTGCGCGCGCAGGCCGGACGGATGCGGGTGATCTCGGAAAACATCGCCAACGCGGATTCCACCGCGCCGACCGCCGGCGGCGACCCTTATCGCCGCAAGGTCCCGACTTTTTCCTCCGCGCTCGACCGCGCGCTGGACGCCAAGGTCGTCGCGCTCGGCAGGGTGAAGCCCGACAACTCGGCCTTCCGCGTCAAATATGAACCGAGCAACCCGGCCGCGGATGCGAGCGGCAACGTCAAGTATCCCAATGTCAATCCGATGATCGAAATGACCGACATGCGCGACGCGCAGCGGTCATATGAAGCCAACCTCAACGTCATCGGCGCCACGCGCCGGATGATCCAACGCACCCTCGACATCCTCAAGAGCTGAACAGGAAACCCTAGGTCATGGCCTCACCCACTGTCGCCGCAAACGCCTACGCCAGCCTCGCCCGCATCCTCGATACCGGCGCCGCCGGCAAAGGCTCCGAGAGCGGCGGCGGTCCCTCGTTCGGCGCGCTGCTCAAGGACGCGATCGGCAGCGTGCTGGAAGCCGGAAAGAAATCCGACGCGCAGACGGTGGCGATGGCCTCCGGCAAGGCCAACGTCATGGACGTGGTGACTGCGGTTGCGGAAACCGACGTCGCGGTCTCGACGCTGGTGTCGGTGCGCGATCGCGTCATCCAGTCCTATGAAGACATCATGAAGATGTCGATCTGACCGCGCAGCGGTCATCCCGGGGCGATGCCAACGGGTCCGCGCGAAGCGCGGCCCGATGACAGGCTCCGCATCGAACCGGGGATCTCGAGATTCCGGGTCTGGTCCTTCGGACCATCCCGGAATGACGACAGTGAAATTGGAAAGAACGAGTTCAAACAAATGACCGGTGCTGAAACGCTCGACGTGGCGCGCGATGCGATCTGGACCATCGTTGTGGTGTCGTCGCCGCTCCTGGTGGTCGGCCTCGTCGTCGGCGTCGCGGTGTCGCTGTTCCAGGCGCTGACGCAGATCCAGGAACAGACCCTGGTATTCGTGCCGAAGATCCTCGCGATCTTCGTGACCCTGCTGCTGGCGCTGCCGTTCATGGCGGATTCGCTGCATAGTCACATGATGCGGATATCGTCGCGAATCATCGGCGGTTGATGCACAGTGCTTAGATCATGCGCATCGACATCTCGCTGCTGCCCGCGCTCGCCGCCGCCTTCATGCTGGTATTCGCCCGCATCGGCGCCATGGTGATGCTGTTGCCGGGGCTCGGCGAATTGACCATTCCGGTGCGGATCAAGCTCGCGATCGCGCTGATGCTGACCCTGGTCATCCTGCCGCTGCACCGCGCCGCCTACCAGATCGACATGCAATCGCTGACCTCGCTCTTGATACTGATGCTGCGCGAGATCGCCATCGGCATCGTGCTGGGCGCCACCGCGCGGGTGACGCTCTCGGCCTTGCAGGTCGCAGGATCCGTGATTGCCCAGCAACTCGGCCTCGGGTTTGCCACCTCCGTCGATCCGACCAACCAGGGTCAGCAGGGCGTGCTGATCGGCAATTTCCTCACCATACTCGGCGTGACGCTGCTGTTTGCGACCGACAGCCACCATCTCGTCATCGCAGCCCTCAACGACAGCTACACCATCTTCTCGCCGGGCGAGATAATGCCGAGCGGCGACGTCGCCTCGCTCGCGACCCGCGCCTTCACCGCCGCTTTCAAGATCGGCTTGCAGCTCTCGGCGCCGTTCCTGGTGTTCGGCCTGGTGTTCAATATCGGGCTCGGCGTGCTGGCGCGGTTGATGCCGCAGATGCAGGTCTATTTTGTCGGCGTGCCGCTATCGATTCTCGCCGGCTTTCTGATCTTCGCCTTCGTCGTTACCGCGATGATGGGAACCTTCCTCGATTATTTCATCGGCGTCATGCACGGCATGATGCCGCTCAAGTGAAGACATTTTAGATGGCCGACGAGAACGACACCTCGGACAAAACAGAAGACCCGACGCAAAAGCGTCTCGATGACGCCCATGACCGTGGCGACGTCGCCAAAAGCCAGGAGATCAACACCTGGTTCGTGATTTCAGGCGCGACGCTGGTGCTGTCGACGTTTTCGGGATCGATCGGCGGCGGCATTCTGATGCCGTTGCGCAATCTGATCGTCAATTCCTGGATGATCCGCGCCGACGGGCCCGGCCTGCTGGCGCTGGCGCGCTCGCTCGAACTTGCCGTGATCGCGGCGATCGGCATGCCGCTGTTGATGCTGGCGCTGGCAGCGATCGCCGGCAACATGGTGCAGCACCGCCTGGTGTGGTCCGCCGAGACGCTCAAGCCCAAGCTCAGCAAGATCTCGCCGGGGGCCGGCGCCAAGCGGATCTTCGGCAAACAGGCGGCGGCGAACTTCGCCAAGGGCGTTTTCAAAGTGATCGCGCTCGGCGCCGTGATGACGGCGATCCTCTGGCCGGAGCGCCATCGCCTGGAATTGTTCATGCACTTCGACCCGGCGATGATTTTGGACGTGACCACCAATCTTACCGTGCACTTGATGGGCGCGGTCGTGGCCATGCTCGCGGTCGTGGCGATCGCCGACTATCTGTTCCAATACCGGCAATGGTTCGAGCGGCAGAAGATGTCGCTGCAGGAGATGAAGGAGGAGTTCAAGCAGTCCGAAGGCGATCCGCACGTCAAGGCCCGGCTCAGGCAACTGCGCGCGGCGCGGATGAAGAAGCGGATGATGGCCGCGGTTCCCAAGGCCTCCGTCGTGATCACCAACCCGACCCACTATTCGGTGGCGCTGTCCTACGAGCGCGGCATGTCGGCGCCGGTGTGCCTCGCCAAGGGCGCCGACAACATCGCGCTCAAGATCAGGGAGGTGGCGAAGGCGCACGACATCCCGATCGTCGAAAACGTGCCGCTGGCCCGCGCGCTCTATGCGACCGTGGAGATCGACGGCGAGATTCCTGTCGAGCACTATCATGCGGTCGCAGAAATCATCGGCTACGTGATGGGCTTGCGGCGGGGGTTGTCCGGCCGGCGGGTCTGAGGCGGCCGGCAAGGAGGCGTGGAAGGCGGCGGCAAGGGGCTGGCAAGGGGCTGGCAAGGGGCGGGAAAGGCCTTGAAATCAGGGAAATCGCCGCCTGACGCCCTTGCGCTGGCCGGTCCGATTCAGGCACTCAGGGAGCCGGCGCAAATCACGCGCCGCTTCTTGAATAGAGGGGCTTTGCGTCTTTCCGAAAATGGCCACCGCAACCGATAACGATCTGTCCCGGGAACCGATCGCCGTGCATGAGCCGCCGCGGCGCAGCGGCAGCATCGTGTTGGTCTTGCTGGTGGCGGTCTGCCTGGTCGCGGTGGCGATCGCGCTGATGACCCTCGGGCGGACGCAGGCGCAGCCATATATATTGGGCATCCTGGCGCTGCTCGCGATGGTCGGGCTGTTCAACCTGTTCGCCTTTGCCGCCGGCATCGTCCGGTTTGCCAATCGTTCCGCCGACGATCCGATCATCGGGCATATCGCTGACCACGCCTTTGACGGACTCGCGGTCAGCGACCCGCGCGGCCATGTGGTCTATTCCAACGCCGCCTATCTGGCCCTGACGGGCGCTGCGAGCGCGCAGGATGTGCGGCCCGTCGAGCGGATCTTCATCGGCAACCCGGACGTCTCCGAAGCGGTGTTTCGCCTGCTCAAGGCCGCGCGCGAGGGCAAGCGGCAGCAGGAGGAGGTGCGGATCGCCGGTCACGACGGCGCCCATGGCCGCTGGCTCAGGATGCGGGTTCGCCCGCTGGGTGCGGGCAAGCGCAACGCCAAATACTCGGTGTGGTCGATCGCCGACATCACCCGCGACCGCGAGCTGCAGGAGGACGTGTTCAAGGAACTGCAGCACGCCATCGAATATCTCGATCATGCGCCGTGCGGGTTCTTCTCGGTCAATTCCGGCGGCGATCTGGTCTATGTCAATGCGACGCTAGCGAACTGGCTCGATCACGACCTCGCCGAAATCGGCTCGGGAGGGTTGAAGCTGACCGATATCGTTTCCGGCGACGGCGCTTCGCTCTTGACCTCGATCGTTGCCGGGCCGGGCGAGGTCAAGACCGAAGTATTCGACATCGACCTGCGCATGCGCGGCGGCAAGACCATGCCGGTACGGCTCTATCACAAGCTCGCCTTCGGCGCCGACGGCACACCCGGTCCGTCGCGGACGCTGGTGATCAGCCGTGCCCGCGAGGAGCGTTCCGATTCGCAGCGCGCCGCCGAAGTCCGCTTCATGCGCTTCTTCGATCACACCCCGATGGCGATCGCGACCGTGGACCGATCGGGCGCCGTGGTCCGCGCCAATGCCCGTTTCGCCAAGCTGGCGCAGAGCCTGAACTTCGACAGCGCAGGCAAGTCGATCTTCCGGATCGTCAACAGCAGGGATCGCGGCCTCTTGATCGCTGCGATCAACCGAGCGGCGGAGGGGCAGGGCGATATCGCCCCGGTCGAGGCGATGCTCGAGGGCGCCACGGAGCGGTGGGGGCAATTCTTCGTCACTGCGGTCGAGGAGGGCGAGCGCGAGACCGAGGCCGCGATCATCTACATGCTGGAGACCACGGAGCGGCGGGCGCTGGAAAACCAGATCAACCAGTCGCAGAAGATGGACATGGTCGGCCAGCTCGCCGGCGGCATAGCGCACGATTTCAACAATGTTCTGTCCGCCATCATGATGGCGAACGATTTCCTGTTGAACGCGCACAAGCCGACCGACCCGTCGTTCCAGGACATCATGCAGATCAAGCAGAACGCCACCCGCGCCGCCACATTGGTGCGGCAGCTTCTCGCGTTCTCGCGCCGCCAGACCTTGCGGCCGCAGGTGCTCGACCTCGGCGACGCGCTTTCCGATCTCACCATGCTGTTGCGTCGGTTGATCGGCGAGAAGGTCAAGCTTGACCTGGTGCATGGCCGCGATCTCTGGCCGGTCAAGGTCGACGTTTCGCAATTCGAGCAGGTGATCGTCAATCTCGCGGTCAACGCCCGCGACGCGATGCCCGACGGCGGCAAGCTGACGGTACGCACCGCCAATCTGACCGTGGAGGAATCCACTCGGCTCGCCTACAAGGGCATGCCGGCGGCGGACTACGTGCGGATCGCCATATCCGACACCGGCACCGGAATCCCGGCCGATATCGTCGACAAGATCTTCGAGCCGTTCTTCTCGACCAAGGAGGTCGGCAAGGGCACCGGTCTCGGCCTTTCGACCGTGTACGGCATCGTCAAGCAAACCGGCGGCTTTGTCTATGTCAACTCCGAGGAAGGCAACGGCACGACGTTCGATATCTTCCTGCCGCGGCATCATCCCGAGCCGGATGCGCAGCACGAGGTGCATGCGACCAATGGCGCGGGCAGGGAGCCCGCGGCGGGACCGAAACCGCGTGCCGATCTCACCGGCCAGGGCACCATTCTTCTGGTCGAGGACGAAGAGGGCCTGCGCTCGCTGAACGCACGCGGGTTGCGCTCGCGCGGCTACAGCGTGATCGAGGCGTCGAACGGCATCGAGGCGATGGAGGCGCTTGAAGAGAAGGAGGGCGCGGTCGATCTGGTGGTGTCCGACGTGGTGATGCCGGAGATGGACGGCCCGACCCTGCTGAAGGCCATGCGCGGCCGCAATCCGGACCTCAAGATCATCTTCGTCTCCGGCTATGCCGAGGATGCCTTCGAGAAGAGCCTGCCGGAAAACCAGCAATTTGCGTTCCTGCCAAAGCCGTTCACGCTGAGCCAGCTGGTCGCGGCGGTGAAGGAAACCATGACGCCACAGTAGGGCAGCGCGTTGCCCTCCCGCGACGGTGCGCCGCAGCTGGGGTTCCCGTTTGCGGCTTCACATTTGGGCGCAGCTGCCCATGTTAGTGGCAGCTCCCCATGCCGGGGACGTGAGGGAAAAAAACATGAGATTCTCGCAACGTACGCGCGGTGTCGTCCAGGCGATCGCCGTTGTCCTGGCGTTGGCGATCCCGTTCGTGCTCGCCAGCTCGGCTGCCGACGCCCGCGCCGGCGGCGGCTTCAGCTCGGGCTCCCGCGGTGCAAGAACATTCTCTGCACCGCCCAGCACCTCGACGGCGCCGGGCACGGCACAGCCATTCAACCGCACCATCACCCAGCCGGGCAGTCCCGGTATCGGCGCGCCCTCGAACGTGGGCGGCGGCTTCTTCAACCGGTCGGGCCGTGGCCTGCTTGGCGGCCTCGCCGCGGGCTTCCTCGGCGCAGGCCTGCTCGGCATGCTGTTTGGCGGCGGGATGTTCTCAGGCATCGGCGGATTGTCATCGATCCTCGGCCTGCTGCTGCAGATCGGCTTGATCGTCCTGGTGGTCCGGCTGGCGATGTCGTGGTGGCAGCGCCGCCAGATGACTTCGGCGGCCTATGCCGGCGCACCTGCCGGCCCCGCCGCGCAAGGCGGCTTCGGCTCGGCGATGGGTTTTGGACTGGGATCGGGCAGCGCGCCACTGGAAATCCTGCCCGCCGACTACGAAACCTTCGAGCGGTTGCTTGGCGAAATTCAGGCTGCGTGGTCGAATGAGGATGTCGCCAAGCTGCACACGCTGGCGACGCCGGAGACGGTATCGTATTTCACAAGGGATCTGGAGCAGAACCGGGCGCGCAACGTCGTCAACAAAGTGTCCGACGTAAAACTTTTGCAGGGCGATCTTGCCGAAGCCTGGCGCGAAGGCGACACCGATTATGCCAGCGTCGCGATGCGCTACTCGCTGGTCGACAAGACCCTCGAGCGCGGCAGCGGCCGCCTGGTCGAAGGCGGCGAGCAGCCGGAAGAGGTCACCGAAGTCTGGACCTTTGTGCGGCCGCGCGGCGGAAACTGGGAACTCTCCGCGATCCAGCAGACCAACTGATCGTGAAACAAGGTCATTTGTGGCGCCGCGGTTTGCTCCGCGGCGCCTTTCGTTTTTCGGCGGCTTGTCCGATCGTCGAATTTCCCGTCCGCGGAGCCGGAATATCGCCTTACATGCCGTGTTGATGTCAGGCCTCTTTCATCAAGAAAAACCGTTCGGAGGATTCGATGCGGATCGTTGCAAAGACCATCTCGCCCTTTTGTTTCATGCTCGCCGCCGGCGCTTTCGCAGCACCGCCCGCAAGCGCGCAATCGGCCGGTACCACCTTCTTCGTGACCAGCACCGGCATTGGCAATGGCGGCAATCTCGGCGGTCTCGCCGGCGCCGACAATCATTGCCAGACGCTGGCGCAGGCCGCGGGCGCAGGCGCCAAGACCTGGCACGCCTACCTCTCGACCCAGGCCGCCAATGGGTCGCCGGCGGTGAATGCGCGCGACCGCATTGGCAAGGGACCCTGGCAGAATTCCAAGGGCGAGGTGATCGCCAAGGACGTCACTGAGCTGCATGGCACCAACAATATCAACAAGCAGACGTCGCTGAACGAAAAGGGCGAACCCATCAACGGCTACGGCGACCAGCCGAATCGGCATGACATTCTCACGGGGTCGCAACCGGACGGCACGGCGTTCGCCGGCTCCGACGATCGCACCTGCAAGAACTGGACGAGCAGCACACAGGGGGCCGCGATGGTCGGTCACTCCGACATCAACGGTCCGGCCACCGTTCCAACGGTCAAATCCTGGAACTCGGCGCATTCCTCGCGCGGTCCGGATGGCGGCTGCAGCCAGAAGGACCTGATCAGCACCGGTGGCGACGGCCTGCTGTATTGTTTCGCGGCGAACTAGGCCCGCCCTGCCGCGTCGGCCAATGCCGGGGTGGCGCGCCGCCCCGGCGTTGGCGGGGACAGATCGCCGCCCAACCGGACGTCGCCCCGGTCGCGTTGCTTGCGAATCCCGGCAAGATGCGCAGAATGCGATAAACCGACCGGAAGTCTGTAATGAGCTCCCGGCCGGCGGCCCGTCAAGGAGGCGAATGAACAAGCTGATCGAGAAGGGACTGACGACACGCCATCGCATCCTGAGCGCCGCGACACGCATGTTCACGGAGTTGGGTTACGAGCAGACCTCGATCGAGGCGCTGCTCGACGATCTTGGGATCAGCCGGGGTGCGCTGTACCATCACTTCTCCAGCAAAGAGACGATCTTCGAAGCCGTCTTCGAAGCCGTGGAGGCCGATATTGCCAAGGCCATCGTCGGCGCAACCCGCGGGATTACCGATCCCGCGGTCGCGCTGCGAACCGGATGCGACGCATTTCTCCGCATGGCCGGCGACGAAACGGTCAGGCAGATCGCGCTGATCGATGCTCCGGCCGCGCTGGGCTGGCAGAAATGGCGCGAAATCGATTCCCGCCATGGCTTCGGTCTGCTCAAGGCATCGCTGCAGGCGGCGGCCGGCAGGGGGCGATTGCGAGCGGAGCTGGTCGACGCGTATGCCCATATTCTGCTTGCGGCACTGATGGAGACCGCGCTGGTGATTGCACGGAAAGATACCGCGGCGGCTTCGCGCAACGGCCGCGCGGCGATCAGGGAGTTGATCGAGCGCCTGCTCGGAATGTAGCGCGCCCGCGGAAATACAATGGCTGGCCATTGCCCGCGTTGGTCGGTTTGTACGCTCGGCCTTAGGGAGCCGGCATCCGCTATGCAACGGCCTCCAGGATTTGCCAATGTCCGCACAGCGCGTTGGCCACCGCGTCCGGCCGCTCTTCCGGGAAAAACAGTTTCGCGCCCGGCAATTCGATCACGCTGCGGGCGCCGGGGATTCTGCTTTTGAGCCAATACGCCCATTGCAGGGGGAAAAATGGATCTGCGGTGCCCCACATGATCAGGGTAGGGGCCTGCAGCTGGCGCAGCAGCGGCTCGATCTCGACGGTCTGGCTGCAATCGCCGGAGGCCGTGAGCCAGCGCTCCGTTCCCTACCTGCGTTCCATTTTTGTCGCCAACACCAGACCCGATGCCTTCACCTGGCTGGTGTGGGGGAGCGTGATGGCCATCGCCTTTCTGGCGCAATTGTCCGACCGGGCAGGGCGGGCAGCTGGGGAACGGGGTTGAGCGCGGCGTTCTGTCTCGGCATCGGCGTCATCGCACTGTTTCGGGGCGAGACGCCTATTACGCGCACTGGAGCATTATACGGTCGTGACGAGCATCTACCAGGTCGTCAGCATTTTCATGGAAGCCGGCGTCGTCATCCTGTTGCTTTGGCGCCGCGCTGCGTTAGGGAAGATGGCGGCCTGAACCGATGGTTTTTTGGTTTGTTAACGCTGCAACCCCGGCCGTTTGCAAAACAGGGAAGTCAGATGAAATATGCGCTTTATTACTGGCCTGGCATTCAGGGCCGCGGCGAATATGTCCGCCTCGCGCTGGAAGAGGCGAACGCCGCTTATGACGACGTGGCGCGCTCTGGAAACGGCATGTCGGCGATGATGCGCATGATGGAGGGAAATAGCGGCACGCCGCCGTTTGCGCCGCCGTTCCTCAAGGCCGGGAAGCTCGTGATCGGGCAGACCGCGAACATCCTGCTGTATCTCGGCGCCCGCCATGGGCTCGCGCCCAAGGTGGAGGCCGGAAAGCTCTGGGTGCATCAGCTGCAGTTGACCATCGCCGATTTCGTGCTCGAAATTCATGACACCCATCATCCGCTCGGCCCGTCGCTCTATTACGAAGACCAGCGCGCGCCCGCCGGCAAGCGCACCGATGAGTTCTGGAAGGAGCGCACGCCGAAATATCTCGGTTATTTCGAAGGGCTAGTGAAGGCCAATGGCGGCGCCTACGTAGCCGGCCGCCGGGTCACCTATGTCGACCTCTCGCTGTTCCAGATCGTGGCGGGGCTGCGCTACGCTTTTCCCAAGCGGATGAAAGCCTTCGAGCGGAAAATTCCAGCTCTCGTCGAACTGCACGATCGCGTGGCCGCGCGCCCCAATATCAAGGCTTATCTTTCGAGCGAGCGGCGCATCGCCTTCAACGAGGACGGCATTTTTCGCCATTACAAGGAGTTGGATTTGTAACCCCGTCATTCCGGGGCGCCTCGCGAGAGGCGAACCCGGAATCTAGAGATGAGGGTCGAGATTCCGAGTTCGCGCCACTGCGCGCCCCGCAACGACCGCGATGCGGTCACCGGTTCCTTCCGTCGATCGGCGTCATCGCGATCTTGGAAAGATCGATGCCGTCGATGCAACTGACGTTCAGCGCCACCACCTCGGTGCCGTCGGGCCTCTTGCCGCGGGCGAACACGTCGACCCCGCAATCGACGCAGAGCTGATGCCGGATGGCGTGCTTGTTGAACAGATATTCCCGCAAGTTTTCCTCGCCGGCGCGGAGCTGAAAGCTGTTCGGCGCCAGAAACACGAAATGCAGGCCCTTCTTGGTGCAGATCGAGCAATTGCACGCCGTCACCATGGCGAGATCGCTGGTGGCTTCGAAGCGCACCTGGCCGCAATGGCAGCCGCCGGTGAAGGTCTTGGAGTTGGGCATCGGTCCGCATCCGCTTTCGGTGATTGGCAATTGTCCGCAGTATAAGCTTCACCAAAGCCGGGGCACCAGACGGTAGCGTACCCGCGTGGTATAGTCGGCATAGCCCGGCAGGCCCGCGATCAGCGCGCGCTCCTCGATCCCTGCGCGGACGGCGAACAGGATGGCGAACAGCGGCGACAGCGCCATGCCCCACCACGAGCCCAGCAATAGCGGCGCGCCAACGAAGAACAGCAGGGTGCCGCTGTACATGGGATGCCGCACCCAGGCGTAGGGGCCAGTGGAGACCACGCGGTGGCCGCGTTCGGCCTGCAGCTTGACCACGGGTGCAGCAAAGGAATTTTCGCGCATCACCCACATGATGAAGCCGGTGGACAGAATCAGCATCGCCCATCCGAGCGCCTGCAGCGGCAGCGGGACATCGGACGCGTGATAGCGCTTATCGAGCCCGATCGCGATGAACCAGATCAGCGCGACGAGGCCGAACACCAGCATGAATTTCTTGTCGGCGGCAGGCTGATTGCTCTGCATGACCGGGCCCATCCGCTCGGCAAGCAGCGCCGGATCGGTCTTGGCCAGCCACAGGCCGCAGCCGACGCCGAGGACCGCAATCGTGCCCAGGAACACCCACGCCGCCGGCCAATGCAGCGTGCCCGCGGGGAGGCACAACAGCGCGCCCATCGCGACCACCCAGATCAGATTTTGCAGCAGCAATTTTGCGATCATGCGGGGTCCCGCGCTTGCGGAGCCTCATGATCACGCCGTTTTCGGCGAACTTGCGGCGGATGTATCCAGCCCAGCCATGCCGGGCAAGAGCGCCAACGGGTCCGCGCCATGCGCGGCCCGATGAAAGGCTCCGCGCGTCTTCGCCAAGTGACTCGGCTACCTCACACCAACTGGTCGACCCGCCTTCCCTGTCCCGGCGGCAGCGGGGGTGGGGGCGTCGGCTGGGCCGCGCCGGCATCGCCGGCACTGGCGTCGACGGTCGGGTCAGGCGTCTTGTCAGCTGTGTTGGGCGCGCTCGCTTGCGGGGCGGCCAATGGGACCGACGGCGCTGCACCTGAAATGTTCACGTTGAGGATCCTTCCATCATCATCCCCATGGTGCCGAAGCGGGGCGAATGCTTCGTGAACCGGATCGTTAAAATGCGCGCGATCGGCGCCGATCCCCACCGCATGGTGAACGCGGACCTGCGGTCATTGTTTTGAGCACGATTCTCCGCGCAAACGCGTTCGGCGTTTGTCGCGAGGGAAAAGCCGGTTCCCACCCATCGGGTCGTTGCCCAAGGGCATGCTTTTCCGGATCGTGCTCTATTGATCGAGGCTGCGGGAGATCGTGATCGAGGATTCGGTCTTGGTGCGGGTGCAGCGCATGTCGAGGCGGCGGTAGCGGATCGAGACATCGTCGCCGCGGATCAGGCCGGTCCGCTTCACGCAGCGCGTCGTGCCTTTGAGCATATCGTCCTTCGGCAGCGTGAAGACGATGGCCGCGGCGCTCGCGATCAGATCGAGATAGGCCGCGGTCGGCTTGCGGTCGGCCTTGGCGAACAGCTGATTGCTGAAATTCTTGCCCGAACAGCCGAGCGTGATTTCCCGGGCGTTCGGATGGGCCAGATAGATCGTGCCCGCGGCGGTTTGCCCGACCCGCATGCCGTCGATCTGGCCTTTGAGCTGATTGGCAAGATCGTCACAGCGGTCGGCCCGCGCTGGCGATATCGCGAATGCGGCAAGAAGCGCGAGCGCCGCGGCGAGCAAGGCGGATCGGCGAAATTGTAATCGTAATGTCATGTGTAAAATGCCCCTTTGCGGCGCATTGAAGCGTCCGCAGGCAGATAGTGCAAGGGCGGGTGTTTTTCCGTGCCCGATCGTGATATATTGGCGACATGCGCAAAGAGCAGGTGAAGGCCGTCCTCGATCGCGTGCTGACTTGGCCGAGCGAGCGCCAGGAGGATGCGGCGAAGGTGCTGATGCTGATGGAGTTGCAGGACCAAAGCGTCTACCGGCTGACGGATGAACAGGTCGAGGAAGTCCGGCGTCGGCTAGCCGACCCGAAGCCCCGCAGGCTGACGCTCGATGAGTTCAAAGAGCGGCTGAGCCGCCGCATCAGTGAATGAAGGTTGTCGTTCGTGAGGCCGCTGCTGGCGATCTCGACGACATCCTCGACTGGATTTCCGGGGACAACCCGCGCTGGGGCAGAATTGGTTCGGCGCATTCTCGCGCGCATCGATCGGCTTGCGATTCCAGGTCTCTCTCACATCGGACGGCCAGGTCTCGTCGAAGGCAACCCGTGAGCTGATCGAACCGCCCTACATTATTGTCTACATGGTGGACGAGCCGGCTGACGAAATTGCGGTACTTGCTATCGTTCACGGTGCAAGGGATCGCGAAGCCTGATGCCACGCTCCCGCTCTGGGAGCATCCGGAACCTTCCTTTTGTCCGAAAAATGCTTAGAAGGGTTCAATCGCCGGAAGGACGTCGCGTGGACGCCACCGGCCTTGAACCCGCGAGCCACCCATGAACGCCCCCACTGCCTTTCCCGACCCGCAAAAGCCCGTTCCGCCCTACAAGCACACGCCGCTGTTTCCGCTCGGGCCGGACACCACGCCCTACAAGAAGATCACGACTGACGGCGTGCGGGTCGAGAAGGTGTGCGGCAAGGAGATGCTGGTGGTGTCGCGCGAGGCGCTGCGCGCGCTCTCCGAGGCCGCCTTCGGCGACATCAATCATTACCTTCGGCCGGGGCACCTAAAACAGTTGCGCGCGATCCTCGACGACAAGGAAGCCAGCGACAACGACAAGTTCGTCGCCTTCGATTTCCTGAAGAACGCCAATATCGCCGCCGGCGGCGTGTTGCCGATGTGCCAGGACACCGGCACCGCGATCATCATGGGCAAGAAGGGTTTTCGCGTCATCACCGACGGCGACGACGAGGCGGCCTTGAGCGAAGGCGCGCGTGACGCCTACCTGCGGCGTAACCTGCGCTATTCGCAGGTGGCGCCGCTGTCGATGTATGAGGAAAAAAACACCGCCAACAACATGCCGGCGCAATGCGAGATCTATGCCGAGGGTGATGACGCCTACAAGTTCATGTTCATGGCCAAGGGCGGCGGGTCCGCCAACAAGAGTTTTTTGTTCCAGGCGACGCCATCGGTGCTCACGAAAGATCGCCTGCTGGCGTTCCTGAAGGAAAAGGTGCTGACGTTGGGCACCGCGGCGTGCCCGCCTTATCATCTGGCGATCGTGATCGGCGGCACTTCGGCCGAACTCTGCATGAAGACCGTAAAACTTGCCTCCGCGCGCTATCTCGATGCGCTGCCGACGCATGGTTCGGCCGACGGCAACGCCTTTCGCGATCTCGAGATGGAGCAGGAGATCCTGAAAATGACGCAGTCGCTCGGCGTCGGCGCGCAGTTCGGCGGCAAATATTTCTGCCACGACGTCCGCGTGATCCGGATGCCGCGGCACGGCGCGTCGCTGCCTATTGGCCTTGGCGTATCGTGTTCGGCGGATCGCCAGGTGCTCGGCAAGATCACGAAAGACGGCGTCTATCTCGAGGAGCTCGAGCATAACCCGGCGCAATATCTGCCCGCAGTCGAGCAGGCACTCGGCGGCGACGTCGTAAAAATCGATCTCAACCAGCCGATGAAGGATATTTTGGCGGCGCTTTCACAACATCCGATCAAGACGCGGCTGTCGCTGACCGGCACCATGATCGTGGCGCGCGATTCCGCGCACGCCAAGCTGCGCGAGCGGCTGGAGAAGGGTGAGCCGCTGCCGGACTATTTCAAAAATCACCCGATCTATTACGCGGGACCGGCGAAGACACCGGATGGTTACGCCTCTGGCGCGTTCGGCCCGACCACTGCGGGACGCATGGATTCCTTTGTCGATCAGTTCCAGGCGGCGGGCGGATCGATGGTGATGCTGGCCAAGGGCAATCGCGCGCCAGCCGTGCGCGAGGCCTGCAAGAAGCATGGCGGCTTCTATCTCGGCTCGATCGGGGGTGCGGCGGCAAACCTTGCCGAGCATTGCATCAAGAAGGTCGAGGTGGTGGAATATCCCGAGCTCGGCATGGAAGCGATCTGGCGCATCGAGGTCGTGGATTTCCCCGCCTTCATCATCATTGATAACAAAGGCAATGATTTCTTCAAGGAATTGAATTTGGGGTGAGAATTGAAGCCCGTCCGTATCTTTCCCATGCCATGAGGCCTTGAGCTGAGGAAATAATGATCGAATGGTTCGACGACCTGAAGGTAGGGATGCGCTTCAAAAGCGGTAAGACGACGGTCTCCAGGGAAGACATCCTGCGCTTCGCCGCCGAGTTCGACCCGCAGCCGTTTCATCTCGATGAAGAGGCAGCGAAACAGACGGTCTTCAAAGGCCTTGCCGCTTCGGGATGGCACACCGCCGCCATCGCCATGAATCTCGCGGTTCAAGTGCGGCCGTTCGGTCCGCATCCGCTTCTCGGAGCGGGCGTCGATGACCTCCGATGGCCGAAACCGGTACGGCCCGGCGACACACTCTACCTCGAAGGCGAGGTGGTCGAACTGGTGCCGTCGAAAACCAAGCCGCAAGGCATCGTGCGCGTCAAATGGACCGCCTACAACCAGCACGGCGAGGCGGTCTACACCTTCAACCCGATCGGAATCGTGCCGCGTCGGCCGGCCTAATTGAAGCGCGTAGCCTGGGCGGCTCGCTTCTTACGCCCGCGTCCCCGTAAACGAAAAACTGCCCATCGGGCCGATGCCCATCTCGCCAGACATGCTGTCGCCCGAAACCTTGCCGGAAAATTCCAGCGTCAGCGGCATCGGGTTTGTTATCGAGACCTTCCAGGCGACGTCGTCGCCATTGGCGGTGCCGTCGAAAATCTCGGTGGAATTGCCGTCGGCGCCTTGCGTGCCGGTCAGCGCGCCGCCCGCGCTCTTTACGCTCAGCGTCGCCTTGCGCTCGCCCATCGGCGTCGACATCACAAGATTCCAATTTCCGTCCACCGCCATAGCCTAGTCTCCTCAACTCTAGTGTTTTCGCGAAACCGAATGGCTTCGGGACTTTGGGTAAGCTCCGCGGGCTGTATAGCGCATCTCGCAGTCCAAGCCCAATCCTCTCAGCAAGGCGCTTTGGTCAGGCGCCGATGACGCGAAGCCGGTTGGTGACGAGGACGCGGAACGCCAGATATTGCACGGCAAAGGCCAAGATTTTGGCGCCGATCGCGACGACAGAGATGTAGAACGCCCATAATTTGAGGTCGCCGGTCGAGGCGACCGCGATGACGCCCAGCCCGAGCGCGAACATCAGCGCCGCCCAGGCAAAGCCTGCGATGCTGACATATTCCGGAATGGTCTCGGTCACGACCTGTGGCAGGTAGCGTAGTATCCAGCCGCGCTTGAGCATGATCGCGCCGATCGCGAAATGCGCGATCGCGGGTTTTGCCAGCGCAAAGCGGGGGTCCTGGGTCAGGATCGTGGCGGTACCGAGCACAATCACCAGCGCGAGGCTCGCATAGGTCATGAAGGCGAGTGGCTTTCCCGTCAAACGGGCGTGGACGATTTGGGCCACCGCGCCGGCGATTGCGACCGCGGTCGCCAGCACGACATTGCCGGTGACGAGGTAGATGACGAGGAAGATGATCGCCGAGAGGAAATCGGTACCGAGCCTGACAAGGACGTCCTTCATCTAAGCTTTCCTTTGTCCCGATCAGGTCGAGGGGACGGCGCCGGCGGGAGGGGTTCCGTATTTCGCCTTGCGGTACTGAGGATACCATTTGGTGAAATAGACGGCGCTGTTGCGGGCGGCGAAGGCGATCGCAAGGCCCAACCAGAGCGGCAGGCCCGGCACATAGAGCATCGCCAGATTGGCGACCATCATCACCAGGGCGGCGGCGGTCCAGGCGGCGGTGATAACGTAGTTGGCGCGCAGGAAGCCGGGCATCGCGGCGGTCTCGGCAGCCACCGCCTCGCGCGCATATTGCAGGGTGAACGGGCGGCCGATCAGCATCGAGGTCAGCGAGATCGCGAATATGCCGGTGTCGACCGAAAGCTTCACGGACGAATTGCCCAAGCTCGGATCGATCAGCGTGAGGTAGAGCCCGAGGGCGGCGAAAAGGATAGCCGAGCCCGCGCCGAGCCATTTGAGCGAGCGGCCGCGAATGAAATCGAGCGCAATGACCGCAAGGCCGATCGCGGCGGCGGCAAACACGCTCGCCTTGGCGGAGGCCAGCAGCATCAGCGAGGCAAAGGCGCCGTAGGGAGCCAGGATCAGGAAAATCGTCATGGGTAGCCTCTTTCGGCTATCTTTCCACTGTAAAGATTGGGTTAACGCAGCGGGATAACGTGGTCAAGTGAAATCTTTACGATGTAAAAATAAGGCCGTATAAGGCGTTAGATGGCAAAAAAAGCAGCCGCAGCCCGAACGATAGCCCGCCGGCCCGCCAAGCGGGCCGCAACGGCGCGCCCGGGCAGGCCGCGACGGGCGCCGCGGAGCGCCGGCGGCAACGACGATACGCCCTATCATCACGGTGACTTGCGCGATGCCCTGCTTGAGGCGGCCGAACGGGTACTGGAGCGCGACGGACTGGCTGGGCTGACGCTGCGCGCGGTGGCGCGCGAAGCCGGCGTGTCGCATGCGGCGCCGACCCATCATTTCGGCGATCTCGCCGGCCTCGTCAGCGAACTTGCGGCGATCGGCTTCCGCCAATTCAACGTGGCGATGGCAGCTGCCACGGCGAAGGGTACCTCGTTGACGGACAAGGCGCTGGCCAGGGCCAGGGCCTATGTCGCCTATGCGCAGGCGCATCCCGGCGTGTATGGGCTGATGTTCCGCACCGAGCGCCTCGATATGACGCGGCCGTCGCTGCGCGAGGCCGCCAAAGCCTCGTTCGCAGGGCTGGCCGGAGCGATCGGCGCGAGCCGCCAGGAACAAATTTCCGAACAGGCGTTGTCGCTCGAGCAAGCGGCGGACATCGCACGCGCCTGGTCGTTGGTGCACGGTTTCACCATGCTGCTGCTCGATGGCCGTCTGACCGACATCCTCGGCCGGCTTCCCGCGGGCACCGATGCCGAGACTCTGCTGGAAGCGATGCTGAGGCGCGCGGTCGGGCAGCTGCCGACGTCTTAGATCATGATCCCGGATCATGATCTCATCTCTTTGTTTGAGCATGATCTCCGCTCAAACGCGTTTCGCGTTTGTTAACTAAGGGAAAACCGGTTTCCACCCATCGGGTCGTGGCCCGAGGACATGCTTTTCCGGATCATGCTCTGGATCAGCGCCGGGCCAACCCCACCGCGGTGCCGGTTTTGCCGATCAATTTCACCTCGTCCTTGCCACATTTGAAGTCACGGGCGAATTTGTCGACCAAGCGGCAGTCTTTTGGGGCGGTGAGCTGTAGCTGCTGCCGATTGTTTGGGCGTTTGTCCAACAAGTCAGGCCGGGCACCGCGGCTAATGACGACACCACTGCCATTTTGAATGTGACACTCAAATCAAAAGGCTTTTCGTCGCGGAGCCGAGAGGCTCAACCCGTGTTCGACACACGCAATCTGGGGAAGGTTCGATCCGAAATGCGCGAAACACCTGACATCGGCGCTGAATCGTTTTAGAACAGCGCCTTCGCCTTTCCTTGAAGCCTTCGTTCGTGTGTGCCAGTAACCTGATCATCATGCCTGCCATCTCTCAGAACAAGCCCTATCGCGTCGGCCGCTCTCGCACCGGTTTGGGCCTCTTCGCCACCCAACCGATCAAGAAGGGCACCAAAATCGTCCGCTATTTTGGGCCGCTGTTGGATTCCAAGAAGAAAAAAGACGACGCGATCGAGAACAAATATTTGTTCGAGCTCAACGGCCGCTGGACCATCGACGGCTCGGTGCGCGAGAATGTCGCCCGCTACATCAATCACGCCTGCAAGCCGAATGCCGAATCCGATGTCAAACCGCGCAAACGGAAGGTCTTTATCCGCGCCATCAAGAACATCGAGCCCGGCGAGGAGATCAACTACGATTACGGCACCGATTACTTCAAGGCCTATCTGAAGCCGATCGGCTGCAAATGCGCGGCTTGCGAAAGGAAGCGCAAGAAGAAGCGCGCCGAGGCGAGGGCGGAACGGCGGCGCCTGAAAGTCAAGGCGGAGAAGAAGGCGAAGCGGGAAGCCGAGAAGCTTGCCAAACGGCGCGCGAAGCAAAGGCTGAAGAAGCAAAAGCTGAACGGCGTCAACGTTCTGGGCAAGCAGCTCAACGGCAAGCGCTTGAACACAAAGGGCCGCTCAAGGCCTGATCGAGAGCCAGCCGCCGTTGAGCAGATTGCCACGACGGCTGCCGGTCCTGATCAGCAGATCGCGGCTTAAGCCGCGAGCGCACTGCCGCTCTTGCGCAAACCGATATATTGCAGCTCGGCGAAGATACCGGTTGCGATCGCCTGCGCGACGACGACGATCTCGCCAAGCAGGTTCGGCGACACCATGCCGCTGAACAACAGCCAGATACTGGCAAGCGTCCAGGCCGCATTGCCCGCGACGACGATCAATACCAGCGCCTTCGCTAGCGATGCCCGCGTCCCGAGCCAGCCGACAATTATGGCATAGGCGATCAGGCACAGGCCGGTCTCGCGCAACAGCGCTTCCGGCAGATTGAGCAACGATGCCAACATTCCGGCGCCAAGCGTCAGCCCCACGGCTGATACGCCGCTGAAGATCGCATCCGCCAGAAGCGCCCGGCGGAGAAATAGCGATGGATGGATCATGACAAGTGTCTCCTCTCGTTGTTCGGGATGGATTGACGGTTCAGCGGAACCAGGATCGGAAACGACTGAGCAGGCGGCTCGGGCACAGCGTGCGGCCGACGCTGCTTTCGACCGCCTGCACATGGACGAACACGAACACGCCGGTCGAGTGTACCAGCGGTTCCGGCATATTGAGCGAGCGGGCCAAGAGCCAGGTCGCCAGATTGAGCAACCAGGCAGATAAGCCAGCGGTAGGGGGGTTGGATCGCGAATGCGTGCTCATGGTCATCTCCTGTGTTTCAGAAGATGACCCCGCCCAGTACGCAATTCGATTACGTCGGAGGTAATGGAAGGCGTGAAAATCGCATGGTAGGTTTTCCACCATGAATGTACACACCTCTGATGCTCGAACCGACCGGGCGACGCCCGTCCATATCGGCGATCACTTGCGCGAATGGCGGCAGCGCCGCCATTTGAGCCAGCTCGATCTCGCCGGCGATGCCGAGATATCGGCGCGTCATTTGAGCTTCGTGGAGACCGGCCGCGCCGCGCCATCGCGCGAGATGGTCCTGAAGCTCGCTGAAAGGCTCGACGTGCCGTTGCGCGAGCGCAACGTGCTCCTGGTCGCGGCCGGCTACGCGCCGGCATTTCCGCAACGCTCGCTGGATGATCCCATGCTGAAATCGGCGCGCCAGGCTATCGACCTCGTGCTCAAGGCGCACGAACCCAATCCGGCGCTGGCGTATGACCGTCATTGGAATCTGGTCACGGCCAACCGCATGGTGGCGCCGCTATTGGAAGGCATCCCGGAGCGGCTGCTCGGGCAGCCCTTCAACATCCTGCGGCTTGCCTTTCATCCCGAAGCGCTGGCGCCACGCACGGTCAACCTCGCCGAATGGTGCGGCCATCTGTTGGAACGGCTGCACCGGCAATGCGAGATAACCGCAGATCCCGAGCTGATAAAACTCTATCACGACCTCAAGGCCTATCCGATTCCGGCGCGCGCCGGGCCGCTGCCGCCCGACAACAATGTCGCGATCCCCTTGAAGCTGCGGCACAATGGCGAAGTGTTGAGCTTCATCTCCACCACGATGGTGTTCGGCACCCCGGTCGACATCACGCTGTCGGAACTGGCGCTCGAGACGTTCTTTCCGGCGGACGATCTGACCGCCGAGCGGATGCGGAACATGGCGGCGAAGCTCACATAGCGCGCTTGTTTCGCGCGCCGTCTGGCCTATCTTGGGAGCATCGTTCCCTGCGAGGATAAGCCGATGGGCAGCCTAAAACCGCTTAAGATCGATATCGTCTCCGACGTCGTCTGCCCCTGGTGCTACATCGGCAAGAAGCGGATCGAGGATGCGCTTAAGCTGGTGCCCGACGTTCCCGTGGAAGTTAGATGGCGGCCGTTCTTCCTCAATTCATGGGTGCCGCGCGAGGGCATCAGCCGCGACGAATATCTGACCGCAAAGTTCGGCTCGGTGGAAGCCTACAAGGGCATAGCCGGACGCGTGGTTGCGGCCGCCGGCGAGGAAGGGCTGTCATACCGGCCTGAGCTGGTCAAGCGCCAGCCCAACACCATCGATTGCCACCGCCTGATCCATTGGGCGGAAGCGCAAGGCAAGGCGGCCGCGATGAAGCAGCGGCTGATGGAATTGTATTTCCGCGACGGCGGGGATCTCACCGATATCGACGTGCTGGTGCAGGCGGCGGCCGATTGCGGCCTTGATGCCGATGAGGTGCGCCGGCGGCTTGCGACCGATGAGGACGTGGCGTTGATCTCGGGCCAGGCGCAGGAAGCCTCCGACAAGGGAATTTCCGGCGTGCCGACCTTTGTGTTCGCGCAGAAATACGTGGTATCGGGCGCGCAGCCGGCCGATCAGCTCGCCCGCGCCATCCGCCAGGTCTCGGCGGAGGTCAACGCGCAGGCGGCGGAGTAGCTCCGCTGAACGCCGCGCCTTTCATGTCCTGATGGCCGCTGATAAGGTTGGAGGACCAACGACAATAAGAGCTTAGGGAGGCGTCATGATCTACGAGTTGAGAACCTACACCGTGAGGCCCGGCACTCTCGGCGACATGGTCAAGGCGGCAAGCACGGTGTCGCGCGACATTCGCAAGGATGATTACGGCAAGCTGGAAGGCTACTGGTCGAGCGAGATCGGCCCCCTCAATCAGGTCATGCATCTGTGGAGCTACAGCGATTTCAGCGAGCGCGCGCGATTGCGCGCCGAGCTCGCCAAGAACCCGCGCTGGACCAGCGAGTACGCGCCGCTGACCCGTCCGCTCGTGATGCGCCAGGACGTTCGCCTGCTCAACGCGATCAAGGCGCCGGTCGCCCCTGCGACGACCGGCAACATCTATGAGTTCCGCAACTATCGCGCCAAGACCGGCGGCGCGGTCAAGCAGTGGCTCGATGCGTTCACTGCGGTGCTTCCGTCTCGCGAGAAATATTCCAAGATCGTCGGCCTCTGGCAGACCGAGGCCGGTCAACCGAACGAAGTCTGCCACATCTGGGCGTATCCCAGCTTGAGCGCGCGCGCCGAAGCGCGGGGCGCCGCCATGAAAGATCCGGCCTGGCAGGAATTCCTCACCAAAGGCCCGCCGCTGCTCGAGGAGATGCACTCGACCATCATGCTGCCCGCGCCGCACTCGCCGCTGAAGTGAATGGCACGGCTGGACCGGGCCTACGCCCCCTTCAGGTAATAGTTCGCGCGTTTGCCGAGCGCGATGCGGCGCAGCAGGCGGCGCATGGCGAGTGAAGCGCGCAGCGGTTTGATCGCCGTGGTCACGCTGCGATAGAACGCAAGTTTGAGCGCGTCGCGCAGCGGCTGCTTGCCCGGCGGCTGCTGCGGCAGGCCGATGCCGCGCAGCATCGAATTGAAGAAATGCAGATCGTTGAGGCGGCGCACTTCGCGCGTCTTCCAGGTGATCGCCAGCGAGATCGAATGGCTATCCGATGTGCGGACCCAGTGCGGCCATTGATACGGCACGTAGCAGCCGTCGCCTGCGAACAGGTGAAACTCCTTGCCGCGCGCCGCGAAGCTCTCGTCATATTTCAGGTTGCGGTGCTTGGTCATCGAGCGCTCGATCTCGTCGTCGCCGACGAGCGACCGGTCGCTGTTGTCGAAAATGGTGAAGAATTTTTCGCCGTGAATATGCACGAAGAAATTGTCTTCGCTGTCGAGATGAAACGGCGTGGTCGAATTCGGTGAGGATACGAACAGAAAGCCTTCGACCTGTTCGAAGCCGGCGTCGAGCAGGCTGTTGAAGCCACGTGCGCGGGCCACCGATAGCAGCATATCTTCCAGCAGGGCGCGATATTCCGGCGAATTCTCCACGCGCTTGAGCACCATCCAGGCGCCGGCGGTTTCGATGCTTCGCACCACCTCGACCGGATCGAGATCGACCTGAGGTATCGCATCCGGGTGCTGGCTGATCGCGACCGTGCCCGAATTATATTCGATGAGATCGCGTGGCAATTGCGCGGCCAGTTGCGCGATACTCGGCAGGCTCAGCAGCGGATGGCCCGCCAGCTTGTGGCGGATCGCGAACGGCTTTAGCGGAAAGTCGCGCCGCAGCGCCTCGTCGGCAGCAGTAATGACAGGCGCGACTTCGCTGACGGTATTCATCGCGATTTCTCCCGAGATTTCCGGATCAATTGAACCAGGCGGCGTGCGGGCTCGTGGACCAGCCGGCGCAATGTCATCGCGGCGTGCACAATCGGCACCACGGGGCCGTTCCGCCGCAGCGGAACCACGACGTTGCCGATCGCAAGCCTTCCGCGCCAGATCGGATTGATCATGGGGTGATCGGCGTCCGCGGTGGAATCGGCCAGCGCGATTTCCGGATCGGCGCACAGATGCCGGGTCAGGTCGAGCGTCAGTTGCACGCCGGGCGAGAACTTCGAAAAGCGCTCGTCGACGCCGAGCTTGAAATAGAACGCGCGGTCCTGATGCCGCAGCACGATCGCCGCCGCGACCGCTGTGGCGCCGGCATGCAAGCTCACGATCTCGCATTGGCCGCGTTGCGCGAGCGCTTGAGTGGCGCGGCGGATAAAGCTGGCGTCGCCGTCGTCCTGCGCGAGCGCGGTGCCGCGCCTCGCCTTCCAGCCGGAGGCTTCGAGCGTCAGGAATGTCTCGAGCGCGGCGGCGACGTCTTCGGGCCTGCGTGCAACGTCGAAGCTGACGGCGCCGTGCTCGGCCAGACGGTTGCGCTGGCGCCGCAGCTCCTTGAGCTTCTTCGTGCCCAGTGCGTCATGCAGCAATTGGTCGGCATCGCCCCTCGCGTCAAGGCAGGCCCGGGCATGGGATTGCAGCACCGTTGGATGCATGCCGCCTCGTCGCAACACTTCATCGATGGCCTTCATGGCCGAGCCCGTAAGCGACATGTCGCGCAGGATCAGCGCGTGGGCGCCGGCTTTCCGCGCTGCGTTCATCAAGCCTATAATCGCATCGCCGGCCCTGTCGCGATCGAGCGGCGGCGTACCGAGCGAACCATAGGGATCGGCGCTTATCAGCACGGGCAGGGGGATCTTGTAGGCGCGCCACATCGAGATCACCGGCAGCAGGCCGATCAGCCCGGTATCGCCCCAGGCGGCAAGTACCGAAGCGCCGGTGCGGCCGCTGGCTGAGGCGCTGACCGCCAGCTCCCACTCCGGCAGATAGTAGCCGTTGGGCTCGATCGCGCGCGCGCTCAAGCCGCGCCATAGGCTCGTGCCGATCGCGGTAAGCCGCATGAGGGCATCGGCGTCCACCGCAAGCGCGCGCAGAGCCGCGGCATTCTGCATCGATGCATGGCGTACCATCGCTGGCTCGGCAATATCGGCCACGTCCCGTTTCCCCGTTTGCGATCGGATCACGGTAGCGGAAAGATTGGAAAATGCGGTTGGTGCCGCGCTTCAATTTGAGCGGTAATGTTAACGGGTTGTTTGGCATTTACCCGGACGCGCAAGTGCTCCGATTGTAACATTCGTATCCCGTTTCGGCAGGCGTCTTTGCGAATGTTGGAATCGAAGGATCACTAGCAAATATAAGTTTCCAGTGGAGTTTTGGATTTGACATTCGCTTCGCCAACCGCGGCCGGGTGGGTAGGGAATGTCAAATCCGCTCGACTAGCAAATCCACTCGACTAGATCGGCTCGTAGCTTTCCGACAGGCAATTGTCGTCCTCATCGACGCGCCGGCGGTCGATGATGACGCCGCCGGAGATCGTGATGCGGTAGGTTTGCGGGCCCAGCGGTTTGCCGTTCGCGGTCGTCAGCTGCAATGCCCTGACGCAGGCGGTCCAGCCCTGTCCGCGGAGGTCGCGACGCGGCGGCGACACCTCAACCTGACTCGGGTTGGATGCGGCCGTGAACACCGAACTCCAGCTTTTCGCGAACCATCTGCTTGACGTCAGGCGGCGGCTCGGGCGGCGGCGGTTCGCTCTCTTTGACGCGCATGAATTCAGGAACCGGCGAACGGCTGTCGGCGAATCCGCAGGCGCTGAGCACAAACGCGGTGCCCGCCACCAGCGCCGATCGAACGATGATCCCCCACATATCCCGCAAGACCCTGTCCCCAACTCCCAAGATACGTGCTTGCGGTGTGTCTGCGCACCCCCGGGCGATCAAAAATTGCTGATCTGCGGGCGGGGAAAGGGCTTTAGAGGTTTGCCATCAATTGCCTGCGGGGTAAGTTTGCGAGCAAACCGGGGGGCAGGGAGCGCACGTATGAAGACTTTCGTGGCGGCACTGGCTGTGTTGGCGCTGCTGGCGGTGCCCGCGCATGCGCAGATGGCGGGCAAGCGGCCTCGCGGCGAAGACACCAAGACCGAACAGAAGAAGCCGCAGGTCGATGACAAGGCCTACAAGGCCGCGCTGGAGCGCATTCCGGAGCCGAAGGAAAAATACGATCCATGGGGCGTCGCGCGGCCTAATGAGGGCTCCAAGAAGCCGAAGTGATGCCGGCTGGAGCTTCAATCCGGGATAAATGCCGCGTCGAATGCAGTCGGCGTGAACCTTGTCCCGAAGCTGGGTGACCAATCCGCAATCCGCATTGCCGGGAGGACGCCCGATGTCTCGCCGCTCGCTTCTCCCGCGATGGCGGAAAACCGCCTCGCGCTGGTGATCGGTCAATCGGCCTATCGCTCGGTTCCCGCACTGCCCAATCCGGCCAATGACGCCAGGGCGATGACGCAATTGCTCACCGATTCCGGCTTTGAGGTATTGGCGGCATCCGACCTTTCGCAGGATCAGTTGCGCGAGAAGGTCAGCGAATTTGCGGGCCGCGTGGCGACCAAAGGTCCCGACACCGTTGCCCTGGTATTTTATGCCGGCCACGGCCTGCAGATCGACGGCGAGAATTTTCTCGTGCCCGTCGATATCGATGTCAAGCGCGAGGCCGATATTCCCATTCAAGCGGTGCGCCTCAACGACATCCTGAACACGCTGACCTCGGTGCCGAGCAGGATGCGGATCCTGCTGCTCGATGCCTGCCGCAACAATCCATTCCCCGAGATCAACAAGACCGCGGGCCACGGGCTTGCCATCGTCGACGCCAAAACCGGCTCTCCCGGCACCTTCGTGTCGTTCTCGACCTCGCCGGGCGCCGAAGCCGAAGATGGCAACGGCAGTGACAGTCCGTACACGACGGCACTGCTGACGGCGGCGAAAGAGCCGGGGATTCCCATCGAAGAAACCTTCAAGCGCGTTCGCCTCCGGGTCAACAGGGCGACCGAGGGGCGACAGACGCCGTGGGATAGCTCATCGCTGACCGACGATTTCAGTTTTCTTGCGGGACCCGCTGTTGCCGGACCGAAAGCGGCCTCGGGTGCGAAACAAGCTGCGGTCAAGCGCACGGTGGAGGAATGGAAACGCGAGCTGAAAGGCAAGCCGGTTGAGGTCGCCAATGAAATGATCGTCGGCGACGGCTCTGAGGAGGCCTATGAGGCGTTCGTTGCCTTGTATACGCAGCCGCCGTTTGGTCCGCAGGCGCGTGAATGGCTGGATCGCCACCGCCGGATGGTGGCGTGGAATATTGCCGTGATCACCAACACCGCGGCAGGCTATGGCGCGTTCCTCGCGCAATATCCCGACAGCGATCTGGCCGCGACCGCGCGCAAGCTGGAAGAACGGTTGCGCAACCGGCCGGGCATCGCAACCGCGGTCGCCGCCGTCGTCGGCGGCGCACCGGGCGGGTCCGGTTCGACGCCGCCAAACGCCATCAACCCAACCAATGCCGCGCTCCCGGGGCCGACCTGTCCGTGCGGCGTGCCGCCGTCGCCGCTGAAGAAGGTCGACGTGCCCAAGGACAAGTCCAAGGACAAGGACAAGGACAAGGACAAGGACAAGGACAAGGAAGAAAGAAAGAAAGGAAAGAAAATTCCAGTCCGCCCAAGCGGGTCGACAGCAGGCCGCCGAAGCGCCTGCGCCAATCCGACGATGATGTCGTGGTCGATCGCCGCCCGCCGCCCCAGGTTTACGAGCCATCCGGACCATCCATCGGAATCGACATTGGCTTTGGCGGATTTGGCGGCGGAGGAATCGGCGGCGGAGGAATCGGCGGAAAGGGCGGTAGCACCGGCATGCCGGGCCGCAGAGGCGGCTACTGACGCCGTTATCCGCTTAAATCGAGCTACGCGACGCGCGGCCGGCTTCGGGCCAGTTAGGACAGCATCGCAAACGCGCTCGAGACCATCGCCACCGGCGTGTTGTCGGTGGCGCTTGACAGCGTAACCCGGCCAAAGCTCATGGTGCGCCCGCGGCGAACCACACGGGCGTCGGCCACCACGTCCGACGACATCACCGCGCGCATGAAATGCGTGGTCTGATCGACCGTGGTCATCGGCCGGTAGCCGCGATTCGCCGCGAGATTTGCGATCACCATGGCGGTGTCGGCAAACGCCATCAGCGCCTGGCCGCAGACCATGCCGCCATTGCGGCACAGCCGTTCGGAGAACGGCATGCGCAACCTCGCGCCCGGCTGCCAGTCGGGTGCCGCGTCCGGCGGCGGGTCGTAGTCGATCGCTTCGATCGACAGGTTGAGATCCTGCACCCAGGGTGCGAATACCTCGCCAAGCACGCGTCGCGCTTCCTCGATGCCGAACTCGATGGCGCTCTGTTGTTGCATCCTAAGGTACCCCCCGGGCTCCGGTAATGATTCCGTGACCCATTCTGACCGTAGCCGCCCGGCTTGAAAATGCCCGGCTTGAGGCTTTATTCTCTGTTTGGGACGGGGTGGGTTATGACGTTGCGCCGGTGGATACTGATCGTCAGGGTGGTCGCCACGGGGCTTGCGCTGAGTGGCTGCACCAAATGCGGCCCGATCTGGGACGACTGGATGGGGTCGCCGAAATCCTGCAAGTCGGACCAGCTTTAGGCAGCCGGCAGGCGGGCTTGGCCTCGCGGTCCGCAGCGGTGGTATATTGCAACGAAAATGCAGGGAGCATCGCATGAGAGTTTTTCGCGTGGCGGCGATATTCGGGTTCGGCGGATTGTTCCTGACCGGAATGTTCGTGGGCGGGCTGACGGGACCGGCCCGCGCACAGCAATTGCCCAACATCAACCTGCTCGCGGATGGACCCACCAAGACCCCTGAAGAGAAGGAAGCCGACGAGGTCAAGGACAAGGCGTACAAGGAATCCCTGAAGAAGATACCGGACGCCAAGGTCTCTTCCGACCCATGGGGCGGTGTGCGCAATACCGACGCGCCGAAGACTCCGGCCGCCAAGACGACGGCTTCGGCGAAGCCGAAGGCCAAGACCGGCGGCAACGCGAACTGAGGCCGCGCGCAGACGACGGATCGAACTCCCGGCAAAATGGCAACTGGCGAGCGGCGCGGACTCGGATTTTGTGGCCGGGATGCCCATATGGTAGGTCGTCATAGTATCGGAGTTGCGACATGCCTTCGCATCCGCGCGACCTCGCCAACCGGATGGCCGCTCGCCGGCCGGCCGCGCGCGGCAAGCAGGATGACGGCTATCTGCGCGAGACCTTTACGCTGCCCCGCGTAAAGGCGCGGGCAAAGGCGCGCGATTACCTCGCCCGCTATCCGAAGGCCGGCTACATGAGCGCGGTCGAAAGCTGGCGCGAGCTGCCGGGCGACAACATCGAATTTACCATGCGTCGCCTGCCCAGCGCCGATTAGAGCCGACTGGCGCCGACCAAGAAAAGCAGGCCGCCGGCTAGAGCGTGATGACTTTTCTTCGAATCGGCATCCCGCTCTATCTTTTTGTTCGAGCATGATCTTTTCGGAAAACCGGTACCCACTTTTCCGGATCATGCTCTAATTCTCGAGTTCGCGCTCCATCTTCTTGAGTTCGCGGTCGATGCGGAGCTGGACGCGGCGGATCGCAAGCAGGTTGATCCTTGTTTCCGTCTTGCCGGTTTTGACCTCGTCGCCGATCCGGAACTGCCATTTCCAGACACCGGGCACGGAGGTCGCGGTGAGCGTGTATTCGATACCTCTGTGATTCATGCCTGTCTCCACCACGATTCGACTGCTTAAACATCGCGTTGAGGCCGGATATTCCTTTCCGGGCTTGGACTAGCGCCGCTTGACCGCGGCCCGCTGCAGCGCAGGGCAAACAGATACGGACAGGGATTTGAAAAGTTTCAGCACAACAAAAAAATGCGCGAGAGCCCTTTCCGTTTCGATGGAATCGAAACGGGGCTTTAGATCCTTGATTTGACGCGTTTTCTTGGCGCGAACCGGACTACGCCCCTGATCATGTCCGGGGCCGGCTTTCGCTTGAAAACGATCTGTCGGGCCGCGTCCGTTCCAGAGGCCTAAGCGCCAACAAGAGCTGATAGGCAAGCGCAGGAACTGGATCTTCATGAAAAAGGGCTGATCAGGATCGCGCCGGTCGCAGCTGATGATGCAGCACGGACAGGGCGTTGCAAGAGGCCGCACTTACTTCGGTCGAATGACGGTTCGCTTGGGGCGGCCTAGTTCGCCGTTCAACCAGCCTGTTACCAGTTCGGACTTCAACGGATCGGATTTCTCACAGCCAATGCATTGCAGGCCGTAGGGCATGCTGGCCTCCGGCAGCAGCGCAAACTTCATCGCGCGCCCGCAATGCCGGCAACTGCCGGTTCGATTCGCCTGTCCCATGCAACTCAGCATGAGGTCCACCGGCGGACCCGTCCATTCCAAAAGTGAGCGCGGTTGGAGAATTTTTGACTCTGGCGCCGTTTGTCATCAGCAGCAAGCCCGGCCGGCTTCCTGCACGGGCGGGCAGGGCATCGATCCATAGGAGCAATAGACGCAGCAGTCGCCCTGCCTGGGCTTGAGCCGCGTTCCGCAACCGTTGCAGTCATAGAAAAACTGGCAGGCATCGGTCGGCATGGTTTCGAGCGCCGCGTGGCCGCAATCCGGACAAATGATGGTCGATTCCAGGATCGTGCGGGCGACAGTCAAGGGCAAACTCCGGATGGGCCAGTCGCAGATCGAGCATCGGCTTGCCGACGTCGGCAAGCGTGCCGAAGCGGCCGCCCACGAGAGCCCTACGTGGAAACGGGTTTCTTGCGCTTGGTCTTTGCTGCGGCACTGCCGGCTGTCGCTTCAGTTCGGACCGCTTCGGCTTCCCTGGCTTCCCGCAGGGCGCGCAAGCGCTCCATGTTCTTGCGGACCGCGGCGGCCTCGCGTTCGACATCGGCCATCGCGCGTATTCCTTCCTCGAAGGCGAGACGCTGCCGGTTGGCCCTGGCGATGCTTTCGGGAGAGGGGTCGCCTGATTTCTTGCCGGCCATGTGCCTTCCCGATCTGCTGCTTCCCGATCTGCCGCCAATAGCCCGCTCAACCCTTGAGGGACCGAGCGGGCAGCGGCGCCGTTCCAGTACATCCGTGGAACGGTGCGAAGGGGTTAAGCCAGCGACAGGTTTTCCGCGCTGGACTTACCCCGCATCTTGTCGGCCTTGATCTCGAACGAAACCTTCTGGCCTTCGGCGAGGCCGGTAAGTCCCGCCCGTTCGACCGCGCTGATGTGCACGAACACATCGTTGCCGCCGTCATTCGGCTGAATGAAACCGAAGCCCTTCTGGCCGTTGAACCATTTTACTGTACCTATCGGCATATCTCTTCTCCAAAGCGCATGCGCGCAAATCTCGCATGACCATCACGCGATTTAATTCAATTTTGACGATGTCTCTGGAAGAAAAAGAGCCCGCAGGCGCATTCAACAGGGCACAGCGGCTAATCGAATGCCGCCAATCTATACACTTTGCGCGAAAAATACAAGGGCCGCGCAGGGCATAGCCCGCTCTGAAGTTCTTGTAACTGCCATCGAAATCGCCCTGTGGTCGCGCTTCAATTCCTCGCGGGGGAAGGGTCCGTGCGTCTCACTTTGGCCTTGGTTTTGGCGCTGCGACGCCGTCGACGATGAGACCTGTTTGGAACCGGGCCCATCGGTCGAACGCCACGCCCATCCGTTTTTCCTTGCGCCAGACGATGTGACATGGCCCCTTCAATTGCTCGCTCTGAACGATCGGCGTGAAACGATCCGGAATGAAAAGCGGGGTTACGACTTCCAGCGCGGCCCCGGTCTCCGAAAGGTTGCGAACCGTGCAATCAATCGTACCGCCGCCGAACGAGATGGTTCCGGCTTTCAAGATGCGATGGCGCGGAGCAGCTCGATGCTCATTCATCGGGGCACCAAAGGCGGCATTTGGGTTACGAGGATGTCGAGACCATCCGTAAACGCAAGTGCGGACGATAGCGGGATTTATCCGGCCCATGAAAGAGGCCGCCCGCCGAGGCGGCAACGAACGATACGCCGATGCGTTAGCGCCTTGTCAGAAATCCGCGTCCGGTAACGGGAATGCCTGGTGCAAAACTGTCGACGTATCCCAATACGCGGATTTGCGGTTTGACGAATCGTGTCAGGCCCTGACACCACCGCAAGGACGGGCCGCAGCTTTTCCGCCCCCGGAGCCGGGGCCGTTCGCTTTGGGCGCCTGGGGTTGAGGGGATAAGGGCAGATTTGCAATGAAGCAGGCCGCCAATGGAGGCGGCCTAACTCCGCGGATCATTCAGGGACAGAATGATGCACTTTTTCGCCGTCGCTTGGAGATTTTTCTTCTCGAGCCAGAGCAGGCCCATGGCCAATTGCCTCAGGTCATTTCGTTCGTGACCGATTGGCAGCTTGCGGGCTTGCCGCAGCGCGTCGGCGGCATGTTTGCGAAGCGGTGATGCGATCTTGTCCGACGGGCGTGCCATGACTGACCTCATGGGCTGGGCGGCGCTGACAAGCACCATGTTAAATTGCTGCGAATTTGGCTGTCGGTTCGGTGCCCGACTCGGAAATCACATCGGAAATAAAAATCCCCACCCCTCGAAAATTGGGAGCAGCCTTGGCGATCACGGGTTGGAGCGGCCCGACACGGATCATGCTCTGGCCCATCCTGAAAGCGCAACGCCGCCCGAGCGGAATATAATCGCTTGGCGGCGTTGGTCAGTCACCGAGATCCCTGAAATCCCCCCGGCAAAAGTATGTCTGCAAGACGATGCGAAGGTTCAACAAAATTCCGGCGCGGCCAAGAATTTGAGGCCAGGAAAGCTCAGGAAAGCTTGGGGGCAGTCTCTGAAGTTGATTCCAGGCTTCCGGCACACCCCCAAGTAGCCGGCGGGAAGAAACTGGCTAAGGTCAACGGGGCGCCAGCCGAGGTGGCCTCAACTTGCCCGCTCTCGCCGTCCCAGTCTGCGTAACATCGGCACGCCCGCGTCCCACATGGTAATGACAAGAACGCCGCCGGCGGCTGCCCCGACCAGTAAGAGGATGACGGCGAGTGTGTAAACCATGGCTAACCCCCGGGGTGACGGTCGATATATCCTCTTAAGTTACAAAGTGACCAGTTGTTCCGCGGCGTACCTACCGATTTGCACTTTCGCATGGAACTTTTTTGAGCCGTCGGGGCAGCCAGGCCTCGTCCAAGCTTGATTGAAAAAATTCGTAGAGCAAGAGGCGGCCTAGCACTACAGTTGCTAGGCGGCCTAGCCGAACGATCTGGCAATTTGTGAAAAGATAACCATCGCCGCCCGCGTGTAACGGGCGTCGTTGAAGTGCTCATCCACAAAACTGAGGGTGAGGAGAGCAACCACCGCGGCCAATATCACTCTCATGACCCGTATTATTGAGGCTATTATTTAACCGCCGCTTAATGGGTGGTGAACCGGAAGGCCGGCTGGAAATGCACAACACCGCCTGGGCGGAGTAGGCCCGCCCGGCGGTGTTGTTCGTCCTCGGCCCTCAAATCCCCCAGCCGCGCTCTATTTGGCACAAGGAGCGTCAACGTTCGATAGAAAAAGCCGGCCTGCCGTATTCTTACGGGCGAAGCCGATGGTCAAAGGGGCCGACGGTGGAGAGAGCACGGTTGGAATGAAAGAGGCGCCGCCGACCGACTCATTTGATGGGTTTCTTGGTTTTGGCTTCTCTGCGTTTGGCTGCGTAATACCTGTCCTGCATGTAGTTCATCTGCCCACACGTAGGCTTTCCATCCATCCTATTGGCGGACGCCTCGGTGGTGAATATCGGAGCGGGAATGGACAAGCTAAGCACCGCCAGGAAAAGAGCGGCAAAGGCTGCAGCAATCCAATCAGCTTCATATAATCCTCCCATAACAATGACCTGGGAAGAATACAGGATCCGGCAAATTAGAACACGATCAAATGAGATTTCAAATGAGGCCACTGCGGGGTCGGAACGGGCCAGTCGTGGGCAAGGGTCTATAACAAAGAGGCCGCCAACTGAGGCGGCCTTACTTCCGTGGGCGTTTTTCTTCTTTCGATAACTCGGCCAGAAATTCCGCCAGCGCTTGCTTCCCCGCAAATTGCGCGGCCGTGTCGGACTGGTATCCGTCTCCGGTCATCTTGATGCCCAACGGTTTGCTCTTGCGGCGCATCTCCCAGCTCCAGCGTTCGGGTTGCTGGCCGTGTCGAGAAGTAACGACGTAATAATCGTTGATGGCGTTATCGATCATCGTCCAGTACCAGGCGGCCTTACTTGGGCGGCTATAGCTCGCTCGAAAGCCACCTAAACGCATCGGAGTTCAAGGGATCTGGGCGATCGCATTCGAAGCATTGGAACGTGCGCGTCCTTGCCGCCGGGAGGCAGCGCCAGGATCAAGCAAGCCCCGCGCTCGGGGCAAGTCTGTCGCTTGGCCCAACCCCTGCCGATATTAAAAAACCGTTAAGCTATAATTGTCTGTTCGGTCCCGGACTTCAGATTCAGTTGGGCCACAGCGAATTCAATGGAGGCCCCTTTACGAAAAGAACATATTGCGAACCTAGAACAAATAGTGTACGGTGTTCCCTTATCACCGGCCCGCCAACCGTTTGTCCCACAAGCAAATCCCCGCCATAAGGAGCACCACCCAAATGTCCGCCACCGCGCTGCGTATCGTCGAAGGATCTTCCATGGACAAGACCAAGGCCCTGTCCGCTGCGCTCTCCCAGATCGAGCGCCAGTTCGGCAAGGGCTCGGTGATGCGGCTCGGCAAGAACGACCGCTCGATGGACATCGAGACCATTTCCTCCGGCTCGCTCGGGCTCGACATCGCGCTCGGCGTCGGCGGCCTGCCGAGGGGGCGGGTGGTTGAGATCTACGGCCCGGAATCCTCGGGCAAAACCACGCTGGCGCTGCACACGGTCGCCGAGGGCCAGAAGAAGGGTGGCATCTGCGCCTTCATCGACGCCGAACATGCGCTCGATCCGGTCTATGCGCGAAAGCTCGGCGTCAACATCGACGACCTCCTGATCTCGCAGCCCGACACCGGCGAGCAGGCGCTGGAAATCTGCGACACCCTGGTGCGTTCCGGCGCGGTCGACGTGCTGGTGATCGATTCGGTCGCGGCGCTGGTGCCGAAGGCCGAGCTCGAAGGCGAGATGGGCGATGCGTTGCCCGGGCTTCAGGCTCGTTTGATGAGCCAGGCGCTACGCAAGCTCACCGCCTCGATCAACAAATCCAACACCATGGTGATCTTTATCAATCAAATCAGAATGAAGATCGGCGTGATGTACGGCTCGCCCGAAACCACCACCGGCGGCAACGCGCTGAAGTTCTACGCCTCCGTCCGCCTCGATATCCGCCGCATCGGCGCGATCAAGGAGCGTGACGAGGTGATCGGCAACGCCACGCGGGTGAAGGTGGTGAAGAACAAGCTGGCGCCGCCGTTCAAGCAGGTCGAATTCGACATCATGTATGGCGAGGGCGTCTCCAAGATGGGCGAGATTCTGGATCTCGGCGTCAAGGCCGGCATTGTCGAGAAATCCGGCGCCTGGTTCTCCTATGACAGCCAGCGTCTCGGCCAGGGCCGCGAGAACTCGAAAGCGTTTTTGAAGGCCAACCCCGATATGACCGCGAAGATCGAGGCCGCGATCCGGCAAAATTCCGGCCTGATCGCCGAGCAGATTCTGGCAGGCTCCCCGGAGCGCGACGCCGAAGGCGAGGAGGAGCCGGCGGGGGAGTAGGCTTTATTCGAGCGCACGGGCGCCGTGGACGCTGAGTTATCGGCGTCGCGGCGGCCGTCTGTTTTCGGATGAGGATAATTCCTGGGCGGCGCGGTCGCAGTTCGAAAGAACCGGCGGTGGGCATCATGAGACGTAGTGTTGCCGTCGCATTTGCTGTCGCCTTCCTCGTGGGTCTGGCCGGCGCTGGATCTGCCCAAGAAGAATGCACGACGTGCAAGCAGAGTTACACCTATATCTGCATGCAGAACTACAGCGATTGCACAGAGGCCTGCAACGGCATCGGAACAAGGACGCGTGCAAGCGCAGATGCCATCAGAACTACGGCGAGTGCCTGCGAAGAGCGTCCGCGAAATGCGGGACCTGCCGGCTCGGCCAACTCGCTATTCCGCCGCCTCGGCATATTCAGTGACCAGCGGACACGAGCAGACCAGATTGCGGTCGCCATAGACATTGTCGACGCGTCCCACCGGTGACCAATATTTGTCGGTGCGCGAACTGCCGGCCGGAAAGCAGCCCTCGGCGCGGGAATAGGCCCGCGTCCAGTTATCGTCGGCGATGTCGTGCACGGTGTGCGGCGCATGACGCAGCGGCGAGGCCTCGACCGTGAGGCGCCCTTGCTCGATCTCCGAAATCTCTCGCCGGATCGCGATCATGGCATCGCAGAAGCGATCGATCTCGGCCTTGGATTCGGATTCGGTCGGCTCGATCATCAGCGTGCCCGGCACCGGAAAACTCATGGTCGGCGCATGGAAACCGTAGTCGATCAGCCGCTTTGCGATATCATCGACGGTGACGCCGCAGCTCTGCTTAAAACCCCTGGGATCGACGATGCATTCATGCGCGACGCGGCCTTTGGCGTTGCGGTACAGCACCGGAAAATGCGCATCCAGTCTGGCTGCGATGTAGTTGGCGTTGAGGATCGCGATCTCGGTCGCCCGCGTGAGGCCTTCGCCGCCCATCATCAGCATATAGATGTAGGAGATCGAAAGGATCGACGCAGAGCCGAACGGCGCCGCCGACACCGGCCCGACCGGGTGCGGCGTCGCGCCATCGGTTGCGGGATGTCCGGGGAGGAACGGCGCAAGATGGGCTTTGACGCCGATCGGGCCCATGCCCGGGCCGCCGCCGCCATGCGGAATGCAGAACGTCTTGTGCAGATTGAGATGGCTGACATCGGCGCCGTAATCGCCGGGCCGCGCGAGCCCCACCTGCGCATTCAAATTGGCGCCGTCGAGATAGACCTGTCCGCCATGGCCGTGCACGATGTCGCAGATCTCGCTGATATGCTCCTCGAACACGCCATGGGTCGAGGGATAGGTGATCATGACCGCGGCAAGATTTTTCGCGTGTTTTTCGGCCTTGGCGCGCAGATCGTCGACGTCGACATCGCCGCGCGCGTCGCACGCGACCACGACGACCTCCATGCCGACCATATGAGCGGACGCCGGATTGGTGCCGTGGGCGGAGGAGGGGATCAGGCACATCTTGCGATGGCCCTCGTTGCGCGCGGCGTGGTAGCCGCGGATCGCGAGCAGGCCTGCATATTCACCTTGCGCGCCGGAATTCGGCTGCAGCGAGATCGCGTCATAGCCGGTGATGTCGCACAGCCATTGTTCCAGCCGCTTGAATAATGAGTGATAGCCGCCTGCCTGCTGGCGCGGCGCGAACGGATGCAGATCGCAAAATTCCGGCCACGTCAGCGGCATCATCTCCGCCGTCGCATTCAGCTTCATGGTGCAGGAGCCGAGCGGGATCATGGCGCGGTCGAGCGCGAGATCGCGATCTGAGAGCTTGCGCATGTAGCGCAGCATCTCGGTTTCCGAGCGATGGGCATGGAACACCGGATGGGTGAGGAAGGCGCGCGTGCGTCTCAGCTCCATTGGCAACGCCTCGCGCACGCCGGCCTCAATGTCGGCGTATGAAAGATGGCCGCCGAAGGCGCGCCATACCGCCTCGACGATCGCAGGCGTTGTGGTCTCATCGAGCGCGATGCCGAGCGTGCGCTCGCCAAGGCTAAGATTGAGACTCAAATTGAGACGTAAATTGATCTTTTCGGCAAGCGCGCGGGCGACGATCGCCTCCCGCCGGACGCCTGCATCCACCGTCACCGTGTCGAAGAAGGCCTCGCTCGTGGGCGCAAAGCCGAGCTTGCGCAGTCCCGCGGCCAGCACCGCGGCGCGCCGATGCACCGTGCGGGCGATGTGGGTCAGTCCCTCCGGGCCGTGATAGACCGCATACATCGAGGCGATCACGGCGAGCAGCACCTGCGCGGTGCAGATGTTGGAAGTCGCCTTTTCGCGGCGGATGTGCTGCTCACGGGTTTGCAGCGCGAGGCGATAGGCCGGCTGTCCCCGCGAATCCAGCGACAGCCCGACGATGCGACCGGGCAGCGAGCGTTTCAGCGCATCGCGCACCGCGATATAGGCCGCGTGCGGGCCGCCATAACCCATCGGCACGCCAAAGCGCTGCGCCGAGCCCACCGCGATGTCGGCGCCGAGTTCGCCGGGTGAAGCCAGTAGCGTCAGCGCCAAGAGGTCGGCCGCCAGAATCGCGAGTGCGCCCTTTCCGCGAAGGGCTGCGATCGCGCCCCTCAGATCGCGCACCGCGCCCGACGTTCCCGGATATTGCAGCAAGCCGCCGAACACCTCAGCTGAAGCGAGATCGGTCAAGGGATCGCCGACGATGAGATTCAAGCCCAGCGGTTCGGCACGGGTGCGCAGCACCGCCAGCGTCTGCGGATGGGTTTCCGCATCGACGAAAAACGATTTTGTCTTCACCTGTGACACGCGCTCGGCGAGCACCATCGCCTCTGCCGCGGCGGTCGCTTCATCGAGCAGCGAGGCGTTGGCGACGTCGAGCCCGGCGAGATCGCAGATCATGGTCTGGAAGTTGAACAAGGCTTCCAGCCGGCCCTGGCTGATCTCCGGCTGATAGGGTGTATAGGCCGTATACCAGGCCGGGTTCTCCAAAATGTTGCGCTGGATCACCGCCGGCAGGATCGTGCCCGAATAGCCCTGGCCGATCAGCGAGGTGAATACCTGGTTCTGGGATGCCAGGTCGCCCATATGCGCAAGCGCCTCGGTTTCGCTCAAAGCGCGCCCGAGATCGAGCGGCGCTTTCTGCCGGATCGCCTTCGGCAGCGTCTCGGCCGTCAACGCGGCGAGGTTTTTGGCGCCGACCGTCTCCAGCATCGCCGCGACGTCGCGGGGCGAGGGGCCGATGTGACGGCGGACGAATGTGCTCGCGGGCTCGTCGGTGGTTTTAAAAAGCGCGTTCATGAGTATCTTCCTCGCTGGAATGTTCAAATTTGGTGTCATTGTCCGCCATCCGGTCCGGCCTTTGGCCGGCCGGGCGACAGGCTCCGGCGGACGATCCAGTACGCCGGGACAGAGCGGCTCAATCGGAGGTGCCGGTGACTACTGGATGCCCCGCCTTCGCGGGGCATGACGAAAATCTTCTTGGTCATCATCACGCCGTATGCGCCTTGTAGGCGGTCTCATCCATCAGACCACCGAGATCGCCCTTGTCCGCGATCTTCACCTTGAAGAACCAGGCTTTCCCAGCAGCGTCGGAATTGACCAGCGCCGGCTCGGCGGCGAGCGCCTCGTTCACCTCAAGCACTTCGCCCGAGATCGGCGCATAGACATCGGAGGCGGCCTTGACGGATTCGACCACGGCTGCGGCTTCCGCTTTCTTCAAGGTGCGGCCGACCTTCGGCAATTCCACGAATACGACGTCGCCGAGCTGCGACTGCGCGTAGTCGGTGATCCCGATGGTGGCGACGTCGCCGTCGATGCGAAGCCATTCATGGTCTGTCGTGAACAGCGTGGTCATGCGATTTCCTTAAAAGTTTGCCTTCAGCGCTTGTAGGTGTTGGGAACGAAGGGTGTGATGGCGACCTTGAGTGGGAGCCGTTGCCCGCGGACTTCAGCGAATACTTGTGTGCCGGGCGTTGCCAGCGATGCCGGCAGATAGCCCATCGCCACCGGCGCATTGAGGCTGGGCCCGAATCCGCCCGAGGTGACCGCGCCGATCGGCTCAATGAGGCGTTGTCGGCAAACAGGGCCGCGCCTTCGCGCACCGGCGCGCGGCCTTCGGGCCTCAATCCGACCCGGCGGCGTGGCGCGCCTTTCTCAAGCTGGGCGAGAATCTCTTGCGCGCCCAAAAATCCGCCGGATCGCGCGCCGCCGGCGCGGCGGCTTTTTTGAATCGACCATTCCAGCGCGCCCTCGACCGGCGTGGTCGCGGTGTCGATGTCGTGGCCGTAGAGGCAAAGCCCCGCCTCAAGCCTGAGGCTATCGCGGGCGCCAAGTCCGATTGGCAGCACGTCGGCATTTTCGAGCAGCTTGTTCGCCAGCCGCTCGGCGCGTTCGGCCGGCACCGAAATCTCAAAACCGTCCTCGCCGGTGTAGCCCGAGCGCGAGACGAAGCAGTCGATCCCATCGACCTCGTGCGGGCCGGCATCCATGAACCGCATCGAGGGGACGTCTGCACAAAATGCCGCCAGCGCCGATTCGGCGCTTGGCCCCTGCAGCGCGATCAGCGCGCGGTCGGGCAGGGGTTCGATCACGCAAACATCCGAAAGGTGTTTCCGCAGATGCGCTGCATCGGCTTCCTTGCAGGCCGCGTTGACGACCAAAAGCAGGTGATCGCCGAAATTCGCCACCATCAGATCGTCCAAAATGCCGCCAGCCGCATTGGTGAACTGGGCGTAGCGCTGCCGTCCCGGTGCAACTTTGACGATGTCCTGCGGCACCAGCCGCTCCAGCGCTAAAGCTGCGTCCTCGACAGGTCCGGATTTCGCCCGCAACGCGATCTGGCCCATATGCGAGACGTCGAACAGGCCGGCAGCCTTGCGGGTATGCAGGTGTTCCCGGAGCACGCCGGGGCCGTATTGCACCGGCATCTCGTAGCCCGCGAATGGCACCATCTTGCCGCCCAGGGCGACGTGCAGGGCGTAAAGGGGCGTGCGTCGCAGGGGGTTGACGTCGTCGCGCGCAAGCATCACAGGGCCCTCGCGGTTTCATCGGGAACCAGCTCCCGAAAACCTGTCGAAGCCCCATCTGTCGCTGTGCCTGAGAGTATTATCCCGTCGGCGGACGCTTATGGACCAAAGCCCTTCGGCGTCTCTTTCCAGATGCTGTCAAAGTCACGAGGGTCCGTTTGCCTGAGAGTTTCCGGGGCGGTTGCTCCTTCGGCGCCGGCATCTAAGCCGGTCTCTCCCGACGTGACTGTCTCAAAACAGATAAGAGGGAAACACCATGCCGGCAAGCCTGTCAACGCGGCCTGCGCATCTATCAACCGGCTTTAGTGTGCTGCAGCAAGCCCATGATCTGTTTGCGCAGTTTCTGGACACCACCATCTTGACTGTCTAAAAGCCTTTTGCCCGGCGCGTTAACTATTAAGGCAGGTTCGGCCGGCCTCCCGATTGGATGAACATGAGCGGCGTCAACGAAATCAGATCGACATTTCTGAACTTCTTTGCCGAGAACGGCCACCAGATCGTGCCGTCGTCGCCGCTGGTGCCGCGCAACGACCCGACCTTGATGTTCACCAATGCCGGTATGGTGCAGTTCAAGAACGTCTTCACCGGCGTCGAGAAGCGTCCCTACCAGCGCGCCACCACCTCGCAGAAATGCGTGCGCGCCGGCGGCAAGCACAACGATCTCGACAATGTCGGCTACACCGCACGGCACCACACCTTTTTCGAGATGCTCGGTAATTTCTCGTTCGGCGATTATTTCAAGGACCGCGCCATTGAGCTCGCCTGGAAGCTCGTCACCAAGGAATTCGGGTTGCCGAAGGACAAGCTGACAGCGACCGTCTATATCGACGACGACGAGGCGTATGGTCTCTGGAAGAAGATCGCAGGGCTCCCGGACTCGCGCATCATCCGCATCGCGGGTTCCGACAATTTTTGGCAGATGGGCGACACCGGCCCGTGCGGCCCCTGTTCGGAAATCTTCTACGACCACGGCGATAAGATCTGGGGCGGTCCGCCGGGCTCGCCGGAAGCGGAGGGCGACCGCTTCATCGAGATCTGGAATCTGGTGTTCATGCAGTACGAGCAGCTCGAAGGCGGCGCGCGCAATCCGCTGCCAAAACCTTCGATCGACACCGGCGCGGGACTGGAGCGGGTCGCGGCCGTGCTGCAAGGCAAGCACGACAATTACGATATCGACCTGTTCGTCGCCCTGATCCGCGCCATCTCGGACTTGACCGGCGCCGATCCGCATGGCGGCCAGAAGGCCTCGCTGCGCGTAATCGCCGATCACTTACGCGCCTCGTCGTTTCTGATCTCCGACGGCGTGCTGCCCTCCAACGAAGGCCGCGGCTATGTGCTGCGCCGAATCATGCGCCGCGCCATGCGGCATGCGCAGTTGCTCGGCGCCAAGGAGCCGCTGATGCACCGCCTGGTCTGGGCGCTGGTGCGCGAGATGGGTCAGGCCTATCCGGAACTGGTGCGCGCCGAAAACCTGATCGAGGAGACGTTGCGGCTGGAAGAGACACGCTTCCGCAAGACGCTGGAACGCGGGCTTTCCATCCTCGATGAAAAGAGCGCGTCGCTGAAAAAGGGCGACATGTTCGACGGCGACACCGCGTTCACGCTGTACGACACCTACGGCTTTCCGCTTGATCTCACGCAGGACGCGCTGAAGTCGCGCGGCATCGGCGTCGATATCGCCTCCTTTACCGATGCGATGGACCGGCAGCGCGAAAAGGCGCGCGCGGCGTGGGCCGGAAGCGGCGACACCGCGACCGAGAGCGTGTGGTTTCCGCTCCGCGAAAAACTCGGCGCCACCGAATTCCTCGGCTACGAGACCGAGACCGCCGAAGGCGTGATCACCGCGCTCGTGAAAGACGGCAAGGAGGTCGATAGCCTCAAGGCCGGTGAGGCCGGCGCCATCGTCATGAACCAGACGCCGTTTTACGCGGAGTCCGGCGGCCAGGTCGGCGATACCGGCGTGCTATCAGGCGAGGGGGTCAAATTCCGCGTCACCGACACGCAAAAGAAGGCCGGCGATCTCTTCGTGCATCTGGGCCAAATGGAGCAGGGCACGCTGAAGGTGGGCGCCGCGTTGCAGCTCAACGTCGATCACGCGCGCCGCTCTTCAATTCGGCGAAATCACTCGGCGACCCATCTGTTGCACGAAGCGCTGCGGCAGGTGCTGGGGGATCACATCGCCCAGCGCGGCTCGCTGGTGGCGCCCGATCGTCTGCGCTTCGACTTCGTGCATCCGAAACCGATCACGGCGGAAGAGCTCGCCCGCGTCGAGGACATCGCCAACGACGTGGTACTGGAGAACGACGAAGTCACCACGCGCCTGATGGCGGTCGACGATGCCCGCGAAGCGGGCGCACGCGCGCTGTTCGGCGAGAAATATGGCGACGAGGTCCGCGTCGTCTCGATGGGCAAGGACGCGCGCGAGCACGCCAGTAACGCGCTCGGCTGGTCGGTCGAGCTCTGCGGCGGCACGCATGTACGGCGGACGGGCGATATCGGCCTGATTTCGGTGACCAGCGAAAGCGCGGTCGCCTCCGGCGTGCGCCGCATCGAGGCGCTGACCGGACGTCACGCCCGGCAGCACGCCAACGACACCATCGCGCTCGCAAAAACCGCGGCCGCCGAGCTGCGCACGAGCCTCGAGGACATGCCGGCGCGCATCGCCTCGCTGATCGATGAGCGCAAGAAGCTGGAGCGCGATCTGTCGGATGCGCGCAAAAAACTCGCGATGGGCGGTGGCGCCGCGAACGGATCGGCGGCCGGCGCCGGCGTGCGCGAGGTCGGCAACGTCAAGCTACTCGCCCGCGCGATCGAGGGCGTCGAGACCAAGGATCTGAAGAGCCTGGTTGATGACGGCAAAAAACAGATCGGCTCCGGCGTGGTCGCCATCGTCGGCGTTACCGAAGACGGCAAGGCCGGTATCGTCGTCGGCGTCACCTCCGATCTCACCTCGCGTTTCAACGCTGTCGAGCTGGTGCGCAAGGGCTCGGAAGCGCTCGGCGGCAAGGGCGGTGGCGGGCGGCCCGACATGGCGCAAGCCGGCGGCCCCGATGGCGCTAAGGCGGGCGCCGCACTGTCGGCGATCGAAAAGGCGATGGCGGGAGCCTAGCAATCCGGGCTGGTTATTCCGGGGCGATGCGAAGCATCGAACCCGCAATCTCGAGATTCCGGGTCTGGTGCTAACGCACCATCCCGGAATGACGGCGATTGTTGGCGGGCTCAACCCTTGCGCCAAAACACATAGTCCGCGGAGTAGGGCGCGCTCTTGAAGGTGCCGGCCTTGTCGCAAGGTCCTTCGAATTTGCCGCCCATCGTATTGATCCGCTGCACCGTCGTGACCCCGGAAAGGATGCCGCTGCCGCGCCGCGAGACCACTTCGAGTTTCAGCCAGGGAATATCGTTCGCGTTTGCGCCCGGCGCATTGCCGACGGCCTTGCCGACCACGGCGCTGCCGTCGCTGTGCTCCCAGCTGGGGCCGGCATAATGACGGCCGATGGTCTTGCCGTCGGCGAGCAGCGTCGCGATCGGTTCGCGAAAGGCCCAGCCGAGCTTGCCGTCGGCGCCCGCCTTGCATTCGTAGACCTGCGCGCCTTCGGCATGCACCGACAGCACCACGGTCTCGCCGGGCGCTGCGATGGCGTCGGGCAGCGGCGTTTGGGCGGCAGAGGCGTTCAGAGCCGCCACAGAGAACAGTAACAGTGCGAGTGTGGTTGTCCTGAAGCTTGTCATTGTGCTCTCTCGGGGTTCGTCATTGCGAGGAGCGTGAGCTCCGAAGCAATCCATTCCTTCTTTTCGTGGCGAGATGGATTGCTGCGCTTCGCTCGCAATGACGTTGATAGGGTGCCGTAGACCGGAAGGCGGCTTAGGCCGCCATCGCCTTGGTCAGGTTTTCCGCGACCTTGTCGAGGAAGCCGGTGGTGGAGAGCCAGCGCTGGTCGGCGCCGACCAGAAGCGCAAGATCCTTGGTCATGTAGCCGGCCTCGACCGTGTCGACGCAGACCTTCTCCAGCGTCAACGCAAACTTCGCAAGCTGCTCGTTGTTGTCGAGCTTGGCGCGATGGGAGAGCCCTCGGGTCCAGGCGAAGATCGAGGCGATCGAGTTGGTCGAGGTCTCCTTGCCCTTCTGGTGCTCGCGATAGTGCCGCGTCACCGTGCCATGGGCGGCCTCGGCCTCCACCGTCTTGCCGTCGGGCGTGAGCAGCACCGAGGTCATCAGGCCGAGCGAGCCGTAGCCCTGCGCCACCGTGTCGGACTGCACGTCGCCGTCGTAGTTCTTGCACGCCCAGACATAGCCACCCGACCATTTCAATGCCGAGGCTACCATGTCGTCGATCAGGCGGTGCTCGTAGGTGAGCCGCTTGGCCTCGAATTCCTTCTTGAACTCGCGGTCATAGATGTCTTGGAAGATGTCCTTGAAGCGACCGTCATAGACCTTGAGAATCGTGTTCTTGGTCGAGAGATAGACCGGGTAGCCGCGCATCAGGCCATAGTTCAGCGAGGCTCGGGCGAAGTCGATGATGGAATTGTCGAGGTTGTACATTTCCATCGCAACCCCGGCGCCCGGCGCCTTGAACACTTCGCGCTCGATCACGGTGCCATCGTCGCCGACGAATTTCATCGACAGCGTGCCCTTGCCGGGGAACTTGATGTCGGTAGCGCGGTACTGGTCGCCATAGGCGTGACGGCCGATGATGATCGGCTTGGTCCAGCCCGGCACCAGCCGCGGCACGTTCCTGCAGATGATCGGCTCGCGGAAGATGACGCCGCCTAAAATGTTGCGGATGGTGCCGTTCGGCGATTTCCACATCTCCTTCAGTCCGAACTCCTTCACCCGGGCCTCGTCCGGGGTGATGGTGGCGCATTTGACGCCGACGCCGACCTTCTTGATGGCGTTGGCGGCATCGACCGTGACCTGGTCGTGGGTCTTGTCGCGGTATTCCATCCCGAGGTCGAAATACATCAGGTTGATATCGAGGAACGGCGTAATCAGCTTGTCCTTGATGTATTGCCAGATGATCCGGGTCATCTCGTCGCCATCGAGTTCGACGACGGGGTTGGTCACCTTGATTTTTGCCATGATCGGGAAGGCCTTCTTGGTAACAGCGCGGTTAAGGCGGAATGAAGCGGGGATATCCGCGCTATAGCACCGCAGACGCGTTCGCGGAAGCCAAGGGGTTGTGCACTTTCAGCCATGCTGCTGGCTTGGAGCCACGGTTCTGATTGATCGGAACCGTGGCTCGATCTCTCCTCATTTTTAACGCGTTCTATTCACACGAACCGGTGCCCGGATCGCATTCGCGGCAGGCATTCGCTCGAAAGCGCTTTAAAACGCCGCCTGGGTCGCGGTGCCCGCCACCACGTACCAGGTGATGAAGATGCCGCAGATCAGCGCCCCCGGCAGGCTCGAGCCGGTGCGGCGCCAGGTGAAGGTCGCGATCACGGCCGCGATCGCAAGCAGTGGCACGAACTGGATGGCGACAATGGTCGAAAGCGGCACGAAACCGGGATCGGCCAGCGGGTTGAACAGTTTTCCGGATAGCCACAGCGCGCCGTATTGCAGCACCAGGAGCACGATGAAGCCGAGCGTCAACGCGAAGATGTTGGTCAGGTAAAGCGCTGTGCGGCCGGCGCCTTGGCGCGAGAAATTCCGGTGCAGCACGTGCAGCGCGACCACGAAAAACGCCGTGAACGGAATGAGGTAGATCAGGAAGATCAGGAACTGCTTTGCGCTCATCAGCTTGAGTGCGACGATCCAGAACCGGAAATCGACCTTGAAGGCGAGATCGGCGAGCCACAGTGCGGCGTAGCCGACGATGATGGTGGCAAGCGCAATCAGGATCGACGGCACGATGATGCCGGCCCGGCTGGCGCGCTTGGGTGCAAACGACATCAGAGCAACGGTGATGATCCCATTGATGATCGCCCAGACCATGATCTCGTTGGTGATGCCTTGCGGTAGATACGCAGACGGCGTCACGAAAGTGTCGGCGAGCGCGAACGCCGGGTAGTAAGTGAGCGCCGGAATGAGTGCGGTGAGCAGGAAGGCAGCCGTCCAGCGGCCGCCCGTCGCCACGGTCGGTTGCGGCGTGCTGCCGGAAGCGGCCATGGGCTGCCTGAGCTGCGAAAGCAGGGGTGCTTCCAACAGCGCGTCGAACGCGCCGAGCAGCAGCGCGACGAAGCCGATCAGCGCGATCAGGGTGCCGATTTCCTTGCGGAACCAGATCTGGTCGTCGGCAGGGCGTGGCGCGCCGCCAGCCAAGGTCTTGGCGAACCAGTCGAGGCTATAGCCGATCGCCTGGTGCGAAATGTGCTCATCGGGGTGGGTGATCGCGGGCGTGTAGAGCACCCTTGCGGTGCCCTGGGCAATGTCGCCATAGACCTTGCCGGGCTCGACCGGCCCTTGCGTGCCGAACATGGCCCAGAGTTTCGGGCTTTGGGTGACGTCGCGGGCCTGCTCGACCCCCCACATCAGGTTGGAAAATTCCTCATATTGCGCGAACACCAGCGCGACATTGCGCGGCCAATTCGGCGTGCCGTCGGCGGCGAACGGTTTTCCGGTCGACGAGCCCTCCAGCACCATTGACTTGTAGTCGTTCGGCATGGCGGCCGCCGCGGCGAGCACGGTCCAGCCGCCCATCGAATGGCCCTCAAGGCCGATATTGCTCTTGTCGACGAAGTCGAGACTGCGCAGATGGGTGAGCCCATCCAGGCCGCCAAAGCCGTTGGCGAAGGCCGGCCCATCGCTATAGCCATGCCCGGTCTGGTCCAGCGCCAGCACCACATAGCCGCGGCGGGCGAATTCGATGGCAAAGCCGTCCTGGGTCTCGCGCGAATTGATGTAGCCATGAACCGCAAGAATGCCGGGCGCGGGGGTCTGCACGGTCGCGTTCGGCGGGATATAGAGTAGCGCGCTCATGGTGTTGCCCTTGGCGCCCTTGAAGCGGATGTCCTCGATCCGGATCCCGCCCGAGGTCTGCGTCAGATAGGCCAATAGTCCGCCGGCCAAAATGAGGATCGCCCCGGCGATCGCCAACCACCATCGCTTGCGCATGGATTGCCGCCCCCTGGTCCCGGGCCGTCGATACGGTCCGGCTTCGCTTTGCCTTTGATTGATAGCCTAACCGAAAGTCAGCAGTTGCGCCGGGCCATATTCAGGCTTTGATTGAGCATTCGCAATCGCTACCAACCCTGTTATTTGGCTCAAATATTTGGCCCAAAAATTCCGCCGGCCGGTGCCCGCATGGCAGGCGCCTTCAGGGGGTGAATCGGGCTCATCGGAGCCCGATTCGAACTTCTTCGGAAGTGCAGCCAGAAAGTGAAGCGAGATGACCGGCGCGGGAACCGACAAGACCAAAGCCGGCTTCGATCTTGCCGGGCCCGTCGTCATTCTGGTCGAGCCGCAGCTCGGCGAGAACATCGGCATGGCGGCGCGCGCCATGGGCAATTTCGCGCTCGCTCGCTTGCGGATCGTCAATCCGCGCGACGGCTGGCCGAACCTCAGCGCCCAGCGCGCGGCCGCCGGCGCCGACCATATCCTGGAGTGCGCCGAGCTGTTCGATACCGTCGGAGCGGCGGTCGCCGACCTCGATTTGCTGTTTGCGACCACCGCGCGCGCCCACGACCAGGCCAAGCCCGTGGTGGCGCCGCCACGCGCAGCGGCCGAGATCGTGGAACACATCGAAGGCGGCGGTACGGCCGGCATCCTGTTCGGCCGCGAGCGCTCCGGCTTGCAGAACGAGGAGGTCGCGCTCGCCAACCGCATCATCACCTTTCCGGTCAATCCGGGCTTTGCCTCCCTCAACCTGGCGCAGGCGGTGCTCTTGATGGGCTACGAATGGTTCAAGCTCTCGACCGAAGACACGCTGCCGTTTTCCATGCCGGAACGCTCCGAGCGCGCCTCCCAGCACCAGATGCAGGCGTTCTTCGAGAATCTCGTGCGCGAGCTCGACCGGGTCGAATTTCTGCGTCCGGCGGAAAAGCGCGAGACCATGCTGGTGAACCTGCGCAACATCTTCTCCCGCATGGAGCCGACCAAGCAGGACATGCACACGCTTCATGGGGTGGTGATGGCGATCGCGGAAGGGCGCAAGGGGCCGGCCAAGGGCGGCGTGCTGGACGGCACGCAGGCGACGCGGCTGCGGGCGCTGTTGGCCGAACACGGGCAGGCGACCTCGCCATCGAACACAAGCGGCACGGTGCGGGGGTTGGCGCGGCTGTTGCGACGAAATCCGACCGACGCCGAGCGCATGCTGTGGCAGGCGCTGACGCGTGATCGCCGCTTTGCCGGCCAGTTCAAGCGTCAGACCCCGGTCGGGCGACAGATTCCGGATTTCGTCTCGTTCGTGCACCGGATCGCGATCGAGCTGGTCAATCCGGGCGAGACCGAGGCCATCGCCAAAGACCGCGCGGCGCGGAAGGCGTGGCTGGAGAGCCGCGGCTACCGGGTCATCGACATGCACGTGGCCGATGTGGAGCGCGATCTGGAAGCCGAGCTCGCGCGGCTTGAATTGAGTTTGCTCGAGAAAAAGATGTAGGGTGGGTTAGCGAAGCGTAACCCACCACTCCAGCGAAAGATGGTGGGTTACGCGGAGTTTATCATCGGGCGCGCATTCGCGCGACCCGTTGGCTAACCCACCCTACGATCTGCGCAGCTACACCTCGACAAGTTGCGCCGTCGCTCTGCTCGCCGCGCGTTTCGGCCTCTTCACCTTTGCCGGCCCGAATAGCGAGCAGGCGGCCAGTCCGGCGGTATCCGCAACGCCCGGATTGCGCGATACCATGCGGCCACGATCGCGCCGTCGATCAGTAGCGCCAATTGATGGGCGAGCACTTCCGGCTCGGCTGCGCCCATTTCGGCGGCGAGTTTTTCGATGTGCGCGAGCACCACCTTCTTGTGCTTCATCGCGATATTGCGGAACTGTTTTTGATCCTTGTCGTGCTCGGCAACTGCGTTGATGAAGGGACAGCCGTAGAAACGCTCCTCGCCGAACCATTTCTTCAGCGCCGGAAAGATCCGCGACAGCTTTTTCTCGGGGTCGCCGCCGCCGGCTTCGATCGCGCCGATCAACCATTCGCGCCACTGCTTGCCTTCGCTCTCCAACACCGCACGCACGAGATTGGTCTTCGATCCGAACAATTTGTAGAGCGTGGTTTTCGCGGTGCCGGCCTCGTTGATGATGGCGTCGATGCCGGTGGCGTTGATGCCGTCCTTGCAGAACAAGTGCGTCGCCGCACTCAATAAACGCCCACGCGCGGATTCATCATCGCCTGCGGCCAAAGTCGCGGCGGTTTTTTTCTTCGAAGATGATCTGCCCATGCGCGCCAGTAAATCGAACCGCGGCGATTTCATCAAGTCGCATCTTCATGCGCTCAAAATAATCGCAAGGTGAGGCGGCAATTGCATCGGCTTTGAGCAAGCGGCGGCTGATCAATTCCAGGGCAGTCCTCCTTAAGCGGCTCCAAAGCTTCAGCTTTTGATTTGGGGATTTTCTGGCACGCTTCGTGCAGAAAACAGACCGTTCGGTATCCTTACGTAATTTCCTCCTAGGGAGAAAACCAATGACCGCGGTCGCTCAAAAAACAGTGCTGACGGGCTGCCTCGCCCCGATCGACAGAGGCGGGCTGGAACAGCTCATTGCCAACGGCAAGGCCAACCCGAAGGTTATCAAGACTTTGAAATGCAAGACGGTGGCCGAAGGCAAGTTCCGCCATGCCAACTACATCCGCAACCTCGCGCCTTACATCGTTGACGAGCCGCCGGGGCTACTCGGCGACGACACTGCGCCCAATCCTTCGGAAGCCTCGCTCGCCGCGCTCGGCTCATGCCTTGCCGTCGGTCTGCACGCCAACGCGGTGCATCGCGGCTGGATCGTCAACAAGCTCGAACTCGAGCTCGAAGGCGATCTCAACATCACCGCGGTGTGGGGCACGGGCGACGTCAGCGAGAAGCCGGTCGGCTTCACCGACGTCCGGGTCAAGGTCGACATGGAATGCGAGGGCGTTCCGAAAAGCGAGATCGACGCGCTGGTGGCCCACGTCAAGAAATGGTCGCCGGTCGCCAACACCTTCACGCGGCCGGTCAATCTCGAGGTCAGCGCCTGATCGTCGCAAGCCTTCGAGGAGAGTGTGATGGGTTCATTGGCGCTATCGCGATTGGCGGACGACGACGGCCTCTCATCGGCGTCGATCGCCGAACAGGTCGCGATCATCGCGCGCAAAAACCTCGCGCCGCAGGCTGCGGCCATCGACGCCGGCACGGTCTATCCGGAAGAACTGCTCCGCCATCTTGGCAAGGTCGGCGCCTGGGGCAGCCATCAAGTAAAGAATGGCGCGGCCGATCTGCGCTGCGCCATTCAATCGATGGCCGCGCTCGGCGAGGTCTGCGGCGCCACCGCCTTCATGGCGTGGTGCCAGAATACGCTGGTCTGGTATGTCGCCAATTCCGACAACCCGAAGCTATCAGCCAAATTCACGGACAAGTTCGCCAGCGGGCAGGTGCTCGGCGGCACCGGGCTTTCCAACCCGATGAAGAGTTTTTTCGGCATCGAAAAACTGAAATTAAAAGGCAAGAAGGTCGACGGCGGCTACCTCGTGCGCGGCGCACTGCCCTGGGTCTCCAACCTCGGGCCCGAACCATTTCTTCGGCACCATCTTCGAGCGCGAGGATGAGCCGGGCGCCATCGTCATGTTCCTCGCCGATTGCTCCGATCCGGCTGTCACGTTGCAGCCGTGCAAGCCATTCCTCGCGATGGACGGCACCGGCACCTATGGCGTGCAATTCCGCGATCTGTCTTCGTGCCGGACGATCTGATCCTCGCCGAACCGGCGGGGCCGTTCGTCAGAAAAATCCGCGCCGGCTTCATCCTGCTGCAGGCCGGCATGGGCGCTCGGCCTGATCAGGGATTGCATCGCGATCATGGACGAGGTCAGTGGCCCGCTCGGCCACGTCAATCAATACCTGCCGCAACAACCGCTGCACTTCGGGGATCTGCTTGCCGACCTCGAAACCGAGGCCATGGCGCTGGCGCGCGATCCCTTCAATCCGGCCGACAGCTATTGGCGCCGCGTCGTGGCTCTGCGCTTGCGGCTCGGCGAGGCCAGCGTCGCGGCTGCGCATGCGGCGATGCTTCATTGCGGCGCGCGCGGCTACCTCAAAAGCCACCGCGTCCAGCGCCGCCTGCGCGAAGCCTACTTCGTCGCCATCGTCACGCCCGCGACCAAGCAGCTTCGCAAGATGCTGCAAGACGTTTGAATTTGAGCGTGAAGCCAGAAGGATTTCGGATCGACCCTAACTTCAACCCCAAAAACAGGAGAGGCCTGCCATGACGGACGTTCTGATTTCTGCCAGCGAACTCGCCGATCTCTTAAAGAAGGAGCCATGTGTCGTCATCGACACCCGCAATCCCGACGCCTATGGCGCCGGGCACCTCCCCAATGCCGTGAATGTCCACGAGATCTTCACTTTTCTTGCGACCTCCACGCCCGAAGGCATGCACGAGTTGAAAACCAAATTCGCCAATGCGTTCGGAAACGCCGGACTGTCCGGCAAGGAAACCGCCGTCATCTACGAGCAGTCGATGAACTCGGGTTTCGGCCAATCCTGCCGCGGCTATTATCTCCTCGAGATGCTCGGCTACCCCAAGATCAAGGTGCTGCATGGCGGCTACGATGCCTGGGCGGCCGCGGGCCTTCCGGTCACGCAAGATGTGCCGACGCCGGCGAAGGCCTCGTTCTCGATTGTACCCGATGCCGCCGACATCCTGATCGACGCCAAGACCATGCTGGCCGCGGTCGGCAAGCCCGGCATCGCGTTGCTCGACGTGCGCGACGTCGACGAATGGATCGGTGAAAGCTCCTCGCCCTATGGGAAGGATTTCTGCCCGCGCAAGGGACGTATCCCCGGCGCGGTCTGGCTCGAATGGTACCGCATGATGAAGCCGACGGCCGAGGGCCCGCGGTTCAAGTCCAAGGACGAGATTTTGGCGGAATGCGCGACCGTCGGCATCTCGCAGAATACGCCGGTCTATCTCTATTGCTTCAAGGGCGCGCGGGCATCCAACACCTTCCTGGCGCTGAAGAATGCCGGCGTGAAAGATGTCCGGATGTACTTCGGATCCTGGAACGAATGGTCGCGCGATCCGTCGCTGCCGATTGAAGAGGGGCTGCCTACGGATGCCCAGCTGACGGAGAAAGCGGCATAGAACGTGCATGTTTTTTCACCACCCGGTCGCACGGAAGCGGCCGGGGCGGTGAATTGGACGTCTGGTGCTTTTTAAGGGGTATAGGACATGTCAACTTTCGACGACGCATTTGATGCCGGCAGCAGCCTGCGGCCGGGTTGTATCTGCGGCCAACATCGTTCCGCGGCCGAGCATGACCAGGCCGCGCCGACGTTGCGCTGCGAGCCGACGTCAGAGCGAAGAGAAGCGCTACGAGGGCGTCGTCGCCTCGGCGCTGGTGCGCGCGATGTTTCCAAAGGACGCCGCGCGCCGCGCGTTCCTGAAATCGGTCGGTGCGTCGACGGCGCTTGCCGCGCTGTCACAATTCTTTCCCGATCAAGACCGCGACGGAAGCTTTCGCCGAAGCAGGCTCCCCGGAAAAAAAGGACCTCAAGGTCGGCTTCATCCCGATCACCTGCGCGACCCCGATCATCATGGCGGCACCGCTCGGCTTCTATTCCAAGCACGGGCTTAACGTCGAAGTGGTGAAAACCGCCGGCTGGGCCGTGGTCCGCGACAAGACTATCAATAAGGAGTACGACGCCTCGCACATGCTGGCGCCAATGCCGATCGCGATCACGCTGGGCCTGGGCGCGCAGCCGATCCCGTTCGCCGTGCCTGCAATCGAGAACATCAACGGGCAGGGCATCACGCTTGCCGTCAAGCACAAGGACAAGCGCAATCCTGCCGACTGGAAGGGCATGAAGTTCGCCATTCCCTTCGACTATTCGATGCACAATTATCTTCTGCGCTATTATCTCGCCGAGCACGGGCTCGATCCCGACACCGACGTGCAGCTGCGCTCGGTGCCGCCGCCGGAAATGGTCGCCAATCTGCGCGCCGACAACATCGACGGCTTTCTGGCGCCCGACAATATCTGCCAGCGCGCGATCTATGACGGCGTCGGCTTCATGCACATGCTGTCGAAGGAAATCTGGGACGGCCATCCCTGCTGCAGCTTTGCCGCCAGCCGCGAGTTCATCACGACATCGCCGAACTCTTTTGCCGCGCTGACGCGCGCCATCGTCGATGCGACGGCGTATGCGTCGAAGGCCGAAAACCGCAAAGCAGATTGCGGAGGCGATCGCGCCGGCGAATTACATCAATGCGCCCGTCACGGTGCTGGAGCAGGTCTTGACCGGGACCTATGCCGACGGACTCGGCGGCGTCAATACCGACGCCAAGCGCGTCGATTTCGATCCGTTTCCCTGGCAGTCCTTTGCGGTCTGGATGCTCACCCAGATGAAGCGCTGGGGCCAGATCAAGGGCGACGTCGACTACAAGGCTATCGCCGAGCAGGTCTATCTCGCCACCGACACCAAGAAGCTGATGGCGGAGATGGGACTTGCGCCACCATCGACGTCGTACAAATCGTTCTCGGTGATGGGCAAGACCTTCGATCCGGCCAAGCCTGAGGACTATCTCAATAGCTTCAAGATCAGGAAGGTGACGTGAGCCGAAACGCCGACGCGCTCTTCTTCACCTCCCCCTGCGAGGGGGGAGGTCGACGACGCGAAGCGTCGGCGGGTGGGGGTGAATGCGGCGGCCCCGTCATCCCACCGCCGGCCGCTGCGCGGCCGACCCTCCCCCTCCAGGGGAGGGTGGAGGCATGGCATGACCACCTCCCTCCGCTTCCGCGCGGCGATCGTGTCGGTCGCGCTGTTCCTTGCCTTCATCGGCGTCTGGCACCTTGCCACGCGCTCGTACCGCACCCGTTGCCACCATGAGCCCGGAATACGCCAAGCTGATGGGCGTGACCGCAACCCAAGGCAAATCGGCGATGCCGGGTCCGCTCGATGTCGGCGCTAAATTGTGGGAGCACCTCAAGCGGCCGTTTTACGACAACGGCCCCAACGACAAGGGGTTGGGCATCCAGCTCGGCTATTCCATAGCGCGGGTGGGCTTGGGCTATCTATTGGCGGTGATGGTTGCCATTCCACTCGGCTTTTTGATCGGGATGTCGCCCTTGATCAGCAAGGCTCTCGATCCGTTCATCCAGGTTTTGAAACCGATCTCGCCGCTCGCCTGGATGCCGCTCGCGCTCTACACCATCAAGGATTCCGGCATCTCGGCGATTTTTGTGATTTTCATCTGCTCGGTGTGGCCGATGCTGCTCAACACCGCCTTCGGCGTCGCCTCCGTGCGCAAGGAGTGGATCAATGTCGCGCGCACGCTGGAAGTCGGCACCGTCAGGCGCGCCTTCACGGTGATCTTACCGGCCGCGGCGCCGACGATCCTGACCGGGATGCGGATCTCGATCGGGATTGCCTGGCTCGTCATCGTCGCCGCCGAGATGCTGGTCGGCGGCACCGGCATCGGCTACTTCGTCTGGAACGAGTGGAACAACCTCTCGATCACCAACGTCATCATCGCGATCCTGCTGATCGGGCTGGTCGGCATGCTGCTCGACCAGATCCTCGCGCGCTTCACCCGCATGGTCACGTTTCCGGAGTGAGCGCGATGATGCAAACCATTCTCGTGTCCCGGGCGCGCTGCGGTGCGAAGTACCGCTGTGCTGAACCGGGACCCAAGATGGGTTCCGCATCTGCGGTGCACCACTGCGTGTCGCACCGCGCGCGAGACATGGACCTGGAGCGATGACTGACAAATTCATCTCCATCGAAGGCATCGCCAAGCGTTACCCGGGCGCCAATGGCGGCACGACCGCGGTGTTCGAAAACCTGTGGCTGTCGATGGCGCGGGGCGAATTCGCCTGCGTGATCGGCCATTCCGGCTGCGGCAAGACCACGGTCTTGAACATTCTCGCAGGGCTCGACGAGCCGAGCGAAGGCACCGTGATCGTCGACGGGCAGGCGATCGAAGGCACCAGCCTCGATCGCGCCGTGATCTTCCAGAGCCATGCGCTGTTGCCGTGGCGTAGCGTGCTCGGCAACGTCGCCTATGCCGTGACCTCGAAATGGCGCAGCTGGGATCGCACCAAGGTCAAGGCACATGCGCAAAGCTTCATCGATCTGGTGGGATTGACCGGCGCCGAGCACAAGCGTCCGTCGGAGCTCTCCGGCGGCATGAAGCAGCGCGTCGGCATCGCGCGCGCGTTTTCCATTACGCCAAAAATCATGCTGATGGACGAGCCGTTCTCGGCGCTGGATGCGTTAACGCGCGGCACCCTGCAGGACGAGGTCCGCCGCATTTGTCTGGAGACCGGGCAGACCGCCTTCATGATCACCCATGACGTGGATGAAGCGATCTATCTCGCCGACAAGATTTTCCTGATGACCAACGGCCCCGGCGCGGTGCTCGCCGAGATCGTCGAAAACCCGCTGCCAAAAGATCGCGGCCGCATCGATCTGCACCGCCATCCGCTGTACTATGCGGTGCGCAATCATATCGTCGATTTCCTGGTCAGCCGCAGCAAGATTTTTGCGGCTGACGTGCCCAATCATGACCCGCGCCATGTGCCGATGGTACGGATCGGCAAGCCCGAACTGGTCATTGCGTCAGTGTCCGACGGGTCACGTGAGGAATCAAAACTGACGTCATGGCCGGGACAAGGCCGGGGCTGACGGCTAAAAAGGGAGACGACAGATGAAACGATCCGACCTCACCGAAAAACTGCTCGACATCAAGCGCGAGAAAGCCTGGAGCTGGAAATACATCTGCGAAAAAATCGGTGGCTCTTCCGAAGTGCTGATCGTCGGCGCCGTCCTCGGCCAGATGAAGCTGACCAAACCGCAGGCCGCCAATGCCGGCGAGCTGTTCGGCCTCTCCAAGCCCGAAACCGCGATGCTGAACGAGACGCCGATGCGCGGGGAGGGCTTAGCCATGCCACCGACCGATCCGCTGATCTATCGCTTTTACGAATTGGTGATGGTCAACGGGCCGGCCTGGAAGGCGCTGATCGAGGAAGAATTCGGCGACGGCATCATGTCGGCGATCGATTTCGACATGGTGATGGAGCGGCTGCCCAATCCGAAAGGCGACCGCGTCAAGATCACGATGTCCGGCAAATTCCTGCCGTACAAATATTACGGCAATAGCGGCAACGTGCCGGAATATGGCTTCAAGGAGGGGTGACGTTGGCGTCGCCTGCGACGGCAACGTCATTCCGGGGCGTGCGAAGCACGAACCCGGAATCTCGAAATTCCGGGTCTGGTCCTTCGGACCATCCCGGAATGACGGAAGAGAGATACGTCATCCTCTCGCCGCGCCCGTCGCGAATGCGTCCCGCAAGTCCTTGATCGGTGCCATTTCGCGGACGTAGGTGAAGGATCCCTTGTTTTTCATCTCGCGGGCGCACCGAAGAAACGCCGCCAGCGCAACGCGCGACATCGCGGCTCCGACACTGATGCGCTTGACGCCTGCGGCGGATAATTGATCAACGGTCAATGTCGGATCGGCAAATCCCATGACCAGATTGAACGGCTTGCGCAGGGCCGACACCACCGTTTTGATCGTCACCAGATCGTGAATGCCAGGCGCGTACAGGACATCGGCGCCGGCGGCTTCGAACGCCTGCAGCCGCCGGATGGTTTCGTCAAGATCGCTGCGGCCATAGAGGAAGTTCTCCGCCCGGGCCGTGAGCATGAAGGGGATCGGAAGCGATCGCGCGACCTCGACAGCCGCATGCACGCGCTCTACCGCGAGCGCGAAATCGTAGATCGGCCTGCGCAAGTCGCCGGTTGAATCCTCGATCGATCCGCCGACCACGCCTGCCTCTGCGGCAAGCCGGATCGTTTCGGCGGCGGATTTTGGCTCGTCCGCACCGCAGTTTTCGAGGTCGGCATTGACCGGCAGATCGGTGGCCTCGGCGATGGCGCGGCAGTTCGCGAGAATGGCATTCCGGCTTACGGTCGCGCTGCCGAGCGTATTGGCGAGGCCAAGGCTGGTGGTCGCCAGCGCTTCGAACCCCACCGCTGCCAGCAGCTTGGCCGTGCCGGCGTCCCAGGGGTTCGGGATGATGAAGGCGCCGGGCCTCTCATGCAGGGCGCGAAACAGTTCTGCTTTTTCCATCTGCGTGCGCATTTCAGCTCCGTTCAAATCGGCTACCGGGCCCGCTTTCAGCCAGACATTAGGCGCCTTTCCGATATCAGGCTAATTTGTTATTACTTCCGATATCATCAGCTTTTTGCATGGACAAAAAATGGACAGCGAGGCGCTCAACACCTTCCTGACGGTTCACCGCCGCGGTGGAATCTCGAGTGCTGCGAAAGTGCTGCACCGTTCGCAGCCGGCGATATCGCGGCGCATCGCGCTGCTCGAGCAGGAGCTCGGCATGCCCTTGTTCGAGCGGATCGCGGGGCGGACGATGCTGAGCGATGCCGGGCGGGTGATGGTGCCCTATGCCGAGCGCGCAGTCGCCGCCGCACAGGACGCGGAGAATGCGGTGCGTGCCCTGGCGCAGCCGAATTCCGGCCCGGTCGCGCTCGCCGTGGTCGGCACGCTGGCGGGCGGCAGGCTGTCGGCCATCTTGAAGCGTTTTGCGACCGAGCATCCCGGCGTCGACTTGTCCCTGCGTACCGCGACCAGCGCCGAGATCAGCGGCCTCATCCGCCGCGGCGAAGCGACGATCGGCTTGCGCTTTGATCGCGACGGTTCGCGCGATCTCGATTGCGAATTGCTGTTCGCCGAGCCGCTCCAGGTTGTGTGCGCGCCCGATCACCCGTGTGCTGGCCGCCGCGTCGCAAGACTTGCCGACCTGCGCGGCGAACGCTGGATCGCATTTCCCGAAGTGCCAGAACGCCGCGAGATCGCGGCCTCCCATATCCTCGCGCTATTCCAAACGCGCGGATTGGGTGACGTCGTTTGGACGCCGGTCGATAGCCTGACCGCCCAGAAACGCCTGATCGAGGCCGGCTTCGGCATCGCGCTGCTATCGCAAATTAATGCCGCCGAGGAACTCGGATCCTCGGCGCTCTCGACCATCGGTGTCGGTGATCTCGATGCGAGCCACGACGTCGTGACGGTGACGCGGCGCGGAGGCTTTCTCAGCGCGGCGTCGCGCCGGCTGCTGGAGATCATCCGCGCCGATTTCAGCAAAGTCCGATCGTCGGGTCGAAAGGTGCAGGCACATCGAGCCAAGCACCGGCGAGAGAATCGTTAAGACCAGTCAGATTCCCGCCTTCACCTGAGCGACCGCCTCCGCCATCAGCTCGTTCATCTTGGCGCGAAGCTCCACTTCGCCAAGCGTAACGCCCTTGGCGGCGATATCGCTTGAGATCTTGCGGGCGACGCCGCCATCGCCGGTACCGTCGAGCTCCGCGGCGATCACTTCCTTGGCATAGGCGGCGGCCGCATCGCCCGTGATTCCCAGCCGGTTCGCCACCCATAATCCAAGCAGCCTGTTGCGGCGGGCGATGGCCTTGAATTTCTGCTCTTCGTCGAGCGCGAATCTCTTCTCGAAGGCTTCCTCACGCTTGTCGAAGGTGGTCATGGCCTAAAACTCCTATAAGGCTCCAATTCCATGCGGGAGCTCGAGGGAGGGGCACGCGTTGCGGCGGCCCGTCCCGACACCTAGATATCCATGGAAAATGGCTTAAACAACGGCCGCGGCGCCGCAGGGAGGACGGTAAAACTGAGGTCAAAGGGAGCGGATCGATTGTGCTGCATAGGCCAATCAGATAGGTTGCCGTGAGGTCCGGTTCTTGTTCTGTTTCCTAAGGGTTCCAGGCCTTCACGGCAGCTCCGTCGTGGATCTAAGTCCTTGTCATTCGGAGCACACCAAATTCATGGATTTCAACAAAACCCGGTACATCCCAATGAGCCGTCGGCGCCGTATTTATGAGGGCAAGGCCAAGGTCCTTTACGAAGGTCCGGAGCCGGGAACCCTGATCCAGCACTTCAAGGACGATGCGACCGCGTTCAATGCCAAGAAACACCAGGTGATCGAGGGCAAGGGCGTCCTCAACAACCGGATTTCGGAGTACCTGTTTCAGCACCTCAACGACATCGGGGTGCCGACTCACTTCATCCGCCGTCTCAACATGCGCGAGCAACTGATTCGCGAGGTTGAGATCGTGCCGCTCGAGGTCGTGGTGCGGAATGTGGCGGCGGGCTCGCTGTCGCAGCGCCTCGGCATCGAGGAGGGCACGCAGCTGCCGCGCTCGATCATCGAGTTCTATTACAAGAACGACCAGCTCAACGACCCCATGGTCTCCGAAGAGCATATCACGGCGTTCGGCTGGGCCACGCCACAGGAGATCGACGACATCATGGCGCTGGCGATCCGCGTCAACGATTTCCTCACCGGGCTGTTTCTCGGCATCGGTATCCGCCTGGTCGACTTCAAGATGGAATGCGGGCGGCTGTTCGAGAACGAGATGATGCGAATCATCGTCGCCGACGAGATCTCGCCCAATTCGTGCCGGCTGTGGGACATCAAGTCGAACGAGAAGCTCGACAAGGATCGTTTTCGTCGCGACCTCGGCGGCTTGCTCGAGGCCTACACTGAAGTGGCAAAGCGTCTGGGCATCCTGATGGAGAACGAGCGGCCTGCCGGCTCCGGCCCGGTGCTGGTCAAGAGCTGAGGGCAGAAGTGAAGGCGCGCGTCACTGTCACGTTGAAATCGGGCATTCTTGATCCGCAAGGCAAGGCCATCGAAGGCGCGCTGAAATCGCTCGGCGTCGATGGCGTCGCAAGCGTGCGCCAGGGCAAGGTGTTCGACATCGAGCTTGCCGGCTCTGACAAGGCGAAGGTGGAAGCCGCGCTGAAAGACGCGGCCGACAAGCTGCTCGCAAATACCGTGATCGAGAATTATGCTATCGAAGTGAAAGCTTGAGGATAGACCAAGATGGCCGACGTGACGGCGGAGTTGAGGTTGGAGGTGTTGAAATCGGTCCAGGCGCGGCTGGCGCAGGTCGATGGCAAGATCGACGAGCTCAAGCAAGAGATGCAAGCATCGCGGACATCGCAGAACGGCATTCGTCAGGAAATCACAAGCGTCTTCCAGGAGATTTCAGGAATTCATGCGACGCTAGTTCGGCATGAAGGCCGTTTGGACCGCATCGAGAAGCGACTCGAATTAGCTGACGCACCGACTTCATGAAATCCGCTGTCCTGGTCTTTCCCGGAATCAATCGCGAGCGCGACATGGCGCGCGCGTTGCGGCTCATCTCCGGCCATGAGCCCGCGATGGTCTGGCATGCCGAGACTTCGCTGCCCAAGGGCATCGACCTCGTGGTGGTGCCCGGCGGATTTTCCTATGGCGATTATTTGCGCTGCGGTGCGATTGCGGCGCGCGCACCGGTGATGGACGCGGTGCGGGCATTCGCGGCCCATGGCGGTCTCGTGCTCGGCGTTTGCAACGGTTTTCAGATCCTCTGCGAGGCGGGTCTTCTGCCCGGCGTGCTCATGCGCAACGCCCGGCTGAAATTCATCTGCCACGACGTGCATTTGCGGGTCGAGCGCTCCGACACCGCGTTCACCCGCGGCTATAACGCCGGCCAGGTGATCCGCGTGCCGGTCGCCCATGGCGAGGGCAATTACGAGGCGGACGACGAGACCTTGAAGCGGCTCGAAGGCGAGGGGCGGGTGCTCTATCGCTACTGCTCGCCCGAGGGCGTGATCGACGATGCCTCCAACATCAACGGCGCCGCGCATTCCATTGCCGGCATCGTCAACGATGCCGGCAACGTGCTTGGCATGATGCCGCACCCGGAAAACCACGTCGAAGACATCATGGGCTGCACCGACGGCCGCGGCCTGTTCGCAGGGTTGGTCGCGCAGATGGAGCACGCGGCGTAAGCGCTGGACGCGCGACATCGAGTGATGCCGAAGGTCAGGGAGTTGGAGTTGCCAGCCGCTTTTCCATGAAGATGCTGGTCGCGATGGCCTCCAGACGCATCGCCGCGTAGTCGCCGAATGCCGCGCAGGGCCAAAAGCCAGCCCGCGTATAAAATCGTAACGCCGCCGCTTGCCGTTCTCCCGTTTCCAGGCGCAAGACGCCAAATCCGACGACCCGAGCCTCCGTCTCGATCCGCCTCAACAAGGCCTGCGCCACGCCACGTCCACGCACCGTCTCGCGCACATACATGCGCTTCACCTCGGCGAAATCATCAAATAGGGCCATCCCACCGCAACCGATGGCAGCGCCGTTCAGTCGCGCCAGGAAGAAGCGAATGTGGGGTTGGAAGAGCGCCTCCAATGCCAGCCCGTGCCGCTGCTCGGGCAGGTATTCGGCCGCAAGCACCTGGTCGAGTTCGCCGATCAATAGGCGCACGTCATCGGTTGCCGTCGATATCCGCTCAATCTCGACTCCAGCGCCCTTGCTCACCTGGTCACCCACGCCCCTCCCGGATATAGGAGCCTTAGCTGGCGGTATTGCCCGCGCTTGCTATGATATTGGCAGCTTCACCCGCTTGATGGTGCCGGAAAAAGTGAACAGTGACCGCTCGCCGGATCGCAAAAGGCCGCGCAGAAAGATCATCGAGCCTCCGGCGCGCATGATCTCACCCGTGCCTTGGACCAGTTCGCCCTCGTGCGCCGTATCGAGAAATTCGCAGGCAAACGACACCGTCACCCCCGGCCCCTCGAGCTGAGGTGCGGCGATCGCGAACAGGCAGTAATCCGCAAATGCCATGAAGCAACCGCCATGGACATTCCTCATGCCGTTGAGGTGTTTCTTCTCCACCCGGAAGGCGCAGTGGATGCGGCCGTGATCGTCCATCCGGTGGTAGAACGGCCCGGTATTTGTCTCAAAATTGTCGCGGCTCCAGGTCCGCCAACCCTTGAATTCGCCCGAGGTTTCGACGTGCAGGTCGGGGCGGTTGAGGAATGCAGATTTGGTCAGGTCATCCACGCGATTTGGCCTTCATTGAGATATTTGAGCCCTTAAATCCGATCCACACCGGATGTGCAAACGCCGTGCACCCGCAAAGCTCTGGACATCAGGAAATTGCGCCATAAAAGGCCTTTTCGCACCGCTTCGATCTCCCTAATAAGGGACCTTAAGTCCCCGCAAGAAGCCGCATGAACGAACCCAAGATCACCCCCGAACTCGTCGCCAGCCATGGGCTGAAGCCGGACGAGTATGAGCGCATCTTGCAGCTGATCGGGCGGGTGCCGACCTTCACCGAGCTCGGGATTTTTTCGGCGATGTGGAACGAGCATTGCTCGTACAAATCCTCGCGCATCCACTTGCGGGGTTTGCCGACCAAGGCGCCGTGGGTGATCCAGGGGCCGGGCGAGAACGCCGGCGTGATCGACATCGGCGACGGCCAGGCCGTGGTCTTCAAGATGGAGAGCCACAATCACCCGAGCTACATTGAGCCGTATCAGGGCGCGACCACCGGCGTCGGCGGCATTTTGCGCGACGTTTTTACGATGGGCGCCCGGCCCATTGCCTGTCTCAACGCGTTGAGTTTTGGCGCGCCGGGACATCCCAGGACTCGCCATCTGGTCTCGGGCGTCGTCGCCGGCATCGGCGGCTACGGCAATTCCTTCGGCGTGCCGACGGTCGGCGGGCAGGTGCGTTTCCACACCCGCTATGACGGCAACATCCTGGTCAACGCGATGGCGGTTGGGCTGGCCGATACCGACAAGATTTTCTACGCGGCGGCCTCCGGCGTGAACATGCCGATCGTCTATCTCGGTTCCAAGACTGGGCGCGACGGCATTCACGGCGCCTCGATGGCGTCGGCCGAATTCGACGACGATTCCGCGGAAAAGCGCCCGACCGTGCAGGTCGGCGATCCCTTCGCGGAAAAACTGCTGCTGGAAGCTTGCCTGGAGATCATGCAAGCCGGTTGCGTGATCGCGATCCAGGACATGGGCGCGGCCGGCCTGACATGCTCGGCGGTCGAGATGGGCGCCAAGGGCGACCTCGGCGTCGACCTCGATCTCGATTGCGTCCCGACCCGCGAGACCGGCATGAGCGCCTACGAGATGATGCTCTCGGAAAGCCAGGAGCGCATGCTCATGGTGCTCAAGCCCGAGAAGGAAAAAGAGGCGGAAGCGATCTTCAGGAAATGGGGGCTTGATTTCGCGGTGGTCGGCTACACCACGCCGAGCAAGCGCTTTGTCGTCAAGCACGGCGGCGACGTCATGGTCGACCTTCCGATCAAGGAATTGGGCGACGAAGCGCCGCTCTATGATCGGCCGCATGTGGCCTCGCCGCCATTGCCGGTGATTCACGCGCGCGATATCGAGCCGCCGATCGGAATTTCGCAGGCACTGGAAAAGCTGATCGGCACGCCGGAGCTTTGCTCGAAACGATGGGTGTGGGAACAATACGATCACGTTATCCTGGGCAATACCGTGCAGCGCCCCGGCGGTGATGCGGCGATAGTGCGGGTGCAGGACGGACCGAAGGGGCTGGCGCTGACCGTCGACGTCACGCCGCGTTATTGCGAGGCCGACCCGTTCGAAGGTGGGAAACAGGCGGTGGCCGAAGCCTGGCGCAATATCACCGCGGTCGGCGGACGGCCGCTTGCGATCACCGATAACCTCAATTTCGGAAATCCGGAGCGCCCCGAGATCATGGGCCAGTTCGTCGGCTGCCTGAAGGGCATATCGGAGGCGTGCCGCGTGCTGGATTTTCCGGTCGTGTCCGGCAACGTCTCGCTCTACAACGAGACAAACGGCCGCGGCATCCTGCCGACACCCTCGATCGGAGGCGTCGGCCTGCTCGACGATTTTGCGAAATCCGCGACCTTGGCCTTCAAGGCCGAGGGCGAGGCGATCCTATTGATCGGTGAAACCCATGGCTGGCTCGGGCAATCCGTTTATCTGCGCGACATCTGCGGCCGCGAGGAGGGCGCGCCACCGCCGGTCGACCTCACGGCTGAGAAGCGCAACGGCTGTGTCGTGCGCGGCATGATCCACGCCGGCACCGCGACCGCGGCGCATGACGTATCCGACGGCGGTCTGTTGGTTGCGCTCACCGAGATGGCGATCGCAAGCGGGATCGGCGCGCAGCTTCTGGCCGCACCCAGCTCGATCGTGCCGCATGCCTATTGGTTCGGCGAGGACCAGGCGCGCTATATCGTCACGGTGCCGGCTGAACAAGCAGGACTGGTACTGGCAAAGATGAAGGGCGCCGGCGTGCCCTGCGCCCGTATCGGCACGACCGGCGGCGCAGAAATCGCCATCGCGGGCGAGCCGCCGGTCTCGATCAATTCGCTGGCGTTGGCGTTCGAGCGCTGGTTGCCCGCTTACATGAACGGTGCGAGCTAACCGGCTGAAAAATCGCGTTAGACCGTCATGGCAGATCCGCGACTGCGACCAGCATGGTCAGGCTCAGCGCGGTGGCGATCAGGATGGCAGATAGTCCCATTGGAAGGTGTCCTTTCCTTAAGGCTAGCCTTGGACACACCTCCCTGGCCCACGCTCATGCAGGTTTGATGCCACCAACCGTTACACCCCTTGAACTAGAGCACGCGGGTCGCGCCCGGGATCATCCGTAGCGCTCTGGTCACCGCCCAGCTGAAGGCGACGGTCAACACGAACGCGACCGCGGCCTCGACGATGGCGGGCAGATCGAGATCGAACATCCAATCTTGCAGCCAGAGCACGATCGGGTAGTGCACCAGGAATATGCCAAAGGCATCCGGCTGCATTGGATCGAGGATGCTCAAACCTGATTGCTTGAATCTCAGAAAATAGGCCAAAATCACAAACATAATGGCCACGCTGAAGGCCGCGAAGAAGAGACCATAGGTCCCCTCATACCAAACCGGCAGCCACTCCGGGTTTCCCAGTATTTCGCGCTTGATGTAGATCAGCACCCGCATGAGGCAATACGGCACGAGCGCTATAATCGCCCAGCCCCAGCTGCTCTTCGCCAGCCGGCTGTCTGCGCTCAACAGGCCGCGATCGAAATTTTGAGCGCCTATGCCGGCGCCAAAAAAGAAGTAGGTCGCGTACAACAGCACGCGGCCGTGTTGGACTGAAAACGGCCCGAACTCGAACCAACTGCCCGCTCCAAAGTAGAATTCGGCCGGGAATGTAGAGCACGGCAGTGACAGCAAGCAAGACCGCGAAGAATTAGGCTGGGCGATCGCGGCCGCGCAACGACAGGCGATTGATCGGATCGAGGAGTTCTCGATGAGAGACTGTACAAGACGCTCGCAACGAGGTCGAACGCAAACAAGACCCAGAGGAACCAAATCGGCCCGCTCGGCCATGGTCCGACGGTAACCGTCTTCCACCAGAACGCGATAAAGCTCAGGTCCGGAGTTTAGCGCAACGCAATCGCGTAGTACGCTATCGGAATAAGTGTGAGTGCGCAGATCGCGAAGGGCAGGCCAAGTCTGAGCAGGCGATCACGCAAATAGTTCAGAGGTCCTTTTCGAGCAAGACTGGTCCACACAAACAGGCCTGACAGAAAAAAGAACACCGCCATAAAGAAGCTGTCGGTGGCGAGCACGATCATGTCAAAGCCAATCCACGACTTGGGATCAGTATGACCAAAATAGGTATAGGGAATGACTGAATGATGGATGAGCACCACCAGGGTCAGGAAGGTGCGGGTGCGGTCGATCGAGAAGTTGCGCGCTTTGGTTTTTGGCGCCGCCCGGACTCCGGCAACTGCCATCGAGTTGGAAATCGTTGTCATGCTAGCCCCCCGGCAGGGTGGTTGCCTCCGATGTTGCCGCCGGAAACCTGATTCAGCAACGGCGATTTAACGCGATCCCGGGCCGTTAGCCCACCGCCGCCCGCGCCGCGGGATGGTGGAACCTGCTTCGCCCTCGGAAGTTAAATCGGCGATATCGATCCAACACTAAGGACGGCAGGCTGGAGGAGCGGCGATGACACTATTGAAGTGGGCGTTGATTTTCTTTCTGGTGTCGATCGTCGCCGGCATACTCGGTTTCACCGGCATATCGGCTGCATCGGCCGACGTCGCTCGCTTCCTGTTCTACGTGTTCGTCGTGATCTTCCTGGTGCTCCTGATCCTTGGGCTTACGATCTTCAGGGTGTGAGGGGCGACCTACGTGTCCGTCATGCCCGGGCTTGTCCCGGCATCCACGTCTTCGCTCCACGCACAGTAAGAAAGGCGTGGATGGCCGGGACATAGTCGAGCGGAAGCGACGTCGTCCTTCGGACGGCCATGCCCGGCCATGACGAAGAGATGGGTTCTTCGCATTTCTAAACGGCCAGCCCCTCACGCCACTTCTTCGATCTTCACCTTGTCCGGATAGAACGCCAGGTGTCCGGTAATCTCGGCCATGGCCGGGAAGGGCGCCTCGTAGGTCCAGATCGAGTTCTCCAGCGTCTTGCCGTCGGCAACGAGGCTGAAATAATTCGCATCCCCCTTGTAGGGACAATGCGTGGTCCGCTCGGTGCGCTTCAAGAGCGCCATATTGGCGTCCTGCCGCGGCACATATTGCACAGCGGGATAGCTCGCTTCCTTCAACGTCAGCGCATGGGAGGTGTCGGCGATGACGACGCCGCCTGCGGTGACTCGCACGCGCTTGGGATTGGCGGTAATGGTGATGGGGTGGTCGGGACCCGGGAGTTTCATCAGTTTCAGCCCTTTTCTCGGTCAGTCGGTTGTGATCGCAGGACGCGGTGTCGCGGCTTTGCAATGTCCGGATCAGGAATATAGTGGGACCAAGCGTGACCTAGAAGAGTGTTCACGCTAAGTTTGGCTGCCGGTGGAATCAGAGCCGGCTGCGTACGAAACGCCAAAAAAGGAGTTGGACTGGAATGCCGATGGATGCCCGCGATATCGAATCGATGATCAAGGCAGCGATCCCCGATGCCGAGGTAACGATCCGCGATCTCGCCGGCGATGGTGACCATTACGCGGCCACCGTGATCTCGGAATCCTTCCGCGGCAAGTCGCGCGTTCAACAACACCAGATCGTCTATCAATCGCTGCGTGGCCAGATGGGCGGCGTGCTCCACGCCCTCGCACTGCAGACCGGGGTACCAGGCGGACCGGGAGCGCCGGAGCGTTAGGTCGACCAGCGCAAGCGGGGCGCGCCGATGACGGACAATCCACGCGGCGCGATGTTCCGCATGTTGCTGCCGGACCAGCACAACCGCGTCACCTATGCCGAACTGTTTTTCGATCTGGTGTTCGTGTACGCGGTCACGCAGATATCGCACACGCTGCTTGGCCGCTTCACGCCGCTTGGCGCGGTGCAGGTAACCCTGTTGTTGCTCGCGGTCTGGTGGGTGTGGGTCTACACAACCTGGATCACCAACTGGCTCAATCCCGAGCTCACCCCGGTCCGGATCCTGTTGTTTCTGCTGATGCTCGGCGGCCTCGTGCTGTCGACCTCGATCCCGACGGCGTTCGAAACACGCGGCCTGTGGTTCGCAACCGCCTACGCGGCAATGCAGGTGGGCCGCACCATGTTCTGGCTGGCGTCGATCCCGCCCCATAGAACCGCGGTGCGATGGAACGCAATCCGCATTCTGGTGTGGCTATCGGCATCCGCGGTATTCTGGATTCTTGGTGGTTTTGCACAGGGATATTCCAGATTGATGCTTTGGACCGCGGCGCTGACGATCGAATATGTCTCGCCCGCAGTCCGGTTCTGGATCCCCCGCTACGGTGCGTCCTCCGTCGAGGAATGGTCGGTTGAAGGCGGCCATATGGCCGAGCGCTGCGCCGGCTTCATCATCATCGCGCTCGGCGAGGCCGTTGTCGTCAATGCGGCGACCTTCGCCGATCTGAGCTGGACCGTCGAAACCGTCAGCGCATTCGTCTCGGCCTTTGTCGGCAGCATCGCGATGTGGTGGATCTATTTCCACAAGGGCGCCGAGGCGGGGTCCGAGCTGATCTCGAAATCGCGCGAATCCGGGCGGCTGGCGCGGCTCGCCTACACCTATCTGCACCTGCCGATCGTGGCCGGCATCATCGGCTCGGCAGTCGCCGACGAACTCGTCCTGAAACACCCGAGCGGGGCGCCGGATCTCAGGACTATCTCAACCGCGATCGGCGGGCCCATGCTGTTTCTGATCGGGTCCATCCTGTTCAAGCACTCGATCCGCGGCTTTCTCCAGCTCTCGCACGGCGTCGGCATCGTCGCCCTCGCCATCCTGGCGTGGTTTGCCCGCGACCTGTCGCCGCTGATGCTGTCGATCCTGACCACGGCGATCATGATCGTCGTCGCAGTGTGGGAGTCGATGTCGCTCAGGACAAGCCGGCAAGCTCAGTCCGAGGCCATCAGCGCGTGAACCGAGAACATCCGCGCCGGGTCGGTCCACGACTTGCGGACCGTCCAGCCCGAGCCGCGCGCCAGCGCGCCGAAGCGCTCAAGACTGTATTTATAGCTGTTCTCGGTGTGAATGCTTTCGCCGAGGCGGAATGAAAAGCTGGTACCGAGCATGCGCACCGCTTGATGCTTCTTGCTGATCAGATGCATCTCGATGCGATGGCGCTCGCGGTTGTAGATCGCACGATGGGCAAACGCCGAAAGGTCGAAATTGCCGCCGAGCTCGCGATTGATGCGCACCAGCACATTGAGATTGAAGCGCGCGGTGACCCCCGCCGCGTCGTTATAGGCGTCGTGGAGCAGGCGCTCGTCCTTCTCCAGATCGACGCCGATGATCATCTGCGCAGCCCCGCCTAAGATGTCGCGGGCGCTGCGCAGGAACGCGCAGGCCTCATGCGGTTCGAAATTTCCGAGCGTCGAGCCCGGAAAGAATCCGACCTTCGGCAGACCTGCGATGCTGGCTGGAAGCGCGAATGGCGCAGTGAAATCCGCCGCCACCGGGTAGACCGACAGACCGGGAAAATCCTCGCGCAGCGCATCGGCCTGGGCTCTTAGAAAATCGCCGGAAATATCCACCGGGACGTAGGCGCCGACGGCGCAGTCTTGCAGCAGCCGCCGGACCTTGGTGGTCGCGCCGGCGCCGAACTCGACCAGCGCCGCGCCTTTCGGGACGAGGGTGGCGATCTCGCTGCCGCGATCCCGTAAGATCGAAAGCTCGGTGCGGGTCGGATAATATTCCGGCAGCCGCGTGATTGCCTCGAACAATTCCGAACCGGTCGCGTCGTAAAAATATTTCGGCGACAGGCGTTTGGGATGTTGCGACAGATCGTCGATCGCATCGCGGGCGAAGGCCGAAGTCTGCTCATCGGGAAGATGCGCGTCGGCCAAAGCGGTGGCATGCACATTCATGATACTCTCCAGAACGCGCTTCCTGCGCGCAGCGATTTCAAGGGAAAATCAGGCGTAGTCGGCGAGACGCAGTCCCGTAAATTGCCAGCGGTGGTGGGGATAGAAGAAATTGCGATAACTGATACGGCTGTGGCCCTCAGGAGTTGCAATCGACGAGCCGCGCAGCACAAGTTGATTAACCATGAACTTGCCGTTGTATTCCCCGAGCGCGCCCTCGATGGCGCGATAGCCGGGATAGGGCGAGTACGCGCTGCGGGTCCATTGCCAGACCATGCCGAAAGCGTCGCTGAGATGACGCCCGCGCGCGGCGACTTCCCATTCCATCTCGGTCGGCAGATGGCGGCCAGCCCAGCGCGCAAACGCGTCCGCTTCGTAATAGCTGACGTGGCAAACCGGCGCATCGGGATCGACCGGCCGCAGGCCGCCGAGCGTCATGATGTGCCATTGCCCTGATATCTCGCGCCAGTGACCAGGCGCTTTCCATTCCTCATTGCTGACAACGGCAAAACCGTCCATCAGCCACAGCGTCGGGGTTGCGTAGCCGCCATCCTTCATGAAGGCGAGCCACTCGGCATTGGTGACGAGGTTGCGGTTAAGCCTGACCGGGCCGACCAGCGCGCGATGCGCCGGCTTCTCGTTGTCGAAATGAAAACTGTCGTCGGTCTGGCCGATGGTATGGATGCCCTCGTTCAGCGCGACCCATCCCTCGCGCGATCGGCTCGGCGCGGGGAAGCGCCATGCGGGATCGTAAGCGGGCGGAATCGGATTCTGCGCGAAGGCGTGCAGGATGTCGGTCAGCATCAATTCCTGATGCTGCTGCTCGTGATTGAGGCCGACTTCGACCAGAGGCGCGATGTCCTTAAGCTTTTGCTCGCTCGCCTCCCGGAAGAATTTGACGACGGCGGCGTCGACGTAGCGGCGGTAGACAGTGATTTCCTCGGCACCGGGGCGGGTCAGATGGCCGCGCTGATGGCGGGCGTGTCGGGGGCCTGCGCTGACATAATAGGAATTGAACAGGAAGGCGTAGTCGGGGTGAAACGGCTTGTAGGTGGTGCAGTGCTCGCCGAGCAGGAATTGCTCGAAAAACCAGGTGGTATGGGCGCGGTGCCATTTCGCCGGGCTCGCATCCGGCATCGACTGGATCAACTGATCCTCCGGCGACAGCGGGGCGGCGCGACGCTCGGTCTCGCCGCGGACGGCCAGAAACGCTTCCACCAGATCCTGCGCGAGGGTGGCGGATTCGGAAGAAAGTGACGGATGGGGGGAGGCAAGGGTGGCCGCAATGGATGCTGGTTTGGTCACTGGTGTCTCCGGGTACGGAAGAGAACGTTACGCTGGCGAGCTGGTTCCCGACGGACAGCCAGTCCTAGATAAGGGTTCCCTTCGGGGAAAAAAGCCTCCGGAAGCCATGATATTGGTATCGTCAGACTATCGACCGGCCGGTCCGAGCCGGGGCCGATCGGACCCGGCGCATGCCAGCCACGCGCCATTTTACTTTGGATGCACAACTGTTTGGGGTACATATATAACGAGTATCGGATTACACTGGGCGGGCCGGCCCGTGGGGCAAGCCGCAGGGGGTTTGCCAGCCAGGACGAGCAGCGCCCCAAGAGGAAGCGAATATGAGCATCGAGCAATTCATCGACAACGAAGTGAAGTCGAACGACGTCGTGCTGTTCATGAAGGGTACGCCGCAGTTTCCGCAGTGCGGATTTTCCGGCCAGGTGGCGCAGATTCTTGATCACGTCGGGGTCGGCTACAAGGGCCTGAACGTTCTGGAGTTGGCCGAACTGCGCAACGGCATCAAGACCTATTCGAACTGGCCGACCATTCCCCAGCTTTACGTCAAGGGCGAATTCGTCGGCGGCTGCGACATCATTCGCGAGATGTTCCAGGCCGGCGAATTGCAGCAGTTGTTTGCCGACAAGGGCGTCGCGGTCAACGCGGTTGCCTGAGTTTTGACTGCGCGCCAAGTCGGCGACGTTCGGCTTGAAGTCATCGTTGCCGACATCACGACACTCCGCGTTGACGCCATCGTCAACGCCGCCAATGCGTCGCTGTTGGGCGGGGGCGGTGTCGACGGCGCGATTCACCGCGCGGCCGGTCCCGAGCTGCTCGCCGAATGCCGCACGCTTGGTGGCTGTGTTACCGGCGACGCCAAGATCACCAAAGGTTATCGACTGCCGGTGCGACATGTCATTCACGCTGTCGGACCGGTTTGGTATGGTGGGCAGGCGGGTGAAGATCAGGCGCTGGCCTCGTGCTACACCCGCGCACTTGATCTGTGCCAGATCCACGCGCTTAACTCGGTGGCCTTTGCGGCCATCTCCACTGGTGTTTTTGGCTTTCCCGCCGCTCGCGCGGCGCAGATCGCGGTTCGGGCGACGGCCGAAATGCTGCAGGCAGCGCCGGCCGTTGGCCGCGTGATCTTCTGCTGCTTTTCCGAAGACAGCGCCGCGCTGCATGAGCAGGCGATAGCGCGGCTCGGCCCTTGTGCCGATTGAGCCGGCCGCTAAACTCCGGCAAGACCGGAAGAGGGCGATGAAATCCTTTCATGCGTTGCGGTGGCTTGCCTGCGGCGCGCTGCTGATTGCGGCTGCACCTTCGGCCTGGGCCGACGGCACTTTTGAAATTCCCGCGGGCGCGCATTTCAACAAGGACAAGCTGGCAAAGCTCGGCGAGTTCTTCCGCAACGAAGTGACGACGGGAAAAATTCCCGGAGCGATATTGCTGATCCAACAGCACGGCAAGCCGGTCTATCACGAATCCTTCGGCGTGCAGGACGTGGTGTCCAAGGCGCCGATCACGGACCAGACAATCTTCCGCCTGTTCTCGATGACCAAGGCCATCACCAGCGTGGTTGCGGTGAAGATGCTCGATGAGGGCAAGTTCTCGCTCGACGACCCGATCGCAAAATACATTCCCTCCTTTGCAAATGTGAAGGTCGGCGTCGAGAAGAAAGCCGACGACGGCACCAAGACGCTCGAACTGGTGCCGCCGAACCGGCCGCCGACGGTGCTCGACCTGATGCGCCAGACCTCCGGAATCACCTACGGTTTCTATGGCGATAGTCTGGTCCGCAAGGCCTATAAGGCTGCCGATATCTATGCCGGCGATTACGACCTCGCCGAGTTCGCCGAGCGGATCGCAAAACTGCCGCTGCACAATCAACCGGGCGCGCTCTGGCAATACGGCCATTCCACCGACATTTTGGCGCGGATCATGGAAATTGTGTCCGGAAAGTCTCTGATCGCGATCGAGAAGGAAGAGCTGCTCGATCCGCTCGGCATGAAGGACACCGGCTTCTTCGTCACGGACCCGGAAAAGCAGAAGCTGCTCGCCCAGCCGATGCCGAACGACAGCGATTTCCGGGTCGGGCGCGAAAACAACCCGACCGTTCCGAAGAAGATTCAATTCGCCAGTGGTGGCATGGTTTCGACCATGGCGGACTACGCGCGCTATGCGCAGATGCTGCTGAACGGGGGCGCATACGAGGGCAAGACCATTCTCAGCCCCAATGCGTTCAAGCTGCTCACGACGGATCAGGTCGGGCCGGGTTCGGGCGTCGAGCGGGACTATTTCTACTTTCCCGGCGACGGCTTCGGCTTTGGGCTCGGCCTCGCGGTGCGCACCGATCCAGGCAACGCCAAACCGCCGCCGCCGGGCGATCTCGGCGAATTGAAATGGGATGGCGCCAGCGGCTGCTATTTTGTGATCGACCGCAAACAGGACATGTTCTTCGTATTGCTGGAGCAGACGCCCTCGGAACGCCAGCGCATCCAGAAGGCAGTAAAGCTGCTGATCTATGAAACGATGGAGAACTGACGGCGCGGCGTCGAGGCTTTGGATTGCGGCGGCGATTGCGGTTTGGTCCAGCGCAATCGTTGTCGGAACCCCGCGTCAGGCCAACGCGGAATTTACCGCGCCGGCGTCGCGAGATTTTTCGCGTGCCGGGCTCGACAAGTTCGGCGACTACATCAAAAACGAGATCGCAAGCGGCAAGATCCCCGGCGCCATCGTGCTGATCCAGCAGCACGGCACGCCCGTCTATTTCGAAAAATTCGGCGTGCGCGACGTTGCGACCAAGTTGGCGATGACCGATGACACGATCTTCCGGCTCTATTCGATGTCGAAGCCGGTCACGTCGGTGGCGGCGATGATGCTGGTCGACGACGGCAAGCTCAGGCTCGACGACCCCGTCTCGAAATACATTCCGGCGTTTGCCGATATCGAGGTCGGCGTCGAAAACCCTGACGAAAACGGCAAGACGGTACTCAGGCTCGAGCCGCTCACGCGCCCGATCACGATCGAGGATTTGCTGCGCCATACCTCGGGCCTGACCTATGGCTTCTACGGCGACAGCGCGGTGCGGAAACTTTATGCGCGGGCCGACCTGTTCAATAGCGATATGAATAACGCTGAGTTCGTCGAGCGGATCGCGAAGTTGCCGCTGGCGGAGCAGCCGGGAACGCTTTGGGACTACGGTCATTCGACCGACGTGCTCGGCCGCCTCATCGAAGTGATATCGGGCCAATCATTGTTTCAGTTCGAGAAGCGTCGGCTGCTGGATCCGCTCGGGATGCGCGATACCGCCTTCGATGTCGCGGACGAGGCGAAGCGGCCACTGATCGCCGAGCCAATGCCCGAAGACCGCTCGATCAGTCCCTCGACTGGAGTAAGGGATCCGATGATGCCACGGAAATGGGAATCCGGCGGCGCGGGCATGGTCGGCACCGTCGGCACTATGCACGATTTGCGCAAATGCTGCTGAACGGCGGGACGTTCGAGGGCAAGCGCTATCTCAAATCAGAAACCATCGCGTTGATGACGACGGACCATATCGGGCCGGATACAAGGATCGCGCGCGATGGTTTCTATTATCCGGGCGCTTCAAGCGGGTTCGGCCTTGGGTTTGCCGTGCGCACTTCGACGCCGCCAAACACGTCGTGGCCGCTTGGCGAATACCGCTGGGACGGCGTCGCCGGCACGTTCTTTTTCATCGATCCGATGGACGATATGTTCGTGGTCTTCATGGCGCAAACGCCCTCGCAACGCGGGCGGATTCAACTATCGCTGAAGACGCTGATCTACGGGGCGCTTGGGTATTGAATCTTAAGCTCCCCTTACGATCTCGCGCACCAGGCCGACCGTTTCTTCGATCATCGCGGCAGTGACATCGAGATGGGTGCAGGCGCGGATGCGGCCGTCCATCGTGGCGAGCAGCACGCCGCACTTGCGCAAGCCTTTGACCATCTTCTCACCGGTGACGCCCGATCCGTCGGGCTTGAAGAACACCAGGTTGGTTTCGGGCTCTTGCACCTCGATGCCGTTGATCTGCGAGAGCCCGCGTGCCAGCGCCCGGGCATTGGCGTGATCTTCCGCAAGCCGATCGACGTGATGATCGAGCGCGTAGGTGCAGGCAGCCGCGCAAATCCCGGCCTGGCGCATCGAGCCGCCGAGGCGCTGCTTCCAGTGCCAGACCTCGTCGATGAATTCGCGCGAGCCGGCGATGACGCCGCCGATCGGCGCGCCGAGGCCTTTTGAGAAATCGATCCAGGCCGAATCCCACCCCGCCGCCATGTCGCGGGCTGCTATCCCGGTGGCGACACAGGCATTGAGCAGCCGCGCGCCGTCCATATGGGTCGCGAGCCCATGGGTTTTGGCAATCTTCACGACCTCGTCGAGCGCGGCCTTGTTCCAGATCGTGCCGCCGCCGATATTGGCGGTCTGTTCGACGCTGACCACGGTCTGCGGCGGCTGGTAGCGCGTAGGCGGGTGCAGCGCCTTTCGAAACGTCTCAGGCGAGAATTGTCCATCGGCGCCCTTGAGCGGCGTGATCTGGAATCCGCCAAGGGCTGCATGCGCGCCCCCCTCGCGCGCGATGATGTGCGCGGTCTCGTGCGCCAAAATCTCGTCACCCGGCCGGCAATGTACCAATGTCGCCGCGACGTTGCACATGGTGCCCGACGGCATGAAGACGGCGGCCTCCTTGCCCAACAGATCGGCGACGCGCTCGCACAAGAGGTTGACGCTCGGGTCGTCCCCGATCTGCTCGTCGCCGACCTCGGCGCGCGCCATTGCTTCGCGCATCGCGGGCGTCGGCCGGGTCTGGGTGTCCGACAGCAGATTGATGCGGACCGGCGGGGTTTTGGGATCGCGCGGGAGAGGGGTGTAGTGCATGGCGGGTCTCTGAAAAACCGGGTCATTCGAAACAAAAAGGCCCCGGCAAAACCGGGGCCTTCGATACCGCAACCACCGGCCGATCAGCGCGAATAGAATTCGACGATCAGATGCGGCTCCATCTGCACCGCGAACGGCACATCGGACAGCGCCGGCACCCGGACGAATTTCGCGGTCATCTTGGAATGATCGACCTCGAGGAAATCGGGCACGTCGCGCTCGGCAAGCTGGATTGCTTCCAGCACATGGACGAGCTGCTTCGAGGCCTCCTTGACCTCGACCAGATCGCCAACCTTGAGCTGATAGCTCGAGATATTGACGCGGCGGCCGTTTACCTTGATGTGGCCGTGATTGATGAACTGGCGCGCGGCGAACATGGTGGCCACGAACTTGGCGCGGAACACCACGGTGTCGAGACGGCGCTCCAGGATGCCGATCAGGTTTTCGCCGGTGTCGCCCTTCATCCGCCCGGCTTCGACATAGATGCCATGGAACTGGCGCTCGGAGATGTTGGCGTAATAACCTTTGAGCTTCTGCTTGGCGCGGAGCTGCACGCCGAAGTCGGAGAGCTTGCCTTTGCGGCGCTGGCCATGCTGGCCGGGGCCGTATTCTCTGCGGTTCACGGGGCTCTTCGGGCGGCCCCAGATATTCTGGCCCATGCGGCGATCGATCTTGTATTTCGCCTCACTGCGCTTAGTCATCGCGTCCTCTTTGGCTGTCACGGGTTTGAGGAAACGCGCCCTCCTGTGCTCAAGGATTTGCCTTGAGCCGACAGGTCTCGCCCCAAAGCTTGAAGGGTTAAAGACCACGGGTCGCGAAACGCATCGCGGGCCGAAACCGGCCCGCGAGCAGGGGGCTTTTAGGGGAAAACCGGCTGTCCTGTCAATGAGAGGGCCGTCACGTCGCGACCGCCCGGACCGTCTTCGGCTCGGCGTGAGAGCCAAACTTGCGCAATTCAGCCGATATTTCGGTGTTGAGCACCTGTTCCAACCGGCTCAGCGCCCTTGCGATCAGGGCCGCGTCGCAGACCCGGTGATCCCAGCGGATCACGACATCGATGGTCTGATCGGGCCCGGCCCGTCCATAGCTCAGGACGAACGGTCCCGGGCTGATGGCGTGGAGCTCGCCGCCCCCGTAAGCGGCCACCGAGGTTACGGTGACGCTGCCGAAATTGTTGGCGTGCAGGCGCCCGATTTTGCGCGCGACCAGCCAGCTGAGACGGCGCAGCGGCAGCGGCAGCCGCGTCGCCTTCAGAATTCGCCTGAACGACGGTATTTCCTCGATCGGCGCCTCTTTGGCACGTCTGATCTGGGCGTCGATCGCGCCGAGCGGCAACTCGTCCGCCGCGGCGACCCTTTCCGGCAGAACGCAATCCTCGCCGTCCTCGACGCGCGCGATGGCGACCATGGCGACGCTGCGCGGCAGTTCATAAAATTGCGGCCACGGCCATTGGGCGTAAAGCGTGCGCAGGACAGGCTCGTCCTTCGCAACCAGGCAAAACGCCTTGACGAAGATCGCGGCCCAGCCCGGCGGCCGCAGGGTGGCTGCACGGGCCTCGAGCAGCTGGCGGACGTTGAGCGGGCGGCAGAGCGACACGAATGGCACGCCTACCGAAGCGCGCATCAGATCGATGATGAAGCGGCGCAGAATTGAGATTTTTCGAACCGTACCGCGCATCGTTCACTCCGGTTCCGCATTGGCGCCTGGGGATAGGACCGCCAGCCCACCTAGCACGGACCGACGGACATGAGGCGAGATGGTTGTCGAATTGGAAAGCCGAATGACAGGTCCGGTTCCGAAGCAAAGTACAAGTATTTTCAATGGCCTGCCTTCGTGACCTATTCTAGCGCTTGATCCCCGCAAGACTAGCCGCAATGCCGCGCTGGAACAACGACCAGTCAAATCCCAGCGCCAGCGCGAGATAGCCGCGATCGATCATCTGATTGGCCTGCTCAGCCGTGCGCGCCACGCCGCCGATCACGACGCCGCTCTTCAAGATGCCGGCCTCCGCGCGCGCCATCAGGTCCAGCAGCTCCGGGTCGTCCATCTGGCCGCGCTTGTCGATGGAGGTGGCGAGATCGCCGGGGCCGATCACGGCAACGTCGATGCCGGGGGTCGCCATGATCTCGTCGATGCGGTTCACCGCCTCGACATGCTCGATCGTGATCATGCAGATCATGTCGTCATCGGCGCTCGCCATGTAATCGGCCATCGAGACGCCCCAGCGAAACGGCGCGTGAAACGGCCCCCACAGCCGCTCGCCCTTCGGCGGATAGCGCACGCTGCGCACGGCTTTCTCGGCGTCGGCGCGATTGCAGATCATCGGAAAATTGATGCCGAGCGCGCCGATGTCCATCGGCGCTTTCGCAAGCCACGGCTCGTTGGCGGCGATCCGCGCGAAGGGTACGCACGGCGTTCCCGCGGTGGCCGTGATCATCGCATGTGCCGAGGTCAGATCGATCGGCCCGTGCTCGAGGTCGACGACGATCCAGTCGAGCCCGGAGCGGGCCATGATCTGCACGGTCTGGAGGCTCGGAATGGTCGCGATCGCGCCGAAGGTGGCGCGGCCTTCGCGCCATTCCTTGCGCAGACGGTTGAGCGGGGCGGGGGGAGGGGTCGCGGACATCGGGAGGCTTTCGGATCAGGCCAGGACCCGGCCGCCGAAGAACGGCATCAGGGCGCGGGAGAGCGTATGCGGCCTTCTTGACGTGAAGATCATCTCGGCGCCGCGGTTGTCGACATCATGACCGGGTTTGCCGAGCAGATCCGACACCCGGCGGGCGATGGCAGGCGCCGGATCGATCCAGTCGACCGGCCAGGGCGCAAGCCGCACCAGACGGTCGAGCAGCAGCGGATAGTGCGTGCACGCGAGCACGATGGTGTCGGTGCGCGCGGAAGCATCTTCGCTGCCGCCGACAAAACACGGCGCGATTTCCGCCGATATGTCGCGATCTGAGACCTCATTGCCGCTCAGGGCGGCTTCGGCGAGCGAAGCGAGTTCTGCCGAACCCACCAGCGTAACCTCACAGCCTACCGCGAAATCTTCGATCAGCTTCTTGGTGTATTCGCGCTGCACCGTGCCTTTGGTGCCGAACACGGAGACACGCCTGGTCTTCGATTGCGCGCAAGCCGGCTTGATCGCCGGCACCGTTCCAACAAAGGGAAGCGTGTATCGCTCGCGCAGATGCGACATGACAAGCGTGGAGGCGGTGTTGCAGGCGATCACCACGAGATCGGGCGCGTATGCTGCGATCAGCTCTCCGATCAGCGGCACCACGCGCGCGATGATCTCTCTCTCGCCGTGGTGGCCGTAGGGGAAGAACGCATCGTCGGCGACATAGACAAAATGCGCATCGGGGCGCGCGGCGACGATCTCGCGCAAGACCGTCAGCCCGCCGAGGCCGGAATCGAATACCAGAATCGTAGGGAAGCCTGCCACGGCGCGATCTTATCCGATCCGGGGTTGCCATTCAGTTGTTTTCATGGCCCATTTGACCCGGTTTTCCCTGCCAACGGGTCGCGCGAATGCGCGCCCCGTTGGCTCGCAATGGCGAGAGACACGTCCGCGCTCTCGCGGGGCGGATAGCGTCCGAACTGTGCACAAACATCGTCCCTCGAAAGAAAAGAGGGCGCAGGGAAAGCCGGGTGCCCAAGGCACCCGCAGCCTCGCCAACCCCGAAACATGCAATGACGTCCTCCTTAGCGAAGCTATCGTCCTCTCCGATGAGGCTCTAGATCACGCGGTCGGCGGGCTCAGTCCCCAACCTCTGCGGCCTCGCGATCCAAACCCGGGAGAAGATAAGGCCAGTCCAAAGTTTTTGTGGGGTGTTTCGTAATTCGTGGCGGCGCTGTGTGACCGGCATCACAATCAAGGAGGGTGCCATGAACACGAACTCGTCTGGAAATAGTTGCGAACTGACTGACGACGAACTTGATGCGGTGAACGGTGGCGCGTTGGACGGCTACTACATGAGTTTCGGCTGCGTTAGCGGCAGAGTGTCGCCCGAGGACTCGGCTTTTGTGACGAGCGACCGACACGGCTTTCCACCGCCGACGAGGTGATCGAGCTGGCGCCGCAGGTCTGCGTCGCTCAACGGGAATATCGGCAGGTTTCTCACCTCGCAAGATCTTGTCAACAAGGTCGGTGGCACGCTTGGCGCTTGAATGAATAGTCGGAGCGAGCCCAGGTCAAATCCTGGACAAGACAATCAGACCTCCAGCCACTCTTTGCGAATGGCTTCGCTCGCCTTGAGTTCGGCCGGAGTGCCTTCGAACACGATGCGGCCGTGACCCATGACGTAGACGCGATGGGATATCCGCATCGCGATCGAGAGTTTCTGTTCAACCAGCAGGATGGCGACGCCGCGGCGTGCGATTTCGGCGATCAAATCGCCGACCTGTTGCACGATGAGGGGAGCGAGCCCCTCGGTGGGCTCGTCGATCATGATGAGTTCGGGGTCGCCCATCAGAGTGCGGCAGATCGTCAACATCTGCTTCTCGCCGCCCGACAGCACGCCGGCGGAGGTATCGGCCCGCGCGGCGAGGTTGGGAAACATCTCGAGCATGTCCTCAAGCCGCCATTTGCCGGCTCGCCTGGTGTTCTTGATGCCAAGTATCAGGTTCTGCCGCACCGTCAGGCCGGGGAAGATATCGCGGTGCTCGGGAACGTAACCCAGCCCCAGATGCGCGATCCGGTAGCTCGGCAATCCCGCGATGTCGCCGCCCTTGAACCTGATCCAGCCCTGCGGCGGCACCTCGCCCATGATCGCCTTGACCGTGGTGGAGCGGCCGACGCCGTTACGCCCCAGCAGGCTTACCACCTCACCGGCTTCGATATGCATATCGACGCCCTGCAGGATGTGGCTCTTGCCATAATAGGCGTGCAGATCCTGGACCTCCAGCATCATGCCGCCTCCTCGCCGAGATAGGCTTCCTTGACCTTCGGATTGCCGCGAATTTCTTCCGGCGTCCCAGACGCGATGATCTGGCCGTATACCAGCACCGAGATCCGGTCGGCCAATCCAAACACCACGCTCATGTCGTGTTCGACGATCAGCAGCGTGCGGCCTTCGGTCAGGCGCCGGATCAACGCAACCGCGCGTTCGGTTTCGGCACGGCTCATGCCCGCGGTCGGCTCGTCCAGCAGGATGACATCGGCGCCGCCGGCAACCGTAATGCCGATCTCCAGCGCGCGCTGCTCTGCGTAGGTCAGCAGGCCCGCCGGGACGTCGCGCCGGGCCGCCAGGTTGATATCGGCGAGAATTTGCGCGGTGCGGTCGCGTACCTTCGGCAGGTTGTCGACATTTCTCCAAAAGGCGTAGCGCTGGCCGCTCGACCACAACACGGCGCAGCGCAGGTTTTCCCACACGCTCATATTGGCGAAGACGTTGGTGACCTGAAAACTGCGCGATAATCCACGGCGGTTGATCTGATAGGGCGGCAGGCCAGAAATCACCTGGCCTCGCAGCAGCACGCTACCGGATGTCGGGGCCATATATCCGCTGATCAGGTTGAAGGTGGTCGATTTGCCGGCGCCGTTCGGGCCGATCAGCGCATGGCGTTCGCCCTGCGCGATGCTGAGGTCGATGTTTCTGATGATGGCGACGTCGCCAAAACTCTTTTCCACTCCGCGCAGTTCGATCGCAGCACTCATGCAGCGACTCCCTTTTCGCGCGCCACGCTGGTGGCGTCATCCCAGGCATCGCCGATAGAGGTCCAGGTCTTGCGCGCAACCAGGTATCCGCCAATCAAGAGAATGGCGGCAATCGCCCAAATATATGGGCTCGCCGCATTGAAGCCGATGCCGAACGCAGTGATGTGCGGATCGTCGCCGGGGTTGACGGAGTAATGCACGATGGTTTCCAGTGACAGGATGAAGCCTGCGATCATCGCCAGCGTCGGCACCAAGGCGACCAGGTAGCTCGGCAGCATCTTCGGCAGCGTGCCGGCCTTCAGCAGCGGGCGATGCATCATCAACAGGCCGGTGATTCCGCCGGGCGCGAACACCACGACCGCGATGAAGATCAGTCCGAAATAGAGCTGCCAAACCTGCGTCAGATCGCTGAGGCCGAGCGACAGGAACGTCACAAAGATAGCGCCGACGATCGGACCGACGAAGAAGCCGATGCCGCCGATATAGGTCGCGAACAGCACGGTTACCGACTGCGCCGCCCCGAGATAGGCCGAGTTGGCGATCTCGAAATTGATCGCCGCCAGCGCGCCGGCGATTCCTGCGAAGAATCCGGAGAAGCAGAATGCAAGATAACGGACGACGTGCGGATTGTAACCGACGAACTGCACGCGCTCGGGATTGTCGCGCACCGCGTTGCACATGCGCCCGAGCGGCGTGCGGGTCAGCGCGTACATCGCAATCACGGCGATCAGCGTCCACGCCGCGACTAGATAATAGATCTGGATTTGCGGACCGAAATTCCAGCCGAACAGTTTCAGCAACTTGGTTCGGTTGGCGGAGACGCCGGCTTCGCCGCCGAAAAAGGTACGCAGGATCAGCGCGGATGAGGCGATCAGCTCCGCGACGCCGAGCGAAATCATGGCGAATGCCGTTCCGGAGCGCTGGGTCGAGACCCAACCGAACAAGGCCGCGAACAACAGTCCGGTCAGGCCGCCGATCAGGGGAACGACGGGCAGCGGGATTGGCAGCTTGTTGGCGCCGACGATGTTGATGGCGTGAATCACGAGGAAGCCGCCGAGGCCGTAATACACCGCAGGCCCGAACGACAGCATGCCGGTCTGACCGAGTAGAATGTTGTAGGACAGCGAGAAGATGATGGCGATGCCGATCAGGCTGAACGTCGTCAACGAACCGCCGGAACCGAAGATTTTGGGCAGCAGCAGCAGCACGATCGCAGCTGCACCCCATAGTCCATAGAATTTGAGCCTTTCGGCTGCGGCCGGAAGCGGAGGCGCGGCGCTTGCGGTGATTTCACTCATGTGTCGCGGGTCCCGAGCAGGCCCATCGGGCGGAAGATCAGGATCAACACCAGCAGCACATAGGGCATGATCGGCGCGATCTGGGCGATGGTGACGCCCCAGATGTCGGCGAGCCAGGTCGAGGCGTAGGCGGGGCTGAGCGGACCGAAAGCGCCCGACAGCGAGCCGTTCATCGAGACCGCGAAGGTCTGCACCAGTCCGATCAGCAGCGAGGCGACGAAGGCCCCGGGCAGCGAGCCCAGGCCTCCGACCACGACGACCACGAACAGGATCGGGCCCAGCAATCCCGCCATGTTCGACTGGGTCACCAGCGCTGGTCCGGCAATCACGCCGGCGACCGCGGCTAGCGCGGTGCCGACGCCGAACACCAGCATGAAGATCCGGCCAACGTTGTGACCGAGATGGCCGACCATGTGCGGATGGGTCAGCGCGGCCTGAACGATCAGGCCGATCCGCGTCTTCTTCAGCACGACCAGGAGCCCGACGAAGATGGCGATCGATACCAGCAGCATGAACATTTTGTAGGCGGGGTAGTTGGTGGAGAAGATCGTGAAGGCCGGAAAATCCAGCAGCGCCGGAACCCGGAAGTCGACCGGGCTCTTGCCCCAGATGATCTGGACGACTTCCTCGATCACGAAAGCGAGGCCGAAAGTGAACAATAGTTCGGCGACGTGGCCGTTCTTGTGCACTCTGCGCAGGCCGTAGCGCTCGACGCCGGCGCCGATCGCGCCGGCCAGCAGCGGCGCGATCAGCAGTGCGGGCCAGAAGCCGAACCACCGGCTGATCTGGAATCCGAAAAAGGCGCCGAGCATGTAGAAGCTCGCATGCGCGAAGTTGAGCACCCCGAGCATGCTGAAGATGACGGTCAGGCCGCTCGCCATTAGAAACAGCAACATGCCGAACAGGACGCCGTTGAGCGTCGATATGACTAGCAGTTCAAGCAAGACGCACCGCCGGGATATCGGAAAGACGCGTCCGTCCCGAAGATTTTCCGGGACGGACCGGTTATGACGGGAACGCTAGTTCGGCCGTTCCATCTTGCAGGTGGTCGGAAGCTCGGTCGCGGGCGTATCGACCTTGGCGACAAGCTTCCAGCCCCAACCGGTCTTCTCCTCGTCGAAAGGTTCCCTTTCGGAGCGGTCGCCGAACGAGGAAATATAGATCGGCTGGAAGAACTGGTGATCGTCCTTGCGCATATAGCCCTTGCCGCCGTCGAACACCTCGAACTCCATGCCCTCGAGCGCCTGCGCGACCTTGACCGGGTCGATCGACTTGGCCTTGTCGGCCGCCAGTGCCAGCATCCGCATCTGGTTGACGGCGCGCGGATAGAACACGCTGACATCGTACTTGGCGCGGAACGCCTTTTCGAATTCCTGCGACGAGGCGTGATCGAGGTTCGGGATGCCTTCGCCGACCTGGAACACCTGGTGATTGAGGTTGGCCTGCTTGATAGCGGTCGGGCCGCCGGTGCCACCGGCATAATAGGTGTACCAGTTCACCTTCAGCCCGGTGTCGGCGGCCGCCTTCAACAGCAGCGCGAAATCCTGGCCCCAATTGCCGGTCACGACGGTGTCGGCGCCCGATGCCTTGATCTTGGCGATGTAGGGCGCGAAATCGGTGATCTTCAGCAGCGGATGCAGTTCGTCACCGACGATCTTGATGTCCGGCCGCTTGGCGGCCAGCATGGCCTTGGCGGCGGTTCGAACGGATTCACCGAACGAGTAATCCTGATTGATCAGGTAAACGTTCTTGATCGCAGGCGTCGCCTTCATGTAGTTGGTCAGCGCCTCCATCTTGATGTCGGAGTTCGCATCCCAGCGGAAGTGCCAGAAGCTGCACTTGGCGTTGGTCAGGACCGGATCCACTGCGGCATAGTTGAAATACAGCACCTCCTTGCCAGGATTACGCTCGTTATATTTGGTGACGAAGTCGGACAGCGCGCCTGCCACCGACGAACCGTTACCCTGGGTGAGGAAGCGGACGCCGGCGTCAATGGCCTTCTGCGCCTGGATCAGGCTTTCCTGCGGATTGGTCTTGTTGTCGAGCGGGACGATCTCGACCTTCATGCCCTGGATGCCGCCTTTTGCATTCACTTCGTCGGCCAGAAACTGGAAGGTCTTCAGGCCGACTTCGCCGACGCTGGCACCGCCGCCCGACAATGGGTCGATATAACCAATTTTGAGAGTCTCCTGCGCCATCGCCACACCGCCGAACATCGGCAGCACGAAGGCCGCAGCCATCATCAGTTTGCGCATATCATTTCTCCCTGAATTTACTTTTCTAGAATACAGATCGATCTGGTTCCTTGACCTGCGGCTGTTGGCGTCGGCACCCTTCGCTCGAGTCCGCCCGCCAGCCCCTATCCTCCGCAGGCACAAATTCTTGGCACAAGCCTAACGCTCCCCTGGCGCCGCAAAGTTGATTTGTATCAATTTCATTGACGTTTGACCGTGATTTGAATTGGCGGTGATCGACGCCGAGGGGCTGCACTGTCCGATGAACCGACATTCTCGGGGTACGTCCGCATGTCGCAAGCGTGCCATGATCAGGCTCACGCAACGCAATAAACGAGGTGCACGGACGCGCCAACCTATGGGACCGGCAGCGCAGCCATGCATTTGAGGCGCAGATACTCGCCACGCCGAACCCAGCAGATATAGCTGACCGATGCTAATTGCCCGCCCGATGGTGGCGGTGTCGTGGGCTGCAATTTCCCTGGTAGCGCGCGCCCTGCGTGAAATCGGCTGACGGAAATGAAGCCGGCGAAGGAGATTAGAGATCCTGATCCTGGGCTAGATAGAGCTCCTCCTCGGCGGTGGAAGCACGTCCCAGGATTGCGTTCCTGTGAGGGAACCGGCCGAACCTTTGAATGACACGGCGGTGCTCCTCCTCATAAGCCAAATGCGCCTCTAGCCCCACTTCGGAAAACAGTCTCAGGGCCTCCTCATGTACGACGGGTGACTCGCTGTGCATGAGGGGCATGTACAGGAATGCTTTCTCCTCAGGCGTCAATTCGCATCTGGTCTCGTCGCGGACTGCTTCTTGTGCCAGCACCAGCGCCTGCGCGTCACACTCGAACGCTGTAGCGGTGTCCCTGTGAATATTCCGCGAAAATTGGTCCAGAACGATTATTTCGGCCAGTCGCCCCCGAAGGGTGTCGCGCCACTGGAACAGCTCTCCGCGTTTGGCGGCCTGAAGTACCGACCCGTAGCGTGCGGACACAACTGCGTCGAAGGACGGCTCCTTCGCGAACCACTTCGGACGAGACGTTTCAGAGAACCAGAAGGACAGGATGTCCATCGCTGTCGTCGGCAGATGATAGAGAACGTGATCGTTCATGGATTGAATCCCGAGCTTGTGACGAGGCACACGACTTTTCTCCGAAAGCAGGATGATTGTGAAGAGCGCCCGATGGCGCGGATTGGTCAGTTCTTGAACGTCTGATTGCTGCAGACGCTGACGGCAGGCATTCCGTTCGGGCGGCCGTACAGCGCGCCGTTTTCGGTGCGGTAAGCGACATGTTTTTCCACCGCAAAAGTGCAGGGGCCTTAGGAACCAAGCGGGGTTCGCCGCGTTGCCTTGCGCTTTATGGGGGGTTCCACAAGGATCGCCGGTGGTGTTACGACCACATTGCACCCAAGGGCAACCGGGCGGAGATGCTCCGCATCCGCAATGAACCCGCGCGCGGCGTCTCCATCGGAGCGCTCTACTATTATATCGTCGACTATGATCTCGACGGGTTGATTGAGGTGGGGTCGACGACACAGATCGAGGCGGAGGACCATCGGCGTGAGACACCGATTGGGCATGTCACCGAGTTTTTCTCACGCAGTACCAAGCGTGGGGACCAGTTCCAAGGAAAGTTCCAAAGCATGTACGACGAGGGCATCCAGATCGCGCTGAAGTATTTCGGCGAGTAGTGGGGTTGGACGCGGCGCGGCCGGAGGCACGCTGGAATTTTGAATGCGAGTTTTGCCTCCTCGCTCCGGCGGGGAGGTGTTCTAAGATTGTAATCTCAAGCGCATTGCATAGGGTGGGATCGATGGGTTTGCTCGACGTTGACGCGGGAAAAGCGGCTTTGGGTCGCTGCCGCACCGCGCGAAGACGCCGTCGCGCTCGTTTAGGCGCCATGCCCGAAGGATGGAGCGCCGCTCTATTGGACACCCGATTAAAGCCCGACGAAGTAGTGTTACTCAACACATGCGCCTCGGCGATATGATCTTCACTTTCGCAACGGCTGCCGCACCTCGACTGGGCCGTTAACATTCACTCTGCCGGCGACTGGCACTTCCTGGATCCAGTTGTACCAAGCTACGGACTTCGGGCTCAATTTCCATAGCGCTCCGTAGGCGAGCACCATTGCCGTCACTGCAATCATCGTGCAGATGCCAACGGCGAGGTGCTGGATCGGTAGCGACCAGGCCTGCCAATTGTGAAAGCGGGCGATGATGGCTCGCCCGAGCGCGGGCCCAAGAAGGAAAAGGGACAGCAGCGTAATTAGCGTGAGAGCATTATCGAGGAAATTCATCCCCGCGACTATGCGCTCGCGGCGCTCCGGAGCAAGCCGAAAGAGACGCCAGCCCTAAAGATGGAACTGAAACCGATCCACCGGGCAATTGCAATCACGTTGACGCTGGATTGAGCAAGACGGCCGGGGCGGCCCGGTCGGAAGTTCAATGCAACCATTCGGCCGCAGATGGATTGGCTAGTAAGCTAAACTGGAACGCCAGACGGGAAAAATGCAAATCGCACCACAGATTACGTTCGAAGGCTCAGAATCATCGGACGCTGCCCGCGCCCAAATATTAAGTGAAATTAAGCGGCTCGAAAATCACAACCAACGCATCACAGGTTGCCGCGTGAAGGTGATCGCTCCCAGTCACAAGCATCGCCACGGCATCGGATTTCAGGTCCACATTTGGTTGACGATTCCGCCGCACGAAAACATTGTCGTGAGCCACACTGGCACCCGTGACGCAGCGAACGAGCATGCTCACGTGGCAATTAAAGATGCTTTCGCGGCTGTTCGGCGTCAGATCGACGCTTAACGGGTTGAGACTAAACGGCCAGATTGATTGACGTGAGCGATTAATTTATCTTCGTTTGCGATCTGTATTGTGCGGTGGCCGTACATTTCCACCGCATATCGGTTCTCACCGGTCAAACCGGTAAATATAGCGACGACCGTTCCTTCGGCGTGGTTGCTGAACGCTTGATCGACCTTGTCACCAATTGCAAATTTTGAAGCCATGACGAATCCTTCCGCAGCGAGGCTTTGCGCCTAGGTGGACTTTCGCGCCTTTGCGGGCATAACCGTCTACCCGGTACCGGGCATTCGTCACGATGCGCTAACGAGGCCGCCCATGACGATGGATGCGCGCTAACGCGCTGCAAATCGATCTTATTTGTCCATCGACTTGCTGTCCCTGGCTTCCTCGTCTCAACAGCCAACTGTGCTGAACCTCGTCTCGCGCAGAATTATTTTTCGACACGGCTATCAGATGTCGGTAGTTTTCAAGGTTTTGGTTGTGAATGAAACGCTCCATTGTGATCTCCAAGGGCTTAGATGGGAGAATGCTTGTTTGAGGTGCACCTATTTAGGCGCGCTGTCGCGCGCCGGCTCGAAAAGGAGGCCGCTATCCGAGGCGGCTTTAAGGACGACGGCGTCGTTCACATGCGGGAGACCGCTTTGATCGGCACTTCGCTCTATCTCGTCTCCGCACGCTCTGCATTTGAAGGTTTGTAGCTCGTATGTATTGCCGTAGAGCGGATGCGGCGTCCGCCGGGTTACGTACATTGTCCGAGTACACGCTGGGCAAGTCGGCCTATGATGCGCACCAAACCTGTTCTGCATAAGCATGATATCGAATCCCCAAGCCCTAATGGGGCCTAAGGGATTCGCTAAAGCGGCGTCTACCGTACACCGTGCTTAGTGAGCAATATTGCTCACTTTTTTGATCCGCGCCTTGCTGCGTTCATTTCCCGCCGGGGATCAAAATAGGCCAGCGGAGACCTGCCAGATACACCAGACTAAGATGACCAAAGTAGGAAACCGGTGGTGATTGCACAAATCCACGGCACCGGGGACGAGTACCGGATTAACGGGACCAACTGCTTTGATTGGGGCATGGTACCCCTCCGATCAAAGGCGGGAAGCACAACACTCTCTGTCTCCGTATATTAGCGCCGTGTAGTTAGGCGGTGATGGCGGGAACTTAAGACCTAAATACAGCGGTTGTTTGTGCAGTATCATACACGTAGTGAACTTGGGACATCGAGGGTCAACCACATAGTCCGAACCCGGTCCAGTCCGACGCTCGTCCTGACGAAGGACAGTAGAAAAATTGAATAGCGGCGGCGAAAAGCTCGGATTTAGATAACCGAGGGCGGGGTCGCTTTTGGAGGGTACAAACGTGAATCCCAGGGGAGCGGTTTTTCAACCCGAGTTGATCGAATTGATGATGTTAGTCCTTGAGGATGCCACGGCAACGCTTCCGGAATTGAAGCGCACGTCGGCGATAAAAGCTGAGATGGCCTCGAACATTCTTGCGGGTGCCGCGAAAGGGGAGAGAAACCCGGAGGTCCTCAAGATGCGCGCCCTTCTAACCGTAGTGGACGTTTCGCACTACTCGCACGACATCTCGCCGGAGCGCCGTGCAGTCTAGGGTTGGCGTCCGGCGTCGTCACCAAAGGCCGCGCGACCTATCGCCCGTCGGGCAGATCGTTGGGCCGACCAAGCGAGGATCACGCACGCCCGGTTTACCCCTGATTGCCGAAGCCACACTGCGTTTGAGCGGAGCCATGCCGCGTGGTGCCGGAATGCGTGATTGCGCCCGGTTAGATCGTTCTCACCTTCGACGATCTTGCCGCTCTTTTGCGTTTCGCCACGCTCTCGTCATCCCGCACAGCCTTGCGCTGCGTCGCATCTGATGCCGCGTGAAGCGCTTTCGTTCCGCGGTGAGCGGCATATTCCTTGCCGTCGATCGGTGCGACGTGCGGCGGATCTCTATCGAGATAGGGTCGGCCGATTCCAAACTCCTTCTCGTGTGCATCGATCCATTTCCAGAGGCTTTCCGTGGAAATCTGTCGCTGCGCCCGCGTCCCGCCTTTGACGCTCACGACATCGGCCGCCAGCCCGTGGCCATAGCCGCCGCGAAAACTCCCGCCATGATACGACCTGTCAGTCGCCGCCTTCAGGCCGCTTGCGATCGACTGACGGTAGTCATCGCGGAACGCGCTGGTTATGCCAGGCGACAACCCGGCCCCCTCGGCCGCGTGAAGCATGTAAAAGAGCTTCTGTTTGAAGCTCCGATCCATGCCTCCGATAACGTAGTCCATCATCGGGATGCGGGATTTTTCCGCCGCCTTCGGATCTTTCCACGCGAAATCCTCGTCGACGAGCTTGGTAAAGGTCTTGGTGACAGTCACCGTTTTTCCCTTCCGCTTGACTGTCACTTTCCTCCGCTCATCCACCTTGATGGCGTCCTCCTTGGGCGTCCGTTGGTAAAGCGCCCACAGGTATCGGTCGAAGCAGACGTCGGCTACCCAGCATTCGTCGAGAATTTCCGTGGAGCCCACGACATCCCTGGTGTCTTTAAGCACCGCATCAGGCGTGCTCGTTGTCACCGCCGGCAGGGGCGGTGTTTCGGGCGGCAGCATCTGCGATGAATTGGTCAACGCGGCCTCGACGATCGATTTCGGCTCATCCGAGGCCGCCGTCGTGCCGGTGGCCGTCCCCCTCACCAGTTCGGCGGTTGTCGCAACGTCGATGTTGCCGATAGCGGCGTTGCCCGTTGCCTTTGGCTGCGGCGCGTCCGCGAGCTCGGAGTTGGCGGTGAGAAATGGTGCGAGGCGGTCCAGGGTTGGCGCGGCGGTGTTCTCGATGCCGGCCGAACCGGAGCCCGCAAACCAGGCGACAACCCCCGTTCCGCACAAGACCGCCGCCACTGCCGCAGATCGTCGTGGGTTCATGATCCCAACCTCCAAACGCTCCACCTGAGCCAGCTTGCTCAGCCTAGCATGCGACGGGCTGAGTTTTGGGGTCACGATCCGACTACGCAATGGCGAAAGCTGCAGTTCGCCGGTCTTTCCCAAAAAGTGTTGCCCGGATGCAACGCTCGGCCGCAAGCAACTTGTTGTGCAATCCCCGACGCAAGCGTGTCGGGGAAGCCTCGCACCCTCATCGCGCCGACGTTGATTTGAGTAACCAGTGCTCATATGAAATTCTCGATGTCGACGACCTGAGCACAGCGACACCGCGGTTATTGTCAAGTGAGGCCATCGCGATGCGGATCGAGCTGGCGTGAGGCTAAGGGAGGCGTCATGGCGCCGGGACGGATCAACTTGAGCGTCGCGGACGCACGCGATCTGGCGGAGAGTGCGCTGCGCGGCGTCGGATTTGATGACGAGGAGGCGCGCATCGTTGCCGATCACGTCATTGACGCCGCGTTGTGCGGCTACGAATATTCGGGCCTGGCCAAGATCCTCAACATCGTGGAGAGCGAGCACTTCAAGCGGCCGCGCCGACCCATGAAGCTGCTGCACGAGACTGACGTCTCTCTCGCCTTTGACGGTGGCAACAATGTCGGGATGCTAGCGCTGTTTTACGCGGCGGAGGCCACGATCAAGAAGGCGGCTGCGCATGGGATTGCGTTGATTTCGGTGACCGATGCCTGGATGAGCGGGCGTAGCGCCTACTATGTCGAGATGATTGCCAAGGCCGGCCTCGTCGCGATCCACACGGCGGCCAGCTCGCGACTGGTGGCTCCGCCCGGCGGTGTCAGGGCGGTGCTCGGCACCAATCCAATAGCGATTGCGGTTCCCTCGGCGCGCGGGCCCATCGTACTCGACATCGGGACCTCTGCCTACATGATGACCGAAGTGATGCTGCGCGAGCGGCTAGGGGAGTTGCTTCCCGAAGGCGTGGCAATCGGGCCCGACGGCGAGCCGACCAGGGACCCGGCGCTTGCGCGGGCCGGCGCATTGCTGCCTTTCGGCGGTTACAAGGGCTTCGGGCTGGCGCTGATGATTCAGGCGTTGGGATTGCTCGCCGGGTCCGGCTCGGAGCAGGAGAGCGACTCCGGCTACCTGTTCATCGCCTTTCGGCCCGACCTCGTCGGGACGGCGGATGTTTTCAACCGGCGGGTGAGCCAGCTGATGGAACGCATCAAGGCGACGCCACGCCAGGGCGGCATCGACGAGATCCGCATCCCGTCAGAGCGGGCATTTCGCTGCCGCGAGCGTGCACTTCGCGAGGGCCTGAACATCGATCGACTGGTATTCGATGCGCTCGTCGCTCTGCGCGCGCGCCCGGGATGATCGCGAAAGCTGCGCATTGAAAGGCCTTTTATTCGGGTAGCCGCGCTACAGTCCGTTATCGACTGCGAAAAGCATCGCGTCGGCCAGCCTGTACTGTGGCGGAAAGTTTGAAAATCAGACTGCCTGCTATGGTGGCCAGCCCGAGGGCAATCAAGAGCAGAGCAAGCCACGGACCTGCCGTGGTCTCCTCCGCAGATAGCTCGGCGGCTGGTTCTCGGTCGGTGGCGCGGAGTAGTAACTCAGTCCGCGGTTCGGTTCCTGATTGCCCATCGATCACGCCGTTGTTCACGATCCTGGTCTCGCCGTCCGGATCGCGCGCGCTCGGAGGAGAAAGCGTTTCCGGCGGGCTCGCATCCGGCACGGCTTCAGTGATTTTCTCTGGATTCATTCCAGTGGGGCCCAACCACTGCGGCCTAGTGGGGCCCAACCACTGCGGCGGTTCCGGAGGTGTTGTCACCTTCGGCAGTTCGGCGTGGGCGTCCGCAACGACAGATGGTTGGATTGTTGCTGCCGTCCGTCGCGGTAGGGGCAATGGAGAAGACGGTCGCGGCGATCCAGCCTGGCTGACCTTTTGGCCTTCGTCTCCTAAAAACCAGCACTTGCGGTGATTAGGACCGTCAATGCGGTAGTACCAGTGACCACCGGGAGGTGCTTGATGTTTTGGCTCGCTCAGGCAATCGTCAGCGGCGTGCGCGGCGGCGCAAGCAATGGCCGTCGAGAACACACTCGCGAGAAACGCCGCAAAGATCGGCGATGCGGCGGTCTTGGTTCGGCTCGGCATTTGATCACTCATTCGCGCATGAGCCCCGTTTGCTTCTCGGCGAGAATTTGGGTCGCAATGGGCCGCAATTTCGTGCAATACGCGGCTTAATTCAGGTTCGCTTTTCGCCTCCTGTCGCACGTTGAAATCGCCATCCGCCAGGCGAGCAACCACTGCGAGACCCAATCACCGGCGTAGTGGATCAAGGTGCGCGCGATGAGACGCGCGTCCGAAGTGGGTCGATCAAAAAAATTCAGTCTGAGCAGATGTCTTTCCGGTTACCGCTTCGAAAGCGGACATCACTCGAGGTGGTCGGCACGTCGCAAACGTGCCAATAGCCGACATGGTGGTACACGCCGAAAGGAGATAGTCTGATAGCTGCGGCTTGATATTGAGTTAGAAATCGGCTCGTGCGTTAGGCACGAGTGAAGGATTTTTTCATGTCAGCAGATATCCCGAATGTGCGGCAAGTGCATGGGTACTGTGGTCTTTGCCTCGCGCGCTGCGGAACCGTGGCGACAGTGACGGATGGTCAATTTGTCCGTCTAGACCCCGATCCGACGCACCCGACCGGCGCGGCAATTTGCGCCAAGGGACGAGCGGCTCCAGAACTGGTCTATCACAAGGATCGATTGAAGCAGCCGCTACGTCGAACACGGCCTAAGGGTGACGCAGATCCGGGCTGGGAAGAAATTTCATGGGATGCCGCGCTCGACCAGACCGCCGCCGCCATGCGCCGCATTGCGAAACAGCATAGACCTGAAGCGGTCGCTTTCAGCCAATCGTCCCCCTCCACGACGGCCATTGCGGATTCCGCGGTCTTCATTCGTAGACTGATGAACGCTTTTGGCACGCCCAACCAGGTATCGCACCTCGACATGTGTGGCTGGGGACGTGGTTTTGCCACGCGCTATGTCTTCGGCGTTGGCAGCGTTGCGACCGGAAGCGCCGGCGGGGCGATGGCTGACATTGCCGAATCCGGCTGTCTCATCCTGTGGGGCTACAATCCTTCGTTTACGCGCATCACCCACGCAACGGCGGCGATCGCCGGCCTCAAGCGCGGAATGAAGCTGATCGTAATTGATCCGCGTAATGTCGGGCTGGCTAACAAGGCCGATGTCTGGCTGCGCGTGCGTCCTGGAACAGACGGCGCTCTGGCGCTGGGTCTGGCTAACATCATGATCGAGCGAGAGTGGTTCGATCAGGATTTCGTCCGCGCCTGGAGCAATGGACCTCTCTTGGTACGCTCGGATACCGACAGGTTGCTGAAAGCAGAAGACCTGATTTCCCCTGGCGTCTCCGGGCAGTTTGTTGCCTGGGATTCACTGTCCAACCGCGTCGTAAGCTATGATCCGGTCGCCGGGCACTACGCGGCACCAAGCGAGCATCTTTCCCTGCGAGGCGAATACATCATCGCAACGGTCGACGGTACAATCAGCTGCCAGCCTGTTTTCGAGCGCTATGCGGCGCTATGCAAAAGATATACACCCGAAGTGATTGAAACGACATGCTGGATTCCTCGCGGGCAACTGGAGGAAGCTGCAGAGAAAATTTGGCACTCTCGCCCGGTTTCTTACTACGCCTACAGCGGGCACGAGCATCACGCTAACGCCACGGATACCGCGCGCTCGATGGCACTCCTCTATGCGTTGACCGGCAGTTTTGACGCGCCCGGGGGCAATGTGCTGTTCCCCGCTGTACCGGCCAGTTCGATCACCGGAGAAGACTTGCCTGCGGCAAAGCGGCTTGCTCCCACGATCGGTTTTGCCGAGCGTCCGCTAGGGCCTGCGCGCTGGAACCACGTCTCCCCTCAGGACTTCTACCGTGCTGTTCTGGAAGGTGTCCCCTATCCGGTTCGTGGACTCATCGGGTTCGGCACCAATCTGCTGCTCGCCCGGGGCGATCCCGTTCGCGGACGCGCCGCTCTCGCCGCGCTCGATTTTTACTGCCATGCCGACCTGTTCATGACGCCCACGGCCGCGTTTGCGGATATCGTGCTGCCAGTGGCCTCCTGCTTCGAATGCGAAGCCCTAAAGATCGGATTTGAGATCAGCGAAGATGCACAATCGCAGGTTCAGCTTAGGCAGGCGATCGTTGCGCCGCCGGGGCAGGCACGGAGCGATTCTGATTTCATTTTCGACCTCGCTGTGCGTCTCGGTCTTGGCGAGCATTTCTGGAACGGTGATGTCGATGCGGCTTACCGATATCAGCTTGGTCCAAGCGGCGTTACCTTGGATCAGCTTCGAGCGGAACCTGCCGGATTGAGGAAACCGCTAAAGACGCGTCACCTCAAGCACGCCGCGAGCGACGACGAGGGAAACCCGCGCGGCTTCCCGACACCCTCGCGGAAAATCGAGTTCTGGTCCGAGACCTTCCTTGATCACGGTTATCCGGCGTTGCCGGACTTTGTCGAACCGCCAATCGGCCCGGTTGCGCGTCCTGACCTGGCTGCTTCCTTCCCGTTGATCCTAACCTGCGCCAAGCCCAGTCTCTTTTGTCAGACCCAGCATCGTGCACTGCCGAGTTTGCGCAAGCGCGCACCGCACCCGGAGATCGAACTGAATCCCATGACTGCCGCAGCCCGCGGAATCAAGAATGGCGATTGGGTTGACGTCCGCACCCCGGCCGGCGGGATGCGGGCCCGGGCGCGGTTCAGCGAAACCCTTGATCCACGCGTTGTCGTTGGCGAGCATGGCTGGTGGCAGGGTTGCGGTGAGTTGGGAGTGGGCGTCTCCGATCCCTTCAATCCGAACGGCACGAACTTTAATCTGACGGTTGACGCCGTCGTTCGTGATCCCGTCAGCGGCACCCCATCCCATCGATCGAATCTTTGTGAAGTCCGGCTGGTACCGGCATCTTGAGGGGAGAGTCGATTTCAATTCTCGAACAGCAATTTCCGCTTTGGGTCCAGGCTGTGTAAAAACTCTGACGTTGAGCTTGCGTGTAGAATTTTCGTCTCGATTTCGTAATTATGGAAACCAATCGCACTGACAACTTTTCTTAGAAGAACGCAATTGAGAAAACAATTCTGCGCGTTCTTGGCTCGCGCGAGTTTTCACACAGTCTGGGTCAATTGCGCCGGTTTGAGCCTCTGCATGCCACTTCCGGTCTAACCAGAGTAACGGACACCATCAGACAGGCTCGGTGGTCCGTTTGGTGCCAAGAGCGCCAGAACGCACGGAGCCGTATGGCTCGGCTGCATAGCACATCGGAACGTAGGGCCCTTTCGCGACCCTGCCATCTATGCATAATCTCGCAGCCAAAGATCATAAATCACGAGGGGGAAACCATGAGCGAGGTCGACGGCGCTACCCTGATCGCGAGGAGCCTCAAGCAGCAGGGCATCGATCACCTGTTCGGGGTCGTCGGGTTTCCGGTCACCGCGATCGCCGTGGCGGCGCAGAAGGAAGGCGTCGCCTATCTTGGCATGCGCAACGAGCAGAGCGCCGCCTACGCGGCAGGGGCCTACGGCTATCTCACCGGCCGCCCCGGCGCCTGCCTCACCGTCACCGGCCCAGGCGTGGTGCACGGTCTCGCGGGTCTCGCCAATGCCCAGCAGAATTGCTGGCCCATGATCTTGATCGGCGGTGCTTCGGAAACCTATCGCGGCGGCATGGGCGCGTTCCAGGAGGAGCGGCAGGTGCTGATCGCCTCGCCGTTCTGCAAGTTCGCGCACGGCATCGAGAGCGTGCACCGCATTCCCTACTATGTCGAGATGGCAACAAGGCACGCGACCTATGGTCGCCCCGGCGCCACCTATCTCGACGTGCCCGACGACATCATCAACGGCAAATGCGACCTCGACAAAGTCGTTGAGGTGGAGCGCGTGGGCGAACCGCCGCGCATGGTGGCGCCGACGGAGAACGTGGCGGCGGCGCTGAACCTGCTCGAACAGGCCGAGCGGCCGCTGGTTCTCCTCGGCAAGGGCATGGCGTGGTCGCGCGCCGAGGACGAAGTCCGCGGCTTCATTGAGCGCACGCAACTGCCGTTCGTACGCTCGCCGATGGGCAAGGGGGTGATGCCGGACGACCATCCGCTGTCGGCGGCGGCGGCGCGCACGCTAGCGCTGCAGCAGGCCGACGTCATCTTCCTGATGGGCGCGCGGTTCAATTGGATCTTTCATTTCGGCCAAGCGCCGCGCTATGCGAAGGACGTCAAGGTCATCCAGCTCGACATCGCGCCGGAGGAGATCGGCCACAACAAGGCGACGGAAGTGGCGCTGGTCGGTGACGGCAAGGCCATCGTCGCGCAGCTCAACAAGGCGCTCGACAACCGCCAGTGGTTCCATGCCAAGGACTCTGCGTGGCGGCAGGCGATTGCCAAGAAGACGGCCGACAATGCGGCGCAGATCCGGCCACAGATCGATGACGATCGGGCGCCGGCCGGTTACTACCGCGCGTTGCGCGACGTCGCCGCCTGGATGCCGCGGAACGCGATCCTGAGCGCCGAGGGTGCCGGCACCATGGATATCGGCCTCACGCAATTGCCGAGCTTCAACGCCCGTTCCTGCCTCAACGCCGGCACCTACGGCACGATGGGGGTCGGCCTTGGCCAGGCCATCGCCGCCTGCGTGGCGCATCCCGGCCGGCCGGTCATCCACCTCTCGGGCAACTCCGCGATCGGCTTTTCCGGCATGGAGATGGAGACGCTGGTCCGCTACAACCTGCCGGCCAAGATCGTCGTCTTGAACAATGGCGGCATCGGCCCCGGCATGCCGCAGATCCCGGAAAACCCGATGTTCAACCTGAAGCCCAACGCGCTGATCTGGGGCGCGCGCTATGACCGGGTGATGGAGGCCTTCGGCGGCAAGGGATTCCTGGTCGAGGACCCGAAGCACCTGCGCGGTGCGCTCGACGAGGCGATGAACTTCCGCGGTCCCGCCCTGGTGAACGTCGTGATCTCGCAGGGCTCCGCCCGCAAGGCGCAGGAGTTCACCTGGCATAGCTGATCGAGGGACATATCAAAGGGCCGCGCCATTCCCGGCGCGGCTCCTTATTGGGAGAGGTCGCCATGCAGGAACAGGTAGTGCAGCCGGAGATCGTGACCGGGATCCAGCCGGCGCTCAACGGGGTCAAGGTGCTCGACCTTACCCAGTTCGAGGCGGGACCGTCCTGCACCGAGGCGCTGGCCTGGTTTGGGGCTGACGTCGTCAAGGTGGAGGAGCCCCATCGCGGCGAGCCGGGGCGCTGGGGATTGAGCGATCGCGCGGACGCCGATTCTACCTATTTCATCTACTACAACCTCAACAAGCGCAGCGTGACCTGCAATCTCAAGAGCGAAGGGGGCAAGGCGCTGCTGCGGCGGATGATCGGCAAGGCCGATGTCCTGATCGAGAACATGGCGCCGGGCACCTTCGCACGCCTGGGCTTCGACTATCCGCGGCTGAGCGCGCTCAATCCGCGATTGATCTTCGCCCAGGTCAAGGGCTTCGCGCCGGAGAGCGAGCACGCGAACTATCTCGCCTTCGACATGATCGCCCAGGCGATGGGCGGCACGATGGGGGTGAACGGCCATCCCGACAAGCCGCCGGTCCGGCCGGGCTCGACCATCGGCGATACCGGCACCGGCATGCTTTGCGCCATGGGCATCATCGCCGCGCTCTACCAGCGCATGACAACCGGCCGCGGCCAGCACATCCAGATCGCCATGCGCGACGCGATGCTGAACTACTGCCGCACGCCGATGAGCCGCCAGGCCGCCCGCGACGACCAGCTGCCGCGTGGCGGCAACACGGTGTTCGGGACCTCGCCGGGAGACCTCTACAAATGCTCGCCGGGGGGGCTCGACGACTGGTGCTACATCTTTGCCTCACGGGGCAACGAGGAGCATTGGCGCCGTCTGGTGAAGGCGATCGGCCGCGAGGACCTGCTCAACGATCCGCGTATGGTCGACGGCGCCACCCGCGCCCAGAACCGGGAGGCCGTGGATGCAGCCATCACCGAATGGACGTCGAACCGCACCAAGCATGAGGTAACCCGGATCGTCGCCGGCGCCGGTGTTCCCTGCGGCGCCGTCCTCACCACGCTCGAGCTAATGCACGACCCGGATCTGCATCAGCGCGGGATGATGCAGAAGATCGAGCATCCGGTGCGCGGGCCGGTCATCGTGGCGGGTTGGCCGCTGCGGATGTCGGACAGCAAGGTCCCGCTGAAATGCGCCCCGATTCTCGGCGCGGATTCCGAGGCGATCTATGGCGAGTGGCTCGGCTGCTCGCCCGACGAGGTCAGGGACATGCGGCAAGGCAAGGTGATCTGAGCACCGCGATCCTAGGGGAGGCATCTCTCGTCTCGCGGCGCTGGAAGATTGCAGGAAATCTTGCCGGCTCGGCCAGCTCGGCGATTATTTTTGCATCTGTGCGCGGCCTCAATACCGGCACGGCATAAGTCATGTTGCCGCGCGATCAAACCGCGCGCGACGAAACGTAGCATTGCATTTTTGGTCGCAGAGCCACGTCCTTCCGACATAGTGATGTCTTCTCAGTGCTGGGCGCGCTTTGGATAGAGGCCAGCGCATGCTTGAGCTTTGGAATAACTGGTACGAGACCCTGGGCTTGGCGGAGGCACTTGCCATCGTCATCGTTTTTGTCGTGGTAGCTGCTGGCGTTATTACGCTGGCGCAAGGTCGGCGGCGATAACCGGTCCGCCAAGGATTGATTTGGGGAGACGCCGGCAAGCCGGTCATTTATTCGCCCAATACTGCCCGGCCGCAGCGTCCAACTGCCAGACCGAGACAGGTATTTGCGGATCCCCCAAAATACAAATATTGCGCTGGGGCAGCGACGGAGCGGAATGATGGCAGCTACTGCATGTTGTTTCTGCGGGCGAGATGTTGATGAGGTAACTCACCTTATCCAAGGTCCTGATCTCTTTATTTGCGACATCTGCATCGACGCCTGCGTCGATACGCTTGCGACCAAGGATCATGGCTGGAGAGAGCGCCAAATTGACTATCTTTTGAGACTTCGCAACCGGCAGACACTCGCGTCGGGAAATTAGAAAGCACAGCCAGATCGCTACGCCGCCGTGAAATGACGCGATGAGCCGTTTGCTGGACGATCGACTAAGTGATCGAGCGAGCTAATGGCTGTATCCAGGACGAGACGCCCTCGATCCCAAGGTTCGTAATGCCCACTAGCGACCTCTTCCCAACTGGGTAACACATGGTCTTCGATGTCCGGCATTCGGCGGACATTCGCGTTCGCCATTTTCGTGCGAATAGCGTCAATTCGCGCCGCAGCAAATAGCGCCGCCATTCGATGAATTCGTCGGTGCGGGCGAACGGCATTGGGCACGGCGAGGCCGAGGAACTGCGGGATCTTCAGGTTGATCATAAACTCAAACTTGGACATTAAAACAACCACAGACTATCGAAGAGATCAGCGTGCCGGCGGTCGGCCAATATTGCTCTTAATGGGCTTCCCGACCAAATTCGACGACACCGAGTGGATACCCAGTGCAAGAGGGAGACATGCCCGCCCGAGTGCTGCAAAGGGAATGGCTGCAACTCCATCTATCGGAGCATGCTTCGAAATGGGCCGTCACCGTCTCATATTTGGCGGCTTACATCATTCTCGAATGGGTGAGCTTCATTCACGTTCACAAGGGCTTGCCGATTACGCCGTGGGATCCAGGTCTTGGAGCGGCTTTCGCGCTGATGATCCGTGGTGGACCTCTGAGCGGATTAATCCTGTTTGCGGGAATGGTTGTCGCCGAGACCCTCGTCCTGCAAAACGACGTGGACTGGCCGATCGACATCGGGGTGGCTGCAATCACCGCGCTGAGCTACACATCAGTCGCCGTCCTGGTGCAACGATATTTTCGGGTCGATGCGGATCTAACCCATCTTCGCGATGTCTTGATGCTGCTCGCGGCGGGTCTTGCAGGAGCTTTACTCAATACGATTCTTCTCAGCACGTTCTTGCTCGCTGTCGGTCAGTTCAACATGCGTGACGTCCTGCAGGTCGCACGTCCGCTGCTGATCGGCGACACGATCGGCATTGCCGTGGTGACGCCGCTCCTGCTGCGGTTCAGAGCTCGGGACCGGCTTGAAGCGCATCGCCTGCTTTTGCCCGTCCCGGAAGGCGCACTGTATTGCTGCATCATCGGCGCCGCGCTTTGGCTGATCATCGGCAGCGGAGAGGCGCATGGATTCAGGCTGTTTTACCTGCTGTTCGTTCCGGTTGTGATCGCCGCCGTTCGCCATGGCCTGGACGGCGCGTGCTTCAGTCTTGCCGTAACTCAGTTCAGCCTTATCGGGCTCTTGCACTTCTCTCGATACGACGCCAGCGAATTTACCGAATTCCAGACTTTGGCGCTGGTGCTGACAGTGACCGGGCTGATCGTTGGTGTCGTCGTCAACGAACGCAAGAACTCCGATCGAATAGCCCGCGATGCCCAGGCACATCTTGTGGAGAGGCAGGCGAAAGTCGCCCAAGTCGCTCGCGTCAACCTGGTGAGCGGAATGGCATCAGCGCTCGCCCACGAGATCAATCAACCCTTGACTGCGGCTCGAGCGCTCGGGAGATCTGCGCAACATCTCCTGCGCACACCCGCGACCGATCTGTCCCGGGCCGACAACAATCTATCAGCCATGCTGACGCACATCGACCACGCCGGCGACATCGTGCAGCGCATGCGGCATTTCATTCGTCGCGGGCATCCTCATGTCAGCACGATCAACACGCGGGCCATGCTCGAGGAAGCAATGACTTTGGCCCACGCGGAGGCATCCGCCAGGCAGGTTCGCGTCGATCTCGACGCGCCCGCCGATTTGCCTGATTTGCTCGGTGATCGGGTTCAATTGGAGCAGGTCGTTCTCAATCTCGTGCACAACGCCGTCGATGCCATCGCCGCGGCCGGCCAATCGCAGGGTCACGTTCATGTCGTGGCGCGTCGACACTCGGCGCCGCCGCGCGTCGAGATCGGCGTGTTGGATAACGGACCCGGCATCGAGAGCGAACTGGCAGGTGGTCTGTTCGATCCTCTCGCAACGGCAAAGCAAGATGGCCTGGGACTCGGTCTTTCGATTTGCGCTTCCATCATGGAAGCGCACGGCGGGCGCGTGTGGCTGCATTCCGGCGAGCCCGGAGCAACTGAGTTCCGGTTCTCGATGCCGCTCGATCGATCGCGGGAGCGCTGACCGTGGCCGCTCCGACGATCTTTCTGATTGACGATCATGCATCCGTTCGCGACGCATTGGGCGAGATGCTCAGCGTTTTTGGATATTCGGTGAAGGCTTACGAGTTGGCCGACATGTTTTTGGCAGCGGTCGACAGGCGGGAGCCGGGCTGCATCGTGGCCGATGTGAAAATGCCTGGAACGGACGGCATAGGGTTGGTGCGGGAGCTCGCCGGACGCGGCATCGCGATGCCTGTGGTCCTGATCTCGGGTCACGCCGATGTGCCGATGGCGGTAGCCGCAATCAAGTCCGGGGCACAGGACTTTATCGAAAAGCCGGTCGACGACGCTCAGTTGGTTGCAGCGATCAATCGTGCGCTCGCCCTCAGCTTTGAACAACAGGATCTGCACAAATCGCAAAACGCGCTTGCCGCTCGATTCGTCCGGCTGACGCCGCGCCAAATCGAAATCTTCGATCTGGTGGTGGAAGGATTCACCAGCCATGCGATCGCGGCCAAGCTCAACATCAGCGTGCGAACGGTGGAGAGCTACCGCGCCGAGGTCATGGAGAAGATGCAGGCCGAGAGCGTTGCTGGCCTGGTGCGGCAGGCAGTCCGCCTCGGGCGGATCGCCCCGTAGAACTACCACCCGATCAATCCGAATACCCATGTCGAACGGCGCTCCTATCCTGAAAGGAACAGGACGCGCGCCGTCCTCGACGGAGCCCGCATCCTGCGACGTGGCGCAAATTTTGCGCGCCGGCAATGGAGCGTTTCAATGGCTATCAGGAAAATGGAGACCGGATCTGAGCGCAAATTCGTTATTGAAGTTCCGCTTCGTTTCCAGGGCCTGATGCGCCTGATCGCGATCACTGCGGCGCCGGCTTTCGTGCTTTTCCTTTTGATTCCCGCGCCGCTGGTGCCGCCCGTACTCAGCATCCTGTCGTTCGTGATCGCATGCGGTGTCGCCATGTACGCGCTCTTCATAAAGGCGAGCCGTGACGCGCAAGGTTCGACGATCTGGAATGTCGCCTACGTTTTCACGTTCACCTGGATCGTCGCCGGGATGATGAGCAATCCCAAGCACGTGCTCGACTGGTTCGACAATCTTTCGATGGTTCCTTGAAGCAATGACGGAGTTATTTACGCCCGAGGCCATTGCTGCGCTTTTCCAGGTCGTGATGATCGACCTGGCGCTGGCCGGCGACAACGCCATCGTTGTCGGCATGGCCGCGGCCGGATTGCCGGAGCACCAGCGCACACGGGCGATTTTGTTCGGCATGGCGGGCGCCACTACCCTGCTCATCATCTTTGCCGGAATTACGACGCAGCTCCTGAAACTTGTCGGCCTGCTGTTCGCGGGTGGCGTTCTGTTGCTCTGGGTGTGCTGGAAGATGTGGCGTGAGCTTCGCGCGACCGCCAACGAAGAGGAGGAAGAAGCTGTCGAGGCCTTGAGTGGACTTGATATCAACGCCGATGGCACCGTCTCTGGCCATGCCCCCCGCAAGACACTGGTCCAGGCAGCAGGACAGATCATCATCGCCGACCTCTCGATGTCGCTCGACAACGTGCTGGCCGTAGCGGGTGCCGCACGAGAGCATCCGGTTGTCCTCATTTTTGGCCTCAGCCTGTCGATCCTCCTGATGGGCGTCGCCGCGAGATTCATTGCCGGCCTGTTGCATGAATACCGCTGGATCGCCTATCTCGGTCTGGTGGTGATCCTCTACGTCGCATTCGGAATGGTGTTTCGAGGGGCGGAAGAATTAAGGCCGGTCGTCAGCGCTGTCGCTGGTCTTAATTAGCCCATCAGCTATGTGAGGCTCGGTGGCACGAGGAGCATTGGCGCCGCCTGGTGAAGGCGATCGGCCGCGAGGACCTGAAGTTTCATCAGGCCTGGATGCTTGTATCTCCTCGGCCTTAACTCCAAAGAAAACTCCGAGGAAAACACCAAGGGAAACTCCAAGGGAAGCTGCCGCCGTACGCCTGCCGCAATCAGAACGTCAAGTCATGCCCGTGACGTCCGCCATCACCATCGCTTTCACGGCGAAGCAAACCTCGGGCAGGGGACCATGACCACCAAACATTTTCGCATTGCGGCCATCATCGCGGTTCTGTTGCAGTTTGGCGCGCCAGGATTGGCGAGCGCCGCGTCGCCGGGCAAGGGCGTCGAGATCGGCGCGAAGTTTCCCGACCGCTTCCCGGTGATCGGGAACTTCTATCTCGGCAAGCCGGTGATTGGTTTTGGCTCCGATATCGGCGGCGTCGAGCACGTCCCGGTGATCTTCCTCCACGGCAACAACGATTCTCCGTTCGCGACCGCCTGCAACCCCTTTGGGCGCATCCAAGCCTTCGCGCAATTCTTCCTCGATCACGGTTACCATTTGAGCGAGCTTTGGGGGCTGGGTTATCAAGGCGATCAGTGCGACCTGGCACAGGACAATACCCATCGTTCAGGCATCTCGCACACGACTGCTGCGGCTGTGCCGCTGCTGCGCGAATTCGTGCAGGCGGTCCTCGACTTCACGGGCGCCAAGCGCGTCGACATCGTCGCCCACAGTCTCGGCGTCACCGTGGCGCGGGAATGGATGCTGCAGGACAATGCCTATCGCAAGGTGCGGGCGCTCGTCGCCATCGACGGACCCAATCACGGCATCATTGACTGCTCGCCGAGCCCAGCCAACATCTTCCAGCTGGCGAGCGGCGGCGGCTTCACGCCGAGCAGCGCGGTATGCGACGAGTACGGTTCCGATCACACTCAGTTGCTCACGGTGCTGAACGCCGCGGGGGAGACGCCGGGTCCCACGCGTTACCTGGTCATCCGCAACAAGCCGGGGACACCCGACTTCGTCTACAATAGCCTGGCGGACGGCGTCCTCCCCGGCGTTCCCGCCGAGGATCGCGACGGCAACCCGCATGATTTCACCGCCAGCGCCGGTCTCGCCGGCGCTGAGACGCTCGACCTTGTCGGCCAGGGGCAATTCGACGCGGTCCTCGCCACCGCCCATCTCGGGATCCTGAACTCTCCCGACACGCGCAACGCCGCACTGCGGTTCTTGACCTCGTTACGAGGACGGGCCGATCAGGAGGGCGGAGATTAGAGCAAGGTCCGCGCGCTCTGGCGGCGAGGGCCTGAACATCGATCGACTGATATTCGATGCGCTCGTCGCTCTGCGCGAGCGCCCGGGATGATCGCGACGATATTACGATCCAACACAAGCGGAATGTCTGTTAAGGTATATTGACTACTCAGCCGCAGCCTTCCGTGCGCCAGAGGAACCATTTCGCGACCGAAAACGTCTGGCGTGGTCGAAGGGATCGTATGAAGAGTAAAGATATGAGATTGCTGAACCGGCGCGAATTCAATGCACTGTGCGTGGCGGTTGGTTCGCTGGCGTCGCCGACTGGTGCAGCTGGTCTTGATGCGGCCGCGGGCGCAGCGTCAACCGCGGCAGGGCGCACGGCGAAGCTTCGCGACGGCACTGTCGTGCCGGCATTGGGCCAGGGCTCTGCGGGTCTCGGAAAGGGAAAACATCCTCAAGCTGTTGAAGAAGAAGCGGTACGCACTGGCCTTTCGCTCGGAATGACGCTGATCGATACGGCGGAAGTGTACGGCTCCGAGGAATTCATTGGCCGCGCCATTGCCGGTCAGCGCGATCGCGTGTTCCTGGTCTCCAAGGTGTGGCCCAGTCATGTGGCGGGAAACGGCGTCATGCGCGCTTGCGAGGCGAGCCTCGAGCGCCTCGGCACTGATCATCTCGATCTCTATCTGCTGCACTGGCCAAATGGGGTCACCAATCTCTCCAGCGTTGTGGCCGCGTTTGAAGATCTACGCTCGGCAGCGAAGATTCGCGCTTGGGGTGTGTCCAATTTCAAGGTCAGCGACATGGAAGATCTGTTCCATATTCCAAAAGGCGATAGCTGCGCGACTAATCAGCTCCCTTACAGCCTCGGCGACCGCGGCATAGAGCGTGACGTGCTGCCATGGTGCGAGCAGCACGGCATGCCGGTGATGGCTTACTCCCCGCTCGGCGGAACCGGTGCGAGCCTGCTGCGTGATCCCACGCTTGTACGTATCGGCGCAGCACACGGTTGCTCGGCAGCCGCCGTCGCGCTGGCCTGGACCATCCGCAACGGCAACGTCATTGCAATTCCCGAATCCGGTTCGGCGGCGCATGTAAAGGAGAACGCCATTGCGCTCTCATTGACGCTGACACCGCAGGAGCTTCAATCGCTGGATGCGGCGTATCCGCTGCCTAACCGCTAGACTTTGACACCGGTCCGCGCGGTCGAGGCATGCGTTTCGATTGTCAGCGTCAGGGGCGCCTCGCGGGTGGGCAGCGTCGCAGCCAACAGCGTCGCGATCGGGATATCCCTCGCCAACGGCAACGAAACGGCGCGCCACGTGCCAGCGTTCAGTTCGACCGCTGGCACGTCCGCGAACCACGAATCAGAAGCGATCGGGATCGGGGTGATCGAGATCGAAAACGATCGGCCGCAGGTAATCATTGGGATCGACGATCCAGAGAATCTGCGGCCTTGAGTTCCTGCGGCACGCCCGCAGCGTTCAGCGCATCAATGAAGCCGACCTTCCATTCCAGCGAGGAGCCTTCGACCGCGACCGCCGTTACGTGGTTAGGGATGAAGTAGCGGGGACGAACGTGCTGAAGATAGGTCACGATGTCTCGCTCACCATTCTGGTTGAAGCCGAGGCTGACTACCGAGCCGAGCTCGACGTTGACCGGCCCAAGACGATCCATGATCGAGGCCAGATTGGCGCCGACCGTCTTGCCGTTGACGGTCACGGTAGGAGGAAAGCAGCCGTTGGCGCTCTGACCCGGCTCAAAAGGCAGGCCGGTCGCAGGATTGTTGTTGGGAAGTGCGCAGCTGTCCACGATGTCGCCTGTGGTATTGTGCCAGACGAATCTGAACGGGTCCTGGTCATTCCCCCGGTTCTTCACTGTGAACACGTAGAACAGCGAGATGGGACCGCCAGCGCCGGCGCGGCTCGTGCCGATTTGCATGACGGTCGATAACGGCGTGCCGGCTGGAAATAGCAGCGGGTCGCGCGGGTCCTGCAGATTGCACGGGAATGTGTTGCCTTTTGTCGGCGTGGGCAGACATACCCCGGCAGAGCTTGCAGCAATCGGCACCGCGTCCGGATCAGTGATGCCCGTGTTGGTCGAATGCAGGTGTTTGAAGACGCTGATGTTGACTTCAGGCTCCAGATCATGGATCGCCACGATTTCCGCGCCTGGCAGCGAGCCGGGCGAGGTGAGCGGCCGACAGGTAACCGTCTTCACGGCAGTATAGTGATTGTTGAAGTTGTTGAGCGCATCGATCGCCATGTTGTCGCATGTTTCCGGGCTGGCGAAGATGACGGCCCCGGTCTGCTGCGCGATATAGGCCGCGTTGTCAGCGTGGTCGAAATGTCCGTGGCCGATAAAGATGTAGTCCGGGTCCAGATCAACGAGGTCTTGGATTACGAGCGGCGTACGGCCCGGCTGGACCTCTAGGCGAGTGACGAAGGTGTCGAGCAACAGAACGTGGCCCTTCACAGCCGCGGCGAAAGAGGCATTTGTGAGCCAGGAGAAAATCACCCGATCCTCGCGGACTTCGCCGCTTCTCGGATCGACGTTCTCGAGACCGAATATCTTCTGTCGGGCAGCGGTGACTGCGGCGGAGGGGTGCGATTTTGCGAGCCCTGGCTCCGTCAGCGAAGCTGACAGCAGGCCAGCGGCAGCTATTGCTAAGACAATTTTGCGCATCGGGGTTTCTCCCTTTTAATGATTGAATTTTAGCCAGGCGAGCATCGAGCCTTTTCGATGCTCGCCTATGTTTGGCGGGGACGCGCGACGCAGAAACAAGCTTGCCAAAACAGATTAGCTGCGCCGCGCAAGCAAAAAAAGCCCGCAACTCGAACAGTAGCAAATTTTGGGGAAGGCGGCCATGTCCGATTCGAGTTCGATTGCGTCATGCCTGACGAAGTCCGGTGTGCCGCCAACGGCAGATCCCCACGCAAGCCTCGAGATTGACGTGTTGGGCCATGTCCGGAAAAAACCGCGAGCGTCAGGCGAGCCGGATAAAATCAACCATACGGCGCAGCCCGCTTATTGATCGTCGCGTGGTGGCGACGGGCTCCGAGGAGGCATGCGTTTCGATTGTCAGCGTCAGGGGCGCCTCGTGGGTGGGCAGCGTCGCGGCCAACAGGGTCGCGATCGGGATATCTCCCTCGCCAACGGCGACGAAACGGCGCGCCGCATTGGAGTAGTCCTTGATGTGCAGGATATCGGTGAAGGGCAACAGCCGGGCGAGATCAGCTGCTGACGGCGGCTGAGAGCTTCGATATGCATTGGCGATGTCAGGCAGTGCTCTAAGGCGCGGATGCCGATACGTCGTCATCGCCGCCTCGAGTTCGGCGAGGCCTGCGATGTTGCACACGCCCTCATTTTCGACATGCACCTTCATGTCGAACTTTTCCGCAAGTTGCAGCAGATCTTCAACGGGCTCCCGCAGGTCATCCAGGCCGTAGTCATCGTAGGCCAGATAACTAAAGACGCGCAGGTTGCGAGCGCCGAGGATCTCCGCCGCCGCGAAAGCCTGGGCGTAGACATCGCGCGGCGTTCGATCGCCGAGATCGAAGCCGAACTGATCGCCCTCGGTTCGCGCCGTCTTGCCGGGCGGGCTCCATTTCAAGAGTGGCGTGCAGATGCAAGACACCGATAATCCCGCAGCCCGCACGCGCTGCGCCGCGTCAGCCAGCTCGCCGCGTGACAGCGCTAGCACGTTGCGGCCATCAATGACCCGTAGATCGATTGTGCCGATACCTTCCTCGTGCGCGAAGGCGAGCCCCTCGTCGAGTGAAGGCGATACTTCGTCGGTTATCAGGCAAATCGTCAGATCCGAGTGGCGCATGGGACTTCCCGGCGGCGAGACGGGATTCAAACCTCTGGAGATCGACTAATCAAGCCGTTTCCAACGTTGCCGGCGCATGGACCAAGCGTCGTCGCAGGGCGATGGGTGTGTTCGGCGATGCGTGAGGTCGACCAACTCGCAGGATGGGTTGAGCTCTTGCGAAACCGTTCGAAGATCGTGTCGACGTGCTTGAGGTGGCAGCTGGCGCACCGGGTCGGTTGCAGCGCCGCGGCAGTCTCCCGCAAAGATTGTATCTTGCTTTCCCTGCAATTCCGGGCCAGCTTTTGCGCAATCGGCACGTGCGGGGAGGGGGCATTCATGTCGAAGAACATTGTCTTGCTGTCGGACGGCACCGGCAACAGTTCGGCCTCCGTTTTCAAGACCAACGTCTGGCGGCTGTTCCAGCTTCTCGATTTGCGCGATCCCGCGCATCAGATCGCCTTCTACGACGACGGCGTTGGGACTTCGTCCTTCAAACTGTTCGCGATCCTCGGCGGCGTGTTCGGCTTCGGGCTGAAACGCAACGTCATTGCGATCTACAGCTTCTGCTGCCGCAACTATCAGCCCGGCGATCGCATCTATTGTTTCGGCTTCAGCCGCGGTGCTTTTACCATTCGCGTCGTGGCGGGCATGATTGCCTCCCAGGGGCTCGTCAAATACAGGGACAACGAAGCCGATCTCGCCCGCTTGGCTGCCGATGCCTATCGCAACTATCGGCGCCGGTTCGATAGCGGAATTCTCAGATATCTCGGCTATCTCCACCTCGATCTGCGCGGCATCCGCGATTGGGTGATCGGCTGCTGGCGGCGGCTGCGCGGCCAGACGGTGAAGCCGCCGGAGATGGTGCCGGTCGAAAGCATACACTTCGTCGGTGTCTGGGACACCGTCGACGCCTATGGCGGTCCAATCCAGGAGATGACGCGCGCGATCGACTACTGGATTTGGCCGCTATCGATGCCCGATCGCTTCCTGGGCGCGAAGGCTTTGCGTGCCTGCCACGCGCTGTCGCTGCAAGACGAGCGCGACGCGTTCACCCCCGTGGTCTGGGACGAACGTTATTTGCGTGCCAGGGCCAACGTTGGCGGTGTCGAAAAAGAGTGGTTGTTCACGGTCGATCACGATCCGCGCAGCGAGGAGGCCAAGAAGCTGGAGCCGTTGCCGCAGGCGCGCGAAGATCTGCCGCCGGTCGATCGGCAGCGTCTCAGCCAGGTCTGGTTTACCGGCGTGCACGCCGATGTCGGCGGCGGCTATCCGCAGAACGGCCTTTCCTTTGTGGCGCTGGACTGGATGATGGATCGTGCGGCGGCGTATGGCCTGCACTATCTCGATGAGCAGCGGCAGCTCTTGATCGACCCTCAGATCGACCCGACCGACAAGCTCAACGATTCCCGAAAGGGGCTCGCAAGCTATTATCGCTACAAGCCGCGCAATCTGAAGGAGCTTTACGAAGCTCCACCCTACAAGCCATCGATTAAGGATGACTGGCGCACGATCAAGCGGCTGGCGCGCGGCGAGAAGGATATGCATCCTGAAATCATCGCCGAATTGCATCCGAGCGCCGGTGACACCTTGCTTCCGACGCCGTTGCCGACCATCCACGAATCCGTCTTCGGGCGTATCGCGGGGGGCACCGATCGATATGCGCCCGTCGTCATCCCCGCGCCGGAGTTTTACAAGTTCACTGGCAAGGATGGCGCGATCTCCGATGGCCCGCATGCGGTCGATCCGCAGTGGCGGTCATCCGTGCAAGACGACGTCTGGAACTGGATCTGGCTGCGGCGCGTGGTGTATTTCCTTACCGCCTTTGCAACGGCCTTTGTCATCTTCATTCCTTTCTTCGTGATTTATCGGCCGGAATTCGGTCGTGAAGCCGTCGGCGGCATTGTAGATCCCGTCGTCAATGCGGCTGCATCGTTCCTGCCCAAATTTCTCGAGCCGTGGTTTGTTGCCTTCCGCGACGCGCCGGGATTCGTGTTGATAGGCGCAGTCGCGATCGGTGGTTTGATGCTCGTCGGCGCAAACCTGCGGGAGACCATTTCCGACGTATCGCGCGTCGCCTGGCACGCGCCGAGCGCCTACGTCAAGCTGACGGGCTGGCGTGCCGCCGTTTATCAGCTGCGGCGGTACAAGGCTTACCGGGTTTTCTTTTATGTGCTCACCCACTGGATCGTTCCGACGATCATCATGTGGTGGCTGTTCTGGTGGCTCGCCTTCGGCACCGCCAACACGCTTGGCCTGTTCTGCCAGCCGACCGGTCGCGCGATCGACGTTACCGAGGACGTAACCGCTGCGCAAAAATCCGTCGGATACGCCGACGTCTTCCAGACCACTGAGTTGTGCCATCCGACCGGGTTGAAGGTCACTCATGACGAGAAATACCTTGTCACGTTGACGATCCCGCAGAGCGATCCCTGGATCGACAAGGACATAGCTGCGGACCCAAGGGGATTTTTGCTTGGGAGCTGGAGACAGATAGGAGGCATCCCGTTCAAGCGGCTGATCTGGTCAAACTGGTTCAGACCGATCGTGCGCGTCGGCAGCACGGGACTGGAGGAGCATCTTCCGGACTTTGTGCAGGATAGCGATGACAAGACCCGTTGGTCCGCCGATTTCATCGCCCGCAGCGACGGCGAGGTGTTCGTCTATGTCAACGATACTTCGATCTTCTTCCCGTGGCTGTTCACGAGGTTCTACGACAACAACAAGGGATCGGCCACGGTCACGCTGAAGAAGATGTAAGGGTTTGTCTCGTGAACCCATGAATGACGGTGACTCACCATGGACCAGATCCGCCCCTTGCCCGCGCCGAGCCAAGACGAGTTGCGGGTCGCCGCGTGGGCGGAGGTCCGCGAGCCGCTGGAACGACAACTCGCTCCGCTCGGTCGGCGCGCGTTGGCCGCGCTTGCACCGCGCCCTGGTGAGAGCGTCCTGGACATCGGCTGTGGCGGGGGCGAGACGACGCTGGAGCTTGCCGGGCTGATCGCGCCGGACGGCACCGTCGTGGGGATAGATCTGTCGGCTGCGGTACTGATGTTCGCGCAGCGCGCGGCCAAAGGGTGCGAGCGCGTGCGGTTCGTCCAGGCAGATGCCCAAGTGTTTCCCTTCGAACCGGCTGCGTTCGACGCCGCGTTCTCGCGGTTTGGGGTGATGTTCTTCGCCGATCCCACTGCGGCGTTCATCAATATTCGTCGTAGCCTCACGCCGAATGGACGACTGGCTTTTATCTGTTGGCGAGCGCTGGAGGAGAACCCGATCGATATTGTACCGCTTCGGGCGGCGTCCGTTCATTTGCCGCCGCAGCCCGCTCACGATCCGGACGCGTCCGGCCCGTTCGCGTTCGCTGACCCCGATCGCGTGCGCGGGATTCTGGAAACAGCGGGTTTCGGGGAGATCGAGATCACGGCCCATGACGCACAGGTTGGAAGCGGCGACCTCGATACGATGATGGCGGTCTGTTCGCGGGTCGGAGCTCTGGGCAAGATTCTCCGGGAAAATCCCGAGCTCCGGGCCGCGGTGCTACCGGCAGTGCGATCGGCGCTTGCGGCACATGATGGACCCGATGGGGTCAGGCTAAATGCAGCGACGTGGGTTGTGACAGCTCGGGCTCTGGCCGAGCGTTTCAGTCGCCGAAAAACGCGACGCCAGCCAGAAAAAACACGTAGAACACCACGAAATATATCGTGACACGCTTGAGACTTTCCGAGTTGGGGTTTCGGTTGTTCTCGATGGCACCCCAAACAAACATGGTCAATACAGCGAAAAAAGTGACCAGGATGATCAGGCCACGCGGCCATTCCGCGCTCACCCAACGGCCCCATCGATAGAAAGCTTTTGGGTTGCCTGGGCACGTACGAGAGACGCAGCGGTCCAAACGACGAACAGTTTCGCAGCCGCGACACAAACTAACACGCCCTGAAAGGAATTTGTGCCCCTGCTGGCCATCCAACCTCCCCCCCAACGCGCGGGAAGCGGAAGCAGAACAGCCGGGAGCGTCACCAACCAAACCGCGGGAAATGTGCCGACCAGGAGCATGGGATGTATCCGATGCTCCGATATTAGATCGTTGATTGTTAAGCTATCATTTCTTCTCGTATTCAATTTGTGTCGGACTGCTCGACTTTGGACCAGTTTTCCGAATCTGTTTGCTTATTTTCCGGTTAGCATTGGGCTCGATGGGATTGAGCATCCTGTTTTTTATCGGTTCAAGTTGTTGGATTGCGCTGGCATTCTTCAAATCAATTCAGACCGGACCGTAGTTGCCACCGGCCGTTCAGGGTCATTCACGTCGGTTTGACGATGTCTGCGTCACTTCCGAAATGATGCGCTGATGAATGTCACGTCCGGAATCAAGAAGGTACGAAAACTTTCGAAGGGTGATGTGTTGGCTCTCTAAAAATCTTGATCAACTCGTCTGTGCCGCCCGTCACATTTTCGAGCGTGTCATCGCTCAATTCCACCGGGGTCGCGGCCCCTTCCAAGTTGCCGTTGCGGGCCTTCTGCTCTGACATGATCATTGCTCCCTGGTGTCGCGGCCGGGCCACGGCTCGTTTCCGCATCGATCCAGGTTGCACTGTCGCTCAAGTGAAAATCGAAATCCGTGATACGCCTCACACCCGGTCGCCACTACTGCCAAAGCGGACGTGAGCGGCATATCTAGCGAAGAGCCCCGGACAATGCCGGGGCTCTTACGAAGTCGATTTAGGGGCAGCTTCACAATTCTCCACCTCTATTCAAGAGGAGGCCTTGGTTGGATATTTCTACCTGGCTGTAAAAACCCGGACGAACAAGCAGTCGTCCGGGCCGGATCCCATCTGGGTCCCACAGAGGTGCCTTAGAATGCGGCCCAGGCCTGCCTAAAAGCAATGGCACCCGCCAACGATCTCGGACGCGTCCGAACGGCATGGCCGTCATTACCGCTCTGCACGATCCACTGACCATTCTCCTGGCCGACGATCTTGCCGACGTGGTGACGCCAGACGACGATGGCCCCGATCGATGGTCCACCAGCAGCTGATCCATAGTGTGCCCATGAGCGGGCGAGATTGTAAGACGGGCCCGGGTCGCTGCCGACTTGCGCGCGCATATACCACCCGCACCATGCACCGGGCCGACCCGCATAGTGATGACCGCGACCGGAATAATGGTGATGGCGTGACCGAGCCTCTGCGCTCGATCCAATGAAACAAAGCACTGCCATTGCAGCCATGAGAATACGCATCATGGAACTTCCTTACTGAAGGGGGGAGATCGCGCGTTGCGATCAAGAAGCCGCTGATAAGAGGACACAAAAAGTGCCCATGCGGCCTGGTTTAAAGGAGCGAATTACATTCCGCTCTTCGCGGGTTTAAGAAACTGCCCGTGGCCAAAATGAGGCATTTGCAAGGCAAATCCCGCGTCAAACGGGAAGCTCACGCGCAGTTTTGCATGGCTGTTCCAGACCGCCACCGACCGCCTGCGGTGGGCAATGCTACACGGCAAACCACGTTCATGTCTGCCTTGGGTGATGATTTAAGCGCGGCGGCTATCCGCATCTGGCTACGCGCTTATGGTCATGTTCCAGCATCGCCGCAGCGCGATGGGTTTCGCAAGAGTTCAACCCATCCTACGGCCGCTTCCACTCACGCCGCCCCAAACACCCGCCTGAAAATCGTATCGACGTGCTTGAGGTGATAGGCGAGGTCGAACTGCTCTTCGATCTCGGCATCAGTTAGATATCTCTTCACCTCGGCGTCGTTCTTCAAAAGCGTGAGGAAATCACCTTCGCCGCGCCACACCGGCATCGCGTTGCGCTGCACCAGCCTGTAGGCGTCCTCGCGGCTCGCGCCTTTTTGCGTCAGCGCGATCAGAAGCCGCTGCGAGTGCACGAGGCCGCCGAGTCGGTCGAGATTCTTCGCCATGTTTTCGGGATAGATCAGCAATTTGTCGATCAGACCGGCGAGGCGGTTGAGCGCAAAATCCAGCGTCACGGTGGCGTCGGGGGCGATCATGCGCTCGGCGGAGGAGTGCGAGATGTCGCGCTCGTGCCACAAGACGACATTTTCCATCGCCGGCGTCACATAGGCCCGCACCATGCGCGACAGGCCGGTGAGATTTTCCGACAGCACCGGGTTGCGCTTGTGCGGCATCGCCGAAGAACCCTTCTGGCCCTCGGAGAAGAACTCTTCCGCTTCCAGCACCTCGGTGCGCTGCAGATGACGGATTTCGGTGGCGAGCCGCTCGACCGAGGAGGCGACAACGCCAAGGGTTGCAAAATACATCGCATGGCGGTCGCGCGGAATCACCTGCGTCGAGATCGGCTCGGGGGTAAGCCCCATCGCCTTGGCGACGTGCTCTTCCACCCGCGGGTCGATCTGGGCAAAGGTGCCGACCGCGCCCGAGATCGCACAGGTCGCGACTTCCTTGCGGGCGGCGATCATTCGCGCGCGGGCGCGGGAAAATTCCGCATAGGCGAAAGCAAGCTTCAGCCCGAAGGTGATGGGCTCGGCATGAATGCCGTGGGAGCGGCCGATGGTCGGCGTCATCTTGTGCTCGAAGGCGCGCTTTTTCAGCGCCGCCAGCACCTTGTCGATGTCCTCGACAAGTAGATCCGCGGCGCGCGTGAGCTGCACGTTGAGGCAGGTGTCGAGCACGTCGGAGGAGGTCATGCCCTGGTGCACGAAGCGCGCCTCGGGGCCGACGATCTCGGCGAGGTGGGTGAGGAAGGCGATGACGTCGTGCTTGGTTTCGCGCTCGATCTCGTCGATCCGGGCGACGTCAAACGTGGCTTTCTCCGCCTTGGCCCAGATGGTTTTGGCGGCTTCTTTGGGGATCACGCCCAGTTCGGCCAGCGCATCCGCCGCATGCGCCTCGATCTCGAACCAGATCTTGAAGCGCGTCTGGGCCTCCCAGATGGAGGCCATTTCCGGGCGGGTGTAACGGGGGATCATCGACAACTCTTGGGCGGCAAAGGGGCTCACGCCGCGCTTTAGCAGACGGCCTTCGGTGAGACAAACGCCTCTCCGGGCGAGGGCGCGCGTGCCGCCGGGCCGCGCGGCCGGCACCGCCGTCAATCACGAGATATTGACTGACAGATACTGAAATCTGTCAGTTGGATGTCCTATCTTGAGTTTCGACGCCTGACTTGGCGTCCCGTGGGCCACCGCTGGGAACCGACCGCGAGCCGACGGACTTGGAAGGGAATTACCGCAATGACAATGGAAATATTATATTTGACCGCCCAATTCCAGCGCTGGCTCAACCGGCGCGTGGCCCGCCACCTTGCCGCGCAGGCCGCACAGGCCGCAAGGTGGCCCGCTAAATGGCAATGACGATGATGATCCGCCGGATCGTGTTGCGGGAAGCATGAGAGGATGACGGTGCGCCGATGAACGAGAACGTGGTTTTGACGCCTGAGCGTATTCTCGAGGTGACCGAGGAAGTGTTGCGCCGCTTTGGGCTGGCGAAGGCCACGGTGGTCGATGTCGCCCGCGCGCTCGATGTCAGCCACGGCAGCGTCTACCGTCATTTCCCGAGCAAGGCGTCGCTGCGCGAGGCCGTGGCCAAGCGCTGGCTCGACCGGGTCAATGCGCCGTTGCAGAAGATCGCCGAAAGCGGCGGGCCGGCGCCGGCCAGGCTCGAACGCTGGCTGCGTACGATGATCGCGATCAAGCACAAGAAGGTGGCCGACGACCCCGAGATGTTTGCGACCTATCTGACGCTGGCGCAGGAGGCGTGCAAAGTCGTCAAGGCGCACAGGGAGGGCCTGGTCGATCAGGTCGCGCAGATCCTGTCCGACGGCGTGAAGCAGGGCGCCTTCCAAGTCACGGATGCAAAGGTAACCGCGCGCGCGGTTTTCGACGCCACCATCCGGTTTCATCACCCGGCGCATTCCGGGGAATGGCGCGATCCGGCGACGCCAACGCGGATCGACGCTGTGCTGGCGCTGTTGCTGCGCGGCTTGGAAGCGCCGCGCAAGCGCTGAGCATCTTCGGCGGACTATCGCCGCGGAATCCACCTAGGCAATCCCGCACAATCTTGATGCTGTCGATTGCGAGCCTCTGACGTCTCGTTGTTTGATATCCGTCAAAATCTGGCGCAATCCTACCCGATAGGATTGCTGCGGAGGAAAGCGTGCGGCTGGCCATATTCGCGGATATCCATGCCAACCGGCAGGCGTTTAGCGCGTGCCTCGACTGGGCGTGGGCGCACGGCGCGGAGCGGATCGTCCTGCTCGGCGACTACGTCGGATATGGCGCCGATCCGGAATGGAGCGTCGACACCGTGATGGATCTGGTCGGTGCGGGAGCCTTGGCTGTCCGCGGCAACCACGACAACGCCATCGGCACCGCCGGCGACACGATGAACGCCGAAGCCCAGGCTGCGATCGAATGGACCCGTGGCAGGTTGGGGACCGCACAGCGGCGCTTTCTGGCGGACTTGCCGCTGATGCTTAAGGAAGACGACCGTCTCTATGTTCACGCCGAAGCGTCCAATCCCTCGAGATGGCGCTATGTCCAGGGCGGCGCGGACGCGTCGCGCAGCATGATCGCGACCACGGCGCACGTCACCTTCTGCGGGCATATCCATCAGCCGGCACTTTATTCGATGTCCTCAGTGGCGAAGATGACGAGCTTCGTGCCGACCGCGGGCGTGCCGGTGCAACTATTGAAGGGCAGGCAATGGCTCGCCGTTCTCGGCTCGGTGGGGCAGCCGCGCGATGGCAATCCGGCGGCTTGTTTCGCGCTGTTCGACACTTCGTCGTGCGAAATCACCTATTGCCGCGTGCCATACGACGTCGAGACTGCGGCCAAACGCATCCGGGACAACGGCCTGCCGGTTTGGCTCGCCGATCGTCTTGCGATCGGGCGGTGAGCGATGGCCAGGTCAAAAATCCAGCCCGGAGCCGTAATCGACGGCTATACCATCGGGGACCGCGTGCACATCGGCGGCATGGCGACGCTGTGGAGCGCGAGCCATCCGGGCATCGAGGTGCCGCTGTTGATGAAGGTCCCGCGCGTCTCCGAGGGCGAGGATCCGGCGGCGATCGTCAGTCTGGAAATGGAGCAGATGATCCTGCCGCGGCTGTCGGGACCGCACGTCCCGGCCTGTTTCGGTGTCGGCGATTTCACCCGCGAGGCCTATGTCGTGATCGAGCGCATCCCGGGCCAGACGCTGTACCAGCGGCTGCCGGATCTGCCGCTTCCTTGCGAAGAGGCAAGCATGATAGCGGCGAAGATCGCCGCCGCGCTCGCCGACCTGCACCGGCAAAACGTCATCCATCATGACATCAAGCCGTCGAGCATCATGTTTCGTCCCTCCGGCGAGGCGGTGTTGATCGATTTCGGATTGTCGCACCACAATCATCTCCCCGACCTGCTGCAGGAGGAATTCCACCTGCCTTTCGGCACCGCGCCCTACACGGCGCCCGAGCGCCTGCTCGGCGTGCGCGACGATCCGCGCAGCGACCTGTTTTCGCTCGGCGTGCTGCTCTACTTCTTCACGACCGGCGTACGGCCGTTCGGCGAGACCGAGACCATGCGCGGCATGCGGCGGCGGCTGTGGCGCGACCCGCATCCGCCGCGCAAGCTGAAATCGGACTATCCGCCATGGCTGCAGGAAGTGGTGCTGCGGTGTCTTGAGATCGAGCCGGTCTGGCGTTACCCCACGGCGTCGCAACTGGCATTCGAGCTCGCTTACCCCAACCAGATCAAGCTGACCGCGCGATCGGAGCGAACCAAACGCGATCCGCTCAGCACCGTGTGGCGCCGCCGCTTCAACCGCGGCCTGACGCAGCCAAAGCCGAAATCCGACGTCGCCGCCCATCTCGCGTCGAGCCCGATCGTGGCGGTCGCGCTTGATACCGCGCAAGAATCGGCGTCGCTCAACGAAGCGTTGCGGGTGACCGCCGCGCGCATTCTTGCGACCTTACCCTCGGCGCGGCTCGCCTGCGTCAACGTCTTGAAGCTCGGCCGCATCACGATCGACCGGACGCTGGACGAGGAGGGCCAGAACAAGCATGTCGACCGGCTGGTGGCGCTCAAGCATTGGGCATCGCCGCTCAAGCTCGATGAGAACCGGCTGACGGTGCATGTGCTGGAGGCCGTCGATCCCGCGGCCGCGATCCTTGATTTTGTCGAAGTCAACCATGTCGATCATATCGTGATCGGTGCGCGGCAGAATTCGCTCAAGCGTGCGCTGCTCGGCAGCGTCTCCGCCAAGGTCGCGTCGGAGGCGGCCTGCACCGTCACCGTGGTGCGGCCGCCGCGGCTGGCGTCGCTGCATGAACCGCAGCGGGCCAACGGCAATCCCGGCGAGCTGAGCGCCTAGCTTTCGAGATTCGCCATGACGACGTTCAAGGCCCTTGAACAATCTGGCTGGACCGAGAAGGCCTCGGCCTATGACGAGCATTTTGCAACAATAGCGGACCAGGCCATTGAGGCTATTCTCAACAGTGTAGGCGACGTTGCAAAGCGTGACGTGCTGGATATCTGTTGTGGCACCGGCAATCTCGCCGGCGAAGTTTTGGCGCGCGGCGGACGCGTCACCGCGATCGATTTCGCGCCAACGATGATTGAGATCGCCCGCTCGAAGTTCGCGGGAGCCAACTTTCATGTCGGCGACGCGGAGGCTTTGCCGTTTCCAGATCAAAGCTTCGATGTCGCATTGTGCTCCTTCGGTCTGTGGCACATGTCCGCGCCGGACATGGCGCTGGCGGAGGCCGCGCGCGTTCTCAGGAAAGGCGGCGTGTACGCCTACACAACGTGGCTGTCGCCGCAGCAAGGCTGGGATATGTTCGATCTCCTCATGAAGGCCGTTCGGGCGTACGGCACAACGGACCTCGACCTGCCACCGTCTCCGCCGCCATTCCGATTTGCGGACGAAGCCGAGGCGCAACGGTCCCTGGCCGCGCATGGGTTTCGAGACGTGTGTCTCCGGAAAGGGACGGCGCTGTGGACCGGGATAACCGGCGAGCAACTCCTGGCATTGATCTACAAGGCCATTGTCAGGGCGCCGATGATCATCGAGGCACAGGCGCCGGCAGCGCGCGAGGCGATCAAGCAAGACATCATGTCCGCGGCAGAGACGATGCGGATCGACGGAATGATCACCATGCGGTGGCCTTATTTGCTTGCAACCGGGCGAATCCCATAACGGATATCGGTTGATGCAGGGCTGCGATCACGGAAGGCCCGCCGCTGCCGCTTTGCAATGGCAATCAAAGGGCGGAACGGTTAGCTTAAGCCCGACTTCCGGCAACGGAGTGTGACCCATGGACGAAATCACGTTCGAGGCAGCGCTCAACGGCCGCGTCGACGCGATGCTGGATGCGTGCGTCCGCTGCGGCAAATGCGTCGAGGCCTGTCCCAGCGTCGAGCCGGCCGGCATCGCCGATGTAAATCCCGTCGATGTGATCACGGGCATTATCGATCTCGTCCGCAGCCGCGCAGGTCCCGAGGCGTCGCGCAAATGGGCATCGTCCTGCACGCTGAGCGGGGCGTGCATCAAGGCCTGCGACTACGGCGTCAATCCGCGGTTCCTGCTGGCGATGGCGCGGGCTTCCGTCGTGAAGGCGGCGAAAACACTCCCGGAGCGTCGCAAGCAGGGCGTGCAGAGCTTCCGCGATCTTAGTCGCGATGTGACGGTGCTGTCGCAACTGCAACTGGATCGCGTCGTGCTGGAGCGGCTCGGCCAGGGATCGGCGTCGGTCCGCACGCCCGATGAACTGCCGGATTTCGTATTCTATACCGGCTGCAATGTGCTGAAGACGCCGCACATCGCGCTGCTCGCGCTCGACATCATGGACAGGCTTGGCATCAGCTATCGCGTCATGGGCGGCCCGAGCCATTGCTGCGGGGTCCAGCAGTTGCGGGCCGGCGACATCGAGACGTCGGGACGGATGGGCACGAGCACCATCGAACGGCTGTCGCAAAGCAAATCGAAAAACGTGCTGTCCTGGTGCCCGAGCTGTTATGTGCAGTTCACCGAGACGACGCTGCCCACGCTCGAGAAACAACGCGGCGCGAAGCCTTTCGAATTGACGCCGTTCATCCTGTTCCTGCGCAGCCGGCTTGCCGATCTCAGGCATCACTTCGCTGGTGCCGCTGCCATGCGCGTGGCCTTGCACCGTCACCCCGGCGTGGCGGGGGTGATGGAGGCAGCCGCGGAAATTCTTGATGCAGTCCCGGGCGTAAAGCTGGTCGATCTCGCAGTTCCGGCCGCAGGGCTGCAGAGCGTCAGTCTCGGTGCGCTGCCCGCCTACAAGCGCCAATTGCAATTGGCCGAGCTTGAGGCCGCCCGAGACGCCGGCGTCGACGCGATCGTCGCGGTCTATCACAGCGATCACCGCGAGCTGTGCGCCCATGAACGCGACTGGCCATTTCGCATTATCAATATTCTGGAAGTTTTGGGCGACAGCATGGGGCTGCACCAGGCAGATCGTTTCAAACAACTCAAGATCATGCAGGACGCCGATCTGATCGTGTCGGAATGCCATTCGCTCATTGCAGAGCACCGGCTCGATCCAGGCAAAGCGCGCGAGGTTGTCGTGAAGGCCATGCTCGGCGACCAGCCGCTGCCGTTGAGGGCAACGGCCGCTTTTTGATTGAAGCTACGGCCTAGATCGCCTCGCCGCGCGCCAGTTGCGCCGCATTTCGGATGGCCGATATGTTGGCTTTGTAGAATTCGCTGGTGCCGCCCTTGAACACCGCGGAGCCCGCGACGAAGGCGTTGGCGCCGGCCGCCGCAAGCTGGCCGGAATTTTCCGCACCCACGCCGCCGTCGACCTCGATGTCGATCGGACGTCCTGCCGTCATCGCGCGCAGGTCCTGGATCTTGCCGAGCGCGGATGGGATAAACGCCTGGCCGCCGAAGCCGGGATTGACCGACATCACCAGCACCAGATCGATCATGTCGATCACATATTCGATCGCGCTCGCCGGCGTGCCCGGATTGAGCGAGACGCCGGCCTTCTTGCCGAGCGCGCGGATCGCCTGCAACGAGCGATGCAAATGGGGGCCTGCTTCCGCATGCACCGTGATGTGATCGCAGCCGGCTTTTGCAAAGGCTTCGAGATAGGGGTCGGCCGGCGAGATCATCAGATGCGCGTCAAAGATCTTCTTGGAGTGCGGGCGGATCGCCTTGATGACCTCGGGGCCATAGGAAATGTTGGGGACGAAATGGCCGTCCATCACGTCGAGATGGATCCAGTCGGCGCCGGCCGCATCGACGGCGCGGACCTCTTCGCCTAATTTGGAAAAGTCCGACGCCAGGATCGACGGCGCGATGACGAGGGGGCGTGGCGCGAATTGCTGGGACATTTTGCGGGCTTCCCGAGACCACTTATGAGGCGTTTTTGCGGAACGGCCTCGGGTAACATGCGAAAGCGTCCCGGGCAATGCGGGTGCCGCATCGGCATAGGGGTGGAAATTTCTGCCGTTGGCGGCATCTATTGCCTGGGCCGGCTGCGGCCGTCAGGCACCGCAAACCCGCATTTTATTGGGTTTCTTGCGGTGGCACGGGGTTTGCTAAACGAAGGGGGTGAAAGTTTAAGAGGTCCGCTTGCCTGCGGCCTTTGTTGGAGTTCTGCCATGTTGCTTGCCCTTGGCGCCGTCTCATCAGCACTGGATGCGCTGCAGTCACTGACCGCATCGAAATCCTCCACGGCATCGACCGGCTTTGGCCAGAGCGCCGCGGCAGCGTTCGATCCCGCTGCCAGCGCGGCTGCTGCCGGAAGCTCCACGCAGCCTTCCCCGTCCAGCGGTTTTTCGCAGATCTCGCCGCAGACCATGAGCGCGCTGATCGCGGCGCAGAGCCAGTCCGGCCCGACAAGTTCGGCATCGGCCAGTCCGTCAGACGCGCTAAAAGACCTGTTCTCGCAGATCGACGCCAACGGCGACGGCCAGATCAGCAAATCGGAATTCGAAAACGCGCTCGGCGCCGGCGGCACCAACCTGGCTGCGGCCGACGACGTCTTCAACAAGCTCGACGCCAATGGCGACGGCACGGTGAGTTCAGATGAATTGTCGAAGGCGCTGAAAGGCGCCGGCCACGGCGGTCACCACCATCATCATGGGGGCGGCGCCAGTGATGCCGGCAGTACCGAGGCCAGCGGATCGAGCACCGATCCGCTCTCGCAGGCGCTCGCCGGTTCATCCAGCAACTCGGTCACCAACAACGACGGCTCGACCACGACCTCGATCACCTATGCCGACGGCTCGAAGGTGACGCTGACGACGCCGGCGGCGGCCTCCAGCGCCGCGACATCTTCCTACAATCTGGTTGAACAGCTGATCCAGCGCGAAGCCAAGGCGCTCTCAACCTCGGCCACTGCGTCGCTGTCGATCGCGGCCTGACGCAGGCTGATCACCTTCGATCTAGCCGAAACGATCTTTCCAGGCCGGCAACGCGCCGGGGAAGGGTAGTGCGGTGGCGGTGTAGACGCCGCGCGCAATCGCACGCGCGATTGCATTGGCTGCGACCATTCCAAGCTCGGTGAGGCCGACGCGCGGATCGACTGGTTTCTCGCCGGTTGCGGCAGCAAACACCACATCGCCGTCAAGCGGCGAATGTACCGGATAGATCGCGCGCGCCATCCCGGTCTGCGCGATCATGGCGAGCCGCTTGGCCTGGGCTTTGGTCAGCGCCGCATCGGTTGCCACCAGCGCCAGCGTGGTATGCTCGACCGATGTCGCGGCATTGCCGCCCTTCAGGCGCATCCTCAACATCTCCGGCGTGAAATTGGGCGGCAAGCCGCGCCGGCCATATTCTTCGCCGACCTCAAACGGCGCGGCCCAGAACCATGGCCCGTCACCGACGGTCACGCTGCCGACGGCGTTGACCACGGCGATCGCGGCCACCTTGACGCCGTCCGACGTCACCGCCGAAGCCGAGCCAAGGCCGCCCTTTAAATTCGCCGTGGTCGCGCCCAATCCGGCGCCGGCGCTGCCGAGCGCGAAATCCGCAGCCGCCGCAGCCGCGGCCGCATAACCGAGATCGCGGTACGGGCCAAAACGGCCCCACGACTTGTCGCCGCCGTTGAGCAGATCGAAGACGATCGCGCCCGTCACGATCGGGATCACCGCCCCACGCACGGCAAAGCCGCGGCCGTGCTCGGCAAGCCAGGCCTGGACGCCGCCGGCGGCGTCCAGTCCGAACGCCGAACCGCCGCCGAGCATGACGGCATCGATGCCCTCCACCACATTGGCGGGATCGAGCAGTGCGCTCTCGCGCGTGCCGGGTGCCCCGCCGCGGACATCGATCGCGGCTGTGGCGGGCTTGTCGAACATGATGGCCGTGACGCCGGAAGCAAGCTTCGCGTCATCCGCGTGGCCGACGCGGACCCCGGGGATATCGGTGAGGAGATTCTTCAATTAGCCGACCCGTGAGACCCAAGCGCCAGCCTGATCATCCGCGCAAGCTCGGATTTTCGATACGGTTTGGCAAGCAACAGCACGCCGGAATCGAGCCGGCCGTGATGGACGATCGCGTTTTCGGTATAGCCCGAGGTGAACAACGTCTTGAGCGCGGGCCGGCGTCTCAGCGCCTCATCGACCAGATGGCGGCCATTCATCCGGCCGGGCATGATCACATCGGTAAACAGCAGTTCGATATTTGCGTTGTTGTCGATGATATCGAGCGCCTCGCTCGCATTGGCCGCATCGAGCGTGGTGTAGCCGAGGCTCCGGATCTGGGTGATCACATATTGGCGCACCATCGGATCGTCCTCGACGATGAGCACGACCTCGTGACCGCCCCGGATATCGGAAGTTGCCATCGCCTCGGTCTCGGTCAGATGCAGTCCGGTTGACCGTGGCAGGTAGATCCTCACGGTCGTGCCGTGGCCTTCCTCGCTATAGATCTTGATATGACCGCCGGACTGCTTGACGAAGCCGAACACCATCGAAAGGCCAAGGCCGGTGCCCTTGCCGATCTCCTTGGTGGTGAAGAAGGGGTCGAAAACCCTTTCCAGATTCGCAGCCGCAATTCCGCTGCCGGTGTCGCTCACCGCAATCATCACATAATTTCCCGGCGCGACCTCGCTGTGCATGCTTGCATAGCCGTCATCAAGATAGACGTTGCGGGTCTCGAGCACGAGCTTGCCTCCATCGGGCATGGCGTCCCTCGCATTCAAGGCAAGGTTCAGTACCGCGGTGGTGAGCTGGCTTGGGTCGACCAGCGCGGTCCAGGCGTCTTCGGCCAGCGTCGGGGAAATCTGAATTTGCTCGCCCAAGGTCGGGTGCAGCAATTTCGCGGTTTCGACCATCAACAAATTGACGTCGACTTCGCGCGGCTGCAGCGGCTGCTTGCGGGCGAAAGCCAGGAGATGCCTGGTCAATTGCGCTCCGCGCTCGGCGGCGTCATCGATCAGCTTTGCGATCGAGACAAGCTCGGGCCGGTCGGCGATGGCTTCGGCCAGGATTCCGATGGTTCCGGTGATGACGGTGAGGATATTGTTGAAGTCGTGCGCGACGCCGCCGGTCAACTGGCCAACCGCATCCATCTTCTGGACCTGCCGCAGCCGTGCCTCCGCCTCCTGCTTCTCCGTCAGATCGCGCCCGACGAAGAAGTGCCGCCGGACCGGTTCCGACCAGGTCCCCATCCATGTCAGCGTCACGGACTCGCCGTCCTTGCTTACGTAACGGGTCTCGAAGTTGCGCATCTGCCGGCCGCGCCGCGCGGCGCGCATTTCCGCGCGGGTCGAGTCAAGATCGTCGGGGTGGATGAATTCGATCGCGCTGTGCCCGATCATTTCTTCGGGCCGATAACCGAGGATCGTCATCGAACTCGGTGACACCTGCACGAAATTTCCCTTGGTGTCGGTCACCAGGATGAGATCCTGCGAGGTCTCGAAGACGCGCCGCCGCTCCTCGATCTCCTGGCTGAGCGCCCTCTGCGTTCTGATGGTCTCGGTCGTATCGCGTGCGATCTTGGAGACGCCGACAATCTCTCCCGCCAGCGACCTGATCGGAGAGATGGAAAGCTCCACATGCACCTGCCTACCATACTTGTGCACCAGCAGGGTATCATGGTGCTCGATGGCTTCGCCCCGGGTCACGCGATCGAGGATGTCGTCCACCTCGGCGCGCCGGTTAGACGGAACGATGATGTCGATCCGCCGGCCCACCGCTTCAGCCGAGGCATATCCGAACAGACGTTCGGCAGCCCGGTTCCAGCCGGTGATGGTACCGTAGAGCGATTGGGTGATGACGGCGTCATTCGACGATTCCACTACCGCAGTGAACAGCCGCTCGCGATCGGTATAATGCCTTCGTTCGGAGGCCGCCCGCCGGCGCAGCGATGCGAGCAGGTTAGCCAACTGGGCTTGCAGGGCGACATTATTGATGAGCAACACCGCAAGAACGAAACTCGCGGCACAGGCCCCGTAGAACCGGCCGGCGTAAAAGCCCAGATCGAATCTGCCCCCGTTGAGGATCGCCGACAGCGCAATGTCGAACAGCCAGGCACAGAGCACGACCATGAGCCAGATGTCGATGACTGAATGCGGTCGCCGAAACCACAGCACGATAAGGGGGACGGCGAGGACGAGAAATCCCATCACCGACTCGATACCGACCAGGGCGGGGTTATAGTGCCCCCCGTTTACGATGACCGGCAGAATGTCATTCCTGGCGGTGGTGACCCAGGCCGTGACCGACATCGTAACACAGACCGCAATGACGCTTCCCAGGATCGCTACGCCGACCGCCCCGCGTATTGTCGGTCCGCCATCCTTCCGTTTCAGCAGCGCGTAGCCGAGCACCAGAAGCGGAAATCCGCCATGCCAGACCATGTAAAGCCAGGCTGTTGTCTGCGGTCCGGCGCCCAAAAGCCCGGCCGGTGCAAACACGCCTGGAAAAGTCAGGAGGTGGATGATCGCTGCGACCGCGGTGAACAGATATCCGCTGGCGAGCAACAGCAGAGCCCGCGACCGCAACAGGCTGAACTGTGAATATAGCAGGATCGCGGTGATCAGATCGTTCGTTGCGAGCACCGATTGGTAGCTCGCAACGAACGCCGGAACCGGCGTTAGCGGTACCTTGGCAAACGGCGCCGCGCATACGAACAGAACCGACGAGATACCGACAACCGCCAAAGCGGCCCTGCGGTCGCGGTTGGAGGCCGGCATGGTCGAGAGAAAGATGCTTCGGTCGTCAGCCGTCTGCACTGCCGCCTCCTGCAAACCGGCATCGAACACGCCATCGGTTGCATCCGCATTAGATAGTGCTTTTGTTGAGTTGGCGTATCTAGCCGATCGGGCGATCGCAGCCATTTCCGGTATCACCTCGTCCGCAATTTAAGGTTACATATTACCGAAATTGAGTAGCGAACGAAAGCGACTAGATCGGGTAACGACTCCTTTACCGACATCGCGAATATTCCGTCCGGGCTTGTCCCGGTGTCCGCGACTTCCGCTGTACGCTGACAGCCGAACAGGGAGTGCCTGGTGCCCCGCATTCTTGTTGTTGATGACGAGGCGGACGTTCGCACGATGATCTCTATCGTGCTGCGGATCCATCGTTTCGAAATCGTCGAAGCAGCAAGCGGCACGGCGGCATTGAAGGCGTTCGACGATTTAAGCTTCGACGTCGCGATCGTCGATGTCTTCCTGGATGGCATCAACGGTTTCGACCTTATCACCATGATGCGCGAACGCGTATCGGATCTTGCGGTCGTCGCTATATCGGGGATGGCGACGCTCGACTTCGTGTCGCAATCGCCTGAGCTGGCCAACGTCGTCTGTCTGCAAAAGCCGTTCCGTCCGAACGACCTGATGGTTGCCATCCAGGCGGCGCGCCAGGCGGTTTGGCAGTCGACGGCGGCGGTGGTGTCGCAGAAGGCGTGGCCCGCTGAGCCGAAGCGAACGCCCCGGCGAACCGGGACGTGATTTGTGACTATAAGAACCCTTGCGAGTTAAGAACCCTTGAGGTTGATTTCGATGTAACCGCCCTTGGCGTCCCACTTGTAGACGACATAGTCGATCTGCTTGATGTCGCCCTTGGCATCGAATTCCAGCTTGCCGATCACCGTGTCCCAGGAACCGGCCTTGATCGCATCCATGACCTTCTTCGGATCGGTGGTGCCGGCCTTTTTCACCGCCTGCGACCAGACCTGCATCGCGGCGTAGGTATAGAGCGTATAGCCCTCGGGATCGATATTCTTGGACTTGAACTGCTCGACGATCGCTTTCGCGGTCGGCTTGTTGCGGGGGTCGGGACCGAAGGTGAACAGCGTGCCTTCGCCGGCCGGCCCGGTGATGGAGGCGAACTCCTTGTCGGCGAGCGCATCGCCTGCCATCAGCACCGTCTGCAGGCCCTGGTCGCGCATCTGGCGCAGGATCAGACCCGATTCCTGGTGGTAGCCGCCGACATAGACCAGATCGATCTTTTCCAGCTTCAGTCGCGATACGATGGCGTTAAAATCCTTGTCGCCCTTGTTGTAGGATTCGAACATCTTTTCAGTGAAGCCCGCTTTGTTGAGCGCTTTCTTGGTCTCGTCGGCGAGGCCTTTGCCGTAGGTGGTCTTGTCGTTGAGGATGGCGACGTTCTTGCCCTTGTAGAATTTCGCGATGTATTCGGCGGCAACTAGGCCCTGCTGGTCGTCGCGGCCGCAGACCCGCGCCACGTTCCAAAGCTTGCGCTCGGTGAATAGTGGGTTGGTCGATGCCGGCGTGATTTGCAGGACGTTGCCGTCGGCATAGGCTTCAGAGGCCGGGATCGACGACGACGAACAATAGTGCCCCGCGACGAACGGGATCTTCGCGCTGCCGATCTTTTCCGCGATCGAGCGCGCCTGCTTGGGGTCGCAGGCGTCGTCCTCGACGTCGAGCGCGAGCTTCTTGCCGAGCAGGCCGCCGGCTGCATTGAGGTCGGCCACCGCCATTTCGGCGCCGTTCTTCATCTGCCGCCCGAAGGCGGATTTGCCGCCGGTCATGGGACCGGCGACCGCGATGGTGATGTCCTGCGCGAATGCGCTGGCCGACAGTGCGAACGACGCGCCCAGAGCCAGGCCGATGAGTTTTGGTGATTTCATGAGGGATCCCCGCAGGCTGTTCATTTGACTAAGTACCGGACAAGCCGGGTCGATATTCCCGGCCATTGTCTGCTGATTTTGGAGCGAAGTCATCGGCAATTTTCAGGCAAATCCGCGGTCCATTCGCAGCATCTTGCCGCAGTCTGGTGTGTGCGTATGGGCGCGGCGTTCGCGCTCCGCTATCCCCGCCGGCCGCCTTCGAGATAGGCGGCGCGGATTTCGGGGCGCTGCAACAGCTCAGTGCCGGTTCCCTCGAGCGCAATCAGGCCGTTGACCATGACATAGCCGCGGTGCGCCAGCCTTAATGCGTGATTGGCGTTCTGCTCGACGATCAGCACGGTGAGGCCGTCCTGCCGGTTCAAGGTACGGATGGCATCGAAGATCTGCCGCGCGATCAGTGGCGCAAGACCGAGCGACGGCTCATCCAGCATCAACAGGCGAGGGCGGCTCATCAGCGCCCGGGCGATCGCCAGCATCTGCTGCTCGCCGCCGGACAGCGTGCCGCCGCGCTGGGCCATGCGTTCCTTCAGCCGCGGAAACAGCGCGAAGATGCGCTCCAGTCCGCTGACGCGATCGGCCTGGCTGCTATCGGTCGCGTCCGCGCCCATTTGCAGGTTTTCCGCAACGCTCATGCGCGGGAAAATCCTGCGGCCTTCGGGCGACTGCGCGATGCGCAGCCGCGCGATCTCATGGGTCGGCACACCGGTGATATCGGCGCCGTCGAACAGGATCTGGCCGCCGCGGGCGCGCGGCCGGCCAAAGATCGTCATCATCAGCGTCGATTTGCCGGCACCGTTGGCGCCGATCAAGGCGACGATCTCGCCTGGGTTGATGTCGAGATCGACGCCCTTCAGCGCTTCGATCTTGCCGTAGGCGGCGCGCAAGGACCGGATCGCGAGCAGGGGGGCGGTCATGGCTCGCTCCCGTCCTTGCCCGGCGCGCGACTATCTGTTCTCCCTCCCCCTGAAAGGGGGAGGGTTGGGGTGGCGGTTGTCGCCGCTTGCGATAACCTCTCGATATGGGCGAGAAGATCGCTCAGCACGCCCTCCAAGTTCGACAGCACCTCGTTGTTCCAGTAACGAACAACGGTGACGCCCTTCTCCGCAAGCCACTGCGTCCGGCGATCATCGGACTGCTTCTGCTGCTCGGCATGCTGTCCACCGTCCACTTCGACCGCCAGACGGTGACGCGAGCAATAAAAGTCGACGGTGTACGGGCCGATCGGATGCTGCTTTCGAAAAGAAAAGCCGTTGAGTTGATCGCGGCGTAGTGCGAGCCACAACCGAAGCTCTGCGTCGGTCATGTTGCCGCGGAGAGATCGCGCCCTGGCGGTCATTTCTTTTGTGCGGGAAAAACGTGACCCCCACCCGCCCGCTTCGCGGCCCACCTCCCCCTTGCAGGGAGAGGTGGGCGGTGTGCCGGGTTTCGCCATCACGTGCCGCTCTCCATCACCGCGATCGCTTCCTGTTCGTCGGCGCCGAGATAGGCCGCGATCACCTTGGGATCGTCGCGCACATCCTGCGGCGTGCCTTCGGCGATCTTGACGCCATAATCCATCACCACGACGTGGTCGGAGATCTCCATCACCACGCTCATGTCATGCTCGATCAGGAGGATCGAGGTGCCTTGCTCGCTGCGGATCGAAAGCAGCAATTTGCTCAATTGGGCGCTTTCGCGCGCGTTCAGGCCGGCGGCCGGCTCGTCCAGGCAGAGCAGCGCGGGTTCGGTGCACATCGCGCGTGCGATTTCGAGGCGGCGCTGATCGCCGTAGGGCAGATTGCCCGCGGCGTCATCGGCGCGGTCGATGAGCCCGATGCGAGTCAGCCAGAATTTCGCCTGATCGATCGCGCGCTTTTCGGCGCTACGCCAGGACGGCGCGCCAATCAGTCCGAGAAAGGTCAGGCCGGAGGCCAGCATCAGCGCGTTGTGCTGCGCCACCATCAGGTTTTCCAGCGCGGTCATGCCAGGAAACAGGCGGATATTCTGGAACGTGCGCGCGACCTTGGCCTGCTTGGCAATGCGGAAATCGTTGAGCCGCTCGAGCATCACCTCGCGGCCGTCGTCATGCGTCAAACGCATGGTGCCGCCGGACGGCTTGTAGAAGCCGGTGATGCAGTTGAACACGGTGGTCTTGCCGGCGCCGTTCGGGCCGATCAGCGCGGTGATCTTGCGCCGCTCCGCCGTCAACGACAGGTCGTTGACGGCGACGATGCCGCCGAAGCGCATCGTCAGATGATCGACGCTGAGAATATTTTCGGTGCTCATCCGTGACCCTCCTTGACGAGGTCGGATGAGATCGCACGCGCCTGCTCGAGGAATACGGTCGGCGCGCGGTGGCCGATCAGCCCGCGCGGCCGCCAGATCATCAACAACACCATCGCGACGCCGAATACCAGCATGCGGTATTGATCGAAGCCGCGGAACAGCTCGAAACCACCGATCATGGTGAGTGCAGCGAGCGCCACGCCAAGCTGCGAACCCATGCCGCCGAGCACGACGATGGCGAGCACCAGCGCCGATTCATTGAAGGTGAAGGATTCCGGGCTGATGAAGCCTTGCCGGGTGGCGAAGAACGCACCGGCAAGGCCGCCGAACATTGCGCCTGTGGCGAATGCCGTGAGTTTTGTAGTGGTGGTATTGATGCCGAGCGCACGGCAGGCGACCTCGTCCTCGCGCAGCGCTTCCCAGGCACGCCCGATCGGCAAACGTCTGAGCCGGATCGTCACCCAGTTGGTCAGTAGCGCCATCATAAGGATCAGATAGAACAGGAACACGATGCGATGCGTCGGCGAGAATTCGATGCCGAGTTTTGCCGCGAGGCCGTCGTCGGCGGGCGTTAGCGGAATGCCGAACAGGGTCGGGCGCGGAATCCCGGAAACGCCGTTCGGCCCGCCGGTCAGGCTCTGCCAGTTGATGATGACGAGCCGGATGATCTCGCCGAAGGCGAGGGTAACGATGGCGAGATAGTCGCCGCGCAGCCTTAAGACCGGAAATCCGAGCAGCATGCCCCAGAACGCGGCCAGAATTCCCGCGAGCGGCAGGCAGACCCAGAACGACAGGCCGAAATTGGTCGCGAGCAGCGCGTAGGAATAGGCGCCGACCGCATAGAACGCGACGTAACCGAGATCGAGCAGGCCGGCCAGGCCCACCACCACGTTCAATCCCCATCCGAGCATCACGTAAGTGAGTACGAGAATGCCGAGATCGAGAATGTAGCGCTGATCGTAGAAGATCACCGGCACCAGGAAGGTGAAGATCAGAAGCAGAGGCGCGATGGCGCGCCGCGCGATCGCCAGTCCCTTTTGCACCGGCTGTGGAATGATGACGACGGTGCCGACCGGTCCCCACCATTGCCGCAGCAATTCGACGATGATGCTGCCGCCGAACACGATGGCGACGATGGCCGCGAGCTCGCCGAACCGCGTCCAGTAGATCAATTGTCCCGTGGGGCCTGCCTCGGTGCGGATGCCGATCATCAGCGAAAACAGCACCAAAGCCACCAGCGCGCTGATCAAGGCCTTCTTGAAGATGAAAGCCGCGCCCGGCGCGCGCGAGGCGTGCGTTGTCTCAGGCGCGGGTGCTGTCACGCCGCCGCCCGTCAAACTTTTTCGACTTCGGGCCGGCCCAACAGGCCGGTCGGAAGGAAGATCAGCACCACGATCAGGATCGAAAACGCCGCGACGTCCTTGTATTCCACCGAGAAATAGGCCGACCACAGCGTCTCGATCAGCCCGATCAAAAGCCCACCCAACATCGCACCGGGCAGTGAGCCGATGCCGCCGAGCACGGCTGCGGTGAACGCCTTGATGCCGGCGACGAAGCCCATGTAGAAATCGACCAGACCGTAATAGAGCAGGTACATCATGCCGGCGACTGCCGCGAGCGCAGCGCCGATCACGAAGGTCATCGAGATCGTGCGATCGACGTCGACGCCAAGCAGTGCCGCCATGGTCTGATCCTGTTCGCAGGCGCGCATGTCGCGGCCGAGCCGAGTCCGCGACACGAGCCAAGTGAAGATCGCAAGCAGCACGACGGTCGTGACGACCACGACGATCTGGACGTTGGAGAGCTGAACCACGAAGCCGCCCGCGCTCTCACGCAGCGTATAGCCGCCGGTGATGATCGGCGGCACCGGTTTTACGCGCGCGCCTTGGGCCACTTGCGAATAATTCGACAGCACGAACGACATGCCGATGGCCGACAGCATCGGCGCGAGGCGGAATGAATGCCGCAGCGGCCGGTAGGCGATGCGCTCCACCGTCCAGCCGTATAAAGCCGTGATTGCCATCGACACCAACAGCACGATCAAGAGGATCACGGGCACCGCCGTCAGCCCGAACGACACCAGCACCAGGAACGAGATCAGCGCTATAAAGCCGCCGATCATGAAGATGTCGCCATGGGCGAAATTGATCATGCCGACGATGCCATAGACCATGGTGTAGCCGATGGCGATCAAGCCATAGATCGAGCCGAGCACTAAGCCGTTGATCAGTTGCTGGGCAAAATAATCCATGGGCTGCCGCTTTAAAGATCGACGCGGCGAGGGCCCCGGGCAGCCTTAACCGGCGCGTCGGACCGCTTCTAACAGGTGGGAACTGGACCCGGCAACAGCCGCCGCCAGAGCTAACGGGGTTTGTACTGGGTTGTTTTCGCACGAGTTCCGGCCACGGAATCCCCGCTATAACAACGCCGCACCATAATGGCGGGCGGAACCTGGATTTTGTCGGAACGGTGCCCGACCGTCGCGAATTATCTCGGGCTAGGGTCAACAAAGGGAGATCCCGAATGTCCAGCCAGAAAGAGAACCCGGGGCAGCAGAACCAGAACCCGGGTCAGAAGCCCGGTCAACAGCAGGGTGGCGGCCAGAAGCCCGGACAGCAACGGCAAGATCCGAACCGTCAGGGCCAGAATTGCGATCAGCAGGGCGAGGGCGGACGTTAGTTCGGACTTCAACCCAAGTGAGAGCAAGGCAAGTGAGACCAAGACAAGTGAGAGCAAGGAAGGTCCCGCCGCAAGGCGGGACTTTTCTTGTGTGCCGAGCATGATCGACAGCTTGGAGGTGGAAGTCCTTTACCCAGCCTGATGGCGGCGAAGGGTTAGCGAAGCGCAAGGGCGTCACCGCGAGGTGGGGTCTGAAGGAAGCGTGGAGCAAACTTGCGGCCCGATGGACAAGAACCGGATAACGAGGCCTACCCGGCCGGACGAGCGAGCAGGTGATCGCGAAGTCCATGGTCATCAAGGGACGGGGTGGTAAATCCGGCGGGCGTGCAGGGAAGGCGGTCGATCTTACCTCGGGAGATCTCCGTCGCGTCCGGGAAAGCGGACTGAGCGAGTTGTAAGGCTCGTGATCGCGGCGGAGAAGTCAGCAGACGGCATAGTAGGCGGAACGAGTTTCGCTGAAGGCCCGAACGCTGGAAAAGACACTTGGATATGGGAATCTCGAGTGGCCATACGGTTGAAAATCCAGGTCGCTGGCCTTTCGGAACGGCGGGAAAGGGTGAAGCCCAGACGGCGCTGTTCAAAGCAGCCGAAGCCAACCCGACGGTGCCCACTGTCTGAGCCTCTGGCGCGGACGAACAAAAAACCGTTCGCGCTCAACCCAGTGAACCGCCGTATACGGACCCGTATGTACGGTGGTGTGGGAGGGGAGGAGTTCGCGAGGCTCCCCCCTATCCCGATTTGAGTTTTTTGAGGCACTTTCAGATCGTCATGGCCGGACTTGATCCGGCCATCCATCTCCTTCGAAGAGTGATGAACCCCTGGGTCAAGCCCGGGGGCGACGACCACCCGCAGGTCCACCGGCGCGATTAAGGTAAACAAAGGGTTTAAATTGAAGCTCTCACTTTAAGCAGGTTACCTCACCCGCGAAAGCCGCAGCGCTCGCATCGGAAGCGCCGCGGAATATCAGCGGGAAACGGCATGTCCACTAACTGGCGGATCAGCTCATTCAACGGCGCGCTGCTCGCGGCCTATTTCATACCGACCTGGACCATCGTCGCCTTCAAAATCATGATCTCGCCGATCCATGGCTTCTACGAGCAGCCCAACATATCGATGGCACTGTTTGTCAGCGACTATCTGCAACTGGCGGCGACCGGAACGGTCCGTGCCGCGTGGCTGTTGGCGTTGGTCCGGCTGACGGCGGTGGCATTTTTCGCGATCTTCGTGGCGCTCGTCAGCCGCCCCTCGGTGCGCAAGGCCGGCGGTTGCGATGAAGCGCTCGGCATGGCGCTCGGCATCGGCAGCCTGATCAGCTTTGCCTTGATGGTGATGGCTTCGCATGCCGGCGAGGCCGCGGCGCTAAGGCTCCATGCGACGGAACTGTTGCTGCTGCTCGGCACCGCGATCGTGCTCATGGTCGAGGCCCCCGCGCAGCCGCAGGCTCAGCCGATGACCCGTGTGCTAGCTCTTGAGCAGCCCGAGTTCCTGCACAATCGCTGAGGCCTCCTTGACGGCGTGATTAGCGGCAGGCACGCCGCAATAGATCGCCTGCTGCAGCAGGATCTCCTTGATATCCTCGGGCGTGAAGCCGCCTTCCGAAAGCGCCGCGCGGACGTGCAGGCGGAATTCGTCCCATTGTCCGAGCGCCACCAGGGTGCCGATCACCAGCACGCGGCGGGTGCGCTCGTCGAAATGCGGACGGGTCCAGATTTCGTTCCAGGCGTAGCGCGTAATCAGATCCTGGAAATCGGCATTGAACGAATTCTTGCCCGCGATCGATTTGTCGACCCAGGCATTGCCGAGCACCTTGCGGCGCTGGATCATGCCGCTATCGCGGCGTTGTTGATCGTCCATTATCACCTCCGTCATTCCGGGATGGTCCCAACGGGTCCGCGCAAAGCGCGGCCCGATGACAGGCTCCGGACCAGACCTGGAATCTCGAGTTTCCGGGTTCGCCTCTTCGAGGCGCCCCGGAATGACGAATGAAACTAGCGTTGTGTCAAGAAGCCGACCACGGCATCGGTGAAGGCGTCCGGCTGCTCGACATTGGAAATATGCGCGGCGTCCAGGATGGTGAGGCTGGCGCCGGGAATCTTGCTGCGGATCAATTCGGCACCCGCAATCGGCGTTGCCATGTCGTGGCGTCCGGCGATCACCAAGGTCGGGCTCCTGATCCTCGGCAGCAATTCGCGCTGGTCGAGCGTGGAGAGCGCTTCGCAGCAGGCGAGATAGCCCGCGACCGGCGAAGCGATCAACATCGCTTTCATCCTCGCCGTGATCTGCGGCTGGCGCTCCCGGAAATCCGCGCTCAACCAGCTCGCAATTACGGTGTCGGCGACGGCGGCGATGCCGCCTTCCTTCACCGCCTTGATCCGGTTCAGCCAATTGGTGGGATCGGCATAGTAACAGGCGGTGTTGGCGAGGATGATCTTATTGAATTGTTCGGGCGCGTTGGCCCCGAGCCATTGCCCGACCATGCCGCCCATCGATAGCCCACACCAATGCGCCTTGTGGATGTTGAAGTGGTCGAGGATCGCGAGTGCGTCGCGGCCGAAACGTTCCATCGAATAGGGGCCGGGCGGCACGCCGGATTTGCCGTGGCCGCGGCGGTCATAGCGGATGACGCGAAACACCTGTGTGAGCGCCCGCATCTGCGGCTCCCACATCTGCAAGCTGCAGCCGAGCGAATTCGACAGCATCAGCGTCGGCCCGCCGTCGCGGCCTTCGACGGAGACATTGAGCAGGCAGCTGTCGGCGTCGATCATCGGCATTGTATGCTCCTCGTCATGCGCGGGCTTGACCCGCGCATCCATCAAAAGAGTCTCTTCCAGATGATGGATTGCGGGGTCCCGGCTACGCCAAGGCTTCGCCGGGCTTCACGGTGCCAGTCCGCCGAAGCTTTAGCGAAGGCGGGCAAGCCAGGCAATGACATCTGAATTACTTATCGTTGAGCGAGGCGAGCAGACGGTCGATCAGGGCTTGCGAGACGCCCTGATAGGCCATCGGCTCGAACAATTTTTCAAGTTGCTCGGCGGTAAGATGCGAGGTGACCTTGGGCTCGGCGGTGAGCACATCGCGCAAATGTTTTTTGTCCGCGACGGCCTTCTTGCAGACCTCCTCGATCAGACGATGCGCCTCGCTCTTGCCGATCTTTTCGGCGAGCGCGAATGTCACCGCTTCCGCCATGATCAGGCCGTGCGTCGCATCGAGATTGAAGCGCATGCGCGTGACGTCGACTTCGAGTCCTTCGGCGATGTCGACAATGGCGGCGAGTGCGCCCGAGGTGACCAAAAGCAGCGCCGGCAAGGTCGGCCATTCCGCGTGCCAGGGACCGGCGCTGCGCTCGTGATCCCCGACTTGCGCGGCAAATATGGTCGCCGCGAGGTTGGGCGCCATAATCGCAGCGCCAAGCGCGCTAGCGGCCGCGACCGGGTTGCGCTTGTGCGGCATGGTGGACGAGCCGCCGCGGCCTGCGCCCGATGGCTCGAAGGCTTCGGCCACGTCGGTCTGCATCATCAGAGACACGTCGCGCGCGATCTTGCCGCAGCTGCCGCAGACGATTGCGAGCACGGAAGCAGCCTCCGCGATGCGGTCGCGATGGCTATGCCAGGGCGCATCCGGCAGCGGCAGCTTCAGCCCCTCGGCGAGCTTCTCCGCAACAAGCAATCCCTTGTCGCCGAGCGCGGCCAAGGTTCCGGCTGCGCCGCCGAATTGCAGCGCCAGGGATTTGCCGCGCAGCCGGATCAGCCTCCTGCGCGAGCGGGCAAGTGCTGCGGCATATCCGGCAAGCTTCAATCCGAACGGCATCGGCAACGCATGCTGCAGCCAGGTGCGCGCGACCGTCGGCGTGCCGCGATACTGCCGAGCAAGTTTGGCAAAGCCCGCGATGGCACGGCCGAGATCAGCCAGCAGCGCGTCGATGCCGGCGCGCAAGGTCAGCATGGTCGCGGTGTCGATCACGTCCTGGCTGGTGGCGGCCCAATGCACATAACGTGCGGCCTCGGTGTCGGCCCTGGCGACACCGGCCGTAAGCGCCTTCACAAGGGGAATCGCAAGGTTGCCGGAACGTGTCGCGGCCTCGGCCAAGTCGGCGAGATCGAACGAACTGGCCTTGCAAGCTGCCGCGATTGCGCCGGCGGCGCGCTTGGGGATGACGCCGCTCGCGGCTTCCGCCTGCGCCAGCGCGGCTTCGAAATCGAGCATGTTCTGCAGGTACGCGATGTCGTCGCAGGCCGCGCGCATCGCCGCGCTCGACAACATCGGGCCGAATAATGGGGAGAGGGCAGTGCTCATGACATGGTCGATCCAAATATGTGGGACCTAACCATCCCCGTCTGCCGCTGCCAATCCCAAAGCGCGTGCGTCGGCCATTCGCGCCTGCGAATATGCATCGCTCATCCCCGATCCGTTCTCTTTCCTTTGACGCGAGCCTGCCTTACTTGGGGAGCAGAACTAGGCGTTGGGAGTAGACTAGGCGACCCCGGAGACACCGCAATGGCCATGACAATGAACGGTGAAGTCCAGCTTGCTGCGCCGCGCGAGGCCGTGTGGGCCAAGCTGAACGATCCGGAGGTGCTGAAAGCCTGCATCCCCGGCTGCGAGGAGTTGGAGAAGACCGACGAGCATGGCTTTCGCGCGGTCGCCAAGATGAAGGTCGGGCCGGTGTCGGCGCGCTTCAAAGGCAAGGTGACCCTGAGCGATCTCGACCCGCCGAACGGTTACAAGATCTCGGGCGAAGGCGAGGGCGGCGTGGCCGGTTTCGCCAAGGGCGGCGCCACCGTCGATCTTGCCGAGAAGGACGGCGGCACGCTTCTAAGCTACAATGTCGAGGCCCAGATCGGCGGCAAGCTGGCCCAGCTCGGCCAGCGCCTGATCAACGGCACGGCCAAGAAACTGGCCGACGAATTCTTCGCGAATTTTGCCAAGGCGGTACAGGGCTGACCTAGTAAAAGCCGCCCCAAGCCATAATCTGGCCAAGCCTCGGGTGAGGTTGCTCATTGCCGGGATGGCCCATATTATGGTGTTTGGAATGATTTAAACGCTGTTCTGCCGACATGCGGCAGGGCAGACAAGAGAGTGCTGATGGCCAAAATTTCCATGATCGTGAACGGCAACCCCGTTACCGCCAATGTCGATCCCCGTACCCTGCTAGTCCAGTTTCTCCGTGAAAACCTGCGGTTGACGGGCACCCATGTCGGTTGCGACACCTCGCAATGCGGCGCCTGCGTCGTGCATCTCGACGGCAAGGCGGTGAAATCCTGCACCACGCTGGCGGTGATGGCCGACGGGCATGAGGTGAAGACGATCGAGGGGCTCGCGCCGGATGGCGCGCCGCTACATCCGATGCAGGAAGCTTTCCGCGAGCATCATGGACTGCAGTGCGGCTTCTGCACGCCCGGCATGATCATGACCGCGGTCGACATGGTCCATCGCAGGGGCCACGATCTCTCCGATCACACCATCCGCGAAGAGCTGGAAGGCAATCTGTGCCGCTGCACCGGCTACCAGAACATCGTTGCCTCGATCGCGGCTGGCGCCAAGGCGATGGCGAACTCCGATCTCGCATAACCGATATCATCGCGAAAGCGATCAGGAAGTCCCCATGTACGAATTCAAATATCATCGTCCGGCGACCGTGCGCCAAGCCGCCAATCTCCTGGTGAAGAACGAAGACGCCAAGCTGATCGCCGGCGGCCACACGCTGGTGCCGGTCATGAAGCAGCGGCTCGCGAGCCCCCCGCATCTGGTCGACCTCTCCCATATCGAGGGGCTGGATGCGATCGAGATGAAGGGCCGATCGCTCGTCATTGGCGCCACCGCAAAGCATGCCGAGGTGGCTAATTCCGCCATCGTGGGTGAGGCGATCCCGGCGCTGGCCGAGCTTGCAGGAATGATCGGCGATCCCGCCGTGCGGCACAAGGGCACCATCGGCGGCTCGCTCGCCAACAACGATCCGACCGCGGATTATCCGGCGGCGGTCCTTGCGCTCGGCGCCACCATCGTCACCAACAAGCGCCGCCTCAAGGCGGAAGAATTCTTCCAAGGATTGTTCTCGACCGCGCTCGAGAATGACGAGATCATCACCAAGGTGATGTTCCCGCTGCCGAAGAAGGCGGCCTACGTCAAATTCCGCAACCAGGCCTCGCGCTACGCGCTGGTCGGCGTGTTCGTCGCCAAGCGCCCGTCGGATGTGCGCGTCGCCGTCACCGGCGCCGGCTCCGAAGGCGTGTTTCGCGTCACAGCCTTCGAGGAAGCCCTGAAGAAGCGCTTCTCGCCGAAAGTGCTCGACGGGCTGACGGCGCCTGCGGCGGGACTAAATAGCGATCTGCACGGCAGCGCCGAATATCGGGCGCACCTGATCTCGGTACTGGCGCGGCGCGCCGTCGAAGCCGCGACGGCCAAAGCGTGACGCTGCCGATTTTTCGCTCATCAAGATTGGCTTTTCCATGAGTGCATCGGCGCTGCCTTCTTCCGTCGATGCGACGCTCGAACTTCTGACTTCGCGCGGCTATCTCGCGGAGCGTTCCCTCGCGACGGTGACGTATCTCGCGCTGCGCATGGGCCGCCCGCTGTTCCTGGAAGGCGAGGCCGGCGTCGGCAAGACCGAGATAGCCAAGGTGCTGGCGGCAGCCTTGGGGCGAAAGCTGATCCGCCTGCAATGTTACGAGGGCCTCGACGTCGCATCCGCAGTCTACGAATGGAATAGTGCTGCGCAGATGATCGCGATCCGGCTCTCCGAAGCCGCGGGCGATACCGATCGCGACCAGCTCACCAGCGACATTTTTGCCGACCGCTTCCTGATCAAACGGCCGCTGTTGCAGGCGCTGGAGCCGGATGTGGCGGGTGCGCCGGTGCTCCTGATCGACGAGCTCGACCGCGCCGATGAGGCGTTCGAAGCCTATCTGCTGGAAATTCTCTCGGACTTCCAGGTGACGATACCCGAATTGGGCACCGTGAAGGCACAGCAAGCCCCGATCGTCATCATCACGTCCAACCGCACCCGCGAGATCCACGACGCGCTGAAGCGCCGCTGTCTTTACCACTGGGTCGATTATCCGAGTGCCGAGCGCGAGCTTGCGATCGTCAAGATCCGCGTGCCGGGCATTTCCGCAAAGCTGTCGCAGCAGGTGGTGGGCTTCGTGCAGGCGCTGCGCGATCAGGATTTCTACAAGTCGCCGGGGGTGGCCGAGACCATCGACTGGGCGACCGCGCTGACCGAGCTCGACGCCCGCTCGCTGACACCGCAGGTGGTGGGCGACACGCTCGGTGCGCTCTTGAAATACCAGGACGACATCGCGCGGATGCAGGGCGATACCTTGCAAAAGGTTTTGAAGGAAGCGACCAGCGAGAATTGACAAACAAACGCCGTCATTCCGGGGCGTGCGAAGCACGAACCCGGAATCCAGATTCCGGGTTCGCTCGTTTCACGAGCGCCCCGGAATGACGAGAGGGTTATTCGATGGCCGCCATCAATCATCTCGCGCCCCCGACCGGTCTGATCGCCGACAACGTGGTCGGCTTTGCCCGTGCGCTGCGCGCCGCCGGAATTCCGGTCGGGCCCGGTGCTGTCATCGATGCGCTCAATGCGCTGCGCCTGATCGAGATCGGCAACCGCGCCGACGTGTACGCGACTCTGGAGGCGATCTTCGTCAAGCGCCACGAGCACGCGTTGATCTTCGCGCAGGCGTTCAACCTGTTCTTCCGCGCCGCCGAAGACTGGAAGCACATCCTGGATTCGGTGCCGCTGCCGGATCACGCCAGGAAGAAGCCGCCGCCGGCGTCGCGCCGGGTCCAGGAGGCGCTGTCGCAACCCCATATGAGCGAGCAGCCGCAGGCCCAGGAGCGGGACCTAAAACTTTCGGTGTCGGACAAGGAAGTGCTGCAGAAGAAGGATTTCGCGCAGATGAGCGCGGCCGAGATCGCGGAAGTCACCCGCGCCATTGCCCAGATGAGGTTGCCGCAGGCAGAACTAGTGACCCGCCGCTATCGGCCCGATGCACGCGGCTTGCGGCTTGATATACGCCGCACCTTGCGCGGTTCCTTGCGCACCGGCGGCGAGATCGTCGATATCCGCAAGTTGGGGCGGATCGAAAAGCCGGCGCCGATCGTGGCGCTGCTCGATATTTCCGGCTCCATGAGCGAATATACCCGCCTGTTCCTGCACTTCCTGCACGCCATCACCGATGCCCGCAAGCGCGTCTCGGTGTTCCTGTTTGGCACCAGGCTTACCAATGTGACACGGGCGTTGCGGGCACGCGACCCGGACGAGGCCTTAGCGAGCTGTTCGTCCACGGTGGAGGACTGGGCCGGGGGAACGCGCATCGCCACCTCGCTGCATACCTTCAATAAATTGTGGGGCCGGCGGGTGCTCGGGCAGGGTGCTATCGTGCTCCTGATTTCCGATGGGCTGGAGCGCGAGGCGGATGCAAGACTGGCGTTCGAGATGGACCGGCTGCATAGATCCTGCCGCCGCCTGATCTGGCTCAATCCGCTACTGCGCTACGGCGGCTTCGAGGCCAAGGCGCAGGGCATCAAAATGATGCTGCCGCACGTTGACGAATTCCGCCCGGTGCATAATTTGAGTTCAATCGAGGGGCTGATCGCGGCACTTTCCTCGCCCTTGCTGCCGCATCACCGCAGCCTGATCCGCTCCGCAGCCTGAAAGAGGGTCTCATGCTCAATCGCGACCAAGATATCCTGAAGGCGGCCGAGGACTGGCAAAAGGCCGGTCATGGGGTCGCGCTCGCGACCGTGGTCGAGACCTGGGGCTCGGCGCCGCGCCCGGCAGGCTCCAGCCTCGTGATCAACGATGACGGCACGTTCTTAGGCTCGGTGTCCGGCGGCTGCGTCGAGGGCGCGGTGGTCACCGAGGCGCTGGACGTGATCGCCAGCGGCCAGCCGAAGATGCTCGAATTTGGCGTCGCCGACGAGACCGCCTGGAACGTCGGCCTGTCCTGCGGCGGCACCATCCGGGTCTTTGTCGAGAAGGTTGGAAACTAGCCGTGAAAGCCGAAACTCTCGCAGAACTCAATGCCGAGCGCGCCGCGCGGCGGCCGGCGATCCTGGTCACCGATACCGCGAACGGCGAACAGCGCCTGGTCAAGGCCGCCGACTTCGCCCGGGACCCGCTGCGCGCCGAACTTGCAAAACAATTGCGCATGGGCAAGAGCGGCATGGTGGAAGCCGCCGGCAAAAAGCTGTTCCTCAATGTTTACGCGCCGACGGCAAAACTCGTCATCGTCGGCGCGGTTCATATCAGCCAGGCCCTGGCGCCGCTGGCGCGCTCGCTTGAATATGACGTCACGGTGGTCGATCCGCGCACGGCATTCGCGAGCCCCGAGCGATTTCCCGATGTGCCTGTGATCGCCGAATGGCCCGACGTCGCGCTGCCGCCGCTCAATATCGACCACTATACGGCGTTCGTCGCGGTCACGCATGATCCGAAGATCGACGATCCGGCGCTGCTGCATGCCTTTGAGCGCCAGTGCTTCTATATCGGCGCGTTGGGCTCGCGGAAGACGCATGCCAAGCGTGCCGAGCGGCTGAGGGCACAAGGCGCCGGGGATGCCGACATCGCGCGCATCCATGCGCCGATCGGACTTGATATCGGCGCGGTCTCGCCGTCGGAGATCGCGGTCGCGATCATGGCCGAGATCACCGCGCAATTGCGCCTGCCTCCAAAAGAGAAAGAAGAAGCGGCATGAAGTTCGGTCCCGCCAGTCCGACGGATGCGATTGGCGGGGTCACCGTCCATACGCTCCGTCAGGGATCACTGGTGCTGAAGAAAGGCACCACGATCGGACCTGCCGAGGTCGAGGCACTCAACAAGGCCGCTGTTGCAGAAGTCGTCGTGGTGCGGCTCGAGGCCGGCGACGTCTCCGAAGACGTGGCTGCGGCCAGCATCGCGCAAGCCGTCACCGGCGACGGCATCCATGTCGAACGCGCCTTTACCGGGCGCGCCAATCTGTTCGCAGGCAGAGCCGGTGTGCTGGTGATCGATCGCGCGGCGGTCGACCGCATCAATGCCGTCGATGAAGCCATTACGTTTGCGACGCTGTCCGCCTACAAGCCGGTGGTCGAAGGCGAGATGGTCGCAACCGTAAAGCTCATTCCGTTCGGCGTCGAAGCGAAGTTGCGCGACGCGGCCGTGAAGGCGGCAGGTCAGAGCGCGCTGCGGATCGCGCCCTATACCATCAAGCGGGTCGGCGTAGTCTCGACCTTGTTGCCGGGGCTGGCGCCGAAGGTGGTGGAAAAGACCCTGCGCGTGACGGCGGAGCGGCTGGCGCCCGCCGGGGCCGCCATCATCGCGGAACGCCGGGTGGAACATGAGGAGGCGGCGCTCGCAGCCGCGATCAAGGAATTGCTCGCGCTAGGGGCGGAGCTTGTGATCGTGTTCGGCGCGTCCGCGATCGCCGACCGGCGCGATGTGATTCCGGCCGCGATCACCGAAATCGGCGGCGCGGTCGAGCATTTCGGCATGCCGGTCGATCCCGGAAATCTGTTGCTGATCGGCAGCGCGGGTGGCGTGCCGGTGCTGGGCGCGCCCGGTTGCGCCCGCTCGCCGGTCGAGAACGGCTTTGACTGGGTGCTGATGCGCCTGCTCGCAGGGCTGAAGGTCACGCGCGCCGAACTCACCGGCATGGGCGTCGGCGGATTGTTGATGGAGATCGTGACGCGGCCGCAGCCGCGCACCAAGCCCGACATCGAAGGCAACCGCAATGTCGCCGCGGTCATCCTTGCCGCCGGGCGCTCGACCCGGATGGGCGGTCCCAACAAATTACTGGCCGAACTCGACGGCAAGAAGCTGGTGCGGATCGCGGCCGAGCAGGCGCTGGCGTCGAAGGCCTCCGAGGTCGTTGTCGTCACCGGACATCAGGCCGAACTGGTCGAAAAGGCGCTTGCTGGTTTGAAAGTAAGGTTCGTGCGCAACCCGGAGTTTGCCGGCGGGCTTGCCAGCTCAGTCAAGGCCGGAATCGCGGCGGTGCCGGACAACGCCGACGGCGCCGTGATTTGTCTGGGCGACATGCCGCTGATATCGGCCGATCTGATCGACCGGCTGGTCGAAGCGTTCGCGCCGGACCGCGGCAATTTGATCGTGGTGCCGGTCGCCGACGGACGGCGCGGCAATCCGGTGTTGTGGTCGCGCCGCTTCTTCAACGAGCTGATGACGCTCGACGGCGATATCGGCGCGCGTCATCTGATTGCCAAGCATGCCGAGGCGGTGGCGGAAGTGCCGGTCGAAGGCCAAAGCGCGTTTCTCGATATCGACACGCCGCAGGCGCTTGAGGCGGCGCGCAGGTCGTAAGGCGCGGGCATGGCCGCGTCGATCGCGCCGTGCCGACGTTCGCTGAATGCGGTCACCCGCGAAGATCGAATTCGGCGGGAATGCGTGATCGGCGCCCTGGGCCCGCGCGACGCCAAGGGCTGACTTCCTCCGTCATGCCGGGGCACGCGTTAGCGAGAACCCGGAATCCGGCTCTAATAACATCGAAACATGAGAACGAACCATGAACGTTGTCAACGCACGTTGCCGATCTGTTGTTGTGCATGTCCTAATTTAAATCCAACTTGGAACAAATTATTTGAATCCAACTTGGAACAAATTCCACATTGCAGCGTCCTGTGGTGGGGGTTGGCAATAATGGGGAAAAGCAGTGCTCGGCCAACAGTATCTCGTGCGTCAAGCGACAACCCTTCTCAAGATTGCCAAATCAGTCAGAAACCCGAACGTCTCGGCCGCGCCGGTCGAGAAGGCTGCTGATCCAAGGGACCGGGCAAGTCCTCGGCAAATGACCCCGCAGGTTTTCATCCGACGCCATACAGCATCCCAGATTTGCGACGTCGTGGTTTCAGTTCGGGGCCAGGAGATTATCCTCCGCTGTCCGAACTATTCTCAGGCACTGAAATGGGCTCGTTTGGAATGCAAGTCCTACAAAATTTCGGAGCCCGAGATAGAACCACCTAACGGACTGCAACACGACGAAGATGATGGGCTGGACCACCACGAAGAATTGCCGATATTCTTGCGCTCTCCCGAAACAATTGAGTCCTAGGGGTAAGCTCGCGCGGCGATTTAATCGACGCACCGAAATCTTTTCTGGTTTCCGGCGGGCGCCTTGCGGAGGGGGAGGGTAAATTAAACCCCACGGCACAACGGTGCTATTTCTCTTTGGACTTCGCGGCTTCCCTAGCCAATCGCTCGGCCCGCAATCGTTCGTAGTTTTTTCGGAGCTCTTGCTGCGCTTTTTCGTATTCAGTTACTGCCTTTCGCGCACCTGCTCGTAGAAAAGCCTTTACCGCATGTCGTTGCGCGAGGTCCTTCCTCATCTTATCGATCATGGATCACCGGCCGCATTATCGACGCCGCTGCTTCCGGCTGGCAGATGCCCGAACAGTTTTGATTTTGGTCGTGTGCTTCGGTGCGGGTCGCGTTTTGTGGGGTTGCGTTTTGCGCTCCGGCTCGGGTTGCACGTCGCGGACCGGTTGGGGTTGCGTATTGCGGACTGCCTCGGCCAGCATCTCATGCAGCTCAGCCTTGGTCTTCTTACCTGTCTTTTCGCTCATAGATCACCTCCCGTCACCGATGAGACGACGGTAGCGCGGCAACGGTGCTGCGCGAGGAAAACCGCTGATTAAGATTGCTGATTAAGTTTAATGGCGGTGGCTTTGTCTAGATGAGGATGTTGAAGAGGTAAATGGCCGCCGGAAACTGAAGGAACTTGGTCGTACCGCTGCAAAAGAAAAAGGCGCGCATATCTAACCAAAGCCTTACAGGAAATAATCCGCTCAATCACGGCATGCACGGCAAGTGTGGAGCGCGCCGTTCCGGTGGGCTGGCCTGATTTGGCACGATGGGTTATGAAAGGGCCTGGATGAACCGGCGTTGCGCTGTTGTCCGCGCGTGCGCCGGCAACGTTCACGCAACCTCAACCAACGCCCGGAAACCTGTAATTCATCCAAACGTATGTGCGGCCGCGATTTCGAACGTGCGCCAGCGCGATGCGTACGGATGCAGAAAGCGGTATTATCTTGGTGGACGCATTTCGGAAACTATCGCTGCTGCTCGCCGACGTTGATGGCACCCTGGTGACGCGCGACAAGGTGCTGACCGAGCGCGCCCTCAAGGCTGTGCACAGCCTGCATGACAAGGGCATCCGTTTTGCGATCACCAGCGGCCGGCCGCCGAAGGGCATGGCGATGCTCATCGCGCCCCTCGCAATCGACACCCCGGTTGCGGGATTTAATGGCGGCCTTTTCGTGCACCCGGATCTGTCCATCATCGAGGAGAAGCTGCTGCCATTCGACGCCGCCAAGCAGACGGTCGACTTGATCGACAGCCACGGCCTCGACAGCTGGGTCTATGCAGGCAACGACTGGCTGATCCGCGACCTCAAGGCGCCGCATGTCGACCGCGAAGGTCGCACCGTTCAGTTCGGACCCAAGGTAGTGAGGGCGTTCGACGACGACATGCTGTTGCGAGCCGTCAAGATTGTTGGGGTGGGTGACGATCTCGACCGCGTGCGCCAGTGCGAGGCCGACGTCCAGAAGGCGCTCGGAAACCGCGCCACCGCCGCGCGCTCGCAGCCCTACTATCTCGACGTGACCCACCGCGACGCTAACAAGGGCTTCGTCCTCGACTACCTGTCGCGCGAGCTGAGTATTCCGCCCAGCGAAATCGCCACGATCGGAGACCAACCCAACGACGTCCTGATGTTCAAGCGCTCCGGCCTCTCGATCGCCATGGGCAACGCGTCGGAGGACGTTCAACGGCAGGCGAACGTCGTGACGGACTCCTATGACCACGAAGGTTTCGCCAAGGCGGTGGAGCGATTTGTTCTGCATGATTAACGTGCCAAGCCGATTTGACCGAGGCACGACCGCCCGGCCTCCTGCCATAATGACCGTCAAACACATCCTAATCTGCATCTGAACTTACAGTCCGACCCTTTCAGTGTGCCGGTTTTCGAGCCGGCAATCGAATATGGCTGGGGGAGGGAAACATGGACCGAACCAGTGCTCGCCAAAGCAGGCATGCCCGATAGTTTTTTGTCGTCGTCGCCAGCATGGTCGCCTGTGACATCATCGTCGCCTGGCTCTGCGTCGCGCGCCTTGGCCGGTCAACGGTGCTTAGCCAGCTTGTCACTCATGATGCCGTTGAACAGCAGCGCGCCTTGCTGTGTGCCGTCATCATCACTCTCGTCTAGGATTTGATCACCGAAACCCGAAACCCGTCACGCCGATGTGAAGCCGGTCGTCGAGCTCGATGTTGACAATGACTGACCAGTCAGTCATATATAGGCATGGCAAACGCATCAAAATCCACTGGCGCCGCCAAGCCGGCCCGCCGCCAGGCAGGGGACGTCTCCCCGGCCACGCCCTCGAACCGCGCCGAGCGGGCGGCGGAGCGGCGCGCGGCCATCGTTGAGGCGGCGCTGGACGAGTTCATCGCCCGCGGCTTCACCGCGACCCGGCTCGACGACGTCGCCAAGCGCGCCGGCGTCGCCAAAGGCACGATCTATCTGCACTTCAAGGACAAGGAATCGATGTTCGAGGAGTTGATCTCGACCGCGATCGTGCCGCTGATCGGCCGCTTGGTCCCGCCGCCTTCCATGAACGGGTCGGTTCGCGACGCGCTGGAGGGGTTTGCCAAAGCCTTTATCCAGGAAGTGGCGACGACGCGGCGCGGCGACATCGTGCGCCTGATCGTGGCCGAGGGTCCGAGGTTCCCCGCGATCGCCGATTTCTACTACCGCGAAGTGATCTCGCGCGGGCTCGCCGGGATGCGCGCGCTGATCGAGCTTGCGATCGCGCGCGGCGAGATCAAGCAGCCGGAGCTTGTGCGCTTTCCGCAGATCGTCGTGGCGCCCGCGATCATCGCCGTGATCTGGAAAAGCCTGTTTGAGCGACATTCACCGCTGGATGCGCTCGAGATGCTCCGCGTCCATTTCGATCTGATTTTTGGCGAACGGAGGACGACATGACTTCGTCGCAAATTGCGTTGCGAATTCTGACGGCGCTGGCGCTGGCGGCGACGCTTGCCGGCTGCAACGACAGGCGCGATCCCGGCTTTCAGGGCTGGGTCGAAGCCGACATGATTTTTGTCAGCCCTGATGAATCCGGACGGGTGACCAAACTCAATATTCGCGAGGGCGACGAGGTCAAGACCGGCACGCCGCTCTATTCCGTCGATGACGATTTGCAGCAAGCCGACCTCAACCAGAACAAGGCCACGCTCGCCAACGCGCAACAGACCTATGACCGCGCGGCCTCGCTGAGCAAGACCGGCTCGGGCACGCAGGCCAACCTCGATTCCGCGGTCTCGGCGCTGCGGGTCGCCGAAGCCCGCGTCAACACCTCGGAAACGCGGCTGGCGCGGCGCAATGGCTTTGCGCCGGTGTCAGGCACCATTCAGCAGATCTATTTCCGCGAGGGCGAGATGGTGCCGGCGCAGCGGCCGGTGCTGTCGATCATGCCGCCCGGCAACATGAAGCTGCGCTTCTTCGTGCCGGAGGCGGAATTGCCAAAACTTGCGATCGGCGACGAGGTGCGCGTGACTTGCGACAATTGCGCCGCCGACCTCACCGCAAAAATTTATTTCATCGCGACGACGGCCGAATACACCCCGCCCGTGATCTACAGCCTCGATGAGCGCAGCAAGCTGGTCTATCTGATCCAGGCGCGGCCGTCCCGGCCCGATAGCTTGCGCGTCGGCCAGCCGATCAGCGTCTACCTCAATCCCAAGATACCGGTGGCGGTCAAGCAATGACATCCGTACCCGCAACCGGCATTGCCATCGACGTCAAGGGACTGTCGAAATCGTTCGGCGGCCGCGAGGTGGTGCATGACCTCAGCATGCAGGTGAAGCGCGGCAGCATCTACGGCTTCCTCGGCCCGAACGGAAGCGGCAAGACCACGACCATCCGTATGCTGTGCGGCCTGCTGACGCCCGACAGCGGCCAGGGACGTTGCCTCGGCTACGACATCCGCCGCGACGCCGACAAGATCAAGCGCCAGGTCGGCTACATGACGCAGCGCTTCTCGCTGTATCAGGATCTCTCGGTGCGCGAAAATTTGGAATTCGTCGCCCGCCTCTATGGCATGCGCGACGCGCGCGGCACCGCGCAGCAGATGATCAAGCGGCTCGGGCTTGCGGGGCGCGAGGGCCAGCTTGCGGGCGAACTCTCCGGCGGCTGGAAGCAACGCCTTGCGCTCGGGGCCTGCACGCTGCCCAATCCGCAATTGCTGCTGCTGGACGAGCCGACCGCCGGCGTCGATCCCAAGGCGCGGCGCGATTTCTGGAACGAGATCCATGCGCTGGCAGCCCAGGGGCTGACCGTGCTGGTCTCCACCCACTACATGGACGAGGCCGAACGCTGTCACGAGATCGCCTATATCGCCTATGGCCATCTGCTCGCGCACGGCACCGTGGAGGAGGTGATCGCGAAGTCGGCATTGACGACCTACACCGTCACCGGGGACGACCTCCAGCCGCTCGCAGCCGAGCTCGCAGGCCAACCCGGCGTCGACATGGTGGCGCCGTTCGGCACCAGCCTTCATGTGTCCGGCCGTGACGGAAAAGCGCTGGAGGCGACGATCGCGCCCTGGCGCGAGCATCGCCAATTGCACTGGCAGCATGCCGCACCGTCGCTCGAAGACGTGTTCATCGAGCTGATGACCCGGTCGAAGGATAATTTCCAATGAGTGTCATCGCCGAGCAAGCCAGCCCTCGAAGCGACGTCAGCGAGCCGCGGTTCGGCTTCTGGCTGCGCAGCTACGCCATGGTGGTGAAGGAATTCATCCAGCTCCGGCGCGACCGGGTCTCGTTCGGCATGATCGTGATGATCCCGGTAATGCAGCTTTTGCTGTTCGGCTATGCCATCAACACGACGCCGCGTAATCTGCCGTCTGCGGTGCTGTTGCAGGAGGACAGCGATCTTGCGCGTTCGATCCTCAAAGCGCTGGAAAATACCTCCTATTTCCACTTCACGCGGGAAGTGCACGATGTCGCCGAGTTCGACAATCTCTTGAAATCGGGCAAGGTGCTGTTCGGCGTGGAAATCCCGCGCGGGTTCGAGCGCGCGGTGCGGCGCGGCGATCGTCCGGCGCTATTGGTGGCGGCCGACGCCACCGATCCGATTGCGGCGAGTTCGGCGCTGTCCTCGCTCAGCGTCGTCGTGCAGACCGCGCTCGCGCACGATTTGTTCGCCGGCGATCCGCCTTCGATGCCGTTCGAGATCCGCGCGCACGCCCGCTACAATCCGGCGGCCTCGTCACGCCTGAACATCGTGCCCGGCCTGGTCGGCACCATCCTGACCATGACCATGCTGATCTTCACCGCGCTGTCGGTGACCCGCGAGATCGAACGCGGCACCATGGAGAGCCTTTTGTCGATGCCGATCAAGCCGATCGAGGTGATGTTCGGCAAGATCGTGCCTTACGTGCTGGTCGGCTTCATCCAGGCCTCGCTGATCATCGGCATCGGCGTGTTGTTGTTCGGGGTGCCGATCCTCGGCAGCGTTTTGATGCTGGCGCTGCTGTCGACCTTGTTCATCACCACCAATCTTTCGATCGGCTATACGTTCTCCACCATCGTGCAGAACCAGCTGCAGGCGATGCAGCTGTCAATGATGTTCTTCCTGCCGAGCATCCTGTTGTCCGGCTTCATGTTTCCATTCGCGGGCATGCCGGTCTGGGCGCGATATCTCGGCGAGGGCCTGCCGCTGACGCATTACTTGCGCATCGTCCGCGCCATCATGCTGAAGGGCGCGACGCTATCGAACCTGCAATATGACACAGTTGCGCTAGCTGCACTGATGCTGGTGGCGATGACCATTGCGGTGACCCGCTTCCGCCGTACGCTCGATTGATGCAAGATACCAGGCAGTCATTCCGGGGCGCGCGAAGCGCGAACCCGGAATCTCGAGATTCCCCGATGTGCAATTGCACATCTGAGGTCTGGTGCGTACGCACCATTCCGGAATGACCGGATCATGCGGATGAGAACGATGGCTGCAATTATCGAGTTTTGGCGCGAAATTGTCAGACCGCACGAGCAGGTGTCGAAAGACTTCGAGCACATGTTCATGCGGGAGGTGATGCGCGAGGAACTGGTGCGTGTCCGCGCGCTGATTATCGTCGCGATTGTGATCCTGTTCATTGTCGCGCTGACTCATGCCCTCTTTCCGGACGTGGTCCAGCGTGTCTGGCACAACGGCGTCAACCCGAACTCGATTTACGTAATCCTGATGGTTTTCGTGCTGTTCGAATTGTTTGTCTACCGAACGATCCGCCATCATTTGAAGCTCGATCGTGATCTTCCGGTGTACCGGCGCTATATCGGCGCGCTGATCGAGACCAGCATGCCGACCCTTCTCCTTTCGCTGCAGGTCGAAAGTATGGGACCAGTGCGGGCACTGGGCTTCGTCATGCCGCTGGTCTATTTCATCTTCGTCATTCTTTCGACGTTGCGGCTCGATTTCTGGCTGTCAACCTTCACCGGCTTCGTTGCCGCGGTGGAGTTGTTTGCGATGGCGATGTATTATAAGCCGCTGATCAATCCCGATTCCGAGCCAGAACTTTACTATCATCTGTCGCGCAGCATGATCCTTTTCACCTGCGGCGTGCTCGCCGGCGCCGTCGGGGTTCAGTTGCGCCGGGGATTTGCCGCGAGCATTCGTGCGGCGACCGCGCGCGACCGCGTCACCAACCTGTTCGGCCAGCACGTCTCGCCGCAGGTTGTGGAGCGGCTGATAACCGAGGGCGCCAATACTCAGAGCGACATCCGCCGCGTCGCCGTGATGTTCGTCGATTTTCGCAGTTTCACGGCCGCCGCGCGATCGCGTTCGCCGCAGGACGTCGTCGATCGGCTCGACGGCGCGTTCGCGGTGCTGGTCGAAATCCTCGATCGCCATGGCGGCATCGTGAACAAGTTTCTCGGCGATGGTTTTCTCGCGCTGTTCGGCGCGCCGTTCGAGGCTACGGAAGCGCCGCACCGCGCGGTCGCCGCCGCGCGCGAGATGCTGCTTGCAATGGACGACATCAACGACGGCGCGAGCTGGCCGCTGCGGATCGGCATCGGCATTCACTTCGGCGAGGTGGTGGCCGGCAATATTGGCTCGCCCCGGCGCAAGGAATATACCGTGATCGGCGACACCGTGAACTTTGCCTCACGGCTGGAGGCGCTCAACAAGGACTTCAATTCGCAGCTCCTGGTTTCGGCTAGCGTTCGCGACGCGCTCGGCGAGGCGTGCAGCGATGCGGTGTCGCTTGGCGAGGTCGCGGTGAGGGGCTATGACCGGCCCATGGCGGTGTGGCAGTTGGGATAGGGAGAAGTTGCGATGCGGCGGCGCTATATCACCGTGGACGTCTTTACCGACTGCGCCTTCGGCGGCAATCCGCTTGCGGTCGTGCTGGATGCCGGCGAATTGTCGACGGCACAGATGCAGGCGATCGCCACCGAGTTCAACTATGCCGAAACCACTTTCGTGTTGCCGCCACGCGATCCCGCTCATGATGCGCAAGTGCGCATTTTCACAGTAGACCGCGAACTCCCGTTTGCGGGCCATCCCAATGTCGGCACCGCCTTTGTGCTGGCAACGCAGGCACCAAAGCCGCCCGCGCGATTTTTGTTCGAGGAGATTGCGGGTCTTGTGTCCGTCGAAATCCTGACCGAGGACGGCAAGGCCGTCGGCGCCGAACTCACCGCGCCGCAGCCGTTCAAGCGGCTGACGCCGTTTTCCGCCGAGCAGACGGCGGCCTGCATTTCGCTGTCGGCGGCCGATATCAAAACCGACCGGCATCCGCCGCAAATCGTCTCGGTCGGAATGCCGTTTTTGGTGGCGGAGGTGGGTTCGCGCGACGCGTTGCGGCGCGCCAGGCCCGACGCTGCAGCGTTTGCCCGGACCCTGCCATGCGATGGCGCTTTTCAAGTCTACTTCTATACAAGCGATGTGGCGCCGGCCGAAAAACCCTGCGACCTGCAGGCGCGGATGTTTTTCCCACGGGGAAGCGGCCTTGCCGAGGACCCGGCCACGGGCAGCGCCACTGTCGCCGCCGCCGCGCTGCTCGCCGATCTCGACAGCACAAAGGATGGCGAGTTGAAGCTGACGATCGGGCAGGGTGTCGATATGGGCCGATCCAGCTTGCTCTTGACGCGCGCGCGAAAAGAGAATGGTTCGGTGGTTTCCGCCCATGTCGGCGGCCGCTGCGTGCCGATGATGGAGGGCACGTTTTATCTCAACGGCGAGGGGTGAGGCGTTACGCGCCCAAGGCGTCCGCCAGCGCGACGAAGCTGTCCAAATACAGATCGAACCAAGTCTCGGCTGTGGTGTCCGGTGTTGCGCCAGAGCCGAGCTCCAGTGGGCGCGCTACGAACGCCGTCCGCATCCCGAATGCCCGCGCGACCTTCAAATCATACTTGTGGCACGCAACCATCAGGATTTCGTGGGGCCGGTAGCCAAGATAGTCCACTGCGAGCTGGTAAACGGCGGGCGCGGGCTTGTAGCTGCGCGCAAGCTCGGCCGTCAGGATGGCGTCGAAAGACAGCGCGGCCCAATCGATATCCAGGCCCTTGTGTCTGTTCACGGTTTCACCCATGCGCAGGATGGGCTGAAGGAAATCCACGCAAGTGCCCTGCACATCGAAGGTGATTGCCCGGATTCCTCAGGGTGGTCTTTCGGGAATGCGTCTGCGCGCTCGCGATCATGACGGCTACGCCTGTTTCGCCGCCAAATTCGCGACCTTGACCTTGTCGCGGTCCTCGATGATCTCGGCGATCCATTGCCGATGGCAATGGCTGTGGTCGCGCTCGTAGCAGAGCAGACAGACCGGTCCGGATTTCTTCACCAGCGCCGAAAGCTCGTCGAGTTCTTCCCGGGCCTGCGGCGTCCTCAGATGTTTTGCGTAGATCTTGTGAAGCACATCGAACTTGCCGCTGCGCGCGGCGAGGCGGCCTTCCTTAGGCGTACCGAGGCTGGCGAGATGCAAATAGGCGATGCCGCGTTCATCCAAACCCGCCGCGAGCTGGTTCTTCGAAAAGCCCGGCCGGCGCGACGAGGTGACGGCGCGCACGTCGACCAGAAGCTTGACGCCGGCGGTTTCGAGCTCGTCCAGCACCGCCTTGGCGGGAGTTTGTTCATAACCGATAGTGAAGAGCTTTTTGCTTTTGGCCATTTTTTCTAGCGAGATCACTTCACGCGGGCAATCAATTCCATCGCGCCGGCGGGCGCGCGCACCTTGCCTTCATGGATGACATAGGCGAACACGTCGCGCGGGGCTTTCGCCGGCCTGGCCTTGTCGACGCGCGGCAAGTCGTCAGGTTCGCCGCCGCCGGCCCAGGCCAAAAACCGCTGCGCCCAGGCGTCAAGCTGTTTCGGTGGATAGCAGGTCTTGAGCTCGTCATTGCCCTTCTGCAGCCGTGCGTAGACGAAATCGCTGACGACGTCGGCGATCGCCGGATATTTGCCGTGCTCCGCGAACACCACCGGCGTGTCGAATTGGCGCAACAGCGCGACGAATTCGCCGACGCAAAAACTGTCGTGCCGCACCTCGACCACGTGGCGCAGCGCGCGCCCGTCGAGCTTGCGCGGCAACAGCTCGAGGAATTTGCCGAAATCGGCCGCGTCGAATTTCTTGGTCGGTGCGAATTGCCAGAGCACCGGGCCGAGGCGATCGCCGAGCTCGAGCACGCCGGAATCATAAAATCGCTTCACGGAATTGCCGGCCTCGGCGAGGACGCGGCGATTGGTGGCAAAGCGCGGCCCCTTCAGCGAGAACACAAAGCCGTCGGGCACTTCGCGCGCCCATTTGCGAAAACTCTCCGGCTTTTGCGAGCCGTAATAGGTGCCGTTGATCTCGATCGAGGTCAGCTTCGAGGCGGCGTAAGAGAGTTCTTTCGCCTGCACAAGTTTTTCCGGATAGAAAACGCCGCGCCATGGCTCAAAGGTCCAGCCGCCGACGCCGATGTAGACGTGGCCTGATTTTTTGGAACCCGACGCCGGGGCTTTGGTCACGGTTTTAGTCTCGTCGCATGAGGGAGAATTTGCGGGATCGAGACTAGTTAAATCAAGCGCGATTGACCAGTCCGCCCGGGATTACCGGGCGCCCGGCAGAGTTGTTTCGCGCAGTGCTCTTGGGACCTTAGCGCGCCGGTTGGCTCATCCTGGTCGCGAGGCGCTCAAAGGGTCTGAAGATCTGCCTGGCAAGCTCGCTGTAGAGCTTCGAGATCCGATGCGAGTCTAGAAAGGAAGGTCTCGAAAGCCTGTTTGGTGAATTCGGTCTGAACCTCTATGGCCTTGTCGGGCGACCGCACAACGCTGAGCTTTTCGAGAAGCGATCGGGTCTCATCAAGCGATTTCCTGATGTAGTCTCCGTAGGCGTTCGCGATGGTTTGAAATCCGCCCCAGAACGTGTCGAGCGATACCGCTGTGCCGATCCGGAACGCCTCGATCGGCACCAGCGCGCCCTTCAAGGGGGCCTCGGTTGACGCTGCTGCTGTCTCGATCAAGGAGGTACCCGTCGAAGCCTCAGATTCGATCGGGAAGATTTCAGGTGAGGCGACGGCTGCCTCGATCAGCTCTTTATCATCCAGCTGACGATCGGGCTGTTGATCCCGCTTCGGGCGCTGCCGTTGATCCGGCTTCTTGTTTGCCGACTTCGCCTTCCGGCTGCGCTGGTCGGGCTTTCCCGGTGGTTTGTTGTGGTCCCTACTCGACATTCTGTGAGGCTCCGCTGTTTTCGAATCAACCAAACGACTGTTTACGCTGGAATCGCGGTTTGCGCATGTTTCTTGCGCGGCGCTCGTGTGTTGACGCTTGTGACTCCGCGGTTCCGTTCCCGGTGGGGAACTCAAAGGCCGTCGGGACACTCGCGCTTCACCTCGGTCCGGCGTGCAAGCTAGGATGGTCGGAAAAGGAGAACACATGCGTATCGTGGCGATGGCGGCGGCATTGGCGATGACGGCATCAGGCGCATTGGCCGATGAACTCGACGACGCGCACAAGCTCGCGGTACAAGGCCGCGATTCCTATTGGAACTGTCTTGCCCAGGAATATTCGCCGGACAACCTCATGCACATGTCGGAACAGGATTTCACCCGCGATGTCGCAAGCGCCTGTACCTCCGAACGGCAGAATTTTCGCGTGACACTGGTAGATTATCTGTCGATGCAATTCCCGGACACTGGTGCGGCAGCTCATATGACGACCGCCAACAAGGCAATCGAACTGGCGCAGAAGGACATCGTGACGGCGTTCGTCCGGCATAAGGCGCCAAAGTAGGGGGGATGCGCCCGGCTGAGGCGGCCTATTCCCGCCATCGGCCTTTCCGTGATATCAATCCAGCTTCGGAGCGAGGGGTTGTTGCGTATGACGTCTCAGTCAGTAGCAGGCATTTTGGCGGCGATCATCGCAGCTGTGGTGTTGTTGGCCGCATTCGCATATGGACCGATCGGGCAGTTCGGAAAGCCGGCCAAGGTCCAGCGGCCGGTCCAGGCGGCGCCTGCGGCCCCGGCGCCCCGCGGGCCGGTGATCAAGGACGTGCCCAATTAGTTAACGCGAGAGGTTTGGCTGCACGGCCCCCTTGCGCTTGTTGTTCGTGGTCGTTGGCATTTTTGGCCCTGTGTCCGCACAGCTTCATCGCCCGATCTGGCCTCATCGCTATGATCAGGCTCGAGCGGTTACCTGCGCAACCACCCTTACCGATTGAATCGGATCATGAGCTCATTTCTTTTCTTTGCTTGAGCGTGATCTCCGCGCAAACGCGTTTTTCGCGTTTGTCGCGAGAGAAGAAAATCGGTTCCACCCCGCTGTCCAGGTGCGGGCAGGCTTTTTTCCGGATCATGCTCTAGGCAGATTGCCCCACCTTTGAATCGACGGACGTCTTCGATGCGAGGTTGTTCGTCGCGCCGGCACTCACGGGCACGGCCCCCGAAACAGGCGGATTGATGCTTGCGGCCGGGGATAGGGGACGAGACTTCTTTCGCGCTTTGTTCTCGTACATTCGGGCGTCGGCCGTGGCGACAAGGTCCTCGAGGCTTTCCCGGCCGCCTGTCGTCAGCTCGGCAATGCCAACGCTGAAGCTTAAGGGAAATTTCTGAACGGTTGACGCGTGGAAAGCTGCCACGGCCTCGTTCAAACGGGCGAGGGCCTCGCGCGCGTTTCGGCCGTCACAGAGCCTACAACCGCAAACTCGTCGCCGCCGACACGGCCGACAATGTCGCTGTCGCGGAAGGTTTGCATCAGCAAGGTTGCGAACGACTGAATCGCGACCCGACCAGATGGCCGATCGTATCGTTGACGCGCTTTAGTCCGTCGAGGTCGAAAAACAGTATCGTCAGGCTGGATCTCGCTCGCACGGCCTCGCGAAAAGCCTGCTTCGCAAGCAAATAAAAACCGCGACGGTTGTTCACCTTTGTCAATTCGTCGGTCAGCGACAGATCGCGCAACTGCCGCCCCAGCGCATTGAGACGCCACGCCATCCAGATGACGATGCCGAGGGCGGCAAGCGCGTCGCCGGTGGCCGCCAGTGCACGGGCGTAACTCGCTCCCATGGTCCGGGTGTCGACGAGATAGGCTACGGCGCCGATCGAAGCGTAAGGCAAGAGGATTGCGATCGGCACCACCGCGCGGACGATCTGGCTGCCGATGCCGACGTTGACGAGAACGGAAAAGATGCCACCATGCTTGGCGCGGCGCGCGACCACGACGAATGTCAGACACAAGAACGACAATAGCGTATGCGGCGAGACAAGGGTTGAGGTGTCGGTGCCGGTCAGGCTGGAAGCGTGAAAGAATTAGCCGCCGATCGTGACGAGACAGAACGCGACAAGGAGGATGGTCAACAGGTCGGCGAGCCGGGAGAGCCGGCTGTTGTATTGCCGGATCGTCAAAACGCTTGCGCCGAGCCAACGCGAACGCGAGTGCCGTTTGCGGCGACGGGCGTCCGGGATAGCGCGAACTCGCGTCGGTGGGGAACCAGGTATCGATCCCAAGTGAAATATCGGCCGCATATTCGACCAGGGTCACAGCCCCAAGGACGAGCAGCATCAGCGCCGCCGTCTGGCTCAGGCCCAGCGAAGTCCTTGATTGCCGTTGGTGCGAGGCCGCTAAACTGACGACAGCCAGCAACAGGCCGACGGCAGTGTTCGCGGTCATCTTGGACCAGATCGGCGGAGCTAGAACGGCCAGACCAGGGACGAACCAGAGCCCCAAGGTGGACACTGCCACGAGAATGACGACGATTAGCGCGGCCGGTTCGGCTCGCCGCAACATGGCGAGAATCCGCGCACCGGCTCGTTCGAAGGATTGTGAGCCAATGTATCGCTCGTTGGCGATAAGCCAACCATCGCTGCCTCCTCTTGCACCGTAGCTTCCGGCACGATCACCTGAATGGACCCGAACTCGTTTCAGCCATCTGAATCCGAAGGCCCGTTCAACTACGGGTATTGAGCCCGGCAGCAACTGTACCTGCGCCGGAGGCTCGTGGTCGTTGGCGCTTTAAAGCGTTTTCAAGCCCGTTTTGGCGCGTTTTCGCTGAACTTCCATGCTCTGTTGCGGAACTGCGCCTTGGCACGGCGGAAGGCGGCGGATATACGCTTGGCCCTTATGAATGAAGCTGTCAGACCGGGCCCCGAAAATCCGCCGCAGGCCCTAGCTCAACAAGACTTGGGTCAACAAGACTTGGGTCAACAAGACTCGGGTCAACAAGAACTCGGGTAAGCAAGATTTGGGTCAACAAGCCCCAGGCTTGCTTCAGCTTTCGGTCATCGTTCCCACCTTCAACGAGCGCGACAACGTCACCCTGCTGGTTCACAAGCTGGAGGTGGCGCTGTCAGGCATTACCTGGGAAGTCATCTTCGTCGACGACAATTCCCCTGACGGGACCTGGGCCGTAGTGCGCGGCCTGGCGCGGCAGGATAGCCGCGTCCGTTGCATCCGGCGGATCGGGCGGCGGGGCTTGTCCGGCGCCTGCATCGAAGGCATCCTGGCATCGAGCGCGCCCTATGCGGCGGTGATGGACGCCGACCTGCAACACGACGAGACGCAACTACCCAAGATGCTGGCGCTGCTGCAAGGCGGACAGGCGGAGCTTGTGGTCGGCAGCCGTTACGTCGAAGGCGGCAGCGCCGACAGCTTCAACAAGCAGCGCGCCGGCGCCAGCGCGCTCGCGACCGAGGTCGCCAGGCGCGTGTTGCGCGTCCGCATTGCCGATCCCATGAGCGGCTTCTTCATGATCCGCCGCGACCGCTTCGAGCAATTGGCGCCGCAGCTCTCGACCCAGGGATTCAAGATACTGCTCGATATCGTCGCGACCGCCCGCGGCGAGCTGCGCACGGTCGAGATACCCTACAGCTTCGGCTCGCGTCTGCATGGCGAAAGCAAGCTCGATTCCACGGTGGCGCTGGATTTCCTCGGGCTCGTGCTGGCGAAATTGACGCACGACGTGGTGTCGTTGCGCTTCCTGTTGTTCGCGATGGTCGGCTCGACCGGCCTGTTCGTGCATCTCGGCACGCTGTTTATTGCACTCGAGCTGTTCGACCTGCCGTTTCCGGAGGCGCAGGCCGCCGGCGCGTTTGTCGCCATGACCAGCAACTTCATCCTGAACAATTTTCTCACCTATCGCGACCAGCGGTTGAAGGGTCTTGCGATCCTGGGTGGTCTGCTCGCGTTTTATCTCGTCTGCAGCGTCGGCCTGTTCGCCAATGTCGGCGTCGCCTTCTCGGTCTACGACCAGGAACCGATCTGGTGGCTCGCCGGTGCCGCGGGCGCGCTGATGGGCGTGGTGTGGAACTACGCGATGTCCGGACTGTTCGTCTGGCGCAGGCGATAAAGTCCAGCATCATCTTCAGGGGCCTTGGATTTGACGTTCGCCAGCGGGATAGCGGCTTAGTGGGTAGCGAACGTCAAATCCACGCCGGCAGCGACGCGCGGCTTGTCCGTAACACCGCATTCACGGTGCTGGCGCTGGTCGCGTTGCGGCTGGCCGGCGCCGCCTGGACGCCGCTGACCTTCGACGAAGCCTATTACTGGATGTGGTCGAAGCATCTCGCGGCAGGCTATTACGATCATCCGCCGATGGTCGCGCTCGTGATCCGCCTCGGCACCACGATCGCCGGCGACACCGAACTCGGCGTCCGGCTGGTGTCGATCCTACTGGCGCTGCCGATGAGCTTTGCGGTGTATCGCGCAGCCGCGATCCTGTTCTGCGGCGTTCAGCTGGCGGCAACCGCGACCGTCCTGCTCAACGTCACGCTGATGGCCGCGGTCGGCACCATGATCGTGACGCCGGACGCGCCGCTCCTGGTTGCCTCGTGCTTTGTTCTGTTTGCTCTCGCCAAAGTGCTGGAGACCGGGCAAGGCGCATGGTGGCTCGCGGTCGGCGCCGCTGTCGGGGCGGCCTTATTGTCAAAATATACCGCGCTGTTCTTCGGCCCGGCGATCGTGATCTGGCTTTTGAGCGTCCCGAAATTGCGGCACTGGCTGCTTTCGCCCTGGCTTTACCTTGGCGGCCTGGTCGCACTTGCGATCTTTGCGCCGGTCATCCTCTGGAACGCCGATCACCAATGGGTCTCCTTCATCAAGCAGATCGGTCGCGCCCGGATTGAGGATTTCCACCCCGCTTTCGTCGGCGAATTGATTCCGACTCAGGTCGCGTTTGCAACGCCGCTGGTATTCATCCTCGGCGCGATGGGGTTGTATGCGCTGTCGACGCGCAACGCCGGCGCGCCCGCGGCGCGCATCCTGATCAATGCGATTTTCTGGACCATCGTTTGGTATTTCGTCTGGCATTCGCTGCACGCCCGCGTCGAAGCGAACTGGTTCGCGCCGGTCTATCCGGCGTTTGCGATCGCAGCCGCGGTGGCCGCGCATCTGGCAAGTTGGCAAGTGCGCACGCAGCGCCTGGTGGATTTCTGTCTGCGCTGGGCTTTGCCGGTCGGTCTCCTGATGTTTGTGTTCCTGGTCGTGCAGGCCGACACCGGCGTGCTCACCGGCTATCGCCGCGACGCGACCGTGCGCAGCGTCGGCGTCGGCTGGCGCCAATTGGCGAGCCAGATCGAGGCGGTCCGCGCGCGCGTCGGCGCCACCTGCGTGCTGGCGCCGGATTACGGCACCACCGGCTGGCTCGCCTTTTATCTGCCGCGCGGCACCTGCGTCGTGCAGCCGACCCAGCGCATCCGCTGGGTCAACATGCCCGAGCCCGATCCGGCGCTGCTCTCGGCCAAGGTTTTGTATGTCGACGAGGTGCGACCTATCGGGCCGCCGCCTTATCTGCAAAATGCCTATACCCGGATCGAACGCGTTGCGGAGTTGCCGCGCAAACGCGGGCCGCTCGTGATCGAGACCTACGCGATCGATCTGCTCGAGGGTGCAAAAGGCGACGTGATCGACCGCAGCCCGCCGCCGGAACTGCAGTAAAATATTCCGGTGCTATGTCGGAGCGCCTCTCACGGATGCGTCTTGTATCTAGCCCGCCGAGAAAGGTCATGCCATGAACAGTTCCACCCTTAAACCCGCCGCCGAGCTCGCGCGCACCAACGGCGTTCGCTACCCCAACGAGAGTGCGGAGTATCGCCGCGCCCGCGAGGCGCTGCTCGCCGAGGAGATCGAGCTCCGCCGTCACATCGAGCGGGTGGCGGAGCAGCGCCGCAAGCTGCCGCCTGGCGGTGAGGTGACGAAGAGTTATGTGTTCGAAGGCGAGGCCGGCAAGGCTGGCCTTGCCGAGCTGTTCGGTGACAAGTCGACGCTTGTGATCTACAGCTACATGTTCGGGCTGCAACGCGAAAAGCCGTGCCCGATGTGCACCTCGTTCATGAGCACATGGGAAGCGAAACTGCCTGACGTCGAACAGCGAGTGGCCTTTATCTTTGTCGCGCGCTCGCCGATCGAGCGGCTGGTGGCGGCGAAGAAGGCGCGCGGCTGGACGCGGCACAAGATCTATTCGGATTTTTCCGGCGACTACACGCGCGACTATGTCAGCCGGGAAGATGCCGACGCGCCGGGCTACAACGTTCTCACGCGCCGCGATGGCACCATCCGTCACTTCTGGTCCGGCGAAATGGGGCCTGCCACCGCCGATCCCGGTCAGGATCCGCGCGGCGCGCCGGATATCGATCCCTTGTGGATAATCCTCGACACCACGCCGGAAGGCCGCGGAGCGGATTGGTACCCGAGCTTGAGCTATTAAAGGCTTAGAATCCCGCAGGATTACGGGTCATCTGGGCCGAACCGCCTTTCGGCATGCCTTATATCTGCCCGGGTTTAATCCGCATTTAACGAAAAGTCGCCTTAATGACGCTTCTGGCCTCTGCGAGATGCTGCACCGGAACTTGACCGGCCACGGCACTTCAAGGGGAACAAAGTGGAACCGTCCTGGGCGCAAGGTGTATGAGAAAGAGTACCGGTGCGTTATCGGCCCGGAAGCGTAAAAGTCCTTCCCGGAAAGCCAACGCTCACAAACTCTTTGGTGCTGCCGCACTCGCTTGTCTTGTGCTGGGCTGCGGCTGGACGGTCTATTCCAATATATTCTCGGTGAGCGCCTATCCGAGGCTTGCAGACGCCGGCTACGACGAGCCCGTCATCAAGCGATCGTCCGTGGTGGCCGCGCGCAACGCGACGCAAGCCGTCAGCGATGCATTCGCAGCCTTCGAAGCGGCTCCGGTGATCGAAAAGCCGGACACCGTGGCAGCGATGCCTGAGCTTATGTTTAACGAACGGTTTGAGGCGTCCAAGCCGCAAACCGTCGCCTCCGCAGTCCCGCCGGAACCCTTCACGGCTCCATCGCAACAACCCGCCGCCCTGAAATTGGCGGAAGTCCCCAAGGAAGCGTTCAAGGAAGCGCCCAAGCAAGCGCCGAAAGCCGTGAGCGCGCCAAAAGTCGCTGAAGCGCCCAAGCCGAAGCCGGCGGCGCCCGCGCAACTCGCGATGAATGTGCCGGCGCCACCGGCACGTCCGCCCGAATCCGGCAATACCGTTAGCGACCTGGCGCAGCGTGCCAAGGCGGCGGTGCTGTCGATCGTCTCCGGCGAAAGAAACTCGATCACCGAAAAACTGTGGGGCAAGCAGGAGCAGCGGGGATCGCTGCTGTCGTATGCTTCCGCCGACGCCAGTATCACCGGCAGCATCGGCCAAAAGCAAAATTCGGCGCTCGGCGGCTCGGCGCCGTACGAGCGCGACACGGCGGTCTACGATATATCCGCGCACATGGTCTATCTGCCCGACGGCAGCAAGTTGGAGGCGCATTCGGGTCTTGGCTCCATGCTCGACGATCCGGGTACGGCGAAAATCAGGATGCATGGCGTGACGCCGCCGCACATCTACGAGCTGACGCCGCGCGAGGCGCTGTTCCATGGCGTACCGGCGCTGCGGCTCAATCCGATCGGCGGCGACGACGCGGTCTACGGCCGCTCCGGGCTGCTCGCGCACACTTTCATGCTCGGGCCGAACGGCGATTCCAACGGCTGCGTCTCGTTCCGCGATTACAACGCCTTCCTGAACGCCTATCGCAACCAGGGCATCAAGAAGCTCGCGGTGGTGGTGAGGGTGGAGTAGGGGCGCTCGCAGTTTGCGCGGGGGGTAGGCGAGGGTGCGGCCGCGCGCTACATTCTGGCCATGCCCGAGCCCGATTTTCAGGCGACCCTGATCGGCCCAACCGTCATGATCAGGCCGGTGTCTTCATATGATTGGCCAAAACTGTTTGCGGCCGGCTCCGATCCCGAAATCTGGAAGGTGCATCCGGTCCCCGATCGCCACACCGAGCCGCAGTTTCGGAAATTTTTCGACGAAGCGGTCGCTTCGAAAATGGCTTTTGTGTTCGTCGATCGATCGACCGGCGCCGTGATCGGCTCCAGCCGCTATTATGGCTATGAACCCGAACGCAGCGAGATCGAGATCGGCTGGACCTTCATTGTCCGCTCGCATTGGGGCGGCGCGACCAATCGCGAGGTCAAGCGTCTGATGCTCGATCACGCCTTCACCTTGGTCGATACCGTGATCTTCTGGGTTGGCGACACCAACTGGCGCTCGCAGGGCGCGATGACCAAGATCGGCGGCGTCAAGCGCGTCTTCACGCGGGAGTTGTCGGGCGACAAGCCGTACTTTATTTTTGACGTCACCAAGAGCCGCTATGAGGCTGGCGGCCGCGCGCTGGTGGCCTGACGGTTTCGATCCGGGGTTTTTCATGACGCAAATGGAACACGGCGGCCTTGCGTCGCCATGGGCGACATTGTGGCTGAGCCCGCGGCAAACGATCGAGCGGATCGTCGCGATCCGACCGACATATCTGGTCTGGCCGCTCGCCATGCTCGGTTCGATCGCCGGTTTCTATGTGCAGCTTCTCACCGTCGGCTTCTCCGAACAATTCGTCGATTGGCGGCTTTGGCTCGGCTTTGTGATCGCTGCCGGCGTCTTCGGCATTGTCTGGCTTTATCCGTCGGCGCTGATCCTGAGTTGGATCGGAAGATGGCTGGGAGGCGGGGCCTCCACGCTTCAATTGCGCGCGGTGCTGGCCTGGAGCACGGTGCCGACCATCCTCGGCTTCTTGATCGCGCTCGCCGTCAGTTTTGCGCTCGAAGCCTCCGGCCGCGCCGATGCGTGGGGCGGCCGTCTGCTGGTGGCGATGGTTTTCGAGCTTTGGTCGATCATCGTCTTCCTGCTGATGCTGGCGTGCGTCCAGCATTTCGGCTTCTGGCGGACGATCGCGGTCTATGTCCTGAACGCGATGTTTGCGCTGGCGTTGGCGATGTTTGTTCGGAGCCTCCTGTATCAGCCGTTCAACGTGCCGGCCTCGTCGATGGTCCCGACCGTGCTCGTGGGCGACTATGTCTTTGCCTCCAAATTCGCCTATGGCTACAGCCGCTTTTCGCTGCCGTTCTCGCCGCCATTGTTCCCGGGGCGCATCCTAGCCTCCGAGCCAAAGCGCGGCGACGTTGTCGTGTTCCGCTTGCCCAAGGACGAGCGGACCGACTACGTCAAGCGCGTGGTGGGATTGCCCGGCGAGCGCATCGAGATGAAGGATGGCCTGCTCTATATCGACGCCAAGCCAGTGGCGCGCGAGCAGCTCACCGATTATGTCGGCGATGCCTGCGGAACGGGGTCGGCCGCCATGACAAGGCGCTGGCGCGAGACGCTGCCGAACGGCGCGAGCTATGAGACGCTCGATTGCATCGACAACGGCTTTTACGACAACACCAGCGCCTACACGGTGCCGCCGGGTCATTATTTCATGCTCGGTGACAACCGCGACAACTCCACCGACAGCCGCGCGCTGTCGGCTGTGGGCTACATCCCGCTCGACAAGCTGATCGGCCGCGTCGATCTGATCTTCTTCTCGCGCGCGCCCGGTTCGGATGGCGCACCGGCGAGGGTCCGGTCGGCGCGGATCGGCACCGTGGTGCGATGAGAGCAGGGCGCGCCACGCGCTGCTCTTGTTTTCCGATTTGAATGTCAAACAGCCAGCCGTCATTGCGACCTATTGGCTCCTCGCGATGACAAGATCCGCATTCCCGCGGTGATGTATATTCTTTTTACCGTTCGTTCGCGCCGCCTTTCGCGGAACGATCTTGAAATAACTCTCCGAAATATCCTCCGTCATTCCTGGGCTCGCGCCAAAGAGGCGCGCCCCGGAATGACGAGTGGCGAGAGTCCCCAAACAAAAACCCCGGCATCGCTGCCGGGGTTTTGTATTTCTTGAACTGGTCTGAGCGTCTGGATTCAGAAATCCATGCCGCCCATGCCGCCGCCCGGAGGCATGCCGCCACCGCCGGCGCCTTGGTTCTTCTTCGGCAGTTCGGCCACCATCGCTTCGGTGGTGATCAGGAGCGCCGCCACGGAAGCTGCGTTCTGGATCGCCACGCGAACCACCTTGGTCGGGTCGATGATGCCCTTTGTGATCAGGTTGCCGTACTCGCCGGTCTGCGAGTCGAAGCCGAAGGCGTACTGTTCCTTTTCGAGGATCTTGCCGACGACGACGGAGCCGTCCTCGCCTGCGTTGATCGCAATCTGGCGCGCAGGCCAGGACAGCGCCTTGCGCACGATCTCGACGCCGGTCTTCTGGTCGTCGTTCTTGGTGCGGATACCCTTGAGGTGCTCGGAGGCACGCAGCAAGGCGACGCCGCCGCCCGGCACGATGCCTTCCTCAACCGCCGCACGGGTCGCATGCATCGCGTCATCAACGCGATCCTTGCGCTCCTTGACCTCGACTTCGGTCGCGCCGCCGACGCGAATCACCGCGACGCCGCCCGCGAGCTTGGCCAGACGCTCCTGCAGCTTCTCGCGGTCGTAGTCCGAGGTGGTCTCCTCGATCTGCGCCTTGATCTGATTGACGCGTGCCTCGATGTCGACCTTCTTGCCGGCGCCGTTGACGATCGTGGTGTTCTCCTTGTCGATCATCACCTTCTTGGCGCGACCGAGCATGGCGAGCGTGACGTTCTCCATCTTGATGCCGAGATCTTCCGAGATCGCCTGGCCGCCGGTCAGAACTGCGATGTCCTGCAGCATGGCCTTGCGGCGATCGCCGAAACCCGGAGCCTTGACGGCCGCGACCTTCAGACCGCCACGCAGACGGTTGACGACGAGGGTGGCCAAAGCCTCGCCTTCGACGTCTTCGGCGACGATAACCAGCGGCTTGCCGGTCTGCACCACGGCTTCGAGCAGCGGCAGCAGTTCGTTCAGGTTGGAGAGCTTCTTCTCGTTGATCAGGATGTAGGCGTCATCGAATTCGACGCGCATCTTGTCGGCGTTGGTGACGAAGTAGGGCGAGATGTAGCCGCGGTCGAACTGCATGCCTTCGACGACATCGAGCTCGGTCTCGAGCGACTTGGCTTCCTCGACCGTGATGACGCCCTCGTTGCCGACCTTCTTCATGGCGTCGGAGAGGAACTTGCCGATTTCGGCGTCGCCGTTGGCGGAGATGGTGCCGACCTGGGCAATTTCCTCGTTCGAGGTGACTTTCTTGGAGTTCTTCACGAGGTCGGCGACCACGGCTTCCACCGCAAGGTCGATCCCGCGCTTCAGGTCCATCGGGTTCATGCCGGCGGCAACCGATTTGGCGCCTTCACGCACGATCGCAGCCGCGAGCACGGTTGCGGTGGTGGTGCCGTCGCCGGCAGCATCCGCCGATTTGGAGGCGACTTCGCGTACCATCTGCGCGCCCATGTTCTCGAACTTGTCGTCGAGCTCGATCTCCTTGGCGACGGTGACGCCGTCCTTGGTGACGCGGGGTGCGCCGAACGACTTGTCAAGCACGACGTTGCGGCCCTTGGGGCCGAGCGTGACCTTGACGGCGTTGTTGAGGATGTCGACGCCGCGCAGCATGCGGTCGCGGGCATCGACGCCGAATTTAACTTCTTTGGCTGACATATTTGGTTTCCCTGAGTTGAATGTGTCTCACCCTTTTGGGGAGGCGCCGGCAGGCGCTCCTCAGGGGTGAGCGTGTGCGGCGTGGATTAGGCGGCCTTCTTCTTGCTGGCCGGGACGTCGGTGAGAACGCCCATGATGTCGCTCTCCTTCATGATCAACAGCTCCTGGCCGTCGATCTTGACCTCGGTGCCCGACCACTTGCCGAACAGCACGCGGTCGCCGACCTGGATGTCGATCGGGATCAGCTTGCCGCTCTCGTCGCGGCCGCCGGGGCCAACGGCGGTGACTTCGCCCTGCGAGGGCTTTTCCTTGGCAGTGTCGGGAATGATGATGCCGCCTGAGGTCTTCTCTTCGGCGTCGATGCGCTTGACCACGACGCGGTCGTGAAGCGGACGGAATTTCATGCAGTCCTCCTAAGTTTTTGCAGATGTTGTTTAATTCTGGATTTTGGCAGTCCGGGCGAGCGAGTGCCAGCCGTGTCAGGGTGACATAAGACAGAGCTGTGCGGGGAGCAAGGGTTTCTAGCAGAAAAATTGGCACTCCGACAGAGCGCCTGCCAAAATTGTCAATGTCAGTTAATTGGCCAGGGCGCTTGCGTGACCCTGTGCTAGCACGTGCCGTAAGCTGCTGCTAACGCACCATTTTTCAACAATCCGTTAAACATTTAGGCTTGTGATGGGTTGGTATCGTGCGTCACATTTCTCTCATGTGAGCGCATCTCCGCCGGGGTGGCTCCGGAAGGCGGCCACCACGTGAATGCGCTCCTTAAATGGAGGTTGGCATGGTCTCGCGGGTTGGGATTGTTTCCGACGATTTCCGGAAGCAGGTGCTGGGCTACGGGCTGACGACGGCGCAAATTCTCTATCGGATGCCGGATCACCCGTCGCTGTTACAAACTTACGTTTGGCAGAATTACGACATGTTTCCGAAATTCCCGGTGCTGCGGGATTTCCTCGCCTTCTGGCAGGAAAAGCTCGAAGGCCCGCTATACTCGGTCACCGTGGCGCACTCCAGGCTGGTCAAACCCGCTGAACTGCGCACCGTCGATGGCGTCTTCCGGCTGCATTGAACGAGTAGTTTGTAGGGTGGGTTAGCGAACCGTAACCCACCATTTTTTTCTAACAGGGTGGGTTACGCCTGCGGCTAACCCACCCTACGCAACGCGAACTGTGCTAGCCTTCTCCCTTAGATCAAAAGGGAGAACGTCGATGGCCAAAAAGAAGCCGAAATCGCGGGCTGCTGCGAAGACCGCCGCGCTGAAAAAATCACCCGCGCGCAAGACCGCCGCAAAATCCTCGGTGCGAAAGCCGATCAAGGCCAAGCGCGCATCGCCGGTTGCAAAACCAAAGCCGCGGCCCAAGCAGCGCATCGCGGTCAGCCATCACCGCGAGGAAGATTTCAAGGCCGACGGCTTGCGGACTTATGCAAAGTACCGCGATCTCGGCATTGCCGACGCGAGCCATGGTCTGGCGCGAGCGCATGTGATCCGGCTGATCGGGCCGTGCAATCCGGACGAAGTGTCAAAGCTGCATTTCCATGACGTCGAATTCCAGATGGTCTATGTCCTCAAGGGTTGGGTGAAGACCTACATGGAAGGCCAGGGCGAGACCTTGATGAAGCAAGGGAGCAGCTGGACGCAACCGCCGCGCATCAAGCATCTGATCATGGACTATTCCGACGACGTCGAATTGCTCGAGGTGATCCTTCCGGCCGATTTCAAGACGGTCGAACTGACCGCGTGAAACGCGGTCATTCCGGGGCGACGCGTTAGCGTCGAACCCGGAATCCCGCCAACCCCACCAGTTGCAATTCATGACCTCCGGTTACCGTGAAGACATCGACGGGTTGCGCGCGCTTGCCGTCTTGTCGGTGATCGGATTCCACTTCGAGGCGCCGCGCGTTTTCGGCGGCTTCGTCGGGATCGATATCTTCTTCGTCATTTCCGGAATCCTGATCACCGGGATCATCCAGGCAGAAATCCGCGAGGGCAGCTTCTCCTTTGCCCGGTTCTAGTTCTACGAGCGCCGCGTTCGCCGGTTGCTGCCCGCGCTCTATGCGATGATCGCGCTGACCGCGATCCCGGCCTTCCATTATCTGCTGACGTCGGAACGGCTGGAATTCTTCCGCTCGGCGGCAGCCGCGGTCACCCTCACCTCGAACTTCTTCTTCTGGCTGCAGACCGGTTAATTTCGATCACGCCGCGGTCGAAAAGCCGCTGCTGCATACCTGGTCGCTCGCGGTCGAAGAACAATTCTACCTGGTCCTGCCGCCGATGCTCTGGGCTGCGTTGCGCCTTTCCAATGGCAAGCGCTTCGCGTTGCCGATCGCGCTGGCCGTCATCGGCGGCGCCTCGCTTGCGCTGAGCGTCTGGCTGATCGCGACCGGGCATTCCGAAAATGCCTTCTTCATGAGCCCGCCGCGGGCCTAGGAATTTTTGATCGGCAGCGCGATCGCGATCGAAGGTTTTCCGGTGCTGCATAACCGCGTGCTGCAGCACGGTGTTCGCGGCATGATGATCCTCATTTCGGTCTTTACCTACCAGCAGGGTCCCGATTTTCCCGGATACCGCGCGCTGTTGCCCTGCGCCGGCGCTGCGCTGTTCATCTGGTCGGGCGGCGGAATTCCGAACCGGGTGCGGCATCCGCTGTCCCCTCTCAACATGCTGCGTTTCTGCGGCCAGATTTCCTATTCGCTGTATCTCTGGCACTGGCCGCTGTTCACCTTTGCGCGGTTCTCGAAGGCGAGCCTGACGCTCGACCTCCTGGACAAGACCACGCTGTTCGTGCTCACCGTCGTCATCTCCTATCTGTCCTGGCGATTTGTCGAACAGCCGTTCCGCGAGCGGCGGCTTGCGCCGAGGCGCCGCGCCGCGTTCGGTACCGCCGCTGTTGCGACGCTGATCTTGCTGGCGGGGAGTGCCGGCGGAATCGCGCTGAGCCGAACAGCTTCGGACCGTGAACGTACCGCGGCGCCACTTGACGCCTATAATGCCTACGATTATCAGCCGCTCTATCGTTTCGGCAGTTGCTTTTCGCCCGCCCGCGGCAGCTTCGACGATGCATGCCTCACGCTCGCGCTCGGCAAGACCAATTTGCTGTTGTGGGGCGATAGCCTTGCCGCGCATTATTTTCATGGCCTCGACAAGGCCACCGGTTCGCGGGACCTCAATATCCTGCAGGCGACGCAGCCGGCGTGCATGCCGACGCTGAACGCGGCCGCGCAGGCCACCGCGCCATGCCGCGGACTTGCCGCGCAAATGCTGGCGTTTTTCGCCGATCGCAAGCCGGACCTCGTGATCATGTTCGCCGACTGGCTCGAATACGCCCGTCCGCCCCGATTTGACGGCATGATCGCAGACATCCGAAACACGATTGCAAGCCTCGACGGGCTCGGCATCCGCGTCGCGCTGCTCGGACCTGCCGTGCAATTCCGCTCACGCCTGCCGTCGATGCTGGCGCGCGCCAACTTGCGCAACGTCGATGCCCGCGCCGATGATATGATACTCCCTGATATTTTTCCGCTGGATCGGATGATGCGGGCGGCGCTGCCGAACGCCGACGGTTTTTTTCTACATTTCCGTGGTCGATGCGATTTGCCCGCAGCGGCAGTGTCCGCTCACGATCGACGACGGCATTCCGCTGTCGTGGGATCACGCCCATCTGACGGCGGAGGGGTCGGTGTATGTGATGAGCCGGCTCGCGCCGATCCTGGGACTGAAATAAGCCGTCATTCCGGGGCGACGCGACGGCGTCGAACTACGATACGATGTGCAATTGCACATCGGAGAATCTCGAGATTCCGGGCTCGCCCTGCGGGCGCCCCGGAATGACCCTCGCGTTACGTCAGCACCCCCACGATCGCGCCCATCAGGCAGGTCGTGATCGTGCCCGACACGATCGATTTCAGTCCCAGCGAATTGATTTCCCCGCGGCGCTCCGGCGCCATGGTGCCGAGGCCGCCGATCATGATGCCGAGGCTGCCGAAATTGGCAAAGCCGCACATCGCATAGAGCATGATCAGCCGCGAGCGGAGATCGAGCGCGTCGGGGCCGAGCTTGGAGAGATCGACATAGGCGATCAGCTCGTTCAGCACGGTCTTGGTGCCCATCAGGCTGCCGGCGGTGATCGCCTGCGGCCAGGGCAGGCCCATCAGCCAGCACACCGGCGCCATCGCGTGACCGAGGATCCGTTGCAACGAGATGCCGGCACCGCCAATATCGGGCAACAGCCCGAGGACGGCGTTGGCGAGATGGACCAGCGCCACCAGCACGATCAGCATCGCGACGATATTGAGGAGAAGTTCGAGCCCGGCCGTGGTGCCCTTGACGATCGCATCCATGGTGGAGGACGCGTGCAGTTCGGGATCGGCCAACGCGCCGCCGGTACGCTGGTCCGAAGTCTCCGGCACCATGACCAGGCTGATCAGGATCGCCGCGGGCGCGCCGAGCACCGAGGCGATCACGAAATGCGCCGCGGCGTCCGGGATCAGCGGCGCCAGCAGCGTCGCGTAGAGCACCAGCACGGTGCCTGCGATCCCCGCCATGCCGCCGGTCATGACCAGGAACAATTCGCTGCGCGTCATCTGCGCCAAATAAGGGCGGACGAACAGCGGCGCTTCCACCATGCCGAGGAAAATGTTCGCAGCGGTGGAAAGGCCGACCGCGCCGCCGACGCCGAGCGTGCGCTCCAACAGCCACGCCATGCCGCGCACCACCGGCGGCAGCACGCGCCAGTAGAACAACAGCGTGGTGAGCACGCTCATGACGAGCACGATCGGCAGCGCCTGGAATGCCAGGATGAAATCCGCACCAGGCGCCTTGAGATCGAAGGGAAGGGCGCCGCCGCCGAGGTAACCGAACACGAACGAGGTGCCGGCCCGCGAAGCGGAGGAAATCGCCCCGACCGCATCGTTGATGGCGCCGAACGCGTGCGCGACCAATGGCAGCTTGATCAGGACGATGGCGGTCACAAGCGTGACGGCGAGGCCGACCGCGGTCTGTCTTAAGGAAACGGCGCGGCGGTTCTCGCTCATGGCCCACGCGATCGCGAGCAACGCGAAGACGCCGAACGCCGACTGCAACTGCAGCATGTAGCCCCCACTCATGACGTCATTGCGAGGAGCAGAGCGACGAAGCAATCCAGTCCTGTTTTCACGGTGCGGCCCGCTGGATTGCTTCGCGGAGCCTGTCATCGGGCGCGCATTCGCGCGACCCGTTGGCTCGCAATGACGGCAATATACGAGGCGACCTAGCCCCGTCCGACGAACGGCATCTTCGATGCCATCACCGTCATGAACAGCACGTTGGCATCGAGCGGCAAGGTCGCCATGTAGGCGACCGCATCGCCGACCGCCTTCGCATCCATCCGCGGCTCCGGTATCTTGCGGCCGTCGGGCTGCAACACCCCATCGACCATGCGGTCCGTCATCGGGGTTGCGGCGTTGCCGATGTCGATCTGCCCGACCGCGATGTCGTAGGCGCGGCCGTCGAGGTTGGTCGCCTTGGTGAGGCCGGTGATGGCATGCTTGGTCGAGGTATAGGCTGAGGAAAACGGCCGCGGCGCGTGCGCCGAGATCGAGCCGTTGTTGATGATGCGGCCGCCGCGCGGGGTCTGGTCCTTCATGATCCGGAACGCATGCTGCGTGCACAAGAACGGCGCGGTGAGATTGGTATTCACCACCGCCTGCCACTGCGCGAGGCTGAGGTCCTCAAAATTCACCGGAGGCGCGCCCATGCCGGCATTGTTGAAGAGCACGTCGAGCCGGCCGTAAGTGTCCATCACCTTGGCGAACAGGGCGGCGATCGATCCGGGATCGGTCATGTCGGCGGAAACGGCCGAGCTCTTGCCGATGTTGTCGCCGAGCTTTTTGGTCTCCTCCAGCTTCTCCATGCGCCGCCCGGCCAGCACCACGGTAAATCCGGCCCGCATCAGCGCCAGCGATGCCGCGCGCCCCACGCCGGTGCCGGCACCGGTCACCACGGCGATCCTTGCTGCTGTTTCGGCCATTTTGTTTCCTCGCTGCTACTTCTTGGTTTCGGTTTCATTCTTGTAGGGCGGTCTCGGAATGTTCCGATGCGCCGCACGCAGGGCCGCCGACCAGCGCGAGCGCAGATCGTGGAAATAGGGCTCGCCCGCCTCGATGCGGTGATTGAGATCGGCCTCGCAGGCATCGGCGCGCACCACCAGCACGTCGATCGGCAACCCAACGCCGAGGTTGGAGCGCATCGTCGAATCCATCGAGATCAAACTGGTCTTCAGCGCCTCATACAGCTCGACGTCGTAATGCATGGCGCGATCGAGCACCGGCTTGCCGTATTTGTGCTCGCCGATCTGCAGGTATGGCGTGTCGGTCGTGCACTCGATGAAATTGCCGGCGGTGTAGACCATGAACAGCCGCATCCGCGAGCCCTCGATCTGGCCGCCGAACAGGAACGACACGTCAAAACTGACATCCTCCGACTGGAGCGCGGGGCCTTCGGTCGCATGCACCGCGCGAATGGCCCGGCCGATGCGCTGCGCCGCCTGGAACATGGTCGGCGCATTCATCAGCGTCTCGAGCTCGCCGCTGTGCGGATCCTCAAGCCCCTCGGTCAAGGTCGACAGCACCGACTGGCTGATGGCGAGATTGCCGGCGCTCGCGATCGCCATGATGCGCTCGCCGGGCTTGGAGAAGATGTGGAGCTTGCGGAAGGTCGAGACGTTGTCGAGGCCGGCATTGGTGCGGGTGTCGGCGATCATGACCAGCCCGTCACGCACCAGAATTCCGCAACAATAGGTCATTTCCGGCATCCTCGAACACGACGGCGCAGAATTACTAGCTAATTTCGCCGTGTCATCCAACCCCAATTCCCCGTGGCGCCGCATTCGGCGAACGGCTAGAAAACCCAAAGCTCATGGTTCGATTTCAGTGCGGGCAGGAGGCGGCCAAGAAACCTGCAAGAAACCGCCAAGAGACCGCTTCGGTGGATGAGAGATTTCTGGGAGGTCGAAATGGGTGCCGGCCGGTGGCCCGGGGCGCTGGAGGCGTCCGCCGCGTTGCTTTGCGTCGCGCTGCTGGCAACGCCGGCGGCCGCGCAAAAACGAGGCGGCACGCTAAAACTCTATCACAATGACAATCCGCCCTCGACCTCGCTGCACGAGGAATCCACGATCGCCTCGGTGATGCCATTTGCTTCCGTCTTCAACAATCTCGTCGTGTTCGATCCGGCCAGGGTCCATGAGAGCCTGGAGACGGTGATCCCGGAGCTGGCCGAAAGCTGGTTGTGGGATCCCACCAACACCAAACTAAGCTTCAAGCTGCGGGCTGGCGTGAAATGGCATGACGGTCAGCCGTTCACCGCGAAGGACGTTCAGTGCACCTGGCGGATGCTGATCGGCAAGGGCGACACGCAGGACTTTCACCGCAACCCGCGCAAGGTCTGGTACTCGAAATTGCAGGATGTCACGATCAATGGCGATTACGAGGCGACCTTCGAGCTGAGCGAGCCGCAGCCCAGCCTGCCGGTGCTGCTGGCGAGCGCGTTTTCCCCGGTCTATCCCTGCCACGTCCCGCAAGCCGTCATGCGCACGAGGCCGATCGGCACCGGACCGTTCAAGCTGGTCGATTTCAAGCGCGGCGATTCCATCCGGCTGGTTCGCAATCCCGATTACTGGAAAAAGGACAGGCCCTATCTCGACGAGATCACCTTTCGCATGATCGACAGCCGCGCCACGCGGATGCTGGCTTTTTCGACGGGCGATTTCGATATCACCTTTCCTTCGGACGTTACCGTCACCCTGATGCGGGACATCAAGACGCGCGCTCCGGACGCCATCTGCGAGATGACGAACTCAGGAACGCAAATCAATCTGATGGTGAACCGCGTCAATCCGCCGTTCGACAATCCGGACATTCGTAAAGCCATGTCGCTGGCAATCGATCGCAAGCCGTTCAATACGATTCTGATGGAAGGCCAGGGGCTGCTCGGCGGCGCCATGCTGCCCAAGCCGGTGGGCGAATGGGGCATGCCGCCGGATATGGTGTCGCAGCTCCCGGGATATGGCCCGGACAGCGAAAGGAACATCGCTCAAGCGCAGGCGATCATGCAGAAGCTCGGCTATAGCGATGAAAAGCAGCTCGCCATTAAGATTCAGACCCGCAATCTTCCGACCTATCGCGACCCCGCCGTGATCCTGGTCGACCAGCTCAAGAAGATCTACATCACGGGCGAGCTGGATGTTCTCGACACCCCGCGATGGTATGCGAGGCTCGCGAAAAAGGACTACACGATCGGGCTCAACGTCACCGGCGTTTCCGTCGACGATCCCGACGGCAATATCGTCGAGAATTATTCCTGCAACTCCGAGCGCAATTATACCCAGTATTGCAACGCCGACGTCGATAAGTTGCTCGCGGCGCAATCGCGCGAATTGGACCGGGAAAAGCGGGCCAAAATCGTCTGGGAGATCGAGCGTCTCCTCATCGACGATGCCGCGCGTCCGAGCATCCTGTTCGGCGCGCTCGGCAATTGCTGGCAGCCTTACGTGAAGAATTTCCACCCGCACGACAACAGCCAGTACAACAATCTACGCTTCGAGAATGTGTGGCTGGATAAATAGACCGGCAGCAGTTGTGGCCGCTGACGCGGCTGGCTATTCGCGGCTAATCGGCCGGGACGAGGTCGGCACCACCTGCACCCTCCGCGGACACCGATGCGCGGTAGCTGTGCAGGCGGCGATGGCCGAGCGCATCCGCTAGAGGATCGGATTTACTTGCCTTTTTTAGCCTTCGTCCCCTTTTTTGTTTTCTTCGCCTTCGTTTTCTTGCGTGTTTTTGCCATCGCCTTCTTGGCGGCCCTTGTTTTCTTGGTCTTTGATCTGCGCACCTTGCGTGTTGTCCGCGAAAGCGAAGGAGGCACAAGGCCTTGCGGCGTGAATATTTTTATCGGCGGCTTTTCGATGATGTTCCCGTGAGAGTCGACATCAAGATCAGCTTGTTGATTTGGGACAGGAGTAGATTGGTTCGGGAGCGGGTTGGGACAAACAAGCACGACACTCAATGTTCCGGTTGTATCGACCAAACTGGCGATATCAGAATTGCTAGTTGGATTGCCCGGTGCAACAAAATGGTCTGCAGTCGCGTCCGTGCCCTGTATCGCTCGAAACACTACTCTCACAACCTTTGTGGTGCCACTCGAGTTGCGCAATGCATATGCCAACGTCATCTTGATCGATTTTGCGGTCAACACGCCGTTGAATTCGGCACTTTTAAGAATGTGTTTCAGGAAATAGAACCACTTTCCCTTGGCATCGTCTCCCGTGTAATTTCCGATCGGATAGGTTCCCAATCGATAGGCAATACGATGCAGATGATGATTGTCGTCCAGTAGATTTTCGTTCGCAACCTTGGTCCGGACAATCTTGATATTTGTCGGGTTGAAAGCGGTGTTGAGCAAGTTCTGTATTTCTGCGTCAGCACCACCACCTATCGGAATTAATGAACCCATTTGCTCCTCCCTTCAAGTATTTGAGATTGATAATAACAAGGTCCAATCGGAACAGGCGCATTGCCCTCGTTCAGCCGCGATTTGCGGCTGCGCCAGTATACTGCCCAGCAGAGTTGGGGTTTGCGAGAGCGAGTGATAGGAACAATAGACGACTGTTTGGCGCGGCCTCCAATCGATGCGACCAGTGCATCCAGACTATCCAGGGCATCGGCCAGGTTTATCGCTCGCCCTGAACCACGACGGAGCGCGTTCGCTCCTGCTCCTACGGCCCATTTGTCGGCGAGGCAATCGCAGGCGATCATAGGGTCGCCCGCAAACCTGCGGCCGCGCGCGCGGTGGTGGCCCGTCTCGTGCAGCAGTGTGAATACTAGAGCATCTTCGCTAACGAGCGGATGGAAGGCGAGGCCACCATAAACCCGGACAAAACGCTTGTCACCTTGAGCAAATGCTTGCGCGTTGACTATCCGAGTTTGTGTATCGATTTCATATTCGATGCCGGCGAACACGGTCCGAAATTCGCAGACAAGCATTTTCAGAATTTCAGCTCGGGTCGGCGAGCGGCAGAGGGCAACATCATCAGGCAAGGTGAACGCACTCAGCATATGTTTGCAGTCAGCCATCTTGAACGATCGGTGGGCCGACAGTGTACGAAATTGCGCGGGCTTTCAACTGGTCGTTGAACGATCTGAGAGCAGCGATGAAGTATCGGCGGGTGTTTTGAAGGAAGTGGACCGTGGGTTGTAGGGACTTCCCATGGGCGCGACCGCCCCGGCTGCCAGCCGCTGCCGATCAGATCGAGCGATGAGTGCGTGGTTCTTGCTGCACAGCGGTAGAACTGCTCCGCCTTTGAGGGTACAATATCCCCTAGGCCTTCACGCTCGGGCTGCATGTAAGGGGCCATCGATGCAATGTTTGCGTTGCGGTTGTCAAAATAAGACGACTAACGAATATTGCGAAGGGTGCGGAGCTGCTCTCGGCATTGAGTGTAAAGCTTGCGGCCACATCAACGGACCGACAAGTCGTTACTGCGGGAAATGCAGCGCCGCGTTGGGTAATATGGTTGCGGCAGCAGCCAACCAGTCAGCAGCCAACCAGTCTTGGCAGCATGTTTTAAGGTCGCTGATTGCCAAAGGGGGGGAGCGCAAACGTCTCACAATCTTATTTGCAGACATTCGTAACTCAACGGGACTGATCGATAGCTTGGGTGATCCCGAGCTGGGCATGAAGCGCCTGCAGCCCGTTCTGGATCTCATGAATAAAGCTGTTGTCCGTTACGATGGCGTCGTCAACAAATCACAAGGTGATGGGGTCATGGCGCTATTTGGCGCCCCGCAACCTCATGAGGATCATGCAGTCCGCGGATGCCTCGCTGCGCTGGCGATGCAGGACGGAGTAAAACGCTTTGGTGACCCCGATCTGCAGATCCGTGTTGGCGTTCACACCGGTGAAGTGGTCGTTCAGGCGATAGAGCACGGACTTTACCAAACGTATGACGCTGCAGGTGCGAACGTGCACATGGCGAACCGCTTGGAGCATATGGCGAGCGCAGGCGACATCCTGGTATCGAAAGATACATATACTGCTGCCAAACAGTTCGTCGAAGTCGAATCGTTGGGTCCGCAAGCTATTCGTGGGATCGCCACGTCAGTCGAGATATTCAAGATATGCGGGCTTCAACACGCTCCATCAAGCGGCGTGTTTCGCGGTGGGAGGCGGCTCAGCCCTCTTACTGGTCGGGCAGGTGAGTTTTCCTCCCTTGTTCTCGAACTCGAAAATACGATCAGGAGTGAGGGTCGTATTGTTGGTGTCGTCGGTGAGGCAGGCATTGGCAAGAGCCGGCTGTGTTTTGAGTTTGCTGAAAGTTGCCGGGCAAAGGATTTTCGCGTCTTTGAAGCCCGTGTCCTGGCTCATGGCAGGGCGACGCCATTTCAGCCAGTGCTGGAATTGCTGCGCGATTACTTTGGCCTTCGCGTCAAAGAAGTCGACTGATGCTTCTCGCCGTCGCGTTCTCGACCGGTTGGGCGCTCTCTCCGTTTCCGAACCGGTATCGTTTGTCCTGTTGGAGTTTTTGGGCCTTGCCGATCCGCTCCAGGCAACGGCTAAACTAGATCCTAAAGCCCGAAAAACCCTGTTGCTTGATTTCGTACGGACGCTGCCGCGTTCAGGACCTCGGGATGCCGCCACGGTTGTAATAATCGAGGATTTGCATTGGATCGATGCGGCGAGCCTGGAGTTCGTCGAGGCGTTGGCCGACGCTGTCTTTGGCACCACGACCCTTCTGGTTGTCAATTTTCGACCGGGGTTTGCCGCCTCCCTGATGCAGCGATCGCACTATCGACAGATCAACATGCTTCCCCTCCCCAAGGCGCAAGCCGCCATCCTGGTACAGGATCATTTTGGGACAGACCCTTCGCTCGCATTGCTGAGTAGGAACATCATAGAGCGCGCACAAGGAAACCCCTTCTTTCTGGAAGAACTTATCAATGCCCTCGTCGAGCGTGGAGATTTTGAGGGCGAGAAAGGAGCATACAGGTTGAAAGGGGGCATCGATCCAATTCCCCTGCCTCCAACCGTACAAGCCGTAGTCGCGGCCCGGATTGATCGCCTTCAAGAGAGCGCAAAACAGGTGCTCGAGATTGCTTCCGTGGTTGGTCGCGAGATTTCGATCTCAATCCTGGAATTCGTCACTGGATTGAACTCCAAGCGAGCTATTGGAAGCGACTCAACAGTTGAGACAAGCCGAACTGCTTTACGATGTGCCCCCTTTCGAGCGGCGGCTCCTGGCATTTCGTCATCCGCTTATCCAGGAGGTTGCCTACCGCTCGTTGCTGCAAGAACGTCGGCGCGAAGTTCATTCCAGAGTGGCGCAGGCAATTGAAAGTCTCTTCAAGGATCAGGCTGAAGAACGGGCTTCTCTTTTGGCATACCACCTCGAGCAGGCTGGTGAAAATCTCAAAGCGGCTCAACAGAACATGCGCGCTGCGATTTGGGTCGGTGCCAACGACCCCAGCCAGGCTTTGAGAAGTTGGAAGAAGGTACGAGAGCTCCTGCTGGATCAACCAAAATCGCAGCCGATAGATTATTTGAGGATGGCGGCTTGCGGCCAAATTGTAAACTTTGGTTGGCGTGAAGGAATTTCGGCGGAAGATGCTCTCATTTACTTCGAGGAAGCCAAACAACGAGCGCTGGCTTTGGGGGATATGAGAGCCAATGCGTTGATCCACGCCGCTTACGGTCGGATTCTGGCGAACGGCGGTTCGGTGGATGAGTATGTGGAAAAGATCCGCGAAGCTAAAGCGATCGCCGATGAGGGTAACGATCCCAGCGTTCAAATAACGCTTAAGGCTGTGCTCTGTCACGCGTTGTGGCTGTCAGGTCACATGAGAGAAGCGCTTCAAATGAATGTTGAGGCAACGAACCGGGCTCACGAGATCGCAAAGTTCGACCGTCAAACGCTGGGTTTTGATATCGAGATCTGGCTGACTGCTTTGCGCGGTCGAACGTTGGTGATGCTCGATCGAACGGAAGAAGCCCGCCCGTTCCTCGATCGGATCCTTCAGTTGGAAAGTAGTCAGGTTGACCCTGTCCATCACGTCATGCCAAGCATGGCGTATGTGGACATCGCATGGGCCGATGGAAACGTCGGCGTGGCTCAAGAACATGCCGACCGAGCGTTCGCCATCGCTATGAAAAGCGGCAACCCCTATCTGCGAGTATATGCTCAAGCCTGTCGTGGTCTTTCTCATATCGTTGCGGGAAGGTTCACTTCTGCCATTCAGGATTTATCTGATGCTCTCAGCTTCGCCCGGTCGCGAAAGGCAGGCTTAGAAAACGAGCCCCGGGTTCTGGCCGATTTGGCGAATGCCTACAGACTGAATGGTGATAGTGCCGTTGCGCTTTCGACTGTTGATCAGGCAATAAAGGTTGCGACCGAACGACATGCACGGGTTCCTGAATGCCTTGCCCGCATTATTCGCGCAGATTTATTGCTGCGATCCACAACCAGCGATCAAAAAGCCGAAGGAAGGCAGGAGCTGGAACGTGCAACTGCGCTGATGCGGGAGACGGGAGCCATCCTTTTCGAGGCGTTCGTCAAGGACACAAGCGTTGCGCACGATAACGCTTGCCAAGTGTCCACAAAGGCCAGCTAGGCGCCTTTGTCCGACGGGTGGAATTAAGAGTGCGCAGGGAATGCCGGATGCGCGCCGCACCCGCAGCCTCGCGCGCGAAATGAAAGCACACGAGCTGTGTCACCATAGATACACCGCGTCAATCCGGCATTCCCTGCGCAATAGTTTTACGGTTTCCTTCGTGCTCCCCGGTGACCGGGCTCTTTTGCCACGCGGTGGCGTACGGCCGCCCGCCAGCGCGCGTCGTTGCCGGGCTTTGTGCACAGCCTCGATCAGGCCCTTCATCAAGCCGGACCCGCAAGGCTTACGACCGGACAACGCCAACCAGAATATCAGGCGGGCAGCGCCGCGATCGGCGTAGGTCTTTCGGAACAGGGCGCTCAGGCGCTGCAAGTCGAGCCGGTCGACGTCCCAGGCTTCCAGGATTGCGTCGATATCGATCAGCAGCCGTTTTGCGGAGAACCGCCTAACCGCATCGATCAGAGTCTCCCGGCTGCCAAAATGATAGTGCAAGGCCGCGCCGGTCATGCCGAGATCGGCCGCGATGTGCTGGACCCGCACGCCGTCGGGCCCATCTTCGATCAGACGCCGTTCGGCAGCCTCCAGAATGGCAAGTTTTGCGGCGTCGGGAGTGCGCCTGACGCGTTTCACCGTTCCGCCTGCCATCAAAGCATCCCCGCATGACTGATCGATCTTCCATCGTAGAAGGTGGCCACAGACCGACGCAAGGTGCCGACTTCGCGATGTTACCCGCGCTCGCCCGCAGGCTGGGCGTATCCTTCGAGGACACGAGGCCGCCGCGCCATCTCAGCCTCCGCGGCGCCGGTGGCGTGCGGTTGCACGCGCTGGACTGGGGCGGGGAGGGACCTCCGTCACTTTTCCTTCATGGCGGGCGGCTGACGGCGCAGACCTGGGACTATGTGTGCCTCGGTCTGCGCGGCCCGGTTCGCGCGGTCGCGCTCGATCTGCGCGGGCACGGCGACAGCGGCCGGGCGGAGGATTACAGCCTCGAGGCCCATGTCGCCGACATTGGCGCAGTGCTTGATGCACTGGCCTGGCCGAAGGTGCACCTGATCGGCATGTCGTATGGCGGACTTATCGCCGCCCATTTCGCAGCCGCGGCGCCGCACCGCCTCTTGAGCCTCGTGACCGTCGATGTCGGCCCCGGCGTCGCCTTCGAGGCGACCGCGCGCATGCGCGGATTTTTTCAGCGGGTCCATCCCGGCGCCGGCGTCGATGCAATGGTGGAGGCTACCATGCAAATCAGCCCTTCCAGCGACCGCGAGCGCGTCGCCTATCGGATGGCGGCAATGATGCGCCGCAGCGGATCCGGTGATTGGGATTGGGCGCGCGATGGCCAGCGGTCCACCGACTATCCGGCGCTGCTCGCCAAGGTCGAGGAGATGGCGATGGCGGCCGGGCGCCTGGCAGCTCCCGGCCTCGTGGTTCGTGGCGGCCGAAGCGAAATCTTTTCCGAGGAGGCCGCCGCGCGCTTCGCGGCCCGCTTCGCCAACGGCGAATGGATCGCGATACCCGACGCCGGGCACAATGTGCAGAAGGACAATCCAGCCGGACTGATTGCCGCACTTTCGCGATTTTGGTCGCAGCGCCCCTAGACAAGCAGGATGACTTTTCTCCGAATCGTCATCCTGCTCTATCTCTTTGTTTGAGCATGATCTCTGCGCAAACGCGTTCCGCGTTTGCTAGCTAAGGGAAAACCGGTGTCCACTTTTCCGGATCATGCTCTAGCATCTCATCCTTCGCGACGCGGCTGACGCTGCGCTTTGAGGACCAGGGCGCCTCCGTCGTGGGCTGTTCAGATCGACAATCCACCAAATATGACGATGGCGTGCGTGGCTCGCCAGAACCAAGTCTCTCCGTCGTACGCCGCCTGCAGGCTGAAAATACGCTTGTTCCAATGCGGATCATGAACAAAGCGAATGTTTTCGATCTTGAAATCAAGTTGCTGCCGCTTCCACTCGGATGCCCACGCGAAGTGTGCTTCCTCGAGCTGCTGCCGCAGTTTGGAAACTTCAACGGAATAAGGCGCCGGGAAGAGAATCTGGAAACTTATGGAATTGCTGGCCATCGCCCGATCTCTCAAGCACCTTCTCTCAGGACTGGATGCTCACTGCGACTGCCACTGTCCCGGCCGCCCGGCCTGGTCGACCTTGACGGTGACCGTGAGCGTTTCGGTTCCGCCGCCGTACCGGGTGCCGCGCACGGGTGCCGCGCCGAGATAGTCGAGACCGATGGCGACGCGGGCATGCGCGTCGGTGGTGCAGATGCAGTTGGCCGGATCGAACCCGACCCAACCCAATACCGGCACGTAGGCCTCTGCCCAGGCATGGCCGGCTTGTTGATGGACCATGCCGTCGGAGCGCAGGAAATGCCCGGACACAAAGCGCGCAGGAACGCCGCCGGAACGCGCGCAGGCGATGAAGATGTGGGCGTAGTCCTGACAGACGCCGCGCCTCAAGGTGAACGCTTCGACCGCCGAGGTGCCGCTGTTGGTCGGGTCCTCGTCGAACGTCATGTGCTCGTTGATCTGGGTCATCAGCGTGTGCAGGAAGCCGAGCGTTTCGCGTTCGGATTCCGCCCGCAGCTCGTGGGAAAAATTCGCCATTGCCGGATTGACCTCGGTGAGCGAGGTGGCGCGCAGGAACAGTCCTGGCGGAAACCGCTCGTCAGTGCCCTTCAGCACGCCGCCGGTGTCGTGGGTCTCGATCAGGCCGCCGACGGTGACGGTAAGGTCGGCGAGCGGCCCGTAGGTCAGCACATGCGTGACATTGCCGAACGCGTCGTCATGCACGTCGAGCCGCGAGTCCGTGGAGACGTCGATCTGCCATTCGGCGACGTATTGCCCGTCATGGCTGCCCGGCGTCATCCGCAGGATCTGGATCAGGCCGGTGGCGGGCGGCTCGTAGAGATAGGTGGTCGAGTGTGAAATTCGCAGGCGCATGATGTACCAGGATTGAACTAGAGAGATCGTCATGCCCGGGCTTGTCTCGGGCATCCACTCTTTCTTCGTCTAATTCCAAAAGCAGACGTGGATGGCCGGGACAAGCCCGGCCATGACGGTACTTAGATCAAATATTGTTTTGTGATGATTTCGCCGAGCCGCGCGTTATCCGCGATGAATTCCTGGATGAATTCGTGCACGCCATGCTGGAAAATATCGTCCATATGGCTGTGCTCCAGGCGATTACGGATGCCGCGGGCGTGACGCTGCGCCGCCCCCTGGCGGCCATAGGCGACGCCGATCTGGTCGAGATTGCGGACCAGATTGCCGTAACAGCTCGCCAGCGAGCGCGGCAGCGTATCGTTGAGGATCAATAAATCGGCGATCAGCCAGGGTTTTAAGGTTTCGCGATAGACCCAATGATAGGCGGTGAGTGCCGACACCGAGCGCAGGATCGAGGTCCACTGATAGAAATCGAGTGGACCGCCGACATGCTCCTCCTCGGGCAGCAGCACGTGATATTTGACGTCGAGGATCCGCGCGGTGTTGTCGGCGCGTTCCAGGTGCAGGCCGAGCCGCGAAAACCAGTAGGCGTCGTTGCGCAGCATGGTCCGGTAGGCCGAGCCGTCGAACCGCAGCGAGGTCTCCTGCACGAAGCGCAGGAATTTCGCCAGCTCCTCGCGGGTCGATGTGCCCTTGCCCCAGACTTCCTGCAATTCGATCCAGGCCGAGTTGATGGTATCCCACATCTCGCTGGTTAGCGCGGTCCGCACCGAACGCGAGTTGAGCCGCGCGGCCTCGATACAGTTCCTGATCGAGGAGGGATTCTCCGGCGAGAACGACAAATATTCGACGACGTTTTGCTCGTTGGCTTCCTGGTAGGCTTCGTAAAAACTCTCGCTGACACCGGCGGTGAGCAGCGCCGAATCCCACTCATTGGTCTTGCCGATATAGGCGGCGGGAAGGGCGGTGACGCGCAGCGTCGCATCGATCGTGCGCGCGAGATATTCCGCGCGTTCGACGTAGCGGGCAAGCCAGTAGAGGTTTTCGGCGGTGCGCGACAGCATGCGGCGATCTTGCTCTCTACTCGTCCAGTATCCAGGTGTCCTTGGTGCCGCCGCCCTGGCTCGAATTCACCACCAGCGAGCCATCCTTCAGTGCCACCCGGGTCAGCCCGCCCGGCACGATCGTGGTGCGGTCGCGGCCGGTCAGCACAAATGGCCGCAAGTCGACGTGGCGCGGCGCGAGGCCGGTTGCAGTGCAGGTCGGGCAGGTCGACAGCGCCAGCGTCGGTTGCGCGATAAAACCTTCCGGCTCGCGCTTTAGCTTGTCGCGGAAAGCTTCGATGGTCGCTTTCGTCGCGGCAGGGCCGATCAGCATGCCGTAGCCGCCGGAACCGTGCACTTCCTTCACCACCAGTTCGGCGAGATGATCGAGCACGTAGGATAAATCCTTGGGGTCGCGGCAGCGCCAGGTCGGCACGTTCTTCAGGATCGGTTCTTCGCTGAGATAGAATTTCACGATCTCGGGCATGTAGGAGTAGATCGCCTTGTCGTCGGCGATGCCGGTTCCAACCGCGTTGGCAAGCGTTATGTTGCCGGCCGCGTAGGCGGACATCAGCCCGGGCACGCCGAGCGTCGAATCCGGCCGGAAGGTCAAGGGATCGAGGAAGTCGTCGTCGACGCGGCGGTAGATCACGTCGACACGCTTCAGCCCCTCGGTCGTGCGCATGAACACTTCGTCGCTCTTGACGATGAGGTCTCTTCCTTCGACGAGCTCAATGCCGAGCTTGTCGGCAAGGAACGAATGCTCGTAGTAGGCGGAGTTGTAGACGCCGGGCGTCATCAGCGCGACCGTCGGCTCCGCCGAGGCGCTCAAGGGCGCCACCGATCGCAAGGCCGACAATAGCTCGTCCGGATATCGCTCGACGGGTGCTACGCGGTGACGCGCGAACAAATCCGGAAACAGCCGCATCATGATTTCGCGGTTTTCCAGCATGTAGGAAACGCCGGATGGCGTGCGGGCATTGTCTTCCAACACGTAAAAGTCTTGCGCATCGACGCGGATGATGTCGATGCCGGCGATGTGGACATAGACGTCGTGCGGCACGTCCTGGCCGTTCATCTCGGGACGGAATACCGGATTCTGGAAGATCAGATCGTCCGGGATGACATTGGCGCGCAGGATGTCGCGGCCGTGATAGATGTCGCGCAGGAACAGGTTGAGCGCGCGCACCCGCTGCTTCAGGCCCCTGTCCAGAAGGCTCCACTCCTTCGACGACATGATGCGCGGGATCACGTCAAAGGGGATCAGCCGTTCCTGGGCTTCGGCGTCGCCATAAACCGCAAAGGTGATGCCGATCCGGCGAAACAGCAGCTCGGCCTCCTGGCGGCGATATTCGAGAGCATCCGGCGGCGTCTCCTCGAGCCAGCCGGAGAGTTCGCGATAGGCCGGGCGGAGGTCGCCGCCGGGGCCGTTCATTTCATCGAACGCAATTGCCATAGAACCTGACTGTGTTCGAACGTCGTGCACGCACAGTGCATGACTCAAAGGGATGGTAGCAAGGCTCGGGCCAGCGCGATATGCATTACCCTGAGGCATCCGCTACCGGTGGACGTGGAGGCTGCCCGAAAAAGCGGCTGAGGAGTGGCTATTTCGGCGGCAAAACCCCGTGACTTCAAGGCGTTGCCTCGGCAATGTCAGGGGTACAAGTGAAGAACGATGCAAGGCGCGAGGGAGCGTAGGGAGAGGTTATGAGCGAGATCGTCACGGCCGGCATTCTGGTGATCGGCGACGAGATCCTGTCCGGCCGGACCAAGGACAAGAACATCGGCTTTATCGCGGAATACCTGACCAATATCGGGATCGACCTGAAGGAGGTCCGCGTCGTTGCGGACGACGAGGCCGATATCATCGCAGCGCTTGATGCGCTGCGCCATCGCTACGACTATGTCTTCACCACCGGCGGTATCGGGCCGACCCATGACGACATCACCGCCGACAGCGTCGCCAAAGCGTTCGGCGTCGGCATCGACCATCACCCCGAAGTGGTGGCGCGCTTCAGGGAACGCTGGGGCGCACAGGACCTGAACGAGGCGCGCTTGCGCATGGCGCGGATTCCCGACGGCGCCGAACTGATCCAGAGCGCGACCATCCTCGCGCCCGGCTTCAAGATCGGCAACGTGATTGTCATGGCCGGCGTGCCATCCATTATGCAGGCGATGATGGACATCGTCTCACCCAAACTCAAATCAGGCCTGCGGATGCTGTCGCAATCGGTTCGCGCCAATGCCAGGGAAGGCGACATCGGCGGGCCGTTGCGGGCGATCGCCAGCGCGCACCCGGACACCATCATCGGCAGCTATCCGTTTCAGGACGAGGACAAGAAGCCGAACACCAATCTCGTCGTCCGCTCGCGCGATCCCGAAAAACTCGATGCCGCGATGGGGGCGGTGAAGGAAATGCTGGCCGGATTGAACGTGATCCGTTAGCGGATAGCCATCCCAGAATGCAGGAGAAGACAATGGCGGAAGCTCCGGAACTGAGTGCGCAGGAGCGGGCGGGCAAGGCCTTTCCGGTGTCATGGGACCAGTTTCACCGGGACTGCCGGGCGCTGACCTGGCGGCTCAACGAAGTCGGGCCGTTTCATGCCGTGGTCGCGATCACCCGCGGCGGCCTGGTGCCGGCGGCGATCGTCGCGCGCGAGCTCGGCCTTCGCATCATCGATACCGTCTGCGTTGCGAGCTACGATCATACCCAGCAGGGCGACCTGAAAGTACTGAAGAGCATTTCCGCCGATACCGCCAAACTCGGCGGCGGCACCGGCAAGGGGCTGTTGATCGTCGACGACCTCGTCGATACCGGCAAGACCGGACGGCTCGTCCGCGACATGATGCCGGATGCGCATTTTGCAACCGTCTATGCCAAGCCGCAGGGACGGCCGCTGGTCGACACCTACATCACCGAAGTATCGCAGGACACCTGGATCCACTTTCCGTGGGACACCGCGCTGTCGTTCCAGCCGCCGATCCGCGACGGGGCGTGACGCACTGTCATTCCGGGGCGATGCGAAGCATCGAACCCGGAATCTCGAGATTCCGGGTCTGGTGCCAGCGCACCATCCCGGAATGACGGCGTTGAAAGATCGGCGCAACGAATGCCTCTGCAAAATCGCGTCACTCCCACCGGTGACATCATCGCCACAGTGCATCGCGGCATGTTCACCGGCAACCGCGGCATCATTCACGATCCCGCCACCAAAACCCTGCTCCGAAAACGCTGGGCGAGCCCGGCATGGCTGACCTGTGTCTGCGAATTCAGGGGACGGCGGCGCAAGGTGATGGGCGGCCGAAGCTGGACCGAGCTGTTCTTCCTTGATGAAGCCACCGCATTCGCAGCAGGGCATCGCCCCTGTTTCTATTGCCGCCGCGACGATGCCAACCGCTTTCGTACCGCATGGGAAGAGGGCAATCGCATCGCAAGCGTGCCGGCGCCCGACATCGATGCCGTGTTGCACCGGGAACGGCTGGACCATGGCAAGAAGCGCCTGCATCCGTTGCCGATGCCGCCGGAACGATTGCCTGATGGCGCGATGGTGCAGCAGGGAGCCGCAAGCTACCTGATTGTGCAGGGCAGGGCGTTGCTCTGGTCGCCGGCGGGCTATCAGCAAACCAAGCCCGCGCTCGAAGACGCGATGCTGCTGACGCCGCCGTCGACGTTGCGGGCATTTGGCGCGGGCTATCGGCCGACGCAGCATCCAAGCGCGAAGGACTTGGTGAAGTAGTCATTCCAGGATGCGCGAAGCGCAGACCTCAGATGTGCAATTGCACATCGGGGAATCTCGAGATTCCGGGTTCGCTCTTGCGAGTGCCCCGGAATGACGCGTTGAACTCATCCGAGCTTCTGCCTTGCCAGCTTCGCGCCGGCGCCGAGCGCCATCAGCTTGGCCTCCGCGATCTCCCGGCGCATCGGCGCCATGCCGCAATTGGTGGTCGCGACGATGTTGCTCTTCGGCACGAATTTCGACACCGCGTCGATCATCTTGACGACGTCCTCCGCGGTCTCGACGGCATCGCTGGCGACGTCGATCACGCCGGCTTGCACCACCTTGCCCTTGAGCAGGGCGAGCAGTTCCAGCGGCACCTTCGAATTGCGGCATTCGATCGCGACCTGCTGGATCGGGCTGTTGTCGATCGCCGGAAAGATATCTTCGTACTGCCGCCACTCGTTGCCCAGGGTCTGTTTCCAGTCGGTGTTGGCCTTGATGCCGTAGCCGTAGCAGATGTGCACGGCGGTAGTGCAGGTCAGGCCTTCGGCGGCGCGCTCCAGTGCCTTGATGCCCCAGTCCTTGACTTCGTCCATGTAGACATTGAACGCGGGCTCGTCGAACTGGATGACGTCGATACCGTCGGTCTCTAGCGCCTTGGCTTCCTGGTTGAGCAGCTCGGCAAAGGCGAACGCCATCTTGATCCGGTCGCCGTAATATTTGTCGGCGATGGTATCGATGATGGTCATCGGGCCGGGCAGGGTGAATTTCAGCTTGCGCGCGGTGTGGGTACGGGCAATTCGGGCTTCATCGGCATGGACGCGGCCCTTGAGCCTGAGCGGCGCCACCACCTGCGGCACCATCGCCTTGTAGCGATCCTTTCGGATTCCCATCTCGACCTTGTGGGCGAAATCGATGCCCTCGATCTTTTCCAGGAAACCATGGACGAAATGCTGCCGCGCCTGTTCGCCCTCGGTGACGATATCGACGCCGGCATCCTCCTGGAGCTTCACCGCCAGCATGGTGGCGTCGCGCTTGGCGCGGGCCAAAACCTCGCCGGACGATTTCCAGGGTGCCCACAGCGTATTGGGCTCGGCCAGCCATTCCGGCTTCGGTAATGAGCCTGCGATGGTGGTCGGAAACAGCATGGGAGCCTTCCCGGAGGGTTCTGATTGAGCGCCTGTCTGCCATGTCTTGTGGTCGAGGTACATAATAAAACGAACGTCCTGCTATCGCCCGATGTCGCACGAAAAGTGTTTAAGATCATGATCTTAACCGCATTATCGTCATTGTATTGCACGGTGCCGCCCGTTAAAACCCGTGCCTGATGTATGGGTATGATGATGGAGCAGGATCGATGCCTCGAAAAATTGAACACGCGCTATCGGCCAGGAAGGTTCAGACCGCCGGCCGGGGTCGGCATTGTGATGGCGGCGGTCTTTACCTTCAGGTCACGGTGACGAAGGATGGCAAAGGCACCAATCGCTCCTGGGTGTTTCGCTATCGCGCCGGTGGCAAGCTCCGCGAACTTGGGATGGGTCCGCTCTCGACCGTGGGGCTGTCCGAGGCGAGGGAGCGCGCCCGTGCATTGCGGTTGAAGCGACTAGACGGCATCGACCCGATAGACGAACGTCGAGCCAAGCAGGGCAACACGGACCAGCTCCGCAGGGAGCGCCACACCTTACGCGCGTATTGAAGCCGCTCCTCGGGCGTTCTTGAGTGGCGTGCGATCGTTGCCTCGATGCCACCTGCCTACTTCGCGAGATCGCATTATCCGCGTTGGCCCAATTGTGCAGGCACATTGTCGCGTCGAACCGCGTCGCGATGTTGATCAAACCGTGCCGCGAACAGAAGAAGATCGACCTTGCTCAACTGGAATCGCTGCTCGCGATGCAGAGGGCCGAGACCAACGCAATCATTCGGCTGTCGCGTTCGATGCGCCTGACCCACCAGAGCCTTCACAGAGCCGACTCAACCAAGCAACGCCCCGTATTATCTCCTTCAGCGCTTTGGGACCAACCAAACCGGCCTTGGCACCGGCAATGAAGATCTGTGCAATTTTGCTCACCCAAGAACACCATTTTTTTCGAACGCGAGCTTGGACAGCTGGTCACGAGGTGCGAGATCACGCGGAGGCGATACCGACGTCCGCTTTGGTGCGCATAACGGACCTAAGTCAGACGTCGCGGCATGTCTGAAAAGTGCCATCGACATCGCGATGCGAGGCACGCGCGAAGAAATAGCCGCCCGAGAGCAGCTCTCGAATTCAACCTGTTGATGGTGGGCTAATTGCTCTTTTCGGAGGGTCTAGGATTGCGATCACGCGGGGCGGTTGTCGCATAAGGATCAACCGACGAGTACCGAGCGTTACGGTGTGGAGCGATCCGTCATCCATCAAACGCAAGACCGCCGCTCTACTTAGGCCGGTCAAATCGCAATATTCCGGGATCGAGTAAGTAACCCGCATCAGCGGGAAGATAGGCTTTTCGCGTGGACGGCGCGGCTTAGGAAGCATCTGGTGTGCCCGCGCTGTCTGGTTGCCCATGATTTAGGTCGCCCGGCTTGTTTAGCTCCCGGTCAATTTGCTGGTGAACTCTGCGAGCGGCCATGCCCTTGAGGCTCGTTTTGGTCTTACCAGTCGTGACGATTTCGCCGATCCTGAACTGCCATTGCCACAATCCGGGATCAACTTGCACAAGGCTAAATTCAATGCCCCTGCGGTTCATGACTTTGACTTCCGCTGCGAGGGCGGCTCCCTAGCTTCTTCCTCTGCAAGTAGCTTCGATAAGATTTGGCGCGTGGCATCGTCTGGCGCTTCCGCAAGACGTTTCCTAAAGAGGACTAGGTTCTCCCTATGGATGAACTTTTCCATAGCTGCCTTCTCATTACATCAGGCGGGAGCACAACACTCTCTGTCACCGATGGATGCCGAGGTCAGGACGGTGATGGCTAAATATGCCATGTCCGGTACCCGACATAAAGCAAAAAGCGGACGTGGTCGCCATATCCATTGGGCTGGCCGATCAGCTTGAACCTGAGATCCGGAAAACGCTGCTGGACGCCGGCGATCAATGCGTCGATCCGTCAAGGCCGCCGCCGCTCATCAGCGGACCGATATATTTCGCATCCGCCGTCCAGTTCGCAGCTGGGATTTCACGGCGGCAACTCGGCGTCCGCTTGTTCCACAGATCGATATAGCTGCCCGCAACATCATTGCGCGCGACCGCTGCTATGTATCAAGCGCCCGGCGCGCGCCGGCGAGGCGCCGAGCGCGATTGGCGCTGCAGCAGTCAGCAGCGCAAGCGTGGCGAATATCGAGTGTGCGTGCAGGGTTTTTGTCATGAATACTCCTGCGCCATGGAAGCCAGCGCGTGGCGTTCGTGCAAGGTCTCACGATAACGGCGGAGGCGTTGATTGCATGGACGGAAGCAAGCCTATTTTGGTTCAGAAGTTCTCTTAGAGGACCGGCCCGCCCCCTTGCCATCGATGTCTGTTGACGGCGGCAAATCCGTTCGACAAAAAAGCCCCGGACGATGCCGGGGCTTCGGTGGGTCGGAGATCAGGGAAATCAGTAGCGGGCGACGACCGGGTTGCCCCAGTTGAAGTGATAGTTGATGCGGGCCGTGACCATATCAATGTCCGTCCTCGAATTGGCTGTGATCGAGGTGACGAGAGGCGCCAGCCCCGGCGTCAAGAACGTTCTGCTGTCTCCCTGGCTAAAAATATGGTCCCATTCTATGCCGGCGCTCCAATTCGGCGCGAAGCCGTACTCCCAGCCAACACCGACGGTCCCACCCCAACGTGTCCGTTCTGCCGAGACCAATCCAACGCCAGCAACATTTAATAAATCCCACCGCTGGTTGGCGACCGCAGCGCCGCCCTTCACATAAAACAGGGAGGCATTCCACGCGTAGGAGCGAACTCGGATTGGCCAGAACGAACATCGCCTTAGATCGCAGAAGCCTCGGCTCACGAGCGCGATAGATCAGCTCGCTGGTTTCGGCATCTTCGAACTGTTGCGCAACCCGCCTGCGGAGCATGATCGGAACGGGACGGACTGAGACGCAGAAGTAGCCGCAATTTTGCCTGCTACTTTTTTTGCTCCTGAGCGCTATCCACGTTTTCTTGTCCTTCCGCCTGTTCGAGCCAGGAAGGGATCCTTTTCGAAGGGATCACTTGTCTCGGCAAATGAGGGTTGATGGTGCCGGCGTAGACAGTCAGTCCCTCATTGAGTTTCGCTCGGGCGAAGTCCCTGGCTTCCTTTTCAGTCTCAAATCTTCTGGTTGCCCGAGGGCTTCGCCTTCGAGGCAATACACCGCGTTTCTGCACCTCGAAAGTCACGTACCAAGTATACGGCATCTGTCGCCCAGGAATGACGCACCGGGACTTGCCGAACGTGCACTGGCCGCTACCAATGTTCGCAGCCGCCCGGTCCCCTCATGCGGACCGGGCTCAGCCACAGGTTCTAGTAGCAAGGTGGGTAGGGCTGATATCCGCAGTATGCGGCGGCTCCGTAGGCAGCAGCGCCGACGGCAGCAGCCCCGACGCCCACTGCCACGCCACGACGTACGGCTGCGCCACGGTAAACACCGCCGTGATGGACGCCTGCGTGATGAACGCCAGCGCGGCCAACGCCGGCGCGCCCACCGCCACCGCGATATGCGAGGGCATCAGTTGAAATCATGGCAGTGCACGCGATACCGACGAAAATGGATGCAGTTACCGAGAAGATGGTTCGACGTGACATGATTGCTGTCCTTTCGTTCCGCGATTGCCGTAAAAGCGAATTCCCCTGCTCGCCGGAATGATTTTGGAACAAGTCGCGCCGGGGAGCCGCAACCTTGCTCCAAGCGTCATGCATTGTGTGATTGCCTCGTTGATCTAGATCAACGCAGTCACTTTGGAACTGGGTGCATCAGAACACTTCACCAACCCGCTGAAAATATCGCGCGAGGGGCATCCGCCGCTCCATCTGCCCCCCGCCAAGGATCGATCTGGCAAGCATTGATCGATTATCGAGCCGTCAATGAAGAAGGACGCCATCGACATGTGAGCCGATTCACCGTCGTGTTTGGCCATGCACAGGAGGCCGTCGGCAAGCTGTATGGGCCGGGCGACGTCATCTCGCGTTTCGATATCGAGCCGCACCGCTACCAAACCCTGCAAGCCGCGTGTGAGGCAGCCTTTTGATGAGGCGGGCTCGCTCGAGCGAGAGCACCATTTGGTGAACCGAAGGCGGGCTGACGCGAAAATATTCTTGCATGTCGGTTTCCGCCGGGGTCTGCGGTGCAGCCGCGTATAGAGGTGGATGAAGGCAAGGTACTGCCCCTGTTTGGGCGTGAAGGTTTTTGCCGAAAAACTCACGCCGGCCATCCGATTCAGTTGTTCGTGCGTGCCTCATTCAAGGAGGCAGGCATGAATGTACGCTATCGGGTCGAACTCAGCCAAGTCGAGCGCATCGAACTCAAGGCGCTGCTCAGCGGCGGCAAGCATGCATCCCGCAAGCACGGCAGAGAAATGCTGCCCGCTCCCGCATAAAATGGATGTTCACGACGGAAAAGGCCCGCGCAAAAATGGGACGAGCCTACCCAGACACTTCCAAAGAGTCATAATCACTGTGCCGAGGTACTTGGGCGAGCCGGGCTTGATGAAGGAATGATGCCAATGGATGATATTCGTAAAGCACTGCGCTCCGAGATCGCGCGCTTTCAGCAGATGCTTGATGACGCTGAAGTCTCTTCGGCGAGAGCAATGCATGGTAGCCGGGATTACAAGGCAGCCGCCATTTCACACTGGAGGCAGATGATTGCGCAGCGACGGTGGTTGCTCGATCGATTGTGATCTGAAAAGCGCGGGCCTCGGCCGCTGGGATCGCAACTCGGTCCCAACGCATACAGGATCCGGCTAGCCTTCGAGTAAACCGGTGCTACGTGAGTTTCCTGGGCCCGCCCCCCGGGTGTACAAGGGGGTGCTGTCGTTACCCTGAAAACCCCCTCGCAGGGGGCCGAAGCGCGTGGGGAACGTGTAGGGGTATGGTCAAAAAATCAAAAATAAGCCAATGATTTCAAATGCATTGGCTCCAGGTACAGAACAACAAAAGTCGCCCGGATCATGCTGGTCTGGGCCGCCGTTTCATCAGGGAATGCCATGATCGATCTGCACTACGCGCCAACGCCGAACGGCTGGAAAATCTCGATCATGCTGGAAGAACTCGCGCTCCCGTACAAGGTCATTGCCGTCAACATCCGCGCCGGCGACCAGTTTAAGCCGGAGTTCCTCGCGGTCAGCCCGAACAACCGGATCCCCGCGATCGTCGATCATGCGCCGTCAGATGGCGGCGAACCGTTTTCGGTGTTCGAAACCGGCGCGATCCTGATTTATCTCGCCGAAAAGACCGGCCGCTTTTTGCCTAAGGATATGCGCGGCCGCTCAAAAGTCATTCAATGGGTGATGTGGCAGACGAGCGGATTGGGTCCCATGCTCGGCCAGCACGGCCACTTTGCGCTCTACGCGCCGGAGAAGATCCCGTATGCGATCGAGCGCTACCGCGACGAGGCGGCGCGGCTTTACCGCGTGCTGGACACGCAATTGGGCAAGACCGGCGCTTACGTCGCCGGCGACTATTCGATCGCCGACATCGCCTGCTTTCCCTGGACCATGACGCACAAGGCACAAGGTTTCACGCTCGACGATTATCCCAACATCAAGCGCTGGTACGCGCAAGTCCGCGCCCGGCCGCAGGTGCAGGCGGGGCTCGCGATCGGCAAATTCGTGAAGGAGCCGTTCGATGAGGAAGCGCGCAAGAACATGTTCGGGCAGAAAGCGAAGGAGCTGGCGGGAAGGAAATAATTACTTGTCATTCCGGGGCGCCGCGAAGCGGCGAGCCCGGAATCCATAATCACGATCGTGAGTATGGATTCCGGGCCTGCGCCTTACGGCGCATCCCGCAATGACAAGGACGAAAAGTGTTGAACACCAAAGGAAAACGCCATGATCGAATTCTTCTTCGACTGCTCCAGTCCCTGGACCTATCTCGCCTTTCACAACATCCAGCCGCTCGCGAAGGAATTCGGCGAAGAGATTTCGTGGCGGCCGATCCTGGTCGGCGGCATCTTCAACACCGTCAATCCGAGCGTCTATTCATCGCGCGAAAAGCCCGTGCCGCTCAAGGCGCGCTACATGAAGAAGGATCTCGACGATTGGGCGCGCTCGGCTGGTCTTGCGATCAAGATGCCGCCGACGGTATTTCCGGTGAACAGCGTGAAAGCGATGCGCGGCTGCATCTTCCTGGCGAAGGATATGCTGCCGTTCGCGCGTGCGGTGTTCGAGAGTTATTGGGGCGAGGACAAGGATATTTCGCAGGACACGGTTCTGACCGAGATCTGCAAGCGGGTCGGGGTCGATCCGCAAAAATTCTTCGCAGGGATTTCGGAGCAGGCGATCAAGGACCAGCTCAAGGCCAATACCGACGAAGTGATGGCGCGGGGCGGGTTCGGCTCGCCGACGATTTTTCTCGACAAGACCGACATGTATTTCGGCAATGACCGCCTGCCGCTGATCCGCGAAGCCTTGGCGCGCGCCAAGGAACGTGCCGCCTGATGCCGAAGGCGGTGGTCTGCCGCGAGCTTGGCCCACCGGAAAGCCTGCGGCTGGAGAATTTTGCATCCGCGCCGCTGGCGCCGGGCCAGGTGCGCGTTGCCATCCGTGCGGCGGGGATCAATTTCCCCGATATCTTGATGGCGGCCGGCGAGTATCAGCTCAAGCCGGAGCTGCCGTTCACGCCGGGTGTAGAAGCGGCCGGCGATGTGATCGAGATCGATGGCGCTTCGGGAGTCGCGGTCGGCGACAGGGTCATCGTCAAAATGCGGCACGGCTCTTATGCCGATGAGGTGGTGGTGACGCCGCCGCAATTGATCCCGTTGCCATCGACCTTCGATTACGCCGAGGGCGCGACTTTTCTCGCCGCCCACGGCACCGCCTATCATGCGCTGATCGATCGCGGAAAGATTCAACCGCGCGAAGTGCTGCTGGTGCATGGCGCCGGCGGCGGTGTGGGGCTGGCGGCGGTCGAGATGGGCAAGATGCTCGGCGCCATCGTGATCGCGGCCGCCTCCAGCGAGGACAAGCTCGCAGTGGCCCGGGCGAGGGGCGCCGATCATCTCCTGCTCTACCAACGCGAGCCGTTTCGCGACGCGGTCAAGCGTATCACCGATGGACGCGGCGCCGATGTGGTGTTCGATCCCGTCGGCGGCGCGGTTTTTGAAAACAGCCTGCGCTGCATCGCCTGGGGCGCACGCGTGCTTGTCATCGGTTTCACCGGCGGCATCGGGCTCGCCCGCACAAATCTCTTGCTGATCAAGGGCGCAAGCGTGCTCGGCGTCCGCGCCGGGGAGGCGGTGCGGCGAAATCCCGAACTCGCCGCGCTGCGGATCAAGGCGCTGTTGGAATGGGCCGAGCAAGGAAAAGTCCGACCCAATGTCTCGCACCGGCTGCCGCTGGAAGATTACGCCCGCGCGATGCGGCTTCTGATCGACCGCAAGGCGATCGGACGGGTGGCGCTGATGATGGGGTGATCCCGCCGTCATTCCGGGATGGTGCGCCAGCGCCAGACCCGGAATCTCGAGATTCCGGGCTCAATGCTTGGCATCGCCCCTGAATGACCGCTTTGCTTCACCGATACTCCCGCTCTTCCCACCACGGGAAATAATCCGGCATGTCGGCGGAAACCTTGTCCTTGAACTCTGCCGGGCGCTTTTCCAGGAACGACACCACGCCTTCCTTGACGTCGTCCGACCGGCCGCGGGCATAGATGCCGCGGCTGTCGACCTTGTGCGCTTCCATTGGGTCGTCGGCGCCGAGCATGCGCCACATCATCTGCCGGATCAGCGCCACCGAGACCGGCGCGGTCTTGGCCGCGATCTCGCGGGCCAGCGCGCGTGCGGTCGGCAGCAGCTCATCTGCCGGCACCACCTTGCTGACGAGACGGCCGGCCAGCGCTTCCTGCGCCGCAAACACGCGGCCGGTGTAGCACCACTCCAGCGCCTGCGAGATGCCGACGATGCGTGGCAAAAACCAGCTCGAGGCGGCTTCGGGCACGATGCCGCGTTGGGAGAACACGAAGCCGAAGCGGGCAGCATCAGACGCGATGCGGATGTCCATCGCAAGCTGCATGGTGACGCCGATCCCGACCGCGGGGCCGTTAACGGCGGCGATCACAGGCTTCAGACATTTGAAAATGCGCAGCGTCAACTGGCCGCCGCCGTCGCGTGCATTGGGATCAGAGTAGTCGACCGTACCGCTCGGCAGCCGCTTCACCGGCCCGCGCCGCGCATCGCGATCAAAGGTGTCCGCGCCCGACGAAAGATCGGCGCCGGCACAAAAACCGCGGCCGGCGCCGGTGACGATGATGGCTCTGACATTGTCGTCCCTGTCGGCGGCATCGAACGCCTCGATCATTTCCCGCTGCATGGTGGCGTTGAAGGCGTTGAGCTTGTCCGGCCGGTTAAGCGTGATCGTGAGGATCTGTTCGGCGACCTCGTATTTGATCGTCTCGTAGGCCATGGGGAATTCCTCTCGTTTATTGTTTGAATTTTGTTACCGCATTCCGGGGCGGAGCGAAGCGACGAGCCCGGAATCCATAACCACGATCGGGAATATGGATTCCGGGCCTGCGCCAAGTGGCGCATCCCGGAATGACGAGGATATTATTTCTTTGGCGGGCTCGGCCACGGCTTTTGCGGACCCCGCAAGCCCTCGAACGCTTTCGCCATGCCGAGCACGCCGAGATCGTCGAAGCGGCGGCCGACGATCTGTACGCCGATCGGGAAACCCTTGCTGTCGTAGCCGCCATTGATGACGATGGCCGGATTTTCCGACATGTTCCATGGTAGCGTATAGCAGACGTGCTCGAACGGTTGTTCCGGATCGTTGATCGGGGCGGCGAATTCGGCAGGGAAATTCACCACCGGCGACACCGGGGAAATCACGTAGTCGAGGTCGCAGAACAGTTTTGCGGCGGAGGCGCGGATCGCCATGGTGGCGTTAAAACCCCTGATCACGTCGACACCCGACAGCTTCTCGGCCCGCTCCGCCCATCTGTAGATATAGGGCAGCGCCTTGCCACGCTCGGCGGGCGTCAGCTTGACAAGATCGTCCCACAGCCGCGCGCGCCAGAAATTGTCGAGTCCGTCGAGCATTTCGCGGGTCAAGATGCTGTCGACTTCGGTGACGACGGCGCCGGCGGCCTCGAACGCCTTCGCGGCCTTCATCGCGACCTCGCGCACCGGCTTCTCCAGCGGTTGGCCGACGCCGAGATCGAGCATCAGGCCGATGCGCAATTTGCGCGGCGATTTTTCGTGCGCCTTCCAGTTGATGGCGTCGGGCGGCAGGCTCATGCCGTCGCGGCGGTCGGGCTTTGACAGCACGCTCATCATCAGCGCGGCATCGTCGACGGTCCGCGTTATCGGTCCAGCGGCGCGGCCGACGTAAGGCGGATCGATCGGGACACGCCCGAAGCTTGGCTTCAGCCCGACCAGGCCGCACCAGCCGGCCGGCAGCCGCACCGAGCCGCCGATGTCGGTACCGAGATGCAGCGGGCCATAACCGGCCGCACCGGCCGCGCCTGCGCCCGCGCTCGAGCCGCCGGGATTCTTGGTGAGGTCCCAGGGATTGCGGGTGAGGGGATGGAAGCTCGAGAGGCCCGACGACAGCATGCCGTAATCCGGCATGGTGGTCTTGGAGAAGATCACCGCGCCGGCTTCACGCAAGCGTGCCACCGGTGGCGCGTCGGCGGCTGCGGGCACCAGCTTGACGCTGGCAGCACCAAGCGGCACCGGCTGACCCTTGGTCGCGATATTGTCCTTGATGGTGACGGGGACGCCGTCGAGCGGGTTTTTCGGCTCGCCCTTCTGCCAGCGCTCGGTCGAGGTTTTGGCGCTCGCGCGCGCACCGTCGGGATCGAACAGATAGAGCGCCCTGATGTGCGGCTCCCACACCGCGGCATGCGCCAGCACGTCCTCCAGCACTTCCGATGGCGAGAATTGCTTGGCGCGATAGCCGGCGATCAGGTCGACGGCGGAAAGATCGTGCAGCGAGGTGACCGCTTCCTGTGCCACTTTATGCATGGGAATCCACCGGCAGGCGAGTTTCGATGATGCGCGCGAACATGCTGGCGCCGACCGGCAGAATTTTGTCGTCCAGCACATAGCCGGGGTTGTGCAGCGGCACCGAGCCGTCATGACCGACCCAGAAATAGGCGCCGGGCACCATCTGCATCATGTCGGCAAAATCCTCGCTGCCCATCTTGGGTCGGGTGCGCTTCACCACCTTGGCCGGATCGACCACGGTGCGCGCGGCTTCCTCGATCACGCGCGTCTGCTCCTCCCGATTGATCAGGACGCTGAATGTGTCGCGGACATCGGCTTCGATCTCGCACTCGAACGCCGCCCCGACGCCGGCGGAGATGGTGCGGATGCGCTCGCGGATCAGCGCGCGGATTTGGTCGGACATGGAGCGAACCGTGCCGCAGAGCTTGGCTTCATCCGGGATCACGTTATAGGCGGAGCCGGCGTGGATCTGGGTGATCGACAGCACCGCTCCCTTGAGCGGATCGACATTGCGGCTAACGATGGTCTGCAGCGCCTGGCCCAGTGTCATTGCGATGACGACGGCGTCCTTGGAGCGCTCCGGCATCGCGCCATGTGCGCCATAGCCGCGGATGGTGATGTCGAAGAAATCCGCGCCGGCCATAGCGGGGCCCGCCATGATTCCGATCTCGCCGTGGTTCAGGTCGGGCGCATTGTGCAGGCCATAGACCTCGTCGCAGGGGAATTTCTCGAACAGGCCGTCCTTGATCATGGCGCGCGCGCCGCCGAGCCCTTCTTCGGCGGGCTGGAAGATGAAGTGCACGGTGCCGTCGAAATTCCTGGTCTCGGCGAGATAGCGCGCACTGCCGAGCAGTATGGTGGTATGGCCGTCATGGCCGCAGCCATGAAAACGGCCGGGAATGGTCGAGCGCCATTTCAAATTGGTATTCTCTTCCATCGGCAGCGCATCCATGTCGGCGCGCAGCCCGATGCGTTTGCCGCTATTGCCCTTGCCGGTGAGCACACCGACCACGCCGGTGCCGCCCAGGCCGCGATGCACCTCGATGCCCCACTGCTTCAATTTGTCGGCGACGATGCCGGAGGTCCGCACCTCCTCAAAACCGATCTCGGGGTGGGCGTGCAGATCCCGGCGGATCGCCGTGAGTTCGTCGGCAAAGTTTTGGATGCGGTCGATGGTGGGCATGTCTGTTATCCGATTACCCGTGATTTGGGGGCAGGAAGGAAAGCAGGGCCGTTCGGCCTGGTGCGGATGCCCGGACGCAACCGTGTCCACGGCAAGCTGGCGGTATCGGCCGGCATCGCGCCGGGTGCTGCGCAGATCAAAAGCTTTTCGGCGATCGGCTCGAAATCAGCACGGAAATGCACCGAGCTCTTGTTGACAAGAATGGCCTGCTCGGTCGGCTCGATGCCGACATAGCGATACATCGATTGATCGGCGAGCTGCGCCTTGTGCGAAGACACGGCCACGCGCACGTCGCCGATCCGTAAAGCCGCCGACGGCCCCATGTCCATGTCGCGGCCGCCGTAATAGGGGCCGGGTGCGACGAATTTTCCGTCGGACAGTTTCTCGACGACAAAGGTCTCGTGATACGGCGCGTCACCCGGAATGCCCGACTTGCCGCCGAGCGCGAGCGTGACGGTTGAGCCTGCGCCGGCGGCATGCGCGGCCTTGGCCGATTGCGGATCGCAGATTACCCCTAGCGCAGCGCGTTTTGCGTTATTGCGCACCAGTGCGCGCAGCATGCCCGTGGTGTCGGAATCGCCGCCGGCGCCGGGATTGTCCTGGGTGTCGGCGATGACGATCGGCTTGTTCGCAGCCTTCGCCAGCTCCATCGCATGGCGCACGCCTTCATCGGGGGAATAGATGCGGCCGTCGAAATCGTCTTCGTGGCTTTCGATCAGGGCTGCGATCCTGTCCGCCGCCGCATCGGCATCTTCTTGCGTCCGGCCATAGGCGAACACGCTCGGTCCGCAATGGGCAAAATCGGCCGCCGGAAAGCCCGGCGCAAAGGACAGCGTCGGCACCGCCTCGCTCTGAAGCCCGGCGAGCTTTTCATAGATGGCTTTGGCGGGCTGGTCGAAGGTCGCCTGCCAACTGATCGGAATCAGGAAAGGCAATTGGCGGAAGGCTTTTGCAAAGCGCTGTTTCGTTTTCAAGACCAACGCCAGATGATCGGCGGCGGCGCGGCCGGTATCGGCCATGTCGACATGCGGATAGGTGCGGTAGGCGATGAGCGCATCCGCTTGCTCCATCATCTCTGGCGTCACATTGGCGTGCAGGTCGAGGCTCGCGACCAGCGGCAGGTCCCTGCCGATCACCTTGCGTACGCGCGCCAAGATTTCGCCTTCGCCGTCGTCGAGATGCTCGGTGACCAAGGCGCCGTGCAGGTCGAGATAGGCGGCATCGAGCCGGCCCGCGGCGGCAATGCCGTCGATCATCACCCTGACGATGCGCTCATAGGCATCCTCGGTCACGTGCGCCGAGGGGCTGGCACCGCATGAAATCGTCGGGACCAATTCCCAGCCATAGCTTTCCGCCGCTTCGACGAAACCGGCGAGGGCGACATTGATGTTGCGCATGACCTTGAGCACATCGGCGCCCTTGGCCATCGAAGGCCAGCCACCGCCGTGCACAAAATCGTCATAAGTGGCCTTGGTCGGCGCGAAGGTGTTGGTCTCGTGCAGGAAGGCGCCAACGGCGATACGGGTCATCTATTGAGGTCTCGGCCAGTGCTTGGTACGCGCGACGTTAGAATAGGCGACATCGGAACTGCAAGCTGCGAAGCAATTCCGTTTTGCATGCCGCGTGGGCGTGCGCGTGCCGCCGCACCACAACGTCAGCAAGGCTGCTTCAGTTTGCGACCGCGCCGGAAGGAACCGGCCGGAAATTGGCAAAATCCCAGCCGCGCCCAGGGGGCAGCGTCAAGCAGTGCGCGGATATAGGCCGCTTTCGGATGCAATCGCGCGGGAGGTCACGCCGTGTGATTTTCGCCGACCGACAGCGCGCAGATGCGCGACAGATGCACATACGCTAGTCCGGTCTCGGTCGCCCAGGCGTTGAACTGCGCCTGCACCCTGGCGAGGTCGCTCTTCGATTTCACTTCCGCCGCGACATCAAGCCCCGCATCGCGGAGACAAGCCACCACGTCTTGCGACGTCACAAATCCGTCCCAGCCGATGAAACGCAGGAACATCTGTCCGGTATTGCCGCCGAGCCGGCTGCCGCGCTTTAAGAGCAGATCGAGCAGCCCCACCTCATTCGAAGAAGGCCACTTCGCGAGGAACTTGCCGAAGCTGCCATGTTCCTTCGCGATCGCTAGCACGAAGGCGGCATTCTCGCGCACCGAGGAAATCTTTGCGCCATTGCGAACGATACGCGTGTCCTTCAATAGGCCGTCCCAATAGTCATCGGGCTGAAATGTCAGCTTCGCGGGCTTAAAGCCGAGGAATGCCTGTTCGAAACCCGGCCACTTCGCTTCGATCACGCTCCAGGCAAAGCCTGCGGAAAACACCCGCTTGGTCATCTCCGCCAGGATGAAGTCATCCGAAAGCTTTGTCAGCGCTTTCACATCCGGTTCGCCCGGCAGCAGCTTTTCCAGTGCTTTGGGCCCGCCCTTGCGTTTCTCGGCTCGCGCGCGAATGGCCTTGAACGGGATGACGCGAGAGATGGCTTGCGCTTTCGGCATGGTCCGGATCTCACTCCAGCGTTGCCAACAGGCCCGCCATCAGCCGGCCGCGCTCGGCGAGGCTCTCGACCACAATATGTTCGTTGAGGGTGTGCGGATCGGCGCCGCGTGGTCCGAGGCCGTCAAGGGTCGGAATTCCCATGGCGCCGGTGAAGTTGGCGTCCGAGCCGCCGCCCGCGCTGCCATGAGGCAGCTCCATGCCGATCCCTTTTGCGAGCGCGCGCGCCTTTTCGTAGAGCGACATGGTGCCGGCGTTCGGCTCCCACACCGGCCGGGTGACGCCGCGCGTCACCTCAAACGTCACGTCGTTGGCGCTGCCGGATAAAGCCAGCATCCGCTCGACGCCGCGGTCGAGATCGGCCTGGCGCTTGGCCATGCTCAGCGCCTCGCCGGTGCACGTGGTGGCGACGCAATTGACCCATTGTCCGCCATGCACGATGCCGACGGAAAATGTGCAATCCTCTGTCGTCATCGCGTCGATCGCGATGATCTGGCGCGCCATCTCGCGGATCGCGGAACGCCCGGAGGAGAGCGCCGCGCCCGCATGGCTTGGCTTGCCGGTCGCCTCCAGATTGAAGCGCGCGATCGCATAACGGCCGGTGACGACGCCGTTATTGGCGCGGCCCGGTTCGGGCACCAGCACATACTTGTTGCGCGCCGCCTCCGCCTCGATGATGTCTCGCGTCGAGGGCGTGCCGACTTCCTCGTCGGGCGTGAACAGCACCGTGATCGGCAATGGTGTCGTGAAGGACGCGCGCGCTAGTTGCCGGATCGCTTCGAGTGACAAATAGCTGCCGCCCTTCATGTCGTAGATGCCGGGGCCGAAGCATTTGTCGCCCTCGCGGTGGAACGCCAGTTTTTCCAGCGTGCCTATTGGATGAACGGTGTCGAAATGCCCGGCGATCAGGATTCCTGGTTCGCCTTGCTTGGGATGCGGGAAGCGCGCGCGAACGCAGCCGGCAAAGCCTTGCCGGCCGGCGATCCGTTCGATCGTCGCACCCATGATCGCCATGTCGCGCGCGGCGATATCCAGCATGCGTTCGACCGCGGCTGCATCCCAGGTCGGGCTTTCGCACTCCACCCAGCCGCGCAGGCCCTGCAACATCGCATCAGAATCAAAAGGAAGGTTGGCGGGATTCATAGAAGGCGCTCTCGACTTGCTGACAAACGCCATTTGCGTTTGCGCAAGGCCGTACGAGAGGGACCGGCGAGGAATTTGTAAAGGGCAGATTTGCGCGAAACTTGCATGCGTCCTGTCAGGGGTACGAAAGGCGGCTGGTTCGGCTGAGCGGAAGCAGGCGGCGCCTAGGCGAACGACCGGCGGGTCACAAAATCGCCGTCAAATTTGCTGACTGATCGCCGCCAACTCGGCTATCCTGTTCATCCGGTTCCGTCGGCTGGGCCGAGCACGGTTCCGGGCCCCTCCAGGAAGGTTGTCAAAATGCTTCTCGCAAGCCGGTTTGCCGCCGCTGCGACGGCCCTGTTCCTCTTCTCGACAATGGACTCACCGGCCGAGGCGGCGTCAGGCAATTGCGCCGACGCGGCTGAGCTCGCGGTCCTGCCCTCGCCGAACGCGCCGTGGAAAGGCGCGCCGCTGCGCGTCATGGTCGTCGCCGAAAAGCCGCTTCAAGGCGTGCTCTCGCTGATCGCGCCCGATGGAAACGTCGCGGCCAAATCGCCGGACCGGCACGGCGGGCCGCCATATTTCTGGTTCGCCGAGGTCGCCGAGCCGGCCGCGGGCACCTGGCACACGACGCTGGCGCTTGACCATCCGACGTCAGAGTGCAGCGCGATCACACGCGACATCAACGTGAGCGGGCGCAAGCCGGATCCTGTGCCCACGCCGTCGGGAGCTTTCTGGCAGGTGCGAGGCAGCTGGAACCACACGACGGAATCCTTGTTTTCGGCGTGGATCGAGAAGTTGTTCGACGCGCCGCCCGACCAGGATCTGTCCTGGAAGGCGTGGCATGAGGTGCTGCGTGACCGATCGCGCAACTTCCTGTTCAACTATCTGGGTCGCGGTGAAGACGACGCGAAGACGGGCCTTCGCCCCGACTGTGCCGATTTCGCCTACTTCCTGCGCGCCTATTTCGCCTACAAGATCGGGCTGCCGTTCGGCTATTCGAATTGCTCGCGCGGCATCGGCGGCCGGCCGCCCAAATGCTACCAGTGGTTCGACATGGAGCATCCGGAAGTCACGCGTCCGCCGCCGCCGCCCGAACAGGAAATTGCATCGGCGATCCCCGCCGCCGCCACGCCGCCTGTGCCGAGACCGGCGGTCCTGGGGCTGTTTGGCCGGGCGCCTCCGGCCGATGACACTCCGCCGGCTGCCGCCCTGCCGGCGCCGAAGCCGAAGCCGAAGCGCCCGACGACGTTCGGCGAATATCTGCGCGATGTCGGCGACGTCGTGCATAGCGGCACCGTACGCGTGGTGGGAAGCGACGACAGCACCGATTTTTATACCGTCCCGCTGACCCAACAGACGCTGCGGCCGGGCACCGTCTACGCCGACCCCTACGGCCACGTGCTGATGCTCGTGCATCGCATACCGGAGTTGAACGGCATGCCGGGCGTCTTCCTCGCCGTTGACGCCGAACCCGACGGATCCATCACACGCAAGCGCTTCTGGCGCGGCAATTTTCTATTCGTGCACGATCCCGCGCTGGGCAGCCCCGGCTTCAAGCACTTCCGGCCGATCGTGCGCGACAAAAGCGGGCCGTTGCGGCGGCTCGCCAACGCTGAAATCGCCGGTAATCCGAGTTACGGCGATTTTTCGCTCGAGCAGTCGCAGATGAGGGCCGAGGAGTTTTACGATCGGATGGATGACGTGATGTCGCCCGAGCCGCTCGATCCCGTGAAAGCCATGACGGACGCCATCGCGAGCCTCAACGAGCAGGTGAAGACACGCGTCACCTCGGTCGAAAACGGGCGAAAATATCAGGAAAAGCAGCCCGGCGAGGTGGCGATGCCGAACGGCCCCTCTATCTTCGAGACCAGCGGCCCCTGGGAGGATTACTCCACGCCGGCACGCGATTTCCGGCTTCTGATCGCAATCGATGTCGTGCGGGGATTTCCCGATCGCGTCGTACGGCGCGCGGCGCGCTACGCGATCCCGAGCGGCAAGAGCGCAGACGACGTGAAAAGCGAGTTGCAGGGCGTGCTCGCCTCCGAGCTTGCCTCGCGCAAAATATCCTATACCCGGAGCGATGGCTCGCAGTGGACGCTGTCCCTCAAACAGGTCCTCGATCGAGCGACGGATTTCGAGATGGCCTATAACCCCAACGATTGCGCCGAGCTGCGGTGGGCCGCGCCGGACAACAGCGAGGAGGCATCGACGTGCAAGCGGCATGCGCCACAGGCGCAGCGCGCGAAGATGTCGTCGGAGTACCGCACCTGGTTCCGCGAGCGGCACTGGCCGACGCACACCTAAGATCAATCTCATTCATGTCGAGTGCGGCGCTGCTCAAGGAGCGGCGCCGTTTGCCTTTGCCGGCCGAACGACCGGTGTCCGCGATGGCTTGACATCGTGTAAGCCATGACTTACCGTTAGCCATGGCTTACGGAAACGCATTAGCGGTGCTGGCCGATCCGACGCGGCGAAAGGTATTCGAGCGGCTGCGCAGCGGCCCGCGTCCGGTCAACGTGCTGGCGGCCGGACTGCCGGTCTCGCGGCCAGCGGTGTCGCAACATCTGAAGGTCCTGAAACAGGCTGGTCTGGTTGAGGAACGCAGCGAGGGCGTGCGCCGCATCTATTCGTTGCGCCGCGAAGGGCTGGTGGAATTGCGCGCATGGCTCGACAGTTTCTGGGGCGATGCGCTCGAGGCGTTCAGGCTGGAGGCTGAAGAATCCTATTCGCGCAGCAAGAGGAACAAATGAACGAGAGTGTCGTCATCGCGCCCGTGCACAAGACCGTTCGGGTGAAGGTGCCCGTCGCACACGCCTTCGAGGTCTTCACCAGCGGCCTGAGCCGCTGGTGGCCGCTCACCCATGTCGTCGGCAAGGAACCGGTCCGGAATGTTCTGTTGGAGCCCCGGCTCGGCGGGCATTGGCTCGAGATTGCCGAGGACGGCACCCAAACCAGCGTCGCGACGATCATTGCGTGGGAGCCGCCGCACCGCATCGTGATCCTTTGGCAGATCAATGCGCAATGGCAAGCCGACGCCACCATGAAGTCCGAGGTCGACGTGCGCTTCATCGCCGAAGGCGCGGAAGCAACCCGCGTCGAAATCCTTCACCACAAATTCGAGACCATGGGTGCGGAGGCAGGCGCATTGATGCGCAAGGGTGTCGACGGCGGCTGGCCCGGCCTGTTGGAGCTTTTTGCGCGGGAAGCGGAACGGCGCGAGAGCTGAATTTGTAAATCAACGAACGTTGGGGAGATTGCCATGCCGGATTTCATCATCCATTCCATCCCGGGCAGCCCGTTCGGGCGCGCGGTATTGGCAGCGCTGCACGAGAAGGGCGTACCTTACCGGTTTTCGATGGTGACGCCGGGCGCGCTGCGCTCGCCGGAACATCTGGCCCGTCATCCCTTTGGCCGGGTGCCGGTGCTGGAGCACGATGGATTCATTTACGAGACCCAGGCCATCCTGCGCTACCTCGATCGCGTGCTGCCGCAGCCGGCGCTCACGCCGGCCGATCCAAAGCGCGCCGCGCGCATGGACCAGGTGATGAATGTCAACGACTGGTACCTGTTTCATGATGTCGGCAATGTGATCGTCTTTCAGCGCGTAATCGGCCCGCGCGTGATGGGGCGTGCGCCTGACGAGGCGGCGATCGCGGCCGCGATGCCGAAGGCGCTGACCGTGTTCAAAGAACTCGCGCACCTGCTCGGCGATATGCCCTTTTTTGCCGGAGACACGGTGTCGCTCGCCGATCTCATGGTCGCGCCCGCGGTGGAATTCTTTACGCTCACGCCCGAATGGTCCGATCTCGGCGCGCCGCACGCCAATCTGGCGGCGTGGCTCGAGCGGATGCAGGAACGGCCCAGCATGAAAACCACAACATGGGAGCGCGTGTCGGAGCTGGCCAAAGCGGCGTGACAAGGCGGCGTGATCGGGCGGCACGAAATGCCGTCAGATCGGGTGAGCCTGCAAATGTTCCAGCAGTAATTCGCTGACGCGATCAGGCACCTGATCGGCCGCGAAATGCCCGACGCCGGGAAGGATTTCGAAGCGGTAGGGCGCGGCGATGAAATCGACCGTGCCTTCGGCGGCCGGCCGCCCGACGGTGTCGTCGGCATCGCCCCAGATATAAAGCGTCGGCACCCGGATCGGACCGAGCGGCCCGCGGATCGCGCCGCGGGCGCGATACCAGGCGAGGGCTGCTTCCATCGCCTCTCTGTTGCCGAGCACGGCAAGATGCGCCGATATCGCCGCCTGCGGCATGCCGTTGGCGGCGAGCCGCTCGCGCAGCCATTTGCAATCGTCGGCCAGCACGGTATCTGCCGCATTGGACTCGAGAAACGCCTTGTGGTGGCGCGAGCGACGCGCCTGATCGCCATCAGGCATTTGCAGCGCGAGATTGAAGGCGTTCGGGTGCGGCCGCGACAGCACCGTGAGCGAGGCAATCCGTTCCGGAGTGCGATCGGCGAGCGCCCAGGCGATGCTACCGCCCCAGTCGTGGCCGACCAGGTGAAGGCGTGCTTGGCCATCACCTGATGCGGCCACGATCGCCATCGCGTCATCCATCAAGCGATCGATGCGGTAGTGCGAGGCATCGCGCGGATCGGGGCGCGCGGTAGGCGAATAGCCGCGCTGGCTCGGCGCGATCGCGCGATAACCCGCCTCGCCAAGCGCTGCGACCTGCGCGTGCCAGCAATGCATCGATTCGGCAAAGCCGTGTAGCAACAGCACCAGCGGCGCGCCGCGCTCACCGGCTACCAGGGCATCGAAGGCGAGGTGAGGGGCGATGGTGATTTTTTCGAGGGAGGGCATAGGACAACTTTAGACGAATCTTGTCAGCTCGCCGAGCCGTGGTGCGGGCGGTGGGACTCGAACCCACACGACGTTGCCATCGAGGGATTTTAAGTCCCTTGCGTCTACCAGTTCCGCCACGTCCGCATTGTTGATTTTCCATAGCTTTTTGCCAGATCAGCCGCAATTTGTTTCCAATCAGTCCTTCGATGTTTCCAAAACCATGTTCACGCGCCGTTCTTGATGCGGCTGAAAGCCCGAACAATCGAAACCTCGTCCTCCACATGCCGCGTGTAGTGCGCTCCCATCCGCAGTGACTTGTCTCCGATCAGGCGGGCCACCTCGTCGCTGGCGCCCATGCGCTTCCACCACGCCGCATAGGAGACGCGCAGGCCGTGGAGCGTGGTGCCGGAGCCGATCTTCCCGTCGCGTTCGCGGTCGCGCAGCCAGTGCGAGACGCGCGTCTGCATCTCCTTCTCGCTGGCCCATACCGAGCCGTCGTCGCGGATCGCGATCAGGCCGTCGGCGCTGCGCACCTTGCGCGCGGCAAGGAAGGCTTTCAGCTCAGCCATGATCGGAAGCAGCGTGGCCTTCTTGTTCTTGCGGCGGGTATACTGGACGGCCTGACCGGTCAGGTCATGATCCAGGAATTGTTGCTCTTTGAGGCCGACAATGGCCTGTCCGGCGAGACCGGCGTACCGGGCAATCATGCAGGGGATCAGCACCTCCATCGGCGCGTTCGCGCGCACGAAGGCCCACTCGGGTCCGAACCACTCGCGGTTGGCGTTTGGATCGGCCTTGTGGATCTTGTCCATGCCGAAGCAGGGATTGGAGGTCATCTTCTTGCGCTTCACCGCCTGGGTGAACATCGACGACACCGCGGAGACCATCTTGTCGGCGAACCTGGGCCACTTCTCCTTGGCGCAGCGGTCGCGGAGATCGTACAGCTCGGGGGTGGTGACGAGATCGAGCGGGCAGTCGAAGCCGCTCTCGAGCCAGTCGAACGCCTTGTCGTAGTCGGCGCGGGTAGCTTCCGAGAGCTTTGCGTAATCCGGACAATCGGTCTTGAACCATGCTACCAGCGCGCCCAGCGTGCCCTCGGCATAGACGCGGTTAAGCTCGCGCTTGCGCGTGGCATTGTAGACCGTCATGACGTCGATCGCGCCCAAGCGCTCAATCAGCGCATCACGGGTGCCAACGAAATTTGAGATGAGCGCACGCTTGGTGCCACGCACATAGACGTAGTAGTGGCCGGCGCTGTTGCGGGTGATTTTAAGCCCCTTGAGCTTCACTCGAACCACCATTGAAATAATCCCCCATTCGGCGCATTTCGGCTGTCGGGGATGTTTGCGCTTCTGCGGGAACGAAGGAAGCGGAATCAATCGGCTTTTCATCGACAATAAGGGTGCCGTCGGGCTTCACTCCCACGACAAAGCGGCCAGCCTTCTCCACACCTTGATTGAGCGGGCCATTGAGGCGGTGGTGAAGGGAAGGGCGCGGGACATCAGCCTGCAACTCGCTCCCGTTCCTCGGCGTCCATGCGTGCGCGAATCAGCCTGATGACTTCGCTATTTTGGCTCGCCATCGTGCGGGCGGATTCCTTCTCGATCCACGCTTTGACGTCGTAGGGAAGGCGAAGCATGACAACTTGGTCTCTACCTTGATGCAAGCCATTCTGCTTTTCTCCATGGCGCAAAATCCATTAGCCATTGCTTTACCGGCGGCTATCCGGCGATGCTGGCCCGCAAACCAGTTATCAACATATATCAGCAAATTCAATAAGTTGCACAGTTTGCAACTTAGGAGTAATGAAGTCGACATGTTAATTCGCCAACCGCGAGCCGTTCCAGCCTCCGATGGCCTTTGGCGACTTTTCGTCCAATGCAAATCGCATGGCTCGGCTCGCCTGATTGAAAAAACAGGCACGCTGGATGTTGTTTGGCAGTTCGCGGTCGTTGTTACGATCAGCCAGCGTGACGGCCTTGGGTAGAAACATGGCGACCATGCCAGAGCTGAAGCAATTCGGCGACCTTCGCCCCGTGGACTTCGACATGCACCCCGTGTGGGTTAACTGCCACGGGGTCGATGATCAAGAACGCTGGTATGACGAGACCGACGAAGAAACTTTCCGGCCGTGGACGGGCGAGCTTCCGGTTAATCAGGACGACGGAATGTTCCTCGTTCGGGCAGCATTTGAACTGCGGGATGGATCGCGCCTCAAGGGATTCGTAACTCCGGCCTTTCACGAAACCGACATTGGAGTGCTACAGCCACACATATACGTCGGCGAACGCTGCTTCCGGTTTTGGGGCGGAATGTTCGGTGTACGAGACGAGGAGAAGCTTGCCTTCTATGCCGCGCTCGGTAAAGACGCTCATGCTGTCTTTCCTGTACGCTTTGGCACAGATCCTGGACTCGCGACCGGCGCCGTGGCCGGCCAAGTAGATGGCTTTTATCGAGGCTCGCGCGAAGTCAAAGTCGAGTATTAGCAAGCCAAGCCGGTAAGTCGCGAGCCTCTATTAATGTGCTGCCGGGGCCTGCTCAAGGCTGCGCTGGATTCAGCAAATCGGCGCGTATGAGCAAAAGAGGTTCGCCAGAAACGCTGCAATCGCTGGATCATCCATGCGCGCGATGAATGCTGCGGCGGATTTGAGCGGGTCGAATCACCCCGCCGTGGAAAGAGTCAAGAAAGTTTTCGCTTGATCCTGGTCGCCACGTTACGGCCGGCCCGACCTGTTCGCGCGGATCGGCCTCAAGCTGGCACGAAATCGATTCGGGTCAGCAGTGACGTCAGCTTTGCTGCGCATTCCTGACTCAAGTGTGACATTACGGCACTTCCGAAAAGTGCCATAACCAGAAAATCCTTCGGAAACGCGATGCCGCGAGAGCTACGCCAAGGGCGGTCGCGCGCCGGTCGCGTGGCACATCATGATTTCGATGCGCAGCAAGGTCATGGCTTGCAGAAAGAGCTTTGCGCTTCTCGCCAAGTAAGCGGCGTAGTCCACGCGCTGCTCGGGACCAATACCGCCCTTGCCGGCGCGATAACGGATCGTCTGCGTCTTGCGGTCTATCTTCATTCCGCCGTGGTGGAGGCATTACGAAGCTGGTTATCGCGTTCCTCGCACAGCGCGGCGAACGCCGGGACGCCCGCAAATGCGTCGAACCGGTTCGCCTTGTCGAGCTTCAGATATTCCTTCTGCGTCAGCTTCTCAAACTGATTGAATGGCCGTCCCGCCAGCAGGTTGTTCAGGTAGGCGAAAATGTCGACTGAAGAAGCAAACGCCTCGAACGCGTTGCCGTAGAACATCCGCGTTGCGTCGAAGTCCACCGACGAGGCAATGTTCCCGGCGGGCACGTCAAGGCCCTTGGCGACGTGGAAATGCACCTGTCCGAAGTAGGCGATAAAGTCGGCGAACTCCGGTTTCCGAAGAAGCGGACGGATGACCTCTATGGCAGCTCGGAATGGTCCCTCAACTGGCGTGCGGGGTGGTCACACGATCGTTTTCACACAGCCTGTGCCAATACCTGACATACAGGTCCATGCTGCTGCACGTGCGCAGATGGCTCAACCAAAAGCGGTTATGTCTCGATCTCGTTCATGAAGATGATTGGAACTCGATGAGATGTTTCGCATTTTATTGGCACAGGTAACGTAACCCTTGCGCGCCGGTTTCGCCGAGCGCACTCTTGCGGATCGTTTTCACAAGAACTTACGGAGGATGCGCCCATGCCACGGGTCAAAAAAGCTTCGAAGCAGAAACGCACGATGAAAGCCGCCGCCGTGAAGGCGCTGGGTGCCGCCGGACTGAGTTTTTCGCTGGTGGGTAGTGCATCCGCATCCACCATGCCCACTGCCGGTATCCCGCAATCTGACAATACCTCGCCCAATCAGCGCTTCGTTCTTGACGAAGAGGAAATGGCCGACGTCAGTCTCGCCACGTTCTATGTCTTTGATAGGGAAAACGTTGGCAGCGGCGTGCAGCTAGCCCGCGGATGCGGTGGTGGCGGCGGGTGCGGCCATGGTGGCGGTGGTTGCGGCGGGTGCGGCCATGGTGGCGGCGGGTGCGGCCATGTTGGCGGTGGGTGCGGCCATGTTGGCGGTGGGTGCGGCCATGTTGGCGGCGGGTGTGTTGGCTTCCGTGGTTGCGGTGGTGCCGGATTTGTTGGCTGCCGGAGTTGCGGTGGCTTCCGTGGTTGCCGTGGCTTCCGTGGTTGCGGTTGCGGCGGCTGCGGGGTTGGCATCTGGTTCGATGACGACATCTGGTTCGATGGCTGGGGGAACGGTGGCTGCTGCGCATCCTGGGGAGCGTGCCGCCCGTGCTAAGTCCCACGACCTAACGGCTGGCCTCACCAAGGACTCTGCTAAGCTGCGATCAGCCTCTCGCTGGTTGCAAGTTTAAGGTCGCCTTCGGTTCAAAAGGCGAAATACTCGCGGCGAGCAGATGTTTTCCGCTTTGCCCCCGAAAGCCGACATGCGAACGCTAGTCGACGCCTAAGCCGGCGCCGCGCCGCTTGGATCGGCGCGACGCTGCGGTCGGCCTGACTTGACGGCGGCGGTTTGCGGACTCCGATTGCGTTGGCTGTTCAGTCGAGCGAGGTGAGGATTTCCAGTACCCGTGTGTGTACCGAAAACCGTATTCGAGTTGATGACGTGATGGAATCGCCTAAGCTGGCTGAATGATCGGGCTGCTCTGTTTCGTTCTGGCCGTCCTGGCCTCGCCATTCAAGTCGACGTTGCGGCTTGAAGCTGAGAACGCAGTGCTTCGACATCAGTTGAATGTCTTGAGGCGTAGGCCGCATGGTCGCGTCCGGCTCACGAACAATGATCGCTGGTTCTTTATCCAGCTGTATCGCTGGTTTCCTTCTATCCTGCAGGTTCTTACGATCATCCGGCCCGAGACACTCGTGCGTTGGCACAGGGCCGGCTTTCGCTCCTACTGGCGTTGGAAGTCGCGCCCACAGGGAGGGCGACCGCAGATCCACACGGAGCTGCGCGCATTGATCCGGCGGATGAGCGTCGAAAATCCGCTTTGGGGCGCGCCGCGCATCCACGGCGAACTGCTCAAGCTCGGGTTTGAAGTCGCGCAGTCGAGCGTCGCCAAGTACATGGTCAAACGACGGGGGCCACCCAGCCAGGGATGGCGAACCTTCTTGCGTAACCACGCGCCGGACATTGCCGCCATGGACCTGTTCGTTGTTCCAACTATCGGTTTCGACCTGCTCTATGTCTTCGTCATCGTTCGGCTAGACCGCAGAGATCTTGTCTGGATCAACGTCACGGCACATCCGACCGCCGAATGGGTCGCGCGTCAAATAACGGAGGCATTCCCCTGGAACGAGGCTCCGCGCTACATGATCCGGGACCGGGATTGCATCTACGGTGCGTTCGTCACACGCCGAATGCGTGCCATGGGCATCCGGGACAAGCCGATTGCACCGGCCTCACCCTGGCAGAATGGCTTTGTCGAACGGCTGATCGGATCGATCCGGCGTGAATGTGTGGACCACATCATTGTCCTGGGCGAGGCACATCTGCGCCGGATTCTGAAATTCTATGCTCGCTACTATAATGAGACGCGGACGCACTTGGCCTTGGATAAGGATGCGCCCGTTTCTCGCCCAGTTCAGCGAACCGGTGTGGTCAGGTCACTTGCCATCCTGGGCGGACTTCATCACAACTACGCCCGTGTTTAGGTTTTCGGTACACACAGGCGACTGGCAGCTATTCTGGCGGCGGATGTCGCGGGCTCTTGCCGCTTAATAGGGCTCGACGAAGAAGGCACGCTGGCGCAACTGAAAGCTGTTAGAACAACTGGAGCGTTCTGCGTCATCCGCAATGAGCCACCTCTATCGGACTCCCCAAGAAGAGCATAAAATCGTATAGTAACGCACGGTGCTGCTTGGCCGTGGCTCCTCATCGACGTTAGAGTCTCCATCGCTTTCAAAACGTTTCAGCGGTCACAGGAACAGCCTTGGACATTGTTCTGACGTTTCAGTTGGTCGTAGCGATCGTCATCGCGTTGTTCGTGGCATACAACGTTTTTCATTACGTGCTTTTTATCTTGGTGACTCAACCGAAGGACGCGAGCAAGATCGGCCACGAGTTGAATCAATTCGAGCAGCGCCAACTGATCGAGTGGACACCGCAACCGAGCGACTTTCTCAAGCACGACGACGAGAAGCGTACATATGATGACGTGTTCGGCACGTATCGCGACGAGCAAGCGAACTACAGCACGTGCGTTTTCCCCCGCGTTGCATTTTCGCGTCCCTACGAAGCCGAATACGTTCTTCTGAAGCTGAAAGACGGGATGCGGCTGTTGGATCTCGGGTGCGGATCTGGCGCGGCGGCCGACTACCTCGCCAGCCGGCGAGATATCGAAATTGTGTGCGTGACCAATTCATCCGTGCAAGCGGACATCTGCCGGCAGAAATTTGCAAAACTGGGTGGGCGTGGACAGGTGATCGTCACCGACTTCGACAGCCTCGATCTCCCGAGTGAAAGTTTTGACGCCATCTATGCGCTCGAGTTGATTGGCTACACCAAAAACCTGGACGCTTGGCTGGCGCGCTGCTGGCGGATGCTCAAGCCGGGAGGAAGCCTGTTGATCCGCTCACCGGGGTCGTTGGATCATTGTCGGCGTAGAGAGGACTACCTGAGCGTCACCGTCTTCTTCGACAACTGGCGCTACAATTTTGTCGGCGCCAATCTGCTCGTCTACAAGATGCGCCGACTCGGCTTCAATCCGGTCCGTTATCGGCGACTGCCATTCTGGGCCTGGGGCCTCACCTGGAACTTCATTCAACACTTGGTGTTGTGGAAGTATCGGCTAAAGATGCGCACATTCGTGGAATTGGAACGGATCATTTGGCGCACTTCGAAGGTATTTGTCTTCGGCAACCCGTACAACACCGTGCTGGCTACCAAGCCCGAGGCAGCATCTTGCTCCCGGCAGGCTCTTGCATCCTCAGAAGCATTAGGTGGCGTTGCCGAGACTGATCGCTGAGGCGACCCTCCGTTCATTCCGGCCGAGGGCCGACATACCTAAAGAGATCGAGGTGCGTGGTGCCTGATGGATTGGAAAACCTGCGCGACAGATGTTCTCCAATCGTTCAGCCATGTCGGGTCACCGCGACGGCTTCAATCATTTGATACTACTCTCTGTGTTGGGAACGAGCGTCTGTTCTCCAGCTTTTGTTGCACGTCCGCTTTGTCGGGCTGGCATAATGGTTTCGTGCCTAGCAGCCTGCGGTGGCTTTGGTGCCCAGCGGGTTCGTTTTGAGGGTCAGGGCAATGGTCATTATTCAACAACAAGGCGGATTCCGCACGAGCTACGACCCGGAAACCGGCAAGCTTGTGCGCATTGAATTGTGGGGACCAGAGAAACGGCCTCAATACAGCTTGGAAGCGTGGTCCGATGTTGGGAGCGCTGAAAAGGCTTTTTGGGCCGGAGACGTCAAATGGCAAGAATGAGTGCTGAAGGTCTGTTCCAAGTCGAGCCAGTCAAATATCGAGCAGGCGCAGAGCCCCAGGACCAGCAAGTGCGCGACCCCGTCGAAGTTGATCCGGAATAATCGTGAAGCGACATTCTCTTCCGCGTCTCGTTAAATTCCACCTATTCATCTCGCTGCGTTTGGCAAGCCCGAGTCCCTTCAATGCTTCGAGCGCCTTCTCTGCTTTCTTGAGATCGAGCTTGGCTTGTATTGCAATATCAGTCTTGGACTCTTTGTGAGATCTAAGTGCCTCAAGGCAAGCTTCTTGGGATTCGGTCAGAATGAGATTCCGAACTTTGAGGTTCACGCTGGCTCTCCGCACCTGATTCGGGAAAGCCCCACAATACGGCATAAATCGACAAAAACCGGCGCCAGCAGCAGCGATCCACAACGTGAACGGCAAACTAAAGTTTCCTACATTTACGCTATAACAAGCCGAACCACCAGAAGCCAAAGCCCGCTTTGGCGTTCACCGGAAAATGGCGGTGGCGTCTCCGTGCATGCCTGGCGCCATACGCATCCGGCCTTCGAAAATTTTGCGCATTCGCGCACGAATGGGTGATTGCGGTGTGTTGCTAATGCCGGCACCAACGACTGGCATCTTGATTATGTCCCGTTCAGCCATTCACATAGTTTCGACCATCGCTTGCGCCCAGAAACATTCCGGACAGCGATGGCGACCGCTTTCTTCTGACCGACCAGCACAACCAGCTTCTTGCCGCGGGTGACACCCGTATAAAGCAGATTTCGTTGCAACATGGCGTAATGCTGGGTCATGACTGGAATCACAATGGCGGGGTATTCCGAGCCCTGACTCTTGTGGATCGTCGCTGCGTAGGCGGGCACCAATGCGTCGAGTTCGCCAAAGGCGTAAGTAACAGCGCGACCGTCAAAACTGGCTAAAAGCTCACCGTCGTCGAGAGCGACCTCGTCAATATAGCCGATGTCGCCATTGTAGACCTCCTTGTCGTAGTCGTTCTGGATTTGCATGACCTTGTCACCAGGCGCGAAGGTCCATCCAAAGCGTTCGACCTTTTTCTCGCCCGCTGGATTCAATGCCGCTTGCAGCTCAATATTGAGCGAGCGAGCCCCCACACCACCTCTATTCATTGGGCACAGGACCTGAATCTCACGGATGGGATCGAAACTGAAGCGCGCGGGGATCCGGGTCTTCACCAGCTCGACAATGCGCTGCACCGCGATTTCCGGCTCTTCCGCTTGGACGAAATAGAAATCGCTATCTCTTCCAGGCGGGCTGAGATCGGGAATGATGCCTTGGTTGATGCGATGGGCGGTGGTGATGATGCGGCTCTGCGCGGCCTGGCGAAACACCTCGGTCAATCGCACCACTGGTGTGGCGCCAGACGAGATTATGTCCGCCAGCACCTGGCCCGGCCCTACGGAAGGAAGTTGGTCAATATCGCCAACAATTAGGAGAGCTGCGGTGGCAGGCACAGCCTTCATGAGCGCCTGCATCAGCATGACGTCCACCATGGAGGCTTCGTCCATAACCAGCAGGTCGCAATCGAGAGGATTATCATCACCGCGCTTGAACCCGCCCGTCTTTGGGTCGACTTCAAGCAGCCGATGGATGGTTTTGGCTTCAAATCCGGTCGCCTCGGTCATACGCTTGGCGGCGCGGCCGGTGGGCGCGCAGAGCAGAAGCTCCACGCCTTTCGCTGCGAGAATGCGCAAAATACCTTTGACAATGGTGGTCTTGCCGACGCCCGGTCCTCCGGTCATCACGAGGGTCTTCGACATGAGCGCGAGCTTAATGGCAGCGACCTGGCTTTCCGCCAGAGCAAGCCCGATCCGTTCCTCGACCCACGGCAAGGCCTTGTCTGTATCAATGCACGCCCAGGGAAGCTTACCGTTGGCAAGTTTAACCAAGCGCTCTGCAATGACCCGCTCGGCCCGGTGCAGACCTGCCATAAATATGCAGCGTGTTTCGCCGACACTATCGGCAACGACCGTGCCCTCCGATGTTTCGAGATCAAGTGCTATCCGAACGAGGTCTATCGGAACCTCGAGCAGCTTCTCGGCCAGCGGCATCAGGTCGACCATCGGCAAGCCGCAGTGTCCCTCGTCCATTGCCTCGGTGAGGGCGAACGAGATGCCAGCCCTGACTCGGATCATGGCTATCTTCTCGATCCCGAGCTTCATGGCAATCGCGTCGGCTGTCTTAAATCCTATGCCCCGAATATCCCGAGCCAGACGATAAGGGTTCTCGGACATGACCTGCACGGCATCGGCGCCGTAGGTCTTGAAAATCCGCACCGCACGCGCCGTGCCCACGCCGTTGCTGTGCAGGAAGACCATGATTTCGCGAATGATCTTCTGTTCGGCCCAGGCGGCGGTAATGCGGCTGGCTCGAACAGCGCCGATGCCCGTGACCTCACGCAGGCGCTCGGACTCGGCTTCGATCGTGTCGAACACCTTCTCGCCGAAGGCACGCACCAGCTTCTTGGCGTAGACCGGTCCAATGCCTCGTATCATGCCCGATCCGAGGTATTTCTCGATGCCGTCAAGCGACGTCGGCTCCGAAGTCTTCAGAAACTTCGCCTTAAATTGCTGGCCATGCGTGCGATCGTTGATCCATTCGCCAGATGCCGTAACCCACTCGCCGGCGGAGATGACTGCCGCATGCCCGATCACCGTGACCAGTTCGCGGTGCCCACGTGCCTTAATCCGCAGAACACAAAAGCCGCTTTCCTCGTTGTGAAACGTCACGCGCTCGACCGGGCCCGCCAGAACTTCCTGCGTCATTGGTTGAGGCTGACTTTAGGCGCCAGCATCATCGCTGCCGCGGGACGCGCTAACCAACTGCATCGCATTCTGGAAATCCAATACAAGAGCGCTCGGTTTCTGGCGCACCGTAGAATAGTAATAGAGGAAGTGGCGGCCGCCACCGAGTACGTCCGTTTATCGGGGTACACCGGAAGTCAGCGCGTTCAAAACGGCGCCTTTGACCCGCAAGAGACATGAGAACGAAACCGCGCCAAGGTTTCTTGATCTGATCTGCACTTCCCCGCGAACGACTAGCTCGCGATAGCGGACTGAAGTAATCTGCATCGGTCCTTCCTGCGGTTTATCGATGTCGGTAAGAAGACGTCGGCCCACGTTTTCGAGGGCCTGCCAGCCAGCGGAAGAGGCGGCGGCGTGTTAGACAATACGGCCGGGTCTCCACCCGCTTCGTGCAGATTGCCTGCCCGCGTTAGATCGGAAATATGAGTAATTTCAGTGGCGCCGGGAGATTTTAAGTCCCTTGCGTCTACCAGTTCCGCCACGTCCGCCCTATTGATTCCATAGCTTTTTCATCCCAGGCCGGCATGGTTTCCAATCGAACCCTTGGCGGACTCCTGATGCGGCGTTTTTTCCGTGGCGGAGACGATGAGGGCCTTGAGTGACGCTCATCAACCAGCGACCGTCCCGATGAAGTCGCCGATTTGCGCAATCGCCCGGCGGGCTTCGGGCAGGACCGGCGCGAATAGCTGCCAGGCGTGCGGCATGCGCGGCCAGATCTCGAGCCGGCTCGCCGGATTGTGCTGGCGCAGTTTCGCCGCCATCCTGACCGCGTCGTCCCGCAGGATTTCATCGCTGCCGACCTGGATCAGCACCGGCGGCAGTCCAGTCGGATCGCCATAAAGCGGCGAGGCGTAGGGCGTGGTTGGATCGGTCCCGGCGAGATACAGCTTCGCCAGATCGGGAAGATGCTTCGCGTTCAGAATCGGGTCAGCCGCGGCGTTTGAGGCCAGGGATTGTCCGGTCAAGGCGAGATCGGTCCAGGGCGACAATGCCACGGCGGCGCCAGGAAGAGGTCGGCCCTGGTCGCGTAATTTCATCAAAAGCCCCAGTGTCAGTCCTCCGCCTGCGGAATCTCCGATCACGAAGAGCTGGCTGGTGTGGAGCATGCCGCCGGCGAGCCAGGCGTAGCCGGCAAGCGCATCATCCAGCGCCGCCGGAAACGGATGTTCCGGCGCGAGGCGGTAGGCGAGCGTCCAGACGATGGCGCCGGTAGCATCAGCAATCCGCCAGGTGAAATGCCGATAGTGAGCTGGCCCGCCCGATACATACGCGCCTCCGTGGAGATAAAGCACATGCCGCTCCGGCCGCGACGCGCGAGTTGTGACCCTGTGGAAGGTGAGCGGCCCGGCCTTCACTTCAGTCAATTCGGCATGGGCGGGTGGACGCGGCACGAACCTTTCCATCGCCTGCATGTTGCTGCGCCAGCCCTCGACATCGAGAACTGCAGTGCGGCGCTTGAGAAGGGCCCGGACACCGACCCGCAGCATTTCGGCGCGCAGGCTCATTTGGATACGTCTACAAATTGATGGGCCCGAACGCGGCCACCTTCGGCAGGCGCAGGCCTTCGGTCTCGCCTGCGGGCCGACCGACCAGGAGGCCGTCCTCGATATGGATGATGCGGTCGGCGAAGGGCACGATGCGGGGATCGTGGGTGACGACCAGCACCGCCTGTCCGCGTTGATGGGCTGCGTCCGCCAGGATACGCATGATGGTGCGGCCATTGTCGCCATCGAGCGAAGATGTCGGTTCATCGGCCAGCACGGCGGAGGGATTGGCAACAAGCGCGCGCGCGATTGCCACGCGCTGCTGCTCTCCGCCGCTGAGCTCGCCCGGCCGTGTTTTTGCTTTTTTCTGCAGCCCAACCATGTCCAGCGCCTCGCGGGCCTTGTTTGCGGCGCGCCGGCCGCGCTCGCGGCGAATGTCAAGCGCAAGCTGCACGTTCTGCGCGGCCGTGAGGGTCGGGAACAGGTGATAGGACTGGAACACAAATCCAATGTGGTCGCGCCGGATTTTCGCGAGCCCCTCCTTGTCTCCATCAGACGTGGGTGCCCCGCACACGGTGACGGTGCCCGAGGTCGGCGTCAGCATGCAGCCCAGGATGAGCAACAGCGTGGTCTTGCCGCTGCCGGAGGGGCCCATCAGTAAGGTCAGCTCGCCCCGGCGCAGCGACAAGTCGATACCGCGCAGCGCCTGCACCTCGCGGGCGCCGCGGCCCAGCGACTTCGTGACTTCCTTCGCTTCGATGACGAAGTCACTCATCGCATGAATATCGAGGCTGGATCGATGCGCACGATGCGGACGATCGCGCCGATCGCCGAGGTCACGCACATGACCACCGTCAGCATAGCGAGCGCGGCCACCAGCCAGGGCGTGATGACGATCGGCAGCGCGCTCCTCGCGGTCATCTTGACGACGAGGGCACCGATCCCGTACGCGATCGCGAACCCGATCACCGCATTGATCAGCGCCTGATAGATGATGACATTGTAGATATAGCGGTTGGATGAACCCATGGCGCGCAGCGTGGCGAATTCGTTCAGATGATCCTTGGTGCTGGAATAGAGCGTTTGTGCGACGATCACGGTGCCGACGATTACGCCAAGCAGCGCGCCGGCAAACAGCGCCGCGCCGGCGCCGGTGCCGAACAGCCAGAACGAGCGGCTGCGGTCGCGGAATTCCGCCGTGGTGAGAACCTCCGCATCGTCAATCTGGCCGCGGATCGCCTCAGTCACCTTGACCCGATCCGCATTCGCGTTCAGCCGCACCAGGAAGTCGTTGGCGCGGTCGCGCGGCGTACCCGTAAACATGCGCGCGTTCTTCAGGTCGACGAAGACGTAGGGCGTCGTCGTGAACGAGCGGATGCCGTCGGTGAGTGCGACAACCCGCACTTTGCGGCCGCGGATTTCCGCCTTCGATCCGATGCCGCTGACGCCGAGCCGGTCGAAATAAGTGCGATCGACCGCGACGCTAAAACCCTGCGCCAGCCCCTGCACATTGCCATCGACGACGTTCCAGGGCTGCAGCGCGCCGTCGCGCTGATCGGCCCCGACGATGAAGATGGGCGTCATCCCGCCCGAACTCGAGCCGCCAATCCGAGAACCCGATCACCAGCGGCAGCACGCTGGCAACGCCATCGACGGTCGCGATGCGGTTGCGCAGTTTGAAGTCGAGGAGGGAAGGGTCCTCGAAGCATTTCGCGCCCTTCGGCACGATCCATAGATCGGTCGCGGCGTGGTCGATCATGGTGGTGACCATGCGGCCAAAGCCGAGGAACAGGCCCATCTGCACCATGACAAGCACGACAGAGAACACGATGCCGACCAACGTTGCGATGAAGCGCAGCCGATCGTGGAAGAGGTTGCGGGAGGCGAGCGTGAGCGTGAGCGACATGGGGCGATCCGTTATTGCGGTTGGCCGACAGCAGCGCCTTCGCTCGGCACTGCGGAACGCGGCGGCAATAGTGCGCTGACGGCTGCACCTACCGCCCAACTTGCCGCCAGCGCGCCGGCAAAGACGATGATGCTTTTGCCGATGGCACCGAGAGTGAGGCCGAGCAACGCATATTGTAGCCAGATCACGAAGACGTAGTGCACGAGATAGATGCGATAAGCGTTGGCCGACAGGCTGTCGAGCAGCCGATCGCGCGCCTTCAGCCAGCGCAGACAAATCGCCAGCAGGCTCAGCATGCCGCTCGCGCAGGCGGGAGGAAAGGCAAGCGCTGCCGCCAGACGATAAAGGCGCGGACTCGCGCTCCAATCCGGCATCGTCAAGAAGGTGAGCCCGCCCCAGACGCAAAACCCTGCGAGCGCCGCCGCAAGAAAAGCCAGCCAGTAGCGCGCCAGCGGACCATCGCTGCGCAAAATACCGCGGTCGCAGCCACGGCGGCCGACGGCAAAGCCCGCGAAGAAATAGATGACGTAGTGCAAGGGGCGGCTGAGCTGGATCCCGAACGGGCCGAGATTGGTCCAGTCCCAGGCGGAGAAGACCATCGCCAGCGGCACGTAGGCAAGCGTGGACAGCGCTGTGAGCGTGACGAAGAAAGCAAACGGACGTTCATCAAAACGACCGGCCTGGCGGCTCAACGCCGCGAGCCATTGCGGCGCCAGCGCGTGCATTGCGGCCGCAAGCGTGCCGAGCAGAAAGACCTGCCACAAGAACCAGGCGGGGCCGGCGGGCCACATCGGCAGCGCAAGCCATTGTTGCCAGAACGCGGTCAGTGACGGGTTGGCCGCCGTCTCGCGATAAGAGGCGAAATAGGCAAGAGGACTGAAGAGTCCGGCCGCGAACAGAAACGGCATTCCGATCCGCCACCAACGCTCCGACCAATAGGCGAGGCTACCTTTGCGCTCTAGGCTTGCCGGCGTGAACAATCCCGCCAGCAAGAACATCAGCGACATCAGGCTGATGTCCTGGAAGGCGCAGAACAGATCGAAACCGAACCAGCGTTCGTGATCGATGATCGGGAAGGCGACCCATCGGTACGGTGCCGCATCGAATGGGTAGGGGGCGGCCGGTTGCGATGCAAGATATGGCAGCGCCGAATGAAAGGCGACCACGATAAGGATGACGACCGCGCGCACATTGCCGAGGGGGACATTGACGCGAGAGGTCACGTGGCACCTTTCCAGCTTGGACCTGCAATCAAGCGAGCCGGTCCTGTACCAACGTCGGAGCGCGTTGAAGCTGCCTTCGATCACTGATGGCTTCGTTTGAACTTACCATGCCCGCATTCAAAGACGCGCGCTTCTTTTGCAGACCATCGCAGCGAGGGCCGTTCTCCGAGAGAAATCGACCTCGATTGGCTTGGCAAAAATTCGCTAGAACTTTGGGCTTGCTTGACGACCTCAGATGGCCGCAAGCAGCGTGGCAAATCTCGCCTCGTTCGGCAGGTCGATGCCGAAAGCGAGATCGCGCTTTCCAAGAAAGATGAGACTTTTCAGATAGCGCAAGGCATTTTAAGTCGCTTGCATCTACCAGTTCCGCCACGTGCACTTTGGTTAAGAGATCAGATACTTAGCGCGTTTTCTTCGCAAGAGGAATTGGGATAGGATCACCCCGAAAACAATCCTTCCTTAGAGGGGCGGGAGGGCCAAGGTGAAGCCTCATTGCGGACATCTCGCCCTGCTTTAGGCAATCTCAATGTTGTCCGATTACGAAAATCGCATGATCGATCGCGCGCCCCACATTTGGCTTTGGCCGGGCCTTGCCATGACGATGGCGCTGTTTGGGCTCGGTGCGCTTTCCGGTTGCTCCGAGATGAGCGACAGCATGACACAGGCCTTTGCCGATCCCGCCAAATACGATCTGTACGATTGCAAGCAACTGGAGCCGGAGCGGAAGACGTTGGCCAGTCGCGCCGCGGAATTGCAGGGACTGATGGCGAAGGCGGAAACCGGCGTCGCAGGTTCGGTGGTCTCCGAACTCGCCTATCGCAACGACTACATTGCGATCCGGGGCCAGCAAAAGTTCGCCGAGGAAGCCTGGCGCCGCAACAAGTGCCATGAATCTCCACCGGCCAAGACGGACACGCCCATCGCGCCATCCGCGAATGCGCGACCTGCGCCGCCGTCGCGGTCCCGTGGTGCGGTTTATTAGAGCATGATCCGGAAAAAGCATGCCTCGGGCCACGACCCGATAGGTGGGAATCGGTTTCCCTTTAGCTGACAAACGCGAAAACGCGTTTACTCGGAGATCGTGCTCAGCAAGAAATGAGATCGTGATTGATCGCGCACGCCGCAATATCCTATACCCGCCAATCATAAATCCAGTCCTGCCGCGCCAGCATGCGCTGCGGGCCGATCGCCCTGATCGTGAAGTCGCGCGCCATCGCAGCTGGACCGGTGAGGTGATAAATTCGTCCCGCCTGTCGCGCCGCGCGCTGCACCCGCGCCACGCGCGACCGGCGCAGCCGCCCGTAGCGCTTCAGCGCGGCTGCCATGTCGGCGGGGCTGTCGCCATGACTTTCGGCGAGGCATTTGGCCAGCACCGTCCCATCCTCGATCGCCATGCCCGCACCCTGGGCTGCAAACGGCAGCATGGCGTGCGCGGCGTCGCCGAGCAGCGCGATGGCGCCGCTCGACCATCGGCTCGATCCGGCGACCGTGAACAGCGCCCATTTGCGCCAATTGTCCACGGCGCCGACCATCATCCGCGCCGGGCCCGGCCATTTTGAAGGCACGAAAGCATTCTTGACCTCGAACGGATCGCCCGGCGCGCCCCAGCCCGGCCTGTTCCAGGTTCCCGGCAGCACGGCTACCACATTGATCTGCCGCGCGCCGGAGATCGGATAGGCGACAAGATGGGCGCCCGGTCCCATCCAGAGCTGCACCCGGCGCGAGGTATATTCGCGCGGCAACTGGGTGGCATCGAGCGTTCCGCGCCAGGCGATCAGGCCGGAGAATTGCGGCTGGACGTCGGGGAAGAGGTGATGGCGGACGCTGGACCAGATGCCGTCGGCGCCGATCAGCGCCACCGCGAGTTCCTGCCGGCGCGCTGTGCCGCTGCGCTGGACCACCGTCAGCCCCTTGGCATGGGGCGCGACGTCTTCGAACTGGCAGCCGAGCCGCAAATCGATATCGGGATGGTCGTTGACCTCGGCCTGCAGCGCTGCTTGCAGATCGGCGCGATGCACCACCCAATAGGGGGCGCCGACCCGAAAGGTGGCGGCCTCGCCGAGCGGCAGACGCGCAATCTCGCCGCCGGCTCGCGCGCTCAAGATGCAGATGGCCTCGGGCGTGACCGCGCGTGATCCAAGACGCTCCCGCAAACCAAGTTCGACCAGGATGCGGCTGGCGTTGGGGGAGAGCTGCAGGCCGGCGCCCGCTTCCTCGAGCCGCTCCGCCTTTTCCAGCACGACGACGCGAAAACCCCTGGCCGCCAGCGCCAGCGACGCCGTCAGTCCCCCGATCCCGGCACCAACGACGAAGATCGTGCGCGAGGCCGCCACCTTAAGCGTCAGGCGACCTTGTCTTTCAGCACGCATTCCGGCGGGCGGGCTTCCCCGGCGCCGAGGTCGGCCGCAAAACGGTACAGCGTCGAGCAATAGGGGCAGATGATCTCGTTGTCATTGCCGAGATCGAGGAACACATGCGGGTGATCGAACGGCGGATTAGCGCCCACGCACATGAACTCCTGCGAGCCGATCTCGATGACGGGAACCCCGGCATCGTTGTGGAAGTGCGGAACGGCATTGTCGGACATCGCAGTCACCTTGGGTGGCACTGGTGGCGGACGCAATCAAACTCGCGCGGCAATTTGAATGCCGCGCACCATACTGGCGGGTACAGCTGATGGCTACTACAGCTTGCCTGAGGTTCGCACCGCCCCACGCGCATTTGCTCATGCAAATTCGACACAATCTTGTCGTCCCAGAGAAGCCCTTCTTTCGTCGGGGCTGTTGTGTCGCAAAAGCGGCACACTATCTTCTCTTGGGGGTGACGGAGACATCTGGTTGTTCGGGATGAAACGGCGGCGGCTCGGTTTGGCCCTGGGCGGCATGGTGGTCAGCACCGCCGTGTTTGCAGCACTTTGGCCGCACGCGCGCGAGGCAGGCGCTATCCTCTCGGCGCAGGACGATCCCGCCGAGCTCTCCGATGTTCGAATCAATTCTGCTGTGCGGAACAACCAGGCTATCGTTGCGCAAAATATCGAGGCCGCGCTTGCCGCCAATGATGCCGATCTTGCCAACAGCTTTGTCGAACTCGCGCGAGACAGGAACATCCCGCTGACGGATGAATTGTCGCGGCGGGTCACTGAAGCGGTCGCGGAAGAAAATTCGTCGTCGCATTTCGCCAAGCGCTTCGCAACCGGACTGGTCACGGGCAATGCCGACGATGTCGCGAGCCTGTCGGGCACCGTTGCCGGCGATCTCTTCGTGTTCGGCGACATTCGCGACGTGGTGCGCGAAGGCAAGCACCTCGCGATGGGTGAGGACACCGACCGCCTGGTGCTGGGCCTTGCCACCGCGGGCCTTGCGGTGACCGCGGCAACCTATGTCTCGGTCGGTGGGGTCGGGCCGGTGCGCGCCGGCCTTACGCTGGTCAAGGACGCGCGCAAGGTCGGGCGACTAGGCGAGGGGCTTGCCGAATGGACCGGCCGCTCAGTGCGCCAGGTCATCGATGGGCCAGTGCTGGAGAATGCCGTCGGATCGGCGTCCGCGCTGCGGCCGGGCAAGAGTGTCAGCGCGATCAGGGCCGCTTTCCGCGCCGAGAAAGCTGGCGCGCTGGTTCGGCTTGCCAAGGACGTCGGACGCGTCGGCGAGAGGGCGGGTATTCGTGCGGCGCAAGACACGCTGAGAATCGCCGAAAATCCAAAAGACGTCGCGCGCGCCGCGCGGCTCGCCGAATCCAAGGGCGGCCAAACCCGTGCGATCCTGAAAATACTCGGCCGCGGGGCGCTCCTGCTGGCAGCCGGTGCCTTCAATCTGACGTTCTGGCTATTCGGCGCGCTGATGGCGTTGTTCGGCTTTCTGTCCTCGATCAAGGCCACCACCGAGCGGCTGACCCAATCGTGGCTCGATCGCAGGAAAGCCAGAAGGCTGCGTAAGCAGATGGTGGTTGCCTCACTGGCGGTTGCCGCAGCACGCGGCTAGGTTTCGCAAATAACCTCCGCTACCTTCCCCTCGAAACACGGAACGAGCGATGCCGAGTTTTAACAACGGCGCTGTTGAAATCGCCTATCTCGATGAGGGTGAGGGCGAGCCGATCGTGCTGGTGCACGGCTTTGCATCCACCAAGAATGTGAACTGGGTGTATCCGACCTGGGTCTCCGAGCTGAAGAAAAGCGGCCGCCGCGTTATCGCGCTCGACAATCGCGGCCATGGCGATTCGACAAAACTCTACGATGCGGCGCAGTATTCCATTCCGCTCATGGCCGGCGATGTCACCGCGCTGATGGACCACCTCGAGATCGAGCGTGCCGACATCATGGGCTATTCGCTGGGATCGCGGATGACCGCTTGCCTCGCCCTGAAGGCGCCGCAACGGCTGCGTTCGGCGATCCTTGGCGGCATCGGCATTGGGCTGATCGAGGGCGGCGGCCCCGGCGAGAATGTCGCCGCAGCGCTTGAAGCGGCCTCGCTCGAGGAGGTCGCCGATCCGGTCGGACGGACGTTTCGGGCGTTTGCCGACCAGACCCGCTCCGACCGGCTGGCGCTCGCGGCCTGCCTGCGCGGCTCGCGGACCTTGATGACGAGACAGGAAGCCGCCGGCATTGCCGTGCCGGTGCTGATCGCGGTCGGCACGGCGGATGAGATCGCGGGCTCGGCCGCAGCACTCGGAAAGATCATTCCAGGTTCGGAGGTGCTCGATATTCCCGATCGCGACCATATGCGCGCGGTCGGCGACAAGGTCTACAAGGCAGGCGTGCCGGATTTTCTCTCACGGCGAAAGTGAGTATGCTCCGAGAGATCTTGCGGCCGTCGGACGGATTCGGTCAGCGAGACAGATTTAATCGGGGAGAATGATATTTTCTCACGCGCGCCATGAATTCAGCTCATGGATGCGGACGAACCCCTTGATTTCCCGCGATGGCAACCGACTTCTATGCCGCAGAACGGCGTTCACCCTCGCGGGCGGCCGTTAGGACACTGTCCTAACGCCGTGATACAATATACAACACAGCAGAACAGCCGACGACGACGAGAGCAACCATGGCGATACATCAAATCAGTCCGCAGGGTGGAAGACTGGCCGCGCTCGATCCGATCTGGGATCGCGTGCGCGTTGAGGCCGAGGACATCGTTCGCCGCGAGCCGGAGCTTGCTACCTTCATCTATTCGACGGTGCTGCATCATGACCGTCTCGAGGACTCGGTGACCCATCGCCTGGCTGATCGTCTCGACCATTCGGCGCTGTCGGGTGATCTGATCCGCCAGACCTATGACGAGGCGCTGCGCGAGGAGCCCGACCTCGGCAACGTGTTTCGCGCCGACCTCGTGGCGGTCTACGACCGCGATCCCGCCACCTCGCGCTTCATCGATCCCTTGCTTTACTTCAAGGGTTTTCACGCGCTCCAAACCCACCGCTTGGCGCACTGGCTCTACCAAAAGGGCCGCAAGGATTTCGCCTACTATCTGCAGAGTCGCTCGTCGGCGGTGTTCCAGACCGATATCAATCCGGCAGCCAGGATCGGCCGCGGCATCTTCCTCGACCATGCCACCGGCTTCGTCTGCGGCGAAACCGCCGTCATCGATGACGACGTTTCGATTCTGCACGGCGTCACCCTCGGCGGCACCGGCAAGGAGAATGAGGACCGCCATCCCAAGATCCGCCACGGCGTCATGATCGGGGCGGGCGCGAAGATCCTCGGCAATATCGAGGTCGGCCATTGCGCCCGCATCGCCGCTGGCTCCGTGGTGGTGAAGGACGTGCCGCATAATGTCACGGTGGCCGGGGTTCCGGCCAGGATCGTCGGCGAGGCCGGCTGTGCGGAGCCGTCACGCACCATGGATCAGATGATCAATGCGATCGGGCTTTGATTTTCCACGCGTTCCGGCGCTCGAGACGTAGCGTTTTCGAGCGAAGTGGATACCGGTTGGCGTGAAGAAAACGCGTCAAAATAAGAAGCCGAGCGTCGGTTCTGCTTCAAACAGAACCGAAAAGGCTCTGGCGGTCTGCGTCGTCTCGTCCTAAAAACCTCCCAGAAAACCCTTGATCTGATTGGAGACCGCCGTGGACGTTCAGGAAGTCAGGAAACTCGACGCCTATCTCAAGCGCCTGTTCGGCAATCCCAAGATCCGCGTGGTGCCGCGCCCGAAAAAGGACGACTCGGCCGAGGTCTATATCGGTGAGGAGTTCATCGGCGTCTTGTTCGTCGACGATGAAGACGACGACCGCTCGTTCCAGTTCCAGATGGCGATCCTCGAAGACGATCTGGTCGAATAATTACCTCGGGCCGTGGAGCTGCAGCGTCAGGTGGTCCATCGCATTGGCAACGTCGCGCCATTGCGCGAGCCAACTCCGTGGAAAGCGAAATGTCAGGTCGGCTTGGTCGATGCGGCGTTCGCTCAGGCACATCCCCGGAGTGGCGGCGTCGCGGGTGCAGCGCGCGGTGAGGCCGGGCGAATTGGCGAAAAACAGGTCCTCGCCGCCATAGGGCGTGTTGTCGCGAAACGCGCGCATCGTCAGCCCGTCCTGGCCCGGCGTTGAGGCCTGCTCGAGATAGCGCGGATAGATCGTGCGCACCCGGGTGTCGGGCGCCAGCGAATCGCGATGCGCCGATATCGACAGGAAAATGCGGTCGATCGGCTGCATCGCTTCCTCCACCGCATCGGCGCTGACATGCTTTGCCGCTTCCGGCGGCTCGAGCGAGGGGAAGCTGAAGGAAAGATCGATGCGTTCCTGCGTTCCGGAGTGGCGCTGGATCTTCATGCGGATCGCCGCGGTCGGCACGTTGAACAGGGTGCCTCCGATGCTTACCGGCAGCCGTTCCGGGCTGCTTGAACTTTCCGTCCCCCAGGTCGGCCACAACAGATAGGCGACGAGCGCTATGGCCCCGGCGGTGACCGCGCCCGTCACCATGATCGGGATCATATGGCCGCGGCCGTGCCAATCGCGTGCGCTTGACCGGGAGAGCGAAAACACGGCCATGAACGAAGCAGCACGAGGGGGCGTCCATCGAATCACCTCGCGAATATGCCATGCGGCGCCGGCTTTCGGAGTGGTTTTCCCGCGGCCGGCGCCGGCCATGCCATGCGGCGTGCTAATGCCACCCGGCGGCGTTAACCTTTCCTTAGGGATGTTGTGGCGGCGGGAGATCTATTTTGCCAAGGAGAGGGCGGCTGTTGAGTAACGGAAAGCCTCGCGATGTCGCCCGATCAGTTGAATTCCCTGTTCGCCCTTTGCATTGGATTTGCGTTCGCGGGCGCGCTGGCAAGTGGATATCAGGCCTTCGCAAGCCGTCCGGCAGGTTTCGGACTGTTGCAGGAAGGCGTGGCGCCCAAGGCTTTCGCGGCCGTACCGTTTCTGGTGTTCGCGGCGCCCTTCATCATCATGCGCAACACGCTGCTCGGCGCGGGGGTCGAACGCCGCCGCTTCGAATTCGTAATGATGGCGACCGTGATCGCCGGCTTCTGGAGCATGATGTCGGGCACGTTCTTCCTGATGACGCTGCGCGCGGCCGGACTGCTGGCCTAGGGAAAGCTTTTTGTTCCGACGCGTTTTCTTCACGCGAACCGGTGCCCACTTCGCTTGAAAACGCTTTAGCGACTATGTCAATGTCTCCGCGAACGGAGACTTGAGATGGCGCTCTATGAGCTGGACGGGCAGGCACCCGAACTCCCCGCAAGCGGCAACTATTACATCGCCGAAACCGCTGCTGTCATCGGCAAGGTGCGCTTAAGGAACTCGGTCAGCGTCTGGTTCGGCGCGGTGCTTCGCGGCGATAATGAGTGGATAGAGATCGGCGAGGGCTCGAACATCCAGGACAATGCAACCTGCCACACCGATCTGGGTTTTCCGCTGACGATCGGAAAAGATTGCACGGTCGGCCACAACGTGATCCTGCACGGCTGCACGCTGGAGGACGGCGCCTTGGTCGGAATGGGCTCGATCGTCATGAACGGCGCAAGGATCGGCCGTGGCAGCATCATCGGCGCGGGATCTGTGATCACCGAGGGAAAGCAATTTGACGACTATTCGCTTGTTATCGGCGCGCCGGCGCGTGTCATCCGTACGCTCGATCCCGCACAGGTCGAGAAGATGGGAAGCAACGCCGGATTCTACCAATTGAACGGACCGCGTTACAAGAAAGGGCTGAAGAAGATCGGCTAACGTCGCTTCAGCGCGGTTTCCGGGTCGGACTTTCCCGCGCACCACCCTTGGCCGGCTGTTTGGTGAGCACAGCACTTTTGCGAAGCGCGTCCTTCAGGTCGACGGGGATGCCGTGTTTCTTCAGGAGATCGGCGAACGCCTCGTCCGCCAGCTCCTGGATGGTCGCCATCCTGTCGCGGGCCAGTTGCTTGAGCTTGTCGAACGTATCGTCGTCGAAGCCGATCAATTTGCGCACGGGCGGTCTCCCAACGGATATCCGTATCAATGACGGTTGATGGAAACGGCGGGTCAAGTTTCTTACACCAACCTGACCGGTCTAAAAACGGGGGCGAGGCGACGATCACGGTGGAAGACACGATCGATGTCATGCTGACCTCCATTTGTCGCCCGGCTGCTGGTGAAACGGGATCGCGGAGAATTGAGCGAAGTTCTCCCTCCGCGTGTCCAAATCCCGACCTACACTCGCAACGTTAACGCGCCGAAGGCGTCATTATGTACGGGAGCGATTGGATGGAGGGACAGCTCATGATGTTGCGTAAAACGATGATCGCCTTATTGGCGGCAGCAGCCGTTTCGATGCTTGTGCCCGGCGTCGCCGCGGCGCGAGGTGGCCACGGCGGCGGCGGCTTCGGCGGCGGCGGCGGTGGTGGCTGGCACGGTGGTGGCGGTGTCGGCGGCGGCGGTGGTTGGCACGGCGGTGGCGGCGGTATGGCGTGGCATGGCGGCGGCGGCGGTATGGCCTGGCACGGCAGCGGCGGCGGCATGGGCTGGCACGGCAGCGGCATGGGCTGGCACGGTGCGCGCTTCGCAGGAGGCCATTTCCACCACGGATTCCGCCACCATCGGGTGTTCTTCGTCGGCGCCGGGCCGTACGCCTATTACGACGACTATCCCTATGATTACGATGACAGCTACTACGGCGACAGCGGCTGCTACATCGTCCGGCAGCGTGTACACACGCGCCATCACGGCTGGCGTCTGCGTTCGGTGCAGGTGTGCCGCTAGTTCAGCGGCGAGCCCGCTATTGGCGCGGGATGAAAATCCCGCGACGCCGCGCGAGCGAAAAAAGTTGATGCAAGGGGGAATAAAAACAAGGCCGTCGACGCAGTATGCCGTCAACGACCTTGCCAGCCCCGGAAATTAAAATCGGCTCGCGCCTTCCGGTGAACTGCACTCTGCCCCGGATTCTCGCGCGCAAATGTGAGCCAGTTCACATTCTGTGCAGAAAAATGCTGGCGGCGCTCGCGCCGTCAGCCCCGAGCTTTGGCCCGTTTTTGATGCGATATCCTGGTCGCGTGAGCCCGGGTGCGGACCGATTTGTTGCGCGCGGCCGGCGCAGGAGCGGGTTCGGCGGCCTGGGCGGACGCGAACGACTGCCGCAGACCCTCGATCGCTTCGGTGAGGCCGGACACCTGCTCTGACAACCGTTTGGAATCCGCCTGTTGCACGGCGAGAATGCGCCTGACGGTTTGCAACTGATCCTGGATCACCTGCAACTGATCGATCGATTCCTGCTGGGTCGCTTCCAGGCCCTTGGTCTTCTCGACAAGCTGCTCGGAAGCCTGCGCGGCGCGGGCCTGCAATTGGCGGGCGGCGGCGGCGCGATCCAGTTCAGGTGACGTGCCGGTATAGGCGCGCCAGAGCGCCATCGAGGCGACCCCGACGACGACGACGGCGAATATCGCGGCGGCCAGCGCGATCGGCTGCGAGCCGATGCGGGCGAGGTTGTTGGCTCTGGTGTCGCGGGAGAGGATCATGGGATTGCAAAGTCCAAAGGAACGTCAGGAGTTTCGGAAGGCGCGCCGCCTGGCGCGGCGAGGTCGGTTTGCAAAAACGCGAAGCGACGAGGACGCGAACTTGGTCCGATGCGCTGGGTTGCCCGGCGCGAAAAGTAAGCTTTTAGCAGCAAATCCGACAAAAGCGAGGCTTGCGGGCCAGAAAAGGGTGGACGGGTCGCCGGGGAAGCGATGAGAGACCTAACCCGATGCCCAATCAGGCGTCCCGCCCGTGCGCTGCAATAATTCAATGGACGCGGCGATGCCGCCGGTATCGTTGTCCCGGTGGCGCTGTTTTGTGGCCCGCGTAATACGGGTTGACCATGCACTGTGCGGCGCGGCCCGATGCTGACATGTTGCACTGCGCCAGCGAGGTATAGGCGCATTCAAAGTAATAATCGTTCCAGCCTTGGTAGATTTGCAGGCAGACCGGATAGGCTGGGTCATAAGTCTGGGCGCGAGCCGACGGCGCTGTCGAAGCCGTCGCAATCGTCAAAATCGCCAAAGCCAGAATGCGCATCAGAATCTCCCTCCAAAATTGACGCCCTCCCGCCCGCCGTGATGACGTCCAGCAGCAAGAACTATAAGTGCCGCGTTTCTTGCGATGCTATTTTGCAAATCCTTGATTGGATCGCTCATTGATCCCCCTCCTTAAAGGTCCGCCGGCTGTCAGAAAAATTGTTTGTACTGGTCATCCGCATGGGGCGGCGCTCGCTCCCTTTGGCTGATCATGCCTCGGTGTCGCCGATGCGATTCGGCGTTACCTCATGCTGGCCCCTTACTCGACGACTGGGGGCGTGTGCGCCAACCGACCGCAATGAGCCACTCCTGATAGTCGTGCTCGAACCGTTCACGGTCGGCTGGCAGCGGTTGCGGTTTAGCACGAGCCAGTATTTCAGCGAGCGGTTCGAGACTTACCGCGCGACGTCGTTCGTCCACTCCGTCCGGATCCTCGATCGTGTGCGGCCGCATGTTGCCGTGCGCGTCGGGCTCAAGCTGGGTGCCGTAGAGCTGCGGCTTACCTTCGAACACACGGATCCTGTCCTCCAGCATGGCCGGCTGCCAAGCTGGGACCAAGTGCTCGTGCGCGGCCGCAGCAAGGAGCTTAAGGCACGAGCGCTGAAATTCCGGGTGCGCGATGGCGTGCTGGGCGATCAGCCAGGCGGCGTCCGCGGCTCGTTTGCCGACCAGGCGCTCCGTCGGCCATCCGATCCGGGCCATGATCGCCCGGAGCCGCAGCGCATTCTTCTCGTGAAGGGTGGCCATACGTGGATCATAGCCCTCGTACAGCGCTCCCGACGCCGCCAGCTCGTCACTGACCTTTCGGTCGTGCTCTGCCATGGCGATGAGCTCGTCAGTAATTCCGCAATCCATCCCGAAATGATAGCCCAACGTGCGACCCTTCAACAGGTGAACAGCTTTGAGCTGATGCTGTTTCAGCGCGACAAGCTGAACACTGGCGCGGCTGCTTGCCTCTTTTGACGCGAAATTGCAGCAACGGTACGTGAACGCGAGAAGGGGCCGGCGATCGAGCCCGGCTTGGTGTCGAGGGCGCTCAATGTACCCGAGTTTGTACACCGCGGCGGGAATTCGGCCACATAAACGCGTGTGCCGCGTTGCAATGGGAGGCGAGGTCGCACCCTATCGTGCGCGGGCATCTTCGGATCGGTCCAGCCGAACATCGCCGTCATCTGGCTCTCGGTGCAGTCGGCGTAAGCAGCCACCTCGGCGCGGGCCTTGCGCAGCCCATGACAGCTTTTCTTCGGCTCGTTGACGCCGGCCAGGGCCGCGTATTTCTTGAAATTGGCCGCCCATGCCTTCTTCTTCATCGGCAGAACCCGACCGCGCACCACCTTGCCGGTGAATACCTCGGCGCCGATGATCCCTGTGGCGCTAGCCGCCCGCAAGCTTTCGGCAAAATTGGGGGTGCACCGGCACCGTGACGGTGGTGTCGCCCCGGCTTTTCTCGGTCGCGATCTGCACTGCCATCTTCCGCACGATCTGGCGCAGATGCGGCGGCCCGAAACGGTGCGCATCCCCGAGCCGCAGGAAGGTGTAGTGTAGGATGTCGAGCATCAGTCGCGCCTCGGTGGAATTCGACCCGAAAACGCAAAAACCCGCATTGGGGGAAACGCAAGCTGAAGAGGGACCAATGACAGTCCTGATCTACGTCAATACCAGCAAGCAGGTCGGCGATGCCGATCATCTCAAGGTGTTCGCAAATGCGGACGCCGCAGAAACGTGGTTCGAGGAAAACGACCCGGAAGGCGTCGCGTTTGAGTATGAGGTCCTTGAGTGAACCGGATTGGCCGCCGCACGATCATGTGCATGCTGCTGATCGTAGCCTCGCACTCATCTGGAATGCCATCGGACATTGACTCAGCCATGACATGAGCGTCGGATAGGCCGTCATTTCAGTAGGCCGAAGATGCGCGCGTTTGCCACCATGTTTTGCGCTTTGATTATATCAACGACGGTGCAGGCGTCTGGGATTGAAATTCCAATAGGCACAAACGCCAATCTAGCAATTCACGACGTCAGCTGCCTCTGTCTGTATCGGTGGCCGACTTTTTCACATTTGACTACTATGCATTGCAGTTCCCGCAATACCTTTGAGCCGAAGCAACTCTCCCCGATGGGTTTTCAGTGGCGGCCATCCCCGAACTATCAACTTGGGCGATGCTTCTGATCGGGTTCGCGGCGATCGGCGGTTGTGGGATCATCCACTGCGCAGACCTAACTCGATTGATCCGAAGTTCTGACTTCGATCTCGTCGCCAGCTCGCCCGAATCAGAAACGCATCTTGCGTTCGTCAACGGGCGACCGTTGACTGACGTCTAGTTGGAGTACCCACACTTCGCTTCATTCCGAAAGCTCGCACACTTCCTGGATGGGGCTATTTTTTCTTTCTCAGACTGCGACAAGATAAACACGAACCTGCGAAGCGTTTGGTTTCACAAGTTTCGAACGATTGCGCTCAAGGCGGTTACGTCCTCGATCATCACGAGCCGAACGCCGAGCGTGTCCAAGAGCGGGCCCAGGGATTCAAGGCCTATTCGCCGGACCTGTCGAAGGCCAAGAGTTTCGAAGCGTACCGATCAGGAAGGCCGCAACCGCGCTAATATTTAAGCAGTCTAAAAAAGGTGCGGCCAGCTCTTGGGGGAGAGCTGGCCGCGCGCGATCCGGTCCGGGACGGGGAGGGGTGGGGATGTGACCGGGTCGCGCAACTCCTGTTTCGTTTTCGTGGTTCTCTCAGTGGTCGTTGGCGCTCGCGGTCGAGACCGCGGGGCGGCCGTCGCCGAGCGAGACCCAAACGTTCGGATCGCTCTGCGACTGACGCTTGACGAAGCGGTATCCGGTCTCGGTCCAGGCCACGACGCTCTCGTTCTGGTTGTCGAGGACGAACTCGCCCTTGTCGGTCTTTACCGTCAGCACCGCATGGCCTTCGCCCTTCTTGTCGCGGACCACCGTGATCAGCAGTGCCTCGCGCGGCCAGCCGGCATCGATCAGCATTTTGCGCTTCAACAGCACGTAGTCCTCGCAGTCGCCGTAGCCGTCGGATGGCAACGACCATTTCTCGACCACACCCCAATGCTCCATGTCGGTCATCGGCTTGATGGTTTCGTTGACCCAGCGGTTGACCTTGACCAGATCCCGCCATGCGGTCTGCGACATTACGATGTCGCGTGGCTGTGACCCGCCGCCGCGGCATTCGCTCGGGTTATCGGCGCAGAATTCGACCCAGCCGATCGGTGCGCGCGCGGTGTCGCCGAGGCTGGCATAAAGCGTTCGCTCGTCGCCGGCGTATGCCGACGCGGTGATCGCCATCAGCATGGCGACAACCGCCAATCCGTTTCCCTGTCCCTTGCGCATTGCGGCCCCCGTTTTTCTTGTTGGGTCCACACTTCGCACAAAGGATTTGCGCCGCCGCTAAGTACGCCGAGTAGATTTGAAGCGAATACAAGTAAAACCAGCGGTTAATTCGATCTATACTTGAATCGAATTCGACTAAAAGTTGAAACAACTGCAATTGAATAAAATTTTACGGATTAAGCGCTGGCGGGCCGTCAATGCGGCGCTTATGCGAGCAAAGCCTCGCCGCATTAACCCAAGGGCGGGCCGGCCCAAGCATGGAAAAGGCGGTATCCGGCAACGCGGAGACCGCCTTTTGAGGTCGGAAGGATGCGGAAATAAAGCGCGCCGTGCTTTACCGGGCGGTAACGCTGTCTTCCAGTGTTTCGGCGAGCTGCGCGTGGATGAACTCGATCGCAAAGCCGTCTTCGAGGTTTCGCACCACGCGGGATTGGACCTTGCCGAGCAAGACCAGGGATTTGAGCGGCGGGCGGTTCTCCGCGGCGATCGCGGCGCCCGACAGCGACATGTCGATGATCCGGCAGGTCATCTTGGTGCCGTCCTCGAGCGTGAGCATCGCGATCGGGTTACGCGGGATGATACGGTCGTGGCGGCGGTCTTCCGGCAGATTGAGGATGTCGCGGTTGGCGAGCCAGGTGAGCTGGGCGGCGAGCTTGTCGCGTTTGCGCGCGGTGGCGCCCACCGTCATCGCAAAGCCGTTGTCCAGGATGCGCGTGATCTTGCCCTCAACGCGGCCGATATGGTCGAGATAGGCGATCACGCGGTCGCCGACATTGCCGATCCCGGGCGCCAGCAGCGCCAGGCCACCCGGCGACATATTGATGATCTGGCAGGGGAATTCGCGCCGGTCGGGCAGCATATAGCGGCCGAGCAGGTGGACCTTGACGCGCTGGAAGCGCCGCCGCTCTTCGCTGACCGGAAGGGAGGATTTCTTATGCGCCAACGCCATTTGTGCCACCGCGCCGAGGGGCTTCTCGGCGTTGTCAGACCCTACGGCCAGCAAGGTTAACGAGCAGTTAGCGGAGCTTGCACGACGTGCGAGCAATCACGCGGCTGGTGGAAGCGCCGCCGCAATCCTGTTGAACACCCACAGCAACAACGGGCAGGTGACGAGCACGACGGCGCCGAAGTCGAACGCGGCGCTGGCGCTGCCGGCCCATTTGGCGCAGCCGCCGCCGATGACGGGTCCGACCATCATCGCGGCATAGTAGAGGGTGTAGAACAGGCCCATGCCGATCGCGCGCGTTTCAGGCCTCAGCACGCGCGCGGGCAGGCTCAACATGGGACCCGCCGGCAGGCCGCCTATCAACCCAAGGCCAATGATCGCCAAAATTACCGCGTCGCAGTGCGACAATAGCAGCATCAGGATTGCGAATACGGTGCAGCCCGCGACTAGAATCGATCCGGGCCGCCCGGTGCGATCGGCGAAAAATCCTCCCGCGGGAACGGAGACAATCGCCAGCCACAATCCGACGCTGATGGTCCCGCCCGCCGCGCCGATTGACCAGCCGCGCTCGGCCAGCATCGAGGGCCCGAAACTGAAGATCGTGGCAAAGCTTAAATTGTACAGGCCCCACATAAGGCCCGCCACGATCACCGCGACCAGGGTGCTACGCTCGAGCCGTGCTGAAGTCAGGGTTGCGCTCACGGAATTCGACGGCGCTTGATAGGCTGCAGCAAGAAGAATAGTTGCCAGCCCGATTAGCACGGCCACGGCAAGATGCACTGCGCCGACGCCATAGGTCGTTCCAATCAGCGGGAGCATTAGCAGCGAGAGTGCAATTCCCACCGGCCATGAATTGACGAAGATCGCCATCGCGGTTGCGATCTCCTTGGCCGCAAACCAATCGGCCATCATCTTTGTCAGCAGAACATTCATCAGCACGGCGCCGCCGCCGGCAACCAGCCGCCCCGCGACCAGGACGTTCCAGGATGGCGATAACGCCATCGCAAGGCCGCCGATCAGCATCAGTAACAGGGCCGCAAGAACGGTCTTCTTGTCGCCGAACCTTTGTCCGATCGCGCTACCCGGCAGAGCCAGCGCAATGCCCGGCGTGAAATAGAGGCCGATCAGGATCCCAATGTCGGCAAGACCAACGCCGAACTCGCGGCCAAGCAACGGCGCCACCGAGGCGACGCTTTGGAATTGAAAGGCCATGGTGAGGCGGACGACGAACAGGACGGCAAGGATGCCCCAACGATTGCGCAACGCCCTCAACCCTCCAAGAATTGCCACGCAAACTGTGACGGCAGTATCGACATGTCAAACCGTGGGAAGGCGCGAGGTTGGCATCGCGCCTCTGGTGTAGACGCTCTTGACGGCGGCCAAATCGTCGTTCTGCCCAATCAGTCGGGGCGTTGCTCAGCCTGATGCCGAATGTGAGCCAAAACGCACGCGTTGTTTTCCCGCACGATCCATCGCGCCATCGGCAGCCAGTAATAGGCTGGATCGAGCTTGAGTTGATGGAACGTGCGCTCGATGATCTCCGTGCCGCCATCAGGCCGTCGCGCAAGCTCGAAGCTTGTGAGGGTGGTGCGGAAGTAACCGACCGCATGCGGGGCGTGCACTTCTCGATACGGACTTATTTCCTGCATGGCGGGCACGTCGTTCTCCACGACGAATGCCAGCCGTTGGCCGAAAATCCATTCCGTCACGCGTTCGATCGCAATTCCGGTCGAGAACTCTCCGCGGCGCGTTGCGCCGACGCCTTCGCCGAGAACTTCGCCGCGCAGAGGATAGGCAACGCCCAGACGGAACGGCAGCGCGAGCGGTTCATCGATCGTGTCCATCTTGACGATGGCATTCCACACCATCGCGGGCGGGGCGTTGACCCCGATGGTCTGGTAGGTCTCGAAAGTCGTCATGGGCGGAAACGCATATTCGGTCGCAAACACGATCGGTAGCAGGGCGAAACCGGAAAGCGTATGGCGGGCGGGACGTCGTCCCAGTCTTGCGATGGACTGGCCAAGCAAGGCGCCAACCCACGCGACCGGGATGGCAAGTGGCGCCGCCATCACAATGCAAAGAACAGCTTCCAGTGCAGCTCTACAAGGGACAAGCCACCGAGCAGGGTAGCACCCAGGGCAATCTGCACGGTTGTCACCGCGCCGAGCTCTTTAGTGCGATTGGCAAAATAGGCTGCGACCGCTCCGATGAAGAACGGCGATACCACGAACATGCCGTATCCATAGACACCAAAGATCAGTGCACCGACCGCGACGCTGAGCAGCGTCAGTGCGGCGCCGGCGATCATGCCTTGTGCGGCGGGAACCCATTGGATCTTTCCGCTGTCGAAATCGTCGGGAAGAGGCGGGGGCCGCACCGAAGTGCGGGAAGGCGAGGCGTACAAAAAGAGGATTGCCGGAATCTGAACAACCGGGACGATGGCGGCGGCAGCAATCCATTCGCTGACTTTGGCGTCGGCAGCGCGCCGAAAGGCGAGAGCGGCAAGCACCCAGGCGACCAGCAATCCATAGGCCAGCGCCAGAATCAGCGTCGCTTCGGATGACCGAGCCAACGCCGCCAGCGAGCGCAGCGGCAGGATATAAAACTGCCAGCTCGTTGGGAGGGAACGAGAGTGAAGCAGAACCAGAATGAGAAGATGCTGACTGAAAAATGCGGCGATGGACCACAACGCATACGGTGCTGGCCGTATTTTTCCCTCAAACGACAAAAAGGAAATCATCGGCTCTGCTCAGGGAAGGTGCGCAGCGCAGCTGAATTGCCATTTTCGGGATCGACCAGCCGCCGAAGTCCGGGTCGTCGGGGAAGGTCGGCCGGTGTTTTGATGTGCGTGGCGAGGCCAGCCGCCTCAAACCCCTTGATCAGCCACCAGCCCAGATCGATTTGACCTGGAAAAAGGCCCATCCTGGCCGAACCGGGAAAGGCATGGTGGTTGTTATGCCAGCTCTCGCCCATGCTGATCAGTCCCGCCAGCCTGACGTTGTAACCCTGAGCCGCCGCGCCATCGATGAGCCAGCTCTGTCCACCCTTGCGATGGGAGAAATGGCCGATGAGCCAATGGCCGGTCACGCAGACACTGACGCGGACGCATATTCCCCAGACCAGCCAACCCCAGCCGCCGATCGCGAAAAACAGCATCGCCCACGGCAATTGCTGCCACATCCAGGTCCGCTCCACGAAAGCATAGAACCTGTCGGCGGCAAGCCGGGGCTCCAGCCGAAATTCCGGCGGGTGTCTCAACACAAGCCTGCATTGAAGTTGCCACCATGCGTCGCGCCAAAAGCCCGCTCGATGACAGGAGTAGTCATGACACATCGGCTGGCGTTGCGCCCAGTCGCGAAAGTCGTGCAGCCGGATCATGCCATATGGCCCGGCCATTCCGACGAGAGTGCCGAGATAGACGCAAAAATGCTCAACCCAGAGCGGGCACTCGAAGCTGTTGTGGATAAGACGCCGGTGCATGCCGACGGAATGTCCGAAACACAGCGTCAGCGCGCTTGTCACCACCAACAGGATCAATGCATCCCATGAAAACAGAGGAGGCCCCAGCGCGACCGCGGTCGCCGTCATCGCTCCGATCCAGAGCGATTTGGCCGGTGCCCAGCGCACGTTGCCATCGAGCGGATCGGTGTCGTCGCCGGCAAAGATGCGCTCGGAACCCGGCATCAGTTTCATGAAGTCTCTGCGTATTGGCGGACGATAGCGGACACCGACGGCATCGCCGTCTGCATGTCACCAAAACACCGGAAGATCGCGAGCATTCCCTGGCGAAAGCGCGCGCTCTGTCCGCCCGCAAATCACCGGCCCAAGCTGGCGCTCGATGCGCCTGTTAGCGGCGTGCCGTGGCCGAAAATTTGTGAAGAAAACGCGTCAGAACGGAGCTAGCTCGCCCTGGTATGGCCCCAGGTCTCGTCCCAGTCCGCACCTGAAGCATCGACGACGCGGCCGTCGGCCTCGAAGAACTTGTTGGGGACCTGGAAGATCGCGAGCATCAAGCCGCCTTCGGGGCACCATGCGACGTGGCGGCTACCCGCCTCGCGCCAAACGAACTCGCCGGCCTTGCATGCGATGCCCTTCGCCGGGCCCTCCTTGTCGACCAGGCTGCCCTCGAGCACATAGGTCTGCTCGATGTTGACATGCTCGTGGTCGGGCAGCACCGCGCCCGGCGCAAACCGCATCAGCGCGGTCATCAGGCCGGTCGAGCGGTCGAACAGCAATGTCTTGGCCTCGCAGCCGGGGAAACGGGTCTTCTGCCACTCCATGCCATCGGGACGAACGACGTGGGAGTGGGTGTCGGCGGTCTTGGAACCTTTCGGCGTCACGGCGTCCATGGCGATGCTCCCGTTGCAATGATGTTTTGCGGGATCTTATCAGCACCGCGGGCGCCCGTCAGTGGCTAAACGCGCGGATTACGAGCCTGGAGCATGATGGCTTGGAGTTGAATCGCCTCGTCGCAGCGCGAAGCATTAACGGTCTCGTGTTCCGGACGCGGCGGGCGCTGCACCGCTGAGCCGGGACCCAAAAATTGCGAAAACAACCCCATGCAAAGTAAAGAAGGCGCCGGCCCAGCAGCGCACCGCTACCGCGCCGCGTCCGGCGCGAGAAAAAGCGGCCCATCTCGCAGCCACCAACCTAATCTCACCCCGCTCTTAGCGCAGGCCCTCATAGACCATGAAGCCGCGCGCGATCGCGAGCTTGCGTAAGGTCCGCGGGACCAATTTCTCAGGCGGGTGCAGATAACGCCACGACGTCAGCTTGAAATCGCGCAGCCTGGTCAGATCGCGTTCGAACGGTGCCAATGCTCCGGTCAGGCTGATCGGCGCGTGCGCGCGAATGTTGAACGGCAGCAGCAGCAATTCGAGATGCGCGACCAAGCCGTTGTCCGAGGTCGCGGTGATGCCGGCGACCGCCGCCAGCATTTCTTCGGTAACGTAACCGATGACATCCTCGATCTCGCCTCGGTTCTCCGTCGCAAACAGGCCGGAAAAACTCTGGTCCTTCAAATCGCGGCCGAGCAGGGCCGAGATGCGCGTTCCGGCGACCCGGAATGGATAGCCGGCGTCGGCATCGTAGGACAGCACGAAGATGTCGCCGAGCAGCTCGCGCACCGCGCCGGGCTCGATATCGCTGCGGTCCGGCGCTCGCGCATCGCCGCGCTTGGCGTCCCAATAGGCGAAGAATTCACGGCTCGACGGATGCTTCATGCTCGATACTCACGCGCGCGCCCCGCGTACGACCCTGTGGGACATTTCTGTCCCGCTTTCGCGCACGCACATTCCCTTTGCTGTTGTGCAGGAGGGGCTTTGCAGCGTCCATGCCGAAACGGTATTTGCGCACGGGCGGCGCCGCCTTTGCTGCGTTAACGTTAAATTAACGATGGGCTTGGCGCGCGAGGCGAGGCTGATAGTCTGTTTCGTGCTCTATATCTCGCCGGTTTTGCTCCAGGTTGCCGGCGAGGCGGTATCACAGGCGGCGTCAAACTGAGTCTTGGTCGTCGCGCGGCGGGATGGAGGGTTCTCCATATCCTTGGCGCGGAAAGGCCGGCACGGACGGGGAGGGCCTTCTCAGGGCCCTCCCTTTTTGTTTTTTATTGAAGATTTTCTGATTTTTCGGGCCCGCCCCCGATTTCGCCCTTGGTATGTCTCGCCCTAGGAGCGCTCCTTACCGGGCGGGGAACCGGACACGGCATTAGCCGGCCTCCCGGCTAGATTGAACATCCCAATTTTAGCACCCGGTTCTGGTCTCCGGAAGGTTGCAAGCCCGTAGGAAGGGCGCTGGTTGGTTATTTTTGACCGGCTGCCTTTTCTGTAGCTTTTTATACAGCTAGTGACGTTTATCCTTTGTTATAGACAACCTTAAATTGTTCACTCACAGGGGCTAAGAAACCCCCTAGCAAGAAGTCCACCAAGACCGCTGCTAACGGGCCCAATGCTGGGGGATTTTTTTGCATTAAGCAGACCGTTACCGAACGATCCGATAGGCGTTCGTCCGTTTCCGACGTGTTGCTGGTGCCGCTTCCGGCCTATGCGGGCAAACATCGTGGGCCCGGCTCATCCGGATCGATTGATACGGCGCAGACAGCAACAGTTGGAAGAGTGCCCTGACAGCTTTGTATTTGGCAGCGGGTCGGCTGCTATCTGAACCCTCAATAACGACGGCCCCTTCGGACGTGCAGACGCTCCATCGCCATATTCGGCTGCGCTTCTGCAGCGCCAATTCAAAAACCGGGAACTGATCGACGTCGCGATCCAAGGGAACTTCCATCTTACCGGAGCTTGGTTGGTTTCTAGCACAAAAAGGTAAGCAAGAACTTGAGATAGATCAGTGCAAAGAGGTGCGCCGAAACTTCTGAAAAAATCGGCCACTCTCCAAAAGATTTTTGTCTCCAAACGCCGTAGCAACTAGAGGTTTGACCTCTCTTTTATGTAATCTTTTTCTGCAAGAAAATATTTGAAACTTAAAATATTTGAATGTAGACCGGGGGTCCAATCTTGAAACCGGGGCCTAGGACCAAATTGGAGTACCCAGACGAACGGGCCTGAGCGCTTAAGTTAACCCATTCGCCAAGTTAACCTTTTTGCCTTCACTCGTTCGCATTTCCAACACTCCATTCTCAACTTGCGAATTGATTGTCGAATATCGCTTGAGGAGGCCGCGTCGATCGCGACTTTTTGTCTTCGCCAATATCCAAGTTTTTGTCTTCGCCAATATCCAAGTAGAGTGTGAATTAGCGGGCCTTGCCTGCGGTAACTTTTGCAAAAGGTCAGTACTCGAATGCCATCTTCCTCCAACAAGATTGCGTTGTTCATCGATGGCGCCAATCTCTACGCCACAGCCAAGACGCTCGGTTTTGACATCGACTACAAGCGCCTGCTCAAGGAATTCCAAAGTCGCGGAACGCTCATGCGCGCGTTCTACTACACAGCAATCATCGAAGATCAGGAATTTTCGTCGATCCGTCCCTTGATCGATTGGCTGGACTACAACGGCTACACCGTCGTCACCAAGGCGACCAAGGAATTCATCGACGCCAGCGGCCGCCGCAAGGTGAAGGGCAACATGGACGTTGAGCTCGCCATCGACGCCATGGAGCTCGCAGAACATATCGACCAGATGGTGCTGTTCTCCGGAGACGGCGACTTCCGCTCCCTGGTGGAGGCGGTGCAGCGCCGTGGTGTTCACGTCACCGTGGTCTCGACCATTTCTAGCCAGCCGCCAATGATTGCCGATGATCTGCGGCGCGAGGCCGATGTCTTCACCGACCTCGTGGAATTAAAATCCAAGATCGGCCGCGATCCGTCCGAGCGCCCGGCTCCGCGCGAACCGCGTCATCACACGCCCCAATTTCTGCAGCGTGGGCCTGCAGCGGCGCCGAGGGACGATGACGATGATTTCAACGATTGAGAGAAATGCCTGCCGCTATTGCCTGATCCATCGCCGCTCCCCGGCATTGTGTTGAGCCTTCGGCAGGCTTGGTGATGTAGAGGGCGGCGTCGCGGAGCGTGACAGCTTGCGCCCACCGAAATGGGCTCGTTTGGAATGCAAGTCCTACAAATTTTTAGAGCCCGAGATTGAACCAACGGACTGGACCACGACGAAATTGACGGGGTGGACCACGACGAAGAACTGCCGATATTCTTGCGCTCTCCCGAAACAAGTGAATCCTAGGGTAAGCTAGCGCGACGCAAAGCGCGGCCCCGCTTTCGGGTCTGGGGGCAAGGGGTAAGGCAGGGCCGTGCCGGACCGCGGGGACTACGCGTGGCCCGACTGAGATAACCGGGATATTGCGAAAGTGGCTCCGGCCGCGGCCAAGCCAGGCTTTATGATTTGACCGACGCAGCCAAATCTTTTCTGGTTTTCGGCGGCGGCTTCGGCTCGGGTTGCGTGTTGCGGACAGCCTCGGTGAGCATCTCGCGAAGCTCAGCCTTCGTCTTCGGCGGCTCGCGCGTGAAGGTTCTTTGCCATTGGGTCATCTAGGATATATGGGGATGCCAACGAAGAAATTGAACCCCCTGATCGACCTACATCATTCATCTCTTCCAATTGTCGTCCTCCTTGAAGATCGTTCGCAGCAAACGCCATAGCTCGCGGTGCCCAGCAGTTTGGCCGCCTTGCTTGAGGTAGTCCGCAATATCCATTGTCGCTGTTTGGATCTCCATCGCGCCATTAACGCGCGCGTCCAAATGCGCCACTTCGCGCTCGACGTATAAATTCTTTGCGTCGGTATCGAAAACGAGTGTGCAGCGATCCGCGTGGGTGACCTCAGGGCCTGTCACCTGACGATATAATTCGCGTTTTAGGAGAGCCATGGCGTGCTCCTGTCAGAGGGCGTCGTTTCGGACGTTGCCGGTCTAGCCGACAATGTCTGTTCGTGGGAACGGATATGTCGCAGTCATTCGGGCGTGTGACCCGGTGGGCGCGCCGAGCAATCGGTCGAATTCCCGCTTGCTGACGGCGTAGCATTCGCAAGAACGCTGTTCGAGTTGTTGGCGATTGAGGATCGTCACGTGCCCGCGACGGTATTCGATCAAGCCATCGCGCTTTAATTTGCTGGCTGCGAGGTTCACACTGCTGCGTTGCACGCCGAGCATCATCCCGAGGAAATCCTGCGTCAGCAGAAAGTTGTCGGACTGTACGCGGTCATGCGTCATCAGTAGCCAACGGCAGCACCGCTGGTCGACCGTATGAAAATGGTTGCAGGCCGCCGATTGTGCTACTTGGTTAAAGAAGGCGTGGGCGTAATGCAGCATAACCGCGCGCATGGCCGCGCTGCGCTGAAGCGCCGAACGGAGGATTTCGGCGCGCAAGCGAAGTCCCTTACCCGGGACCTGAACATAGGCTAACGTGGGTGACAGTTCATCGCCCAAAATGACCGGCAATCCGACTATGCCCTCATTGCCGATAGTGCCGACCTCGGCCGCTTCGCCATCCTCCATCGCGCACACCAACGAGACCACCCCGGTCACCGGGAAATAGATGCTCCGCAGTGGCCGATTGGCTTCGTAGAGCGGCTGGCGATGCGCCAGAGGGACCGCCTCCAAGTGGGCTTTTAGCTCATCAAGATCCAGCGGCGGCAGCAATTGCAGCAACCGGTTCCGGTAGGATTGGATCGCCTGGTCCATGGTCGACTCCCAGGGTTCAGCGAGAGAACAACTGCCGTCATGTTCTCCGTGGCTGGGTTCGGACGGCGACGAACGATCCTGTAAACCTTCACCCGACGCACTGGCGGCATTGGGCTGAGAGGTCGTCCTAGTGGAGACATTCGCTACCCAGTTAGCCGCGGGCTCGCAAGGCGAACGTCAAATCCAAAACTCTACTAGAAACCTATATTTGCTAGGTGTCCTTTGATTCTAGCTTTCGCAAGAAACTCGCTGCAACGGGATGCGAAGGTTAGAACTGGTCCACTAGCCTCTCAATTTTCGTTCTGCCAAATCGTTCGCAGCCTTTAGCTTGGTCTTTTCTTCTGCAAGCAGTTGACGAAGCACCGCGCACTTTGTCTGGTCCGTCTCAGTGGCAAGCAATTTGTGAAAATGATCGATGTTCATGTGAGCGACGTCTCTGTTCATGGCAGCGCTCCAAACAAAGGTCCTGACGGGAGCGCGAGCGGTCTCTCAGCCACCGGTAACAGCCAAGGGGCAACACGGTGATGAGCTATATTAGACACCCGTTATGTCCGGCAGTCGACATTAATGTGTCTGGAATTGGCTTTGGACCGTGGATACACCGGTCATATGACCACTACCGGTCACTTTCCCGACTTGGCGCGCCCTCCGCCGCTCCCGCCCGCTCCAACCATTCGATGGTGCCTTCATGCGATGGTTTCTTTGCCATTGTGCACTTGCACAGTCGGGCCAAAGCCGCCTATCTGGGTCCATCGCACGCATCAGCCGCAGCTTATGGAATCCTCCCCAAACACACAGCCGGAAGTGTCGTCGCAAGTTCCGCAGGAAACGCCGCGCGAACCGATCCTGACGGTGCCCGCCGCGCTGACCGCCTATGTCGTCCTGATCGCGGTCATTCACCTGCGGGTGCTGCTACCGCTCGAACTGGAGGACTGGACCGTCGACGTGTTCGGATTTATTCCGAAGCGTTACGACTCGACGCTGTTGGATTATACCTTTCCCGGCGGGGCCGGCGCCAAGGTCTGGAGCTTCGTCACCTATTCGCTGCTGCACGCCAATCTCAGCCATATCGGTTTCAACGTGTTGTGGCTGTTGCCGTTTGGCAGCGCGCTGGCGCGGCGCTTTGGCGCGATCCGGTTTTTCATCTTCATGGCGGTCACGGCCGCGGCCGGTGCGCTCGCCCATCTCGTCACTCATGAGCACGCGGTGGCGCCGATGATTGGCGCGTCGGCGTCGGTGTCCGGCACGATGGCGGCCGCGATCCGCTTTGCCTTCGTTAGAGGCAGCTTCCTGTCCTTCAACCGCGGCGATGCCGAAGCCGCCGCCAAGGTGCCGGCATTGTCGCTGTCGCGCGCGTTGCGTAACCGCCGCGTGCTCGGCTTTCTCGCGATCTGGTTCGGCGTCAACATCGTGTTCGGGGTCGGATCGATCGCGATCGGCATCGACGGCGCCAGCGTCGCCTGGCAGGCGCATATCGGCGGGTTTTTCGCAGGCCTCGTGCTGTTTTCGCTGTTCGATCCGGTGCCGCGCGTCGCTGTCGATGCTGCAGGTGCGTCGTCTCCGGACGTGTCAACCAAAGCTTGATCGAAGCTTGCGGCGCAGCCTGATTTCCTCCATCATCCCGCATAACGTTGTGAAGTAGCAAAGTCGGTCGGCGCGCGTAACAGCCGTGCCCGCCCACAGCGCCTGAAACGAATCCGGCGCGTATTTGTTGACTGAGATTTGCGAACAAAGCCGAACCCCGCTTCGAACGGGTGCGAACCGATTCAGGGAGGCAACAATGACGGTGCGTTCAATTCTCGATTCCAAAGGCCATCAAGTCCTCAGCGTCGAGCCGGACGCCAAACTCGCGGCGGCCGTCAAGATTCTCGGTGAAAAGAAGATCGGGGCGGTGTTGGTGATGAGCCAGGGCCGCATGGAAGGTATCCTGTCCGAGCGCGACATCGTGCGTGTGCTGAGCGAGCGCGGCGCGCACGTGCTCGAGGAGCCCGTCAACGGCGTGATGACGCGCAAGGTCGTCAGCTGCAGGCAGTCGGACACGGTCGCCGGCATCATGGAAATGATGACGTTGGGCAAGTTCAGACATTTGCCGGTGGTCGAGGACGGCAAGGTGGTCGGCCTGATTTCGATTGGCGACATCGTCAAGCGCCGGGTCCAGGAATACGAGAACGAGCAGGAAGCGCTGCAGAATTATATCAAGACCGCCTGACTTATTCTTTGGCGCGCTTGTCGGCCGGCACGCCTGCCTCAGTCGAGGGCGGCACCAGAATGCCGATCGCTTCCTGAATGGATTCGATGGCGCGCTCGGCCGCGCGCGCGCCATGGGCGATCAGGTCGTCGGCGCGATGGAAATCGAACCAGCCGATCTGGCCGACCCGGGGCGAAATCAAAAGGTCGGGCGGATCGCCGGCGAGGCGCGCGCGGGTGATGCGGTCCTGCATGATGTTGAAGGCGTCCACCATGACGGTGGAGATGCCCGGTCGTCCGGCGCCGCCGAAGAACTCGCGCTTGACGGTGCGCTCGGCGGAAAAGAACTTGCCGAAGCCGCGTTTCGGCGGGGCAGGGTCCATCACCTCGGGCGTCGCCGTCACCGTGACTCCTGCCGTCGGCCCGTGGGAATAGATCGTCGTGGAATGGGCGAACACGTCGCTGGAGAGATTGGCGGCGATCACGATTTCCGCGCCAAAGGCGCGCGCGGCCGACACCGGCACCGGGTTCACCAGCGCGCCGTCGACCAGCCAGCGATCGCCCACCAGAACCGGTGAGAATATCCCGGGCAGGGCGTAGGAGGCGCGCAGGGCATCGACAATGCGGCCATGGGTCAGCCATATCTCGTGGCCGGTGCGCACTTCGGTCGCGACGGTGGCGAACTTCACCGGCAGCTCTTCGATCAGGCTCGGGCCCATGGCAGCCTCGAGCTCGGCGGCAAGCTTGGTGCCGCCGATCAGGCCCGATCCGTTGAGGCGGATATCGAGATAGCTGAGGATATTTCGCGGCTGCAGGCTGCGCGCCCAATCCTCCAGGCGATCGAGATGTCCGGTCGCATAGGCGCCGCCAACCACCGCGCCGATCGAGGTGCCGACCACCACATTGGGCACGATGCCATGGGCAAGCAGCGTCCGCACGATGCCGATATGGGCGAAGCCGCGCGCGGCGCCGCCGCCCAGCGCAAGCCCGATCACCGGCCGCCGGATGCTGCCCAGTCCGACCTTCTCTTCGTTATCGGCTCCGTTGCGGCCACGTCCGATCAAGATATCCAGCACCAAAAATCTCCTGGAGGCATTTTCTCGGGCAAAGCGGGAGAAAATCCTCCTCACCGATAGCTTATGTGTTTTTTCGTAAGCGCAAGGTTACGTGCTGCGGCGTTGCCCCGCCACAACGTCCAACAAGCATGGTTTATGGCGCGCTCGGGAGCGGGTAGGCAGGGATTGTGACGAGGTCGAGACCTTATTCCTAATCCTTCTTCCTAACCCTTCGTCTGGACGACGGTTCCAACACACCGGCGTCGCACGGGGGCCGAAAGGCTTGAATTTGCCTCGTTTTCAGTGAAAAGCATGACCATGACAGCAGGGGGTGTCGGCATCTTTGGGTCCCGGCGTAGCGGACGGTCATGGCCGGCGCTCGCGATTATGCTGGTTGCCGTTCACGCCGCTCCGGCGAGCGCCCAGATGTTCAGCGATCGCCCGCCGCCGGTGCCGCCGGCGGTCGTGCCGGACGTGCCTTCGGGCCCGGCGCTCAATTTGGCGCCTCCTTCCGGTCCCGAGGCTACCCCGTCCCTGCCTGCACCGTTGACGCAATCGTCGCCTTCGATCGCCACGGTGCCGCCGCCGGCCGTGGCCCCTGCTGGGGCCTCGCCCGGTCAGGCCGTGCTGTCGCTGACCGCGCGCTACGGCAAGGATCTGCCTGTCATCAACAGTGGGCTGGTGTGGCGGATTTTTCCGGATCGTCCGGATGAGACCGGTACCTTCAAGTTGATCCGCGAGGATCATGGCGCGACGCCGAACATCGTGCTGCCGCCTGGTAATTATGTCGTCCATGTCGCGCTTGGCCTCGTCAGCGCGGTGCGCGCGGTGAACCTCAAGGCCGAGACCGACCGCGAATCCTTCGTGCTCCCGGCCGGCGGCCTGCGCATCGAAGGCCGCGTCGGCACCTCAAAGATTCCGCAGAACCAGATTTCCTTTGCGATCTACAAGGGCAGCCAGTTCGAGACCGCCGAGCGCTCCTCCCTGGTGCCGAATGTCGCCGCCGGCGATGTCGTGCTGCTCCCGGAAGCTACCTACTACATCATCTCCAACTATGGCGACGCCAATTCCGTGGTGCGCTCCGACATCCGCGTGCAGGCCGGCAAATTGACCGACGTGATCGTCACTCACCGTGCCGCGGTCATCACGTTGAAACTCGTCAGCGACAAGGGCGGCGAAGCACTAGCCAACACCGCGTGGTCGGTGATCACGCCGGGCGGCGACGTCATCAAGGAATCGATCGGCGCCTTCCCCAAGGTCATACTGTCGGAAGGCGAATACCGCGCGATCGCCAAGAACGAGGGCAAGGTGTTCGAGCGTCCCTTCAACGTCGTCAATGGCGTCGACGGCGAGATCGAGGTCATTGCGCGCTAGGACGCGTAAATCGTAACCGTGGTCGTCATCGCTTCCAGAACTGTTGCGAGGGGATGCGGAACGCCCGGTTGAAGCGGGTGCCCGCGTTCTGCCACGCGATGATCATCGTCAGCTCTGCGATGGTGTCGTCGTCGTAGTGCCGTTGCAGGCGCGCGAACAGCTCGTCGTCGACGTCGCGGTGGGTGTCCGTGATCGCGTCGGCGTACGCGAGCGCCAGCTTCTCCGCGTCGCTGAAGAGCGGGCTGTTCGCGTAGTCGTCGAGCGCCTCGATCTTCTCTGTCGAAACCCCAAGCCTGCTGCCCTTGGCAGCATGGGCGTCCTGGCAGTACTCGCAGCCGTTCCACCAGGCGACGCGACGGTTGAGCAGCGCCCTGAGCCTGGCGGGCACCCGCTTCGCGTCGTCTTGAAGGGCGGCCCACATCTTCTCCGCGGCGCGGAAGTAGGCCGGGTGGCGCGCGTAGAAGAGGTAGGGGTAGAGCGGCACGCCCCAGAGCCTGCGCTGTTCCTCAAGCGTTTCGCGCACGTCGTCCGGGCAGGTCTCGACGTCGACCGGCGGGATGCGCGTTTTTCCTTCCAGCATGGCCATCTTCTCCTCGTCGGGCTCTTGTATTGCTTTGGGGATCCTTGACATCGCCCCAACCGACCATGTGAAACAAAATGAGCCGCTCCAGCACTGATGACAAACGAGTAATGGGCCGCTATATGTGAGTATCTCTCACAATTGACTGCGACCATGCGGCACCGTTTCCCGCCCCTGAATGCGCTGCCGAGCTTTGAAGCTGCGGCTCGCCATCTGAGTTTTTCCAGAGCCGCCGACGAGTTGCGCGTGACCCATGGTGCCGTGAGCCGCGCCGTCCGCAATCTCGAGGATCATCTCGGCGTGCAACTGATGATCCGGGCGACCCGCTCGGTGCGGCTGACGTCGATCGGCGCATCCTTTGCGGCCGAGCTTCGCGACATCCTGGAACACCTCGCGGCGGCGACGTCGGCAGCGGCCGGACAATCCTCCGAAATAGTGAGTGTCAGCACGATCGACTCGTTCGCGGCCAGATGGCTCATGCCCAGGCTGTTTCGTTTTCGGCGGACCCACGGCGGTATCGACGTGCGGGTGGCGACGTCGGAGCGGCTGGCGGATTTCGTCAGCGACGGAATTGATCTCGCCATTCGCTGTGGGGGTGGCCAATATCCGGGTCTGTCAGCCGAATTGCTGATGAAGGAAGATCATTTTCCGGTGTGCAGCCCGAAACTGCTCAAAGGTCGGTATCCGTTGCGCAGGCCCGCCGATCTCGCTCGCCACACGCTCCTGCATGACGTTTTCACCGTCGACTGGGCCATATGGTTGCAGAGCGCGGAAATCGATAATGTCGATCCGCACAGCGGTCCAACGTTTCTGTCTTCCGATCACGCGATCCAGGCTGCAGTCCGGGGTGAGGGCGTCGTGCTCGGCCGCAGCGCCTTGGTCGCCGACGAGCTTGCCGCAGGCCGGCTGGTGCGGCCGTTCGAGCTCAGCCTGCCTGCCGGCTTCGCCTACTATGTGGTCTATCCATCCCGCGCCCTGAAGCGACCCAACGTGAAGGCGTTTCGCGATTGGCTGATGGCCCAGGCACGATAGCCTATCAAGGGCTTGTGCGATTTCCGGCCTCGGCCGCAGTCTCAATATCACGACGACCGCGGAAGGCGTCGAAACCATCGATCAGTTCGTTCGAAGGCGGTGTGATCTAAAACCGCGTTACGATGTCCGACAGCGCCGGGCGCGGCCGCTCTTCGCTCGGTTTCGACACTGTCCCGATATGGATGAAGCCGGCGAGCTTTTCGTCCGGTCTCACGCCGAGCCCGTCGAGCACATCGTGGTCGAAGGCGAACCAGCCGGTCAGCCAGCAAGCGCCGTAGCCGAGCGCGGTCGCAGCCGTGACGAGATTCATCGCGCTCGCTCCCGCCGACAATTGCTGCTCCCACGGCGGCACCTTTGGATGCGGTCTTGTAAAACTGACGACGCCAATCACCAGCGGCGCATCGGTGAGCCGGTGCTTCTCGACCTCGATATCCGCCGGGGCGGCTTGCGGATTTTTCCGCACAAATACCTTGGCGATCACCTCGCCGGCACGAACGCGCGCATCGCCCTCGAACACGATGAAGCGCCACGGCGCGAGCTTGCCGTGATCGGGCACCCGCGCGCCGATGGTCAGGATGGTCTCGAGCTCCGCAGGCGAGGGGCCGGGGCCGGTCATCTCGCGCGGTTTCATCGAGCGGCGGGTTTTCAGAAGTTCGAGCGCGTCGGGCATCGAGATTCCGGTGTTTTCACTGCTTTGCAGCAGATATCTGCATCTGCGGGGCGATAGCAAGGCACAAGCCCTTCAGAGGGCTGCTGGATCGATCATTTTATGGAACCGGGCCAGAGCGAAAACGACAGCGATTGGCGGTCCGCGGCGTAATCCCGATCAAAGATACTTCTCAAGAATACTTCTATCGTTGGCAAACTCACTTTTTTCGAGGGGTGTCGCGTATGGTGGAATCGAACAAGACCGGTCAGAACGGGACCTCCGGTCGCGCCGTCGACCAATCCCCCATCAGCGCCGTCAAGCTGCCAGCGGACCTCACCGCCCATGTTGATGCATGGGCGAGCGTGCACGCGATCACTCGTTCCGAGGCGATACGCCGTCTTGTCGAGCTTGGCCTCAAGTCAGAGGCGGTTGCAAAAGCTGCGCGCGACACTCGGCATGACGCCGCCGCGCTTGAGGATCTGGCGGCCAGCCAGCTCAATCAATTCATCGATCCGACAACGCCACCGGAACAGCGGGAGCGGCGGATTCATCGGTTCACGGAAGGGCCGCCGGAATTCGTGGACGCGCGGATCGACCTGCCGAAACGGGGACAGTAGGCCGACGCGGATCGTTAGGTCGCAAGCTTCGCCCGCTTCACGTCCGGCGGTGTCGCCTCATCGACCAGCGCGGCGATCGCTTCCTCCGTCGGCATCACTTTTTGCCCGTCGCTGCCGAGGCGGCGCACGGAAACCGAATGCGTCTCGGCTTCCTTCTTGCCGACCACGAGCAGCGCCGGGATTTTCGCCAGCGAGTGCTCGCGGACCTTGTAGTTGATCTTCTCGTTGCGCAGATCGATTTCGACGCGCAGGCCCGCCCGCCGCGCGGCAGCCGCGACTACCTTGGCGTATTCGTCGCCTTCTGAGGTGATGGTGGTGACGACGGCCTGTACCGGCGCCAGCCAGAGCGGGAAATTGCCGGCAAAGTGCTCGATCAGGATGCCGATGAAACGCTCCATCGAGCCGCAGATCGCGCGATGCACCATCACCGGTGTCTTCTTCGAGCCGTCGGCGTCGATGTAGAACGCGCCGAATCTTTCCGGCAAGTTGAAGTCGACCTGCGTGGTGCCGCATTGCCAGTCGCGGCCGATCGCGTCGCGCAGCACATATTCGAACTTCGGACCGTAGAAGGCGCCTTCGCCGGGATTGATCGCCGTCTTGATACGGTGGTTGTGGCCCTGCGCCTCGATCTGCGACAGCACGGTGGCCATCACGCGCTCGGCATGCTCCCACATCTCGTCGGTGCCGACGCGCTTCTCCGGCCGGGTCGAGAGCTTGACCATGAGATCGCCGGTGAAGCCGAAATCCGCATAGACCGAGAGAATGAGATCGTTGATCTTCAGGCATTCATCCGCGAGCTGCTCCTCGGTGCAGAAGATATGCGCGTCGTCCTGGGTAAATCCGCGCACCCGCATCAGCCCGTGCATCGCGCCCGACGGCTCGTAGCGATGCACCACGCCGAATTCTGCCAAGCGCAAAGGCAGGTCGCGGTAGCTCTTCAAGCCATGTTTGAAGATCTGCACGTGGCCGGGGCAATTCATCGGCTTTAACGCAAACCAGCGTTTGTCCTCGGCCTCGTCGCCGGCCGATTGGGCCGCAAACATGCTTTCGCGGTACCAATCCCAATGGCCGGAGGTTTCCCACAGCGCCTTGTCGAGGATCTGCGGCGCGTTGACCTCGCTGTAGTCGCCGGCAAGCCGCCGCCGCATATACGCAATCACTTCCTGGAAGATGGTCCAGCCCTTGGCGTGCCAGAACACCACGCCGGGGCCTTCCTCCTGGAAGTGGAAGAGATCGAGCTCACGGCCCAGTTTGCGATGGTCGCGCTTTTCGGCTTCCTCGATTTGCTTCAGGTAAGCGTCGAGGTCTTCCTGCTTGGCGAACGCCGTGCCGTAGATGCGCGTCAGCATCGGATTGTTGGAATCGCCGCGCCAGTAGGCGCCCGCGACCTTCATCAGCTTGAACGCGCTGCCGATCTTGCCGGTCGAGGTCATGTGCGGGCCGCGGCAGAGATCGAACCAGTCGCCCTGGAAATAGATTTTTATCGGCTCGTCGCCGGGAATGGCGTCGACCAGCTCGACCTTGAAATTCTCGCCCTTGTCGCGGAACACCTGCTTTGTCTTCTCGCGGTCCCACACCTCCCTGGTGAAGGGTTTGTCGCGCGCGATGATTTCGCGCATTTTCTTTTCGATTGTCGCGAAATCTTCGGGGGTGAACGGCTCGTTGCGGAAGAAATCGTAATAGAAGCCGTTCTCGATCACCGGGCCGATCGTCACCTGCGTGCCCGGCCACAGCGATTGGACGGCTTCCGCCAGCACGTGGGCGGCGTCGTGCCGGATCAGCTCCAGCGCGCGCGCATCGTCGCGGGCGATGAATTCGATCTTGGCATCCTGCGTGATTGGATCGGTGAGGTCGGCAAGCGCGCCGTCGAGCGCCATCGCCACCGTGCGCTTGGCAAGCGAGGGCGAGATGCCCTTGGCGATCTCGAGCCCGGTGATGGCTGACGGGAATTCGCGCCTGGCGCCGTCGGGGAAGGTGAGGGCGATCTTGTGCTGCGATTCGGCGGGCTTCAGATTCGTGAGCGAGTATTTGAAGTCGGACATCGGCGTCTCCTGATGCTCACTCCTGCGAACGAGCGCAGGTAAGCGGGAGCAAGCGATATAGCAGGCGATTCGGCTCCCGCAACCTGCAAAAACCATGTTTTTGAAGGCTTCATCGCCTTCGGTCAGGACGGTCTGTCTGCCAACAGAGGTTGCGGTGCAACCTCGCATTGTTTAGCTTGCCGACGCCAGTTCCCCGCCTCTTCCTGATCCTGTCCTCTCGATGCTGTTTCGACTCCTCTTTGTCGTAGCCTTAGTACTGATCCACGGCGAGTTGCGTGCCGAGCCGCTTCCGGCAGCTGCTGGATTTGCGTCGAAGCTGACCATTTACCTGGCAAAGGGCCCGGCCAATTCATGCGGACCGGGCTGCGATCGCTGGATTGCCGTCGAAGGCACCGTCGATCAGGCTGCCGCCTCGCGCGTCAGCCGCTTCCTGCGAAATGTGAAAGACACGCAGCGTCCGATCTATTTCCATTCGCCGGGCGGTTCCGTTGAGCCGGCTTTCGTCATCGGGCGCTTGCTGCGCAGCCGGAAGGCTGTTGCCCGGGTCGGGCGGACGATCGTCACCGCTTGCGCGGCCGGAACACAGGTCGACGACGCCTGCCTCAAGATCAAGGATGGAGGTGGGGAAGTCGAGGCCGAGATCGTGACCAGCCATGCGATGTGCAATTCGGCCTGCGGCTATCTGTTTCTCGGCGCAACAACGCGCGAGGTGGCTCCGGACGCGGCGGTGGCGGTCCATAATTCCAAGCTGACCTTCGTCGTTCACGGCCATCCCCCGCCGCAGGCGCTCGCGGCCTTCAGGGACCGCAGCATGGCCAAGGCCGATCGCGAGAGAGCGTCGTTCATTGCCGCGATGGGTATCCACCATGAACTCGACGATCTCATCAGAACGGTGAAATTCGAGAATATCCACATCCTGACCCGGCCGGAACTCTATCGCTTCGGCGTCGATACGCGGGCGACGGCCGAAACCGCGTGGGCCCTTCAAGCCGCGGCCCGTCCGTATATCCGCAAAGTGGCGTTGGTGAAGCGGCGTGACGGCGCATCGTTTCGAACGATGGAGTGGTGGCTGTTCTGCGAGAACAAGGATCGCGCGCGGCTGACCTTCGTCCGCGAATTTGACAAGAGCGTCGCCGGCAACAATACGGTGATCATGATGGCGGGCTCTGAAAAGCCGGTGTCCTTCGCCACATTTCCCGTGCGAATAGGATTGTTCGAGGCCTGGAACGGGACCATCACCTCCACCGCCATGAATACCCTGCTCGCGGTCCCGCATTTGCAGATGGCCGAAGGCGCGCCGTCGCCGGGCGGCACGATCAGTCAGGAGATATTCGACATCGACGCAAGCGGCCTGGAGCCAGCGTGGACGAAGCTGCTTGCGTCGTGTCCTGCGGCGCCAAACAGCGTGAAGCCGACGATCGCGTCACCCAGCGCCGCATTCGCTCCGGCGCATTGAGAAGTCCGAACAAGTCTGAAATTGCGACGCGCAATGGTCGTGTTCCGGGAATGAAATAACTGGTGTCAGTTGCTTTCCTTTCGCGCGGCCATGCATTAGCTGCGCTTGCATGAAAAAATCGCCTAAAGACAGCCACGTCCATCGCCGTTTTGCCCCCACCGCTTTGATGCTCGGAAATATTGTCACCGGCTGCTCGGTGCTGGCGCCGGCGGGCATGCTGCCTGAGTTGGCGCAAGGCCTCGACGTCAGCATCCGTACCGCGGGGCTTCTGATCACCTTCGGCGCCGTGGTGCTCTGCATCGGCTCGCCGCTGACGGCTTGGCTGACCAGCCGGATCGAGCGGAGAACCCTGCTCACGGCGACACTCGCGGTGCTTGCCTTGACCAACGTCGCCTCGGCCTTTGCGCCCGAATACGCCAGTCTCCTCGTCATCCGCCTGGTCATGCTGGCGATCGGCGCGCTGTCTACGCCGCAGGCGGCGGGAACCGGGGCCTTGATCGTAGCGATGGAAAAACGCGGCAGCACGATCGCCTATATCTTTCTCGGTTGGTCGCTGGCCGCAGCCGTCGGCTTGCCGCTGATCACCTTCATGGCCAGCCGTTACGGCTGGCGCGCCGTCTATGGCGGCATCGGCGCGATCGGTTGCCTCAGTTTCCTGCTGTTGATGTGGCGGCTACCCGGCGGGCTGATCGGCGCGCCGGTCGATCTCAAGACCTGGGCCGATCTCGGCCGCAACCGCATGATCGTTCGCCTGCTGTCGATCACGACGTTGCAGATGTCCGGGCAGTTCGTGGTGTTCACCTTCATGGGGCCGCTGCTGGCCAAGCTCACGAATGCAGGTCCCGATGCGATCGGGCTGGTATTTGCGTTCTATGGCGTGTGCGGCTTCATCGGGATCGCGATCGCGACCCGCATCGTCGATAGCTGGGGCGCCTACAAGACCTCGGTCACGTTCACGACGCTGGTCTTGGCCGGCATCACCGGATGGGCGGTGACGGCGGGCAGCTATCCGCTGATGGCGTATTCGGTTGCGCTCTGGGGGCTGGGTTTTGCCTCGACCAATTCGATGCAACAGGTGCGTCTCGTCGCCGCCGCACCGGCGCTGGCGTCCGCATCGGTGTCGCTCAACACCTCGATGCTTTATGTCGGGCAGGCCGTGGGTTCGGCGATCGGCGGCCTCTTGTACGCGCGCGAACTGTTTTACGGTTCAGGCTTCATTGCGGCAGGTTTTGTGGCGCTGGCGTTGACGATGGTGATCCTGACGAAACCGCGAAACGTTCAGCCGCAGGCCTAAGCTGTCACCCCTGGCAGGCACGGGAGCTTGGCAAAACAAGCGGGACGGGGATAAAAGGCCATCCGGGGCGGCCCTTCGGATTTGGGCCCTGGGGCTTTGGCGTGGCTTTTTTACCGACAAAACGAGAGTAAATCGACATGAGAATGGTGCTGGCGCTCATCGCGGTATTGTATTCGGCCTCAGCCTTCGCGCAGGACAAGCCGCCGCCGACGGTCGGAGACAAGCCGCTGGTCCAGGTGAAGCCGAAAAGCAGCAGGGCCGGCGCGCCGGAAAAGCCCGGCAAGCAGCAGCCGGTCGCGGTCAGGCTGCAAGCCTGCCTCGATATAGACGATCAGACCAAGGAGCGGCTGAACTGCTACGATGCCGTCGTGCCGCCGAAGCCTAATCCGAAAGCGCCCGCCGCGAAGGGTGTGATGGATTGCAAGTTCACCACGGAAGAAGACGAGCGGCTGAACTGCTACAACGGTTTCGTCGAGAGCATTCCGAAATTGCCGAAGAGCTAATGGCTCGAGGATGACGCGGCGCTGGCCGCGACCCGCATCGACGGCGTTGGCGCCATCTTGACCAGCACTTCCCTGACCGGATTTTCGGTCCAGGCGTGGGTGACGTAGTTGCGATGGGTGATGCCTTCGCCGGTCTCGACGAACACGACGCTGCCCGGCCGCAGCGGTCCGTCCATGTCTTGCCGGACCGCAATACCCTTTTCGCGCAGCATGCTCATGAGCTCGCGGTCGCGCCGCGCGGTGTAGTGGGTGTAGGAAGAGACGAAGAAGCCGGACCTGTGATGCTCGATCCATGAGGCGAACTTGTCGAGCTCGCCATAGACGGCATCGAGCAGGAACACGCCGCGGACGCGGTCGCTGATGCCGCCGACTTCGAGGCTCCAGGCGGTGGGCAGGAAGCCGCCGCTATAGCCGACGATGATGATCGGCATTTTTGCAAAGGCCTTGGCGGCGTTCGGATCGCCGTAGAGGCGGGCGAGTTGGCCGGCCGACTCATCGATGAAGCGCTTGAAGCCGCCGGGCTGCCAGAACTTGCCGGCGCTGGAATCGGCGGCATCGACGGCCAATTGCGGCGCGAGCAGCACGGCGTTGACGCCGGACTCCGAGATCTGCTGCGGCACCAGCTGACGGTCGCGCACGTCGCGCTCGAGCGTCGCGCCGTTGCCGTGGAAGAACACGACGATCACGCCGGGCCTGCGCACGTCGAAATTTTCCGGCACGTGCACCAGCACGCGGTTGTCGTTGTAGGTCTCATCCTGCCAGTAGACGCGGCCGCCATAGCTGCGATGGCCGCGGCGATCGCCTTTGGAGATGTTGAGGAACGGCGCCTCGGATGCGGGATTGTTGCCGTCATAAGGGAAGGCCGAGGTCTTCATGCTGACCAGCGTGGTCAGGTCTTGCTGCGCGGTCGGCCGCTGATACGGAAGCTGTGGGCTCAGTGAGACGACCCGGTAGGGCGCAGGGTCCCTTTGCGCGGTGCGCGTCGGCGCGAAGTCGGAAATCTGGCGCTGCGCGAGGCTTTCACTGGCGGAGGGGAAGCGATCCCTGAACTGTGGCGCTGGAAAGCGATCATCGAATGTGTCGCCGGTCGAGGCTTGCGTCTTGGAGGCCTGCACGTTGGCGGCAAGCGTGCCCGGATTTGGCGCCCGTCCGCATTGGGCAAGTGCAAGCGAGAGCGGTACGAGAACGCAGGCAACGGCGATCCGGCGCCATCGCTGCGATGGAATGGGTCGCGGTTCGTCGGGGGCATAGGCAATTGCGCCCGGCGATTTCACCAGGCACGCGCGATCATGCGTTTGGAATTTCGGATCCGCCCCGATCATCCACCCATTTTCCCCAAGTCCACCGGCCGGCGTATCTGAACCTGCCGGTGTTTAGGCGACGTTAAGTTTCCGGAAAAACTCCCCATCCGGAAGCGCTTAGCAGAACACGCAATCGTGTCGCGATTGTGGGACCGGCAGCGCGGTTTCGCAATGCCGTACCACCACGGCCTCCACAGAGGATTGTAGGGGTATAAAAGTACCGCTTCGCCAGTGTGATTTCCGTGTGATTTTAACGCGTTGACGCTCCTTGAACTCGCCCGCATCCGCCTGCACCATGCATGCCGGGTAGGGATTCCCGAGGTACGGAACCGACATGGCGGCATCAGAAGCGGGAAACGCGGCGTGGCCAGGCCGGTTTCTCGGGGGCGGCTCCTCGGTTTCGGTCATTGTCGCAACCGCGATCGTCGTGGCCGACATGGTGGGGGTGGGGGTCTTCACCAGCCTCGGCTTCCAGGTCAAGGACATCCCCTCCGGCTTTTCCATCCTATCGCTTTGGACCGTCGGCGGGCTCGTCGCGCTGTGCGGGGTGTTCTCCTACAGCGAGCTCGGCGCGATGTTTCCGCGCTCCAGCGGGGAATATAATTTCCTGAGCCGCGCCTATCATCCGGCTTTCGGATTTCTCGCCGGCTGGGTGTCGGCGACCGTCGGTTTTGCGGCCCCTGTGGCGCTCGCCGCGATGGCCTTTGGCGAATATGCCAAGTCGGTAGTTCCTGGCGTCCCGCCGATGGCGCTGGCGATCGGCGTCGTCTTTTTGGTGTCGCTGGTGCAGCTTGGCGGCGTCAGGCACTCCAGCACGTTTCAACTGATTTCGACCATCCTGAAGGTGGCGTTGATCACGGCCTTCCTGATCGCAGGGCTAGTCGTCGGCACGCCGCAGCCGATTTCATTCACGCCGCAGGGCTCGGACCTCTCTCACGTGATCAGCGCGCCATTTGCGATCGGGCTCGTCTTCGTGATGTATTCGTTCTCGGGGTGGAACGCGGCGACCTACATCATCGGCGAGATGAAGACGCCGCAGCAGAACCTGCCGCGCGCGTTGCTTGCGGGAACGCTGATCGTGCTGGTCATTTATGTGGCGTTGAATGCTGTGTTCCTGCTGACCTCCCCGATCGGCGAATTGTCCGGGCAGCTCGATGTCGCCAGTATCAGCGGCCGTCACATCTTCGGCGATATTGGCGGCCGTATCGTCGGCGCGATGATCTGCATCGGGCTGGTCTCCTCGCTCAGCGCGATGATGTGGATCGGCCCGCGCGTGATGATGACGATGGGCGAGGATATCGCGGTGCTGCAGGTATTTTCCCGCAGGTCGACCAGCGGCGCGCCGGCCTACGCCATCCTGTTCCAGCTTGCGGTCGCCTGCCTGTTGCTGTTCACCCGCAGCTTCGAGGCGGTGCTCGATTTCATCCAGTTCTCGCTGTTGTTCTGCTCGTTCTTCACGGTGCTCGGCGTCATCAAGCTTCGCATTACCTCCCCGGAACTGCCGCGGCCTTACCGCGCCTGGGGATACCCGATCACGCCACTGGTTTTCCTCCTCGTGACCGCGTTCATGATGTACTATCTCCTGACCGAGCGGCCGCTGCAGTCGTTTTTGGGTGCGTTGATGATGATTTCGGGTCTCTTGATCTACGCGATTTTCCGCAAGCGACCCGATGACGGCGCCGTAACCGCCTCTCCAGGACGCGAGTAGATATGCGTCATCTGCCGAAAATCGCGGCGCTTGCCGCAACCATGTTCCTGGCGACCGCTTTTGCCACGCGCGCCGCCGACATCGTGACCGCCGATGACACCGCGCGTTTCCTTGCGGGGATGATGCCGTCCGCCAACTCGCCGCTGATGCCCTTGACCAAGGATCCTGCCTGGCAGCAACACGCGCGCTTCTTCGATGCCGCGTTCGCCCAACTCGAGCAGCGGCAATTGTCGAAGATACGGACCTGGTCGGAAGCCAATCTGGCGGCGCCGCGGCCGACCATGTTCTACATGTTCTCAGGACCGGACTTCCTCTACGCCGACGCGTTCTACTCCAAGGCGACGACGACCTATGTATTGAGCGCGCTCGAGCCGCCCGGCTCGGTGCCGGATCTGACCAGATTGCCGCGTGGCAGCATCGGCGCCGCGCTTTACAACGTCGAGCACTCGCTCGGCTCGATCCTGAGCTTCAGCTTTTTCATCACCAAGAAGATGAAGGTGGACCTGCGCGAAGGGCAGATCAGCGGCACCTTGCCGATCCTTTATGTGTTCCTGGCGCGTTCGGGCAAGACCATCCGCGAGGTCAGTCCGATCGCGCTCGACGAGGGCGGGACGGTCCATGTTGCCAATCAAGATGCCGGCAAGAACCCCGCGCGCGCCGTGCGCATCGTCTTTGCTGGCAACGACGGGGTGCAGAAGACGCTGTATTACTTCTCGACCGATCTTTCGAACTCCGGCGTCAGGTCTTCGGGCTTCCTGAAATTCTGCGCGACGCTCGCGCCAGGCAACAGCCTGATCAAGAGCGCCTCCTATCTCCTGTACTCCGGCAATTTCACCACCGTGCGCGACTTCATCCTCGCCAACAGCTCGACCGTCCTTCAGGACGATTCCGGCATTCCGCTCGCCTACTACAATCCGAAGAAATGGCGGTTTTTCCCGTTCGGCCGCTATGCCGGTCCGATCTCGGAATTCCAGGGACGCTACCAGGAATCATACGCGGAATTGTTCAGGCGGGCTCAGCCGATCGATTTCGGCATCGGTTATCGCTGGCGCTCCCATGAATCGAACCTGCTGTTGTCGGTCAGGCTGTCTCCGGACGAACCCGTTGCCGATGCGACGTCATCCACCGACACACCGCCGAAACCGCCGCGTCCCAAAAAACCTCGTCCGCCGGCGCTGTTCGAGCCGCAGAGGGGTTTTTTCTGGTTTCGCTGACCAACAGGTCGGCTCAAGCGGCGTTGACGCCGCGCCAGCGTCCGTAACGCCAGGGCAGATACCATCGTGCGCCCGGCGGCCTTTCCAACGGCACGTTGTCGATACCCGAGGTGCCAAACGGCTGGCAGCGCAACAGCCGCGCCAGCGTCATCCATCCGCCGGCCCACAGCCCGAACCGCTCGATCGCTTCGTCGCCATAGACCGAGCAGGTCGGCAAATGGCGGCAATTGTAGCCGACGAGCAGCGACAGCGTGTGCCGGTAGATCCAGATCAGGGCACGCCCGGCGTTGCGCGGGAGACGCTGTAGCTGGTCCGCGCAGCCCGGGCCGTGCGAATGAAAGAGTGAGTGCTTCATGGGCAGCGTGCTGCAATCATAACCGTAGTTTTGCGTAGTTCCGATGCAGGGAACCACTGGCCGCAGATATTTGCGCCACACTTTGGCAAATATCGCATATTTTAGGAGGCGGTGCAGCAAAGCTTCTATGGACGATCATGATTCGCGCGGATACGCTTTATCATAACGACTGCGTGACAGAATCGTTTGGCGTTGAAGTGGGACTGGTGCCGCCACTCCCGCTTGATCTTAGGGCTTTGGGGAAGGAACCGGTTTGAGGCTTTTGAAATCGCCTGATGCTCGCGGCTGGGTGCTGATCGGGGCCACCGCCCTTTGCGTAGTGTTGCCTAGCGCGGTCATGGGCGATCCGGCCCATGCCGGCGTCACCCTCGAAGAGCGCAAATTGCCGATGAAGTTTAGCTGGGTCGCCTGCCAGCCGAATTGCCGGGGCTGGGTCAGCGCGGTCGGCATCGTGACATCAGACAGCCCGAAGGATTTCGACGATTTCGCGCGCGAGCATAGGCTTGACGGCGCGACCGTGGTGCTGGATTCGAGCGGCGGCTCGGTCAATGACTCCATTGCGCTCGGCCGCCACTTCCATAGCCTGGATATGCTGACCACTGTCGGCATCAGCGTGCAAAATCATACCCTGCAGGGCGACCGCGCCGGCGTGGTGCCCGAGGCTTATTGTGAATCGATGTGCGTGTTCCTGCTGTTGTCGGGCAAGACGCGCTACGTGCCGGAAGCGGCGCATGTCCGGGTGCACCAGATCTGGATGGGCGATCGCGCCGACGATCCCAAGGCCGCAAGCTATACCGCGCAGGATCTGATGATCGTCGAGCGCGACATCGGACGGCTCGCCAAATATACCTTCGACATGGGCGGCGCCGGCGACCTGTTGTCGCTGTCGCTCAGCGTGCCGCCCTGGGAAGACCTGCACGAATTGTCGCCGGCGGAACTGCGGCGGACCAATCTGGTAACGACGGAAGCCGTTGCCGACGTGCTGCCGCGCGCGGAGATTGGGGTGCCGATGGTCGAGCTAGCGCCGAAGACGGTGCAGGATCGCTTCGTGGCGGGAGAGCCTGAAGCCGGCGCGCAGCCGGCGAGGTCGACCAAGACAGCGGAAGCAACGGTTCCGACCGGCGGCCGCGCCGCGGCGGGCCCAGCGAAGTAGCCGATAGCTCTGTGCACGAACGGTGTCATCATCCGCGAAAGCGGATGATCCAATACGCGCAGCGTCTGTGATAAATCGAGAATTCCCGGCGTACTGGATGGCCGCTTTCGCGGGCATGACGGCGATGCGAGTGCTCAACCCGGCGCGGCCGCCGGCTGCATCGCCTTGGCTTCGATCTGGCCGATCGCGTCGACGACGGCATCGAAGGTCAGCATGGTCGAGGCGTGGCGCGCTTTATATTCGCGCACCGGTTCCAAGAGCGCGATGTCGGCCCATTTGCCCTGCGGCGGACTGCCATTGTCCTTCAGCATCTTGCGAACGGTTTCGCGTAACTCACGCAATTCGCTCGCGGTTGAGCCTATGACATGGCTCGCCATGATGGAGGAGGAGGCCTGACCGAGCGCGCACGCCTTCACCTCGTGGGCGAAGTCGGTGACGATGGGGCCGTCCATCTTCAGGTCGACCTTGACGGTCGAGCCGCACAATTTTGAATGGGCGGTGGCGCTGGCATCGGGGGAGGCAAGCCGGCCCAGCCGGGGGATATTGCCGGCCAATTCGATGATGCGCCTGTTGTAGATGTCGTTCAGCATTGGGAGGAGATCCCGGGCGTTCCGGTGCAAGCGCCCTTGGCGGGTGGATTTCACCGTCCTATATATGGATGCAAGTGCTGGAAATACAGTCCGGTCATCAGGCCGGGACCGGTACTGCATTTTTAGGGGACTCAGGCGCCCGGCGGTGAGACCGCCCCGTCTGCCCGGTGACACTCCGGTCTTTGGTGGCCGGTCGAACGGAGAAGACATGGACGCCGCACTGATCAAATCGCTCCGCCCCGGCAAGCCTTCAGAGCTGAAGCCTTCAGACATCAAGCCTTCCGAGGCAAAACTTACCGAGACGCGCCCCGCGGAGCTGGACCCTTCGGAGTTCCTTGCCGCTGTTGTGCGCGCCGACCAGCCACGTCCGTCGCGCGGCGAGGCGGAAGCGGCGGTGCACACGCTGCTCGCCTATATCGGCGAGGACCCCGACCGCGAAGGCCTGTTGGACACCCCGCGCCGCGTGGTCGAGGCGTTCGACGAGCTCTATCAGGGTTACCATCAATGCCCGGCGGAGGTGCTCGATCGCACCTTTGGCGAGACCGCCGGCTATGACGACTTCGTGCTGGTCCGCGACATCGAGTTCACCTCGCAATGCGAACACCACATGATGCCGTTCTACGGCAAGGCGCATATCGCCTATACGCCGGTCGAACGGGTGGTGGGGCTATCGAAGCTCGCGCGACTGACCGACATCTTCGCCCGCCGGCTGCAGACCCAGGAGCATCTGACCGCCCAGATCGCGGCCGCGATCGACGAAATTCTCAAACCGCGCGGCGTTGCGGTCATGATCGAGGCGGAGCATACCTGCATGTCGGTGCGCGGCGTCGCCAAGCATGGCGCGATGACGTTCACCAGCCGCTTCACCGGTATGTTCCGCGACAATCCGGCCGAGCAGGCGCGTTTCCTGTCCATGGTGCGAGGACCGAACCGGTAACCTCGCCCGAATTTTGCGAGGCTTTCGGTGCCCCCATCCGCTGATATCAATGACCGCGAGGAGGGGCTCACGCTGAAGCCCAACTTCGACGCGTCCGGCCTCATCACCTGCGTTGCCACCGATGCTGCGGGCGGTGAGGTGTTGATGGTCGCGCACATGAACGACGAAGCCTTGCGCAGGACCATCGCAAGCGGCGAGGCTTGGTATTTCAGCCGCTCGCGCAAGGCGTTGTGGCGAAAGGGTGAGACTTCGGGTCACACCCAGCGCGTGGTCGAGATCCGGATCGATTGCGATCAGGACGTGGTCTGGCTGCGGATCGAGCAGAAAGGCGCGGCCTGCCACACCGGCCGGCGATCGTGCTTCTACCGCAAGGTGACGGGAAGCGAGGGCGGCGGCCAACTCTCGTTCGTGGATGCGGAGAGGCTGTTCGATCCGAAAGCGGTCTACCGCAAGTGATTTGTCCACCGTCATTCCGGGGCGCCGCAGGCGAACCCGGAATCTCGAGATTGCGGGTTCGCGCTTTGCGCGCCCCGGCATGACGCGGGGGGAGATTTTTTTAACTCCCCATTAACCATGATCGCCGCAGTGTGACGGCGGCTTGAGCGTCAGTGGGAGCTCTCGAACAGGCCGGGCGGGGTCGTTTCGCTGTTCGCGGGGAGCGAGGACCAAACAGATGTCGGTCGATACTCAAAACGCTGCGGCGATGGCAGGTGTTGACGCCTCGCGCGTGCGGGTGGCCGGCGCGATCAAGCAGGCCGCGAACTCCACCGGCGCGAGCTTCGAATATCTCTTGACCACCGCGAAGATGGAATCCGACTTCAATCCCTCGGCGGGTGCCTCGACCTCGTCGGCGCACGGGCTCTATCAGTTCATCGAGCAGACCTGGCTCGGCACGGTGAAGGAGGCGGGCGCCCAGCTTGGCTATGGCGCCTACGCCGATGCCATCACCAAATCCTCCTCGGGCGGTTATTCGGTCGGCGATGGCGCCACGCGCAAGGCCATCATGAAGCTGCGCGACGATCCCGACGCGGCGTCTGCGATGGCAGCCATGCTAACCCAGTCCAACAGTTTCAAGCTGACCGGCATGATCGGCCGTCGCCCGACCGACGGCGAACTCTATATGGCGCACTTCATGGGCGTCGGCGGCGCGGCAAAACTGATCGCGAATGCCGAGGACAATCCGCAAGCCTCCGGCGCGCGGCTGTTCCCCAACGCCGCGGCGGCGAACCGTTCGATCTTCTACGAGCGTGACGGACGGGCCCGCAGCGTCTACGAAGTGTATGCGAACCTGATGTCGCGCTACGCCAGCGCCGCCAATTCGCCGGCGACCCAGACCGCGCTCGCGATGTACGGGGCCACACCGAACGTCGCGGTCGCAAGTAGCGCTCCGGCAACCGCGCCGGTTGCGATCGACAATGCCGCCTATCTCTCGACATTTCCCGATGTCCGCAGGGTTACCCCGGTCACGATGGCGTCCGCATCGGCCGCCACTGATATTTCGCCGGGCGCACCGGTGTTCCACTCGCTGTTTCAGGCTGACACAAATGCGCAACCGGTCTCCTCGACGGTCCGCGCCCTGTGGGGCAATTCTTCGTCGCTGACCTCGGCGGCAGGCGCCAGCACGAACGGCGGCGCACCGCAGCCGCTCGACCTCTTCAGCGACCGCAACGGCACCTTCAGCAGCTGATTTCCTCACCACGAGACGACCGGACGAACCGTGGGGACCATCCTCATCCTTAACAAAACGCAAACAAAACCAGCCGGTTATGGTGAACGCTTTGTTAAGTGTCATGGTTTATTTTGTGTTGCGGTGGCATTTCGGTGTCGTTTTCCCGGTATGCGTAAGCCGGCAGGATCATGATCGTTCGGCAGTTCATTAGCTGGATAAAGACCGCGCCGGCAGGCGAGCGGGCCGAGGCAACGCGCTCGCTGGCGCGGGCCTGGCTGATTTCCGATCTCACCGCAGACGATCGCGCCGCCGCCGAAGGCGCTCTGTTGATGCTGCTTGACGACCCTTCGCCCCTGGTGCGCCAGGCCATGGCGGAAGTGTTTGCGCGCAGCGCCGAAGCGCCGGCCACCATCGTGCAGGCGCTTTCGCTCGACCAGCCCTCGGTCGCGTTGCCGGTCCTCGAATATTCACCACTGCTGATCGATGCCGACCTCGTCGATATCGTGGCGACGGGCAATTGCGAGGTGCAATGCGCGATCGCCCGCCGCATCAAGCTGCCGGCCTCGATATGCGCGGCGATTGCCGAAGTCGGCAGCGCGGCCGCCGCACTCGAATTGATCGAAAATGCTTATGCGGAATTGGCGCCGTTTTCGTGGGACCGCATCGTCGAGCGCCACGGCCATCTCGCCGCCATCCGCGAATCCATGCTGGTGCTGGAAGACCTGCCGGCCGCGACGCGGGCGGCGCTGGTTGTGAAATTGTCGGAGACACTGGCGCAGTTCGTGGTCGCGAGAAACTGGCTCTCTGCCGATCGGGCAGGGCGGGTCGCGAGCGAAGCGCGCGATCGTTCGACCATGAATATCGCGGCACGTTCGCGCGGCGAAGACGTCGGCGGCCTGGTGCGGCATCTGCGCGCCACCGGCCAGCTCACCGCAGGGCTGATCCTGCGCGCATTATTGTCGGGAAATCTCGAGTTGTTCGATGCCGCGCTCGCCGAACTATCCGGGCTGCCGAAGGCCCGCGTCTCGGCGCTGCTGCATGACCGCAGCGGTGCCAGCCTGCACGCGCTGTTGAAGCGGGCCGGGTTGCCGGAATCGACCTTCGCGGCGTTCCATGTGGCGCTTGAAGCCGGCCATGAGGGCGGATTTGTCGACAACCTCGGAGATGCCGTCAGACTGCGCCGCCGCATGGTCGAGCGCGTGCTGACACATTGCGAGACCGACCGCGGCGCGACCGAGCCGCTGATGATTTTGCTGCGCCGCTTTGCGACGGAATCGGCGCGGGAAGAAGCCCGCTTGTTCTGCGACGAACTTACCGCAGAGGAAGCCGTCGCCCCGGTCCAGCACGATCTGATCGCGGCGTAGTCCGGAGAGGATCGTAGGGTGGGCAAGGCGCAAGCGTGCCCACGATTTTCAATTCAAATCGGAGATCAGCATGGTGGGCACGCGCAAGAACGCCTTTGCCCACCCTACATTTTCGACTGTTCGAGCCTCAATCCGCCGGCGCGATGCTCGGAGCAAGGATCGCTTCGAGATGTTCCGGCCGGTCGCGATTGGCATCGGTGAGATATTCGTCGGCGATGCCGCGCAGCTGCCGGCTCAATTGTTTTGCCATGGCGACGGTGTCGAGCCTGGTGTTCTCGTGCACGATCGCCTGAATGGCGTTGATGTGGTGCGCAATCAGGTCGGACGGCACGGCGGCCAGATCGGGGGCGTGCTCGATGATCCTGCACAGGCTTTCGGCGGCAGCGCTCGCGGAGGGATAGCCGAACGTGGCGGCGTCGCCCTTGATGTCGTGGGCAGCGCGGAACAGCTCTGCGGACGTCGAGTTTGTGAAGCCGTCCTTCAGGATAGCGGCGTGCGCGGCCGACAGGCGGTCGGCCTCTATTTCCATCCAGTCCTTGAACTCGCCCGACAAGTCCGCGAGCGCCTTTTCCGCCCGCGCGACGGGATCGTCGAGATCGCTTTCGGGAACACGGAGCAGCACCTTGCGCAACGGATTGGGCTGCGTGATGATGTGGTGATCGGCGAAGGTCTTGATCTGGAGCGCCGCCGGAGGCCTGTCATTCGCCATCAGTGCTTCTTTCACCCCGCTTGGAGCATGATCCGGAAAAGTGGGTACCGCTTTTCCGAAAAGATCATGCTCAAACAAAAAAGATAGAGCGGGATGACGTTTGGAAGAAAAATCATCGCGCTCTAGGTGGAGGACCGGGCCTTGTCGAGCAGCGAAGGCTGCTGCGTCACTTCGGCTTCGGCGCCGACGCGGCGCTCGGGGCCGATATAGGCGTTGTTGGTGTTGCGGCGACGATCGGGGCCGAAATAGATCTTGGTTTTGATGAACGGGCGCGGATTGGCGACCACGTTCAGGATGCGCTGATAGAGACCCTTGGCCGAGATCGGCTTGGCCAGGAATTCGGTGACCCCGGCGTCGCGCGCCACCGTCACGCGGCGCTTTTCGGAGTGGCCGGTGAGCATGATGATCGGCGCGTATGGGTTGCCCTTGGATTCCGGCTGCCGGATCATCTGCGCAAGTTCAAGCCCGTCGAAGATCGGCATCGCCCAGTCGGTGATGACGATGTCGGGGACGTAGTGGCTGTACATTTCGAGCGCGGTTGCGCCATCCTCTGCTTCATAGACTTCGCGCGCGCCGAACGAATGCAGCAGCGTGCGCAGGATGCGGCGCATGTGCGGGTTGTCGTCGCAAACAAGAAATCGAAGCTTGTTGAAGTCGATGCGGAACATGGTTCGGCCCTGGGGTACGCCTGCCGAAATCGGTATACCCGGCGTTAACCATATCGCATCGCCCTTAACGAATGGTTGCGAAGGAGGGGGTGCACCGCGGACGTCAGTACCCGAACTGCTCCCGCAGGATCCGCTCCTCCAGGCTATGACCGGGATCGAACAGCATCCGCATCGAAATGGTCTTGTCGGAGAGCACCTCGACCCGGCGCACATCGCGCGCCTCATCGTGGTCGGCGACCGCCGCGACCGGCCGCTTGTCCCCTTCCAGCACCTCGATGACGACATAGGCCGTGTTGGGGAGCAGGGCGCCGCGCCAGCGCCGCGGGCGGAACGCGCTGATGGGCGTCAGCGCCAGCAATGCGGCGTTGATCGGCAGGATCGGTCCCTGCGCCGAAAGGTTGTAGGCCGTCGACCCCGCGGGCGTCGCGACCAAAATGCCGTCGGCGATCAATTCCGGCATCCGCTCGTGCTCGTCGATCAGGATTCTCAGGCGCGCCGCCTGATGGGTCTGGCGAAACAGCGCGACCTCGTTGATCGCATGATGCAGATGCACGACGCCGTGCACGTCGGTGGCGCGCATCAACAGCGGGTGGATCAGCGATTCCCGCGCGGCGGCGAGGCGCGTGCGCAAATCGTGCGCGCTGAACTCGTTCATCAGAAAGCCCACGGTGCCGCGATGCATGCCGTAGATCGGCTTGCCCGACCGCATGTGCTGATGCAGCGTCTGCAGCATCAATCCATCGCCGCCGAGCGCCACCACGACGTCGGCCTCAGCGGGATCGTGATTGCCGTAGAGTCCCGCAAGCTGGGTCAGCGCCGCCTGCGCCTCGGCGCCCGCGCTGGCGACGAAAGCGATCCGGTCATATCGCTCAGATTTGCTCATGAGATGACGGCTCGTATTGGCGCGAAAAGGATCGCTTGGGCCGAGGTCGTCTATACGCCTTGGCTGTGCTTGTCGAGATGATCCGAGGCGCAGTTTACGCTAGCCGCAAGCAAACGGGCGGCCTAATAGAGACGGCCGCCCGGCATGAATTCAAACTATGCTTAACCTCTATCGGCAGCGATCCGTATTTCGCGACCACCACCCCGGGGGCGAACCGGTAGTTCACGCCGATCTTGACCTGGCTGACGTAGGATTTATCGGGCTCGATGCGCTGCTCGTCAAGGGCAGCCAGGGCACCGGCGTCGATGAGTTGAAGGCGTTTTCCAGCACCGTGACCTGCGACCGGCTCGGGCCGCTGGTGGTGGCAGCCCTCGACCGCTTCAACGCCGAGGCCGCCAAGCGCGCGGCTTCGATGCCGAATTCACCGGAGCTGGTCCGCTCGGCGCAGTCCGAGCTGATCCGCCTTGGATGCCTGACCGGCAAGACCGACGGCACCCTGAGCGACCCGACCAAGAGTGCGCTCGGCCGTTATCTGACGATCGAAGGCCAACCGACTGATAATTTGAGCGTGACCGAGGCGCTGGTGGCCGAATTGAACAAGCATGCGACGCGGGTTTGCCCGCTCCAGTGCAAGACCGGCGAGACCTTGCTGGGCGACACCTGCATCGCCGATCAGAAACCTGCCGCGGCACCGGCAACGGCCTCGCGCAAGAGCGACGACGGTGCGAAGACCGATCGCAAACAGGCGAACCGTCAGCCGGAGCGCGAGCAGCCGCGGCGTCCCAAGCCTGAAGCGCCGCAAGCCCGACAGCAGGCGCTCGCCCGGCTGAGCATCGTCCGCGGCGGCGGCAGCCATCCGATCATCGGGGTCGGCTTTTGATCTTTGAGTTGTGATCGCTGAACGAATAGACCCGGGCGTCGTTATATTGAATATTGCGCATATTGAATATTGGGCGCTGTAAACTCAGAGCGAAAGGACCGGGCCGATGACGAATTGTTGCCGTCTGATGTCGCCGTTTGTGGCGGCAATTTGCATCGCCACCATTACGTGGGCGACGCCGGCCGCGGCCGCCGAAGCCGGCGCGCCCGTCAAAGCAGTGTCCGCGAAATCATCCGACATCAGGACCTCGCCATCCGCAACCAAGCGCCACGCCTGGCGCAGAACCCACATTGCGCTATCCCGCCATCGCTGTCCCGCCAACCTTCTCGGGGCGAGCGAGGTGTGTTCCGGCGTCTGGTGCGGTCGGCAGTTCGTATGATGGTCGGCATCGGCTACTAGCCGGGCGACGCAGTTGCCCGATTTTCCCCTCTTGCTGTTGGCGCCGATCCGCCGCAATTCTTCGCCGGCGCGGCGCCGCTTGTGCCTCGCGCCAGCGCTCCTCGCGCTGATGATTTGGGGCAGCGCCCGCGCCGACGATCCGCCGCCTGCCGAGCAGCCCGCCGCTTCCGCGCCGTCAGGCCAGAAGTCGGGTGGCGCGGGCGGACGCGCAGCCGACGCGCCGGGCTCGCCCGCTGCCGATCAGCATCGTCTGCCGCCGGATTCGACGACCAGGCAGTCACTCGATCTTCCCGGAAGATCGCTCGCCTTCACCGCGACCGCAGGTTCAATCCGCCTGTTCGACGACAAGGGCGAGCCGCAGGCCGATATCGCCTATACCTCCTATCAACTCGATGGCGCCGACCACGCCACGCGTCCGGTAACCTTCCTCTTCAATGGCGGGCCGGGTGCGGCTTCAGCTTATTTGCAGCTCGGCGATAGCGGTCCGTGGCGGCTCGCCATCAACGCCGAGGCGGTGACGCCCTCCACACCGCCCGATCTTCAGCCGAACGCCGAGACCTGGCTCGACTTCACCGATCTGGTGTTCATCGATCCGGTCGGGACCGGCTATAGCCGCTTCGTCGCGAGCGGCGAAGAGGCGCGCAAGAGGTTCTATTCGATCGATGGCGATGTGAACTCGATTGCGCTGGTGATCCGGCGCTGGCTCGAAAAGCATGATCGTCTGCTGTCGCCGAAATTCGTCGGCGGCGAAAGTTACGGCGGCATCCGCGGTCCCAAGATCGTCAGCAATCTGCAGACCCGCCAGGGCGTCGGCGTGAAGGGATTGATCCTGATCTCGCCGCTGTTCGACTTCCGCGAATTCACCGGCTCCAGCATCTTAAAATATGTGGCGAGCCTGCCGAGCTATGCGGCGGTGGCGCGCGAGGCGAAGGGCGCGGTTAATCGCGCCGACCTCGCCGATGTCGAGAATTATGCACGCGGTGACTTCCTTGCCGATCTCGTCAAGGGCGAGGCCGACGTCGAGGCCACCAATCGCGTCGCCGACAAGGTTGCGGCCCTGACGGGGATGGATCAGGCCACGAGCCGCAGGCTGGCGGGGCGCTTCGACGCCATCGAATTTCGCCGCGAACTGGACCGGCGCGACGGCAAGGTGAGGGGGCGCTATGACGCGTCGGTCACGGGCCTCGATCCTTTTCCCGAGTTCGAGCTTCTTTCATTTCAGCGATCCCTCCGGCGAAGCCCTGGCTGGACCGCTGACCAGCGCCGCCGTCGATCTTACCAGGCGCAAGCTGAACTGGCGGCCCGACGGGTCCTATCAGCTCCTCAATGGCGCGGTCGAGAGCGCCTGGGACTTCGGCCGCGGTATCAATCCGCCGGAGTTGATTGCCGATCTGCGGCAGATCCTGGCGCTCGACCCCAAGCTGAAAGTGCTGGTCGCGCACGGGCTGTTCGATCTGGCCACGCCCTATTTCGGGACCAAGATGGTGCTCGACCAGTTGCCGGCCTTTGCCTCGCCGCAGCGCGTGAAGCTCGTGGTCTATCCGGGCGGGCACATGTTCTATTCGCGCGATGCTTCGCGCCAGGCCTTTCGAGCCGAGGTCGAGGCGCTGATGAAGTAGCGCGAACTCGGGAGAGCGTCAGCGGGCAGGGCGCTTGCGTGGCGCGTACTTACGCTCGATCGCGGTGGCCACGGCTTTTTCGTGCTTTGCGTTGACGCCCGCAAGCCAGACATCAGTGACAACGCCGGCCTTGCCGCGCGTGCGGCGCACTAGCTCGCCATGGCTCGCGTATCCGGTCGCCAATGCGACGCGGCCGGTATCGCGGCCTGTGACCTCGATTTCTGTCGCATCCATGAACGGATTGGCGAGGTGCGGATTGGTGGCGACAACCACATTTCCCATGGGAACAAGATCGATCGCACCCCATACCGTCCACCAGCGTCCGGTCCAGTCGCGAAGGCGCCGCTTCGGCGCGCCACGCGTCTGGAAAGCACGCAAGATGTGCATGGCGCCGTCAATCCAGAATGGAGCCCAGCCGTCGATGCAGTTAGTCAGGACGGTAATGGTCACGTCGCAGGCGGGTATAACGCAGGTCCGGGAGATATAGCCCTGGAAGCCTCCGCCGTGGCCGAACCAGTCCCAGCCGGCTGTGTTACCGCTCATGATCCCGAGACCGTAATGTGCCTCCAGACTTGAATGTGGAATGCGCCATTGTTTTCGCGTCATTTCCCTGCGGCTGGCGGCGGAGAGCACGCTCCGTTTCGCATTGGGCGCCAGTTGCGCGAAGAAACGGGCAGTGTCGGCCGCCGTGCCGACGAAGCCAGCAGCCGGCGTGATCGCATTGGTCGGGTTATCGCCGGGAATGACAAGGCGTCGGTTCGCGGGAAGCCGCCGCGAGTGGCCTCGCGCGAACGGAGCATCTTTGGCGATCGGCACGTTCGGCATGGTCTCGCGCAGACCGACGGCATCGACGATTTCGCGCTCGATCCAGACAAAGTAGGGCTCCCCGGTGACCGCCTCGATCAACAGGCCGAGCAGTCCGAACCCGTGATTGGAGTATTTGAAGCGTGTGTTCGGTTCGATGGCGGTCGGTAACCGAAGCTCCGCAAGCAGCTCTTTCTCGTTCAGATAGGGTCGGCTATCGATAAATTGTCCGGAGTCGGCACCGTCGCGGGTGAGGCCCGCGCTGTGGGAGAGAACTTGCGCAATCGTCGTCTGTGCGACTTGCGGGTGTAGTCCCTTCACATATTGCCCGACTGGATCGTCCAGCCGCAATTTGCGCTGCTCGCGCAGCTTCATGATTCCGGCAGCGGTGAAACTCTTTGAATGCGATGCCACTCGAAACCGGTGGCGCGGGGTGAGTTCTTCGCCTGTCTCCAGATCGGCATGGCCGAACGCATGCTCGGAGACGATCTTGCCCCGATGCGCGACGGCGATGATGCAGCCGGGTTGTTGGGATCCGATGAACTGAAACTCGATCCAGTTGCAGGTGTATTCGATAGCGGATCGCAGCCACGGTTCCACGTCATCGATTCCCAAAATTGGCAGATCGGCGCTGCAATCGAGGTGAGTGGGAAGTTCAATATTGTTACCCGATAAGACAAAGCCGGCGCAACCCGTTTGGGTTGCGCCGACTGAAACTTCGCTGCAGAAGCTAGTAGACGAGGCCCGTCCCCGGCGGCGTCGCAAGCGCTTCGGCGAGCGAGCGATATTCCGCGCTATCGGTGCCGACGAGTTGGGCGATCCGGCTCAGATGGTATTGCGCCTGATCGCGGTTGCCCTGCTCGACCTGCCACAGCCCGTAATATTGCCAGGTCTTGACGTGGTTCGGATCGGTCTTCAGGGCGCGCTCGTACCAGACTTGGCTGAGCTGGTAGTCGCCGAGCTTGCGGTAGGAATAACCGATCAGATTGGCGACGGCCGCGCTGTCGTCGTGACCGAGCGCCTGCAACTGTTCGATCGCGTTGGCATAGTCGTGCCGGTCATAGATCGTGGCGTAGGCCGCCCGATAGCCGTTGGCGAATGCCGCGTATTCGCTGCCCGGGGTGATCTCGGACTTCTTCTTCCCCTTGCTCTTGGTGGTGGAGGTGGAGGGCGCCGGGGCGTTATCGTCTGGCGCGGCGTAAACGGCGGTGATGACGGGCGCTGTCGCCAGCGCCAGCGAGAACGCCGCCAGCATCAAAAGTCTGGTCGCAAACTTGCTCATGCATCGCTCCTGTTGACGTTGTGAAGATCAGTAGACAAGGCCAGCGCCGGGCGGCTTTTCCAAGGCGGCCGCGAGCGAGCGGTATTCCGCGCTGTCGGTGCCGGCAAGCTGGGCGATCCGGTTCAAATGATATTGTGCCTGGTCGCGGTTGCCCTGCTCGAGTTGCCAAAGGCCGTAATACTGCCAGGTCCGCACATGGTTCGGGTCGGCCTTCAGCGCGCGCTCGTACCATACTTGGCTGAGCTTGTAGTCGCCGAGTTTGCGGTAGGAGTAGCCGATCAGATTGGCGACATCGGCGCGGTCGTCGTGGCCCAGCGCCTTCAATTGTTCGATCGCCGCGGCGTAATCGCTGCGGTCATAGATCGTGGCGTAGGCCGTGCGATAGCCGGCGAGGAATTTCGGGTCGTCAATGCTCGAACTCTTGTCGTTCTTCTTCTTGTCCTTTGAGGAGTCGGAGGGCGGCGGAGCTGGGTTGTCGCCGCCTGCGGCATAAGCCGTCGAAAGCAGCGGCGCTGCAACCAGCGCAAGCGAAAACATTGCGAGCGCCAAAAGCCTTACGGTTGACTTGTTCATGCATTTCTCCTGATCTTCGGTAGATAACTCTACACCTGGTTCCGCAGAGTTGAACACCCGTGGCCCTAAAACATTCCCGTTTGACAACCTCATTTGGAACATGACGAACATGTCATGCAGATGAACGAAGTCCGTCGTTGCGCTTCAGGGAGGGTTCAGCGGGGTACGGTTAAGGTCGCTCGCGTGATCGAAGAGCCCGGCCATGCGGCCGGTCACCCCGAGATCCCGTTTGAAAGAGGAGACGACCATGCTGAAAGCCATCTCCGCCGCATTACTCGCAGTTTCCGTCATCGCCGCACCGGCGCTCGCCGCCAGTTCCACTGGTCAAGCGCCGGCTAGCAAGACGGCTCGGGCGCCGGCCGCGAAAACTGCGCAGGTCAAGCCGAGCGTGATGAACGCCAATGCCAAGATGGACCGCCATCACGCCAAGCATCATCGTTCCCACAACAAGATGACCTCGCTCAAGACGCACAAGGTCTCGAGCAAGCCGGCTGCTCCCGCGGCCAAGCACGGCTGATACCGATCCGCACGGCGCGGTTCGTTCCACATTGCCCCCCGCCGCGCCAGCGGATATCAGGCCCGGTCCGTCAGCCATTGCTTCCCCTATGGCGGCGGGCCGGAGACTGCGCTAGCCACATCGGGCTGAACCGAAAGCGGTTTCCCTTTGATGTGGCGAAGGTCTAGAACCGGCAAGGGACGCATCGACTTGGACGCATCGACTTGGACGCATCACCTTGGAAGACGAGCGACACGTGGGGATATCAGCAAGGCACGTTGCGATAGTGCTGCTGCCGATCGCATTGGCGGGATGTCTCGGCAACGACGAAAGCCGACCCACCTCCTTTGTGGAAGACAGCAACGCAGCCAGCCAGCGATACCCGGATAATTATCGCCCCGAATTGCTGGCCTTCATGCGGACCTACCTCAACAATCCCGTCGGCGTGCGCAACGCCGAGATAGCCGAGCCGGTGCAGCGCACGGTAGGGGGGCGGCTGCGCTATGTCAGTTGCCTGCGTTTCTATCCCCGCGAATCCGACGGAGCCTATCGGGAAATGCGCGAACGCGCGGTGATGTTCGTCAGTGGGCGGCTCGATCGCCTGGTTGAAAATGCCAGCGAGGTCTGCGCCGGCGCGGCGTACGCGCCGTTCCCCGAGATGGAAAAGATGCAGCGATAGACGGTTTTCGCATTTCCGACACCCGTGGAACCTCGATCACATTCCGGCGAGCTTTAGAACCGGTCGGCCACAAGCTCCGACCAATCTGCAAGGCGAATACCTATTTTTGCAGGCGAAATGGCCGCGCGGTGGAACAAAGGTCGTTGCGATTTCATTACCATAGTTGCTGGCGGTCACAGGTCCGACATTGCCGTGAAGCAACCAAACTGAGGCCACGTTGTTTGATTGTCGTCGTCACCGACAATAATGGGGAATTCCGATGAAGAGAGTTTTGCTCGGCGCAGCCGCGGTCTTGGCTTTCGCTGCGCCCGCGTTTGCGGCTGACATACCCGCGCGCACTTACACCAAGGCCCCTGCCTATACGGCGCCTCAGGTCGTCTACAATTGGACCGGCTTCTACATCGGTGGCCACGTCGGCGGCGCATTCGCGGGCAACAACAGCCTGGAAGGGACCGGCGGGCGGTTCATGGGCGGCGTGGAGGGCGGCTTCGACTATCAGTTCGCACCCAATTGGGTGATCGGCGCCGAAGCCCAGTACAGCTGGCTCAACAACAACACGACCGCCGTGCTGTTCCCGGGCGGCACGCAGATCACCGACAAGAACAACCAGATCGGTTCGGTTACCGGCCGGTTCGGCTACACCTGGGGCCCGGCGCTGCTCTACGCCAAGGGCGGTTTTGCCTGGCGGGACAATAACAATTTCGGTGTCACCGTTGGCGGTGTCCCGGTTGCCTTCACGACCAACGGTAACCAGCGCGACGGTTTCACGGTTGGCGCGGGCCTCGAATACATGTTCGCACCGAACTGGTCGGCCAAGGCCGAGTACCAGTATTACAATTTCGGCAACACGACCTTCACCGGCGGGCCGGCCCCGATCATCGGCTCGCGCTTCCGCGATGACGATCATACCGTCAAGGTGGGCGTGAACTACCGCTTCGGCTGGGGTGGCCCGGCCGCCGCCAGATACTGACGCAGGCTGGCTCGCGAATGTGAAATCCGCTCCACCAGCAACTGGAAAAGGCCGGCTACGCGCCGGCCTTTTGTTTTGGATGCGAAGCTCGACCGCAGCCGCCGCTAGCTTCCTGCGAAAAAAATAATTTCGACCGCGCCCGGAACTTGTCACGCAATTCGGCTATTATGTTGCGGCTGGCGGGTGGACAACGAACATGCGTATTTGGGGGGCGGTGCTGATCTTTTCTGCGGCCACGCTGCCATGCGCGGCGCAAACCATCCTGAAATCCGAGCCCCTTGTCCTTACGCCTTATGAAGTTGCCTTCGTGCAGGATGTTTCATGTCCTGTCGGCAAGGTGCTCAAGGTCACCGGCGCGATCCGAGGCCTGCATCGCAAGAAAGTGTGCGTGGTGCTCTCGTCCGCCCAGGCGTCGCTGGCGACAGCCACACCCTAGTGAACGACCACGACCAGGTCTCCGACGGCGGATGCTTTAGTAGCTGAACTCCAGGTCGATCAGGGCCTGACGCTCGGCCTCGGCCTTGTTCCTGGCGGGGTCTTCATGGGGGTCCGGCCAACACGGCCTGATCTCATAGTCGTTTTCCAGCACCGGGCGCGGCGCCGGCATTTCCTCGCCCGAGGCGATATCGACCACAAGGCCGCTCTTTCGCGCCTCCTTCCAGACGTCGGCCTCGGTCGGGTAGGCCTTGCTCAATCTGGCGTCGTTACAAAACAGCGCATATGGCATTGCGATGGCTCCGATGACGCTATCAACGCTCGGGATTGACCGGGGTTTCAGCTTGCCCGCCGCTTCCTGCTTCACGGGAAGGTGATGGGTAAAATCGGGCCGTTTTGGGCCATCTTGCGGGGCAGCTTGAGTCCTTAACAAGTCCTGAATCTGGAAAAAAAGAATCCTCGGGACTCACCAAGTAGAATCGCCGGAAAATCGCAGGCATGGGAACGACGCTGCACATCTCCTGCGAGCGGATAAACCTGACGCTGTCGGTCGCGCTGCTGGCGGCCTGCGCGGCCAACGTCATGTTGGTATGCGCCTGGCTGTAGAGCCTGATCCGGAAAAGCCTGCCCCCGGGCTACGACCCGATGGGTGGGAAGCGGTTTTCCCTTGGCTAACGAATGCGGAACGCGTTTGCGCGGAGATCATGCTCAAACAAAGAGATAAGGTCGTGATCCGATTTGACCTGATCGGATCGCGATCGAACGGATTGACGCCGCGCCCGTTCCCCTGATCATGCCATCCTAATAGACGCGCGGCCAAACAGCGCCGCTGCCGTTGGTTTTGGGGAGGATGGGACATGATCGAGGCGCTCAAACAGCGGGTCAATGACGATGCGGCGCTGGTCAGGCGCGGCCGCTATCTGACGACGACTTTTCTTCTCGAGGTTGGGCCGACCGCGTGGCTGATTTCGATCTTCGAGGGCCGGGTCGTCTCCGTGACGCGCGGACCGTTCGTGATGCCGTCTTCTTCCTTCGCGCTGCGCGCGCCGGAGGCCGAATGGCAGAAATTCTGGAGCAGGAGGCCGCCGCCCGGCTCGAATGACCTGATGGCGCTGATCAGGCGACGCGTTCTCAAGGCCGAAGGCGACCTTCAGATCTTGATGGCGCATCTGCGTTACTTCAAGGAGGCGCTCGCCAAGCTGCGCCCCGAGGGAGCCGAAACGAGGGCCATGGCATGAGCGTGCGATTCGAGCCGATCGTCGGCCGCTACATGCATCTTGATTTGTTCGGCAAGCCGCATCGCATCTATGTCGAACAGGCGGGCGAGGGGACGCCGCTATTGTGCCTGCACACCGCGGGCAGCGACGGGCGGCAATATCGCGCGCTGATGAATGACGCGCGGATCACCCGCAACCATCGCGTCATCGCCTTCGACATGCCCTGGCACGGCAAATCCTCGCCGCCGCCGGGCTGGCACAACGAGGAATATCAGCTCACCTCGGCGCAGTACACGACCATGGTCCTTGAGGTGATGACCGCGCTTTCCCTCGATAAACCGATCCTGATCGGATGTTCGATCGGCGGGCGCATCGCGCTGCACCTGGCGCTCGAACACCCCGACCGCTTTCGCGCCATCATCGGCCTGCAGGCGAGCGCGCATGTCGATCCCTATTACGACCTGAATTTCCTGCATCGCCCGGACGTGCATGGCGGCGAGGTATGCTCGGCAATCGTCTCCGGCCTGGTCGGGCCTGACGCGCCGGAGGCCGAACGCTGGGAAACCTTGTGGCACTACATGCAGGGCGGCCCCGGCGTCTTCAAGGGCGATCTCTATTTCTACAAGATCGACGGCGACATTCGCGGCCGTGTCGGAACGATCGATACCACGCGCTGCCCGCTGTTCCTGCTGTCGGGCGAATACGACTATTCCTGCACGCCGGAAGAGATGCTTGGCGTCGCGGGCAGCATTGTCGGCAGCGACGCCACCATCATGAAAGGCCTCGGACATTTTCCGATGAGCGAGAACCCGGAAGTATTTTTGAAATATCTACTCCCGGTGCTGGAACGTATAACGTTTTCAAGCGAAAGCCTGCCCCGCGCTTGATGCGCGGTGGGCTCCGGTTCGCGAAAAGAAAACGCGTCAAAATAAGAAAGATCGGCGGCCTGTGACGCCGCGCTCGCTATTTGCCCAGCGGTGGTGGCCCGGCATCGTCGATGGCGGCGCGCAGCCTTGCCAGTGTCGCGTTGAAATATTCCGCACGCTCGCGGTTGAAGCGTTCCTGGTGCTTGCGGAAGCTTTCGATCCGGTCCTGGATTTCGCGCCGGACTTCGCTCGGAATCTTCGGCCGCGCCGGCTGGACGCCTGGCGGAAGGCTGCCTGCGGGCGGCTCGGCAAGCCCGCGCGGCGCGGTGACTTCAGTTTCGACATGACGTCTGCCGGCGTCGGAGCGAACCTCCGGCCCGGCGTTCTCTTTCTTGAGAGCGACCGACTGAACAAACGCCCTCGTCCGCGCAAGTAGCGCGTCACGTTCTCTTTGCCAACTCATGTGACACCTGAGCCCACACCGACAGCAGCAAAGCGGGTCGGCGGAATCAAGAAGCGCAACATAGACTTCTGTGGAGCTTCTGTGGACAAGTGCAAGTTTCGGATGAAAGGTGACGGAATTGCTACACCCCGCTATCGCTCGCGGATTGGTGGTGGGCACGAACGGCGTGCCGACCACGCGGACCGACGAGATAGACCGGTTTCGTGATTTGGGCGAGTGGTCACGAGATCGAGCCGAAAAGTTCGGATCAATCGAGACAGGTTTGAGTAGCGTTGCGGTTTCTAGAATCAACGAGGACCGCGCTATGCGCAACTTCTCACGCTCTTGATTGCGGCAAAGTTCTCGATCGCGGGTTCAGTTGGCTGATTGCGCCGGCCGCGAACGTCGAGCGGGCTCAATTTCGCAGCTCCCCGATGCCTGCAGCAACTTTAGACGGTTGCGGACCGACTCCTCCGCGCGCTTATAGCATTGTCGCTCGTAATCGAGCTTCAGGCGCGCCATTTGGTCCGGATCCAAAACCTTGGCGCTTTCGGGTGCTCTCAACTCGCAATCGGGCACTGGTTGCGGTGTGAGCAGCGCACGGTCCGGCCGGCGAATTCGCAGTTCAGAGTATCGATGGGAATCCTCGGGGGCGCGGACCGGCTCTGTTCGAGGCTCACGCTGAGCCGAATTGGCGGCACAGCCGGCAAGCGTCAGCGCGCACAATATGGCGCAGACGGTCAGCAGCCTCGGAGCGAGCGCGGACAAGGAACGGACAGCATGGGGCGCTCGACCCGCGATCACGGTACTGGTGTTACCTATTCCCATGCGGGGCAAGTTGGCCACCTGTTTCTCGGGCAGCGCTCATCGCGATTTAAATCATGCGTGGCCGCCTGGCCAAGCCTGGCGATCATGGACGGATAATTTGAATCTCAGTTTAAGAATTACGATGAATTAGATGTAAACAGAACTGTGAACCAAGGCTTTCAGGCAGATGCGGTCCCAAGAACGCATCGAGAAAAAAACAAACATCGGCTCCGGGTCATCGATCTTCCGACCATTCGATCAAGTCAAAGACCATTCCCCGTCCGAGCATTTCGGCCTCAAGATCGGCTGTATGTTTCTTCCACGCCGGCGTCGCTCGGACGCGAAACCGTGACTCTTGGCCTAGCCTGTTCAGTTCGTCGTCAGCAGCCAGCGCCCCACGCGCACCAAAATACATCATGGCGAGGCTTTCGTTGGTCAGCGTATGATAATCCATCGGCGGTCATTTTGCATAAATCAAGAACGCGGCCCGTCGCGGAAGACGGGCGCCAGTAACACTGAACGGTGATACCGACAGTGTGCAACGGCAAGGAGCTTTGGAATTTAACCCAAACAATCAAGGTTACATTGGTACGTTCGACTGAACGTCCAATTCACGCCAGGTTACGGCTTTCTGCCGGGAGTTTTCATGGAAGGAAAATGCGGGAGCCGCCGCCTGGTTTCTCGCGGGCGGCCTTGATCCATCCTCCCATTGGCGGATAACGCAGGATGCAAAGAAACGGGACAGCGTGGCAAGGCCGCCAGCTGAGGCAGCCTTTCATATGACCACGAACGCGATAGCCGCTCCCAAAACGATCAGCGTATTTATGCCAGCGATCATGACGCCGAGATAAACGTCGGCCATGAGGTTTTCAGATTGGAACTTGGTCTGTCTGCCGGGCATTGCATTTCCTTCTGCAATTGTCCCATCCAACAATCACGCGGGAGCCGGGATTCCGTTCCGTTACAAATTGAACATTATTTCTTGTTCCAGGCCGCCGCGAAAATTTTATAGCGGCTACCGGCGCGGCCACCACGAGAGGGCCATCCAGATATGGGAGGCGGGCCTTACTTCGGCGGCTTTAGCTCACCGTTCAGCCAGCCGATTACCTCATCCATTTTCAGCGGATCGGGGCGGTCGCAATCGAGACATTCAAACGTGCGCTGTCCCTTGCCGCCCGAAGGCAGCGCTAGGATCAAGACCGCCCCGCAGTGGGGGCAAGTCGATCTTTCAGCCTCGCCCATGGAACAATTCAGCCCCGCCCATGGAACAATTCTGCCGCCGATTTGGGAACTTCGTCAATTCCAAAAAATGGGCGACCCCCAAAGAGGCGCGCGCCTTACGTCGCCGGCGGCTCAACATCCTGCGCCAGAGAACTGAGGCCCGGCCGCGCGCCTTGTTCGTCAACTCGCGATTTAAGATCGGCCGCTTTTTCCAATAGGGCGGCGGAAATCGTGGGGTCTTTGGTTACTTTGGCGAACTTAAAAAGAATTGCCGCTTGACGCATGAGATACTCTCTACCGATCACGGTTTTTTTCCCCCGTGGTATCCCAGCGCCAACGCCATTACGCGGAAATCGGGGATTCGTTCCAGTCGAATGTTAAAAAGTGAACAATTTGAATTGGGCCAGTGCGAAATTCAGGCCGCTACGGGCTAACCAGGCTGACCCGGAATCCAGTACTGACCGAATTAGGCCACTCGCAAATTCAAAACAGGTCACTCTTCACGCGGAATTTAATGGGATCGGCAGACCGCGAACCTACATCAGAATGGTGCCGACACCCCCTCGGCACTTCTACCCCAGAGCGGCCCCAGCTTTCCCTCAGAGCTGGGGCCGATTCTTGTGGCACGAAAGCTAACAAGGCGGAGTAGATTCCAAGTCCGCGCGTCCGCACAACACCAAGGCCCTGAGGCGGCCGGAAACGCGCAACGCCGCCTGCGCGGAATATAATCGCGAGGCGGCGTTGGTTTAGGTGCCGAGCCCTCAAATCCCCCGGCTGTGAGTATGTCGGCATAGACGATGCCAAGGTTCAACGATAATAGCGCGATCACCGTAGTCATACGTGCGCACATCCCTGCGTAGGGGGTGCTCCCGCTCGTGAGCACATGGGCGATACCGATTTGGAATTCTTGGGTACCAGCTTTTCAAGAAGCCCTTGATTTCGTGGTGCCGGTTGAGAGGATTGAACTCCCGACCTTCGGTTTACAAAACCGCTGCTCTACCGCTGAGCTAAACCGGCGAACTTGAAGCGATCAGGCGGCCGCCGCGACGCGAGCTCGGACCGGGCGCTGGCCGCTCGAATACCAGACTGCTCCGCAAAGGGCCAGAACCCGGCGGCCGCTCCTAGAGCAGGCGCGAATGAAAAAGGCGGCCACTTGGGCCGCCCTTTTGCGCTTTCGTTAGGGGGAAACCTTACTGGCAGGGATACCGTCGGCCATCCTCGCCCTTAACCCAGGTGCCTGGCGTACAGGCGAGGGCGTTGTGGGCCGCATAGGTCTTCCAGTCGCGGCCGCCATAGCCATAGCCGTAATAGTTGCCGTAGCCGTTGCCGTAGGCGTAGGCGTCACCTCCGAACGGCGCGGTCGCGATCGCACCGGCGGTACCGATGGCGCCGCCTACAATGCCGGCCGCGACATTGCCGGGCCCGAAGCTGTTGTCGCGATCGGCCCGAGGCTCGACGTCGCGGCGGTTATAGCTGCTCTGCCATTTGCGATCATGCCGAGTGGCGACCCGACGCTGGCCTTGGCGCACATCCTGCCGCTGAGTTTGGCTGGCCTTTTGCTCGGTCTTTTGCTCTGCCTTTTGCTCGGTCTTTTGCTCGGTCTTTTGGCCGGTCTTGGCACCTCCCTGGTCGACGGCCTGCTGGGCCATGGCGGGGCTTGCTAGTGCGGACGCAAGGATCGCAGCCGCGAGAATTCTTGATCTCGTCATCGGGTTCTCCCGTTGTTTATGCTGATCGCAGTCAAAGCCTAAGCACGCGCGCCCGCACACGTTCCGATTTTTCCCCGCTCACGATTTCAAACAGACGTGAAGTTCCAAATTCGGTTGCACCGTATTCGAACCAATGTGACGTTCCGCCTGGATTGTTCCTCCGGAATTGACCAGGCGCGTTAGGCGAAAAATGTTCGGAATCCTGGGATTGGGGTTTTTGCTCGGAATGCAGCATGCGCTCGAGGCCGACCATATCGCGGCGGTATCGAGCATCGCCGCGCGCCGCAGCGATGTCGGCGATATCGTCAAGCACGGCCTGACCTGGGGCCTCGGCCATACCCTGACCCTGTTTGCATTTGCGGGTTCTGCGATCCTGCTCGGGCACGCGATTCCCCAAAGCTGGTCGCGGCCGCTGGAAACCGCCGTCGGCATCATGCTGGTCGGTCTCGGCGCGCATGTGCTGTGGCGGCTCGGGCACGACCGCGTGCATTTTCACCGTCACCGCCATGGCGACGGCACCGTTCACCTCCACGCCCACAGCCATGCCGGCGAGATTTCCGGGCGAAGCGCTCCGCATCGGCGCGCGGCTCACGAACATGCCCATGGTTTTCGCTGGCGCACGCTGCTCGTGGGACTGATGCATGGCATGGCCGGTTCGGCGGCGCTGTTGGTGCTCGCCGTTTCGCAGGCCAGGAGTCCGGCGATCGGACTCCTCTATGTCGCCCTGTTCGGCATCGGCTCGATGATCGGGATGGCCGCGCTGTCGAGCCTGATTGCGCTGCCGCTCGCAATCTCCGCGCGCTGGCTGACATCGGCCAATCGCGGTCTGCAGGGCGCCGTCGGCCTCGTTACCATGGCCATCGGCGTCATGACCATCATCGAGACAACGACAATTCGGATGTAGCGGACTGCGCGACGTTAACATTTGGATATCGTGATTTCGGGCATTTGAGCGACGACAAATCGTCGCGCGTTAGCCTTATCGGCAGTTTTAGAGGGCCGCCTTAACCTTTAGCTTCGCTCGTTCGGTTAGGTTTGTGGGGGAATATCGGGGCTCTACCCATGCACCTGCGCGCGGCGCTGGCTTTTCTGATCGCAATGACGTCGCAGGCTTTGGCCGGCGAGGGGTTCGATCTCGTGATCCCCGGACGTCCCGGTGTTCCCGTCATCATCAACGGCATCGACGTGTCCTATGCGGTCGTCGAAGGCAATTTCGGCCTCGGCAAGGGCATCCATCTTCAGCCCACCATCTATGGCGGCCGTTACGTCGATTACGCGCCCAATGTCGGGCATTATTATCCGAGCGCCGGGCATGTGCCCGGCTATGGCCGCCTCGAAATCGAGCCGCCGCCAAACCGCAAGCTGCCACAGCCCGCGGAGAGCTATTTTCAATCCTGGTCCGCGCAATCGGGTCAACAGCCGGCGCAGCCTGACGTTCCCTTGAACCCGCCACCCGTGATCTACGCGCCGCAGGGCGGCGGCATGCCGCAGGATTTTAACGACCCGCCGCAGGACTTCCGTCCCCGCACGCCCAAGAAACTACCGAACTAGGCTCAAAATCAGATCTTCAGGAGAAAGAGTGATGCGTCAGACGATTTCAGGATTGGTCGCGGCAGTCGCCGTGATGACCGCGGGTGCGGCGCCGGCTTTTGCTTGCGGCTCCGCCTCGTGCTCGCCCTACGCGCAGGGATATGGCCGCTTCGGCTGGACCTATGAGCGGATGGCCGAACCGAGCACGCAATATTACCCGACCACCGCGTATTCCCCGCCCACCCAATATTACTACGCCAATCAGGGGCCGACCTATTCCGGTCCCGGCATGTTCGCGCCGTATCCGGCCTATCAGGAAAGCGCGATCGTGGCCTATGAACCTGCTCCCCATTACTACGGCCGCCGCCACCATCGCTATGCGCCGCGTCACTAAGGCTACGGTTACCCGCTGCGCCGTAACGACTGATCCGACGAAGAGCTAAAAAATTCAGCGCCCGTTCGCATCCCGCGAGCGGGGGCACCCATTTGTGGCGTGCTTAGCTCATCAGGCCGAGTTTTGTCGCGCCGACATAGAGCGCGAGCACGGCGGCGTTCGAGACGTTGAGGCTCTTGATCTCGCCGGGCATGTCGAGCCGCGCCACCACGCGGCAGGTCTCGCGTGTCAGCTGCCGCAGGCCCTTGCCTTCGGCGCCGAGCACCAATGCGAGCGGCTGGCGCAGCGCGACCGCGCCAAGGTCCTGAGCGCCCTGGCTGTCGAGCCCGACGGTCAAGAAGCCGCGCTCGTTCAACGCGGTTAGCGCGCGTGCGAGATTTTGCACCATCACAAGCGGCACCAGCTCGAGCGCGCCGGAGGCGACTTTGGCGAGCACGCCGGTTGCTTCCGGGCTGTGGCGCGCGGTCGTGACGATGGCCTTGACCGCAAAGGCCGCGGCCGAGCGCATGATCGCGCCGACATTATGGGGATCGGTGATCTGGTCGAGCACCAGCACCATGCCTTCCGGCTCGAGCGTTTCAATATCGCCCGAGGGCAGGGGATCGGCTTCCGCGAGCAGGCCCTGGTGCACGGCATCCGGGCCGAGCCGCTGGTCGATCTGGCTCGGCCGCACCATTTCGGGCGCGACGCGGGTGTCGATATTTTCCTCGGAAAGACGCCGCGCGGCGTTTTCAGTAACGAGGAGCTTGCGGATCTGTCGCTCCGGGTTCGCAAGCGCCATGGTCACCGTGTGCCAGCCGTAGAGAATGGCTGGACCGTCGGGGTCTGCCTCGCGGTCGCGCCAGGCGGGGCGGCGGCTGGGACCCTTGCCGAAGGGCTTGCCGCCGCCGCGCTTAAATTGCGGTTTTCGATCGCGATCACTCATCGTGCAGGGCTCATCGGGTGAGCTTGTGTCACGGGTTCCGGATTATGGCAATTTAGCTGGCAAAAGCATGCCAATTGGCTGATGCCGTTGGTTGACTTTGCCCTGCGGCTTCCCCCATAAACGCGCCCGACCGGGAACCTGTGATCGGGTCCTTAGGTTTTAACGTCACCGCTTGTCCTTGTTGCCGCCATCTCGGCGGGTGGGCTATCGATGCTGTTGAGCGGGGGAGTGTCCCGAGTGGCAAAGGGAGCTGACTGTAAATCAGCCGCCTCATGGCTTCGAAGGTTCGAGTCCTTCTTCCCCCACCAATTATTTCAATAGCTTAGGAGTATTTTCGTTAAACTAGCTGGAACCTACCGGCGCCCGGGTAACGCAGACGGTTAAAGCAATGGCGTGCTCAAATTTCTCGCCGCGCGCGCCAAGCCGACGCCGAAGAAGGCCCGCCAATGAGGGCCCCATCCGCCGCCTGGTCGAGCTCGGGCTGAAAGCGAAATCGAGATGACAATGCCGACCGATCCAACCAAATTCAGAGGCATGCGGCCCTCCGCAGCGCATGCATTGGCTGAGATAATCGACAACGTTGATGAAGCCGCCGACACAGGAGCGTTGGTGGGGAAATGCGACTTCGTAATCGAATTGGCAAGCGCGATCGCGTGGCAAATAGAGGAAGGCCCGGGCGACGCAGCGGAGTTGCGGGAGTTAGGGCTGCCAGCCACCCTGGCCAAGAGCATTGCCGAAGCGATCAACAAATCGCGTGGCTATTCGTCGCCCTCGGTGGACAGGCTCCCCGGTGCGGGAGATGAAACCATGATCGACGTCCGACTGCTCAGTCCCGATGTCACGTTGGAGGATTTGGGCCTCATTTCCGGCATGCTTGACGTGAGCAACCCCGCACCAGCTCGCGACCAGTTCAACGCCAATTACCAGCACGACGGCGGATGGCGGCCCAGCGATAAGTTCACCCTCGGCGATGATGATAGCCTCGGATATCCAGGCGATGAGCCGCTGCACCCCCTCGCCGAGATCACGTTTCGAGACGAGCGCGTACTGATCTACGAATCTGACTTTGTGGCCGTCATCCTGCCCGACCGATCATTCGAGGTCTGCCGGGTGGATTGAGCCGGAAGCCTGCAGTTCGATGGAAAGCCTGGCTTCCCGCATTCTTTTGGCTTCCGAACAGATCGCGGGGACATCTTGCGCATGAGACGACACGCCCAGAGACCCGACCGCCGCCTGGTCGAGCTCGGGCTGAAAGGCGAAGAAGTGAGGTGCTGCTGGTAGGAGTGCTCCAAAATGGAATATCCGCATTGGCTAATGGTGGCGGGGGCCGTCTTGGTGGTGGTGGGATCAATCGGCTTAGCATTTCACAAAAACTACGCTGAACCGGTCGAAAATAATCCGAAGCAAGCCGCGCCAACTGATGAGCCAAACCCTGAGCGGCCGCACCGGCGTCGAGCTGCCTGGGGCGAAAGAGAAGCGGATCGCGAGCAGGCGAAGCGTGAGGCCGAGCACGAAGGCGGTATGAGCGAACCGAATAAGCTCGATCCAACGCCAATGCTACCGGACGATACGCTGATCAGCGACGTTGAGTTTCCGGCGCGCATTCGCAAAGTGCTGACCGCCGCAGGCCTAAAAACAGTCGGCGACGTGCGCGAGACGTCGGACGACGTCCTGCTCAGTTCCCAAGATCTCGGAAGGGCCGCTGTCGCCCGTCTTCGTGAGACCCTAGGCTTACCGTCGACTGACCGCGTCAGACCTTCGGGCAAAGATCCAACCTGATTTGCGGCAATCGCAACCCCTCACGGGCGGCTTTCGCGCGTTCTCCCTTGCCTTCGACTTCCGGTTGCGCTTGGATGGTGGCGGGTCGGGGGATCATGTGAAATGCGAATTCTGGGAATTGTGGCGCTATGCGTCACGCTGGCGGGATTTGCTGCGTCCCGCCAAGAGGTCGCTGCCCGGCTCGGTGATCAGTTCCTCGGAAAGAACGTCGATGCTCTTGTGGTCCAATTCGGACCGCCGAGCAGCACATTCAAAATGAACAGCGGCGAAACTTCATATGTCTGGCAACTCACGGCCGTAACCGATATTTCCGGTGACCGAGATTACGCCCAAGCTCAAACTCGCTTCTGTAAGGTTACCGTGATTGCGTCGCCGGTCGGCACCGTTAGCCAGCTCAACACGGAAGACTCGAACGTAAGGGCTGGATTGATTGGAGCCATGGGCGGCTTTGGCAGTATCTGCGCTCGGCGCCTTGGTATGAAGCCGCAAACCTAGCTCGGGCTGAAGGTGAAGAAGTGAGTGACGCGTCCTATGTCAGCGATGCAGACAAGGAGGAATATCGGCGCTTTGTCATGCACCATCTTCCAGCCTTCGGACGACCAGCTGTCAAGGAGGTTTGGCACTACACCACGGCTCCTGCCCTGATCTCGATACTTAGCGCTGGAAAATTATTTTCCACTCAGGTCAGTTGCCTTAACGATAGCTTGGAACAGAGATATTTCGGTGACCTTGTTCATGCCGGCATAAGAAAACTGATTGCCTCAAACAAAGATGCCGACCTGGCCGTGATGTTGCAGACTGCGGACGTCGCATGGGAGAACTGCTGCCTTCGCTGAGCTGAAATAGCCCTGGCGTCGAGTTATCAAAAATCCCATTACTCGTATTTATTTGAAAAGTTGCCGTGAAAGCGGTGGATGAAAAACTCGTGTTGGCACTGCCGAAATAACCCACAGCATCAAATCCGACGCAGTTCCCGTGAATGTTTCTGTTAAGAGAGAAGCTCATATTGAACGCGACGCTTCTCATCAACGGACACACTTTCTCGACACCGTTGGGCTTTCAATTATTCAACGGGGCTGAAATGAAAGTCAAATTGCTCGCAGCGGCGGCTATCGGGGCAATAATTGTTTCTCCGGCATCAGGGAAAAGCCCGCCCTTTTACGAACAGTCTTGTGCAGGTGGCAAATTCTTCGTTCGCACAAGTAGGCAACTGGACATTCGCTGCATTCACACGGCCATTTGCTGATGGCAGCGAACAATGGTTTGCACGCCTGTTTAGCCCAACTTTGCTTTCTTCGCCTGATCCCACTTCAATTAATTCCACATTCAGCTATTCGTTTAATAGCGGAGACGTCAATAGCGGCGATTTCACTTTAGGCGGCGACAACATAACGCTGCTGAGCACGCAAGTGACTATGTCCGCCGTCCCAGAACCCTCCACCTGGGCAATGATGATCCTTGGGTTCTTCGGCGTGGGTTTCATGGCCTATCGTCGGAGAAGCACTGCTTTGCGCGTAGCAGCCCTATCAGCGCTACAGTGAGACCACCTCAGGGCGGTCTTTTTGTTTCGCGAGTATCGGAAGGGATTTCAAAATCCACATCGCGAAGCGTTCCAGTAAATGAGATCCGAACCAGATCAGTTGTGCAGCCCAAACAAACAACAGCACCTTGAGCGCGAGAACAGCAAAAGCCACCATGATTGATCCCCAGTCGAACGGCCTCTACGTCGACCCTGCCAAACTCCTTCCTGAAGTCGGCTGCTCTAGGACGCGAACGCGGCAATTCCTCCACGGATCAGGGCTAATGTGTGCTCGCCAGGGGGCCGTCGCCGCGTCATCCACCACCATTTCGCGTGGGATCCATTGACTTAACCATGGCGTGAGTGCCGAATAGGCCGTCATTTAAGCGGGCACTGTAGAAAAGCTCTAGCGGATCGGCCGGCGTGTTCGTGTTCGCATTCACGCGTGCTCTCATTGATTGTTATGCCGAGGCATATCGCGAGGCTCTCCTATTAAAGCTTAGGGGATGCCGCATCGAGGAGCTTAATAATTGAAAACTCACTGTGTGTGACTTCGCCCGCGCGTGCACCCTTGCTCGGTGAACCGCCGGCGACTTTGGAGAGTTCGATTTCTGTCAGCTCTGTCTGATTTTCCCGTTCGCAGGATTCGGCTAGATTGATTTTGTCAGCGAGATTGATTTTGGTGGTCATTGTAGCTGCTCCCTTTGGATCAAAATTGGATCATTTTGACGAAAACAATCTAGCAGCGTGGGCGCCGCGCCGCTGTGACGGAGATCACAGAATTTGCGGTCTCCAGACTGCGCCCGCCTCGTCTCAATCACGGTGGGCGGGCGCCAACAAGAACGGCGCTGACCTCGATGACTGCAAGACGAAGTTCAAGGCGGCATGGGCGGCTATCCTTGGATCGTCGAATCCGCGCTGAAGAACCGGATGAAGCATTTCGTGATCGACGGCGAGGCCGTCATTCTCGGTGTCGACGGCATCTCCGATTTTAACGCGCTTCATTCCCGCAAGTACAACGATCAAGTGCAGTTATATGCCTTCGATATGCTAGCGGGCGAAGGCGACGATATGCGCTCTCTCCGCTTTCAATGCGCAAGGCTAATTTGGCGCGGCTTTTAGCTCGGCGCCCTGAGGGCATCTTTGCTGCGCCGTTTGAACAGGGCGAGATCGGTCCCGACCTCTTCCGGCAAGCTTGCAAGTTCGGACTCGAAGGTCTCGTGTCGAAGCGCCGCGATCGCCCGTACCGATCTGGCCGTCGCCGGATTGGATCAACGTCAAGAACCGAACACATCCCGCCATGGCGAGGGTCAAGGAAGCCTTCTCTTGAACAATCCCGGTAATCAATCTGGCGACGCAAGCAGCGACCCTCTCGACTAGGAAGCCATCCGCCGGCTCGGGCCGAAGGCGAAGGGGAAATGAAACTCATGGTCCGCCAACCAACTTTGCTCTGGCAAGGATGTCTTGCGGCGTCTCCTTCACCTCAACGACCTGATTGTGATCGAAATCGATCCTAGTAATGGCGCCACCGCCGTCGCCGTAGCGAGCCATGTGGGTGATCCGCTCGACGTTGACGAACTGCTTTACATCGTTGGCCCCTGTTAGCTCCAAAAACAAAGCCATCTTCCCGCACTCCGCTATTTGATTCCTATCTCATAACTCGTTTCGCGCCATTGCCTCAACCATGGCGTGAGCGTCGGATAGGCCGCAATTTTACTCCTTTCAACAATCTCCCGTGAGGTTGTGCGGCGTGTCCATTGCGCTTCCTGAGCGCGTCCGCTGCTTCACGCGCGAATGAGACGTGAATTAATTTTTTTCGTCGCTGCATCCATCGGCATGCGTCGGCGATAGTAAGGTTGACGGCGTGGTGATCCGGACAAGGCACGTAACAGCCAATCCATCACGCATGTCACCCGACGATGCCCGCAAGCTGCGCGGGCTGATAGATTGGCTGGGGGCAGCTAGCGGTCCCCGTCAAAGAGGGCGCGGGCTGGGGAGGCGGTGTTAGCCGCGATTGAACCGGCTGCGTCCTCGATCCCTGCAACCCCAAAGGATGCAGATCTGGCGGTGTTTGAAGCGAAGCTGCAGCACGCCCACACACGCGGCCAGCACTGTTTGCTCACGGAACTGCTAATGAGCATCTGACGGGTGACGGCCCGACCGTGTTCGAACATGTCTGCCGCATGGGGCTGGAGGGCATCGTGTCGAAACGGACGGATGCGCCACACCGCCGCGGCCCGTCAAAGACGTGGCTCAATTCGAAGAACCCGGCGAGCGAGGCGGTGCGCCGGGAGCGCGAGGAGGAATGGCGCTAGACCCGCCCACGGTCATCAGATGCATGAACTCGGCAGCATCGACGTGATGCGCCTCGACCGGACGCTCAGCCAGTCGCGTCACGTTGCCTGCGCATCAAGCTGTATTTCGATGAGAACTTCCCTTGAAGAAGGGATCAAGGTTCACAGGTTCGCGGGTATCTTTCCAGAACAGTTTTTGACCGAGGCTGGCCGCCACCGCGAGGCGGTGGTGGCCGCCGATCAGCGTATGGTCATCCGTTGCTTTCGCGATGATCTCGCCGGCTTCGTCCACGATTTTTCTCATGTGCCGCCTCCAATCCAACGCGCCGAACGTAGGCGAGGTAGACGACCGGAGCGACACAAATGGCAGTCGCAATCCCGGCTGCTTCGATGATGGAAGCCCGTCTTGGGTCGAGTATCATGCGCCATTTTTTGGCGGCAGTCGAGCGACGGCGTTGATCTGGATCATGTGCGGCGACCCGCGACTACCAGATGGCTCGCGGCCGGGGCTCTGCGGCGTCGCCGGTCTGATCTCGAATTTCATTTGCGTTTCGTTGGTGGCGGCGGACGACTGGTCGGCAGCGGGTTTGGCCGCGGTATCTTTCTGATGATGCCAGCAAGAGTTTGGGTTTAGCCATTTCCGGCCTGACTGTAAATCAGCCGCCTCATGGCTTCGAAGGTTCGAGTCCTTCTTTCCCCACCAGGCGTAGCTTGAGCGCAGCAAGCGAAGACGGACTGTGAACGCGGCGAAGGCTGCCGCGCCGAAGCCCGGTAGGGCGAAGGTGTGGATGTTTTCGATTCCGGTCACAGCCTCTCGATGCTGTAAGAACTTAGTCCCCCATGCCCTTCCATCACGTCCGACGTGGAAGTGACGCAAGAGGCACTTCACCGTCAGTGCTGTGCGGACGTGACGCGAGTCACATACCGAAGTCAGCCGCCGTCCTACGGCTTAGCGACGAAGGAGCCAAACATGCACACGCCCAACGACGTCGCAGTTTCTCCCATCAAACTCAGCGATGAAGAATTGGAAACGGTCGCAGGCGGTAGATCGTTGACCGACATTATGCATCTCATGCAAGCCCTATCCGACGCGATGAAGAAGATTTCGAACACGGCCGAGAATACCACCATCAACATCCACTGATCGTCAAGAGGAGCAGACCATGAGCGGCGACAACGAAGTCGAAGTGTCTCCCATTGAGCTTAGCGATGCTGACCTTAGCGAAGTCGCGGGCGGTACCACCACCGTCCGCGATGCGCACGACAGGTACAGTAACGTTGACGGGACCTGGGACTGTCGCACCGGCAGGATTGTCTAACCGACACGCGGGTTGCGGCGAGCCCATTGCGCGGGCCGTGGATGCGTCTGTCTGGCGCGGCCAGGTGCTAGCTACCGAGCCAAACAAAGCCGCCGTCGATTCACACGCCACCAAGTCAGCGCGAGCTACTCTAGGAACCCCGGTCACACCGATCACAGCGATCACACCTGTTACCAGTGTGACCAGAGACTCTTTGGTAGATTCCGATAGGTGTGACCGGTGTGACCGGGCCACCGCTCAAAGACCCCTCCCAAGGCCGCCAGGGCAGGGAGGCCTTGCCGACGCCTTTCCTTAGTCCCTGCGAAGCGGCAGCGTTAACCAATGCTAAACGGTTTCTGATCATCGTCGGCAATCGAGTGCGCACGGAACTGCCCACGGTGTTTCATGCATTTTGACAGCGTCAGTCCTTCAGCAGTGCGGTCCGTGCGGCAACAGGACTTCTTAAAGGTCTGGTTTCGACTTTTCACCAGATTAGGACAGCTTCCGTCGCTTGCCGATTTCAACCCTTCGCGCATGGAAGACGAGAAGCCGGAACTGATGTACTACGACGTCGTGCACACGGGCGATGAAATCCGCTATCCCGTGATATTTGCCGGTCAACGATTGATAGAAGCGTATGGCTTCAACGCCGTCGGACGCGATCTGCAGGATATTCTTAGCCCCACGATATGGACGCACGTCGAATGCCTGTACGATCAATGCGTTTTGCGGGGAATGCCGACCTATTCTGTCTTCACCGTGGTTGATGTTCACAATGACGTCGTTGCCTACGAGCGGCTACTCTTGCCATTTGGCGAGGCAAACGTCGTCAAGCAGATTGTTGCTTCCATCAAGTCCATTTCGACCGAAGGCCGCTTCGTTAACAGGGACCTGATGCGATCGAAGGATCACGATCCGCAATATACGTTGCGCGCAGTGGTCGATCGGTGTGCCCCGGACAAGGTGACGACCAGTTGGGCCGACGACGTCGTTGAGATTTAAGGTCAGCCTTCATTGTCGGGGCTGGAGAATCTCCCTCGCAAGCCCCCATCGTGGCGAAGGTTGCCGCGCGCGCCGAAGCCCTTGAGGGGCGAAGGAGGGCCGTCTGAATGCGACGCTTGGCGCTGATAGGGAACGTGCTCGGCCACGAGCGCGCTATCGTCTCCTCTTCGCTCCCGCGCCTGTGTCTGGAATTGCCACGCAGCTCGTGAAGCCGTCAGTTTCACGAGCGGCGGTGCCGCATGGGGCGGCTTTCACTGTTTTCTAAGAGCGTCAGGTTCAACGATGGTTCGGCCTGTTGCCGTGTCTATCGTCGGTAATGGCCCCGTGGAGTATGGGGTTGGCGGGCCGGGGGACCATATGCCCCGATGTAGCCTTTGGGCGTCGGTTCGCCCGGCGAAGGCGTGGGAGCGGCCGCTGCCGGCTGCTTCGTCGATGATGGCTCGGAAATGGGCGGCGGACCGGGCAGCGGCGGAGGCCGGCCTATTGTGTCACCGGTCGTCCCCGGAGACTGCTGAGCCAGGCAACCGACGACAACAGAGCGAGCGAAATTGTGACTGAGACAGAAATCAATCGCACGGAAGCCTCCCTGGACATACTTCTACGCGGCATCAGGATGTTCGGTCTTCTCCCAAAGTCAATCCACTATCTTGGCGCGGGAGCGCCTCACGCCGCTCTCCGGAGTGCGCTCCCATCGGCCGGCCGCTTGGCCCTTCCACGCTTCATCCCGACGCCTCCGTCACCGGAACAGCAACGCCGGGCAGATAGAGCTTGACCGGCCGAATTTCGTAAACCGCCGACGGATTGACATGGTGCAGGTCGCGCGCGGCTTCGACGGCGGCCGCTTGGCTGGCGCAGTCGACGACGTAGAAGCCCAGCAACTGCTCCTTGGTCTCGGCGAACGGACCGTCGACGACCATGCCGGCTCCCGGACCCCGCAAGGTACGCGCCTTCCTGGTCGGACCCAGACGCGCGGCGGGTCCAAGACGTCCGACTTGATTGATCCGGTCGTGAGCCTTGCGCAGGCCGGCCATGACGGCGGCATCGGCCTCAGCCGTCCAGGACATGACATCGGCTTCCCTGTGATAGGCGAGTATGGCGTAAAGCATCGGCATCCTCTTTTCGTTGCGGCAATAACTGCCCCCGGGGGGATGAACGCCATAGCGGTTCACCCCGGGATGAACGCCATAGCGGTTCAGCCTTAGGACGTTCCACGGGAGCCAATCCCGACAATTTGAATCATCGAGGGCTGCGCGTTAACGTCCGCGAAACACCCCTGAAACACGATATTCGAACTGTGCTTGAACGCACAGCACCGGCCCCACGACTGATGGCAAGAAGCGCGGGCAACCGCGCGAAACGCATGCGGCTGACCGGCCCTCGCCATCGAGATTTTCGAAATGACCGCCACAGGTACATTGGTCTTGCTTCTGCCGTTCCTGCTGTCGCTCGCAGGACGCGCCACGATGCCCAAGATGCTGTGCCTGGTGACGAGCCTGCTTGCGCTGCTCTTGAGCGTCAAACCCTATGGCGCCGTTGTGCCATGGCTGATCGGCATGATCATCGCCGCGGTCGCCGTCTACGAGCGCTTGCGCCGCTGCCGCGCCGTCTGAATAAAAAACGCGGCGGGACTGCTCCCGCCGCGCTCCAACTCTTGAAACTCGCTGGCCAGGGCTGAGAGCGCCCCGATGCCAAGCTTTAAGCGAAGCTTAGCGGGCGATCCCAGCGAGGTGACAGCGCTTGGTTAAAGACACTGGATCACCTCCTTTCATTGTTGATGAGAATGCAAACATAGGCCGCGAATCGGCTTTTGTTAAGGGCGCGGCAACAGCCGCAGGACGGTTGAGGCGGCGTCTCCGGCGTGTTAGTTCATCGGTCGCGCGGGTGTAGCTCAATGGTAGAGCAGCAGCCTTCCAAGCTGAATACGAGGGTTCGATTCCCTTCACCCGCTCCAATGTTTTCAATTACTTAGCTCTAGTTTTATCCATGCGACTGCATCAAGTGGCCTGTTGGGTAACGGCTAGGGTAACAAAAAGTGATCAATCGTGAAAACCGGACCTCATCGACCAAGCCAACGTTAGGGCAACATGCCCAGATTGCGCCGGTGCTCTCGTCACCTTCGAGCACCGAAGCGCTTCGAATGAGTACGGTTCGATTATTCAACCGCGTCAAGGCACACGAATTCATTATCGCTTGCTACGCTGTGCTGGTTGTGGCCGTGGCGGTCTAGCTGGTATCGAGATCAATTCAGGGGTACCGCAGTTGGCCTCGTTGAATTTTTCCCAAGGACTATCGATGTAGTCAATGTGCCTCAGGACGTCCCGCCGGATGTCCTGGCCGAATTTCGAGAAGCTGAATTGACGGCTTCCGTCGGTGCGTGGCGAGCCGCATCTGCGATGTTGCGGTCCACTCTCGAGAAGACGCTGAAGCACAACGGCTACTTGAAAGGGTCGCTCGCCGACAAGATCGATCAAGCTGCTGAGGATGGTGTCATCACCGCCGCTCGATCAAAGCGAGCCCATGAAGACATTCGCGTCCTTGGAAATGACATCCTGCACGATGCCAGGCGCGTGGTCTTTCAGGCGGAATTCGATCTGGCGCACAAGTACGCTCAGCGCATTCTTGAAGACCTGTATGATGATCGGCCCTCGGTGACGGCTCTGCTTGCCGAGAAACTGCGCCTGCCTCTTCCCGCCAACCAAGCGGCAACGTAGCGGGAATGCCGCCGCAAGCCGAGTGCAAGGCAGGACCTCGAGCTTGATCCCATGCTCACCCAAGCTGGCGCTGCGGGCACCTTCCCCAAAGGAGAAACAAAGCTTCTGAAAGGTTTTCAGGACCGTGGCCAAAAGATCATGTTCGACAACATCGTCCACAAGCCTGGCGACAATATGCTCATAAAAACGGACGATCTATCCGCCGCGGTGGACCTGCTAAACAAATTGCTCCCGACGATCGTCTAGGCAACGCGCCATCCTAAATCCATGCGACCATCCGCGGCGCCGGCTGATCGGCCGGGCACGGCGGGCGGCTGGCTCCGTGATGGGCCCGCCGGCGTAACCGGCGCCGCCCTCACTTCACTCGGAGATTTTCCGCCGATTCCTTGCCGCGGTTCGGGACGATATCGAACGTCACCTTGGCGCCATCCGGCAGGCCGTCCAAGCCGGCCCTCTCGACGGCCGATATATGGACGAAGACGTCCTTGCCGCCGCCATCAGGCGCAATGAAACCATAACCCTTTTGCCCGTTAAACCACTTCACAGTCCCGCTCGCCACGTCGCTCTCCCTCGCAATAACGATGCAGCAGTAGAGCGGCGATCGCGGCACTGGGCAAGGAAAAACCCGCCGGCGAACCGGCGGGCGCGCTGCTCTTCATCGTGCAGCCTTTTACTTTGACTTGGAGCCGGCGCTCGAACCGGACGTCTGGCCAGGCGCATAGCCCGATGCTCCGGGGCTACCCTTCTTTGAGCCTTTGGCTTGCATCTCCTGTCCCGGAGCATAACCCGACGCGCCGGGGCTGGATCCCTTCGAACCCTTTTCTTGCATCTCATGGCCGGGCGTTTTGCTTGAGACTCCTTGCGCAAACACAGCAGGCACGGAAGCGATGAGAGCGACGGTAGAAAGTGCGATGACAGTGCGCTTCACTTAAAACCTCCTATTGCACGCCCCGCCGGTTAACAGGTTGGAACGTTTGCTGTTCCGTGAACGGCTGTTCATACTGCCGGAGGTTTTAAGGAATTTCGGAGGCTGCACCGCGGCCAAGAGTGGAGCTAGCTGGCCAGCAAAAATCTACGGTGCGGAGCCGGATTTGCGAATCCGTTCAAGGTTCGAGCGGCCTACTGGCGCTTGAACGTCGCGACCCGACGATCCCGCTGCCAGAGTTCTACGTCTTGGCCGTCAACGAGCTGCTTGGCGCTTTCTTTGGCCGTCTCTTCGTTGGCACAAAGAATATCAGCGCATTTCTTGATATGCCCATCCGGACCTAGGATGTAGACGCGGTATTCCTGCATGACCCACTCCCCTGCAAGCCATAGCGGCACATAAAAAATGCAAAAGCCTCTGTACGGTTCCCGACAACGTGGCAATAATTCTCCATCAGAACGCGACGCCGGAACGATTTGGGCTGTGTGACGTTTGGTGCGTGCGTACTGGCCAAACTTCAGCGGTGGTTTGCTATGCCCTTGAGCATCATCGAAGACAGCTCTCTCTCAACGACAGGCAACCCGACGAAAAATAGCGAGATAGCGCGAGAATCGGCAAACGCAAACATCGGAGCAGTCGCCGTTTTTCCACGGCTGATAGATTCGCGTGAGAAACTAACTGATTGTTGTCCGCATTGCCGAATCCGGCTGGAAATCGTTTCTGTAAAATTTAAATTTGGTAGCGTAGCAATGATCGCGTCTTGTCCCAACTGCGCCATTGCCGTAGATTGGCGCACGGCTGAATGGGAAACCTTCAACAAATTAAGCGCAAGCTGTTGTGAGCTTTTGGGCCGAGGGATCAGCTTTATGGATCCGCTCAGTTTCCGCTTTAGGTATTTTGTCGCGATACTGTTCGTGACTGTGTTAATCGCAGGCGTGCTGCGTCACGTCTTCCACGTGTACGGCGGATTCTCCCGCGAAGAAATTCGCGCTGGCGCGCTGATGGCCATACCGGCTATTGCGCTCGCGATAATGTTCTTCCAGGGAAAACACCAGCGCTGAGCGCCCCAGGTCGGTTGAACAACTTGCAAGTAGCTGAAACGGTCGACCCCTGCACGAAACGACGACCTTTGGAATCTCTCAGCCCATTACAGTAATGCTGCTGCTTGTGCAGTCTGCCGCGTTGTCCCGCGACATCTTCTACAATCGAATCTCATTGATTCTATATGTCGCAGCCACTTTTGGTATCGCCGCATATCGCTTTTTTGAAACGCCTGTACAACGAGCTATCAGGTTTCGTGCAAAGAAATGGACACGTTTGAGCTCCGATATTGTCAACGCCTCACAGCCGAATCCCACATCGGACTAAGTTGGAGGAAGGCATGCTACGTAAGATTATCGTTGGAAGCATCGAGAAGATAATGGGAACTGAATCTCTTAGCAGCATCAGCGAGAGCATTGCGAAGATCGGGCTACGAGGGCTCGGCGTGAACATCGATCACGGGATTGAGAGCGGCGGCGAAGATCGGCTGCTGGCGCGCCTATTTAACACGACGAAGGGTATGGCCTGCTTTGATGTAGGCGGGAACGTCGGTGATTGTACGGCAGCTCTTCTTGACAAGGGCGCGTCAAAAGTTGCGGTGTTTGAGCCTGCACGAGAACCCTTCGATCGCATCCAAACGCGGTTCAGGAGCGATCCGCGTGTGTCTGTGTTTCAAACGGCTCTCGGGGAGAAAATAGGAGCTGTCGAATTTTACGAAGCCGTGGAAGAGTCAAACTCGGTATTGGCTACCAGAGATGCGAATATCATTCCCGGGTCACTCGATCGTTTTGTCAAGCATGAGGTCAAGATGTCCGTGGATGCAATTTGCAAAGAACTCGGATACTGGCCGCAGTTCATGAAGATTGATGTCGAAGGATTCGAGCTGGAAGTCCTCTCTGGAGCGCCCGACTTGCTTGCGTCCGGGATACTTTCTTATGTGCAATTCGAATTTGGCCCTCACCATCTGAAGCGCCGTCAGAATATTAGTGACTTCATGGCTGTTCTCAAGAACTTTCAATTCTATCGTCTCGCTACTCATGCCCTCCGTCCACTCGGCGACGGAAGTCACTACCTCCATAACATCTATGCATACAGCAACATCGTTTGTGTGCGCCGAGGAATCGTGCTTGCGAACGCATAAATGTGCGTTCATTCTAGTCACGTGAATCTAAAGTTCGCCACATAAAGTTTGCTGAGCTTTGTGACAGAAGCGTTTGAATGAAGCCAAAATCTGGTCAGCGCGCTGGGTCGGTCCATTATAGGTTTATTCTCGGTCGCCAGCATGTTGAAGGCCACTTGCGGTTGCCAGTCTCACGCTCAGCGTAGTCGTCGATCGCCGACATGATCGCCTCCACGAGTACGTGGCTGCCGGGCACGGTCGCGCGGACATGCTCCGCTCGCGTACACAAATGTCGAGCGCGCCAGAGCGCTTCCATGAACGGCGACGAGTTTGTTTCTGGGTCGTACCAGTGTGGATTGAGCATACCATATTCCAGAACAGATAGAGAACAAAGTCAAGTGACGCACGGAACTTAACGTTTTGCTCACCCGTTATTTGGTAGGAGCAAAGCCATGTTAGTTCTGCGTACGGCTGTAATTTGCTGGATCGGGCTTAATGGCGCGGTCGCTGCGGCGCTGCTGGTTCGTCGTTCGCGACCCGAGCTGCGAGAGCGGCTATTCAGGTGGGTCATGCGCGGCGAGACCGGCCCCTTTCACGCGCATTAGGTCCTCTCGGGCGTAGAGAGATGTCACCTGGATGGAATCTTTCGGTTCCCCAGGAACGATCATTTTTGGCGCTGGTTGGTTCTTTCGCCGCGTTCCTACCCCTGGGCGCGACATATGCGCAAAAGGACGGCCTCGGTTTCCAACTAGCCCCCCAGCCCCGACCGGGGCCGTACCTTTGTGAGGCGGGCGTAAGGACCGCGCTTAGGCGAATGTGTTTGCTGCTTTGAGAGGCGGCAATGAGTACTCGTGACGTAGCGCACGATGAATGTCCGAACTGTCTCCAGCGGTTCGAAATACTCCTGGTGAAGTTCAGACTAGCGGGCGTACAGATGATCCGCGCCTGTCCAAACTGCGCGCTGATGTGTGACGAGCCTGAAGCACGCGTCGGGATTCGGGAAATCTTCGAGCAAACCTCTATAGTTAAAGCCCAGGTGAAGCGAGTAAGATCCTATGTTGTCCGATCTTGAGCCGCGGTTCGTGTGCACGGCCTGCGGCAAGAGGGCGCCGACGTGCGGCCGGACTTCGCAACAAGCAAAAAAGCCAGCCTACCTAGGATGATTCATCCAGGCCCTGACGCGCAGGAATTTTAGGAATGGGTTGGGACCGGTGGTTTGTACTCGACAGTTGTGGGTGTCCCACAGGAGTTGATGTAAACCATAAGACTGCCGATCGGGCATTTAATTTCCTGCGTACTACTTTGGCACGGCCAGCCACCAGAGACGGCGTCGAGATCGTCATCGATAATCGCATTGATCTGAGTATCCATGTTCAACTCCTGATGTTGCGTTTCGCCCCTTGCATTGCAGGCTTACCGCAACTTCAGTTCAGCATCAGTGATCCGGATCACCTAAAAGACCCGGACTTTCACTGGAACGAGCCGCCGGTCGCAGCGATGGGCTATCGATAGCGTCTTGGTCCACTTGCTTTGGCGAGCCGATTTCGGCAAGCCCCGGTCATGGTTTCTCGCAACCATATTCCGGGGGCATCACGCCAGTTTCGGGAGGAGCCTCACACGCCGTGGCAGCCAACTGATGAGGCGGCTGTATCCCACTGAAGGGGCGATGCGGTCGGAAGACAAAGAATATCGACAGCGCGACCATCGCCCCAGCTACCAGCATGAAAATCCGGTGGAGGAGCATCGCGACATTATGACACAAATTTGCGCCTTCGAATACGAGGTTCCTGTGTGAACCGCATCGGCCGGCGCATGCTGCTGGTCGCGACGCTCGCGGTCATCTGGAATTTGCTCGGGGCGCTGAGCGCCGGTCTAAAGTGAGAGAGGCCGCCAACTGAGGCGGCCTTTCGTGTTTGGAGACTAGGCCACCGAGACGTACACGGTCGGCGATCCTTCCCGTCACTTGAGATCACAGAGCTTAGCCTCCCCCGCCTTGGAAGAGAAATTCGCTGCTTGGAGCCCTTGGCCCAACCCTTCCAATGCGACAGCGGCGGTTGAATATATATTCGAAATAACCTCGCAACTTTGAGCGAACAATCCGCCGGAAACTTCGTTCAGCTCGGCGTCGTTCAGTTCGCGGATTTCGATCATGTTCATTTCCCTGTTTGGTGAGGAGCCATTCTTTAACCTGCACGTCAGGGATGTGCGCGTTTTTACCCAATTTCACCGTGCTGTACGTCACACTGGATTTGAGAAACTGCGGAATTTTTTCAAAGCGCGACGCAGAGCCTCGCCAAGGCGTCCGCCGCGGCTACCAGATGGCGCCGACCGGGGATCTGCAGCGCGCGTCGCCGATCTGATCGCTATTTTCGCTTCAAGACACCCTGACGCAGACTCGTCCCGCCGTGGACCCCATACGCCCGCGGCTGCGGCGCGGCGGCGTTTAGCAGGCGGCGCCTCTCGAAGTCCGTCAATGATCCATGACGGACCTTCGCGACCTCGTTTTCGATCGTGGCTTCGTAGCTGTAGTCGAAGCGCCGCCAGGCTGTTACCGCGCTCACCGTCGTAGCCCGACGACGTTGGTTTTCTTCTTGTTCGGGTTCGTGAGTGCGAGGATCCAGTTGCTCCAGGCCTCGAGCGCGGCGCGCCGCTCGTCGAGGTACTGAGCGCGGTTGTAGATCGCGGCGACGCCGCGGATGGTGCCGCTGGCGTGATTCAGGATTTTGTCGACGATGTGCGGCGCGATCTTGAGATCCTCCGCCATCTTGGTCACGGCGGTGCGGCGCAGATCGTGCAGGGTCCAATGCGGGATCTCGACGGGCAGGGGCCTGCGCTTCGGAATGTCGAGATGGCGCCTCAGCTCGTCGTCGGTTTCGGGGAGGCGGAGCTCGCGCCGTCGCAATTTCTTCATCGCAGCGTCGATCCGATCTTTCGCCCGCGAAAAGCCGCTGACTGCGTCGTCGCCAGTCACGCTGAAGACGAATCCCCGGTGTGGCTTCGGAAGACCCTTAAGAACGACCAGCGCGCCGGCGCTCAGGTGCACCTCATGGGCCCGGCTATTCCTTGCGCGCTCGGCCGGGATTACCCAGACGCCCTTTGCCAGATCGATCTCGGACCACGACATCTTGCTGACCTCGTCGCGGCGCTGCGCGGTCAACAGAAGCAGTCGCGCGATCGGACCAAACGGCCAGCCGATCTCTTCGGTCGCGCTCCAGAACCAGCGGATTTCATCATCGGATAGCGCGCGATCGCGCGCCTCTTCCTTGACCGGAGCGACCAGGCCTCTCGCCGGAGACGTTTCGAGGCGGAGCTGCGAGATCGACCAATTGAAAAAAGCCCGCAACCGCGAGAACGTCCGGTTGGCGGTGACGCCGTTGCCGGCCGCGGCGATGTCGTTGATCAGCTTCAGGACATGGCGGTCCCGGATGTCGCGAAGGGGCAGGTCTTTCCAGTGCGGAAGGACGTCGCGCTCGATCTGCCGTTTGGTCTCGGCGTAAGTGGACGGCGCCATGTTCGTCGCCGCGTACTGGCTGAAATAATCGGCGAGCACCGTCTCGAACGTCTCGACCTCGGGGAGGGGATCGTTGCGACGCGATCGCTTCTCGACCGCCGGATTGACGCCCAGGTCGACCTGGTTGCGGATCTCCGTCGCCTTGGTGCGCGCTGCCGCCGGCAGGAATTGAGGATAGGCGCCGATCGTGAAGCGATGCTGCCCGCCGTGGAGCCGATAGAAAAGCGACCACGACTTCCGGCCGCTCTCGGAAACCCTGAGCGCGAGCCCGGGAAAATTTGCGTCGAAAATCTCGACGCGGCGACCGCGCGTCGGCTTGATCTTTTCGACATAGAGGTCGGTGAGGACTTTGCGGGGCATGCTGCTGCTCCTGGCGGGCGGGGTAACGCGGGTACCCGGGGTGACGCCGGGGTAACAAAATCCCGGTTCTGGGGTGTTATTAACACTCCCGCACAGTGTCTCACAAAATCGAGGAAGAGCAATAGACGGGGGTTTCTACGTTATGTCTTGTTCGGCGGTGTGAGGCTTGTCAGCAGCCTTCCAAGCTGAATACGAGGGTTCGATTCCCTTCACCCGCTCCAAAAGCGATTTCAACGACTTACTGCAAAATCTTAGACCTCCGTTCCAACGCCATTCTGACACGTTCCGCACGCCCGCGGCTGAAGCCAAGAAAAATTTGCGAGTGCTTTCAATCTCGACTTTAGGTTGTTTTAGGTGGGTTCTTATCCCTGACGAGCTTGGCTCGTTGGTTCGGCGTGACGGTCGCATCTGCGACAAACACGCAAAAGTAAGGTCCCGGATTGCTCCAGGACCTTACTGGCAGTCCTTCAGGGTACATCCGCCCGTAAAGCCGCCTTTAGTGCGAAGCTCACGAACTCCGTGGTCCTTGTCGGGGCCGCTCGGTTCGTTGCTACAGGTGTCCGGCGTCAGGCCGCCTCGGCGTTGACTTCAGTGCCCGCCAGCTTGGTCAGTGCGTCGTCGGTTTTCTTCTCTTCGGACAGCGTCTGATCGAGAAGGCGGACCGCATCCTTTATGCCCAGCTTGCCGGCCCATGATTTGAGGGTACCATAACGGGAAATCTCATAGTGCTCGACGGCTTGGGCGGCAGCCAGCAACCCGGCGTCTAGCGCCGAAGTGCCCTCGTACTCCTCCATGATTTCCTTGCCTTCCTCAAGGATTCCCTGGATCGCATCGCAGGTCTTGCCCCGAGCCGGCTTGCCGAGCAGTTCGAAGATCTGCTCGAGCCGCTCGATCTGGCCCTCGGTTTCGCCGTGGTGCTTCTCAAAGGCCGCCCGAAGCTGATCGGAAGCCGCGGCCTTCGCCATCTTCGGCAGGTTCTTGTAGATCTGCTTTTCCGCGAAGTAGATGTCTTTCAGCGTGTCCAGGAACAGGTCGTTCAGGTCCTTGTCGGCCATTTCTTCTCTCCCTCATAAGCCGCGTTACGATGCGCTCCCAACTTAGATTTCAAACATTCGTTCCAGCCGTTCGATCGCCTCACGTAACCACGCCGGCGCAAGTCCAGGGAGCTCGCGATTTCTTACGAAGTCGCCAACATTGCCGCTACGGCGAGCGCCATGACCGCGGTTGCCGTCCAACCGAGCGCCTTGACCCCTCCGGAAACGACGAACTCGCCCATGACCTTGGGCGCGGCGACCAGCCACATCATGATCGCCATGACGGGAACGGCGACCACGCCATTGATCACAGCACTCCAGTACAAGGCCCGGATCGGATCGATCGGAGTGAAATTCATGATCATGCCGACGATCGTCGCGATGCAAATGACTGCGTAGAAGGCCTTGGCTTCCATCGGCTGGCGGGCGAGCCCGGTCGGCCACTTCCGCGCTTCGCCGACGGCGTATGCCGCCGATCCGGCGAGGACGGGGACGGACAACATGCCGGTGCCGATGACGCCAAGGGCAAATATCGTCTCGGCAAGAGGCCCTGCAATGGGCCGCAAGGCTTCGGCTGCCTGGGCCGAGGTCTGGATGTCGGTGACGTTGTTGGCGTGCAGCGTAGCAGCCGCCGTGATCATGATCGCAAGGGCGATGAAGTTCGAAAACCCCATCCCTACGAAGGTGTCGAGATGAATCCGGTTGAGCGCTCCCTCACCCTGATGAGGCGCCCGCTTTAGTATCTGCCGGGCCGGAACGGTGCGGACATCTTCGGCTTCCTGGGAGGCCTGCCAAAAGAACAGGTAAGGACTGATGGTGGTGCCGAGGACGGCAACCACCGTCGTCAGATAATCCTTGTCCCAACGCAGCGAGGGGATGACAAGGCTTTTTGCTGCCTCCGACCACGGTACCTTCACCATGAACATGCATGCCACATAGGCGAACAGAAACAGGGTCATCCATCTTAAAACCGAGACGTAACGGGTGTACTGCAGGAAAATCTGAAGCGCGATGCAGATGGCCGCGAACAACAGCACGTAGAGAATCTGCGGGCCGCCGACAACCAACCTTGAGGCGTCCGCCATCGCGCCGAGATCCGCTCCGATATTGATGGCATTGGCGATCAACAGCAGCACCACGATCCCGGTAAGCAGCCAGGGTGGGCAGTGCTGACGCAGGTTGCCGGCGATGCCGCGCCCGGTGGTGCGCCCCATGCGGGCGCTCACGATCTGCACCGCCGTCATCAAAGGATAGGTGAATAGCATCGTCCAGGTCAGCGCGTACCCGAACTGCGCGCCGGCCTGCGAGTAGGTCGCGATCCCGCTCGGGTCGTCATCGGATGCCCCCGTGATCAGGCCGGGGCCCAGGACCCCGAGCAACCGCGGCTTGGTCGGCTCCACGACCAGGCTCGGACCGGCATCGACGGGCTGCTCGATTTCGAAGGCCATGTGTGCCTCAGATGCTCTGCCGCCTCGGATTTACCGAGGCGGCAGCATTTGGTTCAATATTTGAACTGCGGCATCGCCTTCAACTGGTCCTTGGTTGCATTGTAGATGGCGTGGTCGGGATACCAATATCCGTTGGCCTTCCGATCCTCGGCCGTCGTCGTTGCCGAGCCCGTTGTCCGGGCCGTACTGTCCGCGGCAGTGCGCGCGCTGCTGTCGGCGTTCGTCGCCGGACGGTTCGTTGTGGAAGTCGTGGTGCTTGCGGTCGTGGACCGCAGCGGCTCATTCGACCACTTCAGCTTGTCGTAGGCGACGGCGACGTAGTGTTCGCCCATGCCGAGGAAGCCGCCAACGCCCAGGACGACGTTCTCGACCTTTCCCGCCTTGTCCAGGATGACATCGTTGATGTTGCCGATCTTCTCATTGGCGTCGTTGTAAACGTTGACGCCGACGAGCTTGGATGCCCGCCATTCACCTTCCTTGTGCGCTGACACGGCCCGGTCGGCGGCATTATCGGCAGCGGCGGTCTTGTTCGAAACAGTTTGCGCCGATGCCGTGCACGCGAAAAGGGCCGTTGTCAGCAACGCGGCCGCGAGATGCTTCGTCATATGATCCTCCATTGGTTGAGCGAACTAAATTGACGTTTCCAAACGCGCTGGATCGTGCTCAGTGGTGCAGCAGCATGATGAGAATGATCAGCGGGATCGGTATCCCGAGGAGCCAAAGCAGAATAGGCATGATGTCTCTCCTTTCGTTTCGAGGGTTAGCGATTGATCGCGGGGGTTCCGTAAGCCTTCCTGCCCCAGGTGCCGTCGCGAAGACCGCCACCCTCGGTCGCGGCGAGCGACGCCGAGAACGCGCCGATGAACAGCGACAGCGTCAGCCAGATCGCGGTCTGCATCGCCGCCTTGCGCGCCTCATCCAGGTCAGTCTTGACCTGGGTGACGACGTCATTGACGCGTTTCTCGGCATCGGCCTGGCTTAAGCCGGTGCGGGCAGAGACGACCTTGGCCGCGTAAGCGCGGTCAGCGGGATTGAGATCGCTGCCGTTGTGGAAGCTAGTGGTGAACAGGCGGACCATCTCGCCCCGCGTGTCGGACGGGTTCTGTTGACCTTGAGCGGACGGATTATCGGAGCGCAGCAGCGTGTCGACGTAGCCGTTCATCGGCGATGACTGTGCGGCGTTGGCCGCCGCCTGGGTGACGCCGGCAAATGTTCCGCCCACAAGCGAACTTGCCGGAGAGGCCAGCAGCACGGCACCGAGAACGGATGCCGCCGCCCAGGCCAAAAAGCCATGCGCGGTATCGCGGAAGTGCACCTCGGTGGTCTGCACTCCCACCCACTTTGTCCGCAGGCGGCCAGCAAGATAGCCACCGATAGCTGACGAGATCATCGCCATCACGATGAAGTACAGCCCCGTGCCGATTTTGAATGTAGTTGCGGAGACGCCGGAATTTCCCCACGGCGAGACGACCGCAAATCCCATGCCGGCACCGAAAGAAAGAAGAACAAGCGTCAGCGCCACAGAAGCCACCGCGCCTGCGAGCACGGCCGCCCACGACACCCCCGGTACTGACGGTTCCATCAATTCTCCTTGCGAGGTTTGTCGATAAGCCTGTTCCATTTGTTCCTCCCAGCCATCGGTTTCGCTGCCTGAAAAATGCGCAGACGGAACGAAAGTTCCCTGCGGAAATTTGAAAGTGGAAGCTCCCCCGGGTCCGCCGGGTCGACCATTTTTCGGCGGCAAAGATGTGGGCGCAATTCTGCAATCGCCACCTTCAGAATCATTGCTCTACCGTCTACAGTCCACCGGCTGGCTATCGGCCCGAATGCGGCGTCGCCGGGCGGATGGAACGTCGCGCGCTCAAATGACGTCTGCTAATTTAGCCGGCGCGGGCCGCTATCGTGCTCACTCTGCTGGCTCACACAGGTCAGGATATCCTTATGCCGATCGTGATCGGCGCGGCTTGTGAGTTTGTCGGCGCCCATTCTCCTCTGGCGCAGGCGCAAACACCTCCGCCTTTGACCTTTGGCTAGCCGGATCATTCGCGACGACAGTTCGGCCGCATTCCTAGTGCGTACTCGCCTCTATGGCGTCGAAATAGAAAAACGCCGACACGCGCCGTAAGGTGAAGGCAAAGCCGCTGCATTTGATGACCGAATGACTTGAGAAAAACCGAGACAGGTTCCGTTTCTGCGTCCTCTGGGATGCTTCCGAAAAATCGGAAGGGGCTATGGCGGAACCAGCGATCTATGCAAAAGCCCCGCAGTGCGGGGCTTTTGTTTCCCGATTTATGTCGGCGTCACCATTTCTGGCGCCCGTACCAATCATCGATTTCCTTTTTGGCCTGATCTTTCTGATAGCCGTAGCGCTGTTGCAGCTTGCCTTCGAGCTGGTCTTCCTTCCCGGCGATGACATCGAGGTCATCGTCCGTGAGTTTACCCCATTGCTCTTTGACCTTGCCTTTGACCTGCTTCCAGTTTCCTTCGACGCGATTCCAGTCCATAGGCTCCTCCTTGGATGATGAGCACGTAACTCAGATTGGCCCGTAAGGTTCCGGAGAGCCTGCGACAACTTGTTCTCGGGTTACCCCGAATTCAGCTTGAGTTCTCACAGCGCGCAGGCGCTAGCCCTGCATTAAACCTTATGGTCTAAGTTGATTTGGGAGTGGCCAATTGAACAAGCGACTGGCCGCAGTATTAGCTGTCCATGGCAGAGTCGTTCGGAAACGCATTTACCATCGTTGAAGTGACGGCAGACGATTGGGCGGCAGGACGACCAAGGAAGGAGCTTTGGGTCGCCGCAGCCAAACCAAGTCAAGCGCTGACGGTGGTGCTTGCAGCCGTCCCGGAGGGCTGGACGGGGGAACTGGTGATTGACCGCCTGACGCATCAGCAAAAGGCGTCGCTAGAAAAACTAGATCTGAAGCCCGGCGAAGTCTGCAAACTGACAAAGTGAGGCCGCCAACTCCTCTTATGGATTCGGACCATCTTGAGTGACCAGTTGGTTGGCAAAAGGCGCTACCGGGCAATTGGCCAAGCCGGATTAAGTGCTGGAACTCGAGACGTACCTGCGCGAGGCCCCTCGCACCGAAGGGATGGATCTCGGCATTTCGACCATGTACCACATACCTAAGAGTCGCCAACAAAGGCGCAGAACCCGCACTGTCCGCTGTATGTCGGGCTCAATTCATGATTTTGGGTGAAGGCGGTCTAACATTTCGCGCACACGCAAAGCGAGTTTTGCCTGAGAGATCGGCTTCTCTAACAACTCAACTCCCTCGTCAAGGCGTCCTTGGTGGACGACAGCATTTCGCGAGTACCCTGTCATATACAGGATCTTGATGCCTGGGCGGATCTGCTGTGCGCGCCGGCCCATCTCCCGTCCATTGATTCCAGGCATGACGACATCCGTCAGCACAAGATCAACCTTCGGCTCTTCCTGCAGGAGGATGGTCAAGGCGGCCTGGGCGCTGGAAGCCACAACGACGCGATAATTCAAGTCTCGCAGAATCTCAGAAACGTATGCACGCAGGTCCGCATCATCTTCGACGACGAGTATCGTCTCTAATCTCTCGCCTTCCGGACGAAGCTCGTCTGCATCACTTTCGATCGGTCGAGCTTCCCCATGGTAGCGGGGGAAATACATTCTGATACTGGTACCGTGGCCGACTTCACTGTAGATCTTCACGTGCCCGCCGGACTGTTTTACGAAACCATAGACCTGGCTCAAGCCAAGGCCCGTGCCTTGCCCTGGCTCCTTTGTCGTAAAAAAAGGTTCGAAAGCGTGATTGAGAACGTCTGCGGTCATCCCGCTGCCAGTATCCGTCACGCAAACGATGACATACTGGCCCGGGTAGAGTTCAGGATTTGCGCGGCAATAGTCCTCGTCAGCCAAGACGTTCACAGCCTCGACCGTGAGTTTGCCGCCATCCGGCATTGCATCGCGTGCGTTGATACCGAGATTGATGATGGCCGATTCGAGATGGTTAGTATCGGCCTCGATCGACCAGAGACCTGCACTTCCGACGGTCTGAACTTCGATGCGTTCACCGAGTGTACGCTGCAGAAACTCTTGCAAACCATTCAGGAAATTATTCAGATTGATAGGGTGCGGATCGAGCGCTTGCCGACGCGAGAATGCGAGGAGGCGGCTGGTCAGTGCTGCTGCCCGTTGAGCGCCCCGCTTGGCATTGGCCAGTGCACGCTGAAGATTCTGGCTGTTAGCCGAGCCGCGGCTGTTTCGTTCGGCGGTCTCAAGGTTGCCAAGCACTATCATCAGGAGATTATTGAAGTCGTGCGCAATCCCACCGCTGAGCTGGCCCACGGCTTCGAGCTTCTGTGAAGCGGCCAACTGCTGCTGAACGCGCTGAAGTTCATCCTGGGCCTGCTTTCGCTCCGTTACATCGCGAGTCACTTTTGCAAAACCGACGAGTTCGCCAGCCTCGTCTGTGATGCGATCGATGACAACTGACGCCCAAAAGCGACTGCCATCCTTTCGCATTCGCCAGCCTTCGGCCTCGAAGCGTCCTTGTTTGGCCGCCTCGGCGAGCGCCAGTTTCGGCACGCCGAGTTGAATATCTTCAGGAGTGTAGAATCGGCTGAAGTGCTGACCGATAATTTCGTCCGGATCGTAACCTTTGATGCGCTGTGCGCCCGGATTCCAAGTCGTTACGTTGCCGGCAGGGTCTAGTTGAAAGATCGCATAATCGACGACAGCTTCGATCAGTCGACGGTATCGTCGCTCGCTCTCCAGAAGTTCATTGTGGGCCTGCTGACGTTCTGTGATATCGCGCGTTACCTTTGCAAAGCCGATCACTTGACCTTGCTCGTCGCGAATTGCATCGACGACAACCAACGCCCAAAAGCGACTCCCGTCTTTGCGGACGCGCCACCCTTCGGAGCTGAAACGGCCAGTTTTGGCCGCAATCCTCAATGCGGTTTCGGGAAGCCCTTTCGCGCGATCCTCGGGCGAATAAAACGATGAGAATGACTTGCCGATGATCTCGTCGGCCGAGTAGCCCTTCAGTCGCTCGGCGCCGGAGTTCCAGCTACGCACGGTGCCATCTACATCGATCATGTAGATGGCGTAGTCCACGATGGCGTCTATGCAGCAGTTGAAGCCGCCGCGCGTCGCAGACCCCGTCGAGCTTTGATTGGAGTTTCGTCAACGGGGGGAGCGCTCCCAAACAGCCCTAACGTATCTGGATGCGCATTGGTTCCAAACCTAGACAGAGTGCAGCCGAGGCAAATTTCGCCGTCGTTGATACCCGCTAGTGCAATGCTCAAAACCGTGAGCTAGGACGCCCGCGGGGTGTGCCCCTGTCAGACACTAGGACAGTCGAGCCGGGAACCGTGCCCCGGGGGTAAAAGTTTCCATAAATCAATGTCGAGGCTCGCCTGCGGCGAAACGGGGGTTTGATATGAATGATGATAAGCGGTTGCCCGACGGGGATGAACTCCCGAGGATCTCGACTGGGAATGCAGGTTTGGACGACATACTCGGAGGCGGCATTGATCCCGAGAGGATGTATCTGTTCGAAGGACAACCCGGATCAGGCAAGACAACGCTGGCTTTGGAATTCTTGCTGGAAGGAGTTCGCGCCGGCGAACCGACCCTCTACATCACGCTATCGGAGACCGAGCAAGAACTGCGTCTGGTCGCGAAGCGTCATGGGTGGTCGCTCAACGGCATTACGATCTTTGAATTAATCCCGCCCGAGACCACTCTGGATCCGAGCCAGGAACTCACGGTGCTGCAGCCTGCTGAGATGGAGCTCAGCGAAACCACGCAAATGATCTTCGACCGGGTCGAGACGCTGGCACCGGCACGGATTGTACTCGATAGCCTGTCGGAGCTTCGACTGCTGGCACAAAGCCCGCTTAGGTACCGCCGTCAGATCCTCGCGTTGAAACACTTCTTTTCAGGTCGCAAGTCCACCGTGGTTTTGCTTGACGACCTTTCATCACAACAGAACGATTTGCAATTGCACTCGATCGCCCATGGCGTCGTGCTGCTGGAGCAGTTGGCGATCGACTACGGCGCGCAGCGGCGACGCCTTCGCGTCGTGAAGATGCGCGGCATCGAGTTCAAGGGCGGATTTCACGACTTTACTATCAGGCATGGGGGTCTCAAAGTTTACCCCCGACTTGTTGCCGCCGAGCATCATAAGGATTTCGACAGCGACGTCGTCCTAAGCGGTAATGCGGAACTGGACACTCTCTTGGGCGGCGGCCTCGAGCGCGGAACAAATGCGCTACTGATCGGCTCAGCGGGCGTTGGAAAATCATCCATGGCTCTTACTTACGCGATCGCAGCCGCATCGCGGAACGAGCGCTCCGCAATCTTTGCCTTCGACGAAGGACGCGGCACCATGAGTGCACGTGCGAAGACGCTGGGACTGCCGCTTCAGGAGGGGCTCGACAAAGGCCTGATCGATTTTCAGCAAATCGACCCTGCTGAAATGGCGCCCGGCGAGTTTGCCGACGCGGTGCGGCGCAGCGTAGAACGCGCTGACGCGCGGATAGTGATAATCGACAGCCTCAACGGCTATCTCAATGCGATGCCTGACGAGCGCTTTTTAATTCTTCAGATGCACGAATTGCTGAGCTATCTCAGTCATCGCGGCGTCCTGACCATCCTCGTGCTGGCGCAGCATGGCCTCGTGGGACCGATGGATACGCCGCTGGACATCAGCTATCTCGCCGACGGCGTGCTGATGCTGCGGTATTTCGAGTTCGACGGCAGCGTCAGGCGCGCACTGTCCGTTGTGAAGAAACGAAGCGGCAATCACGAACATACGATCCGAGAATTCAAACTCAGCCACCACGGCATCACCGTCGGGCCTCCTCTCAAGGGCTTTAGCGGCATTTTCGGCGGTACGCCGGTGTACAAGGGGGAGGAGGCACCTTTGATGCCTCGGGACACCGATGGTCGGGCTTGAAGCGCCAAAAGGCGTGGTTTTGGTCCTGATGCCCATCGGACGGGACGCCGCAACTGTTGCCAAGTTGATCGAAAGGGCCGGCTTACGTCCCGTGGTCTGCAACACGCTTCAGGAAGTGATAGAGAATCTCGAGTGGGTCATCGAAGTCGTGCTTGTGGCGGAGGAGGCGCTCTACGGCAATAATGCCCGCGTTTTGGAGGACTGGGTGGGCCGTCAGCCACCGTGGTCCGATCAACCCTTTGTCGTACTGACCAACCGCAATGAAGGTGGCAAGTTTGCCGCGTTCAGGCGCGAGTTGGTCATTCGCCTGCGTAACGTGGGCTTTCTCGAGCGCCCGTTGCAGGCCATCACGCTTCAGGCCACGGTGCTTTCCGCAGAGCGCGCTAGAAGACGACAGTATCAAACTCGTGCGTACCTTGAGGCGCAGCGCGGCGCCGCTGCCGAACTGGAGCGATTGGTGGCGGCGAGAACGGCTGACCTTGAGCGAGCGAACAGTCAACTCCGGGAAGAAATTGCAGGTCGCGAGCGGGCCCAGGCAGCGTTGCTGCAGGCACAAAAAATCGAGGCATTGGGCCAGCTTGTCGGAGGGGTAGCGCACGATTTCAATAACCTGCTTATGGCTGTCATCGGCAATCTAGACCTGCTTTCCAAAAAACTAGGTGAAGATGCCCGACTTCACAGGCTTTTGGATGGCGCCATGGAGGGTGCCCGCCGTGGCGCCACTTTGACGCACCGGCTGTTGGCCTTCGCGCGCAAGCAGGAACTCAAGGCTCAAGCCACAGATGTCCGAAGCCTTGTGGAAGACATGATAGGCCTCATCGAACGCTCGGTGGGTCCGATGGTTCGTGTCGAGCTTCACGCCGAAGGTAAAATGCCGGTCGTCGACGTCGACCCGAACCAGCTCGAAATGGCTCTGCTCAATCTCGCCGTGAATGCCCGGGACGCGATGATTAGGGGCGGCGTCCTCACGATCGGGCTGTCCGAGCAAATTGTCGGGGCCGACGATCAGCTTGGTATCCGGCCGGGTCGATACGTGTTGCTTTCAGTGCGAGATACTGGAGAGGGAATGGACGCAGAAACGCTGGCCAGAGCCGTAGAACCGTTCTTCTCAACGAAGGGAGTGGGCAAGGGTACGGGTTTGGGTTTGTCCATGGTGTTCGGCCTCGCGCAACAATCCGGCGGCGCCCTGCGCCTCGAAAGTGCCCCCTCAAGCGGAACAACCGCCGCACTTTGGCTTCCGGTTGCCACAGTAACCTCACTCCCTTCCGGACGCACGCCCGACATCACCACTCAAGCCTCAGCTCGAGCGAGAATCCTCTTTGTAGACGATGATCTTCTGATCGCTGGCAGTACTGTCGATCTACTGGAAGACTTGGGGCATCAGGTGGTTGAAGTGCACTCCGGCACTGAGGCGTTGCGGCTTCTTGAAGGTGGTTTGGCTGCTGATCTTTTGATAACAGACCATGCGATGCCAGGCATGACTGGAATCGAACTGGCCCGAGAAGTGCGCCGCCAATATCCTCAACTTCCGATCTTGCTTGCGACGGGGTTCGCTGAGCTGGAAGGTATTGAAGTGGTAGACGTCGCACGTCTCGCGAAGCCTTACACACAGGCTCAACTTTCCATGGAGATCGCGCGCCTTCTGCCGCACTGAAGGGCGGGTTTCTGATAGTCGGGTTGCTACAGCCTATTGACGCGACGATCCGGATTTGTCCCGCGCAGGATTCGCGCAGCTGGCGCGGGCCGGCGCGCGAAACGATGGCACGCCCGACGACCGCCTATCCTTTTCCGGGGAAGCGATCTGGCTTCGACTTGACGCACACGTCGCGGACGACGGCGGCTTACGTTGCGTTCTGCAAAGCCGGCCTTCTCTTCGCTCAGCGTGTTGCTCTGAAGCGATCGTCGGGTGCTGCTGTTAAGCGGCCGGCGCTCACCTGCCGGAGTAAACGAATCTCGTCCCTGGACCTTCAGGCCGCTAGCGCGCGCGCCGTGGAAAAGCGGCGCTGCGATTTTCCGCCGGGCGGGTTCCGTGGGCCGCCATCGAGTTCGCACAAGGCGTCGAGGATGGCGTCGATGCTGACGGGCGCCTTTAGTCCATCCGGAGCGCGTAGCGCAGGACAAGAGGCGATCGCCGACGCATCGGAAGCCCAGGAGGCGAGGATTGCCCGCTTCTCGGCCAGCGTTAGGGATGTGTGCATCACCACGTCCTTGGGGTGCTCAAAGACGGTGCCGCGGTGCAGGAGCGCTTGAAAGTCGAATACGTTGTTGTCGGTGGCGGTCGTCGGCCGCATGGTTTCCTCCATTCGAAGACGAGTGGGGTTGGCGGCCCGTGACCGGGCCGCCGCGATTCCGTATCGCTCAGGCCGCCTTGGACTCGAGCTGGTGCACGTTGGCCTGCGACGTGCCGTTGATGGCGATCCGCCGTGGCTTCATGGCTTCGGGGATTTCCCGGACCAGTTCGATCTTCAGCAGGCCGTTGTCGAAGGACGCGTTCTTGACCTGGACGTAGTCGGCGAGGTTGAACTGCCGTTTGAAGTGACGGGTCGAGATACCCCTGTAAAGGAACTCGCGCTCGGCCTTCTCGGTCTTGCCGCCTTCGATGGTGACGACGTTCTGCTCTGCAGTGATCGAGATTTCATCCGGCGAAAAACCCGCGACCGCCAGCGTGATCTGGTAGCGGTCCTCGGCCAACCGTTCGATGTTGTAGGGTGGATAACCTTCGTCGGTGGCTCGCTGGGCCGTCTCGGCGAGGTCGAACAGACGATCGAAACCGATGGTTGATCGGAAGAGGGGAGAGAAGTCATAAGTGCGCATAGCCAAATCCTCCAAAGAGCAAGATGGGTATGAGACACCGGACACGACCGGTGCCCGTCTGCATTTCCCGGGCCCATCAGGCGCCCGGGAGCCACCCTGCGGTGGCGACTTAGAAATTACAAAAACCGTTTTTGGTTTCAAGAGGGGGGCAGAAATTTTTTGCCCTGATTTGGATCGCTCTGCCGGGGCGCCACGGTCGCGCGGGCAGGGAGGCGTTGACGGCGCTCTCCTTGGTCGTGAGCTATTTTGCAGGCCGGGCCGCAAGAGGCGAGGTCAGGCCGAACCGGAGCATGCCAGCATAGCAGGCGCCCTTGAGGCCGAGCGGACCGCATTCGAAAACGCTCGCGAGCTGAGATCGCCTGTTGGTAGAAGCAGAAGCACAAGCTGAGTGTAAATCGGCGCGGGGTCCCGCCGCCGATCGGCTAGCCAAGCTATTGATCTACCGAGCGGCGGAGGGGTCAGTCTTGAGTCTTGGACGCTTATTCACACAGCCTGACGAACGGCCACTCTTGGGCGCAAAGCGGCCGTTCGTACGCAAACAGCATCCCGTGACTAAGCAATTAGAGAGGCCATCAGTTTGGATTCAGGCTCGGGGAGGGGCGCTTACGCGGCTCGTCTTGGTGAGGTTTTTCCAGCGGACTTGAATACTGGATCGACGACATGCTGCGCGTCCGGCGTGTGACCTCGTCGAACGTTGTCTGAGCAACTGCGTCGCGCTCGATCTTCGCATTCCACAGCATAGGCTTCAGCCAACTGGGCGTCCCGCGGAGACAACATGGTTGCGATACGACGAGCCTGAGCTGCGCGTCCCCACCAAGCCAAGCTTTCTGACGGACCCGTGTTTCTCATCATCCGAATCGTCCACGCTTCGTCTAGGCTGGAAGCCTGATTGACGGATGACAGGAGTTCAATTCTTGAAAATGGACGAAAATCGAGTCCGTCTGGACTGATTCCCATCAACAAAAGACCGGCTTGTGGTCCCAGTTGCCGCCTGGCGGGACTCGCCCATCGCCATTCTGACAACGAGAAATTCTGTAGTAGTCTCAATCACCCGGAAGGCTGCAAAATGTCAGAACGGTTGTTGTGCGGATTGCGAAATTTTACGACTTCCAAGCTGAATACGAGGGTTCGATTCCCTTCACCCGCTCCAAAAGCTATTTCAATAACTTAGACGGGCATTTTTAAGCTCCCACTCGAACGCCATTCTGACATTTCTGCCGCGTGACGGCTGAAGGCCAATTAAATTTTGCGAGTCGTTTCAGGCTCCACTTTTGGTGGTTCTCGTCTGTGGTTATCGTCTTGGGTGAGGTTGGTCCGTGCTGATCGCGCGGCCGCGGGCTCCACAGCAGTAGCGGACCGCCGCCATCTGATCGGGTGCGATTTTCACCGAGACGGGCGCTGTGCGAACAGATTCTATTGATCGTGACCCTCGCACCTAAGGCAAGCCACGAACGCTCATCCCCACGGACTGACGTAACGCATGAGAGTCCTAGACCGGGGCAAAGACATCCTATTCGCAGCACGCTCGTCCAAGAAGGAAGCGGCAGCTCAGGCCATGTTCCTGCACGCGATCGCAGACGGCATAATCCCGGGAGCGCTGTGGTGGCAAATACTGGCCTCCTGGAGAAGACATCCATTGCGAAGGAGCCCGCCGCCGGCCGCAGACGCGTCGTCATCATCGGAGCGGGATTGGCGGGAATTGCAGCGGCGTACTCATGGTGAAGGTTCCCTCGATAGACAGACGAAGTCTGCTGCTGGGAGCCGCCCCTGTGGCGACCGCGGTCATCTCGGGACTAGCGGGATGTTCGCCAAGGAGCGGTGATGCCGCTCCCGCTTACTCGCCTACTTTCTTCAGCGCGGATGAGTGGGCGTTTGTCCGCGCGGCGGTCGGCCGCCTCATCCCGTCTGAAGGTCCTGGTCCGGGAGGGATAGAAGCCGGAGTCCCGGAATTCATCGATCGTCAAATGGAAATGCCCTACGGGCATGGCGCATATTTCTACCTGATAGGCCCCTTTCAGACGGATGTCCCGCCGT